>CAVUUL010000013.1:0-634446 GCA_963744685.1 uncultured Solirubrobacteraceae bacterium | reverse complement strand
AGGTCTGCGGCCGCAGCCGGCACGGCGGGCACCCGGTGGCCGCGAACCACACGCGGCGGTCCCACAGGAATCCGCGCTTGTCTCGCCAGAAGGTGGCGTTGCGATCGCGCTGGAGCACGACCCGGCCCGGCGCCGCTCCTGCGGCACGGGAGAAGGAGGGCGCACTCGGCGCGGTCCGGGACTCCCAGAGGCGCGCGCCGAGTGAAATCAGGACGACCACCGTGGCCGCGGCCAGCAGATCCGCTATCAGGGGCGCGCTTAGCGGCGCCCACAGGATCCAGAGCACCACGGCGGCGATTCCCGCTGAGGCGAGGCCTTCCCGCGTCTGCAGCCACGGGAGGACCCGGTTGCGCAGCTCCGCCGTCATGTTGTCGAGCGCCGCTTCCGCGGCGGTCGGGCTGGTCTGTCTTGCTCCCGGTCCCATGCACCACCCAAGCGCGTCGCGAGATTGAAGACCTCTTCTCCCCGAGAACCCCTGGCCGCCACCAGCGGCTCCCGGGGATAGAGGCTCTGACGCAGAACAACGGCCGGTCGCGCGGAGAACTTGTGCGGTGCGTCAGCGGGACGGGTCGTAGGTCCCGAACGACCATCCGTTGCCCTCGGGGTCGACGATGCTGTACTCACGTGAGCCGTAGTCGGTGTCGACCAGCTCGCGGGTCACCTTCGCCCCGGCGGCAACCGCGCGCTCGTGGTGGGCATCCGGGTCGGCGACGACCAGATAGAGGCTGATCGCCGATTGTCCCGCCGGTGCCGACGCGCCGGGAGCCTGCGGTTCCCGAAACTGGCCGACGAAGACCACCGAGTCCTCGATCGCGATCTCGGCGTGGTGGATCGCCCCGGCCGCGTCGCGGTAGACCTCACGCTCCTCGGCGCCGAGCGCGGCGGTGAGAAAGGCGATCGCCGCGTTCCCGTCGGCGTAGCGAACGGCTGGGTAGATGGTCTGGCGCATCAGGGGCACTCCTCGGATCGATCGGCATGGGCGGTCGATCGGACCCTACGGCCGCGCGGGGGCGGCGTCTTGGAAGAATCGGCCGCCCGGCGCGGCAGCGCGGTCAGGCGTCGTCGCCGACGAGGCCGCCCTGCGGGATGCGGCGTGCGAGGAACTCGGTCGGGGTGATCCCGGCAAGCTCGCGGAACTCTCGGATCAGATGCGCCTGATCGAAGTAGCCCGTCTCATGCGCGAGCTCGGCCCACGAGCGCTCACCCGGGGCCTCCAGCCGGCGGCGCACCGCGGCGAAGCGCAATTGGCGGGCGACCGCCTTGGGAGCGAGCCCGATCTGGGCGCTGAAGCGCCGGCTGAGATGACGCGCGCTGACGCCGAGCTCGGCACACAGCGGGCCGACCCGGAGCCGCCCTTGGGAGGCGGCGAGCAACATGAACGCCCGAGCGACGACGGGGTCGACCCGCGGGCCGTCCGTCAACCGGCGCACCAGCCAACCCTCCAGGACATCGAAGCGCTCGTCCCAGCCGCGCGCCTCGCGCAACTCGTCGGCCAGCCTCTCCCCGGTGGCGCCGAGCGCGTCACCGAGCGGCACGCAGCTCCCCTCCAGCGTCGCCAGATCCATGCCGAGGATGGCGCGTGCCGCGAGCGGGGAGAGCTTGAGGTCGACCGCGCCATAGCGCGGACCGACGCCGACGATCGTGCGCTGCGCTGCGAGCCCGCCGACCCATGCGCTCGGCAACGGTGACCCGTCGGCGCTGATCTCGCCCTCGAGGTCGACCATCAACGTCACCTCCGGACGCGGCGGCTCCAACCACGAAGCGAAGCCCACCTGCTCGTGGCGGTAGCCGACGAGTCCCTGCGGCAGGTGGGCACGCAGTGGACCAACCGGAACGCGCCGCGCCCGCGTCCCCGACCCGAGCTCGTGCTCGAATCGGGAGACGCGGGCGCGCGTCACGGCTGGTTACTCGTCCGAGGAGTCCTCGGCGGGCAGGTCGAGCTCGGCCAGCTCGTCGGCGAAGCCGAGCGCGGCACCACCGCCGGAGATGTTCTCCAGATCCGACAGATCGGGCTCGAGGCCTCCGCCGAAGCCGGCGAGCGATTCGCCGTCGGTGAGCCCGAGCTCTGCCGCCAGATCGTCGTGATCGAGCAGGCCGACCTCATCGATGCCGCGGGGCAGCGGCTCCGACGGCTCGATCTCGATCCGCCGGTAGCGCTTCAGCCCCGTGGCGGCCGGGATCAGCTTGCCGATGATCACGTTCTCCTTCAGACCGTTCAGGCGATCGATCTTGCCCTCCAGGGCGGCGTCGGTGAGCACCTTCGTCGTCTCCTGGAAGGACGCCGCCGACAGGAACGAGTCCGTGTTCAGCGATGCCTTGGTGATCCCGAGGATGATCTCCTCCGCCTGCGCGGCCTCGCCGCCGGCGTCCATCACCGCCTGGTTGATCTTGGCGTACTCGTAGCGGTCCACGAACTGGCCGGGCAGCAGGTCGGTGTCGCCCTTCTGGTCGACCCGGACCTTCTTCATCATCTGGCGCACGATCAGCTCGATGTGCTTGTCGTTGATGTCCACGCCCTGGGACTTGTAGACCTCCTGCACCTCGCGCACGAGGTACAGCTCGGTCTCGGTCCGGTTGCGGATCGCCAGCAGCTCGTGGGGGTAGATCGACCCCTCGTTGAGCTGAGCGCCCGGCTCGATCTTCTGACCCGACTCGACGTACAGCAGGGTGCGCCGCGGGAACGTGTTGCGGTGCTCCTCGCCGCCCTCATCGGTCACCACGACGGTGATCGACTTGTCGGTGTCCTCGATCGTGATCGTGCCGCCGACCTCGGAGATCTTCGCCAGACCCTTCGGCTTGCGGGCCTCGAACAGCTCCACGACCCGCGGCAGGCCGTGCGTGATGTCCGCCCCGGCGACGCCGCCGGCGTGGAACGTCCGCATCGTCAGCTGCGTGCCCGGCTCACCGATCGACTGCGCGGCGATGATGCCGACCGCGTCGCCGATCTGAGCGACCTTGCCGCTGGCCATCGACCGGCCGTAGCAGGCCTGACACACGCCGGTCGGCGCCTCGCACTTGAGCACCGAGCGGACCGGGATCGTGACGACCTCGCCGACGGCGTTCTTCTCGGTGAACGCCTCGACGAGCGACGCGAGCTCGGCGCGGTCCATCTCCGCTCCCTGCTCGACGAGCACCTTGTTGCCGTTCTTGACGACACGCGCGGCGAAGCGGCCGATCAGGTTCGTATTCGGCTGATCGGTCGGGCGCAGACCGTGGGTCTCAGGGTCGGTCTCCAACTGGAAGACCGGCATCTCGATGAACTCCTCGGTGCCGCAGTCCTGCTGGCGGATGATGACGTCCTGTGAGACGTCGACCAGACGCCGGGTCAGGTACCCGGAGTCCGCTGTGCGCAGCGCCGTATCCGCGAGGCCCTTACGGGCGCCGTGGGTCGAGATGAAGAACTCGAGCACCGACAGGCCTTCCATGAAGTTGGCCTTGATCGGACGCTCGATGATCTCGCCCTTCGGGTTGGCCATGAGGCCGCGCATGCCCGCCAGCTGGCGGATCTGCGAGGCCGAGCCACGAGCGCCGGAGGTCGCCATCATCGCGATCGGGTTCATCGGGTCGAGATGGCCGAGCAGCGCCTCGCCGACCTCGTTGGTCGCCGAGTCCCACAGCCCGGTCACGAGCTCATGGCGCTCCTCCTGCGTGATCTCGCCGTCGTCGTACTGGCTCTCGATCGTCGCGACCTGCTTGTCGTACTTGGCGAGGATCTCCGCCTTGTCCGGCGGCGTCTGGGCGTCGTTCTTGGAGAACGTCACCCCGGCGCGGGTCGCGTACTTGAACCCGACGTCCTTGAACGCGTCGAGCACCTGGGAGATCGACGACGCCCCGTACTTCTGCACGAGACCGTCGATCATCGTCACCGAGTCGCGCTTACGCATCGCCTGGTTGGCGAACTCGTAAGTCGCGGGATCGAACTCGTCGCCCATCGCCTCCGCGAGTGCGCGCTCGATCGCCTCGTTGTAGATGATCCGCCCGACCGTGGTCAGCACGTGGCCACCGTCCAGGCCGATCGGCCGGTACTCGGCCAAATCGTGGAGCTTGACCACGCGGTGCTCGTAGAGCGACTCCGCCTCCTGGGCGGTGCGGAACACATGCGGGCGCGGCTCCAGCGAGTTGGGATCCATCTCGGCGAGCTCGGCCTCGCTCGGCCCGTACGTGAGGTAGTACGTGCCCAGCACCATGTCCTGGGAGGGCGTGGCCAGCGGCGCTCCGTGCGCCGGCGACAGGATGTTGTTCGCCGACAGCATCAGGATCCGCGCCTCGGCCTGGGCCTCGGCCGACAGCGGCAGGTGGACCGCCATCTGATCGCCGTCGAAGTCGGCGTTGAACGCCGAGGTGACGAGCGGGTGGACCTGGATCGCCTTGCCCTCCACGAGAATCGGCTCGAACGCCTGGATGCCGAGACGGTGCAGCGTGGGTGCGCGGTTGAGCAGCACCGGATGCTCGTGGATGACCTCCTCGAGCACGTCCCACACCTCGGGGATCATCGAGTCGACCATCTTCTTGGCCGCCTTGATGTTCTGCGCGGACTTGCGCTCGACCAGGCGGGCCATGATGAACGGCTTGAACAGCTCGAGCGCCATCAGCTTGGGCAGACCGCACTGGTGCAGGCGCAGCGACGGGCCGGACACGATCACGCTTCGACCGCTGTAGTCCACGCGCTTGCCGAGCAGGTTCTGACGGAACCGGCCCTGCTTGCCCTTGAGCATGTCGCTCAGCGACTTCAGCGGGCGGTTGCCCGGGCCGGTGACCGGGCGGCCACGACGGCCGTTGTCGAACAGCGCGTCGACGGACTCCTGGAGCATCCGCTTCTCGTTGTTGACGATGATCTCCGGCGCGCCGAGGTCGAGCAGCCGCTTGAGGCGGTTGTTGCGGTTGATCACGCGGCGGTAGAGGTCGTTGAGGTCGGAGGTCGCAAAGCGGCCACCGTCGAGCTGGACCATCGGGCGCAGCTCCGGCGGGATCACCGGCACGGCCTCGAGCACCATCATCTCTGGCTTGTTGCCTGACTGCAGGAACGCGGTGACGACCTTCAGGCGCTTGACCGCGCGGGCCTGCTTCTGCCCCTTGGCGGTCTTCACCTGGTCCTGCAGCTCGTCGGACTCGGCTTCGAGATCGACCTGCTGAAGCAGGTCACGCACGGCCTCGGCGCCCATGCCGCCGCGGAAGTACTCCCCGAACCCATACGGCGAGCCGAACCGGTCGCGCAGCTCGCGGAACGTCGTCTCGTCGTTGACGACGTCCTTGGCCTTCATGGTCTTGAACAGGTCCCACACCTGACGCATGCGCTCGGCGGCGTCCTCGATGTAAGCCTCGGTGTCGTCGATGTCGGCCTGGAAGGTCTTGCGCAGATCCTTCAGCATCTTCTCGCGCTCCTCATCGGAGAGCTTGGCGACGTTGACGTCGAGCGACTCGGACCACAGGTGGTCGTCGTCGGAGAAGCTGCGGTCGATCTTGGCGCTGTTCAGGAACTCCTCGCGGCGCGCCAGCGACTCCCTGAGCTCGAGGACCCGCTCCTCCTTCTCGGCGGCGTAGGAGTCCAGCACGGAGTTGACCTCGCCCTGGAGCTTGTCGAGGTCGCGCTCGCGCGCCTCGTCGTCGACCCACGTGACCATCGAGGCGGCGAAGTACAGGACCTTCTCAAGCTCCTTGGGAGCCATGTCGAGCAGGTAGCCGATGCGGCTCGGCACGCCCTTGAAGAACCAGATGTGGGAGACCGGGGCGGCCAGGTCGATGTGCCCCATCCGCTCGCGGCGGACCTTGGAGCGCGTGACCTCGACGCCGCAGCGCTCACAGACGATCCCCTTGTACCGGACGCGCTTGTACTTGCCGCAGTAGCACTCCCAGTCCTTGGTCGGACCGAAGATGCGCTCGCAGAACAGCCCATCCTTCTCCGGCTTCAGCGTGCGGTAGTTGATCGTCTCGGGCTTGGTGACCTCACCCGAGCTCCACGAGCGAATCTGCTTCGAGGAGGCCAGGCCGATCTCGATGGCGTCGAAGTTATTGATGTCGATCAAAGTGAATCCTTAGCGCTTGAAAATCTGTGACGGGGTCGGAGAGGGTCCGTGGGTGTCGCCGGCGGGCGGACTCGCGTGCGGTCCGCCCGACGGTGACGCCCACGGGCGCCAGGATCAGGCCTCGTCCTCCTCCAGAACACCCTCAGCATCGCCTGCGGGGACACCCGCCTCGAGCATCTCGTCGCCGTCGGCTGAGAAGTCGGTCGCCTCGAGATCCTCACCGGCCTCCAGGCTCGTGTCCTCGGTCTCGGCCTCCTGCGCCGAGGCCTCGACGGTCTCGCCCTCGTGCTCCTCGGTCTCGTCGGCCGCGCCCGAGTCCGTCTGCCTGACGCCCGACAGGTCGATGCCGAGCTCCTCGGCCGCACGCAGGAGGTCGTCGTCCTCCTCGCGCATCTCGGCGCGCTCGCCCTCCTCGGAGACGACGTTGACGTCGAGCGCCAGCGACTGCATCTCCTTGAGCAGGACCTTGAACGACTCCGGGATCGACGGCTCGGCGATGTTCTCGCCCTTGACGATCGCCTCGTATGCCTTCACGCGCCCGACCGTGTCGTCGGACTTGATCGTGAGCATCTCCTGAAGCGTGTACGCGGCGCCATACGCCTCCAGCGCCCACACCTCCATCTCGCCGAAGCGCTGACCGCCGAACTGCGCCTTGCCGCCCAGCGGCTGCTGGGTGACCAGCGAGTACGGACCGGTTGAGCGCGCGTGGATCTTGTCGTCGACGAGGTGGTGGAGCTTGAGGATGTACATGTAACCGACGGTGACCTGCTCCTCGAACGGCTCGCCGGTGCGGCCGTTGAACAGCGTGGTCTTGCCGGAGGCCTGGTGACCCTTGCGTCGCTTCGTGTCGACGTCCATCCGGATCAGCCCGTTGTTCTTGGTGTGCTCCTCCTGCCAGCGCACCAGCGCCTCATCGACATCGTCGACCGACGCGCCGTCGAACACCGGCGTGGAGACATAGACCTTGCCCGGGCGACCATCGGGCCGCGAGCCGCCGTTGGTGGCGTGCTTGCGGGCTTCGGAGCCATCCTCGTACCAACCGTTGGCGGCGACCCAGCCGAGGTGGACCTCGAGAATCTGACCGAGGTTCATCCGGCTCGGCACGCCGAGCGGGTTGAGGATCACGTCGACCGGAGTGCCGTCCTCGAGGAACGGCATGTCCTGGACGTCGACGATCTTCGAGATGACGCCCTTGTTGCCGTGGCGTCCCGCGAGCTTGTCGCCCTCGGAGATCTTGCGCTTCTTGGCCACGAACACGCGGACCAGGTCGTTGACGCCCGGGGCGAGGTCGTCGCCATCGTCGCGGCTGAAGGTCTTGACGTCGATGACGACGCCGCCCTCACCGTGCGGCACCTTGAGCGAGGTGTCACGGACCTCACGCGCCTTCTCCTTGAAGATCGCGCGGATCAGCTTCTCCTCGGCGGTCAGCTCGGTCTCGCCCTTGGGCGTGACCTTGCCGACGAGCAGGTCGCCGGACTGCACCTCGGCGCCGACGCGGACGATGCCGCGGTCGTCGAGGTTGCGCAGCGATTCCTCGGAGCGGTTCGGGATGTCGCGGGTGATCTCCTCATCGCCCAGCTTGGTCGTGCGGGCGTCGACCTCGTACTCCTCGATGTGGATCGAGGTGAGCTCGTCGTCGGCGACCAGGCGCTTGGACAGGATGATCGCGTCCTCGAAGTTGTAACCCTCCCAGGACATGAAGGCGACCAGCAGGTTCTTGCCGAGCGCCATCTCGCCCGAGTCGGTCGCCGACCCATCCGCGAGCACATCGCCGGCGGCCACGTCGGTGCCGACGTCGATGATCGGCTTCTGGTGGATCAGCGTCCCCTGGTTGGAGCGCATGAACTTGTGGAGCGGATACTCCTCCGCGCCGCCCTTACCGTCGACGACGACCTTCTCGGCATCGACATAGGAGACGGTTCCGTCCTCGCGGGCGACCGCGACGTCGCCGGTGTCGATCGCCGCGCGGCGCTCCATGCCGGTGCCGATGACGGGCGCGTCGGTGACGAGCAGCGGCACGGCCTGCGCCTGCATGTTGGAGCCCATCAGCGCGCGGTTGGCGTCGTCGTGCTCCAGGAACGGGATCATCGCGGTGGTGACCGACCAGATCTGCTCGGGCGAGACGTCGATCAGGTCGACCTCCTTGGCGCCCACGGTCACGTACTGACCGGCCTGGGTGCGGCACAGGATCTCGCCACCGGTGAGGTTGCCGTTGTCATCGACCGGCGTGTTCGCCTGGGCGATGATCCGCTCCTCCTCCTGGTTGGCGTCGATCCGGACCACCTCGTCGGTGACCTTGCCGTCCTTGACGATGCGGTAGGGCGTCGTCACGAAGCCGTGCTCGGAGATCTCCGCGTAGGAGGACAGCGAGCCGATCAGACCGATGTTCGGACCCTCGGGGGTCTCGATCGGGCACATGCGGCCGTAGTGGGTCGGGTGGACGTCACGCACCTCGATCGGCGCCCGCTCGCGGGTCAGACCACCCGCGCCGAGCGCGCTCAGGCGCCGGCGGTGCCGCAGCCCGGAGAGGCTGTTGGTCTGATCCATGAACTGGCTGAGCTGGGAGGAGCCGAAGAACTCCTTCAGCGCGGCCACGACCGGGCGGATGTTGACGATCGTCTGCGGCGTGATCGTGTCCGCGTCCTCGGTGGTGAGGCGCTCGCGGACGACGCGCTCCATGCGGTACAGGCCGATCCGGAATGCCTCCTGGATCAGCTCCCCGACGGTGCGCAGGCGGCGGTTGCCGAAGTGCTCGTACTCGTCCAGGTGCTCCTGGATCGGCTCGCGCGGCATCGCCGTCGCCTCCGCCGCGTAGTCCTTGACCTCGGCCTCGGGCTCCTCGGGCATGCCGAGCAGGCGAGGCAGCGAGACGAGCTCCTTGACCAGGGCGATGATGTCGTCGTGGGTCAGGACCCGCGTGTCGAGGTCGATGTCGAGCCCGAGTCGCGAGTTGAGCTTGTAGCGGCCCACGCGCGTGAGGTCGTAGCGCTTGGGGTCGAAGAACAGCTGGTTGAGCAGCGAGCGGGCCGCGTCGATCGACGGCGGCTCGCCGGGGCGCTGCTTCTTGAACAGCTCGATCAGCGCGCCCTCTTCGGTCCGGGTGACCTCGGGATCCGCATCGACCGTGTTGCGGATGTAGAGCGAGTTGTCGAACAGGTTGAGGATCTCTTCGTCCGTCGCGTAGCCCATCGCGCGCAGCAGGACGGTGACCGGCAGCTTGCGCTTGCGGTCGATGCGGACGTAGGTGCGGCCCTTCTTGTCGATCTCGAGCTCGAGCCACGAGCCACGAGCCGGCATCAGGTTCGCGATGAAGACCTGCTTCTCACGATCCTTGGGCTCCATCACATAGGCGCCCGGGGAACGGACGAGCTGCGTGACCACGACGCGCTCGGTGCCGTTGATGATGAACGTGCCGCGCTCGGTCATCCACGGGAAGTCGCCCATGAACACCGACTGCTCGCGGATCTCGCCGGTCTCGCGATTGATGAACGCGACGGTGACCGTCAGCGGGCGCGCGTAGGAGAGGTCCTTCTCTCGGCACTGCGCAAGGCTGGCGACCGGCTCGTCAAAACTGAACTCGCCGAACTGGACGGCGAGGTTGCCCGTGTAGTCCTCGATCGGGGAGATGTCGTCGATCGTCTCCCGCAGGCCGCCGCCATTCGGATCGGTCAGCCACTCAAAGGACTTCCGCTGGATATCGATGAGGTTGGGGACTTCAAGGACCTTGTTCAGACGCGCGAAAGAGCGGCGCGTCCGGGGTGCGTGAGCGGTGGCCAAGACGGCAACTCCTCGGGCGGTCGAGAGGGAGGCAAATCAGCGGTCCCCGCCGGAGCTCACCATGGGCTCACGGCAGGCGCGACCACCAAAGATAGCACAGGTAACCAGTGCCCTGTGAAGGGTCGCTCGGCACTCACGGACCCCGTCCGCGGCCCCGCGTATGTGGCGCGGTACCGATCTCTGGACGGCTACGACTATTGGCCGGCCGGGGCAGTGTAGGCGGTCGCGAGGCGTTCGGCAAGCCGTCGGGAATTGACTGGGGCTGCAGGCGTTTCGGGGTGGGTGGTGGTGGGTTGGGACGATTTGACTCGTTGTGAGACGCGGCGTTCGCGATGTGGCATGCCGTGACGCCGGCCGTCAAGCAGCGCCCGCACTTCCCCGGCTTCCGTGTGAGGTTCGTGGCGCTGCTTGACTGCCGTCGCCCCGTCATGCCATTGGCAATGAGGCCGGGTCCACTTCGTGTGCCCGACCTCGCGCCATCTCAGACTCTTTGAGGCGCCAGGGCGAGACGCTGCGTGATCCCAGCTCGGGGCGGAGCCTTTCGCCCGCGCGCGGCGGCGACCTCCCGGGGTTGGGTGATCTGGTCCGCGGGGCGGCGCTTATGTCCCACGCGGGCTCGGAGGGTGCCGCGTGTGGGTGAAAGCTGCCGATCCGAGCCACCGGGCGGCCCGAGACGACCCCACCCGCACGGCCCGCCGCCAAAGATGGCCGATCGGGGCTCCATACGCGCCCAAATCGGCCAAACCCCGTCGCTCGGATGACTCCGCTCCGGATTGACCCGGGCACGCCCCCGCCGCGCGCCTGATCTCTCGATTTCCACCCACTCCAGGGGAAAAACGCACGAATCCACCCCACCGCCAACGCCGATCGGACGCCAGGCACCAGCCCAAGTGCGGGGCGCACCTGTGCGACCCGATCATTGCCCATAGCGCGACGGGACGACGGCAGTCAAGCAGCGCCACCCACCCCACACAGACACCCACCAACTGCAGACGCTGCTTGACGGCCGACGACCCGACGCGCTACCACCCACGCCCCAGGGTCTCCCGACGCCCCAGCGGCACACGGAGACCCCGCAAGCAGCCCCGCCACCCCCCATGGTCACCCGTCCGACAACCGCACACTCCTGCGCCGCCCGTTCTCCACGAACCGCACCCGCAGCCCGACGAGGCGCACCGATCCGGGGGCGATCCTGCCGGTGGCGACCATTCCCGACGAGCCCGAGCCGCTGCGCCGGCGGGAGACGTCGACCATTGAGCTCAGCCGGGCGATCGATCCGTGCAACCGCTGCAGCCAGACGACGACGCCGATCCGGGTTCCGCGCGAACGTCGGATCGAGCTCATGTGGAGGGTCTCCACGCGGGCTCCCGCGCCCGCGCTGGAGGACGAGGCGCCGCCTGCCTCGATGAGCTCGACCTGATGGTGGTACGGCGGGCAGTGGGAGGGCACTGCGGGCAGACAGGGCCGGAAGCCCCCTGCCGATGACTCGAACGCGGCCACCCAGGGACCCGCGGCGACGAGCAGCGCGATCCGTTCCCGGGACGGAAATCTCTCGGTTCCCGGGTCGGCGCCGAGCGGGGTCGCCGGCGCCTTGGAGCGGGCGCACACCCAGTCGTGGATCCCGTGGCGGCCCGGGGCCGTCCCGCGGTACACGGTCACCTGCCCTGACGAGAGGACGACCCGGTCACCCGCAAGGCTGCGGCACTTGGGAGGGGGCGGCTGGAACAACGGCGAGGCGATTGCGGGCAGAACCGTGATCGCGCCGACCGGGGCGATCGTCAAGACAACGGCCGTCAGCAGCGCTTTGCGCATGGGCGGGCACCCTACCCGAGCGAGCGGACCCGGGCACCGATGCCGGCGTCCGACCCTTTTACAACCCGTCGCCCCGGGAGTGATTCCCGGGGCGACGAGGTTCGCTGGCTGGGCGAAGGCTCCCCGCCCCGGGCTCAAGATCCCGAGGCGGTGAGATCGTGACGATTTCGGCTCACCGCCCCGGAGGCGGGGAGGTAGGGGCGGTGAGCCGGTTTGGGGGTGTTGGGTGGTGCGGGTGGTTGGGGGTGGTGTGGGAGGAGAGTGACGCGGCGGTCAGCCGACCGCGGTCCGTCGCAGCGCGTGAGCGCTGACTCGCCGGCGGCGGACCGAGGAGACCGGCATCCGCCGCAACAGCCGGTCGTGATCTCCGGCGGTGGAGGCGGCGATCTCGGCGTAGCGGAAGACGGCGCGGCCGACGCGGACGACGTCGCCGTCGGAGAGCTCGGCGACCGTCACCGAGCGGCCGTTGACGAAGGTTCCGCCGGTGCTGCGGTCGTCGAGGATCCGAACGGCGTTGCCGCGGACCGCGACGATGGCGTGTCGACGTGACACATGGCTGTCCTCGAAGCGCACGTCCGCTACGAGGCCCCGTCCGATGTGGGTGATCGGCCGGGTCAGTGCAAGCAGGCGCGTGCCCTCCCCATCCTCGATCGACAGGTAGCGCCCGGCCGGGGCGTCCTGCTCGGGGATCATCTGGGCACGCGTGCGGTGGTCAAGCAGGGAGATGGAGTCGACCACAAGGGGCTGACCCGCGCTCATGCCGTGCGTTTCGCGCTCGGCCAGACCGGCATCGGCCGGCCGGTGGTGGGTGTGGTCTGTGGGGGGCATGGCGTCAGACTCCCACCGCATCGGAAGACGTTCCTCTGCTCAGGTGAAGACTTCCGTAAATGACCCTCCCGGTCAGGCGTGCGCGTCGGACTCGACCAGGCCGAGCTCCCCCGCGGCGAGCCGGGCGAGCGCCACGGTGCCGTTGTCCAGCGTCAGCTCGCCGAGCCCGAGCAGGGCGTGGAGCGCGACCCCGTCGATAGCGGCCAGCAGCGTGGCGACGATCGCCTCGTCGTCTGCATTCGGCGCGAACCGGCCCTCGGCCCGCCCCTCCGCGATCGCCTCCCGGATGGGCTCGCGCCACGCCTCATAGACCGCTGCCGAGCGGGCGCGCAACCGGTCGTCGCGCAGGCAGGCGTGCCAGAACTCGACCCAGACCACCCACTCGACCGCGCCCGCCGCGTCCCCGAGCATGAAGGAGAACAGGGCGAGCAGTCGCTGCCACGGATCTGCGATCTGATCGGCGAGGCTGCGTGCCTGGGCCTCCGAGACGGAGTTCAGCCGCCCGAACGCCGCCGCGATCAGATCCTCGCGCGAGCCGAAGTAGTGCTGGAGCGTGCCCGTCGAGCAGCCGGCGGCGCGGGCGATGTCGGTCAGCCGAGTGTCCTGGACGCCACGCTGAGCGATGACCGTCACCGTGGCGTCGAGCAGGGCCGCTTGTTCTGCGTCGCTGAGGCGCGGGCGAGGGCTCACCGCGCGATCGTACTTCTCTTTCTCGCGTTGTTGCATTATGGTGATGCGACTATCTCGGAAGGAGAGCCTCGTGACCGCCCTGCAGACCGCCCCCACCCTCCCCTCGCCCCCGCCGGCGCGTGAAGCCACGCCGACGATGCCGGCTCGGTGGTACGACGACCCGGCACACGACCGGGTCGAGCGCGCCGCGATCTTCAGGCATACCTGGCAGGTGGCCGGTCTCTCCCGTGACGTCGAGCGA
The DNA here is from genome assembly GCA_963744685.1 of uncultured Solirubrobacteraceae bacterium. Taxonomy (GTDB): domain Bacteria; phylum Actinomycetota; class Thermoleophilia; order Solirubrobacterales; family Solirubrobacteraceae; genus Palsa-465. The sequence goes on along the minus strand of CAVUUL010000013.1, from coordinate 621,075 downwards.
CCGGGGTCCTATCTGACGGCCGACCTTGCCGGCCTACCGGTTCTGGTCATCCGCGACGCAGACGGGGAGCTGCGCGCCTTCGCCAACGTCTGCCCTCACCGTGGGATGCTGCTCGCCAGCGGCTGCGGCGACGCGAAGTTGATCCAGTGCCCCAACCACTCCTGGGTGTTCCGGCTGGACGGAACGCTGCGCAGCGCGCCACGCTCGGAGCGTGAGCCCGGGTTCTGCCGCGAGGGGCTCGACCTGCGCCCGCTCGGCGTCGTGCAGTGGGGTCCGCTGGTGCTCGCCTGTCCCGACCCCGACGTTCCCGTCCCCCAGGCCGAGCTCGATCTCATGCGCGCCGAGCTCGAGCAGTACGGGGTCTCGCTCGACGCGCTCGAGGCTCACGGCGAGCCCGTCGACTGGGACATGGACTGCAACTGGAAGATCCTCGTGGAGAACTACCTCGAGTGCTACCACTGCGCGACCGTCCACCCTGGCTTCTCCAAGGTGTTCGACGTCAGCCAGGACGGCTACAGGTACGCCGCGCACGGCTCGCTGCTGACGGCGAGCTCGCCGGTGAAGGCCACGCGCGACCGCGGCCGCCAGCGTGAGATCCTCGACACCGCCGGCCGCGTCTCGGCCAGCCACTGGTATCTGCTCTTCCCCGCGCTCACCGTCAACGTCTACCCCGGCGAGGGCGCGGTGGAGATCACCTGGTACTGGCCGACCGACGCCCACCACAGCCGCGGCCGGACGATCATCCTGCACCCGCCCGGCGTCAGCTCCGACTACGCGGCGCAGATCCTCGCTCTCTCGCTGGAGGTCAGCGAGGAGGACAACCAGCTCTGCGAGGGCATGCAGCTGGGCATGAGCTCAGGCGCGATCGACCGGGAGTACCTGCTCGGAGAGAACGAGGCGCTGCTGCTGCGCTTCCACGAACTGGTGCAGGACGCGCTCGCCTGAGCGGGCGCGAACGCCCCAGAACGACGCGCGCCCCACACCGGAGACCGGTGCGGGGCGCGGTGAAACTGCGAACGACGGCTGAGCTACTTGAGCTCGACGCTCCCGCCGGCCTCCTCGAGGTCGGCCTTGAGCTTGTCGGCCTCTTCCTTCTCGACACCTTCCTTGACGGGCTTGGGGGCCTCGTCGACGAGCGCCTTGGCCTCCTTGAGGCCCAGGCCGGTGGCGGCGCGGACGACCTTGATCACCTGGATCTTCTTGTCGCCGGCAGCGGTCAGGATGACGTCGAAGCTCGACTGCTCCTCCTCGGCCGGCGCGGCGTCGCCGCCACCGCCGGCGGCCGGAGCGGCTGCGGCGACGGCGGTCGCCGACACGCCGAAGGTCTCCTCCAGCGCCTTGATGCGCTCGGAGAGCTCCAGGACGGAGATCGCCTTCAGCTCGTCGATCCATTCCTCTGTGGTAGCCATGATGCTTCCTCCTAGTTGTCGGACGTCGCCGCGTCCGACGCGGCTGGGGTTTCAGTGTCAGATGCAGAAGCGTCGGCTTCCGCGGCCGGAGCCTCCTCGGCGGCGGGTGCCTCCTCGGCAGCCGGCGCGTCGGCCTCAGCAGCAGGCGCCTCCTCGGCAGCAGGCGCCGCGGCCTCAGCAGCAGGCGCCTCCTCGGCGGCAGCCGGGGCCTCGGCCTCAGCAGCAGGCGCCTCCTCGGCAGCCGGAGCGGCGGCCGGGGCGTCGCCGCTCACCAGCCCCTGGTCGACCATCGCCTGCAACTGGATCGCGAGCCCGCCGACGAGCGCGTTCAGCCCGCGCGCCAGACCGGTGAGCGGCGCGGCGATCGTGCCGACCAGCTGGCCGTAGAGCACCTCACGGGTGGGCAGGCGCGCGATCGACTTCACGTCGTCGGCGCTCAGCAGCGAACCGCCGAGCAGACCGCCCTTGAACTCGAGCAGCTGCAGCTCGCGCGAGGTGTCGTTCAACGCCTTGGCCGCGGCGGCCGCGTCGCCGCTCACAAAGGTGAGCGCCGTCGGGCCGATGAGCATCGGCTTGAGCACCTCGAGGCCCGCCTTGTCGGCGGCGCGCTCGGACAGCGAGTTCTTCACCACGCGGAACCGGGCATCCGCCTCGCGCAGTCGGGCGCGCAGGGTGGCGGCCTGGGCGACGGACAGCCCACGGTAGTCAACCGCGAACACCGCCTCGGCGGACCCGAACTGCTCGGCGATCTCGTCGACGACCGCTGCCTTCTCGTCTCTGTTCATGTCACGTGCTCTCTCTCACGACGAACGCCCGCTGGTCGGCGGGCGTCGTTGAAGCTCACACGGAGTGAGAGCAGCGAGGACATCCACCTACCCCGGGCTTACGCGCTGGCCGCCGGGGGTCTCGGGCTTCGTCTGTACGGGTGCGGTTGCTGAGTCTACCTCGAACGGCTCAGATCTATGCCGCGACCGGCTCGCCGACGATGTCGCGAGTGATCGAGGGGTCGACCTTGACTCCGGGGCCCATCGTCGAGGCGAACACCACGGAGTGGATGTAGCGCCCCTTGGCCGCGGACGGCTTGGCGCGGGTGATCTCGTCCATCACGGCCGCGTAGTTCTCGAGCAGCGCGCGATCGTCGAAGGACTTCTTGCCGATCACGAGATGCACGATCGCGGTGCGGTCGGTCCGGTACTCCACCTTGCCGGACTTGGACTCCTCGACCGCCTTGGCGACATCCATCGTCACCGTGCCGACGCGCGGGTTCGGCATCTTGCCGGCGGGGCCGAGGATGCGGCCCAGACGGCCGACGACGGGCATCATGTCGGGCGTCGCGATGGCGACGTCGAAGTCGTCGAAGCCCTCCTGGATGCGGGCCGCCAGATCCTCGCCGCCGACGACGTCGGCGCCGGCCTCTTCGGCCTCACGCGCCTTGTCACCCTGCGCGAAGACGGCGATCTTGACCTCCTTGCCCAGGCCGTTGGGCAGTGCGATCGTCCCGCGCAGCTGCTCGTCGGCGTGCCGGACGTTCAGGCCGGTGCGGATGTGGACCTCGACGGACTCGTCGAACTTGCTGGAGCCGAACTGCTTGACGAGCGCCACGGCCTCGGCCGGCGTGTACTCACGCTGGCGGTCGAAGCGCTGGCGGGCTTCGGTGTACGCCTTCCCGTGCTTTGCCATGTCAGCCCACCTCCACGCCCATCGAGCGGGCGGTGCCGGCGATGATCTTCGCGGCGGCGTCGATGTCGTTGGCGTTCAGGTCCTTCATCTTCTTCTCGGCGATCTCGCGCAACTGGGCCTCGGTGATCTTGGCCACCTTGTTGACGTGGGGCTCGGCCGAGCCCTTCTCCAGCGACAGCGCCTGCTTGATCAGCACCGCGGCCGGCGGGCTCTTGGTGATGAAGGTGAACGAGCGGTCTTCATAGACCGTGATCACGACCGGGATCACCGTCCCGTTGTCGGACTGCGTCTGCGCGTTGAACGCCTTGACGAACTCCATGATGTTCACGCCGTGCTGGCCGAGCGCGGGGCCGACCGGGGGTGCCGGGCTCGCCTGGCCGCCGACGGCCTGAAGCTTGATCTGGGTGAGGACCTTCTTTGCCATTTCTCTTTCCTAGTCCGAGCGACAGCGGCCCGAAGCCGCCGCCTCCTAGTGGTTTGGTGCGTTAGAGCTTCTTGACCTGGTCGAAGCCGACCTCGACCGGGGTCTCACGGCCGAAGATCGAGACGAGCACCTTGAGCTTCTGGGCGTCGTCGTTGACCTCGGAGATCTCGCCGGAGAAGTCCGACAGCGGGCCGGAGACGACCTTGACCGACTCGCCGATCGAGAACTGGGCGCGGCTGCGCCGCGGCTCGGCCGGGCCCTCCATGTGCAGCAGCCGATCGACCTCGGCCTGGGTGAGCGGCACCGGCTCGTTGGAGGCGCCGACAAATCCGGTGACGCCGGGCGTCCCCTTCACCAGCGTCCAGGAGTCCTCGTTGAGGTCCATCTGCACGAGCACGTAGCCGGGCATCGTCCGCTTCTCGACGGTGACCTTCTGGTTGTCCTTCATCTCCGAGACCGACTCGGTGGGCACGACGATCTGGCGCACCGCGCGCTGCTGGTGCAGCGAGACGACGCGGTGCTCGAGGTTGTGCTTGACCTTGTTCTCGTGCCCTGAATAGGTGTTGACGACGTACCAGCGGAACATGACTCTCTCTAAAAGATGAAGTTGACGATCTTGGTGGCCACCCAGTCGGCCAGACCCAGGTAAGCACCGGCGACGATCACGAAGCCGATGACGACTCCGGTGGCCTGCACGACCTGGCGTTGGTCCGGCCACTGTACCCGCTGCAACTCTCGCCAGCTGCCCTGCAGAAAGGCGATCAACCGGTTGCGGTGACGCGCCCGAGGCGCCGGGTGCATGTCCTCGGAGTCGCCTCCGCCGCCACCGCCGCGGCGCCGGCCGCCGGAGCCGCCCCCGACGATATCGCCGCCGCGGCCGCCGCCGTCTTCGGTCAGATCACCGTGCTCGTCGGGCAGCTCGGACTCGGCCTCGCCGGCCGCCAGCCTCGGCAGCGCGGCATCGACGTCCGCGGCCTCGTGACTGAGGGGGTCGCTCATCTCGGCGGGGTCGGGGTGGATCGTGACCCCTAGCGGGTCTCGCGGTGCGGCGTGTGGCGCCGGCACCAGCGACAGTACTTCTTCATTTGCAGCCGCTCGGGGTTGTTCCGCTTGCTCTTGTTCGTCTGGTAGTTCCGGCGCTTGCATTCCTCGCAGGCGAGGGTCGCAGCGATCCGGACATCTCCACGTGCCATAACGCGCGCTTTCTGATGAAGGATGGGCCTGCCGGGCCGCGGGCGCCACAACGAACGCACCCCGGCGCCGGTCGCTGAGTGTAGCGCCAGTGCTCGGGACGGGCTGTCTGCGGAGCGGGATTCCCGGCCCGATCTCACAGAGCGGTGGACCGGTCGAGCCATAACCTGTCCGGCCATGGCCACGATCGACCTGGACCACACCGCCGGCGCGTTCGATCCCGTTGGGCTGCAGCGCATTCTCGACGGCCGATACGCGGGTCTGAGAGAGCAGATCCGCGAGGTGATGTCACGGCCCGAGTTCGAGCTGCCGCTGGAGATCTCGCGCGAGGACTATCGCGCCACCGTGATGGGGTGGGCGCTGCAGCTTGCGCAGGAGGGCGTCACGGCGCCGGGGTTTCCGGTGCAGTACGGAGGCGAGGGCGACTTCGGGGCCAACGTCGCGGGCTTTGAGGCACTCGCGTTCGGCGATCTGTCGCTGCTGGTCAAGTTCGGCGTGCAATTCGGGCTGTTCGGCGGCGCCGTCCAGCAACTCGGCACCGCCGCACATCACGAGCGGTATCTCCGTGACATCGCGACGCTGAAGCTGCCCGGCTGCTTTGCGATGTCCGAGGCGGGCCACGGCTCAGACGTCCAGAACCTGCTCACCACTGCCACCTACGACCGCGAGGCAGACGAGTTCGTCGTCGACACGCCGATCGACGCGGCGCACAAGGACTACATCGGAAACGCCGCGCGCGACGGGCGGATGGCTGTCGTGTTCGCCCAGCTCCAGGTCGGCGCCGAGTCCCATGGCGTGCACGCGCTGCTGGTGCCCATCCGCGACGAGCACGGCACCGTGATGGACGGCGTGCGGATCGAGGACGACGGGCCCAAGCTCGGACTCAACGGCGTCGACAACGGCAAGCTCTGGTTTGACCATGTCCGCGTCCCGCGCGAGAACCTGCTCGACCGCTGGGGCGGGGTGACGGCCGACGGCGTCTACTTCAGTCCCATCGAGAAGCCCACCAAGCGTTTCTTCTCGATGGTCGGCGCCCTCGTCCAGGGCCGCATCTGCGTTGGCGGCGCCTCGCTGAGCGCGTCAGAGCTCGCACTCACGATCGCGGTCAGATACGGCCTGCGGCGTCGCCAGTTCGGCCCTGAGCCCGGGCAGGAGGTGCCGATCCTCGACTACCGCGTCCATCAGCGCCGGCTGCTGCCACGCCTGGCCAAGAGCTATGCGCTGCACTTCGCCCAGGCCGAGCTGCGCGACCGGTTCCACCACGTGATGGGCGACGATGGCGTCACCGACCACGAGCGCCGGGAGCTGGAGTCGCTGGCGGCCGGTATGAAGGCGACCGCCAGCTGGCACGCCACCGACACGATCCAGACCTGCCGCGAGGCATGCGGAGGCGCGGGCTACATGGCGGTCAACCGTTTCGCCGCGCTGAAGGCCGACACCGACATCTTCACCACGTTCGAGGGCGACAACGTCGTGTTGATGCTGCTGCTCGCACGTGGGCTCCTCACCGGGTACGCCGAGCAGTTCAACGGGCTGTCGCCGGTCGGGATGGCGTCGTTCGTCGCCGGGCAGGCCGCCGAGGTCGTCGTCGAGCGGCTGTTCGCGAGGAAGATCGCGCAGGTCGTCGGCGACTGGGTCGGGTCCACCGGGGACGACGAGGACCTTCTGGACCCGGCCGTCCAGCTCACGCTGTTCGAGTGGCGCGAGGGTCACATCACCGCGTCCGCGGCGCAGCGCTTCCGTCGGCATATCAAGGACGGCCACGAGCCGTTCGAGGTGTTCCGCTCGATCGAGGACCACGTCGTCGACGTCGGTCGCGCGCACATGGCGACGGTCCTGCTCCAAGCGTTCGGGCGAGCCGTTCGCGCCTGCCCCGAGGACTCGACGCGCGCGGCGCTCAAGCAGATGTGCGACCTGTTCGCGCTCACCGAGATCGAGCGAGAAAAGGGCTTCTACCAGGAGCATGGCCGGCTGTCGGGACCGCGTTGCAAGGCCGTCTCTCGTCAGGTCGGCGAGCTCTGCGACCGCGTCCGCGCGCAGGCGGGCGGCTATGTCGACGCGTTCGGGATCCCGGACGCCGTCCTGCGCGCGCCGATCGGGCTCGCCGGCGAGGGCGAGTGAGCGATGGGCCGGGCCTCGGGCACCGCCCCGGATCCGGCCCGGCTGCGGGCGCTCGCCGACAATCTCGGTCAGACCCCGGAGGCGGTGGCTCGCACGCTGCACGACGAGCTGCTGGCGGCCCGGGCCCAGATCGACGCGGGCCTGGGCGGCGACGACCTGGAGGCGGCCGGCGACGGCGCCCACGCGGCGCGCAACAGTGCCCTGATGGTCGGCGCCCAGCCGCTGCTCGCCGAGCTTCGAGCACTCGAGACCGCGGCGGACAGGGGAGAGCTCGAGGCGGCCCGCGAGGCGCGCGGTCGCGCCGATTGCGACCTCGCCGTGCTCATCCAGGCGCTCGGCGAGCTCAGCTGACGCGAGGGGTCAGGCCGGGGGCCCGTGCTGCTCACGCGCGGCGGCGAGCAGCCCGCGCATGCCCTCCAGCCAGCGCTCAGGCTCCGCGCCCTTGACCGCCATGAACCCCGCCACCGCGTCGTGAGGGAGGATCAGGAAGCGCTCCTGCACGATGCCGGCGAGCACCGCCTCCGCGACATCCTCGGGCTCGAGCACGGGCTGCGCCGTCATCGGCGCGTTGCCGACCGGATCGAGCTCCACCGCCATCCGGAACAGAGGGGTGTTGACCCCCTGGGGGCACACGCATGAGACCTTGATGCCCGCGTCGGCATAGGTGATGTGCAGCCACTCCGCGAGCGCCACCGCGGCGTGCTTGGTGATCGAGTAGCCGAGCGCCGAGAGCTGGGTCAGCACGCCTGCCGCCGATGCGGTCGAGACGAGGTATCCCGATCCGCGCGCCACCATCTCGGGCAGCAGCGCCCGCGCGGCCCACACGTGGGACATCACGTTGACCTCCCAGGTGTGCTGCAGCTGCTCGTCAGGTGCCTCGGGGCCGCCCGGCGGTCCCCCGATACCGGCATTGGAGTAGAAGAGGTCGATCGGGCCGAAGTGGCGCTGGGCGGCGTCGATCAGCGCGCGGACATCCCGCTCGCGGCCGACATCGGCGCGCATCCCGACGACGCCGAGCTCCTGCGCGACGAGGTCGACGCCCTCTTCGTCGAGATCGGCGAGCACGAGCCGCGCGCCCTCCTCGGCGAACCGTGTCGCGCAAGCGCGACCGATCCCGCTCGCGGCGCCCGTGATGACGACGTTGCGGTCACGCAGATCCATCAGCCGATCGCTGCCTGCAGAGCCGCGCGGGTCGCCGCGTCCCCGGGCACGTACTGGGTGAGCCGAAGCTCGCGGTCGCTGGTCGGTATCAGTTGCAAGTGGTGCAGCGTAAGCGGTCCCAGCACCGGGTGCTCGAGCACCTTGGTGCCCAGCTGGGAATCGAGCACCTCGTGGCGGCGCCACAGCTCGCGGAACCGTGAGCTCTCACGCAGCAGTTCGTCGATCAGGGCGCGAAAGCCCGGATCGTCATAGCGCCGAGCGTGAGCAGAGCGAAAGCGCGCAAGCGTCGAGCGGGCGGTGTGCTCACGGGACGGGTTCGATCGCCCGCCCGGATCGGCCTCGCTGAACAGTCCGCGCAGGAGGTTGCGCGTGCCGTCCGGGCCTGGGGGCGGGACGCTGATCACCGCTTCCGCCGCCCGGTTGTACGCCAGCATGTCGGTCCGCGGGTTGGTAAGGAAGGCGGGGATCGAGTCGAGCGCGGCGACCCAGGCCACGAGCTCGGCGGACGCCTCGGTGGGATACGGACCGGCGGGCGCGGGAACGGCGACGCCGGCGAGATCGAACAGGGCTGCGCGTTCGGCGCCTGAGAGGTCGAACACGAGCGCCAGGGCGTCGAGCACGGACGACGACGGCGTGATCTCCCGCCCCTGCTCGAGCCACGTGTACCAGGAGAGCCCGACGCCGGCCAGTTGGGAGACCTCCTCGCGCCGTAGGCCCGGCGTCCGGCGCCGACTCGAACCGCCACCGAGTCCGACCGCCTCGGGCGCAGTGCGCTCACGCAGATGACGCAGGAACTCGGCGAGCTCCTCGCGTCGGGTGGGTGGTGGTGCGACTCCCATGATCAGCTGACTTCTTGTGCCCCGCGCGACGCTAGCGCAGTCTGTTGCCATGACCCAGACACAGACACAAACCTCTCTTCTTGGCGACAAGCCGGTCCGGCGGATCGGCTTCGGCGCCATGCAGCTCGCTGGCCCCGGCGTCTTCGGCCCGCCGCGCGACCCGGACGCGGCGCGGGCCGTGCTGCGACGCGCTGTCGAGCTCGGCGTCGACCACATCGATACCGCCCAGTACTACGGGCCCGATGTCGTCAACGACCTCATCCGGGAGACGCTTCACCCCTACCCCGACGGCCTGCGCCTCGTCACCAAGGTCGGCGGGGCGCGCGACGACGAGGGCAACTGGATCCCCGCGCAGTCGCCCGCCGAGCTCCGCCAAGGGGTGGAAGACAACCTGCGCTCGCTGAAGGTCGACCGCATGGACCTCGTCAACCTGCGCGTGATGGGCGGCCCGGGAGCGCTCGGCGAGCCCACCGCCGAGCAGCTCGGCGAGCTCGCCGATCTGCGACAGGAGGGCAAGCTTGACCTCATCGGGGTGTCGAACGCGTCTCTGGAGGGCGTGCGGATGGCGATCGAGCTTCTCGGAGACATCCGGCTCGGCGAGGTCCAGAACCCCTATTCGATCATCGACCGCACCGACGAGGACATCCTGGCGCTGTGCGAGGAGCACGACATCGCCTACGTGCCGTTCTTCCCGCTCGGATCCGCGTTCTCTGGTGGGCCGGCGGCGCTCGCCAAAGATGCGGCGATCGCCGCAGCGGCCGACAAGCACGCGGCGACGCCGTCGCAGATCGCGCTTGCCTGGCTGCTGCACCGGTCGCCCCGGATCCTGCTCATCCCCGGGACGACATCCGTCTCGCACCTCGAGGAGAACATTGCCGCGGGCGAAATCTCCCTCGACACCGAGGACATGACAGCACTCGACGCGGTGGAGCAGGTCGGAGTGCCGCGGCACTGAGGCAGTCCTGGACGGCGTGGTCAGCGACGGCGGCCGTACAGCAGCCGGCGCGGGATCGGCACCGGTGAGAGCTTCCCAGCTGCGTCGCCGAACAGGCGGCGCGGCTCGAGCTTGGCCAGCAGCGCCTCCAGCTCCTCGCGCTCGCGCTCGGTGAGACGATCCGTTCGCCCGCGCCCGACCTTCACCAGCCGCACGAACCGCCGGCGCTCGGCCGGGGTGAGGCGCTGGAAGTGGTCACGCGCAAGCAGCGCCACTTCGGCAGCGGACAGCAACGCGAGCGCGGGAATCCGGCGGACTCCGGGCACCCGCCGGGCAGCCTTTACGATCGAACGGTTGACCAGTCTGGATGGCATCCACCGTTCAGTCTAGATTGCGATCGACACCACGGGTGGAAGCGGCCGACCGCCGCCCCCGGGGGAAGGGGCGGCGGCCGGAGAGAGCCCCGGGCGTCAGGAGTTCCCGGGGTCGACGACCGTCACGCCTGCATCACTGACCGTCCCAGAGGACGGAGAGAACGTGACGGCGTCACCGTCGAGATCGACCGCAGTGCACTGATCGGTCGTCGACGAGCACGCGAGCGCCTGGAGGCCCGCGCCGTTGGGATCGATCGACTGAACGCCGGCCGCATTGGCCGCGCCGCTCGTCGGATCGAAGGTCACCTCGTTGCCGTAGGCGTCGACCGCCGTGCACTGCGTCGAGGAGGAACACGCGACATCGTTGAAGACCCCCGCACCCGCGGACACAGCGCCCTCGAGTGCGACGACTCCAGCCGTGTTGACCGTCTCCGTCGTGGGATCGAACGTCACCTCGTCACCGCTGCCATCCGCGGCGGTGCACTGCGCAGCCGAGGGACAGCTCACCGAGGAGAGCCCATTGCCGGTCGCAGGGTCGATCGAGGCCGGGCCGGCGATCACCGAGCCATCCGTCGGGTCGAAGGTGACAACGGTGTCGCCACTGTTGCCACCGCCACCGGTCGCCGTGCACTGCGTCGTCGTCGGGCACGAGACGGCCGCCAGGTAGGTGTCGGCGTCAACCGCGGCGCGGGTGACGTGCTCACCCTTCAGGTGGGCGGGATTGAACGTGACCTCCTCACCCACGCCGTCCACTGTCACACACTCGTTGAGCGCCGGGCAGTTGACCGCGGTGGGCTCGCCGGCACCCGGGTCGACTGTCTGGATGGCGCCTGGCTTCGGATGGGCCGCCCGCGGGTCAAACGTGAACGCCGTGCCGGTCCGGGTGAGCCCGACGCACTCGTCGGTGGTCAGGCAGTCGACGGAGTCGAGCGTCGTGCCCCGCATCGAGGCCACCGTGGCCCCCGACGGGGAACCCGGGTCAAACGTGACCTCCTGTCCGAGGATGTCGACCCCGGTGCACTGGTTGTCGGCCGGGCACGACACCGACAGCAGGTTGCCGGGGATGGGATCACCGGCCGCGTCCAGCGGCTTGGTGGCCCCCGCTCCAGTCACCGGGTGACGCGGCGCCGCCGCCGACCGGACCAGCCCGGCGTCGTGCGAGGACACCCGCGAGACGCTCGGCTGCGAGGCCGGCGAGATCACGTACATCACGGTGGCGGTCGCCGGCACGTCCGCCGAGATCGCTCCGGTCGTCGTGGTCGTCTTGCCGGTCCACAGGTCCGTGAGCTGGTACTTCGAGGAGCCGGACAGCCCGATCGCCGACGCGGTGGTGCTCATCGTCGCGTCGTTGACCGTATCCTCGTTGAACAGAGTCACCGCGACGTCGCCATCGGCGAGCGGCTTGGCCATGATCAGGTGGGTCCCGTCGAACGTGCCGACGATTCGCGCCGACGCACCCTCGGAGTCCTGGTCGACCGCGATCACACGCTTGTTGCCGAACACCGAGACCGCGAGCTTCAGCTGGGCCTTGGTGGCGGGCGCCGTGTCCGGCCCGCAGTTGGACGGGCACAGGTTGGTGCCCATCAGCAGCGGGTCGGCCATCTCGGAGAACATCGACATCTCCGACCGGTCCTCGGCCGGGGTCAGCGATCCGTTGCCGACTTCCATGATGTCGGGGTCGATCCAGTGATCGGGTCCGGTGTACTGGTCCCACGTCTGCGCGTCGGCGTTGACGATCCCGACGACGCTGCCGGCGGCGCGGCGGCCGGTCGCGGTGAAGTTGGCGTTGGAGTCGCCGGTCGGACGATCCAGATCGGCCAGCGGCAGGCCCCACTGCACCGAGTTGACCGTCGAGGCACCCGCGATGCTGAACACGATCGGGCGTGGCTCAGCGGCGATCGCGTTGGCCAGCGACGTGTACATGTCGGTCTGGGTCTGCTGCTGGGTGCCGTCATAGGCGGGGTTGGTGGAGAACGTCGGTCCGCCGAACCCCGTGTTGCCGGGCGCCGCGTCGATGCCGGTGTACCCGGGTGGTCCGTTGGATCCGGGCGCCTGGGTCGTGTCACTGCAGCCCCAGTCGGCCTTGACGTAATCGACCCCCCAAGAGTCGAGCGTGTCGGCGTCGATCTGGTCGAAGCCGTAGCTGCCGGGGATCTCCTCGCAGTTCCAGTTGTTGGAAGCATCGAGATAGAGACCGAGCTTCAGACCGAGCTTGTGGACATCGGCGCCGACTCGGGCGAAGCCGTCGTTGGCGCACGGCTTGCTCGGCGGGAACAGGTAGGCGTTGACGAACAGCTCGCCGTCGGGCAGCCGCCCGTTGATCGCCCCACAGGTCTCGGGGTCCAGCGAGTTCGGCGCATCGATGGCGAAGGTGTTGGGCGATGCGACCGCCTCGAGGTCGTCGTAGCAGCCATCCGAATTGACGTAGCTGTAGCCATCGCGCTCCAGGCCGGAGCTGTGGATGAACTTGGCCACCTGCTCCATCGCCTGCGCGTTGTTGTCGCAGGCGTACGCGTTGTAGGAATTCCAGCCCATCGGCGGGGTCGGCGCGAGGCCGTTGTCAGCCGCTCGCGCGGCGGACGCACCGAGCGTGCACCCGAGCGCCGCCACGACCGTCACGAGTGCGGCGCGGATCAGTCTGCGCACGTCAGTCTCCTTTCCTGCCGGGTGAGGCCGGCGGGCCGTCGATCGGCGCCGGTTGCCCCCGTCGCCGCGATGTGTACGTTCACAATTCCTGTCCTCCAAGGAGCGGCGCCGTCGTGGGCCACCCGCGCGGCATCGTACTCATTCGATGCAGACACGTCAACGGCGCCCAAGGCGCAGTCGGCTCCCGCGGTCCTGCGCTCTCGGGATCGCCATGTGGCATCCTGCTCGGTGAACGTTCACAACCAGGATCGAGGATCACGGACCGCATGACTGAGTCCACAGATCGAGGCGACGGATCCGGCGGTCATAAGCCGGCGGGGCAGCCGGCCGCCGCCCGGCGCCGGCAGCGGCGCCGGCAGCCCAACGGAGGACGAGGGCGACCGCCGTCGATCACGGACGTGGCGACGCTCGCCAAGGTCTCCTACCAGACGGTCTCGCGCGTTCTCAACGGTCACCCGAACGTCCGCCCCGAGACCCGGCTCGCCGTCCTGGGGGCGATCGACCAGCTCGGCTACCGCCCAAACAACGTGGCGCGCACGCTCGTCACCGGACGTTCACGGACGCTCGGCGTGATCACCCTGGACGTCGCGGACACCGATGGCCTCACCCCTCTGTACGGCATCGAGCACAGCGCGCGCGAGCTCGGCTACTACGTGGGCATCGGCAACCTCGACTACGTCGATCGCGCATCGGTGCGGGCGGCGGTCGACCGACTGGCCGAGCAGTCGGTGGCCGGCCTGCTCGTGATAGCCCCGATCGAGGCCGCCAGTGACGCGCTGGCCGCCCTTCCGTCCGACCTGCCGGTCGTGGCGATCGAGGGCTTCCCCAATACCGGGCTGTCGACCTCCTCGGTCGACCAGGCGGCCGGCGGCCGGGCGGCCACCGAGCACCTGCTCGGGCTCGGCCACCGCACCGTGTTCCATGTCCGCGGCCCGTCGGAGTGGATGCAGACCCAGAACCGGATCGCCGGCTGGCGTGCCGCGCTGCAGGACGCCGGAGCGGAGATCCCAATGCCGCTGGCGGGCGACTGGAGCGCCCGGTCCGGATATGAGGCCGGCCTGATGCTCGCGCGCATCCCCGAGCTGACCGCGGTCTTCACCGGTAACGACCAGATGGCACTCGGCCTGCTTCTGGCGCTCTCCGAACGCGGGCTCTCCGTGCCCGGAGACGTGAGCGTCATCGGATACGACGACGGCGAGGATGTCGGCTACTACAACCCACCGCTCACTACGATCCGACAGGACTTCCGCGCCGTCGGCCGGCGCGGGATCGAGATGCTCGTCGCCCAGATCGAGAGCGGCGAGCGCACGGATGAGCATGCCGTGATCGAGCCCGAGCTCGTGATTCGCAAGAGCACCGGACCATGCAAGAGCTGACGACACCACACGATCGCCTCTCCAGCCGCGTCGACCCGCGTGACCCGCTCGGCCTCGCGCCGGACGCGCCGCTGTTCGCGGCATACCTCGAGTGCCTCGACCGCTTCGACGCGGGCGAGGCGCCGTTCCAGACTCCCGGTCACAAGGGCTCCACGGCCCTGACCGGCGTCACCGTGGCCGGCGATCATCCGCTGGCCGGCGGACTGGACACGATCAAGCTGACCCACGGCACGCTGATCGAGGCCGAGCGCCTTGCGGCCGAGGCGTACGGCGCCACCTTCTGCCGGATGTCGACCGGCGGCTCCACGCATTGCAATCAGGCGATCGCGATGTCGATCGGGGTGCCGGGAGACGAGGTCATCGTCTCACGCACGTTGCATCGCTCGCTGCTGCTCGGGCTGGTCCTGGCGGGGCTCGAGCCGGTGTGGGTCGAGCCGGAGGTCAGCCGCGAGACCGGCCTGGCGCTGGGCTACGCCCCGGAGACGGTGGCCGAGGCGCTGCGCACCCATCCCCGCGTCCGCGCCGTGATGCTCAGCGATCCCTCCTATGTGGGGACCTGCTCGGACCTCTCGGCGCATGCGGAGATCGCGCATGGCGCCGGCGTGCCGCTCATCGTCGACGCCGCGTGGGCCGCCCACTTCGGATTTCACCCCGCGCTCCCGCCGCATGCGATCGGCGCCGGCGCCGACGCGATGGTGACCAGCGCTCACAAGACCCTGCCGGCCTATTCCCAGGGCGCACTCCTGCTGGCGCGAACCGAGCGCCTGGATCCGAGCCGCATGACGCGATCGTTCGAGGCACTGGCGACCACCAGCCCGGCCGGTGTGATCCTGGCGAGCATCGACGCCTCACGGGCGCTGCTGGTGCGTGACGGAGCGGCGCTGCTGGACCGAGCCATCTCGGCGGTGGCGTCCGCACGCGCCCGCCTGCGGGACATCGACGGGCTTCAGGTGCTCGACGGCCCGCTGATGGATCCGATGAAGCTGACCGTGTCGCTGGCCGGCACCGGAGCCCACGGAGTGGCGATCGAGCAGGACCTCGCCGACGCCGGGGTGCCGGTCGAGCTCGCCGACCGCGACACGATCGCTGCCCTCGTCACGCTCGCCGACGAGCCTGCGGCGATCGAACGGCTCACCGAGGCCCTCGCCGAGTCCATCGAACGCCGCCGGGGGACGCCGCGGACGATCAACGACGCGGCCGGCTGGATCGTCTCCCCGCGCCCGAAGGTCTCCCCACGTGAGGCGTTCTTCGGCAAGGTCGAGACGGTCGCGTTCGCAAGCGCGGCCGGGAGGGTCAGCGCCGAGCTGATCGCGCTGTACCCGCCGGGGGTTCCGGTGCTCGCCCCCGGAGACGAGATCACCGAACGTGAGCTGACCACGCTCTCCGACGCCGCGCAGGACGGGATCCGGGTCGCGTACGCCAACGACCCGACGCTGGCCACGATTCAAGTTCTCGCCTGAGCGGTCCTCCCATATCCTGTGGGTCGGTGACGAGGATCGGTGTGCGCGTCAAGCTCGGAGCCATCGTGGCATTGGTGGCCGCGATGGCCGTCGCCGGGGTCGCGCTCGCAGCCAGCGGCCCGTCGGACGCCGGCCCGTCCGCGGTCTCCCATCGTGGGCTGGCGACACGTGAGGCAAGCCGGCTGATCGCGGCGATCCAGATCCCGGGCCAGCTTGCGCCCGTCGCGCCGGAGCCTGAGAGCACAAGCGCGCTCGTTGGGCTCAACCGTGCGATCGGACCGGTCATGGTCCAGCGGTCGGGCAGCTGGAGCGTCCCGCGATCCGCCGCCGCCGTGCGGGCGTACCTCGCCTCCCACCCGCCACCGGGAACCCGGCCGGCGCGGCCTGGCCGGCTGATCTTCGTCGCGACGCACGACCCGGAAGGAGTGGCGGCGGCGAGGCTGACGCTCACCGTCGTCTCCACGGGCCCACGGTCGAGCGCCGTGCACGCGGACGCCCTCGTGCGATGGCTCGTCGCCCGCTCCGCGGACGAACGGGTCCCCGCGGGCGCGCGTGAGCTGGAGATCATGCGCGGCCCGGTCAGACATGCTCCCTCGCTCGTCGTGCGGGTCACCGCGCCTGCCCGGATCGCGCGACTCCGGGCGCTGCTGAACCGCCTGGCGGTGGTGCAGCCGGGTCGCGTCTATCACTGTCCCGCACAGGTCCCCGAGGTTCCCGTGGTGAGCTTCGTGTTCCGCGCCGGCGGGCCCGGCTCGCGGGTGGTCGCGGTCGCGACCGAGGAGGCCGACGTGCGTTCACCGTCCACCGCGTGCGATGCCCTGCAGCTCACGGTCGACGGCCGCCGGCAGACGCCGCTTCTCGGCGGCTACCGGCTGTTGCGCCGGGCGAGCGCGCTGCTCGGCCGCCGGTTGTGGACCCGCCCCTACGCCGCCTGAGCGGGCAACTCGGGCGACTCCAGGAGCAGCGCGAGCTTCGCCCTCCGCGGCAGCCGCTTGATCCGGGCCTCCTCGCGACGTGCCGCCGTGCGGTCGGCCATCGGCTGCGCGAAAGCAAGCGCGACCGGAAGCCGGCTCGCCGTATAGCGGCTTGCCGTCCCCGCCCGGTGCCGCGCCAGCCTGCGATCGAGGTCGACCGTCCAGCCGGTGTAGAGCGATCCGTCACGGCAGCGCAGCATGTAGACCCAGGCCTCAGCGTCGGTGGCGCTCATGGCGCCCTGTTCACGATCGTGGCCGGTTCCCCTGCTGCTCACGCTCCGGGCACCAGGTCGGCGAACACGAAGCCGTCGCGCGTTACGACCTCACCCGGGCGACAGGCGACAGGGACCCGGAAGCCGGGACCGTCGGTGACGAACGTGTGAAACTCGCCGTTCTCGCCGCAGGGGTCCACGTCCTCCGGGAGGTCGGCGAGCAGCCGCTCGTCGAACGCCCGGCCCGCGAGCGAAGCCGGCACCCTGCGCGGATCCAGGCAGACGATGCGAGCGCGGAAGCCATTCCCGATGAATCGCTCAGCCAGCGAGCGCGTGTCCCTCCCCCACAGTGGAAAACGTGCGCTGCGTCCGGCAGCCCCGCACTGGCGCTCGCGATAGGCGCGCACATCCTGGAGGAACAGGTCGCCGAACGCCACCTCGTGCAGCTGGTCGAGCGGCGGGCCTGCGAGCGCGGCGGCGAACGCGGACTCATAGACCTCGTTGCTCGCCTCCGGGGGGATCCGGACCTCCACGAGCCCGATCTCGACGGCCGCCGCCTGCCGCTGGAGGAGCTCGCGGCGGACGCCGTGCATCGAGATCCGCTCGTGGCCGGCGGTCACCGTCGTGATCAGCGCACGGGGGCGCGCTCCGCCGTCGGCGGTCAGCGCCTGCAGGGCCATCGCCGAGTCCTTGCCCCCGCTCCACGAGAGCACGTAGGGAGGGCGCCGCGTCGGGGCTCGCATGACGATGAAGTGGACGCCCGCGACCAGCGGGCGGTCGGTTGGGTCCTCGGGGAATGGGATCGTCGCGCCGGTTGCGGTGAACCCGAGCCGCTCATACCAGGTTGCCAGCTCCGGCCGGCCGGAGACCACCGTGATCTCCAGCGTGCGGGCGCCGAAGCGCTCAAGCGCCACGTTTCGCGCCGCGGCCATCAACCGCCGGCCGACCCCTGTCGCCTGGCGGCGCGGGTCGACCGCGAACAGCCCGAAGTGCGCGACCGGCCCGTCGCCGCCGTGCACGACGCAGCAGGCGAGGATCCCGTCTTCGCCGGGCACGACCATGACGACGGTCCCAGGAGAGTCGATTTCGGCCTGCAGCTCGTCGGCGCCGATCCTCACCCCCTCGATCAGGCCGGCCTCGCTCGTCCAACCCCCTGTGCCCCTGTATGCGGCCTGCACCAGCGCGAACAATCCATCCACGTCGGAGGATTGGGCCTCCCGCCAGTGCAGCGTCGGATCCATGCCCGGACCCAGCCTAGTTGTGCTGTGTGACACCCGGCGTGAGCGCTAGATTCCCCGGCCACTGCGCTGCGGCCCACCGCGGCGGTCCCTGAGGAGGAACCACATGCATCATCAGCTCACCCGGTCGCTGCGCCGGGTATGTACCAGTGTCGGCGCGGTCACGTGCGCATCGGTGCTCGCCGCGACGTTCGCGTCCGGCGCCCATGCCAAGCAGACCACGACGACCAAGAAGAAGACGACGTCGACGATGACGGTCACGCCGTCGACGCCGGTCACCCGAGGCTCGGGCTACCTCGCCCTCGGCGACTCGGTCAGCTTCGGATATCAGGAGCCGACCGTCGTGCCGGCGCCCGACTACACCAACGCCGCCAGCTTCGTGGGCTTTCCCGAGGTCATCGCCTCCGACCTGCACCTCAAGCTCACGAACTACGCCTGTCCGGGCGAGACCTCGTCGAGCCTGATCAACTCCTCGGCTCAGAGCTTCGGCTGCGAGACGAGCCTGAGCACGACCACGCCCGCGTATCGGACGACGTTCCCGCTGCACAACAAGTACTCCGGCTCACAGCTCAGCGCCGCGGTCAAGTACCTGAAGGCCAACCCGAACACGCGTCTGGTGACGCTGATGGTCGGCGCCAACGACTACTTCCTCTGCGTGGCGACGACCGCCGATCAGTGCCAGAGCAACGTCGAGCAGATCGGTGTGGTCGGGACGGTCGCCAAGAACATCCGGAAGATCGTCACCACGCTGCGCAACAAGGCCAAGTACAACGGGCAACTCGTGCTCGTCGGCTACTACTCCACCTCGACGGCACTCGCCGCCGCCACGGCTGGCCTGGACGCGCAGATCAAGCAGGCCGGACACGGGTTCCATATCGAGTACGCCAACGCGTTCAACTCGTTCGCGGCTGCGTCGGTCCACGCGGGCGGCACCGCCTGCAGCGCCGGGCTGCTGACCGAGCTGTCCACCGGCGGGTGCGGCGTGCACCCCAGCGCCGCCGGCCAGACGCTGCTGGCATCGACCGTCATCCGGTCGGTCCGGCTGCCGTAGCGACCTGATCACCCCGGGCGTGGCCACGACGGCCACGCCCGGCTGGATCGCACGCTGCTCAACCCGTGGCGGCGAGCGCGGCCACGTTGTGAGCCGTGCTCGAGATCTGCGAGACCCGGACCGGGTCCTTCACGGGCGTCAGCTGCATCCGGGCGATCGATCCATTGCCGAGCTGGGCCACGTGGTTGTTGCCCCACGCCCAGAGTCCGCCCGCACGGTCGATCGCGTACGTAGTCGACCCGCCGGAGTTGACGGCGACAAGCTGTAGACCGTGGAGCGCCTGCAGGCGGATCGGCCACAGCGAGCCGAGACGGGTGCCGTTGCCGAGCTGACCGAACTGGCCGCTGCCCCATTCCCATACGGCGCCGCTCGACAGCAGGGCGATCGTCTGTCCGTTGTCGCCGTAGCTGCCGCCCTGGAACACCTGGCGTACCGCGTGAGGAAGCGCGACCGGCACCGCCGTCGTCGCCATCGCGCGGCTGCCGTCGCCGACCTGCCCGCCCCGGTTGTAGCCCCAGTCGTAGTACCGGCCGTCGGCCATCAGCACACCCGCGTTGCCCCACCCCGACGTGAGTGCGACCGCGTCGCCCGCGGGCAGCCCGAGCACCGGCACCGGTGTGCCGGTACGCGCGGCGAAGCCTCTGGTGCCGTCGCCCAGCTGCCCCACCGGCCCGGCGCCGCAGCTGAGGATCTGACCATTGGAGTCATAGACCGAATGACGCAGCGCTCCCACCGCGAGGCTGACGTCGCTCAACGGGAGCCGGATCGGGGTGCGAAGGATGGAGCCGTGCGGCTGGCAGAACTCACGGCTGCGGTCGTTGCCCCACGCCCAGACCGCGCCGGTCGAGGAGATCGCCATCGCGCCGTCGTACGGCATCGGGTTGGCGAGCGCCGTGATCCGCACCCCTGCCGGGAGGTGCACCCGCACCGCGCGCACGGACAGCCGGCGCAGGCTGCCGTCGCCGAGCTCACCCTGCGACGCCGCTCCCCACGCATAGACGGCGCCGGAGGCGGTCAGCGCGTAGCTGTCGGAGTTCGACGTGGCAACCTGGGCGATCGTGCCGTGCAGGCCCCGGACGACTGCCGGGGACCATCGCACCGGTCCGACCCCGTCAGGAGAGCCCGCCGGCGCAGGGCGCTCGCGATGAAAGCCGACGTCCAGGCGCGGGCCCCCGCCGCCGTATTGACCCCACTGGAAGACGACGCTCGAACTGCTGGCCGCGAGGCTGGCCGACTGTCCGGCGCGCGCCGCGCGACCGTGGGGAGCGGTGGGTGGCTGCGAGGAGCCGCAGGCCGCCAGCAGGGTGCCGGCCGCACACGCGGCGAGCCCCACCAGCGACGACGATCTGATGCGCATCGATGATCCTCTTCCGGGTCGGTCCGGCCCGCGTCGCGTCCCTGTGGCGCGCCGGCCCGCGACGACGGTACGCCACCCGGAGCGCGGATCGTCGCTGCTTCACCCGACCTTATCCGGACGACCACACAGCGCCGAACTGCCTGCTCAAAACGCAACGTTCCCGAGCGCCAGGCGACGTCGCGCTGAGAGCGTGGCGGCAGGCTACGCCGCGCGCTGTCCTCCTCCGAGGAACGACTCGATGAACTCAGGACTCGACGAGAGTTGCTCCGGGGTCCCCTCCATCTGCAGCCGCCCGCCGCCGAGCACGTAGGTGCGATCGGAGATCTCCAGCACCGCCCTGGCCCGTTGTTCGACGACCAGCACCGACGCGCCGGTCTGAGCGAGTTGGCGCACGTGCTCGTGCAACACCGTGTGGGCGATGATCGGCGCGAGGTTCGCCGTCGGCTCGTCGAGCACGACCAGCGCCGGGCGCAACATGAGCGCTCGGCCCATCGCGAGCATCTTGCGCTCTCCGCCGCTCAGCTTGCCCGCCCGGCGACCGGCCATCGGGCGCAGCTGGGGGAAGACCGACATCACGTGCTCCAGGCGGGGACCCATCTCACGGGCGCGCAGCAGATAGCCGCCCATCTCCAGGTTCTCGCGCACGGTGAGTGGGCCGAACACATCGTCGATCTGGGGCACGTAGCCGACGCCGGCGCGCGCGATCGCATCGGAGGTGCGACCGGTGGCGTCCTCGCCACCGATCAGCACCTTGCCGGAGAGCGTCTCGACGACGCCGACGATGCTCTTGAGCAACGTGCTCTTGCCCGACCCGTTGGGCCCGACGATCGACACGATCTCACCCGGGGCGACAGAGATCGAGACGCCGTGCACCACCGGCCTACCGCCGTACCCGGCAGTGAGCTCCTCGGTGCGCAGCGCGATGCCCTCGATGCTGTCCTGGAGCAGGGCGCCGGCATTCACCGGATCAGCCGACAAGGTAGGCCTCCACCACTTCCTCCTTGGCGCGCAGCGCCGACATCGTTCCCTCCGCGAGCACGCGGCCGTCCGCCAGAACGAACACAGGGTCGCAGAACTCGTCCATGATCGACAGTTCGTGTTCGACCATGATGACGGTCGTGCCCTCATGGCACAGGCGCACGAGCTGCATGCCGATCTCGTGCGCGAG
The DNA here is from genome assembly GCA_963744685.1 of uncultured Solirubrobacteraceae bacterium. Classification (GTDB taxonomy): domain Bacteria; phylum Actinomycetota; class Thermoleophilia; order Solirubrobacterales; family Solirubrobacteraceae; genus Palsa-465. The sequence continues at coordinate 599,460 of CAVUUL010000013.1, read as the reverse complement.
GCGCGGGTGGACCCCGGCCATCGGCTCGTCGAGCAGCAGCACGTCGGGCTCGGCCATCAACGCCCGCATGATCTCGACCAAACGCCGCTGACCGCCGGACAGGTCGCCGGCGTAGTTGTCGGCGAGGGCCAGCAATCCGAAGCGCTCGAGCATCGCTTCGGCACGCTCGATCGACGCTCGCTCCTGCGCGCCCCAGTACCGCCGGCCCAGCATCGCGCCGCGAAATGTCTCTCCCTTCTGTCCCGGAATCGCGGCAACGAGGTTCTCCAGCACGGTGAGCCGCTTGAACTCGCTCGCGAGCTGAAAGGTGCGCACCAGGCCCTTGCGGGCGCGCCGGTAGGCGGGCAGCCCGGTCACGTCCTCGTCCTTGAGCAGCACCTGACCGCTGGTCGCCGGCAGAGTCCCGGCCAGCATCGCGAGCACCGTCGACTTGCCGGCGCCGTTGGGGCCGATGATCCCCGTGAGCCTGCCGCGACCAAACGCCATCGAGACGCCGTCGACCGCGGGGGCGCCATTGAACGTCCGCACGAGGTCGCGGCACTCGAGAATGATCTCGTCCCCCGCCGGCGGCCCGTCCGCACCGATCGCAACGGTCGCCCCGGTGACCGGCGCGGCCTCCCCGGCGGTGGACGCGTCGAGGGCCAGGAGGTCGAGAGTGGTCGCCTCCGGCAGCGGCCGCGTCGACAACTTGCGCCGGCGCTCGGGCAGGATGCCCTGCGGGCGAAACCACAGGAAGGTGAGGATCAGCAGACCGATCACGACCCACTGCAGGGCCGGGACCAGGTTCGGATTGCCGTTGACCGGCGGGATGTAGCGCGTCGCCTCCTCGAAGGCGACGGGCACGAGGATCGCGCCCAGGATGGCGCCGCGATGGTTGCCCAGCCCGCCGATGATGACCGCGGCGAACAGGACCACCGTCTCGGCGTAGCCCCACGCCTGCGGATCCCACAGGTTGATGAAGCCGACCAGCACACCGCCCGACAGCCCGGCGATCGCGCCGCCGATGACGAGCGAGGAGGTGCGCAGTGAGCGCAAATTCTTGCCAAGCGAATCCGCAACCAGGTCGTTGTCGCGCATCGCCCGCAGGGTCCGGCCGAACGGCGAGTTCGTCATCCGCTGCACGAACCAGTAGACGGCGAGCGCAAGCAACAGCGCGACGATGCCGTAACCCCACTGGTAGGTGGCGCCCTGCGGGTTGGAGACGCTCTGAAGCGGCGACGGGACGAGAGACAGACCGGCGGCGCCGTTGAACAGCGGCACGTAGTTGTTCACCAACAGGTTGAACATCACCGCCGTGACCAGCAGACCGACCGCGGCGAAGTCGCCGCGCAGTCGCCGCCCGACGATCGCGGTGAACGGGACGGCGAGCGCGCCGCCGACGAGCGCGGCCCCGATCCAGGGCAACGGGAACGGGAGGTTCCAGCCCAGGATGTAGTGCTGGAAGCCGCCGTTGGAGCTCGAGGAGCCCAGTGACAGCACGCCCGCGGTGTACGCGCCCGCGGCCTGGAAGATGATGAAGCCGAAGTTGGTGACGCCGCCGACGCCGAACTGCGCGCTCAGGCCCAGGCAGGCGATCGCATCGACCCCCGCGTAGACGAGGATGTTGGTGATGTAGTAGATCACCGCGTCACGTTCTTCCGGCCTCGACCGGCGCCCCGAGCAACCCGGTCGGCCTGACGGCCATCATCGCGAGCAGGATGAGGAATGCGATCACGTCCTTGTAGTCGGGGACGATGATCGCGGCGCTCACCTCGGTCGCGAGGCCGATGACGAGCGCTCCAAGCATCGCTCCATAGGGCTGCCCCGGGCCGCCCAGGAACACGGCGGCCAGCACGAGCACGAGGAACAGATCGGTGCTGGTCGCACCGAACGTGCCGGAGTCCATTGCGAAGGTCACCCCCGCCAGCCCGCATAGCGCGCCGCTGATCAGCCAGGTGAGCAGGACGACCTGCCGCGTCCGGATCCCGCAGTTACGGGCGAGGTCGGGGTTGGCGGCCGTCGCGCGCATCGCCTTGCCGAGCTTCGTATAACGCACGAGCGCGTGGACGAGCAGCATGACGACCAGGCTGAGTCCGATGATGACCAGTTGGACGACGGTCAGCTCGATCGAGCCGAGCTTCACCGCCGCCCCCTGACTCATCTGGTAGGAGACGTTCGTCGCCCCCTCGAGCGCCTGCGTGCCGAACTCGAGGATGAGCGTCATCCCGAGGGAGACGATCACCATCGCGATCGGCGAGCTGCCGCGACGCTGGAACGGCGTGTAGACGATCGCGTTGAGCGCCACGGACAGCAGTGCACCGGCAGCGATCCCCGCCAGCGCCGCCACCCAGATCGTGACGCCGGAGCTGTTCAACGCGTACGCGGCGTACATCGACACGGTCATCACCGCCGCGTACGCGAGGTTGAGCACGTTGGTGACGGCGAACTGCAGGGTGAATCCGACTGCCGCCAGCGCGAGCACCGCCGCGCTGACGAAGCCGAACCCCACCGACGTGACGACGAGGCTGCCTGTGGCGAGCATCGCTACAACCCCAGGGCCCGCAGCTTGGCCACCGAGATGCTGCCGGCCACCTTGACCGCGCCACTCGGGGTGTAGGTATCGATCTGGAACAGACCCGCGGAGTCGTGGTAGGCGTCGAAATTCGTCGGCCCACCGGGACCCTCGTACCGGATCTGCTTGCCCGCTTTGAGCGCCGCGGCGCCCTGGGCGAACGAGTGCACGACCGTTGCGCCAGGCACGCCGTTGCCGATCTTGGTGATCCATGGCACCCATGCGGCTGTCGAGGTGCTCTTGGCGGCGAGCATCGACAGCGCGGCCAGGTTGATCCCGTCGTACAGGTGCACCCCACCCGGCGAGGTGAGATAGGTCGCGAAGTCGCCCGTCTGGCCGACCTTGCCCTTCTGGGAGTTCATCGCCGCCGCGAACGTCGTGTACGCCGGACCGCTCGTCTCGGTGACCAGGTTGTCGGCGAGGAAGTTCGAGGCGAGCGTGCTCGCGCCGACCGCCGCCGAGACCGACTTGTACCAATCGGGAGAGATCGTCGCCGAGGTGCCGATGATCGGAACCATCTTGCCGCCGTTGAGCTGCTTGAACTCGCTGAGGAACGACGCCTCTGTCGGACCGAGGGCCTCGGTCATGATCGCGTCCGGGTGCGCGTTGACGACCGCCGCCGCCTCGGTCCGGAACGTGCTCGCGCTCGGGTCGAGCGTCTGGTTGGAGACGACCGCGATCCCAGCCTTCTTGAGCGCCGCCAGAGCGGGCGCGACGAACGTCTGCGAGCCGATGTCGTTGCCGAACGCGAGCGCCACCTTCTTGTAGCCCTTGGCCTGCGCGATCGCCGTCATCGCATAGGACTCCGACAGGTCGGGCGGCACGAGCCGGAAGAAGTACGGGAACTTCACATGGTCGAACTCCGACTGACCGGTCATGCAGAACGAGACCGTGTGGTTGGCGCCGAAGATCGGCACGACCGAGGCGGCCTCATCGGATGTGCAGCCGATGATGAAGGAGGGAGCGCCGGACGCGTAGAGCTGGTGGACGGCGGGCACCGCGTCAGCCGGGTCGCCGCGCGTGTCGACGGCCTTGCAGCCCATCTGGTGCCCGAGGATGCCGCCCTGTGCGTTGATCGCATGCGTTGCGGCGGCACACGCGACGAGATAGGTCGGGCCGAGCGCGCCGTCGATACCCGTGAACGGGGCGACGTCAGCCACCGTCAGCGATCCGCCGCCCGTGGAGCCGACGGAGCTGGGGGCGCTCGAGCCGCCTGAGCTGGTCGAGCTGCCCGCCGGCGCCGCGGAGCCGGACGAGGATGAGTTGCCTTTGGAGCTGCCACAGCCGGCGGCCACCAGGGCCAGCACGGCGACGAGCAGCACCCCGAGCAGCGCTCTGCGCCCCCGGGATTCGTCTGTTGACCTGCTCTGAGACATGATTCTCCTCTTCTCCTCGCGCAGCGTTGGCGACCTAGAGCGTTGCTTTGTCCGACACGGGCGGGATCCATGGCCAGTCGGCGTGCCCGTTGTCTTCGGCAACCACCCGATTGGCGATCCGACCGATTCCCTCGACCGCGACCTCGAGCACGTCGCCGGGTGTGAGCCACAGCGGTGGGGTCCGAGCGAAGCCGACCCCCCCGGGAGTGCCGGTCGCGATCACGTCACCGGGCCGCAGGGTGGTGAACGACGACACGTACTCCACGCAGCGCGGGATGTCGAAGATCATCTGCGCGGTGCTCGCCGACTGCATCACCTCTCCGTTGAGCGTCGTCGTCAGCCGCAGATCGGACGCATCGAGCTCGTCGGGAGTGACGATCTCGGGGCCGATCGGCATCGTGCCGTCGAAGTTCTTGCCGGGCGTCCACTGGGTCGAGGCCCGCTGCCACTCGCGCGCGGTCCCGTCCATCAGGATCGTGTAGCCGGCGATCGCGCCCAGCGCGTCCTGCGCGGCGATGTAGCGCCCACCGCGGCCGATGACCAGGCCGAGCTCGCCCTCGAAGTCGAACTTCGACGTGAGCTGCGGCTTGATCAGATCGCCGTACGGCGCGGCCACCGACTCGGCCCCGCGGACGAACACCTCCGGCCACTTGGTCGGCGGGCGCCCGCCCTCGAGCGCGTGTTCGACGTAGTTGACCCCGAAGCACAGAACCCGGCGAGGGTGCGGAACCGCCGGACCGTACTCGGCCTCGCTGAGCTCGCGCCCGTCCTGCTCGGCGGCACGGGAGATCGTGTCCAACACCTCGGGTCCGGCGGACAGCAGGGCGCCAAGGTCGGCGAGGCGGCTGTCCTGCGTGGCCTGTGCCACGTCGACGTACCCGCTGCGTCCGCGCACATGCAGGCGCAGACCAGCGTCCGTGATCACGGTTGCGAGTCGCACAGCTGGGGGTTCTCCTCTCGTGGTCGACACCGCTCCGCAACCAATGGTCCGGATGTGTCAGATTGGTTTCAATCTATATCGCCCCGTAAGCACGGCGTCAACAGGGAAGTGCAACTCTTTAGATTCGAGCAGGCGATCCATCTGCCGAGAAGGTAGGATTGGTCACTCAAATGGCGACCTCCACCTCAAGCTCCCGGCCTCCGCTGCCCTCGCCCTACGGGCGCGACCTGGCCCGGGTGATCCTGAGCCGCTGCGAGGATCCCGCGTTCGTTCCCGGCGGTCAGCTGCCCAACGAGCGCGCCCTCGCGACCGAGTTCGGGGTGCCGCGCACGCTCGTGCGCCACGCGCTCACCGTGCTCGAGGCCGAAGGGCGGATCTCACGCGAAGTGGGGCGGGGCACCTTCCTGCGGCCCGGCGCGACCGAGCCGGCCCCCCCGGACGCGGCGACCCAGAGCGTGGCTGAGGTGGGCCCCGCCGACGTCATGGCGGCCCGGATGCTGATCGAGCCACACGTCGTGCCGCTGGTGGTCGCCTGGGCGACACAACGTGACTTCGACGAGATGCGCCGCTGTGTGGAGGGCGGCGCCCGCGCCGAGGACGCCGCGGAGTTCGAGGTGTGGGACTTCGCATTCCACCACGCAATCGTCGCCGCGAGCCGCAACCAGCTGCTCGTCGCGATGAACGCCATCGTCGAGCGCGCCCGCAAGGGCGAGATATGGGGCAACCTCAAGCTGCGCAACGACTCCCGGCAGCGACGGGCGGCCTACCAGGCCGAGCACGTGCGCCTTGTCGACGCGCTCATCGCCCGCGACGCCGAAGAGGCCGCGGCCGCGACCGTGAGCCACCTCGAGCACGTCCAGACGAACCTGCTGCGCGCCACCGTCGAGTGATGGCCAACGCGGTGGGGCGCCGCGTGTGAGTCCGCCGCACGCGGCCGGGAGACGCGCGTGAGCCCGCTGCACGCGGTCGCCATGCTGGTCGCGGGGATCGCCGCGGGCACGATCAACACCGTCGTCGGCAGCGGCACCCTGTTCACCTTCCCGGTGCTTCTCGGCTTCGGCTATCCGCCGGTCGTCGCCAACGTCTCCAACACGGTCGGGCTCGTCCCCGCCGGGGTGACCGGTGCGATTGGCTACCGGCGCGAGCTCGCGGGCCAGCGGACCCGTTCGCTGACACTCGCGGTGGCGTCGGTGAGCGGCGGGATCGCGGGCGCGGTGCTGCTGCTCAGCCTGCCGGCGGCCGCCTTCAAGGCGATCGTGCCCGCCTTCATCGCGATCGCACTGCTGCTCATCATCTTCCAGCGGCGTCTGTCGGCGCGACTGGCGGCGCGGCGTGTCATACGAAGCGATCGTCCGGGCCCGGCAACGATCCTCGGCGTCTTCGTCGGCGGGATCTACGGCGGCTACTTCGGCGCCGCGCAGGGGATTCTGCTGCTGTCGATCCTCACCCTTGGACTCGAGGACGAGCTGCAGCGGCTCAACGCGCTCAAGATCGTGCTCACCCTGCTCGTCAACCTCGTCTCAGGGATCGTGTTCGTGATGTTCGCCCACATCGATTGGGAGGTGGCCGGCCTGATCGCCGCCGGTTCGCTGGTGGGCGGGATGCTCGGCGCGCGCGTCGGCCGGCGGCTGTCGCCCACGGTCCTGCGCGGGGTGATCATCGTCGTCGGGATCGCCGCGATCATCCAGCTGCTGCCGTGACCGGCGCCTGAACGCTCCCCCCACGCTCCGCAACGCGAAAAAGCCCCGTTTTGCAGGGCTTTCTCAGAGCCCTCGCACGGACTCGAACCGTGGACCCCTTCCTTACCATGGAAGTGCTCTACCAACTGAGCTACGAGGGCGCTCGCAGGGAGCGTATCGGGTCGCCCCCCGGGCTTGGCCGCGACCCGGCGCCGGGCGCTCGTGAGAGGCCCGGCTCCGGCTCAGTGGCGGGGGCAGGATTCGAACCTGCGAAGGCAGTGCCAACCGGTTTACAGCCGGTCCCCTTTGACCGCTCAGGAACCCCGCCGGGGCCGGTGAGTGTAGCGACGAGCAGGTCTCGACCAACGGCCGGCCGCGGTCGCCCGCGGCACCGTCCAACTGGTCCATGGGCCGCGACCGAACGCGCACTCGTGACCGCCGCCGGAGCTGCGTGCGAGAGAAGTACCGTCGCCTGGAGAGAACCGCCCACGCTCCGCCGGGGACCGCGGCGCGTGATGACAAAGATCCTGCGCGGACGGTTGACCGAGACGGAAGAGGCCAGGCGGAGCCATCTCCGCCCGGCCGGTCCCCGGTGGGCCGGCCGAACGTGCCCCTCTCCCCTTCCGCAGGGTTAGGAGGCGTCCCGGAGGCGCTGGGCCTCGGGCAGCGCCTCGAGCTTCTTGAGTGTGTGGTTCTCGATCTGGCGGATGCGCTCGCGGGTGACGTTGAACGCCCGGCCGACCTCCTCGAGCGTGTACGGGCGCTCACCGGTGAGCCCGAAGCGCATCTCGATGACCTCGCGTTCGCGCTCGGGCAGCGCAGCCAGCGCGCGGCGCAGGTTCTCACGCCGGAGACGCTCGGCCGCCATCTCAAACGGCGACTCCGCCGTCTGGTCCTCCACGAAGTCGCCCAGCGAGGAGTCGTCCTCCTCGCCGATCGGCTTCTCCAGCGAGATCGGCTGCTGGGCCAGCCGCAGGACGTCGCGCACCTCGCGCACCCCGCACTCGAGCTCGCGGGCGATCTCATCCGGCGTCGGCTCGCGGCCGAGCTGCTGGACGAGCTGGCGCTCGACGTGGATCACCTTGTTGAGCTTCTCGACCATGTGGACCGGGATGCGGATCGTGCGGCCCTTGTCGGCGATCGCCCGGGTCACCGCCTGGCGGATCCACCAGGTGGCGTAGGTCGAGAACTTGTAGCCGCGGCGGTAGTCGAACTTCTCCACCGCGCGGATGAGACCCATCGACCCCTCCTGGATGAGGTCCAGGAACGTGAGGCCGCGACCCAGATAGGACTTGGCGATCGAGACGACGAGGCGCAGGTTCGCCTCGATCATGTGACGCTTGGCGTCCATGTCGCCGCGCTCGATCCGCCGCGCCAGCTGCACCTCCTCTTCGGCGGTGAGCAGCTCCACGCGCCCGATCGAGCGCAGATAGAGCCGCAGCGAGTCCAACGAGGGCTCGACGGTCAGGTCGAGCTCGACCCGCCGGCGTGCGCCGCCCTCCTCCTCCGCCTCGGAGTCGTTTCCCTCGGCGGTTCGCCGGCCGGCGCCCGCCTCGACGGTCGAGCCCTCGGAGCGCGCCAGCTTCCCGTCGGCGCCGACGACCGCGATGCCCTGCTCATCCAGATAGGCATGCAGCTCCTGCACCTGCTCCTTGGTGACCTCGATCTCCTCCAGGCAGGCCTCGATGTCGGAGAACCGCACAAGCCCACGCTCCTGGGCCTCCGCGATCAACGGCCGCAGCTCATCGAGCTCGGCGATCGGGGTCTCACCGGACAGGAGGACGATCTCGTCAACAACGCTCACGGGCGCCCTCGGCTCTCTTGTGTTGCCTCGAGACCGCCCCGGCGAACCGAGGCGGTCTCCTCTCTCTCCCTCGTAACGCTTGCTACGAGGTAGCGAGGTTTAGCACAAAGGACCGGATCGCAACAGCCCGAGACGACGACGGTCCCGCGCCCCTCTACCCTTGAGCGGAAGATGACCGAGAACGCCACCATCACCCCTCTCGACGACGTCCAGGCGCGCCGCCCGGGCCTCGCCCTCAGCCTCTCACGCGTCGGCGTCACCGGCGTGGAGAAGGTGATCCGGATGCGCACCGTCGACGGCGAGCAGTTGTTCTCGGCGCGCTTCGAGTGCGTGATCGAGCTCGGCGGGATGCAGAAGGGCGCGCACATGTCGCGCTTCGAGGAGGTCGTCAACGAATCGATCGGCGAGGTCGTGCTCGGTCAGGCCGCGTTCACCGTGGAGGGGCTGGCCGAGCGGATCGCGCAGCTGGTGCGTGATCGCCAGGGCGCCACCCGCGCCGAGGTCAACGTCGAGGCGCGCTTCCCGGAGCACAAGCCCGCACCCGTCTCCGGCATCCAGACCCAGGAGATCTACACCCTGCACGGGGTCGCGGTGGCGACCGAGCGCGGCACCCGGCGGGTGACCGGCGTCACCGCCCAGGGGATGACCGCGTGCCCGTGCGCGCAGGAGCTCGTCGCGGCGAGCGCCGCTCGCAACCTCGCCCAACAGGGTTATGGCCCCGAGGAGATCGAACGGATCCTGGAGGCGGTGCCGGTCGCCACCCACAACCAGCGCGGGCTCGGGACCCTGCACATCGGCTGCCCGGAGGACTGCGAGACCGCGATCGGCGCGAGCGCGCTGCTCGCGATCGTCGAGCAGTCGATGTCATCGGAGATCTACGAGCTGATGAAGCGCGCGGACGAGGGCCACGTCGTGGAGAAGGCCCATCGGCGGCCCCGGTTCGTCGAGGACTGCGTGCGGGAGATGATCCGCGGCGTGGTCGAGTCGTTCGGCGAGCTCGGGCCGGGCGCGTTCGTCTCCGCGCGCCAGGAGAACCTCGAGACGATCCACCAGCACAACGTGGTCGCCGAGCGGTTCGGCACCCTGCAGGAGATCCGCGCCGAGCTCGACGGCAGCCCGCCGGCCCGGCACACCTCACTCCAGGCCTGGCTCGCGGCCACCGCCTGAGGCGGCAGAGCCGGACGGGGCCCGCGCGGCGGCGCGCTTCTCCGCCGCCAGCTCCGCCAGCCGGCGGCGCAGGCCGAAGAAGTAGTCGGCTCCGGACAGGACCGTGATCACCACGGTCGCGTAGACGATCACGTCGACGACCACCGGCCGCGAGCGAATGGCGATCAGGCAGATCACCATCAGCACCTGCGAGGCGGTCTTCAGCTTCCCGAGCTGGCTCGCCGGGATCACGATCCCCTGCTGGGCGCCGACGCCCGCGCGCAGCACGGTGACCGCAAACTCGCGCGCGATGATCACCATCGCCACCCAGGCCTGCAGCCGCCCGACCGAGACCAGGACGACCAGCGCCGCGATGATCAGCAGCTTGTCGGCGATCGGATCCATCAACTTGCCGAAGTTCGTCACCGAGTTGCGCGCGCGCGCGAGGTAGCCGTCGATCGCGTCGGTGAGCGAGGCAACCGCGAACACGATCGCCGCCAGCAGATCGCCCGAGCCGGTCTTCTCGAGCAGCGCCACCACGAGGACCGGCACGAGCAGGATCCGCACCACCGTGAGCACGTTGGGAACGTTGAGCGGAACCATCGCGCTCGAACGCTACCCGGCAGGACCGGTCAACGCCGCACCCCACCATGCGAACCCCCCGACCGGGGGCGCGATCCGTGCCGGTATGTTGTCCCGATGATCGACGGCCGGGGTGTGATCAAGGCGCTGCGAGAGACCGACGAGCGCTCGGGCGGCCGCCGCGAGGCCTGGACCGACGCGTGGGCGGCCGAGCGTGCACAACTCGACGCGCACGCCGAAGCGGTCGCGGGCGGCGCCGGGCTGATCGTCGAGCACGACGCGTTCGCCAACACCTGGTACGTGCTGCCGGGCGACCGGCCCGGGACGGTGCTCGTGCACAGTCACAGCGACTGCGTCCCCGGCGGTGGCTGGCTGGACGGGATCCTCGGTGTCCACGCCGCCCTGGGGGTCCTTTCATCGGTCGCCGGAGGCGACCATGCGGTGCCGGCCGCGAGCCGGCCGACGGTGGCCGTCGTGGACTGGGCCGACGAGGAGGGCACGCGCTTTGGCCGCTCCCTGCTCGGATCGTCGGCGGCCACCGGCGCGCTGGCTCGCTCCGAGCTCGACGCCCTCATCAGCAGCGACGGCACGCCCGCCCCGGAGGTCGTCGCCCCATACGGATTCGATCCCGAGGCACTCGGTCGGCCGAGCCCCAGACTGGCCGACGTCACCGCGGCGGTCGAGCTTCATATCGAGCAGGGGCCGGTGCTGGAGCGCGAACATCGCACCGCCGCGGCGGTCGCGGGATGCCTCGGCGTCCGGCGGCGCAGGATCAGCTTCCGCGGTGCCGCCGGTCACGCCGGCGCGCTGCAGATGGCCGACCGGCACGACCCGGCACGCGCCGCCGCGCTGTTCATCAGCGAGACGATGGACGCGGCCGAGCGTCACGGCGGGCTGGCGACGGTCGGCGAGCTCGCCACCGAGCCGGCGTTCATCACCGCGGTGCCCGCCATATGCCGAGCGAGCCTCGACATCCGTCATGCCGAGCGCGAGCCGCTGGAGGCGCTCGACGCCCATGTCACCGCGGTGCTCGACGAGTCGCGCTGCGCGGCCGACTGGACGGAGGTCTACCGCTCAGACCCCGTCGACTTCGACGCCGCGCTGATCGCCGCGGCCGTCGAGGCCGTCGGCGGCGGCGAGCCGCTGCGCTCCGGGCCGCTGCATGACAGCGCCTCGCTCGCCCGCGCGGGCGTGCCCACGGTGATGTTGTTCGCTCCGTCCATCGGCGGGGTGAGTCACGCGCGGGGAGAGGACACCGCCGAAGCGGACCTGCTCACCGCCATCGATGCGCTCGGCCGGCTCGTCGGCCGCCTGCTCAGCCCACCCTGACGTGATCGATCCGCATTTCGTCCTGCTCGGGATGGCGCTGAGCCTCACCGGGTCGGTGGGCTACTGCAGGGCGATGTTCCAGGGCCGCGCCCAGCCCAACCGCGTGAGCTGGATGCTGTGGGCGCTCGCTCCGCTCGTCGCGTTCGCCGCCGAGGTCTCGGGCGGCGTCGGCCTGCCGTCCGTGCTCACACTGTCGGTCGGCGTCGGTCCGCTGTTCGTGTTCGTCTGCTCGTTCATCGTCCACACGGGGCGCTGGCGGATCGGGAAGGTCGACATCGCGTGCGGGGCGCTGTCGCTCTGCGCGATCGCGCTGTGGGCGATCTCGGGCCGCGGCACAACCGCCATCGCCCTGTCGATCGCCGCCGACGCGCTCGCCTCCATCCCCACGGTGCGCAAGGCGATTCACGCACCTGACACCGAGCATCCGCTCCCGTATCTCGCCGGTATGGCCAACGCGACGATCACCCTGTTCACGATCCGCGACTGGAGCTTCTCGACCGCCGGCTTCCCGATCTACATCCTCGTGATCGCGAGCATCCTGTACGCGCTGGCGCGGCGCAGCACGCACAATGAGGATCGATGCGCGCCGTCGTCCTCGAGCGTCCAGAAGAGCCCCTTGTCCTGACCGAGCGGGCGCAGCCGAGCCCGGCCGCGGGGCAGGTGCGCATCCGTGTCTCCGCGTGCGCGGTCTGTCGCACCGACCTGCACCTGCGCGACGGCGAGATCGAAGCCCCTCGGCTGCCGGTCGTGCTCGGTCATCAGATCGTCGGCACGACCGATGACGGCAGGCGCGTCGGCGTCCCCTGGCTGGGCTGGACCGACGGTGAGTGCCGCTATTGCCGGTCAGGGCGCGAGAACCTGTGTGAACAGGCCCGTTTCACTGGGCGCGACATCGACGGCGGGTTTGCGGAGGTGACCGTCGCCGACGAGCGCTTCTGCCTCGACATCCCCGACGGGCTCAGTGACGTCCAGGCCGCGCCGCTGCTCTGCGGCGGCCTGATCGGCTACCGCGCCTACCGGATGACCGGCGACGCGGACGCCGGCGGATCACTCGGGCTCTACGGCTTCGGGTCCGCGGCGCATCAGATCTGCCAGGTCGCGGTCCACCAGGGCCGCGAGGTGTTCGCGTTCACGCGGCCGGGCGATGAACGCGGTCAGCAGTTCGCTCGCTCGCTCGGCGCCCAGTGGGCGGGTGCGTCTGACGAGAAGCCGCCCCGCCCGCTCGACGCGGCGATCATCTTCGCCTCGGCGGGCGCGCTGGTCCCGGCCGCTCTGCGCGCGCTGGCCCCCGGGGGGATGGTCGTCTGCGCGGGGATCCACATGTCCGAGATCCCCGCGTTCGCCTACGAGGATCTCTGGCACGAGCGAACCATCCGCTCGGTCGCCAACCTCACCCGCGCGGATGGCCGCGAGTTCCTAAAGCTCGCACCTCAGATCCCGGTTCACACCACGGTCACCGAGTACCCGCTCGAGCAGGCCGAGCAGGCACTGACAGACCTGCGCACCGGAGCGTTCAGCGGCTCCGCGGTGCTCGTCGTCTGAGCCGCGGGCCCATCAGCCGTCGTCGAACAGCCCCTCCAGCGGGCCCAGGAGCCGGCGCGAGCGTCGCGAAACACCCGGGAGGGCCAGGAGATGATGGGTGGGGGGCAGACCGGCGCGGCGGCGATCGAGTTGATCGAACGCGATCGGGCGAAAGCGGCGGTCGATGACCTCGTGCGGCGCCTCAGCTGCGATCTGATCGCGCTCGAGGTCGAGGTGCTCGGCCCAGAGGCGCAGGCGCGTATCGCGCGCCAGCCGCCTGTCGTCGGTGCAGATGTTCATCTCGGTGTCGTTGAGCAGGGAGTGAGCGTTGAGGTTCGCCGAGCCGATCGTCAGCCAGCGATCGTCGACGATCCCGACCTTGGCGTGGACGTAGAGGGGATCCTCGCGCGTGCCGCTCAGCGATCGAAGCGTGGTCGCGAGCAGGCGCGAGCCGTCCCCATCGGCATCGATCAGCCGACCGAGCTGCCCCCGGGTGTCGTCGTGGCCGTTGTTCGCCTTCGCCGGGAGCACGAGCACGAGGCGGAACTCGTCGGTCGGCGGACGGCGCAGCTTCTCGGCGAGCAATTCCACGATCTCGGGCGCCCAAAGGAACTGGTTCTCCAGGTAGATGAACGACCGCGCCGCTCGCAGCGCCCGCATGTAGCTCTCGAGGATGCGGAACTCTCCGTTCGGCAGCCGGTCGTACATGCCCTCGGCCACGGTCCGCACGACCTGCACGGTGTGCTCCCCACAGGGCGCTACGTCAGGCCCGGCGGGCAGCGTCTCCCCGGTCAGCTCGACCCAGCGCAGCGCGAAATGCGCGGCGACATCCGTCACGGCAGGGCCTTTGAGGCGCGTGCCCACGTCGTGCCAGCCCAGGCGCCGGCGCGCGGGGTGGCTGCGCGCGTCGTTGCGATCGCCGCCGAAGTCCGTCATGTCGATGCCGCCCACGAACGCCGTGTGCCCATCGATGATCACCGCCTTCTCGTGGTGGCAGTGGAACGGGTGCTCGCGCGGATCGGTCATGCAGCGGATCTTCGTCTGCCTCGTGAGGCGTTCGACGCCCGCCGAGACCTCCGCGCGTGTCGGATGGAAGACCGGAAAAGGGGCCCCGGCCCAGACGAGCACCCGGACGTCAACCCGTTCGGCGACCTCGGCCAGCAGCGCGCCGAGGATCACCGGGCGCTCGCCCCGGACCAGCTCGAAGTGCGGGGCGACGTGCCAGCCCATGATGTGCACCGACTCGCGGGCATCACCGATCGCCGAGGCGATCGCGGCCATCGCCTCCTCCCCGTCGATGAGCACCTGCAGGTCGCAGCCTGCGCGGGGCGCAGGCGATCCGCCTGCCCAGAGCGCCTCACCCGGCGGCTCCAGCGCCTGCGGGTGCCCGAGACGGCGCAGGCGCCAAGTGTGCTTGGCCCGCACCGCGGCCTCCACAGTGTCGCCCACGGCGGCGTCGGCGCGGGACAGCAACGAGATTCGCTCGCTCACCGACCCATTTCTACCCGATCGCCGTGCGCCACCGCGGTCCCGTGGCTGGCGCTCAGCCTCCGACCCCGTCGCCGGCCGAGAACACCTCGCGGATGTAGGCCGCGAGCTCGGCGTCGAGCGCGCCCCGGCTCATCGTCTCCGGATCCTCGGAGGACCACATCCGCCCCAGGGACGCGGCCATGTCGGGCTCGCCCCCGGTGAACATCGCGACCAGCTCGCGCGCGTGCGCGCGGACGTGGTCAAGCGACGGGTCCGGGGGCGCGACGCCCGCCGTCTGCGCCTCGCGCAAGGTCTCGAACAGCTGCGCCCACTCGCGCTGCGCCTCGGCGATCCGCTCGGGACCGAGCTCCTCGCCGCGACGCTTGAGCCGATCGAGCTGTTCCTCGGTGTAGTACTTCTCGTACATCTGCATCGCCTCCATCGTCGTGATCAGTTCCTGCACCGTGGGCTGCACGCCGCGGTCCAGCTCGGCGCAGAGCGCGTCGAGCCGGTCCCGGAGCGCGAGGCTTTCGGCCAGTTCCCGGACGACGGCGTCTCGCTGTCGGCGGATCACGGTCGCCAGATCGGCCGCGTCGCCGTCGAGCGCGGCGGCGATCGCCTCCAGGCCGAGCCCGAGGCGCCGCAGCGCCGTGATCCGGTAGAGCCGTTGCACCTCCGCCGCGGTGTACAGCCGATATCCGGAGCCCGTCCTGCCGGCCGGGACCAGCAGCCCGAGCTCGTCGTAGTGCCGCAGCGCGCGGACGCTCAGTCCGCTCGCCGCGGCCAGCTCGCCGATCCGCCAGGAGCGAGTGTCGTCGTCGTCCATGGGGCCACCGTAAGCCCTCACGCCGCGTGAGGGTCAAGCACCTCGCGCTCGGGGATCGCGGGGTCGCTCGAGACGCCCCGTGTACTAGGCTCGCAGCCATGCCCCTCGTCCCAATGGTCATTGAGCGCACCGCCCGCGGCGAGCGCGAGTTCGACATCTACAGCCGTCTGCTCAACGAGCGGATCATCTTCATCGGCACTCCGATCGACGACCAGATCGCGAACCTCGTCGTCGCCCAGCTGCTGCACCTCGAGTCCTCCGATCCGGACAAGGACATCTCGATCTACATCAACTCGCCCGGCGGGTCGATCTACAGCGGTCTGGCGATCTACGACACGATGCACTTCATCAAGCCGCAGTGCCAGACGATCTGCGTCGGCATCGCGATGTCGATGGGCTCGCTGCTGCTCGCCGGCGGTGCGCCGGGCAAGCGCTTCGCGCTACCCAACAGCCGCATCCTGATCCATCAGCCGTCGGCGGGCTTCGAAGGCCAGTCGACCGACATCGAGATTCACGCGCGGGAGATCCTCAGCATCCGCAAGCGCACCGATGAGATCTATGCCAAGCACACCGGCCAGAGCGAGGAGCAGGTCCACCTCGATATGGAGCGCGACCGCTTCTTCACCGCCCAGCAGGCCGTCGAGTACGGCCTGATCGACAAGGTGATCTCCAGCCACTGAGCGGGGCCAGCGGGCCGGAGCACCGCGGCCGCCTGTCTCATCCCTGCGGTCTGGTGTAGACGTCAGCTCCGAACGGACGCACCTGCGACATCTTGGCGTCCCCGATGTGGGAGAGCCCGAACAGGTCCTCCACGCTGCGCAACATCGAGTAGTGGTTGTACGGATGCTTGGTGACGGTGCCGGGCCGGATGTACTTCGACAGCAGCACCGCGCCGACGCGTCCGCCACCGGGCCCGTAGAGCCCGGGCTCGTTCAGGTTCGGATGCGACGGGTCGTCGAACCCAAGCCCGTCGACCTCGCCGCAGCAGGCACTCGCGTTGCCGTCCGAGCCCGACTCGTCGAACGTGATGACGATCAGGCCGTTTGCCCGGTAGGCCGGCGAGTCGGTGATCATCGGCACCCACCTCCTGAGGAACTGGTCGACCCGCGGCAGCCGCCCGGGCGTGCCGTTCTGGCACTTCGGCCAGTCGTGGCCGTCGTAGCAGGTGTTCGGCGTCACCATCGTGTAGTTCGCGGTCGTGGCGGCCGAGTGCAGGCTCGCCTCCAACGGACGCAGCGACAGCACATGTGAGTCGCACAGCTGCTTGTCGTCGATGATCGAGGTGAAGTACATGAACGGGTTATGGCGGGTGGCGTAACTGTCATTCGCCGGGCCGGTGGAATCGGTGAGATCGATGCCGCCGAGCGGAGGATGCCCGCACGCGGGCCCTTGCGAGGTCGTGACCGTGCCGTCGCGGTGCGGGTCGTTGCCCATGTCCTGGGCGTACTCGCGCCACGACAGCCCCTTGGCGTCCAGCTGTGAGGCGATCGTCGGCACGTATCCCGGGAATACGCAGCCCTCGCCGGAGAGCTGTCCATCCTTGGTCCACTTGTCGAAGTTCTCGCCGCCGAACTGGATGAATGGCGCGAAGATTCCGCAGTCCTCGTTGAGCATGTAGTTGCCGGCCTGGCCCGAGATCTCGGCGACGTAGTTGTCAAGGCTGTCGTGACCGGTGCCGTAGTAGTCGCGCAGGAACGCACCATCGGAGACGAGCGTCCTGGTCAGGTACGGCGCGAAACGATGGCCGGCGGCACCGAATGCGTAGCTGTAGCTCTCGTTCTCCAGGTTGATCACCCAGACGTGCTTGATCGGGGGCGGGGTGTAGCCCTTGGCCTGCGCCGCCGGGGCGGCGGACAGGACCATGGCGAGCGCCATGGCGCCGGCGGTGAGGGCGGCGAGCGCTGCTGAGCGAATCGATCTGGACAACGCGGTTCTCCTTGGTGGGTGGGGTCGCATCGGGACTCAGCGCGGCAGCACGGCGCCTTTGGACGCCGGGGCGACGTGCTCTGCATAGAAGGACAGGTACCCGCGGGCGATCCGCGGCGCGGGCGACTGATAGGCGGCGGCGCGACGCTCGAGCTCCGCGGGCTCGACGTCGAGGTCCAGGCGGCGCGCGTCCATATCGATGTGGATCACGTCGCCATTCTGCACCAGCCGGATCGGACCGCGGCGTGCGGCCTCAGGTCCGACATAGCCGATCGCCGGGCCGCGTGTGGCCCCGGAGAAGCGCCCATCGGTGACGAGGGCGACACTGTCGCCGAGGCCCATGCCCATCAGCGCCGCGGCGCTCGTGATGACGCTGTGATCGCGCGTCACCGCGAGCTCGGCGATGTCACCGACGGTCGCGCCGCTGACCGTCCGCGCCTCGAGATGCATGAGCGCGCCCAGCTCGCGTTGGACGGCGGGGACTCCGCCGGCCCGGTCGAGGTCGGTGACGCCGGCGTCGCCGGCGTGCCTCCAGCAGCGCGAATCCCGGCCTTGACCGCGTCGGCGACCATCCGCAAATGGACGTTCTCGGGCGAGAAGTCCTGGTAGGTGTTCGCGACGCCGATGAGCGGACGGTCGAGTTCGGCGTCGGTGAATCCCGCGCCCTTGATCCAGGCCCGCTGCAGGGTGCGGTCCAGCCCCTGGAACTGCTGCTCGCTGCGCATCTGCGATCGGTCTCCTCGTGCATCGGGCGATTTGCTTTCGCAGATTGCAGACTATACTATTGTCTACAATCTGCCTGCTGACGATCCGCGGTATGGGGAACGCTTGACGCGAAAGGCCTCACCGACGTGACCGACCGCCCTCCCCTGGAGATGATCAAGCTCGAATCGACGCCGGCGATGGTCGCCGAGCGGGTCCGCGCCGGGATTCTCGACGGCACCTTCCGGCCTGGCGCGCAGCTGGCCGAGGTGGACCTCGCCGCGCAGCTCGGAGTCAGCCGCGGCCCGGTCCGCGAGGCGCTGCAGCGGCTCATCCACGAGGGGTTGGCCCGCGCCGAGCGTAACCGCGGGGTGTTCGTCGTCGATCTCGATGTCTCCGACGCGCGCGACGTCTACTTCGTCCGCGACGTGGTCGAACGGGCGGCCGCCGCGCAGCTGACCGACGAGCCCGACCACGAGGTTCTCGCCGAGCTCACCGAGGTGGTCGACCGCATGGAGCGGATGCGTGATGCGCCGTGGCCAGAGCTCGTCGACGTCGACCTCGAGTTTCACCGCATCCTGGTCCACGGCGCACACAGCCCTCGGCTGGACCGCACGTTCACCACCCTGCTGGCCGAGACGCGGCTGTGTCTGCTGTATCTGGAGAGCTTCTATCCCGACCGCACCGACCTTGTCGCAGAGCACCGCGGGCTGATCGCCGCCATCCGCTCAGGCGAGCACCGCCTCGTCGCGGAGACGGTCTCCGAGCACATGTCAGCCGCGCGGATGCGCATCGAGAACGACGTGCGTCGCGCTCAATCCGCAGCCGACGGCGACTGACCGTGAGTCCGGTGAGCGACAGCCACGACGCGATCGTCGTCGGCGGTGGCCATAACGGCCTCGTCGCCGCCTTCTACCTCGCGCGCGCCGGGCTGAGGCCGCTGGTGCTCGAGCGCCGCCAGATCGTCGGCGGCGCGTGCGTCACCGAGGAGTTCGCGCCCGGATACCGGGCGTCCACCGGCGCCTACGTGCTCAGCATGCTGCGGCCCGAGGTGTGGCGCGACCTGGAGCTCGTCCGCCGCGGCGTCCAGGTCGACCCGGCCGGCCCAAGCCTCACGCTCATGCCCGACGGCGCGACGCTGCACGTGCACGACGACACCCCCGAGACCGCTCGGGAGATCGCCCGCTACTCACGGCGCGACGCCGCGGCCTTCCCCGCCTTCGAGCAGGAGCTCGCCACCCTCACCGCCGTGCTGCTGCCGACCTTCGACTGGCCGGCGCCTGACCTTGGCGTACGCCACCTGCGTGATCTCCAGGGCCTCGCCCGCCTCGGCCGGCTGTCACTGGCGCACCGGCGCCGCCTGGCCGACACGCTCGGCCTGCTCACCTCGTCGGTGAGCGACTACCTGGACCAGCGCTTTGAGAGCGACATCGTCAAGGCGGCGCTCGGCTGGCACGCCATCAACGACAGCACCGCCGGCCCTTCCTCCGGCGGCACCGGCTTCGTGCTGATGCACGACCATGCCTCCGGATCCGAGGACGGCGGGGTGCGCCAGTGGGGCTTCGTGCGCGCCGGGATGGGGCGGGTCACCGAGGCGATGGCCGAGGCCGCCCGCCAGGCGGGCGCGACGATCCGCCTCGGCTGCACGGTGGCCCAGATCACCACCCGACATGGTCAAGTCGACGGCGTGGTACTTGAGAGTGGCGAGCAGATCCCGGCGCCGCTCGTCGTCTCCGGCGCCGACCGAAGCACACCTTCCTCACCCTGTGCGAGAGCTCCGTGCTGCCCGACGCGTTCCGCACCGCGATCGAGCGATACCGGTGCGAGGGCACGTCGATGAAGATCAACCTCGCCGTCAGCGAGCTGCCGCGCGTCGCCTCGCTCGGCGGCTCGGGCGTGGCGCCCTACCACCGCGGAATCATGGAGGTCGGCCCGTCGCTCGGCGACCTCGACGTGCAGCAGGCCCAGGCGCGGCGCGGGACCGCGGCCACCGGCACGCACATCGAGCTCTGCTTCCCGACCGTGCATGACCCGAGCCTGGCCCCCGAGGGCAGACATGTGATCACGATCGATGTCAACTCCCAGCCGTACCGCCTCGCCGAGGGGAGCTGGGACGAGCGCAAGGATGTGGTCGCCGACCGCGTGACCGAGGAACTCGGCGCGCTCATGCCGAACCTCCCGCGGTCGATCCTGCACCGCCAGGTGCTGTGTCCGCTGGACCTCGAGCGGATCCTCGGGCTCACCGGCGGCCACGCGCTGCACGGCGAGATGTCCCTCGACCAGCTGTTCTTCCTCCGTCCCGCCAAGGGGTACGCCGACTACCGCACGCCCCTGAGCGGCCTCTACCTGTGCGGCGCCGGTACCCATCCCGGCGGCGGCGTGACCGGCGCCAACGGGCGCAACTGCGCGACCGCGGTCCTCGCCGATCGCCGCATGCCGTGGGCGCGATGACCCGGTGGACGCTCGAGGCCAGCCCATTCGCGGGGCGCTCGGTCCCCGACGTGCGCCATGTGCCGCCCGGGCCGCGCAGCCGTGCGCTGCTCGACCGCCAGCGAGCGGTCCTGTACCCGGGGTTCGCCGATCACCTCGCGCCGCTCGTGATGAACCGCAAGTCTGGATGGGTGGTCGAGGACCTCGACGGCAACCTCTATCTCGACATGGCGAGCGCGAGCGCATCGGTCCCGCTCGGGGCCGGGCGCGAGGACATCCTGACGCCTGCCATCGCCGCCATCACGCCGTTACGGCAACGAGGACACCCACGCGATCGCGACCGAGCATGGTCGCCCCGCTCGCCGAGCGCCTCCTGGCATGCGCGCCACCGAGTCTGCCGCCGCGTCGACATCGCGCTCAACGGCACCGAGGCCGTCGAGATCGCCGTGCGGGTCGATGCGCCGTGCCACCGGGCGGCCGCTGATCCTCGGCTTCCTCGGCGGCTACCACGGCGAGACGACAACCACCGCCACGCTCGGGCGCCGAGGCCGCCGAAATCGGCCACGGCGCACGTCACCTCAGTCCCGGCTTCGTCCACGTTCCCTACCCCAACCCCTACCGGACGCCGTTCTCCCCGCCGCGGCCGGGCGGCACCGGGCGACGCCACCGTCGACTTCATCGCGCGACCACCTGCTGTTCCATGCAATCGATCCGGCCGACGTCGCCGGCGTCATGATCGAGCCCGTGCTCGGCTCCGGTGGCGTGATCGCCCCGCCCGACTCGTTCTGGCCGGCCCTCACCGCGTTGTGCCGCCGAGCTACGGATGGTTGCTGTGCGCTCGACGAGGTGAAGACCGGCTTCGGGCGGACCGGCAGGATGTTCGCGGCCGAGCACTGGGATCTGCGTCCGGACCTCATGTGCCTCGGGCAAAGGACTCGGTGGCGGCGTCATGCCGATCGGCGCGCTGCTCGGCACCGAGCGAGGCGCTTGGCGGCTTCGACGACCTGTCCACCGGCAGCACCTGGAGCTGGCTGCCTGCCTCCTGCGCCGCGGCGCTCGCCTTGCTCGACGAGCTACAGCGCCCCGGGGTGCTCGAGCACGTGCGGGAGATCGAGCGCGTCGCTCGTGAGCGGTTCGGCGGACTGGCGGCCCGGTTCGAGGCCGTCGGCGACGTGCGCGTGATCGGCTGCCTGATCGCGCTCGAGTTCGTGCGCGACCGAGCCTCGAAGGAACGCGCGACCGAGTTGCAGGACGCCCTCGCGCACGAATGCCTGAACCATGGGCTGCTCGCAGACTCGAGCACGACCTCGTACAACATCCAGCCCTCACTGGTCACTCCGCTCGAAGTCATCGAGGTCGCGGCGCAGATCGTCGAAGCGGCGCTCGAAGCGGCTCTCGCCGGCGCGGCAACCCGGGGCGCGGAGTAGAGCGGTGCGCGGCGCGGACTACATCGTCAAGCGCGTCGCGTTCGCCTGCCTGACCATCTTCGTCGCCATCACGATCAACTTCTTCCTGTTCCGGGTGCTTCCCGGAACGGCGGTGACCAACCTCGCGCGCGTGCCCAACGCGACCAAGCAGCTACGCGAAGCGCTCACCTCGGAGTTCGGGCTAGACAAGTCCAAGGGCGCCCAGTACGTGCTGTACCTCAAGGAGCTGTTGCACGGCAATCTCGGCGTCTCCTATGCCAACCACCAACCGGTCGCCTCCAACCTTTGGACCGCGCTCACCAACACGCTGCCGGTGGTGACGATCGCCACCGTGATCTCGTTGATCCTCGGCGTGGCCACCGGCGTTCTCTCCGCCTGGCGGCGCGGCGGGTGGATCGACCAGGTGAGCACGAACACCGCGCTCGTCTTCTACTCGTTCCCGACCCAGTGGATCGCGCTGATCCTGCTGTTCGCGCTTTCGCGCTACCTGCCGACGGCGGGAACCGACGACCCGTTCCTGCTGCACCAGCCTCCGTTCTGGCAGCACCTGGAGAACCTCGCCCAGCACATGGTGCTGCCCGTGATCACGCTCGTGCTCACGCTGTACGGAGGCAACACGCTGATCGTGCGCTCGGCGCTGCTCGAGACGCTCGGAGAGGACTACGTGCTCACCGCGCGCGCCAAAGGGATGCGCCCGCGACGCGTGATGCGCACCCATGCGCTGCGCAACGCGATGCTGCCCGATCGTGACGCTGATCGCCCTGTCACTCGGCTCGATCGTCGCCGGGGCGATCCTCATGGAGGTCGTCTTCTCCTGGCCCGGTATCGGCGATGCCCTCTACCAGGCCGTGCAGCAGCGCGACTATCCGATGCTGCGAGGGCGGGTTCCTGATCATCACCGTTTCGGTCGTCTGCTTCAACCTGCTCGCCGATCTCCTCTACTTCGTGCTCGACCCGCGGGTAGCGCAATGAGCTCGACCGTGGCGGGCCTTCCCACCGGCCCCGTTGAGCCACGGGCCCACCGGACACGGGCGACGCTTGCCCTGCTCCGAGCCCGCCCGTCGGCGACTGTCGGCCTGGTGATCCTGCTGGTCTTCGTGATCCTCGCAATCATCGGTCCGCTCATCGCCCCGTTTTCGACGACGCAGGCCACCGGCATCGTCTACGCGTCGCCGTCGGCCCGGCATTGGCTCGGCACCGACGACGGCGGCATCGACGTCTTCAGCCTGGTGCTCGTCGGCGGGCGCACCTCGCTGCTCGTCGGGGGGGCCGCGACGCTCGTGGCGATGGGGATCGGCGGGATCATCGGCGTGCTGTCCGGGTACTTCGGCGGCTGGGTCGACACGCTGCTGATGCGGATCACCGACTACTTCCTCGTGATCCCCGACCTCGTGCTGATGATCGTCGTCGCGACGGTCTGGGGCCCGAGCCTCAGCCACGTGATCCTGGTGATCGGCATCCTGCTGTGGACCTCGACCGCGCGGATCATCCGCGCTCAGGTCAAGACGCTCAAGCGAGCGACTGTTCGTGCGCCGCGCGCGGGCGATGGGCGCCGGGCACACGCTGATCATCGTCCGCCACATCCTGCCCCAGATCGGGCCGTTGCTGATCGCCAACACCGTGCTGACGGTCGCGACGGCGATCTTCGACGAGACCGCACTCGACTTCCTCGGCCTGGGCGACCCCAACAGTGTCAGCTGGGGCGTGATCCTCGAGCACGCCAACGATCGCACTGCGGTGAGTTACGGCGCGTGGTGGACCGTCGTCCCGGCCGGGCTGTGCATCGCACTGGTGATCGTCGCCTGCTACCTGCTCGGGCAGGCGATCGAGGATGCGCTGAACCCGCGCCTGCGGGTCGCGCACCTGTCGGTCAACAAGTGGAAGCTGCGCTCCCTGGTCGGGCGGGGGCCCGACGCGTTGTGAGCGCGACCGACGTCTCCGCGCCGGCCAGCCGGCTCGAGGTCCGCAACCTGCACGTCTGGTTCGAGGTCGACGGCGGCGAGCTGCACGCCGTCCAGGGGGTCGACCTCGACGTCCCCACCGGGGAGCGGATCGGGCTCGTCGGTGAATCCGGCTGCGGCAAGACGACGCTGATGATGGCGATGATGGGGCTGCTCCCGCCCACCGCCACAGTCGCCGGCGAGATCCGCCTCGACGGTCACGATCTGCTGGCGGGCGGCGAGACTTCGATGGCCGCCCACCGCTGGACCGACATCGCGCTCGTCTTCCAGGGCGCGATGAACGCGCTCAATCCAGTCAAGCGGATCGCGTGGCAGATCACCGAGCCGATGCTCGTCCACCACACAGCGGACCGGGCCGGAGCACGGAGCCGGGCAATCGAGCTGCTCGAACTGGTCGGCTTGCCGGCGCGGACCGCGAACCTCTACCCGCACGAGCTCTCGGGCGGGATGCGCCAGCGCGTAGCAGTCGCCATGGCGCTCGCCTGCCGGCCGAAGATCCTGCTCGCCGACGAGCCCACCACGGCACTCGACGTGATGATCCAGGCCCAGCTGCTCGAGTTGCTCACCTCGCTGTCGACCGAGCTCGGCCTCGCGCTCGTGCTCGTCACCCACGACCTGCCGATCGTGATCGAGACCTGCCAGCGAGCGGCCGTCATGTACGCCGGGCGGATCGCCGAGCAGGGCACGCTGTCACGGATCACCGCAGCGCCGGCTCACCCCTACACACGAATGCTGCTTGCGGCGACCCCCGACCTTGCCGACGACCGCCCCACCCGCTCGATCGACGGCGCTCCGCCACGGCTCGACCGGCCGATCGCCGGCTGCAGCTTCCTCGACCGCTGCGACCGAGTCGGCGGGCGCTGCGCGACCGACCTGCCACTACTGCGCCCGGTCGGGGGCGAGGGAGGGCAAGAGGCCGCCGCCTGCCATTACCCGGGCGCCCCCTCGCCCGGACTCGGTGACGACGACGCGCTCCCCGCCGGCGCCGCTCGAAGCCCGTTCGTGAGCGGCCAGGATCGCCCGATCGCAGAGATCCACGAGCTCCACGCCAGCTTCCCGGTCCGACGCGGAGTCGTCGGGACGCTGATGCGCCAGCCGCGCCGAGTCGCGCGTGCCGTCGACGGGGTCTCGCTCACGCTCGAGCGCGGCGAACTGCTCGCGCTCGTCGGCGAGTCGGGCTCGGGCAAGACGACCACCGCGCAGACGATGCTCGGCAATGTCGCGATGGACGCCGGTAGCGTCACGCTCAACGGGGTCGACATCGCGACCGTCGGCCGGGCGGGCCACAAGGCGCTGCGCAGGGAGGTGCAGATCGTCTACCAGGATCCGTACGAGGCACTCGACCCGCGCCTTCGGGTGCGCCAGCTCATCGCCGAGCCGTTGCAGGTCCATCGCCTGGCGCGGTCGCGAGCCGAGCGCGCGGAGCGCATCGCAGGGGCACTCACCCAGGTGGGCCTCACCCCGGTCGACCTCTACCTCGACCGCTATCCGCACCAGCTCTCAGGAGGCCAGCGTCAGCGAGTCGCGATCGCCGCGGGGTTGGTGCTCGAGCCCAAGCTGCTGATCGCCGACGAGCCGGTGAGCATGCTCGACGTCTCGATGCGGGCGGGCATCCTCAACCTGCTCGACGGCCTGCGCCGCAACGGCGACCTCGCGGTGCTGATGATCACCCACGACCTATCGACTGTGATTCACCACGCCGACCGGGTCGCCGTCATGTACGGCGGACGGATCGTTGAGCAGGGACCGACGCGCGAGGTGCTCGCCGATCCGCGCCATCCCTACACGTCCGCGCTGCTGGCGGTCGTTCCCTCCCGTCACGGATCCGCGAACCGGGAGCGCACGCTGCTCACGGGCGAGGCGCCAAGTCCGGTGTCGCTGCCGTCGGGCTGTCATTTCCATCCGCGCTGTCCACTCGCGACCCCGGAGTGCGAGCAGGTCGATCCGTCGGAGCGACCGGTGGGCACCAGCGAGCACACGGTGGCATGTCTGCTCGCGTGAGCAGGATCCGCTGGATGGCCCGGCTCGCCGCGGTCGCGGCGGCGCTCGCCTGCGCGGGCTGCCAGCCCTCGGAGGGTGCCGGTCCCGCCACCGACTTCCTGCGGATCGGCACGATCGCGATCGTCAACTCGCTCAACCCCTGGGAGACGACCGATCAGCTGCCGCTCGACATCCAGACGGTCACCTATCCCAAGCTCCTGCAGTACAACCTGAAGACCCTGCGGCTCGCTCCCGCGTACGCGACGTCATGGACGATGTCCGATCAGGGGCGTGCGATCACCTTTACTTTGCACCGGCACGCCGTGTGGTCCGACGGCCGCCCGCTGACGGCGGCGGATGTGGCGTGGACGATCAACACGTTGGTGAAGTTCCAGCGCGGTGCGACCGCCGCGTGGGCGAGCGCCATCGCCGGGATCACGCACGCCACCGAGCTCTCAGCGAACCGCGTGTCGGTCACCTATCGCACCGCCGTCGGCGATGCGCTCTCGAACCTCGAGCAGATCCCCATCATGCCGGAGCACATCTGGGCCAAGGACGCCGTCGGCAAAGGCAAGGCGCTGGACCAGCCCTCCGGCGCACCGACCGCCGGCCACCCGGTCGTGGGCGCCGGGCCGTTCCTGTTCGTCAAATACGTCCCCAACCAGGTGCTGCTGCTGGTCCGCAACCCGCGGTTCTGGGGACCCAAGCCGAAGATCAAGGGGTTCGGCGTCGAGCTGTTCGCCAACGACGACGCACTCGTCGCGGCGATGACCGCGCACGATGTCGATGCGGCGACCGGCGACCCGAACCTGCCACCAACCGACATCCGCCCCCTGGCGCGCTCCCACATCAGGATCGAGAAGCACCCGTCGGTGGCGTTCAACGACCTGATCATCAACACCAACCTCAAGAAGGTCGGGCATCGCGAGCTCCTGAACCCGCTCGTCACCAAGGCGTTCGAGTACGCCACCAACCGGCGCCAGATCGACGACATCGCGTACCTCGGCTACGCCCAGGCGGGCTCCTCGATCATCCCTCCGGCGACCGGCTCGTGGTACGACAAGTCGATCAGGCCGCTGCCCTACGACATCGCACGCGCCAACCGGCTGCTGGATCAGGCCGGATACCGCCGACACGGCTCCGGGGGTCTGCGCTGGGCCGACGGCCACCCGATGTCCTACACGGTGCTGCTCTCCCCCGACAACGGCGGCGAGGGGCTGCGAACCGGCGAGATCATGACCAACGACTTCCTCAAGATCGGCGTGAAGCTCACGTTCCAGACGGTCGACGACGACGCGCTCCAGAGCGAGATCGAGGCCGACCACTACCGCAAGTTCGACCTCGCGATGTGGGGCTGGGACACGTTCGTGGACCCCACGTACATGCTCGACAACATGACCTGCAGCCAGTATTACTCAAACAGCGACTCCGGCTACTGCCGCAAGGCGTATGACCGGTTGTTCGTGACGCAGGAGCACGCGATCGATCCCGCGCGGCGGCGGGCGATCGTCTATCGGATGGAGCGGATGGTGTTCAACGCCCGCCCCTACATCGTGCTCCAGTACCTCGACGTGCTCGAGGGATGGAGCGGGGTCTGGTCGGGAGTGGTCGACTCCCCCGACGGTTGGCTGAGCCAGCTCTCCTACGAACCCCAGCTCGAGGTGCACCTCACCAAATGACCGCCACACCCGGAGGACTGCTCGACTCGGTTGGCGAACGGCTGCAGGAGATCCGCGACGGCGGTGGCGGCACAGCCCCTCCGGTGCTCGCCTCGGCGCAGGGCCCGACCGTCATCGTCGACGGCGTCGAGCTGATCAACCTCGCGTCCAACGACTACCTCGGGCTCGCCGCCCACCCGCAGCTCGTGGAGGCGGCGTCCGACGCGCTGCGCTCCTACGGAGTCGGCTCGGGTGCGGTGCGGCCCATCGTCGGCACGATGGACATCCACCGCGCGCTCGAGCGGCGACTGGCCGAACTCAAGGAGGCCCCGGACGCGCTGCTGGTGCCCTCGGGGTTCACCGCGAACAGCGGGACCGTCGGCGCGCTCCTGGGCAAGGGCGATGCAATCGTCTCCGACGAGCTCAATCATGCCTCGATCATCGACGGTTGCCGCCTGTCCGGCGCGCGGATCTCGGTCTACCGCCACGCGGACGTCGCCGACGCCGAGCGCGCACTGAAGGCGGTCGCCGACGCGGATCACGTCCTGCTGGTCACCGACGGGGTGTTCAGCATGGACGGGGACATCGCGCCGCTGCCGGAACTGCTGACGCTCGCCGCCTCCCACGGCGCGACCGTGATGGTCGACGACGCCCACGCCACCGGCGTGCTCGGCGAGACGGGCCGCGGGACCGCCGAGCACTTCGGGTGCGGCGGCCAGGTCCCGATCCAGATCGGAACCCTCTCGAAGGCACTCGGCACCCTTGGGGGGTTCGTCGCCGCCGCCGAGCCGGTCGTCGAGTACCTGCGCCTCCGCGGCCGGCCGTACCTGTTCAGCACCTCTCAGCCGCCGTCGATCGCGGCCGCCGGGCTGGCCGCGGTCGAGCTGCTCACGGAGGACGCGGCGCGCCGGGCGCGACTGCGGGCGAGCGCCGAGCGGTTCCGGCACGGTCTCCGGGAGCTCGGCTATGACACCGGTGCGAGCGTGACCCCGATCATCCCGGTGCTGCTCGGCGAGGAGCACCGGGCGACCGCGCTCTCGGCCGCGCTGCGCCGGCGGGGCGTGCTCGCCCAGGCGATTGTGTTCCCGACCGTCGCCGCAGGCAAGGCACGGGTCCGGGCGATCGTCACCGCGGCCCACAGCGACCACCAGCTCGATGAGGCTCTCGGGGCGTTCGCCGCGGCGCGCGAGGAGATCGGCTAAGCGTCCTCGCCCAGCGCCTTGGCGAGGAGGTCGTGGAGCGTGGCGCGCTCCTCGTCGCTGAGCTTTGCGAGCACCTCGCCGG
Source organism: uncultured Solirubrobacteraceae bacterium (assembly GCA_963744685.1). Lineage (GTDB taxonomy): Bacteria > Actinomycetota > Thermoleophilia > Solirubrobacterales > Solirubrobacteraceae > Palsa-465. The sequence goes on along the minus strand of CAVUUL010000013.1, from coordinate 570,868 downwards.
AGACCGCCTCGCGCGCCTCGATCGCGTGGTCGAGCTGGGCGCGCCCGGCGGCGGTGATCGAGACGAGATGGCGGCGGCGGTCGGAGGGGTCGCGCTCTCGCGTGATCCAGCCCTCGGACTCCAGTTCGTTGAGCAGGATCACCGTGTTGTTGGCGTCGATGCAGAGATGGTCGGAGAGCTGGGCCTGGGAGATCGAGCCCGGGATCGCCCAGAGCGCCATGTAATGGCGCAGCGACATGCCCATCGCCGCCTCGGGGGTAGCGCGCTGGGACTGCTTGGAGAGCCGCGCGATGAGCACGAGTGTCCCGACGCGGCGGGTGGCGGTCATGGGCAGATCCTACAGCTACCGCTGATTCTCACTTGCAGACTGATCATCACTGTGCAAGGATGATCCCCATGCCAGCCACGAATCGTCCCGTGAGTGCGCGCGGTCGCTGGATCGCGCTCGTCGTCGTCTGCCTGGGCCAGCTCATGAGCGTCCTGGACTCGACGATCGTCAACGTCGCCCTCCCCCACATCCAGCGCGATCTCCACTTCAGCCAGTCGAGCCTGACTTGGGTGCTCAACGGCTACCTGATCACGTTCGGCAGCTTCCTGCTGCTCGGCGGACGGCTCGGGGACCTCGTCGGGCGCCGGCGCATGTTCCTCTCCGGCATCACGCTGTTCACGCTCGCCTCGATCGGCTGTGGCTTCGCCGATTCCCAGACGGTTCTGGTCGTCGCGCGGTTCGTCCAGGGCCTGGGCGGCGCGGCCGCAGTGTCGGTCACGGTCGCGATCATCGCCGCCGAGTTTCCCCAGCCACGAGAGCGCGCGCAGGCGATGTCGGTCTACATGTTCGTCGTCGCCGGCGGCGGCTCGCTCGGTTTGATCCTCGGCGGCGTCATCACCGAGCTCGTGAACTGGCACTGGATCTTCTTCATCAACGTTCCCATCGGGCTGGTCGCGATCGCACTGGGTCGCACGTGGATCGCCGAGAACCGCGGGCCGGGGATCGGACGCGACGTGGACTGGCTCGGGTCCGCGCTCGTCACCGCGGCGCTGATCTCGCTCGCCTACGCGATCGTCACAGCGAGTACCCACGGGTGGGGATCGGTCCACACGCTCGGCTTCAGCGCCGCAGCGGTCGTCCTGCTGGCCGCGTTCGTCGTCCTCGAGCACCGGCTGTCGGCGCCGATCATGCCGTTGCGCGTCTTCCGGCTGCCCGGTCTGGCGGCCTCCAGCCTGATCCGGGGCCTGCTCATCATCGGCATGTTCGCCACCTTCTTCGTCGGTGTGCTCTACCTCGAGCGGATCCGGCATTACGGCGTACTCACCACCGGCGTGGCGTTCCTCGCCCAGACGCTTGTCCTCGGCGCGCTCTCGCTCGGCCCGACCGCTCGGCTGGTCGGCGCGTTCGGACCGCGCCGGGTGCTGCTCGCCGGGCTGGTGCTCGCCGCCGCCGGACTGGCCCTGTTCTCACAGATCGGCCTGCATACCGGCTATGCGCCACAGCTCGTCCTCTCGATGGTGCTCGTCGGCGCCGGTGCGGGTCTGTCGTTCATGCCGCTGCTGACGATGGCGATGGCCGAGGTGCCGCCCGCCGACGCGGGGCTCGCCTCCGGCATCGTCAACACCTCGCTGCAGGTGTCAGCCGCGATCGGCGTCGCCGTGCTCGGGACGCTGTCGAGCGAGCGCACCCGGTCCCTGCTCGGGTCCGGAGCGCGTCTGCAGCCCGCCCTGCTCGACGGATACAGGCTCGCGTTCCTCGTCGGCGCCGGCTGCGTCGTCGCAGCGCTGCTCGCCGCGCTCGTCTGGTTCCTGTCGCCCCGGATCCTCAGGCGGACGGTGGGGACGCCATCTCCGCAAGCGTCCTGACCGTCGTCCAGTTGCGCGCCGTCGCCGCGATCCCCAGCTCCTTGGCGGTGAGCGACTTGGCCAGCTTGGAGCGGGCGATGCCGTCGGGATGGAAGGTGTAGAGCTCGCGCCCGTTGGCGACAACACGCTCGCGGTCGCCGGCGACCTCCTGCAGCCGGCGGACGGCGGACGCGGGAGCGCGGTCGGACAGGAACGTCACCTGGTAGCGCTTGGGGTCGCCGGCCGCTCCCGGGATCGGATCGTGTGCCACCACCTTCGCCAGCTGCGATGCGCTGCGGGCGCACACCGGGACATCGAAACCGAATTGGCCGCCGATCAGCTCGGCGACCTCGGGCTCGAGCTCGCCGGGCCGACGGGCTGAGTCGAGCACGATGTTGCCGCTCTGCAGATAGGTCGCCACGTCGCCGTACCCGGCATCGGTGAGCATCGCGCGCAGCTCGGCCATCGGGATCCTCCGCGTCGGGCCGAGGTTGATCCCGCGCAGCAGAAGCACATGGCGTGCCATCGTCAGCTCGCCGCGTGACCCATCAGAACAACGGCTCCTGCCCGCGCATCCGCTCCGGCCGGGCCGCGCCGGGAGGGGATTGGCCGAGCGCATGCGCCACGTCGGCGGCGATCGCCTGCTCCGAGCGCGAGGCGACGAGCGGCTCCTCGATCCCTTCGACGTGGACGAGCGTCCTCCGGCCATCGCCCCGCTCGTCGCCCTCGAGCGGGACGAGCGCGTAGACCCGGTCGGCGCGTACGAACTTGCCGTACCCGAGCGGGACCATGGGCGTGATCGAACGCGCCATGCGCGGATCCTACGCACCGCAGCGGCGTGAGCTGGGCATCAAACGCAAGCAGGACTTGCGTTTGACGCCCAGCTTGGCCGGCGGTCCTAGTCGAGGATGACCGCGAGGCGACGCTCGAGCACTTCGGCCAGCACCTCACGGACCTGGCCCTGCTCGAAGCGCTCGACCAGGGCCGACAGGAAGCCCTCGATCACCAATTGCTTGGCGACATCCTCGCGCAGGCCACGCGAACGCAGGTAGAACAGCTGCTCGGGATCGACCTGGGCCACCGCCGCCGCGTGCGTGCACCGAACGTCGTTGGCCTGGATCTCCAGCCCCGGGATCGCGTCGGCGTGGGCGCGCTTGGAGATCAGCAGATTGCGGCTCTCCTGGAACGCGTCGGTCTTCTGCGCGCCCGGATCGACGATGATGTTGCCCTTCCAGACGGCGCTGGAACGGTCCTGCAGCACGCCACGGAACGCAAGGTCCGACGTCGTGTTCGGAGCCGCGTGCTCCTGGGTCGTGTCGAAGTCGATGTGCTGTCGGCCGTGCGTGGCGTACGCACCGGTCACACGAGCGTCGGCGCCCTCGCCGGCCAGCCGGGTCTCCATGAGAACGTGGCCGGACCGTGAACCGAAGCCGAGCGCGACCCAGTCCAGGGTTGCGTCACGGCCGACGAGTGCTTTCTGCGCGCCGAACACCCAGCTCTGCTCCGAGAGCCCCTGGCCGCAGACGTAGCGCAGGCGGGCGGCGTCGCCGACCTCCAGCTCCGTCGTGATGTTGAAGATCCCGTCGAGATCGCCGGAGGCCGAGAGGAACTGCTCCCAGACCTCGGCCTGGGCGCCCTGCTCGAGCACCACACGGGTGCGCTGGTTGACCAGCGTCCCGGATTCCGACTGGACGGCGGTCAGCGAGATCGGCTGCTCGACCACGACGTTGCGCGCGACGGTGATCGTCGTGGCGTCGCCGTCGGTCTTGACGGTCACACCCGCGGGCAACTCGGACTGGTCGAGCGACCAGAGCTCGCCGTCGCCCCCCTCCCGCGTGACCGGCGCCGGCGTGTAGGCGTCGAGCTCGAGCCCGGAGAGGTCGGTGAACTCCCAGCCGGCGCGGCCCTTGAACGTCGGGAGCTCGACGGTCGATGAACTAGCCAATTGAACCCTCCATCTGCAGCTCGATCAGGCGGTTCATCTCGACCGCGTACTCCATCGGAAGCTCCTTGGTGATCGGCTCGATGAAGCCGTTGACGATCAGCTTGGAGGCCTCGTCCTCGGGGATCCCGTGCGACTCCAGGTAGAACAGCTGGTCCTCGCCGACCTTCGAGACGGTCGCCTCGTGACCGACGTTGACGTCGTCCTCGGAGATGCGGATCGTCGGATACGTGTCCGAGCGCGACTCCTCATCGAGCAGCAGCGCGTCGCACACCACCTTGGAGCGCGACCCGTGCGCGCCCTTGGCGATCTCCAGCAGCCCGCGGTAGGAGCCGCGGCCACCGTCCTTGGAGATCGACTTGGCGAAGATGTTCGAGGTCGTGTTCGGCGCGGCGTGGACGATCTTGCCGCCCGCGTCCTGGTGCTGGCCCTTGCCGGCGAACGCGATCGACAGGATCTCGCCGTGGGCGCGCTCACCCATCAGGTAGACCGACGGGTACTTCATCGTGAGCTTGGAGCCCAGGTTGCAGTCGACCCACTCGACGGTCGCGTCGGTCTCGGCGACCGCACGCTTGGTGACGAGGTTGAAGACGTTCTGGGACCAGTTCTGCACGGTCGTGTAGCGGATCCGGGAGCCGGGCTTGGCGATCAGCTCGACGACGGCCGAATGAAGGCTCGAGCTCGAGTACGTCGGCGCGGTGCAGCCCTCGACGTAATGCACGTATGAACCCTCGTCGGCGATGATCAGCGTCCGCTCGAACTGACCCATCGACTCGGTGTTGATCCGGAAGTAGGCCTGCAGCGGCATCTCCACGTGCACGCCCGGCGGGACGTAGACGAACGAGCCGCCTGACCACACCGCCGAGTTGAGCGCGGCCAGCTTGTTGTCGTTGGGCGGGATGATCGTCGCGAAGTACTCGCGCAGGAGCTCCTCGTGCTCACGCAGCGCAGTGTCCATGTCGGTGAAGATCACGCCCTGCGCCTCGAGGCTCTCGTTGATCTGGTGATAGACGACCTCGGACTCGTACTGGGCGCCGACGCCGGAGAGGAACTTGCGCTCGGCCTCGGGGATACCCAGCCTGTCGAAGGTCTTCTTGACGTCTTCGGGAACGTCGTCCCACGAGCGCTCGGAACGCTCGGACGCTCGCACGAAGTAATGGATGTCGTCGAAGTCGACCTCGGCGAGCATCGGCGAGCCCCAGGTCGGCATCGGACGCGCGAGGAAGTAATCGAGCGCCTTCAGCCGGAACTCGCGCATCCACTGCGGCTCGGACTTGAACTCGGAGATCTTCTCGACGATCTCGCGGTTGATGCCCTTCGGCGCCTTGTACAGGTAGTTCTCGGCGTCGCGGAAGCCGTAGCGCTCGTCGTAGTCGGAATTGATCCCGCGCAGCGCCTCGTTCTCGGCGGGCTCGGGCGTCGTGGTCAGGGTATCGGGAGTGGCCACTTACTCCACCTCCAGCTTGATCGTGTCGTTCTCGATGATCACCGGGAACGTGTCCACGGGAACGTATGCGGGCAGGGTTCGCGGCTTGCCGGTCGTCAGGTCGAACAGCGAGCCGTGGCGGGGGCACTCGACGGTGCACGTCGCCTCGTCGAACTCGCCCTCAATGAGCGGTCCGTCGTCGTGGGAGCACCGATCCTCGATCGCGTACACGGTTCCCGCACAGTTGAACACGCCGATCTCCAGGTCCTCCCACGTGACCAGTCGCTTGCCGCCGGGGGCCAGCTCTGACAGTGGACAGACGTCGATGATCGTTGGCACGTGTGCTCTCGTCGAAAAACCTAGTGCGGGGATCGGATTTCCCCTGGTCGAGTGTAGCGAGGGCCGGGCGGCCTGCCGGTCCGATCGCGGGGAGCTTCAGCCGTCGGCGGAGACGGCCTGCGCTCCGTAGAGCTCGGCCTCGGCGACGATCGGTGCCGGCGGGTCGCCTGCCAGGAGTGGGTGGGGATCGGATCTCCGTTGTCGCGCACGAAATCCAGCCACCACCGGCGGTGCGGCTCTGAGCGCGTCCACCGCTCCAGGCTGTCGAGATCACGCCAGTACTGACGCATCCCGGCGTGCGGAGGCCGCAGCGACCAGAGCAGGTTCTCGTGAAGCAGCAGGCCGTCGGGCCGCTCGCGCCAGGAGCGATCGATCTGCGGCCCATCCCGAGCAGCGTCTTGATGCCGACGAGGCGCCGGACGCGCATCCCCAGGTAGACGACAACGAGATCGGGATACGCAGCGAGGTCCGGCGTGAGGCGCTCCAGGCGGGGCATGGGCGCATCCTCGCAGCCCTGCCCGGCGCCGTGAAGGCGCGTCAGATGCCGTCGCCGTTGCCGCCCGAGCCGTTGCTCTCCGGCGTCTCGGGCTCCCAGCCGGTGGCGTGCCCGAGTGAGGCACTCTTGATCACCTTCAGCGACAGCAGCGCGCATTTCATCCGCGTCGCAGAGATGTCGATGCCGAGCAGATCCAGGATGAACGAGCGGTCGAGCGTCAGGACGTCGGAGACCGTCCGGCCCTTGATCTCGTCGGAGACCATCGACGCCGCCGCCTGCGAGATCGCGCAGCCATGTCCCTCGAACCGGACGTCCTCGATCCGCTCGTCCTCACCGACCGCGAGCTTGACCGTGAGCTCGTCGCCGCACAGCGGATTCATGTCGTGAAACTCGAAGTCGACGCGGTCGAGCTCGGGGGCCGGCGGGCTCCAGTTGTGCGGGCGCTTGTAGTGCTCGAGGATGTTCTCGCGGTAGAGGTCGTCCATCGCTCCTCCTAGAGCTGCAGGATCCGCCGGACCTCCGCGAGGCCCTCGAGCAGCCGGTCTGTATCGCTGGTGGTGGAGAACGTCGAGTACGACGCCCGCGTCGTCGCGGTGGCGCCGAGTCGCCGCATCAGCGGCTGGGCGCAGTGGTGACCGGTGCGCACGCACACGCCCTCGCGACCGAGGATCTCACCGACGTCATGCGGGTGGGCGCCGTCGAGCACGAAGGAGATCAGAGCGCCGCGGTCCTCGGCCTCGGCCGGGCCGTGCAGGGTGATGCCGGGGACCTGCGCCAGACGCGCAAGCGCGTCCTGCATGAGGGCCAGCTCGTGGGCGCGAATCCGCTCGATGCCGATCGCACGCACCCAGTCCACGGCGGCGCCCAGGCCGATCGCCTCGGCGATCTGCGAGGTGCCGCCCTCGAACTTCCAGGGCAGGTCGGTCCACGTCGACTCGGTGTCGCCGACGGTGCGGATCATGTGCCCGCCACCCATGAACGGCGGCATCGACTCCAGCAGCTCACGACGGCCGTGCAGTACGCCGATGCCGGTCGGGCCATAGAGCTTGTGGCCGGTCCAGGCGTAGAAGTCGGCGTCGATCTCGCGCAGGTCGACCGGGATCTGAGACACCGCCTGAGCGCCGTCGATGACGACGACCGCGCCGGCCTCGTGGGCGCGCGCGGTGATCTCGGCAACCGGGTTGATCGTGCCCAGCACGTTGGAGATGTGGCCGAGGGCGACCAGCTTGGGTCCGCGGGCCAGGAGCTCGGAGAGCGACTGCTCGTCGAGGCGACCGTCGTCGTCGACATGGACATAGGCGAGCTGAGCGCCGACGTCAGCCGCGAGCATCTGCCACGGCACGACGTTTGAGTGGTGCTCGGCCTCGGTGAGGACGATCAGGTCGCCGCTGCCGACGTTCTGGCGTCCCCACGTGTAGGCGACCAGATTGATCGACGCAGTGACGTTGGTGGTGAAGATGGTCTCCTCGACCGTCGAACCCAGCCAACCGGCGATGCGCTCGCGCGCGCCCTCGAACGCGTCGGTCGCCTCGACCGCGAGCGGGTAGACGCCGCGGTGCACCGACGCGCGGTAGTCCCGGTAGTAGCCGTCCATCGCATCGACCACGGGCTCCGGGGTCAGCGATGTCGCCGCGGAGTCGAGGTAGACGACCGGCCGTCCGCCGAACTCCCGCCGCAGGACGGGGAAGTCCTCGCGCGTGGCGCTCAGATCGGCGCCGGCGGCCGTGCCGCGCGTGCCGTCCTGGAGTCCGGTGCTCACGACGCGACCGCCTCCTCGGTGATCCAGCCGTAACCCTGGGACTCGATCTCGCCGACGAGGTCCGGCCCGCCCTCACGGACGATCCGGCCCTGGTAGAGGATGTGGACGTGGGTCGGCTGCACGAGATGCAGGATCCGCTGGTAGTGGGTGATGATCAGCACGCCTGTCTGCCCTGCGGAGTCCGAGACGACCGAGTTGAGGCCGTTGGCGACCACCTTCAACGCGTCGACGTCGAGTCCCGAGTCGGTCTCGTCGAGGATCGCCAGCTTGGGCTTCTGCAGCGCGAGCTGCAGGATCTCCATGCGCTTCTTCTCGCCGCCCGAGAAGCCCTCGTTGAGGTAGCGGCGGGAGAACTCCTCCGGGACGTTGGTCAGCTCCATCGCCGTCTTGACCGTCGAGGCGAACTCACGAAGCGAGATCGGCTCCTCGCCGCTGAACTCCCGGTGAGCGTTCATCACCGTGCGCAGGTACTTGGTGACGGTCACGCCGGGCACCGAGACCGGGTACTGGAAGGCCATGAACAGGCCGCGGCGCGCTCGCTCGTCGGTGTCGGCCTCGGTAATGTCCTCGCCGTTCCAGATGATCTCGCCGTCGGTCACCTCAAGCCCGGGGTGGCCCATGATCACGTTGGCCATGGTCGACTTGCCGGAGCCGTTGGGGCCCATCAGCGCGTGGATTTCGCCGCCCCGAACGGTGAGATCGAGACCGCGCAGGATCTCCTTCTCGCCGGCGCGAGCGTGCAGGTTCTTGATCTCGAGGTCTGGCATGCGTCTTTCCGCTTTCGTTTCGTGGTGTCAGTCGGTCTGTCGGGCGGTCTGCTTCGAGCGGTCGGCTCGGCAGCGGCGATCGGGCGTGGCGCCGTGGCGACGGGCCCGCCGGCGAACCGAACGAGCTCGGCGAGCGTCATCTCCTGCAGGGAGCGGATGATCCCGCCCTGCACTCGGGTCCACAGAAGCTTGGTGGCGCAGCCGCGCCCACCGTCAGGGCCGTGTGAGCAGACGACCCGCTCGGTGTGATCTGAGACGAAGCACTCCATCGGCGCGATCGCGCCCTCCAGCGCCTGGACGACCTCGTCCATCGCGATCTCCTCCGCCGGTCGCGCCAGCCAGTACCCGCCGTGCGCGCCGCGGGCGCTCATCACCAGTCCGGCGCGCTTGAGCCGCGCCACGACCTGCTCGAGGTAGGCCAGCGGCAGCCCTTCGGCGTCCGCCAGCGCCTTCAGCGAGGTGGGATGTTCCGGCGCCTGGCGGCCGAGCTCCACCATCAGGCGCACGCCGTACTCGGCTTTGGAGGAGAAGATCATCGCTGTGGTCAAATCCTAGCGCCGGGGTCGGTTTAGCCTTTCGGGCGAGCCGGCGGGCCCTGGAGCGGGCACGATCGAATCCGACGGACGAGGCCCGCATCACCCTGTAGGGTCCGCCCATGGACACGACCCGTCCACCCATCGACACGACGCTCGCCACGTCCGCGGACGTCGCACGCGCGGCCGAGATCGCTCGCGCCCGAGGACGGTTCGGCATCGACACCGAGTTCATGTCCGAAGGCCGCTACCGCGCGCTGCTCTGCCTGGTCCAGGTGTCCGTCGACAACGAGCCCGGGCCCGACGCGGCGGACGGGATGGACCCGGACCCCGACGAGCCGCTCGTCCTGCTGATCGACTCGCTCACCGACGTCGACGTCGCGCCGCTCGCCGAGCTGCTCGGCGACCCATCGATCGAGGTCGTGCTCCACGCCGGCCGCCAGGACGTCGCGATCCTCCGCCGCGCCTGGCACACCGAGATCAACAACATCTTCGACACGCAGATCGCGGCGGGCTTCGCGGGGGGCAGCGCCCAGGCCGGCTACGGCAACCTGCTCGGCTCCGTCCTCGGCCTGCGCGTCGGCAAGACCGCCAGCTATACCCGCTGGGACGCCCGCCCCCTCACCACCGAGCAGCTCGGCTACGCCGCCGAGGATGTCGTCCACCTCCTCGCGCTCGCCGACGAGATCCGTCGCCGCCTCGACACCACCGGGCGGCTGGAGTGGGCACGCGAGGAGTGCCGCCGGCTCGAGTCCGCCACCGATGAGCGCGATCCCGACACCGCCTGGGAGCGCCTGCCCCGCGTCGGCCAGCTGGATCCACGCTCACGCGCGGTCGCGCGCGAGCTGGCGGCGTGGCGCGAGCGCACCGCCGCCGCCGCCGATCGCCCGGTCGGCTCGATCGTCGCCGACCCCGCCCTCGTCGAGCTCGCCAAGCGCAAGCCCTCCAACCCCCAGGGCCTCGAGCAGATCCGCGGGCTGCACCCGCCCGTGATCAAGCGCCGCGGCAGTGCGATCCTCGAGGCGATCGCGCGCGGCCGTGAGGCCGAGCCGATCGCGCGCGAGGAGGCGCGTGGCCGCTCAGAGCCCGGCGACGCACCGCTGATCGCGCTCGTCGAGTCCCTGCTGCGCGCCCGAGCGCTCGACGCCGGGCTCGCCTACGAGCTGATCGCCTCTCGTGCCGAGCTCGAGCAGATCGTCGGCGCCTCTCGCCGCAGGGAGGCCGAGCCGACGGTGCGCACGTTGCAGGGCTGGCGCTCGGAGCTGGTCGGGGATGATCTCCGGGCGTTGCTGGAGGGGCGGCGGGCGCTGTCGGTCGGGGGTGACCGGCGGTTGGCTGTGCGGGACGTCTGAGCCTTTCGTTCGGCAGCCCGGGGGGGCGTGGGGTGGTGGTGGTGCGGGGCGTTGGTGGTGGAGCGTTGGGTGGTGCGGGGCGTCGGGTGTTGTGCAGGGCGTTGCGGGTTGTGCGGGGCGTTCGCGGTGTGGCATGCCGTGACGCCGGCCGTCAAGCAGCGCCCGCACTTCCCCGGCTTCCGTGTGGGGTTCGTGGCGCTGCTTGACTGCCGTCGCCCCGTCATGCCATTGGCAATGAGGCCGGGTCCACTTCGGGTGCCCGACCTCGCGCCAGCTAGGACTCTCGGGGCGGCGGGGCGAGACCGTGCGTGATCGTGGGGTCGGGGCGGAGCCTTTCGCCCGCGCGCGACAGCGACCTCGCGGGGTTGGGTGATCTGCTCCGCGGCGCGGCGCTTATGTCCCACGCGGGCTCGGAGGGTGCCGCGTGTGGGTGAAAGCTGCCGATCCAGAGCCGCCCGGCGGCCCCAGACGCTCCGCCCGCACGGCCCACCGCCCAAGATGGCCGATCGGGGCTCCATACGCGCCCAAATCGGCCAAACCCCGTCGCTCGGATGACTCCGCCTCCGGAATGACCCGGGCACGCGCCCCCGCCACACGCCTGATCTCTCGATTTCCACCCAGTCCAGGGGAAAAAAGCACGAATCCACCCACCGCCAACGCCGATCGGACGCCAGGCACCAGCCCAAGTGCGGGGCGCACCTGTGCGACCCGATCATTGCCCATAGCGCGACGGGACGACGGCCGTCAAGCAGCGCCACCCACCCCACGCAGACGCCGAGGAACTATGGACGCTGCTTGACGGCCGACGACCCGACGCGCTACCACCCACGCCCAGGGTCACAGAACTCGCGAACGCCACGAGCAGCAGCGGCCTCAGGGTCATCCCTCGCGAACGCCACGAGCCGCAGGGGCGCCAGGGTCACCCCATTCCCGGCACCACCAGCAGCGACAGGGCATCCGCCCCCGCCGACGCCTCGTGTCGCAGCTCCGCCACGATCGCGGCCGACCGGTGCAGGTTGCCCTTGCCGATCGCCAGCAGGTCGGTGGCCGCCGGCCCATAGGAGACCCAGCGCCGCCCGCCCGGCGCCGCCGCCGACGCCTCGCCCGCTACCTCTCCCCCGTTCGCGCTCCAGCCGGCGTGAGCGAGCGCGGCGTGCTCGGCGGCCATCAGCGCCGTCGGACCGCCTTGCGCGGCCGCGCCCGAGGCGACGACGACGAGCTCGCGGCCGCAGAAGCGGTGGGCGCCGTGGTCACAGACCGCGACGTTCTTGACGATTCGCAGATGGGAGGCCAAGGGGGGCGGGCCGCCGGGGCCCGAGCCCGCGGCGCCGCATCCCGCCAGCGGGAGCGCGGCGGCGCCGAGCAGTGCCGCGGAGAGCCGCCGGGTGAGCTTCACGCCGTCTCACGTTAACCTGTCCATCCGCGATGTCGAGCACGGACGCCATCCTCAACGACCCGGAGCTGCTCGAGACCGCGTGGGATCTCGCGCCGCTGGTGGGGGGCGACGAGGAGCAGGGCGTCGAGCGCGCGCTCGACGAGGCTCGCGAGCGAGCCGAACGGTTCTCCACCGCGCACGCCGGACGCGTCGCCGAGCTCGACTCCGCAGAGCTGGTGGAGGCGATGGACGAGCTGGCCGCCATCAGCGAGCTGCTCGGCGGCTGCGGCTCCTACGCGATGCTGCAGTTCTCGACCGACACCTCGGATCCAGGGCGCGGGGCGATGCTGCAGCTCGTCCAGGAGCGCGCGACCGAGATCGAGACCCGGCTGCTGTTCTTCGAGCTCGAGTGGGCCGCGCTGGAGGACGAGCGAGCCGAGGAGCTCCTCGCGGGCGACTCGCTGGAGTTCTGCGCCCACTATCTGCGCAACGCGCGCCGCTACCGGCCGCATCTGCTCACGGAGCCCGAGGAGCGGATCATGGCCGAGAAGGCGATCGCCTCTCAGGCCTCGTGGGCCCGGCTGTTCGGCGAGCTCCTCGCCGCTGTCCGCGTCGACGTCGCCGACGAGCAGCTACCGCTCGACGTGGCGCTCAGCCGCCTGCAGGCTCCTGACCGCGAGCTGCGCCGCAACGTCGCCGAGGGGGTGACGGCCGCGCTGGAGCCAGGGCTGCGCACGCGCGCCTTCATCTACAACACGCTGGTTCACGACAAGTCCGTCGACGACCGGCTGCGCCACTATCCGCATTGGCTGGCCGGTCGCAACCTCGCCAACGAGGCCTCCGACGAGTCGGTGATGGCGCTGATCACCGCGGTCCGCGGGCGGTTCTCGATCCCGCAGCGCTGGTACCGGCTCAAGGCCCAGCTGCTCGGCATCGAGCAGATCGCCGACTACGACCGATCGGCGCCGGTGCTTCAGGAGGAGCTGACCTTCAGCTTCTCCGACGCGCGCGAGCTCGTCCTCGACACCTATGCCGCGTTTGACCCCGAGGCGGGCCGGATCACGCGAAGGTTCTTCGACGAGCGGTGGATCGACGCACCCGTGCGGCCCCACAAGCGCGGCGGAGCGTTCTGCGCGTACACGGTGCCGAGCGTGCACCCCTACATCATGCTCAACTTCACCGCACGGCGGCGCGATGTGCTCACGATGGCTCATGAGCTTGGTCACGGGCTGCACGCAGCGCTCGCCCAGCCTCGTGGCGTCTTTCACCAGCACACGCCGCTGACGCTCGCCGAGACCGCCTCGGTGTTCGGCGAGCAGCTCGTGTTCGGCCGGATGCTCGAGTCGGTGCCCGACGACGACGCACGACTGTCATTGCTCGCCGAGCAGCTCGAGGGCGCGATCGCCACGGTCTTCCGCCAGATGGCGATGAACCGCTTTGAGCACCTCGTCCACACCTGGCGCCGCGACGAGGGCGAGCTCTCGGTCGACCGGATCAACGAGGCGTGGCTGGAGAGTCAGGCCGAGCTGTTCGGCGACGCGGTCGAGATGACCGAGGGCTACCGCACGTGGTGGTCCTACGTGCCGCACTTCATCAACACCCCGGGCTACGTCTATGCGTATGCCTATGGCCAGTTGCTCGCGCTGTCGGTCTACGGTCGCTTCCGCGACCAGGGCGCCGGCTTCGCACCCGACTATCTCGCGCTGCTCGCGGCCGGTGGCTCACGCAGCCCCGAGGACCTGGGAGCGATGGTCGGCATCGACCTCGCCGATCCCGGCTTCTGGGACTCGGGCCTGGACATCATCGAGTCGATGCTGCGCTCCGCCGAAGAGCTCGTCGCCGCGCGTCCTGCGCGCGCCTGACCGACCGGGCTCTAGTGGGCGCGCGCCCGGCGGGTGCGCGAGCGCTCCTCCTGGCGCTCGACGACCTGCGAGATCAGTCGCAGGAACTGCTCGATCCCGGTCGCCTTGGCGTCACCGTGCTCAAACGCGGTACGCCAGTCGGCGAGGTGCCCGCGGGTGGCCAGCTCGTTGAACGTCGCCCGCTGGATCTCAAGGCGCACCTGCGAGTCGGCGGCGATGTCCTTGGTCACCACCGGCCCGGGCATCTGTACGCGGTACATCTGCACGTCTCCGCGACCGCGCAGATCCACCCCGGCGATCAGCTTCAGGGGCGCGAGCGCGGGCACCTCCTGCAGGAATCGCGTGACCGCGGTCTCGATCAGTGCCTTGGTGTCTGACTGCGAGGACAGGCCGCGCAGTGTACGCGGGGGTCGCGCAATCCGGTAGGTCACTCGGGCTCAGGACCGATCAGATCTTGTGGCGTTCGAGCAGCTTGCGCCCGATGACCATGCGCTGGATCTCGCTGGTGCCCTCGCCGATCAGCAGCAGCGGAGCGTCGCGGTAGATCCGCTCGATCTCGTACTCCTTGGAGTAGCCGTACCCGCCGTGGATGCGCAGTGCCTCCTCGGCGCAGAACCGGGCGGCTTCGGAAGCGAACAGCTTGGCCATCCCGGCCTCGATGTCTGACCGTGCGCCGGCGTCCTTCATCCGCGCCGCGCGGCGGGTCAGCAGGCGTGCGGCGTCGACCTGGGTGGCCATGTCCGCCAGCTTGAACTGGATCGCCTGATGCTGGCTGATCGGCTTGCCGAACGCTGAGCGCTGCTGGCTGTAGATGAGCGCCAGCTCCAGGGCGCGCTGCGCCAGTCCCACACCGCGGGCGGCGACGTTGACCCGGCCCAGCTCCAGCGCGTCCATCATCTGACCGAATCCGCGGTTGAGCCCTGCCCGCTCGCCGCCGAGGATGCTCTCGGCGGGGGTGCGATACCCGTCGAACACCAACTCGGTGGACTCCACGCCCTTGTAGCCCATCTTCTTGATCTGCGGCGGCACCGTCAGCCCCGGATTCTCCGAGGCCCCGGGCTCCTTCTCGCAGATGAAGCACGTCATTCCGCGGTAGCGCGGCTCGGCGGTCGGGTCGGTCCGGACCAGCGTGAACACCAGCCCGGCTCGCAGGCCGTTGGTGACCCACATCTTCTGGCCATTGATCTCGTAGTCGCCGTCGGCGGTCCGCTTCGCCGAGGTCTTGATCGCCTGCACGTCGGAGCCCAGCTCAGGCTCGGAAAGGCTGAACGCCGCCCGCAGCTCTCCAGTCGCCATCCGCGGCAGGTATCGCTGCTTCTGCTCATCAGAGCCGAACTTCATCAACAGATAGGAGCCGATGAAATGCGTGTTGACGATGCCGCTGATGCTGATCCAGCCTCTGGAGAGCTCCTCCACGATCATCGCGTAGGTCGCCAGATCCAGCCCCATCCCGTCGAACTCCTCGGGGATCGTCACCCCGAACAGCCCGAGCTCACGCATCTGCGCCACGATCGGCTCCGGAAACGCGTCCTCGTGGTCGTAGTGCTCGGCGTTGGGGATGATCTGCTCGTCGGCGAACTGGTGCACCATCTCGCAGATCGCGCGCTGTTCCTCGGTCAGATCCTCAGGCGGGGTGTCGACGGCCATCGCTCTCGCAGTCCTCCTCGAAATTGGGCCCGGCACGATACCGGCGCACCGCTCCCGTGACTGTGACGTGCGCCGCCTTTGCGCCGCCCTGAGTGGGACCGGGCAGCGCGGTGCGAGCCGCTCAGACGGGGTCGGGCAGGGTGACGATCTGCGACCAGTACTCGGCCAGCCGGTCGAGCATCGACTCCAGCTTGGACCCCGTCACCGGCTTGGTGATGTAGGAGTTGGCGCCGAGGTCATACGCGCGACGGACGTCGACGTCGTCGCTCGAGGTCGTGAGCACCACCACCGGGATATAGCGCAGGTCATCGTCCGCCTTGATCTCGGCGAGGGCCTCGCGACCGTCCTTGCGCGGCATGTTGAGGTCGAGCAGGATGATCGAGGGCTGCGGTCGCTCCCCCGGCGCATCCGGCGAGGCGAACGGACCGTCGCCACGCAGGTAGTCGACGAGCTCCTGGCCGTCGGAGACGAACTCCATCTGCTCGACGCACGCGGCCTTCTCGAGCGCGTCTCGAGTCAGGTCCCGGTCGTCTTCGTCGTCGTCAGCCATCAGGATCGTGATCGGTCGTCCAGACCGCTCTGATTCCCTCTGCATCGGGGCCTCCTCGTGTGTGCTGGCCGTAGGTCGCGGTTCGGAACGTCACGATCGTTGCGCCCTGCACGCGTCGATCTCCGGACGTCTCGTCCCGGACTCCGCGTCCGTCGACCAGCGCCGTCTGTGCGCATTGTGATACCCAAGCGCCCCGGTGTCCAATCCCGTCGGATCAGACGTGCGCCAGAATCGGCAGCAATGAACTTCGCCCGTGACGTCGTCGGCGCCGCCCCCGCCGACGCACGCGCGATGGTCGAGATCGCCCGTGACGGCCGGCGGCGCGAGTTCACCTTCGGCGAGGTCTCCGATGGCTCGGCGCGGCTCGCCGGCACGCTCGCCGGCCATGGCGTCGCCCGCGGCGACACCGTGCTCACGTTGATCGGCAACCGTCCCCAGTGGGTGCTCGCCATGGTCGCGTGCTTCCGGATCGGGGCGGTCGTGCTTCCCTGCAACGAGCAACTGCGCGCGGGGGATCTGAGGGCGCGGCTGGACGCGGCCGCGCCGCGACTGGTGATCGCCGACGAGCGCAACGCGGCCGAGCTGTCGGCGGCCGGCGCCGACTGCGAGGTGCTGCTGATCCCCGACCCGTCGCTGCTCGCCTCCGAGCCCGCCCCCGCCATCGAGCTCGCCCCGGAGGACCCCTGCCTGATCACCTTCACGAGCGGCACCACCGGCGCGGCGAAGGGGATCGTGCACGGCCAGCGCTACCTTGCCGGCCAGCGCCTCCAGGCCGAGATGTGGCTGGACGCGCAACCGGGCGATCTGGTGTGGTGCACGGCGACCAGCGGCTGGTCGAAGTCGGCACGCAACGTCTTCATCGCGCCGTGGCTGCGCGGCGCCGCGGCGCTGTTGCACGACGCGCGCTTCGACCCCGAGCAACGACTGACGATCTGCGCCGAGGAGCGCGTCAACGTGCTCTGCATGGCGCCGACGGAGTATCGGGTGATCGCGAAGCGCACGACGCTGTCACCGATCCCGTCGCTGCGTGGCCTGGTCGCGGCCGGCGAGGCGCTCAACCCCGAGGTGATCGCCGCTTTCAAGGACGGGCTGAGCCTGGAGATCCGCGACGGCTACGGCCAGACCGAGACCGGTCAGCTGACCGGCGTGCCCGCCGGTGGCCAGGTCCGTCCGGGCTCGATGGGCAGGCCCCTGCCCGGGATCGACCTCGTCGTCGACGACGGGGAGCTCGTCCTGCGCGACCCGCGCACCGACCCGACGTTCTTCGTCGGCTACCTCGACGGGACGCCGGCGCCCGAACAGACTCCATGGCGCACCGGCGACCGCGTCCGGCACGACGACGACGGCTATCTGTACTTCGAGTCCCGGACCGATGACGTGATCATCTCCGCGGGCTATCGGATCGGCCCGTTCGAGGTGGAGTCGGCACTCATCGCACACCCGGCGGTCGCCGAGGCGGCGGTCGTGGCGGCGCCCGACGAGGAGCGGGGGTCGATCGTTCGCGCGGTGGTCGTCCTGCGCTCCGGGTTCGAGCCCGGCGAGGCGCTCTCGCGCGAGCTGCAGGAACACGTCAAGGCGCGCACCGCGCCGTACAAGTACCCGCGGCTGGTCGAGTTCGCGGGGGAGCTGCCCAAGACGGAGAGCGGCAAGGTCCAGCGCGCGCTGCTGCGCGGGGAGCGGCTGGCGTGACTGTGGTCATCCAGGGGTTCGGGCCGTTCGGGACGCACACCGAGAACCCTTCGCGACAGCTCGTGCACGCACTCGCCGAGCGCCGGCCCGAGCTCGTCTGCGAGGTGATCGACACCTCATTGCGGGCGGCCTCGGCGGCCGTGCCGGCGCTGGTCGATCGCCACCGGCCCGACCTCTGGCTCGGGATCGGGTTGGCCGCCGGCCGGGCGGCGCTCGGCGTGGAGGCCGTCGCCCTCAACCTCGCCGACTGGTCGGCGCAGACGGCCGACGTCGACGGTGTCAGCTCGGTCCGGCA
Organism: uncultured Solirubrobacteraceae bacterium; assembly: GCA_963744685.1. GTDB lineage: Bacteria > Actinomycetota > Thermoleophilia > Solirubrobacterales > Solirubrobacteraceae > Palsa-465. The sequence continues at coordinate 553,003 of CAVUUL010000013.1, read as the reverse complement.
GCCGATCGCGGTCGGCGGACCGGACGCCTACCTCACGACGTTGCCGGTCACCGAGATCCTCGCGGGATGGCGAACCGCGGGGCTGCCGGGCTTCCTGTCGCTGTCGGCGGGCAGCTACCTGTGCAACTACTGCTTCTATCTCGCGTCGCACGCCGCGGCGCAGGCAGATCTTTCCTGCCGGGTCGGGTTCATTCACGTGCCGCTGACCCCGGAGCTGGTCGCCGACCCGGCGCACGAGCCCTCGATGGCGTTCGCCGACCTGGTGGCGGGGCTGGAGGCCGCTCTCGACGCCTGCGAGCGGGCGCCCGCCGAGGCCGGCCTGTACGCCGGGGAGGGCGCGCCGGCGGACGGAACCGGCGCGTTACATTGAGCGTCGTGACCATGCCTCGACCCGCCATCGGGATCCTCACGCCGTTCACGCCCGCCACCTGGGGCGTGTGGTCGATGGACGCGGCGCTGCTGCCTGACAGCTACGTCAACGCGGTCAACCGGGCGGGCGGCCTGGCGCTGCTCGTCGCGCCTGACCCGGTCCTGACCGAAGACCCCGACGAGTTGCTCGATCGAATCGACGGCCTGATGCTCACCGGAGGCACCGACCTCGACCCCGCGCTCTACGGCGAGGAACCCCACGCCGAGACCCAGGCCTTTCAGCGCGACCGTGACGACTTCGAGATCGCGGTGGCGCTGCGCGCGATCGAGCGCGATATGCCGGTGCTCGGGATCTGCCGCGGTATGCAGGTCCTCAACGTCGCCTACGGCGGCACGCTGCTGCAGCACCTGCCCGAGTCCCACGGCCACGAGGACCACCGTCGCGTACCCGGCAGCTTCGACGACGCCGACCATGACGTGCGCCTGACCCCCGATTCGCTCGCGGCCCGTGCCGCGGGCGAGCTGCTGCACCCGACGAAATCCCACCACCATCAGGGCGTCGGGCAGATCGGGGATCCGCTCGTGGTGAGCGGTCTCTCGGTGCTCGACGACCTGCCGGAGGCGCTGGAGCGAACCGATCGAAGTTTCGTGCTCGGAGTGCAATGGCACCCCGAAGCCGACGAGCGCAGCCGCGTGATCGCCACGCTGGTGCAGGCAGCCGCCGAGTACCGCTCGCGGCGCGAGCTCGGCGCCGCGGCAGCCTGATGACTCACCCCTCCGGGCCAGCGGCGAGGCTGGACCCCGGGTGGAGGCGATCGGCGTGAGCGCCGACCTCAACGGCCGCACCGCGCTGGTCACCGGCGCCTCCCGCGGGATCGGCGCTGCGATCGCGCGGGCGCTCGATGCCGCCGGCGCGCGCGTTGCCCTGTCCGCCCGGTCCTCGGAGGCACTCGCGCCCGTCGCCGCGCAGCTCACCCGGGACCCGGTGATCGTCCCTGGCGACCTCGCGCTGGCCACCGAGCCCGCACGGATCGCCGAGCAGGCGGCCCGGGAACTCGGTGGCGGAATCGATGTGCTCGTCAACAACGCGGGGGTCGGCGCCCGGCCGGCGCTCGAGCTCGTCGACGGGGCGCTCATCGATCGGCTCTACGCGGTCAACGTCCGCGCGCCGCTGCTGCTGATCCAGGCGCTCGCCCCGGCGATGATCACCCGCGGCAGCGGATCGATCGTGTCGCTCTCGTCGGTGTCGGGAGTCATCGGCACACCCAGTCGCTCCGCTTACGCCGCGACCAAGGGGGCGGTCGACGCGATGACCCGCTCGCTCGCCGCCGAGCTGGGACCGCACGGGATCCGGCTGAACACGATCGCTCCGGGCGTGGTGGACACCGACATGTGGGCGCGGAACAAGGCGGTGCCAGGGGTGATCGAGCAGGTGAACGCTCTCACCCCGCTGCGGCGCTGGGGTCAGCCGGAGGACATCGCCGACGCCGTTGCCTTTCTCGCCTCAGACGCCGCCCGGTTCGTCACCGGCGAGACGATCTGCGTCGACGGTGGCATGGCGCGGACGATCGACCTGTACGCCGGGGCGGGCTGAACACCGTGGATCTGCAGCTGACCGGCAAGCGCGCGGTGGTCACCGGCGCATCGCGTGGGATCGGGCTCGCCACGGCCCGCGCGCTCGCCGCCGAGGGGACTCGGGTCGCGCTCGTCGCGCGTGACCTGGAGGCGCTGCGAAGCGCCGCAGACGTCGTGGAGGGCGAGCCCGTGGTCGCCCGCTGCGACACCGGCGACCCGGAATCCGTCGCGGCGATGGCGAGCCTCGTCACCGCCGAGCTCGGCGGCATCGACATCCTCGTCAACTGCGCCGCCCGCGCCAACACCGGCCCGATGAGCGACGACGAGCTCGCCGAGCAGATCAACGTCAAGGTCGCGGGCTACCTGCGCTGCGCCCGCGCGTTCGCGCCCCAGATGGCACACCGCGGGTGGGGCCGGATCATCAACGTCAGCGGCCTCGCTGCGCGCTCGACAGGCTCGGTCGTCGGATCGGTGCGCAACGTCGCGGTGGCGGCGATGACCAAGAACCTGGCCGACGAGTACGGCTCGGCCGGAATCAACGTCACCGTCGTGCATCCCGGGATGACGGTCACCGAGCGCTTCGGCGACACGCTGGCCGCGATGGCGCAGGCACGTCAGATCACACCCATCGAGGTCGAGGCCTCGCTGGCCCGAGCGACGTCGATCGGCCGCGTCGTGACCGCCGAGGAGGTCGCCGACGTGATCACGTTCCTCGCCAGCCCACGGAGCGTCGCGGTGACCGGCGACGCGATCGCCGCGGGCGGCGGAAGCCGCGGCGCGATCTACTACTGACGCCGGTCAGTCCTGCCCTCCGGATCGTCTCAGCGGGAGAAGTGCGTCCTCGGCTGCGGCTGGGCGACGCCGTCGATGAAGACGTCGACCTGCTCGTCGTAGAAGGCCACCAGACCCGCGATCGGGAGCAGCTGGCGGGTCGGGAAGTCGTAGCACCAGGCGAGATCGGGATGCTCGTCCTCCCCTATCCGCACTGACCAGTACCCGCTCGTGCGGCCCTTGTACGGACACGCGCTGACGGTCGAGCTCGGCACCAGATGCGAGAAGTCCACGGCACCGCGATCGACGTAGTAGCGCGTCGGCAGTCCGGTCTCGAACACCATCACCGGCGACGGTGACTCCGCCAGCACCACCCCGTCCTTCTCCACGCGCACCCGGCGCGAGGACCGCAGCACATCGACCCGTACGTACGGATTGCGTGGGTGGACGAAGACCTGTTCGTCCTCCTCAAACCAGGCGTCGAGCGCGTCCCACTCAAAGCGGATGTGTCCGACCAGCTCCGGGATCCGCGACTCCTCATAGCGCCGGCCGGCGGGCATCCGTTCGACCTCGCCGGCCCTCAGTCCCACGTCGCTCACCGTGCCGCGGCTGAGCCGGTGCGTCGTCTCGCTCCCGACCAGCGCGCCCGGATCGACGTCGCCGGACGGGATCAGGTACTGCGGGTAGTACGGCCACTCCCACAGGTACAGCGCCCGAAGGGTGTCGAGCACCACCCGGCCTCCCAGCTCGGCTCGGACCCGCCGCGGGGCGGGCTCGACGTGATCGGCGCCGCTGATCGGCGCCGGATACCAGGGTCGGGTCGCGTTCTCGTCGCTCATCCCGTGGCGGCTACAGGGCGACGATCGCGTCCATCTCGACGCGCGCGCCCTTGGGCAGCGCGGCGACGCCGACGGCAACGCGAGCGGGCGGGCTGGACTCGAAGAACGAGCCGTAGACCTCGTTGACCGCCTGGAAGTCACCCATGTCGGTGAGATAGATCGTCACCTTGACGGCTGAGCCGAGCACGGTCCCGGCCGCTGCGCACACGGCGGCGAGGTTCTCCAGGCAGCGGCCGGCCTGGTCCGCGGTCGTGGCGCCGGTGATCTCGCCGGTGCGGGGATCGAGCGGGATCTGGCCCGAGCAGAACAGAAGGTCGCCGGCACGGATCGCGTGGACGTAGGGGCCGATCGCCTCAGGGGCGCCTTGGGCGGTCACCGGCTCACGGGTGGCGGACATGTGGCGGTCTCCTTTCGATGTCGGTTCGGGTGGGGATTCGGGTCACGTCGCCTTCGAGCCTACGCGACCGCTGCACAGCACGCGGGTAGGCTCGAACCGATGCCCAACCGGCTTGCCAAGGAGACCTCGCCCTACCTGCTCCAGCATGCGGAGAACCCCGTTGACTGGTTCCCATGGGGCGAGGAGGCCCTCGAGCGCGCCCGCGCCGAGGATCGCCCGCTGCTCGTCTCGATCGGCTACTCGGCGTGCCATTGGTGCCACGTGATGGCCCACGAGTCGTTCGAGGATCCGGCAGTCGCGGCGCTGATGAACGAGCGCTTCGTGTGCGTCAAGGTCGATCGCGAGGAGCGCCCCGACGTCGACGCCGTCTGCATGGAGGCCTGTCAGACGATGACCGGCCAGGGCGGCTGGCCGCTGAACTGCTTTTTGACGCCCGACCAGGTGCCGTTCTTCGCCGGGACCTACTTCCCGCCCCAGGACCGGCCCGGGATGCCGAGCTGGACGACGATCGTCGAGGCCGTAGGGCACGCGTGGAGCGATCGCCGCGCCGAGCTGCTCGAGCAGGGAGCCCGTCTGGCCGGATCGCTCGGCGGGATCTCGAACCTGCCGGGAGACGATGCGGCGATCGCCCCGGCCGCGCTGGACGCTGCGGCCGACGGCCTGCGCGGGAGCTATGACGCGCGCAACGGCGGTTTCGGCGGCGCGCCGAAGTTCCCGCAGGCATCGCTGATCGAGTTCCTGCTCGCGCGGGGAGAACGAGAGATGGCGTTGGGCACGCTGCGCGCGATGGCCCGCGGCGGCATCTACGACCAGGTCGGCGGCGGCTTTGCTCGATACGCCGTCGACGCGACCTGGACCGTCCCGCACTTCGAGAAGATGCTCTATGACAACGCGCTGCTGGTTCCCGCCTACCTGCACGGCTGGCAGGTCAGCGGCGATCCGCTGATGCGTCGGGTGTGCGAGGAGACACTCGCCTGGGCGCTGCGCGAGATGCGTGGGCCCGAAGGCGGGTTCTACTCCGCACTCGACGCCGACTCGGAGGGTGTCGAGGGTCGCTACTACGTCTGGACTGAGCCGGAGCTGCGCGACGCGCTCGGCTCCGAGACCCTGGCCGAAGCGGCGATCGCCTACTTCGGCGTCAGCGAACGCGGCAACTTCGAGGGCGCGAACGTGCTGGAGGGGCGCGGCCGGCAGCCGGCGTCGCTGCCGGAGATCCAGGCGCGGTTGTACGAGGCGCGCGAGCGGCGGGTTCGCCCGGGCACCGACGACAAGCGTCTGTGCTCGTGGAACGCGCTGATGATCTCGGCGCTGGCGGAGACGGGCGCCGTGCTGGGGCGGAGTCGAGTGGGTCGACGCCGCAGTGAGCTGCGCGGAGTTCATCGATCGAGAGATGCGCGCCGGCGGCGACGGGCGTGGCCGGCTGTTGCGCACCTACAAGGACGGCCGCGCGCACATCGACGCCTACCTGGAGGACTACGCGTACCTGCTCGAGGCGCTGTTGACGCTCTACGAGTCCAGCGGGCAGAGCCGCTGGTACACGCGCGCGCAGGAGTTGGCCGACGAGCTGATCGAGCGTTTCGCCGATGCGGAGCGCGGTGGCTTTCTCACCACCGCGGCCGAGGGCGGCTCGGGGTTCGCCCGGCGCAAGGATCTCGACGACTCCCCGATCCCGTCGGGCAACTCGGCCGCCGCGTTCGGACTGCTGCGCCTCGCCCGGCTGTCGGGCGAGTCACGCTACGAACAGCAGGCGTTGGGCGTGCTCCGCGTCGTCGCCCCGATCGTCGCCCGCCATCCGCTCGGCTTCGGTCACGCGCTCCGGGCACTCGACTTCGAGCTCGCTCGTGTCCGCGAGGTCGCCGTCGTCGGAACCGGTCCAGACGCGGATGCGCTGCTCGACGTGGTGCGCGGCTCCTACCGGCCGCATCTCGTCCTGGCGGGCGGGACGGGCGACGGATCCGAGCCCGCCGTCCCCCTGCTGCGCGATCGCGGACTGGTCGCAGGGCGCGCCGCGGCCTATGTGTGCGAGGGGTTTGCCTGCCGTGCTCCGGTCACCGGGCCAGCCGAACTGGCGGCGGCGCTCGGCTGAGCGGGGTTGGCCGCTGGCCCGGGGCGGCTCAACGATCGTCCGATACTCGGCGACCGGCTCACGTCGCGCCGCGGACGGTCGATGCGATCTGTATCCATGTCCGGCCCCCGCACTGACCGCGCCCGGTTGTTGACCGCAGCGCTGCTCGCCGCTCATCACGCCTGGGCGCGTCGCCGGCTCGCCGCGGTGCGCAGCGCCGCGGACGGGCGGGTCGCCGAGGTGAGCGCCACCGCGGACCGCCGCGTCGCCGAGGCCGAGCTGACCGCCGCCGAGCACGCGGAGCTGCACCAGCTCGTCGGTCTGGTCGCCCGCGGCGCATCGCTGACCGACGTGTGCACGGGGGTCGCGCGGGCAGGCGTCGTCCTGCTCGGCGGCCAGGTCGGGCTGGTGGTCCGGCTCGACGATCCCCGCGGTGAGATCGTCGGCCGACACCTGGACGCACCGGTCGAGGGCTACCCGGCGATCGGCGAGTACCTGCGATTCGACCCGGCCAGCGCAGTCGGCCAGGTCCTCGGCAGCGGGCACGCCGCGCGCGCCCACCAGGGCGCCGCGTCACCGTTCGCCAGCGCGCTCGGGCAGCGCGTCGCGGCGCCGATCGCGCTCGACGGCGAGCTGTGGGGGGCGGTCGCGGTCTCGTCGGTTCCGGGACGGACCCTTCCCGAGGACGCCGAAGCGCGCCTCGGGCGCTTCGCCGAGCTCGTCGCCCTCGCCATCGGCAACGCCGAAGCGCGCCAACGTCTGGTCCGCGCCGCGAACACGGACGCGCTCACCGGCCTGGCAAACCATCGCATCTTCCAGACGCGGCTCGAGGACGAGGTCGCGCAGGCCCATTGCGACGGGCAGCCGCTGTCGCTCGCGCTGATCGACATCGATCGCTTCAAGCAGATCAACGACACGTTCGGCCACCTCGCCGGCGACCGCGTGCTCGCGGAGATCGCGGTCCGGCTGCGCACCACCATGCGCGGCGACGTCGTGCTCGCACGCATCGGTGGCGACGAGTTCGCGGCGGTCCTGCCGTGCACCGACGGCACCGAGGCCGCAGAGGTGAGCACGCGGCTGCACCAGGTGGTGCGGGATACGCCGGTCGACGGCGATCTCCGGGTGACGGTCTCGATCGGCGTCAGCGAGCTGGTCGCCGGGGGCGATGCTCACGACCTGCGTCAGCGCGCGGATGACGCGCTCTACGCGGCCAAGCGCGGCGGGCGCGACGCCGTCCGATCAGAGCGCGCGGCGTCCCACGGTCCGGGCGACGCGCTTCAGAGCACCGGCAGGTAGCGGTCAAGCTCCCAGGGCGTGACCTGGACGCGGTAGTCGTCCCACTCCTGGCGCTTGATCTCGATGTAGCGATTGAACATGTGCTCGCCGAGCGTGCGCAGCACCAGCTCGGATTCGGCGGTGAGCTCGATCGCCTCGCCGAGCGTCTCGGGCAGCTGCTCGATGCCGAGCCGGCGTCGTTCGTCGGGCGACAGGTGATAGAGGTTCTTCTCCATCGGGTCGGGCAGCTCGTAGCCGTGCTCGATCCCCTCAAGGCCCGCCTGCAGCAACACCGCGAACGTCAGATACGGGTTGCAGGCCGGATCGGGGCAGCGCAGCTCCATCCGCGTCGTGCGTTCCTTGCCGGGGTGGTAGAGCGGGACGCGCACGAGCGCTGAGCGGTTGCGGCGCGACCAGGCGACATACACGGGGGCCTCGTAGCCGGGCACGAGCCGCTTGTAGGAGTTGACCCACTGGGCGAAGATCGAGGAGATCTCCCGCGCGTGGCGCAGCTGGCCGGCGATGAACGCCTTGCCGATGTCCGACAGGAAGTACTGATCGTCGGGGTCATAGAACGCATTTCGCTCCCCCTTGAACAGCGACTGGTGCGTGTGCATCCCCGATCCGTTGACGTTCATCAACGGCTTGGGCATGAACGTCGCGTGCAGGCCGTACTTGAGCGCGTACTCCTTGACCGTGATCCGATAGGTCATGCAGTCGTCGGCCATCTTCAGCGCGTCGGAGTACCGCATGTCGATCTCGTGCTGGCTCGGCCCCGCCTCGTGGTGCGTGTACTCGGTGTGGATTCCCAGCTTCTCCAGCGCCAGCACGGTCTCCCGTCGCAGGTCTGAGCCGGCGTCCAGCGTGGTCAGGTCGAAGTAGCCACCCTCGTCGAGCACCTCTGTCGACTTCGAGTCCTTGAAGTAAAAGTACTCCAGCTCCGGCCCCACGAAGAAGTGGTCGAACCCCATCTCCTTCGCCCGCGCCAGCGCCCGCTTGAGCACATGCCGCGGGTCGCCCTCATACGGCGTGCGCTCCGGGGTGATGATGTCGCAGAACATCCGCGCCACGCCCGCCTCGTCAGGCCGCCACGGCAGCTCCGCGAACGTCGCCGCGTCGGGCAGCGCGATCATGTCCGACTCCTCGATCGCGTTGAACCCGGTGATCGACGAGCCGTCGAATCCCATCCCGGCGTCGAACGCGTCGCGCAGCTCCGACGAGTTGATGGAGAACGCCTTGAGCTGCCCCAGGATGTCCGTGAACCACAGCCGCACGAAGCGGATCTGGCGCTCCTCGACGATCGAGATGACGTCCTCGGCGGTGAGGGGCGGCTCGCTGCGGTCGATCATCGCGCGGGGACGTTACCGGCCCGCGCGCCGGAACCGTCCGGCGGCCGCGCACGCGCTCAGTTGCGCGACGACAGCCAGCGGCGCGCCCAGCTCTGCAGCTCGCCAAGTGCGGGCTCCAGCTCGTGGCCCATCGGCGAGAGGCAGTAGCGGACCTGCAGGGGCGGGCCCGGGATGACCTCGCGCTTGACCAGCCCCCGAGCCTCGAGCTCTTTCATCCGCTCGGACAGCAGGCGGTCTGAGAGCTCCGGGATGGCGGCTGCGACCTCGGAGAATCGCAGCGGGCCGTCCATCAGCGTCCGGAGGATCGCGCCCGTCCAGCGACGCCCGACGAGCTCGATCGCCTCGTGGAAGAGCGGACATACCGGCTCTCCCGCAACTGCGGGGCCGGCCGTCGCGGCGGCGCTCCGCTTCTCATGAGCCATGAGAGCGCGAGCTTACCTGAGGTTCCGGCTTCGTTCAGCGGGCGGGCGCACTGCTCGCTCAGGCAGCTTCCAGCGTCCGAGACGCCTCGGCCGAGCCGTCGACGGGCACTTCACCGGCGACGTTCACCAGCGCCGCGAACGTCTCGAGCGAGACGACCGCGATCCCCTCCAGGATCTGCTCGTCAGACCAGCCCTGCTCGCGCGCCTCCTCGTGCAGATGGATCGCCGGCGTTCCGTCCTGCAGAACGCCCCGCAGCAACGCGAGCAGAGCAGCCTCACGAGCGTCGCGGGAGTCGAAGCGCCGCGCAAGCGCCACCTCGTCCATCCCCAGGCCGGCAGCCCGGGCCGCCCGCGAGTGAAGCGCGATCCCCGGCTCAGAGCCGTGGTGCTCGGCAACCGCCAGCGCGATCCGCTCCAGCGTCGCAGCCGACAGCGTCCCGTGACGCAACTCAGAGCGGAATCGCGCATAGGCACGCAGCGCGACCGGCGACCCGGCGAGCACGCCGAGGAAGTTCGGCAACTGCCCGCCCGTGGAGAGCGCACCGCGCAACACCGCGGCCGAGCCCTCGGGCGCGGTCAGCTCGTCGTGGATCTGGAACCTGCTCATGGAGGTCTTCATGGCACACATCCAGGCTCGAGGGTCCGGGCGACCGCAGACCAGCCGCCCTTCACTTTCCACACCTGCTTACTCGATGTAAGTCTATAGGCGAAAGGAAGCGTGCGCAAACATCCGTTCGGGCGTGCGGGCCGAGGCCCGGCGACGGGCGCGTCTAGAGCGGCAGCGCGTGCGCGCTCATCGCCGCGACGAGCGCGAGCACGATCGCCAGCCCCACGGCCCAGAGCGCGGCGCGATCCGCATGCAGGCCGATCAGCGGCTCGGGCCGGCCCGAGCGCCGCCGCGGCTCGCCACCGCCACGGCGCACCGAGCGCTCGGCGGGCGGCACCGACCGCTCAGCGCCGCGTCCGGTGATCGTCACCGTGCGCCGCCCGGCCGGTCCGTTGGACGAATCCTCGAAGCGAAAGCCGAACCGATCCGCCAGCGCGGCCGCACTGGGGCTCTCGTCATCGACCCCGAACTGGGCAGCGAACGAGTCGGCCATCGCCGCGCGAGCAGCTGCCCGGCTCTCCGCCCGGCTGTCCTCGGGCATCCACCGGCTCCCGCCGTCCTCGTGCGTCCGCACGGAGGCGCGGTTGTCGTATGCGGTGACCTCCCCGACCGGATCGAACCCCACGATCGGGGCCGGAAGCGAATCGCCGTAGCGATCGGACCGACGAAACCCAGCTGCGCCTGTCTGCGGCATCTGTCGTCCTCTTCAATTGGGCCCGACGCGCGGCCTACGCGGGTGAATGCCAACGCCGGGCGGCCGAAATCCAGCTCTCGGGCGGCCACCGTAGACACGGCATCGGACGGAAACCGTTCAAGACGTCTCGATCAGATCACCTCCTTCGTCCTTGGGCGAAGCTCATCACCGGCGGCGCGACGGCACGGAAGTCCTCCGCCTCACCGCCCTCGAGGCCCCCCATCCCGCCCGCAGCGGCAGCTGCCACCTGTGGCCGGACGCCGCGTCTGCCGGCGGCGGCCGGCTCACGCTCCTCACCGTCCTCCCCCACGACGCGGAGCCCCGTCGCCGCGGCTGCCCGCTGCTCCTCCAGCCCGCGGCGCACCCCCTCGTCGAGCAGCGAGAAGTCCTTGATCTCGGCAATGATCCGGTCGGGCGCGTCGATCGAGCCGACGGTGTCGACCAGCACGTTGATCGCACCCCCGGCTGCCGCCAGGCGCTCGAGCGTGCCTCCGACGAGCATCAGCGGCTCGGTGCGCACAACCAGCCGGTTGCGCTCATAGATCGCGGGCGGGATCACCAGGTTGACCGTCCCGAACTCGTCCTCCAGCAGAACGAACACGATCCCGCTCGCCGTTCCCGGACGCTGCCGCGCGACGACCAGCCCACCGATTCGCACCCGGCTCCGATGATCCAGGCGACGCAGGTCGCGACTGCTCACCACATCGCCGGCCAACCTCGGGCGCAGCAGGGCGAGCGGATGCGCAGCCGTCGTCAGCCCAGTCGCCCCGTAATCGGCAAGCATCCGCTCCCAGTCCGACAGCGGCGCGAGCTCCGGCGGGGCTGGAAGGTCGAGTGGAAGCGCGAGCTGTGTGCCGCCGGGCACCCGACGCCCCGGCGTCATCACTCCGAGCTGCCACAGAGCGGTCCGCCGCGCGTGGGATGCAAGCGCATGCTCGATCTCCGGCTCAGCCGCACGTGCCATCCCCTGCTCGGCCGCGTGCCCGGTGACGCCCTGCATGGCCAGCTCGTCACACGCCCCTGACCAGGCGAGCAGCGACAGCGCCGGCGCGCCCGATCCAGCCCGCGATGCGAGATCTGCCAGGGAGCGAAATCGTCCGCCACGCACCCTCGCGGAGACGAGATCCTCAAGCTCCTGACGTCGCACGCCGCGCACGTAGCCAAGTCCGATCCGGATCCGCGGATCCCCCGGCCGATCCGGGTCCATCTCGATGTCGCACTCGACCCCGCTCTCGTTGACATCCGGTGCCATCACCTCGACGCCTCGCCGCTGCGCCTCGTGGACGAGCGCGTCCGAGGGATAGAAGCCCATCGGCTGCTCGTTGAGCAGGCCGCACAGGAACTCCGGGCCGTAATGGACCCGCAGCCACGTCGACTGGTAGGCGAGCAGCCCGAAGGCCGCGCCATGCGCCTTGGGGAACCCGAATCCCGAGAACCCCTTGACCTTCTCGAACACCCGCTCGGCAAGTGCCTCATCGACGCCGTGCATGCGTTGCGCACCTTCGACGAAGCGAGCGTGATAGGCCTCGATCGCCGCTTCTGATCGTTTGCGGCTCATCGCCCTGCGGAGCCCCTCGGCCTCGCTCACCGAGAACCCGGCGAACGCGATCGAGACCTCGAGGACCTGGTCCTGGAAGATGATCGTCCCGAGCGTCTCGCCGAGCGGGCCCTCGAGCGAAGGGTGCTCGTACGGGACCTTGTAGGAGGGATCGGCTCGCAGCCGTTGCCGGCGCTGGATGTAGGGGTTGACCGCCCCGCCCTGGATAGGGCCCGGCCGCACGATCGCCACCTGGATCGTGATGTCCCGCAGGTTCTGGGGCCGCGTCCGGTGCAGCGATGCCATCTGCGCGCGACTCTCGATCTGGAACACCCCGGTCGTCTCGGCGCTCTGGATGAGCGCATATGTCTCGGGGTCGTCGTAGTCGATCCGCGAGAGGTCGACATGGACGCCGCGCGTCTTTGCGATCAGCGCCACCGAGCGCTCGACGGCGGAGAGCATCCCCAGCCCGAGCAGATCGATCTTGAGGAACCCGGCATCGGCGCAGGAGTCCTTGTCCCACTGAACGATCTGACGTCCCTCCATCGCTGCCGGCACGATCGGGCAGCAGTCGATCAGCGGCCGTGTGGCGACGACCATCCCGCCCGAGTGCTGAGAGAGATGGCGTGGCAGCCCGTGTGCCTCGGCGGCCAGCCGGGCGAGCCACCGCCACCGCTCCGTGGTGCCGCGCCGTGTCGCACCCGGTGGGCCGGCCTGCGCTCCGCGACCGGTGTCACGCCGTGGGTCGATGGCGGGGGGCGGCGGATCGTGGGGATCACGGTGGTCAGGAGGCCACGTCGTCTCCCTCGCCGCGGCGAACTCCTCACCGAGATCGACCCCGAACGCGCTCTCGATGTCACGTGCCACGTCTCGGGCACTCCAGCCCTCGCTGCCGCGTGCGACCCGCTCGATCTCCCCGGGTGGCAGCCCCAGCGCCTTGCCGATCTCCCGGATCGCCCCGCGCGACCGGTAGGTCGGGAACGCGGCCACGAGCGCCGAGCGGTCGTGACCGAAGCGTTCGTGAATGCGGGGAATGAGCCGCTCGCGGATATCGCGCGGGAAGTCGAGGTCGATGTCCGGCAGCGAGGTGAGCTCCTCGTGCAGGAAGCGTCCGATGAGCAGCTCGTTGGCGATCGGATCGACGTGCGAGAGACCGGTGAGGTAACAGACGATCGAGGACACACTCGACCCTCTTCCCCGCCCCGGTGGCAGCAGAGCCCGCGCCTCATCGGGACCGCGCACCTCGATCGCCACCTCGTGGGCGAGCTCGAGCATCTCGTGGTGGAGCAGGAAGAAGCCGGGGAGATCGAGCCGCGAGATGATCGCGAGCTCCTGCTCCAGGCGCTCATGCGCCCGCGAGCGCAACTGCGCGTCGCTTTCGCTGTAGCGACCGTTCATCAGCGAGTCGCACAGCTGCGTGAGGCGCCGCATCGCGGTCGTGTCCTCGGCGCCGGGATAGCGGTAGCCGAGGTCGTGCCCGAGGTCGAAGGTCAGCGACTCGGCCAGCCGCGCGGACTCGGCGAGCGCCTCGGGGTATTCCGCGAAACGGATCGCCATCGCCTCCGGTGAGGCGAGCACGTGGCTGAAGTTGCCGCGCCGCAGCGGCTCGGAGGCATCGAGCGTCGCGTGGACGCGAATGGCGACGAGCGCGTCCTGCAGGGGCGCCCGTACGCGAGCGTGCGCGTGCACGTCGCCCGTGGCCACACAGGGCAGACCGAGCCGTCGGGCCACCGCCTCACGACGGCGGTTGCGAGCACGATCGTCGCGCAGGAACGGTCGCTGGAGCTCGACCCGCAATCGTTCGGGCCCGAACGCGTCACGCAGCGCACGTAAGGTCGGCTCGTCCTCGACGCCATGCGTGGCACAGCCGCTCAGGCACACGAGCCCCTCGTTGTGCGCGAGCACCGTTGCGAGCTCCACCGACGGCTCACCGGCCGGCGCCCCCGGTCGGCCGTCGCGCGTGTGCGCGTGCGCAGTGGTGATGATCCGGCACAGGTTCGACCAGCCACGGGCATCCGCGACGAGCAGCGTGAGGTGGCGCTTGTCGTATCTGCCGTCCGCGGCGAGGTCGAGCTCCGCGCCATGGATCGCGCGTAGCCCAAGCGCCCGGGAGGCGACGGCGAACTCCATCGAGCCGGACACCGAGTTGTGATCGGTGAGCGCCATCGCCTCATACCCGAGCGAGACAGCCGTCGCCGCGATCTCGTCCGGCAGCGAGGCGCCGTCCAGGAACGAGAACGCCGAGTGGCAGTGCAGCTCCGCATACATGGCGAACACATGTTCGCATCCAGGTCGGCGGAAGAAGAAATCCTCGAACCCCCTTGACAAGTTATTAGCTGCTGCTAATTTAGGCCGCGTGCTTCTTAGCAGTCACTACTTTCAAGGAGGTAGCACCCGTGCCTGAATCGCGTAGACGGATGTGGACTCTCGTCCTCGTGTCCGTCGGTCTCTTCATGGTCGTCCTCGACAACCTCGTGGTGAGCGTCGCTCTCCCGAGCATCCACGCGAGCCTTGGCGCATCCGTTCAGGCGCTCGAGTGGACCGTCAACGCCTACACGCTGTCCTACGCGGTCCTGCTGCTCACGGGCGCTGCCCTCGGCGATCGGTTCGGCCGCCGCCGCATGTTCATGGCCGGCATCGCGCTGTTCACGCTCGCTTCCGCGGGCGCTGCCCTTGCCCCCTCCGCCGGCCTGCTGATCGCCGCCCGCGCGATTCAGGGCGTCGGCGCTGCGATCGCCACCCCGCTCACGCTGACCCTCCTCGCCGACGCGTTCCCGCCCGCCCAGCGCGGACTGGCCCTCGGCGTCTGGTCGGGCATCAGCGGGATCGCCGTCGCACTCGGGCCGCTGGTCGGTGGCGCCGTCATCGACGCCGGCTCCTGGCACGACATCTTCTGGATCAACGTGCCGGTGGGCGCGGTCCTGGTCCCGCTGATCGCCCGCCGCCTGAAGGAGAGCCACGGACCGAGCCGCCGGCTCGACCTTGCCGGCCTCGGCCTGGGATCTGCCGGCCTGTTCGGCCTCGTCTACGGCCTCGTCCGCAGCCAGACGCTCGGCTGGGGCTCGATGGAGGTGCTCGCCACACTCGCGGCCGGTGTGGTCCTGCTGGTCGCCTTCGTCATCCACGAGCGGCGCACCGAGGCTCCGATGCTGCCGATGGAGTTCTTCGCCCGCCGAGGGTTCGCGGTGACCAACGCGGTCTCGCTCTCGATGTACTTCGGGATGTTCGGCTCGGTCTTCTTCCTGAGCCAGTTCCTGCAGGACGTGCTCGGCAACTCGCCGCTTCAGGCCGGCGTGAAGCTCCTCGCCTGGACCGGAGCGACGCTGATCGTCGCGCCGCTGGCCGGGATCTTCTCCGAGCGCTACGGCTCTCGCGTGTTCATGGCCGCCGGTCTCGCCCTGCAGGCGGGCGCGCTTGGATGGATCGCCTCGCTGGCGGCCACGCATATTCCGTACACCGAGCTGATCGCGCCGTTCGTGATGGGCGGTGCGGGAATGGCTCTCGTGTTCGCTCCCTCGGCCAACGCAGTGCTCGCCTCGGTGCGCTCTGACCAGGCCGGCCAGGCGTCCGGTGCGACGAATGCGATCCGCGAGCTCGGCGGCGTGCTCGGCGTGTCGGTGCTCGCCACCGTGTTCACCAGCCACGGCGGCTACTCCTCCCCCCAGGCGTTCGTCAACGGGCTCACCCCCGCGCTGTGGGTCGGTACCGCGGTGCTGGCCGTCGGCGCGGTGCTGCCGCTCCTGCTGCCGTTCAGCACCCGGGAGTCAGCGCTCGAGCACGCCGCCTCAGAGGCCGCCGAGCGCGAGGCAGAGGCCGGCCGCCACCAGCCGGCACCGGCCACCACCAGCCTGACCGTCGCGTAGCATCGGCGACCGATCGTGGCCACCGCCTCCACTCAGAAGAGCACCCGTCAGCGTGTCCCGGCCTCCGAGCGCCGGGACGCGCTGATTGAGGCTGCGATTCCGGAATTCGCCGTGGGCGGACTTCACGGGACCCCGGTCGATCGGATCGCACGACGCGTCGGCGTCGCGCAGCCGTACGTGTTCAGCCTGTTCGGCTCCAAGCGTGACCTGTTCCTCGCTGCCGTCGACCGGTGCTTCACGCGGGTGTCCGAGCTGCTCACTCAAGGAGCCGAGGAGTTCGACCCCGCGATCGCCGCCGAGGACGCCACCCTGTTCCAGGCGATGGGGCACGTGTACTCCCTGGCGCTCGCCGAGAAGCGCGAACTCCTGATGCTGCAGATGCAGGCGTACGCGGCCTGCGACGATCCGGTGATCCGCGACCACGTGCGGCGCGCCTACGCGCAACTCGTCCAGCATGTCGAGAACCTCGCGGGCGGAGCGGCCTCCCAGGACGAGCTCGACGAGTTCTTCCGCTACGGCATGTGGCTCAACGTCGCCGCCGCGATGGGCGTCCAGGACCTGTCCGCCGGCTGCGCCTGGATCGCCGAGGAGCTCGACGACCAGTCCGGTAGCGAGTGACGCGCGTCAGCCGGCCGGCTCACACGCCCAGTAGCGCGTAGAGGTCGTCGAGCACGCTCGCGCGGTCGTGCTCCCACTCGAAGTCGCTGACCCTGATCGGGCGCCACTCTTGCCTGGTGAGGGCGCGGTCCTTGGCCCGATCACGATCGAAGTCCTCGACGGCCGCGTGATACGGACGGCCGTCGAGCTCGAGCGCGACCCGCTGGCGCACCCACGTCACGTCGATCTCGTAGCCGGCCAGTGTCTGGTTGTAGAGCGGCTCGGGGAGCCTCGGATCGCGCAGGACGTGGCGTTGAAACTGGGTCTCCAGCCACGACTTGCGGTCCTCGCTTCCGGGGAGGTAGCGACGCAGCGCGGCGCGGGCCAGCCCGACTCCGGGCCGGCGCGGATGCACGTCGAGCGCCGTATTGAGCGCGGCGAGGTCGAACTGGCCGGTGCGGATCGCCTCGCGGATCAACCGCTGGAGCTCGCCCGGGCGCTCGGTTCTGGCGAGGTCGATGATGATGCGCGGGACGGTGGCGGTCAGCAGGCCGTCGCGGAGGTTCGCCTGGGTTCGGTCGATCGGGATCATCGTGCGGTGCAGGTGCAGCTGCTCACGTCGGAAGGGCGTATGGCCGACCAGAACGGTCAACTCGATCGATGAAGGAAACTCCCGGAGCCCGCGCCAGGCGGCCGCGGTGCGATGGCTGAGGAACGCGTCAGGACCGGCGACGAGCAGAGCGGCACACAGCCGGCCACGAAGCGTGAGACGCGCATGACCGACTGCATAGACCCCATGGGAGATCCGGATCAGCTGGCCGCGTTGGACCATGAGCGCGATCTCGTCCCGTGTGAACCCGATCGCAACCAACTGCGCGGTCGAGATGACGCCGGATTGGCGCTCGGCGGTCGCGCGCATCTCACTCTGAGCGCCTTGTGAGGCCATACACCGTTAAGAGCGCTCGGAGTCCCCGATTCCACCCCCTCCGTCGTGACTCTGGGCGCCAAAAGCGGTCATACGCCGCGTTTGACGCCCAGAGTGCCCTCCGGGTTTGAGGGGGCTCCGAGCGGCCGGGACCCTGGGCGGCCGAGGCTCCGGCAACCAGGGCGGCTCCGGAGAGCCGTGACCCCGGCGGCGGTCCGGCGGCCCGCGGCCGGCGGCCCGGCGGCCGGTCGTCGGCGGCCCGCGGCGGCCCGGCGCCGGTCGTCGGCGGCCCGGCGGCCCGGCGCCGGTCGTCGGCGGCCCGGCGGCACGGCGGCACGGCGGCCGGTCGTCGGCGACCCGGCAACCCCCCGCGACGCCCCGGCTTAGAGCGCGGACTCGGGGTACCGCGCCAGCCCGTCATCCGGCACGGGCTCCCAGGCGGCGGCGTAGGCGACGTACTGGTGGGCGTCCGGACGGATGCCGGGGTCCGCGTCAAGGACGCCCAGCCGGACGCCGACCCATTCGGAGCCGCTGCGGCTGAACATCGCCGAGCCGCAGTCGCCGCAGAAGAACTTCTCTGCACCAGACGCAGGCTTCCAGGAGCGCACTCGATCCGCCCCGCGCACCACCGAGAAGCCCGAGGCCGCGACCCGGGCGTTGGCCGAGGAGCCCGAGCCGGTGCGGCGCTGGCAGCGGGTGCAGTGGCAGTAGGTCGACGACACGAAGGGCTCGGTCACCGCGAACTGCACCGCTCCGCAGTTGCAGGTGCCTGTCAGAACCGAGCCGTCCACGCCCGGGGCCTCAGGCGGTCTGCACGAGGTCGCGCTCGGGTGCGATCCGCCAGCGGCCGGCGACTTCGGCCAGCCGGGAGTCGAGCGTCCAGCGGTCCGCCTGTTCCTCGCCCTCGAACGACGGATGACCCCCCTTCAAGAGCATCGACCCGGTGTTGTCACCCAGACGCCGGATCAGTGCCACCTCCTCGGCACTCAGCCGATTCTCCAAGGGCAGGGCGGCAAGCTCGGCCCGCTTGTCCTCGAGCGGGCGCGCGTCGGGTCCGACCTCCTGGATCAGCGAGGGCACGGTGCAGGCCACCGGCCCGTGCGCCAGGTTCCACTGGCAGGCAAGCTGGATCATCGTCAGGCCGGCGTCCCGAGCGATCGGGCGCATCGGCTCCATGCGCGCCAGACCGGCCTCGAGCCAGCCGTCCGGGCGGAAGCCGCGATGGTCGCCGCCGGCGAGCTCGGCGCCGGGCCGCAGGTCGTCGAAGAACAGCCCGCCGTAGTCGACGACCCGGGTGATCACCTGAACACCCGCCGCCGCGGCGGCGCCGAGCACCAGCTCGCCGGGCCAGGGCTCGAGCGGCCCGAGGATCACCATCGCCCAGTCGATCCGGTCGCCGAAGCGCTCCAGGCAGTCGATCAGGTCAAGCGTGAAGCCGTTGGCCGGGCCGGGCGCGACGCCGATCAGGCGCGTGAGCCCGGCATCGCGCAGCGCCGCCATGCCGTCCCAGACGATCTCGCTCGTGTAGCCGGTGCGATCGGGGTTGTGCAGCAGCAGCAGGTCGAACGAGTCCAGCCCGCAGCGCGCCAGCGAGCGCTCTGTGGCCATCCGGAGATACGAGGCGTACCCATCAACACCGCGCAGCGCCGGGTCGGTGAAGCGCGGGAACCCCTTGGGGCCCGCGCGCTCGCCCTCGTAGAAGTCGTGGCCGATCGCGCCGACGACACACATCGACTCGCGGGGCAGGCCGGCGATCGCGCGGCCGAGCATGGCGTCGGCCTCGCCGGTCCCGTAGACGTCGGCGGTGAGGACGGTGTCGATCCCTGCGCCCGGTCGCACCATCGCGAGGAACCGCTCGTCGTCGATCCCCTCGCCGAAGTGCATGAACCGACCGCCGCTCCATGTGCCGACGGCCACACGTCCGGGGTCGAGGAACTCACGCGCGGGCATGTGGCTGAGCTTAGAACCGCCGCCACACTCACCCCCGCTGCTGCCACCACCTCCCGCTGCGCAGATCACGGAACACGACGACGTTGCGCCCGTCGGCGGTGACGAGCTCCCAGTAGCGGCGGCGCATCGGGTTCTGCGTCCACCACCGGTCCTCTATCAGCCATGACTCGCGGACCGCGTCGACCCCGCGCCCGGCGACGAGCAGCGGGCGGCCGTGATCGTCGGCTTCGACGGCGACGCGGACGGGAGTGGCAAGGCGGTGCGGGCGTGACATCCACGATCACGCCTCGAACGGCGCGAGCACGGCCCGGCGCTCGGGGAACCGAGAATCGGGATCGACCTCCAGTACGCGAAGCGCGGCATCGGGACCAGCGGCCGCGCGAGCCTGGCGGATCGCCTCGCGCAACCGTGTGGCACGTGCATCGGCGGGATCCTCGAGCAGCGCGCGCTGATCGGCCGCGGGCGGGCCGAAGCGCTCGACGGCCAGGCCCAACCGTTCGGCGGGAGCCGGCAGGCGGGCGAGGTGCGGCACGAGCGCCAGCCGCATCCGCACCGGATCGGCGAGCGCCTCGCGGAACACGACGGGCACGCGCCATGTGCCACCGCGCTCGACGAGCACGGCCGAGACCACGACCGCCCTCAGCGTCCGTGCGCGCCGCTCTCGCCGGGCCAGCAGGCGGTCGATGAGCAGCCCGAGTCCGCGCTCCAGCTGGGGACCGGACGCCGCCTCGGGTAGATCGAGCGACTCGCGCAGGACCTCACCGGGGACCCGCGGCCGCAGAGGCGTGTCACCGCCGCGGGCAAGCTCGTGGGCGAGCAGGCCGTCACGGCCGAAGCGGTCGGCCACCGCACTCGTGGGAAGGGCGGCGAGCTCACCGAGCGTGGCGACTCCCAGCCGCTCGAGCGCCTCGGGGAGCAAGGCGAGCGACGGGCGCGCCCGCAGCAGCGCGACGGGCAGCGACGCCAGATAGTCCCGCGCGCCCTCCCCCACGATCTCCGGCCGACGGTGCCTGGCCCGCGTGGCAGCGGCCACGGCGGCGAACCGCGTCGGCGCCACGCCGATCCGAGCCGGCACGCGCAGGGCGGTCCGGGCGGCGCGCAGGACACCCTCGATGCCGCCGTGCAGGGAGAGCAGGCCGCGTGCGTCGAAGCAGGCGAGCCCTGGCCGCTCGGGCTCGACCGCCGCCCCGATCGACTCCAGCCGGACGAGCAGCCGCTCCCAGAGCTCGGCCACCCCCGCCGGATCGGGCGGGACCAGAGTCAGCTCCGGGCAGCGCGAGAGGGCCTCTCCCAGTCGCATCCCGGGATGGATCCCGAACGCCTCGGCGGCGAGCGAGACCTCGCCAACCTGCTGCACTCCACCTGGCTCGGGGGCGAGCGCAATCGGCATTCGCAGCATCTCGGAACGGTCGCCGACGGCGGTGGTGAGCGCGAAGCGCGGGACGAGGAAGCAGACGATCATCATACGAACAGATGTTCGCATGAACCCCGGAGGGACCGCAACCCCCATCCCTCTATCGTGGAAACGATGGCGCTGGAAGGACGACCGAGCGACACGCTGGGGATGGATCCCGCGGAGATGCGCCGGCTCGGCCATTGGGTGGTCGATCAGGTCGTCGACCACTACGAGCGACTGGCCGACGGCCCGGCGATCACCACCGGCGATGCCGACGTTCTACAAGAGGCGCTCGGCGGCCCCCTCCCACGAGAGCCCGGCGATCCGCTCGCCGCGATGCAGACGCTGATCGAGGTCGCGCTCGGCCATATGCAGCGCGGAGACCATCCCCGGTACTTCGCGCGGGTACCGGGACCGGCATCGTTCGCCGCGGTGCTCGGCGAGTGGCTCGGGACGGGATTCAATGTGAACGTGGCCTCGTGGGGAGGCGGCTCGGGCCCGGCGACCGTCGAGCTCGTCGCGCTCGAGTGGCTGCGCGAGGGACTTGGGCTTCCAGAGGGGACCGAGGGCGTGCTCGTCAGCGGCGGCTCGATGGGGAACATCACCGCGATCGCCGCCGCACGGGCGCACGCGGGACCGGGGGTGGCGTACCTGACCGATCAGACCCACTCCTCGATCGGCCGCGGGCTCACCGCACTCGGCTTTGCGCCCGCGGACATCCACACGCTCGAATCCGACGAGGATCTCCGCCTCTCCGTCACGCAGCTCGACCAGGCGATCGCCGAGGACCGCCGGGCAAACCGACACCCCCGGTTCGTGATCGCGACCGCGGGCACGACGAACACCGGGGCCGTGGACCCGCTGAACGAGCTCGCCGACCTCTGCACCGAACAGGGACTATGGCTGCACGTCGACGGCGCCTACGGCGCACCGGCCGCCCTGTGCCCACAAGGCCGCACAGCCCTCGCCGGCCTGCACCGCGCCGACTCGCTGGTGCTCGACCCACACAAGTGGCTGTTCCAGCCTTATGACGTCGGCTGCCTGTTCATGCGCCCGGGCGCGCTGAACGCGGCGTTCCGGATGGACCCCGAATACCTCGTCGACGTCATGGCTCGCCGCGGTGAGGTGGACATGCGCAACCGCACGCTCGAGCTCACCCGCCGCTCCCGTGCGCTGAAGCTCTGGCTGTCGATGAAGTCCTACGGCATGGACGCCATCGGCGGCGCGATCGCCCGTGGGATAGAGCTGGCCGAGATCGCCGAGGCGATGATCGACGGCGATGAGCGGTTCACCGTCGTGACACCCGCGCAGCTCGGGATCGTCACCTTCGCTCTCACCGGCGCAGACGCCGCCGCGCACCGGGAGGCCGCCGCGCGACTCGCCGAAGATGGCTACGCCGCGGTCACCGCCACCACGCTCAAGCACACAGCGGTGCTGCGGCTGTGCACGATCAACCCGCAGACCACCGAGGCGGACCTGCGAGGCACGCTGGATCGATTGGCAGCCGCGAGCCTCTAACGGACAGAGAATGCGAGAAATGGGCTCTCACACGACCCAGATCTCGCACGCGCTCGACCGCACCGCCACCGACCACTGAGCGGCCACCCAGGGACCGTGTCAGGACCATGACGGACCGGCGCCGAACCACCGATTTCCGTCCGAGCGCCCCGGCACCATGGCCCGTCCATGCCACCCGCCGTGCGACCTTCCGCCAACCGCTATCCGCTGCGTCGTTGGCAGGAGCGGGCGATGGAGGCTCTGACCGGATGGACCGGCGCCGACCCGATCCTGATCTCCGCCGCACCCGGCGCCGGCAAGACCCGGCCGGCGCTTGAGTTCGCCCGCCGGCAACTGCTGGCCGGGCAGGTTGGCGCGGTGGTCGTCGCCTGCCCGACGGCGCCGCTCACGCGCCAGTGGGCGCACGCAGCTCACGAGCTGGGGATCGACCTCGCCCCCGACGCCGACTCCCCCCGGCCGCCGTCGGGCTTTCACGGCGTGTCGGTCACCTACGCCCGGATCGCCAAGGCGCCGAAGAAATGGCGCCCGCCCGCCCTCGGCGCACTGCCACGCTCGACGCTGCTCATCGCCGATGAGGCCCACCACCTCGGCGAGGACCTCACCTGGGGCGAGTCGTTCGCCACCGCGTTCGCCGACCGCTCACACTGGCTGCTGCTGTCCGGCACGCCGTTTCGCTCCGACGCCACCCCGATCCCGGGGGTGAGCTATGACAGCGACGGCATCGCCGAGCCCGATGTCTCCTACTCCTTCGCCGAGGCCGTTGCCGACGGCGTCTGCCGGCCGGTGAGCTTCGTCGCCTACGACGGAACGCTCAGCTGGCGCAGCGGCGACGACGTGATCGAGTCGGGCTTCGACACCGTGCTCTCCACGCGTGAGGCCAGCCGCCGCTACCGGACCGCCATCTCCACCGAGTTGCCCGACGGACTGCCTCGGATCCTGAAGGAGGCCGACGCGCGCCTGCGCACCGTCCGGCAGGACGGTCACCCCGATGCCGGCGGACTGATCGTCGCCGCCGACTCAGAGCACGCGCGCCAGATCGCCAAGCTGCTGCGCGAGGCGACCGGTCGCCCGCCGGTCGTGGTGCTTCACGCGGAGGCCCGCTCGGCGGCGCGCCTGGCCGAGTTCCGGACCTCTCGCGAGCCGTGGATCGTCGCGGTCAACATGGTCTCCGAGGGCGTCGACATCCCGCGGCTGCGGGTCGGCGTCTACGCGACCGCCGCCAAGACGCCGCTCATCTTCCGCCAGATCGTCGGACGGTTCGTCCGTACGATTCCTGACCGGCCGCAGGAGCCGAGCTGGCTGTACGTCCCTGCCGACCCGGTGCTCCGCGATCACGCCGCGACGATCGAGCACGAGGTCCGGCGGGCGCTGCGGCGTCCCGGTGAGACCGATCCGGCCGAGTTCGAGGAGCCACGGGAACGCCGGCAGACGGAGCTCACGCCGGCGCTCGACTTCGAGCCGGTGAGCGCCGACGTCGCGCCGCAGATGTCGCTGTTCGGCGGCGGACCGCCGACTGCCTCCGCGCCCAAGCCGGCACCGGCCGCGGCACGCTGGCTGACCCCCGGCCAGGACGCGGAGGCCGATCCGGTCCACGACTCGGTGCCGGCGTTCGAGCGACGGGCCAGGTTGCGAGACGAGCGCCATCGGCTGGTCAGCGAGGTCCGCCGCCGCGATGGGACCAGCCATCGGGAGATCAACGCCTGGCTCAACCGGGCCATCGGGATCACCAGCGTCGACGATGCGACGTTGCCGCAGCTGGAGCAGTCGGTCGAACTGCTGATGGGCAAGCTCATCGCGCGTCGCTGAGCGCCCTACCCTGGCGTAGCATCGCGGGGCGCGGCCGGTCAGCCGCCGAATTCGACTGAGGGGGAACCGACGTGGGGTATGAAGTGCCAGCGGAATACGTCGAGCGCTACGCCGACCTGCTCATCAACTACGCCCTCGGCTCGGGCAAGGGGATCGACAGCGGGGACGTGGTCTGGGTCCAGGCGCCTGAGAGCGCCAAGCCGCTGTACGCCGCGGTGTGCCGGGCAGTGTGGCGCGCCGGAGGGATGACGATCAGCGGCTACCGCCCCGACTCCGACGCGTCGACCAATCTCGAGCGCGACTTCTACGCGATCGCCTCCGATGAGCAGATCTCGCGCTTCCTCGATCGCTACATGCGCGGGCTCGCCGACGAGGTCGATCATCTGGTCCAGCTCGAGGCCGAGGCCGATCCGCATGCGCTCAGCGCCACCGACCCGGGCAGGATCCTCGCCAGACAGGTCGCGCAGCGGCCGATGTCCCGCTGGCTCGACGACAAGGAGAGCGCCGGGTCCTTCAGCTGGACGATCGGCCTGTACGGAACCGAGGCGATGGCCGCCGAGGCCAGGCTGTCGCTGGAGGAGTACTGGGAGCAGATCATCGCGGCATGCTTCCTGGATCACGA
Organism: uncultured Solirubrobacteraceae bacterium; assembly: GCA_963744685.1. Classification (GTDB taxonomy): domain Bacteria; phylum Actinomycetota; class Thermoleophilia; order Solirubrobacterales; family Solirubrobacteraceae; genus Palsa-465. Next base: position 528,426 of record CAVUUL010000013.1, on the reverse strand, counting down.
GGACCCCAAGGCCCAGTGGCGCTCGGTCGAGACCGAGATCCAGACCGCGGTCTCCGCACTCGACGCGCTGCCGATCGACCGCCTGCACGTCCGCGGCGACGACGTCGACCTCCAGATCGCGCTCGGCGAGCATCGCCGCTGGGTCGGGGGCGAGGGCAAGAACATCCCGAGCTTCGAGATCTTCACGTCCCCGGACTGGCGCGGGACCGAGGGGCGAATCCGCTTCTCTGAGCCGCTGTACACGCACGGCAACCTGATCACCGGCGTGGAGCTGGAGTTCGCGGGTGGGCGCGTGTCGCGGGCGCGCGCCGCGGAGAACGAGTCACTGCTCACCGAGATGCTGGCCGCCGAGAACGCCGACCGGATCGGTGAGTTCTCGCTCACCGACGCGCGCTTCTCGCGCATCACGAAATTCATGGCGACCACGCTCTACGACGAGAACGTCGGCGGCCCGTTCGGCAACACGCACATCGCGGTCGGCCGCGCGTACCGCGACTGCTACGACGGTGATCCGGCCGAGCTGTCAAGTGAGGACTGGGAGCGGCTGGGCTTCAACGACTCGCCGATCCACACCGACATCGTCTCGACGACCGACCGCGAGGTGACGGCAACGCTCGCGGACGGGAGCACCCGCACGATCTACGCGGGCGGCCGCTTCCAGCTCGACGAGCTGGGCTGACCGCCCCAGTCCCCGCCCCCGCGACGGCATGAAAATCACACCGTCGCCGCCCGGAGCGATACGGTGACGCGCGCTCATCGGCAGCTCTCACAGGAGGAGATCGATCGTGTTCACGCCGCCCACCGGTCACGTCCGAGCGCTCTGCACGGGTGCCGCCACCCTGGCGGGGACGCTCGTCCTCGCCGCGTCCCTGGGGGCTGCGGGCGCGGCCGCCCAGACCGGGCCCTATGTGGCGCTCGGGGACTCCTTCACGTCCGCGCCGCTCGTACCCGGTCCCACCGGGAGCCCGGCGTTGTGTCTTCGCTCGACCCACAACTACCCGCAGGACGTGCGCGCGGCCATCTCGCCCTCGTCGTTCACCGACGCCAGCTGCAGCGGCGCCACCACCGTCGACATGACGCAGAGCCAGTCGCTCGGCGCGGGGGAGAGCAACGCTCCTCAGCTCAACTCGCTCAGCGCCGGCGACTCATTGGTCACGGTCGGCATCGGCGGCAATGACGCCGACCTGATCGGCGTCGCCGAGGAGTGCGTCAAGCTCGACATCCTGTGGCCGTTCGGCGACCGGTGCAAGGCCCACTATCAGTCGGGCGGCGTCGACACCGAGGTGCAGAAGATCAACTCCGTCGAGCCGCTCGTCGCCGCTGTCGTGCAGGGGATCCACGCGCGGGCGCCGCAGGCGCGGGTGCTCGTCGTCGGGTATCCGGACGGCCTGCCGCAGAACGGCACCAACTGCTACCCGGTCGTGCCGTTCTCCGATGCGGATGTGAGCTGGTTCAACTCGCTCGAGATCGACCTCAACGGCATCCTCGCCCAGGCCGCGGGCGCGAACGCGGCGACGTACGTCAACACGTTCACCTCGAGCCTCGGCCATGACGCCTGCGCGGGGTCCAACGCCTGGGTCAATGGGTTGATCCCGACCTCCGCCGCCTACCCGCTGCACCCGAATGCGGCCGGCGAAGCGAACATGGCGAGTCAGGTGGAGGCCACGCTCAGGTAGCGGGGGTACTCTGCAGCGCTCATGCCTGACCTGACCAATCTCGCGATCGACGGCGTGCGCACGCTGCATGCGTTCTCCAAGCGGATTCCCGGCGCCGGGTCGATCCTCGCCGAGTCGCTGGAGAGCGCGGTACGCGGGCGGGTGGTGCTGATCACGGGCGCCTCCTCGGGCATCGGGGAGGCGACGGCGCTCTCCGTGGGCAGGGCGGGCGGGCACGTCCTGCTCGTCGCGCGCACCCGATCCAAGCTGGAGGCGGTCGCCGAGCAGATCTTCGACGTCGGTGGAGCGGCGACGGTCTACCCCGCGGATCTCACCGATCTGCAGGACATCGACCGGATGGCCGACTCGGTGCTGCGCGCGCACGGGCACGTCGACGTGCTGATCAACAACGCGGGCAAGTCGATCCGCCGGTCGGTCGACCGCTCCTACGACCGCTTCCACGACTACCAGCGCACGATGACGCTCAACTACTTCGCGCCGGTGAAGCTGATCCTCGACCTGCTGCCCGAGATGCGGGAGACCGGCGCGGGGCACATCATCAACATCTCCTCGATCGGGCTGCAGATCAACACGCCCCGGTTTGCGGCCTACCTCGCCTCCAAGGCCGCACTGGACGCGTTCTCCCGGTCGATCGGGCCGGAGATCATCGGCGATGGCGTCCACCTGACGACCGTCTACATGCCACTGGTCAAGACGCCGATGATCGCCCCGACCAAGATCTATGACCGGGTGCCCACGCTCAGCCCCGAGCAGGCGGCGGGGATGATCACCGACGCCATCCGCAAGCGCCCGAAGCGCATCGCCACGACGCTCGGCTCGATCGGCCAGCTCACCTACGCGATCGCGCCGGGCGCCCAGGACCTCGTCGTCAACCGCGCCTACCAGTTGTTCCCTGAGAACGACACCCGCCTGGCCGAGGACTCCCAGCGCCTGGAAGCCGAGCAGCGCGCATTCGCCCAGGCGACGCGCGGCGTGCACTGGTAACGGCGTTGCCCGAGCGCAGCTACGAGGCCGACGCGATCGTCGTCGGGGCGGGACTCGCGGGCCTGGTCGCGACCGCCGAGCTGACGAGCGCCGGACGGCGGGTGCTGCTGCTCGACCAGGAGCCCGAGGCCTCGCTCGGCGGCCAGGCGTTCTGGTCGCTCGGCGGCCTGTTCCTCGTCGATTCGCCCGAGCAGCGCCGCTGGGGAGTCAAGGACTCACTGGAGCTCGCCTGGCAGGACTGGGAAGGGACCGCCGCCTTCGATCGGCCCGAGGATCTCTGGCCGGCGCGCTGGGCGCGCGCGTACGTCGAGTTCGCTGCCACCGAGAAGCGGCCGTGGCTCCATGGCGAGGGCGTGCGCTGGCTGCCCAACCCCGGCTGGGCGGAGCGCGGGGGCTACGGGGCGATCGGCCATGGCAACTCGGTCCCGCGCTTTCACCTGACGTGGGGCACCGGTCCCGGCGTGCTGGCGCCGTTCGTCCGCCGGCTGCAGGAGGCACGGAGTCGTGGGCTGGTGACCGTCGCAGCCCGCCATCGCGTCGACGAGCTCACCTCCGCCGGCGACGGGTCGGTGACCGGCGTGCGTGGTGCGGTGCTCCAGGAGAGCCGCGCCGCCCGCGGCCAGGCGAGCTCACGCACGGAGATCGGCGAGTTCAGCGCAGCTGCCAGCGCGGTGCTCGTCAGCTCAGGCGGGATCGGCGGCAACCTCGAGGCGGTGCGTGCCGCGTGGCCCGAGCGGCTCGGCTCGCCGCCGAAGCGGCTGATCAGCGGTGTGCCGGCGCACGTCGACGGGCGGATGATCGCGATCACCGAGCGCGCCGGCGGAAGCGTGATCGGAAGCGATCGGATGTGGCACTACGTCGAGGGCATCGAGAACTGGTCGCCGATCTGGCCCCACCACGGGATCCGGATCCTGCCCGCGCCCTCGTCGCTGTGGCTCGACGCGACCGGCAAGCGATTGCCGGTGCCGCTGTTCCCGGGCTTCGACACGCTCGGCACCCTGGCCCATATCGGTCGCTCGGGCCACGACCACACGTGGTTCGTCCTCACCCGGAAGATCATCGAGCGTGAGTTCGCGCTGTCGGGCTCCGAGCAGAACCCGGACATCACGGGCAAATCGATCCGAGCGGTGCTCCGCGAGCGGCTCGGCTCCGGTATCCCGGCCCCCGTCGAGGCGTTCATGCGCCAGGGAGCGGACTTCGCGGTCGCCACCGATCTGTCCGCGCTCGTGGGCAAGATGAACAGCATCACTCAGGGTCAACCTGAGCTTGAGCTGGCGCAGGTCGAACGCGAGGTGATCGCCCGGGACCGCGAGCTCGCCAACCCTTACACCAAGGACCTCCAGGTGACTGCGATCCACGGTGCACGCCGCTATCTCGCCGATCGCCTGAGCCGTGTCGCCGCGCCGCATCGGCTGCTCGATCCCGACGCCGGCCCGCTGATCGCGGTGCGGCTCTCGGTGCTCACCCGAAAGACGCTGGGTGGCCTCCAGACCGACCTGTCGGCCAGGGTGCTCGGGTCAGGCGGAGATCCGATCCCGGGCCTGTGGGCCGCCGGAGAGGCAGCGGGCTTCGGTGGCGGTGGGATGCACGGCTATCGCTCGCTCGAGGGCACATTTCTCGGCGGCTGTCTGTTCTCCGGGCGCGTCGCGGGCCGCGCGATGGCCGCCGCGGTCGCCTGACGGACCGTTCGGTCGCCACACACCGCTGATCGCCTGCTCGTGCAACGAAACTTGCAGGCATCCCGCCCAGACCTGCCGAAGTCCGCAACATCTTGACGTTCGTGCTGTTGTTAGGAGAGCCGAGCCTGCGGCGCGCCGAACCGCGGGCTCGTGTTGTTCCACGCCCGTGATCGTCTTCCGCCCTCAGCCACCCACGCGCCGGAGGCTCCCGGTAACGCTTCCCGCTCTGCTCTGCGTGCTGATGACCGTGGCCGGGCTGGCGCTGCCCGGGGTGGCCGGCGCCGCCGCACATCCGACCAAGCTCGTTCGCTACGCCGGATGGAGCGCGCGAGTGCCACGCAGCTGGCCGGTCTTCCGGCTCGGCGCTCGGTCCCACGTCTGCGTGCGCTTCAACCGCCACGCCGTCTATCTGGGCCGTCCGAGCGACGCGCAGGACTGCCCGGCGCACGCCGCCGGCCGAACCGGGGCGATCCTCGTCTCTCCCGCCTCTCGCGCGATCGGCTCCGACGCGCTCACCGCTTCTGCTGGATCACTCGCGCCCTCCGGCGGCGCGGTGGCTCAGATCAACCGCCCGGCGGCGCATGTCGTGGTCACCGTCACCTGGTCGAACGACCCCACGGCGGTCCGCGCCGCACTCGGGGTGCGCTCGGTGACCGCGGCGGGTCGGGCCTACGCGCGCGGACGCGCACTCTCCATCCACCGTCTCCTCTCCATCCACCGTCTCGCGCGACGGCATGCAGCGGGCGCCTCGTCCGACGCCACGACGACGACCGTTCCCTCGCCGCCGGCCACCGCGGGCGAGGTCTACAACGGCCTCGGCTTCGATGCCTGCTCCGCCCCATCCTCGACCGCGATGACCAACTGGGCGGCCTCGCCGTTCCGGGCGATCGGCGTCTACATCGGCGGCCCGGAGATGGCCTGCGCGCAGACGAACCTGACCGCTACCTGGGTGGCCGCGGAGGCGGCAGCGGGCTGGCACCTGATCCCGATCTACGTCGGGCTGCAGTCGCCGAACAACGGCTGCGGGTGCGCCGCGATCTCCACCACCGGCGCCGCAGCCCAGGGCACCGCCGCTGCCCAGAGCGCCGTGCTGGAGGCCCAAGCCCTCGGGCTCGGTGCCGGCAACCCGATCTATGAGGACATGGAGAACTACACGCGCGGCGCCGTCGCCAGCCAGACCGTGCTCACCTACCTGCAGGCGTGGACGCAGGAGCTGCACGCACTCGGCTACCTGTCCGGCGTCTACAGCTCCGAGCTCTCGGGCGTCGAGGACCTCGTCGCCGAGCAGGGCACCGGCTACATCGAGCCCGACGAGCTGTGGATCGCCAACTGGAACAACCAGCAGACGACCACGGACGCCCACGTCCCGGCGACCGAGTGGGCGGTCAACCAGCGCCTGCATCAGTACCTCGGCGGTCACACCGACAACTACGGCGGCAGCTCGATCGACATCGACTCCGATGACATCGACGCGGCAACCGCGGCGCCGGGCGCCGGCGCGCTGACCACGACGATCGCGGCGGCACCGTCGGTGGCGATCCGGCCGCAGGGCGACGGCACCGTCGCGCTGACTCCGAGCTGGACCGGAGAGGCCGGGATCACTCGCTGGCAGGTCCTCGCCGGGAGTTCGCCGACCTCGCTCACCGCGCAGCTGGCGGAGCCCGCGGCGCACAGGTCGATCGTCACCCGCAACGGAGACCCTTATTTCCAGGTGCAGGCGCTCAACGCGGCCGGCCAGGTGATCGGCTCCTCCGGCGTGACCACCACCCCGGCCCACGTCGCCATGTTCGGCCACAGCGCGTTCGTGCCCGCGAACGGCCCCGGCGGACTGCCGGTGGAGTGCTTTTCGATCACCGGCTGTCGCATCACGACGACGATCAAGCTCGGCAGGAAGGTGCTCATCCGCACCGGCGGCGCGCGCGTGGCCGCGGGCGGGGGCATCGATCACTTCCCCGTCTCCCCGGCCGTCCATCGACTGATCGACAAGGCGGGCAACCGAGGGCTCTCGACGACGATCACCGTGCGCACGAGCACCGGCCGCAGCGCAACCGAGGTGATCCGGCTGGTGCGGTTCACCACGTCGGGCGCCGGCCCGCATCGGCAAGCGCTCTCGCGCTCGGCGGGTGCGGTACGGATCCTCGGCGCCACCGAGTTCGTCTCCCACGGGTGGACCGGTGGGGTGCTGGTCGCCTGCCCGCAGGCGACGCCATGCACGGCGACCCCGACGGTGCGGGTCGGCCGGCGCACAGTCGCCGTGTCACGCGCGCAGACCATCGGGCCCTACGAGATCGGCTACCTGAGCTTCCAGATGACCGGCGCCGGCCACCGGCTGCTGATGGGTGCCACGGGCAATCAGCTCGGCGCGACAATCAGCGTGAGCTCGCCGACGGTGGGGCTGGTAGCGGGCGCCAGCGCCAGCGCGGCCGTGTCGCTCGACGCCTTCTGATCGCCCGATTTCAGGCCGCGCCGAGCGCGCGTGCGAACACCGCGGGATCGGCGTTGCCACCCGACAGCACCACCCCCACGCGCTGCCCGGCGACGGCGACCGAGCCGCTGAGCATCGCGGCGAGCGCGGTCGCGCCGCTCGGCTCGACGACGAGCTTGCACCGCTCAAAGCAGAACCGCATCGCATCAAGGATCTCCGCGTCGGTCACGGTGTGGACCTCGTCGACGAGCGCCTGAATGACCGGCCAGGTGCGCTCGCCGGGAGACGGGGTCTGCTGACCGTCGGCGATCGTGGGCGTGACCGCAACCCGCTGCCGCTCTCCGGCCTGCAACGAGCGGGCGACGTCGTCGGAGGCCTCGGGCTCGACGCCGACCACTCGGGCGCCGGGGGCAAGCGCCGCCATGGCCGTCGCGCAGCCCGAGACCAGGCCTCCGCCCCCCACCGGGACGACGAGCACGTCGAGCGCTCCGGAGTCGGCGAGGAGTTCGGCCACGAGCGTCCCCTGACCCGCCATCACCCGCGGATCGTCGAAGGCGTGGACCGGCTCGAGGGAGCGCTCCGCCGCGAGCGCCTGGAGGAGGTCCTCGCGCTCCTCGGCGTACCGGTCGTAGGTGATCACCTCGGCGCCGTAGCCCTCGGTCGCGGCCCGCTTCAAGGGCGGCGCGTCAGCGGGCATCAGGATCGTCGCGCCGACCCCGCACAGCCGCGACGCCAGCGCCACCGCCTGCGCGTGGTTCCCCGACGAGGCCGAGCACACACCCCGGGCCCGCGCCTCGTCGTCGAGCGAGGACACGGCGTTGTACGCGCCGCGGAACTTGAACGCGCCGACGCGCTGGAACGTCTCGGCCTTGAGCGCCACTCGGGCGCCGAGCCGCTGGTCCAGAGTGCGTGAGGTGAAGACGGGCGTGCGGTTGGCCACGCCGTCCAGACGCGCCGCCGCGGCGGTGATGTGGTCAAGCGTGAGATACGCCGGAGCGGGGGGTCGGGCTCCACGATCGACGTTTCGAGCGATCACGGCTGACAGAGTAGAGGTCGACCATGGGGGCCTCAGTTCCGGACCACATCGACGACTGGCTGCCTGAGCCGGCGATCCGAGTCGCGCATCGCATCGCGAGCACCGCGTCGCCGGCGCAGCTGTGGAAGTCGGCCGGCGACCTCACGCTCGCCCAGTCCCCGGTGCTCGGGCGCCTCGTCCAGTGGCGCATCCCCGGCACCGCCCGTGAGCTCAGCTTCGATCGGCTGCTGCGTGAGCCCCCGTTCCTGGTGCTCGCCGAAGGTGACCAGTCGCTGTTGTCCGGACTGGTCGGGCGGATCTGGACCCTGCGACGCGACTACCCCGCGCTCTCCGATCCCGAGCAGTTCCACGCCTTCTCCGAGCGCGGGAGCGCGCGGGTCGCGATCGGCGTGTGGGCCGAGCCGGACCCGCGCGGCGGCGCACTGTGCATGGAGGCCCGGGTGGAGGCGCTCGGGGTCCAGGGCCAGGTCGGGGTTGCAGCGGTCCGCCCGCTGGTCCGGGGCTTCCAGGGGCTGATCGGCTCCGAGGCGCTGCGCGCGGCGGCGCGGCGCGCGGAGAGCGGAGCCGCAGGGGGGTGAAGATCGCGCCCCGGGCCGCTCTACCGTAGTGGGATGAGCTTCGACGAGGGCTTCGATCAGCCGGTGACGATCCGTCACGTGCGGTTCGCCAACGAACAGACCGGCTGGGCGGTCCTCGACGCCGCGGCGGCCGATGGGACCCCGATCGCGCTCGTCGGCCCGCTCGTGCACCTCGAGGAGGGAGAGCGGGCGCGAATCCTCGGCGAATGGGTGACCGACAGCCGCTACGGGCGCCAGGTCAAGGTGTCCGAGGCCCATCCGCTCGCACCCGACGACCCGGAGACGGTCGCGGGCTACCTGCGGCGCGTCAAGCACGTCGGCGCGCGGCGGGCCGAGAGGCTCATCGAGCAGTTCGGCGCCGCCGAGGTGCTCGACCGCGTCGACGCCGACCCGTTCACCGCATTCGCCGCGGTGGGGCTGCGTGCTGCGCGCGCCCAGGAGGCAGCCGCGTCGTGGCGCTCGATCCGTGTGACCCGACGGCTGCACCTGCTGCTCGCGCCGCACGGGCTCGCCTATCTCGCGGGCCGGATCCATGATCACTACGGCTCCGAGGCCCACGACCTGATCGCTGCCAACCCCTACGAGCTGACCAGCGTGTTCGGGGTCGGATTCGTTATCGCCGACCGGATCGCGCGGGCAACCGCCGCCGAGAGCGGCCGGCCGGCGCCGGAGGGGCGGCGGGAGCGCGCGGCGGTCATGCATGTGCTGTCACAGTCAGAGCGCAACGGTTCAAGCTGCACGCCACTGCCCGACGTGCTGCGCGGCGCCGGTGAGCTGATCGGCGGCGGCGAGGTCGAGGCCGCAATCGTCGAGCAGCTCGTCGAGGGCGGGCAGGCGGTCCGCGAGGGGACCTGGGTGTACCGCGCGGCGACCGCGGAGCTCGAGGCGGAGCTCGCCGAGCGGGTCGGAGAGCTGTGTGACGCTGAGCCGTCTGAGAAGCTCGCCGCCGACGAGGACCGGGTGATCGACCGCGACGTGCTCACCGACGAGCAGCTCGGAGCGCTCGAGGCGGCGTTCGCCCACCGTCTGTCGGTCATCACCGGCGGCCCAGGCACCGGCAAGACCTCATCGATCCGCACGATCGCCGCCGAGGCGGCCGCCCGTGGTGCTCGCGTGATGCTCGTGGCGCCGACCGGGCGGGCCGCGGTGCGCATGAGCGAGACCGGCGGAGGACTCACCGCCCGGACAGTGCACTCGGCGCTCGGTTGGATCCCGGGAGAGGGCCCGACGCGCGACGAGGACGATCCGCTGGGCTGCGAGCTTCTGATCGTCGACGAGACCTCGATGGCAAACCTCGAGCTGCTCGTCGTGCTGCTCCGTGCGGTCGGCCCCGACACGCACGTCGTGCTGGTCGGCGACGCCGACCAGCTCGCGCCCGTCGGGGCGGGCAAGCCGTTCGCCGAGCTGGTCGCCTCCCAGGCCGTGCCGACGACGCGGCTCACGCACATCTTCCGCCAGGCCGCCGACTCGATGATCGTCCAGGGGGCGCACGCGATCCGGCGCGGGATCGTGCCCGAGTTCCGCCCCGCTGAGGGGATGCGCCGCGATCTGTTCCTGATCGAGCGCCCCGCGGCGCGCGACGGCCTCGCCGAGATCGTCTCGCTCGTCGCCGAGCGGCTGCCCGGCCACTACGGGGTCGATCCGGTGCGCGACATTCAGGTGTTCGCCCCCGTCTACCGCGGTGAGCTGGGGATCGACGCGATCAACCAGGCGTTGCGAGCCGCCCTGAACCCCGACGGGCCGCCGGTGCGCGGCGGCAGGCTGCGGATCGGCGACAAGCTGATGATGACCGGCCGCAACCTCCACGAGCTGGGGTTGATGAACGGAACGCTGCTGCGGCTGCTCGACGAGACGGGGTCGGGGGAGCCGTCCGGCGGCCGGAGCCGAAGGCGCTCCGGGGAAGGTGGGCACCTCACGTCACCAGGGGGGTCGTCAGATGCCCAGCGAGACGAGGACGACGAGCGCGACGAGGCGGCGCTCGTGCTCGGCGCCGAGGACGCGGTCTTCCGGCTGCCCCCGGAAGAGGCCGACCAGCTGCGCCTCGCCTACGCGTGCTCGGTTCATCGCGGCCAGGGCATCGAGCTGCCGATCGCGGTGATCGTCGCCCACCCCGCAGCCGGCGCCTTCTTCCTACGTCGCGAGATGCTCTACACCGCGGTCACGCGGGCATCGGTGGCGACGGTGATCGTCGGCATCCGGCAGGTCCTCGCGCGGGCGGTCGCCACACCGGACACCGGCCGCCGCCACGGTCGCGTGGGCGAACGGCTCGCGGCGCGGGACGAGGAGCGGCTCACGGCGCGGGACGACGAGCGGCTCGCGGCGCGGGACGGGGAGCGGCTCGCGGCGCGGGACGGGGCCGCGTCCGGGGGCAAAGAGCGGTTCGTCAGCCCGGACGGCGGGCTCAGCTCGCGGCCGGCGGAACCGGCTCGCTGACCGCGGCCGGCTCCTCGCCGAAGAACTCCGCCAGCAGCGTCGCGGTCCGCTCGGGCTCGTCGCGCATCACCCAGTGGGAGGTCCCCGCCAGCCGGACGACCTCACGCAGCCCGGGGACATCGCGCCGGTGCGGTTCGGCGAGCTCGGCGCCGAGGTACCGATCCCGCTCGCCCCAGATGACGAGCGTCGGAGCGTTGATCGGCGGCAGCCTTCCGCCGACCGCCCGGCGAGCGGCGCGGTAGTAGTTGACCATCGCGGTGAGCGCCCCGGGCCGTCGCCACGCCTCGACGTAGCGCTCCAGGTCACCGGGCTCCAGCGACCCCGGCGGCGCGTCGAGCTCTATCGCCCGGCGCAGCTCACGGAAGCCGCCGGCCGCCAGGCGCCGCTCCGGCAGCCGCGGCAACTGGAAGACGATGATGTACCAGGACTTGCGCAGCTGGCGCAGCGTCCGCAACCCCTCGAACATGCGGCGCGGATGCGGCACGTTGAGGATCACCAGCCGCGCCACCACCTCCGGATGCCAGGCCGCCACCGCCCATGCGACCTGCGCTCCCCAGTCGTGCCCCGCCAGGAACGCCCGGCTCTCCCCGCGCTCCACGATGAGCTCGCGCACGTCGTTGGCCAGCTTGCGCAGCGCGTAGGCCTCGACGCCCTCCGGGCGCGACGAGAGGTTGTAGCCCCTCAGGTCTGGCGCCACCACCCGGAACCCGGCCCTGGCGAGCGCCGGGATCTGATGGCGCCATCCGTACCAGAAGTCCGGGAACCCGTGCAGCAGGACGACGAGCGGGCCCTCACCCGCCTCGACGTAGTGCAGCCTCACCTCCGAGAGGGCCGCGGTCCCGTGGCGGAGGGTGGGCGCGGAGTCGCTCACGCGCACAGCATGACGGATGCGTCCCCACGCGTGGCGCGCCGGCGGCGCCGTCGCTCAGGAGGTGCTGTTGCAGGTGGCCGCGACGTCGCACTCGGTCTGGTGCGCGATCGCGAACCCGCCGTTGCTCGGCGCCAGGAAGTGCGGCGGCTCCTCGTATTGCATGCGGCGGTCGTACACGTAGTTCTTCGTGTATCCGGAGCTACCCGCGCCGACGGTGCCGCGGAAGTTCTGCGCGATCGCGCCGGTGACGTTGAGCGTCCCCAGGTTGTTGCCGCACGAGTAGTCGTCGACGATGAACGAGTGCTGCAGCGAGAGCATCGCGGCGCTGATCTGGGTGATCGGCGTGTAGCCGGTCGCGTTGCTCGCTCCCGCGCTCGTGCATACCCCGCCGGTGACGGGGTGGTATACGCGGACGAACCCGTTGGCGATCAGGCCGAGCATCGCCCCGTTGGTGTTCGTGGTGGGGTAGGTGATGTTCCCGTCGATCACGACGTCCTGGGCGGCGCCGATCGTCAGTGGATATCCGGCGACGCCCTTGACGAAGACCGTCCCGCAGCCAACGTTGCTGCTGCTCACCGAGTACACCGGGTCGTCGACGTCATATGTGTAGTTGCATTGTGCGGAGGAGCTGTTGTTCACGTACAGCACGCCGTTGCTCGAGGACGGATACGGGATCGTCGAGTACGTGAGCGACGACGTGGCGCACGACTGACCGGCCGTCGGCTGGGCCACCTGGATGTTCGTGGCGCTGAGCACCAGACACGTCGTTCCCGTGTACGTCGTTCCGGCGAGGGTGGCCAGCGCTCCGATGCCGGGCATGTTGAGGTGCGTGCCCTGCTTGGTGAGCCTGCCGTTGACATTTGGGGGGCCAGAGCCGCACCCACCGGCCTCCAGCCACCCATTCGGGTAGACGGTCGGATCTCCGCCGAGCTCGACCGAGTCCGTGCTCGACTGTCCGAACGTCGGGCTGCCGCAGATGAGGATCGAGTCGTTGGAATGGAACGGGCCGTTGATCTGGTCGTTGTTGATGAACTGGATGTTCGCGCAGTAGCCGGCCCCCGAGCTGGAGAGGGTGTAGCTGCGCCCGCCGGACGTGTAGGAGTTGTTCCAGAACGCCTGCCCCTCCCGGTTCTGAGAGCGGTACTGCGAGCACTGGCTGGTCGCGCCTGGATAGGAGTGCCCGTCGTTGCTGCTGCCGCCGGTCAACGCCTGTGTGTAGAGACTCCCGCAGCCGGTCGGATTGCCGCTGGCCTGGCACTGGTCAGGGGGCTCGATCGCGATGTCGGCGTCATTGGTCGCCGCGAATGCGTCGTCGACCTCGACGTCGGGGTCCGCGGTCTCGTACACGGTGAAGTAGGCATAGTCCAGGAAATTCTGCTGGCGGATCGACGCGACGATCGTGCGCTTGGCGGTGCCGGCATAGCCGGTGGAGGCGATGCGCAGCGTCCCCGCATCGGAGCCGCTGGCCGTGATCATCGAGTCGATCGGATCCGCGAGGGTGCACTGCGTGTACGTGCTCTGCCCGGAGGCCGGCAGGAGCATCACGGCGTAGCTCTCGCTCGGCGAGCCGGGCACTGCCGTTTGATGTCCCGTCTCGGAGGCACCCGTGTTCACGATCCAGTTCGCGCCCGAAGGGACGCACTGAGTCCAATACGTGTTGTTCGTGTTGAGGTCGAACAGGTAGCGCTGAATTCCGGCCTGGGCCGCTGCGTAGGCCTGCTTCTGGCTGGTGTCGGCGGTCGTTCCCTGGGTATCGAGGGTCACCGCGGCAAGGGCGGCGCCGGAGAGACCGAAGACGACCACCATCGCTCCGAGAACGTAGAGGAGCGCGATGCCCTCCTCGGCTGCCATGCGACGCATGATCGCGGTGATGAGACGGCGGATCACTGACATGGCGCGTTCTGGCTGCTGGCGTCCTGGGCGGTGAGGCTGAAGACCGCCGCATCGTCGAGCTCGGTGGTCGCCGAGGAGTTGAAGTTTGTCCCTGCGGGCGCGAAGCGGAAGTCGAGAGCGACTTCGGCGACGTTCGGAGCGGTGGTCGTGGTCAACGGGACCGTCAGCGCGGGCGCGTTGAGCAGCGAGTCGGTCCCGGTCTGGTAGTTGCTGTATGCGTAATAGGAGAACATTGCTCCGCTTCCGGTGACGACGTGCTCAGCGAGGTTGAGCACCTGGGAGGGACTGGTGGCGAAGGTCCAGGCCGACGGCGTGCTGATCGAAGCCGCGGTCCCGGTGTAGCTGTAGGCCGAGTCCAGCAATGCCCCGTTGGTCACCTTGACCACATGTTCGGTGGGCGTCGCGGTCGCGCTGTCACCGTTGCCGCTCACAAAGACCAGATCGCTGGAGTCGCTGCTGACCGTCGGGGTGATGCCCGTCGTCGTGCTCGCCAGTACCGGCGAGACGCCGTTGACCAGGCAGCCCGAGTTCAACTGCCCGAGCAGTGTCTCGATCCCCGTCCGGGCCTCGCCGAGGGTCGCGGTGCGCTGGGTCACCTGCTGGGTGGCGTGAAGCGACGAGATGATCACGGTCGATGCGCCGAAGATGACGAGCGTGCTCATCACCATCGCCACGAGAAGCTCCACCAGCGTGAGGCCCCGTTCGCTGGTCATGTCGCGCACGACCCCGTGGTCAGGCTGTTGTTGTAGAGGTAGACGACCTCGCCGGTGCCCTGGTTGGTGAGCGACGCCTGCGAGTACTTGGTGCCGTTCTGGTAGCAGACCGTGTACTTGCCATCCGGCATGCCGGGATACGCCAGCAGACCCGTGTCGTTGAGGCTCGCGTTGAGAAGCGGGCTGGCCTTGATCGGCAGGGCGGAGTCGTTGACCGGCACGGTCACGCCCCCGGGACCGCCGACGTAGTGCTCACCCCCGTTGCACTGGGTGTCGGTGATGACCAGCTTGGAGCCTGCCGGCATCGCCATCTCGGAGCCGGCGCCGATCGGCACGGGGGTGATGACCCGTCCGAGGACGCTGATCGATCCGGTGCCGCTGTACAGCCGGACCACGATCGATGGGAGCGTGAGAGTCGTGGCCGTCAGGTTGCCCGAGGTCACGGTCGTCGTCGGGTCCGAGCCGCCGTAGCCGCTCGCCGGATCGTCGCCGGTGCAGATGCCGGCGTACGTCGCGTACGCGGCCGGAACCAGCGGCTGGGCGGTGAACTGCCCGTTCGTGCCGCCCCACGCGCTCAGACCCCAGTTCGTGTCCCCGTTTCCGGTCGCGGGGCATCCGGAGGTGTCCTGCGCCGAGCAGACGATGGTGAGGCCGCCGCTGGACAGAATCACCGACGGGGAGGTGGCGATCGGTGCGGGGCTCGGGGAAACGCCCGTCGGCCATGCATCGGTGAACGACAGCGTCGCCCTACCGGGGATGGCGAGGACGAAGGGCGTCGGCGAAGCCGCCGTGGTGCCTGCGCTCACCTGCACGTTTGTCTGCGTGTCGGGTGAGCCGGCGTTGACCGCCTGGCCGGTTCCCGCATCGACGTAGGAGCCGGTGGCCGGGGTGACGCTGATCGTGTAGCTGTTGCCGACCGGCAGGTCGCCGAACAGGATGCACCCATTCGACGCTGTCACGCCGGACGCCGTGGCCGGACCGCTGAGGGACACGGGCATCCCGGCGATCGGGTTGCCGCTGGGGTCCTGGATCTGAACCGCGAGCACGCCGGAGCTGGAACTGATCTCGCCGTAGGTCGGCGTGATCAGTCCCGTCACTGTGACCGGCTGCAGCGACGAGGCCATCCCCGACCAGGTGACCGAGGATGTGGTCTCGAGGTAGTCGGCCGAGGGATTCGTGCAGGAGGGCGTGCCCGATGCGTCCGACACGAAGTCCGCCGTCTCATGGACCGTGTACTGGGTGCCGTCGAGCGTCACCGGGCTGAGGGTCTGGTTGAGGTTGGCCAGCTGGCTGACGGTGTACCCACGCAGCTTGCTCTCGTCCTGCTGGGCCAGGGCCTCGGCCGCCGACCGGCTGCGCTGGACCCCTGAGGTGCCGATCGCACCGACGAACGCCACTGCGCTGCCGGCCGCGATGAGGGCCAACATCAGGGCGGCGATGAGGACTTCGATGATCGTGAACCCGGCCTGGTCGCGCAACCCGTCCGCGCGTGTGCGGCTGCGGGAGTGTCTTTGTGGAGGCGGCATATGCATGGTGCAGGCGAAGGACGATCCTGGTCCTGGCTGGTCCCCAGCGGTCAGTGTCGGCAGCGGACGCACTCGCCTTGAGCTTCGCTGGATGAAATTGGCCAAAGCGGCTTTCAAGCCGCCACACCGGGCTGCCGATAACCCACACAATGTCGATGCCCCACACCGAATCCACGTCCGCTCGACTGAGCGTCATCGATGCCGACGCCCCTCGCCGTGTCGAGCTGTGCGCGCTGCTGCGCGACGCCGGTTATTGCGAGATCGCGGAATCCTCTGATCCGCGTGCCGCGGTCTCCCTCCACGGGGAGACCCCTGATCTTGCCCTCGTCGATCTCGACACGACGCTTCCCGCGGACGTCGAGCCGCTCCTCGCCGAGCGACACGTCCCCGTGATCGGCGTGACGAGCGACGCCAGCGCCGCCGGGCGTCGGCGCGCCGCCTCGGCCGGGGTCACCGACTTCCTCGTGCGCCCGATCGAGCAGACCGAGTTGCGCATGCGCATCGGCCACGCGCTGGCCAACGCTCGGCTGCGCCGGCTTGTGACCGATCACGGCGGAGCGGTTCTGGAGTCTGCATCGGAGGATGCGGCCGCCGCCGGCACCGTGCGGGAGAGCCTCTCGCTGCTGGCCGCCGTCGCCGACTTCCACGACGACGACTCCGATCAGCACGCCCACCGCGTGGGCCTGCTCTCGGGCGCGATCGCTCAGGCTCTTGAGCTCCCGGCCGAGTTCGCCGAGATGCTCGTCCAGGCGGCCCCGCTGCACGACATCGGCAAGGTCGGGATCTCCCGGCGCATCCTGCTCAAGCCGGGCAAGCTGACGCCGCCCGAGTGGATGCACATGATGCAGCACGTCGACATCGGCGGCCAGATCCTGGCGTCCGCGCACTCCTCCGTTCTTCACCTTGCGGGCGAGATCGCGCGCACCCACCACGAGCGCTGGGACGGAAGTGGCTACACGGCCGGCCTGGCCGGGGAGGAGATCCCCGTGTCCGGCCGCATCGTCGCCGTCGCCGACGTGTGGGACACCCTCACGCACGACCGTCCGTACCGCGAGGCGTGGGAAGCCGACCGCGCGCTCACCGAGATCTGCTCACAGGCGGGCGCCCAGTTCGACCCCGCGGTCGTCGAGGCGTTCTGCCGGCTGGATCTCAAGACGCTCGCCCAGCGCCCCAGCGGCGCGCGCCTCGCCGCCTGAGTCCTTCGCGAGCCGGTACACGATCGCGCGACGCGACGCAGCGGCGCCCCCCGGCCTTCGACGGCAGCACCACCGGCCTTCGACGGCAGCACCACCGGCCCTTCGAGGGCAGCAGCACCCGGCTCGAGGGTCGCCTTAGCGGCGCGCCCCCGGGCGGAGTCGGGTCAGACGGTCGCCTGACCCGGGAGCGGCGCGTGGGTCTGGCCCTCGGCCGCGAGCAGGAGCTTGAAGTCCTGCGGGCTGGAGCAGGCAGCGAGCGCGGCCTCGCGCGTGATGCGCTCGGAGGTGACGAACCCGAACAGCGCCTGATCAAACGTCTGCATCCCGTAGTAAGAGCCCTCGGCGATGATCTGCGTGAGATCGCCGGCGACACCGGCGTCGAGGATCGCGTCACGGACGCGTCCGGTCGACCGCAGAACCTCCAGCGCCGCGACCCGGCCGCCATTCGGCATCGGGACCAGCCGTTGGGAGACGACGGCGCGCAGGGTGCTGGCGAGCATCGAGCGCACCTGCCCCTGCTGATGGGGCGGGAAGAAGTCCACGATCCGATTGATCGCCTCTGCGGCGTCAGCGGTGTGCAGCGTCGAAAAGACGAGGTGGCCGGTCTCCGCAGCGGAGAGCGCGGTCGCCACGGTCTCCTCGTCGCGCATCTCGCCGATCAGGATGACGTCCGGGTCCTGGCGCAGAACGCGGCGGAGCGCGCGGTCAAAGCTGCCCGTGTCCGTGCCGATCTCGCGCTGGTTGATGATCGAGCGCTTGTCAGTGTGCAGGAACTCGATCGGGTCCTCGATCGTGACGATGTGGCGCGCCGCGCTCTCGTTGATGTGGTCGACCATCGCTGCGAGCGTCGTCGACTTGCCCGAGCCCGTGGTGCCGGTGACGATCACGATTCCGCGCGGTTCCTCTGCGATCTCGGACACGACACCGGGGAGCCCGAGCTCCTCGATCGTGGTCACCCCGTACGGAATCCTGCGGCAGACGATCGACAGCGACCCACGCTGCTGGAAGACGTTGACACGGAACCGAGCGAGCCCCGGGATGCTGAAGCCGAAGTCGAGCTCACCCTCGCGGCGCAGCTCCTCCAGTCGCGACTCGTCGAGCAGGATCTCGGCGACTGCGGCCTCGGTGTCCGCGGGTGTGACCCGGTCGGCTTCGGGGATCGGTGACAGGTCGCCATCGACGCGGATCATCGGCGGAGAGCCGACCTTCACATGAAGGTCCGAGCCCTGGCGCGCCGCGAGATACTCAAGCGCGGCTCTGATGTCGAGGCTCATCCGCGCACGCTCGAGCCGGCGCCGAGGGAACCGGGGAACGGGACGGCGTGCTTCTTGCTCCGGCAGGCCCCGGTCGAGGGCACGCTGACGCTGCTGTCTGAGAGGTCGACGAAGCCGATGGGGTCGCCCAGCTTCAAGTCACAGAGCCCGACGGCGGACACGTGCTGGCGAGCGGCCTTGACCACCGACGCCGAGTGCGTGACCTGAGAGCTGATCCCGCTCACCTTCAACACGCGCCCCTGGTCTTTCCCGGTCGAATCCACATAGAGCAGCGCAACGCTCTTGCCGGACGGAATCACCGCCAGCGCGCAGTCGGCGCGGCTCGGGCGACAGAATGCTCCAGCCGAGCGCGCACCGCTGATGGGGCGGATCTCCACCCCCGCCGCGAGCGCAAACACCGCGGACTGGCCGTGGTCGGTGACCCCCATGTACATGATCTGCGGGAAGCGCTCGTTTGGCAGCGGCGTCAACCGGGCGATATCGCGGTAGGCGACCGGGCTGCCCGGAGCGCCGATGCGCAGGTTGACCGAGTAGATGTTCCAGCTGGTCGGCTTCGACGTCCCGCTGTCGGAGCGGCTGCCCGGACTGGTGGTCACCGGAGTGGTCACCGCGGGCGGGGTCGTCGCCGGCGTGGTCGTCGCCGGCGTGGTCGTTGCCGGCGTGCTCGTGGACGAGGAAGAGGAGGAGGAGCCCGACGACGCTGCGCCGGCGGAGCTCGAGATCCCGGTGCCCGACGAAGAGGCGGACGCGAAGATTGTCGCGCTGTTCGGCAAGGTCGTGGTCGTGGCTGTCGCGGTCGTGGACGTCGAGTTCGTCGAGCTCTTCGCCTTCCCACCTTGCTCGAAGGGGTCACGGGTGTGGCTCGCCGCTGTCGTGCGGTTGCGCGTCGCGTGGGAATGGTGCGTCGCAGGCGTGGTGGTGGTGGTGTCGGTCCGCCGGTGGGCGGGCTGGCGATGGCGGCGCCTGCGGCACTGTGGCCGTGCAGCAGGAACGGAACGGCGACGATGGCCGCGACGATCACGACTGCGAGCGGCCACAGCCGGCGTTCGATCAGGTCACGCTTCAGAGAGCTCATCCTGCCGCCTCCGTACTTGTCGCCGCGGCCGATCCGGCCGAGCGCTGGTAGATGGTTGCGGTGAGCTGGATGCTCAGCAGCGAGGGATCCGCGGTGCTCCCCGACGGGCTGACGGTGACCGCGGAGATTCCGACGAGGGGACCGGACGCCCGGATGTGACGCCGGGTGATGGTGACCAGGGTGTCGAGGTGATCGATGAGCCGGTTGAGCGCCTGGTAGCCACCGTTGAAGGTGAGTGAGACTGGGACCGTCGTGAGGCCCAGCGCGGTGTTGACCGCGCCGGTCACCGTCGCCGTACCGCTCCCCGGATTGGAGAGCGCGATCGACTCCATGCTCACATGGGCCGCCCTGGCGGTTCGCGACAGCAGCTTGAGCAGCGCCGGAACGTCCGCCACCTTCGGGACGGCATGCTGAGTCGCGACCCAGTCTGACTGACTGTGACGCAGCGCGACCACGGCGGCCCGACCGGCAAGGTCGAGCTGCTGTGCCTTGGCGAGAGCCGTCCGCGCAGCCACGACCTGCGTCTGCAGGCGCCCTGCCTTTTGATGCTCCGGCATGATCGCGAACTTGTAGAAGGCTCCGCAGAGCAGCAGCACTGCCGCCACGGCGAGCAGCGCCCGGTCACGAGCGGTCATCTTCATTGGACTGCTCCAGTCGTATCGGAGCTCGTCGCGGCCTGCGACGGCGTTGAGGTCTCTGTCGCGCTCCCGCCGGCACCGCCGCCCTCGAACTTCTGCACGAGAGGATTCGGCGGCGTGAACTGGACCGTGACGCTGAACTTCACGGGGAGCGCGCACGTGCCTGAAGTGGCGGCGCCTCCTGAACCCCCTGCGGACTGAAGCGAGCTGCTGGAGAGACTGACCGAGGAAACGCCCGACAACCGCCGAAGCGCAACCAACGTGTCAGCGACGACCGGCTGGGAAGCTGCGCAGCCGGAGATCTCGATCCCCGAGCCCGCGCCGGCGGTGGATGTGGAGCTGCTTGGGGCCGCGCCGCTTGTGGTGCCACCGGTCGGGCCAGCGGCGGTGGCGCTCAGCGTGCTGAGCTCCGCGTGGGCCGGCATGACCTCAGCAAGCTGGCCGAGCACCAATGACCAGTCTGCGCGCTCGCCGAGGAGGGCGCCGAGCTGGACGTAGCTCTTTGCGTGGTGCTTGACGGTTGCGACGTCCGGGGCGTAGCGGGCAGCCGCCGTCGTCCACTGGGTCGTGCCGGCCTGGATGTGCGTGAGCTCGCTCTGACGCGTCGAGACCTCGTTGCGCGCCTCGACGTAGACGACGGATCCGGCGAGCACCAGTCCCAGCGCGCCGATCACTCCCAGGAACGGCACGCCGGGAAGGCTCAGCGTGTCGCCGCGCCGGCTCTCGAGCGGGATGAGATTGACGGCGTTCATCGCTGCAGCGCTCCAATCGCGAGGCCGACGGCGACGGGAGCGACGCTCCGATCGATCGAACCAAGCGCCTCAGCGCCGCTGACGTTCACCGAGCCACAGTGCAGGTCCAGCCCCGAGGCCTCGCTCAGTGCCTCGACGAAGCCACGAAGCGGGGCCAGCGCACCGGTGATGACACCTTCTCGGACGTTCGTGTTCGACTGCGTTCCAAAGAACTCGGCGGCCGCTCGGAGCTCAGCCTCCGAGCTCACTGGCGACCCGGCTCAGCAGTGCGCCGACCTGCCGGGCCTCGTCGCGGTCGATCTCGGAGTCGCCGTCCTCGGCGACCTTCCGAAGCAGCCCAAGCGCCTCCTCGGGAGTGCAGCCGCGCTGCTCGCTGAGACGCTCGACCACGAACGCCAGACCCTGCGGCGCCTGACGCGTGAACTGGCAGATGCCGCTGTCGGCGATGGCAATGTTCACCAGATCGCCGAGCTGTGCATAGAGCACCGGTCCGGCGGCCGGCTCGGGCGGCGCGACCGCGCGCATCGCGGCGAACACGGAGAGGTCGATGCCCTCCGCGCGCAGGCCCGACTGGTTCAGCGCCGAAAGCAGGGCGTCGACGCCGGTGCGCTCGGTGGCGACCACGACGACGCGCAGCCGCTGACCCTCCGGAGTGTCGACCAGGCCGATCGTCTGGTGGTCGAGCACAGCCTTGTCGAGCGGCATCGGGATCCGGTCCTGCGCATGCATCGGCAGCGCGACGCGGACGTCAGCCTCATCGAGCGGGGGAAGGTCGATGACGCGCAGGATCGTGCGCGGAGTGGCGAGTCCGACGCGGACGCGCCGACCGAGCTTGTGCTCGGAGAAGAAGGCGCGCAGCTCAGAGGCGAGAGCCGCCGGATCGGTCACGAGGCCTTCCCGGACGAGCCCCACGGGCAGTGGGCGCGACACGACGCGACGGGCGACGATGACCCCATCGCTCAGCTGCGCCTCGGCGGCAACCGCCTGGAGCGCGCCGATCTCGAGTCCGGTGACGACGGCTCCGCGAGCGCCTCCGGCGGTTGCGGAGCGCGCCTTGCGTCGCGAGACCTCGCGCGCGCGCAGCTGAGGAGCACGGAGTTTGGGGAGCGTCAGCTCCTTGGTCAGGAAGCTCATAGTCCCACCGCTTTCAGATATCCATGGACGATTGCCTGCCCGGCGAACAGGCCGACGAGACCGCCGAGCGCGAGGAACGGGCCGAACGGGATGGCTGATTTGCGCCCCAGCGCGACCCCACGGCGGGCGATGACCGCGACGCCGACCAGCGAGCCGGCGAGAAGTGCGACGAACACGGCCGGCGCGAGGGCCGAGCCGAGAACGAGTCCCATGACCGCGACGAGCTTCGCGTCGCCCATCCCCATGCCCTTCGGGTAGGCGAACGAGACTGCGGTGAGGATCCCACCTCCGACGACGGCGGCAATGAGCCGCGCGGGCAGCTCGCCGGGGCGCGACCACCGCCGTCGAGGCAATCGCCAGGACGGCCAGCGGCGCGAGGATCCGATTCGGGATGATCCTGTGCTCGAGGTCGATGCGGGTGATCGCGACGAGCGCCGCGACGAAGACGAGGTCAAGCCACACCTGCGCGTGCGCGCCGGTGGCCAGGACGACCGCGGCGAACAGCGCACCGGTCGCTGCCTCGGTCAGCGGATACCGCGCCGAGATCCCCGTGTCACACGCGCGACAGTGTCCGCGCAGCGCCAGCCAGGAGATCACCGGGACGTTGTCGTAGGGCCTGATCGCGGTGCCACAGCCAGGACAAGCCGAGCCGGGCGAGACGAGCGAGAGGCCCGCCGGCAGCCGGTATGCGACGACGTTGAGAAACGAGCCGATGCACAGGCCGGCGACGGTCGAGACGGAGATGAAGAAGAGAAGGGAGGGCATGAGGGAATCCTGCGATGCACGTGCCGGGGATGGCGACAGATGCGTTGACTGACCCTGCAGGCCACCGACGTCACGCGCCGATGGCCTGCCAGTGAGTCAGGTGCTACCAGGTGCCGCTTGCGTTGCAGGCACCGCTGTTGCTGGGGCTACACGACTTGGTCACTTGACCGTTGTTGCCGTTGTAGGTGAGGCTGAACGTCACAGCCGGGGTCGCGCTGTCCGTGCCGGACACGGTGAAGCCACCCGTCGCGGACACGACCGTCATGTTGTACTGGCTCCACGAGGAGGCCAGTGCAGGCTCGATCGCGATGAGCGCGTTGCTTGACGCGGTGCTCATCGCGGCGGTGAGCCCGGTCGCGTACGAGCCATTGCTCGTCTGGTAGGTCGCCTCGGTGGTCTGCGCAGTGCTGAGCGCCGACTGGAGGTTCGAATCCTTGGCCTTGTTGGTCTGCGACAGGAACGTCGGGATGGCGACCGCGGCAAGGATGCCGATGATGAGGATCACGACCAGCAGCTCGATAAGGGTGAAACCCTCCTGACCCTGGGCGCGATTACGAAGACGCTGAAGCATCTTGTTTCACTCCTGTTTGTGGTTTGCTGGCAGGAACCCCACACTTGGCACTAACCTTCCTGGCGTTGTGCGTCGTTCCGTGCGGGGTCATCGGCTCCCAAGCCCGCCGACTTGAGTCCCTTTGTGGAAATTGGCCGCTGGACCCGACATCGGTCCAGCATCCGGCGATCCCCCTACGCGCGCGCTACACACATCGCTGCAATCGGCCGATAAGAGGAGGGTGATCACCGAATCGCCCCTGTCTCAGTCCGGTCTGCCAGGACCGCCCACCCCACCATCAGTTCCCGCGCGAGGCGCCGGCGGATTCCGCCGGCTCACGGATGTCCTCGTCGACCAGGGCTTTGCGACTCGCGAGCAGGTTGATGAAGTCATCCCAGCCGCACGTGAGGCCGGCGTGACGCCCGAGCAGCTGCTCGTCGAGCGAAAAGTCATCACCGCCGAGCAGCGGGCGATCGCGGTGGCCGAGCGCTTGGGGCTTGAGTTCGTCGACCTGTCCAGCCATCGATTCGACCTCGCGGCGGTCAACCTGTTGCCGAGCGAGCTCGCCAAGCGGCTTGAGCTGGTGCCGATCGCTCGTGAAGACGACCGCACACTCGTTGTGGCGATGGCCGATCCCACGAACGTCGTGGCGATCGACGATGTCGAGATCCACACCGGCTTCGGCGTGCGCGCCGTCGTCGCCACTCCTGATGACATCCTCGCCGTCATCGCCAATTCGACGCGCCTTGACGGTGCGGTCAGCCAGGTCATCGATCAGGAGTCCGACGACCACGCGGAGGAACTCGGCATCGGCGATCGCGCCGAACTGCAAGAGGCCGCCAACGAGACCCCGGTCGTCAAGCTGGTCAACTCCCTGCTCTCACAGGCCGTGGCGCAGGGTGCGTCGGATATCCACTTTGACGCGGGCGCGCGCGAGATGCGCGTGCGCGTACGCGTGGATGGCGTTCTTCAGGAGATCGCCCGTGTCCCCTCCCGCATGGTCCCGGCGCTGATCTCGCGCATCAAGATCATGTGCGAGCTCGACATCTCCGAGCGCCGGCTCCCGCAGGACGGCCGGCTTGGACTCACCGTCGACGGCTCGGCGATCGACATCCGCGCGGTCACCATCCCGACAGTGCACGGTGAGTCGGTCGTCATGCGTCTGCTCGATCGCTCAGCGGCTCTGATCGACCTCGATCGGCTCGGCCTCGAGGCAGGCGCGCGGGCCCGGCTCGACGAGGCAATCGGACTCGCCCACGGCTCCGTGCTCGTCACCGGCCCGACCGGATCGGGCAAGTCGACCACGCTGTACGCGATCATCAACCAGCTCAACGCGCCCGATCGCAACATCGTGACGATCGAGGATCCGGTCGAGTACCAGCTCGAGGGCATCACCCAGATGCCCGTCAACGTGCGGCAGGGTCTGACCTTCGCGGCCGGCCTGCGTTCGATGATGCGGGCCGACCCCGACATCATCATGGTCGGCGAGATCCGAGACCGCGAGACGGCACAGATCAGCATCGAGGCCGCCCTCACCGGTCACCTTCTGTTCTCCACGCTGCACACCAATGACGCCCCGAGCGCGATCACACGGCTCGTCGAGATGGGGATCGAGCCGTTCCTCGTCGCATCGTCGGTTCGGTGCGTGATCGCGCAGCGCCTCACGCGCAAGCTCTGCACGAGCTGTCGTCGCCCAGTCACGTTGAGAGCGGAAGCCCTCCGGCGTGCGGGCTTCGACTGCGAGTACGACTTTGAGGCCTACGAGGCCGGCGGATGCGCCCACTGCGGTGGCGGCGGTTACCGCGGCCGCGTCGGGATCTACGAGATCATGCCCATCTCCCCCGCGATCCGCCAACTTGCCCTCGACACCGCCGCCAGCGACGAGATCGCCGTGCTGGCCCGCCGGGAGGGGATGCGCTCGCTGCGCGACGACGCCCTCGGCAGGGTGCGGGAAGGACTCACGGCGATCGACGAGGTGGTGCGCGTTCTCGGGACCTAACCGTCCAGTGCCCCTCAAGAACGCCGCCCAAGCTGCCGACCCCCCTTCCATGTCCATCGATTTCGCCGACATCGTCCTCGCCGCGCTTGAGCGCGGAGCATCGGACATCCACCTCACCGCGGGCGCACCGCCCAATCTCCGCGTCCGAGGTCAGCTGTCCGCACTGCAGGACGCACCCGTCCTCGGCCCGCTCGAGACCCGCGAGATCGTCTACTCGATCCTGTCGGAGTCCCAGCGCCAGCAGTTTGAGTCCCATCATCAGGTCGACTTCAGCTGGTCGATCCCGCGGATCGCTCGCATGCGCGTCAATGCGTATCTGCAGCGCGGCGCGGTCAGCGCCGCATTCCGGATGACGCCGTCGACCATCGAGTCGCTTGACACGCTGGGCATGCCGGCATCTGTGAAGGCGATGGCTGAGCTCCCTCGTGGCATCGTCCTCGTCACCGGGCCCACAGGCTCCGGCAAGACGACGACTCTCGCCGCGCTGATCGACGAGATCAACCAGACCCGCGACGACCACATCCTCACCATCGAGGATCCGATCGAGGTCCTGCACCAGCACAAGCGCTGCATCGTCAACCAGCGCGAGCTCGGAGCGGATGCCCCCGGCTTTGCCGAGGCTCTGCGCGCGGCACTGCGCCAGGACCCCGACGTCATCCTGGTCGGCGAGATGCGCGACCTGGAGACGATCTCCACCGCGCTGACCGCCGCGGAGACCGGGCACCTCGTGCTGGCGACGCTGCACACCCAGGACGCGCCGCAGACGATCGATCGCGTGATCGACGTCTTCCCGCCCCATCAGCAGCAGCAGATCCGCGTCATGCTCTCAGCGGCGCTGCAGGGCGTCGTCGCCCAGCAGCTGCTGCCCACCGCCGACGGGCGCGGCCGGGTCGCCGCCGTCGAGGTCCTCCTCCCCACTCCCGCGGTTCGCAACCTCATCCGCGAGGGAAAGACCCATCAGCTCTACTCGGCCATCCAGACCGGTGGCGAACACGGCATGCAGACGATGGACGCCGCGCTCGTCGATCTCGTTCAGCGTGGGCGCATCACCGCTGAAGCGGCTCGCCGGCGCGCCTCGATGCTCGCCGAGTTCGAACGCCTCCTGACCGACGGCAATCCAGCGCTCGGATCAAGTCAGGTCCTCGCCGGCGCCACGAACGGGTATCTGCAATGAGCAGCCAGCCCCTCACCTTCACCTTCCGTGCAGTCGACGCCAGCGGCGGAAAGGTCGTGGGCGAGCTCGACGCCGACAGCCAGGAGGGTGTGGTCGAGGCGCTCCGGCGCCGCGGACTGCTCGCGCTCGAGGTCAAACAGAAGGTCAAGTCCGCGGAGCTGAACATCGACCTGTTCTCGCGCATCAAGATCGAAGATCTCGCGTTGGCCACCCGGCAGCTCTCGACGATGATCAACTCGGGGCTGGCGCTCATGCGGGCGCTGACGGTGCTCGAGTCGCAGACCGAGAACAAGAAGCTCAAGGAGACCTTCATCGCGGTGCGCTCCGACATCCAGGCGGGAGCATCGCTGTCCGATGCGCTCGCCGGGCACCCGAAGGTGTTCTCCGAGCTCTATGTCGCCATGATCCGCGCCGGCGAGACCGGCGGCTTCCTCGAGGACGCGCTCGTCCGGGTCGCCGACCAGCTCGAGGCTCAGGACCGCCTGCGCCGTCAGGTGAAGGGCGCGATGATCTACCCGATCGTCGTGTTCTCCGTCGCGATCGGGGTCGTCGTCGCGATGCTCGCGTTCATCATCCCGGTGTTCACAAAGGTCTTCCAGCAGTTCGGGGGCAAGCTTCCCGAGCTCACCCAGATCGTCGTCCAGGCCTCTCACTTTGTGCGGGGATTCTGGTACGTGCTCGTGATCGGCTTCCCTGCCCTGATGGTCGCGTTCCACAAGTGGAAGCGCTCCGAACGCGGACGTCCGATCTGGGACCGCGCGCGCCTCAAGACCCCGGCGAAGATCGGCACCGTCGTTCAGAAGGTCGGCCTTGCCCGCTGGGCGCGCACGCTCTCGTCGCTCACCAGCGCGGGTGTGCCGATGCTCGAAGCGATCGAGGTCACCGGTCGAACCGCCGGCAACCATGTCATCGAGAGCGCCATGCAGGGCGTCCACGACTCCGTCCAGGGCGGCGGCACCATCGCCTCCGCACTCGGTCGGGCGACGATCTTCCCCCCGCTGGTCACGAACATGGTGCGGGTGGGCGAGGAGACCGGCGCGCTGGACTCGACGCTCAGCAAGGTCGCCGACTTCTACGAGGAGCAGGTCGAGGTCGCCGTGAAGTCCCTCACCTCGATCCTCGAGCCGATCATGATCGTGATCATCGGGTCGATCGTCGGCTTCATGATTCTGGCGATGTACCTGCCGATGTTCGATCTCTACAACCAGATCCGCTGACCTGCTGGGTCCGGCGTCGCTCCACCCGGGCGGCGAAGCGGCGACAATCCGGGCGTGGACGCCTCGGACCTTCCACCCAGCGGTGAGGGCGATCCGCTCCTCGTCGCGCTGCAGCGCCGCCTGAACCGGCTGCGCTTCGACCTGCACGACGGCCCCCAGCAGGAGGTCCACCTGCTCGCCCAGGATCTGCGCCTCTTCCGTGGGCAGCTGCAGGCGATGATCGGGGATCACCCCGACCGCGACCGCGCACTGGGGCGGCTGGACGACCTCGAGGCGCAGCTCGTCACGCTGGATGCGGACCTCCGGCGGCTGTCGACCGCCGCGCGCTCTCCGCTCATCGAGGGATCGCTCGCCGACGAGCTCGCACAGCTCGCCGATGCGTTTCATCGGCGGACCGGGATCGCGCCGCGGACGAACGTGTCCGGCAGGATCGATGAGCTCACCGACTCCCAGCAGATCGCGGTGCTGTCGATCGTGCGGGAGTCTCTGTCCAACGCGCGGCGCCATTCCGCCGCGGACAACGTCGAGATCGCGATCGACGCCGGAGAGGACTCGATCGTCGTGGAGGTGCGCGACGACGGGAGCGGCTTCGCGCCTGAGATCGACGCGCCTGCCGCCGCGCGCAGCGGGCATCTCGGGCTCGTCGGAATGCGCCAGCGAACGGAGATGCTCGGCGGCCACACCGAGATCAAGTCGGCGCCCGGAGGGCCGACCGTCATCCTCGCCTCTCTCCCCCGCTGGCCGACCGAGCCGGCCTGAGCCGGCCGGAAGCGGTCCGCTCAGGCGATCCCCTGCTCAAGCGCGTACCGAACCGCGCCCGCGCGATTGGCGACCCCGAGCTTGCGATAGATGTTCGTGAGATGGAACTTGATCGTGTGCTCGGAGACCCAGAGCTCACGGCTGATCGCCGCGGTCGTCATTCCGGTGGAGACGGCCTCGAGGATCGAGCGTTCCCGTCCGGTCAGTCCTGACCGCCGGGCGCCGAGCGGGGTGACGGCCGGCGAGGGTTCGGGGAGATGTGGGTGGACCACCTCGCCCGCGGCGACCTGACGGATCACCGCGGCGACGTCGATCGTGTGCGCGGACTTCAGGACATAGGCGCCGGCCCCGGCCGAGAGCACCCGGTCGATCGTGGCGCGCTCGTCGCAGGCGGAGAGCACGACGACCTTCGTGGCGGGATGGTCGCGGCGAATCGTGCGCAACACCTCGTCCCCGCTCATTCCTGGCATCCTGAGGTCCATGACGACGACGTCGGGCCTGCGGTGCTGCACGAGCTCGAGGAGCTCGACCGCGGTCCGGGCCTCTCCGACGAGGGTCACGTCGGCGACGTCCTCGATCGTTCGCCGGAGTCCGGCGACGATGAGCGGGTGGTCATCGGCGATCAAAACCCTGATCTGCACGCTACTCCCCAGATCGGCACCGCGCGCCCACGCCTTGAGTGCTCAGGAGACGTGAGCACCGTGGCCGCCTCGGACTCCACCCAGCTGCGCGTCGGCCGGCGCACGGTGACCGTCAGCCATCCCGGCAAGGCACTGTTCCGCGCGCCCGAGGTCACCAAGCTCGACCTCGCGCGGTACTACGAGCAGGTCGGCGAGGCAATGGTCCCCCACCTCCGGGGACGCCCGCTCGCCATGGAGACCTATCCGGGCGGGATCGAGAGCAAGAGCTTCTTCGTGAAGTCGGCGCCGGCGCACTTCCCCGAGTGGATCCCGCGAGCGACGGTGCCCAAGCGCGGCGGGACGATCACCGAGGCGTTGGCCGAGGAGCCCGCCACGCTCGTGTTCCTCGCCGGCCAGAACGTCATCACCCCGCACATCTGGCTCTCCCGCGCCGACCGGCCCCATGACCCCGATCGCCTCATCATCGACTTCGACCCCTCTCCCGGCGTCAGCTTCGCCGAGGTTCGCGCGGCGGCTCGCGCCGCCGGGGAGCGACTGCGCGACGCGGGCCTTGCCACCTACGCGATGGTGACCGGCTCGCGCGGGATCCATGTCGTCTCCCCCCTCCGCCGCGGCCCCGACTTCACAGAGGTCCACCGGTTCACGCGCACGCTGGCCGAGGCGATGGTCACCGAGGACCCCGACCACCTCACGCTCGAATGGCATCGCGAGGAGCGCGGGCGCCGCATCTACGTCGACGTCAACCGCGTCGCCTACGCCCAGCACGTCGTGGCGCCCTACGGCGTCCGCGCGCGCCCCGGCGCACCGGTCGCGATGCCGATCCACTGGCAGGAGCTGGAAGACAGCGGGCTGACCCCCGACCGCTGGACGGTGCGCACCGCGCCGAGCAGGCTCGCCGACGACGGCGACGCCTGGCGCGGCATCGGCCGCCATGCGCGCAACCTCCCCCGCTCCTGAAATGCGATCGGCGGTACGGTTGGCGTGATGGAGTCCTCGGGAGACCCCCATCCCATCCTCGCCTCCGACGCCGAGCGCGAGCACACCGTGACCCGGCTGCGCGACGCGGTCGCGGAGGGCCGGCTGACGCTCGAGGAGTTCTCCGAGCGGGTTGGGGCCGCCCAGCTGGCCCGTACCGATCAGGAGCTGGCCGTCCTGTCGGGCGACCTGCCGGCTGCGCCCCTGCCGGCCCTGAGCGGTGAGCCGGAGGCCCATCGGGCGATCTGCTCGCATCTGGTCCGCCAGGGGCCGTGGTCTCTGCCCGCGCGGTCACGTTGGCGCTCCTGGTTTGGCACGATCGACCTCGATCTGCGCCAGGCGCGACTGTCGGGGAGCGACACCGAGATCGCCATCAACAACGTGTTCGGGACGGTCAAGGTGATCGTGCCGGAGGGGCTCGAGGTCGTCGTCAGGGGCGGAGGGTGGTTCGCCAGCCAGAAGATCGACTCGCCGGCCGCGCCGCCGGAGCCTGGGGGTCCCCGGCTCGTGATCGATGCAAGCGGGCCGGGCGGCACGCTGTACGTGCTCAGCCGACCGCCGCGGCAGATGGGCCTGCGGGCACTGCTGCGCGGCGAGTAGTGCTGGTCGCGGTCACCGATCACGCCGCCGAGCGTTTCCGCCAGCGTGTCCGCGGCACGCTGGACCCGAAGACCGAGATCGTCGGCCGCGTCGCGCGCGCACACGCGGCGGGCGCGTCCTCACCTGGGGATCGGGGTGCGGTGCTCGTGCGAGACCTCGACAACCGCGAGCTCGTCTACGTGTGCCGGCCCGAGCGCGACGAGCTCGTCGTGATCACGCTCTGGGAGGAGGGCGAGAACCCGGCCGTCCCGCGCCGGTTCACCGATGCGCTGGAGGTGAGGCGAGCGCGACGCGCAAGACCGACTGGTCTGACTAGTGTGCGGGGCATGAGCGAGATGAACACCCGCCCTCTCGGCGACTCCGGGATCGATGCCTCGGTGATCGGGCTGGGCTGCAACAACTTCGGCCGTCGTGTCGACCTGGCGGGGACCCGAGCGGTGCTCGACGCCGCGATCGAGGACGGCGTCACGTTCCTGGACACCGCTGACATCTACGGCCCGTCGGGCGCCAGCGAGGAACTGATGGGCGAGGCGCTGCAGGGCCGGCGCGACGAGGTGGTCCTCGCCACCAAGTTCGGTAAGGACATGGGTGACGGCAACACGCTCCCGCGCGGATCACGCGAGTACATCCACCGGGCGGCCGAGGCGTCGCTGCGGCGCCTGCGCACCGAGGTGATCGACTACTACTGGATGCACGAGCCCGACGAGGCGACCCCGATCGCCGAGACTCTCGGCGCGCTCCAGGAACTGATCGACGCGGGCAAGGTCCGAGCGATCGGCGCCTCCAACTTCGATGGCGCCCAGCTGCGAGCGGCGGACGCCGCCGCCCGCGCCGACGGCCTCACGCGGTTCTCCGCGGTGCAGAATCTCTACAGCCTGCTCGAGCGGGACGACGCCGAGCGCGACGGGCTGCCCGCGTGCCGGGAGCTGGGGATCGGCTTCGTGCCGTTCTTCCCGCTCGCCTCCGGCCTGCTGACCGGCAAATACCGGGCGGGCGAGGATGCGCCGGCGGGCACGCGGCTGGCAGGCCGCGGCGCACCCGCCACCGAGGCGCAGTTCGCGCTGATCGAGGCGCTCGAGCGCTACGCGCAGGAGCGCGGCATCACCATCCTCGATGTCGCGATCGGCGCACTGCTCGCCGAAGAGCCGGTGGTGAGCGTCATCGCGGGTGCGACCAAGCCCGAGCAGGTGCACGCCAACGCGGGCGCCGGACATTGGATTCCCGGCGACGGCGACCGGGCAGCGTTGCAAAAGCTGCTCGGCTCGAATCCCGGGTAGACATAAACGCGGCCGCTCAGGCTGCACATTTGTTCGACCCGGCCCCGCGCGCGCTGGCCGCGCGGGGTTCGTGAGTCGATACACCCCCGCGTGATGTCTTCCACGGAACCTGACCCCACCGACGCGATCTCGCCGCTCGAAGCCCTGCTCGAGCTGCCGCGCAGCGCGGGCGAGGACACGCTCGAGGACTTTCTCGTCACCGTCGGCGACACGGTCTGCCGCAGCGCCGGATTCGCCTCGGTCGTGATCAACCTCTACCGCCCCGCGTGGGACGACTACGAGGCGAGGCTCGTGATCGGGGACGGAGCCGAAGAACTGCTCGGCGCGACGACCGAGAGCGCGTCCTTCCGGCGGATCTTCGCCGAGGCCGACCAGCCGCTCCCCGGTGTCTTCTTCCTCACTGAGGAGTCAGGCTTCTGGGACGACCTTCCGGTGGTCTACACGCCCGAGGCCGAGCCGAGAGACGAACCGGACGCCTGGCGCGCCGGCGACGGCCTGCTCGTGTTCCTCTCGGATCCGTCCGGAGCGCCGCTGGCGATGTTCTCGATCGATGAGCCACTCTCCGGACTGCGCCCCACCCAGGACGAGCTGCGGTTGACCAGCGCGATCTGCGCTCACGCGGAGAGTGCGCTCACGGTCGCTCAGCGCACCGAGGCTGCAGCCGAGCACGCGCGGGTCCTGTCGCTGCTGCTTGAGACCTACCCCGCGCTCTCGGCGGCAACGACGGTGGATGACCTGCTCGACCTGGCAGCGCGGACGATCGTCCCCGGGCTCGGGTTCGAGCGCTGCGCGGGGTACACGTCCGACGGCCCAGAGCTTGTGCTCCGCGCGTCAGTCGGATGGAGCGACGGCGATGCACTCCCGGCCCGGCTCGCGATCGCCGAGGTCGAGCCGCTGATCGACCCCAAGCGTGAGCAGGCGGGCTGCTTTCTCGGCAGCGCTCGCGAGCTGTTCGGCGGGCCTGAGGGTGAACGGTCGCGTCGCAACGGTCGCGGGTCGACGGCCTGGTCTGACCACTGCTTGGTCGTTCCATGTCTCAGCGGGGACGGCGAGCTCCGCGGGCTGATCGCGATCGAGGATCCGCTCGACCGGCTGCTGCCGAGCGCCGACCGCCGCCGGGCGGTTCGGCTGCTGATCGACCAGGTGGCCACTGCGCTGCGGTCGATGGAGAGCCGCGCGCAGATCGACCATCTCGCCCACCACGATCCGCTCACCGGCGTCCGCAACCGCCGCGGCCTGGATGCGATCCTCGGCGCGCACGACCAGGTGGCGCTGCTGGTGTGCGATCTGGACCACTTCAAGGCGGTCAACGACCGCTTCGGCCACGAGACCGGCGACGAGGTGCTCTCGCAATTCGGGGCGCTGCTGCGCGATCACGCGCGAGACACCGACGTCGCGATCAGGCTCGGCGGCGAGGAGTTCTGCCTGGTGCTCGCCGCGACCGACGCCGACGGCGCCGTACAGGCCGCCGAGCGTCTGCGGCGGGCGACGGCCGAGCGGCTGGCGGACATCGTGCCGGGCGGGGTCACCGTCTCGATCGGCGTTGCGGCGACCGCCCACGGCGTCCTCGATGCGCGCGGCCTGCTCGCCGCCGCCGACCGCGGGCTGTACGCGGCGAAGTCGGCCGGGCGTGACCGCAGCGTCCTGATCGCCGACCCGGCGGACGGCGGCCTCGCGCTGGATCCGTCGGATCGCTGACCGACCTCCGGCGGTCACGCGTGACTGAGGTTGCGAGCGCATCCGGCCGCGTAGGCTTCTGGCGGTGCCGTTCGAATCGCAATGGTCGCGTATCCCGCTGGCGGCTCGCTGGGTCGTCTCCCTGATCATCGCAGCGGTGATGATCGTCCTGCTGGTGGCGTTCGTCAGCCACAACAACGGCAACGGCGAGGCGCCGATCTCCAAGTCCAGGCTCAAGCAGGAGTACGCCCAGGACACGATCCTGCTGCACCAGGAGCAGGCACCCCACTCGGTGCACGTCGCCTCGGCGGCGTCCGCGCAGACGACCCTCGTCGCAAGCGTCGGCAGGCTCATGCGCCGGCAGGTCACCGCCAACATCCTGCCCGGGCCGCTGCAGCACGTGCGCTGCTGGGAGAACGCCCGCCAGGGGCCGCGGGTCGGCTTCCACTGCAGCGCCAAGGCCGACGACATCAGCTATCCGTTCCTCGCCGTCTACACCCCGAGCGCCCACCGCGCGGTGTTCTGCAAGAAGGTCTACGCGCCGGTCGCCTCGGAGGACATCCCGGTCTCGCGCCGCTGCCGGCTGTAGGCCTCTGTCGCCGCGCGGTTGCGCAATTCGTGCCACGCACGCGCCGCGGAGTGGTGGGAGGCACGAATTCGGCGGCAGCCGCGTCATTCGTGGCACCGGCCTGCGGCTGAAGGCTGCGTGGCACGAACACCACTCGGTCCCCGACGCCGGTCGCGCCGGCCCCCAGCGCCGGTCGCGCCGGTCGCGCCGGCGGCGCCGGTGATGCCGGTCGCGCCGGCGAAAACGTCGGGTGCACGCGGCGCAAGCAGACGGAACCGACGAACTCATCGGCATGCGCGGAATTCGTCGGTTCCATCCGTCCAGCGCGCGTCAACCCGACGTTTTCAGCGCTGGTGGCCAGGGGTCGGTGCCGGGGGCCGGGCCGGTGGCCGGGCCGGTGGCGGGCCGGGGCCGGGGCGGCGGCCGGGCCGGTGATCGGGGCCGGTGATCGAGCGGCCGGCGGCCGGCGGCTGCGGGGCGCTCGCACAGAGCACCCCACCGCATCAGCCGGTACGCCAGGTGAGCGCCCCGCGCGGCCGCGAGTGCGGTGAGAAGCGCACGCCGATCACCCGCGACCGGCGCGGCACCGAGAAGGCGACGCAGCCCTCCCGCACGCTTCCCGCCGAGACGATCGACTCGAAGTCCTGCAGCGGGGTCTCGCAGATGCCGCGGCGGATGTCGAGCGGCTCGCTCACTCCGGCGGAGAGCACGAGCGAGAGGTCCCCGGAGGCGGTCGAGTCGTAGGTGGCGCCCGCCTGATTGGCGATCCGCAGCTGCACCCCGACCTGGCGGGTGCCGGGCAGCGTCGGCGATCCGGTGTTCGTCAGCGTGAGCACATGCAGGATCGTCACCGTGAGGTAGGTGCCGTCGATGTGGACGCCCTGACGCGCGCCGACGTGCGGGCCGTGGACAACCCGCTTGCGAGGCATCCGGGCGTGCGTGGAGCTCGAGGTCGTGGTCGAGGTGGCCGGGCCGGAAGCGGTGCCGGTCGCGGCCCCGGTGGTGCCGGTCGCGGCCCCGGTGGTGCCGGTCGCGGCCCCGGTGGCCGCACCCGTCGAGGTCCCGGTCCCGCCACCCGACGAATCACCCGACGAACCACCCGACGTGCCCGAGCCGCCGCAGCCGACCAGGCCGAGCCCGAACGCCATCGTCACCGCGACCGTTCCGAGCCTCGTGACCCGGTCGTGGCCGCTCACTCCGCGGCGCCTGCGCCCGACCCTCCGCCGGTCGCCCCACCGACCGGCAGCCGCCCGTCGAGCAGCCAGCCGCGCAGTTCGGTGCGGCGGATCTTGCCGCTCACCGTCTTGGGCAGCTCCTCGACGAAATGGATCTCGCGCGGATATTTGTAGGGCGCGGTCGAACGCTTGACCGCCTCCTGGATCTCACGTCCGAGCTCGGGACTCGGCTCGGTGCCGTCGACGAGCACACAGACCCCGACGACGATCTGAGTGCGCTCGGGATCGTCGCGGCCGACCACCGCGGCCTCCATCACCGCCGGGTGCTCGACGAGCGCGGATTCGACCTCGAACGGGCCGATTCGATAGGCACTGGACGTGATCACGTCGTCGCCGCGCCCCTCAAACCAGAAATACCCGTCCTCATCGACCGCCGCCTTGTCGCCTGTGAAGTACCACTCACCTCGAAACGCCGCCGCCGTCGCGTCGGCGTCGCCGAGATAGCCGGCGAACAGGCCGATCGGCGTGTCGTGCCCGTCGCGTTCGCCGGGGCCGTCCCCACGCCCGTGACGCACGACGACGTTGGCGACCTCCCCCGCCTCCACCGGGGCGCCGTCGTCGTCGACGACGCTCACCTCCCAGCCCGGCATCGGCCGCCCCATCGATCCCGGCCGGACGTCCATCGTGCGGTAGTTGGCCACCAGGCAGCAGGTCTCGGTCTGGCCGTAGCCGTCGTAGACGGTGAGGCCACCGGTCCCGTCACGCCAGCCGCGGATCACCTCCGGGTTCAGCGGCTCGCCGGCACTCGTGCAGTGGCGCAGGGCACTCAGGTCGTGGGCGGAGAAATCACCCTGGACCAGCAGCCGGTAGAGGGTCGGCGGCGCGCAGAACGAGGTGATCCGGTGACGGGCGAGGATCCCGAAGATCGTGTCGGCGACCGGCCGTCCGAGCGCCACCTGCACGATGCAGGCGCGCTCGTGCAGCTGGCCGAACAGGCCGCCCCACGCGGCCTTCGCCCATCCGGTGTCGCTCACCGTCCAGTGCAGATCGCCGGGTCGCAGGTCATGCCAGAACCGCGCGGTGGAGACGTGACCGAGCGCATAGGAGTGGGCGTGCTCCACCATCTTGGGATAGGAGACGGTGCCGCTGGTGAAGTACAGGAGCAGCGGATCGTCACGTGAGGTGACGTCCGCCGGGACCTCTCCGTCGCCTGCCTCGTCAAGCGCGCCGGCGAAGTCCGTCCAGCCCTCGCGAGCCTGGCCCTCACCCGAGAGGCACAATCGCAGCGACAGATCCAGTCCGGCCTCGTCGACCTTGGCCGCCCCGGGCAAGTCGGTGACCGCGGCGACCGCGCCCGCACTCTGCACCCGGTAGGCGATGTCCTTCGGGGTGAGCAGGTTCGGGCCGGGCATCGGGACCGCCCCGATGCGCATGCAGCCCAGCAGCGCCGCGTACCACTCCGGACAGCGCGGGAGCATGACGAACACGTGGTCTCCCTTGGCGATCCCGTGCGCCAGCAGCGCGCGGGCGGCGCGGCACGACTCCCGGGCGAGGTCCGCGGCCGTGGCCAGATCGATGACCTCACCGTCGCCGTCGAGCGACAGCACGGCGGGGTCGTCAGGAGCCTCGCGCGCCCAGCGGTCGACGATCGCCTCCACCGCGTTGAATCGCTCCGGCAGATCGAGCCGATAGGACGCGCGCTCGGCTGCGTAGTCGGTCAGCCGCGGTGGGCAGTCGCGCGGCGGGCGCGGAGCGGCGTCGAGAGCCGACATGGGCGGAACGTTACTGCTTCTGAAGTGCCGGACCAGTACCCGTGAGGGAGTGCGTCCAGCGGCCCGGCTCGGGTATCGAGAGGGAGAACAATGACCACCACGGGAGAGCCAATGTCAGACCAACTGCAGGGGAAGCGCATCGCGATCATCGCCACCGACGGCGTCGAGCAGGTCGAGCTCGAGAAGCCGCGGCAGGCGGTTGAGAGCGCGGGCGCGTCGGTCGAGCTGCTCTCGCTCGGCACTGAGCCGATCCAGGCGATGAACTCCGACATCGAGCCCGCCGACCGCTTCGAGCCCGACGGGCGCGTCGCCGACGCCAGCCCGAGCCACTACGACGGGCTGATCCTCCCAGGCGGGACCGTCAACGCCGATCGCCTGCGGATGGACGACGACGTCCGCGCGTTCGTACGCTCGACGTTCGAAGCCGGGACCCCGGTCGGGGTCATCTGCCACGGCCCGTGGACGCTCGTGTCCGCCGACCTGGTCAAGGGCCGCACGCTCACCTCCTTCCCGAGTCTCCGTATCGACATCCGCAACGCGGGCGGCAATCCGGTCGACGAGGAGGTCGTCGTCGACAATGGCCTCGTCTCGTCACGCAATCCGGACGACCTGCCGGCATTCTGCGCCAAGCTGGTCGAGGAGTTCGCGGAGGGCCGCCACGACGTGAAGGCCGCCGGCGCGACGAACTGACCGCCCCGCGACACCTGACCGCCCGCTCAGCGGCCGCTCGCGGCGCGGCGGGCCGCGTCGCGCTCGCGCAGCGGCGGGCGTTCGAGCACGGGCAGCTCCACCGGGGCCTCCCCCTCCCACGGACGCACGAAGCGGCCGGTCGCCGGCGGCCGCCCGCGACCGGCGTCGAGTCGCAACTCGAATGCCGTGAGCACCTCGTAGGCCATCTCGCCGAGAGCGCGGAGCGACTGGTGGCGGTTCTGCCGCGTGCCCAGATGGCACTCGGCGAGCCCGTCGAGCCCGCACATCGCCAGTGCGTCGAGCAGCGTCGCGATCTCGACGCCGTACCCGACGGGGAAGGCGATCCGCTCCAGCAGGTCCCGCCTGCCGGCGAACTCTCCGGCCAGTGGCTGAGCGAACCCGGCCAGCAGCGGCGCGTGCAGGTTGATGAGCGGGCGCGCCATCAGCTCGGTCACGCGTCCGCCCTCGTGGGCCAGCCGCCCCTGGCCGGTGTCGAACGGCCGCTCGAACGCGCCCTTGACGAACTCCAGCGAATCCTCGGCCAGCAGCGGCCCGAGCAGGCCAAGGAGGTGCGAGGGTGCGGGATCGAGCGTGTCGCCGTCCAAGAAGCAGACGATCTCGCCGCCGGTGACCGCCAGTGCGCGCCACATCGCATCGCCCTTCCCAAGCGCCGGACCGAGCTCGGCGACGGCTGCGTCCTGCTGGATGACCCGCGCGCCGTGCGCGGCGGCGACGGCGGCGCTTCCGTCACGCGAGTCCGCGTCGACGACCACGATCTCGTCGACGAGCCCAGCATCGAGCGCGGGCGCGACGGTCCGGTCGAGGACGGCCGCGATCGTCTCGGCGCATTCGCGCACCGGGATGATCACCGTTGTCTCCCGTCCGCGCTTGAGCTCGCGCAGCCGGGAGATCCCGAACTCCTCGGAGCGAAAGCGGCGCGTCGCCCACCAGCGGGCCACGGCACGCTCGGCCGCGGACCGCTCGCCGGCCCGGATGAGGGGTCTCACCGTGTCGGTGTCCACCCCTACATGATGCTCACCTCGAACAGGTAAGTGGGCGGGACCCGGACGCGCCGGCCGGGCACGGCCTGGAGACGGCTCCGACGGGCCCCTGCGCCCGCCGAAGCACCCGTGTCTCCTGGACAGGGCCCCCACTTCGGCCTCAAGGTGGCGTCCGGGGTCTACCAACGTTTACCCAATTTCCGGACCGTAAACGCGCGGACCCACAATACCCGCCGCTCGTTGCCTCAGATGGGACCGACGGGTAGGGTCGCGGCCATGCCCGACTGGGAGGACGTCCGGCGGATCGTCGCCGACCTGCCCGAGGTGAACGAGTCGACGACGCGCGGCAACCTGTTCTGGAGGGTGCGCGACAAGGGATTCGTCTGGGAGCGGCCATTGCGCGCCAAGGACCTCGCTGAGCTGGGGCCCGACGCGCCCGGAGGGGCGATCCTCGGCGCACGGACCGAGAGCCTGATCGCCAAGGACGCGATGATCTCGTCCGCGCCGGAGATCTACTTCACGATCAGCCATTTCGACGGCTACTCCGCG
This sequence comes from uncultured Solirubrobacteraceae bacterium, assembly GCA_963744685.1. GTDB lineage: Bacteria > Actinomycetota > Thermoleophilia > Solirubrobacterales > Solirubrobacteraceae > Palsa-465. Next base: position 489,154 of record CAVUUL010000013.1, on the reverse strand, counting down.
GTGCTCGTGCGACTGGACGTGATCGGGCTCGACGAGCTGCGCGAGTTGATCGTCGAGGCGTGGCTGACCAGGGCACCGGCTCGGCTGGCCCGGGAGTTCGCCGACGCCCATCTGCCCGATGACGCGGGGGACCATTAGTGTGTCGAGAGCGATGGAGCAGGGAGAGACGAGCGATTCGGCAGCGCAGCCGCCCGAGCGCCGTCCGGCGCTGCGCGCCTCCGACGCGGACCGCGAGCGCGTGGTCGACATCCTGCGCAGGGCCGCCGGAGACGGACGGCTCGACGTCGAGGAACTCGACGAGCGGGTGAGCGCCGCCTACACGATCCGCACGCTCACCGAGCTCGAAGCGCTCACGCTCGATCTGGTGCCGGCCGGGCACGGACCGGCAGCACCCTCCGCCGAGAGCGGGGTGGTCGTCCGTCCCGGCGCGGGAGGCACGGAGCGGATCATCTCGATCATGGGAGGCCACGACCGGCGGGGCCGCTGGCGTGTGGGGCGAGACCTGCTGGTGCTGTCGATCATGGGCGGCGCCGAGCTCGACTTCCAACACGCGGAGCTGGCCGATCGCGCCACGACGATCCGCGTGTTCACGATCATGGGCGGCGCGCAGCTGCGCTTCCCACCGGGCGTGGACGTCCAGGTGAGCAAATTCGCGCTCATGGGCGGGCACGACGTCAAGCTCGATGAGACGCCGCCGCCGCCGGGGGCGCCCATCTTCCACGTGCGCTTGTTCTCGCTCATGGGCGGCGCCGAGATCCGTCAGGGCCCCAGGGGCAGGAACTGGATCGAGCGCAAGCTCGACCAGCGCCGGATCGACCGCTCCCCGCCGGGCGGCCGCGAGCTGGAATGAGCGCGGTCGCGGTCGGCGCGAACGCACGGAGCGCAGCCCCTCCGGTCGTCGATCGCAGGACGCAGAACGTCGTGTTCGCGACGGTCGTGCTCGGGATGCTGCTCGCCGCGCTCGACCAGACGATCGTCTCCACCGCGTTGCCGACGATCGTCGGGGACCTCGGCTCCTCGGGCCACCAGTCATGGGTGGTCACCTCCTACCTGCTGGCCGAGACCGTGATCACGGCGGTCGTCGGCAAGTTCGGCGACCTGTTCGGGCGCAAGATCGTCTTCCAGGTGTCGATCGTGGTGTTCGTAGCAGGATCGGCGCTGAGCGGCGCGGCGCAGTCGATGGAGTGGCTGATCGCGGCCCGGGCGATCCAGGGCCTCGGCGGCGGCGGCCTCACGGTGACCGCGACGGCGCTGATCGGCGACGTGATCCCGCTGCGCGAGCGCGGTCGCTACCAGGGGATGCTCGGTGCGGTGTTCGGCGTCACCACGGTGCTCGGGCCGCTGCTCGGCGGGATCTTCACCGACGATCTCACCTGGCGCTGGGCGTTCTACGTCAACGTCCCGATCGCGATCGTCGTGATCGCGATGTCGGCTCGCACGATCCCTCAGATCCGTTCGGGAGCCAAGCCGCGCATCGACGGGCTGGGAATCCTGTTCGTCGGGGTCGGAGCCGCCGGGCTGACGCTTGCCACGAGCTGGGGCGGGACGACCTATCCCTGGCTGTCGGGACAGATCCTCGGCCTGATCGGCGCCTCGGTCCTGTCGCTCGCGCTGTTCGTATGGGTCGAGTCACGGGCCGCCGAGCCAGTGCTGCCGCTGCGCCTGTTCCGCAACTCCGTCTTCTCCACCTGCTGCGCGCTCAGCTTCATCGTCGGCTTCGCGATGCTCGGTGCGATCACGTTCCTGCCGACCTTCCAGCAGTACGTGGACGGGGTCTCGGCGACGATCTCCGGGTTGCGACTGCTACCGCTCGTGCTCGGGTTGCTCGGGACGTCGGTCACCGCCGGCACACTCGTGGGCAGGACCGGGCGCTACAAGGTGTTCCCGCTCGCCGGCACCCTGATCATCGGCGTCGGCCTGTTCCTGCTCAGCCGGATGAACGAGCACACGTCGGTGGTCCTCTCCTCCCTGTTCATGTTCGTGCTCGGGGCGGGCATCGGCTGCTGCATGCAGGTGCTCACGTTGATCGTGCAGAACACCTCCAGCTACGAGGATCTCGGCGTCGCCACGTCCGGGGTCACGTTCTTTCGCACGCTCGGCGGCTCCTTCGGCGCGAGCGTGTTCGGCTCGCTCTACGCCAACTTCCTGCGCGACCGCCTCCCCCATGCGATCGCCGTCGCCCGCGTCCCCCCGAACGTGATCGACACCCCGGAGGCGTTGCACCGCCTTCCCGACTCTCGGATCGAGCCCCTGCTGCATGCCTACGCCCAATCGCTCGACCATGTCTTCATCTGGGCGGTTCCGGTGGCCGCGATCGGCTTCGTGGTCGCTCTCGCGCTCCGCGAGGTTCCGCTGCGCGGCACCGCCCAAGCGGCGGCGCGCGACATCGGCGACGGCTTCGCGATGCCGACCCAGGAGAGCTCGCAGGAGCGGCTGGAGCGCGCGATCGCGCGGATTCTGCGCACCCGTGGACGCGAGGCGCTGCCGGCCGTCATCGCTCAGTCGGGCACCCAGCTGACGCCCGCCGGGTCCTGGGGCGTCGTCGAGATCATTCGCTACCGGCAGGCGTTCGGCCAGGCGGACATCTCCGAGATCGCCCGTCGCCATCACCTGCCGTCGGTGGTGCTCGAGCCGACGTTCTCCGAACTGGCCGAGCAAGGGATGATCAGCCGCGACGGGGACGCGCTCATCCTCACCGACGCGGGCGAGCATGAGGTCTCACGCGTGCTGGCCGCATTCCGCGGCTGGCTGGCCGACCAGCTCTCCGACTGGGAGGACGGGCCCGATTCCGCGCAGATCGGCGCAGCGCTGTCGGACATCTCGCGCAAGCTCATGCAGCACCACGACGAACACCACGTGCCGCCATCGCTGGCGCCTGCCGCATCAGCGGGCTGAGGCTTCGGCGGGGTGACGAGTGAGCGCCCACTAGCATCAAATCCATCCCGTCCGGACGCCCTGTCTCCGCCGCGGCGGGCGCACCATGACCGATCCGATCGAGTTGTCTTACGCCATGGATCTGCTGCCGGCGGGCCGGTTCCCGTTCCGGCGCTGGCGCTGGGAGCTGTGGAACGGCAGCCAGCTGCTGGCAGCCGGCTGGCGAGTGAACCCGCTGCACGCCCAGAGAGCGGTCCGCATGCGCGCCCTGCGCTACGCGCATCGGGTCCACGGCCTGCACCCGCTGCGGCTGGAGACCGGTCACCCGCCCGAGACCTCCTGGAACGGCGGGCCGGTGACGATCGACTGGGGCGAACTGCGGGTCCGCCTCACTCCCCGCACGCTCGTCGCCGAGGCGTCTGCCCGGCTGGCCCCCGCCTCGGGCTGATGAGCGAACCCAACGTCACCACGGTGCGCCGGCTGATCGCCGACGCCGCGGCCGCGCACGACGAACTGCTCAGTCACCTTCCGGCTGGGCTGCAGATCTCACTCCCGGTCGACGCCCAGGGAGTGACCCAGGCGATCGACCACCTCGCGGTCGCAGCCGGGCTCACGCAACCAGAGCGCCTGGAGCTGATCAAGGCCCACGCGGTCAACCCGGCGGTGCTTCACGCCCGCGTGTTCGGCCGCGCCCCGCTGGCCCGTGAGACCGTGATCGGCTCCTTTGTCGACGGCGCGCGGGTGCGAGCCGACGCACTCGGGGAGCTCGCCGACATCGTCGGGGGTGAGCAGCTCGGAGCCGAGGTGCGCGGACTGCTGGTGGAAAGCCCACCTCCGGTGGAGTCACGGGGGCCGGAGGTCATCGTCGAGCTCCGCGCCACCTACGCCGCACAGGAGCGCGCCGCGGTCCTGATCGCCGCGCGCCTGGATGCGGTCTCGCGACGCGACTAACTGAGGACGACGACCACGGCGACCGCGTTGACGCTGTCCAGAGTCCTCGACAGCCCGTGCCGCGCCTTGAGTGGGGGTTTGTTCAGATCGGTTCAACCACTGGGGGGATGCCCCGGCGGGTCGACCTGCGCCTGTCGATCGGACAGCAGGCTGGTGACGCTGACCACCTGCTCGCGTCGGTTGCGCGCGACGAGCGACCAGAGCCAGCGCATGACCGTCCCCAGCCGGTTGCCCCACCCGACGAGATAGAACAGGTGCACGAAAGCCCACAGCAGGAACGCGATCGGGCCGCCGAACCGCACCCCCTTGATGTCCGCAACGGCACGCTGGCGGCCGATCGTCGCCACCGTCCCCTTGTCGACGTAGTGAAATGGAGCCGGGGCCACGCGGTGCTCCAGCCGCGCCGCGATCACCTTCGCCGCGTACACCCCCTGCTGGATCGCCGCGGGCGCGAGCCCGGGCACGCCCTCCAGGTCGGCCATGTCACCGACCACGAACACGTCGGGATGGCCTGCGAGCGTGAGGTCGGGACCGACCGGGACGCGACCGCCCTTGCCGAGCTCGATGCCCGCGGCACTGCCCAGGATCTCCGCCAGCCCCGCCGCCCGCACCCCGGCGGACCAGAGGATGGTGTGGGCGGAGATGCGGACGCGGCCGTCAGGACCGTCGGCGTCCAGGCCGCGCTGGTCGACGCCGACGACCGAGTGACGCACGCGCACTTCGACCCCGAGCTTCTCCAGATCCCGGTGCGCGCGCCGTCGCAGCGAGGGGGCGAAGGCAGGCAGGATCTCGTCGACCGCATCGAGCAGGATGATCCGGCGGCTGGCCGGATCGAACGCTCGGTACTCGTCGCGCAGAACGCGGTGGGTGAGCACACTGAGCTGGCCGGCCAACTCGACGCCGGTCGGCCCACCTCCGACGACCGCGTAGGTGAGCCAGGCGTCCCGGTCAGGTCCCGGTGGCGTCTGCTCGGCCATCTCGAACGCGCCGAGGATGTGGCTGCGGATCCGGGCTGCGTGATCCAGGGTCTTCATCGGCAGCGCCCACTGCTCCCAATCGTCGTGGCCGAAGTAGGAGTCCTCGGATCCGGCTGCGAGCACCAGCGTGTCGAATGGGAGCTCAAGGGCATCCAGCAGTCGCCCGCGCACGACCCGGCGCTCGAGGTCGATCTCCTCGATCTCCCCCATCAGCGTCCGCACCCCCGGAGCAGAACGGAACATCGATCGCAGGGCGGGGGCCACCTGCCCCTCGGAGAGAAGCCCGGTGGCCACCTGGTAGAGCAGTGGCTGGAACAGGTGATGGTTGGCCCGGTCGATGAGCGTGATCTCCGCGCCGGTCTTCGCCAGACGGCCTGCCACGCGCACGCCTGCGAACCCGCCGCCGACGATGACGACGCGATGAGGGACGGTGGCGGTCACGCTCAATCAGATGCCCGGATTGCGTCCGGCAACGCAACCCAGTCATGCTTGCGGTCGCCGTGGACGCTTCTGGTCGGGGGCGGGAACGCCGGGTCGGCGAACGCACCGACGGGGATCGCCACAAGCTCGGGGGAGCGTTCGAAGGTGTAGTACACCGTCGAGCCGCATTCGGGGCAGAAACGGTAGATCCGCGCTTCGCCGCCCTCGTCGGCGTGGCGGACCCATTCGCTGCAACGGCCGTGGACCTCGACCGAATCGGCGTCGAAGCGCGCCTGCTGACCGAACGGTGAGCCGGTGCGTCGCTGGCAGGCGAGGCAGTGGCATATCGACACCCGCTTGACCGGACCGCTGACGCTCACCCGCAGCTGGCCACAGCTGCAGCTCGCCTCGCGCGCGGGGGATTGCGGACTCTCGGTCATTGCCCACCTCCGGACCATCGGTCGTAGCGGATCACGTCGGCGGCGGAGCGCCGCCGGACCTCGCCGAACCGTCCAGTCGGCCAGCCGACGGGGATCATGCAGAACGTCTTGACGCGCCTTGGGATCTCGAGGATCGCCTTGAACTCCTGCTCCTGCTCCAGGTGCCAGGTGGTCAGCACGGCGCCCAGCCCATGCGCGCGGGCGGCGAGCAGCAGGTTCTGGGCCCCGGGGAACACACATCCGGCCTCGGTGATCGCCACCGCACGGTGGCTGTTGCGGATGAGCGCCAACGAGCGGCGGACGCCCAGACCCGCCAATCCCCTGGCGACGCCGGCGACGTTGCGCTCGACCTGACGCTGCCAGGGGCCGAGCTCGTAACAGGGCACGATCAGTGCGGGGATCTCGGCGAAGCGATCAGCCTGATGGCGCGATGCGGCGAGCATGCGCCGGAAGCGCTCGCTGTCCATCCCCTCCGGCGGCACCGCGGTGCGCTGGTAGAAGTCGACGCAGGCCCGCCACGGCTCCGCCAACGCCCGCATCTGTTCCCGGTCGGTGACGACCACGTACGTGTACGCCTGCGTGTTGCTCGCGCTCGGCGCAAACGTGGCCGCTTGGACGATCTGCTCCAGAAGCGCACGAGGCACGGGATCTGGCTTCAGACGGCGCATCGCGCGCATCGTTCGCATCACCTCGAGAATCGGCGCCTGCGGACCTTCCGGGTTCTCGGCGGGGGCTGTGCTCATCGTCTCGTCCAACGATATGTGAGGCTGCGGCCGCCCCTCGGCGGACGTGCCGTTGATCCGCAATTTGCGGCAATTTCGGACATGTGTCCCTGACCTCAACCGGTGTCGGACCGGTCTCAGGTGACGGTCGCCTCGCCCCGAGCTCGAGTCCAGCCAGCTCTGACTCGCCCGCGTAGGCGACCCGCCCCCGCCGTCGCACCACGACACGCAGATGCGCCGCCAGGTGCTCATGCGCCGCGGGTACGCTGCGCCGGGTCGCGAGGTCCGGCACCGGCAGCACGTGCTCCTCGCCGGCCACCGCCTCGCCCTCCAGCTCCACGGCCCACACCGGGCCCCGGGCTCGAAGATGCCAGCCATCGTCTCGGACCGCGAGGCGCCCCGGCGCCAGCACGGGGTTGCCGAGCCGGACCCGCCGGCCGCCGAGCGCCACCACGATCCCGGTCGCCTCGGTCCGCGCCGGTCCGAACGTCACCTCGCCTCCCGCGAACGCCACGCAGACGTCCGCGCGGTCAAATCCCTGTGCCTGTCCCCACCACCACCGCGACGGGAACCCGCCACCGCCCCAGTTCTTCTCCCCGTACGCCTGGAAGCCGGCGAGGTCAACTCTCTGGTCCCCGGCCTCCAGATGGCCGCGCACCTCGGCTCCGAGCAGGTGGGGATCCCAGTACTGGCCGAGCCCCGGGATCAGATGCGCCGCCCCGGATCCACCGAGCATCGCGCGACGGGCAGGCGCCGGATGGGGAAATGCGACCGCCAAGCGCGCGCCCGGGCCCAGGTCGACCTCGAGCCCGTTCGCATCCGCGCGCAACCAACCCATGTCACCGCACGCCCACACCCCGAGCGCGCGGGAATCGGCCCCTGCCTGCGGCAGGTCTGCCCACCGCAGAAACCCGCCTGGATGCGCCGCGATGGCGACCGCCGCCCACGGCGGGCCGCCCCCCCGGCACAGACCGCACAGCGCGATCACGACTCGCCCGCTGCGCCGATCGGAGAATCGCCAGAAGTATCCCTCCATCGCCATTCCGTGATCCCGCCGGGGATCCCCGAACGGCGGATCGGCGCCAAGCGCGCGATAACGGCGGACGATGGTGTCAGCAGCGAACATAGAGGGCATCAGTGGAGGACACGTGAGCAGCATCCCATGAGCGAGCCGGCGACCATCGGCGACGAGACGACCCGCGCGCGCGCCCGGGGCAACGAGCGGATACGTCTGTGGTATCAGGCCCTGCGGGCGCCGTCGCTGCTCACCTCGGTGATCCCGGCGGCGGCGGGCGGCCTCACGGCCATCGGCGCGCGCCACAGGGACTGGTGGCTGCTCGGCGTCGCGCTCCTCGCACTGCTCTGCCTGCATGCGGGCACGAACATCTCCAACGACGTCGAGGACGCCGCGCGGGGGGTCGACCCGCCCGACAAGGTGCTGCGCAACTCGCAGGTGTTCAACACCGGCCGGCTCACGATCGCCGAGGGGCGGCGCATGTACGGCTCCTGCTTCGGCGCCGGGCTGCTGCTGGGCGTGCTGATCGCCGTCGTGCAGGGTCCCGCGATCCTGGTGATCGGGGTCGTCGGGCTGCTCGGGGGCCTGCTCTACACCGCCGGTCCGTGGCCCTACAAGTACCTCGGGCTCGGCGAGGCCGCGATCGTCCTGCTCATGGGCCCGCTCATGACCCAGGGTGCGGCGACGGCGGTGAGCGGCGACCCGTTCTCGGCCCAGGGGTTCTGGGTGGGCATCGGGCCGGGACTGCTCATCACCTGCGTGCTCGCGTCCAACAATCTCGACGACATCGATGGCGATCGGGAGTCCGGCGCGCGGACCCTCGCGGTCCGCATCGGCTTCACGCGCTACCGGCTCGTCTACGTGACCGCGATCCTCGCGGTGATTCCGGCGCAGATCGCGCTCTGGGCCGGCGACGTGTTCAACGCCTGGATCCTGCTGCCGTTGCTCGTGTCGCCTCTGCTTCTCGCCCGCGCCCGTGAGGTGTGGCGGCTGCAGCGTGCCGACGATCCTGCGCTCATGACGCTCACCCCCCGCACCGCGCAGGTCCACCTGCTGTTCGGCGTCCTGCTCGCGGTCGCGGTCGTCCTTTCGCGGACTCTCTGAGCGCCGCCGAAACCAAACCAATGTCCAGTCCGGGGCCCAAAGCTCACCAAAGCTCGGGTCCGCCGACGATGGGCGAGTATGCGAACGCCGCCGATGCGTCGTGGGGCCGCGCGTGCACTGAGCTCGCTCGCGGCGTCACTTGACCCGAACACCGGTGGCGATCAGCTCACCGGACTGGCCACGCGCGAGGCGCTGATGCGCCAGCTCCAACGGCTGCTGGACCGCGGCGAGCGCCCGGCGATCCTGTACGTCGACCTCGACGACTTCAAGCTCGTCAACGACACCCTCGGCCATGCGGCGGGCGACGAGCTGCTGCGCCACATCGCGGGTGCGATGGCGCAGCTGCTGGCCCCCGGCGACATGATCGCGCGGCAGGGCGGGGACGAGTTCGCCGTTGTGCTTCCGAACGCCGCCGACGCGACGGGGCTCGCCCATGGGTTGCGCGCGGCGATCACCGCGCCGGTCACGCTGCGCGGCGTGCAGATGCAGATCGGCGGCTCGATCGGAATCGCCGTCGCGCCGGGCGATGGTGTCGATGCGGGCTCGCTGATGGAGGCCGCGGACGGCGCCATGTATGAGGCCAAGGCGAGCGGCCGTGATCAGATCCGGCGCGCGGCCGAGAGTGTCTCGCGTGACCGCCGGCTTGACCGCGCCGCGCTCACGCTCACGGCCTCGCTACCCGCGGCGATCGCCCACGACCAGCTGCGCCTGCACTGGCAGCCGATCGTCGAAGTCGATGGCCTCCAGATCATCGGATTGGAAGCGCTGGTGCGCTGGCAGCATCCCGAGCGCGGGATGCTCTATCCGGGCGAGTTTCTGCCGTTTGCCGAGACGAGCGGCATGATCCACGCCGTCGACGAGTGGGTCGCCTCCGCGGTCGCGCGCCAGCGCGTCGAGTGGCGGACCCGCGGCCTGGACCCGTACGTCGGCTTCAACCTCTCGCCGCAGTTCGCCCGTCTTCCGGGGGCACTCGATCCGCTGCTCGAGCGCCTGACCTCCGGTGGCCTGTCGCTCGACCGCGTGACCGTCGAGTTGACCGAGTCCGTGGCATTGCGTGAGGACCGGCGCCTGTTCTCGTTCCTGCACGGGCTGGCCGACGCCGGTGTCACCGTGAGCCTCGACGACTTCGGACGCGCGTACTCCTCCCTGGACCGGCTGCGCGATGTCCCGGCCAAGTCGATCAAGCTCGACCGCGCATTCCTGGACCGCGTGCAGGAGGACGCGTCCGCGACCGATGTGCTGTTCGCCATCCTCGAGCTCGTCCGCGCGCTCAAGCTGCAGCTCGTCGTCGAGGGCGTCGAGAATCCCGAGCAGCTCGCGGTGCTGCGCTCCCACGGCGCCCTGACGGGCGCGCAGGGGTTCCTGCTCGGCCGCCCGGCGCCGGCCGCCACGCTGGAGCAGCGCCTGCGCGAATCGGTCCGGAGCCGGCTGCTGCCCGCCGGCGGGGTGCTACTCCCAGCGCAGCCGGATCGGGAGGTCCCCCAGCCCGGGGATCGGCATCGCGACGGCCTCGGCCTCGATCGCCTCCCGCTGCGCGGTTGACGGCGTCGTCCACATCGTCACCGAGACGATCTCCTTCGCGCGACGCCAGGTTCCGCGGATCTCGCCGCCGAGCAGCACCGCGCCAGGCCACACCCGCGACGTCCACAGCTCCGCGCGCTGCACCGGATCGGGGACCAGCAGCTCGCGCTCGGCACCCTGCAGCAGGTAGAAGCTGTCCCCGCTGGGCAGCAGACGCGCGGCCGAGGTCAGGCCGGCGCCCGCCGCTCGCCGCAGCTGCGCCTCGTCAGAGGTCAGGATCAGCCCCTCGCCGATCGGGCTCCGCACAGGCAGTCAGTGTCGGCGCCAGCGCCTCAAAGGTTGAGCTTGCGCTGCGTGGCCGCACGCCCGCCCACTCGCCGAACCCCTCCACCGTCCCGGGGCGAAGACGTGCAGGTAGCGCCGCGCCAGCTCGAGCCGGGCCTCATGGGCATCGAGGTCCGGCGCCGGTACGCAGCGGATGACCGGACGGCGCGCGCCGTCCCATCGGATCAGGACCGTGCCGGTCGTGGCGGCATAGCGAAGCGCGTTGGGCTTCACGCCCAGCGCCTTGCCGACCTCCTCGTAGGGCCGGGCCTCGTCGCCGAGGTGCTCACGGAGCCGCGCGGCGTGCGCTTCCGCGCGCCGTTGCGCTGCCGGGTCCTCGGGGTGACGACCGAGCGTGAACACCCCCCGGTCGCGCTCGGCCACAACATAGGTGCTGAAACGTGGGCCCCACACCTGCACCAGCGGTTCCTCCGCCCAGGACGTGGGGCCGATCCCCTCCACCCGGGCGGACAGGGACAGCAGCGCCGCCCGTGGCATGCTGTCCTGGAGGCCGGCGTGCGCGGCGGCCTCGATCGAACGCGGTCCGGCCGGGAGCCGCTCGTCGAGTGCGGCGACGCGGCGGCGAAAGGCGAGGACCTGCTCACGCTCGAGCGTCGGCACTGGGCGCGTGGGCATAGGCTGTGCCCAGTATGCGTTACGAGACGACCGCCCGGCATCTGCTGCGGGCGCGGGACCTGGCCGACTCGCGCTACACCGACCCGCTCACGGTCGACGACCTCGCCGCCGCCGCGGGGTTGTCGCGGGCACACTTCAGCCGCGAGTTCCGCCAGGCGTTCGGCGAGTCGCCCCACGGCTATCTGCTCACCCGCCGCCTCGAGCGAGCCGCCGCACTGCTGCGCAACACCGACGAATCGGTCGCGGAGATCTGCTTCTCGGTCGGGCTGACGAGTGTCGGCTCGTTCACGTCGAGCTTCACGCGCACCTACGGTCAGCCGCCCACGGCGTATCGCGCATCGTTCCCGCCGGCCACCAACCTGGCACTCGTCCCGACCTGCGTGCTGCGCGCCTATACCCGCCCGCAACGCCGCACATTTGGAGAAGACAGCGCGTCAGAGCCCGGTTAGCGTGGCCTCGTCCGTTGAATCACCTCCCGGAAAGGGCCACACAACATGAAAATCGCCTCAGCACAGGTCTGGGTCACCGACCAACAGCAGGCACTTGAGTTCTGGACGCAGAAGGTCGGCATGGAGGTCCGCGTCGACGTCACCGTGCCGGAGCTGGGCAACTTCCGCTGGCTGACCGTGGCACCCCCCGGCCAGGAGGAGGTTGCGATCGTGCTGATGTTGATCCCGTCGCCGCCGATGTTCGAGGCCGAGACGATCGCCCACATCAAGGCGACGATGGAGCGCGGCGTCTCCGGCGGCGTGTTCCTCACCACCGAGGACATCCACGCCGACTACGAGCGGATGAAGGCGGCGGGCGTCGAGTTCGTCGAGGAGCCCGAGGAGCGGCCCTATGGGATCGACTGCGGGTTCCGTGACCCGTTCGGCAATCACATCCGGCTCTCCCAGCTCAACGACCTCGCGCAGCCGTCCTGACCATGTCGCGGGCGGCTCGCCGGCAGGCGGGCCGCTCGCCGCGCTCAGCCGCGGGACAGGCAAGACACCGGATGATCGGATAGAACACCGCCATGAGTGAGATCGAGCAGCGTCTATCCGATCGAGGCATCGTCCTGCCCGCGCCGTTCGCCGGGCCGGAGGGGATGCGGGTGACGTTCGAACGCGTCCGCGTCGACGGGAACGTCGCCTATGTGTCCGGACATGGTCCGATGGACGGCTCTCGCCCGCTCATGGCGGGCAAGGTCGGCGACCCGCGGGCCGGTGACTGGCTGACGGTGGAGGAGGGCTACGAAGCGGCGCGGCTCACCGCTCTGTCGGTCCTCGCCTCGCTCAAGGCCGAGCTCGGCGACCTCGACCGGATAGCGGGTTGGCTCAAGCTGCTCGGCTTCGTCAACGCGGCGCCGGGGTTCACCGGCACCCCGGCGGTGATCAACGGCTTCAGCGACCTCATCCTCGATCTCTGGGGGGAACGCGGGCACCATGCCCGCTCGGCGATCGGTGTCGCCGAATTGCCGTTCTCGTTCCCGGTCGAGGTCGAGGCGGTCGTCAAGCTCGCCGACGGTTGAGTCGGCCGACTAGGCCCGCCGGCGGGCGAGCAGCGTCGAGTCGTCGATCTCGACGGTCTGATCGCCGCGGGTCACGATGCGCGGGCGCTGCTGCACCACCACGGGCTCGAAGTCGTCGGGCAGACCGGGGAGCAGGTCCACGGCGAGAAACATCGCGCGGCGTTTGCTCTCGTCCATGTGACCGAACCGGTGCGACGGTGCGTGCCCCACGACCAGGAGGTGCCCGCCTGGCGAGACGGCGTCGCTCAACCGGCGGGTGACGTCGATCATTCCGCCGTCGGGCGGGTGCAGGAAGTGGGTGGTGACGAGGTCGAACGAACGACCGGCGGCGGAGAACCTGCGGGCGTCGACCTGCCACCACTCGATGCGATCACCCACGCCGGCCTGCTCGGCGTGCCGGGCCGCCCGCGCCAGGCCGTTGGCCGAGAAGTCCGCGCCGGTGACCGTCCAGCCACGGCCGGCCAGCCAGATCACGTCGCCACCCTCGCCGCACCCCACGTCGAGCGCGGTGCCCGGGGTCAAACCCGAGACCTCGGCGACGAGCTGCGGGTTCGGGTTGCCGCTCCAGATCTGCTCCTTGCTTCCGTATCGCTCGTCCCAGCCGGCGGGCTCGAACATCTCCTTGGCGTCATGACTGCTGGTGCGCTGGCTCATGTCGTCCAGCATGAAGGTCAATGCTCGATATGGCAAGCGTCATTGCCGATTCGGCAAACCGCCCACGGCGTCCGGAGCCGGCGCCGCTAGTCCTCCCGCGCGGCACTCAAGCGACGTCGGGTGCGCAGGAGAAGACCGCGCCGGCGGCCACGGGAGAGCGCAACGCCGGACAGGGTGAGCAGCGTCACCAGCGAGACGCCGGCCGCCACGATCATCGGCGTGACGTCATCGGTCGCCTGCGCGAGCCGCCCGCCACCTGCCGAACCCGCGATCTGCCCGCCCGACCAGGCGAGGTTGATCAGCGCACCAGCGAGGCCGGCAGCGTCGCCGCGACGTTCCAGCACCTCCGAGAGCCATGCCATGGCGGGCGCCCACAGAACCTCGATTCCAACGCCCACGGCGACGATCAGCGCCGCCGCTTCCAGGGCGGTCCCCGGCAGCCCAAAGGCTGAGAGCAGCACGGTCGCTGCGACGAGGCCGAAGCAGATCGGAGCCAGCCGCCCATAGCGATCGCTCACATGTCCGGAAAGGGGACCGACTCCCGCGTCGATCGCGGCCGCCACCAGGAAGGTTGCTCCGATCGCGCCGGGCCCGGCTCCGAGGTGATGCAGCCGCAGTGACCCAAGCACGCTCATCGCCCCGCTGATGAGCGATGGCAGCGCGATCAGCCACATCGTGGCGAGCACCCGCCGGTCACCGACGGCTGCAGCGAGGCCGCGGCTGCCGACGCCGCCTCCTCCATCCGTGGCGGGCACACGCCGGCACACGACCGCCATCGAGGCGGCGATCACCGCCACCGCCCCAAACGCGACCTCGCGCCCGACGGCGCTGGCGGCCGCCCCCACCGCGGGTCCGAGCAGCGAGCCTACCGTCGCGGCCGCGAGGACCTGACCCATCACGACGCCGCGTCGCCGCGGTGCGGTGCCGCCGGCGACCCAGGCCAGACCGCCCGACCACACACCCGATCCGCCAAGCCCTTCCAGCAGCCGCGCCAGATCGAGCAACGGCGGGGAGTCGACGACCGCGAACCCCGCGGTCGAGACAGCGACCACGGCGAGTCCGGCGAGCACGGTCGCGCGCGAGCCGATCCGGGCGGCGACCAGCCCGCTGGGAATGGTGCCGGCCAGGCACCCGATCGCGTAACAGGCGGTGAGCAGCCCCGCGGAGCCCGCTGACATGTGCAGGTGGCGAACGAACTGCGGCAGCAGCGGGGTCAGGGCCGTGTAGAACACCGAGTCGACCAGCAGCGCGCCGCCGACGACCATCACGATTCGCCGCTCGCGCATGGCGCGCCCGCCGCCGTCGGTCTCGACCGGTTCGCTCACCATCCCACCGTAGATCCTCGAGTGGACTTGAGGTCAAGCGCCTCCCGTACGCTGCGCGCATGACACGAGGCCACGCGACGATGCCCTTCGGGAAACGCGATGATCTGATCGTCCACGGGGAGGAGCCGTTCAACGCCGAGACCGCCCGTGGCTCGCTGCTCTCCTCGCTGACTCCGACCGACGCGTTCTACGTCCGTGATCACGGGGGCGTGCCCGAACTCGACCCGGATGCATGGCGGCTGCGCGTCGACGGCCTGGTCGAGCGGCCGCTCACGCTCTCGCTGGAGACGCTGAAGAGCGCTTTCGCTGAACGGACCGTCACGGCGACCCTGCAGTGCGCCGGCAACCGGCGAGCCGGTTTGATCGCGGTTCGTGACATCCCGGGCGAGGCGCCATGGGGGCCCGGGGCGACCGGCACGGCGACCTGGACGGGCATCGCGCTGGCGGACGTCCTCTCGCTGGCGCGCCCGTTGCCCACCGCGGAGCACGCCGGCTTCGAAGGCGCGGACCTGAGCCCTGAGGCGACGCCCGAGCAGCGGTTCGGCGGATCGATCCCGCTCGACAAGGCGGCCCGCTCCGAGGTCCTGCTCGCCTGGGAGATGAACGGCGAGCCGCTCCCGCCGGTGCACGGGGCGCCGGTGCGCGCCGTCGTCCCCGGCTACATCGGCGCCCGCAGCGTCAAATGGCTGGAGCACGTCGAATTGCGCTCAGCGCCGTGGGCCGGCTACTTCCAGGAGGTCGTCTACCGGCTCCTGGCTCCTGAGCAGCGCCCCGGCCCCGGGGTTGGGATGGCGCTCGGGCTGGTCGCGCTCAACTCCGACGTGATCACCCCGCGCGATGGAGCGACCGTCGTGGCCGGAGAGGTCGAGATCCGCGGCTACGCCTTCGCCGGCGGTGACCGTTCGGTCTCACGTGTCGACGTGTCGGCCGACCGGGGGCGCTCCTGGACGCAGGCCGAGTTGCTCGATGATCTCGGGCGGTGGGCGTGGCGCCACTGGCGAACCGCGCTCGAGCTCGCCCCGGGCGATCACGAGATCGTGGTCCGCGCGTGGGACTCATCGGCCGCGATTCAACCCGAGGACGAAGCGGGGCTCTGGAACCCCAAGGGCTACGTCAACAACGCACGTCCGCGGATCAGGGTGCATGCGAGGATGTCGCCATGATCGAGCCTCGTCCCGACGCGGCCCCATGCGTCCTGCCGCCGCGTCTCGGCCCCGGCGCCCGGGTCGGGGTGATCGCACCCAGCAGCGGCCTGCTCGAGCCCTCCAGGCTGGCGCGGGGCATCGCCGAACTCGAGCGGATGGGGCTCGAGGTGGTGCTCGGCGCACACGTGCGTGATGTCCGCGGCTATCTGGCCGGTGAGGACCGCGCCCGCGCGGAGGATCTTCTGTGGGCGCTCGGCGACCCTTCGCTGGACGGGGTCTGGTGTGCCCGCGGCGGCTACGGCGCCCAGCGGACGGTGGCCGCGCTCGCGCCGGGCGAGATCGAGGCGCTCGCCGAGCGTCCGGCGAAGGTGTTCGTCGGGTTCTCCGACACCACGATCCTGCATTCGCTGATCCTGCACCGTCTCGGCTGGGTGACGTTCTACGGCCCGGGTGTCACCTCGCTGGCCGAACGTGACCCGTTCACCCTCGACGGTGTCCGGCGCGCGCTGTTCGACGGCGCTCCCTACGCGGTCAGCGGTCATCCCGACGACCCGTGGATGACCACCCTGCGGCCGGGGACCGCCGAGGGACCGCTGGCCGGCGGCTGCCTCACGCTGCTGTCGGCGCTCGCCGGGACGCCGCTGCAGCTGAATTTCGCCGGGCGGATCTGCTTCTTCGAGGAGGTTCACGAGAGCGCGTACGCGATCGACCGCGCGCTCAGTCAGCTCCTCGCCGCCGGCTGCCTGGACGGCTGTCGCGGCATCGCGATCGGAGACCACACCGACGTGCCCGACGAAGGGCCGACGCTCGGGCTCGAGCAGGTGTTCGAGGATCTGCTCGCACCGCTCGGGATCCCGGTCTGCTTCTACCTGCCGCTCGGGCACGGGCCGCACCTGGCCACCGTGCCGCTCGGTATGCCGGTCCAGCTCGACGCGGACACCGGAACGCTGCTGGTGCTCGAGTCGCCGGTGCGCTGATCGCCGGCCCAGGCGGGATGAGGCCGGCTCAGGCGGGCGACAGCCGGCGTCCGCGCCGCACGCCCAGCCAGCGTCCGTTGCGTACCACGACATGCCCGCTCTGGATCACCGTGCCGATCCCGACCGGAGGATGGACCGGGTCGCTGTAGTCGCCGCCCTCCGCGACCGCAGCGGGATCGAACAGCACGATGTCCGCTACGTTCCCGGGCGCGATCCTGCCCCGGCCGAGCAGCCCGAACCCGTCGGCCGGCAGGCTGGTCATGCGAGCGATCGCCTCCGGCAGCGAGAACAGCCCGCGCTCACGCACGTAACGACCCAGCACGCGCGGGAAGGTCCCGAACAGGCGCGGGTGCGGCCGCCCGCCGACGCCCGGCGGCAGGCCATCGGACCCGATCATCGTGTGGGGATGCGCGAGCACAGTCTCGATGTCGGCCTCGCTCATCGCAAAGCGGACCATCGACACCCGCAGCCGCTCCTCGCGGAGCACGTACACGAGCGCGTCGAACGGATCAGCCCCGATCTGCTCGGCGAGCTGCGGCAGGCTCAGTCCCTCGTGGGCGTGGCTCGCGGTGCTCGCGACGGTGATCGCGTCCCAGACGACATCCTGGTCGGCTGACAGCTGCGCTCGCGCCCGGTCCAGCGCGCGCTGGTCTCCAAGCCGCTCGAGCGTGGCCGCGGGCCCGCCGTCCTGAAACCACGACGGCAGCACGGTGGTGAGCATCGTCGAGGTCGCCTCGTAGGGATACGCGTCCTGGCCGGCCGAGAGGCCGGCCGCCCGCGCGGCGTCCAGGCGCGCAAGCGCCGTCTCGACCCGTCCCCATGAGGCGCTGCCGACGGCTTTGAGATGGGAGATCTGGATGCGGCAGCCCGCCCGCCGGCCGATGTCGATCGCCTCGTCGATGCTCTGGAGCAACTGGGGCCCCTCGTTGCGCATGTGCGTCGCGTAGATGCGACCGGCGGGCATGCGACGCGCGAGCGTGACGAGCTCCTCGGTCGCGGCGAACATCCCCGGCGGGTAGATCAGTCCGCTCGAGAGCCCGAACGCACCGGCCTCGAGCGCCTCGTCGAGCAGACGCTCCGCGACGGTCCACTCTTCGTGCGACAGCGGCCGGTCGTGCGTACCGGCGGCGGCGACCCGGAGAGTGTTGTGGCCGACCAGCGGTGCCCAGTTGGTCACCGCACCGCGCCGGTCGAGGTGCTCGAACAGCTCAGCGCCCGTCGCCCAGCCGAGCTCGAGCGGTGGAAACAGCCGCTCGAGCAGCCGGCCGAGCTCGTCACGACGGGCCGTGGCGACCGGCGCCAGGCTGAAGCCGCAGTTGCCGACGACCTCGGTCGTCACCCCCTGCAGCACCTTGGTCGTATCGTCCTCGGTGAGCAGGGGCGCATTGTCAGCGTGGGAGTGCGCGTCGATGAACCCTGGCGCGAGCACCTCGCCGGTCACGTCGAGCACGCGGCGCCCGGAGGTCGACAGCTGACCGGGCGGTGCCACGGCGCCGATCATCCCGCGCTCGAGCAGTACGTCTGCGTCCCACAGCGGGGTGCCGGTGCCGTCCGCGACCTGGCCGCCGCGGATCAGCAGCGGTTCTGGGCCGCTCACGCGGCCGGCTCGTCCGCGGCGGCGCTGTGCAGCCGGGTCCAGTCAGCCGCGGGATGGGCCGCGAGTGCCGGCGGCGCCCCACTGTCCGCGGGCCACAGGTGGCGCACGAGGATCCAACCGGCTTCGGCGTTGACGAGTTGCGGGTCGGCGTCGAGGTCCCGGCCGCCATCATCCGCGGACTGACTCATCACCGCGTAGCTCACCGCTCGCGCGTCGAGCCACACGACCCCGACGTCGGCGCGCACCCCGTCGATCATCCCCGTCTTGCAGGCGACCCGGATCCGGCCCTCGGACCCGCTCTCGTCCACCAGCTGGCGACGATCGAACAGCCGCGGCAGCTGGTCGAGGTACTGCTGCCGCGCGAGCATCCCCAGCATCTCCTCGCCGGCCTCGGGCGAGACGATCCGACCTGCGTGGATGCCGCTCACCAGCGCGGCGAGATCGCGCGGGGCGGCGAGCGCGAGCGGTCCGCTGCTTCCAGGGATGAGCATCAGCTTGCGGTGCAGGGTGATCGCCCGCAGCCCCAGCCCGTCGTTGACGAAGCGGTTGACCGCGTCCACCCCGCCGGCGGCGTCGATCAGCAGGTTCGTCGCCATGTTGTCGCTGACCACGACCATGTAGGTCGCGAGATCACGGATCGTCAGCTCGGTGCCCGTCGTGAGCTCCTTGATCACGCCCGAGCCGCCGACACGCTCCTCGTCGCGGATCGGACGCACCTCGTCGAGCGTCAGGGCGCCCTGACGGACCCGCTCGAAGACGGTGACGAGGACCGCGAGCTTGATCGTGCTCGCTGTCGGCATCTCGCGCTCGGCATTGTGCTCCAGCGTCTCGCCGGTCGCCTCGTCGCGCACCGCGACGGCGAGCGTGCCCCCGAAGGCGTCCGCCAGTCGCTCCAGTGCGGCCCTCGCCGATTGCATCCCGCTCATCTGTCGTTTCCTCCTGGTCGCGTGGCCGGTGATAATGGTGCGGTGGCGGGGCGGCGGCGGCCCGAACCGCCGACACCCCGATGGCCGACACGTCCGACAAGCCCTCCAACGGCGCGCTGCCCGTCTCGGAGGTGGTGCGCCGGAGGCTCTCGGAGCTGCCTCGCGCCGAGCGTCGCGTCGGCCGCGCGCTTCTCGTCCACTCCCCCACGCTCGGCCTCGAGTCCTCTTCGCGCCTGGCCGAGATCGTCGGCACGAGCGGCCCGACCGTGATCCGCTTCGTCAACCGGCTCGGCTTCCCCACCTACGCCGAGTTCCAGAGCGCGTGGCGCGAGGAGCTCGACGCGCGACTGGTCTCCCCGGTCGAGACCTTCCGCGAGTACGAGCCGGAGACCGACGCGATGAAGCGGGCGGTGCGAACCGCCGATCAATCGGTCCAGGCGATCCGCGAATCGGTGGCGCAGCTGCCGCCCGGAGAGCTTGAGACCGCGGTCGAGCTGCTCGCCCGGCGCCGGCGGGTCGTCGTGTTCGGCGGTTGGTTCAGCGACGTGCTGGCGCGCCACCTGGCGGCGTTGTTGCAGGGTGCCCGCCCCGAGGTCTGGCATCTGGACGTCACGCCCGTGCAGCGCACGGCGGTTCTGCTTGACGCCGGAAGCCACGACGTCGCCGTGGTGTTCGACTTCCGCCGTTATGAGCAGGACACGCTGGTCGCGGCTCAGCATCTCGCCGACCGCGGCGTGCGGATCGTGCTCGTCACCGACCAGTGGGTGTCCCCGGTGGCCGGCCTGGCCAGCGCGGTCCTCATCGCCCGTGCGGCGCCGACACCGCTTGACTCGATGGCGTCGGCGATGGTGCTCTGCCAGGCGCTCGAGGCGGCGGTCGTCGACCGGATCGGCACCAAGGTGGCTGAACGGATCGAGCATCTCGCCGAGGTATCGGCGACGCTCATCCCGAACTGGTCTGCGCCGGGGGAGTGACCGGCCCGGCCGTGGCAGCTGGGCCGCCGTCGACGAACCGGCAGGCGACCTGCACGCCCTCCATCGGCATCAGCGCGACATCCGATGTGTGGCACGAGGAGACGTCGACGCCGCGGGCGGCAAGCTCCTCGCGGCGCGGGCAGCGCGGATGGAAGCGGCAGCCGGTGGGGATCGCAGTGGGATCGGGCGGCTCGCCGGGGATGAGCGGCGGTGTGGTGTCGCGATCCGCGTCCGGGCTCACCGCGAGCAGCGCCTTCGTGTAGGGGTGGCGCGGGCGCAGCAGAACCTCCTCCACCTTGCCCTGCTCGACGATCCGCCCCAGGTACATGACCGCGACCCGGTCGGCGATGTTCCACGCCAGCCCGAGATCGTGGCTGATCACGAGCGCGGAGAGCCCCAGCTCCTCCCGCAGGCGGAGGATGAGCGCGAGGATCTCACCGCGGACCGAGGCGTCGAGCGAGGCCACCGGCTCGTCGGCGACGAGCATCGAGGGCGCAAGCGCGAGTGCCGATGCGATCACCACACGCTGCTGCTGGCCGCCGGAGAGCTCGAACGGGTAGCGTCCGAAGAACTGCTCGGGTGGGCGCATCCCGGCGCGCGAGAGCGATTGCGACACGCGTTCTCGCAGGCCGGAGCGCATGTGGTGCAGGCGCGGGCCCTCGGCAACCGCGTCGTACACCGTCTGGCGCGGGTTGAGCGCGCTGTAGGGGTCCTGGAGGATGAGCTGCACCGCGCGACGGTGGGCCTTCAGCGCCGCGGAGCGATGGCTCAGCGGCTCTCCCTCGTAGCGCACCACCCCACCGGTCGGCTTGACGAGCCCGACGAGCACTCGCGCGAGCGTCGACTTGCCGCAACCCGACTCGCCGACCAGGGCGACGATCTCGCCGCGCTGCACCGTCAGATCGAGGCCGTCGACTGCCCGCGCCGGGGGGCGCCGGCGTCGCGCCGGGAAGGTGACGCGCAGGTCCTCTACCTCGAGCAGCGCGCTCATGCACTCCCCTCCCGCACCCGCGCCCCGGCGCTCGCCGGGTCGTCGCCCAGGACGCGCAGGCATGCGGATCGACGCTGCGGGCCGGCGTCCCAGAGCTCGATGTCGGCCGACGTGCACTCGTCCATGACGACCGGGCAGCGAGGTGCGAAGGGGCATCCGGGAAGGACCAGGCTCGCGTCGGGCGGATCACCGGCCAGCCCGGCGGGCGCCAGTCGCGATGCCGGGTCACCGATCTTCGGAAACGCGGCGGCGAGCGCGGCCGTGTAGGGATGGCGCGGCTCGCGCACCAGCTCGCGCGAGGGACCATGCTCGACGACCTCCCCGCTGTACATCACCGCAAGCGCGGAGCATGTCTCGGCGAGCACCGACAGATCGTGGCTGATCATGATCATCCCGATCCCCGACTCGCGCACGAGCTCGCCGAGCAGCGCGAGCACCTGGCCCTGGACGATCACGTCCAGCGCCGTCGTCGGCTCATCGGCGATGATCAGATCCGGACGGCACGCCAGCGCCATCGCGATCATCACCCGCTGACGCTGGCCGCCGGAGAGCTCGTGGGGGTAGGCCTCGTAGCGCCGCGCGGGGAGCCCGACGCTCTCCAGCAGCTCCTCGATCCGCCGCCGGATCCCACTGGCACCACGCTCGTGCTGGACGATCGCCTCTCGGATCTGCCAGCCGATCGTCCGCACCGGGTTGAGCGCTCCCATCGCGCCCTGGAAGACGACCGACGCCCCGTCCCAGCGGACCGCCCGCAGCCGGCCCCAGCTCGCCGTCGTCAGCTCCTCACCCTGGAACTTCACCGATCCCTCGATGCGCGCCGCGCCGGGCAACAGGCGCAGCAGCGCGAGCGCCACCGTCGTCTTGCCCGACCCCGATTCGCCGGCTACTCCGAGCGTCTCCCCGCCGTCGAGCGTGAAGCTCACCCCGCGCACGGCGTGCACCGGCCGCGCGGCGGCGTAGGTGACCGACAGGTCGTTGACCTCGAGGAGCATCAGCGGCCGACCGCCAGGCGAGGGTTGAGGACGCGCTCGACGGCGCGGCCGGTGAGGCTGAAGCCGAGCACCACGACGAGGATCGCCAGACCCGGGGGCACCAGGGTCCACCACGCGCCGGCGGTGATGTCTCCATTGGCGAACGCCGTGTTGAGCATCGAGCCCCAGGAGACCTCGGTCGGGTTGCCCAGGCCGAGGAACGTCAGCGTCGCTTGGTCGAGGATGGCCCCGGCGATCGTGAGCGTCGCGGAGACGAGGATCAGCGGGACCACGTTGGGCAGCACCTGGCGAACCAGGATCTGTGTGTTGCCCGCCCCGAGCGCCCGGGCGCGCTCGATGAACGGCCGCGCCTCCACCGCCAGCGTCTGCGCGCGCAGCAACCGCGCGGTACTCGCCCATGAGGTGACCGCGATCGCGATCGTGATCGACGTGTCGCCCTCCCCCATGACCGCCGAGAGCGCGATCGCCAGCGGCAGGCTGGGGAGCACGATGAACCAGTCGGTCAGCGTCATCAGCACCCGGCCGACGATCCCCTGGTAGTGGCCGGCGACGAGGCCGATGACCGTGCCGAGGACCATCGTCAGGGCGGTCGCAATGATCCCGATGAGCAGCGAGGGACGCGAGCCCCAGGCCAGCAGCAGCAGCTCGGAGCGACCGGACTGGTCGGTGCCGAGCAGGTAACCGCCGGTGGGCGCGTGCAGCAGCGGACCGCTGACCTTCGTCACGTCCAGGTCGTTCGGGTGGACGAACAGGGGCGCCGCGATCGCGATCACGGCCACGATCACGAGGATCGTGACCCCGGCGACGGCGGCCGGCATACGCGCAAGCGCCCGCAGCCGGTCGCCTCGGCGGGAGAGAGGCACGCCGCTGGCCAGCGGCACGGCGGTCGCGCTCATCCCCGCGTCCTCACTGCGCCCGCACCCGCGGGTCGAGATACCGATACAGGATGTCGGCGAGGAGGTTCATCGCGATGACGGCCGCGCTGAAGAAGATGAAGGTGCCCTCGAGCAGTTGGATGTCGGGCAGCTGAAGGGCCTGGTAGGTGAGGTAGCCGAGGCCCGGCCAGGAGTAGACGACCTCGATGGTGATGGCGCCGCTCACCATCCCTCCGAGCTGCAGGAAGATGATCGTGACCGACGGCAGCAGCGCGTTGGGCACCGCGTGGCGCTGGCGGACCTCGCTGTCGCGCAGCCCCTTGGCGCGGGCGGTGAGCAGGTAGGGGCTGCCGAGCTCGTCGATGATCGAGGAGCGCATGATCGTCACGTACTGCGCGAAGACGACGAGCACGAGGGTCAGACACGGCAGGACGAGATGCCAGGCGACATCGAGCACGGTGTTCAGCGCCCCGGGCGCGGCAGTCGGGGACTGCATCCCTCCCGCCGGGAAGATGCCGTGGAAGGCGCCGAAGCCGACGCTGAGGACGACCAGCAGGATGATCCCGAGCCAGAAGGTCGGCACCGACCAGAGCGCGAGGGAGGCTCCGGAGGCGATCTTGTCGAAGCGGCTGCCCTCCTTCCAGCCGCTGCGCACCCCCAGCCACAGCCCGAGCGCGATCGAGATCAGCGTCGAGGTGCCCATGAGCAGCATCGTGGGCCCGATCCGCTGCCCGATGAGCGAGGAGACCGACTGCCGGAACTGGTAGGAGTAGCCGAGGCGCAGGTGCAGCACGTTGTCCAGGAAGTGCCAGAACTGGGTGTAGATCGGCTGGCCGATGGCCAGCTGGCGGCGGAGCATCGCGAGCTCGGCAGCCGACACCGGGCGCCCCTGGGTGAGCGTGCGCACCGGGTTGGCCGGAATGATGCTGAACAGAACGAAGGCGATGACCACGACCGCGACGAGGCTGACGATCGCCGCTAGCAGCTTCGTCCCCAGATAGCTGGCGAAGTCGCGCCCGGCGCCGCCGCCGGGCGCCACCGACGCGGAGGACTCGACGCCGAGCGCCAGCTCGTCGCCGAGCAGATCCGGTGAGGTCGAGGACATCGCTACGCGCGCTCCAGCCCTACTCGCGCTCCCCCGCCGTGCGGCGGCGACGGGCGGCGAGCAGGCCCCCGGCGGCGAGCAGGACGAGTACGACGACGATGATCACGATGATCAGGGTCGAGCTCGAGCCGCCGCTGCTCGTGCTCGCGGCCGGCACCGCCTTGATCCAGCCGAGCTCGTAATTCTGCAGCGGATAGAGCCCCTGGGCGTTCGGCGACCCGTACAGGTACCCCTTGAGGTAGTTGTCGCGCGTCGCCCACAGGTAGTTGCCGTCA
The DNA here is from genome assembly GCA_963744685.1 of uncultured Solirubrobacteraceae bacterium. Classification (GTDB taxonomy): domain Bacteria; phylum Actinomycetota; class Thermoleophilia; order Solirubrobacterales; family Solirubrobacteraceae; genus Palsa-465. The sequence continues at coordinate 464,824 of CAVUUL010000013.1, read as the reverse complement.
TAGAGGACGATGTCGTCGTCGGCGTTGTAGAGGATCTTCTCCATCGCCTTGACGTCCGCTTCGCGTTTGGCGAGGTTGAACTGATGCTGCTCGGCGTTGTAGAGCTGGTCGTAGCGGTGGTTGCAGAAGAACGCATCGGTGTTCCCGCCCTTGCCGCTCTTGTCGAGCGGGAGCACCCCGCACGTCTGGATCGAGAGCAGATAGGTCGGATCGGCGTTCTCGCCCCACTGATCCATGAGCAGGTCCCAGTCGCCGATCGCGAGGTTGTCGTTGAGCTGGGTGTTGCTCATCGCCTGCACGTTCAGCTTGATCCCGATGTCCTTCATCCAGCCGACGAGGTAGTTGGCGGTCGCCGTGTCGTTGGGATAGTCGGAGTGGATCCCCAGACGGAAGGAGAGCTCCTTGCCGGTCTTCTTGTCGAAGCGGTAGCCGTTCTTGCCCTTCGGGAAGCCGGCTGCGGTGAGCATCGCGTTTGCCTTCGCCGGGTCGTAGTTCTGGGCCTCGGAGCCGGAGGGAGTCCAGTACCACTGCGGGAACGCGACCGTCAGGTAGGAACCGGTCGGCACCGCCGTCCCACCGACGGTCTTCTGCACGAGCTCGTTCCGATTGATCCCGAGGGCGATCGCGCGGCGGATCACCCCGCTGTGCAGCAGCGGGTTGCCGTTCCCGATCGGCTTGCCCGAGCGGGTCTTCGCCCCGCTGTTGACCTCGACCGCGTACCAGTCGTTGCTCACGTTCTGGTAGGCCTTGATTCCCGGCACATGCTTCAGCGACTTCCACTCCGTGTCGGTCATTCCGCCGGGTCCGAGCGAGTCGATTGCACCACTGCGCAGCGCCGCCACCGCCGCGGAGGAGTTGGCGTAGTAGTTGAGGATGAGGGTGTGGTACTTCGGCACCCCGAGGAAGAAGGACTTGCTCGCGGTCAGGGTGACGCTCTGGCCGGGTTTGTAGCCGGTGAAGATGTAGGGGCCGTAGCCGACGACCGGGGTCGTCGTGTTCGTGAACGAGCCGATCTTCTTGACCTTCGGAGCCCAGATGTGCTCCGGCACGATCGGGATGACCATGACGTCGTTGGGCACGTTGGCGAGCGGCTGCTTCGTCGTGATGACGACCGTGGAGGCGTTGGGGGCGGTCACCGTCTTGAACCCGGTGACGAGCGAGCCGTTCGAGGTCCCCGCCGCCGCGTTGTGCATGATCAGGTTGAGGGTCCACGCGGCGTCCCTGGCGGTGAGCGGCACGCCGTCACTCCACTTCAGGCCGGTGCGCAGGTGGAACGTCCAGCTGAGCTTGTTCGGCGAGATCGACCAGGACCTCGCGAGCCACGGCCCGGGCAGGTTCTTCTCATTGCCGAACGTCAGGCTCGGGTAGATCATGTCGAGGGTGTCGATCTCGCCCTGTTCGAAGGAGAGGAACGGGTTGAAGTTCGAGACCGAGGTGTCAAGCGCTCCGATGAAGGTGGACCCCGAGGAGCCCGCCGCCTGAGCCGCGCCCGGCGCCGCCACCGAGGCGGCCACCGCGCAGGCGAGGGCGAGGATGCCCGCCAGCAGCGCGCGCCCGCGGGCGCGGAGGGGGTGAGCGCGGAACAGGCGGTCGGTCATCGGTTCTCCTCCTGGGGGGGTGTGTCGGTGCTCCCGGCACCGGCCGGACCAGTGTCGGGCTCGGCCCGGACGTAGGTGTCAAGTACGCGGGCGCCGAAGGCGAGACTCTCGATCGGCACGTGCTCGTCCACGCCGTGCACGAGCCGGCCGTGAGCGAACCCGGGTGCCATCCGCTCAGGGGCGAAGCCGTAACAGGCGATCCCGAGCCGGCTGAACCACTTCGCGTCGGTGCCACCGCCGGCGCAGCAGGGCAGCACGAGCGCGGCCGGATCGTGCACCTGGACCGAGGCGCCGATCAGCGCGAGCTCTGGGTCACCCGGATCGGCGGCGATCGGTCGCTGATCGTTGAGCAGCCGGTAGCTGACCGCGTCCGGCAGCTCGGCCTCGACGGCGGCGAAGAACTCGGCTTCACAGCCGGGGAGCATGCGGCCGTCGACGACGCCGACGGCACTCGACGGGACGACATTGGCCGCGTATCCGGCCGACAGCATCGTCGGCGAGAGCGTGTTGGACAGGGTCGCCCCGACGATCTCGCCGATCTCGCCGAGCCGGTCTGCAAGCTCGGGATCGTAGGGGTCGAGTTCGGTGCCGAGCCGCTCCCCGACGCCGGCGAGCAGCGCCTCCACCTGCGCGATCAGGCGGATCGGCCAGCGGATCGCCGCCAGTCGCGCGATCGTGCCGGCGAGCACCGCGACCGCGTTGTCGGTGCGCGGCCTGGAGCCATGCCCGGCGGTGCCGCGCGCGGTGAGCTCGATCCACGCGGTCCCGCGCTCCCCGCAGGCGACCGGGTACAGATGGCTGCCGTCGGGCAGGCGGTGGAGCATCCCGCCCCCCTCGCCGATCGCGTGGCTGACTCCCTGCAGCAGATCCGGGCGCTCGCGCACGAGATACCCGGCTCCGAGCTCGCCGCTGTCCTCCTCATCGGCGACGAACGCGAGCACCACGTCACGCGGGGGCACGATCTCCTCGCGGGCCAGGTTGCGGGCGACGGCCAGCATCGCCGCGTCGTTGCCCTTCATGTCCAGTGCGCCCCGCCCCCACACCGCACCATCTCGGATCTCGCCGCCGAACGGATCGACGGACCAGTCCGCCGAGTCGGCCGGGACGACGTCGAGGTGACCGTGGAGCAGGAGCGCGGGACGGGTCCGGTCACGGCCGGTGATCCGGAGCACCGTGCTGGCACGCCGCGGAGCAGCCTCGACGATGACCGGCTCATAGCCGCAATCGCGCAGTTGGGAGGCGACCCATTCGGCGGCCTCACGCTCGCCGCGAGCCTCCCCGCCACCGAAGTTCGAGGTGTCGAAACGGATCAGCGCTGCGCACGCGGAGACGGCGTCCCGCTCGAGCTCGGTGGCCAGCGTCTCCTCCCCGACGGACGGCATCCGGGCAATCTATGTCAATCGTCTAGGCGGTTCAAGTCCCGATCTGAATGTGATCATTCATCGTCGCCGGAGACCCGCCAGGCGATTCGGCCGGTGAAGTAGGACTGGAATCGACCGTCCGGACAAGGGTCGTCGAAGCGGACGGCGCGAGTCGGGCGAGCAGCGTCGGCGTCGATGAACGCACCATCGCCCAATGGGGTCAGCCGGTTGCGCTCGGTGTTGTCCTCCAGGCCCTCGGCGACCGTGCGCGAGGTGACCGCCAGGCCCTGATCCGCCGCTTCGACATCGAAGATCGCGTCCAGGTTGCGATAGCGCCCGACATACGGAGCGGGATCGAACCGGCCACGGGCGGCCTCGCCGTCCGGGCGGGGGATCGTGGGCCCGAGCAGCCCCCATGGCTTGAGCACCGCCTCCCCGAGCGCGCGCGTGACCTCGTCGCCGTCCGGGATCGCGTTGGTGAGCACGACGACTGCGAGCTCACGGCTGGGATCCAGCCGCAGCGACGCGATCTGCCCGTAGGTCTCGCCGTCGTGCCCGACGAGCTCGCCTCCGTCAAAGTCGAAGACTCCCCACCCGAGGCCCCGCGCGCCCGGCCGGGAGAGCGGCGGCGTCTCCAGATGGCGCCGGCGCATCAGGCGCGCGAGGTCGGGATCGATGATCACGGTGCCGTCGGCGGCGCGGCCGTCACGGAGATGGAGCTCGGCGAACGACAGCAGGTCTCCGGCGGAGGCACACACCCCGCCCAGCGGGTTGCAGGCGCGTGAGAAGTTCCACCTCTCGTCGGCGCGCAGCGGCTCGGGGTCATGGCGGTTGTGACCGAGCGCGACCGGGTGCATGATCGCGTCCTCGGCCAGTGTGACCGTCGCCCGTGCGCCGAGCGGATCACACAGCCGGGTGCGCAACGCCGCGTCATAGCTGGCCTGGGAGAGGATCTCGATCAACCGACCGAGCACCGCAAAGCCGCTGTTGCAGTAGGAGTATCGGGTGCCGGGTGCCAGTGGCACGTCCCGGGGCAGGTCGGCGAGCTCGGTCACATAGCGGGCGAGCGCGTCGTCGCCGCGGCCGGTGTCGGCGAAGTGGTCGCCGCCCAGCCCGGAACTGTGGGTGAGCAGGTGGCGGACGTGGATCGCCCGGTCCATCCAGGCGGCCTCGGGCACGAGCTCGGCGACCGGCCGGTCGAGGATCTCCGCGCCGGTCAGGGTGAACAACAAGCTGGCGGTGTAGACCTTGGAGATCGACCCCAGCTGAAAGATGGTGTCGACGCTCACCGGTTGTGGGTTGCGCAGCCCGGCCACGCCGGCCGCGGCGAGGACCCGCTCACCACGGTGGCTGACTGCGAGCACTGCGCCCGGCACATCGAGGTGATCGACGAGCTGACGCAGGCGGGCATGCCAGGTCCCGGCGAGCTCCGTGATGTTCGGCGCTGCCATCCCGGGCTTTCTATCGCGACGTCGGAGCAAGTGCGGTGTGGACCGCGCGGCGCAGCGGGTTGATCCTCCCGCGCCCGCGCCCCAGGTGGACGTCGTTGGTGAGCAGCACGACCCAGCGCCGGCTGACCGGATCGACGGCGAGGCTCGTCCCGGTGAAGCCGCTGTGGAAGACGGAGCTCTCGGGCCACGCGTCGCCGAGCTGGTCGTAGGGGTCGTGACGCGCGGTCCAGCCCAGCCCGCGGTGACCGTCGAGGTGATCCGTCCGATCGCGCATGGCGTCGGCGCGCAGCGCATATGGCAACCAGGCGTCGCCTGGCGACACCCAGGCGGCCAGGTATGCGGCCAGGTCGCCGGCGGTCGCGAACACCCCCGCGTGCGCGGTCGGCTCGTCCAGCGCGGCCGCGATCTCGTCGTGCACGGTTCCGAGGCCGGCCGTGCCGTCGGGGCGCCGCTCGGTCGCGGCGGCCCGTCCGGGATCCACCGGTCCGTAGGTCGTGTCCGCGAGCATGAGCGGTCCGGTGATGTGGTCGGCGAGCAGGGAGCCGAGCCCCGCGGCGCCGACCCGCTCCAACACCCAGCCCAGCACGAGGAATCCGATGTCTGAGTAGATGACGCGCGAGCCGGGCGCAGAGTCGAGCGGCTCGGCGAGCAGCCGCTCCCGGATCGTGGTCGCCGGCATCCACTGGATGTCATAGGACGGGGTCGGCGGCAGGCCCGAGGTATGGGTGAGCAGGTGCGCGACGGTGATCTCGGCCTTGTGCGGGGTCGTGTCGAACGCGGGCAGGTGCTCGACAACCTGAGCCTGGAGTGTGAGCGCTCCGTCGCGCAGCAGGGCGAGCGCGATCGGGAGGGTGGCCACGACCTTGGTCAGCGACGCGAGGTCAAACAGGGTGTTGGGCGTGACCGGCCGTCCCACGTCGCCCATGTCGGCGAGACCGCCGGCCTCAAGCAGCTCGACCTGATCGCCGACGCCGGCCGCGAGCGCCCACCCCGGCAGTTCGCGGGCCTCGACGGCCCGGTCGAGGAGGTCGATGGCGGCGGCCCGGCTCACGCCTGCATCGTGACGGTCAGGCCAGCTCGAAGGTCCTCCGGCTGGACGGTCAGGCCAGCTGCACGGTCACCTCTTGCTCCTCGACGCCGCGCAGGACGCCCAGCGTGATCGTGCCGGCGGACGAGTGGACCGCGCGGTCGAGGTCTCCCAGCGAGTCGACCGCCGCGCCGCCGACCGTCCGGATGAGGTCCCCGCGCCGCATCCCGGCCACCTCCGCGGCTCCGGAGGGCATCACCTTGACGACGAGCAGACCTGCCTCGTCGGGGAGGCCGACCGCCGATCGCATCCGCCGGGCGACGGCCGCGGTTGCCACCGCCACCCCCAGCCGCGGGGCCGTCGACTCTCCCGGCTCGAAGAACGCCAACCACTCACCCAGCCCGTCGGCCGCCTGCCCGTCGGCGCCGCCCGGCAGCCCGGCCACGAGCCGCTCGCAGCGCCGCTCGTAGTCCGGGCGCGCGGCGCGCACCAACGCCGCGCCGCGGTCGGTCAGCGTCACCGTCTGCGAGCGCCGGTTGTCCGGGTCGGGGCGGCGCTCCACCAGGCCGACCCGCTGCAGGCGCGTCAGCCGGACCGACAGCGAGCCCGAGGTCCGGCGCACGCGGTCGATCAACTCCCGCTGGCCGAGGGTGTGCTCCGGGGCGCGATCGAGCGCGTCAAGCACCTGGAAGCTCGGGCGGCTGAGGCGGTGGTCGCCGAGGGCCTCCTCAAGCTCGTCGGCGAGGTGGTCGGCAACCGCGATGGCGGCACCGGCGACCTCACATGCATTCCGTGTCATCGTTTCGGCTCCATTGTTTAGCTTCAAACGTTTGTTGTAGGATCCTAGCCCATGGACCCGCATCAGTCCCTCCACGGCGACCCGCTCCAGGTCGGGCCAGATGGGACCGAGACCGCGCTCGATGCGTACTCCCGCACGGTCATCGCAGTCGCCGAGGCGGTCGGCCCCACGGTCGGGAACCTCCAGGTGCGCCGGCGCACCCGTCGAGGCGAGGCGATGGGAGCGGGCAGCGGCGTGGCGATCTCGGGCGACGGTCTGATCGTCACCTCCGCCCACGTCGTGGAGGGCGCCGGACACGGGACCGCAACCTTCAGCGACGGCAGCGAGGTCCCGCTCACCGTCGTCGGGACCGACCCACTGTCAGACCTCGCGGTGCTCCGGACCGACGAGGGCAACCTGGCCGCGGCAACGCTGGGCGACGCCACCCGTCTGCGCGTCGGTCAGCTGGTGATCGCCATCGGCAACCCGCAGGGATTCGCGAGCTCGCTCACCGCCGGAGTCGTCTCCGGCCTCGGTCGCTCGCTGCCTGTCGGCACGCGCGGCGGGCCCCGGCGGATCGTCGAGAACGTCATCCAGACCGACGCGGCGCTCAACCCGGGCAACTCCGGGGGCGCGCTCGTCGACGGTCATGGACGGGTGGTCGGGATCAACACCGCGCTCGCCGGGATCGGCCTCGGTCTCGCCGTACCGATCAACGACGCGACGCGCGCCATCATCTCGTCCCTGATCCGCGAGGGCCGGGTGCGGCGGGCGGTCTTCGGCGCGGCGGTCGCGCCGCGCCCGCTGCCCCGCTCAGTCGCCGCCCGGATCGGCCGCAACGCGGCCGTCCAGGTCATGCAGGTCGTCCCGGATGGTCCCGCTGACCGCGGCGGATTGGTCCAGGGCGACCTGCTCGTCTCCCTGGATGGAGAGCCGTTGGCGGACGCCACCGATCTGCAGCGGCTGATGACCTCCGAGCGGATCGGCCGGCGGGTCGGCGCGGTCGTCCTGCGGGGGGGCCGGCCGCGGACACTGGAGCTCACGCTCGACGAGCTTCACTGATCGACCGGCGGATCACCCGAGTGCCGGGATGACCTCGCCCGCCAGACGTTCGAGCTGCTCGGCGTCGTCGATCATCGGGTTGAGCAGGATCAGCTCCGCGCCCGCCGCTGCTACCCGGCGAATCCCGTCCGCGCATGCCTCGGGCGGACCGGCGAGGATGTGCTCGGACCACCCGCCGCGGCCGTAGTGGTGGGTGAGCGCCTCCTCGAGGCGCCGGGCACCCCGTGCCGCCTGGTCGTCCACGTGAAGATAGACGCGCTTGCCGATCCGGAACGTGGCCGGGTCTCGACCGCGGGCAGCCAGCTCCTCGCGCACCACCCGCACCTGCTCGGTGAACTGCGGGACGGTCTGAGAGCCGGCGCCCATGAATGCGTCACCGTGGCGAACCGCCCGCCGCATCCCCGCGGGAGCGCTGCCGCCGAACCAGATCGGCGGGTAGGGCTTCTGCACCGGCTTGGGCTGCATCGTGGCGCCGTCCAACGTCCACAGCCGCCCTTCGAAGTCGATCTCCGGCTCGGTCCAGCAGGCTTTCATCAGCGCCAGCGCCTCGTTGAAGCGCGCCACCGGCTTCTCCGCATCGATGCCGAACGCGCCGAACGGGCGCCAGGCGCCTCCGGCCGCCACGCCGACGTCGACCCGGCCGTGGCTGAGGCAGTCCAGCGAGCTGATCGCCTTGGCCAGGTGCACCGGGTTGTGCAACGGCAGCACGAACACGGCGCACCCGAGCCTCAGCCGGGTGGTGCAGGCCGCGGCGTAGGTGAGCGTCTGAAGCGGCGCGACGGCATCCGCGGCGCCGATGACCTGCTCCTGGACCCAGGCGCCCTCGAACACGCCGAGCTCCTCGGCGCGTGTCAGGTGCGCTCGAAACGCCCGGTCGTCGAACCGGCCGCCCGGGGCGTACTGCGGGATCGAGATCGCAAATCGCATCGCTCAGCGGACCACCGCGGTCCAGGGTAACGCCGGGGGCGCGGAAACCCCCGGCGCGGGAACCGATGCGTGGAAGCGCGCCAACCGGGCACCATGCTCTCCATGCGTCGTCTGCTTCTCGGTCCAGTGTGCGCGCTCGCGGTCGCCGTCGCGGCCGCAGGCTGCGGCTCGACTCGGCCTGCGGGCACGGGGACGGGGACGGCGCAGACGCGCACCGCGACCCCGGCGGCGTCGACCCAGGTCGCATCGACGCCTGCCGCGGCGGCGACATCCCCGGCGGCCGACGACTGGCCGCTGTTCGGCGAGAACCCGCAGCGCACGGATGTCGGTCCCTCGGGCTCGATCACCGCGGCCAATGTCGCCAGCCTCCGCGCCCGAGTCGTCACGCTGGACGGCATCGCCGATTCCTCACCGATCGCGTTGAACGGGGTCACCGTCCGCGGGCGCAGGCGTGACCTGGTTGTGGTCACCACGAGTTACGGCAACACGATCGCGCTCGATGCCGGGACGGGGCAGCGGCTCTGGGAATACCGCGCCCCCGGCGTGAACCGCAGCCCCGGCAACCCGCAGGTGACGACCGCCAGTCCGGCCGCCGATCCCGACCGTCGTGCTGTCTATGCCGCGGCACCCAGCGGTGTGATCGTCAAGCTCGCCCTCGCCACCGGCCGCGTGCTGTGGAAACGCAGCATCACACCGGACCCCGTGCACGAGAAGATCGCCTCGGCGCTCAACATCAGCGGCAGCGACGTGGTTGCCGTCACCGGCGGCTACTTCGGCGATGCGCCGCCCTACGACGGCCATGTGGTCACGCTCGATCGGACGAACGGCCGGATCGCCCATGTCTGGAACAGCGAGTGCTCGGAACGTCACCGGATCATCCGGGCGGCGAGCTGCCCTGTCACGAACACCCGCGGGGACGATGCGATGTGGGGGCGCGCCGGCGCGGTGATCGAGCCCGGGACCGGCCGGATCCTCACCGCGACGGGGAACGGACCGTTCGACGGCCACACCAGCTGGGGTGACAGCGTGCTCGAGCTCACCTCTGAGGCCTCCAGGCTGCTGCATAACTGGACGCCCGCCAATCAGTCGCAGCTCAACGGCGGGGACATCGATCTGGGCAGCGCCTCGCCGGCGATTCTCCCGCCGTTTCATGGGCGCCGGTTGATCGTGCAGGGCGGCAAGGACGGGCGTCTGCACCTGCTAGATCTCGCCAGGCTCAACGGCACGCCCGGCCCGCCGAGCCCGCGGCTCGGCGGCGAGCTCGACGAGACCGCCACTCCGGGCGGCGGCGAGCTGCTCACCGCCCCGGCGGTGTGGAGCCATGGTGGCGCGATCTACCTGATCGCGGGCACCGACTCGGGCACCGCCGCCTACCAGCTCGTCGATGCGGCGCACCCACGGCTGCGGACGGTGTGGAGCAACTCGACCCCGGCAACGAGCCCGGTGCTCGCCGGCGGGCTGCTGTATGTCTACGACGAGATCCACGGCGCGCTCAACGTCCGCCGGCCGCTGACCGGGTCGCTGATCCGCGCGTATCAGGTTCCTACCGGACATTGGAACAGCCCGATCGTCTCCGACGGACGTGTGATCCTGCCGACCGGCAGCTACCACGAAAGCTCCGCCACCAGCAAGCTCGAGATCCTCCACCTCCCGGGCCGCTGATCGATGGCCGAGCTGATCCTGGGGCCGATCCTCCGTTACGTCTCGGACACCGAGGCCACCGTCTGGGTCGAGACCGACGACCGGTGCGAGGTCGAGATCCTCGGACGGACGGCGCGCACCGTGAAGCTGGATGGGCATCACTACGGCCTCGTCGTGCTTCGCGACCTCGAGCCCGGCAGCGAGACCGAATACGCGGTCTCGCTCGACGGCCAGCCGCGGTGGCCGCAGCCCGGGTCACCGTTCCCACCGAGTGTCATCCGGACACTGCCGGCGTCCGGCCCGGTCCACGTCGTCTGGGGGTCGTGCCGGGTGGCACGTCCACACCACCCGCCATACACGCTCGATCTCGATGAGCACTCCGAGGGCACCGGCGTGGACGCGCTCCACGCGCTCGGCCTGCGCTTGCGCGAACGGTCGGGCGCCCACCCCCCGCATCTGCTGCTGCTGATCGGCGACCAGGTCTACGCCGACGAGGTCTCGCCGGTGACGCTCGAGCAGATCCGCGCCCGCCGCGACATCCGCGAACCACCCGGTGAGGAGGTCAACGACATCGAGGAGTACACGATGCTGTACCGCGAGTCGTGGGGCGACCCGCCGGTCCGCTGGCTGCTCTCGACGATCCCGTCGGCGATGATGTTCGACGACCACGACGTGCATGACGACTGGAACACGTCGCAGTCGTGGATCGAGGACATGCGAGCGACCGACTGGTGGCACGAACGGATCGTCGCCGGGCTGTCGACCTACTGGATCTACCAGCATCTGGGCAACCTCTCCCCCGCCGAGCTTGACGGCGACGAGCTGTGGGCGGCCGTCCAGCGAGCCGACGACGGGGCGCCCCTGCTGCGCCGCTTCGCCGAGGACGCCGACCGCAATCAGGGGGGTGGGCTGTGGGCGTTCTCCCGACTGCTGGGGACCGCGCGGCTGATCGTGCTCGACGGTCGTGAGGGCCGCGTCCTGGAACCCGGGCGGCGCGAGATGATGGACGACGGGGAGTGGGAGTGGTTCGACCGCCAGATGGAGGACGACCCCGACCATGTGCTCATCGCCGGGACGCTGCCGGTGCTGCTCGCGCCGACCCTGCACTGGCTGGAGGCCTGGAACGAGGCGGTCTGCGACGGCGCCTGGGGCGGGTGGGCGGCCGGCCTCGGCGAAAAGCTGCGCCGCGCGCTCGACCTCGAGCACTGGGCTGCCTTTCAGCGCTCCTTCCACCGCCTGATCGGGGTCGTCGCAGAGCTCGCCTCGGGTCGGCGTGGGCGCGCCCCGGCGTCGATCGTGATGCTGGGTGGGGACGTGCACCAGAGCTACCTCGAGCGCGTCTCCTTCCCGCGCGGTCCAGAGGTCTCCAGCCAGGTCTGGCAGGCCGTCTGCTCGCCGTTTCGCAACCAGCTCGGCGCTCGCGACCGCCGGGCGCTCCGGGTGATGCGCAAGTCGCGGCTGGCGCGCGCGCTGGCCCACACGATGGCGCGTTCGGCGGGCGTGCGCGAGCCGCTCATCCGCTGGGACGTCGTGCAGGACCCGACCTGGCGCAACCAGCTCGGGTGGCTGCACATCGACGGCCGCTCACTGGAGCTCGTGATCGAGACGACGGTCGCCTCGCACGAACCGGTGCTCGAGACGGCGTTGCGCCAGCAACTGGCCTGAGCGAGCCGCTTGCGGTTGCCCGCCACACGGAGTGCTCGTTCGGTGAGAATTACGCGATCCGTCTCATCGACTCCGGAGGGTGCTCATGGTCGACAAGGTCAACCTGGCTGAGAAGCTGGCTCTGCTGGAGAAGCCCTACGCGCCGGCGATCGTGGGGCGCATGAACGACTACAAGCTCCAGATCGTCAAGGCCAGGGGACCGTTCGTCTGGCACAAGCACGACGAGACCGACGATTTCTTCCTGGTGATCCGGGGCCGCCTGACGATCCACCTCAGAGACCGCGATGTGGTGCTTGAGCCCGGAGAAATCTTCGTCGTCCCGCGCGGGGTTGAACACTGCCCAGACGCGGTGGATGACACCGAGGTGCTGCTCATCGAGCCGGACGGGACTCCCAACACAGGAGACGCCGGCGGGGAGATGACCGTCGAGCCGGTCGAGCTGTGAAGCTGCCCTTTGGCGTTCTCCGACTCCAACGGCGGCGCGCGCCTACGTCGATGCGTTGATGCCTGCGGGCGCCGCCTGGGGTGGGTCGCGGCGGAGCGAGGGTCCGAGCGTCGCGATGCTTGCCGGCATGAGTGTCCAGCCGGCGAGGATCAGGATCGTGATGGTCGCTCCGGCGTGCTCAAAGCAGACACCGACCGCCAACGGTCCGAGCCATCCCAACGACATGCTGCTCATCGTCGCCGCCGCCTGAACGCGGCCCTGGATGTGGTCGGGCGCGGCGGCCACCCGCGCCCCCGCAACCAGCGAGTTGACCGTAGGTGTGAGGAATTCCGCAGTCGCGATCAGCAGACCGATGAGCAGTGCGTTGCCGATCAGCAGCAGCCCCAGCACCAGCGCGAGCAGCAGCCACTGCTCGGCGAGGATGATCCTTCGCGCGCTCGTTGCCCTTCGGATCGCTCCGGCACAGAGTGCGCCGATCACGCCGCCGACACCGATGATCCCGAGCATGACCCCGACGGTCGCGGCGGTGGCGCCGTGCTGTCTGGCCAGCAGGATCGCGAGCAGGTAGAGCCCGGTGTAGATCGGGTTCCCGAGCGCGAACAGCAGCGACGTGATCCGGAAGAACGGGTTCCGCCACAGCCACACGACGCCATCCCCGGCATCGGACCGGAGGTTCCATGACCGCAACTCCGTCGCGGAGAACGCGTTCTGAAATCGAGCACGAGTCAACAGGAGCATCGTCATCGAGCAGAGAAACGATGCGGTGTCGGCGATGAACGGCAGCGACCGGGTGACCGCGAACAACGCGCCTCCGAGAGGCGGGCCCGCAATGTTGGCGGCGAACAGACGCGCATCGTTCTGCGCGACCGCGTTCTGCACCTGATCGGCGGGGACGACCTGCCTCAGCGCGCCCCGCTCGCAGACATGGGAGGTGGTGAATAGAGCCCCGTCGACGAACGCGACGCCAAGGATCTGCCCGTAGCTCGGCGCGGAGATCACGAGCATCACGACGATGGTGGCCGCACCCACCATCCGGATCGCATCGCAGGCGATCATCAACCGCTTTCGGTCCACCCGATCCGCCAGCGCACCAGCGGGGATCGCGAACACCGTCAGTGGCAGCCATTTCGCCAGCCCGACCACTCCCGCCCGAGACGCCGAGCCAGTCAGAGCGAGGATCAGCAGCGGATAGGCGACCGCCGAGCTCTGAGATCCCAGCTCGGACAGAAGCTCCCCGCCCCACAGCAGCATGTAGTCACGGTTGTGCAACAGCGACCACCGACGCATCCGGCCACCATACGATCCAGTCGGGTCGATCCACCGCGACGGGCCCATGTCACCTCACTCCGCGAGGTGCGATCATCCCAGATAGTTCCCAATTCCTCACCAAACAAACTGCCGCTCGCAACGCACAATCACTTCGGAGGACGAGGATGGCTGACACCACGTGCCACATGTCGATCTCGCTCGACGGTTACGTCGCCGGGCCAGATCAGAGCCGCGAGAACCCGCTCGGCAAGGGCGGCCTCGAGCTTCACAGGTGGCACCTTGGCGACGAGCGGGCCAACGAGGCGGACGCCTCCGCCATGCGCCGTTTGCTGCGCCCCCGGGGGGCCTACGTCATGGGCCGCAACATGTTCGGCCCGATCCGCGGCGAGTGGGACGAGGAATGGTCGGGCTGGTGGGGGCCCGAGCCGCCGTATCACGCGCCCGTGTTCGTCCTCACCCACCATGCTCATGCGCCGATCGAGTTGGAGGGCGGAACGACCTTTCATTTCGTCACCGATGGCTTCGACGCCGCCTACGCCCAAGCCCGCCAGACTGCCGGCGCCGACGGCGTCGACATCGCGGGCGGCGCCTCGACCGTCCGACAGGCACTGCAGGCGGGGGTGATCGACGAGCTCTGGCTCGATATCGCCCCCGTTCTGCTCGGGTCCGGCGAGGGGATATTCAAAGGCGTCACCGAGTTTGATTTCGAGCCTGTCGAGGTCCTCCATTCCCCGCTGGCGACGCACGTCTGCTACCGCCGGACGGGATGAGATAGAGACAGGTCGGTGGCCAACCGCGAGCCCTCCGAAGGCCTTCGGATGGTTCTAGTCTTGCTCGCGTGCTTCAGATGATCCTGGCTGCCTTCTGTGCCGCGCTGCTCGTCGGGTTCTCCTCGCTGGCCGCGCGTTGGTGGGGGCTTCGCACGGCCGGCGTCGTCAGCGCATTTCCCGCGATCGTCGGGCCTGTTCTGGTCCTCGTCGCGGTCGAGCACGGGGTCCACGCCGCGGCGCGCAACGCGGAGGGGACGCTTCTCGGGCTGGTCGGCCTGGCCGCGTTCACCGCCGCCTACGGCCGCAGCGCGCAGCGCGGCAGCTGGATCACCAGCCTCCTCAGTGGATGGGCGGCGGCGGCGGTGGTCAGCCTTGCCACGGTGCTGGTGGGCGCAGACGCCCAAGCGCCGATCGGGCTGATGGCTGCCAGCATCTCGCTTTGGCTTGCCCACCGCAGCCTCGCGCGTGCACCACGCGAGCCCGTCCCGGTGGCACCGCCGCTCGCGCCAGACGCCAGGACGAGCATCCTGGGCCGTATGGCGCTCACCGCGCTGATCGTCGTGGCGCTCACCGGTGCCGTCAGCGTGCTGGGTCCGCTCGCCGGTGGCATGCTGGCCGCACTGCCCGTCCTGGCCTCGGTCCTTGCCGTCGTCACGCACCGACACTCGGGCTCCCAGGCAGCGGTCGCACTGCTGCGTGGCACCCTGGCCGGCATGGCCGGGTTCGTCGCGTTCTGCCAGATCGTCGCGCTGCTCATCACGCGTGCACCACTCGTTCCGGTGTTCGCGGGGGCGACGCTCGCGGCGCTGTTGGCACAGGTGCCGGCGCTCCGCCGCGCCAAGCCTGAACCGGCGCGGCCGCGGCACGCGGCCTGCCCCTGACCGGCACCATCTCCGCGAGCGCCCAGCTACATGCGCAGGTATGAGGCGCCGTTGACGTCGATCACGGTGCCGCTGGCCATCTCCGCCTGCGATGAGGCGAGGAACAGGATCGCCGCGGCGACGTCCTCGGGGGTGGCGACCTTTCCCAGCGGGCTCTCAGCCCGACGTGCCACCCCGGCGTCCCCGGCGAGGGCCTCGGCGGCCATGTCGGTTTCGGTGAACCCCGGCGCGACGGCGCTGACCGCGATCCCGCGGGGGCCAAGGAAGCGGGCGAGCGACTGCCCGAAGGCGACGATGCCCGCCTTGCTCGCTCCGTAGGCCGGCTGCTCGGGCTCGCCGCGGAAGCCGCCCCGTGAGCTCACGTTGACGATCCGGCCTCCGGGGCCCATGTGGCGCACCGCGCACCAGGTCAGGTTGGCCGGTCCGACCAGGTTGACGTCGAGGGTGTGGCGCCAGGCGCGCTGCCACTCCTCATAGGAGCTGTCATCGATCGGGTGGGCGACGAACACGCCCGCGTTGTTGACGAGCACATCGATGCTTCCCATCTCGGCGGCCACCCTGTCGGCCATCGCGCGAACGGCGTCGGCGTCGGCGAGGTCGGCGCCGGCCACGAGGTGGCCATCTCCGGGCAGCGCGGCGCAGACCGCCTCGGCCTGGTCGCGCCGGGCTCCGTAGTGGACGGCGACACGATCGCCGGCGGCGGCGAACGCATGGGCAGTGGCTGCGCCGATCCCACGGGAGGCACCGGTGATCAGGACATTGCGCGAGCTCATTCCCACAGCCTACGGGGCTAGCCTGAGTGGGTGCTCCTGACCATCTCCACGACGCACCGGCCGGCGACGGAGCTGGGCTTTCTGCTGCACAAGCATCCGGATCGGGTCCAGTCGTTCTCGGTGCCGTTTGGCCACGCCCGCGTCTTCTATCCGGAGGCCGGTGCGGAGCGATGCACCGTGGCTCTGCTGGTCGACATCGATCCGGTGGGCCTCGTGCGGCGGGGTGGCCGTTCCGGTGGGTTTGCCCTGGCCGAATACGTCAACGACCGGCCGTACGTGGCGTCGTCGTTTCTGTCGGTGGCGTTGGTGACGGTGTTCAAGAGCGCAATGGCCGGCACCTGCAAGGGCCATGAGGATCTGGCGGCGTCGGCGATCCCATTGGAGGCCTGGCTGCCGGCGCTTCCCGCGCGAGGCGGCGAAGACGAGGTGCGGCTCCTGTTCGAACCGATCGGGTACACCGTGCAGGTCGAACCGGTGGGGCTCGACCCGCAGTACCCGCAATGGGGCGCCAGTGGGTATGTCGGGTTGCGGTTGACCGCGAACTGCCGGCTGGCTGACCTGCTGACCCACCTGTACGTGCTCATGCCGGTACTCGACGACGACAAGCACTACTGGGTCGATGAGGCGGAGATCGAGAAGTTGATTCGCCGAGGCGACGGGTGGCTGGCGACCCACCCCGAGCGCGATCTGATCGTGCGACGCTACCTGAAGAAGCAGGCGCAGCTGTTCTTTCCTGCGCTCGAGCAACTCGATGAAGCCGCGCCGGCGACCCCGGAGCCCGATCCCGAGACCGAGCCGGCCGAGCGGACCCCGCTGCGCGAGCATCGGGTCACGGCGGTCGCGACCGTCCTGGAGCAGTCAGGCGCTCGGCGGGTGCTGGATCTCGGGTGTGGCGCGGGGGTACTGCTGGCGCGGTTGATGGCAGGCCGGTACGAGCAGATCGTGGGGATGGATGTCTCCGCTCACGCACTGCAGCAGGCAGCCCGACGGCTCAAGCTCGACGAGATGCACGACGCCCAGCGGCAGCGAATCAAGCTGATGCAGGGAGCGCTGACGTATCGCGACCGGCGTCTTGAGGGGTTCGACGCCGCCGTCCTGATGGAAGTCATAGAGCACCTCGACCCGCCGCGCCTGGTGGTCCTTGAGCAGAACGTGTTCGGGTCCGCGCGGCCCGGCACCGTCGTGGTCACCACGCCCAACGCCGAATTCAACAGCCGCTGGGAGAGCCTGCCTGCGGGCGAGTTCCGGCATCCCGATCACCGCTTCGAATGGTCGCGCGCGCAGTTCGCCGGCTGGGGTGACCGGGTCGCGGAGAGCCATGGGTACTCCGTCCGCTACGAGCCAGTCGGCGAGCTGGATCCGGAACGTGGCGCGCCGACCCAGATGGCGGTGTTCACCCGGTGAGGCTCGACCTCCCTGATCCGAGCCTGGTGGTGTTGATCGGCGCGTCCGGTTCGGGAAAGAGCTCCTTCGCGCGAGAGCACTTCCTGGCCACCGAGGTGATCTCCTCGGACTTCTGCCGCGGCCTGGTCGCTGACGACGAGAACGATCAGGCCGCCACCGGCGACGCGTTCGCCGTCCTGCAGTTCATCGCCTCACGTCGGCTGGCGCAGCCCCGTCTGACCGTGATCGACGCAACCAACGTCCAGCGCGAGGCGAGGCGGTCCCTGATCGAGCTGGCCAAGCAGCACGACCTGTTCCCGGTTGCGATCGTCCTCGACCTGCCGGAGTCACTCTGCCAAGAGCGCAACCGTGCCCGTCCCGACCGGGACTTCGGCGCACACGTCGTCCCGCGCCAGGTGTCACAGCTGCGTAAGTCGTTGCGCGGCCTGCAGCGCGAGGGCTTCCGTCGCGTCCATGTTCTGCGGTCGATCGACGCGGTCGCCGACGCGCAGGTCCGGCGCACGCCGCTGTGGACCGACCGTCGCACCGAGCGCGGGCCGTTCGACGTCGTCGGTGATGTCCACGGTTGTTACACAGAGCTGCTCGAGCTGCTCGGCCGGTTGGGTTACGCCGTCGCCGACGACGGAGTCACCGTGACACCACCGGACGGGCGCCGCGCGGTGTTCGTCGGCGACTATGGCGACCGGGGCCCTGACACTCCCCGTGTGCTGCGCCTGGTCATGGCGATGGTGGAGGCGGGGACGGCGATCTGCGTGCCGGGCAACCACGACGTCAAGCTGGTACGCAAGCTCAAGGGCCACGACGTCCGGATCACGCACGGTCTGGCCGAGACCCTTCAGCAGCTCGACGCCGAGCCTGCGGAGTTCCGCGACCAGGTCCGGGACTTCCTCGATCGCCTGGTCAGCCACGTCGTTCTGGACGACGGCGCGCTGGTCGTGGCGCACGCCGGGATGAAGCAGAGCTACCAACGGCGCTCCTCTGGGCGCGTGCGTGACTTCGCGTTGTTCGGCGAGACGACCGGCGAGAGCGACGAGTACGGACTGCCGGTCCGAGTTCAATGGGCGCGCGACTATCGCGGCTCGGCCGCGGTCGTCTACGGCCACACCCCGGTCACCGAGCCGAAGTGGCTCAACAACACCCTCAACATCGACACCGGCTGTGTGTTCGGCGGCCGCCTGACCGCACTGCGCTGGCCGGAACGCGAGCTCGTTTCGGTGCCTGCGCGGGAGACCTACTACGAGCCGGCCCGTCCTCTGCCCACGAGCGCCCAGGTCGTCGAAGACCGTGCCGCGTTCGTGCTCGACATTGAGGACGTCGCGGGCAAGCGAATCGTCGAAACCGAACTGACGCGGACGGTCACCATTCGGGAGGAGAACGCGGCTGCCGCCCTTGAGGTCATGAGCCGCTTCGCAACCGATCCGCGCTGGCTGATCTACCTCCCGCCGACGATGTCGCCACCAGCGGCCTCACAGCGCCCTGATCTGCTCGAGCACCCAGAGGACGCGTTCGGCGAGTACCGCCGCGAGGGCGTGACCCGGGTGATCTGCGAGGAGAAGCACATGGGCTCTCGCGCGGTCGTGATCGTCTGCCGCGACGAGCAGATTGCACACAACCGGTTCGGCGTCGACACCGGGCAGACCGGCATGATCCACACCCGCACCGGCCGCCCGTTCTTTGACCGTGACGCCGACACCGAGGCAGCACTCGCCCGCGTCCGGGGCGCGGTCGACACCTCCGGGCTGTGGGATGCGCTCCAGACCACATGGCTGGCGCTGGACTGCGAGCTGTTGCCATGGTCAGCGAAGGCGATGGACCTCGTCCGCCGTCAGTACGCCGCCGTCGGCGCCGCCGCACACGCAGGTCTGACCGCGACCCTCTCCACGCTCGAGCAGGCTGCCCGACGCGGGCTCGAAGTCGACGAACTGATCGCCGCCGAGCGCAGCCGACTCGAGCACGCTGACCGCTACCGAGATGCCTATCGCCGTTATGTCAGGCCCGTGCACGGGATCGACGACCTCCGGCTCGCCCCGTTTCATCTCCTCGCCGCGGAAGGCTCGGTGTTCACCGACCGTCCGCATCCCTGGCATCTGGAACACCTCGACCGACTCGTCGCCGCCGACCCGGAGTGGCTGACGACCACTGGCCGAGTCGTTGTCGATGTCGACGACGACGGCAGCCAGGCCACGGCCATCCGATGGTGGGAGCAGCTGACCGCAAGCGGCGGAGAGGGAATGGTCGTCAAACCCCTCGAGTTCACCGCGCGGGGCCGCAAGGGGCTCGCTCAGCCCGGCGTCAAATGTCGCGGACGTGAATATCTGCGCATCATCTACGGCCCCGAGTACGTCGACCCCGGCCAGATCGAGCGCCTCCGCGCGCGCAACCTGTCACGCAAGCGCGGCCTCGCGATCCGAGAGTTCGGCCTCGGGGTCGAAGGCCTCTCTCGCTTCGTCGCCGGGCAGCCGCTCTACCGCGTCCACGAATGTGTCTTCGGGGTCCTCGCACTCGAGAGCGAGCCCGTCGACCCGAGGCTCTGACCGGCCGATCGGGTCACTCATGAATTCATCCGCCGTACCGGCGTCGCCCGGGTCCGTTCGGCTGCCTACCCTGGATCTGATGTGATCAGGGTGACGTTCCCGTCGGGGTCGTCGACCATCGCCGCGTACGGCCCAAACCGGTTGGCGGGCGGCTGCCGTCCGTGGTAGCCGGCGGCTGTGAGCTTTTGCCATTCGGCATCGACCGCCGCGTCATCGCCGACCAGGAACTCGAGCAGTTGCTGGGCCCGATGCTCCATGCCAGCGGGACGCGGATCGAGACCGGCGAGAGCCTCGGTGATCAGGACGAGGGTGACGTCATCGGTGAGCTTCGAAAGCGACACCGGCCGGTCGCCGGATGGGTCAGCAATCTCGAGCCCCAGCAGGCGGTAGAACTCGATTGATCGCTGAAGGTCCTGCACGGCGAGCACGAGCATGCCGAATCTGATGTCCACTCCAGGCTCCTTTCGGCGAGCGATCACTCGCCTCTCTGACCGGGTCGTCGGCGGCTGCTGACGAGCGGTCCAGAATAGTATGCAGATGTCGATGATCTACGTGTGCATATCACTTGTCAAGGGTTAACCTGGCTCTCGGTGGAGGACGAACAGGATCTGGGGGCGTTGCTCGCACGCCTGACCCGCCGCGTGATCGACGCCGAGCGGCCGCTGCTGGAGGCTGAGCAGCTGTCGATGTGGCAGTACATCGTGCTCGCCGAGCTGGGTCGCGGCTCGGCCGCCTCACAGCTCGACCTCGCCCAGCGCATCGGTTACGACAAGACTCGTCTGATCGCGCTCATCGACGATCTCGCCGGCCGAGCGTTGATCACGCGGACGCCCGATCCCACCGATCGTCGCGCGCGGGCAGTCGGTCTCACGGACCGAGGAGCCGCGAAGTTGGCGGCTGCCCGCCGGCTGATTCGGGCGATGGAGGCAGAGCTGCTGGAGCCGCTTGGTGATCGTGGCCCGGCGCTGCGAGAGATGCTCGCCGCGCTGGCCGAGGGACAGGTCGGTGCGGCTTCCGGCCGGGCTGCACGGGGATAACACCGAACGCCGATGCAGCTTTATTGGAGACCCGGGACCGCGGCGTTCGCCGCCTACGCGGCACTCGGCGAGATCGGACTGCCCTGCGCGCGCATCCTGATGGAACGAGACTCGTCAGGGAATGTGCCCGACGACTATCTGCGCAGCAATCCGATGGGCCAGGTCCCGACGCTGATCGACGGCCCGCTCGTGCTCCCCGAGGTTGCCACCATCCAGTCTGCTGGTCGGTCGGCGGAGAGTCGCGCGCCCGCCACGAGTCGTGCCACGGCGTAGGCTGGCGGCCGTGAGCACCGCCGTCGAGTTGATGGCCTACGACATGCATGACCAGGCCAGGCTGGTCCGCGAGCGGTCCGTATCTGCGCGCGAACTGGTGCAGGCGGCGATCGATCGGCTGCAGGCGGGACGGGAGCTCAACGTCCTCGTCGACGAGCAGTTCGAACAGGCGCTCGCCGCCGCAGATCGCGTCGACGCCTCCGATGAGGAGTCGCCGGCGCCGCTGGCGGGCGTCCCGTTCGTGCTCAAGGACCTCGGCGAACCCCAGGAGGGCCGGCCGGAGCGAATGGGATCTCGAGCTTTGCGCGACCACGTCGCCGAACAGACGGCCTGGACGGTGCGCTGTTATGAGCGAGCGGGACTGATCATCTGCGGTCGCACCAACACTCCAGAGTTCGGCAACCACTGCGCGACCGAACCGCTCCTGTCAGGCCCCACCTTGAACCCCTGGGATCGGCGAGTCTCTCCCGGTGGCTCGAGCGGGGGTTCGGCTGTCGCGGTCGCCACCGGCCTCGTCGGAGGAGCCTCGGGCGGGGACGGCACCGGATCGATCCGGATGCCGGCTTCGTGTTGCGGTGTCGTCGGCCTCAAGCCAAGGCGCGGGCGCTCCTCCAACGCCCCCGGCGCGGGGCAGTCGCTCGACGGATTGGCGGTCCGCCACGCCCTGACGCGTACGGTGCGCGACAGCGCGATGTTGCTCGACGTCGTCGCCGGCGAGGTACCCGGAGACCCCTACACAGCGCCCCCTCCCGCTCGCTCGTTCAGCGACGCGGTGGGCACGTCACCGGGCCGTTTGCGCATCCTGCACGCCGAGCGCCCGCCCTTCCCGGGCACCGTCGACCCGCGGGTGCAGGCAATCGCCGACCAGGCGGGCGGCGCGCTTCAGGACGCCGGCCACCACCTCGTCGCCGGAGCGGCCGAGATCGACGCTGAGGCGGTGCGTCGCTCGATCAGCGTCATCCACGCAGTCGACAATGCGGTCACGCTCGGCTGGCTGAGCGACCTGCTTGGGCGCACGCCCGAGCCCGACGAGCTTGAGCCCGTCACGTGGGACATGGCTCGTCTGGGGCTCGAGCTCACCGCCACCGATCATGTACGTGCCCTCGACACCATGCATGCCGAGTCACGCCGCGCCGCCCGCCTGTTCGACACTGCCGACGTGGTGCTCGCGCCGACGCTCAACACACCGCCTCCCGATCCGGGCACGCTGTCGGTCTCCCGTGGCACGGTCGACGCATTCTTCGACGTCGAGTTCTCGGTCACCGGCTGGACGGCGCTGGCCAACGCGACCGGCTGGGCCGCCATCTCGCTGCCGCTCGGCGAGGTCGACGGCCTGCCCGTCGGCGTCCAGCTGATCGCTCCCGACGAAACCGTCCTGCTGGCGCTTGCCGCACAACTGGAGGCGGCAGTGCCATGGTCAGGCCGGCGGCCGCCGGCCGGGGTCTGACCGCCAGGCCCCTGGGAAGCTGACGCGACCGAGAGTGACGTGACGAACATGCCGACTGAGATATCGCCTTCCCAACGGGAGTACAGGGTCCGAGCCGCAGCCGGCGGCGAGGCCCACCGCACCGTCCGGCGTCAGGGTTGGACCAACGTCCACCTCAGACTGCCCTGACGGGAAGCGTGAGCGAGAAGCTCGTCCCTGGCTGCCCGCCGACGGTGCAGCTGCCGACAGGCCTGAAGCCGACCTTCTCCAGAACCCGCCGCGAAGCCGGGTTCGCATTGCTGGCCTCCGCGGTCAGCACGACCAGCCCGTAGTCGACGGCGGCGCGCCGGCAGAGCTCCCGCAGCGCCGAGGTTGCGACTCCCTGCCCGGCGACGTGCTCGGCCACGCGGTAGCCGACCCTGGCCGATCCCCCTTCGAGGTCCCGCAGGTTGAATCGGCCGACAACCGATCCATCGTCGGCGACGAGAACCGAGTACACGCAGACCCCGGCCTCCTGCTCAGCCAACAACGCATGATGACGCTCGGCGAACGTCTCGTAGAACCGATCGCCCGGGTCGCTGATCGAACGCGCGAAGTAGGCCCGGTTCGCCACCTCAAACGCGAGCGCCGCCTCCAGGTGCCCGGCGGTGAGACGCTCGAGCTCGTACACGGCTCAAGCCTAGACCCCGGGCTTGACGACAGTCGACGCGTGGACTCGACCCGCGGGACCCCTGGATCGCGGCGGGTGGCGCCGCGCGAACCGACCGCCTGCGAGCCCTACCGACCGGTCGAGCGGTGCGCGGCTCCGCGCTGGAACCCAGACCGCCCGCGGCCCCCTGAAGACGCGCCGCGTGCCGCGCCATGAACCGGCGGGGGCGTCCGTCGAAGCAGCAGACGCAACGCCGCATCGTCAGGACCTTCCTCGGTCCGCTCCTCGAGCGCGTCCGGGTGCACCGTCCGGAACACCGGCCCACGGCCGGACTCGACCACGGCGACCACGACCTTGGTCCTGCTCGGCTGGTCGAACACGATCCCGTCAACCGGAGATCGTCCGCTGGACACCGTCACGAGGTCGTTTGGCTGCATCGTCATCCACCGAGCTTAGGTGGTCGTGGCCGAGGGCCGTCACGTGGAGTTGCGCCAACCACGACAAAATCGGGCGATCGCTCTCGCGGTGCACAGGCGCGATGCGCGCGCGACTGGTTTGCAGCAGCGACAGCGCACACCGTGGCTTCCCTGCTCCCGCCCCATGCCGCTTGGCGATGCTGAAGCGTGCGGCCGTCGATTGCCACCGGCACGGAGCCGAGCCTATGCTGTCGGCGGATGGCCGACTTGATCGATGCGGCGGCAGTTGCCTTCGCCGCGAATCACACGACGCCGTTTGCCGGCGCGTTGGCCGCTGCCGCAGGATGGACCGCTCGCCACACCGCATACCCGCAGATGATGGCCGGTTTGCCCGAGGCGCGGCTGCTGGAGGCTCTGATCGTGACCAGCGGCGCGCGGCGAGTCCTGGAGGTGGGCACGTTCACCGGCGTGGGCGCATTGACGATGGCCACCGGGGTGGGCGAGGGCGGCAGCGTCGTCACGCTCGAGGTCGATGTAGAGACAGCTGAGATCGCTCGTCGACATTTCGCCGCGCACCCCGCAGGGGACAGGATCGAGTTGATCGTCGGGCCTGCCCTTGAGTCGCTTCAGCGCCTCGAGGGCCCATTCGATCTGGCGTGGGTCGACGCCGCGAAATCTGAGTACCCCGCCTACTACGACGCGATCGTGCCCAGACTCTCGCCGCGCGGCGTGATCGTCGCGGACAACCTGTTTCGCGGCGGGGCCACGCTCGATCGGTCCAACGCAGACGCGGGCACGGTCGCGATGCGCGCGTTTGCTGAGCGCGTTCAACAGGACGAACGCGTCGACAACGTGCTGCTGACCGTCGGCGACGGAATGCTGCTCGCCTGGCGCAAGCCCTAGACACCGCGCCCGAGGCGGACGGGCGCGCGCACGACCTCCGTGGTGCCGACGCCCGCTCTGCGTTTCGGGCAGGGTAGGCGTCTACAGACGACCGACTTCAGTGCGGCCGCGCCTATCACTCTGGCCCTGCGAGGAGAACTTCATGCGCATATTTCGATCCCGCGTCTTGCCGCTTGCCCTGACCGGCGCCGCGCTCTTCCTCACCCTGGTCGCGTCGGCTGGCGCCCGTCGTGCGCCCTCCAGCCAAGCGCGCACCGCGCTCATCGCGGCGGTTCATACGTCCTCGGTGGGCGGGCTGAACAAGATCCCGAGGAGTCATTACCGGGTCACCGACGTTCAGATCTCGTCGGTCTCGAGCTCGTGGGCGTCAGCGCAGATCATTGCGACTGCGGCGTACCGATCCAGGTTTCAGAACGCCACCATCGTCGCGGTCCAGCCTGCTGGAACCGGCCGGTGGGTTGTCGTTGATCTCGGCTCGGCGCAAGTCGGCTGTGGCATCGCACCCGACAAGGTCCTCCAAGACCTCTATCGCACCAAGCGTCCCTGCGCCTCGGGAGGGATCCGCTGACACAGCCGCGACCGTGCTGCGGACGGCTTGAGACGACGGTGAGGTACTGGACGCTCGGACTGTGAGTCGGGTCGGCGCACTCCGAGCCGTGAAACGTCGCGTCAGGTCATCGCGAAGGCCGGAAGACCGTGGCGTCGGGAATCGCGGCTGGGTTGATGGGCGTCGGCATGCGCGAGGTGAGCGTGATGATCTGCACGCCGTCCTTGACACGCAGGCTCGAAGCACGAAATCCGCGCATGGCATCCAGAATCGGGGTCAGCGGTGCGGGCACGAGAGCGCGGTCGTGGGGTCCGCGATAAGGCTCGACCAGCAGGAGGGCGTGGCGGGCGAGAATCGGCGCGCTGCCCGGAGCACGTCTCAGGTAGGTGGCGACGACGTTGGCGTCGTTGACCCCAACGCTGATCACCCGGAAGGGAAAGCAGGAGAGGGAGAACACCCGACGAGACGGCGCGCCCTCCACGCCGTCATGCAACCGACCAAGCCCCCCGGATCGCTCCAGACGCGTGGTGGTTCGGCCGCGTAAGGCCGTCATCGAACCGTCATCAACCTCATCGCCTGAGACCCGGCAACCAGGCGTACTCCCGCCCCAGGCGCACTCACCACCACAGCACCCCAAGGCAAGCCATCAATCAGTCAAACGACCCTCAGCTACGTAAGTTGCGGCGATCTCGCGGCAAGCGCGCGCTCGGTGCAACCGCCATCGCCGGGCCGGGCCGGGATCGCGGCGGCATGATCCCAGAGCGTGACGCCGAGCCGTCAGCAGCAGAGGCGAGCACGCGCCCGGCCGCGATGGCGTGGTTCTGGCGGCGAGCCTTGGGTATGGGGTCTGAACGTCAGTCGTGAGGTCGCCCGGTCGTCTCGGTCAACCAAGCTGCCGCCGCCAACGGGCTCTCCGCAATGGAGTGACCGTCCGCAGACCCAACCACAGGGAGGAACTTGATGCCTCGATCCAACACCCGACGTCGAAGCGAACTCGTGGACATGATCAACGCCGCGCTGGAGATCGTCGACGACGTGGCGCAAGACGAGGATGGGGAGCTCGTCCGAGCCGTCGTCGCCGGCTTTGCGCTCAAGGAGATCTTTGAGGGCAACTACGAGGATGACCGCGAGGACGGAGAGCCACAGGCCGAGGATCAAGAACCCGAGGCAGAGGTGGAGGAAGAGCCGGACGAAGAGCCCACCGAAGAGCCGGAACCGCCGACGCGTACTCGCGCGCAGAGCAGCGCCAGAAAGAGCGCTAGCAGCGGGAGCGGTGGCAGCGGTGGCAGCGGCAAAACTACCAGCAGCAAGCCCAGCAGCAGCGGAGCCAACAAGAGCAGCAGTAGCGGAAGCGGCACCAGGAGCAGTAGCGCACGCAGAACGAGCCGCGCCAAGAAGTAGCGGGTCTGGTCCAGCCGCCAAACCCGGCCGGCGGCGGACCTGGTCGCGCGAGCCGCCGAGGTCGCGGCTGCCCCTTTGGCCGCTGCCCGCGTGATCTGATAGCGAACCTGGGGGCTTTCGGCAACCCTGGGCGAAGGTGTCGGTCATCGCCGAAATTGGGTGGGCGACGGCGTCAGGGGTAGCCCATAGACATATTCAACTGGAGGTAACAGGGTGCTCACCATCATTGAGAATGACTCCAATATCTGGATGATTGTCACAGTCGACGACGCGCTGCGGGTTTATGCGCGCGCGGAGGAGGGGGAATGGAGCGAGCTGCCGCTGGGCGAAGACGCGGAGCAGGTCGACCCGGAGAAAGGCTTCATGCTCGAAGAGCTGTACGCGCGGGAGAACGAAGACGAGCCGGAAGAGCCCGACGGCGAAGATGATGAGCCGGACGACGAAGATGAGCCGGAACTCGCGGAGGACGAGGAGTCCGACGACGGCGACGATGAGGAGCCACAGGAAGAGCCCAAGCCGCGTCGGCGCCGAGCAGCGGCTCCCAAGAGCTGAACGCCCCCGCAGGACAAAAGTGACATTCGATAGAGGAACACTTCGGTTGCGCTGCCAGTCGCCGGTCTGGGATCAGATAGGAGGACAGTCCTGCCGGCGATGATGAGCCGCCCCAGACTGTTCCGAGTCGCGTTGACGATTCTGCTCCTCGTGGCCGCACTGGCAGCCGCCGGCTGCGGGAACAAGCAGGTGACCGTGACGGGTGCCAACGGTCAGGCGACCACGATGACCGTGAAGAACATCCATTTTGCCAACACGAAGTTTGTCCTTCACATGGGTCTCGCGTTCGGGGCGTTCCACCGCTACATCGAGAAGCCGCTGCGCGGCGGCGCGCTGCGTTCCGGTGCGCCGCACCGCCTTTCCACATTGGCCAAGGGCGCTGTGGCAGCGGCCTTCATCCTGCATGAGCTTCGGATCGCTCGCGAGGACGCGATGTCCTCAAACCAGCTGCGCCCGTTGCTGGTCAAGCTCGACATACTGGAGGGACGGATCAAGGGCCTGATCCCGGGGCTCAAGAACGGATCCGCTGGCTCCGCGGCGATCAGCGGGGCGGCGGGCGCGACAAACGCGTTGGGGTCGCAGAGCAGCGGACTCGGGTTCGGCATCCACGACATCACCCACGCCCTCTGACTCGGGCTTCTGCCGTTCGTGAATGCAGCAGCGTCGCGCCTGTGGGGTCAGGCGGCGCCTGCTTGCACTGAGGGCGAGTGAGGCTCGTCGTGATTGATCACGATGCTGGCCCGCTCTCTTGGGTGGTCTTCGGCGAGGTGGATGTCGCGCCGCCGGAGACGTCGGCGACGTGTTCGTCGGACGGACCGACTCAGAGTTTTCGATCGCCCACTCAAGCGTGCAGTCCTACAGACGGTCCGGGTTGAGGCGTGCGTCGGGGCTGGTGTCTTGCTTGGCATCGGACATCACCACACCGCCCGGGTTCGCGCGGTTCTTCGCGCGCGTCCGGGGGTGATCAGCCTGGTCGTGTTCGTGATCTGCCTCACTGCGGTCAGCGTGTGTCGATCGCGATGGCTCACTTGCCGCTACGCGGCGCGTCAATCTGCCTACGGTCCGCGAGAATATCCGCCCCGATCCAGAGCGTCCAGGGCTCGACGTTCTCAATCGTGAGGACGCTGTCCATCCAAGGATCATCGACGAACATGGCTCGGACCTCGTCCTCGTTGACCGCGCGCACGACCAGCACGGTGGAGTGGCCGTCGATGTTGCCTACCGGGCCGCCGAGCGGGATCTTGCCGTCCTCGCTGAGCCGGTCGATGAACGCGGCATGCAGATCCCAGCCAGACTGTTGACGGCGCCCGCGTGACGAATCCCACGCCGGCCCGCGCGCGTGCCTCACCAGGAAGTAGGAGGCCACGCTGACAGCGTATTACCGGCGCCGCTGCAGAGCAGATCCCCCACGCAGGTACTTGCATACCCGCTCCTCGCCAGAAGCTGGTCCTGTGAAGCGACCTCGGGCGCATCACCCCGCCCGCGAGCAGTTCGCGACTAGCGAACTAGTATGTTCGCGGATCGCGAGCAGGCGTGCCGCCGGCGGCCATAAGTGGTCCTCTACGCCCCGCGGCGTTTCGGTAAGACCACCCTGCTCAACGAGGTGCTCGTGCAGGCGACCGAGCGCGATATGCCGGGCGTCCGTGTCGACCTGACCGACGTGTTGAGCGCCGCCGATGTCGCAGCACGACTCGAGCAGGCGTTCCG
Source organism: uncultured Solirubrobacteraceae bacterium (assembly GCA_963744685.1). GTDB lineage: Bacteria > Actinomycetota > Thermoleophilia > Solirubrobacterales > Solirubrobacteraceae > Palsa-465. The sequence continues at coordinate 436,327 of CAVUUL010000013.1, read as the reverse complement.
TTCGATGCCCGGCGCCCTTCGCCGCCTCGTCGCAAAGGAATTGGGGAGTGTCTCGATCACGACGCCGGTCGGCGGCGTCAGCATCTCCCGTCGGACGGCGATCACCGACCCGTTGCCGGCGATCCATGCACTGCTGGAGATTCCGGCACAGATCGCCGAGAAGCACGGGCACCGCGTCGTCGTCGTGCTCGACGAGATCCAAGCGCTCATGAAGCTGGGCGGGCTCGACGGCGTGTTCCGCAGCCACATGCCGACCTGATGATCTTTGACACCGAGAATCCAAACGACCTCCCAGATTGGGCTGTCGGAGTCCGCTGACGGGCCCAGAGACCGCCGAAACGCCGCCCTACGCCTCACGACCGGACGCGCGGCGAGCCAGGTCTTCGCCAGCGTCGCGGCGCCTGCGGCGCCATGGAAGCAGAGTTCCGGCGCTGTCGCAACTACCGCTGCTGCTTCGGATCGGGGCGCCTCGGCCTGAGACACGGGCGGCTACTTGTCGCTCTTGAGCTCCTTGGCAGCCTTGCGGAGCTGCGCCGCCAATTCGTCGCGGCGCGCCCGCTCCTTCGAGGCCCGAACGCCGTCGCCACTGCGACGCGCTCGTTTCATCGCCCGCTGATGGGTTTTCATCTCGCCGGCCACATCCTTGGCGTAGGTCTTGAACCGCTGGTGCGCCGCCTGTTTGGATACGCCGAGGCCCGTCGCGATCTCACTCCAAGAGGAGCTCAGAGCAGCCTGCCGGACCGCGTCCCTGAGATGCTGGTCGGTCTCCCTTTGCACCGCCGTGATCACCGGAAGTACACCGATGGGGTCTGTCGCGATGGCCTCGGTGATCTGCTGGGAGAGCAGCTCACGGGTCCTATTGAGATCGCTCGTCATGTCGTCAAGATATCTTGACGGTGACCGGTCGTCAAGAACCCTTGACGAGGCCGACGCTCCGAATCCGAGCTCGAGGTCGGACCGCGGTCAAGCCTGCACCTGTCGATCGTTTCGGGGTGATCCCGTCTCAGGTGTTCAAGGAGCTGATTTATCGCGTGGTTGGTCGGCGCCAGCAGCCGCCTCGCGTGGCGAGCAGCTGAGGTGGATACGGCGCTTCTACGTCTTCAGTTTCGTCGGGGTCGTTGCAATCGTCGGTCTGGCCGTAGCGACTAATAGCGCGTTTCTCTGGATCGCGGCCGCAGCCACCGCGCTCTGGACTCTCCTTGGCTTCGGCTCGATCTCGGCAAGCATCCGGCGCGAAGAAGCGCGAGACGTGTAGCTCCGACTACACGTTCGCGTTTCGCTTCTCTCCGTCGCACCGGGAGCATCAACCCAGGGTCGTGAGGGTCGGCGCAGCGGTCGGGGACCTGAAACTTCTGGAGAAGTACAAAGGGATGCGCGTCAAGCGCAGGCCGGCTCAGGTGCCTTCTTCGAGGTTGACCACCTGGGACATCGTCTCAGCGGAGGTCACCTTTCCGCTCTACGCCACGACCGACGGTGGCTCGGCCTCCCCCGGTCGGTTCACCCCGGCCCAAACTCTTCCGGATCGCGGCCATCGAGGGCCGATACGGAGGCCTTCTTGAGAGCCGACGCCCGGATTCGAACCGGGGACCCCTTCATTACGAGTGAAGTGCTCTACCAGCTGAGCTACGTCGGCGGACTGCGGAAAGGCTAGCTCAGGAACGGCCAGATCGCGGGCAGCACCCGCGATCTGGCTCCATCCCAACTCAGGACAACAGACAGGGGCCGGCCTCGGTCAGGCCTGGACGGTCGGGACCTCCTGCTCGCTCACCGGTGCGACCGCGACCGGCTCGGCCACGGGCGGCTCGGGCTCGGGCTCCAGGCGAGGCAGGATGCGATCCAGCCACTCCGGCATCCACCAGTTGCCGCGGTCGAAGACGAACATCAGGGCCGGCACGATCATCATGCGGATCACCGTCGCGTCGATGATCACGCTCGCCCCGAGGCCGAGCGCGAGCATCTTGACCACCACGCTGGTCGACAGCAGGAAGGCGAAGAACACGCTGGCCAGGATCACCGCGGCGCAGGTGATCACGCGGGCGGTCTGATCCAGCCCCAGGGCGACGCTGCGCACGTTGTCGTTGGTCACCAGCCAGTGCTCGCGGATGCGGGAGACGAGGAACACCTCGTAGTCCATCGAGAGGCCGAAGACGATCGCGAAGATGAGCATCGGCACGTAGGACTCGATCGGCACGGTGCCACTGACGCCGAGCAGGCTCGAGCCCCAGCCCCACTGGAAGACGGCGACCAGGATGCCGTAGGCGGCGCCGATCGACAGCAGGTTCAGCAGCGCTGCCTTGAGCGCCACCAACGGGCTGCGGAAGGACATCAGCAGCACCAGGAACGCGGCCACGAGCACCACTCCGATGATCACCGGCAGACGCGAAGCGACGGTCTGACCGAAGTCGTTGGTCGCCGCCGTGGTGCCGGTGACGTCGGCCGTCGCGTGATCTGACGCCAGTGCCTTCGGCAGCACATCGCTCTGCAGATGCTGCTGGAGGTTCTCGGTGGCGGTGGAATCAGGACCGGTCGTTGGGATGACCGAGCCGATGAGGATCGCGTTATCAGGGCTCGCGCTGAACGGCGACACCGACGCGACGCCCGGGGTCTTGGACAGCGTCGCCGGCAGCGACTGCTCCAGCGAGCTGCGCTGCGAGGCGGTTGCGCCCTTCGGCATCGAGACGACGATCGTGAGCGGGCCGTTGGCGCCGGGGCCGAAGCCCTTGGACACCGCGTCGTAGGCCTGGCGCTCGGAGTAGCTGCGCGGCTCGCTGCCCGGGCCGACGTGGCCGAGCGTCATCGACAGCATCGGGATCGCCAGCACGAGCAGCAGTGCGATCCCGCCGAGCGCGAAGCGCCACGGGTAGCGGGCGACGGTGTGCGTGTAGGCGTGCAGGCGGCCGGTCTCGTCGATCGGCTCGGCGACCGGCGTGCGCACCGACCGGCGGTCGATTCCCTCGCGGGCGAACCCGAGCATCGCCGGCACGAGCGTCAGCCCGGCGAGCATGGCGACGGCGACGGTGATCGACGCGGCGAGCCCGAGCTTGCCGATGAAGGAGATCCCCGACGCGTACAGGCCGAGCATCGCGATGATCACCGTGGAGCCGGCGATCACCAGCGAGTGGCCGCTGTTGGCCATCGTGCGGCGGATCGCCGTATCGGAATCCTCGCCGTCGATCAGCAACTGGCGGTGGCGCGTGATCAGGAACAGCGCGTAGTCGATGCCCACCCCGAGACCCATCATCGTGGCCAAGGTGGGGGACGCCGTCCCGAAGCTGATCGCGGCGGCCAGCGTGCCCAGCAGGCCGATACCGGCGACGACGCCGAGCAGCGCGGTGAGCAGCGGCATGAACGCGGCGTAGACGCTGCCAAAGCCGATCAGCAGCACGATCAGCGCGACCGCGAATCCGATCAGCTCGGAGTTGAGGTCCTTGGCCTTCGGAACCGCCGCCTGGCCGAGTGCGCCGCCGTAGGAGACGGCGACGCCCTTGCTCGTGGCGGGCGCCACCGCCTTGTCGACCGTCTTGACGTAGTCCTCACCGAGGTTCTGCGGGTTGGTGTTGAAGTGGACGGTGGCGTACGCCGTCTGACCGTCCTTGGAGGTGGTCCCCGCGCTCAGCGGATCTGAGACCGAGAGGACGTGCGGCAGCTTGGCCACGTTCTGGCGGGACTGCTCGATCGCGGACTGGTCGGCGGAGAGCTTCCCCGACTTTGTGGAATAGACGAGCTGGCCGCTGACGCCGCCGCCCTTTGGGTCGTGCGCCCGAAGCGTGTCGAGCCCGCGCTGGGCTGCACTGCCCGGGATGCTGAGCGTGTCACTGAAGACGCTGCCGACGGCGTGATGCGCGAGGGTGGCCCCAACAACGAGGCAGACCCAGGCGAGGAGAACCCAGCGACGGTGGCGCGCCGACCACCCGCCCAGACGTGAGAGAAAACCTGCCCCTGAATTTGTCATGTCTGCCAGTTTGGCACGAAGTGGCAGTCATGTCAACTTTCTGCGAAGATCCGTTTTATGGAGCAGATCGGACGCCGTGAGGCAAACCGCCGAGCGACGCGCGAAGCGGTCCTCGAGGCGGCGCGCACCCTGTTCGCGAGCAAGGGCTACGAGGCGACCAGCGTGCGGGAGATCGCCGAGGCCTCCGGCGTTCCCGAGCGCACGTTCTATCGCCACTTCGAGGGCAAGGAGAGCCTGCTCGACGACGAGCTGCAGCGTTGGATCGACACCGTCGCGGGGGCAGTCCGGGCCCGGCCGCCGGAGGAACCGCCGCTGACCGCGATCGAGCGGACCATCGCCTCGCTGGCCGAGGCGATGGCCGCCAACCCCGACGCCCGCCCGGCCTGGATGTTCACCGACGCACCGCGTCCGTTCGAGATGGTCGCCGATCTCGCGAGGCGCCCGATGCAGCGCTTTGAGGATGCGATCGCCGAGGCGCTGGCCGCCCGCGGTTCGGGGCCGGAGGCGCCGCTGATCGCCCGTGTGGCGGTCGCGGTGATCCGCACCGCGGCGATCCAGCGCCGCGCCGACGGCGTCCTCGAGGCCGGGAACTTCGCGCCCTACGCGCGCGACGCGTTCGCGCAGCTGCGCGCCGTCACCCGCCCGGAATGACCTCCGTGAGGGTGTGCAGCAGGCTGTCGACGAGAAACCGCTCCGCCTGGTCGCGGGTGGCCCGCCCGAGCACCCACTGGCGGCAGATCGCGTCGCTGGAGCCGATGTAGCCCAGCAGGCACAGCCGCGCCCATGGCGTGTCCTCGATCAGGTCCGAATTGTTGTCGAGCATCCGCTCGAGCATCGCCCGCCGCAGGATCTCCGCCGGGTGGTCAGCGGTGCGGGGGCGGTCTGACTCCATCGTCGACAGCCAGACCTCGCGGCTGGCCTCGATCCCATCGAGGAACGCACCCACGTTGTGGCGCACGCGCTCCCGCACCGGGGTCCCCGGGCCGACGGTGAGCATGGCGCCGGCGCGGCCGGCCATATCGGCGGCGACCGCCTGGCGCAGTTCATCGATGCCGTGGAAGTAGCGATGCACCAGCGCGCGGGTGACGCCCGCGGCCTCGGCCACGTCGGCGGTCGAGATCTGCTCGCCGGGTCGCTGCTGTAGCAGCGAGCGCGCCACGTCGATCAGCTGCCGGCGCCGCTGCTCGGGAGCGAGTCGGCGACGAGGCGGGAGGAAATTCTTATTTGACATGATTCAAATAGCTTGTTAGAACACGTTCTACTAAGGGTTCTAGCACGGCTCCTCCCGAGCGGGCTCCGACCTCCAGAACGAAAAGGACACGACATGACCTCCTCAGCTCTCCCCCGCCCCTCCGCACTGAGTCGCCTCAAGGAGTTCGCGACGACGAGCGCCGCGACCCCATCAACCCGCGCGGCGCGCCGGTGCGCGATCGCCGGCACCACATTCGCCGCGCTGCTGTGCGCCGCGTTGCTTCTCCTCGACCGGATCCCCGCGCTCAACGCGCCCACCCTCGACTATCTGCGCTTCTACCTCGACGGCGCCGGGACGCTGGTCACGGTCGGCGTCTATCTCGTGCCGCTCGCGGGGCTGGCGTTCCTGTGGTTCATGTTCACTCTTCGCGAGGCCCTCGGCCGCCGGCACGACGATGCGCTGGTGAGCGGACTGCAGCTGGGGACCGGCATCGCCTTCCTCGGTCTCCTGTTCGCCGGTGCGGCGGCCGTCGCCTCGGCTGCGTTCCTCCAGCACCGCACCGGCATCTTCCCGCTGCACATGGAGTCGATCCGTGCGCACACGAGCCTCGGGTACACCCTTGTCTTCCTTTACGGCGTGCGCATGGCCGGCGCCTTCATGATCGCGACCACCACGCTGGCAACGCGCCGCGGCCTGATGCCGATGTGGCTGTCGGTCGTCAGCTACGTCGCCGCGATCGTGCTCCTGATCGCCGCCAGCAGCAACCCGGCCGTCCTGATCGTCATGCCTGTCTGGACGACCGCCATCAGCGTGGCCATCTGGGCCGGCTGCCGCCGCAATGAGATCCCCGCCCCCTCGATCACCGCGAGCGAGACGGACCGATGAGCCTCCTGGACACCACCGAGAACACCCACGAGAACGAGACGACCATGTTCGACCACCTCCCCATCCCCGGCCCGGCGCCCAAGCCGCTGATCGGCAACGCCCGGGACATCGACACCACGCGGACACTTGAGAGCGTCATCGAGCTGGCGCGTCGCTTCGGCCCGATCTTCCGACTCAAGGTGCCCGGGTCCGCGGACCGGATCATCGTCTCCGGACCCGACCTCGTAGCGGAGGTGTGCGATCCCGAGCGCTTCGACAAGCTGGTGACCGGCGGCCTCTCCGAGGTCCGCCGGGACCCGGAGTCGGCCGGGCTGTTCACGGCCGAGACGAGCAATCCCCTGTGGCGGCGGGCGCACAACATCCTGATGCCGAGCTTCAGCCGCCAGGGCCTGAGCGACTACCACCCGATGATGGTCGACGTCGCCCAGCAGATGGTCGACAAGTGGTCGCGGCTGAACCCCGGCGAGACGATCGACGTCTCCGACGACATGACCCGCCTCACGCTGGACACGATCGCGCTGTGCGGGTTCAGCTACCGGTTCAACTCGTTCTACCGCGAAGACGAGCACCCGTTCGTGGCCGCGATGGTGCGCACGCTGGGCGAGGCACAGGCCCGATCACGCCAACTGCCGATCGCCAAGCGGCTGCGGCTGCGCGGCGCGCGGCGGATGGTCGCCGACACCGCCTACATGGAGAGTGTCGTCGATGAGATCATCGCCGCACGGCGGGAAGACCGTGACAGCGAGCACCAGGACCTGCTCGACGCGATGCTCAACGGGGTCGACCGTCAGTCCGGCGAGCGCCTGCCCGACGTCAACATCCGCGCGCAGTGCATCACGTTCCTGATCGCGGGTCATGAGACCACGAGCGGGCTGCTGACGTTCGCCATCCACTTCCTGCTCAAGCATCCCGAGGTCGCGGCCCGCGCGCAGCGGGAGGTCGACGAGGTGCTCGGCACCGACCCGGGGGTCGAGCCGACCGCATCACAGGTGCGCAAGCTCACGTATGTCGCGCAGATCCTCGACGAGACCCTGCGCCTGTGGCCCACGGCACCCGGCTTCACCCGGTACCCGCTCCAAGACACCATGCTCGGCGGCCGCTACCCGCTGCCCCAGGGTTCGTCGGTGATCGTCCTGACACCGATGCTGCATCGCGATCGGTCGGTCTGGGGCGAGGACGCCGAGCAGTTCAACCCGGACCACTTCGCGCCGGAGCGACGCCAGGAGATTCCCCCACACGCCTTCTACCCGTTCGGCGCCGGCGAGCGCGCCTGCATCGGGAGGCAATTTGCGATGCAGGAGGCGACGCTCGTGCTCGCGATGATCCTGCAGCGCTTCGAGCTCGTCGGCCCCACCGACTACCAGCTGAAGATCGCCGAAACGCTCACGATCAAGCCGACGGGCCTGAAGCTCCGGGTGCGCCCTCGCGACGGCCGCACCAAAGGCACCACTCCGGCCCGGCCGGCCGCCGCGCCCGAGCTCGTCGCGGCCGCTCCGCAAGCGGCCCATCCGAGCGCCGCGTTGCCCGAGGGCGCACACGGCACGCCGCTGCTCATCCTCTATGGATCCAACCTCGGGGCCACCGAGCAGCTGGCCGCCGACCTCGCCCAGCAGGCTACCGGCCGGGGCTTTCGCGCCACCACCGCTGCCCTCGACGACCGAGTCGGCGCTCTTCCTCACGAGGGCGCGATGGTCCTGCTCTCCAGCACCTACAACGGGACCGCGCCCGACAACGCAGTCGCCTTCTGCCGCTGGGTGGCCGAGGATGGCGTCGACCTCTCCGGCGTCCGTTACTCGATCTTCGGTTGTGGCAGCCGGGACTGGGCGGCGACCTACCAGGCGATCCCCGCACTCCTGGACGAACGCCTGCAGGCCGCCGGAGCGCATCGCGTCGGTGTGCGCGGCGAAGGGGATGCCGCCGGCGACCTGGAGACCCAATGGGAGACCTGGACCGAGACGCTCTGGACCGATCTCGGCCGTGCCCTGTCGCTCGGCGAGACTGCCACCGAGGCGCGCACCGCGCCTCGGGCGCTGAGCGTGCGCCTGCACAACCGCCAAACCGCCAATCCAGCCGTCGTGGCCCATCAGGCCCAGCCGGCGGAGGTGATCTCAAACCACGCCCTCTACGAGCACGGACTCGACGACGGCTCGCGCTCGGTACGTCACATCGAGGTCAGGCTGCCCGAGCACGTGACCTACCGCACCGGTGACCACCTCGGGGTGATCCCGCGCAACCGGGCGGAGGTGGTCGGTCGGGTGATGCGGCACTTCGCGCTTGACCCCGGCCTCTGGGTCGAGATCGGCACGGCCCGAGAGACCCACCCGCACCTGCCCAGCGGCGAGACTCCGTTGCTGGCGGTGCTGGCCGGCAACGTCGACCTGCAGGCCGTGGCCTCGCGGTCCGACATCGCGCTGCTCATCGAGCACACCGACGACGATGCGCAGCGCGAGGAGCTGCGAGGCCTGTCGGGTGAGGGGTACGAACCCGACGTGGTCGCACCCCGCCGGTCGCTGATCGACGTGCTGGAGACCCATCCGGCGTGCCACCTGCCCTTCGACGTCTTCCTCGGACGCTTGCCGGCGCTGCGGCCGCGCTACTACTCGATCTCATCCTCACCGCTGGCGGGCGCCGGCACCTGCACCGTCACCGTCGGGGTCCGCGCGTTCACGCAGACCGGGAGCGACGGGCGAGGGGTCGGCGTCTGCTCGGGATACCTGGAGGGGCGTGGGGCGCAGAGCACGATCTTCGCCTTCGTCCGGCGCCCGTCGATCCCGTTTCACCCGCCGGCCTGCCCGCACCAACCGATGATCATGGTCGCCGCCGGCACCGGTCTGGCACCGTTTCGGGGGTTCCTGCAGGAGCGCGCCCGCCAGCAGGACGACGGCCTGCCCGTCGCGCCATCGGTCCTTTTCTTCGGCCTGCGCGATCCGGCGCGCGATCTGCTCTACGGCGACGAGCTGCGCGAGTACGAGGACCGCGGGCTGGTCCACGTCGTGCTCGCGCCCTCACAGGAACCGGGCACTGAGCGCACCTACGTTCAGGACGCGATCGTGCGTGAGTCCGGCCGTGTCCACGAGGCGCTCTGCGAAGGGGCGCGCGTCTACGTGTGCGGCGACGCTCACCGCATGGCTCCCGCGGTGCGCACCGCCTTCGAGGAGGTCGTCTCCCGCCACGAGGGCGCCGGTCAAGCCGCCGGCTGGCTTGACCGGATGCGCTCCGAGGACCGTTACCTGGAGGACATCTGGGGGAGCGCCGGTCGGTGACCGCCCGTCGGCGGACCGGGTCAGAAAGGGCCGTCGGGCTGGATCGGCGCGCCGGTGCGGGCGCGCCAGTCCTCCACCAGGACCGCCCAGCGCTCGTGGTCGCGCCACCGGCCGCCGATCTTGAGATAGCGGGGGGAGAAGCCCTCGCGGCGAAATCCGGCGCCCCGAGCGAGGGCGAGCGACTTCTCGTTGCCGGGCTGAATGTTGGCCTCTACCCGGTGCAACTCCAGGTGGGTGAAGGAGTGGTGCAGCACAAGCTCGAGCCCGTCGCGCATGTATCCCTTGCCTGCGAACGGAGCGCCGACCGCGTAGCCCAGGTACGCGCTCTGCAGGCGACGACGGACGATCTGGGAGAGGTTGAAGAAGCCGACGATGGCGTCGTCCTCGGAGCGGCAGAGGAGCATCGCCTCGAAGTCGGCACGCCGAGCGTCGGCCAGGTAGGCCGCAAAGCGATCGTCGTCGGTTGGCGCGGTCGCCCACGGGCTGTGGAACTCACGGCTGACGCGCATCAGCCCGGTGAACTCCTCGCGGTCGTCGCGTACCGGCGGTCGGATGAAGACCCGGGTGATCTCCGACGGCGGGGTCATCGCGCGAGCGCCTGTTCGAGCCGGTAGGCGAGCGCCTCGCACGCGAGCTCCTCCGAGACGTTGAGCTCGAATCGCCGGCGCGTCTCCTCGACGAGCTCGATCGCGACGCGCAGCTTCAGTGGGTCTCGGTCCGTGGGCCGGTCCTGGAGCAGCTCCGCGCGACGGTCGACGTTGCGCACGAGATCGGGTGCGTCGAGCGCAAGCGCGGCGAGGTCGGCGAACCACAGCGAGACGATCTGCAGCACGAGGTCCAGCGCGCCGGTCTGCACGCGGCGGCGCGTGCGCTTGATGCGCTCATCCCAGGCGGTCTGGACGCGCTTCTTCTCCTTGCGCGAGACGAGCTCGAGCTCAGCGGCCAGCTCTGACTCCAGCGCGGTGCCGGCCGACGCGCCGCGGGCACGGACCGCGGCGAGCATCGGGACCCACGGCCGTTCGGTGGCCATCGTCCCCGCGAGCGCCGAGCGCGCGTAGGTCTCGGCGCCTGCCCGCAGTGCCTGCCCCTCTGGCGACGCGAGCTCCGCGGCGCGCTCGGAGTCCTGCAGCGCCAGGCGCACGCACGCCGTCGCCTGTTCCTCGCCGACGCCGAGCCGCTGCACCGACGCCACCGCCTGCTCCTCGGTCGGCGGCTCGAAGCGCACCGTCTGACAGCGGGATCGGATCGTCGGCAACACCTCGCCGAGGCGGTCGGTGAGAAGCACGATGTGCACGAATGAGGCAGGTTCCTCGAGCGTCTTGAGCATCCGGTTGGCGGCCTCATCCCCCATCTCGTCGACGCGCTCGATCACGAACACGCGCCGACGCGACTCGAACGGGGTCTTCGCCGCGGCGGCGATCACGGGCTCATCGATGTCGGAGACGAGCATCTCGTGCGCCCCGCTGGGGGTCACCCACGTGAGGTCCGGATGCGTTCCGTGGGCCACCCGCAGCCGGGCGCTGCCCGGATCTCCGGCGCCGTCGGCCAGCAGCTCGGCGGCGAGCGCGCGGGCGGCCGCGCGCTTGCCGGCCCCGCCGGGCCCGTGGAACAGGTAGGCATGCGACGGCCGCAGCGGCTCGCCGAGAGCCGGTCCGAGCACGGCGCGCGCGTGAGGGTGGCGTTCGAGCTCGGCGAGCACGCGTCGATCCTAACTCGGCGTGTCCGCTGCCTTTCGTACGCTCGCCACTCGATCCATGGCGGCCGGTACCTTCATCACCCTCGAGGGCATCGACGGATCCGGCAAGACGACGCTCGCTCGCGGGATCTCGGCAGCGCTGATCGCTCGCGGGGTGGATGTCGAGCTGCTGCGCGAGCCCGGTGGCGTCGCAACCGCCGAGGCGATCCGTGAACTGGTCAACGACCCGGCTCGGCCGATCGGGGCGCGCGCGGAGGCGCTTCTCTTCGCCGCGGCCCGGGCCCAGCTCGTCGAGGAGCTGCTCGAGCCCCGCCTTGCCGCGGGAGCTTTCCTGCTGGTCGACCGGTTCGTCGACTCATCGCTCGTGTACCAGGGTGCGGGCCGCGGGCTCGGAATCGCGGCGATCGCGGAACTCAACCGCTTCGCCACCGGCGGGCTGATACCCGATCGCACGCTGTTGCTGGACCTCGACCCAGAGCTCGCCCGCACGCGCTCGGGAGACCGCGGCGACATGGCCGACCGCTTCGAGCAGGAGTCGGTGACGTTCTTCGCCGGCATCGCCTCGGCCTACCGCGAGCTGGCAAAGGCCGAGCCCACCCGAGTGAGGGTCCTCGACGCCTCCCGGCCACCCGAGCGGCTGGTTGCGGATGCGCTGGCCGAGATCGCCGACCTACTGCCCTGAGTAGCCCTGCGGGCGCGCCTGCGCGAACGCCCACGCGTCGGCGACCATCTGCGTGAGGTCCCTCTCCGGCTGCCAGCCGAGCTCGGAGCGGATCTTCTCCGCCCCGGCGACCAGCCGCGGCGGGTCCCCCGGACGCCGATCGCGCTCCACGACCGGGATCTCGGCGCCGGTCACCTTCCGGGTCGCGTCGATCACCTCGCGCACCGAGTAGCCGTTGCCGGTGCCGAGGTTGTAGATCCGGTGCTCGCCCGCGGTTGCCGCGTCGAGCGCGAGCAGGTGCGCGGCCGACAGGTCGGTGATGTGGATGTAGTCGCGGATCGCGGTGCCGTCCGGCGTCGGATAGTCGGTCCCGAAGATCTCGACCTGGGGATTGCGGCCCTGAGCGGTCCGCAGCACGTTCGGGATCAGGTGGGTTTCGGGCTCGTGGTCCTCGCCCGCGTCACCGGCCGCGCCGGCGACGTTGAAGTACCGCAGGCTCACCGCGCCGAGCCCATGGGCCAGGCAGAAGTCGGAGATCATCCCATCGACCGCCAACTTGGAGGCTCCGTAGGAATTGGCGGGCCGTGGCGGTGCGTCCTCGCGGATCGGGACCTCGTCGGGCTGGCCGTAGACCGCACAGGTCGAGGAGAACACCAGGCGCGGTACCGACGCATCGCGCATCGCCTCAAGCAGGTTGAGCGTGCCGGTGACGTTCGTGCGGTAGTAGCGCTCCGGGTGGCTGACGGACTCTGACACGAGCGCGAGGGCGGCGAAGTGCAGCACGCCGTCAAACCCCTCGCCGAGCGCTGTTGCGACCTGCCCCTGATCACGCAGGTCGGCCTCGATGAAGCGCGCTTCGGAGGCGACGGCCTCGCGATGTCCGCGCTCGAGGTTGTCCAGCACCACCACCTCGTGGCCGCGCTCGAGCAACTGCCGGGAGACGATCGATCCGATGTAACCGGCGCCGCCGGTGACGAGCAGTTTCATGGTGTCGCGGTCTCGCTTTCGTGGGAGATTCGGGCCGGCCAGAGGGCGATCATCGTTCCCGCTCCAGACGCGAAAACTCGCTCCAAGCGGAGTAAAATAAGGGTTGCGGGAGGGACCCTCGCAAATAGCAGGGTGGACCGGGCTTTCCGTCCGGAGTGTGGTGCAGGATTCTCCGCCCCACTCGACGCTCCAGATCGCCGGGTGAACGATCTTCGAGGCAGCGGAAGGAGTAGTTAGGGATGGCCACGTCAGCAGACACGCAACTTCGAGAGGGGCTCCGAAGGGGCGAGGGCCTCTCGATTCGCCGATACTTCACCCAGGCGGGGACGCATCCATTCGATGCCGTCGAGTGGGAGACCCGAGACGCGCGGATCGGCCACGGGGACAAGATCTCCTTCGAGCAGTCCGATGTCGAGTTCCCCAAGTCGTGGTCTCAGAACGCGACGAACATCGTCGCTCAGAAGTACTTCCGCGGGCAGCTTGGATCTCCCGCGCGCGAGCACTCCGTCAAGCAGATGATCGGCCGCGTCGCCGGCACGATCACGGTGTGGGGACGCGAGCGCGGCTACTTCGCCTCAGACGAGGATTCGGTCACCTTCCAGGAGGAGCTGACCCACATCCTGCTGCACCAGATGGCGGCGTTTAACTCGCCGGTGTGGTTCAACGTCGGCTTCGAGGAGAGCCCGCAGTGCAGCGCGTGCTTCATCCTCTCGGTCGAGGACGAGATGGAATCGATCCTCGCCTGGAACACCAAGGAGGGAAAGATCTTCCGCGGCGGCTCGGGGTCGGGGATCAACCTCTCCAAGATCCGGGGGTCGATGGAGCCGCTGTCCAAGGGCGGCACCGCATCCGGTCCCGTGAGCTTCATGCGCGGCGCCGACGCGTGGGCGGGCACGATCAAGTCCGGCGGCAAGACGCGCCGCGCGGCGAAGATGATCGTGCTGGACGTCGATCACCCCGACATCCGCGACTTCATCTGGTGCAAGGCCAAGGAGGAGGACAAGGCCGCCGCGCTGCGTGACGCCGGATTCGACATGTCGATCGACGGCGACGGCTTCTACTCGATCCAGTACCAGAACGCGAACAACTCAGTCCGGGTCTCCGATGCGTTCATGGAGGCGGTCGAGAACGACGAGGACTGGCACCTGATCGCCCGCGCGACCGGTGAGCCGGTCGGCGATCCGATCCCGGCACGCCAGCTGATGAAGGACATCGCCGAGGCGGCCTGGCGCTGCGCCGATCCGGGCGTGCAGTACGACACGATCATCAACGACTGGCACACGTGCCCGGAGTCGGGGCGGATCAACGCCTCCAATCCATGCTCGGAGTACATGCACGTCGATGACTCGGCCTGCAACCTCGCCTCGCTCAACCTGCTGAAATTCCGCCGCGCAGACGGGACATTCGACGTGGAGTCGTTCACCCACGCGGTCGACATCATCTTCCTCGCCCAGGAGATCGTCGTCTCGCCGTCGAGCTACCCGACCGAGGAGATCGGCGACAACGCCCGGGCGTTCCGCCAGCTCGGCATGGGGTACGCCAACCTCGGCGCCTACCTGATGGCCGACGGCGTGCCCTACGACTCCGACGCGGGGCGTGGCACCGCTGCGGCGATCACCGCCCTGATGACCGGTCGTGGCTACCTCGGCTCGGCTCGGATCGCCGCCGCGATGGGCCCCTACGAGCGCTACGAGCTCAATCGCGACGCTCACAACCAGGTGATGCGCAAGCACCGCGACGCGGCGTACAAGATCCCGCTCGAGGACTGCCTGGACGGCAGCCTGCTGACCGCGGCCCGCACGACCTGGGACGAGGCGGTCTCAGCCGGCGATCAGCACGGCTACCGCAACGCGCAGGCGACGGTGATGGCGCCGACCGGCACGATCAGCTTCCTGATGGACTGCGACACGACCGGCGTGGAGCCGGACTTCTCGCTGGTCAAGTTCAAGGAGCTGGTCGGCGGCGGGCAGATGACGATCGTCAACCGCACGGTGCCGCTCGCGCTGCAGACGCTCGGCTACGAGTCAGACCACATCGAGCAGATCGTCGCCTACATCAACGAGAGCGGCACGATCGTCGGCGCTCCCGGCCTGGCGGCCGAGGACCTGCCAGTGTTCGACGTCGCGGTCGGCGAGCGGGCGATCCATTACATGGGCCACATCAAGATGATGGGCGCTATCCAGCCGTTTTTGTCGGGCGCGATCTCCAAGACGGTGAACATGCCGCAGACGGCAAGCGTCGAGGACATCGCCGACGCCTACATCCAGGCGTGGCGGATGGGTGTGAAGGCGCTCGCGATCTATCGCGACGGCTCCAAGACCGCTCAGGCGCTGCGGACCGACGCCCAGACCGACGCACCGGCCGGAGTCGATGTCCAGGCCGAGGTCGACAAGGCGGTCAAGGACGCATTGGCGAAGGTCGGGCCCAAGCGCCGGCGGATGCCGCGCGAGCGCCAGTCGATCACCCACAAGTTCTCCATCGGCGGCCACGAGGGCTACATCACGGCCGGCATGTACGAGGACGGGACGGTCGGGGAGATCTTCCTCACCGACATCGGCAAGGAGGGGTCGACGCTGCGCGGGATGATGAACGCGTTCGCGACCGCCATCTCGCTCTCGCTGCAGTACGGCGTGCCGCTCGAGATGCTCGTGCGCAAGTTCAGCTACATGCGCTTCGAGCCCGAGGGCATGACCTCCAACCCGGAGATCCCGTTCTCCAAGTCGCTGCCGGACTACATCATGCGCTGGCTCGCCTCGCGCTTCCTGGACGTCGATGTCCAGGAGGATCTCGGCATCCTCACCAAGGACGTGCGGGCGCGCAAGGCCGCCCAGGAAGCCGCGACCTCGCAGTACGGCGACACCGCCGGCCCGTCGACACGAGTCGCGAGCAACGGCGGCGGCACGCCCGCACCCGCACCCGCGACGACCGCATTCACCGACGAGCCTCCGGTCACGCCGGCGCTCAACGTCGGGCTTGACCTCGGTCCGGCCTGCCAGCAGTGCGGCGGGATGATGCAGCGGACCGGCAGCTGTTACACGTGCGGAAGCTGCGGCTTCAACACCGGCTGCGGTTGATGATCGGCTGACCGGCGCGCGCCGCCGACCGAATCGTTGAGAGAGGCCCCGAGATCCGGGGCCTCTCGCGTTTCTAATGCAACTCCGCAGGCAGCGGAGCAGTCCAGAGGTGGGACACGGAAGGAGCGGGAATACGCCGCGCTGGCTGACGGTTCGCCGTCCGGCGGCGGGACCGAGTTCGTACTGCTGGCCGCGGACGGGCGCATCCGCGCCGACTATCAGTCCATCGACGACTGATCGGTGCCACGCGCGCTGAGGATGTCGAGCAGCGCTCGTCCCGGCGCCGTCGCGAACCAGCGGGCGTGACCGATCAGGTAGTCGCGGTAGGCGATCTCGGCGCGCTCGGGCGAGCGCAGGACGCCGGCGTAGTACTCGACCTCCGAGAGCGCGAACTCGACATGGGCGGTGGCGGTGAGCGCGGGCAGCGCCGCCCACTCCGGGCCGGTCAGCGGTCGGACCGCGGTGTAGCCCTCGAGCAGCGCCCGGACCGTGTCGAGGTCCGCGACGGGCTCTGGATCAAGCCAGCTCACGCACGAGCGCTCGACTGCGATCGCGATGTCGCGCACGGCGGTGGTGCGGTTGGAGAGGCCGAGGTCGAGGACGGCGACGGGGGCGCCGTCCGGCGACCAGGTGAGGTTCGACGGGTGCCAATCGCCGTGCGTCCAGAGCCTCGGCAGCCGTCCGGCATGCTGCGATGTCTCGGCGAGCCGACGGCCGAGGACCTCGTCGATCTCCTCTCGCCACCGGTGCGGGCTCAGCCCGGCCCGGAGGCCGGGCCGGGCGCCGGCGAGCGAGGCCAGCGCCGCCAGCGGATCAGCGGCAGTGGCGATCTCGTCGCAGTCGGCGATCGGTCCGAAGGGCCGGGCCGCGAGCTCGAGCCCGTCGGCAGCGACGTGGACGCGAGCGAGCAACTCCCCGGCGGCGTGGGCATGGTGACGGCTCTGAAAGGCCGTCCAGGAGTCAGCCTCGCGGTAGAGATCGAGGCCGGGAGCGAGCGCGTGGACCTCGTAGACCGCCCGGCCCACCTCTCCTTCGGACACGACCATGGTCCGTCCGTCCGGAGTGGCCAGCACGTCCGGCGCCTCAATCCCGGCTGAGCGCAGGTGACGCGCGAACCGGTGCTCGAGTGCGAGCGAGTCCGGGTGGCGCACGCGGAGGTCATGGCGTTTGACGAAGACCGCGGCGCCCGGGACGCCGACGACGCCGGCGGCGGACAGCGGCCGCGGGCTGCGCCACAGCACGGACGGCGAAACGTTCCCCGCATCCGCCCAGGGAAGCGCCCACTGCTCCCCCACCCAACGCGCCTCCGCGTGGGTGAGCGGCGGCCAGTCGGGCGCGACGCGGTCGTTGGCGAGGCCGTGGACGAGCTGAGCCTCGTCCGGCGCGACGCGTCCGTGAAAAGTGTCCTGGGAGGACAGAAAAGTCGTGTCGTCCAGGCCCTCGTCCGCGTCTGCGCTCATTGCGCCGGGCGGGCGCTGCGGGCGGTCCGTCGACGCGCACCACTGGCGAGGTCCCAGCCACCAGCCACGGCCGCGGCCGCGATGAAGGACAGGATCGAAGCGGACATCCAGCCGGCCGGCGTGAAGCCGATCAGGTGCGCGATATGTCCCCACATCGTCATCCACCAGCTGATGTAGCCCGGGTTGATGAGCTGGTAGACGACGAACCCCACGGCCCATGCGACGAGCATCGGCCACCGGGTGCGGGCGCGGGAGGAGAGATCCCAGCTTCGCGCGCCGAGGAGGAGGAAGTCGGCGATCAGGACGGCGGAGAGCGGCACGAAGACCGAGCCGAGCAGGACGAGGAAGTTCTCATAGGTGCTGATGTTGAGCACGAGCGCAGCGAGCGTCGCGGCCGTCGCGATGGCCGCCGCAAGCACCCGCCGGTCCCACAGCGGCCGTGCGTTCTGGACCGAGACGGCGGTCGAATAGACGTTGGCGAACGACTGGTCGAGCTCTCGGGCGGCGAGCACCGCGAAGGCGACCGACCCCACCGGCAGCGCGATGAAGGCGCCGTAGATGTGGCCCGAGCGCGCCACGGTCAGCAGCGCGAGCAGGCCGATCACGTAACAGAGCACCTGGGTCGAGCCGTAGCCGAGGATGGTTCCGGCGAGCGTCGCGCGGCGGCTGCGCGAATGCCGGCTGTAGTCGGCCGCGAGCGGCGCGAAGGAGATCGCTGCGGCCACGACCGTGTCGGTCGCCGCCCAGAACCCCGACCAGCCGCCGTGGGCGACGGGCGCGATCGGGTGGCGCAGCAACTGCACGAACAGGTACGCGAGGTCGATGCTCACCGCCGCCACCACGTAGCGCCGCAGGGTGCGGATGAAGCCAAGCGGTCGTACCGCCAGCACGCCGGTGAGCGCTCCGGCGATCAGGATGTACACGTCACGGGAGATGCCCGGCGCGACGACGTGCGCCGCGGTGGCGATCGTGACGAGCTCGAAGACGCCCCAGCCAAAGCACTGGACCACGTTCAGCGCCGTCGGCAGGTATGACAGCTCCGCTCCGAACAGGCCGCGCAGCAGCACCATCGCGGGCGCGCCGGTCTCCATCCCGGGCAGCCCGGCCAGGGCGATCGGCACCGTCCCGATGACCGTTCCGGCCACGATCGCGCAGATCGCCGCGAGGATCGACAGCCGCGGTGTGCCAGGACCTCCCGGCTGCAGGACGAAGATCGCCCCGGTGAAGCCGAGCAGGCTGACCCCGAGGTTGCCCCACAGGCCGAGCTGATCGATCAGCCCGAGGGCGCGAGGAACGGGCGCCGCGAGGGTCGGGCCGACCTCCGAGCGGGAGTCGCCGGCGACGACCTCGAACGAGGCGGGCTCGTCGGGGAGGGTCGCGGTCGGCACTGCAACGAGACTAGCCGCGGCGGGGTTGCCGCGGGCTCAGTCCGCGGTGTGCCGGTACGGGCCTACTCGGCGTCTGACTCTTCGCGAGTGCCGTAGAGCATCAGCACGAGCGCGGCATCGACCGGGTCGTGACCGTTGGTCTCCGTCTGCTCATTTTCGCGGCTGGCGATGCGCTGCTCACTCTCACGACCGATGTGCACCGCGCGACGGTGCAGCTCCTGGACGGCGTCTGAGAGCTCAGTCATGCCGTGGTGGTCGAGCGTGACCTGCACGCGGGTCGCCTGCGCCTTCTTGTGACTGAAGCCGCCGGCGGCAGCCGCCGCTCCCACGGAGCGAGCGACGTCGTGCAGAGCCGAGCTGAGAACCGCGTCGCGGACCGGCAGCGGCACCCGCTCCCACGCCTCTTGGCTGACCTGCATCCGGGCCACGGCGCGGTAGTAGTGCTCGACCGCACCCCTCCGCGGACGGGTTCCCGCGAGCTCGACCAGGCCCAGGCGCGCCAGAAAACGCACGTGGTAGCTGACGTTGCCCAGCGGGGCGTCGATTTCCTCGGCGATCTCACTCGGGCTCGCCGTCCGTTCCTCCAAAACGCGCAGAATCGCGATGCGCAGCGGATGGGCCAGTCCCTTGACGAGCCGCGCGTCATCGATCTCGGTGATCTGCTTCATGCTGTGATCTGCCCCCTACGTTGGATTCCGTTCCCGCCGCCAGCTTACGCGGAGGAACCTGCTCTTCGCATAAGAACCGTCGAAAGGTCAGCTTACCTACCAAATGGTCCTATTCCTTCATCATCGCTACCGCATCTCGGGGGGTGAAGAGCGCGCAGCTCGCCAATTGGCGGAAATTCTGCGTGCGCGACTCGGCGAAGAGGTGGCGACGCTGGAGCGTGACTCCACACGCATCTCGTCTCGCGCCGCCGCCGCAGGGCTGCTCGGCGGCGGTCTGCGGCCCGACCAAGTGGGGCAGGCGGTGCGCCGGCTCGGCGCCCGGATCGTGCACGCGCACAACCTGCAGCCGACGTTCGGCTGGCGAGCGCTGGCGGCGGCTCGCGAGGCCGGGGCGCGGGTCGTCCTGCATCTGCACCAGTATCGGCTCGTCTGCGCGATCGGGGTCGGATTCCGCGACGGCCATGAGTGCACCGAGTGCCGCGGGCGCAACACGCTGCCTGGGGTGCTCCACAACTGCCGAGGCGGGCGCGGGGAAGCGCTCGTGTACGCCGCCGGCCTGGCCGCCTGGCAGCAGGCGATGCTCGCGCACGCCGACGCGGTCGTCGTGCCGAGCGCGTTCGCGCGGGGTCGGCTGATCGAGCTCGGGGTTCCGGTCGGCGGAGCGTTCGTCGTGCCCAATCCGGTCGCGACGGCCACGCCTGAGCCGACGGTCGGCGCCCCGCCCCGGCATGGCGCGCTGGTCGTATCGCGGCTGGCGCCGGAGAAGGGGATCGACGTCGCGGTCGATGCGTGCGCACGGGCGTCGATCCCGCTCACCGTCGCCGGTGACGGCCCCGAGCGCGCCGCGCTCGAGGCACAGGCGCGGGCTGTCGGCGCCGACGCGCGGTTCGTTGGTCACGTCTCCTCGGCAGAACTCGACCGGCTGCGGGCTGAGGCCGCCGTGGCGGTCGTCCCCTCGCGATCGGCAGAGACGTTCGGCATCGCCGCCGCGGAGGCGATGGGTTCCGGGCTGCCCGTTGCGGCGTCGCGGATCGGCGCGCTGCCCGAGCTCGTCCCCGACGACTGGCTGGCGCCCGCCGGTGACGCGGACGCACTCGCCGCGGTCATCGCCCGCCTGGCGACCGACGCGGGGGACGCGGGGGCGCGGGGACGCGATCTCGCTCGCCGCCACGCCGGACCGGACGCTGTCGCGCAGGCACTTCGCACGGCATACGACGCAGCCTGCGCGTGAGCGTCGACGTCGACCACACCGCACTGCGTTCCCGCTGCGAAGGGGTGCTGCGCGACAGCTGGCACGAAGGCAGGCGACCGCGGGACGGGGTCTCCTTTGCGTACACCGCCCCCAGCCCGAGCCACTATCCCTGGCAGTTCTACTGGGACTCGTGCTTCACCGCGATCGCGTGGCGTCACTTCGATCCCCGGCGGTCGAGGCTGGAGCTCGAGACGCTGCTGGCCGCCCAACGTTCAGACGGGTTCATCGGCCACACGATCTTCTGGGACCGCCCGCTGACCGGGGTGCGACGCCGTACGTACAACGTCACCTCACAAGACGCGACGATGACCTCTTCGATCCAGCCGCCGGCGCTCGCCTGGGCATGGTCGCTCTCGGTCGGCGATCCGACGGTGGAGCCCGGGATCGCCCTTCATCATCGCTGGCTTGAGAGCAACCGGAATCTCGACGGCGACGGCCTGCTGTGGATCGTCCAGCCCGACGAATCAGGCCTCGATGCCTCGCCGCAGTTCGATCCGATCTGGGGGCCGCGGGCGCACGGCCTGCCCGGGTTCGTGCTGCTCGTCCGGCGCAACCGGCGGCTCGGCTACGACCTCGGACGGGTCGTGCAGGCCGGCGGCCCGGTGTGCTGCGAGGTCGTCACCAACGTCCTCTATTCGCTTTCCCGCAGTGCCCTCGGCCTCGAGTCGCTCACCGAGGTGCTGATCGAGCGCATGTACGACGACGAGCGCGGCCTGTTCCTGCCGATCGCCCGTCACGGGCGCCCAGACGGCGTCGTCGCGCAGCGCCCGGACGCGGCGACGGTCGCTGCGCTGGCCCCGCTCGCGCTCCCCGATCTGCCCGAGGAGATCGGCCATCGGCTCGTCGCGCATCTGCTCGACGACGGCATGTTCCATACGCCAGTCGCGCCGCCCTCGGTGTCGGTGGGAGAGCGCTCGTTCGCTCGCCGCGATCGTGCGCTCGGCGGCCGCGGCCCGGCGCGATACTGGCGCGGACCGACCTGGCTGAATACCGCATGGCTGTGCTGGATCGGGATGCAGCGGCTCGGCTACACCGCGGAGGCCGACGAGCTCGCCGGTGGCCTGGCGGGAGCGATCCTCCGACAGGGGCTGCGCGAGTACTACGACCCGTTCAGCGGCGTCGGGATGGGCGCCCGGGAGTTCGGCTGGTCGGCGCTCATCCTGGAGATGACCGACGCCCTAGAGTGAATTCCATGGAAGACACCGCACGCGAGATCTCGCTGACCGACGAAGAGTGGCGGGACAAGCTCTCCCCCGAGCAGTACGAGGTGCTCCGCCACCAGGCGACGGAGCGACCCTTCACCGGCAAGTACGTCGATGTCAAGGCGGACGGCACCTACCGCTGCGCCGGTTGCGGCGCAGAGCTCTTCTCCTCGGACACCAAATTCGACTCCGGCTCGGGTTGGCCCAGCTTCTATGACGCCGCCGACTCCGAGAACGTCGAGCTCCTCGAGGATCACAGCCACGGCATGATCCGTACCGAAGTCCGCTGTAAGCGCTGCGGTGGCCACCTTGGCCACCTGTTCCCCGACGGGCCTCAGCCGACCGGGCAGCGATACTGCATCAACTCCTGCGCGATCGACCTCGACGCGAGCTGAGCCGGGCTGGGTCGCGGTTCGGCGCGCCTGGTCGCGGTGATACCGCGGGCCGTCGCAGTTGTTTCGTGAGGTTCGCGAGGTAGCGCACCCGTCGTCGGCCGTCAAGCAGCGCCCGCACGTGTTGTCTCCGTGTGGGGTGGCGCTGCTGTGACTGCCGCCGCCGTGCGCGCTACTGGCGAGGTCGAGCCCACTCCGTGTGCACGACCTCGTGCCAAATGGAGACTCTTGAACGGCCTCCTGGGGCCCGGGGCGGCGTCGGGGGCGTGACTTTCTGCACACTCGCCGTGTTCGCCGGGGGTGCGTGGGCGGTGTTGCTGTCCTGGCGATCGGTTCTCCCCACGCGCGCCTGCGCGGGTCGGTGCGGGGGTGGTTTTGCTCGCCGTGGACGCCCTCGCGCCGCGGTCGGGAGCCGGCCGCCGCTCACGCTTGGGACGTTGCGGCATCCCAGCCGCCGTATCTGCCCACGCACGCCCGGCCGACCAACGCGCGGGCAGAAACGACGTCTCAGCCGTCATAACTGCCCGCGCGTGAGCCACCCCGTCGTCTCAGCAGTGGTCCCCCGGTGGGGGGCAGCACTTGTGCGCCCCCCTCACTGCCAATAGCGCGGCGGGGCGACGGCAGTCAAGCAGCGCCACAAACCCCAAAAGCAATCCCACAGCTGCGGGCGCTGCTTGACGGCCGGCGACACGACGCGCTACCTCGCGGACGCCACGAGCACCAAATGCGCCCCGCTCGCTGCCCTAATCCGAGACCTCCGCCTCGTCCCCGGACTCCTCTTCCCCAGAGCCCCCTGCCTCCCCCGCAGAACCCGCACCCCCCTCTTCCCGCTTTCGCTTGCGCCGACGCCACCACCAGAACCCCAGCAGCACGACCGCGATCAGGCCGATCCCGATCAGCGCGTAGGTGCCGGCGGTCTTGATCGCGTCCGCCGCGGCCTGGCCGCCGTAGTAGCCGACGAGGCCGTAGCTGAGGCCCCAGGTGATCGCTCCGGCGGCGTTGAAGGCGAGGAACGTGAGGTAGGGCATCTCGTCGATGCCGGCGAGCCAGGCGGCGGCGGAACGGACGCCGGTGATCCAGCGGGCGAAGAAGACGGTCTTGGAGCCGTGCTTGGCGAAGAAGCGCTCGCCGACTTCGACGGCGCGGACCCGCTCCTTGCGCAGCGGGCCGCGGGCGGTGAGTACCTCGCGGCCGAGGTGGCGGCCGAGCTCGTAGCCGATCGAGTCGCCGATGATGGCCGAGGAGATCCCGATCACGAGCACCAGCCAGATCTGCAGCTTGCCCTCGCTGGCGAGCACCGCCGCGGTGATCAGCGCCGTCTCGCCCGGTGAGGGGACGCCGAAGGACTCCAGGCCGATGATCGCCGGCAGGGCGTAGCCGAGGCTGGAGGTGGCCGCGATCAGGCTGGCGAGGGCGAGCATCAGGTGCGCCGGAGGATCGCGATCAGCGAGAGGCCGAGCGCGAGCGTCCCTCCCCGTCCGAGCCACCGGGCCTCGAGCGCGAGCGGCACCTCGAGCGCGCCGTTGAGCCAGGACGGCCCGATCGACAACTCGTCGCGGTAGACCTCGCGCGCGTCTTCCTTGATCGCTCGCGCGCGCCGGCGGCGACTGAGCCGCACCGCGGCGGCGGGCGCGAGCAGCGTGCTGTTGAACGAGCTCATTCGCTCCAGCTCCCAGCCCGCCCCCAGCGCGGCCTCGCGCAGCGCGGTGCGGGAGTAGCGCCGATAGTGGTGGTTGGCCTCGTCGTGAACGGACCAGAGGCGCGGATAGGCGGGCACGGTGACCAGCAGGTACCCGCCAGGACGGCAAACCCGACGCAACTCCGCGAGGGTGGCCCGGTCGTCGGGCGTGTGCTCGATCACGTCCAGGCAGGTGATCAGGTCGAAGTGGCCGTCCTCCCATGGGAGCTCCTCCAGGCGACCGATCACCACCTCACCGACGCCGCGGCCGCGGGCGACCTCGGCAGCCGGCTCGGAGAGCTCGATGCCCGACACGGTCCCGTACGCCATCAGAAGCTGCATCGTCCGGCCCGAGCCACAGCCGGCGTCGAGGATCGTCGCGCCGGCGGGCAGCGCCAGTCGCTCGAGCTCGGCGCGGATGACGCGGCGGCGGCCTCGGTACCACCAATGGTGCTCGTCGGCGCTGAGCATCGCCTGCATGACGATCGAATCCATGGTCGGGCGATGCTAGTGGCCGGTCGCGCCCACTAGGCGACGGCGACCGGCTCGCTGTCGGGGGCGAGTGCCGCGGGCAGGCACAGCGTGAATCGGGCGCCGGGGGGGCCGTCGTCGGGGGTGTCCTCCAGCACAAGGTCGCCGCCCATGCGCTGGGCGAGCTCGCGCCCGATCGCCAGGCCGAGGCCGAATCCGGCCTGCCCGGCGGTGTCCTTGCCTCGGCTGAAGCGCTCGAAGATCGCCTCGCGCTCCTCGGGCTCGACGCCCGGTCCCTCGTCGCTGACCGTGATCCGCGCTCCGCCGCGCAGCTCGGTGAGAAGCACGTCGATCTGGGTGTCGGGCGGGCTCATGCGCAACGCGTTGTCGAGCAGGATGCGCAAGATGCGGGCGATCGAGCCGGGATCGCCCAGCGCCCACACCGGGTGCTCGCCCTCCGCCTGCAGGTCGGTCTGGATCCGCCGCTCCGCGCTGCCGAGGTCAAACTCGGCCAGGACCGCGCGACTGAGCTCGCCAAGCTCGACCGGCTCGGAGCGCAGCTGGATCTGAGCGTCGATCCGCGACAGGTCGAGCAGGTCGGCCGCCAGCCGTCCCAGGCGCCGGGACTGAGCGCGCGCACGGTCGAGCAGAGCTCGCGCGTCCTCGACGTCCGGCGAGGGGTCATGGAGGTCCTCGCC
Organism: uncultured Solirubrobacteraceae bacterium; assembly: GCA_963744685.1. Taxonomy (GTDB): domain Bacteria; phylum Actinomycetota; class Thermoleophilia; order Solirubrobacterales; family Solirubrobacteraceae; genus Palsa-465. Next base: position 411,408 of record CAVUUL010000013.1, on the reverse strand, counting down.
GAGCAACTCGAGCATCCCGTCGAGCGAGGCGAGCGGCGTACGCAGCTCGTGGGAGGCGGTGGCCACGAACGATCGGCGCGCCTCCTCCTGGATCTGCAGCTGTTGCTGCATCGAGTGCAGCGCGCGGGCGAGGTCGCCGACCTCGTCGGCGGCATTGTCGACGGGGACGATCATCGGCGCGTCGCGCGCCGCGTCGATCGCGACCTCGCGCAGGCGCCGCAGCCGGCGCACGAGCCGTCCGGAGAGCGGGATCCCGAGCAGCAGCGTGAGCGCGAGCGCGGCCAGCGCGGCATCGAAGAACGCCCGGCGAACGACGTGCGCCACGGCCGGGATCTCCGAGATCGATTTGCGTACGGCGATCACGTAGCGCTTGACCACGTGCTCGGAGCCGACCAGGCAGCGCTTGTTGAACGGGATGGCCTCTCGGGCGAAGCCCGAGGTCGTCGACGAATATCGGACGCCCGCGTTGTAGGCCCTCGTCGCGTCATCGAAGTTGTCGTGAGCGACGTCGGTGGTCTCCTCGTTGTCGGCCTTGCGCGGCAGCACCCACGGGTGTGAGCCACCGGCCGCGAAGGCGCCGAGGACGACGACCTGCCCGCCGATGGCGTTGGCCAGGCGCGACTCGGCCTTGCCGAGCGCCCGCTGCTCACCGTGCCCGTCGGTGACGATGTGGCACAGGTCGAGCTTGGCGAACGTCAGCTCGGGATGCTGCTTCTTGAGATCGCGCTGCAGCGACTTGATCTCGGCGTTTCGAAGGCTGTGCTCAAGCGGACCGAGCAGCGCGACCGCGGCCACCGCGAGCGTCACCACGGCGCTCAGGAACACCGCACCCGCGATCCGTCCGCGGAGTCCGAGCGCGCCTCGAGCCCGTCCCATCCAGCGGCTCCTCACCGCGGCCGGCCCACTCCGATCAGCTGCCCCTGAGCCGGTATCCCGCTCCGCGCACCGTGAGTATGTAGCGCGGCTTCTCGGGCTCAGGCTCAAGCTTCTCACGCAGATGCCGGATGTGGACGTCGATCGCGCGGGGATCGCGGTAGGCGCTGTCGCCCCAGATCGCCCGCAGGAGCTCCTGGCGGTTGAGCAGACGTCCCGGATCGGTCATCAGCGCGTCGAGCAGCTCGAACTCGGAGAACGTGAGCTTCACGGGAGATCCGTCGATCGTCACCTCTCGCTGCGCGCGGTCCAGCGAGATGGGTCCGACAACGAGCACCTCATCGCCCATCGCCCGCGTGCCCGCCCGCCGCAGGACCGCGCGGATACGACTGCGCAGCTCGGCGAGCCCGAACGGCTTGGTGACGTAATCATCGGCGCCGGCCTCCAGCCCGAGCACCGCGTCGGCCTCGGAATCGAGCGCCGTGAGCATGATGATCGGCACGACGTTGCGCCGCGTGCGCAGCGTGCGGCAGACCTCGTAGCCGTCGGGGCCTGGGCCGAGCGCCACGTCAAGCAGAACGATGTCGAAGTGCTCGGTGGAGGCACGGTCTATCGCGGCGCGGCCGTCGGACACCGCCATCACGCGGTGTCCCTCCCGGGAGAACGAGCGGGTGAGCATCTCCCGCAGGTCGGATTCGTCGTCGACGACGAGGATGTTGAGCGTGGCGCCCCGGACGCTCTGGGAGTCGCTCGGGGCTCCTGGGGTGTGCTGTGTCATATGCGTGCCGCCTCGATCGGCCGCTCTCGCGGCTCGTCCACCGGCTCGCCGGAGCTGAGCCGATCCGGTCCACCGGCCTCACCGTCGCGCCGGCGCGTGCCCCCAGTATCTACCCACGCCCAGAGAGCGACCACCCAGGTGACGGTTGCCAGCGAGACGTGCACCCACACCATCTCCGACGGCAATTTGAGCTCGTACTGAACGCTGCCGACGAGCCCCTGCGCCGCCACGAGGACGCCGAGGACAGTGAGCGGCTCCGTGGGCTCGAGTGCCCCCAGCTCGCGCCGCTTCAACAGCCAGGCGGCGATCACTGCGAGGCCGAATAGGACGGCGACCGTCGCGTGCTGATGCACGGCCCATTGCAGCGTCCCGGCGCCCTTGAAGTGCAACCGCTTGACGATCTGGCCGATATGCCCGCCGGAATGCGGGCCGGCAGCCGTGGAGACGGTGCCGGCGAAGACCGTGATCGCTCCGAGCAGCACCGTCGCGCGAACGGTCCACACCAGCGGCCGGCTGAACCTCCGCGGATAGGTCCCGGCCGGGTAGTAGCAACGCCAGACGAGAGCCACCGCGGCCACCAGGATGAGCATCGACAGACCGAAATGCGCCATCACGAATCCTGGAGCGAGCTTCTCCTTGACCGTGTAGCCACCGAGCACCGCCTGCGCCACGACACCAAGCGGCAGCAGCGTCGCCAGCACCGCGAGATCGCGGCGCACGGGGCGGCGCATGAACGCCATCACCATCACGACGACGGTCGCCACGCCGACGATCCCCGACAACGTCCGGTTGCCGAACTCGATGAACGCGTGGAGCTGATCGGGCGGCGTCAGATGCGATCGGGAGCAGCGCGGCCAGTCCTCGCATCCCAGGCCCGAGTCGGTGAGACGGACCGCCGCGCCGGTGAAGACGATCAGGGTCAGCGCGCCCAGCGCCGTCCACGCGGCCGTGCGGAAGCGTTCTGGCGTGACGTTCAGGCGCGCGCGCATCGAGGCGTGGGAGGCCGAAGGGGGTGAGGGCGTCGCATGTGCTGCATTGAGCGCGTCTCAGCGGATGGCCGCTGGCCGGTCCACGATACCTGAGCAGGTGGTGGGATCGGGCCGGGCAGGCCCGGTCTGGTCTGCAGTACGACGCTCGGTCAGGGCAGGCTCGGTGCGAGCTCGGACAGCGTGGGCGCGGTGCGATCCCGTTCAGAGCCGATCAGCGACTCGGCGTCGGGCCACTCGATTCCAACCGCGGGATCCTCGTATGAGAAGCCGCTCTCCGCCGCCGGGTCGTAGTAGGTCGTGACCTTGTAGGTGACGTCGGCCAGATCGCTGAGAACGCAGAATCCGTGGGCGAATCCGTCGGGCACGAACAGCTGGCGGTGCTCGAGGTCGTCGAGCTGGAACGCATCCCAGGCGCCGAACTGCGGTGACTCACGTCGGATATCGACCAGAACGTCCAGGATCGCGCCCCGGGCGCAGCGCACCAGCTTGGCCTGACCGGGCTGGAAATGCATGCCGCGCACCACGCCGCGCCGCGAGCGCGAATGGTTGTCCTGGACGAACGTCGCGTCGATCCCCAGCTCGGACAGCGTGCTCGCGCGAAACGTCTCTACGAAGAACCCGCGCTCGTCACCGTGGACGCCGGGCGCCAGCAGCACCGGCCCCTTCAGCGCCGTCTCCAGGGCTCTCACCGATCCACCGCTCCGTCACCGGGATGCTCGTCGGGCAACTCGATGCGCACGCAGGCAACCGCCTCAGACCAGAACCGCCGATAGGTCGCGTCGGCTGCCTGGGCCCGGCTGACCCGCCTCCAGCCGCCGCGATAGCGCCTGAACACGCTCTCGTCGACCGCCGCCGGCCCGGCTGCCGCGATCAGCGCATCGAGTTGGGCAGCGTCGAAGACCCGGACCCAGTCTGACCGCCAGGAGGCACCGAACGGCACGGTGATCAACAGCCTGCCGCCCGGCTTGGCCACCCTGCGCAGCTCGCGCATGGCCTGTTGGGCATCCGCGTCGGGATCTCCCTGAGGCGCATCGGAGTCGTAGAAGCGAGAGTTGTCCAGCCCGACGTGCTCCAGCGTCGACACCGAGACGACGGTGTCGAAGCTCCCGTCGGGAATCTCGAGATGGCGCAGGTCCTGGTAGAGGTAGCGCACGCCCCGCTCCGGCGAGGAGTGTGCTTCCGGCTCGAGGGTGACGATCGTCAGCTCGTCGACCACCGGGAGGATCCGATCGAGGATCGCCTCGTGGTTGAGCGCCGAGCCGGCATCGAGGACCCGCCGACCGCTGAGGTGGTGGCGCACCCAGCCGAACTCGACCGCACGCTCGGTCAGACCGACGCCGTACCAGCGCGGCAGCTCGGGTCCGGCAAAGTCCTCCGCGTGTCGGTCCATCGACCTGGCGAACTGGCGGGTGTGGCGTTCGGACTCGATGCGTTGCTGCAGGTCGGACTCCGCCAGCGCCCGGACGCCCCGCCGTACCACACTCGCGCGTGGTCGCTCCTGAGCCGGCTCCTCCGAGTCAGGCCCGCGTCCGGCCGCGCCGCCTCGGGCGGCAAGCCGGCGATGCACCGCCGCTCCCAGAGCGGTGGCCCCGAGCTTCTGGCGAGTCTGTGTCGGCACGAGGTCGACGGCTCCCCAGACGATTCCCCGCAATCCCATCCGGCGGGCGATCATCCATTCAAGCTCCCCCACCTCGGAGTCCACCGCTCTGACCACGGGCATGTCGATTCGCATGTCACGGTCGCGCGGATCGAATGACGCCACGATCAGGCCGTCGGCACTGCAGGACTCCGGAAGGGAGTGCTCACAGACGATGTGGCCGCCGAGCTCCTGTACCCGCGCGCGGCAGAACTGGTGGATCAGTGGGTTGGTGTCGGACCAATGGGTCGAGATCACCATGAACCGCACGTTCCCCGCTTGGACCGTCTCGACCGCGCCCGCCAGCATCTCGACCTCGGCGCCCTGCACGTCACACACCAGGAGATCGAGGCGTGGGAGGCCGAGATCGCGCAGCAGGCCGTCGAGCGTGACGGCCCGGATGGGGCGCAGAACCCCATCGCTCTCGCACACGATGTCGACGGTGGAGTCGTGAGGTACGCCGACGGCCGCCTGCAGCACCGACGACGGGCGCAGCCCGTTCAGCTCGAAGTTGCGGACTCCCACCTGGAGATTGGCGGGGTCAGGCTCCACCAGCCCCACGGTGGCGTCGGGGATCTCCGACTTCAGCCACAGCGAGTAGTACGCCCAGTAGGAACCCAGCTCGATCATGACCGGTGGCTCGTCGTCCTCCTTCAGCCGGTCGACGATGGCGGCGAAGGCGATCTCCTCCTGGGGCTCGTGATGCCCTCGCAGGCGAGCGATCACCTCGGTCATCCACGGGCCGCCGTAGCAGTCCTTCTCGACCAGCACGCCGTTGTGCATGACCTGCACCTCACGTCCGTCGACGACCCGGATGGCGCCCGCATCCGGCACCTTGTCCAGGCGATCGGTGGCGCGCACGCTCGTCGTCTTCTCGATGCGGCGCCGGAGATCCGGAGCGATGTGTTGAAGTTCGGGGTCCTTCAGTGCCATCGGGTTGGCGACCTTACCGCAGCCACATGGGCGCCCTGCGGACCCGAGCGGCGGGCCTGACCGGGCGAGATCCCTCGATAGTGTTGCCGCCCGTGAGCGAGTGGCGCGATCGGATGACCGCGATGACCGACCCCTCCCAGTTCGATCTTCGCGTCGACGGTGGCGGGCGGATTCTCGACATCGGCTGCGGATCCAAGAAGCACCCCGGCGCGATCGGCCTGGACATCTCCGCCCAGACCGATGCGGACATCGTTCACGACCTCGACGTCTTCCCGTACCCGATCGAGGACGACAGCTTCGACGAGGTTCTCATGCAGGATGTGATCGAGCATGTCGCCGAGCCGATGCGCGTCGCCACTGAGGTTCACCGCATCCTGCGCCCCGGCGGGCGGCTGCAGCTGCGCACCCCGCATTTCTCCTCATCGCTTGCCTACGGGGATCCGACCCACCGGCACTACTACTCGACCAACGCGATTCGCTATCTCGCAGACCCCGGCTTCGCGCACTACTCCAGCGCGCGCTTCACCGTCGAGCACATCACTCTGGACCTGTGGCTCCCATTCCGCATGCTCGGCGTCGCCGCGGTGGCCAATCGGTACCCGGAGGCGTATGAGAAGTACCTGGCTTTCCGCTTTCCGGCGATGAACATCCGAGCCGCGTTCACGGCGCTGAAGTGACGGGCGATCTGCCCGCCCGGGTCGGCGTCAACGCCATCTTCCTGCTGCCGGGGATGGGTGGACTGGACACCTATGTCCAGGAGCTCGTTCCCGAGCTCGTCGCCGCCGCACCACGAACCCGCTTCACCGTCTACTGCTCCCCTGACGGAGAGCGCTATCTGCGCGGGTCCCCGTGGGCATCCGAGGTCAGGTGGCACTCCCATCCCCTGTTCGGGGTGCGTGGCCTGAAGGCGATCTGCGAGACGACGCTGCTCGGGGCGCTGGCCTCCCGCCGCCAGGACCTGCTGCACAGCGTCGCGCTCACCGCGCCGCTGGACACCCGTGCGGCGAACGTGGTCACGATCGCTGACACCACCTGGCTCTCAGGCCCGCGCGCGGACACGACCACATTGCTGTGGCGAGCGCTCGTTCCGCCGATCGCTCGTCGCGCCGACCGTCTCATCGCGATCTCGCAAGCGGGTGCGCGTGACATCGTCTCCCACCTGCGCGTCCCGTCGGAGCGCGTCGACGTCACCCTGCTCGGCCACCGCCCGCCCGACAGCATGACGGCGCTCGACGAACTGGGAGTGCGCGAGCGGTTCAACCTCGGCGACGACCCGTTCGTCCTCATGGTCGGGACGCGCAAGCCGCACAAGAACGTCGACGGGCTTCTGCGTGCATTCGCGCAGATCCTCGAGCACGCGCCGCGGACACGGTTGGTGCTCGCCGGCAATCCGACCTCGATCGAGCCGGAGCTGCGGTCACTGGCCTCGGAGCTCGGTCTGGCCCAGCGGGTGAGCTTCCTCGGATTCGTCGAGCCGGCCGAGCTCGAGGGGCTGTACGCGGCGGCGGCCTGCGTGGTGCTGCCCTCCCACAACGAGGGCTTTGGGTTGCCGATCCTCGAGGCGATGGGCCGCGGAGTGGCGGTCGCATGCTCGTCGGCGTCGGCGATGCCGGAGGTCGGCGGTCCAGCCGCCTGCTACTTCGACCCGGGCGACCCGTCAGCGATCGCCCGCGCCCTGTCGCAGCTGCTCAGCGATGGCGAGTTGCGTGCTCGGCTTGCCACGGCAGGACAGGCCCGTGCCGCCCGGTTGACGTGGCGTGCGACGGCCGAAGCGACGCTGGAGAGCTACCGGCGGGCGTGGGCGGGTCAGTCGCCCACGTCGCCGCGCCGGTAGAGCACGTCGACCGGCGAGAGCTCGGAATGCTCGACGTAGCGGTCGCCGAGCACGGGGGCGATCGCGGCGCGGCCCGCCTGCAGGTCATGCATCTCGACGAGGATCCAGGACGGCGCGTGGCGGTCGAGGTCCAATCCGCGAAGCGCCGCAGCCTCATGGCCCTCCACATCGAGTGACAGCAGGTCGATCGGCGGGTCACCGAGTTCCTCGATGATCGACGAGAGAGTCCGAGCCGCCACGTGCTCGGTCCGCTGGTCGCGCCAACCGAGGACGAGTCCGGCGGCGACCCACTTCTCGGCTCCGGGTCGGCTCACGGTGGTCATCAGGTCGCCGAACTCCATCGCGATCGTCTCCTGCGCGAAGTCGCGATCGACGAGCGCTGCGCGGACAACCCGCGCGCCCGGACGGTTGCGCCGGCCCAGGGCCGCGAGCTCGGGCATCGGCTCGACGAGGATCCCGCGCCAGTGACGGAAGCGCTCGAGGTAGTAGGTATTGGACTGCGTGACGCCGTCGAATCCGCCGGCCTCGAGGAAGATGCCGCCGTCGCGGTCGATGATCCGGTCAAGCGCGACGTCCATGCCGTGCAGCGCCGGGCGCGAGTAGCGAGCCGAGCCGAACCGCTCGAAGGTCAGCCGGCGCGCGCGAGCAAGGTCATGGCGCAACGAGATGACCGCCTCGCGCAGGCCGAGGAGGGCGAGCAGCGCGGTCAGACGTCGGGTGACGGCGAACTGGAGGCGGAGCCGGAGCGGAAGGTCTGCGGGCATTGGCGCAGGCACTCTAGATCGATTCCCGGTGGGGCGTTTTCCTTCGCTGGGTCGCTCTAGCCTTACGGTCCATGACGATCCCTCACCGGCGCCAGTGAGCACCGGGCTGCCGGGCGAGCTCGGCATGGAGACCGCGGAGCCGGCGAGCACCCCCGGCGAATCCGAGAGCCCCGAATCGGCGCTGGAGACAAAGCGGGCGCTGGTCCGCGGAGGGGCCCTGCGTCTCGGCGGCTACGTCGCGATCGTCGGCCTCTCGGTTCTGTCGGCCTCGCTGCTGACCCGCCATCTCGGCGTGGTTCGGTTCGGCGACTACACGTCGGTGATGTCGCTGGTGGCGGTCGTGGCGGCCATCACCGACTCCGGGATGTCGAACATCGGTACGCGCGAGTACGCGACTCTCCGCGGATCGGAGCGCCGACGCCTGCTGGAGGACCTGCTCGGGCTGCGCGTGAGCCTCACCGTGCTCGGTATCGCGCTCGTCACCGTCTGCTCGTTGGCGCTCGGCTTTGACCAACCCCTGGTGCTCGGTGGGGTCGTGGCCAGCGTCGCAACCGTCTCGCTCGTCTTCCAGCACACCCTCACCATCCCGCTCACCACGGACCTCAGGCTCGGCTGGCTGTCGTCGCTCGAGCTCCTGCGCCAGGTGCTGACGGTGGCCGGGATCGTGGTGCTCATCCTGCTGCATGCCGGCGTCTTTCCGCTGCTGGCGACGACGTTCGTCGCCAACACATTGCTGATCCTCCCGACGGCGCTGCTCGTCCGTGGCCGGATCTCGCTGCGTCCGGCGTTTCATCTCGCGCGGTGGCGGTCGCTGATGGGCGCGACGGTCGCGTTCTCGCTGGCCACCGCGGTCGGGACCGTCTACGTCTACACCGCCCAGATCCTCACCCATGTCGTCGCCGGCGGCTTCCAGAGCGGTCTGTTCTCGGTGTCGTTCCGCGTCTTCATCGTCGCCGCCGGTGTACCCGGCCTGCTCATCGGCTCGGCGCTGCCCGTGCTCTCCCGGGCGGCGCGTGACGACCGTGACCGCCTCGGCTATGTCATGCAGCGGATCTTCGAGGCGGCGCTGGTGGGTGGGGTCGGGCTGTCGGTCGGAATGAGCGCCGGGGCGGGGTTCATCGTGTCGGTGATCGGTGGCCGCCACGCGGCGGCCGCGACGCCCGTCCTGGAGATTCAGTCCTTCGCACTGATCGCGTCGTTTCTCGCCGCCGGCTGGGGGTTCGGGCTTCTGTCACTGCGCGAGCATCGCGGACTGTTCGTCGCCAACCTGGTCGCGTTCGTCGTCAGCCTCGTCGGGACCCTCCTGCTCGCGCGTGCGGACGGTGCACGCGGCGCTGCGATAGCGACGGTGTGCGGGGAGTCCGCGCTTGGAATCTGCGCGCTGATCGCGCTCGTCGCCAAGCACCCCGGCTACCGGCCCCAGCTCCAGGTCCTCTGGAAGGTGCTGCTTGCCGGCGGCCTGGCCGCGGCGGCGGGATTCGCTCCCCCGCTGCCGTCACTCGCGCGCGCGGCGCTGGCGATCGCTGTCTATACCGCAGCCGTCATGGTCACGCGTGCGCTCCCTCCGGAGTTCCGCGCGCTGTTGCCGAATCGCTTCGCGGCGCGCTCCTAGACTCGCGCCCCATGCGCGCGCGTCCTCCGCGAGAGCTCACGCTGTGACGCGGGTGCTCATCGTCCGCGGCCAGCTGGTCACGCCGTGGGAGCTGCGACCCTGGCTCGAGCTCGACGAGCGCTTCGAGGTGCGTTGCCTGCTCACCCGCTCCAACCGCTTCGACCGGACCGAAGGCCTGGACTACGTCGAGGTGCGCTCGCTGCGCGACTTTCTGCCTCGCGGCGCACTCGGCGACCTCGCGGCCCTTGCGGTCGGCGACCGGTATCTGTCGGCGGACGAGGCGTTCGACTGGGCGGACATCGTTCACTCCGAGGAACTCGGCTACTGGTTCGCCGCCCAGGCCGCCCGCCGGCGACGAGCCGGCACGTTCCGCCTGGTGCAGACGGTATGGGAGACGCTCCCGATGCTCGCCACGTACCGCAACGGTCCGGCCCGCCGCCATCGCGCCGAGGTCCTCGCCCACAGCGACCGGTTCCTGGCCGCCACCGAGCGCGCGGCGCTCGCCCTGCAACTTGAGGGGGTGCCGGATTCACGCATCGAGGTGTGCGCACCCGGGATCGATGTCGATCGCTTTGCGGGCGCGACGCAGAGCTCAGCGGCAGCCGGTGCCGAGCACGTGCTGTTGTCCCCGGGGCGCCTGGCGTGGGAGAAGGGCCACCAGGACGTGCTGCGCGCCGTTGCGCTTCTGCACCGTGGAATCGTCGGGGCAGGCCCTGACGGAACGCTGCGCCCGCGCGTTCAGATCGTGGGCCGCGGTCCCGAGGAGGCGCGCCTGCGCGCCCACGCCGAGGAGCTCGGGCTCGGCGCGGCGGTCGAGATCGGCAGCGTCCCGTATGACGAGATGCCGGCCCGCTTCGCCGCGGCGTCGGCGATGGTGCTCGCCACGCAGGCCTCCGCCTCGATGGCACTGCACCCCACCGACCTGCCCCGCGCGTTCTGGGAGGAGCAGTTCGGGATGGTTCTCGCGGAGGCGATGGCGGCGCGTCTGGCGATCGTCACGACGACGAGCGGCGCCGTCCCCGAGGTCCTCGCGGGCGCGCCCGCGACGTTCGTCGCGCCGGGCGACTGGGTCGGGCTCGCCCATGCGCTCGCCGATGGACCTCTGAGCCGGGCTCCCGGCGAGCGCGTCGACTACCCGCCGGAGATCCTGGAGCGCTACTCGACCGCCGCGGCCGCCCGCCGGCTCGCCGCCGCTTACGACCGCGTGCTCGCCTGAGCCGCCTGCTCAAGCGCCGCGAGCACCTGACCGGCGAACCGCGTCCACGAGAACTCGGCGGCGCGGGCGACTCCAGCGCGCGAGAGAGCCTCGCGCCGCTGTGGGTCCTCGAGCAGCGCTTGGAGCTCGCGGGCAATCGATGTGGTATCGCCTGGATCGGCGTAGGCAGCGGCCGTCCCGCCGACCTCCGGTAGCGAGGACACGTTCGAGGTGAGCACCGGCGCCCCCGCGGCCATCGCCTCGAGCACCGGCAGCCCGAACCCCTCGGCGAGCGACGGGTAGCAGAACACGGCACACCGGCGGTAGAGCTCGGCGAGCGCCGCATCCGAGACGTGTCCCGGCGTCAGGCAGCGGTCACCGAGCGACCGCAGCGCGGCGAGGGTCTCCCCGGTTCGCCACCCGGCGGCCCCGACGACCACGAGCGGGTGACGTGCCTGCAGCTCGGCGGCGAGACCGGCGTACGCATCCACCAGCCGCGGGAGATTCTTGCGCGGCTCAAGCGTCCCGACCGCGAGCACGAACCCCGGCGCAGGAAGAGCCCGCGCCTCGGCGTCGCTGAGCGCGCCCGGGTCGGATGCGGCGGCGAGCGGCGCAACCGTCGCCTTCGCGGCCACGCCGGGCGTGCGGGCGAGGAGTTCGCCACGCGTCGACTCCGAAATGCACACCAGCCCGCGAGCTCGCCTGATCGCGGCGTCCAGCGTGAGGCGTTCGATGAGCGCGGAACGCCGGTTTGGAGAGGTCGAGGGGTCAAGCGCGACCAGGTCGTAGACGATCGCCACCGACGGCCGGCGGGTCAGGATCACGCTCAGGTAGGAGTTGGTGGCGAGGAACACATCGCACTCGCGATCGACTGCGCGAGCGGCACGCCAGTGCCACAGTGGATCGCGGCCATCGACCAGACGCCACTGGAACCGCGCGTCGAGCGGCTCAGGCCAAGGGGTGCGGGCGTAGCAGAGGTAACGGTGAGGGTCATCGCGCTGGGAGAGCGAGGTGAGCAACTCGCGGACGAGGCGTCCTCGCCCCGCGGGAACCTCGACGGCGGCCCGGGCGTCGATCCCGATGGTGAGCGCAGCGGTCATCGGCCCTCAGCTTGCCACGGCCGTCTGGTCTGAACCTGCCGGCCACTACGCTCACCGATCGTGCACGTCGGACTGAACCTCGTGTTCCTGGTGCCCGGCGAGCAGGGCGGGATGGAGACCTACGCGCGTGAGCTGATCCCCGAGCTCGTCGCCGCCGCACCGGAGCATCGCTTCACCGCGTTCGTGGGCCGCGCGGCGGCCGCCGCTGACGGCCCGTGGCGCGGGCTCGTCGGGTCGGTCGTCGTTGCAGTCGATTCCCGTGATCGGCTGCAGTGGGTCCGCGGGGAGCAGCTGATGCTGCCGCCACTCGCCCGGCGCGCCGGAATCGACCTGCTGCACAGCTTCGCCTCGACCGCCCCCGGTTGGGGTCCGTTCCGTCGGGTGGTGACCATCCACGACCTCATCTACCGCACGCTGCCCGAGGCGCACCCCGGGGTGCGTGCGCTCGGGATGCGCGTGCTCGTGCCGCTCGCCGCCCACCGCTCGCATCGGGTGATCGCGGACTCGCGCGCGACCGCCGACGACGTGCGCACCTACCTGCGGATCCCCACGAGGCGGATCGACGTTGTCGGACTCGGCGTCGGTGCCGCGCGACGCGCGCAGCCGCTACCCGAGGGGGAGCTCCGCAGCCGGCTGGACGCCGGCGCGCGGCCGATCCTGCTCACCGTCTCGGCCAAGCTCGCGCACAAGAACCTCATGCGGCTGATCGGGGCGCTGGCGTCGCTTCCGGCCGGCGAGCGACCGCTGCTCGTGCTCCCCGGCTACTCCACGCCCCACGAGGACGAGCTGCGCGCCCAGGCCGCGTCGCTCGGCGTGGCTGACGACGTGCGCTTCCTCGGCTGGGTCTCATCCGCCGAGCTCGAGGGCCTCTATGCAGCGGCCGCGGCGTTCGTGTTTCCGACGCTCGCCGAGGGGTTCGGCCTGCCGGTGCTCGAAGCGATGGCGCGGTCGGTCCCGGTCACATGCTCGGACATCGCCGTGCTGCGAGAGGTCGCCGGCGACGACGCGCTCTACTTCGACCCGCGCTCTGAGCAGGCGATCGCCGCCGCGATCACGCGGCTGCTGAGCGATGGACCGCTCGCCGACCGGCTGCGCGCCGGGGGGCCGCAGCGCGCGGCGCGCTTCAGCTGGCGACGCGCGGCCGAGGAGACCGTGGCGAGCTACCGGCGCGCGGCATCGGAGTAGAGCGAGACCGCGATCTGCAGTGAGCGGTCAAGCGACATTCGCTCGGCGTTGTCGGCGAACCAGCGCCGGGTGGAGACGCGAAGCTCCTCCCCGCCGGCGGCCACCGCCTCGATCGCCGATGCGAGGTCCTCCGCGCTGCTGGAGGCCGCGATGACTCCGTTGACGCCCTCCTGCACGAGCTCCACCGCTGCGTTGTCCGGCCCGGCGACGACGACGCTCGGCGTGCCGTGTGACGCCGCTTCGACGACCACCAGGCCGTAGCCCTCCCGGCGGGAGGGCTGCAGCAGGCACATCGCCCGGGCGATGCCGTCATCGATCTCCTGGGTGGAGACGAAGCCGGGAAGCGCGACGACATCCTGCAGGCCGAGCCGCACGATCTCCCGGCGCGTCGCGTCGCGGTCGGGACCGTCGCCGAAGATCGTCGCCCGGATCTCGGGCATGCGGTGGTGGAGCGCGGCGATCGCGGGCGGGATCGCCGGGACGCCCTTCTCGGGGATGTGGCGCCCGGCGAAGACCACTCGCGGCTCGGCAGGAAACGCAGCGGCCGGCTGCAGTGGGCCGTCGTAGGCACCGGCGAGCATCGTGATCTCGCCCTTGAAGCCCTCGGCTCGCAGGCGGTCGGCGTAGAGCCGAGAGAAGCATTGCGCCCGCTGGCGCACGCGGATGCACAGTCGCTGCACGAGCTCTCCGATCCTCCCCAATCTGCCGAGGTACTCACGCCAGTACTCGCGGCTCCACACCTCGAACCAATCCACGATCAGGCGGTAGCCGCCCGCTCGGCGGCAGGCGGCGGCGGCAAGCAGGGAGAAGTACGGGAACGCGCAGGTGTGGACGACGTCATAGCGCCGGCCGTGGCGGAGCAGGTGGATCAGCACGCCCAGCCCGAAGATCAGCGGCGGCAGGATCCGCCGATGCCCCGGGCCGTCATAGAGAGCCATGCGGGGCCCGACGACACAGACGGTGACGCCCGGTAGATCTGGCTGCTCGTCGCGCTCCCATTGGCGCATGGTCAGGTAGGTGACCTCGTGTCCCTGCGTCGCCAGCCGCTCGGCCAGCGCGCGGTACCAGCGCTCGGCCCCGCCGACGGTATAGGGGAACAGGCAGTCGTAGATAAGACAGACGCGCATCGGTTCCCCCGCAGCGTTCCATATCCTCACTGGGCGCGCGGTGTCAGCGGCGCAACCTTCGCGGGTAGCCTACGTTTGTGCAGGCAGCGGGGAACTTATGACCTCATTGAAGGAGAAGGTGCCCAGCACGGGCGCGTCAGCCGATACATCCGAGCTCCTCGTCTCGGTGGTCATCCCCTGCCTGAACGAGGCCGAGTGCATCGAGGAGTGCGTGCGCTCGGCGCGCGCGGCGCTGGAGGCCAATGGCTACGCGGGCGAGGTGATCGTCGCCGACAACGACTCCGATGACGGCAGTCCCGTGATCGCGGCCGATGCCGGCGCCATCGTCGTCCACCAGCCCGAGCGCGGCTATGGCAGCGCGTATCTGGCGGGATTCGGGGTCGCCCGCGGGCGCTACATCGTGATGGCCGACGCGGACCTGACCTACGATTTCGGGGAGATCCCCCGGTTCGTCGCCGAGCTCGACAAGGGCGCGGACATGGTGATCGGCGACCGGATGAAGAACATCCATCCGGGCGCGATGCCCTGGCATCACCGCTACATCGGCAATCCGCTGCTGTCGGGATTCCTCAACCTCCTGTTCAAGACCGGGATCGACGACGCCCATTGCGGGATGCGGGCGCTGCGCCGTGACCGCCTGAACCAATTGGACCTGCGCACGACCGGCATGGAGTTCGCGTCTGAGATGGTGATCCGCGCCGCGAAGGAGAAGCTGGTCCTGGCGCAGTTCCCCATCGAGTATCACCCGCGGGGCGGTGAGTCCAAGCTCTCCAGCTTCCGCGACGGCTGGCGGCACCTGCGCTTCCTGCTGGTCCACTCGCCCAACCACCTCTTCATCGTGCCGGGCGCCGTCATGGCGGTGATCGGGGCCGTCATCGAGCTGATCGCGGTGACGCAGCTGAACCTGTTCGGCCGCGTCTGGGGATTCCACGCCCTCGTCGCCGGCTCGCTGCTAGCGGTGGTCGGCTCCCAGGTGATGGCGCTCGGGATCTGCGCACACGCCTATGCGACCTACTACATGAACGAGAAGGATCACTGGTTCGATCGCATGCGGGCGCGGTTCAAGCTCGAACACGGCCTCGCGGTCGGCGGCGTGTTCACCTTCGTCGGGCTGGTCGGTGGGGTCATCATCATCGTCGACTGGGCCAATCACGGCTTCGGCACGCTCGCCTACGAGTACCTCTCGGTGCTCGCCGCCACGCTCATCATCATCGGGATCCAGGTGTTCTTCACCTCGTTCCTGATCTCGATCCTGGGGCTGCGCCGGCAGACGCGATCCTCGGCTGACGAGCTCCTCTGAGCGCCCGCTCGGCTATAGGTCGAGGCCGACGCCGCTGAGCAACTCGACCATGTACTCCGTCTCGACGAAGTCCGGCGAGTAGCTGAGCAGCGGGCCGGCGTCCCGGATGAACGTCTCGTCCGCGGCCAGGCCGTCGTACTGGATATGCCAGCCGCGTGCCCGCTCGACCTCGCTGAACCGCGCGAGCCGGTCGCGGAAGACCTTATTGCGGGCCTGATGAGTGGACCGCAGCGGATAGTGACGGCTGGTGAACTTCAACGGGAAGATCCGCCGGCTTTCGAATGCCGCCTCATGACCACCGGATTCGGTCAGCGTCACCGGCCGGGTGGTGCGCCAGCCCTTGACCTGCACGAGGTAGCTGGAGAAGTCGCCGAAGTCGAAGTCACCGAAGAACTGGTCCGGCGCCACGGTGCCGTCGTAACCGTCGCGGGTGGCGCGGAACTCAAGCACCGTGAAGTCCACCGCGTTGTAACCGAGCGTTCCCACGAAGCTCAGCGCATCACGAAGGGTCACGCCCTTCCAGGGCGACTGGCGGAACTCGTCGGCGTCGTTGTGCAACACCCACTCGTGCTCGGTGCTCGCCGCGATCTGCTGCACCCGTTGCAGCAATGCCTGCCATTCGTAGGTGCTGGTCTTAGGTTGCACCTCCGGAAACCGCTCACAACTGACGCCGGGGTATGCCTGCGCCAGGCGCTGCACGATCTCGTACGTGCCGTCAGTCGACCAGTTCTCCACGACGTGCACGTCAAGGCCCTGCACGAGCAGATGCTCGATCGAACGCTCGATGATGTCGCGCTCGTTGTAGGCGGTCATCACCGCGAGCGCGGATGTCGTCGTCGCGACCGTGCCTGGCATGAGCGCCTGGGTGCCGCCGAGCGCCAGCGAGGTGGCCTTGGCGTGGCTGAGCGTGTCACTGGTCGTGTGGCCGATCCGGCACGCCAGCCCGTACCGGCGAAACAGCGCGTAGAGCTCATCGATCGTCCACTCCCGCACATGCGCCGGGTTTGCCGGCGGCCCGTAGTCCTCCGGCCCGCGGGCGCGCGTACGGTCGGGGGTGGAGACCAGCACGAACGGTGCCTGGGCGGCCAATCGGGCCAGCCCCTGCAGGTAGTGGTGCGGCTCACGCAGGTGCTCGATCACATCCGCGGAGATGACCACGGCATCGGCTACGACCGCCGGATCGAGGGCCGGCAGCCCGGTCTCGAGGTTGTGGTCGATGACCGTCGCGTTGGGCAGCGTCTGGCGCAGCGCGGGCAGGTTGGGCGCGAAATCGACCGCGGTCACCTGAACCGCCGCGGGCAGACCGGCGAGCTTCTCGCCGTTGCCGGCGCCGATGTCGATGATGTGCCCAAACCCGCCGCGTTCGGCCAGGAACCGCGCCAAGCCGTACACATAGGGCTGGTAGACGATCTCCGCAGCGGGCGCGTCGACGAACTCCGCATTCTCCATGCGAGGCCGGTAGTCGCGTTTGATCTCGTATGTCCGGCGGCGGAGTGGCATGCGGCGATCAGCTGCCCGAGTGCGTGGCTCGCCACAGTAGTGCCTGAAGGCCGATCTCAAGCCGCGCCGGAAGCGGACGCGGCCCCCACCAGAAGCGGTAGATCTGGCGCTGCAGCCAGCCGAGCCGGGAGCGCTCCGCGAGCGATCGCCGGCCCATCGGCCCGTAGAGATCCGGATATTTGCGTCGCAATTGCGCGAAGGTGTCGCGATAGCGGTAGCGCGCCTGAAAGTGGCGACTGCCGCCATGCCGGCGGTATTCGACCGTCTCGGTGTCAACGAAACGGCCCTGCCAGCCGTGCCGCAGTGCCCCGATCCACAGCTCCCAGTCCTCGTAGCCCCCGAACGCCGGGTCAAACCCGCCGACATCCTCGAACACCTGCCGGCGCACCAGCGCGCTGAGCCCGATCGTGTGGCGATACAGCAGGCCGAAAGGGTCGTAGGGCGGCAGGCGCAGGACCCCCTCCCACTCGCCGAAGAAGCGCATGATCCCGAAGCTGAAGCCGAGCGACGGGTCGGCGTCGAGCGGCACGCGCAGCGCCGCCAGGGCACCTGATGCGAGCCGGTCGTCGGCATCGAGCATCAGCACGTAGGGAGTCTTCAGCAGTCCCAACGCCGCGTTGCGCGCCGCGGCCACCCCGGTGTTCTCCTGGCGCATCACCTGGACCTGGTCGGGAAGCTCGGCGAGCACCGCCTGGGTGCCCGGGTCGGTCGATCCGTCGTCGACCACGATGACCGCCGGCTCGCCGCCCTGCTGGCGCAGGGCGCTCTGGACGGCATCCGGGAGAAAGTGTCCGTAGTTGAAGCAGGGGATGACGACGGTGATGTCGTCGTTCATCCCTGGCTTCCGGACAGGCTCACTAGCGGCCGATCCGGCAGACCACCACGCCGTCACCCGACCACTCGGCCCCGGTGAGGACGCCGCGTCCGTCGACGACCGCTTGGGCGCCCGCCAGAGCAGCGGGAGTCAACGTCCGGTATTCCGCGTGGTCGGACTGGATGATCGCGGCGTCGACGCGCCCACCGTCCCAGGCCGTGAAGCCGAGCGCGGCAAGCTCCCCGGCGTCGTAGAGCGGGTCGCTGGCGACGACCGTGGCGCCGGCGCGGACCAATTCGTCCTGAACCGGGAAGGCTCCGGAGAACGCGGTCTCCTTCACATCGCCGCGGTAGCTCACCCCGAGGATCAGCACGGTGCGCCCGGTCAGGCCGCCCACGGCGTCGCGCAACAGGCCGACCGCATACGCGGGCATCGCCTGGTTGACACGACGGGCCGCTGCCGGCAGCAGGGCGTCCGGGTCGCCGGCCAGATAGAAGCGCGGGTAAACTGGGATGCAATGTCCGCCGACGGCGATCCCCGGCCGGTGGATGTGGGAGAACGGCTGGGAGTTGGCGGCGTCGATCACCCGTTCGACGTCGATGCCGATCGAATCCGCGTAGCGGGCAAACTCGTTGGCCAGAGCGATGTTCACGTCGCGGTAGGTCGTCTCCGCGAGCTTGGTCAGCTCCGCCGCTTCGGCGCTGCCCATCGACCGGACCTCGGCATCCAGGAACGCCTCGTAGAGCTCGACACCGCGCCGTTCTCCCTCGTCGGTCAGACCCCCGACGATCTTGGGGTAGGTGCGGAGGTCCTGGAAGATCCGGCCGGAGTAGACGCGCTCTGGGCTGTGGATCGTGAAGAAGTCCCGTTCGCTCTCAAGGCCCGACAGCTCGGCCAGCCGTGGCGCGATCCGGCTGCGGGTGGTCCCGACCGGAAGCGTGGTCTCGACGCACACCACGGCGCCGGGCTTCAGCCCACGCCCGATGTCGTCGACGACCGCATCGAGGATCGAGAAGTCCGGTCGGGCGTCGGCGTCGACGACCAGCGGCGGCACCGCGATCACGAGGTCGGTGCCCGCGGCGACCGCGGCGGTGGTGTCGGTGCGGGCACGCAGGCGGCCTGCTCCGACGACCTCGACGAGCCCTTCGGCGAGCCCCGCCTCTCCCGGGAACGGCTCCTGCGCGGCGTTGACGAGGTCGACGACGCGAGCGTCGACGTCGCAGCCGACGACGTCGTGACCGTGGCGAGCGATCTGGACGGCGATCGGCAGCCCGATCTTTCCCAGTGCGATGACGACGACGCGCATCAGCCCGCCGCCACCGCTGAGAGGGTCTGTCCGGTCGCCGCGCTCTCGAGCACCAGCTCGGCGATCTCCACGATCTCGACCCCGTGGTCGAGGGTGACGATCTCCGGCTCGCCGACGTCCTGCAGCAGATTCAGGAACGTGTCGAGCTCGACCCGGAGGGGCTCGTCTCGATGGAGCGCATAGCGGGTGACGTTGCCCTCGCTCACGCCGCGGAACTGCTGGGTCGTCTCCCAGGAGATCCCCACCTGCGCGTTCTCGTAGAAGAACAGGTCGCCGCTCAGGGTGTCGGCCTCCAGCAAGCCCTTCTCGCCCAGGACGCGGGTTCGCCGGATCTTGGTCGGCGAGACGCGATCGATGGAGAGGCTGAACGCCGGGCCGGCGTCAAGCGCGCCGGTGACGAGCACGAGATCCTCGAATTCCTGCCCGCTCACGTGCCGCGTCTGGGCCGCCAGCCGGGCGATCTTGGAGTCCGACAGCCAGCCGACGACGTCGATGTCGTGGGACGCCAGATCCTTGACCACACCGACGTCTCGCACCCGTCCGGCAAATGGTCCGCTGCGGATCGCCGACACCGAGAAGAGGTCACCGAGCTGGCCCTCCACGAGGCGCTGGCGCAGCTCTCGCAGCGGGGCGTTGAAACGCTCGACGTGACCGACCGCGCCTTTGACGCCGTTGCGCCCGCAGATCTCGACGATCTGACGGGCCTCCTCAGCGGTGGCGGCGAGCGGCTTCTCGATGAGCACCGAGACGCCCGCCTCCATCAGCTGACGGGCGACCGGCAGGTGGTGATCGGTCGGGACGGCGACGATCGCAAAGTCCGGGGCGCCATGATCGAGCAGGGCCGTCACGCTGTCGTGGACGAGGTCACGGGCAGGGACGCTGCGATAGCGGTCCCCGTCACGGTCGACGGCGCCGGCAAAGGTGACGCGATCGGAACTCTGCAACAGGCGCGCGTGGTGACGGCCGATCATGCCGAGGCCGATGACGGCGCCACGAAGTTTCGGCAGGTCGGCGGGTGTGGAACTGAACATGTGGGCCGCTAGGGTATCGACCGCCCGGGGTCGATCGATCCTCACCCGCGCGGCGCGAGCTCATGGCAATCCCGCTCTTCGATATTCACTCCGGCCTGGTCCCGTTGCGTCAACGGCTGCTGCAGTCAGCAGCCGAAACGATCGACTCCGGCGCCTTCATTCTCGGCCCCGAAGTCGCCGCGTTCGAGACGGAGTTCGCCGACTATCTCGGTGCCGAGCATGTGGTCGGCGTGGCCAACGGCACCGATGCGCTGACGATCGCGTTGCGGGCGATGGGGGTCGGTCCCGGCGACGATGTCGTCGTCCCGTCGTTCACCTTCTACGCGTCGGCCGAGTCGATCCCTCCGACCGGCGCCCGGGTCGTGTTCTGCGACGTCGATCCCGAGACGATGATGGTCACCCCCGAGACGGTGAAGGCGGCGCTCACGCCGGCGACCAAAGCGGTGATCGCGGTGCACCTGTTCGGCAACGTCGCACCGGTCACCGAGATCGAGGCGCTTGGCGTCCCGGTGCTGGAGGACGCCGCCCAGGCCGCGGGCTCGCTCGGCCCCGACGGACGTCCCGGGTCACTGGGCACCGCGGCGACGTTCAGCTTCTTTCCCTCCAAGAATCTCGGCTGCCTCGGCGATGGGGGTGCGATCGTCTCCCGTGACCAATCGGTCGCCGAGGCGGCGAGAGCGCTGCGTTTTCACGGTTCGCGTGACCAGATCACCTGGGAACAGATCGGCTACAACTCGCGCCTGGACGCGATGCAGGCCGGGTTCCTTCGGGTCCTGCTCACCCAGCTGGACGACTGGGCGGACGGGCGTCGCGACGCGGCCGCACGCTATGAGCGGGCGGGGCTGGGCGAGCACGTCGCGCTGCCCACGCCGACCGAGGGTTCGGGGCCGGCATGGCATCTCTATGTCATCCGCTCGCCTGAGGTCGACCGCATCTCGGCGGCGCTCACCGCAGCGCAGATCGGAAACAAGATCTACTACCGCCCGCCGATCCATCGTCATCCGGCACTCGAGCCCTACGCGCAGGGCGTGGAGCTCCCGGTCACCGAGGAGCTGGCGCGGACTCACCTGGCGATCGCGTTCAACCCGTGGTTGACCGCCGAGCAGGCCGCCGAGGTCACCGGCCACGTCGCGGCCGCGGTCGCGGGCCGCTGACCGGCGTCGAGGAATTCGCGACCGCACGCCCGCCGTGACGGCACGCTCGATCCTCCTCGTCGCCCACGTCACCCCGCCGACGTCGATGTCCGCAGCGCGGCGGGCGGGCGGGCTCACGCGCTACCTGACCGCGCGGGGCCACCGCGTCACCGTGCTCACCTCGATGATGGGCGGCTCCGGTCCGGTGCCCTACGCCCGCCGCACCGTCCGCACGCGTGACCTGCTGACGAGTCCGCTGAACTGGCGGCGCGGAGGCATGTCCGCCCTCCAGGGCGAGTCCGCGGGCGCCGCGCCGCCTGCACCGAGCGCCATCGCCGCCTGGGTGGCCCCGGATCTGGAGATCGTCGGCTGGGTGCCGTTCGCTGCGCCTCGCGCCCTGGCGATCGCCGCCTCCGAGCAGATCGATTGCGTGATCACCACCTCCCCACCCGCTTCCGGGCATCTGGTGGGCCTGCTGCTGCAGGCCAGGGGAATCCCGTGGGTCGCCGACTTCCGCGACGGGTGGACGTTTGAGAGCCAGCGACCGCCATGGGCGACCGCAGCCCACCGGATGCTCGACCGAGCGCTCGAACGGCTGGCCGTGACCCGTGCCGACGCGGTGTGCACTGTCACCGAACCGATCTCCGCCGATCTGCGCAGTCGCTTCGGGCGACCGGTGGAGACGATCACCAACGGCTTTGACCCCGACCAGACGCACGGACAGGGCCTCCTGGATCCCCCGTCGGAGCAGCACGGGAATGGCCCACGGACTCTGGTGCACACCGGCACTCTCTCGTTCGGCGGCCGGCCGCTGGGACCGCTGATCGATGCGCTGCGAATCGTGCACGCCCAGGTGCCGGACCTGGCCGCACAGCTGCAGGTCCGCCTGATCGGGCCGGCGACTGATGCCGAACGCGCCGAGGTCCGCAAGGCCGGGCTGGAGGACGTGGTCCAATTGCCCGGCTCGCTGGATCACGCAAGTGCGCTCGCCGCTCAGCGGTGCGCTGACGGGTTGCTGGTGATCACCGGCCCGGGACAGACCGGGGTGGCCACCGGAAAGCTGTTTGAGTACCTGCATCACGGCAGGCCGATCATCGTGATCGGCGACGAGACCGCAGCGGCCACGATCGTCGGGCAGGCTCAGGCCGGCGTGGCGGTCGACCGGACCTCGCCTGAGGCGCTCGCCGTGGTGCTACGAGACCTCATCACAGCCCCCGAGCGGCTGCCGCGCGCCTCCCCGGAGGCGGTGGGCGCCTACGCCTATCCGGCACTCGCGAGACAGATGGAACAACTCGTCGAGTCCGCCATCAGCCGTCGTGGAGCGCCCCAAACGCGTTGATACAGTCGCCGACGCCCTTGCGACGGCTCCCTGGAGAATGACTATGACCGATCTGAACGACAAGCTTGTCCTCGTCACCGGCGGAGGCGGATTCGTCGGCGCCCCGACCGTTCGGGCGCTCCTCGCCGAGGGCGCCAAGGTCCGCGTCCTGGATGCGGTTGCCTCCGATCGCCTGGACGGCGTCGACTGCGAGGTCCGCATCGGCGACATCGCCGACCAGGCCACGGTCGCCGACGCCTGCGCCGGCGCCGAGCTGGTCGTCCATCTGGCCGTTCTGCCGCTCAACCAGGCCAACGCCGACCCGTCGATCGCGTTTGACACCAATGTGCGTGGCTCGTTCAACGTCTTCGACGCCGCCGGCAAGGCGGGCGTGTCCCGCGTCGTCTACTCGTCGGCCTCCTCGGCGTATGGACCGACCGACTCCTACCCGATCGTCGAGGACCAGCCGCTGCGCCCCAAGGCGTTCTACCCCGCCAGCAAGGCGGCGGCCGAGATGCTGCTGCGCGGCCTGGCGGGCCTCTACGGCTTCAGCTTCATCATCCTGCGCTACATGAACGTCTACGGCCCCGGCCAGACGGCCGGGGTCGTGCCCGCGGTGGCCCGCTCGCTGCTGGCCGGCGACCGCCCAAGCTCACCGGCGACGGCACGCAGGCGTTTGACTTCGTCCACATCGAGGACTGCGCCCAGGCGAACATGCTGTCGATCGCCGCCGACTCATCGGGCGCGGAGCTCAACGTCGGCTCGGGTGAGGCGACCTCGCTCAATGAGCTCGTGGCGACCATGACCGACGTCTCGGGCTCGACATCGCCCCCGACTACGACGGCCCGGTGACGACCGCGCCGCCGCGCGTCGGCTCGATCGAGCGCGCCGGGGAGCTGGTCGGCTACCGCCCCCGGGTCTCGCTGCGTGACGGGATCGCGGACGTGCTGGAGTTCAGCGCGGCCAGCGCCCGCGGCTGAGCCATGTGCGGGATCGCCGGAGAGCTTCACCATGACGGCGCCCCGGTCGACCGCGAGCGCTGGAGCGGGCGGCGCGCGCATCTCGCACCGCGGGCCCGACGACGAGGGCATCCACGTCGACGGGCCAGTCGGCCTGGCCCACCGGCGGCTGTCGATCATCGACCTGAGCGGCCCGGCCACCAGCCGATGAGCAACGAGGACGACACCGTCTGGCTCACCTACAACGGCGAGATCTACAACTTCCGCGAGCTGCGCCGGCTGCTGGAGGCGCGGGGGCACAAGTTTCGCCTCACAACCGACAGCGAGGTCCTCGTGCACGGCTAGGAGGAATGGGGCGAGGACCTGCTGCCGCCTGAACGGGATCTTCGCCTTCGCCATCTGGGACGCCCGCCGCACGAGCTGCTCCTCGCCCGCGACCGCTTCGGCGCCAAGCCGCTGTACCTGCCGCGACGGCGAAGCGCTGTCTTCGGCTCAGAGATCAAGGCGATCCTCGCCTACCGGCGACCGGCCCGGCTGTCGCTGCCCGCTGGAGTACATGAGCTTTCAGAACGCCTTCGGGGGCGACACCCTGTTCGAGGGCGTCAAGATGATGCCGGCGGGCACCGGCTCGAGTCGGCGCCGACGGGACGACGCAGCGGCGACTACTACGACCCGATCCCGGTCGCGAGCTCGACGGAGCGCCTCCCGACCGCTCGGCGCGATGCTGCAACGCGCCGTCGATCGCCAGCTGATGTCCGATGTCCCGTCGGGGCCTACCTGTCGGGCGGGATGGACTCGGCGTCGCTGGTCGTCCTGGCGGGCCGACGGATCCCGCACATCCACACCTTCACGGCGGGCTTTGATCTGCGACGCCTCGCCGCTGGAGGTCGCCGCCGACGAGCGCGGCGATGCCGAGATCGTCGCCCGCGAGGTGGGGACCGAGCACTACGACGCCGTCTTGCACGCCGGCGACATGGCGCGGGTGCTCCCGACTGGTCTGGCATCTGGAGGACCTGCGCGCCGGGACCTGCTACCAGAACTATTTCGTGGCTCGGCTGGCCTCGAAGTTCGTCAAGGTCGTTATGGCCGGCACCGGCGGAGACGAGCTGTTCGCCGGCTACCCGTGGCGCTACGCGTTGCTCGCGGCGCCGAGCGCGGGCTTTCTCGACGCCTACTACGGCTACTGGTGCCGCTGCTCACGAGCCCGACCGGCGCGACGCTTCACCGCCGACGCCTTGATGGAGGCCAGGGCCGTCGAGCCGCGGAGCGCTTGACCAGGTCACCGCGCACCTGACCGGCGCTCGAGCCGATCGACCAGGCGCTCTACTTCGAGCAGCGGACGTTCCTGCACGGCCTGCTGGTCGTCGAGGACAACTCTCGATGGCGCACGCCATGGAGGCGCGCGTCCCGTTGCTCGACAACGAGCTGGTGGACTTCTCCCTGCGGCTCCCGCGGGCGGAGCGCCGGCTCCGCCGAGGGAAAGCCGCTGCGCCGGGCGGCGCGCACCTTCCTGCCGGCGGTCCTGGTCGCAAGAGGAAGCAGGGCTTCAGCCCACCCGACGGCGGCTGGTATCGGGGCCGTAACCTGAGTACATCCGCGAGGTCCTGCTCGACCCGGGCCCTCTCGCGCGGGGTCTTCAGGCCCGCCTTCCTCGAACGCGATCACCGATCACGCCGGCGGTCGCGCCGATCACCGCCTGATGATCTGGTCATTGCTGTGCCTGGAGTGGTGGCAGCGCCTCTTCGTCGACGGCGGGGCCGGTATCCGCGGCGGGCGGTGGCCGCCGGGGAGGCCCCCTATGACCCTGGTCGTCACTGGCGCCGCCGGCGTGCTGGGCGGCGCTGCTCCCGGTCCTGACGACGCGCGACGACGATCGTCGCGCTGTACCGCCCCGGGGTCGAACGGCCGCGGACGCGACGGCGTGCGATGGGTCGCGCAGGACCTGACCCAGCCGCTCTCCGGCGAACTGCCCGACCACGTCGACGGGGTCTTCCATCTGGCCCAGTCGCGCCGCTTCCGCGAGTTCCCGGCGGGCGCCGTGGACGTCATGGAGGTCAACACGATGGCCGCCGCCCGTCTGCTCGACTACTGCCACCGCGCCGGAGGCCGCAGCTTCGTGTTCGCCTCCACTGGCGCCGTCACCGGAGCCGGGCCCCAAGCCCATCAGGAAGCGACCACCACCCCCAGAACCTGTACGCGATCTCCAAGTACGCGGGCGAACTTCTCGCCGCACAGTATCGCTCGGTCCTGGCCTGCCCACCTGCGGTACTTCTTCATCTACGGCCCTGGCCAGCAGGCGATGATGATGCCCGGCATCATTGGGCGCGTGAAGGAGGCACGGTGAAGCTCGCCGGAGAGAACGGCATCGCGCTCAACCCGGTCTACGCCGACGACGCCGCGCGCGCCACCGCGGCAGCGCTGATCTCACGAGGGCGCGACAATCAATGTCGCCGGCCCGGAAATAGTCACCATCCGCCAGATCGCCGAGACCATCGGCAACGAGGTGGGAAAGGCGCCGACATTCGAGAACGTCGCTCCGCAGCCGGACTTCGTCGCCTCTATCGACCGGATGAGCCGGTTGCTAGGCGCCCCGACCACATCACCCGGCGAGGGTCTGGCACGGATGGTCGCGGCGGGCTAGGCCACCGCCGTGAGAGGCGCACTTCCTCCGCCTTGGCAGGCAGACGCTCGTCTACGGGATCGGGGCGGTCGCGCAACAGATCCTCGGGGTCATCACCCTTCCGATATACGCGCGCCTCTTCGACCCTGCCCTACGGAGTCATAGAAGTGATCACCATCGGTTTCGCTCGTGCTGATCATGGTGGATCTCGGGCTGACCTCGGCCGCTCAGCGCTCGTACTTCGACTACGGGGACGCCAGGTGGAGGCACGGCGGGTTGTGCTGTCCACTTGGATCCTGCCGTCGTTGGCGATCGCGACCGCGCTCGGGGCCGCGATCGCCGCACCCAATTTCCGTGTGGCTGTTCGGGAGCGGACGCTACAGCCAGGCGGTTCTGGTGACCGGTCTGTGCTCCCGGCGCTCACGCTGGCGACGCTCCCGAGAGGTCATGCGCCTGCGCTTTCAACCGTGGCACTACCTGGGCTCATCACTGATGCGGGTGTCGTCGGCAGTCGTGTCGGTCGTGTTGGTGCTCGACCGATATCGGCATCACCGGCGTCTTCGCCGGCTTGTTGGTGGGCAATCTGCTCGCCGCCCTTTATGGGCTGATCGTCTCGCTCCCCCACATTACGCCGTGGCTCTCGCCCGCGAGCTTCGGGTGATGCTCGCCTTCGGCGTTCCGCTGATCCCGAGCGCGATCGCGATGTGGGCGCTGCAGTTCGTCGACCGGATCCTGCTCACCAAGCTCGCCAGCCTCGGGAGGTGGGTCAGTACGCGATCGCCAATCGGCTCGCGCTCGGCCTGCTGCTGATCGTCTCGGCCTTCGGGATCGCCTACTCGCCGTTCATGCTGGCTCTGCATGCCGAGGACCCGGAGGCCGAACGGCAGGTACGCGCCCGGCTGCTGACATACGTCACCGCCGCGCTGGTGGTGATCGCAGTGGTCCTGCTCTGTTTTCCCGCGAGATCGTGGCGGTGATCGCCCCGGGCTATCACAAGACCTACCAGGCGGTCGCCCTGGTCTGTCCGGGCACCGTCGCGCTGGGGGTCTCTCAGGTGGCGATGAGCGGGATCACGCTCACCCGCCGCACGAGCTTTTCGCGATGTACGCCATGATCGCGGCCGTCGTCAACTTGGGCCTCAACTTCCTGCTCATTCCCGCGTGGGGCCAGGTTGGCGCCGCGGTCGCGACCGCTGTCGGCTACATCTTGCTCGCGCTCCTGTACCACCGCGGAGCCCAGCGGGTGCCTCGTCCCCACCCCGTACGAGCCGCAAACTGATTGCGGTCTCGGTGCTGGGCGTCGCGCTCATGCCGATCGGCTGCTTGACTCAGACACGGTATGGGATCTGCCGCCAAGATCAGCGGGGTGATCGCGCTCCTGGTGGGCCTGTGGGTGTTCGGCATGATCGGCCGCGAGGTAGATTTCGGCGATCGAGGGGTCATGGCCCGCGCGCGCAAGCCGCAGTCAGCCGACGCCTGACCGACGCCGCCACGTCTCTGCGCAGAACGCGCGCCACACCGCCGGATGGTCGCGCCAGGCGCCCGCGCGCAGATCAGCCTCGATCGCCGCCCTGTCATAGGTGCCGCGCTCTCGGGTCGGGGATCGAGTAGCACCGCCGCGATCCGCTCACGCCACCGGCCGTCGTCAGCCACCGGGCCTGGGGCGGCTCGAACGCGATCTTGTCGCGCCGGGCGAGGATCGACTCGGGCACGAGCCCGCGGACGGCATCGCGCAGGATCCGCTTGGTGACACCGTCCTGGCACAGGAACGCGGCCGGGAGCGAGAACGCGTATTCGGCGACGCGGCGATCCAGGTACGGCAGGCGCACCTCTCGGGAGTGCGCCATGCTGCTGCGGTCCGCGTATCGCAGCAGCGTCGGCAGGCTGGTCACGAACGTCTCCAGCAGCAGCTCGCGCCGCATCGGCGAGCCGGTGGCGAGAGGCGGGCGGCGTGAAGCCGCCCGCCGCCGTCGCGCGGGAGCGTAGGGACTGGCAAGCGGCGCT
Source organism: uncultured Solirubrobacteraceae bacterium (assembly GCA_963744685.1). Taxonomy (GTDB): domain Bacteria; phylum Actinomycetota; class Thermoleophilia; order Solirubrobacterales; family Solirubrobacteraceae; genus Palsa-465. The sequence goes on along the minus strand of CAVUUL010000013.1, from coordinate 383,398 downwards.
CGCGGAACGGGGCGAGCGGAGCCGGCAGATGCCCGGCGAGCGCGCGCAGCGTGTAGGCGCGCGCGGCGCCTCCGGCCCGCAGGGCACCGCCGCTCGCGTGGGCCGCCGGCGACCGCCGCGTCCCGACGATCCACGGGTAGCCGCCGAACAGCTCGTCGGCGCCCTGACCGTCGAGCAGCACCACCATGCCCGCCTCGTGGGCCGCCGCGTTGACCCGCCACTGGGCGTATATCGAGGTCGAGCCGAACGGCTCCTCCTGGTCGCATATCAGCGCCTCGAGGTCGTCGGCGAGCTCGTGATCGGTGGGCGGCACGCGATGGTGCTCCACCACCTCGGCGACGCGCGCGACCTGTCCGCATAGCCCCACTCGTCACGCTCGTAGCCGGGAAACGTGGCCGTGAATGCGTGACGGCGGGCATCGGAGCCGAGCGCGGCGCACAGCGCGACCACCGCTGAGGAGTCGACGCCGCCTGACAGCGATGTCCCGACCGGCACATCGCTGCGCAGCCGCAGACGGATCGAGTCCATCAGCAGCTCGCGCAATCGCTCGACCGCATCCTCGTAGCGGGTCGGGACGTCGACCGGCGCGGGTCCAGTAGCGCGAGACCGTGAACCGTCCGGCCTGCCAGCGCAGCAGGTGCGCGGCGGGCAGCCGCTTCACGCCGGCGAAGAAGCTGCCGTCGGGGGCGGGCATCAGGTTGCGGGCCACGAACACCTCGACCGCCCGCTCGTCCGGCGCGCCGCTGCCCCACGCCGGCCTCAGCGCGCGGATATCGGAGGCGAAGGCGAGCCGGCCGTGTCGCAGTAGTAGAGCGGCTTCTCGCCGAACGGATCGGAGGCGAGCGTGAGTGACCGCTCGCGCTCGTCCCAGACCGCAAGCGCGTACATGCCGTTGAGGCGGTCCAGCCCCGCCTCGCCCCACTGGCGCCAGGCGTGAAGAAGAACCTCCGCGTCCCCCTCGGTCACAAAGACGTGCCCGAGAATTTCGAGCTCGGCGCGCAGCTCGCGGTAGTTGTAGATCTCGCCGTTGAAACGAGATGCAGGCCTTCATGGTGCAGCGGCTGGTTGGAGCGCGTGTCAAGGTCGATGATCGCCAGCCGCCGGAACGCGAGGCCCGCGGTCCGTCGCTCCAGATCCCCTGGTCGTCGGGGCCGCGGTGCCATCACGCCGGCCATGCGCCAAGCGTCTCGTGTCAGGCGCCGGCGCCCCGCCGATGCCGGCGATGCCGCACATGTACGTCTCGCGCCCGCTCGCGGGAGACGGCTCGGGCAACGGGGCGCCGCTCCACACGTGACGATCAGCGCCGCCCAGACGCGGCCGTCGCGTCGTACGAGCATGCTCAACTGCAAAACGACGCCCCGCTCGTCCGATCGCTCCCGGCGGGCCGGGTCGGTGACCAGCCGCTCGAGCGCGGCTTCGAGCCCTTCGGCATCGACGTCGACGAATGGGCATTCCCGCACCAGGCTGCTGCGGATCTCCGGCGGCCACCACCCGAGCGCTGAGAGCACGGGCTTGCCCGCGCTCGACCCTCGATCGCGAAGATGCCAAAGCCGGCGATGAACTGCTCGGCGACGATGTCGCAGCGATGCACCGCCTCCCGAACGACCTCGTTGGGCTGCCGCTCAATTATCTCCAGACGGACCTCGAGCCGCGCGCCCGCAGCGCCTCCACCGCGTCGAGCAGCAGCTGCGTGCCCTTGATGTGACGGTGGTTGGGCGCGTGCAGGACGACGACCTCTGCGTTGACACCATCGGCGTCTGAGGCATTGCCGTCGCCTTTCCAAAGCTCGGTGTCGACCGCCATCTGCGTCGGCCAGACGACGTCCGCCGCGGTAGATAGCCGTACTGGTGATTGCGGATCACCAGGTCCGCCCAGCGGCAGAACTAGTCCACCCGCCGGCGGGTGACTTCGCCCGCATCGCGATCTCCGGATAGTCGGCGAGCAGCGGCTGCTCCATCACGCCCAGGTATCCCGGCACGGCGATATCGCTGCCGTACGGGAAAACGATCAGCCTCTTGCCCGCCATCCGTAGCAGGGCCCTCCAGCCACGCAGCCCGGTGTGGCGGAGCAGACCCCCGTCGAAGAACGTGAGTAACACGTCGGCGTTACGCAAGCCCCAGGCGAACACGACGAAGTCCCGGACCGTCTCCCAGATGAGACCGCGGCCCAGGAAGTCCTCGCGGTGCACGTCGAAGTCCTCGCGATGGTTGATCGCCATCAGGCCGTCGGCGAGCGTCCGCGACTCGTAGCCGTGCTCACGGACCGCCGCCGACCAGTACTTCAGCGAGATCATCGGCGTCGGGCCCCAAAGCAGCCTGGGCTGGCACCCCTGCGGCGGCGGACTCGGGTCGGCACGGCCTCCGCGACCACCAGGTGAGACGACCGGCAGCGCCAGCGGAGCGGCCAGCGCCCGAGCGAGCCCGCAGCACCGGCCACAGGCGGTGGAGTATCGGCCGCGTCCCCACGATATGGCTAGCTTAGAGCCGATGCGGATCCTCCACACGCCGACGAACGCCGGCGCACATCCGATGGGCTTGTCGCTCGCCGAGCGCGAGCTCGGACTGCGCAGCGAAGTCGTCACCTTCGATCCAAATCCCTTTGGCTTCGAGGTCGACCGCTCGCTGTTTCGCGAGGGCGCACCCCTGTGGCGAACCGTTCCCGAGCGGCTCAGCCTGCTTCTGGAGGCGGTCCGCCACTACGACGTGTTCCACTTCAATTTCGGCAGCACGCTGCTGCCCGGCTGGGGGCACCTGGTCGCGGTCGACGAGCTGCCGCTGCTGCGGCGGCTGGGCAAGCTCGTCATCGCCACTTTTCAGGGTGACGACGCGCGCCCACCTGACCATGGTCAGCGCCGCCGCCCGCCGAGCGCTGGCGGGGAATCGAATTGCGCCGCAGCCATGGACGCGAGCGGCTGCTCCGCTATGCCGACCGGGTCCTCTATCTCAACCCCGACATGCGTCATTGGCTGCCCGGCGCCTCCTTCTGCCCTTATGCGAGCTTCGATCCCCGTCCGCTGACGCCGGTGCCTCCACGCGCCGACGGAGAGGTGACCGTCGTCCATGCGCCGTCGCATCGGGGCACGAAGGGCACCGACGCGGTGCTCGCCGCGGTCGAGGCGGTCCAGGCCGAGCGGGCCCGGTGCAGCTCGATCTCGTCGAGGGCGTCTCGCGCGCGGAAACGCTCGCGCGCCTCTCGCCTGCCGACATCGCGATCGACCAGGTGAAGGTCGGCTGGTACGGCGGATTCGCGGTTGAGGCGATGTCGCTGGGTAAGCCGGTGCTCTGTTACATCAAGGACGACGAGCCGGGCGACAACCCGTTTGGAGATGATCTGCCGATCGTGCGCACCACCGCCAAGACGCTGGCTCGTGATCTCACCGCACTGGTCGACGACCCGGATCGCTGTCGGCGGATCGGCGAAGCCGGCCGTCGCTTCGTCGAGCGCCACCACGACCCACGAGCGGTGGCACGCCGGGTGCTCGACGGGCTGGTCACGCTCCCTGGCTGAGCCGGGTTCAGCCCCGGCGACGCCGCCGTCTCAGGCGGCGCGCCGCATCCAGAAGGCGCTCGCGGTCACTCCGGGGCGGAAGGTGGGCGCCAGGCGGCGGATCGCGTCGGTGCGCTCCTGACAGAGGGCGTGGACGGCGGCCAGGATCTCGAAGTCTCGGTTGCCGCTCAGGAGCGCCTGCAGCAGGTACTGCTCGGCCCAGAACAGGCTGGACTCCTCCGCCCATTTGCGCGGATACTCGTAGGGCAGGTAGATGTCGTGCACGTGCACGATCACCCCCGGGGCCAGACGAGGCAACACCTCGAGGAAGATCCGGTTGACGTCGCTGCCGAGCTTGACGGTGTGCGTCGTGTCGACGAACAGGAGGTCACCGGCCTCCAAGGCGGTGAACGTGTCCAGCGGCACGTCCTGGGCGCGGGTCGCCTCCAACGAAGTGAGGCCCGGGAGCCCCGGGTGGACCACCCCGGGAAACGGGTCGAAGCACCGCAGCTCGGTGCCGGAGCCCTCCGCCCGGTTGCGCTGGGCCGCGGCCGCCATGATCAGCGTCGACTGTCCGGAGCCGAGCTCGAGGATGCGTCGCGGCCGCAAAGCGCGCACGACCGCATGAAGGACGTCGGCGCCGACTCGGCCGTAGGAGTCGTTGGCCAGGGTGTATTCGTCCTGGCGGCCGGTGGGCTGCTCAGGCGGGGCGAACTCCTGCATCGCCTCCGCCAGCTGGTCGTCCAGCCACGCCACCTGCGCATCGAGGTCGAACTCGATCCCGGGCAGCTCGCTGCGCCGGTTCCAGATCCCGGGGTCGATCCCGCGCAGGTCGGGGATCGGGCTGTAGAACGTCTTCGGCACCACCTGCAGCCCGATCCGGTCCGCGCCGGCGCGCAGCGCCCGGAAGGCGATGAGCTTGGCGGCCTGTGCGTCCAGGGCGGGAAGCCCTCGTGAGCGATCATCGGGCACGGGGCGCACCATATCGCGGCGTCTGGAAGGCGACGGCGGGATTCCATTCACTAGGATCTGCCGCCGCCCGCCCTACCTGGGACGGCGAACGAGATGAATCTCACCCATACGGTCACCATCCGGCGCTCGTGGCGTCGCCGAGCGCCCTCCACGACCAGTGGCGAGTCGCAGCGGTCGCCGACGCGCCTGGATCACCTCGTGACCGAGGGGCGCTCCGAGAACAACTTCGACCTGTTGCGGCTGATCGCCGCCCTGATGGTCCTGTTCGGGCACTCGTTCGACCTGACCGGTACCCCTGAACCGCTGAACCAGCTCAACGAGGTCGGCTGGGGGTCGGTCGGAGTGCTCATCTTCTTCTCGATCAGCGGCTTTCTGGTCGCGCGCAGCTGGGACTTCGACCGGCACATCGGTGCGTTTGCGGCCAAGCGAGCGCTGCGACTGCTTCCGGGCCTGATCGTCGCGCTGCTGCTCAGCGCACTCGTGCTCGGCCCGATCGTGACCACGTTGCCATTGGGCTCATATCTCAGCGATCCGACGACCAAGAACTACATCCTCGGCAACGCGACACTCCAGAGTGACTTCACGCTGCCGGGCGTGTTCGCGCACACCATCTATCCGGTCGCGGTCAACGGCTCGCTGTGGACGCTCCCGGTTGAAGCGAAGGCGTATCTGCTGCTCGCCGCCTTCGGGGTGCTCGGACTGCTGGTGCGAGTGCGTGCCGCGATGCTCATCCTGTCGGTCTACGCGGCGTTGGCGATGTTCCCGGGGATTCGCCAGTCGCTCCCGCTGGGAGCGCACTATGCCGCCTACCTGGTCGACATCCAGATGCCCGCCGGCACCGTCGCCCAGGTCTCGACGACACCCAGTGTGTTCATCCCCTACCTCGACTTCCTCGCCGCGTTCGGCATCGGCGCGGGCATGTATCAGCTGCGCCGCTGGATCCCGATCCTGTGGTCGATGTCCGCCGCGTTCTTCATCGCGATCGTGCTCACCGTGATCATCGCCGGGCGCTTTGCCCTCGCGGGGTCCGAGGTGATGGTGCTCGTGCTCCCGTATCTGGTTCTCTGCATCGCCTATCGCAGTCGCCGCTGGGTCCGCTTGCCGTCCTGGTGGGGTGACTACTCCTACGGCATCTACATCTACGCGTTCGTGGTCCAGCAGGCGCTGTCGCACTGGTTGTCGCTGCGCAGCGGATGGGTCATGTTCGTCCTCGCAACCCCGATCACGCTGGCCCTCGCCGCGTGCTCCTGGCACTTTGTAGAGCGACGGGCGCTGTCCCTCAAGCGAGCGTTCGGCGGCTCGACGGCCGAGGCGCACGCACCGCTCTCCTGAGGGGCGCCGGCGAGACGTGAGCGGGATGCCATCTGCGAGGATCCTGAGGCGGATGTCAGGCGCGAGGTCACCACGCTGTATGCGAGCCGCGCTGACGGCGCTGATCGCGGCCTGCCTGTTCTGTGCATGGTGCAGTAACGCGAGCGCGTACTCCCGGTCCGGGGTCTACCAGGACATGGGGCAACTGCCACGCGATTGGACATCTCCGTACCAGCTGATCGACGGGGTGCCGCTGGTCCACTACGGCACCTTCGTCGCCCGCAACCCGGTGACCGCCGCTCAGTACGGGTTGGCGAACTACTCGCTGTGGATCCGCTACCACGATCGCCGCCGCCTGCGGATCGCTCGCCATGTCGCCAACTGGCTGCTGTTCACGCAGCAAAGGAGCGGTAAGTGGGTCTACCAGTTCAAGGAGCTGGTGCCGGGCTCCACGCAGACGCTCGCTCCCGGCTGGGACTCGGCGCTCGCGCAGGGACAGGCGATCAGCCTGCTGGAACGGGTTTACCGGGTCACCCATGACCAGGCGTACCTCAAGGGATCACCCGCGCTCTGCGCCCATTGAATCGCTCAGTCGCCGCCAGCGGCCTTGATCACTGGTTTCACGGACGGATCATCTTCGAGGAGTACCCGACGGCGCGGATCAACTTCTCGTTCAACGGCGACCTGCAGACCCTGATCGGGCTCTACGACGCCGACGACCTCGTGCCTCTCGCCCATTCGCTGTTCGAGCGCGGCGTGGCCTCGGTGGTTCGTGATCTCCCGGTGTTCAACTCGGGACAGGGCTGGTCGTACTACTCGATCGCATTACCGACCCACCCGCCGGCTGGCTATGATCCGGCGATCCACTCCGAGCTTTTGATCCTGGCGCAGGTGACCGGACAGAAGGCGTTCAGCCGCTACGCGGCGATCTGGAACGCTCCGTAACCCGTAGGTCGTCGGCAGCGGGCTGCCGCGCCATGCGTGGTCGATGAGGAGGCCCCAGGTGCGTGCCACCGGCTCGTAGGCGTGGTAGCGCAGGGCGAACTCACGCCCTGCCTGTCCGAGGCGAGCCCGCCGGCCGGGATCGGTCACGATTGCCCGGAGGTTGTCAAGGAGGTTGGACAGATCCGTGTCGACGATCGGGCAGCCCCGCGGGGGTGGCTCTGCGCGACATCGGCGGGCATCCAGCTCAGTGCGGACATGACCGGTTTTCCGCGCTCAGGCCCTCGATTGCGAACAGCGCATAGCCGGCGATGAACTGGTCGGCGACGATGTCGCTCCTACGTATTGCCGCCCGGACCTGCTCGTTGGGCCGGCGTTCGAGGAGATCAGCGGACCCGCAGTCCCTCGGCGCAAACTGCGCCACCGCCTCGATCAGCTGCCGGGTCCCCTTGATCCCGCGGTGGTTGGGGGCGTGGACCACCACCACCTCGCGGTCGTGTCCGTCTGGGCCCGAGGCGCCGCCCCGTTTAGGCTCCGTCGTTGAGTCGTTCGATCAGTGATCGGCGTCGATGGCGACCAGCGTTGGCCAAAGGACGTCGGCGCGCGGCAGAAAGCCGTACTGATAGTTGCGGATCACCAGGTCGGCCCGGTGCATAGGTGTTAGACCCGGCGGCGCTTGGCTGCTGTCCGACGAGCTCCGGGTAATCGACGCAGCAGCGACTCTCGGTGACGCCGATCTCGCCCACGGCGGCGATGTCGCCGACGTACGGGAACATGATGAGCTTCTTGCCAGCGAGACGGAGCAGGCGGGATATCGAGTGTGCGCAACGCTGTCCCGCCAGGTAGCCCCCGTCGAAGTACCAGAAGAACACGTCCGCCCGGCGCAGCGCCCACACGAACACGAAGAAGTCGCGGGCCACGTCGGCGCGGGGCACGCCGGGGAGGAACTGTCACGGTGAACGTCGAAGTCCTCGCGGCGGTTGATCGGCGCGACGTGGTGAGCGAACGTCACGCTGTCGTAGCCCCGCGCCGACAGCGATCGTGACCAGTCCCGATGTGATGATCGGCGAGGGTCCCCACAGCAGACGCGGCCGACGGCGGCGCCGGCGCCGGGTGCGGACCCCTTCCGCGCTGCGACCACGAGGAGATGGGGCAGCGACCGCCCGCCACCAGCTTCGCGACCGGCCAGACCCTACCCTAACCCATGCGTCGGGCACGCACGCTGATCCCACTCTCGATCACGTCCAGGTGGAGCACCTCAAGATCGGCATCGCGACACCACCCCACCACCTCGTCCTCTGTGTGCCGTGACGCGTACGGCGGGTGGTACCAGTCGAAATTGACGAGGTTGCTCACCCCTTCGCCGAGCTCCTCGTTCCAGAAGCACTTGAAGAACGTCCAGTAGATCAGCCGCTGGACGTCGTGCTCGCCCGGCTCGAGGCCGAGCAGCGGGATGCCCTGCTCCAGGGTGACAGTGGCGTTCAGGCGCGAGAGCTCGCGGCCCAGCTCGGTCACTTGCTCTGTGAACTCCATGCACTCGTCCACCGACAGCTTGGTGGTCAGCTTGCGCACCTCCTCGTCGGCGATCTCGCGCAGCAGCGGCTTGATCCGGTAGATGTAGGTCGCAGCTGCCCGCCGGGCCTCACCAGCTCGGCCATCGCGGAAACGCGCGGTCAGTCGGGTGTGTGGTGCAGCACCTGATCGGCCACGACCAGGTCAAAGGGCCCGGTCGCAGCGGCGGGTTGAGGATGTCGCCCTGGATGTAGTGGAGGTTGGCGCGGTCGGGGGTGAACGCCGCCCGCGCGCGGACCACCGACTCGCTCAGGTCCATGCCGACGACCTGGGCGTCGGTGACCGTCGCCAGCCGCGCCGCCTGGATCCCGGGACCGGTGCCGGCGTCGATGACCCACTGCGCGCCGTCAGCTCCGGGCCAGGCCGTCCTCGTCGCCGTAGCCGAACCGCTGCTCGAACCAGCGGTGCTGGAACACCGACAGCGGGTCGCGCTCCTCGTCGGTGATGGTGGCCCACTTGGAGCCGAACGTGGTCCGGGTGTCGGCCTGCTCGTCGGCGCTCTGAAGCTCGGGTGCCATGCGCGGAACGCCGTCGCGGATCGCGAAGGTGCGACCGTCTGGGCGGAGAGCGAGCCCTCGAGCACGTCGCCGGTCTCGGAGCGTCGCCGATCAGTCAGCGCGGAGCGGTCGCCGGGCGCGGCGAGGACATCGAGAACTGCGGCTTCATGGATCACCGGTCGGAGGGAACGGGGTCAGTCGGAGCTGATCCGGGCGAAGCGACGCGGAGCGGCGAGTCCGCGCTCTTGGAGCCGTCCTCGGCGGCCGGCGCGCGGCCTCCTCACTGGGACGCGCTCCTCGAGCAGCGCGAGGCGCTGGGCCAGGACCTTCGTCTGGTCCGACAGCCGCGACACCGCCGCGGAGAAATGCAGGAGCAGCAGGAGCACGAAGCCGAACGCGACGAAGAACAGCGCGTTCGGGGGAGAGATGTCCCGATCGCCTGGCTGACGTGGACGAGGCCGTTGCGCCACAGGGCCAGCCGAGGAGCACGACCGCGGAGAGCAGCCACAGCAGCGCGTAGCGCTCCATCAGCCGGCGCCGCCGGACCATCTCGAGGACGACAGGAGCAGCACGACCGAGCCGAGGATCGCGACGAGCTGGATGCGGTCGGCCATCAGACGCCCTGCTCGGCGCGACACCGGCGCCCGGTCGCCCGGCTCGACCACCGGGCGCCGGCGCGCCAGGCCGACGAGCAGCGCGAGCAGCACCTTGACCATGTAGTAGGCCGACTTCCCGCTGCTGATCGACGACACGCCGCCGCCGCGCGTGTACATCTTCACCGGGATCTCGCGCATCCGCAGCCGGTGGTGATGGAGCATCAGCACCGCCTCCACCTCGGGATAGTCGTGCGGATAGTCGTGGGCGAACAGCTCGATCGCTCGCCGGTTGTAGAGGCGGAAGCCCGACGTCGGATCGCTGACGCGCCGCTCGACGACCACGACAGCAGCGCCGCGAACACGTGGATGCCGGTACGGCGGCTGACCGGCGCGGGATAGTGGTAATCCTCGTCAGGAACCGCGACCCGCACACCATGTCGGACGTCAGGCACCGTCCATCGCGGCCACGAGCTTGTCCAGCTCGGCCGGCTCGTGCTGGCCGTCGCCGTCGACCTGCGCCATGTACTCGTAGCGGTTCTCGTGGGCGAACACGAACCCCGCCTGCACGGCGCCGCCGATGCCGAGGTTGAACGGCAGCGGGAGCACACGGGCGCCGGCCAGCGCGCGCCAGCTCCGCGGTGTCATCGGTCGAGCCGTCATCGACCACGAGCACGTCGAACACCGGCGCGCACTCGCGCAGCGCCTCGATCACGCCAGCGATCGTCGCGCTTCGTTGTACGCGGGCACGACGGCGAGGAAGGCCCAGCGCTCATAGGGGGGGCTGTGTGCTGAAACGCGAGCCCAGCTACCACAGAGAAAGTCAATCGGGTCTTCCTTGTACGGAACCGAGAAGACCAGGGCCAGCAGCATACTGCTGCGGGCCTCAGCGGCCGGTCGCGCGGAGGATCCAAAGCAACACTGCTCGGTAACAGACGATCAGGGGATTCAGCCGGAGGACCAGAGGGGCTGTCGAGCAGGATGGGGTCTGAAAACCGGGCCACCATCAGCTCCGCCAGCTCGCTCTCCAGCGAGTCCCGCCTGCCGGCCTGCACCGCGGCGGCGCCACCGGAGCAGCTCGGGCAGCGCGCGCACCGTTGAGCCCCATGCCTGCACCAGCTTGCCGAGCCAGGCGTAGCGCAGTGCGATCGCCGCGACAGCGAGCTCCCGGTGAGCAGCAGGGGGCGAGCAGCATGAGGCAAACGCCGAGTAACTCCGGCACCGGACCTTGGCGGTTTCGCTCCAGCCAGTACCACTTCTGCGCGCCCTTCTCGAACCGTAGTCGTGCCAGACGACCGCCTCGGGGCAGAACCGGACCTCCCAGCCCGCCACCCGCGTGCTCCAGCAGAAGTCAGTGTCCTCCTAGTAGAGAAAGAACCGCCCGCAGACCCCGCCGAGCCTCGTGACCACGTGGGCGGGCGAGCAGCGCCGCCCGGAGACGGCTGCCGCTTCCGGGCGGGCCCGCTCTCCGCGGCTTCCGTAGCGCCCCGCCCAGGCGATCCCGGTGAGGTGCAGGGGATTGTCTGCCGCATTCGTCGCCCGTCCGGCAGCAGCACCTGCGCACCCACGACCGCGACCTGTGCGGTGGCCGCCTCGAGCAGATGCTGGAGGCACAGCGGGTCAGCGCTCGCGTTTGGGTTTTTGTAGAAAACCCAATCCCCGTCGCCCTGCGCGGCCGCCCGGTTGGCGGCGGCGGTGTAGCCCAGGTTCTCCCCGCCTCGATCACCCGGACGCGCCGATCGGCGAACAGCAGGCCGCTGGCGAGTGGGCTCTGCGGGCCGTTGTCGACCACCAGCACCTCAAGCGGCGGGTGGGACTGCTCAAGCAGACTGGCGACCGCCGTCCGGGTCGCGCGGGGTCGGCATAAATGACGACGACCGCGGTGACCGAGGGCCCTTGCGTCACGCACCGGCACCTTAGAACACAATCGTCCACGCGCCCAGCGGCCGCCGATGCGGCACCGCGACGGGCGGCTCGACGGGCACATCCGCCATGATGAGGCTCCGTGGGGAGCACTGCCGACCGACTCACACACGTCTCCAGCAGGGCGCGCACGGATTTGCAGGGCACGGGCGCGCGAGCGCTGGCGCGCCGGCGCAGGCTTTGAGCTGGTCCGGCAGTCCTCCGGCCGGACGGATCAGAGGTGATCGAGCGCGGTCGCGCCGAGCCGTTCACGACCGCCGAGTACATGATGGCTCCCCGCGCGACCCGGCTTCCGATCGTCCGGCGCTGCTGCTCCAGCCCGATCCCCGATCTCGCCGCGCTTCCGGCCGACGTCTTCGATCGGCGCAGCGCGTTGGGAGGGGTATCACTTCGAGGTCGACCGGGCGACCGACTTCCTGGAGCGCGAGTTGGCCGCGCCGATCGGCGAACTGGAGATCCCGAGGACGCACCCAGGCCATGCGAAAGATGTCTTCCTGCGCAACTGAACTTCAAGATCCGTCGACGCGGAGCTCCTGTACGGGATGATCCGCCGGCTGAAGCCGGCGCGTGTCATGGAGTTGGGTTCGGGCTACACGACGTTGCTGATCAACCTCCCGCGCAGCGCAATTGTGCGGGAGGAGCCGACATTGTCCACGGGCTTCGACCGTATCCCCGGAGCAGATCGTCGGCGACGGGAAGCTCTCGCTCCGTCGCCGCTGCCTGCGATCAGCGCGACCCAGGTCCCGTTCAACGGTTCGACGAGCTTGCGCCCGGCGACTTCCTGTTCGTGGACAGCACGAGCGGTCAGCTCGGCAGCGATGTCAACTTCGTCGTGCTTGACGTCCTGGCCCGCTTGGCGCCGGGGTGATTGTTCCACTTCCACGGCATCTTCTTCCCGCGAGTACCCCGGGTCTGGTTTGAGGAGATGGAGTACTTCTGGGCCGAGGAGTACCTTGCAGGCGTTCCTCGTGTTCCACACCGAGTGGGAGGTTCTGCTTCCCGCCCAGGCGATCGCTCGTGACATCCTGAGCGCCTGGCGCGGGTTGTCCCGACGTTCGATGAGAGGATCTGTTCCGGCCGCTGTGGGTGCGCCGCCGGTCCGCGACGCCAGCGCCTGACCGTGGAGGCATTCGGAGCAGCCCTGCTCATCATCGTCGGGTCGATGGTGATCGGTCGAGCGATCCGCGTGGTCGCGGCGGACGGGACCTTCGCTGGGGAACCCCGGTGGTCGGCTTCGCCGCATCATCATCCTGTCGGCCGCGGCGATCGAGCTGCCGGACGCGCGATCATCGCCGTGGTCCTGGTCTGCCTGCTCCTGCTCGTCTCAGTGGCCGTACTCGTCCTCAGGAAGGCGTGGCCATGGAGCGGACGGGAGATCGCCGCCGGCATCGTGTCGCTGCTCGGGGCATCGATTCCATCGTGGCCAACGGCCGCGTGGGAACGTCCGGGGTCAGCCTCGACGACGACACCTCAACTTCCTGCTCTACACCGAGGCGCTGCGCTCCGCCCGGGTGGAGGCGCTGTGGGCCCGGGCAACGGCTACCCGCTCGGCCTTCGAGCCTCACCGCGGCTCTCTCGAGCGGCACCGGGTGGGCTGGGGGTGGAGTTCCGCGGGCTGTTCCTGGCGATCGTGGCGATCACCGCCATCACCGCTTGCGCGATTCTCGCGCGCGGGGCGCGTGGCGCGGGGTCGTGCTCGGGGTGCTCTCCTCGCTCGCCTATCTGGCCGCGGCGTTCTACGCCGAGGGCTCGTTCAAGGAGACGGTGATGGGCCTGCTGCTGCTGGGGGTGTCGTGCTCATCGACGAGACACGGCTGATATCGCGTGGGCAGCCGATCTCACGCACTGCCCGGACGCTGATTCCCCGCTGCTGGTGGTGGTCGCCGCGATCTACACCTACAGCTACGTGGCGGTGGTGTGGTTCGCGGCCACGGTCATCTTCTGGCTGGCCGGCGAGGCGCTCACCGGGCCCAAGGGGCCGTTGGCCCTGCGTGACTGGGTCGACATCGATCGCCTGCTGGCCGTCGGCGCCTGGATCCTCGGCGGCCTGCTCGGCGTAGTCATCCTGCTGGCACCGATCGCCGCACAGATCTTCTCCTTCTTCTCCAAGGTCGGGGTCTCCGCTGGGGCTCCGGCGATCCCGCGGCGGCGCTGGGCAACCTGGTCCACCCGCTCTCGGGCTACGAGGCGCTCGGGCTCTGGTGGAGGAACGATTTCCGGGTCAACCCGCCCGACGCGTTTCACGCCGGGAACTGGCGGCGTTCGCACTCGTCGTGCTCGCCTTTGCGTTGGTCTGGTCGATCCGTCGCCGCGAGTTGCTGCTGCCGGTGGCCGTCCTGGCCTGTCGCTCATCTGGTGGCGATCGGACGGCGCAACTCACCCTACGTCGCCGCCAAGGCGCTGGTGATCGCCGCGCCGCTCGTCGTCGCGCTCGACCTGCGCGCACTGCTGGGTTCGATCTCTGCGACCGGCTGGACGGTCGTGGCTCTGGTGGTGGCCGCGGCGTTCTGCGTGGCGGCCGGATTTCGAGCTACTCCGTTCTGCGCTCCGAGCCCGTCGCGGCGCCGGCGGAGGGGCGGGAGCTGGCCGCGTTCAGCCAGCGGATCGGTGACGTGCGCTGCTCTATCCGGGCAGCAGCGCCTACGCGCCTGGCAGCTGCGGGGCGCGTCGGTCAGCGCGGTTGATCCCACGTGCTCACCCAGGCCTGGCGACGCTGCGCGCCAATGTCAACGGCGTCGCCGCTGGGCTTCGCGTCGGTCGACCGAAGTGACCTGAATCGCTTCTCCTACGTGATCACGAGCAACACCGCATACGCGAGCCCCCGCCCCGAACTTCCACCTGGTCGACAGCCGGCGTCTCTATCAGCTGTGGCAGGGCCGCGGGCCGACGCCTGAGCGCGAGACGCTGAACGGATCCACGCCGGGAACCGTCCACAACTGCCGCAACCCTGCCCTGCGCAAGCCCGCACACGGCGGAAGGGTCGCTGGGGTGGCACCCGTCCCGGTGGTCACGACCGGGATCTCCCTGCCCCGGGTGGATCCGCCTCGGTGTCGCTCCGCTGCCGGCCGGTCGCTGGGAGATCTCGATCAGTACACGAGCAGCTTCGATCTGCAACTCAGCGCTCAGGGACAGCGCTCGACCATGCGGCGCGGCTGGGTATCCCGGCGCAGTTCTTCACCGTCGGCCAGGTCATTGGACACGGCGCAAAGTCACGGTCGTGCTCAGCGCCAGCCTGCCGGCCATCGGCGATGACCTTCGACATTCGACTACATGACCTTCCCGTCGATCGCCGCCACCCGCGTCGGCGCCGTCACTCGCATGATGCCGCTGCGCCGCGCATGCGGGCGCTACGTCGAGTGGTTTCAACCCGAGGGCCCGCTGTCCGCGGTCGATGAGCTCTCACCGAGGGGGCGCGAGACCCTTCCCCTACCATCACAGCCCGAGCGCTGCCGCCTGCCGGCGGGCGGCGCACCGCGTGGGCTTGACATGCACGAACATCCGACAAGCCCGATGAGACCGACCCTCTCCCTGCCGAAGCCGAGACGACAGCGGGGACACACCGCTACGAGCGGGTGATCGACCCGGAGTCGCCGACGACACACGGCCGGGTCGTCCAGCTCGTCGGCCGTGAGCAGTGGTCCTTGAGCTCGGGCCGTCGACCGGTCATATGACCGCGGCGTTCAGGGATCGCGGGTGCACGATCGTCGAATCGAGTTCGACCCCGAGATGGCCGCCGAGGCCGAGCAGTTCGCCGAGCGGATGATCGTCGGCGATCTCGACGCGCTCGATCTGGACGCCGAGCTGGCGAGGACCGCTTCGACGTCATCGTCGCCGCGGACGTCCTTGAGCACCTGCGCGACCCGGTGGCGGTGCTCAAGCGGCTGCGGCCGTTCCTCAACCCAGGGGGCAGCTTCGTCATCTCGCCGCCGAACATCGCCCACGGCAGCGTCCGGCTCGCCCTGCTCGAGGGTCGCTTTCACTACCAGGACACCGGCCTGCTCGATCGCACCCACCTGCGCTTCTTCACGCGGGGCAACATCGAGGAGATGCTCGACGAGGCCGGCCTGGTGATGGCCGACCTGTACCGGCAGACGCTTCCGTCGAGGCCTCCGAGATCGACTTCGACCCGCCGCGGTGCCGCCGACGTACGCGAGCTGATCGCCCGAGACCCAGAGGCGGAGACCATCAGTTCGTGCTGAAGGCGATGTCACTGGCCACCGAGGGGATGCCCGAGGTGCAACGGCGCATGCGAGAGATGGCGGCTGAGATCGCCGGCCAGCGCCTTAGCTCGAGCGGATGCGGCTGCCCGAGGAACGGATGCGGTGGCTCGGCGAGCTGCGCGGCGCGCTGATCAACGCGCACGATCAGTTGCTGCGCCGCGACGAGGAAGAACGAGCGGCTGCGACGGGAAGTCGGCGAGCTGCGCGAGACCGAGATCGGGCTCCGCGTGCGGCTGGAGCGGGACCCGGCCAGTCCCCTGGCACGCGCCTACGCGGCGCTGAGCACGACGCCGGGAATGGCGTCGATCAAGAACGCCCGGGCAGCGGCGCACGAGAGCGCCATGCAGAGGGCGAGGACACGCGGCCACATGGCTGACGCTCTGCCGCGCTGCTCGGTCGTCATCCCACGTACAACGCAGCCGCCCTCTACCGCCGCCTGCCTGGACACGCTGCTGGCCCACCCACCGAGCGGCTGTGGAGCGGTCGCTGGTCGTCGTCGATGACACCTCGCCCGAGGACCCAGGTCCGATGCTCGCCGGATACGAGCGGGATGCGGCGATCGTCGCTCCAGGAGACCATGGGTTCGCCGGAGTGTGCAACGCCGGCGCTCGAGCGGTGGACCGGACTATGTCGTCTTCCTTGACAACGACATGCTCGCCGGCGCCGGGTTGGCTCGACGCGCTGGTCGCCGAAGCCGAGAGCGACCCGGAGCTCGCGGCGGTCGGCGCCAAGCTGCTGTTCCCCGACGGCCGCGTCCAGCACGCCGGCGTGGCGATCGACGCCAACGGGCTGCCCTTTCATCTGTACTCCGGGTTTGAGGCAGGACACCGGCGACGACCGTGACCGCGACGTGGTCGCGGTCACCGCCGCCTGCATGCTTGTCCGCCGCGCTGAGTTTGACGCCGTCGGCGGCTTTACGAGGCGTACGGCACACCTATGAGGACATTGACCTGTGCCTGCGGCTCGCCGAGCGGGGTGGACGGATCCGGGCTTCTTTATTTGCGGCCTGGTCATCCACCTGGAGTCGGTGACCGGCTTGCCCGATGGGTTCCGGTCGGCACGGCGACCAGCGACGCGACTATGGGCCGCGCTGGCGGTCCCGCGTATCCTCGACGACATGGACCGCTACGCCCGGGTGGCCTGATTCGCTCGACCTTTGAGCCCTACTGCCCGGTCGAATTCTCGGTCGACCCCCAGCTCGGGGTGATCCGCCGCCACGTACGGCGAGCTCGATGACATCGAGCGGCTGCTTGCGGCACGCGCCCGTCAGGTGATCGAACTGCGCAGCGCCCAGACCCGCCACGACGTCAAGAGCCTCGATGCCTCACCGCGACCGCTGATCGACCCGTCCCCGCCTGAGGAGCCCACGCGTCTTCGAAGGGTGTGAGCACGTCCTCGGCGACGGCGGACCGCGGCTTCGCTCCTGATGCCCGTGAAGAACGGCGGGCGGCATCTGGGCGACGCCCTGACCGCGGCGCTGTCCCAGTCCTCCTCGCTGCGGGTGGAATCGTGGCAATCGATTGGGTTCGAGCGACAACACGCTCGCGTGGCTCGAGCAGTTCGGGGTCGGAGCTGGAGGATCCGCCCTTCTGACTTCGATCACGGGATCACGCGCAATCTGCTCGCCGAGCGAGCGGCGGGAGATGTGCTCGTGTTCCTCAACCAGATCGCCCACCCGATCGGCGACCGATGGCTTGAGCCGCTGCTCCGGCGCTGGACAGCGACCCGCAGGTGGCGGCGGTATGCAGCCGGCTGGTCCCCCGCCCGATGCCGACCCGCTCACCCGCCGCGACGGGCTGCGCGACCTGTGCGGCAGCACCGAGCGCCGCCGCATCGAGATCGGTGTGCTCGCCGAATATCTAGGCGATGGACGCCGAACAACGGCGGCGGTTCCTCAACTTCCACACCGTGAGCACCGCGGTCCGCGCCGACGCGATGCGCCGGACCCCGTTTTGCTCCGTGCGAGCCCTGGCGAGGATTGCTGTGGGCGCGTGAGGTGGTCGAGTCCGGCTGGACGCTCGTCCATGAGCCGGCGTCGAGGTCCACCACTCCCACCCCTACACCTACGGGGAGCTGCTCGGACCAACGTGGATGCGGGAGGGCGGACCAGTCGTCGGGCGAGTGGTCAACGACGCCGAGATCGTCCCGCGGATCCGCGCTCAGGTCGCCGACGACTGGGCGTATCTACGCGACGAGCTCGGCCTCACCGGCGAGGAGCTCGAGCGCTGGAAGCTCGAGGCGGCGCTGCGCCGCGCGTCGAGACGGTCGGGCAATGGCTGGGCGCCAACTACGAGACGCTGCCCGACGGAGTCGCGGCGCGTTTCTCCAACGTCGCCCAGGTCCGCGCCGGCAGGACGCCCGCCGCAGGCGAGTGACGTGCGCGTTCTGCTGGTCACCCATCGCTTCCCGCCGTTCGGTGTCACCGGGTCGAGCGCGTCGCCGAGCAGACCGCGCGCGAGTTGCGCGCCGCCGGCGACGAGGTGACGTCCTCACCCGCCGGGAGTCCGCGGCCCCTGCGGTGCCTCAGCTCGAGCGCTCAGTCACGGGGACACGCCGGTGCTGATGGTGGCCGGCGGCGGGCCGATGCATGGACGGTTTCCCAAGCACGCACCGGCGCTGGAGCGGATCTTCGAGCGCGTGCTGCTCAGCTCGAGCCCGACGTCGTGCTGGTCAGTCATCTCATGGACCACTCGCCGGGGTACGTGTCGATCGCCCATCGCTGGGGAATCCCGGTCGTGCTCGAGCTCCACGACTACTACATGGTGTGCGAGCAGGCCCGCCTGCAGCGGGTGTCGGGTGAGCTGTGCGAGGGGCCGAACGCGGGCAGCGCCTGTGCGGCTCTACTGCTTCGCCGGCCAGCAGCACTCGCTGCAGCGGTGGGCGCTGCGCACCCATATGTTCCGCCGGGCGCTCGAAGCAGGCGGACGCGCTGGTGGCTCCGTCTCGCTTCGTCGCCGACTACTTCACCGCGGGCTTCGGCTCGAGCATCTCGATGCCACGCGTGATCGGCAACGGCCGTCGAGCTCGCCGCCACCGCTCCCGCGGGGTCAGCGCGCGGCGCTGAGCCGAGGGGCGCTGCGGGATCGGATACGTCGGCTCGATCGTGGAGCACAAGGGCGTCCATGTCCTCGTGGAGGCGCTGCGACAGGCCGGGCTGCGCAGCGCGCACCTCAACCTGTTCGGCGTGGCCGTCGCACCCTACTTCAGCCGCATCCTCGAGGCCGCAGGCGAGGTCCCCGGGCTCGTGCTGAAGGCGTTCGGTCCGTTCGACCCGAACTGGATGGGCCAGCGCTTCTGGAGGACGTCGACGTCGTGGTCGTTCCCTCCGTGTGGTGGGAGACCTACTCGATCGTGATCCGGCAGGTGCAACCATGCGGAATCCCGGTCGTCGCATCGCGGCTCGGCGCGCTTCCGGAAGGGGTCCGCGAGGGCGAGAACGGCCTGCTGTTCGAGGCCGGCTCGTCGGGCCAGCTGGCGGACCTGCTGCAGACCCTCGACAGCGATCGCGGGCTGCTGGGGCGCCTGCGGGACGGGATCCGACCCAGCGATGGATCTCGGTGCCGGTGCGCGCGGCACGGATGCGGCCGATCCTGGCCGAGGTGGTCGCCCAGCGAGGTCCGGCCTACCCACCGATTTCCGACTTCGCCGAGCTCACCATCCTGCGCGACGGGCTCAGCGAGTTCGCTCCATCCGCGTGAGCGCGACGCGCGGACGCTCGGTCGCCCTATCGGCGGATCTCCGCGTGCGCCTGGACGAGAGGTCGGCACGCAGTCGCTGGCTGGTCGATCCCGACGGCATCGCCGGACGCGTGCTCGAACTGTCCGGCGGCGACGCCTACACCGTCCCGCTCTCCCTCGGCGGCCCGGTCGTCCTGTCGGCTCGCGCGATGCTCTATCCCCACGACTGGCGAGATCTCGCCGGGGCGGTGCGCGCGGCGGTGGCCGTGTCGTCGCCGGCCGCAAACCGGCGGCAGCCGCGGGCGCGCGTGCTGCGCGCCGGGGATCGCGGTCGGCCAACCGGGTTCGCGGTCAGCTGCGAGCTGCCGGCCGACGCCACAGCGCTGACGCTCGAGCTGCACCCGATGCGACGGCCGCCGGCGAACGGGATCGCCCGGGCCGTCTGGGTGGTGCCCACGCTGTCTGACCCAGCCGTACCATCACGGCCCGCCGGAGCCGCGGCACCGGCGCGCCTCCGACCGGCGGAGAGCCGCTGTTCTCGGTGCTGGTTCCCGTCCATGACCCTCCCGTCTCGATGCTCGCCGAAGCGGTCGACTCGGTGCGCGCCCAGACGTTCGACGACTGGGAGCTGTGCCTGGTCGACGATGGCTCCCGTGACCCGCAGGTGGTTGCGGCGCTGCGGCATCACGCGGCATCCGATTCCCGGATCCAACTGGCCAGTCATCCGGCGGCGCGCGGCATCAGCGCGGCGACGAACACGGCCCTCGAGCTCGCGACCGGCCGCTACGTCGCCCTGCTCGACCACGACGACACGCTCGCCCCCGACGCCCTGGAGCAGATCGCCGCGACGATCGCCGCCGACCCGACGCTCGACATGGTCTACAGCGACGAGGACATCGTCGATGGCGGCCGTCAGGTGTGGGTGCATCTGAAGCCCGCGTGGTCACCCGACACGCTGCGCACCAACGGCTACACCTGCCATCTCGGCGTCTACCGGCGTTCGCTGGTACAGGAGATCGGTGGTTTCCGCTCCGAGTTCGACGGCTCCCAGGACATCGACATGATCCTCCGGCTCACCGAGCGCAGCGATCGCGTGGCGCACGTACCGGCGATCCTCTACCACTGGCGAGCACATGCCGCATCGACCGCGGGGGGTGACGCCAAGCCGTATGCCTATGTCGCCGCTCGTCGCGCCTACGCGGCCCACCTGGAGCGCACCGGCGTAGCGGCGTCGGTCGGCTACGGCCCACCGGGGCTCTACCGCGTGGCGGCGGGGGTCGATCCCGCCAGCTCCATCGTGATCGCGCTCACCGTCGACTCAACCGAGGGCCTCGGCGCGCGCGATCCGCTCGTGGGCGGCCCAACCGCACGACAACTGGCGCGCGGTGCTCTCCGTGCGTGACGCGGAGCGCGCGGCGGTGGAGCGGGAGCTGTCCCTGTCTGGGAATCGCAGCGAACGGGTTGACCTGATCGGCGCCGACGCGGATTCCGCGGTGGCGCTCGCCACAGCGGCCGGAGCCGCGGTCACGTCGGGCGCCGAGCATCTCCTCATCCTCCAGAGCCCCGGCTGGCGGCTCACTCACGATTGGCTGGCCGCGGCTCGCCGGTACGCCGCGCAGCCGGGGATCGCGGCGGCCGGGCCGGTCGTGCTCGGCCGCGACGGACGGATCGCCGACGCCGGAGTCGCTCTCCCCGGGGGCATCGCGCTCCACCTCCTGCACGGGAGCCGGACCTCGATGGATGACTTCTTCGGCTTCGGCACCTCGGTGCACAACGTGAGCGCGCTGAGCGGGGCCTTGCTGACCCCTGCCTCTGTTACGAGGAGCTCGGCGGGCTCGACCCAGCCCTGCGCGAGCTCGCGCTGATCGACTACTGCGTTCGCGCCGGCGCGCGCGGCGGTCGAATCGTGACGGTCCCGGACGTCCGATGCGCCTCACCGCGGCCAGATCGCCCGATCAACGACCTGCCCGCCCTCCAAGCCCTCCGGGAACGCTGGGGACGACACTTCGGCGATGACCCGTTCTACAACCCCGGTTATCGCACCGATCGCGGCGACTTCTGCCGGCGGGCAGTCTGAGCGGATGCGGTGACCGGATCGCGACTGAGAGCGGGAAGCCCCCGCGCAGGCTCGAGCCCGTGCCTCACCGCCCGGTGTCCGCGTGCCCTTGGCGCTGCTGCGCGCGCCGACGGGGAGCCGGGTGACAGGCGCCGACTGGAAGCTCGAGCCTGACGGCGTCCTCGGCCGGGTGCTCGAGGTGTCGAGCCGGTGTCACGCTGACCTATCCGTTGGCGCTCGCCGGCGACGTCGCGTTCACGGCCGATCGCGAGGCTGTATCCGCACGACTGGCGTGATCTGAACGGTGCAGTGCGCGCGGTGGTGTCGGTGACCACCCCGGCCGGCGATCCGGGAACTATGGTCAGGCTGCGCTGCACGCCGGCGACCGCGGCCGTCCGGGCGGTCACGGATCCGTGCGGTGCTCCCGGCAGATGCGACGGCACTGCATCTCGTCGTCGAAGGGCTCCGTCACCCGGCCTCAGACGACCCGCTCGAGCGTGCGATCTTCGTGGAGCCCGCGCTGTGGGATCCCGGCGGCCCGTGAGCGGCGAACCAAGCCGTCGCCGCCTGCCAGCCCGCGGTCCGAGGCGGATGGCGAGCCTCTCTTCTCCGTCCTCGTCCCCGTCCACGACCCGCCGCTGCAGATGCTGCGTGAGGCCGTCGAGTCCGTCGGCGCACAGACGTTCGGCGACTGGGAGCTCTGTCTCGTCGACGATGGCTCACGCGACCCGGAGGTCATCGCGGCCCTGCAGGGGTACACGGTCGACCCTCGGATCCGTCTGCATCGACATGACACCGCCAGGGGGATCAGCGCCGCCACCAACGCCGCACTGGCGCTCGCCACCGGCCGCTACGTCGCCCTGCTCGACCACGACGACACGCTCGCCCCCGACGCCCTGGAACAGATCGCCGCGACGATCGCCGCCGACCCGACGCTCGACATGGTCTACAGCGACGAGGACATCGTCTCCGACGGGGTCGTGCTCGAACCGCACCCCAAGCCGGGATGGTCTCCCGAGCACATGACCGCGCTCATGTACACCTGTCACCTCGGTGTGTACCGGCGCACGCTGGCCGGGGAGCTCGGCGGCTTCGACACCCGCTTTGACGGCTGCCAGGACTTCGACTTCGTGCTTCGGCTGATGGAGCGCACGGACCGCATCGCCCACGTCCCGCGGATCCTCTACCACTGGCGCGCGCATCCCGCCTCGACCGCGACCTTCGGCGGGGGCGCCAAGCCCCACGCCTTTCTCGCGCAGCCGGCGGCGATAGCCGCCCACCTGGAGCGCACCGGCGTCGACGCCGAGGTGCGCCACGGCTACCTGCCCGGCATTCATCGAATCGTGCATCGGGTCGACCCGGAGGTGTCCGTGGCGATCGCGCTTGCCGTCCAGAGCACTGACGGGCTCCGTGTCGCCGTGAGGTCGTGGCTTGGCCAGTCGCACCCCGCCTGGCGGCTGGTGCTCGCCGCCACCGGATGCGCTGCACGAGGAGTTATCCGCCCTGCTGACGGAGACCCACCTCGGTCAGAGCCGATGGGAGCTGCTCCGGAACGCCGGGCTCGGGCAGGCCGCCGAGCGGGCCGCCGAACTCGCCGATCAGGTGCTGCTCATGCAGGCGGCCTCCGCCGGGCTCACCGCCGACTGGCTCACGCGACTCATCGGCTACGCCTCACAGCCCGGGATCGCCGCCGCCGGACCGGTTCTCCTGGGGCGCGCCGGGACGATCGCCCAGGCGGGCGTCGCGTTGCCCGAAGGCTTGCCGCTGCATCTCCTCTACGACCTTCCGCCCGTCTCGGCTCCGCCGGCGGCGATGAACGTGAGCGCGCTGAGCGGGGCGCTGCTCACCCCCGCGGGGGTCCTCCACGAGACCGGGCCGCTTGACCCGTCGCTGCGCGAGCTGGCGCTGATCGACTACTGCCTGCGCGCCACCGAGGGCGGCCGCAGGGTGGTGCTGGTCCCCGACGCGCGCCTGCGCACCACCGGACCGGACCCGACCACGAACGATCTGCCCGCGATGTGGTCGCTGCACCGGCGCTGGGCCGAGCATCGCAACGGCGACCCGTACTACAACGCCGGCTATCTCACCGACCGGGGCGACCTGGCGATGCGGCCGGCCTGAGCGGGCTCAGCCGACGGGCGCCACGTCGTAACCGGGCGGCAGGGCGACGGGCTCGCCGATCAGCTCGACGACGGCGGCGCGCAGAATCGAGGCCCAGAGCGCATACGGGATCCAGTCGCGCAAGCGGGCGTGCGCCGCCTCGCGGATCGTCTGCAGGCGCGCGGGATCGCGCAGGAGTGCGCGGGCGACGTGCGCGAGCGCGTCGGATGAGGCGGCGATCAGCTGCTCTCCGGGCACGAGGGGAGCGATCTGAGTCGAGTGCTCGGTGACGACGACCGCGCCGGCGTGGATAGCGTCGAGCACGCCCGGCCAGTCGACCGAGCGATCCTCGCCGGCATGGATCGAGAGCAGGATCTCCGCCTGCCCCAGCAGCTCCCAGCGGGGCGCGGCCAGGGGCGCTTGCGGCTGGTCGGCCGGCGGCGGCGCCGCGGCGGTCACGACCTCGAATCGTGCGCCCTCGAGCACCTCGCGGGCCTGCCGAAGCCGTTCGGTCCGGCGTGGCGTCTGGACGCCGACGAACAGCGCGCCGATCGGCCTTGCGCGCTGCCGGGTCGAAGCGATCCAGGCGCTCGCTGTACCCCGCACGCAGCAACCGGGCCTTGATGCCGACGCGGTGCAGCGCAGCGACCGATCGCTGCGAGGTCGCGAATACGGCGCCCGCCCAGCGAAGCGGCGACAGCGCCTCGCCGTCGCCGACCGTCGGCGGCTGACCGGTCCACACCACGACGGTCCGCCGCAGGAGCGCTGGACCCGGCATGACCGGACCATCCGCGGAGACCAGCGGCCGCGGATCGACGAGCACGTACACCGGCAGGAGCGCGTCGGGGTCATCGATCTCCGGCAGCGCGTCGGCGAGCGTCACCTCGCCCGGCATGTCCTGCAGCGACAGCTCGTGAGCGAGTGTCTCGGCGAGCTCCCGGGCGGCGTACGGCTGGCCCGGGGCCACGATGAACTCGACGTCGCCCACGGCGCGCGAGTGTACGACCTATTAGCCTCTCGGCCGTGCCTGCCGAGCCCTCCCCCACTCCCGTCGCCGGCGATCCCGACGCGCTTGCCGCGCTGCTCATCGACGCCGAGCAGCGGCTGGCGCGCGTCCCGGACCTCGAGGCGCGGATCGCCGACCTGGAGCGCGAAGTGGCCGAGTCACGCGCGCAGCTGGCGGCCGCCCAGGAGGAGGTGCAGCGCCTGGACCAGATGCTCATGTACGGACGGCGGATGCTGCGCTACGTGCGGCCACTGATCGGGCCGCTGCGCGCCGCTCGCCGCCGCCGGCACGCCGGGTGAGCGGGTCCCCGCTCGACGGCCGCCGTCCCGGGCGCCTCAGCGGCCTGCCCCGGAGGATCTACCTCACGCTGCGCTACCGCGGAGTCCGCGCGCTCGTGTACCAGACGATCATCTTCCCACTGCGGCTGACGCCGCTGGACCGCCTGCTTGGTCTGGGGCCTGGCACCGGCCGAGCGGCGCGGGCCGCGCGGGCCTGGTATCGCACCGAGGGCCGGCCGGTCACGATCGTCATCCCGAGCTACCGCGACGCCAAGCTGGTCGCTCGCCTGGTCGCCGCGATCCGGCGCACGACCGACCGCGCGCAGGTGCGCATCGTCGTCGCCGACGACGCGAGCGGCCCGGAGCACCTGGCCGCGCTGGCACGGATCAAGGGCATCGAACTGGTGCAGGGCGACACCAATCGAGGGTTCTCGGCGAACGTCAACCGCGGCCTGGCCGCTGCGGGCACCGATGCGGACATCGCGTTGCTCAACTCCGACGTGGTGCCGGCCCGCGACTGGCTCGCCTGCCTGCAGCACGCCGCCTACAGCGGTGCCGGGGCGGGCGTCGTCGCGGCCCGGCTCCTGTACCCCGACAACCGCATCCAGTACGCGGGCACGGTCCGCAACCCGGTGTCCCCGGAGTGGTTCGATCATCGCTATCGCTTCAAGAGCGCCGATTGGGGACCGGCGAACGTCGCCGGCCCGACACTTGCCGCCACCGCCGCCGCCATGTACATCACCGCCGACGCACGCCGTGCGATCGGCTTGTTCGACGAGGCCCTGCCGATGGGCTACGAGGACGTCGACTACGGTCTGCGCGCGTGGTCGGCGGGCCAGCGCGTCTCCTACGCGCCGGCGGCGACCCTCCATCACGAGGAGTCGGCAACTCGCGGCCGCGCCTTCGGCGAGCGCGAACGTGAGTCTCAACGAGCCTTCTGGGCCAAGTGGAGCGAGCTGCTGGACGGCTCGCGGCACGTCACCGGCGAGGACGGACGTGTCCAGGTCATCTACGTGATGCAGGAGACGGTCGTCGGCGGCGGCCCGCGCCTGGTCTTCGAGCATCTCAACCACCTCGCCGCGCGCGGCCACGACGCGGCTCTGTGGACGCTCGATGGGCCGCCCGACTGGTTCGAGCTCAACTGCCCGGTCCGTGTGTTCCCGGATTTCGACGCGCTCGAGCGAGCCCTTGCGCCGCTGCACGCGATCAAGGTGGCGACCTGGTGGAACACCGCCGCAACGGTGTGGCGCGCCAGCGTGATCAACGGCCGTGGCGTCTACTACGTCCAGGACATCGAGACCAGCTATTACGCCGACGATCCCGACGCCCGCCATGCCGTGCTCGCCTCCTATCGACCCGAGCTCGCCTACGTGACGGAGTCCGGCTGGAACCGCCAGCAGCTCGCCGAGCTCGGACTCGACGCCGAGCTGGTGCTGCCCGGTATCGACCACGACCGGTTCCGCCTGCGGCCGGAGATCGAGCGTCGCGACGACATGGTCCTTGCGATCGGCCGTTCCAACCCGCTGAAGAACCTCGGTCTCACGCTCCGCGCATGGAGGCAGCTGCCCGAGCCACGGCCCGAGCTGTGCCTGTTCGGGATCGAGCCTGAGCTGGCGGCAGAGCCCGGGATCACCTATGTCACCGCACCGACCGACGCACAGGTCGCCGAGCTCTACGCGCGCGCCACCGTATTCGCACAGACCTCCACCCACGAGGGATTCTGCATGCCCGCGCTGGAGGCGATGGCGTGCGGCACCGCCTTGGTCTGCACCGACGCGCACGGCAACCGCGACTTCTGCGCCGACGGTGAGAACTGCCTGATGCCGAATCCGGACGCAGACGCGGTGGCCGAGGCGCTGGGCCGCGCACTCGCCGATGACCAGCTGCGCGCCCGCCTCGCGCAGGCCGGCGCCCGGACGGCCGCCGGATACCGATGGGAGCCGCGGATCGACACGCTCGAGCGGTTTCTGCTCGAGAGCGCCGCGCGACCGGGGCCTACAGGTCCTCGGCCACCTTTGGCGCCATCCGGTTGAAGACGTAGAGCCCGAGGAAGAAGATCGCCACCACGAGCGCCACCGGCTCGGCGATCTGGGCCTGCGAGCCGAGCAGCGCACCGACGCTCGGCGTTGCGTGGGTGATCACGGCATGGCGGAACTGCTGGAAGATCACCGCCAGCGGGTTGAGCATGTAGAGGTGGAAGAGCGTTCCGTGCAGGAACTGCTGGACCTTGTCGACCGCGACGATCACCGGCGAGGCGTAGAAGATGATCTGGCTGACGACCTCCCAGATGGGCTGCACGTCACGCAGGAAGACGAACAGCGCCGAGAGCAGCAACGCGAGCCCGGTGGCAAGCAGGATCAGCAGACCGAGGATCGGGATCACCTCGAGCCAGCTGACCATCGGGGTGACGCCGCTGCCCAGCACGAAGATCAGTACGACGACCAGGTTCAGCGCGAGGTTGAAACACGCGACGAGCACCGTCGACAGCGGAATCACCATGCGCGGGAACTGGATCTTGCGCACGAGCGCCTCGTTGTCGACGACCGAGCGGACCGCACCCATGGTCGCCTCGCCGAAGAACGTGAACAGCACGATCGAGGCGAGCAGTTGTGCGCCATCGTGGGCCTCGGCCGCGGCGCCGGTGTTGTTGACCTGAGCGACCTTGGTGAAGAACACGTAGAGCACCGCAAACAGCAGCAGCGGCCGGACGAGCTGCCAGAGGTAGCCGAGCGCGGATCCGAAGAAGCGCAGCTTCCACTGCTGCACGGCGGTGTTGAAGACCAGGTGCCAGAAGCGCCGCCAATCCCCGGTGAACGCGCGCGGTCCCGCGATCGGGCGACCAAGCGCCTCGTAGTCGAGCGGCGGCTCGGTGGCGGCCTCCTGCGGTGGGGCCTCCACGCTCATTGAGCGGTTGCCTCGTCGCTGATCCGGGTGACGCGCTCCATTCCGGCGCGGACGGGGAGGTCGATCAGCCCGCCCATCGCCGCCGGGCCGGTGACCACGAACGAGAAGCCGGACTCGAAGCGGTCGATCACGTCGAAGCCCGAGCCGCGATGAGCGAGCTCGACGACCGGCTTGTAGCGGCCGGGCGCGAGCACGTTGTCGAACGAGAACGAATAGACGACCTCCTCGCCGGCGCGGAACTCGCCGGTGCGCTCGTGCTCCTTGAGCGTCGAGGAGACCGTGACCGCCCGGTGCTCGTCGTTGAGGATGGTGAGGGTCGAGCTGGGGTCAGAGACGTCGACCAGGAAGCGAACCCGCGCCTTGACGGTGAGCACGCTGTGCTGTGGCGCGTTCGTGAGCCGTTCGCCGCGCTCGTTCTCCACCCACACCTCCTGCACCTGCGCGTCGCCATCGCCGGTGTGGCCTCCGCCACCACCGGACGCATCGCGCCCGAAGTTGAGCTCGAGGTAGCGCTCGGCGACCTCGTGCGCGTCGCCGATGCAGATCTGGTTGCCGCGCTCCATCAGCATCGCCCGGTGACAGAAGCGCTGCATCTGTCCCATGTCGTGCGTGACGAGGATGATCGTCTTGCCCTGATCGCGAAGGTCGTTGAACACGTCCATGCACTTCTGCTGGAAGTTGGCGTCGCCGACCGCGAGCACCTCGTCGATCATCAGGATGTCCGCGTCGACCTGGATCGCGACCGAGAACGCGAGACGGACCTGCATGCCCGACGAGTAGTTCTTGAGCTTCAGGTCCTTGAACTCCTGCAGCTCGGCGAACTCGATCACGCTGTCGACCCGGCTGCGCGCCTCGCGAGGGGAGAGCCCGAGCATGATCCCGTTCATGATCACGTTCTCCTTGGCGGCGAGCTCCATGTTGAAGCCGACGCCGAGCTCGATCAGCGTCGAGAGGCGGCCTCGCACCCAGATGTCGCCCTCGGCGCGGTAGATCCCGGCCATGCACTTCAAAAGCGTGCTCTTGCCGCACCCGTTGCGGCCGACGATGCCGAAGAATTCGCCGGGCCTGACGGCGAACGAGACATCGTTGAGCGCGCGATAGGTCGTGGACCGCACCTTCCGCCGAGGATTCCGCGCGCGCAACATCGCCCGCTCCTTGAGCGTGTGGACGTGCTCCTCGGGGATCGTGAACGACTTGCTCACCGACCGGGCGACCACAGCCGGCAGCCGGTCGCCGCTGGCGGCGGATGTCGACATGGAGGACAAGGGTACCCAAGCAGGCCGGTCCTCCCGCCCCGTTGAGGTTGCGATCCGCTGAGCCTCAGCCGCGCCGTTCCAGCGAGACGCGGGCCGTCAGCGCCCTCGGCAGCGCGGAGGCCCGAGCGCCGAGCATGGCCCCCGCGGTGCGGGCGCCGTGGTGCACGAGTGACTCGCGCAGAGCAGTGACGGCACCCGGCCGACCGCCGGATGCACGTCCGAGGCGCACATCGGCCCCGACGTTCCCGCGCAGGTTCCGGGCTGCCTCGCGCCAGCCGCCGGTGACTGAGTCGCCGTAGACCTCGGTGATGGCCCGCGTCTCGTCGAAGCTGCGCCGCAGCCACTGCGAGGCGGAGTATTCATGGGAGTGGATGACCGCGGCGGCGGGCACGTACACCTTCGTGAAGCCGGCCCGCAGCATGTCCTGGGCGAGCAGATGGTCCTCGGCATAGGCGACCGTGCGGAACGGAGCGCGCTCCCAGGCGGCCCGCGAGAGGCAGCCGTTGGCGTCGGTGAAGTATCCGAGCGGGCCCCAGAACTCGCGCGCGGGGATGCCACGGCGATCGGGAGCGAGCGCGTCGATGCGAGGCCGGCCATCGGCTGACAGGGAGTGAAACCAGGTGTCGAGCTCCCGGCGCACGCTGAGGCTCGCCCCCGGTCGCGCCTGATAGGGGCCGAATACCAGCCCGACGTCCTGCGCCGCCTCGAACCCTTCCAGTAGCGCGGCGAGCCACCGCGGACCCGCCGGAACGGCGTCCTGGGTGAGGAACGCGACGTGTGCCCCGTGCGCCTGGGAGACGAGCAGGTTGCGGGTGGCGCCGTGAGAGAAGCTCGACGGCGGGATCTCGAGTACGCGCGCGCCGTGCGCGCGGGCGAGCGCGACCGTCCCGTCGCTCGATCCCGAATCACACACCAGCAACTCGAACTCGCGGTCGAGCTGCTGGGTTGAGATCGCCTGAAGCGTCTGCGCGAACTCATCGCCCGCGTCGAGGGTGGGGATGGCGATGGTGACGGTGGGCTGCATCCACCGCAGATGATGTCGCCCGCGCCCGGCTCTAGGCTGCGCGGGCATGCCCCGCGCCCGTTCCGCCGTGTCGCCGCGCGCCGTGCTGCGCCGCTGCAGGCCGCCCGGCCCGCTCTCGGCGCTGCTGGGGATCGTTGCGATCGTCGGGCTCTGCTGGGCACTCACGGTGCCGCCCTGGCAGTCACCCGACGAGCTCTCCCACTACGCATACGTGGAGAGCCTTGCCACCGGCCCTCGGCTCCCGGGCAACGCCCATCGGCCGATCTTCTCCAGCGACCAGGCCGTCGCGATCCAGAACGTCGGCGCCTCGACCGGAGCGTTCTACCCGACCGCGCTGCCGCCCAGCTGGAGCCGCGCGGAGTACGAGGCATACCTGCACAGCCCGGTCACCCGAAGGCTCGCCGCCCGCGCCGACGGCGCGGGTCCCTCCTCTGCGTCGGGCAACCCGCCGTTCTACTACCTCCTCAGCACCGTCGGCTACCTGCTGGCCGGGGGCCGGGGCACCGCCTTCGCGAGGCTGTACGGGATCCGGTTGGAGGGGATCGTCTGGCTGCTGCTCACCGGCCTCGGCGCATGGCTGCTCGGCGGCGAGACGTTCAGCCGCCGGCGCCTGCCCCAGCTGCTGGCGGCGGCGACGGCGACGCTGCTGCCGATGGTCTCGTTCATGTCGACCAGCGTGAACCCCGATGCGCTGACCATCACCGAGTGGACATTCGCGTTCTGGTTGCTCGCGCGCATCGTGAATCGCGAGAGCAGGCTCCCGGACATGGCAGCTCTGTGCGCCCTGCTCGGGGCGGCGATCCTCACCAAGGCCGTCTCCTACGCCCTCGTCCCGCCCGCGCTGCTCGCCGTCGGGATCGGGATCGCGCGCCGCCCTGCCGGGCGCCGGGCCCCCGCGCTCGCCGGAGCGGGCGTATCCGCGCTGATCACCGCCGTCCCCGTCGGCGTGTGGCTGGTCATCAGCCGGAGCCTCGGCGGCACTGCGCTGACTGCCGTGGGGACCGGCGGCAGGGCGTTCAACATCCGGCAGTTCCTCAGCTATGTCTGGCAGTTCTACCTGCCGCGCCTGCCGTTCCTGCGCCCGTTCCGGCTGGTGCCCGGAACGCCCGCGGTCACCGTCTGGCTCGACCAGTCGATCGGCGACTTCGGATGGCTCGACGTCATGGTCCCAGCCTGGCTGGTGCTCGTCGCCAAACTGTTGTTCGGCCTGGTCACGATCGCCACGCTGTGGCTGCTCGCGCGCCTGCGAGGCCTGCGACGGCTCGGTCTGCTCGCCGTCGACCTGCTCGCCGGCCTCTCGCTGCTGGCGGTACTGCACGTGACCGAATACCGCCAGACGCTCGGCGGCGGCGGCGCGTTCCTGCAGGGGCGGTACATCCTTCCGCTCGCCTCCCTGCTCGGGATCGCGGTCGCGCTTGCGGTGAGTCGTCTGCCCCGGTCCGCGCGCGGGCCCGTGGCGGCGCTGGTTCTGGTCGGATTCCTCGCGGCACAGGTCATCTCGCTCGCCACCGTGGTGCACGCCTACTACGTATGACCCGAATCGCTGCCGCCCACCGCTCCACTCTCGTCGCGCTCGCGCTGGCCGCGATCGCGGTGGTTGTTGGGCTGCTCATCGCCGGCGTGCTGACGATTCAAGGGCGGACCTACTCGGTGCGGGTTCCCGACAGCGGGACGGCGGGGATCGCACGCCCCTCCCACAGGCTGTGTGAAGGCCCGATCCAGACCCCGAGCCGGGCGTCGGGCGTCGGGGTGTTCGCCGATCCGGCCTCTGGGACACCGACGGTCACGGTGGCCGTGTTCGCCGGCGGCCGCCAGATCGCCGCGGGCAGCGCGACCCCGAACCCCGGCGTTCGAGAGCAGGTCATCGCGCTCGATCACCCGATTGCGCCGCGCCGGCCGGTTCGCGTGTGCGTCGGCGCCTCGGGCGGCACGCTCACGGTGTACGGCGCAGGCGCTCAGGCGCCGGGCGTGGTGGCGCACGGGGTGGTCCCGGGGATGCAGTTCGCGCTCGTGCTCACCCACCGCGTCACGCTGCTCGGCTCGCTCTCGACGGCCTTCTCCCGCGCCGCCATCTTCCGCCCGGACTGGGTCGGGGCGTGGACGTTCTGGCTGCTGCTGGCGCTGCTGGCGTGCACGCTTCCGCTTGCCGGGGTAGCGATCGTGCGTGCCCTCGATGACCCCGACCCTGATGAAAACTCCCATGCGCGAGACCGTTCTTCGTAACTTTATGGGTCTATGGCTGTTTCATACGGCGTGATCCCTGAGCATCCCCAGCGCATCGCGGGGCCCCATCTGGTCCTCGACGCGCCCGTCGTGCCGTCCAGCGACACCGTTCACGGGATCCCGATCGCGGTCACCGATTACGACCGCGCGCTGCGCTTCATCGACGACGCGGTGGCCGCCGGAGAGCGCGGATACGTCTGCGTGTCGAACGTCCACACCGTCATGGCGGCCCAGGAGGACGACGAACTGCGCCAGGCCCTGGAGACCTCCACGTTCAACGTCCCCGACGGGATGCCGCTCGTGTGGGCGCTTAACATGCTCGGCCACTCGCTGGACGATCGCGTCTACGGGCCTGAGCTGATGGCGCGCGCCTCGGCCCGGGCGGCCGAGAGCGGCCAGCGCTTCTACCTCTACGGCGGTCGCAACCAGGGCGCGCTCGTGCAGCTCGCGCTCAACCTGCGCACTCGCTTCCCGGGCATCCGCATCGTCGGCGGCTACTCCCCACCGCACCGGCCGCTCACGGCCGACGAGGAGCAGCAGGTCGCCGACGAGATCAATGCCACCGCCGCGGACGTGGTGTGGGTCGGCATCGGCGTCCCCAAGCAGGAGAAGTGGATGGCCAGGATGCGCGATCGGCTCGACGCACCCGTGCTGATCGGCGTCGGCGCCGCGTTCGACTTCCATGCCGGCCTCGTCCCCCAGGCTCCGCCGGTGCTTCAGCGGATCGGCCTGGAGTGGGCCTATCGGCTCGTCCAGGAGCCCCGCCGCCTGTGGCGGCGCTACCTGCGGTACAACCCGCGCTTCGTGCTTGCGCTCTCGCGCCAGGTCCTCGCTCATCGCCTGGGCCTCTCCGGCGCCCGACGCTGACCCTCACATCGAGCACCGGCGACAGCCGGGCGCCGTCCATGGCCGCAACGATCATCATCCCGACCCGCGGGCGCCCGGACTACCTCGACGTCACGCTCAGCTCCGTCGCACCCCAAGCGGCCCGGGCCGGGGCCGAGCTGCTCGTCGTCGATGACAGTGCCGACGCCGAGACCGTCCGGGTCGCCGGGCGCCACGATGTTCCGGTGATCTTCACCGGCGGGGGGCGGGGCGCCAACGGAGCGCGCAACGCCGGGGTCGCGGCGACGACCGGCGACCCCGTTGTGTTCATCGACGATGACATCCGCGCTCCGGACGGATGGCTGCAGGCGCTGCTTGACGGCATCGCCGCCGCTCCGGACATCGACGTCTTCGGAGGGCCGATCACGGCGGTGATCGACGGCGGCCCGCACTCGTGCGGTCGCGAGGGGGCGCCGATCACCACCCTTGACCACGGACCAGCCGACGGCGAGATCGAGCTGGTCTGGTCGGCGAACATGGCGATTCGCCGACGGGCGCTCGAGCGGGTCGGACCGTTTGACGAGACGATCCGGGGTCGCGGCGAGGAGGAGGACTGGGAGCGGCGATACGCGGCGCTGGGCGGCCGCATCCGCTACCTCGCCGCCGCCGGGGTCGAGCACCGGCGCGCCGGGGCCGACGCCCGCCTGCCGGCGCTCGCCCGCAGTGCCTACGCGCTGGGACGCACGGCGCGCCGATACGACATGCGCAAGGGGGCGGCACCGACGTTGCGGGCTGAGCTGGCGGTGCTCGCCGGATGCGCGTTTCATGTCGTCCGGCGGCGCTGCCCCAACATGATCGCCGTCGGGGCGCAGGCCGCCGGTCGAGTGCGCGAGGCGCTCGGCGAGCCCGGCGCGGTGGCGGACGTCGGGGCCGACGACTTCCTGTCGGGCGAGAGCGGCGAGGTCTCCGGGCTCCGGGCCACCGCTCGTGCGGTTGCCGGCGATGCGCTGTGCGATCTGCGCGCGCTCGCCAGCGCCGAGCCCTGGCGACTGCGCGCCGCCGCGCGGTCGCTGCCCCGCCGGCGCGTGCTCGTGCTGGCGATCGAGCGCACCGACGTGCCCAACCTGCTCGCCGACACCCGCCGTGAGCTCGCCCGCTCGCGCCACGACGTGACAGTGGTCTCCAAGGGAGTCGACGGCGCGGGCAAGTTCGAGAACCTCAACACGCTGCTGCGCGAGCACCCGGCAGCGGGCCACGACTGGCTGCTCGTCGTCGATGACGACGTGGCGCTCCCCCATGGCTTCCTCGACGTGTTCCTGTTCCTCGCCGAGCGCTTCGACCTCGCCCTCGCGCAGCCCGCGCACCGTCGGCGCTCTCACGCTGCGTGGCGGATCACGCGCCGCCGGCCGGGAGTGGTGGCGCACGAGTCACGGTTCGTCGAGATCGGTCCCGTGACTGCCTTTCATGCCCGGACCTTCGAGACGCTCCTGCCATTTCCACAGCTGCGATTCGGCTGGGGGCTGGAGCTGCACTGGTCGGCCGTCGCCCACGCGAAGGGGTGGCGTGAGGGCGTGATCGACGCGGTGCCGATCGCCCACGCGCTGCGCCGTGTGGCCAGCGCGTACGCCTCCGATGACGCCCTGGCCGAGGCGCGCAGGTTCTTGTCGGAGCGCGACTACACCACAGCGCGAGTGGCACAGCAGGTGGTCGCCGAGCACCGCGGGTGGCGATGAGCGCGCCCATCACCGCCGGCGGACCGAGCGTCTATGCCCTCGCGGCCGGGTCGGACATCGGCGGCGAGCTGTATGAGCGAGAGCTCGTCCGCCGGCTGCCCGCCCATGGCGTGCGGGTACTGATCGGGATGCCGGCCGGCCATGGCCTTCAGGCGCAGCCGGGGCTGCGGCCGGTCGTGCTGCGCCGGCCCGCCGGCCTGCACTGGACCTGGGCGCCGCTCGTGTTCGTGCCATGGACGCTCGTCTTGGTGCTCAGTGGCCGGGCCGACGTGCTCCGCGCCCCATCGGTGCGGTACACCGGGCCGTCGCTGCTGGCGGTCAGGGCGCTGTGCGGAAGGCGACGTGCGCCGGTGGCCATCCACCACCACCACTTCGAGCCACGCTGGCGGGCGCTGGAGGCGTGGATCCTGCGGCGGGCGGACGCTGTCCTCACCGTCTCAGAGCACTCGCGCGCGGAGTTGGTGCAGGAGGGCATCGACCCGGCGCGCATCACGATCGCCTACAACGGGATCGACGCGCCTGAGTCGGTTGATCCCGAGCCGGCCGACACCTGGCCCGCGGACGGGCTGCGGCTGCTCTACCTCGGACGCCTCGAGGACCGCAAGCGACCGGAGCTCGCGCTGCAGACGCTCGCCGCACTTCGCCACGCCGGTCGTCCGGCATCGCTCGTCCTGGCCGGCGAGGGCCCCGCGCGCGCAGCGCTTGAGGCGGTTGCCGCCGAACTTCAGGTCAGCGACCTGGTCCGTTTCCTGGGCCGGGTCAGCGACGCGCGCAAGTGGTCGCTGTACGACGGGGCGCAGCTGCTGCTCTTCGGGTCGACGATCGAGGGCTTCGGGCTGGTTGTGGCCGAGGCCCAGGCCCGCGGCCTGCCGGCTGTCGCCGCCGCCGGCACCGCGACGGCCGAGGCGCTCCGTGATGGCGAGAGCGGAATCCTCACCGACCCCACACCCGAGGCATTCGCCGCGGCCGCCGCCGGCTTGCTCGACGCCGACCGCCGCGCGAGGATGGGCAGAGCGGCCCGTGAGTTCGCCGAGCGCTTCACCTGGGACGCCTGCGCGGCCGGGGTCGCGACAGCACTATCTGCCGTGGCAGGTGCGAGATGAGCCAGACCTCCGAGCCCTACGACCCTGACAATCTTCTCGACCGTCTCTCCTCGGGGTCCGCGCTGGACCACCACTATCGCCTGCTCGAGCGGCGCGAGCAGGCGATTCTTCGCCGTCACCTGCCGCTCACCCGCGGACGCGTGCTGTCGGTCGGTGCCGGCTGGCACCCCGGGCGCCACCTCTTTCCCGCGCCCGCGTTCGAGCTCGTCGCGGTCGACTCCGATCCGGCGAAGGTCGCCGGGCTCACCGGGAGCGGACGGGCCGACGAGGTGCTGCAGGGCTACGCCGGCCAACTGGCGCTGGCCGACGGGTCCTTCGACGTCGTCCTGTACCGGCTCGTCCTGCACCACGTCGTCTTCCAGGGACCGCTCGCGCCGGTGTTCACGGAGGCGGCGCGGCTGCTGCGTCCCGGAGGGGCGCTGGTGGCGATCGAACCGGGCCTGTGGCATCCGGTCGGCGCTGGACTCGCGCTCGCCAACCGCGCCGGGCTCGGAGAGCTCACCCACGGCACTCCCGACGATGTGCCGCTGTCTCCCCGTCAGCTCTGCCAGGAGGCGCGGGCCGCCGGCCTGGAGCCCGAACTGCACTCGGTCACCTACACCTGGCGCCGGCTGCCGGTGGCGTTTCAGCGGGCGGTCGGGACCGTCGACCGCCTCGGGTCACGGCCGCGGGCGGCGGCTCTCGGGCACACATTGATGCTGATCGCGAGGCGGCCCTAGGGCGATGAAGCGGCCAAAGCTGTTGGTAATCTCCGGCGGCATGTCAGCAGTCACCGAGGTGCGCGAGCGCCCGGCGACCGACGAGACCGCTCCCGCTTCACAACCACCCGGCAGTGCCCTTTCGCGCACCGCCCCCACGGTGGGCCTGGCGGCCGCGCTGGTGGCGATCGCGTTCATCACAGGCGGCGGGGTGGATCAGAACGTCGCGTCGTCGGGCAACACGTGGGCGGAGATCGGCCTGACCGCGGCCGGAGCCGTCGCCGTCGGCACCGGCCTGCTGCGGCGCGCTCCCGGCGAGCGGCGGTCGGGCTGGATCACCGGCGCGATGATGGCGCTGCTGTTTGCGGACACCGCAGCGTCGATCGCCTGGTCCTGGGCGCCGGACGCGTCCTGGATCGGTGCCTCGCAGATGCTCGCCTACCTCTCGGTGTTCGCCGGCGCGATCATGCTCGCGCGGCCATGGGCGCGCGGGTGGGCGACCGTCGTCGGCGGCCTTGCGCTGTGGTCCGTGACGCTCTGCGGCTGGTCGCTGCTGGTCAAGGTGTTCCCGTCCGCGCTCGCCCCCGGCAACCAGTTCGGGCGCCTGCAGGCTCCGTTCGGATACTGGAACGCGATCGCGCTGTGCGCGGGAATGGGCCTGCCGTGCTGCCTGTGGCTCGGGGCCCGGCGCGACGGGGGTCGCCGCCTCGCCGCCCTCTCGGCGCCCGCGCTCACGCTCGTGATAGCGGTGCTCGTGCTCTCCTACTCGCGCTCGGCAGACGCCGCCGCCGCGGTGGCGGGCGGCCTGTGGCTGATCGTCGTCCCGCTGCGGCTGCGCGCGATCGCGATGCTGCTCGTCGGCGCCGCGGGGGCCGCCGTGCTCAGCGTCTGGTTTCTCACCCACCATGGTCTGGCCGGCAACTACGTGCGGCCCTCCGCGCAGGATCACGCGGGCCACGGGTTCGGGATCGTGCTCATCGTCGTGCTCGTGCTGGTCTCGGTCGCGGGCGTCGTCGTCAGCGAGATGATGGACCGCAGCCAGATCAAGCCGGCGACCCGCAGGCAGATCGGCCGCGCGATCATCGCGCTGCTCGCGCTCGGCGTCGTGCTGGCGATTGTGGCCGTGGCATTCTCGTCGCGCGGCCTCACCGGGGAGATCTCCTACCGCTGGCACGAGCTCACGAATCCGGCGGCGACCGTCTCGGCAGGCAGCGCCTCCCGGGTCTTCCAGTTCGGCTCCAGCCGCCCGCTCTACTGGCACGAGGCGCTGTTCGTGGGCAAGCTCGCCTACTGGAAGGGCGTCGGTGAGCTCGGGTTCTCGGTCGCGCGGCTGCTTGACCCGGTGAGCGGCGAGACCGTCTTTCAGGCCCACAGCTACGTGTTCGAGACCTATGCCGACCTCGGAACGCTCGGGCTCGTGCTGTCGGCGGCGCTGCTCGTCTCCTGGCTGGTGGCGAGCGGGCGGGCGGTCTCGTTCGGGCGTCGCTGGGACACGCTTTCCGCGGACGCGCACGCGGAGCGCATCGGGTTGATCACCCTGGTCGTACTGGTCGTCGGTTTCGGGGTCCAGAGCACCCTCGACTGGACGTGGTACTTCGCCGGCCTGGCGGTGCCCGTGCTGCTCGCCGCCGGCTGGGTTGCCGGACACGGCCCCGGCGCCCTGCTCACCCGCCCGGTGCGGTCACCGCTCGACCGGCCCGGAGCCCTCGTCGGCTGCGCGGCTCTCGCGGTGGCGGTGGTGATCGGCGGGTGGCTGGTGTGGAGACCGCTGGATTCCGCGCAACTGGTCAATTCAGCGAGCAACCTCGGGCAGGCGCAGGCGGCGCGCCAGGCAGATCCGTTCTCGCTTGAGCCCTACGAGCTGATCTCGTCGATTGACCTCAATCTGCATCCGCCCGCCGCGGCCGCCGCGCTGGCGGCCGCCGAGCAGGAGACCCGCGAGCAGCCCCACAACCCGCAGAGCTGGAACGATCTCGCCCAGGTCGAGGCGCGGCTCAAGAACTGGCAGGCCGCAATCGTCGCCGCGCGGCACGTGCAGGCGACGAACCTGCCGCCGAACTCGCTGCAGTTCAACACGACGAACTTCATCACGGTGATGACCCAGGAGCTCGAGAAGGCCGCGGCCGCGAAGTCGTCGGGCCATCCGAGGACCCACCACCACCGCTGACCGAGCGAATTGCTCAGCGGGTGGCGCGCGCGGTCAGCATTCGCCGCGCCGCAGCCGATCCGCCCACGGCGCGGATCTCGATCTCGGAGAAGTCGAAGTCCCGCAGCACGCCACGCAGCGAGCCGGCCGCGTACAGGTGCAGATGGTCGCCGAGCGGCTCGGAATAACGCCCGATGCCGCCCGCGAGCAGCCGCAGCCTGGAGTGGTTCGGTGTCGTGAGCAGGACCCTCCCGCGCGGGCGCAGCACGCGACGAACCTCCGAGAGCCAGCGGGCGGTGTCGGCCACATGCTCGATCACCTCGCTGGCCCACACGGTGTCGAACACGTTGTCGGCAAACGGCAACGCAGCGTCGATCTCCGCGAGCCGGAACTCAAGCGCGGGATGGTGCCCGCGCGCTCGGTCGATCGCCGCGGACGCTATCTCCACGCCGATCGGCGACGCCCCGTGCGCCGCCAGCTCAGCCGTCATCCAGCCGTCGCCACAGCCGAGATCGAGCACGCGATCTCCGGGGCTCACCGCCGCGCGCATGAAATCGAGCCGCAGCCCACGGTCGGGCGGTTCGAGCGCGTCGGGCAGCTGCTGCCAGAGCTCCTCGTAGTACTCGCGCATCCGGTCCCCGCGGGGCGCTCAGTGGCGCCCGAGCCGGCAGCGCACGAGCATCCCGACCACCCGGAACCCGTCGCGTGCGGTGAGCTTCTTGCCCTCGATGTCGCTGCGGGCGCTGTAGGCGACCGGAAGCTCGTAGATCCGCTCGCGGCGCTGGATCAGGCGCGCGGCGATCTCGGGCTCGATCGTGAACCCGCTCGCGCGCAGGTCCAGTGAGCGAAAGAGGTCGGTACGCAGCATCTTGTGGCAGGTCATGATGTCGCGCAGATAGACGTTGAAGAGGGCGTTGCAGATGAACGTCACGCCCTTGTTGCCGAGCACGAACAGGAACGAGTGGCTCGTGTAGCCATCGAAGGCTCGGACGCCGAAGCAGGCGTTCACCGAGCCCTCCAGCAAGGGCGCGATCAGGCGCGTCAGATCCTCGGGGTCATACTCGAGGTCAGCGTCGAACACGCAGGTGAACTCGCCCTGCGCGTGCTCCAGGCCCGTACGCACGGCAGCGCCCTTGCCGCGGTTGTGCTCGTGCTCGACCAGCCGCAGCCGCTCGGGATCGCGCTTCACCCGCGCGCGCAGGAGCTCCCGGGTCCCATCCGTTGAGCCGTCGTCGATCACGATCAGCTCAGACGCGGTCGGCAGCACCGTGTCGAGCACCTCGTCGATCGCGCGCTCGACCCGCTCGCGCTCGTTGTAGACGGGCATCAGGATCGTCAGCATCGAGGGCGCCGACGGTAGTACGCAGTCCTCCGCGATGACGGCTTCTACGCTGCGAGCGTGCTCCGCTCCGCCGCTGACCGGCCCCAGATCCTCCGCGTCGGGCACTCGATCATCGGCGCCGGAGTCGAGCTCGACGCGCTCGCCGAGCGGCTGGACGGCGCCGGGTGGGACATGGTCGAGCTCGACGTGCTCCGCGACGGCGACCGGCTCGTCGTCGCCCACGACCCCGGTGAGCTCGGGCAGCCCGGCCTCGTCGGCTTCGAGGAGGCGCTGCAGGCGCTCGCTCGGCTCGTCGAACCGTCAGTGCGTTTCGACGTCGACATCAAGGCAACCGGCTACGAGGCCGACGTCGCGGGTGCGATCGCCGCGGCGGGGATCGCCGAGCGCACGCTCGTCTCGACCATGGAGCGCTCAAGCCTCGAGGTCCTGCGGCGCGAGGCGCCGGAGCTGAAGCTCGGCCTGTCGGTGCCGCTCGCCCGCCGCAACTACCTCGCCCACCCGCTCACGCGACCCGGCGCCTACGCGATGCTGGCCTACCTGCGCCGGGTCCTGCCCGCCCGTGTCGCCCGCGCGCTGGATCGGGGTGAGGCCGACGCGATCATGGCCCACTGGGGCGTGGTCACCGAGCGGCTCGTCTCGATCGTCACCGGCCGTGGCGCCGAGTTGTTCGTGTGGACCGTCGACGACCCGCGCCGGCTTGATCAGCTGCGCTCGCTGGGCGTCACCGGCGTGATCACGAACGAGCGGGACCTGTTCGACCAGGTCTGAGCCGGGCGGGGCGCGGCGGGGCGCGGCGGGGGCGCCGCGATGGGCAGGCGCGAGGGGTCAGGCCGGGCGCGGCCGGGTGGGCGCGACGTGGATCTCGGCCGCCGTCACCTCATGGCCGGCCGCGCAGCGCAGCTCGGCGCGCACCGGCTCGCCGCAGCCGCTGTGCGTCAGCTCGACCGGGCCGCCACCATCGGCGGGCGCCCAGCGATCTCCCCATCGCATCAGCCCCACGATCACCGGTAGGAGGTCCGCGCCCTTCTCGGTGAGCTGGTAGGCGTATCGAGTCCGCTGCCCGGGCTCACGGTAGGGCTGCCGCTCGAGTAGTCCGGCACCGACGAGCTCCTTGAGCCTTGCGGCTGCAACCGGCTCGGAGACGCCGACCCGGGCGGTGAGTTCGTCGAACCTGGTCACCCCGTAGAAGACCTCGCGCATCAGCAGCATCGCCGAGCGCGTGGAGACGACCTGAAGCGCGCGGTCCACCGAACAGTCCGGAGCAGGGCCACGGCGCCGCTGAAGGGTGGGATCGAGATCCAACGAAGCGATGGCCATGACGTAGAGCATAGCTGACTTAGGATGCCAGCAGCCAGCGTGCTAGGGTGCCTGACTGCTGCTTACCTCAGTCAGCCTCTTCCCCTTCTCGGAGATCTCATGAACCGATTGCTGCACCGCAGGGCCGATGCGTCACCGGCGCTCGTGCTCGTGATCGTCTGCGCGGGCGTGGTGCTCGCCAGCCTTGACCTGTTCATCGTCAACGTCGCCCTCCCGGACATGGGCCGGGATCTCCACACCACGAGCCTCGCCGACCTCTCATGGGTGCTCAACGGCTACGCGATCGTCTACGCGGCGATGCTCGTCCTGCTCGGACGCCTCGCCGAGAGCCACCGGCGAGAGCAGGCGTTCCTGCTCGGCGTGCTCGTCTTCACGCTCGCCTCGGCCGCCTGCGGCGTGGCCGACAGCCTGACGATGCTCGTCGTCTTCCGGATCGTGCAGGCCGCGGGCGCGGCGTTGCTGACGCCGGCA
Organism: uncultured Solirubrobacteraceae bacterium; assembly: GCA_963744685.1. GTDB lineage: Bacteria > Actinomycetota > Thermoleophilia > Solirubrobacterales > Solirubrobacteraceae > Palsa-465. The sequence continues at coordinate 341,723 of CAVUUL010000013.1, read as the reverse complement.
TCGCTCTCGCTCGTGCTCGCCACCACCGAGCCCGCCCGCCGTCATGGGGCGGTGCGCGCGTGGACTGCCGTGGGCGGCCTTGCCGCCGCCCTCGGCCCGGTCGTCGGCGGCCTGCTGGTGGCGCTCAGCTGGCGCTGGGTCTTCCTCGTCAACGTGCCCGTCGGCATCCTGGCGCTGGCGGTCGGGTGGCGGCGTCTGCCGAAGGTCGCGGGTCATCCGGTCGGCCCCGCCGACCCGCTGGCGGCGGTGCTCGTCACCGCAGGGGTGACGGCGCTCACCCTCGCGCTGGTCAAGGGCGGCGACTGGGGCTGGGGCTCCGCGGCGACGATCGGCTCGCTTGCCGGGGCGGTGGTGCTGCTCGGAGCGTTCGCCCAGCACTGCATCCACGCCCGCAACCCGCTGATCGACGCTGCGCTCTTCCGCGTCCGGGCGTTCACCGGCTCCTCGATCGTCGCGCTCATCTTCTCGATCGCGTTCGGCGCGATGCTGCTCTCCCGGGTGCTCTTCTCCCAGGAGGTCTGGCATTGGTCGGCGCTCCAGACCGGCCTCTCGATCGCACCGGGCCCGGTCATGGTGCCGCTCGTCGCGTTCGGGCTCGGCGGCCGCCTGATCGCGCGCTTCGGCCCGGGACGGGTGATCGCCGCCGGCTCGCTCGTGTTCACCGCGGGCGCGATCTGGTGGACGCTTGCGGCGAGCATCCGGCCCGACTACGTCGGCGGCATGCTCGGCGGCATCGTGCTCACCGGGATCGGTGTCGGGCTCACCATGCCGACCTTCCAGGCGACCGGCGCGGCGGCGCTTCCGCCTAACTCGTTCGCGACCGGTTCCGCCGTGGTCAACATGCTCCGGCAGCTGGGACTCGCGATCGGCGTCGCCGTGCTGATCGCGGTCCTCGGCACCCCCCACGGCGCCGCGGCGACGCTCTCCGCCTATCGCCACGGGTGGGAGCTGATCGCCCTCGCGGCGGCCCTGTCGGCGGTCTGCGGGCTCGCGCTGCTGTCGCGACCGGCCACGGCGGCGGCGACCGCTCCGGGCGCCGAGGCCGCGGCGTCCCCTGCCGCCCCCTGAGACGCCATGGCCGCCGGGTCCGCGTGAGCTGCCCCGGGGCACCGATCGACCGGGCGCCGGGGGCACTCTGGGAACTTCGAGACGCCCTGCACGGCCCGAGGCGCCCAGAGTGGCGCTGGCGACCGGCTGCCGGGGGCCCTGGGAACTTCGAAACGCCCTGCACGGCCCGAGGCGCCCAGAGTGGCGCTGGCGACCGGCTGCCGGGGGCCCTGGGAACTTCGAAACGCGCTACGCGGGACGAGGCGCCCAGAGTGACGCTGGCGACCGGGCGCCGGGGGCACTCTGGGAACTTCGAAACGCGCTACGCGGCACGAGATTCCCAGAGTGGCGGGTGCCGGCGCTGAGGCCGAGCGCCCACCCTTGGGGGTAGGTCATGGCCGCCTGATCTCGTGGGGCCGGCTGCTCGGCGTGCGGGTTGACCGTGAGCCCCAGGCGGTGGCCGGTCAGGGCCCGGACCGCCTGGCCGGCACGGTTGACAGCCCGAGCCGGTGGCGGGCATACTCGCTCTCAGCAGATTTTCGAAAATCGAATCTCGAAGGATGAGCGCAATGGGCACCGGCTGCCGCGCGCTCGCCGACCGACCCGCCCGCCACCGTACCCCGACCAGGAGAGACCGTCCGCCATGGCCACCACCACGTCCGCCCTGCCCGCTCTGAACCCTCGCGACTACCTCGGCCTGGATCGCCAGCTGTCCGATGAGGAGCGCGATATTCGCGACACGGTGCGGGCGTTCGTCGCCGACAAGGTGACGCCGTACGCCGGCGATTGGTTCGAGCAGGGCACGATCCCGCTGGAGCTGGCCAAGGAGCTCGGTCAGCTCGGCGTGCTCGGCATGCACCTGGAGGGCTATGGCTGCGCCGGCACCTCCGCCACCGCCTACGGCCTGGCCTGCATGGAGCTCGAGGCCGGCGACTCCGGCATCCGCAGCCTCGTCTCGGTTCAGGGCTCGCTGGCGATGTTCGCGATCTGGCGCTGGGGCTCAGAGGAGCAGAAGAACGAATGGCTGCCGCAGATGGCCGCCGGCGAGGCGATCGGCTGCTTCGGCCTCACCGAGCCCGACGCCGGCTCTGACCCCGGCTCGATGCGCACCCGCGCTCGCCGCGACGGCTCTGACTGGATCATCAACGGCACCAAGATGTGGATCACCAACGGCTCGGCCGCCCAGATCGCCGTCGTGTGGGCCCAGACCGAGGAGGGCATCCGCGGCTTCCTCGTTCCCAAGGGCACCCCGGGTTTCACCACCCAGGACATCCACAAGAAGCTCTCGCTGCGCGCGTCGATCACCTCCGAGCTGATCCTCGACGACGTCCGCCTGCCCGACTCCGCCCGCCTGCCCGAGGCGACGAGTCTGCGTGGCCCGCTGTCCTGCCTGAACGAGGCCCGTTACGGGATCGTGTGGGGCGCCGCCGGCGCCGCCCGCGCCTGCTTCGAGGCCGCGCTTGAATACGCCAAGGAGCGCACGGTGTTCGGCAAGCCGATCGCGGGCACCCAGATCCAGCAGCAGAAGCTCGCCAACATGGCGCTGCAGGTCAACCGCTCCTCGCTGATGGCACTGCACCTCGGCCGCCTGAAGGACGCCGGCGAGCTCCGCCCCGAGCACGTCTCGATGGGCAAGCTCGGCAACGTCAACGACGCGCTGGACGTCGCCCGCGCCGCGCGCCAGGTGCTCGGCGCCAACGGCATCACGCTCGAGTATCCGGTGATCCGTCACATGAACAACCTCGAGTCCGTGGTCACCTACGAGGGCACCGCCGACGTGCACGCCCTGGTCGTCGGCGGCGCACTCACCGGAATCTCGGCGTTCCGCTCCTGAGACTCTGCCACCGATGAGCTCACCTGCCGACAGCGGGCGGGCGGTACCGAATACCACCGCCCAGCACGCCCTCACCCACCTGCGCGAAGCGATCGTCTCCGGCGCGCTGGTGCCCGGCGAGCGCATCGGCCAGGAGAACGTCGCCGGGCGGCTCGGGATCTCCCTGGCCCCCGTGCGCGAGGCTCTGCGGATCCTCGAGCGCGAGGGTCAGGTGACCTACCGGCCCCGTCGCGGCTACATCGTCACCGAGCTGAACATCGTCGACCTCGAGGAGATCTATTCCCTCCGGGCCCTGCTCGAGCGCGAGGCCGCCTACGCCGCCCTGCCCGCCCTCACCAGGGACGACCTGGCCGCGATCGAGCAGGCCGCAGCCGACTGCGCCGCCGCGGTGAGCGCCGACGACGTCGTCGCCGAGCTCGCCGCCAACCGCCGCTTCCACCACGCCATCCTCGCCCCGGCCGGACGCCCCCACACCCAGCGCATGATCGATCTCCTCTGGGACCAGACCGAGGCCTACCGAGCGCTCTACTACAACTCCGCGGCCGAACGCCGCGAGTCGCTGCGCGCCCACGACCGCATCGTCGGCGCGGTCGTCGCCGGCGATCCGGAACGGCTGGCGGCGGAGCTGGATGCCCACCGGGAGCGGGCGCTGGTGGTGCTGCGGGGGATCATCGCGGCGCCGGCAGCCGCGTAGCTGTCGCCGCTGCCGCGTAGCTGTCTGTGACGTTCGCGGGGGTGACCTTGGGCGTGGGTGGTAGCGCGTCGGGTCGTCGGCCGTCAAGCAGCGTCCATAGTTCCTCGGCGTCCGCGTGGGGTGGGTGGCGCTGCTTGACTGCCGTCGCCCCGTCGCGCTATGGGCAATGAACGGGTCGCACAGGTGCGCCCCGCACTTGGGCTGGTGCCTGGCGTCCGATCGGCGTTGGCGGTGGGTGGATTCGTGCGTTTTTCCCCTGGACTGGGTGGAAATCGAGAGATCAGGCGTGTGGCGGGGGCGCGTGCCCGGGTCATTCCGGAGGCGGAGTCATCCGAGCGACGGGGTTTGGCCGATTTGGGCGCGTATGGAGCCCCGATCGGCCATCTTGGGCGGTGGGCCGTGCGGGCGGGGCGTCTGGGGCCGCCGGGCGGTCTCGGATCGGCAGCTTTCACCCACACGCGGCACCCTCCGAGCCCGCGTGGGACATAAGCGCCGCCCCGCGGACCAGATCACCCAACCCCGCGAGGACGCTGTCGCGCGCGGGCGAAAGGCTCCGCCCCGACCCCACGATCACGCACGGTCTCGCCCCGCCGCCCCGAGAGTCCGAGCTGGCGCGAGGTCGGGCACACGAAGTGGACCCGGCCTCATTGCCAATGGCATGACGGGGCGACGGCAGTCAAGCAGCGCCACGAACCCCACACGGACGCCGGGAAACTGCGGGCGCTGCTTGACGGCCGGCGTCACGGCATGCCACATCGCGAACCCGCGCACCACCACAAACACCCCCGCCAGAAGCTCACCGCTCGAGCAGTAACGTCACCGGCCCGTCGTTCACCAGCGAGACCTTCATGTCCGCCCCGAAGACCCCCCGCGCCGCCCCCAGCAGCTCACACACCTGGTCGTACAGCGGCTCGGCCACCGGCCCCGGCGCCGCGTCGACGTAGCTGGGCCGGTGGCCCCTGCGGGCATCGCCGTAGAGGGTGAACTGGCTGACGCAGAGCACCGAACGGTCCCCGAGCGGCTCGTTCATTCGTCCCTCGGCATCCGGGAACACCCTCAGACCGCGGATCTTGGCGGCGATCCACTCGGCCTCGGCCGTGGTGTCGGTGTGGGTCACCCCGAGCAACACGAGCAGGCCGGGGCCGATCAAGGCGACCTCGGCGCCGTCGACCTCGACGGCCGCACGGCTGACCCGCTGGACGAGCGCGCGCATCAGTCGCCGCGCAGCGCGGCCGCCGCGGCCTCGGGCGTGACGGGGTTGAGATCCATCCCGGCTCCCAGCTCGACCGAGCTCACGCCGAACAGCCGCGGCAGGATGTCGACGCGCCAGCACCAGTGCTCGGCGCCCCGCGGCGCGGTCCGGACCCAGAGGTTCAGCGGCGGCATCTGCCCGAACACGCGGCGGAGTCGGGAGAGCCCGTCGTGCAGCAGGGCGGCCCCGGTCGGGCCGTCGTCCTCGAAGCGCATGCGAGTGCTGCGCGGCGCGAGCGTCATCTGGTAGGGGACCCGCGCGGCGTAGGTGGACATGAGCACAGCCTCGGAGTCGATCGCGACGATTCGCTCTCTCCGGCGCACCTCCTGCTGGACGAGATCGGCGAGCAGGTTGCCGCCCATGGTGCGAGTGGCGTAGGCACCGAAGCGCTCACGCTCGCGGGCGATGTCGGCGGGGACGAAGTCGAACGCGAGCAGCTGGGCGTGGGTGTGCGGCTGGCTGGCGCCCGCTCCCTCGTTGACGAACAGGTGCAGGCACGAAGCCTCGGCGTGGGCTCGCATCCGCTCACGCCACACGTCGACAGCCTCGGCGACCTTGACGGGATTGAGGTCCGCGAGGCTGGACACCGGCTCGGGCGCGTTGACGATGACCTCGTGAGCACCTCGCGCCGGCCCGGACCAGAACAGGTCACGCTGCGCGTCGGGCTCGGGATCAGGAGCGTCGGCGGTGAGCACGGGATAGAGGTTCGGCACGACGCGGACCGTCCAGCCCGGGGTGTCGGGGGCCGAGCCGTCCGGGCGGACCGCGAACACCTCGGGCGCGGTCTGCGATTCGTGTCCGGGCGCGAACGGGTCGGTCACCGGGTCGACCGGGACCGCCGGCGTGGCGCTCAACCCCGCGCCGGGCCGCTCCGCGCGGCCCGGGGCGAGGATCACGCGGCGGCCGGAGAACGGGTCGACGCGGATCTCGTGCATGCGGAACGTCACGGTAGTACGACGCCCCAGGCGATATACACCGCCCGTGACCGGCCCCGAGCCACGACCGGTGCTCTGGCAGCTCGAGCTCTCGCACTACAACGAGAAGGCGCGCTGGGCGCTGGACTTCAAGCGGATCGACCACGTGCGGCGCCCGCTGTTGCCCGGCGCGCATCTGCTGATCGTCCGCCGGCTCACCGACGGAGCCTGCGAGACGACGCCGGTGCTCACGCTCGACGGCAGCGCGATCGGCGGGTCCTCGCAGATCATCGCCGCGCTCGAGCGATATCGCCCGGAGCCGGCGCTCTACCCCGCCGACGAGGCCCAGCGCACCCGAGCGCTCGAGCTCGAGGCGCTCTGCGACGTCGAGCTCGGCGAGCACGTCCGTCGCGCCGCCTACCAGCACCTGCTCGTCCGCCCCGACCTGCTGCTGCCCTCGTTCCTCCACAACCAGCCGCCGTTCGCGCGGGCGCTGTTGCGCGGCGTCTTTCCGCTGCTGAGCGCCGGCATACGCCGGCGATTTCGCATCACCCACGAGCAGGCCGCCGAGAGCCGCGCCCGCGTCCTGGCGGCTGTCGAGCTGCTCGAGCACGAGCTCGCCGACAGCGGAAACGACTATCTGGTCGGCGACCGGTTCACCGTCGCGGATCTGACCGCCGCGGCGCTGTTGTACCCGATCGCCCGCCCGGCCTCCTTCCCGTATCCGATCCCTGAGGTTCCGGCGCCCGCGCGCGAGTTCATGGACTCCCTCGCCGACCGGCCGATCGGCGTCTGGGTCGCCCTCATGTACGACCGTCACCGAGCCGCACCGGACGTGCGGCGCACGGTGTCGATCGGCGGGCGCTGAGACGCTAGAGCAGCTTCTCCATCGCCACGTGCTCGATGCCCGCCTCCATGAACACGCGGCCACGAGGTTCGTAGCCGGCAGCGTCATACAGCGCGCGGGCGTAGGTCTGGGCGTGGAGCACCAGCCGTCGCGCACCGCCTGAGCGGGTTTCGTCGTCGGCGAGCGCGAGCAGCCGGGTCGCGATCCGGCGCCGCCGCGCATCGCGGGCGACCGCGAGCCGGCTGAACTGGACGGTGGCCCCGACGAACAGCAGTCGGCAGGTGGCGAGCACGCGGCCGTCCTCGACCGCGACCAGATGAACCGCCTCGCCGTCACGCCCGTCGAGCTCCTCGCGCTCGGGGACGCCCTGCTCCCCGCAGAAGACGTCATGGCGCAGGCGCAGTAGCTGCGCCATCTCCTCTTCGCCCTGGTGGCGGCGGATCTCGATCTTCTCAGTGACCTCGGTCATCGCACTCCAAGGTAGGTGCGGATGTCGCGCTCGAGGGAGCGGACCGTCGTGTAGGGGCCACCATGGTCGTACTCCTCGCGGCCGTTCGCGTTGAAGAAAAACGTCTGGGGCGTGCCCTCGATGGTGCGCAACGAGGTCTCGATCGCGCGGCTGGGGTCGAAGTAGCTGGGATAGGTGACGGGATAGCGCTTCAGCCACGCGGACGCGTCGCCCTTGGTGTCATGGACGTCGAGGCCGAGGAACGCGACCTGGTTGCCGTACCGGACGGCGACCTTCTGATAGATCGGGAACTCGGACTGGCAGGGCCCGCACCATGACGCCCAGAGGTTGACGATGACCGGGTGGCCGCGCAGTGCGCGCATCCGGGCTCGGAACCCGGAGACGCCTCCACCCAGGAGTTGATCGGCCTGCACGTGAAGCGCGGCGAGGGCAGCGGGCGAGCCGTGGAAGGCGGCCTCGATCGCCCGCCGGCTCGGCCCGGCGCTGCGTGGCAGCGCGCTGCCACAACCCGCGATGGCGAGGGCGACCGGGATCACGACCACCATCAGCCACCGCGAAACTCGCACGTTCACAGCTTGCCATACGGGCCGCGCCGACGGATCTGCTTAAATGGTCTGCGGGATCCCGGGGAGCTGGGATCGCTTTCTGAGGTATTTTCGCCGTCCGTCCGCTGTTGCGGACCCCTTCGAGCCGCTCGACGTTGCACCGCGGTTCGCTCACTTCTCCAGCCAACCTGACAAGCCAGATGGGTGTCACCACCCCTTTACCCAGCCCTGACGCAATAGCGCGCGCCGAACTGCTGACGCGCGAGCGCTTCGTCTACGAGGGCGAGAGCCTCGAGGAGGCCCTCGCCCCGGGGACACCCCGTCGGCGTGCGCTCGACGCCGCACTCGCGGAGGTCGCCGACGGCCGCAAGACCCCCTCGGTCGCCTGGCGGCGAGAGTTCGGCCTGCTGCTCGGGCTCGAGCGATTGCTGTCGGAGGAGGAGCCGCATCTCGTTGACGGCACCGTTCTGTCCGCCCATCAGGTCGATGCCCTCTCCGGCACGCTGACCGCGCTGCTCGCCGAGGCCCAACGCCAGGCCAACGGGAACGGCAACGGGAACGGCAACGGGAACGGGAACGGCAACGGTGCAAGCGCTCCCGAGCTCGAGGACGAGGATGACGAGGAGCCCGACGACAGCGCGGAGCCGGACCTCGAGAACGAGGACGACGGCGCGCTAGCGCTGGAGGAGGAGGACGAGGGGGGTGACGACGAGGAGCCTCAGGACTGGCAGGACGAGGAGGACGCCGACGACGACCGTCAGCTCGGCGAGCAGCCTGAGGATCCCAACGCGGCCAAGCGCTTCTGGTTTGAGCATGCGACCGGCGCCGGCAAGACCGTCGCGGCCCTCGGGTTTGTGGAGGCGAGCCGCAGCGGAGGGGTGCTGATCCTGACCCACCGGCGAAACCTCGTCGACCAGTTCAACGGCGAGCTGCGCGACCGCGGCTACCGCGACCGCATCTGTGCCCCCCTGCTCGAGGGCCAGGACTCCGCCAACGGACCGGTGACCGTCGAGACCTACCAGTGGTTCGTGCGCAACGCTGGACGGATCTCCGACGCCTACAGCGTCGTCATCTGCGACGAGGCCCACACCGCGCTGGGCGAGAAGACGTCGGCTTCGATCCGCGCCTGGAGCGGCCCGATCTTCGTCGGCATGACCGCCACCGGCGCGCTCATCGCCCGCCACGTCACCGATCTGTTCCCGACCCAGACGAGCCGCTTCGATCTCGCCCAGGCCGCGCGGCGCGGGGTGATCGCGCCGCTGCGCTGCCTGCGGATCCCGCCCGGGCCAGGGGTGCGCACAATCGCCAAGGTGCCACTGCGCCGCGGCGAGGTGGACACCGAATTCGACCAGGAGATGCTCGCCGAGCTGCTCGACCAGACGCCGTTCAACCTGGCGATCGCCGACCTGTACAAGACCCGGTTCAACGGCGTGCCCGGAGTCGTCTACGCGGCGGGCGTCAAGCACGCCTACAACGTCGCCGAGTCCTTCCGCGCGATCGGGATCAAGGCCAAGGCAGTGTCCGGCGAGACCCCCAAGCGCGAGCTGGCGCGCGTGCTCGCCGACTACGAGTCGGGGAAGGTCGACGTGCTCGTCAACGCGCAGCTGCTCGCGGAGGGCTGGAACAGCCCGCGGGCGACGGTCTGCATGCATCTGGCCCCGACGGCCTCAAAGCGCATCTACCAGCAGCGCGTCGGCCGCGTCACCCGTCGCCACCCCGGCAAAGAGGCGGGCATCGTCGTCGACTTCGTGCATCCCGCGACCAAGCACGACGATCCGGTGGTCACGTTGCATTCGCTGCTCGACCGCGACGTCTATCGCGGCGGCGCGATCGTCGTCGGCCCGGTCCGCCGTGGCCGCGGACGACGGATCCGCGTCGAGCGCCGGGTGCTGCCGGTCACCCCGGATCCGGACCGCAGAGCCGAGGTCTTCGAGCGAGAGCTGTGGCGGATCGCGGTCGAGCACCTCGATTACGGTGAGCAGCATGTGTGGGCCGCCCTCGCCGGCGCGCGAGTCGCACCGAGCGGCTGGCGGCGGGCCAAGGCGATGCTGCACTTCGATCGTCAGGGTGAGCTCAAGCGCCGGTTCCTGATCACGGCCGTGCAGCGCAACAAGAGCGCCCAGCTGCGGTTGCGTGCGCTGCAGGAGATCGCCTCCAGCCGCGATGCGGAGGCGTTTGACACCGCCATCGACATCATGGGCGGCTGGCCCCGCGACGAACGGCGCGAGGGCGTGAAGATCATGCTCCAGGCGCTCGCCGAGCGCCGCATCGGACGGCGTGATCAGGCCAACGCCTGGATCTGGCGGATGGCGGAGTACACGCGCGAGGTCCACGAGGAGTACGCCGTGCAGCGCTGGCCCGAGACCAAGCGGCTACTCGGCCTGCTGGTGAACTCAAGCGGCCCCGCCCACGCGCGCAACGCGCGCCGCCTGGTCCACGCGTCGCGCAAGGAGGACCGCCGGCTGTCGGCCGCGCTGCTCGCCGCGGCCCTGGCGCACACGCCCGAGGCCGAGGAGGCGCTGCGGGGAGCCCGCACGCGGATGGCGCGCAAGCCGGCCGCGCTCGCCCGCGAGCTGCTGCGCAACTTCCCGAAGGGCCGCCGCAGCTCCAAGCGCCGCAAGCGCAAGGGCCAGGGGGCCGGCGCCTCCGGGGGCGAGGCTCAGACCAGCAAGGCGGTGGCGACGCTCACCGAAGACGAGTCGCCCGACGGGACGCCGGCCGAGGACGACGCGATCGATCGCGACACCGACGACGACACGGACGACGCCGATTTCGACGAGGCCGACCCCGATGACGATCCGGACGACGACTCCGACGACGCGGCCGATCCCGACGAGGACCGGGATGACGACCGGGACGACGACGGTCCGCCTGACCTCGCCGAAATCGAAGAGCTCCCGCGCGAGACCGGCGCCGGCGAGGACGCCGAAGCCGCCGCTTGAACCGGGGGCTCAGCCCTCCGGGCTTGAGGTGTCGTAGCGCGCCACGGTGAAGGCGATCAGCATCGGCACGTGGACCGCGTAGACGGCGATCGAGAGCGTGAGCACGACCAGCGCTCCGCCGCTGACGTGATCACGCACGAACGCGTACTCGATCATCCCCGCGGTGATCGCATACGCGAGCAGCGCCCACCGCGCGATCTCCAGGAAGCGGTGCCAGTGAAAGCCTCTGACCCGGGACAGGGCGAGCAGATTGGCGGCCAGCAGCGCCGCTGAGAGCGCGAGCAGCACCGCGGCCGGCGCGAGCGCGACGTGCCTGGGCAGGTGCGCCGAGAGATAGATGCCGGCGGCGACGATCAGCGCCAGCGATGCCATGCCGATCTCGGTGACCGGCGGCAGCCGGGGCTCGGTGGATGCTGGGGTGGCGCTCATGAAGAACCGAGCTTGGTCATGATCACGAGCGTCGCGATCTGCATCAGGCCGGTGATCCCAGCCGAGTAGATGAACCGCTTCATCAGGCGCTCGATCACCTCGGGCCTGGGCTGTGGCTTCTTGAGCTCGATCAGCACCGCGACGTTTGCGGGCTCCAGGAGGCCGAGCGCGACCACCGCCATCACCCCGACGACGATGAAGCTGGCGACGACCCAGCCGTGCTCCGGGTAACTGCTCAGCACCGTGCCGGTCTTGAAGCCGAGCTGCCATCCGGCGGCGAGCACCACGGTGACGATCGTCGGCATGATCAGCAGCATCTTCGGCATCAGCTTCGTCGTGAGCTCGATCCGCGCGGGGATCGACAAGCGCCCCAGGATCGGACCGAGGACGAAGCCGAGGAACAGGTCGATGATCGTCCACGCCGCGCCGAACGCGACGTGCAGGAACATCAGCGGCCACAGCGCGTTGGCCGCGATCGCGACGATCAGCGCGGTGAACACGACCGCCACTGCGATCAGCCCGCGGCGCGGGACGATCTCAAAGTCCAGGGGAGCGCCGGGCGCGTGCCCGACCTCGCCGGCCGGAGCCGAATCTGCCACCACCGAGACGCCGCTCATGTCCCTCTCCACTCCTCACGGTCACTCGTGACCGCCGTCCACCCCCGGATGCCACGACCTGCAGCGACCGTACCAACGACGATCAGCCGCGTCCAGTGACCGCGGGCGCGTCGAGATGGATCTCGCCGGCGTCCAGCGCGACCCTCTCCGTCTGCGTCCGCACGATCAGCCGCCCCTCGGCGTCGATTCCGTCGGCGATCCCGGCGCCGTCCGCCCAGCTGATCGCGCGGCCGTGCAGCGCATCACGCGTCCGCAGCTCGGCCAGCATCGTCTCCGGGTCGAGCGCCAGCACCCGGCGCAGCTCGGCGACGAGCTCGGTGAGCACGCGCTCGACCTCGTCAGGGGCCAGCCCGAGCGTCGCCGCCCTGGCTCCGACTTCCGCGCTGAGCGTGCCCAGCTCGACGGCGACGTTGATGCCGATCCCGAGCACCGCCCAACTCTCCTGCGGGCGGGCCTCGACGAGGATCCCGGCAACCTTTCCGCCGTCGAGGAGCACGTCGTTGGGCCACTTGACCGCACCGTGGCGCTCACCGCGGTCAAGACGCTCGGCGACCGCGCCGACTGCGATCCCCGCGGCCAGCGAGAGCAGCGGCCGGGGCTCACGGATGACCAGGGAGGCGAGCAACGCGCTGCCCGCGGGCGCGCTCCAGCTTCTGCCCTGCCGTCCCCGACCGGCGGTCTGCTCGCCGGCGGTGACCAGCGTGCCGTGCGGCGCGCCAGCGGCGGCAAGCCGACGCGCGCGCAGGTTCGTGGAGTCCACGCGTCGAAGGTGCAGACGGGGGCGGCCGAGCTCGTCCGCGCTGATGCTCGTCACGCGCTGATCCGGAGCTCGTCGCCCGCGGCGACCGCGAGCAGCTCCGCTGCCGAACCGCAGGAGACCGCCAGCGAGAGCACCCCACTCGAGTCCTCGTAGAGCAGCAGGTCGCCGGCCGCAACGTCGGAGAACGTGCGGCCCGCGCGGGCGCGCACCGGCTCGCCGGCCGCCTCCACCTCGACCCCACCGTCGGCCGGGAGCCCGGCAGCGTCCAGGTCGCCCCGCACCGCGGCGAGCTCGAGGTTGCCGAAGCGGTCGATGGCGACGATCTGAGCGCGGAGCTCTCCGCGTTGGACCCGGGCCTCCAGCGGCTTTAGGACGACAAGTGACGCGGGATCGACCGGGGTGCCCACGTCCTGCAGCGCGACACCACCGGCGAGTGCCGCCGCGACCGGAGCGAACACGTCACGGCCGTGGAACGTGGCGGAGACCGGCTCCAGCGCGAACCGCGAGCCCGCAAGGTCGACCGCTGCCTCGGCGCCGCCCGCGGCCAGCGTGGCCGGCCACAGCAGCCCGTTGTCGGGCCCGACCAGCTGATGGCCGTCCCCGGCTCGGATCGCCACCCCGCGCCGCGCCCCGCCGACGCCTGGATCGACGACCGCGAGCATGATGCCGACCGGCATGAACGGCAGCGCGCGGGCGAGCGCGGCGGCCCCGGCGCGGACATCCTGAGGCGGGATTCCGTGGCTCAGATCGATGACCTTCGCCCCAGGGCAACGCGCGGCGATCACCCCGTGGCAGACACCGACGAACGGGTCCGCCAGCCCGTAGTCGGTGAGAAACGTGATGACGGGCTGCGACACCGCGCTCTGGGGCTCACCCGGAGGTGGTGCCGGCCGCATCGGCGACCAGCGCCTCCACCAGGCCGTCGATGTCGTGGCGCTCGGCCTGGAACGCCGGCTGGTGGCCGAGCTCGCGCAGCGTGTCACTGGTCACCGGCCCGATCGACGCCAGGCGCGTGCCCGGGCCGATCGCGTCACCCGCCTGGCCGAAGAAATAGCGAGCGGTCGAGGAGGAGGTGAAGGTGACGTAGTCGGCGTCGCCGAGCGCCCGACGCTGGGCGTCGGTGAGCGGCTCGGCGACCGTCTCGTAGAGTGAGACGACGTCGACCTCCGCACCGCGTTCGCGCAGCGCGTCGGGGAGGACGTCACGTGCCTCGGCGGCGCGGGCGACGAGCGCCCGGGATATGTCCCCGCCCACCCCGTCGGCGAGCGCCTCGACCAGCCCCTCGGCGACGTACCGCTCGGGGACGATGTCGGCGCGGATGCCGCGTTCGGCAAGTGCCCGCGCGGTGCCCGGCCCGATCGCCGCGATGCGAGCGCCGTGCAGTGCGCGCGCGTCGCGCCCTGAGGCAGCGAGCCGTTCGAACAGGCAGCCGACGCCGTTGGGGCTCGTCAGGCAGACCAGGTCATAGCCCCCCAGGTCGGCGGGTAGCTCGCCCGGGAGCGGGCGGATCCGGATCGCCGGTGCCTCGATCACCTCGGCGCCGAGCTCGCGCAGCCGCCCCGCCAGGCCGCTGGACTGGGCCCGCGCCCGGGTGACCGCAATCGTACGGCCGTGCAGCGGCCGCGCCTCGAACCACGCGAGGTTGTGCCGCAGCGCCGCGACCGCACCGAACAGCGAGATCGCGGGCGCGCGAATCCCGGCGTCGGCGGCGACCTCGGCGATCGTCTCAAGCGTGCCGGTGACGACCCGCTGTCCGGGCCAGGTGCCGCGTTCGATGACGGCGGCGGGCTCAGATCCCGGACGGCCCCCGGCGCGCAGGCGATCGGCGATCGCCGACAGCCGCGCGACTCCCATGTACACCGCCAGCGTCCCGGGAAAGGCCGCCAGCGCGTCCCAGTCAAGCGCCGTCTCGGCCTTGTCGGGATCCTCGTGACCGGTGACGAACGCCACCGCGCTCGCCGCGTCTCGATGGGTGACCGGGATCCCCGCGTACGCGGAGGCCGCAACCGCCGCAGTCACGCCCGGGACGACCTCGAACGGAATGCCGGCCTCGCGCAGCAGTTCGGCCTCCTCGCCGCCGCGCCCGAAGACGAACGGATCGCCGCCCTTGAGCCGGACGACCTTACGCCCCGCGGCACCGTGCTCGAGCAGCAGCCCGGCGATCTCCTCCTGGCTCACCGACGGCCCGCCGCCCTCCTTGCCGACGTAGTAGCGCTCAGCCTCGGGACGGGCGCCGTCGAGCGCGGTCGCGGGGATCAGCCGGTCGTGGACGATCACGTCAGCGACGGCGATCAGCGCCAGCGCGCGAGCGGTGAGCAGCCCCGGGTCCCCGGGGCCGGCACCGACGAGATAGACGGTCACACCGCGACCTGGCTCTCGGCCCGGTCCAGGAGCTCCCGTGCACCCGCCGCGAGCATGCGCTCCGCGCAGCGGATGCCGACATCGTCGGCGGCGCCGGTGACCTCGTCGTGCAGCCACTCCGAGCCGTCGGGGAGCCCGACCCAGCCGACAAGATGCAGCAATCCGTCGGCACACCGATGGGCGTGGGCGCCGACCGGCGTGTGGCAGGACGCGCCGAGCGCGTGCACGAGCGTGCGCTCGGCCGACACGCAGGCGCCGGCGATGGGGTCCCGGACTGCCTCCAGCCGGGGATCGGCGGCGAGCTCGCCGAGGCGGCCCTCGACCGCGAGAGCCCCCTGACCGGCGGCCGGGACGAAATCGTCGGCGATGGCGCTCACCGCGTCGGCACGCCCCAGCCGCTGCAGCCCCGACAGCGCGAGTACGAGCGCGTCGGCCTGGCCCTCGGCGAGCTTGCGCAGGCGGGTGTCGACGTTGCCGCGCAACTCGACCACCTCCAGGTCCGGGCGGGCGGCGCGGAGCTGAGCGGTCCGCCGCAACGACGCGGTGCCGACCCTCGCCCCCGTGGCCAGGTCGGCAAGTCCCGCCGCGCCGCAGAACGCGTCCCGCGCGTCCGCCCGCGCCGGAACAGCCACGAGCTCGAGGCCCGCCGGAAGCTCGGTCGGCACGTCCTTGGCGGAGTGGACGGCCAGGTCGATGCGATCGTCGAGCAGTGCGCGCTCGAGCTCGGAGACCCAGCGGGACTTGTCGAGCGCCGCGGCCCCGCGGTCGCCGAGCGTGGTGATGGTCACGATCTCGACATCGGCGCCGCCCACCCGCAGCGCGTCGGCGACGGACTCGGCCTGGATGAGCGCCAGCGCGCTCCCCCGGGTGCCCAGTCGCAGCGTCACGGAGCTCAGGCGGGGCGCCGCAGCGGGTGGATCTCGGCCAGCGGCTGCGCCGGGCGCTGCGCGGAAGCGGGCGCTGCCTCCAGCCCATCCTCGCCGACCGAGAGCCCGAACAGGTCGCGCACGACCGCCATCCGGCCATGCAGCCGGTCGTCGGAGAGGTCCTTGAGGCGCAGCGTCGGCTCGTGCAGCAGGCGGTTGACGATCGTGCGGGCGATCTGGTCGACGCGCTCGCGGTCACGCGGTGAGGCGGACTCCCACCGCTCCGCGTTCTCGGCGACGACACGCTGGGCGATCTCGGTGGCGTTCGCGCGAAGCGCGGCGATCGTGGGCAGCACCTCCAGCGAGCCCATCCAGGCGGCGAACTCCTGGATCTCCTGCTCGACGATCGTCTCGGCGCGGCGCGCCTCCGCCTGGCGGATCTGCATGTTGCGCGCTACGACCGCCTCGAGGTCATCGATGTCACGCAGCGTGATGCCGGAGACCCGAGCACATGCGCCCTCGATGTCGCGAGGCACCGCCAGGTCGATCAGCAGCAGCGGCCGGCCGCCACGCTCACGCATCACCTCCGCGATCTCGTCGACCTCGATCAGCAGATGCGGTGACGCGGTGGCCGCCACCAGGATGTCGGCGGTGAGCAGCGCGTCCGGGAGTCCGTCAAAGGACATGCTCGTGCCGCCATACTGGGCGGCCAGGCTCAGCGCCCGCGCCCGGCGGCGGCTGGCCACGAACACCAGCTCAGCGCCGGTGGGGTGCAGCGCACGGGCGGTGAGCTCGCTGGTCTCCCCCGTGCCGACGAGCACGACCTGGCGTCCGGCCAGCGACCCGAGCTGCTCGGCGGCCAGCGCAACCGCCACCGTCGGCGCCGACAGACGCCGTTCCCCGATCGCGGTCTCGGCGCGCACGCGCTTGCCGGTCGAGAGCGCGGCCTCGAACAGGTGGTTGATGAACGGCCCGGTCGCGTGCTGGGCCAGCGCGGCCTCGTAGGCGCGCTTGACCTGACCCTGGATCTGATCCTCGCCGACGATCATCGAGTCCAGGCCGGAGACGACGCGGTACAGGTGCCGCGCGGCGTCGCAGTTGTGATGCGCGTAGATCGACGCGGTGAGCTCGGTGGGGCCGATCCCCGCGCGCCGAGCGAGCATCGTCAGCACCGTGGACTCGGCCGCGACCGGATCGGAGGCGACGGCGTAGACCTCGGTGCGGTTGCAGGTGGAGATCGTCACCGCTTCGCGCACCCCTCCGCTCTCGCACAGGTCGCGCACGAACTCGCTGGCGCGCGCTTCGGGGAGCGCCAGCCGCTCGCGGATCTCGACGGGCGCCGTCTTGTGCGAGACCCCGAGCGCGAGCAGCTCGCTCACAGCAGCGATCCCGAGCGCTCCGGGTCACCTGGGGAGGCCGGACCCTCCGGCGCCTGTCCCCCCGCCGCACCCGGCGGCGTCGATTCCCGGTGCGCGCGCTGGGCCTCGATGTCGCGCTGCAGCTGATCGAGGTCGCGCTCGAAGCGCTGGGCGCGCACTGCCATGATCGCCACGTAGATGAGCACGATCGCAAACGCCACCACGTAGGCGGCCGCGACGAACTTCCCGGCATGGCCGAGCGGCAGCGCCGGGGCGCTGGCGAGCAGCGGGCTCACAGCGGCGCCGCCGAGCGCCCGTAGGGCCGGTCGAGGTCCTCGCCCAGCAGCGTGCGCCGCAGCCGGCGCAGTTGCGAGCGGGCGTTCTTGGCGGCCATCTCGTACTTCCAGAGGGTCGTGTAGAGCAGCGCGATCCCGATCACCGAGACCAGGAACGTCCAGCCCATCGCCGGCGGCAGGCGGCTGCCGGTGAGGGTGAGCACCCGCGGATGCACGAACTGCGTCGACAGCCGGACCGCGATGAAGTTGAGCGGCACGAATGCCGCGCAGGTGATGGCGAACACGGCCGCATAGCGCGCTTGGCGCTCGGGGTCCTCGATCGAGAAGCGCAGCGGCTGATAGGTGCAGAACAGCAGGATCACGATCAGGAACGAGACGAGCGTCGGCTCATTCCACAGCCACCAGTGGCCCCATGAGGCCTTCGCCCAGATCGACCCGGTGATCAGGCCACCGATGCCGAAGATGAGGGCCATATGGATCGCGACGTAGGAGCGCATGTCCCAGACGCGGTCTCCGGTGCGCAGGTAGCCGATCGCCATCAGACCGCCGAGCACGAAGCCGGACAGCGAGACGATCGCCAGCGGCACGTGGATGTAGAAGATCTTCTGGATGAAGCCCTGCTCGGCGTCCAGCGGCGCATAGAAGAACACCATCACCAGCGCCGCGACCAGAGCAACGACGGTGAGGAGTGACAGGGTGCGCAGGCCGCGCCCGTATGTCGTCGAACGCATCATTCCTCGAGGAGAAAGTCGAACACCGCATAGGCGAGCAGTGCGAACACAAGATCATAGAGAGCGAGGGTGGCCACCCACTTCAGTGGGGGCGCCGTCGGAGCGTGCGCCGCCTGCAGGATCGGACCGGCGGCGCGAGCCGAGGCGATGAGCGCCGGAACCAGCAGGGGCAGGCCGATCATCGGCCCGATCAGGTCACGTGCGCGCGTGTGGATGGCGATTCCGGAGACGAGCGTGCCGATCACCGACAGCGCCAGGTTGGTCAGCGCAAGGACCGCGATCAGCCCGGGCAGCGGCCGTCCCAGGCCCGGCTGCAACAGAAAGAGCTTGAACGCCGGCACGGCGATCACCTCGAGCACGACCAGGAACAGATAGAGCGCAGTCGCCTTGGCAATGAGCATGGCGGTCCGGTCGACGGGCGCCAGGAGGAACCCGTCAAAGCCCCCCTGTTCGCGCTCGGCGACGAACAACCGGTTGATGCCGAGCATCGACGCGAACAGCAGCGCGATCACGAACACCCCCGCCGCCTCCTGACCCTGGACGGTGTCGCGGTTGAGCGCGAAGTGGAAGATGATGATCGTCACCACGGCGAACAGCACCATCGCCGGCAACGTCTCGGCGGAGCGCAACTCGAGGCGCAGGTCCTTGCGCAGCACCGCCCAGGCCGTGCTCACGTGTACAGGCTCCGCAGCGCGTCGTCGGTGACGGCCGCCGGGTCGCCGTAGTGGGCGACCTTGCCGTCCCTGAGCGCCAGCACCTGATCGGCTTCGGCGAGCGCGGCACGCGGGTCGTGGCTGGTGATCACGCGCGTGCGACCGCTCGCACGCCCGACCAGCGGCTCGATCAACTCGCCGGCCGCCGGGTCCAGGTTGGCGCGCGGCTCGTCGAGCAGCAGCAGCGGCGGGTCGTGCAGGATCGCGCGCGCCACGGCGACCCGCTGCACCATGCCCCGGCTGTAGGTCCGGACCGGCTCGTCTCCCCGGCGCTCCATCTGGACGCTGCGCAGCGCCTCCTCGACGCGGGTCAGCGGCAGGCGATGCAGGCGCGCGTGGTAGGTGAGGTTCTCCCGGGCGGTGAGCTCGCGGTAGAGCAACGGCTCGTGCCCGAGCAGCCCAAGCCGTCCCCTGACCCGGTGCGCTCCGCGGGGCAGCGATTCACCGAACAGCTCGACCGAGCCGCTCTGCGCGCGCAGCAGCGTGGCGAGGATGCGCAGCAGCGTCGACTTTCCCGCGCCGTTGCGTCCGAGCACCGCGAGAGTCTGTCCCGCGGGCAGGGTCAGGCTGACGTCGCTCAGAGCCGCCCGCTCGCCGAACCAGCGCGAGACGGAGCGCAGCTCAATGGCCGGGGGTTCGGTCACCGGCCCGGCGCTGGAGCGTCGCGACGACGTGCTCGAGGGTCGGGGCGATCGCCGGGAACAGCTCTCCGATCGCCCGAGGGTTGCCGGGGAAGTTGACGATCAGGGTGCGTCCCGCGATCCCGGACACGCCGCGGGTCAGGATGCCCATCGGCGTATGGCGCACCGCCTCGGCGCGCAGCGCCTCCGCGAACCCGGGGGCGTCGCGCTCGATGACCGCGCGCGTGGCCTCGGGCGTGACGTCGTCGTCGGTGAGTCCGGTGCCCCCGGTGGTGAAGATGAGATCGGCGCCGCCCTGCACCTGGGCGCGCAGCCAGCGCTCGATCTGCTCCTGGTCATCGGAGACCACGTCGCGCGTGACGATCTCGGCGCCCGCATGCTCGGTGTGCCGCGCGAGCTCGGCTCCGGAGCGGTCCTCGGTCTCCCCGCGGGCGACCGAGCTGGAGACAGTGAGGATCGCCGCTCTCACCGGCGCCACTCCCCGCTCGCTCCCCCGGACTTCTCCAGCAACGCGACCGAGCCGATCTCCGCACCGCGCTGCACGCCCTTGACCATGTCATACACCGTGAGCGCCGCTACCGACGCGGCAGTGAGCGCCTCCATCTCGACCCCGGTCGGCCCCGTCGTCCGCGCCTCCGCGGTGATCACGATCTCGCCGGCGGCCGCATCGATCTCGCCCTCGACGCCGAGGTAGCTGAGTGCGAGCGGGTGGCAGAGCGGGATCAGCTCGGCGGTCCGCTTGCCCGCCTGGATCCCGGCGATCCGCGCGGTCGCTATCACGTCCCCCTTGGGAGCGTTGCCGGCCGCGACGAGCGCCGCCGTCTCCGGCGACACCCGCACGACGGCGCGCGCGAGGGCCCTGCGCTCGGTGGCCGGCTTGTGGCCGACGTCGACCATGCGGGCGCTCCCGGAGGAGTCCAGATGGGTCAGTCCCGCCTCGGTGGACGGCTCACTCACGCTGGAGCGTGGGCGTGCTGGGCGGCCTCGATCAGGGCCTGCACACCGTCCCGGTCCCCGCGGCGCAGCAGCACGACCGGGTCGGGGTCGCCGTTCACGATCGACTCGAAGAACTCCTTGCGATCCTGATAGGTCGGCAGCGTGCCCTTCGCCCATCCGCGGACGTCGTTGAGCATCACCGCCAGCTCGGCGTACTCGGTGCCGAACAGCTCGGAGATCTCGCGCTTCATCCGCTTGGCCAGCGCCGGCGACGCGCCCGCGGTCGAGATCGCGACCGCCAGCGGCCCGGTGCGCACGATCGCGGGCAGGATGAAGTTGCACAGCGGCGGCACATCAACGACGTTGACCAGCATCGCCCGCCGATCGGCGTCGCCGTAGACCCCGATGTTGACCTCGCTGTCGTTGGTCGCCGCGATCGCGATCAGGCAGCCCTCCAGATCGCCCGGCTCATACCGGCGGCGGATCCACTGGATCGACCCCTCGTCGGCCAGACGCTCGAGCTCGGGATGGGCATCGGGGGCGACCAGCACCACGTCGCCGTCGCAGGCGAGCAGCCCCTCGACCTTCTCCAGGCCGATGTCGCCGCCGCCGACGACCAGGCAGCGCCGACCGGTCAGCTTCAGGCAGGCGATGTAGAACGGCGTGTCGAGCATGCCCTGCACGCAGGACTGATCACAGATCCCCTTGCGGAGCTGACAGACGCATTCCTTGCCTGCGTAGGCCTGAGCGGGCATGGTGAAAGCGTAGTACGGAGGTGCTCAGGCGACCGCGCGAGCGCGGTCGATGAGTGCCTCGGCGAGCAGCATCGAGAGCGCCCGGCCCACCGTGGGGTCGACCAGGATCAGCGATGGCATCGTTGCCGAGCCCGAGAGCTCGATCACGCCGACGCCGAGCACCACCTCGGAGCCGTCGCTGACCGCGGTGGCGCACAGCACGAGCCGGTCGCCAGGATCCGAGCGGACCAGTCGCGCAAGCTCGAACTCCTCGCACACGATTCCTGCGCGGGCGGCAATCGAGCGCAGCGCGTCAAGGTCGCGCAGCCGGACGCGGCGCATGGTGACGCGCTTTCCGTCGGCGAGCCTGGGGGCAGGCTGCGCCGCGGTGTGATGATCGAGGGCGCTCATCTGGTCAACAGCCTATCCGTTTCATCTTTACCGGTTCTTGACATTGCGCTTTCGCCGGATCTCGATGAGCCGTTCACCGAGTTCGGACTCGGCGTCGTCGGGCTCGTAGAAGCGCTCCCCGGCGACGTCCGGCGGCAGCAGCTCCTGAGGGGAGAGATGGCCCGGCCTGGCATGGGGATAGTCGTATTGCCCCTTGGCGCGCACGCCCGACCGCAGGTAGCCGGGCGGCGGCTGCGCGCCGTGCTCACGGACGTACCCGCGAGCGGCCCCGATCGCCCGCTTGGCGGCGTCGGATTTCGGCGCCAGCGAGAGGTAGATCGCGGCCTGGGCGAGCGGATACTCGGCCTCCGGCA
The DNA here is from genome assembly GCA_963744685.1 of uncultured Solirubrobacteraceae bacterium. Lineage (GTDB taxonomy): Bacteria > Actinomycetota > Thermoleophilia > Solirubrobacterales > Solirubrobacteraceae > Palsa-465. The sequence goes on along the minus strand of CAVUUL010000013.1, from coordinate 319,973 downwards.
GCCCGACATGTTCGACCGCCGCAGCCGCCGCGGTCGCCACCGACAGCGCCTGCGGGTCGGCGTTGCCGATGTCCTCGGAGGCGAGGATCACCATCCGCCGCACGATGAACCGGGGGTCCTCCCCGCCCTCGAGCATCACCGACAGGTAGTACAGCGACGCGTCCGGGTCCGAGCCGCGAGTCGCCTTGATCCAGGCCGAAATCGTGTCGTAGTGGTTGTCGGCCTGACGGTCATAGAGGATCGCGCGGCGCTGCATGGCGTCCTCGGCGTGCTGCAGCGTGACCGGTGCAGCCTCTTCGTCGGGCGCCTCGGCGTCGACCGGTCCGGCCGCCTCGCAGGCCAGCTCGAGCGCGTTGAGCGCCGACCGGGCGTCGCCCCCTGAGCGCTCGGCCAGGAACTCGAGCGCCTCCGGAGCGACTCGTCCGGGAGGGCCGCAATAGCCCCGCTCGATCGCTCGCTCCAGCAGCACGCGGACATCCTCGGGACCGAGCGCCTCCAGCTCGTAGAGCCGTGAGCGCGAGATCAGCGCGGAGTTGACGCTGAAGAACGGGTTCTCGGTGGTGGCGCCGATCAGCGTCACCAGCCCGTCCTCGACAGCCGGCAGCAGCGCGTCCTGCTGGGCCTTGTTGAACCGGTGGATCTCGTCCAGGAAGAAGACGGTCCGCCGGCCGGTGGCGCGCAGCCGCTCCCGCGCACGCTCCATGACCGCCCGCACCTCGGCGCGGCCGGCCTCGACGGCGCTCTCCTCCTCGTAGGCGGCGTCGCCGGCGGTCGCGACCAGACGGGCGAGGGTCGTCTTGCCGCTGCCCGGCGGACCGTGCAGGATCATCGAGTGCGGGTGGCCCTCCTCGATCGCGCGGCGCAATGCGGAGCCCTGGGCGAGCAGCTTCTTCTGCCCGACGAGCTCGTCAAGCGTCGTGGGGCGCAGGCGGGTGGCCAGCGGGACCGCGGCGCCGGCGCGCGACGGCGTTCCGGTCCCGGAGCGCAGCGGCTCGGAGCGGCCCGGGCGTGCGCTCGCCGGTTCGGTCGCGCCGGCGGATGTGGGGGGCTCCTCCTCGCCGAACAGCCGATCCATGGCCGCAGTATGGAGCCGGGGTCGGACCTGTTTGAGCGATCCTTCCAAGGACGTTGGAAAGATCGCGCGGCGACGCGATCGGCGCTCAGCGGCCGAGGATCGCCAGCGCCTCGTCGTGGAGCAGTCCGTTGGTGGCCAGCCCGCCGCCGTGCCCGTCTGCGGTGACCACGCCGGTGAGGTCGGTGAAGCGGCCGCCCGCCTCGGTGACGATCACCAGCGGAGCGGCCAGGTCCCAGATCGACGCGCGGGGGTCCGAGCCGATCTCCGCGCCGCCCTCCGCGACGAGCATGTACATCCAGAAGTCGCCGAACCCGCGCGTGCGCCACACCTGCCGCGACAGCTCGAGGAACTGCTCCTCGCGACCCTGTCCGCGCCAGTCCTCCAACCCGCCGAAACAGAACTGAGCGTCGGCGAGATCGCCGACGCTGGAGACGGAGACCGGTCGCGACGGGGCATCTGGACCACCCTCGCGCCGATGTGCCCCCTCGCCCCGAGCCGCCCACCAGCGCCGCCCGAGCGCCGGCGCGGAGACGACCCCGACGACCGGCTCGCCATGCGCCTCGAGCGCGACGAGCGTCGCCCACACCGGATTCCCGCGGACATAGCCCTTCGTGCCGTCGATCGGATCGATGATCCAGCGGCGTCCGTTGGCGGGCGGCTCCTCGGCGCCGTACTCCTCCCCCAGGATCGCGTCGGCCGGCAGGGTTGCCTCCAGATGAGCGCGAAGCGTCCGCTCGACGTGGGTGTCGGCCTCGGAGACCGGGGTCATGTCCGGCTTGGTCTCTACAGCGAGATCGACCGCGCGGAAACGATCCATCGTGATCTCGTCGGCAAGGTCCGCGAGGCGCAACGCGAGGCGCAGGTCGGCGCTCTGGGGCTCAGGGAGGGGGTCGGGCATCGCGCGGATCCTACGGAGGCGACGACCGCGTGCGCGCGCCGGTGGTTAGTGTCCGTGCCCATGAGCACCGACCTGCAGAACGAGACCGTCGAGCTGCTCCAGCGGCTCATCCGCTTCGACACGGTCAACCCACCCGGCAACGAGCGGCCGGCGATCGAGCATCTCGAGCGCTACTGCGCGAATGCGGGCTTTGACTGCGTCGTGCTCGCCGACGACCCCGAGCGACCGAACCTGGTGGCGACGCTCGGCGACCCGGACAGCGGTCCCGTCCTGTGCCTGCTCGGGCATGTCGACACGGTGCTCGCCGACCCATCAGCCTGGGACCACGATCCGTGGTCGGGCGACATCGCCGACGGTTATCTGTGGGGCCGTGGCGCGCTCGACATGAAGGACCAGGTCGCGGCCGAGGCGGTCGCGGCGGTGTCACTGGCGCGCGAGGGATGGCGTCCCGCGCAGGGCGCCCTGCGCCTCGTGTTCGTCTCCGACGAGGAGACCGGCGGCGCAGTCGGCGCCCGCTGGCTGTGCGAGAACCACCCCGACGCGGTGCGCTGCGACATGCTCCTCAACGAGGGTGGCGGCGAGGTCTTCGAGTTCGGCGACCGGCGCCACTACGGGGTGTGCTGCGCCGAGAAGGGGATCTTCCGCTTCACGATCACCGCTCACGGCGAGGCCGGGCATGCCTCGATGCCGACCGTCGGCGACAACGCGCTGCTCAAGCTCGCGCCGGTGCTGGCCGCGCTCGCCGACCCCGAACCCGGATACGCGATGACCGAGGCGCCCGCCGCGCTGCTGAGCGGCCTGGGACTCGACCCCGACGACCCCGCGAGCTCGCTGCGGTCGCTGCGGGATCGCAGCCCGGCGCTGTTCGTGATGGCCGCCCCGATGTTCGAGATCACGCTCACCCCGACGATGACATCGGCGTCCCAGAAGATGAACGTGATCCCGTCGCGTGCCGAGATCCGGGTCGACTGCCGCACGCCACCGGGGCTCGGCGAGGAGGCGACGCGAGCGCGGATCGAGCAGGTACTCGGCATCCGAGACGGCGAGGGGCCGCTGACCATCTCCTTCACCGAGCGCACGATCGGCAACGCCTCCCCGGTGGCCTCCGAGCTGATGACGTTCATCTCGGGCTGGGTCGAGCGGCAGGATCCGGGGGCGAGCGCCGTGCCGCTCATCCTCCCCGGATTCTCGGACTCCAACTGGTTCAGGACCGCCTTCCCAGACTGTGTCGCCTACGGCTTCTTCCCCCAGCGCCACCAGTCGCTGCTGCACGCGGCGCCGCTTGTGCACAACGCCAACGAGCGGATCGACATCAGGGACCTGGGGTTCGCGGCGGGGTTCTACCGCGACTGCATCGCGTCCATGCTCGGCGGCTGACCGAGCGGTTGCGGGCGGGCAGAACCCGGTCAATAGACTCGCGCCATGTCCACCACGGTGAACACGCGCCTGGATCCGGAGATCTTCCGGCTGCCGGTACAGCGGATCCGGCAGGGGTACTACTCCGACGCCTACTTCGTGTTCACGAAGAAGCTGCTGGAGGACGAAGGCGAGCATCCGCGCGTCACCATGCAGGTCTTCCAGAAGGACGAGTCGGTGCTCGGCGGCATCGACGAGGCGATCGCCATCCTCAAGCTCTGCTCCGGGCGTGAGGTCGATGGTGAGTGGGTCCCGGGCTGGGATGAGCTGGTCGTGCACGCGCTCAACGAGGGCGACGCCATCTCCCCGCGCGAGACCGTGATGACGATCGAGGGCGACTATTCGCTGTTCGCCCACCTGGAGACGGTCTACCTCGGCTCGCTGGCGCGCCGGTCGCTGGTCATGCGCAACGTCCACGAGGTGGTGCGCGCCGCGCGCGGCAAGGAGATCATCTACTTCCCCGCACGCCACGACCACTGGCTCGTGCAGACGGGCGACGGCTGGAGCGCCCATGTGGCGGGTGCGATCGGGGTCTCCACCGACGCCCAGGCGTCCTGGTGGGGAGGGCGCGGGATCGGGACCGTTCCGCACGGCCTGATCGCGGCCTACGGCGGCGACACCGTGCGCGCCGCGACCCGCTTTGCCGAGCGATACCACGGACAGATGAACATCACCGTGCTCGTCGACTTCTCCAACGACTCGGTCGGCACCGCGCTCGCGGTCGCCGAGGCGCTGGGCCCCAAGCTGTGGGGCGTGCGCCTGGACACATCAGAGCTGCTGGTCGACCGTTCGTTGATCGACGAGATGGGCGCCTTCAAGCCGACCGGCGTCAACCCGCGCCTGGTCGAGAAGGTCCGGGGCGCGCTTGACGGCGCGGGCTTCTCGCACGTGAAGATCGTCGTCTCCGGCGGGTTCAATGCCCAGCGAATCCGGGAGTTCGAGGCCGCCGACGTGCCCGTCGACGCCTACGGCGTCGGGTCCTCGCTGATCCGCGGGCAGAACGATTTCACCGCCGACATCGTGCTGCGCGACGGGCAACCGTGCGCCAAGGTCGGACGCAGCTACGCGCCCAACCCGCGGCTGCGGCGCGTGATCTGACACGGGGACTCAGGGAATCGTTCAAAGCCGCCGATGAGGTGGTCGAATGCTCTTCGCGACCTTCCTCGGTTATTACGACGTGACCGCGTGGCTTCAGGCGTGGTTGCCGATCTTCTTCATGGGGCTGCTCGTCGTCGGGCTGTTCAGCGTGCGGGCCATGATGCCGCGCACCCGGCCCAAGGAGATCAAGCCCGATTCGGCGCCGCCGATCGCATGGGACGAGATCGCCGGCTCCGACGAGGCCAAGGAGGAGCTTCGCGAAGTCGTCGACTACCTCCGTGACGCCAAGCGCTTCCGCTCGCTCGGCGCGCGCGTGCCGCGTGGCGTCCTGCTCTACGGACCTCCCGGCACCGGCAAGACGCTGCTGGCCAAGGCGGTCGCCCACGAATCCGGGGCGGTGTTCTACTCCCAGTCCGCAGCGTCGTTCGTCGAGATGTTCGTTGGCGTCGGCGCGGCGCGCATCCGGCGCCTCTTCAAGTCCGCTCGTAAGCACGCTCCGGCGATCATCTTCATCGACGAGATCGACGCGGTCGGCGGGCACCGCGGCTCCGACATCGGCACCAGCGAGCGCGATCAGACGCTCAACCAGCTGCTGGTCGAGATGGACGGCTTCGCCTCCACCGCCGATGTCGTCGTCATCGCCGCCTCCAACCTGCTGGAGAAGCTCGACCCGGCGCTGCTCCGTCCGGGACGGTTCGACCGCCAGATCTTCGTCTCGCCACCCGATGTCGCCGGCCGCGAGCGCATCCTGCGCGTCCACTCGCGCAACAAGCCGGTGGCCAACGGCGTCGACTTCGGGCTGCTGGCCCGTCAGACCGCGGGCCTGACCGGCGCCGACCTGGCCAACATCTGCAATGAGGCCGCGATCTTCGCCGGCCGGCGTGGCGGCGATCACGTCGAGGCCGTCGACTTCGACACCGCGCTCGAGCGCGTCGTCGCCGGGATGCAGTCACACCGGCGGCTGTCGACGCACGAGCGGCGCGTCGTCGCCTACCACGAGGCCGGCCATGCCGTGTGCGGCGAGCTTCTCCCGTCGGTCGACCCGGTCCACCGCATCTCGATCATCCCCCGCGGCCGGGCGCTCGGGTACACGCTGAACCTCCCCGAGGAGGACCGCTACCTCAAGACGCGCGAGGAGCTCATCGACATGATGACCATGCTGCTCGGCGGCCGGGCGGCCGAGGAGCTCGTGATCGGCTCGATCACCAACGGCGCCGCCGACGACCTCAGCCGCGTCACCGCGATAGCCAACTCGATGGTCCACGAATGGGCGATGGGCACCGGCATCACCTCGATGCGGGTCGACGAGGGCAAGACCTCGGATTCGCTGCGCCGGATCATCGACGACGAGGTCCGGGAGCTCGCCGATGAGGCGATGCGCTCGGCGGTTGAGCTGCTCGCCGCGCACCGCCCCCAACTCGACGAGCTCGCGGGCAAGTTGCTGTCGGAGGAATCCCTGGAGCGCGACGACATCGATCGCGTCATGTCCGGCGTCCCGCTCGCGCGGCCCTCGCGCCGTCCCGAGAGCCACCTCGGTCTCGCCGCCGCCGACCCCGGCGACGACCCGACCGCGCGCCTCTGAGTCTCGCGCCGCACGAGGTACCGGGCCGGAGCGGGACAATCCCGCCTCGTGACCTCGACCGCGTCAGAACGTCGCCTGCCGGGATCGGCCCGTGGCGCATCACAGCTGAGGCCGTCCCGTCGCCGGGAGGGCATGCTCGCACTCGCGCTGTACGTCGTGCTCGCGCTCGCGCTGATCGGACGCGCCTTGCTGGGCGCCGGCGCCGGCCCGCGTTCAGGGACCCTCGGGACCGGACCCGACGTGCAGATCTTCGTCTGGGGCCTGCGGTGGTGGCCGCACGCGCTCGGCCACGGCCTCGACCCGTTGCGGTCCTCGGTCGTGTGGCCTCCGACCGGCGGCGCGGTGCTGTGGTCGACGACCGTACCGGTGCTGAGCCTGCTCGCCACTCCCCTCACGGTGGCGCTCGGGTCGCTCGCCGCCTGGAACGTGCTCGTCGTCCTCGCCCCTGCGCTCGCCGCCTGGGCGGCGTGGCTGCTCTGCGCTGAGCTTGGCGCCACGCCGCTGTCGGCGGTGTTCGGCGGCGCGATCTTCGGCTTCGGCTCGTTCGTGCTGTGCGAGGACGTCGCCCACCTGCAGCTGTCGGCGTGCACGCTGGTGCCGATCGCGGTGTGGGTCGCGGTCCGAGGGGTGCGCGGTCAGGCATCCGGGCTGTCGCTGGCGTGCTCGAGCGCGGCCATCGTCGTCGCGCAGTTCCTGATCTTCCCCGAGCTGCTCGTAACGCTCGGCCTGATGGCGCTGGTCGGCCTGGCGCTCGCGCTGTGGCTGCTCGGGGACCAGCGGCCGGCGCTGCTGAGCACCGCCCGCGCGCTCTCGGCGGGTGCGGTCGGCGGTGCGATCGTCATCTCTCCGCTCGTGATCGAGATGCTCACGCACGTGCCGCGGAGCTCCAGCGGCGCGGTCGCCTGGCCGGTCGACGTGCTCAACCTCGTGGTTCCCACCGTCCGCGCCGCGGTCGGCGGCTCGGCACTGACCGGGATCTCCACTCGTTTCCCGGGCAACTCGGCGGAGCAGACCGGCTACCTCGGGTTGCCGCTGGTGCTCATCATCCTCGCCTGGGGGTGGCGGGAGCGTCGTCGCGCGGCGGCACGGCTGATCCTCGCGCTGCTCGCCGTCGCCCTGCTGCTCGCGCTCGGCTCCTCGCTCACCGTCGACGGCACGCGCACGAGCTGGCTGCCCTGGGCGGCCCTCGCGCGGCTGCCGTTCCTGCGCGACGCGCTGCCGGCGCGGATGATGGTCTACGTCTGGCTGACCGGAGCGGTGATCACGGCTCGCTGGTTGAGCGACGCCCGTGTCTCGGTCGCGGTCAGGATCCTCGCGGTGATCCTCGTCGCGGTCTCCCTGGCTCCAGCGGCGTGGCCGTTCCAGCCGGCGCCGCCGGCCACCCACAGCGCCGCGGTGCGGCACGCGCTGCGCGGCCAGGTCGTGCTCTCGCTGCCCTTCTTCGACGTCCGGGACCGCGGGCTGCTCGTCCAGCAGCGGGGCGGGTTCCGCTTCTCGCTGATCGACAGCTGGCTGCAGCTGCGCCCGCACGGATGGGCGCCGGACCTGCCGGGCACCGCGCTCACCGAGCAGGCGCTCGCCCGGCTGCACCGGCGAGCCGCGGCGCGGTTGGTGGCCAGGCTCGAGGCCGCGGGGATCACCCGGCTGCTGTTGTGGGAGCAGCCGCCGGGGCTGCTGCGCTCCCTGCACCTGCCGTACGTGCGCATGGCGGGAGTGGTGATCGTCCGCGTCCCGTCCTCCTGACCTCGGGCGATATCGTGGCCACGATGCTCAGCGCGATCGACCACGTCGGGGTGGCGGTGCCGTCGATCGACGACGCGCTGCCGTTCTACCGCGACGTGCTGGGGATGGCGCTCGTGCACCGTGAGACCGTGGAGGAGCAGGGTGTCGCGGCCGCGCTGCTCGACGTCGGCGAGAGCCACGTGGAGTTGATCGAGCCGCTCTCGCCCGACGGCGGCGTCGCTCGCTTCCTCGCCGATCGAGGCGCGGGCCTGCACCACGTCGCCTACCGCGTCGCCTCCATCGAGCAGGCGCTCCAGGCCTGCCGCGGCGCGGGACTGCGCCTGATCGACGAGCAGCCACGCACCGGTATCCGCGGATCGCGGGTCGCCTTCCTGCACCCCAAGGCCAGTGGCGGGGTGCTCACCGAGATCGTCCAGCCAGCAAAGGATCATTGAGATGAGCGATGACGAGAAGCCGCAGAAGATCAGCATCGGGTTCCTCGGCGGGCAGGTCCTCGCCGCCCGGGTCGCCGACGACGAGCTCGCCAAGCTGCGCGCCGCGTTGAACGCCGGCGGCTGGCACGACATGACCGCCGAGGACGGGACGATCGCGATCGACCTCGCCAAGGTCGTGTACGTGCTCGTCGATCACGAGGGGCATCGCGTCGGCTTCGGCAGCTGAGCGGTGACTGCTGTGCTCCCCGGACTGATCCTCCAGCACGCCGAGACCGGCCCTCCCGGGCGGCTGGGCGAGTGGGCCGAGCTGCGGGGGATGCCCTGCCAGGTGCACGACAGCTCGCAAGCGACACCCGAGTTCGACCCGCGCGAGTTCTCATTCATCGCGTCGCTCGGCTCCTACCACTCGGTCAACGAGACCGACCTGCCGTGGATCGCGGCCGAGGTCGATCTGCTTCGCCGTGCCGTCGACGCCAATGTGCCGGTGCTCGGGCTCTGCTGGGGTGGCCAGGCGCTCGCGGTGGCGCTCGGCGGCACGGTCACCGCGGCGCCGTTTCAGGAGAAGGGGTGGGTCGCGGTCGCCAGCGGAGACCCGGAGGTCCCCGGCGGGCCCTGGCTCCACTACCACATCGAGATCTTCACGGTCCCCGCCGGCGCGGTGGAGATCGCACGCAGCCCGGCGGGTCCGGCGGCGTTCCGCATCGGCCCCCACCTGGGCCTCCAGTTCCATCCGGAGGCCGACGCGGAGATGGCGGGCGTGTGGGCCGCCAAGGATCCCGACCAGACCGACGGCTCGCGCGCTGAGCTCGCCGAGGCGGGCGCGCGCTGGGACGGTCCTGCCCGGGATCTCGCGGTCGCGATGTTTGACGCCTGGTGGGCGCGGGCGAACGCCTGGTCGCCGCACTCGGCGCTCAGCGCCTGAGCGTCCCGGGCCTGCGGTCAGGCGGGTTCAGCGAAGCGTCGCGGGGCCCGCGCGGTCGCCGCGGACCATGAGGTGCAGGCCGGCTTCGACCAGCAGCAGTCCGACGCGCTCACGGGCGCCGGGCAGGGTCACCCGCGGGCGACGGGAGTTGTGATACCGCTCGCTGTGGCGGGCGGTGGCGAGGGCGTGATCCTGAAGTGGGCTCATGCTCCACCTCCTTTGGGTGGGCTGACGGGGTAGTTGAACAGCAGCGTCTCGACGGGCAGGGAGTCCGCAGGGCGCTTGGACGGATCGGTGCGGCGCTCGTGAAAGCGGGTCATCATGATCTCGAGCAGCTCCTCGTTGAACGCCTCGAGCTCGTCGGCGGTGACCCACATCACGCTCTCCGAGTGGGTTGCGGCGCTCCGCCATTCCGAGGGGTAGCTGGAGCGGGTGTCGCGCCAGCGCTCCAGGCGGCGCAGCTGGTTCTCGCGCCACAGGCGCGCGACGACTCCAGCGGCGACCGCCGCCTCCGGGTCGTCCTGATCGCTGCTGATGTTGAGCCCGTGGTCCGGGACGCGCCATGGCCGCGAGCGGCCCTTGCCTCCCCCGGCCTCCTCGACGAACCCGTACTTGGCCAGCTGTCGCAGGTGAAACGAGCACGTCGTCGGGCTCTCGCCGATCAGCTCACCGGCTGCGGTCGCCGTCAGCGGCCCCTCGATCGAGAGAATCTCCACCAGGGCCACGCGCACAGGGTGTGCGAGCGCCTTCAGCGTCCGCGCGTCGTTGACCTGACGGAGGTCGTCGACCGGCGATCGTCGCCGTTCGGTGGTCTGCTCGCTCATGTTCTCGAGAGTAATCTCTCGAGACCGATGTGTCAAGAGTTTCCTCTCGACAATTACCTCTCGACGCTTTTTCTCGATTCAGCGGGTGAACAGCGTGGAGAGCACCACCTGGGTGACCGTGCGCGTGACCCCCGGCGTGGCGCGGATGCGCTCGAGGGCAAGCTCCAGCGCCTTCGTGTCCTCGGCCATGACATGCAGGATCGCGCTCGCCTCCCCGGCGACCGTGTGCGCCGACACCACGCCCGGCTCGGTCACCACCGCGGCGCGCACCGACGAGGCCGGCATGGCGCCGTCGCAGTAGAGCGCGACGAATGCCTCCGCCCGCCAGCCGTACGCCTCGGGGTCGACCGTCGCCGTGTAGCCGAGCACCACTCCCTCGCGCTCCAGCCGGTCCACGCGGCGCTTCACCGCCGGTGCCGACAAATGCACATAGCGCCCGATGTCCTGGAACGTGCGCCGAGCATTCTCTCTGAGCAGCGCAACGATTCTTCGATCTGTTGGGTCCATAGCCGCCTGATTCCTCCCAGTAACGCAACGTATCAGCCTTGTAGTGACCGCTCCAGCGATGGATCATTGCAGGGAGCCGGGCCGGGAACGGCCCGGCGTTGCGACTGGGGACCCACCCACCCAACGGGTCTCGGTTTCGTGGTGTCTGGGGAGGCATCGCGGTGCGCAGACGAGGATCGCGACGTGTCGCGGCAGGGAGCGGTACGTCGCTATCCCGTCTGTTTTGGTCTTTGTGGCGGGCGGGGGTCGTGCGTGGCGGTCGCGGGGTGGCCCGTCGCGTTTGGCGGGTCGGGGCGTTCGCGAGGTAGCGCGTCGTGTCGCCGGCCGTCAAGCAGCGCCCGCACGCTGCGGGATGACCTTGTTCGGTGGTGGCGCTGCTTGACTGCCGTCGCCCCGCCGCGCTATTCGCAGTGATGGGGGCGCACAAGTGCTGCCCCCCACCGGGGGACCACTGCCACACGGCAGGGCAGCTCACGCGCGGGCAGCTCACGCGCGGGCAGAAACGACAGCTGAGACGTCATTTCTGCCCGCACGTCGGTCGCCGAGGGCGTGCGTGGGCAGATACGGCGGCTGAGACGCCGTCGTGTCCCGCGCACCAGCGCCAACCGGCTCCCCGCCGGCGGCCGGCCCCCGGCAGCGGCGCGAGGGCGTCGGCGGCGAGCAAAACCACCCACGCACCGACCCGCGCGGGCGCGTGTGGGCAGAACCGACCGCCCGGACAACACCACACCCCACGCACCCCCAGCGGCCGCGGCGAGTGGGGAGAAAGTGCCGCCCCTGCCCCCTCCTGGGCCTAAGGGGCCGTCCAAGAGTCCCCGTTTGGCAGGAGGTCGTGCACACGAAGTGGGCTCGACCTCACTGCGAAATAGCGTGCCGGGGCGACGGCAGTCAAGCAGCGCCACCCACCATCACGGAAGCCTCGGAACTGTGGGCGCTGCTTGACGGCCGGCGACCCGGTGCGCTACCTCGCGAACCCCACGAACAACCACACCCCCTCACGGCAGCCCCTCGCAAACCCCCCACGCACAACACCCCCCCACAGAGCGGCGTCTCCTACAGTCTCTCGCCGTTGTCGCCCACCAACCTCGACACCCGGCTGCTCCTCCTGGCCCGCACCCGCGGCCACACCCCTGCACGGGAGCGGGCTGTCGCGGCGTTCTCGCGCACCGGCGAGCACGCGGCCTGCTGGCTGGCGCTCGGACTGACGGGCGCCGCGGCCAACTCGGCCGCACCGGCCCGGCGACGCGCGTGGTTGCGGGGGACCGCGGTCGTGGCTGCGTCGTATGCGCTCAACACCGGGATCAAGTTCGTGGTGCGCCGTCCGCGTCCTGAGCTGGCCGGATTCGAGCCGCTCACCTCGGTGGTGACCGGGCTGTCGTTCCCGAGCGCGCACGCGACGACTGGCTTTGCCGCGGCTCGGGCGTATGGCGCACTCGTGCCCGCGGCGCCGCTGTACGTGGCCGCGATCCTGATCGCGCTCAGCCGCGTCTACCTCGGCGTGCACTACCCCTCCGACGTCCTGGCCGGGGCGCTGTTCGGCACCGCGCTTGCCGCCGCGGCCGCCGCGGCCGCCGCACCGGGAGCGAACTGATGGCGATGAAGGTCGGGATCGTGGGCATGCCCAACGCCGGCAAGTCCTCGCTGTTCACCGCGCTGACCGGTGTCGCGGCGGAGGCGGCCAACTATCCGTTCACCACGATCGAGCCGAACATCGCGATCGTGCCGGTCACCGACGAGCGCCTGGACCGGGTCTCGGACACGGTGCGTGCGTCCAAGATCGTCTGGGACACGATCGCGTTCCATGACATTGCGGGTCTGGTCGCGGGCGCGCACAAGGGTGAGGGTCTGGGCAACCAGTTCCTGGCCAACATCCGCGAGACCGACGCGATCGTCCACGTGGTCCGTGCCCACACCGACGAGGGCGTCGTGCACCCGGAGGGCCGGGTCGACCCGATGCACGACATCGAGACGATCGAGACCGAGCTGATCTTCGCCGACCTCGAGCAGGCCGAGCGCCGGCTGGATCGTGTCGTCCGCGTCGCGCGCAGCGGTGACCGCCACGCCGTCGCCGAGGAGAAGTGGCTGCGTCAGGTGATCGAGGCGCTGCAGGCCGGGCGCCCGGCACGGACCGTTCCCGCCCCCGACGAGGCGACCGACGCGATGTCGCTGCTGTCGCCGCTCACCGCCAAGCCGGTGCTGTTCGTCGCCAACGTCGAGGAGGGCTCGAACGAGGTCCCCGCGGCGATCGCGGAGTACGCGAGCTCGGTCGGCGCCCGCGCGGTTGCGGTCTCAGCCCGGCTGGAGGCCGAGCTGGGCGAGCTCTCCGATGAGGACGCCACGGCGATGCGCGACGACCTCGGCCTCAGCGAGTCGAGCCTGCAGACGGTCGTGCGGGGCGCCTTCTCCCTCCTGGACCTGGTGGCGTTCTTCACCGCGGGCGAGGACAAGCCCGCGCAGTCGTGGCACCTGCGACGCGGACTGTCGGTGTGGCATGCCGCCGGGCAGATCCACTCCGACATCCAGAAGGGCTTCGTCCGCGCCGAGGTCGTCGGGTGGGAGGCACTCGTGGACGCGGGCGGCTATGCCGGCGCGCGGGACCGCGGCACGCTGCGCCTGGAGGGTCGCGACTACATGGTCGCCGACGGTGACGTGATCACCGTCAAATTCACCCCCTGACCCCGCTCGCACCATGTGAGCGCTCACGGTCCGCGCCGGCTCGAACATGAGTCGAATCCAGCGCGCATTCTGAGCAACTTTTCACAGCAGTTGCCGACAAAATCCGTCCAGATGGCTTGACGCCGCATTAGTGACTCTGGACACTTGGATAGTGCAAACCGCTACAAGGTCCTCCACCATGGCCAACATGAACCGTACGCTCACACCTTCTCGCATCATGCTGCTGGCAGGCTCCACGTCGCCGAGCGCTGACCGCGCTGGGGTGGCCGTCAAGCGATACCGCCTCGCGCGGGCACGCCTCGACGGACGGCCCGTCGCCCGGTCTCAGAGTTCGGCCAGCGAGCCGGCTCGCTCCAGCCGCTCGGCGAGCCTCATCATCGAGTAGTCGCGCGCGGCGCGCTCGCCGCCCGTCAGGTCGGTCTCCCGGTCCTCCGGGAGCTCGACCGCGGGCGGTCGCAGCGTGGCGATCTCGCGAAACGCGCGCAGCGCGTCGGCGTGCTCGGTGAGCGCGGCGGCGACGCGCGGCCGCTCGCCGGCGGCGTTCGCGATCGCGCCGTCCAGCGAGCCGTGGCGCACCAGCAAGTCGGCCGCCGTCTTGGCGCCGATACCGGGCGCGCCCGGCAGACCATCCGACGGATCACCTCGCAGCGCGATGAAGTCCGGGACGAGCGCCGGCGTCACGCCGTAGCGCCGCTCCACCTCCGCGGGATCGACGCTGTCGAACCCCTGCTTGCCCTGGGCGAGGAACACGACGCTGACGCGCTCTGAAGCGCATTGGTACATGTCACGGTCGCCGGTCATCACCAGCGCGCGGCCGCCGCGGTCAGACTCGGCAAGCGCGAGCGCGCCGAGCAGATCGTCGGCTTCCAGGTCCTCTGAGCCCAGGCTCGTCCAGCCGAACGCCTCCACGAGCGCCGGGGCACGGTCGAACTGCCACTGCAGGGCGTCGGGAACCGGCGGGCGAGCCGCGTGGTAGTCCGGGTACAGCTCGGTGCGGTAGTGCGCTGCCTCTGCTCCCCAGCAGACGACGATGGCGCGCGGGCGCGTCTCGACGGCGATCCGCAGGATCAGGTTGACCGCTCCGAGCAGGGCGTTGACCGGGTGCCCGTCGCCGTCGGTGATCGAGTCCGGCAGGGCGAAGAACGAGCGATACAGAACAAATGGGCCGTCGATGGCCAGCAGCGGCGCCGGGGAGTCGGGCATCACCGCACTGTATTTCACGCGCCCGCCGGGGCGGGGGCTCTCACCAGTGCGTCCGCTCAGGAGCCCGACGGCGCCGCCGCGTCGTCGGCGAGCGTGAACTGCGAGACGAGCCCGAGCAGCTCCTCGGAATCATGAGCCAGCTGACCGGAGAAGCCGACGATCTGCTGGGTGGAGGCGCTCGTCTGCTCGGTCGAGGCGCTCACCTCCTCGGTCGACGCCGACGCCTGCTCGGCGACCGCGACCGCGTCGGCGATCTCGTCCTGGACTCGCTGCGAACTGGCGGAGACGCGGTCGATGACCGCGATGATCTCGGTGGCGCGCAGCGACACGTCCTCGACCGACTCGCCGAGCTGCTCGAAGGACTCACGAGCCGCCGCCATCGTCGCCACACCGTCCTCCGTGGTCTGGGCGCCGCCCTCGACGACGCCGATCGCACGAGTCGTGTCCGACTGGATGTCCGCGATCAGCCCGGCGATCGACGAGGCGGCATCCTGGGCCTCTTCGGCGAGCTTGCGGACCTCCTCGGCCACGACCGCGAAGCCGCGGCCGGTCTCGCCGGCGCGCGCGGCCTCGATCGCCGCGTTGAGCGCCAGCAGGTTCGTCTGCTCGGCGATGCCTGAAATCGTGGTGATGATCCCGTCGACCTTCTCGGACTTCGCTCCGAGGTCGCGGATCGCGCGGGTGACCTCGGCGCTGGAGGAGCGCATCGCCTCCATCGCGTTGGAGGCGCGACCGACTGTCTCCACGCCCTGCTGGGCCATCGTGCGGGCGGCCTGGGTGAGCTCGGCGGTCCGTCGCGCGGCCTCGACACCGGCGTCGGCCGCGGCCACCATCTCCTCGGTGAGCTCGCGGGCGCTGCTCATCGCGCGCACCTGGCGCTCGGCGCCCTGCGCGACGTCCTCCATGGCGCGGGCGATCTCGGTGACCGCCCTGCCGGTCTCCTCCGAGCTCGACGCCATCTGCTGGGACGAGGCGGCGACGGTGTCCGAGGTCGAGTGGATGCGCCGGATGAGCGCGGTCATGTGATCCCGCATGCTCGTGATCGCGCGCCCGAGCTGGTCGCGCTCGGAGCGGACCGGCACCTCGGTGTCAAGCCGGCCGGCGGCGATCCGATCCGCGACGGAGGCCATCTCGGACAGGTAGTCGGTGATCTCCCCGAAGCTGCGGGCAACGTCGCCGATCTCGTCGCTGCCGGCGGTCGGGATCTCGACCTCGACGTCGCCGGTGCTGAGCGTCCGGCCGGCCCGACCCACGGCGCTGGCCTGGCGCGCGAGCCGGGTGGCGACGAGCGTCACCACGAGCCCGACGAGGAGCACGACGATCCCGGCGATGATGAGCAGCCAGTTGCGCAGCACGTGGGCGCTGGCCAGGATCTCCCCGTTCGGAGCGACGCTGATGAACCCCCAGCCGCCGGCCTTCACCGGCGCGTAGAACATCGTCACCTTCTGGCCGCTCAGCGGGTCACGGGCTTGGATCGAGCCCGTCCTCCCGGCGCGCAGCGCGGCGTAGATCTTCGCGAACGCGGGCGTGTGGGTCGACTTCGCCAGCGCGAGCAGCGTTTTGTGACCCACGAGCTTGTGGTTCGGGTAGGAGACCAGCAGGCCGCCGTGGCTGACGACGAAGCTGTAGCCGTGCTGCAGGATGCGGATCGAGCTGACCTTGTGGTCCAGCGCCTTGAGCAGCACGTCGATGCCCGCCACGCCGACGAAGTGGCCGTCGTGGTGGATCGGGACGGTCGTGCTCGCGAGCAGCGACCCCTCCCACAGGTAGGGCTCGATGTAGCTGGGCCCGTTGGAGCGCTCGGGCTGCTGCCACCAGGCAAGGCTCTGGTAATCGCCGGCCATGCCATAGCTCAGGTTGTTCTTGCCTCCGAGCCGGTTCCAGTAGCTGCCGAAGATCCCCTGCTTGTTGGAGCCCGGGGTGTTCTTGTAGAGGGCGTCGTTGTCGAACGCGTTGGGCGAGTAGTCGATGTAGGCGCCCGCGATGCTCGGGTTCTGGACCAGGATCTCGTGCTCGATCGCCATCACCTGCGCGCGGCTGGTGCCGATCATCTCGCCACCGGCATCCGCCTCGGCCTGCGCGATGCTCATCCGCGACACGACCTGGCCGTTGAAGTCCGCGGCCTCGGACTGGTTGAGGTTGGCGATGCTGCGCGAGACGCTCGTGCGCTGCGCCGAGGACACCTTGTTGACGGCGATCAGCGTCATCGCCGCCACGGCGAGCGCAACGACGGGAATCACTGGGAGCAGCAGCTTCGTGCGGATCGAGCGCAGCGGCTGGATCCGCAGGGAGCGCAGGGGCACCTGTTGCACGGACGGCCTTTCTCAGACGTTCTTCAGATCTGGTCCGGTGCTCGGCCGCCCGGCACCGAACTTGAACCAATTGGCTCGCCGCAGCGGCCGGCTCAGCGGGAGCCGACGAGGAAGCGTGCGTTGGTCGAGAGCAGCCCGAAGGCCTGCGCCAGCTGTCCGCCGGTGGCCGTGGTCGCACCGCGGGTCCCGACGACCCGCGCGGTGACCACGCGCGGCGATATGCCGTGACGGATGACGACGATGCGTTCGAGGCGCCCGTGGACCAAGGATCCGAGCCTCCGCGTGGCGGCGCCCACGCTCATCGTCACCGTCCAACGGTGATAGGGATCGCCGGCCGCGCCGTCATAGGGGTCTGACACGCCGACGAGCCACGGCGCGGGTGACGCGCCGGGCCACACGTTCTGGATCGACTCGGTCTCACCGCCCGAGCTGGCGAAGAAGTAGGTCGCCGCCGGCGCGCCTCCGTAGGTGACGACCTGGCCCGAGGTCGCGGCGACCGCGACGTTGGTCGGCGCCGTCTCGGCGGCGGCGCCGCCGTACATCTGCGAACGCGTGTCGTCATACAGCGAATAGCCGCTGCCCGCGACGTTGGTGGTCAGCGCATAGGTACGGGCGGCGATCGCCTGCGCCTCAAGTGCCGCGGGCGCCCACGAGGCCTCCATCTCCTCGGCGACCACACCACGGACGTAGTTGTCGAGGCCGACCACGTCGACGGTCTGCACGCGCCCGGTCGGCGTGGCGGTGAAACGCAGCGCGCCCCGGTAGCGGCGCCCGGCGGTCATCAGCGGCCCCGGGCCGGTGACGGTGATCGGTCCGCTCGCCGTGGTGACGGTGTGCCCCGAGGCGGTGACGATCCGCAGGCCGACGGCGGACGCCGCGACGGTGTATGTGCCCGCGGCGTTCAACCGGGCCGAGCCGGCGCGTGTGGCGCCGCTGAATGACGCGTGGCCAGTCCCGATCAGCACGCGGACCGGCTGCGCCGGGCTCGCGTTCCCCAGCGTGGTGCCCTGGTAGTAGTGGGCGAGGATCTGCGCTGCGGAGGCGCCGTGCAGCGCGAAGCCCTCGGCGCCGTACTGGCTCATGCCGACGCCGTGGCCGTCACCCCCGCCGTCGATCACGAGCTGTCCCGGCTTGGCGCGGGTGGTGGTGGTCCCGGTCGTGGTCGAGCCGCTGCCGGTGCCGGAGCTCCCGGGCGCAGGACCCGTGAGCCCCGAGCCTCCACCCCCGCCACCGCCGGCGGCGTTGGCGAGCCCGGAGCCTCCCGAGTCGTCGGCCGGCCGCCACGCCAGCGCGCTCGGCGCCAGCGCCAGCGCCCCGACCAGGCAGAGCAGCGCGATCACCAGGGCCGCGCCAACCCGGGCGCGGGCATCGGTGAGGTAGGGTGGCGTCATCGTGAGCACTCGCAAGGCCTCGGACGTGTTCGTGCAGTGTCTCGAAGCCGAAGGAGTCCAGTATGTCTTCGGAATACCCGGCGAGGAGACACTTGACCTGAACGAGTCTCTCGCGGACTCGTCGGTGCGCTTCGTTCCGGTGCGCCACGAGCAGGGCGGCGCGTACATGGCCGACGCCTACGGCCGTCTGACCGGCCGGGCCGGGGTGTGCCTGGGAACACTCGGGCCGGGCGCCACCAATCTGGTGACGGCGGTCGCCGATGCGTTCCTGGACCGCGCGCCACTGGTCGCGCTGACCGGGCAGTCAGATCTCGAGCGCATGCACAAGGAGTCACACCAGTACATCGACCTGATCGGGATCCTGCGTCCAGTCGTGAAATGGAACGCCCGCGTCTCCAGCCCCGAGATCGTCCCTGAGGTGGTGCGCAAGGCGTTCAAGGTGGCCGAGTCCGAGAAGCCGGGCTCCACCCACCTGGAACTGCCCGAGGACGTGATGTCCCGTCCACTTGACGCCAAGCCGCTGCCGCCCCACGCGCCCGTGCAGCCCGAGCCGGGGACGCGCGAGCTGCAGCGCGCCACCGAGATCATCATGGCGGCCGAGAACCCGGTGATCCTCGCCGGCAATGGTGCGATCCGCACCCACGCGAGCCGCGCGCTGCGCGCGTTCGTGCACACGACCGGCATCCCGGTCGCGGAGACGTTCATGGCCAAGGGCCTGATCGATTACGAGGACCTCCACGCCCTGGGGACCGTCGGGCTGCAGTCGCGTGACTACGAGATGGCGGGATTCGACGACGCGGACGTCGTGATCGCCGTGGGCTACGACCTGGTCGAACACAAGCCCGAGAACTGGAATCCCAAGCAGAACAAGCAGATCGTCGTGATCGACACCGTGACCGCCGAGATCGACGAGTTCTACATGCCCGCGGTCGAGCTGGTCGGCGACATCGCGAGCGTGCTGGCACGGCTTGCGGCGGGCTGCAGCCGCCTCAGCTCCGACCAGCCGCAGGCTGACCGGCTGCGCGAGCTGACCCTTGGTGCGCTGCGCGAAGGAGCGGACGATGACCACTTCCCGATGCGCCCTGCCCGCGTGCTCGCCGACCTGCGCAGCGTGCTCGGGCGCACCGACCTGCTCATCTCCGACGTCGGCCTGCACAAGCTGTGGATCGGCCGCATGTTCCCCGCGCACGAGCCGGGCACGGTGCTGATCGCCAACGGTCTGGCGGGCATGGGATTCGCGTTGCCCACCGCGATCGCGGCCAAGCTCGTCCACCCCGCGCGCCACGTCGTCACCGTGTCGGGCGACGGGGGCTTCTTGATGAACTGCCAGGAGCTGGAGACCGCGGTCCGCCTGCGCACGCCGATCGTCAACGTGATCTGGGAGAACCAGCAGTTCGGCTCGATCGTCTGGAAGCAGGACAAGAAGTTCGGCCGCCACTTCGGCGTCGACTTCGGCCCGACCGACTTCGTCAAGCTCGCCGAGGCGTTCGGCGCCGCGGCGTGGCGGTGCGCCGACGCCGCGGACTTCGGAGCCCGGCTGCGCCATGCGCTCACGCTCGACGTCCCGTCGGTGATCGTGGTGCCGATCGACTACTCGATCGACGTCGCCATCTCGCGCGAGCTCGGCACCGAGACTGTCGCCACCTGACCGTCGAGCCGTTTTTCCGGTTTCCGGACCGGTTTTGCACAGGCGACCTTGACTTATGGTACCGGCGGCGGGACGACCGACGTCACCGAGAACAACGACAACATCACGGTCAAGGCGTCCGCGGCCACGACCTCTCGCACGACGCGGTCGGCCGTGCGCAAGGCGGGCGCGCTGCACGCGCCGCAGTTCCGCAAGAACGCGTAGCCGGTAGTGGAGACGGGGCCCCCGGACCGCCGGGGCCCCGCCCGCTCTAGCCTTCGGGGTCATCGCGCGGGCTCGCGGATCGCTCCGGTAACACCCGGGCCACCTCGCGCAATGAACCGTTCGATGACACGCTCACCGACGATTCCCCCACCGGCCGCGGCCAGCGACGCCTCGTTGCTCGCCGCCGCCCGGCAGGACCCCGACGCGTTCCGGGCGCTGTACGAGCGCTATGCCGACGCGGTGCACGGATATTTCGTGCGCCGCACGGGCAGCCGTGCGGCGGCGCTCGACCTGACCGCCGAGACATTCGCTCAGGCCTGGTTCGTCCGCAGCCGCTTCCGCGACGAGGCGCGCGGATCGGCCGCCCCTTGGATCTATGGCATCGCGCGCAACGTCCTGCTCATGTCGATCCGGCGCGGCGCGCTGGAGCGGCGCGCCACCGAGCGCCTCGGCCTGCTGCAGCGGCTCGACCGCGCACCCGCCACCGAGGCGCCCTCGCGGGATTGGGCCGACGGCGCGGACGAGCTGCTCGACACCCTGCCGGCCCACGAGCGCGAGGCGGTTCGCCTGCGCGTGCTCGAGGACCGCCCCTACGACGACATCGCCCAGGCGCTCGGCACCACGCCCGCCGCCGCGCGCGTCCGGGTCCATCGCGGCCTGCGGTCGCTGCGCCGCCGTCTGGACGCCAACGAGGAGACCCGCTCATGACCCCGCTCAGCCCTGAACTCACCGACCTCGGCGACGCACTGCACGCGGCGGTGAGCGTCGAGCTCGCCGCCGAGCCGGTGACCGCGGCCCCCGCCGGGCGCAGACGACTGCAGCGGCTGCGATCGCACCCCCGGATCCTGGCGGCGGTCGCCGCCGTCGCCGTCGGCGCGCCGGGCGTCGCGGCCGCGGCGGGCGTGTTCGACTCCCCGCAGCAGGTCGCGGCGAGCATCCCCGCGGGCACGTTGGCGCTGCTGAACACCCAGCCGAGCTGCACCGTGGTCACGCAGGGTGTCGAATACCACTGCACGCTGGCCTCGGCGCCCTCCGACCAAGGGGGGCCGGAGGCCGGGCACTGGATGGGCACGGTCGAGCCGACCGTCGATCAGACCAAGCACGTCAACGGCGGCTGCCGCTCGCTGAACGCGGCGGGCACCGAGTGGAAGTGCTATCTCGGCAAGGCCGCGGTCCAGCAGAAGATCATCGGCCCGGACTTCCTCGGCCAGTTCTCACCGACGCCCGGCGTCGGCTGAGCGCGCGGGGCGCTCGGCGCGGGAACAATCGACACACCTGGACCCGATTGGGCGGTGCTGTGTCGATAGTTCCCGGGGGCCGGGAACGGTCGACACGGCTCCACGCGACGGGGCTCTGGTGTGTCGATTGTTCCCGGCGCTGCTCAAGGGCGCTCAGCTGTTGCCGAGCGCCATCTTGTGCAGGTCCATCGCCTTGTTGTAGGTGTCCTCGTCGACGCCCTTCTCGTAGGCGACCTCGCGCAGCATCCGCCCGGAGCTGGCGGCCTCCTTGACGATCTCACCGGCCTTGTCGTAGCCGATGTAGGGGTTGAGCGCCGTCGCGGCGGCGAGCGTCGACTCGGCCGAGCGGTGGCACCCTTCCTCGTTGGCCTTGATCCCGTCGACGCACTTCTCCTTGAAGGCGCGGGCGGTCGCCGCCAGCAGCCGGATCGACTCGAGCAGGTTGCGCGCGATCAGCGGGATGCGCACGTTGAGCTCGAAGTTGCCCTGCAGACCGCCCACGGTGATCGCCGTGTCGTTGCCGATCACCTGCGCGGAGACCTGGAGCACCACCTCCGGAAGCACCGGGTTGACCTTGCCGGGCATGATCGAGGAGCCCTTCTGCAGCTCGGGCAAGAGGATCTCGCCGATACCCGCCCGTGGGCCGGAGCCCATCAGCGCGAGGTCGTTGGCGATCTTGGTCAGCGATACCGCGATCACCTTCAGCGCGCCGGAGAGCTCGACGAGGGCGTCGCGGTTGCCCTGCGCCTCAAACGGGTCCTCGGGCGCCCGGATCTCCAAGCCCGTCGCCTCCGAGAGTTTGCTCCGCACCCGGGCGGCGAACTCGGGGTGGGTGTTGAGTCCGGTGCCGGTGGCGGTGCCCCCGAGCGGGATCTGGGCCACCTGGGGCAGGGCGTTGGCAACCCGCACCTGGCCGAGGCGGATCTGCGCGGCGTAGCCGGAGAACTCCTGACCGAGCGTCACGGGCACGGCGTCCATCAGATGGGTGCGACCTGACTTCACGATGTCGTGGAACTCCGCCGCGCGAGCCGCGAACGACCCCTCGAGCTCCGCCAGCGCCGGCAGCAGCTCCTCGCTGGCCTCCTGCAGCGCCGCCAGGTGCACGGCGGACGGGAAGACGTCGTTGGACGACTGGCCCATGTTGACGTGGTCGTTGGGGTGCACGCCCTCGCCGGCGAGGTTGGCGATGACCTCGTTGGCGTTCATGTTCGTCGAGGTCCCTGAGCCGGTCTGGAAGACGTCGATGGGGAACTGGTCGTCGAACTCGCCCGCGGCGACGCGGTCGGCCGCGGTGGCGACCCGCTCAGCGATCGCGCCGTCGAGCAGCCCGAGCTCGGCGTTGACGCGAGCCGCCGCGCCCTTGATCCGGCCCAGCCAGCGCACGACTTCAACCGGGACCCGCTCACCGGAGATCGGGAAGTTCCCGACCGCCTTGGTGGTCTCGCCGCCCCACAGCTGCTCGTTCTCCTGAAGGCTCATGTCGTCCTTTCGATCTCTGGGTCATCCACGGCTGCGGGATCCCCTCTCACACAGCGAAGCTTGGTCGCAACGCTACCGCTCGCGCGCGCCCGCAAGCGGCGCCTGGACCGAACCGGTCAGCCACAGAACGCGATGAGCTCCCGGGCGACGGCCACCGGGTCGTCGTAGGCGATCAGGAAGCCCGCTCCGGGGATCGTGCGCAGCTGGCCGCGGGGCAGCAGATCGAGCGCCTCGCGGGCCGCCTCGAGCGGGTGCGCCCGATCCTCCTCGGCCCACAGCAGCAGGACGGGCATCGTCATCCGCGTGTACGCATCGAGCAGATCGCTCTGCGCCTCGATCGGCCAGCGCCTCGCAAACTTCGCCCAGGAGCGAGCGCGGTTGCCGTTGCCGCCGACGTCGGCGAAGGCATGGCGGATCAGGTCACGCGCCGCCTCGTTGCGCTGAGCGGAGAGGCGCTCACCGGTGGAGGGGCGAAACACGAGCTTTGCGCCGTGGGCGAGGACGCGGTCAAACCCGGGCAGCGCGGCGAGCCGGCACGCCGCTCTCCACCCGGCACGCGCGGCCCAGAACTCGTCCCGGCGGTGCAGGCGGTTGCTCATCACGACCAACCGCCCCGGGGCGAGCGATCCCGCGGCCACCGCACGCAGCGCAAGCTCGGCGCCAAGATCATGACCGGCGACCAGGCACCTGCCACCGCCGACCTCTCGACAGAACCCGGCGATCACGTCGGTCATCCAGTCCGGTGAATAGGAGTGACGGGGGCGGTCCTCGGAGTCGCCGTGCAGCGGCAGGTCGGGCAGGATCACCCGGTGGCGCGCGGCCAGCGGCGCGACGATCGGCTCCCATTCCCGGTGCGAGAGACCCAGCGAGTGCAGCAGCACGAGCACCGGACCGGTGCCGGTCTCCCGGTAGGCGATGCGCGCGCCGTCGCTGTGGTGGTGGAGGCGCAGCCGCATGCAGACGCGATCCTGTCAGCTGGACGAATGGACGTGGAAGAGACCATGCAGAAGACCGAATTTGGGGAAATCGCGCGTCTCACTGTGCCCTTCCCGTCCAGAGGTTGTGCAATTGCTGCAGAGGGCTGCGCAACCCTCCTGATCAGGCGTTCCAATGTGGTCCATGAGGAACATAAATGGCAGTCCGCTCGGCCTGTCGACCTCCCAGGCAGCACAGGCACTCGGCGTTTCGCTCGGGACCATCCGGCGGTGGTCGGACATGGGTTACCTCCAGTCCTACCGGACCCCAGGCGGTCAGCGCCGTTTCAGCCAGGAGCAGATCAATCAGTTCCTGGGCACGCTTGAGCAGCCGGGGGTGGACCCTCTGCTGGAGCGCAAGAGCGCCTGATCGGCGCATAGAAGACTCGACGGCCCCCGCCGGCGCCTGACTCACGTGCCGGCGGGACGCCGCCCCTGCGCGGGAGGGCGCCCCAACGGCCGATCCCGCAGTGGGCAGGCCACCCCCGCCTGCCTCAGCGACCGATCCCCGCCTGCTTGATGATCTGCTCGATGCCGAGCTCCTCGTCGAAGTCGACAGCGTCCGCGTGGCGATAGTCGACTCCCTCGCCGGTGAGCAGTCCTGCCAGAACCTCCACGTAGCGCCCCTCGAGCTGGCTGCCCGACACGCGCCGTAGCTCGGTGAGCGCCTCAAACGAGCTCTGCCGCGTCCGGTAGGTGTCGCTGGCCGTGAGCGTGTCGTAGACCTCCGCGACCGCGATGATCTTGGCGATCTCCGGGATCTCCTCGGCGCGCAGATGGCGCGGGTAGCCGAGGCCGTCGATTCGCTCGTGGTGGCAGAGGACGATCTCGGCGACCGGTCCGTACATCCCCAGATCGCGCAGCATGTCCGCGCCGAGCTCGGGGTGGCGCTGAATCGCCTCCCAATCCTCGTCGGTGAGCGACCGCCCGCGGTCAAACACCCGATCCGACAGCGCGAAACGGCCGATGTCGTGCAGCAGCCCGGCGGAATGCGCCAGCTCGCATTCGGCCGCGCCCATCCCCACCGCCGCCGCGATGTCACGGGAGAAGCGGGCGACCGCGGCCGAGTGGCGCGCGGTGCGCTCGTCGCGGATGTCCAGCGAGCGCAAAAGGCCTGCAAGCACGCCCCAGGACAACGAGGCGTACTGTTGCGCACGGTGGCGGGATTCCCGCAGCAGATGGATCATGTAGGAGAACGCGATGACGGCGGCAAGCGCGAACGCGATCCCGCCGGTGCCGATCTCCAGCGTGATCCCGACGCCCGCCACGCCGAGAGCCAGGCTGACGACGGTGCTCGGCAGCGGATCGATCACGCCCTGAATGGTCGGACGAGGTCCGTCGGTCCCGTGAAAAGAGGTCATGATGACCAGGACCGGGAAGCTCAGGAGGTACCCGATGCCTCCGACGATCGCCACCACGACGTAGAAGCGCGGGACGCTTTCCGGTGGCCAGGCGGTCGCGTGCACGAGAATCCCCTCGACGACCGCGGGAACCACACAGGCGGGCAGGTTGACCGCGAGTTCGATGGTCAGCGCGGTCCGGAAACGGATCGCGACGCACACCTCGGTGACGATTGCCACCACGCCTGCGGTCACCGGACCCACCAACGCCGCGGCCAGCGCGATCACGACGACGGAAGGGACAACCTCCATGCCGGTGTCGTCGCCCTCGTACAGCAGACCGCCCAACACCGACGCCACGATCAGGATCGGAGTAAGGGCGTCGGTCCGATCCGTATAGATCAAGC
The DNA here is from genome assembly GCA_963744685.1 of uncultured Solirubrobacteraceae bacterium. Taxonomy (GTDB): domain Bacteria; phylum Actinomycetota; class Thermoleophilia; order Solirubrobacterales; family Solirubrobacteraceae; genus Palsa-465. Next base: position 294,602 of record CAVUUL010000013.1, on the reverse strand, counting down.
CCCCGGCGGTGAGACTTCCACCGATGATGACGACCCCCACGATCGCCATGATCGTCCGGATCGGACCGCCACTCTTCCCGCGCCGGCCGAGCATGTCTGGCACGGTAGCGCCGGCGCGGGGTCCGACCAACAGATGTATGGGGTAATCAGTTACCGATGCGGAAGATCACGTGAATCCCTCCCTCAATCTCAGGATCGAAAAATGCCCGGCGATCCACGAACGCCGGAAATCGGTGCTTCAAGAAGGCATCGGGGGAAGCGCCTTCGGACGGATGCTGTGCTCGAGAGCAGGTGGCTCATGACGGAGAGCGCTCTCCACCTTGAGCGCATACTCTTTGCACAGTTTCTTGGTAGGGAACTCGTGCAATTTTAGATCCGGCCCCGACATTTGGCAATCACACACAGCACCTTTGGAGGAAATGCGCTACTTGAAGACCTCAGAGGCTGCGCAACTTCTCAATGTGAGCCCGAATACGCTCCGTGCATGGGAACGGAGGTTCGGGTTTCCGAAGCCGCAGCGGTCACCTGGAAAGCACCGCCTCTTCACTCATGGCGAGATCGCCGCGCTCCGCGACGCGCTCCAGGAGGGACTGTCGATCTCCTCGGCAGTTTCCCGCGCGCGTGAAGGGCTTGCGTCCGATGCCAACTCCCTGATCGGCGCGCTCAGCTCCTACGAGCGTGACCGCGCCGACTCGGCGATCGAGGCCGCACTGGCGATGCGCTCGGTCGAGCGGACCGTCGACGAGGTCGTGCTGCCGACGCTGGCCGAGATCCAGCGCCGGCACGGCAGCGAGTCGGCCGCCTGGGCGTTCGCCGCCCACTGGGGCTCGGACTGGCTGCGGCGTGCCGTCCGGCTCGCTCCCGCGCCCGTGCGCGACGTGGCGGTCGTGATCGGCGACGCCACGCGCGACGAGCTGGACCCCGACAACTCGTTCGTACGCGCGCTCGAACTGCTGTGCGTGCGGGCCGGAATCGATGTCCTGTGCCTGTCGGCGCGGGGGGTTTCCGGGATCGGGGACGCGGTCGCCGTCCACCGACCAGACCTCGTGGTACTGGCGGGGGCGCACCTGGCCGACGACGCGGTCGCCCGGTGGGCGTACGCGATCCGCTTGGCCGCCGGCCCGCTCGGCATCGCCGTCTATCGCCGTGGCGACTCCCGCCGGACCGGCTCCACGACCGGTGCACGGATCCTGCCGAACGATCCGGTCGGGGCCCAGGAGCGGATCCTGGAGCTGGTCGAGAGCCGTCCCCGGGAGGAGGAGATCGGCCGGTATCTCACGCCGCCGACGCGCCGCGCGAGCGCGATCTGATCCTCGGGGCGCCCGCCCACCCCTCGCGATCGTCGCTTTTGTGACGCCTCGCCTGCAGTTTCCACTGCAGAAGTTGCGTTCATGTGCCGATACAGCCATAAATGGAACTCATGAACGGCATTCGCACGAACGCTGCTGCAGTAATGCTGGGCATCAGCCCCAACACGCTGCGCAGCTGGGAGCGCCGCTACGGCTTCCCCAAGCCGCATCGCTCGGCGGGTGGCCACCGCCAGTATTCGCTCACCGAGGTCGAGGCGCTGCGGCTCACGCTCGCCGAGACCCACAACGTCTCCTCGGCGATCTCACTCGCCCGTGAGCGGGGCGAGGGCCCGTCCACTTCGCTGCGTCTGTCGGGCGCATTCGCCGACTTCGACGAGGACGCCTCCAACCGCCTGCTCGAGGAGAGCCTCGGGCTGCGCTCGGTTGAGCGCACCGTCGAGGAGGTCCTGCTCCAGGCGCTGATCGCCCAGCGCGAGCCCGACGGCACGACCGCCGAGTACGAGTTCGGCTGGCGCTTCGCCGTCGGCTGGCTGGCGGCGCAGCGGCGGATGTCGCCGCCCGCGACCCGCCGCGAGGGCGTGCTCATCTTCGACGCCTCCTCGCCCTGCGATCTGGACGCCGTCCACGCGCAGGCGCTCGAGCTGGTGCTGCGCCGAGCCGGCATGCGCACGCTGTCACTCACACCCGCGATCGAGCTGTCCCGCCTGGGACGCGCCCTGCGGGCCCTTGAGCCCAGCGCGGTCGTCCTCACCGGACAGCGCGTTTCGCTGGACTCGATCGGCCGCCTCGTCTATGCGGTCCGGCAGGTGGTGCGAGACGCGCTCGTCTTCGACTACCGCGGCGCGGTCCCCGACACGGGGGCGAGCACGGTCGTGCGGCTCGGCGATGCGCCGACCGCCGCGCGCGACACGCTGCTGGATCGGCTGGCCGAGGCGGAGACCGCCGCGGAGCGGGCTCGTGCGAGCCGAGATGTGGTCGCCGACCCGCGGCCGTCCCGCGCCACCGCCTGACCCGCCGCGCCACACCTAGAATCGGCGGGGTGCCAGCCGCGCATCGCCCCGTCGACCCGCACGCGTCGTTCCCCGAGCTCGAGCAGAGCGTGCTCGAGCGCTGGCGCGAGCGCGACGTGTTCGCGGAATCGCTGCGCCGCCGCGAGGGTGGCCCGGTGTGGTCGTTCAACGAAGGCCCGCCCACCGCCAACGGCGCCCCCGGCTTTCATCACGTGCTGGCGCGCGTGTTCAAGGACATCTTCCCGCGCTACCGGACGATGACCGGCCACTATGTCGAGCGCAAGGGCGGCTGGGACTGCCATGGGCTGCCGGTCGAGCTCGCCGTCGAGGCGGAGCTCGGGTTCGACTCCAAGACCGATATCGAGGAGTACGGGATCGCGGAGTTCAACGCCCGCTGCCGCGAGAGTGTGCTCAGCCACATCGCCGAGTTCAACGAGCTCACCGAGCGGATCGGCTACTGGGTCGATCTCGACGACGCATACCGCACGCTTGACACCAGCTACGTGGAGTCGGTCTGGTGGGCGCTGAAGACGATCTATGAGAAGGGGCTGCTGCAGGAGAAGCACAAGGTCGTGCCCTATTGCCCGCGCGACCAGGTGACGCTCTCAAGCCACGAGCTCGGGCAGCCCGGCGCCTATCGCGACGTCATCGACCGATCGGTCTTCGTGCGCCTGCCCGTGGTGAAACCGGCCGGCGGGGGGGCGGGACCCGTATCCGACGGCGACGAGCTCGTCGTCTGGACGACCACGCCCTGGACGCTCGTCTCCAACGCCGCCGTAGCGGTCAGTCCGGAGCTTCGCTACGTCCGCGCTCGCACGGAGGACGGCCGGGTCCACGTCGTGGCCGCCGAGCTCGTGGAGCGGGTGCTCGGCGCGGGCGCCGAGGTGCTCGGCGACTTCCCGGGATCCGAGCTGGTCGGCACCCGCTACGCGCCACCGTTCCCCTATATCCCGAGCGAGGCCTACGGGCCGAAGGGCCACACGGTGCTGCCCGCGGACTTCGTCACCGCGACCGACGGGTCGGGGCTGGTCCACACCGCGATCGCGTTCGGCGATGACGACTTCCGCCTGGGCGAGCGCGAGGGCCTCACCGTGGTCAACCCGGTCCGTGCGGACGGCACCTACGACGAGCGGATCGGACCCTACGCCGGCCGCAAGGTCAAGGAGTGCGACGGCGACCTGATCGAGGACCTGCGCGCCCGCGGGCTCGTGCTGCGCGACGAGGACTACGAGCACTCCTATCCGCACTGCTGGCGTTGCGGCACCGCGCTGATCTACTACGCAAAGCCGTCCTGGTACATCACCACCAGCGAGATCAAGGACCGGCTGCTCGCCGCCAACGAGACGATCACCTGGCACCCCGAGCACGTCAAGCACGGCCGGTTCGGCAAGTGGCTGGAGAACAACGTCGACTGGGCGCTGTCGCGCGAGCGCTATTGGGGCACGCCACTGCCGGTGTGGCGCTGCGACCACGGCTGCATGAAGGTGATGGGCTCGCTGGACGAGCTCGAGCGCGAGTCAGGGGTGCGCCTCGAGGACCCCCATCGCCCATACGTCGACGACGTGGTGCTCACCTGCGACAACTGCGGCGGGGAGATGCGCCGCGTGCCGGAGGTGATCGACGTGTGGTTCGACTCGGGCGCGATGCCGTTCGCGCAGTACGGCGCGCCCCACCGAGAGCTTGAGCGCTTCGAGGCGCACTTCCCGGTCGACTACATCTGCGAGGCGCTGGACCAGACCCGCGGCTGGTTCTACTCGTTGCTCGCAGAGTCCACGCTGCTCTTCGACCGCTCCTCGTATCGCAACGTCGTCTGCCTGGGCCTGATCAACGACGAGCAGGGCCGCAAGATGTCCAAGTCGCTGGGCAACACCGTCGATCCCTGGCAGCTGCTCGGTGAGTTCGGCGCCGACGCTCTGCGCTGGTACCTGTTCACCTCGAAGTACCCATGGGACGGCTGGCGGTTCTCCAGCGAGCAGGTCGCCGACGTCGCACGCTCGTTCCTACGCCAGCTCTGGAACACGTACTCGTTCTACGTGCTGTACGCCAATGCCTCAGACGAGGAGCCGACGAGCGCAACGGGCACCCCGACCGAGCTTGACCGCTGGATCCTCTCGCGTCTCCAGGAGACGGTCGCCATCGTCGGCGAGCGTCTGGCGGACTTCGATGCCACCGGCGGCGGACGGCCGATCGCGGAGTTCGTGGACGATCTCTCCAACTGGTACGTACGTCGCTCCCGCTCGCGGTTCTGGCGCGGCGAGGCCGCAGCGTTCTCCACGCTGCACCGATGCCTGGTCACCGTCGCCCAGTTGCTCGCCCCGTTCTGCCCGTTCCTGGCCGACGAGATCTACGACAACCTCGACGGCGCCGAGCCGAGCGTGCACCTGTGCGACTTTCCGCAGCCGGACTCCGCCCAGCGCGAGCTCGAGCTCGAGCGGCGGATGGCGATCGTGCGCCAAACCGTCCAGATGGGCCACGCCGCCCGCGCCCAGACCAAGCTGAAGGTGCGCCAGCCGCTGCGTTCGGCGATCATCGTCGCCACCGGCGAGGAGCGTGCCGCGATCGAGGCGTTCGCCGACCTGGTGCGCGACGAGCTCAACGTTCACGAGCTCAACTTCGTCTCCGAAGCCGACGAGCTCGGCGAGGTCGAGCTCAAGCCGGACTACCGCCGGCTCGGCCCCCGCTTCGGTAAGGACATGCCGATGGTCGCCGCGGCGGTCGCCGGACTGGACGCGGCTCGGGCGACCTCGACACTCCGTGACGGCGGCGCGGTCGGGATCGACGTCGGCGGGACCGAGCATGCACTCGCCGCCGAGGACGTGATCGTCTCGATGAAGCCGCTGGAGGGCTATCAGGTCGAGCGCCAGGGACTGCATGCGGTCGCGCTCGATGTCGAACTGGACGAGCCGCTGCGCACCGAGGGCCGCGCGCGCGACATCACCCGCGCTGTCCAGATCGCCCGCCAGGACGCCGGCCTGGAGATCACCGACCGGATCCTGCTCACGCTCGACGGCGATCCGGTGCTGCTCGACGCGGCACGCACCCACCAGGAGTACATCGCCCGCGAGACGCTTGCTAGGACCGTGGCCTACGACGGCCTCGATGGCGCCGTCGAACCGGTCATCGTCGACGGCCTGCAGCTGAAGATCGCCGTCAGCCGTTGGTGATCGCGCGCGTGAGCGCGACGATCGTCGTGAACGTGCGATAGAGCGCGAGCGGCTCAGATCCGGTCACCGTGACGGTGCGCGTTCCCGCGCGCTCCACCTCACGGATCCACGTCGCCATCTCGGCCATGTCCGCCGTGAGGAACGTGATCTCGAGCGTCGCGGGCAGGTCGATCGCCGGAGTTGGGATGTGTCCGGCACGCCCGACCGCGGCGCGCGCCCCGGCTCGGATGAGGTCTCGCGCGCGTTCGGGATGCACCGACTCGGCCGCGAAGCGGGTGACCGATCGCTTGACCACGACGGCCTCGATGTCCGGCATGAAGGGCCGGGCCTCCTCCGCGGTCGCCTCGTCGCCCGTGATGAGCACGACCGGCACACCGTGGTGCAACGCGACGAGCGCGTTGAGCGCGCTCTCCCCCACCGGCTCACCGTTGAGGCGGACCTCCCAGATCGCGCGCGGATTGTAGGTGTGGGAGAGGATTGCGCGCTCGGCGCCGATCGAGCCGTGGTAGGCGACCATGAAGACGGCGTCGTAGGAGCTGTCCAGCCCCTCCATCATGTACAGCGGCTTGTGCGAGCCCGACAGATAGGAGGCCGAGTGGCGCAGCTCACCCGGGTGCAGGTTGTGCATCGTGGAGTGGGCGTCGTTGACGAGCACGTGCTCAGCACCGCCTTCGATCGCACCGTCGATCGCGGCGTTGACCTCGCCGGCGAGCAACTCGCGGCCGAGCGCGAACTCCGGCTCTCCGATCCGGACCTGATCCCAGTCAGAGATCCCGGCGCACCCCTCGATGTCGCTGGACAGGAACACCCTCATCGCATCGGCACCTTAAAGCTTCGCGCCCGGCGAGCGAGGCTTGCCGGGCGCGGACGGGAGGTTTACAAAGAGGGGCGCTACGCGGTGAGCGCCGGCTCCAGCTCCTCCTCGAGCTTCTTCTTGGGGTAGGCGCCGATCACGGTCTTCTTCAGCTCGCCGTGCTTGAACAGCATCAACGTCGGGATCGACATCACGTTGAACTTGACGGCGGTCTGCTGGTTGTCGTCGATGTTGAGCTTGACGACCTTCAGCGCCTCGCCCTTCTCGGCGGCGATCTCCTCGACGATCGGGGATACGCGCCGGCAGGGACCACACCAGGGGGCCCAGAAGTCGACGAGCACCGGCACGTCGGATTCGAGCACCTCTGCCTGGAAGCTGTTATCCGTGACGTCTGCAACGCCTGACATTCGGTCTCCTTTGAAGTTCTTTGCTTCAGAAAGTATAGCGAGTACGGTGAGCCGTCTCGACCGGACCTCGCCGGGGTAGTCTCGCAAGCGCCGATGGCAGAGCCAACCAATGCAGAGATCGCCACCGCTCTCGACGAGCTCGGTGACCTGTACGAGCTTGACGGCGCGGTCATCCATCGTGTGCTCGCCTACCGCAACGCGGCCAAGGCGGTGCGCAACGCCTCGGTTTCCGTGCTCGCGCTAGCGCGTGAGAACCGAGCGACCGAGCTGCCCGCCGTCGGGGCGATCATCCAGGAGAAGGTGCTCGCGCTCGCCGACACCGGCACGATCCCGGCCGCGGAGAAGCTGCGCGCCAAGTTCCCACCCGGCCTGGTCGCGCTCACCCGGCTGCCCGGCCTCGGTCCCAAGCGGGCTCGGCGCCTCTACGAGGAGCTCGAAGTCGACTCGCTGGATGCGCTCCAGGCCGCCGCGGAGGGCCATCGCATCCGTGAGCTCAAGGGGTTCGGCCCCAAGGCCGAGGACGCGCTGCTGGCCACCGTCGCCTCCGCCCGTGAGCGGCAGGTGGCCGGCGAAGCCGAGGGGGCCCGCATCGTCCTCAGCCGCGCGCTTGCGGTCGCTGAGCCGCTCGTCGCCGCGCTTCGCGCCCACCCTGCCTCCGAGCGGGTCGAGCTCGCGGGGTCGGCGCGCCGGATGACCGACAGCGTCAAGGACATCGACATCATCGCCACCGCCCACGCACCGCTCGATCTCGCGCGTGCGGCCGCGGAGCTGGAGCTCGTGCAGTCCGCCTCGACCCCCGCCGAGGCCGGGGTCAAGCTGGTGACGCACACCGGCGTCAAGGTCGACGTGCGGATCGTCGAACCCGATCAGTTCGGCAACCTGATGCAGCACTTCACCGGGTCGCGTGACCACAACATGGCGCTGCGCGCCGCGGCGGTGCGCCGGGGCCTGCACGTCTCCGAGTACGGCGTGCTCGACGACGCCGACGGCGTCACCCACCGCTGCGAGCGCGAGGAGGAGGTCTACTCGTTGCTCGGCCTGGAGTGGATCCCGCCCGAGCTGCGCGAGAACCGGGGCGAGCTGGCGGCTGCCGCCGGCGGCACCCTGCCCGCGCTGATCACCGCCGAGGACCTCCATGGCGATCTGCACTGCCACACCGACGCCTCCGACGGGACCGCGTCGATCGCCGAGATGGCGCGGGCCGCCGCCGGAGCCGGGTACGAGTACCTGGCGATCACCGACCACTCGACCTCGGTGGGGGCGCGCATAGAGGGCGAGGGGCTGACGGCGCACATCGAGCGGATCCGCTCGCTGTCGGGCACCGAGGAGGCCGGAGGAATCACGCTCCTCGCCGGCTCGGAGGTCAACGTGCTGCCCGACGGCTCGCTCGACTACCCCGACGAGATCCTCGCCGAGCTCGACTGGGTGGTCGCCTCGGTGCACTCGTCGATGAGCATGGACTCCGACCGGATGACCGCGCGGATCGTGGCCGCGATCGAGAACCCGCTCGTCGACGTGATCGGGCATCTCACCGGCCGCAAGATCGAGTCGCGCGCTCCATATGCACTCGACGTCCCCACGGTGATCGAGGCCGCCGCCGCAACTGGCACGTTGCTGGAGATCAATTCCAGCCCCGACCGGCGCGACATGAACGAGATCCATGCCCGCTCGGCCGCGGAGGCCGGCGTCGGAATCGTGATCGACTGCGACGCCCACCGGGTCGGTGGCTTCGAGGTCCTGCGCTACGGCATCGCGACCGCACGCCGCGCCTGGCTGCGGCCGGAGCAGGTCGTCAACTGCCGGCCCTGGGACGAGGTCGCCGCGCTACGGCCGCGTTGCCGCGCCGCGGCGTAGGCGGTGCATCAGCGGCCGCGCATCAGCGGCGGGGCGTCAGCGCCCGCGGCGCGAACGCTTGCGCGGCGGCGGCGGAGGACGTCGCGGCGCGCCACCCGGCGTCGCGGAGCCCGCGCCGGCCGGGGCGACGGTCGGCGTGGGGCGCGTCTGGTTCTCGGGCGGCGGGCTGGCCGGATTGGGGCCGTAGCGAGTACCGCGCGGTGCCGCCTCGGCGGCCGGCGCGCCCCAACCGCGGAAGCCGCGCTGAACCAGCGCAAAGCAGGTGAGCGCCAGCACGCACAGGCACGACGCGATCCAGAAGTTCACCCGCATGCCCAGGAAGTGGTTGGAGTAGTCGATCCGCTGGGTCTCCTCGAAGATCCGGAACCCCGAGTAGCCCGCCACGTAGAGCCAGAAGAGCCCGGGCGCGCGCACCGTACGACGGCGCCACAGCCAGGTCAGCACCCCGAACAGGAGCAGGTTCCAGACGATCTCGTACAGGAACGTCGGCTCGAACGTCGTGTAGTGGGTGTACCCCGGGGGGCGGTGGGCGACGGCGATCTTCAACGCCCACGGCAGGCTCGAAGGGCGACCGAACAGCTCCTGGTTGAAGTAGTTGCCGATCCGCCCGATCGACTGCGACACGAGCAGTGCCGGCCCGACGACATCCATCAGCTGCAGCAACTGCTCGTGATTGAGCCTGCGACGCGCCACCCAGAGACCGGTGATCACCCCTCCGGCGATGCCGCCCCAGATGCCCAGACCGCCGTCCCAGATCGCAAACGGTCCCCACCAGTGCGGCGGGATCTGGCTTGGGGTGGTGATGTCGAAGTAGATCCGGCCGCCGATCAGGCCGCCGGGGAACGCCCACAAGGCGATCTCGAGCGGCAGCTCCGGATCGCCGCCCAGGCGCGACCAGCGCACGCGCGAGATGATCACTGCGGCGGCGACCGCGAAGACGTATGCGATCCCATAGGCATGGAAGAACAGCGGCCCGATGTGAAAGCCGTTGTCGGTCGGGCTGGAGATGGCACCGAGCGCGATCACGATCGCCATCCTGGCACGAGCCGCGGAAGAACATCACCAGCTAACACCGCGCTCATCGCGGAGCGCCGGTAGGGCTCCAGCAGCTCGGCGGCGCGGACGGCGTAGTCCGCCAGCGGTTCGTCGAGCGCGGCGCGCAGCGCGACCGCGAGCGACTCGGCATCCTCGGCGACGAGCCGCGGGTCCAGCTCGGAGGCGAGCGCGAGTGCCGGGTACGCCCCCAGCGCGGGGGTGGTGACCAGCTGGGCGCCGTCCGCGAGCGCCTCCAGCGCAGCGATCCCGTACTCCTCGTCACGGGGGGTCGCCAGGAACACACGGGCGCGCGCCAGCAGCGCCCGGAAAGCGTCGGGCGCCAAGCGCCCGGCGTAACGAACCCCCGGCTCGCCGGCGCCCTCCATGCCTGCGATGACGAGCGTCTCCTCGTCGTGTCGCGCCCGCCGCCAGGCGGCGAGCGTCAGATCCAGGCGGCGTTTCGCGGGATCGGCGACGTAGGCGACCGCGGCGAGATCCCGATCGGCGAGTGGCCTGCCTGCCGACTCCGAGGGCTCCACGGGCACACGGACGACGACCGGATCCCCGGCGAACGCGGGGCGGGCACCGTCGAACGCGGCCGGTGACCAGCCGAGCACGACCGCCGCTTCGGCGAGCCGCCGGCGCTCCACCGAGCGCTGCCAGATCCCGTGACGCCCGCGGCGGTTGGCTGCCGCGGTCGCGTCCAGCCAGATGGCGCCCGGACGCGGCCACAGCAGCGCCGACGTGGTCGAGCAGTACAGAACAGCGCGCGGCCGGTGCTCGGCGATCCCACGGCGGGCGGCCCGGCGCGCTGCGTAGGCCTCGCGCAGGTCGGTGAGCATCAGCGTGCGGACGTCATGCGGGCGCGCGGCTTCAATCTGGACGACGCGTGCGCCCGCGCGCGCCAAGCTGTCGGTGAGCTCACGGGCGCCGCGGCTCCAGCCGATCGTCCCGGCGACCGACACGACCAGGACGTCGACCGCGTCGGCAGGCGCCATCAACCGCGCGGCCGGCCGGAGGTCGTCGGCTCGGGCCGGCCGGAGGCGGTCGGCTCAGGACGGCCGTCCAGCTCGGTGCGCACCGACCGGAAGCCTGGTGTGCGGACCAGCCGGATGGGCTTCAGCGGCGAGGTGGGCTCGATGAAGAACGCCGCGCCGTCACGGTCCTCGATCGCCTGCACCGCGGAGGACTGCCGCCGCCAGCCGAGCGTCCAGACGATCGCAAAGCCGGCCGCGATCGCTGAGACCTGCGGGAGCACGACGCCGACCGCGGCCGAGCCGAAGCACATCACGAGCAACGGCCACAGGCGGTTGACGAGCGTCCGCGCCGGGTTGACGTCGGGCAGCGATCGGCGGGTGCGCGCATCCGCCAGCAGCCTCGCGATCGGTGGCGAGACGTCCGCGCGACGGCCCACCCACACCCCGATCAGCGCCGCCGCCACCCACCACCCGGCCGCGACCGCGCCGACGACGCCGTCACTGCGACCGGTGGCCACGCCACCGACGGTGACCGCCGCCAGCAAGCTCGCTGCGGCTCCGCTCACGAGCACGGTCGCGCGCAGGAACTCGCGGAAGCGCACGCGTCAGTGTCCCGGGGATTCGCTCGCCGCCAGGTGGGCCAACAGCTCACGCACCCCGTTGGGCCCATCGACGACCAGGTCGGCCTGCTGACGTATCTCCGCCGGACCTTCCTCGGACGCGACGCCGACCCGCACGATGTGCTGCAGCGCACCCTCCTCCGACAGCTCGGCGAGCGCGCGGAACGCATCGAGGTCGGTGCGATCGTCGCCGGCGTAGAGCGCCGAGGTGATCGACGCGCCGGTCTCCTGCAGCAACCGCCGGACACCCGCTCCCTTGTCGAACGGCACCGGGGGCCGCACCTCCAGGACCTTGCGCCCCCAGTGCGTCGCCAGCCCCGCTTGCCCGGCCTCACTTGCAATGTGCTTGACCGCGCCGTGGGCGGCGTCCTCGTCGGGTGCGCCGCGCCAGTGAAAGGCGACGATCGGCCCCTTGTCCTCCAGACGCACCCGCAGCTTGCGGGTCTGCGCGGTGTCGTGATGGTCGCCGAAATCGTGGATCCGCCGCACCCACTCGGTGATCGCCGGGTCCAGACGAGCCTCGGTCCAGCCCGGACGGAGCTCCTCGACCCCGTGGGAGCCGAGGTAGGCGATCGTCCCGATCGAGACCATCGCGCGAGCCTGGGAGGCTCGTCGACCCGACACGCACGCCACCAGGCCGTAGGCGTCGGCCACCGCGATCAGCAGCTGGCGGGTGGACTCCGGCACGTGCGCGTCTGCGGCGCGATCGACGATCGGGGCAAGAGTGCCGTCGATGTCGAAAAGGATCGCGGCACGTCGGCGGTCAACTCTGAGCGGCTGGAGCGCCTCGCTGATGAGCGCGGACGTCACTGCTCTGATTATGACGCTCGCCGCGTGGCACTCGACGGCTCTGACCCCACTCGTAGACTCAGGCCGACCGTGGACACCGCTTCTGAGGCCGTCTGGCCCTCTCCACATGACCCCCGCGACGGCTCCGGTGCGCCCACTCTCGCCGTGAGCACGGGGACCTCGGCACCGGTCGCAGAGCCCGCCGCGGCCACCGGGGCGCGCGTGCGATCCCGCCGGCCCGGGACAGCTCGGCTCTCTCCCGGCCTGCGACGCGAGCTGGTGTGGATCACGGTCATCTACCTGGCAACCCGCGCCGCGGTGCTGATCGCCGCAGTGCTGCTCGACGCCTTCGGCCATCACAACCTCCAGGATGAGCTGCTGCACTGGGACGGGCTCTGGTACCGCGACGTCGCCGACAACGGCTACCCGCGCCACCTGGCAGATCCCCTCACGCATCAGAACAACCTCGGGTTCTTCCCGCTGTACCCGATCACGATCTTCGCCGGCACGCATGCGCTGGAGGCACTCGGGTTCCACCACCAGATCTGGTCAGCGTCCGTCGCGGCGGTGCTCATCTCAGGTGTCGGGGGATTGGTCGCGACCGTGTTCGTCCACCGGCTCGCCGAGGGGTGGTGGGACCGCCCGACCGCGCGCCGCGCCACCGCGCTGTTCGTGGTCTTCCCGGGCGCCGTCGTCTTCTCGATGGGCTACTCGGAGGGGCTGCTGCTACCGCTCGCGACCGTCTGCATCTGGGCACTGGAGCGCCGCCGGTGGGTGCTCGCCGGAACGATGGCCGCGTTCGGTACCGCCGTGCAGCCGGTGGGGCTGATGCTGGCCGCGGTGTGCGGCGTCTGCGCGCTGCGGGAGCTCTGGATCGGCGGGCTGTCCGGCGGCCATCTCGGCCAGGCGCTGCGCTCGCGCAACTTCCGGAGGTCGGTCCTGACCACAGCGATGTCCGGGATCGGCGCGGTTGCGTTCATGGCCTTCCTCTGGGCGTGGACGGGCCACCCGCTGGCCAACTACATCACCCAGCACCACGCCTGGAGCGAGAAGACCGACCCGTTCGCCCTGGTGCACCTCGTCACCCGCGAGGTGCCGCGCTTCGATCCCAACCACTTCAACCACCCGTGGATCGACCTCAACGACATCTCGGGGTTCCTCGGTGCGCTCCTGATGGCCTATGAGCTGTGGCTGTTGTGGCGGTACCGGCACGAGCTGTCGTTGCCCGCCATCACCTGGACGCTGATCATCACCTTCCTCGCCTTCAGCTCCGAGTACGTGCCGCCGAACCCCCGGATGCAGATCACCGCTTTCCCGATGCTCGTGCTGCTCGCGCGCCGAGTGCGCCGGCAGGGGTTCGCGCCGATCCTGTTCCTCAACACGTTCCTGCTGCTCGGGATGGGGCTGCTCACGTTCTACAAGCACGTGCTGCGGCCCTGAGGAGCCTGATCGAGGCCCTCAGAGCGGGACTCGGTACGCGGAGACGCCAGCGGTGAGGGTCCGCACGGATGCCTCGAAGCGCTCGCGATCGCCGGCGGGCATCTCAAGACGCCACTGACCGATCGCGCGCTCCGCGGCCCGGCGCGCAGCCGTCATGCACGCGATGCCGCGGCCGGTGAGCTCCAGCAGCCGCGCGCGCCGATCGACGGGGTGCGCGTGGCGCTCGACGTACCCCCCGCGAACGAGCCGGTCGACGAGCTGGGCGGCCGCCTGCTTGGTGACCCCGAGATGCGATGCGAGGCCGGCCGTCGTGGCATCACCGATCGCGATGCGGGCGAACGCAAATCCGTGCAGCGGGGTGACGTCATCAAAGCCGGCCTGCCGCACTCCCGCCTGGATCTCATCGATCAGACGGGTCGAGAGCTTCAGCACCGCGACCGCGGTCATCCAGGGGTCGTCTGGGGCGGTCATCGCTCCGCAATCTTGGCAACGCTTGCGACGCTAGTATGAATTAGACAAGTCCCTTGTCTATCTTCTCCGGAGGAGCCATGCCGATCTACAGCCCCACCGACGCCGAGCCCTTCGAGGTCCACGGCAGCAGGTTCGAGTCCTTCGTGTCCACCGCTCGGGGTGGCGACGGGCTGTGCGCCTGGCGGCTGGTGGTCGCCCCGGGGAGCGAGGGCGTGTCACATCGCCCCAGCCACGAGGAGGTGATCCTGCTCCTGGAGGGCCACGCGACGGTCGTCATCGACGGCGCGTCCGTCGCGGTGAAGGGGGGCGACGTGGTCCACGTCCTCGCCGAGAGCGAGCTCACGATCAACGGCGGCCCCGAGGGTGCGACCGCGTGGGTGACCACCAGCGCCGGCCTCACCGCGCAGGTCGGCGAGACGAGGATGTCGCCGCCCTGGGCGCAGTAGTCACCCGTCAGCGATGGAGCGTGTGGGCCAGATGAAGCGTGGTGGAGGCGACGTAGTAGGCGCCCAGCAGCCGGCGAAACCAGTTCACGCCGTCGGTGAGCTCCAGCCACGCCCACACGCCCATCGCCAGGTAGGAGATCGCCAGCGCGGACGCATGGACCGAGCCGTGGGTGTGGCGCGCGACCTCGCCGCCGGCGAACGCGAGCGCCAGCGGCAAATTGGGGAACTGCACGATCGGGAAGCGCCGTGGCCAGCTGAACGCCCGCAGCCACCGCAGCGCTTCCCAGACGCGGTGGGCGCGCTGGTGCGGACAGACGATGTCGGCGGTCGCCACACCCGACTGGACGCTCCCGGGGTCCGATCCTTCCCGATCGGCCACTGTTCACCGGGCCGCGGCCATCGGTTGAAAGCTGCGGCGATACGCCGTCGGGTTGGTGTGCAGGTGCCGTGCGAAATGCTTGCGCAGCGTCGTCGTGTCACTGAATCCGCTCTGGTTCGCCACCAGTTCGACGGGCAGGTCGGTCGTCTCCAGCAGCTGCTGGGCACGGCGCAGGCGCTGCATGAGCAGCCACTGGTATGGGCTGGTGCCGGCGGTCGCGCTGAACCGGCGCGCGAACGTCCGCTTGCTCATCGCGGCACGGGAGGCCAGCTGCTCGATCGAGACGGGCCGATCGAGGTGGCCCTGCGCCCAAGCGATCGTCTCCGCGAACAGGTCATCGGCCTGCGTCGGCAGCGGCGTCTCGATGTACTGAGCCTGGCCGCCCTCACGATGGGGCGCGATCACGAGCCGGCGGGCGAGCCGGTTGGCGACTTCGGTGCCATGATCGACGGCCACCAGATGCAGGCACAAGTCGATGCCGGCCGTGCTTCCGGCCGAGGTGAGGATGTCGCCCTCGTCGATGTAGAGCACCGACGGATCGACGTCGATCGCCGGATGGCGAGCGCGTAGCTCGTCGCACTCGGACCAGTGCGTCGTGGCGCGCCGGCCGTCGAGCAACCCGGCCGTCGCCAGCACGAACGCGCCAGTGCACAGTGCGACCAGCCGCACGCCTCGGGCGTGTGCTTCCCGCAGCGCCGACAGGACCGATGCGGGCACGCGGTCGACCTGCTCGCATGGCGGGACGATGATCGTCTCCGCGGTGCTCAGGGCGGACAGGCGCTCGGGGATCTGAATCCGGAAGCCCAGGTCGGTGACGATCGACGCTCGCGCCGCGCAGACCACCAGGTCGTAGCGCGCGGCGCTCAGTTCGTCGCCCTGATCGACGCCGAAGACCTCGCACACCACGCCGAACTCGAACATCGCCACGCCGTCGTAGACGACCATCGCGATGCGCGGTGGGTTGGCAGCTTTTGCTCGCACGAGGACATTATTGCCACTGGCCGACGCGGGTTGCAAGCCATACGCTGAGATCGTGCTCAAGCGGCCCACATCGACCCGGATGCGCAGCGAGCTGCCGCGCCGGTGGCAACTGGCGAGCGAGTGGGAGCATCTGCTCTCGATCGCCGAGACCGGGCCGGTGCGCAGCCGGTGGCGTGTGCGGCCGAGGTCCGGCCAGATACTGGCCGCGCAGCCGGCGATCGAGCAGCTCACCGAGGTCCTCTACTCAGTTGAGACCGTGCAGCCGCGCGGCGTCGAGATGGCGCGGCGTCTGGTGCGAGACGGCGCCGGCCCGGTGTATGACCCGCGCTCTGAGCGGTCGCTTGCCGACGCGCTCGACGAGTGCCTCGATGTCCTCGCCGCAGGACAGACCGTACGCTCGTCGGATGCGCATGCACGCCGACGAGATCACGGTCGACGCTGACCTCGTCCGGACGCTCCTGCGCTCCCAGTTCCCCGCGCTCGCCGAGCGGACGTTGGTCGCGCTCGAGCCCTGGGGGACCGACAACGCGATCTGGCGCCTCGGCGAGGACCTGGTCGTCCGCCTGCCCCGGATCGGATGGGCCGAAGGCCAGCCCGATCACGACGCGGCCGTCCTGCCGAAGGTGGCGCGGGCGCTGCCGGTCAGCGTGCCGGAGCCGGTCGCCGTTGGCCGGCCAGGCGCGGGATATCCACACCGGTGGTCGATCCATCGATGGATCCACGGCCGACCCGCCGACCTGAGCCTCGTGTCCGATGCGAGCGCGTTCGCCATGGAATTGGCCGCGGTCGTGCGCGCGCTCGCCACGCTCGACCCCGGCGACGCACCCGCCGCCTCCGGTCGCGCGCTGCCGCTGCGGCGCCACCACGAGGGCGCGCTGGCGGCGATAGAGGGCGCGGGGTATCTCATCGACGCCGACGCGGCGCGCGCGGTCTGGCACGCGGCGGTGCAGGCGCCGCCCCACGACGGCCCGCCGGTCTGGGTCCACGGCGACCTCGAGGGCAACTGCCTGGTCTCGGACGGGCATCTGTCGGGCATCGTCGACTGGGGGTCGGCGTGCGCCGGGGACCCCGCCGCCGACATTCAGGTCGTCTGGTCGCCGCTGTTCACCCCCGAGTCGCGCGCCTCGTTCCTGGACGCCCTCTCGGTCGACGAGGCAACCGTGCTGCGAAGCCGAGGCGCCGCGGTCCAGCAGGCGTGCCTCGCGCTGCCGTATTACCTCGACACCTATCCCGAGATCGTGCACCGCTCGTGGCACAAGCTCGAAGCGATGGGGATCGCCTCAACCGGAGGTCAGCGGTACTCGTAGACGGAGTCCGGATCCAGCCGGAAGCTGACCCGCGACTGACCGGCGAAGTTCTCGGGGTCCTCGCCGTAGCGCCGGGCCTGGGCCATCGCCTCGTCAAGTGCGACATCCCCGTCGGCCACCGGCCGGGCGATCCCGCGGATCGCGACGTAGTGCAGGTAATCGGCCTGGTCGTGGACGATCAGCGTGACGCGAGCATCGCGCCGCGCGTTCGTCACCCAGCCGCGATCGCTGCGGCCGTTGAGCTGGAGGTGATCCTCCCCGAGCGTGTAATGGATCACGACCTGACGCGGCGCGCCGTCGCCCGCGACCGTCGCCAGGATTCCACAGCGGGGAGCGGACAGGAACTCCCGAACCGGATCGATGAGCTGCGCGCCGTCGGCCACGCGCTAAGGATCGCACGCGCGCCCGAGTCGATGCGCGCCATCCGTCGGTTCCCCCGCGCGCGGTCGCTCTAGTGTCCCGCAACGAAGCGCGCGACCTCTGCTCTGGTGAGCAGACCATGGGTGACGGTGACGCACGCGTCTCCGGCCCGCACCACCGCCGGCTGATGAAGGTCGATCCCGGCACTGGCGATCATCTGATGGGTGATCTGGCCGCTGCTCGACGGGTCGGGGAAGTTCGGGAAGCCATGCGCGCGGATGCAGTTGGCGAACGCGAGCATTGCGACGACCTGGGCGTGATCGGGACGCGACGGCTGGCTGGTCTGGCTGCCGGCCGGGAGCAGGTGCTGGCACACTCCGAGCGCCGCGGTGAAAGCGGGCGAGCGCGTCGCGCTCGGGTCCAGCGCCATCTTGAAGCTTCGTGGCGAGGTCGCGGGATCCGGAAACGAGGGCACGTTGTGCGAACGCATGCATCGCGCGAAGCGGACGACATCCCGTTGCATCTGAGCAAACGAGGGGCGGCTGGTGGACGCGGACGAACGGGCGGAGCTCGGCGAGCTCGAGCCACAGGCCGCGATCGCGGTCGCGGCGAGAACCGCCAGTGAAGCAGTGGTGAGGCGAGACGTCGATCGGAACATGTGACAGTGGTACCGCCTGGCCGGTCACACCAGTGCAACACGCCGGCGGTGCCCGAGCCGCGGTTGTGATGGCGTTGTGATGTCCAGTGGTGCACGATGTCCCCGTGCGCGTGCTGGTCGTCGAGGATCACGTTGAGCTCGCCCGCGACATCGCCGATGGCCTGCGAGATCGCGGGATGGCGACCGACCTCGCCTACGACGGCGCGTCCGCGCTGCAGAAGGGCTTGGTCTACTCCTACGACGTGATCGTGCTCGACCGTGACCTGCCAGCCGTGCACGGCGACGAGGTGTGTCACAGGCTCGGCGACGCCGGCTCGCAGGCCCGCATCCTGATGCTGACCGCGGCGGCGACGATCGGTGACCGCGTCGAAGGGCTGAACCTCGGCGCCGACGACTATCTGCCCAAGCCGTTCGCGTTTGAGGAGCTCGTCGCGCGGGTGCACGCGCTGGCTCGTCGTGCGCCGGCCGCGGCGCCGCTTCTGGTCAACGGCGATCTGGTGCTCGACCGGGCGCGCCGCCGCACGACGCGGGCCGGAAAGGAGCTGTCGTTGACGCGCAAGGAGGTCGGGGTGCTCGAGGTGCTGCTCGCGGCCGACGGAGCCGTGGTCAGTGCCGAGGAGCTGCTTGAACGGGTGTGGGACGAGAACGCGCATCCGTTCACGCGCACGGTTGCGGTGACGCTCGCGCGGCTTCGCCGCAAGCTCGGAGAGCCGGAGGTGATCGAGACGGTCGTCGGGGCCGGCTACCGGGTGCCATGAGGCTTCCAGCGCCGGGCAGCGTGCGACTCAGGCTCAGACCACGCCGCATGCGAGCGCGGCTGGCGGTCTTCTACAGCGCCCTGTTCCTGCTGGCGGGCGCTGGATTGCTGCTGCTCACTTACGCGTTGCTGGCCAACGTGCTGCTGCCGGCGCCGGCACCGTTGCCCAAGCACCTCACCGCACGTGAGACCCAACTGCTGACCCTGTGCAAGCCGATGCCGACCGCTCCCTCGCTGTTGGCGGAGTGCAAACGCTTCATCTACGGGATCGGAGCTGGACCCGGCGCCCGCACCCACACCCTGGCCGAGCTGCGCATCGCATCGCTGATCGCCCTCGGCCTGCTGGCGATCGGCTCGGTCGCGCTCGGTTGGCTCGCCTCCGGACGAGCGCTTGCACCGGTCCGCTCGATCACCGAGGCGGCCCGGCAGGCGTCGGAGCTGCGGCTCGGTCAGCGCCTGGCGCTGACCGGGCCAGACGACGAGTTCAAGCAGCTCGCCGACACGTTCGACCTGATGCTCGAGCGGCTCGACGGGGCGTTCACGAGCCAGAAGCGGTTCGTGGCCAACGCGGCCCACGAGCTGCGTACGCCGCTGACCGCGATGCGAACGGCGATCGAGGTCACCCTGTCCAAGCCGACGAGAACGCCCGAGCAGTTGGAGGCGATGGCGGAGCGGATCAGGCGATCGGTCGAGCAGGCCGAGGCCACGGTCGAGGCGCTCCTCGCGCTCGCCACCAGCGAGCTCGGCCTGACCAGCCACGAGGCGACCGACCTGGCCACGGCGGCCGAGGACGCACTTGACGCGGGCAACTCCGCGGTGCTGGAGCGCCGCCTCGCGGTCGACGCCGCCCTCGGGCCTGCTCCGACCCACGGCGACCGGGTGCTGCTGGAGCGAATGATCGCCAACCTGGTCGAGAACGCCATCCGTCACAACCACTCTGGAGGATGGATCCGGATCCGGACCTCCCGGCGAGGGGCGCGCGCGGTCTTCGAGATCGCCAACTCCGGGCCGGAGGTGGCGGCCGAGCTTGTGCCTGGCCTGTTCGAGCCCTTCGCCCGGGCACAGCAGCGTCTCGACCACTCCGACGGGGTCGGACTCGGGCTCTCGATCGCCAGCGCGATCGCTCGCGCTCATGGGACCACGATCGTGGCCTGCCCGGGGTCGGCCGGCGGGCTCGAGATGTCGGTCACACTCGACGCTGACCCCGCGGCGCCGGTCACCGCGTCCAACGGCGAGCCGGTCTAGGCTGAGCCGATGCGAGTGCTGATCGTCGGCGGGGCGGGCATGCTGGGCTCCAAGCTCGCTCGCCGGCTCTCGGACGACGCCGTGCTCGGCGACCAGCGGCTCGAGTCGATCACGCTGGTCGACGTGGTGCCGGCGCAGGTTCCTCCGGGCGCCGTCCCGATCGAGTCGGTCGTCTGCGACGTCGCCGACTCCGGGACGGCCCGCGGTCTGGCCGCCGGCCGGCCCGGGGTGATCTTCGACCTCGCGGCGGTGGTGTCGGGCGAGGCGGAGATCGACTTCGAGAAGGGCTACCGGGTCAACCTCGACGGCGCGCGCCATCTGCTGGAGGCGGTGAGGACCGAGGGCGATGACTATCAGCCCCGATTCGTCTTCAGCTCATCGATCGCGGTCTTCGGCCCCCCGTTCCCCGAGCTCATCGGTGACGAGCAGGCCACGACTCCGGCCACCAGCTACGGCACCCAGAAGGCGATCGCCGAGCTGCTGCTCGCCGACTACAGCCGGCGCGGGTTCCTCGATGGCGTCGGCATTCGTCTGCCCACGGTCTGCGTGCGACCCGGCGCGCCCAACCGCGCCGCCTCCGGCTTCTTCTCAGGGATCATCCGCGAACCACTCAACGGCCAGGGGGCGGTGCTGCCGGTGGCCCGCGATGTCCGGCACTGGTTCGCCTCCCCGCGCGCCGCGGTCCGGTTCCTGGTCCATGCGGCGACGATCGATACGGACGCGCTCGGGCATCAGCGCTCGCTGACCATGCCTGGGATCTCGGCGACCGTCGCTGATGAGATAGAGGCGCTGCGCCGCGTGGCCGGCGATCAGGCGGTCTCGCTCATCCGCGACGAGCCCGACGAGCTCATCGCCCGAGTCGTGAGCGGCTGGCCGCGGGCGTTCGACGCTCGGCGCGCCGCCGGCCTGGGGTTCGTCGCGGAGGCGAGCTTCGACGAGATCGTCCGCGCCTACATCGAGGACGACCTGGGCCTATCGCGTTCGGCCGCGCCGGCGAGCTCGTGAGCGCGGTGTCGGACGCGGTCGCCGTGATCACGGGCGCCGGCAGCGGCGTCGGCGCCGAGACCTCGGTCGCACTCGCCGCGGCCGGGTTCACGGTGGTTCTCGCCGGCCGCCGGATCGATCCGCTGCACGAGACCGAGCGACGCGTCCGCGCGACGGGCGCCGACGCGGTGTCGATCACCTGCGACGTCACCGCCGAGCGCTCGGTCACCGACCTGTTCGGAGCCGTCGTCGCCCAGTTCGGCCGGGTCGACCTGCTGTTCAACAACGCGGGCATCGGCATGGCCGACCGGGACCTCGAGGAGGTCAGCGAGGACGACTTCACCCGGGTGATCGCGACGAATGTGACGGGCGTGTTCCTGTGCACGCGCGAGGCGGTCCGCGCGATGAAGCGCCAGCGGCCGAGCGGTGGCCGGATCATCAACAACGGCTCGATCTCGGCTCACGTCCCTCGCCCGAACTCGATCGCCTACACCGCGTCCAAGCACGCGGTGACCGGTCTGACGCGCGCGACCGCCCTCGATGGTCGGGACTTTTCAATCGCCTGCGGACAGATCGACATCGGCAACGCCGCGACCCCCATCACCGAGCCGATGCGCGACGGTACGCGACAGGCCGATGGCTCGCGCCGCGCCGAGCCGACCTTCCCCGCGGCCGAGGTCGCCCGGGCCGTCGTCTACATGGCGAGCCTGCCACTTGACGCCAACGTGCTGTTCATGACCGTCATGGCGACGGGCATGCCCTACGTGGGACGCGGGTAGACGCCGTCGCGCTCCGCATCTTCGGACGACAGGCTGAGCTGGAGCACCCCGGCGGCGGCCTGCCACGGCGCCGGCCGGCCGCCGAGCTGCCGGCGGCGGTGGATGAACTGGATGCCCGCCGCCGTGATCCACCAGCGCCACTCCTGGCGGGTCGGCTGCCATTGCTCACGGAGCGATTCGTGGTAGCCGGTGGCGACAGCGGCGGCGCGGGCCTGGTGCTCGCGGGCGGGGTAGCCGCTCGGCCCGACGCCTAGCAGCGCGATGAAGACCAGCCGGGCGAGATCGAGCCCGCGCGGTGCGATCTGCGCCTCCTCCCAGTCGACGATCGATCCATCACCGCCGTCGTCGAGGAAGTTGCCGGGGCCCGGGTCGCCGTGGGTGATCACCAGCGGCGGCGAGCCCGGAACCTCGCCGGAGCTGAGCGTCGCCCAATCGGGGATCGAGGCGGCGAGCTGTGAGAGCCGCTCGCCGAGGTCCGCTATCCGTTCGGCGTGATGGGCTCCGAAGTCGACCGCGTCTGAGCTCGGGAGGTCGGCTGTCGTCTCGGATCGGTCCGCCAGCCGGGCGTAGGCGCGGCCCATTCGCCTCCAGCCCGCGACGGTCGTCGGCGGCGAGCCCGGCCGGCGCTCGATCACCAGGCACTCGAACGCCTTGTCGCCCAGCCGCGCTGTGCCGCCGTAGATCAGCCGCGGCACCGGACCGTGCCGCGCGCCCAGTTGCGTGAGCGCCGCCCGCTCGCGCGCCAGGGCGCCGGGCATCCCCTCCAGCTTGACCGCCACAGATTCACCGGTCTCGGCGACCACACCATAGGCGACCGTGTGACGGGTGCCCTGTGCCGGTGACCCTCTGAGCTCGACGGTCGGTCCACCCTCGATGACGAGTACCTGTCCCATAGCGCGCGACAAGTCCAGCAGACCACGGAATCCGTGCCCGCCCCGGCGAGCCGCGGCCCGAAAACGTCGGGGGCACGTATCGCACGGAGGCCGGACCGACGTTTTCGTCGGTGAGCGACGACTTCGTCGAGTCGGCCCCTTCCGCGGGCGTCAACTCGACGTTTTCAGCCGCCGGGGCCCTCGCCCGCGGAGGCGCTCGGCCGGCGACACAATGCGACCCGATGGCGCCACCACCCCAACCGGGAACCGAGGAGGGCTGGCGGGTCATCGAGGCCGCGGTGGCGAGCGCCCGCGAGCGGCTCGGCGTCGGCCTGCTGTCGGCCTACGCGATCGGCAGCCTGGCGCACGGCGGCTTCGCCCCCGCGGTCAGCGACGTCGACCTGGCGCTCCTGACCCACGCCGGCGCCGACCGCGACACTCGTGCCGTCGTCACGGAGATCACGGCCGACGTGGCGAACACGGACCTTGCGCTCTGCCGCCGGCTGTCGGTCTTTCACGCGCCGTGGGAGGCGTTCAACCACCCCCCGCCCGAGGCGCGCTTCCCGCCGATCGACCGCTACGACCTGATCCGCTACGGGGTTCTGGTCGACGGCGACGATCTGCGCCACCGGTACGCCATCGCGCCGAGCGCCGCCGAGATCCGGGCCCAGGCCGTCGAATCGGCGCTGCGCCGGGTCACCCCCGAGCAGCTCGGGGCCGAGCTCTGTCAGCTCCAGGACGGTGGCGTCACCGTGCCTGACGCGACCAAGATCGTCCTGTGGCCGGTACGCCTGCAGCATGTGTGCGACACCGGGGAGGCGAGCGGCAACCGCGCATCGGTTGACCACTACTTCCAGTTGCCGGACGCCCGCCACAAACCCCTGGTCATCGATGCGCACGCGTGGCGCGACCTGCCGGCGATCCCGGACCCCGGCGCGGCACTGCGGCGAATCACCGACGAGATCCACGATTTGCACGCGGAGATCTTCGAGCGCCTCGGCCGGGACACCAGAATGCCGCGCGCCGGAGAGATGGCCCGGCGCGCGCGGCAGATCACGGCCGCCAGGTACCCCCGTCGCCACTGAGATGTTTGAGTTGACACAGATTTGTGTTATCTGCGATATCTGTGTATGTTCGTGGCATGCCAACCGACGCGGAGATCACCTTCGCCGACCACACGGGGCGTCTGTTCGCTCGGCGCTACGGAATGGCGCCGATGGTGGGCCGGCTGCTGGGCTATCTCGCCGTCTGCGACCCGCGCGAGCAGAGCATCGCCGCGCTGGCGGAGGCGCTGCTGGCCAGCCGCAGCGCGATCACCGGTGCCGTCAAGGCGCTGGAGGCGATCGGCGTTGTCCGCCGGTCTCGGGCTGCGGGCGAGCGGATGGACCGGGTGTCGATCGACATGACCAGCACGCGCGGAATGGGCTTTGACATCTCCGAGTACCGCGAGCAGGGGGACCTCGCTCGTGAGGGGCTTGACGGCGTGCTGGCCGGCGCCTCGCGCGAGCGCCGGGCGGTCCTGCTCGAGTGGGCGGCTTTCGCCGACTTCCTGGTCGACCGGCTGCCGCTTCTCGAGCAGGAATGGAACACGCACCGCGCAGCGCTTCGCGCCGCCGGAGAGCTTCCCGGCGGCCCTCCCGGATCGACGAAATGAAAGGCAGCGCAACCATGAACAGCGGCCCGGGAACGGCGATGATCGCCGCCGACGGCGTCTGCAAGTCCTTCGGCGACCACCGCGTGCTCGACGAGGTGAACCTCACCGTCGCCGAGGGCAGGATCTTCTCGCTGCTCGGGCCCAACGGGGCGGGCAAGACGACGATGGTCCGGATCCTGTCGACGCTGATCGCACCCGATGCGGGGGCGATCCGGGTCGCCGGATACGACCTCGCCACCGAGCCTCACGCCATCAGGGGCGTGATCGGGGTCACCGGCCAGTTCTCGGCGGTGGACAACCTGCTCACCGGGGCCGAGAACCTGCGGCTGATGACCGACCTGCGCCACTTCGGCCGCCGCGCGGGCGCCCAGCGGGTGAGCGAGCTGCTGGAGCGCTTCGAGCTCAGCGATGCGGCCGACAGGCCGCTGTCGACCTATTCCGGCGGGATGCGCCGCCGGTTAGACCTGGCGATGACACTCGTCGGCGATCCCCGGCTGATCTTCCTCGACGAGCCGACGTCGGGACTCGATCCGCGCAGCCGCCGCACGATGTGGCAGATCATCCGCGAGCTCGTCGCCGATGGCGTCACGATCTTCCTCACCACGCAGTACCTCGACGAGGCCGATCAGCTCGCCCATCGGATCGCCGTGCTCGACCACGGCCGGATCGTGGCGGAGGGAACCCCGGGTGAGCTCAAGCGCCGGATCCCGGGCGGGCACATCGAGCTGCGCTTCGCGGACTCCGATCCGCTGCGAGCGGCCGCCGCGGTTCTGGAAATCGCGCCGCCCACCGGCGAGCAGCTCACCCTGCAGGTGCCCGGTGACGGCACCATCGCCGCGCTGCGCCAACTGATCGAGCGCCTGGACGACGCGCGCGTCGAGGTGGAGGACCTCTCCATTCACACACCCGACCTGGACGACGTGTTCTTCGCGGTCACCGGCCGCTCGACCGCCGATCCGGCCCCCGAGGAGGTTGTTCAACGGTGACCGCGCTCGCGTACACCTTCAGCGACTCGGCGACGATGTTGCGTCGCAATCTCAAGCATCAGCTGCGATACCCGTCGGTGACGGTGATGCTCGTCGCGATGCCGATCGTGTTCCTGCTGTTGTTCGTCTACGTGTTCGGCGGCCAGCTCGGGGCCGGCCTTGGCTCCCATCCCGCCGCGCACGGAGATCGGAGCGCGTACCTGACCTACGTGGTGCCCGGCATCCTGATCATGACGGTGGCCTCGGCCGCGCTGGGCACCGCGCTGTCGGTGGCGATGGACATGACCGAGGGGATCATCGACCGCTTCCGCACGATGGCGATCGCCCGCGGAGCGGTGCTCACCGGACACGTGATCGGGAGCCTGATCCAGACGGTCATCGGTCTGGCCATCGTGCTCGCTGTCGCACTCGTGCTCGGGTACCGCTCCAGTGCGAGCGCGCTGGACTGGCTGGCCGCGGCCGGAATGCTCGTCCTGTTCGCGTTCGCGCTGATCTGGCTGTCGGCGGCGCTCGGACTGGCCGCCAAGAGCGTCGAGACCGCGAGCAACACTCCGCTGTTCCTCACCCTGCTGCCGCTGTTCAGCAGCGGCTTCGTGCCCACGGCGACGATGCCCGACGGCCTGCGCCAATTCGCGGAGTATCAGCCGTTCACGCCCGTGACCCAGACCGTGCGCGGGCTGCTCACCGGAACCTCTCTCGGCGGCCACGCGCTCGCCGCGATCGCCTGGAGCGTCGGGATAGCGGTCGTCTGTTACTTCTGGTCGGTGCGTCTGTACGACCGCCGCCGCGCCGCCGACCCCAAGTAGCGCCGGGGGCCAGCCGCTCGACCGCGTCGACCCGGCCCGTCCCGGTCCAGTCGCGGGTCTCGAGCGGTTGTCTGGGGAGTAACGATCGTGTACCTTCGCGCCCAGGAACGCGCCGCCGGCGCGAATGAGACCAGGAGAGGGCATCGCGATGGCGATCAACGAGACTCGCCCGTCGTCGACGAACGACGGCAGCGGCGCATCGGGAAACCAACCGGCACCCGTCGCGGCGCCGCCCGCCCGAGAGATCGAGAAGCGGTCGATCGACTGGGTCCCGGAGGACGAACGTCACGGCAAGCTGTGGCACCAGCTTCCGCTGTGGTTCCTGGGCAACTTCCAGTACTTCACGATCCCGATCGGGTTCGTCGGCCCCGCGATGGGACTGTCGCTGGGGTGGACGGTCGTGGCTGCGGTGCTCGGGATCGTCGTCGGCACCATGTTCATGGCGCTGCACGCCAGCCAGGGGCCCGGGCTCGGACTGCCTCAGATGATCCAGTCACGCGCCCAGTTCGGTTACCGCGGCGTGCTGGTGCCGCTGTGCGCCACGCTGTTCACCTACCTCGCGTTCAACGTCGCCGACCAGGTGCTCACGGCGGAGGGGTTCCATTCCGCGTTCGGCTGGAACGCCCATGTGGTCGCAGTCGTGGTCGCGATCATCGCGGCGGTGATCGCGATCTGGGGCCATGACTGGGTCCACCGCGCGTTCCGCGCGATCCTGGTGGTGGCGCTCCCCGTGGTCGCGATCCTGTCGATCGGTGTGATCTTCGGCGCCGCCCACGGGCACGCGCATGGCCACCTCGGGTTCACGTTCGCCGCGTTCATGGCGCAGTTCTCCGTCGCCGCGGCCTACAACATCACCTACGCGCCGTACGTCTCTGACTACTCGCGCTACCTGCCGCGCAACACACCGGTTCGGAAGGTGATCGCGTCGGTGTTCTTCGGCGCCGCGGGATCGCCGATCTGGCTGATCGCACTCGGCGCCTGGCTGGCGATCCATCTGGGCGCCGCCGACGGGCTCGACGGCACCAAGGTCGCGGGCAACAACATCTTCCACCCGCTCGGATCCGTGGCCGCGGTGCTGCTCGCCGCCGGACTGGTGGCCACGATGGGAATGAACGCCTACGGCGGCATGCTCAGCGTCCTCACCGGAATCGACTCGATCAAGAAGATCCAGCCGACCCGCCGGGCACGCGTGTTCACGATCCTCGTCCTGACCGTCGTCTGGTTCGTGATCGGCTTGTCGATCTCGTCCAACGCCGCCACCACGGTGCTCAACTCGCTGACGCTGATGCTCTACCTGCTGGTCCCCTGGACCGCGACCAACCTGGCCGACTTCTTCCTGGTCAGACGTGGTCATTACGCGATCGCGGACCTGTTCACCCCGAATGGCATCTACGGCGCCTGGGGTGCCCGAGGACTGATCGCGTATTTCGTGGGCTTCGCCGCCGAGATCCCGTTCATGGTGCTGCCGAGTCTCGCGGGATTCACGTTCACCGGACCAATCGCCAAGCAGATCTCCGACGTCGACATCTCCTGGCTGGTCGGGCTCGTGGTCTCAGCGGCGGTCTACCTGCTGCTCGCGCGCACGATCAACCTCAAGACCGAGGAGGACGCGATCGAGGAGTCCGAGCGCGTGCTCGCGGAGGCCGAATAGGTGTCGGTGGACTCGGGCGCTCGCGTCAAGCTCGGTGCGAGGCTGCGCCACGCGCGTGAGAGCAGCCGCCTCTCGCTCGGAGAGGCCGCCGAGCGGGCGGGCGTCACCAAGAGCTTCCTCTCGCGCGTGGAGCGTGACATCACGAGCCCGTCGATCGCGAGCCTGCTCGAGATCTGCGACGCCGTGGGGGTCGCCCCGGCCGACCTGTTCCAGGTGCCGCGCACGACACTCGTGCGCCGTGCCGACCGACCCCAGATCGGCGACCTGCCGAAGACCGACGAGGTCATCGACACGCTGATCACCCCTGCCGACGAGCGGCACGTGACCGTACTTGAGACGGTCGCCCCCGGACGCGGCTCCGGCGGCGACGTGCTCTACACGTTGCCCAGCCAGTGTGAGGTCTGCTTCGTGGTCGAGGGCGCGGTCGAGGTGCAGGTGGAGGACCGCACCTTCCTGCTGCGACGTGGCGACGCGCTCACCTTCGGTGCGTCCGTGCCGCACACCTGGCGCGCCACCGCCGCCACAGGGGCTCGAGTGCTATGGATTCTGGCCCCGGGCCTGCCTGACCCAAGGAGCGCTGCCACATGACATCGAAGTTCTCACCGCCCGACGCCAGCCTCGCGCCGCGTTACACGGGCCCTCGCACGTTCGCGCGGCTGCCACACGTGTCGCTGCCGCTCGACGGCGTCGACGTCGGCGTCATCGGTGTCCCGTTCGACACCGCCACCAGCTACCGGACGGGCACACGCTTCGGGCCCGAGGCGATCCGCGCGGTGTCGGCGACGCTGCGCCCGTACCACCCTGCGCTCGATGTCAACGTGTTCGACGCACTGGGCGTCGTGGACGGCGGCGACATCGACATCACGCCCGGCAACGCCGAACGGACCGCGGGGCAGATCGACGCAGGGCTGCAGCCGCTGCTGCGATCGGGGATCGTGCCGCTGGTGCTCGGCGGCGATCACTCGATCGTGCTCGGTGAGCTGCGCGCCCAGGCGGCGGTCCACGGACCGGTCGGCCTCGTGCTGCTCGACGCCCACGCCGACACCTGGGATCAGTACTACGGCGAGCGCTACTTCCACGGCACGCCGTTCCTGCGCGCGGTCGAGGAGGGCATTCTCGATCCCTCCCGGTCGCTGCTGGCCGGCATGCGGGGCCCGCTCTACGCGGCCTCCGACATCGCCCAGCCGCGTGACCTCGGCTTCGAGGTGATCCGCGGCGATGAGCTGCGGACACTGTCGCCCGAGGAGTATGGGGCGCGGGTCCGCGCGAAGGTCGGCGACGGGCCGACCTTCTTCTCCTTCGACATCGACGTGCTCGATCCGTCGTTCGCGCCCGGCACCGGGACACCCGAAGTCGACGGCCTGTACCCGCGTGAGGCGTTTGCGTTCATGCGGGCGCTCGCCGGCATCGAGTTCACCGGCTTCGATGTCGTCGAGGTGTCACCCGCCTATGACAACGCCGGGCAGGTGACCGCGCTGCACGGCGCCGCCGTCGCCTACGAGATGCTCGCGCTGCTGGCGGTCGCTCGGCGATCCTGAGCTCGGCGCCCGTCCTGTCTCGCTTTTCCCCCGCTCCGGGTGAAAAACGAGATCAGAGGTCAGCGACCGCCCATCAGCTCCACGTGGATCGCGCTCGCCCAGCCGTCGGTCGACCGTGGCCCGCGGCCGAACACGTGCTGCAGGCGCGAGCGCAAGGCGAGCCACTCCCGTCGGTGGGCGATCGCCTCGGGCGGTCCGGACTGCTGGCCCTCGTGGCTGGAGACCAGCCACATCCGTGAACAGCTCCCCCGCAGCGCCGCTACCCGCGCGGTCGTCAGCGTGCGGTAGACCTCGACGAACGGCGTGGTCACCGACCAGCTCACGTCCGGCAGCACCGCGCGGGGGGCGCGGCGGCGGACGCTCGGGGCGGCCCGTGAGAGGTACCAGCGCAGCGTGTTGCGCCCGTCCTCCGGGTAGAAGGCGATGCAGTCACCGGGCCGGGAGTGGGCCAGCACGCGCGCGCTGACCGCGGCCCACGGCTCCGGTGAGACGTCGTAGGCGGCGGCCAGCGGCACGACGCGGATGAACAGCGCGAGCACGAGACCGAGTCCCGCCAGCCAGCGAGGCAGCCGCCGGTCGCAGAGCGCGAGCGCGAGCGCCAGGGCGATCGCCGGAAATGACGGAAGCAGGTTGCGGGGCTGGAACAGCGGCTGGGTGACCAGCGAGACGAGGAAGGTGAGCAGGCCGGGAACGACGATCCAGACGGCCAGCAGCCGCGCGGGCCACGCCGCCAGCCGGTCGGTCCCGCTGCCGTGAGTGATCTGCCAGGCGCCGAATCCGATCAGCGCCAACAGCACGACCGAGGTCGCGATCCACCCCGGCGTCGTGATGAACACCCGGTGAAACGTCGACTGCAGCCCCGAGCCGGTGAGCGACTGCATCACCTGGGTGTCGACCTGGTGGTTTGGCTTGGGGACCCAGAACAGCTGCCCCGACCCGCGCCGCCGCGCGAGCACGAGCAGCGGGATGCACAGGATCAGCAGCCCGACGAGCATTGCGCCGAAGCGCCACAGACCTCGCCGGCCGCCGACCAGCGCCAGTGCGATCACCTGCACGGGCACGAGCAGCACGACGATGAAGCCGCAGTACGCCGCCGCGGTCATCGCGACCAGCCAACCGACGGCCGCGCCGCGCCACGGTCGCCCCTCCCCCACCGCCGCGCTGAAGCGCACGAAGCACAGCATCGCCGCACAGGCCAGACAGGTCATCGGCGCATAGCCGCGGGCCGTCTGGCCCCAGTAGATCAGCGGCAGGCTCACCGCGCACAGCACCGCTGCGACGGCGGCCACCCGGCGGTCGCGCCACAGCGTCAGCGCGATCGCCGCGACAAACCCGGGAGTGAGGGCGGCGAACCCGACCGACGGCAACCGCAGCACCCACGGCCCGTCGCCGAACGCTCCGACGAGCACGTGCATGAGCAGGTAGTAGCCCGACATGTTGCCGCCGTCACGGGCGATCGCCCGCCCGAGCGCGGCGCCGTGCTGGGAGACGATCGAGATCGTCGCGCCCTCGTCGAAGCCGAGGCTGCGCGCGGTCAGCCCGATCACCGACAGCACGGCGGCAAGGACCGCGGGACCGACCACCACCGCTACATCGCGCCGGTCAAGACCCGGACTGCGACGGGGCAGGTCGGCGCCGGGATGGGTGGCGACGCTCACGACCTGACGGGAGCCGAGGACATCGAATGCCCCGCCCCGGGCGCGCCTCGCCGCAGCCGCATCCAGGCCGCGACCGCCCCGAGCAGATACAGACCGAGCACGACGGGCGACAGCGTGATCGGCAGCGCGAGGATTCCGTCTGGCTTCACGAGGAACGGCCCGACCACGAGCACGCCGACCAGCACGAGCGAGCGCTGCGGCGACGGGCACGCCGCCACGAGGACGATCCCCCAGCTCAGGTACCAGGGCCACGCGGCCGGGCCGCAGATCGCGGCCAGCAGCAGGGTCGCCCCGAGCAGTGCGGTGACTCGCCGCACCTCCGCGCGCCACAACAGCCAGAGCCCGACGGCCGCCGCGACCACCGTGGCGATCACGCCGAGCGCCCCCTCGAGCCCGTGCGCCGAGACCGCGATGCCCGCGCCGTGGAGCACGAGCGCCGCGGTCTCGCCGAGCGCCGTCGCGGGGGTGATGGCGAGGTGGACCCGGGCCGGGGTCGAGAACACCGCCGAGGACAGCCAGCGCAGCCCGACGCCGGAGGCGAGCGTCACCAGCCCGAGCACCACGACGGTGACGGTCAGGCACTGCGTGACCAGCAGGCGCCGTGCGGCGCCGCGCTCGGTCCGCCCCCAGGCGACCACGATGAACGCGACCGCAACGAGCGAAGGCAGCTTGATCGTCGCCGCCAGCGCGCAGACCGCAACCCCGAGCATCGGCCGGCCGCGCAGCGCGCAGCCGACCCCCGCGGCCAGCAGGCCCGCCATCAGCAGGTCGTTGTGGGCGGGGGCGACGAGGCCGAGCAGCATGAGTGGTGAGGCGAGCACGAGCCAGGAGGCGCGCGCCTCGTCGGCGCCGAGCGCATCGGCGACGCGCGGGACCCAGACGGCGAGCAGGACGAGCCCGACGAGATCGAGCGCGCGGCACAGGAGCACGCCGGCGACGAGGTGCCCGGCGCCGACGGTCGAGATGAGGCCGACAAGCTCGAGGAAGAGCGGGCCGTAGGGGGCCGTCGTGTGGCGCCAGAATTTCGAGACGGCGTCGAGCAGCTGCCGGTCGCCGAGGTGGGCGAGGATCACCGGCGGCTGTGTGTACGGGTCGTGTCCGCGGTGCAGGATCGCTCCCTGTGCGAGGTAGCTGTAGACGTCGGAGCTGAACAGCGGCGGCCCGAGCGCGAGCGGGAGCACCCACAACCCGGCGACCACCAGACCCGAGCGCCGGTCGATCCCGATGCGCAGGAGCGCCACCCAGGCGATCGTCAGCAGCACCATCCCAGCCCACACGAGCAGCGTCGCCGCGCCGCGGCTGATGGCGATCTGCCCGTACCACCAGGCGGCGTGCCGCTGCTCCAGCGCCCGCGGCGCCGCGATCGAGGCGAGCACCGAGCCCGCCAGGCCAAGGCCGGCGAAGCCGTAGAGACCTATGGATCGGCGTCGGACGGGCACGCGCGGAGGGTAGTGGGCGCCTCACCCGCTTCGAGACGGGCCAACCGGGGAAGGCCGTTGCAGATCGCCGATGCTCTCCTTCGCCTGTGGACACTGTGGCAGCCTTGTCTTCTTCGAGAACTTCGTCTGCCTCAACTGCCAGACGCCGCAGGGGTTCGTCCCCGATCGGATGCAACTCGTCGCGCTGGAGGACGAGAACGGCGCCCTGCACCGATGCCTCAACACAGAGGCGGCGGACTGCAACTGGATGGTGGAGCGCGTCGATTCGCTGTGTCGCAGCTGCGAGCTCACGCGCACCCGGCCGAACTCCGGCGACCCCGACGGGATGCGCGAGTTCGCACTCGCCGAGGCCGCCAAGCGACGGGTCGTCTTCCAGCTGCTGGATCTCGGGCTGCCGGGCGTCGAGCCCGCCGAGCTCCACTTCGACCTGCTGTCCTCCTCCGCCGGGCCGGTGACCACCGGCCACGCCGACGGCGTCATCACGATCGACCTGGCGGAGTCCGACGACGCCAGCCGGGAGAAGCGCCGTCAGGAGCTCGCCGAGCCCTATCGGACGATGCTCGGTCATCTGCGTCACGAGCTCGGCCACTTCTTCCAGCCCCGCCTGGTATCAGACGACCTCCAGTGGGAACGCTGCCGCGCCCTCTTCGGGGACGAGCGCGAGGACTACCCGCAGGCCATGCAGCGCCATTACGAGCACGGCGCACCCGCCGACTGGGAGGAGCGCTACGTCAGCGCCTACGCAACGATGCACCCGTGGGAGGACTGGGCCGAGACGTTTGCGCACTACCTGCATATCCGGGACACGCTGCAGACGGCCGCCGAGTACGGGGTGACGGTGCACGGGCCGCGGGCGGTGCAGCGCGAGCGCTCCCTGAAGGCAAACCCTCAGCCACAGGCGGGCGAGCGGAGCATCGCCGAGCTGGTTGAGAACTGGCTGCCGCTCACCTTCGCGCTGAATGCGGTCAACCGCTCGATGGGACGCGACGACCTCTACCCGTTCGTACTGCCGGCGCCGGTGATCGACAAGCTGTCGTTCGTTCACGAGCGGGTGCTCGCCACCGCCGCGGACACGTGACTGCACCGGCAACCCCGGGTTGCCTTCCGCGGCCGTGGTTCACACGGCGACGGTGACCAGGACGCCCGACACCGATCTCCCGGTGGACTCCATCTCGCCCGCTCCGTCCGGGTCGCGGTGGCACCGGGTCCGGTTGCGCCCAGAGCGCTTTGCCTCGTAGAGCGCGCGGTCGGCGAGCGCGTACAGCCGCGCGGGATGGCACGGGGTGTAGCTCACCCCGATGCCCGCCGACAGCGTGAGCGTCCCAACCTGCGCGAACGGGGCAGATGCGATCTCGGCGCGAGCACGGTCAGCGGCCACCTCGGCGCCCACTGCGTCGCAGCCCTTCAGCAGCCAGGCGAACTCCTCGCCACCAACCCGGGCGAGCACCTCGCTGTCACGCGCAATTCGCGACAGGCGCGACGCCACCTCGATCAGGACGGCGTCGCCGACCGGGTGGCCGTGCTGGTCGTTGATCTGCTTGAAGCGATCGAGGTCGAACAGGACCAACGCCGCCGTCTCCCCGGCGCGGCCGAGAGTCGCCCGCTCAAGCTCCTCGTCGAGCACGTAGCGATTCGCCAGACCGGTGAGGCTGTCGGTCCGCGCGCGGAGCTCCAGCTCACGGCGCTGCAGGTTGCGCAGCGAGACATCGCGCATCGTGTTCACCAAGCCGATCATCGCGCCGTCCGCGCCAAACGCCGGGATCGCGGTCACCTCGGCATCGAAGCGCGTCCCGTCGGCGCGGGCGAAGACCGCTTCGAAGGTCCCACCCGTGCCCTCGTCCAGCTCGCCCCCCAGCCCGGACAGCTCGCGGGCGCGTTCGGCGGGCCAGAAGGGATAGGGCGGCCGGCAGCCGATCAGCTCCTGGCGACGCAGACCGGTCATCTCGCACAGCCCGTCGTTGACGTCGACGATCTCCCCGCGGACTGTGAGCGCATAGCCCTCGTGCATCGCGGCGAGGATCGTGCGGGCGTGGTCGCGCTCTCGACGGACCTCGGCCTCGGTCTCACGCAGCCGGCGCTCGGTTCGCTTGCGATCGTCGATGTCCTGGACCTGGGCGATCAGGTGCTTAGGCTGTCCGTACTCGTCGCGCACGAGCGAGACCGACAGCAGTACCCAGAGGTGCCCGCCGCCGCGCGTCACGTAGCGCTTCTCCATGCGGTAGTCGTCGATCTCGCCGCCGATGAGCTGCTGCATGAGCGCGAGGTCCGCAGACAGGTCGTCGGGATGGGTGAGATCCTGGAAGCTGCGCTCGAGCAGCTCGTCCTGTGACCAGCCGGTCATCCGGCAGATCGCGCGGTTGACCTTCAACCAGCGGCCGTTGAGCCCGACCAGCGCCATTCCGATGGGCGCCTGCGCAAACGCGGTCTCGAACAGCTCGCGTGCGTCGTCGCGCTCGCGCTCGACATCGCGCCGCGCGGCGCGAGACCGCGCAGTGGCGTCCAGAGGGGCGCGTGGCACGGTCTGCCCACGGGTAGCCGCAGCCGGTCCGCTGATCAGGTCGCGATCGGACACAGCCAAGAAATCGGACCGTGAGGGCTTCGACTTGAGCGGTGAGCCCGCTCAGCCGTGGAACGCGTGCTCCTCGTAGTCGGCCAAGCGGCGGTAGCCGAGCTCCGCGTAGATCTTGTTCGAGGTCGGGTTGGCGATGTCGGTGAAGAGCACCACCCGGCGCGCGCCCTCGGCGAACATCCGGCGGCTGAGCGCCGCCACCGCGGCCGAGGCGTAGCCGCGCCCGCGCAGTGGCGGCGGGGTGTAGACCGGGCCGATCCGCGGGACGCCGGCCACGGCGACCGTCCGGCCGGCCAGCGACACCGGCTGATCATCGTCCTCCCAGACGAACATGAGGCCTCGCTCGATCCGCATGCGGGCCGCACGGCTGGCGGCGTCGGGGGTCTCCTGCTCGTGCGACTCCGCGATGAACGCCAGGTACCAGTCGACGAGCAGCTCCTGCTCCTCATGACGAGCTGCGCGCAGCCGGCCGGGAGCGGGTCGCCGCGGATCGACGAGCTCATCGGGAGCGAGCGCGTGCAGAGCCATCTCGATGCTCAGCTCGCTCGTGCCACCGGTCTGCGCGCGGTATGCGGCGGCCAGCGCCCGGGCGGTGTCCGCCGCGGCGCTCACGCCTGGCAACTCAGGATCTGCGGGGAGCCATGCCCCCATCAGCTGGGCGGCGTCGCGCTCGCCGACGGCGGAGCACAGCATCGAACGCGGGGGCGTTCGCAGCGCAGCGCCGGTGACAAGACCGGCGGGGTCGCGGATGAGGGCGAACCGCCACGCGGTGTCGGGGTAGCGGCCGCTGCGCACGGATTCGAGCACCGTCGCCAGCACGGTGTTGCAGACCGTCGACGCCAGCAACGCCTCCGCCTCCACGCTGAACTCCTCGGCGTCGGTGAGGATCTCGATCACTGCCGGACTGCGGCCGGCTCAGGCCCCGGCAGCGCATAGTCCGCCAGCGACGCCAGGATCTCGTCGGCCCGCTCCAGACCGGACGCGCCTTCGGTCAGCCAGTTGGGGACTGCCACCACGTAGAGCCCGGCCGCCTTGGCCGAGCGCACCCCGTTCGGTGAATCCTCGAAGGCGACCGCGCGCTCGGCCTCGACCCCCAGGGCCGCGAGCGCCTCCAGATACAGCGCGGGGCTGGGCTTGCCGCGGACCGCGTCGCCATCCGCGGTGATGATGACGTCGAAATCGGCGTCCTGGCCGGCGCGGGCGAGGTGCTCGTGGATCCGCTCCCGGTGGTTGCTGGAGACGATCGCCGTTCGGATACCACGCGCACGAGCCAGCGCGAGCAGCTCGCCGGCACCGTCGATGAGTGCATGCGGGAACAGCTCATCGCGGCGGCGGTGACGCTCGGCCTCGGTGAGCGCCGGGTCGAGCCCCGGCGCTGCCAGCTGTTCGAGGTGGGCGAGTGGGTCGAATCCGGACACGCCCGGCGGCCGGCCCATCACCTCCTGCTGCCAGAGCTCGCGCGGGAACTCCACGCCATGCTCGGCGTAGAGCTCGCGCCAGACCTCAAAGGCGGAGGTCTCGCTGTCGTAGAGCAGCCCGTCGAAATCGAACAGCAGGGCCTCGATCACGTGGCCGAGGCTAGTGCCCTCTCAGCTGGTGACGGTCGCCGCGGCAGGCTCAGGCGCGGCCGGGAACCGCTCGGCCGCGGCGTCGACGAGCGTGGCGAGGGTCCGGGAGACCTCGCGCACGTCGTCAAGCAGGCGCTCTCGCTCGCGCCACACCGCGTCGGTCTCCTCGTCGAGCTGACGCAGCCGGCGCTCGGCCTCGACCGTGATCCGCTCGGCGTTCCGGGCAGCGTCACGGACCGCGCGCGCGGCCTGCTCCTGCGCCCGCCGGGCGGTCTCGTGGGCCTTGTCGTGGGCGATCACCAGAATCGACGCCGTCTGCTCGCCGAGCCGCTCGATCTCCTCGTTGATCGTGGGTGGAGGCTCGATGACATTGCGAAGCTCCGCGATCTCGGACTCGAGTGCCGCGATGTGCTCGTCGACCGCCTGGCGGTTGTAGCCCAGCGCGGCCGTCGGGAAGCGAACCCCGAACTGGCGATCGTCGTCGAGCGCCGGGACCTCGCGGCCCTGCAGCTCGTCGCCCGGCGTCTGGTCCGGCTCGGCTTCGGCGGCGATGGGTTGATCGGCCTCCGCAGGTCCGGCGGTGAGCTCTGCGACCGGGTTCTGCTGGGGAGCGGCGTCGAACTCGGGGCGGCGATCGAGCGAGTGCAGCCAGCGGCCGACCCTGCCGGCGGTCGCCGACAGCGACTCACGCGTCGCGCTGAGCGACTCACCAACCGAGTCACGCGTGGCGCTGAGCGACTCGCGCGCTGCAGCCAGACGCGGCTCGCGCATCGGCCACTCGCCCTCCTCCTCCCCATCGGACCACCGGCGATCATCGGCCTGATCGGGCCGGATGTTCAGCTCAGTGGTCGGTTGCGGCTCGGTCTCGGGTGGGCGCATATCCTCCTGGGACTCGCGCTCCCACCGGGGGAATTCGGTCATCGGTCACTCCTGTCGGCGCGGGCGTGCAGCGGGTTTCGCCGCTGGGCGGCCGATCCCTACCGATTGCATGACCGCGCCCATCCCGGCGCCCGCGTCAGGCCGCGTCAGGCCGCGTCGGCGAGCGCGGAGCCGTCAAGCGTCAGCAGCGCGGCGATCGCGCGGTAGCGCTCGGCCGGCTCGGCGCGATGCAGGGTGAGGATCCCGTCGAGATGATCGATCTCGTGCTTCATGAGCGAGGAGGCGAAACTCGAACATCCGGCGCAGGGAGCCCACCTGCGTCGCCGCGAGGCCCGCGCCGTCGGCCTGCACCAGACGGTTGCGCAGCCGCCGGCCCTGAGCGCGCAGCAGGTCGTCGAAGCTCTCCACCACGCTCGCACGCTCATAGAGGGCAGGGCTGCCCCACTGCAGGATCAGATCGTCAGGCATGACTGGATCTCACACGCGGACCGGACGTCCGTCAAGTGCGGGCCGTTGCCAGCCGGGCCGCCGCGGCCCGCGCGAGCGCCGCGTGGTGAACCGAGCTGCCGCCGAGCAGGGCGCGGTCGACCTCGGCGCGCTTGTAGAGCCAGTGGACGTCGGCCTCCCAGGTGAAGCCGATTCCGCCATGGGCCTGGATCGCGCTCGCGGCGACCTCCCGCCCACCGGTGGCGGCAGCCGCTCCCGCCAGCGCGGCGGCCTCCTCCAGTCGCTCGGGATCGGCGTCCGCCGCCCAGGCCGCGTAATAGGCCGTCGAGCGCGCAGACTCTGTGTGCAGCAGCATCTCCGCGCAGCGGTGGGAGACCGCCTGAAAGGACGCCACCGGCACCCCGAACTGCTTGCGCTCCTTGACGTACTCGAGCGTCATGTCCAGCGAGCGCTGGCAGACGCCGACGAGCTCGGCGGCGATCGCGGTGATCACAAGCGCCGCCGCCGCGCCCGACGTGTCGGCGTTCCACCCGCCCGCATAGGGCTGGCCTTCCGGCAGGCGGCCGAAGCGGCGCGTTGGATCGATCGTGACCAGTGGCTCGCGGTCGCAGTCGACCGCCATCAGCCCGTTTGCGTTGATCAGCAGCGCCTCCGGACCATCGGCGCCGTCGACGATCAGGCCGTCGCGGCCGACGCCGACGCGCGTTTCGCCGCGCAGCAGCCCCGGAAGGCGCTCTGACAGATCACCGTTGCTGTACCGGTCGATCACCGCGGCCGCGACGGCGGTCGACAGGAACGGCACGGCCGCGCACGCGTAGCCGAGCTCTTCGAGCAGCACCGCGAGCTCGACGACGCCGAGCCCCTGGCCGCCGTTCTCCTCTGACACGGCGATCCCGGGCCAGCCGAGCTCGACGATCTCCCGCCAGAGCGCCTCGTCATAGGCGCCCGCGCTCGCGGCCTCACGCACGCGCGCCCAGGTCGAGCGTGCGCTGAGCATCTCCCGGGCGACCGACTTGATCTCCCGCTGGTCCTCGTTCAGATCGAAATCCATAGCTTTGTCACCGAGCCTTGGGCAGGCCGAGCACCCGCTCGGCGACGATGTTCTTCAGCACCTCGGTCGTTCCCCCCTCGATCGAGTTCCCACGAGCGCGCAGCAGCTCATAGGACCACTTCTGACCGGCCTCGATCGCCGCGGGACCGAGCAGGTCCGCGGCGAACTGTGTCAGCTGCTGGTTGGTCTGCGACCACATCCACTTGGTCAGCGAGCCCTCCGGCCCCGGCTGACCGTACTTCTCGATGGTGGTCAGCCCGCGATACGCGGTGAGCCGCAGCACCTCGGCCTTCAGGTACAGCTCGCCCAGCCGGTCGGCGATCACCGGATCGTCGAGGCCCCCCGACGCCGCGGCCTCGGTGAACAGCGCATCGAGCAGCCCGCGCATTCGCACCTGGAGGAAGAAAGCGAGGCCTGCACGCTCGTTCATCAGCGTGGTCAGCGCGACCTTCCAGCCGTTGCCCTCCCCGCCCAGCACCTGCGTGTCGGGAATCCGCGCGCCGTCGATGAACAGCTCGTTGAACTCGCTTTCCCCCGTGATCTGGCGCAGCGGGCGGACCTGGACGGCGTCCTGCTCCATATCCATCAGGAAGTAGGTGAGGCCCTTGTGCTTGGCGGCGTCCGGGTCGGTGCGGGCGACGAGCATGCACCACTTCGAGTACTGGGCTCCGCTGGTCCACACCTTCTGGCCGGTGACCACCCAATCCGATCCGTCGCGCACGGCCCGCGTCTTGACCGCCGCCAGGTCAGAGCCGGCGTCGGGTTCGGAGAACCCCTGGCACCAGATCTCCTCGGCGGTGAGGATGGGGGCGAGATGGCGGTCCTTCTGCTCGGGGGTGCCCCAGGCCATGATCGTCGGCCCGGCGAGCAGCAGGCCGAGCACGTTGGCCGGAAGCGGCGCATCGGCGCGCCCCAGCTCCTCGAAGAAGATCGCCGACTCGGTCAGCGTCGCACCCCGGCCGCCGTACTCGACGGGCCAGTGCACCGCCGCCCAGCCGTCGTCGGCGAGCCGCCGCTGGAAAGCCCTTCGCCAGTGGTAATGAGCGTCTTCGTCGCCGGTGGGCTCCGTCCCCGGGTCGTTGGCGGCGAACCACGCGCGCAGCTCGTCGCGGAACGCGAGCTCGCCGTCACTGAAGGTGAGGTCCATCTGGTCTCCTGCTCTGAGTCGTCCGTTCGGATGTCGAGAAACATTGTCGCCGGATCGAGTTCTGGGGCGTCCTGCCGATATGTCCATCGATGCAACGCCCGCGTCTCCGTCACTCCCACACCGGCCGGTTGTTTGCCGTGTACGCCATCGTCAGCGCGATCCCGGTGATCGCGCTGGGGTTCATCCTCGCCGGAAGCTTCCGTGGTGAGGCGCTGCAGCGCGGGCTGAGCGAGGGCCGCTCGGAGGCCTCGCTGATCGCCTCGACGGCGGTGCGGCCGCTGCTCAACGGCCGTCCGATCAGCGCCGGGCTCACCCGGATCGAGACCGCACGGTTGGAGTCGCTGGTCCACGGCTCGATCGGCCGGTCGATCCTGCGCCTGCGCGTGCGCGACGGCAGCGGCCGCATCGTCTTCTCCGACGACGGCGCCGGGGACTTCGGCCCGGCCGACCATGATGCGATTGAGGCGGCGCACGGGAAGGAGGTGGCCGACCTCACGCGCCTGAACGCCGACGCGCTCGATGCCGAGGTGACGCCCGATGCCCCGCTCGGCGATCTCGGACCTCGCGCGATCGAGATCTACGTGCCGCTGCGCGGCGGCAGCCCCGCCCGTGTGCTCGGCGTGCTCGAGCTCTACCTGCCCTACGCCCCGATCAGCGATGAGGTCTCCCACCTGCTGGGGACGCTGTACCGGGACCTCATCCTGGGGCTCGGCGCGCTGTACCTGGTCCTGTTCGCCATCACCGCGTCGGTGAGCAGCCGGCTGCGCCGCGAGTCATTGCAGAACGCCTTCCTCGCCGGCCACGACGCGCTCACCGGCCTGCCGAACCGCACCGCCTTCCAGGAGCAGGTCTCGCTCGCGATCGCCCACGCGACCTACAGCGGCGACCCCGCCGCGGTCGCCGTGCTCGACCTCGACCGCTTCCGCGAGATCAACGACGCGCTCGGCTACGCCAACGGCGACCTCGTGCTGCGCAAGCTCGCGGACCGGCTCGTCGCGGCGCTGGGAAGCGACGCCTTCGTCGCGCGGCTGGGAGGCGACGAGTACGGGGTCATCCTTCCCCGCGGTCAGAGCGCCGAGCCGCTGCTGCGGCGACTGCGGGCAACGCTGGATCGGGAGGTGTCCGTCTCCGGCGTGACACTCGCCGCCCAGACCTCGATCGGCTACGCGCTGGCGCCGACCGACGGCGACGAGCCGGAGGAGCTGCTGCAGCGCGCCGACGTCGCGATGTACGCCGCCAAGGACCTGCACGCGGGTGTGATGCGCTACGAGCCCTCCCTGGACCGGCACGACGCGGCCGGCCTCAGCCTGGTCGCCGAGCTGCATCACGCGATCGACGACGAGGAGCTTGTTCTGCACTACCAACCCCAGCAGGAGCTCGACGGCGACCGGGTGGTCGCGGTGGAGGCGCTCGTGCGCTGGCAGCATCCCACGCACGGCCTGCTGTTCCCCGATCGCTTCCTCCCGCTCGCCGAGCAGACCGACGTCATCGACCACCTCACCCGCTGGGTCCTGCGCCGCGCACTGCGCGACGTGGACGGGCTGGGACTCGCGACCGGGACCACGCCGCGTATCGCGGTCAACGTGTCCGCGCGATCGGTCGGCGGCGGCACGCTCGCGGAGGACGTGATCACCGCGCTGGCGGAATATTCGTTCGATCCCGACCGTCTGATCATCGAGGTCACCGAAACGGCGATCCTCGCTGACCCGCAGCGCGCCGCGGCCGAACTGGCACGCCTTGCCGACGCAGGCGTTCGCGTCAGCCTCGACGACTTCGGCCAGGGGCAGACCTCACTGCGTCATCTCTCACGGCTGCCCCTGCACGAGCTCAAGATCGACCGCGAGTTCGTGGGCGACATGGACGCCGACGACGCGCACGCCACGATCGTCCGCTCGATGATCGAGCTCGGACACAACCTCGGCCTGCACGTCGTCGCCGAGGGCGTCGAGACCGACGGCGTACGCGAGCAGCTGCGCGAGGCGGGCAGCGACCTGATCCAGGGCTACCTGCTGTCCCGTCCGCTGCCGCTGGAGCAGATCACGGCCTGGCTTTCGGCGCAGACGAGCGCTGAGGTCAAGGCGTGACCGCGATCGTGAAGCTCGCCGCGTAGTCCTCGCCGGGCGCCAGGACGCTAAGTCCCGTTCCGCTGTTCAGGGCGTCGGTGGGGGCGGTCATCGGCTCGAAGCAGATGTAGTCGTGTCCGGGCGGTGCGT
The DNA here is from genome assembly GCA_963744685.1 of uncultured Solirubrobacteraceae bacterium. GTDB lineage: Bacteria > Actinomycetota > Thermoleophilia > Solirubrobacterales > Solirubrobacteraceae > Palsa-465. The sequence continues at coordinate 252,337 of CAVUUL010000013.1, read as the reverse complement.
AGACCTGCGCCCAGTCGTACCCGGCCTCGAAGCTCACCGACAGCGACCGTTCGCCGTCGGAGACGAGAAATTGAGCGGGCGTCGCCAGACTGGCGAGCCCGTCGTCGAGGCTGCGCTCGGACAACAGGAAGTCGCGAGGGGAGAGCGGGGTGCGCTCCCCGGTGGGGATCATGTGGTCGTCCAGCGCGAGCAGCTGTTCGGCGCCAAGGTCGACCTGCCACCCGTCGCGGTCAGAATCGGGGAGCCGGAGATACGGGTGGTATCCGAACGCCACCGGCACCGGATCACCGCGGTCGGCGTGGACCGTGGTGGCGAGCGAGAGCCCATGCTCGTCAACCGTGGCCTCGAGCGAGATGCGATGACGGAACGGGAACAGCTCGAGTAGCTCCTCCGCCTCCCATGAGATCTGCCCGGTGAGCCGATCGCCGGCTGCCGCGGCCTCCCAGGTCAGCCGGCCGGGAATCGCCCCGTGCATCGGCAGGCCGTTCGGGTCGACCGGGTAGCGCGCGCCGGGCTCGCCGGCCGGCAACTCGACCTTCCGCCCGGCCGCCTCGTAGCCGTGACGCGAGAGGCGATTGGCCCAGGGATAGAGCAGCGGGATGCCCATCGTCTTTCCCCGTTCCGCGTAGGCCTCCACCCCGCGGCCGGGGTCGAGCAGCTCCGCGCCCTGATGGCGCAGCGAGCAGCACAGCAGGTTGGCGCCCGGCACGAACTCGGCGATGGTCTCGCCGCCGGGGGAGGTGATGGAGAGGGTCGAGAAGCTCATTCGCCGGAGGATCGCAGGCGCGCCTCCAGCGCTGCACGCTCTTTCTCGGGCGGCACCCCCGGGGCGAGGATGCCGTCACGGATCGGCGGCGGTCCGTCGAATCCGGCCATCCACGCCCAGGTGTCGGCGACCGTCTCGCCCACCGGCCGGCAGTGCAGGCCGAAAGCGACGGCGCGCTCGACCGACATGCCGAGGATCCCCTCGTCGTCGGTGCCCTCGGGCAGCCAGAGCGGCAGCTCGGTCCACGGCTCGATCTCGCAGTCCTCGATCACCTCGGCAGACGTCCAGCACAGCCGCGCGTCGCCGGAGCGAGCGCTCGCGGTCACCTCTTGGCACGCCTCGAGCAGCTGTGCCGTCGTCGCGTGCCCGCGGCGGCTGACCAGGTTGAACGGCCCGCCCAGTCCGGCCGCCGACGCGTCGAGCACGAACCGCGCGAGATCCCGGGCGTCGATGAACTGCAGCGGCCGCTCGGGGCGTCCGGGCGCCAGTACGTCGCCGCCGCGGGCCAGCCGCGACAGCCAGTACGGCAGTCGGCCGATGTCCTCCCGCGGGCCGACGATGAGGCCGCATCGGGCGAGCAGAGCGTGGTCGCCGAACGCCTGGATCGCGGCGAGCTCGCCGCCGCGCTTGGCGCGGGCGTAGTCGCCGGACTCCGTGTCGTCTGCGTCCCCGTCGACGATCGTGAAGTTCTCGTCGAGGCCGACCGGCAGTGGCTCCGGATAGACCGAGCCGCTTGAGATGTAGACGTAGTGGCCGGCGTTGCCGGCGAGTCGCGTGGCGGCATCGCGCACCGCCGCGGGCGCCCGTGACCAGGTGTCGACGACGACGTCCCAGCTGCCCTCGCGTAGCGGCTCGAGCGTCGCCGGGTCAAGGCGGTCGCCGTGCAGCGCGGTCACCCCGGCGGGAGGCTCGGGCTCCAGGAGCCCGCGGTTGAACGTCGTCACGTCGTATCCGCGCTCGAGGCCCTCGGCGACGACCGCGTGGCCGACGAACGCCGAGCCGCCGAGCACCAGCAGCGATGGAGTCATGCGCGTCAGACTACTGCAACCCGATGGTTGCGCGTGGCGGCGAAGGCTTGGTCAGGCGGACGTCGCCGCCGGCTGGACCTCCTCCAGCCGGTCGACCGACGCGAGCGCCGGGAACAGCCGCGCCCAGCTCAGCGCGATCGCCATCGTCATGCAGCCGCCGCCGACCACCGCCGGAACCGTGCCCACCAGCGACGCCGCCAGTCCCGACTCGAATGCGCCGAGCTGGTTGGAGGCGCTGATGAACACCATCTCGACCGCGTTGACCCGCCCGCGCAGGCGATCGGGCGTGGCCAGCGCCACTGTGGTCGAGCGGATGTTCATCGAGACCAGATCGACCAGCCCGCTCACACCGAGCGCCAGCAGCGACAAGACGAACGTGCGCGAGAGCCCGAACACGACCATGCAGGCGCCGTAGGCCAGCACCACCCCGAGCAGCAGCCGACCGGCGCCGCCGCCGATCGGACGGCGGGTGATGAGCGCGGCTCCGAGCAGCGCACCGACCGCGGGGGCGGCCCGCAGCACCCCGAGCCCGGACGCGCCGACGTGGAGGATGTGGCTGGCGAAGATCGGCAGCAGCGCCACCGCGCCGCCGAACAACACCGCGAGCAGGTCGAGCAGGATCGCCCCGAGCAGGATCTGCGTGCGCCCGACGAAGCGCAGCCCTTCCAGCAGCGACTCGAGGTTCGGCGCGGTCGCGCGCGCCTCCTCGCTCTCGGCCACCCGGCCGGGGCCGATCCCGACCGAGGCGACGAGCGCGGCCGAACAGCATCCGGCGGCGACGAGGTAGACGGCACTCGGCGACGCGCCGTAGAGCAGGCCGCCGATCGCGGGGCCCGCCACCTGCGCGCCCTGCGCGGCGATCGACCGCAGCGTCATCGCCGAGCCCAGCAGCTCGCGCGGCACGAGCGTCGGGGGCATCGCGCGCGAGGCCGGCTGACCGAGAGCCATCGTGACCCCGGCTCCGACCGCGAGCGCCAGATACGGCAGCGGCGAGCGCACGCCCGAGGCGCTCACCAGCGCCAGGCCGACGCCGATTCCGATCCCGACCAGGTTCGCCGCGGCGAGGACCAGCCGCCGCGAGACGCGATCGGCGAGCTGGCCGGCGGGCAGCGCCAGCACGAGCAGCGGCACGAACTCCGCGAGGCCGATCCACCCGAGGTCGAGCGCGCTGTGCTGGTGGGAGTAGACCTCCCAGCCGATGACCACCTCGAGCATCTGCAGCGCCATCGCCATCCCGAACGACGCGTACCACCAGCGCCGGAAGTCACGGATCTCGAGCGCGGGCCCAAAGCGATGCACAGCGGTTCGAGGCTATCCCCGGCCCCTCGCCGCCTTCTGTGAGTCGGCGCGACGCTCAGCTCTCGGCAGCCGCGTCGATGAGCGCCGGCGGCAGGACAGACGTCACCGCCCCGGTCACCTCGATCGCGGTGAGCCGCCCATAGAAGTCGAAGTGCAGGACCAGCGAGTCCAGCGCGGGGATCCGGTCGGCCTCCTCGTGCTCGGAGAGGTCGACCGAGTCTCGCACCTCGGCGTCGCCGAGCGTCAGGTACGCGCGGCCGCCGGGGGTGGTGGTGATCTCGATCTCGGCCATGAGGTGTGGCATAGCGGTTGGGGCGCTTGCGGTGCAAGAAACCTGTTGGATTCCAGGAGCGGTGGGGTGTGGTTGTGGTTGTGGTTGTTCGTGGGGTTCGCGAGGTAGCGCACCCGTCGTCGGCCGTCAAGCAGCGCCCACAGTTCCTGTGGCGTCCGTGTGGGGTGGGTGGCGCTGCTGTGACTGCCGCCGCCGTGCGCGCTACTGGGCAATGAGGTCGAGCCCACTTCGTGTGCACGACCTCGTGCCAAATGGGACTCTTGACGGCCCCTGGGGCGCGAGGGCGCGAGGGTTTCTCCCCACTCGCCGCGGCCGACGGGGGTGCGTGGGCGGTGTTGCGGTCCTGGACGACAACTCTGCCCATCCGGGCCTGCGGGGGTCGGTGCGTGGGGGTTTTACTCGCCGCGGACGCCGTCGCGCCGCCGCCGGAGCCGGTCGCCGCCCACGCGCGTGGGACGTTGCGGCGTCCCAGCCGCCGTCCCGCCCCAGGCACGTCTGCCCGACCGACGCGCGGGGCAAAACGGCGTCCCAGCCGCCGTGACCGCCCACGCGTTATCCCGGCACCGACGCGCGGGCAGAAATGACGTCTGAGCTGTCATATCTGCCCGCGCGTGAGCCACCCCGTCGTTCTCAGCAGTGGTCCCCCGATGGGGGGCAGCACTTGTGCGCCCCCATCACTGCAAATAGCGCAGCGGGGCGACGGCAGTCAAGCAGCGCCACCCAGCATCAGGGACGCCCACAGCGTGCGGGCGCTGCTTGACGGCCGACGACACGACGCGCTACCTCGCGAACGCCCCGAGCGACCGCGAACGCCCCGACCAACCACGACCGCCCCAGGGTCACTCAGGCATACGCCCCGCAGCAATGAGCTCCTCGAGGCGCACGAGCTTGACCCGCGGCCGCCCAGCAGGCTCCCCCGCGCCGGTCTCGGCGGCGTCGATCGCCTCCCACCCCGCCCAGGTGACGTGGTCAGGCGCGACCTCGGCCAGCCACCGCTCCACCGCCACCGGATCACCGAGCACCTCATCAGGCGATCCCAGCGCCCCGGCGTCGCGGTCCTCCACGATCCGCGCGACCGTGTCGGCGGAGTCCTTCTTGTTGGTGCCGATCACCCCCGAGGGACCACGCTTGATCCAGCCGACCACATACTCACCGCGCGAGGGGCCATCCTCCTCACACACCCGGCCGCCGTCGTTGCGGATCAGGCCGCGGTCGGGATCAAACGGGATCCCCGCCACCGGCTCGCCGCGATAGCCGATCGAGCGCAGCACCAGCCCGCACTCGATCACCTCCTCCTCCCCCGTCGCCACCGCACGGACCCGCCCGCCGTCCTCGACGAGCTTGTTGACCGCGACGCGCACGCCGGTGACCGGGCCGTCATCACCCTCACCGAGGATCTCCACCGGCGAACGCAGAAAGCGCAGCTCCAGCCGATGGGACTTGCCCTCCGGCACCCGCGCCGAGTAGCCGCGCAGGATCTCCACATTGCGCACCGTCGTCTTGTCCGCGCCCTCGGGCGGCTCCACGCCCTCCATCTGCGCCGGATCGACGATCACATCCGCTCGCTCCAACTCCCCCAGCTCCAACAGCTCGGGGTTGGTGAACGCCACCTGCGCCGGACCGCGCCGACCCAGCAACACCACCTCACGCACCCCAGCCATCCCGAACGCATCAATCGCGTGATCCGCCGTATCGGTCGGCGCAAGCTCACCCGGATCCAGCACCAGCATCCGCGCCACATCGATCGCGACATTGCCGTTACCGATCACCACCGCACGACCCCCGTTGAGATCGAACTGATGATCGGCGAAATCCGGATGGCCGTTGTACCAGGCCACAAACGTCGTCGCCGGATGCGACCCAGGACGATCCTCACCAGGAATCCCCAACCGGTTATCGGTCGCGGTCCCAAACGCATAGACCACCACCGCGTAGCGCGCCCGCAGATCCCAACGCGAGATCTGCTCGCCCAACGTCACATTCCCGAAAAACCGAAACCGCTCATTCGCCGCGGTCTTCGCATAGACGCGCGTCACCGACTTGATCTTCGGATGATCCGGCGCGACCCCCGCGCGCACCAACCCGAACGGGGTCGGCAACGCGTCGTAGAGATCGACGTCGAACCCTTCCTTCAACAGCTGATCTGCGGCGTAGAAACCCGACGGGCCCGCACCCACGATCGCGGCGCGGAGGGGTGCGGAGCTGGTCATGGGCCATCACCTTAGACCGCGTCTGGTGGTGGGGTTTTCCCCACCATGCGGCCACTATCGGTCTCTGGCGTGCCCCATCTGCAGACGCCCGCCGGCCCCAAAGACACGGGGCCTCCGCGACGGGAGGCTCTCACCATGATCACAACACCCCACACCCCCACGCCTCACGGCACGCTTGCGCGGGTCGTGCGACAAGCGGCGCGCGCAAGCGCACGCCGCCCCAAGACGGTGATCGCGCTGTGGCTCGCGCTCGTGGTCGCCTGCATCGCACTCGGCTCATCCGCGGGCACCCGGATGCTCAGCAACTCGGGCTCGAACGTCGGTCAGTCCGCGCGTGCGTACACGACCCTTCACCGTGCCGGGCTCGTGCCCGCCGCGACGGAGGACATCCTGATCCGCTCCGCGAGCGCACACCGTACGGCCGCCGCGACCGCGGCGGTCGCCACCCAGGCCCGCCGCCTGCACGTCGTCTCCTCGGTGCAGACCCCGGCGCACACTCCGTCGCTGTCGACCAACGGCAGACGCACCGCGCTCGCCGTGGTCACCCTGCGCGGCGATCCCGACAAAGCCGATTCGCGTGTCACACCGCTGATCGACCTCGTCTCGCGTCTGCGATCCCAGCTTCCCGGCGTCACCGTCCAGCAGGTCGGCGACGCATCCGGGAATCACGCGATCTCCAGCCTGATCTCCAAGGGCCTCGCGCGTGCGGAGATGCTGTCGCTGCCGATCACACTGCTCATCCTGGTGCTCGCGTTCGGCGCGCTCGTCGCGGCCAGCGTCCCGCTGTTGCTCGGCATCACCTCGGTCGCCGCGGCGTCCGGCGCACTCGGCGCCGTCTCACATCTGGTCCCGGAGAGCTCCTCGACCTCGACGGTCGTCCTCCTGGTCGGCCTTGCGGTCGGCGTCGACTACTCGCTGTTCGCGATCCGCCGCTGGCGGTCCGAGCGGCGTGCCGGAGCCGACCCGGTCGCCGCGCTCGACGCGACCACCGCCACCGTCGGCCGCGCGATCGTCGTCGCCGGCGCGACCGTCATCATCGGCCTGGCCGGCCTGCTCTTCTCCGGCATGTCGGTGTTCACCTCGATCGCGCTGGGCGCGATCATCGTCGTCGCGAGCGCCGTGCTCGGCTCGCTCACCGTGCTGCCGGCGGTCGTCTCCCTGCTCGGTGACCGCCTCGACCGTGGTCACATCGGACGGCGCCGCCGTTCCACGCAGGTCGTCCGCGAGCCGCAGGCCGGCGCCTGGGGCCGGATCGCCGCCGCCGTCACCGGCCGTCCCCGCACCGCGCTGGCGGTCGCGCTCGCCGCGCTCGTCGCCCTGTCGATCCCGGCGCTGTCGCTGCACACCGCGGCGGACGGGCAGAGCGCCCTACCCGCCCACGTGCCCGCGGTCGTCGCCATGAAGGCCGTCGAGCGCTCGTTCCCGGGTGCCAGCGACACGGCGACACTGGTCGTCTCCGGGCATCGGCTGGGCAGCCGTTCCTCGCGCGCCAAGCTTGAGCAGATCGGCGCCCGTGGTCGCTCGGTGGTCGGCGGGCACGGCCCGGTCGGCGTCCGCGTGTCACGCTCGGGCTCGGTGGCCGCGGTCTCGATCCCGGTTCCCAGCAAGACGCTGCACCAGACCACGACCAACGTCGGCCGCCTGCGCTCGACCTTGGAACCGATGACCGCGCTCACGCTCCCGGGGGCCCACGCGGCACTCACCGGGGACGACGCGGAGAACGTCGACTTCACCCGCCAGCTCTCCCATGTGACGCCGCTGGTGATCGGGTTCGTGCTCGCGCTCGCGTTCGGGCTGATCGTGCTGAGCTTCGGCTCGCCCTGGCTGGCCCTGGCGGTCATGGGACTGAACCTGCTGTCGGTCGGCGCCGGGTTCGGCGCTCTGGTCGCGGTGTTCCAGCACAGCTGGGCGCAGTCGCTGCTCGGCTTCACCTCCGACGGCGCGATCGTCAACTGGCTGCCGCTGTTCGCATTCGTACTGCTGTTCGGGCTGTCGATGGACTACACCGTGCTTGTGCTCGAGCGCACGGCGGAGGCCCGTCGCCGTGGTCTCGGCGCGCGCGAGGCCGCTCGGGAGGCGCTGGCCGCGACCGGCTCGACCGTCTCCAGCGCCGCTCTGATCATGGTCGCGGTGTTCGCGGTGTTCGCCACGCTCCCGCTGCTGGACTTCAAGCAGCTCGGGATCGGGCTCGCGGCGGCAATCGCGCTGGACGCGACGATCGTGCGCGGCATCGCACTGCCGGCGGCGCTCACGCTGCTCGGCGACCGCGGGATCCGCCCGGCACGGGCAGCACGCCAGGCGGCCACCCCCAGATGGGAACATGGTCAGCGTGGAGCGATCGTGGAGAGCGGTCATGAGCGTTGAGCTCACCGGGCGGCGCGGCGCAGTGGTGCGGAGGACCGCACCACTCGTCGCGGCGCTCGCCGCGCTGTGGATCCTCATCTGGGCCCTGGCGGGATTGCACTACTTCTGGCCGATGTGGCCGCTCTGGGCCTTCGCGGGGATCTTCGGGTTGCTCATCGCACGCGGCCCGATCCAGCAGTTCTTCGTCATCGCCGTCGCCTTCAACGTCCTGTGGGCGATGACGGGCAGTCACTATTACTGGGCCGCCTGGCCGATGCTCGGGATCGGGCTCGCCCTCGGCGCCCCGCGGCTGGTCGCCGGCCGGCGCGAGCAGCAGCTCGAGGAGCGCGTCGACGAGCTCTCCCGCACCCGCCGCGGCGCGCTCGACGTGCAAGCCACCGAGCTGCGGCGCATCGAGCGCGACCTGCACGACGGCGCGCAGGCCCGCCTGGTCGCGCTGTCGATGAAGCTGGGGCGCGCCGAGGATCGCTACGCCCAGCAGCCCGAGGTCTCGGCCCTGTTGCGTGAAGCGCGCGAGGATGCCTCGGCGGCGATCCGGGAGCTGCGAGAGCTGGCGCGCGGCATCGCCCCGCCGGTACTCGCCGACCGAGGCCTCGAGGCGGCCGTCCGCTCGCTCGCCGATCGCACGGGGATGGAGGTCGAGGTGCACGCGTCCCTGACCCGGCGCCCGACCCCCGCGGTCGAGATCGCGGCCTATTTCGTCGTCGCAGAGTCGCTCACCAACGCCGCCAAGCACGCCGCGGGCACCAAGGCCGAGGTGCGCCTCGATGAGCACGGCGGGGATCTGTTCGTGGACGTCACCGACTTCGGTCCCGGAGGAGCGGACGCATCCGGCGGTGGGCTGACCGGCCTGCGCCAGCGCGTCGAGGCGCTCGACGGGACGCTACAGGTGACCAGCCCCAGCGGCGTCGGCACCCAGGTGGAGGCCGTACTCCCGTGCGGGTGGTGATCGTCGAGGACCACGCGCTTCTCCGCGAGGGCATGGTCGCTCTGCTCCAGGAGAACGACATCGAGGTGGTCGCGCAGGCCGAGGACGGGCCGGGTCTGCTGCGGATCGTCGAGGGACACAGGCCAGACCTCGCGATCTGCGACGTGCGCCTGCCCCCGACGTTCACCGACGAGGGGATCCGCGCCGCGCTCGAGGCGCGCCGCCGCCGGCCGGAGCTCGCCGTCCTCGTTCTCTCCCAGTACGTGGAGCCCGCCTACTCGGCCGAGCTGCTGCGGGAGGGCGAGGGTGGCATCGGCTACCTGCTCAAGGAGCGCGTGAGCGAGGTGCGCACATTCGTGGAGGCGGTGCGGCGGGTCGCCTCCGGCGGGACGGCGCTCGACCGCGAGGTGGTCAGCTCGCTGGTCAGCGGCCGGGTTGCGCAGGGGTCAGACGGCCCCGCCCAGGCGATCGCCGCGCTCACGGCCCGTGAGCGCGAGACGCTCGAGCTGATCGCTCAGGGACGCACCAACGCGGCGATCGCCCGCGAGCTCGTGGTGACGCTCGGCGCCGTCGAGAAGCACATCTCGAACATCTTCTCCAAGCTCGATCTTCCGGCCACCGACGATGACCATCGCCGCGTCCTGGCGGTGCTCACGTTTCTGCGCGCGACGACGGCGTGAGCGGGGGCGGTCGATGCACCTTCAGCACCCTCTCATTTGTCACCCAACCCCAGTACGCTCACGCTGAGAACGACATGGCCCTCGCCGACGACCACCGACGCCAGGCTCCCGCCCTGCCGATCCGCCTCGGGATCTCGTGGCTGACCAACGCGATCGTGCTCGCAGTGGTGGCGGCCGTGCTGGCCGGCGTCCACGTCTCCAGCGCGGGCGCTCTGCTGCTGGCCGCCGCGGTGTTCGGCATCCTGAACACGCTGCTCAAGCCCGGCCTGCGCCTGGTCACGCTGCCGCTGGCCGTCATCACCTTCGGGGTGGCGTGGTTCTTCGTCTCGCTGCTGATGCTCATCATCACCAAATCGCTTGTGCACGGGTTCGTCATGCACGGTTTCTGGACCGCGGTGAAGGCAACGCTGATCGTGTGGGTCGTCAACCTCGCGCTCGATTTCACGCCCGGCCCCTGGCAGATCACCGGCGGCCGACGGAAGCTGCGGCGCGGCTGAGCCACGCCGCGGGCTCGAGGGGCGAATGGAGACGGCGGGACCTGGCAGCCGCCTCGGCGTGCTGCTCGTCGAGGATGACGACGACGATGCGCTGATCGTCGAGGATCTGCTGGCCGACGAGGGCGCCGCGGTCGACCTCGTGCGCGGGCGGACCCTCGCCGAGGGGCTGGCGCTGCTCCCCGGCGACGTCGGCTGTGTCCTGCTCGACCTGCACCTTCCCGACTCCTCGGGCCTGGAGTCCGTCCAGCGCATCCGCGACGCTGCGCCGTGGATCGCCGTGATCGTCCTCACCGGCCTCGACGACGAGGCCGCCGGGGAGCGCGCGGTCCAATCGGGCGCCCAGGACTATCTGGTCAAGGGCAAGGTCTCCGGCCCGCTGCTCGCCCGGGCGATCCGCTACGCCGTTGGCCGCCGCCATGCCGAGGACGTGCTCGCGCAGTTGCGGGTCGCCGAGGTCCGCGCCAACGAGACCGCGCGCCTGGAGCGTGGGCTCGTGCCCCATCCGATCGTCTCAAGCCCCGCCGTGTGGGTCGCCTCCCGCTACCTGCCGGGCCGCCGCCGGGCGCTGATCGGCGGGGACTTCTTCGACCTCGTCGAGATCGCAGCCGAACCGGACCACACCGGTCCACTGCACATGGTGATGGGAGATGTCTCAGGGCGTGGGCCGGACGAGGCGGCACTCGGCGCCGGTCTGCGGATCGCCTGGCGCGCGCTCACGCTGTCGCGCGCCGCACCCGACGGCGTGCTGCCCACGCTGCAGCAGATGATCGAAGCCGAGCGTCAGGACGTGGGCACGTTCGCAACGCTGTGCGCGCTGGAGATCGACCCGGCCGCACAGACGCTCTGCCAGCGCCGAGCCGGTCACCTGGCCCCATTGCTCGTCAGCAACGGCACCGTCAGCTCGCTCCCGCTCGGCCACGGCGGACCACCGATCGGGATGTTCCGCGCTGCCGAATGGCCGGCCAACCGCTTGCCCCTGCCCGATGACTGGGCGGTGCTGCTCTACACCGACGGCCTGATCGAGGGGCGCGACGGCGGCGATGGCCTGCTCGGTGAGGAGGGGCTGCGGACGCTGATCGCCGAACTGGTCGCATCGACGCCTGGATGGCGGGCGGATCCGAATGGGCTGCTGCGCTCGATCGTCGACCAAGCACAGCGCCGCCACGGCGAGCCGTTCTCCGACGACGTCGCGCTGCTCGCTCTCGGGACGCGGTAGCCGAACTCAGGCGGCGCGCGGCAGCGCGAGCGCGGTGAGGTCGCCGATCACGGCGTCGGCGCCCGCCAGCTCCGCGGGCGCGTGAGTGGTGCTCAGGGCGATCACGGTCATCCCGGCCGCCTTGCCGGCGGCGATCCCGGCGGGAGCATCCTCGAGTACCACGCAGTCGACCGGCTCGACGCCCAGCCGCTCGGCGCCGAGCAGGTAGGCCTCGGGGTCGGGCTTGCCGCGGGTGATCTCGTCGGCGCACACGAGTGTCTCGGGCAGCGGCAGTCCGGCGGCTCCGAGTCGTGCGACGGCGAGCGCGCGGGTGCACGACGTGACGATGGCGAACCTGAGCGGAGCGGCGAGCAGCGCGTGCGCGCCCGGAATCACCGTGATGCCGGCGGTGTCGGCAATCTCGGTCCGTTCGAGCCACGCCGCCTCCTCCGGGGCGTCGGGCGCGAGCTCGGCCGCGGTCTCCCGCGAGGGCCGTCCCTGCCCGGCCGTGATCACGCGATCGGGATCGAGGCCGTGGCGGCCGGCGAACGCGGTCCATGCGCGCCGCATCGGTGCGTCGGAGTCGACGAGCGTCCCATCGAGGTCGGCGAGGACGGCGCCGTAGTCGCCGAGCGCGATCAACCGGCGCTCTCGACCGGCGCGCCCTGCCGTGACCAGGCTTCACGCAGGAAGGCGAGCAACTGCTCGGCCGGCTGGGCGCCGGAGACGCCGATCGCCCGGTCCGCGACGAACGTGGGCACCGCCGAGATGCCGAGCCGCTGCGCGTCGCGCTCATCGGCGCGGACCTCGTCGGCAAACCGATCGGAGTCGAGCGTGGCTCGGGCGTCGTCGGGGTCCAAGCCGGCCTCGGCGGCGAGCGCGATCAGCGTTTCGCGGTCGCTCATCAGAGAGCCCTCGGTGAAGTAGGCGCGCATCAACCGCTCCTTGACCGCATCCTGGATGCCGCGCTCGGCGCCGAGGTGAACAAGCCGGTGGCCGTCGAAGGTGCGACCCATGCGCTGGATGTCAAAACGCATCTCGATCCCCTCGCCCGCTGCGGTCTCGGCCAGTCCGGACTGCGAGGCGCGGGCCTGATCCACCGTCATCCCGTACTTCTCGGCGAGGTGCGCGGCGCCCTCGCCCGCGCGCTCCAGCGGCGCGGAGGGGTCGAGCTCGAAGCTGCGCCAGGTGAGGTTCGTCTCGTCTGCATGCTCGAACTGGGCGAGCGCGGCCTCGAAGCGACGCTTGCCGACGTAGCACCAGGGGCACGCGATATCCGACCAGATCTCGATCTCCATGTGATCGAGTCTATGAGCCGGCTGGCGCTCCGATCAGCCGTCGGCGAGCAGGCGCTCGAGCACCGCCGCGACGCCGTCCTCGTGGTTGGGCGGCGCGACGTCGTCCGCCGCCGCGATGACGTCGGGATGGCCGTTGGCCATCGCGTAGGAGCGCCCGGCCCAGGCGAGCATCGAGAGGTCGTTGGGCATGTCGCCGAACGCGATCGTCTCGGATGGGTCGATCCCGCGCGCCGCACACAGGGCGGCCAGCCCGAACCCCTTGCTCACCCCCGCCGCGCTCATCTCCAGCAGCGTGGCGGAGGCGTCGGAGTAGGTGACCTCGACGAACTCGGCGACCTCCAGGCGGGCACGCTCGGCGAACGCGGCGGCGCCATACGGCTCGTCGGGCCGCAGCAGCAGCTTGACCGGCGCCTCGGCGAGCAGCACCTCGATCGCGTCGACTGTCGCGTCGTCGGGAACCGGCCAGCGCACCCGGTAGCCCGGCTCGTGACCGAAGTGGTCGACGGTCTCGATCGCCCACGCGCCGCCCGGCATCAGCGGCCGCAGCCGGGCGACCACCTCAATCGCGGTCTCACAGGCGATCGGGAAGCTGCCGACCAGCGCGTCGTCCGCAAGGTCCCAAAGCACCGCGCCGTTGGCACATACCGCCACCCCGCCGATCCCTCCCTCCTCGGCCAGGCCGCGCATCCAGCGCACCGGCCGAGCGGTGCAGGCGACGACCGTGACGCCCTGCGCCTGTGCGTCGCGAAGCGCGGCGCGCGTGCGTGGCGAGACGGTGCCGTCGGCGTGCAGCAGGGTGCCGTCGAGATCGGTCGCTATCAGACGTGGAACCACGCGGGCCAGCGTGGCAGACTGGCCAGTGGGATGGAGCCTCAGATCAATCACGTCAGCGTCCATGCCGTCGACCTGCAGGAGTCGGTCTCCTTCTACGTGGAGTTGCTCGGCGCCGAGCCGATCCCCACCCCGAACTTCGGGCTTCCCGTCCAGTGGCTCGCGCTCGGGCGCACCCAGCTGCACCTGTTCGAGCGTCAGGTGCAACCGACCAGCCATCACCACCTCGGGATCACCGTCGACGACCTCGAGGGCCCCTATGCGGTCGCCGAGCGGTGGGGCGCACTCGACTCCACGGCGTTCGGAAACCACCTGGTCGAGCTTCCCGGCGACGTCGTGCAGCTCTACCTTCGTGACCCGGGCGGCAACCTCGTCGAGCTCGACCTGCACGGCGTCGACCGGCTCTCACCGCCGCTGCGTGCGGAGCTCAAGTCGCTCACCGACCTCCATCCGCAGAGCGAGGACAACATGCGCGGGCGGCTGTTCGTCCCCGCGCACGCCCTCGACCGCCCGTAGCCTGCGCTACCACCCCCGGGCGCCCGGGGCTCACTCTGAGCGTCAAATGAAGCGATGCGCCGCGTTTGACGCCCAGAGTCCTTCGCCGAGGCAGCCGATGTCGGCACTCTGAGCGTCAAATGAGGCGATACGCCGAGTTTGGCGCTCGCAGTGCTCAAGCCCCACCGCCCGCCCCCCGACTCTGGGCGTCAAATGAGGCGATGCGCCGGCTTTGACGCCCGGAGTGACCGCGAAAAGGGACGGATTCAGGAGGTATTGGGGGCCGATGTTGCGGCAGAGTGATCGACCGAGCGCCCCCGGGTTGCATCTCCCGATGGGGTGCGGTAGCGTTCCCGCCGCCGGAGCATGACAACGTTGTCATGGCGTCGGCAAGGGCTTCCGATCCAGGGGAACCCCGACGGGCAGGCGTGCGCGCGGCGGTCGTGCGCACGGGAGAGTCAAGGGAGAAGTCGAATGACACGATCGAGCATCCTCGCTCGCGCCGCGGTGACCGCCGCGGTGGTGTCGGGAGGTGCGCTGATCTCGTTCAGCGCGTCCGCCGGCGCCGCAACCCGCCACGCCACAACCGGCGCCGGCTATGTCCAGGACCCCACGACGCTGGTCAACCCGTTCATCGGGACGACCAATGGCGGGGACACGTTCCCCGGGGCCGACATGCCGTTCGGCATGATCCAGTGGAGCCCGAACACGCCGAGCCGGCCGGCAGGCGGCAATTACTCGCATGCCGACAAGTCGATCCTCGGCTACGCGCTGACGAACCTGTCAGGTCCGGGTTGCTCGGCCGAGGGCGACGTGCCGATCCTGCCGACGAGCGGCGCGGTCGGGAGCGACCCGGCCTCCGCCACGACGCCGCTGGACCACAAGACCGAGAAGGCGAGTCCGGGTTACTACCAGGACACGTCGGGCGGGATCAAGACGCAGCTCGCCACGACGCTGCGCGCCGGGATCGGCCAGTTCACCTTCCCCCAGGGCCAGAGCAGCGGCAACCTGCTGTTCAAGCTCTCCGACAGCGCGACCACGGACACCGCGACCAGCTGGCAGGTGGTCAGCCCGACCGAGGTGTCCGGCTATGTGACCACCGGCGGCTTCTGCGGCGGCGGTGATGTCTACACGCTGCATTTCGACGTGCGGTTCAACCGTGCGATGACGAGCTTCGGAACGTGGAACAACGGTTCGGCCGCGGTGCAGGGCAACCGGTCGGTGTCGACTCACCTCACCGCCGCCCAGCAGGCCGCGGCGGTCAAGCGCGAGAAGACGGCGGGCCAGATCGCCCTTTCGAGCAAGGGCCTCTCCGGCTCCGCGAGCTCGCGCAACGGCCGGATGCGCGCATCCGGAACGACGTCGACGCCGAGCACCACGCAGACCGCCTCCTCCAACAGCGCGCCGGTCACCGGTGCCGACGGCGGATACGTGACCTTCAACACCTCGGGCAAGGGCAACAACACGGTGCTGGCCAAGGTCGGCATCTCGTACGTGTCCAACGCCGACGCCTCACAGAACCTCGGCGACGAGATCCCCGGCTGGGACCTGTCGACGGTGCAGAGCGCCGCGCACGACGCCTGGGATTCGGCGCTGTCCAAGATCCAGATCGCGGGCGGGACACACGCCCAGCAGGCCGTGTTCTACACCGCGCTCTACCACTCGCTGCTGCACCCCAACGTCGACTCCGACGACAACGGGCAGTACGTGGGCTTCGACGGGCAGATCCGCACTGCGCCCAAGAACCATCCGATCTACGCCAACTACTCCGGCTGGGACATCTACCGCAGCCAGAGCCAGCTGGAGGCGGCGCTGTTCCCGCAGCAGATGTCGGACACGGTCACCTCGATGATCGACGACTACAACCAGACCGGGATGTTCCCCAAGTGGAGCGCCAACAACGGTGAGACCTACGTGATGGTCGGCGACCCGTCGGATCCGATCATCGCCGACGCCTACGCCTTCGGCGCTCGGAACTTCGACGCCAACACTGCGCTGTCGGACATGGAGACCGAAGCGCAGACGACGAACAACATCCGGCCCGGCCTTAACTACTACCTCAACAACGGCTACCTGCCGATCGACGGGTCCTACGGCTGCTGCAACTTCTACGGCGCCGTCTCCACCCAGGAGGAGTACGACGCGGCCGACAACTCGATCTCCCAGCTCGCCTCGGCGCTCGGGCAGACCTCGGCCGCGCAGACGTTCGCCACGCGTGCCAACAACTGGCAGAACGTGTTCAACCCCGGCACCGGCTTCCTGCAGCCCAAGCTGATGGACGGCTCGTTCCAGTCCGGATTCTCGCCGACCTCCTCCAACGGATTCGTGGAGGCCGACGGCTACGTCTACCGCGCCGAGCTTCCGTTCGACGTGGCGGGCGCGGCGGCCGCCGAGGGTGGCAACAGCGCCTGGCAGACCGTGCTCAACGGCCTGACCAAGAGCGTTACCGGGATGAGCGCGACCGAGGCCCAGCTGGGCAACGAGCCGAGCTTCGACATCCCATGGGAGTACGACTACGTCGGCGCCCCGTACAAGGCCGAGAAGGTCGTGCGCGAGGTGCAGAACCAGCTCTACACCGACACCCCGCACGGCCTGGCCGGCAACGACGACCTCGGCGCGATGAGCTCATGGCTGGTGTTCTCGGCGATCGGCGCGTACCCGGAGACCCCGGGGTCGGCGATCACCGCGCTCGGCAGCCCGGAGTTCACCCAGGTCGCGATTCACCTCGGCAACGGCAACACGATCACCGAGTCCGCGCCGCAGGCGGCGACCAACGCGCCGTACGTGCAGTCGATGACGGTCAACGGCCAGGCATGGAACAACGCCTACCTGCCGGCCAGCCTCTGGCGCCAGGGCGGCACCGTCGACTGGACGCTCGGCACCTCGCCGAACACCTCGTTCGCGTCTGATCCCGCGACCGACGCCCCGCCGTCGAACACCGCCGGGCTCGAGCCGGCGCTCGGCAGCGTCGGAGGCCCCGACGGGTCCAGTCAGGAAGTGCTCACGCCGGGCACCAGCACCACCCTGACACTCGGTGCTCAGTCGATGAGCAGCTCCAGCCAGACGGTCAACTGGACGGCGACGACACCATCGGGCTCCGGCATCACGGCCGGGCCCTCGAGCGGCTCGATCATCGTCGGGTCCGAGCAGAACGCGTCCCAGCAGGTTCAGGTGACCGTGCCGCAGTCGACCGCGGACGGCGACTACCAGGTGGTCTTCCACCTCACCACCGCGGACGGCACAGCGCTGCCGAACGTCGTCGAGGACATCGGCGTCGCCGCGGCCGGTGACCTGTCGCCGTACTTCAACAACGCGGGCATCTGCTCCGACGGCTCCTCGAGCGCGGCGGACTTCGACGGCGACGGCTTCTGCTACTCGCAGCAGCAGCTCGCCGCACAGGGAGTCACGCTCGGCGGCACGGTCAACGCCAGCGACGGGAACACCTACTCGTTCCCGGCGGCGGCAGCCGGCCAGCCGGACAACGTCACGACCGGTGGCCAGACGATCACCGTTCTCCCGGTGAGCGGGGTGACCCAGATCGGGTTCCTCGGCTCGGCGACGAACGGCCCGTCGACGGGTACGGCGACCATCCACTACACGGACGGCAGCTCCCAGCAGGTGACGCTCGACTTCGGCGACTGGACGCTGAATGCGGGCGGGAGCTCGCCTCCGTCGGGGGACGTGGTGGTGGCCAAGACCACGTACCGCGACACCAGTGGTGGCAGCTCGCAGACGGTGGACACGTATCTGTTCTCGGATTCCTTCCCGGTCGCATCGGGTAAGACCGTGCAGAGCGTGACCCTGCCCAGCTCGACCAACACCGGTGAACTGCACGTGTTCGCAGTCGGCTCCGACAAGGGGCCGCTGACGAACTAGGACCGAGATCCAGGGGGCTCCGACCAGCGGAGCCCCCACACCGCCTTCCGCCGAATCTCCTCCGGCGGACCACGGCCGCGCCTCCCCGATTGCCCCCGCGGGGGGCGCGGTCGTTTCCTTTTGCGGTCCGTCGCCACGACGAGCCGCGGGATGACCTCGGTCTGATCTGCGGCGTCAGGTGACGCGAGGCCGGGCTTGAGCGCTGTACTCCTCGTTGGGCAACATGTTCGTCGCCATCGCCATGCGGTTGGTGAGGTTGTACATCGCGGCCACCTCAGCAACATCCCACGCCTCCTCGAGATCGAGGCCGGCGTCGAGCAGCGTCTGCAGGTCGGCGCGCGTGACCTCGCGGGGGCGCAGGGTGAGCTTGTCGGCGTAGGCGCAGATCGCGTGCCGGCGCGGGTCCAGGCCGGCGCGGCGCCAGTCGTAGGAGATCCGCTCGCCGAGCACCGGATCACCGAGCTCCTCGCGCAGAGCCGCGCCGTGGGCGACCAGGCAGTAGAGGCAGCCGTTGGCGGCGCTCACCACGACCGCGATCATCTCCCGATCGGCCGCGTCGAGATGGGCGGTCGGCTGGTGCAGCAGCCGGAAGTGGGAGAACCATGCGCTCAGCCGCTCAGGCCGGAACGCGTAGACCCGGAACACGTTGGGGACGAAGCCGAGCCGCTCACGTGCCTTGCTGAACAGGCCACGCAGGCTGTCGGGCAACTCGTCGTCGTCCGGGACCGGAAACCAGGAGCCGACCCTGTCGGCGTCGGGCGCGCTCATCGAGTGCAGCCTACCCGCGAGAGGGCCGCGCCGAGCCCTCCCGCGGGGTTATCGGCCGTCAGTGCTTGCTTCGACTTCTTCGCCGCGGTGGCGGTTGGCGCCGAGGTGGTCGTCGTATCGGTGGCCGTGGACGTCGACGTCGACGTCGACGTCCCGGGCTGGATCGCGTGAACTCGACGGAAGACCATCGTCCGGCATTCGCCACCCGGCGGTGGTGTGGCCGGCGGTCCAGTCGCGCCCGTTGTCGCCGTCGCGCTGGCGGACGTCGTCTCACCCGAGGTCGTCGTTGCGCCCGAGGTGGTCGTCGCACCGGAGCTTGTGGTCGCACCGGGGGTCGTCGTGGCACCCGACGTGGCGCTTCCCGTGCTCGTGCCGGTGCCGCTCACCGCCACCTGCCTGCAGCACCAGACGGCAACCGGTGCCTGCGGGGCCGTCCCGCCGGACGTCGCGGTCTGGAGGGTATTCGTGCCGGTCGTCGCTCCGGTCGTCGTGGTCGGGCCGGATGTCGTTGTGTCCCCCGTCGTGGTCGTCGCCCCTGAGGTCGCGGTGTTGGTGTCGGTCATGGCACCGCGCGACGGCACGGCACATGGCCCGGGGGCCGGCGTGAGCGTCCCCGGTCCGACGACGACGGTCTGCCAGTTCCGCCCATGGCCGCGTGTGGCGACTTGGACGTGGTTGACGCACGCCGGAACCGGCACCCCGGGCGCCGCCCGCCCGACGACGTTGCTGACCGAGACGCCGTCACGGGCGCGCCGCACGAGCAGGATGTGGATCGCGGCCCGCGTCGGCCGCACGACGGTGTGGGCGCGCACCGTCCACGACAGCTGGCTGCGCCGCGCGTGCAACGAGGCGCCGGCGAGCGCCTGGGGCGCCGGACAGCCGCCGGCGACGAGCACCGCCTGTGCCTGGACGTTCATCGCCTTCAACCGCGCGTTGAGGCCCTTGATGCCCGAGGTCCGCCCCAGGTAGATCCGAACCGAGCCGTCGTGGTTGCGGGTGACGGCGTACGCCGGGGTCGGCGCCGAGATCGCGGAGTAGGCGAGGACACCGCCGGTCGCCGCAGCCGCGACCAACGCGGCGCCCCCGGCCGCGGCCCAGGGGCCGCGGGGGCGCCAGGGAGGCGCCGGCGGGTGCTCGCCCTCGGGCTCCTCCCCGTGTCTGTCGACGAGCTCGCGCCAGAGCTCGTCCTCATAGCGACTGGGCATCAGGGAACTCCTTTCTGAGGCGGGCGCGCGCCCGGAACAGTCGGACACGCAAGGTGGCTGGG
Source organism: uncultured Solirubrobacteraceae bacterium (assembly GCA_963744685.1). Taxonomy (GTDB): domain Bacteria; phylum Actinomycetota; class Thermoleophilia; order Solirubrobacterales; family Solirubrobacteraceae; genus Palsa-465. The sequence goes on along the minus strand of CAVUUL010000013.1, from coordinate 232,543 downwards.
CTGATCGCGAGGGCCGATGCCGCCTCCCTCGGGGTGAGTCCGGCGAGGTCGACGAGCTCGATCGCGGAACGGTCGAGCTCGCTCATCTGCGCACAGCGGGCGAGCAGCTCGCGCCCGACCTGCTGGGCGTCGATCCGCGCCTCGATCTCCTCGCGGACGTCCTCGGCGAGCGGGGTGGCGATACGCACCCGCTCCTCGAGCGCCCGTCCCCGGGTGACCTCCTCGCAGTGGTGCGCGAACCGGTGACGGGCGATCCCGAACAGCCATGCCCGGACGGTCCCGCGCCGGGGGTCGAATCGGCCGAAGTGGCGGATCGCCTCCAGGAACGTCTCCGAGGTGAGGTCCGCGACCTGCTGTGGCTCCTCACAGCGCCGCTCGAAGTAGGCGCTGATCACCGCAACATTCGCGCGATAGACGCGCTCGAAGCTCGCCATCGCGGAGGTCATCCGGGGAGGCATCTCGGTCGCGAGCTCTGTCGTCATGTCCCTAGTTGCCGATCCGAGCCCGGGGCGTTACACCGACATCTCTCACCCACCAGCCCAGCTCGGCCATCAGCGTCGTCACTGACGGACCACCATCGTCGGCGAGACGATCGGGCACACGCGCCCCGAGCGCCAGCAGCGCACGCACGGTCGCGCGGTAGCGGCCCAGCTCGACCTCGTCGATCGTGCCCATCGTCGGGCCGCCCTGCGGGTCCTGGCAGTGGCGCGATCCGTGCAGCGCGGCACCGATCGCGCTACCGCCGCCCGGGAACTCGGTCGGCGCGCCGTGCGTGACGAGCTCGGTCGCCACGTCGGCGTAGCCGCGCCACGCCGCGACGCCGAGCGGGGTGAACTCGGGCGCCTCGTCACCGTCGTCGGCGAGCGGACCCGCGGCACCGGCACCCCCATCGAGCAGCCTGCGCACGGTGACCGCCTCCCCCCGGTCGACCGCCATCTCGAGCATCTGGTCAAGCGCACGGCGCTGCTCGCGCGAGCCGTCCGGCGGCGCGGCGCCGTCGCCGCCGGCCAGCCACGCCCCCAGCGCCCGATCCCCATCGGTGACCCGGCTCGCGTCCGCCCCACGCGCTTGCAGCAGTGCCGCGACGTCCCGGTCGCCCCAGCGCTCGGCCACCTGCAGCGGGGTCGGCGCGCCGGCCTGCGAAGCTCCGTCGACGGGCGCCCCGGCATCGAGCAGCAGCTCGACAGTCTCCACGCCGCGCCGGCACCAGACCGCCTGCCCGAGGTGGTCGGGCGAGGGCCGCGCGCCGTGCTCGCAGAACATCCGGATCATCGCGACGTGGGGAAAGTTCAGCGCGCGGCCGAGGCAGTGGGTCACCGTCCCCTCGTCGGTCCCTGCCTCGATGAGCAACCGCGCGCACTCGGGGTCTGGCTGCTCGCAGGCGTGGTAGAGCGCCTCGCCCACGGTGTGCACCGGCCCGCGGTCATCCGGGTCCGCGCCCGCCGCCAGCAACAGCGCCGTGAGCTCTGCGTCGCCCGCGATGCCCGCGGCGCCGTACAGCGTGCTCTGCACCCAATCGCCGCGCATGAACCGCGCGTCCGGGTCAGCCCCGGCATCGAGCAGCATGTGCACGACCTCTCGCAGCGAGGCCGCACGCGCCGGGTCACCCCGTCCCAGCCGCGAGAAGCACGCGTAGAGGATGGGTGCGCGCCCGAGCGGGCCAGTCGGAGCCGAGGCGCGCTCGGGCGCCGGGCCGACGAGCCGTGCGACGGCCTCGGTGTCCCCCGTGACGCACGCGCAGGCGAGGTCGTGGCCGGCCAGCGCAGGGTCGACCTCAAGCAGTGCCCGGGCGCGGCGGATGTTGCCCGAGCACGCCGAGCGGACGAGCCCCTCCGCTCGCTCAGCGCCGGCGAGCGTGCGCGCCTCGACCTGGAGCTTCAGCCACGACCAGGACGGGAAACCGTGCTCACGCGCGATGGCAAGCTGGGCGAGCGCGAGCTTTGGGAACTCGCCCGCGCGACGGCGGCCTTCCTCGTCGCGCAGGTGGCGTAGCGACCGGTCGGGAAGTGATCGGCGATCGGACATCTCAAGGCTCCTCTCGTCCCGGTGGGTCCGCGCGCCGGGCCAGGAGTCCTACGTCCGTCGGCCATTGATGACACGTCCCTCTCACAGGTGGGCCTGGGGCCCTGTCCGCGGACCGGATGCGTCCTGCACGCGCGCCGTATCGTACCGCCGCTGATGGCGATCCTCCTCGCATTGCTCTCGGCTGCCTGCTACGGCACCTCGGACTTTCTGGCGGGCCTGGCCAGCCGCCGCTACGCGGCCGAGCCGGCGACCGCGCTGATCCTCGCCGTGGAGTTCCTCGGCTCCGCACTGGCGGTGGTGATCGACCCCGGTCATGGGCCGAGCACCCGCGCCGTCGCATGGGGTGCGGTGAGTGGCATCGGCGCAGGCGTCGGCACGTTGTTTCTCTATCGCGGCCTCGCCGCAGGCGCGATGACCGTCGTCGCCACGGTCTCCGCCGTTCTGGCGGCGGTCCTGCCGGTCATCGTGGGGCTCGTGCTCGGTAACCACCTCAGCGCCGGTGAGGCGGTGGGGATCGTGATCGCGCTGCCCGCGATCGGGCTGGTCTCCTGGCAGCCCCACGTCGAGGACACCGCGGGAGCGCGGTCCGCCGCGCTCTACGGGGCGTTTGCAGGGTGCGGCTTCGCGCTGCTGTTCATCGGCCTTGACCGCGCCGGCACCCGCGCGGGTATGTGGCCGCTGCCCGCCAGCCAGGCCGTCGGCTTCTGTCTGGTGGTCCCGTTCGCGGCGCGCGGGATCGTGCACGCCGGCCGCCCGGAGCTCCGCGACCTCTCCTACGTGGCGAGCTCCGGGATCATCGCGGTCGCCGCGGCCCTGTTCTTCCTGCTGGCCACCGGTCACGGCGAGCTCTCGATCGTGGCGGTGGTTACCGCGCTCTACCCGGCGTTCACGGTGCTGCTGGCCCGGGTCGTCCTGTCTGAGCGATGGTCGTCCGTTCAGGTGATGGGACTGGCCGTCGCCGCCGCGTCGGTCGTACTCGTATCGCTGACCTGAGCCTCGCCGGTCAGGCGAGGGCCTCGCGCAGCGTGGCGCGGTCGATCACCTCGGCCTGCCGCGGGAAGATCCGCTCGACGAGGAACGCGTGGATGTCGGGCTCGGGATCGGCGCACAGATCGGAGATGACGATCAGGCGGTAGTCGCGGTCGTGGCCGTCGCGCACCGCCGAGAGCACGACACCGCTGGTCGAGATCCCGGCCAGCAGCAGCGTGTCGAGGCCGCGGTCGCGCAACTGGGTGTCGAGGTCGGTGGTCCCGAACGGCCCGACGCGCGTCTTGCGCACCACGATGTCACCGTCCGTTGCGACCCCGTCGTGGACCTGCGTCGCGGAGCGTCGGCGTGGAACATCGTGCGTGCTGCCTCGGCGTCGATCCGGCTGCCCATCGTCCCGGTCGGCTCCTCGCCATCGCCGAAGCCGACGCGCACGTAGCCGATCTGGCCGCCCTTGCCGCGCATGACCTCGATCGTCTCCCGGCGGCGTCGAGCATCCCATCGCCGTCAGAGATGCGTCCCATGATCCCGTTCTGGTAATCCATCACGAGCAGCGCGGTGCGAGCGGGGTCGATTGCGAGGGTCATGCTGTCCTTTCGGTGTTTGCCGGGGTAATCGTTCGTCCGCGGGCGAGCGAGGCCACCACCGCGACTGCCGAGAGCCCCGCGGCGGTCCCGAAGACGACGACCAGGCCGTTGTGGAACGGCGCGGAGATGAGGTGCGGGAAGAAGCCACGGCCGGTGATCGCCTGGCGCCCGGCGGCGGAGAGCAGGTGCAGATCGCCGTGGGCTGCGAGCAGGTGGTGCAGCGGGTTGATCCCCAGCAGTGCGCCGAACAGGCTGGAGACGGGCGGCAGCGCGGCGAGCCGATGGGCGATCCCAGCAGGTGCGCCGCCGTGGATCAGACCGGAGCTGAGCGCCGCCGGCAGGCTGCTCGCGACCCCGGCGATCACCAGCGTGAAGAACACGCCGATCGAGATCGCGGTTCCCGAGTTCTGAAAGGTGGCGCGCATCCCCGAGGCCACGCCGCGCTCACCCGCCGGAACGCTGCCCATGATCGAGGACGAGTTCGGCGAGGCGAACATCCCGGTCGCGGCTCCGATCACGGCCAGCAACAGCGCAAACACCGGATAGGAGAAGTCGACGGGCAGCACCATCAGCCCGAGGAACGCCGCACGCCGACAATGCGGCGCCGGCGCTGGCGATCCCGCGCGAGCCGATGCGGTCCGAGACTGCGCCGGAGATCGGGCCGGCGATCAGGAACCCGACCGTGAGCGGCAGCATGTAGATCCCCGCCCACAGCGGGGTGCGCTCGAAGCTGTAGCCGTGCAGCGGCAGCCAGATGCCCTGCAGCCAGATGACGAGCATGAACTGCAGCCCGCCGCGGGCAAGTGAGATGGAGAAGCCCGGCGAGGTTCCCGGCGGCGAACGGCGCGGATGCGGAAAAGGCCGAGGTTGACCATCGGGGCGGCCTACCCGCGCGCTCGATCATTCACGAAGGCGACGAGCAGTAGTGCACCGCCTACCAGCCCGCCACCACCCACGGGTCAGGTCCAGCCCATCGTGTGGTCGCCGTAGGGCTGGATCCCGTACGTGGAGGCGACCAGGATCGCCGACCAGACCGAGCGCGAACGTGAGGTTGCCCCACCAGTCGATCGGGGTCCGGCGGTGGCGGGTGCGGTTCGTTCCCGCAGCTTCAGGTAGGCCCAGGCGGTTCCGTAGATCCCGACCGGCACATTGACCCAGAACACCGCGCGCCAGTCGACCGTCGGCCAGCACCCCGCCGAGGACCAGCCCGAGGAACATGCCCGACAGTCCCGCCACCTGGTTGGTGCCCAGCGCGAAGCCACGCTGCTCGGCCGGGAAGGCGTCGGTCAGGATCGCGGCCGAGTTGGCGGTGAGCATCGAGCCCCCGACCGCCTGCGGCAGCCGCCAGCCGATCAGCCACAGCGCCCCGTGCGCGCCGTCGGAACGGATCGAAGGACAGCATCACCGAGGCGATCGTGAACACGGCGAAGCCGGCGTTGTAGATCCGCACCCGGCCGACCATGTCGCCGAGCCGCCCGACGGTGACGACGAGCACCGCCTGGACCAGCCGGTAGCCCATGATCATCCACAGCAGGTAGCCGATGTTCCCGGGCGCGAGCGGTCAAGGCCGATCCCGACGAAGATCGCCGGCAGCGCGATCAGCACGATCGAGCCATCGAGCTGGCTCATGAACACGGCCGCGGTCGTGTTGGCGAGCGCCACCCACTTGTAGTTGTCCTGCCGCGCGGCAGTGGCGCCGCCCATGCTCACAGCTCCCGCGCCAGCCGTGCGAGCGCGGGCAGCGCAGCAATCAACCGCTCGCGTTCGCCGGGCTCGAGCGCCGCCATCGCCTGCTGGAGCTGTTCGGCGCGCGCGGTCCGGCGGTGGCGGACCGTGTCCTCGCCGGCGGCGGTCAGCGAGAGGATCAGCCTGCGCCCATCGGCGGGGTCGGCGGCGCGTTCGATCAGGCCTCGCGCGACGAGTCCCTGGAGCGTGGTCGCGATCGACTGCGGGCTGATCTGCTCGAGCTTGGCCAGCTCGGCCGCGGTCATCGCGCCCTGGTGGGAGAGCCGGCTGAGCGCCGAGCCCTCCGGACCGGTCAGCTCGCCGAGCTCCTTGGTCTGGCGGATGCGGCGATAGAGCGCAGCGAGCACCGCGCGCAGCTCGGCGGCTGCCTGCTCGAAGTCAAGGTCATCAGCCACACTTATCAGTCTAGCTGATGGTATTTCCGGGGCTACGTCGTCCCGAGGCCGTGCTCGAGCGCGCCCTTCACGGCGGCATCGACGGCGTTGATGCGGAACAGCGCCATCGCCTCGACCGACGCGAAGCGGCCGCCCGGCGCCGAGCCCGGGCCGTGGTGGGCCAGCACGCAATGCAGCAGCGCGAGCAGCCGGCGCTCGTCGAGCACTCCCCGTGCCGCCTCGGTGATCATCCGCTCGCCGATCACCAGGTGGCCGAGCAGCCGCCCCTCGTCGGTGACGCCGATCTCCGCACCGTAGGTGAACTCGCGGGTGCGCCCTAGATCGTGGACCAGCGCAGCGCAGATGAGCAGGTCGGAGTTGACCCCCGCGTGCAGCTGACAGGTCTCCTGAGCAAGCGTGCCGACCGCGACGGTGTGCTCGAGCAGGCCGCCGAGATAGGCATGGTGCCCGCCGCGGCTGCACGGCGCGCGGCGCCACTCGCGACGCAGCGCCACGTCGCCGAGAAGCTTCTGCAGCAGCGCGGCGTAGCCGGGGTCATAGACCTCGCCGCTCAGGTGCTCGAGGAAGCCGTCGAGCTCCTCGACGTCTCGATAGGCGGTGGGCAAGAAGCGCCCCGGGTCGGCGTCTCCCTCCTCGACTCGTGCGACGTCCGAGAGCTCCAGCGTCAGCTCGTCGCGGAAGCGCTCAAGCCGCCCGCGGACTCGGACGATGTCGCCACGCGCGAAGCGTCCGGCGAGCGCGTCGGCGCCCTTGAACGCCCTGGCGGTGAGCGTTCCGGTGCGGTCTCGCAGCTCAAGCGCGAGGTACGGGGACCCGGTGCGTGTCGTCAATCGGTCCTTGCGGACGCAGGCGTAGACGCCGTCCACCTCCTGCCCCGGCCGCAGTGCGCTTACCGCCATGATCGTGGTCTCGTCAGCGTCCATACCTTCACGGCTAACGTTAAACCGCATGCAGCCTCTCCAATGGGAGCACCGCCCGGAAGGTCTGCGGGCACCAGCGCTGGTCTGCGCGTTCAAGGGATGGAACGACGCCGCCGACGCCGCATCGAGCGCCATCGAGTTCGTCGGCAGCTCTCTCGGCGCCCAGCGCTTCGCCACGATCGACCCCGAGGAGTTCTACGACTTCCAAGCTACTCGCCCGCGTACCAAGCTCGCCGACGGCGAGACGCGAGAGATTGTCTGGCCCGCCGTGGAGCTGTTCGAGGCGCGGGTCCCGCTCGCCGACCGGGACCTGATCCTGATGGCAGGCACCGAGCCCTCCTTCCGGTGGCGGACGTTCTGCGAGATCGTCGTCGAGCTCGCCGAAGTTCTCGGCACCGAGCTGTTCGTCACGCTGGGCGCGTTGCTGGCCGACGTGCCCCACACGCGGCCGATCTCGGTCACCGGCCTGTCCTCGGACAAGGCGCTCGTCTCGCGCCTCGGCCTCGCGCCGTCCTCCTATGAGGGCCCGACCGGGATCGTCGGCATCCTGCACGCCGCCTGCCAGCAGGCAGGGTTGCCGTCGGCGTCGCTGTGGGCGGCCGTCCCGCACTACATCGCGGCCACTCCGAACCCCAAGGCGGCGCTCGCGCTCGTCCGCAAGCTGGAGGGACTGATCGGCATCGCCGTCGACGCGTCTGAGCTCGAGTCGGCCTCCGCGGACTACGAGCGCCAGGTCAACGTCGCGGTGCAGTCCGACCCGGACGTGCAGGCCTTCGTCGAGCGCCTTGAGCAGGCGGCCGCCGAGGAGGATGAGGAGCCCGGCTCACTGCCCTCCGGCGAGACGATCGCCAACGATCTTCAGAACTTCCTGCGCCAGCGCGGCGGTGACGGCCCGAGCGGTCCATCGGCAGCCGGCGGGTCCGACATCCCCTTCTGAGCGCTGCGCGTCAGCGCTCGGCGGCCGGGCAGACCAGCCGGTAGTCGCACATCGAGCAGGCCGCGTAGGACGGCGTCGGCTCAAATCCCTGGGCCCGGATCCCCTCCGCGACCTCGGTGGCGACCTCACACACCCACTCCCCCCGCTCGCCGTCGTCGGGCACCGCGACCTTCTCGTCGTCGAGGAGGTAGTAGTACGCCTGCCGCGAGGCCTCCAGCCGCCACGACTCGCGAGCCCCCACCGCGTAGAGCGAGAGCTGCACGTCGTCGGCGAGCTGCGCGGCGGTCTTGGGCCGCCCGGTCTTGTAGTCGATCAGCTCATACTCGCCGTCGGGCAGCAGGTCGACACGGTCGACGCGCCCTCGCAGCAGGTGCGGCCCGATCGGGAACGTGAACTGGCGCTCGAACCAGACCGGCCGGCCGGCCTCGGTCTTGAAGCGCTCGTGATAGCGCGTGAGCGCCGCAGCGGCCTTGCCGCGCAACTGACGCTCCTGCAGCGAGTCGCCGAACCCGCCTCGGCGCCAGCCGGCGTCGAGCAGACCCAGCAGCTCCGGAAGGCTCGGGGCGGTCGCTCCGCCGCCGTCGTCGCCCGAGGGCGAGTGGTAGCGCTCGAGCACCTGGTGAACGAGGATGCCGAAGCGCTGGTGCACCGTCGGCTCCTGCGGAATGCGGAAGACGCGGGCGAACTTGTACTTCAGCGGGCACGTCCGATAGGTGTCGATGTCGGTGGCCGAGAGGACGACACCCTCACCGCGTAGCGGCAGGAACGCCTCCAGTGACGGCTCGTCACGGGCTGCGACCGCCTGTGCGCGGGCGCGGGCGCTGCGCTCGGCGTCGAGCAGATATTCATCGAGCGCCGAGGTCTCATAGATCTCGCGCTGCTCGCCGGAGACCGCCTGCAGGATCCGCGCGTTGATGTCGCGCAGCGACTCGGCGATCGCGGGGGCGCCGCGCTCGAGCCCATCCTCCTGCTCGCCCTGGGCGATCAGCGCGGCCACCTTGAGCAGCTCCAGGTAGCGGACCACGGCGTGCGAGATGTCGAGATCGGTGTCGAGCCGCATCTCGCCGATGCGGCCGGCCGCCCGCATCGTGCCCTGCAACAGCTCGTCGCGCAGCAGCCGGTAGGTCGAATGCAGTGCCTCCGCCGGCCCGAACAGCTCCTCCTCCCGATCCTGCCAGTCGGCCCCGAGGGCGGTCCGGATCTCCTCGAGCAGGGATGCCGGGTGCAGCCCCTCGCCGCGATCGTCGGCGCGCGGGTAGGCGAGCACCAGGCGGACGCGGGCACGGCTGCAGGCAAGATGGATCTCCTGGCGCAGCATGCGGCGGCGGGTCGCCTCGCCGTCGGGCGGGAGCGACTCGGTGAGCAGTCCGTCGGGGATCGGCTCGGGCGCGCGGGCGGCGATCCCGGCGTGCAGGCCGACGACGAAGACATGGTCTGCCTCCAGCCCGCCTGCCTGTGGCGCGGCGAGCACCTGCACCGCGCCGGCGGACCCGGCCAGCCCGTCCCCGGTGGCGAGCCCACCGCGGAGGTCAGGCTCCTCCTGGCGCCCGAGACCGACCTCGGCCAGTGCGCTCACCGCGCGTGCGAACTCGCGCGGGGTGGCCAGCGGCGAGCGTGCCAGGTGCTCGGTGGCCAGCTCCCCGAACGCGGCGAGCGCTCGCAGCCGCTCGGCGACGTCTGCCTGGGCGGCGAACAGCTGGTGGCGACGCAGCCCGAGCCGCTCGATCAGCCGGTGGACGTAGAGATCAGGCCGGGTCGAGTCGATCGCCGCCATCGAGCTGCGATAGAGCGACAGGAACGCGCGGATGCGGTCGCGCGCCTCCGGTGGCACCTGCGGAGATTCCAGGGCCGCCGCCATCGCGCCGACCATGTCGAGCTTGCGCCGCCGTGCGATCTGGGTGCACCGCGCGATGTCGACCGACCGCAGTTCCACGGGTGGCCGGGCGAGCGCCCGTACGACCGCGGCAGCGTCGGTGGGATCGCTCAGCAGCCGCAGCCAGGCCAGCACGTCGCGGATCTCGGCGCGCTGGAAGAACGCGGTCTCGCCGATCACCCGATACGGGATCGCGCGCTCCTCGAGCGCTACCGCGATCGCCTGGCCCTCGAGCGTCACCTCGGGAACGATCACCGCGATCCGCCCCGGCGGGGTGGGTGGGGTTCGGCTACCGGCGATCAGCCGCTCGATCTCGACGGCCGCCGCCTGCGCCTCGGCCCGTTCGCTGGAGCAACGCCAGAGCTCGACCGTGGGTGGACCGGGGTCCGGCGTCTCCGGGCCACCCGGATCGGGTGCGCCGCCCAGCGCGGCCCGGGCGGCCCGCCAGACGGCGGGCGGGCAGCGGACGCTGGCCGGCAGGCGGACGACCTGAAACCCCGGCCGCGAGGCGAACCCGTCCAGACGCTCGGCGCCCGCACCGCGAAAGCGACGGACCGCGGTATCGGGGTCGCCCGCCACGGTCAGCGACAAAGACCCCAACGCGAGCGCGAGCGAGGTCGCGGCAAGATCGAGCTCCTGCGCGTCGTCGATGAGCACGTGATCGAAGACGAGCGCGCCATGTCGCCTGCCTGCGACGGCAAGGGCGTCGAGCAGCAGCCCGCCCTCGTCGCGGGCCCCGATCTCGGCCAGCAGCCGTTCGTGGTCGGAGTACACAGCGGCGAACTCGCGCTCCAGCTCGGCGTCGGGATCGGCCTCGGCGTCCAGCGACGCGGCCCATTCGCGATACCGCCCGGCGTCGATCAGCTCGCCCTTGAGACGGTCGATGCGGCGGACGAACGCACCGAGCAGCGCTGTCGGACGCCCGGCGATGTCGTGCTGTTGCAGCGACAGCTCATCGATCCGGTCGCTGAGCAGGGCGAGCCGGTCGCCAGGCCCGACCGTCGGTCCGGGCCAGCCGCCTGCGCCGACCGCTCGCCCACCGCCTGGCTCGGCGCCGCCGTTCAGCACTCGCGCGGCCAGCTCCGCCGGGGTGAGCACGACGATCTCCTCATAGCCGCCGGCGACTCGCAGCTGGAGCTCATCCCGGAGCGCCGCGGCTCGGGCGGCGCTCGGCACGAGCACCGCGATGCGCTCAGGGGACGTTCCCTCGGTGACCAGACGGAGGTAGCGCTCGCGGATCACCAGCGTCTTGCCCGAGCCCGCGACACCGCGGATCAGGAGGGAGGGCCCCGGGTGGGCGACCGCCTCCCGCGCGGGACCGGTCAGGCCGTCCTCAGTCACCTCTGACAGCATAGGTTCGGATGGACTCCATGGACACGGCTCTCGGGGCGGACTGGCTGGGCCTCTGCCGGCGCGCGGTCGGGCGCATGCAGCAACTGCTCGACGGCACCCCCGACGTGGAGGATCGGGTCGCCGAGACCGGCACCCGCGGCGCCGGCGGCGACCACACGCTGATGCTCGACAGCGCCGCGGAGCAGATCGTTTTTGACGAGCTCGAGCGGTTCCATGATGAGGGGATGCAGTTCAGCGCGCTCTCGGAGGAACGCGGCGAGCAGACCTTCGGCGCCGACCCGGTGAACGGAGCAGGCGGGGTACGCGTCATCATCGACCCCATCGATGGTTCGCTCAACGCCAAGCGCAACGGGTCGCACTACGCGCTCTCGCTTGCGGTCGCCGACGGGAACACGATGGCCGACGTGAGCTTCGGGTTCGTCCACGACTTCGGTGCACGTGAGCAATGGTGGGCGCTGCGCGGCGAGGGCGCCTGGTGGGCGCGCGCGGGCGATCCGCCGGCGGGTGAGCGACTGGATCGGACGCGCACCGAGCGTCGCTCCCGCGCGGGCAAGCTCGAGGTGGTCGGCATCGAGTCCGCCGACCCGCGCTGGCTGTGTGACCAGGTCGACGCGCTCGCCGACTGCGCGCACCGGCTGCGAGCACTCGGGTCGATTGCAGTCTCGCTGTGCTCGGTCGCGGCCGCCCGTCACGACGGCCTGGTCACGCTGCGACGGTCCCGCGGCGTCGATGCCGCCGCCGGGCAGCTGATCGTGAGAGAGGGGGGCGGCCTCGTGTCCTTCCCCGACTGCGCCGGGCCGCTGGATGCGCCGCTCGACGCCAATCCGGCCTCGCGGCTGGTCGCCGCGCGTTCGGAGCAGGGACTGCGCGACCTGGAGCGGGTGGGCGCGTGATCGACTGGATCGTCGCCGAGCGGCTCGCGTCGATGCTCGCCGGTCGTGGCGACGCGCCCGCGCCGCCCTCGGCGACCCGGCTTGCGCAGATGGCCGCCGACGCCGAGACCCGGGTCGCCCGCTACACCGGCCTCACGCCCGCGCGCCCACTGCCCCCGCCCGAGGCGATCGGCCGCCGGGAATGGATCGCGGCCAACATCTCCTCGATGCGGGGGCTGCTAGGCCCGGTACTCGAGCGCGCCGAGAGCCGGCTGTCGCCGGGCGGCGCGATGCGCCCCGCGCTGTCGTTGACGATGAGCCTGGTCGTGACCACAGAGGTCGGCGTGGTGCTCGGGTTCCTCGCCCAGCGGGTGCTGGGCCAATACGAGCTGGTGCTGCTCGACGAGGTCGATGACGCGCGCCCGCCGCGCCTGTTGTTCGTGATGCCGAACCTGGGCGGGGCGGTCGTCTCGCTCGACGCCCCCGAGGACGAGTTCCTCACCTGGGTGACGCTCCACGAGGTCACCCACGCGGTCCAGTTCGCCGGTGTTCCCTGGCTTCAGGCCTACCTCGCCGGCCTCGTGTCTGAGCTGATGCGCTCCGCGGAGGTGCGGATGGACGCACCGCGCGGGTTGCGCCTGCCCTCCCGCGCCCAGGTCGGACGCTCGTTGCGAGCCGCTCGCGACGGCGACGTCGTCGGCATCTTCGCCAGCCCGGGCGAGCGCGAGACACTCGATCGAGTCCAGGCTGCGATGGCCGTCGTCGAGGGCCACGCCGAGCACGTCATGGACGCGGTCGCTCCTGACCTGCTGCCGTCGCTGGCGCAGCTGCGCAGCGCCATGGACCGCCGCCGCCGGTCGCGCTCGGGCCTGGCGCAGGTGCTGGGAAAGCTCCTCGGCCTGGAGATGAAGATGCGTCAATACGAGCAGGGCAAGGCGTTCTGCGACGCAATCGTGGACCACGCCGGGCCGGCCGCGCTCCCCTACCTCTTCTCCTCCCCTGAGACGCTTCCGACGCTCGAGGAGATCACCGATCCGGGACGTTGGCTTGCGCGCAGCCCACTCGACGCACAGGTTCGTGGAGCAGGTGGCGCGTGAACCTGGCCGATTAGTTGACGACCACGGTTTGGAGGACCGCGGTCCGGATAGTGGAGTGACGAAGCTCACTGACCGCTGGAGAACACATATTTGTAACCTCGTGGCCGCACTGGTGGACAAACATGTGTTCGATCACTGCCGACGAGACCCGTAAGCGACATCGAGACTGAGGATCAGGAGCACGATGCCAACTTCCAGCACCGAGAGCGGTCAGAGCAGGACCCCCGACCCGGCGCGCTCCGCCGCCGCCAAGAAGGCAGCCGCAACCCGCAAGCGCACCGCGGCCAAGCGGGCGACGGGCACCGCCACCGCCGGCGCCCGGCGCACCGTGACCGAGACTCGCGCCGCAGCCGAGGCGACCGCGCAGGCAGGCGCCGCCGAGGGCCGGGCGCGGACCACACAGGTCCGCCAGTTCGCCGAGCGCACCGTCGACGTGCCGGTCGGCGCCGGGCTCGCCGCGCGGGACAGCATCGTCTCGACCGTCCGCGGGCTGGCCAGCACGCTTGGCGACCGCACGCGGATGGAGCGCGAGATCGCCCGCTATGAGCGTCGCGGCGCGAGCGCCCGTAATCGCTTCGAGCGCCAGGTCGAGCACACCCGCTCCAGCTTCGAGCGTTCCGTCCGGGATCGCCGGTCGCGCGTGACCAAGCTCGTCGGAGACGCACAGAGCAGAACCGGGTCCATCACTCAGTGACAGATTTCACCCAGCGAGCGTCCAGGAGAGCGCTACGTTGAGACAGATTCGCCGGCCTCATATCTCCGCCGGCGAATGAAGTACCTCTCCTCCCTCAACCGCCGGGGCGCCATGGAATTGGCGCCCCGTCGGTCTTTAATGGGTCGGGTCCGGGTCCGCACGAGAGAGCAGAGGAGCGCCGATGCAGCTGTGCCTGATGGTCGAGGGGCAGGAGAACGTCACCTGGGAGCAGTGGGTCGCGCTCGCGGGGGCCTGTGAGCAGCACGGGATCGGGACGCTGTTCCGCTCCGACCACTACATGAACCTCGACGGACATGCGCCCGAGCGCGGCTCCCTCGACGCCTGGGGCACCCTGTGCGCCCTCTCGGCGGTGACGACCACGCTGCGCCTCGGCACCCTCGTCTCGCCTGCCACCTTCCGCCACCCCTCCGAGCTCGCCCGGCTGGTCGTCACCGCCGACCACGTCTCGGGCGGCCGCGTCGAGCTCGGGATCGGCGCCGGCTGGCACGAGGGCGAGCACCAGGCCCACGGCTTCCCCTTCCCCCCGCTCAAGGTCCGGATGGACATGCTCGAGGAGCAGATCCAGATCGTCCAGGGCAACTGGAAGGGCGGCCCGTTCTCCCTGCGCGGCGAGCACTACACGGTGCAGGACCTCTCCGCCCGCCCGGTACCGGTGCAGACCACCGGCCGAGCGGGCATCCCGCTGCTGATGGGCGGCGCGGCCGCACCCCGCGGTGCCCGGCTCGCGGCCCGGTACGCCGACGAGTACAACACCGCGTTCGCCACCCTCGACGAGATTCGCGAGCGACGTGACCGCCTGGCCGAGGCCTGCGAGCGCGAGGGCCGCCCGATGCTTCGCTATTCGCTGATGACGGCTGTGGTGGTGGCCTCGGATGAGACCTCACTCGCAGCGCGCTGCGCCCGCCTGGAAGAGCGCGCCGTCCTGCCGAAGGGCTCGCTGCTCGGAGACCCCCCGGACGGCTGGATCATCGGGGTGGTCGAGCGGGTCGCCGAACAGCTGTCGGCGATCGGCGAGGCCGGGGTCGATCGAGTGATGTGCCAGCACCTGCTGCACGACGAGCTGGAGCCGGTGGCGCTCCTGGGGGAGCGCGTGGGCCCGTTGGTGGCCTGAGCCTGCAGGGGGGTCGCGGCTCTTGTTCGTGGCGTTTGTGGGTGTGCGTGGGGTTCGCGGTTGCTCGGGGGGTTCGCGGTCGCTCGGAGCGTCGCGGTCGCTCGGAGCGTTCGCGAGGTAGCGCGTCGTGACGCCGGCCGTCAAGCAGCGCCCACACGCTGCGGGATGGCCTTGTTCGGGGGTGGCGCTGCTTGACTGCCGTCGCCCCGCCGCGCTATTGGCAGTGATGGGGGCGCACAAGTGCTGCCCCCCAGCGGGGGACCACTGCTGACACGACGGGGTCGCTCACGCGCGGGCAGAAATGACAGCTGAGACGTCATTTCTGCCCGCGCGTCGGTCGGCCAGAAGCGTGGGGGCAGATATGACAGCTCAGACGTCATTTCTGCCCGCACGTTGGCGCCGGGGACAACGCGTGGGGTGTGACGGCGGCTGGGACGCCGTCGTGCCCCGCGCACTGCTGGCGGCCCGCTCCCGCCAGCAGCGCGAGGGCAGCCGCGACGAGGAAAACCACCCACGCACCGACCCGCGCAGGCGGGTGGGGGCAGAACCGCTCGCCAGGACAAAAACACCGCCCACGCACCCCCGACAACTGCGACGAGTGGGGAGAAACCCTCGCGCCCCGCCCACCCCTGGGCCCAGGACGCCGTTCAAGAGTCCCCATTTGGCACGAGGTCGTGCACACGAAGTGGGCCTGACCTCATTGCCCAGTAGCGCGCACGGCGACGGCAGTCACAGCAGCGCCACCCACCCCACACGGACGACCCCACAGCTGCGGGCGCTGCTTGACGGCCGACGACGGGGGCGCTACCTCGCGAACCCCACAAAAACAACCGCGCGACGACAGCGAGCAGCCCCCCAAAAAGCCCCGAATTCCGACCTGCTTGAATGGAATGCATGCCCACGACAGACCAGGTCAGAGAAGCACTGCGCGCCGTCATCGACCCCGAGTTGCGGCGGGACATCGTCGAGCTCGAGATGGTGCGCTCGATCGACGTGCATCCCAACGGGGTCGTCGACGTCATCGTGTCGCTGACCACTGCGGGCTGTCCGATTCGCAGCCACTTCGAGACCGCGGTCGATAAGGCGGTCCGGGGCGTGGAGGGCGTGATCGGCGTCAACCTCACGTTCGACGTGCTCTCCGACCAGGAGAAGAAGGGCCTGCAGCAGAAGCTCGGGCGCCACAGCGGTCTGCCTGAGGGAGCGCTCGCCCAGGTCCAGAACGTGATCTGCATTGGCTCGGGCAAGGGCGGGGTCGGCAAGTCCAGCGTGACCGCCAACCTGGCCGCGGCGCTCGCCGCCGAGGGCAAGTCGGTCGGCGTGCTCGACGCGGACGTGTGGGGCTACTCGCAGCCGCGGATGCTGGGCCTCGGCGCACAGCGCCCGAAGGTCTCCGGCGATCGCAAGCTCATCCCGATCGAGGCCCATGACGGCATCAAGGTGATGTCGATCGGCTTTTTCGTCGAGCAGGACGCCGCCGTCGTGTGGCGCGGCCCGATGCTCCACAAGGCGCTGCAGCAATTCCTCGAGGACGTCGAGTGGGGCGCCCTTGACTACCTGCTGATCGACCTGCCGCCGGGCACGGGCGACGTCTCGATGACGCTCGCGCAGTTGCTGCCCCAGGCCAAGTTCCTGATCGTCACCACGCCGCAGCCGGTCGCACAGAAGGTGGCGGCCCGCTCAGCAGAGATGGCCTCCAAGCTCAAGCTCGAGGTGTGCGGCGTCGTCGAGAACATGTCCGGCTTCGTCACCCCGTCGGGCGAGCGCTTCCAGATCTTCGGCGAGGGCGGGGGCCAGCAGCTCGCGGTCGACCTCGACGTGCCGCTGCTGGCAAAGATCCCGCTCACGATGCCGCTGCGCGAGCAGTCAGATGCGGGCGTCCCCCTCGTCTTCTCAGACCCCGACGACGCCGCCTCTCAGGCGATCCGTCAGGGTGCCCGCGGCCTGATCGCGCTCTCGCCGATCGAGCTGCCGGTGATGCAGGCACCGGCTCCTGCGGCAGCGCCCAAGCCGGCGGGCATGTCGCTGCCGATGGCCTGACCGGCGCGCTCCGCTGCCCGATCTCGCACAGCTGCGCGCTCATCGCGACCGGCTGCTTGCCGCCGGCACGATCGAAACCGGCGCCGGCGAGACGCACCGACTGCAGCCGGTCGCCATCGGCCCGCTGCAGGGAGCGGCGCTCCGCGACCGGGTGATCGCCGACGGCGCGACGCGCACGCTCGAGATCGGTCTCGGCTACGCGATCTCCACGCTGTTCATCTGCGAGGGGTTGATCGAGAACGGAGGGGGCGGGCGCCACGTCGCCATCGACCCGTTCCAGGGCGGGAACCTGCTCTCCGATCAGACGCTGTTCGGCGGCGCCGGCGTGCGCACGCTGCAGCGGGCTGGGGTTCGTTCGCTGGTCGAGCTGTACGACGAGGGCTCCGAGATCGTCCTCCCGCGGCTGCTCTCCGCCGGGAAGACGTTCGACTTTGCCTTCATCGACGGCAGCCATCGGTTCGAGAACGTGTTCCTGGATCTCGTGTTCTGCGGGAGGCTGCTCACCCAGGGAGCGACGGTGTTCGTCGACGACACTCACATGCCGTCGGTCGCGCACGCCGTCGCCTACTGCACGAGCAACCTCGGCTGGACGGTCGAGACGACCGAGCGCGAGGCCGATGAGACATGGTCGGTCCTGCAGACAGGCCCGGCCGAGCGTCTGCGCCGGCCATTCACCGACTTCACGCCCTGGTGAGCACCGGCGGCTGCGCGTGCCGCGCTGAGCAGAGGCTCAGTTCTTGTAGTAGTCCGTGTTGAGCTGCGCGTACTTCTGCCACTCGTCGGGCAGCTGATCCTCGGCGAAGCAGGCATCCACCGGACACGCCTCGACGCATGCGTCGCAGTCGATGCATTCCTCCGGGTCGATGTAGAGCATCTCGACATTGCCGTAGTCGGGCTCGTCGGGCGTGGGATGGATGCAGTCGACCGGGCAGACCTCGACGCACGAGTTGTCCTTTGTGCCGATGCACGGCTCCGCGATGACGTAGGCCATGGGGTGTCGGATCCCTTCGCTTCTGGTGTTTCGCTGAACTCGGTCGGCGCTCGAGGGCCGACGGTCGCGCCATTCTACGAAGCCGCAAACGCGTCCGGCGTGCGATCCCTCCACGGATGGGTGCGCTCGAGCTGGGCGGCAAGGCCGATCAGCACGTCCTCGCCGGCAGGCGGGCCGATCAGGTGCACCGCCAGCGGCAGCCCGTCGTCACCCTGGAACAGCGGCACCGCGATGGCGGGCTGGCCGGTGACGTTGACGATCGCGGTGTACGGCGTGAAGTCCCCGGAGCGCCGGAAGTGATCGAGCGGATCGGGCCCGCGGCCGTGGATTTCGCCCGTCTTCACTGGGCGCATGCCCAGTGCCGGTGTGAGCACGGCGTCGTAGTCGAGCATGAACGACACCAGCCGGCGGGCGGCGACCTCCAGGGTCGTCTGCGCCTCCAGATAGGCCAGCGTGCTCTGGCTGCGGGCGAGCTGGTACATCTCCCAGGTCAGCGGTTCGACGTCCTGCTCGGTTGGCTCGTGTCCCGCCGCGCGCCCGCCGAAGGCGACTCCGGTCGCGCTGAGCGGTCCGAACGCGGACGTGAAAGTCGGCAACAGGCCAAGGTTCGTCCACGGGGCGGGGACCTCGGAGACCTCGTGACCGAGACCCGAGAGCACCTCTGCGGCGTCGCGGGCGGCCCCGACGCAGATCGGGTCGACCACCGCGCCGTCGAGCGCGGGCTCGAGCACGAGCGCGATGCGCAGCGGGCCGGCCCACGAGCCGCGGTCGAGCGCCTGGGCGAACGGCACGGCCGGTGGCGGCGCCCAGCTTGCGTCCCCGGCCTCGTAGCCGGCGAGCACATCGAGGATCGTCGCGGTGTCTCGAACGTCACGGGTGAGCACACCGTCGACGGCAAGGAAGCTGTGTCCCGCGTCCGGCCCCGATGAGACACGCCCGCGGGAGGGCTTCAGACCGACCAAGCCGCAGCAGGCCGCGGGGATCCGGATCGAGCCTCCGCCATCGTTGCCGTGCGCGACTGGCACCATGCCTGCGGCCACCGCGGCGCCTGCGCCGCCACTGGAGCCGCCAGGCGTACGGGTGAGGTCCCACGGATTGGCGGTCGGCCCGTTGCGACGAGACTCGGTCGTCGGCAGGATCCCGAGCTCGGGCAGCGCCGTCTTGCCGACGATCACGAAGCCGGCCTCCCTCAGCCGCCGCGCGCTGTAGGCGTCCTGGCGGGCCACGAATTCGCCGAAGATGTCGCTGCACATCGTCAGCGGCATCCCGGCGACGGCGCGGTTGTCCTTGATCGCGATCGGCACGCCGGCGAACGGGCGCTCGTCGGCGTCGGCCGCCGACAGTGTCGCGTCGATCCGGTCGGCGTCGTCGAGGGCCATCTCCGCCGCGACATGCGTGAAGGCGTTCACCTGGCCGTCGCGACCGGCGATCGCGTCGAGCGATGCCTGGACGAGCTCCCGGGCCGACAGTTCCCGCTCCCGGATGAGCGCCGCCAGCTCAACCGCGGATCGGCGCAGGAGCTCAGTCACCGCCCGGAGCGTAATGATCGTCGCCGGCTCATGCGCTCCGGGCGAGCGTCCCTTCCTCTCGGCGCTTGGCCAGCCGGGAGCCGGCGCCGCGGCACAGCGACACGTAGAGGTACAGGATCGCCACCGCCGGCAGCAGGAGCAAGACGATTCCGAGCCCTGCGACGAGTGCGTTGGCGATCTCGCCGTGATTGACCGCGCGGGCGGCGTGGCGCGCCTGGAGGACGACCGACACCCATCCGCCGTTCGCGTAGCTACCAGCCTTGATCACCAGCAAGGTCAGCAGCGCGGCCAGCGCGGCGATGGTCGTGAGGACCCAGACGGTGACGGCCATCCTGGCCCACGGCTTCAGCTCGGTCACCCGCGGATGGGGCCGATGGCCCGGCCGCAGGCTCGCGAGGATCGGGCGAATCCTCTCGAACAGATCCGAGACGCCGATCAGATCACTCACGATGTAGTACCCGTCGAGCCGCATCCACGGGGTGAACTGATCGAGCATGATGATCTGCTGGCCGGCGATGAGGACCAGCAGGGGCGCGTAGCCGGTGGCGACGAACGTCCCCATCGCCGCGAGCGAGAACAGCCCGTTGAAGTAGATCCCGCCGAGATCGGTTCGCAGCCGGCCGCCCCGACGCAGCCGATAGGAGTCCGTCACATCGGTGTAGAGCGCGGGCCAGATGAGGTAGATGCCCATGCCGATCCGGCCGGGCCGGGCCCCGCCGTAGCTGCAGGCGCTGGCGTGCCCGAGCTCGTGCCACAGCAACGACGCGAACGTCAGCCCGAGCAGCGCGAGCATCAGCGTCGGGGTTCGGATGATCTCCCGGACACCACCGCCGATGCCGTGGACGATCAGCCACCCGTCCAGGGCAGCGATCAGGACGACGGCAAGCGCGACGATCGGCGGCCAGTACAGGGGCCGCAGCCAGTCCGCGAGTCGCCGGACAAGCCACGCAGGCACGAGACCGGCACGAAACCGCAGCCCCAGGAGGACGTCTCGCGACTCCAGACCAGGTGGGACAGAACCGTCCTGGCTAACCACGCCGAGCGGGGCGAGCTTTCGCTGGATGACATAGGCGACCTGGTCAGGCGCAATGCGCAGGTGCATGGCACGACCCGCACGCTCCGCGGCGGTCGCCAGGTCGCTCCCGTCCAGCTCGCCGGCGATGACGAACAGTCGAGCTCCTCGAGCGTGAGATCGCGTGTCTTTTGCATGATGATTCCTCCTGTCTGGATGGAACATGGTGTGCAGACTGTGGTGCGGGGGGGCGCGGGCCCTGTCGCCGGCTCGCATTCACAATCACCTGACTTGAGGCTTCCCGCCTGGGATGCGGAGGTTTGGGGAACTTCATGCGACTCTCGTGGGGAGATTCATCCCCAACGCCTCTTCGCGCCGCAGTTCGTCTGCCGCGACGATCGCCTCCCGCCGGCCATGCACTCCAAGCTTGCGCGACACGCTCTTGATGTGGCTGTACACCGTCGTCCGGGAGAGCACGAGTGCGTCGGCGATCTCCTGGGTGCCGGCGCCTCCGCCGAGGAGGTCGACCACCTCCCACTCACGCGTGGTCAGTCGACTGCGCAACGGCCGCCACCCCGTCTCCGGGATTTCGTGCACGAGCGCGAGCAACTCCATCGTCAACCGCCTGGGGATCACCGCTTCGCCGTCGGCGACGCGCATGACCTGCTGCGCCAGGACCGCGGGCTCGAGGTCCTTGTCGACGTGGCCGACCGCCCCCGCCCGCAGTGCGGCGATGGCGGCCGGATCGTCGCCGGCGGCCATCGTCAGCACTCGCGTCTCGCCGCAGTGATCCAGGACTCCGGCGATCACGTCGGCGAGCGATCCCGGACACGGCAGCGCGGTGTCCAGCAGCAGCACCGCCGGGCGATAGCGACGGGCCAGGTCACGGGCCTCCTGGCTGTCGCCCGCGCACAGGACCGCCGTCACCCGCTCTCCCGCGTACAGCGCCTGGCTGGTCATCCCCCGCGCCAGCCCGTCGGCGTCGGCGACCAGCACGCACAGCCGCGTGCTCGGTCCATCAGTGCACTCCTCCTGGGGCATTCGCTGTCTCATCGCCGGCGGCCTCCCGGAGATTCGGCGGAGCCCTGTGGCCAGGCAGGCCGCGCGGGCCGCGGTGAGGTGCTCGACCCGCGTTCGAACGACGCAGTGGCCGCGCCGCGATGCACGATCCCCGCAGCCTGATTGGCCTCCTCGTAGGTCGCAAACTCGGCCGAGCGCGCCAGAACCTCGCCGGTGGCCGAGGTGATCGTCCAGTAGTAGCCGCCCCCGTTGTCCTCGTAGATCACAAACCGCACCGCGGGCGGATCGGGCTCCGGCTCGGGCGTCGTCCTCGCCCTCCTCTTCCGGCCGGCCGTCTGAGTGACCTGGCCGGCGCGAGCCACGACCGGCTGCTGGAAATAGCCGATCGCCACCGCAGCGACGCCGACCACGCCAAGCAGAATCAGAACGGACAGCAGCGGCAACGCCGGGGTCGACGGCTCCTCCACTTGAGCCGGCCGCGGCGTCGGGCTTAGCTTGGGCTGCGGGACGTTCACGACCGGCGCTGACCGAAGCGGTCGGCCGTGGTGGTGGCGTGCACGGACGTGCGAGACGCGTCGGTGAGCCCGCAGCGCCCGCCGGGTCGCGGGCCCAGCGACGCCATCGACGGTCAGGTGGTGCGCGTGCTGGAAGTTGAGGATCGCGTCCTCGGTCCGGGGACCGAGGCGACCGTCGATCGGACCCGGCGCAAACCCGGCATGTCTGAGCCGGCGCTGCAGGCGGGCGACCGCGGGTGAGGCATGCCCACCCGTCCCGGCACCGAGCGTCAGCAGCGGAGCGGCTCGCAGGGCCTGCCGAGTCGCCGGCCCGACGATTCCGTCGACGCGCAGGGCGTGGTTGGCCTGGAAGCGCTCCACCGCCGCGGCGGTCAGCGGCCCATAGCGGCCATCGACCGGTCCCGGCGCGTAGCCCGCCCGGTCAAGGCCGCGCTGCAGGCGCCGCACCGCCGCCGAGCCGCGCCGGCTGCCCTCCCCACTCCCGAGGTGGAGCAGAGGGCCGCCCACGCGTCCTGCGCGAAGGTCGAGTGATGTGTGGATCGACCGGCCGCCGATGTGTCGTCCGGTGGCGCCCTGGGCCGACGCAAGCGCGGGCCAGAGCGCACACAGGAGGATCACCGTCGCGATCAGTCGTGACAGGCGCGAGATCGACTTGCCGGCGCGCCTTCGCGCCCGACCTTCCGACCACGCCCCGACTGGACGTGTCATGAACATTTCTCCCGGTGTCAGCTGGACAGAGACGCACCGCGGGGCTCAGCGAGCCCTCACCGATGCGATGAGCTGCAGCTGCGACTCAGCCGGGGCGCTCGAGCCGGAGCACGAGCGCAAGCGAGCCAGGGGAGTGAATCGGCCGCCGCCGGCCGATGAACAGCGCGGGGACGATCATCGCCGCGATCAGATTCAGGATCGCCGCCCCGGACGGCGACCCCGCTCCACCCCCGGCGCCGGCGGCGGAGCCACCGCCCGCCGAGGTGACGCCGAACGGGGTCGTGTCGGTCGCCGGAGCGGAGAGGTGCGGTCGTGGCGCTGCAGGCGCTGCCGCGGCACGGGTGGTCAGCTGGCGGAGGGCGCGCGGGTGGGCGAAGGGCTGTGTCCCCGCCGGCGTGGCGCGTCGCGGCTCGGCGCCGGTCGGGGCGCCCAGCGTGGAGCGGCGGGGGCCGGCGGACATCTCGCGGTGACGAGGACTCACGGAAGCCGTCGTCGAGTGGCGAGTCGCGACCGGGGCGGCGCGGCGGGTCCGCGCGACCGGGCCGGCGGTCGGCGCGGGCGTGCTCGCCGGAGTGGATTGGGTCCCGGCCTGGCCGGCCGTGGCGAACGGGGCAGCCGCGGGAGTGGCCACGGCGGTCCGCGGAGCCGAGCCAGCGTCCGTGAGCACGTCAGAGCTCGATAGCCCGTTGATCGACGGCGCGCCGGAGACCGGAGCGGCGATGTGCGTGACCGGCGCGGCAGCCTGGTCGACCGCGTTCGTAACCGGCGCGGCAGCCTGGTCGACCGCGTTCGTAACCGGCGCGGCAGCCTGGTCGACCGCGTTGGTCAGCGGCGCCACGGCGTGGGCCGCCGTGGTCACGACCGGAGCTGCTGTCTGCGCGACCGCGGTGGTCACCGGGGCTGTCGCGTGGGACACCGCCGTCGTCACCGGAGCCGCCGCGTGCGACACCGCCGTCGTCACCGGAGCCGCCGCCTGCGACACCGCCGTGGTCACCGGGGCCGTCGCCTGCGACACCGCCGTCGTCACCGGGACCGTCGCGTGGGACACCGCGGTGGTCACCGGGGCCGTCGCCTGCGACACCGCGGTCGTCACCGGAGCCGTCGCGTGGGACGTCGCCGTCGTCACCGGAGCCGCCGCGTGGGACACCGCGGTGGTCACCGGAGCCGTCGCGTGCGACACCGCCGTCGTCACCGCAGCCGCCGCCTTGCTCACCGGGGCCGCGGCCTGAGCGGCCGGTGCCTTCGCCGTCGGGGCGGCTGGCTTGCTTGCCGGCGCCGCGGTCTGGGTGACCGGCGTGGCGGCCTTGCCTACCGGTGGGGAGGTTTTGCTCACCGGCGCCGCGGCCGGGGTGGCCGGGGCCGCCGCCTTGCTCACCGGCGCTGCAGCCTGGGTCACGGTCGCCGCCGCCTTGCTCACCGGCGCCGCCGTGTGCGACGCCGCCGTCACCGGCGCGGCGGCGTGCGACGCCGTCGTCACCGGGGCGGCAGCCTGCTTGACGGCAGCCGCCGCCTGGGTTACGGGCGCTGCGGCCTGGGTGACCGCGGTGGCCGCCTGGGTCACGGACGCCGCTGCCGCCGTCGTCTGGGCCGCGGGGGTCGTCGAGGCAGGCGCCGCAGGGGTCGTGGCGGAGCTCACGGTGGCCGCAACCTGGCCCGTCGCCGAGCCCATGGCGTCGGCGAGCGCCCCCGATGGGAGCACGAGCGCGGCTATGACGGCGCACACCGCAATCAGGGTGCGAGTGTGCAACCGGTGATGCGGCTCGGGTCCGAAACGCAAGCCAACCCCTTACAGAGCTCTCTCCAGTGAGCGCTTGTTACCCAGAGCTACCGAAACCTAATCATCATCTTTCCGAAGCGGCACGTCACGGCAAGGAAGATCCGACACGCGCTGCATCACCGGGCCGGGCGAGGGCGATGAGATGTGCGGGGCGGAGGCTGTTGCACACTGGTGCCCGCGGGGGGCGTCGCGTGTGTGAAACCTTCTCCCGGAGCTGCCCTGCCAGCTTCCTTCGGGTCTGCCCGGGCTTCCTCCCCGCTCCCGCGCCGCGGTCAGGGCAACGCGGGCCTCGGGACGACGCCGGTCGTCACGACGCGGGCCGTCAGGGCGACGCCCCGCCGTCAGGGCGACGCCGCCGTCACGACGCCGGCCGTCAGGACGCCGGCCGTCACGACGCCGGCCGTCAGGACCACGCCGGCCGTCAGGACCCGCCGGCCGTCAGGACGCCGGCCCGCCCGGCGCCGCCAGTCAAGCCAAGAGGACCGTCAGCCGCGGTAGGGCCCGGCGACGTACTCGCCGAGCATCCGTGTCGCCGAGAACATCGGCCCGAGCGTGCGCAGCGACGCCCGCACCATCTCCAGCCAGCGCACCGGCAGCCCGGACTCGTCGCGCTCGTAGAAGGTGGGCACGACCTCGCGCTCGAGGAGGTGATGCAGCGCAGCGGCGTGACGCTCGTCCTGGGCGTAGTGATCAGAATCCACCTCGCCGGGGATCGCCCAGCCGTTCGCCGCCGTGCCACCGTTCCCGCGGTCACCCCCGTGTCCGCCGTCGCCACCATCCCCGCCGTGCTCGCCGTCCCCCCCGCCGGCGAGGTACGCCTCGGCCCACCAGCCATCCAGCACCGACAGCTGCAGGCCGCCGTTGAAGACCGACTTCATCCCGCTCGTGCCGCTCGCCTCCAGCGGCGGGCGGGGCACGTTCAGCCACACGTCGCAGCCGCGCACCAGGCGCGCGGCGCTCGCCAGGTCGTAGTCGTCGAGGAACACGACCCGCTCGCCGATCACTCGCGCCGCCTTCATTCCGAACAGCGACTGCAGCGCCCGCTTGGCCTCCTCGTCGCGCGGGTGGGCCTTGCCTGCGAGCACGACCTGCACGGGATGCTCGCCGTCGAGCAGGGCGAGCGTCCAGTCGGGGTCACGGGTGAGCAGGTCAAGGCGCTTGTAGGTCGCCACACGCCGGGCGAAGCCGATCGTCAGCGCCGCGGGGTCAAACGTGCGCGCGGCGGCGTCGACGTAGCCGCGCAGGTCGCCGCGCCCGAGCCGGTCGGAGACGCTGCGGGCCCGGATGAACTCGACGAGCTCGGTGCGCTGGCGCCCGCGCGCACCCCAGAGATCGCCATCGGGGATCGCGTCGATCGCGCCCCAGGCGTCCGGGTCGTCCTGATGCTGGAGCCAGCCCTCAGGGAGGTGCTGGTCGAGCAGCTCGCGCATCGGCTGGCCGAGCCAGGTGGGAACGTGGACGCCGTTGGTGACGTGGCCGATCGGGACATCTGCGACCTCGCGGTCAGGCCACATCGGGTCACGCCACATCTGACGGGCGACCTCACCGTGGCGGCGGCTGACCGCGCCCGCGCCGCGACTGAGCCGCAGCGCTGCCTGGGTGACGCCGAACGGCGCCCCGTCGTCGGGTCCGTTTCCGTGGCGCTGCGCGTTGTGACCCAGCGCCAGCAGCTCGGCGGGAGTGGCGCCGAGCTCGGCGGCCAGGCTGCCGAGCGCATCCGCGATCTCGCCCGGGCCGTACGTGTCGTTTCCGGCGGGAACCGGCGTGTGCGTCGTGAACACGGTCCGGGCGCGGGCGCGCTCGACCAGCTCGCCGAGCGTCGCCGTGGCTCCCTCGGCGCCACGGCCGAGCTCGAGCGGCGCCAGGGCGGCGTGGCCCTCGTTGAGGTGGATGACCGCCGGCTCATGCCCCATCGCCCGTAGCGCGCGGATCC
This sequence comes from uncultured Solirubrobacteraceae bacterium, assembly GCA_963744685.1. GTDB lineage: Bacteria > Actinomycetota > Thermoleophilia > Solirubrobacterales > Solirubrobacteraceae > Palsa-465. The sequence continues at coordinate 206,403 of CAVUUL010000013.1, read as the reverse complement.
CGCCCACGCCGAGCAGCGCGTACTGAGCCAGCCGGGTCTGAGGATCGCCGTCGTACAGGCGGCCGGTGATCCAGCGCTGCAGCGGGTCATTCTCGGGGCAGTCGGAGTCCAGCAGGAAGAGCGCCACGCGTCCGACGTCGACGCGCCAGATCCGCGCGGTGACCTGGCCGGCGCCGATCGGTACGGTCACGGTCAGCGGCGCGCCGTCCCCACCGGTGACCAGCGCTGCCGGCAACCGCTCGGGATCGGTCTCGACCCAGTACTCATGCTGCCAGCCCGACGCGTCGATCCGCTGGCGGAAGTACCCCTTGCGATACATGAGGCCGACCGCCACGAGCGGCACCCCGCGGTCAGAGGCCTCCTTGAGCAGGTCGCCCGCGAGCGCGCCCAGACCACCCGAGTAGACGGGCAGCGAGACATGGACTCCGTACTCGGCGCACAGGAACGCGATCGGTCGCTCCGGCGTCGTCCACCGCGGATCCACTGGCCGGCCGAGGTCAGCGCGCATCGCCGCGTCGAGCGTCGCGGCGCGCTCGACCATCGTCTCGTCCTGCGCGAGCACATCCAGCCGGCGGGTCGGCAGCTCCTGGAGCATGCGGACCGGGTTCTGGCCGCAGAGCGCGAACCGCTCGGGATCAAGTGCCTCGAACAGCTCCGGCGCGCCGGGCAACCAGGACCAGCGGTAGTTGAACGCGAGCCGCGCGAGCGGTGCCAGCGGCTCGGGCAGACGCCCCGCGAGGTCGGCGACGGCACCTGCGATGTCGCGGCTGCCGTCGATCGTCGTTGTGGCCATCACGGGCCCGATTACTAGCAAGAACCGCCGCGGACCCGAGCCCGCCCGCCGCTTTGAGGGAGCCGCGGGCACCCAAGCCTTTACGATCCCGCGCCCCGATGCCGTCCCCCACCGGCCCTCATCTCGGCGTGCTCGCGTTCGGTGACTCGATCACCAACGGCGGCGGTGAGCTGCAGTGGGGCGTGGCGCTGCAGTCCTGGGCGCTGTGGACGGCACGCGGGCTCGGCCTGCCCTACACGGGCTATGCGGTCGACGGCGCCGACGCGGCGCATCTGCTCGCCGAGCAGATTCCGGCGTTCCGGGCGCGGGCGGCGGATCCGCACGGCCCCTACGACGTCGGCTGCCTGTACATCGGCGTCAACGACGTCCGCCGGCCGGACTGGGATCTGCAGGCGTTCTCAACCCGCCACGCCGAGGCGCTGGCGTTCCTGCACGAGCGCTGCACCCGGGTCGTGTGCCTCACCCCTCCGCTCGACCTCGGCCGCCCGCCCGCCGGCGCCGAGAAGGTCGCCTCGCTGCGCGATGCCGTTCGTGCCAACGCGGCCGCCCACGGGGCCCTCGTCGTCTCGCTGGAGGGTTTCGGCGCGCGCAACCACGTCATGGTCGACCGCGTCCATCCCACCGCGTTCGGGCAGGTGGCGATCGCGAAGCGGGTCCTCGCGGTGCTGGCCGCCGACGGCATGGCCGTGCGCGTCGACCCGGCGCGGCTGATCACGACCGGAGGCCGGTCGCGTGTGCAGGCGCTGCAGGGCGACTGGACCTACCTCTACCGCGACCTCAAGCAGCGGTTGCGCCGGGCGTAGCCTCTCGCCCCGTGGCCCTGCCCCAGACCATCCGGTCGCTCGTCCCCGACCCCCTGCGCGACCACCCCGCGGTGCGCTCCCTGGCGCTCGCCACCGGGCTGATCCCGCCGCGTCCGATGCACTCAGACGCCGAAGCCGACGTGCTGCGGCGGCTGGCCCGCGGGGGCGCGTGCGTCGTGGAGATCGGCGTCTACGAGGGCTCCTCGGCGATCGTCCTGTCCCAGGTGCTCGGCCCCGAGAGCACGTTGCATCTGATCGACCCGTTCGTCGACCCGGTCGGCTGGTCGCTCCCGCACGGCTGGCGGGGCGCTCCGTTCGCCACTCGGCGCGCGCTGCGCCGCTACGGAGGCGGGGGCCGCGGCCCCCGGATCGAGTGGCACGTCGCCCGCTCTCAGGACGTGGGCCGCGCCTGGCAGGGACCTGGCGTCCAGTTCGTCTTCATCGACGGGGACCACTCGCCCGAGGGCTGCCGCGAGGACTGGGACGTGTGGCATCCCCATGTGGTCCCCGGCGGCGCCGTCGCCTTCCATGACGCGCGGAACGGGGCGGCCGACGGATTCGGCTCGATCGGGGTCACCGCAGTCGTCGACGAGCTGTTCCGGGGCGAGCATCCCGCCCCGGGCTGGACGATCGACGCCGAAGTCGACGGGCTGCTCGCCGTGCGCCGCGACGGCTGAGCGCGACGCAGCTGAGCGATTTCTCCAGGCTGCCTGGAGAGATCGCTCAGAAGCCCGCGGCGAGTGGCGGTGGCCCGAGCGGCTCCGCCCCCCGCCGGGCGACACCGAGCGTGACCGCGGCCGCCAGCAGCGCGTCGAGCTCGCCGGCCGCCCGATCACCCGGCACTCCGTCGCTGAAGTCGCGCGAGCTCAGGTAGACGGCGGTCGGCAGCACCAGCGCGCCGAAGAACGACAGCACGTCGCGCAGGTGGCGCTCGGCCCCCAGGTAGTGGTGGTGGGAGCCGCCCATCGCCACCAGGCCGACCGGGGTGTCGCGCAGCGCCGGGATCGGCGTGAGGTCGAGCGCGTTCTTGAGCGCGCCGGTGAGCGAGCCGCGGTAGACCGGCGTGGCGAGCACGACCGCGTCGGCGCCGGCGAGCGCCTCGGTGAGCGGGCCGGCGCCGAGCTGGTCCGGGGACCTGCCATCGGCGTACCCCAGCTCGAGGTCGGCGAGGTCGAACAGCTCGATGGCGGCGGACGCCGGATCGAGCCTCGCCAGCGCCTCGGTGAGGGCCCGATGCAGCCGGCCGGGGGGCGTGACGCTGCCGAGGATGGTGGTGATGCGGACGGGTTCGGTCATGGTGGGCCGCTCACTCTAGGAGTTTTTCGATCGAATTAGTGTTGAGATCACAGTCGTCGCTGCCGGTTTCATTGAACTCCCCAATGAAACTGACCATCGATCCCATACCGATCGCGTTCCTCCCTGCGCCGGTCCGAGCGGTCACGCTCCGGCCCGAGCCCGCCCCGCCTCCTCGCTCGCCGCCCGCAGTCGACGGCCGAGCGCCGGAGTGAGCGCCCCGCGCTCCAACTGCCAGCGCCAGCTCTGACCGGCCCGGCCCGGCTGGTTCATGCGCGCCTCCGATCCCAGCCCGAGCACGTCCTGAGCCTGCACCATCGCCACCCGCGCCGGCGAGGAGAACGTGTAGCGGATCAGCCCCCACCACGGCGAGCGGGGCTCGGCGACGCCGTGTCGGGCCACCTCGCCGAGCACGAACGCCCGGTGCGCGGGCTCCAGCGAGTCCAGCCAGCCGCGCACGGTGTCCTGATCGTGCGTCGCCGTGTAGACGACCCGATCCTCGTGGTGGTTCTCCAGCCGGTGCACAGAGCGCGGGTCACCGGCGTCCATGCCGAACTGGATGACGAGCATCCCCGGCAGCCCCAGCGACACCCGCAGCCGCTCGATCGGCTCGGTGATCACGCCGAGATCCTCGGCCACGAGAGGGATGTGGAGCGGGCCGGTCCAATCTGTCGCCCCGGCCGCGCGGCGCTGCGCCGGCGACGGCGCGAGCTCGCGCTCGATTGCGCGAAACAGTCCCGCGCCCGGGCCACGGCGCCAGTGTCCGCCGGCCGCGGTACGCGCGCCGGCCGGCACCGCCCAGTAGGCGACCAGGCCGCGGAAGTGGTCGATCCGCGCCATGTCGAACAGCTCCAGCGTGCGCCGGACACGTTCCACCCACCAGCGGTAGCCGCGGCGCTGCAGCGCCGGCCAGTCGTACAGGGGGTTGCCCCACAGCTGGCCGGTGTCGGAGTACGCGTCGGGCGGGGCGCCCGCCACCCAGCCGTCCTGGAAGAGCTCGGGCCAGGTCTCATGGTCGGCCCCGCCCGGCGAGACATAGATGGCGACATCGCCGAGGATCCGCACGCCTCGGTCAGACGCATACCGGCGCAGCGCCCCCCACTCGCGGTCAAAGCGCACCTGGTCGGCGATCGCACCGCGCCCGGCGTGGCGCTCCCAGCCGGCGATCCAGAACGCCTGCCGCTCGCGGAAGTCGGCGATCTCCGAGGCGCTCACCGGCGCCCGTGGATCCTCCAGGAAGCCCCGCCAGGCGGCGAACGCCGACGCGGACTTGTACGGCGAGCGATAGCGGTCGGGCGGTCCGAGCGGCAGCACCTGCCACCACGTCTGACCGGCGTCCGCCAGCCAGTCCACGAAGCGGTAGGCCTCGCGTCCGAGCCGCCCGCCGGGCAGCGAGGTCAGGTGCAGCTGGACGCCGCTCGAGCGGTCGGGATCGGCCATCGCGCGGCTGGTGCTACCCGATCTCGCCCCGCACCGCCCACAGATCCGGGAATGCGGGCTGCATAAGCGTCGACGCGAGGTAGTCGACGCCCGCCGAGCCACCGGTTCCGGGCTTGGAACCGATCATCCGCCGGACCATCTGGACGTGGCGGTAGCGCCACTCCATCACGCCCTCGTCGAGGTCGACCATCCGTTCGCACAGGGCTGCCTCGGGACCGTCATCGGCGTAGACTCGCAATAGAGCCGCGCGGACCTCCTCAGACGGCTCATACCCGGTGGAGGGGTCGCGGCCGAGGACCGCCTCCGGTATCGGATAGCCCTGCGTGGCGAGGTAGGCGAGCAGGCTGTCGAACAGAGAGGGACGCTCCATCGCGGCAGCGACGCGGACGCGTTCGGGCGAGTCGGGCCCGAACGGGCGCAGCGCGCGATCGTCCCGGCGGCCGAGCATCACCTCGACCTCGCGGAACTGCCCGGACTGAAAACCGCTCGAGGAGTCCAGCGCGTCCCGGAACGCCCCGAACTGCGACGGGGTCATGGTCTCCAGCACGTCGACCTGGGCGACGATCGTCTTGAGGATGGTCAACATCCGCTCGATCGCCCGCGCCGCCCCGGTGGCGGCGCCGGTCCCCAGGCAGCGCTGCATCCGTGCCGCCTCGTGCAGCAGCTGCTTGAACCACAGCTCGTACACCTGGTGGATGACGATGAACAGAAGTTCATCCGGCTGATCGGTGCGCGGGCGCTGGGCGGCAAGCAGCTCGTCGAGCGCGAGATATGAGCCATAGGTGAGCCGCTCAGGACCCGAAGTGCTTGGATCGTTCACAACCTGGGTGTTTACCCGATGTGGGATGGCGGTTATGTTCGCGGTAGTGGACTTCCCCGCCCACGCGACCACGATCCCTCACCCATGAGCGTCGAGACCTCGGCGGTGCCGGCCCCTGCGGGCACGGCTGCAGGCAGGGACGAGCCGCCTCGCCGGATCGTGATCCAGGCCCCGTCCCCCGCGGTCGACGGGGGCCGCTTCCCGGTCAAGCGCTGCGTCGGCGACGTCCTCGCGGTCTCGGCCGACATCTTCCGCGACGGCCACGAGATCATCCGCGCGGTCATCCGGTATCGCGCTCCGGACGGCAGCACCGGCGAGAGCCCGCTGCAGCGCGTCGATGCCCATCTCGGCGGGGTGCGATGGGCGGGACACTTCACGGTCGACAGCCCCGGCCGCTGGGAGTACACGATCGAGGCCTGGACCGACCAGTTCGGCACCTGGCGCGACGAGCTCGCGCGCAAGGTCAGAGCGGCTCAGACCGACCTCTCCGGCGAGCTGTCCGAGGGCGTCGTGTTGCTGCGCGCAGCCGCCGAGCACGCCCGCTCGGGCGCCGCCGCCGAGCAGATCGAGCGCGCCGCCCAGCAGATCGACGACCCCGACCTCCCCGAGCACGCCAAGCACGAGATCGCGCTGCGCGACGAGCTCGCGGAGGCGATCGACGCCGATCCGCTGCGCACGGACAGCGTCACGCTCGACCGGCCGCTGGTGGCCGAGGTCGATCGGCTGCGCGCCCGCTTCGGGTCCTGGTATGAGCTGTTCCCCCGCTCCTGGGGCGGCCTGCAGGCAGTCGAGGACCAGATCCCGCGCCTGGCGGAGCTTGGCTTCGATGTCCTCTACATGCCACCGATCCACCCGATCGGGCTCACCAACCGCAAGGGCCGCAACAACGCACCGAGCGCCGAGCCCGGCGATCCAGGGTCCCCGTACGCGATCGGCGACGCAAGCGGGGGTCACGACGCCATCCACCCCGAGCTCGGCACCGACGCGGACCTTCGCTCGCTGACCGCGACCGCCGCCGCCCACAACATCGACGTCGCGCTGGACCTGGCGATCAACGCCTCCGCCGATCATCCCTGGCTCACCGAGCACCCCGAGTGGTTCCACCGCCGGCCTGACGGAACGCTGAAGTACGCCGAGAACCCGCCGAAGCGCTATCAGGACATCTACAACGTCAACTGGGACTCGCCTGACTGGCGGGGGCTCTGGGACGCGCTGCTCGGTGTGGTGCTGCACTGGGTCGATCGTGGCATCACCGTCTTCCGGGTCGACAACCCGCACACCAAGCCGTTCGCATTCTGGGCGTGGCTGATCGACGAGGTCCACTCGCGCAACCCCGACGTCATCTTCCTGGCCGAGGCGTTCACCCGCCGGTCGGTGATGCGCCACCTGGCCAAGATCGGGTTCACCCAGTCCTACACGTACTTCACCTGGAAGAACGGGCGCTGGGATCTCACCGAGTACATGACCGAGCTCGCCTACTCGGGGGAGCAGGAGTACTTCCGTCCGAACTTCTTCACCAACACCCCGGACATCCTGCACGCCTACCTTCAGGAAGGCGGGCGGCCTGCATTCGAGACGCGGCTCGTGCTGGCCGCGACGCTCAGCCCGAGCTACGGGATCTACTCCGGCTACGAGCACTACGAGAACGTCCCGGCCGAGCCGGGATCTGAGGAGTACCTGCACTCCGAGAAGTACGAGATCCATCAGCGCGCGCTCGACGGACCCCTGCTGCCGATGATCAGCCGGCTCAACGAGATTCGCCGTACCCACCCGGCTCTGCAGGAGCTGTCCAACATCACCTTCCTGGAGACGGGCAACGATGGACTGATCGCCTACGCCAAGCGGACCGGCAGCGACACGATCATCACGGTGGTGTGCCTGGACGCCCACATCCCGCAGGAGGGGATGGTGACGATCCCGGCCTCGGTCGGGGTCCCGCCGGCGTTCACCGCGCACGATCTGCTCTCCGGGGAGCGCTACGCGTGGCGGATCGGGCAGAACTTCGTCCGCCTCGCGCCGGGCTGGCGGATGGCCCACGTCCTCACGGTCGAGCTCTAGCGAAGGAGGCAGCCGTGTCCGTCGGTCCGCAGACGCTCACACACCTGCTTGCCCGGGAGTCCACCCTCGGACAGCGGGCTCGCTCCGGCCAGCCCGATGACGCGCCCACCGGGACGCAGAACACCGCCTGGTTCGAGCCCGAGCCGCTGTGGTTCAAGCGGGCGATCTTCTACGAGATCCACATCCGTGGCTTCTTCGACGGCAACGGCGACGGCTCGGGCGACTTCCGCGGTCTGATCGAGAAGCTCGACTACCTGCAGTGGCTCGGGATCGACTGCATCTGGCTGCTGCCCTTCTATGAGTCACCGCTGCGCGATGGCGGCTACGACATCGCGGACTTCTCCCGGGTCCATCCCGACTACGGGTCCGTCGACGACGTGCAGGAGCTGATCAACGCCGCCCATGCCCGCCGGATCCGCGTGATCGCCGACCTGGTGATGAACCACACCTCCTCCGATCACCCGTGGTTCCAGGAATCGCGCTCGGGTGGGCCGGACGGGCCCAAGCGCGACTGGTACGTGTGGTCGGACACCGACGAGCGCTACCAGGACGCCCGCATCATCTTCACCGACACCGAGGCGTCGAACTGGACGTATGACCCGGTGGCGGGCGCCTACTACTGGCATCGGTTCTTCGCTCATCAGCCCGACCTCAACTACGACAACCCCGAAGTCCACGATGCGATGCTGCAGACGCTGCGGTTCTGGCTCGACATGGGGCTCGACGGCTTCCGGCTCGACGCGGTCCCGTATCTCTACGAGCGTGAGGGCACGATCTGCGAGAACCTGCGCGAGACCCACCAGTTCCTGAAGAAGGTGCGCAAGGAGGTCGACGAGAACTACTCCGACCGCGTCCTGCTCGCCGAGGCCAACCAGTGGCCCGCCGATGTCGTGGAGTACTTCGGCGACGACGACGAGTGCCAGATGTGCTTCCACTTCCCCGTCATGCCGCGCATGTTCATGGCGGTGCGCCGCGAGCAGGCGACGCCGATCTACGAGATCCTCGAACGCACGCCCTCGATCCCTCCCGGCTGCCAGTGGGGGCTGTTCCTGCGCAACCATGACGAGCTCACGCTCGAGATGGTGACCGACGAGGAACGCGACTACATGTACACCGAGTACGCCAAGGACCCCCGGATGAAGATCAACCTCGGGATCCGCCGGCGGCTCGCCCCGCTCCTGGACAACGGCCGCGACGAGATCGAGCTGATGACCGCGATCCTGTTCTCGCTGCCCGGCTCACCGGTCCTCTACTACGGCGACGAGATCGCAATGGGCGACAACATCTTCCTTGGCGACCGCGACGGCGTGCGCACGCCGATGCAATGGACCGGCGACCGCAATGGCGGCTTCTCACGCGCTGACTTCGCACAGCTCTACGCGCCGCCGCTGATGGACCCGGTGTACGGCTACCAGGCGGTCAACGTCGAGGCCCAGCTGCGCACCCCGACCTCACTGCTGCGCTGGATGCACCGCTTCATCGCCCTGCGCAAGGAGCACCCGGTGTTCGGCATGGGCACCTACGAGCCGATCACGACCTCCAATCCGCGGATCTTCGCGGTGCTGCGCCGCTACGAGGAGGATCTGGTGCTCTGCGTCCACAACCTCGCGCGCTCGGCCCAGGCGGTCGAGATCGATCTCTCGGCGTGCGCCGGCCGCTACCCGGTCGAGCTGTTCGGGCGCAGCCGCTTCCCGATGATCGGCGACCTGTCCTACCTTCTCACGCTGGCCCCGCGCGGCTTCTACTGGTTCCAACTTGTGGAAGAAGGGGAAGAGGCGATTTGATGGCGGACGACACCACGACTTCCCCTGGGCTGGGGCTCGATCACGAGCAGGTCGCGGTCTGGGTGCAGGCGCAGCGCTGGTACGCGTCCAAGTCTCGGGGGATCTCTGCACTCGAGATCGGCGAGGACGTCGAGATCTCCGTCGACCCGCCGCTGCGGGTGCTGCTCGCCCAGGCGCGGTTTGCCACAGGCGTCCATGAGCTCTACCAGTTGCCCGTCTCGTTGCTGGCCACCGATCAGGTCGGCGCGCGACCGGTCATCGCCTCCGCCGGCGACGGCGCCAGCGCGGTCGACGCCGTCTCGGATCCCGAGCTCGCCCGGGCGCTGCTCGGGGCGATGGCCGCCGAGCTCTCGGTCGAGACGGGAGAGGGCTGCATGCGCTTTCGCCACGTGGAGAGCACCGGCCCGCTGCCGGTCGGCGAAGCGGCGCGGCCGATGGCTGTCGAGCAGTCGAACTCCTCAATCGTGTTCGGCGAGGAGACCGTGTTGAAGGTGTTCCGCCGGGTTGAGCCCGGGATCAACCCGGAGCTCGAGGTCCTGCGCTTCCTCACCGCCCGTGACTATCCGAATATCGCGCCGCTGCGCGGCTGGTATGAGTTCGAGGGACGCTCGCTGGCAGCGACGCTCGGCGTTGCGCAGCGCTTTCTGCCCGGTGTCCGCGACGGCTGGGAGCTCGCGCTCGATCAGATCCGCACCGACCCGGCGGCGTTCATCAACTCGCTCGGCTCACTCGGCCGGGTGACCGCGCATCTGCACAACGTGCTCGCGTCCGACCCCGGCGACCCCGCGTTCTCGCCCGAGGAGCCGAGCGGGGAGGCGCTCGCGCTGCTGGTGGCCACGATCGACGAGGACGTCGAGCGGATCTTCGTCCGGCTGCCCGACGACGAGCGCGTGGCGCCGATCATGGGCCGCGGTCAGGACGTGCGCGAGCATGTCGCGCAGCGCGCCCAGCTGGGGGTCGGCGGGCGCTCGATCCGCACCCACGGCGACTACCACCTCGGCCAGACCCTGCACCGCCAGGCGAGCAGCGACTCCGAGTGGGTGATCATCGACTTCGAGGGCGAGCCGGCGCGGCCGCTGTTCGAGCGCCGCCAGAAGGCCTCGCCCCTGCGCGACGTCGCCGGGATGCTGCGCTCGTTCGCCTATGCCACGTCGGCAGTCGCGATCCTGCACGGGCAGCCGGCGCCGGGGCAGTTCGAGGACCGCGCCCGTCAGACGTTCCTCGAGCAGTACTTCTCAACCATCGAACCGTCGCTGCTGCCGGCGGGCGATTCGGCGGTACTCAACCTGCTCGCGGTCTTCGAGCTCGAGAAGGCCGTCTACGAGCTTCGCTACGAACTGGACAACCGTCCCGACTGGTTGCCGATCCCGGTGGCCGGAATCGCACGACTGCTGGAGGCCTGATGCCCCCCAAGAACAGCGCGACCCCGACCCCCGACGCCGCCGAGCTCGACCGTCTCGCACGGCGCGAGCACTCAGAGCCGCATACGGTCCTCGGGGCCCACCCCGGTGAGGACGGCACGGTCATCATCCGCGCCATGCGGCCCGCCGCGCAAGCGGTCTCGGTCAAGGTGGGACGTCGCAAGCCGACGCCGCTCACCCAGATCCACCCGGCTGGGATCTTCCAGGGCGAGGTCAAGGGCGAGCTGCCGCTCAAGTACACGCTCGAGGTCGACTACGGCCCCGGAGGCACGTTCACCATCGTCGACCCCTACGCGTATCTGCCGACCGTGGGCGAGCTCGATCTGCACCTCATCGGCGAGGGCCGCCATGAGGCGCTCTACGACCGGCTCGGCGCACATGTCCGCACGATCGACGGCATCACCGGGACCGCCTTCGCGGTGTGGGCGCCGTCGGCACGCGCGGTGAGCGTGGTCGGCGACTTCAACTCGTGGGACGGGCGGATCCATCCGATGCGGTCACTCGGCTCGGGTGGGATCTGGGAGCTGTTCATCCCGGACGTCGGCAACGGCCAGCGCTACAAGTACGAGATCCTGTCGGCCGACGGGGAGCTGCTGCTCAAGGCCGACCCCTACGCGCAGGAGACCGAGCTGCCGCCGAAGACCGCCTCGGTCGTCGTGACCCCGTCGCATGAGTGGTCGGCGGGCGACAGCGCCTTCCTCGAGCGCCGTGACGCCGACCAGCCGCTGAGCGAAGCGATGTCGATCTACGAGGTCCATCTCGGCTCATGGCGGCTGAACTCTCTGGAGGACAACCGGTCGCTGACCTACGCCGAGCTCGCCGACGAGCTCGCCGCCTACGTCACCGATCTCGGCTTCACCCACGTGGAGCTGCTGCCGGTGATGGCCCACCCGTTCAGCGGCTCGTGGGGCTACCAGGTGACCGGCTATTACGCGCCCACTCCTCGCTACGGCAGCCCGGACGACATGCGGGCGTTCGTCGATCGCCTTCATTCCAATGGCATCGGCGTGATCCTGGACTGGGTACCCGCCCACTTCCCGCGCGACGCGTTCGGCCTGGCGCAGTTCGACGGCTCCGCGCTCTACGAACACGCCGATCCCCGGCGCGGGGCGCATCCGGACTGGGGCACGCTGGTGTTCAACTTCGGGCGCCACGAGGTGCGCAACTTCCTGATCTCCAACGCGCTGTTCTGGCTGCGCGAGTACCACATCGACGGGATCCGGGTCGACGCTGTGGCCTCGATGCTCTACCTCGATTACTCCCGGCGCGCGGGCGAATGGATCCCCAACGAGTTCGGTGGCCGCGAGGACCTCGACGCCGTCGCTTTCCTCAAGCAGCTCAACGAGACGATCTACGGCTCTGAGCCTGGGATCGTGTCGGTCGCCGAGGAATCGACCGCGTGGCCGGGGGTCTCACGCCCGACCTACCTCGGCGGCCTCGGGTTCGGCTTCAAATGGAACATGGGCTGGATGCACGACACGCTCGCCTACTTCCAGCAGGACCCGATCTACCGCCGCTACCACCACCACGAGCTGACCTTCTCGCTCATGTACGCGTTCAGCGAGAACTTCGTGCTGCCGCTCTCCCACGACGAGGTCGTCCACGGCAAGGGATCGCTCTACAACAAGATGGGCGGTTCCGACCACTGGCAGAAGCTCGCCAACCTGCGCGCGTTGTACGCCTACATGTGGGCGCACCCGGGCAAGAAGCTTCTGTTCATGGGCCAGGAGTTCGCGCAGAAGGAGGAGTGGTCCGAGGAACGGTCGCTCGATTGGCACCTGCTGGAGATCGCCGAGCACGCCGGCATGCAGAACCTCATCCGGGACCTCAACCGCTCCTATCGCGCCGAGCCGGCACTGTGGGAGCTCGATGCCGATCCTGAGGGATTCTGGTGGCTTGAGCCCAACGATGCCGACAACAACGTGCTGGCGTTCGCCCGTCGCTCGGCCGACGGCTCGCGCCTACTGGTGTTCGTCGCCAACCTGTCGCCGGTCCCCCGCCACGGCTATCGCATCGGTCTGCCGCGTGCGGTCCGCTGGCGCGAGGTGCTGAACACCGACTCCTCCTTCTACGGGGGTTCGGACATCGGCAACCTGGGTGGCGTCAATCCCGATCCGATCCCCTGGCATGAGCAGCCGGTCTCGGCCGAGCTGTCGCTGCCTCCGCTGGCGGGGATCTGGCTCGCGCCCGAGGAGTAGCGGGCGCCGCCGGCCTGGCACTCCCGCCCGCGGACTACCGTTTTCCCGATGCCCGAGAACCGGCTCGCCGATTACCCCTGGGAACGCACGCTGGGCGCGCGTCCGCTCCGCGACGGCCGCGCGGAGTTCCGCGTATGGGCGCCGCGCGCCAAGCGGCTGATGCTGCGCGTCGGCGACGGGGACGACTACACGCTCGACCCGGCGGGCTTCGGGGTGTACGAGGGGATCGTGTCCGCGGCGCCGGGCGACGACTATGCCTACATCGTCGACGGACGGGAGCTGCCGGATCCCTGTTCACGCTGGCAACCCGAGGGTCTGCGCGGCCCGTCACGGGTCTTCGATGCGCGCGCGCTGCCCGGCGTCGATGACGGGTTTCAGATCCCGGCGCTCGATCAGTTGATCGTCTATGAGCTGCACATCGGGACGTTCACCGAGGAGGGGACGTTCGCATCGGCGTCCGACCATCTCGCCGAGCTCGCCGAGCGCGGGATCACCGCGATCGAGGTCATGCCCATCGCCGAGTTCCCCGGCGCACGGGGCTGGGGCTACGACGGCGTCTATCTCTCAGCCGCTCAGTCGTCCTACGGCGGGCCGGAGGGCTTTGCCCAGCTCGTCGCGGCCGCCCATCGTCACGGACTCGCGGTGATCCTCGACGTGGTCTACAACCACGTCGGCGCCTCGGGCGATCAGGCGCTCGACGCGTTCGGGCCCTACTTCACCGACAAGTACGCGACGCCCTGGGGCAACGCGATCAACTACGACGACGCGGACTGCGACCCGGTGCGCGAATGGGCCTGCCAGAGCGCCGAAGGATGGGTGCGCGACTTCGGCGTCGATGGCCTGCGCCTGGACGCGATCCACGCGATCTACGACGCCAGCGCCGAGCACGTGGTCGCCGAGATAGCGCGGCGCGTGCACGCCATCCGGCCGGGAGCGCTGGTGATCGCCGAGTCGGGCATGAACGACCCAAAGGTGATGCGGCCGCGCGACCGCGGTGGCATGGCCTGCGACGCCGCCTGGGCCGACGACTTCCATCACGCGCTGCGCACGCTCATCACCGAGGAGCGCGACGGCTACTACGCCGACTTCGGCACGATCGCCCAGTTCGCCAAGGCGCTGCACCGGCCGCACGTCGATGACGGCGGCTTCTCGCCGTTTCGCCGTAAGCGTTTCGGCGCCCCCGCCGACGACGTTCCCGTGGAGCGCTTCGTCGTGTTCTCCCAGGACCACGACCAGGTCGGCAACCGTGCCTACGGCGACCGCATGCCGGCGCCGGCGCGGCCGCTGGCCGCGTTCTGGACGCTGCTGTCCCCGTTCGTGCCCATGCTCTTCATGGGCGAGGAGTACGGCGAGCTCGCCCCGTTCCAGTACTTCACCAACCACATCGATCCGGACATCGCCGAGGCGACGCGCACCGGACGCCGTGAGGAGTTCTCCTCCTTCTCAGACTTCGGCGGCGAGATCCCCGACCCGGAGGATCCGGCGACGTTCACGCGCTCAAAGCTCAGCCGCCACGGCGAGCCGGGCCTGGATCGCCTCTATCGCACACTGATCGAGGCGCGCCGCCGCCTGGCGCCCGGCGCGTTCTCGGAGATCGACTTCAGCGAGGAGGAAGGGTGGGTGCGCGCGCGTCGAGGGCCGCACACGCTCGTCGGCAACTTCGCCACCGGCACGACCCGGGTGGCCTGCATGGGCACCGAGATCGAGTTGTGCGCGGGGGGCGACGCGCATCTCGAGGACGGATACATCACACTGCCTGGCATGTCTGCGGCCCTGATCCGATGACAGAGGTCTGGCCCGGACGCCCGTTCCCACTCGGCACGATGTGGGATGGACACGGCACGAACTTCTCGATCTTCTCCGAGAATGCCGAGGGCGTCGAGCTGTGCCTGTTCGACGAGGACGGCCACGAGACACGGATCGAGCTCGACTTCCGTCGCGCACACGTCTGGCACTCCTATCTGCCCGGTGTCGGACCCGGGCAGCGCTACGGCTACCGGGTGCGCGGGCCCTACGCCCCCGCCGAGGGCCATCGCTTCAACCCCGACAAGCTGCTGATCGATCCCTACGCCAAGGCAATCGAGGGGACCGTCGACTGGTCGGCTGACCCGAACATACTGCCCTACGTCATCGGCGACGGCGAGGACGAGGCCGACCTCGAGCGCGATGACGAGGACGACTCGGCGGTCGTCCCCAAGTCGATCGTGATCGACGAGTCCTTCGACTGGGAGGGCGACACGCTGCCGAACATCCCGTTCGCCGACACGATCATCTACGAGACCCACGTCCGCGGGTACACGATGACCCACCCGGATGTGCGTGAGGAGCTGCGTGGCACCTACGCCGGGCTCGCCTCCGAGCCGGCGCTCGAATACCTGCTGGATCTCGGGGTCACAGCGGTCGAGTTGCTCCCGGTGCACCACATCTGCGACGAGTCGTTCCTGCACGAGAAGGGACTCACCAACTACTGGGGCTACTCGACGATCGGCTACTTCGCACCTCACTCCGAGTACGCCGCCACCGGCCGCCGCGGCGAGCAGGTGCGTGAGTTCAAGGGGATGGTCAAGGCGCTGCACAAGGCGGGGATCGAGGTGATCCTCGACGTCGTCTACAACCACACCGCCGAGGGCAACCACCTCGGGCCGATGCTCTCGTTCAAGGGCGTGGACAACGCCTCCTACTACCGGCTGGTGCCTGACGACCCGCACCACTACATGGACTTCACCGGGACCGGCAATTCGCTGAACGCGGTCAACCCCGCGGTGCTGCGGATGATCATGGACTCGCTGCGCTACTTCGTGATCGAGTGCCACGTCGACGGGTTCCGCTTCGACCTCGCCTCCGCGCTGGCCCGCGAGCTCTATGACGTCGATCGCCTCTCGGCCTTCTTCGACACGATTCAGCAGGACCCCGTGCTCTCGCAGGTCAAGCTGATCGCCGAGCCCTGGGATGTCGGCCCGGGCGGATACCAGGTCGGCAACTTCCCGATCCTCTGGTCGGAGTGGAACGGCGTCTACCGCGACGAGATGCGCGACTTCTGGCGCACGCAGGCGCCGGTCGGCCAGCTGGCAGAGCGGCTGTCGGGCTCCGCGGACCTGTATGAGGAGGATGGTCGAGACCCGTTCGCCTCGATCAACTTCATCACCGCCCACGACGGGTTCACGTTGCGCGACCTGGTCTCCTACAACGAGAAGCACAACGAGGCCAACGGCGAGGACGGCCGCGATGGCACCGACGACAACCGCTCCTGGAACTGCGGCGCCGAGGGGGAGACCGACGATCCGGAGATCCAGCGGCTGCGGCTGCGCCAGCAGCGCAATTTCCTCACCACGCTGTTCGTCTCCCAGGGCACGCCGATGCTGCTGGGCGGCGATGAGCTCAACCGGACGCAGGGGGGCAACAACAACGGCTGGTGCCAGGACTCCGAGATCTCCTGGTACGACTGGAACCAGGACCCTGAGCGCGATCGCATGCACGCGTTCACCCGCCGGCTGATCAAGCTGCGGCGCGAGCACTGCACGTTTCGTCGTGAGAGCTTTCTGCGCGGGCAGGAGATCGAAGGAGCGTTGTTGCCCGACGTGTGGTGGTTCCGGGCCGACGGGCGCCGGATGACCCCCAAGGACTGGGAGCACGGCGAGGCGGCGCTCGGCATGTTCCTGAACGGGCAGGCGATCACCAGCCGCGGTCCGCAGGGTCAGTCGATCGACGACGACACGTTCATCGTGCTGTTCAACGGCCACTTCGAAGATCGCCAGTTCCGATTGCCGCGGGTGAACATGGGGCGGCGCTGGGAGCTCGAGCTGTCCACCGCCGAGCCGGACGCCGAGGCGGGCAGCGCGTCATTCGCCGCGCGCGAACTGGTCGACGTGATCGCGCACTCGATCACGATCCTCAAGCGGGTCGAGTGATCTCCACCGGGCAACCGGGTACGGGGTGGGCGTGACTGCACTACGACCGCTACGGGCCACGTATCGGTTGCAGCTGACCCCGGACTTCGGGTTCACGGCTGCGGCCGGGCTGGTGCCCTACCTGCGTGACCTCGGGGTCTCGCACCTCTACCTGTCGCCATCGCTGCAGGCGCGACCCGGATCGACCCACGGCTATGACGTGGTCGACCCGACGCGACTGTCGGAGGACCTGGGGGGTGAGGCGGCGTTCCGGGCGCTCGTCAGTGACGCTCACGCCGCCGGGCTGGGCGTGGTGCTCGACATCGTGCCCAACCACATGGCGAACGACGAGCACAACCGGTTCTGGACCGACCCGGCGCTGCGGGAGCGATTCTTCGACATCGACGCGTCGACCGGACGGTGGCGGCGGTTCTTCGACATCGACGATCTGGCCGGCGTCCGGCAGGAGGACCCGGCGGTGTTCGAGGAGACCCACCGCCTGGTGCTGTCGCTCGTGCGGGAGGGGCTGGTCGACGCGTTGCGGATCGATCATCCAGATGGTCTGGCGGACCCGCTTGAGTACTTCGAGCGGCTGCGGGCCGGCGGAGCGTCGGTCGTGTGGATCGAGAAGATCCTCGAGTCCGGGGAGGCGCTTCGCGACTGGCCCGTGACGGGCACCGTCGGCTACGAGTTCTTGAACGACGTCTGCGGCGTGTTCGTCGACGGGTCGGCTACGGACGCGTTTGATGCCCTGTGGGTCTCGGTCTCCGGGGACGCGCGGCCGTTCGCCGAAGTCGCGCTGGAGGCCAAGCGCGAGCAGGCCTCGGGGCCGTTCACGCCGGAGATCGAGCGGCTGGCGCGAGTGGTGGGGTTGGAGGGTGCGGACGTGGACGCGCTGGCGCGCGGGGTGGCGTCGTTCCCGGTGTACCGCTCCTATGTGCGGCCGGGCTCCGAGGTCGACGAGGCGGACCGGATCGTGATCGGGGAGGCGGCGGACCTGGCTCCTGAGACCGCGGAGATGCTGCTCGGGGAGCGCTCGGCGCCCGCGGAGTTCACGGTGCGCTTCCAGCAGACGACGCCACCGGTGGTCGCCAAGGGCATCGAGGACACCGCGTTCTACCGCTACGGCCGGCTGCTGTCGCTGTGCGATGTCGGCGGTGACCCGGGGCGGTTCGGGATCTCGGTGCAGCGATTCCACGCGGGGGCCGAGGCGCGAGCGGCCCAGTTCCCCCAGGCGATGCTCACGACGATGACCCATGACACGAAGCGCTCGGCCGATGTGCGCGCCCGGATCACCGCGCTGACCTGGCTGGCCGACGAATGGCCCTCGGCGGTGCGCGGGTGGATGTCGGTCACCGACGAGCTCCGCTCGGCCGACGGCGCGCCCGACGACCTGGAGCGCTACTTCCTCTTCCAGACGCTGGTGGGTGCGTGGCCGATCGAGCGCGAGCGCGTGGCGGCCTACATGGAGAAGGCGCTGCGCGAGGCCAAGCGCAACACGAACTGGGTCGAGCAGAACGAGAGCTGGGAGCACGGGGTTCGGGGGTTCGTGGAGGCGCTGTACGACCACGCCTTGTTCCTGCGCGACTTTGAGCCGTTCGCTCTGAAGCTGGCGCACCTCGGGGATCGGATCGCGCTGGGGATGCTCGCGTTGAAGCTCACCTCTCCCGGGGTGCCCGACCTCTACCAGGGCGACGAGCTCCCGCTGCGCGCGCTCGTCGATCCCGACAACCGCCGCCCGGTCGACTGGGACTGGTACCAGGCGATGCTGCGGCGGGTGATGGGGGGCTCACCGCCCGACCGCGAAACGCGCAAGCTCTGGCTATGCGCCCAGCTGCTCGGCCTGCGCATCCGCCGCGCATCGGCGTTTGGCCCCGACGGCGGTTATGTTCCGATCGATGCGGGGCCGGGCGTGGTCGCGTTCACCCGCGGGGCTGGCGAGGTGCTCGTCGCGGTCGCCGTGCGGCGAGAGGTCAGCGGCACGCTTGACGCGGTGGGCGGGCGCTGGCACGACGTCCTGCGCGGCGAGCCGGTCTCGCTGGAGCAGCCGGTCGAGCTGAGCGGTCTGCTCGGAACGCACGGTCTCGCGGTCCTCGAGCGCAGCGACTGACCCTGCGGGCGCGCGGGGGCCGGCGGAAAGAACCGGAACATCAAGGCGCCCCAGCCGGTTGCGGTTCCGATTTCTCCCAGGCGCCGGCAGTAATCGGAACAGCATGCGCTCGGCGGCGTTCGATGTTCCGAAATCGTCCGCGGCGCGTGCGTCCCGCCGCGCGGCGGGACTCTCCGAGACATCAAAGCCTCCCACGCGCGAGCTGTCTCGATCTTTCCCGGGGGCCGGGATCGATCGAGACGGCGACCCCGCACGCCGCGATGATGTCTCGGAGCTTCCCGCGACAGGCGGCCCTGGGCGGCGCCACCGACCGCTCACCAGCGGTCGTGCACGTGCTCCCGGATGTGGCGGTCGTAGACCTCACGGACGCCGCCCAGCTGCGCGTCGGAGAGCGGCGGCTGGTCGGCGGCCGCGGCGTTCTGACGGGCCTGCTCTGGGTTGCGCGCGCCCGGGATGACCGTGGAGACGCCCGGCTGGTCGATCACCCAACGCAGCGCGAACTGAGCCAGCGACTGGTCAGGGCCGAGCAGCCGCTTGAGCTCGGCGACCGCCTGCAGGCCGACCTCGAACGGCACGCCGCTGAACGTCTCGCCGACGTCGAACTCCTCGCCGAGCCGGTTGAAGTTGCGGTGGTCGTCGGCGGCGAACTGCGTGTGCTCGTCATAGCGACCGGACAGCAGGCCCGACGCGAGCGGGACGCGCACGATGATCCCCACGCCGTTGGCGGCCGCCTGTGGCAGGACCTGCTCAAGCGGCTTCAGACGGAAGCAGTTGAGGATGATCTGCACGGTGGCCACCTGCGGGCGCGCGATCGCCTCCAGCGCCTGGGCGCAGGTCTCCACCGAGACTCCGTAGGCCGCGATCCGTCCGTCGCCGACCATCTTGTCCAGCGCGTCGTAGACAGCCGGATTCGTGTACACCGGGTCGGGCGGGCAGTGCAGCTGGACGAGGTCGAGCGTGTCGACGCCGAGGTTCTCCCGCGAGCGCGCATTCCAGGCGTCGAAGTTCTCGGCGGAGTAGTTCTCGAGCGTCTGCTCGACGCGCCGTCCCATCTTGGTCGCGACGAGCACGTCGGGGTGGTCGGCGGCGAACGCGCCGACGAAGCGCTCGGAGCGCCCGTCGCCGTACACGTCGGCGGTGTCGTAGAACGTGACGCCGGCATCGTGTGCGGCCTCCAGCGTCGCGCGGGCGTCCTCGGGGGCGACGTCGCCCCAGTCGGCGCCGAGCTGCCAGGTGCCAAGTCCCACGACGCTCACATCACGGTCCAGGCGGGGAATGGTGCGTGTCTGCATGGATTGATCCTTAGCAGGATCCCGTGCGACGCGAGGGTCGATAGGGTCGCTGACCAGATGCGCGTGCTGATGTTCAGCTGGGAATATCCGCCGGTCGTCGAGGGCGGGCTGGGTCGACATGTCGGTGGGCTTGCCGAGCAACTGGTCGCGCAGGGCATCGAGGTGCATGTCATCAGCCGCGGGCCGTCGGCGACCGTCCATGAGGAGCGGGAGGGTGTGGTCGTCCATCGCGTCGCCCAGCCGCCGTTCCTGCGCGATGTCGACGCCTTCCTGCGCTGGGTGGCCGGGATGAACCGGGAGATGGCCGCGCTCGGGGACGCCCTCGCCGCCGAGCTCGACGTCGACCTCGTCCATTCGCACGACTGGCTGGTGGCGGACGCCGCGCGGACGACGGCGCGCCGGCTCGACCGGCCGTGGGTCGTGACCGTGCACGCCACCGAGCACGGGCGCCATCAGGGCTGGGTGCAGAAGCACCCGCAGTCCGCCATTCATCGCGCCGAGCGTGCGATGGCACGCGAGGCCGATCACCTGATCACCTGCTCGCGCTACATGCGAGGCCACGTCGCCGAGGTGTTCGGCGTTCGCCGCCGCAGGATCACCGCGCTGCGCAACGGGATCGACCTGACCGCGATGGATCTTCCCGCGGACGCCGCCTCGGCGCGCGCCGGCCTGGCGGCGCCCGACGAGCTGCTCGTGCTGCTGGTTGGCCGACTCGTCTACGAGAAGGGGTTTCACCTGGCGCTCGACGCCCTCGCGCCGCTGGTCCGCGAGCGCGGGCCCGCCCGGCCCGCGGTCCGCTTCGCCATCGTGGGCACGGGCACCGCCGAGGACGAGCTGCGGCTGCAGGCGCGGCGACTCGGTCTGGAGCGGGCCGGGACTTTCCTGGGCTGGGTCGGCGACGAACGGCTGCGCGAGCTCTACGCGGCCGCCGATGTCTGCGTCGTGCCGTCGATCTATGAGCCGTTCGGAATCGTCGCGCTCGAGGCGATGGCTGCCGGCTGTCCGTGCGTCGTCGCCGGATACGGGCGGCCTGCGGGAGATCGTTCCGGCGGACGAGCAGGTCGGCCTGCGGGTGGCGCCTGACGACGCAGAGGCGCTGCGGCGCGCGCTCGCTCGACTGCTCGCCGACTCCGGGCTCCGTGCCCGACTGGCCGCCGACGCCCGGGCGTACGTCACCGCGTTCGACTGGCCCCGGGTGGCCGAGGCGACCCGCGACGTGTACGCGCGGGTCCTCGCTCAGGTTCCGGCGCGGGCCTGATCTGCCCCGCCGTCCGGCGGATCGGCGGGCGTGGGGTCGCCAGGATCGTCGTCGCTCTCGACGGCGCGGAGCTGCGACCGGTCCAATGAGGCGAGCAGTGGCTTCACCGCTTCCCGCATCGCGTCGGCCGGCCGGTGGCGCGGTGGGGCCGCGATGATCGCCGGTGGCGCTGGCGCGTTCGGGGCCGCGATGATCGCCGGTCGCGCTCAGCGCGAGCCGCCGAAGCCGATCCGCAGCACGACCCGCGTCGGCCGCGTCGGGCGCGCGAGCGAGAGGAAGTCGCGCACCGGGCCGCCTCGGCCACAGAACGGGCAGCTGAGCCGTGCCTCGAGGGTGTGCCGGCCGGGGCCGATCGCGATGGGTGCGTCGCACTCCGGGCAGGTGATCGTCGCCTCACCGAGCTGATCGCCGCGCGTCGTCCGCCGGTACTCGACGAGCCGCTGGTCGGAGTGCTTGCGCGGATCAGATGTCCAGCTGCCGCCACTGAGGAAGCTCACGGGATGAGTGTAGGCGCGCGGCCCTCCACCCCAGGGTGGAGGCGACAGGCGATCTCCACCCGCGAATCGACCCTGGGCCCGATGTGCAGGCGCCCCGGCGGCGAGAGGATCCTCTCATGTCACTTACCTCATATCTCATCGATTCCGCGCTGGTCCTCCTCGTGCTCCTCCAGATCAAGGAGAAGCCGCTCTCGACCAAGTCGCTGCTGCGCCCCCTGATCATCGTCGGCGTCGCCGTCGCCAACTACTTCACCACGCTGCCCACCGCCGGAAACGACCTCGTCCTCATCGCCGCACTCGGACTGCTCGGCCTGCTGATCGGCACCGCCGCCGGCCAGGCGACGATCGTCCGCCGCCGTCAGTCCGACGGTGCGGTCACCGTCCGCGCCGGCTGGCTCGCCGGGATCCTGTGGGTGGTGGGCATGGGCCTGCGGTTCGCCTTCCTGGTCTGGATCAGCCACTCCGGCGCCACCTCGCTCGCGCACTTCAGCGCCGCGCACTCGATCACCGGCGGGGCCGCCTGGACCGACGCCCTGCTCGCGATGGCAGTCGCCGAGGTCGCCGGCCGGACCGCCGTGCTCGCCGCTCGCCGCCAGCGCGCCCAGAGCAGCGCGCCGGCGATCGCCGCCTGACCGTCCCTCCCCTCCCCTGTCCGCACCCTGCAGGCCCGCCGGCCCCGGCGGGCCTGTTCTGCTGCGTGGCGGCGCCCAGCCGCCAGCGCGCCGGGGCGCCGGGGCCGGGGCGCCGGGGCCGGGGGGCCGGGGCGCCGGGGCGCGGGACTGCGGCGACGCCGGACGCGGTACGCGAGCGGCGTAGCCACGCGCGGTACGCGAGCGGCGTAGCCACGGACGCGCTGAAATCGTCGGGAGCATCCGCCCAGCACCGATCCACTCGACGAAATCGGCGGGTACCGACGATTTCGTCGGGTCGATCCCACGTCACGCGATGCGCCCGACGAAATCAGCGCGGCTCGGGGACGACGCGCCGGGAGGGCGCAGCGGACCACGTGGCGGGACGGCGCGCTCGTCCTGCTCGCGTGCCCGCAGACCACGACCACGGCCCCAGGGACCGCCGGGCGGGCACGCACGCAGGACGAGCGCGCCGTCTTCACCCCGTCGACCGCCCCGGACAAAGAAAAAGGCCCCGGCGCAACGCGCCGGGGCCTTTCCCCACAGAACTTCAGACCGAAGTGCGGCCTACATCATCCCCGACATGTCGGGCATACCGCCGCCGCCACCCATACCGCCGCCGGCATCCTTATCCGGGACCTCGGCGACGATCGCCTCGGTGGTGAGGATGTTCTTGGCGATCGACGCGGCGTTCTGGAGCGCGGAGCGCGTCACCATCGCCGGGTCGATGATGCCCGCGGCGACGAGGTCGACGATCTCGCCGGTGACACCGTCGAGGCCCTGGCCCTTCTTCGCCTTGCGGACGTCGTTGACGACGACCGAACCCTCGAGGCCGGCGTTGTCGGCCAGCTGACGGAGGGGCTCCTCGAGCGCGCGGGAGACGATCATCGCGCCGGTGCGCTCGTCGGCGATCTCAAAGCCGTCGAGATCGATCGACTTCTGAGCGACCAGGAGAGCGGAGCCGCCGCCCGGCACGATGCCCTCCTCGAGGGCGGCGCGGGTGGCCTGCAGCGCGTCCTCGACGCGGTGCTTCTTCTCCTTCATCTCCGTCTCCGTGGCAGCGCCGACCTTGACGACTGCGACACCGCCCGACAGCTTGGCCAGGCGCTCCTGGAGCTTTTCGCGGTCGAAGTCGGAATCGGTGGACTCGACCTCGGACTTGATCTGGTTGATCCGGCCCTTGATCGCGTTGCCGTCACCGGCACCGTCGACGATCGTCGTGTCGTCCTTGGTGACGACGACGCGACGCGCGCGACCGAGCTGCGAGAGCTGGGTGTTCTCAAGCTTGAGACCCATCTCCTCGGTGATGACCTCGCCGCCGGTGAGGATCGCGATGTCCTCCAGCATGCGCTTACGGCGGTCGCCGAAGCCCGGGGCCTTCACGGCGACGCCGGTGAAGGTGCCCCGCAGCTTGTTGACGACGAGGGTCGCCAGGGACTCACCCTCGACGTCCTCGGCGATGATCAGCAGCGGGCGGCCGGACTGGATGACCTGCTCCAGCACGGGCAGCACGTCGCGGACGGAGCCGATCTTGGAGTTGGCGATGAGGACGTAGGGGTCCTCAAGCACGGCCTCCATGCGCTCCTGGTCGGTGACCATGTAGGGCGAGATGTAGCCCTTGTCGAACTGCATGCCCTCGGTGAACTCGAGGTCCATGCCGAACGTCTGGCCCTCCTCGACGTTGACCACGCCGTCCTTGCCGACCTTGTCGATCGCGTCGGCGATGACGTCGCCGATCTCCTCGTCGCCGGCCGAGATGGTGGCGACGCGAGCGATCTGGTCCTTGCCCGAGATCGCCTTGGACTGCGACTCGATGTTCTTGACGACCTGGTCGACGGCCTTCTCGATGCCGCGCTTGAGCGCGAGCGGGTTGGCGCCGGCGGTGACGTTCTTCAGACCCTGGCGGACGATCGCCTGGGCGAGCACCGTGGCGGTCGTCGTGCCGTCGCCGGCGACGTCGTTGGTCGCGGTGGCGACCTCACGCACGAGCTGGGCGCCCTGGTTCTGGAAGACGTCCTCCACCTCGATCTCACGGGCGATGGTGACGCCGTCGTTGGTGATCGTGGGGGCGCCGAACTTCTTGTCAAGCACGACGTAGCGGCCGCGCGGGCCGAGCGTCACCTTGACGGCGTTGGCTACCGCGTCGACGCCCTGCTCAAGCGCCTTGCGGGCGTCAGCGTCGTACTTCAGTTCCTTGTGTGCCATGTGGTTTCGATTCTCCTGAGAGGTTTGCTACTGAACCTTGGCCAGTACGTCAGACTCGCGGAGGACAAGAAGCTCCTCGCCGTCGACCTTGATCTCGGTCCCGCCGTACTTGCTGTAGAGCACCTCGTCGCCCTCGGCGACGTCAAGCGGGGTGCGCTTGCCGGTGTCCTCGTTGACCTTGCCGTCACCGACAGCGATGACCTTGCCCTTCTGGGGCTTCTCCTTGGCCGTGTCGGGGAGGACGATGCCACTCGCGGTGGTCTCCTCCTCCTCGATCGCCCGCACGATCAGGCGATCGCCGAGAGGCTTGAGATTCATGAACTATGACCTCCGTTAGAAAGTGTGCGTCAGATGCTGATTCTGCTTGGCACTCGCGTATCTAGAGTGCCAGCGGGCGCCACTATAGCGCGTCCTGGCTTGGTTTTGGCACTCTCTTGCGAAGAGTGCCAGACAATTTCAGCCGTCTGAACAGAGTAGCCTCGGCTCGTGCCCGCAAGGACCGAGACCGTCTACGGCAAGCACTCGGTCCGCGCCGTTCTGCTCGCCCGCCCGCAGGCCGTTCAGCGGATGTTGCTGGGGGGCAAGGAGTCCTACCACGCGGATCTGATAGCGCTCGCGCGCAGCCACAAGATCCGGCCCGAGCTGGTCGAGTGGCCGGAGTTTCGCCGGGTGACCGGCCTCGGCGATGACGACAAGCATCAGGGCGCGGCGCTGCTGGTCAGCCCGCGGCCGCTGCTCACCGAGGCCGACCTGGGACGGCTGGCCGAGGCCCGGGTCGTGCTCGCGCTCGATCAGATCTCCGACCCGCAGAACCTGGGGACGATCCTGCGCTCCGCGGCGTTCTTCGGCGTCGACGGCGTGCTCGTGCTCAAGAACCGCTCGGCCGAGGTCTCACCGCTCGTGGCCCGCGTGGCGGTGGGCGGCGCCGAGCTCGTCGACACCTTCCGGGTGACCAACCTCGCCCGCTCACTCGAACGGCTGCAGTCAATGGGCTATTGGGTCTACGGCCTGGACGAGCGCGGGCCGGCCACGCTCGCCCAGACGGAGTTCGATGCGCGAACCGTGCTCGTCGTCGGGGCCGAGGGCGAGGGGTTGCGCAAGCGCACTCGTGACACCTGCGACGCGCTCGTGCGGATCCCCGGCGGCCGGCGCGGTCTCGAGTCGCTGAACGCCGGCGTCGCGACGGCGGTCGCGCTCGCGGAGGTGTTCCGCACGCGCGAGCCGCCGAGCCGCTGAGCTCCGCAGCGCCTGACACGGAGCCGGAGCGAGACGGAGCCGGAGCGAGACGGAGCCGGAGCGAGACGGAGCCGGAGCGAGACGGAGCGAGACGGAGCCGGAGCGAGACGGAGCCGGAGCTGGAGACGGCTCCGGTCCGAACGGAGCCGACGCCGGCTACGCGCGGGAGACGTACTTCCCGGTCCGGGTGTCGACCCGCACCTTCTCGCCCTGCTCGACGAACAGCGGGACCTGCACCTGGGCGCCGGTCTCCAGGGTCGCGGGCTTGGTGCCCCCGCCCGACGCGGTGTCGCCGCGCAGGCCGGGCTCGGTCTGGGCGACCTCGAGGTCGACGGCACTCGGCAGTTGCAACGAGACCGGCGACTCGTCGATGTAGAGCACCTCGACCTCGTCGTTGTCCTTCGTCCAGCGCAGGTCCTCGGCGAGCGCCGGGACAGGGATGGTGAGCTGCTCGTAACTCTCGGAGTCCATGAAGTGGGCGTCCGCGCCGTCGTTGTAGAGGTACTGCATCCGCCGCACCTCGGTGCGCACCGAGCGGAACTTCTCGCCCGCGCGGAATGTCTTGTCGATCACGTTGCCGTCGGAGGAGCGGCGCAGCTTGGTGCGCACGAACGCCGCGCCCTTACCGGGGTTGACGTGCTGGAACTCCATCACCTTGTAGACGGTGCCGTCGACCTCGATGTGATTTCCGTTCTTGAGCTGATTGGTGCTGATCACGACTTATTCCACCCTTGACTCAGGGGTCGATCCGAAGGCATTCACGCGCGAGGCTGTCATACCCGCAGCTCACGCGCGTCCAGAGAACGTAGCCGCACCGGCGCCCGGCCGGCTCCAAAGTCGGTCAGATGGCGGTCAGACGATGGTGCTGCCGCCGTCGAGCGCGAGCGTCGCGCCGGTCGCGTACCCGGCCCCCGCCAGGTAGACGATCGCCTCGGCGACCTCCTCAGCGGTCCCGCGACGGCCGAGCGGAACTCGTGCGTCGGTGGCACGTAGGGCGGCGTCGTAGTCGCCGGAGTTCAGGAACTCCGCGTCGAGCATCGGCGTGTCGATCGGTCCGGGCGAGACCGCGTTGACGCGGACCTCGGGTGCCAGCTCGGCGGCGAGCGCCCGGGTCATCCCGATCACCGCGGCCTTGGAGGTACAGTAGGCGACGTAGTCCGCGGCCCCCACATGGGCGAGCTCGGAGGCGAGGTTGATGATGGCGCCTGCGCCGCCGCGCTTCATCCGCAGCCCCGCCTCGCGCGACACGTGAAAGGTCCCGCTGACGTTGATCTCCATCACCTCGCGCCACACCTGGGGCGTGGTGTCAGCGAGGCTCGCCGGCGGGCAGACTCCCGCGCTGTTGACCGCGACATCGAGACCGCCGAAGCGGTCGATGAGCGCATCGGTGGCTCGCGCGACCTGGTGGGGGTCGGCCACGTCCGCCGTCAACGACACGGCGTGGTCGGCACCGAGCTCGTCGGCGAGTGCGTCAAGCCTCTCGCGCCGGCGGCCGAGGAGCCCGACCACGGCTCCCCGTCCCACGAACGCCCGCGCGGTGGCGGAGCCGATGCCCGACGACGCACCGGTGATGAGGACGACCGTTCCAGCCATTGTCCTTGAACCCTATTGTTGAACAATCCCCGTCTCAAGGTCGCGTCCGAAGACGTCCTCGATCGTCTCGGCCCGCCGCACCACCCGCGCCTCCGCGCCTATGACCAGCACCGTGGCCGGGCGCGGCAGCGCGTTGAAATTGTTCGCGCTCGCCTCCTGGTAGGCACCGGTGTCCAGGAACGCGACCACGTCGCCCGGGACGACCTCGGGGAGCTCGGCGTCGGGCGTGATCGTGTCGAAGCCGCAGCTGCACCCGACGAGGTCGGCGACCGCCGTCAGCGGCTCCGACGCGCGATTGGCGACGATGTGGCCGAAGCGGTTGTGCTCGAGATGGATGTCGAGCAGGAACCCCTCGGTCGTGTCGAGCTCGACGAACCGAAGAGGTGCGGGCTCGGTCTCCGTCTTGAGGTTGACCACGCTGCTGAGGTGGACGCCGATGTCGCCGTAGCAGGCACGCCCGGGCTCGATCTCAAGCGTCGTCTGCTCGGTCACCAGTCCGGAGCCGGCCAGCGAGGAGCGCAGGCCCGAGCAGATCACACGGGCGTATTCCGACACCGCCGGAGTCGGCTCGGTGTCCTGCGCGCGCCGGGGGATCGAGCGCCCGGTCGGATCCCGCGCCGTCGGCAGCCCTCCGCCCACGTCGATCTCCCGCGGCAGCCAACCGTCCCACGCGGCCGACAGCCGGATGATGCCCTCGCCGAACGCCCGCGCCATCGCCTGCCACGCATCGAGGCTGCGCGTGTGCCGGGCAAAGTGGGCGTGCACTCCGACCAGCTCCACCTCCTCGCAATGAAGGAGCCGCGCTCCAAGCGGCAGGACCTCCTCGAACGGCATGCCCGCCTTGTAGCGATGCGAGATCTCCAGGATCGAGTCACCCTCGGGGCTGAAGTCCGAGGTGACCTCGCCCAGCTCCGACAGCCCCGGCCGCAGGCGCACGCGGAGCTTGGCGCGGCGACCGGTCCGGCGTGCCGCCGCGATGGCGAGATCGAGCTCGCGAGGCGCATCGAGCGTGATCCGGCACCCCGCGGCGACCGCCTCCTCCACGAGCTCGGCCGATTTGCCCGAGCCGTTGACCGAGATCAGCTCCGCGGGCACGTCGCAGGCGAGTGCGGCCCAGAGCTCGCTGCGCCCGAACGTGTCACAGCCGAGCCCCTCCGCGGACAGGATGCGGCGCAGCGCCAGCACGTGGTTGGCCTTGATCGACGGCAGCACCTGGACCGGTCCATCCCAGTGGTCTGAGAACGCCCGCATCAGCCGGCGGGCGTTGCGGCGCAGCTGGTTCTCCGAGACGACGTAGATCGGGGTACCGAAGCGCTCGGCCAGCTCGTAGGCGTCGCATTCCTCGACGAACAGGCGATCGCCGCGGACCGACAGGCACTCATCGATCCGCACGGCGCCGGCGTCAGGCATCGGCCCGCGCGGCCTCAGCGGCGCTGCCCCCCTCAGCGGCGCTGCCCCCCTCAGCGGCCCCGGCCGTCTCGCCGCCGCGCTGCAGCAGCTCGATGACCACACCGTCGGGATCGCGCAGGTAGGCGATCGTGCAGCCCTGCCAGACCCCGCCGAGCGACAGCTCGGTGACCTCCCCCATCGGCCGGTGGCCGGCGTTCGCCAGCCGGGCGAGCGCGCCCGTGAGGTCGTCGACCTCGATCGAGACGTGGCAGCTGCCCACCTCATCGGGGGCGCGCGGCGACGGATCGCCGCCGCCGGTGCCGTAGTCGATCAACTCCAGCAGCTGACCCCCGCCCGCGTCGAGGTCGGCGATGCGCGCCGACGCATCCGGCATGCCGACGATCTCGCCGACCGCCTCCGCGCTGATGCCGATGAGCCGCATTCCCACCAGGTCGCGGTAGAAGGCGAGCGACCGGTCGAGATCGGCGACAGTGATGCCCACGTGGTGGATGCCGCGCACCTTCTCGCGCGGCGGCGCGCTGTGCTGCCGGGTTATCGGCACCGCTCTCCCTCTCAAACTAAAACATTTGTTCCAGCTTCCGGTGGCGAGAACCTAGGACATCGGTTCAGGGGTGTCAAGCGGGCGCGGCCAGCAGCCCGGCGATGAAGCGCCGCAGCCGCACGCCGAGCTCACCTCGGTCCACCCCGGATCCCGCGCTGGCCAGCCGGTCGAGCAGGATTCCATCCATGACGGCGACCAGCAGCGACGCGTCCGAGCTCGGGTCCGGCGAGCCGATCCTCTCCAGCATCCGCTCGCACAGCTCGAGGTAGGCCTCGGTCGAGGCGCTCGCCGCCGGACGCAGCGGCGCCTGCCGCGCCGCCTCAAGGGTCAGCTCGAACTGGGCGATCACCGTGGTGCGCCGGCGCAGCAGCTGGGAGACGAGAAAGTCCGCCAGCGAGTCGGCGAGCGCCTCCACCGACGGAGGCGAGCGCTCCATCGAGCCGGCGAGCGCCTCCAGTTCAGTGAGGTCGGACTGCGCGGCATGGGCCAGCGCCTCGTTGAACAGCTCGTCCCTGGAGCCGAAGTAGTAGGTCGTGGCGGCGACCGGGACGTCGGCCTCGCCGGCCACGGCGCGATGCGTCACCGCGCCCGGCCCCCGGTGCCCGATGATCCGGACGGTCGCCTCGAGGATCTGACGGCGCCGCGCTTCGTTGCGCACGTTGGCCACGTGCCTCAGTACACCTCTCCGCAGCCTCCCATGGGACCGCTCAGGATGTCACCTGCGGCCGGCGCGGGCTCAGCGACGGACCCGAGCCGGCTCGGGCTCGGCCGTGGTGGCGCCCGCCACCGGCCGGACCCCGGGACGGCGCAGCGAGCGGCCGACGCGGGCCGAGTACCGCGCGAACACGCGATCGGCGTCGGGCGTGACCGGCGCGGCGGCGCCGCGAATATGCTCGGCGATCCGCGGCACCGTCCCGGCCTCCGCCGGACGCTGGATGAGAAATCCCTGGCCGAGCGGCACGCCGAGGCTGCGCATGACCTCCAACTCGCGGTCGGTCTCGATGCCCTCGGCGACGAGGCCGATTCCGGTGCGGCGGGCGAACACGATCAGCGCCTCCGCCATCGCACGGCGAGCCGGATCGTGCTCGATCCCCGAGGTGAACGTCCGATCGAGCTTCATCCGATCGGGCGCGAGCTCGACGACGTGCCGCAGGCTGGAGAACCCTGCGCCGACGTCGTCGACGGCGAGCCGGATGCCGCGTGCGCGCAACGGCGCCATCGCTGAGCGGAAGGTGGCGTAGTCGTCAAACGCCGCGTGCTCGGTGAGCTCGACGAGCAACCGCCGCGCCGAGTGCCCCTCCAGAAGCGGCCCGAGCTGACCGGACAGGAGCAGCTCGTGACTCACGTTGATACCGAGGTTCAGACCGCCGGGCAGCGTCTCGAACATCTCCAGCGCGCACCGCACGGCGAGCGCCTCAAGCTCGAGGCCGAGTCCCACCTCCTTGGCCTCGCGGAACCACTCGTCCGGCGGGCGGTAGGGCGGGTCGTCAAACCGTGCGAGCGCCTCCACCCCGACGACTCGCCCGGTCTCGAGCTCGACCACCGGCTGCGCCACCATGCGCAGGCGCCTCTCCTCGAGCACGCGCACGATCCGCCGGCGGACCCGCAGCGTCTCGACGGACCCCGGCTTCATCACGCTGGCGAGGAACTCGCCGACGCGCACCGGGTTCCCGCGCCGCTCCGCGGGCTCCGGCGCGATCGCGGGCTGGCGGCCGAGCGACTCGAACACCGACCGGACCGCCCGTGCGGTGTCGATCACCGACGCGAGCGCGATCCCGACGACGCTCGCCACCTGCTCGACGTTGGCGCGGACATCGGCGTTGAAGGCAGCCAGCTCGCGGGAGATGATGATGAGAACGCCGATCACCTCCTCGCCGCGGCGCAGCGGAGCGCTCAGCAGCGACCGAGCGTCCGGATCGCTGCGAACCGCCGGAGCGACCCGTTTGTCGCTGCGCACGTCGTCGGAGTGCAGCAGCTCGCCGCACGCGATGGCCAGCCCGGAGAGGCTGTTGTCCAACGGGATCGACTTGCCGACGTGGTGTGCGGTGACTCCGGCGGCCGAGACGGTGAGCAGATCGTCGCCGTGCCGGCGCATGATCGCCGCGCCGTCACAGCCGCCGACCAGCGACCGTGCCTCGTCGACGATCCGCTGCATCAGCAGCGCCGGATCGACGTCGTCGAAGATCAGCTCCCCAAGATCAGGCTCATTCATCGTTGTCTCCATCGGGGCCCCCAAAGGGCGCGGCGACACCGCGCCGATACAAATTCAGCCAGACCGACGGGGCCCGGTGTACGCCGATGCGCAATTTGTGCAGGCTTTCTTCGCCAAAGCACAGACTCTGACGCCGTTCTACCTGTTTCGGCACTGGGACGCAGACCCCTCGCAGCGGCGCCACGCCCTGCCGCCGCCCCGCGGCGGTCGCTCTCAGTTGCGGGCGCCGCCGAGCCCGTGGATGCGATCGCGCATCTGATCGGGCGGCTGCTCGATGATCTGCGAGAAGCGCACGACGGTGACCGTGTCCTCCATCGAGACCTTGCGGCCGTAGATCGACTCGAGGAAGTGGACCATCTCGTCGACGCGCCGGAACTCAGGGTTGTCGTGCTCGATCTCACGCGGGGAGAGGTCGCGCACGCGCTTGACTTCGACCTGGTCGATCACCGCGTTGAAGATCTTCTCGCGAGGCGAGTGCTGGTAGCCGATCGTCACCAGGACGCACTCGTTCTTGTGGTACTTGTGCGACTTGTCGCCGAGGCGGATCGTGGCCGTCTTGCGGCCGCGCCGGAGCTGGTCGGCGAACACCGAGGAGTAGAAGTTGAGGACGCGCATCGGCGGTGAGGCTACCGATCCGCGGCGCCGCGCGACAGCGCCCGGTGCACGATTTCTCGTTCGCCCGGGAAGGTGAGCTCGCGCGCGGCGTCCGTGAGGGTCATCCAGCTGGCCTCCTCGATCTCGTGGTCATGGTCCTCCAGGTCGCCCGAGCGGTAGTCGAAGAGGAAGAAACGGACGACCTTGCGGATCCTGCGGCCGCCCCGCTCATAGTGGTACTCGACGTCGCCGAGCTCCTCGACGAGCTCGGCCTGCACGCCGGTCTCCTCCGCGACCTCCCGGGTGGCGGCCTGCTCGGGCGTCTCGTCTCCGTCGGGATGGCCCTTGGGCAGACCGAGCACTCGCCGGCCGTCGCCGGCTCGTTTGACGGGCACGATCGTGATCACCTCGCCGCCGCGCACGACGACGCCACCGGCCGAGAACTCCGAACGACCGTTGCGTGATCGCTCAGTAGACATAGCCCTCCAGCCGCGCCGGCTCGTGGACGACCAGTCGCCCCCGGCCCTGGGTGATCACGCCCGCGCGCTCCAGCACCGCCAAAAAGCGGCTCGCCGACTCGCGCGAGGACCCGGCGAGCTGGGCGAGATCGCTCTGGGTGGCGGTGATCAGGACATCGTTCTCACCGGCACCCTGCGACCGCGCGGAGGCGACCATATCGGCGAGCACCGAGGCCACGCGGCTCTGCACCGTCTGGAACGACTGTCGCGCGAGCCGCTCGTTGGTCTCCCGCAACCGCCGGGCCAGTCCGCCGAGCATCTTCACCGCGATGTCCGGGTGGGCACGCAGCAGGCGGCGCATATCGGCGCCGAGGATCGCCATCGCCTCGGTGTCCTCGACCGCCTCCACCGTGGCCGAGCGCCGCTCGTCGTCGAACATCGCGAGCTCGCCGAAGATCTCCCCCCGGCCGAACGTGGCCAGCGTGATCGAGCGTCCGTCGGAATGCTCCCGGACGGCCCGGGCCTGGCCGAGGCGGACGATGTAGCAGGTGTCGCCCTCGTCCCCCTCCCGGAAGACGACCTCGCCGGCGCCGAAGCTGCGTGGAACGGTGACATCGACCACCTGGCCGAGATCCTCCTCGGCCAGCGCCGAGAAGGCGGGCACGCCGTGTAGGAGGGCGATCATCTCCTCGCTGGTCGCCGCCATGTGCGAGTGGTACCACACCGGCGCCCGCGAGCGGGAACGAATCAGGCTTCGCCCCGACCGGTACGGCCGGCGGCGTCGAAGCCGGGCAGCGTGTACGGGCCACCGAGCAGTTCCGGGCGGGCCGGTGCGGCGTCAGCGCCGGGGGCTCGGGGTCGGCGGCGAGAATCGCTTCGATGTGATCCTCGGCGTCGTCCACCGGCTCGTAGCCGATCGCCCGGCCCTCCGCCAGCGACCACCAGCGCCGCGAGTTGGCCGACACTCCCCACACGATCTGGAATCCGGGGGCTGGTGCGGTCAGCGACGCCTCCACCAGGCGCACGGCGTCTGGATAGGACAGCCAGCTCCACAGGCAGCGGCGGTCGTTGGGGTCCGGCCGGCAGGAGCCGATCCTCAAGCAGATGGCGTCGATGGCGTGGCGGTCGTGATAGAGCGAGCAGAGCGCCTCGCTGGCGACCTTGCAGACGCCGTAGTAGCTGTCGGGCCGCGGCGCGAGGGTCGCCGGGACCTCGGCCGGCCCGGGCGGCCGCTCGGTGAAGCCGACGGCGTGGTTGCTGGAGGCGTAGACGACCCGGCCCACCCCGCAGCGACGGGCAGCCTCGAGGACGTTGTAGGTCCCGGTGATGTTGATCGCCGCGTAGTCGTGCCAGGTCTCGTCCTCGATCAGGTTGGCGAGATGGACGATCGCGTCCGCGCCCGCGGCCGCCGTGACCAGCGCTTCGAGGTCGCCGACCGAGGCGGTGACGGTCCTCGCGGCCTCGCCCGGGGCCGGCTCGGGCGGCGTGACGACGTCGAGCAGCACGAGCTCGCGGTCGGGCCGAGCGAGCTCGGCTCGCAGCAGCACGCCGATCGCGCCTGCCGCACCGGTGATGAGAATCCGCTGCACGCTCAGCCCCTGCTGCGGGCCAGTGCGTCTCGCGCGGCGGCGGCGAGCATGTTGACGTCCGCGCTCAGGACCATCAGCGTGAACCCCTGAGCCATGAACGCCCGCGCGCGCTCGGGGGTCGGCGCGAGGATGCCGGCCGCCAGGTCGTGAGCTCGCGCCGCCTCGAGGACCCGAGTCACCGCGTCGGTGAACACGGGCGCGTCGAGCTCGCCGGGAACGCCGAGTGAGTGCGACAGGTCGCTGGGACCCACGAAGAGCGCGTCGACACCGTCGACGGCGGCGATCGCGTCAACGTTGCGGACCGCCTCCTCACTCTCGATCTGCACCACCGCGGCGATCTCACGGTTGGCATCGGCGAACGAGTCGGTGCGCGTGGACCACCCGCGGGCCCGGTTGGAGGCGGCGACACCGCGGTCGCCGGCCGGCGGATAGCGCAGATGCGCGACCGCGTCGGCACATTGCTCTGCGGTGTCGACGCGCGGCAGCATGATGGCGCGGGCGCCGAGATCGAGTACACGGCCGATCCGGATCCGGTCGAAGGTCTCGGTGCGCACCATCGTCGCCGCGCCCTCGGCCTCGGCGGCGAACAGCTGGGCCTGGAGGCCCGCTTCGCTGCCGGCGCCGTGCTCGAGGTCGATCAGCAGGTAGTCGTAGCCCACCTTGGCGAGCAGATTGGTGATCGCCGGCGAGCCGAGGCTGACGAACGTGCCGAGCAGCGGTTCTCGGTCGCGGATGCGCTGTGTCAAGGTTGCAGAGGTGGCGCCCATGCCGCCGACTCTACGCAACCGAAAGGAGCGAGCGCCCTGTGCAGATCACAGCCGCCGAGACGATGATCGTGGAGATCCCGTTCCCGTTCCCGCAGACGGGTACCGGTATCGGGCTGAACGCGTGGCGGAGCCTTGAGTTCACGCTCGTGCGGCTGGAGGACGAGCGGGGCAACGTCGGCTGGGGGGAGGGGTTCGGCTACTCGACCGTCGAGTCGACGAAGGCGATGATCGACCGGCTGCTCGTCCCTCGGCTCCTCGCCGGGCCGATCGAAGACGTTGCCGCCTGGAATCTCGAGACCCAGCGCGCGGTGCACCTTCATGGCCGCTACGGCGTGACGATGTTCGCCGTCTCGGGCGTCGACATCGCGCTATGGGATCTGGCGGCACGGCGGGCGGGAAGGCCGGCGTACGAGCTGCTGCTCGGGATGGAGGACGCGCCCGCCCCGCCACGGACCGAGTTCGCCACCTACGCGAGCCTGATGCGCTACGACGAGGAGCCGTTGGTGGAGCAGGCCTGCACGGCCGCGCTCGCCAAGGGCTATACGGCGGTGAAGATGCACGAGCGCCTGCTCGGCTCGATCGCCGCGGGCAGGGCGGCAGTCGGCCCGGATGTGCCGCTTGCCACCGACGTCAACTGCGGCTACGACGTGGCCTGGCTGGAGTCCGAGCGAGCCCGCTTTGAGGAGTTGGGACTCGCCTGGCTCGAGGAGCCGATCTTCCCGCCCGAGGACTTCGCCACGCTGCACGCCCTGCGCTCCCCCCGCTTGCGGATCGCCGCGGGCGAGAACTGGTGCACGAGCGTCCAGTTCACGGAGGCCGCGCGTGCGGACGCAGTCGACATGATGCAGCCGAGCGTCACCAAGGTGGGCGGGATCTCGGAGTTCCTGCGCGTCTGCGACGTCGCGGCGGACGCCGGCGTTCCGGTCGTGCCCCACTGTCCGTACTACGGCCCGGGGTTCCATGCGACGTTGCACGCGGCCGCGGCCCGCCCCAACGTCGACGACATCGAGATGCTGTGGGTGGCGCCCGAGGCATGGATGGTCGACCCCGAGCCGCTGCGCGCCGGCGACCGCGTACGTGTGCCGGAGGGCTTCGGGCTGGGCTGGGAGCCGGACCTCGACGTCCTTGCGCGCTACCGCCGAGCCTGAGCGGGCCGCTTCACGCCGTCAGTTCGGCGCGCACGCACTCGGTGACGTACGGCAGCGGGAAGCGCCCGCGACCCGCGATGTCCGGGTGCTCGGCGGCAAGCGCTCGCACCCGGTCCAGCAGCGCCTCACGGGCAGCTTCGTCGAGCGTGATCACGTAGCTGCGGCACGCCGCGAGGTCCACCAGCTTCTGAGGCGTCAGGGAGTCCGTCCAACCGTCGGTCAGGTGGCGTTGCGCCGGCCCGAAGGGCGGCCCGATCGCCGGCCGCGCCGCGTCCGCGCGGGCGCCCGGATCCGGGGCGGTGAGGATCTTCGAGAGCTCAGCCACCCAGGCGACGCGGTC
Source organism: uncultured Solirubrobacteraceae bacterium (assembly GCA_963744685.1). GTDB lineage: Bacteria > Actinomycetota > Thermoleophilia > Solirubrobacterales > Solirubrobacteraceae > Palsa-465. The sequence goes on along the minus strand of CAVUUL010000013.1, from coordinate 170,027 downwards.
ATCGCGCCGGTTCCACAGCAGGCCGAGCGTTCCGCCGGGACGGAGCACTCGCGCCACCTCGGGAACCGCGCGGGCGGGATCGGCCCAGTGCCACGCCTGAGCGACGAGCACCGCGTCCATCGACGCGTCGGCCAGTGGAATCTCCTCGGCGCGGCCGGCGAGGGCGGTGACCCGATCCCCGAGTGAGGACTCGAGCTCGGCGCGCATCCGATCTGAGGGCTCGACCGCGGTGACCTCGAGCTCGCGGTCGACGAGCTGCGCGGTGAGCTTCCCGGTGCCCGCCCCGAGATCCAGGACCTCACGGGCGCCGGCGGGCAGAAGCCAGTCGAGCGCCTCGCCGGGGTACCCGGGCCGCCCGCGGGCGTAGACGCGAGCCGCCGCGTCGAAGGAGCGGGCGAGCTCGTCGTGGGTCGGGCGCGCCATCGCGCCCGGAGTCTTGCAGGTGACTCTCAGCTCACGACGGCCCCAGCGCGCCCTCGCGCCGGCGCCGGAGCACGAGCGACCACGCCCAGGCGCACACCACGACCACGAGACCAAGCGGCACGAGGACGGCGAGCGCGATCAACGCCACCCCGGCCGCGACGATCAGGATGTGGCCGGCGTCGTGCAGCGCGCGGGAGAACGTGAAGCCACCGGCCGCGTGGTGGCGGTGGTGGACGACCGGCGGCGATTGAACGGTCACCGCGATCGTGCTGTCGGCGACATGGTGGCGAAGGCGCTGGAGCTCTGACTGGTAGCGATCGATCTCCGCCAGCGCCCGGGCGGCCTCGCGCTGCAGGCGGTCGGCCTGGGCGGGAATGGCGGTGGCAGCGAGCTGGCGCAGCAGCGAACGTCGCCGTGCCTGCTCGGCCGCGAGTGCCGCCGCGGTGTTGTCGACGTGGGAGGTGATGTCGGCGCTCGAGTCCTCGCGCATGGTCACGCTCGCGTGCCGCAGCCGCGACAGGCGGTTGAGCGTGGCCTCCAGGCGGGCGGCGGTGACCTGCAGCGAGAACGTGGCGTAGCCGGGGGCGCCGGCCGCCTCGGTGACGTGCGAGCTCAGCACCACGCCGTGCTCGGCGCCGATCACGTCGAAGACCTCTTGGGCGACGGGGGCGATCTGCCCTGCCCGCGCCTGGAGCCCGAGGCGCGCCGACTGGGTGAGGTCGCGGCCGCGGCTGACCGGCGGGGCGGGCGCCCGGCCCGGAGTGGCGGTCGCCTTCGGCTCGCCGGCGGAACCGGCACCGCCCGACGCCGCGCTCGCGCTTGACCCGCCCGACCCGCTCGACCCGCTCGCCGCGCTTGACCCGCTCGCCGCACTCGACCCGCTTGACCCGCTCGCCGCGCTCGACCCGCTGACCGCACTCGACGCGTGCAAGGCGCTCGAGTGGCGCGCCGGACCGCTCTCGGACGCGCCATTCCCCGGTCGGACGCCGTGGGGAAGCCCGGCGACGATCACCACGGCGACGATCAGGGCGGCAACCGTGGTGAGCGCCGTCACCGATGCCCTCCAGTGCGCGGCAAACGACCACGTGCGCCCGGTCGGCGCGGCGAAGCGGGCCTCGATCCGGCGGTCGAGGCGGGCAAGGAACGCGTCGCGCGCAACCGGGCGCTCGTCGCGCAGGATCAGGGCCAGCTCGGCCAGATCGGCGTGCTCGGGGTCGACGGGCTCGCCGTGGAGCGTCGCGTCGATCGCCTCCAGGGCCGCCTGCACCTCGGGCTCGAGCGGTTCAGCGCTCTGCATCGCATGCCTCCCGGAGCTTGCCCATCGTGCGATAGAGGAACGTCGAGACCCCGGTCTCGCTCATCCCGAGCACCTTCGCGATCTCGCCTCCGCTGAGCCCCGCGCCGAACTTGAGCGCCACCAGCTCACGCTCTCGCGGCGAGAGCCCGGCAAGCGCAGAGCGGACCGCGGTCCGGCGCAGCGCGACCTCCGCGCCGTCCTCCGGCCCGGCGAGCTGCTCGTCGGGCGGCTCGGTGGCGAGCGTTGCGACCCGCCGGCGACGGCGCAACTCATCGAGCGCGGCGTTGCGCGCGATGCCGAACAACCAGGCACGCTCCTCCCCGCGCCGGCGATCGAACGTACGGCGGCGCCGGTAGGCCCGCTCGTAGGCGAGCGCGGCGACGTCCTCCGCCGCGGCCGGATCGCCGAGCAGCGAGCAGACGTACGCGTAGAGATCGCGGCGACTGGAGCGGTACAGCGCCTCCAGGCGCGCCCACGACCCCTCCGCGGCGGTGTCCGGCCGGCTCGTGGCGGACGCGATCATGCCCTCACTACGACCGGGGTCACGTTTCGTCACACGGCGATATGGTCGATGAGATGCGCAGGGCGATGATCCGCGTCGCGACCATTCTGGCGCTGACCGGTGCCACCACTGGCGTCGCACAGGCCGCGACCTCGACGTCCACCACGACGTCCCCCAGCCCGACGCCGACCAGCGCCCAGATCCGGCGCGCGGTGACCAACGCGGAGCGCTCCAGCTACCTGTGGGCGACGATCAACATCTGCCGGCCCCACCTCCGGCGTGGCGGCCTGGTGGGCGTCCGCGGCGAGATGGGAGCGCTCGGCTTCCGCTCGACGCTCGCGATGACCGTGCAGCTGCGCCAGTACAACACCGCGCGCCGCAGCTACGTACCGGTGAAGGCCGCCACGGCGACGCGGACGGTGTCGCTCGGCGTCCTGCAGAAGGGAGTGCACCAGGACGGCGCCGAGTTCCACTACGCCGCGGACACCGGCCTGATCGACGCGACGATCACCTTCACCTGGACGCGCGACGGAAAGCGTCTCGGCCAGGTCACTCGCACGACGGCGATTGGACATCACAACGCCGCGTTCGCCCAGCCCGCCGGCCATTCGGCCGCCAGTTGCCGCCTCTGACCGGCCCGCGATCAGTGCTGGCAGCCCGGACACCAAAACGTCGTCCGGTTGTCGTCGCCCTGCCCCCGCGCCTGGATCGTCGCGCCGCAACGCGGGCACGGCTGGCCGTTCTTGCGGAACACGCGGCGTTCGCTGGACTGGTCGCCGGTCTGCGCCGAACGCCGGATGCGCGGCCGGACCGCGTCGACGATCGCCCGGGCCTGATCATCTGAGACCTCGCCGACCCGGCGCCACGGATCGATCTCCGAGTCAAAGCACGACTCGGACTTCCACATGTTGCCGATTCCGGCGAGGTTGCGCTGGTCCAGCAGGGCGTCACCGATCCCGCGGGTCGGGTCGTCGCCGCGCAGCCGGGCGAGAAAGCGCGTGTAGTCGAACTCGTCGGCGAGCACATCGGGTCCGAGCTCTGCCAGCCGCCGGTCCAGGCGCGCACGGCTCTCGGTGAGCAGCTCGAGCAGCGGACCGTCGAACTGCACGACCTCGGTGGACCCGCGCCGGAGCACCAGCCAGGCGCGCCGCATCGAGCGCCGGGCGCGGCGGCCGGGCGGGTAGACGCCCCACGCTCCGGTCATGCGCAGGTGCGAGTGAAGCGTGAGCTCTCCCTCGAAATGGAGGAACAGATGCTTGCCGTGGGTGGTGATCTCGGTGATCGTCCGGCCGCCGAGACGCTCGGGCCAGCGATCCAGGGCGTGGCGGGGGTGCGGGGTCCGGATCTCGTCTGGGACGTGGCCCTCGAGCACGGGGCGCATCCGGAGGGCGGCGTAGGCGATCGTGTCTCCTTCGGGCATCCATCGACAGTCTGCCCCGCGGCGGCGCCCAGCGCGCATAATCCCCCGACAGCCGTCGAACCACCACGAGAGGGAGACGCGATGAAGAGCAAGGCCGCCGTGCTGGTCGAGGTCGGCAAGCCGTGGGAGGTCATGGAGGTCGACGTCGCCGACCCCAAGGAGGGCCAGGTCCTCATCCGCTACGTCGCGGCCGGTCTCTGCCACTCCGACATGCATCTGATGACCGGCGACCTGCCCGTCGAGGTGCCCTACATCGGCGGCCACGAGGGCGCGGGGATCATCGAGAAGGTGGGCCCGGGAGTCACCAAGGTCGCCGCCGGCGACCACGTCGTGTGCGCGTTCATCCCTGCCTGTGGCCACTGCAGGTGGTGCTCGACCGGCCGGCAGAGCCTGTGCGACCTCGGCGCGACGATCCTCGCCGGCTATCTGCCCGACGGCTCGTACCCGTTCACCGTGAACGGCAAGAACGCGGGTGCGATGTGCATGCTGGGCACGTTCTCGCAGTACGCCACGATCAGCGAGCACTCGGTGGTCAAGGTCGATGACGACCTGCCGCTCGAGACCGCGGTGCTCGTCGGCTGCGGCGTCCCCACCGGCTGGGGCTCGGCGGTCAACACCGGCAACGTCCAGATCGGCGACACCGTCGTCATCTACGGCGTCGGCGGGATCGGCGCCAACGCCGTGCAGGGCGCGGCACACGCGGGCGCGACGACGATCATCGCGGTCGACCCGTTGGCCTCCAAGCGCGAGTTCGCCCAGGAGCTCGGAGCCACGCATACGGCCGAGACCGCGGAGGAGGCGATGGCGATGGCGCAGGCCAACCGCGCGGGTGGGGCCGACGTCGCGATCGTCACCGTGGACGTCGTCAACGAGGGGGTCGTGCAGGCGGCGACCGCGGCGATCCGCAAGAACGGCTCGGTCGTGCTCACCGGTCTGGCGAATCCCATGGCGCTCACCGTCCAACTGTCGGGCACCGACATCACGCTCGGGCGCAAGCACATCCTCGGATCACTGTTCGGCGACTGCAACCCGGCGTGGGACATCACACGGATGCTGGACCTGTATCGCGCCGGCAAGCTCAAGCTCGACGAGCTCGTCACCCAGACGTACGCGCTGGAGGAGATCAACCAGGGCTACGACGACCTCGAAGCCGGCAAGAACATCCGCGGCGTGATCGTCCACGAGCATTGAGCGCTGCCGCTCAGGTCGGCGTGACGGCCCTGCACGACGCGCTGGGCGACTCGGTCGTCGGGCTCCGCCGCGAGGCGGAGCTGCTCGCCGCCGCGATCCGACAGGGCTGCCACGTCGCGCTCGACGGGCCGCCCGGGACCGGCAAGTCGACGTTGTTGCGCGCGATAGCGGCGATCGAGGGCCGTGGGGTGCAGTTCGTGGAGGGCAACGCGGAGCTGACCCCGGCGCGGCTGATCGGGTCCCACGACCCGGCGCTCGTGCTCGATGGCGGCTACACCGCCCAGGCGTGGAGCGATGGGCCGCTGGCCGCGGCGATGCGCGCCGGCGAGCTTCTCTACCTCGAGGAGCTCAACCGGATCCCTGAAGAGACGCTGAACGCACTCATCACCGCGATGGCCGAAGGAGAGCTCGTCGTACCGCGCCTGGGGATGGTCCGCGCCGCGGAGGGGTTCGTGCTCGTGGCCGCGATGAATCCCTACGACGCGGTTGGAACCGCCCGGGTGAGCCAGGCGATCGCCGACCGCATGTGCCGGGTGGCGATCGGCTACCTCGACGAGCAATCCGAGCGCGAGGTCGTGGAGCGAGTGGCGGGCGCCGAGCCCGTGATCGCCGCTATCGCGGTCTCGATCGCGCGCGGATCACGCAGCCATCGCGCGGTCCGCACCGGGTCTTCGGTCCGCGGCGCACTCGACATGGTGCGCCTGGGCGGCGAGCTCGCCGAGATCCGCGGCGTCGAGTGGTCCGACCGCGCCGTCCTGCTCGACGCGGCGCTTGCCGCGATGTCCGGGCGCATCCAGGTCCACGAGGACCAGGAGCGCACGGCCGAGGAGGTGATCGCCGAACTGCTCGACGCCGCCCTCACCATCGCGGGTGACGATCGGGCATCCAGTCCGAGCGCCGAGACCATTCCCCCAGCGCATCCGAGTCCGACCGCCCGAGCGCCGCTGCCCGGGCGGCAGGCCGCCGGCCGCAGGAGCGCAGACCGGACTCGCTGAGCCCGGCGCAGACGCGAGCGGCGGTCGCGGACGCGGCCCGGCGGACGCTCAGCCGACGTGAGCTCGCCGACGCGCATCCGCGGTTCACGACGGTCTCGCCGCAGGTCGGTGCAATCGAGCAGCGGACGATCTCCGAGTGGCTGCGCGACGACCCCGACGGCGCCGTCGCGCTCCTGGCGGACATGGCCGTGGCGACCGACCCAGCGCTGCGGCGGCAGGCCCGCGCGCTCGCGCGACGGCTGCTCCCTCGCCTGGGCGCAATCGGTCCGCCGCGGCGAAGGGGCACCCACCGGCTCGCCGTCCACGCGGGCGGCCTCGAGGGCGAGCTGGACCTCGAGCGCACGCTCGACCGCACTGGGGCGCGCCGGCCACGGCAAGGGTCCGAGCTGGTCACTCGCCGATTCGCGGCGGCGCCCCGAGCGGTCTGCCTGCTCGTGGACCGGTCCGGCTCGATGGGGGGTCACGCGGTGGCGCTCGCCGCCGTCGCGGCCTCGGCGGTGATCGCGGCCGCGAGATCTGACGTGACCGCCGCGGCGGGCGGGGAGCGGCTGCGCTGTGGGGTGATCGCGTTCGCCTCCGAGACGCTGGTGCTGCGCTCGCTGCGCGACCCGGCGCGGGCCGAGCGGGTGATCGACGACCTGCTGTCGCTGCGCGGCCACGGCCGCACCGACCTCGCCGCCGCGCTGCGAGCCGCTGCGCGCATGCTGGAGGACGTGGCGCCGGGCGGCCGGACCGCGCTGCTGTTGTCCGACTGCCTGCACACGCGCGGGCTCGACCCGCGGGCCGCCGCGGGCGCACTGGACTGCCTTCACGTTCTCGGCACCAGCGACGCCGCGGACGCCCGGGCCGCGGGGGTCGCGCTGGCGCGACGGGGGCGCGGTCGCTACCTGCCCGCGTACGACGTCGCCCAGCTCACAGCGAGCCTGACGCGCGCGCTGCGCTGAGCGCCGTGCTCACCCTGGTGAGCACCGTCCTCACAGAGCCCGAGCCGTCCACGATCACCCCGGGCTCGTCGGCGGCGAGAGGCTCCAGCGTGGCCAGCTGCGACGGCAGCAACGAGGCGGGCATGTAGTGGTGGCGGCGCCGGCGCATGCGGTCGGCGAGCTCGCCCCCATCCACGTCGAGCTGCACGAAGACGGCGTCCGGCGCGACGGCGCGGATCGCATCGCGGTAGGCGCGGCGGAGCGCGGAGCAGGCGACGACCACTCCGGCCGCAGCGATGGCATCGGCGAGGACCTGGCCCACACTGGCCAGCCACGCAGTCCGATCCTCGTCGGTGAGCGGCGTCCCGGACGCCATCTTGCGCACGTTGGACGGGGGCTGAAGGTCGTCGCCGTCGACGAACGAGACGCCGAGCTCGGCGGCGAGCGCGCGCCCGACGGTCGTCTTGCCTGATCCCGACACGCCCATCACGACGAGCCGGGTCGCTCGATCTGCGTCGGCGGCGCCGTGCTGCATCACGCCAGCATGGCGGACACTTCGCCCAAGCCCTCCATATTGCTGTCGAGACACGGTCGAAATTGCTTCAGTGGGGTGGTCCGCATGCCGACAACATCGGCAAATGCATTCCGCATTCGTCGCTCGGCAGCCGATATTCAATCGCCACCTCGAGGCGGTCGGCTGCGAGTTGCTGTTCCGCGGCCACGGCTGGGCCGAAAACGACCACTCTGAGAGCCGCGAGCGCGCAACCGCGACGGTGGTGCTCAACTCGCTCACCGAGCTCGACCTGGAGCGGATCGTCGGCCACAAGAAGGCCTGGGTCGATGTGCCCCGGGAGTTCCTGCTCGGCGGCCTCGTGCAGGCGATCCCCGCCGGTCTCAGCGGCCTGGGGATCTCAGCGGCCGAGGAGTTCGACGAGGAGCTCGTGACCGCGCTGCGCGATCTCAAGGCGCAGGGCTACCAGCTCGCGCTCGACGGGGTCGACTCAGAATCGCCCGTCGAGCCCGTGCTCGACCTCTTCAACGTCGTCAAGCTCAACGTCCACGAGCTCGGCGAGGAGCAGCTGCGCGTGCAGGTCGCACGCCTGCGGCGTCCCGGCTGCAAGATCCTCGCGGCGGGGATCGCCACCTATGAGGAGCGCGACGTCTGCGTGGAGGCGGGCTGCGATCTGCTGCAGGGTCACTTCTTCTGCCAGCCGGCGGTGGCGGGCACCCGCCAGATCTCCGCCAACCGCCTGGCGCTGTTCCAGGTGGTCTCGGCGCTGCAGCGCCCCGACGCCGAGCTGCACGAGGTCGAAAAGCTGATCACGCACGACGTTGCTCTCAGCTTCCGCATGCTGCGCTATGTCAACTCCGCCGCGATCGGCCTGCGCGGCGAGGTTCGCTCGATCGGCCAGGCACTCGCCCTGCTCGGCCTGGAGAACGCCCGCCGTTGGGCCCAGCTGAGCGTCCTGGCCAGCGTGGACGACAAGCCGACCGAGCTCACGCTCACCGCGCTCACCCGCGCCCGCTTCTGCGAGCTGGCCGGCGTGGACGCCGGGATAGCGACGGCGCCGGAGCTGTTCACGCTCGGGCTGTTCTCGGTGATCGACGCCCTGATGGACTCGACCATGCGCGAGGCGGTTGAGTTGTTGCCGCTCGCCGAGGAGATCCGTGACGCGCTCGTCGATCTCGAAGGTCCGATGGGCGAGTTGCTGGAGGCGGTCATCCTGCGTGAGCAGGGAATACGCGAGTCCGCACCTCACCTGGCCCACGCGGACGAGTTCTATCTGCGCGCGGTGATCTGGGCCAACAACGCCGCCGAGTCGCTGTTCGGCGATGCTCCGGCCGCCGTCGCACCTGGCGCGATCTACGCGCAGGTGCGCGAGGCTGCGCCTGCGGCCCAGGCGCCGGTGATCATCCTGCGCCCGGAGCGCAGGGGGTTCGCGCGGTTCTTCGCCGCGATCGGCCGTCTGTTCGGCCGCATCGCATAGCTCCGGCGCCGGTAGCCTTGGACTTGATGTCCGAGACCGCCGTCGTCCGCGATCACCCGGAGCACAGCCGTTATGAGATCACGCTCGCCGACGAGCGGGTCGGCCTGCTCACCTATCAGATCAGCGACAACGTGATGTCGATGCTTCACGCCGAGATCGACCCCGCCCACGGCGGTCAGGGTCTGGGCACGGTGCTCGCGCGCGAGGCGCTCGAGGACGCCCGGGCGCGCGGGCTCTCCGTCCGTCCGCTCTGCCCGTTCGTGGCCGAGGTGGTAGGCCGCGACCCGGAGGCGTACTCCGGCATGCTGGCGCGCTGACTGCAGGGTGCCGCGTGGCGCTCGTGATCGCGGGAGCGGCCCTTCACCGTTCCTGACGAGGCGACCGCCTCAGTTATGCTGGCGCCCGTGGGCGCTCCGCCGCGGTTCGATTGCGATGCGCTGTACGCCGCACTCGACGCGCAGCGGCGAGCGCGTGGCCTCGGGTGGTACGAGCTCGCCGACGAGCTCTGGAAGCAGTCCTCTGAGCTGAACTCCGAGCGCGAGGATCATCCGCTGTGCGGGGGAGCGGTCTCGCGCCTGCAGCAGCGCGGGGCGACCTCGTGTCAGTACGCGATGTTCATGTTGCGCTGGCTGCAGCGAGCGCCCGAGGAGTTCCTCACCGGCCGTGTCGTCGACGTCGGCGACGTGACCCTCCCTGCCGCCGGCGTCGACAGCCGGCTGCGGTGGGATCTGAGCGAGCTGCACGCCGCGCTCAACCGGCAGCGCCGGGCGCGCGGGCTCACCTGGGCATCGCTGGCCGAGGAGATCGGCTGCACCGCCAACCGGCTGACGAACCTCAAGACCGCCCGCCTGGCCGACATGGACCTGGCGATGCGCGTCACCCAGTGGCTCGGGGAGCCGGCTGCGGCGTTCATCCATCCGGCGCAGTGGTGAGCGCGCGGTGGACGACGCCGAGCAGCGCCGGCTGACGGCCGCCGCCGTCGAGCTCCTCGTGGTCGACCCCGAGCACGAGGATGCCCGATGGTGCATCGATCGCTACACCGAGGAGCTCAACCGCCGGTCGGCTCGGATCTTCGACCCCTCGACGGGCGCCACCGCGCTTCCCGAGGAGCTACGCCCGCCCGCCGGCGCGTTCTTCATCGCCTACCTGCGCGGCGAGCCGATCGGGTGTGGGGCGGTCAAGTACCACGACGATGCACCGGCCGAGATCAAGCGGATGTGGCTGGCGCCGGACGCCCGCGGCCTCGGCCTCGGACGGCGACTGCTGGTGACACTCGAGGCCAGCGCCCGTCAGGCGGGCGCCAGGGTCGCGCGGATCGAGACCAACACCGACCTCGGCGAGGCGGTCGCGCTCTACGCCTCGGCCGGCTGGAGGCAGGTACCGCCGTTCAACGACGAGCCGTACGCCGACCTGTGGCTGGAGAAGGATCTCGGCTGACCGAGCCGGGGTGGCGCGAGCGCGCCGGATGCTGCATGCCCGGTCGTGGCTACTGATCCCAGAAGTCCTCGACGGTCTCGCCGTCACCCTCGACGCGAGGTCCGAAGATGAGCACCGTCAGCCCGTCCGGCCCTGCTTCGAAGCAGCGTGCGACACCCGGACTCACACGCACGGCGTCACGGGCCTCCAGGTCGATCAGGTCCGCATCGAGCTTCACCCGCCCGGAGCCCTCGAGCACCAGGTAGACCTCCTCGGCGGTGCGGTGGCGATGGGCGAAGGCCTCGCGCTGTTCGGGCTTGATCGTCAGGTAGTTGAAGCCGGTCTGCTCGGCGCCGAGCTCCTCCCGGGGAAACCGCGCCTCCTGGGAGGCCGAGAGCCCGTACTTGGCCGCCGAGTCCTCCACGTCTCGCATGTTCTTCTTGGCAAATCGCATGGTCGGAACCCTATGACCTCTGCGTCGCGGCGGTCACCTCGAGCGTCAGCCTGCGTCGGCCATGCGCTCGAAGATGGCGGCCACCTCGTCGGGATCAAGCGGCTCGGTCAGCCATTCGCCGAGCGCCTCATCGATACCCGGATAGCCCGTCTGGCGCAGCTGCGCGCAGGCCGCGGCGACGTCGTACCCGGTCACGCGCAGCTCGACATCGGGACCGAGCAGCGCCCAGTAGGCGCCGGCGCGGCCCTCGTACGGAGAGCCGACGCTTCCGGCGTTGATGAACCGATGACGGTCGATCCGGCGGTCGAATTGGCGGTGGGTGTGGCCACCGACCACGGTGGGCTGATCTACGCCGGCCAGGATGTGGCGCAGCCGAGCGTCACTGGTGGCGGTGGTGATGATCTCCGTGTCGCTGCGGGGCGACCCGTGGCAGAAGACGACCGAGCCCAGCCCGTCGACCTCGAGCTCGACGGTCAGCTCCCACGACGCCAGCAGGTCACGCTGGGCCGGGCTGATCCGCGCCGCGGTGAACGCCGCCGTCTGGTCTCCGTTGTCGCTCTCCTCCTCCGGCCGCAACCGTCCTGCGTCGTAGGCCGCCACCACCTCGCGATCGCCGTTGCCGCGCACGAACCGCACGCGGGGACCGAGTGCGACGAGCCGCTCGATCGTCTCGCCCGGTTGCGGCCCGGCGACGACATCGCCGCCGATCACGATCACATCGACCTGCTCCCGCGCGACGTCGCCGAGCACCGCGTCGAGGGCCGGCAGGTTGCCGTGGATGTCGTAGAGCGCCGCTACCCGCATCTCGGGCCTCAGGGCTTGAACACCATCAGCGCCAGTATCACGAACACGATGAGCAACGAGGCGTAGTTGATCGCACGGGAGGCGGGATCGTCAAGCAGCGCGGCCAGCTCGTCGCTGATGGACTCGCCGCGCGCCGCGAGCGACATCGCGAGCAGCCGCGCCCGCCTGGGCCGCCTGCCGCCCACGCCCCCCAGCGCCATCGCCAGTGCGTAGAGACCGATGGCCCAATCGACCCAACCGGTGCCGTATCCCCAGTGCCCGAGGTGCACGAGCCACAGCCCGAAGATCGGCAGCAGCAACCCCCCGACGCCGACCAGCGCCACACCGATGCGCGCTGTCGACAGCAGCACCGCCACATCACTCGCCCGGGCGCGCCGGCGTGCCGCCTCGGAGGCGACACCGGCAACGGTGATCCCGGCGAAGAACAGCAGCGCCCCCAGGATGTGGGCGAACAGCGCGACGTTGTACATGAGCCCGTCAGCCGGCGTCAACCGGCGTCGGCCGCGTGGTCTCGGACGTAGGCGATCACCTCAGGGTCGATCGCCGCGCGACGCTCCACGAGCTCGCCGGTGCACTGGCAGAGGTCGACGATCACCCGCTCGCCCTCGAACCGCTGCGGCCGCCATCGCGCGCCGAACGCGACCCATTGCTCGAGCTCGGCGATCGTGAGCGGTCGTGGCTCGGCCTCGCTCACTCTCGGGCCTCCCGAGCCAGCGGGCCGCGCACCCGGATCATGCATCCGGCGAGGTCGGGGTCGTCGGCCGCCTCAAACCCGACCATCCGTGTCTCGGGGTCCACTCCCTCAAGCAGCCCGCGCGTGATCCCTCGGTGCAGGCCGCAGACGAGCGATTGGCGCTCTCGGACGGCGTCGCGATACGGGCAGTTGCACAGGTGGTAGACGAGCCGGTCACGATCCAGCCGCTCGCGCTCGGGGGCGAAGCCGAGGGATACGAGCGCGTCGAACAGCTGCTGCTCATCGCCGCGCCTGGAACCATGAGTGAGCTCGGCGCTCATCTTGCGGCCGATCTCATGTCCGGCGGACTCCACATCACGAACCCCCGCGCCGTTGGTCGCCAGCGCGCTCACCAGCCAGCGGGCGAGGTTCGCGTACGCGGCCGGCGGGTCGCCGCCGGGCTGGGCCTCCGGGCTGATCACCCACGTGTCGCGCGGCCGGCCACGTGCCAGCCGCTGACGGCGGCGCTCGATCAGCCCCGCGCCGAGCATGCGTTCCAGGTGCAGGCGCACGCCGTTGGGATGCAGGCCGAGATGCTCGGCCAGCTCATCGGTCGCCACCGGGCGGCGCAGCTCTCCGAGGAGCGCGAACAGGCGGGCGCGCGTCGGCTGGGACAGCGTGTCGCCGGGACGGACGGGAACGTCCATGCGGTCTAGCTTCGCACAGCGTGCGGGCCTTCCGGGGGCGCTCGGGGCGACCTCTAATCGACCGGCTGTCCGTTCGCGGTGAGTGCCACCTCGATGTTGTCGCGGGTGGCGTTGGAGTACGGGCAGACCTGGTGGGCGGCGCGCACGATCTCAGCCGCCTGCGCGGCGTCGGCGACATCGGGCAGCGTCACGTCGAGCCCCGCCGAGAGGATGAAGCCGCCGCTGCCGTTCGGCGAGAGACTCACCCGGCTCTCGATCGAGACCTCACCGAGCTCGAGCTTCTGCCGGCGCGCCACGGCGCCCAGAGCCCCCTCGAAGCAGGCCGCATAGCCGACCGCGAACAGCTGCTCGGGGTTCGTGCCCTCGCCGTCGCCGCCCATCTCGGTGGGCGGGCGCAGATGCACATCGAGCTTGCCGTCCGAGGACGCGCCGTGACCGTCGGCCCGGCCGCCCGTCACCGTTGCGTGTGCGGTGTAGATCTCACGCGCCATCCCTGCCTCCTGACTCGTCTGGTCGATGGCGCTGATCCTAGGTCGGCGGACGGTCCTCCCGCGCAGCGAGGGTCACGCGCTCAACGTCAGCCGGCGCGGCCCCTCGCGGCGAGGGTCACGCGCTCAACGTCAGCCGGCGCGGCCCCTCCTGGAAGCCGAGGGCGGTGAGCGACGCCGCCAGCGGTGAGCTCATCGCCGGCTCGCCGTTGACCTTCTCGAGGCCCAGCCGTTTGATCCGCCCCGCGCGAACGTGGTCGGCGAGCGCCGCCAGGGCCGGCTCGAGCCGCCCGTCGCCGGCGGGGACGAGCGTCGACAGTCCCCTGCCCCCGCGGTCGACGTACAGCACCGGATCACCGCCGACGAGCACCACATGCGCACCCGCGGTGCGCGCGGGCCGTCGCCCGCTGTCCGATTTCGGCCACGGCAGCGCGGCGCCGTAGGGCTGAGCGGGGTCGACGGCGGACAGCACCAGCGCGCTCATCTCCGGGTCGTCCGCATTGGGCGCGACGTGTCCGACCGGCCGGCGTGCGCGCAGCCTCTCGACCGCGCCCGGCAGCGCGAACTGCGCTCCGCCCAGTCCCTCCAGGAAGTACCCGCGACGCGCCACGCCGAGCGTCTCGAGCTGGGACAGCTCGCCGTAGATCGCCGAGAAGCCCCCAGGGATCCCCTCCGCGAGCACCTGCTCGCGGGTCACGATCCCGTAGCGCTCGAGCAACAGCTCACCGAGCGCCCGGCGACGTTCCCCGGGATCGACCGCGGTGCCGGCGTGCAGCAGCGACGCGGTGAGCGACCAGCGGCCCTGGACCTGCGCGGCGGTGCTCGACGCGGCGCGCCGGCCGGCGCCGAAGCGACCGCGCCGCGCCTGCCCGCGCCGTAACTGCTCGCGCTGGGCGCGCGCCAGCGTCAGCCGGGGAGCACGCAGCGGCGCGAACGCATCATTCGTCGCCTCGCCGCCCCAAGCGAGGTCCCACAGCGCCTCCTGGATCTCCTCCGGGCTGAGCCCCTCGACGTCCGAGAGCAGATCGGTGAAGAAGCACGCACCCCGGGTCAGCCGAGCGCGGACGGCGTCATGGGCGGCCCCCGCGGGCGGCTCGCCCTTGAACGGAGGAGCGCCCAGCAGCGGAAGGTCCTCGCGGAAGTACAGCGCGACCCGGCCCGAGTTGCGCCCGAGCGCCCCGGCGCCGATCCAGACGACCTCGCCCGCCGCGCACAGCTGATCCATCCATGAGGCCGAGTACGCGCCCGTGCGCCGTGGCAGCACGTCGCGCTCCCACACCTCGGCTGCCAGCGCCAGCCCCTGCAGCGGGACGAGCACCTCACGCAAGCGGTCGACGCCGGCACCGCTCGGCGGGTGGCGGTCGACACCCTGCCACGCGGGCAGGAAACGCGCCAGCTCGCGCTGCTCGGCGGGTTCGATCTCCTTGCGCAACACCGCCAGGGACGCGCGACGCAGACGCCGCAGCACCTCCGGGTCACACCACTCGCGGGTCGAGCCGCCGGGGCGAAGCTCGCCCTGGACGAGCTCGCCGGCCCGCTCGAGCTCGCGCAGCGCGGCACTCGGGTCGATGCCGTAGCGGGCGCGGACCTCGCTGGTCGTAAACGGCCCGTGCGTCGCCGCATACCGCTTGAGCAGCCGGGCGAGCGCGTCGGGCACATCCTGCAGAAACGCGGTCGGCAGGCCGCCCGGTGGGGCCGCGCCGAGCGCGTCCCGGTACAGCCCGGCGTCGGCAGCGTCGATCCAGCGCGACTCGCCGTGGACGCGGATCTTCGTGGCGCGGCGCTCACGGCTCAGCTCCTGCAGCATCTTCCGCGGGTCGAGCCCGTCGAGCGTGCGGGCGTCGAGCTCCGCCTCCGTGAGGTCGCCGACCCGGCGCAGGACATCGAGCAAGCCGTCGCGGCCGGTGGCCTGGGCGGGCTCGGAGAGACACTGCAGATCGGCCTCGACCTGCTCCAGGGCGCCCCCGTCGATCAGATCGCGCAGCTCCTCCTGGCCGAGCAGCTCGCGCAGCAGGTCGCGGTCGAGGCTGAGCGCGGCGGCCCGCCGCTCCGCGTTCGGCGTGTCGCCCTCGTACATGTACGAGGCCACGTAGTCGAACAACAGGCTTGACGCGAACGGCGAGGCGGTCGCGGTCTCGACCTCCACCAGCGTGAGCTCACGGCGGTGGATCTTGGTGAGCAGCTCGATCGCGCCGGGGACGTCGAGCACATCGCGCAGGCACTCGCGGTAGGTCTCGAGGATGATGGGGAACTCGCCGTACTTCTTGGCGACCTCCAGCAGCGACTGCGACTTCAGCCGCTGCTGCCAGAGTGGGGTGCGTTTGCCGGGCCGCGCGCGGGGGATGAGCAGCGCCCGGCCGGCGTTCTCGCGGAAGCGGGCGCCGAACAGTGCGCTTGAGCCGAGCTCGCCGACGACCAGGTCCTCGATCTCGTCGGGCTGCAGGAGCACGAGCTCGGCGCCGGGCGGCTCCTCGGCATCGGGCAGGTGGACGATGATCCCGTCGTCGGAGTAGATCGCGTCTGATTCCAGGCCGAACTCATCGCGGATCCGGGCGCTGAGGGCGAGCGCCCAGGCGGCGTGCACGCGCCCGCCGAACGGGGACAGGACGCACAGTCGCCAGTCGCCGATCTCGTCGCGGAAGCGCTCGACGACGATCGCCCGATCGGATGGGACCACGCGGGTGGCTTCCTGCTGCTCCTGGAGGAACTGGACGAGGTTGCGCGCCGCCTTGTCGTCGAGGTCGTAGTCCTGCTCGAGCTGTTGCGGCGACTGGTCGACCGCCCACCGCGCAAACGCGCCGATCGCCTCGCCGAGCTCCTTCGGTCGCCCGAGCGTGTCGCCCTTCCAGAACGGGACGGCTCCCGGCAGACCGGGCGCGGGGGTGACGATCACGCGGTCACGGCCGATCTCCTCGATGCGCCAGGTGCTCGCTCCCAGCAGGAACGTCTGGCCGGGGCGCGCCTCGTAGACCATCTCCTCGTCGAGCTCGCCGACACGGCGTCCGTCGGGCAGCGTGACCGCGAACAGGCCACGGTCGGGGATCGTGCCCGCGTTGGTCACGGCGAGCTGGCGGGCACCCGGGCGAGCCCTGAGCGTCCCGGCGACCCGGTCCCAGACGATCCGGGGTCGCAGCTCGGCGAACTCGCTGGACGGGTAACGGCCGTCGAGCATGTCGAGCACGTTCTCCAGCTGGGGACGGGTGAGCTCGGCGTAGGAGTGGGTGCGGGTGACCAGCGCGTACAGATCGTCGACGTTGAGGTTTCCGGTCGAGTTGCCTGTGGCGTCGTCATGCTCGGCCGCCGCGGCCATCGCCACGACCTGCTGAGCGAGCACATCCAGTGCGTTGCGCGGCACCACCGTCGTCTCGATCAGGGCCTCGCGCATGCGCTGGGCGACGACCGCACACTCGAGCAGGTCGGCGCGGAACTTGGGGAAGATCCGCCCGCGTGAGACGTCGCCGACCGAGTGGCCCGCGCGCCCGATCCGCTGCAGCCCGCGCGACACCGACTTCGGCGACTCGACCTGGATGACGAGGTCGACCGCCCCCATGTCGATCCCGAGCTCGAGGCTCGAGGTGGCGACCAGGCACGGGAGCTCGCCGGCCTTGAGCATCTCCTCGACCACCGTCCGCTCCTCCCGCGCCAGGGAGCCGTGGTGCGAGCGGGCGATCTCCTTCTCAGCGAGGTCGTTGAGCCGGAGCGCGAGCCGCTCGGCGGCGCGGCGGTTATTGACGAACAGGATCGTCGACTTGTGCTGCTTGATCAGCTCGACGAGCTCGGGGTAGATCGCGGGCCAGATCGAGCGGCGCGTGGCCTCTCCCCCGGCGAGAGGATCGAAGTCAGGGCTCGGCGTGTCGTCGGGCTCGACCATCGACTCGACCGGCACGTGGATCTTGAGGTCGAGCTCCTTCTTCACGCCCGTGTCGACGATCCGGCAGGTTCGACGCGGACCGACCATGTAGCGGCCGACCTCCTCCAGCGGATTCTGGGTGGCGGACAGGCCGATCCGCTGGACCTCGCGCTCCGAGGCCTGCTGGAGCCGTTCCAGCGTGAGCGCGAGGTGCGAGCCGCGTTTGGTCGAGGCCACGGCGTGGATCTCGTCGACGATGCACCACCGTGTGTCCTCGAACAGTGCCTGCGCCCGGCCGGTGAGCATCAGGTACAGCGACTCGGGCGTGGTGATCAGGATGTCGGGCGCCTCGCGCAGCATCTGCTGGCGCTCTTTCTGCGGCGTGTCGCCGGTGCGGACGGCCACCTGCAGATCGGCCCCGATGCCGCGCAGCGGCGTGCGCAGATTGCGGTCGATGTCGTAGGAGAGCGCCTTCAGCGGAGAGACATAGACGAGCCGGATCCGGCGGTCCTTGCGAGCCGTCGGCGCGGGCTCGGCAGCGAGCTGATCGATCCCGTAGAGGAACGCGGCGAGCGTCTTCCCCGACCCGGTCGGGGCGGAGATGAGCACGTGCTCGCCCGATGCGATCGCCGGCCACGCCTGCTCCTGAGCGGCCGTCGGGCCGTCGAACGCCCTCGTGAACCAGTCGCGCGTGCGCTCACTGAAGACGTCGAGAGCCGCCATGCAATCGAATCTACCCGGCGGTCTGGCCGCGAGCGGGAGATAGAGGTCAGCTTTTGACCGCTGCCTCGAGGCCGTCGAGCAGTCGCTGGAGGTCCGCTGGATCGGTGTAGGGAGCCAAGCCGACGCGCAGGCCGCCCTCGTCGCCGAGGCCGAGGTGGCGTGATGCCTCCAGCGCGTAGAACGAGCCGGCGGGGGCGTTGATGTCACGGGCGGCGAGCGCCACGGCGACCGCGGCGGGATCGTGGCGGTCGAAGGTGAGCAGCAGCGTGGGCGTGCGGCGGGCGGCGCGGGCGCGCTGGGTGATGCCGGGGAGCTCGGCGAGGCCGCGCTCGAGGTCCGCGCGAAGAGCGTCCTCGTGGGCCTCGATCTCCGTCATCGCGGCGATGATGCGGGCGCGGCGGGTCGGTGGGTCGACGGAGGCGCGCGGGTCCGCGGGGTCGGACGGGTCGTGCGCAGCCGCGGGGTCGTCCGGATCGGCCGGATCCGGGGCGAGTGACGCGATCACGTCGACCGCCGCGGTGACCCCGGCGAGGATCTCGTACGGGAGCGTCCCGTACTCGAACCGCTCCGGGACGTCGTCGGTGGACGGCGCGAGCTTGTCCGGATGCAGCGTCTCCAGCAGCGCGGGCTGCGCGGCGAGCACCCCGCAATGAGGACCGAGGAACTTGTAGGGCGAGCAGAACAGCAGGTCGGCGCCGAACGCCGTGACGTCGATCGGCGCGTGAGCGGTGAGGTGGACCGCGTCGACGCTGAACAATGCGCCGCGCTCATGGACCAGACGGGCGATCTCGGCAAGCGGCGGACGGGTGCCGATCAGGTTCGAGGCACCGGTGACCGCGACCAGCCGCGTGTGGTCGGTGAGCTGGGCGGCGACGTCCGCGGAGGTGAGCTCGCCTGACTCCGGATCGAAATCGACCCATCTGACCGCGGCCCCTGCGCGCTGCGCCGCCTGAACCCAGGGACGGATGTGACCGTCGTGGTCCAGCCGGGTGACGACGATCTCATCCTCCGGACCCCAGCCGTCGGCAAGCACTCGGGCAAGGTCGTAGGCCAGCTGGGTCATCGACCGACCGAACACGACCCCGCGAGGGTCGGCGCCCAGCAGGTCCCCGATCGCCGCACGCGCGCCGACCACAATCTGCTCGGCGTTGCGCGCCGCGGCGTTGACCGTCCCGCGATTGGCCAGCGGCGCGCTCAGAGCCGCGGCGATCGCCTGCCCGACCTCCGCCGGCGTCTGCGAGCCACCGGGCCCATCGAAGAATGCCGTCCCGGATGCAAGCGCCGGGATCCGGGCGCGAAGGGCAGCGACGTCGTACACCGCCCGCACGGTACCGCTCCGCAGGGCACCGACACCGGCGCCGGCGCCGGCGCCCGGGGGTCATTTCCGGAACATCAAGCGTGTCCCGGGGCGTGCTGTTCCGATCACTGCCAGCTGTCGGAGGAAATCGGAACAGCAGCGTGGTCGGGGGCCGACGTGTTCCGGAGTTTGCCGCGCGGTTCCGGAGTCCGCCGCGCGCCGGGAACTCCGCGCTGGGAACCTCCGAGACATCTGGCGCGCCTCACGAGGTGCCGTCTCGGAGGTTCCCGGGGGCCGGGACCAATCGAGACAGCACCCGGCGCTGGGGCCTGGATGTCTCGGAAGTTCCCGGCCACCTGCACCCGGCGGCCGCGCCGCCCCCCGGCCCCCACGCCACCAGGCGCCGCCGGGTCTGGGAACCTCCGACACATCGGGCGCCCCCCACACGCTGCCGTGTCGATTGTTCCCGGGGGCCGGGGCGGATCGACACGGCACCCGTCGCTTGGCCTCAGGTGTGTCGATCGTTCCCGGCGGCTGCCGTCTTCCCGCCGCTCACGGGCGCCCCCCGCACCCGGCGACCCCTCGGCCTCCCACAGCCCCGTGCCTCCCCGCCCCCGCGCCCCCACGCTCAGCCGTCAAAATGGGTCATCGCGAGTGGAGGGGCCGGAGACGATGATCTGCGTCTCGGCGGTGCTCACTCGACGCGCAACGCGTCCGGGCGCATCATCCGGGTGACCGTGGGCAGCGTGAGCCCGGTGACTGCGGCGATCACGGCGACCCCGGCGGCCAGCATCAGCCCGATCGCCCCCCAGTCGAACTGCGGCGAGAGGCTGACCACGGCCGACAGCATCGCGCCGAGCCCGAGGCCGAGCGCGACGGCGAGCAGCAGCCCACCCACCACCGGGATCGCCGCCTGCCAGAACATCGACCACGCGACGGTCGAGCGGCGTGTACCGAAGGCCGCGAGCACCGCCAGCGCGCGCCGCCGCTCGCGCAGCCCCTCCCCGGCGGCGACGAGCAGGCTGGCCCCGATCATCAGCAGCACGATCACCGCCCCCGCGAACAGCACCCGGCGCAGGTCGGCGAGGGTGTGCGCCGCCGGGCCGCCCCCGGCAAGCGGTACGACCTCGGCGATCGGATCGAGCGCGGCCACGCGGTCACGCAGCGCCGCCACGTCCGCCGCGTCGTCGCTGCGGAGCACGAGGTCGGCCGACACCATCGTCGCCCGCCTCTGGCGCTCAGTCGATGCGGTGACGTGCGCGACCTGCGGTATCGCGCGCAGCGCGGCGATCTGCCGATGCGCCGCCGCCCGGGTCGGCGCGCTCATGTCGACCACGAACCCCCGTCTCTCGACCGGGGTGAGGCGAATCTTCACGTCGGACTCGGCGGCGCTGAACACGATGGAGAGCGCGATGGCGCCCGCGACGGCGAGACCGATCGCGCCCACCACGCGGCCGGTCGTGCCCTCCTCCCCGCGCAGGCGGCGGATCGCCAGCAGCCATGGCAGCGGGCCGTCCGGCGCCCGGCGCACCACGGCCTCCACCACCCATGGCAGCAACGCGGTGACCCCGACCAGCACGAGCACCACGCCAACGGTCGCCTCGGCCTGACCGCCCAGGCCACCCAGCCGGCCCGACGATCCCAGCAGCGGCGCCAGCAACCCGAAGCCGAGCACGGGCGCGACGAGCCGCCAGGCCACCCGGCGATGGGTCTCGGCTCCGCGGCGGGTCACGCCCAGCGGCTCGATCGCCACGCGCCGGATGGAGAGGAGCGTCGCGGCCACCGCGCTGAGCGGGACGAGCAGCGCGACGAGCACGGCGAACGGGAGCGACGGCTCGATGTCGGAGGGGAAGACGTCGATTCCCGCGACGTTGATGTGGGCGACCGGCACCCGCACCGCGAGGAACCCTGCCGCGCCGATCACCAGCCCGATCACCGCGGCGAGCAGCGACTCGCCCGCGGCGATCCGTGCGGTCGTGATCCGGTCGGCGCCCACCAGGCGCATCGCGGCCAGCCGCCGGTCGCGCTCCTCGGCGCCGAACCGCGCGGCAGTGGCCACGAACACCGCCACCGGCAGCAGCAGCGCGACCACGATCATGATCACGAGCAGGGTGATGAACACCGGTGTCGATCCCGAGGAGCGCCGCGACGACCCGAACCGGATCACCGCCGGAGCGCCGATCGAGGTCAGCGTGGTGCTGCCGCGGTAGATCACCGCGTCATGGGGCTCACTCAGACCGGCGCTGCCGACGGCGCCCACGACGCGGGCGTCCAGTCGCTTGCGCAGCTCCGCGCCGCCGTGGCCGCGCAGCAGCCTGAGCACCTCGGGGGAGACGATCATCTCCCCGGGGCCCGGCAGCCGGGTGACGCCCGGAGGCAGCGGCACAGGACCGTCGGCCCGGGTTCCGGTGATCTGGACATCGTTCTCGCCGATCGTGACCCCGTGGAAGAGGGTGGCCTCGTCCAATAGGTGAAGCCGACCGTGGCCGCCGCTGAACACCGGCGTCGACGCGTGCTCTCTGGCCTTTCGCGCCGAGTATGCGTGCGGGACCGAAGCCGCGAGCGCGAGGACGATCACCCCGAGCGCGACCCCACCGGCGGTGAGAACGCCCCGCAGCCGCGTGGTACGTGACGCGAGCGCCACCTGCATGCCGAGACCGAGCTCGGAGAACGGGCCGGACATCAGCTGACGTGGGTCCGGCCATCGCGGACGATGACCTCGCGGTCGGCGTAGGCAGCGACGCGCGCCTCGTGGGTGACGAGCACGACTGCCGCCTCGCTGTCACGCGCGGCGGTGGTGAGCAGTTGCATCACCCGCTCGCCGTTGAGCGAGTCCAGCGCTCCGGTCGGCTCGTCGGCGAACACGACGCGCGGGCCGGTCACCAGCGCCCGGGCCACCGCGACGCGCTGTCCCTGGCCACCTGAGACATCGCCCGGCAGCCGGCCCGCCAGGTCGGCGACCTCCAGCCGGCCCAGCCATTCGGCGGCTTGGTCGCGCGCCCGGCGGCGCGGGACTCCCGCCAGCCGCAACGGAAGCGCCACGTTCTCCGCGCAGGTGAGCTCAGGGACCAGCCGGCCGAACTGGAAGACGAATCCGAACTCGGTACGGCGCAGCCGGCTGCGCTCGGAATCGGGCAGACGGCCGACCTCGCGCCCGCCATAGATGACCTCGCCCGCGTCGGGGGAGAGGATCCCCGCCGCGCAATGCAGCAGGGTCGACTTGCCGGAGCCCGACGGGCCCATCACGGCGACGATCTCGGCCGGGCCGAGCTCGAGGGTGGCACCGTCGAGCGCGGGCGTCTGACCGAAGTACTTGACCAGCGCGCGGCAGGCGAGCAGAGGCCCGTCGCCGTGAGACTGGGTCTGGGTCTGGGTCTGCGTCGACTCCGGCTCGGCGGTCGTCGAGGACCTGGGCGCGCGGGTCATGCGGCCACCGCCCCGGCGAGGTCGTCGAGGCGCGCCGCGGTGAGCTCCAGCCAGCGGAGATCCGCCTCGAGGTGGAACAGCGCGTGGTCGCAGACGAGCTGGTCGACGAAGGTCCCGTCCATCTTGCGGCGGGTCAGCTCGCGCATCAGACGGAGGTGCTCGGCGCGCTGAGTGTCGAGGATCTCGGTCGCCGAGCGCCCGCTGCGCAGCGCGATCACGACCTTCGCGTAGAGCGTCGATTGCAGGTAGAGGTCCGGCTTCTCGGGCTCGGCGAGCCACTGCTCGACATCGGCGACGCCCTCGGCGGTGATCGCGTAGCGCTTGCGCTCAGGCCCGTCGCCGGGCTCGATCGCCTCGACGGTGACGAAGCCATGCTTGAGCAGGCGCGACAGCGTGGCGTACACCTGTCCGTAGGCGACAGGACGGTCCAGCCCGAAGCGGGCGTCGTACTCGCGCTTGAGGTCATAGCCGTGCGAGGGGCCGTCCTCCAGGAGACCGAGAAACGTCTTGGAGATGGACATGGCGAGCACTATACATCAGGTGTATACGTCGTGCGAATACTGCCGCGATCAAGACCGTGGGAGCCCCCGGCACAGCAAACCGGGCGATCACGGACCCCGCGCCCCTGCGCGACGGGCCGACCGGAGCTCAGGCGGCGACGGTGGCCGCGGCGGCGCGCGCCGGGCGAGGACCGAGCACCAGCTGGCCGGCCGGCACCGGACGGCCGATGCCATAGCCCTGGCCGACGTCACAGCCCAGCTCGCGCAGCAGCGCGAGGGCGTTCTCGTCCTCGATCCCCTCAGCGACGACCTGCAGCCCGAGCGCATGGCCGAGCTCGATCGTCGCTCGCACGAGCTCCGAGTCGCGGGAGCGAGCTCCGCCGGCGAGCGGCGCGATGAAGCGACGGTCGAGCTTGAGCTGTTCGACTGCGAGCTCGTTGAGATACGCCAGCGAGGTGAAGCCCGCACCGAAGTCATCGATCGACAGCCGGACACCGAGCGCTCGCAACGAGGCGACCGCCTCGCGCGCTCGCTCGAATTCATCGATGATGCACGTCTCGGTGATCTCGATCGTCAGCGCGTCGGGCGCCACCCGGGCGTCGGCGAGGAGCGACTTGACGGTGGCCGGGAACGACGGATCGAGCAGGTCGCTGACGCTGATGTTGACCGAGACGCGAATCGCGCGACCGGCGGCGTGCCAGGCGGCACACTGGGCGAGCGCGCGCTCCAGCACCCAGACCGTGAGCCGCCCCATCAGCCCGGCCTCCTCGGCGAGCGGCAGGAACTTCAGCGGAGCCATCAGCCCGAACTCCGGATGGCTCCAGCGCACCAGCGCCTCGACCGTCGCAATCTCGCCGCGGTGGAGGTCGAGCTGCGGCTGATAGTGCAGCAGCAACTGGTCGCCGTCGATGGCGGCGCTCAGATCGTCGGCCAGCCGCAGCCGATCACCGCCCCGGTCAAGCTCGCGGTCAAAGAACGCACACCGCTCGCCGGCGACCTTGGCTCGGTACATCGCGGCGTCCGCGCACCCCATGAGCTGCTCGGGATCGGTCGAGTCCCCTGGCACCAGGGCCACCCCGATGCTGGCTCCGATCCGCGCGTGCACCGCGTCGATCAGGAACGGCTCGTCGAGGCTCGCGTTGAGCTGCGCGGCCACCGAGGCGGCCCGCTCCGCCTCCGCTCCGATCAGGACGGCGGCGAATTCGTCGCCGCCGACGCGCGCCAGCAGATCCCCGGGACGAAGCGTCCGGGCCAGCCGGGAGCCGACCCGGCCGAGCACCTCGTCGCCGACCGGATGGCCGAACGAGTCGTTGATCCGCTTGAAGCCGTTGAGGTCGATGAATAGGAACGCCAGCTGCGGACGGTCGGCGACCGGCTGGGCGAAGAAGGCCTCGAGCACGGTGAACAGGCGGCGGCGGTTGGCCAGCCCGGTGAGATGATCGGTGACCGCCTGCTCATGGCGCCTCCGGGTCTGGGCGCGCAGGGTCCGCACCGAGCTCCAGGTCCGCATGACGACGGCGAGCAGCGTCAGCGCTGCCAGCGAGGTGGCGACCTGGTTGACGTGCCGGAACGTCCCCAGCAGCAGGATCGCGAGGCCGGCGGTGGCAGCCGCGCCCGGAAGGACGAACCCGGGCGTCCGCTGCTCGGTGAGCGGATCGGCCAGGCCAGGGCGGATCCACATCGCCGCCGACAGCAGCAGCGTCGAGGTCGGCCACGCCGCGGCGTTGATGATGACTCCCACGTGCGAGCCGCCGACCGAGGTTGCGAACAGGTTGGCGGTATCGCCGAGCACGTTGGCCCCGAGGCCGGCGGCCAGCATCAGCCACGGCGCCTTGCGGCGCCCGGACATGACGGCGGTGCCTCCGGCGATCAGCAGCAACAACAACACGTCACCGACGGGGTAGGCGAGGTTCACTGCGGCCGCCAGCGCGGAGTTGCCGGTGCCGTGGACGATCGCCGAGAAAGCGAACGCCGCGCAGACGGCGCCACAGCCGAGCCCGGCGACAGCACCGTCGAGCCAGTTCGGTGAGCTGAGGCGGCGCGTCTGGCCCCGCACCATCAGTACGACGGCAACGTAGGAGAGCGGGAAGAACCCCAGATAAAACGCGTCGGCGACCGACGGCGTCGGCGGGCTCGCGCCGCCGAGCGACTCGATCGTGAGCGCGAAATCCCCGAACGCCCAGGCGACCAGGGCCGCGCCGAGGACCAGCGGCACCGCCGATCCGGGCTGGCGGCGCCGGCCGCCGACGATGCACAGGGCGCCTCCGAGCAGCTCGAACCCGTCGACACCCCAACCGTCGATCAGCGTGGAGATCTGGTCAGCCGGCCGCGTGACGAGCAGGACGATGTAGCCGACCAGGAGGGCGCCGAGGGCCAGGTAGAGCAGGCGGGCACCATCGAGTCGAATCCCGAGCTTCCCGCGGTGGGCCTGCTCCGCCGTGACATACATATCCACCATCGATCGGCACCGGAGCCGCCCGACTGAACAAATACGCCGCGCGCTCGACGGCTGGCCCGGTCAGCACGGCGAGGGATCGATGAACGCGACGCGCGTCGAGAGCCCCGCCTCGCGGGCGACGGTCGCGATCCGCCGCCCCGGCTGGACCGCCGGTCGCGGCTCGCTCACGAACCGGTTGCGGGCACACAGCTCGTCGAGGCTCTCGGCCCCGCCGGGCGGATCGCTCAGCCCAAACGTGACCCCCCAGAACGCCGTGCGCTCCGCCTCGCGCGCTTCGACCACCTCGAGGATCGGGCCGCCGAGCCGCCGAAATCCCATCCGGGCGCCTCGGAGCTCGGTCACGCGGCGCAGCGCCAAGCCCCGTTCGCCGAGCTCGGCGGCGACGCCATCGAAGCCCGGGGTGACCACGACCACATGGTCGACCGTGCGCCCGGAGCCATCGGCAGGCTCGTCCGTCCCGGCTTCGGCAGACAGCCATCGCGTCGCCAACCCGCCCACAGCGCCGTCACCCCCAACCTCGGCCCCGCCCCCAGTCCCGGCACCGGCGGGGCCTCTGGCGAGCGTCCAACCCACGATCCCTCCGCCCTGCGGCGCGATCCCGAGCGTGAGCATCACCGAGCCGGCCGCGATCTGGCCGTTGTTCACGTCGAAACCGAGCGCCGCCCATCGCTCAGGCGGGTCAGCGATCGCCAGGCCGACGAGCGCGACGTCAGTCAACGAGCAGCACGACCTTGCCGCTGAGGTGACCCTCCTGGCTGAGGCGCTCGGCGTCGCCGACCTGCTCGAGCTCGAACGTCCGCTGGACCGGCAGCGTCAGCTTGCCCTGCTCGATCAGCGTCGCAGCGTGATCGAGGGCATCCCAGCGGCGGACCGATGTCGGACCGCCGCTCGTCTTGACCCCAGCGCCGCCCGCTGCCTGCATGTCGGAGATCGTGAGCACGTGCTGCGGGTCCCCCGCGATCTCGACGAGCTCCCCCAGCGCGCCGCCGGGACCCATGTCCAGCACGCGGTCGACCCCGTCTGGCGCCAACGCTCGGATCCGGTCGACGAGGCCGTCGCCGTAACCGGTCACCTCGGCGCCGTAGCCGCGCAGGCGCTCCCCGTTGCGTTCGCTGGCAGTGACGATCACGCGGGCGCCACGGTCGACGGCGAGCTGCGCGGCGACCGTTCCGACGGCACCCGCCCCGCCATTGATCAGCAGCGTCTGGCCGGCGGCGACCTCGAGCAGGTCCAGACTGCGGACGGCCGTCTCCACGGCCACCGGCAGCGCCGCCGCCTCCGCGAACTCCAGCGTCGCCGGGACATGCGCCCAGTTGGCGAGCACCGCGAAGTCCGCCGCGCCACCGGACGTCGGTCCGAACACCCGATCACCGGCGGTGACATCGGTCACCTCATCGCCCACCTCGTCGACGACCCCCGCCACCTCGAGGCCCATGCGCATCGGCAGCTCGCCGCCCATGAACCCCTGGCGGATCTTCCAATCGATGGGGTTGACGCCGCAGGCGCTCACCACGACCCGGATCTCCCGCGGACCGGCGTGCGGCTCAGGCGCCTCGACGATCTGCAGCACCTCGGGCCCGCCGAACTCGCTGAACTGAACTGCCCTCATCCTGATCGTCTCCCGTGTCGAGTTTCTCAGCCGGCCAACTCAGCGGCCCGGCGCAGCACGTCCTCCATCATGCCCGGCTTCAACCGGCCGGTGAACGTGTTCTGCTGGGACGGGTGGTAGCAGCCGACCAGCGCGGTCTCCGCGATCGTGACCTCGGCGCCGTGCCCGAACCGCGGGCGCGGTCGGGGGATCTGCTCCCCGCGCGCGGAGAGGATCCGCAACGCCGCGTCCCAGGCGAAGCCACCGAGACACACGATGGCGCGCGCGGGCGGCAGCAGGCTGAACTCACGCATCGCGAAGGGCAGGCACTGATCGCGCTCGGCCGGCGTCGGACGATTGTCCGGAGGCGCGCAGCGAACCGCCGCCGAGATCCAGCAGCCGATCAATCGCAGACCGTCGTCGCGTGAGACCGAGGTCGGCTGGTTGGCCATCCCGACCGAGTGCAGCGCGGCGAACAGCCAGTCACCCGAGCGGTCCCCGGTGAAGACCCGGCCTGTCCGGTTACCGCCGTGGGCCGCTGGCGCGAGGCCGAGCACGACGACGCGAGCGGCTGGGTCGCCGAAGCCGGGGATCGGACGTCCCCAGTACTCCTCGGACGCGTAGGCGGCACGCTTCTCCCGCGCCACCTTCTCACGCCACGCGACGAGGCGCGGGCAGGCGCGGCAGTCGATGATCTCGCGCTCGAGCGCGGCGAGACCGTCCCTCAGCGGCCCAGGACCTCGTACTTGGCCTCGGTCGCGGCCTTCTGGGGCCGCCACCAGTCCTCGCGCTCGCGATACCACGCGATCGTCGCCCACAGCCCCGCCTCGAAGTCGCGATACCGGGGCTCCCAGCCGAGCTCGTCACGGAGCTTGGTGGCGTCGATCGCGTAGCGCAGATCGTGGCCCGGGCGGTCATTGACGTGTTCGTAGTCGTCGGACGGCCGGCCCATCAGCGACAGCATCAGCTCGACGACGTCCTTGTTGTTCCGCTCCCCGTCGGCACCGATCAGGTAGGTGTCGCCGACGCGGCCGCGTTCGAGGATCGCCAGCACGCCCGAGGAGTGGTCCTCGGCGTGAATCCAGTCGCGCACGTTCTCCCCGGCTCCGTAGAGCTTCGGACGGCGGCCCTCCAGGATCTCGGTGATCTGACGGGGGATGAACTTCTCCACGTGCTGGAACGGGCCGTAGTTGTTCGAGCAGTTGGAGATCGTCGCCTCGAGACCGAAGGAGCGCGCCCAGGCGCGGACGAGCAGGTCCGAGCTCGCCTTCGTGCTCGAGTACGGACTCGACGGGTTATAGGGCGTGTCGGGGGTGAACTTCGCCGGATCGTCGAGCTCGAGGTCGCCGTACACCTCGTCGGTCGAGATGTGATGCAGGCGCACCCCGTGTGCCCGGGCCGCCTCGAGGATCGTGTAGGTGCCGACCACGTTGGTCTGCACGAACGGCCATGGCGAGTGCAGGGAGTTGTCGTTGTGCGACTCGGCGGCGAAGTGCACCACCGCGTCGCAGGCGGCGACGGCCGGGTCGAGCGTCGCCGCATCGCAGATGTCGCCCTGGATGAGCTCGGCGCCCGTGCCCTCGAGGTTGGCGCGATTGCCCGCGTAGGTGAGCAGGTCGTAGACCACGACCTCCCAGTCCGGGCGCTCGCGGCGCACGTGATGGACGAAGTTCGAGCCGATGAAGCCGGCCCCGCCGGTCACCAGCAATCTCACGCGACGACCTCCGCCAGGTCGGTCATGAACGAGGCGAGGCCGTCCTGCCAGCTGGGCAGGACCGGTGCGCCCCGCTCGGAGCGCAGCACGCTGTAGGCGGGACGCGGCGCCGGTGTGGGGTACTCGGCGGTGGTGATTGCACGGACACGCGGGACGGCGGCCCCGTGCTCACGACTCCCGGCCTCGACGACCGCGCGGGCGAAGTCACACCAAGAGCATTCGCCCGAGGCCGCGAGGTGCACGATCCCCGCTGTGGGCTCGCGCTGCTCGGCGAGACCGACCAGCGCGGCGGCGAGATGCCCGGTGAACGTGGGCGAGCCGATCTGGTCACCGACCACCTTCAGCTCGTCACGCTCCGCGGCCAGCCGGAGCATCGTCTTGGGGAAGCAGGGGCCGTGGGCGCCGAACAGCCACGCGGTGCGGACGATCGTGTGGGCGTCGGGCGCTGACTGCGCGACTGCGCGCTCGCCCGCCAGCTTGGACCGGCCGTACTCCGACAACGGCGCGACCGGGTCGGACTCGAGGTACGGCGTTGCCTTGGTGCCGTCGAACACGTAGTCGGTCGAGACGTGGATCGTCCAGGCGCCGGCGGCGGCCGCCGCGGCGGCGACGTTGCCCGCACCGGCGCCGTTGACCGCGTGCGCAGCTTCGCGCTCGGCCTCGGCCCCGTCGACGTTCGTCCAGGCCGCGCAACCGATCACGACGTCGGGCCGTGCCTCGGACACGGCCTCGCGGACCGCGTCGCCGTCGGTGACGTCCAGATCGGCGCGGGAGAGCGCGATCGTGTCGTGCGAGGCCGTGCGGGCAGCGGCCTGCAGATCCAGGCCGAGCATCCCGCCCGCGCCCGTGATGAGAATGCGCATCGCGATCAGGTTAAGGGGTCGATGGTGGGGGGCGCTCAGATCCCCGGTTGGTGCGGCGAGGCGCGCTCGGCGTCGAGCCATACTCCGAGGCCTCGTAGCCATACCTTGCCCATACCAGGGTAGAAGGCACTGTCGCCGTCGTCACGCGTCCCGTAGACCAGGTATGTCAGGCCGCCCGCACCCGCGGCCAGCGCGTGGGGCAGCGCCGTCGACGGCGGACGCGCGATGACGTCTCCGGGCGAGAGTGGATGGGTCTGCTCGCCGAGGGTGAGCGTGCCGCCGCCCTTCAGGACGACGAACAGCTCCTCTTCGAGCGAATGGCAGTGAGCGGGCGCGCCCGCTTCACCAGGCGGCAGCACCACGTGGTTGAGGCCGGCTTTCACCGAGCCTCCGGCGCGTCCGGCCTGGCGGATCTCCGCGGGCGGAAACGGGCCTGTGCCGAGCCCGTCGAGAGCCACGACGTGGGAAGGGCGCTCAACCCGGGCGGCCGGGGGCTGGAGGGCGCCGGCGGCGGCCTCGGCAGAGAACGGATGGGGCGCGTCGACGGGCACCCAGTGCGGGCCGCACCACATCACACCAGCGCGTGGCAGATACGTGATCGAGGTCTCGCTCCCATTGCCGAACGCGATCAGCTCCAACCCGTTGTCGCCGGCGAGGAAGGTGTGCGGCCGCGCATCCGGGGCGTGCACGATCGTGTCGCCGGCCGTCACCCGGTAGGTGAGCGCCGGACCATCGGGATCCTGGCCCTCCAGCTCGTAGCCCAGGCCCTCACCGGAGAGGACGAAGAAGATCTCCTCCTCGTCGCCATGCACGTGGACGGGCATCTGCCGCGCTCCGGGCGGGACGACGTAATGGCTGGCGCCGATCCGGACGCTCCCCGCGGCGGCGCCGAGCCGCCGGCGGCGAAAGACGATGTCCCCCCGCGAGATCTCGTGCTCGGGGATGTCGGCGTGATGGACGACGGCGGGGTGCACGGGCGGATCCTACGGACCCGGGCACCCCTGCGCCGCGTGTGGTCAGTTTGACCGCGCCCCAAGTTCGGATCGACCACGACGGTACGGACGGTCCACGGCCGGCCGCTCGCCGGGGGAGCGACCGGGCGCCACGGACGGATTCACCCGCAGCGCCCTGTCTCACCCCCTCGGGCCGCGTCGTCCGGCCCGTCGATCAGGGGACCGAGATCGACAGCGCGCCCGTGAGGCCTGTTCCTGGTGCGCTCTCGTCGGCGAGCGCGAAGCCGGGCTCTGGACGAGGCGCAGGGGATCGCTGACCGCGACGACGATGTCAAGACGCTGGCGTATTTGGCGTGGTCACGCGCAGCACTCGCCTCGCTGCGTGGCGACGCCCTGACGACTGAGCGACTGCTACGCGAGGTCGAGCGCGACGCGCGAGACTGGTTTCAGGGCAGCACCGGCGCGACGTTCCTGGCCGACGCGGCCGAGATGCTCGACCGGCTCGGTCTGTCCAAGGAGGCCGACGCGTACCTCGCGCGTGCGCGCGACCGCGCCCGGAGGATGAGTTCGTCCGCCAGGCCCGGGCAACCCTGCTCGCCCGGTCAGGTGACCCGATGCAGGCGCTTGACGCGCTACAGGAGCTCACGCGGGGTGACTGGCTGCAGAAGCGACTGATCTGGCGCCACACCGCCTTGACGGCCTGGGCGATGTTTCGCGCCGGCCGCGACGGATCGGGCGTGCTGGCCGCGCGCGCACTCGAGCAGGCTCACGCCAACGGCGGTACCGGCGTGGCCCTCAGCGGGGAGCCCCAGCTCATCGCGGCGCTCGC
Organism: uncultured Solirubrobacteraceae bacterium; assembly: GCA_963744685.1. GTDB lineage: Bacteria > Actinomycetota > Thermoleophilia > Solirubrobacterales > Solirubrobacteraceae > Palsa-465. Next base: position 138,545 of record CAVUUL010000013.1, on the reverse strand, counting down.
GCCGCTCGCCGAGGATGCCGGCTCCCAGCTGGCGCGAGAGCTGCTGCTCGACGGCCGGCAGCTGCTCGTGCGGCTGTTCGGGGCGCCGCGCGTCTCCCGCTCCGATGGATCGATCGTCGAACTCCCCGCCGGCAAGCCCGGGGAGCTCGTCCGGATGCTCGCCCTGCACAGCCACGGCTTGCCGGTTGAGGTGGTACTCGAGCGGTTCTTCCCGGAGGCGCCGCCGACCGCCTCGCGCCAGCGCCTGCGCCAGGTCCTCACGCGCCTGCGCGCGGCGGCCGGCGAGATCGTCCTGCGCAGCGACGACACACTGCGCCTCGTGCCGGCGTGGGTCGACGTCCGAGAGTTCCACGTCGCCGCCGATCGCGGGCGGCCGAGGCGGGGGTCGTCCTCGGTTCAGTCCGCATACGCCGCGCTTGCCCTCCACAGCGGACCCCTGTTGCCCGCCGATCCCTACGCCGAATGGGCAGAGGAGGCTCGTGATCAGGTCGAGTATCGGCATCTCGCACTGCTCGATCTGGTTGCCGCCGACGCCGCCGCACGCGGTTCCCACCAGGAGGCGCTCACCGCGCTTGAGACTGCCCGCGAGGCGGATCCCCTTGACCAAGGACGCAACTCGGAGATCGCCACGCAGCTGCGCGCGCTCGGCCGGGAGAGCGCCGCGCGATATCTGTCGCAGCAGAGGCCCAGCCAGATCCACGATCGCTGAACGCCCGGGAGTCCTGTCCAGCCGGACAAGGGCCCCTGTCCCGCTGACCGTGGCGCAAGCGCCCCGAACCGGGTAGACCTAGCACCCATGAGTGGCGACAGCCAGACCGCGACGCAGCCGTACACCATCCCCCAGGGCTGCCGCGATGAGTTGCTTGACGACACCGGCACACCGCTGCCGCACGCGGTTGAGTTGATGGCCTCGCTGGAGAGGCTCGGGCCTGAGGCGCTGAACGCGGCCGGCCGCCGGCGCGACGCGATCTTCATGCAGCAGGGGATCACCTTCGAGATCGCGGGCTCCGACGGCGAGCGCCGTGACCGCGCTTGGCCACTGGACCTCGTCCCGCGGGTGATCACCGCCGCCGAGTGGACTGTCATCAAGCGCGGCCTCGCGCAGCGCATCCGCGCGCTCAACGCGTTCGTCGACGACGTCTATCACGCTCACGAGATCGTCCGCGCGGGGATCGTGCCCTGGTCGCTGATCGTCAGCCGCAAGGAGTTCGCGCGCCCGGTCCACGGGGTCCGCGCCCCCGGCGGGGTGTACTGCCACGTCTGCGGCTGCGATCTCGTGCGCGACGGCGCCGGCCGCTGGCGTGTGCTCGAGGACAACGTGCGAACGCCCTCGGGCATCTCCTATGTGCTGGAGAACCGCGTCGCGATGACCCGCCTGGTGCCCGAGCTGTTCGCCGGCCACCGGGTGCGCGGCGTCGAGCACTACCCCTCGCTGCTGCTCGACGCGCTGCGTGCGGTCGCCCCGGCCGCCGAGTCGCATCCCACGATCGTGCTCTGGACGCCGGGGGCGATGAACAGCGCCTACTTCGAGCATGCCTTCCTGGCACGCCAGATGGGCGTCGAGCTCGTCGAGCCCTCCGACCTCGTCGTGCGCGACGCCGTCTGTTACATGCGCACGACAGCCGGTCTGGAGCGCGTGCACACGATCTACCGCCGCCTCGACGACTCGTTCATCGACCCGCTCGAGTTCCGCCCCGACTCGCTGCTCGGAGTGCCCGGTCTGGTGCGCGCCTACCGGGCGGGTACGGTGGCGATCGCCAACGCGATCGGTACCGGCGTCGCCGACGACAAGGCGATCTACTACTACGTGCCGGAGATGATCCGCTTCTACCTGGGGGAGGAGCCGATCCTCGACAACGTGCCGACCTACCTGCTGGCCAACGAGCGCGAGCGCGCGCACGTGCTCGGCAGGCTGTCTGAGGTCGTGGTCAAGCCGACGTCGGAGTCGGGCGGCAAGGGCGTGTTCATCGGTCCACAGGCCTCCGCGGCCGAGCTGGAGGAGCAGAAGCGGTTGATCGAGCACGACCCGGACAGCTGGATTGCCCAGGAGCTCGTCCATCTGTCGACGGCGCCGACCGACGTCGGGGGGCGGCTGGAGCCGCGCCACGTCGACCTGCGGCCCTTCGCGGTGTTCGGCGACGAGATCCGGATCGTCCCCGGCGGGCTGACGCGCGTCGCGCTGTGCGAAGGATCGATGATCGTCAACTCGTCCGCCGGCGGCGGTTCCAAGGACACCTGGGTGCTCGACGACGGGACGGGGGTCGACGCGGCGCCCGGAACCCTCCCGCCCTACCGGCCGCCGCGCTTGCCCGACGTTCGGTACGGCGGCGGGTGGCACGGCCAGGCCCAGCAACAGCAGCAGACGCTCGCCGCGTTCACGCGGGTTCCACCGCCCACCCCGACCCCGGGCTGATGCTCGCGCGGATCGCCCAGGAGCTGTTCTGGCTCGGTCGTGACCTCACGCGCGCCGAGCACACCGCGCGCATACTCGATGGCGCGTTTCACGCCGACGTCTCCGGCGTCCCCGGTGAGGGCGGGATCACGCTCTCTTGGGAGGGCGTGCTGGCCACGATCGGCGCCAAGCCGCCCGCGCCCGGCGAGGAGGAGACGGCCGTGCCGGACCGCCGCCTGGGCCGGACCGAAGTCGCACGGATGCTCACGCTCGACACCGACAGCCCGGCCTCGGTGGTGTCGTGCGTGGCCCGCGCACGTGAGCGTGGGCGGAGGATGCGCGATGTCATCTCGACCGAGATGTGGGAGGCGCTGAACTCCTTCTATCTGCTGCTCGGCCGCTACGACCTGCCGGCCGCGCTCCAGACCGGGCCCTACTCCTTCTACCAGGAGGCCAAGGAGAACTGCGGGCTGTTCTGGGGGCTCTTCGACCGCACGATGCTGCGCGACGAGGGGCGGGCGTTCCTCGAGGCCGGCGCCCGGATCGAGGACGCGGACATGGTGTTGCGGATGCTGCGGGTCGCCATCCCGATCCGCTCGCTGCACGACGACCGGCCCGCGCATGAGACCGAGGCGATCGCGCTGCTGCATGCCGTCGGCGGCTTTCAGGCCTACCGGCGTGCGGTCCGGTCGGCCCCCTCGGTCGTCCCGGTCGCGCGCTTTCTGCTGTTCGACTCCGCCTATCCGGGCTCGGTCGCGTCCTCGATCGACGGGCTCGCGCAGGCGCTCACGCAGGCTGATGCGCAGCCGCGATCCTCACCGCCCGTGCTGCGGCTGGACCGGCTGATCGCCGACCTCGAGCTCCAGCGGCGCGCGCCGGAGGCCGGCGGAGCGCTCGAGGACATCCTGGAGCGCGTGCAGGATGAGCTCGCGCTCGTCGATCGTGACATCGACTCCCGCTATTTTGCGATCGCCGCGATCGCGGCAGTCCATCTCTGAACGCTCCGTGCGATGACCGACGGACCGACCACCGCCCCGCCCGGAATGAACTTCGCGATCCGCTACCTGACCGAGTACGCCTACGACGCCGAGGTCGTCGACAACCTCAACGCGCTGCGGGTCAAGCCTCAGGGCGGCGAGCGCCAGCGCTGCGACGAGTTCGCCGTGCGGCTCACGCCCGAGGTGCGACTGCACCGCCACACCGACTACTTCGGCACCGAGGTCGTCGAGTTCGAGGTCTCCCGGCCACACACGCAGCTCACGATCGACGTTCGCGCACGGGTGTCGACCCGGGCGGCCGCGGCACCGCCGGAATCGAGCTGGGAGGCGCTGTCAGACGAGGCCTATCACGAGGCGGGCGGAGAGTTCCTGCTGCAGACCGACGACGCCCCCGGGAACGCGGTGCTGGAGGACCTGATCGCCGCCACGCGCGCAGACTCGCCGCTGCAGACGGTGATGGCGGTCTCAGAGCTCATCCCGGACCGCTTCGAATACCGCCAGGGCGCGACGTTCGTCGATTCGACCGTCTCGGACCTGCTCCAGACCGGCGCCGGGGTCTGTCAGGACTTCGTGCATCTCGGGCTGTGCATGCTGCGCCACCACGGGATCGCGGCCCGCTACGTATCTGGATACCTGTTCGCGGCGGGCCAGTCGGACCCCAGCCACCCGCGGGAGTCCGTCGAGGTCGACACACACGCCTGGCTGGAGGCGCTGCTGCCGCTCGGCGGCCCGGGCGACCCGGCCTGGGTCGGCATCGACCCCACCAATCGCGGTCTGGCCGGCGAGACCCACGTGAAGATCGGGCACGGGCGCCACTACGCCGACGTACCTCCGATCAAGGGCGTCTATCGCGGCGCCGCGAGCGCGGAGCTCACCGCGAGCGTGACCATGACCCGGCTGGAGCGCACCGACCCGGCGTCGATCGCGCGGTCCTGACCGGCCGATCTCAGTCGTTCTCGGCCTGAAGGGCGTTGACCAGCGCCGACACGCCCGAGGCCTGCGACCCCGGCGTCGGCACGATCGGCTGGTGGGCCTGCGGGATGAGCCGCGCCCAGTACATCGAGAGCTGACAGGAGTCCGGGGTCATGCAGGCCCCGTGCTCCAGGCCCGTCGCGTTGTGGACGATCGCCTGCGCCTGCGCGGTCAGGAACGGCTCGTATGCCTGAGACCCGGTCACCGCCGACCAGTCGGCGACCGCATCGTCGAGCAGCCCCTTGAAGACGGTGATGTTGTACGACTGGCCGAGGCAGATCTTGGCCTGGCCCTCGCACGGCTCCTGGAGCAGGCCCGCGACCAACATCCCGTGTCGCGGCTCCATCACCCGGTTGAGGAACACGGTCGCCTGGTTGATCTCGGACCGGTCGTGCATGAGGACCCCCACCTGGACCAGCGCGTCCGCCATCTCCCCCTCGGTGTAGGTCTGGGCCGGGCCCACCGAGCGGCAGTGGTTGTCCTGCGTGCGGTGGACCGCCCCGGTGCGCATGTTGACCAGCCCTGAGGACTCCAGCCAGGAGAGCGTGTGCGTGGCGTCCGCCCGCCACTCCGACGCGAGCCCCGCGTCCGCCAGCGGCCCGTGCCCGCGCACCTGCCCGAGCTGGGCGACGAGGTCGATGAACTCGGTGTCGGTGATGGTGTTCGGCGCATACCCATCCTTGAACGGAATCGAGTTCGCCCCGCAGCGCTTGGGCTGGTTCTCGAGATAGCGCGCGTCGTCCTCGGCGACCGTGAGGTAGGTCGACGCGGCGCTCGTGTCGTGTACGACCCGCAGCTCGTACTCCGCCGCGTGGACCCACGCGATCCCCCACCATGCCGTGTCGTCCATGTAGTTGTTCTCGAAGTCCTGGGGCGCGTAGGTGCCCGGCTTGGAGACGTTGTCGTTGTACGTGGTCTGGATCACCTGCTGGTAGGACGAGTCCGTGCTGCGCAGCGTCGTGGCGGCGCGCACGACCGCGTCGAGCGCGATCGCGGACTGCCACCACGTCGGGGTGCGGCCCTTGCCGGTGGCTCGCTCCTCCTTGAGCGGGGCGTAGTCCCACAGGCCGCTCGAGGGGTCCCAGGAGACGGTCGAATGGCCGCCGGATCCGATCAGCTCGTTGAGCGCCGACTCGGTCGCGGTCAGGACCTGATGGCGGGCCACCGGGTCGCCGCCGGAGGACACCGAGGGCGGGTGGACGAGCGCCGCCAGGCGATGGAGATCGACCGCGTGCACCGGCGCGGCTGGCCCGGTCCCTCGCTTGACGATGCGCAGATAGCCCAGCTGCCATGCGGCCGTGCCGAGCGCGAGCACGACAACGGCTCCGAGGACCAACCCGCTCAGGACGGGGTGACGGCGGACTGGCGACATCGCAGCGAGGCTAGAGCGTGCTCCCCGCGTCATCTGTGAGGAATCGATGAGGCGTGCGCGGAACGCATCGGGGCCCGGCGTCGTGCCGGGCCCCGATCTTTCGTACCCCGCCGAAGCGGTTGGTGGGCCGGGAGCTAGCTCCCGAGGCGAACTGCGCGGGTCGCCGCGGCGACCGCGCCACCTCGGTCGGCGGTCACCGTGACCCGGTAGCTGCCGGCTCGGAGGTGAGCGTCGCGCCGGATGACGAACGCCGCGCGGCCGTTGCGGACCGTCACTGCTCGGTCGACCAGCACGCGGTGCCCATCACGCACGCGCATCCGCGCCGTGGTGAGCGCGCCGCCGCCGCCCCGCGTGTGCACCAGGACGCGCACCGTGCGGCCGCTTGAGCGAGTCGACACCGAGAGCTTCGGAGCCGTCGCCCGCGCCTTGCGAGCGGCCGCCGCCGAGACCTCCGCGTTCTGCTTGAAGGCGGCCGCAAAGCGGTTCGAGGTGTGGAAGTGGCGCACCACGTCCGCGGTCCCCTTCGGCGCCTTGGCCTTGATCGTCTTCTCGACCTCGCCCGTCGTGTCGTTCATGATGATCGCCGGAGCCGATCCGTAGCTCTGGTCGAAGTTGAACGCGTTCATGAGCGTCCCGGAGGTGGTGTCCGCCGAGTTGCCTCCGACGCGCCCGAGGCCCCAGTTGTCCTCGATGAACGCCGGGATCGATGCCTGCTCGTTGAACGTGGAGTCGACGAAGTTCGTCTTCGCCCACGGGGAGATGACGAGGGTCGGGACACGCGGGCCGACGCCACAGCGGTCGGCGGTCGCGGCGCTGCTCTGCGCCGGGGTTCCGCACTGACCGATGCCGTTCAGCGTGTCCTGCGGCGTCTGCGATCCGCGGACGATCGTGCCCAGCTGGTGGTCGTACCAGCCGTCGGAGTCGTCGTAGGTGATGAAGATCGCTGTGCTCGGCCAGTACTTCGACTGCTCGATCTGGTTGACCTCATCGACGATGAACCGTTGCTCGTCCAGCGGGTCGGAGTAGCCGGCGTGACCGTCCTGGTACTCCGGCGCCTTCAGGTAGGAGACCGCCGGCATGTAGCCCTTCTTGACGGCGTTGTTGAACCAGGACAGGTCGTACTGGTGGTTGACGCCCTTCGGGAAGACCGTGCCGACCTGCTCGTCCTTACGCGGCGACAAGTGGTACGGGTTCGACGTGCTGGCGTAGTACTGGAACGGCTCGTGGTGCGGGCTGTAATCCGCGACCGTCGCGCCGCCGACGTTGGTATGCGTGCTGGCGCACACCGGCTGGGGCTCGGTCTGGCCGCTCACCGTCTTGGTCGACGACGGCGCGAACCCGCCCTGGAACCAGCCCCAGGTGAGGTCCTTGGTGTTGAGCAGGTCGCCGATGTTCCTGCCGGTCAGCTCGCCGGTGGTACCGCCCGCCTCACCGGGTCCGCTGGCGGTCGCCGAGCTGTTGGAGCACTCATCGAAGTATGGATCGACGTCGCCGTTGAGCGTGCCGTTGATGATCGCGCCGCTCGAGCCGCCCTGGGACATCGCGCCGGTCGTGTCACCGCTGATCACGTTGACAGCACCCGGGGACGAAGGGCCGAACTGGGTGCCATAGGAGTTGTCGTCCAGCGTGAAGTGCTGGGCGAGGTTCCACAGACCGGTGACGGTGTTGCCGTCGTAATAGTCCATCACCAGGCCCGGAGCCCCGTAGTCGATCGGCTGCCCCGAACAGGTGCTCGTGTCGGTGTCCTGCACGAACTTGTCCATGTTCCCGTTGTCGTCCGCCGACTGCTCGGGGGTGTAGCTGTGATTCTGATCGCAGGTGAGCGCCTGGGAGGGACTCAGGCGCTGCGGGTTGTACTCGTTGGGGTTGTTGTTCAGCAGCGCGCTGGTCAGCCCGTTGACCGAGGGGGTGTTCGGCTGCGGGGTGAACTGAGGCTCGCCGGAGTTGTTCTGTGCGTTCGGGTAGGTCCCGAAGTAGTGGTCGAACGAGATGTTCTCGTCGAACAGGACGACGACGTGCTTGATCGGGGTCGCCGTCGGAACGTGCTTGGACAGCTTGATCTGCTGTGCGGCGTTCTGGGGTCCTGACGAAGTCGTCGCCGTGCTGGCCGCCGAGACCGAGATCCCAATCGCAGCGGCCCCCGCGGCTGCCGCAGCCACCGCTCCGGCCACGAGTTTCTTGCCCGTTTGCAAGTGAGCTCCTTTGTGCCTGGCGGCGATAGAGAGGTCGCGCTCGCGGCCGCCTCCGCGAGAGCACTGGAATCCTTTTCGCTGGCGGCCGAAACGATGTGACCCAGGCGTCACCGTCCGGTGACGCTCATGATCACAATCCGGTCACGCCACGGTCACATCCGGACCACCGGGCGTGACTAGCTTCGACGGTCGCCGGATCACGTCGGCGTGGCCGGCGCCGCGTCGATGCCCGATCCGTCCCCGCGCACCTCTCCCGCCACTCCGCCGGTGCGCTCGCGCCGACGGCGGAGTCTCGTCGCGGTCGGTGTGGTGGTGACACTCGCGCTGGTGGCGTTCGTCGCCGCCGCGGCCATCCCCAGTCCCCACGCGCGCGGCCGGCGGGTGGAGCGCGGCCGGCTGGTGGTCTCCCACGCGACCAGCGCTCCCGAGCGTGTTCGGGTGAGCAAGGTGTTCGGCTCCAAGGTCTCGGCCCAGCAGTACGGGACCCAGGTCTCCGAGCAGGAGAACGGCGTCAACGCCAAGGGTCAGCTCATCTCCGACCTCTCCCCGCTGCCGCCCCGGCGATTCGATCGCCCGGTCGCGGAGTACAAGCGTTACGCCGAGCGCTGGGCGGCCCGGCTGCGAGACGACACTGGGAAGCTGACCACCGCACTGCGGTCCGGCTCACGCACACGAGCACGCGCGAGGTGGTCCATGGCGTTCTCGGACTACCTGCACCTGGGCGCCGTCTACGGCTTCCTGCCCGGATTGCTGAATGACAGCCTCGCGGCGCCGCCCACATCGACGGGCGCCACCCACTTTCCCGGCCTGCACCGGATCGAGAAGGGGCTGTGGACCGGAGAGTCGCTGCGCGCGCTGGTCCCGGTGTCGGCGGCGGTCGGGCGAGCCGCGCTGCGTCTGCGCCATGTCCTGCCCTCCCTGCGCGTCACCCCCCTGGAGTACGCGACCCGAGCGCACGAGATCCTGGAGGACGCTCAGCGCGATCTGATGTCCGGGACCCAGGTCCCGTGGTCGCACGAGGGTGTTCTGGGCACCGAGGCCGGTCTGGTCGCCACCGACCGGGTGATCAGGACCCTTGTGCCGCTCCTCGATGGCCGGGAGAACACCCTCGGCGAGTGCCAGTACTGGCTCGCGCGACTCGGGGAGGTGCTGCGCCACGTGCGGCGGCCGAACGGCACCTATCCGACCCTCGGGGAGCTCTCGCCCGGAGATCTGCAACTGATCGATGGGACGCTGGCCGGAGCCCTCTCGGCTCTCTCCGAGGTCCCCGGCACGCTTGAGACGGCGACACCCTCGATCCCGGCCGAACGACCCCCGTCGGCCGGCCGCAAGGGGTCCTGATGGCCGGGGTGAACCGCCGCGGCTTCCTCACGCGCTCACTGGCCGCGCTCGGCGCCGGCGGCGCGGGAGCCGCGGCCGTGGCGCTCTCCGACAGCGGTGACGCCCATGCCGAGACCGACCTCCTGCAGCAGTCGCGCAGCGTCGGGCTGCGCGAGCTCGGACTGCGAATCCCCTTCGACGGCGTACACCAGTCGGGAGTGCTCACCCAGCGCCCCGCCCAGGCGACGTACGTCGCGCTCGATTCGATCGCGCCCGGGGCGTCGGAGCTGTTCGAGGCCCTCGGGCAGCTCTCGACGCGCGCGCGCCTGCTCTGCCAGGGGACGGCGGTCGGCGAGGCCCCGATCGACGACCCGCCACCGGACTCCGGGATCCTCGGCCCCTACAACGCCCCGGATTCGCTCACGGTCAACATCTCCTTCGGCCACTCGCTGTTCGACGACCGCTACGGGCTGCATCGCCATCGCCCCCGCCACCTCGGCCCGATGGAGCCGTTCCCGCACGACGAGCTCGATCCGGCGCGCTGCGGCGGCGACGTGCTGCTGCAGATCGCGGCCGGTCAGCGCGACACCGTCATGCACACGGTCCGTGAGCTGATGCGCGCGGTCAGCGGGACGTTCGCGGTGCGATGGATGCTCGACGGCTTCACCACGGCCCAGCGCGATCGCGATCCGCGCTCGAGCCCGCGCAACCTGTTCGCCTTCCGCGACGGCACGGCCAACCCTCCCTCCCACGACGCGAAGATGATGGACCGTCTGATCTGGGCCGAGCGCAATGCCGAGCCGGGCTTCGCCCACGACGGCACGTATGTGATCGTCCGCGTGATCCGCCAGCACGTCGAGTTCTGGGATCGGGTGGGAATGTTCGAGCAGGAGCAGATGATTGGACGCGAGCGGGTGAGCGGCGCGCCGCTCGGCGGCGCCGGCCAGTTCGATACCCCGGACTTCACCGCCGACCCTCACGGCAGGCGCATCCCGCTCGACGCCCACATCCGGCTCGCCAACCCGCGCACCGCCGCAACCGCCGACCAGCGGATGATCCGCCGCAGCTACAACTACGACCGCGGAGCCGACGAGGCGGGCGACCTTGACTGCGGTCTGATCTTCACCGCCTACAACCAGAATCCCAACCGGCAGTTCAAGGCGATTCAAGTTCGCCTGGCCAATGAGCCGATGACTGACTACATCACCCCGGTGGGCGGTGGCTACTTTTTCGCCCCGCGGGGTACACGCGGCCCGGGAGACTGGGTCGGGTCCGGCCTTCAAGCCTGACCGACCTGCGCTCTCGACGGCGGACGAAGCCATACTCAAACGGATGCCTGGACTCGCACACCCACGCCCTCGCGCGACGCGCGCGCTGCTCGGCAGCGTCGCTGCGGCCGTGGCGCTGGCCTGCGCGGGCTGTGGATCCTCGTCGGCTTCCCATTCCTCTCATTCCCATGCGGGGTCGCCCGCGGTGACGGTCCCCAAGGCCCACCCACACGCGGTCGAGCCGGTGGCCGGCGCGGGCACCTCGACCCTTCCCAAGGCCGCGACCGTGAAGGTCGACACCCACCCGGGCGCCAACTCCCTGGCCAAGCCCACCTCGCTGGTCGATGTGCGGCGCCAACTGCGCCAGAGCGGCATGTCGGCAAGCCCCAATCAGGGCACGCTCACCTCCAACCTGCTGGCGATCGCACCCGTCGACGCACCCGCCGCCGTCCAGGAGGTCATCGCCGCCGGCAACCAGATCTCACACCTGCCCTACATCTGGGGCGGCGGGCATATGACCTACGAGGACACCGGCTATGACTGCTCGGGGTCGCTGAGCTACGTGCTGGCGGCCGCCGGTCTGCTCAACACCACGATGACCTCCGGCCAGCTGATGCAGTGGGGCGATGCGGGACCCGGCAAGTGGATCACCGTCTACGCGTCCCCGGGCCACACGTTCATGTACGTCTCGGGTCTGCGATTCGACACCGTCGCGCTCGCGGAGACGGGCTCGCGCTGGTCCAACCGCTCGGCCGACGAGCCGGACCTGAGCTCGTTCGTCGCCCGCCATCCACCCGGCCTGTAGCGATTCCGGCGTCGGGATGACGCGCGCTCGCGCGTGATCTAGCGCATCCGGCGGACGTCTCACGCCTCGGGGTTGGTGTTGTTACGCAGGGGTTTTGCGGCAATCGCTGCCGTCCGATACCGGGCGTATCGTCGCCGGGCGATGCAGGTTCGTGAGCTTTCAGTCGGTCTGCGAATCGAGGCGCCGCTGGTCGTGCGCGAGCTCAAGCTCCGCACTCGACGCGACGGAACCGAGCTGCTCACGCTGCGCCTGTCGGATCGCACTGGCTCGGTACCCGCCGTCGTCTACGACGGGGTGTCGGAGGTGCAGGAATCCTGCGCGGCGGGGATGATCGCCCACGTATGCGGCCGGATGACCGAGGACGAGCGCTTCGGTCCGCGCCTGGTCGTCGAGTCCCTCCGGCCCGCCGCCGAGCACGAGTACGACGCGGCCGACCTGCTCGACGGACCATCGCGGCCGATCGAGCTGCTCGAGCAGGATCTCCGAGAGCTGGCCTCGACGATCCAGCGGCCGTGCCTGCGCGCCCTGCTCGATCTCGTCCTCGGCGAGGGCACGGAGGTCTGGGAGCGGTTCCGCATCGCTCCCGCGGCCAAGCACTATCACCAGGCCTACCGCGGCGGGCTGCTGGAGCACTCGCTCAGCGTCGCCCAGGCGGTGAGCGCCATCTCCGCCACGTTCCCCGGCATCGACCGTGACGTGGCGGTCGCCGGCGCGCTGGTGCACGACATCGGCAAGCTCGACGCCTACGAGATGCACGGCGAGGCGATCGAGATGAGCGACGGTGGCCGCCTCTACGGCGAGATCCCGCTCGGCTACTACCGCATCCGCACCGCCATCGAGTCCCTCCCGGGCTTCCCCGCCGACGTCGCCCGGGCGCTGCTGCACATCATCCTCAGCCACCACGGCACCCTCGAGCACGGCAGCCCCGTCGTCCCCGCCACCCGCGAGGCCGCGCTCGTCCACGGCATCGACACCCTCGGCGCCCGCCTCGGCTCCTTCGACCGCGTCGAGAAGACGATGCCCGACGGCCAGCAGTGGTCTGGCTACGACAAGGGCCTGGGCGGCGGGGCGTTCTTCGCGTCCGGGCTCGACCGGGCTGCCTGAGACTCGGCGCTCGCCGGGTGGCGCGCCCGGGTCGCCTGATGCTCGTGGGGTGCGTGAGGTGGGGCGCCGGTACGCCGCCGTGGCGTGGGGCGTTCGCGAGGTGGCGCGCCGGTTCGCCGCCGTGGCGCGGGGCGTTCGCGAGGTGGCCACCGGGCCGCCGCTGTTGTTTCGTGGGGTTCGTGAGGTGGCGCGCCGGGTCGCCGCTGTGGGGCGTGGGGATCGCGAGGTAGCGCACCCGTCGTCGGCCGTCAAGCAGCGCCCGCAGCTGTGGCGTCCGTGTGGGGTGGGTGGCGCTGCTGTGACCGCCGCCGCCGTGCGCGCTACTGGGCAATGAGGTCGAGCCCACTTCGTGTGCACGACCTCGTGCCAAAGGGGGACTCTTGAACGGCCTGCTGGGCCCCGGGCGGCGTCGGGGGCGGGACTTTCTGCCCACTCGCTGCGGCCGCCGGGGGTGCGTGGGCGGTGTTTTTGTCCTGGCGATCGGTTCTGCCCACGCGCGCCTGCGCGGGTCGGTGCGGGGGCGGTTTTGCTCGCCGCGGACGCTTGGGCCGCCGGCGGGGCGCGCGGTCGGTCGCCGGCGACGCGTGGGACGTTGCGGCGTCCCAGCCGCCGTCACACCCCACGCGTCATCCCCGGCGCCGACGCGCGGGCAGAAATGACATCCCAGCTGTCATATCTGCCCCCACGCGTCTGGCCGACCGAGACGCGCGGGCAGAAATGACGTCTCAGCCGTCATAACTGCCCACGCGTGAGCCACCCCGCCGTGTCAGCAGTGGTCCCCCGGTGGGGGGCAGCACTTGTGCGCCCCCCTCACTGCCAATAGCGCGGCGGGGCGACGGCAGTCAAGCAGCGCCACAACCCCAAAAGCAATCCCACAGCTGCGGGCGCTGCTTGACGGCCGGCGACACGACGCGCTACCTCGCAAACGCCACAACAGCCAACCGCGGCCGACGGCCGCACGAACCCCACGAACCCCACAGCCTGGCGAAACGCCACGCACAGCCAAGGCCATCCATCACCCCCAAATCCACGCAAATTGCGTGCCAGTTTGGTGACAATGGACCCGAGGTCCCGACCGGCCCGTCTACAGTCAAAACGGGGATGGCCAAGGACACCGAGAAACTGATCCGTCAGCTCTCGCTCATCTCGTACCTGATGGCCGAGCGGCGGCCGGTGACGGCACCTGAGATTCGGCGGGATGTCGAGGGCTACAGCGTGATGAACGAGGACGCGTTCGCGCGTCGCTTCTACGCGGACCGCTCGGAGCTGGAGGCACTGGGGATCGCGCTGTCGGTGGAGAAGCCGGTCGACGGCCTGGTCGAGCAGGAGAACTACTCGCTACCGCCGGAGAACTTCCATCTGCCGCCGATCGAGTTCTCCGACGCCGAGCTCGCCGCGCTCCAGACCGCGCTGCAGCTGCTCGACGGGGAGTTCGCGTACGCCGAGCCGCTGCGCCTGGCGTTGCAGCAGATCTCATGGGGCCGGCCGAGTCCGCTGTCCCGCCCGGAGCAGAGCACCGTCGCGCTCGGTATCACCGGCTCGGCGGGCGGCCATGAGGTCTCTTCGCGGCTGGCCAAGATCGAGACCGCCATCTTCCGCCGCAAGACGATCGTGTTCGACTACCACACGATGGAGCGCGACGACGTCGGCACGCGCAAGGTCGATCCCTACCAGCTGCTCTACCAGGGCGGGCAGTTCTATCTCGTCGGGCGCTCGCACGAGCGTGATGCGATCCGGGTCTTCCGGCTGTCCCGGATCAAGGGGAAGGTCGGCTACGCGACGAAGGCCGAGCATGACTTCCAGCGCCCCGCCGACTTCGACCCGCGCGGCTATGCGGACCGCATCGACTGGCAGTTCGGCGACGCCGTCGGCACTGCCGAGGTGTGGATCTCCGAGCGGATCGCCTGGCAGATCGAGCGCCACTTCGGCCGCTACGGCGAGATGCGCCCCGGCGAGGACGAGGACGACCGCGTGTTCCTCACCCCCTACGCCAACACCCGCCAGCTGATCGCCTGGGTGCTCGGGCTGGGCGAGAACGCGCGGGTCGCCGGCCCGGCCGAGTTGCTGGCCGAGATGCGCGAGCGGGTCGGCCTGCTCGTCGAGCGCCATCGCGGTGAGCCGCAGATCGCCGACGAGCTGCCGGACACTGCGGAGTCGCACGGGACCGACGCGCCAGAGCGCCCGGCCGGCCGGCGCGGTGACGACGATGCGGAAGGACGAGGCGACGCCGCCATCCGCCCCGAGCGGTTCGCGCGGCTGGTCACGCTCGCATCGATCCTGATCGAGGCCGGCCGCGGCGGCCGGGTGCTGACCGAGACCGATCTGCACGCCGCGCTGCAGGTCTCCGATCAGGAACTGCGCGAGGACATCGCGCTGCTCAACGTCGTCAACTTCGGGGCGGGCACCTACGTGCTGTACGCCGAGATCATGCCCGACGGGACCGTCGAGGTCGATCCCGAGCCCTACGGCGATTCGTTCGCCCGCCCGGCGCGGCTACTGCCCGTCGAAGCCAAGGCGCTGATCGCCGCGATCGACCTGATCGGCGAGCACATTCCCGAGGGGTCGCTCACCTCCGTGCGCTCCAAGGTGGTGGCGGCACTCGGTGAGGACCCCGCCGACGAGGGGCTGCAGTTCGCCACCGCCGGCGGCGACGACGTCGAGATAGCGCGCGTCGTCTCGCAGGCGATCGCGTCCCGCCGGCTGCTCTCGTTTGAGTACTACAAGGAGAACGAGGACGAGTTCTCCGAGCGGACGGTCGAGCCCTACGCGCTCATCAACGGCCGTGAGGGCTGGTACCTGGGCAGCTACGACCCGTCGCGCTCCAGCGTGCGCCACTTCCGGCTGGACCGCATCAAGTCCGCGACCGTCACCGACACCCGGTATGCGCCCCGCTCCGACGTCGACCCCGCAGCCGACGCCGGGGGATGGCCCCGTACCGGCGAGGTCCCCGCCTCCAGCCGCGCCCGAGTCTGGATCTCTCCCGACCGGGCCCGCTGGGCGCGCGAGGAGCGCTCCGTCGTCGCTGAGCTCAGCGATGGCGCGGTCATCGTCGAGCTCGGGTTCGCCGGGGTCGACTGGCTCGTGCGCGAGACGCTGAAGGAGGCGGGCGACGCGGTCGTGCTGGAGCCCGCCGAGGCACGTGAGGCCGTCCGCCGCGCCGCCGAGGCGATCGGCTCCGACGCGGCGCTCGTCCGCGGCTGACCGCGACCGCCACCACCCCCGCCACCAGCGCCCCACCGCGGGCATACTCCGACGATGACCGAGATCCAACGGTTGCGTGAGCTCGTGCACCGCGGCAACGTCGTCGTGCTCACCGGCGCGGGAATCTCGACCGAATCGGGGATCCCCGACTACCGCGGGCCGACAGGCCAGCTCCGAGTGCGGCTGCCGATGACGATCCGCGAGTTCACCGGCTCCGAGGAGGCTCGCCGTCGCTACTGGGCGCGCTCGCAGATCGGCTGGCGGCGCATGTCGGCGGCCGCACCCAACGCCGGCCACCGGGCGGTCGCCGAGCTCGAGCGCGCGGGTGCGCTCACCGGGATCATCACCCAGAACGTCGACGGCCTGCACCAGGCGGCGGGTGCGCGACGGGTGATCGAGTTGCACGGGAGCCTCGCCTGGGTCGTCTGCCTGGAGTGCGGCTCCCGCACGGCGCGTCACGAGCTGGACGAGCGGTTGCGAACCGCGAATGCCGGCTTCGACCAGCTCGCGCTCGCGCCGACGCCGAGCAATCCGGACGGCGACGTCGAGCTCGCCGACGAGCACGTCGCGCGATTCCGCCTGGTCGGTTGCGAGCGGTGCGGCTCGGATCTGCTCAAGCCCGACGTGGTCTTCTTCGGCGAGAACGTGCCCCGGCCGCGAGTCGACCGCTGCTACGCGCTCGTCGAGGCGGGCGCCTCCCTGCTCGTGCTCGGCTCGTCGCTGACCGTCATGTCGGGGCTGCGCTTCGTCCAGCGCGCTCAGCGCGTGGGCATTCCGGTGGCGATCGTCAACCGCGGGGTGACCCGCGGGGACCCGCTGGCCGCGCTCAAGCTCGACGCCCCGCTCGGGGCGACGCTCAGCGGGCTGCTCGCAGGCGCCGGCGCGCCCACCTAGTCGGGGCCGACGTCGCCGGGGATCTCGACTTCGACGTCGAGGCTCGGCAGGTTGACCACGATCCCCTCCTGGGTGCTGCGGGCGAGCAGCACGACCGCGGGTTCGGAATGCGGGTTCTCCTCGCGGTGGGGCACGTAGGGCGGGACGAAGACGTAGTCGCCGGGCGAGGTCTCGATCCGCTGCTCCTCGCCGTCGGCGAGGAACACGAACACCGGATGGCCGGAGATCACGTAGATGCCGGTCTCAGCCTCGCCGTGGTGGTGGTCGCCCGATCGCATCTCAGCACCGACGTGGCTCTCCCCCAGCCAGATCTTCTCCGTGCCGCCGTGACGCCTGGACAGCGCCTCGAAGCGTTTCATCCCCTCCGTCTGGGCGGTGTCGGCGTCAAGCGTGCCCGCCTTGACATGGAACAGGGGACGGCGCCACAGCGGCTGCGCGCCCGCGTCAACGCTTGCGGAAGCCTCCCTGCCATCCTCCCCGGAACCCGGGAGGTCCCGGTGCCAGGCCTCGGTACCCGCCGCGCGGTCGCTGTCGTGGACAGGCTCGGTCATCGTGTGCGCTCCTTGGGGTGGGGACGGCGGGTGTCAGCGAACTCCGGCTCTCGCGCGTGGGCGGCGCCGGGCACCGGAACCCCGCGCTCGTCGAGACGCCAGCCCGGCAGGCCGAGCTGAGCGAGCAACGCGGGGATCTCGGAGCGCTCCACCTCCCGCGAGGTCTCGCGGTCGGGCGTCTGCTCGATCAGGCGAAGCGTCCCGCTCCAGTCGCTCAGAACCGTGCGCGATCCGTTCTCGCCCTGGCGGGTGATGACAAGGCCGCGGACGAACCGTGACCGGGGGTTGCTCGACACCCACCAGTTGTTGACCTCGATGTCGATCCCCGCCGCCGCGACGGGGAGGAAGCTGTACACGTCCTCCCACGCACCATCGCCGCGGATCGCCTGCAGCACGAGCTCGTCACCGTCGGCGATGATCCGCCGGCGCCACCCGAGCTGGACGAACTCCTGCTGCTCTCCGAACGGGACCGGCTCGCTCAGCGTGCCGGATCCGAAGCCGACGTCGGCGTGCCACACCGCGCCGCCGTGGTGGACGCGCAGGAGCAGATGGCTGAGCGTGCGCGCGGGGTTCCCGCGCGCCCCGACCCGGGCCAGTACCGGCTCCGCCTCCACGCCGAGCCCTCGCAGCGCGGCGGCGAACAGCAGGTTGTGCTCAAAACAATATCCACCGCGCCGCTCGGTCACGAGCTTGCGCTCGATGTCGGCCAGACCGAGCGACACCGGCATGCCGCGCAGCGGATCCAGATTCTCAAACGGGATCCCGACGACGTGCGCGAGGTGCAGCTCGGCAACGGTCGGGCGGCCGCTCAGACCCAGCCGGGCGAGGTAGGCGTCGAGGTCGAGCTCGTGAACGGTCTCCCGCTCGCTCATCCCAGCGGCTTCTCGGCGAAGTAGGTCGCGACCGGGTTGCCGTTGAAGTTGTCGATCTCGACGTAGCCCGCGGACTCGTACAGCGCCCGCGCGTGCGGCTGGTCAGGACCGGTGTCCAGCCGTGCGACCGCGTAGCCGAGATCCCGCGCCGCCGCCTCGAGCGCGGCCAGCAGCTGCCGCGCAACCCCCTGACGGCGCGCCTGCGGGGCGACGTACATGCGCTTGAGCTCGCAGGCGCGAGCGTCCAATCGCTTGACTCCGCCGCAGCAGACCGGGTCACCGGCGCACGTTCCGACCAGGAACGTGCCTCCGGGCGGCCCGAGCTCAGCCGCCCCCGCGCGGGGCATCTCAGGCCCGTCGAGGTCGAGGCCCGAGTACATCGCCGCCATCTCTGCGCGCATCGCCGCCAGCAGGTCACCGCCCGGCCCTCGGTCCACCGCCGCCGGGTGAAACTCGATGGCGGACCGGTCGGTCATGTCAGCTCAACAGCTCCTCGAGCTCAGCGCGCAGCCTCGCCACCTCCTCCTCGAGCGCCTCGACGCGCGACACCAGCCCGGGGTCGCTGGCGGGCGCGGCGGCTGGGGGCGGGCCGGAGTAAGTGGCCGGCGCCGGGGAGCCGATGGGCGGCGAGTCGGCCTCCCGTGGGGGCGCGAACGACGCGGAGGCTGCGACCCCATTGCCCGAGGCCTCGGCAGCCATCGCGCCATCCTCACCACCCAGCAGCTGGACGAAGCGATCCTCCTTCTGACCGGGCCGGCGGCCCAGGCGCCGCGCGTAGCCGCGATCGTCGAGCTCGGCGAGCAGCCGCTCGATGTCGGAAAGCGACTGCACCGGAGCCATCCGCTCGCTGCGCGCCTTCAGCTCGCCCGGGGTCTGCGGACCGCGCAGCAACAGAACGGCGAGCACCGCAAGCTGGTCGCGGTTGAGCGAGAGGCCCTCCTCCGCGAGGTGGCGGTACTTCGTGGCGCGCGAGGAATGGCCACTGGCCAGCCGCGCCAGCCCGTAGGTGCACAGCCGCTGGGCGGCGCGGTAGACGGTGTCCTCGTCATACCGGGTGACCGGGTCGCGGTTCGTCGACTGATTGCAGGCAAGCCGAAGCGCGTTGAGCGACAGCGGGTACTGGTCAGGCGTCGTCCAGCGCTTCTCGATCAGGCAGCCGAGCACACGCTGCTCGGGCGCGGTGAGCTCGGTGAAGTGCACGCGGCGAGGATAGACCCGACACGGCTACAGCGCGCGCGTGGCGACGGTCACCTCACGCCCGCCGGGAAGCTCCCATCGACCGTCCCGCCAGCCGATCCGCGTCCCGTCGGCGAGTCGGGCGACCGCGCGGCCGAGACGCGGCCTCCCCCACAGGGTCGCGCGCAGCGGTCGTTCGGACTCAGGGGTGTCCCCCAGCCCTTCGGCCACGTGCGCGGCAGGGTAGGTGACGACGATCGAGCCGGCACGGACCCACACCGGCAGTCGCTCGAGCGGCGCGTCGACGACCACCTCGCGGCCGCCGCGAACCACGGCGCCGTCCCATGTCTGCACCCACTCACCACGCGGCAGCACCACCTCGCGCGTGCGTGCACCCTCTTCGAGCACCGGCGCGACCCACAGCGCCGGGCCGTACCCGTAGGCGTCGCCGACCGTCCAGCCCCGCGGATCGGAGGGATCGATCAGGCAGAGCGGGCGCATGATCGGCAGTCCGGTCCGTTGCGCGGTCGCGGCGGCGGCGCGCGTGTACGGGACCAGCTGCTCGTGCAGCAGCACGTAGGCGCGGTAGAGATCCATCACCTCGGCGCCGTAGCGCCAGGGCTCCTGGTCCATTCGCGAATGGGCATGCATCAGCGGCGTGAAGCAGCCGAACTGCAGCCAGCGGATGAGCAGCTCCGGCGGGCAGCGCTCGACCAGACGGTGGCCGAGGTACCCGCCGATGTCGTGCGAGACGTTCGAGACGGCGGTCATCGCCCCGGACAGCAGCGCCACCACCAGCACCCGCAGCGACCAGAAGTCAGAGACCTGGTCACCGCCCCACGTATGGCCGAATGCGTGCTGGCCGCTCCAGCCGCTGCGGCCGAACAGCACGCCCTCGCCGGGATGGACCTCGTCGAGCGCGCGCTGCAGACAGCGGCGGTGCAGCGTGCCGAGCTCCCAGGCCGCCTCGCCTCCCGAGCGCCCGTCCGCCAGCCGGACGCGGTCGGGGATGTAGTAGCCGTCGCCATCGTCGGCCTTGATGCCGGCGACCCCGAGCGCGAGCACCCGCTTGGCCTGATCGCGCCACCACGCCTCGGCCGCCGGACTCGTGAAGTCGACCGGCGACCCCGTCCCCATCCACCACTGGGCGACGTACGGGTCGCCACGGCGCTCGAGCGCGCCGGCCTTGGGCTCGCTCACGAAGTGGCCGGCCGCGGCTCCGGGGGCGTAGTTGGAGGCGGGCAGCCCCGCGGCGCGCTCGGACTCGGGCTGGGGCGCGATCTGACCGTCGCGTGAGTCGAGGTTCACCCACGGGGTCACCCAGACGACGGTTCGCACGCCGGAGGCGCGCATCGCGCTGATCATCCAGCGCGCGTCCGGGAACTGATGCGGGTTGAACTCCCAGGTGTTGTATTGCGTCGCCCACGGGGAGTCGATGACGACCGCGTCCAGCGGGATGTGATGGCGGCGGAACCCGAGGAAGTCGTCCAGTACGTCGTCCTGGTGCTCGTGCACGTCGCGGCTCTTCCAGAACCCGTAGCCCCACTCGGGCAGCAACGCGGGCCAGCCGGTGAGCCTGCACAGCCCGCGCAGCGCCGCGGCCGGCGTGGAGGCGCAGAGCAGCTCGAGCTCGAGCGGGCCGGCATGGGCGCGGGTCGAGATCTCCACCCGCTCGCCCGCCAGGTCGAAGCGGGTGCCGTTGGCGGCGGTCGAGCACCAGACGCCGTAGCCGCGGCTGGACAGCAGCCACGGGACGGGGGCGCAGTCGCCCTGCGGAATACCGCCCTCCTCGATCATCTCCTCCGGGCAGTCGGGCCCCCGGTAGCGGCGATCGGCACCGAGTTGGATATCACGGCCGGCCTGATCGAGCTGGGGCTGGTGGCGCAGACCGAGGCCGCACAGCCGCTCGTCGGCTGCCCGCTCCCAGCCCAGACCGAGCCGCAGGGGCGCCCCGTCGGCGTCCAGGCGCAGCGACACCCGCGCGTCGTCGCATACGTCGATGTCGAGCGTGGCCGTGTTCTGATCCTGGAGCAAAAGCGAGAACGTCGCGCCGCGCGATCGCTCGTCCAAGGCGCGGGCGTGCACCACGCGGCGCGGCGCGGAGCGCTCCTCGATCGGCACGACACCCTCGGTGAACTGCAGCAGCACATCACGCGCGATGCCCTCCGCCAGCCATGCCCCGGCGGCCCGCACCGCTGTCACGCCACGGCGTCGCACGGAGAACGAGAACGGCATGAGCCGTACCTCGACCGAAACCTCACCATGTGTGAGCCGGACGGTGTCACCTCTCCCGGGGATCGACGCCGTTCCGGCGTGAGCGCCGGCTGACATGAAGCCATCGTTCTCCGTTGCGGGCGCCCATTCCCTTGTCTTCACTGAATGGTCACAGGACGTGAGCGCGTTGTTCACGGAATCCGCAAATTGCAAGAGAATCCTTTCAGTCAATGAACGAGAGAAGCCGCATTGACATGCATGTGCACTCGACGGCGTCGGAGCTGTCCAAGCTGGGAATCCAGCGTTCCCTGCATCTTCCGGAGTGCGCCACCGAGCCCGAAGAGGTCTACGAGCTCGCGCGTCGTCGAGGGATGGATTTCGTGACGATCACCGACCATGACACGATCGAGGGGGCACTGGCGATCGGTCATCTGCCGGGGACGTTCATCTCCGAGGAGCTCACCGTGTCGTTCAAGGGCGAGCCCCAGGCGGTGCACGTCCTCTGCTACGGCATCACGCCACAGGATCACGAGTGGCTGCAACGGCATAACGATGACGTGGAGACGTGCGCGGCCTACCTCTCCGAGCAGGAGATCACCTGCGCACTGGCACATCCGTTCTTTGCGGTCCGCGCGCCCCTGACGGCACGGCACCGCCGGCGCCTGGCCCAGCTGTTCCCGGTGTGGGAGACCCGCAACGGATCGCGCGCCAAGGAGCTCAATCTTCCGGCGTTCGTGTACATCGAGACGCATGGGGGCACCGCCATCGGCGGTTCCGATGACCACGCCGGAATCGACATCGGGCGTACGTTCACCGAGGTGCCGCGCTGCGCGACACCCCAGGAGTTCCTCGCCCACGTCCGCGGCGGACGCGCGGAGGCGCACGGCGCCCAGGGGTCGGCTGCGAAGTGGGCGCACGCCGCGATGGCCCTGGCGATCCGCTCGCTGCAGGGCGACGACCGCGACGCGCCGCCTGACCCCGGCGCCGTGCTGCGGATCATCGAACGGGTCATGTCCGAGGGTGACGCCCGCAGCGGCGACGGCTGCGATCCAGAGCTCGCCCGGCCGCAGGACGCCCGCGCGATGCTGCGGGGGTGGCTGGCCGCGATGAACCTCGGCGTCTCCTCGCGCGAGCTGCTGCGCATGCTCCAGGACGGGGAGCTCAGCCATCCAGACCTGATGCGGCGCTCGCGGCGGATCCACGAGCGTGCGCTCGCCACCGCGGTCGGCGGGCTGGTCGGCGCCGTGCAGGCAGGAGAGATGAACCTCGCGCCCCGCGCCTCCGCTCTGTTCGAGGCGTGCATCCCGGCGATCCCCTACGCCGCCGCGACGGCGTTCCTCGGTCGCGAGAAGCTGAAGCTGACCCGTGGCGATGGTGAGCGCCCGCGGGTCGCTCTGGTCGCCGACGGCCTCGGCGCGACGCACGGGGTCACCCGGACGGTTGCGCAGGTCCGAGACCGCGGGGTCCCTGGTTACGAGGTCGAGGTGATCGGCACCGATGCCGATGTCGACCGCCGGCTGTCCTCGGTGGCGGAGATCGAGATCCCGTTCTACGCGGGGATGCGGATCGGCGTGCCGGGCGTGCCGGCCCTCGTCGAGGCGCTCGCGGATGGGCGCTATGACCTGATCCACCTCGTCTCCCCCGGCCCAGCGGGCATCGGCGCGTGGCTGATGGCGCGGGTCATGCAACTGCCGGTGATCGGCAGCTACCACACCGAGCTGGCCGCCTACGCCGGCCTGCGCTCGGGCTCGGCTCATCTCGAGCTGTTCGCCACCGCGGCGCTGCGCGGCTTCTACGGCCCATGTGAGATGGTGCTCTCCCCCAGCGAGGCGACAGACGCTCGGCTGGCCGAGCTCGGCATCGAGTCAGACCGGATCGGCCGCTGGGACCGAGGCGTCGACCTCAGCCGCTTCGATCCGGGCCTGGGCGACCCCAAGCTGTTCGGCGGCAAGTGCAACGTGCTGTACGCCGGGCGGCTCACCAAGGAGAAGGGCGCCGAGCTCCTCGCCGACGCGTTCCTCGCCGCCCGCGCGCGTGACCCGCGACTGCACCTCGTGCTCGCGGGCGGCGGTCCGGAGGAGCCGGTGCTCCGCGAGCGCCTGGGCGAGCACGCGACGTTCCTGGGCTGGCTGGAGGGCGCAGAGCTCGCCCGGGCCTACGCCAGCGCCGACGCGTTCCTGTTCGCAAGCCGCACGGACACCTTCGGCCAGGTGATCCTCGAGGCGCAGGCGAGCGGTCTGCCGGTGATCGCGGTCGCCGAGGGCGGCCCGGCGTCACTCATCGAGCACGGGGAGACTGGGCTCCTCACCGCACCCGACCCCGATGCTCTCGCCAGCGCGCTCGTGTCGGTGACCGGAACCCCGCTGCTCGCCGAGCGCCTGCGCCGGGCGGGGCTGGCGGCGGCGCGCGAGCGCACCTGGGAGGGCTCGATGCGGCAGCTCGCCCGCGGGTACGGCGAGGCGCTGCGGCGCACGAGCCGCTCCGCGCTCGGCACCCGAGTCGCCTGAGGCGGGTCGCTCTCCGAGCCGCACCACGACGATCCCCGCCAGGAGCAGGAGCCCGCCGACGAGCTGCAGCGGACCCGGAACCTGGGTGAGCAGCAGCCATGCCCACACGACGCCGGAGACGACCTCGAGCAGGCCGGCGAACGAGGCCACGCGCGAGCCCAGCCGCCGGATCCCGGCGACCCCCGCGCAGTAGGCCAGGCCACAGGTGATGGCGCCGAGCGCGAGCAGTGGCAGCCACCAGGGCACGTGGACGCCGGCGAAGCGCGGCGCTGCGGTCGCGGCGCGCAGCGGTAGCACGCCGATCGCCCCCAGAACGCCCAGCGAAGCGGTAGCCGCCACCAGTCCGCAGCCCGCCAGGCCGATCGCGGGCACCGCGGCAATCCCGTCGGAGCCGAGCACGAAGTACGACGCGCAGCCGACCATGGCCACGAGCGCCCAGGCGACCCCCACCGGGTTCAGGGATGGGCCGGCGAGCAGGTCGAGGACGAGCACGAGACCGACAAGGCAGACGAGTGCCCCCACGAGCGTCATCGCCGTCGGGCGCTCACCGCGGCGCAGCCACAGCCAGCCGACGACCGCCGCCGGTGCGGTGTACTCGATCAGCAGCGCCGGCCCGACCGCCATCTTCGAGACTGCGGAGAAGTAGGCGAATTGAGCCAGGGCCATCGGCACCGCGCCGTAGAGGAGGACCAGGCCTGCGTGGGCGCGCAGGACGTGCCAACGGCCCCTCAGCTCGACGAACGCGAACGGGGCGACGACGATCGCCCCCAGGCCCAAGCGCACGAGTACGACCGCGCCGGCCGTCCAGCCGGTGTTCAGCAGACCCCGGGCGAGCGCGCCGGAGAGCCCGAACGACGCCGCCGAGAGCACCGCCAGCGCGAACCCGGAGCGGGACCCGCCGTCATGACCGTGATTGCTCATGGCAAATGACGCTAGCGGTTGCGGCATAATAAGTCAAAGTGCTTTTTGCTCCTGACACGGAATGGTCACTTCGTGCCGCCGTCGAGCTGGTCAACACCGCCGAGGATCCCGACACGCTGACCACCCAGGACGAGGTGGAGCGCTGGTGGACGGCGCACCGGTACACGGGCCGCCACGACCGCGACGCAGCCGAGCTGTCGGCGCTGCGTGCGATCCGGGAAGAGCTGCGGACGCTGTTGACCGCGGACCGCGACCGTGCGGCCGAGATCGCCAACGAGATGCTGGCCGACGCTCGAGCGGTGCCTCAGCTGGTGCGTCACGACGAGCTCGACTGGCACATCCATGCGATCTCGTCCGATGAGCCGCTGGACCGCCGCGTGATCGTCGAGACCGCCATGGCGATGGTCGACCTGATCCGGGCCGACGAGCTCTCTCGCGTCTCGGTGTGCGCTGACGACGGGTGCGAGGGCCTGGTGCTCGATCTCTCGCGCAACCGCTCCCGCAGGTTCTGCTCCACCCGGTGCTCCAATCGCCACGCCGCGGCCGCCTACCGGGCCCGGGAACGCTCCGCGAGCGCGTAGGGGCCGGCTCCTATCCTCGAGCGGGAATGAGCGAGCTGCACGACATCGAGACCCGCGACGATTGCGAAGCGCTCGTGCGGACGTTCTACGGCCGCGCCATGACCGACCCGATCCTGGGCTTCATCTTCACCGACGTGGCCCAGCTCGACCTCGAGGCTCACGTCCCCAAGATCACCTCGTTCTGGGAGACGATCCTGCTTGGCGCCCGCTCCTACGGCGGCGGCGCGTTCGCCCCCCATGCGGCGCTCAATCAGAAGGTCACGCTGTTCGCGGGACACTTCGAGCGCTGGCTGTGGCTGTGGCGGATGAGCGTCGACGAGCTGTTCGCCGGCGAGCGCGCAGACCTCGCCAAGCGCCACGCCGAGCGCGTCGCCGCCGCGTTCTACGCCAGGCTGAACGGGCAGCCGGTGCCCTCAGCGGGCGGTATCGAGGTTCCGGCGGGGCTGGTCGTCACCCAGCACGAGTGACCCGGAGGCCGTCGTCGCCGACGGTCGTCGCCACGGCGGGGACGCTCCTCACCGCGATGACGTGGATCGCATGCACCTTCGTCGCGCCGCGTCGCAGCGTCACCGCGAGAGTCGACCGCGTGGTCACGTCGTAGGGACCGTCGCTGAACGCGCGGCCGCGGAGGGTCGCGGTCAGCGTTCGGCGGCTGAGGCGCGTCGCCGGTACACGAGCTGTGGCGAAGATGTGGGAGCCCAGATCAGGCCCCGGACAGCGAGTCCGGAGCGGATCGGCGGCTTGGGACTCGCTTGGGGAGAGGGATACCCGCAGCCAGTGGCCGTGCCGGGCCAGCCGCAGGTCGAACTGGTGCAGCACCACGCTGTCCGAGCACGTTGCACTGTCCTGCGTGACCTGGGCCTGTACCGTGCCGTGCGTCTGCGCCGCCCCTCCGCCCTCCAGCTTTGCCGTAGGCGGACCGCCACCGCGCAACTCAGCCCGCAATCGGCGGACCGAGGCGTGGGAGCTGAGGGCACTGAGGAACGCCGACCCGTGGGTGGACGCACCTGGGAGCACGGTGATCGTGCCGGCCAGCCCGCAGCCGTCGAACGGGCCGCAGAGGGCTGCCGTGGTGGAGCTCTGGACGGTCGCCACGGCCCGTCCGGCGACGCGCGTGACCCGGTAGGCGATCAATGCCGTGTGCCCGACCCGGCGGTGGCCTGAGGGCTTCCGCGCGGGAATCTGCCGCACGCGCTGCGGACGGCCAACCGCCAGCATGAGCGTCGAGGCGACCGTCCCGGACATGCCGTGGGCGGCGAACTGACCGCCGCCCGAGAGGTCGATCGTCGTGTCACCGCGCTGCACCGTGCGCACCGGCACGGTACGGAAGGGCATGGCGGAGGCCACATCGACGGCGAGCGGGCCGGCGCAGCGACTGCCGAGTATCGGGCTGGTCCGGGCGAGGTCGATCGTCACATGTCGTCTCGTCGCATGGAGGTTGAAGAACGCGGCGAACAGGCCGCCCCCGCTGCCCGCATCATCGCTGCACGAGGTCGTCTGGGTACCCGTCGCGGTGCTCACCGTGCGCTGGACCGCGCTCGCCGAAAGCGCCCCAGGGCCACCGATCGACAGCGTGGCGGTGGTCACGCGACGGCCCCGGTACGCGATCGTGGTGATGTTGAGGTCACCGACGCTCTGTCTGCCGGGCGTGTAGCTCTCGTTGCCCGAGTAATCACACAGGCCGTCGGCGGCACAGCCGGCGGCGGGATCGCCGGTGAAGGTGACCGCCAGGCTGCCGGTGACGCAGACCGGCAGGTCCGTCTCTGCGACGATGCGGCTTCCGCGGGGGCTGAGGGAGAAGAACGACGTCCCGCTCTGACCGCCGCCGCACGCCGCTGCGTGGGCGCCGACAGCGTGCGCGCTGACCGAGCGCGCGCCCGCCCCCGCCGACAGCACGGCGGGCGACCCGGCGCACAGCGCGGCAGCCAACGACACGAGTCCCCACTGCCGGCGTCCGTTCACGACCACGCGCGCATCCCACCGCAACCGGTCCGTACTGTCAAGGGACGCTGACCGGTCGTGTCAGAGCAACGTGCCCAGGGCGAGCGGCACGACACGCTCAGCACCCGCTCGCCGCAGCTGACCGCCGACCATGGCCAGCGTCCATCCGGAGCTGCGGCGGTCGTCGAGCAGCACGCCGGTGCCGCGGGGCGGCGTCCCGGCGACGCGGAACGCGCCGCGGACGTTCGCCGCCTGGCTGACCGCGTTCTCCATCTCGCGCTGGGGCGGCCGCGCGCCGGTGCGCTCCAGCAGCGCGGGACAGGGCAGCCCGAGCGCATCGGCCACCTGCCGCGCGAGCCGGTCGAGCGTGTCGCCCAGGCGTGCGCTCGGGACCGCACACACCCACGCCGCCGAACGGACGTGGGCGCGGACGATGTCAGCGAGCGCCTGCACGACCTCGTCGTCGAAGGCGCCATCGCTCAGGCCGCGGGCGATGGCCGGCCACCAGCCGCCGTCGCCGAAGCGCGCCAGCGCCCAGCCGGGCTCTATCCGGGCGTCCTCGGCGATCTTGCGCATCGTTCCCTGTGCGTCGGGCGCCATCTTCTTGACCTCGAGCTCGATCGGGCGCGAGCGCAGGTGCCGCCCGGCGAGCTCGACGAGCCGCTGATCCGGAGGCTCTGCGAAGCGGGGGCCGGTGCACACCGCGCAGCGACCGCAGTCCTGCGGCTCGGGGTCGTCGAGCTGCTCCTGCAGGACCCGCATCAGGCACCGGCCGTCCGCCCCGTAGCGCGCCATCGCCTCCTGCTCAGCGCGCCGCAATGCGGTGACGTGGGCGTAGCGCTCGCCGTCGTACGCCCACTCGGCGGCCGATGGCGCCAGCGTCCAGCGGGTCCCGTCACGCGCCACCGCACCCTCGACGTCGAGGATCTTCAGCATCGCCTCCAGGCGCGCCATCCCGAGGTTGACCACCGCCATCAGCTCGCGGGTCGTGCGGCCCTGAGGCGCCGCCGCCTCCAGTTCGGCGAGCACCGACTGCACCCGCTCGCGCGAGGGGAACGACTGCTCGATGAAGAAGTCCTGGATCCGGCGGTCCTCCTGGCCACGGAGCAGCACCACGTCCGCGTGCTCGACGCCGCGCCCGGCGCGCCCCACCTGCTGGTAATAGGCCACGACCGACCCGGGTGCCTGGTAGTGCACGACAAACCCCAGGTCGGGCTTGTCGTAACCCATGCCGAGCGCGCTCGTGGCCACCACCGCCTTGATCTCGTTGCCGAGCAGCCTGCGCTCGGTCGCCACCCGCGCGTCGCTGTCCTGATCGCCGCTGTAGGCGAGCGCCGAGATCCCGTTCGCGTTCAGGAACTCGGCGACCTGATCGGCGTCGCGCTTGGTGAGCGTGTAGACGATCCCCGAGCCGTCCATCGCGGGCAGGTGCTCCACCAGCCAGGCCAGCCGCTCGGCGGGTCGACCGAGCTCGACGACCTCCAGGCGCAGGCTGGCGCGAGCGAGCGGTCCCCGGTAGCTGCGCAATGCGGAGCGGTTCGACGGATCGGTCGTGACCAGTTGCTCGGTCACGTCGGCGACGACACGATCGTTGGCGGTGGCGGTCGTCGCGAGCACCGGAACCCCGCCCGCGCCGTCGCGGGTTCCCAGCGCCGTCAGCATCTCGCCGACGCGCCGGTAGTCAGGCCGGAAATCATGGCCCCAGTCAGAGATGCAGTGCGCCTCGTCGATCACGAGCAGCCCCAGCGAGGAAGCGAACAGCGGCAGCATCTCCTCGCGGAACCGCGGGTTGTTCAACCGCTCCGGGCTGATCAGCAGCAGGTCGAGCTCGTCGCCGGCGAGCCGGTCACGCACCTGGTCCCACTCCTCGCGGTTGGTCGAGTTGACGGTGTGCGCGGCGAGCCCCAGGCGCCCCGCCGCCGCGAGCTGATTGCGCATCAGCGCGAGCAGCGGCGAGATGATGAGTGTCGGCCCGGATCGATCGCGCTGCGTGTCGGCGGGCGGATCGCGCAGCAGCGAGGTCGCGACGAAGTAGACGGCCGACTTGCCCCATCCGGTGCGCTGCACGCAGAGCACTCGAGCATGATCGGCGACCAGATCGGTGATCGCCTCGAGCTGATCGTCGCGGAACTCGGCCGCGGGATCGTCGGTGAGCGTGCGCAGCCGCTCCAGCGCGGCAGGGGTGAACGAGTGCATGTCCTTATGAGCCTATGGCGAGGATGCGTGCACCCCCTCGGCACAGAATCGTGACGGGTCTCAGCGCACGAGCGACCCGTAGGCATCGGGCCGCCGGGTGGTCAAGAACGGGAACAGCTCCAGCCAGTCGCGGCGCTGATCGAGGTCGAGGTCGGCGACGAGCACGGCGGGCTCTGACCGCGGCGCCTGGACGAGGATGCGCCCGTACGGATCCGAGATGAAGCTCGACCCGTAGAAGGTCAGCGGCTGCTCCACCCCGATGCGGTTGATCGCGACCATGAAGGTCCCGTTGGCGACGCCGTTGCCGACGATCACCTGCTGCCACAGCGGCTGGGTGTCGAAGTCCGGGTGGTCGGGCTCAGAGCCGATTGCCGTCGGGTAGATGAGCACCTCGCCGCCGGCCAGCGAGTACGCGCGCGCCAGCTCGGGGAACCACTGGTCCCAGCACGTCGGCGCGCCGAGCTGCGCGGCCGCGCCGTCATCGCCGAGTGGCAGGGCGATCAGCGGAAACGGGCCGTCCCCCTCCGACGCCGGTCCCTGCCGGAAGTACTTGTCCTCGTAGTAGCCGGCGGTGATCGGGATGTGCAGCTTGCGGGTGCGCTGCACCAGGCGGCCATCCGGCGCGACGATGACCGCGGTGTTGAACCCGCGCGCGTCGCCGGATGCACCGTCCGCGCGCTCGAACAGCGAGGCGTGGACGTACGCGCCGGTCTCGATCGCCATCTCGGCGGCGAAGGACACCGTCGGCCCGGAGGCGAGGTCCTCCGGCTCGGCGCCGCCGGGGTGGGGCCCCTCGGGCGTGGTGGCGAAGTAACGGGAGAAGGTGAGCTCCTGCAGGCAGACGATCCGCGCGCCCTCGCCGGCGGCCATCCGGATGCCGGTGGCCAGCGCGTCGCGGTGCTCGGCCGCATCGGCGTGCCAGCTCTCCTGGACGACCCCGATCCGCAGCGGTGGGCGCTCGGCCGGCCGCGTGCGCGCTAGCGACGGCGGGATCTCGGTGTTGACGATCAGCTGGGGAGTCATCGGACGCCTCGACGCCAGCCTACCTGCGCAGCGCTCACTCGCCCAGCTCACCCAGGCGGGCGGCGAGCGTGCGTCGCGTCGCCCGGTTGGTGGGCAGCTCCAGCGCCGCGCGGTAGGCCTCGCGCGCCTCCGCGACGCGGCCGCACCGGGCCAGGAGCTCGGCCCGGCCTGCGACGAAGGGCAAGTGCTGGCCGAGCCCCTCGATCGACTCCAGCGCGTCGAGCCCGGCCTGCGCGCCGTCGCGCTCGCTGAGAGCGATCGCTCGCCCCAGGCGCACCACCGGGGTGTCGTGAATCGTCACCAGGACGTCGTACCAGCTGACGATCGCCGGCCAATTGGTCGCCTCCCAGGTCGGCGCGAGGTCATGGCAGGCCGCAATCGCCGCCTGGACGACGAATGGATCCGGGCGCGCGACGGAGCCGCGCAGGGCGATGCCGAGCAGCGCGAGCCCGCGGCCGATCGCATCGCGGTCCCAGCGGGAGCGGTCCTGCTCGGCCAGCCGTACCGGTTCGCCGTCCTCGTCCAGTCGCGCCGACGTCCGGGCGTCGTGCAGTTGCAACAGGGCGGCGAGACCGAGCACCGAGACCTGATCGGGCAACAGTTCGCGCAACAGCGCGGCCAGCCGGATCGCCTCGCCGGTGAGCCGGCGACGGAGCGGACCGTCGCCGCCACTGGCGTGGTAGCCCTCGTTGAACATCAGGTAGACGACCGTGAGCACGCCCTGCAACCGGTCGGGGAGATCCTCGGGCGACGGCGTCTCATACGGGATCCGCGCCACCTGGATCTTGCGCTTGGCGCGGGTCAGCCGCTTGGCCATCGTCGCCGGGCTGACCAACAGTGAGCTTGCGACCTCCTCGGTGCTCAGCCCGCCGAGCGTGCGTAACGCCAGCGCGGTCTGCGCCTCGACTGACAGCGCGGGGTGACAGCAGACGAACAGCAGCCGCAGCAGGTCGTCGCGCACGACGCCGTGGTCGGGCGGCTCCTCGTCGGGAACGCGCAGCGTGAGCGCGGCGAGCTCCTTGGTGTCGCGCATCGCCTCCCGCCGGATCAGGTCGATCGCGCGCCGGCGCGCGGTCACCGTCAGCCAGGCCCGCGGCTCGGGCGGGACCCCGTCCCGGGGCCAGCGGTCGAGAGCGCGCATGACGGCGTCCTGGACCGCGTCCTCGGCGAGCTGCCAGGACCCGGTCGTCCTCACGAGCGTCGCCAGCACGCGCGCGCCCTCGTCCCTGACCAGCCGGACGAGGGCGGCGCGCTCCTCGGACTTGTCAGGACTCCGAGCCACCGAAGTCGATCACTGGCCGGACCTCGATCCCGGAGTACCAGGCAGCGGGGATCTGGGCCGCCCAGCGCACGGCGTCATCGAGGTCGGCGCACTCCATCAGGTAGAAGCCGGTGAGGACCTCTTTGGTCTCGGCGAACGGACCGTCGCTGGTCACGACATCGCCACCCTTGCCGCCCGTCACGCGCACCGTCGTGGCGGTCGTCGTCGGGTACAGAGCCGCGCCGCCGCGCAGCACCGCCGCCGCGGTCGCCCCGAACGCGCCGTAGTCGGCCAGCATCTCCTGCTTCTCGGGGCTGTCGGGCGTGCTCCAATCGGGATCGCCCGGCTCGTAGATGAGCGCTGCGTACTGAGGCATCTCCTGCTCCTTTGGTCATGCCGGCCGGATGCCGGCTTCACCCGGTGAACGAACAGCACGCCCCGGAATGGACACCCGGCGCAGATCTGACCCTAACGCCGCGCGACGCTCCCCGGCGGAGCGACGAGGTGCAGCCGATGTGCGACCGCGGCGGCCTCGGTCCGGCCGCGGACGTCGAGCTTGGCGAGGATCCGTGAGACGTGGACGCTCGCGGTCTTCTCGGCCATGTAGAGCGCGGCACCGATCTGGCGGTTGGTGGCCCCCTCGGCGAGCAACGAGAGCACCTGGCGCTCGCGTTCGGTCAGTCCGAACGGATCCTCGACCGCGCCGACGACCGGCTCCCCGGCCGGTGCCTCCGCGCCGGCTCCATCGCCGCCGGCCAGCGCCGGCGAGCCCGAGCCGCGCCCGGTCCCCGAGCGCTCGGATCTCACGCTCCAGCCACATCGATCCGAGCGCCCGCGCCTCCCCGAGCGCCTGCTGGGCGGCGACGGCCGCCGCCTCGCGGTCGCCGTTCTCGGCCAGGCACTCCGCCTGGCGCCAGGTGGCGATCGCCGCCGGATAGGGAATGTCGATCGCGCGCCAGGCGCGGGCCGCACGCGCGTATGCGTTCGCCGCGCCCCGGCCGCGGGCGCGGGCCATCTCCGCCCGACCGTGAAGCGCCCGCGCCGACTCCAGCGGCCCGCCGTCCTCGGCACACGCCTCCAGTCGCCCGAGGTGCAGCCGCGCTCGGGCGAGCGCGTCACGACGCGCCGCCGTATCGCCGAGATCGCGGGCACGCTGCGCGCGGTCGGCCTCGACCGCGATCCCGCTGAGGCTCACGCGTGAGATCCGGCCGATGTCCTCGGTGCAGACCTCCATACGGTCCAGCGCCTCGGCCACGGCAAGCTGGGCACCGGCCAGGTCGCCCCGCCGGGCGAACAGGTCGGCGGTGAGCGCGCCGTAGCCGCCGATCCACTGCGGCTCGGTCGAGGCAGCGACCGGTTCGGCAATCCGCTCCAGGGCATCGGCGGCGCGTTCCTCGTCGCCGACTCCCATCGCCAGCTCGGCCACGCGGAGCATGCGGAAGATGTAGAAGATCCCGCTGAGCGCCTTGGGCATCGGCGACAGGCTGCTTCTGGCCAGTGTCCACTCGCCGCAGGCGAAGGCGACCTCGGAGAGCACCAGGGTCAGCCATCCATGGGCGCGGACATGCTCGGGCGGGGTCAGCTCGAGGCCCTCCAGCGCGACCTGCATCCCCTCGCGCGCGCGCCCGGCGAGGAGCAGCATGTCAGCGAGGTTGGCGTACGAGGTCGCCAACCGCTCGATCTCGTCGTTGCGACGCGCCAGGTCGATCGATTCGCGCAGCGACGCGATGCCCTCGTCGATCTGGCCGAGTGCGGTGAGCGCCATGCCGCGCGTGTCGAGCAGCTCGGTGATGGCGTGCTCGTTGCCGACCGCGCGCGCGTCCGCGAGCGCCGCCTCGGCCTCGGCGCTCGCCTCGCGGAAGCGCCCGCGCAGAAGCTGTAGCCGCGCCAGCCAGCCGCGGACATGCGGCCGCTCGGGATCGCCCTCGGGGAGCAGCTCAAGCGATTGACGCCCAGCGGCGATCGCATCATCGCCCCGGTTCAGCGACCAGAGCATCGAGCCGAGCCGCATCAGATACTTGGCGTAGCGGGCCGGGTGGGCGTCGTGGTCGAGCTCGCCCAGCGCCTCGCGCAGCAGCGTCTCCGCACGCGACCGGGAATCGAGCGTCGACAGGGTCACCGCGGCTCTCCAGAGCAGCGCGGCGTGGTCGATGCCCACCAGCACCTCGGGGTCCGAGACACGCGGCCACAGCCCGAGCGCGGTCTCGTACAGGTCGGCCGCCTGCTCGAAGGCACGCGCGCACGTCGCGGCGTCGGCGGCGGCGACGCTGGTTCGCAGCGCGGCCGGCTGGTCGCCGGCGGCGAGGTGGTGAAACGCGATCGAGGTGCTGCGCGCGAGCCGTTCGTCATCGTCCGCGCCGCTGCGCTCGGACTCCTCCTCCAGGCGGTGGGCGAGCGCGGCGTGCAGTGCTCCGCGCTCCCCCGGAAGCAGATCGTCGTAGAGCACCTCGCGGAGCAACGCGTGGCGAAACCCGAAGGTCTCGCCCGCAACCGGGACGAGCACCTGCTCGGCGACCGCCTCGCGCAGACCCTCGCGCAGGGCGCCGTCCTCAAGGCCGGTGATCGCCGCAAGCGCCGGCTCGTCGAGCGCTCGGCCCAGCGCCAGCGCCCGGGCGACGCGCTGGGCGTCAGGCGAGAGCCGCTCGATGCGGCCGAGGAACGCATCGCTCAGCGACCGCGGCGGCGCGCCGCGCCCGTCGAGGCCGGCGGCGAGCAGCTCCTCGGTGTAGAGCGCGTTGCCCTCGCCGCGCTCGAGCAACCGCTGCAGCAGCGCCGGCTTGGGCGGGGCTCCGAGGATGTCGGCGAGCGCCTCGGAGAGCTCATCGCGGTCGAAGGGCTCGAGCATGATGCGACGCGCGCTCTCACCGCGCCCGAGCTCGGAGAGCACTGGGCGCAGCGGGTGGCGGCGGTAGAGCTCGTCGGTGCGGTAGGTGAGCACGACGAGGACACGCTCGTCGCGCAGGCTGTGGATGAGGAAGGCCAGGAACGCGAGCGTCGAGCGGTCGGCCCAGTGCATGTCCTCGAGGATCAGGACAAGCGGCGCGCGCTCGCTGAGACGGTCCAGCAGCGCGAGCAGTGCTTCGAACAGCGCAAGCCGCGCGCTGCCGTCCCCTTCGCCCGGGGCCTCACGGACGGGCGCAGGCACGTCCTGGAGGCCGGGCAGCAGAGTTGCGAGCTGGGCACGGGTCGCGTCCGGCAGCTGCGAGAACGCCGGATCGCGAGCCCGAACCAGGGGCCTCAACGCTCCGAGCAACGCGGCGTAGGGCAATTCTCCGTCGGAGGCCTGCACCGCGTCCCCTCGCAGGATCAACGGCTCCTGGGCCTCGACGGGCGCCGGCCGGCCCGGGCCGGAGTCCTCGGGCTCGGGTCCCAGCCGGCGCTCCAGTTCGGCGATCAGTCGAGTCTTGCCAACGCCGGAGTCTCCACCGAGCAGGACGAGCCCTGGCCGGCCGGATGCGGCCTCGCGGGCCGCCAGCTCCAGTTCAGCCAGCTCGCCTTCCCGTCCGATGAATCGACGGCTGCTCAACCTCGCGCGCATCTCGCAAGTATCGCCATAGGCGGGTCGCTTGGGAGGGCGTGTCGCGGAAGAGCCGGCCCCGGTCGCGGCGGAGCGAGTCGATGTGGTCGTTGGCGATGTATGCGGTGAGCTGGGGATGCATGTTGTTCTCCTCGGGTGTGGTGACAACGTGCATCCAGACTGGACTGCGACCCCCCTGCGTACATCGGGCAAATGGAGCCGGTCGGCGGACTCGACCCCTTAGCTGGCGGAGGCAGACCCCTTAGTCGCCTCAATGTGAACGTTCACAAACCTTCACCTACAGCGTATAGTCCGCGTCGCCCAAGAACGTTATCGTTCGCCCACTTGATCGGCAAGAAGCCCAGGAGGAGTGGCTGGTGAGGAGACACACAAGCAGTTTGATGGGGTCGACGGCGGCCGTGTGCGCGGCGCTGGCGGTCGCCGGCTGCGGCGGCGGCGGCTCGTCGAAGGGCAGCTCGACCACCGCGTCGAACTCGGGTGGTGGCCAGCAGGGCGGCACGGTCACCATGGTCGAGTCGACGATGCCCCAGTCGCTGGACCCCGGATTTGACTATTCGGGGCAGGGATTCGAGGTGAACTCGGTCGTCTACACCGGCCTGCTCACCTACCACCGCGCAGACGGCGTCGCCGGGACCAAGCTGATGCCCGGTCTTGCGACGACCCTGCCGAAGATCACCGATCACGGCCTGACGTACACGATGACGCTGCGCAAGGGCCTGAAGTTCTCCAACGGCAAGCCCGCCGTGGCGTCTGACTTCACCTACGCGTTCGAGCGCGCGGTGAAGATCCCGTGGGGCGGATCGGGCCAGTTCATGACGCCCCGCGTCGTGGGCGCCGCCGCGTACTCGGCCGGCAAGGCCAAGACGATCTCGGGAATCAAGACCGACGACGCGACCGGAAAGATCGTGATCCACCTGACGCATCCCTACGGCGCGTTTGAAAACGTCCTCGGGCTGCCCGCGCTCGGACTGGTGCCGGCCGGTACACCGATGCATAACGAGGCGAACAACCCGCCGCCGGGCATCGGCCCGTACATGGTCAAGTCCGTCCAGGTCAACCGGTCCTACACGCTGGTCAAGAACCCCTACTGGGCCGCGGCGCACGTCGCGAACGTCCCCAACGGGCACGCCAGCAAGATCGTCGTCACCGTCAACGCGAACATCGCGTCCAACGCGGAGTCGGTGCTCAACAACAACGCCGACATCTTCGACTACGACGACACGGTCCCAGGCAGCCTGCTGCCCCAGATCCACGCCAAGGCGTCTGACCGCTTCAAGGAGGCCAACATCGGCATCTCCACCTGGTACGTGTTCATGAACACGACGGAGAAGCCGTTCAACAGCCAGATCGCCCGTGAGGCGGTCGCGACCGGCCTCAGCCGCGCCGCGATGAACCGGGTCGCGGCCGGCACCCTGGCGCCGGCCTGCTTCCTGCTGCCACCCGCGGTTCCGGGCCATCCGAGCGCACCGTGCCCGTACGGCTCCTCACAGAACGGGAACCTCGCCAAGGCCAAGTCGCTGGTCAAGCAGTCGGGGATGACCGGCCAGCCGGTGACCGTCTGGGCCGAGAGCGGCAGCCCCGCCCAGGGATGGATGACCTACTACACCCAGTTCCTCAACCAGATCGGCTTCAAGGCGACGATCAAGGTGATCGATGCCTCGGTCTACGCCCAGACGATCGGCGAGCTGCGGCTCCATCCGCAGACCGGCGAGTACGAGTGGATCGAGGACTTCCCCAACCCCGTCGATTACTACGGCGTGCTGATCGACGGGCACGCGATCCTGCACACCAACAACCTCAACTTCGGTGAGGTCAACGACCCGCACGTCAACTCCGAGGACACCCACCTGGGGGCGGTCCCGGCGACGGAGCTCTCGAGCGTGGTCCCGCAGTGGCAGAAGCTGGACGAGTACGTCTCCAAGAAGGCCTACGTGGTGCCGTACGGCTACCCGGTCTTCCCCGAGTTCACGTCTGACCGGATCAACTACTCGGCGCTCGTGCTCAACCCCGTCTACGGGTTGGACTTCACGTCGTTCGAGCTGAAGTAGCCAGGCTGGTTGACGGCGTCGCGCGTGCGCGCGGCGCCTTCGGCCGGCCGCTAACGCAGCCGCAGGGAGGCGAGGTCGAGGCCCTCCACCGGGTCGATGACGGCATCGGCCTCGTCCATCCGCCACGACATCAGCTCGGGCGCCGCCTGCTCGGCGAACGCGGCCTGGTGGACACGGCGGGCTCTGGTGAGCGCGACGTCCGGACTGACCGCGACCACCGCGGCGTCGTCGAGCGGAACGCGGATGGCCGCGCTGAGGCGACCGCCGACGACCGACGAGACGGAGGCCAGGGGCCGTCCACCTGAGGTTTTGCCGGTGTGTCGCGCCAGCAGAGGGCGCACGCTGGAGGAGCGGCTCGTGTGCCCGCCGATCGGGCGCGGAACGAGCGCGGCGATCTGGCTGCGGTAGGTCGCGTCGGGGATTGCCACGACCGCCGCGTCGTACCCGATCGAGCGCAGCACCGCCGCCTCGTCGCGCAGCCAGCCGCGCTCGGGCCCCGTCCGCGGTGACCAGACGACCAGCGGTGCACCCACCGTGCCTGAGCGTTTCACCAGCGATCGCGCCGAGGCAAGCGCTCCGGCCGCCAGAACCGGACTCGGGCACCCGCCTGGGGTTGCGGTGGCGGCGACCACCGGCACGACGTCACAGACGGCGGACAGCGTTCGTGCCCCGGCGCGCGCCGGGGCCAGCGCTCCGAGGCCTTCGACGACGGCTCGACGCGCAAGCTGATCGTTGAACGGCGCAGCATGCGCATCGAGGAACAGGTACGCGGTCGCGCGGCCGTCGGCGACGAGTCTGCCGCGACCGTTGCCCTGCCGGTGGATCTCCGCCAGCGTGCGCGCCAGGAGCTCCTGCGCCGGGTCTGTGACATCGAGTACACCGTTGAGCACCGAGAGAGCGTTGGCGTCGCCGTCCCGCGAGAGGATCACATTGATGTCGACCTGGCCGGCCGGGATCCCCGGCTCCGGAGTCCAGAACGGGTTGCGCGACAGCGTGAACGACCGACCCGGCGTGACATCGCGCAACCGGTAGGCCCCCACGCCGGGCGGCGGGCGGCCCGGCTTGTCGTGCACCGGGGTTCCGGCGGGCACGATCCCCAGCGCCGGCTCGGCGAGCACGGCCTCGAACCCCGGGTCTTCATGCCGCAGCCGGATCGTGACCTGGCCGGTCGCATCGTCGCCGGTCACTCCCGAGATCGACCTCGCCTCGCCGGAGGCGAACGCGGCCGCGCCCGCGACGACGGGCAACAGCAGCGGACGCACCGGGCTGTCCCGGGTGGCGATCGTGCGCTGGAATGTGGCCACCACATCGGACGCCCGCAGCCGGCGCCCGTCGGAGAAGCGCATGCCGTGCCGCAGCGTCACCGTGTAGAGCCTGCCACCGTCGGTGATCTTCGGCAGCGCTGTGGCGACCCCGGGGATCAGCTCGGTGCCGACCACGCCGCGCGCGTGGCGATAGGTGACAAGCCCTGTGTAGAGCGCCCAGTCAAGCTCGGTGTCCTGCGCGGTGACCGCGCGCGCTGGATCGAGCGAGCCCACACCCGTGAAGGCCATGTTGATCGGACCGCTGTCCTGGGGGCCGGCCCGCGGGGGGCCCGATGCCCCCACGCCGCAGCCGGCGAGCGCGAGCCCGCCGAGCAGAGCAAGCGCCATCGCGCTCCGCGATCTCATGCCCGAACGTCCTCCACGGAGCTGCCGACTGTATTGACCGGCGAGCGGGGGGAGCGCCGGGTTAATCGGCTCGCAACCGAGCGACCATGCAGCTCACATCCGCCTGCGCCACCGCCGGCCGTCGGGCACGAACGCGTACGGGTTGATGACGTCGAGCTCGTTCAGGCGCGCGCGCAGAGGCCCATCCTCGATCGTGGTCTCATCGGAGCGGTACAGGAACGCGTCGGCACGCTCGCGGGCGAGAACGTCGGTCTCGCGCAGCTCGCGCTCGCCGCCACGAACCCACGAGTCGTCGGCGTGCGGCTCGACGTACCACAGCTCGGCCTGGTGGCGGTCACGCAGCGCCCGGGCGAGCGCGTATTGGGCAGGGTGGTAGAGCACCAGCAGCCGGACCCGCCCCGGGAAGCGCAGCCGCCTGGCCTGGCGCAGCGCCGCGCCCTCGCGGAAGACCCGCGGCGCGCGCGCTCGCGTCGCCTCGAGCGCGATCACCCGCGGGATGGAGAGCAGCGAGCGGGCGTGCTCCTCGAACTCAAAGCCCTCGAGCGGGCCGCGCAGCAGCAGCAACGCGAGTGAGTCCTCGACCGGAGGACCGCCGGCCGAGCTCGCGCCCGGACGCTCGGTCACGCCGTGACGAGGTCCGGAATGTCGCTGCCGGCCGAGACCGGCGACGAGTCGGACCGGGTGGACGCGCTGATCTCGTCCTGCGTGACGTTCTGCGGGTGGTGGCAGGCCGCGAGGTGGCCGCCCGCATATTCGGTGAGCGGCGGCTCGCTGGTACGGCAGATATCGGTCGCGCGAGGGCATCGAGTGTGGAAGCGGCACCCCGACGGTGGGTTGATCGGATTCGGTGGCTCGCCGCTGACCACCATCCGCTCGCGGGCACGGTTGCGGTGCGGGTCTGGGATCGGGATGGCGCTCATCAGCGCCGAGGTGTAGGGATGGATCGGCTTGTGGTACAGCTCCTCCGCGGGCGAGACCTCCATCACCTTGCCGAGGTACATCACGAGGATCCGATCGCTCACGTGGCGGACGACCGACAGATCGTGGGCGACGAACACGTAGGAGAGCGAGAAGTCGTTCTGCAGATCCTCCAGCAGGTTGATCACCTGCGCCTGGATCGACACGTCCAGCGCGGAGACGGGCTCGTCGAGCAGGATCACCTGCGGGTGGACCGCGAGCGCGCGGGCGATGCCGATGCGCTGGCGCTGCCCGCCGGAGAACTCATGCGGGAAGCGTCCGAGCGCGTCGCGGGGGAGGCCGACGCGCTCCAGCAGCGACCGCGCCTCGCCGGAGACCTTGCCGCGATCGACCCCGCGGAGCTTCAGCGGCGTGGCGAGGATCTGGCCCACCCGCTTGCGCGGGTTCAGCGAGGCCTGCGGATCCTGGAAGACCATCTGCATCTCCTTCCGGATCGGCTCCATCACGCTACGGCCGCCGTTGGTGATGTCCTCGCCACGGAAGCGGATCGAGCCGCCGGTCGACTGGATCAGGCGTACGATCACGCGGATCAGCGTCGTCTTGCCACAGCCGGACTCGCCCACGACGCCGAGCGTCTCGCCGGCGTCGAGGTGCAT
Organism: uncultured Solirubrobacteraceae bacterium; assembly: GCA_963744685.1. Taxonomy (GTDB): domain Bacteria; phylum Actinomycetota; class Thermoleophilia; order Solirubrobacterales; family Solirubrobacteraceae; genus Palsa-465. The sequence continues at coordinate 97,954 of CAVUUL010000013.1, read as the reverse complement.
CGAGACGTCATCGACGGCATGGACGTGCGCCACGGTGCGGTCGATGATCACCCCGGTCTTGACCGGGAACAGCACCTGAAGATGGTCCGTCTCCAGGAGCCGGGTGCCACGGGGTGTGGGCTCGCCGCCGTCCTGGCCCGTCGGCTCCGTCACTTCGGTCATGCAGCCTCCGCCGCCGCGGCCAGGCCGATTCGATCGCTGACCACCCGCAGCTGCTTCTTCTGCTCGGCGGTCAAGAAGCAGCGATCCTTCGAGTCAGAGCTGTCCGGCGACCGGTTCTCCAGCGGCGGCACCTCGGTGCACTTCTCGAACGCGTGCGGACAGCGCGGGCGGAACGCGCACCCCTTCGGCGGATTCATCAGAGACGGCGGCGAGCCGGGGATCGCGGGCAGGCGGTCGGTCTTCTCGGAGTCCAGCAGCGGGATCGACCCGAGCAGCCCCCACGTGTAGGGATGCTGGGGGTCGTAGAAGATCTCGTCGAGGGTCCCCTGCTCGACCACCCGCCCCGCGTACATGACGATGACGCGGTCGGCGATGTCGGCGACCACGCCGAGGTCGTGGGTCACCAGGATCACGCCGGCGTTGGTCTCCGAGCGCAGCGTGCGCAGCTCGTCGAGGATCTGCGCCTGGATCGTGACGTCCAGCGCGGTCGTCGGCTCGTCGGCGATGAGCAGCGACGGGGAGCAGGAGAGCGCCATGGCGATCATCGCGCGCTGGCGCATGCCGCCCGAGAACTCGTGCGGGTAGGAGCGCAGCCGCTCCTTGGCCCGGGGGATCCCGACGCGCTCCATCGTCGCGGCGGCGCGGTCCATCGCCTCGGCCTTGGAGACCTTGCGGTCGTGGGTGCGGATCTGCTCGACGATCTGCTTGCCGATGCGCTGCACCGGGTTCAGTGAGCTCATCGGGTCCTGGAAGACCATTGCGATCCCGGCGCCGCGGATCTGCTGCAGATGCTCCTCGCTGGCCCTCACCAGCTCGGTGCCCTCGTAGGTGGCGGTGCCCTCGAAGCGGGCGTTCGGGCCGCGGGTGAGCCCCATCAGGGTCATCGCGGTCACCGACTTGCCCGACCCGGACTCGCCGACGATGGCGACGACCTCGCCGCGGCCGACCGAGAAGGTCACGCCGTCGACGGCCTTCACCGTGCCCTCCTCGGTGCGGAAGGAGACGTGGAGGTCGTCGACCTCGAGCAGAGCCTCGCTCACGAGAGCCGGATCCGGGGGTCGAGATACGCGTAGAGGACGTCGATGACGGCGGCGAGGAAGACGACGGCGAACGACGTGAGGATCACGACCACCAGGATCACGACGACGTCGAGGCGGCCGATCGACTGGAAGGTGAGGTTACCCACACCATTCAGTCCGAACAGGGACTCGATCAGGATCGCGCCGCCGCCGATGATCCCCGCGAAGTCCAGACCCCACAGCGAGATGATCGGGATCAGCGAGTTGCGCAGCACGTGGCGGACGAGCACGCGCCGGGGCGAGAGACCTTTGGCACGCGCGGTGCGAACGTAGTCCTCGTTGAGCGTGTCGAGGATGTTGGACCGCAGCACGCGCGAGTAGAACCCGACGTAGAGGATCGCCAGCGTGATCCACGGCAGGAACAGGTGCAGGAACCACTGCGCCGGATTCTGCCCGATCGATACGTAGTTGGAGATCGGGAAGATCCCCGCCTTGTAGCTCAGGTAGTACAGGAGCACCGCGCCGAGGAAGTAGGGCGGCATCGAGACACCGACCATCGCCAGCACGTTGAGGAACCGGTCGGCGAACTTCCCCTGGCGCACCGCGCCCACGACGCCGATCCCGACCGCAGTGGCCAGCCACAGGAAGGAGGCGCCGAATGCGAGCCAGAGCGTGACCGGCAGGTCCTGCCACAACTCGGAGTCAACGTTGTAGCCCTGCGTGTATGAGGTCGCCTGGCCCGTGAAGATGTTCTCCATCGTCTTCACGTACTGGACGTAGACGGGCTTGTTGAACCCGTATTTGACCTCGATCTGGTGGATCTCGGCCTCGGTGGCGTTGCGGCCGGCGAGCCGGAACGCGGGGTTGCCGTTGGGGATCGCCTCAAACAGCAGGAAGGTGAGGATCGAGATGACGATCATCACGATCGCCATCGAGACCAGGCGGCGGACGATGAACCGAGCCACTTAGTGGTCGATCCTGATCTTGGAGCGGGGATCCAGAGCGTCCCGCACGCCGTCTCCGAAGAGGTTCATTGACAGCACCGCAATCACGAGCATGATGCCCGGAGCGAGCACGTCGGAGAAAGCGGCCGGAATGAACTGCAGACCCGAGGAGATCATGTTGCCCCAGGAGGGCGCGGGTGGCTGCACGCCGACGCCGAGGTAGGACAGGCCGGCCTCCAGCAGGATCGCGTTGGCGAGGATCAGCGGCACGAACACGACGATCGTCGAGCTCAGGTTGGGCAGGATCTCGCCGAACATGATCCGGGTGTGCGACAGGCCCTGCTGGCGCGCGGCGTCGATGAAGTCGCGCTCCCGCAGTTGCAGCACCTGGCCGCGGACCGGTTTGGCGACGTACGGGATATAGACGATCCCGATGACGATCGCCGGGATCCATAAGTGGTTCCCCTTGATCGGCCCGATGCCGCCGACGGCGATCATCGTGCCAAGGGTGATCCCGAGCAGCAGCGCGGGGATCGCCCACAGGATGTCCATGCAACGGCTGATCACGCCGTCGATCATTCCGCGGAAGTAACCCGCGATCAGGCCGAGCACGACGGCGATCACCATCGTGAGGATCGTCGCCTCGGCGCCGATCAACAGCGAGTTGCGTCCTCCGTAGAGCAGACGCACCATCGTGTCGCGGCCGTTGGAGTCCGCGCCGAGGAAGAACGTGGAGAAATTCCAGGTCGGTCCGAGGGGGATGCCGGTGGGGCTGACGATGTCCTTGGCCTTGCCGCCGACCTTGATCGTGCCGGTGATGTTCTGGACGTCAGGGCCGCGATGCGCGATGTCCTGCGAGTAGACCGGCGCCAGGAGGCACGCGATCACGACCAGCAGGAAGATCACGCCGAAGAACAGTGCGGTGCGGTTGCGGCGCAGGCGCCGCCAGGCCAGCCGCCAGGGGCTCGCCCCGGGGCCGAGGTCGAGACCTTCCTCGAGCGCGCCTGACTCGAGGTCGAGGGTCAGCTCGGTTCCGGCTGTGTCGCGTGGAGATGAGGTCGACATGGGGAAGAGGTGATGCGGCCGGGACAGACTATCCGGTCGTCCCGGCCGCGCACCACTACGACTACTTCAACTGGAACGAAGTGAAGTCCCAGCCGTAGAGCGGGTTCACCTTCAGCGCCGCAAAGTTCATGCGGTCCGAGGCGAAGAACGGGAACTTCTGATAGCCGAAGACGGCGACGTAGGCCTTCTTGGCCACGTACTCGTCGATCTTCTGCCACTGCGAGGAGTCCTGCTGAAGCTTCGCGACCGGAATCTGGCCGAGCTTCGCGACTGCAGAGTTGATCTTCGGGTCGTTGACCTCGCCGAAGTTCTCGTTGTTGGTCGGCAGGATGGCGTGGCCGTCAAGCAGCACCCCATAGAAGTCGACCGGGTCGGGGAAGTCCTGGTTCCAGTCGGCAAAGCCGGTCTGGGGATGGAGCTTCAGCTCGCCGATCGTCTGGAAGTAGGTCGCGTCCGCGATCTGCTTCTGGGTGGCCTTGAATCCAAGCTGGTTCAGGTACTGGGTGTAGGCGGTGCCCCACTGCAGGCGCGGAACACGTTCCTCAGACCAGACCGTCACCTTCGCGCCCTCCATGCCGGACTGCTTCAGCAGCGCCTTGGCCTTGGCCAGGTTGCCGGTGCCCGGGTTGCCGTACGGGCAGCTGCCCGTCGGGTGACCCGGGATGGCGGGCGGCAGGAAGAAGCACGCCGGAGCGAGCGTGCCCGAGCCGAGGCGGTTATAGGCCTCCTCGTTGAGACCGGTGACAACGGCCTCACGCGCGAGCTGGTTGTTGAACGGCTTCTCCTGAGAGTTCAGGAAGAAGTAGTACGTCGAGCCGCCGAGGTTCTCGAGCTTGTAGCGGCTCGAGGCCTTGGCCGAGATCTGCGGCAGCAGGCTGCCCGGGAGCGTGTCGGCCCAGTCGAAGATGTCGGCGCTGTTGTTCAGCACCTGCTCCGCGTTTGAGGACACGTTCGAGTTGACCGTCACGTCAACGTTGTCCGTGGCCGCCGGGATGCCCGGAAGGGGCTTCCAGTACGGGTTCTTCACGACCTGGAACGACTTGTTCGCGACGACGTTCTTGATCATGTACGGGCCGCAGCCGGGCGGCGGATGCAGCGGATCGTTCTTGAACGGCGCCGATCCGGTCGGGATCAGGCCGAGCGCGGGCTCCGCCAGCACGTTGTCGAACGCGCCGTATGGCGCGGTCAAATGAATGACGATCTTGCCCGTGGCGTTGTTCGCCGTGATGCCCGAGATCGTCTTGGCCTTGCCCTTTGAGTAGGCGGTGGCGCCGACGACGACCGGCGTCATGAACTGGCCGGAGCCGCCCCACGGCAGCTTGACGGCCCGCTCGAACGCGAAGATGAAGTCGCTGGCCTTGACCGGCGCTCCGTTGGAGTACTTCAGCCCCTTGCGCAGCGTGACCGTGTAGGTCTTGCCGCCGCCGGAGACCACCGGCAGCGTGGTCGCGAGTCCGGGGATCACCGACGCGCCGGCGGTGCCGTTGGCGTGCTTGTAGGTGACCAGGCCGGTGTAGCTGATCCAGGTCGCCTCAGCGGACTGAGTCGTGTAGCCGAACTGCGGGTCGAGCGAGTCGGGGAAGGTCCCCATCACCAGCTGGACCGTCCCGCCGGCGGACTTGCCGCCGCCCGACGATGTCGAAGTGCCGCCGCCGCCAGTGTTCGTGCCGGAGCCGCCCGAGCCACCAGAGCCCGAGCTTCCGCACGCACTGACCACCAGCGCGGCGATGGCCATCAGCAGCAGCGCTGCCAGTGGCCGGACGTATCTCTTCACAGATCCTCCTCCAAGAGGTCGTGGTTCCCAGATCGGACAGAGTAAGCGGTCCGACGGTCAACTGCCAGTCGTCGTAAGCGCTTCCTAAACATTCCCCCGCAGTTTCGAGCATGGCACACGATCTCCCTGCACGCGCCGCGCCCGGGTCTGCGGCTCGGTACCGTGGCGCGGGTGATGTCCGAGGGATCCGCCCCGCGCCTGTCGGCGCTCGCGCCCAGCCAGCTCGATGGCCCGCAGGCGGAGCTCTATGCCGCCATCACCGGCGGCCCGCGGGCCGCCGACCGGGGCAGGTCTCCGATCGCCGACGAGGAGGGCCGGCTGCTCGGTCCGTTCAATGCGATGCTCTACAACCCCGCGCTGGGCGATCCCATGCAGGGCCTTGGCGCGGCGATTCGCTATCGCACGAGCCTCGACGCCGCCACGCGCGAGGTCGCCATCCTGGTCGTCGCCGCGACGCTCGACAGCGCGTTTGAGTGGTTCGCCCACGAGAGGCTCGCGCGGGCCGCCGGCGTGAGCGATGAGACGATCGCGCGGATCGCGTCCGGGCGTGAGCCCGACGGCGACGCGGCGCTGCCCTCTGCGGCCGCCCGCGAGCTGGTGCTCGACGGCGACCTCTCCGACGAGCGGTTCGCGGAGGTGCAGGAGCGGTTCGGGACGACCGGCAGCGTCGAACTGGTCGTGCTGATCGGCTACTACCGGATGCTGGCGCTCGTTCTGCGGACATTCCGCGTGAGCGCGCCCACCAGCGAGTGAGAGACCCGTACTAACGTCGGCCGGGTGAGCGCCTCGGCCACGCGTACGCCGCCCGGAGACGGCCGGGAGGCCGAGCTGGGCGCCGGCATCTCCAACCGGCTCGTGCTGCTGCTCGCGACCGGCACCGGCGCCGCCGCGGCCAACCTCTACTACGCCCAGCCGCTGCTGCACACGCTCAGCCGCGCCTTCTCGGTCTCGACGGGCACCAGCGGGCTGATCGTCACGCTCTCCCAGATCGGATACGTGCTCGGGCTGTCCTTCCTGCTGCCGCTCGGCGACCTGCTCGAGCGCCGCCGGCTGATCACGGGGACCATGGTCCTCACCGCGGCGGCGATGGTCGCCTGCGGCCTCTCGCCGAGCTTCCCGGTGTTCGCCATCGCGACGCTCGTCGTCGGCGTGACCGCGGTATCCGCCCAGGTCATCGTCCCGATGAGCTCATCGATGGCCCGCCCGGAGGAACGCGGCCGCGTCGTCGGCCAGGTGATGAGCGGCCTGCTGCTCGGAATCCTGCTCGCCCGCACGTTCAGCGGAATCGTGGCCGGCGTGCTCGGCTGGCGGGTCCCGTTCCTGGCGGCCGCGGGGCTGATGCTCGTGCTCGCCGCCGTGCTGCACCGCGCGCTGCCGCGAGTGCCGCCGACGGCCGCGCTGCGCTACGGCGAGGTGCTGCGCTCGGTCCTGCGATTGATCGCCACCGAGCCGGTGCTGCGCCAGCGCATGGCGCTCGGCGCACTCGCCTTCGGCTGCTTCTCGGTGCTGTGGACCTCGCTGTCCTTCCTGCTCAGCGCCGCGCCCTTCCACGACAGCAACACCGTGATCGGCCTGTTCGGCCTGGCCGGAGTCGCGGGAGCGGGAGCGGCCACCGTCGTCGGTCGTCTCGCCGACCACGGCCACGGCGAGCTCGCCACCACCCTCACCTCCCTGCTCGCGTTCCTGGCCTTCGGCCTGCTCTACCTCTTCCGCCACTCGACGATCGGCCTGCTCGTCGCGATCGTCATCCTCGACCTCGGCGTCCAGGGCATCCACATCACCAACCAACACGCCATCTACTCCCTGTCGCCAGACGCCCGAAGCCGGCTGACCACCGCCTACATGGTCGCCTACTTCGCCGGCGGCGCCACCCTGTCCGCCATCACGTCGGCGCTGTACTCGTCGGCCGGGTGGGGCGGGGTGTGCGTGGTCGGCGGGGCGACGGGATTGGCGACGCTGGTGGTGTGGGGGGCGACGCGGTCTCGGGTCGGCCCCCGCTAGCCCGGGCTCTTCGGGCTCGTCGGGCTCGTCGGGCTCGTCGGCCGTCCGCCTGGCGGTTTTCTGTGGCGTCCGCGAGGTAGCGCGTCGTGACGCCGGCCGTCAAGCAGCGCCCGCAGCTGTGGGATTGCTTTTGGGGTTTGTGGCGCTGCTTGACTGCCGTCGCCCCGCCGCGCTATTGGCAGTGATGGGGGCGCACAAGTGCTGCCCCCCACCGGGGGACCACTCCTGACACGACAGGGCAGCTCACGCGCGGGCAGTTATGACGGCTGAGACGTCTTTTCTGCCCGCGCGTCGGTCGGCCAGACGCGTGGGGGCAGATATGACAGCTGGGATGTCATTTCTGCCCGCGCGTCGGCGCCGGGGATGACGCGTGGGGTGTGACGGCGGCTGAGACGCCGCAACGTCCCACGCGTCGCCGACGACCGACCGCGGCCCGCCGGCGGTGCGACCGCCAACCGTCCGCGGCGAGCAAAACCACCCACGCACCAACCCACGCAGACCCGCCAGGGCGGAACTGATCGCCAGGACAACAACCCACCCCACGCACCCCCGGCGACCACGGCGAGTGGGGAGAAAGTCCCGCCCCGACGCCGCCCGGGCCCCAGGGGCCGTTCAAGAGTCCCCCTTTGGCACGAGGTCGTGCACACGAAGTGGGCCCGACCTCATTGCGAAATAGCGTGCCGGGGCGACGGCAGTCAAGCAGCGCCACCCACCCCACACGGACGCCACAGGAACTGCGGGCGCTGCTTGACGGCCGGCGCCCGGTGCGCTACCTCGCGAACCCCACGAACAACCCCGACCCCCGAGGAATCAGCTGCTGACCTGCGTCCGATCCCGCCCCGCCGCCTTCGCCTCATAGAGCGCCGCGTCGGCCCGTGCCATCAGCGACTCCGCGGACTCACCATCGGCTCGCAGCGCCACCCCCGCCGAGGCGGTGCGGCCCTCGGGGATGCAGGCGCGCAGCCGTGCGACCACCTCGCAGGCGGTCTCGGAGGAGACGTCGCACATGAGCAGGCCGAACTCCTCGCCGCCGAGGCGGGCCAGGAGATCGCCGCCGCGGAGCTGGTCGCGCCAGGCGGCCGCGGTGTCGCGCAGGAGGCTGTCGCCGGCGGGATGGCCGTGGGTGTCGTTGAACTCCTTGAAGTTGTCGAGGTCGAGCATCGCGAGGGTGATCGTCGATGAGGAGGTGAAGGCCCGGGCCAGGGCGCTGTCCCAGGCGCGGCGGTTGGAGAGGCCGGTCAGCGGATCGGTGTGGGCTTCGTCGGCGAGGCTGACGAGCACATCGGAGCGTGCGATCACGCTCGCGGCCTGACCGGCGATCAGGGTGGCGACAGTGCGGCGGGAGGGGTCGGGGTGGACGCGCTCGGGCCAGCCGACGAGGAGCACGCCGATCACCTCGCCGCCGTGGGTGAGCGGCTCGTAGAGGATCGAGGCCGGCGAGCCGCTGCCCTCCCACAGCTCGCGGCTGCCGACATGGGCGACGACGTCGGCGTCGAGGTAGCGCGGCTGGCCGCTGAGGAACGCCGCCTGGACCAGGCTGGCGGGCGCCGCCTGGATGCGCGTGCCGCTGACGTCGACGCGGGTATTCGCGGTGCAGACCAGGGCGCCGCCGACCGGTTCGTAGAGCGCCGCGACCGATGCCGCGCTGATGCGCTCGGCCGCCGCGCAGAGATCGTCACGGACCTGTGAGCTGTCGAGCAGCGTGCGCGCGGTGTCGGCGACCTCCTCGAGCATCCGGCCGCGGGACCTCGCCTTGGAGGCCTCCGCCTGGACGCTCGCCACCAGCGACTGGACGGTGAACCCGGTCGTGCCGGAGACGAGCGCGAACAGCAGGGCGGAGCGATATTGGCTGGCCGGGTAGTCCGCCCCGCCGACCACCAGCCGCGGCACCACGTAGAAGGCCAGGATCGCGGCGATCACCGCGCCCAGGTCTCGGCGCGAGCGCGTACCGAGCGCGGTGTAGAGGACCGCGATCAGAACCAGGACGGTCGCCGAGGAGTGAAAGCCGCCGCTCGCGTCACGCAGCACACCGACAGCGGCGAGGAAGACAAGCGCCTCAGGCACCACGCCCTCGCGGCCGCGAACCCCGCGGACGCCTGCCATGAGCGCGCCGGCGCACACGAGCAGCGCAGTCGCGGCAAGATATTCACTCCAGTCGATGGTCGTCCCGATCGGCATCAGGACCCAGGCGAGAGCGGTGGCCACCGCGAACGGCACGGCCACACGGGCACCTCCCCGCCACCAGGTTCGAACTGCCATATTCAGGCTCGTCGGCCGACAGGCCCGGAGCTTGAGTCAGCGGGTTGGGCGGGGAACGCGCGACGGCCCGGAGCCGAGGTCGTCCTGGATCGCCTGCGCTGCCCGTCGCGCGAGCGGCAACACGTCGCGGCGAAGCCCCGCCATCGTGCCGCGGGTCGCGTGCACCGAGACGTTGAGGGCCGCGATCGCGACGCCGCCCGCGTCCCGGATCGGGACCGCGAGCGAGCGCAGCCCCTCCTCGAGCTCCTGGTCGACGGCTGCGTATCCATCCCCGCGCACGCGCGCGAGAACCTCGCGGAGCGTGGCCACATCGCCCACCGTGTAGGCGGTCCGCGGGGTGAAGTCGACGCGGGCCAGGCGGTCCTCGAGATCGGGCTCGGGGAGATCGGCGAGCAGGACGCGCCCCATCGAGGTCGCAAACGCCGGCAACCGGGTTCCGACCGCGAGCGTGATCGACATGATCCGGCGGGTCGGGACGCGAGCGACGTACACGATCTCGGTGTCGTCGAGCACCGACACCGACGAGGACTCGTTGACTGCGGCCACGAGCGCCTCCATGTGCGGCTGGGCGACCTCGGGCAGCGAGAGACCGGACAGGTAGGCGTAGCCGAGCTCCAGCACGCGCGGTCGCAGCGAGAACCGCCCGTCCGCCTGATGGACGTATCCGAGCGAGACGAGCGTCAGCAGAAAGCGGCGCGCCGCCGCGCGTGACAGTCCGGTGATGCGAGCGACGTCGGAGAGACCCAGCTCCCGGCGCTCCCCGTCGAACGCGCGGATCACCGCCAGCCCGCGCTCGAGCGACTGGACGTGGTCGGCGCTGCGCGCGCGAGGGGTCACTTCGTGTGGACCGGGCACGCTCGCCACCCTAACCGCACCGGTCGGGCGCCCGCCTCATCCACGTGCACAGCACCGCCGTCGCCAGCGCCATCCCCGCACTGATGAGCAGTGCCAGGTGCAGCCCGGCGATGAACCCTCCGCCCGCCGACAGCAGCGATCCGAACCAGGCGACGCCGATCGCCGAACCGGTCTGGCGCATGGTGTTGAGCGTGCCGGCCGCCACGCCGGAGCGGCTGCGCTCGACCGAGCCCATCAGCTCGGAGGTGATGACCGGGACGATCGTGCCCAGCCCGGCTCCGAGGCAGACGAGCTGGGCGACGATCGCCGAGTACGGGGTGGTCCGCCCGATCCAGACCATCCCGAGGCAGGCCGCGGCGAGCAGCGCGGTCGACAGCATCGGTGCCCGCACCGGACCGAGCCTGCGGGCCATCCTGGCCGAGATCACGTTCCCCAGACCGGCGGCGAGAACGTAGGGCACCAGCAGCAGACCGGTGGCCAGCGGCGTGTGTCCCTGCTCTGTCTGGAAATAGAGCGAGAACAGAAAGATCAGGCCGTAGACCAGGAGGTTGACCAGCAGGCCGATCACCGCCGATGTGCTGAACGCGCGCGCGGAGAACAGCGAGAGCGGCAGCATCGGCTCGCGGCGTCTTCCCTCCACGACGACGAACCCGGCAAGCGACACCGCGGCGAGCGCGAAGCCCGCCAGGACCGGAGCCGAACCGAACCCGCGGACACCGCCCTCGATCGTCGCGCCGACGAGCACCGCCAGCGAAGCGATCGCCAGCGCCTGTCCCGGAACATCGATCGCGCGCTCGCGCGCCCCGTGGGTCTCGGTCGCGTACAGCCGCGCGAGCGTCATCCCACACAGCGCCAGCGGGACGTTGATGAAGAAGATCGCCCTCCAGCCGAACCCGGCGATGAGCAGCCCGCCGACCAGCGGGCCCGCGGCGAACGACATGCTCGAGCCGAACAGCCACATGCCGACCGCCCGGGCACGCGCCGCCGGCTCGGTGTAAGTGTGGTTCAGAAGCGTGAGCGACGCGGGCACCAGAACGGCGGCGGCGATGCCCTGGACCGAGCGAGCGGCGATGAGCACCCCGATCCCGGGAGCCAGTCCGCAGATCGCCGAGGTGCCCATGAACAGCGCGAACCCGGCGATGAAGACGCGCCGGGCACCGATCCGGTCGCCGAGCGAGCCCGCGGTGAGGATGAACGCAGCGAACCCGATCGTGTAGGCGTTGAGCACCCACTGCATCTCGCTCACGCCGCCGCCGAGATCGGTGCCGATGGCGCGGACGGCGACGTTGAGCACCGAGACGTCGAGCTGCACGACCGCGAAGCCCAGCGACATCGCGATCAGCGTGAGCCGGCGCGCGCGGTCGCCGGTCCGCGGCTCAGCCCGGAGGGCCGACAAGGAGCTCGCGAGCGCGCTCGGCGCCGATCGAGAGCAGCAGCGTGGGCAGCCTCGGTCCTGTGTCGGCACCGACGGTGAGGCCGTAGACGGCTTTGAAGAACGAGCGCTGAGCCTGCTTGACCTCGGATGTGGGCGGCTCGTCAGGCGAGAGACCGCGGATCCGCTTGGGGATCGAGTAGACGAGCGCCGTGAGCTCCTCGACCGACCAGTTCGCCGCCATCTCGTCGGCGAGCCGCGCCACGGCGTCGCGCGTCTCGGGCGGCAACGCGGCGTAGGCGTCGGCATCGAACTCGGTGCGCACGCGGGTGCGCTCAGCTTCGGGGACGAGCTCGGTGGCGTAGTGGATCGCGCAGTCCAGCCGCGGCTGCAGGCCGGCCAGCAGCGCGTCGGGCTCGGCCTCCGCGCCCTCCAGTCCCAGATGGGCGGCCACGATCCTCGCGATCTGCGCGGGGTCGCCCTGCGTGAGATCCGCGACCGAGGCGAGCAGCCGGAACGACACCGGCCGTGCGGTGCGCTCGACCTCGCCCGCGGAGGACTCGGTCGACTCGCGGTGGATGGCGACGTCGTCGGCAGCGGCCTCACCTGCGGCGACCGAAGCGGTGAGCCGGTCCCACTCGTCGTAGAGCCGCTGGACAGCCTTGGGCGAGAGGTCGATCTGGAAGGACTGGCGCGGGAGGCGGCGGACATAGAGCCAGCGCAGGATCGCCGGCTCCAGCACGTCGAGCGCGGTCGCCGGGATCGGCGCTCCTCCGACCGAGCCCGACATCTTGCCTCCGAAGCCCGCGAGCGACACGAACGAGTAGACGGTCGTGTCCGGCGCGCGACCTGAGTAGAGCTCGGCGATGATCACCCGGCCGACGGTGAACGAGGCAGTCGGCGCGTGGTGATCCTCGCCGGCGGGCTCGAAGGCGACGTTCTCGTGCGCCCAGCGCATCGGCCAATCGACCTTCCACACGAGCTTGCCGGAGATCTCGACGCCATCGGCGAGCGACATCTCCCCGGCATGACCGTGGCGGCACTCCCACACGACGACCTCGTCGCGGTAGGCCACGACCCGCGTGTCGTCCCGGCCGCACTCGGTGCAGAACGGCTTGAAGGGGTAGTACTCCCGGCGGCGCTCTTCGGCGCTGCGCTCGTGGCGGCCCGCGGTCTGCTGGCCGGCGAGCACGTCGAAGACGTGCAGCCGCTGGTCCATCGCCTTGCGGATCGCCGAGTTGTACGTGCCGGCGGGATACAGCTCGGACTGCCGGCGCTCGGTCATCCGGATGCCGAGCACCTCCAGCGAGTCGCGCAGCTCGTCCATGAAGTGCTCCGCGTAGGAGCCGCTGCCGCCGGTCGGGTCCGGGATGCTGGCCAGCGGCCTGCCGATGTAGCGCTCGAAGCTCTTGTCCACACCCGCGGGGACCTTGCGGAACCGGTCGTAATCGTCCCACGAGTGCAGGTGCACGACCTCCTCGCCGCGGCGGCGCAGCGCTTCGGCGACGAGGTGGGTGGTGAACACCTCGCGCAGGTTGCCGAGATGGATCGGCCCCGATGGCGAGATGCCACTCGCGCAGACGATGGGGTGGGCGGGGCCCGATCTGATTCCGCGTTCGGCGCGGCCTGCGATCACCTCGTCGGCGAGCGCGTCCTCCCACAGACGCGTGGCGGCGGGATCGTCGTGGGCGGTGGAGGACACCGCCTGAGCGTATCCGCGCCCAGACGGTGGCCCTCAGGTCAGGATGTCGCCGCCAGCGGCGTTCCACCGGAGCCGCTCGCCGGCGTGTCCTCGGCGGTGAGCGGCTTGGCGATGTTCTCCAGCGTCTGGCCCTCGGCGTTGATGCCGAGGATGAACTCGAGCACGCCGCCGATCGCCATCACCGCCGCTCCGATCATGAACGCGAGCTCGACCTTCCCGGGCTTGCCCGAGTTGACCAGCGAGCTGAACAGCAGCGGGCCGATGATCCCTCCGATGCCCGTGCCGACCGCGTAGAACACTCCGATGCAGAGCGCTCGGGTCTCCATCGGGAAGACCTCCGAGACGGTGAGATAGGCGCCGCTCGCTCCCGCCGAGGCGAAGAAGAACGTGATCGCGAGCGCGATGATGAACGTCGTCCCGGTGAAGTGGTGCCCGACGAACAGCAGTGCGATCACCGCGCACAGGACGGCCGAGAGCACGTAGCAGCCGCCGATCATGATCTTGCGCCCGACGGTGTCGAACAGCGGACCGAGGATCAGCGGCCCGAGCAGGTTGCCGATCGCCCAGTAGACGATGAAGTACGGCACGTTGCCCGCGGAGACCTTGAAGAAGGTCGTCAGCAGGGTGCCGAGGCCGAACGCCATCGCGTTGTAGAGGAACGCCTGACCGATGAACAGCCCCAGCCCGAGCACCGTGCGTCTCGGGTAGAGCGTGACGATCGAGCGGACGATGAGCGACAGCGGGATCGTCGTGCGCTGGCGCACGGTCATCGTGTCCTCGACGTCGGGCAACTTCTGACCGGTCTCCTGCTCGACCTTTCGCTCGATCCCCGCGACCACCTCCTCGGCCTCCTCCTCGCGACCGTGGATGAACAGCCAGCGCGGGCTCTCCGGGACGTTGCGGCGGACGAGCAGGATCAGCAGCGCGAGCACCGCGCCGAGCCCGAAGCACACTCGCCAGCCGACGTTGACCGCCAGATCGTTGAGCGCGACCAGCGCGACCAGGCCGCCGATCGCCGAACCGGCCCAGTAGCTGCCGTTGATCGAGATGTCGACACGGCCGCGCTGCCTGGCCGGGATCAGCTCATCGATCGCGGAGTTGATCGCCGAGTACTCGCCGCCGATGCCGAAGCCGGTGAGCGCGCGGCACCCGTAGAACCAGATCGCCGAGAATGAGAACGCGGTCAGGCAGGTGCCGAGCAGGTAGACGCCGAGCGTGATCATGAACAGCTTCTTGCGCCCGAAGCGGTCGGTGAGCTGCCCGAACACCAGTGCTCCCGCGCATGCGCCCGCCACGTACAGCGATCCGGCGAGCCCCGAGATGTTGTTGGCCGCGATCGCGACTCCGGAGCCGTGCTTGCTGATCTCCCCGGCGATCGAACCGACGATCGTCACCTCGAGCCCGTCGAGGATCCACACCGTCCCCAATCCGATGATGATCTGCCAGTGGAAGCGACTCCACGGCAGCCGATCCATGCGGGCTGGGATCTTCGTGCGAATCGTCCCGGTCTGAACTGTTGAACTCATCCTGACTCCTCCTATCCGGTCCCCCAAGGGCTGCCCCGCCCGGAAGCTCGGCAATCCGCTTGTACGCTCAGGTGGTCCACGAGACCGCGCTTCAGGAGGCCCCATGACCGAGCATGAATCCTCGAACCGCCACAGCGAACGGTCGCGCGTGCACGAGCGTGCCGCCGATCCGGCCGACACCGCCGACCGACCGCTGGAGCCGCGCTCCAGCTCTGAGCCGCTGCACGAGGCCGACACGCCGCACCCCAGCGACGAGGATCCGCATCACCGCCTGAACACGAGCGTGGGCGAGGTCGACCCGACGACCGATTCCGATCCGTACCGATCCGAGACGCCCGAGGACGACTCCGACCGGGCGTCCGGAATCCGCGGCGAAGGCGAACGCCCGGCCGAGTAGCTTCAATGGTGGGCAGCATGCCCACCGACTCGCTGTACGACCACGGCTTCGTTCGCGCCGCCAGCGCGATCCCCCACGTGCGGATCGGCGACCCGCGCGCCAACGGGGAGCGCGCGATCGCCCTCGCCCAGCAGGCCGACCGTGCGGGAGCCGCCCTCGTGGTCTTCCCCGAGCTCGGGCTCACCGGCTACTCCAACGACGACCTCTTCCGCCAGGCGGCGATCCTGGAGGCCGCCGAGTCCGCACTGCACGATCTCGTCACCGCGTCGGAGTCACTGCGCCCGGTGCTGATCGTCGGGACCCCGTTGCGGGCCGAGGGCGGACTTTTCAACTGCGCGATCGCGGTGCACCGCGGCCGGATCCTCGGCGTCGTGCCCAAGAGCTACCTGCCCGAGTACCACGAGTTCTACGAGAAGCGCCAGTTTCGCGCCGCGCGCCAGCTCGTGGCCGAGACGATCAACGTGCTCGGCCAGGCCGTCCCCGCCGGGGCGGATCTCGTCTTCGATTGCGTCGACCTGCCCGGGTTCGTGATCGCCTGCGACATCTGCGAGGACCTGTGGTCGCCGCTTCCGCCAACCACCTACGGCGCGCTCGCCGGAGCGACGGTCCTGGTGAACCTCTCGGCGTCCAACGTGACGATCGGCAAGGCCGGGTATCGGCACATGCTGTGCGCCAGCCACTCGGGACGGACGATCTCGGGCTATATCTACACCGCCGCGGGCACGGCGGAGTCGACGACCGACATGGCCTGGGACGGCCAGGCGATGATCTATGAGAACGCCGACCTGCTCAGCGAGTCCGAGCGCTTCTCCGATTCCGAGCAGCTGATCTATGCCGATCTCGATCTCGACCGGCTCCTCGCGGACCGCATGGCGCTCTCGAGCTTCGGAGACACGATCGGGGATCAGCGCGATCGGCTGCGCGGAATCCGGCGTGTCGCCTTCGAGCTCGGCCAGGGCGGCCGGGAGGCAGCGTTCCCGCTGCGGCGCCGGGTCGAGCGGTTCCCGTACGTTCCCGCAGATCCCGCGACGCGAGACGCGCGCTGCGAGGAGGTGTTCGACATCCAGGTCAACGGCCTCCAGACCCGGCTGCAGGCAACCGGGATCGAGCGGATCGTGATCGGCGTCTCGGGCGGCCTGGACTCCACCCACGCGCTGATCGTGGCCGTGCGCACGATGGACCGCCTCGGCCTCCCGCGTGAGAACGTGCTCGGCTTCACGCTGCCCGGCTTCGCCACGAGCGCCGAAACGCTGCGCAACGCCCACGCGCTGATGGCGGCGCTCGGGGTGAGCGCGAGCGAGATGGACATCCGCCCGTCGGCGACCCAGATGTTGCGCGACCTCGGACATCCCGCCGCCGACGGCGCGACGCAGTACGACGTCACGTACGAGAACGTCCAGGCCGGCGAGCGCACCTCGCATCTGTTCCGTCTGGCCAATTATCACAACGCCATCGTGCTCGGAACCGGCGATCTCTCCGAGCTCGCGCTCGGCTGGTCGACCTATGGCGTCGGCGACCAGATGTCTCACTACAACGTCAACGCCTCGGTCCCCAAGACGCTGATCCGCTTCCTGCTTCGCTGGGCGGTCGCCTCCGATCAGTTCGGTGCAGAAGCCAACGTGGTGATGTCGGCGATCGCCGACACCGCGATCTCCCCTGAGCTTGTTCCTGCCGGCGAGGGCCACGACGGCGACGGACCGGCACAGGACTCGGAGGCGACCGTCGGTCCCTACGAGCTGCAGGACTTCTTCCTCTACTACGTGCTGCGCTTCGGCTACCGCCCGAGCAAGGTCGCCTACCTCGCCGAGCACGCATGGGGCGATCGCACCAGTGGGGTATGGCCTGACCTGATCCCGGAGGGCGCGCGTCACGAGTACTCGCGCGACGAGATCCGGCACTGGCTCGAGGTGTTCCTGCGCCGCTTCTTCGCGACCAGCCAGTTCAAGCGGTCCGCATTGCCCAACGGGCCGAAGGTGGGGTCCGGCGGCTCGCTGTCGCCGCGCTCAGACTGGCGAGCGCCCTCCGACAGCGTCGCCACCGCCTGGCTGGCAGAGCTGCGCGACGGTCGCTGAGACGCGACCCGCCACCCGGCCTGCGAACATCCCTCCATGTCCACCGAGCCCCCACCTCTCACCCTGTTCGAGGTCGTTCGGCGCGCCGTTGCGCTCGTCGACCCCGACGACAACGATCCGGTCGCGGGCGACTTCGAGCGCGCCTTCGAGGACGACGACGAGCCGGTCCGGTCCGTGGATGACATCGAGGGTCGCGTCGCTGACGTCCTCGTGCGACTCGACCCCGCGACGAACAACGGCTCGATCGCGATGGCCGGAGCGCTGACGGTCTACCTCGCCTACCGCCGCGACGAGATGCATGCCGATCCGGCGAAGCTGCTCATTCTCGCCGCCCGCGCCGAATGGGACGGCGCGCCTCCCGAGGTGGTCGTCGAATGGCTCGCCGACCGCGGGCTGAAGGTCTGAGGCTCGCCGCGGGCGTGATCAGCCGGCGCTGACCGGCGTGCCCTGCTCCTGCTCGCGGCCGTGAATCGGCCCGCTGGTCACCCGCAGCGGACGGGCGTCGAGGGCCGGCCCGCGGCGTCGCACCGCGATGATCTCGGCCAGCACCGAGATGGCGGTCTCCTCCGCGGTGCGGCTTCCGATGTCCAGGCCACATGGCGCGTGCACCCGCGCCAGGTCACCCTCCGAGACACCCGCGTCGCGCAGCCGCCGTTCGCGGTCGGCGGTCGTCGTGCGGCTCCCGAGCGCGCCGATGTATCCGGCGCCTGTGGCGAGCGCGCTGGTGAGCGCCGGCTCGTCGAACTTCGAGTCATGCGTGAACACGAGCACGGCGTCGCGAGGGCCGAGCTCAACCCCGTCCATCACCTCCTGCGGCCAGCCGATACGTACCTGGGCATCGGCGGAGAACCGCTGCGACCGGGCGAACCGGTCCCGCGCATCGCAGATCGTGACCTGATAGCCGATCCGCGACGCAAACGCGGCCAGCGCCGCCGAGAAGTCGATCGCACCGAAGATCACCATCTGGGGAGGCGGCGCATAGGCGCGGACGTGGACGGGTAGCTCGTCCCCAAGCGTTGCTCCATCGGCGCCGAACCGCCGGATGGTCGTCTTGCCTTCCTCCATCAGCCCGGCTGCCTCACGCGCGACGTTGCGATCGAGCAGCGCCAGAGAACCCAGCGAACCGATCGCCTCCTCACCGACCACCGCCAGCCGGGATCCCGCGTCCTCGCCCTCCAGAAGCGTGGCCACCGCCGCCGGACGCCCCTCGAGGTGTGCGTCGAGCGCCGCCAGCTCGGCCTCGCCGGCCGCGCCTGCGAGCTCCTGCAGGAAGATGTGGACGATCCCGCCGCACATCAGACCGACGGTCCCGGCCAGCTCGTCGGAGATCCCGTACGTCACGAGGCCCGGGCCGCGCTCGCCGGCGAGAATCGCCTCCGCCTCGGTGACGAGCGCGCCCTCCACGCACCCTCCGGTGATCGACCCCTCGATCTCCCCGTCCTCGCCGATCAGCATCATCGCGCCCTCCGGCAGCGGGGCGGACCCGTCGACCTCGACCAGCAACGCCTGGACGAATCTCCGCTGCTCACGCAGCCATCCGGCGGCGATGTCCTCCGTGGCTCTCGCGACGCCCGACTCGTTCACTGCGGACCCTCCTGACGGCTCTTCCGGGCGTAACCCGCGCACAGCTCATCGTATCGGCCGCCAAATGGACGCCGTGAGTCGATCTGGCAAGAGCACAACCCACCTTTAATCCGTTCTCGCTACGGTAAAACAAAATGGCTCAAAGCAACCCTGAAAGCGAAATCTCCGGCCTCGATGATCCCCGCTATGCGAAGGCGCTCGCCCACCCGCTGCGGGTGAGGATCCTCGCGATGCTGGACGAGCGCGAATCCAGCCCCGTCCAGCTCGCCGAGCATCTCGACGCCTCACTGGGCACCGTCGCCTACCACGTGCGCACGCTCGAGCGGCTGGGCTTGATCGAGATGGTGGCCACCCACCAGCGGCGCGGCGCCACCGAGCACGTCTACGCGGCGCGCGAGCATCCGCGCTTCTCCAGCCAGGCGTGGTCGAACGCCGATCCCAAGACGCGCGACATGATGGTCGCCTCGGCGCTGGCGCAGATCGGCGAGTACGCCACCAAGAGCGCCGCGGCCGGCGGCTTCGACCACGAGGAGGCCAGCGTCTCCCGCCACGCCGTCGCGGTCGACGCCGAGGGGTTCGGCGCGCTCGCGGAGGCGACGCGCCGATGGCAGCAGGAGATCGCGAGGATCGAGCGCGCTGCGGCGGACCGCCTGAGCGCGAACGGCGAGCGGCCGATCGACGCGGGGGTCGTGCTCCTCATGTTCGAGGCCTCGCCGTTCTCCGGCGACAGCAACGGCTCGACCGGACAGGACCGCGGCTCGGGCCGCGACTGAGTCGCGACTCGAACCGCCGACCCGTCATCGCGCACCCACACGCGCGTTCGCCCGCCTGCAACACCTCCACCAAAAGAAGATGATTTAATCGCTCAAGGTATTCTGTTCTTGAGCCGATACGAGTCCGGCTGGACGAATGTAGGAGGCAGCCTGGGCCTCCTGGCCGGCAACTCAGAGCCTTGAGCGCGACTACCCCTTCCCCTCCCCCGACGCTTGGCGGCGAGCTCCTCGCGGCGATGGTTGAGAGCCTTCAGGATTACGCGATCCTGATGCTCGACCTCGACGGTCACATCGCGAGCTGGCATGTCCCCTCCGACCGCTTCAAGGGCTGGAACGCGGACGAGATCATCGGACGCAGCCACGCGCTCTTCTACCTCGAGGAGGACATCGCCGCCGGGCGGCCGGGCGGCGACCTGGCTGCGGCCGCCGAGTACGGACGGTTCGAGGAGCAGCGCTGGCGGCTGCGCAAGGACGGCAGCCGCTTCTGGGGCAACATCGTGATCACGACGGTGCGTGGTTCGGCGGGCGAGCCACGCGGCTACGGCGTCGTCATCCGCGACGTGACCGATCATTACGCCGCGATCCAGGCACTGCGCCGCAGCGAGTCGCGCTTCCGCTCGGTGACCGAGTCGGCGATCGATGCGATCGTCGCCTTCAACGCCGACCTGCGGATCATCTCCTGGAATGCCGCGGCCGGACGGCTCTACGGCTACACCGCCGCCGAGGCGATCGGTCAGTCGGCTTGGATGTTGGTCCCCGAGTTCCGGCGCGAGGACGTGGAGGC
The DNA here is from genome assembly GCA_963744685.1 of uncultured Solirubrobacteraceae bacterium. Lineage (GTDB taxonomy): Bacteria > Actinomycetota > Thermoleophilia > Solirubrobacterales > Solirubrobacteraceae > Palsa-465. The sequence continues at coordinate 77,665 of CAVUUL010000013.1, read as the reverse complement.
GCTGATCACTGTGGCGTCCGCGTCCGCTCGCGCCGAGCAGGTGGCGATCAAGCCCGTGGAGGGCGTGGCGCTGCGCATCGACGGCCGGCTCGTGCCGGTGGAGGTCGCCCTCTCCAGCTGGCGGATCGGCAACGAGCGCAACTTCTCGGCGATCGTCCGGGACATCACCGAGCGCAAGCGTCACGAGCGTGAGCTGCAGCAACTCGCAGACCACGACCCGATCACCAACCTGTTCAACCGACGGCGCTTCGAGCAGGAGCTCGATCGGATCGTCAGCGAATGCGCGCGCTACGACCGCACGGCCGCCCTGCTCGTCCTCGATCTCGACGGTTTCAAAGAGGTCAACGACACGCATGGGCACGCCGCGGGCGACGAGATCCTGGTCAAGGTGGGGGCGCTGCTCCAAGCCGCGGTGCGAGACAGCGACATCGTCGGCAGGCTCGGCGGCGACGAGTTCGGCGTCATCGTCCAGGAGGCCGACCGCGAGGAGGCCGAGTGCGTTGCCACCAAGGTCGTCGAGGCCGTCCGCAGCAGCGGCATGGTGATCTCCGATCTGGTCCGCGCCCAGGTGACTGCGTCGGTCGGCGTCGCCCTGATCGAGCCTGACGCGGAGGTCACCGCCGGCGAGCTCGAGGTCGGCGCGGACCGCGCGATGTATCGCGCCAAGGCCGAGGGCCGCTCCGGCTACGCCTTCATGCTGCCCAACGACGAGGCCGGCGCCGAGCTGGCCGCGCGCCGCTCGTGGATCTCGCGCCTGCGCGACTCGCTGGAGAACGACCTGTTCGAGCTCCATGCGCAGCCGATCGTGACCATCAACGGCGACAGCGTGCCCCGCTACGAGCTTCTGCTGCGGATGCGCGACGACGACGATCAGCTGCTCGCCCCGTCCGCGTTTCTCGACAACGCCGAGCGCTTCGACCTCATCGGCGGGATCGATCGCTGGGTGCTCGGCCGCGCGGTCAAGATGCTCCACGACCACCACCGCGCCGGTCGCGACATCAACCTCACCGTCAACCTCTCGGGCAAGACGATGAACGACGAGTCGATCGTCGTCGATCTCGCCCGCATGCTCCAGGAGCATCCGATCCCGAACGGCGCCCTGATCGTCGAGGTCACCGAAACGACCGCGATCGTCAACATCGAGCGCGCCGCCGCGCTCGCCCGGGAGCTGCGCAGCCTCGGCTGCCATTTCGCGCTGGACGATTTCGGCTCGGGCTTCTCCTCGTTCCACTATCTCAAGCACCTCGAGTTCGACTACCTGAAGATCGACGGCGAGTTCGTCTCCAACCTCGTCGCCAACCCGGCCGACCAGCTGGTGGTGCGCGCCGTCGTGGACATCGCGCGCGGACTCGGCAGCCGGACGATCGCCGAGTTCGTCGGCGACGACGCGACGGTCGCGCTGTTGCATGAGATCGGCGTGGACTACGGCCAGGGGTTCCATCTCGGCCGCCCCGGGCCGCTCGAGCAACTCGCCTCCTGACGGCCGGCAGCGGCGCCGCGCCGCCCGGCGCTCACATGCGATAGCGTCGCGCTCCGGTGCCCATGGACGTCACCTACCGCCTCCGCATCCCCCATCGCGCGGGACAGCTGGCGAAGGTCTCCTCGCGGATCTCGGAGTACGGCGGGCTGATCGGCGACGTCTCGACGATCACGGTCGCCAAGCACGAGGCGCTGCGCGAGATCACCATCGAGCTGCGTGACCGCGACCACGCCGTCGCGCTCGCCGCCGGGCTCAACGACCTGGACGGCGTGTCGGTTGCCTGGTTTCACGACCGGGCGTTCATCGCCCACAACGGCGGCAAGATCGAGGTACGCGGCACGCGCGAGATCGTCACCAACCAGGACGTCCGTGACGTCTACACGCCGGGCGTGGCGCGCGTCTCCACCGCGATCGCCGAGTTCCCCGACCTCGCCGTTCGGTTCACCTCGATCGGGCGCAGCGTCGCGATCTGCACCAACGGCACGCGCGTGCTCGGGCTGGGGGACATCGGACCGCTCGCCTCGATGCCCGTGATGGAGGGCAAGTCGCTGTTCTACGCCCAGCTCGTCGGCGTGAGCGCCACGCCGATCCTGATCGACACCAAGGACGTCGACGAGTTCGTCGAGACGGTCGTGCGGATCTCCCCGGGCTTCGGCGGCATCCACCTGGAGGACATCTCCGCACCCGAGTGCTTCGAGATCGAACGGCGTCTGATCGAGGCGCTCCCCGCCCCCGTGATGCACGACGACGTCCACGGCACCGCCGTGGTCACGATGGCGGCCGCCATCGCCGCGTGCCGCCAGGTCGACATCCGGCTCGACGCCGCCGTGGTCGGGCAGATCGGGCTCGGCGCCGCGGGCTACGGGATCGCCACGCTGCTGCATGACGCGGGCGTGCGGCGGGTGCTCGCCTCCGACCCGAGCGAGCGCGCCCAGCAGCAGGCGGCGGCCCGCGGGATCGAGATCGCCACGCTCGAGCGAGTGATGGCGGAGGCCGATGTCGTCGTCGCCACCAGTGGCGTGCCCGGCCTGATCACCCCGGCGATGATCCGTCCCGGCCAGGTGATCCTCGCGCTCACCAACCCGGTACCGGAGATCGAGCCCGACGACGCCCTCGCGGCCGGCGCGGCGTTCGCCGCCGACGGGACGAGCGTCAACAACGTGCTCGGCTACCCGGGGATCTTCCGCGGGGCGCTCGACGCCCACGCGAAGGCGATCAACCTCGAGATGAAGCGCGCGGCGGCCTGGGCGCTCGCCGGGCTGACGGTCGAATCCGATCTCGTCCCCGACGTGCTGGACCGCTCGGTCCACGAGTCGGTCGCCGACGCGGTTCGCAAGGCTGCTATCGAGTCCGGCGTGGCCCAGCTGGACCGGATTCCGGACGCGCTGCCGTGACCGTCGTCAAGATCAACGCGATCACCGTCCCGCGCGAACGGTTCGGCGAGTTCGCCGAGCGCTTCGCGTCCCGGGCCGGCCGCGTGTCGAGCGCGGCGGGCTTCGAGGGCTTCGAGCTGCTGCGTCCCAACGACGACCGCGAGGTCTGCCTCGTCCTGACCCGGTGGCGCTCGGAGGACGACTTCCAGGCCTGGGTCGCCGGCGCCGACTTCGCCGCCGGCCACGCCCAGCACCGCGAGCGCGGCCCGGTCGGCAGCGCGAGCGAGCTCTGGTCGTTCGACGTCCTGGAAACCGAAGCGCCCCCAGTCGCCTGAGCGCCTGACCGTCTGACCGCCAAGCGCGCCGCGGCGGTTTCGCGCACTCTGGGCGCCTGAAGCGGCGTATGGCCGCTCGAGACGCCCAGAGTGGCCCATGTGGCCGTGGTTTTCGAGCACTCTGGGCGCCTGACACGGCGTATGGCCGCTTGAGACGCCCAGAGTCGGATGTGGCGGGCCTGTGAAGCCCGGCTCGGAGCGGGTTTGAGTCGTGCAGCGACGGGAACCCGCTCCAGAGGGGGCGCGAGTGCAGGTTGCGGACCGTCGGTCCGCTTCTGTGCTACAGTTGTGCACGCAACCAATTCCCTCTCCCCTCAAGGAGCCTCATGTCCACCACCGCCACCATTCAGGACCGCCTCGCGGGCAGCTGGAACTTCGCCGCCGCTCACTCGTCCGCCGACTTCGCCGTCAAGTACGTCGTCTCCACCTTCCGCGGCTCGATCGAGGACCTCAACGCGTCGCTCGAGAACGGCGTGCTGTCGGGCAGCGCCAAGGTCTCCTCGATCAAGGTCAAGGACGACAACCTGACCGGCCACCTCATGGCGCCGGACTTCTTCGACGCCGAGCAGCACCCGGAGATCTCGTTCCGCTCCTCCTCGATCTCGAGCGACGGCGACGGCGACCAGGTCACCGTCGACGGCGAGCTGACGCTCAAGGGCGTCACCAAGCCGATCCACGCGACCGGCACGCTCGAGGGGCCGGCCCAGGACTTCATGGGCAACACCCGCCTCGGCTTCACCCTCGAGACCACGATCGACCGCACCGACTACGGCGTCAGCTGGAACGCCGAGCTGCCCAGCGGCGGCAAGGCCCTCTCCGACGAGGTCACGCTGCACGTCGAGCTCGAGTTCCACCAGGCCTAGCTCCATGCGCATCCTGGCCATCTCAGGTTCGCTGCGCCGGGACTCGCACAACACGGCCCTCCTCCGGGCGGCAGCAGCACTGCTGCCGTCCGACGTGGAGGTCGTGATCTACGAGAGCCTCGCGGCGATTCCGAACTTCAACGAGGACGACGTGCCCACCCGGCCCGCGCCCGCCCAGGACTTCTGGGACGCCGTCCAGCAGGCCGACGGCGTGCTCATCTCCACGCCCGAGTACAACAGCTCGATCCCGGGCGTCCTGAAGAACGCGCTGGACTGGCTCTCCCGTCCCCTGGAGGACAGCCCGCTGCGCAACAAACCGGCGGTCGTGATCGGCGCGTCGACCGGCATGTTCGGCGCGGTCTGGGCCCAGGCCGAGACCCGCAAGGTGCTCGGTGCGATCGGCGCCCGGGTGGTGGACCGTGAGCTGCCGCTGCCGACCGCCCACGAGCAGTTCCACGAGTCCGGAAAGCTGCTCGACACCGAGATCGAGGCCGAGCTCGTCATCTCACTCGACGCGCTGCGCGACGCGATCAACGCGCGTGCGGCACGCGCCGCGGGATGAAAGACTGCCGCGATGAATCCGCAGCCGCCGAGCGACCCGCCGGCGCTGATCGCGCTGCCGATCGTCGATCGGGCGCAGGAGCGCAGCGACGCCGCGGCCAATCGTGAGCGGATCCTCTGCGCCGCGCGCAGGGTGCTGGCCGAGCAGGGGGCCGCGGGCCTCTCGATGAACACGGTCGCGGCCGCCGCGGGCGTCGGCAAGGGCACGATCTTCCGGCGCTTCGGGGACCGTGACGGGCTCACCGAGGCGCTGCTCGACGTTCATACGATCGAGCTGCAGGACGGCTTTCTGTCCGGCCCGCCGCCGCTCGGCCCCGGCGCGCCGCCGCGGGAACGGTTGGAGGCGTTCATGCGAGCGCTGGTCCACTTCGAGATCGACCACCTCGAGTTGATGCTCGCGGCCGAGCGCGTCGGACCCCATCCTCCCGACGGCGCACCCGTGCACCGCACGTTCCTGCTGCACATCCGCACGTTGCTGAACGAGATCGATCCCCGGATCGACACCGCCACGCATGCGGCGCTGCTGCTCAGCGCCGTCGCACCGGGCAACCTGCGCCGGCTGCTTGCCGACGGCAGCTCCACCCCGGACCGGATCGCTGACGCAATCGCGACCCTCACGCACGCCGACTTCCTATAGGTTGCGCCGATGAACCGCGGTCCGGCGCTCACGCTCGACGGTCTGCGCACCCGTGTCGACGCCGGCGAGATCGACACCGTGCTGCTGGCGATGTGCGACATGCAGGGCCGGCTGCAGGGCAAGCGACTGGATGCCAGACACTTCCTGTCCGACGTCGTCGAGCACGGCGCCGAGGGCTGCAACTACCTGCTCGCCGTCGACGTGGAGATGAACACCGTCAGCGGTTATGCGATGTCCTCGTGGGAGACCGGCTACGGCGACTTTGAGATGGTGCCGGACATGGAGACGCTGCGGCTCGTGCCGTGGCTGCCGGCGACCGCGCTCGTACTCTGCGATCTGCGCTGGGGCGACGGGCGCGAGGTGGTCTCCTCTCCGCGCCAGGTGCTGCGCCACCAGCTGGGGCGGCTGTCCGAGCGCGGCTGGTCGGCGAACGCCGCCACCGAGCTGGAGTTCCTGGTGTTCCGCGACAGCTATGAGGAGGCGTGGCATAAGGGCTATCGAGACCTCGAGCCGGCCAACCTCTACAACGTCGACTACTCGCTGCTCGGCACCGCGCGCATCGAGCCGCTGATCCGGCGCATCCGCCTGGCGATGGCCGGAGCCGGCTTGGAGGTGGAGAACTCCAAGGGCGAGTGCAACTACGGCCAGCACGAGATCAACTTCCGCTACGCCGACGCGTTGCGCACCGCCGACGAGCACGTCATCTATCGCAACGGCGCCAAGGAGATCGCGGCCCAGGAGGGGATGGCGATCAGCTTCATGGCCAAGTACGACGAGCGCGAGGGCAACTCGTGCCACATCCACTTCTCCCTGGCCGACATCGAAGTGGGCGGGGCCGTCTTCCCCCGCGACGACGCGACGTTCCAGGCGTTCCTGGCGGGCCAGCTGCACGGCCTCCGGGAGCTCACGCTGATGCTGGCCCCGAACGTGAACTCCTACAAGCGATTCGCCGCCGGCTCGTTCGCGCCGACGACCGTCGCCTGGGCCAATGACAACCGCACCTGCGCTCTGCGGGTCGTCGGGCACGGAGCGGGGCTGCGGTTCGAGAACCGCGCCGGTGGCGCCGACCTCAACCCCTATATGGCGCTCTCCGCACTGATCGCGGCGGGGCTGGCGGGGATCGATCAGGGCCTGGAGCTCGAGCCCGCGTTCGTGGGCAACGCCTACGCCGCCACCGACCGGCCGCGGTTGCCGCGCACGTTGCGCGAGGCACGTGATCTGTTCGAGCGGTCCGAGATCGCGCGCAGCGCGTTCGGCGAGGAGGTCGTCGCCCACTATGTTCACGCCGCCGACGTCGAGTTGGAGGCGTTCGAGTCCTCCGTCACCGACTGGGAGCGCTTGCGCGGATTCGAGCGCCTGTAGGCCCTCGACGCTGAGGATTCGCTGGGATCGCCGGCCGGCACGGGGTAACCCTCACCTCGTGCGCCGGCAGAGGTTCTCGACAACGCCATGAGCGGCCCGGACTCCGGCAGCGGCGAGGAGGCCGAGAGCAAGGGCCTGGTGCGGGGGATCGGCCAGTTCTCCGCGGTCACGCTGAACATGTCGCAGATGGTCGGGATCGGCCCGTTCATCACGATCCCGCTGATCATCGCCGCGATGGGCGGCCCACAGGCGATCGCGGGCTGGATCGTCGGTGCGGTGCTGGCGATCTGCGACGGCCTGGTGTGGGCCGAACTGGGCGCTGCGATGCCGAGCGCCGGGGGCAGCTACACCTACCTGCGAGAGGCCTTCCAATACTCGAGCGGGCGGCTGATGCCGTTCATGTTCGTGTGGTCGACGATGCTCGTCACCCCACTGATCATGTCCACCGGCATGATCGGGATCGCGGACTATCTGGGGTACTTCTGGCACACCAGCACGGCCCTCAGCCATTGGGAGGCCGTCGGCATCACGATCATCACCGTCGCGCTGCTGTGGCGGCGGATCGAGTCGATCGCGGCACTGACCCGCGTGCTGTGGATCGGGATGATCATCACCGTCCTGCTGGTGATCGTCGCCGCCTATACGCACTTCTCACCGGCGCGGGCCTTCACCTATCCGCACGGCGCGTTCGGGGTCGGTCATTTCGTCAGCGGACTGGGCGCGGCGCTCGTGCTCGCGATCTATGACTACTTCGGTTACTACACGGTGTCCTACATCGGAGACGAGGTGCGGCGACCGGGCCGCGTCATCCCGTTCGCGATCGTGGTGTCGATCCTCGGCGTCATGGTGATCGACCTGAGCATCAACATCGGCACGATCGGTGTCATCCCCTGGCAGGACGCCGAGAAATCGACCGCGATCGGGACCGATCTGCTCCGGCACGTGTGGGGCGGTCCGGGCGCGACGGCGGTGACCCTGCTCATCGTCTGGACCGCGTTCGCGTCGGTGTACACGGGCCTGTTGGGTGCATCGCGGCTCCCGTTCAACGCGGCCCGTGACGGAGTGTTCTTCGGGGCCTTCGCCAGGCTGCACCCCCAGTTGCGCTTTCCCCACATCGCACTGCTGGCGATGGGGATCATCACTGCAGCGGCCTGCTTCTTCTCCCTCACCACGGTGATCAACGCGCTCATCGCCGTCGCCATCTGGGTGCAGTTCATCGGTCAGATCGTCGCCCTGACGATCCTGCGCCGCAAGCAGCCCGGGCTCGTCCGGCCCTACCGTCAGTGGCTGTATCCCCTCCCGAGCATCGCCGCGCTCGCCGGCTGGATCTACACCTTCCAGGCGTCGGGCTGGCCGGCGATCCGCATCATGCTCGGCTGGACGTTCCTCGGAGTCGTCGCATTCCTGATCTGGGCGCGGATCAACCGGTTCTGGCCGTTCGGGCAGAAGCGCATCGTCGAGGAGTTCCTCGAGCGTCAATCTCGCGCCTCGGTCTCCGATGACGACCTGGCGCCGCCCAGGCAACGCTCCCGGCCGCAGCGGTCAGACGCAGCGGGGTGAGCCCCGCCCGGGAACCGGGCTCCACCGCCGCTCGCCGTCCATTACCCTGCCGCCCACGATGACGAGCGCGAACCCCGGCACCCTCACCGTGCTCGAGCCCGCCACCGAGTCGGTGCTCGACACGATCCCGGCCGCCGGCGCCGACGACGTCGACGCGGCGGTCGCTCGTGCCCGCGCCGCGTTCCCTGCCTGGCGGGCGGTGGCGCCGGCCGATCGCGCGCGGCTGATGCGCCGCATCTCCGACGCCGTCGCCGAACATGCCGAGGAGCTCGCTCAGCTCGAGGCCCGCAACGCCGGCAAGGTGATCGGCGACGCGCGCGGCGAGATGGGGATGGTCTCCGACGTGTTCGCCTACTACTCCGGCATGCCCGAGCGGCTGTTCGGCGACACGATCCCGGTCGCCGGAGGGCAGGCGTTCACCGTGCGCGAGCCGCTCGGCGTCGTCGGTCTGATCGTCCCCTGGAACTTCCCGCTGACGATCGCCTCCTGGAAACTCGGTCCCGCACTCGCCGCCGGTAACACGGTCGTGCTCAAGCCGGCCGAGCTCACTCCGCTCACCGCGGTGCGCTTCGCCGAGATCGCGCGGGAGGCCGGGCTGCCCGAGGGCGTGCTCGAGGTGGTGCCCGGGCTCGGGCCGGTTGCCGGAGCACGACTGGTCGAGCATCCCGACGTGGCGAAGATCGCGTTCACCGGCTCCACTGCGGTCGGGCGCGGGATCGCGGCAGCGGCCTCGGCGACGCTCAAGCGGGTGACGCTGGAGCTCGGCGGCAAGTCGCCCAACATCGTGTTCGCCGACGCCGACCTGGAGAGGGCCGCAGCGGCGGCGCCCGGCGCGGTGTTCGGCAACGCCGGCCAGGACTGCTGTGCGCGCTCGCGGATCCTCGTCCAGCGCCCCGCGGTGGACGAGTTCCTGTCCCTGCTCGAGCCGGTCGTCAGGGCAATCAAGGTCGGCGATCCGCTCGATCCCGTCTCGGAGATGGGCCCGTTGATCTCCGCGCGCCAGCGCGACCGGGTACAGGGCTACCTCGATGACGGCGAGACGGTGGCCATCCGCGGCTCCGCGCCCGAGGGCGCCGGCTTCTGGTGTGCCCCCGCCGTGCTCTGCCCCGTCTCTCCGGACGCCCGTGCGGCGCGCGAGGAGATCTTCGGGCCGGTTGCGGTCGTGATCGCATTCGACGACGAGGCCGACGCGGTACGGCTTGCCAACGACACGGTCTACGGGCTGTCGGGCTCGATCTGGAGCCGCGACGGCGCCCGCGCACTGCGCGTGGCCCGCGCGCTGGACGCCGGCGTGCTCTCGATCAACTCCAACACCTCGGTGCGCGTCTCCACGCCGTTCGGCGGCTTCAAGCAATCCGGCTACGGCCGGGAGCTGGGCCCCCACGCGGTCGAGGCCTACACCGAGGAGAAATCGATCTTCTACTCGACGGAGGGCTGATGCGCCTCGCAGGAAAGGTCTGTGTGATCACGGGTGCTGCCGGAGGGATCGGCTCAGCGACCGCGTCGGTGTTCGAGCGCGAGGGCGCGAAGGTCGTCGGCGTCGACATCGCCGAGCACTCCGTCGGCGAGCTGCCGCTCACCGCCGACATCACCTCCGAGGAGGCGGTCTCATCGCTGTACTCGCAGGTGCGTGAGCAGTTCGGGCGGATCGACGTGCTGTTCAACAACGCCGGGATCTCGCCCACCGACGACGCCTCCGTGGTGGAGACAACGCTCGAGGCATGGGAGCGCGTGCAGACGACGAACCTGCGCTCGGTTTTCCTGTGCTGCAAGCACGGGATCCCGCACCTGCTCGAGGCCGGCGGCGGCTCGGTGATCAACACCGCCTCATTCGTGGCGGTGATGGGCGCCGCCACCTCGCAGATCTCCTACACCGCGTCCAAGGGCGGCGTCCTCGCCCTCTCGCGCGAGCTCGGCGTCGAGTTCGCCAAGCGCGGCGTGCGCGTCAACGCACTCTGCCCGGGACCTGTCGACACGCCGCTGCTGCGCGAGCTCTACGCGGCGGACCCGGTACAGGCGCAACGGCGGATGGTGCACGTGCCGATGGGCCGCTTTGCGGACGCGAGCGAGATCGCCAACGCGGTGCTGTTCCTGGCCTCCGAGGAGTCCTCGTACGTCAACGCGACGACGTTCCTGGTCGACGGCGGGCTCGCCGGCGCGTACACGACGGCGCTGTAGCGGTCGGATCCTAGGACGAGCAACGCCTCGCCTCAGGCCGCCGGAATGGGCCCGGCGGCCTGAGACGCAGGATTGTGAAGGGACCTATGAGGTCGTGACGATCCCGAACGGGGCGGCTCCGGCGGGCAGCGCGATCGGCCCGCCCGGCGCCGCCGTCACGGCTCCGCCGGCCACGTCGAACCCGCTGAGCGCGTCACCATGGGTGTCGACGACCCAGAGCATCGACTGGTCGGGGGTCAGTCGCGCGTCCTCGGGCCCGAGCGTGCTCGTGTCGGTCCCGGCGAACGGGGTGTTGGCGACCAGGTTGAGCACTCCCGATGGAGCGATGGCGTAGCTGGAGATGCTCGGCACCGCGGTGTTGACCGTGAACAGGAACTGGCCGTCGCGGGTGATCGTCGCCCTCAGAGCAGTGGCTGTCTGAGATCGACCCGATCGTCGCCGCCCACCAGATCACCCGCGGCGTGGTCGTGATCCTCTACCAGGTCGAGAACGAGCTCTACGCCAACCAGCCCGCCACCGAGTCCTACATGCAGGAACTGGAGGCCAAGGCGAAGGCCGATGAGATCGACGTCCCGCTGATCGGCAACGAAGTCGACACCTTCCAGCTAACAGCCATCAATCCCTACATCCCCTCTTATGACAGCTACCCTTACTTCTTCTACTTCTCTGACCCGTCTAGCTTCACCCAGCCTCCGACGTTCTCCTCCTAGCCTCTCAAGCCTCTCTAGCTCCCTTAGTTCCATCTCCTCTCATACTACTCTTCCCTCGTTGCCTCTTACTCCAAGTTCTACCAGCTGACCTTTCCTTTCTTCTAGAACTTCTTCTACTATAGCTACATCTCCCAATTCACGACCATCCAGAGCAACTACATTCTCTTCCTCCTCACCTACTCTCTCTCTCTGCCGGCGCCGTTCATGTACAGCTCCTACGACTACGGAGCCGGATCATGGAGACCGGCGAGATCGTCACCCCCAGCTCGCCTTACTACATCGTCTTCTTCTATTACTTTTACAACAAGCTGATCTTTTACTTCTCTCAGTCTTTGCTCTCTCTCCCTCAGACTTTCTCTATCTCCTCCCCTAAGTCTTACTACCCCCAATTCACTACTATCTCTCTTTTCTATCCTACCAACTTCACTCAGTTCATCTACTTTTCCAATTCTTACTCCTCCTCCAAGCAGCACTAGCTGACTCACATCTCTCTTTACCTTTTTCAGACTCTCTCCTACACCTACTACTACTCTTACACTACCTACCTTCAGTACAGCTCCACCTGGTCGCACGTCTCAGACCAGTCCTACACCTTCGTTGACTACTACAAGACCTATAGCTTCTCCTACACGACCGGCGACTCGATGTCGGTGACGTTCACCTAGACCGCGATCCAGTGTATTGCCCCTATCTCTAACAAAACTAGCATCGCCGGTGAATACCCAGCACGGCGCGGTCTGATCGTTGGGGAACGGGCTGGAGCCGATCGAGGTCAGCGCGCCCCCGGCGCCATCGGAGAACGCGGAGACCGTTCCGGCGTTGGTTCCGCCATGGGCGTTGGATCCTCTTTTTTATCATTTTCTGCTGACTGTCTTCGCTGCTGCTGCTGCTCATGGGCAGACCTACCCGAGCAGTTCGACGAACAGCTGGTCCGGATCGGTCGGCGAGCTAACTCGCTTCCGACGGTCCCGCGCCCTGCGCCTCATAGGGCGAGCCGGCGGCGGCGTGAAGGCCACCGTGCGTGCCCGACCACGAACGAGTCGATCAGCGAGGTGCCGACGCGCCGTCCCCGCGAGGCGGGTGCCGCGTGTTGTTGATGAGCACATCCCGGGGCCCCGCGCGGCGAAGCCGCCCACGCTCACCGGCTGGCAGTTCCGCTTCGAGACCCCCGAGGCCCAGCCGGGCTATGACGACTCGACCTGGACGCTCGCCGACCACCCGACGACCACCAACCCACCGCGCCGGTGACCACACCCGTGCTGTTCGCCGACGACTACGGCTTCCACCAGGGGTTCGTCTGGTACCGGGGCCACTTCACCGCGAACGGCTCGGAGACCGCGATCACGCTCACGCCGGCGAGGGCAGCCATGGCGCGTTCTCGGTGTGGCTGAACGGTGTGTTCCTCGGCTCCACCAGTCGCGGTCCGAGGCCTCCAAGCAGACGTTCTCCTTCCCGAGCGCGGCACTGAAGACCGGACAGGACAACGTCGTCTCCGTGCTCGTCCGAGCTCCGCCACGACGAGGACGGCGTGTACTCCAGCGCTCTGCCCGGCGACGCCAGAAGGCCCCACGCGGCTGCTCGGAGCGTCGCTGGACTCATCGGCACCGTCACCTGGCGACTGCAGGCAACCAGCGGCGAACCTCCAGACCCGTGCGCGCACCTCAACGCACCTCTGTACGCACCACCGATGGACCTCCCCCACCATCTCGTCAGGATCTGAGCCGGCCGGAAGCGGTACCACCGCTCCCGCAATCGGGGTCAGCGTTCCCGCGGCGCTGAGCGTGAAACCGGCGTAGTCGCTGTCGGTCCCCGCGTTGGCGACGTAGACGCGGCCGGAGTGGACGGCGATGGAGACCGGCTCGTTGCCGCCCGAGGCGACCGGGCCGCCCGCCACCGGCGCCAGCGCGCCGCCGCGCTCGATGCGCATCACCGAGATCTGGTCTGAGCCGGCGTCGACGGCGAGCAGCAGGTGACCGTCATCGGCCTTCTGCAGCGCCCCCTGGGAGCCGATCCCGGCTCCGGTACCTGCGCCGCCGGTCTCGAAGGGCGATCCAGGCACCGGCGTGACGGTGCCGTCCGCATGCCGCGCGTAGGCGGCGATCGTGTTCTCGCCGGCAGTGTTGTCGTTGACGTAGAGGTGACCGATCACCCGAGACCCGGCGGCGTGGTCCGGTGAGGTCGTCGCGGCGCCGGCGGTGCCGGCGCCGACAGCGAGGGTCAGCCCCGCGGCAAGCGCCAGCGCCCGCGCCGAGACGTGAAGGTGGAGAGGCATATGACTCCTTGTAGGGGAACTACGAGGACAGGAGTCCATTGGAACACCGGGAGTGGGGCCGCGGCCCGGATCGGCCGCGATTGAAGGAGTTCGTTAATGGATCGCCAGATCGCGCCGGGAGGCGGCGGGAAGGCTGAAGCGCACCCGGGTCCCGTGGCTGGAGTCGGCCACCCAGATCCGGCCGCCGTGAGCCTCCACGATGGCGCGGGAGATGGCCAGGCCGAGGCCGGCACCCTCACCGGTTCGTGCCGAGTCCGCGCCTCCGCGATAGAAGGCGCTGAACACGCGGGCCCGGTCAGCGGCCGTGATCCCGTCGCCGGTGTCGGCGACCTCGATCTCGAGTCCGGCGGGGGTCGGCTCGGCGTGCACGACGATGCTGCCGTCCGCCGGGGTGTGGCGGATCGCGTTCTGGATGAGGTTGAACAGGACGCGCTGCAGCTTCTCCGGGTTGGCCCGCGCGGGGCCGAGGTCCCGCGGAAGCTCGGCGCTCACCCGGATCCCGCGGGTCTCGGCTTCGACGCGGAGCGCCTCCACGGTCTCCCGCACGAGCTCGTCGATCGAGATCTGCTGCAGCGACCATCCGATGTCCCCGGCCTCCAGGCGCGAGAGCTCGAACAGATCATCGATCAGCGCACCGAGCGCGCCGATATGGGTTCCCATCCGCGCCAGGTAGGACCGCCGCTGCTCACCGGTGACGATGTCGTCGTCGATCGCCTCGGCAAGGAGCCGCAGCGACGTGATCGGCGTGCGCAGATCATGGGAGACGGCGGCGACCAGATCGCGGCGCGCCTCGTCGGCGCGCAGCCGGGCCGCCTGCTCGGCGGCCAGCCGCCGAGCGACAATCGCAGCGCCCGCCAGGGCGACGCCCGCCGCGACGAGGACGATCGCCGCTATCAGCAGCGCGGCGTCCCCGGAGATGACCATCAGCCATCCGAACACCACGAGTGTGGCCAGCACCGGCGCGACGACGATCGCGACGACCGCTGCGAAGGCGCGGGGCAGCCCGGTCACGGAGCGAACCGGTACCCGACTCCCCACACCGTCTGCAGGTGCCGCGGGCGCGCGGGGTCGAGCTCGAGTTTGGTGCGCAGGCGACGGATGTGAACGGTGACCGTCGAGGTGTCGGAATAGAAGGCGTACTGCCACACCGCCTCCATCAGCTGCTCGCGTGAGAAGACCTGGTGGGGATTGCGCGCCATGTGCAGCAGGACGTCGAACTCGCGCTGGGTCAGCGCGGCTTCCTCGCCTCGCACGAGGACCCGGCGCGAGCGGGGATCGATCGCGATCTCACCGAACTCGAGCGTCTCGATCTCCTCCGGCGGCGGATCGACACGGCGCAGAACGGCATCGACCCGGGCGACGAGCTCGGCCGGTGAGAACGGCTTGACCACATAGTCGTCGGCGCCGAGGCGCAGGCCCACCACGCGGTCGGACTCCTCGCCCCGAGCGGTGAGCAGGATCACGCCGATCGGCGCGGTGTCCTGGTCGCGCAACCGGCTCATCACCCGCAGTCCGTCGAGGCCCGGCAGCATCACGTCGAGCACCACGAGGTCCGGGCGGGTCTCCGCGGCGGCGGCGAGCGCCGTCGGCCCGTCTACGGCGATCCGCGTGTGATAGCCGGCGCGTTCCAGGTACCGCGCGACCACTTCGGCGATCGTCGGCTCGTCGTCGACGATCAGCACCGAGCGGGGGGCGAGCTGCATCCGCCCATTGTCCCCGAGCGCGGACGGCACACGCCCCGCATCGGGCGAATCGTTCACCGGTTGTTCAGGGTCATGAGTGCGGCGGCGCGGCCGAGCCGCGGTCGCGCAGCTCGGGGCGGATCACCACCCTGCGCGGGTCGATCGGCGTGCCGTCGATCGCCGCGAGCAACATCCCGACCGCGATCTCCATCAGCCGGCGCGAGTTCCAGCTGAACGTCGTCAGCGGAGGCGTGAGCACGCCGGAGACCGGATGATCGTCATAGCCGATCACCGACAGCTCTTCGGGGATTCGGATACCGAGCTCGCGGGCGGCCTCGTAGACGCCGTAGGCGAACCCGTCGGCAAAGCAGAACGCGGCGGTCGGGCGGGGCGAGCGGCTGAGCAGCTCACGGGCCCGCTCGGTGGCGTCACGCAGTCCATAGCCGGCGGTGGCCACGTCGAGCTCCAGCTGCAGCCGCTCGGCCTCCTCACTGACGACCAGCTCCGCCGGGCGGTCGTTGGTCGGGGAGCCGGGCGAGCGCAGCACCGCGATCCGCCGGTGCCCGAGGTCGCGGAGGTGGGTGAGCGCGGCCCGCACGCCGGCCCGGTTGTCGTAGAGCACCTCGCCGCGTGCGGTGGCCGCCGCGAAGGTGTCGCCGAGCACGACGACCGGTACCGCGGCGACGATCTCCGCCCACGAGGGGTCGGAGGGGTCGACCGGCGAGACGATCAGCCCGTCGACCTGCTGGTCGCGTAGCTGGCCGGCGAGCGCCCGCTGGCGGCCGGCGTCGCCGCCCGGGTCGAGGATCAGCGCGAAGCGGTCGTGCTCGAGCAGCACGCGCCCGGCCTGCGCGACGAGCCGTTGCTGCCACAGGTCCTCCAGTGACGGGCCCAGAATGCCGATCATTCCCGTGCGACCACTTGCGAGCGCCCGAGCGATCGGGTTGGCCTCGTAGCCGAGCTCCTCGGCGAGGCCGCGCACCCGCTCCTGGGTCTCCTCCGACACCATGATCCCCCTCAGCGCATACGACACAGCCGCGGGGGACAGCCCTGCCGCGTCGGCCACGTCCCGGATCGTGACTCGCTTTACGGGGCCCACCACCAAAGAGCCTATACCCCAGGCCCGACCCCGCCCGACAGCACTTCCATCTGGCCTGGAAACGTGCTATTTAACCGGTTCATGAAACGGTTCAAGAGCATCCGGAGCTTGACTGGCTGAGATGACGACCGACGTCCACCAGCACGTCTGGCCCGAGGCGCTGCTCGAGGCGCTGCGGCGCCGCTCGGCGCCGCCGCGCCTGCGCGGCTGGACGCTGGAGCTGGCCGGCCAGCCGGACTACGACGTCGATCCCGCCGGCCATGACGTCGGATCGCGAGCCGGGCTGGCGCGCGCCGACGGGCTGGATCGCGTCCTGGTGTCACTTTCGAGCCCGCTCGGGATCGAGTCGGTGCCCGGAGACGCCGGGGCCGTGTTGCTCGACGCCTGGCACGACGGCGCTCTGGAGCTCCCGGTGCCGTTCGCCGGGTGGGCGTCGGCGCCGCTGCTCGAGCTCGACGTGGCCGGTCTGGAGCGGCGCCTGGATCAGGGGTTCGTCGGCCTGCAACTGCCGGCGACCGCGCTCGTCGACGGGGAGGGGTATGCGCGCGTCGAGCCGTTGCTCGAGCTCCTCGAGCGCCGCAGCCGTCCACTGTTCATCCACCCCGGCCCCGCCCGGCCCGCGACCGGAACCGTGCCGGACTGGTGGCCCGCGGTCGTGGACTACGTCGCGCAGATGCACGCCGCCTGGTACGCCTTCCGCGTTCACGGCCGGCCGCGCCATCCCGACCTGCGCGTGTGCTTCGCGATGCTGGCCGGGCTGGCGCCGCTGCACGGCGAGCGCTTCGCCGCGCGCGCCGGTGACCGTGGGGTCGTCGACCCGGGGGTGTTCCTGGAGACCTCCTCCTACGGCCAACGTGCGATCGATGCCGTCGTGCGCGTGATCGGCATCGACCCACTCGTCCACGGCTCTGACCGTCCTTACGCTCCACCGCCCCAGAGCGGTCTCGGCGACGCCGCCGAGCTCGCGCTGCGGGTCACCAATCCCGCCCGACTGCTCCACCCCAAGGAGGTGTGAACCCACATGGAAACCATGACCATGGCGTCCCTGCCCGCTCGCGATCTTGACCGAGCCGAGCTCACCGCGATCGTCGATCAGCTCGCCTCTGAGCGCGACCGCTGGATGACGCTCGTCGACTACGACGACGCCGATCGCGTCTTTGTCTCGTTGCATCGCGACGACCACGTCGACGTCTGGCTGCTCTGCTGGACCCCGGTCAACGACACTGGCTGGCACGACCACGACATCTCGTCGGGCGCCGTCCGTGTGGTCCGCGGGGCGCTTGCCGAATCCAACCCACGGATCGGCGGCGAGCCGGCGACGCGGATCGTCTCCTCCGGCGAGTCGTTCTCGTTCGGCCCTGACCACATCCATCGGCTGACCGGCGTCGATGAGCGCTCAGTGTCGATCCACGCCTACTCACCGCCGCTGTGGCGCCTGGGTCAGTACTCGATCGATACCGACGGTGTCATGCGCCGTCAGTCGATCAGCTACGCGGAGGAGCTGCGCCCGCTCGAGCTGCCTGCCTGAGGCGCGCGCCTTCAGGCGCCAAGGGCAGCGAGAACCGCCGCGCCGACCTCGGCGGTCGACGCCGTGCCGCCGAGATCGCCGGTGTGCGGACCGTCGCGCACCACCGTCTGGATTGCGGCGTCGATCGACGCGGCCGCGTCGGGCAGCTCCAGGTGGCGAAGCATCATCGCGCCGGACGAGATCTGCGCCAGCGGGTTGGCCAGGCCGCGACCGGCGATGTCCGGAGCCGAGCCGTGCACCGGCTCGAACGTGGAAGGGTGAGCCCGCTCGGGGTTGAGGTTCGCGCTCGCCGCCAGCCCGAGCGAGCCGACGCAGGCGGCGGCGAGGTCGGAGAGGATGTCGCCGAACAGGTTGGAGGCGACGATCACGTCCAGCGATCGCGGCCGAAGCACGAGCTCGGCGCTGAGCGCGTCGACGAGCACGTTGCGCAGCTCGACGCCGGGGACCTCGGCGACGGTCTCGGCCACCACCCGGTCCCAGAACGGCATCGTGTGGATGATCCCGTTGGACTTCGTGCAGGAGACGAGCCGGCCGCTGCGCTCACGTGCCAGGCCGGCCGCGTAGCGGGCCACGCGCGCGACTCCACGGCGGGTGAAGCGCGCCACCTGGGTGGCCTGCTCGCCGTCGTCTGAGCCCTCGCTGGAGTACTCGCCCTCGGTGTTCTCACGCACGATCACCAGGTCGATGTCCGCGCCGTCGGCCAGCGGGGATCGAACGCCGGGAAACGACCGCGCGGGGCGCAGGTTGACGTACTGGTCGAACGTTCGCCGCATCGGGATGAGCAGGCCCCACAGGGTCTCCACATCGGAGATGTCGGGGGCGCCGACCGCGCCGAAGAAGATCGCGTCGTGGTCGGCGACGGTCTCCAGGCCGTCGACCGGCATCATGCGGCCGGTGCGCCGGTACCGCTCCGAGCCCCAGTCGTAGTCGGCCCACTCGATCCGTGCGTCGGCGCCGGCCGCGGCGCGCTCGACGACCTGCATCGCGACCGGCAGGATCTCGATGCCGATGCCGTCCCCTGGGATCGCGGCGATGCGCAACGTCCGGCTCATCGGCGCGCACTCTTGCAGGTACTAGCGTCGAACGTATCCGCCCTCCGTCCCAAAGAGGTCACCGCCATGTCCGCAAGTGAGATCAAGATTCCCGGGCCTGACCATCCGATCACGGTGCAGCCCCACCAGGGTCGCGTCGTCGTGCGCGCCGGCGAGCGCGTGATCGCCGACACCGAGGCCGCGCTGGAACTGGCCGAGGCGAGCTATCCGATCGCGTTCTACGTGCCGTTCGACGACGTCGACAGCCATGTGCTGCAGCGCAGCGCCACCACGACGAACTGTCCGTACAAGGGGGACGCGTCCTACTTCACGGTGAAAACCGATGACGACGTCCTGGCGGATGTCGCCTGGTCCTACGAGAAGCCGCACGACGCCGTGTCCGAGATCCGCGGCCACGTCGCGTTCTACCCCGACCGGGTCAGCATCGAGAGCTGACCTGGGGTGGGCGGGGGCTCAGCCCTCGCCCACCTCCAGCGCGATCCCGCAGGACGGCAGATCGCCGATCCCGCCACCCGCGACGCGCACAACGTCATCGTGCCCCACCCGGCGCAGCAGGCTCGCCGCGAACGCTGCGCGCGCCCCGGCCGCGCAGGCGACCGCGGTCACCCGGCCCTCGCCGGCCCGCGGAACCGACGTGATCTCCGGTAGGCGCACCAGCGGCAGGTGCACCGAGCCCGGGACGTGGCCTGCCAGCCACTCCGCGAGCTCGCGCGCATCGACCAGATCGACCGCGTGCCCGCGTAGACCACCCGCGAGCTGCTCGATGTCCCACGCCTGGGAGTGTGAAACCGTGAGACCCGCCGCCCACCACCCGTCGGTGTCGGGCAACGCGACCCCCGGGAGGTTCCAGAAGCCGACTGCCTGCAGGGTGCTCGCCGTCTGACCCCCCGCGCGAGCGTCGGAGGCGATGATCACCAGCGGCCGCTCGGGATCGAGCGCCCAACCGGCGCGCGTGCCCAGCCCGGCCGAGGCGAGCGGGAGGTTGATCGCGCCCGCCAGATGGCCCGCATCGAACTCGTCGGGTGAGCGGCTGTCCAGGACGGTGACCCCGCGTTCACACAGGTCGGCGAGCGCGGCCGGACCAAGCGCCGGCGGCTCGCCGGGAAACGCCTGCTCGGCGGGGCGGTTGAGCGCCACGATCCGCTCGATGTTGGGCGGCCGGCTGGGCAGGCTCGAGGTCACCGCCCGCACGAACGCGTCGCGCTGCAGCGACAGCGGCCGGTTGTGGCGGCGCTCGAAGCCGATCGTCGAGGAGGTCTTGTGGCTCAGGCCGGAGCCGCCGCACAGCGACCCTCCGACGTGGGCGGGCCACAGCTCCACGCCGTCGGGCAGTTCGGCGAGCAGCTGCTGCAGGGTCCCGTGAAGGGCGTGTGCGCCTTCCGCCGGCTCATAGGCGAGATCGGGCCGCGCCACGTCGCCGACGAGCATCGAATCGCCGCTGAGCAGCATCCACGGGTCCTCGCCACGGCTCAGGTCAGCGACGGCGAACGCCAGATGCTCGGGCCGGTGACCCGGCGTACCGAGCGCGGCGAGCCGCAGTGCGCCGACCACGATCGTGTCGCCGGCGGCGACCGTCCCGGTCTCCTCGGCCGTTGCATCCGCGTGGCGCGGCCGATGGGCCTGCGCGCCGGTGGCCGCGACCAGCCGCGTGCGGCCCGAGACGTGGTCGGCGTGCTCATGCGTGTCGATCACATGGGCGATCCGCAGCTTCTCCTGCGCGGCGATTCGCAGGTACTCGTCGATATCCCACCGCGGGTCGACGACGACGGCCTCGCCACCATCCGCGAGCAGGTAGGAAGCGCAGCCGAGATCACGATGAAGCAGTTGGCGAAAGAACACGGAGGGACCTCTCAGGGGCAAAGTCGACTCGTTCGGTCGACTTTATATAGAGCACTCGACAGGGACCGTCAATGGCCCGAAAGCCGCCTGCATTTGAGGCGAATTGCCCGTTTTCGGCCGTTTGGGGAACGCCGCGGGGCGGTCGTTCTCAGGCGCTCTGACCGGCCACGAGCACCCGGTCTCGCCCGGAGCGCTTGGCCTGGAGCAGCGCGTCGTCGGCCGCGAGCATCAGCTGGTCGAGGTCGTCATCTGACCCCGTCGTGGTGGCGACACCGGCGGACACGGTCATGTCACGACTCGGACCGAGATGCGCCTCGCGGATCGCCCGGTTGACGCGGTGGGCCAGCGCCGTCGCCTGCGCGAGGTCGGTGCGGGGAAGCACGACGCAGAACTCCTCGCCGCCGGTGCGGCACGGGATGTCGCCCGCGCGCGTGTGAGCCCGCAGCGCGAGTGCGAACGCGCGCAGCGCGTCGTCGCCGGAGGCGTGGCCGAAGCGGTCGTTGATCGACTTGAACGCGTCGATGTCGAAGAAGGCCACCGACGTCGGCTCGCCGTGGCGGCGGCCGTCCTCGAGCGCCGCACGCAGGGTGTTCTCGAAGTGGCGGCGGTTGTAGAGCCCGGTCAGCGCGTCGGTGAGCGCCTGCGTGCGCAACTGCTCACGCTGCATGCTGTTGACGTAGGCGATCGCGGCCAGCGTGGCGAACCGCTCGATCAGCGTGAGCTCGTGATCCTTGAACCAGACGTCGTCGTCCTCGCGCCAGATGTTGATCGTCCCCTCGACCTGTCCGCTCACCCGCAACGGAGCGACGACGATCGACTCCAGATCGCTCGTCGGCGTCCCGGGAATGACCGCGATGTTGAGATCCGCATCGCCCGGTCCGCTGTACATCAGCTTGTTCTGCAGGACGGCCTTGCCCGTGATCGAGGCGTCGAGCTTCGGGTTCGACGCGAGGGTCTCGTCCACATAGCGACCGGTGGCCAGCAGCGGGATGCCCACCCGCTCGGCCCAGTCGACCTCGTAGACCGCCAGGCTCGTGTAGGGGACGATCGGCAGCAGCGCGTCCGCCATCGCCTGGACCGTCTCCTCGAGCGACTGCGCGGAGAGGATGCCCGCGCTGGCGTCGATGATCGCCTCGAGACCGATGACGAGCCGGTCGCTGGTGGAGTCGGTGTTGCTGGGTGTAATCAGGGCGTCTTGCCGGGGCATGGGATCTGTCGCAGGGTTGATCGGACGCCCCTCAGGGATGCTTGAGGAATCGTGTTGTGGAGCGGACGAAGGTCGGCGGTCGTCAGCCATCTATGGGATGACGATCGCTGAAGCCGGTTGCCGCCTCCCATGCGGCTCCGTGCGCAAGCAGGTCGCGGTCGCCGCGAAAGCGGCCGACGAGCTGCATCCCGACCGGGAGGCGTGACGCGGTGAACCCGGCTGGGACGCCCAGGACCGGGTGCGACGACACCGTGATCCGAGAGCAGGCACGCATCCAGCCCAGATAGTGGTCCATCGCGACGCCGGCGACCTCTCGCGGATACTCCACCTCCACGGGAAACGGCGCGACCTGCGCCGAGGGCGCAACGATCATGTCGAAGCTCTGCAGGAGATCGGCGATGCGCCGGAAGATCTCGCCCCGCTCGCTCTGTGCGCGGGCGATCTCCGGGCCGCTCAGCTCCACCCCTCGCTCGATGTTCCAGACAAGCGTCGCCTTGCTCGTGCGGCGCAGCACCGGCAGCTGATCGCCGAAGGCACGGGCGAAGCCGAGCGCTCGCAGGGTCTCGAACGAGTGATCGGCATGCGAGACGTCAGGTGCGATCTCCTCCACCGTGGCGCCGCAATCGACCCAGCGCTCCCTCGCCTCGGCGATCACCGCCGCCACCTCAGGCTCGATCGGCAGACCGCCCACGTCCGGCCACCATCCGATCCGCAGGGCGCGCAGGTCGCTCAGCTGCGGGGGGGTGAGAAACGCCTCGGGATCACCATGGGAGAGCGGGGCTCGATGATCCGGACCCGCGATCGCCGACAGCATCAGCGACAGATCGCCGACGGAGCGCGCCATCGGCCCGAGCACGGCGGCCGGCTCCCAGACCTCGCCCGGCCCCGGGCTCGGCACCAGCTCGGGCGTCGGCCGCAGTCCCACGATGTTGTTGAACGACGCGGGGTTGCGGATCGACCCGCCGTGATCGGAGCCGTCGGCAAGCGGCACGAGCCCGGACGCGAGCGCCGCGCCGGCGCCGCCGCTGGAGCCGCCCGCCGAGCGCTCGGGGTCCCACGGGTTGCGCGTCACGCCGAACACCTCATTGAACGTGTGCGAGCCGGCGCCGAACTCGGGCGTGTTCGTCTTGCCGACCACGATCGCCCCGGCGTCCCGCAGCCGCTGAACCATCAGGGCGTCGGACGCCGGGACATGGTCGGCGAACATCTGGGACCCATACGTCGTCCGCATGCCCGCGGTGTCCTCCAGGTCCTTGACCGCAACCGGCAGGCCGTGCAGCGGCCCGACCGGATCCCCGTCCGCCTGGCGCCGGTCGGCTGCATCCGCCTCCTGCAGTGCACGCTCGGCGTCGAGCGTGACGATCGCGTTCAGCCTCGGATTGACCTCGGCGATCCGGTGCAGGTGAGCGGAGACGACCTCGCGGGCCGACATCTCGCGGCCGCGGATCGCGCGGGCGAGCCCGCGCGCCGTGCGCCAATGCAGCTCGTCAGACACGCTCCGAGGATGCCACGCGGCGCGGCGCGCATACCCGTCGCGCGCCGCCCTCGGCCGGCCTCAGGGGGCGACGTCCCCCATGTGCGAAGGCCCGATCTGCTCCTCGACCGCGGCGCGGTGGGCCTCGAGGATCGACTCCGGCTGGTTGCGCTGCACGGCCAGGTAATAGATGAGCCCGATCAGCGCCATTCCGCCGATGAACTCATAGGCGCCGAAGCGGAAGTACCACTTCGTCCCGTAGACCGCTGCGCGAGGCCAGGCGATCTCGAACGCGGTCAGCGTTCCGTAGACGACGGCGAAGATGTTGACCGGCAACCCCCAGCGGCCCAGGTTGAAGTACGGCCCGTGCTCTGGCCGCGGCCACTCGCCGCGCAGCCGGCGGTAGAGCATCGAGCCGGTGACCGCGAGGTACGGCAGGTAGAACATGATGATCGCCACCGAGGTGAGCGTGAGGAACGCGGACTGATTGGCGATGTTGACGAGCAGGAGGAGGAGCGACAGGCCGCCGACGAGGATCGCGGGCACGATCGGCACCCGGCGCCTGCCCGAGACACGTGCGATGTGATGTCCGAGCGGCAGCCGGCCGTCGCGCGCCATCGAGAACAGCATCCGGATGCACGCGGTGACAACCGCCAGCGTGCACACCGTGATCGCGAGCCCCGCGTCGGCCAGGAAGAAGTCGCCGAGCGTGTTGCCGAGCGCCTGCTTGATGATGTACGGAAGGCCGAGCAGCGGGATGTTCTTGTCGGCGATGTTCCTGACCGCCATCAGTGCGAACAGGATCATCAGCGCGCCGATGAACGCCGCGGTGGCGAGCGCGCGGACGATCGCCATCGGCGCCTTGCGGCGAGGGTCGTTCGTTTCCTCGGCGAGCGTTCCCGCGGTGTCGAACCCGTACATCACGTACACGCTCATGATCCCAGCGATCAGGAAGGCGCCGAGGTATCCCCATGAGTGGCCCGCACCCGTGCCGAGCGTGTGACCGACGACTCCGACGCCGCGATGGAAGTGGAAGATGAGCAGGATGACCAGGATCGTGGAGCCGATCAGCTCCGCGATCACCCCGATGTTGTTGAGCATCGCCATCACCCGCACGCCGAGCAGGTTGATGACCGTTGCGAAGATGATCAGGATCGCGCCCAGGATGAGCGCGTTCAGCGCGCCGTTCTTGGTCGAGTAGGTCCCTGCGTCGGCAGCTGATCCGACGAACTGGAGGTGGGTCGAGATCTGCGGGAGCACGACCTGCCAGGCGACGGCGACCGCGGCGACGGTGACGATCGAGCCGATGATCAGGATCCAGCCGGTCATCCACGAGAGCGCGTCGGATCCGATCCGCTTGGACCACTGGTAGACCGATCCGGCAAGCGGATACTGCCCGGCGAGCTCGGCGAAGCACAGCGCCACCGACATCTGGCCCGCGAACACGATGAGCCACGACCACCAGACCGCGGGCCCGCCGTTGCCGAAGCCGAAGCCGAACAGCTCGAAAACGCCGGTGAGGATCGAGATGTAGCTGAACCCCGCCGCGAAGGAGGAGAAGGAGCTCAGCGAGCGATCGAGCTCCTGTCGGTAGCCAAAGCCGGCCAGCTCGTCGGAGTCTGCCGACGGGGTGCCTGTGGGTGAATCGAGGGTCGCCATTCCGGGCGTTATATATCAGTTGTCGAACGGTGTCAATAACCGCCCGGGGCGGCGTTAGAGGACGGCGCGGATCGCGCGCTCGAACGCCTGGACGTGCTCGCAGAGCAGCCCGGCGGCGCGATCGCCGTCGCCGTCGCCGATCGCCGCCAGCAGCTCGCGGTGCTCGGCGATGTGCGTGGACAACCCGGGCATCCGGTCAACTGCGAGGTACCAGATGCGCAGCGACAGGTTGAAGTAGCGGCTGCACGTCTCGGCGAGGTAGGGGTTGTCCGCGCACCCGTAGATGAAGCGGTGCACCCGCGCGTCGAGTTCCATCAGCGCGTCGTCGCTCCCGGATCCGGCCTGGTGCGCGAGCTCGGCATTGAGCGCCTCGAGCTCGTCGCGACGACCCGGCGTGAGCCGTTCGGCCGCGCGACGCGCGGCGTGCGGCTCGACGATCGCGCGAACGTCGCTGATCTGCGCCAGATCGGTGATGTTGATGTCGCTGGCGAACGTGCCGCGGCGCGGGAAGACCGTGACCAGACGCTCGAGGGCGAGCCGTTTGATCGCCTCGCGCACCGGCGTGCGGCCCATACCGAGCTCGGCGCCGACGCTGTCCTCGTCGATCGGCTGTCCCGGCTTGATCTTCAGGGTGACGATCTGGTCACGCAGGCCCTCGTACGCCCGATCCGCGAGCAGCCCTGGGCCTGGGTCGCGTTCCTTCACCGGTGAGGGGCGGGAGGAGGTCATCGGTCGCGCTCGGCCAGACCCGTAATATATCTGCCGTCGCGTCAGCGGATTTCAGACGGTTGATCTCACCTCGCCGGCGAGATATATTAGATGGATGCCAGGGAGGCCCGGCCGACGCGACGGCGGTCCATCGGCCGGTCACAGCGCGAACCGAGGGAGGACCTGGGATGAGCTATGACGTGGTAGTCGTCGGCGGCGGCGCTGCGGGATCGATTGTCGGCGCTCGGCTGAGCGAGGACAGCTCGACGCGCGTCCTGGTGCTCGAGGCCGGGCGCAACGACTCGCTCTGGGACCTCTACATCCACATGCCGGCGGCGCTCTCGTTCCCGATCGGCAATCGCTTCTATGACTGGAAGTACGAGTCCGAGCCCGAGCCGTTCATGAACGACCGGCGCATCTATCACGCGCGCGGCAAGGTGCTGGGCGGATCGAGCTCGATCAACGGGATGATCTTCCAGCGCGGGAACCCGCTCGACTACGAGCGGTGGGGAGCGGACTCCGGGATGGACAGCTGGGATTACGCGCACTGCCTGCCCTACTTCAAGAAGATGGAGACCTGCCTGGCCGGGGCCGATGAGTGGCGCGGTGCCGACGGTCCCCAGAAGCTGGAGCGCGGACCGGTGACCAACCCGCTGTGCGGAGCGTTCTTCAAGGCGGTTCAGCAGGCCGGCTATCCCCTCACCGATGACGTCAACGGCTACCGCCAGGAGGGATTCGCCGCATTCGACCGGGCGATCTTCCGCGGCCACCGGCTCAGCGCGGCCCGCGCCTGGCTGCACCCCGCGATGAACCGGCCGAACCTCGAGGTGCGCACCCGCGCGTTCGTCGAGCGGGTCATCTTCGAGGGGACGCGGGCGGTCGGCGTCGAGGTCGTCACCAGCGGGCCGTTCGGAAGCCGCCCGCAGCGGGAGACCATCCGCGCCGGGGAGGTCATCCTGTGTGGCGGGGCGATCAACTCCCCGCAGCTGCTGCAGCTCTCGGGAGTCGGGAACGCCCAGGAGCTGGAGGCGGTCGGGGTCAAGCCCGTGCATGACCTGCCGGGCGTCGGCGAGAACCTCCAGGACCACCTCGAGGTCTACATCCAGTACGGATCGAAGCTGCCGGTGTCCGTCGCGCCCGCGATGAAGATGCGCAACCGGCCGCTCGTCGGCATGCAATGGCTGCTGTTCCGTGACGGGCCGGGGGCGACCAACCACTTCGAGTCCGGCGGCTTCATCCGCTCCAACGACGACGTCGCCTATCCCAACCTGATGTTCCATTTCCTGCCGATCGCGGTCCGCTATGACGGGACCGCGCCCCAGGGTCACGGGTATCAGGTGCACGTCGGGCCGATGTACTCCGATGCCCGGGGCTCGGTGAAGATCACCTCGAGCGATCCGCGGCGCCACCCCGCGCTGCGCTTCAACTACCTCTCGACCGAGCAGGACCGCCGCGAGTGGATCGAGGCGGTCAGGTGCGCGCGCAAGATCCTCACCCAGCAGGCGTTCGATCCCTACAACGACGGTGAGCTCTCCCCCGGTCCGTCGGTCCAGACCGACGAGGAGGTGCTCGACTGGGTCGCCCGTGACGGCGAGACGGCACTGCACCCGTCGTGCACGTGCAAGATGGGCACCGGCCCCGACGCGGTCGTGGACCCGGCGACGATGCGCGTTCATGGCCTGGACGGGGTGCGCGTGGTCGACGCCGCCTCGATGCCGTACGTGACCAACGGGAACATCTACGCGCCGGTGGCGATGCTCGCCGAGAAGGCGGCGGACCTCATCCGCGGCCTGACCCCGCTGCCGCCTTCCAGCGCCCAGTTCTACCGCCATACCCCGGGAACCGCCCAGGCGGAGCCCGCCGGCTGACCCGCTGTCACACTGAGGACTCTCAGATGACCGTGCTCTCCCACTCAGATCCCCGCCTCGTCCCGTGCCCCGATCGTTCGGGATACACCGACCCGGACGTGCTCGCCCACGAGCTCCGAGCGTTCTTCGCCCGGCGCTGGATGCTGGTCGGGCGCGGCTCTGAGATGCCCGAGCCCGGCGACTTCATCACCGCACAGGTCGCCGGCGAGAGCGTGATCGTCCTGCGCCAGGCCGACGGCTCGGTGCGGGCGATGCTCAACGTCTGCCGCCACCGGGGCGCGCGCATCCTGCTCGAGGAGCACGGCTCCTGCCAGCGCATGATGCGCTGCCCGTACCACTCGTGGTCCTATGGGCTGGACGGTTCGCTGCTCGGGGCACCGAACATGCGCGACTCGATCGGTCCCGAGCAGGCGCACCTCGGCCTCCAGCGGGTTTCGGTCGTCGAGGCCCACGGCTCACTCTGGGTGACCTTGGAGGCCGACCCCGACAGCTTCGACGGCGCCGTCACCGGCCAGCTGCGTGACCGCCTCGGCGACGATCAGG
The DNA here is from genome assembly GCA_963744685.1 of uncultured Solirubrobacteraceae bacterium. Taxonomy (GTDB): domain Bacteria; phylum Actinomycetota; class Thermoleophilia; order Solirubrobacterales; family Solirubrobacteraceae; genus Palsa-465. Next base: position 49,675 of record CAVUUL010000013.1, on the reverse strand, counting down.
CGATCGCCCACTGGCAGCTCGACCGCCTGGTCACCGGTCGCCAGATCCGCTACGACGTCGCCGCCAACTGGAAGCTGATCGTCGAGAACTTCATGGAGTGCTACCACTGCTCCTCGATCCATCCCGAGCTGGTGGCGGCGATCCCGGAGTTCCGCGGCGGCGTCGCCTCCCAGGCGCTCCAGGTCGGTCACGGCTCGGCGCTCAGCGACGAGGCCGAGGGATTCACCGTCGACGGCCGCGCCGGCCTGCCCACCCTCCCCGAGCTGACCGAGACCCAGCAGCGCGCCTACTACGCGATCACCCTGCTGCCCAACTCCTTCGTCAACCTGTTCGACGATCACGTCGTCCTGCACCGCTTCACGCCCCTGGACGCCGGCCGCACCGAGGTCGTCTGCGACTGGCTGTTCGCGCCCGACGTGCTCGCCGACGGCCCGGACATCGACCCCACCGTCGAGCTCTTCGACCGGGTCAACCGTCAGGACTTCGAGGCCTGCGAGCGCTGCCAGCTGGGAGCGACGAGCCGTGTGTACGCACACGACAACGTGCTGGTGCCGGCGGAGCATCATCTGCGGCGGCTGCACGAGGAGCTCGCTGCGGCTTTGGCCGCTGTGGCCTGACGCTCGGCTGGTTCGCTCGGAAGCTTCGCGAGGTAGCGCGTCGGACGGTGGGGACCCTCGGGAGGTTCGCGAGGTAGCGCGTCGTGACGCCGGCCGTCAAGCAGCGCCCGCACGCTGCGGGGTTGCCCTGATCGGGTGTGGCGCTGCTTGACTGCCGTCGCCCCGCCGCGCTATTCGCAGTGAGGGGGGCGCACAAGTGCTGCCCCCCACCGGGGGACCACTCCTGAGACGACCGGGTGGCTCACGCGCGGGCAGATATGACGGCTGAGACGTCATTTCTGCCCACGCGTCGGTCGAGCCAAACGCGCGAGGGCAGATTTGACGGCTGAGACGTCATTTCTGCCCGCGCGTCGGTCGGCCGGGCACGGCGTGAGGGGTGACGGCGGCTGGGACGCCGCGACCTCCCACGCGCCAGCCGCGGCCGCCGGCCAGACCAGCGTCCGCGGCGAGCAAAACCACCCCGCACCGACCCGCGGAGGCGCGTGTGGGCAGAACCGATCGCCAGGACCACAACACACGCCACGCACGCCAGGCGGCTGCGACGAGTGGGGAGAAAGCGCCGCCGCCCCTGCCCTCCCCCAGGTCTCACGAGCCGTTCCAGAGTCCCCATTTGGCACGAGGTCGTGCACACGAAGTGGGCCCGACCTCATTGCGAACTAGCGTGACGGGGTGACGGCGGTCAAGCAGCGCCGCAAACCCCACACGGAAGCCCAGAAACCACGGGCGCTGCTTGACGGCCGGCGACCCGGTGCGCTACCTCGCGAACCTCTCAACCCACCCCCACGCCCACGGACAACAACCCCCCACCCCAGCCCAGTAATATATGAGTGGCATACGAGGAGCGGAACGTGACGGTTAGTACCTTCGAGCTGTTCTCGGTCGGGATCGGACCCTCGAGCTCGCACACTGTGGGCCCGATGCGGGCTGCCCGGCGGTTCATCGAGCTGCTCGACGAGGCGGGAACGCTGGAGGCCGTCGACTCCGTTGCCGTCGAGCTGCTGGGCTCTCTCGCGCTCACCGGGGCCGGCCATGGGACGGATCGGGCGGTGCTGATGGGCCTCGAGGGTGAGGCACCGGAGACGATCGACGTGGAGCGGATCGACGAGCGGGTGCAGCAGATCGCCGAGGAACAGCAGCTCTCGCTGCTCGGCCGCCACCCGATCCGGTTCGACCCTGAGACCGCGATCACGTTCAACCGCGGCGCCCGCCCCACGCCGTACTCCAACGCGCTCACGCTCACCGCGCGCAGCGGCGAGGAGATCGTCGAGCAGCGGACGTACTTCTCGGTCGGCGGTGGCTTCATCCTCGAGGAGTCCGAGCTCGACGCGCCACCGGAGTCCGGTGCCGACCTCCCCCACCCGTTCTGCAGCGCGGCGGAGCTGATCGAGCATGCCGAGGCGGCCGACCTGCCGATCAGCGAGGTGGTGCGCCGCAACGAGCTGGCGCACCGCAGCGAGGAGGACATCGAGCAGCGGCTGGGCACGATCTGGGCGGCGATGCAGGAGTGCGTCCAGCGCGGCCTCACCCGCGAGGGAGTGCTGCCGGGCCGGCTCGGCGTCAAGCGCCGGGCGGCCAAGCTGCACGCCCAGCTGCGGCTGTCGGCGCCGGACTCGCCGCTGGTGCAGCTCGAGTGGGTCAACCTGTACGCCCTCAGCGTCAATGAGGAGAACGCCTCGGGCGGTCGGATGGTGACCGCGCCGACCAACGGGGCCGCCGGGATCATCCCCGCGGTCCTGCACTACTACGTGAACTTCGTGCCGGGAGCCTCCGAGGAGGGCGTGTTCCGGTTCCTGCTCGCGGCGACCGCGATCGGGAGTCTGTGCAAGGAGAACGCCTCCATCTCAGGCGCCGACGTCGGCTGTCAGGGGGAGGTGGGAACGGCGTGTGCGATGGCGGCCGCCGGGCTGTGCGAGGTGCTGGGCGGGACGCCGGCCCAGGTCGAGAACGCGGCCGAGATCGCGATGGAGCACAACCTCGGCCTGACCTGTGACCCGATCGCCGGTCTGGTCCAGGTGCCGTGCATCGAGCGCAACGCGGTCGCGTCGGTGAAGGCGATCAACGCCTGCCAGCTCGCGCTGCGCGGCAACGGAAGTCACTTCGTGTCACTCGACGACGCGATCCGCACCATGCGCGAGACGGGGCGCGACATGAGCCACAAGTACAAGGAGACCTCGCTCGGAGGTCTCGCGGTGAACGTCGTCGAGTGCTGATCCGGCTTCGGGCCGAACCCTAGGAGCGGATGCGCGCGTTGTCGGGATCGAACAGCGCGGTCGAGTCTGCGCTGCGCACCGTCACCGGGTAGCGATCGCCGAGATAGCGCACCGACAGTTCGGTGCCGACGACCGCCTGCTCGGGCGGCAGGTACCCCATCAGCAGGTAGGCGCCGAGCGACGGGGCAGAACCCGCGCTGGTCACGTAGGACGTGCGGCCCTTGGCGTCGACCAGCGGCTGCCCGTCCCGGGTGAGGATCGGCACGTTGGCCGGCATGTAGCGCTTGACGCCGGCGGAGGAGGTGTGGTCCTCGACAGTGAGCGTGCACATGTGCGCGACGGGCTCGGACTCGCGCTGGGCGACGTGCGCCTCCTTGCCGACGAAGTCCTGGTCCTTGACCTTGCCCCAGGCCATGCCCGCCTCGACCACGTCGTAGTCGCTGTCGAGCTCGGCTCCGTAGGCGCGGTAGCCCTTCTCCAGCCGGCCCGTGGTGTTGTAGACGCCGATGCCCGCGGGGACGATCCCGTGCGGCGCACCCGCCTCCAGCAGTGCGTCCCACAGGCGTGTGCCCTGCTCGAACGGCACGTACAGCTCCCATCCAAGATCACCGACGTAGGAGATCCGCGAGATGAGCACCGGCAGCGAGCCGACCTCGATCTCACGGCAGCGGCCGAACGCGAGCCCCTCGTGTGAGATGTCGTCAGAGGTGAGCGTCTGCAGGATGTCCCGTGCTCGGGGGCCCCACAGACCGAGAGTCGACCACGCGTTGGTGCGGTCGTGGATCTGCACCGAGCCGTCGTCGGGCAGCCGGTCGGCGAACCACTTGAAGTCCGCCATCCCGTGCGCGGCGCCGGTGACCACGCGGAACACGTCGTCGGCGAGGCGCATGATCGTCAGGTCGGCCTTGAAGCCACCGCTCGGGCTGAGGATCGGGGTGTAGACCACGCGGCCGATCGCCACGTCCATCTGGCGCATGGCGATGCGCTGGACGGCGTCGAGCGCCCCGGGACCGGTGAGGTCGAAGATCGCGAACGCGGTCAAGTCGATGACCGCCGCCCGGTCCCGCATCGCCAGGTGCTCGGCGTTGATGATCGGAGACCACCAGCGCGCGTCCCACTCGGCCTCTCGCCGGGGGATCTTGTCGCCGTACTCATCGAGCAGGCCCGCGTTTGACTCGTACCAGTTCGGGCGCTCCCAGCCGCCGGTCTCGATGAACGACGCGCCGAGCGCCTGCTGGCGCGCGTGGAAGGGTGCGAGCCGGTTGGGACGATCGGAGCCCCACTGCTCGGCGGGATGGACGATCCCGTACATCTTGGGGAAGCCCTCGTTGGCCCGCGCCAGCACGTGCGCCGGCGTGCGCTGGTGCGGGTGGGCGCGCGCGATATCGCAGCCGTGGATGTCGATCTCGGAGTCGCCATGCACCATCAGCTCGGCCAGCGTCTTGCCGACCGCCGGTCCCTCGCGCACCCACACGGCCGCGGCCGACCACAGGCCGCGGACCTCAGGGGTCTCACCGAGGAGCGGCAGGCCGTCGAACGTCACCGACAGCACGCCGTTGATGGCGTAGTCGGTCTTCACCGACGGGTCCTCGAGGATCTCCGGCATGAGCCCGCGCGCGGCCTGCAACTGCGGCGCGAAGTCCTCCTCGGTGAACGGCATCTCGGTCGGCGTCAGCTTGGCGTCCTTGAGCGAGGGGATCTCATCGGAGGTGAGCGCGATCGGCCGGTGCGCATAGGAGCCGATGTGCAGCCCCTCCCACTTCTGATGCTCGTACATGAAGTTGTCCATGTCGCGGATGATCGGCCACTCGATCTGGCGCTTGGCCCCCGCGAACCGGGGCACCGGCCCGACCTCGATCATCTGGTGGATCATCGGCGTGAGCGGGATCTTGGCTCCGGCCATCCGGGCGATCCGCGGGCTCCACGCCCCGCACGCGATCACGACACGATCGGCCTGCAGCTCACCGCGCGAGGTCTGCACCGCGCGGACGCGGCCGCGCTCGACATCGATCCCCAGCACCTCGGTCTCGTCCATCACGGTCAGTCCCGCCTCGACCGCGCGCTCGCGCATGATCGTCGCCGCCGGAACCGACTCGACGACGGACGCGGTCGGCGACCAGAAGCCGCCGATCAGCTCGGATTCGTCCAGGTAGGGCACGAGCTCCTTGATCCGCGCGGGAGAGATCATCTCCAGCTGCTCGACCCCGTAGGAGATGCCCGAGTCGATGCGCCGCTCCAGCTCCTGCATCCTTGACTCGGTGCGCGCAACCTCAACTCCGCCGCACTGCATCCGCAACCCGAGCGCCTCGTACTGACGCACCGACTCCGCGATCAGCTCGGTCAGCTGCTTGTGGTGGTCGACGGGGAAGATGAAGTTCGAGGCATGGCCGGTCGAGCCACCGGGCCGAGGCAGCGAGCCCTTGTCAAGGAGCGTGATCTCGGTGACGCCGAGCCGGGTGAGGTGATACGCGAGGCTGTTGCCGACGATGCCGGCGCCGATGATGATCACGCGCTGGGTGGAGGGGGTTCCGCTGGGCATACGCCTGATATATCAGATGCCTGCCAGCAGTGTCAAAGCCACTCGGCCGCGGAGACGATCCGGTTACGATCCGGCGGGGTGATCGGATTCAGGCGGATCGCGGCGGGGCTGGCGTCGATCGCCGCGCTCGCGGCGAGTGCGGCACCGGCGGGGGCGAGCCCGCCGCCGAGAACGATCACCCTGCAGTGGGTTGGCGACATGGCGATGAGCACCCAGCTCGGACTCCCGCCCGGGGGTGTGGAGCAGGCGCTCGCGCCGATCGCCGGGACCCTCCGGTACACCGACCTGACGCTCGGCAACCTCGAGGGGACGCTGTCGGTCGGCGGGATCTCCAAGTGCGGAACGACGGGAACCGCGACCTCAGGGACGTGCTTCGCGTTCCAGGCGCCACCGTCGACCGCGGTCGCGCTGCGCCGGACCGGATTCGACCTCGTCAACCAGGCGAACAACCACGCGCAGGACTTCGGCGCAAGCGGCCACGCGCAGACCACCGCGGCGCTGAGAGGTGCCGGGGTGGCCTGGACCGGAGGCCCCGGGCAGATCACGTACCTGACCACCCACGGCGTGCGGGTCGCGTTTCTCGGCTTCGCACCGTACTCGAACACGTCCAATCTGCTCGACATCGCGGGTGCGCGGGCGATGGTGCGCACCGCGGCCCGCCACGCGGCGATCGTCGTCGTGATCATCCACGCAGGCGCGGAGGGCGCCGGCCAATTGCACACGCCGACCGGCACCCAGTACTTCCTCGGAGAGAACCGCGGCGACGCGCGTCTGTTCGCCCGCTCGGTGATCTCGGCCGGAGCCTCGGTCGTGCTCGGCTCAGGGCCGCATGTGATCCGCGGTGTGCAGGACGACCGCGGACACCTGATCGCCTACTCGCTGGGCAACTTCATCGGCTACCACACGCTCAGCGGCGGCGGCGTGCTCAACGACAGCGGGATCATCAGAGTCACCCTCAGCGTCGCCACCGGCCGGACGACGGCTGCGCGCTGGATCCCGGTCACCCTCGACGGCGGTCTGCCGCGGCGCGCCCGGGGCGATGGGGACGCTCCGTTGGTCGCACAGCTCTCACGCGAGGACTTCCCTCGCAGCCATTTCGACATCCGCGCCGACGGGCGTTTCGTCCTGCCGGCGCCGTGAGATGATGCGGCGATGACCGAGACCATCGAGCTTCCGCCCGGGGCCACCTGGACCAACTGGGTCGGCAACCGCACGGCCTCCCCCGCCCACCTCGCCACCCCGCGCGACGAGGAGGAGGTGGCGCGGTTGGTGTCCACCGCCGCCGCGCACGGGCTTGGGGTTCGGGTGGCGGGCGCGGGGCACTCGTTCACCCCGGTGGTGGAGACCGACGGCCTGATGCTCGATCTCTCCGAGCTCTCCGGCGTCGTCTCGGTCGACGCCGGGCGTCGCCGCGTCCGGGCGCGGGCGGGAACTCCCATCCACGGCTTCTACGAGCCTTTGTGGAACGCCGGGCTCGCCCTCATCAACCAGGGCGACATCGATACCCAGCACATCGCGGGCGCAGTCTCGACCGCGACCCACGGCTCAGGTATCCGGTTCACCAGCTTCTCGGGCGCCGTCCGCGCTGTCCGCCTGGTCACGGCCTCGGGCGAGGTTCGAGAGATCGGGGAGGACGAGCCGGAGTTGCTGCGCGCGGCGCAGGTGGCCGTCGGGATGCTCGGCGTCATCACCGACTTCGAGCTGGAGGTGACCGCCGCCTACCGGCTGCGCGAGCGCGTGGACCTGGTGCCGTGGGCGGACGTCATGGAGCGCTGGGACGAGCTGGTTGCCGGACACCGCCACTTCAGCTTCTTCTGGCTTCCCACCGAAGAGTCCGGGGCGCTGTACAACATCGACGGGCACGGCGAGCCGACGGCGGACCGCTGTTACGTGAAGATCTATGACGAGGCCGCCGATGGTGAGCCCGACGACGCGACGCCCAGCCGGCGCGTCGATCGCTCCTATCGGATCTATCCGATGCACTACGACCCGAACTTCCACGAGCTCGAGTACTTCGTGCCGATCCAGCGCGGACCCGAAGCGCTCGCCGCGATGCGCGAGCTGATGCTCCACCGTCAGCCCGACGCCGTGTTCCCGCTCGAGGCGCGCACCGTCGGTCCCGACGACGCCTATCTGTCACCGAATTACCGGACCGCCACGACGGTCATCTCGGTCTCGGGCATGCCCGGCACCGACTACTGGGCGTACCTGCGCGAGGTGGACCAGCTCCTCGGCCAGTTCAACGCGCGCGTGCATTGGGGCAAGCTTCACTTCCTCACCCGCCGGCAGCTGCTCGCGCGCTACCCCGAGGCCGAGCAGTTCATCGCGATCCGGCGCGAGTTCGATCCCGCCGGGACGTTCCTCAACGACCATCTGCGTCCGCTGTTCGCCTGAGCCGGACGTTCTCGTGGGAGCCGGTCGACTGGAGGCATTCTCGGATGGCGTGATCGCGGTCGCGATCACGCTGCTCGTGCTCCAGATCGCCGTGCCGTCCGATCTGCACGGCCACACCCTCGCCCACGCTCTGCTGGAGAACTGGTCGCACTACGCCGCCTATGTGGTGTCGTTCATGACGATCGGGATCATCTGGATCAACCATCACGCGATGATCAGCCGCCTCAGCCGCGTCGACCACACGATCCTGCTGCTCAACCTGTTTCTGCTGATGACTATCGCCGTGCTGCCGTTCGCAACCGACCTGATCGCGACCTACCTGCGCCAGCCGACCGGCCGATCCACCGCGGCCTGCATCTACGCCTCGTCCTTCCTGCTGATGAGCGCCGCGTTCGTCATCCTCAACGGACACATCCTGCTGCGCAAGGAGCACCTGCTCGGCAAGCGCGTCCCACTCAAGGAGCGCCGCCAGACCCTGCGGCTCGGAGCCGTCGGCACGATCCCGTACGTCGCGGCCGCCGGACTCGCGTTCGTCTCGGCCTACCTCACCCTCGCCATCTGCGGAGCGGTCGCCGTCTATTACGCGACGCCCGCAGCGAGCCGGCGAGCGTTCGCCGAGTAACCGTCACGCAACCGGATTGACCCACGATCCGGCGGCCCGTTTGCATGAGCGGTCGCTCGGGTTATGATCGGGCCGGCGTACAGGGCGCCACCAGTCCGCGGAGAGGGCGAAGCCCACCTGTCGAAGGTCGTCGTGCTGTTGGTCGGCTCTCCTTTCCGGCCTGCGACTGCGGACTCCGGGCCCTGGTGAAAGGAGGCCTCTGTGCCACCCCGCGGTCTTCCCGGCAACGCCAACCTCGAGCAGCTCAAGAAGGGCTCCAAGTCCTTCCAGCGGGCGGTTCGCGCCGGAGATGCCGGCGCCGCCATGATCGTCAACGAGTTCCATCCGCGCCTGCAGTCCGCGGCTCCCGGCTCCCCCGAGCTCGACGGCTTCACGCGAGCCGACGCGCAGCTCGTCGTCGCCCGCCAGTTCGGGTTCGCCAGCTGGCCCAGGCTGAAGGCCCATCTGGAGCTCGTCGAGCGCTACGCGCGTTCCCCCCACGCCGAGCCGATCGGCGGACCACTCGACGACGAGCAGGCGATCGTCGACGAGTTCCTGCGGCTCGCATGCCTGACCTACGGCGATGACGACCCTGACCGGCCACGCCGCGCCCGGGCGCTGCTGCAGGAGCACCCATGGCTGGAACGCGCGAGCGTGCACACGATCGCCGCCACGGGCGCGATCGATGAGGCGCGCGAGCTCCTGGCCGCCGACCCGTCTCTGGCGTCGCTGGTGGGCGGGCCCCACCGCTGGGAGCCGTTGCTCTACCTCACCTATTCACGCGTGGGCCTCGCGCCCGGCCACTCCGCGGCCGCGGTCGCGCGGGTGATGCTCGAGTGCGGCGCCGACCCCAACGCGGGCTACCTCTGGGAGGGCCTGGTCCCGCCGTTCACGGCGCTCACCGGCGCACTCGGCGGCGGCACGATGGCCCATCCCGAGGAGCTCGCGCTCGCCAGGGTGCTGCTCGAGGCAGGCGCTGATCCCAACGACGGCCAGGCGCTCTACAACCGCGGCTGGGGGCCGGACCCTGAGGAGGGCTGGCTTGACCTGCTCTTCGAATTCGGGCTCGGCACCGGTGACGGCGGACCCTGGCACCGGCTGCTCGGCGAGCGACAGGACTCACCGCGGCAGATGCTGGAGGACCTGTTGATGGCCGCTGCGGCGCACGGCCTCACCGAACGGGTTCACCGGCTCCTGCAACGTGGAGTGAGTCCCGACGGACGAGGATCCGCCCATCCCATCTACGAGGGGCGCACGCCCGTGCAGGAGGCGGCGCTCTCGGGCTATCCGGACGTGGTGTCGCTCCTGACCGGAGCGGGTGCGCGCTGGGAACCCGATCCGGTCGACGCCGTTGTGGTGGCGGCGATGGCCGGACAGCGCGAGACGCTGGACGGACTGCTCGCGGCCGACCCGGGCCTGCGCGAGCGAGCGATCGAACGCCGCCCGGATCAGCTGGTCAGGGCCGCCGAGGAGGGCAGCCAGGCGGCGGTCTCGCTGCTGATCGAGCTCGGGTTCGACGTCAACGCGCGGCCGCGGACCGCGCCGCTTCACGAGGCCGCGATGCGCGGCGACCTCGCCATGATCCGTCAGCTGCTCGACCACGGCGCGAACCCCAACCTGCGCGACACCGGCTACCACGCCACTCCGGCGGGCTGGGCAGAGCATCACGGGCAGGCCGACGCCCAGCGTCTGCTCAAGGAGCTGGAGACACCGTCCGTCGAGCATGAGGACGCTGAGGGCGGGTCGCGAACCGGCGCGGCGATGCGGACGGTCACCGCGGCGCTCACCGCCGTGTCGGAGGGGCGCTTCGACGAGCTCGAGCCGCTGCTGGCCGACGACCTGGACTGGCGTGGCGTCGCCGAGGAGGACGGCTTCGTTCCCCGCTGCTCCGGGCGCGCCCAGGCGCTCGAACGGATGCGCGTCGGATGGGTGGCGCGCGGAGACGTCGCGGTGAGCGCGCTCGTGGAGGAGGGCAACCGGGTCCTCGCTCACGTCCACCCCGCGCGCCAGGACGCGGAGTCCGAGATCCGCGACAGGTTCGCCGTCGCGGAGGTGCATGGCGGGCAGATCACCCGGCTGTGCGGATATGCGACCGAGGAGGAGGCGCGCGACGCGCTGGGCGATGAGCCGGACTGACCAGCCTCCTCCACTACTCCGGTCCCGACCCGGACGCCCCGGCGGCCTGCGGTGTCACTCCGAAACCCGGCGTCAGCGGTCGGAGGGCGGGCCGCCGGACGCGGCGAGCTCCCTCAGCTGGCCGACCGACAGGCCCTCGCGCACGAGCGACGGCAACCCGAGCGCGAACGCGACCCCGATCTCGATCGCCTGCAGCACGAGCCCGTAGGCGAGGCCGTGTGCCGAGGAGATGCCGAACACGGCAAGCACCGCGATACAGGCGGCCTGGAAGACCCCGACGTTCGACGGCGTCAGCGGAACGATCGCGGTGACGTTGACCGCCAGCAGCACGGCCGCCGCCGCGATTCCCGCGCGATGCGGTAGCCCGAGCGCGAGCAGGACCCCGTAACAGCACGCCCACTGCATCGCCCAGGCGACGAACTGGGTGGCCGCCGCGTGGGCGGCGGCCTGCGGCTCGCGGAAGACCCGCAGGCCGTTGCGGGCGTCGACGACCTGGCGAGCGAGCCAGGCGAGCGGCCGCGGCAGGCCGGTGGCGCGTTCACCGGCGCGCACCATCGCCTGCGAGGCTGCCAGCGCCAGCACCAACAGCACCAATGGCAGCCCGAGCGCGGCCAGGATGCCATCGGTCCGTGCGCCGGGGATAGCGCCCGCGCCGAGCGTGACCGCTGCGAGCAGGACCAGCGCCAGGAGGTTGAACACGCTCTGCGCCAGAACGGTGCCGGCGAGGACGGCAATCGATCCGATCCGATCGGCGGCGTGGCGCGCGACGACGAGCACGCGGGCGGCCTCGCCCAGGCGCCCGGGCGCGACGCTCGAGCCGGCCATGCCGATGAACAGCGCCCGGATCACGACCGGCCGGCGGATCCCCTCGCGAGGCAGTGCCGAGCGGATGACGACGAACCACGACTCTCCCCGCGCGGCGAACGCACCCGCCATCAGTGCGCAGGCAAACGCCAGCCACGCGAAGTTGACGTTGGCAAGCGCGTTGCCGAGGCCGTTCAGGTCGATCTTGGCGATGGCCAGCGCGACCAGCGCCGCGAGGACCACGACTGCGATCGTTCCCGTCAACCACCGGGGCACGGCGATCAGCCCGAGGCGTGCTCGTAGTGTTCGCGCAGCGCCGCGGTCGTCACGAGTCCGTGCGTCTCGGTCTGGCGGGGTTCAACGAGCACGTCGACCGAAGCGTAGGCGAGCGAGGTCAGCTCCGTGCGGGAACCCGTGAGACGGGGTCGCGCGTCAGCCGTCCGAGGCCAGAGTGCCGCTCGGCGCGGCGGGCGACGACGCGTCGGCGAGCGGCGCGACGCGCAGCCCCTCGTCGCGGGCCCGCGCGACCAGCGAGAGCAGTTCACGCGAACTGACAGGACCCTGCTCGCCGATCACGGCGATCTCACCGGCGCGCAGCGCGACGCTGGGACCGCCGCTGAGCAGCTGGGTCGGAGCCACCGGCTGGCCGCCGGCGGCGCGGGCCAGCAGATACTGGCCGAGCGACATGCCGCCGCGCGGTTCGAGGAAGCGTCGGCCGCCGAGCGCGTGGCGCAGGTCGCTGAGGTCGTCGCTGGTGCCCAGCCAGCGGGTGGCGCCCGGGCTCTCCAGCGCGGGAACCAGATCGTCGCCGGCCGCATGCACCGCAGCGATCGTCCTGGGGGACGGTCGGTAGGTGACGCTGAAGGTGACGTGAATCCCGTGGCGCGCGAGGAGCCTCGCGTCGGCGACCTCGCGGCCCGCGGGCGCCGCCACGATCAGATCGACGTGGTCGGTCGAGGCGGCGACGGCGGTGAGCGGATGGACGTGCAACATGTGCGACGCGACCGAGAATGCGTCGGCGGTCGTCACCGTCCACAGCAATCCGGCCGAGCAGACCAGCGGCGTGGCCGCCCGGTGCGCCGCCCGCAGCCAGCGCGGGACCGGGTTCACGCGCGCGACCGCTGCCATTACGACGGCGGCCGCATCCGCACGCGACTCGACGAGCTGCTCGCGCGGCGCCCGCTCGGTCCTGGGTCGCCGTACCGCCTGGGCGACGGCCTCGCTCAACTGACGCTCATCGCGCGCGATCGTGCACAACCCGAGCTCCTCGAGCGCGCGATTGTGCTCCTCGACATGTGCCAGGCGGGTCCCGAACGCGATGACCGGGCAGCCGCACTCAACCGCTTCAAGCGACGTCATCCCGCCCGTGCCGTGAATCAGCGCGTCGGCGGCGCGGAGCAGATCCGGCATGCGGTCGGTGAAGCCGAGCACCGTGACTCGCGGCTCGTCACCGAAGAGACCGTTCAGCAGCGCCGCGGCGGCTTCGTTGCGGCCCGCCAGCACGACGACCTGATCGGCTCCACCGGCCAGCGCGGCGGTCACGCCGGCATCCAGGGCACCCACTCCCCACCCGCCGCCCGACACGAGGACGATCGAGCCATCCGCCGGGAGATCGAGCGCGCGCCTGGCCTGCGCCGCGTCGCCGGGCTGCCGGAAGCGCGGCGAGATCAACGGCCGGACCGCTATCGCGCTGCCGACGCCGGCATGGCGCTCGACCCACGGGATCGCGACCGGGTCCATGACCACGTGCACGTCGGTCCCGGGATCGCACCACATCGGGTTGTCGGTCAGGTCGGTGATCGTGGCGCACAGCACTGCGCGCAGCTGCCCGCGCCGGCGCATCCGGCCGAGCGCCGCGGTCAGCGCGGGGTGGGTGGAGACGACGACGTCCGGGCGCAGCGCTCGCATCCGCCGAGCCAGCCGACGACGTCCGACGCGGTACAGCAGCCACGCGCCGACCGCGCGCAGGACCCGCACGCTCCGCCACAGCGTGTACAGCCGGTTGTAGGACTCAGGGGCGCAGCGCAGCTGACGCCGGTAGCCGTCTCGGATCACACGGCGCGCGAGGCGCCCGAGCCAGCGCAGGCCGTCCTCGTGAACGACGCTCGCGCCGTCATGCTCGAGCAGCCCTTCCTCGAGCGCTCGGGCAGCGGCGATATGACCCTCGCCGACATCGGCAGACAAGATGAGGATCCGTAAGGAATGGTCACTATCGACTGCGGAGTCGGGCATAGCACTCCCTAGGATCGGCATCGCTCATGGGATTTTGATGAAGGCTGCGGCGTTTTCTGCGGGAGAGCCACCTCTGATTTCTTCAATTCAGGGGTTGTGCAGGCGGCGACGATATGGCATGTTGGCCGCGTCGCGCTGCCTTTCTCGGGCGCGCGGCTGGCTGGTCACGTCCGTGGCGGCCTGAACGCTGAAAGGGTGGCAAGGATGAGTCGGGTTGTCTTGCGTAGGGGTGCGTTCTTGGCGAAATCCGGAAGATTGACGCGGCGGCTGCTGGCCGCTGTGTGCGTGACGGTGGGCGCGTTCGTCGGTCTGATCGGCGCGGGCGCCGCGCCGGCGCTGGCGGCGGGCACGCCGTTCAACCCGGCGAGTCCTCTGGTGTTCATCGCCCAGGGACAGTCGACCCAGCTCAACTCGGCCGTCGAATCCGGCAGCGGGGGCCTCACGTTCCAGCACATCGGCTCGCCGGTCGGCTTCAAGTACAACGCGATCGCCTTCGACACGACCGACGACTTCCTCTACGGCGTGGTCATCGCCGGGGCTCCCAATGTCGGCCACATCATCCAGATCGACTCGACCGGGGCGACGACCGATACGGGAGTCAACGTCAACGCCGGCTCACGCCTGGAGGACATCGGAGCTTTCGACACGTTCAACGGCACGCTCTACTTCGGATCGTCTCAGACGGGCGCAACGACGCTGTTCACCTACGACCCGGCGACCCACACCTCCGGCACGCTTCCGCTGACCTCTGCCCCGCAGGTGGCGGACCTCACGTACGTCCCAGGTCCGCTCGACGCCTCCGGCCAGCCCACCTCGGGCGACTTCTGGGGTATCGGAAACCCCGGGATTGTGCGGGTCGATCCGCAGACCGGGACGGTCACCGACTTCGCGCCCCCCCCGGGACTGCTCCCGGGAGCCCCGAATGCCATCTTCGGCGCAGCCTGGACGTACGGAAACGGGAACCTTGGATTCTCGAACAACACAAGCGGCAGGATCTTCCAGATCTCGGTCGCGAACGGGACGACAGCGACCCCGACGTTCACGCTCGTCAGCAGCCAGAAGGGCCCCGCCAACTCCTTCAACGACGGCGCGTCGATTCCCGGCCTGCCCGTCGACCTGGCGATCACCAAGACCGCTTCGCCGGCCGCGGTGGCGGACGGTGGGCAGATCACATGGACGCTGACCGTCACCAACAATGGTCCGGGCAACTCCTCGGGCTACGTGGTCAACGACCCGCTGCCGTCGAACCTGGTCAACGCGGCGACATCGACCGCGGGCTGTTCGATCGCCTCGGGCATCCTGACCTGCCAGGGGAACGCGCTCAACGTCGGAGCCAGCGCCACGATCACCGTGACCGGTAACGCGCCAAGTCAGAACACCTCGGCGATCACCAACACCGCAACCGTGACCGGTAATGAGCAGGATCCAAATCTCAGTAACAACGCTGCGACGGCAAGCGTCCAGCCGCTGCCCGGTGCCGACCTGGCGATCGTCAAGACCGCGTCGCCGACGACCGTGACGGCGGGCGGCCAGGTGACCTACACGCTTGCGGTGACGAACAACGGTCCGGATGACGCGAGCAATGCGACGGTGAGCGATCCGCTGCCGGCGGGCGAGACGCTCGTCTCTGCGACTCCCAGCCAGGGCACGTGCTCGGGCTCGACCTGCTCGCTCGGAACCATCGCCCATGGAGGCTCAGCACAGATCCTGCGTCACCGTCAACGTGGGCACGACGGTCAGCGGAGCGGTCACGAACACGGCGACGGTCTCGTCGGACACTCCCGACCCCAACCCCGCGAACAACAGCTCGACCGCGACTATCACTGTCAACGGAGTGACGGCGCCGACGACTCCGGTCCCGCGCGTCACCACGCCGAGCGCAGACCTGCAGATCGTCAAGAAGGTCAACCATGCCCAGGCGACTCCCGGGCAGATGCTGACCTACAAGCTCGTGGTGACCAACCACGGGCCTGACGCCGCAGACAACGTGAAGGTGACCGACACACCGAAGCTGGCGCTGTCCGGCGTCCACGCGAAGTCGAGCCAGGGCACCTGCACCACCGGGCGTCCGCTGGTGTGCTCGCTCGGCACGATCGCCGACGGCGGCACAGTGACGATCACCGTCACCGGGAAGGTGATGACGGCCGGTCATGAGGTGAACACCGGAACGGTGAGCAGTTCGACCACCGACCCCAAGCACAGCAACAACATCAGCCACGCGAACACCAACGTGGTCGCACCGGCGCCGAAGCTGAGCCTCAGCAAGACGGCGTCGCCGACCACGATCGGTGCCGGCGGGACCGTCACCTACCGGATCAAGGTCTCGGCGTCCGACGCGACCGCCAAGAACCTCAAGGTCTGCGACGCACTGCCGCTCGGCCTGACGTTCATGAGCGCATCGCCCGCGACGGCGCTGACCGACGGCCACGAGTGCTGGACGATCCACAGCCTGGCGGCGGGCAAGTCCCGTACGTTGATCCTGCACGCCAAGGCGCTGATGAGCACGCATGGCACGCTGGTCAACCACGCCACCGCGACGGCGACGGGCACCAAGACGGCCCGTGCCTCGGCCACGGTGAAGGTCATCGCGGCTCCGAACCCGCAGCCGCCGACGGGGGTCACCGGCTGAGCGCCGGCCGCGCCTGCGTCTGGTTTTGCCCGGGCGCCTGGGAGCTGACGCTCCCGGGCGCCCGGTTGCATATGCTCCGCCTGCCCTGATGCCACGTCTTATCGCACGCCTCCCGCCTGTGGTTGCCGCCGTGGCATGTTGGTGCGGCCTGCTGGCCACCGGATCGTCCCCGGCGGCCGTGACGACCGATCCGCTCCCTGCGATCGCGGCACCGTCGCCGGCGGCGGGCGCGACGACCGCGGGGATCGTGAAGAGCGTGGACGCGATGAGCCAGCCCGGCGCCGGGCGGAAGCTGTGGCGGGTCGGGACTCAGACCACCTGGTCGGCGGAGCCCACGATCCTGCTCGTGCTCGGATCCGCCATGCACGACGGGCAGCAGTGGCTCAGGGTGTTGCTCCCGATCCGCCCCGACGGGACCAGCGGCTGGATCCCGCGCAACAACGTCGACCTGATGCACACCCCGTATTGGGTGACCGTCAACACGAGCACCCGCACGGTCACCGTCGACCGCGACGGCCGGCAGCTGCACCGCTACCTCGCGGTCGTCGGCAAGCCCTCCACCCCCACGCCCGACGGGCTCGCCGCGATCTACGAGAAGGACCCGCAGCCGGACCCGACCGCGTTCCTCGGACCCTGGGCCCTCCCGCTCACGATCCTGTCGAACGTCCTGTACAACTTCGGCGGCGGCCCCGGCCGCGTCGCGATCCACGGCCGTGACGGCGCGAGCCTTCTGGACCCGCTCGGCACCGCTGCCTCCCACGGGTGCATCCGGATCGACAACGATCCGGTCACCTGGATGGCGCATCACATCCCGGCGGGCACGCCGGTGATGATCAAGAGCTGACGGGGGTCCCACCTGGATCGCGGGCGGGGGGCCGGGGGCCGGGCGGACGGTCATCCTCCGCCTCGAACGAGCTGAGCAGCTTGGCGAGCAGGCCCGCGAGCTGCCTCTGCTCGTTGGGGCTGAGCGCCTCGATCAACCTCCGCTCGTTGGCGACATGCCTGGGTGCGAGCTCGTCGACGAGACGCCGGCCCTCAGCGGTCAGCTCGACGAGGAGGCTTCGGGCGTCGGCCGGATCGGCGACCCGTCTCACCAGACCGGCCTCCTCCAGGCGACGCAGCCGGTTGGTCATCGCGCCTGAGGTGCGCATCAGACCGAGGTAGAGCTCGGTCGGCGACAGCCGGAACGGCGGGCCGGCGCGGCGCAGTGAGGCGAGCACGTCCCACCCCTCGCGCCGCAGCCCGTTCTCCGCGAGAACGCGCTCCATGCCCTGGTCCAGGTATCGGGCAAGGCGTCCGACTCGGGCCACGACTCCCACCGGAGAGACGTCCAGCGCGGGGGCCTCGCTCGCCCATTGCGCAAGCACGCGAGCGACATGATCTTCCGGAGGTCTCTTCACGTTGAGATATCTTGGTGTCTGGCTCTGGCTAGCGACCGAGGGAGAACAGGATGACGTCAGCGACGCGGACGACAAGCATGCCGGGAGATGGTCCCCGATGAGCGCCGGGACTGAGATGGCGACGCTCGTGGCGGACGCCGGCGCCCTCCGGGCGTCGGTCGATGACGACCGCGTCGCCGCCCGTCTGGACCGATCGGTGCTGCGCCCCCTGCAGGTGATCATCGGGACTGTCGGCGCCGCCCCCCACCCCCCACGGCTCACCGACCTCGCCCGGGATGCGACCCGACTGCGCGCTCAGGCCGGCGCAGCGCCCGAGCTCATCGAGGCCACGGCGGCGCTGCAGGACCTTGCCTGCGAGGCGTCGGACGACGATGGGCTGTCCGCCGAGCTGAGCGCTATCCAGGCCAATCTCGTGAGCGCGATCGAGCCGGCGCCCGACGGGCCCTATCTGGTCACCAACGCCGAGTCGCTCACCGACTGGCTTGGCTGCGAGATCACCACGCGGCCGCAGATGGCGCTGTGTCGCTGCGGAGCGTCGAAGCGCAAGCCGTTCTGCGACGGCAGCCACGCCGAGGCCGGGTTCACGGACGCCAAGAGCCCCGACCGCGTCACCGATCAGCGTGACCCCTACGTCGGCCTGCAGGTGACGGTCTACGACAACCGCGGGATCTGCCAGCACTCCGGGTTCTGCACCGACCGCCTGTCGACCGTCTTCCGCGCCCACGATGACACCTTCGTCCACCCCAGCGGCGGCCGCATGGACGAGATCATCCGCGCGGTTCGTGATTGCCCGTCGGGTGCGCTCAGCTACGCGATCGACGGCGTCGAGGCGCGTGACGAGGTCGACTACCACGGGACTCGGGCACCGTCGATCGAGGTGAGCAAGGACGGCCCGTACCGGGTCACCGGTGGGATCCCGCTGCGCTCGCCGGGCGGCGAGGACGTGGGCCGGGCCGACGGCTCGTCGCGTGAGCACTACGCGTTGTGCCGCTGTGGTCAGTCGCAGAACAAGCCGTTCTGCTCCGGGATGCACTGGTACGTCGAGTTCCACGATCCGGTCAGTGACCCGGACGCGACCCCGACGATGTTCGAGTGGGCGGGCGGACTTCCCGCTCTCACCCGCATGACCCGCCTGTTCTATGAGAAGCACGTCCCGCAGGACGAGTACCTGGCGCCCCTGTTCGCCGACATGGCGGCCGATCATCCCGAGCGAGTCGCCAAGTGGCTGGGCGAGGTGTTCGGGGGACCGCCGATGTACAGCGGCAAGTACGGTGGCTATCCCCGGATGCTCTCCCAGCATGTCGGCAAGGGCATCAAGGAGGAGTGGCGCGGGCGGTGGGTGCTGCTGCTGCTCCAGGCAGCCGCTGAGGCCGGCCTGCCCAACGATCCCGAGTTCCGCTCTGCCTTTCAGTCCTACATCGAGTGGGGCTCCCGGCTCGCGGTCGAGAACTCCCAGGGCGACTCCGATCCCCCCCAGCACATGCCGATGCCGCGCTGGGACTGGAACACCGCCGCGGGACCGCCCGGCTCACGGATCTCGGCGTTCCCCGGCCCAGGCGCCGAGACCGACGAGGCGACGGTCGCAGCGCCGGGCCCCGGTGAGCCGGTGAGCTTCGCCGCGCATATCAGGGGACTGTTCCGTGCGCGGGATCGCAACTCGATGCGGTTCGCCTTCGACCTGTGGTCCGTCGATGACGTGACCACTCACGCCGACGACATCCTCGCCCGGGTCGAGAACGGCTCCATGCCGTGCGATGGCGCATGGCCCGCCGACCGCGTCGAGGTCTTCCGGCGCTGGGCCCAGAGCGGCATGGCGAGATAGACCGGCGCCGCTCGACGCCCGGCGGATCGCGGCTTCGATCTCCGCCAAACGGCCTGGGGCGGCCAAGGACATCGGCCACGCCACGCTGTTTCTCGCTCCGCCGGGGCCATCCCCGCCTCAGGTTCAGCGACTGTTCGAGATCACCGACACGCTCAATCGGTTCACGTTCGACGGCTAGGACCGTTGAGGCTCCCCGGCAACGCGGAACCACACTTTTGTGCTGCCCTCGAGCACTCCCCAGTCATCGGCGAGCTCGTCGACGATCCGCAGGCCCCAGCCGCCGTGAGCACCGGGCGTCGGGCTTGGCGCCAGCGAGACATTCCCCTGGTCAGATATCTCGACGCGCACACCGTCGCCGTTGCCCTCGATCTGTAGCCTGATCACTCCGGTGCCGTGCAGCAGCGCGTTGCTGACCAGTTCGGAGACCATCAAGACGGCGTCCTCACTCCTCCGGGAGCCGAGCGGGACCGTGTGAGCCCTGACGAGCTCCCGGGCAACCCGGGCTGAGGTGGGCGAGCGCGGCAAGCTCTCTGACGACTGGCGTCACGACGCGCTCCCGTCGCGCGGGAGTTCGCCGTCCAGGTCCACCAGCTCGATCAGGCGGCGCACCTGGGATGAGCCTTCCGTGACCGCGAAGGCGCCATTGTCGCCGGAGGCCTTTTCAGCCGCTGCCAGCACTGCGCGCAAGCCGCTCATGTCAATGAACGCGAGCTCGTCGAGGTCGAGCAGGACCGACTCCCCGCGCTCGCGAAGCCGGCGCAGCGTCTCGCCCAGAAGCGGCGCGCTGGCCAGATCCAGCTCCCCGCGCAGACGTACGCGGATCCGTCCGAGGTCCCGCACCTCGACAATCTGCAGCACAGGATGTTCGTCGCTCAACGCGCATGCTCGTTCGATAGAGGGAGAGGCAGGCGATCGAACGAAGCGGCGACCCGCAACTAGGTTGCGGCAACGAGCCGAGGCGGCGAGCGGAGGCGCCTTCACCTCGAGCCTACGCCTAATTCCGGCAGATGCAAGCTCCCACCATCTAGAGCGTCGCGCCGTCAGGCCGCCGGCGCGGGCGCGCGCTCCGGCGGGCGCGCCGCGTCCACTGGTTGGCCCGTGATCTGCCCACCCGCGCACTCCTCGCAGCGGACGACCCGGCGCGGGTTGCGGATTGCGACCAGGCCGATCAGGCCACCGAGCGCCACCAGGGCGGCGGAGATGCCGATGCTGACGTGGAAGGCGTGGACCGATGCGGACTGGATGGCGTGCGCCACCTGCACGCCGACCCGTGAGGGATCGAGCGCGCTCGAGCGTCTGGCGGCGGGCATGCGCCACCACCGCTCGTGCCGCCGGGGACAGACTGAGGCCGGCGAGCCGGTGGTTGAGCGTCGAGTTGAACTGGGCGGTGATCACCGCTCCGACGGTCGCTATCGACAGCAGGCCGGCGACCCGCGCGATCGCGTTGTTGACGCCGGAGGCGATCCCGGCGTCGGACTCGTCGGCATCGGACAGCACCGTGGCGGTCAGCGGGGCGACGGTGCAGGCGAGTCCAAGGGAGAACACGAGGAGCGCCGGGAGCAGGTCGGCCACGTAGCTCACGTGGGCGTCGAGGCGCAGCATGAGGCCGAGCCCGGCCGCCGCGATGAGCGGACCGAGGCCCATGAACAGCCTCGGGCCGAATCGATCGGCGAGGCGGCCCATGCGCTTGGCGAGCACAAAGATCACGATCGTGGTGGGCAACAGGGCAAGGCCGGCGCGCAGCGCCGAGTAGCCGGCGACCTCCTGGAGGTACAGGACCAGCAGGAAGAAGGTCACGCTGAGACCTCCGTACATCGCGAACGTCTCGACGTTCCCGAACGCGAAGTTGCGTCGCGTGAACAGTCCCAGGGGCAGCATCGGCGCCGCGCTGCGCCGTTCGTGCAGCACGAACAGGCCCAGGAGCACCGGTCCGCCCAGCCCGGGAAGCAATACCTGCATGCTGCCCCAGCCGACCACCGGCTGACGGATCAGCGCCAGCACAGGCCCAGCCAGGCCGAGGAAGGTGAGCCCCGCGCCGAGCCAGTCGACCCGTCGGCGCGTCATCGCGCGTGCCTGGGCGGGCACCGCCCGCGCGACGATCAACAGCGTCGCCACGACGAACGGCACATTGATGGCGAAGATCAGCCGCCACGACACCGCATCGACCAGGTAGCCCCCCGCCAGCGGACCGACGACGGTGGCGATCCCTCCCCACGCCGTCCAGGAGCCGATCGCGCCGCCGCGCTCCTCAGGCGAGAACGCGGCCACGATCACCGCCAGTGAGCTGGGAGCCAACAGCGCTCCGAACGCACCCTGCAGCGCGCGACAGGCGATCAGCACGCCGATGCTCGGGGCAAGCGCGCACAGCAACGACATCACCCCGAAGCCGCCGACACCGATCGAGAACACCCGCCGCTCCCCGAACACGTCGCCCAGCGAGCCCCCGACCAGGATGAGAGACCCGAGGGTCAACAGGTAGGCGTTGGACACCCACTGCTGACCCGCGAGCCCTCCGCCCAGATCGCCCCGGATCGCGGGTAGCGCAACGTTGACCGCCGTGGCGTCGAGCCCCGCCACGAACGAGCCCATGATCGCCGCAATCAGGGCGAGGCGCTTGCGGCGATCCATGTCCCTCCTCAGGTCGTCTTGATCAGCCCGCCGTCGATCACGTAGTTAACTCCGGTCACGTTGGCCAACCGCTCGGAGGCCGGCATCGTGACCAGCGTCGCTACCTCCTCGGGCGCGGAGAACCGCCCGGTGGCGATCGCTGCCGCGGCCGTCTTCCTGATCGTGACCCGTCCAGGTGGGTGATAAACAAGCGGGTCGCCGCCCCGCTGATCCTGCCCTCCTCTGCGACCGCGACGAACGAACGGAAATGCCGAAGATCGACGGTCATGCGACGAGCATCCCATACCGCCGGGGCGCGACCGGGCCTTTCGCGATCCAAGTGTCGATTTTGGGCTGCGCCGTTCGTGGAGGGAGTGGAGGCCGACATCGCTTCGGCCCGGCGCGGCATACACCAGGCGGCATAATCGACGCCGCTGAGAGCCCGAGGAGGCTGAATTGAGCCGGATCGTCGTGATGAACCATGTGACCCTGGACGGCGTGATGCAGGCACCGGGACGCCCCGGCGAGGACACGCGAGGCGGCTTCAAGGATGGCGGGTGGGCCAACCTGTCCGACACGCCTGATCAGGCCCTGGGCGAGGCGATGGGCGAGAGGATGGCGGCCGGCGGCGGCCTGGCCGGATGGCTGTTTGGGCGGCGCACGTACGAAGATCTGCTCGGTCATTGGAACCAGCAGACCGACAGCCCGTTCGGCCCGATGCTCAACGATTCACCCAAATACGTTGCGTCGACGACGCTGACGGACCCCCTGCCGTGGCCGAACTCGACGCTGCTGCTCGGCGGCGTCGCCGACGCCGTGCGCAAGCTCAAGGCTCAGACCACGGGCGTTCTCGGGATCATGGGCAGCGGCGACCTGATCGGCTCGTTGATGGCGGCCGGTCTGATCGATGAGTATCTGCTGATGATCCACCCGCTCGTGCTCGGCACCGGGCGGCGGTTGTTCCCTGACGGCGAGCACGCGTCACTGCGGCTGCTCGGCAGCGTCGCCACCGCCACCGGCGTGGTGATCGCCACCTACGAGGCGGCAGCCTGAGGGCGATCCGTGCCGACCGCTCCGCCGCCTCGGGGCACAGACCAGGCCCGAGGGCCTACCGCGCGGCGATCGACCGCACCGATAACGGCGCCGACATCGCGTTCATGCGCAAACGGCTGCCTCGTGACTGGAGTGACGTGCTGCTCAAGCGTCGCGCCACGCGGGTCAGATTCCATCGGACCTTGGTCGCATGACCTCCGGGGGGAGTCGACCAACCTCAACCGGCCGGCCCCCCCGGCGCAGTCATCTCGGCCGGATCTGCTCTCGGAGGACCTCCAGGACGCGCGGGTCCTCGATCGTTGGCGGAATCGGGTCGTCGACATGGCCTTCCGACAGACGCCGGAGTGACCGGCGCAGCACCTTCCCCGACCGTGTCTTCGGCAGCCCGGACACGACGTCGACAAGCTTCAGCGCCGCCACCGCCCCAACCTGCTCGCGGACGAGGCTGACCATCTCAGCCTCAAGCCCGTCGGGCGTCGCCGCGCCCTCGCGCAGCACGACGAAGCCGCGTGGCACCTCGCCCTTGACGTCGTCCGGCACGCCCACGACGGCCGCCTCGGCCACGTCGGGATGGCTCGCGAGCGCCGCCTCGAGCACCCCGGACGACAGCCGGTGACCAGCCACGTTGATCACATCATCTGTTCGTCCCAAGACGAAAAGATGGCCGTCGGCCGTCATGTAGCCGCCATCACCGGTCTCATAGAAGCCCGGAAAGCTCTCCAGGTACGAGCGGCGGTAGCGGTCTTCGTCTCCCCAGACTCCCTGCAGAGTGCCGGGCGGGAGCGGCAGCCGGATGCAGACGGCGCCTTCATCCTCGGGCCTGACCTCGTCGCCGCGCTCGTTCAGCACGCGCACGTCGTAGCCGGGCATGGGGATACCCGAGGCCCGGGGCTGCGCGGGCGCGAGACCGGCGCCGGCGAGGTTCGCCGCAATCGGCCACCCGGTCTCGGTCTGCCACCAGTTGTCGATGACCGGTACCTCGAAGCGGGCACGCGCCCAGTCGTAGGTCGCGGGATCGAGCCTTTCGCCGGCGAGGAAGAGGCGGCGCAATGTGGTGAGGTCGTGCGACCGGATCAGCGCGGCCTCGGGGTCGACCTTCGCGACAGCCCGGATGGCGGTTGGGGCGGTGAACAGGACATTGACGCCGTGGTCGGCGATCACCCGGCCGAACGCCCCCGCGTCGGGCGTCCCGACGGGCTTGCCTTCATACAGCACCGTCGTCGCGCCGTGAATGAGTGGCGCGTAGACGATGTAGGAGTGGCCGACGACCCAGCCGATGTCGGAGGCGGCCCAATAGACGTCGCCGGGGGCGACCCCGTAGATGTGCTCCATCGACCACGTCATCGCGACGGCGTGGCCGCCGTTGTCGCGGACGACACCCTTGGGCTTGCCGGATGTTCCGGACGTGTAGAGGATGTAGAGCGGATCGCCGGCGGCCACGAACACAGGGCCGGCCGGCACGGCGTCTCGTACGAGATCGTCCCAGTCGTGCGCCCCGGCCAGCTCGTCGTCGGACTGCGGGCGCTGCAGTACCACGACGTGCTCGGGCTCGTGCTCGGCGAGCCGGAGCGCGTCCTTCAGGTGCGGGATGTAGCGCACGACACCGGACGGCTCGATCCCGCACGTCGCCGCCAGCACCGCCCGGGGGCACGCGTCGTCTATCCGCGCCGCCAGCTCCTTGGGGGCGAAACCCCCGAAGACGACGGAGTGGACGGCGCCGAGGCGGGCACAGGCGAGCATGGCGACCACGGCTTGCAGCACCATCGGCATGTAGATCACCACGCGGTCACCGCGCACGACCCCAAGACCGGCGAGCGCGCCCGCCGTCCGCTGGACCTCATCGAGCAGCGCGCTGTAGGTGAACCGCTCGACGGTCGCGGTGACCGGCGAGTCGTAGATCACCGCCAGCCGCTCGCCGTGCCCAGCCGCGACGTGGCGATCCAGCGCGTTGACCGACGTGTTCAGGACGCCGTCGTAAAACCAGGCCGGGTGCGCGTCGTCGGCCGGGTCACGGGCGGCCGTCGGCGCGACGTGCCAATCGATCGCTCGCGCCGCCTCAAGCCAGAAGCCGGCCGGGTCCTCGACACTGCGTGCGTAGGCTCGGTCGAACGCCGCCCCGACGCCATCGCTGTTGTTCGTGCCGGGTCCGTCCTCCATTGGCCTCTCCTTCGTCGTCCCCGCGCCGAGCGGCGCACCTCGGCGATCTTCGCATCCTCACCACCAAGGCGTTGGTGCTGAACCCGGACGAGCCGCCGGTCAGCTGCCGCCCGCGCGTCGGTACAAGATCACGTTGCGGTCCTTTCGCGCGCCGGCGAACCCCTCCGGCCGGCCACCCTGGGCGTCGAGGTAGGACAGCTGGCGTGAGATCAGCCCGAGCGAGCCGTCGCCGGTGTGATCGAGCATCCAGGTGCGGATCGCGATGCCACCACCCGCGGTGGCGCGCAGCTGCAACGCGCGTGCCTGCTGTGGATAGTCGATGAGCGACGCGGTCGTGATCTCCCAGTAGCCGCCGCCCGGGGTGGGACGCGGAGTGATCGCGTTGCGGTGGGTGTGTCCGTTGAGCACCGCGACGACCCGCGTGCAGCGGGCAAGCTCGTCGAGCATCGGCGCCGCGCCCGCGGACCCGGCGAGCGGCTGGTGGCTGATCACGAGCACCCAACGCGGTCCCGCCTCGGCGAGCACGCGTGCCAGCCAGGCCGGTTGCGCGGGATCAACTGCACCGCCCGAGCCGCCGTCACGGCGGGCGAGGTCAAGGACCACGAGCCGGACCCGCGCGCCGAGATCAAGGATGTAGTCCAGCCGCTCGTCCGCGCGAGCGAGCACCGGCGGCGCCGCGGCTCGCAGCGCCCCGATCGTCGTGGCGACATCGAGCTGACGGCGCGCCGGGTCGGCTGCAACGCGGACGGTCGGGCCTTGCAGCGCTTCTTTCAGCAGCGCGTCCACCGCGCCGGGATTCGGTGGCCCGTCGGGTGAGGCCCCATTCTCGGCGCGCAGTTCGGCGGGCAGGCTGAGGCCGGTCGGCAGGTTCCACAGTGCTCGGTCGCCGACCGCCAGCGCGCGCGTCAGCGGCGTGGGCGCCACCGTCCCGGCGACAAGGGCGTCGTGGTCGCCGAAGACGGGCAGGACCGGCGCGCCCATGCCTGGGCTGTGCAGTCGTGCGACGGCGTCTCGGAGCAAGCCGGGGTGACGCGGCGCGTCGACCGCGGGGCGGTAGTAGAAGGGGTCGGTGTCGCTGCCCAGCTGCACGCCGTAGTAGCCGTGCCGGCCGCTTCCCGGGCTCACCCATCCGCCCTGAAGTACCTGCAGGGCGTGCAGGAGCTCGTTGTGCTGGACGTTGTCGATCAGGTCGCCGCCCTGGATGACCAGTTCAGGAGAGAGAGCGCGCACGGCGCGCGCGGTTCCGGCGAGCACCCGGGCGGTGAGTGTCTCCTGAGGGCGGAACGTCGATTGAAACGGCGGCCCGAGCCGATCGAGGAACGTGACCCGCGCCGGCGAGGAGGCGTCGAGCACGTGCGCGTCGGTCACGTGAGCAAGCGTCACGAGCGCCCCGGCGTCACCGGCGGCCGGGCCAAGCTCGGTCCGCGGCGTCAGCGGCTCGCCGGCCAGCACCCGCAGCTGACCGTCGCCCACCGGATCACCCCAGGTCGTGTCCAGCGTCGAGCCAGAGCCAGCGGGCAGGCGCCCGCGGACCGCACCGCAGCTGGACAGCCCGAACGAGAGGACGGCCGCGCCTCCAAGCGCTTGGGCGAGCGCGGCGCGCCGCGTGATGGCGGAGGCCGGCGAGGACGTCATCACGCACCGAGCCCGATGACGATCGGCTCGCGTTCGGCCTGGCGAGCGACCCACAGCACCGCCGCGGCGGCCGCAAGCAACAGCCCGGCGACCGTCACGGCGATCTCGGTTGGGCCCGCTTTCAGCGGGAGGGTGACGTAGTTGGCGGCCAGGCGCGACAGGGCCGGGCCCAGCGCGAAGCGCTCGAGCGCGATGCCGACGATCGCCGCGGGGACCAGCATGCACAGCACTGCCCCGGCGAGCAGCCGCCGGACCGCGCCGGCACCGCCGCCGCACGCTCGCAGCACCGCGACCGTCCGCCGGCGCTCCTGCACGGTGAGGGTGCAGGCCTGCACGAGCGCGTACAGGCAGACCAGTCCGTCGACCAGGGCGACGGCGCGAATGATCGCGCGGAGAACGGCGACGAGCGCGGCACTCTTCGACGTGGCGCCGGCCGCACCCCGCGGCGCGGCGCCGAGCGCCCTCAGTGCGCGGGTGACCTGTGCCACGTGCGCCCCCGGGCGCAGCCGGACCGCGAGTGTCGACGGCGCGGCCGGGTCGGCGCGCAGCAGGGCGACGGCCGGAACGTAGGCGACGCGGCCCTGCTCCTGTAGCGAGCTCACGACCCCCGCGACGCGCAGCCGCAGCTCCTGCCCGGAGGGCAACTGCAGCGCCAGCGTCTGGCCGACCCCGAGGCCGAGCGCCTGGGCGAGACCCTCCCCGACATCCGTCTCATGCTCGCCTCGCGCGCGTTGGCCGGCGAGCACCGGTGGCGCTTCGAACGTCGTCGGGTCGCTGGAATACGCGATCGTGTCGATGGTCTCCCCGAGCGAGAAGGAGTCGGCTGCCTGCAGCTCATAGCGCGCAGCGACCGCCTGGACGCCCGGGATCCGGCTCACCGCCCGGGTGTCACGCGGGGCCAGCGCGGCCGTGAGCTGGTACCGGCGACCGAGCGCCCCGGGGTCGGTCTGCAGCGCGTTCAGCTCGGATGCGAGCGAGAGCAGTAGGAGCACGAAGGCTGCCGACAGACCGAGCGTGATCACGGTGGCGAGCAGCCGGACGCGGCGTGCGGAGACGAGACGCCCTCCGAGGATGGCGAGTCCCGCCGGCGCCGACGGGCGTCGATCCCACCGAACGTGAGCGCGCAACCCGGAGCGCCGGCCCGGCCCCAGTCGCTCGCGCCGGCCGCCGACGTCCGCCCCGCGCAGCAGCGAGACGACCGGCCTGGCGTTCGCCCGCCAGACTGGCCACGCCGCGCCGCCGACGGCGGCAGCGACCGCGACCAGCCACCCGGCGGCGACGGGAAGCAGCAGCGCGCCCCCGGGAGCTGGCTCGTTGAGCAACTCGAGCAGTCGATCCGCAGGCCCGGAGATCACCAGCGTTCCGGCAGCGCAGCCCACGGCGGCAGCGGGCGCCGCGACCAGCGCGGCCTCCAGCCCGTGGATCCTCGTCAGGTGACCGGCTGACGCGCCGACTGCCCGCTGCACGCCGATCGTCGGAAGCCTGCGTTGCACCTCGGCACGCGCCGATGCGCTGAGCATCGCCCCAGCCGTGACCAGGGCGATCAGCGAGAGCGCCACCAGCAGGTCGATGATGATCCCGGCCGCCTGGTGGACGAGCACGCGGACGGTCGCTCGGGTGGCGAATCTGATGTCGCGCAGACCAAAACTCGTCGCACGAGCTTGAACGAGCAGCTCGTTCAGGTAGCGCGGGTTGCGCACCCAGATCTCGACGTAGTTGACACGAGAGGAGAGAGCGCGCGCGCCGAATCGCGCCTCCAGAGCCGATCGTGCGAGGTAGAAGCGCGGGGCCGCGAGCGGGTAGCCGACGTTGTCCGGCGCCTCCGCAAGCCCAGCGATGCGCTCGGGGCCGAGACCGCGGACTTCGAGCGTGTCTCCTGGAACGAGGCCCCAGCTCTCGGCCCACGCCTTCTCGACGAGGACCTGGGAGCCGGTGCGGGCGAGGTCGTGTCCCGCCACAACGGCGTACCCGCGACTGGATCCAGACCCGCCCGCGCCACCCGTCCCGCCGGGACCGACGACCTCGGCGGTCGCGCCGCCGGTCGAATGGCCGCGGGCGGCGACCGGCAGGTTGTTGATCTCCGTGCGGGTCGCGTAGCGTGCGACGTCTGGCAGCGCGCGGACGCGACGAGTGACGTCCGAGAGCGACTCGGGGTCGAATCGGACGATCACGTTGGGCAGATCGGCGGCACGGACAGCGCGCGGGAAGCCGAGCCCCAGCCCGTCGGAGACAACGATGGCCGCTGCGAGCATCGCGGCGGCGAGGGCGATGCCGACCCCGGTGAGGAGCGCCCGGCGGCGGCGAGCGGCGGCGCCCCGCCAGGCCTCGCCGAAGGCGAGGCGCACTGAGCGCCCGAGCGAGCTCATCGAGCCGCCGGGTGCGGGGAGTCCTCTAGTCGGCCGTCCGCCAGGCGCAGCACCCTGTCGGCGACCGCCGCCGCGTCTGGCTCATGGGTGACGAGCACCACTGCGCGCTGGCCCAGCCCCCGGAGCAGACCGAGGACGGCGGCGCCGTTCTCGGAATCGAGGCTGCCGGTCGGCTCGTCTGCCAGTACCAACTCCGGGTCGTTGACGAGCGCACGGGCGAGCGCGAAGCGCTGCTGCTCGCCACCGGAGAGTTCGTGGGGACGGTGGGCAGCGACGTCAGTGAGCCCGAGCTCTTCGATCAGCTCATCGGCGCGCCGGCGCCCGCCCGGAGGGGCGCCTGGCAGGCGCGTCGGCATGAGAACGTTCTCCAGGCCCGAGCACTCCTCCACGAGCTGGAACTGCTGAAAGACGAAGCCGATGTGGCGCAGGCGCATCCGCGCCAGCGCACGGCCTCGCAGGCCGGTCAACCGCTCCCCGGCGAGCTCGATCTCGCCGGCGTCGGGGTCGTCGAGCCCTCCGAGCAGGTTGAGCAGCGTCGACTTGCCGCTGCCGGAGCGGCCGAGCACCGCGACCGTCTCGCCGGCCTTGACCGACAGCGAGACCTCCTCGAGCACCCGGCGCCGGGCGCGGCCGGTGCCGACCGACTTGGTCAGACCGGTGGCGCGAAGCACGGGCACGGGCCGACCGTAGCGAGTGGGCGGCCCCGCCTCGCCGGTTCCGGGGCCCCGGCCGCGGGCGAGCAGCGCGGCGAGAGGGGAGGTCGCCGGCGCCTCACCAGACGGTGTTGAAGAGGATCTCGACGACGATCGCCTGGACGGCGAGGAGCGCGAGCAGTGGGACGAGCCGGCGCACGGGGACCGAGGCGGCGGCGACGCACGCGAGCGGGACGAATGGCAGCCAGATGCGCTCGGTCTCGGCCTTGGTGAACCCCGCGATCGCGCTGATGAGGATCACGACGGCGAGCGCGACGGCAGCCGGCTCGCGCCTGGCCGCCGCGCGCACCGCCAACCAGACGATCGGCGCGCCGAGCATCGCCAGATACGCGGCCGGGGAGCCGAACAGCCAGAACCAGTACTGGCGGCGGCTCGCGACCCCGTGGGCGTAGATCGGGCGCAGAGCACGGAGGATCGCGAGTGGGTCATACCCCCACGCCACGTGCAGCATGAGGGTGAACGCGACAACTGCCACGAAAGCGGAGACCGCGGTCTGGGCCGCGGCGCCACGTCCATCTCGTACGAGCACGCACAACACCGCCCACACCGGAATCGCGAGCAGCACCCACGACAGGAACGAGCCGACCGCGACCGCGACGCAGCCGACCGCCCGAGCGGACGTTCTGCGATCGACCAGCAGCCACGCCCCGATCATCCCGACAGCCGCGAAGGCGTAGTCGACTGAGGTGACTCCGAACAGCACCGCCGAGGGAGAGAAGATCGCCAGCGCCGCGGCGACCCGGCCGCGGCGCTCCCCACCGAGCTCACGGCCGAGCGCGTAGGCGAGCGGTGCACAGAGCGCGCCGACGCCGACACACACGGCGGCCAGCCCGCCGGGCGTGTCGATCCCGAGCAGGTGCATCACGACCAACGGGCCGGGGGGATTGCCCTTCACGTGGGTGCTGAGGTCGGGCAGCAGCGCGGTGAAGTGACGGACGTACCGGGCAACGCCGCCCTGCAGGTAGCGCAGCGATCCCAAGTACTCAAAGCGGGCCTCGAACGACCCGCCCGGGCCGCTGCGGAACACGTGGCTCCAGCCGGCGCTGCCCAGCCGGGTCGCGTTGACCGCCAGGCCAAGCGCGAGCGCCACGACGTAGGAGAACCCGGCGAACAGCGACGGAGACCTGATGGTTTGTACCGCGCGCGGGACGACGCCGGCGAGCGTGCCGCCGACCGCGAGCGCCACGAGCAACGGCCACCGGGCCTGCGGAGCCCACGCCATGATGAACGGCGGAAGCGGCGTGCCCAGCGTCAACTCGCCGACGAGATGCAGGATGAGACCGGTGGTGATCGTGACCGCGGTCCCCGCGAGCACGATCACCGGCAGCACGCGTTCGGCAGCCCCTCCCGCCCGAGCGAGCGCGACACCGCTCCCCGCTTGGTCAGCGCGCCGCGCCGGCGCCACGCCGCTCATCGGCCCCTCACTCGCCGCGCGGCCACCCGCGCGCCGGCGAGCAGCGCCGAGGCGAGGAACAGACCGGCACAGATCAGCAGCCAGTTGCGGGTGTAACCGGCGAGGGTGTGGCCGGTGTCGGCCCGGTAGTTGTGACTCGAGTAGCCGAGGATCACCGGGAAGTAGACGAGCAGCAGGATCCCGGCAACGGCACCCGGGATCCGGATGTGGTTGATCAGCTTGGAGTTGGGGGCCCGCCCGGTCCGCGTCCGGCTGCGCCGACCGACTCGCCGCACCCCGCGATCGAGTGCCGAGTAGGCGGGAAGCAGCACGAGGTCATGCAGGAGCGCCGCGCCGAGGAACCAGATGAGCCAGTTGATGATCTTGTGGGAGCCGAGGATCTGGTCGATCGACCAGCCCGCCACGAAGAACAGCCCGAGATGGGCGATGAGGTGGAGCGGGCTCGCTCCATACAGTCGGCGGAAGGACGTCATCAGGCCTCCAGGAAGCGCGCCGAGGCCAGCCACTTCGTGCAGTGCACGCCCGGGACGGCGGGGATGATGATCCGTGCCGGGAAACCGTGGTCCAGTGACAGGTCGACGCCGTTGACACACAGCGCGAGCAGCGCCTGCGCGTTCTGTACCTGAGCGGCGGTGTAGGCGGTATGCCGGTAAGGGCCAGTCGGTTGCAGTGAGTGGACCTCGAGAATCGCCGTGTGCGGCGCGTCCACCAGCGCCGCAAGGTCGCGCAGCCGCACGCCGGTCCAGTGCTGGGTCGTCGACCACCCCTCGACGCAGGCGATCGGCATCGAGTACGTGTGCTGCGGCAACGCCATCAGCTCGGCGCGGCTGACTCGGCGGGTCCCGGCCGGCCCCGAGAGCTCAAGCCGCCAATCTGGATCAGACGCCCGCTTGGTCACGCCCACCGTGTGGGCGGTCTTGTTGACCTGGAAGTCGTTGGGCCCGGCCCCGAACACCCGCCCACGCGGGGCCAGCAGCGCGATCCGCCGCAGCGGGCCTCCGACCGACTCTCCGAGATTGGCGAGCAGCAGCGCGAGCGAGCCGGCGCCGACCAGGCCGAGCAGGCCGCGCCGGGAGATCGTGGCGGGTCCCGGCTCGCTTGGGGCGAGCGACCCAGGGACGGCGGGCTCCGGGTGCGTGTGGGCAAGATCGTCCTTCAGTGGCCTCAGCACGCCATGGGTGCGGTAGGCCCGGAGGACCGTCGGGAGCTTCACGAGGACGTGCAGCGCGAGCGCGCAGATGAAGACCCACGCGCCGTAGTAGTGGGCGACCACGAACCCGAAGTGGAACGGATAGAAGACCTGGATGTTGAGGATGCCGGTGGCGAACTCGAACAGGCCCGAGCCGACGAGAAGCAGGACCGCGAGCCGCTCGACAGCACCCGCGGCGCTCCGCACGGGCGGATAGGCGAACAGCCGGGGGATCACCGACCAGAGCTTGGCCAGGAGCACCGGGACCGCGATCAGTCCAACCGTGATATGCGCGCCCTGGCTGAGCGCGTACGCCCACGCAGGGGCGCCTGCCGGGAGCGAGATGAGCGGCCCGATGTCGCCGCCTGCCGGCACCGTGGCGTTGTAGCCGGCGACCAGATCGGGCTGGTAGGCCGAGTGCGAGATGAGACCGGTCACCGCGACCACGGCGATCAGCACGAACAGGATCGACCCGAGCATCGAGGTCAGCCACTCCCCCCGCAACGGACTTCTCCAGAAGCTCGGGCGGAACGGGCCGGGGGGATCGGGCGGCAGCGGGAGCCTCGGAAGCTTCGGTCCCCGCGGTCGGCGGGGACGGCGAACCTTCGTCACAACGCTCCCAGCACAGCGCTCATATCACGCACTGCACGCAATGACCCCAGCACGCTGCCGGACACCTTGGACTCACCGCCGAGCCGAGGCCCGTAGGTGACCGGCACCTCGCCGACCCGCCAGCCGGCGGCAGATGCAACCAGCACCATTTCCAGCGGCCAGCCGAACCCGCGATCACGCAACTGCAGCGACAGCAGCCCCTCTCGAGACGCGCAGCGCATCGGCCCCAGGTCGCTGACCGCCACACCGGAGCGGCGGTTCAGCCGCAGGGCGAGCGCGCGGTTGGCCAACCGCGCATGGGCCGGCCAGGCTCCCGGCGCGGCGTGACGTGCGCCGAGACACAGGTCGAGGTGGCCGTCCGCGACCGGTTCGGCGATCGCCGGGAGTTCGCCGGGGTCGAGCGAGCCGTCGCAATCCATGAAGCACACCAGCTCCGAGCCCGCCGCTTGCAGTCCGGCCCAACATGCGGCCCCGAACCCCCGGCGCGACTCGCTGACAACGCGGGCGCCGAGATCCCGGGCCACCTCGGCAGAGCCGTCGGTGGAACCATTGTCGACGACGAGCGGCTCGTACCCACGTGGCATCGCCGCGAGCACGGCCGGAATCGCCGTCACCTCGTCGAGCACCGGCAGGATGACGTCGGTCATGCAGTCCAAGCTACGGCCAGATTCACCCGAATCTCGGAAGCGAGCCCACCGTTCACAGAATGTTTCGTTCTCACTGTGAGACTCGCGCTCATGCGCCCAACGTCGCGACCGCACGAGCCAGCGCCGGTGTGTCGGTGAAGGTCCTTGTGACCGGAGGCGCCGGGTTCATCGGCTCCCACATCGTCGATCTGCTCCTGTCCGGCGGGCACGACGTGCGCGTGCTTGACGCGCTGTTACCCCTCGCCCACCACTCGCCCCCCGGCTACCTCAATCCCGGCGCCGAGTTCTGCCACGGCGACCTCTGTGATTTCGACTGGGCGATCCGCGCGGTCAGCGGCGTGGACGCGGTGTGCCACCAGGCGGCGATGGTCGGGCTCGGGGTCGACATCGGGGACGCACCGGATTACGTCCGGCATAACGACCTCGCTACCGCTGTACTGCTGCGGGCGATGGCCCGCGACGGTGGAGCCGGGCGGCTTGTGCTGGCCTCCAGCATGGTGGTCTACGGCGAGGGTCGGTATCGCTGTGCGGAGCATGGACCCGTCGCTCCGCGCCCGCGCTCGGCCGCCGACCTCGACCGCGGCCAGTTCGAGCCGCGCTGTCCGGCCTGCGGTGGTCCGCTGCGTCCGGAGGCAATCGGCGAGAGCGCCCGGCTGGATCCTCGCAACGTCTATGCCGCGACCAAGGTGCACCAGGAGCACCTGTGCGCCGCCACCGGTCGGGAGACCGGCATCGAGGTCGTCGCGTTGCGCTACCACAACGTCTTCGGTCCACGAATGCCGCGCGACACGCCCTACGCCGGCGTGGCCTCGATCTTCCGCAGCTCACTTGCCGCCGGCCAGGCGCCGCGCGTATACGAGGACGGTGGGCAGCTGCGTGACTTCGTGCACGTCCGCGACGTCGCCCATGCCAACGTGGCGGCGCTCACGGCCCCACGACTCGCCGAGCCGTTCGCGGCCATCAATATCGCCAGCGGTCGGCCGCGCTCGATCCTCGATATGGCGGCGGCATTGTGCGACGCCCACGGCGACGGCACGCGACGCCCGGAGGTGACCGGCGCCTATCGCCTGGGCGATGTTCGGCACGTGTTCGCGCGGGCCGAGCTGGCCACCCAGGTGCTCGGCTTCGCCGCCCGCGAACCCTTCGCCGAGGCGATCGCGGAGTTCGCCGAGGCCCCGCTTCGGGGTCCGGCGTGATCGGTGCTGCGCTGATCGTGATCGCCAAGGATCCCCGGCCCGGGCGATCCAAGACGCGTCTGTGCCCGCCCTGCCTCCCGGCCCAGGCCGCCGACCTCGCCGAGGCTGCGCTGCGCGACACGCTCGAGGTCGTGCGATCGGTCCCGGCGCGCCGCCACGTGCTGATGCTCGACGGCGACGACGCCCGGTGGCGAGATAACGGGTTCGAGATCCTGGCCCAGCGGGGCGCGGGCCTGGATGAACGCCTCGAGCATGCGTTCACCGAGGTCGGCGGCCCCGCGTTACTCGTTGGGAT
Organism: uncultured Solirubrobacteraceae bacterium; assembly: GCA_963744685.1. Taxonomy (GTDB): domain Bacteria; phylum Actinomycetota; class Thermoleophilia; order Solirubrobacterales; family Solirubrobacteraceae; genus Palsa-465. Next base: position 14,407 of record CAVUUL010000013.1, on the reverse strand, counting down.
GGACACCCCACAGATGACCGGTGAGCTCCTGCGGACCGGCCTGGATGCGCTGGCCGGGCACGCGGCGCTCCTCGGGCCGGCGTGCGACGGCGGCTATTGGAGCGTCGGCATGCAGGCGCCGGCGCAGGGCGCTTTCCGTGGAGTGAAGATGAGCCGCGATGACACCCTCGCGCTCCAGCGCAAGCGCTTCGCGGAGCTCGGCCTGTCGACCTACGAGCACGTGACACTCCGTGACGTCGACACCATCGCCGATGCGCGGGCGGTCGCCGCCCAGGCCCCGCACTCGAGATTCGCCGCGGCGTTGCACGAGCTCGGCTAGAAAATGGCCTCACCCCTCGCCGTGTACGCCGACATGCTCGAGCGGCCACACCAGCTCTCGCTCGCACGGGCCACGGACGGTTCAGCGTGGCGACCGCGTATCGAGCGCTGGACCGGGAAGGCCGACGCGGTCGACGAGCGAGCTCTCGCGGGTCTGACCGGTCCGGTCCTTGACGTCGGTTGCGGGCCCGGGAGGCACCTCTGCGCGCTCGCTCGGCAAGGCGTCGTCGCGCTCGGGATCGACATCTCCGCGACCGCGGTCGCCCAGGCACAAGCCGCGGGCGCGGATGCGATGGTGGGCTCGATCTTCGAGGAGGTGCCGGAGAGCGGGCACTGGGAAAGTGCGCTGCTGCTGGACGGCAACATCGGGATCGGCGGCAGTCCGGAGCGACTGCTGCGCCGGGTCGCGGAGCTGCTCACTCCTGGCGGACGGATCCTCGTCGAGCTCGCCTCGCCTTGCCGCGCGACTGTCCGCACGAAGATCCGCCTGGAGACCGTACGCGCAGCCAGCGACTGGTTTGACTGGGCCGAGGTGTCCGCCGCCGACGCCGATCGCCTGCTCGGCGAGGTCGGGCTGGTGATAGAGGAGCGCTGGCAGGAACGCGACCGATGGTTCGTCGTCGCGGCCGGCAAGTGAGACGCCGAACGACCCGCGCTCAGCCGCTCACGAGCCGAGGGTCTGCCCCGTCAGTCGCCGACTATCCGCTCGGTGGCGACCTACGGCAGTTCGACGTGTTGCCGTCGCGCATCGAACTGGAGATCGTCCGGGTCATCGACACGCCGGAGGCCATCCACATCCGCTACCGCGTCCGCCGACGAGCCTAGGGGAGATGGGTGGACGGTCATCCCGATGTGGTACAGCGCGAGGTGGGCGCCGAGGGCGACGACTGCAACGGACTCGGCGATGATCGCGGCCACGATGGTGGGTCGAAATCCAAAGTCGCTGAAGCCGAACAGGCTGGAGGTCTCGCTGATCCAGAGCGCGATCAGCGAGCTGGCCGCCAGGCCGATCCCGCTGAGGTCAAGCACGTCGCGGGTCAGATCGGCGATCCGCGGCGCGATCCGGGCGATCGGGATCAGCATCGCAAGGCCGATGATGGTCGCGCCGATGAAGTTCAGCAGGAACAGCGTGCCGATTGTTGGGACCGTGGAGAATCCGTCGACGGCATATTCGTAGAGATGGTCGGCGCCGGTCGCGAGCACTCCGGCGGCGCCGACGCCGAGCAACGTGTGGGAGATCAACATTTTGACGTGGTTCATGACATGACTCCTCGTGGATGACACTGCGAATGTGTGAGTCCTGAACGGCGGCGACCGCGGGTCGGGTCGCCGCCACTCGGATTGGTCGCGCGCGGCTGCTAGTAGCCGGCGGAGCCGGAGCCGGAGCCGGCGGCGGTGGAACCCGTCGACGCTCTTGAAGTCGCTCCGGTCGAGCCGGCCGCCGAGGGGGTGTTGTGGACGGTGATCGCGCGGCCGCTTGTGGAGACGAGCCACCACTTGGCCCCGAAGCCGTTGCTGCCCTGACCGGTGGTGCTGCCGGCATGGCTGTCGCCCGCGTAGTAGTAGAGCGGGTGCCCGTCGTAGGTCACCTGCTTCACGCCGCCGGCGCCCGTGATGGTCCCCAGCATGCCGGCCTGAACGCCGGCACCGGCGTGCGGACCGGCGTGGCTCGTGACCGGGGGCCAGATCGAGGCGCAGGCCCCCGAACAGTGCGACATGTTCTTGCCGTCGGCCATCCAGAGGTAGATCGCGCGGTTGCCGGCGCCGACGAGGTAACTGCCGGCAGAGCCGTGGGCGGTCCCAATGGTCAGCGCACCTGACGAGGAGACGTCGCTGGCGTTCGCGCCGACCGCCGTGGATGCTGACTTGGCGGCGCTTCCGCACGCTGCGACGAGCAGTGCGACGGCGACCATGCCGACCGCCGCGAAGCCGCGACGTCGGCGTAGGAGAGAGAGGTTTTTCATGGAGAGCATTCCTTGGTGTGATTTTGCGTGTCCGTTTTGCAACGGTTCACAATCAAGGACGGCGCTCACGCGAACTCCTTCCCCCGGCTTAGAGAACTCTTCGGTGAGGGCTTCCCCAGGGATTGTTCGGACTGAGTTTCGGTAGGCGAAGCGAAGCGGCGCGCTAGACGCCGCCGCGTGACTCAGCGGGGCAGCCCTCGTTCGAGGATCCCCCTGGCCACCCGTGCAGTCAACGCCATCCCGGTCATCGTGACGTTGCAGGACAACGCGGTGGGAATCGTCCCGCATCCCGCGACGTAGAGACCATCGACTCCCCAGACGGCGCCGCTGGTGTCACAGACCGAAGTCCCGTCGGGAGCTTCGCCCATCCTGACCGTGCCGGTGAAGTGAAGCGAGGACCCAGGTTCGAGCAAGACCGAATCTCGCTCCTGGACGAACTCTCCGAGTCCTTCTCCGATGAGCCGCTGCATCGAACGCGTGTCTTCGATGCTGGCGCGGTCGCGGTCCGTGTAGCTGAAGTGCACGCGGATCTTGGGCATTCCGAGCAGGTCGTTGTCTTCGTCGGAGAATTCGAGTCGGTTTTCGGCCTGGACTTCGGTTCGTGCATACAAGCCGAGCCCACACGTGCAGCCCAGGAACTCGCCCGCCTCATCGGTATGCACCACTCCGTAGAACTGTCCCATTCCGGGCCGATCGTTCTCGTCGGCCTTCATCCAGAGCTGCGCGACCCCATAGTCGGTGGGATCCTGTTCCGGGAGCTGCTCGACGGATACGCCCAGTGCATCAAGGTCGATCAGCGCCGAGCCGGAGAGAGCGGCGTGCTCGTTCAGATAACGGCCAAGCGCCTCCGGTCGGATCCCCGACGCGAACAGCAACTGAGGGGTGCGCATCGCGTCGGCGCATACCACGACGGTCCCGGCTGCCACCTCCCGCTCTTCGCCTGTGGTGAGTGACCTGATCTTGGCGCCGACCACGCGGCCGCCGCTGATCTGGAGTTGGTATGCCTGCGCGTCGGTCCAGAGTTCGAAATGAGGGTCCGCGTCGGTACGGATGGGTTCAAAGATCTGGTTCGGTCCGGTTCGCTGGAGTCGGCCATCCGGGCCGACAGGGGAAGCCGTCGGCATGTCGATGATCGGGTGGGTTGGATTGAGCCGGCTTGCCGCGATGACGTTGAGCCGCTCTCGAAGCCTGGTGGACAGCTCGTTGTTGTACGGATGAGCATTCATCACCAGCAGCCGCTGCGCCGTTGCGAGATCGACAGCCCACTCTTCGGCGCCGATGAACGCCGGCACCTCGCTGCCAACCGCCCACGGGGTGGCCGCGCTCCAGTGGACGCCCATGCCGCCGTTGTTGAACCCCAGGGCAGCCACCGGCATCTCCTCGGTCGCGTCGCCAAGGGCTTTCATCGAGTACATCCCCGGGACGGCGGTTGCCGCCGAGTCGCCGAAGTCGTCGGACCAGCCGAACACGTAGGCGGACTGGATCCCCGACGACATTCGCTGGTTGTAGCGTTCCCAGATCTCGGGCTCGACGGCGTCATGCATGTGCTGACCGCGCACCGATCCGATGTTGGCGCCCGCGTCGACCATCAGGATCCGGGCATCGGATCGGCCCTCTCGCACGAGCCGCGCGATTCCGGCTCCCATGAGACCGGCGCCCACGATCAGTACGTCGACACTCGTACCTGACACCTGTGTCCTCCTTTCGCCGCCGGGCGTCGCCCAACTGTTGCCATTGCACTTACGCGTCCGAGCGCCCTACGGGACCCGGGTCACGCCCAGAACATCTCGCCGGCCGGCTCGGTGAACATCACGGACCGAAGGAGTGCGACGGCGTGAGAGAGCCCTTCATCGCGGGAGGCGAGGGCGTCCTCGTGCTCGATCGAGACCACGTAGTCGTAGCCGACGGCCCGCAGGGCTGAGACCGTTTCACGCCAGAACAGCTCGTCGTGGCCGTAGCCGACCGTGCGGAACGTCCAGCTGCGATCCAGGATCTCGCCGTAGTGCTTCGTGTCCAGCACCCCCGTGCGAGCGGTGTTCGTCCTGTCGATGTAGGTGTCCTTGGCGTGGAAGTGATAGATCGCACCGGCACGGCCGAGCGCCTTGATCACCTCGACCGGTTCCGCGCCCTGCCAGAACAGATGGCTCGGGTCGAGGTTGGCGCCGATCCGCTCTCCCGCCGCCTCGCGGAGTCGCAGCATCGAGTCGGTGTGGTAGACGAGGAATCCCGGATGCAGTTCCAGCGCGACGTTCACCCCGCGCCTCTCCGCGAGCTGCGCCTGCTCGGACCAGTACGGGATCGCGACCTCGGCCCACTGCCATTCGAGCATCTCGGCGTATTCCTCCGGCCACGCGCAGGTGACCCAGTTCGGGTACCGGGCGCCCGGCTGATCGCCGGGGCAACCGGAGAAGCCGTTGACCACCGGCACCTCGAGCAACTCGGCCAGCTGCGCGGTCTTCACCCACGTCTCGTGGGACGCGCGCGCGATGCCGGGGTCCGGATGCAGCGGGTTGCCGTGCTGCGAGAGCGCGCTGATGATCATCCCGCGAGACTCAACGGCTCGCCGCAGCTTCGCCGCCTGACCAGGGTCCGCCAGCAGCCGGTCTGGATCGCAATGCGCCGCCCCCGGGTAGCTGCCCGTCCCGAGCTCCACCGCACCGACACCGAGGCCGGCTAGGTGCTCGAGGGTCTCTTCCAGGGACCGGTCGGCATAGAGCACTGTGAACACGCCTAGTCTCATGGCTGCGGGAGTTCCTCTCCGATGGCTGGTGAGAACTGGTTGGCGCCCGTCCCGACCCGCGCCCAGGAGTGCTCGTGTGCGCTGCGACCGATCGCCTCACAGACCTGCATGACCTGGTGGGCCTCGGCGAAGGTCGCGACGGTCGAAGGTGGCGCGGTCACACCATGGGCGCCGTCGCCATCGGCTGCCTCCCAACCCGCGACCGCACCACAGAAGTCGGTCAGCAGGTTACGCAGCGCGTCGGGCCAGCCCTCGGGGTGGCCGTTCGGGTAATGGGTGATGGCGGCGGCAGGCGGGGTCAGCAGCGCCGCGTCGCGTTGCAACTCGAGATTGGGGGCGTCGCGGTGGCCGATCCTCAGCGAGTTGGGCTGCTCCTGCACCCACTCGTAGCTGCCTGTGTCGGTCTCGACCAGCAGGCGCAGGTCGTTCTTGTACCCGGCGCAGACCTGGGAGATGGAGAACTGGCCCTGCAGTCCCGAGCGGAAGCGGATCATCACGTTGGCGTAGTCCTCGGTCGTGACCTTGACGGTCTGGCTCGCGCCGCTCGCGCTGGAGAACGTCTCCGCCGCGGTACTGAAGCGCTGCCGGGTCTCGTGCAGGCGACCGAAGTCGGCGCACACCTCGCTGATCAGGTCGCCGGTCAGGTATTGGACCAGGTCGATCCAGTGTGAGCCGATGTCCCCGACCGCGCGTAGCTCTCCCCCGACCTCCGGGTCGATTCGCCAGCTCCAGTCGTCATCACGGAAGAGCCAGTCCTGCAGATAGCGTCCGTGCACCAGGTGCGCTACCGGGACCACGCGCTTGCCGTTACCTCGTAGATGCTCCCGCATCTCGGCGATCATCGGATAGTGGCGATAGGTGAAACACACCGCGGCGAGCCTTCCACTGTCGGCCGCCGCGGCCGACAACCCCTCGGTCTCGCGCGCCGTCAACCCAAGTGGCTTCTCCGAAAGGATGTGCTTCCCCGCGTCGAGCGCGGCCAGGTTCACCTCCGCATGCAGGTTGTTCGGAGTGCAATTGTCGATCGCGTCCACGCCCGGGTCGTCGATCACCGCCTGCCAGTGGTCGTGCGCACCGGGTATCTGGTACTTGTCCGCCAGCGCGGTCGCCTTCTCGACCGTGCGTCCGACGATCGCTGCCACCTCCACGCCTGGAACGCGCCGCAGCGCGTCCAGGTGCGCCCGGGCGGCGAAGCCGGTGCCCACGACCGCAATTCTCACGACGCGGCGCTGTCTGACTTGAGAGGCGGTCACCTGACTAGCCCAGCGCAACCTGAACGAAATCACGAGCGCGCCGGACCTGCTCAAGTGGATCGGCGCCGCTGTCGAGTTCGAGCACCGCCCAGCCGTCGTAGCCGACGCTGTCGAGCATCCGCTGCCACGAGTGCCAATCGACAGCGCCCTCGCCGACCTGCTTGAACCTCGGCGCGATCGCTGAATGACGGGCCTCGCCCTCGGGCAGCAGCCCTTCGAAGGGGCCGTCGGCGTCCTTCCAGTGGGTCAGCAGCAGGCGGTCCCGATGATGCTCGGTGATCGCGACCGGATCGCCCCCGGCAAGCGTCATATGGGCAGTGTCAGGGCAGAAGCCGACGTACTCGGGGTCGGTCAGCAACATGAACAGATCGATCTCGCGACGGCGGCAGAAGACTGAGCCGAACTCCGGATGCATCCCGTACTTCAGCCCCCTCTCGGCCACGGCGAACCCCACGTTGTTGACAAGGTCAGCCAATCTCTTGATGTAGTCGAGATCGACGAACTTCCCGCCACGCTTCACCGTCGAGTCGAGACTTGGCATCCCGCCGATCACGATCTCGCCGCCGGCGCCGCCGAGCTCGGCCGCGTATTCGCCGGCCGACGCGATCACCTTCTCGCAGACCTGGGAGTCGTGCGGCGCCGTGAGCAGGTCCAGCCCGCCGAAGTAGCCGCTGACCACCCGGAGGTCCCGCTCGCCCAGCGCGTCCAGCAGGCCCTGGGCCGAGCCGTAGGCGCGGTGTGCGGTGTCGATGTCACCGGGCGGGAAGGTGACCTCGACACCACTGATCTCCAGCGACTGGATCGTGTCGAGCATCCGGTCCCATATGGTCCGTGGCTCGAGCGAGAGGATGCCCTCGCGATCTTCCACTCCCCAGAAGCCGGGGTCGTAGAGGGTGATCAGATCCAGCGCGAACCGATGCTTGAGGCCGGTCCTCACGATGCGGGCCTCAGGTGCAGGATGACGTCCTCGGTGAACGGAATCGTGATGGCGTCGGTCTGATATGGGTCCGCCGGGCCAGGCCACCCGGTGAAGTGCGCTGTCGAGTAGCTCCCGAACGCGGAGACCGACATCAGCGGGATGATGGGGGCCTGCTGTGCCACGATCGTGCCGACCTTCTGCATGGCCGCGGCCTGCGCGGAGCTGCTCGAGGTGGAGCGGTACGCCTTCAGTGCTGCGTTGGTCGCCGGGTCATTCCAGCGGACGATGTTCGACACCGCCGGCTTGCCGATCGGCGCGGTCAGCGAGCCATCGAGCAGCGCGTTGAACGTGGTGTACGCGCCGCCGGAGGAGAACAGGCCGCAGAAGCTCACCTGGAAGTTGCCGTTGGTGGTGTCGCTGGTCCACGCGTTGGTCGAGACACCGTCCAGGCTGGCGTCGATGCCGGCGGCCTTCATCTCGTTGACGAACAGCTGCCCGAGGCTCATCCAGTCGGTGTAGGCACTCGGGAGCAGCAGCGAGAGCTTGAAGGGCTGTCCATTGGCCTGGGTCAGGGTCCCGTTCGGTCCCGCCTTCATCCCCGCCGCGATGAAGTCCTTCCGGGCCTGCGCCGGGTTGTAGGTGAGCGTCTGATTGGCGTACTGCGACGGCACGTCCTGGGTGTCTGATGAGAGGATGCCGGACGGGTTGGTCGACGGCGCGTAGAACTTGCCCTCGACCTCGGGCACGGCCTTCTGGCGATCGATCGTCAGCGCCAGCGCCCGCCGGACGGCAGCGCTGTTGAACGGTGCCGCCTTCGTGTTCGGGCACAGGTAGAAGTCGCCGGCCGGCGGCAGCCACAGTTTGTTGTGGGCCGGGCTCTTGGACGTCCACTGTTGCTGCGGATTGCTGATGAACAGGTTCGACCAGTCGATCTGACCCGCACTCAATGCGTTGAGTGCGGCGTTCTGCGACGTGTAGTCGGTCACCCGGACGGTGGACACCTTCGGCAAGCCGGCCTGCCAATAGTGCGGGTTCTTCACGAACGTCATTGCCTCCGCCGACATCGACTGCAGCGTGTACGGACCGGAGCCGACCGGCTTGTCGTTGGCGTAGGTGCCCGGGTTGCTGATCTTCGACCAGATGTGCTTGGGGACGATCAGGACCTGCCCGATGTTGAACAGCTGCGTGTAGGCAGGCGCCGCGAAGGTCAGCACCGCCCGCGTCTTGGACGGAGCGGAAGCGCCGGTAAAGGACACACCGCGGATGTTGAGGGCGGCGTCCTTCTTGATCAGGTCGAAGGTATACGCGACGTCCGCGGCCGTCAGCGGCTGTCCGTCAGACCAGGTTCGCCCGGCAGGGATCGTGAAGGTCAGCTTCCGCCCTCCGGCCGACCACTTGTAGGCCGACGCCAGCCACGGCTTGACCTGCGAGGCGTTCAGCGCGTTGACCATGATCAACGGCTCGTACACCAGCGAGGTCATGCCCAGCGTCGCAGGGGTATCCGATGTCGAGAACGGGCTGAGGCCGGCGACGAACGGACCTGTCGGACCGGACACCACGGTCAGGCTGGTATTCGAACCCGTCGATCCAGAGCCCTGCGACGAGCCGCCGCCACCACCGCCGCTGGCCGCGACGTTCCCACAGGCCGCCAATGCGACGCTGCCGGCGATCGCGGCCATGGCCGCGAGGCCGCTTCTAACCGACGGTCGTCTGCTCATCAGATACCTCTTCTCCTCAGGGACGGCGAGTATGGACTTGCTCAGATGCATCGTTGGGACGATCGGTCTCGGCCGGCGCCGGCCGGCCTTGGTCAAGCAGCCAGCAGGCCGCTTCTCCACCGGACGATCGCGGGAAGTTGGGGGGCTGCTCGGCTGAGCAGATCTCCATCGCGTGCGGGCATCGCGGATGGAAGCGACAGCCAGACGGCGGCGTGACCAGACTCGTCGCCTCGCCCGCGCGTCTCGCGAGCGGGGCTCGCGTATGACGGCGGCTGGGGTCCGGCGCGCTCTGGACCAGCAACTGGGTGTACGGATGCTGCGGATCGGTGGTGACCTGCTCGGCCGAGCCATGTTCGACGACCTGCCCGGCATACATCACGATCACCTCGTCGGCGAAATATCGCGCGGACGCGATGTCATGCGTGATGTACAGGATCGCGCGGCCGCGCCGCGCGATCTCACCGAACAGGTTGAGCACGCTCAGGCGGATCGAGACGTCGAGCATCGAAACGGGCTCGTCGGCGACGATCACCGCGGGGTCCACCGCCAGCGCACGGGCGATCGCCACGCGCTGACGCTGACCGCCGGACAGCTGGGAGGGGTACTTGTCGATGTACTGCGCTGCCGGTTCCAGATGCACGGTCTTGAGCAGCTCCAGTGCCTGCTCGCGCGCCTCCTTCTTGCTTTTGGCGATGCCATGGATCAGGAGCGGGCGCTCGAGGTGATAGCTGACCGTATGCCCGGCATTGAGCGACGCGAACGGGTCCTGGAAGACCATCTGCACTTGGCTGCGGAACGGTCGTAGAGCTCGCGCGCCGCGTTTGGGGACGTCGTGACCGCGGAGCTGGAGCTCCCCCTTGGTGGGAATCTCCAGGCGCGCCATCATGCGGCCGAGCGTGGTCTTCCCGGAGCCCGACTCCCCCACCACGGCGATGATCCTGCCGGGCACCAGCGAGACGGACACGCCCTCAGCGGCATGCACGACGCGCTTGCCGCCGTCGCGACTGCGCCGGACGCCGGTGCGGACCACGAAGTGCTTGGTCAGGTCGATGGCCTCAAGAACCGGCTCCTGCTCCGCCTGCACTGCCGCCAGCTCCGCCGAAGGCGAGCTCACAGTGTCACCTCTGCCTTCCCCGCGCGATTGGAGACCAGGTCGTGAAAACACGCCACCAGCCGGTGGGGCTCGTCGGCCGGAGGATCAGCCGGCGACGCCAGCGGCGGACGGCGCTGCTTGCACGTCTCGGTCGCCGCACCGCAGCGCGGCGCGAACGGACAGCCGACCGGCAACTCCCTCAGGTCCGGCGGAGATCCGGGGATCCCGACGAGCGTGCGCCGTTCACCTGAGAGAGGCGGGAACGAGCTCAACAGTCCGGACGTGTAGGGATGCGCCGGCTGGTCGTAGATCGCCTCGCTGGGCGCCACCTCGACCAGGCTTCCGGCGTACATGACCGCGATCGTGTCTGCCATCTCGAGCAGGAGCGATAGATCGTGGGTGATGAACAGCACGGCAAAGCCGAAACGCTCGCGGAGCTCGCTCAGCTCCTCGAGGATCTGACACTGCGTGACGACGTCGAGCGCGGTGGTCGGCTCATCCATCACGAGCAACCTCGGGCTCAGCGCCAGGGCCATCGCGATCATCGCGCGCTGACGCATCCCGCCAGAGAGCTCGTGGGGAAACGCCTTGATCCGATCGCGGTTGACGCCGACGATCTCGAGCAGCTCACCCGCGCGGTCAACCCGCGCCGCCTTGGACATGTCCGGACGGTGGGCACGGAGAACGTCGGTGAGCTGCGCGCGCAGATCCAGCACCGGGTTCAGCGCGTTCATCGCACTCTGCAGGACGATCGCGATCTCGTTCCAGCGCAGGGGCCGCAGTTCTTCACGGGTCAGCTGCGCCAGATCGATGGGTTCGGCGGAGCCGGCCTCACCTTTCGGACGTGGGTGATACAGCACCTGGCCGCCGCTGATCGTGGCCGGGTCTCGGAGCAGGCGAGTGACCGCCATCGCCAGCGTCGACTTCCCTGAGCCTGACTCGCCGGCGAGCCCGATCGCCTCACCTTCGTGAATCACCAGGCTCACGTCGTGCACGGCATGCACCGCGCCCTCGCCGCTGCCGTAGTCGACACTCAGGTCGCGAATCTCGAGCAGCGGGATGTCAGTCGCCACCGTCATGACACCGCCTCCGAAGTTGTCGTCGCGACTGCCTCCCCGGGGTTCACAAGTGGCAGCGGAGGCTTGCGACCGCGGCGTCGCTTGCGGTCGGTCATCCGCAGCCCGCTCTGCAGACGCGAATCGGCCCAGCTGTCGATCGCGGAGTTCAGCAACACCAGTGCGGTGCCGAACAGCGCGATGCACAGCCCGGGCGGGACGAACCACCACCACTCCGAGAGCTGGAATGCCTGGGCGTTGTTGGCCCAATACAGCATCGTGCCCCACGTCCACTCGCTGACCGAGCCGAGGCCAAGGAATGCGAGGCCTGCCTGGGTCACGATCGCGTACAGAACGACGTTGAGAAACTGCGCGGCGATCAGCGGCACCATGTGCGGCAGCACCTCGGAGAAGATGATGCGGAAGGAGCCTTCTCCGCTGGCCCGTGCGGCCGATACGAAGTCTCGGCGCCTGAGCGACATCGCCTGGACCCGATAGATCCGCGCCGACCACGACCAGCCGGTGGCCGCGATCACCAGCGCCACCACGAGTACGCCTGACCCGTGCAGGTACCCCGCGATCACGACGACCAGCGGGAGGGTGGGGATCACGAGCATCACATTGGTGAACAGCGACAGCAGCTCATCCGATATGCCACCCAGGACCGCTCCGGTCACGCCGACCGCGATCGCGATGACCGATGCGATCAACGCGGCGAGAATCGACACCAGCAACGAGTCACGAGTGCTCACCACGAGCTCGGCGAACAGGTCCTGCCCGAGGTTGGTCGTCCCCAGGATGTGGCCTGCCGTGGGGCCGACGTGCAGCGGCCCGTTGGTGGCGTTCGGATCGCCCACCAGCATCGGCCCGAAGATCGCCACCAGAAGAAAGAAGATGAGCATCCCCGCGCCGATGCGCGAGGAGGTCGTGTTGAGGACCTTCATCGCCCTGCCTCCGAGGTCCGAGGATCAAGTGCCGCATACGCGACATCGGCCAGCAGATTCGCTGCCAGCACCATGAAGGTGATGATCAGGAACAGCCCCTGCATCAGTGGGTAGTCCTGGTTCTCCACTGCCTGCAGCAGCACGTATCCAAGGCCCGGGTAGGAGAAGACGATCTCGGTCAGCAGCGCGCCGCCGACGATGAACCCGAGCGAAAGGGCGAAGCTCGCCAGATTGGGGAGCAAAGCGTTGCGTGCCGCGTAGGCAAAGACCACTCGCCTTGGGGACAGGCCCTTGGCCTCGGCCAAGAGCACGTAGTCCTCGGAGATCGTGGAGATCATGACGTTGCGCATGCCCAGCAACCAGCCGGCCACCGAGCTGATCACGATCGTCGCCGCCGGCAGGAAGCCGTAGTCGAGGACCGAGAGCGCGAACTGCGGGCTCGCGTTGATCTGCATGGACGGGTCGTAGGCGCCGCTCAGCGGGAACCAACCCAGCTTGATCGCGAACAGCATGATCGCGATCGACCCCAGCCAGAAGTACGGCATCGCCGCAAAGAACGCGGTGAACGGGACCAGGTGGTCCACCCAGGTGCCGCGCTTCCAGGCGGTCCACACGCCGAGCAGCGAGCCCAGCACGAAGCTGATGACCGTCGCAGAGCCGACCAGCAGGAGCGTCCACGGCAGCGCGGTGCCGATCACCGACAACACCGAGGCCGGGAAGTAGCTGATCGACACACCGAACACGCCGTGCAGCACGTTGCTCAGGTACGAGAAGTACTGGGAGATGATGCTGGCGTGAGTGTCAACTCCGAATGCGGCGCCCAAGGACTTCACGGCCTGGCTGGTGACATGCAGGTGCTCACGCGCGATCACCGCCTGCACCGGGTTTCCCGGCATCAGCCGCGGGATGACGAAGTTGAGGGTCATCGCCGCCCAGGCGGTCAGTGCATAGAAGCCAAGTCGGCGAGCCAGAAACCGCATCAGCGCGGCCTTGGGGGCTTGCCACAGGTGTCGATCATTCTGCCCAATCTCCTTTCCCTTTCGCGATAATATGCTAGAAGTTCAGGATGTCAAGTCGAAAGTTGCGTTGCATGATCCGAAACCGTCTTGTGCTCGACTCTTGGACAATGTGGGCATCCATGGGACCAGCTGACGCTGAAGACGCAGTCGAAGCGGGCATCCGTTGAGCACCGGGACGGAGAACCTGCTCTCGCTGCTGCGAGACGGGGGTCCTCAGCCGACGGCAAACCTCGGAGACCTGGTCAACACGTCGCGCTCCAAGGCGATGCAGGACCTCGCCGAGCTCGAGGCGCTCGGTCTCGTGGCCCGCGGTGGCAAGGCTCCCTCGCGCGGTGGGCGGCGCTCGACGATCGTCTCGCTCTCCGACAGCCTGCGATATGTGGGCGTCGACGTCGGCGCCACCTCGATCTCCGTCGCGGTGACCGGTGGCTACCTCAACGTGCTGGAGTACATCGAGGAGGAGTCGGACGTCCGCTCCGGGCCGGTGGCCATTCTCGACCAGGTCGAGCGCATGGTCCGGCACGCCGCCGGGGTCGAGAGCGGCCCGCTACCGGCGGCGGGCATCGGTCTCGGGCTTCCGAGCCCGGTCAGCTTCAGCACCGGTCGCCCGGTCGCCCCGCCCCTGATGCCCGGCTGGGACAACTATCCCGCGCGTGACGAGCTCGCTGCGCGCCTGGGTGCGCCCGTGACGGTCGACAACGACGTGAACATCATGGCCCTCGGTGAGAAGCACAGCGGCATCGCCCGAAGCCAGGCCGACTTCCTGTTCGTCAAGCTCGGGACCGGCGTCGGCTGTGGAATCGTGGTCGAAGGCGAGATCTATCGCGGGCGCGACGGCTGCGCAGGGGATATCGGGCACATCCGCGCCGGCGATCCCACGGTCAGCTGCCACTGCGGACGCACCGGCTGCCTCGAGGCGCAGGTTGGTGGGCATGCGCTGGCTCGAGCAGCGATCCTGGGCGCCCAGTCCGGCGAGTCTCCTCGGCTGGAGGCCCGGCTCCGCGAGCAGGGACGTCTGACCGCAGTGGACATCAGCCGGGCGAATGAGTTCGGCGACCCCTTCGCCAATCGCGCCATCCGGCGCAGTGGTCAGGTCCTCGGCGAAGCCCTGGCGGGGATCGTCAACTTCTTCAACCCGGCCCTCATCGTGCTCGGCGGCGGAGTCTCTGGCTTTGGTCAGCTGCTGCTCGCCGAGCTGCGATCGGTCGTGCTGGATCGCTCGACCCCGTTGGCGACCAGCGGCCTTCAGCTGGAGCTGAGCACCGCCCGCGAGCGCGCGGGCGTGATCGGCGCCGCGTGGCTGGCCAGCGACACCTTCGTACACCATGCGACGGCCTCGCCCTCAGTCGTGCTCCCGGCAAGCGTTGGCTGAGACCCGCTGCAG
>CAVUUL010000012.1:0-24864 GCA_963744685.1 uncultured Solirubrobacteraceae bacterium | reverse complement strand
GCGCCACCACCCGGCTCGGTGGTGGGAGCGGCGGCTACCCGGAGAACCCGCGCCGGGTGCCTGACGGCGGGCGGCGGTCGATCACCCGGTCGACCAGTCCATAGGCGAGCGCCTCCTCGGCGGTGAAGAACCGGTCGCGGTCCATGTCGGCATGGACCCGCTCGATCGCCTGGCCGGTGTGCTTGGCGTAGATCTCGTCGACCCGGGCCCGAAGGGCGAGGATCTCCTTGGCGTGGATCTCGATGTCGGTCGACTGGCCCTGGTAGCCGCCGGAGGGCTGGTGAATGAGGATCCGGCTGTCGGGCAGGGCGAAGCGCTTGCCGGGGGCGCCGCCCGCCAGCAGGAACGATCCCATCGACATCGCGATCCCGTAGCAGATCGTCTGTACGTCGCAGCCGATGAACTGCATCGCGTCGTAGATCGCCAGACCGGCGTAGATCGACCCCCCCGGCGAGTTGATGTAGAGGTGGATGTCCTTGTCGGGGTCGTCTGACTCGAGATGGACGAGCTGGGCGACGATCAGGTTGGCACTGTCCTCGTTGACCTCTCCGCCGAGGAACACGACCCGGTCGTTGAGCAGGCGCGAGTAGATGTCGAACGAGCGCTCGCCGCGCGCGGTCTGCTCGACGACCATCGGAATGAGTGTCATGGAGTCCTCCTGGGAGCAGTGCGGTAATCTGCAACCGAACGGTTGCGGCTGTCCGCCGCACCGTAGCAGACGCGCAACCCACAAGTTGCACATTGACGAGAGGAGCGCCACCGTGACCGACCGAATCAAACGTATCTGCGAGCTCGAGGCGACGCCGGACGCGGTGTGGCGAGCGCTCACCGACCCCGACTGGCTGAGCAGCTGGCTCGCGGACGAGGCCGAGCTGGAGCTCGTCCCCGGCGGTGAGGCGCGCTTCGTCGTCGACGGGCGCGAGCGCGCCGGCTGGGTCGAGGAGGTCACCCCGCCGGCGGATGGGCGCGCCGGGCGGCTGTCGTTCTGGTGGCAGGAGGACGACGAGCCCGCGTCGCGGGTGACCTTCGAGCTCGTACCGTGCTCGGACGGGACCCGTCTGCGGATCGACGAGACGCGGCCGCTGGAGATGCTCGACCTCGTGGGGATCCCGCTGCGCGGCGCCGGCGGGTCCGGCAGCTCCTCGTTCGGACCGGCGCTCGTCGCCGCCTGAGGGGACGTCAGAGCCACGTGACCGGCACCGACCCCGCGGGACCTGTATTCGAGGCGCTCGCCGACCCCGTTCGCCGCAGGCTGCTCTCCCAGCTCTCCGCGGCGCCCGCAACCGCGACCGAGCTCGCGGCGGGCCTGCCGATCTCTCGCCAGGCCGTCGCCAAGCATCTCGCCTCGCTGTCGCAGGCCGGCCTGCTGGAGCGCGAGCGGACCGGTCGTGACGTCCGGTACCGCGTGACCCCCGAGCCGCTCACCGAGGCGGTCAGCTGGATGGCGCAGGTCGCCGGTCAGTGGGACGAGCGGCTGACGCGGCTGACCAGCGCGCTGAGCGCTGGTCAGTAGCCCCAGAGGGAGACCAGGTCGCGCCCCAGGTGCTCGCCCAGGGCGACCACGCCGGGCCGCAGCCGGAGGCGCAGCTCGGCGAGCACCGCGGGATCGACCTCGCGCGGTGCCGACTCGCGTAGGCGCGCCCTCGCGAACGCGGTCGCACGCGCCCGCGCGCCCTCGGGAATCGCCCCCACGACGCTGTCGATCGCTCCCCCGGCCCTGGACCTCTGCAGCGCCGTCAGCACATACATCGCCCGGTGCGCTCCTGGCGATCGCACCTGCACGGTGGGGTTCGCCCGGCTCGGAGTGATCGTCACCTCGTCGCTGACCCCGAGGAACTCGAAGATCCGCGTCAGCGTCCCCCGGTTGTCCGCACGGAACTCCTCGTAGATCAACGGCAGGATCTGCTCGGGCGGAAATACGCTCTCGTAGCGCGCCAGCTGCTCTGCGTACCGTGCCAGTCGCGTGTAGAGGAGCCCCCCGGGCCGCGGCGCGAGCTTGGGCACCCGCCGGCCCTGGGCACGCTCCTCCTCCAGGGCGAGCGCCCGGCCGAGGTCGGCCTCCGATTCGTATCGGTTCTGCACCTGCTGGCGGTGCATCGACACCACGAAGTCCGCCGGGTCCCGGAACAGCACGATGATCCGGGCATCGGGCCGGACCGCCGCGATCTTGCGCGCCGCCTCCTCGGATGAGATGTACTGGGTCGAGGCGTCGGCCGCGAGCTGGTCTGGCCGGGCCTCGGCGAAGAGCTTGTGATACCGCCGCTCCCTCATCGCGCGTCCGCGGTGCTCCGGCGCCAGCGTCTCGGTCGCGAAGAACCCTGGCTCCTTGATCGCCGGGACGAAGATCCGCTCGTGCTGATCGAGCATCTCCGCCAGCGCAGTCGTTCCGCTCTTGGCCTGGCCGACGACGAAGAAGTCCGGCCATCGCACCAGCACCGGCGCGGGGGTGGCGCCGCCGCTGGAGGAGCTCGCGGTCAAGAAGCGCCGGCCGCCGACAGGATCGCCGACGGGCGAGAGTACGAGGGACCCGCGAAGTGCCCCGAGGCCGCGCACAGCTCCACGAACACGTAGTCGCGCGCGTACCAGCGCTCGAGGTTCTCCCGCGCGAGCGGGCTCAGGGTCCGGTCGACGTTGTCGGGACTGCGGTGCGCGCGCACGTCATCGCTGGGCAGCACGACCGTGTCGGGCAACCCGAGCGCCTCGCGCAGCTGAGGGAACGTCGCGTTGAGATCGGGGACCCAGTGGATCAGCAGCAGGTCGTCCAGCCGCCGCTCGAAGTACTCGCGATTGCGAAACCAGTCCCAGTAGGAGTCTCTCACGTGCTGCAGCGACATCATCGCGGTGGCCGCCCGTCCACGCTCCAGGGGATCCTCACAGGACAGCGCGCAGCCCAGGCTGTCGACCGACGGGTAGCGCTCGAACACCACCTTCTCCAGCGGCGTCCACGGCAGGTGGTATCGAGGCTTGCCCTCGCGCAGACGGCTGTTGAATCCGCTCACGAAGCGGTCGACGGGATCGCGAATCACGAAGAACACCCGCTCTCCGTGTGGGACGTCGTTGAAGCGCACGCCGTGGTTGTGCAGCAGCAGCTCATAGCGCCCGGCCGACTTGACCGGGGTCAGCGCCTCCTTCATCGCGGTGCCGCCCGTCTTGCCGATGTGCAGCAGATGGGCGGGCGGCGCCTCGCGGGTGGCGGTCCGCTGCGCGCGACGCATGGCGGGCTTGACGGTCCGCTGGACCCAGCGCCGCGCGTCCCGGCGCCCGAATGGCACGCGACCGCGGAGCTTGTTCATAGAGCCCACGGCTACTCCACCGCGATCGGATCGGAGGGGGCGCCGCCGGGGGGCCCGGTGACCACGTCCACGGTCTTGCGCGAGGGCGCCACGAAGCAGTCGAGGCTACCGCAGAGGTCGATGAAGGCGAAGTCACGGCCGTACCAGCGCTCGAGGTTGGAGCGGGCGAGGTCGCTCAGGTTGCGGTCGACGGTCGCGGGGCTGCGATGAGAGCGGATCTCGTCGGTGGGCAGCTCGATCGTGTCGGGCAGACCGAGGCGCTCGCGCAGGATCGGGAAGGTCGCGGTGAGGTCGGGACACCACTGGATGATGAGGAGGTCCTTCTTGCGGCTCTCCAGATACTCCCAGGATCGGAACCAGTCCCAATACGAATCCCGCACGTGGCGGATCGAGATCATCGCTGTGTAGGCATGAGCGCGCTCCTGGACATCCTCGGAGGAGAGCGCGCGACCGAGGCTGTCGGCCGTCTGAAACCACCCGAAGGCGGTCTCCTCGGCCTGCGTCCACGCGGTGAAGTATCGAGGCTTGCCCTGACGCAGCCGGCTATTGAACCCGCTCACGAACCGCTCCACCGGGTCGCGGACGACGAAGAAGACCTTCTCCCCCCGCGGGATCCCGGTCAGTCGCTTCATGTGGCGGTGGGTCACGATCTGAAAGCGCCCCACCTCCGGGTCCAGCGACTTGAAGACGTCCTTCATCGCGGTTCCGCCGGTCTTGCCGATGTGGAGCATGTGCGCGACCGGCCGCGGTCTCACCACGCCGCGCTCGAGCCGGCCCACGCCGCGCTCCAGCGGGACGACCAGGCGCCGTTCGACGCGCTTGGCGACCGCGCGCTCGACGCGGCGAACCGATCTGTCAGGCATCTGCGGTCCCGCCCCGCTCAGCCTGAGAGCCTCGCGGCCCCGATCACGGCACGATCCCGCGGCTGCGCAGCTCCTTGAGCAGCGCGTCGACCGCCATCGGCGCATCGGAGGGCCGCAGCGTGACCTCGGCGTCCTGGGGCGCCTCGTAGGCGTCGTCCACCCCGGTCATGCCGACGATCTCCCCGGCCCGCGCCTTGGCGTACAGGCCCTTGGGATCCCGGCGCTCGCACTCGTCCAGCGGCGTGTCGACGAACACCTCGATGAACGTCACCCCGTCGCTCTCGTGGATCTCACGCGCGACGTCACGGCTGGCGGTATAGGGGCTGACCACGGTCACGATGGCGATCGTGCCGGCCTCGGCCAGAAGCTTGGCGGCGTGGGCCGCGCGGCGGATGTTCTCGGCGCGATCCGCGGGATCGAAGCCCAGGTTGCCGTTGAGCCCATGGCGGAGGTTGTCGCCATCGAGTCGCATCGCTGCGATCCCGGATGTGATCAGACGCTCCTCGAGTGCGTCGCCGATCGTCGACTTGCCGGCGGCCGGCAGACCGGTGACCCAGAGGGTCGCACCGACCCGACCGAGCGCCGCCCAGCGCTGCTCGCGGGTCATCCGGCTCGGTTGCCAGACGACGTTGGTGGACTGCTGATGCGCTCCCTCGCCGGTCGCGCCGGGCGTGTCGGCGACCCCGAGGATCATGCCCGCGGCGACCGTCGCGTTGGTCGCCTCATCGATGAGGATGAACGCGCCGGTGCGGCGGTTGCGGTCATAGGGGTCGAACACGAGCGGCGTTCCGGTGCGCAGCCGCACGCGGCCGATCTCGTTGAGGGCGAGCGACTCGGCCGACTCGTCGCGGTGCAGCGTGTCGACGTCGATCCGGTGGATGACCTCGGAGATCACCCCGCGCGTCGTGTGCGCGGTGTGCTTGACCAGGTATCGGCCGTGCGGGCGACTGGACTCCTCGGCCATCCAGCAGACGATGGCGTCGACGTCGCGTGAGACGGTCGGATGATTGCGAGGGCGGCAGATCAGGTTCCCGCGCGAGATGTCGATGTCGTCGGTGAGCTCGACCGCCACCGACAGCGGCGGGTAGGCCTCATCGAGCTGCTGGAGATGGTTGGAGATCGCCTTGATGTGCGAGGTCTCACCGGAGGGCAGGATCCGCACCTCGTCGCCGACCCGCAGGACGCCGCTGGCCATCTTGCCGGCGTAGCCGCGATAGTCCTTGTGCTCGTCGTCGTTCGGGCCGGGGCGGATCACCCACTGGACCGGGAGGCGCACATCGATCAGGTTGCGGTCCGAGGTGACCTGAACGTGCTCCAGCTGGTAGAGCAGCGGCGGTCCGCCGTACCACAGCATGTGCTCGGAGGGCTCGACCACGTTGTCGCCCACCAGCGCGGAGATCGGGATGAACGAGAGGTCACCGATCTCCAGGCGCGAGGCGAACGAACGGATCTCGGAGCAGATCGAGTCGAACACGCCCTCGTCGTAGTCGACGAGATCCATCTTGTTGATGCAGACGATCACGTGCGGGATGCGCAGCAGCGAGGCGATGAACAGGTGCCGGCGCGACTGCTGCACGAACCCGTTGCGGGCGTCGACGAGGACCAGCGCCAGGTCGGCGGTCGACGCCCCGGTGACCATGTTGCGCGTGTAGCGGATGTGCCCCGGCGTATCGGCCAGGATGAACGCCCTTCGCGGCGTGGCGAAGTGGCGGTAGGCGACATCGATCGTGATCCCCTGCTCGCGCTCGGCGCGCAGACCATCGGTGATCAGCGACAGGTCGAACTCGGTGCCGCGCCCCTCGCTGGCTTCCGTGATCGCCTCGATGGTGTCCTCGAAGATCTGCTTTGAGTCAAAGAGCAGCCGTCCGATCAGCGTGCTCTTGCCGTCGTCGACCGAGCCGGCGGTCGCGATGCGCAGGAGGCTGCCGTTGATGGCGGCGTGGTCGTCGAGCGTCGTCATCAGAAGTAGCCCTCTCGTTTGCGGTCCTCCATCGAGGATGCCGAGACACGATCGTCGGCGCGGGTCTGGCCGCGCTCGGTGATCCGCGTCGCGGCGATCTCCCGGACGACGTCCTCGAGCGTCGCGGCGCTCGACTCGACCGCGCCGGTGCAGGTCATGTCGCCGACGGTGCGGTAGCGCACGACCGCCTCAAACGGCTCCTCTCCGGGCAGCCTCGGCGCGAAGTCGGAGGTCGCGTACAGCATTCCGTCGCGCTCGAACACCTCGCGCGTGTGCGCGAAGTAGACCGAAGGCAGCTCGAGCTGCTCGTCGGCGATGTACTGCCAGACGTCGAGCTCGGTCCAGTTGGAGATCGGGAACACCCGGACCTGCTCGCCGCGCGCGATGCGCCCGTTGTAGAGATCCCACACCTCAGGCCGCTGGTTCTTGGGGTCCCAGCCGCCGAAGTCGTCGCGGAAGGAGAAGATCCGCTCCTTGGCGCGTGCGCGCTCCTCATCACGGCGGGCTCCGCCGATCACCGCGTCAAAGCGGCTCTCCCTGATCGCGTCCAGCAACGTCACGGTCTGCAGGCGGTTGCGCGAGGCGCGCGGCCCGGTCTCCTCCTGGACGCGCCCGCGATCGATCGACTCCTGCACGCTGGCGACGATCAGCCGCTCCCCGAGCTCGTCGACGCGCCGGTCGCGGAAGTCGATCAACTCGGGGAAGTTGTGCCCGGTGTCGACATGCATCAGCGGGAATGGGAAGCGGGCCGGCCGAAACGCCTTTTCGGCCAGACGCAGCAGCACGATCGAGTCCTTGCCTCCGGAGAACATGAGCACCGGCCGCTCGAACTCCGCGGCGACCTCGCGCATGATGTGGATCGCCTCGGCCTCGAGTTCGCGGAGGTGGCTGACCTCGTACCCGCCGCTGCTGCTCATCTCTGGTCCCTCCTGTGCCGAAGACGGGCGCTCGGCCTGCACCGTGCTCTGTCGCGTCTCGCGCTCACCATTCATGGTTCGATCCCCTATTGCTGTCACGCGGCCCCGACCGCGATTTGGCGGATACAGCTGCGTTCACGTGGGCTTGCGATTTCCGTATCCGCGCCCGGTCTGACGCCTGAACCTCAGAAACGCCTCGTTTGTACCACACGGTTTCGGCGATGCAAAGCGACCGACTCGCGGCGATGACACGGTCGTTACATCGGGTGCGCGACGAGATAACGGCGCACCGTGCAGCGAAAAAAGGTTCGCAAATCCTGACCGGCCGCGGCCCGGGCAGGTGCAACTCAACCTTCATACGGCAGGAGTTTGCACCGGCGCCAATATGGTCTACCTTGCCGTGCGCAGGGGCAGGGCGGGGCGCCGGAGGGCGTCGGGCAACCGCCGCTGCCCCAGACCATCGCGCCACCGACCACTCGGAGACCCCGAATGGCTGAGCACGCCGCCAAGACGATCGACAGCCATCCCCAGCCCGCGCCCTCGCGCGGCCAGCGCAGGATCCATCATCGCGACCAAACGCTGCAGAAAACGCAGCGTGATCGCGTGGCGATGCTCGTGGGCGACCGCAAGGCGCTGATCGTCGGGGTGATCGCCTGCTCGATGACCGCGGCCATCTGCGAGGCGGGGATCCTCGCGATCGCCGCCCAGACCGCGGCCGCCCTGGTCAACGGGGCCCATCACGTCCATCGCAACTTCGGGCCGGTGCACGTCTCCACCTCGGTCCGGACGCTGCTGTACATCGGCATCGCATGCGCGACGGTCCGTCTGCTGCTGCAGTTCCCGGCCTCGTATCTGCCCTCGGTCATCGCCGGCGACGTCCAGGCCGCGATGCGGCGGCGACTGGTCCGCGCCTACATGTTCGGCTCCTGGGAGATGCAGTCCCAGGATCGCGAGGGCCATTTCCAGGAGCTGATGACCAACCAGATCCAGCAGGCCAGCCAGGGAGCGATCCAGTTCACCCAGATGCTCTCCAACCTGTTCACGTTCGTGATCCTGGTCGGATCGGCGTTTGCGCTCAACACGATCGCGGCAATCGCGGTGTTCGCGGCGGCGATCGTGCTGTTCTTCGTGCTGCGCCCGGCACGCGCGCTGGCGACGCGCCTGTCAAAGCGCCTCTCCGCGGCTCAGATGGACTACGCCGGATCCGTGGGCGAGGCCAACCGCGTCACCGAGGAGACAAACGTCTTCGGGACCGCCGACCGGCAGATCATGCGCGTCGACACGTTCGTGGCCGCCGCCCGCGGCCTGTACCTCAAGGCCCAGGTGCTCAACCGGCTGGTGCCCAACGTCTACCAGAGCATGATCTACCTCGTCCTGGTGGTCGGTCTGCTCGTCGCCAGCCTGGCCAACGTGAAGGGGTTCGAGTCACTCGGCGCGGTCGTGCTGCTGCTGATCCGGGCCGGGACCTACGGACAGCAGGTCCAGGGCGCCCAGGTCTCGCTGCGCCAGACGCTGCCGTTCGTCGAGCGGGTCCAGAACGCGATGGACTCCTATGCCTCGAGCACGCCGCGGCGCGGCAGGGCGCCGCTGCGCGAGATCGAGACCGTGAGCTTCGACGAGGTCGAGTACTTCTACACACGGGAGCGACCGGTCCTCAAGAGCGTCTCGTTCGAGGTCCGCGGCGGCGAGACGATCGGGGTGATCGGGCCATCGGGCGCCGGCAAGTCGACGATGGTGCAGATCCTGTTGCGGCTGCGCGAACCCCGCAACGGCATGTACGCGGTCAATCAGACCGACGCGTTCGACATCGACTTCGAGGACTGGCACGCGCGGGTCGCCTACGTGCCGCAGGCGCCCAAGCTGCTGCACGCAACCGTCGCCGACAACGTCCGGTTCTTCCGCAACTACGACGACGCTGCCGTCGAGCGAGCCTGCCGGCTGGCGCGCATCCACGACGAGATCATGGAGTGGCCGAAGGGGTACCAGACGGTGGTCGGCCCTCGCGCGGACGCGGTCTCCGGCGGCCAGCAGCAGCGCATCTGCCTTGCCCGCGCGCTCATCGCCAACCCGAGCCTGCTCGTGCTCGACGAGCCCACCAGCGCGCTGGACCCGCGCTCGGAGGCGCTCATCCAGGAGTCATTGGAGTCGATGCGCAGCCAGCTGACGCTGTTCATCATCGCCCACCGGATGTCGACTCTCACCATCTGCGACCGCGTGATGGTCGTTCTCAACGGGACGATCGATGCGTTCGACACGCTCCCGGAGCTCACCGCCTCCAACGAGTACTACCGCTTCGCCTCGGGCATCGCGGCCTCACTGTCGGCCCCGCCGCTGGATCTGGCGTCCGGGGAGCGGCCGCCGACTTGAAGAGCTGAGGACGCGAGCATCGTGGCACCCCAGCGCCCCAGCCTCTCAGAGACGGCCGACCGGATCGCCCAGGCCAGCGGCCTGGAGCCGATCGTCGGTCGGCCCTCGACGATCTGGCGCCACCAGAAGCTGCAGCGCAAGCTGCCCGACCTGGCGACCGCCGTCACCGCGCTGGGCAACCGCCTTGGCGACGAGGCCGAGCCCGCGACCGACGAGCCGCTGTTCATCTTCTCCGCGGGCTGGCGCAGCGGCTCGACCCTGTTGCAACGTCTCGTGGTCTCGACGAACTCCTACTTCATCTGGGGCGAGCCGTATCACCAGACCGACGTGATCCGGCGCCTGGCCGAGTCGATCACCCCGTTCGGCACCGGGTGGCCGCCGGCAGAGTATGTCTATGGCGATGACGGCAACGGCAACGGCGCGGGGACGGATCTGTCGGGTCAGTGGATCGCCAACTTCTACCCGCCGGTCGATCGGCTCGTCGACGCCCACCGCGAGTTCCTGCGGCGGTTGCTCGCGCCCCCGCCCGGCCAGTCGCGCCCGCACTGGGGCCTGAAGGAGGTGCGCCTCTCCGCCGAGTACGCGCTCTACCTGCGCCTGCTGTTCCCCCGCGCGCGCTTCGTCTTCCTCGTCCGTGACCCGCACGCCGCCTATCGCTCCTACCGCGAGCGTCCGACCTGGTTCGAGCGCTGGCCCCGCTCCCAGGTGCGCACGCCCTACGCATACGGTCAGGTCTGGCGGCGGCTGGCCGAGAGCTTCCTCGACTACCACGAACCGCTCGGCGCGGCGCTCATCCGCTACGAGGACCTGATCGCAGGCGGCGAGACCGTCGATGAGCTCGAGCGCGTCCTGGGTGCGCCCGTCGACCGCTCCGTTCTCGTCGACCGCGTCGGCAGCACCAGTGGCCCGGACCGGTCCGGCCCGTCGGCGCTGGAGCTGAGGATGCTCGACCGGGCGACGCAGCCGGTGGCCGCGCGGCTCGGGTACGAGGCCGCCGGCGCTCGCACGTAGTGAGCGCTCGCCCGACCCGCGCCTTCCTGATCGGGTGCCCCCGGTCGGGGACCACGTTGCTGCAGAGCCTGCTGTTCGCCCACCCGGACGTCGTGTCGTTCCCGGAGACGTTCTACTTCGCCAAGGTCGTGCCGAGCCCGCCCGAGCGGGTGCGGCGCAGGCTGCGGATCGCCTCCGCGCAGGCACCGGGAGCGCTGCGTGACCTGGCGTCCTACGGCGTGCCCGCCGATCCGAGCCCACCGCGCCTGCCGTCGATCACCGTCCACGGATACGCGCAGCGATTCGTGCGCCGGATGGACCGTGCGGCGAGCGACGCGGGCGCCGCGATGTGGCTCGAGAAGACGCCGCGCCACGCCCGGTTCGTCGATCGGATCGAGTCCGAGGTTCCCGATGTGCGCTTCATCCATCTGATCCGCGCCGGCGAGGCGGTCGCCGCGTCGTTGCGCGACGCCAGCAACAACGACCCCGCGGTCTGGCCGTCCTCGACGCCGCCGCAGCTCGTCGAGGTCTGGCGGCGCTACCTGCGGATCTCCCTGCGCTGCATCGGGCGGCCCAACCACTGCTTCGTCTCCTATGAACGGCTGGTCGAGGATCCCGCCCCGGTGATGAGCGCACTCTGCGCATTCCTCGGCCTGCGCTGCGACGCGGCGCTGCTGGAGGGGATGCTGGCCGGCTACGCGGCGAGCTCGGAGAAGGTGATCGGGCGACTCGTCCGCGGCGGCGGCGACGCGAGGCTGGCGTCCGAGCCCTGGAAGGTGGGGACCGACGGGGCGATCGCCAACCGCAACCAGGCCAAGCTCCAGCGTCTGTTCACCGACAGCGAGCGCGCCGTGATCGTGTCCGCGGTCGCCGAGCAGGACGGCGCGATCGCCACCATCCCGTTCCTGTAGCGGTCGGGCCTCAGGCTCGGCCGGCGACGGCCATCAGCCGCTCGCGATAGCGCCGGGCCGTCTCCGCCAGTGAACGTGATTGCAGCAACGCGCTGAACGCCTCCGGGGCGGGGACCGCCTCCGCCGCGCCGAGGATGGCCTCCGACAGGGCCTGGGGTGCCAGCGCGCCGAGCAGGTGCACGGCCGGCGGCGCGAGCCTCTTGAGCTCCTGCGCGAACTCGACGTCGGTGACCACGACCGGACAGCGCGCCCCCAGCAGCGTCGAGACCGAGCCCGACGCGGAGATCCGCTGGTAGGGACAGAGACCGATGTCGAGAGCGGCCAGACGGCGCTCGAGGTCTTCCTCAGACAGCGCCCCCGTGATGACGACCCGCTCGCCGAGCCCCTGTTCGGCGATACGCGCCTCCAACTGCTCCACATACCAGTCCAGCCCGAGCCCCGCCCCCCCGACGAGCCACAGGACGAACCGCGGCGGCAGCAATCCGACGGCGTCGATCGCCAGCTCGTAGTTCTTGCGCGGATTCATCCAGCCGATCATCGCGACCACGACGGTCTGCGCCGAGACGCCGAACTGATCGCGGACCCCACCGCGCTCGGGCAGGTGCTCGCGCTCGAGCACGAAGTGGGGAACGACCTGCGCTCGCCGCCCGCCGGCGACGGCGGCCAGATGGGAGCGCTCGTGGTCGGTGTGGAGCACGACGCGACCCGACAGCAGCAGCACCGCGCTGAGCACCCACCACTCGACGCGGTTGGGGCCGCCCGGCGCATAGATGTCGTGCAGCACCGTGACGGTCCGCCGCCGCAGGCCGAGGTGGACGATGACGACCTGCAGGAGACGCACGACACTCGGCGCCCACACGTTGGAGCGGGTGTAGGGGATGACCGCCGCGTCGGCGTGGCGGCATCGCGCGACCACGGTCCAGGCGTCCAGAACCCCTCGCCAGCCCCGCCGGTTGGGTGTGAACGCCACGGCGGAGGTGCTGACATCGCCGAGACCGTCGAGTCCGTCGGCGACGATCTCGCTGTAGCGACGGATGCCGCTGTTCTCCCGCCCCGGCTCCAGAACGCCGACGGTGAGACGACCGGTTGCACTCTGAGCTCGATGGACCATGCGCTGAAGACGCGCGGGACCAGTGCCCCGGCGCCGGTACGATACCGGCATGTGCACGGAGGCCGAGGACATGGGGTCCCCGGCCCCTGTGAGGGTGGCGTTCCTGCCGCCGCCCAACGAGAAGGACCCGGCCGGGTTCCTCGCCCTGCTCAGTGATGCCGTCGACGCAGCGGGCGCGCGGAGGGTCCCCACGGCGGGCCGGGGGCTGCGCTGGAGCCTCACCGAGTCAGCCGTCGACGTCGTCCATCTGCACTGGCTCGAGTACGTCGCCACGCCCGACCCGGCGCCGGTCACCGGCTGGATCCGGACCTGGCTGCGACTGGCCCGCTTGGTCGCCGTGCTGCTCATCCTGCGCGCTCGGCGCATCGGAATCGTCTGGACGGTGCACAACCTCGCCCCGCACGAGACCGCGCGGCCCCGCGCAGAGGCGACGCTCTACCAGGCGGTCTACCTGCTCGCCGACCAGATCATCGTTCACTCCCAGTACGCCCGCGCCCGCGTTCGCTCGCGCTTCCGCGGCCGTGGCCGGCAGATCACGGTGATCCCCCACGCCAACTACGAGAGAGCGTTCGCGCCGGAGCGGCGCAGCCGCGAGGAGGTGCGCGCCGCTCTGGGCCTGCCCGCTGACGCCTTCGTCTATCTGGCGTTCGGCATCATCCGCAGCTACAAGCGCCTGGGGCTCGTCGCTGAGCAGTTCCGGCGCCTGCAGGGCGATGACCTGCGGCTGCTCATCGCCGGAACCCCGAGCCCGCCCACGGAGGCGGACACGCTGCGCGAGCACGCCGCGGCGGATCCGCGCATCGTCCTGCGCGCGGAGTACGTCCCCGATGAGCTCGTGAGCGGGCTGCATCTCGCCGCCGACGCCGCGGTGATCGCCTACGCCGACGTGTTCTCAAGCGGCGCGCTCCTGCTCGCGCTGACCCACGGGTGTCCGGTCGTGGCTCCCGGTGGCGGCACCGCTCGGGAGCTCTTCTCGGCGCCGGCGGTCGAGTTCTTCGAACATGACGCCGAGCTCGCCGACGCGCTCACCCGCGTGCGGTCAGGTGAGCGCGCTGAGGCAGCGCGCAGCGCCGCGGCCCAGTTCCCGTGGCCGCGGACGGCCGCCGCCACAACCGCTGTATACCGCAGGGCGATGCGTAGCCCCCACTGACTGTGCCCTCACCGGAAAATGGTGGTTGCACAGGGTTTGCAACTGGTCGATGGGCCGTTTGTCCATCTCTGCACACCCCCCTTTCAGGTGGTGGCGGCCGGGGGCGATACGAGGACCGTGGCCTATGGGCCGCGTGCCTCCCGCCCCCACCCGCCCCGTCCCCACCTCTCTCCTTTATGAATTCACGTATTGCTGCTCTGGCTGCTCCCACCCTCGCCGCCCTCTCGTTCCTCGGCGCCGCGTCATCCGCGCAGGCTGCCCCCCATGGCCACCACCACGAGGCCATGCCGCCGTCGGTCAGCGGCTCGGCGCCCGGAATCCAGGGCGTCCCGCTCCAGCTCCCGGCCGCCGGCTACAACGTCAAGAACCAGTCCCAGCTGCTGGCGGCACTGCAGAGCGCTCAGCCCGGCCAGGTCGTCCACCTGGCAAGCGGCGCGGTCTTCCCCGACCTCTGGGACCTGAGGGCTCGCAGCGGCTGGGTCACCGTGAGCGGTGCCGGTGACGCCGTGGAGCCGATCATCGAGGGCGCCAACCTCGAGGGATCGCAGTACCTGCGGTTCACGAACGTCGAGTTCACCCAGCGCGTGCTGATCGCACGCAGCCCCACCCGGGGCGGTGCCCAGCCGGCGTCCAACGTCCAGATCCTCAACAGCGACGTCAACTGCGGCTCGACCCAGACCAATCCCAAGACGACCGGGGTGGTCGTGCGCCAGGCATCGGCCAACGTCACGCTCGCCGGTGACTGGGTCCACAACTGCACCCTCGGCCTGACGACCGTCGCACAGGACAACCCCACCAACGCGTTGACGATCAGCCACAACCTGTTCCAGAACTTCTATGGCGACGCGATCGATCTCGGCGGCCTCAGCAACACGACGATCGCCGACAACGTGATCGAGAACATCCACCACAGCCCCGGGACGATCTACCACGACGATGGGATCCAGTTCCTCGGCAACACGACCAACACGCTGATCCAGAACAACGTGCTGTCGAACTCCGGCGATCAGCTGCTGTTCATCCAGGCCGAGATCGCCGGGCAGTTCAACGGCGTCCAGACCAACTCCAACATCGTCGCCGATCACAACCTGATCTACGGCGCGGGCGCCGCCGCGGTCCAGGACCAGGGCGCGGTGAACCTCCGTTTCATCGACAACACGGTATGGGACTCGAGCAACGCCGCGTTCATCATCCGTAAGGGCACCCAGGGCACGACGGGCGCGACGACCACCCTCCAGGGCAACATCATCCAGAGCTATATCCAGATGAGCGCTCCGGGGGCGGAGAGCCACAACATGATCTACACGGTCTCCCGCCCGACCGCGGCCACGCTCAGCCCCACCGACATCGTCGGCGTGGTACCGAGCTTCATCAACGCGGGTCAGGGCGACTTCGCGCTGGTGGCCGGCTCGGCCGGCTCGGGCTCCTCCAGCGGCGGCCCGACGGTCACCACCTCATCGACCGGCGTGAGCACGACCGGCTCGGCGCAGAGCAATGCCTCCACGCTGCTCGGGGCCGACCCGGCCGACTTCCCCTACGGCGCGCCGATCTACGGCGTCGCCTCCTGACCCCGGCATCCACCTCACCTCGCACGCGGGCCCGCTCACCGAGCGGGCCCGTCCGCGTTGCGCCCCCAGGCCCTCTGGGGGGCCGGATCAGGACGGCGCCGGGAAGATGCGGTCCGGCGGCCCGAACCCCTGCGGCGAACTGGCCGCGATCGGCGCACCACGGTCCTGCGTGCGATAGGAGGAGATGATCTTCAGCGCGGCGCTGCCGGCACCGGCTGCCCGCGCCATGGACACGAGCGTCGCGGCGGGCGCTGCCGAGCCGCGCGCGGGCGAACGGCTGGTCAACGCGTACTGGCCGGCTCGCGGGGCGACGAAGCCCGGCGTCATCGTGACCCGGTCGGTGCGGGCATGGGCGTGCGTGATCGCCCCGAAGATGTTGTAACCCTCGACCACGCTCGGGACGCGCTGCAGCCCGAACTTCTCGACGATGTTGTCGATCACGAGAGTGTGCGTCGGGACGATGTGCGAATACGGGCTGCGGCGAACCAGCAGCGCCCCGTCGTGCGTGTCCCAGATCGTGTTGCCGATGAACTGCACGTTGACGCCCCCCTGATCCTGGACCGCCAGCGCGCCCGCGCCATACAGCAGGTTGCCGAGGACGAGGATGTTCTGGTTGGTCCTCACCCCGCTGTACTTGTTCTTGATCGCGTCCTGGATGAAGATCAGCTGGTCGGTCGAGTTCTGCTCGACGTTGTAGGCGATGACGATGTTCGCGGTGTTCCCGAAGAACTGGATTCCGTCGTCGTGATAGTGATGGTGGCCCGCGGAGCGGTGGACGCTGCTGATCACGTTGTTGTCGATCTCCATCCCGTCGATGCCGCCGAGGTCGATCGCATCGCCGAACAGGTTCTTGAACGTGCAGTGGATGATCGAGATGTTCTTCGAGTAATTGTCGGCGGCCGCCGAGGTGAAGCCCACGACGCAGTTCTCGATCGTGTCCCCGGCAAACGTGACGTTCTGTGCGGCGCCGCGGACCGAGATCCCCACCTTCCCCTTCTGGGTCTGCGACGCGCCGCAGTCGACCTGGCTGTTGAGCACCTCTATGTCACGAGCGTGCAGGCCGCCCTGGGGCGCGTGGACGATCTTGACCTTTCCGATGCTGACGTCCACGAACCGCACATGCTCGGCCCCGATCAGCCGCGCGCCCGCTATCACCGGTGGGGTCGCGTCGCCCGCGCCGCTCACCGTCACCCAGGTGCTGCGGCGCGCCGTGTCGTAGATCGCCGGATAGTTACCCGACGCGAGGTGGATCACCGCGTTCGCCGGGGCGCCGGCGATGCGCTTGGACAGCGTGTGAGTTCCCGACTGCCCGCCGGCCTGCGAAGCGGTCAGCTCCGAGGTCACGTTCGGCAGCGCGACCGGGACGGTCTGCGCACCCGGCAGTCCGGGTTGCACGGCCGCCAGCGACGGCGTGCCCGCGACCTCCTTGGGGACATCGCCCGTGGCCCCGGCGTGTTGATGATGGGCGTGGTGGCCGTGGTGGCCGTGGTGCTTGTGATGGCCGCCGCCATGGCCATGACCCCCGCCCCCGCAGGCCACCAGCGCGAGCGCCGACGCCAACGCCGTCATCACCGACGCCGCTCGTGACCCGATGCCCATCATTCGTCGTCCCCGGACGCGGGGCCGGCGCTCAGGTGTGTGGCCAGGATCGACTCGAGCTCGCGGCCGCGGGCGTCCCAGGTGTTGGCGAGCGCGAACGCGCGGCGCTCGGCGGCGCCGCCGGCGTGCTCTACAGCGTGGGCGACCGCGGCGACGAACCGGTCGTCTTCATTTTCGAACTCCACCAGCGAGGGGTAGTCCGAGAGAATCGAGTAACCGGAGCCGACGATCGGCGGCCCGGCGTAGAGGTAGTCCCACAGCTTCAGCGGCGAGCCATGGTGCGACCACACGGTATCGCGGTAGGGGATCAGCAGGCAGTCTGCGTGCACCAGATAAGGGGGTAGCAGACTGCGGTCGCGCGCGCCGAGGAGATAGATGTTCGGTTCCTCGGTGAGCACGGCCAGATCCTCGGCCGGCATGCGCGGGCTGGTCGGCCCGATGAGGACCACCGACCCCTTCGGGAAGGCCCGCGCGACGGCGCGCAGCTTGCCCACGTCCAAGCGGGCGTCAACGCGTCCGGCGAACACGATCCGCGGCCCGGGGAACGCCATCAGCTCGACCGGCGCACTGCCCGCATACGCGTCGGCGAGGTCCCCGTGAAAGCCGTGGCGCAGCACTTCAGAGGCGATTCCGACCCGCGCCAGCGACTCCTGCAGGGAGGGAGAGATCGCGAGCACCACATCGACCGTCGCACAGATCTCGTCGCGCTCGGCGATCAGATCCGCGGCCGGACGGCCGATCAGTCCCGCGTCGTCGTAGACCCAGTCCTTGACGATGTAGCTCGACAACCGTTCACACGCACCTCCCACCGTCCCCGGACGCGAGTCCCCGACGAGCACGACCGCGCCCTCCATCCCGAGTCGCTGGACGACCCCGCGCAGCTGCGCCTGATAGAGCGGCGCAGACGCGCGCGCGGAGAGCATCCGGGACCGCAGCGGGAACACGACCGGCCGGAACACGACCAACTCGCGCCCGGCGAGGCGTTCGCGGCGGAGTCGAAAGGTCCCGTCCGCGTCGCGTCGCCGGGGCACGATCTGTGGCGGCTCGACGTACAGCACCGAGTGGCGCTCCGCCAGCGCAAAGGCAAGATTCTGCTCAGTCAGCCAGGGCGCCGTCCAGCGTGCCGTCCCCACCACGATGGCTGGCATTCCATGCAGGGACTCCTCGGCCGTTCCCATCGTCGCGGCCCAGCGTACCAATAGGCATTCAGCGCTCTGAGTCGGCCCCCGATGCACCAACATCGGCCGCAAACAGCGACCAATGGTTCTTCACAAGGGACTCATCTTGGGCTTGATAGAGTCGCGCCGGTCGCGGCCATCACGGACGGCTGGACCGCGGCAGAGGCACTTCCCCGCGCCCCCGTACACCGGAGGACACTAACGTTATGGAAATAGGAGCGCGGCTGCGCAAACGGTGGTATCTCGTCATCCTCGCGGCGATCATCGCGCTGCTGGTGGGTGCGACTGCCGTTGTCAAGATCGGTCACAAGGGCCTGAAGGTGAAACGGTCCGTGTACCGAGTCGCGATCGGCCAGATCCTGGTCGACACCAACCCGTCGATGCTGACCAACACCGTGGGCGGCGCGGGCGCGCTCGCGGGACGCGCGCAGCTGATCGCCCAGTACTCGACCGGCCCCGGGATCGTCAACCGGATCGCCAAGCTGGCGGCCGTCTCCCCCACGAGCCTCACCGTTCAGGCCCAGACGACGAGCGCCACCAAGACCGGTGGCTCGGCGTCCAAGAGCCTGGCCAGCATCGGAGCCGGCACCGAGTCGGTGCTGCTGCGCACCGCCGGACAGAGCCAGACGATCACGATCACCGGTCAGGCACACACCGACACGCTTGCCAAGTCACTCGTGTCGGCGACGATCCGGGCAATGAAGGCCGCGCTTCGGCGACTGCAGAACGCCCAGCCCTTCAACCATCTCACCTCCGTCACCACGAGCACGACAACGGCAACGACGTCGACGACGTCGACGACGACGACCTCGGGGTCCGGCACCGGTACGGGCGCGTCGAAGTGCGGGCAGGCTCCTCCAAGACCTCGACCAACCAGTCGGCCGCCAAGTTGGCCGCCAAGGCCAAGGCGCTGGCCAGCCAGAAGGCGCGACAGATCCAGCAGTCAAAGCTCGTGCTGCGCGCGCTCGGCGCGATCCGTGTCACCAAGGTCGTCGTCAGTCCGAGCAAGGGCAAGGCGATCGGTTATGCGGTCGGCGCGTTCGTCGTGCTGCTGTTGCTGATCCTCGGCCTCGATGCGCTGTTGCGCGGCTCGGGTGGATCGCGTCAGGCACCGATCCCACCGGCACCTGCCGTGCCGATCGCGGAGCCGCCGGTGGAGCGCCTGGATGAGGAGGCTCACCAGCCGACCGCTGAGCAGCCTTCCGCGCAGCCGTTGTCCGCGCAGCCGGCGCCCGCACCAGAACCGTCCGCCCGGGACTAGGCGACGCTGGTGACCGGCCCGGATCACGTATGAACCTCCACGACGTCGCGGTCCGTCTGTGGGAGGAGCGCCTCGCCGGGCTCATCTGCGCGGTCCTGGCGATCATCGCCGCGATCCTGCTCACCTTCCAGATCTCGCTGTCACCGTTTTCGCTGCGCCCCAAGGCGCTCGGACTCGGCGTCGCCGGGACGTCGGTGCTCATCGACGGCCACAGCTCCTCCCTGGGAACGCTGCACGGTGACTCCAAGCGGTTTGACAATCTCGCCGCCGACTACGCCGAGTTGATGAACAGCCAGCCGATCATCGCGCCGATCGCCAAAGCGATCGGGGTCGCCCCGGACGAGGTCGGCGTGCAGGTGCAGGTCACCAGCCATGTGCCGCTGTCACAGTCCCAGCCGCTGGAGCCGCAGGTCGGCACCGAGATCCTCGCCACGCGCCGCCATTACTTCATCGTCGCTCGCGTCCAGGCCGGCACTCAGATCGTCCAGCTCTACGCCCAGGCCCCGTCGGGCTCGAAGGCGGTCACGATGGTGCAGGCCGCAGTCGCCTCGCTGGACGGATTCCTGCGCTCATCCGAGCATCGCGCCCACACCCCGCGCTCAGAGCGGATCGTGATCCGGCCGCTGGGCCACATCTACGGACGGACGCTCAATACTCATGTGAGCGAGGAGGCGGCCGTCCTGATCGTGGTCGTGGGGTGGGTGCTGGCGATGATCGCGGTGGTCACCGTCCGCGGCCAGGCGCGGCGCGCACGCCCCAAGCGCGCCATGGCCCAGCCGACGCGGGTCTAGCGCAGCGCACGATGGCGACCCTCGCTCGAGACCCCGCCACGGTGCCGATGCGCCCGGTACGGCCCGCCATTCGACTGGATCCGGTCGATGCGTGGCCCCGCACCAAGCGGCCGATGCCGTGGCTGATCGCGGTGTTCATGGTGATGGTCTACATGATCCCGTTCGACTCCTCGACGATCCCGCTGAAACTGCCGTTCAACGCGGGCATCGACCGGCTCCTGCTGGTCGGGATCGCGATCGTCTGGCTCTTCGTCTCGCTGGCCGGGCGCCGCCCGCCGCGCTTCAGCCACTCGGCCATCAACGTCGCCGTCTGGATATTCGTCGCGCTCACCGCGTTCAGCCTCGTCCACAACCTGCGCGATCTCAGCTGGGACAAGGAACTGTCGCTGTCTTTCAAGCAGCTGCTGCTCGTCTACACCTACCTGCTGTTCTTCTTCATCGCGGCGAGCTCGCTCACCCGCGAGGACGTGATCGGGTTCTGCAAGTTCCTCGTGCTGCTAGGTGCTCTGTCGGCGATCGGCACAATCCTCGAGTACCGGTCCCACGTGGTCATCTTCACCGACTTGGCGAAGCTGATCCCGGGCGCGAAGGTCCGCTTCAAGGGGGTCGTCGGCGGTGGCTCCGCATTCGCACGCCATTCCTACGGGGGTCCGGCCAAGCACGGGCTCGCCGACGCGACGATGCTCGTCCTGGCGATTCCGTTCGCGATGGCGCTCCTCTCCCGCGCGCGGACCTGGCCGTGGCGGATCCTCTGGGGCGTCTCGCTGGCGATGCTCGTCATCGGCTGCATCGCCACCGAGGAGAAGACCGCGTTCATCCTGCTGATCGCCGCCGTCGCCATCATGGTCATCTCCAAGCCGCGGCGCTACGTCAAATGGTGGCCGCTGCTGATCGTGGCGGTGTTGCTCACCAGGGTCGTGGCACCCCACTCGATCTCCGCGCTGCTCTACCAGATCCGGGACCTGGGCAAATCGAACTCGACCTCGGGACGCACCACCGACTACCCGGCGGTCGCCCCGTTCCTCAACACCCATCTGCTGTTCGGCCGCGGGCTGGGCAGCTATGACCCGCACAAGTACCGGATCCTCGACGATCAGATGCTGCTGTTCCTGATCGAGACCGGCGCGTTCGGAGCGCTCGCCTACACCATGCTGATCTTCTCGCCGCTGATCGCGGTGTTCAGGCGGGCGTGGCGCAGCATCACGCTCGAGGACGAGCTGCTGGCGGGCATCGCGGCCGGATGCGTGGCCTTCTTTTTGTCGAACTTCCTCTACGACTCGTTCTCCTTCCGCCAGGGGCCCTACGTGTTCTTCATGATCGCGGCGCTCGCCGCCGCGGCCGTCGGGCGCCGGAGCGGGCCGACGCGCGACTCATCCCCTGAGCCGGCGTCCGATCCACCACGCGCCCCCGCCGGCGAAGCGCCGCCTCCGGTCCTCACCGCGTGAGCGCGGTGATGGCCATGCGGGACCTGGCCGTCGTCGTCACCGCGATGAACGAGGCACGGTGGCTGGATGCGCTGCTGCCCACCATCGCCGCGGGTCACGGCCCGATCGACTTCGAGGTCGTCGTAGCGGACATCGAATCGACCGACGACACGCAGGCGGTGATCGCCCGTTTCCCGTTCGCGCGTGCGGTTCCGGTCATCAACCGCGGCTTCTCGCATGCCAACAACGTGGCGGCGGCGACCACCGACGCCCGTTATCTGCTGTACCTCAACGCCGACACGGAACTGGCCGAGGGCACTCTTGCCGAGCTCGTCGCCGCGATGGACGAGCGGCCCGAGGT
The DNA here is from genome assembly GCA_963744685.1 of uncultured Solirubrobacteraceae bacterium. GTDB lineage: Bacteria > Actinomycetota > Thermoleophilia > Solirubrobacterales > Solirubrobacteraceae > Palsa-465. Next base: position 3,120 of record CAVUUL010000012.1, on the reverse strand, counting down.
GGGCCTGGCCGGAGTCCGTCAGCTGAACTCGGCCGGGGTGCTTTTGCCGACGATGCGCCGGTTCGCCTCCCCGACGCGACGGCTGGCGATGGCCCTCGGGGGTGAACGGATGGCCCCCGGGCTGTCGAAGCGGGTGCTGGCGATGGACCGCTACTCCCGCGAGCTCTCCTGCGACTGGACGGTCGGCTCGTTCATGCTCGTGCGCAGGGAGGCGCTCGAGAGCGCGGGGGCGCTCGACGAGCGGTTCTTCTTCACGGCGGAGGAGGAGGACTTCTGCCTGCGCATCCGGCGCGCCGGCTGGGATGTCCGCCATCTGCCACAGTTCGCGATCGTCCACCACGCCGGCAAACGCGGCGTCGACGCGCGCTTCGCCCGCCAGTTCGCGTTCGCCGAGATGCAGTTCGCCGCCAAGCACTTCGGCCCGGTTCGCCTGCGGGCGTTCCAGGCGGCGCTGGCGCTCAACCACTCGCTGCGGCTCCTCTCCCCGTCCTCCGCCCGCCGGAGGGCGTCTCGCGCCGCACTTGACGCCACGCTGGGCCGCGTCGGGTCGCCGTTTCAGGCGCCGCCCGAGACCGCGATGCCCTCCGGGCAGTTCGCCCGGGCGCGCTCCGGCGAGGCGACCTGAGCGGGGGACCGCTCGGTCAGAGCGCCGCGAGCGCCTCGGCAAGCGCCTCCCGCATCGAGGGTCCCGGCAGCGGGAGCTCCTCCGGCGCGACATCGGTGCGCCCGAGCGCCAGCGCCTGCTCGGTGACGCCGTCCTGCAGCGGCGCGAGCAAACCGAGCGATCCGAGCTTGGAGACGATCTCCTGCTGATGATCGTCGATGTGCTCACCGTCGCGCTCGCGGCGGGCGAGCGCGAGCGGGCGGCGACCGGCGCGGATCGCGGTGGCGATGATCCCGGCGCCGCCGTGGCAGATCACGATCTCGGAGGTGCGCATGAGCTCGGCGAGCTGTTCCGGGGGCAGGCTGGGCACCGTCGTGATCAGATCGCTGGGATAGGAGAACTCTCCGACCTGGGCGGTGACCGGCTGCGGCAGCAGACCGGCCGCCACCGCATCCTCGACGATCCGCATCAGCCGCGTGAACGGCTGCCAGTGGGTGCCCAGCGCGACGAACGTCCCGCGCCGCTGCACGGGAGGGCCGCTCTCACCGTGCGCCAGCAACGGAGGCGAGCAGCGCCGGGCGCCCGGATACACCTCGAGACTCTCCGGCCACTGGACGAGCGTCGTCTCGGCGATCCGCGAGAGCACTCGGCCCGCCCGGCTGCCGCTGGTCACCCGAGCCATCGTCTCCATGTAGACGACGCGAGCGCCGAGGGCCCGCGCCATCAGGCAGTACGGGACCACCACGCCCGCGCCGGAGGTGACGACGACCTCTGGGCGGACGCGGCGCAGGCTGCGAGCCACATCGCGCAGGTTGCCCACCAACGCGCGAGGACTCGAGCCGAAGATGCGAACCGGCGCGGTTCGCTCACCGTCGGCGGCGAGGGCGTCCCTGCGGGCGCCCGCCGGAAGCACCCAGAGGCGATCGGAGTCCTGCACCGCCCCGGCGAGCGCAATCAGCAGATCGATGTGACCGCCGGGCGATGCCGCGAGGGCGATCCGGCGGCGCCTGCCGTCAGCGACCGCCGCAGTCACGCGCCACCTGGTCTGAGAGCTTGCGCTGGAACGCCTCGGTGGAGAACGTGCGGGCGTGGGCCTGAATCGCGTCCGAGTCCCACCCACGCTCGCCGACCGCCTGCATCGCCTCCGCAAAGCCGGAGGGTGTCGGTGGATCGACGAGGAAGCCCGTGACCCCGTCGACGACGGTTTCCAGTGCCCCTCCGCGCGCGGTGGCGATGACCGGCCGTCCGGCCGCCTGCGCCTCGACCGCCGCTATGCCGAACTCCTCGACGTTGGTGACGACCAGCGCTCGGGCGCGGGAGACCAGTGAGGTGAGGCTCCGCGTCGTCGATGCGGCCCAGGAACTCCGCGCTGTCGCCGTACTGCGCGTGCAGGCGGGGCGCGTCCTTTCCCCGAACCGACGACCTTGATCGGCGCCCCGATCCGCCGCGCCGCCTCCAGGGCAACCTCCACGCGCTTGTGGCCGATCAGCTCACAGACGGTGAGGAAGAAGTCCTCCGGCTCGCCGACCGAGAAGCGCTCGACGGCAACCGGCGGGTGAGATCACGACCGAGTCCCGGCCGTAGCACTCGGCGATCCGCGATTGCGTGATTCGCGAATTCGCGATGTAGTGGGTGACGCGCGACGACGCTCGGCGGTCCCACTCGCGCTGACGGTCCAGGTACCGGCGCGCCAACGGCCGGGCGCGCGGCGGGAACTCCTCCAGCGCCCGGCTGCGCTCGAACCAGACGTAGCGAAACGGAGAGTGGCAGTAGCACACGTGTGCCGCGTCGGCACGTGGCCGCACCCCGTGGGCGAACGCGCTGCTGCTGGAGACGACGACGTCGAAGTGGCTGACGTCCAGACGCTCCACGGCGGGCGCGTAGAGCGGCAGCAGATGCCGGAAGCCGTTCTGGCGGACGCCCAGCCGGTTCAGGGGCGACGCGCGGACCGAGCGCCCCGCCATGTCGGGGCCGAACACCGCCTCGTCGAACAGCAGCGTCGAGACCGGTGCTCCGGGCCAGCAATCGGTCATCGCCAGAAAGGTCCGCTCCGCCCCACGCCTGACCAGCAGGTAGTCGTGGACGAGTCCGATCTCAGGCACGGCGCGCCATCTTAGGTTCGACCTTGAGCGCGCGGCGGCCGACCGCGCGGATCCGCGCGAGGTCCTCGCGCCGTGCGAACGCTCGTGTCTCGGGCTCGAGCCGCGGGTAACGGCTCAGCGCCGCGCCTGCCCACCCGATCAGGTAGATAGAGGCCGCCCAGCACCACCGGCCGTTGCCGGGCGCGCCGCAGTGCGCCCGCCAGCACCCCCAGCGGGTGGGCGCCGTACGCCCAGGCGCAGACCCCCCAGCGCCGGTAGCCCCGGAGCAGGCCGTCGAAGCCGCCGGTCGGCCGCAGGTGAATCACGTCACCGTCGGTTGCCGCGAACGTCTCGGTGCGCCAGCCGGCGGCCCGTGCGCGCAGTTCGTCGAACGTGTCCCACCCGAGTTGAGCGGGGATGGGCGAGATCTGCTCG
>CAVUUL010000011.1:0-10355 GCA_963744685.1 uncultured Solirubrobacteraceae bacterium | reverse complement strand
GCGGCGGGGACGTACAGGAGGGGGCGAAGGGATCGCTCGCCGACCCGATCACGAAGAACGGCTTCGGCGTTCTCTGCGTGAGCGGCACGGCGACGCTTGCCGGCTCCGCCAAGCTCAAGGGCAGCACGACGCCGCCCGCCGGATCGCAGGCCGCGTTCCTCACGGATGGCGGGACGACGGGAACGTTTGCCACCGTCACCGGGACGTTCACGCTCAGCTACGGGCCGTCGGGCGTGACCGCGACCGCCACCTGAGCCTCGAGGCGCTGGCTCCCACTCGGCCCGGTGCAGGGATTTCCCGCACCCTGCCGGTCTGGCCCCGCCCGTTGCTACCGTCAGGCACGAGGACTGCGTGCCGCCCTCCCCTCTCGACCACCGTGACGGACCCCGCGACGAATGCGGTGTGTTCGGGATTTACGCTCCCGGGCACGACGTCGCGCGGTTGACCTATTTCGCGCTGTTCGCGCTCCAGCACCGCGGGCAGGAGTCGGCCGGCATCGCCACGGCGCCGCTGCGAGGCCCGATCCTCGCCATTCGCGACCAGGGCCTCGTCTCCCAGGTCTTCAAGGACGACCACGTCCTGCGCTCGCTGGCGGGCGACCTCGCGATCGGCCACGTCCGCTATTCGACGACGGGCGCCTCGGCCTGGGAGAACACCCAGCCGATCGTCCGTGACGACCATCGCATCCTCGCGCTCGGCCACAACGGCAACCTGATCAACGCCGTGGAGCTCCACACCGAGCTGCGGGGTCGCGACGTGCCGTTCCGCTCGACCTCGGACTCGGAGATCATCGCCGCGCTGCTGGCCACCCACCCGGCGCAGGACATCGAGGACGCGGTCGCCGACGTGCTGCCGCGGCTGCAGGGCGCGTTCTCCGCTGTCGTCACCGACGGCGAGAAGGTCGTCGCGTTCCGCGACCCCAACGGAATCCGGCCGCTGTCGATCGGGCGCATCCCGGCCTCGGGCGACTCCAACGACCGTGACGTCTACTGCGTCGCCTCGGAGACCTGCGCCTTTGACCTGATCGGCGCCGAGTTCGTGCGTGACGTGCAGCCAGGCGAGGTCGTGACGCTCTCGCACCGCGGCGTCGAGTCGCGCATGGTGGTCAGCGACGCCCGTCGCGCGTTCTGCGTGTTCGAGTACATCTATTTCGCACGGCCGGACTCCCGCATGGCGGGCGCGCCGCTGCAGGTGGTCCGGGCCCGCATGGGCGAGCTGCTCTGGGCGGAGGCGAAGATCGACGCCGACGTCGTCATCCCGGTGCCCGATTCAGGTAACGCCGCCGCCCGGGGACTGGCGCGGGCCTCCGGGCTGCCCCAGGACGACGGTTTCATCAAGAACCGCTACGTCGCGCGCACCTTCATCCAGCCCGGACAGGAGCTGCGCAAGCTCGGCGTGCGCCTGAAGTTCAACCCGGTCCCCGAGGTCGTCGCCGGCAAGCGCCTGATCGTCGTCGACGACTCGATCGTGCGCGGCACCACCGACCGCCAGATCGTTCAGATGCTCCGGGACGCCGGCGCCGCCGAGGTTCACCTGCGGATCTCAGCGCCGCCGATCCGCAACCCCTGCCACTACGGCATCGACATGTCCTCGCGCGAGGAGATGATCGCCCACAACCGCACGGTCGAGGAGATTGCCGAAGAGATCGGCGCCGACTCGCTGCACTACCTCTCACTCGAGGGCGTCTACGAGGCGATCCGCGGCTCGCGGGACCATCACTGCGACGCCTGCTTCTCGGGGCGCTACCCGCTGGAGGGCACCGAGGAGCACGCCGGCAAATACGCGCTCGAGCGGTCCTTGCCGCTCGTGCGGGCCTAGCTCTCGCTGACTGGCCGGGGGCCGCGGGAGGGGCAGCCGCTCGCTGTCCCAGAACGCTCCGTTGAGGGATGAAGCGTCTGCTGGCGACCACGTTTGGGTGTGACGGATGGGGTGGGTCGGCGTAGTTGGGAGGCGGGACCCGGGCCGACGCCTTCGGCGATCAGGCGGCGAGGTCCGCGAGCAGCGCGAGCACCTCGTCGCCGTGGCGGCTGACGAACGCCGGTCCGACCCCGTGGATCGCCAGCAGCTCGTCTGAGTCGGCCGGCCGGTGGCGCAGCAGCTCCTCGAGCATCGCGTTGGTGGCCACGGTGTACGCCGGCTTGCCGTCGGCGCGGTCCAGGCGCCAGCGCTTGAGCTCGGCGAGCTGTCCGTCGTCGACGGGCGGGCCATCCACGACTGGAGCGGCACTCTTGCGCCGCCGCCGCGCGCCGATCGGCTCGACCGTCGCCATCTCCTGGGGGTCGCACACGTCGCAGCAGCGCACGACCGGCGCCGGCTCCTCGGGATCGCCGAAGTGGGCGAGCAGCTGCCGGCGGCGGCAGGTAGCGCCGTCCTCCGCGAACGCCTTGAGCGCCTGGTAGGCGCGCCAACGGCGATCGGTCGCCAGGCGGCACGCCTCGTCGACGGCGCCGCCGTCGAACTGACCGGTGAGGCGGACCGCGACGCGGCCACCGGCGGCCGGCGCGAGCGACACCACCCCGGCGCGCTCGGCGATCGCGAGCGTGATCCGCTCCCGATCGTCCTGCCGGCGCGGGTCGATCTCCGCGATCGAGTCCTCGGCGATGGCGCCCAGCCCGGCCACGGCGCGACGAACCTCGCCGCCGTCGATCTGGGATCGCTTGATGAACTGGATGAGGCGCCCCAGGTCGCCGCGCATCGCCAGCAGCACTGCCCGCGCCGGCTCACCGTCGCGTCCGGCGCGGCCGGCCTCCTGGTAATAGGCCTCGACCGAGGTCGGCAGCGCCCAGTGCCAGACGCTGCGGATGTCCTGCTTGTCGATCCCCTGGCCGAACGCGTTGGTGGCCACGACCACGTCGACCTCGCCGCGCATGAACGCGTCCTGCGCTCCGTGCCGGACCGAGGCTTCGAGCCCGGCGTGATAGATCGCCGCCGAGATGCCGTGCTCGCGCAACAGCTCGCCGACCGCCTCGGTGTCCTTGCGCGTGCCGCAGTAGACGATCGCGGGTCGCTGCTCTGGATCGGCCAGGCCCGCCAGCAGATGACCGCGCTTGCGCGCGACCGCCCCGTCGCCCTCCAGCGCGATGACGTCGAACGAGATGTTCGGGCGGTCGAAGCCGCGCCGGATGATCAGCGGGTCGCGCAGCCCGAGCCGGGCCGCAATCTCCTCGGCGACGCGCGGGGTCGCGGTCGCCGTGCATGCCATCACCGGCGGGCGCCCGAGCGCTTCGATCACCGGCCCCAGCCTCAGATAGTCCGGCCGGAAGTCGTGGCCCCATTCCGAGACGCAGTGCGCCTCGTCGACGACGAACAGCGCGATGTCCCGGCTGTGCAGCGCCGCGCGGAACCCGGCGGCGGCGAACCGCTCCGGCGCGCAGAACACGATCTGCGCCTCGCCCGAGCGGATCTGCGACAGCGCCTCACGGTTGGCCTGCTCACCGACGGTCGCGGCGAGCATCACCGAGCGCTGCCCGGCGTCGAGCAACCGCCGGTGCTGGTCGACGATCAGCGCCACCAGTGGGCTGACCACGACGGTGAGTGACTCGGACGCGATCGCCGGAAGCTGGTAGCAGAGGCTCTTGCCGCCGCCGGTCGGCATGACCACGAGCGTGTCGCGCCCGTCGAGCGCCGCCTGGACCGCGTCGCGCTGCGCGGGACGAAACTCGCTGAGGCCGACCCTGGCCAGCAGATCCTCGGGAGTGAGCTCGGTGCGGATCCCGACCTGGCCGGTGCGCCCCGCCTCGCGTGCGGAGGCATGGTGGCCGTTGCTCGTCGACTCGCCTCCGGCGCGGCCCGCCGGGCCTCCGGCGGGAACCGGCGCACCCTCGCCCACGCCGTCGAACGCGCCGAGCATCGGCATCGTCCGCTCGCCCCGGTCCGCCAGGTAGCGCCCGATCGCGCCGATCAGCTCCCGCTCCTCGTCCGCGAGACCGCGGAACTCCCGCCGCGCGCGATCGAGGTCCCGCGCGGCCAGCGCGTCGAGCACCTCCGGCAGCGCCGCCGACCGCTCATGCGCCACCGCGAGCAGCTTGCCGAGGGACGCCAGCAGCGCCTGCTGCTCCGCGGCGAGGTCCGCCCACGCCTCCCTGGCCTCGTCGAGCGCGCGCGGGTCTCCGGCGGCGGCACGAGCGAAGGCGGAGAGGACGCGATGCATGGCCGACCGACGCTACCGCCCGAACCGGCGTTCGCACGAGTCCCGGCACTGATCTGTGACATCTCTTCCGGCTGTTTGCGGGGTGGGCGTGGCGGCCTGGGCGTTGGTGGTGGTGCGTGGGGTTCGCGATGTGGCATGCCGTGACGCGGCCGTCAAGCAGCGCCCGCACTCCCATGGCCTCCGTGTGGCGTTGGTGGCGCTGCTGTGACTGCCGTCGCCGTGCGCGCTAACTGGGCAATGAGGTCGAGCCCACTCCGTGTGCACGACCTCGCGCCAAATGCGACGGTTCGAACGGCACTGATCACCCACTCGCGACGGGCTTCGCGTCAGGCTGGGCGTTCTTCTCCGTGAGGCGGATCGGATCACCCACACGCCCTCGGAGGGTGCGGTGAGTGCGCGAAACCTTCCGTCGCAGACGCCAGCTGGGCATCAAACGCAAGCAGGACTGTCGTTTGATGCCCAGCACCCCTCCCGCGGACGACCCACACCAGCCCAAGTGCGGGGCGCACCTGCGCTACCTCGCGAACGCCACGCACCCCCACCCACGCCCAGGCCACCGGGCACCACGGCCACCCACCCCCGGACTCGATACGGTCCCCGTGTGCGCTTCGCCGTCCTCGCCTCCGGAGCCGGCTCCAACCTCCAGGCGCTGATCGACCGGGCGCACGGCCACAACGGCAACCAGCTGGTCGCATTCGCCACCGACAAGCCGGACGCGCAGGCGCTCACGCGCGCCCGGCAAGCCTCCATCCCGGCGAAGGTGTTCCCCGCGACCGAGTACCCCAGCCGCGAGACGCGCGACATCGCGATGGCCAACTGGCTTGGCGACGGCCACCGGGCCGAGCTGGTGGTGCTTGCGGGCTATCAGCAGCTGGTGAGCCCGGTGTTCCTCGACGCATTCCCCCAGCGGGTGATCAACGTGCACCCCGCGCTGCTGCCGGCGTTCCCCGGGCTGCACGTGGTCCAGACGGCGCTCGACTACGGGGCGAAGGTGTTCGGGGTGACGGTGCACTTCGTCGACACCGGGATCGACACCGGGCCGATCATCTTCCAGCGGGCCGTCGAGCTTCCCGAGGCCGAGACGGCCGAGGAGGTGCTGGCGCAGCTGCATCCGATCGAGCACGAGCTACTCGTGGAGGCGGTGGCGAGGATTGGGCAGGGCTCGGTCGGGTTCGACCCGGCCAACCCACGGCGCGTACGGGTCAGCCGGTAGAGTGCCGCCGGATGGAGGCGAGCAGCGATCCGAGCGGGACGGTGAGCGGCGAGGCTGACACCGTGCCGTCCGCCGGCGCGGACGGGACGGGCGCCGCGGCGAGCGGTCCGCAGATCACCCGCGCGCTGCTGTCGGTCTCCGACAAGACGGGGATCGTCGAGTTCGCGCGTGGGCTGGCGGACCTCGGAATCGAGATCATCTCCACGGGCGGGACCGCGGCGGCGCTCACCGACGTCGGCATCCCGGTGCGGGGGATCGACGATCTCACCGGGTTCCCGGAGATCATGGATGGGCGCGTCAAGACGCTGCATCCCAAGCTCTATGCAGGGCTGCTCGCGGTCCGCGACAACCCCGAGCACGCCCGCCAGGCCGAGGAGCACGACGTCGAGTACGTCGACCTGGTCGTGGTCAACCTCTATCCCTTTGAGCGGACCGCCGCGCGGCGCGGAGTGACGGACTCCGAGGTGATCGAGAACATCGACATCGGCGGACCGACGATGATCCGCGCGGCCGCCAAGAACCATGCGTACGCCGCTCCGGTGGTCGGCCCTGAGAGCTACGACGCGGTGCTCGACGAGTTGCGCCAGACCGACCGGCACCTGTCGCCGGGCACCCGCGAGTGGCTCGCCGCGGAGGCGTTCTCCTACACCGCCCGCTACGACACCGCGATCGCGCGCTGGTTTCAGGAGAAGCGCGAGGACTTCCCGTCGTTGTTCGTGCGCGCCTTCGAGAAGGTGCTCGAGCTGCCCTACGGCGAGAACCCGCACCAGCGGGCCGCCTACTACGAGCAGGTCGGCGCACGCACGCACGTGCTCTCGATGGTCTCCCAGCTCGGCGGTAAGGAGATCTCGTTCAACAACCTGCTCGATCTCGACTCCGGGCGGCTGCTGCTGTCCGAGTTCAAGATCCCCGCGTGCGTGATCATCAAGCACAACACCGCCTGCGGGGTGGCGTGTGGGTCCACGGCGCAGGAGGCGTACGAGAAGGCGTTCGCATGCGACCCGATGTCGGCGTTCGGCGGGATCATCTGCCTCAACCGCCCGGTCGACGCCAAGCTCGCGGCCAAGCTCAACGAGCAGTTTGTCGAGGTGCTGTTCGCGCGCGGGTACGACGAGGGCGCGCTCGAGATCCTCGCCGAGAAGCCCAACACGCGCATCCTCGACGACCGTGAGCGCCGGATCCCGAACATGATCGAGCCCCATGTCCGCCAGGTCGTCGGCGGCCTGCTGGTCCAGGACCGTGACTTCGACCTCGAGGACCGCGCCGACATGCAGGTCGTCTCCGAGCGGCGCCCCAGCGAGGCCGAGTGGCAGGAACTCGCGTTTGCCTGGCGCGTGTGCAAGCACGTCAAGTCAAACGCGATCGTCATCTCCAAGGACCTCGCCACCGTCGGCATCGGCGCAGGCCAGATGAGCCGCATCGACGCGGTTCGCATGGCGGTCGACAAGGCCGGCGACCGCGTCAGCGGCGCCGTGCTGGCCTCCGACGCCTTCTTCCCCTTCCCCGACGCCGCTGAGCTCGGCCTCAACGCGGGCGTGATCGCGATCATTCACCCGGGCGGTTCGGTCCGCGATCACCTCACCGTCGAGGCGGTCGACAAGGTCGGCGCCGCGATGGTCTTCACCTCGCGCCGCCACTTCCGCCACTGAGAGCGGGCGCCGCGGCGGCACCCGCCGTGCTACGTGCCGCGTAGTACGTGTCAAGTAGCAACGTCTCACGTAACACCGATAGGGCGGTAGTACCGTTGGCCGCCACGTGCAGCGCGTCGGCGGTGATCCACCCTCCCCGTGGGAGCAGCAATACGGCTACAGCCGGGCGGTCATCGTCGGCGGGTTGATCCATCTCGGCGGCACCACCGCCGTCGGCCCGCTCGGTGGCATCGTCGGCGAGACCCCGTACGAGCAGATGACCGAATGCCTGCGCAAGATCTTTCACGAGTTCAGCCGGCTCGGGGCGATGCCGGAGGACGTCGTCTCGGTGCGCGCCTACGTCACCGACATCAGCCGCTACGACGAGGTCGGCCGCTCGTTCAACGAGGCGCTCGGCGAGGTCGCGCCGCTGTTCACCATGGTCGAGGTGTCGGCGCTCATCGACCCGCGCATGTCGGTCGAGGTCGAGGCGACGGCGCTCGCACCCGGGGGCGACGCCTGACCGGCTGACGCGGGCGTGGGTCCCGTGCTGGAGCCGGTGCTCGCCGGCGTGGCCGGACGCGCGTTGCTGCTGGCCGGCGCGGAGGCAGCGGACGAGGTCCGACCTGCACTCACACTTCCGCTGGACGCCGGGCTGCTTGGCGTGGGCGCCGTCTCCCGGGGCGCTTCGGTCGGGCGCTGACCGCCCGTCCGGGACACGGTTCCCGTGCCGCCTGGCTGCGCCGGCCGGCTCCCCTTCGCGTCGACGACCGGGGCCGAGACCGGGACCGACGCCGACCGTGCCGGCGTCCTGGTCACTGTGCCCGGCTGGCGCGCCGACCTCACAACCGTCGTTCCTCCGGCCGCGTAGCCAGCCCCGTGACGAGGCCCGGGCCGCGACTCCACCGCCGGCGGACCCGTCGACGCGGAGCTCGCCACCAACGGCGCCTTTCCCTCGCCGGCACCAGGCGCACGGCGACCTGACGCGACCCCGCGGTGAACCGCGCGATGGTGCTGCCCGACGGAGGTGTCGTGCTCGGCGGCCGTCCCACCGACGAGCGCCGCCGAGGACGCCAGCACCGCCGCCGACTTGATGACGACCGCCCCCGCGCCGACCGTCGCGCCCGCGCCGCCGCCGCTGGAGAGCGCGGTCGACAGCCACGCGACCGCGCCGGAGTGGCGGCGCTCGATTCCGGCCGCCCACAGCACGAGCGGCGGCGGGGCGATCGCCGCCACCGCGGCCGCAGGTTGACGCGCGCGCGATGGACGAGGCCGCGCACCGCCGTATCGGTGACACCCATCGCGCTGGCGACCGCCGCGTAGGAGTCGCCCTCCACGGCGGTCCGCAGGATCGCATGCCGCTGCTCGCTGGGCAGCGCCGCCACCGCAGCGAGCGTCTCGCGCATGAGCATCCGCCGCTCGAGATCGGCGTCCGGGGCGTCGGGTCCCGAGAGCGACTCCGAGAGCTCGTCGAAGTCCCAGCCCGGTCGGCGCAGCGTGCTGATCGCCTGGTTGTGAGTGATCCGGTACAGCCAGGGCTTGAGGTGCTCGACCTCCGTGCCGCCACGCAGCGCGGTCCATGCGCACAGCAGCGCCTGCTGCACCGCATCCTTCGGCGCGGCTGTCGGAGAGCAGCAGGCGCGAGCAGTACGCGAGCAGGTCACGCCGGTAACGCTGGACGATCGCTTCGAACGCCGCCTCCGAGCCGTCGGCGGCAAGCGTGGCGAGGCGATCGTCTGGCTGGGTCCGCAGGACGAGCGAGGAGAACACGGTGGCGCCGAGCATCGGCCGCTCCCGTCGGCTCAACGTAGGAATCGAACGGCGATCTCGATCGATGCTCATGAGCTCTCCCAAACGCTGACGATCCGGCCGCCGGCGGTTCCAGGCGGAGTGGGGAGGCGAGCAGGTGCTCGCCTCCCCGGTCCGTCACTGACGCGCGAGGTGCCGAACCACGTGGCGGCGCGCATGCCGGCGAGCGTTGCTCGTCGACGTGGCCGTGCCGGTCGTCGTGGTGCCGGTCGTACTGCCGGTGGTTGTGGTGCCGGTCGTGCTCCCGGTGGTCGTGGCGGTGGTGGTGCCGGTCGTGGACGTGGGGCCCATGCCCGGGCAGGTCGCCGCATATGCGACGGACCCTCCGCCGGCCATTGCGACCAGCGACACCGCGGCGACCGCGGCGCTCCTACCGAGTCTCATCAAGAGACCTCCTTTGGGGTTGACCTCTCCCGAGACGCGACGACCGCGGAGAACTCACGCGACGCCCTACCTAAGAGCTGCGTCGGGCTGCCGTGACGTTCGGTCGCAGGCTGCGTCTCAGGGCCACGAATCCCCTCGACCCAAGCGAGACCCACGTGACCCCATCCATCCTGCGCACACTGTCCGGCGCGCTCGTCGCGGCGCTGCTGGCGTCGCCCGTCGCGCATGCCGCCACCACGACGACGACCAGCACGAACTGGTCGGGCTATGCCCTGCACAGCTCGGGGGTGCGCTTCCGCGCCGCCACCGCCTCCTGGCGCCAGCCCGCCGCGACCTGCCTGTCCCAGACCGCGACGTACTCCTCGTTCTGGGTCGGCATGGGCGGTTACCGCAAGACCTCCGACGCGCTTGAGCAGATCGGCACCGAGCTTGACTGCTCGGCCGCAGGTACGCAGACCACGAGCGCGTGGTTCGAGCTGGTGCCGGCCGCGGCTCACACCATCCACATGGCGATCGAGCCCGGCGACCGGATGAGCGCAGCCGTCACCGTGGACGGCGCCAAGGTCACCGTGGCGCTCATCGACCGCACGCGCGGCACGCGTTTCACCCGCACGGTCGTCGACCACTCGCTCGATGTGACCTCGGCGGAGTGGATCGCCGAGGCCCCGTCGGACTGCTCGGGCTCGAACTGCACGGTGCTGCCGCTCGCCGACTTCGGCGCCGCCCACTTCCGCAGTGCCGTCGCCACGACCACGACCGGGGTCACCCGCAGCCTGGACCGGGCGCCGTGGACGCGCACGCGGATCAGCCTCGGATCGTCGTTTGAGCAGTCGGCCAACGGCGCCGATGAGGAGACGGCGGTGACCGCGACGGCGTCCGGTCTCGGCAATCCGCTTGGGGCGTTCACGGTCGCCTACTCGACGACGTCGACCACCACCACGACTTCGACCACGACGACGACCACTCCGGCCGGAACGCCGTCGACTGGGCCGGGCGGCCCGCCCGCGAACACAGTGCTCAGGCGGTGACGGCGGTCCGCCGCGGCTCGGCGGAGCCCGTCGTCTCGTAGCTGAGCAGCCGCGCGATCCGCTCCTGGACCGGCGGGTGGGTGGCGAACAGCCCGGCGATGCCCTGGGCCCGCAGCGGATTGACGATGAGACGACCGAGATCG
>CAVUUL010000010.1:0-28839 GCA_963744685.1 uncultured Solirubrobacteraceae bacterium | reverse complement strand
TGCCGCCGGTGGGGCTCGAACCCACGACCTTGGGATTAAAAGTCCCCTGCTCTACCAGCTGAGCTACAGCGGCCTGGGTCCATGATCGCGCACTGCGGCCGTCGGGGGTTCCGAGGCCCTGGTAACCCCGCCGGGTCGCTGGTAGCCTCGCAGGCGTGAACGCGACTGCGCATGCCTTCTGCAGCATCCCCGGCAGCGCCTGCGCGTTCTCCGTCATTACCACCTAGATCCCAGCTCGACCAACAACGAGCTGCGGATCGGATCGGCCCCGCCGGGTCGAGCTGGTGGTCGATGCCGCTCCAGGACCGTCTAGGAGAGACCCATGAGTCCAGCAGTCGCCCCTCCCCCACCCACATCAACACATGCAGAGCTTCATCTCTCGCTCGAGCTGGAGCCCGGCAGCGGCTGGCGCTGCTGCGGGTCGTCGCCACGCTGCACCGCCGGCGCTGCCGGGTCCTGAATGCTTCAGTTCGGGCCGATACGGCAAGCGGGCGCGACGAGCTCGATCTGATCCGCGCAAGCGCCGCGGCCGCATGCGGCGCGGGGTCGAGCACTGGCTGGGCGGCCTGATCGAGGTTTACCGCGCCGACACGGTCGCATCTGATTGAGTGACATGCATGGCCGAACTCGCCAACCTGTCCGCCGCCGAACTCGACGCCGGTACCTTGCAGGCGAGACGCGGCCGAGCGAGGTCGTCGATGCCGTGCTCGACCGCGCCGACGCGTGGGAGCCGCGCATCCACGCGTTCACGCAGCTCTTCGCCGACGAGGCGCGCGCGAGCGCACGCAATGCCGACGAGCGGTACGCCAACAAAGAGCCGCGCGGGGTGCTCGATGGATCCGGTGACCGTCAAGGAGAACATCGCCACCGCGGGCGATCCGTACCGGATGGGGTCCGCGGCGACGCCCGAGACGACCTCTGAGGCCGACGCTCCGGCCGCCGCCCGTCTGAAGGAGGACGGCGCGGTCATCTTCGCCAAGACCACGATGCCGGACTTCGGAATGATGACCTCGGGTGTCTCGAGCCTGAACGAGACGACCCGTAACGCCTGGAACCCGGAGTGGAACCCGGGCGGATCAAGCGCCGGCGCGGGCGCAGCCGCGGCGGCGGGGATCGGACCGATTCATCTCGGCACCGATATCGGCGGCTCGGTCCGGCTGCCGGCGGGATGGTGCGGCGTGGCCGGGCTGAAGCCGAGCTTTGGGCGGATCCCCGTCTCCCCTCCGTACTACGGGCGCTGCATCGGGCCGCTCGCGCGGACCGTCGGCGATCTGGCACTCGCGATGTCCGTCGTGTCACGCGCCGACGACCGCGACCACATGAGCCTTCCTGAGACAGATCTGCCGTGGACCGACATCGCCGCCGCCTCGCTCGATGACCTGCGGATCGGCGTATGCACCGACGCAGGCGCAGGCGTCGCCCCCGAGGCCGAGATCGTCGCGGCCGTCGAAGCGGCGGCGGCCGAGCTGGAGGCGCAGGGCGCCACCGTGACGCCCGTCCCCTCCCTGATCGACCAGGAGTTGCTCGACGGGCTTGACCGCTTCTGGCGGATCCGCAGCCGACTGGATCTGGAGGCGCTCGGCCCGGAGGCCGCCGCCCGCGCGTTGCCCTACATCCTCGACTGGGTCGGGCCTGCCGCGCATTACAGCGCCGCGCAGGTGTTCACCGGCTTCAGCGCGATGGACGGGATGTCGGTGTCGGTGGCGCGGGCGTTCGGCGACCTCGACTTCCTGCTCGCTCCGGTGGCGCCGATGGCGACCTACTCCGCCGACGCGCCGGGGCCGATCGGGCCGCGTCAGGCGCTCGCCCACATCGGTTTCACCGCTCCCTTCAACATGTCCGGTCACCCCGCGATCAGCGTGCCCTGGACCACCTGCGAGGACGGTCGGCCGATACCCGTCCAGCTGATCGCCCGCCGGCACCGTGACCTCGACGTGCTGAGCCTGGCGCTCGCCGTCGAGCGGCTGCGCCCGCCCCAGCGGGCCTGGCCCAGCTGAGCCGCCGACCCCGGCAGAGATCAGGTCCTGACCCCATTCCGCATCGAGCCCTGGCGCGGGAGAGTGAGTGCATCACCCCCAGCCGACCCAAGGAGGTCGACAGCGATGCTCTACAAGACGATCCTCTGCGCCACCGATGGACACGAGCACTCCGAACGTGCGATGCGACGCGCGGCGTCGATCGCCCGCGAGACCGGCGCCGAGCTGCACGTGGTCAACGTCGAGGAGACCGAGCCGGCACCGATGCGCGTGGGCCGCGAGTTCATCGCGGCCGAGCGGGCAGAGACCCGCGAACGCGTCAAGAGGCAGATCAGCGCCGCGGTAGCGGATGATCGGCTCACCGCCACACCGCACTACCTGGTCAACTACAGCGGGTCGGTGGCCGCCCAGATCGCGGGGCTGGCCGACCGCATCGACGCCGACCTGATCGTGGTCGGCTCGCACGGCCGCGGCGTGCTCACCGGCGCGCTGGCGGGGAGCGTCGCGCAGCGGCTGCCACACGAGACGTGCCGGCCGGTGCTCGTGCTCGCCGGCACCGGTCCCGGCGCGCGCCGGCCCTCGCGCCAGCGGATCCGGCAGGCATTGCACATCTGATCGTGCGACCGCATTGCGAAAACGAGGACACTTGGGGGATGGGCCCCGGCGCCGCCCCCCAGGTGCTCCGGACGATCCGTTGCCTGGTCGTCGACGACCACCCGGCGATCCGGGTCGGCCTGCGCGAGCTGTTGTCCGTGGAGGCCGACCTGGAGGTCGCGGCGGCGTGCGCCTCGGCCGAGGAGGCGCTGGCGTTCGCCCAGAGCGCCGACGATCCGCTGCACGTCGCGATCGTCGACTACCAGCTCGGCGGTCACTCTGGCCTGTGGCTCTCCCGCCGACTGCGCGCGCTGCCGCACCCGCCGCGCGTGCTCGTGTACTCGGCGTTCAGCGACCACCTGCTGGCAGCGGCGGCCGTGGTCGCGGAGGCGAGCGCGGTGGTGAGCAAGTCCGCGCTGCCCGACGAGCTCGCGGCCACGATTCGTACGCTGGCCGTCGGCGAGCATCCGCCGCTCAGTGTTCCCCCCACGCTCGCGGAGTCGATGGGCCGTCGCCTGGACCCGGTCGAGCAGGCGATCTTCGGCCTGATGGCCTCCGGGGTCGAGCCCGGCGAGGTGGCGGAGACGTTGCGACTGGACCCTCGCGAGCTCGACGCCCGGCTCGGCTCGATGCTGCGATCGCTCGAGCGGCCCCGGCAGGCCGGCCAGTGAGCGGGATCCCGGCACGGCTGCGGCCCGAGCGGCCGTCTCGTGCCGACGCGCTCGCCCATAGCCGGGCAGGCGGGGGCCGTTATGTGCCGCTCGTCTACCGGGTCGCCGGGATCAACGCCATCGTGGTGGTCGCCGTGGTGCTGGTCACCCTGCTGGTGCTCGACCCCCACAAGCTCTCCCGGGTCGCGTTCGACGAGGCGATCGTGCTGGCGGCCGCACTGATGCTCGTCGTGATCGCCAACCTGGTCGTGCTGCGTCGCGTCGTCGGGCCGCTGTCGGACCTGACCGAGCTGGCACGGACCGTCGACCTCACGCGCCCGGGCCAACGGATGCCCGACGCCACGCCCGATTCCGAGGCGGGCGAGCTGGCGCTCACGTTCAACGAGATGCTGACCCGGCTGGAGGAGGAGCGCCGCGACGCGACCGGCCGAGTGCTCGCCGGCCAGGAGGCCGAGCGACTGCGGATCGCGCAGGAGCTGCACGACCAGATCGGGCAGGAGCTCACCGCGGTGCTGCTGTGGCTGGCCCGCGCTCGCAGCGACGCGGCCGATCCCGCGCTCGCCCAGCGGATAGAGGATGTCCAGGACGCGGTGCGCTCGAGCCTGGAGAGCGTGCGCCGGATCGCCATCGAGCTGCGGCCCGAGGCACTTGACGAGCTCGGGCTGGTCAGCGCGATCGCCGTGCTCGGCGAGCGCTTCTCGGAGCGCTCGGGACTGTCGATCTCCCAGCACATCGACGATCCGCTGCCGCCGCTGAATCCGAACACCGAGCTCGTCGTGTTCCGCGTGGCCCAGGAGGCGCTCACCAACGTCGCCCGCCATTCGGGATCGTCACGAGCGTCGTTGACGCTCAGCCACGACCACGGCGAGTTGATCCTCGAGGTGACCGACGAGGGCCAGGGGATCCCCGCCGGGCAGACGCCCGGGAGCGGCATGAAGGGCATGCGCGAGCGGGCGACCCTCGTCGGCGGGACGCTCGAGACCGGGCCAGGGCCGGGCCAGGACGGGCGCGGATGCACCGTGCGGCTGCGACTCGCCGCCTCCGCGCCGGTGACGTCATGACGCCGCTCACCACCCGGATCCTGCTCGCCGACGACCACGCGGTCGTGCGCCGGGGACTGCGCCTGGTGCTCGACGCCGAGCCCGACCTGGTCGTCGTCGCCGAGGTCGGCGATGGCGCAGCTGCGGTGACCCGCGGCCTCGAGCCCGACATCGACCTGGCGATCGTGGACATCTCGATGCCACGCATGACCGGTCTGCAGGCGGTCGCGGAGCTCTCGCGCCGGCGTCCGCAGCTGCGGACGCTGCTCCTGTCGATGCATGACAACGAGCGCTACGTCGCGGAGGCGATCAAGGCTGGCGCGTCGGGGTACGTGCTGAAGTCGGTCGCCGACCGCGATCTGGTGGAGGCGTGCCGCGCGGCGATGCGCGGCGAGCCGTTCGTCTACCCCGCCGACGCGACGCCGCTCATCCGCGAGCTGCTCGACGGGAGACGCAATGGCAACGGCGACGTGGCGGACAGTCCGCTCACCCCGCGCGAGCAGGAAGTGCTCAAGCTGATCGCCGAGAGCCACTCCAACAAGCGGATCGCCCAGGAGCTGGTCATCTCGGAGAAGACGGTGGAGCGCCACCGGGCGAACATCCTGGAGAAGCTCGGGATGCACGACCGCGTCGAGCTCGTCCGCTACGCGATCCGCAGCGGGTTGATCGAGGCCTGACGCGGCCAGATGGGGGCGCGACCCCATTCCGGCGGGCGCGCTGCGCCGCGATGCTGGAGCCATGAAGCCAGGCACCCTCGTCCTCGCCGCCGTGCTCGCGGCCGGCGCCGTCCTGCGGCGCCGCCATCTCACCACGCCGGTCAAGATCCTCGCCGTGATCGGCGTCGCGGCGCTCGCCGCCTCGGGCTCGGGCCTGGTCGAACTGCCGAGCGCCGAGCAGATCGTCCGGACCTCCACCGGCGCGCTCGGCGCCCTCACCTACGTCGTCGTCGGCGCGTTCGCGCTCGCGGAGACCGGCGCGTTCGTCGGCCTCGTGGCGCCGGGAGAGATCGTGGTCGTGCTCGGTGGCGTCAGCGCCGGACACGGGACGATCTCGCTGCCGGTGCTGATCGCGGTCGTCTGGGCATGCGCGCTCACCGGCGACCTGATCTCCTACTCACTGGGACGGCGGTTCGGCCGCTCGCTGCTGCTCGCCCATGGCGCCGGTCTGGGGGTCACCGACGGGCGCGTGGCGCAGGTCGAGCGCGTGCTCTCAGAGCACACTGCCGAGACGCTCGTACTCGGGCGGTTCGTCGGGATCGCTCGACCGCTGCTGCCGTTCATGGCCGGCGCCACGCACATCCCCGTGCGCCGCTTCGTGCCGATCACGATGCTCGCCGCCGGCCTGTGGTCGGCGACGTTCTGCTGCGTGGGCGCCGCCTTCTGGAGCTCGCTGGACGGAGTGATCACCATCGTCGAGCGCGGCTCGCTCGCGCTCGGCGCGGTCACGGTGGCCGGCGCGCTCGCCGTCGTCGCCTGGCGGCGGATGGACGGCCGCCGCCCGCTCGCGCAGACCGAGGACTGACCGCTCGTGTCCCTGCGTCGCGCGGCGATCTGGTCGATCGTCTACCTCGCCGTCGCGCTCGGCTTCGGCGTCGCCCTCGGCTTGATCGCCGGCTGGGAGCTTGGGCTCGAGTACCTCGCCGCGTATGCGGTCGAAAAGAGCCTGTCGATCGACAACCTCTTCGTGTTCATCGTGATCATCACGACGTTGGCGGTGCCGGAGGCCCACCAGCCGCGACTGCTCACGATCGGGATCCTGGCGGCGCTGGTCATCCGCGTGATCCTCATCGCGCTGGGCGCGGCGATGCTCGAGGCGTTCTCGTTCACGTTCGCGCTGTTCGGTGGGGTCCTGCTCGTCACCGCGATCCACCTGCTCCGCCACCGTGGCGAGCAACCGGACGTCACTGCAGGCCCGCTCGTCCGCAGGCTGCGCTCGACGCTGCCGGTGAGCGACGCCCACGATGGCGGGCGGCTGCTCGCCCGGACCCCGCGCGCGCTCACGCCGGCCGGGCTCGCACTGGTCACGATGGTCGGCGCCGACGCCGTGTTCGGGCTCGACTCGATCCCCGCCGTCTATGGCGTCAGCGACGAACCGCTCGTCGTGTTCGGCGCCAACGCGTTCGCGCTGCTCGGGCTGCGGCCGCTGTTCTTCCTCGTGGCGGGGCTCGTGCGCCGCCTGGTGTACCTGCCGCTCGGCATGGCCGCGGTGCTCGCCTTCATCGGCGTGAAGCTGATCCTCCACACCGCTCACGCCGAGCTTGCCGCGATCCCGACGATCTCCACCCCGGTCTCGCTCGCGGTGATCATCGCCGTCCTGGGTGCGGCGATCGTGGCCAGCCTGTTGCACACACGCCCGGACCAGATGAGGTCACGGCCCCATTCCACCGGGGCGCCCGAAGCGGCACGCTGAGAGGACCACCCCACCGACTCGGAAAGGACCTCACCATCATGACCATCTCGACCGCCGCGCTCGGCACCCGCCTGCGCACCTGGGCGCTCGTCGCCGGCCTCACCGGCCTGCTGATCGCCTGCGGTGCACTGATCGGCGGATCGCTGTTGTGGATCTTCGTGATCGCAGCGGTCGCCATGAACGTGTCCGGCTACCTCTTCTCCGACCGGATCGCGCTGCGGGCCGCGCGCGCCCGGCCGCTGGAGGCCGACGACGCGCCCGAGCTGCACGCGATCGTGCGTGAGCTCGCGGCGCTGGCCGAGGTGCCGGTGCCCAGCGTCCACCTGATCCCCGGATCCCAGGCCAACGCCTTCGCCACCGGCCGCAACCCCGCGCATGCGGCGATCGCGGTGACCGAGGGCCTGCTGCAGACCGTGCCCGCCGATCAGGTGCGCGCCGTGCTCGCGCATGAGTTCGCGCACATCCGCAACCACGACATCCTGGTCTCGTCGATCGCGGCGATGGTGGCGGGCGCGATCTCGGCGATCGCCTGGATCCTGCAGCTGTCGTTCCTGTTCGGCTCCTCCGACGACGAAGGCGAGAACCCGATCGCTGCGTTCGCGCTGATGTTGATCGCGCCCATCGGGGCGACGCTGCTGCAACTCGCGGTGTCCCGCCAGCGGGAGTACCTCGCCGACGCGACCGCGGCCAGGATGCTCGGCACCGGCCGCCCGCTGGCCGAGGCGCTGCACACGATCACCTCCGACGAGCAGACACCGCTGGCGATCAACCCGGCCACAGCCCCGATGTACATCGTCAACCCGCTGCGGGCCCAGGGCATCGCCGGGCTGTTCGCCACCCACCCGCCGATCCAGGAGCGGATCGCGCGGCTGCTCAACTACGGGACGACGCGCTCCGCCGAGCCGCGGCAGACCGCCGTCACCGCCTGAGCACCGGGTTCGCGGGCGGGCCGCCCGGCCCGCCCGGCGCCTCATCGGCGCCGTTGGTCGTCTGCTCACACGACGATCCGCGGCTGACCCGCGTCAGCGGGTCAGCCGTCGCCACCGGGTGCGAGCGCCGTCGCCTCGACCTCGACCGACATGCGCGGGTCGATGAGCGCCGACACCTCGACCATGGTGAACAGCGGCCCGACCTCGCCGAGCGCCTCGTTGAACGAGCGACCGACCTCGTCGTAGCGGCTGATGTCGGTGACGTAGGCGCGCACCGAGACGACGTCCTCCGGCATCGCCCCGAGCCGGCTGAACTCGTGGAAGACCTTGCGCAGGCATTCGGTCATCTGCTCGTACGGGGTCTCGCCGACGATCCCGCCGAGCGGCCCAACGGCGGTGGTGCCGCCGAGATGGATCAACCCGCCGACGATGACCGCCCGGCTGTAGCCGTATTGCTGCTCCCACGGGGAGGGTGGATCGCCGCCGACGCGCTGCACGTGGCGGCAACGGTACTACCGCACTATCGGTGTTACGCGAGACGTTGCTACTTGACACGTACTACGCGGCACGTAGTATTGGCGGTCGTCATGAGCTCGTCAGGACACCCGGTCGTCCCGTCGCCGCTGCCGCGCGCACGGCGGACCATCCTCACAGCACTTGTGCTCAGTCTGCTGTTCGAGGTGGCGAATGTGATCGGCACCCAGGACAAGACGGTGTACGCCGTGGTGCCGTGGCACGACGACCCGTACCACGCGGTCCTGCTCGCTGCGATGTTCACGGTCGCCATGGTGGCGGTGGTGCTCGGCGCACGGATGCTCGCCTGGTCGGCGCCAGGCGCGGCAGATCGAGCGCGGCAGATGCTGCGCGCCAGCGGTGTCCTGGTGGCGGCGATCGGGATCGCTTCGGGATTTCAGTGGGCAGCGGTCTTCGCCGGCGCGCACGCCGCGAGCTGGGACGGCGCGACCACGCTGCAGATCGTCGCGTTGAGCGCCGCCACCGCGTGGGCGCTGGTGGTGGCGGCCGCGCTGGTGACCACCCGCACCGCGGGCCGGGCCCGGTGGACCGACGACTGGCTCGGCGATGCGGCTCTCTTGGCCGCCCGTCTTCCCGGACTGAGACGCGGAGGGGCGCCGGGGGAGGTCGTCGGCCGGATCCGGCAGCGGGCGATCCGTGTGTTCGCCGCGGTGAGCGTGCTCGTGGCGCTGCCGATCGTCGCTGCCCAGGCGATCGGCGAGCGCTGGACCGATCCGCGGCTGATCGCCTGGGCTCTGGTCGTGCTGACGGCGACGCTCTTTGCGTTCGGCGTGATCGCCAACGCGCTCGCGGGCTTCATCTCCCGGCCGCCGCGCAGTCGCACGCGCCGGATCGCGGAGGCGTCGCTGGTCGCCGGCTGCCTCGCGATCCAGATCTCCGAGGCGTTCCACGACCAGATCTGGCGCGCGCTCACCGGGCACCCGGTCGGCACCGTGGCGGCGCTGGTCGCGCTGACGACCGGGTCGGGGCTTGTCGGGGCGGCGGCGTGTGCCGCCGCGGCGCCCGCGCTCAGTGGCGGAAGTGGCGGCGCGAGGTGAAGACCATCGCGGCGCCGACCTTGTCGACCGCCTCGACGGTGAGGTGATCGCGGACCGAGCCGCCTGGGTGGATGATCGCGATCACGCCCGCGTTGAGGCCGAGCTCAGCGGCGTCGGGGAAGGGGAAGAAGGCGTCGGAGGCCAGCACCGCGCCGGTGACGCGGTCGCCGGCCTTGTCGACCGCCATTCGAACCGCGTCGACCCGGCTCATCTGGCCGGCGCCGATGCCGACGGTGGCGAGGTCCTTGGAGATGACGATCGCGTTTGACTTGACGTGCTTGCACACGCGCCAGGCAAACGCGAGTTCCTGCCACTCGGCCTCGCTGGGGCGCCGCTCGGAGACGACCTGCATGTCGGCGCGGTCCTCGAGATCGAAGTCACGGTCCTGGACCAGCAGACCGCCGACGACCTGGCGGACATGGGGCTCGATCATGTTCGGGATCCGGCGCTCACGGTCGTCGAGGATGCGCGTGTTGGGCTTCTCGGCGAGGATCTCAAGCGCGCCCTCGTCATATCCGCGCGCGAACAGCACCTCGACGAACTGCTCGTTGAGCTTGGACGCGAGCTTGGCGTCGACCGGACGGTTGAGGCAGATGATCCCGCCGAACGCCGACATCGGATCGCATGCGAACGCCTTCTCGTACGCCTCGTGGGCCGTGGACCCGCACGCCACCCCACAGGGGGTGTTGTGCTTGATGATCACGCACGCGGGGATCTTGAACTCGGACAGCAGCAGCCGCCCGGAGTCGAGATCGAGCAGGTTGTTGAACGAGATCTCCTTACCGCCGAGCTGGGAGACCATCGAGAGCACGTGCGTGCGTGCGCCGACCTGCTCGTAGTAGGCGGCCCGCTGGTGCGGGTTCTCGCCGTAGGGCAGCTCGAGCACCTTCTCGAAGGCGCGCACGAACAACGACGGGAAGTCCTCGCGCTTCTCCTGAAACCACCGCGCGATCGCGGTGTCGTAGCGGGCGGTGTAGGAGAACGCCTCCGCGGCGAGCCACTCGCGGGTGCCCGGCGACAGGTGCCGGTCGGTCTGGCGCAACTCGTCGAGCACCGCGTCGTAGCTCTCAGGGCCGACCACCGGAGCGGCGTACGCATGATTCTTGGCGGCCGCGCGGATCATCGTCGGTCCGCCGATGTCGATGTTCTCGATCACCTCGGAGTCCGTGACTCCGCGCCGCGCGGCGGTCCGCTCAAAGGGATAGAGGTTGACCACGACCAGGTCGACGTACTCGACGTCGTGCTCCTCGGCCTGGCGGGCGTGCTCGGGGTTGTCCCGGACCGCGAGCAGCCCTGCATAGAGCTTGGGATGCAGCGTCTTGACGCGGCCGTCCATGATCTCCGGGAACCCGGTGAGATCGTCGATCGCCCGCACCGGGATGCCGACGTCGGTGAGCGCCGCCGCGGTCCCGCCCGTGGAGATGATCTCGATTCCGAGGTCCGCCAGCCCACGCGCGAACTCGACGATCCCCGTCTTGTCGGAGACCGACAGCAACGCGCGGGCGATCTGCGGACCGCTCGCCGCAGCGCCCGTCCCGTCCGCGACGGCGGACCGCACGGTGTCAGCCTCGCCGCTCACCGTCCCGCTCGGATCGCTGCTCGCCTCCATCCGGCGGCACTCTACCGGCTGACCCGTACGCGCCGTGGGTTGGCCGGGTCGAACCCGACCGAGCCCTGCCCAATCCTCGCCACCGCCTCCACGAGCAGCTCGTGCTCGATCGGATGCAGCTGCGCCAGCACCTCCTCGGCCGTCTCGGCCTCGGGGAGCTCGACGGCCCGCTGGAAGATGATCGGCCCGGTGTCGATCCCGGTGTCGACGAAGTGCACCGTCACCCCGAACACCTTCGCCCCGTAGTCGAGCGCCGTCTGGACCACGTGCAGCCCGGGGAACGCCGGCAGCAGCGCGGGGTGCACGTTGATCACCCGCTGGGGGAATGCGTCGAGGAACACCGGGCTCACCAGCTGCTGATAACCCGCAAGCACCACCAGCTCGGCCCGGTGGCCGTCGCCGAGCCAGTTGGCCATCGCGATGTCGCGCGCCTCGCGGCTGGGGTACTCGGTCGCGGGGAACACCTTCGCCGGGATGGAGGCTTGCTGGGCGCGGGTGAGCGCCTGCGCGTCCGGCGTGTCAGTGGCGAACGCGACCAGCTGGTTGCCGTTGTGGCCGTGCGCCCGGTCGATCAGCGCCTGCAGGTTCGAGCCGGCTCCGGAGGCGAGGACGGCGAAGCGCACACGAGGACCGTATCGAGTCTGGGGGTGGGGGTGGCCGTGGTGCGCGGGGGCTGGGCGTGGGCGCGGTGGGGGTGCGTCGCGTTCGCGATGTGGCATGCGTGCGAACGCCGGTTCGGGCGGTAGCGTCGGTCGGCCATGCATCGCGTCCTCTCCGCCTTCGCTCGTGCCGCCGCCGGAGACCCGCGCGCGCTCGACGAGGCCAGGGAGGCGTGGGCGGACCTCGCCGCGGAGCAGCAGGCGCTGCTGGCGTCCCTCGGCAAGCTGCTCGCGGTGGCGCATGAGCGGTCGGCGGCGCTGCCGGAGGTGCTCGACGCGCTGGCCGCGCGGGACCTCGATCGCGCGCGGCGGGAGTTCCGCGGTCTCGCGGACGAGGAGCGGGAGCTGATCGGCGCGATCGGGCGCTACCTGGCGGACCGGGGCGAGCGGACGATGCCGATGCTCGGCGCGTTCGACGGCGTGGGCGAGGGTGCGCCGGTTCCCGCCGGAGGCCGGGCGGGCCGCGCCGGAGGCGAGTCGACGAGCAACGGCCACCATCCCTCCGCACGCGAGGCGGGGCGCATCGGCCAGGTCGGGATCCGCACCGAGCTCAGCCCCGAGGATCTGCTGGCCAGGGTCGGCCTCAGCGAGTTTCGTCCCGCGCAGCGCGACGCGGTCCAGGCGGCGCTCGACGGGCGCGACACGCTCGTGGTCATGCCGACCGGCGGCGGCAAGAGCCTCTGCTACCAGCTTCCGGCGATCGCGTCCGAGTCACTCACCGTCGTGGTCAGCCCGCTGGTGGCGCTGATCGTCGACCAGCACCGGCGGTTGCTCGACGCCGGGCAGCGCTCGGTGATGCTCGCCGCGACCGTCGGTGAGCAGGCCAACCGTGAGGCGCTGTCGCAGATCCGCTCGGGCGAGGCGCAGATCGTGTTCTGCGCGCCGGAGCGGTTCGCCGCCGCCGGGTTCCGCGCGGCGCTGCACAGCCGAGACATCGCGCTGTTCGTCGTCGACGAGGCGCACTGCGTCTCGGAATGGGGCCACGACTTCCGGCCGGACTATCTGAGGCTGGGGCCGGTGATCGAAGCGCTCGGGCGCCCGCCGGTGATGGCATGCACGGCGACCGCGACCCCGCGCGTCGCCGAAGAGATCGCGGCCCGGCTCGGGCTGCGCGACCCGCTGATCATCCGGCGCGGCTTCGACCGCCCGAACATCTCGTTCGACGTGATCGCGCTGGAGGGCGACGGGGCGGTCGCGCGCAAGCGCGGTCATCTGCTGGCGGGCCTGGCCGATCCAGAGCAGCGACCGGCGATCGTCTACTGCGGCACGCGCAAGGACACCGAGGCGGTCGGCGAGCTGTTGCGCGAGCACGGCATCTCGGCGGCGATCTATCACGCCGGGCTCGAAGCCTCGATCCGGCACGGAGCGCAGGACGCGTTCATGCGCGGCGAGGTCGACGTGGTCGTGGCCACCAACGCGTTCGGCCAGGGGATCGACAAGCAGGACATCCGCAGCGTCTGGCACTGGGCGCTGCCGACCTCGGTCGAGGCCTATTACCAGGAGGCCGGCCGCGCCGGACGCGACGGTGAGCCGGCGCGGGCAGTGCTGCTGGCGATGCGCGGCGACCTGGGCCGCCTCATCCAGTTCATCAAGCGATCCCAGATCGACGGCGGCGAAGTTCGTCGCGCAGTGGCCGGGCTGGGCGCCATCGCCGAGGACTCGATCGCGGAGATCGACCCACGTCGCCAGGACGATCGGGAGCGGATCACGCTCGCGATCGCCGAGCGCGCCGGGGTGGTGTCGCTCGCGCCGGCCGCCGGTGGCCGCGTCGCGGTCCGCCTCACCGGTCAGTTCGACGGCGGAGCCGTCGACGAGGCGTGCCGCCTGGCGACCGATCGCCGTTGGCGCGCCTACCAGGCGCTCAAGGCGTTCGCGGAGGACGGCGCTACCTGCCGCCGCCGGCAGCTGCTCGCCCACTTCGGCGATCCCGAGGAGCCGGCGCCGGTCGTGCGCTGCTGCGACGTGTGCGACCCCCAGGAGATGGCGACGGTCGAGCCGATCGGCGCGCGGCGGCGGCGCAAGAGTGCCGCTCCAGTCGTGGATGGCCCGCCCGTCGACGACGGACAGCTCGCCGAGCTCAAGCGCTGGCGGCTGGACCGCGCCGACGGCAAGCCGGCGTACACCGTGGCCACCAACGCGATGCTCGAGGAGCTGCTGCGCCACCGGCCGGCCGACTCAGACGAGCTGCTGGCGATCCACGGGGTCGGACCGGCGTTCGTCAGCCGCCACGGCGACGAGGTGCTCGCGCTGCTCGCGGACCTCGCCGCCTGATCGCCGAAGGCGTCGGCCCGGGTCCCGCCTCCCATCCAGCCTCAGCAGGCTGGCACCGAAGTAGGACGCGTCCTCAAAGCCGGTGCGCGCGACCAACTACGCCGACCCACCCCCATCCGTCACACCCAAACGTGGTCGCCGGCCGACGCATCCCTCCACCACGTTCCAGGCGCTCTGCGCGGCAAACGTGCCACCGACCCCGAAGCGCCACACCGACGTCACGTTTTCCGCGCAGCAGAGCAACGTCGGTCGCCAAGCGCAGGGAACGCCGGGGCAGATCGACCCGCTCACGGCGGCCCCCGGGCGACCAGTCCGCGAGAGCTAGGCCCGCACGAGCGGCAAGGACCGCTCGAGCGCGTATTTGCCGGCGTGCTCCTCGGTGCCCTCCAGCGGGTAGCGCCCCGAGAAGCAGGCGTCGCAGTGATGGTCCCGCGAGCCGCGGATCGCCTCGTAGACGCCCTCGAGTGAGAGGTAGTGCAGCGAGTCGGCGCCGATCTCTTCGGCAATCTCCTCGACCGTGCGGTTGTGGGCGATCATCTCCTCGCGCGAGGACATGTCGATGCCGTAGTGGCAGGGGTTGCGGATCGGCGGCGCTGAGATCCGCAGGTGAACCTCGGCGGCGCCGGCGTCCCGGAGCATCTGAACGATCTGGCGGTCGGTGGTGCCGCGCACGATCGAGTCGTCGACGACGATCAGGCGCTTGCCGGCGACGACCTCGGGGACCGGGTTGAACTTCAGGCGCACGCCGAGCTTGCGCAGCTCCTGTCCGGGCTGGATGAAGGTGCGCGCGACGTAGCGGTTCTTGATGAAGCCGTCGTCCTGGGGCAGCCCGGAGGCCCGCGCCAGTCCCCGGGCGGCGGCGTTACCTGAATCGGGCACCGGGATGACGACGTCGGCGTCGATCTTCGCCTCCGCCCAGAGCAGCTCGCCCATGCGGGCCCGGACCACCTGCAGCGGCGCGCCCGCCATGCGGGAGTCCGGCCGTGCGAAATAGATGTACTCGAACACGCAGAACGCGCGACGGGCGTCGCTGACCACCATGCGCGACTCGACGCCGCGGTGCGAGAGCGTCACGACCTCGCCTGGCTGCACGTCACGCACGAACTCGGCGCCGATCAGGTCAAAGGCGCAGGTCTCCGAGGCGACGCAGTAGACGTCACGGTCGTTGGAGTCGCCCGAGGCCGGGATGCGCCCGATCGACAGCGGCCGGATTCCGTTGGGGTCGCGGAACGCGACGACCTTCTCGCCGTCGGTGACGACAGCGGAGAACGCGCCCTGCAGCCGCGGCAGCACGTCGGCGACCGCGTCCTCGATGTCCTGCGCCGGGTGGGTGGCCAGCAGCGCGGCGATGATCTCCGAGTCCGAGGTCGAGCGGAACGGCACGTCGCGACCCCGCAGCTCGGTGTGGAGCTCCACGGCGTTGATCAGGTTGCCGTTGTGGCCGAGCGCGAGGATGCGATGGTCGTCACGGACGATCGGCTGGGTGTTCTCCCAGGCCGAGGCGCCCGTCGTCGAATAGCGGACGTGGCCGATCGCGAGGTCGCCCGCCAGCGAGCGCAGGACGTGGTCGTCCTTGAAGACCTGGGAGACGAGGCCCTGGTCGCGAATGGCGAGGATCGGGCCTCGCAGCGGCGCCGTGGCGATGCCGGCCGACTCCTGCCCGCGGTGCTGGAGCGCGAACAGCGCGAAATAGGTCAACCGCGCGACGTCGTGCCCGGGAGCGTAAATCCCGAACACACCGCATTCGTCGCGGGGTCCGTCACGGTGGTCGAGAGGGGAGGGCGGCACGCAGTCCTCGTGCCTGACGGTAGCAACGGGCGGGGCCAGACCGGCCCGGTGCGGGAAATCCCTGCACCGGGCCGAGTGGGAGCCAGCGCCTCGAGGCTCAGGTGGCGGTCGCGGTCACGCCCGACGGCCCGTAGCTGAGCGTGAACGTCCCGGTGACGGTGGCAAACGTTCCCGTCGTCCCGCCATCCGTGAGGAACGCGGCCTGCGATCCGGCGGGCGGCGTCGTGCTGCCCTTGAGCTTGGCGGAGCCGGCAAGCGTCGCCGTGCCGCTCACGCAGAGAACGCCGAAGCCGTTCTTCGTGATCGGGTCGGCGAGCGATCCCTTCGCGCCCTGGGTGTAGCTGCCCGTGATCGCGAGCGTCTTGCCCGTCTTCAGCGTCAGCGCCTTGTTGTTGGTCAGCGGGCCATTGAGTGTGGCTGACCCGGTGATGGTGATCGCGCCGTTGTTGACGACCGACGTGGCGACGATCGGTGTCGTGTACCCGCTCGCCGGGACGGTCAACTTGCCGGTGCTCGCGTTGGTGAGCGTGCCGTTCACCGTGAACGCCCCGCCCCACCCGGGCTCGAGGGTGCCCGCGTTACTCAGCGACCCTGGGGTCGACACGTGGGCGTAGCTGGATCCGCCGTCGCCGATCGCGACCGTGTAGCCCGCCGGGACGTTCGAGTTGATCGACGCGGTCACGTTGTAGATGAACACGTGGCCCTTGGCCAGCTTCTTCGCACACGCCGTGCCCTTGGCGAGCTTGGTGGCGAAGGCCAGCGTCAGCGTTCCGGTCTGCCCGTCGCCGCCGCCCAGATTGAGCGAGCTGCCGCAGATCGAACCGCCGTGGATCTCAATCGGATCGCCGACGTTGAAGGTGCCGAGGTTGTCGATCGTCCCGTCCTGGGTGAACGTCGCCGACTGACCCGATGGGCTGCCGAGCGACAGGATCTTCCCGCTCGCGACCGAGATCGTCCCATCGGTGCCCGTCGTGCCATTCGCCCAGGACTGTCCGGTCGAGAGCGAGGCGTACAGGTTGGCGTCGATCGTCACGGCTCCGGTGTTGACAAGTGTCGTGTTGAGGGCCGTGTTGTAGCCACTGACCGGCACCAGCAACGTTCCCTGGTTGGTCAGCTCGTCCATCGTCCCCGAGCCTGTCACGGTCGCGGCGAAGCCAGGTTCGAAGGTGCCCTGGTTGACGACATCGCCCGACAGGTTGGTGTGGTTATAGGCAGCGCCCCCGTCCCCGCTGATCACGGTGTAGGAGGATGGGATCGTCCCCGACAGAGTGGAGGTCGTGTTCGTGATGAAGACGTTGTCGCTCGTCAGCCCGGTGCCGCACGCCGGCCCGGTACCAGGCGTGGCAGCGAACGCGAGCGTGCCGCCGGTGCCACCGTCGCCGGATCCGATCGTCAAAGCTTTGCCACAGATCGAGCCCCCGTTGATCGTCGCCTGGTCGGCGACGGTGAGGGTGTCTGACGACCCGATGTCGACCTGACCGCCGGAGTCGAGCTCGAGCGTTCCCTGGCCCGCCGTCGGGCTGGTCACGGCCAGTAGCTTGCCCGTGCCGCTGACGGAGACCGTGCCGCCGGCGTTCTCG
Source organism: uncultured Solirubrobacteraceae bacterium (assembly GCA_963744685.1). GTDB lineage: Bacteria > Actinomycetota > Thermoleophilia > Solirubrobacterales > Solirubrobacteraceae > Palsa-465. The sequence goes on along the minus strand of CAVUUL010000010.1, from coordinate 11,742 downwards.
AAGGTGTCGCCGTTGGACTCAGACACGTTGGCATTGTCATCGACAGTGAACGATCCAGTATTCGTGACGTCGCCGAAGGTGTAGGACGTGGTGAAGCCGCTGCTCGGCACGAGGAACGTACCGGCGTTGGTGAGCGTGCCGGCGCTGAACGTGCCACCCCACCCGTCGTTGATCGTGCCCCCGGCGGCGGTCGCCGCGGTGCCGGTCACGGCGATGTCCTGGAAGCTCGACCCGCCGTTGCCGATCTGCAGTGTCGGCGTCGAGCCGCTTCCGCCAACGGTGAGGTTGGCGACGGTGATCGTCTCGTTGCCGACGACGACCGTGTACGTCCCCGCCGCGCCGATGCACACGTTGTCGCTGGAGGTCGGCGCGGAGCCCGTGCTCCAGTTCGACCCCGCATCCCAGCTTCCGCCGGCCGCGTTCGTCCAGGCCGGCGCAGCCTGCGCCGACCCGACTCCGATGGCCCCGACGCTCAGCGCGACCGCGCCAACCGCGAGGACACGCGGGAAACCCTCATGCCCAAACCCCCAAAGCTTGATCAAATTGGTTAAAAGCGCACGGGACTATACGCCTGGGCCGGCGCCCCGGGCAATGACGAGAAATACCTAGGCGAACGCCCCGGATCGGCTACAGCAGGGCGGCAAGCCCCGCGGCGCGGGCCTCGGCGAGCGCCTGCACGGGGACGTCGAGCACGCCCGCGAGCTCAAGCGCCCCACCCCCGACGCGCCCGATCACGGTCACGGGCGCCGACCCCGGCTCGCCGGCGCCGACCAGCGTGGCGAGCGCGTCCTCTGAGCCGGAGACGACAAACGCCCGTCCGAGCGCCTCCGCGAACGGGTCCAGAGCGCCCGGAAGCTCCACGCGAGCACCGATCGAGCCCGCGATGCAGCATTCGGCGAGCGCGGTGGCAACCCCGCCCTCGGCGATGTCATGGGCGCTCGACAGCGCGCCGGCGCGAACCGCCTCGCGGACCGCTCGGTGGGCGGCAAGCGCCGCGTCCGCGTCAAGCGCGGGCAGCGGCGCGCGCAGCGGCTCGCCGCGCAGCTTGGCCAGCTCGGAGCCGACCGAGCTCGGCCGGAACTCGCCGACGATCGCCACCAGGTCGCCCTCGGCGCCGAACGCGAGCCGCCCGGCACGCGCGGGGTCCGGCAGGCGCCCGACCATCCCGATCACGGGCGTGGGGTAGATCGGCCCTCCGGGCGCCTCGTTGTACAGCGAGACGTTGCCGCCGACGACCGGCACCGACAGCGCGTCGCAGGCGGCCGCGATCCCCTCGATCGCCTCGGTCAGCTGCCATGCGACGTGCCCCTTCTCGGGGTTGCCGAAGTTCAGGCAGTTGGTGAGGCCGAGCGGCTCGCCGCCGACGCAGGCGAGGTTGGCGGCGCACTCGTAGACGACCTCGGCGGCTCCGGTGCGCGGGTCGCAGGCCACCCGCCGGCCGTTGCCGTCGATGGCAACCGCGATCGCCTCGCCGGTGGGGAGCACGAGCACCGCCGCGTCGGCCTCGTCGGGACGGCGGACGGTGCGCGACTGGACGACCGGGTCGTATTGCTCGAACACGGGCAGGCGCGACGCGAGGTTGGCGCTCGCCATCAGCGACAGCAGCGTCTCGCCGGCCGCGATCGACTCGGAGGAGCCGGCCGGCAGCGACGGCTCGGGCGCGGCGTAGATCGCGGCGGGGCCCCCGACCGGCTCCTCGGGCACGAGGTCGTAGAGCGGGCAGTCGTCGACGAGGATCGCGACCGGGAGGTCAGCCGCCACGTCCCCGCCGGCGAGGATCCGCATCCGGCCGGAGTCGGTGACCTCGCCGATCGCCGTCGCGCGGGTCTCCCAGCGCTCGCAGACCGCGATCACATCGCCGACCAACTCCGGGGCGACTACGCACAGCATCCGTTCCTGGGATTCGGAGACCATGATCTCGAATGGCTCCATGCCCGCCTCGCGCAGCGGCACCTGATCGCAGTCGATGTCCAATCCGACGCCGCCCTTGGAGGCCATCTCCGAGGCCGAGGAGGTCAGGCCCGCCGCGCCGAGGTCCTGCAGCGAGACCAGCAACTCGCGGTCAAGCAGCTCCAGCGAGCACTCCAGCAGCTTCTTCTCGGCGAATGGGTCGCCGATCTGGACGGTCGGGCGTTTGTCGGCGTCGCCCTCGCCGAACTCGGCGGAGGCGAGCACCGATGCGCCGCCGATCCCGTCGCGGCCGGTGAGCGCACCGAGCAGCACGAGCACGTTGCCCGGCCCCGCCGCGGCGGCGCGGATCAGACGCTCGTGCGGGGCGAGCCCGAGGCACATCGCGTTGACCAGGCAGTTCTGCTCGTAGCTGTGCTCGAAGTAGATCTCGCCGCCGATCGTCGGCACTCCGATCGAATTGCCGTAATGGCCGATGCCGGCGACCGCCTGCTCGAGCAGGTAGCGCGAGCGGGCCGAGCGCCCGACCTCGCCGAAGCGCAGCGAGTCAAGCACTGCGATCGGGCGGGCGCCGACCGCGAACACGTCGCGCAGGATCCCACCGACGCCGGTGGCGGCGCCCTGGAAGGGCTCGACCGCGCTCGGGTGATTGTGGGACTCGACCTTGAACGCGAGACCGAGGCCGCCGCCGACATCGACGACGCCGGCGTTCTCGCCGGGTCCCATGAGCACCGCGGCGCCCTCGGTGGGCAGCCGGCGCAGCAGCTTCTTGGAGTGCTTGTAGGCGCAGTGCTCTGACCACATCAGCGAGAGCATCGCGAGCTCGGTGTCGCCGGGCTCGCGCCCGAGCAGCTCGACGATCCGGTCGTACTCGCCGTCGGTGAGGCCGAGGGGCTGGTGACGCTCGTCGGTGGCGGCCGGGCTCACGTGGTCCCTCAGGCCGGTACGCGCGACTCGAGCGTCGCGCGCATCGACTCGAAGATCTTCAGCCCGTCGACCGAGCCGGTCAGCGGATCGACCGCGTGCTCGGGATGCGGCATCAGCCCGAACACGTTCCCGGCCGCGTTGCGAACGCCGGCGATGTCGTCCTGGGAGCCGTTGGGGTTCTCACCCGGCGCATAGCGGAGCACGACGTCGACCGGCTCAGGGGAGAAGTAGCGGCCGGAGGCGTGCTTGGTGGGGATGGAGAGCGTTTCTCCCGGCTCACACGCGCGCGTGAACGGAGTGTCGGGATCGACGACCTGGAGGTTCACCTGCCGAAACACGAAGCGCAGCGTCTCGTTGGGCAGCAGCGCGCCGGGAAGCAGACCGGCCTCGCACAGCACCTGAAAGCCGTTGCAGATCCCCAGCACCAGCCCACCGTCGCGCGCGAACTCGGCGACGGACTCCATCACCGGGGCAAACCGTGCGATCGCACCGGCGCGCAGGTAGTCGCCGTAGGAGAAGCCACCGGGCACGACAACCGCGTCGACGCCCTGCAGGTCACGGTCTGCGTGCCACAACAGCACGGCGTCACCGACCCGCTCGCAGGCCAGCTGCGCGTCGACGTCATCACAGGAGCCCGGGAACCGGACGACCCCGAACCTCACGACGGGAGCTGGGGGTGGGCGGGATCGGATTCCACGATCTCGTAGTCCTCGATCAGCGGGTTGGTGAGCAGCGCGTCGCACATGGCGGGGACCTGCGACGCGTCCTCGACGTCGAGCTCGATCAGCCGGCCGACATGGACGTTGGAGACGCCCTCGAAGCCGAGGGCCGGGAGTGCCCGCTCGACCGCCTGCCCCTGCGGGTCGAGGATCCCCTGCTTGGGCGAGACGAGCACCCGCACGCGCATCAGCGATCGTCCTCCGCGGGCGCGCCGGTGCGCGCACGCCAGGCCGACAGTGGCTCGCCGGTGAGCCGCTCGTAGATCTCGCCGTAGCGCGCCTGGGTCGCTTCCACGATCTCGTCGGGGATCGAGGGAGCCGGAGGGGTGCGATCCCAGCCGGTGGACGACGCCCAGTCGCGGACGAACTGCTTGTCGAAGCTCGGCTGGCCGTGGCCGGGCTCGTACGTGTCGGCCGGCCAGAAGCGCGAGGAGTCCGGAGTGCACACCTCGTCGCCGAGCACCAGCCGGCCGTCGTCGTCCAGGCCGAACTCGAACTTGGTGTCGGCGAGGATGATCCCTCGGGCCGCAGCGTACTCAGCGGCGCTCTCATACACCGCGAGCGCGGTGGCGCGCACCCGATCGGCGAGACCCCGATCGCCGATCAGCGCGACCGCGCGCTCGAAGTCGATCGCCTCATCGTGGCCGGCGGCGGCCTTCGTGGACGGTGTGAACAACGGCTCGGACAACCGCTCGGACTCACGCAGCCCAGCCGGGAGCTCGATCCCCGAGACGCGGCCGGTCGCCAGGTAGTCCTTCCACCCCGACCCGCTGAGATAGCCGCGCACGACGCATTCAACGGGCAGCATCCGCAGCTTGCGGACGATCATCGCGCGGCCCCGTGCCTCGGGCGGGACCTCGTCGCAGACCGAGATCACGTGGTTGGGGACGATCGACGCGGTCCGGTCAAACCAGAACGCGGAGAGGCCGGTGAGCACCTCGCCCTTGCCGGGGATCGCCGTCGGATGGACCGCGTCATAGGTCGAGACACGGTCGGACGCGACGAGCAGCAGGCGGGCGCCGAGCTCATAGATCTCACGAACCTTGCCCGATTCGAGCAGGGTCAGATCGTCGAGGGCGGCAGCCACGCGAGCGATCCTAGCGATCGACCCCGATGGCCCGGACGGGCTGCACCAGGGGGCCGCGACCGCTGACGTGAAGACTGAAGCTGATCAATCTAAGTATTTTTGAGCTATCGCACATGAGGGGGTCAGAAGGGGGGAAGCAGCGCCCTCGACTGAGAGGCGCTACGGCGGCCGCACCGCCGATGAGCGGCGGGCGGAGCGACGCATGCGCCTGCTCGATGCCGGCCACGAGCTGTTCGGCACCACCGGCTACGCCGGGTCGACGATCGAGGGCGTGTGCGCCGAGGCGTCGCTGAACGCCCGGTACTTCTACGAGCAGTTCCGTCATCGCGAGGAACTGCTGCGCGCGGTCTATGTCCGACAGGCCTGGCGGGTGCTCGACGAGGTCCGGGCGGCGCTGGAGGCCGAGGAGGACCCGCGTCACCGGCTCGAGGCCGGCCTGCGGACGTTCGTCGAGACGATGCTGATAGACGAGCGCGGGACGCGGATCGTCTACATGGAGGCGATCGGCGTCAGCCCCGCACTCGAGGACGAGCGGCGTCGCGTGACCGAGGAGTACGTGGCGGTCCTGTCGCGCGAGGGCGACCGCCTGGAGCGGCTGGCGGCAGTGCCCGAGGACGAGCGCCGCGCGATCATGGTCGCGTTGATCGGCGCGACCGACGGCCTGGTCACCGCCTGGCTGGCCGGCGAGCGGCGGCGCCCCGCGTCAACGATCGTGGAGACGCTGCTGACGATCTTCGGCCCTACCCTGGGCTGAGATGAGCGCGACGGGTTATCGCTTCGACCTCGGCCGCTTCGGCCGGCGGGTGAGTACCGAGTCGCCGGACGCCCAGCGCTGGTTCGACCGCGGATTGGTGTGGAGCTACGCGTTCAACCACGAGGAGGCGATCCGCTGCTTCGAGCGCGCGATCGCCGCCGATCCCGCGTTTGCGCTCGCCCACTGGGGCGTCGCATACGCGGCTGGGCCGAACTACAACAAGGAGTGGGACGCGTTCGAGGCCGGCGAGCTGCGCGACGCCCTCGCCCGCGCACACCAGATGGCGGCGAGAGCCGAGGAGCTCGGCGAGACGGCGCCGGCAGTGGAGCGCGACCTCGCCCGGGCGTTGGTGGCCCGCTACCCGGCGCCCGAGCCGACCGACGATCTGAGCGAGTGGACCGCGGCCTACGCCCGCGTGATGGAGACCGTGTATGCCGCCCACCCCGACGATCTCGACGTCGCCGCGCTCTACGCCGACGCGCTGCTCAACGTCACGACCTGGTCGCTCTGGGACCTCGCGACCGGCGAGCCGGCCGAGGGCGCGCACACGCTGCGCGCGCGGCAGGTGCTGGAGGACGCGCTCGCGCGGCCGGGTGGAATGGAGCATCCGGGCCTGTTGCACTTCTACATCCACCTGATGGAGATGTCGCCCTGGCCCGAGGCCGCATTGCCGGCCGCCAACGCGCTGCGCGAGCTCGTCCCCGACGGCGGTCATCTCGTTCACATGCCCACCCACATCGACGTCCTGGTCGGTGACTACGCCCAGGTGATCTCCGGCAACGAGCGGGCGATCGTCGCCGACGACCGCTACGCCGAGGAGCACGGCGCGCGCAACTTCTACTCGCTCTACCGCGCTCATAACCATCACTTCCGGGTCTACGGGGCGATGTTCGCCGGCAGGCGCCAGACCGCGCTCGACGCGGCACAGGCACTGGCCGCGGCGATCCCCGAGGAGCTGCTCCGAGTCGAGGTGCCGCCGATGGCCGACTGGCTGGAGAGCTTCGTCGGGATGCGCTTGCACGTGCTGATCCGCTTCGGGCTGTGGGACGAGATCCTCTCGGAGCCCCTGCCCGCCGACCCCGAGCTGTACTGCGTCACCACGACGCTGTGCCACTACGCCCGAGGAGTCGCCCTGGCCGCCACCGGACGGGTGGCGGAGGCCGTCCGGGAGCGCGAGCGGTTCACGCAGGCCGTCGAGCGGGTCGCCGAATCGCGCTACCTGTTCAACAACACCGCCCGGGACATCCTCGCCATCGCCGCCGCGATGCTCGACGGCGAGATCGCCTACCGCCGCGGCGACCACGAGCGGGCGTGGAGCGATCTTCGCCACGCGATCGAGCTCGACGACTCGCTCCCATACGACGAGCCGTGGGGATGGATGCAGCCGACCCGGCACGCCTACGGCGCGCTGCTGCTCGAGCAGGGCGAGGTCGAGCGCGCGGCCGCGGTGTACGCCGCCGACCTCGGCCTGGACCCCACGCTCCCCCGCGCGTGCCGGCATCCCGACAATGTGTGGAGCCTGCGGGGATACAGCGAGTGCCTGACGCGGCTCGGCCGTACGGCGGAGGCGGCCGAGCTCGCTCCCCGGCTGGAAGCGGCGGTGGCGATCGCCGACGTGGAGATCCACAGCTCCTGCTTCTGCCGTCGCGTCCCGCTCTCGGCGTCCTGACACCGGCGCGGCGCGCGCCGCGGCCCGAAGGCCGCGGCGCATGCATCGCTAGCGGACCGTCACCGGAACCGGCGAGGAGGCGATCCCGTTGGCGATCACCTCGACGGTGCTCGGGCCCGCGGGCGTGGCGTTACGAACCGTGAACTTCGTCGACGAGCTCGCACCGGGCGCCACCGAGACGGAGCTCCACTGGCTGGTGCGCGCATAGGTCACCGCGCCGGTGCTGTCGTTGGTGATGCGCACGACCGGGAAGTTGGTCGCGTCCTGCACGTCGTCTCCGTACGACGCTCCCTGGTCCAGGCCGGCGAGCTGGGTGCCCGACAGGATCGCCGAGTGCCCCGGTGACAGGTGCGTCGTGCTGATGGAGGAGATCGACGGCGCCCACGACGGATCGGCACTGCCTCCGGCGGTGTAGACCTCAAGCCGGTTGGAGCCGTCATTGAACAGCACCTGTCCGTTGGGCAGGTCGAGCAGCCGCGTGTAGAACGTCGAATCGTTGGCCGCGTTGGGGACGTTCGGCGCCGCGCTGATCGTGTTGGTCGCCGCGTTGTAGATCTCGAACGCGATCGGGGTGTTGTACACGCACGGACTCACGTCGAACAAGACGTTGCCGTCCGGGAGCGTCGCGGCCGGGCCGTCGGCGCTGTCGTACTGCTGGCCGTCGATCGTCGGGATCGGCGGGCTGCTCACCCAGCTCCCCGCCGCGTAGTCATAGAGCGCGGTGGCGGCCGGAGTCGATGTCGTGCACGGCGCCGGGTTCTCCGGGCCTGATCCGGCGCCGGCGACGAACACGTTGCCGCCCGGCATCTCGGACTGGGGACCGATCTCGGCCGACGGACTGTTGACCGGCGAGCGCGGCGTGTTGCCATTGGTCGCCCAGGTGAGGGTGTTCGGAGTGAACAGCTCGGTCGTGGGGGTCAGCCACGTGTCGACGGTGAGCAGCTGTCCGCTGGGCAGCAGCGTCCAGCCCTCTTCGTCGTTGGGGTCATTCTTGCTCGCGCCCGAACCGGTGATCCAGTTGTGACCCGTCTGGTTGTACAGCGCGAACGCCGTGCTCAATGTCCCGGTGCTGGACAGGCAGTTCTGACAGGCCTGGGAGAGCATGTAGGTGCCGTTGGCGAGCACGTCGCCCTGAGCGTCGCCGATGTTCGCCCAACCCGGGGGCGGTGCGACCTTCTTCCACGAGTTGGTGAGCGGGTTGTACTCCGCTCCCTTGTTCGTCCACACCGGGTTGCCGCCGAGGTACTCGCCGCCCTCGACGATCATGTGCCCATCGGGCAGGATCGCGGAGGAGAAATACAGCGGGTCATAGCCGCCCGGCATCGAGGGCATCTGCTTCCACGTCCCGTTGACGTAGCTGCCCTTGGCGTCCGGCGTGAGCTTCCACCAGTCGGCGGTGCCACCCGACGCCGGCTCGGAGTGGACGTAGACCGTGCCGTCACTGCCGAGCAGCATCGTTCCCGGAAAGAACGGCGCGGCATGTTTGAGCGCCACCCATGGCGACTGACCGGCGGCGACGAGCCCGGGCGCCGTGAGCGACGGTGCGGGGCGCGCGATCGGCGTGAGCTGGGGATGCCCAGTCCAGGTCGCCGCGCTGTCGGCCACGGCGGGCGCGACATCCGAGGCCAGGACCATGGCCGGCGCCGCGATCGCGACCGCCACGCCGACACCTACGAGAGACCGACGGCTCCATCCGTGCACAACTGCCTCCTGTTCGCCCACTGAATCCAGCGCGGGAACGCTACCACTCACCAACCACTCAGTGGCAACGGTGCTTCGGGGGCGCCGAAGACGGGGCCAGCTCACCCGCGCCGGTCCCAGGGGCTGTCACTTCACGGTGAGCGTCACGCCGGTCGTGCTGCTCTGATACGTCGAGTCGCCCGAATAGGTGGCGAGGACCGTGTACGCGCCCTCGCTGCGGGTGGTCACGGCCGTCGTGCAGCGGTTGCGCACGCCGGTCGCTGCCGGCAGCGTGCAGGACGCGGGCTGGGCGATCCCCGCCGGGGAGACGGCGAAGCGGACGGTACCGCTGGGCTTCGCCGCACCCTTGGCCGAGGCGGCGTGCTGGACCAGAGCGGTGCAGCTGAGCGTGATCGGCTTGCCCGACGCGACCCGGTGATTCTGGGCGGGCGAGGGGTGCTCACAGCTCAACGTGGTGTGTGACTTCGCCCTGCCGCCCACGGTCCAGTCGAACAACGTCGTCGCGCTCGCGTGGTCGGTGTCGGTCACGGTGACGTTGGCGACCGTATCGGCCGCCGTCGTGGTGGTCCCCGAGATCACGCCGGTCGTCGGGTCTATCGAGAGCCCGGCGGGCAGACCGGTCGCGCTGTATGAGAGCGCGGCGCCCGTGGCGTCGCTGGCCTGGATCGGGAGCGAGACCGATCCGCCGACCGGGCCAGACTGGGCGCCGGGGTTGATGACCGTCACCGCAGAGGCACGAGCCGCGCAGAGGTCCTGGGCGAGCGCGCCGCCGTTGGGGCTGCCGAGGCCGGTCGCCATGTCATAGCCGGCACCGGCGCCGAACAGCCCGCCCTGAGCACCGCTCCAGTCGTTGGTGCCGGTGGTGACGTCGTTGAACGCATTTCCGTAGTCGCCGGCCGCGATCTGGTACAGGAGCGGATCGGCGAAACCGACCGCTGTTCCGGCACACGCGCTTGAACCGTTGACCAGCGCTGTATACGCCGCCCAGGTCGGTGCCGCGGCGCTCGTCCCCCAGAACTCATGCCACCCCCCGGCGATGTAGATCGCGTACGGACTGACGTCGGAGGAGTCCGCGGACACGTCCGGGACCTCGCGACAGTCGCCGGAGGATGCGCCGCACGGGGTGCCGGAGGAGTTGGCGTTGATCACGTTCAGCCCGGCTGGTGCGTCGCGCTGATAGGCCGGCATCGCCCAGGCCTTGGAGATCCCGCCACCGCCGGCACCGCCGAACGAGTCGTTGTAGGTCGTCTCCAGGGGCCGGGGTCCCGGTGCCAGGATCGTCGTGCCGCCGACGCTGGTGACGAACGGCTGAGACCCCGGGTCCTGGACGTTGAGCGTCCCGTCAGTGCCTCCGTTCTGCAGGCAGGCCTCCGACCCGGCGTCGCCCTGGGCCACGAACATCGACTGACCCTGCACCGCCGCCTCCTGGAAAAGCGTGTTCTCAATCTGAAGGGCGGCCGACCCCTGTGCGGCGTCGTCGCAGTTCAGGTACCACGACGTCGAGATGACCTTCGCCCGATCCTGGCTGATGATCGTGTTGTACTCGTCGTACACCCCCCGGCCATTGTTCTGATAGACGAGGATCGTCGCCTGCGGCGCCAGCCCGAGCACGTCCTCGATATCGAGCGTCGCCTCGCCCTGGCCCGTCCCGGCCCCGACGCCACCATCGACCGGGATATCGCTGATGCCCGCGGTCGACAGGCCGTAACAGGCTGCGTAGGCCGCGATGTCCGACGGGTCGTCCGGCTCGAACTCGACGATCGCGATCGTCTGCCCGGCGCCCTCATCGCCCGCTCCATACAGCGACGAGAACCCGTAGCTGGAGGCGAGCTGGTCGGCGGTCTCGGCGCCCAGAGCCGACGCCGCCGCGCACGGCTGCGGCCCGCCGGTGGGGTCCTGCGGCTGCGCGATCGGGCTGTTGGCCGCGCCGGATCCATGCATCGCGTTGCTGTGAACCTGCTGGAGGGAGTCGAGCCCGACCACGCCCTGGACGAACGGAGCGACCGCGGCGGGCAGCGCCGGCGCGGTCGTGTTCGCGTAGGCGACCCTCCCGTTGGCGAGCCGCACGCGGTCAAAGGAGACCGAGAACGCGTGAGCGAACTGCGCCGCGCTGCCGGCGACCTCGATCGCCAGCCCGTTGGCCGAGACGGCGGAGGGAGCGAGCCCCTCGGCACGCAGCGCGGCGCGGACGGAGGCGATCTGCGCGTCGGTCGGCGCGAACCGGCGTCGGAACTCGGCGACCGAGAGGTAGCGCCGGAAGGCGCTGGAGCCCTGGGTTGACACCGCGGTCGCGTGCCGCTGAAGCGCCAGTTGGTCGTGTGGCGCGAGCGCCACCGTCACCTGCAGCTGCGTGTCGCCGGCCAGCGCGCCGAGTGCGCGGCCGGTCACCTGCGGCCGCATTCCGACGCGGACCTCGCGGCCGGCGGCGTGCGCGGACGGGCCGGCGGCGGAGGCGGTGCCCGCCATGGCACCCAGCATCGCCGTCGAGGCCACCCAGGCCGCCAGCGCCCGCCGACTCACCCGCACTCGACCCATCACCGATACCCCCGTGTTGCGTTCTTGGGTCCGCCGCCGCGAGCCGTTCGCGGCGGCGCGAACATGGCACAGGAGCAACCCCCCGGCAATCCGTAGTCCGTACGGGGATCACGGCGGATACTCGGCCACGCGCGACCGCTCGACGATCGGCGCGGTGAGCTCGCTCCAGGGCTGCGCGAGCTGGATCATGGCGCCGGTGGGTTCGCCGCCGCTGAGCTCCGCGGACCTTGCCTCGATGCCCCGTTTTCTGCAGCGTTGCGCGTACGCATGGGATTGGCGCCCACGGCCGCCGGTTGCCGCCGCACCGGGCGGCGAGCCGGACCGCAGGAGGTCGGCCGCCGGATGCCCGGCGGACGACGGGGCGACAGGTCTCGACCGCGGGACGGCCCAGCGCAAGCGGGACGGCGAACGCGGCACGGCGAGTGGACGCATGTCGTAGACG
>CAVUUL010000009.1:0-334620 GCA_963744685.1 uncultured Solirubrobacteraceae bacterium | reverse complement strand
GCGAGGGGCATCGTCTCGTTGGCGACCAGCGAGGAGACCGCGACGACCGGGAACTCGCCCTCCAGGGGCTCGACGGTGTACTCGATCACGGCGAGCGCCCGCTGGGTGAAGGACACCATCCGGCACGAGGTGAGCTTCACCCGGCGTCCGGTCGGTGAGATCCACACGACCTCACGCCGCAGCAGTCCGGCGCGCAGGTCGAGGACCCGCTCGTGGGATTCCACCGTCCCGTAGCGCAGGTCGAAGGGCTCGTCCTCCACGAGCAGCCGGATCAGCTTGCCGTTGGTGACGTTGACGACCGACTGGCCGTCCTCGGGGTAGCCGTAGCCGGCCTCGGCGTAGGGCAGCGGCCGCGTCTCGTAGAACCCGTTCAGGTAGGTGCCGGGCAGTCCGTTGGGCTCGCCCTCGTCGAGGTTGCCGCGCAAACCGATGTGGCCGTTGGAGAGCGCGAACACCGACTCGGACTGAGCCAGGTTGTCGAGGTGAAGCGACGTCTCACGGATCGTCCACGGCTCGACCGGGTAGGCGGGGTGTTCGATCACAGCAGGTCGGCCAGGTCCTTGACCACGACGTCGGCCCCGTGGGACTTCAGAGCGGCCGCGTGATCGACCCGGTCCACGCCGACGACGTAGCCGAAGTGCCCGTCGTGGCCGGCCTGCACGCCGGCGGTGGCGTCCTCGAATACCGCGCCCACCGACGGGTCGACGCCGAGTGCGCGCGCGCCCGCCAGGTAGGTGTCGGGGTGGGGCTTGCCCTGCAGGTGCTGCTCGTCGGCCACCTTGCCGTCGACGATCGCGTCGAACAGGTCCTCGATCCCCGCCGAACGGAGCACCGGCCGGCAGTTGGCGCTCGCCGAGACGACGGCGCGCGCTAGCCCGGCCTCCTTCGCCGCCTTGACGTAGCGCAGCGAGCCGGGATACGGCTTGACGCCGTCCTTCTGAATCAGCTCGAGCACGAGGTCGTTCTTGCGGTTGCCCAGGCCGTGGACGGTCGGCTTGCCGGACGAGCCATCGTCGTCGTCAGCGCCCTCGGGCAGCTCGACCCCCCGTGACTTCAGGAACGACCGCACGCCGTCAAAGCGCGACATGCCGTCGACGTACTCGTTGTAGTCGTCCTGGGTGAACTGCTTGAACGAGTCCCCGTCGCGCTGCCTGAGGAACTCGTCGAAGGTCTGCTTCCAGGCCTTGAAGTGGATCTTCGCCGTCGGGGTCAGAACCCCGTCGAGGTCGAACAGCAGCGCGGTGATGTCGTCGGGAAGTCCGAGCACGCGGCGAGCCTACCCGGGAAGTGGGTGGAGGATGTGAGGAGTCTGTGAGGGAGGGGTGTCGGTTCGGGCGAGCCGGGTAGGTCTCGAATGGAAGGCCCGTCCGGGTCCTTCCGGACGCGCCGCCGCCGATCAGACCGCTGACGAAGGAGCCTCGAACATGAGCGACGTACCGCGCACGACCACCGACGCCGGCATCCCGGTCGCGAGCGACGAGCACTCGCTGACGGTCGGCGCCGACGGCCCGATCCTGCTCCAGGACCAGTATCTGATCGAGCAGATGGCGAACTTCAACCGCGAGCGGATCCCCGAGCGCCAGCCACACGCCAAGGGCGCCGGCGCATTCGGCGTGTTCGAGACGACCGAGGACGTCAGCCGCTACACGCGTGCGTCGCTCTTCCAGCCCGGGGTGAAGACCGACATGCTCGCCCGGTTCTCGACCGTCGCCGGCGAGAGCGGCAGCCCGGACACCTGGCGGGACCCGCGTGGGTTCGCGCTGAAGTTCTACACGTCCGAGGGCAACTACGACATGGTCGGCAACAACACGCCGGTGTTCTTCGTCAAGGACCCGATGAAGTTCCAGCACTTCATCCGCTCCCAGAAGCGCCGCGCCGACAACGGCCTGCGTGACAACGACATGCAATGGGACTTCTGGTCGCTCTCGCCCGAGTCCGCGCACCAGGTGACCTGGCTGATGGGCGATCGCGGGATCCCGAAGAGCTGGCGCCACATGAACGGCTACTCCAGCCACACCTACATGTGGGTCAACGCAGCCGGCGACAAGTTCTGGGTCAAGTACCACTTCAAGACCGACCAGGGCATCGAGTTCCTCACCCAGGACGAGGGCGACCAGATGGCCGGAGAGAACGCCGACTACCACCGCCAGGACCTGTTCGAGGCGATCCGCGACGGCGATTTCCCGAGCTGGACGCTCTACATGCAGGTCATGCCCTTCGAAGAGGCGTGGGACTACCGCTTCAACCCGTTCGACCTCACGAAGGTCTGGCCGCACGGCGACTATCCGCTGATCAAGGTCGGCACGATGACGCTGAACCGCAACCTCACCGACTTTCACACCGAGATGGAGCAGGCGGCGTTCGAACCCAACAACCTCGTGCCGGGGATCGGCCTGAGCCCCGACCGGATGCTGCTCGCGCGTGGCTTCGCCTACTCCGACGCGCACCGGGCGCGACTCGGGGTCAACTACAAGCAGATCCCTGTCAACACGCCGGTCGCCCCGGTCCACGCCTACTCCAAGGACGGGGCGATGCGTACCGTCAACGTTCAGGACCCGGTGTACGCGCCGAATTCGTACGGCGGGCCGCAGGCGGACCCGTCGGCGACCGACCAGGCGGGTCTGTGGGCGACGAGCGGCGAGATGGTCCGCGAGGGCTACAAATCCCACACCGAGGATGACGACTGGGGACAGGCCGGCACGATGGTGCGCGAGGTCCTGGACGACGATGCACGGGACCGCCTGGTCTCGAACGTCGCGGGCCACCTGTCCGACGGGGTCTCCGAGCCCGTTCTGGAGCGCGCGTTCGAGTACTGGAAGAACATCGACCGAGGCATTGGCGAGCGGATCGAGCACGCGGTGCGGTCGCCCGTCGGCATCTGACTCACCGGCCTTCTCAAATTGCCCGGGCGCGCTCCCTCGACTGCGCCCGGGCACTCAGCCCGTACCGGGCGCCTGCCCCGGTGCGGCGGCCTCCATCCGCTCGAGCATCGCGGTGATCCGCTCGAGCGGCTCGATGACGTCGTCGCGGTCGGCCTTCTGCTCGACGGCCAGTCGCACCGCGGCGATCTCCCGAGCCAGGTACTCGGTCTCGGCCAGCGCGCGAGCGTTGACCTCGCGGTCACGCTCCACTTCCGCCTTATCGCGGTCGGCCTGCCGGTTCTGGGCGAGCAGGATCAGCGGCGCGGCGTAGGCGGCCTGGGTCGAGAACACGAGGTTGAGCAGGATGAACGGGTACTTGTCGAAGCGCAGCGTCACCCACACGGCGTTGATGGCAATCCACACTGCCACGATCGCCGTCTGGACGATCAGGTACCGCGGGGTGCCGAAAAACCGCGCGAGGCGTTCGGCCATGCTGCCGAACGCGTCGGGGTCGTAGAGCGAGCCGCCCCCGGTCCCGCGCGGCGTGCTGAGGTTGTCGCGGCGGGCCATCAGTCGTGGGTGATGGCAACTCGCCAGTTGGGGGGCAGAACGCGGTCGAGGACGTCGTCGATCGTCACCGCGCCGACGAGTCGGCCGGCGTCATCGACGACAGCGAGCGAGACGACATCGTAGGCGGCCAGTTGAGCGGCAACATCACGGTCAGAGCTCGACTCATGCACCGGCTCGACGTCCTCGTCCAGGCAGCGGCCGAGCGGCTTGGACGGCGTTTCGCGCAGCAGTCGCTGGAAGCCGACGTAGCCCAGATAACGCCCGGTCGGGGTTTCGAGCGGGGGGCGGGCGACGAACACGGCGGAGGCGAGCGGGACCGGGATGTCGCGCTCGCGCACCCGGGCGAGCGCCTCGGCGACGGTTGCGTCGGGGGAGAGAATGAGCGGCTCGGGGGTCATCAGGCCGCCCGCGGTGTCGGGCTGGTAGGTGAGTAGGCGCCGAACCGGTTCGGCCTCGTCGGGGTCCATCGCGGTGAGCAGCGCGGCCCGGCGGCCCTCGGGAAGCTCGGCGATCAGATCGGCTGCATCGTCAGCCTCCATCTCGTCGAGGATGCCGGCGACCCGCTCGAGGTCCATACCCTCGATGAGCCGCACCTGCTCGTCCTCGGAGAGCTCCTCCAGCAGATCAGCGAAGCGATCGTCCTCAAGCTCGTTGGCGAGAATCTGGCGGCGGCTAAGCGGCAGATGGCGGATCGCCGCGGCCATTTCGGCCGGATGCAGGGTTCCAAGCTCAGCAGCTTGTCGGTCGACCGGCCGTTCGGAGGCGAACAGCTCGCCGGCCTCCGACCAGTCGAGGATGTCCGGCGCGCGGCGCAGGCCGGGCACACCACGCGGTCCGAGCCCTGGAACGCGACGCGGCGAGAGCGCGACTGTCGCCACCTCCCAGCCCCCCTCCTCGGGGGTCGGAGTGAGGCCGATGTCGATCACCCGCTCTCCCTTGAGACGCTTGTCGACGACCTCGCCGTGGAGCAGGCGCTCGCCGGGCTTGAGCTCGAAGTGACGCAGGTTGACCGAGCCCCGGCGCAGCCTCGCCCCCTCGCTGGCGATCTCCCCGATCCGGCCGATGCCCACGAATACCCTGCGCCGCTGCACGGCGACGACGAGCCCGTTGACCCGCGGGGGCTTGGAGCCGAGATCGACGACCGCGTCGTCGATGCGGCCGATGTCCGCGCCGTCGGCTCCGAGCAGCGGCAGCCTGCGTAGTCGTGAGAGGTAGACGATCCGCTGCTCCATGGCCCCAATCGTACGCAGATACGGCCCCCGTTCTCCCTCAGCGCAGCGGGATCTCGCTCCCCGGCTCGCTCTCCTGACGCGGGCCGAAGATCCGGCGCTCGGACTTCTCGATCGCCACGTCGTTGATCGAGGCCTCCCGGCGGCGCATCAGGCCGTGGTCGTCGAACTCCCACAGCTCGTTGCCGTAGCTGCGCCACCACCGGCCCTCGGGATCGTGGCACTCGTATTGGAAGCGCACCGCGATCCGGTCCTCGCTGTAGGACCACAGCGACTTGCGCAGCGCGTAGTCGAGCTCGCGCTTCCACTTCGCGCTGAGGAACGCGACGATCTCGGCGCGCCCGCGAAGGAATGCGTCGCGGTTGCGCCACACCGAGTCCTCGGTGTAGGCGAGTGACACCCGCTCGGGCTCGCGGGTGTTCCAGGCGTCCTCGGCGGCTTGCACCTTCTGGGCGGCGGTCTCGGCGGTGAACGGGGGAAACGGCGGTCGATCGGTCATGTACCCATGGTGACAAGGCCGTCCGAGCGCCGACCGGGGGCCGCGCCCGCAGCCCGCGCACGCGACGCAGCGACTAATTTCCACCCCTGATGAAGATCGTCTACACCCACACCGACGAGGCGCCGGCCCTCGCCACGCAGTCGTTGCTGCCGATCGTCCGCGCCTACGCCGGAGTGGCCGGCGTCGAGCTCGAGTTGCGTGATATCTCGCTCTCGGGCCGGATCCTCGCCCAGTTTCCCGACCGGCTCGCGCCCGACCAGCGGATCGCCGACGCGCTCGCCGAGCTCGGTGAGCTCGCCACCACGCCCGACGCCAACATCATCAAGCTGCCGAACATCTCGGCCTCGGTCCCTCAGCTGAAGGCGGCGATCGCAGAGCTTCAGTCACAGGGATACGGCGTCCCGGACTATCCCGACGATCCGGCCGACGACGAGCAGCGACGGGCGCGTGCCGCCTATGACCGGGTCAAGGGGTCCGCGGTCAACCCCGTGCTGCGGGAGGGCAACTCCGATCGCCGCGCGCCCGCGTCGGTGAAGGCGTACGCCCGCAGCCATCCGCACTCGATGGGCGCCTGGTCGCCGGAGTCGCGCTCCCGGGTGTCGACGATGCAGGACGGAGATTTCCGCTCCACAGAGCTGTCGGTGACGATCGCTACCGCCGGCACGGTCCGGATCGAGCACGTCGCCGCGGATGGCACGGTGACCGTGCTGAAGCCCGACTTTCCCGTCCAGGACGGCGAGGTGGTCGATGCTGCGGTGATGCGCCGCGGCGCGCTGGAGGAGTTCCTCGCCGCTCAGGTGCAGGCCGCCAAGGACGAGGGGATCCTGTTCTCGGTCCACCTCAAGGCGACGATGATGAAGGTCTCGGACCCGATTCTGTTCGGCCGTGCCGTGCGCGCCTACTTCCCGGTGGTGTTCGCCGAACACGAGGACGGTCTGCGCCGCGCCGGGGTCAACGCCAACGACGGGCTCGGTGCGCTGGAACGGGCGATCGCGACCCTGCCCGAGGCCGAGCGGACCGCGATCGCCGACGCGATCCATGGCGCGTACGTGACCGGCCCGGGCCTGGCGATGGTCGACTCCGACCGCGGGATCACCAACCTGCACGTCCCGTCCGACGTGATCATCGACGCGTCGCTGCCCGCCGCGATCCGCACCTCGGGGCAGATGTGGAACCGCGACGGGGAGCTGCAGGACACGCTGTTCGTGATCCCGGATCACTCCTACGCCGAGCTCTACGCGGCGACGCTGGAGGACTGCACGCGCAAGGGTGCCTTCGACCCCACCACGATGGGCACCACGCCGAACGTCGGGCTGATGGCTCAGAAGGCCGAGGAGTACGGCTCGCATGACAAGACCTTCGAGATCGCCGACCCGGGAATGGTTCGCCTCGTCGACCAGAACGGGACGACGCTGACCGAGCACATCGTCGACACCGGCGACGTGTGGCGCGCCTGCCAGACCAAGCACGCGCCGATCCTGGACTGGGTCGCGCTCGCCGTCAGGCGTGCCCGGGCCACCGGCGCCCCCGCGGTCTTCTGGCTCGACGAGAGCCGCGCCCATGACGCCGAGGTGCTCAAGAAGGTCCATGCGGCGCTCGCCGACCAGGACACCGACGGCCTCACGATCGAGATCCTCAACGTCGGCGACGCGGCGCGGTACACGCTTGAACGGGCGCGGCGCGGCGAGGACACGATCTCGGTGACCGGCAACGTCCTGCGCGACTACCTCACCGACCTGTTCCCGATCCTCGAGCTCGGCACGAGCGCCAAGATGCTCTCGATCGTGCCGCTCATGCAGGGCGGAGGGCTGTTCGAGACCGGGGCGGGCGGCTCGGCGCCCAAGCACGTGCAGCAGTTCGAGCGGGAGAACCACCTGCGCTGGGACTCGCTGGGAGAGTTCCTCGCGCTCGCGGTTTCCTTCGAGATGCTCGCCGAGAAGACCGACAACCCCCGGGCGCGCCTGCTCGGAGAGACGCTCGACCGGGCGACCGGCAGCGTTCTCGAGGAGAACCGGTCGCCGCGGCGAGGCGTCGGGGAGCTCGACAACCGAGGCAGCCACTTCTACCTCGCGCTCTACTGGGCACGCGAGCTCGCCGAGCAGACCACCGACCAGGAGCTGGCCTCACGCTTCGCTGCCCTCGCCGAGCGCTTGACGGCCGAGGAGGAGACCATCGTCTCCGAGCTCGCCGCCGTCCAGGGCTCGCCGGTCGACGTCGGCGGCTACTACCGGCCTGATCCGACGAAGGCCGCCGCCGCCATGCGCCCGAGCGCCACGCTCAACGCCGCGCTGCAGTCGCTGTGACCGGTTGATGCCATGAACCTGACCAGGGCTCTGAGGAGCCCCGATGCCGTCCTGCGCGATGGTGGCTCTGACCGCGCACGATCTCGCCCAAGGTCGGAGCGCCCCGACCGTTAGCCTCGGAGGCCGTGCATAGGTTCGTGCGCCCGGTGGGGCTGATCGTCGTCGCCGCCGTGGCCGGGTTCGTGCTCGCCCACACGCTCGAGAAGCCCTCGCGACCGTCGAACGCGCTGAGCCGCGCCGCGTCGGCCGGACTGCTCTCCGTCCACTATCCGGGCGATTGGTCGGCGCAGTCGTCCCGGCCGCTCACCGGGCTCGCGCTCGACAACCGTGTCTCGGTGGGACCGAAGGGCTCGGCCACCGAGCGGATGACGATCGGGACCGCCCGCGCGACGAGCCTCGGCACGCTGCCCGCCGCGTTCCTCGCGTCGTTGCCCCACCGCCCGACCCCTCAGATCGTGGCGCTCGGCCCCTACCGCTTCGATCGCTATCTCGACCTGCATCCGCGCGGTGCGGGGTCCGTCGTCTCGGTCTATCTGCTGGCCACGACGCGCGCGACCGTGATAGCCACCTGTGCGAGCCCGGCTGCGAGCGGGGCCTTCACCGGCGCGTGTGAACGGGTGCTGCGCACGCTGCGGCTCACCGCGGGGGTCAAGATCGCCGAGAACGTCGACGCCGCATACGCGCTGGAGCTCAACCAGATCCTCGCCACCCTCAACGAGGCACGCCTGGCCAACGGGCCGAATCTGCTCAAACAGGACCTCGCCACCCGCGCCCACGCCGCCCGGCGGCTTGCCGCCGCGGAGTCCAAGGCGGCGCGAGCCGCACGGAAGCTGCCCGCCGGGATCGCGGTGGCGGCCAACGACACGCTCGTCTCGGCGCTGACGGAGGCATCGAGCGGCTACGACGCCCTGGCACGGGCCGCGCTCGGCCACGATCCGAAGGGCTACCAGCACGCACAGCACACGCTCGGCCAGGCGCAGCGGCGACTCACCGGCGCCTTCAAGGACCTCGCCCGGCTCGGCTACCGGCTGCAGTGACGGTGCGGGGAAGGTGGTTCGGCTCCAGGTCGAAGAAAGCTCCCCACCTTCGCCGTGCGCAACTTCCGGGGACCTGCGGAGTTCTTCGTCAGCACATGAACCGGGTTTCCACATTCCTCACTTCGCTGGCGGCCGTGTTCGCGCTGCTCGCCACCCTCTCCGTGACCGCGATGGCCTCGCCGCTGCGCTGGTCGGCGGGACGGCAGATCGATCATTCCACCGGCGTCGCGCTCGGCCTGCTCGCCTGTCCCTCGAGGAGCCAGTGCGACGCGCTCGACGCCAACAACCGGCTGGTGCAGTTCGACCCGGCCACGCCGGGTCACGTGACCCGGGTGCAGCTCACCGCGCCCGCGCGGCTCTCCGGCTTCACCTGCGCCTCGGCGACGCAGTGCACGGTGATCGACCAGCAGGGAGGGGCGGCGACGTTCAACCCGAGCGCACCTGCGGCGACGCTCACGTTCACGACCGTCGATGGGGCGGTGAGCTCCGCGTCGAGCTCGGCCCAGGCGGACGGTGTCGCATGCGCGTCCGGCAGTGAGTGCGTGCTCGTCGATGGCGCCGGCAACGTCGTCACCTTCGACCCGACCGCGCCCTCCTCGCCGGTTACGACGTCGCTGGACCCGGGTGAGGACTTCGGCCTCGTCGCCGTGACGTGCGCCTCGGCGACCCAGTGCACCGCCATCAGCCAGACGAAGGAGTGGACGTTCGACCCGGCCGGCGCAGGCACCGCGACCTCGGCGACGATCGACTCCAAGGCCGGGTTCGCGCATGCCGTCACCTGCGCCTCGGCCACTCAGTGCACCGCCGTCGACCAGTCCGGGCGCGAGACGACCTTCGACCCGCAGACCGCCACGACCGCCGGACCCGCGTCCCTGGCAACAAACGAGTTCACTCAGTTCAACGACGTCGCCTGCCCGTCGGCGACCCTGTGCGTGGCGGCCGATCTGGCGGGCCATCTGACGAGCTTCGATCCACAGACCGGCCAGTCGCTGGCCAACGTGGCGGTGCGCGGCGTCCACAGCCTGGCGTGCCCCAGCGCCACCGGCTGCGTCGCCGACGACGGCTCCGGTCACGCGCTGACGTTCATTCCGGGCACCACGAGTCGGCCGAATGCCACGCTGATCGACGCCGGGACTCCGCTCGTCTCCGTCTCCTGCCCCGGCCGCTCGCAGTGCACCGCGGTCGACGCGCTGCATGAGCTCACTTTCGACCCGCGGTCGTCACGTGTGGCGATGCATCTGCGGACGCTTGCCGGGCGGCCGTTTCCGCCCGTCGCGGCGATCGCCTGCCCGGCGCTCACGTTGTGCAGCGCCCCCAGCGACGTCAGCCAGATCACCTTCAACCCGCGCGCCTTCGGCCATCCCAAGAGCCGGGTCATCGATCACGACGGCGACGGGACGATCGTCACCGTGCGCTGCCCGTCCCGAGGCGAGTGCGTCGCCATCGACACCGACGGGGCGGGGGTGACCTACGACCCCCAGACCGGGCGGATCATGCGCCACAACATCAACATCGAAGAGGTCGAGGCGCTGACCGCCCTCGCCTGCCCGAGCCGCTCGCAGTGCACCGCGACCGACAACAACGGCACGGCGATCACCTTCGACCCGCTCACCGGCCACCGGCTGCTGTCGGTGAAGATCGACAAGCCGGTCGGTCTCGACGCCGCCTCGGGCGACTCGGATAACGAGCTTGACGGGATCGCCTGCCGCGGGACACGGCTGTGCGTCGCGGTCGACACGCTCGGCAACGAGGTGAGCTTCGATCCGCACTCCCGCCGCGGCGGTCACCTTCACGCGGTCGCCGCCGGCAGCGCGCTCACCTCGGTCGCCTGTCCGACGCGGGGACTGTGCGTGCTCGCCGACTCCTTGGCCCGGGTCTGGATCGGCCACGCGGGCGGCTCCTCCTGGGTCCCGACACGCCTGCACGGCGCTTCCGGGCTCACCTCGATCGCCTGCGTGACGGGCACGGAGTGCGTCGCGGTCGACTCGGCCGGCGACGAGTTCACCAGTCGCTAGACGGCAAAACGCCCCCGCGTACGACGGCGAACCGTCGCACGCGGGGGCGCGAGTCACAACTCGGGTCAGACGACCTCGACCAGGTCCTCGACGCCCGACTCGTAGGCCTCCTCGAGATCGCGCTCGCGCTGGATGACGCGCTCGTCGCGCAGCGTGACCTCGGGCTCGCTCTGGCCCCGGTTCTGGCGCAGGAGCACCAGCCCGAGCGCCAGGCCGATGGCCACCGACGCGGTTCCGAAGACGAACGCGAGGTGGTAGCCGCTGATCGCCGAGCTCACGGCGGAGTGGCCGCCTGAGATCAGGGACTGCGTGTGGTTGGTGGCGATGGTGTCGAGCACCGCCAGGCCGAGCGCGCCGGAGATCTGCTGGGAGACGTTGATGATCCCCGAGCCCAGTCCGGCGTCGGCCGGAGGCACGTCGGCCATCGCGATCTGCAGCAGCGGCATGAACGCCATCCCGATGCCGAGTCCGACCGCGAAGAACGCGAGGAACAGGGTCGGGAAGAACGCGGTGTGCGGTCCGGCGCCGTGCAAGAGCACGAGGCCGGCGATGACGGCCGCCATACCCGCGATCAGGACGCGCATCGGGCCGAAGCGGCGGACCAGCCGCGCGGTGATGCCGAGCGACAGCGCGGCGACGGTGAGCGTCCAGGGCAGCCAGGCCAATCCGGTCTGGACCGCGCTGAAGTGGCGCACGTGCTCCAGGTAGAGGGTGCCCAGGAAGAACGTCGAGTACATCGCGGTGACCAGGAAGCCGCGGACGACGCTCGAGGCGACCAGACCGCGCAGCCGCAGGATCCGCAGCGGCATGATCGGGTTCTCGATGCGCGACTCGAGCGCGAGGAACGCGCCGAGCAGGGCGACGGCGATCGCGCCGGGGATCAGCACCTGCTGCGAGCCCCAGCCGTGGCCGGTCGCGCCGACGATCGCGTAGACGCCGGCCATCAGGGCCACGGTCACGAGCACGGAGCCGAGCCAGTCGATGCCGTGCTGCAGGCCGATGCCGGAGTCGGCGGGAACGAGCGCGTGGCCGGCGGCGAGCGTCGCCAGGCCGATCGGGATGTTGACGAAGAAGATCCAGTGCCAGTCGAGCGCCTGGGTGAGGATGCCGCCGAGCAGCAGCCCGAGGGAGCCGCCCGCGACCGCGGTGAACACGTAGGCGCTCATCGCCTGTGCCCGCTCAGCGGGCTTCGGGAACTCGGTGACGATGATCGCGAGGATGACCGACGCCTGCATTGCTGCGCCGACGCCCTGGAGGAAGCGCGCGGCGATCAGGACGTCCCCGCTCCAGGCCACGCCGCACAATGCGGAGGCGAGGGTGAAGGTCGATACGCCCAGCATGAACACGCGTTTGCGCCCGATCAGGTCGCCGAGGCGGCCGGCGAAGAGGAGCAGGCTGCCGAACGTGAGCAGGAACGCGTTGATGACCCAGGTGAGGCTCCCCTGGGAGAAGTGGAGGTCGTGCTGGATCGACGGCAGCGCAACGTTCACGATCGTGGTGTCGAGGACGATCATGAGCTGCGCCAGGCAGACGACCACCAGGGTCATCCAGCGCCGGCGATCCGGGCTCTGTGTGAAAAGTGAGGTCACGTAAAACTCCATCCGACGAGAAATGGGTACTAAACTGGAGGATGCCTCCGAAACTATGTGGAGGCTGCCTCCGGATAAGAACTATAGCGGAGGCCCCCTCCGTTTTGTGACGATCCGGTGAAGGAGCGACACATGAGCACCACAGAACCCACCCAACAGCTGACCAGCACTCGCCCCAAGCGTGCCGACGCGAGGCGCAACTACGACAAGGTGATCGCCGCGGCACGCAGCGCCTTCACCGAGAGCGGAGCCGAGACCTCTCTCGAGGGCATCGCCCGGCGCGCCGGGGTCGGGATCGGAACGCTGTACCGGCATTTCCCCAACCGCCAGGCCCTGCTGGAGGCGGTCTACGTCGAGGAGGTGGACCGCTTCTGCGCCTCGGCCTCGGAGCTCGACGGACTCGACCCATGGGGCGCGTTCGCGACGTGGATCGAGGGTCTCGTCGACTACATGGCGACGAAGATGGCGCTCGCACATGAGCTGTTCGACTACGTCGATCGCGGGGCGCCCGTGTTCACCTCCTGCCGTGCCTCTCTGTTCGCCGCCGGTGAGCCGCTGTTGCAGCGCGCGCAGGCGGCCGGTGAGGTGCGCGGTGACATCGACGTCGCCGGGGTCATCCAGCTGGTCGGCGGGATCACGAAGATCCAGGGCGCCGAGCCCGAGCAGATCCGGCACCTGCTGTCGATTGCGCTCGACGGCCTGCGCGCCCGCTCCTAGACCCCCTCGACCGGCCCTCCGGCCGTACATACGGCCAGGGAAGTGTCAAGGCTCTGTGAATGGTGGAGAGTTTTGCTGTTTCGCTGGTAGGGTCCTTTCCGTGAGGGAGAAGGACGCCGACCCGGGAGGACGGTGATGCCGCACCTGCGCTGCAACGGTTGTGGTGTGGTGAGCTACGCCCCTGCCGGGGGTGCCGGGAGCTGCCCCGAATGCGGCGTCCCCTGGCCGCCCCGGCCCGACCGCGTCATCCAGTCCGCCGACCCGGAGCAGCGGCTCGGAGCGCTGGTGCGGATGACCCGCGATCTGCTGGACGTCGACGCCGCGCTGCTCACGTTGATTGCGGACGGGCGCGAGACGGTCCGCATCGCCGCGGGCGGCTGGCCCGGGGTGGCGATGCGGCGCGGCGACTCGCTCCCGCTCGAGGAGACGTTCTGCCGGCTGATGCTCGAAGGGCGGATCGACAACGTCGTCCGTGACGCGCAGACCGAGGAGGCCGTCGCCGAGATCGAGCTCGTGCGCACCCTCGGCGTCCGCGCCTACCTCGGCGTCCCCATCCGGCCCTCGGACGCCGAGCTGTACGTGCTCTGCTGCCTGGCGCGCGAAGCCCGCCCGAGCTTCGGCGTCCGGGAGGTCCGGTTGTTGAGCGGGCTGGCCGAGTCGGTCAGCGTCGAACTGCAGTCGCGCTGATCAACGGCAGGGTGGCGCCCAGCCATCGCCGCGCGCCCGGGATGTGCGCCGGGTCGATGAGATGACCCGAATCGGACTCGTGGTACTCGATCGCGGCCCCGCCCTCGGTGAGTAGATCACGCGCCCGCCGGGCGAACACGACGTCCATCACCGGATCGGCCCGGCCATGGGTGACGTACATCGGCAGGTCGCGCACCGTGTCCGCGTCAGGCGCCCAGTCCTCGACGACCGGCACGAATCCGGAGAAGACGAGCAACCCGCCAGGCGTCGGTCGCGCCCCGGAGAGGCCCATCGCGTAGCTCATGGTCGCGCCCTGTGAGAACCCTCCGAGCACCGTCCGCTCCGGTGAGATGGACGTCCGCTGCCACAGCTCGTCGTGGAACGCGCCGAGCCTGGCAAACCCGCGCTGGAACGTGTCGTGATCGGGGTAGCCGACCCGCGGGACCGCGTACCAGTGATACCCGGGCGATCCGGCGAACGTCAGCGGCGCGCGCGGGGTCACCACGTGCAGCCGGCGCTCGGGATCGAGCACGTCGGCGAGGCCGAGCAGGTCACGCTCGTCCGAGCCGCGGCCGTGGTGGAGCACCAACAGCCCGTCGGCCTGGCCGTCGGCGGGGCGCTCGCCGTACGCGAGCGCTCCGGCCTCGGTGGTGCGCAGCTTGCCGAGCGGCCTCATCGCGCCTCCTCCCGGGCGCGCGCCCGCGGGTTGACGAGCGGCGTGAGGGAGCGCTCGAGCTGCGAGCGCAGGTGCTCGTGCTGGCGGGGCAGGCGCAGCCCCTCCCCGAGGTGGTCCGGGGCCTCGTCGACCGCAAAACCGGGTGTGGTGGTCGCGATCTCGAACAGGATCCCCTGGGGCTGACGGAAGTAGATCGCATGGAAGTAATCCCGGTCGATCACGGGGGTCACCTGCATGCCCGCCTCGCGGGCCCGCTGCTGCCAGGACTCGTGATCCTCGTCGCGGGAGTGCCAGGCGATGTGGTGAACCGTGCCGGCCCCGGAGATCCCAGGCTCGTCGGTCGGGTCGTAGCGATAGTGCAGATGGCGGGTCGGCCCTTCCAGCAGGTACTCGCCGGGCGCGAGCTCGGTGAACCCGAGCGTCTCGGTGAGCAGCCCGCGGTCGGCCTCGAACCCGCGGCCCGAGTAGGCCCGGACGCCCTCCACGCCGAGGATCGCGTGCTCGGCCGGGACCTCCGGATGCACTGCTCGCAGCGGGGGGTTGGGGTCTGCCTCGATGGCGTTGACGACGAGCGAGAGCCGCAGCCCGTCGGGGTCGGCGAACGACAGCATCGCATCGATGCGCTCGGTCTCCACGCCGGCCGCCTCCAGGCGCTGCGCCCAGAAGTCCAGCGCGTCCTCGCCGGAGACCCCGAGCTCGATCGTGTGGATCATTCCGGCCCCGGCACGGCCCGACCGCGCGCCGGCGAACTCGAACCAGGTGAGGATCGAGCCCGGCGAGCCCTGCTCGTCGCCGAAGTACAGGTGGTAGGCCTCCGGAGCATCGAAGTTGACCGTCTTCTTGACCATCCGCAGCCCGAGCAGGTCGGCGTAGAAGGCGACGTTGGCGGGGGCATCTGCGGTGATCATCGTGATGTGGTGCATGCCGTCGAGCTTCATGGCGGCTCCTTTCGGCGGGAGGAGAAGTGGTTGCACGTACAACTATATCGCAATGTAGTTGCACGTGCAATCAGTTATCGTGGGGCGCGTCACCGACCCTCTCAGGTTTAACTTTGCCCGGCTCAGATGGCCCCCTCACCCCCGAAGAGCTCGCTGCCTGGCGCGGCATGCTCACCGTCCACGCGCACGTGACGCGTCTGCTGGACGCCGAGATGCAGGCGACCCATGGCCTGTCGGTCTCGGCCTACGAGGTGCTCATGTTCCTCGGCGACGCGCCAGGTCACCGGATGCGGATGTCGGAGATCGCCGACGGCGTGCTGCTCACGCGGTCAGGCTGCACGCGGCTCGTCGACCGGCTCGCCAGACGCGGTTACGTCGTGCGCGCGGCCGCCGATTCCGATGGGCGCGGGCTGTACGCGGAGATCACGCCCGAGGGCCTCGCGATCGCCAAGGTGGCGCGCCGGACCCACCTGGCGGGCGTGCGCCGCGAGTTCCTGAGCCGGCTGCGCGGCGACGATGAGCAGCGGCTGGGGGAGATCTGGACGCGGTTCGGCGAGGCTCAGGCGAGCAGCCGGTAGTCGGCGGCGTCCCACGCCGAGAGCGCCTGCATCGTCACCGCGGCGCTGTGCGCCAGCAGCGTCGCCGCCTCAGGGATCGGCCACGCCCCGTCGGCGCGACCGCGCAGCGCCTCCCCGATCCGGGCCGCCAGCGCGTGGTCTGAGGTGCGGGCCGACAGCACCAGCAGATTGCGCATGAAGATCGCGACGAACTCCAGTGGCTCGCCCTCGTAGCGACGCTGCTCGTAGTGGTCAAGCGCCGCACGCGCGATCGCCTCGGCACGGGACAGGTGATCGGCCGCGTCCGGGTCGGCGCGGTCGGACAGCAGCGCATGCAGCCCGAGCATCGAGCCCTGGTTGTAGCTCCACAGCGCGGCGTCGATCGTGCCGTCTGTGCGGATCTTGTCGCGGAACAGGTCGTGGCCGTTGTCAAGCGTGTCGGTGACCCAGGCGGCCATCTCGGACGGATCCGGCGCGCCGCGGCGCTCCCCGGTCGCCTCCAGGTGCAGGATCAGCTCCGCGTTCGGTGCGGTCGAGATCGCGTTGCGGTCGTGGTTGCGGGTGCCGAGGCCGCGGCCCTGCTGAACCCAGAAGACGCCACCCGGATGGGGCGCGGTCGGGTCACGGTCCCAGCCCGCCCGCGCGAACTCGGCGACCGAGACGGCGCGGTCGAGCCGGCTGTGGCCGGGCCGCTGGTGTTCGAGCTGCACGAGTGCGAGCCCCGCCCAGGCGTTGTCGTCGTGGTAGATATCGCCGCCACCGAGCAGTTGCGTGAACCAGCTGGGGGGGTCCGATGCGTAAGCGGGGCCGCGCTCGTCCCAGTAGCGCTCCAGCGCCGGCACCCGACGGGCGAGTACCGCGCTCGCGTCGAATCCCGACCTGTCGCGCAGGGGCGCAGGGATCCCTGCGACATCGAGCGTTGCCACCAACGCGCGCGCGAACGGCCACACATGCGCGACCGTCCCCGGAAGCTGCCGGCGCCCGTCGCGCCGCAGCGAGCCGTCAGAGCGCTCGAAGCGGGCGCACATCGACGCATGACCCTCCAGCGCCCGGCGTGCGAACGTGACCGCGTCAGAGGTCTCCATCACCCGATTGTCGATAATCGCGGCTGTGGCCGTCCTCACCCCACAGCGCGACGACTTCCCGCGCTGGTATCAGGACGTCGTCGCCAAGGCCGAGCTCGCCGACAACGGGCCGGTCCGCGGCACGATGGTCATCCGCCCGTGGGGATACGCGATCTGGGAGCTGATCCAGGCGGCGATCGACGCGCGCATCAAGCGGGCGGGCGCGGAGAACGTCTACCTGCCGCTGCTCATCCCGGAGGGACATCTGCGCCGCGAGGCCGAGCACGTCGAGGGGTTCAGTCCCGAGCTTGCGGTCGTCACCCACGCCGGCGGCAAGCAGCTCGAGGAGCCGGCGGTCATCCGCCCGACCAGCGAAACCGTGTTCGGTGAGTACCTCGCCCGGTGGATTCAGAGCTACCGCGATCTTCCGCTGTGCCTCAACCAGTGGGCCAACGTCATGCGCTGGGAACTGCGCCCCCGGCTGTTCCTGCGCACGAGCGAGTTCCTCTGGCAGGAGGGCCATACCGCACACGCGGCCGAGGGTGACGCTGCCGCCTACGCCCGGCGGATCCACGCTGACGTCTACGGCGAGGTGCTGGAGGGGGTGCTCTCGATCCCCGTGCTCACCGGCCTGAAGACCCCGTCCGAGCGGTTCGCGGGGGCGACCGCCACCCTCACCTGTGAGGGCATGATGCGCGACGGCAAGGCGCTGCAGCTCGCCACCAGCCACGAGCTGGGGCAGAACTTCGCTCGCGCGTTCGACATCACCTACACGAGCGAATCGGGCACGGCAGAGCACTGCTGGACGACCTCGTGGGGCAGCTCGACCCGCATGGTCGGCGGCCTGATCATGTGTCACGGTGACGATTCCGGGCTCCGCCTGCCGCCGGCGGTGGCACCTGCTCAGGTCATCCTCGTCGCCATCAAGGATGAGCCCGAGGTGCTCGCGGCGGTGCAGCGCCTGGAGCGAGAGCTCGACGATCTCGGGGTCCGGCTCCGTGTCGATCGCCGGACCGACGTCGGTCTCGGGCGCCGGCTCACCGACTGGGAGCTGAAGGGAGTGCCGGTGCGGCTCGAGGTCGGTCCGCGTGATCTCGCCGCCGGGACCGTCTCGCTGGCGCGGCGCGACGGCGCCGAGCGGGTGGCGATCGGCCTCGACGACGCCGCCACGGTCGCCCGCGACGCGCTGGAGCAGGCACAGGATGCGCTGCGCGCGCAGGCCCGCTCCGAGCTCGCCCGGCGCACGACGGACGTCCAGTCCCTCGACGAGGCGATCGAGGCGGCCGGTGAAGGGTTCGCCCGTCTGCAGTGGGCGGCCTGCGGCCTGGACGGTGAGCGGCGCGCCAACGCGAAAGGGGTCACCGTCCGCTGCCTGACGCGCCCGGACGGCTCGATCCCGGACAGCGTCGACGAGGCCGATCTGGTCGCGGTGCTCGCCCGCGCGTACTGATGCGCCCGCAGGATCTCAGCCGGCTGCCGCCGGAGATCGAGCGCCCGCGGTATGACCGCTCACAGGTCACCGCCTCGGTTGTGCACTTCGGCGTGGGCGGCTTTCACCGTGCCCATCAGGCGATGTACCTCGACGGGGTGCTCTCGGGCGGCGATCTGCGATGGGGAATCTGCGGCGTCGGCGTGCTCGAGGCAGACCGGGCGATGCGCGACGCGCTGCGCACCCAGGACCATCTCTACACGCTGGTGCGCAAGCACAGCGACGGCACGTACGAGGCGGGGGTGATCGGATCGATCGTCGATTACCTGTATGCGCCCGACGATCCCGGCGCCGTGATCGCCCGGCTCGCCGATCGACAGACCGAGATCGTGTCGTTGACGATCACCGAGGGTGGCTACGCGATCAGCGACGTCACCGGCCGCTTTGACCCCGAGGCGCCCGGCGTCGCCGCCGACCTGCAGCCCGGTGCGACGCCGCGCACCGTGTTCGGTCTGGTCGTGGCCGGTCTCGCCCGGCGCCGGGACGCGGGCGCGCCGCCGTTCACGATCGTCTCCTGCGACAACCTGCCCGGAAACGGAGCGCTCGCGCGAGAGGCGTTCGTCTCCTTTGCCCGCCTGCTCGATCCCGAGCTCGGCGACTGGATCGCCTCCGAGGGGCGCTTCCCCAACTCGATGGTCGATCGGATCACCCCGGCGACCACCGACGACGACCGCCGTTCGCTGGCCACGCGCTTCGGGATAGAGGACCGGTGGCCGGTCGTGTGCGAGCCGTTCACCCAGTGGGTGCTGGAGGACCGCTTCTGCGGGGCCCGCCCGGCGCTGGAGCGCGTCGGGGTGCAGCTCGTCGACGATGTCGTGCCCTATGAGCTGATGAAGCTGCGGCTGCTCAACTCCGGCCACCAGGGACTCGCCTACTTCGGGCGACTGTGTGACTACACCTATGCGCACGAGGCCGCGCAGGACCCGCTGTTCCGGCGCTTCCTGCGTGTGTATATGGACCAGGAGGCCACGCCGACGCTCGATCCCGTGCCCGGAGTCGATCTCACCGCCTACAAGACCGGATTGATCGAGCGCTTCGCCAACCCGGAGATCCGCGACACGGTCGCTCGGCTGTGCGCCGAGAGCTCGGACCGCATCCCGAAATGGCTGATGCCCGTCGTGCGCGTCCAGCTTCAGCGCGGCGGACCGGTACGGCTGTCGGCCGCGATCGTCGCCAGCTGGGCGCGGTACGCCCAGGGCATCGACGAGCACGGCGCGCCGATCGAGATCGTCGACCGCCGGCGTGAGGAGATGATGACGCTCGCGGCTCGCGCGGACACCGATCCGCTCGCGTTCATCGCCAACCGCGAGCTGTTCGGCGATGTCGCCGACGATCCGCGCTTCGCCGACGCGTACCTGGAGACGCTCACCTCGCTGCGCGATCGCGGTGCACGCCGGACGCTCGAGGCGCTCGTGGCCCCCGCGTAGCGCCGCGAACGCCAAGTTCCCAAAGGGGAGGTTCCCGACGACCGGCAAGTTCCCGAAGCACGGCAGCCGTCCGGCCGGCTGAAGGCGCCGGTCGACATCCAGGTCCTCACAGTGCACATCTATCGCGCGGCGCCGATCTGGGTCGGCCCCAAACGCGAGGGGCGGGCCTAAGCCGTGCTGCAGCGGGCCGAGGCGGCGCTGGTGTGGCGCTTGCGCGCCGAGATCATCGCCGCGGTCGCCGCGGTGAGAGCGCCGGCTGCGGAGGCCATCGCCGAGCCGCGGGGTGCATTGACGCCGCGCGGCTGTGTGGCGCGGCGAGGGCCCCGGGGGCGAGGTGCGGATGTCCAGCTGGCGGCCATGAGAGAAGGTGGCCGGGGCGGGTGGGCGCCCCGGCCTCGGATACAGCATCGGCGACGATCGTGAGAGGACGGCAAGGCGACTGGAAGAGAATCGGAAGAATCTCCGTGAGCGACGGGCTCTCCACCGGCCCCGGGACCCACCGCCGGCTCCGGGCTCACCACCGCCCACCGCCGGCTCCGGGCTCACCACCGGCCCCGGCTGCCCACCGGCCCCGGCTGCCCACCGGCCCCGGCTGCCCACCGGCCCCGGCTCCCACCTTCCCCTTAACGCCGTCCGCCGCCCATCCCCTACTCGACGACCGAGTAGGGCGCGAACGTCGTACGGTCCGGATCGGCCTCCAGCCGGTGGCCGACCGCCGGGAACGCACGCTGTGGACAGGCGGTCCGCTCGCAGGTCTTGCAGCCCATGCCGATCGGCGTCGCCAGCGCGGGGTCGCGCAGGTCAAGGCCGCGGGAGTAGACCAGCCGGTGGGCGTGGCGCAGCTCGCAGCCGAGACCGAGCGCGAACGTCTTGGTCGGCGTCCCGTAGCCGCTGCGCTTGCGCGCGACGGTCCGCGCCACCCAGAAGTAGCTGCGCCCGTCGGGCATCTGTGCGACCTGGGTGAGGATCCGGCCCGGGGTGGTGAAGGCCTCGTAGACGTTCCAGAGCGGGCAGCTGCCGCCGCCTCGGGAGAAGTGAAAGCCGGTGGCCGACTGGCGCTTGGAGATGTTCCCCGCGCGGTCGACGCGTACGAACGAGAACGGCACGCCGCGCAGACCTGGCCGCTGAAGCGTGCTCAGCCGGTGACAGGTCGCCTCAAAGCCGACGCCGAACCGATCGGCCAGCCGCTCCACGTCGTACTGCTCCTGTTCGGCCGCGCCGAGGAACCGCCCATAGGGCATCAGCAACGCACCTGCGTAGTAGTGCGCCAGCCCGATCCGCGCCAGGGTGCGGGTCTCACCGGTGCTGAACGAGCCGGTGGTCACCGTCTCCTCCAGCAGATCGTCGTGCTCGAGCAGCGCCAGTTGGGTGGCGAGCTGGAACGCCTGCTGTCCGGGTCGCAGCTGGGCGGAGAGCCGCAGCAGACGCGCCTCGGGGTCGTAGCGGCGCAGCTCGCCGCCGCCGGACTCTCCACCCTGCTCAACCACGACGCGGACGCCGTGAGCTCGGCGCAACCGCTCGCCCAGGGCGCCATGCGCCTCGCCAGGCGTGAGCTGAAGCTCGGCGGCGAG
Source organism: uncultured Solirubrobacteraceae bacterium (assembly GCA_963744685.1). Lineage (GTDB taxonomy): Bacteria > Actinomycetota > Thermoleophilia > Solirubrobacterales > Solirubrobacteraceae > Palsa-465. The sequence goes on along the minus strand of CAVUUL010000009.1, from coordinate 313,391 downwards.
CGCCTCGGCTGCCGTGTCAAGCCCGTCGATGTAGTTCTGGCGGTCATAGAAGAAGTCCCGCACCTGCTCGTGGGGCATCGCATTCAGTGCTTCCTCCTCGGCCGGCCAGCCCTGGCCGCCCACGAGCGCCGAGGTGTGGGCAACGGTGTCCCGGTACCTCCGGCGCAGCGCGATCAGCGCCCGCGCCACCGACGGCTGGTTGACCGCCAGTTCCGCGATCTCGCTCGCGGAGACCCGCACGGCGATCGCCTCGTCGGCCAGCGCCTCGCGCAGCTCGGCGATCAGCCGCGAGCTGTCCTGGGCGGAGAAGAAGCCGGCGTCGACCCCGAACGCCTCCGACAGTCGCAGCAGCACCGGCACGGTGAGCGGGCGGCGGTTGCGCTCGAGCTGGTTGAGGTAGCTGGGGGAGATCTGCAACCGGCGAGCCAGCTCTGCCTGACTGAGGCCGCGATCCTCACGGAGATGGCGCAGTCGGGCGCCTGCCAGCGAGCCGCTCATACTTGTTCGCAATCTTTGCAGAAAACGGACTCCGCGTTGTCATGAATTCACACCAAGAGCCTGTGGTAGAAAGCAGTTCAGGCATCTCAGCCGGCCCTCTATGGGCAGTTCGCAGAATTCGCAACACGATCCGATGACACCGACCCCAACGCCGATCGAGTCCCTGGCGGCCGACTTCCCCTCGGTCGACCGTGCCGCGTGGGAGAAGCTGGCCCGCGCCAAGGACGCCGACCCCCAGCGGCGGCTGGCCACCGAGCTCGACGACGGGATCGAGGTCAACTGGCTGTACGCGCCCGACGACGAGCTCTCGCCCGATCCCGGTGGACTCACCGGCGCGGACCCGTTCGTGCGCGGCCGGCGACTGGGGACCCCGTGGGCGATCCGGCAGCAGAACGCCACCCCGGACCGGCGGCTGGCCAACCGCGAGTTGCTCGAGGACCTCGAGGGAGGCGCCACCGCGCTGCTGCTCGTGACCGCATCGGCCGCGCGCGCCGGCATCCCGGTCACCGATTCCGACGAGCTCGACGAGGTGCTCGACGGGGTCCACCTCGACCTCGCACCGGTCGCACTCGCGGCGGGTCCCGATGGGAAGCGGGTGGCGTCCGCGCTGCTCGAGGTGTGGCGTCGTCGCGGCCATCCCGCTGCGGAGGTCCGAGGGTCGCTGCGCGTCGACCCGGTCGGCGAGCTTGCGCGGGCCGGCGAGCTCTCGCGGGACGCGGTGGGCGGCGAGACCCGCCAGGCGATCGACCTGCTGCGCGACGTGCGTGCCGAGTACCCGCACGTCAAGGTGATCGCCGTGGACACCACGCCGTACGTCGAGGCGGGGGCCGGGGCGCCATTCGAGCTCGCCCTGGCGCTGGCCTCCGCGGTCGCCTACCTGCGGGCGGCCGACGCGGACGGGATCACGGCGGACGCGCTCGCCGGCGCCCTCGAGTTCACGCTCTGCGCCGGGCCCGACCAGTTCCTCGAAATCGCCAAGCTCCGCGCCGCCCGCCGGCTCTGGTCCAACGTCCTGGCTCACTGCGGCGTCGAGCCCGCCCACCGGCGCTCGGAGATGTACGTGCGCACCAGCCGCCGGATGGTCTCGGCGCTCGACCCGTGGGTGAACATGTTGCGCGCCACGTCTGCCGCCTTCGCGGCCGCGGTGGCGGGCGCCGACGGGATCACCGTCCTGCCGTTCGACGAGCCGGTGCTCTCGCCCGGCGAGTCCTCCGGACCGCTCGGCCGTCGCATGGCGCGCAATACGCAGCTGGTGTTGCTGGAGGAGGCATCGCTGCATCGCGTCGCGGACCCTGCCGGCGGCTCGTGGTACGTCGAGTCGCTGACCGATCAGCTGTCACATCTGGCGTGGGCCGAGTTTCAGGCGATCGAGGGGGCTGGTGGAATCGCGCGGGCGCTTGCCTGCGGCGAGGTCAGCCGGCGCGTCGCCGCCGAGACCGCGGCGCGCCATGACGATCTGGCTCGCCGCCGGCGGTCGCTGACCGGCGTCAACACGTTCCCGCTGCTCGGCGACGACGGCCTCGAGCGCGTTCCCATCGATGGCCAGGCGGAGGCGCTGGACGCCGTCTCTGAACAGCTGCCCGAGGGCGAGGTCCTGACGCCGGTACGCGACGCTGCGCAGTTCGAGGCGCTGCGCGCTCGCGCGGTGCGGATCGCCGAGGCGCGCGGTGGAGAGCCCACGCTCCTGCTGGCCTGCCTGGGGCCGCTGTCAGCCCACGTGAACGTCGCGCTGTGGGCCAAGAGCTTCTTCGAGGCCGGCGGCGTGACGACGCTTGCCAGCGGCGTCCAGACAGATGCGGCCGCCCACGCATCGCTGCTGGCCGAGCGTCACCTCACCGTCGCCGCCGTCTGCGCCGGCCCGGACGCGACGCCCGAGCTCCAGCGCGAACTGGCACAGGCGCTGCGCGATAGGGGCGCGCGATTGATCTACCTGGCCGGCGCGGGCCAGGACCGAGCAGCGGCCGCCGGTGCGGACGCCGGAGTCCGGGACGGCGTCGACATGGTCCACGTACTCGGTGAGCTGCTCGACCGTTTCGAGGAGGGCGCGCTGTGAGCTCTCGTATTCCCGACTTCGCCGCCGTCGAGCTTGACCCGGTGCCCACCGGGCGCGTGGCGCCTCCGCAGGCCGCGGCCGAGCATCGCTGGGAGACCCCCGAAGGCATCGAGATCGCGCCGGTGTACGTCGCCGCCGACCGTGACGGTCTGGACTTCGTCGGCGGGATGCCGGGCATCCCGCCCTATCTCCGCGGGCCGTATCCGACGATGTACGTGCAGAAGCCGTGGACGATCCGCCAATACGCGGGCTTCTCCACCGCAGAGGAGTCCAATGCGTTCTACCGCCGCAACCTGGCGGCCGGGCAGAAGGGTCTGTCGATCGCGTTCGACCTCGCCACCCACCGCGGGTATGACTCCGACAACCCGCGGGTGCCGGGCGACGTCGGGATGGCAGGGGTGGCGATCGACTCGATCCTCGACATGCGTCAGCTGTTCGACGGGATCCCGCTCGAGCAGATGACGGTCTCGATGACGATGAACGGCGCCGTGCTGCCGGTGCTCGCGCTCTACATCGTCGCCGGCGAGGAGCAGGGCGTCGATCACGCGCGGCTGGCAGGGACCATCCAGAACGACATCCTCAAGGAGTTCATGGTCCGCAACACCTACATCTACCCGCCGGAACCGTCGATGCGGATCATCTCCGACATCTTCGGCTACACGTCTCGGGAGATGCCCAGGTTCAACTCGATCTCGATCTCCGGCTACCACATGCAGGAGGCGGGGGCGAGCGCCGACCTTGAGCTCGGCTACACCCTCGCCGACGGCGTGGAGTACGTGCGGGCGGGTGTGGCCGCGGGTCTTGCGGTCGACCGTTTTGCGCCGCGGCTGTCGTTCTTCTGGGCGATCGGGATGAACTTCTTCATGGAGGTCGCCAAGCTCCGAGCCGCCCGTCTGGTGTGGGCGAACCTGATGCGCCGCTTCGATCCCACCGACGATCGGTCGCTGTCGCTGCGCACCCATTGCCAGACCTCCGGTTGGTCGCTGGCCGCCCGCGACGTCTACAACAACGTCGTGCGCACCTGCGTGGAGGCGATGGCGGCCACCCAGGGTCATACCCAGTCGCTGCACACCAACGCGCTCGACGAGGCGCTCGGGCTGCCGACCGACTTCAGCGCCCGGATCGCTCGCAACACCCAGCTCTTCCTCCAGCAGGAGTCCGGCACCACCCGCGTGATCGATCCGTGGGGCGGCAGCTACTACGTCGAGCGTCTCACCGCCGAGCTGGCCCACCGCGCGCTCGCGCACATCCACGAGGTCGAGGAGCTCGGGGGGATGACCAAGGCGATCGAGGCCGGCATCCCGAAGCTGCGGATCGAGGAGTCCGCCGCGCGGACCCAGGCGCGGATCGACTCCGGACGCCAGGTGGTGGTCGGCGTCAACCGCTTCCAGCCCGAGCGCGACACCCAGGTCAACGTGCTGAAGATCGACAACTCCGCGGTGCGCGCCTCGCAGATCGCCAAGCTCGAGCGGCTGCGCTCCGAGCGCGACGGCGCGGCCGTCGAGACCGCGCTGCGCGAGCTCACCGGAGCCGCTTCCTCGGGCGAGGGCAACCTGCTCGAGCTGGCCGTCGCCGCGGCCCGCGCCCACGCTACCGTCGGGGAGATCTCCGACGCCCTTGAGCAGGTCTACGGCCGTCATGCCGCCGAGATCCGCTCCATCGCCGGGGTCTACGAGCGCGAAGTGGGAGAGCATTCGGTGCCGTTCACACACACCCGCGAACTGGTCGAGCGTTTCGAGCGTCTCGAGGGGCGCCGCCCGCGGATCCTCGTCGCCAAGATGGGCCAGGACGGGCATGACCGCGGCCAGAAGGTGATCGCCACCGCGTTCGCGGACCTCGGATTCGACGTCGATATCGGGCCGCTGTTCCAGACGCCGGAGGAGGTCGCCCGCCAGGCGGTCGAGGCCGATGTGCACATCGTCGGTGCAAGCTCGCTGGCCGCCGGCCACCTGACGCTCGTGCCGCAGTTGCGCAAAGCCCTTGACGCCGCCGGCCGGCCTGACATCGCGGTCGTCGTCGGCGGGGTGATCCCCCCGGCCGACTTCGACGAGCTACGCGCCGGGGGAGCGGACGCGATCTATCCGTCGGGCACCGTGATCGGCGACGCCGCGAGCCGGCTGATCGAGCTGCTGCTCGAGCGGCTCGGACACGCGCAGGCGGCGCCGACCAACCGGCCGTGAGCCGCGCCGCGCCCGAGCCTGGACGAGCTCGTCGAGGGGGTGAGCGCGGGAGACCGGGGGCTGCTCTCCCGCGCGATCACGCTCGCCGAGAGCCGCCTCGCCTCCGATCAGGAGCTTGCCCAGCAACTGCTCGTCCGGCTCTCGGATCGGACCGGCGGCGCGATCCGGCTCGGGCTGACCGGCGTGCCCGGCGCGGGCAAGAGCACGACGATCGAGGCGCTCGGCCTCTGGTTGCTCGAGCGCGGACACCGTGTCGCCGTGCTCGTGATCGACCCATCGAGCGCTCGCAGCGGCGGGTCGATCCTCGGCGACAAGACGCGGATGGGCCGGCTGGCCGTCGCCGAGCACGCCTACATCCGCCCCTCGCCGACGGCCGGGGTGCTCGGCGGCGTCGCCTGGCGCACCCGTGAGGCGATGCTGCTCTGCGAGGCCGCCGGCTTCGACGTGGTGATCGTCGAGTCGGTCGGCGTCGGCCAGTCGGAGTCCGAGCTCGCCGAGATCGTCGACACCCTCTGCCTGCTGCTCGTGCCGGCCGGCGGCGACGAGCTGCAGGGGATCAAGCGCGGCGTGATCGAGCTCGCCGACCTGGTCGCGGTCAACAAGGCAGACGGCGATCTGCTGCCCGCCGCTCGCCGGGCCGCCGGCGACTACCGACATGCGCTGCGCATGCTGCCCGAGTCGACGCCCGGCTGGAAGACCCCGGTGCTCCTCTACAGCGCGCTGGAGGGCACCGGCCTGCCGGAGCTGTGGGACGCCGTGGAGGCCCACCGCGAGCACCTGCGCTCCAGTGGTCAGCTCGAGGAGCGGCGCGCCGACCAGCAGCGTCGGTGGCTGCAGCGACTGCTCGAGGAGACCGTCATCCGCCGTCTGCGTGAGCGCCCGGGGTTCGACGAGGCGCTCGCCGGCGCCTGGGCGTCCGTCCGGGCCGGCGAGCTCACGGTGCCCCAGGCGGTCGGGATCGTCCTGGAGGCGCCCGGGCCTGCGCGGCACGAAATCCGACCGAGCTCAGAGCACCACGAGCCGTGAGGTCAGCGTGGTACCCGATGGCCGCGGTGCAAATCGGCTGAGGGACCATATCCTCGAGACATGCGCGCGCCTGAGGGGACCTCCTCCGCTCGGCTGGGCCTCGGGGAGCACCTTCGCGAGCGCTACGGACTCGATGTGGCGACCGTCGATCAGCTGGACGCCGGCGTGCATCGAGCGACCATGGACGACGGCACGGCGTGGGTCGCGCGGGTGTTTCCCGCCGCGCGTCCGCTTGCCGACGTCGAGGCTGACGCCGACCTGCTGAGGGCGCTCGAGGATGCGGGCTTTCCCGCCGAGCGCTGCGCCGACCCTGAGCCGGTGTCGTGCTGGGGCGAGCGCGCGGTGCTCGTCACCAAGTTCGTCACCCCCGCCAAGCCGCTGAAGCCCGGGCGCGCCGCGGCGTTTCTCGGTGGGCTGCTGGGGGCGTTGCATCAGCGGGCCGGCAGCGGGCGGCGAGCAGGCGGCGCCTGGCACCACCTGTCGCTCACCGGCGGGCCGCGGGAGGAGATAGCGGCCGCGGCGGAGCTGCTCGACGAAGCGGTGGGGGAGGTCCCGGTGCGCCGGCTCGCCGAATTCGATCGCTTGCGTGCAGCGGTCGAGAAGGCCGACGACTGTGCCGACCTGCCACACGCGTTCGTCCATCCGGACTTCGTGTTCTCAAACGCGATCCCGACACCGGGGGAGCGGCTGGTGATCGTCGACTGGGCGGGGGCGGGCCGCGGTCCCCGGCTCTGGTCGCTCGGGTTCCTGCTGTGGGCCGCCGGCTCGCGTGACCCGCGGCTGGTCGAGCTCGTCGTCTCGCGCTATCGCAGGCGCGTCTCGCTCGAGGCCGAGGAGCTGGCGCGCCTGGAGGGGGCGATCGCGGGGCGCCCGCTGATGCTCGACACCTGGTCCTACTGTCACGGTCACCTGGCGCTCGCCGACGCGGTCGAGCGCCTCGACAGCGACCGCGAGCGGGCCCGCAGGATCGCTGAAGCGGCGCGGGACGCGTTCGCCACTGCCCAGTGAGGCGACTGCGCGGCTCGATCGACCGACCCGGTGGGCTCGCCCGCGGTGACGGGGACCGTCGCGCCGATGAGCTCGCCGGTACGTTCGGTCGCTACGCCGCCGGTGTGAGCGGCGCCAGGATCTCCAGGAGGTCGCCGATCGGCTGCGTCGGGCTGATCCGATCCGGCACCGGGAGATGGCGATGCACCGTGTAGCGGTTGCGACGCCCGGTGCGCTCGCGTGAGACATAGCCGCCGGAGGCGAGGTCGTCGACGATCCGGTACGCAGCCCGTTCGGTGATGCCCACCTGCTCGCCGATGTCGCGCAGCCGGATCGCGGGGTCGTCAGCGATGCACAGCAGGACGCGGGCGTGGTTGGTGAGAAACGACCATGTCGGCGCTTCGAGGTGCGACATCGGCGGTAGAATAGCCTTTCTAGAAACGGATGTCAGGTATAGTCGGCGGCACCCGATCCGCAAGGAGCTGACGTATGCCGCGCAAGAATCCCATCACCACATCGACGGGCGTCACCAAACCGTGGCTGAGCGCGGCCGACCGGCGCGCGGCGCAGACCGCGGAACTCGCCACGCAGCAATCTCGGCTCAAGCAGGAAGCCGCGGACCGCCGGGTCGCTCGGGAGAACGCCGGCCCGCCGCCCGCGCCTCCGCGCACCCCCGCCAGGCGTTCGACTTCGCGCTGACCACGGGGCGGTCGGGCCCCGACTGCGCTCGGGGCGCCGATCTGAAACGCTGTGTCGGATGAACCGTGCGACCGCCTGGCTATGTGCCACCTGTGGAGTCGAGCACGCCGAGGCCGCCGGTGTCTGTGCGATCTGTGCCGACGAGCGGCAATGGGTGCCCGCGGACGGGCAGCATTGGACGACGCTCGCCGAGCTTGACGCGGCCGGGCAGCAGACCCGGGTTCGCGAGGTCGAGCCCGGTCTGCTCGGGATCACCACCGAGCCCAAGGTCGGGATCGGCCACCAGGCCCATCTGGTCACGACGCCCGTCGGCAGCCTGCTGTGGGACCCGGTCGGCTTTGTCGACGACGCGGCGGTGCAGCGCATCCGTGCCGCAGGCGATGTGCTGGCGATATCGAGCAGCCACCCGCACATGTTCGGGGCGCAGGTGGAGTGGAGCCGCGCGCTCGGCAACCCGCCGATACTGGTCAGCGAGCCACAGCGTGACTGGGTGGCGCGCCCCGACGACGCGATCCGCACCTGGAGTGGCCGGCACGAGCTGGCCCCAGGTCTGTCGCTCGTGCAGCTGGGCGGTCACTTTGCCGGCAGCTCGGTGGTGCACTGGGAGGGAGGCGCGGACGGCCGCGGTGTGCTGCTCTGCTCCGACACGATCCACGCCAACCCCGATCGTGCTACCACCACCTTCCTGCGCAGCTACCCAAACCGCATTCCGCTGTCGCCCGCGGTCGTCGAGCGCATCACGCGCGGTGTTGAGGCGCTCGGGTTCGACCGTCTGTACGACAACTTCGGCCACGCGATCGACCACGACGCGGCCGGTGCCGTCCGCCGGTCGGCGGACCGCTACATCGCCTGGGTGAACGGCGAGTTCGACCACCTCACCTAGTGGCCGCTCTCAACCCAACCCGCTAGCCGTGCAGCGCTCGTGAGTCCGGTCGAGATCGAGCTGTTCACCGATCCGGCGTGCCCGTTCATCCGCGTCCGCACGATGGTGGGCGGGCTGCTCGACGATTCTGCGCTCATCGATGGTGCCGCCCGGGACGCCGAGATCGACCCCGCCGAGCTGGCGGCGTGGGTCGGCGACTCCGACGTGGTCGCCGCACTGGAGGCGGACATCGCCGCCGCGCGCGACCCCGTCCCGTCCGCGCGGGCGCTGAACCACAAGCTCGGGGGGCCGGACGGAGAGCGGCGCTATACGGCGCCCACGTACCTCATCGGCGGGATCGTCGTTCCCGAGGTCGGACGGTTCGAGGCAGCGGGAGCTGATGGCTACTGGACGCTCCCTCGGGACTAAGAACTGACCGAGTCCTAGGCTCGCGGTGATGGAGCGCGCCTACGTCGTCACCGGTGCCGGCCGCGGGGTCGGGCGGGCGATCGCCGAGCGGTTGGCGCGGCGCGGACATGTCGTCGTCGTCGACCGGGATGCCGGCGCGCTCGGCTGGGCGACCGCCGCGGCCGGGGTCGAGGGGTTCGCCGGCGATGCGCTTGATGAGCAGGTGCTCGGCGAGGCGACCGACCGCGCCGCTGCCGCAGGAACGCTCGTCGGTTGGGTCAATAACGCCGCCGTGTTCGACGACGCGGCGTTGCACGACACGCCGGTGGCCGACGTGCTGGCGCTGATCACCGCCAACCTCGGCTTGGCGGTGGCCGGCAGCGCGACCGCGGTCCGGCGGTTCCTGGCCGACGGTACACCGGGCGCGATTGTCAACGTCTCCTCTCACCAGGCTCAGCGTCCCGTCCCGGGCGCGCTCCCCTACGCCACCGCCAAGGCCGGGATCGAGGGCCTCACCCGCGCGCTCGCGGTCGACTATGCGCCGCGCGGCATCCGCGTCAATGCAGTCGCCCTCGGCTCGATCGTCACCGAGCGCTACGACGGCCGGCTCGACGCGGAGCTGCGGCGCATCCATCCGCTCGGCCGCCCAGGCCGCGGCGAGGAGGTCGCCGCGGTCGTCGACCACCTGCTCTCACCCGACGCGAGCTTCGTCACCGGCGTCGTGGTCCCGGTGGACGGCGGCCGGTCAGCGCTCGGCCAGGATCCCGAGGCGCGCGATGTGACAGGTGGGCCGGCGAGGGCGCCTGAGTCCTGACGAGCCGCCTCGGGTGGGGTGGGGCGCGAGGACATCCGGGTTGGGGTGTCGGTGACCCGCTGTGGACTCTGTGGTGCGAGTTCACTCGCCATCACCGCATGGGGTTAGTCGCGTGGGCCTATGGGTACACCCCTGCTCGGGTGACCGGCAACAGATGAGGGAGGTCGGCGATGACTGAGCGCGTCGCAACTGCGGTGTGGAGCAAGCCGAGGCGGAGGTATGCCTTCTGTTCGGGGGTCGGCCTCTTCCTCGTCGGGGTGCTGGCACTCGTGTTCGTCATGACCGGCGCCTCGAGCGCGGACTCGGCGTCCCATCAGGGATCGCGCCACGGGTCAGCGGCAGCGCGCCAGCAGCACCACGCCGCTGCATCCGGGATGACGCAGGGCCAGATCAACACGAACGTGAACCAGTTGATCGCCAAGATGACCGTGGCCGAGAAGTTCGGCCAGCTGACGATGGCCGGTCCCGATGGGCCCAACGGCTCGCCCGGTGACCTGATCTCCGAGGCGCGGAACGGCCAGATCGGCTCGGTGCTCGACCTCACCGGGGTCAGCCAGATCAACCAGGTGCAGCAGGCCGCGCTCCAGTCGCGGCTCGGCATCCCGCTCATCTTCGGACTCGACGTGATCCACGGCTACCGGACGATGTTCCCCGTCCCGCTGGCTGAATCGTCGAGCTGGGACATGTCGGCGATCCAGAACGACGAAGCGGTCTCGGCCGACGAGGCGACCGCCGACGGCATCAAGTGGACCTTCAACCCGATGGTCGACATCAGCCGTGATCCGCGCTGGGGCCGCGTCGTCGAGGGCGCGGGCGAGGATCCGTTCCTCGGCGCCGCGGTAGCCGCGGCAAAGGTCGAGGGCTATCAGGGTTCCAGCTACGCCGATCCCGACCGGATGGCCGCGACCGTCAAGCACTTCGCCGCCTACGGCGCGCCGGTGGCGGGCCGTGAATACAACACGGTCGACATGTCCACCCAGCAGCTGTTCAACGACTACCTGCCGCCGTACAAGGCCGCCATCAAGGCCGGCGCCGCCACCGTGATGAGCTCTTTCAACTCGCTCAACGGTGTGCCGAACACCGCCAATCAGTACACGCTCACCACCATCCTGCGTGACGAGTGGGGGTTCGGCGGGACCGTCGTCAGTGACTACCAGGCGGTGCAGGAGCTCGAGAACTTCGGCTACGCCGCCAACGGAGCGCAGGCGGCGCAGGAGTCGCTGAACGCGGGACTCGACATCGAGATGGCGGTCACGCTCGGGCAGACGGCCGGTAACCCGGTGGAGGACACGTTCGACACCTACGGCCCGAAGCTGCTCGCCCAGGGCAAGATCACGATGACGCAGCTCAACGCCGCCGTGCGTCACGTCCTGACGCTCAAGTACCTGGCCGGGATGTTCTCCAACCCCGACCCGGGCAGCACCCAGCGGGTCGCCAGCTCTGAGCTGACGCCGGCGCACCTCGCCGCCGCACGGACGATGGCCGACGAGTCGATGGTGCTGCTCAACAATCACAACAACGCATTGCCGCTGAAGGCGAACACCTCGAACATCGCCGTCGTCGGCCCGTTCGCGGATGATCCAGCGGATCAGATCGGCGACGACGTGCCGATCGGGTACGACACCACGCCGGCCGATCTGAAGACGACCGACAAGATCGTCTCGGTGCTCGACGGGATCAAGGCAGCCGATCCGACGGCGAACGTCAACTATCAACAGGGATGCGACGCGACCTGCACGGACACGAGCGGCTTCGGTGCCGCGGTCAACGCCGCCCAATCCGCGGATGTCACCGTCGTCGTCGTGGGCGAGCCGGCATCCGATGCGGGCGAGGCGTCATCGCTGAGCGACATCAGCCTCCCCGGCCAGCAGCTCGCGCTCGTGCAGGCGATAGCGGCGACAGGGAAGCCGTACGTCGTGGTGCTGATGAACGGCCGGCCGCTCACCATCCCGTGGCTTGCCCAGAACGCCCCTGCCCTGCTCGACGCCTGGTATCCGGGCACCGAGGGCGGCAACGCGGTTGCGGACATCCTGTTCGGCAACTACGACCCCAGCGGAAAGCTGACCATGTCCTGGCCGGTCGACGTCGGGCAGATCCCGGTCTCCTATGACGAGCTGCCGACCGGACGGCCGTATGACCCCAACAACAAGTACACCTCGAGGTACCTGGACATCCCGAATGCGCCGCAGTACCCGTTCGGCTACGGGCTCTCCTACACGACGTTCGCCATCTCGAACGTCCACGTGCCGAGCACCGTGTCCGCAGGCAAGTCGTTCCAGGTCACCGCGACGGTCCAGAACACCGGATCGGTGGCGGGGACCGACGTGGCGCAGCTGTACCTGCATGAGAGCGACACGAGCATCCTGCAACCGGTGCGCAAGCTCGAGGGCTTCCAGCGGGTGACGCTGAACCCCGGTCAGAGCCAGACGGTCACCTTCACCCTCAACAAGCAGAACCTCGGCTACTACAACGAGCAGGGGCAGTTCACGGTGCAGGCCGGTCCGTTTGACCTCTGGGTCGGTGACAGTTCGGTCGGCGGGCAGCACTCGACGTTCACGCTCCAATGAGGGCCCGCGCACTGATCGCCGCCGCCACCATGGCGGCGGCGCTGATGGGCGCGGCGGTGGGTGCCGCCGCGCCCGCGGGCGCAGCGACGTCCGCGGCGGGTGCAGCCGCGTCCGCCACGGGTGCCGCCGCCTTCTCCCGGGGGGCGCCCACTCTCGCGCGGCCTGGCACGTCGTTCACCCCGCGCCAGCGAGCGGTGCTCGAGGGGATCGCCCGCGACACCTGGCGGTTCTACGGCAGCGATGTCGACCCGACCACGAACCTGCCGCTGGACAACCTCGGCCCGGGAGCGACCCGAGGCGAGTACACATCCGCCGCGAACATCGGGGTCTACCTGTGGGCGGTCGTCGCCGCCCGTGACCTGCACCTGATCTCCACGCCACGCGCCGACCAGCTGGTCGCTGCGACGTTGACCGAGGTGGCGGGTCTGAAACGGTATGACGGATTCCTGTACCAGTGGTATGACACCACCAACGGGAACGTGCTCTCCAACCCGGGGCAGGCGGACTGCACCGAGACCACCCCGGCGCAGGACAACTGCTGGTTCGTCTCGGCGGTCGACAACGGCTGGTATGCCTCGGGCCTGATCGAGGTGCGCCAGGCGCTGCCGGCGGAGAGCGGACTGGCCTCCCAGCTGCTGGCGCCGATGGACTTCTCGATCTTCTACGACAACCGCGCCCAGACGGATTGCAACACGAACGCCTCGCTGCCAGGGGACCCCCCGACCGGCCAGATGTACGGCGGCTACTACGTCGACCAGGGCCCCGCGGGCTACCACAACAGCGCGCTCTACAGCGACCCCCGGATCGCGATGTATGTCGGCATGGGCCGTCATCAGATGCCCGGCGACGTGTGGTGGCGCTCGTGGCGGACCTCGCCGCCGCAGCGCTGCTCGACCGACCCGGTGCCGTCCGATCCGGGGACGGGCTACTGGCAGACCTACACCGATCCGCAATCGGGCAGGCAGTTCCCGGTCTGGGAGGGTCATTACACCTATCCCGGCACCGACCTCACGTTCGTCCCCACGTTCGCGGGCGGGATGTTCGAGGGCCTGATGGCCAACCTGGTCGTGCCGGAGACGGAGTGGGGGCCGCACAGCTTCGGGCTGAACGACGTCCGCTGGGCCGAGGTCCAGGAGAACTATGACACCCAGGAGCTCGGGCTCCCGGTGTGGGGGATGTCGCCTTCGAGCACCGCCGACGACACCGGGGGCTACGGCGGCTTCGGGGTCGTAGGGTTGGCGTTCGGCAGCAGCGATCCGCTCGCCTGGTGCACGACGTGCGCCACCGAGACGACCGTCTCACCACACGCATCGGCGATCGCGCTGCCGGTGATCCCCGAGCAGGCCTACGACAACCTCGTCCGGTTGCGCAGCCTCTACCCGGGGATCTACACGAGCGACGGCGGCTTCTACGACGCCGTGGACCCCACCACCGGCTCGATCGGCCACCGTCGCCTGGTGCTCGACCAGTCGATGATCATGGCCGCCCTCGACGACGCCCTCAACAACGGCGCCCTGCAGCGCGATTTCGCCGCCGCCCCGGAGTCGTGGGCGGCGCGGACCTACCTCGGCGAGGAGCGCATGTCGCTCGGCTGAGGGGCCGGCGGGCTCGAACGTCCCCAATCCGGTCCTGCACGATCAGCGTCGCCGGCGAGGTCGATCCGGGCGGCGTGCCGGATCTGCGGTTGCCCGACGTCTAGTCCGCGTCGTCGCCCTTGTATCCGCTCGGCGGCCCTGCCTGGGGGCCGAGCTCTGGTGCGAAGGCGCTCGCATAACTGTCGAACCGGCGCTGCCACTCGTCGCCAGCGGGGCGCAGGCCGGCGAGGCGATCGAGGCAGATCTCCCACCCTGCCGCGTTGCGCGCGGCGACGTCGGCGGCAAGCTCATCGATCAGGAGCAGGCGCGTGCCGCCGGCGCGCGGGCTGAGCTCGAAGTGCAGCGTCTCATCACCCCAGGTGAAGCTGAGGGCGTGCGGCTCGTCGACCGCCAGCACCTCACCGGTGAGCGTCATCTCGATCACGTCGGGCGGGAACGGGAAGCTGAGCGCGGCGCCGACCTGCCACTCCCCGCCGTCGACGATCACGTCGCACGGGAACCATTCGCGCAGCTGCTCTCGCTCGGTGAGGGCCGCCCAGACGAGCTCGGGGGGGTCTGGCAGATCGCGCTGCAGGCGCACGGCCGGCCGGGTGCGATCGGTGATCAGGGTCGCGTCGGACATCAGTTCTTCCTCCTGCGGTCGAGGTGGTCTTCGAGCCGGTCCAGTCGCCGCTCCCACAGTCGCCGGTAGGGCTCGAGCCAGTCGTCGAGCTCGGCCAGCGGCTCGGCTCGGACCCGATACAGGCGACGCTGCGCGTCGACGCGCGACTCGACCAGGCCGGCCTGCCGCAGCACCCGCAGGTGCTTGGAGACCGCGGGTTGGCTCAGGTTCAGCCGGTCGACGAGGTGGCCGACGGGCTGCTCGCCGTCGCGCAGCAGGTCGAGGATCTCCACCCGTCGTGGCTCGCCCAGCGCCTGGAGTGCGGTGGTGCTCATCGTCAGCGTAGATTGCCACACGGGCATATAACTGTCAAGGCATATTTGGTGCCGGAACGCCGTGTCCCGTGTCGTGCGCAATGGCCGGCCAGTGCCGTGGGGGGCCGCCGGCGCGCCGGCGGATCAGCCTGCCTACGCGGAGGCGGAGGGCTGGCCGGCGAGCAGCTCCGGGCTCGGCGGCGAGGGGTCCTCGGGCCCGCCGGGGGCGCGCTGCAGCATCCCGTCGACGAGCTCGTAGTGGCCGAGTGAGCGGATCGGCGGCGAGTAGACGTGGATGGTGATCGCGCCCGGGTCGTGCTCCATCCGGTGGATGCCGTGGTTGGGGAAGCTGAAGGTGTCGCCGGCCCGGTACTCGCGCACCAGCCGCGGGCGGCCATACATGAGGGCCTCGTTGCGTGCGACCCCGCCGATGACATGAACCCCGACGCAGGAGCCGTCATGGTCGTGGTAGCCGGTGTCGCGTGGCTGCCACCAGAGGTTGAGCCATGCCTCGGAGGATTCCGAGCGCCACAGCAGGATCGCCTCTCCCTCACCGTCCCCGCTGAGCCCGGAGACGTCGAGCGCGGTCGCCGCCCGGCGCGCCCGGTCGGCACACTGCGCCGGGGTGAGTGGCCCGGGCGCCTCTGCCAGCTCGGCGAGCAGCGCCGGCTCACGGACCGGCCCGCCAGCCGGAGCGACCGACCGATCCGGAGCGACCCCCGTCGTCCGGAGCGACCGCCCCGCCATCCGCCATGGCGGGCTCGCCCTCCTCCAGCGCGGAGGCGAGCTCGTCAAGTCGCGCGGGTGCATCGACCGCCAGCGGCCCCGCGTCCAGGTGCCGGCGAACCAGGGTGTGGATCGACCGCGTTCCGGCGCCGAGCTCGTGCACGTTTCCGCGCAGGTCGATCGCCTGCGCGGCGCACATCAGCTCGACCGCCGCGAGCCGGATCATGAGCCCGCTCATCGCGTGCAGCCGCGCCGCGCCCGACGGGGCCATCGTGATGCGGTCCTCGATCCCCTCGGCGATCGATGAAGTCGGCTGCTCGAGCGTCACCGGGGCGGCGAGGAGGCGGGCCTCGGCGGCGAGCGCCGCGGCGCCATGACCGACGATCGCCAGCCCGTCCTGGGCGCTGGCTGCCGCTTGGCGCAGCCCGGCGGGCAGATCGGTGAACCGGGGGTCGAGCAGCTTCTGGATCCGTTCGGCCGCGATCGTCGCCGCTCCGGCGAGGCCGAGCCGGGCGTGGTCGAGCGCGAGGGCGACGGGCGCGATCTCGTGGCCGCCGGTCGAGATCGCACGGTCCTCGGCCATCACCACGAATGCGCTGTCGCCGGAGGAGCGCAGCTCGATCGACAGCTGCGCGTGGAGGTGGGCGAGCGCGCCGTGGGCGGCTCCGTGCGTCTGCGCCAGGCCCTTGAAGCACAACGAGTCCTGCAGGTTGCGCGGCGCGCGCCGGCCTGCGGCGAGCGCGCCGCCGGCGAGCAGCCCTGAAAGATGGGCGCGCGCCCGCTCGTCTCCGGGGTAGGGGCGCGCTGCGAAGATCGCGGGGTGCAGGGCGTCGGGGTTGGCGAGCACCGCCTCGCAGGACAGCGCGGCCGCGCGCTCCAGCGCACCGAGAGCGCACCACGCCCGCTGCAGCGACAGGCAGGCGGTGCCGACGGTATAGGCGTTGGAGTTGAGGATGGCGTGGGCCTCGCGCGCCTCGGGCCGGAGCGGCTCGATGCCGGCCGCGCGCAGGACCTGAGGCGGGATCGTCTCGCCGGTGATCGCCAGGCCGATCTCCGCCATCTGACTGAGGTCGGCTTGGCCGACGGAGCCCAGCGTGTGCAGCTCGGGAGTGATCCCGGCGTTCAGAGCCGCGCACAGCGCCTCGGCGACGTGCGGGCGAACCCCCGCGAACCCGAGCGCGAGGCCGGCGGCGCGGGCGACCATCGCCGCCCGGGCGAACGCGGGCGGGGCGATCTCGCCATGACCGACCTGGTGGGAGATGAGCAGCGCCCGGTTGAACGGACCCTGCTCGTCGTCGTGCACGGCGACCACCTTCAGCGCGCCGACTCCACGGGTCACGCCGTAGATCGGGTCGCCTCGCTGAAGCGCTCCCTGCAGAACCTCGCGCGAGGCGGTCATCGCCGCGCGGGCCGCGGCTCCGAGCTGAACTGGCCGGCCGGCGGCGACCGCGGCGACGTCCTCCGGGCAGACGGGACGCTCGCCGAGGACGAGCGGCGCCGCGCCGCCGGTCACGACCGGCCCCTGGAGAGAGTGACGAGCGTCCGGTCACGGGCCTGCTCCAGGCGCTCGCGCTGCCCGGGCTCGTAGCGCCCGAGCAATCCATGTCCCTCGCGCGCGCCTGCGGCACCGCTGCCGCGCAGCCGGGTCAGCATCTCCGGGACCGTCCGCGTGTTCGCCAGAGCGGGGAAGAGGCCGTCGGCGACGGCCGCGTGCACGGCGAGACCCGCGAGATCCATGGTGGCGAAGGGCCCGATCGCCGCCCACCGCGCTCCGAGCCCCGCGGTGACCGCCGCGTCGACGTCGGCCACGTCGCAGATCCCGGCCTCGACCAGCGCGTAGGCCTCACGCAGCAACGCATACTGGAGCCGGTTGGCGACGAAGCCGGGGGTGTCGCGATGCAGGACGATCGCGCGCTTGCCCAGTGCGGCCGACCACGCGGCGAGTCGTTCGGTCGTCGCCGTCGAGGTTGCGGTCGCCGGGACGATCTCCACGAGCTCCATCAGGTCGGCCGGGTGAAACCAGTGCCACGCGGCGAACCGCTCGGGCCGGCGCACCGCCGCGGCAAGCTCCTGCACGGCGATCGACGAGGTCGTGGTGGCGATGACGGACTCCTCGTCGAGCAGGTCCTCGGCCTCGGCGAGCACCGCGCGCTTGATCTCGAGATCTTCGGCGACCGCCTCGAACACCAGCGGGAAGCGCTCCCCGGCGGGCAGGCCGACGGTGATCCGCAACCCAGCACGCGCCGCCCGCGCCTGACCGCCGGTGAGAGCGCCGAGCGCCAGCAGCCGGTCGGCGCGGGCACGCGCCATCTCCAGCCGCTGCTGGGCCGTGTCCCGGCTGCGGGCCACGATGGTGACGTCGGTGCCATGCGCGGCCAGCCATACCGCGGCCGAGAGCCCGATCGTGCCCGCGCCGAGCACCGCCGCCGAGCGAGGTGGGGTGGGCTCGGTCAATCCCAGAACCGCTCTCGGCCGAGATGCTCGATGAGCAGCGTCGCGGCGTGGGCGACGTGATCGGTCATCGCGCGGCGTGCCCGCGGCCCGTCCCCGGCGGCGAGCGCGGCGAGGATCTCGTCGTGCTCGGTGACGTTGAGGGCGAGCAGCTCGTCCGCGCCGCCGGCGGCCTCGGTGACGTAGTCCTTGGGGAACCGCCCGCGCAGCCGCTGCACATCCTCGGAGAGGGCGTCATTGTCGGCGCAGGCCAGGACGAGGTCGTGGACCCCGTCGTTGGCGGCGCCGACCGCCGCCGCGAACGCCGAACGGTCATCGGCGTCCGCGTCGGGCCACGACCGCTCCCGGACCATCTCGGCAAGGTCGCCCTGAAGCCTGACCAGCCGTCGCAGCGCCGGCCGGTCGACGCGCGCCGCGGCGCGTTGCGCGGCGAACCCCTCGAGCTCGGCCCGCAGCTCGTAGAGCTCACGGATCTCCCGCCGGCCGGGCCGTCGGACGACCGCGCCGCGGTTGGGGCGCAGCTCGACGAGGCTGGAGGCGGCGAGCCGGGCCAGCGCCTCCCGGATCGGGGTCCGGCTCACTCCGAACCGAGCGCACAGGTCGTCCTGGGCGAGGTGGTCGCCGAGCGGAATCCGCCGCTCGAGGATGTCGCGCTGCAAGCGGTACGCGATCCGGTCAGAGAGCGTTGCGGCCGGGGCCAGAGCGGGCTCGGCGACGGGCATCGCAAGATTGTATCCGTAAATCCAATCTGCTTGGATTGGATGCATGAATGCATCTGCCGCAGGGTCGCGCATCGGGGCGCCGGCGCCCGCCGGGCGCGAGCTCAGCTGCCCCGGCTGGGAGCAGGAAGGCGCACTCCGGTGCCTGATGAACACGCTCGACCCGGCGGTCGCCGAGGACTCCTCGCGGCTGATCGTGTACGGGGGCCAGGGCCGTGCGGCGCGCAGCTGGGCCGATTACGACCGGATCGTCGGAGCGCTGCAGCGGCTCTCGGAGGAGGAGACGCTGCTCGTCCAGTCGGGGCGCCCGGTCGCGGTGCTGCCCTCGCACCCTGACGCGCCACGGGTGCTCATCTCGACCGCGATGCTGGTGCCCGCCTGGTCAGGCGAGGAGGAGTTCGCGCGGCTTGAGGCAGCGGGACTGACGATGTTCGGCCAGATGACGGCCGCGTCGTGGTTCTACATCGGCACTCAGGGGATCCTGGGCTTCACCCACGAGACGTTCGCCGCGCTCGCGCGGCGCCACTTCGGCGGGACACTCGCCGGCCGCCGCGTGCTCACCGCCGGCCTCGGGGGGATGGGGGGCGCCCAGGGTCTGGCGATCGCCAACCTCGGCGGGCGGGCGCTGATCGTGGAGGTCGATCCCGAGCGCGCGGCGCGCCGCGCGCGGGACGGATGGGTCGACACGGTCACCGCCGACTACGGAGAGGCGCTGGCTGCCCTCGACCGCGACGCCACGACGAGGGGCTGCGCGGTGGCACTGGTGGCGAACATCGCCGAGATCGCGCCCCGGCTCGTGCGGGACGGCATCGCGTTCGACATCGCCACCGACCAGACCGCCGCGCACGACCCCCGTCACGGCTACGTCCCGGTGGGCTGCACCGCCGCCGAGGCGCGCGCCGCGGCGGACGAGGCCGACCGGCAGCCCGGGGCGGCGGCCACTCGGGAGCACGACGAGGCGGTCCGAGGCTCGCTTGTCGCCCACGCCGAAGCGCTTCTGGCGCTGCGCGACCGGGGGACGATCGTGTTCGAGTACGGCAACGGCCTACGCGCCCAGGCGGCCATCGCGGGCGCCGAACGGGTGCAGGAGATCCCCGGGTTCGTCCTCGAGTACGTGCGGCCGATCCTCGCCCGCGGCGTCGGGGCGTACCGCTGGGTGTGCCTGACCGGCGATCCGGAGGATCTGCGGCGAAGCGAGGACGCGGTGCTCGACGTCATCGGCACCGACTCGCTCGCGGGGTGGTTCTCGCTGGCGCGCGCCCGCGTGCCGCGCCAGGGGCTGCCGGCCCGCGTCTGCTGGCTCGGGCTCGGTGAGCGCGAGGCCGTGAGCACGCGCCTCAACGAGCTCGTCGCCCGCGGGGAGATCGGGCCGCTGGCGCTGGGACGCGATCACATGGACCCCCACTCCGTGGCGTCTCCCTCACGCGAGACTGAGGGGATGCGCGACGGCTCGGACGCGATCGCCGACTGGCCGGTGCTGTCGGCGATGCTCAATGCCGCCCAGGGCGCCACCTGGGTCGCGATCGGCAACGGGGGCGGCGTCGGGATCGGGCGCAGCATCCATTCGGCGATGACCGTCGTCGCCGACGGTTCGGAGCTGGCGGCCCGCAAGATCAGCCGCGTGTTCCACTCCGATCCCGCGCTCGCCGTGGCGCGTTATGCGAACGCGGGCTATCCGGAGGCGATCGACGAGGCGTCGCGCCGCGGCGTGGATCTCGCCGGGACGGTCTGAGCCTGCGGCGGCGCCGCGGGCAGGTGCACCGTGACGCACAGGCCGCCGGCGGCCCGAGGGGTGAGGGTGAGGACGCCGTCGTGGGCCTCAGTGATGCTCCTGACGATCGCCAGCCCCAGGCCGGCTCCGGCGTGATCGCTGTGGATCCGCTCGGTCCCGCGCAGAAACGGCTCCCCGAGCCTGGAGACGAGCTGTGGGCTGAGGATGTCGCCGGTGTTCTGCACGGTGAGCGCCACTCGCTCGGGGTGAGCGGTTGCGGTGACTTGCACGCTGCCCTGTTCAGGGAGGTTATGGACGATCGCGTTGTGCACGAGGTTCGTGGCCAGCTGCAGCAGCAGAGCGTGTGAGCCGATGGTGGGGGTCAGCTCGCCTGACGTCTCGATCCTCACCCCGTGTTTCTCGGCCAGCGGGAGGAGCGTCTCGGTGGACTCCTCGGCGATGAGGGACAGGTCGACATGGTCTCGTGTGAACGAGCGGCGGTCGGCACGGCTGAGCAGGAGCAGCGCCTCGGTCAGATCGATCGCCCGGGCGTTGACGGCGTGGAGGCGATCGAGCAACTCATCGGTGTCGCGTGCGGGGTCGGTGCGAGCGACCTCCAGAAGGGTTTGCGTGATCGCCAGCGGGGTGCGCAGCTCGTGCGAGGCGTTGGCCGCGAACCGCTGCTGCTCAGCGACGTGAGCCTCGAGCTGGGCGAGCATGGTGTCGAAGGCGTCGGCAAGCTCGCGGAACTCATCGCCGCGCCCGGGGAGCCGGATCCGATGCGAGAGCGATCCGCCGGCGGCAACGCGCGTGGCGTCCGTGATGCGCGTGAGCGGCGCGAGCATGCGGCCCGCGAGAAACCAACCGCCGACCAGGCCGAACAGCAACAGGAGCGCCAGCACCACGGCGGCTCCCGGGGCGAAGTCGCGCAGCAGCATGTAGCGCCCCGGAGATATGAACGCGTGGTACGCCGAGTGATGACGGGCGATCACCGTTTCGCCCCGGGGGACGTTGCGCAGCAGGAACGCCCAGACGGCGGCCAGCAGGAGGACGCCGGCGATCATCACCGCCCCGGCATAGCTGAGCGTCAGCTTGACGCGGACGCTGCGTCCAGGCTCCCTATCCACGATCCTCACCCTCGCACGCCGCGGGTTCGATGCGATAGCCGGACCCCGCGACGGTGGCGATGATCCAGGGCTCCCCGAGTCGCTTGCGCAGCGCCGACACGGTGATCCGCACCGCGTTGGTGAAGGGATCGGCGTTTGCATCCCAGGCCTGCCGCAGCAGCTCCTCGGCGCTGACGACGCCACCGTCGGCGGCGACGAGCACCTCGAGGACGGCGAACTGCTTGCGGGTGAGCGGTACGTACCGCCCGTCGCGGTAGACCTCGCGGCGAAACGGGTCCAGGCGCAGGTCGGCGATCTCCCACACCGGAGGCCGGTGGTGGGCGCGCCGGCGGTCGAGCGCCCTGAGCCGGAGCACGAGCTCCTGCAGCTCGAACGGCTTGGTGAGGTAGTCGTCGGCGCCGAGCTCGAAACCCGAGGCCTTGTCGTCGAGCCGGTCGGCGGCGGTGAGCATCAGGATCGGCATGCCGCTGCCGGACGCGACGATGTGCTCGGCGATCTCATCGCCCGAAGGTCCGGGGATATCTCGATCCAGGACCGCGATGTCGTAGGCGTTGACGATCAGCAGCTCCAGCGCCGCGTCGCCGTCCTCGGCGATGTCCGCCGCGATCGCCTCCAGGCGCAGACCGTCACGGATTCCCTGCGCCATGTAGGGCTCGTCCTCGACGATCAGCACACGCATTCGCTCGATGCTGCCAGGCCGGCCATATCGCCGGCGTATCGAAAATCACATACGTGGGCGCAACGGGCCACCGCCTTCAGTGGCGGGATGACCTACCAGCAACCCACACGAGCAGTGGCCCGCCGGAGATCGAGAGCGCTTCTCGCCGGCGCGCTCGCCGTCATGGCCGCCGTCGCGATCGGCGTGTCGTGGTCGGGAAGGGATCCATCCCGATCCTCCGCATCGACGACGCGGCCGCAATCGCCACCCGCCACCGTCCGGTGGCCCGCCGAGGGGGTCGCGGCCGCGGACGTGGGCGGCCGGTTGTTCTCAGGCCCGGGCGCGGACCGCCCGGTGCCGATCGCCAGCGTGGCCAAGGTGATGACCGCCTACGTCATCCTGCACGACCATCCGCTCAGCGTTGACGCTGCAGGGCCGGAGATCGTCGTCGAGCCGTCCGAGGCCGCCGCTTACCCCGCACAGGTGCGTGCGGGCGAGTCGGTTGTGCGCGTCGAGGCGGGGGAGGTGCTGACCGAGCGCCAGGCGCTGCAGGCGCTGCTGCTCCCGTCCGCCGACAACATCGCCTGGATCCTGGCCCGCTGGGACGCGGGCAGCGTCGGAGGGTTCGTCGACCGGATGAACACCGAGGCCCGTCGGCTCGGGATGACCTCGACGGACTACACGGATCCCTCGGGGCTTGCCGCCTCGACGACGAGCAGCGCCGCCGATCAGGTGCGCCTCGGCCTGGTGGCGATGGGTCAGCCCGCGCTGGCGCAGATCGCCGGCCAGCGCAGCGCGATCCTTCCCGTCGCCGGGACGGTGCAGAACCTCAACCGGCTGCTCGGCCAGGACGGAATCGTCGGGCTGAAGACCGGCTCGACGAGCGCCGCGGGTGGCTGTGTGCTGTTGGCGGCGCGCCCCGCGACGAGCGGTCACCGGTCGCTGGTCGTCGTCGCGGTCCTCGGTCAGCCCGGGAGCCCGGACACGATCCTGCCCGCCGCCCTCCAGGCCGGTCAGCGGCTGATCGCCGAGATCGAGGAGGGTGGGGATCGCGGGCGACTACGCTGGCGGTGATGAAGCGTGTGCTCGTCTTCTGCGGCGCGAGCCCCGGCAAAGGGCATGAGTACATCGCCCACGCTCAGGAGCTCGGCCGTCTGCTCGCCGCGCAGGGGCTGGAGCTGGTGTACGGCGGCGGCCGGCGGGGGCTGATGGGCGCGCTCGCCGACAGCGCGCTGGCCGCCGGCGGCACGGTCATCGGCGTGATGCCCAACGACCTGGTCGGACGGGAGGTCGCCCATGACGGGCTGTCCGAGCTGCACCTCGTCGAGACGACGCACGAGCGCAAGGCGTTGATGGCCGACCTGTCCGATGTCGTGATCGCGCTGCCGGGAGGCCTGGGAACGCTCGACGAGCTCATCGAGATGCTCACCTGGAAGCAGATCGGCTTTCATCGCCACCCGCTCGGGGTACTTGACGTGGCGGGCTACTGGCAGCCCCTGCTGAAGGTCTTCGACCACGCGATCGCGCACGGGTTCGTCCAGGCCGAGGACGTCGAGGCGCTTGCCGTCGAACGCGAGGCCTCCGTCCTGCTGCAACGCCTGGCGGCGCAGGAGCAGGTCACGGAGTAGCTAGGCTGCGCCCATGACGCTCGACGACAAGCTCCGGTGCGGCGAGCGTGTCGGTCGTGGGTGAGCCGTTCGATGTGGTGATCGCCGCCGAGCGGGTGATCCTTGGGGATGGTGAGCGAGCGTGCGCCATCGCGGTGACCGGTGAACGGATCGTCGCCGTCGAGGAGCTCGGTCAGCGGTTGCCCGCGCGGCGGACGGTGGAGTTCGGCAGTGACGTCGTCATTCTGCCGGGGCTGGTCGACAGCCACGTGCATATCTGCGAGCCGGGGAACACCGACTGGGAGGGCTTCTCGACGGCCACGGCGGCGGCTGCGGCGGGCGGGATCACCACCCTGGTGGACATGCCGTTGGACAGCTTGCCGACGACCACCGACGTCGCCGCGCTGGAGGCAAAGCGCGAGGCGGCGGATGGTCAGTGTCACGTCGATGTCGGCTTCTGGGGCGGCGTCGTGCCAGGCAACCTGCGCGAGCTGGGGCCGGTCCGGGAGAGCGGTGCGCTCGGGTTCAAGTGCTTTCTGGTGGATTCCGGGGCGGATGAGTTCCCGCCGGTGACCGCGGCGCAGATGGAGAGTGCACTCGCCGTGCTGGCGGGGTTGCGCGCCCCGTTGCTCGTTCACGCCGAGAGCCAGGAGGTGGCCGCCGGCCTTCCGGTCGTGCACACCGCTCGCTACGACGAGTACCTGAGATCCCGGCCGCGCGGTCTGGAGAATCTGGCGGTCGCTCAGGTGATCGAGGCGGTGCGCCGGACAGGTGGTCACGCGCATGTCTGTCATGTGTCAAGCTCGGATGCGGTGCCGATGATTCGCTCAGCGCAGGCCGACGGGATCGGTGTGACAGCCGAGACCTGCCCGCACTACCTGACGCTGAGCGCCGACGATGTCGCCGACGGGATGACATCGATGAAATGCTCGCCGCCGATCCGGGAACGTGGCAACCGCGACCGGCTGTGGGCGGCGCTTCGCGATGGGGTGATCCGCATCGTCGTGTCCGACCACTCACCGTGCACGACCGAGATGAAACGCACCGAGGGCGGCGACTTTGCGACGGCGTGGGGCGGGATCTCCTCGCTGCAGGTGTCGATGCCGGTGGTGTGGACGGAAGCCCGGAACCGGGGCTTCTCGCTCTGCGACATCGCCCGGTGGATGGCGCAGGGCCCCGCCCAGCTGGCGGGGCTGGACTCCAAGGGCAGCATCGAGGTGGGCAACGATGCCGACCTGTGCGTGCTGGCGCCGGATGAGCGGTTCACCGTCGACCCAGAGCGGCTGTTACACCGCCATCCCGGAACGCCGTACGACGGGCGGACGCTGACGGGCGTGGTCCGCCAGACGTGGTTGCGAGGGCGGCCGGTGGACCGTTCTCACCCCCGCGGGCGGTTGCTGGCGGCGGGGGGTGAACGGTGAGGATCTTGGTCGTCAACGTCAACACGAGCGACTCGATGACGGCCACGATTGCCGAGTCGGCGCGGCGATACGCCTCTCCGGGGACCGAGATCGTGGCCCTTGCGCCGGCCTTCGGAGCGGAGGGAGTCGATTGCAACTTCGAGAGCTATCTGGCCGCCGTCGGCGTGATGGACAGGGTCGTCACCTACGAGGAGCCGTTTGACGCGGTGGTCCTGGCCGGGTTCGGCGAGCACGGCCGCGACGGCCTTCAGGAGCTCATCGAGCAGCCCGTCGTCGAGATCTGCGAGGCGGCGGCTCAGGCGGCGATGATGATCGGACGGACGTTCTCGGTGGTGACCACGCTCCGGCGCTCGGCCACGGCGGTCGAGGATCGCCTCCGCCTCTCCGGGCTCGACCAGCGATGCGCTTCGGTGCGCGCCAACGAGATGACCACGAGCGAGGTGGACCACAATCCTGCGCGCGCGCTGCAGTCGATCCTCGAGGAGGCTCGCCGCGCGGTCGAGATCGACCATGCCGAGGTCATCTGTCTGGGCTGTGCGGGTATGGCGGGCCTGGAGGAGGCGATCACCGAGCAGCTCGGAGTTCCGGTGATCGACGGGGTCGGTGCCGCGGTGAGCTTCGCCGAGGCGCTGGTACGGCTCGGCCTGCGCACCAGCAAGGTCGGTGCCTACGCACCGCCCGAGCCCAAGCGGATCATCGCCTGGCCGCTGTCCCACGCCCTCAACGACGAAAGTGCAGGCCGATGAACGACGAGGCAATCGCGCCAGGTGCCGCCGACGGAGCGGTCGATCTCGCCAGCCGGCTGCTGGGCGCGACCGTCGTCGCGGCCAGCGATGAGTCCTTCGGGGAGAAGGAGCACCTGCTCGACCCCGCACCGGTGAACTTCGAGCCCGGCCACTACGGGCCGCATGGTGAGGTCGTCGACGGTTGGGAGACGCGCCGCCGCCGCCAACCGGGGCACGACTGGGCCGTCGTCGCGCTTGGCATGCCGGGCCGGATCTCCACGGTCGATGTCGACACCAGCTCGTTCACGGGGAACTTCTTCCCGGAGTGCACTGTCGAGGCCTGCGGGATGGAGGGCTACCCGGGTTTGGCCGAACTGTCTGACTCCGCGGTGCAGTGGCACGAGATCGTGCCTCGCTCCTCGCTGCAAGGCGATGACCACAACCTGTTCGCGGTGACCGACCCGCGCTGCTTCACCCACGTCCGCCTGTCCGGATATCCCGATGGGGGCATCGCGCGCCTGCGGGTCCTCGGGGAGGCGATCCCCGATCCGCGTCAGGTCGACGGACTGACCATCGACCTCGCCGGCCAGCAGCACGGCGGGCTGGTCGTGGCCTCGAGCGACGGCTTCTACGGGCCTGCGTCCACGATCAACCGCCCGGATGAAGCCCGCACGATGGGCGAGGGATGGGAGAGCCGCCGGCGTCGTGACGACGGACACGACCACGCAGTAATCCGGCTCGGCTTCGCGGGAACGGTCCGCCAGGCGATCGTCGACACGCGCGAGTTCCGGTATAACGCGTCGGCGGCCGTCGCGCTGTGGGGGCATGGAGCCGGAATGCGCCCGTCGTTCGACGATCCCGCCTGGGCGCCGCTGCTGCCGCGCACCGCGCTGCAGCCCGACACCCGGCACGTGTTCGAGATCCCCGAGGGCGAGACGATCGCGTGGGTCCGCGTCGATGCCTTCCCCGACGGCGGGATGGCTCGCCTGCGATGCCACGGGTCCGTCGACCCTGCGGCTCGCGGCCGCGCCGGTCAGCGGTGGTTCAACGCGCTCACCGATGGGCACGCCCTCGCGTGCCTGCAGGACGCAGGCGTCCCACCCGACGCCGCGGCAGCCGTCGTGCGGGCACGCCCGCTCACCGAGGCCTGGGTTCGATCGGCCAGCCCGGAACGCGCCGGGGCGGCCGGCGCGACGCTGGCACGGATCCTGGAAGGCGCTCGCTGAGCTCGATCGGGCGCGCGGGTCGGCTGCCGGCTCGGGCTCAGCGGCCGCGGCGCGTGATCGCAGCGCCGACGAGGATCACCGGCATGGCGAGGAAGGCGAAGCTCGCGATCAGAGGGATGTCCGACGCGCGGGTGACCGACAGCAGCAGCCCGTTGATCGTGGCGCCCGCTCCCGAGCCGAGCCGCATCGCGGCGTTGAACCAACCGAACGCCTCGCCGCGACTCTCGCGTCCGATGCGGCGCTCGAGCTCGGCGGTACCGCTTCCGTTCAGCGGGACCAGTGCCAGAGAGTTGACCGGGAGCGTCGCCAGGTAGGCCGAGGAGGAACCGGCGAGGGCGCTGGGCAGGCTGAGCGCGCCGAGCAGGCCGAACAGCACGCCCGCCTGCAGACCGGGGCGCCGGCGGGGAAGCGGCCACAGGCTGACCACGAGCCCGCCCAGACAGCTGCCACCGGCCAGCACCGCCATGTAGGTCCCCGCCGCGCTCGGGTTCAGGTGATAGCCGGCCATCCGGGCGGGCACATTGCTCTCGATCATCGAGAAGCCGAGGGCGAGCACGAACGCGAACGCGCTGATCACCAGGACCGAGCGCTTCACCGCCGGGTCCAGCCGCACGCCGCGCTCGACGGTCGGCAGGCGGCGGTCGAGATCAGGGACCCCGAACAGGATCACGCCTCCCGCCAGCTCGGCGACCGCCATGACGATGAGCGCGACGCCCACGTTCCAGACGGCGATCGTCCCGGTGACCAATAGCGGGCCGACTCCATAGCTGAGCTCCACCATGAACGACTCGACGAAGTGCGCATGATGCAGCCGGTCGCCGGGGGTGACCTCGACCAGCAGCGCCCGGAAACCGGGCCACATCCCGGCGATCGCGCTGCCCTGGAGGACCGCGAGCACGACCAGCACTGCGTACGGCGCTCGCCACTGGACGCATCCGGCCATCGCCGTCAGCGCAGCCGCGCCGAGCACGCAACTGAGCTGGAGCTGGCGCCGCATGCTCCCGCGGTCGCGGCGGCGCCCGCTCCAGGGCCCCAGCACCCCACAGAACCCGGTGATGCCGACGAGGATCGCTCCCTTGCCGATCGAGCCGGTCACTCGCAGGCCCGCGAGCTGAAAGGCGAGCAACGACATCGGCTGCGGGAGCCGCACCAGAAACGATGCGACCGTCCAGCGACGCCAATCGCGCCCCGCCATGAGCGCTCGCGCGCCACCGGCCTGCGCCTGGGGGGCGGCTGCGGATCGGGTCTGATCGGGATCTGAGCGCGGCGCTTCGCGCTCGCTCATGCAGGCTCGCCGATGGTGGCGCGATGGATCGTCTCGTAGTGCTCGCGCGCCGCCTCCTCATCGGGGAAGTTGTAGCTCCGCTTGCCGTTGAGCCGCATCAGATGCAGGCCGATCTGACTCATCGGGATGGCCGCCAGCACGGGGGAGAGCTCCTCGCTGACTCCGCCCGGCAGGGGCAGATGCACCGCCGGTGTGGGCGGTGGCTGGTCGCTGACCCAGACCGGCAGCGCCTCGATGTACTGAAGCTCGGAGAGGATCTCGGTGGCACGGTCCAGGGAGCTGCCGCTCGGCGCCACGACGATGACCGGCTCACCGGGCCGGGTGATGAAGTACTGCTCGTGGGCCCACTCCTCCACGTTGGTCGACACGGCGATCTGCTGGGCGCCCTCGAAGAGCTTGGCGGCGCCGAACTTCGCGGTGGGCTCATTGGGGCCGCCGCCCAAAAACGTGGTCATCCTCGCGCCGACGAGCTTCCGCGCGACCGCGGCCGCGGGCAGCTCACAGAGGCCGAGCGTCTCCTCGGCGAGCTCGGGCAGCCGCTCCAGCTGCGCCGCATAGCCCGCCACCTCTGCCGTCGGCGAGGCGGCGAGCTCCTTGGCCAGCGTCAACAACGTGAGCAGCATGGCGGTGTAGGTGCTGGTGCCGGGAGAGAATCCGAACGTCGGGATCTCCGCGGACAGGACCACGTCGGCGGCCTGCGCCAGCGCGCCATCGGCCTTGCCGGTGAGCGCGATCACGAGGTGGCCGAACGCCCGTGCCTGGATCGCTGCCTCGATCGTGCGCCCGGTGCTCCCCGAGAACGAGAGCGCGATGACCGCGGTCCCCTTCGGCTCGTAACGAACGCCGTACCGTGCGAAGTCCAGCGCGTGCTCGGCGCGGGCCGCCATGCCCGAGTGTCGGTTGA
Organism: uncultured Solirubrobacteraceae bacterium; assembly: GCA_963744685.1. GTDB lineage: Bacteria > Actinomycetota > Thermoleophilia > Solirubrobacterales > Solirubrobacteraceae > Palsa-465. Next base: position 284,227 of record CAVUUL010000009.1, on the reverse strand, counting down.
GGGCCAGGGCGGCTGCCTCACAGGCAAACCAGGAATCGCCACACCCGACCAGGATCAGCCGCTGGATCGACGCCTCGCGCAGGCGTTGCAGGGTGTCGGCGGCTTGGGATGCCAATCCCAGACGGTCGCGGATCACCGCCGGAATCGTGCGGATCTCACGTTCCATCACGTCGCTGTCGTCGCTCTCCCCGTCCTGCGTCGGTGAGGTCAGGCGCGGCGGGAGACCCTCCTGGTATCGGTCGAACAGCCGCTTCGCGTTCGCCGTGCGGCGGAGCAGCCGCAGCGAGCCGCTCGCGCCGATGGCCGCGCCCGCGGTCGCCGCGCCCCTCTGGGCCGCGGTCTCGTGGGAATCTCCCAGCGCCAGTCCGGCCGCGAACGCGCCGCAGAACGAGTCTCCGGCGCCGGTCTCATCCACCACGGCGACCTGTGGAGCGGCGACCGACACCGGGGGGCGCCCGGCGACGGCTACCAGAGTTCCGGCCGCGCCGCGCTTGACCACGACCGCGGGTACGCCCTGGCCCACCAGTGCCGCGCATCCGCGCGGGGGATCGTCGTAGCCGACGATCGCCGCGAGCTCCTCGTGGCTGGGCAGGAACACATCGACGCGCCGGGCCAGCTCCAAGAGGTCTCCGCCCTGTGCGTCCCACTCCTCGTGGGTATCGAGGGTGATCAGCGTGCGGACGGTATGTGCCCGGACGCGCGCCACGATCGCGACCGCCGCTGCGAACGGCATCGACGCGACATGGACCACCGCCGGACCGTCGGCCGACATCCAGCCGTCCGGGATGTCATCGGGACGGGGTGCCATTTCGATCCGGCGATCCGGCGGTGTCCGGTACACCCAGGTCCGGCGGCCGTCATGCTCATAGATGACCCAGTTGCGCACCGTGGGGCCGTCCACCGCGCGTAGACCACCGGTGTCGAAGCCGGCGCCGCGCAGGCGATCCAGGGCGTCGCCGGGAAAGTCGGCTCCGAACCGGGCGACCAGACCGACCCGGATTCCCCAGACGTTGGCCGCCGCCGCGGCGTGGATCGTGTTCCCACCCGGCGAGGCCATGGTGGTCTCCCCGAACGGGTGCACGACATCGTCGATGGTGGCGTTGCCGATGACGACCAGCTGCGGCTGGGCCGTCACGGGAGCACCGAGGCGTCGGGAGACCGAGTGTCGGTCGCGGCCGCCCGGTGAGCGAGTCTGGGAACGTCTCGCAGAAGGCCGATCGTGTAGGGGTTCTGGGGGTGCTCCATGATCTCCTCGACCGGACCGGACTCGACGACTCGGCCGTCGCAGAGGACCACCGCGGTCTGAGCGATGCTGCGGACAAGCGCCAGGTTGTGGGTGATGAACAGCATCGTGAGCTGCCGCTCGTGCTGCAGCCGCCGCAGCAGTTCGACGATCACGGCCTGGACTGAGACGTCGAGCGCCGAGGTGACCTCGTCGCAGACCAGCAGCGTCGGCTCGACCACCAGCGCGCGCGCGATGGCGACGCGTTGGCGCTCGCCCCCCGACAGCTGGTCGGGATAGCGCGGGCGGAAATCGGCGCCGAGGTTGACCTCCTCGAGCACTTTGACGACACGCTCGTCGCGCTCGGCGGCGGTGAGCTTCTGGAACTGCTCGAGCGGCTGACCGACGATCTGGTCGATCGTCTTGCGTGGATTGAGGCTCGTGTAGGGGTTCTGGAAGATGTACTGGATCTTCTCCAGCGTCGCCTGGGGACGGGTGCGGACGCCGGGAGGGAGCGGCTCGCCGGAGTAGCGCATCTCACCCGTCCAGTTGGCATGCAGCCCCACGATGCACCGTGCCAGGGTGGTCTTGCCCGAGCCGGACTCGCCGACGACCGCCACGCACGTCTGGGGGGCGACCTGGAGCGCGACGTCCTGGAGGGCGTGGAAGCCCCCGTAATGAGCACTCAGCTCCGAGACCTCGAGCATCGTTCCCGCCCGCGGCGACTCCGCGGTGACGGGCCGGCCGCTGAGGCGGCTTGAGCCGATCGTTTCCTGCGCACGCCAGCAGCGCACCAGCCGGCCGTCGAACTCGGAGGGCTCGGGCGCTTGCCGCAGACACTGGTCCTGCACGTAGGGACAGCGCGGCGCGAAGCTGCATCCGGCCGGTCGACGGCCGGGACGTGGCGGCTGACCGGGCACGCCGATCAGGGTCTCCGCGCGGTCGGCCGATGGCACGGCGGCGAGCAGCCCCTGGGTGTAGGGATGCACCGGCGTCGAGAAGACGCGCTCGGTCGAGCCGAGCTCGATCACCCGGCCGGCGTACATGACCGCGACCTGTGAGACGAGGCCGCTCACCACCGCCAGGTCGTGGCTGACGTACACCGCGGCGACGCCGTGGGCCGAGCACAGGCCGCGGACCGTGTCCAGGACGTGGCGCTGGGTGGAGACGTCGAGGCCGGTGGTGGGCTCGTCGAGCACGATCAGCGACGATCGGCATAGGAACGCCATCGCGATCGCCACCCGCTGCTGCTGACCACCGGACAGCTGGTGGGGGTACTTGGCCAGGATCCCCGAGGACGGGTCGAGCTTGGAATCGGTCAGCACCTCGGCGATGCGCCGGTCCGCGTCCTCGGCGACTCCGGGATGTGCCCGCAACGCCTCCCGCAGCTGACGGCCGATCCGGAGCGCCGGGTTCAGGGCCGCGCCCGGGTCCTGGGGCACGTAGGCGACCCTGGCGCCACGGACCTCTCGCAGCCGGGCGGCGGAGAGGCCGAGCAGATCGACGCCGTCGACGACGACGCGACCGCCCGAGATGCGCAGGCCGCGCCGTGCGTAGCCGAGCAGCGACAGGGCCACCGTCGTCTTCCCGGAGCCGGACTCGCCGACCAGCCCGAGGATCTCGCCGGGCGCGATCGAGAAGCCGACCTCGTCGACGACATCGGCGCCGCCGGCGCCCAGGCGGATCTGGAGGTCTGAGACCTCGGCACGAGGGCCGGGGGTCACGCTCATCAGCGACCCACCTGGGCCATCACGTTTGCGATCGTCGGATCATCCGCATCCTTCTCGACGCCGATCACGACACGGGCGACCGCGTCGGTGAACGTGTTGGTCCCGACGGTGAGGATCGCGATCAGCGCGCTGGGCGCGATCACGGCCCACGGGTTGAGCCCGAGCCCGAGCCGGTTCTCCTGGATCATGTACCCCCAGTTGGGCGCGGGTGGCGCCTGGCCGAACCCGAGGAAGCTCAAGCCGGCGATGAGCACGATCGAGTAGGTCAGCCGCAGGCCGAGCTCCACCATCAGCGGGCTGATGAGGTTCGGCAGAAGCTGGGTGCGCATCACCTTGGCGGGGCGCATCCCCTGAAGCTCGACCGCTTTGACGTAGTCGCGCTCGGACAGGTCAAGCGTCGCCGAGCGCATGACACGGGCGACGGCGGGGGCGTGGGTGAACCCGACGGCGAGCGTGATCAGCCACAGCTTCGGTCCGACGATCGAGACGAGCAGCAGCGCGAAGACCAGCGACGGAAAGGCGAGGATCACGTCGACCGTGCGCATGATGATGCCGTCGGCGAGGCCCCGCAGGTACGCGGCGGCGATGCCGGCCGAGGCGCCGACCCCGACGCCGAAGACCGTGGCTCCGGTCGCCATGATCAGGAGCACCCAGCCGCCCGCGAGGACCCGCGAGAGAACGTCGCGCCCCAGCGTGTCCGAGCCGAACGGGAAGCCGCCGTGCGGCTTGGCGAAGGAGACCGTCAGAAACGTCTCGGGCGAGTGCGGTGCCACGAACGGCCCGACGGCCGCCACCAGGATCACGAACCCGGCGAGGGTGAGCCCGACCATGCCGCGCCGGGTCCGGGCGGCCCGCACGAGCACCGAGCGGTTGGGCCGGGCGCCGGCGCCGCTCGCCGCGCGCGCGGTCGGCGGCGGGACGGGCGCGGCGCCCTCGGTCAACGCGGTCATGACGACCTCCCGTGCAGTCGCCGAGGGGAGGCGAGCAGCGCGATCACATCGGTGAGGATGTTCACCACCACGTAGAACGCCGCCAGGATGACCACGATCAGCTGCACGGTCGGGATGTCGCGGTTCTCCACGGCGCTGACCAGTCCCTGGCCGATCCCCGGGAAGTTGAACACCTGCTCGACGATCACGATCCCGCCCGCCAGGTACAGGAAGTTCAGCCCGATCACCTGGATCGTCGGAGCGATCGCGTTGGGCAGGGCGTGGATGAACGTGATCCGCGAGGCCCTCAGCCCTTCCAGGCGCGCCATCTCGACGTAGTCGGACTCCAGCGCCTCCACCATCGCCGCGCGCATCATCCGCTGGATGTAGGGCACGACCATGACCACCAGGGTCGCCGCCGGAAGGACGAGCAGGTTGGGTTGACTCCAGGCGTAGGTTCCCGGCGCGAGCAGTGACACGGCCGGCAGGATGTGGAAGACCACCGTGGAGAACAGGAAGATCAGAGCGATCGCCACCACGAACTCCGGCAGGGAGGTCACCGCGAGGTTCACCACCGACGAGGTGTGGTCGAACACGCTGTCCTTGAGCAATGCCGCCACCGCCCCGATGACGATCCCCAGAAAGGTCCCGATCGCGCCGGAGATCGCCACCAGGATCGCCGAGTTGATCAGCCGGGGCCAAACCTGACCCCACACCGGGAGCTGGTTGGCGAGCGAGACGCCCGGATGTCCACTCAGCAGACCGGAGATCCACGTCCAGTACTGGTCGAAGATGCTGCGGTTGAGGTGAAGCTGACGCTCGATGGCGTGCACGTGGGCCGGTGTCGCCGAGTGGCCGAGGACCGCATACGCGGCGTTTCCGGGCAGGACCTCTGTCGCCAGGAACACCACCAGGGAGACGACGAACAGCGTGACGATGCCCAGCGCCCCGCGCTGGAGCAGGAGCTTGCCGATGGGATGACGCCGGCCCCATGGGATCGCCGTTTCCCGGGCTGCTGCGGTTGGGGCGATGGGGGCGTCAACCGCCATAGCCGGCCTGGTCCAGCCGATGGCTCAATCGCGATGCCTCCTTGCGAACATCCGCCAGCCCGGAGACATCGTCGAGGAGCGAGCGCAGCGCGTAGTCGGCGACGCCACGCCAGGCCTCATGGCGTGACTGGGGCAGGTCGTAGGAGAACCAGGTGGCGACGCTCTCCACCAGGCCGAAGATGATCGAGGTCGAGAGCTCCACATCACCGGGGTCGAACACGCCGGATTGCGCACCCCGTTCGATGTAGTGCCGGTACGCGTCGCGCAGCACGACACGCTTGTCCCAGTACTTGCTGAACTCCGCTGACCGTGCGTCGATCTGAAGCTGCAGACAGCCGAGGTTGCCGGGCTCGCGGCAGAGGTTGCCCACGTCCTTGAGCACGAGCAGATAGAGGCCCGGAGCGGGTGCCGGCTCGATCGCGGACAGGCGGGTGGCGAACTCGAGCGCCGGCTGGACGGTGCGGTCGAGCAGCTCGGCGAAGATGTCGTCCTTGTGCTTGAAGTAGTGAAACAGCGACGCCTGCCGAAGCCCCGCCTCTGCGGCTATCTGACGAGTCGTCGCGCCACCGAACCCGAGTGAGGTGAACAGCCGCGCGGCGGCGAGGAGGATCTCCTCGCGCGGTTCTGCGGCACCGTCCGCCGCAGGGACAGCGCGGGGCCGGCCCAGGCGAGGTTTGGGCGGTGTCCGTCCGGTCGATCGATAGAAATCGCTGGACACGTTCTCCCGAGGACCATAATGGAAATGTCTGACATTGACAAATTCTTTCTGTCGATCGATAATCAGCTGAGTCAGAGGAGAGAGGACTCAAACGTGATCTGCTGTCTTTTTCAGGCTTTCGGCCGGGGGCCGCGTGTGCGCCTGGTTGTAAGTCCGACCTGTTTCATCGGGTCAGATGCGCGCGCCCAACGTGGGAGGCGGCGATGCGCGGTGGGATCGTGGAGATGACTCCTTCCCTCGACGGCTGCGCTGCGAGTTCGGTGGGGGCCGTTCAGCGCTAGGAGCACCGAAGGCGCGGCGACAGAGCCGGCCACCGCAGACGCAATCGCTATTGAGGAGAGAAACGGCGTAACCATGACCACACATTCCAGACTGGATGGAGTCGAGGTCGGGCGCGATCGGACGCTGGACCGCCGAACGTTCCTTCGATCCGGGTTGGCGGGCGGCGCCGTCGTGGCGACGGCGGGCCTGGTCGCCGCCTGCGGCGGGTCCGGATCGGCGACCAAGACCACGAACTCGACGACGTCGGGCGGAGCAAGCAGCGGCACGCCGAAGCGAGGCGGCAACCTGCGGGTCGGGCTCACCGGCGGCAGCAGCACCGACTCACTCGACCCATACCTCGCCGGCCTCACCGCGATCGGAACGGCTCGCGTCCAGAACCTCTACCAGCCACTGGTCCAGTTGGCGCCCGACGGGCAGGTGCAGTACGTCCTGGCCGAGGAGATCGTCCCCAAGGGGTCGGCGTCGAAGTGGATCATCCGGCTGAAGTCGGGCATCACGTTCCACAACGGCAAGCCGTTCGGCGCGGATGACGTCGTCTCGTTCCTGCGCCAGCAGGTCAATCCCAAGGCGGCGCTCAGCGCCGGACCGGTCCTGACGCCGCTCGATCCCAACGGGATCAAGAAGATCGACAACAAGACGGTCGAGGTGTCGATGAAGGTCCCGTTCGGCAGCTTCCCGGAGCAGTTGGCGGCGCTGTGGTGGGTCCTGTACGTGCCACCGGCCGGCTGGAAGAAGGGTGACAAGGCGATCGGCACCGGGCCGTTCATGTTCGAGAGCTTCACGCCCGGGCAGCAGAGCGTGTTCAAGCGCAACCCGAACTACTGGGTCTCGGGCAAGCCGTATCTGGATACGGTGACGATCTCGGACTTCAACGATCCGACCTCGCTCGCCAATGCGCTGATGAGCAACACGATCGACGGTACGGGCTTCCTCACCGGCACCCAGCGCCAAGCGCTTCAGAGCGCGTCGGGCATCCAGACCGTGGTCACCAAATCCGGCGCGATCCAGCCGTTCACGATGCGCGTCGACAAGGCACCGTTCAACGACGTCAACGTCCGGCAGGCGTTCCGGTACATCATCGACCGCCCCGCGATGATCGCGACGGCGCTGAACAACTACGGGTGGGTGGGCAACGACGTCACCTCGCCGCTGGATCCGGACTTCGATCACTCGCTGCAGCGCAGCCAGGACATCGAGATGGCCAAGCACCTGCTCAAGAAGGCCGGTCATAGCAGCCTGTCGGTGACGCTCTACACGTCGCTGGCCGTCCAGTCCAGCGCGCCGCCGATGGCCGTCGTGTTCAAGCAGCAGGCCCAGGCGGCCGGAGTCACGGTGAACATCAACCAGGTGAGCGCCTCGGACTATTTCGGACCGAACGTCTACACCAAGGTCCCGTTCGCGATGATCTACTACGACTACTCGCCGTACCTGTCGCAGGTCAACCAGACGTTCCTCCCGACCTCGCCCTATCAGGAGACGCACTTCAACGATCCGGCGTACACCAAGCTCTACTACGAGGCCAACAAGACGACGAGCGCATCCCTGCGGCGCGAGCTCAGCCATGAGATGCAGAAGATCGACTTCGATCAGGGGGGCTACATCATCCCTGCCTATATGGACTCCATCGACGCGTACCGCTCCAACGTCCAGGGCCACACCCAGGGGCGTGTCGGCGAGGCGATGGGGAACTTCAACTTCGAGGATTACTGGTTCTCGACCTAGGGCGCCGGAACGCGCATCGAAGCAGACCACACCACGAGATCAGGAGACAGGTCCGATGGCACAACCGAAGCTGACGATCGAGTACTGCGCTCCCTGCAACTACCTGCCGCGCACCGTGTGGCAGGTGCAGGAGCTGATGAACGAGCTGCACGGCTCGGTGGAGAGCGTCGAGCTCATACCCGCCGACGGCGGGCGCTACCGCGTCACCCTGGGGGATGAGGTCCTCTTCTCCAAGGAGGAGGAGGGTCGTTTCCCGGATCCGAAGGAGCTGCTGGAGAAGGCCTACGCCTCGCTGGGCAAGACGGAGGCCTGATCGTGGAGCCGTGGATCAGCTCGCTGCCGGCCGCCGCGCAGAGTGCGGTTCTCGCCTTTGCGGATCCGCATCCTCCTGGTGCCCGGGCGCGAGCGATCTACGCGGCAACCGCGCTCTATGAGGTGACCAGAGCGTGGCCGGACGACCAGCCCGGTCTGGAGAAGGCCCTGCGAGATCTGTCTGACCGGTTGCTGGCGGTCGGTCAGGGGACCGCCCATCAACCGGGTGTCCGCAACATGGTGAGGTACATGTTGAGCGCGGACTTCTCGGGCACCAGTGAGAACGTCGCGGAGCGCCTGTGGGCGCGGCTGGAGGAGGCGCGGGAGTCGGTGGCGACGGCCTCTGAGGCGATGTCCTCGACCGGGGCGGCGCTGCTGCACGACGGCGACCGCATCCTGGTCCATGACTTCGCGGACCGATCCACGCAGGCGGTGATCACCGCCGCGGCCAAGCAGGGAAAGCGCCTGGACGTGGTGGCGACGGCCTGCCGCAGCCGCCGGGCTGACGGCGTCCGGGTGGCAAAGGAGTCGCTGGCGGTGGGCCATCGCGCCACCGTCGTGACCGACGCGGGTGTCGCCTGGGTGATGGGGCATTACGGGATCCAGCGGGCGTTCATCGGCGCCGACGCTGTGATGAGCGACGGCACGGCGCTGACGACGCCAGGCGCCCTGGTGATAGCGATGGTCGGGCAGACCCATGGCATCTCGGTCCATGTCGTGACCGACCTGTGGAAGCTGCTTGAGACGCTCGGACCCGAGATGCAGGCGGTCAACGAGGAACCGGACCCGGACGGCGTCCCCGAGGCACGTGATTGGGCGCAGCAGGGCTACGGGTTCCTCAACCCGCTCGTCGACATCATCCCCGGGCATTACCTGACGAGTTACATCACCGAATTCGGTGAGCTCGAGCCCGCGGCGGTCGGCGAGATCGCACGGGCGCGGTACGGACTCGGCACGGCGGCTCCGGTTCCGACCGCGCCATAAGGCCCGCGGTGCCATCGGCCTCAGGCACCGCGCCGCTGATCACCGCGGGCAACTTCTCGCTCGACGACACCCTCAACCCGGGCGGTGAGGCCTCCGCCGCCCCGGGCGGCGACGCCCTCTATTCCGCGATCGGCGCCGCGATGTGGCGGTATCCGGTGTCGGTGATGAGCCGGATCGGCGAGGATTACCCCGCCGATCTCGTGGAGCGGGTCGCCGGGCTCGGCATCGGGACCGAGACCCTGCAGGCCCTGCCCGGGCCGTCGGTCCACTACCGGATCACCAACGCTGCTTCCGGCGAGCGCATCTACGAGCACCTGACGCCTGAGCTCCGGCTTCACGAGCTCTCACCGCAGGGCGCCGACCTGGACGAGATCCGGGGCGCCCGCTGGGTGCATGTGGCGGCGATGCCGCTGGACCTGCAGGAGGGTGTGATCGCGCGTTGCCGTGCCGAACAGGTCCCGTACTCGCTTGACCCGCACGAGGAGTACATCGTCGGCTATGAGCCACGCCTGCGAGACCTGGTCTGCGGCAGCGTGTTCATGCCCAGCGAGCTGGAGATCGAGCTCCTGTTCCCGGACCTCCGGGGCGGGCAGCCGCCTGAGGCGATGGCTCAGGCAGCCGCCGGGCGCCTGCTCGAGATGGGCGCTCATGTCGTGGCGATCAAACTCGGTGCCCGCGGATGTCTGGTCACCGGAGATGGTGACCGGGTGGCGCTGAGGTCCCTGCCGATCCCGGTGCTCGACACGACCGGCGCCGGAGACGCGTTCTGCGGAGGCTTCCTGGCCGGCTATCTGCAAACCGACAGCCTCTCGCCGGCCGCGGTGTGCGGCACCCTCTCGGCGGCTCACATCATCCGCGGCTTCGGCGCCTTCCATTCGGAGTTCCCTTCGCCGGCGACGCTCTTGGCCCAGGCGACGTCGGTGCTGTGCGACGCGCCGCAGGCGGGCGCGACGCGCGTGCTGCTGCAAGACCGATTCCCCTGGCTCGATGGGCCGGGACGACCAGTGATCGACCCGGAGGAGACATGGGCGACGCCTTACACGCAGTGACTTCGGCCGACGGCTACGAGGTGGAGCCCACTTCCTGGGGGCGACTGGTCTGGATGGTCGCCGGCCGGCTGGGCAACTCGGACCAGCTCACGGTCGGGAAGTGCTTCATCGCGCCCGGCGCGGCCAACCCCCGTCACTCTCACCCCAACTGCGACGAGGTGCTGCACGTCCTCTCCGGAGAGATCGAGCACAGCCTGGACGGGAAGGCGTATCGCCTCGGTGTGGGGGAGACGATCACGATCCCGATGGGCAGCGTGCACAATGCCCGCAACCTCGGCGTCGAGGAGGCCGTCCTGCTGATCGTGTTCTCCTCCGCGGACCGGCAGACCATCGCGGAGCCGGCCAGTTGAGCGCGGCGTGACCTATCAGCGCGAGTACGACCGGCGGCTCGACGTCGCCCTGATCGGGGCGGGGTCACACGCCTACCGCAACCTGCTGCCGGCGATGCACTTTCTCCCCGTGCGGCTCGTGGCGATCTGCGACCGGGACCGCGCGCTTGCCGTTCGGACCGCGGAGGAGTACGGGGCCAGGCCATACACCGATACAGCCGACCTCTATCGCGACGAGGAGCTGGACGCGGTGTTCCTGTGCGTCTCGCCCGACGTCCATCCGGAACTGGCGTGTGAGGCGTTCGCGGCGGGCGTGCACGTCTTCATGGAGAAGCCACCGGCGAGCCGGGTCTCAGGTGTCGAGGCGATGATCGCCCAGCGCGGCGACCGCGTCGCCGTGGTGGGGTTCAAGAAGGCCTTCATGCCCGCCACCGACAAGACGATCGAGTTGATGACCGATGGTGAGTACGGGCCGGTGCGCTCCATCGCCGGGATCTATCCCGTCGCGATCCCGGCGGACGGCGACCGGGTGCTCCGGGAGCAGACCATGACCGACTGGCTGGCCAACGGCTGCCATCCGCTCTCGTTCTTCACCGCCGTGGCAGGGACCGCCGCCGCCATCACCGTTCACCCCGACGGGCGTCAGCACGGGGCGTGCATCGTCGAGTTCGCCACCGGGGCGATCGGCACGCTGCACCTGGCCGAGGAGATCCGCGGATGGCCGCTTGAGCTCTACACGGTGTTCGGCGAGGGCGCCCACCTGAGGGTGGAGAACTGCACGACGGTCAAGCTCCAGCGCAGCCTCCCGAGCTTTCGATACGGGCGCACGACGAGCTTTGCCGCGCCCGGGGTCGACGAGGCGGCGCTGGTGTGGGAGCCGCAGAACGCGTTGAGCACGCTGGAGAACATGGCGCTGTTCACCCAGGGCATCCACGCCGAGATGCGGTACTTCTGCGACTGCGTGCTGGACGGCGTCGCGGCCGCGCGCGGCTCGCTGGAGTTCGCGCGGCACGTGATGGCGCTGTATGAGGGCGCGCTCGTCTCCGGGGGCGAACGAGTGGTGATCGATCGATGACGGCCTGGGAGCCCGGACGGTGATGATCGAGCGGCGAGCCCCGGTGCAGCTGACGATCCTCAACTCGATGGCCTCCGAGGACTTTGAGGAGAGCATGCGGATGCACCGGGAGTGGGGGCTGGCCTGGGTGGACCTGCGCGACGCGATCTACGGCCGGCGCGTGGAGGAGCTCGACCTCGCTGACGCCCGCCGGGCCAGGCGCTACCTCGACGAGCTCGGACTCGAGCTGTACTGCGCGTCGACCAACGTGTTCGTCGAGGAGGTGGCCAACGGCGAGGCGGCGTTTCGCGCCCATCTGCGGACGCTCGAGAAGGTCATGGAGCTGTGCGCGGTGCTGCGCCCGCGATTGGTGCGCCTGAACGCCGCCGACTTCGCACAGCGATCGGCGGACGTCAACTCGGTGGGCGTGATCAAGCAGCACTATCCCTGGCTCATCGACGTCTACCGAGCGGGGGTCGACATGGTCGCCGCGCACGGCATGCTCCCGACCATCGAGAACGAGGCGTTCGACACCTCGCTCTCCAAGCCGGAGGAGTTCGTGGACTTCTTCGACTGGCTCGACCGGCCGGGCGTGGCCGGGCTGACCTGGGACGTCCAGAATCAGTGGTCATCGGGCGTCTTCCCCTCGATTGAGACCTATCGCCGGCTCAAGCCGCTGATCCGCTACTACCACGTCAAGGGCGGTCAGACGGAGCCGGGGTCGACCGATCTCGCGTGGAACGTGGCGCTGGAGGACGCGTCCTGGCCGGTGATCGAGATCACGAGCGCCGTGGTCGCCGACGGCGTCTCTCCGGTGATCTGCCTCAACCCGGCGCAGCACGGTGCGGCGAAGGACGGCTACCGCTACGAGGGACTCGTGAAGCGCGATCTCGACTTCCTCCGGGCGTCGGTGCCGGGCCTGCAGTGAGGCGCCCGGCCGCGCGGCGCGGCTTCAGATGAGCGTGATCGTGACCGCAGCGGCGGCGGCCTGAGGCGACGGGACACGCGCATCGATCTGCGAAGCTTCTGCGCGTGATCGTCCCGCGGTCGGTCCCCGGTCGACAGCACGCCCCCAGGATCGCCAGGCTCGCGGTGACCGTCGTGGCATGCGTGCCGCTCGTGTACGCCGCCGATTCCGCCGCGGCGACGCTGAAGGTGAGCACCACCCGGGATGGGCTTGCTCAGCACGGCCGGTGCACGCTGCGCGAGGCGGTACAGGCTGTTGATTCGCCCGGGACGCGGACCGGGTGCGGCCGCGTTGGCCGAGGTTCGAACACGATCGTGCTCGGCTCCGGTCGCTATGTGCTGACGATCCGTGCCGGGGGATCGGACACCAATACCAGCGGCGATCTGAACCTCGACGGCGCTGGGTCGGTCACGGTCGTCGGCGCCGGGGTGGGCGCAACGGTGATCGATGCGGCCGGCCTTGGCGACCGAGTGCTGTCGGTCGCCCGTGGCGCGCGACTCGTGCTGCGCGATCTGAGCCTGACCGGCGGGCGCGCACCGGCCGGGGCGGCGGGCGCGAGCGGTGCTGGATGCCTCGCCGGGGCTGCGGGGGCCGATGCGGGGCTGCAGGGCAGCGGCGGGGGGATCTTCAACGCCGGGACTCTGGTGCTCGACGAGGTTGCCGTCCGCGGGAACGCCGCAGGGGCAGGCGGGGTGGGCGCCGGCGCGACGGGCGCGGGCGCGACCGGCGCGGGCTGTGGCGGCGGCGATGGCGGCCAAGGAGGCGGCGGCGGTGGCATCTACAACAGCGGCAGGCTGTCGCTGACCGGTTCCACCGTCTCGCGGAACAGTGCCGGTGCAGGCGGCGACGGTGGCAGCGGGGCGGCGAATCCGGTTGGAGCACAGGGTGCGGGCGGCAGCGGAGGACCGGGCGGAAGCGGCGGCGGGATCGACAACGTCGGCACGCTGGAGGTGACCGCGTCGACGATCGCGGGCAACCATGGTGGTGCGGGCGGGCGCGGAGGTGCGGGTGGTCCTGGCACGAGTGGCCCGGGTGCGGTGCCGGGTGAGGCGGGTGGTGGCGGCACCGGCGGCTCAGGGGGCGGAATCTTCAGTGAAGGCCGTCAGGTGACGGTGCTTGACGCCACGCTGTTCGGCAACGTGGCCGGTGCCGGGGGTGGTGGCGAGTTGACCGGTCCGGGGGGCGGCGGCGGCAGTGGTGGGGGAATGGCGGTCGCCGGCGGATCCGGCCGTGTGACCAACGCGACCGTGGCGGGCAACGGAGTGGGGGCCGCCGGTGCGCCAGGGTCCAGTTCTGGCGCCAGCGGCGCGGTGGGCATCGGCGGAGGCCTCTTGCTGGCGCCCACCCAGCGCGCCGGTGACCTGCAGCTTGTGAACTCGATCGTCGCCGCGAACGTCGGTGCCGACTGCGCCGCGACGATCGGCTCCGCGATTGCGAATGGTGGCAACGACCTGAGCTATGGCGACCAGACCTGTCCCGGCCGGCGCGGTAACCCCCAACTTGGCCCGCTGAAGGACAACGGTGGCGCCACGGCGACGATGGCGATCGGTACGGGAAGCGTCGCGGTCGACGGGGTTCCCGCTCGCCACGGCGGCTGTCCGGCCACCGATCAGCGTGGCGTGCGGCGGCCGCAGGGAGCGGCGTGCGACATCGGTGCCTACGAGTTCGCTGCCCCACAGATCACGATCGGCGCACCGTTCCAGGGCGCGTCCTACGAACGCGGCTCGAAGGTCGCTGCTCGATTCCGCTGCGCGGAGGGCGGCGTCACCAGCGCCATCGCCACATGCAGCGGCACAGTGGCACCCCGCCACACGATCGCCACCGGGCGGCTCGGCACGGTGCCATTCGTCGTCACAGCGGTCGGTAAGGACGGCGCCCGGGCCCGCATGACCGTTCACTATCACCTGTGGGTCTACATCGACCCGCTGCGTGAGGTGAGCGGTCTCACCCCGCGCCGAATCGACCTCGGCGTCGACTACGCCGGCACCGGTCCGCTGCTGGCACTCGGCCGCGCGCGCGTGACGATGGCGAGCGACACCGACTCCGGACCATCGAGCTGCTGGGCGATCAGTTGCTGGCCTGGAGGCGGAATCGTCGTCATGCGCCTCCTGGATGGCCCATTCGCCGGCAAGTACACCTACGTTGCCGAGCACATCACGGTCAGCGTGCGGGCCGGCCAGATCGTCAACGCCGGACAGCAGATCGCCACCCTGCACGCGGGCTACCCCTGGTCGGAGTGGGGCTGGGCGGCCGGACCCGGAGCCGAGGCGCTGGCAAGGGCAGACGGCCACTGGTGCCAGACGTGCGCCGACGTCGGCGACTGGTCCACGATCGAGGGACGCAACATGAACGCCCTCCTCGTGCGACTGGGAGCGCCGTCGGGGCTGTTTCAGCCGGTTCCCACCCAGACGATGCCTCCCGGCTGGCCGACCTGGCCGCGCTAGCACCGCCGCGAAAGCCCCGCGTCTGCGGGCTTTCGAAGCGCGCCCGGAGAGATTCGAACTCCCGACCTTCGGTTCCGTAGACCGACGCTCTATCCAGCTGAGCTACGGGCGCGTGAGCGGACGATTGTAGCCGCGCGGTCCCGCCGGCCGCGGGGCTCGCGCGTGTCTCTGGAGCGGAGAGGGCGGGATTCGAACCCGCGATAGAGATTTCTCCCCATACTCGCTTAGCAGGCGAGTGCCTTCAGCCACTCGGCCACCTCTCCGGAGGTCCGGCCAGTGTAGAGCAGCCACGCTGGCTACCATCGCCAGCGCCCGGAGGGGTGGCAGAGCGGTCGAATGCACCGGTCTTGAAAACCGGAGAGCCCGTCAGGGTTCCGCGGGTTCGAATCCCGCCCCCTCCGCTGCGGCCCGCCGGGGCGTCGGGGCAGGCGTTGGCGGGTGACTCTGGGCGTGTGAAGCGGCGTATGACCGCTTGAGGCGCCCAGAGTGGCGAGGCGTCCCGGCGGGCGGGTGACTCTGGGCGTGTGAAGCGGCGTATGACCGCTTGAGGCGCCCAGAGTGGCGGGGCGTCCCGGCGGGCGGGTGACTCTGGGCGTGTGAAGCGGCGTATGACCGCTTGAGGCGCCCAGAGTGCCCCTGGCTCGCCCGAGCCACGGCCGACCTCAGACCACCGACCTCAGACCGCCGGTCCAGGACCCCCGACCCTCAGCCTTCGGCTCTCGACCCCGGGCGGCCAAGCACCACCCCCGGCCACCACCCCAGACCACCCCAGACCGCCCCGACCGCCCCGCCGACCGTCAGGCGCCGGTGCGCTGCTTGCCCGGCGCGGTGCCGAACACGTGGTCCCAGAACGGGGCGCTGACGCCGTAGCCGCGTTCGTGGTCCTGGAAGTGGTGACGCATGTGTAGCTCGCGCAGCCGGCGGCCGAGGGCCGTCTTGGGACGGTGGTGATGCACGTGGTAGTGCAGCATGTCGTAGGCCAGGTAACCGGTCAGGAAGGCGGCGCCGAACGGCAGCCAGCCGGGGCTTCCGATCACCAGCGAGAAGACCCAGAGGAAGAGGGCGGCGAGGGGGATCGAGACCGACGGCGGCATCACCAGCCGCATCGGGTCGTTGGGGTGATCGTGGTGGACGCCGTGGATGATCCAGTGCAGCTTGGCGCCGATGCCATCCTCGGGCTCGAAGTGGAACACGATGCGGTGCAGCCAGTACTCGGTGAGCGTCCAGAACAGGTAGCCGCCGGCGATCCAGGCGACCGTCCAGGCACCCGCGCCGTGGATGAAGCCGAGCACGAGCAGGGCGACGATGACCGGCACGAAGATGATCGGCGGGACGGCCGGGTGGACCCGTGAGAGCTTGTCGAGGATGTCGGAGTCGAACATCCGCGGAGAGGCCCGCAGCACCTCGCTGCGGCTCAGCCCGTTCAGGTCGCTCGCGTGCTGATCACTGGCCATCTCGACCTCGAATCATAGCCACCGAGGCGCCTGGGCGAGCCGCAAAGTAAGGGCGCCCTTACGCCACGACGGCGGCGCTCTCGTCGGCCGGCATCGCGAGCACGATGTGGCGCAGCGAGAGGGCGAGGAAGGGCCGGTGCTCGACCCGAGGCTCGCCCTGGATGGCGGAGACCTCGACATCGGTGAGCGCGACGAATGCGCGCTCGGAGGCGTTGAGGTAGTCGGTGAGACGGCTGCGGTAGCCGTCGGACGGCATGCGCAGAACCCCGGTGATCCGGTGGCGGTCGGTCTCGACGATGATGCGTTCGTCGCGGTGATCCATGACCGGGGACGATACTGAGCGGGTGGCCAAGCGCTCCGCCGGCACCCCCGCACCGCGCTGGTGGACGATCCGCCCGGCGCACAACCGCAAGCCTGCGACCTACCGCTGCCCGCTCTGCGGCGGGCAGCTTCCGGCCCTGATGGATCACGTCCTGCTCAAGCCCGAGGACGACGCCGACCGCCGCCGCCACGCCCACAGCGAGTGCGTGATGAAGGCCCGTAAGGAGGGCCGGCTGCCGACCCGCGAGGAGTACGAGCGCGCCGAGCGTGACCGCCGGCGCGCGGCGGGGGAGATCCCGCCTCCGTGGTGGCAGCGCATCCTCGGCCGCGGCCGGTAGGGTGTCCGCGCCATGGCGCACGATCTGAAGCTGGGGCTGATGCTCGGATACTGGGGTGGCGGGCCGCCGCCCAATGGTCAGGAGACCGTGCTCGAGGCAGAACGGCTCGGCTTTGACTCGGTGTGGACCGCGGAGGCGTACGGATCGGACGTGCTCACGCCGCTGGCTTGGTGGGGCGCCGCGACGACCCGGATCAAGCTCGGCACGGCGATCGCCCAGATCTCCGCGCGCACGCCGGCCGCGACCGCGATGGCTGCGATGTCGCTCGACCATCTCTCCGGCGGACGGATGGTGCTCGGGCTCGGGGTGTCGGGGCCGCAGGTCGTGGAGGGCTGGTACGGGCAACCGTTCGCCAAGCCGCTGGCGCGGATGCGCGAGTACATCTCGATCGTGCGGGAGATCTGGGCCCGCGAAGGACCGGTGACGAACGACGGACCTCATTACCCGCTCCCGTACCCCCAGGGGACCGGCCTCGGCAAGCCACTGAAGTCGAGCATCCGCCCGCTGCGCTCCGAGATCCCGATCTACCTTGCGGCGGAGGGGCCGAAGAACGTGGCGATGGCCGGGGAGCTCTGTGACGGCTGGCTGGCGCTCTTCTACTCGCCTCACCACGACGGTTACTACCGCGAGGCTCTCGGTGAGGGGCTGGCAAGGCCGCAGGCCCACCGCACGGCAGAGGAGTTCGACGTCGCCGCCCAGGTCCCGTTCATCGTCACCGACGACGTCGACGCGGCGCTGGATGCGATGCGCCCGTTCTACGCGCTGTACTTCGGCGGCATGGGGGCCAAGGGCGCGAACTTCCACGCCAACGTCCCCATCCGGATGGGCTACGAGGCTGAGATCGCGGAGATCCAGGACCTCTACCTGGCCGGCAAGAAGCAGGAGGCGGCGGCCGCGCTGCCGCGCAAGCTGCTGGAGCAGCTGACGCTGATCGGGCCTGCCGACAAGCTTCGCCACGACCTGGAGGCCTGGCGTGACTCGCTGGCCACGACGCTGCTGATCGGCGGCGATCCCGCAACGCTGCGCGCCGCCGCGGAGCTCGTGCTCAGCTGATCTGCTGCGCGACCACGGTCGGCTCCTCGGCCGAGTGCTGGTCCTGGCGGTTGATCTGCGCGCCGGGCGGCGCCGCCACCGGTCCGTCCAGCAGCGGGTCGTCGGTCTCGATCATCCAGCGCTCCAGGCGCTCGCGCAGGTCGGCGAGTACGTCGGCGTACGCCGGGTCATCGATCGAGTTGCGCCCCTCACCCGGGTTGAAGAACAGGTCGTGGAGCCGCTCGCGAGCGACCGGCCGGCTCGCCCAGCCTCGCTCCAGATAGGCGTCCTTGCTCGGCGAGTCGTCGCAGTTGGCGAGCACCGGAAACGGATAGTCGTCGAACCGGCGCACGTACTTGAAGCGCTCGGTGCGGATCGCGCGTTGCGGCTCGTAGGCCGCGTGATAGGTGAGCTCGGAGAAGATCTCGCTGCGCGTGCCCGGATCCTCGGTGCCGCCGACCAGACCGACGAGCGAGCGGCCCTCCAGCCACGGCGGTGGCTCGATTCCCGCGATCTCGCAGATCGTCGGGTAGATGTCGAGCTGACTGACCAGCTCGTCGTGCGCGCTGCCGGGGGGCATGCCGGGGCCGCGCATGATCAGCATCACCCCGATTCCGCGGTCGAGCAGGCTCGCCTTCGCTGTGGGAAAGGCGAGGCCATGATCGGTCGTGCAGATGACGAGCGTGTTGCGATCGAGCCCGGTCTCGTTGAGCGTGTTCAGGACCGCTCCGACGCCCTGGTCAAGCGAACGCGCGCTCGCCTTGTAGGCGGCGATATCCGAGCGGATCTCCGGCGTGTCGGGCAGGAACGGCGGCGGAAGCGAGTAGACGCGGTCGCGCACGGTGCTCGGCGCGAAGAAGCTGCGGTGGGTCTCGAAGAACCCGACGGACATGAAGAACGGCTCCTGGATCCCGCCCGAGAGCGCCTCGATGGCGGCCGGCGCGACCGAATGCACCGTCGTGTCCGAGACGTCATGGACGACGTCGTAGCCGAGCGTGTCCGGCGACACCGAGACGTGCTGCTCGCCGACCAGCTCGGTGTGGTACCCGCCCCGCCCGAGCGTGCGGACGATGTGGTGCGCGGGTTCGCGGAGCGTAAAGCCGCGATGAGCGAGACCCATCATCCCGTTCTGGTGACAGTAGTTGCCGGTGAGCAGGGCTGCTCGGCTGCCCGAGCACGACGGCGCCGCGCAGAAGGCGTTGCGGAACAGGACGCCTTGGTCGGCGAGCCACTGGATGTTCGGCGTCGGCACCGAATGGCCGAACGGCTGCACGTACCGGCCGGTGTCGTGCGAGTTGAGGTAGAGGATGTTGGGCGGGGTCACGTGCGCGGCGCGCCAAGTGGCACGACCGCGGGCCGGCCGCGCTGAGCGCGGTCGCGATGATAAGCGGTGACCCACTCCTCGGTGAGCGCATCCGCCTGGCGAGCGAGCGGCGTCCCGGTCAGCAGTGGCGCGGTCGGCGGCACCCCGATGAAGCTGAGCACGGCGCCGATCGTCCCCACGCGGTCACGCTCCAGATCGGCCTCGTAGCGGACGATCAGCGGTTCGATCCCGTGCATCTGGAAGAACCTCTCCCAGCCGGCCTCATCTGCCTCGAAGCGGGCGCGCAGATGGTCGATGGCGCCGAAGTGGTACTCCGGCGGGCGCTCGTCGCCTCGCTCGTCGCGGCGCCACGATCGGGTCTGCACGGCCCTCCACATCGAGATCGCCTGGCGCACGGTGTCCGCGCGCCGCGCCCACACGTAGCGCACCGGATGGGCGGAGCCGATCAGCGCCTGCAGCAGCGGCGCGCCGTGCAGCCCGATGTACTCGGGAAGCGTCGAGGTGAGCGCGTGGACCTCGGCGATCTGGTTGAACATGATCTTCGCGCCGAACACGCCGTTGTCGCCGGTGCCGTCGGCCAGCGTGCGGGCGAGATGCGCCCGATAGTCCGGCACGGCCTCCAGGGAGGAATAGCCCGGCGCCCGGGGCGGGCGGACGTCATCGCGGATCCCGAGGCCGGTCGGCTCCAGCCCGTCCAGGAAGTCGCCGGGGTGTGGCGGGCGGCCCGTCTCGGCGGTCGCCTCGAAGTACTCCTGCGGATGTCCCGCGACTCCGGTCTCGCCGAGCAGACGGCACAGGAGCGTCGAGCCGCTGCGCTGCGTGGCACAGACCAGGTATCCGAGGCGAGGGGCGATTCCCAAAGTCTACAAAGTCTGTTGACTTAGTGGCATCTTGCCGCCGAGGTGATGATCTGTGCCGCCAGATCGTGGGTCATGCGGTGGTCGTCTGCTCGGCCGTCGCGGGGAGCGCCGGCACGCCGCTAGGGTACCCCAGCGACGGGATGTCGGACGGGTAAACCTCGTGGCCGTGCTCGGCGGTGTCGCCGATCTCCATGTTCGCATCCGACATCCGCAGCGGGATGAACAGGCCGACCAGCTTGAGCAGCCCGAATGTCGCGATCGCCGACCACGCGATCACGAACGCCGCAGCGATCGCCTGCCACTTCAACAGGGTCCAGTTGCCGTGGATGAGACCGGGGGCGGACGCGACCGACGGGGTCTTCTTCAGACCGAGGTAGACGGTCATGTTGGGGTCGGCGAAGACGCCCACGAGCAGGCCGCCGAGCAGCCCCGCGATGCCGTGGGTGTAGAACACGCCGAGCGTGTCATCGACATTGCGGAACGGCCGCATCCGGCTCATGTAGTTGAGCGCGAGGTAGACCAGGATCGAGGCAATGATCCCGATCGCACCCGCGCCGAAGCCGTTCACGTAGCCCGCCGCCGGCGTGATCGCCACCAGGCCCACGATCATGCCGTTGACCCCGGAGATCAGGCCCGGCTTGCGGCCGGTGAGGTAATCCATTCCGACCCACACCATGAACGCGACCGCGGTACACAGGTTCGTGTTGAGGATCGCGGCCGACGCCGACGCTCCCGCGAAGTACGGATCGCCGCCGTTGAAGCCGTTCCAGCCCATCCACAGCAGCCCCGCCCCGATCGCCACCATCGCGACGTTGTTGGGGGCGTCGATCTCGCGGTCACGCTGCAGGCGCGGCCCGACCACCGCCGCGGCGACGAATCCCGAGACACCGGCCGACATGTGGATCACGTAGCCGCCGGAGTAGTCGACCGCACCGTGCTGGGCGAAGAAGCCGCCGCCCCAGATCGTGAACGCGTCGACCGTGTAGACGATCGTCGACCACAGCAGCACGAACGGCACCCACGCCTTGAGGTTGATGCGCCCGAGCACCGAGCCGAGCATCAGCAGCGGGGTAATCGCCGCGAACACCAGCTGGAAGTACGCGAGCGTGGCCTGGGGGAAGCGGAACGCCGGGCCGAGTGTCGCCAGCGGGATCGATGCCTGACCCTGCTCGGCCTTGTGGCCGAGGATCTCGCCGGGGATCCCGATGAAGTTGCCGAAGAACCCGTGGCTGGACAGGCCGTGCCAGGGCGTGCCGAACCCCATCTTGAAACCCCAGAGCACCCACAGGATGAGCACCGTGGCAAACCCGGTGAACGTCAGCATCATGCTGTTGATGGACCACCGCTTCTGCATCACGCCGCCGTAGAGCACGACCAGCCCGGGCACGCTCATCAGGCCGACGAGCGTCGCCGCCGTCATCTGCCACGCATTGTTTCCGGGACTGAGCCACGTTGGATACGGCGTCCACCCCATGTGTCATCTCCTTTGTCTGCTCGAGGAACTGAACGCCAGTAAACGGCCGCCGGCGTGAGTGCCACATAGCCCTGCGTCCAGCAAACCCGAGGGCCGTCTGGACATAGGGATAAAGCGAGTGATCAGAACGTGATCGGGGTGCCTCGCGGCACGACGAGCACCGAGCCGCGAGCTGAGTTCAGCTGGGCGCGAGTGGCCCCGTCGAGCGCCACCCGGCCGGGCGTCGCGCCGGGGCGCGAGTCGACCACGATCAGATCGGCGTCGCGCCCTCCGTTGACGATCTCGGCGCCGGTCGCGACCGAGATCGCATGCGCGGTCTGCGCCGCGGCACCGTCGGTCTCGCCGGAGATCGAGACGCTCTCCAGACCGAAGCGCGTTGCGGTTCGCAACCCCGCAGCGGCCACTGCGACGGCCACCGTCCCGCCCTCGAGCAGGCCCTGTGCCGAGCCCTGCGGCTCGACGTGGCCCGGCGGCGTGCGGTAGTCGGAGCCGAACACGACGATCGTCGCCTCCTCGGCGGCGGCCAGCTCGGACAGCCCGGCGCTCGTCGAGGGGTTGAGGACGACGTGGGTGGTGATCTCAGGCTCCTGCAGCCACTCCGCGCCCTGGGCCAGTCGGCGCCGCGCGTCGTGCACGCCGATCTCCTCGCGCCGGGGGTCGAACTCACGCGAGTGGCGCACGTAGGCGAGCGACAGGCTCGCGCCCGCGCCGGCAAGCATCCGCCCGAGCATCAGCGCATCGTCATCGTTCGTGGTCCCGTCGTAGGAGACGATGATCTCGGTGCTCATCGCTCAGATCGTCGGTCACCGCCGCCCGCAGGACATTGTCCGGGTGGATAAGGATCGAGCCCGCGGGCTGTCCACCGCGCTCAGCGGCGGTCGAGGGCGTCGTCGGGACCGGGGGCGCGCCCGCGGCTTCACGGTCCCCTCGCCGAGCACGCTCATCGGCTCGCGAGGGCCCCGAGCGACAGGCGTGAGAGTCGCGTCAGGGGTCGACGGCGTGGGACGCGAAGCGGTAGGTTTATCCCCGATGTCTGCCGACGCGGCCAATGTCTCATCAGGCCTGCCGATGACGACGGCGCTCGAGTTCACGGACTTCACCGTGACCGGGAACCTCGGGATCGTCTACGGCCTGGTGGTGCGCAGCATGGGGCTCGCCGGTGGGATCGCCGCCGGCTTCAAATCGATGCGCCGCGGCGAGGTCAGTGAGTACACGCGGTTGCTGGAGGACTCGCGGCGCCATGCCATCGACCGACTCGTCGACAACGCGCGGCTGGTCGGTGCCGACGGTGTGCTCGCGGTCCGATTCGACTCCTCGGAGATCGGCCAGCAGCTCACAGAGATCGTGGCCTACGGAACCGCGGTCACGCTCGACCCGCGGGGGTGAATCGCGGGTGACCGACGCGCAGTTCGGCGACCGCGACCGCGAGCATCTGTTCTCGCTGCTGAGCGCTCACGCCGCGGCCGATCACATCGATCTCGAGGAGCTCGAGCGACGGGTCGTCGCCGTCAGCGAGGCGGACGGGCGTGCGCAGGCCGAGGCGGTGCTCGCCGATCTTCCGATGCTTCCCGAGAACGCCGTGGGGCTCGCCGCGACGACCGGATTCGGCGAGCGGCCCGCGCAACCCGGAGCGGAGGCC
Organism: uncultured Solirubrobacteraceae bacterium; assembly: GCA_963744685.1. Classification (GTDB taxonomy): domain Bacteria; phylum Actinomycetota; class Thermoleophilia; order Solirubrobacterales; family Solirubrobacteraceae; genus Palsa-465. Next base: position 260,994 of record CAVUUL010000009.1, on the reverse strand, counting down.
GGCCGGCCGCGATGGGGCAAGGGGCATGCCGACTCCGAGCGCCCCGCCAATGACTGGCGGGCGACCGGCGAGCGCTTCCGCGATCCCAAGACCCGACGCGTCATGCGAGTCTGGGAGGACGCCGCCGGCGGGCGCCACTACGTGCCCGACGACCAGCGCTGAGCCTGGGCCGGCCGCAGTGCTGCGTCGCAGCCGGCGCACCGGGCGGGGGCCGAGCGGGCGGCGGAACGTCCGCCGCCCGCAGTTGGCTCACACCTCTAGTTCCGGCGTGTGCCGCCGCCGCCGAACAGCGACAGGAACAGCAGGAAGACGTTGAAGATGTCGAGGAAGATCGACGCCGCGATCGGCACCGACATCGTCATGTCAGCGTTGCGCAGGCGCTGGAAGTCAAACGCGGTGAAGAACGCGAAGATCACCAGCGCGAGCACGCAGTAGATGATGTTCGAGCCCGGGATCACCACGAACAGGGTGATCAGGCCGAACACGATCAGGCCCACGAGCGCCCAGAAGAACGCTCGGTAATAGGTCGCGAGATCGCGCCGCGTCGCATAACCGTAGGCAGCCATCGCCGCGGTGAAGCCGGCCGTCGCGCCGGCAGCCTGGTACACCACGCCGGCGTTTGTCGTCGTGTAGTAGACGAGCACCGGGGAGATGAACAGACCCAGGAACAGGCCCATGCCGAACAGCAGTGCGATCGCGAGCTGCTCGCGGCCACGAGCCGCCGCGTAGTTGAGACCGAACACACAACCGAAGCCGAGCACGATGAAGATGAAGCTCGAGCCGCCGCTGATGTTGCGCCCGACGTAGGCGCCGAGCGCGAGGAAGCCGATCGTCAGGGCGACAAGGCCCATGACCTGGCCGAAGACGCCGCGAGTCTGATCGCGGGTGAGCGTGCCGCCGTAGCCGTAGCCGCCGGACTGCGGGCCGCCCCGATATGTACGAGTTCCAAGAGGCATGACGTAAATGATAGATCTCCGCGCGGGATTTCCAGGGTTATTGATCCAATTCTTCACCTGCCTCGTATGTTCGTCCGCGGACCGGTGCGCGGGACAGGGACGATGAGCAGCGATACTGGAGTCGATGTCGTCATCCACCGACGCTCCCGCCAGCGAGCGCTCGCGCCGCCGCCGCTCCCGCGAGCGTCCCGCTGACGGGCGTCCGGCGGTGCCGCGGGCCGCGTGGACGCGGTTGGCGGCCTGCACCGCCGCGGCCGCGCTGCTGCAGCTGGACGGCACTCTGATCACCGTCGCCCTTCCCCGTCTGGCGAGCGGCCTGCACGTCGCGGGCAGCACCACATCGGTCGTGCTGAGCGCCTATTTCGGCGCCTACGCGCTGCTGCTCATTCCCGGCGGCGAGCTCGTCGACCGGCTCGGCGCCCGTCGGCTGGCCCTGTCGGGCCTGGCGTTATTCGCGGTCGGCGCGGTCGGCGGTGCGCTGTCTCACACCTTCGCCGAGCTGGTCATCGCACGGGTCGTGCAGGGCGCCGGCGCCGGACTGGTCAGCCCGGCCGCGCTCGCCGGGGCAGTGAGCGGCTTCCCGCCGGAGCGTCGCGGTGCGGCGCTCGGTATCTGGGGCGCATCGGCGGGCACCTCGAACCTCGTCGGCCCGTTGCTCGGAGGGCTGCTCACGGTGACGCTCGGCTGGCGGGCCGACTGGTGGGCGCTCGTCCCGCTCACCGCTGCCGCTGCGGTAGCGGTCGCACGAGCGGTGCCCGCGAGCCTGCATCCCGTGACCGACGCAAGCGGTGCCACTCCGACGCGGACTGCGGATCCCGGCGCCAACCGGATCGTCGCCGCCGCGACGCTGATCGCCGCGCTGACGTTCGCGGTGATGATCGGTGCCTTCTACATCGCCGAGCAGTATCTGCAGCGGACTGCGCACTTCTCCGCGCTCGGTGCATCCAGCGCGCTGGTGATCGTCGCGCTGCTCGTCGGCGGCGCGGCGCCGCTGGCCGGCCGTCTGGTCGACCGCCGCGGCGAGCGGCCCGCGACCGTGCTCGGCTTCCTCGGCGCCGGGCTTGGCCTGCTCGTGCTCGGGATCCCAGGGGTGCCGCTGGCCAACCTGCTCACGATCCTTCCGTTGATCCCGGTCGGCCTCGGCCTGGGAATGCTGTTCGTCCCGGTCTCGCGAGCGGCGCTCAACGCGACGCCGGAGGCCTCGCATGGGCGCACCTCGGCGCTGCTGTCGGTCGGCCGGCTGCTGGGGGCGGCGGTGGGGGCGGGGCTGGCGGGCGTCGCGCTGTCGGGTGCGCTCACCGCGGACGTCGTCCATCACACGCTGCTGGTCGGCGCGGGCGTCTGCCTGATCGTCGGGCTGCCCGGCGCGCTCTGCCTGCGCCCGCGCGAGACGCCTGCCGCGCCCGCCGCGGCCTGAGCGTTCACGTAGATTGCCGCGCCCGCCGCGGCCTGAGCGCCTACACAGACTGCTCGGTCAGCGGCTGCTCGGAGGTATCGAGCATCGTCTGGACCAGCAGGTCGGGCGCATCCCACATCGGGATGTGGCCCGCATCCGGGAGGTTGAGGTTGCGCACCCGCCCGGGCAGCGATGCGGGCCGCCGCACCAGCCGGTCGTGCTCGGGCCAGACGAGCGTCACCGGCACGGCGATGCGGTCGAGCTCGACGAAGCGCCCGGCTCGCATCGCGTTGTTAACGGCGACGAATCCGGGGGCGCGCGCGTAGGCCCGCAGCATCGTCTGCGCCTGCCTCGCGCTCATCCGCTCGGGGTGGACGATCGAGCCAGTGAGCAGCGCACGGCGGCCCGGGCCGGTTGACACCACCGCGAGCGCAATCGGCTCCAGCGCATGGGCGAGCAGGTGCCCGACGCTCGCCTTGGGCAGCAGCGGCTTTGACCACAGGCCCGCGGGCGCGATCGCGGTCACGCTCGCCGCGGTGCCGCGCAGCGCGAGCTCGAGCGCGACCCAGCCGCCGAGCGAGTTGCCGGCGACGTGGACCCGGCCGTCGGGATCGCGAGGCAGGTCCAGCTGCGCGAGACCGGTGGCGACCGCCTCGGCAAGCGCCTGAGGAGTGGGAGCGGCTCCGGTCAGCGGCGGGGTGCGCCCGAAGCCGGGCAGGTCGACGGCGATCACGGTGCGCTCGGCGGCGAGCCCTGCGACGACGGGATCCCACACGTGGCGGTCGGCCCCGAGCCCATGGAGCAGGACGAGCGCCGGACCGCTGCCGGCCCGATCGTGGGCGAGATTCACGTGTAGATCGTCGCTCAGCGGCGGGACGGACGTCGCAGCGGCGAGGATTCGTGACGCGACAGGGAGTCCCCGATCAGCCAGATCGTCGGTGGCCACAGCCCCACGAACAGGGCTCGCCGTTCGGCGTTGCCGCGCTCGTCCTGGTCGACGGTCTTGGCGCGGATCCACAGCCCGATGCAGAGCCAGATCGCTCCGAGCGAGGAGACGTGCATGTGCCACGAGCGCAGGCCGTAGCGGTGAAGGAGCCGAGTGATCATCGACGGCGTAGCTACCCGAAGCGGGGGTAGGTACACGCACATGCCCAGACGCCCACCCGTCACCCGCCGCTGGCTGACTGCCCTCTCGTGGCCGATCGGGGTGGGGCTGACCTCATGGGACTACCTGTGGCGTACGACGGTCATGCACCGTGCCGAGACGGTCGAGCCCGACGCCGGCCTCCATCTGCCTCCGCCGTTGCCCGACGGGGTCGATCGCACCGAGGTGCAACCGCCCGAGGTGGGCTCCGGTCCGCTCTTCCACCGCCGCTACACGACGCGGATCCGCGAGTCCCCGTTCACGCCAGAGGCGCTCGTCAACCGGCTCACCCACAACATCAACGCGGCCGCGCCGACGACGTTCGCCCGCTTTCAGCGGGTGCTCGGCGAGGGCCAGGCCCTCGGCGTGGGCGACGAGTACGTCGTGCGCATGCCGGGCCCGTGGGACGGTCCGGTGCGCGTCGTCGCGCAGGACCCCCGCTCGTTTCGGCTGGCGACGCTCGCCGGCCACCTGGAGGCGGGTCAGATCGAGTTCCGCGCGCGTGACGAACGCAACGGCGACGGCGGGCCGGCGCTGCTTCGCTTTGAGATCGAATCGTGGGCCCGCAGCGGCGATTGGCTCTCCGCCCTGCTCTACCACCACGCGCGCATGGCCAAGGAGATCCAGCTCCACATGTGGGTCTCGTTCCTGGAGGGCGTGGTCAAGCTCTCGGGCGGACGCATGACCGGAGGCGTCGAGATCGACACTCGCCGAGTCGACCGTCCGTTCGCCGCCTGACGATGGCCAGCTTCACCGTCCGCTCGCGCGACGCCGCGCTCGCCTCCCTCGCGGATCGCCGGGTCAACTTCGACCCCGACGAGGTCGACCTGGCCGATCCGCCGGCGGGCTGGACGCGCGACGATCGCCGGCAACGGCTGCCGTCCGAGGCGCCCGGTGAGCCGGTTCGTAACGGTCCGTGGGAGGTCGCGGCGCGATTGATCCGTGGCTACGAGTTCGCCGACCCGTCGATCGTGCGCGCCCACTACGACCCCGACACGCAGCTGCTCGGGCGCGACATGTTGCTCGAGCTTCGCGCGCTCGGGCTGCTGAGCCTCTACGTCGGCGTGCGGGTGAGCAGGGTCTGGGACGACCACCAGGAGCGCGGCGGCCGCCGCGCGCGGGTGTTCGGCTGGGCATACCGCACGCTCGAGGGACACGTCGAGCAGGGGGAGATGGGCTGGCAGGTGTGGAAGTGGCTTGACACCGGCGAGGTGGAGTTCCACGCGCGGGCCACGTCCCGCACCGCCCGCATCTCCAACCCGGTGATCTGGCTGGGATTTCGGCTGCTCAAGCGCCACGAGCGCGGTCTGTACCTGGACTCCACTGACCGGCGCATGCGCGAGCTCACCGCCCGCGCGCTGCGCGAGGACTCCGCGGCGGAGGCGGTGCGCCGGGCGAGTCCCGAGCTCACCGCCCGCGGGGGCGACCAGGGCGATGCGCACGATCGGCTCGCGGGGCGGTTCGAGCAGGATCGCGAACCGGGGATCGGGGCGCGTAAGCTCACGAGCCATGAGCCTTCTATCGACCGCCAGGATGTACCTGAAGCGGACGCCGACGCTGGATCAGCCGACCGACGTCTATGACCACACGGTGACGATGCTCGATGGCGACGAGTTCGACCTGCGCTCCCTGCACGGCAAACCGACGCTGATCATCAACACCGCGAGCAAGTGCGGCTACACGCCCCAGTACGAGGGACTGCAGAACCTGTATGAGCGCTACTCCGAGCGCGGACTGCAGATGCTCGGTACTCCGTCGGGCGATTTCGCCGACCAGGAGTACGAGGGAGCGGACGAGATCGGCGAGTTCTGCCAGAAGAACTACGGCGTGACCTTCCCGCTCACCGAACGCACCTCCGTGCGCGCCGATCCGTCGCCGCTGTGGGCCGATCTCGCCCGTCAGCCGGAGTCCGGGCCCCCCGCCTGGAACTTCACCAAGTACCTGGTCGACGGCGACGGCAAGCTCATCGCTCGCTGGCCGAGCAAGGTGACGCCGGAGGACCCGAAGATCGCCGACGCGATCGAGAGGCTGCTAACGGCGTAGCCGCCCGCCCCGCACGATTCGCGCGGGGCGAGGGCATGCCGGTTGCGGTCGGGCTACCTGGAGCCCTGGTTGAGCCCGGTGCTGCCCGGCGTCAGCGAGACGCCACGCACGACCTGGTTGTACTGGGGTGAGACCACCGTCCGGAACTGCTCGCCCGCCGCCGGCGACGTCGCTGCGATGTCGTCGGTGACGGAGACCAGCGAGTTGGGGTCGGCACCCTGGTCGCCGCCGCCGCTCACGGTCGAGGTGACGGCGTAGATCGTCGCCGTGCCGTCGCGCTTGTTGACCTGGCCGGTGATGTTGCGCAGGCCGTCGTTGGCCGGAGCCCACGGCAGGCTCGTCGCCGAGTTGTCACCGACGGGGTAGCCCGGCACCGTGTAGGGCGTGCCGAGGTTGAGGCCGGTCTGCAGCGTGTAGGCGAGCTGCCAGGTCTGCGCCGCGGTGTTGAACACCCACTTCTGCAAGCCCGCCGAGGGGTCGCTCGCGGCCGTGGTGTAGGTGTTGGTGGTCGGGTCGTAGGTGTTGTCGCCAGTGCCCTCGTCGGCGACGTAGAGCGTGTCCTTGTTGGCGAACCACAGGCCGAACGGCGTCTGGGTCGAGGTCTTGGCCAGGGTCGTCGGGAAACCGCTGAGCACGCACATGTTGCTCGGCAGCCCGGTCGAGGCGACCGTCGCGGGGTCAAAGGTCAGCCCCGAGGTCGGCAGGGTCGCGCCGGAGGCGGGGACGCCCGTCCCGTTCGGGCACGCGTTTCCGGTCGTGTCGAGGAAGTACACCGTGTCGACGCCGTTGGAGCCGCTGCCCTTGGTGAAGTACAGGACGTTGTTGTACTCGCCCAGTCCGCGGAAGTTGTCGTCCTTGCCGATCTTGTCCTGGGAGTCGCCGAGCTGGGTGACGCTGAAGCTTCCCACCGGCGTCGGCGAGCCCGGCGTCTGCGCGGACTCCGGCTGCGAGCTCTCGTTCATGATCTGCGCGCCTGCTCCGACCACGACGCCCTCGGGCTGGGGGTTGGAGCCGTTGCCGGCGTTGCCGGCGGTGTAGATGAGCGGGGAGCTCTTCTGGGCGCCCGAGTCATCGATCAGCGCCGCGCGGCCGTTGTTGCCGCTGTAGGCGTTCGTCAGGGTGAACGACTGCTTGCCGCTGGTGCGGATCGCGCCGACGACACGGGAGTCGCTGCCGGGGACCGGGTTGGTCGGGTCGACCACCGCCGGCGTGTTGGAGTTGGAGACGTCCAGCGCGGCGTCGGGGGCCTGATAGCCCATGAAGCTGATCTGGTTGCCGCTCGTGGAGAGGCTGAGCGAGATCTCCGACTTCGAAGAGAAGCTCGTCACCATCTCGGACTCGGGCACCTGCATGCTGGAGACCGGCGCTCCCGAGCGGGAGATCTGGTCCAGGACGATCGGTGCCGTGACGCCGAAGCTCGAGTGCGCGCGCGGCGTCCCAGATGTGAGGATCGCGTGACGGAATTCTCATTCCGCTCTCATCTATCAGGCGTCGGCGAGCGGCGGCGGCGCGCTGCGGTACGTCGGCGGCGTCGCGGAGAGCGCGATCGGGTTGCGGGTGAGCGCCACCGTGTCGCCGGTCTCGGCGTCGGGCACCTCGACCACCGGCTCCAGTCCGATCTCCCGCGCCAGCGCGAACGCACCGGCGACATCGTTGACCACGCCGGCGGGCACCCGGGCCTCGGTGAGCGCTGCCGCCCACTCGGCGGCTGGTCGGGCGGCGAGCCGCTCGACCAGGGTCCGCTTGAGCTCGTCGCGGTTGGCGACCCGCGAGCCGTTGGAGTCAAATCGCGGGTCGGCGGCGAGCTCCGGCGCCCCGATCACGTCGCACAGCGCCCCGAACTGGCGCTCGTTGCCGACCGCGAGCACCAGCTCGCCCTTGCCCGTGGGATAGAGCTCGTAGGGGCTGATCGATGGATGGGCGTTGCCCATCCGGCCGGGCACGACGCCGGCCAGCGTGTACGCCGAGCCCTGGTTGACCAGCGAGGCGAGCAGGCAGCTGAACAGGTCGACCTGGACCCGCTGCCCCTCGCCGGTCGCGTCGCGATGGCGCAGCGCGGCGAGGATCCCGGTGCAGGCATAGAGCCCGGTGAGCACGTCGACGAGCGCCACCCCGACCTTCTGGGGATCGCCGTCCGGCGCGCCGGTGATCGACATCAGGCCGCCCAGCGCCTGCACGAGCAGGTCGTAGCCGGGCAGCCGCGCGCCCTCACCGTCCCCGAAGCCGGTGATCGAGCAGTAGACGAGCCGCGGGTGGGCCTCGTGCAGCGACTCGTAGCCGAGGCCGAGCGACTCCATCACGTCGGGCCGGAAGTTCTCCACGAGCACGTCGGCGCTCGCGACGAGCTCACGCGCGCGGGCGCGGCCCTCGTCGCCGGCCAGGTCGATCGCGACGCTGCGCTTGTTGCGGTTGACCGACTGGAAGTACGTGGCGCGGCCGTACGCGTCGTGGGGCGGCCCCCAGTGGCGGGTCTCGTCGCCGACTCCGGGGCGCTCGACCTTGATGACGTCGGCGCCGAGGTCTCCGAGCATCATCGTCGCGAAGGGGCCGGCGAGCACGCGGCTGAGGTCGAGGATCGTGATGTCGCCGAGCGCGGAGCGATCGGTCATGAAAGGTGTGGGTCGCGGTGGTTCACGGGCAGCATCATGGTGCAATGATCGCCGAGGCCGCCGTCTTCACCGCTCCCGGTCTCGTGACCGCGATTGCCGCGGCGGCGATGGTGGTCCTGTTCGTCGGGCTGTGGGCGGTGTCGCTGCTTCTCTCGGACGTGTCGATCGTCGATCCTGTGTGGGGGCCGGCGTTCGTGGTCGTCGCGCTGGTGTGCCTGGTCGCCGGCGACGCGTCGCGCGGGGGCTCGGGCGATGGGCGGCGATGGCTGCTGTTCGGACTCACCGCGGTGTGGGGGCTGCGGCTCGGCGGCTACCTGCTCGCTCGCAAGCTCAAGGACCCCGCGGAGGATCGCCGCTACACGAAGATGCGCGAGCGCCGTGGTGAGGCCTCGTTCGCGCTGTACAGCCTTGGCGTGGTGTTCCTGCTGCAGGGGCTGCTCGTGCTGATCGTCTCGCTGCCGTTGCAGGTGGCGGCCGAGCGGCGCACCGGACTCGGATGGGTCACGTGGATCGGGGTGGCGCTGTGGGTCCTGGGGCTGTTCTTCGAGTCGGTCGGCGACGAGCAGATGCGCCGCTTCAAGGCGCGTGGCGATTCGAAGGGCCAGGTGATGGACGAGGGCCTGTGGCGCTACACCCGCCATCCCAACTACTTCGGGGACTTCTGCGTCTGGTGGGGACTGTGGCTGGTCGCACTCGGGGCCGGGGGCACGTGGTGGACGGTTATCGGGCCGCTGGTCATGTCGTTCCTGCTGATCAAGGGCTCGGGCGCCGCGCTGCTGGAGAAGGACATCTCCGAGCGCCGCCCGCAGTACCGCGAGTACATCGAGCGGACATCGGGATTCATCCCGCTTCCGCCGCGCCGGCGAACGCGCTGAGCGTGCGTGTCAGAGCCCGCGGCGCCGGCGCGCCACGTGGTCGGATCGACGTACAGCGCGGAGATCTCGGCGCTCGGCGGGCGGACGTTCATGGAGGCGAAGCCGATCGTCGCCCCGTCGTGCCGGGCGACGGCCACCCACGGCCGGGTGCCGTCGATGGTGCCGTCCAGGATCTCCTCCCACATCTCGGTTTGCCGCGCCACGGTCCGGCGGTCCAGTGCCTCGTCGGGGACCATCCCGCGGTAGGCGCCCTCCCAAGCAGCGACGTGGACGACGGCGATCGCCGCCGCGTCGGTTGCCTCGGCACGCCGCACCCGCACGTGAGCGATTTTTCCAGACGACCTGGAAAGATCGCGCGTCAGGTCCCTCGCGGCTCGAGCAGGTAGTGGCTGACCAGCCACCGGTCCCCGCCGCGATACCCCCAGATCACCTCGGTCGAGATCAGGAACAGCCGCCAGGTCGCCACCAGACGCCGCGCCTCACGCTCGCTGCGCCCGGAGCGGCGCAGCACCTCGACCGCCTCCTCCAGCGAGCCGTCGAGCCGCTCAAGCCACGCCCGCAGCGTCCGCGCATAGTGGGTCCCCGGGACCGCCCACTGGTCTCGCACGACCATGTCGTCCTGGAAGCGCAGCATCAGGTCGTGGGAGGGCATCAGCCCTGCGGTGAAGAACCGCGCCGCCGCCCAGGTGCCCTCGAACAGGTAGGGCAGCGTGCGGTGCGAGAAGACGTGGATGAACGCCTGGCCCTCGGGCGTCAGCCACGTCGAGACGCGCCGCAGCAGCTCGCGCCAGTTGCGCATGTGCTCGAACATCTCAATCGACATCACCCGGTCAAACAGCCCGTCGGCCTCGAACTGGTTCACGTCGGCGGTCTGCACCGACAGGTTCGACAGCCCTCGCCGGGCCGCCTCGCCGAGGATCCACTCCCGCTGCGAGCTCGAGTTCGACACTCCGAGCACGCTGCATCCCGGGTAGCGCTCGGCCAGCCAGAGCGACAGGGAGCCCCAGCCGCATCCCAGGTCGAGCACCCGCATCCCGTCCCGCACGCCGGCCCGCTCGCAGGAGAGCGCCAGCATCGCCTCCTCGGCCTCGGCCAGCGATCCCGCCCCCTCCGGCCAGGGCCAAAGGCATCCCGAGTACTTGCGCCGCGGCCCCAGGATCAACCCCAGGAACTCGGCCGGCAGCTCGTAATGCTGTTCGTTGGCGGCCTCCACAGACTCGGCGATCGGGCCGCTCGACATGCGCGCCACCAGCGCGCTCAGGCGCCGCGCCTGCGCCTCGACCCCGCCACGGCCCTCGGCTCGCTCGCGCGCCCGGGCGCCGTACAGCGACCCGAGCGCCAGCAGCGGGTCGGGCGCGAGCCGGCGCTCCAGCGCACGGTCCAGCAGCTCGTAGCGAAACGGTTCAGAACTCGACATCTGCGGTTAGTGTGGCCTCCATGAGCGCTCGATTCGTCCATACCTGCATACGCGTCCGTGACATCGACAGATCAACCGAGTTCTATGGCCGGCTCGGCTTCGAGCATCGCGGAGGCCTGAACTTCGATTCGGCCTACAACGTCTATCTCGGCCTGCCGGGCGACGGCGACGTCCTGGAGCTCACAGTCAACGTCGGCCGCGAAAAGCCCTACGACCTCGGCGAGGGCTACAACCACATGGCGCTGATCGTCGACGACCTCGACGCCCTGCTGGCAGAGATCGCCCCTCACGGGATCGAGCCCGAGAAGCCGCCGTACGGGGTGGGCGGGACCGAATCGCGAACCGAGTACCGGATCTGCTTCGTCACCGACCCCGACGGTTACCGGATCGAGCTGATCGACGGCGCATTCCCGACGCCGCAGGACCCGCCGCACCCTTCGCGCTCGGCGTGAACGCTCCGCGGCGACGGGACCGCCGGCCGGCGACCAGCCCCTCGGTGGTGAGCATCAGCGCGGCGACCGAGGAGCTCATCGCCCAGCCGGGCGCCATCATCGCGCCGGGGTTCGGCGACCTCGCCGAGGGCCTGGCGCGCCCCTCGTCACCAGTCTGATTCCCGCCCCCAGGGACGTGGGGAAGGTTCTTCGGCCTCAGCCCGAACAACCTTCCCCACCAGGGAACGGGCGCTGAAGGCGGTGCGCTTCCGGCTACTCCGACTGACGCCCCAGCGTCGCCACGAACCGCTCGACCCGGCGCAGCTCGTCGGCTGACAGCGACTCGGCCGCGGTCACCAGCAACGTCATCGGGCCGCGGCGCTCGGCCCAGCCGCGGGCGCGCTCGGAGAACTCGGCCGCCACCCAGACGAGCGGCAGGGAGCCCGCGAAGGTGATCACCGTGTCCTCCTGAGCGGCGGGGGAGGCCTCGCCGCGCAGCAGCTCGATCGAGACGAGATCCAGGCGATGGGCGAGTTCGGCGACCTCGTCCAGGCCGCCTTCGCCCGGCAGAAGTGCCAGTTCGCCCTCGCCGAGCATCGCCCAGCCCGCCGGCGCTTCGCCGAGCGCTCCGGGCAGGCAGACCAAACGGAATATCGGATCGGACACGTCCGGGAGCGTAAACGGTCGAACCGATTTGACGCGAGCGGAAAAGATTCGGTAGGCTGACCGAACTAAGTCGGGCGAGCCATTGGAGAGGGCCCCATCAGCGGTCAGCAGATCATCGTCGGCGCGGATATCGGTGGCAGCAAGGCAGCGGTCGCATACGTCGACGGCAGCGGTGAGCGCCACGATCTCGTCGTCCCGTCCGCTGCCTGGCATCGCCAGGGCGAGGGCGCGGTGGCCCGCAGCGTCGCCGAGCTGATCCACACCCGGATCGGGGGCCAGGCAGCGGGCCTCAACGGCGCAGCCACCCCGAGCTACGTGATCGCGGTGGGCGCGCACGGCACCGACACCATCTCCCAGTGCGAGCGGCTGCAGGAGGAGCTCGAGGCGCTGCTCCCCGGCACGGTGCTCGCGCTCAACGACGCCGAGCTGCTGCTTCCGGCGGCCGGCCAGAGCCACGGCATCGGCCTGGTCAGCGGCACCGGCTCGATCGTCATCGGCTACGGCCCCGGTGACGAGCTGATCAGCGTCGGCGGCTGGGGCGGCTTCCTCTCAGACCAGGGCTCGGCGACCGGGCTCTTCCTCGACGCGGCCCGCGCGCTCGTGCAGGCGCGGGACCGGGGAGAGGAGCCCGATCCGATGGAGCACGTGATGCTCGAGCTGTGCGAGCTGGCGGAGCTGCGCGACCTGCCGGCCGCGCTGGGCGACATGGGCTCGCCGACCGGCTGGGCGCATCTCGTGCCGACGCTGTACGAGCGCTCGTTCGCGCTCGGCTCGCGCTTCGCCACGGAGATCGTGACCTACTCGGGCGACGTGATGGCCGGGCTCGTCGCGCTGCTGGGCCGGCGCGGCTGCGACACCTCCACCGTGGTCGCCGGCGGCGGCATGATCGCCAACGCGGTCTGGCTTCAGGACGCGTTGCGCGCCTCCCTGGCCCGGCAGTGCCCTGACTCGGAGCTGGTGATCCTCACCTCCGCGCCCGTCGAGGGCGCGTTCACGCTGGCCGCCGCCCTGGCGGACGCGCTCACCGATCCGCCCGCGTCTCAAAGCGAACTGCACCCGGCTCTTCGACGCCGCCTGGCCGCGTCACGTCCCGCCACCCCCGCCACCGGAGTCCCCGAATCATGAAGAAGATCCCCTACGCCGTCGCCGTCGCCAAGCAGGCCGAGGTCCTGGAGCGCAACCGACCGGCGCTCGCCTCCGCCGCCCGTCAGTTCGACGAGCGGGTCGCCCCCGACGCCGTCATCGGCGTCATGGGCATCGGCGCCAGCTACTACGCCGGGCTGAGCGCCGTGCGCGAGCTGTGGAAGCTCGGCCGTCGCGCGATCCTGGTCGATGCGGGCCAGCTCTGGGAGGACCCGGAGGTGAGCGTCGTCGACGCCTACCTGGCGATCTCGGCCTCGGGCGAGAGCCGCGAGACCGTGCAGGCGATCCGCGCGCTGCGCGACGCCGACAAGCCGGTGATCGTCGCGGCCGTCATGGCCGAGGACACCGAGCGGCTCGGCTCGATCAGCGACCAGTCGATCCCGTGTGCCGACCCGGAGGACTCAGTGCCGGCGACGGTCAGCTACATGGGAACGCTGCAGGCGCTGAGCTTTCTGACCGCGGCGCTCGGTGGCGCCGACCTCGACGAGCTGGAGCGCCGGTGGGCGGCCGTTCCGCCGGCGATCGACACGCTGTTCGCCGAGCTCGAACCGCCCGCGGACGCGGTCGTCGACCGCTTCCAGCACACGGCCGCGTTCGACTTCGTCGGCGACAAGGACTCGCTCGGCTCCGCCGCCGAGGGCGCGCTGCTGCTGCGTGAGGCACCGCGTATCCCGACCGCGTGGTTCGACTCGCGCTCCTACCTGCACGGCCCGATGGAGTCGCTGCAGTCAGACCGCGGAATCGTGCTCGTCGGCGACGGCAGCGAGGACGGCCTGCAGATCATCGCCCGGCAGGCGGCCGCGGTCGACTGCCCGCGAGTGATCATCACCCACCAACCGCAGGACGACATCGACATCCCGCGCCTCGTCGTTCCCGACCTCGGGGGCGGCCTGGTCCGCGCCGCGGTCGAGATGGCGGCGCTGCAGGTCCTCTCGGGCCGCCTGGCGGTCCGCCTGGACCGGACGAGCGGGAAGTTCCGGTACCCGCAGGACCAGCTCAAGCTCGATCGCGTTGCGGACACCGCACCCACCCGCTGACGCCCCACCGACCCGATCCAACCACTGACCACGCGATGAGCGGCACCCGCGCACACATCATCACCGAGGAGGAGAAGCAGCTCATGACCACACACGAGTCACCGCAACCGGAGACCCAGGGACGGGCAAGACGATGGCTGACCGGTGGCGCCGTCGCAGGCTGCCTCGCGCTGGCAATCGCCGGCTGCGGGTCAAGCGGAGGCAGCGGAGGCAGCGGAGGCAGCGGCGGCAGTGGCGGCAGCGGCTCGGGCAAGAGCACGCCGACGGCGGCCAAGCTCAGCTCCAGCGCCAAGGGCACGCTCACGCAGTGGAACTGGAACACGGTCGCCGACGATCCGGGCGATCACGCCCTGATGCCGCTGGTGCTGAAGACCTTCGAGCAGAAGTATCCGGGCTGGAAGGTCACCAACACCGAGATGACCCTCGACGAGCAGAACAACAAGCTTCCGCTCGCGCTGTCGACCGCCTCGAGCTCGCCCGGCGTGACCGAGACCAATGAGGGCTACCAGTCGATGGGCCGCCTGGTCACCGACAAGGAGCTGCTGCCGCTCAACGATTACGTGAAGCTGTACGGCTGGAACAAGATCGGCGACCTGAACCTCCAGTACAACTCGTTCAGCTCCGATGGAAGGTTCCTCGGCCAGGGCGACGTGTACGGCATTCCGTGGACCGCCGCGCCGTTGGGCATCTTCTACAACAAGGCGCTGCTGCAGAAGGCGGGCGGCACGGTCCCCACCAGCTGGGCGTCGTTCACCAAGGACCTGGCGCTGGTCAAGAAGGCCGGGATCACGCCGATGGCCTACGGCAGCGGCCAGCCGACGGTGTATCAGCCGCTGCACATGTTCTATGAGGTCGCCGACGCGCTGACGCCGGCCGCGACCTCGATCAACTTCGTGTTCCACAAGGGAGCGAAGCCGAGCATCAACGTGCCCGGTTACGTCAAGGCCGCCACCACCATCCAGAACTGGAGCAAGCAGGGGTACTTCCCCAGCGGCTACACGGGCATGTCAGGCAGCCAGGCGCTGTCGAACTTCACCTCGGGCAAGTCGGCGTTCTTCATCGAGGGCGAGTGGTACATCTCCTCGGTGCAGCAGGCGTTGAAGTCCAAGGCCGGATTCTGGGTCCCGCCGTCGACCACCGGCGGCCCAGGCGAGGGCTACTCGATCCCCACTCACTCTCCCAATGCGGACGCCGCCGCGGCGTTCATCAACACCGGTCTCACCCCGAAGTTCCAGGAGGCGGTCATGAAGGAGGGCGAGGTCCCGGTCGTGGCGCCGAGCGCCAGTGTCCTCAAGAAGTTCCCCCCGATGCTCCAGTCGGCGACCACCGGTTGGCAGCGCACCGTCCAGAGCCATCAGCTGGTGCCGTACCTGGACTACGCGACGCCGAACTACCTCAACCAGATCTTCGCCTCGGTACAGGAGCTGCAGGCCGGAAGGCTGACTCCCACGGCGATGATCTCCCAGTTGCAGTCCGACTACACGACCTACTGGGCCAGTAAGTGAGCACGTCGGACTCCGCATCTGTCCGGCAGCCGTCCGAGAAGCGGCTGACCACCGGCATCGGCGGGCGTCTTGCCCGCCGGCGCCGGACCGGGGACGGCGCGGCGTCCGACACCGTGGCCGACCGGGGGATCGGCATGCTGCTGATCCTCCCGGCGGTCGCACTGCTCGCCATCTTCATCATCTACCCGCTGGTCAAGGCGGTCGGCTACTCGTTCCTGAACTGGGACGGGGTCGGACCCAAGACGTCGGCGGGCCTGTCCAACTACACCGCCCTGTGGAAGAACTCGGTCGAGCGCAGCGCCCTGGAGCACGCCGGCATTCTGATCGTGTTCTTCGCGATCATCCCGACCTTCCTCGGGCTGGTCGCGGCGGCCCTGATCGCGCGGATCCCGCGCCGGGGGCTCGTCGTCTACCGGGTGATCTACTTCCTGCCGCAGGTGCTGGTCACCGTCGTGGTGGCGATCGTGTGGACCTGGCTGCTGGCGCCCAACGGCGGCGGCACGGTCAACGCGATCATCAACCTGTTCGGCTTCCACGTGCACACCGCGTGGCTCGGCGACTTCTCCACGGCGATGATCAGCCTCGGCCTGATCGCGGTGTGGCTGGACTTCGGGCTGTGCTTCGTGCTCTTCCTCTCCGGCGTGCAGCGCATCTCGCCCTCGCTGTATGAGGCGGCGCGGGTCGACGGCGCGAGCCTGTTCGATGAGTTCTTCCGGATCACCGTGCCGATGCTCCGGCGTGAGATCGGGGTCGCGCTGACGATCACCACCGTCGCCTCGCTGCAGAGCTTCACCCTGATCTACGCCGCCACCAACGGTGGCCCCGGTAATTCGACGATCGTCCCCGGCCTGCTCGTCTATCGCGACGCATTCCAGCTCGGCGCGGTCGGCTCGGCGAGCGCCATCGGCGTCGCGCTGGCGCTGCTCACCTTCATCTTCACCGTCGTGATCCGGATGCTGCTCGAGCCACCGGGGAACCGGCGCCGCATGCGACTGAGGAGGCGCTAGCGAATGTTCACTCGCACCGAGCGATACGGCACGCTCTTCATCCTGCTGGCGGCCGCCGCGATCACGCTGTACCCGATCGTCGCGCTGATCTCGGCGGCGCTGGAGTCGATCAAGGCCAACGTCAACTCGATCAACTTCTGGCACTCGCTGTCGCTGTCCTCGTTCAAGTACGCGTGGAACGCGGGCAACTTCTCTCAGTACATGGTCAACACCGCGATCATGACCGTCGGAGTGCTCGTGATCTCCGCGGTCGTGGCCACCGTCGCCGCCTATGCGATCGTGCAGCTGCGTCCGTTCGGCTCGCGCCTGCTGTTCTACGTCTCGGTGATCGGGTTCATGCTCCCCGTCGAGGTGCTGATCACGCCGTGGTACTACGAGCTGCGCTCGATGAACCTGCTCAACGGCTACTGGGCGCTGATCCTGCCCCAGGCCGCGCAGTCGGTGGCCTTCGGCGTGTTCTGGATGCGGTCGGCGTTCCTGGCCGTCCCCGAATCGCTCGTGGAGGCCGCCACCCTGGACGGTGCGTCGCGGTGGCACATGTTCCGGTTCGTGCTCGTGCCGAGTGTCATGCCGGCGCTGAAGACGATGTCGGCCCTCGTGTTCCTCTGGACATGGAACGCGTTCCTGCTGCCACTCGTCGTCGAGTCCAACCCGAACCGGTACACGGTGACGATCGGCCTGTCCACCTTCCAGGGCGCTCACTTCGCCAACTACGGGGCGCTCGGCGCCGGTGCGGTGCTCGCCGCGCTGCCGGTCGTGCTCGTCTATCTCATCTCCCAGCGCAGCTTCATCTCCGGAATGTTCGCCGGCAGCACGGTCGGCTGAGCCTCGATTCGAAAGGGAACGCCGATGGCCTCCATCAGCCTCAACGGGGTCTCCAAGACCTATTCCAACGACGTCCAGGCCGTCGATGACGTGAGCCTCGACATCGCCGACGGCGAGCTGATGGTGCTCGTAGGCCCGTCCGGCTGTGGCAAGACGACCCTGATGCGGATGATCTCCGGCCTGGAGCGGGTCACCGAGGGGCGGATCATGATCGGCGACCGTGACGTGACGATGGCCGCTCCCAAGGAGCGCGACGTGGCGATGGTGTTCCAGAACTACGCGCTCTACCCGCACATGACGGTGGCCGAGAACATCGGCTTCCCGCTGCGCCTGCGCGGCGTGTCCAAGCGCGAGATCGCCACCAAGGTCGCGGCGGCCACCGAGATCCTCGGGCTCTCGCAGTCGCAGTCGCGCCGCCCGCCGGAGCTCTCCGGCGGTCAGCGCCAGCGCGTCGCGATGGGCCGCGCGATCGTGCGTGAGCCGTCGGTCTTCCTGATGGATGAGCCGCTCTCCAACCTCGACGCCAAGCTGCGCGTCGAGATGCGCTCGGAGATCCTCAACATCCAGCGCCGCGTGGGCGTCGCCACCGTCTACGTCACCCACGACCAGACCGAGGCGATGACGATGGGCGACCGGGTGGCGGTGCTCGAGGCCGGACGCCTGCTGCAGTGCGACGTCCCCCAGACGATCTACGACGATCCCGCCAACGTGACCGTGGCGGCGTTCATCGGGTCGCCCGCGATGAACCTGTTCGAGGGCACGCTGGCCGGCCAGACCGGCGCGCTGCAGATCGGCGAGCAGAGCCTCTCGCTGGACCCGGGCGGACTCCCCGCCGGGTTGCGGGGCGCCGGCGAGCACGAGGTGATCTTCGGCGTGCGCCCGGAGGACCTGCGGATCGCCGGGGACGAAGACCCGTTCATCACCGGCACCGTCGAGCTCGTGGAGGCGCTCGGCTCCGACCTGCTCGTCCACATGGACACGAGCGCCCGCCGAGCGCAATTGCCCGAGCTCGGCGCCGACGAAGAGCTGCCCCCCGAGGCCGAGGTCTCGGGCCGCGGTCGCTTCGTGGCCCGCCTGGAGCCGCGCGCCGGAGTCCGGATCGGCGACACGCTGCGCCTCGCGCCGGACCCCGCGCGAGCCCACTTCTTCGACCCCGCATCGGGCCAGAAGATCCGCTGATGTGCGCTCCCGGGCGCGTGGTAGTGTCGCCGCGGTGACCGCGGTCGATCAGGTCGTGGAGCGGGCGCCGGGGCGTCCGTCGCCGGACCGCGACGCCGCGCATCCGGCCTCCGTGCTCAACGAGACCGAGCGCGCGATCCTCGGGCAGATCATGGGCGCGGAGGGCACGCTGCGCTCGGAGATCTCCGAGCGCCTGAGCGTCTCCAAGGCGACGATCTCGGCGGGCATGAAGCGACTGCTCAGCGCCGGGCTCGTCACCGAGCTCGGCGTCACCCACGGCGGTGGCCTGGGGCGGCCCGCGGGCGTCTATCGGGTCTCGGAGGAGGCCGGCTGCTGCCTGGCGATCGACATGGGGACGACCCGCGTCTGGGTCCGCGTCCTCGCGCTCGACGGCCGGATCCTCGGCGAGGCGCAGGAGAAGATCCGCGCCTCATCGGCGGACGTGAGCCGAGGTCAGCTGCGCGCCGCGCTCAAGCTCACCGAGATGATCCGCTCCACGCTCGCGGAGCATCGGACGCGCGTGCGCGGTTGCGTGATCGCCGCGCCGGTCAAGGTGAGCCTCGACCGTCCCGAGCCGCCCAAGCTCGCGCCGGTGTTCGACGCTGTGCGCGCGCTCCCGACCACCGACGATCTCGCGATCACCGTCGAGAACAACGTCAACTGCGCGGCGATCGCGGAGGGCCAGGAGGGCGTCGCCCAGGGCCGCGCGACGTTCGCCTACCTGCAGGTCGGCGTCAAGATCGGCCTCGGCTTCGTCTACGAGGGCCGGCTGCTGCGCGGCCGCGGCGGCGCCGGGGAGGTGGCCTGCCTGCCGTACCCATGGGGCACCGGGGCGCGGCCGACCCACCTCGCGCTCGAGCACCACATCGGCTCGGCCGGGCTGCTCGCGCGGGCACGGGCTCGCGACGACATCCCGATGGCTCCGCGTACCGATGTGGCGGCACTGTTCGCCCGGGCCGCCGCGGGTGAGCCCGGACCACGTGAGCTGGTCGCCGCGCACGCCCGGGAGATCGGCGAGGCCGCGGCCGCGATCGTCGCGCTGCTCGATCCGGGGCTGATCGTGCTCGGAGGGGGCGTGGGCTCGAACCCGATCCTGCTGCGCGGCGTCCGCCACGAGATCCGCCGGCTGGCCTGGGACACTGAGCTGGCCAACGGCCGGCTCGGTAGCGACGCCACGATCATCGGCGCCTCGCGGCTGGCGACCGAGGCGGCCCGGCGCGCGGTCCTCGCCGGCGGCTACTGATCTGCGGCTGAGCGCCGGCCAGGCTACTGGCCGTCGCGGGCGAGCGTCGCGCGCACGAACTGCACGAACGCGGTGCCCGCCGGCAGTGGCCGGTCCGGCCAGGCCAGCGCGACCCGGCGCAACGGGACCGGCGGCGCGATCCGCACCACTCGGGCGCCTGCCTCCGCCTCGGCGAACGAGCGCGGTAGCATCGCGACCCCGAGCCCCGCCCCAGCGAGTGCGCGCACCGTCTGCAGCGCCGAGCTCTCGAACTTGGCGTGGGGCTCAAAGCCCGCGGCCGTGCACGCTGCGCGCAGGGCGCTGTCGATCCCGGTTCCCCGCGTGAACACGATCCAGTCCTCGCCGGCCAGCTCGGCCAGCGGGACCTCGTCGCGCCCGGCGAGCCGGTGGTCGGGCCCGAGGACGATGGCGAACTCCTCGACGTGCAGCAGCTCGGTGACCAGGCCCGACGGCGGCTCGCCGGGGAGCTGGATGAACGCCGCGTCGAGCTCCCCGCTGGTGAGCATCTCCAGCATGTGGTCGCTCGTCGCCTCGCGCATCACCACGTCGATCCCGGGATAGCGGTCGCAGAACGCGCGCAGCAGCTCCGGCAGGCGAATCGTGCCGAGCGCGCGCATCGTGCCGAGCACCATCCGCCCGCGCATCAGCCCGGTGAACTGCTGCATCTCGGACTCGGCGGCATCGAAACCGGCGACGATCTGCTCGGCGCGTGGCAGCAGCGCCTCGCCGGCACGGGTGAGCCGGACGTTGCGGCTGGTGCGCACGAACAGCTCGACCCCGAGCGAGGCCTCCAGCTGGCGGATGTGGTGCGATACCGAAGACTGCGACAGCGACAGCTCCTCGCTGGCACGCGTGAAGTGCCGGTGGCGGGCGACGGCCTCGAAGCAGCGGAGCTGGCGCAGGTCCATGGGCCGGCGACGCTACCAGCGGTCCTCGGTGCGCCGCGCGCCGAGGCTCAGGCGGCCGCGGCGTCCCGCGCGACGGCCTGGGCCGGCGTGAGGATCTCGGGGTCGAGTCCGACGTGCACGAGGGCGGGGCGGGCGGTGTCGACCGCGTCGCGCACCGCCTGGACGAGCGCCGTCGTGTCGGTCGCCGAGTACGCCTCGGCGCCGAAGGAGCGGGCGAGTGCGATGAAGTCCGGGTTGACCAGGCTGGTGCCCGAGGGGCGCCCGGGGTGGCGCCGTTCCTGGTGCATCCGGATGGTGCCGTAGCTGGAGTTGTCCACCACGATCTGCACGATCGCCGCCTCGTGGCGCATTGCGGTGGCGAGCTCCTGGACGGCCATCAGCAGGCAGCCGTCTCCGGCAAAGGACAGCACGGGCCGGTCGGGATGGGCGAGCTTTGCCGCGATCGCGGCGGGCAGGCCGTAGCCCATCGCGCCTGACACCGGCGCCAGCTGCGTCCGGTAGCGGTGCAGAGGCCAGAACCGGTGCAGCCACAGCGTGTAGTTGCCCGCGCCGTTGGTGACGATCGTCTCGTCGGGCAGCAGGGCGCGGAGCTCGCGGATCGCCCGGGCGAGGTCGAGCTCGAGCTCGGACGGCGGGGGCGTCTGGAACGCGATCGCCGCCGTATGCAGGGCGGCCGTCCACTCGGCCTGGCGGGCCGGGGCAGGCCCGTCGAGCTCGAGCGCCGCAGCGGCGAACTCGGGCGCGCCGGCGTTGATGGCGAGCGCCGGCTCGAACACCCGGCCGAGCTCCTCGGGGTCGGCGTGCACGTGGATCAGCGTCTGGCGCGGCCGCGGCGCGGCGATCAGCTCATACCCGCCGGTCGTCGGCTCGTCCAGGCGCGCGCCGAGGACCAGCAGCAGGTCGGACTCACGGACCTTGCGCGCGAGCACGGGGTCGATCCCGAGACCGAGCGTGCCCGCGAAGGACGGCGAGCGGTTGTCGACGTAGTCCTGGCAGCGGAACGCGGCCGCGACCGGTAGGCCCCACGACTCGCACAGCGCGGCGGTGTCGGCGGCCGCGCGCTCCGACCACCCGCCGCCGCCCACGAGCACGAGCGGGCGCTCGGCGCGAGCGACCATGTCGCGGACCCGGGCGACGGCGGCCGGCGGGGGGGTGGGGCGCACGATCTGATGGGGCGCGCCGTCGCAGACGTCGGCGGTCTGGGCGAGCATGTCCTCGGGCAGACCGAGGACGACCGGGCCCGGCCGGCCGGCGAGCGCCACGCGGTAGGCGCGGTTGACGTACTCGGGGATCCGGGCCGGCTCGTCGATCGTCGCCGCCCACTTCGACATCGAACCGAACACGCCCGGGATGTCGATCTCCTGCCAGGCCTCACGGTCACGGTGGCCGCGCGGGATCAGCCCGACGAACAGGATCAGCGGCACCGAGCCCTGCTGCGCGTTGTGCACGGCGACCGCCGCCTGGGTGGCCCCCGGCCCGCGCGTGACGAACATGATCCCGGGCGACCCGGTGAGCTGGCCGTGCGCGCAGGCCATGTTCGCCGTCGAGGCCTCCATCCGGCCGACGACGAGATCGATCTCCCTGGAGTCGTGGAGCGCGTCAAGGACCGCCAGGTAGCTCTCGCCCGGGACGCAGAAGACCCGCTCGGTGCCGTGCAGGATGAGCTGGTCGACCAGGAGCCGGCCGCCGGTCCGAGGGTCGCTCACAGCCCGTCCCTCACGCGGTCAGCGGCTCGTCGACGAACACCTGGTAGCGCTGCGGCTTGGGCCGGTCCATGTCGCTCTCCCGCACGTAGCGGATGGAGGACTGGCCGAGCAGCGCGGCCGGGAGGATCATCACCCGCACGAACGCCGCCGTCGTGTCGCTCACCGCGTGGGCCTCGACCGGATCGGTGCCGTTCTCGAACCACGCGCCATAGCGCTCGACCGTCTGACCGAACCCGTTTGACTGCACGCGGAAGCGGCCTTCGACCAGGCAGCGGATCCCAGGACCCTGGTGGGTGTGCAGATAGGCGGTGCCGCCGGGCGGGATCTCGACGCGATCGCAGCGCACGAGCTTGTCGCCATCGGCGAGCTCGAGCGTCGCCGACAGCTGCGAGCCCAGACGGGTCTCCTCCCCGAGCTCGAAGCAGAGTGAATGACCGGGCCCGAGCTGCACCGGACCGGTGGAGAACGTGGCCTCGCCGCCGGCGACCGAGTACACGACGCGGGTGGCCGCGGGCAGCGAGAGCGTCTCGCCGTCCGCCACCTGGTGCTGGAACAACTCGAGCACCGTGGTCATTCGAAGACCTCGATCGACGGCGAGAAGGAAGCGGGCACCAGGAGTTTGTTCTCCTGGTGGAGGATCAGCGGGCGGAGCTTCTTGACGAACGCCTGCCATCCGGGATCAGCGCCGAGCCGTGCGCGGCGCTCGGTGCGCTCGCTGAGGTCGCGGTAGGCCCACATGTGCACGATCTGGTTGAGCGGCCCGACCTCGGTCGAGAAGTAGCCGACCATCCGCCCGAGGATCGGGCGCTGGATCTCCAGCCCTTCGGCCTCGTACAGGCGCAGGTACTCCGGCGCCTGCCCGGGGTGCAGCGTGTAGATGCGCTCTTCGACGATCATCAGCGTCTCCTTGGAGGGGTCAGTCGTCGATCGAGCCGAGGCAGACGTACTTCAGCTCGATCCACTCATCGATCCCGTAACGCGAGCCCTCCCGGCCGATGCCGGACTCCTTCACGCCGCCGAACGGCGCCACCTCGGTCGAGATCAACCCGGTGTTCACGCCGACGATCCCGGTCTCGAGCGCCTCGGCCACACGCCAGACCCGGCCGATGTCACGGCTGTAGAAGTAGCCCGAAAGCCCGAACGGAGTGTCGTTGGCCCGCTCGATCGCCTCCTGCTCAGAGCCGAAGGTCTGGATGGCGGCAACCGGACCGAAGGTCTCCTCGCGGCTCATCAACATCGCCTGGGTCGCACCGGTGATCACCGTCGGCTCATAGAACGTGCCCCCGAGCGGGTGGCCGGCGCCGCCGAGCAGGACCTCGGCGCCCGCCGAGCGCGCATCGGCGACGTGCTCCTCGACCTTCTCGAAGCCCTGGCGGTCGATCAGCGGGCCGACCTGGGCGGAGGGGTCGGTGCCGCGCCCCACGACCAGACGGGCCGCCTCGCGGGCGAGCCGCCGCCCGAACTCCTCGGCGACCGAATCCTGCACGAGCACCCGGTTGGCGGCGACGCACACCTGGCCGGAGTTGCGGAACTTGGCGACGATCGCGCCCTGCACCGCTTTGTCGAGGTCGGCGTCGTCGAAGACGATGAACGGGGCGTTGCCGCCGAGCTCGAGCGACACCTTCTTGACCTGATCGGCGCACTGGCGCATGAGCAGCTTGCCGACCTGGGTGGAGCCGGTGAAGCCGAGCTTGCGCACGGTGGGGTTCGAGGTGAGCTCGCCGCCGATGTTCGGCGCGTCTTCGGTGTCCCCGGTGACGACGTTGAAGACTCCGGCGGGCACGCCGGCTCGCATCCCGAGCTCGGCGATCGCCAGCGCCGACAGTGGCGTCTGCTCGGCCGGCTTGAGCACCATCGTGCAGCCGGCGGCGAGCGCGGGGGCGGCCTTGCGAGCCGGCATCGCGACGGGGAAGTTCCACGGCGTGATCCCGGCGGTGACGCCGATCGGCTGCTTGAGCACGACGATCCGGTTGCCCGCGACGGGGGAGGGGATCACGTCGCCGTAGATCCGCTTGGCCTCCTCCGCGAACCAGTCGAAGAACGACGCCCCATAGTTGACCTCGGCGCGCGCCTCGGCCAGCGGCTTGCCCTGCTCGAGGGTCATCAGCAGAGCCAGCTCGTCGGCGTGCAGCCGCATCTCCTCCGCCCAGCGCCGCAGGACCGCGGAGCGCTCGGCCGCCGTCCGGGCGCGCCATGCGGGCAGTGCCGCTGACGCCGCCTCGACCGCGGCGCGGGTCTCGGAGGCGCCCATACGAGGCACCGTGGCGATCTGCTCACCCGACGCCGGATCGAGCACCGGGAAGGTCCGCCCGTCATCGGCGCCGATCCAGCGGCCGCCGATCAGCCCATGCTCGCGCAGCAGGCCGTCGCCGGCCAGCGCCCGGAGCCGAGCGTTTGTGTCACCTGCCGTGTCTGTCACCGACATGGCCGGAACCCTAGTCACGGCGTTCAGTCACTGTCAAACCGCCCGGTCGATTGATCGGGTATGTGGGTGCCAGCGATTGATGGACACGATATGTGTCACACGCGCGAGGCCGTTGTCTTGACACGCGATCGAACCCGTGCGTACTGTTGCCGCCGTGCCGCAGCCGATTGAGGTGTCTGTCCCGACCTCCGAAGAGGAGGCTCGCGCGCTGTTTGCCGCCGCGCCTCGCCCGCTGCTCGCCGGTGGCGCGACGATCCTCACGCCGGAGCTCGCCTCGGGCGCCCGCGCCGCCTCCCACGTGATGCTGCTGCACCGCGCCGGCCTTGACCAGGTGCGTCGCGAGGGCGACCGGATCACGATCGGTGCGACCGCTCGGCTGTCAACGCTGCGGGAGATGCCCGAGCCGCTGCGCGGGGCGATCGCGGGCGTCGCCGATCCGGAGGTGCGAGCTCAGGCCACGCTCGCCGGCAACATCTGTGCCGCGCCGCTCGACGGCGCGCCGCGCGGCGATCTGCAGGGCCCGCTGCTCGCGCTCGACGCGGTCGTGCACTGGACCGACGGTTCCGAGGACCATCGTGATCGGATTGAGGCCTTCCTGGCAGGGGGTCCTCCGCCGCGGCTCGTCCTCGCCGTGGAGTTCTCGGCGCCGCAGACCGGGGCGTTTGCGGCGCTCCGGCGCCCTCATAGCCACGGCTACACCGCGCTGGCGGTGAGCGCCGCGGTGGTGGGTGGGGAGCTTCGCCTCGCGGCGACCGGCCTCGGGCCGCGCGCGATCCGCCTGGGCCCGGCCGAAGACCCGCTCGCCGCCGAAGCGGCATCGGCCGATCGCGACGACGCGCTCGCCTCGGGCTGGTATCGGCGTGAGATGGTGCCCGTGCTGGCCCGTCGCTGCCTGGAGCAGCTGGAGGGCTCCGCATGAAGCTGACCGTCAACGGGGTCGGCCGGGACGGGCTGCGCAGCGCGCCGATGACGCCGCTGCTCGATGTCCTGCGCGAGGAGCTCGGGGTGATGAGCCCCAAGCCCGGCTGCCGTTCCGGCGGCTGCGGTGCGTGCACGGTGCTGATCGACGGCGAGCCGCGCCGCTCGTGCCTGACGCCGCTCGCCGCGGTCGATGGCGCCTCGGTCACGACCGCCGACGGGCTGGGCACGCCGGAGGCGCCGGCGCCGGTCCAGCAGGCGTTCGCCGACGGTTACGCCAGCCAGTGCGGCTACTGCACGTCGGGCATGGTGATCGCCGCCCACGCGCTCGTGCAGCGGCGCGGCGCGGAGCTCACCCGTGAGGAGATCGCCGAGGAGCTGTCCGGGCACGTCTGCCGTTGCACCGGCTACGTGAACATCCTGGCGGCGGTCGAGCAGGCGGCGGCGCGCGCATGAAGGCCGTCGGCGCCTCCGTCCCGCGATATGACGGGATCAAGAACGTCGTCGGACGGGCGCTGTTCACCGACGACGTCCGTCCCGCCGGCCTGTTGCACGTCAAGATCCTGCGCTCGCCGCACGACAGCGCACGGATCGTGTCTCTCGATATCGCCGGCGCGGCCGGCGCACCCGGAGTCCATGGTGTGATCACCGCTGCGGACGTCCCGCGCCTGGTCGTCGGCCAGCTCGAGGCACAGGGGATCGACGCCGACGAGCCGCTGCTGGCCCAGGGCGAGGTCCGCTTCCGCGGCCAGCCGATCGTCGCGGTCGCGGCCGAGACCGAGGAGGCCGCCCGCGACGCGCTGGACCGGATCGCGATCGACTACGAGGTGCGTGAGCCGTTCCTGGACATGCGCCTGGCGCTTGATCCCGGCCAGCCGCACATCGTCTCCGGCGGCAACCTCTTCCACTACGAGAAGTACACCGAGCGGCGGGTGCGCCGCGGCGACGTCGACCGCGCCTTCGAGCAGGCCGATCTGATCGTCGAGGGCGTCTACCGGCCGACCGCGATCGAGCAGGCGCCGCTGGAGACCCAGGCGGCGATAGCGATCCCCGAGCCCGACGGCCGGCTGACGATCCACTCCACCACCCAGGCGCTCTACTACTCGATGTCGATCGTCGCCGAGCACCTGCAGATCCCGCTCGGCCAGATCAAGTTCGTCGGTGGGCAGGTCGGTGGCGGCTTCGGCGGAAAGGTCGACTCCCCGTGCGAGTCGATCGCGGGGCTGTTGGCGCTGCGCACCGGCCGCCCGGTCCGCTTCGCCCACACGCGCGAGGAGGAGATGCTGTGCTCCTCGGTGCGCGCGTCCTGGCATATCGAGATCGCCGACGCGGTGACCTGCGACGGGTGGATCCTCGGCCGCCGCACGCTCACCCTGCACGACGCCGGCGCCTACACGCGCCTGTCGCCCTACGGCACCAACAAGCACACGTTCCATTTGGCCGGCGCCTACACCATCCCCAACGTCGCGTTCAACTCCTACGTCGTCTACACCAACCGCCCGCCGTCGTCCTCGATGCGTGGCTTCGGCGTGACATCGGCGTCGTTCGCGATCGAGACCCACCTGGAGCGCATCGCGACCGAGCTGGGGATGGATCCCTGGGAGCTGCGGCTGAAGAACGCGGCGCGGACCGGCGACATGAGCCCCACCGGCGGGCGGCTGCCCGATCCCTCGGCGGTGGCGACCCTGGTCGGCTGCGCCCGGGAGGCGGGGGTCACGCTCCCGCCGGGGTACGCGGCGATGACCGATGACCGTGATCCGTCCGAGCCGGTGCCTGACCATCTGCGCGACGCGGTGCTGACACCCGGGGCGGCGGTCTGATGGCGCGCCACCGCGGTACGGGGATCGCCTCGATCGAGTACCCGACCGGGATGAACCAGGCGGGCGACCCCAGCCAGGTCTGGATCAAGCTCAAGCCCGACGGTCACGTCGACGTCTTCACCGGCACCTGCGACCTCGGCCAGGGCTCGCGCACGGTTCACGCCCAGATCGCCGCCGACACGATCGGGGTCCCGTACGACTGGGTGACGCTCGACAACTCCAACACCGACTCCTCGCCGCTGTGCACGGGGACCTTCGCCTCGCGCGGGACGTTCGTCGGCGGCAACGCGATCGCGCGCGCGGCCGTCGAGACGCGCCGGTCGCTGTTCGACGTCGCCGGCGAGATCATGGAGGTCGACCCGGAGGACCTGATCTCCGAGGACGGGTTCCTGTGGCCCAACGGAGCGCCCTCGGCCAAGCGGTCGATCTCCGACATCGCGCTGGAGGCGACCTGGCAGCGCGGGCGCATGATCAGCGGCCAGGCGACGTACATGAAGCCGTTCTCCGCGCCCGACCCGGATACCGGCGAATGCGAGCCTCACTACGCGATCTCCTACGGCGTCTGCGTCGCCGTGATAGAGGTCGACGACGAGACCGGCGACGTCGAGGTGCTGGAGATGACCCAGGTCTACGACGTCGGGCGCGCGATCAATCCGGCGCTGGTGTCCGGTCAGATCCACGGCGGGGCGATGATGGGTCTCGGGCTGGCGCTGCTGGAGGAGTCGTTTCCCGAGTACCCGGGCACCGGTCACCGAGGCGCCGAGTTCGGCAGCTACCTGATGCCCGCGCCGACCGAGCTGCCGGTGATGCACGACAGCGTTCTGGAGAACCCGTCCGCCGAGGGCCCGTTCGGCGCCAAGGCGATCGGGGAGATGGCCTCCAACGCGCAGCCCCCTGCAATCGTCAACGCGATCCATGACGCCGTCGGCGTCTGGATCAACGAGCTTCCGGCCAAGCCCGAGCGGGTGCTCCGGGCGCTGCGCGAGCGGGCACAGCCGCGGCGTGAGGGCAAGCGCGTGATCTTCGACGACGCGCAGTCGATCGCCGCCGTCTCCGGCCTGCATGGCGCCGGGTGGCCGCTTGTCGGCGCGCCGGCCACGACCTCAGGGAAGGAAGCTGCATGAGCACGTTCTGGCATCCGTTCGCCGACATGGCGGAGGTCTCCGATCACGAGTTCACGATCGCGCGTGGGGAGGGGGTCTACGTCTACGACAGCGACGGCCGGCCCTACCTCGACGCCGCTGGCGGCCTCTGGTACTGCCACGTCGGACACGGCCGCCGCGAGATCACCGAGGCCATCTCGGCCCAGCTCTCGCGGCTGGAGTGCTACTCGACCTTTGGGGATCTGACGAACCAGCCGGCGGGTCAGCTGTGCGACCGGCTGAGTGGCCTGTGCGACATGGACGAGACCAAGGTCTTCCTCACCCTCGGCGGTGGCGACGGCATCGAGACCGCCGCCAAGCTGGCCCGCATGTACTGGGCGCTGAAGGGGCGGGCGGACAAGGTCGGCCTGATCAGCCGCAGCTTCTCCTACCACGGCACCCACGGGTTCGGCACGAGCCTCGCCGGGCTGCCGACGATCCGCCAGGGGTTCGGGCCCCTGAACGAGGGCACCTCCCAGGTCGACTACGCCTCGCTCGACGCACTTCAGGATGAGATCGCGCGGCTCGGGGCCGACAATGTCGCCGCCTTCTTCTGCGAGCCGGTGATCGGCGCCGGCGGGGTTCGCCCCGCCCCCGCGGGCTACCTGGAGGGGGTCAGCGAGATCTGCCGGGCCAACGACGTGCTGCTCGTGATCGACGCGGTGATCTGCGGCTTCGGCCGGCTCGGCACATGGTTCGGCTACGAGCGCTTCGGGATGCGGCCTGACATCGTCGTCACCGCCAAGGGGTTGACCAGCGGCTACCTCCCGCTCGGCGCGGTGCTCGTCTCCGGCAGGGTCGCCGATCCGTTCTGGTCTGAGCCGGGCCGTGTGATGGTCCGCCACGGCGCCACCTACGCGGGGCATCCGACATGCTGCGCGGCGGCGCTGGCCAACCTCGACCTGCTCGAGTCCGAAGGGCTCATCACCCGCGGGCGTGAGCTCGAGGCCTCGCTCTGGGAGGCGCTGTCGCCGCTGGCTGAGCATCCCGCGTGCGGCGAGGTCCGCGGCGGTGTCGGGCTGGCGGCCGCGGTCGACCTGTCCCCAGAGCTGCAGCGCGACCCGCACGCCGCCCATGCGTTCTATGACGCGATCCGTGAGGCGGGGGTGCTCGCCCGCGGTCAGGCGACCGGGGTGGCGATCGGGCCGCCGCTCACCGTCGGCGCCGAGGATCTGCGCACGATCGCCGACGCGGTGGCGACCGGTCTGGACGCGGTCGCCGAGCACCATGGTGCCGCGCACGCCGCATGAGTGGGAGTCGACACATCGCGTAAGTGAATCGGTTCCAGTGTCGGAATCGATGATTGGCGAAGTCCGTTGACACATGACGTTCCCGGCCTCAAAGTGTGCGACCGAGAGAGGAGCGTGGGGTGGTGTGTCCTGGTGTCAGGGATGCGCTCCGCGCGCTGTGAGGCATGACTCAGAGAGGTGACTAGATGGCCGATGTGGGCATGACGGGGCCGGTCGAACCTGGCCCTGACACCAAGGCGGCGGCAGCGCCCGCCGCAACACATAACCGTCTCGCGCGCGGTGTCCTGTCGAACGTGGACATTGCGACGTCGACGATGGCGAACATCGCCCCCGCGATGTCGTTCTTCTTCGGCTTCGGGCTGGTCGCGTCGACCGCCGGCGTTCCGGCACCGCTGACGATCATCGCCGCGATGGTGGCGATCGCCCTGCTCGGCAACACGCTGACGCAGTTCACCCGCGTGCATCCGTCGACCGGCTCGTTCGTGACGTTCATCGGCCGCGCATTCGGTCCGTACATCGCGGTGGTGATGGCACTCGTGCTGTCCGCGGGATACATCCTCGCGGTCGCGTCGGTCGTCGGGATCTCGGGCGGATGGACCTCGGACCTCCTGCGGGTCTACCTGCACATCCACATCCCGTGGCAGATCCTCACGTTCGTACTGGTGGGGCTCGCCCTGGCCATGATCGTGCGCGGTGCCAAGGTCTCGACCAAGGCGGCCGCGATCTTCTTCACCTTCGAGCTCGGCCTGATGCTGATCATCGCGATCGCGCTGCTGATCAAGCATGGTGGCTCGCTCAACCTGCACCCGTTCGATCCGGGCCGCCTGTCCGGTGGTTTCTCGGGCCTGTCGCTCGGCTTCCCGCTGGCGATCTACATGTTCATCGGCTGGGAGAACTCCGCGGCGCTCGCCGAGGAGAGCCAGGACCCGCGCGTCGGCATCGGCAAGGCGATCCTGTGGTCGATCCTGCTGCTGGGCGGGGCCTACATCCTGTTCGCCTACACGACGGTGATCTCGTTCGGCGAGAACATCGGTCTGCTGAGCAAGCAGGCGGTGCCGTTCGTGACCGCCGCTCACAGCGTCTCGAGCGTGCTGGCCTTCTTCGCCTACATCGCCGGCTTCACCTCGATCTTCGGCACGCTGCTGTCGGCGGCCAACTCACAGGCACGGATCATCTTCAACTCCGGCCGCGAGGGGTTGCTGCCGTCGTGGGTGGCGAAGGTGACCAAGGAGTCGCGGACGCCCTACGCCGCATTCATCGTCTACCTCGGGCTGGCGCTCGGCCTCACCTACATCTTCGGGTGGTCGACGCCGCCGGTCACGTACTTCGGTGAGATCGGCACGATGGGCACGATCCTCGTGATCGTCACCTACCTGTTGACCAACCTGGCGCTGCCGGTGTACTTCCGGCGTTACCACCCGGATCTGTTCAGCCCGATCAAGCACCTGCTGCTGCCGCTGCTCGGAGCGTTCGCGGTCGGGTATCCGCTCTACGAGCTGGTCAAGCCCGGGCAGCCCAAGCCGTTCTCCGAGTACCCGCTGATCGCGGTGGGCGTGATCGTGGTGGCGGGCATCTGGGCCGCCATCGTCAACGCCCGTGACAAGACGCTCGGCGAGCGGGTCGGCTCGATCGTGGCCGACGCGGACTAGGGATTTGCCGCCGGTCGGGCCGGGCGTGCCTCGCGCGCGCCCGGCTCGGGCCGCGGGGCCGGTCGTACGGCCGCCGAGGGCTGCTCACGCACCCGCAGGAACGCTGCGACGACCTGGGGGTCGAACTGCGATCCGGCGCCCGCCCGGAGCTCGGCGAGGGCGACCTCCTCGCTCATCGCGCGGCGGTAGCTGCGGTCGCTTGTCATCGCGTCGTAGGAGTCGCAGACCGCTATCACGCGGGCGCCCAGCGGGATCGACGAGCCGGCCAGACCGTCGGGGTAGCCCCTGCCATCCCAGCGCTCGTGCGAGCTGCGGACGAGCGGGGCAACTGGCGCGAGCGCGGGGGAGGCGGCGAGGATCTGCTCACCGGCGAGCGTGTGCCCGCGCATCAGCGTCCACTCGTGCTCATCGAGCGGACCGGGCTTCTGCAGGATCGCCTCGGGGATCGCGACCTTGCCGACGTCGTGCAGCTCGGCGCCCAGGGCGATCAGCTCGACCGCATCCTCGGTGAGCCCGATCGCCCGAGCGGTGTCGGCGGCCAGCCGTTCGACATCCGCCAGGTGGTCGGTGAGGTGCGGGTCGCGCTGGGCCAGCGCGGACAGCAGTGTGCGGGCCACCTCCTTGGCGGTGCCCGAGCGCCGGGAGGAGTGCTTGTCCTCGTACATGCGCTGGTCGGCCAGCCGCAACGCCTCGGTGGCGTCTGCGGCCTCGCCGGGGAGGTTCACGCTGCCGATCGAAGCGGAGACGGCAAATCCGTCCCCGCGCTCGGCGAGGACCGCGTGCGCGTCGCGGAGCATCTCGCGGCCGATCTCCCCGGCCGGCACGAGCACGCAGAACTCGTCTCCGCCCATGCGGTAGGCCGCCGCCGGCGGCAGCACGCTGGCCAGCGCGTGTGCGAGCCGCTGCAGCAGTTCGTCGCCGGCGCCGTGGCCGAAGCAATCGTTGTAGCTCTTGAACCCGTCGAGGTCGAACAGCCCGAGCACCAGCGGCTCGGGCTCATCCCGGTCCAGGCGCTCCTCCAGCGCGGCCGCGAGCGCGCGGCGGTTGCCCAGGCCGGTCAGCGGATCGGTCGAGGCTTCGGTGCGAGAGCTTTCGAGCATCCCCTGGTGGGCGCGGAAGGTGAGGATGAGGCGCACCAGCACCGCCACGAGCGCCGTGCCGGCCAGGACCACCGCCGGAACGGTGATCGCCGTGAACGAGCCGGCGACGAGCACGGCGATCGCCACCAATGCGAACGCGACCGGGATGCGGATGCTCGAGCGCATGCCGGTGAACAGCTGCCCGGTGCGAGCCTTGTGCGGATCCATCCAGGCGGCGATTGCGGCGCATTCCGCGATCGTCCACCAGCCCGGATCAAACGGGCCACCTGAGACCCAGGTTCCGTCCGCGACCTTGATCAGATAGATCGTGTCCGACGCCCAGAAGCAGAGCGCTCCGAGGGCGAGGACGCCGAGCCGCCGATCCAGGCGCCGCCCGCCGATCGCCAGCAGGCCGATGAGCACGCCGAGCATGATCAGGTCGGCCACGGGATAGGCGAAGTTCGTGATCACCGAGATCGACAGGCCATGCAACGAGTCCAGCACCGGCTTGAACACGATCGCGGCGCTCATGGCGCCCACCGCGAGACCGGCGACGATGCCGTCGACGAAGACCATCCCCGGGAGCCCTCGCACGCGTGAGCGGGTGAGCAGCACGACTCCGAGGATCGTCAGCGGAGGCAGCGACAGATAACCCGCGTCGGCCGGGGAGGGGACCGGCGGGGAGGCGTCGGTCCACAGGACCGCGGTGAAGTACAGCTCTCCGAGCGTCCAGGCGAGCACCGCCAGACCGAGCGTGAGCCAGGCAGCGCGCTCCTGGCGGCGGATCACGCCGCGGGCGATGCACAGCCCGGCACCGATCCCCATCATCATCAGGTGCAGCCATTTTTCAGGACCTGAGGGTGCCCAGCGCACGCCGAGACCGTGGAGCTCGCACGCGACGAGCCACGCCCCCAGAATGATCACGACACCACGTACTGGACGAGGCATGGCCCCGTCATCGGCAGCCCGTGACCCAAAATGGAGTCGAATGGACGCCGGGCGGACCTTCAGGCTTCTGAAGCGCTGGGCAGAATGAAACGATGCCCATCACCCCTCGCATGTTCGGCGACCGCGGCCGGCGCCGCGCGGAGTCGCTCGGAATCGATCCAGACCGCCTGCCGCCCGGTCAGTCGCCCACGGTCAAGTGGCCTGTGCTGTCAGTGGAGGAGGTGCCGCAGACGCCATCCGCGGACTGGACGCTGACCGTCGACGGAGCGGTGCGCGAGCCGTTCACGCTCGACTGGGCGGCGCTGCAGGCCGAGCCCCGGGTCGACTGGAAAGGGGACATCCACTGCGTCACGCGGTGGTCGAAGTTCGGGATGCACTGGCGCGGGCTGGCCGTTGCTCCGTTGCTCCAGCGGGCGGGCCTGTCGAAGGATGCGGGCTATCTGCTCGCCGAGAGCCCCAGCGGCTACACCACGAACCTGCCGCTCACCGACGTGATTGAGCATCCCGCGCTCGTCGCCTTCGAGGCCGACGGCAGGCCGCTGGAGCCCGAGCACGGTGGGCCGATGCGCCTGCTGGTGCCGCACCTGTACTTCTGGAAGTCGGCGAAGTGGCTGAGCCGTCTGCAGGTGCTCGAGCACGACGAGCTCGGCTTCTGGGAGCGAAACGGCTACCACCATCGCGGCGACCCGTGGTCGGAGGAGCGCTACAGCGTGGATGACTACGTGGCCCGCGCGATGCGGCGCGAGGCGCGCAGCCGTGGCCCCGCAAGCTGATCTGTGTCAAGCTGTGCTGGATGTCCGCAGGCAGCGGCAGACGGGATCGACGGCGATGAGGAGCTGGTCGCTTCTCAGCAGGGATCTGACCCCGCACGCGCCTGAGATTCTCTCCTCTGGGACCGCCGCGCGCGCCGTGGTACTGGAGATCCCCGCGGGCGAGCGCCTTCAGGAGCACCAGGTCCACGAACGGGCCTGGGTCAGCGTCATCGACGGCGAGGTCGAGATCACGACGCACGATGGCGGGAGCGTCGCGGGCGGCG
This sequence comes from uncultured Solirubrobacteraceae bacterium, assembly GCA_963744685.1. Taxonomy (GTDB): domain Bacteria; phylum Actinomycetota; class Thermoleophilia; order Solirubrobacterales; family Solirubrobacteraceae; genus Palsa-465. The sequence goes on along the minus strand of CAVUUL010000009.1, from coordinate 226,637 downwards.
CCGGCCTGCTCGTCGAGTTCGATCCCGCCGAGCGACATGAGGTCGTCGCGCGGACGACGGCCCGGCTGCTGCTGCTGCTCACGCCCTGGCCGGGAGACGGCCATCCGGGGACGATGGACCTGGCGGAGAAGGCCACCGTCCGGGAGCGGGCGGCCGAGTATCGCAACTGAGGTCGTCACCCTCCGTTGAGGGCGCTCACTCGTCCGGCCGGTCCTTGTTCTTGCCCTTGGCCTGCTCGCCGGTCAGGCGCGAGCCGATCTCGTCGATCCAGTCCGAGACCGAGCGGGGCTTGCGCCTCGTCGCCCCGCCGCCCTGCTCGGGAGGATGGACCTCGGAGAACCGAGCGGAGACCTGGTCGGCGAAGTCGTCGAGGATCTGGGAGAAGCTGTCGTTGGTGGAGTAGTAGCCGAGCTCCTCGTCGGTCGCGCGGCCGTGCTCGTCGTCGCCGGCGGGCTTCGTCGGGTCTCCGGCAGCGGCTTGGTGTGCGGCGGCGGCGCTGGTGTCCTTCACGGCTCGGGCGGCCTCCTGGGCGGCGGCGCGAGCGGCTCGCTCACGTTGATCCCGGGCGACGCGGAGCTCCTGCTCCATGGCCGCCAGCCGGGCCTCGACGGCGGGGTCCCCGCTGGGCGCGCTCGACGGGGCGCCCGCCGTCTGCCCGGTCGACTGTTGCTTGCGCAGCAGCTTGACGTGGGCGTAGGCCTCCTGGACCTCGGCGAAGCGCAGTGCCGACTCCCGCGAACCATGATTGTGGTCAGGGTGGTGGAGCTGGACGAGGCGCCGGTAGGCGGTACGCAGCTCCTCCTCGGTGGCGCCCGGCGTGATGCCGAGGGTGGTGTAGGGGTCAGGCGGGGCCATGGGTCGTTCCCGAGGATCGCAGGAATCAGGTGGCCTCGTCGAAGGGCGTGGCGTCACCGGATGTCGATGATCCACAGCCGGTGACCACACCCCCGGGCGTCAGCGGACGATCCGGGGCCTGAGCGGGCGCCACGTCCGTGACCGAAGTGAGCCGGCCCAGACACCGGCGCCGTACGCGACGTCATCGGCGACCGACAGCGCCGTGAACCGCAGCGGATCAAGCGCGGGCCTGAGTCGAAGGTAGTCGCGGGCCGGGGAGGCCAGAAGCAGCGCGATCGCCGCGCGCCGAGTGCCGCGATGCGCCAGGGCCGCGGCGAGTGGCACGGGTCCGAGCATCGTCGCCGCGCGCCCGAGCGCGGCTCCGCTGTCGCCGAGCCCTCGCACAGCGAGCGCCGCCCCGTCGAGGGTGGGAACGCCGTAGCGCCTCAGTCTCCGCACGACGAGCCTCACCTGGAGCGCAACCGGCACGGCGCCCGCCGCACTGGGGATCCGGGGCGAGCCCACCGCCGCCGCGGCGGCGACCAGCACCGCCGCCGACCGCGGGTGGATGACGACCGGCGCCAGCCGCTCCGGATGCCGGCGAGCGAGCGGCCCGGCCGAGCTCCCATAGCGGAAGCGGCGGGTCAGCCATGGCCGCAGGCGGCCGGGCTCGCCATGGCGCACCACCGCGGCGGGCTCGTAGCGCACCGACCAGCCCCGGTCGATCATCCGCCAGACGAGGTCCACGTCCTCGCCGTAGCGCAACGCCGGGTCAAACGGGGCAGGGGCTGTGCCGAGCGCCTCGCGTCGGACGACGAGCGCCGCCGTCGGGACGTACCCGGTCCGGCCGCCGGGGCGCACGAGCGACGGCAGCGGGCCGAGGTCAAGTGGTGAGCGCACCGCTGCGAACCGGGCGAGCGCCCCGGGTGCGGGGAAGGTTCTTCGACCTGAGCTCGAACAAAGTTCCCCGCCATCACCTTGGGCGGGGACGGTTGCCGCGGACAGCCCTGGACCCGCGGCGGCGGGGACGACCCGGGGGGCGACGGCGCCGAGCCTCGGATCCGTCCTCAGCGCCGCGCACAGCACACCCAGCCAGCCCGGCTCGGGGACGCAATCGCAGTCGAGCAGCGCGACCACGCCCGACTCGACCTCCGCCAGCGCCGCGTTGCGCGCCGCGGCCGGTCCGCCGGACCTCTCCAGGCGGATCAGAACACAGCCTTCGCAGACCGCCGCCACACCGCCGGGGTCGGCCGAGCCGTCGTCGACGACGATCACCCGACCAGGTGCGTCCGCCCTCACCGCGGCCAGGCAGCGGCCGAGCTCCGTCGCCCGATCGCGCACCGGAATCACCACAGTGACCTCGTCCCACCCGGTCTGGGTCGGTCGCGGGTGCATCAGGCCCGCGTCGATCAGCCGCCGAGCGAGTGCCCCGGCCCGACCATCGCCCCCTGCCGTCGCGGGCCGGCTCGCACTCGGATCATCGGCCCCGCCCGCCAGCAGCTCCCGCAGCACCGCCACACCGTCCCCGGTGAGCCGCAGCACCCTCCACGGGTCGCCACCGAGCAGCGTGCGCCCTCCGTCGAGCACCCGCGTGCGCGGGTCGAGCACGACGTTCACACGGTGAGTCCGCCGTCGACCGGGATCAGCGCCCCGGTGACGCCACCCGCGTGCTCGCCCGCGAGCCACACCAGCATCGCCGCCACCTCGTCGGGGCCGAGCAGCCGGTCGATCGGCTGCTGGGCGGCGAACGCGCCCGCGCTCTCCAGGCCGTACAACCGGGCGCTCTCGGCGAGCATCGGCGTGTCGGTCGAGCCGGGCGCGACCGCGTTGGCGGTGATGCCGGTGCCGCCCAACTCGACCGCGAGTGCGTGGACGAGCCCGACGACCCCCGCCTTGGAGGCGCAGTAGGCGGCGAGCTGGGGCAGACCGCGGACCGCCGCGGCGGAGGCGACGGCCAGGAAGCGTCCCGCGCGGGGCTCGGAGCGGCGCAGCATCGCGGGCACCCCGAAGCGCGCGCAGTTCAGCACGCCGACGAGGTTGACCTCGAGCAGCGCTCGCTCGGCGTCGAGCCCGAGCTCCCAGGCGGGTGAACCACCGGCGATCACCCCGGCGCAGCAGATCATCGCGTCGAGTCCGCCGAACTGCTGCTCGGCCTCGGCGACCGGGGCCGCCACCGCGTCGGCGGAGGTCACGTCCGCGACGACCGGCACCGCGGAACGCGCCGCCGCGCAGACATCGGCGAGCTCCTCGCGGGTCCCCATCGCGTACCCGAGCCGGGGATCGTCTCCGGCTCGGTCGACCGCGACGATCGACCAGCCCGCCGCGTCGAGGCCCCGCACCGTCGCCGCCCCGATGCCGCGCGCGGCCCCGGTGACGACCGCGACCCGCCCGCTCACAGCGACCGCCCGCTCACAGCGACCCGCCCGACCCAGCAACCCACCCGCTCACGCGACCCCCTCCGCAACGAGCGGGCCGTGCTGCTCGGTGGCCCCGAGCGGCACGACGAGCAGCGACCCCGGCGCGGAGACCCACGCCACCTCGACCGTCTCGAGCGCGCCGAGCCGGGTCACCGAGACTCCGCGGGCACCGCTGACCCCGCGCCGTCCCCCAGCACCCGCTCAAAGCCGTCGGGCATGAGCACATCCTCGCGGGTGAGCTGGTCGATCGAGGCGCGGCCGAGTCCGAGCAGCGCCGAGTCGATCCCCGAGCGCAGCACATCGAGGACGTTCTCCACACCGGCCTGCCCGCCTTCGGCCAACCCCCATAGGTAGGCCCGGCCGATCATCACCGCGCGGGCGCCGAGGGCGAGTGCCTTGACCACGTCGCCTCCGCGGCGCACGCCGCCGTCGAGCACGATCTCGACGTCGTCACCGACCGCCTGGGCGATCCCCGACACGAGCCGGATCGTGGCGGGCGTGCCGTCGAGGTTGTTGCCGCCGTGGTTGGAGACCGAGATCGCGCTAACGCCGGCCTGCACCGCCCGGCGCGCGTCGTCGACGCGGGTGACGCCCTTGAGCATGAACGGCCCGTCCCATACGCTGCGCAGCCACGCGACGTCCTCCCACGATGGCGGCGGTGTCTGCATCCACTGTCCGTAGGCCTCGAAGAACTTCGGCGGACTCGCGCCCAGCGCGACCATGTTCGGGGTGGTGAGCTCGGGCAGGAAGCGGGCGGACGCGTAGCGAGCGAGCCACACCGGATGCATCGCGACGTCGAGCCCGAGCTTGCGCGCGGCCTCCAGGTCGATGCCGTTGGGGATGAACGGGCTGCCCCAGTCACGGCCGTGTGAGAACGACCAGTCGAGCGTGGCGATCAACCCGGTGGCGCCGGCGTCGCGCGCTCGCTGCACGCGAGCGAGAATCTCGTCGCGAGAGCCGATCCAGTAGGTCTGAAAGAACGTCGGCGCGCCGGCGGCGACGACCTCCTCGACCGGCTTGCTGGCAAATCCGGAGAGCCCCATCGCGATCCCGCGGGCCGCGGCGGCGCGCGCGACGGCGACCTCGGCGTCGGGATGCACCGCCTGCACGCCTGTGGGGGAGATGAGCACCGGCATCGAGAGCGTCTGGCCCATGACGGTCGTCTCCAGTGAGCGCACCGGGGCCAGGCCGGCGACGTGCGGCGCAAAGCCCAGCTCGGCGAACGCCGCGAGGTTGTCGTGCAGCGTCAGCCCCCGCTCCGAGCCGGCGATCAGCGCCTTGTAGACCGAGCGCGGGAGGATCCGGCGGGCGCGCCGCTCGGCCTCGGCGACCGTCTCGAACCAGCGGTGGCTCACGGGGTCCACACCGCCAGCGGGTTCTCGTCGCAGTCGCGCGCGGGCGGGCCGGTGCGTGCGTGGCGCCCGCGTGAGTGGTCCTGAGCGGATCGCGGAGTCACCCGGTCGGCGTCGCGACCGGCAAGGAGCGCCTCGCCGTGGCCCAGCGCGCACTCGGGATCAGGGCCGTCGAGCGGCAGGCCGGTGAAGAACTTGGCCGCCATGCAGCCACCGCGGCAGCTGTCGTAGAAGCTGCAGCTCTCACACGCCCCGCCCGACTGGGGTCCGCGCAGCCGCCCGAACAGCTCGGACTCGCGCCAGACGCCGGCAAAGCCGCCGGGCGTGCGGATGTTGCCGGCGAGGAACGCGTCGTGGATGGCGAAGGGGCATGCGTACACGTCGCCGATCGGGTCGATCAGGCACACGACCCGGCCCGCGCCGCACATTCCCAGGCCGGGGAGCGCCTGCCCGTAGGCCGACAGGTGGAAGAACGAGTCGCCGGTGAGCACGCCCTCGCCGCGGGCCACCAGCCAGGCGTAGAGCTCACGCTGCTGCTCGGAGGTGGGGCGCAACTCGTCCCAGACGTCCGCGCCCCGCCCCGAGGGCCGCAGGCGGGTGATCCGCAGCTGCGCGCGGTGATCGTCGGCGATCGCCTTGAACGCGTCGAGCTCGGAGACGTTCTCGCGCGTCACCACGACCGAGATCTTGAAGTTACGCATCCCCGCGTCGCGCAGGTGGCCCATCGCGCGCAGCGCGGTCGCGTAGGACCCGGCGCCGCGGACGCGGTCGTTGACCTCGGGCGTGGCGCCATCGAGCGAGATCTGCACGTCGACGTAGTCGTTGGCGGCGAGCCGCTGGGCGATCTCGGGGGTGATGCGGCTGCCGTTGGTGGAGAACTTCACCCCGACGTGATGAGCGGTCGCGTACTCCAGCAGGTCCCAGAAGTCACGGCGGACGGTCGGCTCCCCGCCGCCGATGTTGACGTAGAAGACCTGCATCGCCTCGAGCTCGTCGATCACGGCCCGGCACTCGGCGGTGGTCAGCTCGCGTGGGTCGCGCCGGCCCGAGCTCGAGAGGCAGTGCACGCATGCCAGGTTGCACGCGTAGGTGAGCTCCCAGGTGAGGCAGATCGGGGCGTCGAGACCGGCCTCGAAGTGGTCGACCAGGCGGACGGCGGGCGCGGCGTCGTGGGCGACGGCGCTCATGCCACCCGCTCCTCGATCATTCCGGTCACCCGCTCCTCGATCATTCCGGTCGCCGCGAGCGTCCCCAGCGCAGCGCGCAGCTGTGCGAGCTCGGTTCCCGCGGCGCCGGCCGCCTCGCACGCCGCCCGCCCGCTCGGATGCTCGGCGAGGGTGCGCACGATCTCGTAGAGCCGGCGGCTCTTGAGGAACGAGAGGCGGCGTGAGTCGAAGCTGTAGGCGAGCGCGCCGAAGCGCTCGGGCCGCAGCGCGACGCCGTGGCCGACCTGCCACGCGCGATCGAGATCGAAGTCGCTCATCGAGTCCGGCGGCGTCAGTAGACGCCGCACATCCCGTCGATCGACACGTCCTCCACGAGCAGCTCCTGTTCGACGAGCGCGTCCGGGGAACCGGTCTGCTCGGTCTCGGCGGGTGCTGACGGCTGATCCGCGGACAGGTCCGCGGCCTGGGTGACGGGCTCCGACACGGCTTACTCTCCTCAGTCGATGACGGCTGCTGCGGCGATTTATAACACCGAGTGCCACTTTGTGCCAACCTCGGGTCGATGACCGCTGACACCGCCCGGGGAGCGCCGCGCGGCAGGCCGCCGAGCACCTCCCGCGAGTCCGTCGAGCGCACGGCGCTCGCGCTGTTCGCCAGACGCGGGTTCGAGCAGACGACGGTGGAGGACATCGCGGCCGAGCTCGGCGTCGGGCGCCGCACGGTATTCCGTTACTTCCCCTCCAAGAACGACATCGTCTGGGGCGACTTCGACTGGGTGCTCGACCGCCTGCGCCACGAGCTCGATGAACAGGGGGAGGAGGTCGGCGTGATGGATGCGCTGGCCGCCGCCGCGGTCGCGTCCAACAGCTACCCGGCGGATCAGCTGCCCGATCTGCGAACCCGGATGACGCTCATCACCACCGTCCCGGCGCTCCAGGCTCACTCCGCCCTTCGCTACGCGGATTGGCGCCGGGTCGTCGCCGAGTACGTCGCCCGGCGACGGGGTGAGCGGCCCGAGGACCTCGTGCCGCAGACGGTCGCGTTCGCGGCGCTCGGCGCGTCGATGGCCGCGTTCTCGGTGTGGGTCGACGACGGTGGCGATCTCGAACGGCGTCTGCGCGACGCCTACGACGCGCTCGGCTCGGGCTTTCGCCGATGAGGCGATCGCTCGCGCTGCTCGTCGCGGGCACGTTCTTCATGGAGAACCTCGACGGAACGGTGATCACGACCGCGCTGCCGCGGATGGCGGCGTCGCTGCACCAGCCGGCGGTGCGGCTGAGCGTTGCCATCACGGCCTACCTGGTGACGCTCGCCGTCCTCATCCCGGTGAGCGGATGGATCGCGGACAGGCTCGGCGCGCGCACGGTGTTCGCCGGCGCGATCGTCGTCTTCACGCTCGCTTCGGTGCTCTGTGCCCTGAGCACGAGCCTCCCCGAACTCGTCGTCGCGCGGGTGCTGCAGGGCGCGGGCGGCGCGCTGATGGTCCCGGTCGGACGGCTCGTCGTGTTGCGCGAGACGCCGAAGCCCGAGCTCGTGCGCGCGGTCGCCTACCTCACCTGGCCGGCGCTGCTCGCGCCCGTGATCGCGCCGGCGCTCGGCGGTCTGCTCGTGACCGATGCCTCGTGGCGGTGGATCTTCCTCATCAACGTGCCGCTCGGCGCGGTCGCGCTCGCCGCCGCGCTCAGGCTGGTCCCCCAGGTCCGCGCCAGCGACCGGCGCGCGCTCGATCTCGTCGGCGTCATCCTCAGCGGTCTGGGGATCGCGCTTCTCGTGGAGAGCGCCCAGAGCCTCGAAGGCGCGCGCGTGCAGTGGGCGGTGGTGGCGGCCTCGGCACTGCTCGGCGTCGCGCTCACCGTCGCGGCGGTCCGCCACCTGCTGCGGGCGCGCGAGCCGCTCGTCGACCTGCGGATCGGTCGGATCGCCACCTACCGCGTCGCGATCCTCGGCGGCAGCCTGTTCGCGCTGTCGGTCGGCGCCGTCCCGTTTCTGATGTCGCTCGACCTGCAGGACGGCCTGCACTGGTCCGCCGTCCACGCGGGGCTCGTCGTGGTGGCGATCTTCGCGGGCAACGTCGCGATCAAGCCGTTCACGACACCGATCCTGCGCCGGTGGCCGTTCCGGGGCGTGCTCGTCGCCGCGGCGCTCGGGGTCGGGCTGACGATGTTCGCCTGCGGCACGTTCGGCGGCTGGACCCCGGTCGTGCTGATGATCGTCGTGCTCTTCGCCAGCGGCGTGACCCGTTCGATCGGGTTCACCGCCTACAACACGATCGTCTTCTCCGACGTACCCGAGGCCGAGATGCGCGATGCGAACGTCCTGTTCAGCACCGTTCAGACGATGGCGATCGGCCTCGGCGTCGCGGTCGGCGCGCTGGCCGTCCGGGCGAGCGGCCCGCTGGACCGTCTGCTCGGCGGACACGGAACGGGCGTGGCGCCCTACGCGCTGGCCTTCGTGCTGGTCGGCCTCGTGCCGCTGGTGGCGATCATCGAGTCGATCCGGTTGCCGCGGGACGCGGGGGCGTCGCTGGCGGTGCGGCGGGGCTCGGGCTGACGCGTCTCCGAAGCCGGCGACGGAGGTCCGATGCCGGGGCGGCTCTACGCGGGTAGCGATCCCGCGCCGGTGTTGCCACCACCGCCGCCGCCGCCACCGCCGCCCGGCGAACCGGGCACTCCGGGGTCGCCGGGCAGGCTCGGCGCCCTGACCCAGGCGACGATCTGCCCGTTCTGGATCTTGAACTCGGTCCGTGCCGTCTGGCCGATGCCCGAGCCGCACGCCTGCTGGCCGCCGCCGCGGCCCGCCCGAGCGGTCAGGCGGAACAGGACGTCGATGAAGGCGCCCTGGCGAAACGCGGAGATGACCACCGCCCCACAGGGAAGGGTCGAGTTGGCTGCCTTGGCCTGGGCCAGGGACTGGATCGTGATCGAATCCGCGGGGCCGTTGCGGAACAGGCTCGGCAGGTGGAAGAGCGCCGCGGCGCCGGCGAAGTTGCCCGCCCGCAGCGCAGCCGCCCAGCGACGGACGACCGCCAGTTGCCGCGGATCGGCGGGAGGTCCGTCCTGACCGATCAGATGCACGGTCGCCGCGGTGCCGTGCCCGGGGAGGACCGAGGTCGATGCGCAACCGGCCAGCGGCACCCCGACGGCGACGCTCGCCACCAGAGCAGCCAGCCGGCCGTCCCATCGCTGCCGTCCCCGGAACCGGGCCATCCCCACATGATCGCACGGTGCCTGGTGAGGTCCGGCGGCGCGCCACGATGATCAGGTCGCCCGACGGTGGACGAGCCGGACGGTCGCCGCCATCAGCGCCAGCGAGAGCGCGGTCAGCCAGGCGCCCTCGATCAGCTGCCAGGTCCAGAAGCGGCCTGCCGGCTGGCAACTGGTGGCCTCGCCGTACCCATGGTCTCGCAGGTAGGAGATCGGGTTGGGCGAGTGGCCTGAGGGAGAGGCGCCGCGCACGAACACGTCAGGCCGGATCGCCTGCACCCCAATCGGCTCCAGGGATCTCGTTCAGCCGGGCCGCGGCGAAGCGGGCGTCGAAGTGCCGGTTGAGATCGCGCGTCATGCGCAGCAGGTCACGGGCCGAGAGCTGCCGATAGAGCGACGGGTCCTGGGCGACGAACGCGATGCCGTCGAGCGCCCCCGGCGAGCCTGGAGCCTGTCCTCCGAGGACCGTGACGGTGCCCTCGCTCGGCTCGGTCAGTCCGACGGCGAGGTTCAGCAGAGTGCTCTTGCCGGCCCCGTTGGGCCCGACGAGCGCGACGACGTGACCGGTCGGCACCGTGAGCGTGCAGTTGCGCAGCGCCCAGCGCCGGCCGAAGCACTTGCCCAGGCCGGCGGTCTCGATCGCGGTCATGCGACTGCCTCCGATCCTCCGGCGGCCGACGGCTGGGCCGCGCTGGAGGTCTCAGCGCGCGCGTAGAAATCCCGCATCGTGCTCGTGAACAACGCGGCCGCGCCGTCCGCGTCGAGCCCTGCCGCATCGGCTCGCTCCAGCCAGCCCCGCAGCGAGCGGCGCAGCGGCGCCAGTTCGGGCAGTGCGGTCTGGCGCAGCGTCGCCTCGATGAAGGTGCCCTGCCCCGGACGTCCGGCGGTCAGACCCTTCATCTCCAGCTCGCGATAGGCCTTGAGCACGGTGTTGGGGTTGATCGCCAGGGAGGCGACCACGTCACGGACCTTGGGCAGTTGGTCGCCGGGCCGCAGGTATCCCAGCCGCAGCGCCTGTTCGACCTGCTGCACGATCTGGAGATAGGTCGGCACCCCACACGACGGGTCGAGCCGGAACTCGATCGAGGGGGGCGGTTGGTCGCCCGCCCGCTCGCTCTGTTTATCTAATGTCATAGATAAGCAGTAGAGCAATTCGAAGGGCCGCCGTCAAGGTCCGTCCTCCCATTTCTCGTTCGTCTGTCCAGAGTGGTGTTCAATAGGCAAGGAGAGGGGAGACTTCGGCCGAGACCACCTTGTGATGAGGACCGAGGAAACATGCTGATCGACGAGCCGACTGAACCGCTGTACGTCGACGCGCCCGCCCTCGGCCTCTCCGAGCACGAGCAGGATCTCGTCTACCGGCTGCACGTCGCGGTCACCAGCCACGTGGAGACCGGCGATCCGCGTGACCTCGACGAGGGCTTCGTGCTCGCTCGTGAGCTGCTGTCCGGTCTGATGCGCTCCGACGTGCAGGAGCCTGCGGGCATCGACGAGCTGCGTCGCCTGGTCGACGATCTGCCCTCGCTCGCCGGACTGCTCGACCGTGCCGCCGACACGGCTGGTGACGCGGTCCAGCGCTCGTGCGCGGACATGTTCCTCTCGCTGGAGGTCACCTCTCGCGCGCCGCACTGGACCCCGGCCGAGCGCGACACCGCGCGCATGGTGTTCGCCTACGCCTGCGGCCCCGTGACCGCCAAGAGCCCGGAGTGGCTGGCTCGAAGCCTGCGACGGATCTCGGCCCCCCGGATCGCCGCGCAGCTCTGCACCGAGCTCGCCAAGCGCGAGGGCGTCTGGAAGGCCGCGCTCGGCGACGGCTACGCCTCCCTGCGCCACCGTTGCGCGCCACGCACCGTGATCCGCAGCCGCGGCCTCGCCGACCTGCTGCGCGCCGATGCCGACTGCCGCGCCGCGGTCACCGCTCGCCTGGAGCGCTGGGTCATCTCCGGCGGCGGGCTGCAGGACCTCCCGCGGGAGCTCGAGGCCGCCGTCGTCCACGTGCGCACGCCGGCACGTCTCGCCTGACCGGCTCTCGCGGCGCCACCGCGGGATCGCTCGCGGTCACCGGGTCGGCGGGGCGTATGCTCGCCCGGTTGCCTCACCGCGGCTCCCGCTTCCGGGGGACCATCGTCCCGTTGGCGGTCATCGGCGCCCTCGTGTTGACGGCGTGCGGATCGGGCGCGCCGCGCCACCACTCCCACCCCAGGCTGGGGTCGCATCCCGCGCATCGCGCCTCCGCACCGGTGGTCGCCCACGCACCTCACCGCCGCAGCGCAGGACCGTCCCGCCACGCTCCGTTCGCCGTCGGGCTGCGGGTGCTGCACATCGTCGATCACAGCCGGACCATCGTCCTGCCCGACAGGACGCGACGGTTCCGCCCGATCACGACGATCGTGCGCTACCCGGCCTCCGGGCCGGCCGGGGGAGAGGACGTCCGAGCGGCGCCGGCCGCCCGCGGGTCCGGGCCGTTCCCGCTCGTCGTCTTCGGGCATGGGTTCGCGGTCACGCCCGCCATCTACTCCCGTCTGCTCCGGGCCTGGGCGGCCGCCGGGTTCATCGTGGCGGCGCCGGTGTTCCCGCTGGAGAACGCTCAAGCGCCCGGTGGGCCCGACGAGCGTGACCTCGTCAATCAGCCCCAGGACATGCGCGTGGTGATCGACCGCCTGCTCGCAGCGGCCGCACGCCGGGGCGGGTGGGCCTCCGGGCTGGTAGCGAGCCGGAAGATCGCGGTCGCCGGCCAGTCCGACGGAGGCGAGACGGCGCTCGCGCTCGCCTACGACCGAGCGTTCCGAGACTCGCGGATCCGCGCGGCGGTCCTCCTCGCGGGTGCGCAGCTGCCCGCGGACGGGCGCGCGAGCCTGGTGGCCAACGGTCCGCCGCTGCTCGCGGTGCAGGGCAGCGCCGACCAGGTCAACCCGCCGGCGCGAACCGCCGCGGTCTTCGATGGGGTCGGGCCTCCGAAGTACCTGCTCACGCTGATCGGCGCCTCACACCTCGCCCCATTCACCACCGAGCAGCCGCAGCTGACGATCGTCGAGCAGGCGTCGATCGCCTTCCTGCGCGCCTACCTGGGCCCACGATCCGACGAGCCCCGCCGGCTGGCGGCGCTTCGGCGCGCGGCGCGCCGCCCGGGGGTGGCGTCGCTGCTCGCCCGCCCCTAGGTTGGAGGGCCGGACCGACGCGCGACTCTGGCCTCCCACGTGTCGAACGAACTTCATCGACGCGGTGTCGCCGGGTGGCTCACTCGTCGTGCTCCGCCAGCAGCTCGCGCTTGAGCGCCCGGACGATCAGGGCTTCGGTGGCCGATCGGGTCCAGCCGCAGCGTTCGGTCAGTGCTCTGAATGTGTCGGGTGAGGCGATCGCGAACACGATGTCGGCGATCTGGTCTGCGGTGAGGCCTTCTCGCCAGGTCCCTGTGGGGACACCGTGGCCGAGGAGTTGCAGCGGTCCTTCGCGCCGCCCGCGCTCCATGTGCTCGAGAAATGCCGCGACGGCGGGTTCGGCGGGAGCGGTGGCGCGCAGGACGTCGATCAGGCGTGAGATGCGAGGGGTCACCTCAGCAATCTGTCTGACGTACCGGGTCAGCTTGGCGGTTGGATCGGTCTCCGCCGCGACCTCGCGGGCCCACTGCCGCTCTGAGGGGTGGGTCTCGGGATCCTCGTCGCCGGCGACCAGTCGCGCCGCGCAGGCGGCGAGGAGCGCGGGCTTGGTCCGGTATGCGAGGTAGATCGTCTGGACGTGAACGCCCGCTTCGTCGGCGATGGCCTGCATGGTGCTCCCCGTGTACCCCGCGCTCGTGAAGAGGTGTGCCGCCGCCTGCTCGATCCGCCTCCTGGTGTCCGCCCCACGACGTTGCGCGCGCGGGGGCTCACCGGTGCTGTCAGAGGGCGCGGCCGCGGTGGCGGCGTCGTGGGGCTCACGGGTTTGGCGAGTTGACACGGACTATAGCCTCACTATATAGTGGCACTATATCAAGCGCAACGGACGGAGGGCTTCGATGCGGGTGCTGTGCAGCACAACGCCGATGGATGGGGTATTTGGGCCGTTCATCGGGCTGGGACGTGCGCTGGTGAGGGCGGGGCACGAAGTGGTGGTCGCCAGCGGCGCGAATCTGCGCGGTCGCGTCGATGAGAACGGGCTGGAGTTCGTGGACGCAGGGCTGCCGGCGATGGATGGCATGATCGCCGCGATGGCCGATGCGGAGGTCAAGGCTGCGCCGCCCGCGGACAGGATCACGTTTCCCGCCGCGATGTTCGGCGCCGTGCACCCGGCTGCGAAGCTGCCGGCGTTGCGCGAGCTGGCCGCGTCGCGCCCGTTCGATCTGGTCGTCCATCCGCCGGTCGATCTGTGCGGCCCGCTGCTGGGGGCGGAGCTTGATCTCCCGTCGGTGTGCTACGGGTTCGGGCAGCCGCTCGATGCGTCGGTTGTGGCCGCGATGGGCGGGCGGGCGCGGTCGCTGTGGGAAGCGGTTGATCTGGAGCCTGACCCGTACGGCGGGATCTATCGTGGGCCCTACCTCGATCCACGCCCGCCACGACTGCGCGGAGAGAGCACGGTGCCGACCGACCAGACCCACCCGATTCGCCCGGAGATTCCGGGCGATCCGGCCGCGACCCTTCCGCCTTGGGCCGATCTGCTCGGTGGGCGCCCGGTCGTCTACGTGTCGCTGGGGACGGCGCCGCTGTTCAATCGGCCGGAGAAGTTCGCGCCACTGCTCGCAGGCCTCGCGGGGGAGGACCTCGACGTGGTGGTCACCGTCAGCGAGCTGAACGACCCCGCGACATTCGGCAACCTGCCGGCGAGCGTGCATATGGAGAGATGGCTGCCACTGACGGCGCTGCTTCCGCGCTGTGATGCCGTCCTCTGCCACGCCGGCTCGGGCACAACGCTGGCAGCGCTCGCGGCTGCGCTGCCGCTCGTGCTGGTGCCCCAGGGCGCGGACCAGTTCGACAATGCCAACGCCTGCGAGCGCGCCGGTGCGGCGAAGGTCCTGCGCCCAGGGCAGGTCTGCCCGGAGGGCGTGCGCGACGCGGTCCGCTCGGTGCTCCAGCACGCCGCCCCGGAAGCCGCGGCCGCGCGAGCGATTGCGGCCGAGATCGCGGCGATGCCCTCGGCCACTCAGGTCGCCGAGCAGCTCGAGTCGGTCGTCGAGCGCCATCGAGCAGCCGTTTGACCAGCGGCCCGACCGAACGACTGGCCCCTGCAAATCAGGATGGGCACGGGTGGTTTCGAACCACCGACCTCTCGCGTGTGAAGCGAGCGCTCTCCCACTGAGCTACGCGCCCTTCTACCTGCAAATCTTAGGTTTTCGGCTTTCGCTTTGACACCAGAAGGTTCTGTCTCCCCCTCTGGATACCCCCCGCTTAGTACACCGTGTACTAAACAAACGGGTCTGCCTCGGGCCTCGGCGAGGACTTTACCGCGCCGCTCCCCAGCTGGTGCTTTTGGGCGATCGAGCTGGGGAGAAGTCGTCGGTCGGGGATGCTGCCGCTCGTTCGGGCCAAGTTTCCCGGCCGCGGTTGGACGGATGACCGATGCGCCCGCAGCGCTTTCGGCATGGCTGTAAGCCCCCAACCGATGCAAAGCGCCGCTTTATGGCGCGACAGGATGCCCAGCGGGCAGACAGCGGAGCATCACGAACGATGAGGCCGAGCTCAGGCGGGCAGGATGCCCGCGATCAAGCCGGCCGGGGAGGCAGACCACATGGTCAGACCAAAGTTGGGCGCCGCGGCAATGCTTGCCATCGCTGGCGTCCTGGCAGTGAGCGGCACCGCGTCCGCGCAGACGGGCAACCCATTCTCGTGCTCGGCGAGCACCGCGGACGTGACGAGTGGGGCATCGACGCTGCTCGCGCCCACGGCGGCTAACCCCGCGCTCACTCCGTGCGCGAGCGACACTGCCGCACTCGGCACGGTGACCCTCCCAGGGGGGGTCGCGTCCGCGGTCGGCACGGTCGGCCCTGTCGACGCACAGACGACCCTTTCGACCGAGCAGCTGAGCGGTTCAACCGTCGACACCGAGGCCAGGGCGACGGCGACCGTTCAGGCGGCCACGATCGCCAGCGGCGGCGACACGATCTCGATCGGCCCCTCGACGGCCACCGTCGATGACAGGTGCGTCGACAACGCCCAGCAGTTGACGGCAAGCTCGACGCTGAACGCGATCACGATCAACGGCGTCACCACCGCACTGAGCGGGCAGCCGCAGACGTTCTCGACCGGCGATGGTGTGCTGACGATCAGCGTCAACCAGAAGGCGACTTCTGGCGATACCACCACAGAGACGCTGCTCGAGGTCAGCGTGATCGGCGGTGGAGCCAAGGCCATCATCGGGACCGCCACGGCAGGCGGCGCCCGGGGCGCGTGCGCCGGCACGGCCGGGGCGACCGGTGGCGGCGGTGGCGCCGGCAGCGGCGGCGGCAGTGGCAGCGGCGGCGGCACTGGCACCGCGTCGGGGCTATGCCCGAGCGGAGCCGCGCCGCGCTCCGGTGGCTGCGTGATCGTCGGGACCGGGATCAGCGTCCCGACGGCGAGCTCCCACGAGGTCGTTGGCGCATCGGTCATGTCGCTCAGCGCGGCACGACACAAGTTCGGCAGGCACGTGTCCTGCCTCAACGGAGCCGGTCCCAAGTTCGTCGTCGTCGGCACCAGGCGAGCGGACCGGATCACCGTCCGCGCGAAGCGGATGCGGGTCCTCGGCCTCGGCGGTGATGACCACATCACGGTCGTCGGCGGCAACCGGACCTGCGTGAACGGGGGTGCCGGGAACGACACGATCGTCAACAGGAAGCGAAATGACGTAACCGTGTTCGGCGCCAACGGCCGGGACCGCATCACGCTCGGCAATGGACCGGCCTACGTGCTCGGCGGAAAGGGCAGCGACCGCGTGGTGGCCGGCAGCGGCAAGGTCGACATCCAGGGCAACGCCGGCAACGACTACATCAAGGTCGGCAACGGCGCAGCTCGCCTCAACGGCGGCAATGGCAACGACGTCTTGATCGCCGGCACCGGGAAGGTGCACCTCAACGGCGGCAGGGGCCGCAACCGGCTGACCGCCCGAGGCAGGATCGCCTATGTCCAGGCCAACCGCAGAGGCGGCTCGGCTGCCTACGTGCGCAGACGCAACGCCCGTTACGCGCGTCGCCACGGCATCAGCAAGGTGTACATCATCAAGTAGGTGGGTGAGATGGCCGGCCGGTGCGGCCTTGGGGAGACCCGGGGCCGCACCCGTCAGGCCGCGACCGCCGGGAGGCCTGCGAGCACCGCGAGCACATCCTCCCCGTGACGGCTCACAAAGCCCGGGTCCCGCCCCGTGGATCGCGAGCAGCGCCGCGGGGCCGGCCGGCCGCTGACCCCGCGTGGAACTGTTTGCTCTGGCAGTGCCGTACGTTGCGCGGCTCCGACGGATCTGCCGTCCTGACGGATCTGCGGAACTCCACTGAGGTGGTTCAGTCGGGGTCGGGTGACCAGCCGCGCAGAAGCACGTCCATGGCCGCGTCGACGGCGCTTTCGCGGTCGGGCTCGTCGCGTACAAGCGATGGGATCTGGACGAGCGCGCGCGCCCACACGCGCACTCGGATATCGGAGGCGGGATGGCCGGTCTCGGCTGCGATCGCGTCAGCGACCGCGCGGGCGTGGCGTGACCACATTCGGTCGGAGTAGGCGGTCAGCGCGGGAGTGGCACGTACGAGCGCGAGGAACTCAGGCTGCCCGGTGACAAGCGCTGGCGAGTCAACGAGGAAGTCGCGAAGCGAACCCGCGATCGACGTGCCGGACCGGCGCTGGAGCACCGCGCGCACGCGCTGGCCTCGACTGTGGGGTCCCTTGCGAACGCGATCGCCTCTTTGCTGTCGAAGTGCTTAAAGGTGGAGACGGCGACGTCTGCTGCCTCGGCGATCTCGGCAACTGTCACCGCGTCGTACCCGTGCAGGAGGAAGAGCCGCACCGCGACCGCGCTGAGACTACTCGGCGGCATCGCGATCATTGACGGCGCAGGAATCGTCGTCGAGGGCGAGCCAATCACCGACTTTTTCTCGCTGACCCCACGCGAGGTCGCCGAGCATGCGTGGCATGACCCTGACCGCTACTTCATTGACCCGTCGACCTTCCCGCCCGACCTAGCCGCGATCCAACAGGCGAACATGCAGACGATGGCGCTCGTGGCCCGGGACATGAATGACCCCGGCCTGCGCGATCGACTCGGCGAGGTGACGATCCCGACGCTCGTCATCTGGGGCGACACCGACCAGATCTTCACGCCCGGCTACGGGCGCGCCTACGCCGCGTCGTTCGCCGACGCGCGCTTCGCGCTCATCCCCGACGCCGGGCACCTACCGCACCTGGAACAGCCGGCAGCCACCCTCGCCGAGATCGACGAGTTCCTGGACGCCCAATAACAACCGCTCCGACGCGAACTGAACAGAGACAGGACGCATGCAGAACCCCCCGCGCGCCCTCCCGACGGCTCGCCCAGGTGATCTCGCGATGCATTGACCTCAGGCAAGGAGTGCCTTCGGTCGGGACGCTCTCGCGTCGGCGAACTGCGGAAGGCCGGGGGAGACTGCCACGTGCGCGGTGGTTCGCGGTGGGCCAGGGTCAAGGCGAAGAGACGGGCGCCGTGATGAGCTCCAAGGTGCTGACGCTCAGCGGATCGAACAGCGCTGAGGCCGAGCTGTCGGAACTGTCGATGAGGAACTCTGCGTCGGGTCCAAGGACCATCTGGCGCTTCCAGATGGTGGCCGCCCCGACGTCGTGCCTCAGCTGCTCTTCGTACTCGCTATAGGACGCTCCGAGCGGCTTGGAGACCCTCAACCGCCGCCCCGGGGTCGGGACTGGAGCACCATGAACCAAACCGTATACAGCTCCGGCGCCGTCGCGTGAAAGGGACGCGACTTGATCGTGCGGGACCCGTCGCTTGCCTGTGACGGCGGCGTCGTTGAGGACTCCGAGTGCCGCCCAGTCTTCGACTAAGTACCAGTCCTCCAGCGCCTCGCCGACGGGTCCCCCGCTGACGCGCCAGACCCACGACCTGACAAAGCCCGCCGGCGGGGCTTCCGCCAGCGCATCATGAAACGCACGCAGACGCGACACGTAGACCGTCGGCTCGATGCTGTCGCCGCTGCGGTGGACAAAGACGTAAGCCAGCATCATCCGGAGATCGTTGCACAGGGTCAGCAACGGCCGCCGATCAGCCTTACCGAATAAGCAGCGCCCGACGGGCGGCTGCTAAGAGCCACCCGGCGACAAAGGAGAACTCCGCCGGCACGCCCGGATCGTCAAAGGTGGAGTCACACTGGCATCGTCGGTGAGACTTCCGCACCACCAAGAATCAGACGCGAGCTGCCGCGAGCGGACGCCTGCTTCGGGTTTTGCGCGGCGCGGGATCGGACACCTGCATCGCGACGACCTCACGTCTGACCATGCCCGCGGCCGGGCACGGCGGGTAGCCGTGCAGTGGGCCACCGACCGCTACGGCCTCTCCCCCGGCAGCGGGCCGCGCTTTGAAATGTACGTCTACGTCAATGACCTCGACGCGATGCTCGACCAGCTCACTAAGGCAACGGTCATGGTCCTGCGAGAGACCGAAGACATGCCGTGGGGAGGAGGCTGCCTCGCTGAGCGCTCTAGCGATGCGCTCCAAGGCTCACTGGGGCTACGACGAGGAGTTCTTGGATGTGGTGCGCCCGATGCTCACGTTCACCGAGCAGGACATCACGACCAATCCGGTGTATCTGCTCGACAGCGCCGACGGTCCGGCGGGCATGTATCGCCTGCTCGGCACGCCTCCTCAGGGAACGCTCGAGGACCTCTGGCTGGACCCGAAGGCGATCGGCTCGGGGTACGGGCGTCGGCTCTTTGAGCATGCGCTCATGACCGCCGCTGAGCTTGGCTTGAGGTCGTTGCTGATCGAGAGTGACCCCCACGCCGAAGGGTTCTACCTCGCCATGGGAGCGATCCGGATTGGCGAACGAGCATCGGCTTCAGGGCGCGCGCTCCCATTGCTTGAGATCAGCACCACCGCCGCCGGCCAGCGCCCCAAGCCAGTCGCGCCGCCAGCCGGCTAAACGCCGCGTGTCGGCGTCCCGGTGAGCGGGTCCGACGGACCCGGCCCAAATTGACGCTTCATGCGATGAGCGCGCCAGGACCGACGCGCTGCGCGCGCATTTACGCCGTTGGCCCGGCGGTGGGGAGTTGTTCAGGGCCTCGGGGGCTCGTCTCCGAAGAGGGTTTCAAGGGTTGCGCGCACTTCGGCCCAGCGGTCGGCGCCGACTTGCCCGGCCCAGTCGCGTTCGAGCGCCAGCATCCGCTTGCGAGCGATAGCAAGGCCGGCGCGTCCGCGGTCGGTGTATCTGATGATGACGCCGCGGCCGTCGTGTGGGTCTGGATCGCGGCGGACGAGATCGAGCCGTTCGAGCTCGTCAACGAGCTTGGTGATGGCTTGGCGCGTGACACCGGCGTGCGCGGCGAGCTCGCTGGGGCGGGCACCGTCGTCGCCGATGTTGCGCAGGAGCGCGGAGTGTGAGGGCGTGACCTCACCAAAGCCGTGCTCTGCGAGATCAGTGCGGACGGCGGCCTCGATCGCGCTGCGGGCGTCGCGGAAAAGGATTTGGAGGCTCTTCGGCATCCCGATCCCATCTTAGTTCACCGGGGTTGACAAACGCAATGAGCTGTGAGAAGGTCGTCCCAACTTGTCAACCAGGGTGAATGACATGCCTCGAGGTCCTTGCGACGAGTCGTCGTGAGAGCCGCGAGCAACCCACAACCCCTGACCGATGGAGCTCCTATGACTACTGCTTCCGTTGACCCCGCGGACCGCCCTCCCACGGTCCGGCGCATCGACTTTCGCCCAGGCCAGGACATGTGGTGGGACATCGTGCGCAACGGCGAGGACACTGATGGCGAAGTGCTTGAGGCAGATACCTGGCTCGGTCCTCACAGCCCTAGCCCGCCGGTGCACGTGCACGACAACGCTGAGGACAGCTTTGAGATTCTCGAGGGCCGGCTTGACGTCAAACTTGACGGCACCTGGCGCAGCTACGGCCCCGGCGAGCGCGCTGCAGTGGCTCCCGGTCACCGGCACACCTTGCGAAACAGTCACGACGAGCCGGTTCGGTTCATCAATCGCCACCGCCCGGCTCTCGACTTCGAGGGGTTCTTTCGCGACATGGCGTCGCTGGCATCGACTGGGCGGATGGGCGCCGGAATCCCTCGTAGTCCGCGTCAAGCGATCTACATCGCGATGCTGTTCACAGCGCACCCGACCGCGCTGCGAACCTCACGTCTGCAGCGGTTTGCCTTCGCGTCGCTGTCGGGCCTGGGCCGGATGCTGGGGATGAGCCTGTGAGCACACACACCCCTCGCGCCAAGAATCTCGCGCTCGTGCTGCTGGCGATGACGCAGTTCGTGATCGTGATCGACGCCTCGATCGTGAACGTCGCGCTGCCGTCGATCGGCGCGCACCTGCATTTCTCTCGCGACGACCTCACCTGGGTCGTGAACGCATACACGCTGACGTTCGGCGGCTTTTTGCTGCTGGGCGGACGGATGGCTGACCTGCTGGGACGACGCCGGATGTTCATGCTCGGACTCGTCGTCTTCTCGTTGGCCTCGCTGGCCGGGGGCCTGGCGCAGTCTGAGACGTGGCTGATCGCCGCCCGCGCAGTCCAAGGTCTGGGCGCAGCCATCGTCTCCCCGGCCGCGCTGTCGATCATCACCACCACGTTCGCCGACGGGGCCGAGCGCAACCGCGCGCTCGGCATCTGGGGCGCGGTGGCGGGCGCCGGCGGCGCCGCCGGGGTGCTGCTGGGCGGGATCCTGACCAGCGGGCTGAGCTGGCGCTGGGTGCTGTTCGTCAACATCCCGATTGGTCTGATCGCCGCCGGGCTCGCCCCACGCATCCTCGGCGAGAGCCGCCGCGAAGCGGCTGGCAGCTCCTTTGACATCCCGGGGGCGGTGGCCGTCACCGGCGGGCTGGCGCTGCTCGTCTACGCCGTCGTTGACGCGGTCAATGTCGGCTGGGGCGCGACCCGGACGATCGTCTCCCTGGCCGCCGCGGTGGTGCTGCTGATCGCGTTCGTGGCGATCGAGCGCCGCCAACGTGATCCGCTGGTGCCGTTTCAGATCTTCCGGCTGCGGACCCTGCGCGGCGCCAACCTTGTCGGGCTGCTGATCGGCATGTCGTTGTTCTCGATGTTCTTCTTCATCTCCCTCTACCTCCAAGACGTACTGCACTACTCGCCGATCCACACCGGGATCGCCTACCTGCCGCTGGCGGTCGGGATCATCATCGCGGCCGGGGTCGCCTCCCAGCTAGTCACCCGCGTCGGGTTCAAACCCACCCTGATCGCCGGCATGCTGCTGGTCGCCGGCGGGCTGCTGTGGTTCTCACAGGTACCCGCGACAGGCGGCTCGTTCGCCGCCGACGTTCTCGGCCCCTCGATCCTGGCCGCCTTCGGCCTCGGATTTGCATTCGTGCCGGTCACGATCGCCGCCGTGACCGGAACCAAGCCACACGAAGCCGGCCTGGCCTCCGGCCTGATCAATACCGCCCAGCAGATCGGCGGCGCGCTCGGGCTCGCGATCCTCGCGACCATCGCCAACAGTCAAACCCAAAGCGTGTTGCACGCCGGCGTCCACAGCACGGTCGTGGCGCTGACCAAAGGCTTTGACCGGGCGTTCCTCATCGGCGCCGGCTTCGCCGTCGCCGGAGCGATCCTCGCCGCTGTGCTGATCTCCTCGAGTGACAGCCGCGAGCACTCCAAGGCGGCCCGTGTCGGCGAGCCCGAGGGTACGGCGGCCGGCGTCGATCCCGCAGCCGTCCCGGTCCCTACCGGCTAAGCGCTTCGGTCGATCTGGCGTCCAAAACGCCACCCGACCGAGATCAGCCGGCTCACCGTGTGGTCGCTGGGCGGAACTCTGGCCCGCCGAGTTCCGCCTGCTCCAACTCACCCCAACCGCCATCTCAAGCAAAGGAACAAACTCATGATCTTGATCACCGGAGCCACTGGCACCGTTGGATCAGAAGTCGTCGCAGCGCTCCTCCCGGCCCAGGCAGGCCAGATCCGGGTGCTCACCCGCAATCCTGACGCAGTTTTCCCCGAAGGCACCCAGAAGGTCGTGGCCGATCTGGCTGACAGTGACCTGGCGCCCGTGCTTGACGGTGTGCACGCGGTGTTCCTGCTCACCGAGGGGCTCAACATCGCCGCCCACGACCGCCGGCTCGTGGCCGCGGCGCGGCTCGCGAGCGTGGAGCGGATCGTCAAGCTGTCCGTGCTCAGCGTCGGACACGGCGCGAGCGACCCGATCACGACCTTGCACCGGGCCGGGGAGGAGGCGATCCGCGACAGCGGGCTCGGGTGGACGTTCCTGCGCCCGACCGGGTTCATGTCCAACGCGCTCAACTGGGCGGGAATGATCACGACCGATCAGGTCGTGCACGCCCCGTTCGCCGCTGGACGGGCTGCGGTCGTGGACCCGGCGGACATCGCAGCGGTCGCCGCCGCCTGCCTCACCCATGACGGCCACGAGGACCGGATCTACGAGCTCACCGGCCCCGAACCGCTCAGCCCTGCTGACCAGATCGCGATCCTCAGCCAGGTGCTGGACCGCGACCTGCGCTACGCCGAAGCCGACCCGGCCGACATGCTCGCGCAGATGGTGTCCTACGGCATGCCCGAAGAGCTCGCGCACGCCGTGATCGAGCAATTCCGCTCCACCCTAGAGCCGTTCAACTCCAAGCCGACCCCCGACATCACCGCAGTCACGAGGCGCCCGGCACGCAGCTTCACCGACTGGGCTCAGGTCCACCGCGCCGAGCTCCTCACGCCCGCCACCTGGTGAAGGCAAGTCCGTCGAGGGCGTGAACGTGAGACGTTCGCCTCGGCCGCTCACGCCCCGAGGCGCTCCCGACGAATGCCCACGGCCGATCGAGCTCCGCGCGGAGCTCGATCGGCTCACACCGCAGAGCCACCCACCGGATCCGCAAGCAGCACTCTTCCTCAGGCTCCTGGGTTGGCTCACGACCCGGAAACCGGCTCGGCGGCTTCGATGAGGCGGCGGTCGTCGGCGAGCAGCTCGCGCGCGAGGTCGGCCAGCCGATGGGCGAGCTCGGGGTGCTCGTCAGGCGACCAGCCGTCAAGCAGGTCGGTCAGACCCTCGCGGCGGGCCGCGACGAGGCGCTCGGCGGCCTCATGACCGGCAGGGGTAAGGCGCGCGCTATCCCCCGTGGGGTTCCCGTCATTGCTGGGTCCTGAGATCAGGCCGCGCTCGCTCAACTGGTCCGCGAGCTCGACCAGACGTGGCATGGGAACGTCGAGGCGCTGCGCGAGCTCGCCCAGGGTGACCGCGGAGCGCTCGTCGAAGCGCAACAGCAGCCAGCAGGCGCCCGGCCCGAGGTCCAGTCCTGCGCGTTCGGCCAGCCGCTGGTACAGGCGCGGGCGGTTCTCACGGCGAGCCAGGACCGTGACCGCGCGCTCGACCTCCTGGAGCGAGGTTCGGTCCTCGTGCATCCCGAATGTCTCGCCTGGATCGACGGCGCCGGTGGTGCGCCGAAGCTCGATCCGGGGGACCAGCCAGGTGAGCAGGAACGCCACCACCGCGATCGGCAGTGCGATCAGGAAGACCGTGGACAGCGAGTCCGAGTAGGCCCGCGCGAAGTCGCTGTGGACGTCCGGTGGGAGCTTGTTGAGCAGCTGCGGGCTGATGTTCGAGCCGCCGCCGCTGAGCGCGGACGGCAGCGTGACGCCGTGCAGCTGCGTGGCGAGGTTGCCGCTGAGCAGGTTGGCGAAGATCGCGCCGAAGATCGCGGTGCCGAACGAGCCGCCGATCTGACGAAAGAAAGTGGCGCCCGAGGTGGCGACGCCGAGATTGCGGTAGTCCACCGCGCTCTGGACGATGATCACCAGGACCTGCATGACGCTGCCCAGCCCGATCCCGAACACGAACATGTAGAGCGACGTCAGCGCGGTCGAGGTTCCCGGTCCGAGCCGCGAGAGCAGGAACAGGCCGACGGCCATGATCGCGGTGCCCACGATCGGGAAGATCCTGTACTGCCCGGTGCGGGCGATGATCTGCCCGGATCCGATCGAGGTGAGCAGCAGCCCGGCCATCAGGGGCAGCAGGCGCACCCCGGAAACGGTCGGATTGACGCCCTGGACGTTCTGGAGGAACAGCGGCAGGAACGTGATCGCCCCGAACATCGCCAGCCCGACGACGAACCCGACCGCGCTGGTGGCCGCGAACGCACGGTTGCGAAACAGCGCGAGCGGGATGACCGGCTCGCTGGCGCGCCGCTCGGCGAACACGAAGCCGATGATCAGCAGGATGCCGCACGCGCCGAGGATGTAGATGGCCGCCGAGTTCCAGGGGTAGGTCGTGCCGCCCAGGCTCGTGAGCAGCACGAGCGAGACCGCGGCCAGCGCGATCAGCGTGGTGCCCAGGTAGTCGATGACGTGATGGACGCGGCTGAGCCTGCCGGGCAGGACGGCGGCGGTAACCAACAACGCGACGACCCCGATCGGCAGGTTGACATAGAACACCCATCGCCACGACAGGTTGTCCACGAACAGGCCGCCGATCAGCGGGCCGATGACGCTAGTCACGCCGAACACGCCTCCGAAGATGCCCATGTAGCGCCCGCGATCACGCGGTGACACGACGTCGCCGATGATCGTCTGCGCACCGATGATCAACCCGCCGCCCCCGAGGCCCTGGATCGCGCGAAAGACGATCAGCTCGAGGATCGACGTGCTGATTCCCGAGAGCATCGAGCCGACCAGGAAGATGACGATCGCCGCCTGAAAGAAGGTCTTGCGGCCGTAGAGGTCGCCAAGCTTGCCCCACAGCGGCATGGTCGCCGTCGAGGCCAGCAGGTACGCGGTCACGATCCAGGACAGGTGCGAGGCGCCGCCCAGGTCGCCCACGATCGTGGGCAGCGCGGTGGCGACGATCGTCTGATCGAGCGCTGCCAGGAGCATGCCCAACAGCAGCGCGCCGATGATCACGTACAGCCGCCGGCCGGTGAGCGGCTGAGGGGCGTCGGTCGTCTGTGTGGTCGCGGTAGGCATAGTTTCTCCTCAACGGTCGGACGGTCACGGGGCGACGTGCCGACGGCGCGCTCGGCGCCTGGTCGGCTCAGCTCGCCCGGGTGGGGGAAGTCCCGCGCCCAAGCTGTCGAAGGCGCCCTGGACCAGATCGGATAAGGACTCCGAGCCGTCACCGTCCCGCCAGCGCATCGCCGCCGTTCGCATCGCGCCGACCGCGGCCCCGACCACCAGTCGGGGGTAGAGGTCCTGCTCGGCGTCGGTCCCGGTACCGCGCGCGACCGCGTCGGCAAGCGCGCGTTCGAGCTCGGCCCAGGCCGCCAGGTGAGCGGCCAGGGCAGGAGGATCGGAGCGCACCACGCTCAGACGTGCCAGCCACTCCCGCCGGTGCTCGGTGAGGTAGTCGGCCATCTCCAGCAGCACAGACCGCAGCGCCTCCAGCGGCGGCTGGCGCACCAGACGCTCCTCGAGCGCGTCGCGCAGGCGAGCGACCTCGTCCGGGTCGCGGCCCACGAGCGCCTCCTCCTTGGAGGAGAAGTAATTGAAGAAGGTGCGCGAAGAGACATCGGCCGCGTCCGCGATCTGCTCGACCGTGACCTCTCCCACACCGTGTGCGACCGCGAGGCGGAGCGCGGCGGCTTGCAGCGCCCGGCGTGTCTGCAGCTTCTTGCGCTCTCGGCGGCCAAGTCCCGAGTCCCCCGAGGGCGAAGTGCTAGGGGCCGCATCCGGCGGGATGTCGATCTTCGCGGCCATGATCCTTGCTTACCCTGCAAATTTACACGATAAGCATAATTGCGTAGGACGCATCGATGTCTCGTTCGTCATCAGCGCGTGAGTCTTCGGCGCTCGTTCGCGACGAGACCAGGAGCGTTTAGACCTCGATTCGTACTGGTGGCCGCCGGCAAACCGCGAAGTGTGAGGGCCGCGAGAGCCAGCCCGGTGTCGGCCTACCGGCCTCCCCGAACCGCGCCGGCTGCACGAAGTAGCGAATCCCGCTTTGCCCTCGCTCGGAAGCCATAGCATTGAGCCGCTCGGCCTCGGCAAGTGCCTTCTCTTGGGTTGGCCACAGGCCTACGCCCCTGAGTCGCGATATGGCGGAAGCCGGGTCGCGGTGTCGTGCTGGACTTGCGGCGCTCGCTCTCCGCGCGCCGCAGTCGTACGTCTGACGACTGGTTTGTGACGTCAGCACTACTCCGTCTGCCGGGGAGCAGGAGCCGTTCCGATGCTTCCGGATCGGCGACGCAGGAGGTACCAGTGCGACTCAGAGCTCTTGCTTCCGCATTCCGTGGTTGCCGCCCGCTGGCTGGTTTGGGGGTGTCCAGGGGGGATCGGGTTCGCCCTCAAACCAGTGTTCACCGTCGCGGACGCGGCCGAGTAGCCCGCGGGTCCAGTCGGCTTCTCCGTCGAGGCGGGCCTGGACGAGCCGGACGTGTTCGGTGACGTGGTGGGGCGTGCCGGGGTTGGTCTGCATGTCGCGGATGGTGTGTTGGGCTTCGGTGCGGCTGGCGTCGATCTGCGCCACGCGGTGCTCGAGGGCGGCGGTCACCTCTTGGCGGGTGAGTGCCCAGGCGAAGCTCCAGGCGGCCAGCATCGGGTCGGGGGCGTAGCGGTCGAGGGTCCACAGCGCGGTGCGCAGCAGGTGCAGGAACTCGCTGTCGCCGTCGGGTGTGAGCTGGTAGCGGGTGCGGGCGGGGCGGCCGCCGCGGGTCTCGGTGCCGAGATCCTCGAGATAACCGTCGCGGGCGA
This sequence comes from uncultured Solirubrobacteraceae bacterium, assembly GCA_963744685.1. Taxonomy (GTDB): domain Bacteria; phylum Actinomycetota; class Thermoleophilia; order Solirubrobacterales; family Solirubrobacteraceae; genus Palsa-465. Next base: position 199,883 of record CAVUUL010000009.1, on the reverse strand, counting down.
GGGTGCGCAGCGCGTTGTACACCGATCCTGGGTTGAGGTGCGCCCAGTCGTCGGCCTGCCAGCTGCGCAGCTCGCGGCGGACGAAATAGCCGTGCACGGGCTGGAAGATGCGCACCGCGCCGAGGACGAGCAGCCGGGTCGAGGACACGCATCAGAGCATAGTTGACAAACGTGATCATTCACGTTTGACTATGACTGATGCTCAACCTTGACCAAGTCGAGGGGGAACCAACGGACGGTGATGCGGTGATCTCGACGCGCGGGCTGCGCAAGGCGTTCCCCAGCGCGCGCGCATCCTCAGTGAAGGCGGTGCGAGGTGTCGATATCGACGTGTGGCGTGGGGAGATCTTCGGGTTTCTCGGTCCCAACGGGGCGGGAAAGACGACCACCCTGCGGATGCTGACCACGCTGTTGCCGATCGATGCGGGCACTGCGATGGTGGCCGGGGTCGATGTGGCCCGGCACCCCGACCGGGTTCGCGCGCGGATCGGGTATGTCAGCCAGCTGGGTGGCGCGGATGAGCTCGCCACTGGCCTGGAGAACCTGGTCTTGCAGGGCCGGCTTTATGGCGGTGAGGTGACGGCCGTCCGCGACCGCGCTCGGAACCTGATCGATCTGCTGGAGCTCGGTGAGTTCGCCCAGCGACGGGTCGCGACCTATTCGGGGGGCCAGCGCCGGCGGTTGGATGTGGCATTGGGGATCGTGCACGAGCCCGAGGTGCTGTTTCTCGATGAGCCCAGCAGCGGCCTTGACCCACAGAATCGGGCGAACCTGTGGGAGCACGTCGCTCAGCTGCGCGCCCGCGGCACCACCGTGTTCTTGACCACGCACTACCTCGAGGAGGCCGATGCGCTCTGTGATCGGCTGATGATCATCGACCACGGTCAGATCGTCGCCAGCGGCACCCCGCACGAACTCAAGCGCCAGGTCGGCGGCGACACCGCGCTGATCGATCTGCGCGACCCGGCCACCGCCGAGCACGCCACGCGGGCGCTCAGATCAATACCAGGGGTGCGGACGGTCTCCGTCGAGAACGGCCGGCTGCGGCTCATCGTCTCAGACGGGGGCAGCGTGCTACCGGATCTGTTGCGGTCGCTGGACCGCGATCAGATCGCGCTGCGCTCAATCAATCTGTCTGAGCCGACGCTCGATGACGTGTTTCTGGCCCAGACCGGACGCTCGTTGCGCGACAGCGGCCGCCTGGCCCCGCCAGAACTGCAGGCCGACGCGTGAAGACCGTCCGCGATACCGGCCTGCTGTTCGGGCGCTCCTGGGTGCAGCTGCTGCGCAATCCGGTGTGGCTGTTTGTCGGCTTCACCACCCCGATCCTCTACCTCGCGCTGTTCGCCCCACTGCTCAAGCACCTCAGCGCCCAAGCCGGGCTCTCCGGCGCAAACGTCCTGGACGGCTTTTTGCCCGGGATCCTCGCGTTTCTGGCGTTCGCCAGCGGCTCTGGCCCCGGGTTCACGACCATCTTCGAGCTCCAGAGCGGAGTGATTGAGCGACTGCGCGTCACGCCCGCCAGCCGCCTGGCGATCCTGCTGGGGCCGATCCTGGCCAGCCTCGCTCTCATGTTCTTCTTCGACATCGTCGTGATCGCCGTCGGCGCCGCGTTCGGCTTCACGGTGCACTGGCTCGGGCTGCTCGTGCTCGCAGTGCTCGTCGGGCTGCTGATGACCACCATGGCGGCGTTCTCGATCGCCACCGCATTAGCGACCCGAGACATCTCGAGCTTCGCGGCGATCGTCAACGGGATCAACCTGCCCATCCTCCTGCTCGCCGGCGTGTTGTTGCCGATCTCGATCGGCCCGCTTTGGCTGCGCGTCCTCGCCCACTTCAACCCCCTCTACTACCTCGTCGCGGCCGCACGGGTGCTCGCAGCCGGGCATTTCGGCAGCCCGGCGCTCTGGCAGGCCTTTGCCGTGCTCACGCCGCTGACCATCCTCGCCCTCGCCTGGGCCACCCACGTGGTGCGCCGCGCCGTCGCGTGAACCTGACCATCATCGGCTCCACCGGACGCACCGGCCGGCACCTCGTTCGCCACGCCCTCGACGCCGGGCACGCCGTCACCGCCTTCACCCGCCGCCCCGAGTCGCTCCCGGACCAATCCAAGCTCGCCGCCGTCGTGGCCGGGGACGGACGCGACCCAACCGCCGTCCAGCAGGCCATCCGGGGACAAGACGCGATCATCGCGATCCTCGGCGCCACCTCGCGCAACGGCCCGCACCAGAGCGCCGAAGTCGCCCGGACTCTGATCAATGTCATGAAAACCGAGCTCGTCACAAGGCTCGTGGTCACCAGCGCCTACCCCATCATCGCCACCACCCCGCGGATCCCGATGGCGATCCTCAAGCTGATCTTCGCCGGCGCCTACGCCGACCACCGCGCAATGGAACGACTCATCTCAGACAGCGACCTTGACTGGACCATCGTCCGGTTCAACCGCCTCACCGACAACCCCGTGGCCGGCCCCCTCCGAATGACTTGCGACCTGCTCGACCGCCCCTCAAGCCTCAGCCGAGCGGATGCCGCCACCGCCCTGCTGCAGATCCTCACTGACCCCGCACTGCACCAGAGCGCCGTCAACATCGCCGGCCCCTGACTCCCCGCCCCAAAAGGCGCCCCACAGACAGCACTCTGGCCAAGCCAGTTCGCACCCTCTGCGCGCCAAGAGCAAGGCCAAGGAACGAGACGCCGGCCGCCCTGCAATGCGCCTCAAACGCGGAGCGCCTCGCCGACCCTGGACGCGACTTCAAAAGACTCGCCTTCACGAACAGGCAGCGCCCTCTTGCTTTGATGATCCGAGACGCCCCGCTCGGGCCGCTCGCTCCGCGACGCCAGCGAGCGCCCGAGAGGGCTCCGTCCCGACACCTGCTTCGACAACGGAGCGAGCGTCGGAAGCGACGCCGCGCATCACGGGCCGCGACAATCGAGCGGGCGGGCGCGCCGGCGATTCGGATCGCGGCCCTCACCGACCACGGACAGGCGGTCGTCAGCCGACTGTTGGCCGCCCGGCGCCCGTGCTCACCGGCATCTCCACCCTCAGAGCCACGATCCGCACCCTCGGCATTCTTGACCGCAGCCTCGCCGCGATGCTCACTCTCTACGGCGTCAATGCCACCAGCGCCCGAACGGCGCGACGGGGAGCGGTAGGAAGTCATGCCCCACGAGTCACCGTGGCCGCCCACGGACTGCAACCGGACACGGCCGCGGGTGAGGGTTTCGCCCAGGTGGCCGGTCCGTACGCCCGTTTGATGTGGGTTATCCAGGTCGCAGCGCTGGCGCATGAACCCATATCGATCTCGCCTCATCGAGCGTTCATCCGCGTTCAGGATGGGTCGTCGTGTCCCCCTCGTTCGGCTGCTCCTCGATGACCGTGTGGATCGCCTTCGAGGATTCGAGCAGCAGGACTGCGCTCGCCGTGACCAGCGCGGCGGCGAGCAACGTGATGACCACCCCCGCGGTCGACCTGCCGATTGGCCCGGCGCCGATCACGGGGCTCAGCAGGACGGGGAGGACGATCTCGACCGCCTGCTCAACCGGGGCGACACGCGAGGCGGAGAGGTGCTGCAACGCGCTCATCTCGGCGAGCAGGCCGACGCCGCCGGCGACCGCGGTGACGAGCATCCATCCGAAGATGGCGTCGGTGTCGCCGCGGTGCAGCGCCGCCGCAGCGAGTGCGGTGCTCATCCCGGACACCGCGAGGCTCAGTCCGCCCATTCCGGCGCTGATGCGCACGTCGAGCGGACGCCGGCGGGCGCTCAACGCCGCGGCTGCGGCCGCCGCAGCGTACGCCGCGAAGGCCACGAATGCCCAGTGCGACGGCCCCTTGCCGAAGTGGGGTGCGGACGCGGTCACCGTGAGTACGCCGACGCCGACCACGAGCGCGAGCACCGCGATAATGTCCCGGACGCGGATCTGCTCGCCGAGCCTGGCGCCGACCGCGAGCAGCAGGACGAGGCCGAGCGCGAGCGCCGGCTGGACGACGGAGAGCGGAGCGAGCAGCAACGAGATGGCGTGCAAGGGCCAGCCGAGCAGGCCGATCACCAACCCGAGGATCCAGCGCCGCCGGCGCAGCAGCCTTGAGATGAGCGTCGGACGCCAAGACCAGTGTGGCGGGGTGTCGCGTGCCTCAAGTGACTGGAGGGCGACGCCGCCGTTGTACAAGAGCCCCGCGGCGGCTGCCAGCACCGCGCCGACCGCGATCGATCTCATGGGCCGACGTCCGGCAATCGGGGCGGCGGGGATGGTCCCATTCGCGCCGGCAATCGCCGGCCGCATGCCCTCGGTGTCCGATCCGCTCTCACTGCACCACGTGCTTTGCGCGCGGGAGATCGCCGACGCCGGTCACGCGGTGAGAGGTGTCCGGGGCGCTGCGCATCATGTCACCGATTCTCGCCGACGGCCCTGAACGCACGGTGAGATACACAGTGAAAGAGCGACCCCGTCGGCATCACGCTCGTCGGCGACCCCTCACGCCCACCTGGACACATGAACACAACTGCCGCTGACCAAGAGAGCACACCCGGGTATGCGCGGTTCGGAATCGGGTTCGACCGCCGCGACCGGACCCGCCTGCACGCGCTGATCGACGAGGTGCTTGACTCGCAGCGCTGGTCGGAGGGGGAGATGGTGGCGCGCTTCGAGGCCGGGTGGGAGGCGTGGAACCGGCTGCCCGCGGTGGCGGTCTCGAGCTGGGCGGGCGGCGCGCTCGCGGCGCTGCATTTCGCCGGTGTCGAGGGCGAGACCGTCCTATGCCCGTCGAACACGTTCATGGCCTCGCCGCTCGCGGCGGTCCACTCCGGCGCGCAGGTGGAGTTCGTCGACTGCAACCGCGAAGACCTCTGCATGTCGTTCGCCGATTTCGAGGCGAAGGCTGAGGCGTTCAAGCCCAGAGCGGCGATCCTCGTTCACATCGGCGGCCATATCGCCTTCGACTCGGAGCGGATCGCCGGCTATTGCGCCGAGCACGGCATCTTTCTCATCGAGGACTGCGCTCACGCTCACGGCGCTCGATGGGGTGAGAGTCGACCGGGCTCCTTCGGCGACGCCGGGGTCTACTCGTTGTACGCCACCAAGACGATCACGACCGGCGAGGGCGGGGTGCTCGTGTCACGCCGGCCTGAGGTGATCGAGCACGCCCGGGCGTTCCGCAACTACGGCAAGCCGAGCTACGAGGTGGCGGGTCTCAACTTCCGCATGAGCGAATTCACTGCCGCGCTCGGCCTCCTCCAGACGGAGCGCATGGAGGAGATCGTCGCCTGGAAGAACGCGGCCGCGCGCGCCGAGCTCGATCCGATCCACCCGAGCCATCTCGAGCTGCCCGACGGCATGACCTCGGGCCTGTACAAGTACATCGTGTTCGACTGGCTGGAGCGGTCGACCGGGCGCGTGTACGACGAGCCGTGTCATCGGATCATGGGTCACGCCGTCGATCTGCCCAATTCCGACTGGGTCGCATCGCATCATTCGTGCGTGCCGCTCTACTACCGACCTGACCACGCGGACGAGGCCAACGGGCTCGAGCGGAGCGCCGACGGGGCCGGCCGGGGGCGCACGTGAGGGTGCTGGTCACCGGGGGCTCGGGCTTCATCGGCTCCCACGTCGTCGACAAGCTGCGTGCGCGCGGCCACGAGCCGGTCATCTACGACCTGCGACCGTCTCCCTGGCACGCCGAGGTGGTCGACACCGTCCGCGCCTCGATTACCGACCTCGATGCGGTGGAGAGCGCGCTGCGGGGCTGCGACGCAGTCGCCCACCTCGCCGCGGTGGCGGATGTCAACGACGTCCACGCCAATCCCGAGGAAGCCGAGCGGATCAATGCCGGTGGAACCCTCGCGGTGCTCGAGGCGTGCCGGCGCGCCGGGGTCACGCGGTTCGTCTACGCCTCGACCATCTGGGTCTACTCCGATTGCGCCGAGGAGGAGGTCGACGAGCAGACGCTGCTGCCGGCGCCCAGGCATCTCTACACGAGCACCAAGCTCGCCGGCGAGCAGTACTCCCGCGCTTACCAGGAGCTCTACGGGATCGACTACACGATCCTGCGCTTCGCGATCCCCTACGGCCCGCGGGCCCGCGAAGCGGCCGTGATCCCAGCCTTCGTGGGCAAAGCGCTCAGAGGCGAGCCGCTGACGCTGGCCGGCGATGGCCAGCAGACGCGCCGCTTCGTCTACGTCGAGGACCTCGCCGACGGCGTCGTCGCAGGCTTCGCCGAGGCGGCGAGGAACCGCGTCTACAACCTGGCCGGCGACGAGAGCGTGACGATCAAGCAGATCGCCGAGACCGTGCAGGCACTGGTCGGAAAGACCGAGATCGTCTACGCACCTGCTCGTCCCGGCGACTTCGGCGGCAAGGTCGTGTCCTCGGCGCGTGCCCGCGCCGAGCTCGGCTGGACGGCGGCCACGCCGTTCGCCGACGGGGTCCGCCGCTACGTCGAATGGCGCCGGGCGCAGGCCGCCTCGCGCGAAGGGGCCGGGCGGCAGGCGGCGATGATCCCGGCCGGCGGACCCGACGCCGAGCCCCAGCCGCGCAAGGCGCTGATCATCTCGGCGGACATCGGCGCGGGCCACGACCTGCCCGCGCGGGCGATCGCGCGCGAGCTGCGCGACGAGCAGCCCGACACCCTGGTCTCGGTCGTCAACGGACTGCCGGCGATGGGCCCGATCCTGACCCGGGTGCTGCGCGAGAACTCGCAGTTCATGTTCCGCTGGCTGCCCTGGCTGTTCGACCTGCAGTACCTGCTGTTCATGTACTTCGCGCCGACCCGATGGCTGGCACGGCGCGGGCTCACTGCGCTCGGCGGCCGCGGGTTGATGCGCCTGATCAAAGCCCACGACCCGGACCTGATCATCTCGACCTATCCGGGGGTGACCGGCGTGCTCGGTGAGCTGCGTCGCCGCAACCGGTTGCAGATCCCCTGCTATTCGTCGATCACCGACCTGGCCGGCCTGCAGTTCTGGGCGCATCCCGGGATCGACCTGCACTTGGTCACCCACCCGGAGTCGGTCGAGGAGGTCGAGCGGATCGCAGGGTCGGGCAGCGCGCGCTGGGCCCGGCCGCCGACCTCGCCGGCGTTCCTCGCCGTCCGCTCGCGCGCTCAGGCGCGACGGGCGCTGGGGCTGCCAGACCACGGCCAGGTCATCGCCGTGTCGGGCGGCGGCTGGGGCGTCGGCGATCTCATTGGCGCCACCCGCGCGGCGCTCGAGATCCCCGATGCGACCGTGCTGTGCCTGTGCGGGCGCAACGACCGGTTGCGCCGACAGGTGACCGAGCGGTTCGCGGGCGAGCCGCGGCTGCGGGTGATGGGCTTCACCGACCGGATGGGCGACGTGCTCGCTGCCGCCGACGTCCTGATCCACTCCAGCGCGGGCCTCACCGTCCTCGAGGCGATCATCCGCGGTTGCCCGGTCATCTCATACGGCTTCGGCATCGGGCACGTCCGTGCCTCCAACCGCGCACTGGCGCGCTTCGGCCTGGCCGAGGTCGTCCGTCGCAGCGATGGGCTCGTGCCCGCGATCCGGCGCGCGCTCGAGGGGCGACACGATCCTGATCCGGCCTTCGCACAGCGCCCGTCGACCGCGTCTTTGATCCTTCGCGACGAGCGTCGCGTGCGCCCCCTCTCCACCTGGCGCGTGCTGGGTACCCGTGCCGTGGTGAGCACGACGGCCACGGTCGCCGTGCTCGCGTGGCTGCTGACCACCGGTGCCTCCTACAGCGTCGTGTCGAACTTCGGCCTCGTGTCGAGCTTCGCCAGCATGCAGCCGGTGACCCACGTGACCACTCGCCGTGCCGAGGTCGGACTGATGGTCGACACGAGCGCCAGCCAGGTGCCAGGTCTCGCTCGGTCGCTCGCGGCGCAGGGGATCCACGTGTCCTTCGCCGTCGAGCAGGCCTCCGAAACCGCCGAAGCTGCCGCCGACAGCGTTGGCGACGAGACCTGGCCGCGGCTCGCCAATGGCGGCCTACTCCGCTGGACGCGCACCCAGGTTCAGCTCCACGCGCTGCGGCTCGGGCTCGGGCTCGGCGACCACTTTCTGTACGCCTCCAGCGACCCCAGCCTGGGCCAGTGGTTCCTCGCCCATAGGGCGGGCGGGCGGCTGATTGCGGGCAAGGTCCGCATGCGCGACGCCGACGACCTCCCCGCTCGGCTTCGCCCTGGCGAGGTGATCGAGGTCGCGCCGAACGTCTTCGACGTGCCGGCAATGCTCGCCAGACTGCACACCGAGCTGCGTGCTCGCCACCTGAGCCCGGTGCCCGTCGGCCAGCTCATCCACGACGCAGGTCAGTCGGAGTGAACCGTGGTCACCGCATCCGTGCCACCGATGTATCCCGGCAGCCTGCCCTCATAGCCGCACCGTAGCCCGAGCCGGCTCACGGCCTCAGTGTCCGGCGACCTTTCTCCACCGTCCTGAGTCAAGCGGACTCAGCTTGATCGTCATGAGCGTGATGACGGAGCACTGCGGGCGTGAGGAGCTGCGGGCGTTGCGCAGAGAGAACGCTCGTCTGAAGCAGGAGCGCGATCTGCTCAAACGAGCCGCGGCCTTCTTCGCCAGGGGCAGCGACCAACGATGAGCATCTTTCGGTTGATTGAGGTGCAGAGGCCCAGCACGGAGTCCCGGTCTCCCGCGCGTGTGACTTGTTCGGGTAGCGCCCAAACCCCAAATTCAGCTTTCTTGACATAAGAGCAGCGAGAGTGCCGCACCAAACATCGTTTGGCCGTCACTCTGGCCTCTTCAAGAGCTGCCCATCTGGCTCTATTGGCGCGGCCCACTAGCTGTCACCGTGTGGCTCTGCTCGCCACGTCTGCGCGAGCGATCTGGGGTTGTCCGCAACTGTTATGAGGGCAGGAAACATGTATCTGAACTGTGCGGCGCGGATGCGTCAAGCAAAGGTCCTTGCCCTCGCGGGAGCGCTGGCGCTCACGGTCGCCGCGTGCGGCGGGAGCGGCAACACCAGCGGCGGGGGCGGGGGGTCCTCGAGCTCGAGTTCAGGCGGGGCCGGCAACTCCGGCGGGATCTACGGCGCGCTCCCGAAGATCGGCGGTACGCCGGTCAAGGGCGGCACGCTCACCTACGGCCAGCTGTCGGGCTCCACGCCGACCTGGATCTTCCCGATCACCCCCGCCGCACAGGCGTCGGTCTACGGCAGCTATCCGTTCATCAACCAGATGTGGCTGCTGCTGTACAACGGCCCGAACGGCGGGACGCCGCAGATCAATCAGCAGGTCAGCCTCGCGCAGCTGCCGGTGTACAGCAACGGCGGCAAGACCGTCACGATCAACATGAAGCAGGGCTATAAGTGGTCTGACGGCAAGCCGGTCGACGCCAACGACGTGGTCTTCGATATCGACCTGATCAAGGCGGCGGTCAAGGAGAGCGCGGCGAACGAGCTGGCTTACACGCCCGGCCTGTTCCCCGACAACGTGGTGAGCATGTCGACCAAGGGTAAGTACACGGTCGTCTTGCATCTGAACAAGAAGTACAACCCGAGCTTCTTCACCAATGACCAGCTCGAGGCCGTCGTCGCGCCGCTGCCGAGCACGGCATGGAACCTGTCGGCGCCGGGCAAGCACGTCAGCTACACCACGCCCGCCGGCGCGAAGTCGATCTATGACTTCCTGGCCAAGGACGGCGGCAAGCCGGCGACGTTCCAGACCAACCCGCTGTGGAAGATCGTCGACGGTCCGTTTAAGATCTCGAAGTTCTCGGCGACCAACGGCTCGTACACGCTGGTGGACAACCCGTCCTTCGGCGGTACCCCGAAGCCGTACGTCAGCGCCTTTCAGGGCGTGACGTTCACCGGTCTGACCGCTCAGCTGAACGCCGAGCGCACGGGTTCGATCGATATCGCCGGGGTGGACTTCTCGCAGCTCGGCAACGTCGGAGAGCTGAAGTCCGCCGGCAATAGTGTGTTCGGCAGCGCGGATTTTGGGTGGTTCGGTGCCTTCTTCAACTTCAAGGACACCACGAACCACATCAACATGGTGTTCAAGCAGGCGTATGCCCGTCAGGCGCTGGCCCACCTGGAGGATCAGCCGGCCTACCTGAAGGGCATCTACAAGAACGCAGGCGTCCTGGCCTACGGTCCGGTGCCGTCGGCCCCGAAGACGCCATATACGCCGTCTGACGCAGTCAATGCGCCGTACCCGTACTCGATCTCGGCGGCGATCTCGTTGCTGAAGTCCCACGGCTGGAAGGTCGTGCCCAACGGTACGGACACCTGCATCAAGCCGGGCACGGCGTCCAACGAGTGCGGTGCCGGGATCCCGAAGGGAACTCCGTTCTCCTTCACCTGGTTCTCGCTGCCGGCGTCGGAGACCCCGTCGGTCCCGCTGGAGTCCGAGGCCTATGAGTCCTCGGCCAAGCAGGCCGGCATCAAGATCAGCCTGCAGCAGAAGACGTTCAACTACATCGTTCAGAACTACAACGATGCGGATCCGTCTGACAAGAAGTACGACAACGCCTGGGGCGTGATCAACTTCGGTGGCTACACCGACAGCTATTACCCGACCCAGAACTCACTGTTCAACACGACCGGCTCCTACAACCAGGGCGCGTACGACAGCGCGAAGGCCAACAAGCTGATCAACGCGTCGGTGTACAGCGCCAACCCGAATGCGGTGACCAACGAGGCCTCGTTCCTGACCAAGGATGTCCCGGCCCTGTTCATGCCGAACAGCGACCTGATCTACGCGGTCAACAACAAGGTGCACGCGGCATCCGCCGGGACGTTCCTGGCGCTGACGCAGTACACGCCGTACGGTCAGTACTTCTGGCTGTCGAAGTAAGTTTGCGTCGAGATGCAGGGTCCCCCAAACCCAGCGGATCGACGGCATCCTCGGATTGCGAGGATCGCCCGCCACCGGGAAGGGCCCGAGGCACTTGCACCGCCCTCGGGGCCCTCCCGGAGGCGCGTCGGTTTGTCGAAAAGCGGAGCGTCCGGCCGGCCATCGCTCGGCCTGGCCTGTCGGATCTCAGTCTGGACTCAGCGGCGCAACCATCCAGTCGTTCGCGACGCGCCGATCGTCAAGGTGTCGCGTGGTGGGTGATGGTTTGGCTGGCGCATCGCTCGATGATGCCTCCGGCCGCGACGTAGGTGATTTGCAGCTTGCACGGCGTTGAGCGGTGATCAAAGACGATCACCAGCAGGATGAGCGTGGCCAGGACAGCGGCTATCCCAACCGCGAGATGGGTCCGGCGGACCTGCAGTCGCCGGGACGGCTCGTCGACCGCCGAAACCTCGTCGACGGTGGCGTCCGGGTCGGAATCGCGTTGACCCTTCGCGTGTGAAGCGAGCGCTCTCCCACTGAGATACGCGCCCTTCTACCTGCAAATCCTAGGTTTTGAGCCTTTCGCCTGACATCCGAGGGTCTCTGGATCCCCCCTTGGATACTCCCCGCTCGGGCCACGGGTGTGCTCATCGATCGGGGGGCAGCTCAGGGCTCGGCGAGGACTTTACCGCGGCGCCCCCCAGTCCGTGCTGCGGGCTTCATAGAGCGTGGAGAGGGGCCTAGGTTGGAGATGAGCGTGGACTCACAGCAACGGCGGAGGCGTCACGCGGAACTGGGAGAGGGCGCCAGGTTACCGCGGTCGGATCTCACTGCCGCGCGGTGCCGTGGCGGTGCGTGCCGGTCATGACCTCCAGCGGGGGAGCGATCGCCGCGGTGGCGGTGCCGACCAAGATCGCTCCCTCGCCGATGCGATGACGCCGGTCAGGTTCTCTAGCCGGTCATCCCCTTCGCGGCAGCGCGCCCGTCCGGTTCAGCGCTGGCCGCTCGCGATTACGCTCGTCTATCAAGACGCAGGGGAATTGGCTGAAACGATGTCAGTCCAGCTTTCGCCGCCGGAGGGCTACCGGTCGCGACGGAGTTCCCCTGGGGTCCCCCGGGGTCGTGTATGTCAGCCGTGAATGCGTTCGCCGCGGCGCAGCATGGCGACGTCATTTGGCGATTCGGCGGCGCGTGTTTCCAGGACGCTTTGCGTCGTTGATGCGCCAGATAATCGCATAGCGGTTTCAGCCGCTCTCGATCATCGTGGCGGTCGAACAGCTGCTAGCTCCCTATGGCGCGATCCTTGACCCAGCGCTCGATTCGTCGCTCAAGTCGTCGGCAGTATGCGTCGCCTCCCGCCCGCCGCCCGAGGCGAGGACATCGCGAACCTCAACCACATCGCTTCTCGCACGCTACAGCGGCTGTTCCGCCGGTACGTTGGCGTCAGCCCCAAGTAGGTGCTGAAGCGTCTGCGGATCCATCAGGCCGTCGAGCAGACCTCCCGCCAGCCGCCTGATGATTGGTCTGAACTTGCACTCGATCTCGGCTATTACGACCACGCCCACTTCATCCGCGATTTCCGACTGATCGTCGGACAATCACCAGCCCGTTACAGCGCAGAAGCCGCGTTTGCCACAACGCCAGCCGACACGACCGATCAGCGACCATCACAACCCATGACCGCCTCACGCCCCGTCCTGGCGAGCCGAGCGGCACGAATGATGAGCGCAAATCGATCGTCCGATATCGCGATTGGAGTCCGTGCTGCGAGCCGTCGCCGGCCACCGCCGCTCCCCGGCGACCACGCCCGGCTATCACCAGCCGTCCACCCCAAAACGAGGGCGGGGCTGCACCGGCGGATCCGCCGAACGGTCGAAGAGATCGTCGCAGTGGTGAGCGCGGTCAGTGACTGCGCCGACGGTCATCGACCCCGAGCGCTGATCGTGCTGCTGTGGCGTGCCGGACTTCGGATCAGCGAAGCGCTCTCGCTCCAAGAGGGCGACCTCGACCGTACCCGCGGCGCCGTCGTGGTCCGGCGTGGTGTCGGCAAGTGCCGAGGGGTCGGGATGGACCGCCGGGCGGGGGACCAGCTCGACCCTGGCTCGAGATCCGCTGCGAGCTTCCGACCGGCGCGATGCTGTGCGTGATCCGGACCCACCGCGGTCGAGATGGCGCACGACGGTGTCGGCGAGCGGTTACCACGGGATCGTTCGGGGGAGGCCGAAGTGCGGTAGGGCGCTGGTCGCGGCGAAGCGGGTGATGTGCGAGATGCGGTCGCCGTCGAGTGTCAGCACGAGCAGCGAGAGCGCGCGGCCGACGTCGGTGTGTGGGTCTTTGGCGTAGTGGCCGAACGCAGGTTGGGTGTTGGCTCGCGTCGGAATGAGGCGGCGGGGGCTTTCCCGCGTCGCGAACGCATGGGCGATGAACTGCTGTATCGCGTCGCGGCCTCGGTACCCGTAAGGCTCCGGCGGCATCGTCCACCATGCGTCCTCGCCGAGCAGCGCGACGATCGGTTCCACATCTCCGCGCTCGAAGGCGTCCGCGAACCGCGCGACGAGCTCTTGTTCTTGGGCTGATCGGGGGAGCGGCGCTCGGTCGTGCGCGTGCGGCCCGCGCTCGTCGATCGTCGCGCGGGCGCGGATGAGCGCGCTGTTCACCGACGTCTGGGTGGTTTCGAGCATCGCGGCGACGTCGGTGGCGGAGAACCCCAGCACGTCGCGAAGCACGAGCACGGCGCGCTGGCGGGGCGGGAGGCGATGAAGCGCGGTGAGGAACGCGAGCGTTACCGCCTCGCGGGTCTCGTAGCGGGCCTCCGGACCGGCCGCGCTGTCGACGATGCCTTCGAGCAGCGCGTCGGGATAGGGCTCGAGCCACAGCACCTCGCCGTAGCGGGTGGGCTCCGGTGAGGAAGATGGCACCCCGGCCGCTGTCGCGGGGCGTCTACCGCTATCGCGCAGCATGTTCAGACAGCGGTTGGTAGCGATCCGATACAGCCAGGAGCGCAGCGTCGAGCGCTCTTCGAATGAGTCCAATGCGCTCCACGCGGAGAGGAGCGTCTCCTGTACCGCGTCCTCGGCGTCCTGCACCTGGCCGAGGATCCGGTAGCAGTGCAGCTGCAGCTCGCGCCGGTAGGGGTCCGTGAGCGCGGCGAACGCCTGATGGTCGCCCGCACGGGCACGGATCAGAGCGCTGTCGTTCACGAGCCAAGTCTGGCATCGCAGCTCATACCCACTGCGACACCACCGCTGCTCGAAATTCGTCGGCGAGTTTCTCCCGCTGGCCGGGTCAGAACCCGCGACAGGCAGATTCGCGTTCTGATCGGAGGACCAATGCACCATCTCAGCCGAGCGCTCGCGACCGCTCGCATCGAGGACCTACATCGCGAGGCCGCCCAGAGGCACAGGATCCGCCTCGCCCGTAGCGTCACGCACGAGCCACACATGGCGGCCGCAAGCCGCGTACCGATAGTGAGCGGACGGCGGTGGACGGGCCGTCGCGACGGCCGTTCTCGCCGCGACCGACTTCCGATGCATCGAGAGATGAGGAGTGAGAGGTCGTGAGCAGGCCGCTTGCACGTGTGTTCGCCTATTGGCGGACGGGGCTGTCGGGGCCGGTCATCGTTCTTCAAGCCGGGACCGCCGTCAACTACTTCGGCACTGGACTGATCCTTCCGTTCGAGATCATCTACCTGCACGAGGTCCGCGGCTTCCCGACGGCGACCGCAGGGTTGGTGCTGGCGGCGGTCATGGGCACGGCGGCGGTGGTCACGCTCCCTGCGGGTGCGCTGCTCGATCGTTTCCGTGCGAAGCCGATCCTGATCACCGGCAATCTCGTGAGCGCGTTGGGCTACGCGAGGTCTCGCATTCGTCGACCGTCCCTGGCAAGGCTTCGTCTGCTCGGCCGTCGGCGGCGCCGGCTTCGGAATCGCGGGAACCGCGAATCAAGTTCTGAGTCTGACCCTGGTCACGCCGGAGCAGCGCGCCGCCTCGATCGCGCTCCGCCGAGTCGCGGGCAATTTCGGCTGGGCGCCGGAGCGACGGTGGCGGGCTTCATCGTCGCTTCCGCCGATCACCTTCGCACGTTCCAGGCGCTCTACCTTTTCGATGCAGCAACCTTCGCTGTCTTCGCGCTGGTTGTGCTCATGGGGATCCCGAATCCTCGCCTTGCGAATGCTGCGTCGGCGAGCGGCAGCGGAAGAGGTTTCCGAGCGGTTGCTCGAGATCGGCTCTTACTCGCCTTGATCGCCGCCAACGTCGTGCTCGTGATGGTCGGCGGCGCATTCTTTTCCAATGTCCTCTCGCCATTTGCGACGGCGCACACACCTGTCGGTCCGGGCGAGATCGGCGTCGTCTTCTTCATCAACACCTTCTTCATCGTCGTTGCGCAGGTTCCCGCCACACGGGTCGTCAAGCGCATGCGCCGCACACACGCCTTGGCCGCGACCAGCGCGCTGTTCGCAGTCGGCCTACTCGCGGTCCTGCTCGCGACACTGACGCGCTCGACGCCCGCCGCTACCACCGTCTTGGCCGGGGTCGCGATCGTGATTGCGATCGGTGAGTGCGCGCAGTTCGTCGTGCTCGGCCCACTCGTCGCCGAGCTCGCACCACCGCATCTGCTCGGCCGCTACATGTCGCTTTACGGTCTCAGCTTCACGGCAGGCGTGGCCCTCGGCCCAGCGGTCGGCGGCACGCTGCTCGCAACGTCACCCGACGCCGTCTGGTGGGGCGGCGCCTTGACGCTAGCGCTGACCGCAGCCGGCTTCCTGCGACTCGGCCACCGGATCCCCGACCCGCTCTTGCAGACGAAATCCCAGCCGCTGCAAGCGGCAGCGGAGCCGACCTGACCCGTCGTCCACCAGCCATGAGCTCGCCGTTCTCAGGATCGAATCCTCCCCCTCCGGAGAGGAAGATCCCCGGTTTCCTCTGACGGCAGGGCACACGAGCCTCTTCCCAGCTTCCCGTGTGCTCAGCAGGGAAGAGGTCCCGAGCCTGCTTCGCGCGCGGATTCCGCGTCCGCCGCGCGAACCACGGACGCTCGCGTCCACGAGAAGCGGCGGCAATTCGCCCCGAACTTGCGGAGTGCGGCGGATCCGATATCGACGTCTTGACGATCAGTCGTTTGCTGACTAAGGTCAGAGAATGTCGAGTGCGATGGTCGACCAGGTCCGTCGTTTCAACCGCGTTGTGACCGAGCGTGTCGGTGCGCTCAACGATCGTTCTCCTCGGGCGGGCCAGGCCCTCGGCGAGGCGCGGCTGCTGTGGGAAATCGGGCTCGAGGGCTGCGAGGTTCGTCTGCTTCGTTCCCGGCTGGGCCTGGACTCCGGCTATCTGAGCCGGCTCCTGCGCTCACTCGAGGCTGCCGGGCTGATCAAGGTGTCGGCGAGCTGTGACGATCGGCGGATTCGAGTCGCGCGCCTGACCGTGCCGGCGCCGCGAGCGCGCGACGCTGACGAACGCTCGATGAGCTCGCGCAATCGCGCTTGCGCCGCTGAGCCCCCGGCAGCGGAAGCGCCTAGTGGCGGCGATGGGCGAGGTCGAGCGGCTGCTGATCGCGGCCGAGGTGGAGATCAGGTCCGTCGACCCCGAGCACCCGGACGCGCGCTACTGCCTGGCGGAGTACGTGGCCGAGCTCAACCGGCGCTCGACGCGCGGCTTCGACCCGTCGGTCGGCGCTACTGCTCTGCCGCACGAGGTCCGGCCGCCCGCCGGACAGTTCTTCGTCGCGTACCTGCATGGCGAGGCGATCGGCTGCGGTGCGGTCAAGCATCACGGTGAAGCGCCGGCTGAGATCAAGCGGATGTGGATCGCACCCCAGGCGCGCGGGCTCGGGCTCGGCCGCCGCCTACTGGCGACAGCTCGAGGCGTGCGCGCTGGCCGGCGGCGGCGCGGGTCGCGCACATCGAGACGAGCGCCGTCCTCACCGAGGCGCTCGCCCTTTACCGCTCAGCCGGCTGGGTCGAGGTGCCTCCATTCAACGACGAGCCGTTCGCCGACCACTGGCTCGAAAAGTCTCTGAACTAGGGGGCGCGACGCCATCGACATCGGCCCGAGCACGCCGAGCCCGGCACGGTCCTGCTCTCCTGCTGGCACCAGCATCTTGGCGATCCCGCCACCGCGCGGCTGCCCCTTCGGCCCAACCCGGCAACGCCGGCGCGGGCGCGAGTCTCCTGCTTCGCCGGAGAGCGTCGGTAAGCGGTGGCTGCTGGTCGTCGTCCGGAGCGCAGTCCGCTCAGCGTGCATCGGAACGACCGTGTCTGGGATTGCAGCGGTGCCGTGATCGGGGTGGAGCGCCGGCCATAGGCCCGGGCTATCGCGTGAGTGTGAACTTCTTGGTCGCAACGACGGCGTGCTTGCCGGTTGGAGTGAACGTGGCTTGCCCGGTCAGCTTCAGCCGCCTGGCGTGCTTGAGCAGCCGCTTGCCGTTGGTAGTCAGCTTGGTCGTGATCTTCAGCATCCCCGCGTGATAGAACGTCGCGTTGCCCGCGGCGGCCAGCACCGGCTTGGGCTTAGCGCTCGCAACGTGCGCGCCGTTGGGCAGGTAGTACCTAGTCGATCACGACCTTCCCCGCGCTCAGCGCCGTGAACGAGAGCACGTACCCGTGCGCCTTCAGCAGCGCGGCGATCCCCGCGGCGTTGCCGTGCGGCGTGATCTCACCCAGCAGGCTCGCTTTGAGCTGTGCGACGCTCGGGTTAGAGGACGCGCTGATCTTGATCTCACTGACCGTACCGCCGACGGCGGCGTTGGTGACCCAGACGTGGGAGCCATCCGACGACACGCCGGCGGCCCCGACGCCGACCTTGATCGCGTCGACGATCGCGCCGGTTGACGCATCGATCTCACTGACCGTGCCGTTCGTCGTGACCCACGCGTGGGTGCCGTCCGACGACACCCCGACGGGGTCATCGTCAAAGCCGCCGACCTTGATCGTGTGGACGACCGTGCCGGTCGAGGCGTCGATCTCGCTGACCGTGCCGTAGTCGCTGCTGTTGTTCGCGACCCAGACGTGGACGCCATCCGACGACACCCCAAGCGGGCCGCTGCCGACCGGGATCGTTTTGACGAGCGTGCCGGTCGACGCGTCGATCTCAGTGACCGTATCGCCGCTGTCGTTCACGCCGCGGTTCGTGACCCACACGTGGGTGCCATCCGACGCCACACCCTGGGAGCCGGCGTCGACCGGGATCGTTTTGACGAGCGTGCCGGTCGACGCGTCGATCTCAGTGACATTACCGCCCAGCTGCGCGACCCAGACGTGGGTACCATCCGACGACACGGCATTAGGCCCGCCGCCACTGGGCCCGCCGCCGACCGTGATCGTGTTGATGACCGTGCCGGTCGACGCGTCGATCTCACTGACCGTACCCGGGCTTGGTTTGCCACCGTTCGTCACCCAGACGTGGGTGCCATCCGACGACACCGCATCGGGGAAGTTACCGACCGGGATTGTTTTGACGACCGTGCCGGTCGATGCGTCGATCTCACTGACCGTACCGTCGTTGCTGTTTGTGACCCAGACGTGGGTGCCATCCGACGATACCCCCCGGGGGTCGCTGCCGACCTTGATCGTGTTGACGACCGCTGCCGCTGAGGCCGAAGACACACCCATCGCCAGCCAGAGAGCAGCCAGCACGGCGAGCGCTCCAAGCGATCGAACGATTCTCATCACCACCGGCGTTCCCTGATCTGACGATCTCACTGTCGCCGCAGCCGCGCTGAGCCCGTTGCGGGTCCATGAGCGACCGATTCGCAGGACAAGTTGCCCGGGCATCGCGAGCACCTCGCCGTTCACTCGGCCGTCTTCATGCGCCTAGTCCCCGAGCAGTTCGCGCTCGAGGGTCCTCCCGAGCGGTGACCGCGGTGGGATGATCACCAGGCCCCCTCGACCGGTCTTGAAGCATCCGCCGCGGCGAGCCCTTTTGCTGGCCGACCGTAGCGAGTCCCCGAAACCGCGACTAGCACCCGCGCACGATCCGGTGCGGCCAAGTCTGCTGCTCGAAAAATCCAGGGCCATCTGGCACTCGATTCGCTGGAGGGTCGGCACGCCTCGCACCCAAGTAAGGCGACCCGTCCTTTCTCACCATACGCCGAAGTCCGGGGTTGTCAACCAGGCCCGGTGCGTTCGAACTACCCGACCCGTCCCCCAAGGCCGCCCTCGGCCGGTACCCACTAGCGCGCCTTCCACCGCCGGCGCGGGGGCGCGAAATGCTAGCCGCGACGTCCGTGCTTGCAAGCACATGGCGGACGAGCGCTCCGCCGCGAATCTCGATCGCCCGTCGGCAGCTTGGGGAACGACCGCGGGCACGGCTCTCAGACCTTCGGAGAAGCCACGGCCCAGGCCAGCACGGTTTGATGGCGTGGATCGCGCTGCGTAGGCAGCTGGAGTTTCTCGCGCCGTCCGAGGTCAGCCCTGCTTGCGGCGACACGAGTTCAGCCAAGAGGACGATTGAGCGGACCCGCTAACGCCCGATCAGGAGGGCAAGACGCAACCCGTTCTGCTTGACGCCGCTGGCCACCATCGCTCACCGGTCACGATGCCCGGCTTTCACGATGGCCGGGCTCCGAGAAACAAGGGCACCGCTATCCAGATCTCCAGCTTGACGCCGACCGGGCCGCGCGCGACGAGGCTTCTGAGGAACCCACGGGAGCCCCGGCTCGCGCATCCTCCATGGCCCACAGGTCAAGCTGGCCGCTGAACATGGCTTTCGGCTGTTCAGCTACGACCGGCCGGGCGGTGGCCGGAACTACATTCCGACCGACCCCGTCCTACAACACGCTACGGGACGTGACCACGGCGGGAGCGCCAGGCGGAGAACTAGGGGAGAGGCGACCGGCGGGAGCGCTGGAGCGGCGAGCCGCAGGGTCCTGGTCTTGCTGCCGCGATGGGCTGAAAGATGAGTCGGGTGCGGGGTCGTGCGGGATCTTTCCAGGTGAATTGGAAGAAGTGCTCACCGTTGGTGGCGAGCGTCAGCGTCGGCACGAAAGGCGAGCTTCCGTGTCTGAGGGTTGGACGAACGGACGTCGTTGACGGACCGCGCCAGGATGCTGAGGCCCGGGGCCGAACGACGGGGCGTGCGTCCGGACTCTCCGTGGGCTGATGAGTCTTCGCTCGGTTGTGGGAGCCCCCTCGAGGCGGGAGCGGCCCGATCGCGTCTCACATCGACGGTGCACCGGTGATGTTGAGCGCGTGGCGCATCTCGGCAGCGAGCTGGTATGCGTCACCGACCTTCAGGAAGTGGGTGAAGTACAGCTGCGGATGCTCCTCGGTCTCCTGGTTGTACAGGCAGCCGATGAACCACCCGTGCGACTGCATGAACGCCTCGGCGGGCTGGACCTCGTCGCCTCGCATGGACAGGTCGATGACACCGGCGGCTTGCGAGCCCGTGGAGGACAGAGGCTTGAACTCGATTCCGCTGGAGATGTTGGCGCCTGGTGAGACGAGTACGCGGTTGGCCTGCACCGGAGCGTTGGAGACCAGAGCTGGTGTGGCTCGGTCAGCGGTTGCCGAGACGACCCCTTCATCGCCGATCGTCGCGGTCGTGCCGAGGATCTTGCCCAGGCGCTTGGCGTTCAGCGGAGAGGACGGGTTCTTCGGCATGGTCTGGGGCAGCTGGATCGAGGTTGCCTTCAGGACATTGCGGACTGCCTGGGCAAGCTGGTGCGGCTCGCCGACTCCGCGCCAGTGCACGAACCAGACCTGCGGGTTCTGACCGATGAAGTGCTGATGCAGCGCCTGAAAGATCAGACCGTTGGCCATGACCGCGGCGATGAAGCCCTGAACCTCTGACTCCTTGAGCGCGAGATCGCCGTTGAAGAACGCCAGGTTGTCGCCCAGCGGCTCAAACGTCGCATCACCGTTCACCTCGAATGCGCCATCCATCACCACCCCGGGAATGGGCGCCTGCACGGGCCCGATGTCCCCGCGACTGAGCGTGATGTCGAGGATCCCGTTGGTCACGGTGCCCTGGGCCTGGAGGATCTGCTGAATGGCGGCCGCGGGCAGCTTCCCGTGCTTGCGGAGCACCGGGCCCTGGCCGGCGGGTCCGCCGGCGGCGCGGGCGCCGCCAGCCAGCGCACCCGCACCCAATGCGCTGACCGCGGCGCCGCCGCCGAGCGTCAGCGCACGCCGCCGCGTGATGGGATTCAGATCAAGCTTGGGCATATCGCCTCCCTGAAGGATTGTCGTTGTGGCGCCTGATACCCCGCTACCACTCGTCACACATGTGACTTTTGTTAGCCGGCCGCACCGTCGTGAGCATCCGGTTCCGCGGACGGCTGGGTCGGCCCCGAGCGGCGCAGCACGAGCGTCGACCGCGCCTCCACACTGAGCTGCTCGCCTGACGCGAAGTGTTGCTCGTCGTGCTGGTCTGCGGTGTCGAGGACGACGTTCCAGGCGCTGGCGAGCACGGGGGCGATCGTGAAGTTCAGCGGCTCGTGGTGGGCGTTGAGAAGGATCAGGAACGATGCGCCCTGGATCGGGTTCCCATCCCGGTCGTGGGTCGGGATCTCCTGCCCGTTGAGAAATACGCCCAGGGCGTGCGCGTCGGCACGGTCCCAGTCCTCCTCGCCCATCTGGTTGCCGTCCGGCCTGAGCCACATCACGTCGGGCAGGCCGGACTCGCCCTCGTCGCCGCCGAAGAAGTCCCGGCGCCGGAACACCGGTTCGCTCTGGCGCAGTGCGATGACCCGGCGCGCGAACCCGCGCAGGTCCTCGTCGACCTCGTCCCAGTTCAGCCACGAGAGCTCGTTGTCCTGGCACCAGGCGTTGTTGTTGCCCTGCTGGCTGCGCCCGAACTCGTCGCCGCCGAGCAGCATCGGGACGCCCTGTGAGAGCAGCAGTGTGGTCAGGAAGTTGCGTTGCTGGCGGGCGCGCAGCGCGTTGATCTCAGCGTCGTCGGTTTCGCCCTCGGCGCCGCAGTTCCACGAGCGGTTGCTGTCGGTGCCGTCCTGGTTGTCCTCGCCGTTGGCCTCGTTGTGCTTGTCGTTGTAGGAGACGAGGTCGCGCAGCGTGAAGCCGTCGTGTGCGGTGATGAAGTTGATGGAGGTCAGCGGGTCACGGCCGTCCGCTTCGTAGAGATCCGGCGAACCCGTGATTCTGCGGGCGAGCTCGGCGGCCGGCGACTGCGCGCGCCAGAAGTCGCGGATGGAGTCGCGGTACTCCCCATTCCACTCCCGCCACAGGATCGGGAAGTTGCCCACCTGATAGCCCCCCGGGCCGACGTCCCACGGCTCGGCGATCAGCTTGACCTGCGATAGGACCGGATCCTGGTGGATGACGTCGAAGAACCCCGACAGGCGGTCGACGTCGTAGAGCTCACGCGCGAGCGTCGCGGCCAGGTCAAAGCGGAAGCCGTCGACGTGGCACTCGACCGCGAAGTAGCGCAGCGAGTCCATCATCAGCCGCAGCACATTGGGGTTGACGTGGTTCAGGCTGTTGCCGGTCCCCGTGAAGTCCATGTAGTAGCGAGGATCTTCGGGACTCAGGCGGTAGTAGCTGGCGTTGTCGATGCCCTTGAACGACAGCATCGGCCCGAGGTGGTTGCCCTCCGCGGTGTGGTTGTAGACGACGTCGAGGATCACCTCGATCCCGGCCTCATGCAACGCCTTGACCATCGCCTTGAACTCGCGCAGCTGCTCGCCGCGGGTGCCCGTCCCGCTATACGCCGAGTGGGGCGCGAAGTAGCCGATCGTCGAGTAGCCCCAGTAGTTCGACAGTCCGCGGTCGATCAGGAAGCTCTCGTCGGCGATGTGGTGAACCGGCAGCAACTCGACTGCGGTGATCCCGAGTTCGGTCAGGTAGCGGATCACCGGCTCACAGGCCAGCCCGGCGTACGTGCCGCGCTTGTCCTCGGGCACATCAGGGTGACGCATCGTGAGGCCCTTGACGTGGGCCTCGTAGATGACGGTCTCACTCCAGCGCCGGCGCGGTGGCCGGTCTTCACCCCAGTCGAAGCGCTCGTCGACGACGACGCTGGCCGGGATGGCCAGCGCGTCGTCGGTCTCGTCGAGCCGCAGGTCGGCGTCGTCGGCTCCGTCGGGGATGTAGGGCAGCGTGTTGGCGGCGCCATAGTCGATGGTGCCGTCGATCGCCTTGGCGTAGGGGTCGATCAGCAGCTTGGCCGGGTTGAACCGCGCGCCCGAGGCGGGATCGTACGGCCCGTGGACGCGCCAGCCGTAGCGTTGTCCCGGTCCGACCCCGGGGATGTAGACATGATGCTGGAAGGCGGTCTGGTCAAAGACGTGAATGCGCTGCTCGGCGCCGTCGTCGTCAAACAGGCACAACTCCACAACGTCGGCGTTCTCGCTGAAGAGCGAGAAGTTCGTCCCCTCGCCATCCCAGGTCGAACCCTGGGGAAACGGGCTGCCCGGGCGCAGCGTGGCCGAATCGATCACGAGCATGCCTCCACCGCAGCGTCGAGGGCGCTCAGTCAGCGTGCTGCAGTCGAGACAAGCGACGGTCTCGAAGAAGACGGGGTGGCCGCAGTGGCCGCAGGCATGAGTGAGCATGGTTCCGGGTGGGTCGCGTGACGGATGGGAGCGCGACCAGTCCGGCCAAGCCAGCGAGAGAAGCGCCATACGGCGCTACCCGGCCACGATCCTGACAAACGGTGCACGCACAGTTGTCGCCGAAGGACTTCACACGGCCGAGCCCGGGCATGGCCCGCGGTCAATGAGAACGGCCGCTATCGCTCGTGTCCGGCGAGATCGTGATCCGCGAGAACGGCCGGGTCGGTAATTCCCAGCTTTCGCCGGGCGCGCTCGGGAAACCCGTTGGGCTGTATCCGGACCACGTGTGCCGCTCCGTGGCGAGCGGTCAGGTCAAAGCGCGCACCGGCCTGAGCATGGCCGACAAGCCGTCCGTCGACCTCCAGTGATGTCGGCGCACCGGGTAGAAGCTCGACCGTGAGACGCTCGTCGTCGGTCAGGACCACCGCTCGGTTGAATAGGCCATGGGGCGCGTCTGGTGTGATGATCATCCCGCGGGCACGCGGGGACACCAGAGGTCCCCCGGCGGCAAATGAGTATGCCGTTGATCCCTGGGCGGTCGCCACGATGACCCCGTCGCTGGAATACCGCACCAGCAGCTCGTCGTCCACCCGCAGCTCCAGCGCGGCCTGTCCGCGACCCGGTACTCGGCTGAACACGACGTCATTGAACGCGGTTGTCTCCTGGAGGCCGGTGTTCGCAACCGGCCTCAACGCGAGCCCCGTACGATCCTCGACGGAGTAGCCCCCGTCACTCAACACGGTGAGGGCTCGGCCAAGGTGCTCGCGGTCGACCTCGGCGAGATACCCAAGCCGGCCGAGATTGATTCCGAGCGTCGGAATCGCATGAGGTGCAGCGAGACGCAATGCGTTGAGCATGGTGCCGTCGCCGCCGAGCGCGAGCACGATGTCGCACTCGAGCGCCAACCTCTGCTCCGAAGCCCGCTCGATGCCCTCCGGCAGCCGCTCGTCGCCGGCGGCTCCGACCAGCGTCACGTCGAAGTCCCTTGCCCAGCGCTCGATCTGCCTCAGCGGGTCGCGAAGATCGCGCCGGGGACGCAGCACCAGACCGACGCGCCGGGCGCGCGCGCCGATCTGAGCCTTGTGAGGTGGGTCTGAGATCACCCGCGCCAGTCAATCAGTATCCAGCTCCCGAGTCCCTCAGCAGGCAACCGCCCGAGGACGGCCGCGACGCCGGCGGGGATTGGGCAGGCCGGCCGCTATGGCGTGAAGACCACCTTGATCATGCCGTCCTGCTTTTTCTGGAAGCTCTCATAGGCGTCTGGCGCCTGTTCGAGCGGGAGGTGGTGGGTGGCGAAGCTTTCCACGCCGAGTGGGTCGGCTTCGGTGAGCAGCGGCATGATGTCGTCGATCCATCGCTTGACGTTCGCCTGTCCCTGCCGGACCTGGATCTGCTTGTCGAAGAGTTGCAGCGTGGGCAACGGGTCGGCTGTGCCGCCATAGACGCCTGAGAGCGAGATGGTGCCCCCTCGCCGGACGATCTCGATCGCCGAGAGCAGTGCTGCGAGTTTGGAGATGCCGGCGTTCTCCATCAGTGTCTGCCCGACCTTGTCGGGCAGCAGGCCGGCGAGTCGGTGGGCCAGGCCCGCAGCCGGCGAGCCGTGCGCCTCCATCCCGACGGCGTCGAGGACCGCGTCGGGACCGCGCCCGTCGGTCTGTTCGCGGATCGTTGCAGCCAGGTCGTCGTGGTCTCGCAGGTCGAGGACCTCGATGCCGAGGCTCCTGACCCGGTCAAGACGTTCGGGAACGAGGTCGACACCGATCACGCGCCGGCCCTGATGCTGAGCGATGCGGGCCGCCATGTCGCCGATCGGTCCGAGGCCGAGCACGACGAGCGTGCCGCCGTCTGGCACGTCGGCGTATGCGACGCCCTGCCACGCCGTCGGGAGCACGTCGGAGAGGAATACGAAGCGGTCGTCCGGCGGTCCGTGGGGCACCTTGATCGGAAGGAAGTTCCCGAATGGGACGCGGAGCAGCTCCGCTTGCCCTCCTGGCACCTGCCCGTAGAGCTTGGTGTATCCGAACAGGGACGCGCCGGTCCCGTATTCGTGCACCTGCGTGGTCTCGCACTGGGAATGCAGTCCGTGGCCGCACATCCAGCAGTCCCCGCAGGAGACGTTGAAGGGGATCACCACCCGGTCGCCGACGCTCAGCTCGGTGACCTCCGCCCCGACCGCTTCGACGATGCCCATCGGCTCGTGACCGAGGACGTCGCCCGCGTCGAGGTACGGGGCGAGCACCGTGTACAGATGCAGGTCAGACCCGCACAACCCTGTCGTGGTGATGCGGACGATGATGTCATCGGGCTTCTGGATGGTGGGATCGGGCACTGTGTCGACGCGAACGTCGCTCACGCCCTGCCAGGTGAGAGCTTTCATGACCTCGCACTACCCGCCGCGCGATCGCGTAAGACGGATTCATGAGTGCAGGCCGCTCGATCAGTCGTGCGGACTCTTTGATTCCGAAAGACCTGGACGGATATCTAGGTAGGACGCCGTCCTGGTTGGTGGAGGCGGTGCTTGCCCGCGATCATGGAGATTCGATGCCCGACGCCTGCGAACGAACCGGAACCGCTACTTCGGTCAGATTCCGATCCGTGGCTCCGACCTCCCGGCCAGCACCGAGCCGACCGAGGTGACGTGACGATGGCGGTGACACATGCTCAGATCGCGGCGTCCCCGGATGAGGTCTTCGCCGTCCTGGCCAACGCCGGAAATTACGGTGACTGGGTGGTGGGCTCAGACACCATTCGAGATGCTGACCCCACCTGGCCGAAGGTAGGCTCTCGTTTCCATCACCGAGTCGGGGTTGGTTTCCTCAAGGTCAACGACCACACCGAGGTCCTTGAGGTCCAGGCCCCCCACCGCCTGGTCATGCAAGCCCGAGCTCGCCCGCTGGGGACGGCGAAGGTCACGTTGCTGCTGGCCGAGCACGACGGGGGGACGCAGGTCACGATGATCGAGGTTGCGGGTGACTCACTGTCGCGACTGGCGCTCAACCGAATCACCGACCCATTCATCCATCTCCGAAATGTCGAGGCGCTCCGTCGGCTGAAGCGCATCGTCGAGACTGGTCGCGCGAGCTCGTGACGCCGCTCAGGCCCGCCACGGTCGCAGATGGCGGTCGCTGAGCAGCGCGCGGGCCGCTGATCGGCCCCCCATGCCCTGAACCGAGCCGCCGGGGTGAACCGACGCGCCGGTGACGTAGAGGCCGGGCAGCGGGGTTCGATGTCGGCACAGTTCCGGTGCGGGCCGAAATATCAGCTGCTGATCGAGCTCATAGGTACCGCCGCCAAGATCGCCGCCGACGAGACTCGGATTCTCCGCCTCGGTCTGCTGCGGGCCGCGAAACGTACGGGCGAGCACCACTTTGGAGAACCCAGGAGCGAAACGCTCGATCTGCGTCTCGATCAGCTCGGCGACGTCCTGGTCGGTGCGGTCGTAGCGGGACGGGACATGTCCGTAGCAATACAGGGTGTGCTGGCCCTCGGGGGCTCGTGAGCCATCCAGCTGAGTGTGCTGGCCGACCACGAGCGCCGGTCGAGCGGGCATGACACCTCGCTGGCCTGCATCGGCCGCCGCCGCCAGGTCGGACAACTCTCCGCCGACGTGTACCACCGCTGCCTGTCGAGCTTCCAGAGCCGTCCACGGGACCGGGCGCTCGAGGGCGTAATCGACCTTGAACGCCGCAGTCGAGTACCGCCAGCGGCGCAGA
Source organism: uncultured Solirubrobacteraceae bacterium (assembly GCA_963744685.1). GTDB lineage: Bacteria > Actinomycetota > Thermoleophilia > Solirubrobacterales > Solirubrobacteraceae > Palsa-465. The sequence continues at coordinate 172,898 of CAVUUL010000009.1, read as the reverse complement.
CGTCGCAGCAGTCGCCCGGGCAACGCATCATCGGGGAGCATTTCGGCCAGCGGACTGGCGCTGACCGTGGTGACGACATCCCGGGAGGCGATCTCCTCGCCGTGTCGCAGCCGCACGCCGGCGGCGCGTCCGCCGCGCACCAGGAGGCGATCGACGGAGGCGTTGCAGCGAATCGCAACGCCTTCCCGCGTCGCGATCGACGTCAGCGCGTCGATGATCCTGCCCTGCCCGCCGGCGGGGAACGGCCACCCATGGGAATGCGCCAGCAGCTGCAGAAGAAACCCGAATGCGCCACTGCCGGCCGTCGAGGGCGTGAGGCCGGAATGCTGAGCGGACCCAGCGAGCCACGCCGTCGGACGCGTCGCACCTTCAAAGACGTCAAGCCCGAACGCCTCTATGGAGCCGGTCATGCGCCGGATCAGTAGGAGCGCGTCACGACGCAGCGCCGCCGCCAGCGCGACCGATAGGCGAACGGGAGGCAGCGGCCCGAGGATGGCTTCCGCCAGTCGTTGAGCGAGCGGACGATATTGCTCGATCAGCGTCTGCCACGGCCGACCGGCTCCCGGGTGTGTGGCCTCCAGCGAGTGAGCGGTCGGCTCGAGGTCGCGGTGCAGGGCGATCGCGCTCCCGTCCTGGAACGGGTGGGCCATGATGACGCTGGGGCTGATCCAGCGGACGCCCTCCGCGGGGAGATCCAGCTCGCGCATCGCCGGCGAGGCGACCGTCATCGGATTGAACCCGGCGCAGTGATCGTGAACGAACCCCGGAAGCGTCGACTCCCCGCTGGTGGCGGCTCCACCGGGCGCCGAAGCGTGTTCGATGACCGTCACCGAGAGGCCCGCGCGAGCGAGGTGGATCGCGCACACCAGTCCTGTGCAGCCCGCGCCCACGACCACCACGCGGCGGTCACGCGTCACGGCACGTCGTCCGGCCGAGGTTCAAGTCCTCGTCTCAAATCAGAGCGCGCAGAGACGGCGAGATCATCGAGCGGATAGGTGGCATTCTCTCAGCGTCGACGGCTCTCAAGGCGGCGCAGGAAGGAGAGACGCTCAGGTCCGCCGACATAGCTGTCCGGTCGGTGAGTGCCGCAGCTGACGCGGTGGCAGGGGATGAGCAGGGGGAGTGGGTTGTTGCCCATTGCCAGACCGCAGTTGTAGGCGTTGAGGTCTGAGCCGAGGTCTCGGTATGACGCGGACTCGCCGAACGGGATCTCCCATACGCGACGCAGGGTCTCGGCGGTCTCCGTTCTGCTCAGCCGCCAGTCGATGACTTCGCTCATCGGGGCCGATGAGCCTTCGAAGTACCGGCGTACAGCGTCGCCGAACAACCGCAACCGCGACCGGGAAGCGTTGCGACCCGGCGCAGCGGCGTGATGAGCCATGGGGTCGAAATCCGCGTGGTCGGCGAAGGCCACCCGAACGATCCCCTCCTCGGACGCCGCGAACGCCAACTCACCGATGGGGCTGTCGACCACGGCGCATGAGAGTTCGGCGACCGTGTCCGCGTCAAGTATCCGCTGTCCCTTGATTGATCGCGCCCCGTCGGTCAGCCCACGCTGGTACTCGTGGCATGCGAGACAGATTCCCTCGGCCCGAACCTCCACGGACTCGACGCGATGGCCGGCGGCGAGACCAGACACAGACGAACCGGCGTGGACACCGACGTCAAATATTCGCATGCACAATCTGCACTGAAAGTGATCGTGAGGCTCGACGTTGGTCTCGTAGCGGACCGGCTCGGCGTGCCCGATCGACGAGAGAAGCCCGAGCTCGGCCAACTCTGCGAGTGCGGCATACACCGTGCCCCGGCTGATCTCGGGGACTACATGGCTGGCGCGAGATAGCACCTCTTCGGCGGACAGGTGCTCGTGGGCCGTCCCTCGAAAAGCCTCGAGAATTGCGCGCCGCTGCGGAGTGACCCGCAGGCGGTGGCCCCTGAGGAGGTCGGCGCTGTCCCGGGTGGCGGCCATTTCTGACGGTCTACCCGGGCTGGGAGCCGGCACCCAACGGCTCCGGATCACCCGAGCCTTCAGCGGCTGTGCCGTAGGTGGATTGCCCCCAAAGCCATCGGCCGCGCATGGCGACGCCGTCTCTCCTATTGGCGCCTGCCCAGTCCGGTGATGAATTCCCGCGCGCGGGCTGGGCCGCTCGTGCCGCGGGCGAGCGGAGGTGTGAGATCGTCGGCGCCGTCACGCATTCCGGCGATCAGTTCGCTGAGGGCGTCGGTGCTCGAGTGGCGGGCGACCCAGCCGAGGTCGCGGTGAGCGCGCTTGGTGCTCATCAGCGGCACCTGGAGGGCCATGTCGATCCACCCTGGCTCGGCAGGCTGCAGACGTGCCGCGAATGTCGCCGCCGCCGCGGCCCTGAGCAGGCTGGGCGGCACTTTGACCGGCCGCGCTCGGAGCATCTGCGCCAGTTCGGCGCTGCCGATGATGGGGTCGGCAGCGATGTTGAACGGACCGGCCACATCCGAGAGAACGGCCCGACGGTAGGCCTCTGCCACATCGTCGGCGTGGACGGCCTGAAATCGCAAGCCGTCGATGTCGGGCGAGAACGGCGCCAGACGCGCGTGAAGCAGCCTCGTCGGTAGCAGTGGTCCAGCGAACAGTCGCCGGATCTCCGTCGCCGCGGAGCGCTGGAAGATCAGCGCCGGCCGTAACCGGACGATCCGCATCTGTGGCTGCTCGACTGCGAGCCGATCGAGGTCGCGTTCCACTGCCGCCTTGTGACGCGAGTAGAACGAGCTGGCGATTCCCCCAGTCGGCCAGGACTCGTCGACCGTCCGGTTCTTCGGCCCGGCGGAGTAGGCGCCTACCGAAGATGCGTACACCAACGATGGGACCTTCGCCTCTGCCACGGCGGTGAACACCCGCCGGCTCCCCACGAGATTGACGCGACTGGTCACCGACTCATCGCGGCCCGGCTGGATGAGCCAGGCGAGATGAATCACCGCGTCGGCGCCTCGGAACACGGAGGCCAGGTCCGCTTCGGCGACGTCGGCTGCCACGAACTCGGTCCTGCCGATGGAATGCGGAGGTCTCCGCCGCGCCAGCGCAACGATCTCTTCGAATGCGAGATCGGCCGAGAGCGCTCGAATAAGGGCGCTTCCGACATTCCCGGTCGCGCCGGTGACGACGACTCTCATGCCCGGTCACTGCCTCTCTGCGGTCGGCGGCCCAGCCGAACAGGCCCGTGCGCGGTGCTGATGTCGACCACCTTGCCGTGCTGCGTGACTTCGATCTTCCCCTCCGCGACGAGCTCGGCGGCGACAGCCCGGACTGGGTCCATGAGCGGCCGGAACGCCTCAGCGGCCAGCGCTCGTGCCGCGTCGGAGGGGCAGATCGTCTTTCCCGGGTCCCGCTGATCGAGCAATCCGAGGATCGTGTCGCGGATCTGCTCCGGCGACACGGAACGCGGTGGCTCAGTGCTGCAATCCATCGAGGGTCTCCGTCAGTTGTTTCTCAGTGTCATTCCCGAGCTTCTCGAAAACGATCTTTCCCAGCGGTGCGGCGAGCTTTGCGGCGCCCTTGAACTCCAACTCGTTCGTATAGGTGATCCTCGATCCCGTCCCAGCAGGAAGGACGTCGATGGTCTCGGTCGAGGTGGCGGTGTCGTTGCGCCCGACGAGCACGATCCGTGTCTCGGTGAGCTCTTCCAACACGTAGGTGAGATCGGTGCTGATGCCCGCGATCTTCGACGTGTTGTGCCACGAGGATCCGACCTTCACGGGTCCTTCATCCTCTCGGATGCATCGCACGGTACCCGGGTCCCACTGCTCGGCGTGGGTGAAGTCGGCGAGGTACGGGATCACGGTGTCTGGCGATGGAGCGACGTTGAACGTACGACATACGGTGCTCACAGCGGGCCTTTCGCTCGTCGGTTCTGGGCGATGCTCGGACGCGTGGCCCGTTTCCAGACAGGAAGATTCGCCGTGCAGACCTGCTAGCCCAGCTCCGCGCCCGGCAAACAGGGACGACGCCGGACGGGCAGCCCATCGGCGCGGTCGGGCTGTCGATCACCCACAGCATCGCGACGACCCAGCTGCGCCGGTGCTCGCTGCAGTGAGCACGCGCACAGATCCGCCGGAGGGCGGTGTTGGCGGCGAACGGATGGGTAGCGCGAAACCATGGCTTCGTCGGCACACACACCGAGTCGAGCCGAGACATTCCCGACTGGATTGGAAATCACGTGAACGCTTCTCAGAAGATCACCCAGTACCTCACCGAGGCCCGTGCCAGCGAGGACGCGCTGGTTCGCGTTCTTCAGTCGCAGATCGCGATGACTCCGAGCGCCTCGTACCGCTCGGCTCTGGAAACTCATTTGGATGAGACCCGGCGCCATTCCGCTCGATTGGCCGATCGGCTCTCAGAGCTCGGCGCCGGCGCCAATCCGCTGGTCGCCGTCGTCGGTTTCTGGGAGGACGTCATCGGCCAGGCGATGGCGTTCGGCAAGACCCCGCTGGACCTGCTGCGCGGCACCGGCGGCGAGGAGAAGGTGCTCAAGAACGCCAAGGACGCGGCTGCGACCGAGGCGTTGGAGATCGCAACGTACACGGCGATCGAGCGGCTCGCCCGTTCGGTCGGCGACGAGCAGACCGCGGAGCTCGCTGCGAGCATCCTTTCTGACGAGGAGCGCATGCTCGCGCGAATCATGCGTGAGATCCCGAAGTTGACCGACGCCGTGGTCCGCGCCGAGCTGCACGACGATCCGTCCTACGACCTGACCACGACCGGAGCCGCGGACGCGGTCAACGAGGCTCGGGAGGCGACGGCGAGCGCGGCGCGCAAGGCGGCCTCTACGGCCAAGCGGACTGCCCGTCAGGCGCGCAAGCTGCCCGGCGTCGCGCAGACCGAGGGCGAGATCAAGGGTGCGATCGCAGGCGAAGCGGATCTGGGGATTGCGCGCTACGACGAGCTCACAGCGGAGGAGATCTCGGGCAGGCTGCCGACGATGTCCCAGATCGATCTGGCGAAGATCGACGCCTACGAGCGCCGGAACGAGAACCGGACGACGGTCCTCGATCGAATCGATACGTTGCGCACGGACGAGCCGTGGCCCGGATACGACGAGCTGACGGTCGCCGATGTCCAATCAGTGCTGTCCGAGGGCGACCACGATCGGATCGACCAGGTTCGCGCCTACGAGCGCTCGCACAAGAACCGTGCCGGGGTCCTGAAGGCCGCCGAGCGCGAGCTCGAAAAGGCCTAGAAGCGGATCGTGATCATCCGTGCTCCGATGCGGTCGCGTAGTTTGGACGCACAGCACGAGGCCGGGTCGCGCGCCGACCTTGCCACCGCATCGGAGTTCTCACGGGTGAGTTCGCTGACTGCTACGCCACCTCAGAGGGGTCCTGATCTGCGGCGAGACGCAGCGAGTGTTTGCGCACGGCATCGACGTGACCTTGTTGCAGCGGGACGGCGAACTTCACCAGGCTCGTGATGTCGCTTTCCCTCGCGGTCTCGTTGAGGGCGGCGAGGATCTCCCAGTGCGCCATCTCGCCTGCCTCGGCCATGCTCAGGAATTCCAGTCCGTCAAGCGCTTCCGCGTCCTCGAGGTAGGTCCTCATGAACCCCACGACCTCGGCCTTGGTCTCCCGCGCCTTTTTGGTGATCGCAGTCCGCATCCCCTCACGGTGACCAGCGGCCACGTCGCAGCGCTGCTCGACCTTCGCCGCTTCTTCGCCCATCTGCTCAAGCAGTGTGACCAGCTCGCCCTGCTTTTCCTTTCTGGCCAGGGTGGCGACCTTCTTGGTCGCGGTCTGCGCCGCCTGCGCGAGTCCCAGCACCTCAGCGAGCTTCTCGTCCAAGTGAGTGAGGTCCGCCATTTTTCTGTGTCCTTTCCTTGAGTCTGAGCGATCCCAAAAGCGGGTGGCGCGCCCTCGGATCGGGGGCGTCACCCGCGTGCGGATCAGCTCACTGTCTCTTGACCTTGTGAACGCCTCAGTCGTCGTTGGCGACGGTCCCGGTGGGCTGTTTGGGCAGGCCGGCGGCGTCGCGCAGCTGTGCGGAGACCTCGGCCAGCATGTCCGGATCCGGTCCGGGTGCGAAGAGTTCGGGCTGGGCGGGGAGGTCGAACGGTGGCGCGCCCTCGGGGTGGGTCTCCTCGGCGACGAACAGGTCCTCGCCGGTCTCCGGATGGGGGCCGTTGAACACCGCTTTGATCTCCTGAAAGTCGCTTGGCGAGAAGCGATAGAGCTTCAAATGCTCGCCGCGCTTGATGTGGGGTTGGCACTCGGGGATCTTGTCGGTCGGGATGCGCGGTGATGGGAACAGCTTCATCATGTCCACGCCGGTGAGGTTCTCCAGCGCACGGGCGTAGGCCACCTGGTGCACGCCGCCGCGGACCAGCAGATATCCGGTGAGCGCCCGGGCTGCCGGGTGGTCGACCATCTCGTAGACCTTCAGCTTGTTGTTGCGTGCCCCGGTTTCCAGGAAGAAGTTGTGGGTGAGGTCCTGGATCAGATCTCCTGAGGCGGAAACGTAATCGCCGTTCCAGGGCTTGCCCATCGAATCCTGAACCATCGCTCCGGCGCCCCCGGCGATGAACTGCTGGGTGTTGCGGGCGTCCTTGACATCGGTGAGGTCCCCAAGTTCTCCGGCCTTTCCCTTGGTCGCGCCGGTGAGCATCGTGTTGATGGCGGTCGATACGAGTTCGATGTGGCCGAACTCCTCGGCGGCGATGCTCGCGATGAGGTCGTAGAACGGCCGAGCGCCCTGGCGGTTGCGGAAGTTGAACGACTGATAGGTGTAATTCATGAACGTCGACATCTCGCCGTACTTGCCGCCCAGCAACTCCTGGACAGCCGCGGCGCCGACCGGATCTGGGTCAGACGGCGGCGGCATTTCCGTCTGCAGTCGATCGATCCTCAAAATCATGGAAGAGCTCCTTGATAAGACAGTGTCCAGGAAACCCTGCCCGATGGACTCCGCCGCAAACACGACGCGGCAGAATGGACCGATGAAGCTCACTCCAGATGAGGCTGGAGAGGTTCTGCGCGCGCGCGGGATGCGTAGTACGCCGCAACGACGCGCGATCCTCAGCGTGTTCTCCGGTCAGCGCGCCGAGCACCTCTCCGCTGAGGAGATCTTCGCACGGGCAACCGGAACGCTGCCAGATCTCAGCCGCGCCACGGTCTACGCGACGCTTGCGGAGTTCGGTGAGGTCGGTCTGCTCGCGGCCTTCGGCACGCCAGACCCTGTTCGTTATGAGACGACCGTCGCGCCCCACGCGCACTTCTGTTGCCGACTGTGCCTGCGCATATTCGACCTCGAAAGCGGCCGGCAGGACCCCGCCGCCATCACGGATCCTGGATTCCAAGTGGAGCGCATCGAGACTCGAGCTGAGGGGATCTGCGGGGAATGCACCGACTACGATCGCGGATTGCGGACCGGCGCCCAATCGATCATTGACTCAGGTCCGCTGCCCGACACCCTCTCCGTTCCAGGCACGGCAGTCGCGATCATGGACAGTCCTCTCGGAGAACTACTGTTGGCCGCAAGCCCGGAAGGGCTGACCCGGCTCGCCTTCATGGATCACGGCGACGCCGCCAACCTGCGGGCGCACGCCGCCACTCGGCGGGGGAGCAGGACGGCCCGTCAGCATCTGACCGAGGCGACGGCGAGCCTTCAACAGTATTTCGCGGGCGAGCTCAGCCTCCCAAGCTGCCAAATCGGATGGGATCTGCTCGGCCCGGATGCGGCGGCGCTGCAAGCAGTCGACGTGATCCCGTATGGGTCACACCGCTCCTACGAACAGCTGGAGCAGAGCCTTCCCGCGCGCGATCTCGGTCTGGCCTTCGGCCGCAACCCCGTTCCGATCTTCGTTCCGTGCCACCGTGTCAGCCGCGGTAACCAGCCGCCTACCGCGTTCGTGGGCGGCATCGACCGTCGTCGCTGGCTCGAAGCCCACGAGCAGAGCACCCCACACTGATCTGACGATCGCGGGTGGCCGCACCGATCGTCTGACCGATGAACCAGATCGCTCGACACACGCTCAACTCCGGCGTGTCATCGCAGTCGCGGTTTGATCAGGCGGCTGGCTCGGCATAGGTCTGGAGGTGCGTGGTCTCGGCGAATTGGTCGAATGACTGCGGCCAGGTATGGCCGGGCCAGCGATACTCGACGCGACCGTCGGCGGGGAAATATGCCGCGGTGTACAGGGTGCCCATCCCGGTGCTGTAGCCGGTGCTGTGCACCGGCGGCGCGAGAAAGGACTGGATGAACTCCGCGGACGAAAGCTGCGGATCGTCCAGCAGAGTCAACAGGCGCCGCTGCCGTTCGACGCTGCGAACCGCGCGGGTGTATTCGGGCCAGTCGTTGAGGTCCTGGTGGTTGGTGGTGACCGCGACGGTGGTGAATCGAGTCGTGCGGTCGGGGGCGACGAAGGCGGTGAGCGATTCGCCGCTGCGGTCGAGCAGGGTGAGGTTCTGGGCCGCGTGTATGGGAACCCGCTCGAGTGTCGATTTGGCTTCGTTCACGGTTGTGCAGGTTTCGAGCAGGTAGCGCACGACGAGCGGAACCGCGAACCCTTCGCCAACGGCTTGTCGCCCGCCGAACGTCAGCGACACCGCCAGGCCCCCATCGTTGATGCCATCCAGGAGACCCCACAGGCAGTCGCTCATCCCGATGATGCCGTGTCCCGTCCACGCCGATCTGCTGATGATGCCCTCCAGCCGTGAGGCTGGGTAGTCGTAGTTGCGCACCAGCATCGGCGCGCCACGCGTCCAGACTCCCTGCGAGCAACCGACGATGAACCCCGGCGGTCGGTACAAAGACAGAAACCGGGCAGCGAGCTCGTCACCGCCGGCAAGCTCGACCAGGCGCTCATAAGTCGACATCAGCTCGGGCATGTGCCGGCGCAGTTGGGCGCGACACGTCGCCAGGTCAGGTCGAGCCGTATCGCCCTCGCGGAGATACCACGCCCGGTAGGCGGGCCACATCGCCTCGAAACGAGCTCGCCACGCCTCGCCTGGCTGCTCCTCGCTCACCGCCTCGAACAGGATCTGCTCGCGGACGATGCCGTCCGCATCGACCGCGGCCGGCGTTGGGCGGTTGGCCTGGACCGGCAGCAGGGGCAGGCTGTCCTTGATCGCATCCCAGGCGGGCTTCCAGTAGCGGTCGATCGCTGCCTCGGCGGCAGCGGGCAGACCAAACGTCTTGACCCAGTCGGGGAGTTCTCGGAGGCTGAACTCCGACCCTTCGGTTGGCGGCTCGCCGGGTGACATGCGCGTCTGGTCCTCCCGTATCAGTTTTTGGCAGGTGCGTCCTTCTTGCCCGCCTTCGAAGACGCTAGTCACCCGGCTCCTCAGAGGCCGCGCGCGAGGCGCCGGCGTATGGCCTCGCCATCATCAGGGTGGGCGGTTTCCGAAGAGGAGCCTACGCCGCGAAGGTACTCAGGCTTTGTCTGGCTAGCCGATGTCGGAGGCAGGGCCGGATGCGTGGAGAGTCGCCCGCGGGCCGACCCGGTCTTCGCGACTGGTCAGCAGCTCGAGAATCTCGGCGCAGGACAAGATCTGGGCACGCATGTTGCGTCTCATCATCCGCAGCGCCGCGTCCGCGAGATCCTCATGGATGTGGGCAACGGCATCAGCTGCGATGACGACGTCGAAATGGCGCACGTAGGCGTCCAGCGCTGAGTAGAGGATGCATTGCTCGGTGACCTGCCCGGCGAGCACGACCCGTTCGATCTCCGCGTGGCGCAGGAGATATTCCAGCTGTGTCTCGTAGAACACGGAGTGCCTGGCCTTGACCAGGAACGGTGCATCGGCGCGCGGCAGGATCGGCTCGACCGCCGAGCGATCGGAGCCTCCCAGGGCCCACTCGCTGAGCTGCGACCGTCCGACCGTCCAATCACCGTGGTTGTCGTTGACGTAGACGGTGAGGATCTCCCTGCGGCGTGCTTGCTCGATCAGCTCGGCCAACGTCCCGATGATCGCTTGAACGGACTTCAACAGCTCTCGGCCGTCCTCGTGCTCATAGCGGTTCAGCATGTCGACCACGATCAACGCCGTCGGCGGATTCCCGTCGTCTCTCTGGGCGCCGGCTGAAGTCATCCGCAATCGCTGGACACGGGGCAGCGTTGGTCGGAGCACGGCACCCGCTTCGAGTACCCCTGACCCGGCGTGGAAAACCCGGGCCGCCCAGAACCGCTGATCTCGCGCAGCGCGCCGACCGGCTTGACTGCGATTGGCGGCAGCGGTGCTGGCGGACAGTCCCGGGGGTCGCGGATCGCGCGGCGAGTTCTTGCCCGCGTGTCCGCGACCCCCGCGGTGGTCAAAGGATCTGCGCCGGTTGGTGGCTAGCTCCACCAGTGGTCATAGATCTCAGCCGATGACTGTCAAGTCTTTTTCTGAGCGTGTGAGGAGTGGCAGAAAAGCCTCGACCAACTCCTCACGCGCGCGCCGGTCATCCATCATCCAGTCGTCCGGCGCGCGCCGGAACGATCCCCATCAGGCGGCGGGCCGGACCCGAGGCAGAACGATCGCGCGGTACGAGGCGCCCCGCCGCATCCAGCCGATCCGCCAACGACGGCGTGCGGACATACGAACGCTTCACCTCCTTTCCAAACACGCAGATATGCCGGCAGTGCGGCGGAGGCTCAGAGCGAGACGGCCTTACTGAAGGCGGTGGGCCACAGAACATCAGCAACCCCTTGCGCGTTGGGCTCCGAGCCTCCGCCCGTCCGATGAGCCCTCTTCTATGTCAAACCTCTCTGATCACCTCAATAGGCCCGACGCTCCGGTCGTCAACCCCAGACCTGAATTTTTTCCCTCCGCCAGCGCTCAGCGCACGACGCGGATTGTGGTCAGCTCGGCGTCGGCCGGGTCGGGAAGGACCATGCCCGCGGCCAGCCCGCTGCGGAGGTAGTCGAGCACCGCTGCGTTGATGCGCTCGCCGGGAACGATCACGGGAATGCCAGGGGGATAAGGGGTGATCTGTTCGGCGGCGACACGGCCCACGGCATCCTCGGTTGCGATCGTCTCGATCGCGCCGAAGAAGGCGTCCCTCGGCAACATGACCGTTTCGAGCTCCAGCTCCTCAGGCGTGGGGACATCGACCGCTGGAGGTTCGGGGAGGGACGCCGCGGCGGCGGCGAGCTGGACGAGCGCGTCGTGGAGCCGGTTCAGGGTGGCCTCGTCGTCGGCAAACGAGAGCGTGGCGAGGATCCGGCGGTGATCACTGAGGCCGACATCGAGCAGATAGTGGTCTCGCAGCCAATCCGCGGCCTGGTAACCGCTGATTCCCAGGTCAGCGACATCGACCAGGACCTGCAGGCGATCCAGATCATGCGACGCCTGCTTCCCGATCAACTCCTGCTCCAGCACGCGCAGACCGTCGATCCCCGCGATCCGGTCGCGCAGTCGCTGCGCGCCGGCCAGGGCTCCGGCCAGCAGATCGTGACCCTGCTGGACCATGAATCGGCGCCAGCCATCCAATGCGCTGTAGAGCAGAACGTTCGGACTGGTCGTCATCAGTAGGTCCGCGCACGAGGAGAGCTGGGCGCGATCGACCAACTCGCCCTGTACGTGGAACACCGAGCCCTGCTCGAAGCCCCCACCCATCTTGTGGACGCTGACGACGCAGACATCCGCTCCGGCGTCCATCGCCCACGTCGGCAGATCCTCATGGAACGGCAGATGCGCGCCCCACGCCTCGTCGACGATGAGCGGGCGGCCGCGTCGATGACAGACCTCGACGATCCCGGCAAGGTCAGCGCACGTCCCGTACGGAGACGGACTCACGATCAGCGCCCCGGCAGCATCTGGATACTGCTCGAAGGCATCCTCGACCTGCTCAGGTGAGGGCGGGTGCGACAGGCCGAGCTCCTCGTCGTAGCGCGGCGAGATCCAGCCGGGCTGCACGCCGGAGAAGATCAAGCCCGCCACCACCGACTTGTGGGAGTCGCGGCTCAACACGAGACGTCCGTCATGGCCGGCCACAGCCATCATTGCGGCCTTGACCGACAGTGAGCTGCCGCACGTCGAGAAGAACGCAGTCTCGGCTCCGACGGCGTCGGCCATCAGCGCCTCGGCACGCTGCAGATAGCCGCGCGAGGACGCCCGATCATCCAACCCGGCGGTCGCCAGCACGTCGTCTCGGAACGGATCGATTCCCATGACCGCGATGACCCGCGGGTCGATCCCGCGCCCCTGCCGGTGTCCCGGTGGCGTGAAACCGTAACGCCCGCAGGAGTGATATTCCGACAGAGCCTCCAGGAGGGGAGCTCGATTCTGGTCCATGCTCGATTGGCAACTCATTTATCGGCGACCGAGGGATCGGGCGCAAACCGGGCTTGCAAGCAGGCCGGCCGCGAGGGCGGCGAGAACTCCGAGGGTGGGCCCAGTCCTCACCGTGCCACCTCGATCTGGGGCAACACGGTGTCCCGGTAGGCGGCGAAGAACGCCTCGTGATCTCCGCCGACCTGCTGGACGTAGAGCTCGTCCACCCCGGCGTCGGCAAATTGGCGCAGGTGAGCGAGATGACGGTCGAGATCGGGACCGCAGACGACCTCCTCTCCGATCATCTCCTCGGTGACAAGCCCCGCGGTCTGTTCGAAATGCGCGGGAGTGGGGAGGATCTGAGCCAGCTCGCCGGGGATCGCCTCGTTCGGCCATAGCCGGTGGACGGTGCGGCGGCAGGCGGCCTCATCGGTGCCGTAGCAGACCTTCGTCCCGGCTTGGACGGGCTTGTCGCCCCCGCCCTGTTCCCGGAACCGATTGACGGCGTCGCCGTCGGGGGTGACCAGACAGAAGCCGTCGCCGATCCTCGCGGCGAGATCGATCGCCTTGGGCCCAAAGCCAGAGACAAGGATCCGTGGCGGGGTGCCCGGCTGAGTGTAGATTCGGGCGTTCTCCACGCGGTAGTGCGTTCCGCGGTGGCTGACCTGCTTTCCGCTCCAGAGCCTGCGGATGACCGCGACCGCCTCCTCCAGCATCTCCAGCCGAGTGTCGGCGTCGGGCCATGGATCACCGAGGATGTGTTCGTTGAGCGCCTCGCCGGAGCCGACGCCGAGCGTGAAGCGGCCCTCCAGCTGAACGGCGGCGGTGGCCGCCGCCTGGGCGATCACCGCGGGATGAATGCGCACCGTCGGGCAGGTGACGGCGGTGGTGACGGGCAGCGAGGTCGTCTGCGACAGCGCGCCGATGACTCCCCAGACGAAGGCGCTGTTCCCCTGAGCGTTGACCCACGGGTGATAGTGGTCAGAGATCCACAGGCTCGAGAAGCCGGCCTCCTCGGCGAGCCTCGCCTGCGTCATGAGTTCGGCGGGCGCGAACTCCTCACAGGACAGGAAATATCCAAGCTTCACAAGCCCTCCCTCGGCGATTGACGTCCGTTCCGAGGTGCCCGCGATCAAGACGGGCAACCATCACGCGGCAACCGCCCGCTTCGAGATTCGGCTGACCTGGGCTCTGGAATGCGCGCGAGCGGGCCACCGGCGACTCGGCGGAGAGCTTGTCCCTTCATCTTCCCCGTATTTCACCCCGGAATTTGGAAGATCACGCCCACCAGAAAAGGGGTCCTCCGAGTGATCGGAGGACCCCCGCGAGCCTCGGTCCCGCCGGGTGCGGCGAGACCGGATGCGAGTGCTCAGCCGCAAAGACCGAGCGGGTTACTGTCCTGCGCGGGCTTGCAGGAGTTGCCCGTCCAGGTGTTCTGGATGCCGTCGGTGCCGGAGCCACCGGTCGACAGGTCCTCTGCGTCGTAGCGCACGTTCGTCTGGAGCAGGTTGCTCTGGAACGTGTTGTTCACTGCCTGCTGGTCGTCCATGGAGTCGGGGCCGGCGGCGAGGATGCCGTCGTCCTTGTTGCCCTTCACGAGGTTGTTGGTGACCGTGTCGCCCGAGCTCGGGGACCCGGCGGAGAGCTCGCCGAGGAAGATCCCGTCGTTCGCATTCTGGGACACGGTGTTGCGCTCGCCGGTCGCGGTGCCGCCGACGATGGCCCCGGTTGCGCCGAACAGGGCGATGCCCCAGTCGGCGTTGTTGTTGACCGTGTTTCCGAAGACGTTGGTCGAAGAGCCGGCGCCGCCGGTCCCATAGAGGTCGATGCCATCACCCACGCTGTCGCCCAGCGGGACCGCGCCGGTGCTGTTGGTGGCCGCGGTCACCGTGTTCTTGCTGATCAGCCACGCGCCCTGAGCGGGCCCGCTGCCGTCGTCGTAGCCGACGATGTTCTCGTCGTTGTTGTTGACGTGGTTGCTGGTAACGGTCAGGTTGGTCGTGTTGTAGGCCAGGATGCCGCTCGCGGTGAAGAACGTCCCGTTGGTCGTGTAGTCGGGCGAGGTGTAGGAGTTGCCCGTGACCGTGCTGCCCTTGATCGATGCGGTGACGCCCGCGTCGGTCTCGATGCCGTTCTGCGCGGTGAGCCCGGTCGCCCCGATGCCCGTCACGGTGGAGCCCGAGATCGTGCAGGTGGTGCCGGTGTTGTCGCAGTCGATTCCGTCCTTCTGGTACTTCGTGACCGAGAGCGACGTCATCTTCACCGACTGCGGGCCGGTGCTGTTGGCGACATACACCGCGAGGCCCTGCTGGCAGCCGAAGTACGCCTGCTGCTCCTGGATGCCGGTCACGGAGTCCAGGTTCAGCGTGCCGCTCGCGTTGGCGAACTCGACGCCGACGTAGTCCTGGTCACAGGAGCCGTCGGTCGGCTCGGTGGCGCCGGCCGCCGTGCCGTTGACGGTGAGGTTGCTGAGACCACCGCTCGTCGTGTTCTGGAACTCGACGACGACCGCCTGTGGGCGGGTGGTGTTCGGGTCGTTGTGGTCGGTCTGCAGCGTTGACGGATCGATGATCGTGCGCGTCGATCCCGCCCCGTTGATGGTCAGGTCCTTGCCCGTGATGTTGAGCTGCTCGGGGTAGTTGCCTCCGGCGACCTCGATCGTCGCCTTCGTCGGCGCGACCGCTATCGCGTGGCCGATCGTCTTGCAGGGGCTGCCCGACAGCCGGCAGGTGTTGGCGCCGCCCTGGTCGTCGCCGCTGCCGCCGTTGACGTACAGCTTCGCGCCGGTCGTCGTCGCGGGCGTGGCCGCCGCGCGGGCGACGAGATGGCGCTCGACGTGCCGGCGACCGTGCGGCGTGTAGGGCGAGGGGGCGGCCAGCGCGGTTTCCGGCAAACGCCAGCGAAACGCCGAGCGTCCCCGCCGCAATGGTCATGCGTGTGAGCACGGAGCTCTTCTCCTTATATGTCAGCGATGCCGACACTGCCCCAACCTGGCACCGCACCGATGAACGGCGCAACCGTAGCCAGCGCCGACTGAGCGGTCAAACGTCTCTACAAGATGGCCACACTTTGCGAGCTTTGATCGACGCGTGGCCGGGCCGACCGTGGCTCAGAGCGTGACGACGCCCTGCTCGACCCCGCCGCGGGTGACGCCGCGGAGGTCGACGAACAGCGGGCCGTCGCGGACGACGGCGCCGTAGTCGATGCCCGGGTGTGCCGTGACCAGCACGATCACGTCACCGTCGAGCAGGTCCTCCAGCGGGCGGCTTCGCAGGTTCTGCCGCGCCAGCTCGGGCACATGCGGGTCGTGGTAGTCGATCTGCGCGCCGCGCTCGGCGAGTACCTCGATGATCCGCAGCGCCGGCGACTCGCGGATGTCTCCGACTCCGCCCTTGTAGCTGACTCCGAGGATGCCGATGCGCGAGCCTCGGACGGGTTTGGCGATGTCGTTCAGCGCACGCTCGATCCGCTCGACGCAGTAGTACGGCATCTGCTGGTTCACCTTTCCTGCAAGTTCGATGAACTCAGTAGACATATGGAACTCGCGCGCGCGCCACGTGAGATAGAACGGGTCGACCGGGAGGCAGTGACCACCCATGCCCGGCCCGGGCTCGAAGCGCATGAACCCGTACGGCTTGGTGGCGGCGGCGTCGACGACCTCCCAGATGTTCAGGCCCATGCGGTCGGCGAGTATCGCCAGCTCGTTGACCAGCGCGATGTTCACCGAACGGAAGATGTTCTCCAGGAGCTTGGCCATCTCGGCGGCTTCGGGGGTCGAGACCCGGACGATCTCCTCGCAGACCAGGCCGTAGACCGCAGCCGCGCGCTCGGTGCAGGCGTCGGTGACGCCGCCGACGATCTTGGGCGTGTTGGCGAGCGTGTAGTCGGTGCGGCCCGGGTCAACGCGCTCGGGCGAGAACGCGACGTGGATGTCAGAGCCGACGGACAGACCGCGCTCCTCCAGCAGTGGGACGAGCTGCTCGCGCGTGGTGCCCGGGTACGTCGTGGACTCGAGCACGATCAGCTGGCCGCGCTGCACGACCGTGGA
Source organism: uncultured Solirubrobacteraceae bacterium (assembly GCA_963744685.1). Lineage (GTDB taxonomy): Bacteria > Actinomycetota > Thermoleophilia > Solirubrobacterales > Solirubrobacteraceae > Palsa-465. The sequence continues at coordinate 156,634 of CAVUUL010000009.1, read as the reverse complement.
CAGTGTCCGCGCCGAGCCCAGCAGCGGCGCGAGATCGGGCTCGCGGTTGGCCGTCAGCGGCGTCGGCACGCAGATCAGGATCGCCTCGCAGCCGGCGAGCGGGGCGTACTGGGTCGTGGCCTCGATCCGAGCCGAGACCGCAGCGAGTCGCTCGGAGGGGATGTCCTCGATGTAGGAGCGGCCCGCGGCGAGAGCGGCGATCTTGCTCCCATCCACGTCGACGGCCACGACGTCCTGCCCGGCCTCGGCGAACGCCACCACCAGCGGCAACCCGACATAGCCGATTCCGATGACGCCGATCGACATGGCCGCTCACGATACTCGCGCAGTAGGATCGGTCCCGGACCGTGCTAGGTGGGGCGTTAGCGGCGCCCTGTACCCGCAATCCGCTCTAGCGGGGCTGAATTCCCTTTCGAGGGTGCCGGTTCGAGGTCAGCATCCCGCGCGAGGCGGTGATGGTCTGGTCCCGTCGCGATGGAGAGCCGTGAACCAGGTCAGGTCCGGAAGGAAGCAGCCTTAAGCGGTGCCCTCCAGGCGCGTCGGGAGCGCTGGACCGGAGCTTTGCTCGGGAAGTGCGAGCCTCGACACCACATTCGACGGAGGGTGCACGGTCCGCTTTCACATCGGCTTCGGGGGGAGGGGCGACAACTAGACTCGACCCTCTCCATGTCGACCGGTCCCTCGCTCTATCGACGTCATCGCCCGCGCACGTTCGCGGACGTCGTCGGCCAGGAGCAGGTGGTGCGCACGCTGTCCAACGCGGTCTCCCGCGGCCAGGTCCATCACGCCTACCTGTTCGTCGGCTCGCGCGGCACCGGCAAGACGTCGATGGCCAAGATCCTGGCCGCCTGCCTGAACTGCGTCAACGGCCCCACCGTCTCTCCGTGCGGCGTCTGCGAGTCCTGTGTGGCGATCCACAACGCGTCCTCGCTCGACGTCATCGAGATGGACGCGGCCTCCAATAACTCCGTCGACGACATCCGCGATCTGCGGGAGTCGGTCGCCTACGCGCCGGTGTCCGGTCGCCACAAGGTCTACATCCTCGACGAGGCGCACATGCTCTCCCAGCAGGCATGGAACGCGTTTCTCAAGACGCTCGAGGAGCCGCCGCCACGGACGATCTTCGTGCTCGCCACGACCGAGGCGCAGAAGGTGCTGCCGACGGTCGTCGACCGCTGTCACCGCTTCGACTTCGGCCGGCCGACGGTCGCTCAGCTGACCCAGGTGGTCAGCCGCGTCGCCGCAACCGAGCAGATCGAAATCGATCCGGCCGCCGTGGCACTGGTGGCGCGCCACGCCACCGGCTCCTTCCGCGACGCGCTCGGCACCCTGGAGCAGCTGCTCACGTACGCGGGCGACGAGCGGATCGTCCCCGCCGACGTGCTGGCGGTGCTCGGCGTCGCCGATGCCGAGCAGCTGTTCGAGGCGCTCGACGCGGTCGCCGCGGGTGACGGTGCCGCAGCGCTGCGGGCCGCCGGGCGGCTCACCGCCTCCGGCCGCGACCCCGGGCAGATCCTGCGCGACCTCGAGCTGCACGGACGTGAGCTGCTCGCGGTGCAGATCCTCGGGGAGGTCCCCGAGGAGGTCCGGGTGACCCCCGAGCGCGATCTGCGGCTGCTCGCCCAAGCCGAGTCGTTGGCAGAGACCGACGCGGTGCGGCTGCTCGACCTCGTCTCCGGGGCGCTCGACGCGACCGCCAACGGTGCCCAGGCGCGGATCCAGCTCGAGCTCGTGCTCGTCAAGGCGGCGGCCCCGGAGGTCGACCCGTCCGCGGCCGCACTGCTGGCGCGGATCGAGCGGTTGGAGGGGGCGCTCTCCGGCGCGCGGAGCGCTCCGACACCGATTGCGGCACCGGCCGTCCGGGAGGTCGTACGAAATCCCCCCGCTCCGGGGGAAAATGCTGCAACTCCGGTTGAGGTGCTCCCGGCGCCTCTGCTGAAGGTCGCCGAGGAGCCGACACCCGCGGCGCCGGCGGCCGCCGAGCCACCGGACTCCGCCGCCGCAGAGCCGCCCGAGCGGGTGCCCGCCGCCACAAAGCCACCCGAGCGGGTGCCCGCCCCCGCGGAGCCACCCGAGCGGGCGCCCGACCCCGCAGAGCCGCCCGAGCGGGTGCCCGACCCCGCAGAGCCGCCCGAGCGGACGGCCGCCGCCGCAGAGCCGCCCGAGCCGGCGCCCGACCCCGGGGCGCCGCCCAGGCCGGCGGCTGTATCCGAGGACCAGCCAGCCGCCGGCGCCCCGCCCCGGCCCACCGCCGTCCCCGACGGCCCCCCGGAGCTCGCCACCGTCGCCGCCTGCTGGCCCGCGGTGATCGACATCGTCCGCCAGGCCAATCAGCTGCTCGGGGCGCTGCTGGTCGACGCCCGGCCGGTTTCGGTGGAGGGCAGCGATGTGACGCTCGCGTTCCCCAAGAGCAAGGCGTTCGCGCAGCGCAAGGCCCAGCAGGACGACTACCGGCGCGCCACCGCCGAGGCGCTGCGCTCGGTCATCGGCGCGCCGATGAACCTGCGCTATGAGCTGCGCGACGTCGCCGCGCCCGAGGACGAACCGGGCGGCCAGCCCGCGGCCGAGGCGGGGCTCTCCCAGGAGGAGCTCGTGCGACGATTGGTGGAGGAGTTCGACGCGAAGGAAGTCCTCGACGATCCCGACCAGGAGACCTGATGCCCCCTCAGCCCAACATGCAGCAGCTGCTCAAGCAGGCCCAGAAGATGCAGGAGGACATGATCGCCGCCCAGGAGTCGCTCAAGGACGAGACGGTCGAGGCCTCGGCCGGCGGCGGCATGGTCAAGGTGACGGTGACCGGCGACCTGGTGATCAAGTCGATCACGATCGATCCCCAGGCGGTCGACCCCGAGGACGTCGAGCTTCTGCAGGACACGGTGCTGGCCGCCGTCAACGAGGGGCTGCGCTCCGCCCAGGAGCTCGCCGCGAGCAAGATGGGCGCGCTCGCCGGTGGCCTCGGCGGCCTCGGCGGGCTCGGGCTGCCGGGGTTCTAGCTCAGGGTGTCCGCGTTCGCGCCGCCCGTCCAGCGGCTCATCACCGAGCTCTCCAAGCTCCCGGGGATCGGCGGTCGCACCGCGCAGCGGCTCGCCTTCCATGTGCTGCGGTCCTCCGATGAGGAGGCGGCCGCGCTTGCCGAGGCGATCCTCGAGGTGAAGTCGCGGATCGGGCTGTGCGAGGTCTGCTTCAACCTCGCCGATGGCCCGCGCTGCAGGATCTGTGAGGACGAGCGCCGGGAGACCGAGGTGATCTGCGTCGTCGAGGAGCCCTCGGACGTGATCTCGATCGAGCGCACGCACGAGTTCCGCGGGCGCTACCACGTGCTCGGCGGGGCGCTGTCGCCGATCGACGGCGTCGACCCCGAGGACCTGAAGATCACCGAGCTCTACGCGCGTGTGACCGACAACGGCGCCGACGACCACGGCTCGACGGTGCGTGAGGTCGTGATCGCCACCAACCCGACGACCACCGGCGAGGCGACCGCGTTGCACATCGCCGGCGAGCTGCGTTCTCGCCGCCCGGAGCTCATCGTCACCCGGCTGGCGAGCGGCCTGCCGGTCGGCGCCGACCTGGAGTACGCCGACGAGCTCACGCTCGGCCGGGCGTTCGCCGGGCGCCGCGCGGTCTGAGCCTACGACCGCCTACATTCACAGCGTGGTCGAGACGGTCGTCATGAAATTCGGCGGTACCTCGGTCGCCGACGCCGATCGAATCAAGGCCGCGGCGCGGCGGATCGTGGCGCAGCGCGACTCGGGAAAGCGCGTCGTGGCGGTGCTCTCGGCGCGTGGGAAGACGACCGATGAGCTGATCGCGATGGCCGAGGAGGTCTCGCCTGTCCCTGACCCGCGGGAGATGGACATGCTGCTCTCCACCGGCGAGCGGATGTCGTGCGCGCTGTGCGCCATGGCGATCCACGATCTAGGGCACAACGCGATCTCGCTGACGGGCTCGCAGGCGGGCATCGTCACCGACACCTCGCATACCAAGGCTCGGATCCTCGACGTGCGCGCCGACCGCATCCGCGAGGGTCTCGACGAGGACCGGATCGTCCTCGTGGCGGGCTTTCAGGGGGTCTCCACGAGCCGTGACGTGACCACGCTCGGCCGGGGCGGCTCGGACACGACCGCGGTTGCCGTCGCTGCCGCGCTCAGTGCCGAGGTGTGCGAGATCTACACCGACGTGGCCGGCGTGTTCAGCGCCGATCCGCGGATCGTCCCCGACGCGCGCAAGCTCAGCCACGTGTCGTTCGAGGAGATGCTCGAGATGTCGGCCTCCGGCGCCGGGGTGCTGCAGCTGCGGTCCGTCGAGTACGCGCGAACGCACGGGGTCCGCATCCACTGCCGCTCCAGCTTCGATCCCGGCCCCGGTACTTTTGTCATCGGAGAAGACGAGACGATGGAACACCCGCTCATCACCGCAGTGACCCACTCGACCAACGAGGCGCGGATCACCGCCGTCGGCGTCCCCAACGAGCCCGGAGCCGCCGCCGCGATCTTCCTGGCGCTCGCCGACGCCAACTGCAACGTGGACACGATCATCCAGAACGAGCCGCAGACCGAGGGCTCGGTCGCGGAGGTGTCGTTCACTATCGGGACCGAGGACCTGCGTGCGGCCGAGCAGGCGCTCGCCCCGCTGCGCGAGAGTTTGCAGCTGCGCTCGATCGACACCGACAACGAGATCGGCAAGGTCTCGATCGTCGGCGCCGGGATGCGAACTCACCCGGGCGTCGCCGCCAAGGTGTTCCAGACCCTCGCCGCCGAGCAGATCAACATTGAGATGATCTCGACCTCGCCGATCAAGATCTCCTGCATCATCCGCCAGGACGTCGTGCCACAGGCGGTGCGCGCCCTGCACGCTGCGTTCGAGCTCGGCGAGGGCGGCATCGAGGTCGAGGAGGGGCCGCGATGACCAGGATCGCCGTGGTCGGAGCGACCGGCAACGTGGGCCGCGTGATGCTCGAGGTGCTGCGCGAGCGGGGCCTGGATTCCGACCTGGTGCTGTTCGCGTCGCCACGCTCGGCCGGCCTCCACGTCGATGGCCGCCCCGTGGTGGTCCTCGACGATGCCGCCGAGCTTCACGGGATCGACATCGCCCTGTTCAGCGCGGGCGCGTCGACGTCACGCGCGTGGGCGCAGCGCTTCGCAGACGCCGGCGCGGTCGTCGTCGACAACTCGAGCGCGTTTCGCCGAGACCCCGAGATCCCGCTCGTCGTCTCCGAGGTCAACCCGCACGCGCTCGTCCGCCACCGGGGGATCATCGCCAACCCGAACTGCTCGACGATGCAGCTGATGGTCGCGCTGGCGCCGATCCACCGCGCCGTCGGCATCGAGAGGCTGATCGTCTCCACCTACCAGTCGGTGTCGGGCACGGGCAAGGACGCGCTCGACGAGCTCGACGCCCAGTCGCGGGCCGCTCTCGCCAATGAGCCGCTGCCGGACCCGTCGATCTACCCCGACCACATCGCGTTCAACGTGATCGGTGGGGCCGGGTCTTTCCCCGACGGGGAGGACCACACCGACGAGGAGCGCAAGATGATGTTCGAGACGCGCAAGATCCTCGAGGACGAGCAGATCGGCGTCGCGGTCACGTGCGTGCGCGTGCCCGTCCGGGTCAGCCACTCGGAGTCGGTCAACGTCCAGACCCGAGAGCCGCTCAGCGTGGAGCGGGCGGTGGAGTTGCTGCGCGACGCGCCCGGCGTCGAGCTCGGGCCTGCGGACGTACCGCCCGGCCAGGTGATGCCGTCCCCGCTTCAGGCCGCCGGACGTGACGAGGTGTTCGTCGGCCGTCTGCGCCGGGACGAGTCGCACCCCCGCGCGCTGCAGATGTGGGTCGTCTCCGACAACCTGCGCAAGGGCGCCGCGACGAACGCGGTCCAGATCGCGGAGCTGCTCGTCGGCGACCGCGCGGTCGCCTGAGCTAGGCGCCCCGCCAGATCAGGTAGTCGGCGCTCGGGCCGCCGCAGGCGGTGGTCGCTTCCGAGGACCAGGCCTCAAGGCGCCCGTGCCGGATCCCGATCCCGATCTCGGTCGGGATCGAGCGTCGGCCCGTGCTGCAGCGGTTCTCAAAGCTCGCCCGGGCGAACAGCCCGTCGCGACCGGCCCGCACGGGGACGGAGGCACGGTCGTCGACGGACAGCCGCAGGCGGCAGCGGCCGCCCTGGCAGCGGGGGCTGATCGTCCACGGGATGCTCATCCGCTCGCCGACGTGGTCTCCCTTGACTCCGAGGGTGGTAACGACACGTCCGCTCATCGTGTGACGACCGGCGAGACGGTGGGCGAGGGTTGCCGGCACGGTTGCGCCGGCGGTCGACGGGGCGGCGACGATCGAGTCGTACTGCGCCTCGCTGAGCGTCGCCCGCGGTCGCGCGAGCTGCACGGCGTTGGCCTGGTCGAAGGTGATCGTGGCGCTGTGGACCGCGTGGGCGGCGGCGGCGCTGACGCCGCACGCCGGATCGGCGGGGAGCCCGCCGGTGAACGAGATCTGCTCGGGCAGGTAGGGGGACCCTGACTCCAGGACGATCCGCTCGGCCTCGCCGCCGTGGCGAGCGTGAGCGGAGAGCACGGTCGAGGTGTGTCCGTCGAATGTCTCATGACCCGTGATCGACAGCGTGGAGTCCGGGATCGTGGGCACCTCGCACTCCTCCAGCAGCGTGGGGTCGCCGAGCGCCTGCACGAACCAGTGCGGAAGGTGCAGCTGGGTGGGCCGCATCGCGTCCCAGCCGCGGCTCACGAGCGGGATCTGAGAGGACTCGAGCCCCTGCGAGCTCACCCAGTACAGAGGGTTCCCGCGTGACCACGCCGAGCCGTCGAGCACACGCAGGTCGGCGCCGATCCCGTCGCTCTGGCGCGAGTAGATGTCGATCCCGCGGTACTCCAGCGAGGTGATCGTGGTGGAGCGCTGGCCGTCGCGGGTGCGCTCCTGATCGGTGACGCGGATCGATCCCTGGGAGCCAAAGCCCGCGCGGCTGTTCGCGAGCAGCTTCGTCGCGCTGGGTGCGGCGATGCGGCCGAGCACCGAGCCGTTGACGCCACAGCCGGCGAGCAGGGCAGCGGCTGCGAGCAGCGCGAGGGAGACGCGGAGGCGGCGCACATGATCGCTGTCGGCAGAACCGCAGGAGAACTCAAGCTCGGAATCGGTCAGCGCGCAGCGCGCCAGACCGACAGGGCCAGCAGCGCGGCGATCACGACCGGGGTGATCCACCAGGCGGTGGCGCCCGCGCCCGCCGCCAGCGCGGTGACCCCGAGCGCGACCACGACGCCGAGCGCCAGCCGCCAGTCGTCGCCGACCACGAAGTCCCAGACCGACAGCCAGGCACTGCGCAGGCGGCTCACGGGCCGACCGCCTCGGCCCGCGGCCGGGCCTGGCGGCGCAGCGCGGCCACGCAGGCGAGCGCCATCAGCAACGTGCTCGGGATGAGCACGAGCAGCGCCGCATCACCACCGGGCCAGTGCGCGCCCACGCCCTCGGTGCCCCAGAACATGCCGAAGGAGACGAGCATCACGCCGACCGAGAACTTCATCGCGTTCTCCGGGACGCGAGCCAGCGGCGCGCGGATCGCAACACCGGCCACCACCACGGCGATCACCGCGATCCCGGCGGCCACCGCGGCCAGCCCCACGTCGTGCTGGTTGGCGCCGAACGTGAGCACGATGAAGACCACTTCCAGTCCTTCGAGCAGCGAGCCCTTGAACGCGACCGCGAACGCATAGCCATCGATGCGCTGTGCATCTGAACCATCTCCTGCGTCGTTGAGCTGCCCAGCGCTCTCGGCCGCCGCCCGCTCCCGGGCGAACGCAGCCGTCTCGTCGTGCAGCGCCTTCAGCCCCGCCGCCCGCAGCACCGCCTTACGCAGCCACTGCAGCCCGAACACGAGCAGCAGGCCGCCGACGGCGACCCGGAGCACTCCGATCGGCAGGGCGGTCAGCGCCGGCCCCAGGCCGGCCGACAGCGCGGCAAGCACGACGAGCGCGGCGCCGACGCCGTACATCGCCGAGCGCCAGCCGCGCGTCAACCCGACCGCGAGCACGATGGTGAGCGCCTCCACGGCCTCGACCGCGCAGGCGAGGAACACGGACAGCGCAAGGCCGAACTGAGCGCCGCTCACTGACTCAAGAAGCTAGCGGTTGGCGAGACTGTCCACGCGCTGGCGCGCGCGCGGCTCATCGGGCTCTCACCCTGGCAGGCTCAGGCGGCCGCGCCCGCGATGACCGAAGCGCTCCAGTCGATCACCGAGGTCGGTCGCACGACGTGCTTGCTCATCCCGAGGTCCTTCGGCTCCAGGCCGAACGCCAGACCGAGCAGCTGGGGGAGGTGGAGGACCGGGAGTGCGAGCTCGCGCCCGACCTGGCGGGCGGCCAGCGGCTGCTGCAGGTCGAGGTTGAGATGGCACAGCGGGCACGGCACGACCAGGCAGTCGGCACCGGCGTCCTTGGCGTCGCCGAGGTGGCGACCCGCCATGGTCAGCGAGGCCTCCATGTTCATGGTGATGATCGGGAAGCCGCAGCACTTGTAGACGCCCGCGTAGTCGATCACCGTGCCACCGAGCGCCTCGATCACCATCTGCATGTAGCGGTCACGCGGGCGCTCCTCGGTCACGCCGATGCGGTCCTGCGGCCGGACGATGTAGCAGCCGTAGAACGGGCCGACCTTCAGCCCCGACAGCGGCCGCTTGACCTTGCTCTTCAGCGTGTCCAGGCCGATCTCCTCGACCAGCAGCCACAGCAGGTTCTTGTTGGTCAGGCCCTTCTCGTAGGACAGCCCTTCATCAGCGAGGTTCTCGTTGATGTGCGACCGGTAGTCGGAGTTCGCGTCCAGCCGCTGCTGGCACTCAGACTGCGCGCCCTGACAGGTCGAGCAGATGTTCATCATCAGGTTTGCGCCGGTCTGCTGGGCGAGCGCGAACGTCCGCGCGTTCAGCGAATCGGCGAGCTCCTGGTTGTGCTCGGCGATGACACCCGCGCCGGTGCAGCAGGCGCGGTCGAGCTCGACGAGCTCCAGGTCGAGCAGCGGCGCGACCTTCGCCATCGAGCCGTGCAGCTCCGGAGTGAAGCCGCGGCTCACGCACCCCGGCCAGTAGGCGACCCTCATGACTGCTCGCTTTCACTTGAGGCGGCGCCTCCGACGGGTGCGGGCTCCGGTTGGTCCTCTTCGCCAACCACGTACAGGTTGAGCTCGATGCGCTCCTTGCGGCTCTCGACCTTGTTGAACAGGTTCTTGATCGCGGACAGGTCCTTGGAGCCGATCTTGTGGCCGAGCATCGCGGTCTTGATGCTCACCTTGCCGCGGAGCACGGCGGGGACGATCGCGGGCAGGGACTTCAGCAGCACGGCCCCGGCGGGCGGCGCGAACTTGCCGAACCACGAGTTGCCGCCGAAGGACCGGGGCAGCAGCTCGGCCTCGTGCAGCAGGCCGTTGTCACGCACCAGCGTCGAGAACGACTCCTCGTGACGATTGCCGTTGTTGCGGTCGTCGATGTGGTAATCGCTGCCGGCGCGGCGGCGCAGCCGCATGATCTGGCTCATCGGCGCCACCTCCTTGGGGCAGGCGTCGATGCAGTTGAAGCAGTGCGTGCAGTCATAGAGACCGTGCTCGTCCTCGGCGAGGTCCTTCAGCCGCTCCTCGTGATCGGCGTCACGGGGGTCGCCGACGAAGCGGTAGGCCTTGGACAGAGCCGCCGGGCCGATGAAACCGGGGTCGATCTCCATCGACAGGCAGTCCGAGACGCAGGCGCCGCACTGGATGCAGGCCATCGTCTGGGTGATGTCGACCATGTTCTCATGCGGGACGATGTACTCGCGGTCTGGGACCGGCTGCTTGTTGACCAGGTACGGCGTGACGCGCTGGAACTTCTTCCAGTGGACCGCGTCCATGTCGACGATCAGGTCGCGGATGACGGGCATGTTGCCCATCGGCTCGATCTCGATGACCCGCTCCTCGCCGTCGTCACGGGCGCCACCGACGGCCTCGTTGCGCCACTTGCGTTCGGCCGCGATCCCCAGGTGGGTGTTGCAGGCCAGACCGGGGCGTCCGTTCATGCGTACGCCGCAGGAGCCGCAGATCGCCTGCTGGCAGGAACAGCGGATCCCGACCGAGCCGTCGACCTCGTCACGGACCTTGAGGATGCCGTCGAGAACCGACTGGCTCTCGTCCATCTCGATGCGGTGCTCGTCCCAATAGGCGGCTTGGCCCGACTGCGGGTCGAAGCGCCGGATCTTCAGCAGATACTCGGGCATGGCGCTAGTAGGTCCTTTCCTGGGGCTGCCACTTGGTGATCGTCACCGGGGAGTAGCTGACCTTGGGAACGTCCCCGCCGTTGGCGGAGATGTCGATGTGCTTGAGCCACTCCTCGTCGTTGCGCCCGGGGTAGTCGGTGCGCGACTGGGCGCCGCGTGACTCCTTGCGCTCCAGGGCGCCGACGACGATCGCCTCCGCGCAGTCGAGCATGTATCCGAGCTCGAGCGCGCCGATCACGTCCTGATTGAAGACGGTGCCGCGGTCGTCGATCGTGGCGTGCTCGGACTCCTCCTTGAGCCGTCGGATGATCTCGTGGCACGTCTGCAAGCCGGCTTCGTCGCGGAACACCGCGGCGTACTTGTTCATGGACTCGCCGAGCTCGTCCTTGATCGCCGAGACGCGGCGGCCGCCCTGCCGGTTCATCAGGCCGCGGATCATCTTCTCGGTATCGGCGACGCGCGCCGCGGGCGTGGAGGGCATCTTCAGGTCCTTGCCCAGCTTGCCGGCGTGCTCGCCGGAGCGGCGACCGAAGATCAGCGTGTCGAGCAGCGAGTTGGCACCAAGGCGGTTGCCGCCGTGGACCGAGACGCAGGCGACCTCACCGGCGGCGTAGAGCCCCGGGATCGTGGTCTGGCCGTCGACGTCGGTCTTGACCCCGCCCATGATGTAGTGCTGCCCCGGATGGATGTGGATCGGCTCCCGGGTGATGTCCACGCCGGCGAAGTCACGGCCGATGTTGACGATCTCGCGCAGCGCCTCCAGCGTGCGCCGCCGCGGCACCTTGGTGATGTCCAGCGCCACCGTGCCGTCGGGGAAGCCGCGGCCCTCGTTGATCTCGGTCTGCTCGGCGCGGGAGACGACGTCACGCGAGGCGAGTTCGAGCTTGTTGGGCGCGTACTTCTCCATGAAGCGCTCGCCCTGGGCGTTGAACAGCTGCGCGCCCTCGCCGCGGGCGCCCTCGGTGATGAGCAGCCCGTTGCCCGCGAGTGTCGTCGGGTGGTACTGGATCATCTCCATGTCCATCAGCCGGGCGCCGATCCGGTAAGCCTGTGCGATTCCGTCGCCGGTGACGATCAGACCGTTGGTGGTCGGCTTGTAGGCCTGTCCCGCTCCGCCGTTGGCGAGGATCGTCGACTTCGCGTTGAACACCTGCAGTTGGCCGTCGCGCAGGTTGCGGCAGATCGCGCCGATGCAGCGGCCGGTCTCGTCCTGGAGCAGGTCGGTGCCGAACCACTCCTCATAGCGGTCGATCTGGGCGGAGTACTTGACCAGCTGCTCGTAGAGCACGTGCAGGATCGCGTGGCCGGTGATGTCGGCGACGTAGTACGTGCGCGCCGCGGAGGCTCCGCCGAACGCGCGCGTTCCGAGGTGGCCGGTGTCGTTGCGATGGAAGGTGACTCCGGCGTGCTCCAGCCAGAGGATCTCGTCAGGGGCCTCGCGGCACATGACCTCGATCGCGTCCTGGTCGCCGAGGTAGTCGGAGCCCTTGACGGTGTCGAAAGCGTGGGACTCCCAGGTGTCCTCCGGGTTCAGCGCAGCGTTGATGCCGCCGGCGGCCGCCACCGAATGGGACCGCACCGGGTGGACCTTGGAGATGATGGCGACGGAGGCACCCGTCTGGGCGGCTGCGAGAGCGGCCCGCTGGCCGGCGAGGCCAGCCCCGATGATCAAGACGTCATGTGAGGGCACCCCTGCAATATAAGGAACCCCCGGTGAGGACGCGCTCGCCCCAGGGTCACCGGGCGGACGGTTTCTGACGGTTTCAGATCACCTGGCGAACGCCGCCGAGAGCGCCCGGCGCAGCTGTTCGACGGTCACCACGCCACGCAGCATCCCCTCGGAATCGACTGCCATCAGCGCTCCGAACCGCCCGAGCGGCTCGGAACCGATCAGGGCGGTGATCGGGCTCTCCACTCCGATCCGCCCCGCCGTCCGCGAGCCGTGGCCGACCAGCGAGCCGATGAGCACCCAGCCCTCGCCCGCCTCGGCCGCGCCTCGCACGTCGGCCTCGGTCACGATCCCCGCAAACCGCCCGTCCGCCTCGACGACGGCGAACCACGGCCAGCGGTAGCGCAGGAAATAGTCCTCGAGCGCCTGGGAGGCAGTCAGATCGGATGCGACAGTGACCGGTTCGGAGTCCATGATGTCCCGCACCCGGACGCCATCGATCCGTTCCTCCAGCGCGGCTCGGGCGATCGCGGCCCGCGCCTCGTTGTAGAGAATCCACGCCAGGCCGGCCATGTACAGCCCGCTGAAGGAGCCCGCCCCGATCAGCAGGTAGAGCCCGAACGCGCCGAGCAGCAGCGACAACAGCTGTCCGAGTCGGGCCGACGCCGCGGTGCCGCGACGCCGGTCGCCGGTGGCGCGCCACACCGCGGCGCGGACGATCCGGCCGCCGTCGAGTGGGAACGCCGGCAGCAAGTTGAAGATCAGCAGCAGGGCGTTGACCGGGATCAGCCAGCTGAGCGCGAGCAGTGTCGGCGTGATGTGGATGTTGGACTGCAGCTCGATCGCGTCGAGCAGGCGGTGGGAGCCGACCAGAGCGAAGTCCGCCGCGATGAACACCACGATCATCAGGGCAGTGGCGATCGGCCCGGCGACCGCAATGACGAAATCCTCGCGCGGCGTCTCGGGCTCGCGCTCCATCAACGTCAGGCCGCCGAACAGGTACAGGTCGATCCGCTGCACGCCGACGCCGTGGCGGCGGGCGGCCACTGCGTGCCCGAGCTCATGGACGATGATCGAGGCGAACAGCGCGAGCACGCTGACGACCGTGGTGAGATAGGCGACCGTGTCAGAGCTGTGCAGGGTCGTCCGGAATGGCCCTGACAACAGGTAGATCATCAGGAACAGGACGATGAACCAGCTGACGTCGACACCGACGCGAATGCCGGACACCGTGAACAGCCGCACCGAACGTGAGCGCCCGAGCATGCCCGAATGGTCGCATAGGGTCAGATACGGCGCCGCAGGCGTGTGATCCGCACACCACATAGAGTCGGTGCCCGTCCGACGTAGAGCGACGGTCCCGAGACGGCGACTTTCAGCAAAGGAGACGCGATGAGTGGACAGCTCGATGAGCTGAAGCAACGGATGGCCCGCCTGTCCGATCTCAAGTACGCGAGCGCGCTCGCCAGCTGGGATCAGCAGACGAAGATGCCCAGGCGCGGGGCGGAATCCCGGGCCGATGTGCTCGCCACGCTCGCCGAGCTGCGCCATCGTGAATTCACCGACGCAGAGACCGGCCGCCTGCTGGAGAGCGCCGTCACCGAGGTGAACGGTGCTGACCCCGACTCCGATGACGCTCGCCTGCTCCAGTCGGTCCGCCGTGACTGGGAGAAGGCGCGCCGGGTGCCCGGCGCCCTCACTGCTGAGCTCGCACATGCCGGCTCGCGTGGGCAGGAGGCATGGATCACCGCGCGCCGGGACTCGGATTTCGCCGCCTTCCAGCCCGCGCTGCAGCGCAACGTCGACCTCGCGCGACGCTACGTCGACTGCCATCTCGGTCATGACGGCTACGAATGCGCGTACGACGTGTTGCTCGATGACTACGAGCCGCTGATGCGGACCACGCAGGTCGTCGAGCTGTTCGATGAGCTCAAGGCCGAGTTGGTGCCGATGATCGCCGCCATCAAGGATTCAGCCGGGGTCGACGCGTCCCCTGTGGAGGTCCGCTTCCCGGTCGACGATCAGCGCGCGCTCTCCCGTGAGATCGTGAAGCTCATGGGCTTCACCGATCGGGGGTGGCGCCTGGACGACACGGTGCATCCGTTCGCCACCGGCGTCGGCGACGGTGACGTGCGCATCACCACGCGTTACGACGAGAACTACTGGCCGATGGCGCTGTTCGGATCGATGCACGAGTGCGGTCACGGTCTCTACGAGGAGGGATCCTCGCTCGCTCACCCGCGCAGCCCGCTCGGCACCGTCGACTCACTGGCGATGCACGAATCACAGAGTCGGCTGTGGGAGAACATGGTCGGTCGTGGCCGGGCGTTCGCCACCGTCCTGGCACCGAGGGTGGCCTCGCACTGTGAGGCCCTGGAGGGAATCGAGCCTGACAGCCTGTTCCGTGCCGTCAACCGCGTGCAGCCGTCGTTCATCCGCGTGGAGGCCGACGAGGCGACGTACGCGCTGCACATCATCCTCCGGTTCGAGCTCGAGCAGGAGCTGATCGAGGGCACGCTCAAGGTGCAGGACGCCGCCGAGGCGTGGCGGGCGCGCTTCAAGGACTACTTCGACCTCGAGGTGACCGACGACGCAGACGGGATCCTGCAGGACGTGCACTGGTCGGCCGGCCTGATGGGGTACTTCTCCACCTACGCGCTCGGCAACCTGATCGCCGGTCAGCTGTGGGAGCGCGCACATCAGGACCTGCCCGAGCTGGAGACGGCGCTGGCCGCCGGACAACTCGGCGGGCTGCGCGATTGGCTGCGCGAGCACGTGCACCGGCATGGAGCCAAGTTCCCGACCGCGGAGCTGCTCCAGCGCGAGCTCGGCGCGCCGATCTCGGTCGCGCCGTTCGTGCGCTACCTGAAGGACAAGCTCGGCGAGGTCTACGGACTGTCGCTGTAGAGACCAAGGACTCGAGCAGCGAGGAGAGGAGTCCACCGTTCAATTCAAGGCACGAAAGTGAGTGATCGATGAGTACAACCCCCGTCAAGGTGGCGGTAACCGGCGCCGCCGGCGCGATCGGCTACGCGCTGCTGTTCCGGATCGCCTCCGGGCAGATGCTCGGCCCCGATACCCCGGTCGCGCTGTCACTGCTCGAGATCCCGCAGGCAGTGAAGGCTGCCGAGGGCACCGCCATGGAGCTCGACGACTGCGCGTTCCCGCTGCTCTCCTCCGTCGACATCTCCGACGACCCCAACAAGGCGTTCGACGGCGTGTCCATCGCACTGCTGGTCGGAGCTCGTCCCCGGACCAAGGGGATGGAGCGTGGCGACCTGCTCGAGGCCAACGGCGGCATCTTCAAGCCCCAGGGCGAGGCGCTCAACGCGCATGCGGCCTCTGACCTGAAGGTTCTCGTCGTCGGCAACCCGGCGAACACCAACGCGCGCATTGCCGCGGCCAACGCGCCCGATATCCCCGCTGAGCGGTTCACCGCGATGGTCCGTCTGGACCACAATCGCGCGATCGCGCAGCTGTCGGCGAAGGCGGGCGTCGCGGTGAGCGACATCACGAACATGACGATCTGGGGCAACCACTCGGCCACCCAGTACCCGGACGTGTTCCACGCCAAGGTCAACGGCCGCAACGCCGCCGAGACGGTGAACGATCAGCAGTGGATCGAGGCAGACTTCATCCCCACCGTGCAGAAGCGCGGCGCGGCGATCATCGAGGCGCGTGGCGCCTCCAGTGCCGCGTCGGCCGCCAACGCGGCGATCGACCACGTCCACGACTGGGTGCTCGGCACCCCGGAGGGTGACTGGGTGTCGATGGCGGTCCCGTCGGATGGCAGCTACTCCATCGCCGAGGGCGTCATCACCGGCTACCCGGTGACGTGCAGCGGCGGTGAGTACACAATCGTCGAGGGCCTTGAGATCGACGACTTCTCGCGCGGCAAGATCGATGCCTCCGTCAAGGAGCTCGGCGAGGAGCGCGACGCGGTCAAGCAGCTCGGGCTGATCTAGACCGCTTGGTCAGTACGACAAACGGCCGCCGCATCCACACGGATGCGGCGGCCGTTGTGCTTCGGGCGGACGATGTCCGTCCGGTGAAACCGTCTGGCCTAGCTGGCCGGGTGCCAACCCTGACCGTCGCGCTTGACCGACCCGTCCTCGACGAGCTTGGGCATGACGCGGTACAGGTAGTTCGGCTCGATCTTCAGCTGGGACGCGATCTCGGGGATCGTGATGCCGGGCTTGTCCTTGACGAGCTGCAGCGCCTGGTTGGCGCGGGTGTTACCACCACGGCGGCCACGCGGGCGGCCGGGACGGCGAGCGGCGCGACGCGGTGCCGGGGAGCTCGTGCCGTTGGCACTGGTGGCGCGGGGGCGACCGGGGCCACGCCGTCCGCCGACGAGTGCCGAACGAGCGGCTTCCAGCTTCTGAACCTCGAGCTTGAGCTCCTCGAGACGTCCGTCGATGTCCTTTACCGCTTTGTCGACGAAGTCAGCCAACGTGTGTACCTCCGGGATGTAGGCGAGATATGAACCTCGCACCATACAACGTGTATGTGAGAGTGACCGAAGCCTTGCACTCCTGCACAGGCAACGCGATCTTCAGCCGCGCTCGAGCAGAGCCTTCAATCGCGACAGTGAACTGCGTGCCTCGCGCTCCGAGGTCGCCCCGACGATGAACCGTCCGGCGACGCTGCCGAGCCGCCCGCCCGGAGGGTGGAACTCGTTGGTGTAGCGGAACCTGGTGCGACCCATCCCGTCACTGGACAGTTCGTAACGGATGAGCGCGTCGGAGTGGGCGGGCCCCGCTCCCTCCCAGCGAGCGAGGTGCGGCGCCTCCAACTCGACCAGGCGCCAGTGCACGTGAAAGGTGATGCCGCGCACCGACATCGCCTGGTCCATCGTCGCCCCGCGGCGCAGTGGCGGGCGCGGGAAGTTCTCCACCGACTTGTGGATCGTCACCCAGTCGCCCAGGCGCTGGGGATCCATGACCGTCTCCCACACGCGCTCGATCGGCGCTTCGATGACGATCTCGTCCTGGACTGTGCTCATCGCGCAGTGCGGACCCTAACGCGCCGCGAGGTGGCCCGCGCGCTCCCAGTCTCCGAGCGCGTGCTCGATGGCGGCGTCGAGCGAGTGCAGTCTCACCGTCAGTGCCTCCGCCGCGGACCGTCCGTTGGGCAGCAGATCGGTCTCCAGGCTCTCCATCAGCGGCCGTACCAGTGCCGGATCCTCTCCAGCCAGGGCGGCCGCCACGACGCTTGCGACGGGGGTGAGCGAGAGGGCCGGCAGCCTGACCGCGATGCGGTCGACGAGCATCAGTTCAGCGATCCGCTGCAGCAGGTCACCGTAGGAGACGACGTCACGACCGGCGGCGTCGAACACGAATCCGCCGTCGGGGTCGCGGTCACTGGCGGACAGGCGCGCCCCGGCCGCGGCGGCGAGCATCGCCAGCACATCGCGCTCGTCGATCGGCGCCGTGCGGTGACGCCACCACGCCGGCAGCGCCAGCACCGGCAGCCGCTCGATCAGCCGCACGAGCAGCGCGAACGACCGTGAGCGTGCACCGATCACGATCGATGCCCGGAGCGCGATCGAGTCCGGGACGGCGGCGAGCAGTGAGCGCTCGACGGCGAGCCGGCTCTCCAGATGAGACGACAGCGGCGCATCCGGCACCGGGCCTCCGAGGTACACAATCCGCCGCACTCCAGCCGCGGCGGCCGCCTGCGCGAACCGCCCCGCCGCCTGCGCCTCGCGCGCCGGGAACGGATCGGCGCCGGCGGCCGCTCCTTCCATCGCGTGGATCAGGAAGTAGGCGACGTCCACGCCATCCATCGCCGCGGTCAGCCCGTCGCCGGTGACAGCGTCGCCACCGTAGACCTCCAGCCCGGGGACCTGTACGCGCTGCGGCGATCGGGCGAACCCTCGCACCTTGTGGCCGTCGGCGATCAGCCGGGCGGCGAGCAGCGGTCCGACGTATCCGGTGACGCCGGTGACGAGCAGCCGCACGGTGTCACCCGTCAGCGCGCCCAGGGGGCGGGACGCACCAGGCTCGGATCGAGCTCGGCGACGGAGGCGGCCCCGGTGAGCGCCAGCGCGATCCGCAGTTCCTCGAGCAGCAGTTCGATCACGCGCCGGGCGCCGGCGCTGCCACCGAGGCCAAGGCCCCACAGCAGCGGGCGGCCGACCAGCACGCCACGAGCTCCCAGCGCGAGCGCCTTGACGATGTCGGTGCCACGTCTGACGCCGCCGTCGACGAGCACCTCGAGCTCGGAGCCGACCGCGTCGACGACCTCGGGCAGTGCGTCGGCGCCTGACAGTGTGGTGTCGAGTTGGCGGCCGCCGTGGTTGGAGACGATCACCCCGGCGGCTCCGTGCTCGGCGGCCAGTCGGGCGTCACGTGCGGTGAGGACGCCCTTGACCAGCACCGGAAGTTCGGTCTCGGCGGCGAAGCGCTCGACATCTGACCAGGTCAGTGAGCCGTCGATATGCCCCGAGGTGTCGACTGGCATCGGGCTGCCGATGTCGTTGTTGGCGAGATCCTCACGTAGACCCATGCGCCATTCGCGCTCGCGGGGGCCGAGCACCGGACGATCGACGGTGAGCACGAGCGCCTCATAGCCACTGGCCTCGGCGGACGCGATCAGCTCGCGCGTCTCGCCGCGGTCGCTGAGCACGTAGAGCTGATACCACCGCGACACCTCCGGGACCAGGCCGGCCAGCTGCGCCGGCCGGATGGAGGCGAACGTCGACAGGCACATCGTCGTCGCGGTCTCGACGGCGGCCCGCGCGATCCCCGGCTCGGCGTCCGGGTGAGCGAGCGTGGCGAACGCGGTCGGTGCGATCACGACCGGATGGGCCCGTCGCCGCCCGAGCAGGGTCACGCCGAGATCGGGATCGGTGACACCGGTGAGCACGCGCGGCGAGAGCGCCCATCGCGACCATGACGCGTCGTTGTCGGCGAGCGTGATCTCGTCCGCGGCGCCGCCGTTGATGTAGGCGCGAGCCCGGTCTGAGAGCGCCGCGTCGGCGGCCTGTCGCACGTCGGCGAGCGAGTACAGGTCTCGGACGAGGTCGCTCATCGTGCACAAACCTAGACGGCTCACCGCACCGACTTCCGGAAATTGCGGCGGTCCGCCGTGCGCTCCACGAACACCCCGCAATTTCGCGGATTTCGCGCGAACCGGAGATTCCTGCGTTTTCCGGAATTCGACTTGATGGGCACCTCGCCGATGCGCTTTGATGCCCCACCTGTCGTTGAGTCGAGCTTCGAGAACAGAGAGTCGGTCGGGTATGGCAAAGGGTCGGGACGGTCGGGTCGCGGGTGCGGCGAGCTGTGAGCAGTGCTTCTTCCACGAGAACCTCCTGTGCGCGGTCCAAGGGGGTCCATGTGCGACGTTCCGACCTGCCGGTCCCGACGGTCTGCGGCCACCGAGTCAGCTGCGCTTCGTCTTCCGGCAGGAGCGTCGTCAGCAGGTGGCCTGGGCGTTCCCCACGGCCAACGAGCAGGTCGCGCTCCACGCGTGACGAAGCACACCCTCCGGGGGCGCGCGCAGGTCTAGAGTCCCGCTCCTTCGGCAGGTCACCAGCGAGCGAGGAGATCCAGGTTGCAGGTCACGGTGCTCGGAAAGTCACCGTCATGGCAGGACGCGGCGGGAGCATGCAGCGGATACCTGATCCGTCACGACGGCTTCACGCTGCTGCTGGACTGCGGCAATGGCGTGTTCGCCAAGCTGAGGGCGGAGGTCGATTACGGCGCGGTGGACGCGGTCGTGATCTCGCACCTGCACGCCGATCACTTCTTCGACATCGTCCCCTACAGCTTCGCGTTGAGCTACGGGGTCCGCACCGATCCGCCGAGCCCGCAGATGCACGCGCCGCCCGGCTCCGGCGAGCGGTTTGCCGCGATCGGAGGCTCGCTGGGGGACCCCACTCTGGTCGGCAGCGCGTTCGACCTGCATGAGTACAACCCGGTCGCGCCGCTCACCCTCGGGCCGCTGCAGCTGAGCTTCTGCGAGGTGCCGCACTACGTCACGACCCACGCCGTGCGCATCTCGACCCCCGGCGCGGGCGACTTCACCTTCGGCGCGGACTGTCGGCCCAACGAGGTGCTTCCCGAGTTCGCCGCGGGCAGCGATCTGCTGTTCGTCGAGGCCACGCTGGAGCAGCCGGAGACGTTCGGGACGCGCGGGCACATGACTGCGCGTGAGGCCGGCGCGCTTGGCCATGCGGCTGCCGCACGACGGCTCGTGCTCACCCATTTCTCCGACGAGCTCGACCCCGAGCGCGTTCGGTCCGAGGGCAGCGCGGGATACGGCGCCGAGGTCGAGCTCGCCGCCGAGGGCGCCAGCTTCGACCTCTGACGCGCTGGGCGCCGCGCCGATCCCCGGCCGCCGTCCCGGGTAGGCTGGCTTCTCGTGTCCTCGCGTGACCCGTTCGCCAACTTCGACCGGATGCGTCGGGAGATGGACGAGCTGTTCGGCGATGCGCTCGAGCGCTCCGGAATCCCGCGCCGCCGCGTGGGCCGCTGGCCCGCGGTCGACGTCACCTACGCCTCCGATCCGCCTCGCGCGATCGTCACCGCCGAGCTCGCGGGCGTCCACACCGCCGACATCGAGCTCCACGTCGAGGGGCGCCGGCTGATCCTCGCCGGGCGGCGCGCCTCACCCTCGCCCGAGGGCGAGGTCTACCAGCAGATCGAGATCGAGCGCGGCACGTTTCGCCGGGTGCTCGAGCTCGGCGCCGACGTCGACGCCGAGCAGGTGCGCGCCCGCTACGAAGACGGGATGCTGCGCGTCGAGCTGCCGCTGTTGACCCGCGGTCCCCGCTCGCGCGTCGTGCCGATCGAGGGGCCCGAAGACGCCGATCCGCCGATCGAGAGCCACCGGCGGATCGAGAGCCCGCAGGGGATCGAGGGCGGATGATCGAGGTCGTGCCAGCCGAGGGAGGCCCCGAGGGCGGGGCGGAGGTGCTCGTCGACGCAACGCGGCCGCTCCCCGGGCGCGCGGGGGTGCTGCCGCTGCGTGACGCGGTCGCGTTCCCCGACCTCGTCGTGCCGCTCAACATCGGGCAGGACCGCTCGGTGGCGCTCATCAACGACGTGCTCCGCGGCGACCGGACGATTGCGTTGATCGCCGGCCGTGACCCGGAGGTGGAGATCCCGGCGCCCGAGCAGATCTACGACGTGGGGGTGCTGGGCACCGTCGCGCGGATGGTGCGCCTGCCCGACGACACGCTGCGCGTGCTCGTGCAGGCCACTCAGCGGATCCGCGTCACGAATTGGGCCGGGTCCGAGCCGTACCTCGTCGCCGAGATCCAGGAGGCGCACGACATCGTCAAGGAGGGGCCGCAGCTCACCGCGTTGATGCGCAACGTCCAGCGTGACTTCGCCGCGATCGTCGGCGAGGTGCCCTACCTCCCCGAGGAGCTGTCGGTGATGGTGGCGACGATGGAGGACCCGGTGATGCTGTCGCACCTGGTCGCCGGGGTGATGCAGATCTCCACCGAGGAGAAGCAGTCGCTGCTGGAGGAGCTCGACGTGTCCAAGCGACTGCGGCGGCTCTCGCGCGATCTCGCCAAGGAGCGCGAGCTCGTCGCGCTCGGCACCAAGATCCAATCCGAGGTTCAGTCCGAGCTCGAGCAGGGGCAGCGCGAGTACTTCCTGCGCCGCCAGCTGAAGGCGATCCAGGAGGAGCTCGGCGAGGAGGACGAGGCCGAGGCCGAGGCGCGTGAGCTGCGAGAGCAGATCGAGGCGCTCAAGCTGCCCGAGCAGACGCGCCGTCAGGTCGACCGCGAGCTCGGCCGTCTGTCACGGATGCAGCCGGCGATGGCGGAGTACGGGGTGGTGCGCACCTATCTGGAGTGGATCGCGTCGCTTCCATGGTCGAAGTCGACCGAGGACGACCTGCGCCTGGGCCACGCCCGCAAGGTGCTCGACGAGGACCACTACGACATCGAGCAGGTCAAGGAGCGGATCCTCGAGTTCCTCGCGGTGAAGGCGCTGCGCGGCACCGAGGATGGCGGTGGTCCGGTCGCCGGCGGGTCGATTCTGACCTTCGTCGGCCCGCCGGGCGTGGGCAAGACCTCACTCGGGCGCTCGATCGCGCGAGCGCTCGGCCGCACGTTCGAGCGGATCAGCGTCGGCGGACTGCGAGACGAGTCCGAGATCCGCGGCCACCGGCGGACCTACATCGGCGCGATGCCCGGGGTGATCATCCGGGCGCTGCGCGACGCCGGCGCCAACAACCCGCTGTTCATGATCGACGAGATCGACAAGATGGGCTCCGATTTCCGCGGGGACCCGGCCAGCGCGATGCTCGAGGTGCTCGATCCCGAGCAGAACGGGACGTTCCGCGACCACTACCTCGACCTGCCGTTCGACCTCTCGAACGTCATGTTCGTCTGCACCGCGAACACGCTCGACACGATCCCGGGACCGCTGCGTGATCGCATGGAGGTGATCCAGCTCGCCGGCTACACGGAGAGCGAGAAGCTCGAGATCGCCCGCCGCTATCTGGTACCGCGCCAGATCGAGCGCGGGGGCCTGTCCTCGGCGCGGATCGCGTTCACCGATCGTGGCCTGGAGGCGATCATCTCCGGCTACACCCGCGAGGCGGGGGTGCGCCAGCTCGAGCGTGAGATCGGAGCGGTCGTGCGCAAGGTCGCCCTCCGCGTCGCCGAGGGAGATGCGACGCGCAAGATGAGCATCTCGGAGCCACGGGTGCGAGAGCTGCTCGGGACGCCGCGCTTCCACGCCGACTCGCGCCGGCGGACCTCGCGGCCCGGGGTGGCCACCGGGCTGGCCTGGACGCCGGTCGGGGGTGAGATCCTGTTCATCGAGGCCTCGGCGATGGAGGGCTCGGGCCGGTTGCAGATCACCGGCCAGCTGGGCGACGTGATGCGCGAGTCCGCCCAGGCGGCCCTCTCCTATGTGCGCGCCAACGCCGACGAGGTCGTCGGCGGCTTGCCCGACGGCTGGTTCGGCTCCCACGACATCCACCTGCACGTGCCGGCGGGCGCGATCCCCAAGGACGGCCCGAGCGCCGGGGTGGCGATGGTGACCGCGCTCTGCTCGCTGCTGTCAGGCCGTGCGGTCCGCTCCGACGTGGCGATGACCGGTGAGATCACGCTCACCGGACTGGTGCTTCCGATTGGTGGATTGAAGGAAAAGGCGCTCGCCGCTCAGCGCGGGGGGATAAAGACAGTGATTGCGCCACGCCAGAACGAGGCAGACATTGAACAGATCCCCGCGCACCTGCGCCAAACCCTGCATTTCGTCTTCGTGTCGGTCATCGGCGAGGCGCTGGATGCGGCGCTCGCGTCCCGGCGCGCCCGGGGGTATCGCGTATCCTGACCTGTCAACCCCTAGAAGCGAAACAACGCCCCAAGGCGAGGGAGTCTCATGGCATCTCGACGTAAGAAGGTGGCGAAGGCGGTGCCGTTCAGCGCCTCCGACCTTCAGAACATCCAGAAGGCGAATCCCTACGTGCAGCGGCTGATCGAGGACGCCGAGCTGCGCGACAACCTGACGACGGCGCTCGACTCGGGCCGCAGTGCCTACAACCGGTTGCTGTCCTCGAAGGCTCCGCACAAGGCGGCCCTCGACGACAAGAAGCTGCACAAGGACCTCAGCAGCGCCGCCGAGGCGGCCCGCGCCGCCGCGATGGCGCTCGGCGACGCCCCCAAGCACACCAAGCCCAAGAAGAAGCGGGGCGGCTTCGGGCGCAAGCTCGTGCTGCTGCTCATCGGTGGCGGCGCCGCGCTCGTGGCCTCCGAGGGCCTGCGTTCCAAGGTGCTGGACCTGCTGTTCGGCGCCGAGGAGGAGTTTGAGTACACGCCGCCGACCCCGGCCGCCACGACCCCGCCGGCCAGCCCGGTGACCGCCGCCTGAGTCAGCCGCCGGCCGGTACTTCCGCCGTGAGCGAGGGCGTCCGTGACGGGCGCCCTCGCGTCATGAAGGGGCGCGGCGTGATGATCGCCGTCCTCGTCGTGGCGGGCGTGGTGCTCGCGTTGCTCGCGGTCTGCCAGCTGGTCCTCCCCGGGATCGCGGCGAGCCGGTTGCGGTCGATGCTCAGGCGCTCGGGGGCGGTGCAGTCGGTGTCGGTCTCGGCGTGGCCGGCGGTGGAGCTGCTGTGGCATCACGCCGACTCGGTGACGATCTCGATGCGCTCGTGGTCGGCGGGTGCGGATCGGCTGCAGGGGCAACTCGGCCGGATCGGCCAGGTGGGGACGTTGAGCGCGTCGATCGGCGTGGTGCGCGTCGGGGCGCTCACCGTCCACCGGGCTTCGCTGCTCGCCTCCCACGGACGCATCGTCGGGCAGGGGACGGTCCGGGAGGCCGACCTCCGCGCGGCGGTTCCGTTCCTGCGTTCGGTCGTCCCGGTGACCAGCTCGGACGGCAGGCTCGTGCTCCGCGGGACGGCATCGGTGCTCGGCCTGATCGGGGGCTCGGTCGACGCGACCGTTCAGGCCCGCGGCGGCGCCCTGCTCGTCACGCCCGACGCGCCGTTCGGCGCCCTGGGCACCGTGACGGTGTTCTCCGCGCGCGCCGTGCGGGTGACGGGCGTGAGCGCCTCACCCGCGCGAGGCGGTTTTGTGGCCCGGGTCACCGCCCGGCTGCGGTGAGAATCGGGAGCCGCAGCGGAACGCCGAAGGTTGATAATCGCTACGCATGGATCGCGAGGTGACAGTGGTCACACCAACCGGCGGCGAGGCTGGGGCGCTGCTCGGTCCCTACGTGCCCACGATCGTGGCCGATTGGCTGCGCGACAGCCCGGCCGAGCGTCATCGCTCGCTCGACTGCACGCTCGTGTTCGCCGACGTCTCCGGGTTCACGCGGCTGACGGAGATGCTCGGGGCACGCGGCAAGATCGGCGCCGAGGAGATGGCCGGGCTCATCAACCAGACGTTCGAGCGGCTGCTGGTGGCCGCCTATTCCTACGACGCCGGCCTGATCAAGTGGGGCGGCGACGCGACGCTGCTCCTGTTCCACGGCGCCCATCACGTCGAGCGCGGCTGCCGCGCCGCGGCTGAGATGCAGCGGGTGATGCGCGCCAACCAGACGCTGAGGACCAGCCGCGGGGCGGTGCGTCTGCGGATGTCGATCGGCATCCACAGCAGCCGCGCAGAGTTCTTCCTGGTCGGGGCGGGCGGCCACCGCGAGCTGATCGTGACCGGCGAGTCGGCGACGACGCTCACCAGGATGGAGAAGGTGGCAGGCCCGGGGCAGGTCGTCGTCAGCGATGGGACGGCTGCCGCGCTGGGCCAGGCGGGCCATCGCGTTCCGTCCGAAAGGGTGGAGGACGGCTGGTTGCTTCGCCGCCCCCCACCGGCCGAGCGCACCCCCGCGGTCCTGAAGATCGAGTCGAGCGATGTCGATGTCGGCGTGGCGCTCTGCCGGACACTGCGCGAGCACGTTCTCGGCGGCGGGCTGGAGTACGAGCACCGCGAGGCGGCGGTCGGCTTCATCAAGTTCTCGGGTGTCGACCGGCTGCACGCCGAGCGCGGGACTGGGTTCGTGCGTGACGTGCTCGACGTCCTGATCGCCCGCATCCAGAGCGCCACAGAGCGGCGCGGGGTGGCGTTTCTGGCCACCGACCTCGGTCCCGACGGCGGCAAGGTGATGTTGAGCGCCGGCGCGCCGCAGCACCTCGGCGACGACGCGGATCGCATGATCGCGGCCGTGCGCGAGGTGCTCGACGACACCATCGGCCCGCTGGTGCTGCGGGCCGGGATCACCTGCGGCCGCGTGTTCGCCGGGGACTACGGGCCGCCGTACCGGCGGACGTATTCCCTGATGGGCGACTGCGTCAACCTGGCGGCGCGGCTGATGGAGCACGCCGATCCCGGCGACACGCTCGCGTCCACCGAGGTGGTCACCGCCGCCTCCGGCGAGGTCGCGTTCCTGCCGCGAGCGCCGTTCGCCGCCAAGGGCAAGCGCGCCCCGGTCCGCGCCTTCCGCGTCGGCGCGCCGGGCTCGGCGTCCGCCGCGCACGAACGGCCTCGCGGGCACACCGGGGACGGTCCGATGATCGGCCGCCAGGCGGAGCTGACCGTCCTGACCGACGCCGCGGCCGCGGCCGCGGCCGGCGAGGGCTCCGCCGTCGATCTCGTCGGTGAGCCGGGGATGGGCAAGTCCCGGCTGCTGCAGGAGGTGGCCGCGGCGATCGCGGCCGAGGTCCTGTGGGTGGGTGGCGAGGTGTACTCCGGCGGGCGCCCGTACGCCCCGTTCGAGAAGCTGGTCCGCCGTCGCTACGGCGCCGGCGCCGAGGCCTCCGGAGCCGAGCTCGCCGACCGGCTGCGGGCGGTGACCGAGGCGCATGTCCCGCATCTCATCCCGTGGCTGCCGTTGATCGGGATCGTGGCGGGGGTCGAGTTCCCGCCGACCCGCGAGGTCGATCAGACCGATCCCGCCCAGCGCCGCGCGCGCCTGGAGGAGGTGACCAGCGAGCTGCTCGGAGCGATCCTCTCCGGGCCCACCGCACTGTTCTTCAACGACGTGCACCTGATGGACGACGCGACGCGCGCGCTCATCCGGAGGCTGGCCGCCGACGCGCCCGCGCGGCGCTGGCTCGTCGTGGCCAGCCGGCGGCCCGACGGGCCCAGCCCGCTGCCGGATGGGTCGGCCACGCAGGTCGCGCTGCAGCCGTTGAGCACCGCGGCCGCCGCCGAGCTGCTGGCCACCGCCACCGCCGCGACGCCGCTGCCCGCCCACCGGCTCACGGCGCTCGCCGAACGAGCGGCCGGCAATCCCCTGTTCCTGCGTGAGCTGGTCGCACAGCTCACCGCGGGCGAGGATCCCGACGCGCTGCCGCGGTCCGTCGAAGGGGCGATCGCCGCGCGCATCGACCGGCTCGCCCGCCCGGACCGGTGGACGCTGCGGTCGGCCGCGGTGCTCGGCATCGACGTGGATGCGGCGCTGCTCGACGAGGTGCTCGGGCTCGCCTCCGGGGAGCAGGTCGGCGACGTTCGCCGGCTGGCCGGCCTCGGGGAGTTCCTGGAGCCGGTGGCTCCGGGGCGCTGGCGGTTCAACCACCAGCTCGTGCGGGAGGTCGCCTACGAGGCGCTGCCCTACGGCCGGCGGACGGAGCTGCACGCGTTGACCGCGGCGGCGCTCGAGCGCAGCGTCGCCGGAGCGCCCGAGCGCCAGGCCGAGCTGCTCTCGATCCACCTGTTCCACGGAGCGAGGTACATGCCCGCGTGGTGGTATTCACGGGTCGCGGCCGAGCGGGCTCGGGCCCGGTACTCGGGTACCGGGGCCGCGGAGGCGTACCGGCGCGCCCTGGCGGCCGCGGCTCACATCCCGAGCGACATCGGGCCCGATGAGCTGTCGGCCGTGTACGAGGCGCTCGGAGACATCTGTATCGAGCTCGGCGAGCTCGACGACGCCGACACGGCCTTCCGCCGCGGGTTGCGACAGGTCCGTTCCGATCCGCTGGCGTCGGCCCGGCTGCAGCTGAAGCTCTCCCGTCTGCGGGAGATCTCCGGCCGCCACCAGGTGGCGCTGCGCTGGGCCGCACGCGCAGAGCAGACCCTCGAGGGGCAGGATGGGGCGGAAGCACAACGCTTGCGCGGCCGTCTGGCGGTTCGTCGTGCCGGGGTCAGCTACCGCCGCGGCCGGCACGCGGAAGGGCTGGCATTCTCACGCGAGGCTGCGGCACTCGCTCGCCAGGCGGGGGACCGTCCGACGCTCGCCGAGGCGCTGGAGTACGGCGATGTCTGCGCGGTCGAGGCGGGACTGCCCGCGGGCGAAGGCGCGCAGCAGGCGCTGGCGATCTACGAGGAGCTCCAGGACGTCGGAGCGGAGGCGCGGGTGCGCAACACGCTGGGCATGCTCGCCTATCACCGCGGCGAGTGGCAGGAGGCGTTGCGTCACTACCGGGCCGCGGAGGACGCCTACGCGCGGGCCGGAACCCGCTGGGACGCCGCGACGGTGGCCTGCAACGCCGCCGAGGTCCTCGCCGACCAGGGGAAGCTGGATGAGGCCGAGGTCGCGCTGCACCGCGCGATGCCGATCTGGCGGGGGGTAGGGGCGGCGCCGGAGGTCGCATTCGGTGAGTATCAGCTCGGCCGGATCGCGGCCCACCGGGGACGCGCCGCCGAGGCGAGCGAGCGCTTCAGCGCGGCGCGCGCGCATTTCCTCTCCAGCGGCGAGCTGAGCGAGGTGGTCGTCGTCGACGCGCTGGCGGCCGAGGCGCTCGGCCTGGCCGGCGAGGCGGAGGCCGCGCTCGAGCTCGCCGACGCGACGCTCACCCGAGCGACGGGGCTCGGCGCAATGGCCGTCGTCACGCTGTTGCAGCGCGTGCGGGGGGCGGCGCTGCGGTCACTCGGTCATGGCGAGGCGGCCGAGGAGGCGCTCCGCGCCGGACTCGCGGCCGCGCGGCTGCGCGGAGCGCGGCATGAGATCGCCTTCACGCTCCGAGCGCTCATCGACCTGGTTCCGGGAGGCGCCGGTCCAGAAGCCCAGGCCTGGGCCACGGAGCTCGAAGCGCTGGTGGCTCAGCTCGGGATCGAGCCGGCGGCCGACCGGGGCTCTCAGGCGGCACGCGCCTGACCGCCCGGTCGACCTTCGCGAGTTGCTCGTGGGTCAGTGGGTCATTCGTGGATCTGCCGCGGTGACGATCGCGTTCTCCGCATACTCGTCCTGGGGCGGTCCGCCCTCGCCTGCGGGCGTGAACGTAGCGGGCTGGAGGCACGGCGGCACGACGTTGTTGGGCGCGCATGCGGGCAGCAACCCGTAATACAGGCCGTCCACGAGGACCGGCGGGGTGAAGCCCTTGGTGATGAACGGCTCCGTGGATCCGAGGCAGATGTTGCCCGCGGTGCCGTACGCCGCGTTCGCCACGTCGGCCGCGGTTCCGAACACCGTGTAGGTGACGATCTTCGAGTTCGGGGCGTTGGTCGAACTGAACACGAGCGCGTCGCCCGTCTCCGGTGTCGAGCAGGGCAGGGGCGTGGTCTGGAATGAGAGCGAGATCGTCTCGGTCGGTGCGGTGATGTCCCCGAACGTCACGATCGAGGCCGCCGCGGTCCCGTCGACACTGGTGTCGGTCGGGGTCTGGCACTGCGTCTCACCGGCCGTGCAGGTGGTGGTGACCGTCGGGTCGGACGTGCCCTTGGTGATCACCATCGAGTCCGAGCTGGGCGTCTCGCCGATGTCGCCCGAGTAATTGGCGGTGATCGTGTTCGCCCCCAGCCTGAAGCGGCTGGCGCGGACCGTGATCGACATCGGGCACGGAGCATTGCTGAGCAGGCACTTACGGCCGGGCTTGACCGTGCCGAGCCGCGAGTGCGTCGTGGCGTTCCTGAAGGTCACCCCTCCGGACGGCGTCACGATGATGCCGGGGTAGACGGTGGCGGTGATCCTCACCGAACCGGTCAGGCCGATGGTGTCCGACGATGCGGTGAGCACCGTCTGGGTCGGGATCGGCGTTGCTGCTGAATTCGGCGTCGTGTCGGCGGACGCCTGCTGAGCGACTCCCCCGGCCACGGCCAGCAGGGTCGCCGACGCAGCGGCGAACCCCGCGATCCTGCGTGTCACGTGCGTCACAGCGATTGACACGTCCCTTCTCCTAACCGGCTCGATGCGTGCCTGGTCTGCCTCCCACCGCAGCCCCTTATCGTCAACAATAATCGACCGGGCCCTCCGGCGCACGTTTTGCGCACTTTTGCGAGGGATGAGGCCGGGATGTCGACCCGTCGCACCGGTGGGGCGTGCCGGCGTCGCACCGGGGGGCGTGCCGGCGTCGCACCGGCGGGGCGTGCCGGCGCCATCGGTCTGACCGCGGCTCGGCCTCGAGGGCGAGCGTCGATAATCGCCCGGTGCCCGACGCCATGCTCGAACTGCGCAACCTCGGTCACCGCTATGGCGAGTTCGAGGCGCTGCGCGATCTGTCGCTGTCGCTGCAGCCGGGCGAGTGTGTTGCGCTGATCGGCCATAACGGCTCGGGCAAGACGACTGCGGTGCGGATGATCGCGGGGCTGCTCGAGATCACCTCGGGGGAGGTTGAGATCGCGGGAGCCGCCGTCGGCGACGAGGCGGCGCGGGCGGCAACCGCGGTGGTGCTCGACACCCCGGCGCTCTACGACGATCTGACGGTCGTCGAGCACCTGGAGCTCGTCGCGCTCGCGCACGGCGTTGTGGAGGATGACCTCGACGACCGCGCGGCCGAGCTGCTCGTGCGACTCGGCCTGGAGAACAAGAGCGACAGCCGCCCGACGGCGCTCTCTCGTGGAATGCGCCAGAAGGTCTCGCTCGCCTGCGCGCTCGTGCGCCCCTTCTCGCTGCTGGTGCTCGACGAGCCGGTCGTCGGCCTCGATCCGGCATCGCAGTGGACGCTGCGTGAGCTGATCAGCGAGGCGGTGAGCGACGGTGCGGCGGTGCTGCTCACCACCCACCAGCTCGAGTTCGCCCGCGGGATCGCCACGCGTGCCGTGATGCTCGCCGATGGAGAGGTGGTCGCCGACGGTCCCTATGACTCGGTCATCGACGGCGAGCTGGTGCGCGGGCGAGGGCTCGTATGACCGGGCAGGCGGTCTCCGGGCCGGCGATGGCGGCCGGCAGCTCCGCGGTCGCGCGGGCAGCGGAGGTCCGTCGCTACCTCACCGAACATCGCACCCGCCGCCGGCCGAGCCTGTTCGCGGTGTACACGGTCGTCCTGTGCGCCGGGATCTTCGGCGTGCTCGGCGAGCGCGTCCTGCAGGCGATCGTCGGGGGCGGGCTGGCGCAGAGGTCGGTGGTCGAGTTCGGGCCGGCGGCGCTCGCGCTCCTGCTGCTGTCGGCAGTGCGGTTCGGCGTCTGGCAGGGGCCGGTGTCCTTCCGGGTGCCTGACGTGATGCTCGTCCTGCTCGCACCGCTGTCGGTGGCCACGCTGGTTCGCAGCCGGCTCGATCATGCGCTTGCGGTCGCGTGTGTGACGGGCGGGGTGGTGGGCGCTGCGATCGCTCTGCTGGCCACCGGAGGAGTATCGGCGCTCGGCGGCGCGCGGGCGGTCGCTGTGGTGGCCGGCGTGGCCGCGCTCAGTGCACTGGCGATCGCGGGCAGCTGGCTGGTGGAGGTCTCGCCCGCCGCGGCGCGCGCGGTGTCTCGGAGGGGACCGCTGCTGGTCCTGTTGGCGCTGGCGCCGCTCGCCGGTGCGGCCGGTCGGGTCGGCGCCGCAGTTGCCGCATGGTCCGGTCCGTGGGGGTGGGCGACCCAGCCGTACACCGGACGCTCCGGGTGGCCGGCGGCGACCGCGCTGCTGATCGCGTCGGCGCTGGCGGCGGTGGTCCTTGCTCGTCGTCGTGTCGCTCATGCCCGCGCGCTCGTCTTCCTGGAGCGCGCGGAGGTCCGCACCGGGATGGCGACCGCCGCGTTCGTGCTCGACTACCGCGGGGTCGCGTTGCATCGGCGTGGGGCGGGCGCCCGCGATGTGGGGAGGGTCCGCGCGCTGCTGGCTCGTGCGCTTGTGATTCCGCGGCCGCGGTCGCCGCGGCTGGCGATCCCGTGGCGCGACGCGGTTGCCGGGGTGCGCGCCCCGGCCCGCTCCGGCGCGGCGGCACTGGTGACGGCCGCATGCATCACCGAGGCGGCCACCCACCCGGGACGGGGGCTGCCGGCGGCGCTGTGCGCGCTCGGCTTCTACGCGGCGGCGGCGTTGGTGCTGGAGCCGCTGCGCGACGAGGTCGACCACCCCGACCGCGGCGTGATCCTGCTCTCCCGGCGGTTCGGGTCGCTGCTGCTCGCCCACTGCCTGGTGCCCTTCGTGGTCGTGTTCGTCAGCGGGGCGGTGACGATCTTGGGGCTCTGGGCAGTCGGGGTCGTCGGGTCCCTGACTCTCCTGGCGATCCCGACCTTGTTGGCCGCGGGAACCTGGCTCGTGGTGCTCGGCGCCGCGCTCGCCACGCGGCGCGGTGGCCGGATCGACGGCGACACGATGGGCCGGATGTCGATCGTCGACCCGTCGAGCCCGGCATTCGGCGCGGCGGTCATCGTCGTCCTCGCGCCCTGGCTGCTGGTCACCGGCCTCATCCTGACGCTGGCGATCGCCCTGCTCGGACGGGCGGTCGTCCACCACGACAAGGTGATCGCGGCGGGGGCCGGCGTGACCGCCCTGACGGTCGTCGCAACGCTGGTGTTGCTGCGGATGGCCTGGCGGTCGCGGCAGCCGTAGGGGGTGGGGTGGCCGGGTGGGGTGGGGGCCGGCGGGGCGGCGCGGCCGGGGCGGTCCAGGTGTCCGGGGGCGACTCTGGGAACTTCAAGCCGTGCTGGGCGTCTCGAGGTTCCCAGAGTGGCGGGCGGTCGGATGTCCGGGGCGACTCTGGGAACTTCAAGCCGCGCAGCGCGTGTCGAGGTTCCCAGAGTGGCGGGTGCTCGGGTTTCCGGCGCGACTCTGGGAACTTCAAGCCGCGCAGCGCTTGTCGAGGTTCCCAGAGTGCCGGGTCTGCGCGCGGCCCGGGCGACTCTGTGAGCGTCAGACCGCCCTAGGAGCCTCTGGTTCTACGAGACGGGTGAGGGCGGCGAGCCGGCCGCCACTCTGAGCGTCTTGTGCGGCGATACGGCGCTTTTGACGCCCAGAGTCGCCCCGGGCCGGGGGTCGGGCGTCACTCTGAGCGTCTTGTGCGGCGATACGGCGCTTTTGGCGCCCAGAGTCGCCCCGGGGCTGGGGTCGGGCGTCACTCTGAGCGTCTTGTGCGGCGATACGGCGCTTTTGGCGCCCAGAGTCGCCCCGGGCCGGGGTTGGGCGTCACTCTGGGCGTCTGGGGCGGCGATACCGCGCTTTTGACGCTCAGAGTCGCTCCTGGGGCGGCGGCGGGTAAATGTTTCGTGAAGTGCGGCGCATGTCGCGCCGCCGGCTGCCAACAATGAGTCGGTGGCAGAAGGTCGTAGGTTGACGCGGCGTGATGTGCTGTCCGGTGCCGCTGCGGTCGGCGCTGGAGCGCTGCTCGGTCCCGTCGCCGCCGCGCAGGCGGGACGGTTCGCCGACGCCTCTGCCGGTCGCGTGTTCAAGCACCAGGTCGGCGACCTCGGCGCGGACGAGGTCCGCACGATCAGCACCCAGCGCCCGGTATGCCTCGCCGCCGTCCG
The DNA here is from genome assembly GCA_963744685.1 of uncultured Solirubrobacteraceae bacterium. Lineage (GTDB taxonomy): Bacteria > Actinomycetota > Thermoleophilia > Solirubrobacterales > Solirubrobacteraceae > Palsa-465. Next base: position 123,719 of record CAVUUL010000009.1, on the reverse strand, counting down.
CTGGTCACGTCCGGTCAACGCTGCACTCACGCTGCGCACGCGCGACAAGCACGGTCGATGGGGCCGCTGGGCGACGGCGTCCTCGGCAGGGCACGATGGCGATCGGGTCAGGAGCGCCGAGCACATCGGCGAGGGTGTCTGGCTTGGCCGGGCCACCGAGCTGCAGGTCCGGACACATACCGCCGCGCAGGACGTCACGGTCGAGCTCGTCGCCGCCGAGCCATCCCGAGCGCAGGGCCTGAGACCGGACGTTCTCCCGCTCCTCCCACAGACCCTGCCGGCCGGCCCGGGCCAGCCGCCGATCGTTGCGCGCGCCGCCTGGGCGGGGAGCAACCACCGGCCTCGAGGTGGTCCTTACTACGGCGCGATCGAGATGGGGATCGTCCACCACACCGAGAACCCGAACGGCTACTCACCGGGAGAGGTTCCGGCGATGCTGCGGGCGATCTACGCCTACCACGTGCATGGTCGCGGCTGGCTGGACATCGGCTACAACTTCGTCATCGACCGCTTCGGGCGGATCTGGGAGGCGCGGCAGGGCGGGGTCGACCTGCCGGTGATGGGCGCGCAGGCGGGCGACTGGAACCAGATCTCGTTTGGCGTCTCGCTGCTCGGAACGTACACCGACGTGCGGCCCTCCGCGGCCGCGCTCGCCGCGCTCGAGCAACTGCTCGCGTGGAAGCTGGCGCTCAACGGACTGCCCGCCGTCGGCGACCTGACCGCGGTCGCGAGCCCCGACGGGATCTCCTACACCCAGTTCCACGCCGGTGAGCATGTCCGCTTCCCCCGGATCGCCGGGCACCGGCAGGTCGATGCCACCGACTGCCCGGGCGGCGCGTTCTTCGCCGAGCTGCCGGCGCTGCGCCCGCGGGTGCAGGCGCTGCTCGGGACCGAGGCGAGACTCACTCTCGACGGCGAGATCACGCTGTTCGGTGACGGCCCGATGGTGTTCTTCTCGGGCGTCCTCACCCAGCAGGGCGCACCGCTGGCCGCGATGCCGGTCGCCATGGAGCGGATCGTCGGTCACGCCGGCGCGGTTGAGACGATCGCCACCCTCACCACCGCCGCCGACGGCAGCTTCACGTTCTCACTGCCCGCCACCGCGGGCCTGCTCGTCCGCGCCGTCCGCAGCGCGGCGCCGGCCGCGGTCTCCGGCGTGCTCGGGGTCGAGTCGCTGCGGGCGGCGACCGCCTGAGCCTCCGGCCTCGGCGCTGGGGCCTCGGGCCTCGGGGCTCGGGCCTCGGCGCTGAGCCTCGGGCCTCGGCATGACCCGCGGCGCCGAGCGTGATCCGCGGCGCCGAGCGTGACCCGCGGCGCCGCGCGTGACCCCGCGGCGCGCTGTGCGTCAGGCCTTCGGCGACGTCCAGGGCGCCCGCAGCCGGCGCTCGAGCTCGTCGGCGAGCTCGTCGACCGCGACCCGGTCCTGGGCGAGGGAGTCGCGGTCACGGACGGTGACCGTCCGGTCCTCCAGCGACTGGTGGTCGACGGTGATCGCCCACGGAGTGCCGATCTCGTCCTGGCGGCGGTAGCGGCGGCCGATCGCGCCGCCGGCGTCGTATTCGACCTGCAGCCGCTCGCGCAGCAGATGGTGGATGTCCACCGCGAGCTCCGGCTGGCCGTCCTTGCGCACCAGCGGCAGCACCGCCGCCTTGACCGGCGCGAGCTGTGGGTGCAGGCGTAGCACCGTCCGCGTCTCGCCCTCGATCTCGTCCTCGTCGTAGGCGTCGCACAGGAACGCCAGCATCGCGCGATCGACGCCCGCGGCAGGCTCGATCACATGCGGCACGTAGCGCTCGCCGGTGTTGCCGTCGTGGTACTCGAGCTTCTGGCCGGAGAACTCGGCGTGCCGGGTGAGATCGAAGTCGCCGCGGTTGGCGATCCCCTCCAGCTCGGACCAGCCGATCGGGAACAGGTACTCGACGTCGCTGGTGCCGCTGGAGTAGTGGCTGAGCTCGTCGGCTTCGTGGGCACGGAGCTTCAGGTTCTCGGCGCGGATCCCGAGGTTCTGGTACCAGTCCATGCGCGCGGCGAGCCAGTGCTCGTACCACTGCTGGGCCTCGGCGGGCGGCACGAAGAACTCCATCTCCATCTGCTCGAACTCGCGGGTACGGAAGATGAAGTTGCCGGGGGTGATCTCGTTGCGGAACGACTTGCCGATCTGGGCGATTCCGAACGGCGGCTTCTTGCGGCTGAACTGCAGGTAGTTCTTGAAGTTCAGGAAGATGCCCTGCGCGGTCTCGGGCCGCAGGTAGACGGTCGCGCCCTCCTCCTTCACCGGCCCGACGGTGGTCTCGAACATCAGGTTGAAGTCACGCGCGGCGGTGAGGTCGCACTGCTCGTCCTCGCCGGGGTGCTTGGAGGGACGCCGCCCGCATGCCGAGACGTCGAGATGATCCTCGCGGAAGCGCAGCTTGCAGGTGCGGCAATCGACGAGCGGGTCGGTGAACCCGGCGAGATGGCCCGAGGCCTCCCAGGTGCGGGGGTGCTGGATGATCGCCGAGTCGAGCGCCACCACGTCGTCGCGCTCCTGGAGCATCGACCGCCACCACTGCGCCTTGACGTTGTTCTTCAGCAGCACGCCGTAATGGCCGTAGTCGTAGGAGGAGCTGATCCCCCCATAGATCTCGGAGCTCTGAAAGACGAAGCCGCGCCGCTTGCACAGCGAGACGATCTTGTCCATCGTGACGGGATCTGGGGTGGCCATGGGCGCGGATGCTATCCGGGCCGCGCCGGCCGGCCTCAGCCCGCCGCGGTGAGCTGCGCGAAGCGCGGCTCCTCGCGCAGCGGGGCCAGATCGTCGTCCTCGCGCGCCCATTCGGCGAACGCGGGACGAGCCTCAATCGCCCGCGCGAGGTGGTCGAGCGCCGCCTCTGCGTTGCCGTCGCGCGCCTCCAGACAGGCGGCGTTGTAGTGGACGCCGCCGTCGCCCGGGAAACGCGAGAGCGCGTCCTTCATGATCTCCCGTGCCTCACCCCGCGTCGCCGGATCCTCCATCAGCGCCGCAGCGCGGAAGTTCCACTCCCAGGCGCTCGGCTGAAACGTTGGCGGCGCTCCGAAGCTCAGCACCGTCGTGCCCGCCTCGAGCGCGACCGCGCGGCGGTGCGAGCGTGGATCGGGGATGAACACGTAGGTGCCGCTCGGTGCCTCGTGGTCGGTTCCGTCGATCGTGAACCGCGCGCTGCCGCGGGCGACGAAGTAGAGCTCCTGGTGGCCGGTCGCGGGGTCCTCTCCCTCGGTGTGGGGCTCGACGACGTCCTCGCCCACGTTGGCGGCGACGTACGCGTTGGTGCCGAACGCCTGGATCCCGAGTGCATGGCGGACGGGCAGCCACTGCAGCGAGAAGTCGAGCCCTCCCACGGGAACGGACTGGATGTCGTCGAGTGAGAGGACGGTCACCGGTGCGGGCATTGGGGATCCTCCGTGGTCGGGGTTGGCACTCTCGGCCCGTGAGTGCCAGGGCCGAAGCTATACTTTTGACAGCATGCCGATCTACGAATACCGGTGCAAGAAGGGCCACACGTTCGACGTGATGCAGCGCTTCTCAGACGACGCGCTTGACACCTGTGAGGTGTGTGGAGCGGCCGCGCAGCGGGTCCTGCATGCGCCGGCGGTCCATTTCAAGGGATCGGGCTTCTACAACACCGACTACGGCACGAAGAAGCGCTCGCGCGAGATGAAGGAGAAGGAGAGCTCGAAGAAGAGCGAGAGCGCCTCGTCCTCCTCCAGCGAATCGAAGTCGTCGTCGAGCGATTCCAGCTCCAACGGCTCCTCGCCGTCGAAGTCCTCAGACTCGTCCTCCAAGAGCAAGGCGAAGGCCACAGACTGAGACGAGCGTGCGCACGCGCGGCGTTGTTCGCCGCGGTCGTGCTCACGACCGCCGGGCCGGCGCGCGCGGGCGGGCTCCATGCCCAGTCGATCCAGGCGTTCCGGCTCGCCGAGCAGCGGATGCAGGCCACGGCGGTCTCCCTGACGCCGACGGCCTATCCGTACTACACCGGCGCATCGGGCGCCTGGGTGACGACAGGTCCGGGAGCCTGGACCAGTGGCTTCTTCCCGGGATCGCTGTGGCTGCTGCACCGCGCCACCAGGCAGGCGCCCTATGAGTCCGAGGCGGAGGACTGGCAGGCCGGGATCCAGGGCCAGGACACGAACACCGGCACCCAAGACCTGGGGTTCATGATCTTCGACTCCTACGGCAACGGGTTCGAGCAGACCCACGACGTCGCGTACAAGCAGGTGGTGCTGACGGCCGCGGCCTCGCTGGCCACGCGCTACAGCCCGGTCGTCGGCGCGGTTCGTTCCTGGGGCTCGGCAAGCTCCAAGCAGTTCACGGTGATCGTCGACAACCTGATGGACCTCGAGCTGCTGCTCTGGGCCTCAGAGCACGGCGGTCCGAAGGGCGACGCGCAGATCGCCCTCACCGACGCGCTGACGACGCTGCGCGACTTCGTGCGACCCGACGGCAGCACGATCCACGTCGTCAACTACGACCCGAGCACGGGCGCGATCGACAGCACCAGTGACAACGGGACGACTTGGGCGCGCGGCCAGGCCTGGGCGATTCACGGCTTCACCACGCTCTACCAATACACGCACGATCCCCGGATACTGAACGCGGCCGAGGAGGTGGCCAACTGGTGGGTCGCGAACCTGCCTGCGGACGGCGTCCCGTACTCCAACTTCGAGCCGGCGGATCCCGCGACCGAGCCCGTCGACTCCTCGGCGGCCGCGATCGCGGACTCGGGCCTGATCGAGCTGGCGCACCTCGTCCAGGATTCGGCGCTGCGGTCGTCCTACCTGGCGTCCGCGCGGACGTCGCTGACGACGCTCACCGATCCGGCGTATCTCTCGACCGGGACCGACAACGTCGCGGTGCTGCTGCACGGGACCGACAACATCGGCGCCGGAATCGTCGACACCGGGCTCTCCTACGGCGACTACTACCTGCTGGAGGCGCTGCTCCGGCTCGATCCAGATCTCGGCCGGCAGGCGGCCGAGGCGGCGCTCAGGTGATCGTCAGCCCGCCGTCGACCGGGAGGGTCTGTCCCGTGATGTACGCGGCCGCCGGCGAGGCGAGGAACACGACCGCCGCCGCCAGCTCGTCGTCGGTCCCGACCCGCCCGGCCGGGATGCGAGCCATCATCGCCTCGATATAGCCGGGGGCGTAAGCGTCGGTCATCTCGCTGGGGAAGAAGCCGGGGGCGAGCGCGTTGACCCTGATCCCCTTGCGCCCGGTCCACTGCTGGGCGAGATCACGGGTGAGGCCGATGATCCCGGCCTTCGACGAGCTGTACGCGGCCTGGGGGAGCCCACCGGTGGTGATCCCGAGCACCGAGGAGATGTTGACGATGCTCGATCCGGGGGCCATCACCCGGCCGCACGCCTGGGCCATCCAGTAGCTGCCGTTCAGGTTGACGTCGATCACCTTGCGGAACTGCTCGGGCGTCTCGCGGGTGGCAGGGGCCGCGGTACCGATCCCGGCGTTGTTGACGAGCACGTCGACGCGGCCGAACCGCTCGATCGCCTCGCCGACGAGCCGGTTGCACTGCTCGGGGCTGGAGACGTCGGTCTGCACGGCGAGCGCCGTCCGGCCCGCGCCCTGCACGAGTGCGGCGGTGCCGGTGAGGCGCTCGGCGCGACGGGCTCCGAGCACGACGTCCGCCCCGGCCTCGGCCAGCGCCCGCGCGAAAGCCACCCCCAGGCCACTCGAGGCCCCCGTCACGATCGCAACCCGGTCGTCGAGGCGGTAGAGGTCGGTGATGGGCACGCTCGGGTCCTTTCGGTCGGTCAGCGGTGCAGGTGCTCGCGGGCGCCCTCGGCGCCGACGATCAGGATGATCTCAGCCGGCTCGTCGACGACGCCGAACCAGTGCGGGGTCCACGTGGAGAACTCGACCGCCTCGCCGGGCACGATCGTGAGGTCCGAGTCGTCCAGGCAGAGCCGCATCCGCCCCTCGAGCACGTAGATCCAGTCGTGACCCTCATGGACGGGCAGCGGCGCCGGCGGCGGCGTGTGGCGGGTCGCGCCGATCCGCACCCGGTAGGCGTGCAGGCCCGCGGTCGTGCGGCGTGTCAGGGGCCAGATCGTCAGCCCGCCGTGGCGCTGGGGGCGCTCACGCACCCGCGGGTCGGCGGCGGGGCGCACCCCCAGCAGGTCGTCGGCGGTGACCCCGAGCGCCGCCGCGAGCGCGGGGACGTGGTCAAGCGCGATCCTGCGCTTGCCCGACTCCAGGCGGCTCAGCGTCGACACGTCAATCGCGGCGCGGGTGGCGACGTCGGCGAGCGTAAGCGCCTGTTCGGTGCGCAGCTCACGCAGACGGCGGCGCACGCGAGCGTCGATCGGCTCCGGGGTTGCCATATCAGCACGACAGTTTGTCAGTTGCCGGTCATCAGCCGGTGGACCTCGGAATGGACGTTGGCGGCATTGGGGATGAGCACGTCCGCGCCGTTGTAAACCGAGCCGGACTCGTTGAGCAGCCGCGGCTTGGCCGTGCCGCCGAGTTCGGCGGAGAGGAACAGCTGCATCAGCGAGAAGCCGCCCATATCGGTCTGGATCACGCCGGGCGCGTCCCACGCCACCCAGGGCAGGTGGAAGAAGGTGTGGACGGTCAGCAGCTGCGACTTGATCGAGTTGAGAATCTCCTGCTGGGCGGCCTCGCGGTTGAGATCGGTGTAGGCCGGGTTGCAGCTGTTGTCACGGGTCCGGGCGAGCGTGAGCGCCTGGATCCCGGAGAGGTGGTGGGTGCCCGCCTTGAGGTTCAGCGTGAAGCCGCCGTCCGCGCTGCCGCCGGAGATCTTCGAGCAGATCCGGCCGGTCTTCACGTTGACCCCGCCGATGTCGTTGATGAACTTGGGGAAGTTCGCCAGGTCGACGACGACGAGATGGTTGATCGTGTTGATGCCGGTCAGCTTCTTGATCACTTTGATGGTCAGCGCCGGACCGCCGCAGGACCACGCGGCGTTGATCTTCTGCTCGCCGCATCCGGGGACATTCACCAGCGTGTCGCGCGGGATCGACAGCCGGCGTGAGACGCCGCCCCCGATTCGCCAGAGCATGATCGAGTCGGTTCGCGCGTAGCGCTCGGTCTGCTGGGAGGCGGTCAGGCCGCCCTCCTTGGAGCCCGCGCCGGTCGTCGGGCGGTTGTCGAGCCCGAGGATCACGACCGTCTCGGGAGAGACGAGCATCGTCGCCCCACCGGAGAGCTGCGACTTGGCGCCCGCGGGCAGCGAGCCGGTGCGGCTCTGGGCGGAGATGAAGAACAGGATGACCGACAGCAGCACCCAGGCGATGATCAGCCCGACGACCCACCGAACCACCCGCCACGGCGTGATCCCGCGGCGACGGCCGCGGCCCGGCCACCACAGCCGCCGGCGGCCGCTGTCCGCTTCGCGCTCCCGGCCGCGGCCCTTGCGTGAGGCCTGCCCGATGCCCCGGCGCTCGGCATCCTCGGCGGAGTCCTGGGGGTCGCGCAGCCGCTCGCGCAGCCCGCGCGGATTGGACCGATAGGTGGTGTAAGGCCGGGCTTCGCGGTCGGATGGCGTGCTGCGCTCGCTGGCTTGACGGGACTTCCCGCCTGAGCGATAGACCCGGTAGGGCGGGTCATCACGGCCATCCGGCGACGGAGACGGCTTGCCGGATTCGTTCGACATACTGCTCTGCATATAGTGACGACATGGCGGCGCGACGCGTCATCGGCGTCGACCTTGGGGGAACGAAGCTACTGGCCGGGGTGGTCGATCCCGCACTGGGCGTGCACCATCGCACACAGCGCACGGTCGTCGGGCTCGACCAACGTGCGTTGATCGAGGTGGCGCTGGAGGCGGTCTCCGAGATGCGGACCGCGACGGGCGGGATGGCGATCGAGGCGGTCGGATTCGGGCTGCCGGCGCTGATCGACCGCCGCGGCGCCTCTCCCACCGCGGTCGTCGGCGTCAACACGCCGATGCAGGGGCTCGCGTTCGCCGACGTGATGGCGGAGCGGCTCGGGCTGCCCGTCTTCATCGACAACGACGGCAATACCTCGGCGCTCGCCGAGCACCGTGCCGGCGCGGCGCGAGGCGCCTCCCACGCGATCGTGATCACGCTGGGCACCGGGATCGCCGGTGGAATGATCCTCGGCGGCGAGATCTACCGAGGTGCGTTCGGCGCGGCGGGCGAGCTGGGGCACATGGTGATCGAGTTCGACGGACCGCCCTGCCACGGCAACTGCCCCAACCACGGCTGTGCCGAGGTCTACTGCAGCGGCACGGCGCTCGTCGAGGAGGCCCGCCGGCTGGGGGCGATCCGCCCGGGGTCGGGCCTGGAGCGGCTGCTGCGCAACGCGACGCTCGCCGGGCCGCTGGTCACCGAGCTGGCGCACGACGGCGACGACGCCGCGCGCGAGGCGGTCGGGCTGATCGGCCGGCGGCTCGGGATCGTGGTGGCGAACGTGCTCAACATCTTCAACCCGGAGATCGTGGTCATCGGCGGTGGCGTGATCGCCGCCGGGGAGCTGCTGCTGGCCCCCGCGCGGGAGGTGGTCGCCGAGCGCGTGCTCCCGTTCCTGCGCGAGGGGGTGCCGCTCGTGGCCGCACGCTTCGGGATGGAGGCGGGGATGGTGGGGGCGGCCGCGCTCGCCTACGACGAATTGGCGCGTGCCGCTGAGGGCCGGCCCCGGAGGGACGGCCAGTGAGCGACGACCCGTCGAGGGACGGCCAGTGAGCGACGACCCGCTGAGGGACGGCCCGTTGGGGGACGGCCAGTGAACGACGACCCGGCAAGCGCATCGACCGCGCCGGCCCGCCCCGGGAGGCTGGTCGTCTGCCCGACGCCGATCGGCAACCTCGAGGACGTGACGCTGCGGGTCCTCGCGGCGCTGCGTGAGGCCGACATCATCGCCTGTGAGGACACGCGTCGCACGGGCACGCTGCTGGCGCGCTACGGCGTCGACGGCCGGCTGCTCAGCTACCACGAGCACAACGAGCGCGCCCGCACCGAGGAGCTCGTGGGCAGGATGCGTGAGGGCGTGACGGTCGCGCTGGTCAGCGACGCGGGCATGCCGCTCGTCTCAGACCCGGGCCTGGTGCTGGTCCAGGCATGCGTGGCCGCCGGTCTGGGCGTCGAAGTGCTCCCCGGGCCGTCTGCGGCGCTCAGCGCTCTGGTGGCGAGCGCGTTGCCCGCCGATCACTGGACATTCGTCGGCTTCCTGCCGCGCAAGCGAGGGGAGCTCACGCAGGTGCTCGCCGCGCCGGAGACGCTCGTCTGCTTCGAGTCGCCGCGCCGGCTTGCGGCCACGCTCAAGGTGCTCGCCGGGCGCGACCCGGCGCGCGAGGTGGCGGTGTGCCGGGAACTGACCAAGCTCCACGAGGAGGTCGTCCGCGGCACCGCCGCCGAGCTGGCCGCGCGCTACGCCGACCAGGAGCCGCGCGGCGAGATCGTGCTTGTCCTGGGCCCCGCGACCGAGGTCGCCGTTTCGCTCGAGGCGCCCGTGGCGGCGCTGCGCCGGTTAATCGACGCAGGCGCCAAACCACGGGTCGCCGCCTCGGTGGTCTCCGAGCTCACCGGCGCGAGCGCCAACGAGCTCTACCGGGAGCTCACCTCGTCGGAGTGACCGTCGTCGGGGGCTGAGCCCCGCCCTGCTCGCCGTCGCCCCCGTCGTGCCGCCACACGAAGGTCCGGGCGAAGAGGTAGACGTTGAGCGCCTCGATGAGCAGGAATGCCAGGCCCCACGGTGTGCGCATAGTGAACACGACCGTGAGCACCAGCAGCCAGATGCCCAGCAGGAGCCTGATGGTGAGCACGCCGCGGGGATGGCGACGGGCGAATGATTCCGGCGGCGGTCCGTCGTGCAGCCGGCTCGGCGTCGCGTGGCGCGCCAGGTTCACGATCTCGGAGGGTCGTGGCCAGCGCTGTCCGTCCCGTGCGCCCGCCATCAGCACCGCAACCATCTCGTCCTCCCGTCGCTGCCGGAACTTGCTCGGATACAAGCCCACCAGGCGCCGATAGCGCCGCTCGAGTGCCTTGGATTCGTTCATGCCGTTACACCCCGCCAATCGGATTGATACGCATGCGCGACATCGCGACGTCCGCGTTGGAACGCAGCCGAGACGCTTCGTCCACCAGCCGTTGCGCGCCTTCGGGCGTGAGTCGGTAGTACCGGCGCAACCGGCTGTCGACGATCTCCTCGTGATCGACCTCGATCAGACCCTCTCCGGTGAGCCGCTCGAGCGCCGCGTACAAGGTCCCGGCGCCGAGTTTGACCCGGCGTTCGGAGATCTCAGCGACGTCGGTGATGATCCCGTAACCGTGCTGGCTGCCCGCGGCGAGAGCCGTGAGGATGAGGAACGTCGTCTCGTGGACGGGTCGCTTGCTCATGCTCGGCACTATATATCGACCAACGTAGTATGTCAATGGACCGAGCGAGACCCGGGCCGCCGCTGACCGGGGCCCTCAGGTCACGGTCGCGGCGCAAGGTCGGGGGGTGGGTCGTCTGAGCGTCGCTCACCGACAGTCAGACGACCCACCCCCCGGGAACTTCAGCGGCCCAGGCGCTTCCACAGCCTCGTCTTGCCCGCGAACGCAGCCTTGACTGCGCGGTCGGCGGGCGAGCCGTCGGGAGGCAGCAGGCCGATCTGGCGCGCGAACTGCATCTGGTCGAAGACGACGAAGTTCGTGATGACCTTGCCGTCCCGGAGGACGAAGTGGTCGATGCCGTCGAGCGTGAACCGCTTGCCGGTGGGGGCGATGCCCTGCCATGGGGCGCCCGAGTGGGTCCCGGTCAGGTGCCAGCGGACCATGACGTCGTCGCCGCTCTCCACGATCCCCTGGATCTCCATGTGGAAGTCGGGCACGGCGTCGAACGCGGCCTGGAAGTAGGCGGCGATCGGGTCGGTCCCGACCGCGGTCTCGGTGGGGAAGCGCTCGACCGTGGTCGAGGTCCACATCGGGCGCAGCGGCGCCACGTCATGGGTGTTGAGCACGCTGAACGCCCAGCGGATGATCTCGGCGTTGGTGGCGCCTTCCGGCGGCGCGGTGGCGGGTGCGGTTGCGGTGGTCATCGGTGAAGCATCCCGCCGACCGAGACGCCCCGCAACCCTGAGCTCAACGCCCCGCAACCCTCAGCTCAACTCAACCGCGACCACCCGCCCGACCGCCCGGGCCCCAGCGGCCCGCAACCTGCGTCAGTTGAACGCGGCCCGCAGGGATTCCCTGATCGACGCCGTCGACTTCAGCACGGCCGTCGGCTCGTAGCCGCAGTGGGCCATGCAGTTGTCACAGCGCGGGTCCCGGCCGCGGCCGTAGGCGTCCCAGTCGGTCGTCTCGATCAGTTCCTTGTAGGTGGAGACGTAGCCGTCGCTCATCAGGTAGCAGGGCTTCTGCCAGCCGAACAGCGAATACGAGGGGATGCCCCAGGCGGTGCACTGCAGGTCGACCTTGCCCTCGAGGAAGTCGAGGAAGATCGGCGAGTGGTTCAGCCGCCAGCGCTTGCGCCGGCCGCCGGAGAACGCCTCGCTGAAGAGCTCGCGGGTCTGGCGCACGCCGAGGAAGTGCTCCTGGTCAGGGGCCTTCTCATACGCGTAGGCCGGCGAGATCATCATCTGATCGACCTCGAGGTCGTCGTTGAGGAAGTCGAGCACCGAGCGGACCGTCTCGGGCGTGTCGTGGGTGAAGAACGTGGTGTTCGTCGTGACCCGGAAGCCGGCCTGCTTGGCGGCGCGGATCGCCGCGACGGCCTTGTCGAAGACGCCCTCGCGGCAGACCGACTCGTCGTGGCGCTCGCGCAGGCCGTCCATGTGGATCGCCCAGGCGAAGTAGGGCGAGGGCTTGAAGAGCTCGAGCTTCTTCTCGAGCAGCAGGGCGTTCGTGCACAGATAGACGAACTTCTTGCGCGCGACGAGCTGGCGGACGATCTCATCGATCTCCGGGTGGATGAGCGGCTCACCGCCGGCGATCGAGACCATCGGCGCTCCGCACTCGTCGATCGCGCCGATCGCCTGGTCGACGGGCATGCGGCGGCGCAGCTCGAGCTCGGGGTGCTGGATCTTGCCGCAGCCATCGCACGCGAGGTTGCACTGGAACAGCGGCTCGAGCTCGACGATCAACGGATACTTGTCGTTGCCGCGCAGCTTCTGCTCCATCAAATACGCGCCCATGCGCGCGGCCTGCCTGATCGGGACCGGCATATCTCACTGACTCCTTTGCCTGCTCACCTCAGGCGGCAGCTTGAAGTGCATGTTCTCGGTGGCCACACGGCGCTCGCTCACCTTAACAGCGCCCAGACCTCCGAGCGCGCGAACGACCCGCTGGACCAGGGCTTCGGGTGCTGACGCGCCGGCCGTCAGGCCGATGCGCTGCGTGCCCGCCAGCGCCGCCGGCGGGATCTGGTCGGCGCCCTCCACCAGCAGCGCGTCGCAGCCGGCACGTTTGGCGACCTCGACCAGCCGCCGCGAGTTCGACGAGTTCTCAGAGCCGACGACGAGCACCAGATCGCACTCGGCGGCGAGCGACCGCACCGCGTCCTGGCGGTTCTGGGTCGCGTAACAGATGTCGGAGGAGGGAGGGCCGACCGCGTCGGGGAAGCGGGCGCGGATCGCGCCGACCACCTCCGCGGTCTCGTCGACCGCGAGCGTCGTCTGCGTGAGGTAGGCGACCCGCTTGGGATCGGCCACCTCGAGGTCGGCGACGTCGGCCTCGGTCGCGATCACGCTGGTGCGCTCGGGCGCCTCGCCGAGGGTGCCCTCGATCTCCTCGTGGCCGTCGTGACCGACGAGCACGATGTCGAAGCCGGCCTTCGCAAAGCGCCGCGCCTCGGCGTGGACCTTGTTGACCAGCGGACAGGTGGCGTCGATCACGTTGAGCCCGCGCCGGTGGGCGGTGGCGCGCACCGCGGGGGAGACCCCGTGGGCGGAGAAGACGACGGTCGCGCCGTCGGGCACCGCGTCGAGCTCGTCGACGAACACCGCACCGAGGCTCTCCAGCCGACCCACGACGTGCGCGTTGTGGACGATCTGCTTGCGCACGTAGACCGGGGCGCCGCGTTCCCGCAGGGCGGTCTCCACGATCTCGACCGCGCGGTCGACGCCCGCGCAGGACGCGCGCGGCGACGCCAGGAGAACCTCACGGTCGCCGAGCGCGCCGCTCCACTCCTCGGCGAGCTCGCAGGCGCGGCGCAGCGACCGGTAGGCGGTGGTGAAGCCGGTGAGCGTCTGCAGCGGGCGGTGCAGCTCGCGGCTGGCGGTGTCGAGCACGACGCGCAGCGTCAGGAAGGGCCGATCGTGGATGGCCGGCGCCAGCCAGGCGGACTCCATGTCGACGGCGAGGGCTCCCGTGCGTGACAGCTCACGGCGCCGCTCGCCGCGCACCAGCCGCTCGCTGGACGCGATCGGCCCGACGTGGACCCGCAGGCCGCCGCGGCGCAGCACGCCCGCCAGGATCGACGGGTCGGCGGTCGCCACGGTGTCGCCCGCGGGATCGCGCAGCTCGGATGCGAGCACGACGTCCCCGGGCTCCAGGTCGTCATCGAGTGCGCCGCAGAAGCCGGCGACGACCACGGCGCTGCCGCGGTCGGCCGCGGCCGCCGAGCGCGCGGCCCGGCGCGGACCGATGCCGATCCGCTCCACCTCCGCCCACGGGGCGCCGGCGCGCACGGCACGAGCCTCGACGGACATCGGCGCGAGCACGAGCACCGGCTCGCTCTCACGGGCATCGGGTCTGCGGGCGAGCACGCTCATGCCACGACGCGCTCCGGCTCCACGGAGTCGATCTCAACCGCGAGGCCGAGCTCGGTGAGCGCCACCGTCGCCGCGGCGTGCCCGCTGCGGACCGCGCCCTCCATCGTCGCCGGCCAGCCGGTGTCGGTGTGGGCGCCCGCCAACACGAGGCCGGGCAGTGCGGTCGCGGCACGCGGACGGTGTGACCGCTGCCCGGGGGCGGCACGGAACGTCGCGGCATGGTCGCGCGTGACGAACGAGCGCAGCACCCGCGCGCCGCGGTCGCCGACGGGCAGCAGCGCCCGCAATGCCTCCAGGTAGCGCTCCAGCACCGCCTCGTTGGACATGACGAGCTCGGCGTCGGCCGCCGACAGCGTGACGACGAGATACTGGCCGTCGCCGACCCCGGCGCTGTCGGTGCGGTCAAAGATCCACTGGACCGGGGTGCCCACCCCGGCGGCGAACGGGACATCGAGCACCGGGCGGTCGTAGACGACGTGGACGTTGACGATGGGGGATGCGCCGAGTGCCTGCAGCGACTCCGGCGTCACCCCCGCGCCCTCGGGGATCAGGCGCGCCATCCGCTCAGGCCCGACCGCCAGTACGACCCCGTCGCACGGCAGCGCCTCGGAGGGGCCACGGCCACCGCCCAGGTGGACGGTGAAGCCGGGCTCGATCGCGCTCACCCCGGCGCGGACCCGCACCTCGACCCCGGCGCGCCGCAGCGCCGCGCCGGCGGCGACGTCGTGGATCTGCGACAGCGGAACCCGGGCGTGCCCGAGGTCACCCGCCGACGCGCTTGAGAGCAGTCCCTCCTGGAACACGTACGCGGCCTGGGCGAGCGACGCCTCGTCAGCTCCGAGGTTGACCGTCGGCCGGGTGATCAGGTCCCACAGCGCCTCCACCGCGCCGGCCGACTGGCGGTGCTCGGCGAGCCACTCACCGAACGTGCGCGCGTCGTTGGCGGGGTCGTCGACGTCGACCCGTGCCAGCGCCGACATCGCCACGGCGGCCGAAAGCCGCTGCGACCATGAGAGAAACGGATAGCGCAGCAGCGCCCCCGCCAGGTGCAGCGGCGAGGGCAGCCCGGTGCGATTCAGCCGGCCGCGCCGCGCGCCGCCATGCCGGCCGGCCCGCGGTCCGAGCACCGTGATGTCGAGCCGGTCCTGGAGGGTCACCATCTCGGCGGCGCCGATCCGCTCGACGAACGCGCGGTATTCGGTGCAGCAGCGCAGGAAGACGTGCTGGCCGTTGTCGGCGGTGAGCCCGTCGCGCTCGAACGAGTACGCCTGTCCGCCGAGCCGCCCGCGTGACTCCAGCAGCGTCACCGCGTGGCCCGCGGCGGCGCAGTCCAGTGCCGTGGTGATGCCCGCCAGTCCGCCACCGACCACGATCACACGCTTGCGAGGGCTCATCGCGTGAGCACTCCGCTGGAGCTCGCGAGGCTGCGCGCCGCCACCCACGCCTTCTCCCAGGGTGCGAGCGAGACGCGCGTGCGCATCACCTGGGCGGGATCGGCGACGATCCGGTCGAGGATCTCGCGGTAGATGCCGGTCATCGCCAGCACGCACGCGGCGCTGCGGCCGTCGAGGTGGTCGGTGAGCTGCAGCCCGCGGTCGAACCACTCCGCCGCGCGCGCGGCCTCGAAGCGGATCAGGTCGGCGCAGGGCCCGTCCGCGGCGGTCGCGGAGGGGACACCGGTGTCCAGCGCGCAGCCGAACCGCTTCAGATCCTCGGACGGGAGATAGACGCGTCCCATCTCCCGATCCTCGCGCACGTCCCGGATGATGTTGGTCAGCTGCATCGCGATCCCGAGGTCGTCGGCGAGCGCGTCGATCTGGTCGGTGACGTGGCCGTCGGTGAAGATCGCCACACACAGCCGTCCCACCGCCCCGGCCACGCGGCGGCAGTAGGCGACGAGGTCGCCGAAGGTCTCGTAGGCCTCCCCGCGCACGTCGAACTCGACCCCCTCGACGAGGAACTCCAGCGCGTCGATCGGCAGCGCGTAGCGCTCGCACGCCCACTCCAGCGCGATCCACACGGGGTCGCCGACGGGGGACGGCCGCGGCTCGCCGAAGCTCTCCAGCATCGCCTTCTCGGTCGCCAGCGCCGCCAGCTGCTGATCGGCGTCAAGCGATCCATCGTCGCCGATGTCGTCGACCCGCCGCGCGAACGCGTAGACCGCGCTCATCGCCGCGCGCTTGTCGCGCGGGAGCAGCCGGATGCCGTAGTAGAAGTTCGCCGCCTCCGCCTTGGTGATCTCCTCACAGCGGCGGCAGCAGCGCTCGATCTCGATCGCGGGGGCGCTCATCGCCCGAAGACCGCCGGGATGAATGCGCCCGCAAACGCGCGTCTGCGGCTCCGGGGCCGCCCACCCCGTCCGCTCAGCCCGGCGAGCGCGGCCCGGCCGCCGGCGACGAACCCCGCGATCGCGATCCGCGGCCGCAGCGGCAGCGTGCGCGCAAGCGGCGCACCCGCGGACAGCAGCTGTCCCGCGCGCGCCGCCTCGTAGGCGATCAGTCCCCGCAGCGGACCGTCAGGGACGCTCGCGGCGGCAAGCGAGGAGTCGTCGACTACGAACCGGCGCAGATCCTCGGCGGGCATGTAGACCCGGCCACGCGCGTGATCCTCGGCGATGTCCTGCAGGTGTTCGACGACCTGCAGTCCCGAGCAGATCAGGTCAGAGAGCGCGATGCGCGGCGCGGTGGCCGCCCCGAACACCCCGAGCACCAGCTCGCCGACGGGCGTCGCCGACAGCGTGCAGTACTCCATCAGCTGATCCCAGGTCTCATACCGGGTGATCGCCTGGTCCATCCGATTGGCGGCAAGCAGCCGCCGGAAGGGGCCGACCGGCAACGAGCACTCCTGCACGGTCGACTCCAGTGAGCGCATCACCGGATGCGCGACCGTGCCCCCGGCGAACACAGCCGTGAGCTCCTCCTCGACCACGTCGAGCAGCGCGTCACGATCGCCCGGAGCCTCGTCGCCGACGTCGTCCACGAGCCGGGCGTAGCCGTAGATCGCCATCAGGTGCCGGCACGCCTCGGCGCCGAGCAGCCGGTTGGCGACGGTGAAGTTCTCGCTTCCGGCCTGACTCAGAAGCTCCTCGGCGCCGGGAAGGTCCTCCGCGGTGAGCGCCCGCGGCACGGTACTCATGTCCGGCACCGGCCGAGCGCCATCACCGGGAAGATCTGCCGATAGAGGTGGTAGTTGATGTAGAAGTCGCCCGGGAATCCGGTGCCCGTGTGATACGGCTCGTCCCAGCTGCCGTCGACGCGCTGGGTCTGCGCCAGCCACTGCATGCCGCGCTGCGCCGCCGCCGAGGAGCACTCGCCCGCCGCGTGGAGCGCGAGCAGCGCCCAGGCGGTCTGCGACGCGGTGGACGCGCCGCGCCCGATCCAGGCGTCGTCGTCGTAGGAGCGCATGTCCTCGCCCCAGCCGCCGTCCTCGTTCTGCACGGACTCCAGGAAGCGCACCGCCCGTCGGACCGCCTGGTGACCGGTCGGGATGCCGGCGGCGATCAGCGCGGGAACGACCGCGCCGGTCCCATACACGTGGTTGGCCCCCCAGCGCCCGAACCACGAGCCGCCCGGCTCCTGATTGTCGAGCAGCCAGCGCAGGCCCCGCCGCGGCGCCGGCTCGCTCCCACGGCCAAGCAGCGCGAACATCTCGACCACGTGCGCGGTGACGTCCGCGCTCGGCGGATCGATCACCTCGCCGAAGTCGCAGAACGGGAGATCGCGGACCAGCGCGCGGGTGTTGTCGACGTCGAACGCCGCCCAGCCGCCGTCGGAGCTCTGCATCCCCTCCAGCCACACGACGCCGCGATCGATCGCGGTCTTGACCCGCGCCGGATCGGGGTGGCGCACCGCGTGTAGCGCCATGATGACCTCGGCCGTGTCGTCGACATCGGGGTAGTTCGCGTTGGCGAACTCGAACGCCCAGCCGCCGGGCGCGAGGTTCGGGCGGCGCACCGCCCAGTCGCCGCGGGAGAGGATCTGCTCGTCGAGCATCCAGTCGGCGGCGCGGACGATCGCCGGATCGTCACCGGGCACGCCCGCGTCGGTCAACGCGATCATCGACAGGCAGGTGTCCCACACCGGTGACTGGCACGCCTCCAGGCGGCGGATCCCGTCCTCCTCGATCGTGAACGTCTCCAGGCCCGCCAGTCCGCGCTGCATCACCGGGTGATCGAGCTCGTAGCCGAGCAGGTTGAGCGCGATCAGGGAGTAGACCCACGGCGGCTGGATGCCGCCCCAGCCGCCGTCGTCCTCCTGGCGGTTGACGATCCAGCGTTCGATCCGCTTCAGCGACAGCCGCCGCACGCGGTCGAGTGGGAAGCGCTGATACTGCTGCAGCACGGCGTCGAGCGCGATGATCCCCTTGGCCAGCGCGGTCTCGCCGGGCGGCTGCTTGAACGGCTCCGGGCCGTCGAGCTCGGAGATCGAGAACGGCAGCGGCCGCACCGGGCGGAGCGCCAGCACGACTGACAGCGCGACGACCGTCTGGCGCGCCCAGCAGGCGAAGTCATAGACGTTGAGCGGAAACCACTGCGGCAGCAGGATCTGCTCGGGCAGCAGCGCCGGGACGTCACTCCAGCTCCAGGCGCCGAACAGCGCCATCCAGATGCGCGTGAACACCCGCGCCTTCTGCAATCCCCCCTGACCGCGCACCCACGCGGCGGCGCGGCGCATGTGATCCGCTGCGGGATCGTCGCCGGCGAGCTTCAAGGCGACGTAGGACTCGATCGTCGTCGACAGATCGCCCGGGCCGCCGGCGAAGTTCGCCCAGGTTCCGTCGGCGCGCTGCTGGGAGCGGATCCAGTTGGCCTGGCGCGCGGAGACGTCGTCGTCGCGGATCCCGAGGAACTGCCGCAGCAGCATGTCCTCGGCGTCCATCGTGACGTTCGTCTCCAGCTCGCCCTTCCACCACCCGGCCGGGTGCTGCAGCGACAGCAGGTGGTCCCGGGCGAACGCCAGAGGGTCCGTCGCCGAGGGTGGGGCCATCCTCTCCCGCAAACCGGTCACCTCCGCCTCGACCGGCTCGATGTCCTCTCGTGTATCGCTCATCTCGTCCTTAATCCCATTCAAACACGTTGTGCAGTCAACCTGCCGTCCAGGTGCGGTTTTCAGGACGGGTGGGCGGTTCCGCGATCAATCCGTTGGCCGACGCGTCAGGATGTGTGGATGGCCTCATCCGCGCGCCCCGACCTCGGAGACCTGATCGCCGCGCGTGCCGACGAGGCGATGGAGCTCAATCAGCGCTATCTCAACCGCCAGCTCGGACGGGTCGTCAAGACGCTCGGCTTCGATCGCCAGTGGGTGCACGGCCGTGGCGAGTTCCTGATCGACGCGGCCGGCGAGGAGTACCTCGATCTCTACGCGGGTTACGGCGTGTTCTCGCTCGGGCGCAACCACCCGGTCGTCCGGGATCAGCTGATGAGCGTGATGGCCGCCGAGCCGGCGAACCTGCCGCAGATCGGGGTGACGACGCTGGCGGGGGTGCTCGCCGAGGAGCTCGTGCGGCGCGCCCCTGACCCGATCGACGCCTGCGTGCTGTGCTCCAGCGGCACCGAGGCCGTCGAGGCGGCGTTGAAGCTCGCTCGCGCGGCCACCGGACGCTCGCGGGTTCTCCACTGCGAGCGCGCATTCCACGGACTGACGCTCGGCTCGCTGTCGATCAACGGCAACGCCGAGTTCCGTGACCGCTTCGGGGAGCTGCTGCCGGGCTTCGCCGCCGTCCCGTTCGGCGACCTTCAGGCGCTCGAGGCCGCGCTCGCCGGCGGCGATGTCGCCGCGTTCATCGTCGAGCCGATCCAGGGCAAGGGCGTGTTCGTCGCGCCCGAGGGCTACCTCGCCGCCGCAGGTGACCTGTGCCGCGCACATGGCGCCCTGCTGATCGTCGACGAGGTCCAGACCGGCCTGGGGCGGACGGGCTCGTTCCTGTGCCTGGAGCACTGGCCCGGAGTCCGGCCCGACATGGTGACGCTGTCCAAGGCGCTGTCGGGCGGCTTCGTGCCGGTCGGGGCGACGCTCTGCTCGAGGGCGGTGTTCGAGCGGACCTTCGACTCGATGGAGAACTCCGTGGTGCACGGCTCGACGTTCGGCAACAACGACTTCGCCGCCGCCGCGGGCCTGGCGACGCTGCGGGTGCTCGACGACGAGGATCTGGTGGCGCGCTCGCGCGAGATGGGCGAGTTGCTGATGTCGCTCACCGCTCCGCTGGTGGACAAGTACGAGGTCGTGCGCGAGGTCCGTGGCCTCGGAATGATGTGGGGGATCGAGCTCGGCGCGCCCGCCGGCCGCGCCGCGCGCCGGCTGTGGGAGGCGATCGAGCGTCGCCAGCCGGGGATGTTCGCCCAGATGGTGACCGTGCCCCTGTTCCACGAGCACCGGATCCTCACCCAGGTCGCGGGCCATCACATGAACGTGATCAAGGCGCTGCCGCCGCTGGTCATCGCCGAATCCGAGCTGCGGCGGTTCGCGGCGGCGCTCGACACGGTCCTCGGTGAAGCGCAGGACCATCTCTTCCGCAGCTACGCCTCGCTCGGGGTGGGGCTCGGGCGGCGGACGCTCAGCGCACGCTGAACCCGCCGCCCACGACCCGTCTGCGACGTTCAGCTCTCGACGAAGTAGGAGCCCGACCCCTGGCCGCTTGAGAAGTAGCGGGTGGTGACGGTCTTCTTGCGCGTGTAGAAGTCGACCCCGTCGGTGCCGTGTGCGTGCGTGTCGCCGAAGAACGAGTCCTTCCAGCCGCTGAACGGGAAGAACGCGACCGGGGCCGCGACGCCGATGTTGACGCCGATCATGCCGGCCTGGACCTCGTGGCGATAGCGGCGCACCGACGCGCCGGACTCGGTGAAGATCGACGTGCCATTGCCGAAGCGCGAGGAGTTGACGATTCCGATCGCCTCATCCAGCGACTCGGCGCGGATCACGCAGAGCACCGGCCCGAACACCTCCTCCTGGGCGATGTCCATCTCCGGGCGGACCTCGTCGAGGATCGTCGGACCGAGGTAGGCGCCGTCGCGGTTCAGGCTGCTGCCCTCCGCCTCGGTGACGCCGCGCCCGTCGAGCACGACCTTCGCGCCGTCGGCCTCGCCGCGAGCGATCCATTCCGCGATCCGGTCACGTGAGGCGCACGAGATCACCGGTCCGACGTCGGAGCTCTCGACGATCCCGTCGCCGACGGTGAGCGCCTTCGTCGCCTCGGTCAGCGGTCCCATCAGCTGCTCATGGGCGTCACCGACGGTGACCACCACCGAGCCGGCCATGCAGCGCTGGCCGGCGGCGCCGAACGCGGAGGCGATCAGCCCGTCGACGGTCTGCTCGATCACCGCGTCGGGCATGACGACCATGTGGTTCTTGGCGCCGCCGAGGGCCTGGACGCGCTTGCCGTGCTTGGCCGCGCCCTCGTAGACGATCTTGGCGACCGGTGCGGAGCCGACGAACGAGACCGCGTCGATCCCGGGGTGGGAGAGGATGCCCTCGACGATCTCCCGGGAGCCGTTGACCAGGTTGACCACGCCGGCGGGCAGCCCGAGTGCGTCGAGCTCCTCGTAGGCGATCTGCTGGGTCAGCGGCACCTGCTCGGAGGGCTTGAGGATGAACGTGTTGCCGCACGCGATCGCGAACGGCAAGAACCAGAACGGGACCATCGCGGGGAAGTTGAACGGGGCGATCGCCGCGCACACGCCGACCGGCTGGCGGATCGTCTCGGCGTCGATGTTGCGGCTGACGTCCTCCAGGATGCGGCCCTGCATCGTGGTCGGGATCGCGCACGCCGCCTCCACCATCTCGATCATGCGCGACACCTCGGCTCGTGCGTCGGCGATCGTCTTGCCCATCTCCGCGGTCACCGAGCGGGCGAGGTCCTCGTGGCGGCCGAGCAGCCGCTCACGCAGCTCGAACAGCTTGCGCGCCCGGGCGATCGTCGAGACCGCGCGCCACTCCGGCAGCGCCGCCCGCGCCGCCGAGACCGCGGCGTCGAGATCGGCTGCGCCCGACAGCGGAACACGCGCCAGAACCTCGGCTGAGGCAGGGTTGATGACATCGAGCTCGCCGGTCGCGGCGGTCGGCGCCGTCCAGGCCCCGGCGATGTAGTTGTCGAGCAGTCGCGCTGCGGTGGTCGTCATGGTCTAAGGATTCTCCTCGCCGCGTCGATAAGGGAAGTAGTTGTGCCCTCGATGACGTTAGATCGCCTCTTCCCGCGCTCGGTGGGCGACACGTCGCAACTACCGCCGAGCCGCAGGACGATGTGACGTGGAAGGATGCACTTGAAGGCTCTGATGACGACCTGGAACCGGCGCATGGCCCCGATGGCGGCGGTCGTCGCGATCGCCGCTGCGCTGATCGCGCTGCTCGCATCTGCCCCGACGGCGCTCGCGTCGGCCGGTCCGCTGTTCGTCACCGCCAGCGAGCCGGCGGTTCCCGCAGGAGCCGCGGTCGGCGCCGCGGAATCGGCTGCCTTCACTTCGATCTCATGCACCTCACCCGGCAATTGCGTGGCGGGTGGGAGCTATCGCACCTCCGGCGGCGGCCGCCTGGCGATGGTCGAGACCCAGTCCAACGGCGCGTGGGGCGCGCCGCAGCGCGTCGTGCTTCCCTCCGGCGCCACCACGGTGCCCAAGAACCAGTCCGCCGCGATCGATTCGGTGTCGTGCCCAGCCCAGGGCTACTGCGTCGCGGTCGGGTCCTATGCGGGCTCGGGCAACGGCACGCTCGCCGTCAGCGAGGTCGCCGGCGCGTGGCAGACCGGGACGACGCTCCCGTCGGTGTCAGGCGAGATCACCGATGGCGGCGTCCTGGACTCGGTCTCCTGTACCAGCGTCGGAAACTGCGTCGCGGTGGGCACGAGCACGATCAGCAAAGGACTGATCGAGCCGACCATCGCCACCCAGACGAGCGGCGCCTGGTCCAAGCCACTGCTGCCGACCCTGCCCAACGGCGACGGCGAGGGCGGGCCCACCACGCTGTCGGTCAGCTGTCCGGCGGCGGGTCAGTGCGTCATCGCCGGCACCGACTATCCGAGCAACGGCCCGGAGTTGCCGATGATCATCGCCCAGAGCAACGGGCGCTGGCAGACGGCGGAGACGCTCGGCCCGCTGAGCGGCGCGCTCGCCGATTCCAACCAGGTGATCTCGCTGGGCGCGATCGACTGCGCCGCCATCGGTCAGTGCACCGCGGTCGGCAACGACAAGACGGCCGTCGGCGCCTCGGGCTTTGCGCTCGTGGACGCGAACGACAACTTCACCGAGGTCGAGCTTCCGTATCCGACGGGCACCGTCGGGTTCCTCACCACCAACCCGGATCTGGGGCTCGCCTCGGTCGGCTGCGCGGACCCCGGCGATTGCGCGGCGGCCGGCGGCTTCCCGACGGCCGGGAGCCCGTCTGCGCCGAGTGCCGCGCTGATGACCGCCGACGAAAGCGGCGGGATCTGGACGGTGCCGACGCCGCTGGCGCCGCCGGCCGACTCGGCCGCCTCGCCGCTGGGCCTGGCGACGGTGGTCTCGCTCAGCTGCCCGGCAGTCGGGCAGTGCGAGGGCGTCGGCGTCTACCAAAACGCGGGTGGACAGCAGATCCCGATGGTGGCGGGATCGGTCACGCCGCTCACGGTGGCGAGCAGCTCGCTGCCGGCCGCGCAGCTCGGCCATCCGTACTCGGCGCAGCTGGCCGCCGGTGGCGGCCTCGGCGCGGCGACCTGGTCGGTGATCGGCGGCACTCTCCCGATCGGGCTCACGCTCGACCCCGCAACCGGCGTCATCTCAGGAACCCCGCGGTTCACGCAGACCAGCGCGTTCACCGTCGCGGTCTCCGATCCCGGGCCGCCATCCCAGACCGCGACCGCCTCCTTCACGATCACGGTCTCCACCGGCGCGCCTCCGGCCCCGCGGCTCAGCCGCCTCCGAGTCTCGCCTCAGCGCGTCTCGGCCGCCGGCCGGCTGGTGGGACACCGCTGCGAGGCGATCACCCGTCGCGATCGTCACCGCGCTCACTGCCTGCGCACGGTGCGGTTCGCGGTGCGCTCGCACCTCTCGATGGACGCGACGGTGCGGCTCACCGCCACGCGCATGCTCCCCGGACGCAGCGTTCGCCACGGCCTCGTGCTGCGCTGCCAGGCTCCGACTCACAAGGACCGCAAGGACCGCCGCTGCATCCGGACCGCGCAGGTCGGAGGGCACATCACGCTCCACCTCTCAGCCGGGACGCACACCGTCCACTTCGACGCGAAGCTCGGTGGGCATCCACTGGGACCGGGGACCTACCGCTGGGCGCTGCGGCCCTCGGCCGGTGGGAGAACCGGGCGCGCGGTGACCGCAACGGTCACGATCACCGGCTGACGCCGCGCACCCACCCGGAGGGCCCCTCCGCTCACGCTATGTTGCGAACCGAGCGAGCGAGTGGACAGGACTTCCGTGAACGACAGACCAATCTCCAGCCAGGTGACGCTGACCGTCAACGGGTCAGAGCGCGTGCTGGAGCTCGACAACCGCACCACGCTGCTCGACGCGCTGCGCGAGCACCTCGACCTCACCGGGACCAAGAAGGGATGCGACCACGGCCAGTGCGGCGCCTGCACGGTGCTGCTGGACGGTGAGCGGGTCAACAGCTGCCTGCTGCTGGCGGTGATGGCCGACGGGCATGAGGTGCGGACGATCGAGGGGATCGCGGAGCCGGGCGCCGATCCGGCAGATCCCGCCGATCGCGAGCTGCACCCGGTCCAGCACGCGTTCCTGGACCACGACGGGCTGCAGTGCGGCTACTGCACCCCGGGTCAGATCTGCTCGGCGGTGGGGATGCTCGAGGAGGCCAAGCGCGGCTGGCCGAGCCGCGTCACCGCGGACGTCGCCGCCGGTCTGGCGGGCGCACACGCGCTCGACCACGAGGAGGTCGCCGAGCGGATGAGCGGCAACCTGTGCCGCTGCGGCGCCTACGTCGGGATCGTCGACGCGATCCTCCAGGCGGCCGGCGCGCCCGCGCGCGAGTCCTCCGGCGATCGGAGTCACGCATGAAGGCGCTCGCCTACGAACGTGCCGCCGACGCCCGCGCCGCGCAGCAGGCCGTCGCCTCGGAGCCGGAGACGATGTTCCTCGCCGGCGGGACGAACCTGGTCGACCTGATGAAGCTCGGCGTCCAGCGCCCGGACCGGTTGATCGACATCACCGGGCTCGGCCTCGACGCGATCGAGCACCGTGCCGATGGATCGGTGCTGATCGGCGCCACCGTGCGCAACTCGGCGCTGGCCGCCGACCCGGGGATCCGGGAGCGCTTTCCCGCGCTCAGCCAGGCGCTGCTGGCCGGCGCGTCTGGACAGCTGCGCAACATGGCGACGACCGCCGGCAACCTCCTGCAGCGCACGCGCTGCGTCTACTTCCAGGACACGAGCAAGCCCTGCAACAAGCGCGAGGGTGGGCGGGATCCGAGTCGGTGCTCAGCGATCGAGGGCGCGCATCGCGACCTGGCGCTGCTCGGGACCAACGACCGATGCGTGGCGTCCCATCCCTCCGACATGGCGGTGGCCCTGGCCGCGCTCGACGCGTCCGTGCATGTGGTCCGCGCCGATGGCACACGCGAGGTCCTCGCGTCGCTCGACGCGCTGTACCGCGAGCCGGGCGATGACCCCAGCCGCGACACCACGCTGGCGCCCGGCGACCTGATCACCGGCGTCGAGCTGCCCGCGCCGCCGACCGGAGCGCGTATGACGTATCGCAAGGTCCGTGATCGCTGGTCCTACGCGTTCGCGCTCGTGTCGGTGGCCGCGCTGATCGTGGCCGATGAGGATGGGCGTCTGCGCGAGGCGCGGATCGCGCTCGGGGGCGTCGGCTCGCGCCCGTGGCGGGCTCGTGGCGCCGAGGCGCTGCTGGCCGGGGCCCGTCCGGATCCGGCCGCCTCGACCGTCCGGGCAGCGGTGCTGGCGGAGTTCGACCGCGCCCGCCCGCTGCCCCAGAACGCGTTCAAGGCCGAGCTCGCCGCCGACACCGCGGCGGCTGTCGTCTCGGATCTGATGTGGTCATGAGCACCACCGTCACACCGGTCGTCGGCGCCGGGATCGAGCGCGCCGACGGCGTCGCCAAGGTGACCGGTGATGCGCGCTACTCGTTCGAGCGCCGGATCCCCGACCTCGCCTACGTCGTGCCGGTCCAGTCGACGATCGCTCGCGGGCGCGTGCGCGCCGTCGATCCGCGCCGGGCGCTCGCCGAGCCGGGCGTGCTCGCCGTGCTCGACCCCGAGTCCGCGCCGCGCCTGGAGCGCCCCGAGGGGACCCACGCCGAGCTGCTCGTCCTGCAGAGCGCGGAGGTCGCCTACCACGGGCAGGTGGTCGCCGCGGTCGTCGCCACGACGCTCGAGTCCGCGCGCGAGGCGGCGTCACTGGTCGACGTCGACTACGAGACCGAGCCGCACGACGTCGAGCTTCGCGCCGACCATCCGGAGCTCTACGTGCCCGAGGTGGCCAACGCGGGCGTCCCCGGCGACTGGTCTGACGGCGACGTCGATGCGGCGCTGGCCAGCTCGGCGACGGTCGTCGACCAGACGTACACCACCGCCACCGAGCACCACAACCCGATGGAGCCCCACGCGTGCACCGCCGTGTGGGAGCACGACGGGCTGACGCTCTACAACGCCGACCAGGGCCCCTACGCAACCGCGGGGGCGGTCGCCGGACTGTTCGGCCTCGCGCCCGAGCAGGTCCGCGTGGTCGCCGAGTACATCGGCGGGGGGTTCGGCTCCAAGGCGACCATGTCCCGCCCGACCGCAGTGCTGGCGGCGATGGCGGCGAAGGTCGTCGGACGGCCGGTGAAGCTCGCGCTCACCCGCCAGCAGATGTTCGCGCTCGTCTCCTACCGGCCGCCCTCGATCCAGCGTGTCCGGATCGGCGCCGACGACTCCGGTCGCTTCACCGCGATCGATCACGAGGCGATCACCCAGACCTCGCGGATCCACGAGTACGTCGACCAGATCGGCGCCTCCACGCGGATCGTCTACGCCGCCCCGGTCCGTCATGTCGTGCACCGGGTGTTGGCCCTCGACGTGCCGACGCCGGGCTTCATGCGCGGCCCGGGTCACGCCTCCGGGATGTTCGCCGTCGAGGTCGCCGTCGACGAGCTCGCCGAGCGGCTCGACGTCGACCCGGTCGCGTTGCGGATCGTCAACGACACCGATGTCGAGCCCTGGAGCGGCCGGGAGTTCTCCAGCCGCTCGCTCGTGGAGGCGCTGGAGACCGGGGCGCGGCGCTTCGGATGGGTCCCGCGCGGGGCGCGGTCGGGCGAGGAGGCGCGGCCCCGGCGCGAGGGCGACTGGATCGTCGGCAGCGGCGTCGCCGCCGCCCACCATCCCGATTACCGCTTCGGCTCCACCGCGCGGGCGCGGGCGCTGCCCGGCGGCCTGTTCGAGGTGCGCATCGCCGCGGCCGACATCGGAACCGGGGCGCGCACCGTGCTGCTGCAGGTGGCCTCCGATGCACTCGGCGTCGAACCCCAGCGGATCGCCCTGACGATCGGCCACAGCGCGACCGGGCAGGCGATGCTCGCCGGCGGCTCGATGGGGACCTCCTCGTGGTCCTGGCCGGTCGACATGGCCTGCCGCGAGCTCGCCCAGCGGCTCGCCGACGGAGTGACGATCCCGCCGGAGGGTCTCGAGGTGCGCGCCGACTCCGCCGAGGCGGTGCAGGCGGCGGGCGAGCTCGCCCGCCACACGTTCGGCGCCGGCTTCGCCGAGGTCGCGGTCGACGCCCGGACCGGCGAGGTCCGGGTGCGGCGAATGGTCGGCGTGTTCGCGGCCGGGACGATCATCAACGCCCGTACCGCGCGCTCTCAGTTCTACGGGGGGATGATCATGGCCCACGGCCAGGCGCTGCTGGAACGCACCGAGGTCGACCCCGTGCCCGGCGACTTCGCCAACCACGATCTGGCGAGCTACCACGTTCCCGCTCATGCCGACATCGGCCGGCTCGAGGTCGTGATGCTCGACGAGCACGACCGCTCCGGGCACCCGGTCGGGGTCAAGGGGATCGGCGAGCTCTCGATGATGGGTGGAGCCGCCGCCATCGCCAACGCGCTCTCGCACGCGACCGGCCACCGCTTCCGCGATGTGCCGATCCGGATCGAGGACGTGCGGTCTGCGCTGCGCAGGCAATAGCCTGTCGGCCCAGCGCATGTCCTTCTACATCACCACCGCCATCGACTACGTCAACGGCGTCCCGCACGTCGGGCACGCCTACGAGAAGATCGCCACCGACGTGATCGCGCGGCACATGCGACAGCGCGGGGGGGACGTGTTCTTTCTCACCGGCGCCGACGAGCATGGCGAACCGGTCGCCGACGCGGCCGCCGCCGAGGGGATCTCACCCCAGGAGCTCGCCGATCGCAATGTCGCCCGCTTCAAGGCGCTGCTGCCGGAGCTCGGGATCTCCAACGACTTCTACGTGCGCACCACCGACGAGGGACATGAGCTGCGCGTCCAGGAGGTGATGCAGCGCATCCACGACAACGGCTACACGTACAAGTCGCTCTACGAGGGCTGGTACTGCCCGCGCTGCGCGGACTTCAAGGTGGAGAACGAGATCCTGGAGGGCAATCTCTGCCCGATCCACGAGTCGGCGCTGGTGCGTGAGTCCGAGGAGAACTGGTTCTTCAAGCTGTCGGACTTCCAGGTCGAGCTCGAGACGCTGTACCGCGACCACCCGTCGTTCGTGATGCCGTTGGCCCGGTACAACGAGGCGCTGTCGTTCATCCAGTCCGGGCTGCAGGACGTCTCGCTCAGCCGCGCCCATCTCAAGTGGGGGATCACCGTCCCCTGGGACACCGACCACGTCTTCTACGTCTGGTTCGACGCGCTGTTGAACTACTACACGGCGCTGGGCTACGCGCGCCCGGGCGAGGACCTCACCGAGCAGTTCTGGCCGGCGACGTTCCACGTCATCGGCAAGGACATCCTCAAGTTCCACACCGTCTTCTGGCCGGCGATGCTGATGGCCGCCGGCATCCCGCTGCCCGAGCACGTCTTCGTCCACGGCTTCCTGCTCGGCTCCGACGGTCGCAAGATGTCCAAGTCGCTGGGCAACGTGCTCGACCCCTTCGAGGTGCTCGAGCGGTTCGGCGCCGACGCGCTGCGTTTCTACCTGATGCGCGACGTGCAGTTCGGTGCCGACGGCGCGGTCGGGATGGATGCGCTGCAGGCGCGGTATGAGAACGAGCTGGCCAACGAGTACGGCAACCTCGCCAGCCGCACGGTCGCGATGATCCGCCGCTACCGCAACGGCGTCGTGCCCGAGGTCGAGCTCGACCCGGTACTGCGCGGCGAGTTCGACGGCCTCGTCGACGAGATCTGGGACCTGATGGACAGCGCCGAGGTGACCGCCGCGCTGGAGCGCATCTGGCAGCGGGTTCGCCGCTGCAATCGCTACGTCGAGGAACGCACGCCGTGGGCCCTGGCCAAGCAGGACCGGCCCGAAGCCCATCACGAGCTCAACGTGGTGCTGGCGTCGCTGTCGGAGGCGGTGCGGGTGATCAGCGTGCTGCTCTCGCCCTACCTGCCCGAGTCGACGGCGACGCTGCTGGCGGCGCTCGGCGCTCCGGTGACCGCGATCGAGCAGGCGGCGTTTGCGCAGCGCGGGTCGGGGTCGCTCGTGGAGGCGATCGAGCCGCTCTTCCCGCGGCGCTGAGCCGGCGGTGGAGCGCTGGGCCGCTCAGCCGCCTGCGATCAGTTCGTCGATTGAGTTGGTGGCGTCGGCCAGCTGGTCGATGATCGCGCCCAGCTCGCGCTGGCTCGGGGCGGCCTCTTCGGCGTAGCGATCGGCCAGGTCGCGCAGGTCGATGTGCTCCGAGCTCAGCTGCAGGTCGTCGGAGAGCAGTCCGCGTCCGATGGCGGCCAGCTGGACGTCAAGCGCTCGGGCGAACGGCGCGAGCGCGGGCTGCGGCGTGCGATCCGGCGCGTCCTGGGCCTCGAGGCGAAGCGCGTGGATCCCGTGGACGAGCCGGAGCATCTCGTCGAGCACGCCAGATCCGACACGCGAGTCGATCCGGCGCCGCGCGGGCTCCGACAGCGAGCGGGCGACCGCGGAGTCCGCCTGGGTTCGCAGCAGGCGGGCCTCCCGCGCCGCGGAACCGATGTCCGCGGGAAGTGGGCCACCGCTCACGAGCGCGTCCAGCACCAGCGCGACGTACCGCCGGATCGAGTCGGTCAGATCGGACAGCAGCTCCTGCGCCGGCCGTCGTGACCATGTGGGCCAGACCGCGAACACCGCCAGGCCCACGGCGCCGCCGATCAGCGTGTCGATGAGGCGCGCGGTGGCGGTCTGGGTCGTGTCCGGTGTGAGCGTGTTGAGCAGGAAGACGACGAGGGCGGTGATGCAGGTGAACCCGAGCGCGTAGCTGGCGGCGAAGGAGGCCATCGCAGCCCACCCGAACAGGCCGACGAGCGCGATCGTGACCTCCTGTGACGGATGCAGCAGCGCGGCGGCGATGCCCGCGACGGTGACACCGAGCGCGGTGCCCCCTACCCGTTCCAGGCCGCGGGTGAAGGTCGCGCCGAACTCGGGACGCAGCGTCGCGGCGGCGGCCACCACCACCCAATAGCCGCGCTCGATGGGCAACGCCCGCGCGAGCAACTCGGTCCCCGGGACGATGACGGCGAGCCGGAGCGCGTGCCGCGTGGCGGGGGAGTCGAGCGAGATGTTCGCCCGTAGCACCGTCAGGTCGGCGTACAGGGTCTGGAGTGGGTGGGCGGTGCGCCGGTAGGGATGTCGGTCTCGCAACCCCGAGCCGGCCGCCGCATCCGGGACCAGCCGCGCGATCGCGCGCAACTGCCCTGACAGCCCCGCCAGCCGGCGCCCGAGGACCGTCCACACCGCCTCGGGCACCTCCTCGGGGACCGGCCCGTGCTGGAGGCGGGAGACCCCATCGCTCACCGCGGCGACCCGGTTGTCGAGGTCCCCGGCCGGGGCGTGATGGCCCTCGATCGCTCCGGCCGCGTCGCGGAGCGACAGATAGGTGTCGGCGGCGATCGCGTGGACGGTCTCGGCCGCCGCGGGACTGGCGGCGATCTGGCCCGCGAGGCTGTTGAGCGCGGTGATCGCGATCCGCACGCGGCGGCCCTCGTTGACCAGGCTGCGCAGCGGGGCGATGGCGCTTGAGCCGAACAGCGTCCCTCCCGAGAGCGTGGTGCCTGCGTGATCCAGCGCCTCCGCGGCGGGGGCGCCCGGAGTCTGCGCCTCACCGAGCGCGAGCTCGGCCAGCGCCCGGTAGGCCTGGGCGGTGGCGCGGCGCTGCCCCACGAGCGGCGGCGGCCAGCGCACGACCGCCTGGAAAGCCACCTGGGTGAGTCCGCCCGCGGCGACGAGCCCCGCGATGCCCAGCGCGGGTCCGATCGGCTCGGTGAAGCGGCCGAACACGACCACCGCCAGGATCGACTGGAAGCCGACGATCCCGGCCTGGCGGCCGACTCCGACGAGCAGGCCTCCCGCCAGCGAGAACACGGCGAGCACGATCAGGTGGATCCACAGGATCTGTCCGGTCAGGCAGCCGGCGAGCGTCGCCAGCGCCATCGTCACCGCGTCGGTCGCCATCACCGCGAACGGCGGGCGGCCGCCGTTCACGCGCCAGGCGATCCCGACGAACATCGCGCCGACCGCGGTCGTGACCCCGGCCACCGGCTGCCCCGCGGCGATCAATCCGCCGAGCAGCGCGACGACCGGGATCGCCGCCAGCGCCCCTCCGCTCGGCGACACCGCGGAGCGGTTGAACTGCACCGCCTCACGCGCGGCAGCGGTGAGCGTCGACGACGTGGTCTGCGTGGCGGACACGGGCCGAAGGTACCCACGTTCGGTCCCGGGCGGTGTGGATGATGGTCGGATGCGGAGATATCTCCAGCTCTGGTCGGCCCCCGACGGTCCCCGGCTGATCGTGGGCGGGATCCTGCTCGCGCCCGGGCAGGCGGCGATCGACCTCGTGCTGCTGCTGGCGCTGCATCGAGCGACCGGCTCGTTCGCGCCGGGCGGCGTGGCGGTCGCCGTGTTCACGATCGTCAACTCCGGCGCGAACCTCGCCCAGAGCCGGATGCTCGACCGCGTCGGGGCGCTGTGGCCACTGGCGGTGTGCTCGGTGGGGCTGCTCGCCGCCGCCGGGGTGATGAGCGCGGTGCTCGCCGCGAACGCGCCGGTCTGGGTGGTGGTCGTGCTCGCCGGAGGGCTCGGCGCGCTGCTGCCCGCGACCGGCGCGGCGACGCGAGCGCTCTGGTCGGCTCGGCTGCCCGATCCCGACGACCGCGTCACCGGCTTTGCGTTCGTGTCGTTCACGCAGGAGGTCGGGTTCATCGCCGGCCCGGCCGCCTTCGGAGCGCTCGCCACGCTCGTGTCGCCGATAGCCGGCTTGCTGGCGTGCGGGGCGTCGGTGTGCGCCGGGACGCTGATCGTGGCCTCGGTCGGCTCGGTCGCCTCGACGGGGGTCGCGTCTGGCGCTGCGGCGGTGACGGCCGGGGAGCGGCCCGGTTTGCGTGGGCTGGCGCCAGTGGCGGTGGCGATCGGCTGGGTCGGGCTCGGGCTCGGGGCCTTCGACGTGTCGGTTCCGGCGTTCGCGGTCCAGCACGGCGCCGCGTCACTCGGGGGCGTGCTGCTGGCGATCGGCTCGGCCGGGAGCCTGGTGGGCGGCGCGGTCTATGGAACCCGGCGCTGGCGCATCGGAGTGCGGGCCCGGCTGGCGGCGTGCGCGGCGCTGTCCGCGGTCCTGCTGCTGTTCCCGGCGGTCTCGCATGGGGTCGGGCTGATGGCCGCGGCGTTGTTCGTGGCCTGCGTACCGATCTCCGCCACGCTCACATCGGGCTACCTGTTCGCCGACGAGCGCGCGCCCGCGGCGCGCAGCACGGAGGCGTTCGCGGTGGTCGGCCTCGCGCTCAACATCGGGGTCGCGGCCGGCAACGCGGTGGCGGGCCACCTGGTCTCACACGGGACTGCCAACCGCGGTTTCCTGCTCGTGGCAGCCGGGCTGCTGGCCTGCGCGCTCACGGCAGCCGTCACTAGCCTCAGCCGACGGTGACTGGATGATCGACAGCCACACCCACCTGCACCTCTGCGAGCCACCGAACACCGAGCTCGTCGCCGGCGCGGCCGCCGAGGGCGTGACCCGGATGGTGACGGTCGGCACCGACGGCGAGTCGTGCCGGGCCGCGCTGGCGGCGGCGGAGGCGTTCCCACAGGTCTACGCCGCCATCGGCCGGCACCCCAACTCCGCCACCGGCTTTGACGACGCCGATCTCGCCGAGCTGGAGGCGCTCGCCAGTCACCCGCGGTGCGTTGCGATCGGGGAGACGGGCCTGGACTACTACCGCGAGGGAGCGCCTGCCGAGGACCAGCGCCGTGCGTTCATCGCCCAGATCGAGCTCGCGCGCCGCGTGGGCAAGCCGCTCGTGATCCACACCCGCGCCGCCGACGACGAGACGCTCGCGCTGCTCGACGAGCATGCGGACGGGCTGCGGGTGATCCTGCACTGCTTCTCGATGGCTGACCGCGTCGTCGAGTGCCTCGCACACCCGGACTGGTGGCTGTCGTTCGCCGGCAACTGCACCTATCCCAAGAACGCGCCGCTGATGGACGCCGCGCTGCGGGTCCCGGCCGGACGGCTGCTCGTGGAGACCGACGCGCCGTACCTGGCGCCGCAGGGGCGCCGCGGGCGGCCGAACTCGCCCGCGCAGGTCGCTCTCACCGCGCGCGCGGTTGCGCTCGCCCGGCGTGTGTCCGACGAGGAGTTCGACCGGGAGGTCGACGCGTGCGCCGCCGACCTGTTCGGGTGGTGAGTGCGGTGGCGCGGCGGGGTGCAGCCAGGCCTCCGGTGCCGGCGCGGTCGGCTCGCCAGCGGGAGCTCGGCCAGAACTTCCTGGTCGACCGCAACATCCTCGACGTGATCGAGCGGCTGTCGGAGGTGTCGGAGTCCGATGTGGTGCTCGAGGTGGGCGGCGGCCCGGGAGTGCTGTCCGAGCGCCTGGCGGCATCGGCGGGGCACGTCCACGTGATCGAGAAGGACGAGCGGCTGCGCGACACGCTGCTTGGGGTGGTGGGGTCGTGTGCGAACGTCGACGTCGTGTTCGGCGACGCGCTCGCGGTCGACCTCGGTGCGCTTGCGCCCCCGCCGACCGCGATGATCGCCAACCTCCCCTACGGCATCGCCGCCACCCTGCTGCTGCGCACGGTCGACGAGCTGCCGTCGATCGGGCGCTGGGTGGTGATGGTCCAGCGCGAGGTCGGCGAGCGGTTCGCAGCCGCGCCCGGAACCGCCGCCTACGGCGTGCCGTCGGTGCTCGCCCAGCTGCGCTGCGAGGTCAAGGTGCTGCGGCCGATCTCCCGCAACGTGTTCCGACCGGTGCCGAACGTCGACTCGGTGCTGCTGGGGATGCGGCGGCGGACCGACGGCGAGACGGAGATCGCGCAGGATGTCGGCGCCGTCGTGCACGGAGCCTTCGCCCATCGCCGCAAGGCGCTCGCCGGATCGCTGGCGCTGTCGTTCCCGAGGCCGGCCGACGGACCGGGCGTGCGTGAGCGCGCTCGCGAGGCGCTGGTCGCACTCGGGCACCCCGCCGATGCGCGCGCGGAGCGGCTGTCGCCGCTGGACTTCGTCGCGCTCGCGCGGGCGCTCGCGGGAGGGGCCGGGGGGTCCGGCGGGTCCGGCGGCTCCGGCGGCGCTGAGGGGTCCGCCAGGCCCGGGGGAGGGGCCGGCGCATGAGCCTCACCGTGATCGAGCAGGCCTACGCGAAGGTCAACCTGTGCCTGTTCCTCGGCCCGACTCGCCAGGACGGGCGCCACGAGCTCGTCACCGTGTTCGACTCGGTGCGGCTGGCCGACGAGCTGATCGTCGGCGAGTCCGAGTCCGGTGGCGACGAGGTCGTCTGCGACGGGGTCGAGGGGCCGAATCTGGTCGGCGACGCGCTGCGCGGGCTGCGCGAGGCGGGCTGGGCGGCGCCACCAGTCCGGGTCGAGATCTGGAAGCGGATCCCGGTCGCGGCCGGAATGGGGGGCGGGTCGGCGGACGCCGCCGCGATGCTCCGTTGCGCGAGCCGCCTGGCGGCGACCGACCAGGACGCCGTGCGGTCGATCGCTCGATCGCTCGGTGCCGACGTTCCGAGCCAGCTACGGCCGGGACCGTCTCTGGGCACGGGCGCAGGTGAGCTGATCGAGCCGCTGGCGACGCTCGAGAGCTATGGCGTGCTCGTCCTGCCCCAGCCGTTTGCGCTCTCGACGCCCGATGTGTACCGGGAGGCCGATCGGCTCGGATTGGGACGCCCCGCGGAGGAGCTCTCCGAACTGGCGGCGCGGATCGGGGCGATGCTGCCGGGCGAGGGGGACGCCGGCGCCGGGGCTGGGGGCGGCGAGGCTGGGGACGCCGGGGCTGGGGACGCCGGGCCTGGGGGCGTCGGGCCTGGTGGCGCTCCGGGATCGCTGCCGGTCGAGCTCTGCGTCAACGACCTGCAACCGGCAGCGCTCTCGCTCGCGCCCGGGCTGGCCGAGGCGCTGGATGCGGCGCGCGAGGCCGGCGCCGATCACACGATGGTGTGCGGGTCGGGCCCGACGGTGATCGGCCTGTTCCTCGGCCGCGACGCGGGTGCCCGCGCCCGCGCCGCCGGAGCCGATGAGGCGCTCCGCGCGCGGTTTCCGGGTGCCGTGGGCGCCTCGCCGGTTCATTCGGCACAATCAAGGAGCCCCGTATGACCAACCAGACGATCACCTATGTGGTGGCCGCCGGATGTGCCGGGATCGCACTGATCGCGTTCACGGCCCTCGTGCTGGTGCCCGTGCTCAGCTCCTACCGCGGGGTCGTGGGCCGGATCGGCGCGTTCCTGCTGTCGCTCTACGTGCTCGCCGCGTTCGTCGGGGTCGGCGTCGTCGTGGGGGCGCTGATCATCGTTAAGTGGCCGGAGTGGTTCTAGCCGCAGTGGTTGGCGCCGCAGCGGTTCTGGTCGCGAGTCCCGCGCGGGCGCGCTGAGGTGGCAGGCGTGGCGGATCTCGGGGCTTTTGCGGCGATGACGGACGCGGTCGAGGCCGGCGCCGGCCTCCCGGAGATCCTCCGTGCCGCGGCGCGCGCGCTCGACGCCAGCCTCATCCTGATCGACCGCTCCGCGAGCGTGCTGGCAGTCGCCGCACGCTCGCCCGCCGACGAGCGCTCGCTGATGCGCGACACCGACGACGTGGTGACGCTCGAGCTGAAGGTCGCCGACTCCAGCGTGGGGCAGTTGCGGATGCGCGCCCGCGGTGAGGCACCGGACGGTTCGCTGCTGCGGTTGGTGACGACGCTCATCGCCTCCGAGGTGGAGCGTGTGCGCGCGCCCGCCCGCGCGAGCGAGGAGGCCGCGATGAGCTTCCTGGGCGCTGTGATCGCGCGGCGGATCGGCGACCGCGAGGATCTGCTCGCCCGTGGCAAGGAGCTCGGCATCGACCTCGGCGGCGGCGGTGCGGTGCTCGTGGCACGCGCCCACGCCCGGGCGCCCACCGAGGACGACTGGCGGCGGCGGATGCTCGCGGTCGCCGGCCGCGGCGCGCGGTCGATCGCCTCGGGCGCAATCATCGCGCCGACCGAAGCCGGCGACGCCGAGGTCGTCGTGCTCATCCCCGATCAGGACGGCGAGGCCGGCCGCCGCGTCGCCAGCGCCGTGCTGCGCGAGCTCGAGTCCGGGCTGGCGGGCTTCGTCACCCGCCTCGGTCGCAGCCGCCGCGCTGAGGACCCGCTGGACCTCCAGCGCGCCTACGACGAGGCGATGCTCGCTCTGAACGTCGTCGAGGGCGATGCGGAGCGCCGGGAACTCGGCTACGAGGAGACCGGCACCTACCAGCTGCTGCTTCCATACATGCGCGACCCCGTCGAGCTCAAGCGCTTCTATCGCGAGACGGTGCGGCCGCTGGTCGCCTACGACGAGCAGTACGACACCGACCTGCTCGGCACGCTCGTCGCGTTTCTGGACTGCGACGCCAACGTCAACGCGACCGCGGCCCGGCTGATCACCCACCGCCACACGATCCGCTACCGCTTCGAGCGGGTGCGCGAGCTGACCGGCCTCGACGTCGCGTCGACCGACGGCCGGGAGAAGCTGTCGCTCGGCCTGAAGGCGATGCGCGTGCTCGGGATCGCCGCGCCGCGCGGGCCCTCGAGCGAGCCGGGTGCGGGCGGCGGGCGCGTTCCGCACTGAGCTGTCGCTTGAGCTTTCGGCGGGGACGGGCGTGGTCACTTTCATTGTGGGCCTCGGTGAAACCGACCACATCGCAGAGGTAGAGTCGCGCCGGGTGCGGATCGCGATCATCACGGGCTCTGGGACCCACTCGCTGCCGGGCTTCGGCGATGGGCGGCTGGAGACGGTGAGGACGCCGTTCGGCGAGGTCTCGGTGACGCGCGGGGAGTTCGCCGGCGAGGAGGTTCTGCACGTCTCACGCCACGGCGCCGGTCACCGTCGGCTCTCCCACCAGGTGCCCCACCGCGCGAACATCTGGGCGCTCGCTGAGCTCGGTGCGGAGGCGGTGATCGGCTGCACGGTGTGCGGCGCCGTGGACCCGACTCTGGAGCTCGGCGGGCTGCTCGTGTTCGACGATCTGTGGTTCCTGGGCAATCGGCTGCCCGACGGATCGCTCTGCACGTTCTTCGTGGAGGATGGCGATCCGCGGCGCGGTCACTGGATCCTGCACGGCGGCCCGTTCTCGCCGGGCGTGCGGCGCGCGCTGGTGGACGGGGCGTCGGACGCCGGCTGCGCCCACGCTGTGCGGGACGGCGGAACGTACGGCCACGTCGACGGACCTCGGTTCAACACGCCGGTGGAGATCGCGCAGCTCGCCGCGTGCGGCGTCAGCGCCGTGAGCCAGACCGGTGGACCGGAGACCGTGTTGTGCGGCGAGCTCGAGCTGCCCTACGCGCTGCTCGGGTTCATCACCGACCACGCCAACGAGGTCCGGCGCGGGGCGACGACGCCGGTCTCGGTGCTCCAGGAGATGATGGCGGCGAGCACCGCCACGTTCGCGGCTGTGCTGGAGGGGGCGGTGCGGCGGCTGTCCGGGGCTGGGGCTGCAGGGGCGGCGGCGGGCGATGGGGCTGAGGCGGGCGACCGCGACGGGGCGGGCGACCGCGACGGGGCGGGCGATCGCGACGGGGCGGGGGCGTGCGCGGCGGCCGGGACGATGTTCCGGATCGAGCAGGGCTGAGGGGCTCGTCTGTGGCTGGCGCTGTGGGGTCGGGGTCGGGGTCGGCGTCGAGGTCGCCGGTGGGGGCGCGGGTGCTGGTGCTGGGCGGCCGGGCCGGTCCGGCTCACGGATTGGTGGAGGCGCTGGGGGCGGAGCGGGCGGGGGCCGTCCGCGCGCTGCTGGTGGAGCGGGCGTGCGCCTGGGCCGCCGAGACGTTCGGGGCCTCGGCGGTGCGGGTCGTGGAGGAGGAGACCTTCGCCGCGGCGCTGGCGGCTTGCCCGGGCGGCGCGGGGGCGGCCGACGGCGGTGGGAGCGGCGCGGGTGCGGGCGCCGCGGGCGCGGGCGACGGCGGTGGGAGCGGCGCGGGTGTGGGCGCCGCGGGCGGCGATGAGGCCGGCGGGGCGGCGGATGGAGGGGCGGTCGTCGCGATCGTGCCCGAGCTGCCCGTCTGGCATCCCGAGCTCGCCGCCGCCGTGCTCGGCGACCTGGCGGACGGGTGCGCGGTGGCGCTCGCCCCGATCTTCGACCGCGGCCTCTACCTGCTCGC
The DNA here is from genome assembly GCA_963744685.1 of uncultured Solirubrobacteraceae bacterium. Lineage (GTDB taxonomy): Bacteria > Actinomycetota > Thermoleophilia > Solirubrobacterales > Solirubrobacteraceae > Palsa-465. The sequence continues at coordinate 85,343 of CAVUUL010000009.1, read as the reverse complement.
GATCGCCGACCCGGCCGCTGACGGGATGGCGGATCTGGCGACGCTCGACCTGGCGGGCCCGGGCGGGATGACGGAGCTGATCGGATTGGCTCAGCGTTCGGGCTGGGAGGTGGGCCTGCTCCGTGCCGAGCGCGGGCTGCGGCGGGCACGGGACGTGCGGGCGCTGCTGGCGGACCCGCTCACCGATGCGGAGCTGCGCGCGCTGCTTGCGTAGGCTCCAGCACGGCGGCCAGCTGGGGAGTGGTGTAACGGCAACACGCACGCCTTTGGAGCGTTGTAATCCCGGTTCGAATCCGGGCTCCCCAATCACCCTCGGCGGCGGCAGGAATCGGAACACGATGACGCCACTCGCCTCAGCTGTTCCGATTTCTTCCAGGGGGTGGAAAGCATCGGAACAGCTCGGAGGATGGGGCGTGTGATGTTCCGAAAATTGCCGCCGGGTCGGCCCGGGCCTGGCCGGGGCAGGGCCTGCTTGGGCGGGAAGGATCGACACATGTGCGGGCGGAACGGGGGAGCTGTGTCGATCGTTCCCGGGGGCCGGGAACGATCGACACAGCACCAGGATCAGCGGCCTACATGTGTCGCTGAGTCCCGTTCGGCGCCCGCAGAGTCCCGTTCGGCGCGCGCTGAGTCCCGTCCGGCGACCCGCCCGTGGCCGTCCACGAGCCGAGCCGGATGGCGAGAGATGGTGAACGTTTGTTGACGCGAGGCCGTGCATGGAGTAGGACTTTGGGTCGTGCGCCCGGGGATGGCGGGCGCGAGGGCAGGATCGACCACGGACTTAGGGGGTTGTGATGGGCCTTTCCATCAGAGGTGTCGGCGCCGGATGCGCCGGGGTTCTTGCGGGTCTCGCGGTCGCCGCGACGCCGGCGCTGGCGCAGGCACACGCCGGGGTGCGACCGAACGTCGCCAGCCTGAGCGCGTTCTTCGGCGGCTACGACGTCATGCCGCCCGAGGGCATCTCCAGCGACGGTTCGACGTTCAAGATGCCGACGTTCAAGTGCCCTCAGACGGGCCTGCTCCAGCGGGACGTGCTCGGCGAGGCGATCAACAACTCCGCGGGCGACTTCTACCAGCCGGGCGGCGCCACGGATGCGCTGTCAGGCGCGTCGCTGGTCTGCCAATACGGCTCGCCCGTGTACGGGATCGATGCTCTGACCCACGCGGGCGGTGAGTTCACCAATTCCACGGACGTCAACCCCGGAGACACCATCCAGACGCGGGTCGAGGAGTTGGCCTCCGGTGACGCGCTGGCGACCACGACCGACGAGACGACCGGAGCATCGGTGACGTCCGAGGGAACGTCGCTGGGGACCGGCACCCAGATCTACGAGGGACTGATCCCCGACGTGGCGGACGAGTCCGTTCAGTCCAATAACTCGATCGTCAAGTTCAAGAGCGTCCTGTTCACTCGCTCCCAGGTCGGAAGCCTCCCCCTCCTGCAGGTCAATCCGACCCCGACCGACCTCGCCCAGAACGGTCCGGTGATGGTCGCCCCAAGCGCGATCTCGGCCAGGACCCCCGGCCGCTTCACGCTCACCGAGAAGAGCACCCAGTAGCGCGCCCGGCGGCTCCCCGCGGCCAGCGCGGGGAGCCGCCGCCGCCCCCACCCGGCAAAACCGTCGAAAGTGCGGGGTCACACCACCCCCGGCGGCATGCGCCGAGCGCGCCCGCCGAGCGATCTCCTACGATCGGGGCGTGGCTGGTCCGGTCGTCGTCATCCTCGCCGCAGGCCAGGGCACACGCATGCGCTCGGCCGTCCAGAAGCTGCTGCACCCGCTCTGCGGGCGGCCGATCATCGCGTGGCCGATCGCCGCTGCCCGCGCGGCGGGCGCCGAGCGGATCGTGCTCGTGGACTCGCCCCAGGGGCGTCTGCATGAGTTCGCCGGCGACGACGTCGAGATCGCCGTCCAGCCCGAGATGAACGGGACGGGGGGCGCGGTGCGGGCCGCCGTCGACATGCTGACCACCGAGCAGGCGCTCCAGGACGACCAGACGATGCTCGTGATGCTGGGCGACGCGCCGCTGGTCAGCAGCGAGACGCTCGCCGCGCTGGCAGCGGCGCACGGCCGGTCGGGTTCCGCGGCGACGATCGCGACCGTCACGCTCGATGACCCGAGCGGGTACGGCCGGGTGGTGCGCGCCCCCGACGGCACCGTCGAGCGCGTCGTCGAGACCAAGGCGCCGGGCGACGCCTCCGAGCTCGAGCTGCGGATCCGCGAGATCAACACCGGCCTGTTCGCGTTTGACTCCGGGCCGCTGCGCGTGGCGCTCGGCGAGGTGCGCGCCGACAACGCCCAGGGCGAGCTCTACCTGCCCGACGTGCTGCCGATCCTGCGCGAGCACGAGCGCACCGTCGACAGCTACGAGATCACCGATGGGGGAGAGCTGGCGGGGATCAACGACCGGGTCCAGCTCGCCGAGGTCGTCGCCACCGCGCAGCGCCAGATCTGCGAGCGCCACATGCTCGCCGGCGTGACGATCGTCAACCCGGCCGCCACGGTGATCGACGTCGGCGTCGAGATCGGCCAGGACACGGTGATCGAGCCGTTCACGACGCTGCGAGGAGCGACCCGGATCGGAGAGCGCAGCGTCGTCGGGCCGGGCTCGACCCTGAACGACGCCGTGGTCGGCGACGGCGCGACCGTGCTCCATGCCTACGTGACCGGCGCGACGATCGGAGACCGGGTGTCGGTCGGCCCGTTCTGCTACCTGAGGCCGGGCACGGTCCTGCGCGAGGGCTCGAAGGCCGGGACGTTCGTGGAGATCAAGAACTCGGACATCGGCGCGGGCACGAAGGTCCCGCACCTGTCCTACATCGGCGACGCGACCGTGGGGGAGAAGACCAACCTCGGCGCGGCGACGATCACCGCCAACTACGACGGATACACCAAGAACCGCACGACGATCGGCTCGGGGGTGAAGACGAGCGTGGACACGACGCTGATGGCGCCGGTGAGCATCGGCGACGGTGCGTTCACGGCCGCCGGATCGGTGATCGGACAGGATGTGCCGCCGGGCGCGCTCGCCGGGTCCCCAGGGGTCGCGCGGGCCAACCAGAGAACCATCGAGGGCTATGCCGAGCGACGCGCTGCCCGCGCGGCGGCGGAGGCCGATTCCAACGCGGAGAAGAGCCAATGAGCCAGGCTGAGGCAACCGGAGACTGGCGTACACTCACGGCCGAGATGGACGCTGTCGAGCCGCAGACCACGCGGACCGTGATGCGCCGTGACTACGACAAGCGCCTGATGCTCGTCAGCGGCCGGGCCAATCCGGCACTGGCGGCGAAGATCGCGGACAAGCTCGGCGTCGAGCTGTCCGAGGTCAACACCAAGACCTTCGACAACGGCGAGGTGTACTGCCGCTACGGCGAGTCCGTGCGGGGCGCCGACGTGTTCATCGTGCAGCCCACGTGCGCCAACGAGGCCGCGGGCATGACCACGAACGATGCGCTCATGGAGCTGCTGGTGATGACCGACGCCGCGGTGGGCGGCTCGGCGCACCGCGTGATCGCCGTGACCCCGTGGTACGGCTACTCGCGCCAGGACAAGAAGTCCGCGCCGCGCGAGCCGATCTCCGCGCGGCTGATCGCGCGGATGCTGGAATCCGCCGGGATCGACCGGATCCTCACGATGGACCTGCACGCCGGTCAGATCCAGGGGTTCTTCCAGAAGCCGTGCGACCACATGACCGCGCTGATGATGCTGACCCAGTACTTCTCCGATCTCGCGCTGGAGGATCTCGTCGTCGTCGCCCCCGACGCCGGCCGGGTGAAGCTCAACAAGCAGTTCGCGTCCAAGATGGGCGCCGACCTGGCGATCCTCAACAAGGAGCGCCCGGCTCAGGAGGTCGCCGAGATCAGCTACGTGATCGGCAACGTGCGCGACAAGACCGCGCTGCTGGTCGACGACATGATCACGACCGCGGGAACCCTGGCGGCAGCTGCTCAGGCCGTGCGCGACGCGGGCGCCAAGCGGATCTTCGTCGCGGCCACCCACGGCAACTTCTCCGGCAACGCGTGGGCGAACCTGGCTGCGGCCGGCTTTGAGCAGATCGTCGTCACCGACACGATCACCCTGCCCTCCGGCGCGCCCGACAACGTCATCGTGCTCTCGTGCGCCGACCTGCTGACCAACTCGATCCGCCAGATCTTCACCGACGGCTCGGTGAGCGACGTGTTCGGCGGCGAGAACCAGCTGTTCTGAGCCCCGGTCGGGGGCGCGGCCGGCGGCCACGCCCCCGCAGAGCTCACGGGTTGAAGCCGGTCGAGCCGACCTGAGCGCCGTTGTGACCGCCGATCAGGCGGTTCAGGCCGGAGATCTGCGTGCTCGCGTCGCCGTTTGACGTGTTGCCGTTGCCGCCGATCACCGTCGCGCCATTCGTGCCGTCGGCGATGTTGTGCGTCCCGCCGCCGACGACGTTGCTCAGGCCGTTGGCGGTGTCATACATGCCGCCGGCGACCGCGTTGTAGTAGCTGCTGCTCAGGCAGCTGACCTGGGACAGCCACGGGTTCGTGGCGGCGCCGGTCGTGTTCAGGCAGCCGCCGAGAATCGATCCGTCCGTCTCGGACGCATCGTTGTAGGTCCCTCCGGCCACCGACGCCTGCGCGCCCGACGCGATGTTGTCGTCCCCGCCGAGGACCGCGGAGAACTCGCCGGAGGCGGCGTTGCCACCCCCGCCTGCGACCGAGGAGGCGTATTCGCTGGCCACATTGAAGGAGCCGCCCGCCACCGAGGAGTACGGCCCTGATGCGGTGTTCTCGATCCCGCCGAGGACGCTCGCGTTCTGGAAGGTCGCCTTGTTGGTGTTGCCGGCCACCAGCGACCATTGCCCCGAGGCGGTGTCGTTGGAACCGAAGTCGACGGAGTTCGCGCCGCTGTCGGTGTCGTGCGAGCCGCTGATCAGGCTGCCATAGCTCGTCCAGCCGTTCTCGTCGCCGATGACCAGATTGTGCGAGCCGCTGCGCGACGCGTTGCCGCTGTTCGTGGCGTAGCCGATGACGACGTTGCCGGTGCCGTTGACCGTGCTCGTCGACCCGCTGCCGTTGACGATCTGCAGGTTGACGGCCGACAGCTGCACGGTGGGCTCGCTGCCGACGCCCGTGGCGACATAGGTCGGCGCGAGCACGGGGGTGGCCTTGGCACCGCACTTGGGCGCGGCACCGATGCCGCCCGACGTGACGGTCTTGCCGGCGGTGGTCGGGATGCACTCCCAGCCCGGGTTGGCGGCCTGCGCCGCGGCGGCCGAGGTGGCGGTGATGGCGAGCGCGAGCGCTCCGCCCAGAAGGAAACGACGCATGAGGTCCCTTTCATACGCATGGCGCCGCAGCGGGGCCATCCAGCCGAGGCCCCGGTAACGGCCGGATCCCAGTCAGATTACAGGAGCTTTGGGCAGGTTCCACGCGCGCTTGAACGCGCCCGTCGTTCGGCGGCGGCGGGCTACGATGCCGATCCGGTGTTCGATCCCGTCCAGAGCGAGCGCGCCGCGCGGCTGATGGAGCTGCTCGGCCTCAGCGACGAGGAGCTGTGCGCGACGCTCGACGTCGACCCGCTCTCGCTGCTCTCCGGGCAGCTCGACCACCGGCCGGAGCTCTCGATCCTGCTCGCGCTGCTCGACGAGGCCGCCGAGCGCACCAGCCCGGCGGCGCTTGCGCGCTGGGTGCGCGCCACCGGGCCCGCCGGACGGCCGGTCGACGCTCTGACCGGCCGGGACTTCGGCGCGTTCGAGACCGCGGTCGAGGCGCTCGCCGAACGGGGATTCGTGATCCGCGGTGGCGGGGGAGATGGCTGAGCCGTTCGTCCATCGCCTGCGGGTCCGCTACGCCGAGTGCGACCCCCAGGGCGTCGTGTTCAACCCGCAGTACCTGGCGTTCGCCGACCACGCGCTCACCGAGATGTGGCGTGAGCTGTTCGGCGGCTACGAGGCGATGCTCGGCCACGGCGTCGATGTCGTGGTCGCGCAGGCGACGGTGCGCTTCCGGGCGTCGGCGCGGTTCGACGAGGAGCTGGACATCTCCGTGGAAGTGGCCCATCTGGGGACGACCTCGATGACGTTGCACAACGTGATCACGCGGACGGAGGACGGCGCGCCGATCGCGGAGATCGAGATGCGCTACGTCTGGGTGGACCGCGCCGGCGGCGGCAAGACGCCGATCCCGGATTGGGCGCGCGACAAGCTCGCTCGGGCGTCCCGAGCGGCGCCCCGGCCCTCCTGAGCGGCGCTCAGTCCTCCTGCTTGGGCGGCTTGCGCGGCCAGATGCCGAGCAGGTGATGGAACGAGCGCGCGAGGACCCGCTCCACGGCTGCGGCGGAGCCGGCCATCACCGCGGCCTGAAGCGCGTGGCCGCCGACGACCTTCGCCGCGCTGCCGCGTCCCTCGCCCGGCGTGGGCGGCGGCTCCTGGTCGATCCGCTCCCAGAGGGTGCGGAACACCTGGCGCCCCAGGATCCGGGCCAGGATCGACCCGACGATGGCGAATGGCATGTAGAGCAGCTTCCTCATCCGCCGGGAGCCTACCCGGCTCAGCGCGTCCGGACCCAGTTGCGAGGACCCGCGCGAACGTGACATTCGCCTCAAGGTCCCGATGGCCGAACCGATCACTCCATCTGGAGCTGGAAAAACGACCGCCCCACATGAGTTAATTGGGTAGGTCAGAGCACCCGCGGGAACGAAGGGAGCGAGCCGATGCTCGACGAAGACCACACAGGCCGGGACGCCGAGGAGCTGCTGAGGGCCGCTCTGCTTGACGATTCATCGGCGGTTGCCGTCTCACTACGCGTCGACGGCCTGCCGCTCAGCGAGGCGCTGACGGTGATCTTCCACGGTCGCAGGGATCTCGGAACGCTGCAGACCTACGTCGCCAGCGGCAGCCTGGGCGCCGGCTCTCGCGTCGCCGCCAACGCGCTGCTGCGGGTACCGTGCGACCTCGATCTCGCCGACGCGGAGGATCGCGCCGAGGCCGAGCAGCTCTACGTTGAACAGGCGCAGACCATGCGCGACGCGCTCGTGGGCGCCGACACGGTGCTCGACGTCTGGCGCGAGCCGCTCTCGGACATCGCCCACTCGCACGTCGCGATCGACCATTCGCCTCAGCTGGGAGTGCAGCTCCCGGCTCACCGGCTGCTGCCGACCGCGCTGTTCGCCTCCGACTCCCAGATCGTGGTCACGCCCGTCTGCAACGCGCGCACACTCGCCGACGGGTGGCCGCCGATGGGGATCGCCTGCGCCCAGCAGGAGTTCACCCGCGTCTATCCGCTCGCCGACGACCCGGCGCGGTGCGTCGAGGAGTTCCTGGATCTTGCTGCCGAGCACGCGCACGAGCTCGCCGAGCGCCTCGCGCACCAGGAGGCATCGGTGCAGCGCTTCATCGAGCTCAGCGACGGCTGAGCTGCCGCAGAAGGGGCCACCGCAGCCGATGCGACGGCGCGGTGGTCAGCTGTCGGCGCGGACCGGCCGGCGGGCCGGCTCGCGGACGGGGCGGCGCTCGCGCGGGGGCAGGTAATCGCCCAGGCGCCCGGGCTCACGCAGGCGCACGGTGGCCGGAACCGCATCGGGCAGCGGAACGCCGCCACGGGGCGGTGCCGGGGGTGCGGGCGGGGATCCAGGGCCGCGGCCCCAGCCGTCATCGCCCTCGTCCCACGGGCCGTTGGACGCGTCCGGATCCTCACGCAGCGCCGGCAACATCAGCACCGCAATACATACGAATCCGATCAGGTGGACCCCGGCGATCCAGAGCACAAGCTGCACTCCATCGGGCATGTCGACAGGTTAGCGCCAGGTGAACCGGCTGACCAGTGACAACCGTCGCGCACGCCACCTGCGTGGTGGCGCTACCATCCAACGCCGCCGATGGCCAGCAACGACACCACAGCTCTGAAGGTCGCCCCGCGCGAGCCGGGCCATTCCCGCGCGACGCGGCGTTTGCGCCGCACCGGCGAGATTCCCGGGGTCGTGTATGGCGGTGGCGAGGACCCGGTCTCCTTCCAGGTCGGCGAGCGTACGCTGCGCCACGCCCTGCAGGACAGCGGCGCCGTGCTCCAGCTCGAGGTCGAGGGCGGCGCGACCGGCCCGGTTGTCGTCAAGGAGCTGGTCCGCCATCCGGTCACCGGCGTCACCATGCACCTGGACCTGCTGCGCGTCCGCATGGATGTGGCGATCCAGTCGACCACGATTCTTGAGCTGACCGGCTCCGAGGACGCTCCCGGCGTCAAGGAGGGCGGCGTGCTCGAGCACGTCACCCGAGAGCTGTCGATCGAGGCGCTTCCGGGCGCGATCCCCGACACCATCGCCTTCGACGTCTCGGGGATGCAGATCGGCGACAACATCACGCTCGAGCAGGTCAATGCGCCCTCCGGCGTCACGCTGCTCGATGACCCCGAGACGGTCGTCGCGACGCTCACCCCGCCGAGGCTCCAGGCCGAGGCCGACGATGAGATCGAGGCCGAGACCGAGGTGGTCGGCGAGGGCGAGGCCCCGGCCGAGGCCGCCGAGTCCGGCGACGACGCCGGCTCTTCGGACGACGGCGACTCCGAGTAGCCGTTCGTGGAGCGCTCCGGCGCCCGCGTCGACTGGCTGATCGTCGGACTCGGGAACCCAGGCGCGGAGTACGCGCGCACGCGTCACAACGTCGGCTTCATGATCGCCGAGCGGTTGATTGAGCGCTGGGAGCTGCCCAAGCCCAAGTCGAAGTACCGCGGCCTGCTCACCGAGGGGCGCGTCGGCTCGCCCGGGGTCGACCTCACCCGCGTCGCGGTGCTGCAGCCGCAGACCTACATGAACGACGCCGGGCGGTCCGTCGGTCCTGCACGTGGCGCGCTGGGGCCCGAAGAGCTCGATCATGTTCTGGTCGTGCATGACGAGATCGACATCCGCTTCGGGGAGATCCGGGTGCGGCTCGGCGGGGGCCTTGCCGGCCACAACGGACTGAAGTCGCTTCGGACCGGGCTGGGCTCGACCGAGTTCGGCCGCATCCGGGTCGGGGTCGACCGCCCGCCGACGACCGATCCCGACCGCGTCGCCGCCTACGTGCTCGGCCGCTTCGCCGAGCCCAAGGCCGACGTCGAGGACCTCGTCGACCGCGGCGCCGACGCGGTCGAGCGCGTCCTCCGGGACGGATATCCGTGAGCGGCCGACGCGCCACGATCGCGGCGGCGATCATCGGGCTGCTGGCGTTCCTCGTTCTCACCGCGAGCGCGTCGGCTGAAGCCAACGGCGTCGGGCTGAAGCCGGTCATGGGGTGGAGCAGCTGGGATTTCCTGCGCCATGACCCGACCGAGGCGGGTGTGGAGGCCGAGGCCCAGGCGATGGTGACCAGCGGCCTGGCGTCCGTCGGCTACCGCTACGTCAACCTCGACGACTACTGGTACACATGCCCCGGCGCTCAGGGCCCGAGCGTGGACCGGCACGGGCGCTGGGTCCCCGATCCCGCGCAGTTCCCCAACCAGGGCAGCATGAACGGCATCGCCGCCACCGCCGCCTACGTCCACCACCTCGGCTTGAAGTTCGGGATCTACGTGACGCCGGGAATCTCGCTGCAGGCGGTGGCCAACCGGACCCCGATCCTGGGAACTCCATACACCGCCAACCAGATCGCGACCACGACCCCGGAGCGCAACTACAACTGCCACGGAATGGTGGGAATCGACTACTCCAAGCCGGGCGCGCAATCGTTCATCAACTCGTGGGCCGATGAGCTCGCCGCCTGGGGGGTCGACTACGTCAAGCTCGACGGTGTCGGCGGCTGGGACATGGGCGACGTGAAGGCGTGGTCGACGGCGCTGCGCCAGACCCATCGCTCGATCGGGCTGGAGCTCTCCAACAACCTCGCCATCTCAGATGCCTCGGACTGGGCGCGGTACGCCAACGGCTGGCGCACCGGCCCTGACATCGACTGCTACTGCTCGCAGACGAGCTATCCGCTCACCGACTGGGGGAACGTGGAGCGCCGGTTCAACGAGGTCGCGGCCTGGGCTCCCTATGGCCATCCGGGCGCGTTCAACGACTACGACTCGATCGAGGTCGGCAACGGTGCGCAGGACGGGCTGACGCCACCCGAGCGCCAGACCCAGCTCAGCCTGTGGGCGCTGGGCGCCGCGCCGCTGACCTTGGGCGCCGACCTCACCCACCTCGACCCGCTGGATCGCTCCTACCTGGTCAACCGCCAGGTGATCGCGGTCGACCAGGACGGGATCGACGCGCACCGGATCGTCCACACCACCACGGCCCAGCTGTTCGCCAAGCTCGAGCATCGCGGCGTGGGCGTGGTCGGGCTGTTCAACATGACGGCTCGCCCGCGGCTGCTCACCGCCACCCAGGCGCAGCTCGGTCTCCCGCGGACGGGTCGTGACCACATCACCAACCTCTGGACCGGTGCCTCGCGGCTCACCGGCGGCCGGTTCGGGGGGATCGTCCCCGCCGACGGGGTGCTGTTGCTGCGGGCGGCGGCGGTCAGCGGTGGTGGCAACTCGGGCGGCGGGGCACCTGCGCTTGCGCGGACCCCGTTGTCACGCTCCGCACGCTGATCCTCCCGCGAGCACGCAACCGGGTTTGATGTTCACGGGCGGTGGGCATAGCGAGTTGCGCCCGGGCATCCAGGCCGGGCGGCAGCGGACCAACAGGAGGAAGCATGGGCGGGATGGTCAGGTGGCGCGCGCTGGCGCGGATCGTCGTGGTGCTCGGCATCGCGGGACTGGGCGTCGTGCCGGCGGCACGCGCGGAGGACAACGGCGTCGGCGCGAAGCCGGCGATGGGCTGGAGCAGTTGGAGCTTTCTACGTCACAGCCCAAGCGAGGCGTCGGTCGAGGCGCAGGCCAAGGCGATGGTGTCAAGCGGGTTGAAAGGGGTCGGCTACCGGTACGTCAACCTCGACGACTTCTGGTACCAGTGCCCGGGCTCGCAGGGCCCCAACGTCGACCGGTACGGGCGCTGGGTGATCGATGCCACGAAGTTCCCCAGCAAGGGAGCCGTCAACGGGATCGAGGCGACCGCGGACTACGTGCACAGCCTCGGGCTGAAGTTCGGCATCTATGTCACTCCGGGGATCTCGGAGCAGGCGGTCGCGCAGAACACGCAGATCAAGGGGACTCCGTATACCGCCGACCAGATCGCGACCACCAACCCCGAGAACAACTACAACTGCGGCGGGATGGTCGGAATCGACTACTCCAAGCCCGGGGCCCAGGCATTCATCAACTCCTGGGCGGATCAGTTCGCGAGCTGGAAGGTCGACTACGTCAAGCTCGACGGCGTCGGCAGCTTCGACATCCCCGACGTCGAGGCGTGGTCCAACGCTCTGCGCCAGACGGGGCGCAAGATCCACCTCGAGCTGTCCAACAGCCTCAACATCAACGACGCCCACGTGTGGCAGAAGTACTCCAACGGCTGGCGAACGACAGGTGACATCGAGTGCTACTGCTCGAATTCCAGCTATCCGCTCACCGACTGGTCAAGTGTCGAAAGCCGCTTTGACTCGGTCGCCGCGTGGGCACCGTACGGCGGGCCCGGCGGATTCAACGACTATGACTCGATCGAGGTCGGCAACGGCGCCAACGACGGTCTCACTCCCGACGAGCGTCAGACCCAGATGAGCCTCTGGGCGCTGGGAGCGTCGCCGTTCATCCTCGGCACGGACCTCACCAACCTCGACCCGCTCGACCTCTCCTACCTGAAGAACCGGGCGGTCATCTCCGTCGACCAGGACGCCATCGACGCCCATCGGATCGTCAATGGCGCCGCCACCCAGGTGTTCACCAAGAAGGAGGCGGCCGGGCAGGCGGTCGTCGGGCTGTTCAACACCGGCCCGGGTTCTGAAGTGATCTCGACGAGCGTCCACAGGCTCGGCCTGCCGAGCGGCCAGGAGTACTTCGTCCACAACCTCTGGAACCACACCGTGCGGGAGACCGCCGGGAGGATCAGTGAGGACGTGCCCTCGCACGGCGTCGCGCTGCTGCGCGTGAAGGCGCCGACTCGGCGGGCGGTCGCGCCGCTCACGGCGCTGCAGACCTCCGGCCTCTCGCAGGTCGCCGGCGACGACGCGTTCACCGAGAAGGTGTCGTTCACCGACGAGGGCGTCCAGCCGGTCCACAAGGTGAGCCTGGCCCTCAGCGCGCCCTCCGGCTGGACGGTGGCGGCCAAGAGCCCGACGAGGGCGGCGACGGTCAGCTCGGGCCAGACGGTGACCGCCGCCTTCCGGGTCTCGGTCCCAGCGGCCTCGCAGCCGTTCCAGTCCGGCGCGCTCAGGGCGAGCGCCGTCGACAACTGGGCCGGTCATTGGCAGCACTCGACAAGTGACGCGACGGTGACGATCACGGGTGGACCCGTCCAGTCGCCCTATCTCACGTTCTCCTCGGCCACCGACGCGCCCGCCACCTTCGCGCAGGTCGGCGACCAGTTCGGCATCGAGGGCGCGGGCGCCGACGTCTGGCAGGGCGCCGACGACTACAGCGCGATCTATGAGAAGGGCGTCATCGGGACGAACGCGACCGTGACCACCGAGCTCACCAGCGAGCAGAACCTGACCGGCTACGCGAAGGCGGGGATCATGGTCCGCAACGACATCGCCGGTGCCGGGACCGCTCCGGAGGGAGTGATCCTGTTCGACTCGCCCGCGGGCGGCGTGCAGCTGGAGTACAACGACAACGGCGGTCAGTGGATCGACAACGTGACGCCGCCCAACGGGACGATCCCGTCGACGGTGCCGGTCTATCTCAAGCTCGTCCGCAGTGGGGACAGCTACACCGGGTCCTACTCCACGGATGGCACGACCTGGCAGCCGGTGGGCACCGCCACGGTGCCGGATCAGGCGAGCACCCAGGATGCCGGGATGTTCGAGGTCTCGCACACGGCCGGCGTGACCGGGATCGCGACGTTCAACGGGTTCACCGTGAACTGACCGGGGGCGGGCGGGGCATCGAGAGCGCTCCTAGACTGAGAGGAGCCGCTCTCGATGCTTCTCCGCCCGCTTCTCGCTCACGCTGACGACGACCCGCAGACCGCCGCGCTCGCTCGCGACGGTGGGGAGGCGTTCGTCTCCCAGTCGCTGCGGCCCTATCTGATCTCCGCCCTGCTGGACCGCGACCCGGAGCGCCCCGCGATCGTCGTCGCCGGTGATGACCGCGCGGCACATGATCTGGCCACCGGGCTGAAGACCTGGCTGGAGCCCCGGCCCGTCCGGTACTACCCGAGCCGCGGCGTCACCTACGAGTCGCACCTGGCGCCGCCGCCGCACCTGGTCGGCCTGCGGATCGCCGCGCTCGACGCGCTGCTCGAGCCTCCGGTGTCGGGGGCGGGAGGCGGGACCGAATCCGCCCAAGCGCCGGTGATCGTCGTCTCCGCGGTCGCGCTGTCGGAGAAGGTCCCCGAGCGCGCGCTGCGCCCGCACCCGTTCGTGCTGCGCACCGGCGAGCTGATGGACCTCGACGAGACCGCGCTGGAACTGGTCGCGTCCGGCTACGAGCGCGTCGATCAGGTCGAGGACCGCGGCCAGTTCGCCATCCGCGGCGGGCTGCTCGACCTGTTTCCGGCGACCGAGGACCGCGCGGTGCGCGTCGACCTGTTCGGCGACGAGATCGAATCGCTGCGCTGGTTCTCCACGTTCACCCAGCGCTCGCTCGGCGAGGCCGAGTGGGTCGAGGTCGCCCCCGCCGCCGAGCTGGCGGCCGAGCACCGCGAGCTGGCCGAGATCGCCGCGCTCGAGGACCCCGGGGAGCGCCCGGACGTCGCGGAGCTGCTCCCCGTCGACCGCTTCCACCCGCTGCTGGAGCTGATCGGAGAGCAGGCGGCGGTGTTGATCGCGGGAGCGGAGGATCTGGCGCCCGCACTCGCCGATCACTGGCAGGACGTCTCTGCCGCGCTCGCCGACCAGGATGCCCAGCACCTCTACGTCGATCCCGACGCGATCCTCTCCGAGCTCTCCGAGCGGGTCCGGATCCGGCTGACGAGCATCGACCAGGATCAACCGTTCGCGTTCCGCGCCCAGACCGCTGACATCGCCGCCCGAGGCCTGAAGGAGGCGGAGCCCGAGCTGGAGAAGCTCACCCGCTCGGGCTACCGCACGGTGCTCGCCTTCGCCCAGCGCGGGATCGGCGAGCGGTTCGCCTACAACCTCGGCCGGCTGAAGGTCCGCTGGCTCGGCGACGAGGCGACGCCGACCACGGAGTCCGACGGCCGTCTCCTCATGGTGCAGGCGCGGCTGGCCCAGGGGTTCATCGCGCCCCAGTTCCACCTGGCGGTCATCCCCGAGCAGCGGCTGTTCCAGCGCCGGCGCGGCGAGCGCTCGACCGGCGCGGGAACGCGGCGCCGCGGTGTGCTGCGCTCCTTCGCCGAGCTGCGCACCGGCGACATCGTCGTCCATGAGGACCACGGCATCGCGCGCTTCGCCGGCTTTGACACCAAGACCGTCGCCAACGTCACCCGCGACTACCTCTATCTCGAGTACGCGGGCTCGGACAAGGTGTTCGTGCCCGTCGACCAGCTGGCCAAGATCTCGCGCTACGTGGGCGGGGGCGGTGCGCACCCGCCGCTGTCCAAGCTCGGGGGGACCCGCTGGGAGACGATCAAGTCCCGCGCGCGGCGCGCCGCCCAGGAGCTCGCCGGGGAGCTGCTCAACCTGTACGCCGAGCGCAAGCGCCGCGCGGGCCACGAGTTCCCGCCCGACACCGACTGGCAGGTCGAGTTCGAGAACGCGTTCCCCTACAACGAGACACCCGACCAGCGCGACGCGATCGAGTTCGTCAAGGCCGACATGGAGGCGCCGCGCCCGATGGACCGCCTGATCTGCGGCGACGTCGGCTACGGCAAGACCGAGGTCGCGCTGAGAGCTGCGTTCAAAGCGGCCCAGGACGGCAAGCAGGTGATGGTGCTCGCGCCGACCACGATCCTCGCCCAGCAGCACTTCGGGACGTTCTCGGAGCGCCTGAAGGACTATCCGGTGACGATCGAGCACGTGTCGCGATTCCGCAGTGCGGCCGAGCAGAAGGCTGCGATCGCCCGGTTCGGCTCGGGCGAGGCCGACATCATGATCGGCACCCACCGGCTGCTCAGCCGCGACGTGCGCCCGAAGGACCTCGGGCTGCTGGTCGTCGACGAGGAGCAGCGCTTCGGGGTCAAGCAGAAGGAGCTGCTGCGCCAGCTCAAGCTGCGCGTCGACGTGATCGCGATGTCGGCCACGCCGATCCCGCGCACCCTGCAGATGTCGCTGGCCGGCGTGCGGGACATCAGCGTGATCGAGACCCCGCCCGAGGGCCGCCGGCCGGTGAAGACGTTCGTCGGCGAGTACGACGAGGAGCTCGTGCGCCGCGCGCTGCTGCGCGAGAAGGAGCGCCACGGCCAGGCGTTCTTCCTGCACAACCGGGTGGAGACGATCGAGGAGACGGCGGTGCGGCTGCGTGGCCTGTGTCCCGGGATGAAGTTCCTGGTCGCCCACGGGCAGATGGAGGACGGCCAGCTCGAGGAGCGGATGATGGCGTTCCTGCGCGGCGACGCCGACGTGCTCGTCTGCACCTCGATCGTCGAGTCGGGGATCGACATCCCTCAGGCGAACACGCTGATCGTCGAGCGCGCGGACACGTTCGGGCTCTCGCAGCTCTACCAGATCCGAGGTCGCGTCGGGCGCTCGACCGAGCGCGCCTACGCCTACCTGCTCTATCCGAGCGCGGCGGCGCTCACACCCGAGGCCGGCCAGCGCCTGTCGGCGCTCAGCGACTACACCGAGCTCGGCGCCGGCTTCAAGATCGCGATGCGCGACCTCGAGCTGCGGGGCGCGGGCAACCTGCTCGGCGACGAGCAGTCCGGTCACGTCGCGGCGCTCGGCTTCGAGCTCTACATGCGAATGCTCGACGAGGCCGTCGGAGATATGGAATCCAACCTCCCAGGCGACGGCGAGGAGGGCCGCGACGACGATTGGGAGCCCGTCCGCCTGGACGTCAACGTCGACGCCTACGTGCCTGCCGACTACATCCCCTACGAGCAGGCGAAGGTCGATGTCCACCGCCGGATCGCCGGCGCTCGCGAGGTCGCCGACCTGATGGCGCTGCGCGACGAGCTCGAGGATCGCTTCGGCGAGCTGCCCGAGCCGATGTCGAACCTGATCGCCCTGCAGCAGGCGCGGATCAAGCTCGGCCAGGCGGGCGCCCAGACCGTCGCGGTGCGCGGCGACCGGCTCGCGGTGACCCCGATCGAGCTCGATTCGGTGCGCGCCAAGAAGATCCGAGCCGAGATCCCCGGCGCCCTGTATGAGTCCGGCAAGTCGCAGCTGTCGGTGCGGGTCTCCAAGGAGCCGGGCGAGCGGTTCCCGGAGATCGTGCGCGTCGCCGATGTCCTGCTCGCGGTGATGCGTGAGGCCGACGGGGACGACAGCGCCGCCGAGCAGCGCGTCGCGGCTGCCTGAGCCACGCGGCGGATAAGAGCCTGTGAAGTCTCGGGCCGGGATGAGCGGCCGGCGCGAATTCGACGCTAGTATCGGCCGCCGATGAAGTCTCGTAGGTCGATCTCGGCGCTTGGCGCCTTTTTTGTGGCCATCGCCCTGTTCGTGGCCGGCTGTGGCTCCAGCGGTGGCGTGCCGTCGGGCTCAGTCGCCAGCGTTGCGGGCAACTCGATCTCGACGCGCGCGCTCAACCACTGGATGTACCTGGTGGTCAAGTCGCAGTCCGCGCAGACCCCGAACCAGCCGATCATCGTGCCCAACGATCCTCCGCAGTTCACCAACTGCATCAAGGAGGCGAAGGCCGGCTACCCGCAGCTCAAGAAGGAGACCGACGCCGCGGTTCGCAAGACCTGCCAGGGCGTCTTCACCCAGCTCTCCACCGAGGTGCTCCAGTTCTTCATCCAGGGCTACTGGTACCAGGCCTACGCCCACAAGCTCGGTATCACGATCACGCAGGCCCAGATCAACAAGCAGCTCGATAAGGAGAAGAAGGCGCAGGGGATCAAGACCAACGCCGCCTTCGCCAAGTTCCTCAACCAGTACGGCTACACGACCGCCGACATCAACTGGCGTACGCGTGAGACGCTCGCGCTGCAGAAGCTCGAGGCCAAGTACAACACGAAGGTCTCAAGCGCCGACATCGCCGCGTACTACAAGTCGCACGCCTCGACGTTCGGCACGCCTGAGACGCGCAACATGCGGATCGTCCTGGCCAAGACCCAGGCGACCGCCCAGAAGGCGCTCGCCGCGCTCAAGGGCGGCCAGAGCTGGAAGGCGGTCGCCAAGAAGTACTCGACCGACCCGACCACCAAGGACAACGGCGGGCTGCTGGAGAACGTCTCCAAGGGCCAGCAGGACGCCGCACTGTCCGCCGCCGCCTTCGCCGCCCCGGTCAACAAGCTCGTCGGCCCGGTCAAGGGATCGTTCGGCTACTACATCGTCCAGGTGATCAAGGTCACCCCGGCCACCCAGCAGTCGCTGGCCAAGGCCACACCGCAGATCAAGACGACGCTCGCCGGCCAGAAGCAGCAGAACGCCACCGCCCAGGTCAACAAGAAGGCCAAGGCGCTCTACGGCGCTCGCACCGTGTGCGCGAAGTACTACGTGATCCAGGACTGCAAGGGCTACAAGAAGCCCAAGACGACGAGCACCGCGCCTTCGACGGCTCCGTCGACAACGCCGTCGACCACCCCGGCGACGAGCAGCTCGACGACGACGGCCACCACCTCGAAGTGAGCGAGGGCGCGCGGGCGCTCGAGCGCCTCGACGCGATCACGCACCGGCTGCGGCAGGACTGCCCGTGGGACCGCGAGCAGGACGAGCGCTCGATCGTCCCGCACACCGTCGAAGAGGCCTACGAGCTCGCCGACGCCGCCCGCTCGGGCGATGACGCCAAGCTGCTCGACGAGCTCGGCGACGTCCTGTTCCAGGTCCACTTCCTGTCGAT
The DNA here is from genome assembly GCA_963744685.1 of uncultured Solirubrobacteraceae bacterium. Lineage (GTDB taxonomy): Bacteria > Actinomycetota > Thermoleophilia > Solirubrobacterales > Solirubrobacteraceae > Palsa-465. The sequence goes on along the minus strand of CAVUUL010000009.1, from coordinate 67,477 downwards.
GCTGCTGGAGGAGCGCGGCGCCGGAGATCTCGCCGCCGTCGCCGAGCATGTCACCCAGAAGCTGATCCGCCGCCACCCGCACGTGTTCGGCGAGACCGAGGTGGAGGACGCCGGCGAGGTGCTGCGCAACTGGGATCGCATCAAACAGGACGAGACCGGCCGTGAGCCCGGGATCTTCGGCGAGGTGCCGGAGAACCTCCCGGGGCCTCTGTACGCCCGCAAGATCCAGCGGCGGGCCGCCACCTCCGGATTCGACCCCGCCGTCGGCGATCCCGAGCAGCCGCTGCACGCGCTGCATGCGGTGCTGGAGAGCGCGTCCGGCCCGGATGCGGGCGACCGTGAGATCGGTGACCTGCTGTTCGCCGCGGTCAATCTCGCGCGGGTGCGCAAGATCGACCCCGAGCTCGCGCTGCGCGACGCGAGCGGCCGCTTCCGCGACGCGGTCAGCGCCGCTTCCGAGCTGGCCGCATCCGAGGGCAGAACTTGGGACGATCTCGCCTTCGAGGACCAGCTCTCGTATTACGCCCGCGCCGTCCATCACCGAGGAGACTGACCCGCCCCATGAGCCAGATCGAGCATGTGCACGCCCGCCAGATCCTGGACAGCCGTGGCAACCCGACCGTCGAGGTCGAGCTGTCTGTCGAGTCCGGAGCCTGGGGTCGCGCCGCCGTGCCGTCCGGCGCCTCGACGGGTGAGTTCGAGGCCACCGAGCTGCGCGACGGCAGCGACGACTGGATGGGCAAGGGCGTCTCCCGCGCGGTCGAGAACGTCAACGGGGAGATCGCCACCCACATCCGCGGGATGGAGGCGGCCGCGCAGGCGGCGCTCGACCGCACGCTGATCTCGCTCGACGGCACGCCGAACAAGTCACGGCTGGGAGCCAACGCGATCCTCGCCGTGTCGCTGGCGGCAGCCCACGCGTCGGCGGCCGAGGAGCGTCAGCCGCTGTGGCGCTACCTGGGTGGCGAGACCGCCAACGTGCTGCCCGTCCCGATGATGAACGTGCTCAACGGCGGCGTCCACGCCGACAACGCGGTCGACTTCCAGGAGTTCATGATCGTTCCCGTGGGGGCCGACAGCTTCTCGGCGGCGTTGAAGATGGGCACCGAGACCTTTCACGCGCTGAAGCAGACCCTGCACCAGCATGGACACGGGACGACCGTCGGCGACGAGGGCGGATTCGCGCCCGACCTGGAGTCAAACGAGCAGGCGCTGGAGCTGCTCGTCTCCGGCATCAAGGCCGCCGGCTATGAGCCCGGCGAGCAGGTGGCGATCGCGCTGGACCCGGCTGTCTCGGAGCTGTTCACCGAGGACACCGGCTACGTCCTTGAGCACGAAGGCCGCACGCTGCAGGCGGCCGAGCTGGCCGACTACTGGGCCGAGCTGTGCGATCGCTACCCGATCGTCTCGATCGAGGACGGGATGGACGAGGAGGACTGGGACGGCTGGAAGGTGCTCACCGAGCGCCTCGGAGAGCACGTTCAACTCGTCGGCGACGACCTGTTCGTCACCAACACCCAGCGGCTGAAGCGCGGCATCGACCAGGGGGTCGGCAACTCGATCCTGGTCAAGGTCAACCAGATCGGGACCCTGACCGAGACGTTCGCCGCGATCCGGATGGCCAAGGAGGCCGGCTACTCCGCGGTCATGTCGCACCGGTCGGGGGAGACCGAGGATGTGACGATCGCCGATCTGGCGGTGGCGACCGGCTGTGGGCAGATCAAGACCGGCGCGCCCTCGCGCTCGGACCGCGTGGCCAAGTACAACCAGCTGCTGCGGATCGAGGAGGCGCTCGGTTCGGAGGCGACCTACCCCGGACGGTCGGCGTTCCGGGAGTAGTGCTCTGGGTTATGCATCTGATCGTGCGGCAGGAAGGAGTGCGGCACCGTCGAACGAAGGCGTTCAGGGATGCCGCCCGCTCGCTCCGCCTCGTCCACCGCACGTGCCCGCTCGACCGCTCGCTCGGAGTCGACCGCCCGTGCTCGCGCCGCCGAGCGCCAGACCGCTCGCGCGCCGCGGCCGCGCCACGTTCCGTTGCGCTCGGCCGCGATCCGGGTCCGCTGGGAGCGGCTGGGGCGGATCGCCCTGCTCGTCGTGCTCGGGGCGGTGCTCGCCCTCTACGCCGAGCACGCGGTCTCCTACCTCTCCACGCGCGCCCAGAACGCGCGCCAGAACGCCATCGTCCGCTCGCTGGAGCTGCGCCACGAGCAGCTGGTGCAGAGCGAGCGCACGCTCAACGACCCGACGACGATCATCCGCCGCGCGCGGCAGCTGGGCATGACCCGTTCGGGCGAGCAGGCCTACGCCATCACCGGCCAGTCCGGCCGCTGATCGCGCTGGTCGCGCGCCGGAGGGCGCGGTGAGCACACCGCGCTACGAGGACCTGATCGGCCTCTGGCAGGACGGCGGCCGGCGGCTGACCTTGCTGGAGGGTCGCGAGCGGACGTCCGCGGAGCGAGTCGTCGACGCGCTCGTCTCAGAGCTCGCCCACCGGCTCGGCGGGCCGTTCACGGTGCAGGAGCTTGCGTCGCTCTACATCGAGCACGGCACCGACTGGTGCTTTGACATCGCGGTCCATGTCGCGCCCTCGACGCCGGAGGCCTGGGATCTGACGACCGTCGCCGGCGCGGCGTTCGCGCGTTATGCGCGGGGAGCGGTCGACTACTCGACCGGGCGGCGGATCACCGACCCGGGCGACCGGGAGATGTGACTCGCTCCGTCCTGGGGACTGGGTCGCCCACGGCCAGAGGTCGGGCGCGGGACGGCTGACGCGTCCGGGCACGCGAGGCGCGACCCGGACGCGGTCACCGAACGTCAGTCGTCGTCGCCATCGCCGTCGTCTCCGTCATCGGAGTCGCCGGCGCGGCGGATGATGATCTGATCCTCTTCGATCGAGACTTCGACCGGACGGTGTCCCGCCCAGTGCTCGGCGTACACGGGGTCGTCCTGAACCGCGGGATCGAGCCACAGTCCGTAGCCCTCGTCGCCGTGGTCAAAGGTCGCCTCGAGTGGCCCGGAGCGGCGCCGGCCTCGGCCCCCGCGACCACCGCGCCGGCCGCGACGACGCCGGGCGGGCTTCTCAGCCTCGTCCTCGTCCTCGTCGGTCTCGGCGCTCTCGGCCGCTGCGGCGTCGAGCTCGGCTGCGATCAGCGCGTCATCCTCCGCGCGCAGGTCGATCTCCGCGTCGTAGTCCGTGGTGGTGCCGTTCTCGGCCTCGTCTGAGGCCTCGAGCTGCTGGTCACGCTTGAACGCCTGGATCTGCTGGACGGTGACCTCCAGCTGATGTGCGATCCAGGCGTCCGTCCTTCCCTGGCGGACCCACGCACGGATACGGTTGAGTTCAGGTCTGAGTGAGCGTCTTGCCATTTGCGGACGGAGGGTAGTACAGCCGTCGGTTACGACCCGGCACCATCGTCCACCTGTGCAAAATCCGCTGTGTCCCTTGCGAGGCGTCAGACCCCACCGCTATCCTCAGCGGACCGAGAGGGAAGGCGCCACTCACCCTGGTGGTAGTACCCCCCGCCACGTCGTCCCCGCGACCGATTCCGAGCCGGGAGGCCCACACAAGTGCTGGTGTTGACGCGCAAATCGAATCAGAGCATCATGATCGGGGACGACATCGAGGTCTCGGTGCTGGCGATCATGGGCGAGAAAGTCCGCATCGGGATCCAGGCTCCTCGCGACGTTCCTGTGTTTCGCAAGGAGGTTTACCTCGAGATCCAGGACGAGCAGCCGGCCGAGGACAAGGATGCGCGGCACGAGGTTGACGCCGCGCTTCGCACTCTCGGTGACTCCGAAACCGAGAGCTGATCCTCTCTGCGCCTGCTGCTCTAACTGAGCAGCAGGTACAGCGACTCGAACATGCCCGCGGTGACCAGCAGCGCCGTGAGCACCATGCTGAGCACGAGCACCCAGTAGCGCGTGGACCCGCGTTTGCGCTCACGCTGAACCGCACGCACGCGTGAGCGGCGCACCGCCTGCTTGCGCAACGACTCCTGCCGGCTGCGGTCCCGCTGCGTCTCGTGGAGAAACTCCTCCTCGATCTGCGCAAGGCTCTGGCGCATCTTCATGGCCATCGGTGTCGCCAGGCTACCACCGGTGCAAGATCCGATTCAGCGCCCGCCGGTCGCCGCTCGGACCTCCCCGAACCGGGGAGGTGGGGGCCGCGGACTCGGAATCCGCCCCCGCACACCGTAGGCTTGCGCACTTCGATGGAGCACCGCTTCGAGGGACACGCGTATTCGCTGGGCATCGAGGAGGAGCTCATGATCCTCGACGCGGAGACGCACGAGCTCGTCAACGAGATCGAGGCGATGCTCGACTCCGCGCCCAACGGGGAGATCAAGCCCGAGCTGATGGAGTCGGTGCTGGAGATCTCCACCGACCCCTGCGCGAACATGGCCGAGGCCGACGAGCAGCTGCGCGCGCTGCGCCGCCAGGTCGGCCAGATCGCCGCCGCCAAGGGCCTGGCGATCGGCTCCGCCGGCACGCACCCGTACGCGATGTGGGAGGACCAGCGGATCGTCGCGCGCCCGCGCTACCGCGACATCATCTCCGCGCTGCGCTTCGTCGCTCGCCAGGAGCTGATCTTCGGGATGCACGTCCACGTCGGCCTCGACGGGCCGGACAAGGCGATCCACGTCGCCAACGGGATGCGGATCCATCTGCCGGTGCTGCTCGCGCTGTCGGCCAACTCGCCGTTCTGGCGCGCCCAGGCCACGGGGCTGGCCTCGACGCGGACTCCGATCTTCCGCCAGTTCCCGCGGGTCGGGATCCCACCGACGTATGACGACTGGGACGACTACGTCCAGCAGATCGAGTTCATGACCCGGGCGGGCGTGATCGAGGACTACACCTATCTGTGGCACGACGTCCGTCCGCACGCCAAGTTCGGCACCGTCGAGGTGCGGGTGATGGACTCCCAGACCCACGTCGAGCACTCACTGGGCCTGGCCGCGCTGGTGCAGGCCATGGTCAAGGAGCTCGCCGAGCACTTCGACGCGGGTGAGCAGCTGTCGACGTACCCGTTCGAGATGATCGACGAGAACAAGTGGCTGGCCGCCCGCCACGGGCTGGAGGGCGAGCTCGTCGACCTGCCCGGCTCAGGCCGGGTGACCACGCGTCAGCTGGCGCGGCGGCTGATCGACCGGATGCGCGAGCACTGCCAGGACCTCGGATCTGAGTCCGAGCTGGAGGCCGTGGAGGACCTGCTGTCACGCGGCAACGGTGCCGCGCGGCAGGTCGTGGTCTATGAGGCCAACCACGACCTGCGTGAGGTCATGGCGGAGATCGTCGCCGCTACTCGCGTCTGACGCGCTGCCAACCGGCCAGAAGGGCGTCGGGCCGGTTCTACAATCGGTTCGTGGGCACCGGTGGTCCTGACCTCTTCGTGATTTGCAAGAACTGCGGTTCTGAGGTCAGCCCGTACATCACCGAGTGCCCGTATTGCGGCAATCGGTTGCGCAAACGGGCTCCCAAGCTCGACCGCGACCAGCGCCCGGCCGAGAAGCGCACCCGCCGCTCCAAGCGTCCGCCGTCGCCGCTGCTCAGCCGGCTGCGCCCCGGTGAGATCCCGGGTATCCGCGGTGACCGCCGGCCCTACGTGACGCTCGCGCTGGTGTTCGCGGGGCTCGTCGGCTGCCTGCTGTGGCGCACCGACCTCGGCGGATCGGGCTCGAAGCTGATCATCGCCGGGACGCCCAACGGCCAGTGGTGGCGCCTGGTCACCGCGGCCTTCGCCTACAACAACACCGGCTATGCGTTCATCGTCCTCGGCGCGATCGGCCTGTTCGGCTGGCTGCTCGAGCGCCGGCACGGCTCGCTCGTCCCGCTCGCGCTGTTCGTGATCGGCGGCATCGGCGGACTGGCGGCGACGGTCGCCGTCCAGAGCTCGGCGGTCGTGCTGGGCGCCAGCGGCGCCGCACTGGCGATGGTCTGCGCCTGGGCGGTGCCGGACCTGATCGAGCTCTCACGCACCGGCGAGGCCGACGGAGACCTGATAGGCGCCGCGGTGATCGCCGTGGCGATCGCGGTGATGCCGCTCGCCGACCCGTGGGCGAGCTGGGTCTCCGACGTGATCGGCGTCGGCGCGGGCTTCCTGGTCGGGCTGCCGTTCGCCCGCCCCGCCGCCGCTCGCTGACCATCACGCCCCGCTCCGTGCGGCCATCCCGGGCCGCATATGATCGACTGCCAGTGCCCTCCGAGCGCAGCTACACCGACGAGGAGCTCGACGCCGCGATCGAGCGGCTGACCGAGCCCGACCGCTTGAAGGCCGGGCAGGATCTCGTCACCCGGGCCGCGCCCTCGCTGCAACGCGTGCTGGGCGAGGCGCTCTCCGACGGCGGCTGGTTTGACTCCGCGCACAACCAGGCCGTGCGCGAGGCGGTCGCCGAGGGCGACCACGAAGCGCGCCTGCGTGCGGTGCGGACCTTGATGGCCGAGGAGACCCGGCTCGGGATGCTCGTCGGCGTCGCCGTCGGCTTCGAGTTGTCCCGGGCGCTCGAGGGTGGGACGGACCCGGCGGATTCAGAGCCGCCGCAGGATTTGAACAGACAACAGGAGGACTGACCCCCATGGACATCCGCTTCCTCGGCCACGCCGCATTCACGCTCACCGACGGTGACGCGGTCGTGCTCATCGATCCGTTCCTGTCCGGCAACCCCAAGGCGGCGGTGAGCGCGGACGATCTGAACCCGACGACGATCCTGCTCACCCATGGCCATCCCGACCACGTCGGCGACGCGGTGGCGATCGCCAAGCGCACCGGTGCGCCGGTGGTGGCCACCACCGAGCTGGCCGGCGAGCTCGCCGAGGAGGGGATCGAGACGATCGGCCCCAACTACGGCGGCTCGCACAGCTTCGGCTGGGGCAGCGTCAAGTACTACCCCGCCTGGCATGACTCCTCGACGCCGGCCGGCAAGGCCAACCACCCGGCCGGGATCCGGGTCGAGATCGGTGGCGCGGTCGTCTACCACGCCGGCGACACGTGCCTGTTCAGCGACCTGCAGCTCGTCGGGCGCTCGGGCCAGGTCGACGTGGCGATCCTGCCGATCGGCGGGCACTTCACGATGGACCGCCATGACGCCGTCATCGCCGCCGATTTCATCGGCGCCAAGACGATCATCCCGTGCCACTACGACACGTTTCCCGCGATCGAGACCGACGCCAACGCGTTCGCCACCGACATCGACAAGACGCTCGACGCGACCGCCGTCGTCCTCGATCCGGGCGCGGCGCACACCGTATGACCCACGCGATCGTGCTCATCCAGGCCGATGCGTCCGCGCTGGGGACGCTCGGTGGTGAGCTTGCCGACATCGACGGCGTCGCCGAGGCCTACTCGGTGACCGGCGAGTGGGACTTCGTCGCGATCCTGCGCCTGCGTGAGCAGGATCAGCTCGCTCAGGTCGTGACCGGGCGCCTCTCGCAGCTGCAGGGCGTCAAGCGCACCCAGACGATGGTCGCCTTCGAGGCCTACTCGCGCCACGACCTCGAGGCGCTCTTCTCCGTCGGTCAGTAATCAGTCGCGCGTCGTGCGGCGACGGGCGCGGCGGCGCGCGGTGGCGGCGCGGGTCGCCGCCGCGAACGCCTCCACGTCCGCGCCCTCGCCGGCCGCGTCGATGGCGCGGCTGGCGGCGGCGAGCGTGGCACGCAGCTGGGGCTCGTCGATGAGGCGTCCCAGCGCCGTGGCGATCTGGGTGATGTCCTCGGGGTCGACGAGGATCGCGTTGCGGCCGTCGATCGCGATGTCGCCGGCGGCACCGGCACGGCGGCTGCAGATGATCGGCAGGCCCGCGGCCACCGCCTCGCGCACAACGACACCGAACGGCTCGAACGTGCTGGTCAGCGCGAATGCGTGGGCGCGGGCGTAGAAGTCGCCCATTGCCGCTGGGGCGACGGCGCCGAGGAACTCGGCGTTCACGCCGCGGGCCGCGGCCAGGGCCTTCAGTTGGGTTTCGTTGAAGCCGGTGCCCGCGATCCGGAGCTGGAGCCGGGTGTGGGTCGGGTCGGCTCTGGCGGCCGCCTCGATCAGGGCGGCGAAGTTCTTGTCCGGGACGAGGCGCCCGGCGGCGGCGATCACGAGGGGGGTGGGGTTGGTGGTGCCGTGGTCGTGGCCGGAGTCGGGCATGTCGCTGCCGAGTTCGTCGTGGCCGCGGACCCCCTCGGCCTCGGCCTCGGCGGCGGCCACGGCGGCCCGGATCGGCGCGAGGTCCCCCTGCTGGGGCGCCAGCGCGATCCGCTCCGGCCCCACACCGAACGCCTCCAGGCGGCGGCGGCCGGCGGTGCTGACCACGATCATGTGGTCGGCGTGGCGCGCGAGGAGGCGGTGGAGCTTGAGCTGGCCGGGGGAGAGCAGCGGGTCGATCAGCGGCGTGCAGTCGCTGAAGATCACGAAGCCGCGGCGGTGCCGCCGACTCCACGCCAGCGCCCGCAGCGACGCCGCGCCGTACTCGACGCCGATCACGCAGTCGGGATCGAATGCGCTCAGCGCCGCCTCGACGCCGGCCGGGACCACGATCGGGCTGCGTCCGGGCCGCGCGCGCTGGCGGGCGCGCAGGTGCTCGGCGGGATACGGGTGCTCGGTGGGGAAGAACCCCGGCGCGCCCTCCCAGCTGGCGGGCGCGCTGGACTGGTAGATGACCCGCAGCTCGATGTCGCAGCGCGCCGCGAGCGCCTGGAACAGCGGCTCCCGGTAGGCGGCCGGGGCGGGCGGGAGGATCGCCACCCGCACGCCAGATCGGTCGCCGTCCGTGGTCACGCCACGCAGGGCGGGCTCAGCCGATCCGCGCGCCCGGCTCGGCGGCGCGGTCCGGTCGCAGGAGCACGACGGGGTGGGCGGGGTCGGATTCGACGAGTGCCCCGAGGACGAGCACCTCGGACATGAACGGCCCGATCTGCCGGGGCGGGAAGTTGACGACCGCCGTGACCAGCGTGCCCTCGAGCTCCTCACGCGTGTAGTGCGCGATCTGCGCCGACGAGCGCTTGGTCCCGATCTCCGGCCCGAAGTCGATCGTCAGCTTCCACGCGGGCTTGCGCGCCTCGGGGAACTCCTCGACCGCCGTCACGCGGCCGATCCGCATGTCGACCTCCATGAAGTGGTCGAAATCGATCATCGCCGCGCGAGGTTAGTGGGGCCGGCTCACGAGGCGCCCGCCGTCACGCCCGGGTCGGTGAGCTCGCCGACATCGACGCCGCCGCCGTGGCCCACCAGCGGGCAGCTCTCGGCGAGCGCCACCGCCTGCTCGAGGCTGCCGGCGTCGACCAGGCTGTATCCGCCCAGGACGGTCTCGGTGCCGGTCTCGCCGATGGACCGGCGGCTGAAGATCGGGGCGCCGAGGTCCTCGAGGTGGGTGCTGATCGTGTCGAAGAACTCGCCCCAACGTTCGCGGGTGTCGGGCGTCGAGACGTAATCGCGGGGGGCGCGGAAGCTGAGCAGGTAGGTGGGCATTCGAATCTCCTGGGCTGGGCCGGCGGCGCCGGCGGTGACTGGTTACAGCCTCTCTGACACCAGCCGGGGATCGGAGGGGTCGGTCGGCAGGCCGAACGCGGCCAGCTGCGCCGGCCCGACGAACCAGGTCAGGGCGGCGACCTGCCGGCCGGTCAGGCTGAGCACCAGCACGCCGATCGGCACGGCCAGGCCCCGGGCACGATCGATCCGGTAGGTGCCGAACGCGGGCTGGCCGTTGGCACGCGTCTCGATCAGGTGGGGGACCTGACCGACGCGGTGGGCCGCGAGGGCGCGCAGCATCGCCCCGATCTGAGACGGCCCCTGGTACTCGACGTCGGCCGGCGGCATCCGGAACCAGGCGTGCTCGGTGACCAGCGCGACGATCCCGTCGACGTCGTCGGCCAGGAACGCCTCGACGAAGCGCGCCAGCAGTCGACGCTCCTCATCCGAGCGGGGCGCGGGAGGGCGCAACGTCTCGCTCAGCTCGCCATCGAGCGTGGCGCGGCCGCGTTTGAGCGCGCTCTTGACAGCGTCGACCGAGGTGTCGAGCATCGCCGCCGTCTCGTCGGCGTGGAAGCCGAGCACGTCTCGCAGCACCAGCACCGCGCGCTGGCGCCCGGAGAGACGCTGCAGCGCGGCGATGAAGGTGATCTCCACCGCCTCACGGGCCTCGTAGCGCGCCGCGGGCCCGGGCTCGGCGTCGGCAAGCCAGCCCAGACGGTCCTCCGGGTAGGGCTCCAGCCAGGCGACGTCCTCTCGCCGCGTCGGCTCGGGGATCGGGAACGAAGCGGTCACGGCCGGCCGGCGCGCCGCGTCGCGCAACGCGTTCAGGCACCGGTTGGTGGCGATCCGGTACAGCCAGGTCCGCAGGCTGGAGCGGCGCTCGAAACCGCCGAAGTTGCGCCAGGCCGCCAGCATCGTCTCCTGGAGCACGTCCTCGGCGTCGTCTCGCGAGCCGAGCATCCGGTAGCAGTGGAACGCCAACTCGCCGCGCAACGGGTCGGTCAGTGCCGCAAAGGCCGACTCGTCACCGCGCGAGGCGCGCTCGAGCAGTGGGGTGTTCATGGGCGTGGTCATTGTCGTACTCGGACACCGTCGAGGAGCGAAAGGGGGCGCGCCCCCTTCCCGTGCAGCCCGGTGTCAGACCCACCAGACAACTCATCCGGAGGCGAGAACGATGAAGCGAACAAACCTTCGCGCGGTCCTGGGGCTGACCTCGGCCGCGTATTTCATGGCGGTGCTGGATTCGCTGGTGGTGGTCACCGCGCTGCCGTCGATCGGCGCGAGCCTGCATGTCGGGCTGCAGACCCTGCAGTGGACGGTCAACGCCTACGGGATAGCGCTGGCGACGGGCATCATCAGCGCGGCCGCGATCGGCGACCGATTCGGTCGCCGGCGAGTCTTCGTAGCGGGCGTCCTGCTGTTCACGGTGGGGTCCACGGTCTGCGGTCTGGCCGGCTCGAGCGGGATGTTGATCGGCGCGCGAGCCGCCCAGGGGCTCGGCGGGGCTGCGCTGTTGACCCTGAGCCTGACGATCCTGACCGACGCGTTCCCCGCCAACCGGCGCGGGACCGTGATCGGCATCTACGGCGGGCTGGCGGGCCTTGCGGTCGCGGCCGGGCCGCTCGTCGGCGGGGCGGTGACGCAGGGGGCGGACTGGCGCTGGATCTTCTGGATCAACGTGCCGATCGGCGTGATCACCGCGGCGCTCTCGTGGCGGCTGCTGCCCGAGAGCCGCGGGGCCGACCGGCGGGTCGATACCGCGGGTGTGGCGCTGGTCAGCACCGGCGCGGTCAGCCTCGTCTGGGCACTGGTGCGCGGCGGATCGCTCGGTTGGGGCAGCGCGCAGGTGCTGGGCACGCTCGTGGCCGGCATGGCGCTGCTGGCCGGCTTCGTGGCCTGGGAGGCGCGGACGCCGGAGCCGATGGTCCCGCTGCGCCTGTTCGCGAACCGGACGTTCGCCGCCGGTTCCGCGGCGATGTTCATGATGACCGGGTCGCTCTTCTCCGGCGGGTTCCTGATCATTCAGTACGCGCAGCTCGTCCGGGGCTATTCCCCGGTGATGACGGGCGTGCGGCTGCTGCCGTGGTTGATCATGCCGATGCTGGTCTCGCCGCTGGCCGGGGCGTTGTCTGATCGGATCGGCCAACGCCGGTTGATCTCCTGCGGACTGGCGCTGCAGGCGACCGGCTTCGGCTGGCTCGCGCTGCGCGTCAGCGGCGGCCTGAGCTACGGCGAGCTTGCCGTCGCCCTGCTCGTCGCCGGGGCCGGGATAGGGATGGCACTGCCCGCCGCGCCGTCCGCGGTCCTCGGCGCGGTCGCGCGACACGAGCTCGGTATGGCCTCCGGCGTCGCCAGCACCCTGCAGCGCTTCGGCGCCGTGTTCGCCACCGCGGTGGCGACCGCCGTGCTCTCCGGCACCGGCGGCCTCGGTTCCGCGGCCGCGCTGACCGCGGGCATGGGCCCGGCCCTGGGGGTGTGCGCGGGGATCTCGCTGTGCGGCGCGCTGGTGGCGCTCGGGATCCGGGCGCGTCCGGCGGGTGTGGCGGCGTCGGCGGCAGCGCCGCTGGCTGCCGGGTCGTGAGGGCGGGCGCTCAACCCGGTGCACACGACGACGTCGAGGACCTCGTCGAGCGCGGCGCCGACGCGGTCGAGCTCGTCGGCCTGCCGGTGGCGACGCTCGCCGAGCTCGCTCCACCCGATGCGGGGTGGCGCCGCATCCACGCCGCGTCCGTGCCGGACGCGGACGTTTTCGCTCCCGTGCCGCGGCGGTGTGGGGCGCGGACGTTTTCGCTCCCGTGCCGCGGCGGTGTGGGGCGCGGACGTTTTCGCTCACGCGCCGCGGCGGGTGGGGCGCGTGTGGGATTTGTGGCGCCCGGGCCGGCATCCCGCGCACACAACCCGAGCGGTCGTCGTGAGTGGGGAATTTTCTCCGCGGAAACCGCTCGGGTGTGCGATTCGTCTCCGCGCAGCGCTCCGGTTCGGAGTGTGCGGGCTGCGGGCGGCGGTGGCCCGCGCTCAGCGCGTGCTCGAGCCGGCGAGCAGACCGGCGGAGCGCTTGCCGTGCCGGCCGGCGCTCCCGCGCCGCGCCGGCAGCTTGATCGGCGCGGCGGCGGTCCGTCCGCGCGTCCGGGCGGTCCCGGTCCGGGCGGTCCCGGTCCGGGCGGTCCCGCGTCCTGGCGGTCCCGGTCCGCCTGAGGCGGTCGCGGTCCCACCGGGCGTCGGCGCGGTTGCCGCCGACCCGGTGGTCGTCGTTGGATCGGTCGCGGTCGACGTCGGCGCCGTCGTGGTGACCGGCGCGCCCGTCACCGGCACCGTCGACGTGGGCGCGACCGGCGTGGTTCCGGTGGGCGCGGTCGTCGTCGGCTCGGTCGGCGTTGTCGGGGTCGAGAGCGGCGGGGCGGGCGTCGTCGTGGTCGTCGGCACCGTCGTCGGATCCGTCTGGGTCTGCGTGGTCCCCGGATCCGTCGTCGTGGTGGTCGTCGTCCCAGTGGTCGCGGTGCCCGTCGTCCCGGTCGTTCCAGTCGTCCCGGTCGTCGCGGTGCCCGTGGTCGAGGTGGTCGGAGTGCTCGAGGTGGTCGACGTGCTCGACGTCTTCGTGGTCGACGTGTGATGGCCGACCGCAGCCCCGCCGGAGCTCTTGGGATGCTGCGGCGCCCGATGGGTGACGGCGACCGTCGAGGGCTTCTCGGAGTAGGACTGGACCGGTGCGATGTCCGAGCTGGCCTGGTGGACCGGAGCGGACGCGACGGGCTTGGCGGCGTGGTGAGAGTGCTGCTGGTCGACCTCGACGGCGCCCGCGGTCACGATCACGGCGGCCGCGAGGCCGGCGGCCGCCTTGGTGGCAACGGCGCTCATCCCGGCCGAGACCACGGAGCCGCCGCCGAACGCGGTCGAGGCGCCGATGGCGGCGCCGGCTCCCGCGCTGGCGGTGGAGCCCGCCGCGGTGGCGCCGGCGGTCGAGCCCGCGCCGTAGCCGGCGGAGTGGCCGAGGTGCAGGAAGGCGAGCTGCTTGATGACGACGAGGGGGCCGACGGGGAGCAGTGCCGCCAGCGCCTTGTTGGTCGCCTTCAGCTGGGTCCGGAACGCGGAGCAGCGCTTGCAGTCCTTGAGGTGGCGGCGGACGAGCGGGCTCGGTTTCTTCTGCAGGCCCTCGGCGATCGCCGCGAGCTCCATGCGGACCTCGTCGCAGGTGAGCAGGCGCGCCTCGGCCGCCTCGGTGAGCGAGACGCGCGCGCGCACGAGCAGCGACTTGACGCTTGAGACCGTCGTCTCCATCGCCTCGGCGATCTGCTCGTAGGAGAGCGCGTCCATCTCACGCAGCACGAGTGCGGTGCGCTGGTTCTCCGGCAGACACTGGATGTCGCCGACGAGCATCCGGAATTCCTCGCGCTTGTGGACCTTGTCCGCGGTCGAGGTGCCGTTCTCAGAGAGATGGTGGTCCATCGAGTCGACGCCGATCGCCTGCGTGCGGCGCAGGTGGTTGAGGCTGCGGTTGCGCGCGATCCGGTACAGCCACGGGCGCACGTTGATCGGCCGGTCATCGGCGACGATCGCGTGGAAGGCGGCGGTCATGACCTCCTGCAGCACGTCCTCGGCGTCCTCGCGGGAGCCGAGCAGGTGGCGGCAGAACGCGAGCAGCCGCGTCTCATAGCGGCTCACCAGCACCTCGAAAGCGGCCGTGTTGCCGCGCCGCAGCAGGGTGATCAGCCGTTCGTCGGACTGCAGGCGCAGCAGCGGACTGCGGCTCGGCAGGCCGATCCCGGCGTGATATTTCAGCGCAGAGGCTTCCATCAGGTCGTGGCCAACGGTGGTGCCGAGACGGCTCCTGACCGCAAGAGCACGTTAGCGGCGGAAAAGTTGCGCCAAATAGGGGATACCCGGGGAGGGACTCGAACCCTCACGCCGCGAGGCAGTCGCTCTTAAGGCGACCGTGTCTGACCAATTCCACCACCCGGGCGGGGCCCGGGACGTTACCGGGCGGAAAGCGGGTTCAGGAGACCGCGGAGGCGAAGTGCTCCTCGGCGTCGTGGCCGAGCGACAGCAGCTCGAGCACGGCCCCGCGGAGATCGGCCCGGCCGTCGGCCAGCAGGCCGCTCGTATCGGCCTCCGGGCTGAGCGCACGGACCCACGCGTCGGTGGTTCCGGTGAGCGACGCCTCGGCCGTGAACGGCTCGGCCGATTCGGCGATCGTCACCGACTGCGCGGAGATCGACAGCAGCGCGTGCCCACCGCCGTTGCCGTCGGTGGCGGTCAGGGCGATCGAGCCAGGGGCGATCGTGCCGGGGCGCACCAGGCCCGGCAGCAGGCGGAAGATGGCGCTCACGTCGAGGTGCTCGCTGGGCCGCGGAGCGCCCCACGCCCACTCGTATCCCCAACGCGCGAGCTCCCCGAGCACGGGAGCGAGATCCCGGGCACGCTCGGTGAGCTCGTAGTCGACGCGCGGCGGAACCTCGCGGTAGCGCTGGCGGGTGAGCATCCCATCGGCCACCATCCGGTTCAGCCGCGAGCGCAGCTGTTCGGTCGAGATCCCCGGCAGCACGCGCTGGAGCTCGACGAACCGGCGGGGACCGCTGATCAGGTCACGGATGATCAGCAACGTCCATTTGTCGCCCACGAGGTCAAGCGCCCGGGCGTCGGGTGACCACTGGTCGTAGGGATGACGCTTCGCGGGCGGTACCTGGGACATGTCCGGCTCCTTGGACGTGGGAGTCGCCTCTCCCGGAAGTCGGAGCATAACCCACCACAAGGCGGTGTACGGCGGTTTGCGCCAGTTTTTTCCGGCCCGGGCGTTTCAAGGGGGCGAAATGTTCATCTTCCTGATCCAGAAGCGCGGCGATCGCGTAATTCCAGAGCGAGGCCCCCTTGGGTGAACTGCTGCATTTCCCGGTCGAGCGCGCCCAGGCACGCGATGGGCGAACCGCGCCCGCGGCCGCGTTCTTCTTCGATGTCAGCTGTCCGTACTCGTATCTCACCGCCGAGCGCGTCGAGCGACGGCTCCCCGCAGCGGAGTGGGTGCCCGTGGACGGCTCAGCGCTTGCCGCAGCCCCGGACAGCGCCGACGCCCTCGCGCGGATGCGGGACCGCGCCGAGCGTCGCGCCCGGGCGCTGCGGCTTCCGCTGATGTGGCCCGACCAGTTCCCGCTGCGTGCCCCGTGTGCCCAGCGCGCCGCGGCGTTCGCCTGCGAGCTCGGCGCCGGGCCCGCATTTGCGCTGGCGGTCAGCCGGCTCGCCTTCTGCGGGGGCTTCGAGCTCGACGATCCGGAGACGATCGCCGAGGCGGCCGCGGCCGCGGCGCTGCCGCTCACCGCCTGCCTGGAGGCTGCGGGTGAGAGCTGGCGCGACGAGGAGATCGGCGAGCTGAGCGCCGCCCTGCGCAACGCGGGCATCGAGCAGCTGCCCGCCTTCCAGGTCGGCTCGCAGTGGTTGCAGGGCGAGGACGCGCTCGGCGTGGCCTCGGCGATGATGGTCCGAGGCCAGCTTGCGCAGGGGCCGCTCGCGCCTGCCGGCTGAGCGGCCCCTCCGCGCGTCAAATCCGGGCTCGGGACCGGCTGCGCTGGCAGACTACGCGCGATGAAGGACCCCGTCGACCGGGCGATACGGGCCATCGCGCGCCGCAACTCCTACGCGCTGGTGTGGGCGCAGTTCGGCGCCGCCCACCTGGTCACGCTCGTCGGCCTGGCGCTGCTGCGGCTCTACCAGCCGATGAGCCTGGCGCACTTCCTGACGATCATCGGTGTCTCACAGGCGCTGGTCGCGATCGACAACATCGCCTCGATCAAGCTCACCCGTGTGCTGTGGCGCCCGGTGCGCATCTGGGAGCGCACCCCCGCCGCCGAGCGCACCCCCGAGCTGACGATCGCGGCCTGGCGCGCGCTGGTCACCCTGCCCAGGGAGTACGTGCGGCGCCTGCGTCGGTACCCGTTCACCCTCTTCTACCTGCCGTTCACCGCGTTCACGGTGTGGCTGCTGGGACTGCAGTGGTACTCGTTCTTCATCATCGCGGCAGCCGGCACCGCGGTGATCGCCTACGGGCTGATCGTGCGCTACTTCGCGCTGGAGGTGGTCACCCGCCCGGTGCTCGAGCCGGTCGCCGCGGCGCTCCCGCCCGAGTTCCAGATCGACGTCGGTGGGCTGCCGCTGCGCTGGCGTCTGCTCGCGGTGGCGCCGGTCATCAATGTGATCACCGGGGTCGTCGTCGCCAGCCTGTCCAACCAGGGACACCACGTCGACCTCGCCGACCTCGGCATCTCATGGCTGATCGCGGTGGCCGTCTCGTTCACGATCTCACTCGAGCTGGTGGTGCTGGTGGCTCGCTCGATCTCGGCGTCGATCGCCGAGCTGCAGACGGCGACCGAGCGAGTCGTGGCCGGTGATCTCGGCGCGCGCGTCCCGGTCGTCACCACCGACGAGACCGGCCGGCTGGCGCAGTCGTTCAACACGATGATCGAGGGCCTGGACGAGCGCGAGCGGTTGCGCAGCGCGTTCGGCGCCTACGTCGATCCGGGCCTGGCCGAGCGAGTGCTCGCCGAGGGCTCGGATCTGGCCGGCGAGGAGCTCGAGGTGACCGTCCTGTTCCTCGACGTGCGGAACTTCACCTCCTTCGCGGAGGCGGCGCGCCCGCGCGAGGTGGTCACCTTGCTCAACGACCTCTGGGAGCTGGCGGTGCCGGTGCTGCTGCGCCACGGCGGGCACGCCAACAAGTTCATCGGCGACGGGCTGCTCGGCGTGTTCGGCGCTCCCGAGCCGCTCCCGGATCACGGCGAGCGCGCGGTCGCCGCGGCACTGGAGATCGCGGCCCGGGTGAGCGAGCAGTTCGCCGGCCGGGTGTCGATCGGGATCGGCGTCAACTCGGGGCCGGTGATCGCAGGCACCGTCGGGGGCGGCGGCCGCGTCGAGTACGCGGTGATCGGCGACACGGTCAACACCGCGTCTCGGGTGGAGGCGGCGACGCGGGTGACCGGAGATCCGGTGCTCATCACCGACGCCACCCGGGCGCTGCTGCCGTCCACCTGGTCGGTGGCGATGGCCGAGCGATCGGATGTGGCGCTGCGCGGCAAGCAGGAGGCGGTGCGGCTGTGGGCGCCGTCGGTCGCCGGCCCGGGCTCGGGCGGGGCGGGAACGAGGGCGGAGACGGTGGCGGATTGATCCGGCGACTCGTGCCCCGGCCGATCCGGCGCTTCTTCCGGCTGGCCTACCAATCGAACCTCACCGGCCTGTCCTCGATGGTCGCCTACAACATGATCCTCGGGGTCATCCCGCTGGCGTTCGTCGCGCTGTTCGTCTCCGGGCGGGTGCTCGCCTCCACGAGCGTGCAGGCCCGGGTGATCGTCGATCTGCGCGAGGTGTTCCCAGGGACGGCCGCGCACACGCTCGAGAGCCTGCTCAACCAGCTCCGGCAGGCTTCTACCTCGACCGGCATCCTGGCGATCGCCTCCAGCCTGTGGCTCGGGTCATCGCTATGGAGCGCGCTGGACACCGCGTTCAACCGCATCTACGGCGGCGAGCCACGATCGTGGCTGCGCCAGAAGCGGTTCGCGCTCTCGATGGTCGGGGTCGTGCTGCTGTTCATGCTCGCGACCGTGTCGGTGCCGACGCTGCAGGCGATCCTCAACTCCGGGGTGCACGCGCTCCCGTTCGACCTCTCGCATGTGGCCCTCGTCGTGTATGTCGCCACGCTCGCGTTCGGCCTGGTGCTGCTGTTCTTGTGCCTCACCATCATCTACTTCCGGGTACCGCACTTCCGGGTACCGTGGCGCGCGGTGTGGCCGGGGGCGCTCGGCGCCACGCTGGCGATCGGCGTGGTCGACTACGGGTTTCCCGCGTACCTGTCGCACATCTCCACGATCGCCCGCTTCAGCTCCTCGATCGTGTTCATCGTGATCCTGCTCGGCTGGTTCTACGTCATAGCGATCATCATCCTGGGCGGCGCGGTGGTCAACGCGCTGCGGATGCGCCCGCCCGGCGCCGAGGACTGACCGCTCACGACCTCGGGTAGGGTGCGCGGCGGTGTCTGACCCTCCCGAACAGCACGGCGGCCGGCTGCTCGCCCGAGCGCTTCACGCGGCCGGCGTGCGCACCCTGTTCACGCTCTCGGGGGGCCACCTGTTCTCGCTGTATGACGGCTGCCGCGAGGAGGGAATCGCGCTGGTCGACACCCGCCACGAGCAGAGCGCCGCGTTCGCCGCCGAGGGGTGGGCGAAGGTCACCCGCGAGATCGGCGTCTGCGCGCTCACCGCCGGGCCGGGGGTGACCAACGGGATGAGCGCGGTGGCATCCGCCTCGATGAACCACTCGCCGATGCTCGTGCTCGGTGGCCGCGCGCCCGAGTTCCGCTGGGGCCAGGGCTCACTCCAGGAGCTTGACCATGTGCCGCTGGTCGCGCCGCTCGCCCGGTTGGCACAGACCGCCCGCACCACCGCGGAGATCCCAGGGCTCGTCGGCGAGGCGCTGACCGCGGCGGCCGGGCCGCATGGTGGTCCCTCGTTCGTCGACCTGCCGCTCGATGTCGTCTTCGGCGGTGCGCAGCCGCCCGCCGGGTTCGCCGCCGCGCCGCGGCCGTGGGAGGCGGCGGGCGCGGACTCCGCGGCCCTTGCCCACGCGGCGGCAGCGCTGCGCGGCGCAGAGCGGCCGGTGATCATGGCGGGCACCGACCTGTACTGGGGCCGTGGCGAGCGCGCGCTGCGGGCGCTCGCCGAGGCCCATTCGATCCCGGTGTTCCAGAACGGCCTCGCGCGCGGCTGCGTCGGAGCCGATCATCCGCTCGCGTTCTCTCGCGCGCGCTCCAAGGGCCTCGGCGAGGCCGACGTCGCGCTCGTGATCGGCGTGCCGCTCGACTTCCGGCTTGGGTTCGGTGCGGCGTTCGCCGACTCCGCGACGGTGGTCGCGATCGACACCGCGCCGCCTGACCACGAGTCGCCGCGGCCGCTGCAGCACACGCTCATCGGCGGGCTGGACCAGACGCTGCGCGCGTTGTCGGATGCGGGAGCGCCCGTGGAGCTCGAACAGCGCGCCGCCCGAGAGGGTTGGGTCGACGCACTGCGCACGCTCGAGGAGGAGCGCCGCGCGGGGGAGGCGGCCGAGCTCGCCGACGCGCGGGCGCCGCTGCACCCGATGCGGATCTACGGCGAGCTTGCCGGAATGCTCGACCGTGACGCGATCATCGTCGGTGACGGCGGCGACTTCGTCTCCTACGCCGGGCGGGTCATCGACTCGCTCGCGCCCGGGTGCTGGGTCGACCCGGGGCCATACGGCTGCCTCGGCTCCGGGCCCGGCTACGCGCTGGCCGCCAAGCTCGCCCACCCCGACCGCCAGGTCGTGCTGCTCCTCGGCGACGGCGCGTTCGGCTTCTCGGGGATGGAGTTCGACACGCTCGCGCGCCACGGGGTCGCGGTGGTGGCGGTGGTCGGCAACAACGGCATCTGGGCGCTGGAGAAGCACCCGATGGAGGCGATCTACGGCTACTCGGTCGTCGCGGACCTACGCCCGGGCACGCGCTACGACGAGGTCGCGGCCGCGCTCGGCTGCCACGGGGAGCTGGTGAGCGCCCCTGACGAGCTGCGACCGGCGCTCGAGCGCGCGTTCGCTGCCGGCAGGCCCGCCGTCGTCAACGTGCTCACCGATCCCGCGGTGGCCTACCCGCGGCGCTCCAATCTCGCCTGAGCGCGAGACGCCGGAGACCGTCTGAAAGAACAGAAACCGCCCGCACCAGGTGCGGGCGGCTTCCGATCCAGGTTGGCCCAATCGGGACGGGCAGGGGTACGTGCCTGAAAGGGCCATTTGGGTTGATCCGGACGGCGGGAGGCGCCGATGTCTGCGGCTTCGCCCGGATCTATGTAAGGGACGCGCATCGCCCGAAGGTCCTACACGCCCCACGCGAAATATGCCCTATTTGTCGAATCGGTGCAAGACATCATTGCCGGATTCTTAGCCAGCGCTACGTTGTGGCCGCAAATTCGCACCTATTTGTCCGAACGGCGAGTCAGTTTTCGGGCCGCGCCACGCAGGATGTCGTGCTCTGAGACCTCGATCTCAGGCAGTCCGAACAGCTTGAGCACCTCGCGGAAGATGAGCACGCCGGCGATGATCGTGGGCGCCCGGTCGGGATGCAGACCGGCGACATCGCGCCGCTGAGCGAGGGTCATCGTGGACAGGCGGTCGAGGATCCGCTCGCACTCGGCGCGGGTCACGTGGAAGCCCTCGACGCGGTCGGGGTCATAGGGCTCGAGCGACTGCGCGATCGCCGCCAGGGAGGTGGCGGTGCCCGCGACGGCGATCCCATGGCGGATGTGCTCGCGCTCGTCCTGCGGGACGGCGTCGGAGACGATCCGCGCGACGTCGGCGATCATCGCGTCGACCTGCGGGGCGGTCGGCGGGTCATCGGCGAGGTGGCGCTCGGTCTGGCGCACCACGCCGGCCTGCGTCGACACATGGAAACGCATGTCGCCGCCCTCGCCGATCACCATCTCGGTCGAGCCGCCGCCGATGTCGAGCACGAGCGTCGGGGTGCGGTCGGCGGGGTCGCGGTCGCCAGTCGCACCGAGATAGGTCAGCTGGGCCTCCTCGTCGCCCGACAGGATGTGCGGCTCGATGGAGTAGCGGTCGCGGATCACCGCCGCGAACTCCTCGCCGTTGGCGGAATCGCGGACAGCGCTGGTGAGCACCGCGACGGCGCTCTCGCAGTGGTGGGCCTCGATCTCCTCGCGGTAGCCGTCGAGCACGTCGTAGACGCGTTGCATGGCGTCGTCGGCGAGGTGGCCTTCGCGGTCGACCCCCTGGCCGAGCCGAGTCACGTTGGAATGGCGGACGAGCTCGGTGATCGTGTCGCCGGCCATCTCGGCGATGAGCAGTCGAGTCGAGTTGGACCCGATGTCGACGACGGCGACGTTCATGGGATCACAGGATGAGGCATCGGGTTTCCATCCAGCGCGGCGAGCGCGTTCTCGACCGCGAGCCGGGTCATCGCCTCACGGGCGGCGACCGTCGCCGAGCCGATATGGGGCACGACGATCAGATGCGGCGCTTCCAGCAGCGGGTCGTCGGCCGCCAACGGCTCGGGATCGGTGACATCCAGTGCCGCACCCGCAATCACGCCATGGTTCAGCGCCCGCGCCAGCGCCTCCTGATCGACGACCCCGCCGCGGCTCGTGTTGATCAGGATCGCGGTCGGCTTCATCCGCGCGAGCGCGGCAGCGTCGATCAGGTGGCGGGTCTCGTCGGTCAGCGGGCAGTGCAACGAGACGAAGTCGCTGCGCTCCAGCAGTTGCCGAAACGTCACCTCGGTGCGCCGCGAATGGACGAGCACGGTCATGTCAAACCCCGCTGCCCGCCGCGCGACGGCCGCCCCGATCCGTCCGCCGCCGACGATCCCGAGGGTCGCGCCGTTGACGGCCGCGCCGAGGTCGCGGCTCGGCTCCCAGGTGATCCACTCGCCGTTACGGACCAGCGCGATCCCCTCGGGCAGGCGCCGGGCGGCGGCGAGCAGCAGGGCGAACGCCAGGTCGGCGGTCGCGTCGGTGAGCACGTCGGGGGTGTTGCCGACGGCGATCTCCCGCGCCTGGGCCGCGGCGATGTCGATGTTGTCGTAGCCGACCGCGTAGTTGGCGATGGCTCGCAGCCGCGGCGCGGCGTCGAGCGTCTCCGCGTCGATCCGGTCAGACACGGTGCAGATGAGCGCCTCGGGATCGACGGTCGCCAGTTGAGCCCTCAGTTCCTCCGGCGTCGGTGGCAGTTCGCCGGGCCAGATCGTGGTCTCGCAGCGCTCGGCCAGGCGGTCCAGGGATTGCCCAGGCAGTGCTCGGGTGACAAAACAGGCGGACATGCCATTGCATTGTGCCGCTCACCGCAGGTGGGGGTAACTCTGCGCAAACCTCCGCATTCCCTGGTACGCTCGACCGCGCCGAATCGTCGGCCGGGGCGCAAACGGCGAATCTGTAACCCGGGGAAAGGACCTCAGTATGCGGGCACGCATTGCGGCCTGTGCAGCGACGGCTATGGCCGTCGCAGCGATCATGGCAGTGACGGCCAGCGCGGCCACCGGACCACCACCGCTGAAGACCCATGGCGGAGCCACCGCGACAGTGTTCGCGACCGGCCTGCTGAACCCCACCTCGTTCGCCTGGGGCGACGGGGTGATGTTCGCCGGAGACTCCGGCAGCAGTTCGAAAGTCCCCAACGGCGGGGTCGACATCATCGCCAACGGCACCTCGACGATGGTCCCCAACGGACCGATCTTCGTCGGCGGCATGGCGTGGCACAAGGGCTCGCTGTATCTCAGCGACGCCTACCTGACCAGCACCGGTCCGTCGTTCCGGATCGAGCAGTGGAGCGGATTCACCGGGACGGACTTCTCGACCCGCAACGTGCTCTACACGGCGCCGGCGGGCTTTGAGGGCTTCAACGGCATCGCCTTCACGCCGGGCGGGCGCCTGCTCGTCGGGGTCGACGCGGGTCTGCTGAACGGCAATGACCATGGCAAGGCGTCGAAGTCGCCGTTCCTGTACGACATCCTCTCGATGAAGGCCAATGGCAAGGACGTCAAGGTGTTCGCCAAGGGCATCCGCCAGCCGTGGCAGATGGCGTTCGCGCCCGGTTCGTCCGCGCCGTTCGTCTCCGACCTCGGTCAGGACGGCCCCAAGAGCGTCGCCAAGCTCGGCCCGCCCGACTTCCTGCTCAAGGTGCATAAGGGAGACAACTACGGCTTCCCGATGTGCAACCACACGGGCGTGCCGAAGGGCAGCTGCAAGGGCGACACCAAGCCCTTCAAGATGTTCAGCCCCCATACCGACGTGATGGGCCTCGCGGTGATGGGCAAGACGCTGTACTTCGGCTCGTTCCTCGGCAAGTCCGGGATGGCCGGATCGCTGTACAGCATGAGCATCAAGGGCGGCAAGGCCTCGCCGGTCGTGACGAACTTCCCGATCGCGACCGACGCGCTGGCCGCGCACCAGGGATTCCTCTACGTCGGCGGCTCAGGGCCGTCCGGCGGCGTCGTCTACCAGGTCAAGCCGTAACGCAGTAACTGAAGGTTCCGGCGTTTCGCCCCGGTCACGCTTCAAGCGCGACCGGGGCGCCGTCGGCAGCTCCGGCGTGGACCGCGGATGCACGGGGCAGTGCCGCGGCGAACGCCGCGCCCGCGAGTGCGAGTCCGGCGGCGATCAGAAACGCCAGGTGGAAGCCATCGGTGAGTGCCGCATGGGCAGCGACGCCCGCGTGAGCGTCGGCCCGGGTGTGTGAGGAAGCCAATGTCGCCAGGACCGCCAGGCCGAGCGCGCCGCCGAACATCCTTGAGGTGTTGACCAGCCCCGAGGCGAGCCCCGCCTCACGGGAGGCGACGCCGGCGACGCCGGTGATGGCGGCGGGTGTGAACGAGATGCCGATGCCGAGCGCGGCCAGCAGCGAGGGCCCGAACATCGAGACCCAGAACGAGCCGCCGACCGGCAGCCGGGCGAACAGCGCCAGCCCGGCGGCGAGCGCGGTCATCCCCGCGATCAGCAGCGTGCGGGCGCCGACCCGGTGCACGAGCCGCGAGGCGAGCGTCGAGCCGATCACGATGCAGACGGTCATCGGCAGGAACGCCAGACCTGTCGCGATCGGGGAGTCCCGGCGGACCTCCTGCAGGTACAGCGACAGGAAGAACCACATCGCGAAGCTCGCACCGCCGAGCGCCAGCACGACCGCGTTGGCGGACCGCAACGTCGAGGAGGCCCAGATCCGCAGCGGCATCAGCGGGTGGCGGGCGACGAGCCCCTCAATCGCGACGAACGCTCCGAGCAGGGCCACGCCGACGGCGATGATCAGCAGCGTCGAGGTCGCGCCCCAGCCGGTCTGATCGGTGCGCACGATGCCCAGCACGACGAGCGAGAGCCCGAGCGTCGCGGTGAGTGCTCCCGCGATATCGAAGCCGCGTTCGCCGGTCTTGCGGGTCGTGTCGGCGCTGATGTAGTGCAGCGCGAGCAGCGCGCCCGCGATCCCGATCGGCACGTTGACGAAGAAGATCCAGCGCCAGGAGAGCTCGGTGAGGAACCCGCCGAGGATCACGCCCGCGGCGCCTCCGGCGCCACCCATCGCGCCCCAGATCCCGACCGCGCGGTTGCGCTCCCGGCCCTCGCCGAACGTCGTGGTGATGATCGACAGAGACGCGGGAGCGATCACCGCGCCGCCGAGGCCCTGGGCGACGCGCGCGGCGAGCAGCAAGCCCTGGCTGCCGGCGAACCCACCCGCCAGCGAGGCGAGCGTGAACAGTCCGAGGCCCCAGACGAACACGCGCCGGCGGCCGAGCAGGTCGGCGGCGCGGCCGCCGAGCAGCATGAACCCAGCGAACGTGACCGTGTACGCGTTGACGACCCACTGCAGGTCGACCTCGGAGAAGCGCAGGCCGGTCCCGATCGACGGCAGCGCCACGTTGACCACCGAGATATCGAGGATGACCATGAACTGCGCCAGGCAGGCGAGCAGCAGCGTCGCGCGCAGATGCGGGCGGGCGGTGTTCTGTGTGCTGCTCATGGCGACCTCCAGGCGTCGTCGTCGTTCGATGACCGTCGTACACACTAGTACGGTGTTTGTCGTACAAGCGTGAACGTCGTGTGTCCGACGCTCCGGGGGTGCTGGATCGTGAGACCGCGGGGGGTGCGCGCGGCGCTAGCCGAGAAGCGACGCGAACCGGGTGAGGCCCTCGTGCACGTCGGCGAACCGCGTGGTGAGCGGCGACAGGCCGATCCGGATCACGTCGGGCTCACGGAAGTCGGGGATGACGCCTGCCTCGATCAGCTTCTGAGAGAGACCGCGGGCGTCCGGGTGGGTGAGCGAGATGTGCCCGCCGCGGAGGCTTGGATCCCGCGGCGAGCCCAGCCCGACGCCGAGCGGCGCGAGCAGGCTGTCGGCGACCTCGATCGCGTACTCGGTGAGATGGATCGACTTGGCCCGGATCGCGGCGATCGTCGCGTCGGCCGAGAGCGAGATGCCCTCCCGTGCGGCCGTGAGGCCGAGCACCTGAGGGGTGCCCGACAGCATCTGCGAGATCCCCTCGCCGGCGACGTAGCCCGGCGCCATGGCGAACGGGTCGTGGCGGCCGATCCAGCCCCAGATCGGCTGGGCGATCTCCTCCTGGAGCCGCTCGTTGACGTACAGGAAGGCGGGCGCGCCCGGGCCGCCGTTCAGATACTTGTACGTGCAGCCGACCGCCAGGTCGACGTCGTTCTCGTCGAGGGTGACCGGGAGCGAGCCGGCGCTGTGGGAGAGATCCCAGAGCACGAGCGCGCCGGCCGCGTGCGCCAGCTCGGTGATCCGACGCATGTCGGCGATGTGGGCGGACCGGTAGGCGACGTGCGAGAACGTGACCAGCGCCGTGTCCTCGCTGATCAGCGGCGCGACGGCATCGGGCTCGGGGCCGCCCGCGGGATCGGTCGTCAGCCAGTCGATCTGCTTCTGATGGGAAAACGCAAGCGACTCGACGATGTAGCGGTCGGTCGGGAAGTTCGCGTGGTCGGTGAGGATCCGGGTACGTCCCGGACGCGCCTGCAGCGCCGCCGAGGCGAGCTTGTAGAAGTTGACGGTCGTCGAATCGGCGAGCACGGTCTGCCCGGGAGCGGCGCCGAGCAGGTGGGTGCCGAGCAGATCACCGGTCGAGAACGGCAGCTCCATCCACCCCTCGGTCCAGCTGCGGATCAGCCGCTGCGCCCACTCGGTGTCGATCGCCCGGTGCAGCGCCTCGCGCGTCGCGTGGGGGAGCTGACCCAGCGAATTGCCGTCGAAGTAGATCAGCCCTGCGGGGGGCGGCACGAACCGCTCGAGGAACGGCGCGAGCGGGTCGGCCGCGTCCAGCTCGTTGGCGCGATCGCGATCCGGGGTAGACACTTCACCAGTATGAGCCCTGAATCCAATTCCGAGCCCCTCGTCGCGCCCGCCCCTGCAGCGGAGACGAGCGAAGGTGCCGTGCCGTCGAAGGGTCGCAGCCGAGGCGGGCGCAACATGCTGCCCGAGCGCGACCGCCGGCCCTGGCCCGAGCGGTTGCTGGTCCGGCTGATCGCCACCTGCGGAATCGTCGGGATCGGCGTCGCGATCGCGGCGATCATGCAGTCCTCGCACTCACAGGGCTGGCTGATCGGGTTGGTGGTGGCGATCGTCAGCGTCGTGCTTGCCGCGGTGCTGTGGTCGTCGCGGGTGCTCTGAGCCGTCACCCACGACCAGCAGTTCGACGCCGAGCTCGGCGAGCTCGGCGCGCATCTCCGCGGGGATGCCCGCATCGGTGACGACCAGGTCGACCTGATCGAGGCTCGTGACCTTCGAGAACGCGGTCTGCCCGAACTTCGAGCTGTCGCAAGCGAGGATCCGACGGCGTGAGGAGGCGACCGCAGCGCGTTTGACATTCGCGTCGTCCTCGTTCCACTCTGAGACGCCGGTACGGGTGGTCACCCCGCTCGCGGTGAGGATGAACACGTCGTACACGTGTTGCTCAAGGGCCTGGACCGTCTCCGGTCCGATCACACTCTGCTCGCCCGCGCGCACGTAGCCGCCGGGGAGCAGCAGCCGGATCGTCGGCGAGTCGACGAGCACCCCGGCCGAGCGCAGCGACAGCGGGCAGACGGTGGCGACCTTGCCGAGCAGATGCTGGGCAACGGCGAAGCCTGTCGTGCCGCCGTCGAGTACCACGGTCTCCCCGTCGAATATCCGCTCGGCGACGGCCTTCCCGATCTGGTCCTTCTGCTCGGAGCGCAGGAGCGTGCGCACCAGGAACGGCGGCTCGTAGGATCCTCCGCCGACCCGGGTGGCGCCGCCGCGTACCCGGCGCAGAGCGCCGTCGGTCTCCAGCCGCGCCAGATCACGCCGGATCGTCATCTCCGAGACCCCGAGCGTCTGCGTGAGGTCTGCCGTGTCAACGCGGCTCTCGAAGCTGAGCCGCTCGAGGATGAACGCCAGGCGCGCCTCGGTGTTCATCGATGCGGCGGCGTCCTCCATCAGCGCTGAGAGCGTACAGGCGAGTGGACAGAAACAACAACGACCGATGTCTTGACAACCATTTTCACCGCGACTATCTTCGCACTCCACGTTCAAACGAACACACCCAATGTTCGTTCGTCAGATAGAGGAGATCGGATGAGTGGTCGTAGCTCGGCGTCTCGTGCGGCTGTGAGAGTTCCCCGTTCGGCGTGCGCGGTTGTCGCGGCGCTCCTCGCTGCGGGCGTGATCGCCGGCTGTGGCGGCTCGGGTTCGAAGTCGGGCTCGGGATCAGGGACCGGCGGCTCGTCTTCGGGCAAGCCCGTGCACCTCACGATGTGGCAGCAGTGGGGTGGCGGCCATGAGGAGGCCGAGCTTCAGAAGGTGATCAACCTCTACGAGAAGAGCCACCCCAACGTCACGATCACCCAGACCCCCCAGAGCAACGATGCCAAGATCCTCGCCTCGATCGTCGGTGGCAACCCGCCCGACATCCTCGACCTCGGCACCTCCCTGCAGCTCGGCGCCTGGGCCACTCAGGGCGCGATCCAGTCGCTGACGCCCATGATCGCCGCCGCCCATCTGAACACAGGCCTCTACAACCCACAGGCGTTCGCGGGGATGAAGGTCAACGGGCAGGTCTACGCGCTGCCGTTTCAGAGCTTCCTGGCCGGCCTGCTCTACAACAAGAAGCTGTTTGCCCAGGCGGGCCTGAAGCCTCCGACGACGATCGCCCAGCTCGACTCCGATGCCGTCAAGCTCACCAAGCGCAACCCGTCCGGAACGATCACGCAGATGGGCTTCGTCCCGGACTACCCGGGCCCGGACCAGGCGCAGACCTGTCCGCTTGAGTCCTACGGCTGGGCGTTCGGCGGACAGTGGGCCGACAGCAAGGGCAACCCGACCCCGGACACGCCGCAGAACATCGCTGCGCTCAACTGGGAGAAGTCGTTCTACAACCGGTTCGGGGCCAAGAACATCGAGAACTTCATCTCGAGCTCCGGCGCCTACCTGACCGGCGGCGACCCGTTCGAGTCCGGCAAGCTGGCGATGATGTTCGACGGGCCCTGGAGCGAGCAGTACGCCAAGGCGAACAACCCCAAGCTCGCCAAGTACGTCGGCGTGGTCAAGTTCCCAGGGCAGACCCCCGCGAACGACGGGTCGACGTTCCTGGACAGCAACCCGCAGGTCATTCCGCGCGGGTCCAAGGATGCGCAGGCCGCGTTTGACTTCATCGCCTGGGAGACGACGAATCCGCAGGTGACCGCGATGTTCTCCAACACAGTGGCGAACATCCCGCAGCTGAAGAAGGTCCCGAGCTTCCCGCTGGAGAAGGACAAGCTGTTCGACGTCTACATCAAGGAGGCCGACTCGCCCCAGGCGCACGTCTGGCCGCAGGGCCCGAAGTCCTCCACGTACGCCACCGACCTGTGCGAGGCGCAGGCTGCCGCGCTGGATAACGGCAAGTCAGCGGCCTCGGTGCTGGCGAACGTGAAGAGCCAAGTCGGCTCGTGACGGCACTGAGGGTCAGTACCCGGCGGCGCCGCAGCACCGGCGCCGCCGGCCGCGAGAGCATCCATCGCACCGATCGCCTGCACGCCGCGGTCTTCCTCACCCCGTGGGCGATCGGCGTGGTGTGGCTCGTCGCCGCTCCGGTCGTGCTGGCGATCTACTGGAGCTTCACCAACTACGACCTGCTCACCTCGCCGAAGTGGGTCGGTTTGGCGAACTACAAAGGCCTGTTCCACGACCCCGTGTTCGGCACGGCGGTGCGCAACACGCTCCTGCTCACGGTCGTCGGGGTGCTGGCGGGGGTGCTGATGGGGCTTGGCACGGCGGTGCTCCTCAATCGCCCGACGCGCAGTGCGCGCATTCTCCGCACCGGTGTCTTCCTCCCCGCGGTGGTCCCGCCGGTGGCCACGGCGATCATCTGGATCTTCATCCTCAACCCCAACTACGGGCTGCTGAACGCGGTCCTCAAACTGTTCGGTGTTGGCGCGGTCGGTTGGCTGGCCAACCCGGCCTACTCCAAATTCGGGCTGCTGATGATGGTGCTGTGGGGCGGAGTCGGCCAGATCATGATGACCTTCAGCGCGGCGTTGCAGGAGATCCCGCGGGACATCCAGCAGGCTGCCTCGATCGACGGGGCGGGCCGGATAGCGACGTTCCGGTACATCACGCTGCCGCTGCTGGCTCCGGTGCTGCTCTACAACGTCGTGATCGGGACGCTGTTCTACTTTCAGTTCTTCGAGCAGGCGTTCGTCGTCAGCCCGACCGATCTGGGCGCGCCGGCCAACTCGACGATGACCTACGCGCTGTACATCTACCAGCAGGCGTTCACCTTCCTGCACATGGGGACCGCGGCGGCGATGTCGGTGATCCTGCTGATCGTGTCCGCGGCGATCATCGCGATCTTCTTCGCGGTCAACCGGAGGCTCACCCGGTGAGCGCAGTGTCACTCAGGCGCGTGTCGACGGGCCGCGCGCTGCAGTGGTTGGCCGGCGTCGCGGTCGCACTCGTCTTCCTGGTGCCGCTGGTGTGGATGCTCAGTGGCGCGTTGAAGGGCTCGAACGAGGTGTTCGCCAACCCGCCGCACCTATTGCCACACCACGTCCAGTTCGGGAACTTCTCCCGCGCGGTGCGGTACATCTCGTTCGGTACCTACCTGCGCAACAGCGTGCTCGTCACCATCTTCTCGGTGCTCGGGACGCTGCTCTGCTGCGTGCCGGCGGCGTACGCGCTGGCGATCCTGCAGTGGCGCGGCAAGCGGTTGGTGTTCGGAATCGTGTTGTTCGGGATCATGCTCCCGTTCCCCGCGGTGATGATCCCGTGGTACATCATCTTCAAGAACATGGGGTTCATCGGGAGCCTGCTTCCGCTCACCGTGCCGCCGTTCTTCGGCGAGTTCGTCACTCCGGCGTTCTCCTCGGCGCTTGCCATCTTCCTGTTGCGCCAGTTCCTGATCTCCATCCCCAAGGAGCTCATCCAGGCCGCCCGCGTGGACGGCGCCGGCACGGTCCGGATCATGCTCCAGATCGTCCTGCCGCTCGCGCGGCCGGTGCTCGCCACTGTCGTGATCATGACCGTGCTGAGCGCGTGGACGGCGTTCATCGGCCCGCTGCTGTTCCTCAACGGCTCGAGCACCTTCACGCTCTCGCTCGGCCTGCAGCAGTACCAGAGCCAGCACTTCACGGCCTACAACCTGCTGCTCGCCGCCTCGACCCTGTTCATCATCCCTGTCGTCGCGGTGTTCCTCGGCGGTCAGCGCTACTTCGTCCGCGGCGCCGCCCGGGCGGGACTCAAGTGAGGTCGGTATGACACAGGTGGGGGAGAACCCGACAACTCCGTTCGAGGCGGACATCCTCGACCAGCCACGCGCTTTGCAGGCGTTCGTCGACGGGCCGCGGCCCAGCAGGGTCGCCGACCGGCCGGCCGGTGACTACGACCGGATCATCCTCACCGGGATGGGTTCCTCACACTTCGCCGCGCTGCGGACCTGGCGTCGCCTGGCCGCCGCCGGGCTGCCCGCGTGGTGGGTGTCGACCGACGAGCTGCTGGAGTCCGTGGAGCTCATCACCGATGGCTCGCTGGTCGTCGTGACCTCACAGTCCGGTGCCAGCGGTGAGACCGCCGCGCTGCTGCACGCGCTGCTGCTGCGCGCGGTGTCCGCTGAGGTGGTCGGGGTCACGAATGATCCCGAAAGCCCCCTTGGGCGTCAGGCGCAGACGCTGGTGGAACTGCGGTCCGGCACCGAAGCGACGGTGAGCACCAAGAGCTACGTCAACAGCCTCGCGGCGCACGAGTGGCTGACCGCCGGCCTGCTGGAGCTCGACGGAACGGCACTCGATGGCGCCTTTGATCAGGCGCTCGCAGCAACCTCACTGCCCGGACTGGAGGGAGGGGCCCAGCTCGCCCATGCCGCCGTGGAGGCGGAGGTTCCGCGGCTGGCGTTCATCGGTGGGCAGGATCAGCTGGCCACGGCGCTGCTTGGCGGCCTGGTCGTCAAGGAGGCAACCAAGCTTCCCGCGGAGGGCTTCACCGGCGGCGCGTTTCGTCACGGCCCGTTGGAGATCGCCGGGCCCGGGCTGACGGCGCTGTTCTTCGGCCTGGCCGCCGAGGCTGCGGAGGCCCCGCTGCAGCGGCTGGCCGCTGACGTCGAGGTGACCGGGGCGACGGTCGTGCGGGTGCCCGGGCATGACGCAAATGGGGGCGACGGCCTGGCAGCGCTCGTGCACGGCGCGATCATCTGTCAGTGGTTCAGTGTCGCTCTCGCGCGGGCCCGTGGCGTCACCCCGGGCGAGTTCCACTACGGCACGAAGGTCACCGCACTGTGAGTGGTGAATCGCGCGTGCGGATCGGCGTTGACCTCGGTGGCACGGCGAGCCGGGTCGTCGCGGTGGCGCCCGACGGAACCGTGGCGGCCGACCGTGTGATCGCGACGACGTCACTTGGCGTGCGCGCCGAGGATGGCGTCGCGTCCCTCGTCGGCGTGATCGAGGAAGTTGCCGCGGGGCTCTCCGTGGTGGGCGTCGGAATCGGCGCCAGCGGCCCGATCGACCCCGGCGGGATCATCCGCAACCACGACACCCTGCCCAACCTCAGTGATCTCTCCATTCCCCTTGCCATCGAGGAGCGGCTCGGACTGTCCGCGGCGATCGACAACGACTCGGTGGCGTTCGCGCTCGGTGAGCAACGGTTCGGAGCCGCCCGCGGCGCTCGCTCCGTCATCGGGGTCACTCTGGGTACCGGCATCGGAGCCGCCTGTGTGGACGAGGCAGGCCCGGTCCGCGGCGGCGACGGGTGGCACCCGGAGGGCGGGCACATCGCGGTCCCATCCGCGCCGGGCCCCTGCTACTGCGGCCTGGCCAGCTGCTGGGAGCAGGCAGCCTCGCGGCGAGCGCTCGAGCGACTGATAGAGCGCGACGGGCTCTATCCGGACGTGGAGTCGGCCGCACGCGACGCCCGGGCCGGTTCCGGGCAGGCGATGTCGGTGTTCGCCCGCTACGGCGACGCGGTGGGGTCCGGGCTGGTCACGCTGTCGGGGTTGTTCCGGCCCGAATGCATCGTGATCGGCGGAGGTGCCGCCGCCTACGCGGACCTGTTCCTGGAGCGCGCGGCGCGCGCGATGGAGCGGACGGAGGGCTACGCGACGACGCGCGATCTGCGCGTGTCGGAGCTCGGGGTGCTCGCGGGAGCGATCGGGGCCGCCTGCCTCGCGTCCGACGCGGCTGATGATCTGGAGACGACCATGGAGGCCCAGTGGCCGCGATCACGCTGAGCAACGTCAGCAAGCGCTACGCCGACGGGGTCCTGGCGGTCAAGGACCTTGACCTGCAGATCGCCGACGGTGAGTTCTGCATCCTGGTCGGTCCCTCGGGATGTGGCAAGACGACGACGCTCAGCATGATCGCCGGCCTGGAGGATGTGACCTCGGGCGAACTGCGCATCGGCGGCGAGCTCGTCAACCAGCGCGAGCCCAAGGACCGCGACATCGCGATGGTCTTTCAGAGCTACGCGCTCTATCCCCACATGACCGTGCGCCAGAACATGGGGTTCGCGCTCAAGCTGGCGCACACGCCAAAGGCGGAGATCAAGCGCAAGGTAGAGGAGGTCGCCGCGATCCTCGACCTCACCAGCCATCTTGACCGCAAGCCCGGAAACCTCTCAGGCGGCCAGCGCCAGCGTGTCGCGATGGGCCGCGCGATCGTCCGCAGCCCCAAGGCGTTCCTCATGGACGAGCCGCTCTCCAACCTCGACGCCAAGCTGCGCGTGCAGATGCGCACCGAGGTGGCCCGCCTCCAGGACCGCCTGAAGGTGACGACGGTCTACGTCACCCACGACCAGACCGAGGCGATGACGCTGGGAGACCGGGTCGCGGTGATGAGCGACGGCGTACTCCAGCAGTACGCGGCGCCGCGCGAGCTCTACGCCCACCCGCGCAACCTGTTCGTGGCGGGCTTCATCGGGTCGCCGGCAATGAACCTGATCGGGGCGACGCTCTCCGGCGAGGCTGCCGAGACGGTGCTCGGCCGGATCCCGCTCGGCGACGAGATGCGCCAAGCGCTCGAGGGCGTAGGCGCGAGCCGGAAGGTGGTGATCGGCATCCGGCCCGAGCACCTGCGCGAGGGGTCAGACGATCTCGACGATGAGTGGTTCTCCTTCGACGCCGAGGTGAACGTCATCGAGTCGGTCGGCTCCGACGTCTTCGCCCACTTCCCGGTTGCGGACGAGATGCCGCGGTTGGCGGTGGGGACGGTCTCCGCCGACGAGGACGGGGCGGTCAACCTCGGCGCTGGCGAGGGCCGTGAGCTGGTCGCCCGCCTGGACGGGAGCTCAGCGGTCGGCAAGGGCCGCGCTCGCCTGGCGTTCGACACCCGCCGCCTGCAGGTCTTCTCGGCCGAGACCGGGGAGAACCTGCTGGAGCGGGTGCCGGTCGCGTCGGCCTAGGTCGGGCGGCTGGCGGACGAGCCGAGGGTCTCTGGCTCGGCGGCAAGTCCCTCGTCGGCGGCGAGCGAGGCTCCGATCCGCTTGGCCAGGCCGGGCGTCGCCAGGACGATCGCCAGGCCGACGGCCAACCAGGCGGCGACGACGATCCAGAAGCGGCTGTAGGGGAACGCCACGCCGACGACGTTCTTGTCGATCGTGTAGACGAGGAAGGCGATCCCGATGATCGGGAAGATGATCTCCCAGAGCGGCGCGCGCCGGGCGACGATGAACAGGTGCCGGATCGCGCCCAGGTTGGTGACGATGTAGGCGACGAGCAGGCTCAGGACCCCGAGGGTGCCGGGGTAGAAGAACGCGTTGACCGCGTTGACCCCCGCGATCCGCTGGGCCGCGATCGCGCCGATGCCGACCAGCAGCGCGACCGCGAGCGCGCCGGCCGGGGCGCCGGTTCTCGTGGACGCCGTCCCGAGCAGCGGCCGCAGCTTCGTGTCGCGGGAGAGGGCGAACAGGATGCGGCCGGCGGCGGTGGCCGCGGCCAGGCCGCTGGCGAATGCGCTGAGCGTCGCGCCCGCGTTGATGCAGTCGCTCATCGCCTTGCCGACGTACATCTGGGCGAGGTCGCCGAGCGGCGCGCCGGAGGTGGAGAACGCCTTGACGCCGGCCGCGCCGGTGCCGAATCCCCACGTCTGCACGAGGATGCAGAGGATGTAGAAGATGCCGGTGCCGATGACCGCGTTGCGGATCGCGCGCGGGATCTCCTTCTTCGGGTTGTTGGTCTCCTCCCCGAGCGAGGCGGCGCCCTCGAACCCGGCGAACGAGAGGAACCCGAAGGTTGCCGCGAATGCCACAGTGGAGAAGCTCGTGCCGTGCGGGATGGAGAACACGTCGGCGTTGATGTGCTGGTGGCTCGGCGCCGAGCCGGCGAGGAGCTTGACCACGATCACGATCATCAGCGCGATGATCAGCAGCACCGAGATCCCCTCAAAGCCGAGCAGCGAGCGCGTGGCCACCTTGATGTCGCCGAACGCCAGGAAGGCGATGACCAAACCGGCGATCAGCGCGATCACGACGTAGTCGGCGTTCTTGGCGATCCCCGTCGAGCTCAGGAACGCGACCCCGAACGTGCCCGCCTCGGCAGTCGAGGCGCAGGTGAACGCGAAGTAGGTGCCCAGCAGCGCCCAGCCGGCGAAGAACCCGGCCCGCGGACCGAGCGTCACCCCGCTGAACGCGAACGCCGAGCCGGCGTGGCTGAAATAACGCGAGAGGCGGATGAACGCGTAGGAGACGAACGCGACGCCCAGCGTCGCGAAGATGAACGCCAGCGGGACGGCATGGCCGATCAGGCCGGCCGGCGCGGTGCCGTTGAGCGCCATGGCGGCGGTCGGGGCCATGATCGCAATCGACAGCGCGATCGCCTCCCAGAAGCGCAGCTCTCGTCTGAGGCCGCCGGTGTGCTGAGACGTCTCGGCGGCGGGTGCGGGGGTCTGCTCGCTCATCTGCCCGGTCTCTCCTCAGGGTCAGGTGGGGTCAGTGTCAGGTGGTGAAGATCGCTTCGGGCAGCCAACAGCCGACGACCCAGTTGGGCACGTCGACCAGTTCGTGGATCCGCAGGTCGCAGGCGACCGAAGCGATCGCGTACGCCTCCTCGCGGGTGCGGTCGTGCATCTCGACGATGTGCTCGATCATCGCCCTGGTGGCCTGCCGGGAGGCCTCCATCAGGTCGGGCGCGACCCCGGTGGTGACGTGGTAGGCGGACTGCTCGGTGCGCGCGAGCTCGCCCTTGGGGATCGTGAACTGGGGGGCGGGCAGGTTGGCGTGCTTGACCGTGGTGAGACGAACGGTGATGTTCATCGCGCACTCGACCGCGGTGCCGCACACCTCCGCGTCGCCCATCGCCGCGTGGGTGTCGCCGACGCTGAACAGCGCTCCGTCGACGCCGACAGGGAGCAGCAGGGTCGCCCCGGGGCGCAGGTGCTTGATGTCGAGGTTGCCCGCCGAAGGTTCCCGGGGGCAGGATGGGGTGAGGGCCTGGTGCTTTTGGGGCCACGCCGATCGTGCCCGGGAACGGCTCGAACGGGAGCATCACGCCCGGCAGGAACTCCACCCGGTCGGTCGGCGGGTCGACCCGGCTGATGTTCAGCCACGGCTCGGGGAACTCATCGGCGAGCAGCCCGAAGCCGGGGATGAGCGCCGTCCAGCCCCACGCCTGCGGGTCGAGCTCCAGGATCTCCACCGCGAGCGCATCGCCGGGCTCGGCGCCCTTGACGAACACGGGGCCGGTGACCGGGTTGACGCGGTTCATGTCCATGGTCTGCACGTCCTGCGCCGTGGAGTTCTTGTCGAGTTGGCCGCCGGACGCGTCGACCGTCTCGAGCTCGACGACCGCGCCGGACTCGACCTCGAGCACGGGCTCGACGGAGTTGTCCCACTCGGTCTGGGTATGGGCCGAGGAGATCTGGTGGATGGTGTGTGATGTTCTACTGGGCTCTGACAAGGTGCGGGAACACTATCGCCACGGGCAAACGGACAGCGATGTGCCGGGGAGGGGGGTGGATCCGGGCCGTGCGGAGGCTCTTAAGAACATGACCGAACACGTAGATACCCCGCCGCCGGACGCCCTCGACGAACTTGTCACCCGACTGCTCGACTGCGGCGGCGTGCTGAGCCAGATCGTCTCCGCGATGGTCGAGTTCCAATCGAGCGGCCGTTCCGCTCCCGACAGCGCGCCGATCCCCGAGGTCGCCCACTCGGTGATCAAGGATGTGCTCTGTGATGTGGGGCGCCATTACTCCAAGCGGGATCTCAAGGTCGCGGCGCGGATCGTGCGCGAGGCGACCGACACGATGTGCAACGACCTGTATGTGCTCGGGCCCGAGCTCAGTTGAGAGCGACGACCGAGTAGATCGGGGGCAGCCGGCTCGCCGCCGTCGCCCAGGTCGCTCCCGCGTCGCCCGAGCAGAAGATCTCGCCGGTCGTCGTCCCGAAGTAGAGCCCGAGCTCCTCGCCCTCACCAGCCCGGGTGAACGCCTGGCGCAGGACGGTGACGTAGGCGTGCTCGGCCGGCAGTCCGTCGCCGCGAGCGTTCCAGCTGGCACCCGCGTCCCGCGTCTCATACACGCGCACGCGCCCGTCGGGGGTCACGCGGTCCATGTCGGCGACCAGCGGGATGAGGAACGCGCTGTCGGGGTCGGCGGGATCGACCATGAGCGGGAAGCCGAAGTCCGACGGCAGGCCACCGCCGCCGATGTCGGCCCAGCTCGCGCCGGCGTCGTCGGAGCGATAGACGCCGCCGTGGAACTGCATGAACATCCGCTCGGGCCTGGTGGGGGCGCGCTCGACGTGGTGGACGCAGCGTCCCGCGTTCGGGTCGGCCAGAGCGTCCTCGGGCAGGTAGCGCGGGTTCAGCCCGGCGTTGCCGCGCTGCCAGGTCCTGCCCCGGTCCTCGGTGAGCCACATGCCGGCCGCCGAGATCGCTATCGCCAGCCGGTCGGGGTCGCCCGGCCAGGGGCAGATCGAGTGCAGGCACAGCCCGCCTCCGCCCGGCTGCCAGTCCTTGCGTGACGGCTGGCCCCACAGCGCTTCGTTCAGCGACCAGCTCAGGCCGCCGTCGTGGCTCTCGAACAGGACACCGGGATCGCCGCCCGCGTAGACCGTGCCGGGGGTCTCCCCGGGCGTGATCACCCAGATGCGCTCCAGCGCCTGATCGCCGCCCTCGGGCAGGGCGACGCCGTCGGCCTGCTCCCACTCGCCGTCCCCGTCTGCGCTGTTGTGGAAGATCTTGGGGCCGTAGAAGGGGGAGGTACTGGTCGCCAGCAGTCGCCCGCTGCTCGGCTCCTGGGTCGCGAAGTCGACCGGCTCGCCGGCGAAGGCGCGCCTGGTGATCGTGAAGTCCCCGTCGGCCGGCTCGCCCTCCAGGATGAACAACCCCTTCTTCGTCCCGACCAGCAACTTCGACACCCTCAGCCTCCTGTGATTGCGGGAACGACCTCGACCCGGTCGGTGTGGGCGACCTCGGTCTGCTCTTGGCCGCGCTCGCCGTTGACGAACACGTTGATGTGGCGGCGCACGAGCCCTCGCTCGTCGAGGATCCAGCCGCTCAGCGCGGGGTGGCCGTCCTCCAGGGCGCGGAGCAGCTCGAGCACGGTTGCGCCCTGGAGCTCGTGCTCACCCTGTCCACCGGCGAGCCCGCGCAGCGGGCCACGCAGCTTGACCACGCCCATGGGGGAATCCTATGCCCGGGTGGGTGCCCGGCGCCAGTCCGGGCGTCAGTCGTTGATGTCCAGGACAGGAGTGATGTTCGGCAGCTGCTGGTTCTCGTCGGCGTGCTCGTTATGGACGACGGCGGTGCCCAGCGCGAAGAACTCGATCACGTGGCTGCCCCAGCCGTGGCTGTTCTCGTTCAGCTTGACCTCGACGATCCCCAGCACGCCGTCGCCGATCGCCTCGGCCTCCTTCTGCATGCGCTCCATCGCCAGCTCGCGGGCGTCGTAGAGCGCCTGGGTGTACTGCTCGAGCTCGACGTTGCGCCCGGTCTGGCGCATCGACTGCATCATCCCGCGGTGCGCGACGTGGTAGACGCAGTTGCCCATCACCATGCCGACGGGCCGCTTACCGGTCTGCATCAGGGTCCAGAACGCCTGACCGGAGAGGTCGCTGGTGAACGGCCGGCCGTTGGGCGCGCGGTGGAGCTTGCCGCCCTTGTGCTTGATCGCGGTGCCGATCGCGATGAACTCGGCCATGTCCGCGCCCCACTCGTAGCGCCCGATCTCCAGCCGCACCCCGACGATTCCGTCCGCGTTCAGCTGGTCTGCCTCCTCCTCCATGCGGGTCATCGCCAGGTCGCGCGCGTTGTACATCGCCTGGCTGAGCACCTCCATCTCCTGGCTCGCCTTCCAGCTCGATTGCTGGTAGCCGATGTGGTAGATCGAGCTTCCGACCACGAGGCCGACCGGTTCAAAGCCGGCCTTCTCGACACACAGGTACTCGTTGACGGAGAGATCGGAGGTGAACAGCCCGCGGGCGTTCATCTGCAGCCGCTCTGAGGCGTGCTCGGCGAGACCCTCGGTGCTCCCGGGTTCGTAGGTCGACATCTAGCGGCTCTCCTGGTCGGATGGTCCGGCGGGGTGGGTGGTCGGGTGGGTGGTCACTGGTCCCCGAGGTTGATCGACATCATCGGCACGCCGAGCGGGGCGGGGTGAGGTTCGTGGGCGCCGAGCTGGACCGCGGTCGCCAGCACGTGCATCGAGACGATGAAGAAGTGCTGGGCGTAGCCGCCGGACTCGTATTCCCGGTGGTGGATCTGGTGGCGGAGCGTCGAGACCACCATGTCGTTGGCGCCGACCTTCGACCCCTGCCGCTGAATCTCTCGCATCGCGAGCCTGCGCGCCGCGTACACGCCCTCCGTGATCTCGGTCATCTCCTGGTTGCCCCACCAGCTGCGCATCTGCTGGTTCGCGTACGGGCTGAGCGCGACGCACACGACCGAGGTGTGGCCGATCACGTCGATCGTCTCCGCGCCGATGCGGCGCAGCTTGTCGACGTCCTGGGCGCTCAGTGCGCACAGCCGCGGTCCTTCGTTGGCTGTGCGGCGTTGGGGGGAGAGCGTGGTTTCTCGGACCGCGGTGCCGAACACGGCGAACTCGACGTTCCCCTGCTCGCCCATGAACGCGGTTTCGCGCATCTCGATCGCGATGACCGCGTCCGCGCCGGCAAAAGCGGCCTCCTGGCGGAGACGCTCAAAGGACCGGGTACGGCTGAGGTTCCACGGGGCGGCGAACGACGGCATCTCCTGGATCCCGCCGCCGTACGTGTTCCACCCGTAGTTCTGCCAGCCGTGCTGCACCACCGAGGACCCCATCACCTGCGCGATCGGCTGCAGCCCCGAGGCCTGGGCGATGGCGTACTCCTTGGCGCTCAGGTCGCTGCTGAAGACATGCTCGTCCTTTTGGGCGAGGGCGGTGAGTCGTTGTTCCGCGCCCAACGGGATCCCGCCGTTGGCGATCCGCTCGATGTCGACAGCGGCCGCCTCCTTTTCGGCTTCGCTCTGTGGGGCCGGCCGCTTTCCAAAGAGGGGCAAGGCAACCATCTTCGCAGCTCGCCTGATTCCGGGGGCCGGTGCGTTCTCAGCAGGGGGCCCCCGCCGCTGCAGCAGCGGACAGAGGCCGGCGCACGAGCAGGCCGCCAGCGAGAAGGACGGCGGCTCCGGTCGTCGCCAGCGCGCCCGAGACGCCGAGGAGGGCGACGAGCGGACCGGCGATGAGCGAGCCGGCGACGATGCCGCCGAGCGAGACCGGCACCACCAGGCCGTAGGCGCGCGCGAGGATCGCGTCGTCGAGCATCCGCGGAAGGGCGGTGTCCGAGAGCACCTCGCCGACGACCATGCCGCCGCCGCCGATCAAGGCCGCGCCGAGCGCCTCGGCGAGCGTCGGCCCGCTCGCGAGCACGAGCAGGGTGAGGGCCACGAGCAGGAGCGCCGCGGCGAGCGTGCGCCGCCACTGGGCGGGGGCGTCGAGCCGGCCGCTCACGGTTGCGCCGATGACGCCGCCGGCGCCGAACGCCCCGAGCAGCAGGCCGTAGCCGCTGCCCCCGGCGCCGAGCCGGTGGCCGAGCAGCACGAGCGTGACGGAGAGCACGCCGTAGACGACGCTGCAGATGATGTCGGCGGCGACCAGCCGGATCGCGGTGGGTGCTCCGCGCAGCGCGCGGGCGCCCGTGCGGATGTCGGCGAGCACGCTTGGCAGGGGCTCCTTCGTGTTCCGCGGAGCGGGGGCGAAGGCGGGACGCGC
The DNA here is from genome assembly GCA_963744685.1 of uncultured Solirubrobacteraceae bacterium. GTDB lineage: Bacteria > Actinomycetota > Thermoleophilia > Solirubrobacterales > Solirubrobacteraceae > Palsa-465. Next base: position 26,866 of record CAVUUL010000009.1, on the reverse strand, counting down.
GCCGATCGCGATGATCGCCGCCGCTGAGAGCAGGAAGGTCAAGCCGTTGAGGGCGATCGCGACTGCGGGTGAGCCGACCAGCAGCACCAGCGCGCCGAGCGCGGGCCCGACGACGATCGCGCCCTGACCGATTCCGGCGCGCAGGGCGCTTGCCCGCTGCAGCTCCTCGTCGGCGACGAGGCGGGCCGTGGAGGCGGCGACGCAGGGCGGGGTGACGCTTGAGGCGGCCGTGGCGATCGCGGCAAACAAGGGGGCGAGCACGATCGGCAGGCCGAAGGCCGCGACGGCGGCGAGGGCGACCATCAGGCCGGCCCGCACGAGGTCGGAGACGATCATCAGGCGGCGGCGGTCGACGCGGTCGGCGATCACGCCGCCGATCGGCCCGAGCACGACGATCGGCAGGACCCGGCCGGCGGTGGCCAGCGCGACCCAGGTGGCCGAGCCGGTGCGCGCGTACACGAACGCGAGCAGGGCGACGTTGTAGAGCCAGTCGCCGATCGAGGAGACGGCGAGGCTGGCGAGCAGCAGGTGAAACGGGCGGCCGCCGGGCAGTGCCGGGCGGCGCGGAGTGAGGTGGATGCGGAGCGCGGTGAGCATGTGGCACAGCCTGCGGGATCGTCGCGAGCCGCACATCGGGCGCTTGCCCAGTCTTTCCGTCGCGGGTACCTCAGATCCCCGAGCGCCTACCTCAGAGGCGTTCTTGGGAGGCGCTCAGGCGTCCGCGGAGGTCTCGACGAGTCCGCGGCGGTGGGCGACCGCGGCCGCCTGCAGGCGAGTGGCGACCCCGAGCTTGCCGAGGATGTTCGAGACGTGAACAGAGGCCGTCTTGCGCGAGATGAAGAGCTGCTCTGCGATCTCACCGTTGGAGTGCCCGGCGGCGACGAGTGCGAGCACCTCGCGCTCACGCGCGGTGAGCTCGAACGGATTATCCTCGGGGGCCGCGTCCGGATTGGTTGCGCTGACGGTGTCCGTCGGGCCGGCGGTGGTCGCGGCCGCCGCGGGCTGTGGCCTCAGCCGGCCGCGGCGGATGAGCGCCTCGATCTCGGCGGCGAGCGGGGCGGCGCCGAGCGACTGCGCGATGGCCAGCGCCTCGGCGGCGGGCTGCGCGGCGTCGCTCGCCGCGCCCTCCACGATGCGTGCCTCGGCGAGGCGAAAGAGCGCGTAGGCGAGGACGAACGCTTCGTCCATCGCCCGGCACAGGTCCGCCGCCTGACTCCAGGCGGCGGTTTCCCCGGCGCCCGTGAGGCGCGTGTACTCGGCGGCGACGAGCGCCCGATGGCCGCGGTCAGCCGGCGTGAGCGCGGCCGTCGCCTCGGCCTCCTCGCGCAGGGCAGCGGCCGTCTGCGTGACATCTTCGGGCACGGCCTGATGGGCGTCACGGGCGTGCTGGGCGCGGTCGGCGACGATCCGCGCCCCGAGTGAGAGCACCGGCCAGCGGTAGCGCTGGTCCTCAGGTCCGTGGTCACGAGTGAGGGCCTTCTCGATGATCGCCTGCGCCCGGGAGAGCTCAGCGCTGGCTCTGGCGAGCTCCGCCTCGACCGCCGCGGTCGGCAGCGCGAACTGGGCCGCCGAGGTGTCGCGCAGTTCGCGCCGGACCTCCCGCAGATCGGTCTCAGCGGCCGCGCTACGTCCTGCGAGCGCGTGCAGTTCGGCGCGCAGGAGCAGCACGGTGGCGGCGAACACGCCCGTGGCGCCGGTGCCCGGAGCGAGGGCGGGCAGCGCCTCCTCCCAGCGGCCAGAGCGCAGCAGCGCCTCGGCGCGATTACTGCGCAGGAACGCGCCCACCGTGCGGGACAGGCCGGCATCCTCGGCCATCGCCAGCCCCCGGTCAGCGGTCTGCACCGCCTCCTCGTAGCGGCCGTGCATCAGCAGCTGATCGGAGAGGTTGACGTACGCGCGGGTCGCGATCCAGGGAAGGCCCGCGTCGGCGGCCTGCGCGGCGGCCTCCGTGACGAGCTTGACGCCCAGCTCCATATCGCCCGTGTAGGCGGCGGCATGGCCGATGGTGATCTGTGCCTCCAGTTGTTCCTCGACGGCGCCGAGCGCCTGGGCGGCGCTCAGCGCCCGCCGCGCGATCTCGGCCGCGCGCTCCATCTGGCTGACCCGCAGCAGCGCCCGCGCGAGCGCGCCCTGCACCAGGACGCCGGTGCGGCTGGGGAGTTCGGGGGGCAGCAGCGCGACGGCCTGCTCGAGCACCGCCAGGCCCTCCTCGTCGCGGCTGAGGTCGCGCAGGATGGCGGCTCGCCGCGCAAGGAGCGTCGCCCGCCGCTCGAGTGCGCCGGCGTATCCGACCTCGGCCAGCCCCTGGTCGACGAGCGCGAGTGCGCGGTCCACAGCACCGGCCCGGTAGGCGGCATCGGCGGCCGCGTCAAGCAGCGCCGGATGGTCAATGCCTGCCCGGTGCTCGGCGTCGGGCACCTGGCTCCAGAGCTCGAGCGCGAGCTCGTAGTGGCGCTGGGCTGCGGCGGGCGCGGAGGCCGCGGCAGCGGCGCGCCCCGCGCGCACGGATGCCGGCAGCGCCCGGGGGAGATCGTGCGCGGCCAGCCAATGGTGGGCGAGCATCGAGGTGGCGTCGAGCGTCGCGGCGTCGGCATCGGTCCGGCGCTCGAGCGCCTCGGCGAACAGGCGATGCAGACGCGCGCGCTCGCCGGGCAGCAGATCGTCGTGGATCGCCGCGCGCGCGAGCGCGTGACGAAAGCCATAGCCGCGCCCCGAGGGATCGACCACGAGCAGTTGATGCTCGACCGCCGCCCGCAGCGCGCCGTACAGCTCGTCGGAGGAGAGCTCAGCGACCGTCGCCAAGAGCTCCTCGGCCACCCACGGTCCGGCGGCGGAGGCGACGCGCAGGATCTGCTGGGCGCCCGGCGGCAGGCGCTCGGCCCGGGCGAGCAGCGCGTCGCGCAGGGACGGCGGGAGGAAGTCACGGTCCAGCCCACCCTGCTGGACGGCGCCGAGCAGCTCCTCGACGAACAGCGGGATCCCCTCGGAGCGCTCGAAGACGACGTCGATCAGCCCGCCCTCTGGGCGGTGCCCGAGGATCGCCTCCACCTGCGCGCTTACCTCGGCATCCGACAGCCGCTCAAGCTCGATTCGGGAGACCGTGCGCTGCTGCTCCCAGCGGGCCGCCATGCGCCGAAACGGATGGCTGCGGTGCAGCTCGTCCGAGCGCACCGCGAACACAAGCAGCAGCGGTCGGCTGCTGCGTCCGGCGGCGAGCAGCGCGATCAGGTCGAGGGTCGCGCTGTCAGCCCACTGCACATCCTCGAAGACGAGCACCAGCGGCTGAGCGGCGGCGAGCCGGCCGATCATCCCGAGCACGAGTTCGAGCGTGCGCCCGGGATCGCGGTCCAGCGAGACCGGGGCCTCACCGCCATCGTCAAGCTCAGGAACGAGCCGCGCGATCTCCCCGCGGGCGGGACCGAGCAGCCCCTCGAACTCCTCGGGGGCGAGCTCAGCCGTCAGCGCCCGGAGCATGTCGACCAGCGGCGCGAACGGGATTCCGCCGCCGTCCAGCTCGACGCACTCGCCGACGAGCGCCCGCGCACCTCGCGCGCGTGCCCGTTCGATCAGCTCGGAGATCAGTCGGGACTTGCCCACCCCGGCCTCGCCGCCGACGAGCAGCGTCCCCGGCCGGCCGTCCATTACGCCGTCCAGCGCCGTCAGGAGCGCCTGCAGCTCGGCACCGCGCCCGACGAGCACCGGGCTGACGAGACTCGCCACCACGGCGCCATCCTATTGCTCGGCGTCAGTCAACAACAGCGCCCGGCGCGTCAGTCAACAAAAGCGCCCGGCGCGTCAGCCAACCAAAGAGCCCGGTGCGTGATCAACACGCCCGGGCTCTTGGTTCCGGCTGGACTTCCGAGTACTTCTAGAAGGTGCGGAAGGTGCGCTGAGCGATGTCGATGCGACGGATCATTCCTCTTCCTTTCTTCTGCTCTGGCCGGGGTTTCGGTGACCGGCGTGTTCGATGAGCAGATCCTGCGCCTAAGCCGGCCCTCGCACATCGGGCACCCGCCCAGTCCTGGGGACTCAAATCCCCCGCTGCGGCGCCTCAGGACGGGCCTGGGGCACCCTCAGGAGGGGCCGCGGGAGCCTCAGATCCGGTTCACATCGCGATCTCGCTGTGCTATGAATATTGGTCCGCCGCGGGGTGGAGCAGTCTGGTAGCTCGTCGGGCTCATAACCCGAAGGTCGCAGGTTCGAATCCTGCCCCCGCTACTTCGAAAAGGTCCGCATTTGCGGGCCTTTTCTATTTTCCGGTGCGTGAATCCGCACAGAGGTTGTTGACATGGGTACCACTCGTGGGTACCAAACGGGGCTCGAAAACGACGGCTTTGGCGGCACCAGGAGCACGATCGGGAGTGGGGTCGCCGTGCACTTTGAAGCGTGGGACCGGCGGTACGATGTGCTGGGATCCCAGACTCGTCGCCGCTGAGCCCGGCGAACGCCGCCGGTGCTCTCATGCCCCGATCCATCTGTCTGCTGATGCGCGCTGGCCTACGCTCTGCCGTTCGTTCTATCCCTGCCGGCTACTTCGTTGAACTGTCGCTTGAGCACTACCGCCTTCGCGATCCGGTCGACGGCCTCGGACATGTCCTCGTGCTCCCAGATCCGGATTACTAGCCATCCGGACCGTTGGAGATGGTCGTCTGTGAGGCGATCCCTCTCCTGATTTCTGGCGACCTTCGCGGTCCAGAACGCAGCGTTTCTGCGAGAGGGCCGGTAGTGAACCGGGATCCATGCCAGAAGCAGCCGTCGACAAAAATCGCAATCCGTAGCCGTGGAAAAACGATGTCCACTGAGCAGTTGTCGATCCTGCGATGCGCGAAGAACCGCAGACCACGCCTATGCAGCGCTGACCTAAGCGCAATCTCAGGCTCCGTCTTCCCGTTGTCGGTTCGCCTGCATGACCGCACGAGCCACCGGCGATGAAGGCAACGGTACGGCGGGGAGCCTTGTCGGAGGTTTCGGCGTCTTTCCGTCATCGTCGGCCTCTATCTTGGCCAACGTGCGCAGCGAGGCCTCTCACGCAAGTTCCTATCGGCCGGTCGCAGTCGACCTCTTCTCGGGCGCCGGCGGTCTTTCGCTGGGTCTCGGGTGGGCGGGCTTCGATGTCAGGCTCGACTCGACTCCGATCCCAACGCTCTGAAGACTTTTGGTGCTAACCACCGAGGGAAGGCCTTGCTCGCGGACGTACGCGATGTATCCGGTCGAGATATTCTGAGCGAGGGCGGAGTCTCGGAATCGCTCTCCTCGCGGGAGGGCCTAGCTGCCAGGGGTTTAGCACCCACGGCAAGCGCTTCGCGGACGACGAGCGCAATTTCCTCTACAAAGAGTTTCTTCGAATCGTCGCGGAGCTCACGTCCGGCCACAGTGTTGCTGGAGAACGTCAAGGGGATGCTCATCGCGAAGCGTGGAGCGTTCGAGACGAGATCTACGCGACCTTCTCCGAGCTCGGATACGCAATATCGGGGAGACTGATCCTCGCGGCAGATTTTGGCGTGCCGCAGCTGCGGGAGCGGGTCGTATTTCTGGCGACACGATTGGCTAGCGAACCGCCTATGCATCCCGTTCCCACCTACGGCCCGCCAGAGCGGGCCGCACGCGCGATTCCGGAGAGGAAGCCTCACCTAACCGTCGCTGACGCGATCTCGGACCTTCCCCTTACAGGGTGCTCCGATCACGCGACAGCGATGCGCTACGAGTCGTCGCCGACGAGTGAGTATCAGCAACAAATGAGATCAGCAGGCGATGTCGTGTACAACCACGTGACGCGCGCTCCATCTGAATTGGCGCTGTCAATAATCTCGCGCGTGCGTCAGGGCGAGGGCCTTCGATCGCTTCCGGTTGACGAGATGCCGGAGCGCTTTCAGCGAATGAGGCGAATCTCCACCGGGGCGCTCCGACGCGACTGCACCACGTTGTACCACCGGCTCGCAGAAGATCGGCCCGCCTACACCATCACGTGTTACTTCACGAACGTATCTGCCGGCGCGTTCACGCATCCGCTGTCGAATCGCTCGATCTCGTCGCGGGAGGCCGCCCGCATCCAGTCTTTCCCCGACTGGTTCCGCTTCTACGGCTGGTATGTGGCGCGCCAGATCGGCAATGCGGTTCCTCCGCTTATGGCCAGCGCCTATGGGACCGCCCTAAGGCAGCATCTTGCTGAACACGAGAGGAGTGGGTCCGGCGCGAGGTGTTCATCCCGGTGAGCATGACCGCGCCCAGCGAGTCCAGGGACGCCCCAGGTCCCGAGCAATTGCGCCTGCCATCGTTGCCGCTCCGCTAGCGCTAGCGTCGGACCACAGCCGGGACGCCGTAGTAGGACTCCGGGTTCGCGCGTGGAACCAATGGGCGGAAATGTACGCGAGCATCGATCTCATTGCCGACGCCGTTGAGGAACTCGGCCGATGGCGAGACGCCGTCCAGCAACAGACCTCATCGCATCTCTACAGCTTCCTCGGGCCGAAATGGAAGGGCGCGCAGCCGGGTCGTCCCGTCGGATACTCGGAGGCCGACGACCGCGAGTTCTGGGACGCGTTCTTTCGCGTCCGCTCCGGCGACTGGCCGTACTTCGACCCGCTAAAGGCCGAATGGCGACCGGACACTCAATGGCACAGCAACACGGCAACGCAGCGCAAGAATCGGTTCGTGACCCGCTGGGGTGCGGCAACGTGGGATGACAACGTGCTGACGCTCGCGCCAGACTACGCCGAGATCTTTGCGAGCCGCGTTATGACGAAAGCGGGCCGGGTCACCCGCATCCCCACGACCGCTCTCGCGATTTGGATGTTCAACCAACACGAAATGCCGAGTACGGAGCGTGAACTCGCCGGAGAGTTCAGGGAGTTTTTTCACTTCAGCAGTAGCGAGTTCGCCATCCTCTTCGAGTCGCCATGAACTACGCAGGCCAGCAGGCTGGGCCGGTTTCCTCGGCAGAGCTACGCGCCCTGTGTGAGGAGCTCGCGCCTGATGCGCTACCCGCTCCGACGGTCACCGTGGCGACCGACCTGCAGCTCGATCCTGCGGAGATCCTGACGAACCTCAAAGGGGCGGCGGCTGCCCTGGCACTCGAGGACGGCGTGCTTGAGGCGGTTGCGATTGCGATCAGCCAGGGTCACGTGATCCTGACTGGCCCTCCTGGCACCGCAAAGTCTACCCTCGCCGTGATGGTCGCGGAGGTGGCGAAGGGAGACGCCTGGACTCCTGCAACGGCGACCGCAGAATGGACAGTTCACGACGTCGTTGGAGGCTACATGCCGGCCAGCGATCGACCGTTGATATTCGAGCCGGGCTTGGTGCTCAACGCATTTCAGGCGGGAAAGTGGGTGGTAATCGACGAGCTGAACCGAGCCGATATCGACAAGGCGTTTGGCGAGCTCTTCACCATCCTGAGCGGCTTTGGCGTCACGCTTCCGCAGCGAGACCAGGAGACCGGACAACACGTCACGGTTGCCCCTGCTGGCGGTAGCGGGCAATTCACGGTGCCGCCGGGTTGGCGGATGCTCGGGACGATGAACACTTGGGACAAGACTTCGCTTTTTCGCCTCTCATACGCGTTCATGCGTCGGTTCGCGTTCATCGAAATCGCTGTCCCTCCTCAGGACGTGTACGAGGAGCTAATTGGCGAGTTCATGGCCGCTGAAAATCTTGTCTTAGGTGAAGATGTCACGCTCGCGCTGTACTCCCTCTTCGCGGGGAGCGCGCTTCGCGACGTGCAGCGTGAACTTGGCCCCGGCATAGCCAAGACGGTTATTGCACACCTCCGATCAGCTGTGGCCATAGGCTTGGATGAGCCGGCTGGTCTGCTCTCAGCGATCCGCGCCCACGTTCTTCCGCAGTTTGAGGGAGCCTTTGAGTCGCACGACGCAATCGTTGCCGCGTTTCAGGCGTGGCTCTCTGATGTCCTTTCCGGAGCAGAGACGGAATCACTGATGAGAAGCCTGGCATCGTGGACGGGCGGTGGACTCCCCCGGAAGCCCATGATCCAGGCCAGCCTCCGCGAGAAGTGGCAAAACGAAACACTTGAGTTCTTCACCGTTAGAGGTCCCAAGGTCGCCACCGATTGGGCCCCTCGCACCGCGAAAGACTTAGCGAGCGCGATAGCGGGAGCCGACTGGGAACTCCTCGTCGCATTGAATGCCGTTAGTGCCCCGGCCACTTCCGAGTACCTCCGGGGCTTGCCGCGTCTTATTCAGCGGGAGTTGGTAGCTGATTGGTCCAGACAGAAGGTCGTGACGCTCGGTCGTGTCAAGGGTCAAATCGACGTTCGAGCCACTGGCGTCGCACGAGCACAGCTCGGATCGCCGGCAGCCGTCGCCTACCGAAAGCTTGAGCGGATCTGGGACACAGACGAGAATAGGGCTCTCGCCGGGTTCCTCATGCACGCGGAGCGTACGACGCGCCGCGCTCTGCAGAGAGTCGGGACCCGCGCGGCTTGGCAGAGCGTTCTGATTGAGAACCTGCGCCAAATCCGCACGGCGCTCCTGACCGCCCCACTTCGCTTCGTCGGCGGCGATGTAGCGTGGGCCGTTTACGTTCGGCGCCCCTCCGAGCGCCGGAGATCGCGCCTCTACTCGGAGTTCCATCGCCTCGCATCTCTCTGGGCCGAAACACGCGAGGCATCGACGGGAGAGGCTCTGCGCAAGGCGCTCGGGGGATGGCTCGTCCCAGCCACCGACGACGGACTGTTTGAGACGTATGTCGCATCGATTGTGGTCCAGGCGCTATATGACGCACGCGTGTGGGAATCGTTTGAGCTAGCACCCGTCGGGTTCAGCGGCCGACTTGTGAAGGCACGCTATGGATCGCTAACCGCAACAGTCTCGTTTGACTCCAGCCCAAGCCGTGCTTTGGGCCGCGCGATTCCCGGTGATTATCGGTGGATCTACGAGACATACGATGGTCTCGACTTAGCCGCACGGAGGCCAGATGTGACACTGCATGTGAGCGCCGGCGGAGACGAAGCCGTCGTCTTGTTCGAAGCCAAGGCGACGGACGCGAATTCTCCTTACGGCCGCGACTCAATCTACAAGGGGCTCGGATACCTAAAGGACTTCGAGGAGATGTGGGGCCCAAAGAATCCGCGCGTCGTTCTCGTGTTCGCGAGCGGAGTGGAGTCGGCGCAGCCGGTGAGCAAGCGCCTATCACGAGATCTCTTCTTGACGGCTGACCCTTCGCTCGCCTCTGATGCAATCGCCGTTATAGAGAGGGTGGTAAAAGCGGTCGAAGGATAGATTGGCCCAGCGGCTAATTACCGTTCTGCCCTGAGGGGAGAAGGCCGCGGTGGCGGGCCTTCGCAAACGCTTCACGTAGCGCACTTGGTCGATCGTTGGCCACGACGGGCCCGGTGTAACGTTGAGTGTCTTACTTCGCCCGTTGGCATATCGGATGCCAGAGGAATGGCGCAATATGGCGCCGACCGCGCCGAACCGCGAGTTGACGACAAGCTGGACCTACGCGGCGACCGTACGGCCGTCCGAAAGCCGGACCGTCCGAGCCGTGCTTCCCCCGGCGGCACGGTCTTGCTCGAGCGCCCGCTTGTCCTGAGATGAGTACGGCGACTGGACAATCCGTTGAAGCTCCGCGGGGAGCGTTTCGAGGGTCAGGTTGTCACCTGGGCGCGCGCCGGGAATCGCAAACTCTGCCCTGCTGTTGAAGTCCGGTCGGCGCGCGATCGTCTGTCACTCGTAGCGTAGCGTCGACGGACGCTGGCAGAACAGAATCCCGGGCGAGGTGCGCGCGCATCGTCTTGTGAGGCAGGCGCGGTTGGCAGATCCCCGACTCCACCGAAACCGGGGCAGATCCCAGTCTCCGTCAAACCCGGCCCGTCGCAGTGGGGAGAATTACATGGCCGCCGTCAGGGACGAACCGCACGACCTTCCCGTCGCGGTAGACGCTGTACCCACGCGTCCAGTTCTTCGCGGTCGCTCGAGAGACTCCGACTTCTCGACCGGCGCCCCGAATGCTCCAGCCCTGAGCTCGGAGCTCCATGAACCGCTGGCGCTTCTCTGATTGCGGACGGCGGCCCGGACCTTTTTGACTCGTCGATCGGACAACACAACCTCCTTAAGGGAAAGGCAGTGTTGCGACGATCGTTAGAACCCACCGCGGCGCAGGTGGCCCAGTTTTCACCCGGCACCCACAGGTGGTCGAGGACTGGCGCCAGGACTGCAATTACCACCGACCGCACAGCTCGCTGGGATGATGGCCCTGACCGGACCCCGTTCATCGGTCCACCTGCTGTGAGAGCTGGTGGTTGGTAGGTAGCTGCCAGGTTAGGGTCCGCGCCGGCGTCGAACGGAGCGAGCCCGTAGGGCGAGTGCAGTTCGGCGCTGGCGCGCGCGGCCTCGTGGGCGGTCCTCCAGCCCGTCGCGAACGCCGCGGGGGTCATCATCCCGTGCGCTCGGTGCGGCCGGCAGCGGTTGTAGTCCTGGCGGAAGTCCTCGACCATCACCTTCGCCTCGGCCAGGCAGGAGAACACCTCGACGGCGAGCAGCTCGTCGCGGACGCGGCTGTTGAACGACTCCACGAACGGGTTCTCCCACGGGCGAGCCGGGCTCGATGAACGCCGCGCCGGTCCGGCTGAAGCGACACCAGTCCCGCAGCGCGGCCGAGGTCATCTCCGGCCCGTTGTCACAGCGCACGAACTCCGGACGGCGGCCCTGCTCGGCGACGATCCGATCGAGCACGTCGACGACCTGGTCGCCGTCGATGCGCCGCTCGGCCTCCATCGCCAACGCTTCCCGGGTGAACTCGTCCACGACGTAGAGCAGCTTCACCGCCCGGCCGTCGTCGGTGACGTCGAACTGGAAGTCAAACGCCCACACGTGATCAGGCCGCTCGGCCCGCAGCCGATCCCCTGGCACGGTGGACTCCCCGCGCCGCTGGCGTTTGCGACGCTTCGGCGGCACCCGCAGCCCCTCCTCGCGCCACAGCCGCTGGGTCCGCTTGCGGTTGATCGACCAGCCCTGCTCGAGCAGATGCTGATGCGCCTGGCGATACCCCCACCGCGGTCGCTCGCGCGAGAACGCCCGCAGCTCGGCCCGCAACGCCGCGTCGTCCTGCGCGACCACCGGCTCGCGGCGCTGCGTTGAGCGGTGCTGACCGACATACCGGCACGCCCGCCGCTCCGACAAGCCGAGACGGTCCTGCAGCATCCAGACCGCCCGGCGCCGCCGCGCCGGGCTCACCAGTTTCCCCGCCGCGATCTCCTTCAACGCCTGGATGTCCAGCGCCTGATCGGCGACGATCCGCTTGAACCTCTGGTTCTCGGCCTCGAGCTCCTTCAAGCGCTTCACGTCGTCGGCCTTCATCCCGCCGTACTGATTGCGCCACCGGTGATACGTCGCCTCCGCGACCTCCAGATGCTTGAGCACCTCCGGCAGCTCCATCCCCTCGCCCAGCAGCCGATCGGCCTCTCTCAACTTGCGAACGACCTGCTCCGGCGTGTGCCTGCGTCGCGACATGCGACTGCTCCTTCGACCCATTCTCCAGGGTCAACGAAGCTCTCACATCAAGCGGACCGATCTCAGGGGGTCCCGCCAGCCCCGCTCCCGCTCGCTCGGGGCGGGAGGACCGCTCACAAGGCCGCGCGCGCGAGCGCCGAACTGTGCTCGCCCTACGGGCTCGCACCGCTCGACGCCGGCGCGAACCCGACGCTGGAACTACCTACCAACCACCGGCTCGCACAGCAGGTGGACGACGAACGGGGTCCGCCCAGGCCTATCCCTGCCAAACGGTTGTGCGCTGGCGACGGCCGATCCAGTTTGGATACAGCTGCGCCTCGCGAGTTGGTCCGTCACGAGCAACGCGTCCGATGTCAGCCTCACGCGCCCCGGTGACGCAAGCTTTCGGAGTGCGGGTCAGCGCCGATCGCGTCCTGTGAGTAGGAGCTCGTGGCGGTCGGCCTCACCGGCGACTTGGCGCATCAGCAGCATGAACATTTCGGGGGTGAGGCCTTCACGGGGTGTCCACACATGGGCGACGAGGCGCCCGTACGCATCGATGCGGTAGCCGACGAGCCGGCTGCTGCGGTTCCGTTTCCACGCCGCGATATGGAGGTCCCCGAGTAGCGCTGTATGGGCCGGGCCGGCGATCACGGACTCCAGTACATAGCCGTCGGGGGCCACGCGAACGCGCACCCTGTGACTCCTGCCGTTGTCGAAGCGGACCACGACAGCGGGCCGTTTGGGGTCGGGCTCGATATCGAGATCGCGGCCGACCAGCGCTCGCCAGCTATCGCCCATGATGCCTGTCTTTCGTCAAGTCGTCACGGAACGCTTCGATCGTTTCGTCCTGACCCGGTAGATGAATATGTTCGAATGTGTCGGCTGCACGCGTGACGTGCTCGATGAGCGCGGCGACACGACTCTGGTCATGGGCGGGATCGCCGAGCAGCACGTCCTCCTCCACCGTGGCGTTGTACGAGCCCCCGCCGAGCTGGACAAGGCCAACGGTCACAGGCGTATGCGCGCACGAGAGTCCGAGCGCGTGCGGGTCATCCATCATGCCAATGGGGCTGATGCATCGGACGACGAGGTGGGTCTCCCACCATGCGAGCTGGAGGCTGAACGGCTGAACTCTTTCGTCGGGCAATCGCGCCGTCCCGAGCATGAGGTCGCGGGCGGGCTGGCCGTCGAACGCGGCACCTGCCCCGGGAAGGGCGGTCTTTGCAAGCCGCGCGAAGCGGTTGAGCTGCGCTCTTGCGAGCCGGCGGTCTACCTCGACGCCCCGCTTGGGTCCGCGCAGGTCGCCGTTGCGGACTTCGAACGCGCTCTTGAGCGGGGTCGATCGCGGCTGCGGGAGGTCTATCGAAGCGTCGAGGAGCTCTCGTCCGATATCGATTCGGCTGTCGCTGGCGTCCGCGACTGCGAGGTCGGTGTGCATGAGCCGGACGAACTCGTCCATCCGCGCGAGCACGCGTGTGCCTGGACGCGCTCAATCGTGTCGGCAAGGTGCGGGTAATGGACCTGGAGCTTTTCCTCGGGTTGAACCGGACGGGCGAGAGCCGTGAGACGTCGCTCGGTCGCTGAGCGGACCCGATCAATTCGGCCTGTGCGCTGCTCCAATGCAGACGGCGTCCACGCCAGCCCGTAGTGATGCACATTCGAGCAGAAGGTGTGGAGATCTTCGCCCTCCTGGAGGAGATCCGTCGTGATCATGAGAAGGGGGTAGCCTGGGAGGCGGAACTGGCGCACCAGCGACTGGTTTACTTGCCCACTCATCCCTGCGACAGGACGTTGGGAACGAAACAGCCCGGTGACCGTCTGCGCGAGCTCGGGGGGGGGCTGGGCTAGCTCTGCGGTCGTAAGGTTCACGTCGAGGATCAGGTCGGGTGGGAAGCGACGGCGCTCAGCTCGTCGAACGCCGCCCAGTCACGATCCGCCAGAGGCGTTCGCATCTGCTGCTCGAGGCGGTCGAGGTACGCCGCGATTACTGGGGTGGCGTCCCCTAGCTCCGCCTCACCTTCTAACGTGGGCAGCTGGCTGGCGATCGCGAGCCACAAGTCGATGAACGCATGCCCGAGCCGGGCGGTAGCGGAGAGGAGTAGTCCCCGGAGGTGTCGCTGGCGGACTGTATCTCGCTCGTCGTCACCTGGGGAAGTTGGCAGCAGGCAATCCGCAAGCTCGGGACGACTGCGCGAGGTAATAGACCGTCGAGACCGGAAGGTGCAAAAGCTCGGCCACCTCCGGCGCGGTCATCACCTCATCGCGCGTCAACCGCACGCGACCGCCTGGGTCGCGCGAGTCGGTGATCGGCGGGGCCGCGGTGAGCATGCCCGCCACCATGCAGCCTTGTCTGGGACGGCGCAAGGACATCTCGGGACGTCCCCGAGGACGTCCTGGGACGTCCGGGGACGTCTTCGGACATCTACACTGGAAGCGCTGGAAATCGGCGACTTTCGGGAAGGGGAGACCGTCTTGGAGAACGAGCAGCTGCGGACCGCGATTACCCGCGCCGGCCTGTCGCTCGACGAGCTCGCCGACATCGTGCAAGTCGATGTCAAGACCGTGCGGCGCTGGCTCGAGGGTCGCACCCCGTACCCGCGGCACCGCACCCGCGTCGCAAGCGCGCTCGAGACGACCGCGCACGCGCTCTGGCCCGCCGCCGTTCCTGCCCCGGCCACGTCTGATGCGCTTGAGCCGACGACGCACGACCCCGGCGACGTCGTCGCGGGCTACGCGTACTCGTCGGATCCCGTCGCACCGAAACCCGCCGCGCTCCTCGGCGCAGCCGTCGAACAGATCGAGATCCTCATCCCCAATCTCGCATCCCAGTCCGAGCGTCGTCGCGCTCCTGCGCGCTCGCGCCGGGGACGGCTGCCGCATCAGCATCATCATCGAGGAGCCAGACGCCCGGATCGAACCGCTGCTCGACATCGATGCGATCGAGGTCCGCGCCTCACCCGCCGGGGCGGCCCACATCCTCTACCGAGCTGACGACCAGATCCTCCTCGCTCTCAGACACATCAGCTTCCCCGAACAGTCGCCACCGCTGATCCACCTTCGGCAGGCCTCCTACGGAGGGCTATTCGACCGGCTTCTCGACGACTTCGACGACCGCTGGGACAAGGCGACCCCGCTCGCCAGCAGCCCGCAGCGTGACGCCCACCTCGCCGACGTTGACGCTGACCCCTGGACCGAACCCGCCCAACTGCCTGAACCGGACTCGCCATCGCCGGGCACGCCGTCACGGCCGTCCGAGGCTCCGACCGCCTCGCCCGGAGAAGCGCCGCGCCGCTGGCCACGACGACCCACCTGACCCCACGCCGGTCTGCGCCGCGATAACCGCCGAGGCGTCCTGCCACGAAGTCGGCACGATTGTCGCGCGTGCCGCCGGCCCGTCAAGGTCGGGCCTTCGGCCCCGCCTTCGGCGGCCGCTGACGCGGCTCTCTTGACAGCCCGTCGGTCACGCGCAGTGCTCCGCCGAAGTCGTGGCAGGGAGAGCCCTTGCCAACCGCAGAAACGAGCACCGTGGCCGCAAACGTCCTCCGAGCCGCGGCGTGCCGCCCCGAGCAGTCGTGGTGATCCAGGGATGCGCGCAGTGGGTTCGCGGCCGTAGCGTGGGCGATGCGTCGGATCGGACTCTTTGCGAGCGAGAACCCCGGCGGTCAATCGCCTCAGAGCGGCACCGGGTTCCAGGCCGGGGCGCGTGTGGGCCGGCCTGGACCTCCTGCTGACCTGCGAGACCATCACCGAGGCACGTGACAAGAACGACATGAGGTTGAAAGCCCCCGGCGAGCTGTAGCTCCGAGGGGGTGGAGGCGGATGTCGTCCCTGAAGGCGCCCCCGGCGGTCCGTCCGCCTGATGCGCAAATCGCTCCGGTGGGCGAGCGGCGCGTATGCCCCCGCCATGGGGCGAGCGCAAGGACAACGGCTGCCGATTTATGACCCCATCAGCGAGCCGTCCGAGCTGCTGCAGCCGCCGCGGAGCCGGAGCACGCCCCCGTCGTGGGCCCGGCGACGAGCGTCAACAGCCAATCTCCGTCGGTTGGACGAGCGCCATGGCCTATAATAAGACATATCTGGGTGATAAAGCCAGATAAGACCCCATATCTGTCGCTTAACTCTAATGGCTACACCAACTCCACTTCCCGTCCAGCGCGCCGCGCGCGATATCGGCGACCACCTTGTCGCCTGGCGCAAGCTGCGCGGGCTGACGATAGAGCAGGTCGCTGACCGCGCCGGCGTGTCCGACAAGACCGTGAGCCGGCTCGCTACCGACCCCGGCTCCGTCAGTCTGGAGAACCTGCTGCGCGTCGCGCGCGCCCTCGGCATCCTCGACTCGCTCGTCACGGCGGCCGACCCGCTCAGCACCGACATCGGGCGCCTGCGCGCCGGCGAGCGGCTGCCACAGCGCGTCCGGCACCCGAACGCTCGCGAGGATGCGTGATGGCTGACTCCGGCCAGGTGGAGGTGTTTGTCCAAATCGGCGGCGAGGACGTCGCCGCCGGTGACCTGTGGATGCACCGTGCTGGCCGCAGCCAGTCGGCGAGCTTCGCCTATCGCCCCAGCTATATCGGCCGCGACGGCGCGTACGAGCTCGACCCTGACCTGCCGCTGCAGACCGGCCAGTTTCAGACGCCGGTCGGCCGCAGCCTGTTCGGCGCGTTCTCGGACACCGCGCCTGACCGTTGGGGCCGAAAGCTCATTGACCGGACAGAGGCGGCCTCGGCTCGTGAGGAGCGGCGCACGGCTCGCTCGTTCTCGGAAGCCGACTACCTGCTCGGCGTGCGCGACGATCTGCGCCAGGGCGCGCTGCGTTACCGCCGGGCTGACGGCGAAGCGTTCCTGGCGACCGAGGACACTGGCGTCCCGGCGCTGCTGCAGCTCGGCACACTGCTGAACGCTTCGGAGGCGCTCGAACGCGACGACCCGACCAGCCAGCAGCTCCGGCTGCTGCTGCGGGGCGGCTCGTCGCTCGGCGGCGCTCGCCCCAAAGCGCATGTCATCGGCACCGACGGCCGGCCAGCGATCGCGAAGTTCCCCAGCCCCAAGAACGACGACTGGGACATCATCCGCTGGGAGTACGTCGCGTTGGAGCTCGCTCGCCAGGCCGGCATCACCACCGCCGATCATCAGCTCGAACGGGTGGACGGCAAGCCAGTCATCATCCTGCGACGCTTCGACCGACGAGCCGACGGAGAGCGCATCGGGTACATCAGCGCGATGACGCTGCTGTCCGCCGGCGACGGGCAGACCTTCGACTACCTCGACATCGGCCAGCAGATAGAAGCCGACAGCGACCGCGCGACCGAGGACCTGCGCGAACTGTGGACCCGGGCCGCGTACGGCCGGCTCATCTCCAACACCGATGACCACCTGCGCAATCACGGCTTCCTGCGCGGCTCCGCAGGCTGGCGGCTCTCACCCGCGTTCGACATCAATCCCAACCCGCAGCGCGAGGCGTTCGCAACCACCTTCGCCACCGACGACACCGGCACCCTCGCTCCGCTGCTCGACAACGCCGAACTATTCCGTCTGGACACCGACGCGGTGGCGAGCACGCTCGCGCGGCTCACCTCTGCCACCGACCAATGGGAGAAGACCGCGCTGCAGCGCGGTCTGTCCAGCGCGGCGACCGCGCAGATGGCACCCGCGTTCGATTCCGCCGCCCGCGAAGAAGCACGAGACTTTCTCGGCACGCAGCCGAGTCGCAGCAGTTGACGGCGCACCGGCGGGCAGACGCCCGCGGTCACCCGGCAGGTAACGAAACAGAGAGCCGCTGTGCCAGGAGGAATGACCGAGTCCGGTCGCGAGCGCAGGCCCGTTCATGATGGCGTTGCCGTGGTGGCACTTATTTGTTTGCTCAAACACTGACGAGGCCTTTCGCGGCAACGCGATCACCCGGACGACGGGGCGTGGACGATCCCTATGTCGCCGTCGCTCGTCCGCTCGGGGGCCGGCCAGGACATCAACGCGATGGTGTAGATCCTCGCGGTCGGAAACCGCGATTCTCGCGAAGGCGGGGCTCACGCGGGCGCCGCACGACCGCGCAGATGCCTGAATGTCGCGCAGCGCACCGAGCAGTGCTCTCCCCGTTGCGGCTCGCCGAATCGCTGGTTCCGCCGAGCGGCGATCGCTGCTGCCCGCTGCGTCGCGGATTAGAGTTCGTCGCGTGGAGCCTCCCAAATTCGAAGACTGGCTTTCGAAGGGCTGGGACATCCAGGTCACGAGCCCTCGACAAGCCCTAGACCTGATTAGCCACATCGCCCTGCTTGCTCAGGGCAGAACCTATGCCTGGCGCGGACAGAACGACTCCTCCTTCAAGCTGAGTTCGTCGCTCTACCGGCTCCTTGAGAGAGAAGGTCAGTTGGTGAGTGAGACCGCAATGCGATCTCGAGAAATCGAGATCCTGCGTGAGGCGCGGAAATGGGGTCTCGGGCGCGACCTCGGGACGTCAGCGACCGATCTCCACCTCCTTGCAGTCCTCCAGCATCACGGCGTTCCGACTCGCCTTCTCGATGTGACCTCGAATCCCATAACCGCCCTGTGGTTCGCGACGGAAGAGCATTTCGACGACAGCGGGTCTACGGACAGCGCCGGAGTCATGTTCGCGATCGACGTGACCGACACCGCCCACTACCAGACGTTCCAGCATGACGGCACGCAGTCGTGGGACAAGATCGGGAATCCGCTGGGCGCCCTCTATGAAACCGCCCTCGATGAGTCAGGCAAAACCGGCTCCATATTCCGTGCCTTCCCAGCGCTGCCCGACGAACGCATGAAGGCGCAGGAAGGCTACTTCTTGGGGAGCGCTTTTCCCAGAAAGCATCGCGCCCCCGGGGTTATCGGGTTCAACCCCTCGGGTCCGGCTCCTGGACGAGACAAGCTCGAGAAGCTCCTTGACTCAGAGCGCGGTCGCGGCCGGCCAGCGGCACTTCCACTCTGCGCGATCGTCATCCCAACGGACGTCAAGAGGAAGCTGCGCGATCCTCTCAGGCGAACGTACAACCGACGTCGTCGCGTCCTGTTCCCGGACATCGACGGCTTCAGGGGAGGCTTTCCTCCGCGACCAGTTGGACTACTGATTGATCAAACCTCCATGTGGGTTATGAGTGCGGGCCGGTGATGAGCTCGTTCAAGCCCGACTCGTGCCCGTGACCGCTGCCGCGAAACATCAGCCGCGACCTGGTCCGCACCGAGCGCGACTAGAACGCCGCCCTCGACGAGAGGGGTGTCTCCTGTCAACAGGAACCGAAAAGGGCGCCAGTTTCAGGAACCGAAAAGTGCTCCACCTGGCCGGTCGGGAGTTGTGTGGCGTGAGGGCTGGTGCGGTGGCTTCTCGCGAAGTGAGCCGTAGGCGAGCGCAGTGAGATGCCACCGGCGCGGCCGGGGTGAGGGGGGTCAGTTTTGGGGCGGCGCGGGCGGGGCGGCGGAGGCGGGCGCGGTGCCGCGCTCGCGGAGGCGGTAGCTCTTGCCTTTGAGGGTGACCATGGTGGCGTGGTGCACGAGTCGGTCGATCAGCGCGGCGGCGACCATCGCGTCGCCGAGGATCTCGCCCCAGGCCTCGAACCCGCGGTTGCTGGTGATCACGATGCTGCCGCGCTCATAGCGGCGCGAGACGAGCGCGAACAGCAGGTTGGCGGCCTGACGTTCCAAGGGGAGGTAGCCGACCTCGTCGACGATCAGCAGCTGGTAGCGCTCCAGCCGTTTGAGCTCCAGGTCGAGGGTGTTGCGTTCCTGGGCCTCCTCCAGACGCGAAACCCATTGCTGGGCGGTCGCGAACGCGACGCGGTAGCCGTGCTGGCAGGCTTTGATCCCCAGGGCGATCGCGAGATGGCTCTTGCCGGTGCCCGGCGGACCGATCAGGCAGACGTTGGCGTGCTCCTCGATCCACGCCAGCTGCGCGAGGTGCATCACCAGCGGCCGCTCGGCGGAGGGTTGGGCGGTGAAGTCGAAGTCCTCCAGCGTCTTGTGCGCCGGAAAGCCAGCGGTTCGGGTGCGGGTCCTGGCGCCGGAGGCTTCGCGGGCGAATACCTCGGCTTCGCAGAGCGTCTCCAGGAACTGTTCGTAGGGCCACTGCTCCTCGCGAGCACGCTCCGCGGTCGCCGCCAGACGCTCAGCGATCCGCCGGCGCCTTCAATGCCGAGAGCAGATATGGGAGTCGCTCGCCGACCTTCGCCTTGGCCGGGGTCATGCGCACAGCTCGGCGTAGTCAGCGAGCTGCGGCGCGTCGATCCGAGCGGCGGTGAGCAGCGCGGGCGTGGGCACCGGGGGTGGCTCAGGTCGCATCCGGGGCTCAGGGACCCAGACCCCAGGTCGATAAGACCGTGGGTAGCGGACAAGCTCTTGGCCGCGCCAGCAGATCCACACCTCGTCGCGGGAGGCGTGCAGCTCCACGCGCTGATGCACCAGCTCGACGGGCGCGCGATAGAAGCACGCGCCGTGACGCAGATAGCCGTCGGTCGGGACGCGAACCACGCGGCTCAGCGAGAAATCAAAGCGCGTGGGCGGCAATGGCCGCAGACCGGCGCGATCCTCCAGGAGGCGCTCAGCGACGACAACCTGCCGCGTGGCGTGCCGGCGCTGGTGCGCGACCCGGTCTCGCCAATCGCTATAGACCCGGTCAAGCTCGCCGAGGGTCTGGAAGCGCCGCGCGGGCCAGAACCCCGTCTTCAAATACCGCACCGCGCCCTCGACTGATCCCTTCTCCCGCGGCGTGGCCGGCGTGCACGCCGTGGAGTGAAACGCGTAGTGACCGCGGAGGTGCAGAAACCGCGGGTTCCAGCGGACCACCTCACGGTTGTCGCGTTTGGCGACCGCCGTTCTGAGGTTGTCATAGACGCACTCCCGGGGGACGCCACCCAGCCAATCGAACACCCGGACATGACCCTCCAGAAACGACTCGATCGTCATGTCGAAGCTGAAATGCGCGGTCTGCGCCCCGCAGAACGGCAACGACGCCACCAACGCATAGACCCGCCGCTCCACCCCGGCGATCCGCGGACGGGTCGGCATCTCACCCCAATCAAACTGCACCACCTGCCCCGGGCGATAACCCGTGCGCTGCGCCGCGCGTTCCTCCCGCGGCCGCAACGTCTGAAGCTTGCGACGAACCAGATCAACCGAACCCTGATACCCGTGCTCGTCGCGCAAAAGCTCGGTCAACCGCGGCGCCTTGATCTCCGGCCACTCCCGCAGCACCCCCTCGATCACCCCCATCAGCGGGTCAAGCTGCGACCCGGCCGGCGCGCGCACATACCGCGGCGGCGCCTCGGCCGCCAACGCCCGCGCGACCGTCCGGCGATGAACCCCTAGCCGCTTGGCGATCTGCCGCTGCGACACGCCGTCGCTTGCCAACGCCCTGATCTCCGCCCACTCCAACGCGCTCACCACCTCTCCCGGCCTCCTCCTCGTCGATCAACCCGACGAGCCTGAGACCAGCGCCGGACCGCCACCCAAGTGGCGCCCTTTTGGATTCCTAGAAGTGGCGCACTATTCAGCGCCCGGCGTCATCTCCGCGGCGTACCGGCGTTACCCATTTGATCGTGGGCGAGCGAGATCGTCGCCGAAAACGGGTCCGCAATCCTCCCCGAGATTGCGATAGAGCCCGCGGCTGGGCGCACGTCCGGCGCGAGCGTGGCCGACTATGCCTCGCGCGGCCAAGCCCTCGCCAGGCGCGACTGCCGGCGCGTGATCCCTACCGCGGCAAGGCGATCGCCCGGTCGGGTCGCGGCTTGGCGATCGCCTTCCTTTGAGAGGACTCGCTCGCGGCGACCTAGTCGGCTACGGAAGCAATCGCCGAGGCGGTGAGCCAGTTGCAGCAATCGGAGGACGGGTCCGTGCGAGTGCGATTCGTCGAAGCGGCGTAGCGTCCCCTTGAGTCGTGTTGGGATTGATGGAGGCTCGGATCTGCCCCGGGAAGAGTGGAGTCTGGGTTTCGAAGTCCGCGGCAGAGAGGATCCTGTCGTCTGCCTCGCAGCTATCCGCCGGAGATCCGTCGTCAAGTGATCGAGCTGGCTCGGTCTGGCACCCGCCTCGCGGTGTGCGTTAGTCGTGTTCGGAGTTGAGCAGCAACGTGGCGCGTCTGCGAAGCCAACGGTTCGAGCGAAAGGTATGACCACAAGACTCCTCGACCGGAACGTCCGGCAACCCTAGGTTCGGCGGCGCACCCAGTATTGCCGGTCTAAAGCCCACAACGATGACGGTGGTGCATGTGATCCAACCCCGCGGTCCGAGCTCGAGAGATAAGCCGCCGCATTTCGGACATTGATCGTCGGCACCGTGAATCATGGAACCTCGCGTTCGAGGAGGCAGCGCGCTTCGATTACGAACGACTTGTCAGCATGTTCGGTTATCCCCCGGTCCTCTGAGACGTGCTGAAGGCGCCAGCCGTCTCGGGCGAGTTCCTCCAGCAGACCGACTGCCGCATCGAGCGCGTGTTCGACCGAAAGGATTGGGGTGAGGCTGAGTTCGCGCGCGTCGTGCGCGCCTAGCAGGTCAGCAGTCCAGCATTCATAAGAACCTTCCTGCCGCGTAAGGATTTCGGTTGCGTGTGGTCTGGCTCCAGGGCTGACTCCCTTCGGAAAGGCGCCGCCTTTGATCGCCCTCCAGCCCCGCTCGGTGACCCGTCCGTCCGCAATCATGTTGATTGCAACATCGCGGCTGATCACTCCGTTGGCAACCATCCTCCCGAGCACGCTCGCGCGACTAGGTGTATTGAAGGCCAGGCTCTCGATTGATGGAGTCTCGGCGCTCGCGGCAACAGCTGAGCCACCGGCTGGATGTCCGCCGCGATCCTCGCTCTCCGCACCCGCCTCGGGATTGAAACTCCAGTAGGCGGTCGGCATCGTCTCCAGCCAGAGCGCCTTTCGTCGCAGGCGTAGCACGGCGTGCTCTCTCATGCGTCGATCACCCCCATGGCCGGAGGTTACATCGCCGCCCTGGCCGCTGCATGTCCCTCTCCGCGAAGTGAGGACTATCGCGGCCGCGGCGGAGAGCCCGCGCACGCGACGGCGCTCCCACTACTGAGATCGCGGCAAGCCGATCGCACCGGAGCGGCAACGCGGGTGATCGCGTTTGCGGCCGAAGCGAAAGCCGCGATCGTCTGGCCATCGATGTCGGAAGCAATAGCCATCCAACCGACCCACGACCGGGGGGTCCATTCGCCCGGAATTGCGGCGCCACGCGGTGGTCGAATACGATGAATGCGGGGACGCGTATCGATGCCAGCCGGTTTATCAGGCGTGCGGCGCAAGCTGGCCCGAGCAAAGAAAAAGCTGGACAAGCTCAACGAGGCCGTCGGCGTCTACCTAGACGCGTCGCCGTTCGAGATAACTGCCGATGTTCATGGCAATCATCAGGCAATCGTCTGCCGGGTGGATCCCGAGCCCGACGAGTCTTGGGCGGACGATATGGCGGAGATCGCGTATCAGGCGAGATCAGCGCTGGACCTTCTGGTTCCCCAGCTCGTCGTCGCCAGCGGCAACCCAATCAGAGGAGGCACGCGCTTCCCGATCAGACGGGATCAGGCTGCGTACATCGCGCCAGACAAGAACGGCAAATCACAACGGGACAAGATGCTGAAGGGCGTTGCGCGTAAGTACCGAAGGATCATTGAGGAGTTCCAGCCTTACCAGCGCGGGCGCAGCGCGTGGCGGGATCCGCTCGCCGTTCTCCAAACGATCAGCAATAGGGACAAGCACAACGACGTCTACGTCTGCGTGGCCGCGGCAGAGACGTTCGCGCTTAAGATCCGTAGGCCGCCGGTGCCGCCTCCCGAGAACGAGATGACGATCCGCTTCGGTGACAAGCTGATTCCTTACGCGATGACGGACGGGCAGGAGATGTTCGCTCTCGACTGGAACCCCGACCCGGCCGACGCGCAACGCCCAATGATGGACCTGATCCGCCTGGAGGTCTTCGACATCAGGCCGACGTTGGGATTCAGCAGCGACGGTCGCACGTTCACGCTCGACGATCTAGAACGTGGCGTACTGGTTGCGTCGCAGATCGTTGACAAGTGCGCGGCGCGGATCAAGCCGTAGCCTGCCGCCCCCGTCCTCGACGACGCGACTCAGGCCAGCCAACCCTGGTCATCGTTCGTGTCAACGGGCTGGACGCCGCAGTAACGGTGCATGCGCGGCATAGGACTCACGAGCGGCGACGCAGTCCGGTTAGCGCATCGCTCGAAATGGACTCGTCAAGGATCGGCGAGAGTTGATGACGGATGCGACCGTCAACGCGATGGGCGAGAAGACGGCTCAGTGCGGTGCGGGGCGCCACTGCCAAGCGATCACGACGACTCCGCCTATTTGAGCGACCCTAGAGCACCAGCACAATGCGCCAGAGACTTCAGTATTTCGTCCATCTGCCGATAATCCGCTTAGTGAGACATGGGTTCGAAGACTCTTTAGAGTCGTGTATCCGATATTGCTCACGGATTCTTGAGCGAGGACTAACATCTCGTCCTCGGGGAAGCTAGGCGGTCGGGGGTCTGGGGATGAAGGGATGGGGATCGCGGTTCCTTTTGATCGTCACGGGCGTGTTTGTTGGTGCGCTCGTCGGCGCAGGAGCCGCTCGGGCCGATTGCGCGAATGAGGTTTATGACCAGGCGCTGCCGGTGACGAGCGCAACGCCGGCAGCTAGTGGGTCGATATCGGCCACGACGAGTCCTGTCCTGTTTAGCGTTGTTAGTACAACGGAGCACGGCAACATCTGGATCCGTGTTGATTCGCAGGACGTCATCGGCGACACGGGTGTCCTCAGCGATCTGTACCAGGAGGTTCCCTCGGACTGCTCGAGAGCTCGACGAGTTTCGGGGTCTATACGGGCAACTCCGACGCAACGACACTGTGGTGGACGAACACGCCCGGGACCTACTACTGGCAGGCGCTGATGACCTATTTGAACACCTCCACCTGGCCGGAGACATGCAACCTCGAGGCCAGCCCGGTTTACCAGCTCACGGTGGCAGCCCCACCACCAGTGTCAACCCCCACTCCGACCGCACCAACCCCGACGACGCCGGTCCTCGCCTCTCTCAGCCGTACGGTCGCCCGTTCGGTCGCACTGCGCACGATCAACGCGAAAACAGGCGCTACCGGCGGTGTCCGTGTTACCTGCGCGGACTCGGGAGCGCACCTCGCGTCCTGTGCCCTGGCGTGGAGGATTGGCCGAGCGCGATTTCGGGCATCCGGTCGCATCTGGAACTTTCTCCGGGGAGCCAGTCCACACTTCGGCTACGACCTTCGCGGAACGCGGACCTGGTTGGGTTGCTGGCGTGGCCAACCTCGTCGAGCATGCCACCGCCGCTTCCACTGGACGGCCGGACCGCCCCTAACGACGACCTCGTCTCCTCCGTCCCCGACACCCACGCCTGCCCCGACGCCGCCGACCTCCACGCCGATGGCGTGCTACCCGCTTAGCAGCTCTGGCGGGTGCTACGAGCCGGGGGAGTACTGCTCCAACAACGATCACGGCATGGCGGGAGTCGCCGGCGATGGCAAGACCATCATCTGCGAAGACAACGATGGCTGGCGATGGGAGCCGGAATAGCGAAATAAACGCCGGCGCCATGCATCGTGGGCCAGGCGGAAAGCGACACGACGATGGTTCGTGGTCGATCATCACGGTCGGGCATTGAGTAGCTCCCGGATGGACGACTACTACGGTGTCTTACCCTCGCATTGGCGAAGACACGACTGCGGCTCAGCCCTCGCCCCCAATGTTCGGACAGGACGCTTCATCCGCAGCCGAGCGGTCGTGCGGCGCAGCCGTCCGGCTACCGCCCTGCGCGGCTAAGACCAGGAGCGGCGGCGCACTCTGACGAGTGCTCACTTCAGAAGGACACATCCTGTGGCAATCGGGTCGAATATGTACGCGAGGGTCGTCTGAAATCAGCGGGCGCGGTCGTTGTACTTGACGCGGCTGCCCACAGGTCTGCGCGGACGCCAGCCTTCGCGACCGCGCGGTGCAGACCTTGCAGCCGGGTCGATGCGCAATCTCGTCAGGAGTCGCGACCCTCACCTCAGCCGGGCGCTTGGCTTCGGCAGCATGTTCATCGATGAGGCTGCAGTGTGGGTCGGCGTGCAACACCCCCATGTTGAACGGGGGTCTCGGCGGGAGAGCACGTAGAACGCGCCGCTCCGGAGACCGCCAGGTTGCTCGATGGGGAGATTGCGGCTCTCGAGCTCAAGGCGGATCTTGGAGATCTCGCGATCGTTGAGTTTGGCTGCTATGCCATGGAGACCGCGCATGCTTTCGCGGCCCGCGAACTCGGCGTAGAGCGCAGCCTCCGTGTAGGTGGTGAAGTCCGGCAAACGCGTCTCCTTGAGGTCGGCGGGAAGGGGCGAGGCGGCGTCGGTGTTGGGGCTGGATGAATCATGACCGGACCGCCGCTCACGATGTCTCGTAGGCTCATGCCGATGCGATCTCTGCGGACACTCGGCGCCGTTACCTAGCGGGATGAGCGGGATTTATCTCCGGGACGGCGATCGTTACGTCGCGATGCGCGAGACTCCCTATGACGCCGAGGATGTTCTGCAGGAATTGATCGAGCGCCATCCGGAGATGCTGGCCGGTGGGGAGGATTCCGGGTACTCCTTGATTCTTGTGCGGCGTGAGGCCGGGGTCAGCGAGCAGCAGGATGCGGGCGCGCGATGGTCACTTGATCATCTCTACCTGGATCGGCACGGCATCCCCACGCTGGTGGAGGTCAAGCGCAGCAGCGATACGCGTAGTAGGCGCGAGGTCGTCGCGCAGATGCTTGAGTACGCCGCTCACGCCCGCACCTCGTTCACCGCCGAGCGGATGGCTGACTGGCTTGAGGAGGCCGCCGAAAAAACGGCACGACCGGCGACGAGACGCTGCTTGGCAGCTTCGGAGTGGACGATCTTGACGCGTTCTGGCAGACAGTCGACACCAATCTCAAAGCTGAGCGGCTGCGGCTGATCTTCGTCGCGGATCGGATCGGCGATGAACTACGCAGCATCATCGAGTATCTCAATCGCCAGATGATCTCGACAGAGGTTCTCGCGATCGAGGTCAAGCAGTACACCGACGCGGAGGGCAGACACCAGACGATCGTGCCGCGACTGCTGGGTGACACGATCGAAGCCCGTGCGACCAAGCGGGTCGCGACGCGCGGTGAGGCACTTGACCACGACCAGATGGTCGCTCTGCTCCGTGATTACGACGAGCAGGCTGTGACGCTGCAGACGCCATCCTTGACTGGGCAGAGCGCTCACCAGATCTCGATGTTCGCTACACCACCACCTTCGGCATCATCGAGATCGACCACGTCGCGATCCTCAAAATCCGCACCGCGCCTGACTCGCTGCGTCGCGCGCTGGAGGTACATCTTGAGAGCCTCGTCAAACACGGTGCGCCATGGGACGAGGAACACCTGGAGCAGTTGGTCG
>CAVUUL010000008.1:0-597011 GCA_963744685.1 uncultured Solirubrobacteraceae bacterium | reverse complement strand
CCGCAGGTGCTGCGCAACATCAACGCCTTCACGCTCGGCGCCAAACTTGCAAACCCGAAGGCCACCACGCAGGTGATCTTCACGGGCGACTGGTCGATGCCGGTCAAGGAAGCCGAAGCCACCAACAGCCTGATCGACCAGGGCGTCGACGTCCTGACCTGTCACGTCGACGGTCCGAAGACCATGGTCGAGAACGCCGCGCGCCGCGGCGCGATGGTGTGCGGCTATCACGTCAACCAGTCGCCGCTGGCGCCGAAGGCCTATCTCACCGGCGCCGAATGGAACTGGGAAGCGCTGTATCCGAAATTCGTCAAGATGATCGCCGCCGGCGAGGCGATCCCGAATTTCTATCGCGGCGGCCTCAAGGAAGAGATCGTCAAGGCTCGCCCTATGGCGAGGCGGTCTCGGCGGAAGCGCGCAAGCATGCCGACGACATCAAGGCCAAGCTCACCGCCGGCGACCTACACCATCTTCAAGGGCCCGATCATGGACAACAAGGGCAAGACCGTCATCACCGCCGGCACCGATCGCGGCCAGAAGGATCCCGAACTCGAGAAGATGGACTATCTGGTGGAAGGCGTGATCGGAGCGACTTCGTGACATCAGACGCGGCGGATCCCGTCGAGGCGGCCGCAATTGCTCCGGCCGCCGATCCCGGATTCCTGCAGCGCTACGGCGGCACCATCGAATACATCCTGATCCCGGGCGCGGCGCTGGTCGCCGCGCTCGCGGTGTTCGGCATGTTCGTGGCGCTGTTCGGCAAGAGCCCGCTCGATCTCTATTTCTACATGTACCAGGGCGCGTTCGGCACCTGGTTCTCCTGGCAGAACACGCTGACCCGCGCCGCGCCCTTGATCCTGACCGCGCTGTGCACGGCGCTGCCGGCGCAGCTCGGCATGGTCATCATCGGCGGCGAAGGCGCGCTGTTGATCGGCGCGCTGGCGGCGACCAGCGCGGCGCTGGCGATGCCATCGGCGCCGCCGCTCGCGGTGCAGCTCGCGATGGTCTGCGCCGGCATGATCGGCGGCGGGCTGTGGATCATGCTGTCCGGCGGCTTGCGCCAATACCGCGGCGTCAACGAAACGATCTCCAGCCTGCTGTTGGTCTATATCGCGCTCGCGATCCTCAACCATCTGGTCGAAGGCGTGATGCGCGATCCCGGCCAGCCTCAACAAGCCCTCGACCCGCGAGATCGGCGCCGCCAACATGATCGGCTCGATCCCCGGCACCGACGTGCATTGGGGGCTGGTGTTCGGCATCGATCGCCGCGATCGCCTCCTACATCCTGATCTATCACACCGTGTTCGGCTTCGCCGCGCGCGTCGCCGGCGGCAACATCCGCGCCGCCAAGATCGTCGGCCTTGGCGTCGGCAAGCTGATCCTGACCATCTGCTTTCTCGCCGGCGCCTGCGCCGGCCTTGCCGGCATGGTCGAGGTCGCCGCCGTGCAGGGCCGCACCAACGCCAACCTCGCCGCCGGCTACGGCTTTACCGGCATCCTCGTCGCCTTCCTGGCGCGGCAAAATCCGCTGGCGATCATTCCGGTCGCGATCCTGCTCGGCGGCATCAGCGCCAGCGGCGGGCTGCTGCAGCGCCGGCTCGGCCTGCCCGATGCCTCCGTGCAGGTGCTGCAGGGCATCATCTTCGTCTTCGTGCTGGCCAGCGACGCGCTGTACGGACGGATCGGCTTCCTGAAAGGAAAATCCTGACATGGCGGACGGAACGATCGGACTCTGGACCGTGCCGCTCGCGGTGTTCGGCGGCGCCATCCGCGTCTCCACGCCGTTCCTGTTCGTCAGCCTCGGCGAATGCATCACCGAGCGCTCCGGCCGCATCAATCTCGGCCTCGAAGGCACGCTGGTGATGGGCGCGATGAGCGCCTACGGCATCTCCTATCTCACCGGCTCGCCCTGGCTCGGCGTGCTCGCCGCCGGCGTCACCGGCGCGCTGCTCGGCGCGCTGCATGCCGGCATCTGCTCGCTGCCGCGGGTCAACGACATCGCGGTCGGCATCGCGCTGATGCTGTTCGGCACGGGGCTGGCCTTCTATCTCGGCAAGCCGCTGATCGAGCCGACCGCGCCGCGGCTGCCGGCGATCGATTTCGGCTGGTGGAGCGACATCGCGCAGGTCCGCGCGGCGCTGCGGATCAACGTGCTGTTCCTGATCGGCGTGGCGCTGGCGCCGATTCTGTACTGGGCGTTCCGCACCACGCGCTGGGGCCTGTTGATCCGCACCGCCGGCGAAAGCTCGGACGCCGCGCGCGCGATGGGCTATTCCGTGCTCGCGATCCGGCTGCGCGCCACCATGGTCGGCGGCTTCCTCGCCGGCATCGGCGGCTCGTTCCTGTCGCTGTTCTATCCCGGCAGCTGGAACGAGGGCCTCTCCAGCGGACAGGGCATCACCGCGGTGGCGCTGGTGATCTTCGCGCGCTGGGACCCGATGCTGTGCCTGTGGGCCTCGCTGGCCTTCGGCGGCGCCGCGGCGCTCGGACCGGCGCTGCAATCGGTCGGCGTCACCTCCGGCTATCATCTGTTCAACGCCGCGCCCTACATCCTGACGCTGGCGATCATGATCATCACCTGCTCGCCGAAGCGCACGCTGACCGGCGCGCCGGCCGAACTGTCGATCACCCGATGAACCGATCGAACGAGAGCCGAGCCATGGCCGAGCGCTATCTGAAATCCGAACCCTATGCCTGGCCCTATAATGGCGACCTGCGCCCGGAAAACACCGCGCTGATCATCATCGACATGCAGACCGATTTCTGCGGCGTCGGCGGCTATGTCGACAAGATGGGCTACGACCTGTCGCTGACCCGCGCGCCGATCGAGCCGATCAAGAAGCTGCTCGCGGTGATGCGCGCGCAGGGCTTTCACATCATCCACACCCGCGAAGGCCACCGCCCCGATCTCACCGACCTGCCCGCCAACAAGCGCTGGCGCTCGCGCCAGATCGGCGCCGGCATCGGCGATCCCGGCCCCTGCGGCCGGGTGCTGGTGCGCGGCGAGCCCGGCTGGGAGATCATTCCCGATCTCGCGCCGCTGCCGGGCGAGCCGATCATCGACAAGCCCGGCAAGGGCTCGTTCTGCGCCACCGACCTGGAACTGATGCTGCGGCTGCGCGGCATCGAGAACATCGTGCTGACCGGCATCACCACCGACGTCTGCGTCCACACCACCATGCGCGAGGCCAACGACCGCGGC
The DNA here is from genome assembly GCA_963744685.1 of uncultured Solirubrobacteraceae bacterium. Taxonomy (GTDB): domain Bacteria; phylum Actinomycetota; class Thermoleophilia; order Solirubrobacterales; family Solirubrobacteraceae; genus Palsa-465. The sequence continues at coordinate 593,809 of CAVUUL010000008.1, read as the reverse complement.
TTCGAATGCGTGCTGATCGAGGATTGCTGCGCCGCCACCGACAAGAGCAACCACGAGCACGCGCTGAAGATGATCAAGATGCAGGGCGGCGTGTTCGGCGCGGTCGCGACCTCCGCGGCGCTGATCGGAGCGCTGTCATGATCATCGGCGAAACGCCGCTGCCGGACGGCGCGCTCGGCGTCGACGCCATCGCCATGACCATGCGGTTCGGCGATTTCACCGCGCTCGACAATGTCGAGCTGAAGGTGCGGCCCGGCTCGTTCCACGCGCTGCTCGGCGAGAACGGCGCCGGCAAGAGCACGCTGGTGAAATGCATCATGGGCTATTACCACCCGACCGAAGGCGACGTGCTGGTCGGCGGCCGCGAGCAGGCGATCGCCAACCCGAAGGACGCCCACGCGCTCGGGCTCGGCATGGTCTACCAGCATTTTACGCTGGTGCCGGCGATGACGGTGGCGGAAAACCTGGTGCTGGCGCGCGACGACGTGCCGGCGGTGGTCGACTGGGCCAAGGAGAAGAAGGAGCTCGAAGCGTTTCTGGCGCGGATGCCGTTCAAGGTGCCGCTCAACGCCAGGGTCTCCGACATTTCCGCCGGCGAGCGGCAGAAATGCGAAATCCTCAAGCAGCTTTATCTGAAGCGGCGCTTTCTGATCCTCGACGAGCCGACCTCGGTGCTGACGCCGGGCGAAGCCGACGAGGTGCTGGGCATGCTGCGCGACATGGTGGTCAATGGCGGCCTGACCATCCTGATGATCACGCACAAATTCCGCGAGGTGATGGCGTTCGCCGACGAGGTCACGATCCTGCGCCGCGGCAAGCTCGCGGGCAGCGGCAAGGTCGCCGATCTCACGCCGGACAGCATGGCGCGCATGATGATCGGCGCCGAGGAACTGACGGTGCAGCCGGCGCGCGTCGGCGAAGTCGGCGCGGCGCGGCTCGAGCTCGACAAGCTGAACGCGCTCGACGATGCCGGCGCGGTCGCGGTCCACGACGTCTCGCTCGCGGTGCGCGGCGGCGAGATCGTCGGCATCGCCGGCGTCTCCGGCAACGGCCAGCGGCAGCTGGTCGAGGTGCTGGCCGGCCAGCGCGAGGCCGAGAGCGGCGAAATCCGCGTCGCCGGCGACGTCTATCACGCCAGCCGCGAGGAGATGCGCCGCCACAAGATGTCGCTGTTGCCGGAAGAGCCGCTGAAGAACGCCTGCGTCGGCGGCATGAGCGTCGCCGACAACATCGCGTTCCGCGAATTCGACCGCGCGCCGTTTGCCAGCGGCGGCTGGTGGCTCAACCGCGCGGCGTTCCGCGACGACGCCGAGCGCAAGATCGGGCTCTACAAGATCAAGACCCGCACGCCCGGATACGCCGATCTCGGCGCTGTCGGGCGGCAACGTGCAGCGCGCGGTGCTGGCGCGCGAACTCGGCGGCGACGTCGAGGTGCTGATCGCCGCCAATCCCTGCTTCGGGCTGGATTTCGCGGCGGTGGCGCAAATCCATGCCGAGATCATGGCGGCGCGCAACCGCGGCGCCGCGGTGCTGCTGGTCAGCGAAGATCTCGATGAACTGCTCGAACTGTCGGACCGGCTGGTGGTGATGTTCCACGGCGAGTTCGTCTACGAGGCCCGCGCCAGCGAGGCCGACCTCACCGAGATCGGCCGGCACATGGCGGGGCATTGATCCGGCTCTTGATCGGCTGGCTTGCCTGCCGCATCCGCCATCTGCATGATGCGCGGCGCAGGAGCGGCATGGACAACACTTCGAATCTGAGCCCGTCGAACTCGACGAACTTTTCCTGCGGCGGTCGTTCGACGTCGCCCGCCGCGCCATCACCCACGGCAATCATCCCTTCGGCGCCATTCTGGTCGACCAGAACCGCAACGTGCTGATCGAGGCCGAGAACGGCTACATGCCGGCCCGTGACGGCACCGCGCATGCCGAACGCCTGCTGGCGACGCAGGCCTGCACGACGCTCAGTCCGGAAGTGCTCAGGCAGCGCCACGCTGTATTCGTCCGCCGAGCCCTGCGCGATGTGCGCGGGCGCGATCTACTGGGCCGGCATCGGCCGGCTGGTCTATGGCCTGAGCGAACACCGGCTGCGCGACCTCACCGGCAACCATCCGGAAAATCCGACGCTCGACCTGCCCTGCCGCGAAGTTTTCGAGCAGCGGACAGCGGCCGACCGAGGTGGTCGGGCCGCTGCTCGAGGACGAAGCGGCGGCGCCGCACGCACGGCGTCTGGAAGAAGATAGACGCCGTGGCATCCTTCGAGACGCCGCTCGCGCTCGAGACATCGCCGACACAAAGAAAATGGCGCCGCGGGAACATCGCGGCGCCATTGCTTTTCACCTGGAGAAGGATCAGGCGATCAGAACTTCACCGTCACGCCGGCATAGACGGTCGATTCGGTGCAGGAGTTGGTGCTCTGACGCCGGTTGCCGCGACGGTGCAGACGCCGGGCATCGCATTGTGGTCGAGGCCGAACTTGTTCTGCCAGTAGCGATAGGCAACCCAGAGGTCGACGAAGTGCGAGTACTTCGGACCCCATGAAGGCCTTGCTGGCGTCGAAGGTCAGACGGATCGGTTCGCTGTTGAATTCGGTCTTGGTGGCGGTGGTGAACCGGCCGAGGCCCGAAAGGCAGGGAGTGTTGTTGGATCGCCCTTCGGTCCGTACCAGCCGGCGCGGCCGCTGATCGAGCAGAACTGCATGTTCTCGGGCAGGAAGCCCAGGTCCATGTAGTAGTTGGTTTCGACCGCCCATGTCGGCGTTGTACGTGATATTGCCGTCGGGTTGCAGGTCAGCCCGGCAACGCCGGGAGCCGAACAGGCCGCACTGGGTGAACGCGTTGTGGTTGAGGAACTCCCAGTACACCAACGGCGCGACGTTGAAGTAGCCCTTGTAGGGCAGATCGAAGGCGAACTGCAGACCGGCGACGACGTCGCGCTTGGCCGGAGCCAGGAAGTTGTTTTCGGTGTTGGCGTCCATGCCGACTTCGAACGAGATGTTATGCAGCGGCCCCATGGTGAAGGCCTTGGTATTGAAGATTTCGTTCCAGCCGAAGGTCGAGCGGAACAGGCCGTAGATTTCCGTCGCGCCGGCGCAGTTCGCCGGCGTCGCCGATGATCGTTACGCCGGCGCGGTGCAGGGGACGGCCGGATCGTTGTGATCCGACTTGAACATCGAGATGGTGAAGAAGTTGGTGCCGTAGGCCCACGCATCGAAGTGGGTGAACGAATAGACCGACTTGGCGGTCGTGCCGTTGATCGAGCCGTTCGGGCGCACCGAGCACAGGCCGGGATCGGTACCCTTGGGCATGTAGGAGAAGGACACCCGGTCGTCGATCACGAAGAAGAACGGCACGTCGGCGACCGGCTTGGCCTTGGCCTTGACCGGCAAGTCGGCGCGGAACTGGGCCAGGGCCAGCTTCAGGCCGCCGCCGACAGCTTTGACCGCCTTGGTCTGGGCCGAACCGCCGACACGCGAGACTGAAAGGCCGACAGAGATGGCCGGCCGGATACCCTGGTAGAACAGGTTCGTTTCCAGGAAAATCTGGCCGTCGGTGATAGAGATGACGTTGGTCGGGATATAGGCGCTGATGTCGCCGGCCTGCGTCTCGATGATCGGCAGGGCCGTCAGCGAGCCGGCGCTCCACCTCGCCGACGTTGAGGTAGCCGTACTTGACAGGCGCGGGGAACTCTCCCTCCTGAAACGGCGCCCGCATCACGGCGTACTGGTCCGCCGGCACACCACCGCGGAACACCAACGTCTCAGTGCCGCGACTGACGCCCGACCGCGAGGTGCGCACCACAACGTCGTCTGGCCCGGGGTCCGGGAGGGCGACCGGACGGATCTCGCCTTTCCCCGGCGCGCTCAGCCAGAACGCGCGAGCTTCAACCCCCACTGGGCCCACCTCTTGGCGGTCGAGGCGAGCGTGCAACGCCTCCCGCCACCAAAGAAGCAAACACCGGCCCCAAGCTACCACCGAGCCACCGTGAGGGTCGCTGCCGGGCGGGACGCCGTTCCAACTCAAATTGATGATTGCTGACGCTGATCGCGGCGGGTCGACGAGGACACTTCGTCTACGTTGCCCGGATGCCCAGGCCCGACGCCCGTCGCCCGCTGGCGTTGCAATGGCCGTGCGCGCGCATGATGCTGATGGCGGCGGCGGGGTTCTCTGGTTTCGGAGTAACCCTGTCGTCTCTGCCGGCCCAAGTGGCGTCGGCCGGCAACTCCGCCGCCTCAGCCGGCGCGACAACGACCGTGATGCTCGTGGCCACCGTTCTGTTTCAGCCCGTCGTGCCCGCACTGCTGCACCGCCTGTCCACGCCCGCCACGACGACCATCGGCCTCGTCGCACTCGGGCTCCCGGCGCCCCTGCTGATCTGGGTGAGCTCGGGCGCTGGGCTCTATTCGATCTGCGTGCTGCGGGGCATGGGGTTCGCCGTCTTCACAGTCGCCGGGGCGTTTATGGCCAGCGAGGTGGCGCCGCCCGGCCGCGAGGGCGAGGCGGCTGGGCTCTATGGGCTGGCTGCGGCGGTTCCCAACGTCATCATGGTTCCACTGGGTGTGCTGCTCCTGCACGCGCCGGGCTTCTGGCTCGTTGGATGCATCGCTGGTCTACCTGCCGTGGGGGCGATGCTGGCCTGGGGCGTTGGTTGGCGGCGCGTTGTGCCCGATCCGACTCAGGCGGCGCCGAAGAGTTCCACCCGGCGGGCGATCGCTCGCGCTCTGGTGCCTGCCTCCGTGCTCTACCCCGTCACGATCGCCGCGGGCGCGGTGGTGACGATCTTGCCGATCGTTCGCTCAGAGCTCTTGGCCACCGTCGGTCTTCTGGTGTTCGGGATCGCCGCGGCGCTGGCTCGGTGGCAGGCCGGAAGGCAGGTCGACCAGTCAAGCCGGACGTGGCTTCTGCCGGGTGCATGCGCGCTGGTCATCGCTGGTCTGCTCGCGCTTGCCGCGGGCTTGACCGGCCAGTCCAGCTGGGTCGTGCTCGCTGCTTGCGCGGTTCTCGGGCTCGGATATGGGGCGGTGCAGTCCCTCACCCTGGTGTACTCCTTCGCGCGGACCACATCGCGCGAGCGGCCGATCGCCAGCGCGGTGTGGAACGGCGCGTTCGACGCCGGGACCGCAACTGGCGCGGTCCTGATCGGGGTGCTGACCGCGACGGGAATCGGATGGTGGGGCGCTTTCGCCGTGCTGGCTGCTCTGGCGGTGGCGGTGACGCCGACCGCGATCTCGTCAAGCCGGTAACCGGACAGGACAGTCGCAACCGTCTCGAGGCGAGACCGATCACGTACGCGGGACTTGTCGGCGAGACCGGCCCGGCACAATGGCGCGTTCATGGCCTGCGAATGGCTGATCGTCGATGGATCGAGCCTGATCTATCGCGCCTACTACGGCGCGCTGGCCGGCGCGCGCAAAACGGGGAGTCGCGGGAACGCGATCGCCGGCTTCATGGACAGGCTGACGCGACTGGTCGTCGACCGTCGGCCCGCGCGCCTGGTGATCGCGGATGACTGGGCATGGCGACCGCAGTGGCGGGTCGACCTGATCGCCGGTTACAAGGCCCACCGAGTCGCTGAGCCGGTTCCACCCGGACTGGTCGACGACCTCCCCGTGATCCCTCAATTGCTTGAGCACATCGGAGTTGACGTCGTCGGCGTGGCCGAGCACGAGGCCGAGGACGTGATTGCAACCCTGGTCAGACGTGCGCACGGGACTGTGGAGATCGCCAGCGGCGACCGAGACCTATTCGCGCTCGTCCGCGATCCGCTCGTGTGCGTCCTGTACCCGGAGCGATCCGGTCTCGCCGTCATCGACGAAGCCGAGATCACGCGCCGTTACGAGATCCCTGGCCGCCGTTACGCCGACTTCGCGGTCCTGCGTGGCGACCCCTCCGACGGGCTCCCAGGACTCAAGGGCGTCGGCGCTGTGACTGCGGCCGCAATGATCCGGCGCCACGGAGACATCGCAGGCGTCCTCCAGCAGCGCACGCTGCGCCCCGCCGATCGCGAGTACCTCCAAGCCGCGATCGCCGTCGTGCAGCCGGTCGACGATCTCCCTCTCGCGCAACCGCGCGGCCGCCGAGACGCGTACCCGGCCGACGGGCCTGCCCTCTGGCCGCTCGCGGCACAACACGACGCTGAAGAGTCGGTGGGCCGGCTGCTCAGCGCGCTCAGCAAACTGACGCCGCATCAACCGTGAACCCGGAGGCACCTGGGTGGTGCGTTCCTAGGATGCTCGGTGATGACGTCGCAACTCCCATGCATTCGGCGAGCTCGCCGGTCCAGATGACGGCCGTCGAGCGATCCGCGCAGGAGGCATGATGGGCGATCATCTCCTGGTTGCTCATTCCGCGGTCCGTAACTGCGCGGGCTACAGCCGCCACGACGCCCCCTCGATACTGCTGGACGGCGCTTCGGTGGCGCGTGACACGGAGCACGGTCGCGCGGTCACCGCGCAGCTCACGCGCCGGCACGAAACGCTCCAGGACGCGATCGACGCGGCGGTCTTCGCGCTCAGCAGCGCGGGGTTGCCCAAGGGCATCTGCCGCCAGGCGCGGGCGGCATGCGAGGACTATTTCTTCAATCGACTCGATCTGCCCCCGACCGACCGGTTGGGCGAGCGGGCGGGAGCCTTCGAGTCGCTCGAGCCGATGCCTGAGCCGATGCACCGCGCACTTGAGGATGTGGTCGGCTTTGTCGTGGACGGCGAGTACGACGAGCTGCGCCGCGTATCGGGCGATCGGCTCAGCATCGATGACCTACGCCGCCGCGTCGAGGAGGACTGCCCCGAGGCGCTGGTGCTGCCACCGCGGGAGATCTACGGGGTGGAGTCCATCACCAGGTCCGATGACCCGGACCTGCCGGGCTGGGCCTACTTCTTCGATCTGTGGACCGAAACCGGGTCGGCGCGCCTGCACATCGAGGGCGAACTGGTCGAGTCCGACGACGGGATCACGGCGACGCTCAACGACATCCTGCCCTGAAAACGCGGAAAGCCCACCCTTGAGTGGACTTTCGGCCATCAGAAGATCAGGCGGCTTTCGCGGCAAGGGGACGTTCAGATGAAGGTCTCGCCCTCTGGTTGCCATCGCTATCTGACTCACTCAGAGTAGCGCGAAGCGTCCGACCACCATCGGCGCGCTCAGGACACTCGGGCATCCGCGACCCTTCTCGGTCTTGATTTGGGGCACCAGCTCGCGTCAGAATCGCCCGAGCCCTCACGAGAGGCCGACCATGCGGCCGACCAGCAGAACGGTCGGGGCGACGGCTACCCCAATCTCCACACCAGGATCGAGTTGGCGCAGGTCGTCCCGACGGGGAAGTAGCCGCAACCACCCAGCCCACCCGAGACCCTCGCGCAGGCGCTTGGCCGTCATGACTCGGCGGCCAACCGCGACGCGTGGTCCCCAAGGCCCACTTCACCGAATCGGTTGACCCTCTGGGTCGGCGTGCTCCGGCCTGCGGTGGAAGTAGTCCGAGAGGATGGGCCAGCAGGCCAGCATCAGAATGGCCCCGAGGATCAAGCCGCCGATGCCGACGACGATCGGCGTCTGGAATCCGACCAGCGGTCTGGAGTAGTTGTTGCCGGCGGTGTCGTAGTACGTGTAGGCCTTGACGCCGACGAAGGCCATGATGGCGCCGCCGGTGAGCGGCACGAGCCCCGCAAGCAGGAAGGTGCGCGGACTCTTGAGCAACTGGCGCCGGAAGTACACAGCGCAGGCGAACCCGGTGAGACCGTAGTAGAAGACAACGGCGAAGCCGAGCGCGGAGATCGTGTCGCCGAGCACCGACTGGTCGGGGTTCAACGCCAGCAGCGCGACGGTCCAGATCGCCGACAGGCCGCCCATGAAGACCGTCCCGAAGCTCGGCGTGAGAAACCGTCGGTGGATGCGACCAAACGCGGACGGGAGCGCCTGCCAGCGCGCCATCGAGAACGTCGTGCGGGAAGTCTCCAGCACAGCGGTCTGGGTCGATGCGGCCGCGGACGTCAGGACGGCCAGGGTCAACAGCTTGTCCAGCGGGGATCCGAACACGCTGCCACCGAGGGCATTGAGCACATCCGATGAGTTCCCGGCGAGGAACCCAGGACCATGGAACGCCTGCGCCGCGACACTCACCGAGACGTAGGTGCCCAGGAGAATGACCGTCGAGAGCACCGCCGCGCGGCCCGGTCCATGGTGGCGGTCGCGGGACTCCTCGTTGACCGCAACGCCCGCGTCCCAGCCCCAATAGATGAAGACGCCCAGCAGCACACCGGCCGACAGGGACTTGAAACTGAGATCGAACGGGTTGAACCATTCGGCTCGCACATGGATCGAATGGCTCGGGTGAGATGCGTAGACCTTGATCAGCGCCACGACGGTGAACACCGCGAGCATCGTGATCTCAAATGCGAGAAGGCCGAGCTGCACGCGAGCCGACACCTCGATCCCTCGGTAGCAGATCCACGTCATCAGCCCGATCCACACCAGACACCCCAAGATCAGGGCGAGGTTCGAATGAGCGAGGGAGTGCAGTCCCAGCAGCGTGAACGTGTAACTACTGGCGACCTCGGCAAGGGAGGCCATGACGATGACCCCGGCCAGGAACATCGCCCACCCGTTGATCCAGCCGAGTTGCGGACCAAAGGTACGGCTCACCCATGCAAATGCGGTTCCCGCATCCGGATCGGCAACGTTGAAATATCGGTAGGCGAGCGAGACGAACAGGATCGGGACGAACGCGACGATCAGCACGGCCGGTGCGTGGACGCCGACGCCTGCGATCGCGACCACGAAGCCAAGCGTCGCCGCCAGGCTGTAGGCAGGCGCGGTGGATGCAACCGCGATCACGAGGTTGGAGACGTAACCCAGCGAGTCAGCCTTCAGGCCCGTCCGGGGGGGCGGCGATGACGCCGGCTCCCGGTCGCCGGCGGTTGCCGGGGGCGAGGGGTCGATGGCCGCCATGTCAGCGCTCGATGGGCGACAGCGGCGTGCCCGCCGGGACGTGCTGGGTGACGCACCCGACGCCCCCGCCCCCGTAGGCGAGCATGTCACTCGGGACCCCGACGATCTCGCGCTCCGGAAAGACGGCAGCGAGAGTGCCGTGCGCCTCGGCTTCGCCGGCCGCGTGGAGCTGAGGCACGATGATCGCCCCATTGACCGGGTAGAAGTTGACGTACGGGACGGCGTAGCGTGTGCCGTCGATCTCTCGGGTGTAGGGGAGCTGAGGGATCTCGATGATCTCGAGCCGGCGGCCCTGAGCATCGGTCGCGTTGCAGAGACGATCGAGGTTCTCGCGCAGTGGCGTCCAGTTGGGGTTCGCGCGATCGGGGGCGACTTGCACGATCACCCGTCCCGGCCCGGCGAACTGCACGACGTTGTCGGAGTGCCCATCGGTGTCGCGGTCCTCCGCCAGGCCGTGCTCGAGCCACAGGATCTTTTCCGCCCCGGTCGCCTCACGGAGCGCGTCCTCGCACTGCGCACGCGTCCAGCCGGGATTGCGATTTGAGTTGAGGACGACGCTCTCGGTGGTGATCAGCGTTCCCTCCCCGTCGACGTTGAACCCTCCGCCCTCCATCACCAGCGGCGAGGAGTAGCGCCGGACCCTTCCGGCGAGAGCCAGCTGGCGCGGCAGGTCCGCATCGCGGTCATACGGGGCGTACTTCTCTCCCCAGGCGTTGAAGCGGAACTGCACCAGTGCGACACCCCCGCGGCGGTCGACCAGGTAGATCGGGCCGCTGTCTCGCACCCAGGAGTCGTCGAGCGGGAGCTCGAGGACGTTGACGTCCCCAATCTCGCACCGGTGACGCGCCTCATCGGCGTGGGCCGGGTCGGCGATCACCGTCACCGGTTCGAACCTCGCCATCGCCCGGACGAGCGCCTGGTACTCCACGACAGCACGTTCGCGGTGCGGTCCCCACACGGTGCTGTTGGTCGGCCACGCGACCAGCGTCCGATCATGCGGCTCGGTGCGTGCCGGGGCGACGAGTCCCGCGGAGCGAGGGCTCTCGAGCGTTTCAACTGACATTCCAACTCTCCTTCCGAACAGCATTCGGAATCTGATTCGGCCGTACCGTAGAGCCCGATGGGCTGAGCGTCAAGCCGTGTACGCTCGGGCGGAAAGCGATGGTGATCACGAGCGCCCAAGCCGAGGAGCGACGCAACGCCCTCATCAAAGCCGCGGTGGCGGTGATGTCCGACCAGGGCGTCTCGCAGAGTCGGCTGGTCGACATCGGGCGGCGGGCGGGGATCAGCCCGAGTCAGGTTCTGTACTACTTCAACAGCAAGGCGGAGCTCTTCATCGAGGCGCTCCGGGCAGTCGAGAACGATCTGCGCGACGACTTCCTCGCCGCCGTCGAGCGACTGCCCAGCGCGGCGGACCGTCTCGAGTATCTCCTCCAAGCTGCGGCTCCGACGGGGGCCGGTGACTATCGCCTGCTGCTCTGGATGGACGCCTGGGAACTAGCCCCGCGCAACCCCGAGGTGGCTCGGCAGCTGCAGGGCCTTGAAGACGATTGGACGGACCTGCTCAGCCAACTGGTCCATCACGGGATTGCGAGCGGGGAGTTCGAATGCGACGACGTTCCGGCCTTCGTCCTGAGGTACTCGGCGCTGATCGATGGGCTGACGATCCAGGTCGTGCTCGGCTCACCACACGTCGACCGCGCCGGAATGCTCGACATCTGCCGGGACACCGCGCGGCGCGAACTGTCGTGGACGACGGAGCCTTCTCCCCCAACCGCCTGACCCACGGCGAGTCCGAGCAGTAGCTGCCTCATGACCCATCACGGGTGAGTCGCAACGCCCGGAGTCAGCGCGAAGCGAGCAGCTGCCCGCCGCCGTCGAAGCGCAGCCAGTGGCTGCTGGAGACGACCCCCGGATCCGCCCCCGCATCGCGGACCACCAGCGCGCTGTCGTCATCGATGAACCAGACCGGCCCGCCGAGCCGCGCGGCGACGTCGGCCGCCCAGTCGTCATCCCAGGCACCTCGCCCGACCTCGCCGGCCCAATCCGCGCCGAGGTGTGGCATCACGAACCAGTCGAAGAGCGGCAGCGCCGGCCCGACCGAACCGAGTTGGAACATCTCGACCTCATCCTGGTCGTCCAACGCCTCCACTGCGGCTTCGTGGAGATGGGAGAAGATCATCGACCCGGCGCTCCAGCCGACGTACACCTTCTCGTCGAGCAACTCACGCAGCACCCCTGCGAGCCCGGTCTCGGTCCACGCGTGCGCCAGCCAGTGATTGCTGCCCCCGTACCCCACGATGACGTCGGCCGAGCGGAGCCGCGACTCAACGAGGGCAGGCGGACCGGCGAAGAGCGAGAGTACGCCGAACTCCGCCCACCCCAGCGAATGCGTCTGCGCGAGGTGCTCGACCAATTTGGTCCTGTCCCCGGGAAACGGGAGGATCGCGTCGATGACCATGACGACGCGCGATTCCGCGATCGGCGCGTCGAGCAGGTCGAGCAGCGCGGTGCGGATGAGATCGTTCGAGATCCCTTGGCCCGTCAGGAGCATCCGCATTGCGGCACCGTAGCTCGGTTGCGCACGAACGGCAGCCTCTCGCCATGGGCGGGGCGGGAGGGTCTCGGTGGGTTGGCCACCTACGTCGATGTGTCCTCGGCCTCGGGTGGCATGGTGTAGATCGTCACGATGCTGTCGATGAGTACGTGGTTTGGCACGCGGATCGAGCTGCCTTCCGGCGTGTCCAGCATCGTGCCGGTGCTGTGGATCCGGCTGATGCGCCCGCGGACGTCACCAAAGCCGATCTCCTGACCCACGCGGTACTCGTGCCGGAGATACCGCCCTGCGCTGAGGGCTCGGGCGACCTCGCGCGAGCCGAGCCCGAACGCCAGCGTGAACGTCCCGGATAGGGCCGCCAGTAGAACGCCGATGAGAACGACGAGGAGGACGGTGGAGATCCCGATCTCGGCGGCAGCGATGATGACGAACGTCGCCAGGATCACGATCTGCGTGATCTGGCCGAGCGGCACCGCAAAATCGAGTTGATAGGTCAGCCGGTCCGCTCGTCGGCGAGATGCCCCTGCCGCGACGGCGCCGGCAAGGACGAGGACCGCGGCGAGAAACAGCCTCGGCAGCTCGATGATCGCCTGGTTCAGAGATGCGGAGAGGAACTGCAGCCCGAGCAGCGAGAGCGCGGCGAAGATGACGACGATGGCGAGGAAGATCCGGATGATGCGGGCGATCAACCCGGCCAGCGACGCTCCCAGGCCGGATGCCCGCAGGAGCGGGGTCACGCCTCCTCGATCGGCGAGGCTGTCAAGGCCTGCCGCCTGCAGCGCGCGCAGAACGAGGCGAGCTATCAGCCGCGTCAGGAGCAGCCCGATGACGAGGAGCACGAGCGCTCCGCCCAGGCGCGGAAGGAACGCCCCCAGATCCTGGCCGGCCTGTCCCAGGATCGAGACCGCCGCCGGATTCATGACTGACCTCCTGCTGACTCAAGCAAGAAGCGGGCCGTCTCGGCGAACGCTGCCGCCACAGCTCCGACGAGGAGGAGCGGATCCCGAATCGCCCGCTGCCATCGCACCGCCCGGATCACCTGGGGGACCAGCTCCAGGGTGGCGTCCGGCGGGCTGGCCCGGAGAAGCTCGAGGTGCTCGTCCAAGCGACGCTCGGCCGCGCTGAGATCGGTTGAGCCGTCGTCTGCATTCATCCCGGTAGCTCCCAGTCGTAGGTGTTGTTCCGGAGCAACTCGATGAGCTCGCCCCGCGCACGGTGCAACCTGCCTTTGACACTTCCGAGCGGCATTTCGAGCACCTCGGCGATCTCGTCGTAGCTGAGCCCCTCGAGATCCCGGAGCACCAGGAGGCTCCGGTAGTCGGACCGGAGCGCGCCGAGCTTCAGCTCGAGTCGGTCCTGGCGTTCGCGGCGTTCGAGCTCGGTCACGGGCTGGCGGACGGGATCCCGGTCGGGCATCTCCGGGGACTCATCGGCCGGCTGGGTGGGGCGGCGTCGGGACCAGGCGAGGGCGTTCAGGGCCGTGTTCTGAGCAATCTGCAGCAGCCAGGTCCGAAAGGCGGCGGTACCTCGATATTGCTCCAGGCGATGGAACGCGCGCAGGAACGTGTCCTGGCTCACGTCCTGGGCATCGTCCGGACCGACGATCCTCGCCGCGACGCGGAAGACGACGCCGCGGTAGCGGCCGACCAGTTCCTCAAAGGCGGCCAATTCACCGTTGAGGGTCCGCTCGATCAGAATCTCATCGGACTGCATCTCACCTAACGGCAGCATCTCAGCTCCTGGGACCGCGCGGCGGCCCGGAGGGTTACAGGGGGCCTTGAGATCGCGCTCATTTCTGTAACCGGGGCCAGCCGTCCGCTGTCTTGCAGTAGTCAACCGAGTTGGCGCCGGCGACGCCGGCCATCCGTTCTCGGGCCGGTTGAACGCAGTCTTTGTGCGTGGTGCTGGCGTATGCCTCACCCGATCTCGAAAGAACAGGGAGTAGTCGCATGTCCATCGCAGCTGTGCAGATCGCGCAGAGTCTTCAACGAGGACTCAACGCCCTGATCGGGTTCATCCCGAATCTCCTGGGCTGTCTCGTCATTTTGTTCGTCGGCTACCTGGTCGCGCGGCTCGTCAAGGTCGTGGTGGCCAAGCTGCTGTCGGCGGTGGGGCTCGATCGAGCGCTGAGCGGCAGCCAAGCTGGAACCTATGTCGAGCGGTTGAGCCCGGGAGCCCAGCCCTCTCGCCTGGTCGCGACGGTGACGTTCTGGTTCATCTTCATCTACGCCATCGCCGCGGCAATCGGCGCCCTGAAGATCCCGACTTTGACGAACTTCATGGGCAACGTGCAGAACTATCTGCCGAATGTCGTCGCCGCCGTCTTGATCCTGGTGCTGGGAGCGGCGATCGCCGGCGCTGTGGACGGCCTCGTCCGCAGAGGCGTAGGCGATACCGCCGCGGGTCGCATCGTCCGCGCGGTGGCGCCCGCGGTGATCCTGGCCATCGTCCTGTTCATGGTCCTCAACCAGCTCAAGATCGCCTCGGCCATCGTGACGACCACCTACATCGCGCTGATCGGCATGCTGGCGGCCGCGGGAGCTCTCGCCTTCGGGTTGGGCGGGCGCGAGGTGGCCGCCGAGATGATGCGAGACGTGTACGACACCTCACGACAGGACGGACGCGCGCGCATTCATGGTCGTCCGGCCCCTGGGGCTCGTCCGAGCCCTGCTGAAGGACCGGCACCGGCGCGCGTCGACCGTTAGCGCCTGTGCCGCAACCGCTGGAGTGTCCTCCCGGGGCCGCTGATCCGCGCGGCCTCGGGAGGAGGCTGGTGCACACCACTGAGCACGCCGATCAAAGGAGCTGGATGGAACTCAGGTACAGCGCGCCGTACTTGGACATCGAGGTCTCTGAGCCGGCGACGGTGATCACGTTGAGAGGCGAACTGGACATCTGCAGCGCCGCTGCGCTCGAGGCGTGCTTCGGCGAACTCGACTTCGCGCCGGTGCGGGAGGTGGTGCTCGATCTCGCACTGCTCGACTTCATCGATGTGGCGGGCGTTCGCGCGGTGCTCGCACTCGACGCTGCGTGCAGGAGATCTGCGACGCCGTTGACGATCATCCCGGGTCGACGGGTTGTCCATCGGATCTTCGAGCTCACCGACGTCGAGCCCCGGTTGCCTTTCAGGGGCCCCAGTGGGTGACCACGACGCCCACGGCAGGGGGCACGATGTCCTCCCTTGGTTCGTCACGTCTGGCATCCGTGTCATTTGCCCTGCGAACTCTAGTTGGCAGGACAACGTCACTGAGAGGGCCCCCGTCGAGGTCATCGGCGACTCGGACGCGGTGCTGAACGGTCAAGGCACGGCGTCCGCGGGGTCGTGTATTTGTCTCAGTCCCTGCCGGCCGTACCCGGAATGCTCTGAGTCCCAGTCCGCTCCCGATCCGTCTCGTGCGACCCATCGATCTGCTGGCCCGCAGACGCTCGCGGCTGAGTCGGCTTCGATTGCGGCTGGCGGACGGTGCTCGGACGACGTTGCATGTCGCGAGCTATGACCGGGGTGCCGTGGGCGCGCGCGTGGTGGTGCTGGAACAGCCGACGCCGCTGGTGCGCTGGTGTCGGGAAAATGGCATTCGCGACGCTGTGGTCGGCGGCTTCTTCATCCGATCCTCAGGCCTGCCGCTGGGCGATGTTCGGATTGGTGGTGCGGCGCGGCCCTCGGCGGCGTTTGATGCGCCGTGGGGCGATCTGCGGGCGTGTCTGCACGTCGGACGGGATGGCGCGTCGATCGCGCGGCGCGATCAGCTTGCCGACGAGCCAACCGGGGACCTCTTGCAAGCCGGTCCGCTCCTGGTGAGCGGTGGTCGTGCCGCCTTCGTGGACGGAGAGGACCACGAGGGGTTCTCCTCCGGTGCTCATCAGTTTGAATCGGATATCACCGCGGGGCGCTATCCACGGTCAGCGTTGGCGATCGCAGAGGATCGGCTACTTGCGGTCGCATGTGACGGGCGCGCGCAGCGCGACGCCGGGATGACGCTGGGTGAGCTCGCTGGGGCGCTGATCACACTGGGCGCGACGGAGGCTCTGAATCTCGACGGTGGCGGCTCCGCGTCGCTGGTGCACGGCGGACGGTTGCGCAACAGCCCGCGCGAGGAGCACGGCGCGGAGCTGCTTGAGGGACGGCCCATCGTGACCGCGATCGTGTTCGATCCGCGGTAGTTCCTCCGGTTCTCTCACACCGCCTTTCCGGCCACCGGCGGCGGGGCGTTCACAAGATGGTCATACTCGATCATTAGTTGTGATGCCTCGCGCCCTCTCCGCCATCATGTTTTCACCGCGCGGTGGCTCAGCGCATGCAGCGCGGGCGCTCGTCCGAGGTCTGCGCGACCAGTCGTGGGAGGTGACGCTGGTGGCCGGCTCACGAGACGATCAAGGCGAGCATGGCAACGCGCAGGAGTTCTACGGGGAGGTTCGCGCCGTCTCTTTTGACGCCGCCCTGGCGACTGACGCGCCGCAGCGATTCGCAGGCCCTCCCGGCAGCGCACCGTTGCATCCTTCCTTCGAGGACCGAACCGGCGCGCCTGATCGTGTCTTCGCGGCACTTGACGACCACGAGTACGAGCTGCAGGTCACCGCCTGGTCAGGCGAGCTTGAGCGCGCCGGCGCGCGCGAGGCTGACGTGCTGCACCTGCATCACCTCACGCCGATCAATGAAGCCGCGGCGAGAGTCGCGCCGCAGGTCCCGGTCGTCGGGCACCTGCACGGCACCGAGCTGTTGATGCTCGAGCGGATCGCCGGCCCCGATCCGCCTGCGTGGCGATATGCCGAGCGCTGGGCTGAGCGGATGCGACGCTGGGCGCAACGATGCGAGCGTCTCGTGGTCGCGCCGGCCGCTGTCGAGCGCGCCGCTTCGCTTCTGGGCGTGTCGAGGGAGCGGCTGGCCGCGGTCTCAAACGGCGTCGATATCGAGCTGTTCACAACCTCCACGGTTGACCGCGGGCGCTTCTGGAGGCGCGTCCTGATCGACCAGCCGCGAGGCTGGCTACCTGGTCAGGCACCCGGCAGTGCGCGCTACACCGAGCGCAGCGTCGTGGCGCTTGCGACAGGAACGGTGCTGCTCTACGTCGGTCGTTTCACGGCCGTGAAACGCCTCGATCGGCTCATCAGCGCGTTCGGTGAGGCCCAGGAGCGACTCAGCGACCCTGTCGGTCTGGTGCTGGTCGGTGGCCACCCGGGCGAATGGGAGGGCGAGCACCCTGAGCGAATCGCCGCTCGGTTGAACGTCCCCGGGGTGTTCCTCGCCGGCTGGCACACCCACCAGGAGTTGCCAGACTTCTTCTCGGCCGCCGACGCCGTCGTGTTGACCTCCGAGCGAGAACAGTTCGGCCAAGTCATCGTCGAAGGCATGGCCTGCGGGTTACCTGCCGTCGCCACTCGGTCGCTGGGGCCCGCGGCGATCATCAACGACGGGCAAACCGGGTGGCTGGTCGAACCTGACAACCGGAACGACCTGATCACGGCCCTCACCGAGGTCATCCGGGACCGGTCAGAACGAAAACGGCGAGGCGAGCTTGCTCGCGTCGTGGCGCGCGAGCGCTACTCCTGGACAGGAGCGTCCCAACAACTCGCCAGGCTGCTCACGGAGGTGCTCGCGTCCACCCAGCCGCTCGCGCCCTCACGATCAGCCGCCCCCGCCCCGCCATCGAGGCCGGTCGCCCCGACCACCGTCGTCACACCCAAGTGAATGACCTCTTTCTGCCGGTGGTAGGGTCGGCCGGCACGCGCCACCGATCGTCTGGGGCCCGCGCCTGGGCGTGAGAACGGGGAAAATCATGAGCGACGGTTCTGCAGCTAAATCCGTTCTGGCGGGGCTTGCCGAGGAGTTGTCTGGTCTGGAGTCTCTCTATGAGGACATCCACAGCCATCCGGAGCTCTCGATGCAGGAGACGCGTACGGCGGGCATCGCGGCCGCCCGGCTGCAGTCAGCCGGATTTGTGGTCACGACGGGCGTCGGGAAGACCGGCGTGGTGGGGATCCTTGAGAATGGCGACGGGCCGACGGTGATGCTGCGTGCCGATATGGACGCGCTGCCGGTCAGGGAGGACACCGGCCTGCCCTACGCCAGTTCGGTGACCGCGACCGATCAAGACGGGAATGAGACGCCGGTCATGCACGCGTGTGGGCACGACATGCACGTCGTCTGGCTGTTGGGCGCTGCCGCACGGTTCGCCGCCAACCGAGACACGTGGCGGGGGACGCTGATGGCGGTCTTTCAGCCCGGAGAGGAGACCGCGGAGGGTGCGCAGGCGATGATTGACGACGGGCTGTTTGACCGCTTCGCCAAGCCCGACGTGATCCTCGGCCAGCATGTGATGGGATTTCCGGCGGGGCAGGTCTTCAGCAAGCCGGGGGTGATCACCTCGGCGGCGGACAGCCTGCAGATTCGAATGTTCGGTCGGGGCGCGCACGGGTCGATGCCGCAGAACTCAATCGATCCGGTCGTCATGGCCGCGGCGACGGTGATGCGATTGCAGGGAATCGTCTCTCGCGAGCTGGCGGCCTCCGAATCGGCGGTGCTCACGATCGGCGCCCTGCAGGCCGGTACCAAGGAGAACGTCATTCCCGACGAGGCGCTGCTCAAGCTCAACGTTCGTAGCTACGACGAGGGGGTGCGCCACCGGATCCTCGAGGCGATCGAGCGCATCGTCAACGCCGAGGCCGAGGCATCCGGAGCACCCAGAGCGCCAGAGTTCACCACGCTCGATCAGTACCGCCTGACCGTGAACGATCCCGAGGCCGTCGAGCGGGTGCACCGTGCGCTGGCTGCCCAGCTCGGCGACGATCAGGTCCGGCACACCGGGCCGACCTCCGCCAGCGAGGATTTCGGCTCCTTCGGCACGGAATGGGACGTCCCGAATGTGTTCTGGTTCGTCGGCGGCTTCGACCCCGGCACCTACGCCAAGGCCGAGCAGGAAGGCACACTCAACGAGCTGCCCAGCAACCACAACCCGAAGTTCGCCCCGATCATCCATCCGACGCTCGAGACCGGTGTGCAGACGCTCGTCGCCTCAACGTGCGCCTGGTTGGCCTGCTAGCCCTGATCGGGGGCCGGGCGCCGGCGCTGCCGGCGGCACTGCACGGCTTCGACCCTACCCTGATCCTGGTGCTCAATTTCGTGGGCACCTTCGTGTTCGGGATCAGCGGGGGACTGGCCGCGGTGCGCGCCAAGCTCGATCTGTTCGGCGCGATCGTCCTTGCGGCGGTCGTTGGATTGTTCGGCGGCATCATCCGCGACGTGCTCATCGGCATCCCGCCAAGCACCTTTCGCGACTGGCGCTACCTCGCCGTCGTGGGCGGCGCCGGCCTGATGACTACGCTCGCCCTCCCCGTCATCAACAAGCTGCAGCGCCCATTCGTGACCGCGGACGCTGCGGGCCTGTCGCTGTTCTGCGTCACCGGCTCTGCGACCGCGCTGGCGCACCGCCTCGGCGTCGCCGAAGCCGTCATCCTCGGTGCGACCACCGGGATCGGCGGCGGAATGGTCCGCGACGTGCTGGTGCGCGAGATCCCCGAGGTCCTCCGCCGCGGGCTCTACGCCATCCCTGCGCTCATCGGCGCGGGGATCGTCGTTGCAGCGTTCAAGCTCGGTGACCACAGCGTCGTGTTCCCGATTGTCGGGGCGGTCGCCTGCTTCACCATCCGCATGATCGGACTGCACTACGGGGTCGGACTGCCGCGCGCCGACAGCGTCGCCGTCAACCGCGTCCCTCGACGCCCGCACCGACGACGGGCAGCACAACAAGATGAACCGCCTCGCGGGACATCCAGACGCTGAGCCCTCGCGAGCGAGCGGCCGGGCAAATCATTGGCTTGCAGCGACCTGGGTTGGTGCGGTCACTTGTCGCGCAACAGAGCGCGTAGGTGCTCCTGTGGCCCGTGGAACGGCGTCGAGGAGCTGTCCACCGCGCTGGCGCCCCCATCGACCGGTATGACTGCGCCCGATACGTAGGTGGCGCGAGGGGATGCGAGGAAGGCGATGACCTCGGCGATCTCCTCAGGTGCAGCCGGGCGGCGCAACGGCGTATCACGGCTGCATAGCCAGTAGGCGTCCTCTGTCGAGACATCCCACATTTCGCGGACCTTTGCCATGTCGTGTTCGCCCATCGGCGTTCGCACCCAGCCCGGGCAGACGCAGTTGGCGCGTAGGCCTCTCGGGCCGTAGTCGTTGGCCAAGCACCTGGTGAGCTGATCAGCCCCGCCTTGGAGGTGCAGTAAGAGGCCCAGCCGGGGCCGGCAAGCCAACCGTTGGTTGAGGCCACCGTCACCACCGACCCTCGCTGCTCCAGCAGATGCGGTAGCGCCGCGCGGGCAAGCAGAAACGGGCCGGTGAGGTTGATGCGCATCGTCCGCTCCCAGCCCTCCGGCGTGTCGTCACCCACTGGCTCTGAATCGCCCACGCCGTGGTTGCACACGAGCACGTCGAGACGGCGACGGGCGGCCAGCGTCGTGCTGACCGCTTGCTCGGCGCCCTCAGCCGTCGAGACGTCACCCGCAACCACCGTCGCGGCCGCGCCGCACGAGCCGACCTCATCGGCGACCGCCTCCAACGGCGCCGAGCGCCGTCCCGCGAGCGCAACGGCATAACCATCCTGCGCGAGCCGGAGCGCTGTGGCCCGACCGATTCCCGTTCCGGCACCGGTCACCAGAGCGACCGGCGATGTGTCATCCGCCATCGGGTTGCCTCCAGGACAGTGGACAGGGCCTGTCCTCGGACCGCCGACGAACCAGTCCGAGTGCGACCGAGTATCCCATGGCGTGATCCCGTGGGCTTCCGGGCCGACATTGGGTTGCTCGATGGATTTGCGGGCGGAACGCCAGATTGCTCAAGCAGGTCCGTGGCGGCCGATTTCGCTGAGGTGGTCGCGGCGGCGGATCGGTTGATCTTCAATGTGCGGAGGTGACCGACGCCGTCCTTGTCTCCTGGAACGTCGCTGGGCGGCTGCGCCGCCAGCCGGAGCAGTCCGCGCGGGTGACCGCGCTCTCGGCTGACGTCGTCTGCCTCCAGGAGGTCATCCGCGCGCGGTCGCGCCATGGACGCAGACGCTGGCCGCGGCCGGGCTGGGCGTCGTGCGGGTCGCCAAGCCGCCGGCGGCGGGTGACCGCGACCGGCCGCTGCTACCCTCGTCGCCTCGCGGTGGGAGCAGGAGGTGGTCGCGGTGGAGGGCCTGCCGTGGCCCGAGCGGGTCCTCGCGACCCGTCTGGCGGGGCTGGAGGTGGTCGACGTGCACTCGCCGATCAGCCCGAAGCCGGGGCTGGCCAAGGTCCTCACCCACGAGGCGGTGCACGCGCATCTGCGTACGGCCCGGGGGCCGCGGCTGGTGTGCGGCGACCTGAACACGCCGCGCCGTGAGCATGCGGACGGCCGGGTCTGGACCTTCGCGCGGGACCGGTACGGCCGCCTGCGCGCTGAGCGCGGCGAGCGCTGGGATGCGGCCGAGCTCGCGCTCATCAAGGGCCTTGAGGACTGCGGGTTCCGAGACGCGTTCCGGGCGCTGCACGGCCTCGAGCAGCGCGAGCCCAGCTGGGTGTGGCAGCGCTCGGGCGGCGGCTATCGACTCGACCACCTCATCGTCTCCTCCGAGGTCGAGGTCCCGGTGTGCGGTTACCTGCACGGGTGGCGCGATGAGGGCCTGTCGGACCATTCGCCGCTGGTGGCGCACATCCGCTGGCCCAGCAGCGATCACGACGCGCAGACAGCAGAGTGAAGGAGCTCTGACGAAAGGACCATACGGTGACCAGGAGGTCGTCGGTGAGTGGAGCTCGGCACCGGCCTGACTCCCGCGCAGATCGTGCAGAAGATGGTCTCCGACGCAGCCGCCCAGCCGCCGCCGATCCGAGTTACGGCTCCACCGGCGACCCGCAGCATCCGACTGGGGGAACTACTACGGCAACCTCGTGTGGATCCCGCACCGCCCGCCGACGGTCACCATCCCCCGCCTGACTTCGGTAGTCGTCAACCAGCCTGTCACGTTCACCGGCACCGCAACCGATCCGACGGTCCGATCGTCAGCGCGACCTGGAAGTTCGGTAACGGCACCACCGGCGACGGCCTCTCCGCCAGCACCGTGTACACGGCGCCCGGCGTGTATCGGGTCTCGCTCACCGTCACTGACCGGGACGGCCTGACTGCAACCGCCCACGGGCGCGTCGTGACCAACTGATCCAACGGCACGTAGAACCCACCTACTCCTGCCGGCACGCTGCGCGACTCCCGAGAGCCTTCGGAACGCTGGAAGCGGACCGACTCGGCGAACGCTTCCATTGTCGGACGCGTCGGCCGCGACCGGCGCTGGGGACCGGGTGGAGTTCGTGCCACGCAGCCTTTAGCCGCAGGCCGGTGCCACGAACGACGCGGCTGCCGCCGAATTCGTGCCTCCCACCACTCCGCGGCGCGTGCGTGGCACGAATCGCGCAGCCGCGCGGCGACAGAGGCCTCCAGCCGGCAGCGGCGCGATACCGAGACGTCCAGATCGCGTCGCGGCGCCGGCAGCGCCTCACTTGAGGGGAGGCGCTCCGAAGTCCAGGTCGCTGAACAGCGTGGCGAACCGGTCGAGTGCGTCGCTGGTCGCGCCGGCGGAAGTGGAGAGTGCGCTGCTGAGCGGCTGGGTGCCGCGTCCCACAGCCGCCATGGCCGCGGGAACGACGGCGATGACCGCCTCCGGGTGGGCGCAAGCGCCACGGCGAACGGTCAACTGGCCGTCCTCGAATTGAAACTCGAATGCCTCCTGCTCGATGCGGAGCTCGTATGTGGCGTCAAGACCGTCGGCCCCCCGCGGGTCGTATCGGCTGCGAAGCCCGAGCACGAACGTGTCTACTCCGATGGTGTCGCTGTCGGGTAGCAGAGGCGATCGTGCGCCCCATCGACCTATCGCAGTCAGTACCGAGTCCAGTTCGAGGCCTCGTTCGGTCAGCTCATAGACCGCGGCTGGGGCGGGTGGAGGCAGCGTGCGTCGCACAAGCACGCCAGCGACCTCAAGATCGTCGAGGCGCTGGGACAGCACGTTTCGGCTGATTCGAGGGAGCCCCCGACGGAGGTCGGTGAAGCGCTTTGGGCCGAGCAGCAGCTCTCGCACCACCAGCAGCGCCCAGCGATCGCCGATCAGATCGAGCGCATGCGATGACGGGCAACCGTCGAAGTAGCCGGCTCTTGCAGCCATTTCGGATACCTTAGCAAGACCATTCGATCCTGCTATACACTCCTGTGGTTGCTTTTTAGGACTCTCTCGTCAGGAGCCGTCGCTCAATGAATCTCACGCTCTCCCACTGCTTCGTCACCGTCCGTGACCAGGAGGAGGCACTGGCCTTCTACCGCGACGTCGTGGGCCTGGAGGTCCGAAACGACGTACAGCTCGGGGAAATGCGATGGCTCACCCTTACCGCGCCGTCCCAGCCCGATGGTGTCGAGCTCTCGCTGGAGACGCCCGCGGGGCGGCCTGGGAACATCGACGCACTGGAACAGGTCATGGCCGCCGGGTCCCTCACGGCCGCGATCTTCGCCAGCGACGACTGCGACGCCCTGTTCGAGAAAGCGGTCGCCGCCGGCGCCGAGATAGTGCAAGAGCCCAAGGATCAGTCCTACGGGGTGCGCGACTGCGCGGTACGTGACCCCTCCAAGAACATGGTGCGCTTCTCACAGCCCCTCGGCGCGCGAGGCCAGTGATGCCCACGACGCACTCCAGCGACGGCACCAAGATCGCGTATGACACGTCCGGAAGCGGTCCGCTGCTCGTCCTCGTCGACGGCGCGCTATGCACTCGCAGGATCGGACCAGGCAGCGGTCTCGCGCGCCTGCTCGCCCGGGACTTCACCGTCATCAACTACGATCGCCGCGGCCGCGGAGACAGTGGTGACGCGCCCGCGTATGAGGTCGAGCGTGAGGTCGAAGACCTACTGGCGGTAATCGAAGCGGCGGGCGGCCAAGCATTCATATTCGGGCAATCCTCGGGAGCTGTGCTGGCGCTGCACGCGGCCGCTCGCTCACCACAGATCATCCGGGTCGGCGTCTATGAGGCGCCGTTCATCGTTGACGACTCTCGGGCGCCGACGGGGCCGGAGTACCACCAGAAGCTCACCGAGCTGCTCGACCACGGCAAGCGCGGACAAGCGGTGCGGCTATTCCTGACACTCGTCGGCCTGCCGCCGCTCGTCATCGGTGGTTTGCGGCTGACCCCGCTGTGGCGCAAGCTCACCGCGATCGCGCCGACCCTCACCTACGACTCGCTCATCACCGTCGAGCACCAGCAGGGTCGGCCCCTCTCGCCCGACCTATGGGCTGCGATCAGCGGACCGACGCTCGTGCTCCGCGGCGGTGCCAGCAGCGCATGGATGCAAAACGGCATGCAGGCACTCGCCGACGCCCTCCCTGACGCGTCACTCATGACTCTCGAGGGTCAGACGCACAATCTGCGACCCAAGATCGTGGCCCCACACCTCGCCCGCTTCTTCCACGAAACCTCCTTGCCGGGCGCACACGACAGTGGCACGGGCGGCCGCCCCGCGACGAAGATCTAGTCACGACCCGTTCGTGCCGCCTGGGGTTCGATGGTGCAATTGCGGCCCGGCGCAGGCCAGGCTCGTCGGCGAGGAGCAAGCGAGGCTCCCGCTGTCCGGATTGGCCTCAGGCGCGACGGTCGGCGGCCCCAGCACGTGAGATCACCGCAGCGAGTGCGATGAGCACTCCGACCCCGGATCTTGCACTCGAGCCACCTCGGACGGTCCCAGGCGACGGTGCGGAGCGCCGACGGGCTGGATTCCGCGTGCCGTCAGATCAGCTACGCGTCGTCGTCGGACAGGTACCGCGGCTCGCTGCAGACGCGGCGCACCATCGGCTCGAACGTCGCCAGCGGCTCGGACTCGTAATCCGGATCGAAGCAGTTCTGGTCATAGCGCTCGCAGAATTCGACGGTCGCCGCGTAGTACTCGTGCCCGGCCCAGCGATCACGGACGTTGCGATCCATGTCGTAGTGGTGGGCGTAGTAGTACAGCTGGAACGCGCCGTGGTGTGCGCAGATCCAGACGAGCTCGGGTCGGACGAACGGGCGCAGGATGGCGCCGGTCATCTCGGAATGGGTGTGGGGGGCCAGGGAGTCGCCGATGTCGTGCAGCAACGCCATGACCACGTACTCCTCGTCGCGGCCGTCTCGCAGTGCCCGGGTCGCACTCTGCAGCGAGTGCTCGTAGCGCGTGACCTGGTAGCCGGAGAAGCTGTGCTGCAAGTCCTCCAGAGCTGCGAGCAGCCGGTCAGGGAGCGCCTGGAGGAAGCGCTCCTCGGCGGCGCTCAGCAACTCGTAGTCGTGCCGCGTGCCATCCGCCATCTGGGTGAACGAGACCACTTGATCGTGCATTGCGACCTCCGCGAGTGTCTGTCAAAGGGGGAGTATCAGTCAGCCGATCCGCTCGGCCAGCGAGACGATGATTCCCTCTGGGCCGCGGACGTAGGCCATCCGCCAGATGTTCTGGTACTGGCCGATGCCGCCGACCAGGCCGTAGCCGTCGGCGGCCAGCTGGTCGACCGTCGCCTGCAGGTCGTCGACTTCGAATGAGACGTTGCGCAGTCCCAGTTCGTTGGCCATAGCGGTGGGCGACCCTGGCTCGTGGCCGGGCTGCTCGAAGCTCGAGAGCTCAAGGCCGGGGCCTCCGCCCGGCGGTCGCAGCGTGCAGATGTGACTGCGCGAGCCAGGGATACCGATGACGGTGTCCACGAATTCGCCTTCCATGAACGCCCGTCCCTCGACCTCCAGGCCCAGCCCGACGAAGAACGCCGTGACCGTCTCGAGGTCCGCGACGGTGATGCCGATGTGGTCGAAGCGTCGAATGTGCGACATGCGGGGCAAGTCCGCCGGCAATTGAAGCACGCAGCCGACCCACGCCGCGCCGACCGGCGCCCGCGGCCCGACCGCCCTACCGGGCGGCCGAGCCACGTCGCCGCGCCGTCAGGAGCAGAGCTCGCAGGTCTCCGCCGGCGCCCCGGCGAACTGGGCCTGCGCGCTGCGACGGACGGTCACGTCACGCGTCCGGTAGAGGTGCACCAGCGTGAACAGCATCGCCACGCCTGAGACGCCGAGGATGACGGCGACCGCGGTGTGGGTTCCGGGCAGCATGTGCCCCGGGGTCACCTTGCCGGAACCGAGGATCGCCGTGACGACCGCCAGCACGATCGCGCCGCCGAGCTGCAGGCTCGTGTTGACCAGGCCGGACGCGAGCCCCTGTTCGGCGTCGGCCACGCCGGCGGTCGCCTGGGTGTTGATGGCGGCGAACGAGAGGCCGAAGCCGATGCCGAGCAGCAGCATCGTCGGCAGCATGAACTCGACATAGGGCATCCCGGGCCGCGCACGCAGGAACAGCGCGTACCCCGCGACGAAGGCGATGAACCCGCCGAGGATGATCACGGGCGTGGCCACGCGGGCGAGCAGGCGGTCGATGCGCGTAGCGCTCGCCACCACGATCAGGCCGGCCGGCAGGAACGCCAGCGCCATGCCGATCGGGCTCCAGCCGAGCGAATCCTGCACGTAGAGGGTGACGAGGAACTGAAAGGCGGCGTAGCTGCCGAACATCGCGGCCGCGGCGACGTTCGCATGCACGAGCGGCGCCGAGCGCAGGATGCCGAGCCGCAGCAGGGGGCGAGGGTGGCGAGACTCGATCGCGATGAAGCTCGCCATCAGTGCGGCGCTCAGGGCGAGAGCGCCGAGCGTCGAGACCGACGCCCAGCCGTGCGCGGGCGCCTCGACCACCGCGTAGACGAGCAGCAGCAGTGAGCCGGTCGCAGTCAGGGCTCCCGGCAGGTCGAAGTGACGCAGGGAGAACGACTCGCTCGCGGCGCGCGGGATCACCCGCCATCCGGCGGCGACGAGCAGAAGCGCGACGGGACCCGGCATGAGCAGCGGCGCCCGCCAGCCGATTTCGGTCAGCAGGCCGCCGAAGACAAGGCCGAGCGAGAAGCCGCTCGCTCCGCAGAGCGTCCAGATCCCGAGGGCGCGGTTGCGGGCCGGCCCCTCGGCGAAGGTGGTGGTGAGGATTGACAGTCCCGCCGGAACGGTGAAGCCGGCCGATGCGCCCTTGATGAAGCGCATGGCAACGAGCGGCACCGCGGAGGAGACCACGCCGCTGATCAGCGACGCGACGCCGAACACCGCGACGGCGGTGAGGAACACGGTGCGGCGGCTGATCAGGTCGGAGGTTCGCCCGCCGAGCAGCAGGAAGCCGCCGTACCCGAGCACGTAGCCGCCGACGATCCACTGCAGGGAACCGGGATCGAGGTGCATCGAGCGGCCGATTGAGGGCAGCGCGACGCCGATCATCGAGAGATCGAGGCCGTCGAGGAACAGGGCGCCGCAGACGACGACCAGCAGCAGCCAGGTCGTCGGCGTCCATCCGAGGGTGCGCGGTTGGGTGGGCGGTGAGGATGAGGCAGGTGGGGCCTCGAGAACAGTTGAAGACATGCTCCGAAGTATATGCACAGTCATGAGATGCGAATGCATCTATTGCGTGATCATCTTATGCTCAAGCACACAAGGGGCCGCGGAGCGCTAGAATCTCGAGCATGAAAGCGGCAGCCACAACCCGGTCAAAGGGGGCCAAGGCGCGTGACGAGGATGCGCTGGCGGCCGCGTGGCACGACACGCTCAATCGCTACCACCGCACCACCTGCGCTCTCGACCGAGCCCTCGCCGCCGACCACGGCATCACCGTCAGCGACTTCGAGGTGCTTCAGCAGCTCGATCGCGCGGACGGGGTGGTGCGGATGCACGAGCTCGCCGAGCAGGTCCATCTGACGCAGAGTGCGCTCTCGCGCCTCATCACCCGCTTGGAGAAGGCGGGGCTGGTCTCACGAGGCGTGTGTCAGGACGACCGCCGCGCCGCGTGGACGCAGATCACGCCGGCCGGCGAGCGGTGTTACTCCGCCGCGCGGCCGACGCACCGGGCGATCCTGCGTGAGCTCGCCGGCGGCCAGTGAGGCGCAGGGCCGTCCTGAGGCGCCTCGCCTCGCGGGCGGGGTCACCCTTGGATTCGATCCCCGACCCGCGGCTCGCCGGCCCACGCCAACTCCTCAGCCAGCATCCACGGGACGTCATCGAGTGCGACTCGGGAGAGTCCGTCGCCGTCGCTCAACGACATCTCGGCAGAGATCCCTCGCTGGATCTGGTGATAGAGGTCAAACGTCTGCTCCGACGGTCCGGGATCTCCCGCGGCGCGAGCCAACGCCCCGGCACGCAGCGCCGCGACCACATCGTCGACAGCGCCCAACTCGAGGCGCGCCACGATGTGCGCCCACATCTCGCGTTGGGTCAGGCGCTGCAGCTCCGTCCCGCCCCGTCGCCCGACCGCCGCGTAGGGCATCGGCCTCACCCCGTCCAGCGACATGAACTCGCGAGCGCTGACGTAGATCTGCGCGTCGACCTCGATCGAAGTCCCACGAACGTCGCAGGTGGCGATCGCGAGATCGCAGCTGACGCCCGGTCGCTGCTCGACGAGTCCGAGTGGCACACCTTCTGAACGGTGCATCGCCCTCACCTGATGTTCATCCAGCAGCAGCAGCGCGACCTCGACCTCAGCTCCTGCCAGATACGGCCGGACCAGCATCGGCGGCCGGTGCAGAATCACCGCGCTGTAGACGTAGCCCCAATAGCCGATGCTGCTCGCCACGATGTCCGCGTCGCGCAGCGTCGCCGGCAGCAGGATCGCAAGCCGCGACGAAGCGTCGGTCTGCCCGTAGGCCGACAGCTTCCACGCCAGGTTGTGCAGGTCGCGGTTGGCGCCGTAGGCGATCTGGGCCGTCCGCAGTGCGATCGGCGCGGCCCCGGCCTCTGTCAGATAGCCGTCCACCCCCTGTAGGGTGTCGGCGACGAGCAGCCGGCCTCCGTCCCAGGCGAGATCGATAACGGAGCGGCCGTCAAGCAGGCACGGTCTCGTCGGCAGGACGCCGGGGTAGCTCAGCGGGTCGCCTTCGGCGCCGAACAGCGCGCGGTCAAGTGCCAGGTCCGACTGCATCCACTCAGACGTCAATGGTCTGGAAGACCAAGGCCGCCGCGGACCGCCAAGGTCCCCTCGAGGATCGCCTCCTCCAACCCCCGCGGCGAACAGCAGTCCCCCGCGGCGACGACAACGCCCGTCCCGAGTGCAGCGACCAGTGGCTGGTACAGCGCGTCGTCGGGAACCCGCCCGTGGCAGAGCACCAGCGCATCGGTCGACACCGATCTCCGAAGCTCGGGCGCGAACACGTTCGCCAGCTCCACCGACCCGCCGGCCGCAGAGACAAGACCATGCCGATCGAGGATCTCGATGCCGGCACGCGCCAGTCGCCCCAGGTACTGGTTGCGCGCGTACTGATGGATCGTCTCCCCCGGAGTCACCGCCCCCACCGCCAGTGTCACCTGACAGCCGCCGCCGGCAAGCACCTCGGCGCAGTCAAGCGCGACCGAATCGCCACCCCAGTCCGACACCAGCACTCGTCCGGCCGGACGCTCGGAGCCGTCAAGCACGCTCCATGCGTCTAACACCGGCACGCCATGCAGCTCCTGACGCGCCGGTGCGGGCCGTGCGCCGGTCGCGAGGATGACCAGGTCGGGCTCCAGGGCCGCGACGACCCCGGGATCCACATCGACCCCCAGCCGGAGCTCGACCCCCGCCTCGTCCAGCAGCGAGTTGTAGTTGGCAGTCAGCGCCCGGGCCTGCTCGGCGTGGCCTGGGCTGAAGCCGGCGATGGCAACCTGACCGCCGATCGTGGAACGGCGCTCCAAGACGAACACGGTGTGGCCCGCGGCGCCCGCCTCGGCGGCGGCAGCCAGCCCGGCCGGGCCCGCGCCGACCACGACGACGCGACGAGGCATATCGCCCACCACCGGCCGCGCCACGCCGAGCGTCAGCTCGCGCCCGGTCCGCGGGTTCATCGAGCAGCGGATCGGGGTCTCGGCGTGGTAGTGGGCGATGCACGCGTTGCAGCCGATGCAGCGCAGGATCCGATCGCTGGCGCCGGTGCGCACCTTTCTCGGCAGCTCAGGGTCGGTGATCAGCGCGCGGGTCATTCCGAACGCGTCGGCGACACCCGCGGCGATCATCGCGTCGGCGTGCGCCGGGTCGACGACGCGAGTGGTCGCGATGAGCGGTCGCCCGAGCCTGAACGGCTCGGTGAGCTCGCCGATCAGGTCCTGCGGGGTCGGCGGCGGTGGGGCGATTCCGGTGCAGCCGTCGAACGTCGACGAGTCGCCGACAGCCAGGTGCACGTAGTCGACGAGCTCGGCGAGCGCCGGCGCGACCGCTCTCGCCGCGGCCGAGTCCGCGCTCAGACGCACGCCGAGCGCGAGCGCCGGAGCGGCGGCGCGGACGACCTCCAGCACATCGGCCATGAACCGCAACGGCTCGCCGTACCGGTCACTGCGCAGGTTGTATTCCGGTCGGAAGAACTGCTCGCCGAGGTAGCCGTGCGCGGCGGTGACCTCGATTCCGTCCAGTCCAGCGGCCGCCGCCAGCGCGGCGCAGCGCGCGTAGGACGCGATCAGCTCGTCGACCTCCTCGGCGCGCAGCGCGCGCGGCTCGGTGTGGTAGCGCGCACTCGGAAGCGACGAGGAGGAGACCGCCGGCGGTCGTGGCGCCGACGCGATCTGCTCACGGCCGCCATGGAACAGCTGGACGAACAGCCGGCAGCCCTCCTGCTGGACGGCGGTGGCGACGCGCCGGTAGCCGTCGACGATCGAATCGAGGTATCCGCCGAGCGTGTGGGCGGTGAGGAGCCCCGATGGTGCGACGGCGACCGCCTCCATGATGATCAGGCCGGTCTCGCCCGCCGCGCGGGCATGCTGATAGGCGATGAAATCGTCGGTCGGAAGGTGGTCGTGCACCAGCGTCGTCTGATGCGAGGAGGAGACGATGCGGTTTCGCAGGGTGACGGGGCCGACCTGGAGCGGCGACAGCAGTGCGGTGCTCATGTCCCCTCTCCGGCTGTCTTCGCGACATCCCACACGCCGCCTGACCCGATCCTCGACGACGCGCGCGTGAAGTACGACACCAGACCCACCGCGATGACTGTCAGCGAGATGAGCTGCTCGGTGCCGCCGCCGTAGCCGACGAGCGCCGGATGCGTAAAGCCGATCACGATCATGAACACGTTGAACGCGATCAGTCCGACGGCGATCGGTATCCAGACCCGGCCCAGCCGGATCGGTCGCTCGAGTCGGGCGTGCGTCCGGCGCAGCAACAGGAACCCTCCGAGCGCGAAAACAGCGCCGATGAGATAGCCGAGGTTGGACGCGAAGATGATCCCGGCGACGTTCGAGACGAGGAACAGCACGAGCAGGTGAACACCAGGTCGACCGTCATCCCGCGCACGGGCTGACCGGTGCGATTGAGCTTGTGCAGACCGCGGGCGGTGAGCCGGTCGCCGGCCATCCCGTACAGCGCTCGGCCGGAGTCCGAGGTCGCCGAGCCCAGCGCGATCACCTGCGCGGCGCAGACGATCGCGATCGCGACCCCGCCCCACGAGTGGCCGATCACCTGCCCGACGAGCGTCGCGAAGAAGCCGACCGGGTTCGAGGCGATCGTCGGCTCGCCGACCGTGGCGGGCATGATCGTGGTCGACAGCGCGACGACGACGATCATCAGTAACGCGCCGGCGCGGAGCGCGCGGGCAGCATCACGTTTGGGATCCCTGTACTCCGCGGTGAAGGTCGCAGCGATCTCTGTTCCGTACGACGTCCATGATGCGACGAACGCCCAGGTGACGAGGGTGACGATGATCGTCCAGGTGCCGTGACCGGCGTGGAAGGTCAGGGGTGGTGCAGGCGGCCGAGCACGAGCGGTCCGATCAGGCACACCGCAGCAAGGATCGTCAGCGCGGCCGCGATCACCAGGTCGGTGTTCACGACCGGCTTGAGTCCCGCGACGTTGATCAGATGACGCCGATGACGACACCGGCGGCGATGTACGTCGCGAGGCCGACGTGGTTGCCGAGGATGTCGACCGTCGACGTCGTGGAGGCGAACCACTGGGCCTGCACGAGGTCGCCGATCACAAGCGACACGACGGCGAGTGTCAGGACCATCCCGCCCAGTAGCCCCAGCCGAACACGCCGCCGAGCGGCGCGCAGTACTCCGACCAGATCTCCGACGCGTACAGCGCGATCCCGCCGGCCTTGTCCGGGAAGATCCCGGCGAGCTCCATGTAGATGAAGTTCTGCAGCAGCGCGATCACGCTGGTGCCGGCCCAGACCGCGAGAGCACCCCACGCCCCGAGCGCTCCGATCTCGTACCCGATGAGCGTGAAGCCGCTCATCGGATGACGAGCGCGAGGATGAACCCGCCGCGCCAGGTCAGCGTCCGCTCGAACGCGTGCCCTTCGTCCTGCTTGATGTGCACCGCCGGGTCAGATGCGCTTGCCATTCGCCTCTCCTCTCCGTTGACTGCTGTCTCAGAAGCTGGGCGGCGAGATCGCCCACAGTCCCTCAGCGTCGCCGTCGCCACGGTTGATGACGCGATGGGGCACCGAGCTGCGATAGGTGATGCTGTCTCCGGTCGTCATGCGGTGCAGCTGGCCGTCGAGCTCGAGATCGACGACGCCGTCCAGAACCAGGAACAGCTCGTCGGAGTCACCGTGGGTGTATGCCTCATCGCCCGTCGATCCATCCGGCTCCAGGCGGCAGATCAGCACCTCCAGATCCTCCGACCAACGCGGGGTCAGCAGCGTCTTGGCTCCGAGATGCCACAGCTCCATGACCGGGCGCTGCTCGGGGTGCAGCACACGCGGGCCGTCGATCTCGCTGGTCTCGAACAGGTCGCCGACACGGATCTCCAGCGCATGGGTGAGACGCTGCAGCGAGTCGAGGCTGGCTCCGGTCAGGCCCCGCTCGAGCTGGCTCAGGAAGCTCTCGCTCATCCCGGCGCGGCTCGCCAGCGTCGCCAGCGTGAGCCCGCGGCGCCGGCGCGCGCTGCGGAGCCGCCTGCCGACCTGCTCAGCCAGGGATCCGTCGTCGATGGCACCGGCGGCCGTCATTGCGCGGAACTGTACCTCAACTGAAGAGACTTTGACAGTGCTAAAGCAGCGTTGCTACGCTTGCGCAGCGCTGCACTGAAGGTCGCAGGGTGGCTTTACCTCGCCGCCCAGCTGGTCACCTTCCCCGCGCTGGTCGTCGCCTATCAGCTCACGCTGCCCGAGCTGTCATCGGTGTTCGTGTTCTCCCACAACTTCTCCAAGAACGCCGTGATCCTCGGCCTGATCCTGCTTGTGATCACGACGGTCGTGAATCTCGTCAGTGTCAAGTTCTTGGCACGGCTGAACAACCTGGGCGTGATCGCGGAGATCCTCGGCGCGCTCGCGCTGATCATCCTGCTGATCGCTCACATCCATCGGGGGCCCGGAGTCGTGTTCAAGACCAACGGGACGGGCGTGGGGCACTCATGGGGCTACTTCGGCGCGTTCCTCGTCTCCGGATTCATGGCGCTCTACAACATGTACGCGTTCGACACCGCCTCGACGCTCGCCGAGGAGACGGAGAATCCCCGCTATCACGCGCCTCGCGCCGTCCTGCGGTCGCTGATCACCGTCGGGCTGCTCGGCATGGCCATCCTGCTGCTCTCGCTGATGGCCATTCCCAACCTGTCCGCGCCCTCGCTCAGCACGATCGGGTTGCCGTACCTGCTCCAGAGCACGATGGGGAACACCGTCGCCAAGGCGTTCCTGATCGATGTGACCCTGGCGATCACGGTCTGCGGTCTCGCGATCCAGGCATGGAGCGCCCGGACGCTGTTCGCGATGGGGCGTGACCAGCAGTTGCCGTTCTCGCGCATGCTCGGCCGCGTGAGCCACAACAGCCACGCGCCGGCTGTGCCGGTCCTCGTCACGGCGGTGATCGGTGCGCTGATCCTCCTGATCAATCTCGGCAACCCGAAGGCGTTCAACGCGATCGTGGCGTTGGGGATCATCTTCATCTACCTGGCCTACCTCGGCGTCACGATCGCGGCGCTGCGCAAGCGCCGGCACGGATGGCCAACCGATGGCGGACGGGAGGCCGGCCTGTTCACGATGAGCCCCCGCGTCGGGATGACCGTCAATTGCGTCGCGGTCCTGTTCGGGGCTGTGATGACCGTGAACCTGATGTGGCCCCGCTCGGCCTTCTACGGACCGGCCTGGTACCAGCAGTACATCGCGGTGATCTTCGTCCCGGCGGTCGCGCTGATCGGCGGCGTCTACTACGCGATTTCGCAGCGGCCGGCTGCTCCCCAGACGCCGGAGATCGCCGAGCCGGTCGCGGCTTCAGGTCCGAGTGACTGATCGCGCGCCGTGGTCAAAGCCTGAGGGAGCGGGCGGGCTAGCTGAGGAGGATGTTCCGGGGGTCGATCCTCAGCGCCGGCTCCCGGGAGCGCCCGGTCGCGCGACGACGCAGGCAGGCACCTGCGTTGCATCGGCGGCAGCGAGGCCGCACGTACGAAGCTAGAGGGCGAGCCGGACGGGACGTCGCCGAGGTGAACCGGCCGAGAAACAAAAACGCGGCCCAGGGGCGACGACCGTGCCTGTCTCACGCGTAGCCTGCGCGCGGAATAAGCCTTGTCGTTCGCCTCGAGAGCCGCTTCGCTTGGCTGTTGCGCGCTTTGCTCTCTCCTGAACCGCAAGACGAACCATATGTCCGTCACCACCCAGAGCGCAAGGCCGCTGATCGCGTCGATCCCGCAATTTGGCGCGAAATCGACCTGCGAGACGCCCATGCTCTGAGTCTGACCGATCCGCCCTGAGGGTTGGTGGGCGATGGGTAGCTTTGGTGTGACCAACTCTTGAACGCGGGGTCGGAGCCCTCGCTTCTCGGTGGCACGGCGACGCCGGTTGTGGGAATATTTTCCACGCGCTCCAGGGCGCTAGGCCGGCAGGGCCGCTGGTATGGCGGGTCGAGCCGGCGTCTGCAGAGGGCTCAAACATGGAGGTGGGAGGATGTCGCTGACCCCGAGGAAGGGTGCAGCGCTGATCGGTGTCGTCGCGGTTGGCGCCGCGATGGCCGGTGCCGGTTCGGCAGCCGGTTCAGCAGACCGATCAAGTGCGGTTGCGCCTCACTTTTCTCAGCTGAGCGCGGGGCAGGTCAAAGCCCGCGTGTCGGGCAAGCGGGAGGCGGTGGTCGTGGTCTTCAAGGACCAGCTCACCAACCTTCCGGCCAATAAGGCCGACCGGGCGGCGAGGGCAGCACGTGCCGCGGCGATGCAGGCCCCGCTCGACGCCCAGCTCAATCAGGTTGGGGCGACCAACGTCAGGAACCTGTCGCTGCTCAACGCCGTCGCGGCAACCATGCCCGCGGCCGAGGCCCAGGCGCTCAGCCACACCGCGGGTGTGAAAGAGGTCGTCCCGGACGGCACCATCGTCATCGCGCCGGCCGCCGACACCACGCCGACGGTGGCTGCCTCGCGCGTCCAGGCGCCGAATGCCTCCGCGGCGACGGCAACGGACGGGCAGCAGCTGTGCAGCACCACGCCCGACAAGCCGATGCTGGAGCCCGAGGCGCTCACCAGCATCCACGATGCATCCGACAACCCGAGCGACGGGCCGGAGGCGGATACGATCGCCACGGGAACCGGCGTGATCATCGGCAACGTCGATGCGAACTCGCTGGCCGGCAACCCGAACCTGATCAGGCCCGACGGGTCGCACGTGGTCATCGATGCCCCGAATCCGAACGAGAACGTCTTCAACGACGAGTTCAACGGGGATGTCAGCACGATGGGAGCCCAGGGAACGGTCACCTATTCCTACGGATCGCAGTTGCCGTTCTCCAACATCCCGCCGACCTGCACCTTCCGGATCCAGGGTGACGCCACCGGCGCGTCGATTCTCAGCACCGGCTACTTCAGCAACACCAACGCCCAGGGGCAGACCGTCGCCCCCGAGTCGCAGGTGATCGCCGGCCTGCAGACCGCTGTGAGCGAAGGCGCCAACGTCGTCTCGGAGTCCTACGGCTACACGCAGCTCCCGGGTGCCAGCGACGATCTGCTCGTCCCGGCAAACCAGGCCATGGTCAAGGCAGGCGTCGTCGTGGTCGAAAGCTCTGGCGACAGCGGTTGGTCGGGCACCGTCGAGGCCCCGGCTGACAACCCCGACGTCATCGATGTCGGTGGAACGACCGACCTGCGGCTTCTGGCGCAGGCTGACGGCTACACCAACGGCTGGCTGAACGACAACATGGCGACGCTGTCCTCGGGCGGCACCGCTCCCAACGGCCGTGTCGTGGACCTGGTCGCACCCGGTTACCTCGGCCTTGCTGCCGCGGGCGCCGGACAGGACCCACCGCTTCCGACTGAGGCGTTCGGTGGTACCAGCCAGTCGGCCCCGTTCGTCTCGGGCGCGGCGGCCGATGTGATCCAGGCCTACCGTGACACCCACGGCGGCAACACCCCGACCCCGGCGCAGGTCAAGCGCATCCTGACCAGCACGGCGACCGACATCGGCGCTGCTGCGGATCAGCAGGGCGCCGGCCTCCTGAACGTGTACGCAGCTGTCGAGGCGGCGCGTCAGATGCCGGGCGCCAAGAAGGCCGGCGCTGGTCCTGCGGCATTGGTGGATCAGCCCTCGCAGCTCGACGTACAGGCCGCTGGCGGCTCGACGGTCAACAGCTCGGTCTCCCTGTACAACACCGGCTCGTCCCCCGAGACGATCACCGGCACGTTCCGATCGCTGGGAAGCCCCACTCCGTTCGGCTCGGCCGTCACGGAGAACGTGAGCGCGCCGCCATCGACGGCGCCGATTCCCGCCCAGGGGGCGACCGCCGCGGCGCCGATCGAGTTCACGGTGCCCGCCGGCGTCGACCAGCTCGATGCCAGCATGATCTGGCCGGACCCGACCAACGACGACGGCAACATCCTGACCATCCTGCTGACCGATCCGTCAGGAAAGCTGGCCCAGCAGTCGTATGACTACGGCGGCTCCAACGGGCCGAATGCCAGCCCGGACATCCAGTACACGACGGTTCAGCATCCGATGGCCGGCACCTGGACCGCGCAGATCCTGTGGTCCAACGGCCGCGGACACGTGCAGCAGCCGCCGGACGTCCCAGGCACCTACACCGGCACCGTGACGTTCCAGGCCAGTGGCCAGAACTTCACGACCAGTCCGGCCTCGGCGCCTGTCACCATCCCGGCGCACAGCAAGGTGGACGTTCCGCTCAGCATCGCCATGCCGAATGCACCTGGCGATTCACCCGAGTCGGTGCAGTTCGCATCCG
This sequence comes from uncultured Solirubrobacteraceae bacterium, assembly GCA_963744685.1. Taxonomy (GTDB): domain Bacteria; phylum Actinomycetota; class Thermoleophilia; order Solirubrobacterales; family Solirubrobacteraceae; genus Palsa-465. Next base: position 557,124 of record CAVUUL010000008.1, on the reverse strand, counting down.
CCGACGGGTCAGTCCAGACGTCCGTGCCGATCGCACGGCGAACCCTGATCCCCTCGGCCGGCGGCTCGTTCGGCGCCACGCTGACCAGTTCGGTCTCTCGCGGGGCCGGGCAGATCAAGACGTTCTACATCGACGTCCCCAAGGGTCAGCATGACCTCGACGTGACGCTGAACGCGCCTGACCACGCCACCGATGATCCGGTGTACTACTACCTGTTCTCGCCGTCCGATCTCCGACCTGCAGTCACCAAGTCGGGGAATATTGACGTCACGTCAACCGACGCGACGCCGACGGCGAACAACATGACCGGAAACGCCACGCTGATCGCCAATCATCCCCAGCCCGGGCTGTGGGAGATCGACGTGATGCAGGGCGCCACGACCGATGGAACGCAGTTCTCCCAGACGGTCACCGGTACGGTCGCATACAACCAGCTCGCGCCCGTCACCCAGCACGGTCTCCCGATGTCCACATCGAAGACCATCGACTCCGGGGCAACTGTCCCGATCAGCGTGACGGTCACCAACACGACGAACCACGTGGGGTTCTTCGCGCTGGCGCCGACCGGAAACGACATCAAGGGCGGGGCCGTCAAAACGCCCGTGGAGCTGGCACCCGGAGCCACCGGCACGCTCACGGCAAAGCTGTCACCGACCGCAGCCGCGGGGACCAAGGTGCACGGCTTCCTCAGCGTGATCGAGTCGTCGGACTTCACGGCCGTTGAACCCGCCATCGGGTTCCCGGCCTCGTACTCCGACTTCCACGATTTCGCGTACGCGTACACGGTGGGAGCCGGCTCGGGCGGCTGAGCCCCGGCCGGACAGAGTGAGCAGGACCGCGCCCCCGGAAACCCCGGGGGCGCGGTGTCGTCCGGGGCGATGCCCCCGACGACTGCCGTGTGAGCTCCGTCTTCTGCGCCCGACGTCCGACGTCTCGCTAGATTCACGCGACATGAACGAGAGCCAGGCTGACGGTGACCTCTTGACCGGGAAGCGCTATCTCGTCGGCGGAGCGAGCCAGGGGTTGGGTTATGCGATCGCCAAGCAGCTCGTCGAGGCCGGCGCCCAGGTCGCGTTGACCGCGCGTAGCTCGGATCGGCTCCAGCAGGCCGCTGGCACGCTCGGCGAGAACGCGCGGGCGATCGGTGCCGACATCGGTGTCGCCGACGAGGTGATTGAGCTCGCACGCCGCGCGGGTGCGGATGGTCCGCTGAACGGGATCGTGCTCAACAGCGGAGGTCCTCCAGCCGGGGACGCGCTGACGATCTCCGACGAAGCGTGGATTGACGCATTCTCGGCTCTGGTTCTTGGTCCGATCCGGATCGTCCGCTCTCTCGCCGAGCGGGATATGCTCGCGCCCGGCTGCTCGATCGTGCTGATCACCTCCAGCAGCGTCAAGCAGCTGATCCCCGGGCTTGACGTGTCGAACGTTCTGCGGCCGGCAGTCGCCGCCCTCGGAAAATGCCTGGCCCGCGAGCTTGGGCCGTCGGTGCGCGTCAACTCGGTCGCTCCCGGCCGCATCGACACCGGTCGCGTCCGTGATCTGGACCGGATGCGTGCCGACAGGGCCGGGATCGAGCCGGGGGAGCAGCGCAGCCGGACCGCCCAGTCGATCAGCCTCGAGCGCTACGGCGAGCCAGAGGAGCTTGCACGCGCCGTCACGTTCCTACTGTCGCCGGCGTCGTCGTACATGACCGGGTCACTGCTGGTCGTCGACGGTGGGTTGACGACGGCGACCCCGTGAAGTCGGGTCGCCGGCCAGATGCGTGGGTCAGTCGACTGGCGGCAGACCCGCGACCGAGCGGCGGAACTCCTCGGTCCGGCGCCACCGCGGGACGATGACCGCGTCGGTCGAACGCACGATGTTGAGCGCGAGCGGCTGCGGGATCCCGAGTTCGAGCGCGACTCTCTCGATGGTCATCATCACGTCCCTGGAAAACCAGTGGCCCATGTAGAGCCGCCACACTTCGAGGGTGATCCCGCCCTGCGCGGTGACGTACTGGACGGTCAGATCCCTAAGCTTCGCCATCGCCGGGTCCCGGTCCTCGACTGCGTTCCAGCCGGCCACCTGGTCTGAAGGATGAGAGTCAGCTATGGCGCTTGATGTCATCGTACGACCCCTTGTTTGATGCTACCCAGGACCCTTCCCTAGCGTAATGAGCGACGAGTCCAACGACAACCCCCAGAAGCAGCACGGGGCAGATCGAGCCCCGGCCGAGATCCCTTCGCCGCTGTTTCGCCCGGTCGATCATGCTGCCTTCTCCAACGACCTCGGGCAGCAGATCCGGACGGTCAGGCAGTCCCAGCAGCTCACGCTCGAGACGATCTCGCAGCGCAGCGGGATCAGCATCGGCGCCCTGAGCCAGGTCGAGCGCGGCAAGGGGAACCCTGCGTTCTTCACTCTGCTGAAGATCGCTCATGCGCTCGAGGTCCCGCTTACGAGCCTGCTTCAGCTCGAGGCCCGGGGCTCCCCGGTCGTGCGCGCTCGCGAGCGCCGCCCGCTGGCGCCGCATTTCTTCGAGTCACTAGATGTCAGGTCCGAGCTGCTGACGCCTGATCTCGATCGTCAGCTGCAGATCTGCCGGTACGTACTTCCTCCGGGGGCGACGACGGAGGAGACACCCTTCACCCACCGGGGTGAGGAGTTCATCACCGTGGTCAAGGGCGAGTGCGTGGTGGGCCTGGAGGACATCGAGTACGAGCTCGGAGCGGGTGATTCAATCGCATACGCCGCGACCACGCCACATTGGTTCGGGAACCGTGGGACTCGGAAGGCGGAGCTCCTCTTCGCCTGCACGCCGCCGACGTTCTGACGAGCACCCGCCCGGCGGCGTCGGCCGTTGCGAACTATTGACAGAGTGAAGTGGCTTCATTATATTTGAAAGCCATGAGCCAGTCAGTCGCGGCGCCACGCTCCCAAGTTGTACTCGTTCCGCTCGAGCAGCTGCGGCAGTTCTGTGAGTCGGCCGCACAGGCGGCCGGGTTCTCGGAGCCTGACGCGCGGGATCTCACCGCGGCCCTCGTGGGCGCATCCCTGCGATCCCTCCCCGGGCAGGGACAAGGGGTACAGAGCCTCCCCAAGTACGTCGACCGCGTCCGAGGCGGTGTGATCGACGCACGCGCCGAGATCGTCGAGGCCGGCGGCCGGGGAGCGACGAGATTGCTCGACGCCCGCCGTGCCCACGGCGGGATCGCCGCAACCCGCGCGATGCGTCTCGCGATTGACCTCGCCGACACGCATGGGATCGGAGCCGTCGGTGTCCGGGACAGCACGCATCTCGGTGCCGCCGGGTACTTCGCCGAGATCGCGACCGAGCACGCATGCATCGGCCTCGTCTTCACGAACGCAGGGCCGGAGATCGCGCCTTGGGGCGCCACCGAGGCGGTTGTCGGAACGAATCCCTGGGCCGTGGCGGCGCCGTCGCGACAGGGATGGCCCGTGGTGCTGGACATGGCGAACTCCACGTCGGGCAAGGGGATGGTCCGGTGGAACCAGCTCATTGGCAGCCCGATCCCCGATGACTGGGCCTTGACATCAGACGGGCAGCGCACCACCGACCCGAGCGCGGCGCTCGCCGGGACCCTCTTCCCGCTCGGCGGCCCGAAGGGCTACGCGATGGCCGTCATGGTGGACCTGCTGACCGGTGCGTTGACTGGGTCGGCCCTCGGGACCGACTGCTTTGGCCCGGAGCATCAGAACGTCGGACACCTCGTCTTGGCGATCTCCATCGATGCGTTCGGCGGGCGCGAGGGGTTCCTCGATCGCGTCGAGCTCCTGATCAACCAGATCCGGTCATCACCGCCCGCCGGTCCCGACGACAGGATCCTGCTGCCCGGAGAGTTGGAGCATGAGCGACGGGCCGAGCGCACGGCCAACGGCGTGCCGATCCCCACCGATCGGTTCGACGGCCTGCTCGAGATGGCATCGGCCCTGGAGCTCGGCCGGGAGCTCGTCGAGCCACTCGAGGCGCTCCGCTGATGCAGCTCGCCAATCCGATCGACCTGAGCACCCGCATCCCACTGGCGACCCCGCAGTCGGTGCGCGAGGCGGCCAAGGCCGCGCTTGACGCTGGGGCCACCCACTACACCGATCGCCCGGGGGTCATGGAGTTGCGTGAAGCGGTGGCCCTGAAGCTTGCCGAGCGCAATCGGATCGCCGTGGCACCGGCCGAGGAGGTCCTCATCACCTGCGGGATCCAGGAGGCGTTGTTCCTCGCACTGCAGGTCCTGGCCGGCAGCGGTGACGAGGTCATCATCACCGGGCCGGCGCTTCCCGAGGATCTGGAGCTGGTGCGATCGGTCGGCGCCGCTGCCCGCGTCGCTGCCTCCGATGAGCGGCTTCGACTCGATGTCAACAGCGTCAAGGAGCTGATCACCGACCGCACACGGGTAATCCTGCTTCGCTCTCCGACAGCCGTCGGCGAGGTGGTGGCATATGATGCACTCGATCAACTCGGCGGCCTCGTCACTGCGAACAACCTGCGCGTGGTCACGGTCGAGAACGGCGAGGCATTCACCGCGGCTGGCGTCGAGCACCGCAGCATCGGCGAGGTCGATGGGCTCGCTCCCCGCACGGTGACCATCAACGACTTTGCGGGTGCGGGGCTGGAGGCCTGGCGCGTCGGGTACCTCGCGGCTCAGCGCGCGCTGATGGCCGACATCCGGCGGCTCAAGCAGGAGCTCAGCATCTGCAGTCCTGCGGTTTCCCAGTACGCGGCGCTCGAAGCGATGTCATCGTTCGACGCCACGGTCGCGGCGCTCCGGGACCGGCTTGATCTTCGGCGGGCGGCGGTATCTGAGGCGCTCGTCGAGGCCGGGCTCGAGTACGTCGTGCCCGAGGCCGGCATCCACGCCTTCGTGAAGCCTGCCAACGGAGTGCCGGTCACCGCCGCGATCATGCGCTCCGCCGAGGCCGGGATCATGGTCGCGGACGGAGCTTCGGTGGGCGCGCATGGGTGGTTGCGAGTGACGCTCAGTCAGGATCCCGAAACGCTGAAGACCGCGGTCCACGGACTTGTGGACGCCGTCGGCGAAGTCCCCGTGGAGGCAGCACGATGAGCCCGTCCCCGCCGCCCCCGGTTTCGCCCCGCACCGTGGATGATCGAGCGACTGCGCTTCGCTACGAGCTCATGGATGAGGCGGTTGGGATCGCGGATCTGATCCCGCTGGGCCTCGGTGACCCCGACCTCCCGACACCGGCGCACATCATCGAGGCAGCCAAGCAGGCGATCGACGCCGGACTCGTTGACACGGTCGGTGACCCCGCTGGTCTGTTTGAACTGCGAAATGCGGTCGCCCAGAAGCTCTGGCGTGAGAATGGCGTGCCGGTCTCGGCGGACGGGGTTGTCATCAGCACCGGTGGACAGGAGGGTCTGTTCCTCGCCGTGCAGGCGATTCTGAGCCCGGGGGATGAGGTCCTGGTTCCAGACCCGCGGTACCCGTCGTATGACACCGCGATTCGGGTCGCCAAGGGCGAGATCGTCAGCGTCCCCACCTACGAGGAGGACGCGTTCGACCTCAACCCGGCCGAAGTGGAGGCGCGCATCACGCCCCGCACTCGCGCCCTGCTCCTGGTTTCGCCTGGCAATCCGACCGCCGGCATCGTGTCACCGGACCATGTTCGCGAACTCGCCGAGATCGCCAAGCGCCACGACCTGATCGTGATCTCTGATGAGATCTACGAGAAGCTGCTCTACGACGACGCCGAGCATCTCAGCATCGGATCGCTGCCCGGGATGGCGGAGCGCACGATCACCATCAACGGCTTCTCGAAGACGTATTGCATGACGGGCTGGCGCGTGGGCTGGGTCGCCGGACCAGAAGCGATCATGCGTGAAGTGGCGCGGCGCAAGCGCCTGACGAGTGCGAGTGCCCCGCTCGTCTCGCAGTACGCGGGCATCGCCGCGCTCGAAGGCCCGCAGGACGCGATCGACTCCTACCTCGAGCAGTACTCGCGCCGCCGGCGGATCGTCCTCGACACGCTTGACCGGCTCGGATTCACCTACGGCCAGCCACGCGGCGGCTTCTACGTGTTCCTCAACGCGGGCTCAAGTGGGATGCCGGCGGAGCAGTTGTCGCGCAGGCTGCTTACCGACGCTCACGTGCTGATCTTCCCCGGCACCGGCTTCGGACCCAACTGGTCTCAGTACATGCGGTTGGCGTGGCTTGCTCCCGAAGAGCGAATCGCCGAGGCGATGGCACGCGTCGAACGGTGTCTGGCGGCACAAGGAGCGGACGAACGGTGAGTTTCACAATCGCGTGGGTCGATGGGCAGCCGGCCGAGGAGATCGAGTTCGGACAGACGATGTTGCCCGAGGGCTTCCGCCTGGTCGCCGATCCTGACGGGGCCGGCGCGGCGCACAAAAGGTGGTCCGAGCTCGTCTCGGACGCGGATGCGCTCGTCACCCGTTCGGTCCCCGTGGGCGCTGCTGAGCTCGACGCGGCGCCGCGGACGCGGCTCGTGCAGAAGTACGGCGGGCGAGAGGACGGGATCGACCTGGCCGCGGCGGCGGGCGCCGGAGCGGCGGTGGCCACGATGCCGCTGCGCGGCTGCATCGCTGTCGCCGAGTGTGCGATGACGCTCGTGCTCGGCCTCTCCAAGCAACTCGTCGCTGCCCATGACGCGACTGTGACCGGCGCGTACCGCGGCCTGGGACTCACGCCTGAGCGAACCAGCCAGCGCAAGCACGCCTTTCAATGGATGAAGCTGCCCGGGCTCTTCGAGGTCGCCGGGCGATCGATCGGGATCGTCGGCTTTGGCGAGATCGGCACCGAGATCGCGCGTCGAGCACGGGCGTTCGATATGAACGTCAGTTACACGAAGCGGACGCGCCTGCCCGCTTCGATCGAGGAGCGCCTCGGGGTCACGTATCGCTCCCTCGAAGAACTGCTGCAGACCAGCGAGATCATCGTGGTCGCGGCGCCGCACACCCCGGAGACCGACCGGATGATCGGCGCCGAGCAGCTCGCGCTCATGCGCTCAGAGGCTGTGCTGGTCAACATCTCACGTGGAGGTCTGATCGACGAGCCCGCGCTCGTTCACGCCCTGCGAGATCGCCGGATCGCCGGCGCCGGCCTGGACGTCTACGTAGAGGAGCCCGTCCCGGCCGATCATCCACTGCTCTCCCTCGACAACGTCATCCTCACACCGCACATCGGTGGTGGAACCGGTGGCGCCCGTGAGAAGCAGCTGCGTGACGTGCTCGACAACGTCGTGTCGGCACTCGAAGGCACAGGACCCCGACACATCATCCAAGGAGCTGGCCAATGCTGAGGACGAACGCGTCGCAGCTGGTGGAGTTCGCGGTTCACGGTCACGTGTGGCCGGTCCGCGGCGACAACAACGACTACCGGACGACCTCGGACGGCCGCGGCGCGACTCATGTCGGGATGGCAGGGATCTGCTTCACCCACCGCGTCGGCGACCCGGCGTTCGGCTGGGAGGCGGATCACCTGGAGCCCGGAGTCTCGATCCGCCATCCCGATGACGGTGATGAGCACGCCCTGCACTACCTGGCCTGTATGGGCAACGAGGCAATCGTCACCAGCGGCGCCTGCGCCGGTGCGCGCGGCACCGTGACGGGGGAGCACGCCCACATTCTCGTCGACTTCCCACCGGAGGAGATCGAGATGCTGGCCGTCGGCGACGAGATCCTGATCCGCTCGGTTGGGACGGGCCTGAGGCTGCTCGACTGTGAGGACGTCCTCACCCACAAGCTGTCGCCGCGGTTGCTCGAGTCGCTTGACCTCGCACTCAACGCCGACGGCAAGCTCGAGGTCGGAGTGGTCGCTGAGATCCCATCGCATCTCATGGGCTCGGGCGCGGAGCTGACTGCTGACTACGTCGACCAGGACTTCATGACCGGAGACCGCGACCAGATCGCCGAGCTCGGGCTCGACCGACTCCGGCTGGGAGACATCGTCGCGGTTCGCGACGCGGATCATGGCTGGGGAAGAGGGTTCCATCCCGGCGCGGTCGCCATCGGCCTGATCATCCATGGCGACTCCGCCTGGACAGGCCACGGCCCGGGAGTTCTCGACCTGCTCTCAAGCCGCTCCGGCGCGATCGTGCCCCACCTCGCGCCCGACCAGAACATCGCCGTCGGGCTCGGCCTGCGTTCCCCCGAGGAGCTTGCCGGCCGCCAGCCAGGAGCCCATGTCAGCTCCTACGCCACCCGCGTCTGATCCGGAGGAATCACATGTCCGATAACCGTTCACAACTCGTCGGAGTCGCGGTTCAAGGCGCGATCGCGTCACCGCAGTGTCCCGCACTCCCCGCGAGTCCCTACATCATCGGTGCGGATGGCTCCCCGGTGCTGTTGCCGCCACCCGGAGGCATCGTCTACAACGTCGGCATCGGCGACCCGGCATTCGGGTGGGTCGCCGACATGGTGCAGCCGGGAGTGAGCATCGCCGCGCCGGCCGGTGCCAATCCGGCGCTGCGCGGGCTCGCCTGCATCGGCAACGAGGCCATCGTCGTCACCGGTCGCGCCCGTGGAGAGCGCGGAGTCGTCACCGGCAAGAGCGGCCGGTTCGCCGAGCACGTGATCATTCATTTCGAGGCGTCCGCGCTCGAGTCGATGGCTTTGGGCGACCAGGTGCTCGTCCGCGCGGTCGGCCGCGGCCTCGCTCTCTCGGATGCCGCCGAGGTTCAGCTCAAGAGCATCTCGCCCGCGCTGCTCGACGCCCTGGAGGCGGAGAGCAACGAGTCGGGCGAGCTGGTGGTGCCGGTGATGGCGGACGTGCCCGCGGTGTTGATGGGGGCCGGATCGGGATTGACCAGTGAGGCCGGCTGCGTCCAGATCCAGACCGACGATCCCGTCGGGATCGCCAAGCACGGGCTCGAGGGGCTGCGCCTGGGCGACGTTGTCATGATCAAGGACTTCGATACTCGCTGGGGCAATGGTTACGTCGAGAACGCGGCGACGGTCGGGATCGTCGTCCATGGTGACAGCGTCCGTGGCGGCCACGGACCCGGGGTCACCCCAGTCATGACTGCCACCGGCGGCCGGATCCGCTCGCAGATCGTGGCCGAGCGCAACATCGCCGACCTGCTCGGCCTGCGCACTGCGGCGGCGGCCCCCGCTTAGCCATGGGCCGGTTGGATGGGCGGGTAGCCGTCGTCACCGGCGCTGGCGCCGGCCTCGGGCGCGCGGTCGCGCTGACCTTCGCCTCCGAGGGGGCGCAGGTTGTCGGCGTCTCGATCGACGCGGGCGAGGTCGACGATCTGCGCGCTGCCGCGACCGAGCGCGGATTGTCGCTCCAGGCCGAGCTCGCCGACGTCGGCGACGCCGCACGCACCGAAGCGCTCGCCGAGGAGCTCCACGCGCAGTTCGGGGCGATCGACGTCCTGGTCAACAACGCCGGGATCATCATCGTCCGACCGATCTCCGAGACCTCCGTGGACGACTTCGACCGTGTCCTCGCCACCAACCTGCGCGGACCGTTCCTGTATTGCCGGGCCTTCCTAGGTCCCATGGTCGAGCGCGGAATGGGCACGATCATCAACGTCAGTTCGCAATCCGGCATCAAGGGGTTCGTCGGCGAGTCGGCCTACTGCCCCTCGAAGTTCGGGCTCGAAGGTCTGACTCAGACTCTCGGCCTCGAGCTCGAAGGCAGCGGCGTGCGGGTGGTCAGTGTCACACCCGGGGCCCCGATGCACACGCCGATGTCGGAGACGACGTACGACAGCGAGGCGAGAGCGCGCTGGATCGACCCGGAGGAGATCGCCCCCGGGTTCGTCACGCTCGCCACCACTCAGGAGCGGATCTCAGGCGACAGGTTCGACGTGTACCGAGTCGGGGTCGACGGCGTCGCGGCAGGGAGGAGCTGACGAAGGCACGGTGACGCCTCGGACTCGTTTCATTTCAGGCCGCACCCTGCAGTCGCTGATCGTGGTGATCGGAGTGACGATCATCGCGTTCTTTCTGCTCAGGCTCGTCCCAGGGGACGCGGTCACGGTGATCCTCGGCTCCCGTTACACCGCGGCCAAGGCGGCGATTCTGCGCCACGAGCTCGGTCTGGACCGCTCAGTCAGCGCGCAGTACGTGTTGTTCATCGGCCATCTCCTGCGCGGCAACCTCGGCCAGTCGATCTATTACCAACAGAGCGTCTGGTCGCTTATCGGGCAGCGCCTGCCGGTCACGATGTGGCTGGTTGTGTACTCGACCGTCCTCGCGGTCCTGATCAGCGTCCCGCTCGCCGTCGTCGCGGCACTCCAGCGCGATCGAGTCGCCGACCAGGGGCTGCGCGTCGCCTTCATCCTGATCTTCGCGATGCCGCCGTTCTGGGTCGGGCTGATGCTTGCCCTGATCTTCGGCATCGACCTGGGGCTCTTCCCGGTCACCGGTTACGGCAGCGGCTTCTTCGGCCACCTGTCGTCCCTGTTCCTGCCGGCGTTGACGATCGCACTCGGGTTCGCGGCGATCCTGATCCGGACACTTCGCAACAGCATCGTCGCCGTGCTCAACGCCGAGTACGTGGAGACGGCGCGTGCCAAGGGGATCGGGTGGCTGCGGATCCTCCACCGGCATGTCCTGCGCAACGCGCTGATTCCGGCGATCTCGGTGATCGGCGTCAATCTCGCCTATCTGATCGGCGGCACCGTGATCATCGAGAACGTCTTCGCCCTCCCGGGGCTTGGAACGCTCCTCGCTGCCTCGATCACCAACCGGGACCTATCGGTCGTCCAGGGCATCGTCCTGTTCTTCGGGATCTTCGTCGTCGTCGTCAACCTCGGCACTGACCTGCTGTACGCGTTCCTCGACCCGCGTGCGTCCGAGAGCCGATGAGCAGCGGCCTTCCCGCACCTGTCACTGTGCCGATAGCGGGCGAGGAGGACGCGCTGCGGCCGCGTAGACGCCTGCCGGTGAAGGTGCCGATCATCGTCGGCGCGGCGCTGGTCGCCTTCGTGGTGATCGTCGCGCTTGCGGCGCCGCTGCTCGCGCCGGACGCCCCCAACCAGCAGAACCTTCTCCACATCCTGGAGCCGCCGCTGTCACCCGGCCACCTGCTCGGTACCGATCAGCTTGGGCGCGACGAGCTCTCCCGGGTGATCTGGGCGGGGAGGATCGACCTTCTGATCGCCTTCGGCGTGACGCTCGTCACCTTCTCGTTCGGCACGCTCGTCGGACTCGTCGCGGGGACATTCGGCGGCGTCGTCGACGCGATCCTGATGCGCGTAGTCGACGTGTTCTTCGCGTTCCCGCTCGTGGTCCTGGTCCTGGCGATCGTCGCGATTCTGGGCAGCGGGCTCATCTACCTCCTGATCGCGATGTGGGCGGTCACCTGGGTGTCCTACGCGCGGATCGTCCGTGCCGAGGTGCTCGTGGTCAAGCACCAGGACTACGTCTCGGCGGCGCGCGCGCTCGGCTACTCGCGATGGCACATCATGTCGCGTCACATCATTCCCAACGCGATCGCGCCGGCGATCGTCTACGGCACGATCGACGCCGTCAACAACGTCAGCATCGGTGCCGCGCTGGGCTTTCTCGGGCTCGGCGTCCAGGATCCAGCCGCGGAGTGGGGCAAGATGATCTCCGACTCGCAGGAGTTCATCCGCACCGCGTGGTGGCTGCCGGTGATGCCGGGGCTCGCCATCGTGATCTTTGGGCTCGGGCTGTCGATCATCGGTGACGGGCTCGCTGACCGCCTCCGGGACAAGAGTGACTGATGAGCGATCAGGTGACACCCGAGCCGTTGCTTGACGTGCGCGACCTGCGCGTCGCGTTCACCGGCCGGGGACGCACGGTCCATGCCGTTAACGGCGTCGACTTCACGCTCGCCGCGGGCGAGGCGCTCGGGGTCGTCGGCGAGAGCGGCTGCGGCAAGAGCACGATGCTCCGGACGCTCGTCGGCCTCAATGAGCCCAAGACGACAGTCTGCTCCGGCTCGATCCGCTATGCCGGAGACGAGTTGCTCGGCCTCAGCGAATCGTCGATGCGGCGGGTCCGCGGGGCGGAGATCTCGATGGTCTTCCAGGACCCGATGAGCTATCTGAACCCGGTGCTCAAGATCTCCGAGCAGATCGGCGAGACGTTGCAACGCCACACCTCCCTCAACCGTCGGCAGCGGCGTGAGCGCACGCTCGAGCTGTTGCGCCTGGTCGGCATCAGTGCCCCTGAGCAGCGGCTGAAGCAGTACCCGCACGAGCTGAGCGGTGGGATGCGACAGCGAGTGATCATCGCGATCGCGCTCGCATGTGAGCCCCGCGTGCTGCTCGCCGACGAGCCGACCACGGCGCTGGATGTGTCGATCCAGGATCAGATCCTCCGTCTGCTCGCGGATCTGCGCCGACGGCTCGGGATGAGCATGGTGATCGTAAGCCACGATCTTGGTGTCATCGCACAGACGTGCGATCGCGTGATGGTGATGTACGGCGGAGAGCTCGTCGAGCTCGCGCCCGTCCGCCAGCTCGTGCGGACCCCGCACCACCCGTACACCGCGGGCCTCCTGCGCTCGCTTCCGGGTTCGGTGCCGACGCGCTACCTGCACGCCATCCCGGGGATGCCGCCGCGCTTGCACCGACGGCCTGAGGTCTGCAGCTTTCGGGACCGCTGCGAATTGGCGACCGAGGCATGCGTGAGCTGGAAGACCAGCCTGCTCGCGGTCGATCCTGACCACGCGGTTCGCTGTCTGAACCACGAACAGGTGCAGATCGATGGCTGATCCGGCGCCGCTGCTCGAGGCTCGAGGCGTCTCGCGCCACTATCCGGTCCACCGTGGGCGCGGCAAGCAACTGCTTCGCGCCGTGGAGGACGTATCGCTGACCGTCTACGCCGGCGAGACGCTCGGGGTTGTGGGGGAGAGCGGCTGTGGCAAGAGCACCCTCGGGCGGGTGCTCGTCGGACTCGATCGCGCGACGACCGGAGAGGTGACGTTCTCGGGCAGTCCGCTTGACACGAAATCCCCCTGGGCGGTCCGGCGTCAGGTGCAGATCGTCTTCCAGGATCCGTACGCGTCGCTCAACCCAAGGCTGACGGTCGGCCGTGCGATCGCCGAGGTGCTCAAGGTCCATGACCTGTGCCCCCGCAAGGAGATCCCCCAGCGAGTCGAGGAGTTGCTCAGCCGGGTGGGCCTGGCGCCTGACCTCGCCGGCCGACGCCCGCACCAGCTCAGCGGCGGCGAGCGTCAACGCGTCGTGATCGCGCGTGCACTCGCGGCAGGGCCGCGGCTGATCGTCGCCGACGAGGCAGTGTCCGCGCTCGACGTTTCCATCCGGGCGCAGGTCCTGAACCTCTTCACGCAGCTGCAGGATGAGCTCGAACTAACTTACGTGTTCATCTCGCACGATCTGAGCGTGATCCGCCACGTCAGTCAGCGTGTCGTGGTCATGTATCTGGGGCGGATCGTCGAGCGCGCCCCGACGGATGAGTTGTTCCGCGCCCCCCGCCATCCCTACACAAAGGGCCTTCTCGAGGCGATCCCGTCGATCGATCCCGACCAGAGGGACTCCGAGCGCGCTCTCGGCGGCGACGTCCCGGATCCCATCAGCCCTCCATCCGGCTGTGCGTTTCACCCGCGTTGTCCGCTCGCGACCGAGAGGTGCACCACCGAGGCCCCCGAGCTCCGTGCCACCGCCGCCGGCGGGGAAGTCGCGTGTCACAACGCCGAGGTCGGACCCGTCGGGCAGGGCCTTGCCTTACACGACGCCAACAGCTAATATAATGAACTTCCTTTAGTTTGACGGCAAAAGTTGCTTCGAGGGTTTGGAGGAGGTCTCATGAAAGCTTCATCGGGAAGGTCTGCCCGACAAGCGATGGTCGCTCTGCTCGGGCTGGTTGTGGCGGCCGTCTTACTGACGGCGTGCGGTAACAGCGGAAGTTCCGCCGGAGGCGGTAACTCCAAGGGCGCGGGAGACAAGGTCTCCAAGATCGCGAACTCCACGAAGCTGAGCTGCAAGAGCGTGAAGACGGGCGGCTCGCTGACGATCGGCGTCTCGCAGGACGTGATCTCCTTCGACCCGCCCTACACCCAGGACAACGGCTCGCTGTGGGCCGACATGAACGTCTATGACCAGCTCGTCCGACTCACCCCGGATGCGTCCAAGCTGGTGCCGGATATCGCGACGACCTGGAACATCTCCAACGGTGGCAGGACGTACGTCTTCCATCTCCGTGCTGCCCGGTTCGCCAACGGCGATCCGCTCACGGCCAAGGACGTCGCCTTCTCACTGATGCGGGCGGCGTCACCCAAGGCATTCGCGAGCGTCGGGTTGTCCAACATCGTGTCGGCCACGCCGCTGAGTGCTCACACGGTGCAGATCAAGCTCCATGACCGGATCGCCTCCTCGGCGTTCCTCAACGAGCTGGCGCTGTGGCCCGCCTCGGTCCTCGACGAGAAGCTGTTCAACAAGGTCGGCGAGTCCACCTACAAGAACCACCCGGTCGGCTCGGGCCCCTTCACCGTCGACTCGTTCAAGCCCGGTAGCGCGGTGGTGCTCAAGAAGAACCCGTACTACTGGGAGACCGACAGCTGTGGCCATCATTATCCGTACGTGAACACCATCACGCTGAAGTACATGCCGAACGACAACACCCGGGTCACGGCGCTGCAAGGCGGTCAGCTCGATGCGATCTTCAGCGTCCCGTACAACGAGGTCTCATCGTTGAACTCGGGCGACATCGTTTCGGCGGTGACTCCGCAGTTCGGCGTCATCGCACTCGGGTTGAGCCAGAAGGTGCCGGCCTTCCGCAGCACAGACGTCATCCGGGCGATCAACTACGCGATCGACCGCCCCGCGATCGTCAAGGCCGTGTTCTTCGGCAACGCGGCACCAGGGACCTCACCGATCGATCCCGGAGTCGACTTCTACACCGGGAAGTACGCGTACCCATTCGACCTGCCGAAGGCCAAGAAGCTGATGAAGGCGTCCGGCATCAAGAGCTTCACGGCGACGCTCGCGATCCCGGCCGGCGATGCGGTCGCCAGCGCGGTCGCGGACATCCTGCAGAGTGAGCTCAAGGCGATCGGCGGCACGATCAAGCTGCAGTCCCTCGATCCGACCACTCTCAGCAACGAGATGCAGCAGCAGAAGCTGCAGATCTCGTACACCGCGGGTACGTCGGACAACCTCGATCCAAGCGCCAACGTGATGTTCTGCTGCGTGTCCAACGGAGGTGCCCATTCCGGATACACCGGCTGGGTGAACCACCAGGCGGACGCACTGTTTGCCAAGACGCAGACCGAGATGAGCTTCGCCAAGCGCGGACAGCTGTACGACCAGTGGCAGAAGATCATCATGGAGAAGGGACCGTTCGTCTGGGTCGTGAACCCGACCAACACGTTCGCGTATCACAAGGACGTCCACGACCTGTTCCTACAGCACACGGCGCACTACCCGCTGTGGGTGGCCTGGAAGGGTTGATGATGGCGTTCGAGCCGCTCGGGCCAGGCGTATGGCAGATCCTCCCCACCCCGTTTCGGGGTGGGGAACAGGTGGTCGACGATGTGTCATTGCAGCGGGTCGTCGCGCACGCGCGCCAGGTCGGTGTGACCGGGGTCGTTGCGTTGGGCGTGCTCGGAGAGGCGGCCAGCCTCAGCTCTGTTGAGCGGATGTCGGTGCTCGAGACGGTCGTCGACGCCGCCGGCGGTCTGCCCGTCGTTGCGGGCGCGTCGCCACTGGCGACCGCTCCCGTCATCGAGGAAGCCCGTCGCGCGGCGGCGGCGGGTGCGACAGCGGTGATGGTGCTCGTGCCGAGCCCGGACGGGAGGCAGGTCGCACGGCATCTGAGGGCGATTGCTGACGCCTGCGGTCTTGGGATCGTCCTCCAGGACCATCCCGCCACGACCGGAGTGAGGATCGCACCCGCGTCGCTCGTCGACGCGATCGAGAGTGCCGGGGTGGTGGTGGCGGTCAAGGCCGAAGGGCCGCCCACCCCCGCAACGGTGGCAGTGGTCACGCAGCGCACCCCCTTACAGGTGTTCGGTGGCCTGGGCGGGGTCGGCCTACTCGACGAGCTCGCCGCCGGTGCTGCCGGCGCGATGACCGGGTTCGCATTTCCCGAGGCGCTGGTGAGGGTCGTGGCCGCATACTCGTCTCAAGGATTCGCTGCCGGGAAGGCGGCTCTGGAGCCGTTCCTCCCGCTGATGGTCTTCGAGGCGCAGTTGCCGGTCAGCCTCGCGCTGCGTAAGGAGATCCTGCGGCGGCGCGGGCTACTCGTCGACGGATCGGTGCGAGCACCGGCGGTGTCCTTCCCAGAGTGGGCCGGCCCGATCCTCGACCAACATCTTCAGGCGCTCGAGTCCTTCGAGGCCGCCTCTCTTCCCGACGCATCGGAGGTGCGAGCGTGAGCGCGACAACTGTTGTCCACGGTGGAACCGTCGTCACCCCGGAAGGAGAGCAGCGCCTGGACATCGTCATCCGGGACGGGACGATCGCTGAGTTGAGTGAGGCCTGTGACGAGCCCGAGGTCCAGAGGATTGACGCCGCCGGGTGTGTCGTCCTGCCCGGCGGCATTGATATGCACACGCACCTGCGGGAGCCGTCCAAGATCGACCGCGAGGGGTTCTTCGCAGGTACGTCCTCGGCAGTGGCGGGCGGGATCACCACCGTCGGAGAGATGCCGCAGGCCCAGCCACTTGTGGAGAGCCTGGAGACGCTGGCGATCAAGCGCGAGTTGGCTGAGGCTCACTCGATCTGCGACATCGCCCTGTACGCCGCCGCTGTCGGGCAGACGCGCGAGGAGCTCACCGCCCTCTACGACGCGGGCGTGACCGCAATGAAGGCATACATGTGCGAATCGAGCCCGGGCTACCCGCGTCTCGAGGACCCGGGGATGGTCCAGTGCATGGAGACGCTCGCGGAGCTTGGACTGCCGCTGATCGTCCACGCCGAGAACAACGATCTGCTGGCGGCCGGTCTGGCCAGGATGGCGGCGGCGGGCAGGACCGATCCGATGGCGCACGCGGAGTCGCGCCCGCCCCTGGTGGAGGTGGAAGCGATCTCCCGCGCGGTGCGGTTCGCAGGCCACACCGGAGCGCGTCTGCATGTGGCCCACGTGAGCACACCCGAGGGGGCGGAGGTCGTCCGTGAGGCTGCGCGGGCGGGGACCCGGGTGACCTGTGAGACCTGCCCGCAGTACCTGTTGCTGGACCATGGAGATCTGGAGCGGCTCGGAACCTGGGCGCGCTGCGCGCCGTCGATCCGGGCGCGCGAGGACGTCGACCGTCTCTGGGAGTACGTGATCGACGGGACGATCCGGGCGATCGGGTCAGACCACTCGCCCTACACGATCGCCGAGAAGGAAGCCGGCTTGGACGACATCTTCAAGGCGCCGCTCGGACTGAACGGGATTCAGATGATGTTCCCCGCGGTCCGCGACGAAGCGATGAACCGGCGTGGCCTGTCGCTGAACGACTTCGCGCGACTCAGCGCCACCGGCCCTGCCGAGATCATCGGCCTGCGGCCGCGCAAAGGCGCGATCGAGGTCGGAGGCGACGCCGACCTCGCCATCTGGGACCTCGACGCCGCGTGGACGGTGACGCCCGAGGTCCTCTTCAGCAAGCACCGGTGGACGCCGTTCGCCGGCCGCACGATCCAGGGCAAGGTCCGGACGACGATCCGACGAGGGGAGATCGTGTTTGACAACGGCACCGTCCTCGGTGAGCCCGGCAGCGGCCGGTTCCTGATCGGCCGTCAGCTCGTCGCCTCGCACGGATAGCCCCTTTCAGTTTCTGCACACCCGACAGGGAGAACCATGGTCAAGAAGATCAAGCACATGGCGGTCGCCGTCGAGGACGTCGACGCGGCGGTCGCGCGGTATCAGGAGCTGTTGGACATCGACGAGCCGAAGCGTGGGGAGTGGAAGGAGGGCCGATCGCGCGAGGCGCACTTCTTCTTCGGTGAGGTCCAGATCCAGTTGTGTCAATCGACCGACCCCGGCGGACGGTTCGCGCAGCACATCGCCCGAGCCGGCGAGGGCGTCCAGCACATCTGCCTCGAGGTCGACAACATCGACGAGGCGCTCGAGCACGCGCTCGCCTCCGGCGCGGTGCTCTCGCCCTGCCAGGCGCACGGGACGCTCGGGTCTCATGCCCACACCGAGGGATGGGTCGCGTTCCTGCAGGGTCAGGCGGTGCCGGGCTTTGAGATCGAGTACATGCAGGTCTACCAGGACGGCGAGCGTCCCGAGGAGATCGCCTCGAGCCTGTGAGTACCTCGTGCCCGGTGAGCCGGGTGGCCGCCGCCGTCGACGGCGAGCGGTTGCTGTCCCGGCTCTCCGAGCTGGCAGAGATCGGTGCCGACTCAGCCGGCGGTGTCACCCGGATCGCGTTCACCGAGCTCGAGCGACGGGCCAATGAACTGGTGGTCGGGTGGCTCCACGAGCTCGACCTGACGGTGGCCCGGGACTCGTTCGGCAACCTGTTCGCCTCGACCGACGCCAATGGAGCCGACGGCCGGCCGTGGCTGGTGGGATCGCACATCGACACGGTTCCAACCGGAGGCAAACTTGATGGCGCCCTCGGAGTGGTGGCGGCGGTGGAGGCGGTCGGGGCGATGCGCGCAAGCGACTCCCTGCCGTCGACCCCACTCGAAGTCGTGATCTGGCGTTGCGAGGAGCCGGTGCGATTCGCGCACGGAAAGGTCGGAAGCCTTGTGTTCTCCGGTGCGCTTGGGCTCGACGAGCTGACGCCGCTGGACGGGGTTGAGCTTGACCTGGCCATGGCGCCGACGCGATCCGAGCTACCGCTGCGGCCCGTATCGCGCGGAGTCGGGGGGTGCCTGGAACTCCATATCGAGCAGGGGCGTCGGCTGGAGCGAAGCGGACACCACCTCGGCGTCGTCACAGCGGTTGCGTCACCGATCCGTCTGCGGGCGGTGGTCATCGGGCGCAGCGACCACTCCGGCGCAACGCCGATGAACGATCGTCAGGACGCCATGTGCGCCGCCGCCGAGTTGACGCTCGTGATCGAGGCCGCCGCCCGTCGCGAGTCCGAGCACGAGACGGTCGCGACCGTCGCCAAGGTCACCGTCAGTCCGGGCGCGATGAACGTCGTGCCCGGCGGGGCCGAACTGCTCATCGACATCCGGGGAATCGACGCGGAGAGCATGGAGCGGGTCGTTGCCGAGATCGACGCCCACGGCAAGCGTCTCGCCCGTGCTCGCGGCGTCAGGATCGACACCGAGGTCCTCTCGCGCGCCAAGCCCACCGTGTTCGACCCAGGCGTCGTCGCGGCGCTGTCGGGCGCAGTTGAGGCCATGGGCGAGGAGCCGCTGGTGTTGCCCAGCGGCGCGGGACACGATGCGCAGTGCATCGCTGCGCTCGCCCCTGCCGGCATGCTGTTCGTGCCGAGTGTCGGTGGGATCAGCCACAGCCCGCTCGAGCACACCGCCCCCGAGGACCTCATTCTCGGAGCACGCACCCTCGCAGCCGCCTGGGCGAGCCTGGCGGGTCAGGTGGCCGCATGAGCGCTGTGGCGACACCGATTCCGATGCGGGACCTGGCCGGGCAGTACCGGACGATCAGGCACGAGGTGGACGCGGCGATCCGCGCGGTGCTGGAGACCGGTGAGTTCGAGCGTGGGGAGGAGCTGTGGAAATTGGAGCGCCAGCTCGCGCAGGCGTGCGGCGTCCAGGACGTCGTCGCGGTCGGCAGCGGGTTGGCGGCGCTCTTCGTCCTTCTGCGCGCACTCGGGATCGGTCCGTCACACGAGGTGATCACCGCGCCCAACACCGACATCGCGACGTGCTCGGCGATCAGCCATACGGGCGCCCAGCTGAGGTGGGCGGACGTACGCCTCGACACCCACAACCTCGACCCGGAACGCGTTGCGGCTGCGATCGGCCCGCGTACTCGGGCGATCGTCGCGGTCCACCTGTACGGCCTTCCCGCCGACATGGATGAGCTCCGCCGTCTCGCCTCAGATCACGACCTTCTGCTCGTGGAGGATGCGGCGCTGGCGTTCGGGGCCAGCATCGGGGACCGTCCTGCAGGCGCGCTCGGCGATGGGGCCGCGTTCAGCCTGGCCCCGAGCAAGGTGCTCGGGGCGTACGGTGACGGCGGCTTCATGGCGATCGACGACAAGGAGCTCGCCGCGCGTGCCCGTTTGCTGGCGGGCTACGGAGAGCCGTTTCGAGAAGCGATGGCCGGTCCTGATGGCCTTCTGAGGCTTGAGGCGGAGGGATACCACAGTCATCTCGATTTGTTGCAGGCCGCAGTGGTCCGCGTGAAGCTGCGCCATCTTCCCGAATGGGTGCGCCGCCGGCGGCGGATCGCGGCGCTGTATGAGGAGGCGCTCGCCGGCAGTGAAGTGGCCACGCCCGTCGCGCCGACGGGGGTCACGCACGCGTTCCGCAACTACGTCGTCCGCGTGCAGGGCCGGGACGCGGTCCGTTCCGCCCTTGCGGCCCGTGGCATCGAGACGGCTTTGCTCTACACCCCGCCGCTCCATCTCCAGCCGGTCTATAAGCGCTTTGGACATCGAGCAGGCGCGTTCCCGGTGGCGGAGCGGCTGGCCCACGAGTTGCTATGCCTGCCGATCTTCCCCGAGATGACCGACGATCAGGTCAGACAGGTGGCCGGCGAGCTTCGCCTCGCAGTCAAGGTGTGAGGCGGCGGCGGGGGGAGTCTCCCCGCGCCGCAGCTCGGTGCTTGGCTGCTCGGCGGCCACCCGCTCCGCGGCCCGCGTCATCCGCGTGACGATCTCCGCCAGCACCTCGTCGGTGTGCGCCATCGTCACCGTGAAGTCGGTGTGGAAGTAGACGCCCTCCTCGATGCACGCGGTGAAGAAGCGCTTGGCCAGGTTCCCGTCGACCTGCCGGCGGATGTCGGCGCAGCTGCGGATGGGATCGTTGCTCCCGAGATAGATGCCGTAGCCACAGCCGGCGGTCTGCACGCGTGCGGACAATCCACACGCCCTCAGCGAGGACTCGATCGCCGCGCCGAGGTTCCGGGTTCGCTCGGTGAGCGTGTCGTAGAACGCGGGGTCCTCCACGATGTCGAGCGTTGCCTGCGCGGCGGCCAGGCCGGGGACGTTGCCCGAGTGCGTGCCGCCCTGGAGCGCTCCCCGGGGCAGCGGCGCCGCCATGACCGCCATCACGTCCTCGCGGCCGGCGATCACCGAGACGGGGAAGCTCGATGCCATCGCCTTGGACCAGATCGTGACGTCCGGGCGTCCCCCGTACATGCCGGTAGCGCCGCTCAGGCCGGTCTTGAAGCCGGAGAGGACCTCGTCGAAGACGAGCAGCGCCCCGTGCTGCTCGGTCAGACGGCGGGCGGTCTCGAGATAGCCGTCGGCGGGTGTGATGCAGCCGTTGTTGAGGTCCAGCGGAACCATGATCACCGCGGCGACGCGGCCCTCGTACATCGCCAGCGCGCTCTCCAGAGCAGCCGGGTCGTTCCAGGGGATGGGGATGATCGAGTCCGCGGTCGTCTCGGGGATGCCGCTGCACGAGCGGATCCGCTGTGACGGGCGCCCGACCGGGTTCTCGGGGTCGATCGCCGCCGCGGTCGAGTTGAGCATGGCGTAGTCGCTGCCGCCGTTGTAGTGGCCGTCGATCTTGACCACGAGATCGCGGCCGGTGTACGCCCGGCACATCCGCAGGGCGGTGGTGACGGCCTCGGTCCCCGTCGAGCAGAAGCGGATCCGCTCGGCGCCGGGGAGGATCCGCGCGAGCCGATCGGCGACCGCCGCGGCCAGCCCGGTCTCGTAGCCGAGTACGATGCCCGCCTCCAGCGCCTGCTGGACCGCGCGGAAGACCGACGGTTCGGCGTGGCCGAGGATCGTGCTGCCGTGCGCCATGAACGTGTCCAGGAGCTCGGTCCCGTCGGTGAGCTCCAGGGTCGCGCCGTGGGCCCGCCGGACCTCGATGTGCCCGCCCGTGTAGGGGTTGGTATGGAAGCTCGATGAGATGCCGCCAAGCAGCGTCGGTGCGGTGTCGAGTGCAGACATTCGTCCTCCGGTCAGGGATACAAGGGGTGTGTCTCGTGTGGGATGCAGCGTGCGGTCATCGCACCGACCGGCACGACGCGCGCGTGATCAGCTTGGTCTCCAGCTTGAACCTGCGCGGCCGTCCGCCCCCTCCGGCGATGCGCGCGAGCACTCGTTCGGCGGCCACCAGGCCCAGCTCTGAGGCCGGCTGTGCGACCACCGTCAGCGGAGGATCGACCAGGGTCGTCCATTCGAGGTCGTCGAACCCGACCAGGGAGATGTCGTCGGGTACGTGCAGACCGAGATCGGACAGCGCCAGCATCGCCCCCACGGTCATGAAGTTGTTCGCGGTGAAGAGCGCGGTGGGGCGATCCGGCGCTTCGAGCAGCAGACGCGCCGCGCGGTAGCCGTCGTCGCGCGTCGCGCCGCCGAGCGAGATCAGGTGACCGTCGGGCTTGATCGACACGGTTCCAAGCGCATCTCGATAGCCCTCGATCCGCTCGGCGGAGGAGCTGATCGACGGGTGGTCTGAGACGAGTCCGATCCGGCGGTGACCGTGCTCGATCAGGTGCTCGACCGCCATCCGCGCCCCGCCGCGGTTGTCGACCGTGACCGAGTCGGCGCGCAGGCCGCGGACCACGCGATCCAGGAGCACCAGCGGTGCGGCCGCGGCGGCGGCGGTCAGGTGCGGGGTCGTGCCGTTCGCGCTGGGGGCGACCACCAGCGCGTCGACCTGCCGCGCGCGCAGTGTCTCGACCGCCCGGCGCTCACGGTCGAGGTCCTCGTCGGAGTTGGTCAGCAGCACCGTGTGGCCGCGCTCCTCCAGGGCGTCGCTCATGCTGCGGGCGGCGGCCCCGAAGAACGGGTTCTCGATGTCGCCGACGACCAGCCCGACCGCGTGGGTCAGCCCGGAGGCGAGCGCCCGCGCCACGGAATTGGGCACGTAACCGAGTCGCTCGGCGGCGGCCTCGACCTTGGCGCGCACCGCCGGCGACGCCGGCCCGTAGCCCCCGAGCACCCGCGCGGCGGTGGCCTGCGAGACGCCGGCCAGCTCTCCGACGTCCCGGATGGTCACCGCCACCGGTCAGTCCCTCCGGGCGTGTCGCTGCGCTCAGCCGGCGGCAGGCCATTGAGGTGGTCCGCGGTCACGAACCAGCGACCCCGCAGAACGACCTGGCGGCCGCCTCGATGATCTCGGCGCATGCCACCAGCGAATCGACCTCCACATACTCCTCCGCGGTGTGGCAGCCGCCGCCCGTGGGCCCGAAGATCACGCAGGGGATGCCGGCCTCGACGAGCAGCCCTGAGTCGGCCCACCCGATGTCGCCCAGATGGCGAGGCGGCGCACCGCGATGGTTGGTGATCTCGGCCTCCAGCGCCTGCACGAGCGGGCCGGCGGAGTCGAGCTTCACGGGCTCGCGTCCAACCACCAGCCGCGTCGTCGCCGTGAACCTGGGGTCAGCGGTACGGGCGGACTGAAGCAGTGCGTCGACCTCAGCCTGCGCGTCGTCGACGGTCTCGCCCGCCACGGTGCAGCGCTCGATGCCCAGGACGCAGCTGACCGGGTAGGCCGGGAACTGGGAGCCGCCGGAGATCGTGGAGGCGTGCACTGAAGGGCGACCGTACGCGGGAGCCGGCCGCGTCGCCAGCTCCCCGTCCAGCGCGGCGATCCCCTGCAGGACGGGGGCGAGCAACGTGATCGCATCGACACCGCGGTCGGGATCGATGCCGGCCGCCTCGACTCCCTCGCTCGTCACTTCGAACCAGGCGAAGCCGCCGTGCTCGACGACCAGCTCCAGATCCGACTGCTCGGCCAGGATGGCGCCATCGGCGCGATGGGTCTGGACGAGCGACTCCGCACCGAGGCTCACCCACTCCTCGTCGATGACGGCCGCCACCAGGACATCACCGGCCAGCGGCGGCCCGGAGGCGAGGGTCTCGACCGCGACGATGGCCGCCGCCAGACCACCCTTCATGTCGACCGAGCCGCGGCCGTACAGGCGCCCGTCCTCGATCCGTGGACGGAAGCCGTCCGGCTCGGCGGAGACGACGTCGGTATGGCCCCAGAGCATCAATGTGGGGCCGCCACCGCGACCCCGCAGCCGGCCGATCACGTTCGGGCGGCCGGGCCGCACCTCGACCACCTCGACCTCGAGCCCGGCGGCGCGCAGACGAGCGGCGATCAGCTCGGCGACCGCGCCCTCACCGGCTCCGCCGGGGGACAGGTGGGGGTTTGTCGAGTCGCACGTGATCAAGGCCTTGGCGAGCTCCACGGCGGGGTGCTGGCTGAGAGCGCTATCAGGCATGGTGGCGGCAGGCTATCAAACAACACGACCGTCGCCGATGTGGCGCAAAACGCATCACGGTGATAGCGTTCGCACCCGGTTGCGAGAGCGCTATCACTACGAGAGTCGTCGACGCGAAATGGTTCTGCATGTCCGCTTCTGAGTTGTTCGTGTGCGTGGGTGACAACTGCGTCGACGTCACGCAGTCGAGCCACCGGGATTCCGCTGACGGCGCCGGCGCCGCGGCGGCGGCCCCGGCCGTGCAGCTGGCCGGAGGCAACGCGTTCAACGTCGCGGTCGCCCTCGCCCGGATGGGTCGCCGCGCGTCGTATCTGGGCGCGGTCGGCGACGATCCGGAGGCCGAGCTGATCGTCTCGGCGGCCGTTGCGGCGGGGGTCGACACCTCCCGCGTGGAGCGCATGCCGGGATCGACCGGCCGGACGGTCGTCGATCACGATCCGGATGGCGAGCGGCGCTTCGTCTCCGAGGACTACGGCGTCGCCGCGGATTACCGCATCGACCCCGAGACCGCGACCTGGCTCGCGGGGGCCGGATGGTTGCACTTTGCGCGCCAGGCGGATCTCGCCGACTGGGGGAGCGCGCTGCGTGAGGGCGGCGCGGCGGTGTCCTGCGATCTCGGGCACGGCGGCGGCGTCGCCATGCTGGGCGACGTGGCCCCGGTGGTGGATGTGACCTTCATGTCCGCCTCTTCGGCGGCGGGTCTGACTCCCGAGCAGATGATGCGACGCGCGCTTGACGCGGGAGCGCGGCTCGTCGTCGTCACCCTCGGCGCGCGCGGCTCGATCGCCGCGTCGCCCGACGCGCAGTGGCAGATGGATGCGACGCCCGTCGCCCGGGTCATCGACACGCTCGGTGCCGGGGATGCGTACATCGCCGCGTTCATCGCGGCTCGGATGGAGGACAAGGGGATCGAAGAGGCGATGCGAGCCGGCTCCCGAGCCGGTGCGGCCGCCTGCACGCAGTGGGGGCCCACGGGCCCGGTCACGAGTGACGGGGTGCTCGCATGAGCCGGCGTCGCGAGGGCGGAGCGCTCGCATGAGCCGCCGTCAGCTGGGTTCGATCAGGCACGAGGAGAGACGCGATGAGCGGTAGCGACGCAGAACGGCCGGCCGTACCCGTGTGCACGGTCCGGAGACGAGTCCCCAGAGTCCGGCGGGCGGCGGTCCTCACCACGCTCACCGCAGCCCTGGCGGTCACGGGGTGCGGCGGGTCGAGCGACGGCTCGAGCGCCAACTCCGGCGTGAACGCGGGCGCGCCGGTGAACGGCGGCACGCTCATCGCCGCGATTCCGGACAACCCCGACCACCTTGACTCCGGTCTGTCCTATGCGACCGAGGGCTGGGAGCTCCTCGAGGCGACGGGCGACGGCCTGCTCACGTTCAAGCGGACCTCCGGCGCGGCGGGCGCCCAGATCGTCCCGGACATCGCGACCCGGATGCCGACCGTCACCGACGGTGGGCGCACGTACACGTTCCATCTCCACACCGACGTCCACTTCTCGCCGCCGGTCAACCGCATCGTGCAGCCGACCGACATCAAGTACACGATCGAGCGGCTGTTCCGGATCGCCTCGGGCGGCGTCGGCTTCTACACAGGGATCGTCGGCGCGAGCCGCTACGAGAAGACCCACCGGGGTGGGATCTCCGGGATCGTCGCCGACGACCACGCCCACACGATCAGCTTCCACCTCACCGCCGCCGACGGGACGTTCCTTGAGTACATGGCGATCCCGTTTGCGTTCGCGGTCCCGGCCGGGACTCCGGACCGAGACATCTCGACCGAGCCACGGTGGCGGGTCGCCACCGGGCCGTACATGGTGAGCTCCTATCAGCCCGGCAACGAGATCACGCTCGTCCGCAACCCCAACTTCCGCCAGTGGACGCCGAACACGCCGAACGGCCACCTCAACCGGATCGACATCACGATCGGGACGAGCCCCGAGTCGGCGGTGAACGAGACCGCCGACGGTCAGCTCGACTGGTACTTCGAGGCGGTCCCCACCGACCGCCTCGCCCAGCTGCGGGCGCAGCACCCCGACCAGGTCCACATCTACCCACGCAACGACATCACCTACTTCCTGATGAACCTGCGCAAGGCGCCGTTCGACAACCTCAAGGTCCGCCAGGCGGTGAACCTCGCCACGAACCGCAACGCGCTGCTGAAGATCTTCGGCGCCCAGGGAACCCCGACCGAGAACATCATCCCGCCGACGATGGGCTCCGCCTACCGCCGCCAGTGGCCCTATCCGTACGACCTGGCGAAGGCAAAGGCGCTCGTGAGCTCCTCCGGGACGAAGGGGATGGCCGTCCAGGTGTGGTCGCACAGCACGCCGCCCGCTCCGCAGGCCGCCGAGTACATGGCCTCGGTGCTCGGCTCGCTCGGCTACCACGCGACGGTGAAGACCGAGAACGAGAGCGTCTACTGGGACACGATCTCCACCGAGAAGGGCGACCCGCAGATGGCGTTCGTCCAATTCGACCAGGACTACCCGGAGGGGCAGGACTTCATCGACATCCAGCTCAACGGCGAGCACATCACCAACGTCGGCAACCAGGACACCTCGAACTTCGACGACCCGGCGATCAATCGCCAGATCGATGCGGCGCGGGCGATGCAGCTCGGGCCTGCGCGCAACGCCCGCTGGGCGGCCCTCGACCGCGAGATCATGACGAAGGCGCCATGGGTGCCGTTCATCAACCGCGACCTGCCGAAGTTCGTCTCCCCCAAGCTGCACGGCCTCGTGTTCAACGGGACCTATTACGAGATGTTCCCGGACATGTGGCTGTCGAAGTGAGGACTCGAACACGCAAAGGAGACGCGATGAGCGGCAGCGACGTCCAGGCAACGGTAACCGCGCCACGGGCACGGGCACGGGCACGGCACTCGGCGCCGCGGCGAACGGCTGTGCTGCTGGCTCCGATGGCGACGATCGCACTGGCGTCGTGCGGCGGCTCGGGCGGCGGCTCGAACTCCAACGCCAACGCCAACGCTGGCACCCCGGTGAACGGCGGCACGTTGCGCGCCGCGATGGTGAGCAACCCCGACCACCTTGACCCGGCGCTCGCGTACTCCACCGAGACCTGGGAGATGCTGTCGGCGACCAACGACGGCCTGGTGACCTTCAAGCGCGCCGGCGGCAACGCGGGCAATGAGATCGTGCCTGACCTGGCGACCGCGATGCCCAAGGTGACCGACCACGGCACCACCTACACCTTCCATGTCCAGACCGGGGTCAAGTTCTCGCCCCCGGTGAATCGCGCCGTCCAGCCCACCGACATCAAGTTCTCGATCGAGCGCCTGTTCCGCGTCAACTCCCCGGGCGTCGGCTTCTACAGCGACATCAAAGGCGCCACCCAGTATGAGAAGACCAAGCAGGGAGGGATCAGCGGGATCGTCGCCGACAACAAGTCCCACACCATCACCTTCCACCTGATCCAGCGCGACGGCACGTTCCTGGAG
Source organism: uncultured Solirubrobacteraceae bacterium (assembly GCA_963744685.1). Taxonomy (GTDB): domain Bacteria; phylum Actinomycetota; class Thermoleophilia; order Solirubrobacterales; family Solirubrobacteraceae; genus Palsa-465. The sequence continues at coordinate 529,490 of CAVUUL010000008.1, read as the reverse complement.
TACCTGGCGATGCCGTTCGCCGACGCGGTCCCGGTCGGGACGCCCGACAAGGACGTCTCCAGCGACTCCAGGTGGCGGATCGCCACCGGGCCCTACCGGATCACGTCCTACACCCCGCAGGGCTCGATCACCATCGCGCGCAACCCGAACTTCCACCAGTGGACGCCCAACATCCCAAACGGGCACCTGAGCGAGATCCACGTCACGATCGGCGTCTCGCCCGACCAGGCGGTCAACGAGATCGCCGACGGTGACCTCGACTACTACTTCGAGGCGGTGGCGCCCGACCGCCTGGCGGCGATTTCAAAGCAGTATCCAAGCCAGGTTCACACCTACACCCGAAACGCGCTTCTCTACTTCACCCTCAACGCGCGCAAGGCGCCGATGAACAACGTGAAGGTGCGCCAGGCACTCAACTACGCGGTCAGCCGCCCGGCGCTGGTCAAGGTGTTCGGCGGCCAGGGCACGCCGACCGAGAACCTCATCCCGTCCGGGATGACGGCCTACAAGGCCCACAACTTCTACCCCTACAACCTCGCCAAGGCCAAGAGCCTGGTCGATGCTTCCGGCACCAAGGGCATGGCTGTCCAGGTCTGGGCGTCGAGCACCGATCCGCAGCCGCAGGCCGCCCAGTACATGGCGTCGGTACTCAATTCCCTCGGCTACCACGCAACGGTCAAGACCATGTCGGAGGGCATCTACTACGACACGGTGGCCAACGAGGCCACGGATCCGCAGGTGTCCTACAACGAATGGGACGAGGACTTCCCGGAGGCCGAGGACTACGTCGACGCGCAGTTCAACGGGCGATTCATCAGCAAGGTCGGGACCAACGACAACTCCAACACCAACGTCCCGTCCCTCAACCGGCAGATGAACCAGGTCCGGCAGATGCCCATCGGCCCCGCGCGTGAGGCCCAGTGGGCCAAGCTGGACGCCGAGCTCATGAAGACCCAGGCCCCGATCGTGCCCTTCATGAATCGCAGCTTCCCGAAGTTCTATTCGGCGCGCCTGCATGGTCTCGTGTTCAACGCGACCTTCTACGAGCTGTTCTCCTCCATGTGGCTATCGAAGTGAGCGTCCAGACCCCGGACCTGAACATCGTCGATGGGCCGGCGGCGATCGCGTCGCCGGCCGCGCAGGCGGTCGGCAACTGGCGTGGCGCCTGGCGCCGGCTGCGGCGCAACCGCCCGGCGATGATCGCCGGGGCGGTCTTCCTGTTCATCCTGTTCGCGTCGTTCCCGGGGGCAACGCTGTGGGTGCACCTCGTCGCGCACCGCGGTCCGAACGTCCAGAACCTGCAGGGCTTCATCATGTCGGGTGGTCACCGGGTGGCCGTCGTCTCCGCGGACGGCACCCCGATCGGGCCTGGTCTGCGCGGGCAGTATCTGCTCGGCGCCGACGCGAACGGGAGAGACCTGTTCGTCCGTTTGCTCTACGGCGGACGGACGTCGCTCACCGTCGGCATCGCCTCGGCGCTGCTGTGCACGCTGCTCGCGCTGATCCTCGGGATCCCGGCCGGGTACTACGGCGGCTTCGTCGACCGGTCGGTGTCGCGGTTGCTCGATCTGATCTGGTCGTTCCCGGTCTACCTGCTGGCGATCGCGATCTCGGCATCGCTGATCGTCGGCGGGCTTGACATCGGCCCGATCCACATCTCCGCGAGCTCGCTGCTGATCCCGATCCTGGTGATCGCGGTGGTGTACGTGCCGTACATCGCGCGTCCGGTCCGCGGCGAGGTCCTGGGGTTGCGCCGTCGCGAGTTCGTGGAGGCGGCCATCGCACACGGAGCGGGTCCGGTCCGCGTGATGACGCGTGAGATCCTGCCCAACGTCGCGGCGACGACACTGGTGCTGTTCACGCTGATCATCGCCAACAACATCCTGACCGAGGCCGCCCTGTCGTTCCTCGGCGTCGGGGTGTCGGTCCTGACTCCGTCGTGGGGAAACATCATTCAGGAGGGGTACTCGACCATGGTCACAGCGCCGTGGCAGACGCTCGCCCCCGGGATCGCAATCATGCTCACGGCGATCTCGCTGAACGTGCTCGGTGACGGTCTGCGTGACGCGCTGGACCCGCACGGCGCCCGGCGCGGGGGCGGGCGATGACCGTGTGGCGCGCCTGGCTGCGACGCATCAGCGGGCTGGTGATCGTGCTCTTCGCCCTGTCGGTGATCGTGTTCGTGATCTTCAACGTGATCCCGGGTGGAGACCCGGCGGTGCGGATGGCGGGGCGCCACCCCACCGCGGCCAACATCAAGGCGATCCGGGAGGCATGGGGGTTCAACAAGCCTCTGTGGACGCAGTATCTGGACATGATGAGCCGACTGCTGATCAAGCACAACCTGATCAGCTATCAGAACCAGACACCGGTGCTGCCGACGATCGGTCGAGCGATCCCTAAGACCCTGTCACTGGCGATCGGTGGCGGTGCGATCTGGCTCGGGTTCGGCGTGCTGTTCGGCGTGCTCTCGGGCCTGAACCAGGGGAAGTGGGTGGACCGGATCCTCACCGTCCTGGCGATGGCCGGGATCTCCACCCCGATCTTCTGGCTCGGTGCGGTGATGCTGTACCTGTTCACCTACGTCTGGCACGGCTTCTTCCTGTTCTCGTGGATCCCGCCGGGCGGGTACGTGCCGATCACCCAGAGTCCGCTGCAGTGGTTCGAGCACCTGGTGCTCCCATGGATCTGTCTGTCGGTGGTCTCGATGGGGTTCTACTCCAGGGTCGTGCGCAACTCACTGCTCGAGGTGCAGACCGCGGATTACGTCCGGACCGCTCGTGCGATGGGTCTGTCGGGCCGGCGGGTGCTGCTGCGCCACATCCTCCGAACGGCGCTGATCCCCGTCGCATCGCTGTTCGCTCTGGACTTCGGTGCCGCTGTCGGAGGGACGGTGATCCTGATCGAGCCCGTGTTCGGGATCAACGGCGTCGGCGCGTACGCCCAGCAGGCGGTCTCCCAGCTTGACCTGCCACCCCTGATGGCGCTCACGCTGTACGGGGGGTTCTTCATCGTCATCGTGAACGCGCTGGCCGATCTGCTGTTCACCCGCCTTGACCCGAGGATCTCCGTTGACTGAGCCGGTCCTCAGCGTGCGTGACCTGACGGTGTCCTTCCGCACCGAGGACGAGACCGTGCGGGCGGTCCGCGGTGTCAGCTTCGACCTTGCGCCGGGCCAGATCCTCGGCCTCGTCGGGGAGTCCGGGTCAGGGAAGTCGACCGTGGCGATGGCGCTCACCGCGCTCAACCGCACCCGCAACTCCGAATTTGAGGGCTCCGTCGTGTACGGGGGCCGTGACCTGCTGGCGTTGTCGGACTCCGAGCTGCGGGGCGTGCGTGGGGCGCAGATCGCAATGATCTTCCAGGACCCGATGACCTCGCTGACGCCGGTCCACCGGGTCGGCTCGCTGATCAGCGAGGTGCTGCGCGCGCACGAGGCGATCTCCCGCAAGGGGGCCCGGGCTCGGGCGGTCGAGCTACTGGCGGAGGTCGGGATCCCCGATCCCGCCCACCGGGTGGACGACTTCCCGCACGAGTTCTCCGGCGGGATGCGCCAGCGCGTGATGATCGCGATGGCGCTCGCCTGCCGGCCCGCGGTGCTGATCGCCGACGAGCCGACCACCGCGCTCGACGTCACGATCCAGGCTCAGATCATGCGCTTGATCCGCCGGCTGCAGGCCGAGCACGGGACCGCGGTGATCCTCATCACCCACGACCTGGGCGTCGTGGCTCAGTCGGCGGAGACGGTGGCGGTGATGTATGCCGGGCGACTGGTCGAGCAGGGCGCCGCCGGCGACGTCTTCTCCGCCCCGCGGCATCCCTACACCCAGGCCCTGCTGTCCTCCATCCCTCGCGTCGACCGTCCTCGCGTGCAGCGCCTGCGGGCGATCGACGGACAGCCGCCGTCGATGGCCCAGGCCGACCGCGGTTGCGCGTTCGCGCCGAGGTGTCCGTTCTCCACGGAGGTCTGCGAGACGCTGCCCGGTCTTGAGCAGCGCGGCGCGTCGGCCGGTCACCTCGACGCGTGCGTGCGGTCGGCGACGCTCAGCGCCGCAGCGATCGGCGCGCCCAATCCGGCGATCTCCGGGGGAGCCGCGTGAGCGCGACGCTCGAGTTGCAGGAGGTGAGCAAGTCGTTCGCGCTGCGTACGGGACAGCGCCTGCACGCGGTCAAGGGCGTGTCACTTCATGTCGACGCGGGCGCGACGCTTGCGCTCGTGGGGGAGTCGGGGTGCGGGAAGTCAACCCTGGCGCGCTGCATCGTCGGCCTGCACAAGCCTGAGGGTGGCACGATCCGGTTCGGCGACAGAGATCTCGGTTCGCTCAGTCGCCGAGACCTCCAGCGCGTGCGCCGTGATCTGACGATGGTCTTCCAGGATCCGTATGCGTCGCTGAACCCGCGGCGCCGCGTCGAGGACATCGTCGCCGCTCCGTTGGACATCCACGACATCTGCCGGGGCGCCGAGCGCCGTCGCGCGGTCGCCGAGATGCTCGAGCGAGTCGGGCTCCCCGCCGACCACGGCAAGCGCTACCCGCACGAGTTCTCCGGAGGGCAGCGTCAGCGGATCGGGCTCGCGCGGGCGTTGATCACCCGGCCGCAGCTGGTGGTGCTCGACGAGCCCGTGTCGGCACTCGACGTCTCCGTCCAGGCGCAGATCCTGAACCTGTTGACGGACCTGCAGCGCGATCTGGAGCTCACCCTGGTGTTCATCGCCCACGATCTCGGTGTGGTGCGGCACATCGCCCGGGACGTCGCGGTCATGTACCTGGGGCGGATCGTCGAGCAGGCCGGCGCCGACGAGTTGTTCTCCAGGCCACGCCACCACTACACCGCCGGCCTGCTGGCGGCGGTGCCGATCCCGGACCCGTCCGCGCGCGCCAGCGACGCGGAGCTGATCGCCGGGGATGTCTCGACGGCGCCTGGTGGCAACTCCGGATGCGACTTCTGTCCGCGCTGCCCGGCTGCGGACGAGCGCTGTCGTCTCACCGTCCCTGCGCTGACCGAAACCGAAAGCGACCACCAGGTGGCCTGTTTTCACCCGGTCACGCACGGATCAAGCGCGCCGGCGCTGGCCACAGAGTCCTGACCCCACAACGCGAGGAACCATGCTGAATTTCGACGAGGAGCGATTCCGCTCGATCCAGGCAGGCGCCGTGGCCCTGGCCGAACCCATCCGGACCGCCGTGGGCACCCTCCTGGACGACGGCGCCGAGAACCTGCATTTCCTCGGGGCGGGCGGAGCCGGAGTGCTGATGCTGCCGGCCGCTGCACTGCTGCAGCGCACGAGCACCTTTCCCACCTTCCTGCTGCAGCCCGCCGAGCTGATGGCCGCGGGCTCGGTGGCGTTGCACGAGCGCTCCATCGTGGTGCTGCCGTCGCTCTCGGGGACCACCCCGGAGACGCAGGACATGCTGGCCTACGCCGAGCGCCGCGGGGCCAAGGTGGTGGCGTTGACCGGCCACGCCGACTCGCCGGTGGCCCAGCAGGCGGACATCAACTTCACCAACTTCGCCGAGGACGACACCTCGTCGGAGTCGTTCTACCTCCAGTCGCTGCTGCTGGCCCTGGCCGTCCGAGCGAAGCGTGGCGAGCTCGATGACCTCGATCGGATCGTCGATCAGCTTCAGCTGCTGCCCGAGCTCCTGCTGGAGGTCAAGCGCGCGTTCGAGCCCCGCGCGGCCGAGCTGGCCGCGGCCTTCAAGGACGAGCCGTTTCACATCATCACCGGCGCGGGCGCCACCTGGGCGCAGGCGTGGTACTACGGCACCTGCATCCTGGAGGAGATGCAGTGGATCCGTACCCGGCCGATCCACGCGGCGGACTTCTTCCACGGAACGCTCGAGCTCGTCGAGCCGGGTGTCAGCGTGATCCTGTTCACGGGTGAGGATGCGTCACGGCCGTTGGTGGAGCGGGTCGGTGCATTCGCGCCGACCGTGACCGACAAGGTGACGGTGCTCGATGCTGCCCGGTTCGAGCTGCCCGGGATCGACCCGGACGTCCGCGCGCTCATCTCCCAGGTCGTGATTGCGAGCATCACCGAGCGGCTGAGCGCTCACCTGGAGGTGCTGCGCGATCACCCCCTGACGACCCGTCGCTACTACCGGCGGCGCGACTACTGAGGGCCGGCCCGACATCAAAGTCACTCCCGTGCGCTACTTCCGGCGCCCGAGCCCACACAGTCTGGCCTGAGGACGCGCGGGGGAGCCTTGTTCTGATCGCGGCACGCAGTCCCGGGGTAACCGTGCGAGACCCCAGGGATAAGGAGGAATGCAAATGTCGACTGTCCTGATCGTCGTGATCATCGTGGTAGTCGTTGCTGTCATCGCACTGCTTCTGCTGCTTCCGCGCCTGCGTGAACGCGGGCGTCGTCGTGAGCGCCAGCGTGAGCTGGACCAGCGACGCGACCAGGTCGTCCAAGGGCACCGTGAGGAAGCGTCCGGCCGCGAGCAGCGGGCGGCGGTTGCCGAACAACGCGCGCGAGTCGCCGAACAGGAGGCCGAGCGTGAGCGTGCCGAGGCGCGCGTGCAGGAGGAGAAGGCGAAATTGCATGAGCAGGGCCTGGCCGACCACGAGCTGATCTCGCCAGACGAGCGGGAGGAGTTCAGCGGGACCTCCGCGGTGGAGGGCGACCGCGGCGCGGTCGATCCTGATCGCGACTCGACCGGCCCGGCCGCTCGCGAGGAGCGAGAGGCCGGTGGCGCGGATCCGCAGGATTCTCAGGCGCCCGGCCGCGACCGAGACCTGCGGGATGGCGACGCACGGTCCAGGGAGGCACCGTCGCGGTAGGCGCTCGGGGTGAAGCCGAGCACCGTCTGGAAGTCACGGACGAGGTGAGCGTGGTCGCTGTAGCCCAGGTCGGCGGCGACCGCCGCGATCGTGGCGCCCTGGTCGGTGCGCAGTTGCTGGGCTGCCTCCTGAAGGCGGCGCCGGCGGATCATCGACGCGGGCGTCACCCCGATGTAGCGGCGGGCGACGCGCTGCAGGGTGCGGACCGAGACGTGGAGGCGATCGGCGGCCTGGTCGACCCGGAGGATCGCCGGGTCGCCGTCGATCAGGTCGGCGATCGTGTTGGCGAGCTGCCCTTCGGCTCCGGAGTCCGGAACCGTCTCCCGCAGCCAATCGGAGAACGCGTCTGCAGCGGCCGCCCGCCGCGATTCGCCGGGTCCGTCAGCCGTCATCGCCGCTGACACCGCCGCGTGCAGCGCCGGGCGGTCGATCGGCACGACGCGGTCGCGCAGCGCGCCCGCGTCACCGATCAGGTGGGCGACACCCGCTGGGCGCAGGAGCGCGCCGACCGCCCAGCCTCGTCCGGTGAGGTCCCGATGGGACCGTCGCGTCGTCGGTCCCGCGAGGACCACGGCGGCGTCGTCGACGACGAGGTTGAACGCCGGGAACGCGATCACCTCCTGGCGAGAGACGCGGCCGGGTGCGATGTCCCACTCCGGAATCCAGAACCAGCGGACCAGTGATGCGACACGCTCCGCGGCGATGACGCGATGAAAGGCCGGCAAGCGAGCCGGGTAGAGGACGCCGCGCTGGTCAGGCACCCCTCCATGTTGCTTGAACCTGTCGCGAATGTTCAAGCCAGGGGCGCGGTCCGGCCGTACGGTCACGGCCATGAGTGACACCATCTCCACCCCCACACGCGGCGCCACGGGCCAGCACACCACCGAGGGCATCCCGCACGGCTCCACGAGCCTGACCCCGTTCATCGCCGTCGCCGACGCACGTCGGGCGATCGACTTCTACCGCGATGTGTTCCATGCACGGGTCGTCGACGTGACCGAGATCTCGGGCGTGGTCGCCCACGCGGTCCTCGACTTCGGCAACGGGCAGCTGCAGCTCGGCGAGCCGAACGGGGACTACCACCTGGTCGCCGGCCCCGGTGGCGAGGATGACTGCTACTCGCTCGGCCTGTACTGCAGCGACGCCGACGCGCTGGTCGCCGCCGCACAGGCGGCGGGCGCCGTGATCCGCGAGCCACTGATGACGTTCGTCTCCGGAGATCGCTTCGCCAGCATCCGTGACCCGTTCGGAGTGCGCTGGTCGATCATGACGCGAGTCGAGGACCTCTCCGAGGCCGAGAGCAGCCGGCGCGTCGCGGAGTGGGCGGCCTCGCAGGGCTAGCTTGGGCTAGCTCCCGCCGCTGGCCCACGCGGGCGCGGGGCCCCTTGACGATGGGTAAGGCCTTACGTATTGTCTCGCTCCCGAACCGTCTCCCAGGGGGTCCCGATGTCCGCCGTCTCACCCGCCGCTGTTCCGGACTTCGAAGCGCTGCGCGCGTGCTGGCACCCCGTCGGCTACGCGAGTGATCTCGCGCAGGCGCCGCTGCGCGTGCGCCTGCTCGGCCACGACCTTGCGCTCTGGCGTGACTCGTCCGGCGCCCCCCACGTCCTGCGCGACGTGTGCGTCCACCGGGGCACCGCGCTCTCGCTCGGCCGGGTCGTCGGTGACGAGCTGATGTGCCCGTACCACGGATGGCGCTACGGCTCGGACGGGCGGTGTGTCGCGATCCCGCAGCTGGAGGATCCGACGCGGGTGCCGGGCAAGGCGCGCGTGGACGCGTTCTCCTGCCAGGAGCGATACGGCCTGCTGTGGGTCGCGATGGACCAGCCGCGCTGGGAGCTGCCGGACATCCCCGAGGTCGACGACGACAGCTGGACGGTGGTGCAGACCGGGCCGTACCGCTGGGGTTCTGACGCGTCGCGTCAGCTGGAGAACTTCACCGACTTCGGGCACTTTCCCTGGGTGCACCCCGGCCTGCTTGGCGATCCGGAGCGGCCCGTCGTCCCGTCTCACACGGTCACGCCCGACGGCCACGTGCTGCGCTACGAGATCGTCCGGCCCGAGGCGCCGAACACCGACGACTTCCCGGTTTTCAACAACGAGGTCGTCGACAAGCCGGAACGACACAGCCGCTACGAGCTGCATCTCCCCTACACGATCCTGCTGCGGCTCGATTGGGGAGGGCAGGCCGGGATGGTGTACTTCTTCGCCTCGCAGCCGGTCGACTCAGACCACTGCGTCGGTTATCTCGTCATCGCGCGCAACTACGACCCCGACCAACCGGCGAGCGTGCTGCAGTCCTTCGAGGACACCATCTTCAACCAGGACCAATACGTCGTCGAGTCACAGCGGCCCGAACGCGTGCCGTTCGACCTGGCTGCCGAGATGCACCTGAAGTTCGACGCCGTCGCGGTCAACTACCGGCGTGAGATGCGCCGGCTCGGACTGGCCGCGACGCCCGCCGATCCATCGTGAGCGCGCTGGACGAGACCCTCGAGGTCGTCAGCCTGCGCACCCAGGCGATGCGCCGGATCCGGGCCGGGATCGTCTATGGCGACATTGCTCCCGGGGCGATCCACTCGGCGCCCGCGCTCGCGGCACGGATGGGCGTCTCCGTCACCCCGGTGCGCGAGGCGCTGCTCGAGTTGACCTATCGCGGCATGGTGACCCAGGTGCGCAATCGCGGCTTCCGGACCGTCGAGCACTCGCCGGCCGATCTCGACGCGGCGCTCGAGCTGCGCCTCCTGGTGGAGCTGCCGATGCTGGTGAGGCTGGCGACCACCTTCGATCCGTTCCACGCCCCGCACCTGCGCTCGCTCGTCGATGACGGGATCGAGGCCGCCCGGGCGGCCGACTTCAGTGTCTTCCTCGATCTCGACCGGCGCTTCCATCTCGCAGCGCTCGCGCTCGCCGGCAACCCCCGCGTCGTCGACGTGGTCGACCAGGTGCTTGATCAACTGCGCCTGGGTGCCTTCCACAAGCCGGCCACCGGAGCACCCCTGGTGGAGGTCGCCCTCGGCCACCGGGACATCCTCGGCGCGATCGAGGGGGGCGACGAGGCAGCGGTCGAGCGGGCCGTGCGGGCCCACCTGACGCTGACTCGCTCCGCCTGGAACCGGGAGCGTTGAGGCACCGCACCGGTCCGGCGGTCGCTTGACGCCGGCGCTCGCTCGCTTGACGCCGGGCGCGCCGCTCGCTTAGGCTCGGCCTCGGCGCGGGGAGGCGCTCGTCATCGAGGGAGGTCCGATGCCTGATTCTGCTCAGCACACCCATCCGGAGGAGCTTCAGTCCGATCTCGACCTGCTGGTCGAGATGGCCAGGGAGCCCAAGCGCGACGCGGCGGCGATCCACCGCCACCTGGAGTCGCTGAAGTCCAAGCTCGACAAGTTCATCCACGAGAGAGGTATCCACGACGGCGGCGACGCCGCCTGACGCGGGCAGGCGTGTGCACGGACGCCCGGACGGACCTCGCCCGGGCGTGGTCGATGAGATGAGCGATCGCGAGGGCGTGGACAAGGCAGTACCTCCCGCGCCCATGCCGCGCGACAAGCAGGGCTGGCGGGTGGCGCCGGCCCCGGACGGGCGTGGCATGCCCGAGGAGCACAAGCCGACGCCGCCCCATCGCTGGCGCGGCTTCTGGATCTTCTTCGTCGTTCTGCTGGCCCTGAACTGGCTGTCGGTCCTGTTGGCGCATCCGGGCAGCCAGCCCCGGGTCGAGGTGCCGTTCAGCCCGTACTTCCTGCAGCAGCTCGATTCCGGGCACGTCAACTCGATCACATCGACCAGCGGGACCATCCAGGGCACCTGGACGGTGAAGCTGAAATACCCGGCGACCGATCGCAAGGCGACGGCGACCAAGTTGTTCTCCACCCAGGTCCCCTCGTTCTGGAACACGGCCGCGCTGACCCGGAAGCTGCAATCCGAGCACGTCCAGGTCAATGCCAAGAACCCGAACCAGGGAAGGTCGCTGCTGGCCGAGCTCCTGCTCGGGTTCGGTCCGACGCTGTTGCTGGTCGGCCTGTTCGTGCTGTTGGCGCGGCGTGCGCAGGCGGGCGCCGGCGGCGGGCTGGGCGGGATAGGGAACTTCGGGCGCTCGCAGGCCCGCCGCGTGGACCCGCAGTCGATCCAGGTCACGTTTGAGGATGTGGCCGGGATCGATGAGGCCAAGGCAGAGCTGACCGAGATCGTGGACTTCCTCAAGACGCCGGAGCGCTACCAGCGTCTCGGTGGCCGGATGCCCCACGGCGTGCTGCTCTATGGACCTCCCGGAACCGGCAAGACGCTGCTCGCCAGGGCGGTGGCGGGCGAGGCTCACGCGGCGTTCTTCTCGATCGCCGCATCAGAGTTCATCGAGGCGATCGTCGGCGTCGGCGCCGCGCGCGTCCGTGACCTGTTCGCCAAGGCGAAGGAGGCCGCGCCGGCGATCATCTTCATCGACGAGCTGGATGCGATCGGTCGTTCCCGGCAGGGGTCGGCAGGGGTCACGGGTGCCAACGACGAGCGCGAGCAGACGCTCGATCAGATCCTCACCGAGATGGACGGCTTCGAGTCCACGCAGGCCGTGGTGGTGCTGGGAGCCACCAATCGGCCCGAGATCCTCGACCAGGCGCTGCTGCGCCCGGGACGGTTTGACCGCCGGGTCGCGGTCCAGGCGCCCGACAAGCCCGGTCGCCGCAAGATCCTGGATGTCCACACCCGTCAGATCCCGCTGGCGGCAGATGTCGACCTCGACACACTCGCGGCGACCACCCCGGGAATGGTCGGCGCCGACCTGGCGAACCTCTGCAACGAGGCGGCGCTCCTCGCCGCTCGGCGCGACCACGAGAAGGTCCAGATGGCCGACTTCACCGACTCGCTGGAGAAGATCCTGCTCGGTACCGAGCGCGGGATCATCCTCTCCCGCGACGATCGCGAGCGGACCGCCTATCACGAATCCGGCCACGCGCTGGTCGGGATGCTCACCGCCGGCGCCGACCCCGTCCGCAAGATCTCGATCATCCCGCGCGGCCAGGCGCTCGGCGTCACGCTCTCCACGCCCGATGCCGACCGTGTGTCCTACAGCCGCGAGGAGCTCGAGGCCAAGATCCAGGTCGCGCTCGGTGGCCGCGTCGCCGAGGAGGTCGTCTACGGCAGGATCACGACCGGAGCCGAATCTGACATCCAGCAGCTGACCAACATCGCCCGCCAGATGGTCGGCCGCTGGGGGATGAGCGAGACGCTCGGCCCCGTCACCCTGCTGCCCTCCGAGGGGCAGGGCCCACTGCTTCCGGGAGCCTCGGAGACCTCGCCGCGGACCCAGTGGCTGGTCGACCAGGAGGTCCAGCACCTGATCGAGGCATGCCACGCCACGGTCACCGCGCTGCTCACCGACCATCGCGATCAGCTGGAGAGCCTCACCCGGGCGCTGCTCGCCGCCGAGACCCTCGACGGGCCCGCCGCCTACGGCGCCGCCGACGTCGCGATGCGACCCCCCGAACCGGAGGCGGACGCGGTCCCCGCCTGACCCCGGAGACCAAAGCGGCGTGGGTCGAGCTCTCGGGCAGCCCACGCGACCCGTTCAGGCTGGGATGAGACCCGTGCCGGAGGTTCGCCGTCGACGGCGGCGAACTACGGGAGATGGCGGTTGCGCCCAAGCGGCAACCCATTGAGAATCACGATCAGCGCGCGCTGTACCGCCTCGCGCTCGGGTTCGGATCGGCCACTGAGTTCTGGGATCCGAAGCTGGAGTACCGGCGCCTGTTCTCCGAGTTGCTCGGAACTTTCCTGCTCGTGCTGGCGGCGGCCGGCGGCGGATTGCTCCACGCCAAGGGCCAGGTGAGCCTCTCGGCCGCGGTGGTCGCACCGGCACTGATGGTGATGGGGGTGATCCTGTTCATGGGCGCAATCTCAGGCGCGCACCTGAACCCAGTCGTCTCGGCCGCGTTCGCGCTGCGGGGTGACTTCCCCTGGCGCCGGGTCCCCGGGTACGTCATCGCCCAGCTGGCCGGGGCGACGCTGGCGTGTCTGTTCCTGTTTGCGGTGTTCGGGAACATCGAGCATCTCGGCGCCACCCTCCCGGGGGCCGGCTACCGAAGCTGGCAGGCGTTCCTGATGGAGATCGCGCTCACCGGAGGGCTGGTGAGCGTCATCCTCGGCACCGCTTCGGAGGCACAGAACGCCGGTCTGTTCGGCGCGTTCGGGGTCGGCGGCTACATCGCGCTCGCCGGTCTCTGGGCGGCGCCGGTGAGCGGGACCTCGATGAATCCGGCGCGGTCGTTCGGTCCCGCGCTCGTCTCGGGCGACTGGACGGCGTTCTGGGCGTACCTCGCCGGGCCGGCGATCGGCGCCGGAGTCGCCTTGGGCTGCGCCTGGATCCTGCGTGGCCCCGGCGGGGACGCCACCGCCCGCGCGGCGGCGTCGGGAACCCTCGAGGACTGGACCAGCAAACGACATCGGGAAGCCGAGTGAGGCCGTGGCCAAGCAAAAGCCGACAAAGCCAAAGAAGCGCAACGTCAAGGTCCGCTGGCTCAAGGACGTCGCCGAGCATGACTACGCGGCGGCGCAGGCGTACCTGTCGCTCACCCTTGGCGCCCCCGGCGCCGTCCGGGTGATCGACGGACTGCGCGACGCGCCGCTGATCACCCGGCGCGCGAACGACATCCTGCGAGCGGCCCGGCTCGATCCCGCGCCGCTCGACGATCCGGGCGTGCTCAAGGACCTGGTCAAGATCATCGAGGGCGGCCGCCTCAGTCCGGTACTGGTTGCGAGGGACGCGGATGGGACCGACATCGCCGACGGTTACCATCGCGTGTCACTCGTCTATCGCATCGACCCGTACGCGGACGTGCCGCTCCGCCTTCACGACGCGGCCGGCTGAGTCCTCGGCGGTCACCGTCAGGTCGTCGCGACGATCAGCACGTTGCAACGGGCCTCGTGGGAGACCTTGTTGGGCACGCTGCCCAGCAGCCGTCGCCCGCCCGACATGCCCTTGTTGCCGACGACGATCGTCGACGCGTCGACCTCCTTCGCGACCTGCAGCAACGCGTCGGCGGGGTCACGATCGATGACGTGGCCCTGAGCGGTGACGCCGGAGATGCGGGCGGCGGCGACCGCTTCGTCGACGATCGCGGTCGGCAGGTTCTCGTGCATGTCGCCGTAGACGGGGATCGCCCCCTGGGGAGCACCGACGACGTGCGCGCCGCGCAGGCTCTGGTTCGACATCACGACATGGAGCTCGGCGCCCAACGCCTTCGCGATCCGCAGCGCTTCGTCGACCGCCTCCTTGGCGGTGGCCGATCCGTCACTGCCGACAACGATCTTCTCGCTCATCTGCTCTCCCCAAAGGTTGGTTGCGACCGATCTCCCGAGGCACGCTCGACCGCCCCGCCAGCGCCACGGCAGCATATCCGTCCTCGCATGTCGGCGCGACGGGTTCGTTGAGCATTTCGCCGCGGCTCAGTCGATGCGGACGTCGACCAGCGCGCATGTCTGCCGGATCGCTGCCGCTGCTCGGCGCAGCGCATCGAGCCCGGCGACATCGACATCCACCGACTCGCCCGCGGCCAGCGTGGAGGCCGTCGCTCGCACCAGCGCCAGCGCACCCTCGGCGGCGTTGGCGGCCGCATACAGGGTGCTCGCAAGCGTCAGGGCGGGGGCGGCCCCCTCCTCGGCGAGGCTGGTGGCCACGGCGTAGAGCGTCTCGCCGCAGAGCTCGATGAACGTCTCCGAGGCCACCTGGCGGTCCACGGCGCTGAGTATAAGAGTCGACCGAGAACTCAGGAGCGCCTGACTGATCTCGGAAAGTGCCCCCGATACAGTGCCCCCCATCGCCGGGATCAAGCCGATCAAGAACATCGACGACCCCCGGTGGATCAGGGCGGTGTCGCATCCGTTGCGGATGCGTCTGCTCGCTGCGTTGGAAGTCGAGCCCGCGAGTCCGAAGATGCTCTCCGAGAAGCTCGAGGTCCCGATCGGGACCGTCGCGTACCACATCAAGACGCTTCACGATCTCGGCGTGCTGACGCTCGATCACACCCGGCAGCGGCGAGGCGCGGTGGAGCACTACTACCGGGTGGCCGAGCACCCGCGGTTCAGTGACGAGGCGTGGAGCAAGCTCGACGTCGTCTCCAAGCAGCGTGTGCTCGCGGCCGTCCTGACGCAGGCCCATGAAGATGCGCTGCGGGCGGCCGCCGCGGGCGGGTTCGACGCGGCTGACGCGCATTTCACCCGCACGCCGCTGCGCCTGGACGCGAAGGGCTGGGCCGCACTCGCGGAAACATCCAAGCGCTGGCTGGACGAGGCGGCGAGGATCCAGCAGGAGTCAGACGAGCGGATCCGGGATGGCTGCTCCGAGGAGCTCGCCGCCGAGCTGGTCGTGCTCCTGTTCGAGTCCGCCGACGGGGTCGCCCCGGCGCGCCCGTCTCAGCCGTCGCGCTCCACCGGCAGCTCGATGTGACTTGGGTACTCGCCGCCGCAGGCGACCGTGTTGGTGGCCACCTTGGGGTCACCCTGCTCTGAGACCAGGCCGTACTGGTTGAGGCTTCGCGCGAACCAGGGGTAGTCGCTGCTGGTGACGGTGACGCGGATCCGGTGGCCGGCCCGGAAGGCATGGTGGGTCGGCCACAGCTCGATGTCGAACGGTGTGATCGTCCCGGGGGTCAGCGGCGCCAGCTCGGTGAGCGACTCGCGGCATGCCGCCCGCAGACAGCCCTGGGTCACCTTCAGCGATGTCCCATCCGGGGTGACGTCGGTGATCTTGACGTGCCATTCGGTGTCGTCGCAGTCAGACGAGGCATACAGCTTCAGGTGCGCCCATCCCGAGATCACCACGTCGGAGTCAAGCGGCGCGCCGGTGAAGGTGAGCACGTCCGCGCGTGACTCATTGGCGTTCTGGGCCAGCGGTGGATTCTCCACCGGATAGCCCGCGACGTCGATGCCGGTCAGGGCCGGATCGCGCGGGTCGTAACGGTAGCTCTCGGTCTGCACCTCACCGCCGGGCTCGCCGGTGAGCACGCCCTCGTCATCCTCGACGCCGAGGAACAGGTCGACCGTGCCGTCTGACAGCGGCCAGCGCGACTCGTGACGCCAGCGGTTGCGACCCGGTTCGAACACCCGCACCGGGGCGATCTCGTCGATCCCCGGCCCCGCTTCCTTGAGCCAGTGATCGAACCAGCGCAGGTGCTCGGAATCCATGTCCAGGGCGGCGTCGGGGCCGAGCTCGACCCCGCCGTACTCATCGGAGGGAAAGCGTGAGCCGACGTGGCTCCACGGGCCGACCAGCAGGTACTGCTGGGCGGCGGCCGGCGACTGGGAGATCATGTTCTCGTAGTGGTGGAACGCTCCGAGCAGGTCCTCCAGGTCGTACCACCCGCTCACGTGCAGGCAGGGGACCTCGATCTTGGAGTACAGATCGTCGAAGCGGATCGCCTTCCAGGTGTCGTCGAGCCGATCGTGCTGGGAGAACATCTCCCAGCTGCCTCCGGTCCCGTTGATGAACTCGCCGAGCTCGCCATAGGGAAGCGTGGCGAGCACCTGCTCCCAGTCGATGTCGCCGCCCTCGGGGATCCGCCTGCGGGTGGCGTAGGTCCACCAGGCGAAGTAGAGCTGGAACGCGCCGTTGGTGTACGGGATCTCCTGCTGCCAGCGCCCGGCGGCCGAGGTCGACACCAGGCAGGTGAGGTGCGGCGGGCGGCGTGACGCGGCGGCCCATTGGACCCATCCCATGTAGCTCAGGCCGGTCATCCCGACCTTGCCCGTGCTCCAGTCCTGCGCCGCCACCCACTCGACCGCGTCGTGGCAGTCGTCGGGATCGTTGACGAACGCGGTCCATTCGCCCTCGGACTTGCCGCGACCGCGCACGTCGACGGACACGAACGCGTAGCCGTGGCTCTGCAGGAGCTCGGCGTCGGCGACGTTGAACATGTTGTCCTTGCCGTACGGCGTCGGCTCGACGACGCACGGAACCGGCCCCTCCTCGTCGGGCAGCCAGACATCGGCGGCGAGCTCGACGCCGTCGCGCATCGGGATGCCGACCTCGCGGCGGCGAGTGGCGGCCCCGTCTCGAGCGATCGTGGCCCAGCGTGAGAACGGTGTCGTCGACGTCATCTGCGGCTCCATTCGTGGTTGGTCGCTAGCGGCGGAGGGGGTCAAAGGCGTCCAGCAGCGGATCGCGCCGGCGCCCGGTGATCTGCTCGGCGAGGATCTGCCCGGTCAGCGGCCCGAGCGCGATTCCCCACATCCCGTGGCCGCCCGCGACGAACACCCGGTGTGAGGCGGTGCGACCGACGAGCGGCAGGCCATCGCTGGTGCATGGCCGCGCCCCGACCCACTCATCGGTGCGGGCCGACCAGTCGATGCCGGTGAGCATCGGCGCCGCGGCGTCGACGATCGCCCGGATCCGGCGCGGGTCCAGCGGCGCGTCAGGCGGCCTGAACTCCATCATGCCGGCGAGTCGCAGCCCGTCCTCCGGGCCCCCGAGCGGGGTGCAGGCGACGCGCTGGGCGGGCAGGTAGACCGGATACCGCGGCGCGGCCTCCGGGTAGACGGTGAAGCTGTAGCCGCGTCCGGCCTGGATCGGCTTGCGGACGCCGTGCTCATGGGCGAGCCGGCCGAGCCAGCTCCCGGTCGCTATCACCGCCGCGTCGGCCTCGATGCTCGAGCCGTCCTCGAACCGCACCGCGACCCCGCCGCCGCGCTGGACGACCCCGGTTGCCAGCTTGTCGTTGACGATCTCCCCGCCGCTGGCGGTCACTGCCGATCCGATGGCGCGGACGAATGCGCGCGGGTTGATGAAACGCTGGTTCTCCAGCGCGAGGCCGAACCTCGCACCGTCGCCGAGCACCGGGCTGGCCTCGCGGATCTGCGCGCGGTCCAGGACGCGATAGGAATGCGTGAAGCCGATCTCGCCCAGCCGGGCGAACTCCTCCACCAGCACCGCGCGCTCGGCCTCGGTGGAGAACACGGCCAGGAATGGCTCCGCGGAGGTGATCGACGCGGAGACCCGGGCGCCGGTGTCCTGATGCATCTCGTCATAGGCGGCGAGCATGCGGGAGCTCGCCCGGGCGAGCGCGCCGGCGGCGATTCGCCAGCGTCCGGCCGTGCAGTGCCGCGCGAATCCCGCCAGGAAGCGCAGCAGATGAGCGTCGAGTGCCGGCGGGATGTAGAGCGGGGAGCTCGAGCTCAGGATCATCTGCAAGCCGGACCGGAGCAGCGCAGGTTCGGCGAGCGGCAGCACCAGCGAGGGCGTCAGCCAGCCGGCATTACCCGACGACGATCCCGCGGCGATCTCCTTGCGGTCGATCACGCTGACCTCGACGCCATCGCGTTGCAGGAACCACGCCGTCGACAGGCCGACGGCCCCCGCGCCGATGACCACCACGCGCCTGATTGCCACGGAGCGATTATCGGCTCGCGAGGCCCGCGCGTCGTCGTGCGATGGGTCAGAGTTTCGCGCGTCCGCATGGAGATCCGCACAAACGAAGGGGGCCCGCCCCGGCTGGCCGAACGGCCAAGCGCGAAGACCGCAGACTGTGGGAACGCACAATCCGTTCGAGGGCCTCAGGAGTTACGCTCGTACAGCAGCTGAGGAGGCTGCTCACGGCCTACTGAAAGCGGGTGGTGCATGTCTCAAGAGGTCCTCGTCGTCCCGGTGGAGTCAGAGCTCGACGCTCTGTTCGGGCAGTACGTCACGGCCGACCAGGCACTGGGCCTCGTCTACGGCCTGGCAGGCCCGGAGGGTCTCGTGCACGCTCGCGGGTTCGGGCGCTACGACGACGACGGCACCGAGCCCGATGTCGACACGATCTTCCCGATCGCCTCGATGTCGAAGAGCTTCTCGGCGTGCGGTGCGCTGATCGCGCGAGACCGCGGCCTGCTCTCGCTCAGCGATCCGATCACCAAGTACGTGCCGGAGTTCAAGCTCAGCGAGGCGGGCGTCAAGCCGGACGGCACCCCCACCGTGGGAATGCTGCTGAGCATGTCGGGCGGCCTCACCGAGGACAACTCCTGGGTCGACCCGTTCATCGACCTCCCGACCGAGATGCTGCTGGGGATCGTCGAGGCCGGCGTCCGGCTCAGCCGCCCGCCCGGCTCTGCCTACGAGTACTCCAACCTTGGATACGCGATGGGCTGTCTGGCGGTCAGCCGCGCCGTGGGCCAGCCGCTGCCGACCTTCCTGCGCGACGAGATCTTCCGCCCGCTGGGCCTGACGTCGACCTATGCCGACAGTTCGGTCCCGGATGGTCTGCCCCGGGCGACGGGTTACTCGCTTGATGTCGAGGGACGATGGGTGCCCTTCGCGACCCAGAAGTCCGATGCGTTCACCGGTCCTGGCGGCCTGGTCAGCTCGGTGCGTGACCTCGCGCGCTGGATCACGTGGCTCGGCGCCGCCTTCCGGCCCGAGGCCGACCATTCCGACCCGGTGCTCAGCCGGATGTCCCGGCGCGAGCTGCAGCGCATGCACATCCCGGTCCAGCCTGCGCTGGTCGTCGGCCCTGCCGGTGCCATCAACATCACCAATTCGGGATACGCGCTGGGGCTGGTCATTCAGGAGGACGTGCACCGCGGCACCGTCGTCAGTCACTCCGGCGGGCTTCCCGGCTTCCTGCTGCACATGCGATGGCATCCTCAGTCTGGCCACGGCGTGGTCGTCCTGACCAACAGCCACCGCGGCGACCCGGTCGCGCTCGCCACAGAGGCTCTCGGCCGCAGGCTGTCTCGCGACGGAGTGCCGGCGACGACCATTCAGCTCTGGCGCGAGACCACCGAGCTCTGCGCCAAGACGGATGCGCTGATTCGCAACTGGGAGGACGCTCTCGCCGCGGAGATCTTGGCCGACAACGTGGACTTCGACCGGCCGCTCACCGAGCGCCGCAAGGAGATCCAAGCGCTTGTCGATGCCGTCGGCCCGCTGTATCCAGCGCGCGCTGAACCGGAGCTCGTCTCCGCGGTGACACCCGCCGATGTCACCTGGTCGATTCCCGGTGAGAACGGCGAGCTGATCTGCATGATCCACCTCACCCCGGTCGAGCCTGCTCAGATCCAGGAGATCGAGGTCCGGGCGAGCGACCGTTCCCGCCCGCGCGCATCGCGCCCGATCGACATCTCGCCTCGGCGTGCCGCGTGGGGTGACGCGTTCATCACCTCGGTCACGAATGTTGAGGTGTTGACGTGAGCACGACCGCCCGTGAGAGTGTCAAGCAGCTGTTCGACCGGCTCGGGGATTCATTGATTCATCTTGCCGCCGGGGACCTGGACGAGGACCGGCTGGTCGAGGAGGTCGTCGTCCAGGCAATCGACGAGCCGGTCGGCCTGGCCAGGGATGCGGTCGTGTTCGGCGTCGGCACCCAGGGCGACAGCGCCGCGGTCTGCGGCCTGCTGCGAAAGGTCGGGGCGGCCGGCGCGTCGGCGCTCATCGTGCGCGCGCCGGTGTCGGTCGACGAAGCGGTCGCACAGGCGGCCGCGCAGTCACGCGTGCCCCTGTTCTCCTATGTGGAGGGCGCGCCGTGGATGTATCTCGCCGACATGATCCGTCCCGCCCATCGGCGGGAGGAGGACAGCTTCGTCACCGAGGCGAGCCTGAGCGCAGACCTCAACCTGTTCAAGGTCGCCAACTCGCTCTCGGAGATCCTCGACTCGCCGGTGACGATCGAGGACCTGCGCTCACGGGTGATGGCGTTCTCCGCCGATCAGGAGCGTGGCGACGACGCGCGCAAGGCATCCGTGCTCGGCCAGCAGGTGCCTCGGCATCTCGGCGCCGAGATGGTCCGGCTCGGGGTCTTCCAGCGGCTGTACAGCTCCAGCCGACCGATCCAGGTGGACCCGCTGCCGAGCGGCGTCCGAGCGCGCATCGCCATGCAGATCCGCGCCGGCAGCGCCCTGCTCGGTTCGATCTGGGCGATCGCCGGCGATGAGCCGCTCAGCGAGGCGCAGGAGGAGGCGATGATTCAGGCCGCGCACACCGCCGCCGGCGCCATCCTTCAGGGACGGGTGGCCGCCGACGCCGTGCAGCGCATGCGGACCGCGACGGTCGCGGCGCTGATCGGCGGCGGACAGCCGGCCCGCGCTGCCGCGGGCAAAGTGCACCGCGCGCGCGTGCGCGGGGGATGCGTGATCGCAGCCAGGATCCGCTCGTCGGATCGCGCGAGCGCCGAGATCGACTCGATCGCCGGCGCCGAGCGGCTGGCCAGCTCGCTGGTGATGTACCTGCGCGCTGAGTGCGCGACCGCCGTCGCGGCCGTCTTCAACGACACGATCTACGCCGTGATGCTCCACACCACCGACTTCTGCGCCGACGTCCGATCGGTCCAGCGTCTGATCCGCTCGTTCGTGGAACGTGGGGGAGCCGGGCTCGAAGGGCTGAGCGTCGGCATCGGCAATGCGGTCTCAGATCCAGGCGACCTCGACCGCTCGCGCGAGGACGCCGAGCTCGTCCTGCGTGTGCTCGACATGCCGGGGACGGGCCGGGAGCCCGATCTGCAGGTAGCGACCCGTGACGACGTGCACGGGCTGTCGCTGGTGCTGCGCCTGTCGGACATCGCCGCCAGCGACCCGGTGTGCGCGGGCGGTCCTCTGGCACGACTGGAGGCCTACGACCTCGAGCACCAGTCCAACCTGGTGGAGACGCTCGATTGCTGGCTGCAGCATTTCGGGGACATCACCAGCACCGCGGAGCATCTGCATGTCCACAAGAACACGTTGCGATACCGGCTGCGCCGGATCGAGGAGGTCAGCGGTGTCACCCTCGACGATCCTGAGCAACGCTTCGAGCTGATGCTGGAGTTCCGGGTCCGGCAGTCGCTCGGTGATTCGCACCCGCCCGATCTGGCGGTCCGCCGCGGACAGCCGCCGACGAACTCGTCGGAGTTGCGCGCCCACTACGCAGCCGGCGTGCGCTGACCGCCGCGGTGAGCGCACTCCGGGACACGCTGCTCGATGACTCCTACAAGGGGATGCCGCCCGGACGGTCATTGCCGCTGAGCGCTGTCGGCGAGCAGGGTTGGAACGTGGCGCGGGGGGATCTCCCGCTGCCGGTGCTGACCCTCGACGCCGACGCGGTGCAGGCGAATATCGCCACCATGCAGCGCTACTGCGACCGGCAGGGCGTCGAGCTGGCCCCGCACGGCAAGACCACGATGGCGCCACAGCTGTTCGCCGCCCAGCTCGCGGCGGGCGCGTGGGGCATCACCGCCGCCACGCCCACGCAGGTGGCGGTCATGCGCCGCTTCGGGATCCAGCGGATCGTGCTGGCGAACGAGCTGATCGACCGCCCGGCGCTGCACTGGCTCGCCGCAGAGCTCGGGCGCGATCCGGCGTTCGACTTCCTCTGCCTCGTCGACGATGCCGACACCGCGCGCCGGATGGACGCGATCCTCGCCGAGCGCGCTCCCGTCCGGGCGCTTGCGGTTCTGGTGGAGGTGGGGCGAGAGGGCGGTCGCGCCGGCGCCCGGTCACCGCAGACCGCATATGAGGTGGCCGAGGCGGTGCACGCGGCCCGCCACCTGGCGCTGGCCGGCATCGAGGCGTTCGAGGGGACGTACGCGTCCCAGGCCGACGAGGAGGGGCTGGCCTCCATCGACCGCCTGCTCGCTTCGGTCCGTGAGAGCGTGAGCCGGATCGCCGAGAACGGCCTGTTCGAACGCGACGAGGTGATCGTGACCGCCGGCGGCTCGATGTACTTCGACCGCGTGATCACCGGCCTCGGCTCGCTGCTCGAGATGGGAGTGCCGCTGCGGCTCATCCTTCGCAGCGGCTGCTACGTGTCGCACGACAACGGGACCTACGAGCGGCTGTCCGCGCTCGGCGGGCGCCGTGAGCCGGGGGAGAGCCTCAGGCTGCACAACGCTCTGACATTGTGGGCGACCGTGCTCTCGCGCCCGGAGCCCGAGCTGGTGATCCTCGGGGCGGGCCTGCGCGATTCACCTGTGGACCGGGACCTTCCGCTGGCAAGGGCCGTCTTTCGCGACGGGCGCGCGATCGGCGAACTCGCCGGCGCGAAGACCTATCGCGTCATGGACCAGCATCTGTTCGTCCGCGTCGACTCGGATGCCGACGTGCGCGCGGGGGACATCGTCGCGCTCGATCTATCTCACCCGTGCACGGCGTTCGACAAGTTCCGCTTCATTCCGATGGTGGACGAGCGGTTCGATGTTCGTGACGGTCTCCTCACCTTCTTCTGAGCGATCAAAGTGTCATGACCGACCCTTGTCGGTGGTTGGCCGATCGCACGAACCGGCCAGGGGAAGATCGTCCGTTTCGACCACGACAGCGGAAGATTGCGCGAATACGCTGGCCTGAGGATGCACACTCAGACCCTGGGGAGGGGAGCCGCGTGATTCAGCGCTTTATGGCCGGTCTCGCAGCCACGTTTGCAGTCGCGGTGACGCTCTCCGCGTGCGGTGGCGGCGGTGGCAACAGCAGCACGAACAACGGTCCGAACAACTCGACGACGCACACCGCAGCACAGGGGACGCCCACCAGCGGCGGCACGCTCTCGTTCGCTGAGCAGCCCGGCGCCCCGCCGACCTACATCTTCCCGCTGTACGACGGCGCGAACTCACAGAACGCCAACATCACCTACCTGCAGCCGCTGATGTGGCGGCCGCTGTACTGGTTTGGTCACCCCGACAGTTCGGCTGCCACGATCAGCTATCCGTACAGCATGGCGGCCCCGCCGACGTACTCCGACGGCGGCAAGACGATCACGATGAAGCTCAAGCACTGGAACTGGTCGGATGGCACGCCGGTCACCGCCCGGGACCTCACGTTCTGGATGCATCTGCTCGTCGTCGAGAAGAACAACTACGCCGGCTACGTGCCGGGGGGGTTCCTCGACCACGTCGCCTCGGTCTCGGCTCCGTCGAAGTACACGTTCGTGATGAAGCTGGACGTCGCCTACAACCCGACGTACCTGCTCTACAACGGCCTCGCCCTGCTCAGCCCGATCCCCCAGCACGTGTGGGACAAGGAGTCCGCCTCGGGGAAGGTTGGCAACTACGACAACACTCCGGCGGGCGCCAAGAAGGTGTACGCCTACCTCAACAAGGCTTCCCTGTCGCTGTCGACTTGGGACACCAACCCGATCTGGCAGGTCGTCGACGGACCGTGGCGGCTGAAGCCGAACTCCGGCTTCCAGACCACCGGCCAGGTGTCGATGGTCGCCAACACCAAGTACTCCGGGCCTGACAAGCCGCACCTCAAGCAGTTCGAGGAGTTGCCGTTCACGAGCGCCGCGGCGGAGTTCAACGCGCTGCAGGCCGGGACGGTGGACTACGGCTATGTCCCGACCACCGACATCGGGGCGATCGGTGGCCTGAAGAGCCAGGGAATCAACGTCGATCCCTGGTACGAGTGGGGGATGACGTTCATCGGGATCAACTTCTCCAACCCGAAGTACGCGCCGCTGCTCAACCAGCTCTACATCCGCCAGGCGATGCAGCATCTGATCGACCAGCCGACGTACATCAAGGACGTGCTGAAGGGGTATGGGACGCCGACGTACGGCCCGGTGCCGACGTTCCCCAAGACCAGCTTCCTGAACCCCGCCGCCAACACCAACCCGTTCCCCTACAGCGTGAGCGCGGCCAAGCAGCTGCTCACCTCACACGGCTGGACGATCCCATCATCGGGCGCGGCGAAGTGCACCAAGCCGGGATCGGGCGCCGGGGAATGCGGCGCGGGAATCGGATCCGGTCAGACCCTCTCGATGCCGCTCATGTTCGCCAACGGGTCTCCCGCGGTCCAGTCCGAGATTCAGGCCACGCAGTCCGCGTTCCACCAGGCCGGGATCGACGTGACGCTCCAGGAGTCGCCGGAGAACACGGTGCTGTCGGCCGCGTACGACTGCATCGGCAAGACGACCAAGACCTGCCCGGCGAGCTCGACTGCGCTCAGCATCATCTCCTCGCCCGTCTACACCTACGTGCCGATCTACTACCCCGACGGCGACAGCCTGTTCGGGTGCGGAGGAGCCACCAACGGCGGCAACTACTGCAACAAGCAGGTCGACGCGGGGATCAAGTCGATCATCACCACCACCTCGAACTCGCTGCAGCCGCTGTACAAGTACCAGCTGTTCCTCGCCAAGCAGGTGCCGGTGCTGTGGTTCCCCAACAGCGCCTATCAGATCTCGGCGATCTCCAAGAAGGTCGGCGGGGTCACGGCGCAGGACTCCACGGGACATATCTATCCGCAGACGTGGTTCGCGAAGGGGTAGCGTCTCGACGGATGAGCGGCCCTGAAGGAGGGACATGGCGGCCTATCTAGTCAGACGCGTCGCGCAGTCCCTGGTCGTGCTGGTGCTGGTCACGATGGTCGTGTTCGGCATCCTGCATTTCCTCCCCGGCAGTCCCGCGCGCGCCATCCTGGGCGCGCGGGCCACGCCGACGGCGATCGCGAACTTCAACGCCGCCAACGACTACAACAAGGCGCTGCCCACGCAATACGTCGACTACATCGGTCGGCTGCTGGGGGGAAACCTGGGTTTCTCATACCACTTCGATCAGTCGGTCGGGGCCCTGCTCGGCCAGGACCTCCCGAAGACCGCGCTGCTCGTCGGGCTCGCCTACGTGATCGCCCTGCTGATCGCGATCCCGGTCGGCGTGGTGCAGGGCTTGCGCCGCAACAAGCTGATCGACCATGGATTCACCACCGCGGCGTTCATCGGCTACTCGATGCCGACGTTCTGGGTGGGGATGCTGCTGGTGGTGATCTTCTCCAACCAGCTGCGCTGGCTGCCGCCGGAGGCGCCGCAGGGCGCCACCGTCTCCACCGTGCTGCATCAGCCCAAGGCGCTGATCCTGCCGGTCGCGACGCTGACGATCGTCACCGTCGCGCAGTTCAGCCGGTTCATCCGATCCTCGGTCATCGACAACCTGCTGCAGGACTACATCCGCACCGCGCGGGCCAAGGGTCTGACGCCGAGACGTGTGGTGTGGCGGCACCTGCTGCGCAACAGCATGCTGCCGATCATCACCCTGGTCGGGCTCAGCCTGCCGGTGGTCCTGGGCGGAGCGATCGTCGTGGAGGCGCTCTACAACTATCCGGGCATGGGATGGCTGTTCTGGACCGCGGCGGGCGCACGCGACTACCCGGTGCTGATGGGGTTCACCGTCGTCGTCGGCGTGGCCACCGTCGTCGGCAACCTGCTGGCCGACATCGCCTACGCATCCGCCGACCCACGGATCTCCTACTCATGACGGTCGATCTCATGACGGCGACCGGTTCATGAGCGTCCGGGTGCCAGACGGCCCCGAGGCGGCGGTGGGGGCGGTCGCGGAGCCGCGCAGGGTCGCGGGCGATCGCGCGGCACGCCGCTGGCTGCTGGTGCGTGACTTCCTGCGCCAGAAGCTGGGGGTGCTCGGGCTGACGATCATCGTGGTGATGATCCTGTTCAGCTTCGTCGGCCCGCTGGTCTACAAGACCAACCAGGTCCAGACCAACGTCCTCGAGATCACGCTGGCGCCCGGGGGTGGGCACCCGCTCGGTACCGATGCGGTCGGATACGACGTGCTTGGCCGGCTGATGTTCGCCGGGCGCTCCTCGCTCGAGGTCGGGGTCGCCGCCGCCCTGATCGCGGCGTTCATCGGGACCTTCATGGGAGCGCTCGCCGGATTCACCGGTGGCTGGCTCGACGCGGTGTTGATGCGGATCGTCGACGCGCTCGTGGCGATCCCCGCGCTGCTGCTCGTGCTGCTGATCGCCACCCTGGTCACCCCGAGCACCGGGACGGTGATCCTGGTGCTCGGGCTGTTGTCGTGGTTGACGACCGCCCGGCTGGTGCGCGGCGAAGTGCTGGTGATCCGCCGGCTCGACTACGTGCGCGCGGCCGAGAGCTTCGGCCAGCGGCGCTGGCGCATCCTCTACGAGCACATCGTGCGCAACGTCGTCGGGACGGTGGTCGTGCAGGCGACGTTCGAGGTGGCCAACGCGATCCTGCTGCTGGCGGCGCTGAGCTTCCTCGGCCTCGGGCCGCCGCCGCCCGCGGCCAACTGGGGCGGCATGCTCACCGACGGCCTCAACTACATCGCCGATGGCTACTGGTGGCTGATCTACCCGGCGGGGGTCTGCATCGTGCTCACCGTCGTCGCCTTCAACCTGCTGGGCGACTCGCTGCGAGATGTCGTGGAAGTGAGGCTGCGCAGCCGATGAGCCCCACCCCGGCGCTCAAGGTCGACGGGCTGTCGACCGACATCCACCTCGCCACGTCGGTCGTGCACGCCGTCGGCGACGTCAGCCTGTCCATCGACCCGGGCGAGACGCTCGGCCTCGTCGGCGAGTCCGGTTGCGGCAAGTCGATGCTCGGCCTGTCGGTGATGCGCCTGCTGCCGACGGGCGGGCGCATCGTCCAGGGCAGTATCGAGCTCGACGGAGAGAACCTGGTGGACCTCGGCGAGGCGAAGATGCGCGACATCCGCGGCAACGACGTCGCGATGATCTTCCAGGACTCGCTCACCTCGCTGAACCCCACCATGACGGTCGGCGACCAGATCGCCGAGCCCCTGCGCCGCCACCGCTCGATGTCGAAGGCCGAGGCCCGGACCCGCGCCACCGAGCTGCTGGGGATCGTCGGCCTGCCCAAGCCACAGGACCGCATGGACGACTACGCCCACCAGTTCTCCGGCGGCCAGCGTCAGCGGGTCATGATCGCCATGGCGCTCTCGTGCGAGCCCAAGGTACTGCTCGCCGACGAGCCCACGACCGCGCTCGACGTCACGATCCAGGCCGAGATCCTGGGGCTGCTCGACGGTCTGAAGGAGCGGTTGGGCATGGCGGTCCTGCTGGTCACCCACGACATGGGCGTGGTCGCCGGCCGGGCCGACCGCGTCAACGTGATGTACGCCGGAAGGATGGTCGAGAGCGCCCGCACCGACCAGCTCTTCTCGCACATGCACCACCCCTACACGCAGGCGCTGCTCGGCGCGATCCCGCTGCTCACCCAGGAGCGTGACCAGCCGCTGTACAGCATCCCGGGCCTGCCGCCCGACCTCACCGCCCCTCCGCCCGGGTGCCGCTTCGCCGCCCGCTGCGCGCTCGCCACCGATCAATGCCGCGAGGTCGAGCCCCCGCTGGCCGGGGACCCTGAGCACCTGTTCGCCTGCTGGCATCCGGTCGACGGGCCGCTGGACCGCACCAAGGTCGCGGTGACCGCCTCGGGGACGACCGTCGTCACCGACTTGCCTGCCGGTGCGGCCGGTGCCGGGGCGGCCGGGAGCGGTGCGGCCGGGGTCGATGCGGCCGGGAGCGGTGTGGCCGGGGTCGATGCGGCCGGGGGCGGGGCCGAGGCGCCCGGGGCGGTGGCCGCCGGGACCGGCGCCGAACTTCCGGCCCCGATCCCGGCGGAGCCCGTGCCGCTGCCGGTGGCCGCCGTTGCCGGGGAGACCGGATTGCCGGAGCCGGGGGAGAACGGCTCGCATGTGCTCGTCGTCGACGAGGTGGTGTGCGAGTACCCGGTGAAGGGGGGGGTCCTGCGGCGAACGGTCGACACCGTCAAGGCGGTGAGCGGCATCTCGTTCAGCGTCGCCCGCGGCCAGACGTTTGGGCTGGTCGGCGAGTCCGGGTGTGGCAAGACGACGCTCGGCAAGGTGATCATCGCCCTGGAGCGACCCGACTCCGGCCGGACCACCGTCCACGGCGTCGACATGACCAAGCTCGGCCGCGGTGAGCTGCGGACGTTCCGCAAGAACGTCCAGATGATGTTCCAGGACCCGGTGACCTCGCTGGACCCGCGCCTGCGAATCGGCGCCGCCCTGCGCGAGCCGATGCGCGCCCAGGGCATCGGGACACGCCGCGAGCAGGACGAGGTGGTCCGCCAGCTGCTCGCTGAGGTGGGGCTGCCCGAGAACGCCACCGAGCGCTTTCCCCACGAGTTCTCCGGCGGGCAGCGCCAGCGCCTCGGCCTCGCCCGCGCCCTCACGCTCAACCCCGAGGTGATCGTTGCCGACGAGCCGGTGAGCGCCCTTGACGTCTCGATTCGCTCACAGGTTCTCAACCTGATGAAGCGCCTCCAGGCCCTCCACGGCCTCACCTACGTGGTCATCTCCCACGACCTCGCCGTCGTCAAGTACCTCGCCGACCGAATCGGCGTGATGTACATGGGCAAGCTCGTCGAGGTCGGCAGCGGCGAGGACATCTACCGCCGCCCCCGGCACCACTACACCGCCGGCCTGATCGACGCCATCCCCGAGCCCGACCCCGCGCTGCGCGACCGCAAACGCGTCTCCATGCAGGGCGAGCTGCCTGACCCCCGCAACCCCCCGAGCGGCTGCCGCTTCCGCACTCGCTGCCCAGCCGCCCAGCCGATCTGCGCCGAGCAGGAGCCGCTCCTGGAGGACGCGGGAGCCGCCCACGAGGTGGCCTGCCACTTCCCGCGGGCCGTAGCCGGCTGAGCGAGGGGGGCCAGGCGCGCTGGCGGTAGCCGGCTGAGCGAGCGGGCCGGGCGCGGCCTCCGGCCGCGCGCCGCGCTCCCGTTCGTCCGCGCGTGGGCAGAGACGGCGTCTGGGATGCCGTAGTAGCCCACGCGTCGCTCACGCTTGCGACTCGGGTCGCTCGCTGCGTGGGTGGTTGCTTGTGGGGTTCGCGAGGTAGCGCGCCCGTCGTCGGCCGTCAAGCAGCGCCCGCAGCTGTGGGGTCGTCCGTGTGGGGTGGGTGGCGCTGCTGTGACTGCCGTCGCCGTGCGCGCTACTGGGCAATGAGGTCGAGCCCACTTCGTGTGCACGACCTCGCGCCATCTGGGACTGTTCGAACGGCACTGATGACCCACTCGCGCCGGGCTGCGCGTCAGGTTGGGTGTTCTTCTCCGTGATGCGCACTCCATCACCCACACGGCCTCGGGGGGTGCGGTGAGTGCGCGAAACCTTCCGTCGCAGACGCCAGCGGGGCATCAAACGCAAGCAGGGCTGTCGTTTGATGCCCAGCACCCTCACACAGACGACCGCCCCCACGCATCCCGGCGACCGCCGCCAAGGTGTCCACCCCCGTTCCGGATTTGGGACATCCCGAGCGACGGCCGAACCCGGATCGCCAGGTAGGGTGCGCCCCATGGATCGCGTATTGACGGGCGCCCGCCCGAGCCTGGAGGCCGCCGACGCCGTGGCGGTCGCGGCGGAGTTGTTCGGAGTCGAGGCCCAGACCGCTCACGACCTCGGTAGTGAGCGTGATCGCACGTTCGCGCTCCAGCGCGCGGACGGCGCAAGGACCGCGATCATCAAGATCTCCAACGCCCACGAGGACCCCGACGTCCTGGACATGGAGGCCGCTGCGGCGCTGCACGTGGCGGCCGTCGACCCGGAGCTGGTGGTGGCGCTGCCATGGCGCGCGCTGACCGCCGGTGGGTCGGGTCCCGCGCGCGTCGGCGATGATCCGGCGGCGCTGCGGGCGGCCTGGGTGACAGACGAGTCGCACTGGGTCCGCCTCTACTCGCTGCTGCCCGGCCACAGTCACATCGACACGGTGACGCTCTCCGACGACGCGCTGATCGAGTGGGGTGCCACGACGGCGCGGCTCGGCCGGGCGCTGCGCGGGTTCGCCCATCCCAAGGCCCACCGGGTGATGCTGTGGGACATCCAGCATGCATTGCGCTGCCGCTCGATGCTCGACGACATCCGTGACCTGGATGCGCGTCGTCTGGTTGCGCGCACGCTCGACGACTTCGAGCAGCACGCGAGCCCGATGTGGCCATCGCTGCGTGCTCAGGTCCTGCACACCGACATCACGCCCGACAACGTGCTCGTCGGCGACGATGGGTTCATCTCGGCCGTCATCGACTTCGGCGACATGAGCCACACGGCGCTCGTCGCCGACATCGGGTCGGTGCTCTCCTCGCTGGTGCCCGGCCGCTCGGGTGAGGAACGGCTGCGGCTGGCCCGGCTCGTGCTCGACGGGTACGAACGCGAGGTGCCGCTCGAGGATCAGGACCGTCGGGTGGCCGCGCTCGCGTGGGCCGCGCGCAGCGCCGTGACGCTCGCCATCAGCTCCTGGCGCGTCGCCCAGGGCCTGGAGGAGGCGGCGTTCGCCGAGCGTGCCAACGACGAATGCGTGCGGGACCTCGAACTGTTCGCAGAGCTGGGGCTGGACACGATCAACCGCAGGGTGGGCGGGCTCACCGACTCGATCGCGCCCGACCGATCGCTCCAGGCGCGACGAGACGCCGCCTTCGGTCCCGCGATGGACCCGCTGTTCTACGACGAGCCGATCCAGGTCGCCTCCGCATCGGGCGTGTGGATCACCACCGCGGATGGCCGTCGCTACCTCGACGGCTACAACAACGTCCCCTGTGTCGGACACGGGCACCCCCGAGTGACAGCGGCGATCGCACGGCAGGCGCGGACGATCAACACCCACACGCGCTACCTGCACCCGTCGGCGATCGAGCTGAGCGAGCGGTTGGCGGCGACGTGTCCTCCCGGCCTGGACACGGTGCTGCTCGTCAACTCGGGTTCGGAGGCCAACGACTGGGCCTGGCGGCTGGCGGTCGCCGCCACCGGCAACCGCGGCGGGTTGTGCACCGCCCACGCCTACCACGGGATCACGGAGGCGATAGCGGCGGTGTCGCCGGAGGCGTGGCTGGACGGGGTCAAGCCCGCGCACGTCGAGACCTTCGCGGTATGTGACACATATCGGCGCAAGCACCTCGACGGCGCCGAGCTGCAGGCCGCGATCGAGCGGATGGCCGCCAACGGCCTGGCTCCTGCGGCGACGATCCTCGACGGACTCGTCATGAGCGACGGGGTCGCCGACCTCGACCCCGGCTACGTCCAGGAGCTGGTTGGGTTGACGCGGGCCGCGGGCGGGCTGTGGATCGCCGACGAGGTCCAGTCCGGGCACGGGCGGACCGGCGATGCCATGTGGGCGTTCGAACGGTTCGGGATCGTGCCGGACTTCGTCACCCTCGGCAAGCCGATGGGCAACGGCCACCCGGTGGCGGCGGTCATCACCCGGCGCGAGATCGTCTCCGCGATCGCGGACTCGACGACGCTGTTCAGCACCTTCGGCGGCAACCCGGTGAGCGCCGCCGCCGCGCTGGCGGTGCTCGACGTGATGGAGGACGAGCGCGTCCTGGCCCGCGTGAAGCACACCGGTCAGCTGCTCGGAGCCGAACTGGCGGCGGTCGCCGCGCGGCACCCGAGCATCGGTGACGTCCGCGGAGTCGGCCTGGCCTGGGGCGTCGAGTTCGTCTCCGATCCCGACACCCGCGAGCCGGACGCCCCGCGGGCGCGCCAGGCCCGTGAGGCGATGAAGCGAGCCGGCGTGCTCGTCGGCTCCACCGGCCCCCACGGGAACATCCTCAAGGTCCGTCCGCCCCTTGCGCTGAGACCCGAGCACGTGCCGGTGCTCGCCGGCGCGCTCGACGCGGCGCTGAGCTGAGCGCGGGCGCCGGCCCGGTCAGCGCTCGGCGCGCTCGGCGCCCAGCGCGCCCGGAAGGTGGCGTCGCGACTGAATGCCGAGCTTGGAGTAGCTGCTGGTGAGGTGGCTCTCGACG
This sequence comes from uncultured Solirubrobacteraceae bacterium, assembly GCA_963744685.1. GTDB lineage: Bacteria > Actinomycetota > Thermoleophilia > Solirubrobacterales > Solirubrobacteraceae > Palsa-465. The sequence goes on along the minus strand of CAVUUL010000008.1, from coordinate 497,251 downwards.
GTCCGCGGCGTGACGAACAGCAGCTGCGCGATCTCGTTGTTGGTCCGGCCCTCGGCCGCCAGTCGCGCCACTCGCAGCTCGCTCGAGGTGAGCGCGTCTCGACCGCTCAGCGCATCTCGCCGCGGTCGCGCCCCCGCCACCACGAGCTCTGCTCGAGCCTGGTGTCCGAGGGCAAGTGCGCCGTGCCGGTGAGCGAGGTCGAGTGCGGCACGCAGATATTCGCGAGCCTCGGCGCGGGCGCCCCTGCGGCGGTGGGCCGCGCCAAGTTCGTAGAGGGCGCGGGCGTGCTCGACGGGTGCTGTCCCAGCCTCCAGCGTCGCGACTGCATCGGTGAGCAGATCGACTCCGTGAAGGTCCTGGTGGGCGAGACCGAGCGTCCGCTGCGCGATACCGATCGCGCGGGCGGCTCCCCACCGGCGGGCGAGCTCGAGCTCTTCGCTCGCCAGCGCGATCGCCTCGCTCCGATCGCCGGTCGCGCTCAGTGAGATCGCCGCGCTCGATCGCCACGAAGCGCCGCTCGCAGATGCGCGATGCCGCCCTCGGGGTCCCGCACGACCTCGGTCGCGCCGAGCTCGAACAGCACCTCGCTGCGCGTCGAGGGGTCGGGCGGCTCGCTCAGGGCTCGCGTCAGGTAGTGGACGGCGAGCTCCGGCGCGCCCTGGCTGCGGGCGAGGCTCGCGGCTTCGCGCAACTGAGCCACCGTGCGCTGATCGTGGTCGGGCAGGGACGCCAGCAGGTGCGGGGCGATCTCGGTGAGCGGCGCCCCGTCGGCGGATTTCACCTCCGCCGCGCGTGCCTGCCATCGCGCCTGCTCGGCGGGGGTGAGGTCGCCGAGAACCGCCGCGCGGACCAGCGGGTGGACGAACTCGAGCGTCGACTCGCCTCGGATGACTCCCGCGCGTGCGAGAGCGGCCGCGGCTCGGACGGCCGTATCGGTGTCCAGCGCGGCGAGCCTCCGTGCCTGGCGGAACTCAGCCTGCGCGCCGAGGATGGCGATCGCCTCGGCGAGCGGGCGTGACCCGTCGGGCATCGTCGCCAGCCGCACGAGCACGTGTCTGGTGACGGCCCCCGGACGCATCTGGCGGATCCGCTCGGCGTCCTGTGCCGTCGCGCGTTCGTGCTCGCCCCGCCAGGCGTCGAGCAGGGACGACAGCAGGAATGGATTGCCGCCGGTCATCTCATGACACGCCCGGCAGAACTCCGGATCGGCGAGGACGTCCAAACGTGCTCTGACCAGCTGATGACTCGCCGCCGCGGTCAGCGGCGCCGGCGCCAGGTGCTCCGCTGCTGCGATCAGGTGCCCGAGCACTCCGAGGTCGGCGGGCGATTCCGAGCCGGGCGGCCTGGTCGTCGTCACCAGCAGGATCGGCAGCCCCTCGAGGCGCGGCGCGAGGTGGGCGGCAAATCGCAGTGACGGCACGTCTGACCAGTGCAGATCATCGACTGCGATCACCAGGGGTGCCTCACGTGCGACGTTGACGGCAAGCCAGTAGAGCCCGTGCAGCGTGGGGAAGGACTCATCCAGCGCTCCTGGGCCGGCGTTCGCGCCGAACACGGGCTCGGCAAGCGCGGCCGACCCCGCGAGCAGCTCGGCTCGGCGCGAGTCGTCGAGTCCCACCAGCCACGGCTCGAACAGCTGTCGCACCGCGCCCCACGGAAACTCGTGCTCGAGCTCGCCGCCGCGCGCACGGAGCACCGTCATCCCGGCGGCGCACGCTCGCCTGCACAGGTACTCCAGCAGAGCCGTCTTGCCGACACCGGCCTCGCCCTCGATCACGACGGTCCCGCCCGCACCACCGCGGGCACGGGTCAGCAGCACGTCGAGCGCTCCGGTCTCCGCGCCTCGTTCCAGCAGCTCGGGCATGGCCGGAGCGCTCGTCAGCGTCGCCATGTCAGCAGACCGTGGTCTGTGGTGCAAAGCCAAGAATCGTGGGGGGTACCACGATGACAAGACTAGGTCCCAGATGGGATCTTGTCACTCCATGTCAGCGGGCCAGTCGCTTCGGATCGAGGTCGAGATCGAGATCGAGACCGCTCCGGTCAGTGGGCGCTGTTGTCAGGAGGGGGGCGCATCTCGCCTGTTCACGGGCTGGACGGAGCTGTTCGCCGCGCTTGACGCGGCGGTCACGGACGCTCGGCTCGCGGTGGGGATCGGCGACTGTGCACAGCCGCCTGCAGGATGAGCAGCGCGACGGGAAGACACACCACACGTCAGGAGGTAACACATTGAGGTATCAGCGGATTCTCACGTGCGTCGGCACGGTGGCGTGCGCGGCTGCGTTCGCCGGCTCGGCTTCGGCGGCGGGCGCCGCCACGCTGCCCGAGCTCGACGTTGCGATCAGCGGCACGCACGGCGTGACAGTGTCAGGGAGCATGGCCTCCGGGGCCGTGAGCATCGTCGGCACCGTCTCGGGCGGTCCGGTCCACAGCTCGAACGGAGCGTCCTTCGGGATCGTCCGCCTCGATCCCGGAGTCACGATCGAGCAGGCCGCGGGCGCGGTGAGCGCGCATCACGGCGATCTGAACGCACTGACCCAGTTCGGGTCGCTGGTCGTGTCGGCCAGCGCGCCGGACACCGTCCAGGCCGTGCTGACTCCTGGCAGCTATGTGGCGCTCAACGACAGTGGCAACGGCAATCCGGGGTTCGCGCCGTTCACTGTCACCCAGTCGCCCGCGCCCGCCGCGTTGCCCCACGCAGCCAACACCCAGACCGCGATCGAGTTCGGCTTCAAGGGGCCGAAGGTGCTGCATGACGGGACCATGGTCCGTGCGGTCAACGGCGGCTACCTGGTTCACATGATCGTGCTGGTCGGCGTGCCCAACGCGGCCGCCGGCCGTCAGGTGGTCTCGCTGCTTCGCGCCGGGAAGGACCACGCGGCGCTGAAGCTGACCACCCGGAGGTTCGTGTCGTTGCTCAACCCGGCCTCACCGGGCGCGACCCAGCAGCAGATGCTCCACGCCAAAGCCGGCTACTACGTCGAGGCGTGCTTCATGGACACCCAGGACGGCCGTGAGCACACCCGGCTCGGAATGGAGCGGCTGGTGAAGATCGTCAAGTAGCTCACGCCCCTGGAGCGAAGTTGTGGCCGCGCGGTCCGTGGGGGCGCCGCGCGGCCGCTGCACCGGGGGGCGGGAGGGCCGAGGGTCGCCGGCGGTCGGGACCGCGCCGGCGGCGCCGCCCTACGAGACGCCGGCCGCCCGAGGCGGCTCGCCCTGCGCGGCGCGGCGAGTCGCGGCAACCGCCAGCACGTCGGCGCGCTCGTTGAGCTCGTGGCCGATGTGGCCTTTGACCCAGTGCCAACGGATCACCTCGTGATCGGAGGCCGCGGCTTCGAGCTGGATCCAGATCTCCTTGTTCTTGACCGGGTCACCGCTTGCGGTCTTCCACCCCTTGCGCTTCCAGCCGGCCATCCACGACGTCATCCCGTCATGCAGGTAGCGCGAGTCGGTGACGACGCAGGCCCGTGAGCCCGGCGGCAGCGCCCGCAGTCCCTCCAGCGCGGCGGTCATCTCCATGATGTTGTTCGTCGTGTACGCCAGCCCCCCGCTGTGCTCCTCGACGACTCCGTCCTCCCAGCAGACCAGGGCGGCCCAGCCGCCGGGGCCCGGGTTGCGCGCGCACGCGCCATCGGTCCAGACGAGCACCTCGCCGGGCCCCGCCTCCGGGAGCAGACCGGGAAGGGACTTGGATCGGCGGCGCGGGCTGTAGGACATATCAAGCGCATTCAACCAACCGCGCGACCCGGAAGGCGGCTGGGCACGGCCCACGCGGCGCGGTCGGAGCCCGGCCGGGGGCTGCAACCGCCAGTGCAGCAGCCCGGGGCCTATCGCCGGGACCGTATATTCGGCTCGCCCAGCTTCTGATGATCGCTGCCGTCGCCACACACTCGATCACCTCTCCTCAGGCCGGGGGAGTGCTGATCGCATCCTCGGCGTCGCTGCTGATGGGCCTGTTCATCTCGCCGAAGTTCATCGATGTGCTGCGCAAGCGCTCGATCGGCCAGCACATCCGCAAGGAGCTCGTGCAGCACCTGCAGAAGGCCGGCACCCCGACCATGGGGGGCGCGATCGTCGTCCTGGCCTACGCCGTCCCGTACCTGTGCCTGTCGACCCGGGACGCGGCCTCGATCGGCGTGTTCGTGACGGTGCTCGGCGGCGCGCTGCTCGGGTTCTTCGACGACTACGCCAAGATCAGCCGCCGCCGGTCGCTCGGCGTCCGCGGCCGGACGAAGATGCTCGGCATGGCCGCCATCTCGGTGGTGCTGTGGCTGATCGCGACCAAGTGGGGCCACGTCTCGAGCTCCGTGCCGCTGACGCCGTTTCATGCCCACATCGACTTCGGGCCGTTCTTCGTCGTCTTCATCTATCTCGTCGTCGCGGGCACGACCAACGGCGTCAACCTCACCGACGGCGTCGACGGACTGCTCGGCGGCTGCTGTGCCATCGCATTCCTCGCCTACGTGGGGATCACGTTCATCACCCCGGGCGCGCACGATCTGGAGATCGCGGCGGGCTGCCTATGCGGCGCCTGCGTCGGATTCGTCTGGTTCAACTGCTTCCCGGCCAGTGTGTTCATGGGCGACACGGGCTCACTCGGGCTCGGCGGCGGGATCGCCGCGCTCGCGGTCATGACCGGGACCGAGGTGCTGCTGATCCTGATCGGCGGGATCTTCGTGATGGAGACGCTCAGCGTGATGATCCAGGTCTTCTCCTTCAAGCGCTTCGGACGGCGCGTGTTCAAGATGACCCCGATCCATCACCACTTCGAGATCGAGGCCTGGTCGGAGACGAAGATCACGATGCGGTTCTGGACTGTGGCTGCGGTCTGCGGGGCCGCGGGCTACTCGCTGTACCAGTTCAGCCTCCACGGCCACGCCGCCTAGGTCCAACGCCGCCCAAGCCATCCGCGGCCCTCGCCGGCAACGGGTGCCTAAGCACCGGCGTGCGCCCAGCGGCGGCGGAGCGCCCCATAGACCGCCGGTCATTCTCAACTTTGTCGATAAGGTCGATCAAGTTTTGCCTTGTTAGTTTGGTCAGCAGCTCTCCGTCGATCCGTCCCCCATGAGTGCCATCCCCGCCGAATCCGGTCCCGCCGCCACCGAGGACCTCACCGCCGCCTCGCCCCTGGGTGGATGGGCTCGTCTGCGCTCGGACCGCTGGGCGGTCGCCGGGGGGGCGATCACCCTCGCGTTCGTCGTGGTCGCGGTCTTCGCGCCGCAGATCAGCTCGCTGGCGGGGGTCGACCCGTACACGTACCACATCAACGCCCTGTTCTCGAACGGCCTGCCGCGAGGATCGCTCGGCGGGGTCAGCAGCACTCATCTGCTCGGTGTCGAGCCCTCGACGGGGCGTGACCTGTTCGCGATCGTCGTCTACGGAACGCGGACGTCGCTGTTCATCGGCTTCGCCTCGACCTTGCTGGCGGCGCTCATCGGCACCACGATCGGCCTGCTTGCCGGCTTCCGCGGCGGCGTGGTCGACGTCGGGCTGTCGCGGTTCACCGATCTGATGATCGCGTTCCCGCAGCTCATCTTCATGATCGCGCTCCAGGCGCTCGTCCCGACGAGCTTCCCGCGAGAGCTGTTCATGATCGGCGTGATCGCGGTGTTCGGCTGGTTCTCGATGGCCCGCGTCGTCCGCGCCCAGACGATCGCGCTGCGCAACCGCTCGTTCGTGATGGCCGCCGAGGCGGTGGGCGCGGGCCCGTGGCACATGCTCCGCACCGAGATCCTGCCCAACCTCGTCTCGACGATCACGGTGATCGCGACGATGACCGTGCCGGCCGCCATCGGGACCGAGGCGGCCCTCTCGTTCCTGGGCATCGGAGTCCAGCCGCCGACGCCGTCGTGGGGCCGCGAGATCTCCGCTGCGATCGACTGGGTGGCGGTCGATCCCTGGTACCTGCTCGCGCCCGGCCTCGCACTGTTCCTGGTCACGCTGGCGCTGAACACCCTCGGTGACGGGTTGCGCGATGCCTTCGACCCCCGGGGCGGTGGCCGCCGGTGAAGTTCGCCCGCTACCTCGTCCTGCGGTTTGCGGCGATGATCGTCGTGCTGCTGGTGGTCACGCTCGTGACCTTCCTCATCTTCCAGATCGTCCCCTCCAACCCCGCGCGGGCGGAGTGCGGGCGCGTGTGCACCCCGAGCGCCCTGCGCCAGGTCCGCGCCTTCATGGGCCTCGACCACTCGGTGTGGCGCCAGTACCTCGACTTTCTCGGAGGGATCTTCACCGGCCGCAGCTTCGGCCAGGGCGCCAACGCGATCAAATGCTCGGCGCCGTGCCTGGGGTACTCCTTCCAGCAGAACCAGTCGGTGCTGTCACTGCTCGGCCAAACCATTCCGGTCACGCTGTCGATCGCCGTCGGCGCCGGACTGCTGTGGCTGATCGGGGGCGTCGCCGCCGGGACCTTCGCCGCCCTGCGCCACGGCCGCGCGGCCGACCGCCTCGTGATGGCGGGGTCGATCGTCGGTGTCTCGGCCCCCGCGTATCTCGTCGGGCTGCTCGCGATCCTCGTCTTCGGCTTCCGTCTGGGCTGGCTGCCAACCAACGGCTATGTGTCGTTCAGCGACCCGGCGGGCTGGGCCGAGCACCTGATCCTGCCGTGGTGCGCGCTCGCCTTCATCTCGGCGGCGATCTACGCCCGGCTCACCCGCAGCCAGATGCTCGACGCGCTCGATGAGGACTACGTGCGCACCGCGCGGGCGAAGGGGCTGCGCGAGAGCCGTGTCGTCGGGCGCCATGCGCTGCGCAACGTCCTCATTCCGATCATCACTGTCTTCGGACTTGACATGGGGGTGCTCCTCGGTGGTGCCGTCATCACCGAGAAGGTGTTCTCCATGTACGGCCTCGGCGCCCTGTTGATCAACGCCGTCGGGACCACCAACCTGCCGGTCATCACCGGCGTCACCGTCGTCGCGGCGACGTTCGTCGTCGTCGCGACGTTCCTCGTCGACCTCACCTATCGGCTCCTGGACCCCCGGGTCTGACCGCTGCCGACTCGAAGCAAAGGAAACCCCCACGCATGTCACGATCTCTCCCACATCTCCCATCGCGAACGCGTCGCTCGGCGCTGTTCTCCGGCGGTGCGGTCATCGCCGCCGCCGCGGTGCTGGCCGGCTGCGGCTCCAGCGGGCAGGTTCCGTCCGGCGGTGGCAACTCCACGACGCCGGCCAAGGCATCCCCGGTCAAGAAGGGCGGAACGCTCACCGTGCTGGACTCGAGCTCGCTGTCGGCGACCGGGTTCGCGCTCGACCCCGCGCAGAGCTGGTCGCTGGCGACCACGAGCATGGGGCTGCTCAACCGCCGCCTGACCACCTGGAAGATCGGGCGTACCGGCGTGGCCAAGGTCGTCCCGGATCTCGCCACCAGCGACGGAACGCCGTCCGATGGCGGCAAAGTGTGGACCTACCACCTCAAGAGCGGCATCGACTTCTCCAACGGCCAGCCGATCACCGCCCAGGACTTCAAGTACGCGGTCGAGCGCACCTACGCGCCCTCCCTGTCGGGCGGCGAGAACTACCAGAAGCCGTTGATCGCCGACACCAAGGGCTACGCCGGTCCGTTCGGGGGCAAGTCCCTGTCCTCGATCCAGACCCCGAACAAGAACACGATCGTCTTCCACCTCAACAAGCCCTACGGCCTGTGGCCGTGGGTCGTCTCGACGGTGTCGATGTCCCCGGTCCCCGCGGGCAAGGCGCCCGCGGCGACGTTCGCCAAGCACCCCATCACGAGCGGCCCGTACGCGGTCCAGTCGGCCTCCCAGAGCCAGATCGTGATGGTCCGCAACAAGTACTGGAAGCAGTCGACCGATCCCACCCGCTCCGACGGGCCGAGCAAGATCATCTTCAAGCTCAACCAGGACCCCACTGTCGAGGCCCAGACGCTCATCTCCGACAACAGCTCGGCGCAGAGCTCGTTCGGGGCTGACTTCGTGCCGCCGGCGCAGCTGGCGCAGATCTCGAGCGACCCCTCGGCGAAGGCGCGACTGGTGACCTCCCCGGCGAGCCCGATCCAGTACCTCGCGGTGAACATGAAGAGCCCTCAGCTGCAGAACGCCAAGGTGCGCCAGGCGCTGCAGTACGCGGTCGACCGCCAGTCGATCATCGTCGCCGCGGGCGGCTCGATCGCCGCTCAGCCGGCGACGACGCTGATCACCCCGGGCATCGCCGGCCGCGTCCCGTACGACATGTATCCGGCAGGGAGCACCGGCAATCCGGCCAAGGCCAAGCAGCTGCTCGCCCAGGCGGGCGTGCATCACCTCAACCTGACACTCGCGGTGCAGAACCTCCCGGTCGACACCGCGATGGCCCAGGCGGTGCAGCAGGCCTACCAGAAGGCGGGCATCAAGGTGACGCTGAAGACGCTCTCCTCGGACTCGTACTACGGCCTGATCACCGGCAACAACGCCTCGGGGTACGACCTCGCGCTCTCCTCGTGGCAGCCGGACTTCCCGTCGGCCTACGACAACATCGAGCCGCTGTTCAACTCCGCCGACATCGGCAACGGCAACTACAACGTGTCGCGCCTGGACGACCCGACGGTCGACAAGCTCATCAACCAGGCCGAGGCGACGATCAACCAGAGCAAGAGCAACGTGATGTGGGCGAGGGCCGACAAGATGATCATGGCCACGGGATCGGTGGTTCCGCTCGTCTACAGCCGCAACTCGTTCCTGCGGGGATCCAATGTGCAGAACTTCTACATCGGCACGTTCCCCGCATATCCGATCTACACCGCGGTGAGCCTTGGCTGACCCGCAGGTTCCCGGGCCGCTGCTCGCGGTCGAGGGCCTCGGCGTCGAGTTCGTTGTCGGCGGCAGGACGATCACTGCCGCCGCCGACGTCTCGTTCGAGGTGCGCCCCGCCGAGATCCTCGCGCTGGTGGGGGAGTCCGGCTCGGGCAAGTCGGTGACCGCGATGTCGCTGATGGGGTTGCTCGGTCGCGAGGCGCGGGTGCGGGGACGCGCCGCGCTCAGCGTCCCGGACCGCCCGCCGATCGAGCTGCTCTCGGCCAGCGCGGCGACGCTGCGCGCGATCCGCGGCCGGAGGATCGGCGCGGTCTTCCAGGACCCGTTCTCGACCTTCAACCCGGTGATGCGGGTCGGTCGCCAGATCGTGGAGGCGCTCGAGGCGCATCCGGAGACCCGCGGCGGCGACGCGCGCGGCCGCACCCGCGAGCTGCTGTCGCGGGTGGGCCTGGATGAGCCCGAGCGGATCTATCGCTCCTTCCCGCACGAGCTGTCGGGCGGCCAGCTGCAGCGCGCGATGATCGCGATGGCGATCAGCGGCGAGCCTGACCTGCTGATCGCCGACGAGCCGACGACGGCGCTCGACGTCACCGTGCAGGCGGGCATCCTCGACCTCCTGCACGAGCTGCGCGACGATATGGGGACCGCGATCCTGCTCATCACCCACGACATGGGGGTCGTGGCCGACCTCGCCGACGAAGTCCTGGTGATGCGCGACGCGCGGGTGATCGAACGCGGCTCCGTCGAGCGGGTGTTCCTCTCGCCCGAGCTGCCGTACACCCGTGAGCTGCTGGCCGCGGTGCCGCGCGTGGACGAGGCGGCCGCAGCCGTGGTGACGACCGCTGCCGACGGGCCGCCGGCTGCCGACGTGCGCGACGTGACCATCACCTACGGCTCGGGCCGTCATCCATTCGTCGCCGTCGAGGGAGTGAGCCTCACGGTTCCGGCCGGGCAGACCGTCGGTCTCGTCGGCGAATCGGGCTCGGGCAAGACGACACTGGGCAAGGCGATCGCCCGTCTGATCGACACCGCCGCGGGCACCATCATGGTCGGGGGCGGGAACCTCGCCGAGCTCCACGGTCGAGCGCTGCGCAAGGCGCGTGCGGACATCGGTTTCGTCTTCCAGAATCCAGGTGACTCGCTCAATCCGCGTGCGCGGGTCGGCGCGATCATCGCCGAGCCCCTGCAGATCCACAGCGATCTCGGCGCCTCGCAGCGTCGTGAGCGCGCCGCCGACCTGCTGGCCAGGGTCAAGCTCCCGCCAGACGCGATCGATCGCTATCCGCACCAGCTGTCAGGCGGGCAGCGCCAGCGCGTCTCGATCGCGCGGGCACTGGTCCTGAGGCCGCGGCTGGTGATCGCCGACGAGCCGACGAGCGCGCTCGACGTCGCCGTCCAGGCCACGATCCTCGAGCTGATCGCCGAGCTCCAGCGCGAGCTCGGGTTCGGCTGCCTGTTCATCAGCCACGACCTTGCCGTCGTACGCCAGGTCGCCGCACAGGTGGTCGTCCTGCGTGCCGGCCACATCGTCGAGTCCGGGCCGGCCGACGAGGTGCTGTCTCGACCCCGCGACTCCTACACGCAACGGCTGCTGGCCTCGGTGCCCGTCCCGGATCCCCGCGTGCAGCGCGCCCGCCGGGACAAGACGCTCGCCCCCTCCTGAGCCTGCGCGGTTTCGGGTCGGCGTTCGTCCGACCTCTGACAGGTCCGGCTCACGATCCGTGCGCCGCTGCCGATGCAGAGACCGAAGATCCGTCTCTCGATCGAGGTATGCGCTCCGTGTCATCTTTGCACCGCCTGGTTCCCCGCCGCTCCTTCAGCGTCCTGCTCCTGATCATCGCGCTCGGCGCCTGCCTGTTCGCCGGTCGCGCACAGGCGCGCCCGGCCGCGCCGGCACCGTCGGTATCGACGGCCCACGACGCGGGCGCCGTGCACTACTGGTTCGCCAACACCGATGGCTACCAGGCCGACGAGAACGTCGGCCAGTACCCGGTCGTGATCGAGCGCGACGACGCGAGCCAGCCGGGAACGATCTGCTGGGGCGTCACCAACAAGACCGACGAGGCGGGCTCGAACTTCACCAAGGTCGGCAACTCGCACGTCGACTTCGCCGCGGGTCAGACGAGCGCGACCGTGTACGTCCCGATCAATGACCAGGGCATCAACGGGCCGGCCAAGTCCGCACGCGCCTACATGTACGGCTGCGGCGACAACGGAGTCCCCAACACGCCCAACCAGGTCATCACGCTGCTGCAGAACGACCCGCTGCAGGCCCGCGATCCCGCCAACATCCTCGGCTACCAGCAGCCGACCGACGGCGATCCCCTGCAGTACGTCAACTGGTACGTGTTCGGCAACGAGTCGATCGCCGGGAAGGCCGCGGAGCGCTACCACGCCTCCAACCCCGCCTGGTCGCAGGCCTTCAACGTGCTCGCCGACACCCCGGGCTCCGGCTCGTGGCGCTTCTGGATGTGGAACCAGCCGACCGAGGCGATCGCCGCAACCGTCGAGAAGTGGATGGCCGACGCGCAGGAGAGCCAGCCCGGTACGACGGTGCAGCTCTCGATGTATAACCTCGTGCACAGCAACATCGCGCCGAGCAAGATCAAGGGCCGCTACGAGCACTGGATCTCGCAGTTCGCCCAGGGCCTGGGCAACTACCGGGCGGTCATCTATCTCGAGGAGGATGCGCTGATCACCATGGGGCGTCTCAGCCCGGCCCAGCGCAAGGTGCGTGAGGCCGAGATCGCCTACGCGGTCCAGGCGCTCGAGCGTGATCCCCACGTCGTCGTCTACATCGACGCCGGCGCCTCGGACACGCTGATCACCCCCAGGCAGTACGCGCGGATGCTCAAGGCCGCCGATGTCGCGCAGGCACAGGGCTTCTTCGTCAACAGCACCCATCACGAGTGGGTGACGACCGAGATGCACTTCGGCCAGGAGATCTCCCGCTACCTGCACGGCGCGCACTTCGTCGTGCAGAGCGGATCCGCCGGCCGCGGTCCGGTTCTCAACCCCCACCCGAAGACCCAGGGGGTGGAGAACCTCTGCAACCCCTCGGGGCTGGGCCTTGGCCCGCTCACCTGGAATACCGGCTACAAGTACGTCGACGGTCTGCTGTGGTTTGCGAACGTCGGCTTCACCGCCAACGTTCAGTGCCACGACGGCGCCCCCGGGCTCGCGGAGTTCTGGCCGCCGTACGCCTACCAGATCATCAAGCGGCGAGACAGCGCGATCACCGGCCCGAAGTTCCCCCTGCTCAAGTCCAGCACCGATATGTAGTCAGGCCCCGAGCTCAAGGCCGATCGACGCTCGCAGCAGTCGCTGGGCCTCGGCGACGTCGATCGATCCGCTCAGCCAGCGCTGGCTGAGCCCCTCGACCAGCGCCGTGAGCCTGGCTGCGGCGTCGGCTGAGCCGTCGCCGCCCGCCAGCCCCTCCTCCTCACGGATCGCGTCGATCAACCGGGCGACCTCGCAGTTCCACTCCGCGGTCGAGTCCCGCAGCGCATCGCGCAGCTCTGGCTCGAACAGGGCGGACGCGCGCAGCTCGCCCCAGGCGGCGGAGTTCTCGATCACGATCGGCTCATCCTGCACCTCGAGCAGCAGCTTGTGCTCCAGCCGGGATCGCGATGACGTGCCGGTGGGGATGCGGTCCTCGGTGTAGGCGCCCGCGCGCTCGTTGATGAATTCCAGGGTGCAACGCAGCAGCGTCGCCCGATCGGTGAAGTGGTAGTAGAGCAGCCCGCCCGAGACGCCCGCCTCGGCGGCGAGCTCCTCCATGCGCAGGCCGCGCACTCCACGTCGGGCGATCAGTCGCGCGGCGGCCTCCAGGATCGCGACCTGTCGTGACGGCATGGGCGCCTGAGCGTACCGGCCTCAGCTCTTGACTGAATTCTCAGTCAGCAGTATGGTGCCCGGCCATGGACACGGTCCAAGTGAGCACGTTGAACTCGGCGGGGCGGGCGGGACCATCTCCAGTCGCGGCCGGGCAATGGCGGATGCCGGCGGAGTGGGAGGCCCACGAGGCCTGTCTCATGGCGTGGCCGACCCGGCGGGAGCTGTGGGCCGAAATGCTGGAAGCGGCCGAGCGCGAGTACGCGGGGGTGGCGAACGCCATCGCCGAGCACGAACCGGTGCGGATGGTCCTGGCGCCGGGCACGAGCGCCCGGGCGCGCCGCCTGCTCGGGACCGGCGTCGAGCTCATCGAGTTGCCGCTTGACGACTCCTGGCTGCGTGATTCCGGGCCGATCTTCGTGCGCGGCGCCGACGGCGGACGGGCCGCGATCGACTTCCGCTTCAACTCATGGGGCGAGCGATTCGCGCCGTGGGATCAGGATGCGGCGCTCGGCGCACGGCTGCTCGAGCACCTCGGCGTGCCGGTGGTGTCGACCGAGATGGTGCTGGAGGGCGGGTCGATCACCGTCGACGGCGAGGGCACGCTCATCACCACCGAGCAGTGCCTGCTCAACCCGAACCGCAACTCGCGGCTGGATCGGGCCGAGATCGAGGCCGAGCTCGCCCGCACCCTCGGCGTGACCCAGATCATCTGGCTGCCGTTCGGCCACGCCGATGACGCGCACACCGACGGGCACGTCGACGGGGTGTGCACGTTCGTGAAGCCGGGAGCCGTTCTCGTCCAGTCGTGCGAGGACCCGGCGCACCCCGACTACGCGAGGATGCGCGCCAACCGCGCGGTGCTCGAGACCGCATGTGACGCCCGGGGCCGCGCGCTCGAGATCATCGAACTGCCGCTGTACCCCTACGGCGAGCTCGGCGGGCACCGCACCTGCGTGAGCTACGTCAACCTCTACGTGGCCAACGGCGCCGTGATCGTCCCGGTCGCCTCGACGGCCATGGACAGCGCGGCGCTCCAGATCGTCGGCGAGGCGTTCCCCGACCACGGGCTCGTTCCGGTCCCCGCGAAGTGCATCGCGTTCGGCGGCGGCGGCGTGCACTGCATCACCCAGCAGATGATCGCCTCGTGAGCTTCGAGGTGATCACCGCGGCCGGCTCCGAGCTCGGCTCGCCGATGCGCCGGCAGCCTGCCGAGCGCCGCCCGCTCGTGGTGGGCGCGGTCCAGTGCGCCTGGGACGCGGACCCGGATGCCCATGCCCGGACGCTCGCCGAGGGCGTGCGCCTCGCCGTCGAGCGTGGCGCCGCGCTTGTGTGCCTGCAGGAGCTCTCACTCAGCCCCTACTTCGCCATCGACGAGCGGCGTCGCCGCGTCCGCCGGGAGATACCGCGAGTCGATCCCCGACGGGGCGACGACGCAGCTCGCGCGCCGGCTCGCGGTCGAATCCGGTGCCGCGGTCCACGCCTCCCTGTACGAGCGCGCGGACACCGGGATCGGGTTCAACACGGCGATCTGCGTCGCGCCGGACGGACAGCTGCTCGCCCGCACCCGGAAGCTCCACATCCCCGCGTTTCCCGGCTACCTCGAGCATTTGTGCTTCGCCCCCGGCGACACCGGCTTCCCGGTGAGCGAGGTCGGCGGCGCAAAAGTCGGCTTCCCGACCTGCTGGGACCAGTGGTTTCCGGAGCTGGCGCGCGCGTACTCGCTCGCCGGTGCCGATGTGCTCGTGTACCCGACGGCGATCGGCTCCGAGCCCGATCACCCCGAGTTCGACTCCCAGCCGATGTGGGAGCAGATGATCACCGCCAACGGCCTGGCGAACGCGACGTTCATGGTGGCGGTCAACCGCATCGGGACCGAGCAGGGCACGACGTTCTACGGGTCGTCGTTCATCTCCGATCCGTACGGCCGCGTGATCGTGCGCGCGCCGAGGGACCGCGCCGCGGTGATCGTCGCGGAGCTCGATCTCGATCAGCGACGCGATTGGCTGGGCTTCGGGCTTCTCACCACACGGCGTCCGGAGGTCTACGGCCCGCTGGTGGCGCCGGTCACGGAGCCGCCGTCGTCCGCCGGCTCACCGACCCGAGCCGCGTGATGCGGCATCGACATCCGCGTGGCGAAGCTTCGATCGTTATGGTGACAATTCGGGGAAAGGAGTCGCCCGATTTGGGACCGCCAGGGAAGTCGATCCCGATCATCGTCGAGCCGCTGAAGCTCCCCGACAGCACGGTCACCATGTCGCGCGGCCGCGCGCGACGAGACAGCCGAACCTCGGCGTCCCAGCAAGCGCGTCGGTCTGGACCTCGCCGACCGTGACCCTCGCCGGTCCGAGCCGCTCGGCGAAGAAACGCGTCGCTCGCCCGTATCCACCGGCGAAGTCCAGGAATGACCCGACCCGGTCAAGACCGCCGAAGTGCCAGTCGCTGACCGCCTCGACGACGTCGACCATCGAGGCGCCGGCGCGGAAGTCGTGTCACGGCCCGGACCGACCCCCTGCCTCACCTGTCGACCCTCCTTGACTCGCGACCGCACCCGCATGCAGACACCTCGAGTCTATGGGGTGCGCCGTCGTGGCGCGGGCAGCGCGCGGTGCGCGCCGCCCGCCCTCGATCCTCTACTCGGTCGTGCCCGTCCCCGACGACAGGTCCGACATCGTCACCCGTGAGACCTTGTAGCTCACGGTCGTATCGGCGCTGCCGTTCGGCGGCCCGCCGACGAACTGGATCGGCACGCCGGTGTCGGCGTCGATCGTCAGCTGCTCCTGGTATCCGGCTCCCACCTCGAGGCTGCCGGAGGTGAGCACGAGAGTCGGCTCGCCGCCCGAGGTGCCGTTGGTGACGGTGACTCCCGGCAGCGTCGCCAGGATCTTCAGCACCCCGGCGCGGACGTCCGGTTCACCGGAGCCGGCGATGATGGCGTCCTGGGAATTCTCCCAGACCCAGTTGTCGAAGAGGCTCACATCGGCCTGTGGCTGCCCGGTGGCCGCGGCCTTGGCCGCGGCCGCTGCGCGGTTGGTCTTCCGGTTGGGGTTGATCACGTGGCTGGGGTCAGGCGCGTCGGCCATGTTCTGAGCGGCCGTCTGCACGTCGCCGGTGGCGGCCAGCTTCGCCGCCGCCACCTCGCGGGCGAACATACCGCCGGCGAGGTCGTGGCCGGCGCTGATCTGCGCCGACAGACCGCTTGCCTGGGGCGAGAAGTAGTACTTGCCGGAATCCGCGTACAGGTCGTAGACGGTCACGGTCTTCCCGCCGGTGGTCGTGGTGCGGGCAACGAGCGTCGCGTCGCCGGCCGGCGCGTCCGAGGCGTTGACGTAGTCGGCCAGGCGGACCAGTCGCGAGTGGATCGCACCGTGGCGATGGTGGACCACGGTGCGGTGGTGGACGGCGGTCTGGCCGGCGGTGTTGCCGGGGATGAGATCGCGCGCGGCGTGGTCTCCGGCGGAGAGCACGAGCACGGCGGCGACCGCCGCCGCCGCGGCCGTGGCCGCGGCGCCGAACGCCCGGGCGTGCGCCAGGCTCCCCAGCCGCAGGCGCCGCCGCTTGGGAGGGGGGCTCGTGTGCTGGAGCAGCGCCTGGAGGGCGCGGTCACGGGCGTCGGGGTCGTATGCCTGCCCGTCCGGCCGCTGGGCGGTGATCCAGTCGAGATCGTTCTGGTTCATGGTCATGCCTCGTTCGTGTGGTCGTGGGGCCCGTCGCCGGAGTCCAGGTACGCGCGCAGGCGTCGCCGGGCGCGATGGATCCTGGAGCGGACGGTGCCGAGTGGGATGTCGAGCGCCTGGGCGATCTGCTCGTAGTCGAGATCGGCCCATGCGAGCAGCAGCAGCGCGTCGCGGTCACCCGCGGGGAGGCCGTGGAGAGCTGCCGCCAGGTGTGGACCGAGGAGCTGTCGCTCCAGCTCCCCGATGTCGGTCTCGCCGGCCGATGCCGCGTCGAGCGCGGCCGAGCGCGCTCGTTTGTGCTCCTCGCGCCGGGCGCTGCGGAAGTGCTCGCGGAGCACGTTCGCCGCGATGCCGAACAGCCACGGGCGCGCATCGAGGTATCGCGTGTCGTACCGCATGCGCCGATCGAACGCCACCCGGAACGACTCGGCGGCGACGTCCTCTCCGGCCGAGCCGGCGCGATGCAGGCAGAACCGGTACAGATCGTCCCAGTGGCGCTGGAAGAGCTCGGTGAACGCGTCCGGCTCGCGGATCGACGCCGCCAGCAACTCGGCGTCGGTCCGGGTGGGCCCCCGCTGCGCCCCGTCCCGCCTTCGCGCGACCCGCACCGGAGCCCGTGAATGTAGGTAGGTGTTCTCCATTACGGCATATCCGGATCGACCCCCGGAAAAGTTCGCGGGGTCCTGGCGTCCCTCTAGTCGCCGCGGCGCAACAGGGCGTTGAGGTCGGCCACCGGGCCGAGATGCCGGATCTTGTCGGGGTTGGCGATCCAGCTCACGGTCTGGATCTTCCCGTCGGCGAACTCCAGCGCGATCACCGCGCCGAGGTTGCC
This sequence comes from uncultured Solirubrobacteraceae bacterium, assembly GCA_963744685.1. Taxonomy (GTDB): domain Bacteria; phylum Actinomycetota; class Thermoleophilia; order Solirubrobacterales; family Solirubrobacteraceae; genus Palsa-465. Next base: position 480,162 of record CAVUUL010000008.1, on the reverse strand, counting down.
GTCCTGATCGGCGAACAGCGCGCCGGGCTGGCCGTTGATGAGTGCGCGCCGCGCGCGGAAGGTGCCGAAGCGTGCGCTCGCGCGCAGGCCGCCGATCAGCGTCTTCGCGGCCCGCACGCGCCCGCGGATCGACTGCTTGAACGCGGGCGCCTTGCCGCCGCCGTCCGCGCGCAGGACGACGTCATCGGCCAGCAGCTGCTCGAGTCCGGCCAGATCGCCTTCCTCCGCGGCGGCGAAGAACCGGGCGGCAAGCCGCTCTCGCTCCTCGTGCGTGGTCTCAAAGCGCGGTCGGCGCTCCTGCACCTGGCGCCGGGCGCGGGTGGCGAGCTGACGGGCGTTCTGCGCGCTGGTGCCGATGATCTCGGCGATCCGGTCATAGGGCTCCTCGAACACCTCGCGCAACAGAAACGCGGCGCGATGCTCAGGCGTCAGGCTCTCCAGCAGGACGAGGAACGCGAGCGACAGCGAGTCGGCCATCTCGAGCCTCTGCGCCGGGTCATCGTCGGTGCTCACCTGCAGTGGCTCGGGCAGCCACTCGCCGACATAGGTCTCGCGCCGGACCCGCGCCGAGCGCAGCTCGTCCAGCGACAGCCGGGAGACGACGGTCGACAGGTATGCGCGCGGCGACTCGATCTGCTCGCCGCGCTCACGCGCCCGGTGGAGGCGCAGAAGGCCCTCCTGCACCACATCCTCCGCCTCGCTGACGCTGCCGAGCATCCGATAGGCGATCCCGAACGCGGACCGCCGCAGATCGCCGAACTCGTCGCCGGTCATCGCCTCAGCCGAGCCCCCGCGCGAAACCCTGGCGCCAGCTGGGGTACTCAAGCGTCCAGCCGAGCTCCCGCTTGGCCTTCGCGTTGGATGAGCCGCGCGCCTCGGTCATCATCACCGTCGCTCCCTCGCCGGTGATCAGCCGGCCCAGCCAGCGCGGGATCCGCCGCGGCGGCTTGGCGCCGAGTGCGCGGGCCAGGACCGGCAGCCACTCCCGCACCGCGGCGGGTTCGTCGTCGGCGATGTTGTAGATCCCGCGGTCGCCGCGCTCGACGGCCGCCGCGGTCGCCGAGGCCGCGTCGTCGATGTGGATGTGCGACCAAACGCCCGTGCCGCCGCCGATGATCGGAAACCAGCGCTTGCGGATCGGCGCCGCCATCGGAGAGTCGGCAGCCTGGCTGGTCGAGGTGCCCGGGCCGTAGAACCCGCCGTAGCGCAGCACCAGTCCCTCGCCCCACTCGATCGATGTCACCGCTCGCTCCAGGTGCAGCAGCGCGGTCACCGCGGGGCGCAGCGGAGCGGGCGGGTCGGGATCGAGCGGGTCGTCCTCGGTGAGGACCGGGCCTCCGGTGTGGGCGTATCGAAACGCCGCAAAGCTCTGCGCCACGAACCGGCGCGCTCCGACGGCGCGCCCGGCGGCGAGCAGGTGGTCGGTCGCCTCGGTGCGCAGCCGGTTGGTGGTCAGCGCCATCGGGGCGCTCTCGGGGTGTCGCATGTCCTTGGCCGACATCTTCCCGCCGAGCGCGGTGAGCTCGTGCACGATCACCTCGGGCTCGGCTGACGCCACCGCTGCGGCGACCGCATCGGGGTCGAGTGCGTCGGCGAGCACCGGACGCGCGCCGAGGCTGCGGACGAGGTCCTGCTTCGCCGTGCTCCTCGTCATTCCGACCACCTCGTGACCGTCGATCACCAGCCGGGGAATCAGAGCGCGGCCGAGCACTCCGGTGGCGCCGGCGACGAACACTTTCATGGCTGCTCCTCTCGTTGCATGTTCCACTCATGAGACGAGATGGGGATGCCGCCTGTGACAGTTCTCGCCATGCCGCCGGAACGGTCAGCTGCGACCCGTCGCCGGCGGGAAGGGCGCGAGCGCGAAGTTCGCCGTCCCGGTCAGCTCCGACACCGGCGGGCGCGCGCCGCCGAGCCGGGCTGCAGTGCCTGCCCCGAGTTGGCGCTCACCCGCAGGCAGGACTCGTCGACCGCCTGAAAAGCGCGTGCCGGAATCTGCTTGAGCTGGTCGACCATCGTGTAGGTCCAGCGACGGTCGGTGGTGCCGCCGAAATACCAGTCGCTTCCGTTGTCGGCGAGGATCAGCCCGTAGGTCTTCATCGCCTGGATGACGACCTGGCAGGCCTGTGCGCACCGCGACCTCGGCAGATGGAAGCTTGCGGACAGCCGGAACCGCGCGCCCATCGGCGGGTCGCCGGAGTTGTGCGACGCGCCGGCCTCGTGGCGCGCGGGCCAGATGTAGCGCGTGTCGGTCGTCGCGGCGGTCATCCGGATCGCATGATCGATGTGGCCGGACATCACCTCGTCGTAGTTGACCAGGCCCGGCAGGATCGGCAGCCCGGCGGCGTCCGCTGACGTCCATCCCGCCGGGCGTAGCGCGTTGGAGGCGAGGTCCCAGATCGCGCCCGACCCGGCGGTCGAACGCTCCCCGCCGCGATAACGGGCGTCGTAGAGCTCATACAAGCGGCACGTCGTCGGATCGACCATGATCGCGTGGCGGTCCCCACCTGCGCCCGCACCGCCCTCGATCGGCGTCGTCGCTGAGAATGGATAGGGCCCGCGGTCGCTCTCACTCCCATACGTGAACCCCACCCTGACGAGCTTGGGATGCGCCGTGGTGATCTGCCACGGGATGCCGTACGGATGTGTTCCGCCGCCGGGGCCATAGTCGGGATGCAGATAGGTCGATCCGGACGCCATGCTGCGCAGCCATTGGGCGGAGTGTGAGTCGACGGGAAGTCCGGTGATCGGCGTGTTCCACACGTTGTCGGCGGGGAAGGCCGGGCAGGGCGTTCCCGGAAACATGGGGGCGGCGCGAGCGACGCTCGCACGAGACGGGGTGGTGCCGCTGAACGGGGCGGCGATCACCAGCGACGCCGCAATGCAGCCAGTCAGGACTTTGCGCACACGCCCATTATCCGCAGGGCGAACTTGATCGGCACACGGCCGGCCCGCCGCTCCGCGTTAGGGTCGCTGGGGATGTGCTTCTCGCCACAGGCCGACTTCACCGCGGGCGCCGTGATCACGCTGGTCGGAATCGAGACGCTTCGCCGTGTGGAGCGTCGTCGCGACCTGATCGTCGGCGCGCTGCCGCTGTTGTTCGGTCTGCACCAGCTGGTCGAAGCGTTCGTCTGGCTCGGCCTTCGCGGTGAGGTCTCCCCGGGAGTGGGGGACACCGCGAAGCAGACATACATCGTGTTCGCGCACGCGGTCCTGCCTGCACTTGTGCCACTCGGCTTCACGCTGCTGGAGCCCGACCGGCGGCGGGCGAGGGGGATGTGGCCCCTCGTCGCCGCCGGCGTGCTCCTGGGCGCATATCTGCTCTGGCAGATCACCGCCTACCCGGTGGGCGCCCAGCAACAGGCTCGCTGTATCGACTACACCACCCACACCCCGAACGACCTGCTGATCGGCGCCCTGTACGTGCTGGTCACCTGTGGACCGGCCCTGATGTCAACCCGTCGCCATCTGCGATGGTTCGGCGTGGTCAGCCTGGTCGGCGTGATCGCCGCCGCACTGGTGCGACTCGACGAGCTCACCTCCGTGTGGTGTGTGTATGTGGCATTGGTGAGCGTGCTCATCTTCGAGCACTTTCGCCGTCACACGCCCCGTACCGCCGCGTCCGCCGCCTGAGCCAGTTGCTGCGCCGCGGTGAAGAACGCCGGCGACTGGCCCTTGAACAGGCCGGTCGACGTCAGGAACGTGAGTGCCGCCATCGCGCCGCCGTTCTGCGATTGGGTCGGCCGCACGATCGAACAGTGGGGCAGGTGCGGGTCGATGAACTCGCACGGCTTGGGGAAGATGTTGTTCGGCCGTGTCGCGTTGTCACCGGTATCGAGGTTCGGGAACGTCGTCCCGGTCTCGGGGTCGGTCACCCCGGAAAGCGGAGGCTGGACACAGTTGGCGGCAGTGTCCTGCCAGACGCCGAAGTGGTCCACCTCGGTCCCGCCGATGCTGGCGACGATGCGCAGCACCTCCAGGCTCGTCACCTGCAGCGAGAGGGTGGCATACAGGCTCGACCCGCCCTGCTCGATCATCGCGAAGTGGAACGCCGCGCTGTTGGCGATCGCCTGCATCCGTTCCTGCTGTGGGGTGACCGGTGGCACCGGCGCCTTCATGTTCGGTGGCGTGTCACTGTCGTTGAGCGGCACCAACGGCTGGTTGTTGATCGTCACCGCCTGGCCGAACGTCGCACCGAAGTCGGGATTCATCGGTGAGCGATAACGCAGATACCAGCTCGTGTCGACGTTGTCCGACAGCAGGTTGGTGAGTCGTAGCTGGGACTTGTGTGCACCGGTCGCCTGGCTTCCCGGCAGTGTGCGGAACGGCTCGAGGTTGACCGGCTGCGCACCGTGAGCCGATAGATAGGCATTGAGGAACGCCGCGTGGCTGCGCTCGTCCCGCGTGTTGCCGGTGATGTAGGCCGGCATGTCGCCGTCGACGTTCTCCAGCGCCGCTTTGTAGGCTGGGTTCCCTCCATCGAGCCCGGCGAGCTCCTCGTACTGGATCCACAGATCCGTCTCCAGGATCTCGGCCGCCGCGAGGAACCGCAGGATCGCGGCGTCTCCCGCGCTGAGCGTGGTCGAGTCGGCCCTCGCCGAGGATGAGGCGAGCATGGACAGTGGCACGGCGCCGGCGCCGATCGCACCGGCTCGCTTCAGGAACGAGCGTCGCGGAACGGCTCGTTGCCACAGGCCCTGCACCTCCTCGTCGGAATCCACGGCACTATCGGATGGCCGACCGGGATGAAGGTCAGACGCGGGCATGGGTGCCCCTCCCTTTGTCATTGACGGCGGTTGGGTGTCGCTCGGGCCGTGCATGCCTCGGCCGTTGCCACCCAAAGACTCCGGTGCTGACGATTCCTTCCCGTCGATTTCAGATTGCCCTCACTTGGCGACCCGAGCCCGTGCAGCGAGAACCGACCCCGCGGTCGCGGGCTTGTCGGTCTGCTCGCGCTCGGGCAGCGGACCGATGCCACGGAGTGGGCGGGGATCCTGATGGTCACGGTCGCCGCGGCCGTGACGAGCCTGCGGCGCTGACGCCGCTAGGCAGCCGAGTCGGCGACCGGCGCGACGTCGAGCCAGCCCTCGCCGGCATCCACCCGCTCCACGACATCGGCGACGACCACGGTGACGTTGTCCCGGCCGCCGCCCTCCAGCGCGCCGCGTGTCAACGCACGGGCAACCGCCTCGGCGTCCTCGCCGGCCAGCGCCTCTGCGATCTGCGCGTCGCCCACGTAGTCGCTGAGACCGTCCGAGCACAGCAGCAGCCGGTCGCCCGCGCGCGCGTCGTGGCGCTCGACCGGGGGCAGCGCCCGTGCGACCCCGTCCAGCGCCTCGAGCACGACCGAACGCTGCGGGTGGCTGCGGGCGTCGTCCTCGGTGATCGCGCCACGGTCGATCAGCAGCTGCACCAGGCTCTGGTCGCGGGTCAGCCTGCGCAGGGCGCCGGAGCGAAACAGGTACGTGCGAGAATCCCCCACGTTGGCGATCAAGTATTCGCCGTCGTTGGAGAGCGCGACCGCGGTCAGCGTGGTCGCCATCCCGGCCACCTGCGGGTCGTAGACGGTCGCCAGTTCGATCACGGTGTTCGCATTGGCCACCGCGCCGGCCAGTTCGGCGTCGAGCGGATGCTCGAGCCGGCGCTTGTCCAGCGCGGTCATCGCGTCGATTGCGAGCCGGCTGGCGAGCTCGCCGGCCACGGCGCCTCCGACCCCGTCCGCCACCGCCGCCAGCCGCGGTGAGGCGAACGCTGCGTCCTCGTTGTTCTCCCGGGGGCCAACCTCGCTGAGCGTGATCGGCCGCATCATCAACCTCCCCATCGCGCGACACGGTACCGGTGAGGGCGCACGACCGGCGCGGCGCCACGCCGGCGCCGGATGTGCTGAGAATGGGGCAGCGAGGGTCATGCACTCCGATCAATCCGTCATCGAGCAACGTGTCCGCAAGGCGCTCCAGCACCGGATCCGCCCGGAGATCTACGGCCCCGCCGTGCCGCTCACGGTCTCGGCCTGGGAGGCGCCCGGACCGGTCGATTTCGCCACCGCCAGGGCAGGCAGCTATCGCCCGTTCACGGTCGGCGGGCCCTGGGGTGCGCCCTGGTCGACGACCTGGTTCGCGCTCGACGGGGAGGTCCCGCGCGAATGGCACGACGAGGATGTCGAAGCGGTCGTCGATCTCGGATGGCCCGGAGGGTCTCCGGGCTTCAGCTGCGAGGGACTGGTCTACGACGCCGGCGGCCACGAGCTCAAGGGGCTGGCGGCGCGCAGCTGCTGGGTGCCCGTCCCGGCGGGCGCGACCCGGGTGCAGCTGTGGCTGGAAGCGGCGGCCAACCCGCGCATCGACCCGGCCTTCCCGCTGCTCGGCGATCCGGCCACCGCCGGCCGCGCGCCGCTCTACCAGCTGCGGTGCGCCGAGCTCGCTGTCCGCCGCCCGGCGGTCGCTGGGCTGGTGTCCGACATCGAAGTCCTGCTCGGCCTGGCCGTCGAGCTGGCGGGCGACGACCCGCGCCGTCCCACGATCCTGCGGGCGCTCGAGCGAATGCTCGACCACCTCGGGCCCGGTGAGGTGGCCGCGGGCGCTGAGCAGGCGGCGCGTGACCTCGCCGAGGTCCTCGCCCAGCCGGCCGTGCCGAGCGCCCACCGCATCTCAGCGATCGGCAACGCCCACATCGACACCGCGTGGCTCTGGCCGCTGGCCGAGACCCGCCGCAAGGTTGCCAGGACGCTTGCCAGCGCGTTGCAGCTGGCCGAGACCGAGCCTGAGCAGGTCTTCGCCTTCAGTCAGGCCCAGCAGCTCGACTGGCTGCGCTCCGACCGTCCGGAGCTCTACCAGCGGGTGAAGGCGGCGATCGCGGCGGGGAGGATCGTGCTGGTCGGCGGCCTGTGGGTCGAGCCTGACGGCAACCTCCCGGGTGGCGAGGCGCTTGTCCGTCAGATGGTCTACGGCAAGCGCTTCTTCCTCGACGAGTTCGGGATCGAGACCGAGGACGTGTGGATGCCCGACTCCTTCGGCTATACCGCAGCGCTCCCGCAGCTCGCCGCCCTGGCGGGGAACCGGTTCATGCTCACCCAGAAGCTGTCGTGGAATCAGACCAACCGTTTCCCGCATCACACGTTCTGGTGGGAGGGGATCGACGGCACCCGGCTGTTCACCCACTTCCCTCCTGTCGACACCTACAACGCCGAGATGACGCCGGCCGAGCTCGTCCACGCGGCGCGCACCTACTCCGAGGCCGGGCGAGCGACCCGGTCGCTCGTCCCCTTCGGATACGGCGACGGCGGCGGCGGTCCCACCCGCGAGATGGTCGCCGCCATCCGCCGCTCGGCCGACCTGGAGGGCCTTCCGCGCGTCGCGCTCGAGACCCCGGCCGCGTTCTTCGCCCAGGCCCTCGAGGAATATCCCGACGCGCCGGTCTGGTCCGGCGAGCTCTACCTGGAGCTGCACCGCGGAACGTTCACCTCGCAGGCGCGCGTCAAGGCGGCCAACCGGCGGTGCGAGCACCTCCTGCGCGAGGCGGAGCTGTGGACCGCCACGGCCACCGTCCGCCTCGGTGCCGCGTATCCCGCCGCGGACCTCGAGCGGCTGTGGAAGCAGGTCTGCCTGCTGCAGTTTCACGACATCCTGCCGGGCAGCTCGATCGCGTGGGTGTACGACGACGCCGAGGCGATGTATGGAGCGATCATCGAAGAGGCCGAGGCGATCGTCTCAGGCGCGCTGCAGGCGCTCGCCGGCCGCGGAGCGCGCACCATCCGCTTCAACGCTGCCCCTCACGCCTGCGGCGGCGTGCCGGCGCTGGGTGCCTCCATCGATCCGCCGCCGCCGGCACCGGCCGTCCGGATCGAAGGCCCGGACCGGGACGGGGCGGTCGTCCTCGACAACGGCCTGGTGCGAGCGACGGTGAACCGGTCGGGACTCGTCATCTCACTGATCGACCTCACGCACGGCCGAGAGGCGCTCGCCCCGGACTCGCCCGGCAATCTGCTGCAGTGCCACTACGACGCTCCCAACGACTGGGAGGCGTGGGATGTCGACGGCTTCTATCGCAACCGCCGGGTCGATCTGATCGACGCCGAGGCGGTCGCCGCCGACCAGACCGACCCACCGCGCGCGGCGGTGAGCGTCCGCCGCCGGTTTGGGGACTCGAGCGTCGTTCAGGTGCTCTCACTGCATCCGGGCGAGGCGTGCCTGCGGATCGATACCGAGGTCGACTGGCACGAACACGAGCGCTTCCTGAAGGTGGCGTGGCCGTTCGACGTCCACGCCGCAGTCGCCACCGGCGAGATCCAGTTCGGCCACCTGCAGCGGCCAACCCACGTGAACACCTCGTGGGACGCCGCCCGCTTCGAAACCTGGGGCCACCGGTTCATCCACGTCGGCGAGGCGGGGTGGGGCGTCGCGCTGACCACGACGGCGCACTACGGTCACGACGTCACGCGCGCAACCCGATCCGGAGGTGGCACGACCACGACAGTGCGCCTCAGCCTGCTGCGCGGACCGCGCCATCCCGACCCGGAAGCCGACCAGGGCCACCATCGCTTCAGCTGGCGAGTTCATCCGGGCGCCGAGATCGCCGATGCCGTGCGTGAGGGCTATCGGACCAACCTGCCGCCTCGGTCGGTCAACGGCGATATCGCGCCCGAGCCGCTCGTCCGAATCGAGGGTGGCGAGGCGCTGGTCGAAGCGATCAAGCTTGCCGAGGACGGAAGCGGAGACGTGATCGCGCGGCTGTACGAGCCGCTCGGCGGCCGGACGGAAGGCTCTCTGGTTCCCGGCTTCGCCGCGCGCGAGCTGCTCGAGGTGGACCTGCTGGAACGACCGGTGAAGCGGGCCACCGGAGCGCTCGGGTCACTCCGGAACGGAGCGTCGGCGCTGCGCCTGCGGCCGTTTCAGGTTCTCACCGTGCGCATCCGTCGTGCGACGGTGTGACCTTGTTCAGAGTCGTCACTCCTGGTAGGGTCGCGCGGCAATATCGCGTGTGACTCGGCCTGGCACGGTGTGGCGTACGGGTCACTGTCATCACGATCAACCTTCACCTCACAAGGGGGAGCAGCGTGAGACGCATCTTCGCGATCGCCGGATTGCTGGCGGCGGCGGCGACCTGCCTGGGCGCGGCTTCGGCCGCAAGCGCGTCGTCCATGCGGTCGATCCGCCCGGGCGGACTGCCCATCATCCGGGATCAGACCGGTCCCGCCCAGGCGTCGGGGTCACCGACGATCTCGCTCAACTGGTCCGGCTACGCCGCCCAGTCGACCTCGAAGTTCAAGTACGTGTTCTCGACGTTCGTCCAGCCGGCGATCACGTGCAATGGAATGGCGCCTGAGGCCACGTCGAACTGGACCGGTCTCGACGGCTACACCGACGGCACCGTCGAGCAGGACGGGACGCTGGCCAACTGCGGCCCGAACGGTACGACGCCGGTGTACAAGGCCTGGTACGAGATGTACCCGGCGGGCGCCGTCAATGTGTTCAACGTCAAGCCTGGCGATGTGATGGCGTCGTCGGTTCGGTACACGGACAACAAGTTCAACCTGACGATCTCCGATCTCACCTCCGGCAAGACCTTCACCGACGTTGCCGGGTGCAGGTCCTGTCAGCGGACCTCGGCGGAGTGGATCATCGAACGGCCGGCGTTCTGCGCCAACCCGAGTTGTACCAGCGCCGTGCTCGCGGCCCTGCCGAACTTCGGCACCACGACGATGAGCGACGACGTGGCCAGCGCGGGCACGATGAAGCAGGCACCGATCTCGAGCTTTGACAACTCGCCGATCGAGGGCGTCTACAACCTCGACGACAGCGTGACCGAGGACTCGCAGGGGTTCATATCGGTCGACACCACGGGCGATCTGTCTCCGATCCCGCAGAGCTTCACCATGACGTTCAACCGGTCCGGAGAGCCTGTCCCGATCACCCTCTGACCGCCCTCAACCCAACGGCCGCGCTCGGCGGCGGCATCGTCCCGCCGCCGACGCGAGCCGGTTGTCCTTCTCGCCCCGCCCCATTCGTCGTCTCTTTGGAAAGCGGCAATCCGGATGAGAAAGGATGACGACATGAAGCGCAGCGGACGGTCGATCGACGAGCGCGTACGCGCGGCTCGGGAACGCATCTACGCCAGGTACATGCCGAGCAGTGGGAGGCAGACATGAACTATCTGGCCCTGATCTGGGCCGACGGCCGGCCCTCGCGTGAGGACCTGGCCGTGATGCAGCGTGAGCTGCCGGTCTTTGGCGAGAACGAGGAGTGGCGCCGCGTCCGGCTGTTCGGCCGGGAGCTGGAGCTTCCGCACAACGCGGTGACCGTCCGCGTCCGACACGGGGAGATGACGGTGACCGACGGGCCGTTCGCGGAGACCAAGGAGTTCATCGCCGGGTTCGACGTGCTTGACGCCACCGGTCCCGGCCAGGCCATCGACTTCGCTGCCGCGTGCCCTATCTCGCGGTTCCAGCCGATCGAGGTTCGCCCGTTTGCAGGGGAGTTGAGCATTGGCGAGCGGGCGCTCGCCTTCGGGCGAATGGAGGACCGGGGCACCACGCCCTTCCTGCTGTGCCCGTGGGTCGACCCCGAGGCGGCCGAGGCGAGCGAGATCGGCGAGCTGCGGGCGTGGCGGGAGAACGTCCGGGCGCGTGGCATCCACGTGCTCGGTCAGTCGCTCGCCGGCGCCGTCGAGGCCACCACGGTGCGCGTACGCAACGGCAGCCGCGAGCTCACCGCGGGACCGTTTACCGCGATCCCACAGGTGATGACCGAGATCGATGTCGTCAATTGCGCCGACCGCACGCAGGCCATCGAGCTCGCCGCGACCCATCCGATGGCCCGTCGCGACGCCGTCGAGGTACGACCCTTCTACGTCGAGACGGGGGAATAGTTAGACATCTATTGATTTGACGTCTAATGATTGCTAGGTTCGGGCGATGCGGCCGGAGCGCATCCCCATCGGACTTCAGCTCACGCGAGCCGCGCGTCTGGTGGGACGCGCGTTCGACGAGGCGCTGGGCGAGGCCGGCGGCTCGCTGCCGGTCTGGCTGGTGCTGCTGAACCTCAAGATCCAGCGGGTCTCCAGCCAGCGGGAGCTGGCCGAAGCCGTCGGCGTCACCGCACCGACGTTGACGCACCATCTCGGCGCGATGGAGGCAGACGGCCTGCTCATGCGGCGCCGCGATCCTGACAACCGGCGTAACCACATCATCGAGCTCACCGAGCGCGGGGAGGAGTCCTTCGCGCGGCTCCGTGATGCGGCGGTCGGGTTCGACGCCCGGCTGCGCGCCGGATTCGAGCTCGACGAGCTCGTGGCCCTCGGCGCTCAGCTCGAACGCCTCTCGGCCAACGTCGCCGACGCAGAGGCCGGTGCGCCGTGGACCGGAATCATCGAACCGAAAGCGAGGTGAGGCGTGTACGTCGACATGTCTGGAAAGGTGGCTGTGGTGACCGGCGCGAGCCGCGGGATCGGCGCCGCGGTCGCGCGGGCGTTCTGTGACGCGGGGGCGGACGTCGCAATTGCGGCCAGAGACGCAGACGCGCTCCAGCGTCTGGCGCAGGAGCTCGGAGGCGACGCTCATGTCCTCGCAGTGCCGACCGATGTCACTTCCGAAGAGTCAGTGGCGGAGATGGTGCGGCGGGTCGTCGAGCGCTTCGGGCGTCTCGACTTCGCGTGCAACAACGCGGCCGGCGGCGGCCATCCACCGACCCCGCTGGCCGAGGTCGCGATCGATGCCTTCGACTCCGGCATCGCGGTCAGCCTGCGTGGGGTCTTCCTCTCGATGCGCGAGGAGATCCCCGCCATCGTCGGCTCCGGCGGCGGCGCGATCGTGAACATGAGCTCGACCGCCGGTCTGCAGGCGGTCGGAGGGCTCGCGGCGTATGTCGCCGCCAAGCACGGTGTCGAAGGACTGACCAAGGTGGCAGCGCTCGACTACGCCGCGCAGGGAGTACGCGTCAACGCGCTCGCGCCGGGGCCGATCTTCACCGACAACCTGCGCCGCGCGGGCGCCGCCGGCCTCGAGGCGGCCTCGAGGGCGATGCCACTCCGGCGTGTCGGGGAGCCGGAGGAGGTCGCAGCCGCGGTCGTCTGGCTCTGCAGTGACCAGGCGGGCTTCATCACCGGCACGACGTTGGCGATCGACGGCGGCAAGCTGGCAGGTACACCGCCGTTCCAGGTGACCGCCGGCCCGCGATAGACGGTCGGCTCGCGCACCCGGGTTTCGGTTGGCCGGACGCGGGTAGGGCTGGGCCGTGGCCGCGGATGACGACACCAGCAGCGCCGAGCAGACCGGCGGCCGGCGCAACGTCCTGGAGCTGCTGGACAAGCAGGTCCCCACCGGCTTCATCTACCGGCTGACCATCCTCTCGTGCCTCGGCGGGCTGCTGTTCGGCTTCGACACCTCGAACATCGGCTCGGCGCTCAACTTCGTCCCGTACCACCTCAGCAGCTTCTTCTCCGGCTACCTGGTCGCCGGCGCCTCGCTCGGGGCCGCCGCCGGCGCCATCTGCGCGGGTCCCCTCACCGACCGCTTCGGGCGCAAGGCTCTGCTCGTGGTCGATGCCGGGCTCTACGCCGTCGGGTCGATCCTCTCGGCGATCAGCCCCGATCTGGCGGTGCTCCTGATCGCGCGCACGATCATCGGTCTGGCGATCGGCGCCGACTCGGCGATCGCCACCGCCTACATCGCCGAGTTCGCGCCGAGCGACCGGCGCGGCTCGCTGACCATGCTCCAGCAGTGGATGATCACCGTTGGGATCCTGCTCGCCTACGTCGTCGCGCTGATCGTGTTGCGGATCGCGCCGGGCAGTGCCGGAACCGTCGGCTGGCGGGTGATCCTGGGCGTTGGCGCGATCCCCGCTCTGATCGGGCTGGTCATGCGCGCCGAGATGCCCGAATCTCCACGCTGGCTGATGCGCAACGAGAAGTACGACGCGATGCTCGCGGCGCTGGACGACTTCGGGATCGAGGCCACGATCGAGGATGTCAAGTACACCGCCGACCGGGTCAAGGAGGCGGCCGCCAAGGCCGAGCGCAGGGCGAAGTCGGCATGGACCCCAGGGGTCAAGCGCGCGCTCGTGGTGGTCTGCATGTTCTTCGTGTTCCAGCAGATCACCGGCATCAACGTGCCGCTCTACTACGGCCCGCACCTGCTCGGCCCGCTGCTGCAGGGCTCGAACAAGTCGCTCGTGTGGACGACGATCGCGGGGGTCGAGGTGACCGCGCTGATGACGGTGGTGAACGTCGCGGCCACCTACTTCGGCTTCAAGTACATCGACAAGATCGGCCGCCGCAAGCTCTCGATGGGCGGTTACACAGGGATGATCGTCTTCGCGCTGATCGCCGCCCTCGGGCTCGGCGTGCTGCACGGGACCGGGCGCACGGTGTTGGTGACCCTCGGCCTGTGCGGCTTTATCGCCGCGTTCGCCATCGGCGTCGGCGGCACCGGTTGGACCCTGCAGGGTGAGACCTTCCCCACCGAGATTCGCGGCCAGGCCGCGGCCACCGGCGCCACCGTGGACTGGCTGGCGAACTTCGCCCTGATCGAGGTCTTCCCGGCGTGGAACACGGCGATCGGCCTTGACTGGGTGCTCGTCTGCTTCGCCGCTCTGTCCGCGATGGCGATCGTGTTCATCTACCGCTACCTGCCGGAGACCAAGGGCATGACGGTGGAGGAGATCACCGCGCGCTACGAGGAGATCCAGGCATCCGGCTCGCTCACGACCGTGTCGACGACATAGCGCGCGGCGCACGCAGCCGTCGCGGCTCTTCCCCGGGAATCGCGCCGGAGCTCTCGTGGACGGTCGCCGACTCACCGCCCGCCCGCCGCCCCTCGCCTTCCTCACCTGCCGCAGCTCGTCAGTCGGCGAGTGCGCCGGCCAACTGGGCGGCGCCGCTGGAATCGACTCGGCCCGCCACCCAGTCGGGCGCGAGGTCGAGCAACGTCTCGAGCTTCGCGGTGACGGCGGGTGAGCGATATCCGGTCGGGATCGCCGCGGAGATCCGGCGCGGCGGCAGTGGCGGGTCGGGGGTCCGGATGACGACGTCCTCGCGCGCGGCGCGGGCCACCATGTCCGGGATCACCGAGATCCCCACGCCCGCCGACACGAACCCCAGCAGCGCCGCGTAGTCGTCGTACTGGAAGCCGACGCACGGGTCGATCCCCTCGGACTCGCAGAGGCTGAAGAACAACTCCGCGTCCGGGCAGCTGTCCTTGGTGGCGAGCATCCACGACTCGTCCGCCAGCAGCCTCAACGGCAGCTCGGGAGCGTGCGCCAGCGGATGGGCGGCGGGCAGCGCGACATACATCGGATCGTCGAACAGGTGAACGTGCTCGAGCCGCAGCCCCGACGGCTCCTGGGCGCGGCGGGCGACCGACTCGGTGCTCACCGGGTCGATCGAATTGCACAGGGCGATGTCCAGCTCGCCGGAGCGCACCAGCGGCAGCGAGTCGACCGGATCGGCGACGGTCACGATCAGCTCGATGCCGGGATGACGCTCCCGGTAGCGGGCGAGCGCCTGCGGTGCCACGGACGCGGCGGCCGAGGCGAACACCGCCATCCGCAGCGTGCCGGTGTGCAGGTCGGCCTGAGCCCGCAGCTCCTCCTCGGTACGGGTCAGGCTGAGCAGCACCTCGTCGGTCCGCTCGACCAGCAGCCGGCCGGCGTCGGTGAGCGCCACCCCCTGCGGCAGCCGGCGCAGCAGCTCCATCCCGACCTCGGACTCGAGCACCGCTATCTGCCGTGAGACCGCCGGCTGGGTATAGCCCAGCGCGGCCGCCGCGGCCGACAGCGACCCGTGGCGGGCAACCTCGCGAAGCACTCGGAGACGGCGGACATCAAGCATGTCTACAAGTTATACCCCATGCAACAGATCCCTATTTGAGTTTATGCCTCGTGAGGCGGAGCATGGGCGGTGCCTCTTCATCCCCGACCACCAAGGAGACACCCTCATGGCACCCATCACCACTCGCATCCGCCGTCTGTTCGGTGAGCTCGGCTACGCCCAGCGCCGCTCGTTCGAGCTGCGGACCGGCGTTCCCCTCTCGGACCCGCGCGGGCACTCGAGTCGCCACCAGCGGCAGATCGACCACCTCGACGCCCTCTGGTCGCGCCACTCCAATTGACCCCGCCTCCCCGCCCCGGCCGCCCGGCTCCCGGTCACCCCGCTCTCAGGTGACAGGCAAGCCGGCGGCCTGGGGTTCGGCGCGCCCCGACCGACCGTTGCGCGCGGTTTGACACGGGCGGGTGGGATCGGCTGGGTGGGATCGGCCGGGTGGGATCGGCCCGGTGGGCCGCCCCAAGTGGCGTGCACTTTGTCCCCCGCTCCGCCGCCCTCGCGCGCGTGAGCGAGCGTTGTCCCGCGCAGTGAGCACGATCCACCACTCGGCGGTCATGACCGTCGTGAGTGGGTGAAAGCGCTCCCCGCCGCCCCCGTCGCTCTCTCGCGGCCACCTCAGAACGTTCGTCGCACACGTCCGACCGAGGATGCTTGCGCGACCGACCTCAAGACCGGGGGGTTTCAGTGCAGACGCCGACGGACACGATCGGGCGCGCGTTCGCGCAGGCGCTCGGCAGCAAGGACTTCGAGGCGATCCACGGCTCTCCACCGCACCGTCTCCCCGGGGCGCGCAGGGCCGTAGCGCCAGCCACGCGTCACCATGAGGGTCGCCATGCCCTCGGAGACCGCCGCGATCCGCGCCAACTACGTTGCCTTCGCCGGCATCGGCGGCATCAACGCGACCTGGGCATCGCGGATCCCGCAGGTCAAGGCTCAGCTCGGGCTCAGCTCCTCCGGGCTCGGTCTGGTGCTCCTCGCCATCGCGGCCGGATCGCTGATCTCCCTTCCCTGGGCGGGGCCGTTGGTCGTGCGGCTGGGCTCGGCTCGGGCGATCAAGTGGATCTCGCTGCTCAGCGCAGCGGGGATCGCGGTCGTCGCGTTCGGCTCGCGGGGCTCGGTGGCGGCGGTGGTCGTCGGCCTGTTCCTCGTCGGCGTGGCCGCGGGCATCTGGGACGTGGCGGTCAACGTGCAGGGCGCCCGGGTGGCAGAGCACGTCGGGCGCCCGCTCTTGTCCCGGTTCCACGCCTGGTATGGCGTCGGCACCGTGATCGCAGCGTTGGTCGGCGTCGGAATGGTCGCGGCTCACGTTCCGGTGACCGACGACCTGTTGCTGCTCGCCTGCGCCGTCCCCGCCTCGATCTGGCCCGCGAGCCGGAGGTTCCTTCCCGACGCCGATCATCTCGAACCGCACGAGCACGCCGCAGCGCGATCACACAACGCGTGGCGGGAGCGCCGCACGATCCTCATCGGGCTCATCCTGCTCGCGTTCGCGTTGACGGAGGGAAGCGGCAACGACTGGATCAGCGTTTCGATGATCCAGGGTCATCATGTGGCACCGGTCGTGGGCACTGTCGCCTACGGGCTCTTCCTCGTGGCGATGACCATCAGCCGCTGGAACGGGCCGCAGCTGATCGAGCGGTTCGGGCGGGTGCGGACGCTGCGGCTGTTGATCGTGGTCGCGATCGCCGGTCTGGCGGTGTTCGTGCTCTCTCCGTGGCCCGCGCTGGCGTTCGTGGGCGTTGCGCTCTGGGGCATCGGAGCCTCGCTGGGCTTCCCCGTCGGCATGAGCGCGGGGGCGGATCAACCCGCGCTCGCGGCACCGCGCGTCGGGGTCATCGCGTCGATCGGGTACCTGGCATTCCTGGGCGGCCCGCCGTTGATCGGCCTGCTGGCGTCCTCACTCGGGCTCCCGCACGCTCTCGCGCTGGTGATCGTCCCGCTCGTTCCCGCGGCGGTGATCGCCTCGGTCGCGGCGCCGCTCAGCCGCGTTGCCGCGTCATGAGGCGGTCGCGCAGCGAGGGCCGTGCGGGCCGCGGCGGCCTGGCGCCGGCGAGCTCACCGATCGTCGCGTCGCGTTCGCGGACCAGGTGACTGGCCAGCGCCAGGAACACCTGCGCCGTCGTCAGGGCATCCCCGTCGGCGTGGTGAGGGCGGTGCACGGGCAGCCGGAGCGTCCGGGCGAGGAACTCCAGAGACGGCGATGGCGGACATGCGATCCCCCGCCGCGCGAGCACCGCGGATCCCAGCGCCATCGTGTCGATGACCGGGCCGTCAAGCGTGCGGCCGTGCGCGGCGAGCGCCTCGCCGAGAAAGCGCGTCTCGATCCACGCGCAGTGTGCGACGAGCACCGAGCCGGCCAGCGCATCCGCGATCATCTCGATCCGGTCTGAGAGCCTCGGCTCCTCGCGCAGGTCGCTCTCTCGCAGCCCGTGGATGCGGATCCCCTCGGCGGGCGGGCTCTGGCGCGGTCGCAGCAGCGTGCTCACCAGCTCGGCGGGGCGGACCCGGCCCTCGCGGATTGGGATCGCGGCAAACGAGATGATCTCGTCGACGCGCGGGTCCAGACCGGTCGTCTCCAGGTCGACGACCACCAGCTCGGAGGTGCGCCAGCTCTGCTCCTGAACCGCGATGCTCATCGGACCCGTAGCGGCTCGGTCATCCGACGCTGAACTCCGGCGACCAGCCGAAACGCGTCCTTCATGTAGCTGCGGGTGAGCGCCGACAGCTGCGCCGGGTCGACCGAGTCCTCGGGCGGACGACCCTCGCGCAGCAGGGAGAGATGACGGGAGACCCGTAGGTCGCTGAACAGCTCGTGCGCTTCGATGAGGAGCCGGGCATCGCTCTCGGGCAGCACGCCGTGCGCGGCGCCGGCGCGCAGCCGGGCGGGGGTGGACAGCAGTCCGGCGCCCGACGCGAACCCGGCATAGCGGCCGAGGTCGACGATCGGCTGCAGGCCGTCTCGCTTGAGGTCGACATGCCGTCGGGAGCCGGAGGGATCGAGCACGCGGCTGCGCAGAAAGCCGGTGGGGAGCCGATGGTCCAGCGCGAGGCGGCGCAGCCAGCGCTCGAGCTCCAGCCGTGCCGACGGATTGGTCATCTCAGCCAGGATCGCCTCGCTCCACGCGGGTCCGGGGCCGACGGGCCGTCCGTCGAGCAACGCAGAGAGGACGATCGGCACCTTGTCGGCCGATGGATCGGCCGCCCAGCGGCGGACCGCTTGGCGCCAGCTCTCGATCGACCGGGCGAACAGGTGTGAGCGGGCTGTCGCTCCGTGCGGGTCGGCCTCCACCCCGGGCGTGCGCAGTCCCTCGACCGTCTGCGTTGCGACGTCGCGCAACGACTGCTCGTCCTCTGCGGGCACGTCCGCGGGCCAGGTGACCGCCGAGTCGAGATCGGAGCCGGGTGCGAGCTCTCTCCGCCCGTGGCTGCCCAGTGCGATCCACATCGGCGCCGGCCCGGACGGGCGCTCACCGGCTGAGATCAGCTCCAGCAGCCGGGCGATCAGTGCGTCGGCGATCGCCGAGTGGACTCGGCTGATCTGCAGCGCCGAGGTCTCTGCGTCGTGCAACGCGATCAGCACCTGCGGGAGCCGGGCCGCGACCGCGGTGACCTCGTGCGGGGTCGCGGCGGCCGCGATCTCACGCCGCAGCGTGAACGGCGTGCGCGTCTCGGTGGCCAGCAGGTCGACGTCGCGCAGCACCCCGATCACCTCGCCGCCCGACCGGACGACCGGGATGTGGCGCACTCCGCGTTCGATCATCGTGAGCGCTGCGTCGGACACCGTCACCTCCGGGTCGGCGATGAGCGCCGGCGCGCTCATGATCTCGCTGACCGGCACGTCGAAGGAGCGCCCCGCGGCGATCACCCGCGCCCGCAGATCATGATCGGTGACGATTCCGAAGCCCTCGGCGAGCCGGATTACCGCGCACGAGACGTCGGCATCGACCATTCGCCGCGCGGCTTCGCCGACCGGCGTCCGGGGCTCGCACACGATGCAGTGGCGGTCGACCATCGTGGCGACCCGCCGGGTGGCCATCCGCGCGGCCACCGCGGGGGAGCCGGCGCTGCGTAATCCCTCGCGGTGGCGGATCTCGCGCGCGAGGTAACGCACGCCCGCGGGCCGGGTGAGCAACGGGATGATCGCGTCGGCCTCGATCCGGTAGCACAGCGTGTCCTCGCCGGCGCGCGCGGCGAACTCGGTCGGCTGCCCGGTGAGCATCGATGGATGGCCGAACAGCTCGCCCTCGCCGAGCCCGTCGAGGACCTGGGCGCCGTCGAGCAGCTCGACCGCGCCGCGCCGGATCATCCTGACGTGCTCGCGCGCGGACGCCCCCTGGTCGAAGATCACTGTCCCCGCCGGGAAGAACTCCACGTCGGTGCGCTGAGCGATCGCCTCCAGCGCGGACTCGTCGAGGTCCCGGAACGGCTCGTGGCGGTTCAGGAACTCGGCGACGTCATGCACGCGGTGCCATGCCCTACAGCCCGGGGGCGCGGTGGGTGAGCAGCGGGACCACGTCTCTCTGCAGACGCTCCAGCGCGGGGAGCGGGTCCTCGTCGATCGACTGGAGCACGACCGTATCGGCGCCGGCAGCTCCCAGCTCCTCCAGCTGCCGCGCGCACTGCGCGGGCGTGCCCACGACCGCCACCCGGCAGAGATCCTCGACGGTCAGCTCGTCCGCGGACGGGATCCCCGCCAGCTCGTAGAGCCGCGGATAGAGGTTCCAGGAGCGCCATTTCCGGACGATCGAGAGCAGCGGGTCCTGCGCGCGGCGCGCGTCGTCGGCGATGCTCAGCCAGCAGTAGATCGTCACCGAGCTCCCGTCCCCGAGCTCGCCTCGCGCCCAGCGAGCCGCGGAGGTTCCGGCGCCCTCGGGCATGAGAAAGCCCATCTTGAGATCCGCGGCGGCGCGCAGCGCCTGCGGCCCTGTGCTGCCGATCAGGAACTCGGGCGCGCGGGTGGGCGGCCGGTCGAGCCGCACGGCGTCGAGGTGAATGTCGCCGTCGTGGCTGACGACCTCGCCGCGGGTGAGCCGCGCGACGATCTCGGCCACTGCGCGCAGGTAGGTGATCCGATTGCGTGGCCGCGCGCCGATCTGGCGCATCCAGGCCTCCACCCCGTGCCCGAACGCGGCGCGCACCCGGCCGGGGTAGAGGGTGGCGAGGGTGCCGAGCTCCATCGCGGTCAGTGGCGGCGAGCGCAGCCCGACCGGCAACAGCCCAAGGCCCAGCGCCGCTCGCTCCATCCGCTCCAGAGCGACGGCCGCCGCCGAGATCCCTCCGTGCGCAAAGCAATCCTCGGCCAGCCAGAGCTCATCAAACCCCAGCTCGTCGACCCGCTCCGCGAACTGAGGTAACCGCTGAACCGGATAGGACGGCATGAACATCGCGCCGAGCTTCATCGCGCGAACGTATCGAAGACGCGGCAGCTCGTCTTAGAGCAGCTCGGCGATCATCGCCGCCGCCCGTTCCGCGCCGCCGGGCGCGACCGGCCGATAGCTGACCTCCCGCCCGATCTCCTCGGCGATCGCGCGTGCGATCACCGACGGGGGTGAGTCCGCGAACTCCATGTACCGGCCGGCGCCGTAGCGAGCGAGCCGGTGGCGGACATGGAGGTTCTGCTCGAAGTGATGTCCAAGCGGGAACGCGATGAAGGGCCTGCCGTTTGCGGTGAGCTCCATCGTGGTGGACAGTCCCCCCTGGACGATCGCCAGGTCGCAGGCCGCGAGGTGGCGATAGAGGTCGTCGCGAAAGGCGTGGAGCTCGACGCCGTCGACCGCCGGGAGCGACGCCGGGTCGATGCGCGGGCCGGTGACGACGACCATGCGAAGCCCGGGAACGAGCGCCCGGGCCTGCGGCACGCTCTCCAGGACGCGTCGCAGCAACGACTCACCGACTCCGGAGCCTCCGACGGTGACGACGCAGACACGCTCGTCCGTGCGGTAGCCGAGCTCCTCTCGCAGCCCCGATCGCTCGTCAGGCGCGATCGGATCGAAGCCGGTGACGTATCCAGCGAACGAGAAGTGCCGCTCGGCCCAGTCGCGGATCGAGGGCAGTCCCGGTCCGAAGCTGTCGCCCACGACATCATCGGGTTCGCCGATGAAGATCGCGCGGTCCCGCACGCGGGGGAAGCGCGCGATCTGCTCGATCATGTCCGAGTTGGAGTCGGCGGTGTTCAGCGCCTCCCGGTCGCCGCCGTCGGCGAGCGGCAGCCAGCCGACGAAATCGCTCAGCCAGACGTAGGCGGCGGTCTTCAGCTCCGGGTTGTCATGCAGGTACCGGTCGAGCTCCCAGGCCTCGTCGCCGATCCACACGTCGTACTGCTCGGCGCACACGAGCTCGTGGAACACCATGAAGTTCGAGACGATGATCTCGTCCATGCGCCGCAGGGTCTCGAAGACGTGCAGGTCGTGGCCCGCGGCCTCTGACTCGATGTGAGCCGACTCGTTGGCCAACTGCGCGCTCGCCGGATGGATGTGCTCGCCGCGGGCCTCCAGCACCCGGGTGACCGGGTCCTGAGCGAGCCAGTCGATCTCCAGGTCGGGATGCAGTCCGCGCAGCGCATCCGCGATCGCCACGTCCCGCCGCGCGTGGCCGAGCCCGATCGGCGAGGAGACGAATAGCGCTCGCCGGCGGCGCGCTGTCGATCGGGTCCACTCCGGCCTCGCCGGCCGGATGCCGAGAAAGTCGCCCAGCAGCAGGTTGACCGTGACCGGGTCACGCACGGTCGGAAGATGACCGGACCCGTGCAGGGTCACCAGCTCGCCTCCGGTGGCGCGGGCGAGCGCCGCGCCCTGCGCGAGAGGGCGGATCCGGTCGTCGTCGCCGTGGAGCACGAGCGTCGGACAGCGAACGCGCGCGCAGGTCTCCGCGAATGACTCCCTGCGCTCGACGTGCAGGCCGCGGACCGTGTCGGTGAGCGTCTCCGGCGTCGTCTCGAGCCCCCAGTCGATGCAGTCCTCGGCCTCCTTGCTGCCATGCGGCTCGCTGAGACACTGGGCGAAGAAATATTCCAGGAACCCGCGGTAGTCGCGCAGCCAATAGTGGCGGTTGTACTTCGCCCACCCCTCATCGCTGTCGAGCACGTCCTCGAACGGGACCGCGGCCCGCTCCGGGTGATCGGAGGCGAGCGGTACCGCCGGACCGATGTAGGCGATCCGCTCGACGCGCTCCGGGTGGTCGGCGGCGAGGATCGTCCCCCACAGCGCGCCGCATGACAACGCCACCAGCGAGGCGCGCTCGGTCTCGGTCGCGTCCATCACCGCGAGCGCGTCGGCAGCGAACTCGGTCGTCGCGTAGGCGTCGGCGCCACTCGGGCGGTCCGAGCGGCCGTTGCCGCGTCCGTCGAACGTCACCACTCGGCGGTGGCGGGCCAAGTAGGGGATCTGCAGCTTCCAGACCCGGGAGTGCACGATCGACCACGTGGGCAGCAGGAGGACCGTCTGCTCTCCGGAGCCGTACGCCTCCCAGCCGATACGCACCCCGTCGCGCTCGACGTGGCCCGCGCTGCACGGATACAGCGCGCGTGTCTGCTCCGGCCGCCGGACGCCCGAGAGCGCCCCCGGGCTCATCGACGTCACGGCGGCCGGAGCGTTGATCACGGTCGAGCCTCGAACACCAGGTTGAACGGCGTCTCCGCCGCGCGCCGGAATCGCGTGAACCCGCCGGTCTGCACGACGTCGCGGATCCGCGCCTCACCCGCCTGTGCCCCCAGGGCGAGCCCGACGTCCTGCGACAGCGATGCGGGCGTGCACAACAGTGTCGAGAACGCGTAGTACGCGCGCCCCACCGGGTTGAAATTGTCCTCCGTGCGATCTCCGGCGTTCGGCTCGACGATCATCCACGTGCCGTCGGAACTCAGCGTCGAGAGCACGTGGCGCGAGGCTCCGACCGGGTCGCCCATGTCGTGCAGGCAGTCGAACATCGTCACCAGGTCATAGCCGACGCCACTGTACGCCGCGGCGGGCGCCACGTCGAACCGCACCCGGTCGGCGACGCCGGCGTCCTGGGCACGCGCCCGGGCGGTCTCGATCGAGCCCTCGTGGTAGTCAGAGCCCACGAACGTCGAGCGTGGGAACGCCTTGGCCATGAGGATCGTCGACGAGCCGTGGCCGCAGCCGACATCGGCGACCAGCGCCCCGCGCTCCAGCTTCGCGACGACACCCTCGAGCGCCGGGAGCCACTCGGCCACCAGGTTGGCGTTGTAGCCCGGCCGGAAGAACCGCTCGCAGCCCTCGTGGACATCGTGCACGTGTTCGTGCCAGCCGAAGCCGTCGCCAGAGCGCGCCTTCTCGACGATCTTGGGCGAGTCGATCACCGAACCGAGCGCGATCTGGAAGAACCCGGGCAGATACGCCGGGCTGTCCGAATCGGTGAACGCGACCGCCTGCTCGGGCTCCAGGCCGTAGCGGCCGCTGTCGGGGTCGTACTGCACGTAGCCGCCGGCGGCCTGGGCGTTGGCCCATTCGCGGACGTAGCGCTCTGCGGTCCCCGTCCGCTCTGCGAGCTCCGCCGCCGACAGCGGACCGTGCGCGGCGAGCGCCCGGTACAGGCCGAGCTTGTCGCCCATCACGACGAGTGCGGCGTTGAGTGTCGCCCCCACCTCGTCGACGGCGCGGAACACGAACTGCATCAGCTTGTCGCCGTCCACCTCGGTCGGTGGACGTTCGATGGTGCTCATGACTGACCCCCTCAGGTCGTTGATGGGGCGACCGTAGGGAGCGCCGCCCGGGATCGCCTCAGGTCCCCACCTAGTCATTCGCCAGCGGGTAGGGGAGAATCGGCGCATGCTCCTGGGCCGGGACCTGGAGCGGCATCGGGTGCATGCCGCCTTGGAGCGTGCCCGCGTCGGCGCGAGCGACGTGCTGGCTCTGGTCGGCGAGCCGGGGATCGGCAAGACCGCCCTGCTCGAGGACGCGGCCGCCCACGCCGGCGGGATGCGCGTGCTGCGCGCGCGAGGTATCGAGTCCGAGGCCCGGATCCCGTTCGCCTCCCTGTTCGAACTGCTGCGCCCCGCGCTCGGCACGCTGGGACAGATCCCGGCGCCTCAAGCGCGAGCGCTCGAGGGGGCGCTGGCCCTCCGTGCGACCGAGACGCACGAGCGTTTCGCGGTCGGCGCGGCCACGCTCAGCCTGCTCGCCGCGCACGCCGAGGAGGGGCCGGTCCTGGTGCTCGTCGACGATGCGCACTGGCTCGACGGCTCCAGCGCGCAGGCGCTGCTGTTTGCGATCCGGCGGTTGATCGCCGATCCGATCGCGGTGCTGCTCGGCGTCCGTGAGGACGAGCCGTCGCTGCTCGACGGAGCCGACCTGGAGACGCTCACCCTCGGGGGACTGAGCTCCGGAGACGCCGAGGCGCTGCTCCCCGAACTCGCGGCCGACACCGCGCGCCGGCTGCATGCTGCGACCGGGGGCAATCCGCTCGCGCTGCTCGAGCTGGCGGGCGAGCCGGATGCGCTGGCGCCCGCGGACGCGCTGGCGCCCGCCGGCGCGCCGGTGCTCGTGTCGGCGCGGATCTCCGGGGCGTTCGCCCGCCGCGCAGGCTCGCTGTCGTCGCCCGAGCGCCGCATGTTGCTGCTCGCCGCCGCCAGCGACAGTGGCGATCTGGCTCTGCTGCAGCGAGCGGCCGTCGGGCTCGGGGTCGAGTCGGCGGCGCTCGCAGCGGCGGAGCAGGCGGGCGTGATCTCGCTCGCAAGCGGCACGGTGGAGTTCCGACACCCGCTCGCTCGCTCGGCGGTGTACGCATCCGCCGACCCGAACGCCCGGCGTGAGGTGCACCGCGCGCTCGCCGACGCGCTTCCCGACCGCGACGTCGACCGCCGGGCATGGCACCTGGCGACCGCCGCCACCGGCCTCGATAACGGAGCGGCGGCAGCGCTCGAGCAGGCCGGCGAGCGCGCGCGTGGCCGCAGCGCCTACGCACCGGCCGCTGCCGCCTTCGAACGGGCGGGACGGCTCGCCACCGACCGTGCGGCACGCGGTCGCCTGCTTCGGCTCGCGGCGGAGGCGAGCTGGCATGCGGGCCTCGGCGATCATTCGCTTGCGCTGCTCGACGAGGCGCGCGCGGAGACCGACGACCCCGGAGCGCTGATCGATCTCGACGAGCTCGCCGGCCGCATCGCGGTCCGGCGCGGCCCGGTCATGCGCGGCCACGCGATCCTCGCCGCGGTCGCGGAGCGGGTCGGCCCCGAGCGCGCGGTGGTCCTACGTGCAGAGGCCGCGGCCGCCTGCTTCTACGCGGGTGAGCCGGAGGAGATGCTCTCGATCGCCGAGCGCGCGTGGCAGGACTTGCCCGAGGGAGCCTCGCCGCGCACTCGGTTCCTCGCATCGTCGGCGATCGGCCTGGCCTGGGTGATCGGTGGCGATGCGGCCGCGGGAGAGCGCGCGCTCGCGGACGCGATCGTCCTTGCGGAGGGATCCGAGGAGCTATGGGACGACATCGACATCCTGCCCTGGCTCGCAGTCGCTCCGGTGATCCTGCGGGACGCCTCGGCGGGACGCCGGCTCCTCGCCGACGCGCTGGCGAGCGCCCGCGCGCGCTCGGCGATCGGGGCGCTGCCGTTCGTCCTCAACCTGGTCGCACT
This sequence comes from uncultured Solirubrobacteraceae bacterium, assembly GCA_963744685.1. Taxonomy (GTDB): domain Bacteria; phylum Actinomycetota; class Thermoleophilia; order Solirubrobacterales; family Solirubrobacteraceae; genus Palsa-465. Next base: position 454,769 of record CAVUUL010000008.1, on the reverse strand, counting down.
TGACCACGGGACGACCGACCGCTGGGACCTCGCTGAGCTGACCTACCGCGAGGCGATCGGCCTGGCGCGTGAGAGCGACCAGCGTTCGGTCCTTGCGTTCGGCCTCTCGGGCTTCGCCCGGCTGCTCGCCCGCCAGGGGGACGAGGAGGAGTGCCGCGCGCTCAGCGCCGAGGCGCTCGCGCTCTGCGCGCAGCTCGGGCTGCGCCTGCACGAGGTGTGGGTGTATGAGGGACGGGCGATGCTCGAGCTCGGCCTCGGCGCCGCCGGGCGCGCGCTCGAAGACCTCGAGCTCCAACGCCGCGTGCTTGAGCAATGCGGGCTGACGGACCCCGACATCTCTCCTTCGCCCGAGCTCGTCGATGCGCTGTTGCGGCTCGGTCGCCGCGCGGACGCCGCGGCCCTGGCCGCCGAGTTCGCCAGGCTGGCGGCGGCCAGGAGCGGCTCGTGGTCGCTCGCCCGTGCCTGCCGCGCCGAGGGCCTCGTCGCCGAGGACGCCGGCGAGGCGGCGGAGCGTTTCGAGCGTGCGCTTCAGCATCACCGGCGGACCCCGGACCTGTTCGAGACCGCGCGCACCAGGCTCGTCTACGGCGAGCGGCTGCGGCGGTCGGGCAGCCGGGTGCGCGCCCGGGAGCAGCTGCGCCCCGCAGCCGCCGCGTTCGAGCGGCTCGGTGCTCGTCCGTGGGCCGAGCGCGCGCGCGCCGAGCTGCAGGCGACCGGGGAGACGGTGCGACGCGGCGACCCGAGCGCCCGGGACGAGCTCACGCCTCAGGAGCTCCAGATCGCGCTGCTGCTGGCGGACGGGCGGACGACACGCGAGGCCGCAGCGGCGCTGTTCCTCAGCCCGAAGACGATCGAATACCACCTGCGCCACGTCTACATGAAGCTCGACATCCACTCCCGGGACGAGCTGCGCGAGGCGGTCGGCTGACCCGGCTGGCATCCTCTCCGCATGGCCGATTCCCGTCACCTGTGCGCCGAGGATCTCGGCCCCGACCCCATCGAGCAGTTCCACACCTGGTTCGAAGCCGCTCACGACGCCGGGATCGAGCATCCCGAGGCGGCCGCGGTCGCCAGCGCGACGCCCGAGGGCCGGCCGTCCTGCCGGATGGTGCTGGTCAAGGCCGTCGACGAGCGGGGGTTCGTCTTCTTCACCAACTACGAGAGCCGCAAGGGCAAGGAGCTCATCGACAACCCGCACGCCGCGCTGCTCTTCCACTGGGAGGCGCAAGAGCGCCAGGTCCGGGTCGAGGGTCCGGTGCGGCGGACCTCCCGCGACCGATCGATCCTCTACGCGCACACCCGCTCGCGCCAGAGTCAGCTGAGCGCGCTCGCCTCCTCCCAGAGCCGGCCAGTCGAATCGCGCGAGGTGCTGGAAGCCCGAGTCGCCGAGATCGATGCGGCCTACCCGGAGGGCACGCTGCCGGTTTCAGAGCACTGGGGCGGATTCCGGATCACGCCCGTGCGCGTGGAGTTCTGGCAGGGTGGGGTCGCGCGGCTGCACGACCGCTTCGTCTACGAGCGCAGCGGGGACAGCTGGACGATCACGCGCCTGCAGCCCTAGGCCGCGGCGGACGATCTCACAGATCCTGCCGGCCGATCGTCTGATCGATATGCCCTCCGGTGCCAGGATCGCCCGCGCGCCCGTGCCACCGTTCGCGACGGTGCTCGAGGAGCACGGCCGGGCGCTGCTGCGATTCTGCATCTCCCAGGCCGGGTCCGACCGCGGAGAGGACGTGTTCCAGGAGACCATGATCTCGGCGCTGCGCGCCTACGACACGCTGGTCAATCCCGAGGCAGTGCGTTCGTGGTTGTTCTCGATCGCGGCGCGCAAGGCCATCGACAGTCACCGCGCGGCCGGCCGCGCGCCGGTGCCGGTCGAAGACGTCGAGCCGATGGTGGCGGACTCGGTGAGCGACCCGGCCCAGGCGGCCGGTCGCGAGGTCTGGCAGGACGTGGCGCGGTTGCCCGACAAGCAGCGCCAGGCGGTCGCCCTGCGCTTCGTCGCCGACCTCTCCCATCGCGAGATCGCGCAGGTGATGCAGACCAGCGAGGCCGCGGCGCGCCGCAACGTGTTCGAAGGTGTGCGCCGCTTGCGCGAGGATCTCACAGACTCCCTGCACTCAGCGTCTTGACGGTATGACCCCCACCGATCCCGACATCGAAGCCATCGAGCAGCGCCTGGCGGCAGCGCGCGAGCTCGACGTCGAGCCGTCCTGGCGCCGGCTCACCGACGCGCTCGCCGAGCGCGCCGCCGCCGAGGATCTCCTCGATGTCGCCGTCGAGCGCCACGACTCACCGTTCGGCCCGCTGATGCTCGCCGCTACCCGCGACGGCGTCGTGCGCGTCGGCTTCCCGGAGGAGGAGGACGGCTTCCTCGACGAGCTCGCGGCGCGGATCTCCGGCCGTGTGCTCCGTGCGCCGCGCCCGAGCCTCACCGACGCCCGCCATCAGCTCGACGAGTACTTCGAGGGCGCGCGCACGCTGTTCGACGTCGCGCTCGACTGGAGGCTGACCCGGGGCTTCCGCCGCGAAGTGCTCACCGTGACCAACGCGATCCCGTACGGCCACACGTTGTCCTACGCCGAGGTCGCCGCTTCGGCGGGGAGTCCGCGGGCGTGGCGTGCGGCCGGGTCGGCGCTGGCGACCAACCCGCTGCCGATCCTCGTGCCCTGCCACCGCGTGCTGCGGGGCACCGGCAAGATCGGCCCCTACCGCGGCGGGACCGAGGTCAAGCGCCGGCTCCTGTCACTGGAGGCAGCCGGCGCCGCTCACGGCGCGTAGCGGCGGTGCAGCATCAGGGCGTTGCCCTCGGTGTCGGTGAAGAACGCCATCTTGCACACGCCGGTGTCGTGCTCGCCGGCGAACGTGATCCCGCGCTCCTCCAGCTCCTTCTTGGCCTCGGGAACGTCGGGCACGCGCAGCGCGATCGGCGCCACATTGGGCCGGAACTCCGCGCCCAGCGTGGTCGGATCGACCAGGTAGAGCGAGACGTTGCCGCTCTCGATCTCAGGCCACGCCGCTTCCCAGTTCGAGCTCTGCATCCCCAGCACCTCCCGATAGAACTCGCGGGCCCGGTCCATGTCCTGGACGGGGATGGAGACGAAGTCGGTGCGCTCGATGGCGTGGGGCACTGTTGTTCCTTTGGTGGCGGTGGGCGGGGGTGGGTGGAGTGTGGCAGCGGGTGGGCGGCTGGAATTGTTCGTGGCGTTCACGAGGTAGCAATGAGGTCGAGCCCACTTTGTGTGCAAAGACCTCGCGCCAACGGCGACTGTCCGGGCGGCACTGATCGCCCACGCGCGACGGGCTGCGCGTCAGGTTGGGGGATCTTCTCCGTGAGACGCACCACAACACCGACACGGCCTCAGAGGGTGCCGCGTGTGGGCGAAAACCTTCCGCCGCAGACGCCAGGTGGGCATCAAACGCAAGCAGGGCTGTCGTTTGATGCCCAGCTGCGCCCCAGGACATCCGCCCGGGCGCTGCTTGAGGGCCGGCGACGACGCGTTACCTCGCGAACGCGATAGAAGCCCAAGCGGACAGAGCTCCCGTGCCCCCCAGACCGGTCCGCACCCAGACCATCCACCACCCAATCACCACCCCCGCCGCCCGACCGAGTACAGATGAGGGATGCCCGACGGCAATCAGAACGGTGACGGCACGCCTCCCGAGGACCGTCCGACGACCCCCGCAACCGGGCGCGCCCCCACCCGGGGCCGGGTCGCGCGGACCGCCCGCCTCGGCCGGGTCGCAGTCGGCGGAGCCGGTCGCTGGGCGGGTCAGCGCCTCGATACGCGCGGCACCGACGACGAGCGCCGGCGCCGCCGCGGCGATCGGGTCGTGGCGACGATCGACGCACTCGTCGACCAGCTGGCGGTCATGCGCGGCGCCGCGATGAAGGCCGGTCAGGTGCTGAGCACGATCGAGTTCCCCGGCCTGGACCCTGACCAGAACGCCCATCTCCAGGACCGGCTCGCCTCACTGCGCGACAATGTTCCCGCGGTCGGATGGCGGCAGATGCGCAAGGTGCTCGAGCAGGAGTGGGGCCAGGCACCCGAGAGGGCGCTCGCGCACATCGACTCAGAGCCGGCTGCGGCGGCCTCGATCGGCCAGGTCTATCGCGCGCGTGACGCGGACGGGCGCGAGCTCGCGGTCAAGGTCCAGTACCCGGGCGTGGCCGAGTCGGTCGAGTCCGACATGCGCAACCTGCGGCTGCTCACGCCGCTGCTGCGACAGCTGATGCCGGGCCTGGAGGTCGGTGATGTGCTCACCGAACTGCGCGAGCGCACGATCGAGGAGTGCGACTACGAGCTCGAGGCTGCCAATCACCGGCGGGTCGCGCGGTTCTGGCGCAACCACCCCGCGGTGTTCGTTCCCGCCGTCGACACCGAGCTCAGCCACCGCCGTGTGCTCGTCACCGAATGGGTCGACGGGATCGGTTTCGACGCGGTCCGCGCCGAGCCGGACGCCACGCGTGACCGCTACGTCGAGATCGTCTATCGCTTCTTCTATGAGACTGCGAACCACCTCGGCCTCGCGCTCGGCGATCCGCACCCCGGCAACTACCTGCTCAGCCCAGACGGACGCGTGGGCTTCTTCGACTTCGGGATGATGCGCGACCTGCCCGCCGGCTACGTCCGCCGCGAGGGCGTCATCGCCCGCGCCGTGCGGGAGAGCGACGAGCGGGGCGTCATCGCGGGGATGCACGACCTCGGCTATCTGCCCGGCGAAGCGGTCGACTGGGACGGCGAGCTCCTGCTCGCCTACATGCGCCAGGTGTCGTGGTGGCTGCAGGCGGACGACGCCCTCCGGCTCGGTCCCGAGGATCTGTGGCGCGGTACCAACGAGCTGCGCGAGGCCGGCGTCGCCAACGACCACATCGCTCAGCTGCGCCGCATGACCGTGCCCGCCGAAGCCCTGCTGCTGCGCCGGATGGAGGGCCTGCTGTTCCAGACCGCCGCGCTCGCCCGGGCGTGCGCGCCCTGGGGACGGCTGCTCGAGGAGCTGATAGAGGGCGCTGAGCCCGCCACCGCCCTCGGCCGCGAGCACGCCGAGTGGCTCAAGCGACGCTGACCCGGTCCCCCAACCTCGTCCGTCGCCCAGCCGCCGCTCAGCCGCGTCGGGCGGCCAGCACCGTCTCGCGGTGGTCGCGCATCGTCTCCATCCCGTCGCGTCCGGGCTGGCGACCGAACCCGCAGTACATCGCGACGCCGAAGTCGTCGATGTAGCGCGACGCGGTCGCATGGCGGCGGCGCAGTCCGTCGACGCCGTCGGCGGGCAGCACGATTCCAAGGAAGACACGCGCGTCGCCGGGCTCCAGATCGGCGAGCGGCCGGAAGAACCGCCGGTCCTCGCTGCGCAGCACCCGCGGCCCCGCCAGGTGCAGCCAGTCGACCGTCCGAGCGGAGTTCGCCACCGCGAAGTTCGCCATCTGCACCAGCGCTGACATGTCCTGCGGCTCGTACATCGGCCACTCCGGGAACGTGCCGTAGCAGAGGTGGTACCCGACGAGGGTCTCCTCCGGGATCAGCCGGGTGAGCCGCGTCACCGGGCCCGCGAACCGCTCCCACGCGCCCTCGTCGGTCCACGCCAGCACGCGCTCGATGTCCTGTGTCTCGTATGCGCAATCCCATTGGATCGCCAGCTCCGCGGGCGGGATCGCGGCCACCAGCCGGACCAGCTCGCGCGCGACGAGATCCTCGTACGCCCGCGCCGCGATCGGGTAGTCGCGGCCGAAGTCCGCCTTGAAGGCGTTCATCGCGCTTGCGGGAAACGGCAGTCCGATCTGGAAGCGCATCCCGTCCGGGATGACTCCCTCCTCGCGCATGGAGCGGAACACTTCATAGGAGGCGATCGCCTCGTCGATCCGCGGCCAGCTGTCGAAGCGGATCTGCTCGGCGCCCTCGCGGATCCCGAACACGGGGGTGTCGTAGACGTGGCGCGGGATCCCGGTGGGGGACTCGGTCTCATGCACGACCACGACATCGGGGTTCGGCCGGGTCAGCTGCTCACGCTCGTACCCCACCCACGCTCCGCGCGGACCGGTCTCGCCGTCGGGCAGCGCGAACACGAGGTCGCCGAACAGCTCGGCGGCGGCGCGTAGCGCACCCTCGGTCGTGTCGGCCGGCAGGCTGCCGACGAGCAACAGGTCGCTGTTCGCGCGTGAGGCCACATCGTCTCCTTTCGTGCGGGGCGCCGGCCCCGCGAATCCGGGTTCGAGCTCAGAGCTCGATCAGACGATGATTCTCCATATCGGCGACGAGCACGTCGAAGTCGTCCTCGGCGACCGCCGACATGCACGCCGCGCTGCCATCCGCCGACGCCTGCTCGGACTCCCAGACCCCGAGTCCGTACAGCTCCCCGGACTCCTCGTTGCGGAACGTCGCACACACGATGCATCCCGGCTGCGCGCGAGCGGCGGCCGCGAACCGTTGCATCGAGTCCGCTGTGGCCACATCCTGGCCTGGGTTCGGCCGCATCCACACCGTGATCAGCCCGAGCGCGTGCTCGGACTCACCGCAGAGCTGCAGGAATCGGCCGCCGACCTCGCCCTCGAACCGGTGTCCGGTCCCCTCCGGCCCTCCGTAACGATCGCCGCGCCGCCACCAGCGGTCGACGTCCTCGGTGAACAGCGTGAACGCTCGCGCGGGATCGGTCGCGACGAGCACGGTGGCGGCGACCTCGTTCACGATTGGTCCCGCACGTAGTCCGCGAAGGCGTCGAGCTGGCCCTGCCAGAAGCTCTGCAGCCATCGCTCGACGTCGCCCAGCGGCCGCGGGTCAACGCTGTACAGCCGGACGCGTCCGTCGCTGCGATCGCCGGAGACCGACACCAGCCCGGCCTCGCGCAATGCGCGCAGGTGGCGTGAAACCGCGGGCTGGCTGACCGCGAACTCCTCGGCGAGCGTGGTGGCGGGCATCGGCCGCGCAGACAACAGATCGAGCATCCGTCGGCGCGTCGGGTCCGAGATGGCGTCGAACACATCCATAACGCAGACGTTATACATTGCCGAACGCCGCCGAGCAAGTGGTCACCTTGAATGTGGGGCGCATGCGAACTGACCACCTCCCGCGCGCAGCCCCCGGCTCAGCGCCGCGGGTCGACGTGCACCTTGGGACCCGGCCCGGCGCCGCGTGGCCGCTGCCCGCCCAGCAGCGGCCCGACGTCCTGGAGCCCCACCGTGCCCGCCACGATCGCCCGCGGGTCGACCGCGCCCGACGCGTACAGGGCGATCGTCTCCTCGAGGCCCGGCGAAGCCGAGAGGACGCCGACCGCGGTGATGTCGCCCAGCACGAGTTCGCGGGTGTCGATCTCGCTCGGCGAGACGGCCAGCCCGATGTACACGACCCGTCCGCCCGGTTGGACCAGCTCAACCGCCAGCCCCGGCAACTCGGGCGCGCCCGAGCAGTCCACGACCGCGTCGAATGCCAGCGAGCGCGGCAGCTCGGCCGCGCTCCAGCAGGCGTCAAACCCCAGCGACCGCGCGAAGTCCAGCGACGACGGAACCGCACCGAGCAGGTGGACCTCGGTGCCGAAGCTGCGCAGGAACATCGCCACCAGCAGCCCGACGGTCCCGGGCCCGAGCACCAAGGCGCGATCTGCGGGCCCACACGCCGCGGCCCGTGCCGCCCGCAGCGCGCCGCCGCCCGGCTCGACAAGCGCGCCGAGCGCCCAGTCCATGTCGTCGGGCAGCGCGTGCAGCGACCCGGCGGGCACTGCAAGTGCCTCGGCGAGCGCCCCGGGCCGCCCGCCCCGGATCCCCACCTCCTGGCGGTTCTCGCACGTGTGCTGGACCCCGCGGCGGCAGCGCCGGCACTCGCCGCACCCGAGCATCGTGTCGCCCATCACCCGGCGCCCGAGCCACCCCGGGTCGACCGACTCGCCGATCGCACTCACGGTCCCCGCCCATTCGTGTCCGGGCCGCAGCGGATAGGAGGAGTGCCCCTGGTGCAGATAGGGCATCTCGCCGGTGAAGAGCTCGACGTCGGTTCCGCAGACGCCGGCGCGCTCGACCGCGACGACCACCTCGCCGGGCGCCGCCTCGGGCGCCGGGACCTCCTCGACGGCGACCTTCCGCGGCCCGGTGAGCACGAACGCGCGCATGACCCGCAGTCTCTCATCCGCGTAGGATCGGGGCTCGATGACGCTCCGCAGCTCAGCCTGGTACGGCGGCGAGACTCGCAACGCCTATATCCATCGCGCATGGATGCGGCGCGGCGCTCCAGACGACGCGTTCGCCGGGCGGCCCCAGATCGTCATCGCGAACACCGCCTCGCAGCTGACGCCGTGCAACTCGCACCTGGGTGAGGTCGCCGAGGCGGTCGGCCGCGGCGTCCACGAGGCGTCCGGCGTCGCGCTGGAGATGCCGGTGGTCTCGCTCGGCGAGACCTTGGTCAAGCCGACCGCAATGCTCTGGCGCAACATGGCCGCGATGGCGGCCGAGGAGCTGCTGCGCGCCAATCCCGTCGACGGCGCGGTCCTGCTCGGTGGCTGCGACAAGACGATCCCCTCACTGCTCATGGGCGCCGCGTCGGTCGACCTGCCCGCGGTGGTCGTGCCGGGCGGCCCGATGCTCACCGGCACCTTCCGGGGCACCCCGCTGGGCTGCGGCACCGACGTGTGGCGGCTGTCGGAGGAGGTTCGCGCCGGCACCCTGTCCGAACAGGACTTCATGCGCTCCGAGACCGCGATGATCCGCAGCCGCGGCCACTGCAACACGATGGGCACGGCATCGACGATGGCAATCGTCGCCGAGGCGCTCGGCATGGTGCTGCCCGGCACGGCGGGGATTCCCGCGGCGGACAGCCGGCTGCTGCAGGCCGCGCATCAGGCGGGCCGTCTCGCCGTCGAGCTCGTCGACAGCGACCGCCGCCCCAGCGCGATCCTCACCAAGGGCGCCTTCCAGAACGCGATCGTCACGCTGGCCGCCGTCGGGGGATCGACCAACGCCGTGCTCCACCTGCTCGCGCTCGCCGGGCGCATCGGCGTGGAGCTCACGCTCGAGGACTTCGACCGGCTGGGCTCCCACGTCCCGTTGCTCGTCGATCTGCAGCCGTCCGGCCGGTTCCTGATGGAGGACTTCCACCGCGCGGGCGGCCTTGCGGCGGTGCTCCGCGAGATCTCCGACCTGCTCGATCCCGACGCGATCACGGTCACCGGCAAGCCGCTCGTCGAGCACCTCGGCGAGGCCCCTATCTGGGACGCCGAGGTGATCCGTACGCGTGCCGAGCCGCTCGTCGACGAGGCCGGAATCGCGATCCTGCGCGGGAGCCTGGCGCCCGACGGTGCGGTGATCAAGCCGTCGGCGGCGTCGCCGCACCTGCTCAGCCACACCGGCCCGGCGGTCGTGTTCGACTCGATCGAGGACTTCTACGCACGCATCGACGACCCCGATCTGGCGGTCACGGCCGACTCGGTGCTCGTGCTCCGCGGCTGCGGCCCGCGCGGCTATCCCGGAATGCCGGAGGTGGCCAACATGCCGCTGCCGCGCAAGCTGCTCGAGCAGGGCGTCCGTGACATGGTGCGCGTCTGCGACGGGCGGATGAGCGGCACCGCGTACGGCACGGTCGTACTCCACGTCGCGCCGGAAGCGGCCGCCGGTGGCCCGCTGTCGCTCGTGCGCGACGGCGACCCGATCGTGCTTGACGTCGCCGCGCGCCGCATCGACCTCGACGTTCCCGAGTCCGAGCTTGCCACCCGCACGCCGAGCCGTGAGGGCTTCGCCAGTCCCGCCCGCGGCTGGCAGCGGCTGTATATCGACCACGTCCAGCAGGCGGACACCGGCGCCGACCTGGACTTCCTCATCGGCGCGAGCGGGTCCGAGGTCACCCGTGAGTCGCACTGAGCGGCGGCTCGCCCTTTCACCCCGAAGGGCACGCCCCGGAGGTGGCCCATGACTCGTCCTGACTCGCAGACCGCCGATCGGCCGTGGCCGGCCGAGGTGCCGGCCGCCGCGCCGCGCAGCGCGGTCATCACCGGCGGCGCGCGCGGACTCGGCGCGGCCGCGGCACGCCGGCTGCGGGCCGACGGAGTGTCGGTGACGACGCTCGACCTGACCCCCGGTGCGGACATCACTGCCGACGTGACCGATATGGACTCGCTCGGCCGGATCGCCGACGAGCTCGGAGAGGTCGACATCCTGGTCAACTCCGCGGGCATCGTCGGGCCGGGTGTGCCGCTGCTGGACACCACGCCCGAGCAGTGGCGCGAGGTGCTCGAGGTCAACGTGCTCGGCACGGTCAACGCGATCCGTGCGTTCACCCCCGGCATGGTTTCGCGGGAGTGGGGGCGGGTGGTCAACATCGCCTCGATGGCGGGCAAGGACGGCAACCCGAACCTGTCGATCTACTCGGCCTCCAAGGCGGCGGTGATCGGGCTCACCAAGTCGATCGGCAAGGAGCTCGCGCTCTCCGGCGTGATCGTCAACGCGATCGCACCCGCGGTCATCGACACCCCGATGAATGCCGAGACGGAGCCCTCGGTGCTTGCGCACATCACGAGCCTCATCCCGATGCAGCGCGTCGGTCGTCCGGAGGAGGTCGCGGAGCTCATCGCGTTCCTCGCGTCAGATCGGGTGTCGTTCTCGACCGGCGCCGTCTATGACCTCAGCGGCGGCCGGGCCACCTATTGACCGCCGCGCCGGCACCCGCCTCGATCCGCATCCGCCGCCGTGTGGAGTGGATGGACACCGACGCCGCGGGGATCTATCACTGGACGACGATCGGGCGGTTCGCAGAAGCAGCCGAGGCGGCGCTGTTCCGCGCGCTCGGGATCCCCGAGCAGACGCTCGAGCTGACTCCCCGCGTGAGCATGCACCTCGAGTTCCGCAGGCCACTGCGCTTCGGCGACGAGGCGTGGGTGCAGCTCGCCGTGGCCGCGGTCGGGCAGTCGTCGTTGCGCTACTCGCTGCAGGTCACCGACCTCGACGAGAATCCGGTCGCGGCCGGCGAGATCGTGTGCTGTCTGCTCGAATCCGAGCGCAGTGGCACGCGGCGCTGGCCAGATGACATGCGGGTGGCGTTTCAGACGCGCGGGTGCGTCACATTGCAGTGACGTGTGACGCATTAATCGGGCGGCGACGAAACGGACCCGCCGACCCGCTACGGTCGTGACTCATGACGACGATCGACGAACAGAGCCGAAACGTAGGGCAGGACTTCAACGGCGATGGCGAGACCGCGCCACACGCCGACGACCAGATCGACCGCGCGCTGCTGACGATCGCGGGCGTCGTGGTGCTGGGGGCGGTGATGTCGATTCTCGACACGACCGTCGTCAACGTCGCGATCAAGACCCTGGCCTCGAGCTTCCACACAACGCTGCCGACGATCCAGTGGGTCGCGACCGGCTACACGCTCGCGCTGGCCACCGTAATCCCGCTGAGCGGCTGGATCGCGGATCGCTTCGGGACCAAGCGCCTGTACATGTCATCGATCGCGCTGTTCATCATCGGCTCCGCGCTCTCGGGCATCGCCACCTCGGCGACCGAGATCATCGTCTTCCGCGTCCTGCAGGGCCTGGGCGGCGGCATGATCATGCCGGCCGGCATGACGATCCTCACCAAGGCCGCCGGTCCCAACCGGATCGGCCGCGTCATGGCGATCCTCGGCGTCCCGATGATGCTCGCCCCGATCCTCGGCCCGGTGCTCGGTGGCTGGCTGGTCTCCGATGTCTCCTGGCGCTGGATCTTCTTCATCAACGCGCCGGTGGGCGTGATCGCGCTGATCGCCTCATATCTCGTGCTCAAGCCCGACGTCGGCGAGCCCGGCGAGCGACTGGACTTCGTCGATCTGCTGCTCGCCTCGCCTGGCCTGGCACTGCTCATCTACGGTCTGGCCGAGTCCAACCCAGGCGGCTTCGGGCAGGCGAAGGTGCTGATCCCGATGGTGGTCGGCCTGCTGTTGCTCGCCACCTTCGTCTGGCACGCGCTGCGCTCCAAGCAGCCACTCATCGACCTGCGCCTGTTCAAGGACCGCGTGTTCACCTCGTCCTCGATCACGCTGGCGCTGATGGTGATCAGCGTCTTCGGCTCGTTCCTGCTGCTGCCCTACTACCTGCAGCTCGTCCGCTTCCAGTCGGCCCTGGACGCCGGCCTCTTGATGATCCCCCAGGGCGTCGGCTCGATGCTGATGATGCCGGTGGCGGGAATCCTCTCCGACAAGACCGGCTCTGGCAAGATCTCGCCGGTCGGCCTGGTGATCATCGGCGGATCGGTCCTGTGGCTGACGGGCATCGGCGCCTACACCCCGTTCTGGCAGCTGGAGGTCGCGCTGTTCTTCAACGGCCTCGGGATGGGCCTGACGATGATGCCGATCTTCACCGGCGCCATCCAGACGATCAGGGCCGCCCAGGCGGCGCGCGCCTCGGCGCTGCTGAACATCATCCAGCAGGCGGGCGCATCGATCGGCACCGCGGTGCTGAGCGTCATCCTCGCCGCGGCGATCGTCTCCCAGCTGCACGTCCATGGTGCGTTCAACGCGGGCGCGACGATCCCGCAGTCGCAGCGAGCCCATGTCGCCCCACCTTTGGCGGCGGCGTTCGGCCACACTTTCTGGTGGGCGCTGGGGTTGATCATCGTCGCGTTCATCGCCAGCCTGTTCCTGCCCAAGCGCAGGCCCGCGCGGACCGACGGCCCGCCCCCGATGGCGATGTAGCCCTTCTGGCAACGGCTCGACCATGGATTGACCTGGTCGGGCCGATGGACAAGAATAAATCTTGACCGGGGGCCGCTCAGGCTCCACTAGATGTTTGTCGAGCGGTGGGACGCTCGGCAGCGATGCAGGAATCGGGGGCCGGGCGTGGCTGGACTGTTGCTGTGCTGCTTTGACGTCGCGTCACGATCGACGGTGGCTCGATGACCGTCGCGGCGATCGCTGCATCGCCGGCGGCGCGATCCTCGCGCTCCTGGCGCTCTTTGAGCTGCTCGCGCGACTGGCGAAAGCGAGCTTCCTGGACAGCGTGGTCCTGGGAGCCGACGGGCGCACGTCGACGTCGAAGACCTTCGTCTTCCTGTGGACGCTGCTCGTCGGATGGGCGCTGATCGCGTTGCTCATCGCCGGCCAGTTCATCACCAGCCGCGCCTGCGTTCACCACCTCCACGCCACGGTGGCCTGTGGCTCGGATCAGGTTGCGCTCATGCAGGTCGGCTGGCGCCATTTCCTCGACGCGCCACTCTCCGGGACCTATCTGATCCTGCTCGGCATCCCGGGCGCGGCGGCCGTCTCGGCCAAGCAGATCACGCAGACCAATGTGAACGGCAACGGCTTCAAGAAGCCCAAGCCGAAGTCCGGCTCACCGGGGGTCTCCCGCATCACCGAGATCTTCAGCGCAGACGACGGCACGACCGACATCGGCGACTTCCAGTACGTGATCTTCAACCTGATCACCGCCGTCTACTTCGTCACGCAGTTCCTTCACCCTGACGGGACCGGGCTGCCGACGATCTCGGACACGCTGCTCGGGCTCACCGGGGTGTCGGCGAGCGTCTACGTCGGCAAGAAGGCGGTCACCAACAACCAGCCGACGGTGACCGGTGTGTTTCCGCTCCCGTTGCACGACGGCCGCCAGTTCACCGTCATCGGGACCGGGCTCGCCGTCGACTCCGCATCGCCGACCGAGGCCGAGCCGCAGATCACGATCGACGGGCTCTCGGCGGTCATCGTCGGCACCAAGGGAGGCAACTTGGTCGCCAAGTCGCCGCCGAGCATCTCCGTCGAGGGAGCCCCGCTCGTCCGCAAGCTGCGCGTGATGAATCCATACGGCGGCATCACCGCCGACTTCGACGTCCAATGCCTGTAGCCACAGAAAGGGAGATCGGATGAATGGGACCACCGCGACCGCCGGAACCCGGACCGATCCGGATTTCGAGTTCGCGTCGCCCGACGGGGAGCGCAGGTGCATGCCGCGCTGGCGGCGAGTCACCCGGACGGCCCGCTCGGACCGCTGGCGAAGTTGCCGGGGACATGGACCGGGCATGGGTTCAATACGATCTGGCGCCCGCACCACGGTGGCGGGCAGGACCGCTTCCTCGAGCTCAACCTGACGACCGAGAAGCTTGTGTTCACCAAGATCAACGGCGCGATCCCGAACCGCGGCCTCCTCATGCCCGACATCGAGATGGCAGGGCTGACGTACATGCAGCAGATCTCCGAGACCGACAGTGGGGCCGGGTTGCACATCGAGCCGGGGGTCTGGGCTCAACGTTCCGCACACGACGAATCCCTAGCGAGCCCCCGACGGTCGTGCGCATGGCCTCGATTCCGCACGGCACGGCGATCCTCGCCCAGGGCTCCACCCAGTTCATCAACGGCGGCGGGCCGTCGATCCCCGACAACAACATCATCCCGTTCCCGATCGGGACCACCCCGCCGGCCAACTCCGACTTTCCTCCGGTGAGCAGGAGTTCCCAGAGCTCAACCTCTCGGTGAGCACGACGTTCCGCAGCCGATCCGCCGGGGTGACGCAGGAGATGGTCAAAAACCCCAACAGCGTCCTTCAGGCTGCACTCGCACGGCCAGACGATCAAGAGCCGGACGTTCATCCATGCTCTCAACCACCCACAGTCCGATCGCGGTGGCGGCACCGCGAACACTGCATTTCTCGCTGATGCCGCCAGCCCGCCCGGGGGCAACGCCAGGGTCTCGCAGGTGGAAGCCAGGTTCGGGATCGAGACCGGCGCCGGGCCCTCGGGCGAGGGCGACTTCCTGCAGCTGCAGTACACGCAGCTCGTGCAACTGGACTTCAATGGCCTGCGCTGGCCGCACGTAACCGTCGCGACCCTTCGCAAGCAATGAGCCCTGGAATCGTCTCACCTCCCCGGCGCCAGCCCGGCAGCCTGCCGTTCCCGCACTCCCCGCGGGAACCGCCAACGCGGAGATGCCGTTCGATCACCTGATCGTGGTGATGATGGAGAAGCACTCCTTCGACAATCTGATCGGCGCGCTCTCGCAGACCCATCGCGATGTCGACGGCTTGACCCTGCCGCCATCGCCGAACCCGAGCTCCAACCCCGGCGCGCCCCACATGCCGGCGACGATCGATTCGTTCGCGCTGACGAGCACCGCGCAGGCCAAGCACATCACACAGACCTGGCAGGCGACCCACGAACAGATCAACGGTGGCGCCATGGACGGCTTCGTCCGCTGGGCCAAGGCGGTGGAGCCGATGGGTTACTACACGCCTGGCCTGCTGCCGTTCGCATATTCGCTGGCCAGCACCTTCACCCTGGCCAACCGCTGGTTCTGCTCGGTGCCCGGACCGACATACCCCAACCGGCGCTTCCTGCTGGCGGGCACCGCCTACGACGCGACCGTCACCGCACCGGACACGCTGCTGGACCCGCCGCCCGCGCACGGGACGATCTTCGACGAGATGTCGGCCACAACGTCAACTGGACCAACTACTTCACCGACCTGCCGCTCACCGCGGTGATCCCCTCGATCGTCGTCAAACACAGCCGGCACCTGGCCTCGATCACCAAGTTCTTCCGTGACTGCCAGCCGGGACACTTCCGGAGGTCAGCTTCATCGACCCGGCGCTGGGGGCATTCTCCGACGTCGGCAACGCGCTGAAGTCCCTGCCGATGCCGGTGCGCGAGATCCTCAAGGTGCTCGGTGCGGACTTCGAGAACAGGACCCCGGGCGAGACCCAGGAGGACCCGCATGACATGTACTGGGGCGAGGCCTGGGCGCACCGCCTGCTCGAGCCCGTCCTGCAATCGCCCAAGTGGAACCGCACCTGCCTGATCTACACCTACGACGAGCACGGCGGCTACTACGACCACGTCCCGCCGCCGCGCGCCATCCCTCCGGACTCGATCGCGCCCAAGCTGCCGCCCGGCGACCCGCCCGGCGCCTATGACATGTATGGTCCGCGGGTGCCCGCGGTCGTGGTCTCGCCCTACTCCAAGCCGGGCGGCGTGAGCAACCTGACCTACGACCACACCTCGGTGCTGGCGACGATCGAGTCCAAGTGGAACCTGCCGGCGCTCACACTGCGCGACGCCAACGCCAACGACATCATGGACTTCCTGGACCCGAACGATGCGGCCCTGCTGGACCCGCCGGTGCTCGCCGCGCCGCCGAGGCCACCGGGGTTGTAGCCGGATCGGCGCGCGCCGACCGCCATGCATCGGGTCGCTGTCCTGCGTCGCGCGCTTGCCGGGCCTCGCGTGCGTCGGGTCGAGGCGGCCTTCCTCGGGTTTGGGTCCAGCGAGTACGGCGTGTGGGTCGTCGTGCTCGTGTTTGCGTTTCGCCGTGGCGGGACGACGTCGGCGGCCGTCATCGCGGCGGTTCAGTTGTTCCCAGCCTCGGCCGTCGCGCCGCTGGCCTCCCGTCTGATCGACAGTCGAGGCGCGGCGCAGACGCTGTGGCTGGGGTACGTGATCCAGGGCCTGTCGCTCGGCCTCACCGCTGGGCTGATGCTGTCGGGCGCACCGGTCGCGGTGATCTACGCGGGCGCAGTGGTGGCGGCCTGCGCCGTCACGCTCACGCGCCCTGCTCAGTCGGCGCTGCTTCCCGCCCTGGTCGACACGCCGGCGCAGCTCACCGCCGTCAACGTGGTGAACGGCTGGGTCGACACCCTGACGCTGCTGGTCGGGCCGGCGCTCGCCAGCGTCGTGCTGGGGCTCGCGACACCGGGCTGGGCGCTCGTCGGCTTCACGGTGATCGTCGCTGCCTCAGCGGTCGTGGTGGCCCCATTGCTGCGCATCGAGACGGTGGGAGAGGAGCCGGACGACGAGGCGGAGAGCGGCGCGGGATCGGTGCGCGCCGCGGTCCGGGCCGCGCCGGGCGCGCTCCCCGCGCTCGCGATGCTGACCGCCGAGTATGCGGTGCTCGGCGCTCAGGACGTCCTGGAGGTGGTGCTGGCGGCGCTCGTTCTCGGCCTTGGAGCAGGCGGAGCGGGCTATCTGGGTGCCGCCTTCGGCGTGGGCGGGCTCATCGGTGGTGCGCTGGCACTCGTCCTGGTCGGGCGCCATCGTCTCGCCCGCCCGCTGCTGCTGGCTGGACTGGCATGGGGCGCCGCCTTCCTCGCACTGGGAACCGGCCCGGCCCGGGTCGTCGCGCTTGCGCTCTTCGCGCTCGCTGGGGCCGGGCGCACTGTCCTGGACGTCGGTGGCCGGACGATCCTGCACCGCACGATCCCCCGGAGGTCGCACGGCCGGGTCTTCGGCGCGCTCGAGGGCGTGGAGATGTTCGGTCTGGCGGTCGGCTCCCTGATGGTGCCCGTCCTGGTCGTGATCGCCGGAGCTCGCGGAGCCGTGGCGATCGTCGGCGGGCTGCTCGTGGTCGTCCCGCTGCTCACGATGCCGACGCTGCATCGCATCGAGCGGTCGGCCCCCGTCCTCGACGCGGAGATCGGTGTCCTGCGCGCGGTGCCCCTGTTCGCCATGCTGGGCGCGCCGGTGTTGGAGGACCTCGCTCGCGCCGTCGACCCGCTCGAGGTGTCGGCCGGTGACACGGTGATCCACGAACACGAGCCGGGCTCCCGCTACTTCGTCGTCGTGGCCGGTGAGCTTGACGTGTCGATCGACGGCGCGCACGTCCGCACTCTGGGGGCCGGCGACGGGTTCGGGGAGATCGCCCTCCTGCGCGATGGCGTGCGTACCGCAACGGTCACCGCTGACTCCGACGCCGAGCTGTACACGCTGGAGCGTGCGCCATTCCTGGAGGCGGTCACGGGGTCGCGCCAGGCCCAGCGCGCGGCGCAGGACATCGTGGCCGAGCTGGCCGGCCTCGACGCCTGAGCGTGGCGACACCGGGGCGGCGACCCGGAAGGCCGCCGCCCCGTGACGACTGTCAGCGAGCGCTCTGCGCGGTGTGACCGGCGAGGCCGGGGAGCACCTGGGTGCCCTCCTCCTGGACGGCCTGCAGCTGGCTCGGGTCCAGCCCGAGCAACTGCAGCACGGTCGGGGCGACCTGCGTGGCCTCGACCCACTTGTTCGACACGCCTGCGGTGATGTTGCCCGGCGAGTACACGACGAGCGGAACGTCGCGGTCGGCGGGGTTGGCTCCGCCATGCTCGGCGATCTTGGATCCGCCCGTGTAGATCGTGCCGACCTGCGCCTTGGCGAACACGTCGGGGTGATGCGGGTCGGAGTTCGGGACGCCGAAGAACTGCGCCGACTGCGAGCCGGCATAGATCTTCCTCAGCCCGGAGTGCTGCACGGTGATCGTCTGGCCCGCGTAGTTCACCGCCGGGGCACTGTGCGACCACAGGTAGTGCTTGACGAACTGCGCGGCCTGCTGGGAGCGGTCCGACAGCCACCACAGCAGCCCGTCGTCGTCGGCCACCTGGGCGATCAGCGTCGGGTTGCTCGGGTGCTTGGCGGCCCATGCGGAGTTGACACCGGAGATGATCGGTCCGTCGTCGATGCGCTGCAGCTGGCTGTTGTTCTGCGGCGACTGGCCATGCTTGGCGGTGAGGATGATCGCCGTCGAGCCGGCCTCACCATCGGCCTGGATCGTGGTGAGCATCTGCTGCAGTTCGGCGTTGACGTAGTCGAGCGCGCTGGACAGCAGCGGACCGGGGACCTGGACGCCGCCCTGAGTCACGTACCCGCCGGCGAGCGTCGGCCCCTCGGTGTAGTTGCCCTGCGCGTCCGGACCGATCAGGGTCGCCGGGGAGCTCTTGAGCTTCTCGGCCGTGGAGACGGTCTGGAAGTTCATTCCGTAGATCGCCGGCGTCCCGACCTTCGGGCCCTTGCCCGAGTGCATATGGCCGTTGATCCAGTTGATGACGGCCTGGACCTTGTATGAGTCGTACTGCTTGGTCGCCGCGTTGTCGGCGGTCCATGCACCGTCGACCGGGTACGGCACGCCGTTGGGCTCCACTGCCTGAGAGTCGATCTCCGGCGCGAAGAAGTCGTCGATGCTCTGGCCGTTGGAGCCAGGGCCATTGAACGACGAGTAGACCGCGTGCTTCTCGGCGTAGGCGGTCCGCATGCCGGCGTTGTGAATGACCTGGAAGATCGTGTTGACCCCGACGAAGTCCCACGGCGTGATCGGCTGGCAGGTCACCGGATTGACCGGGTATGTCGCTGGGTTCAGCCCTGACTGCGGATGTGGGCTCAGGTTCATGATCTTGGCCGGGTTGGTGTCGTTCCCGTGCGGGTAGATCGAGCCGCCCTCGTCGAAGGACGGGAAGGTGTTGCCGCTCCCGTTGTTGAGCAGATCCGGGACGTTGGCCAGCTTGTCGTCGGGCGAGTCGTAGATCACATCGCCGCCGGGGACCGGCCCGGTGCAGTTCGTCGTTCCGGCGGGGAACACGTTGTGGTCGTACTCAACGTCGTAGTAGATGCCGGTGACCTTCGGATCGCCGCCGGTCATCAGCGCCGTGCCGCCCGGATCGGAGTCCGACGGATCCGCGGTGTGGTCGTTGGTGTACTCCCGGCCGCCCTGCGCGATCTGGGCCAGCGCCGAGCCCGGATGGTTGGCGACGTACCAGGTGAGGTCGGACTGGTGCATCCCGTCGACGGAGATCAGCAGAACGTGCTGGATCTGGTTGGTGCCGGAGTGGTGCGACGCCACCGCCGGACCCGCCGTCAGTCCGATTGGAATCGCCAGCGCCGCGGCTGCGGCGGCCAGCGATGCGACCCGTGTTCGTGCATTCATTGCGCCTCCTTGGGTTCGACCACGTCACACACGTGGGGCGGCAAATGACCCTATGGATCAAGCATGCGCCCTGGCGTGAACGAGATGTGCCCCGCACATAAAGGTGCTTCTCATGTTGACGACCGGTACCTTGGTTCCCCGCGCTGCTTGACCGGCTTGGGGACGACCAGCGGTTCCTGCGTGATCGCGCCGATGCATGCGCACGAGCCGGTCGACCCCCGCAGTGTCAGTCGGGCTGAATGGCCTGCGTTCGACCGCCGGAGCTCATCGGTGGCCGGTGCGCCTCCCGGCGTCGAACCGCCGGCGTTCGCGCTTGGTCGGGCGGCCGCCAAGATCGACCGCTCCCTCGAGGCGATGGCGTTCCCGCTGGCGTTCGCGTTCGGCGACGCTCTCGTCCGTCTCGGCGTAGAGCTTCGCCGCTTCGGGCGCGGAGACTCGGCGCTCGGCGGCGCCGGCGACGATCACGGTCCGCCGGTACTGGCCGACGGTCACCTCGAGCTCGTCGCCCACGCGGACCTCGCGGCTCGGCTTGGCCGCCACACCGTTCACATGGACACGTCCACCCTTGACGGCTTCTGCCGCCTGCGCGCGCGTCTTGAACAGGCGCGCCGTCCACAACCACCTATCGACGCGCATCGACCGCCCGCGAGAGCCGTACACGGCGAAGTCGCAACACCTGACCGAAAGTACCCTGATTCAGCGGGAGACGGCGAGATCGAAAGGCAGCTGATGACGGCAGTGGCGATGATTCCCGGGGCAGGTGGCCTGGGCTGGTACTGGCATCTGGTGGAGCGTGATCTGCAGGGGCGCGGCTACGACGCGTTCGCCGTCGATCTGGCGGCATCTGGCCAGACCGGGCTGCCGGCCTATGCCGACGCCGTCGTCGAGGCGGCCGGCGACCGCACCGGCGTCGCACTCGTCGCGCAGTCGATGGGTGGCTTCACCGTGCCGCTCCTGTTCGACCGCCTCGCACCAAGCACAGTGGTGTTCGTCAACGCGATGGTCCCGCGCCCGGGTGAGACGCCGGGGGAGTGGTGGGGCGACGTGGATTCCGAGCAGGCACGGACGAGTGCCGCACGGCGCAACGGCTACAGCACCGAGTTCGACCTGGCCACGTACTTCATGCACGACGTCCCTGAGCCGCTGATCGAGGAGATGGGTGTGCGCGCGGCCGCTCAACTCGACGAGAGCTTCGAGGACGTGTGCGCATTCGACACCTGGCCCGCGATTCCCATCCACGCGATCGCCGGCCGCGACGACCGCTTCTTCCCACTCGAGCTCCAGCAGCGCGTCGCGCGCGAGCGCCTGGGCATCGACCCGATCGTGGTGCCCGGAGGTCATCTGGCGGCGCTGAGTCATCCGGCCGAGCTGGCCGATGCGATTGCCAGGCTCATCACCGCTCCACGCAATCTTGACCCAGCGGGTTAAAAGTGATATCACTTTGATATAGATTTCACGATGACCCTCGGAGGAGCGATCATGGCCAGCAGTACGACGTTCCCCATCAGGTTCGACCGGCCCAGCCGCATCGCCATGACGGCGCTCGGCGCCGGTCCCACGCTCGCAGGTGACCCTCGCCGATCTCGATAGCGGCCGCAACCTGCCGGCGGCCGGCACCCAAAGGGGGAACACTGCTGACACGGCAGCGTGCGCGGTGCGTGGGTGGCAGACGGCGGCTGGGATGCCGTGGTGTCCCGCGCGTCGGCGGCCGCGGGACGCGTGGGGTGTGACGGCGGCTGGGACGCCGCAACGTCCCACGCGCCAGCCGCGCCCGCCGCCGCCCGCCGGCGCCCGCCGCCCGCCACCGCGCGACGCGTCCGCGGCGAGCAAAACCACCCACGCACCGACCCCCGCAGACCCGCCAGGGCGAGAACCGATCGCCAGGACAACAACCCACCCCACGCACCCCCGGCGACCACGGCGAGTGGGGAGAAAGTCCGCCCCCGACGCAGCGCGGGCCCCAGGGGCCGTCAAAGAGTCCCCTTTGGCACGAGGTCGTGCACACGGAGTGGGCTCGACCTCATTGCCCAGTAGCGCGCACGGCGACGGCAGTCACAGCAGCGCCACAAACCCCACACGGACGCCCAGGAACTGCGGGCGCTGCTTGACGGCCGACGCCGGGCGCGCTACCTCGCGAACCCCACGAACAACAGCAGCGCCCGACGGCAGAACCCCCACCCAGCTACCCCGGTCCAGCCTCAACCACCCCCTGACTTCCGGGCGCCGGCGGCCGGTCGGCAGCTCAGCCGGCGCTGACGCTGCCGTAGGTCGTGGTGCGGGAGTTGCCTGAGCCGGTGTCGCCAGAGCTCGGGTCGGGACCTGAGTAGGTGTGAGGTCCGACGACGCAGGTCACCGCGCCCGTGGTGCCGGTGTTGTCGGCGTTGTCGGTGTTCACGACGAGCTTGATGGGCGGATTCGGCGCGCCGGCGCCCGGCCCCGGCGTGCACTCCTCCGGTCCGCTCACCGCGGTCGGCGTGAACCTCGCGTAGAGCGTGATCTGCTCGTTGATCCCCATCGCCTCGAGCTTCTGGTTTGCCTGCGCAATGTCCTCCTGGCTGTTGAGCGTCACCAACACCGAGCCATCGTTGTGCCGGGTGATCGCAAAAGCCGGTGATGTAGCGGCGGTGCCGCCCAGCACGAGCACGACCGCGGCTCCGATGCCGGCCAGCCCCAGGGAGCTGCTTGCCACCAGCCGCGAGCGCCTACGGCGCGCCCACATCGTGATCGCCCCGACCGACGGCTGCTCGGAGCGCAGCTCGGCGGCGGCGGATCGCTGGAGGCGATCTCCGAGTTCCTCAAGTTTCGTATCAATCTTCATCGCGGTTCTCCGATCATGAGTGAGTGGTTCCGGCGCAATGCGCTGAGACCCCGATGGACCCTCTTCCGCGCGTTCTCGGGTGTGATCGAGAGCCGCGAGGCGACGCCCTCGTAGGGCAGGTCCTCCAGGAAGCGCAGCTCCAGGGCGCTGCGCTGGTCGGCCGGCAGGTCGTCGAGCAGCTCGTCGACGCCGTTCAGCCAGCTCGGTTCGGGTGCTGCGACCGAGCCGTCGGCCTGCTCAAGCATGCCAAGTCGCTGGCGAGCGCCGTCCTCCAAGCGCTCCCGGCGGACCGATTGCAGCAACACGTTGCGGGCGATCCCGTAGAGCCACGGCCCCGCCGTGCCGCCCGCCTGGTCCCGGAAGGCCCGCCGTGAGCACCACACCTGGGCGAAGGTCTCGGCGGTGAGGTCGAGCGCAGCCTGCTCGTCACGGCAACGGCGCAGGTGGTAGCCCATGATCCGCTTCGAGTAGCGGTCGTAGAGGGCGCGGAACGCTGCGGCATCCTTGTCGGAGGCCAGCAGGAGCTCCGCGTCGCTCGCTTTGTCGTGGTTCATGTCCAGGAGATGTAACGGGCGATCAAAAACGTGACAGCCTCTGGCGGCGACTGCATCATCTGGGTGCAGCGGATCCGTGGTGCGACTACGGCTCCTCGGGCGCGGGGCCGAGCAGGCGGGCATCGGGATTCGCGATCGGCTCGATGACGAGCGACTCGGGTGCGATATCCCGCGCCCCGATCGTGATAGTCACGCCGTGATGGCGGCGGACCGCGACCCACCGAGCGCCGGGTGCGCCGACGGTTACGAACGGCTCTCGCGCCCCGTCGATCGTGATCTGGGTCTCGCAGACAGGCGCTCGGTAGGAGGCGGCCACGCGCCGGCGATGGGCGGCACGGAACCAGAGCGTGACCGCGGCATCAGACAGGCCGTCGGTGAGTTCTCGGTTTCCGTCAGCCTCGACCCGCGACGCGAACTCCTCGCGAGCGATGGCGAGCTCACCCGGCTGATGAGGCTCGATCGACGTGGTGACCTCGATCCGAGGTCGGGGGACCACTATCGAGTCGGGCAGCGTCTCGGCGTGGGCGATCTTCACGCTCGTCAGATCGTCGCCGTGCGACCCGCTTCCATTGATCCGCGCAGGCCAGCCCTCAGCCGCGTAGATCGCAAACGTCACCCCCATCAACGTCATCTTGTCCGAGTACCAACGCTGTACCGCCTCCTGCGCGCGCTGGCGCGCCAGCCTTTCGGATCGGGCGGCCTCGTCCTCCTCCGTGCTGTCGGTGTGTCCGTAGTGGGAGATCGCCGAGACGTACTCCTGACGGCCGCAAACCCGACAGACGACGAGAGGATGAGCCTGGAACGAGGCGGTGCCCTTTCTGCCCCGGCCGGCCCGCCACTCCTCGGTCGCGAAGTGCAGCTCATACTGGACTTCGGCGCATACCGGGCACGGCTCCTCCGCATCGGTGACCGGCTCATGCGTGTACTGCGCGGGCATCGGCCGGTGAACGAACGCGCCCGCCGCATCGCGATACCCCAGGGCCGGTTCGCCGTGCTCCTCATGCTCGAAGATCACCGCATACGTGCCGCCGCCGACGCCGGCGGCCGTGCGCATGCCGGTCGCCTGGACCGCCTCGGCGCTGACCGCTCCGGGCGGAAGCAGCCCACCGCTCAGCATCCGGTCATCGCCGAGCCAGAGCCTGATCGGCTCATAGGGGTCCCATGGCTGAACCGGCTGTCCGCCGTCCTGAGACACGTCGTGCGTCAGAGCGATCGCCCCATCCTCGCAGCGGATCATTCCCTCGCCCCCGGGCAGCTTGATCAAGACGGTGGCCACGTGCTCATTGTGACCAGTCCTTCTGATCGCGCTAGCCGCGTGCCAGCAGAGCCCGCAACGCGTCGATCGTGTCCGCCTGTGCCGGTTGCTTGTCGGGCCTGTACCGCTTGACGCGAGCGAAGCGCAGCGCGACCCCTCCCGGGTAGCGGGTGGATACCTGGACGCCGTCGATAGCGATCTCGATCACGAGCTCGGGCGCGACGAGCACGGCGATCCCCTGACGGCCGGTCTCACGGGCCAGCAGCGCGTCGGTTTGCCAGGCCAGCAGTTCGTCGGTGAGGCCTTTGAAGGTCTTACCGACCATCACGAAGCTGCCGGTGTCCGGATCTCGCGCTCCGAGGTGCAGGTTGGACAGCCGGCCGCGGCGGCGGCCGTGTCCCCACTCGGCGCCGAGCACGACGAGGTCATAGGTGTGAACCGGCTTGACCTTGCGCCACGCTGCACCTCGCCGTCCGGCGGCGTAGGTCGAGTTGATGTCCTTGATCACCACGCCCTCGTGACCGGCGTCCAGCGCGTCGGCGAGCACCTGCTCGCCGACGGCGATGTCGTCGGTGACGGTCGCGGGGACCATGAGCTGAGGTGCGATCTGGCTGAGCCGCGTCCGGCGTTCATGCTGGGGGGCGTCGAGCAGATCGACCCCGTCGATGTGCAGCACGTCGAACAGAAAGGTGACCACGCCTTCGGGCGGGGCGTCTCCGTCGATCTGGGACATCGTCTCCTGAAAGCTGGCCGGGCCGTCCGAACCCATCCACAACGCCTCCCCGTCGAGTACCACCGAGTCCACCGCCAGCGCTCGCGTCGCCGCCACGATCCCGGGTAGCCGCGCGGTCAGATCGTTGAGGTTGCGCGAGAAGATGCGAACCTCGTCGCCACGTCGGTGGATCTGCACCCGAAGTCCGTCGAGCTTGTGCTCCACCGAGACCTGGCCGGACGCGCCCATCGCCTCGGCCACGCTCGCGCCCGGGGAGGCGAGCATCGGCAGTACCGGGCGCATCAGTTCCAGACCGACCGCGAGCAGGCCAGGCTCGCCCTCGACCAGTGCGATCTCGGCGGTGCCGGACAGGTCGCCCGACAGCATCAGGGCGCGGCGGGTCACGGCTGTGCTCACACCGGCAGCACGCGCGATTGCGTCGCCCATCACCGCGGCCAGCGCTCCCTGGCGCAACTGGCCGGTGAGCAGCGCCGTCAGGAATGACGCTTCGGGTTCGGTGGCGCGCGCCATCAGGTCGGCGAGCAGCTGGCGCCTGGTCGACGCCGAGCCCGCCCCCGTCGCCCGCGCGATGGCGGTGATCGCATCGTCGACCGCGACGATCGTCAAGCTCGCCTGCTCGGCCGGCGCGACCTCGAGATCCCGCAGGGACGCCCAGCCGACGCCCACGCGCCCCTGTCGCGGCTCACCGGAGAGCAAGCCGACGCAGATCGCCGCCTCGATGGGAGCCACCTCGGACAGAAGCGCGGCGAGGATCGCCGTCTTCTCGGATCGTTTGGGCGTCGCCGCGACAGCGTCAGACGCGTTGACGATGAGCGAGAACCGGGCCTCCATCCCCTCAACACTAAGCACGCCGAAGGGTGTCCTGGTCGATTGACAGGTGCGTCTTTCCGTCACGACCTATGTGTCGAGCGAGGCCTGACCTCGAATGCTCAGGGACCGGCGCCGTAGGGCTGGGTGATCAACTCGAAGTGGTGCCCGGACGGATCGTCGAAGTAGACACACGGTCAGGCTGGCCCCGGCCGCACGCGATGCGCGGCGGATTCAACCACACCGTCAACGACCCGACGCCGGTCAGCGCCGCTCGAACTTCTCCCGGCGCACCGTGGCCTTACGGCCTTTGAGCTTGGTGCGTCTGAGACCGTGGATGACCTCATCGGCGCGCTCGAGGGGGATCTCGACGAGGCTGAAGCGGTCGGCGATCTCGATCGCCCCGATCTGGCGACCGTGAAGCTTGGTCTCACCGGTGATGGCGCCGACGAGGTCCTGCGGGCGGACGTGTGCGGTGCGACCGAGCCCGATGTAGATCCGCGTCGTCTCGCCACCTCCGTTGCGCTGCGGACGACGGGGCGCCGCGTTCGGCTTGTCGCGGTGCAGGGTCATGTGCGGGATCTCCGGCTCGGCGTCCTCGTCGCCGCCGACGGATGTCGCCTCGTGCGCGAGCTTGATCGCGGCAAGGGCGACGTTCAGCGGATCGAACTCGTCACAGAGCGTGTCGAACACGACCCGAAACGGCTCCAGATCATCCTCCAGCAACGACTCGTGGAGCGCAGCGCGGGTGAGCTCAAGGCGGCGGGCCTTCAGGTCGGCGACCGTGGGGACGGTCTCGATGGCGATCGGCTGCCTGGTGAGCCGCTCGATCGTCTTCAGCATGCGGTGCTCGCGCGGCTGGGCCAACGTGATCGCCGTGCCCTCCCGACCGGCACGACCGACGCGGCCGATCCGGTGGACGTAGGACTCCGGCGCGGACGGGACGTCGAAGTTCACCACGTGCGTGAGCGTGTCGATGTCCAGGCCGCGAGCGGCGACGTCGGTGGCGATCAGCAGGTCGGCGGTCTCTGACTTCAACCGGCCGAGGACCCGCGTTCGCTGGTCCTGGCTGAGTCCGCCATGCAACGCCTCGGCACGGTAGCCACGCCCGTTGAGCGTCTCGGCGAGTTGATCGACGTCCGCGCGCGTGCGGCAGAACACGAGAGCCTGCCCAGGCTGCTCGACGTCGAGGATGCGGCCGAGCGCCGCGGACTTGTGAGCGCGGTTGACGACGTATGCGGTCTGTCGGATCTTCGGCGTCTCCCCGGGCTCGGCGTCTCTGAGGCTGACGCTGATCGTCGTCGGGTCGCTCAGGTGCTGGTGGACCATGTGCTTCAGCCGCGCCGGCATCGTTGCGCTGAACATCACGGTCTGCCGCTGGGCGGGCGCCTGGTCGAGGATCGTCTCGATGTCCTCGGCGAAGCCCATGTCCAGCATCTCGTCCGCCTCGTCGAGCACGACGACCTCCAGGTCGCGCAGGTCGAGCGTCTTGCGCGTGAGATGGTCGATGGCGCGGCCAGGCGTGGCGACCACGACGTCGATGCCGCGGTCCAGCGACTTCATCTGACGCACGATGGGGGCGCCGCCATAGATCGGCAGGACGCGCGCGCCGAGGTGGCGTCCGTACTTGTGGATCGCCTCTGAGACCTGTGACGCCAGCTCACGCGTGGGAACGAGCACAAGTGCGCGCGGACGGGGGCCGCCGAGCGCGATGCGCTGCAGCAGCGGCAGTGCGAACGCCGCGGTCTTGCCCGTCCCGGTGGCGGCTTGTCCGAGCAGATCCCGGCCGCCGAGCAGCGGTGGGATCGCCTCGGCCTGGATCGTCGTCGGCTCCTCATAGCCCAGCTCGGTCAGCGAGCGCAGCAACTCCTCGCGGAGCTCGAGGTCAGAAAATGTCGTCATTTGCCCTCCACGCTAGGACGCAGCCTCCTTTCCGCGGCAAGGCGGGTCATGCGATCCGCTCCGACGAGCGCCTGCGGCGACTCCGCGTGTTCCGCAAATACGATCGATGAGATCGATCGCTAACAGTTCAACTCGTCATGATTTGAACGAAATTCGGACGCTATCGTCGGTTGTACAAAGCGACATCCGAGGTCTCCAAATGCATCCCAAAACAGCAAACATCACCATCAGCGCCCACGTCCGTGACCTTCAGCGCCTGATGCATCCGACTTCCCGCAAGCGCCCGAGCCCGAGCCGGCGCCTCACCTGGGTGCGCAAGAGCCGCTGACAGCTCGCGCATTCCCGGCCGGCCCGTTCCTCACGGGCCGGACGAACCCCTTGACGTCCCTCAGAGTAATCAATTAGGCTCTGATTACTCGCTTTAGGGACGAATGCGGAGGGGTTATGAGGGCGATGCGGGTGGCGCTTCTGGGCAGCGTGGCGGCCGGTGCATTGGCGGTGCCGCCGGTTGCGGCGGCTTGGAACATCTCGGTGACGCCGAGGGTCGTGCGGCGACCCGGGACGGTCACCATTCACAAGTCCTCCAGCCGCCGCTGCGCGCTGATGATCCGCGGAAGGCAGGCGGTGCTTCGCGGCCACCTGCGGCGCCGCTTCGTCGTTCACGTCGGCCGCCAAGCACCCCTGGGCCGCGCGAACGTGACGGTGACCTGCGGCGGCTACTACGCGAGGACGCACTTCACGGTCAGAGCCGGTGGTACCGCTCCGGCACCCACACCGGCGCCGATACCGACACCAACACCGGCTCCGACCCCCACGCCGACGCCCGCACCCGCTCCGACTCCAAGTCCGACGCAGAGCCTCCCCCCGCTGGCGCCGTGGAGCAGCGGCTCCGAGCAGATGGCGCTGAATACCGAAGACATGACCCCGGGGACGCAGTCCTGCTTCCTGGGTCAGATCTGGCGCAGCGCCCCGACTGTGGGCGTGCCCACCGGAACCTGGGTCTATGCACGGGACGCGCTCTACACCGCGCCGAGCAGCGGCGGGACCTGGACCTTCGCCGGCAACGGACCCCTCTACTACAACGGCACGAACCGCGCCGTGTTCGATTGGTACGACATCAACAACAACTCGTTGGCGACGCAGAGCGCGCTGGACACGTTCAACGTTCCGGCGGGCGACGAGGCCTCGATCATCCAGTTCGTCTGGGACGATGGCATCTGGTACCAGTCCGATGCCGCGGGCTGCACGCCCTAGCGCACACGTCGCCGCAACCCGGGCTGGCTACCCTCGGTAGCCCGCCGCTTCAGAGATCGTGCCGTCTGTCGATCTCACGTCCAACGGCGTGATGCCGAGCGGCCGCGCGTCGCCGGCAGTTCGAGACCCCCACCGCGAAGGTTCCTCTTGACGGTCCAACAGCCGCCGGTCCCCGGCAACGATGACGCAGCCGAGCGCGATGCGCGACGGTCCTCGCTGCGCCGGAAGATGGCGGTCAGCATCGGCGGCACGTTGCTCGTCGCGGCGCTGTTGGGCTACGTGCTGGCGGGCCGGGGCGCGCAGTTCAGCGCTGCGCTGCGGACGGCGCCGGTCAGCCTGGTGGCGCTGTCGGCGGTGCTCCAGCTCGTCGGGCTCGTGACGCGTGCCGAGGCGTGGACGGTCTGTGTGAGAGCCGCCGGTGCGACGGTCAGCCGCCGCGTCCTGTTCGTCTCGGCCGCGTTCGGCTGCGTCGCCAGCATCGTCAACGGCTCGGTCGGCATGGCGGTCCGGATAGCGTCGGTCCGGCGGGCCGCCCCGCGCGACACGCCTCGGGCCGCGGCGCTCGTGGCAGCCGAGGTCCCGATCATCGCGGTCGAGCTCGCCCTGGTAGCGATCTTCTCCTTCACCCTGGTCGCGCCGCTGGGCGTCCCGCTATGGGTGCCCGCGCTGATCATCGTCGCGATCGCCGGGCTCACCATTGGGCTGCGGAAGGTGTCCGAGCGGCACCGGACCGGGCCCGGCGCCGGGCTCGCCGTCCTGCGGATGCAGAGCCGCGGGCGGCTGATCAGCTTCGCGCTGGTGGCGGTCTGTGCCCAGGTGCTCCGCAACTGGCTGATGCTCCGCGCGGTCGGCGTCGACGTCTCCATCTTCGATTCGATGGCCCTGCTGATCGTGATGTTCACCGTCGGCCAGCTACCGATCGGCCCGAGCACCGGCCCGGCCGCCACCGTCCTGATCCTCGGCGCTCATGGTCTCGCCGCGTCTGCCGCCGCCGGCGTGCTGGTCACGCTCACCGGGATCATCGGCTCCCTGATCTTCGCCGCATGGGCGGCCACCGACCGCATCGTCCAGCGCCGCCGGCTCACCGATACAACGCCGGCAGCGGCGCCCGTGCTGGCGCAGCCGTTCGCGGCCCCAGAGGTGTAGTACCGCCCCTGGGACAGGGCGAGAGGTGGCGACGAGGCCTCAGTGAGGCGGTGGCGTGCCGGTCAGCTTGAAGGTCCTGGTGGACGAGCTGCCAAACACATGCTGGGCGCGGTCGACTCGCTTGACTGAGAATCCGTAGTGCCCATGGTTTAGCCTGAGCGTCGCGCCCGGGAAGCCGAACAGCGCGAATGGGTCCTCGCGGTGAGTCGATTCTCAGCCGCGCCGGCCACTCAGCGCGAGCACCGCGCCGACGCCGATCATCGTCACCCCGCCGGCGGTGCTCATCCGCTCCAGACGCTGGGGCGAGCGGCCGAGCCAGTGCCGCGCGGTGCCGGACGCCAGCGCCCAGGAGCAGTCCGACAGCAGGCCGATGAGCGCGCAGATCAGCCCCAGACCGGCCAGCTGAAGCGTGGTGTGCCCTCGCGCCGGTTCGATGAACTGCGGCACCAGCGCCGTGAACATCAAAACACCCTTGGGATTGGTCGCGCCGACGGCGAATCCCTCGCGGACGATGCGGCGGGTTGCGCGCGGTTCGATCGCCAGCGGATTCAGCGCGCCGGCCAGCTCCTTGCGCTGTCGGATGGCCCGTACGCCGAGCAGGATCAGATAGCCGGAGCCGAGCAGCTTGACGATGGTGAACAGGGCGTCGGAGCGAGCGAGCACCGAACCCAGGCCGATGCAGACCACGAGCAACTGGAACAGCAGCCCGAGCGTGTTGCCCATCACCGTCGCCAGCGCCGCGCGCCTGCCCAGCGCCACGCCCCGGCTGACCACGAACAACACGCTCGGTCCCGGGATCAGGATGAGCACGTAGACGGCGAGTATGAACTCGAGCAGGTGGGAGGTGGGGAGCACGGTCCTCGCTTTGGGCCGATGGTGAAGCCGATCAGACCTCCTGCAGGCTCGCTGGTTTACTCGAGGTCGTCAAGCCTTGGCCTCCCGGATGAACAGAAGGCGCGCATGGTCAGCTCGCCCTGTACCTCGGCCCGGTGCTCGCCGTTGCACCGCACCGCGGTCGAGCGGAACGTGACCTCGGGATGGTGCTCGGCGTCGAAGAAGTCGGCGCCGAGGAGATGCGCGCGCAGCGCCGCCGGCTCCCGGATCGAGATCGAGTCGACGCGGGCGGAACCCTCCAGCGTCAGCTCCTCGGCGTCGCCCCGGAGGGTGGCGGTGACATCGGACAGCGAGCCGCGGTACCAGAACACGCCCGAGTGGCGAACCCCGAACGCGAAGCTGGAAGGCTGGGGCTGAGCGTGGTAGAGGCCGGAGATGGGTGCAACGGTGAGCGCGGACATGCGGACGGCTCCTGGTCGGGGTGGTGGTGACTCACCAGGTCTGACAAGGCGCGGCGCCGCGCTGTGACAGCTCAGAGGTGGCGCAGCTTGTCCGGGTTGCGCACGATCCGCACGGCCTGGATGCGGCCGTCGACGACATCCACCGTCAGCACGCTCCACACCCGGATCTCCACCGCCGGCATGCCGCCAGGCGTCGCCGGTTCGGCTCCCGCCGCCCGCGCCTGCCTCGCCAGCGCGGCCAGCTCCGGCGCGCCGAGCTCGCCCGACTTCACTCGCGTGAGCACACGGCCGACCGCCTGGCGTTGCGCGTCGGTGAAGCGCGGCTCGGCGGGGCCGCGCATCACGATCCCGGGCTGACCGTTGACACGGGCCCGCCGCCGCTCGTATCCGGGCGCCGACGGCCAGGACTGCGCGACCGCGGTCAGGAACCGCGCGACGAGCGCGGCGCCGACCAGCGGCTCGGGCGGAGCCATCGCCTTGCCGCCCGAGTCGGCGTAGAGCACGGCGTCGGAGGGCCTCCCGCCGTGACCGCGCCGACCGCAGCACGTTGATCGACAGCCGCGTCGCCACGGTGGTGACCCACGCCGCGGGCTCGACCACCTCTTCCTCCTGTCGCGTCAGACGCAGCAGCGACTCCTGGGCCACGTCCTCCGCCTCGGCGACGCTTCCGAGCATCCGATAGGCGATGCCGAAGCCATGGCGCCACAGCGCCGCGAGTTGCTCTTCCTGGATCTCGTCGTTCATGCCACTCCTGACGTCACAGCGGGCTCGGCCGTGACGGCGGTCAGGACGGTAGGACTTCGGGCGCCCCCGGCCGCAGCCGCAGCCGCAACAGGCTCGGTTACGATCGTCGGGTGAACAAGCGATCGAACGTCATCGACGGAAAGGCGGTCGCCTCGCTGGTGCGTGACACCACCGCCGCCGAGGTCGGGCAGATGGCGCCACCGCCGGGGCTGGCCACGATCCTGGTCGGCGAGGATCCCGCATCGGCGATCTACGTTCGCAACAAGCGGCGGATGTGCGTCGAGCTGGGGATGCGTGACCTGCACCGGCATCTGCCGGCCACCACGCGCCAGCCGGAGCTCGAAGAGCTCGTGCTCTCGCTGTCGGCCGATCCGGCCGTCACCGGGATCCTGGTGCAGCTCCCGCTGCCGAAGCACCTCGACGCGCGGGCGGTGATCCGCTGCATCCATCCCGACAAGGACGTCGACGGCCTGACCGGCGAGAGCGTCGCGCGGCTGGCCTCGGGCAGGCCCGGGCTGCGACCGTGCACTCCGACGGGCGTGATGCGGCTGCTCGATGAGTACGACATTCCCGTCGATGGCACTGACGCGGTCGTGGTCGGTCGTTCCGATCTCGTCGGCCGGCCAATGGCGCAGATGCTGCTCGAGCGCGACGCCACCGTCACCAGCTGCCACAAGGGAACCCGCGACCTGCGCGCAGCCACGCGCCGAGCCGACATCCTGATCGTCGCCGCCGGCGCGCCAGGGCTGATCGGCCGCGACGACGTCAAGCCCGGGGTGACCGTGATCGATGTCGGCATCAACCGGGTCGGCGATGGCATCGTCGGCGATGTCGAGTACGAGGCCGTCGCGCCGCTGGCTCATTGGATCTCGCCCGTCCCGGGCGGTGTCGGCCCGATGACGATTGCGATGCTGATGGCCAACACCGTGGAAGCCGCCCGGCTCCAGGAAACGGCCACGCCCGAGTACGCCTGAACGCTCGCCGGCGGCCGGCCGGCGTCAACCGTCGGCGGAGACCACTCGCGTCCCGGCGCGGCGACGCATGACGCTGGCGGTGACCGCGCCGGCGAGCAGCATGAGCGCGCCGTACTCGCCGCCAACGGCGGCCGCGCGTGTCCCGAACGCCTGAGCAGCGAGCGCCGCGGCCACCGCGAAATCTCGCAGGCCGGTGGTGAACAGCAGCGCCGCGGGGTCGAGTCCGCCGAACAGCGGTGCCCCCCGGATCGCCATGGCGACGATGGCGGAGACAGTGATGAACGCGGCGCTTCCCAGCATTCCGTCGACGAGTTGATGGCCGCCCTGGATGCCGCTGATGGCGGCGTACAGCAGCCCGCAGACCAGCAACGCGGCACTGCCGTTGAGGGTTCCGGACGCGCGCTGCAGCCCCGGTCGCAGGCCACGCACCAGCAGCCCGCCCGCGAGCGGGACGAGCACGATCAGCGCGAAGCGTCCCAGCAGGCCCGTTGCGCTCTCATGTCCGGTGGGGTGCGCCAGCGCGCCGGCCAGCAGCGGTCCGAGGACCGCCGACGTGATCAGGGAGACCGTCAGCACGCCGACGGCCGTCACCGTGTCGCCTCCGGCGAGCCCGACCAATCCGACGCTCGCCACCTCTGTCGAGGCGAGCCCGAGTGATAACACGCCCACTCGGACGTCGCCGGTGAACAACCGGCTGATCAGCCATGCGCAGAGCGTCAGGACCACAAACGCGGCGACCGCCAGCACGCCGATGGCGACCGCCTGGCGCCGGAGGCCGCGCAGCTGCCGTGGATCGATCTGGGCCGCCGTTGCGAGCACCAGCGCCGCCAGCAGCACGTCCGAGCGCCGAGCGATCGGATGGGATGGAAGGATCAGCGCGAGGACGACAGCCAGCGCGGCGACCGGGGCGATGTGATCCGCAAGCCGCTCACCGCAGCGATCGATGGCGCGCACGCCGTCAGTGTGACGGGTCGGGCATCGGTCCCGCGGTCGCGCACAGAAGGGCTCAAGAACGCGGCGCCGCTGCCGATGGACAGAGGCAGCGCCCCACCCGGGGCCCGTTGCCATGGCACAGCTTCCCGGCTCCCCGCTCCCGGTTCTGAAAGGCCGTTTCACCGACGCTCACGCGACGCGGCTGCTGTGGCGCGCGGGATTCGGTCCCCGCCGGGGAGAGGCTGCGCGACTGGCGTCGCTCGGGCTCGACGGTGCGGTCGCCTCGCTGACTCGCCCATCCGGCCCGGTCAAGCTCGTCGGGCGCGCACCGCACGGCGCTCGCGGTCGCCCGCTGGACCCGATCGACGTGTGGGGGGACGACCACTGCTGGTGGCTTGACCGCATGGTCCGCTCCGACCGGCCGCTGCAGGAGCGCATGACCGTCATCTGGCACTCCTGGTTCGCCGCGTCGATCGACGGCGCCACCCAGAAGCTGATGCTCCGCCAGAACGCGATGATGCGAACCCACTGGCTGGGGAACTTCCTCGCCCTGTTCCGCGACGTCACGCGCGATCCGGCGATGCTGCTGTGGCTCAATGGCGTCGAGAACAACAAGTGGAGCCCCAACGAGAACTATGGGCGCGAGATGATGGAGCTCTTCTCGCTCGGGCAGGGCCGCGGCTACGGCCAGCGCGACGTCGAGGAGCAGGCGCGGGCACTCACCGGCTTCACCAACACCTGGTCCAACGCCCAGGGGCCCCACGATTTCCGGTTCGACCCCGAGCTGCACGACGACGGGATCAAGAAGATCCTCGGTGCGCGCGGGCGGTTTGACTGGCGTGACTCCTGCCGGCTGTGCGTCGAGCACGCGTCACACCCGTCGTTCATGGTCTCCAAGCTGTGGTCGTACTTCGTGGCTGAGACGGTTCCCGCCGACGTGGCGCGGGTGCTCGAGCGCGACTACGTCACCAGCGGCTTCGAGACGCGCCCGCTGATCGAGGCGATCCTCCGTCACCCGCTGTTCTACGAGGGCGAGCGGATGGTGCTCCCGCCCGTCGTCTTCTGTGCCGGCATGCTGCGCGCGCTCGGCCACACCGTCCAGACCGATGCCTGGGCGTGGATCGCCCAGCTCACCGGACAGAAGCTGTTCGAGCCCCCCAATGTCGCGGGCTGGAACTACGCCCAGTGGCTCGACACCGCCCGCTGGGCGGGACGCCTCACCGCCGTCAACTACGCGCTCGGCGACGACGTGCTCGACCCGTCCAAGGACCGCTCCTATCCGGCGGACGAGACCCCCGCACAGGCACTGGCCGCCGCTCTCTCGTACTGGGGCGACCCGTCCCTCGGCTCGCCGACCGAGCACCATCTGCTCGACTTCGGCCGCCGCGTCGGGCACTCGATCCACGCGACGTGGGAGCAGGTGCCCGACCGTGTCTCCCGACAGAACGCACTGCGCGCGCTGATTCCGCTGTCTCCCGATTGGCAGACCTGCTGATGAGCGGTCGTGATCCTCGCGCGATGAACTGCTGCAACTCCTTCACCCGCTCCGAGGCGCTGCGCGCTGCCCTCGCCGGCGCCCGGGGGCGCCACCCCCGCGAGTGGGGTCCCTCGATGCCGATCCCGGCCGGCACAGGGATCGACCGCCGCCGGTTCCTGCTCGGCGCCGCCGGCGGCCTGGTCTCCGTCTACGGCGCGGGCCGGCTCGGGCTGGGCGGTCAGGCGCTCTCGGCGGGCATCGCTCAGGCGTCCGAGATGCAGACGAGCCAGAGCCCGATCCTGGTCTCGATCTTCCTCGCCGGCGGAATCGACGCACTGTCGATACTCGCGCCGGTCGGGGACCCGACCTACGCCAAGCTGCGCCCGACGCTGGGAATCAGCGCGAGCGACAGCACCCCGTTCACCGAGGACCCATCGCTGGCGTGGGGTCCGGCTGCGGCGCCGCTGGCCGCGCTGCACGATGCGGGCAAGTTGATCGTGATCCCCGGCAGCGGCTACGCCGACGAGGACATGTCGCACTTCACCAGCCGCCACTACTGGGAGGTCGGGGCGCTGGACACCTCCGTGACCACCGGCTGGCTGGGTCGCTATCTCGACCAGGTCGGCACGGCGACCAATCCGCTGCAAGGGCTGTCGATGGACTCCGCGATGAACCCGACGCTCGCCACCGCGCGGTTCCCGGTCGCCGCCATCGACCGCCCCGAGGACTTCTCGCTGTGGATCCCAGGCACCTGGGGCTCGGTGTTCGACGAGGCACTCGACGCGGCGGCCAGAATCGGCGATGCGCAGCGCACGGCCGCAGATGGCGCGGTCGCCCAGGTCGCCGGCGCGGCCTCGGAGGTCG
The DNA here is from genome assembly GCA_963744685.1 of uncultured Solirubrobacteraceae bacterium. Classification (GTDB taxonomy): domain Bacteria; phylum Actinomycetota; class Thermoleophilia; order Solirubrobacterales; family Solirubrobacteraceae; genus Palsa-465. The sequence continues at coordinate 418,409 of CAVUUL010000008.1, read as the reverse complement.
GAACCGTGCGCCGTGCACTGCGGCCGTTCGCCAATGCCGACGGGACCGCGGCGTACACCAGCCCGGTGACGTATCCGACGCTGTCGGGCAGCGACTTCCCCCAGCGGCTCGCGGGCCTGGCCGCGATGATCGCCGCCGGGCTGCCGCTGCGATGCGTGGCGCTCACCCCCGAGACCCAGTTCGACACTCACGCCGACCAGACGCAGACCTTCAGTGAGGACGTGCCCGCAATCGGCGGCGCGCTCGCCGCCTTCCAGGCCGACCTCGAGGCGCGTGGACTCGACCGCCGGGTGCTGATCCATGTGTGGTCGGAGTTCGGCCGGCGCGCTCAGGAGAACGACACGGGCACCGACCACGGAGCCGCCGGGCTCTCGATGCTCATCGGCAGCCGGGTGACCGGGCGGATGTGCGGAGAGTTCCCCTCGCTCGAGCAGCTCGACGTCAACGGCAACCAGCGGGTCAACGTCGACTTCCGCGGGGTCTACGCCTCGCTGCTGGAGCAGTGGTTCGACCACGACGCGGCCGCGGTCATCCCCGGCGCCGCCCGGTTCCCGCGCTACTCCCTCATCGCATGACCCGCCGGGTCGCCATATTGCTGGCGCTCGTGCTCGCGCTCGCAGCGACTGGCGCCGCGACCGCCGGCGCCGTCGATCGGCCTCCCTTTGCGGCGCGACTGCTCGTCTACGCTCAGGAGTGGTCGCTCTCGCCCAGCCGCGCGTCGCTTCCAGCCGGACGGGTCGTCGTCCAGCTCTGGAATCGCGGCATGGATGCCCACGACCTGCGGGCACGACGCCTGGTGAGCGGGCAGATGGTCGGGCGCACGTTCGCCGTGCACCTCACGCTGCCGGGGAAGGTGACCACCGCGACCTGGAAGCTCTCCCCCGGCCGCTACCAGCTGTACTGCTCCCTGCCGGGGCACATGAAGGCCGGGATGCGCGTGCAGATCACCGTGCGCCCGCGCTCGTAGCCGTCGCTTATAGTCAGCCCTATGAGGTTGGTTATCAGCGTGGCCGTGCTGGTCGTTGCGGTGATCGTCGTGCTGAAGGTTCTCGCGGTGGTCAGCGCTCTGGTTCTCGCCTTCATCCCGGCGATCATCGCGCTCGGTGGTGGCTACGCGGTGGGCCAGATCCACGGCGCGCGGCGTGAGCGGCGCAAGCTTGAAGCCAAGCGCGCCGGGCAGCTGCCCCTGTAGGGCTGCCCCATGGGGGCGCGGGCGCAGCAGGACCGTGTGGTCGTCGCGCTCGCGGCCGTCAGCTGCGGTCGCCTGTCCGGAGCGGTGACCGTTCGAGCCGGACGCGGGCAATGCTCGGCATCGGCCGATCAGTATCGCGTGGAGGTGACCGAGCCGGGGGTGGGGATCGCTCGCGGCAAGGGCTTCGGCCGCGAGCCCACCCCCGAGGTGGTTCTCGAGCACTGGGGCGGCGACGCGGAGATGCTCACCTTGCGCTCTCCGGTGACGGGAGCCGTCGGCCTTCGCGCACCGTGGGAGCGCGCACGGACCGCCGCCCAGACGCTGAACTACTACGACCTCGACTCGCTCCGGATCGAGTACCCAGACGGGGTCGAGCTGTCAGCGGGGAGGGCCGAGCTCGCCCTCTACGGGCCGCGCCGGGGCCTGCTGCGCCGGCGCGCCCGGCTGCTGCGCGCCTCGGTCAGCGAGCTGCTGTAGACGGCGGCTCGTCGGCCGGCGGCTCGCCGGCTGCCGGCTCGTCCGCCGGGGACTGGTCCGCTGCCGGTTCGTCGGCCGCCGGCTCACTCGGCGCCGCCAGTTGCTCGGGCGCCTGGGACGCGGCGAGCTGCGCCTTCATCGCCGCCAGCTCCGCATCGACTCCGCCCGCGTCGCCGAGCTGGGCGAGCTGGCGATCGACCTCATCCTCGCCTGTGGATTGTGTGAGGTCGCCGAACGTCCCTGCCTGCTCGAGCTCCTCCATCGCGCCGGCGCGCGCCTTCATGTCCTCGGTCTTCTCGATCGCACGCTGTGCCGCCTGGCCGACATCCGCGTTCTGGTCGCCCACGCCCGTGGTCGCCTCCGACATCTGCACCTGGGCCTGCGCCGCCGAGTACTGGGCCTTGATCACTTCCTTCTGGGTCCGGAACGCGTCGAGCTTGGCCTGCATCTTGTGCTGGCTGTCGGTCAGCTGCTCGCGCTGGCGCTCGAGCTCGGTGACCTGCGAGTCGATCGCGTCGATCTCGCCCTGGATGGTCTGCTTGCGCTCCAGTGCGGCGCGCGCCAGGTCCTCGCGGCCCGCGCCCATCGCCTGGCGCGCCTGCCCGTCAAGCGTCTCGATCTGCCGGCGCAGGGTGTCCTGCTGGTTCTGCAGCCGCTTACGGGAGGTCGCGACCTCGGTGATCCCGTTCTTGACCCCGGCCATCAGCTCGAGCTGCTTGTCGTAGCTGTAGTCCAGGGTCTGCGACGGATCCTCGACGCGGTCGAGCGCCGCCGAGGTCTTCGCCTTCACCACATTGCTGAGCCGTCCACGCAGTCCGGGCATGGCGTCTACTCTCGCACAACCGCGGCGACTCAGTCGTGGTTATGGGTGATCAGCACGGTCCGATGCGAGTGATCCGCGACGGCCCGCGCGACGCTTCCCACCACGAGCCCGCTCAGTCCGCTGTGACCGTGGGAGCCGAGCACGATCACGCTTGCGTCGTGCTGCTCGGCGACCTCGACGATGCCCTTCCAGATCGGCGACGCCTCGACCTCGAGCGGCCGTGCGTCAAACCCGGCTGCCCGGGCCAGCTCGGCGCCTGCGGCTGCCGTGCGCGAAGCCGCCGCGCAGACCTCCTGTGCGTTCTTGGCATCGAGCGCGTGATCGTCGGCCGGGACAAAGCCGAGATCGAACGGCTGCCAGACGCACACGACCAGCGCCTCCCGTCCGGCGCTGAGCAGATCGGCGGCTTGGTTGATGGCGAGCCGGGCGAGGTCGGAGCCGTCGTAGGCGATGACGGCTGGGCCGGAGCCGCTCATCACTGTGCGCAGTCGGTCGCGGGGACCGGGGCCACCGCGTGACCGCGCGCCCGCGCCAGCAGCGGCGGCGAGGGGAAGCCCGGCCCTTCGCCGGACAGGAACCGATCGATGTCAGGCGCCTGCGGTCGCGCGCCGCCGAGCGCGTAGAGCACCACGGCGATCACGGCGCCGCCGACGGCCAGCCCGGCTCCGATCCAGAGGGCGATCCCGGTGCCACCGAACCGGCCGGTTCCGACCGTGGCCGCGAAGTGCGCGAAGACGGGCGCGATCATGAACGCCGCCACGGCGCGCAGCAGCTCGACGATCGCGAACACGCGCTGCAGGCTCGCCGACGACAGCGAGAAGCCGGCGACGAACAGCGCGGGCGCGACAGTCGCCCCGACGCCGATGCCGGTCAAGCCGGACCCGATCAGGGTGAGCGCGGGCGTCGGCGGCAGCTCGAGCCGGAACACGACGATGCCGGCGGCCAGGAACACCATCCCGACCAGCGGCAGGTACTGAAGCCCCCGCCGCGTGAGCAGCACCCCGAGTGCCACGGCGGTGATCACCGCTCCGGCGAACTCCGGCAGGTAGAGCAGTCCGACGTGCAGCGGTGCATAGCGGGACGCGAGCATGCCCGCCGACAGCTCGGTGGCCGACACCGACGCGGCGGCCGCGAACAGCGCGATGACGATCCCGGCCACCGGGATCGTGCTCGTGAGCATCGTCCGGATCGTCAGCAGCGGCCGGGTGCGGGTCGATTGGTTGACGATCAGCGCGACGATCACCGCCAGCCCACCGAACAGCGGGACGACCACGAGCGGATCAAGGAACGGATGTGACAGCAGCTCGGACGCGCCGAAGAACGCGGCCGTCGAGCCGATCGCGGCCAGCGCGATGGCGGTCGGATCCTTCGGCGCCGTCGGGTCGGCCGCGGGCGCATCCTCGAAGGTGAGGACCGAGAGCAGCAGAGCGGTCGCAGCCACGCCGGCGACGACCCAGAACAGCGGCCGCCACGCGTGCGCGCTCGCCTGGATGCCGCCGATCAGCGGGCCGAGCGCGACCGCGCCGAAGATGCACATGTTCATGATCATCGCCGTCGGTCGCAGCTTGGATTTGGGGAAGCCGAGGAACAGCGGCGGCGCGGCCGAGATGAGCAGCAGGGAAGTGCACAGGCCCTGGAGCACGCGGCCGACCAGGTACATCTCCGCGTCCTGGGCGCCGGCGGTGAGCAGCGATGCGAGCACCAGCACCGCGGCGTAGAGGACCATCATCCGTCGCTGCGGCAGCAACTGCGCGAACTGCACCGCCAACACGGTCCCGGCGGCATATGCCGCGTTCGCCACGCCCGAGCCGATGCTCATCGTCTGCAGGCTCATGTGCAACTGCCCGGCGATCAGCGGAGTGATCGAACCGAGCGCTCCTGACAGCGCCAGATACGGGATCAGAGCGCAGACCACCATCCCTGCCACCGCGGGATATCGACCAGCCAGCGGACCCTGACGCATCAGGCGACCTCCCCTGTCACAACTTCCACCCGGCCAACCATGCGCGCTCCAAAAAATGAGTAACGGTGAACGAAAAGTGAACGCCACCGATACCCGCACCGGTCATGCTGCGTCAGCGGCTCCTACAGCGCGAGCCTAGCGTATCCGGAGCATGCCTCCGGAACGGCCGCGGGGCTTGGCGTCAGCCGCCGACGGTCCAGGTGCCGCTGGAGTGCAGGAGCGCCTCCAGCTGATCATCGGTCGCTGCCTCCGGCGTGGTCGCGGTGCGGCCGTAGACCGGACGCTGCACGTCGCGCAGCACGCCGATCGGAGTCGGTCCGGTCGGATCGCTGGAGAGCTTGGCCAGCGCGAAGGCGAGCCCGGGGTCGTTGCGCGTCGGGTCGTGGATGAGCAGCGCGTCCTCGCCGTGCTCGGCCACGTCGACGATCTCCAGAGCTCCGTCGGATCGCATCGCGACGCCGCGCGCATCGTCGGCGCCGAACCGGATCGGCTGACCGGCGATCAGCCGGATCTGATTGGCCTCCTTGGTCTCCTTCTCGGTCAGCCCGAAGAAGGCGCCGTCGTTGAAGACCGGGCAGTTCTGGTAGATCTCGACCAGCGAGGCTCCCTGATGCAGGGCGGCGGCACGGAGGACCTCGGTCATGTGCCGGCGGTCGCGATCGAGCGTACGGGCCACGAACGTCGCTTCAGCGCCGATCGCCAGGGCGAGCGGGTTGAACGGGTGGTCGGCCACGCCGAAGGGCGTCGACTTGGTGATCTTCCCGACCTCGGACGTCGGCGACGCCTGCCCCTTGGTCAGCCCGTAGATCTGGTTGTTGAAGAGCAGGATGTTCACCGGAATGTTGCGGCGCAGCGCGTGGATCAGGTGGTTGCCGCCGATCGACAGCGAGTCGCCGTCGCCGGTCACCACCCAGATCGAGAGGTCGTCACGCGCGGTCGCCAGCCCGGTCGCAATCGCCGGAGCGCGCCCGTGGATGCTGTGCATCCCGTAGGTGTCCATGTAGTAGGCGAACCGCCCCGCGCAGCCGATGCCGGTGATGAAGACGATCCGCTCAGGGGGGATTCCGATCTCCGGCATGAACTGCTGGACCGCGGAGAGAACCGCGTAGTCGCCGCATCCAGGGCACCAGCGCGTCTCCTGGTCGGACTGGAAGTCCGCCTTGCTCAGCGCGATCTCGCCGCCGTTGCGGCCGTCCGTCTCGGTCGCGCTCATCGAGCCACCACCCGGTCCTCGATCTGCTGCCTGATCTCGGCGGCGAACAGCGGCTGCCCCTGGACCTTGGTGAACGACTCGACGTCGACGAGGAACCTCGCCCGCAGCAGCTGAGCCAGCTGTCCGGTGTTCATCTCCGGGACGAGTACCCGGTCAAACGACCGCAGCACGTCGCCGAGGTTCGCCGGCCACGGGTTCAGGTGGCGCAGATGCGCTCGTGCGACGCTCAGCCCGTCCAGCCGCGCCTGTCTCACGCCCGCTCGGATCGCGCCCTCGCTCGAGCCCCAGCCGAGCACCAGCAGGGTCGCGTCGGGATCGGCATCCACCACCAGCGCGGCGAGCTCGTCGGCGATCCCGGCGATCTTGGCTGCCCGCAGCTCGGTCATCCGCTCGTGGTTGTGGCCGTCGTAGGAGATGTTGCCGGTGCCGTCGGCCTTCTCGATGCCGCCGATCCGGTGGGCCAGCCCGGGCGTGCCGGGAATCGCCCACGGGCGCGCCAGCTTCGCGTCCCGGGTGTAGGGGAGAAACGGCTCGTCGGGGTCGACGCTCGAGGCGAACGCGGGATCGATCGCGGGCAGCGACGCGACATCCGGGATCAGCCATGGTTCTGACGAGTTGGCCAGGAAGCCGTCGGAGAGAAGGATCACCGGGGTGCGGTAGCGCACCGCGATCGAGACCGCATCGAATCCGGCCTGGAAGCAGCCGCCCGGGGTGCCGGGGGCGATCACCGGCAGCGGCGACTCGCCATGGCGGCCGTAGAGCGCCATCATCAGGTCCGCCTGCTCGGTCTTGGTCGGCATTCCAGTCGAGGGGCCGGCTCGCTGGACGTCGATGATGATCATCGGCAGCTCGAGCATCACCGCCAGCCCGATCGTCTCAGCCTTCAGATCCATGCCCGGGCCGCTGGTCGCGGTGACGCCGAGGCGGCCGCCGAACGCGGCGCCGAGCGCCATCCCGGCCGCGGCGATCTCGTCCTCGGCCTGGACGGTCGAGATCCCGAGCTGCGTGTGCTTGGAGAGCTCGTGCAGGATCTCGGAGGCGGGGGTGATCGGGTAGCTGGCGAGCACCAGCGGCAGCCCGCTCTTGACGCTGGCGGCGATCAGTCCCATCGCCAGCGACTGCGTCCCGTTGACGTTGCGATAGGTCCCCGGGGGAACGTCCGTCGCGGGGTTGACCCGGTACTGGACCTCGAGCAGCTCCGTCGTCTCACCGAACGACCAGCCGGCGTTGAACGCCGCCAGGTTCGCGGCCAGGGCGGCCGGGCGAGAGCCGAACTTCGCCTGAAGCCAGTCGCGTGTGACGTCGACGGGCCGGCCGTAGAGCCAGGAGAGCACACCGAGGGCGAACAGGTTCTTGGCGCGCCCGGCGTCACGGGTGGAGGCGTCCTCGATGGCCTCGACCGCGCGAGTGGTCATCGTGGTCATCGGGATCCGGTGGACCCGGAACTCGCTCAGCGAGCCGTCCTCGAGCGGATTCGAGGTGTAGCCGGCCTTCTCCAGGTTGCGCTTGGTGAAGGAGTCCTCGTTGAGGATGATCGTGGCGCCGCGCGGGAGCCCTTCGAGGTTGGCCTTCAGCGCGGCCGGGTTCATCGCCACCAGCACGTTGGGCGCGTCGCCCGGCGTGAGGATGTCGCGCGAGGCGAAGTGGATCTGGAACGCGGAGACTCCGGCCAGCGTGCCCGCGGGCGCCCGGATCTCCGCCGGGAAGCTCGGCATCGTCGCCAGGTCGTTCCCGAGCACCGCGGTGGCGTCGGTGAACCGGCTCCCCGCCAGCTGCATGCCGTCGCCCGAGTCGCCCGCGAACCTGACGATGACCTGTTCGCGCTCTTCGACTGCTTTTGTCACTGCTCTCTCGATCCCTCGTGCCTTCTGGCCCCGAGCCGCCAAGTGCCTACCGTCACAATCATATGCCTCCCCGCCGACGGGGGCAGCGATTGCGGCCCCGCCGGCCCCGAGCCGAGCGCTACCCGCGGCGGGCGTTGTACACGGTGAGGTTCTCGGCGGCGACCCCGTCGCGATAGGCCGTGAACGTGTCGAGCGCCTCCTGGCGCAACACCCCGTCGAGCACCGCTATCCCGCGCGCCTGGAACTGTGCCGCCCAGTCCTCGCGCATCGGCCCTTCGTCAAAGCCGGTCAACTGCTCGAGCTCCGGACCGGAGCCCGCCACGACCAGCCGCCGAACGCCTGACCACAGAACGGCCCCGTAGCACTGCACGCACGGGCGCCAGTTGACGACCAGCTCGTGCTGGGGCCGGCCCGCGCCGCCGAGATCCCAGTCGCCGACGGCGCGTTGCGCCAGTGCCAGTGCCGTCACCTCCGCGTGGGCGCTTGAGACGCCGCTCGCCAGCACCACGTTGACCCCGACCGAGACGATCCGCCCGCTGCCCGACTCGGCCACCAGCGCCGCGAACGGCCCCCCGTTGCCCTCTCGCCAGTTGCGGTCGGCGAGCGCATGAACCAGGCGCATCCGCTCGTCGACGTCAGCGATCACCGCGGGAACATCCGCGAGCGCCGCCACGATCCAGGGCGGAAGCGCGATCGAATAGCCTGTGGTGGTGAGCCTCATAAGCGCCGCATTATCGAGTTTCATCCCAGCGTGCGCGCGGTCTCATTCCAGCCACTCGGTGTCGAACGTCGGGTTGGCGTGGATGCACACCAGCGACGCCGGCCCGGAGCCCTGAACGACGAATTTGTGCGGCGTGTCGGGCGGGACGATCACGATGTCGCCAGGTCCGGCATCCAGTCGCTCGTCCCCGGCGTCGAACGCGACCTTGCCCTCGATGACCACCCACGTCTCGTCGTAGGGGTGCTGGTGGCGCCTCGGGCCCTCACCGGGCTCGGAGTGGTCGAGGATCACCGAGACCGTCGCCCCGTGATCCGCGCCCTTCAGGTTCCCGCCCGCCAGCGCGCCGGCAGTGATCAATGGCATCTCTCTTTCCTCCTCCTCGGGTGAGTCTTCTGCGGTCCCGGCGATGAATTCTTGCGCCCACGGCAGTCTTAAGGGAGACCGAGCGCGGGCCGATCTTCGTGCTCACCCACCACCCCGACGACGCCGCACCGGCCGAGGGAGTCACGTTCCTGAGTTGCGATCCGGGCGAGGCGGTGCGAATCGGGCTGGAGGCCGGCGCGGCGGTGCGCCGGTCCGCCTGCGCCACGTCGACCGCCCCGATCCGACCGCGGTGATCAACGTCCGCCTGCGGCCGGAGCCCCGAGCGGCGTCAGCGCGATCGCTGTGACGCCGTCCGGATCGCGTCGATCACGAACGTCGCGGCCGGCGCCAGTTCGCGCCCCCGCCCGTGGCAGAGCGCGAGGGTCCGGGGCGGCAGCTCGTCGTTGATGGGAATCCGCCGGATGTCCTGATCGATGAGATGCTCGACCGTCAGTGCGCCGAGGCAGGCGGAACCGAGGCGGTTGGTCACGAGCTGCTGGATTATGAGGTTGTCGTCGGTGCGGTAGATGATCCGGGGCCGGATGCGGCGCCGGCGCCAGAGCTGCTCGAGATGGGCCTGCGCCCGCCAGCGGGCGTGCCAGGCGATCATGTCGACACCGTCGAGGGCGTCGAGGGAGATCGCGGCCTCCGCGGCCAGGGGGTTGCTGTGATGAGTGATCACCATCCAGGTGTCCTCGAACAGGGTGGTGGTGACGACGCGCTCATCCGCCTCGATGTTGATGTACAGGCCGAGGTCGAGCTGACCGCGGTCGAGTTGCTGCGCGAGCGCCTCGGCTGTCGCGATGTTGGAGAGTGAGACCTCGACCCCGGGACTGTGGCGGCCGAGCTCCGCCAGTGGCCTGGCGAGCAGGTGTGAGGTACTGGCGGAGGTCCCGATCCGCAACGTTCCGCGCTCGCCCGCCAGCGCTGCCGTGACATCCCCTTCGAGGGCGCGGTTGGCGGCGAGCACCCGCTGAGCATGCTGGAACGTCAGCTGCCCGAGCGGAGTCAGCTCGACCCGCCGACGGCCTCCGGGACGGACGAACAGGGTCGTCCCCAGACGCTTCTCGAGGGTGGCGATCTGATGGGAGATCGCGGATTGCGTGTATCCCAGCGACTGTGCCGCGGCTCGGAACGAGCCCCCCTCGGCGACCGAGACGAGCGCCCTCAGCGTCCTGGGGTCGATCGGATCATCAGTGAGCGACATTGATCATTCTATGCAGGAAGGTTCATTTGATTCGATTGTAATTGGAACGTAGGTTGGTCGTACATGCCCGTCGCCCACGACCAGACCGTCATCCGGCGCACCCTCGCCGTCCTCATCCTCGGCGCGCTGATGTCCTCGGTTGACGCGACGGTGACCAACATCGCGCTGCACTCGATCGGTCGTGACTTCCACAGCCGGGTGGCGGCGACGCAGTGGGTGATCTCGGCCTACGTCCTCACGCTCGCGGCGGTGATCCCGGTGAGTGGCTGGATCGCTCGGCGCTTCGGCGCCCGCACCGTCTACACCGCCGCACTGGCGGGGTTCGCCATCAGCTCGGCGCTCTGCGCGACCGCGACCTCCCTGCCCGAGCTCGTCCTGTACCGGGCGCTGCAGGGCGTCGCCGGCGGCATGCTGCTGCCGGTCGCGCAGTTGATCGCCGCCCAGGTGGGCGGACCCGCGCGGATGGGTCGGACGAGCAGCCGGATCTGGATGGCGAGCTCGGTGGGCTCGATCCTCGGGCCGTCACTGGGCGGATTGCTGATCAACACGCTCGACTGGCGGTGGATCTTTCTCATCAACGTCCCGATCGGGGGACTGGCGGCGCTGGCGGCCCTGCGGATGCTGCCCGAGACGCCACGCTCGCGCGTGGGTCGCCTCGACGTGTCAGGCCTGTTGCGGCTGAGCATCGCGCTGCCCGCGCTCCTGTTCGCGCTTGAGCAGTCCGCCCTCGGCGGAGGGCTTGCGTCGACGCGCACCGCGATCCCCCTCATCTGCGGGCTGGCTCTGCTGCTCGACTTCGTCCGTCATTCAGGCCGCGCCGCTCAGCCCCTGCTCGACCTGCGCCTGCTGCGGCGACGCCTGTTCGCGACCGGGGCGGTGTGCCTGGTCCTCACCAATGTCGCGTGGTGTGCGCTGCTGGTCCTGGAGCCGCTCTTCCTCCAGGAGGTGCGGCACATGAGCCCGGCGCTCACGGGGGCGTTGATCGCGCCCCAGGGAGCCGGAACGGTCCTGAGCATGTGGATCTCCGGGCGGATCGAAGCCGGGGTGCGAGCCGCTCAGGTCGCCTGCGGTGGGTTCCTCGTCGTCGCCTGCACGACGCTGCTCATCGGGGTTCTCGGTCCCGGAGTCCCGGACTGGGCGATCAGCCTGCTGCTGTTCGCCGGTGGGATCGCCGGCGGCCACGCGTGGGTCTCGGCGACCGGCTCGAGCTACTCCGACGTGTCCGCCGACGAGCTCGCGCACGCATCCCCGCTGGTGACCTCGATGAGCCGGGTCGGTCAGGCGCTCGGTGTCGCCCTCGGCTCCCTCGTCCTGCAGGCCAAGCTCGACGCCGCGGGGCCGGTCCGCTCTGCGCAGCTGGTCGCCTCCGCGTTCCGCGGCTCATTCGAGGACGTCGCCGCCCTCGCCCTCCTGTGTGCGGTCACGTTCCTGGCGCTCGCACGGCGGGCTCGCACGGGCGCCGGTCACACGGCCGGCGCAGGCAAGCGCAGCGACCGAGCGGTCACCGCCGACGCCTGACGCACGAGCGAACCCATTAGGTTGGGTATCGACATGGCTGGCCACGCGCGATGAGCTCGGCTCCCACGATGCGGCTGGGGTTGTTCATCAACCCGACCGGGCATCACCAGGCGTCGTGGCGCCACCCGGATGCGGACGCCGACGCCGGGGTGAGCTTCGACCATTACCGGCGGGTGACTCTGCTCGCCGAGCGCCAGTGCTTCGACATGCTCTTCCTCGCCGACAACCAGCGGGTCCGTGATGCAGACCCGGAGTCCCGGCGCCGGGTTGCCCAGTACATGGCGAACTTCGAGCCGTTCACGTTGCTCTCGGCGCTGGCGGCGGTGACCGAGCGGATCGGGCTGACCTGCACGGCGTCGGTCAGTTACAACTATCCGTTCCAGATCGCTCGGAAGTTCGCGTCCCTGGACTTCATCAGCGGCGGGCGGTCGGGTTGGAACATGGTGACCTCCGAGCTCGGAGAGGCACCGAACTTCGGTATCGATGACCGTCTGGGCCACGACGAGCGCTACCGCCGCGGCGAGGAGGTGGTCGACGCCTGCCTCGGTCTCTGGGACAGCTGGGAGGACGATGCCTTCCCGCGTGACAAGGCGACGGGCATCTTCTCTGACCTCGAGAAGCTGCACACGCTCGGTCACGACGGCGAGTACGTCAGGGTCAAGGGCCCGCTCAACGTCCCGCGGATGCCTCAGGGGTATCCGGTGCTCGTGCAGGCCGGCCAATCCGAAGCGGGGAGGTCGTTCGCGGCGAAGTTCGCCGAGGTGATGTTCACCAGCGTGCTGCTGGTCGAGCGGGGACGCGAGCTTCGCAGCGAGATGCGCGAGCGTGTGACCGAGCACGGCCGTCACGCGGACGCGATCAAGCTGATGCCGGGCCTGGCGGTCGTCACCGGGCCGACCGCGACGGCCGCGCAGGAGCGCTTCGAGGAGCTCCAGGGCCTGCTTCACCCATCGGTTGCCCTGAGCATGCTGTCGGCCAAGATCGGCTACCCCGACCTGAGCGCGTACGCCCTCGATCGGCCGCTGCCGCGCTCGGCCCGGCCCGCCGACGAGCAGACGGGTGGCTTCGATCGTTGGATCGAGATCGCCGAACGCGACGGGCTCACGTTGCGCCAGCTGGCCTACCGTGCGGCAGGATCGCGAGCCGGTCTGCAGGTCGTCGGCTCCTACAGCGAGATCGCGGACACCATGGAGGAGTGGTTCAGGACGGGCGCCGCCGACGGCTTCAACATCCAGCCCGCGTACTTCCCCGGCATGTTCGACGAGTTCGTCGGCGGGGTGATGCCGGAGCTGCGCCGGCGCGGCCTGGTGCGCGAGCGCTACACAGGTCGGACGCTGCGAGAGCATCTCGGCCTGGCGCGTCCGGCATGGGGAGCCCGCAGCGCCTTCGGCGCACCGGAAGGCGGCCGCCGGTGATGGCGGCCGCCGTCTTGGTGCATTGAGGCTCAGCCGACGGTGACGCTCGCCGAGTAGATCGGTGCCGCCCCGGCTCCCGGGAACGCGGATCCGACTCCGCTGAACTGGACCAGCGTGACCTGGTAGGTGCCGGCCGTGGCGTAGGTGTGGCTCGGTGAGTAGCCGGTGCCGGTCGTTCCGTCTCCGAACTCCCAGAGGTAGTTCGTCACGGGCTGCAGGCTGATCGTGGTCAGGCCCTGGAAGGCCACCGTCTTGCCCGTGGTCGTGTCCGTGAACCCAGGCACGAAGCCACTCTGTCCGGTGGTGACGATCCCGCCGGCCCCCGCCGACAACCCGCTGGGCTGGAACGCCGCCAGGCCGACGTCGTAGGTGCCCTTGAGCGGGAAGGTGTGAGAGATCGTCGGCGACGTCGTCTCGATCGTGTCATTGCAGGTGGTCGTGCACCCCGGAGTCGAGTCGTTGAACTGCCAGCTGAAGTCCGCTATCGACGGCCCGGACCCTGAGGCGTCGAAGTTGATCGTCCGCCCCGCGCCTGCTGCGGTCGCGGTGAACGTCGCCGTCGGAAGAGAAGCTGGTGGGGTGTAGCGCTGCAGGCACTGAGCCCCGTTGTTGCTCCACATCATCTGGTAGAAGTAGAAGTGACCGTTGATCACCTGGTTGTACTGGTAGGTGTGCCCGTCGCGGCTCACGGTCCCCAGTGGTGTGCCGTAGTTGTACCCGCACTGATCGCCGTTCTCCTCGCCGTGATTGGCCCCGGTACCGTTCGTCCAGGCGTCATTTGGAATCGGGTCGGTGACCGACTCGTTGTGCTCGTGGGCCATCCCGCCGTCGATCGCGCCATCGGATGGGCCGTTGGGGTAGTTCCCGGAATCGCACGCCAGTTGGCCGTGATATTTGAAGTTGGTCACGTACGGATCGAACGCGTAGAACCGCATCGGTGAGGCCAGGGTCTCCTGGTGGTAGGCGCAGTAGAACGCCAAGCGGGGCGGCTCGCCGACCGAGCAGCCGCCGTAGTTCGCCACGGCGTCGCTGCTGAAGCACCCGACCACGTGCGGTGGGGTGATCACGAAGATCTCGTGCTCGAGGTCTGCCGGAATGTGGTTGGCGGTGGCGACTGCCTCTACCTCCGCCTGGATCTGCGCGTCCGTGAGACAGTGGGTCACCGCCCCACTCGCCGGACACTGACTCTTCGGATACGGGTTCGTATCGAGGATCGCCCCGCCGTAGGTGACCTGGTAGTGAGCGAAGGCGCCCGTGAGATCACCGTATTGGGTGGAGGTCGAGTCGACGTTCTGGTTTCCGCCGCTGTCGTGCTGCAGGTCCTTCCAGTACTGCTCGATGCCGGTGACGTACTCCGGGGGATTCCCTGGCGTCCCATACTTCGCGTAGCCCTTCGGACTCCAGAAGAGCAGGATGTCGGTATTGGACGGCATGACCGGGCCGCCGTTGTAGTCCAGGTTGTTGAACACCGAGTCGTTGCGAGTGAACTGACCCGCTGCACTGCGAAGCGGCTGATAGGAGACGACCTGTCCGTTGGGCAGTGTCAAGAGCACCGCCGACGCATTCGAACTCGCGATCATGAAGACCATCAGTCCGGCTGCGAGCGCGGCAAGCCCCATCCAGCGTCGCTGACCCCAGGAAACCCTCATACGCACCCACCCCTCGTGGTTCAGTTGGAACCCAACGGCGGCACCCTACCGCCGCGCGGGGGCACAAGCAACTACATGTGAGGCCTCTTAGGAATCGGCTCGCGCTGGACCCGGGACGGGGGCCTCTACGGAAGCCGCGCCAGACGTTTGGTGGCGGTCGCCTCGTGGGCCGGCATGAGGTCGGCGCGTGAGATCTCGGCGACGTGTGGGGCGACCGCGCGGACGCCCTCGTCGGTGGCGATCCGCTGGTAGGTCAGCGTCTTGAGGAACTTGGCCACGGACAGCCCGCCGGTGTAACGCGCTGCCCGTGCGGTCGGCAGGGTGTGGTTGGTGCCGATGGCCTTGTCCGAGAACGCGACCGTTGCGCGCGTCCCGACAAAAAGGGAGCCGTAGTTGCGCAGTCGCTTGTGATACCAGGGATCGTCGGCGGTCTGCACCTCCAGATGCTCGGTCGCGATCTCGTCGGCCAGCTGCGCGGCGTGCTCTCGGTCCTCGGCGACCATCGCCGTCCCGTAGTCGTTCCAGGCGCGGCGGCACGTGTCGTCTCCGAGCGCGTCGAGCACGTCCAGCTGTCGGGCGATCTGTTCGATGACCGCCTGGCCGAATGGCTCTGATGTGGTGATGAGCACCGCGGGCGATGTCGGGCCATGCTCGGCCTGGGCGAGCAGATCGGCGGCGACCAGCTCCGGGTCGGCGGTCTCGTCGGCGATCACCGCCACCTCCGACGGGCCGGCGAGCAGGTCGATCCCGACCCGGCCGAACAGCTGACGCTTGGCCTCGGCCACGAACGCATTGCCGGGGCCGACGATCATGTCGACCGGCCCCTCGAAGCCGCACTCCTCGATACCGAACGCCATTGCCGCGAGCGCTTGGACGCCGCCCAGAGCCACGATCCGGTCCGCGCCGGATGTGGCGATCGAGTGCAGCGTGGGGGCGTGCAGGTCTCCGCCGCGCGGGGGGGTGCAGACGACGACCTCATCGACGCCGGCGGTCTTCGCCACGAGCACCGTCATGAACGGGGCGGCGAGCATCGGGACTCGTCCGCTTGGGCAGTAGGCACCGACGGCGGCGACCGGTACCTGACGCTGACCGAGGAACACCCCGGGGAGGGTCTCGGCCTCGAAGTCGGTCAACGTGGCGCGTTGCAGCTCGGCGAAGTGGCGGATCTGGTCCTGGGCGAACGAAATCGCGTCGAGCAGCGGCTGCCCGAGCGAGGCAGTGGCCTGGGCGATCTGCGCCGCGGTGATCTCGAAGCTCTCTGGATCCCAGTGGTCGAGCTCTCGTGAGTAGGCGCGGACCGCGTCGATGCGGTCACGTTCGATGCGGCTCAGCATCTCGTGCACCCGCTCGCTGACCGCCGGATCGGGCGCCGTCGCCGGCTCGGCGGCGGGGGCTTTGAGGTAGCGGGGAGCGTTCATGCGGGGCACCCTACGGCCACCCCGACTAAAAAACTACTCTTAGCCTTCTTTCGCTTGATCAAAGCGCAGCCTTGACCCTCCAGCAACTTCTCTACTTCCGCGTCGCCGCTCGCCTCGGTTCCTTCAACGCGGCTGCACGCGAGCTGCACTGCACTCAGCCCGCTGTGTCAGACCAGGTCCGCAGGCTCGAGCGCGAGCTCGGTGTCTCCCTGTTCGCCCGGGCCGGCCGCGGGCTGACGTTGACCAGTGCCGGGCGGACGTTCCTCGCCCACGCCGAGCTGGTCGCCGAGGCCGCCGAGGAGGCACAGGCGTCGGTCGGGCACCGCCACCAGGCGCGTGAACAGACCCTCACGATCGGCACCTTCCGCAACGCTCCCTACTACGACATCGCCGCGTTGGCGGCGGAGTTCTGCCGCCGCCACCCGCACGCGAGGCTCCGGATGCGAGGCCAGAACTCGTTCGACGTCGCGCTCGCGGTGCAACAGGGGGAGCTCGAGGCCGGGCTGGTGGTCCTGCCGGTGGACGACTCCCAGCTGGAGGTCCGAGCGCTGTTCCGTGACGAGGTCGTCCTGGTCAGCGCCGACCCCGAACAGACCCGCACGCCGCCGAGCGTCCAGCGGCTGGGCGAGAAGCCGCTGATCCTCTACGACATCAGTTACGGCTTCTCAGATCCGACGCGCCGCCAGCTTGCCGGCCGCGCTCAATCCGCCGGGGCGGTCCTCGAACCCGTCATTGAGGTCGAGCATGTCGAGACCGCTCTGCAGCTGGTCGCGCAGGGGCTGGGCAACACGATCGCCGCTCGATCGGTCCTGCGCCGCTCGGCGTTCGCCCACGAGCTCTCCGGCGTCGGGTTCGCCGAGCCGTTCTATGACTTCTTCGCGCTGATCACGCGTCGCGGGGTGCGGATCTCCCCCGCGACGGCACGCCTCGTAGAGCTCGTGGATGCATGGGCCGCTGACGTCTCCGCACGCCTCTGAGACACGACGCGGTGGCGCCGGCTCGGAGCCGTTTATCCGACCTCGGCGGCGACCTCATCAGATGCCGGGGCGTCTGCCGAGCCCTGGCGAAGGCCCGCCCGCACCCGGCCCGCGAGCCCGGGGGCCGCGCAGACGACGATGAGCCCGACGATCAACCACGCGGCCTCGATGTACGGGAGTCGGTGGTAGGTGCCGACCTGGCCGACGAACACGTTTCGGTAGATCGTGTAACAGACGAACGCGCCGCCGACCACCGGGATCAGGATCTGCCACATCGGCGCTTTGGCGCCCTCCTTGAGGAACAGGAAGTAGATCGCGCCGACGACCGCCAGCACATAGGCCACGAGGATCAGCACGGTCCCGATCTGGAGCGGATAGAACGTGGCGTTGATCACCGAGGATCCAGCCAGCTGCTGGCCCACCAGGGCACACAGGAACACGATCACCACGACCGACAGTGCCCTGACGGGCGCACCGTGCTTGGACAGCGAGGCCAGTCCGGTCCTGCGGCCCGTGGCATCACGCGTCTGGGCGTACATGATCCGTGCCGCTCCGCTGGCCACGCCCAGTGAGATCGCGAACAGGCTGACCGTCGCCATCAGGTCGAGGATGTCCCCGTACCACTTGCCGATGTAGCCGTTGCCCAGGTCGGTGAACGGGAGGCCGGCGGCGTAGGCCTTGGCTCCCGCGGCGTTGGCGCCGTAGCCGAGCGACTGAGCCGCGGCGGTCAGCAGATAGAACGCGCCCACCACGATCACCGCGGTCTTGATCGCGCGGGGGATCTGGGTCTTGGGGCTGGTGGTCTCCTCGCCGAGCGCGGCCGCGCCCTCGAAGCCGGCGAAGGCCAGGAAGCCGTAGACCGCCGCCTTGGCGATCGTCCCGACCCCGGAGCCGTGAGGCAGCGAGAGGAAGTTGATCGTGAACGTCTGGCCCTTGGGTCCGTGGCTGAAGATCACCGTCACCAGGATCACCAGCGACAGGATCGTCACCAGGATCGCGCCGATCACCTCGGAGGTCAGCAGCGCACGAGTGATGATGCGGATCTCGGCGAACGCCAGCGACCCGACCCCGATCAGCCCGATCAGGGCGATCCACCACCATTGCTGGGTCGTCACGATCCCCGTGTCCTTGAGGAACTGCCCGCCGAACAGGCCCATCTCGATCGTCGAGCCGCAACCGATTGCGATGTAGCCGCCCATCAGCGACCAGCCGGCCACGAATCCGGCACGCGGCCCGAGCGTGACCCCGACCAGCGCGTACACCGATCCGCTGTGTGAGATGTGTTGCGACAGCTTGACGAAGCAGTACGCGACGAGTGCGACGCCGACCACGGCGAAGACGAACGACAGCGTGACCGCGCGCCCGATGATCAGCGCCGCGCCGGTCCCCAGCAGGCCGATCGCGCCGACCGGTCCGATCAGCCCGACTGAGAACGCCGCGGCGTCGACCAGGCTCAGTTCGCTGCGAAGGTGTTCCTCAGTTTTTGTGCTCTCCATGCGCGCACGCTAACCGGCCCGCCAGACGCACGCCAGTCCCCAATTCTCTTGAACTGACAAAAGCGAATCTTTGATCTTCGGCGCGATCCCCAATCTGGCGTAGGGATGTTCTAGACGTGAGCGACCACTCGGTGCACCACCCCGTCCTCGTGCCCGACGATGATGTCGTCGACCAGCTCGGGTCCGAACAGCCCGTGACCGAGCACTCCGGGGATGCCGTCGAGCTGATCCGACAGCGTCCGCGGATCTGACAACGCGGCATGGACGTCGGCCACCAGGCCGCCGTTCAGTGTCAGCTCCGGTGAGCGCAGCGCCACCTCGCCGAACCGGCGGAGATCCTCCAGCGTCGCTGCGGCGCCGAAGGCGAGCACCTCGACCGGCACCGCCCGCCCCAGCTGTGTGACCTCCTTGCGGGCCGAGCCGATCACCACGAACCGGCTCGAGTTGGCGGCCACGATCTTCTCCCGTACGTGCGCCCCGCCGCCGCCCTTGATCAACCACCCCTCGGGAGTGATCTCGTCGGCGCCGTCGATGGCGACGTCGAGGTGGGTGATGTGGTCGAACCGCTCGATCGGGATGCCGAGCTCGGCCGCGAGCTTCTCGGTCGAGGCGGAGGTGGCGACGAACGTGTGGCCGGCAGCACGCTCGGCGAGGACGGGCAACAGGTGGGCGACCGTGCTTCCGGTGCCGAGGCCGACGGTGGTTGCGTCGGGCACGAGCGCGGCGGCCGCACGGGCCGCAGCGGTCATCTGGGCGTCGTCGTCACTTCCGGGAGGACTGCTGCGGGCTCCGCTGACCATTCGTTCCGGGACGATAGACCGGAGGTTGCGTAGTCGACGAAGTCGCGGGGAAGCAGCGCCTTGGAGTACAGCCAGCCCTGGATGATCGGGCAGGAGAGCTCGCGCAGATGGTCGAGCTGCTCGGGATGCTCGACGCCCTCGGCGACGATGTCGAGACCGTCGCCGCGGGCGACGTCGATGATCGCCTGGGTCACTCGGGACGCGGTGGCGCTCTCGCAGATCTCGTCGATCAGTGCCTTGTCGATCTTCAGCCGATCCAGGCGGCCCAGGCGCGCCAGCTGCGACAGCGAGGATTGGCCGACGCCGAAGTCGTCGATCGCCAGGCGAACGCCGAGCCGCTTGAGGCGGTCGAGTGTGATGTGCGAGACCGAGCGGTCGACGACCGCGGTCTCGGTGACCTCAAGACACACGTACTGCGCCGGCATGCCGGTCTCCTCGAGGATCTGCTCGATGACCGTCGGGAGCTCGTCGTCGATCGCCTGGGGTGACAGGTTGACCGACATGACCAGCTCTCGCAGGCGCGGGTCCGTGCGCCGCCAGTGCGCGGCGTCGGTGCACGCGAGGCGCAGCACGTGGGCCGTGAGGGCGCTGATCAGGCCGCAGCGCTCGGCCAGGGGGATGAAGGCCGCGGGAGTGATCTCGCCGCGGTCGGGGTGGGTCCAGCGGGCGAGTGCCTCGCAGCCGACCACGCGGCCGTTGCGGACGTCGACCTGCGGCTGGTAGTGGGCGACGATCTCACCGTGCTCGATCGCGTGGCGCAGATCGGCCTCGAGCGCGCGGCGCTCGATCACCTCGGTGCGCATCTGCGCGTCGAACCAGCGGGTCTGGTCCTTGCCCTCGAGCTTGGCGTCATACATCGCAAGGTCGGCGTCGCGCAACAGCGACTCGATCGAGTCGCCGGTCGCGTCGGCCATGGCCAGGCCAATCGACACAGTCACCTGGCGCTCGACCCCGCCGAGCTTGAACGGAGCCTCGAGCGCTCCCGCCACGCGCTGGGCGGCCTCCTCGACGGTGTCGACCGACACCTCGGTCAGGCAGCACACGAACTCGTCGCCGCCGAAGCGGCCGAGCAGATCGCTGGAACGGGTCACCGAGCGCAGGCGGTCGGCGATGCCCACCAGCAGCTGGTCGCCCGCGCCGTGGCCGAGCGAGTCGTTGACCAGCTTGAAGTCGTCGATGTCGATGAACAGCACCGCGGTCTGACCGGGATCGACGACCGCGAGCTCGTTCTTGACCTGCTCTGAGAACGAGCGGCGGTTGAGCAGCCCGGTGAGCGAGTCGTGGCTGGCCTGGTGCATGAGGTTTGCCTCGGCCGCACGCCGGCGCGAGACGTCGACCGTCTGCAGGATCGCCTCGGCGCCCTCGCCGAGGTCGGAGAGCTCGAGGTGCTTGCACAGCAGCCAGCCGCGGGTGCCGTTGGCGCGCTGCACCTGGTACTCGCGCTCGGGCCCGTCCAGCGACTCCGCCCACTCGCCGCGAGCACGGATCGCGTCCTCGTCGGAGAGGAAGTCAAACCAGGAGCCGCCGGTCAGCTCCTTGGGGGTCGTGCGCAGCGAGCTGGCGAGCGCGCGATTGGCGTGCAGGATCTTGCCCTCGGCGTTGATCAGCGCGGCGCCGTTGGGGGCGGCGTCGAACGCGCGCTGGAAGCGGCCGGTGAGCGCCAGGGCGCGCTCGGAGGCGCGCTGCTCGCGCTCACGCGACTGGCTCGAGGCCCGCCAGACCACCAGCTGCGTGAGCGAGAGCGCCGCCACGAAGCCGCCGTGGATCCCGGCCCACAGCCAGGGGTGCGGCATCGCGCTCATCGTCTCGTGGACGCGCCCCGGGATCGCGCTCATCAGACCGTGCTGCAGGACCACGAACATGAAGGCGATCGCGTAGGGGAGCGCCGCCTCGTACAGGGCGATCGCCCCGACGATCACGAAATAGTGGAAGTGCGCCTCGGTGGTGCCGTGCCACAGCCAGACCAGCGCGGCCGAGCACGACAGCAGCCCGCACACGCAGGCGGACGCACGGACGGTCTTGTTCAACCGGGGTGGGATCGCAAAGATGCCAAAGGCGGCCGCCGGTGCGCAGACCAGCAGTGACCACCCCAGCGACCAGCCCATGCACACGCCGAAGATCGGCAGGGCGACGAGATGTGCGGCCAGTAGCCACAGCAGGCCCCGGTGGCGGGAGCGGAACTCGGCCTCGGGGAGGGGTGGACCAGCGCGCAACGTGAAGGCGGACACCTTCGGGTGGTCGGCAGGTAGACCGCCACCATAAGGACCAGGCCTGTCAGAAGTCTGACAACCGCTCCTGGAGTGCCGGCCAGCGGGTCAGCGCGCCGCGGCGTGTGCGCCGGCGATTCTCCCGAACACGATCGCGTCCGTGAGCCCGCCGCCATGCTCGGTGAGGTGGCCCCAGATCGAGCCGGCGGCGCCCGCCGCGTACAGACCGTCGATCGGGGCATAGCCGTCCTCGGCGGCCCGGAGAACGCGCGACGAAGCGTCGCGGCGCGGGCCTCCGGAGGCGGTCGCCAACCCCGGCACGATTGGCAGGGCGTACAGCGGCGGCTCGAGCGCGACCAGCGTCTCGCGCGGGCGGTTGAACAGTTCGTCGCGGCCGGCCGCGACCGCGTCCGCGTACTCGGCCAGCGTTGCCTGCAGCGCATCGGGGTCGACCGCGCTCGCGCTCGCGAGCGCGCGCGGGGAGTCACCGCGAGCGATCCACCCGGCGTCAACCTCGGTGGAGTTGTCCGCGCTCCACCGGTGATCGTTGGGCGTGCCGACGATCCCGTTGAGCGGGCCGGCGACCCGGGCCGGCTCGTCGAAGATGACGAACCCGCGGGGGCGAGGCCGGTTGGGGCGGCGCGGCTGATAGGTGGTCCAGGACCGGATCTGGTCATGGACCTCCCACCCGAACTCGTCGGCGAACCGCCGGCCGTCGTCATCGACGAGCACGAAGCTCGGAGCGTGCACGTTGATCGTGAACGCCGCCGGGAACCCGGGATGGGCGAACGCGAGCCAGCCGAAGTACGCGGCCATGTGCCACAGCGACGCGCCCGCGCGCGCGGCGAGCCGGACGCTGTCGCCGGTGTTGCCGGGATGCCCCACCGGGGTGAGCGGCAGCGGCAGGTAGCCGTCGCGCATGTCGGTGTCGTACTCCATCCCGCCGCTGGCGAGCACGACCGCTCCGGCTTCGACGGTTCGCGGGCCCTGCGCGCCGCCGAGCACCGCACCGCGCACCGCGCCGTCTCGGGTCACGAGCTCGATGACCGGGGTCTGGGTACGCACCTCGATCCCGCGTGAGCGGACCGCCGACTCGACGAGATCCCACAGCGCGATGCCCGGCCGGGCATGCCCGCCGTCGAACTGGCGGTAGCTGACATGTCCGGCGCCGGGGAACGACGGCCACGAGGGGATCAGGCCGGCGAACGCCTCTGGGTCACACACCGGCGCCTCTCCGCCCAGGCCGCCGATCCAGTCGGCGACCGTCGCGGTGCCGGAGGCGTAGGCCTCGAGCACGGAGCGGTCGGTCTTGCCGAAGCAGAGCGCGTCGAGGTGGTCGATCGCCGACGGTCCGTCGATCGAGAACAGGAAGCCGCCGGAGTGGCGGCAGTTACCGCCGCCCGCAGAGGTCTTCTCGGCGACCAGGACCCGTGCGCCCGCGTCGTGGGCGGCCAGCGCGGCACTCGCGCCCGCCAGCCCGAAGCCGGCGATGAGCACGTCGACCCGCTCGTCGGCCATCAGTCAACCGTGATGTCGAGCCCGTCGCCCGCCTCACGCAGCGCGTCGGCGCTCAGCGCCGCCGGTGCCTCGCGCGAGAACATGTGCAGCTCGGTGGGCTCGCCGGCGCGGTGCAGCAGCTGCTCGATGCCGCCCGGTGCGGAGTTGAGGATTGCCTTGGTGAAGAACGCCTCGCCCTGCCAGCTGTGCTCGGTCCCGGGCGGGATCGAGACGTAGTCGCCGGCGGCCACTCGGCGCGCGGCGCCGTCCAGCGTCACTCGCAGCGATCCCTCCAGGACGTAGATGCCCTCGTAGGCCTTCGAATGGCGGTGGGCCGCCATCCCGGCTCCGCGCGGCAGCTCGAGCGTCAGCATCGAGATCTGGCCG
The DNA here is from genome assembly GCA_963744685.1 of uncultured Solirubrobacteraceae bacterium. Lineage (GTDB taxonomy): Bacteria > Actinomycetota > Thermoleophilia > Solirubrobacterales > Solirubrobacteraceae > Palsa-465. The sequence continues at coordinate 395,242 of CAVUUL010000008.1, read as the reverse complement.
TCGGTCTGCGCCGCGCCGCAGAGGATCGTGGCGAGGCCTCCGGCGAACAGGAAGCGCGGTCCCTCGCCGGCCCGCAGGAAGTATGGCTCGCTCGAGCCCGGCAGGTTGTCGTCGGGCGCGTCGGTGGTCGGCGCCGCATACTCGTGCTCGGGCAGGTACTTCATGTCGAAGTCGTGCTCGGCCTGGCCGAACTTGGCAAACGGGATCTCGGGGCGGAAGCCGACCGGGAACGGCGCTGCGCCGTCGTACGGGATGCCGGTCAGATCGAAGAACCGCTCCCAGCCGCCAGGGGTGATCGGGCCGAGGAACCCCGCATGGTTTCCGTGCAGGCCGTACGCGTGGATCGCCTTCGGGGGGACATACCCGAAGTCACCGCGCTGCATGATCCGGCTCTCGTCGTTGAGCCAGAGCTGGATCGGACCGCGATGGCAGTAGAAGAACTCATGCTCCCGGTTGTGGAAGTGCAGCGGGATCGGTCGCCCGGCCGGACCCTCGAGCGTCATCATCGCCATCGCCCCGCCCGTCTCCTCGGCGCCCGCCAGGCAGCGGCCGACCTGGTCGATGAGCAGGAACGCGCGCCCCCCGCCGTGTGCGAGCGCATACGGGGTCGCCTGGCCAGGGAGTTCGTCGGTCGTCTCGGTCATCTCTCTCCTCGTGTGGTGTCAGGTCGGGGTCCGGCGCTCATCCGCTGACGAGCTCGATCAGGTTGCCCTCGGGGTCGGCGAGGTAGGACATGACGCCGGTCGCGGGCGGCGGGGCGGGTCGCGGCGACCACACCTCGCGCGCGCCGGCGGCCACCAGCTGCGCGTGTGCGCCGGCGACATCGGGGATGGCGAGCGCCCAGTGGCCGTAGCCGCGGCGTCGCATCGCCGCGGGCGGATCTGCGGGGGCGTCGCCGGCCGAGTCGGCATGGCACAGCAGCTCGAGGCCAGTACCGTCGCAGCGCCGTAGCATCGCGCCCGCCGAACGGTCGCCGGGGAGCTCGAACTCGACCTCCACCGCGAACCCGAGCGCCTCGCCGTACCACGCGACCATCGCGCCGAGGTCGCCAACCGACAGGCCGACGTGATGGGCGCGCGCCCCGGGCAGGGGATCCGTGGCCGTCATGTCATGCGTGCGGCACGCTGAACGCGGGGCGCAGCGGCTCGGTGCCGTCCCAGCCCACCGCGGCTTCCCGAACCGCCGAGTAGAGGGAGAGGTTCTCCGGGCAGCGGCGCAGTACCTCGATCGGGTGACCGAACACGGCGCCGCCGTCGAACCAATGTGCCCGCACCGGACCGGCGCTACCGGTGTGGACGAGCTCCAGGCCGAGCTGTTGGAGCTTGGTGGTCTCGTCGTCGAGGTCATCGACGAGCCAGGCCGCGTGCCCGACGTGGGCCGGCTCGCCCGCGCCCATGAACGCGCCCAGGGCGCCCGGCGCCGCCTCGTGCACCTGGCTGATCTCCACGAGCGTGTCACCCCACATCCCGAACGCGGTCGAGTGGTCATAGACCGCCGGCTCACCGCGCCACGTCGCGTCCGGCAGCGGCACGTGGCCGATCGAGAGGAACGGGCCGGCGCGAAGGATCCGCGCAAAGCGGTCGACCGCGTCGGCGAGATCCGGGACGACGTAACCGATGTGATGGAACCGTCGCACGGTCAACCTCGAGCGTCGCCGGTGATGGCGACCAGCAGCCGGAAGTGATTGTGCATGAGGTAGGAGCCGTCGCGCTGGGCGAACTGCTGCAACCCCTCGGTGAGCGCCGCGCGCACGGGTTCCTCTCCCGCCAGCCGAATCGCCCGAGTGCCGCCCCCCGAGCAGAGCAGGCCGCGCAGCGCCTCGTCCAGCGATCGGTATCGCCAGTCGCCGGCCAGCTCGACGTCGCTCTGCGACGGTGAAGCCGGTGCCGGCGAGCGCCTGCTGCAGCGCGCCGGGCGCGGCGAGCGCGTAGGGGGCATGGTCGGCGTGGGTCTCCGCCGGCACGAGTGCCTCCATCACCTGATGAAGCACGGTCGACTCGCACCGCTCGGGCGCCGCGAAGCCGGCGATCGCCAGTCGGGCGCCGGGTGTGAGCACCCGCGCGATCTCGGCGAGCGCGGCGACCGGGTCGAACGCGAATTGCAGCGCGTTGACGGCAAGCGCGGCATTGAAGCTCTGGTCGGGGAACGGCAGCTCATCGATGCCCGCCTCGACCAGCGTCGCGTCGCCCGCGCGCCGGTGCGCGATCGCCAGCAGCGAGGGCGAGATGTCGATCCCGCTCACGTGCGCGCCGCGCGCGACGGCGCGCTCGAGCGCGAGGCCCGAGCCGCAGCCCACGTCGAGCAGCCGCGTTCCCCTGCCGACGGCGGCGCCGTCGAGGGCGGCGTCGATCAGCCCGAGGTTCTGCGGCTCGGCGAGCGTCGCCCAATCCTCCGGACGCTGGCCCCAGAGTCCTCGCTGCGTGCCCTCCCAGAGTGCACGTTCGGTCACGGCTGAGGCTTGCATCGGGACAACTCTATACAGAAACTCAATCTGTGTACAGTCACTTGGAGGGGACGTTCTGGCACGGCCGCACGTTCTGGTTGAGCGAGAAGACGTTCTCGGGGTCGTAGGTCGCCTTCAGCTCCGCGAGCCTCGCCAGCGTCGGCCCGTAGGCCCGGTCGGCGCCGAGCGTCTCGTCGTCCTCCATGAAGTTGGAGTAGGCCCCGCCTGCCAGGTGGGGCTCGAGCGCGGCGAACGTGTCGCGCACCCACGCGATCTCGCGCGAGGCGACCACCGGGTCGGCATCGGACCACTGTGCCGGAACGTTGACCAGCCAGCGCGCCCCGCGGTGCGGGAAGGCCGTCGCGGCCGGGTCGACCCGGCCGATCGCCCCGCCCATGCTCAGCACCTCGATCACCGACAGGGGCGAGCCGACCAGCGCCCCCCGCTCGACCAGCACCGCAAGCATCGCGTCGGTGATCTCGGCCGCGAACCCCGCCTTGACGTAGGCACGCAACGTCCCGGGCGCGAGCAGCTCGTCGGTCACGGTCTGCATCGCCAGGTACGGGATCTCCGCCAGCTCGCCGGAGGATGGCGCGAGCGCGCGCTCGATCTCGCGCAGCCGCTCGGCGCCCTCCGCCGGATCGCCAGACCACTCGATCAGCGACATGATCCCGGGCACGCCCACCGACGCGCGGTCCAGCCAGGGCGCGATCTCAGGACCGCGGCGCAGGAAGCTCGTCCACAGCAGCGCGTCGGGCGTGGACGGGTCGGTCATCACCTGTTCGCCGAGTCCGAGCACCTCGGCCGCGCGCTCGAGCGGGTGGAACGTCGCGAGCACCGTCAACGGCCCGAGCGGGTGCGCCCGGTAGCTGAACTCGGTGACGACGCCGAAGTTGCCGCCCCCGCCGCGCAGCCCCCAGAACAGGTCAGGGTTCTCGTCGTTGCTCGCGGTGACGATCCGCCCGTCGGCGAGCACCACCTCGGCCGACAGCAGCGAGTCGATCGTGAGCCCGAAGCGGCGCATGAGACGACCGACGCCGCCGCCGAGCGTGAGCCCGCCGGCGCCGGTGTGGGAGACCACGCCCACCGGGACGACGAGGCCGTGGGCCTGGACGGCGCTGTCGACGTCGCCGAGCGCCGCCCCGCCGCCCACGCGAACCGTGCGGGTGGCCGGATCGACCGACACCGCAGAGAGCCCGCGCAGGTCGATCACCATGCCGTCCTCGACGGTCGAGTGTCCGGGCAGCGAGTGGCCGCCGCCCCGCACCGCTATCCGCAGTCCCCGTGCGCGTGCGTGTGCCACCGCGGCCGCCACGTCGCCGGCGGAGTCCGGGCGCACCAGCAGCGCCGGGCGCCGGTCGTGCATCAGGTTCCAGACCGCGCGCTGCGCGTCGTACCCCGGGTCCCCGGGGGCGGTGATCGCGCCGGTGAAGCCGGCGATCGATTGGGCGGAGGCGGACGGTGACACAGCGGTGGACTCCCTGGTCGAGCGAGATAAGTATAACTCTATATCTATCTGCCTGCCGGACTGTAACGCTTCGAACGTCCGTCCGCCACCTGGATACGGTGGATCTCCGATGGGACGATCGAGTTCGAACGAGGGTGAAGCGGCCAACGTCGAGCGAGTCCTGATTGCCGCGCTTCACGATCTCGCCTGGCTGCTGCCGCGCACGATCGACGTCCAGGCCGAGCAGGATCCCCGGCTTGACTCCCTGCCCCGATCCGAGCTGGAGATCATGCGCCTGCTCGTCCGCCGTCCCGGACTCACCGTCGGCGAGGTCGCCCGTGAGCTCGGCCTGCAGCGCACCAACGCCTCCACCGGTACCCGCGCCCTGGTCCGCCGGGGGTTGCTCGCCTCCGAGCGCGACGCTCTCGACGGCCGGGTCGCCCGCCTCACCCCGACCGCTCTCGCGATCCGCTACCGCGAACTCCGCGAGCAGGCGTGGGCCGCGGCCCTCGAGGAGCGCCTCGAGGCGGTGGGCGCAGAGCAGCGCGAGCGGATCCTGGCGTGTGCCGAGCCGCTGCAGACGCTGGCGGCTGCGCTGGCGCACGAGTGACCCTCGGCGTTCGCGAGGTAGCGCACCGGGTCGCCGGCCGTCAAGCAGCGCCCGCACGGGCTTGGCGTCCGTGTGGCGGTGGTGGCGCTGCTTCGTGTGCACGACCTCGTGCCAAATGGGGACTCTTTGAACGGCCCCTGGGCGCCCGGGCGGCGTCGGGGCGGGACTTTCTCCCCACTCGCCGTGGTCGCCGGGGGTGCGTGGGGTGGGTTGTTGTCCTGGCGATCAGTTCCGCCCTGGCGGGTCTGCGTGGGTTGGTGCGTGGGTGGTTTTGCTCGCCGCGGACGGTTGGCGGGCGCACCGCCGGCGGGCCGCGGTCGGTCGTCGGCGACGCGTGGGACGTTGCGGCGTCTCAGCCGCCGTCACACCCCACGCGTTATCCCCGGCGCCAACGCGCGGGCAGAAATGACATCCCAGCTGTCATATCTGCCCACGCGCGTCTGCCCGACCGACGCGCGGGCAGAAATGACGTCTCAGCCGTCGTTTCTGCCCGCGCGTGAGCCACCCGGCCGTCTCACAACACGTCCCCCGTTGGGGGGCAGCACTTGTGCGCCCCCATCACTGCCAATAGCGCGGCGGGGCGACGGCAGTCAAGCAGCGCCACCAACCTCAAAAGCAATCCCACAGCTGCGGGCGCTGCTTGACGGCCGGCGTCACGACGCGCTACCTCGCGGACGCCACAGAAAACCGCCAGGCGGACGGCCGACGAGCGAAGCCCTAGTCCCCCCGCAAGTCAGGAGTTCCGTACGCCCCCCAACTCGCCGGAAAAGTCGTCCCCCACCCAACCCCGCTCCGCCGCTCCGCGGCGGTCCACGTCCGCGTCACCGGGTCGGGGTCGAGCACGAGGTCGGAGCCCGTCGTGATCTCGATGCGGTTGCCCCCGGGCTCGAACCCGTAGAGGAAGAAGCTGCGGCCGATCGTGTGCTGGGCGGGCGGCACCTCGATCTGGATCCCGTGGTCGACGAAGATGTCCGCGGCGCGCAGGACTTCTTCGCGCGTGTCGACCCAGAAGGCCACGTGGTGCAGGCGACCGCTCGCGCCGTAGGGGTCGCGGGTGTAGACGAGCTCCAGGGGTCGCTGTCCGAACGTGGTGAACGCACCGGCCATGACGCCGACGTCGTCGACGATCTCGTCCAGCAGCGTCGCGCCGAGGGCCGACCAGGCGACTGAGGCGGCCGCGCTCACGTCCGGGGCGAGCAGGTTGACGTGATCGAGGCGGCGCACGTCGACGCCCGCAGTGCCGCGGCGGCCGAGCCGGTCCTTCGCCGGCGGGCGATCTGCGTCCGGCGGCACGTACCGCTCGGTCTCCCAGTAGAGCTCCGTGGGGTGACCGCTCGGACCGGTGAAGCAAAACGCCGGACCGTGGCCGAACCCGCCCTCCACCCACTCGCCCGCGATGCCGGCGGCGAGCACCTCCTGCACTCGCCGAGCGAGCGCCTCGGCGCTGCTGGTTCGCAACCCGAGGTGGCCGATGCCCGCCCGCGCCGAGGCGGTCAGCGTCAATCCCGCCAATTCGTACTCCGCCTCGCCGCGCAGGAGGACGCGCGTCGCGTCGCGGCCGACCTCGCGCAGCCCGAGCACCGCGGTGAAGCAATGAGTGCTCGCCTCGAGGTCGGGAGTGAGCAGCTCGACGTGCCCGAGGTGAGCGACCTCGCCGAAGCTCGGTGACCGCCCCGAGGGCCGGTCGGGGCCGAGGCTGCGCATCACGCTCATGCTGAATACACTCTACAGTCGTGCACGCACCCTGTCGCCGTGAGAGAGGGTATCCGCGGTGAGCCGGGCGCCGGTGCTCGTGCTCGGGGCCGGCGGTCTCCGTGGGGTCCAGCTGGACGACGGGGTGGCGGCGTTCCTCGGCATCCCGTACGCGGCGCCGCCATCCGGCGACCGCCGCTGGGCGCCGCCCGCGCCACCTGAGCCGTGGACCGGAACTCGGGATGCGTCACAGCCGGGCCCGGTGTGCCCGCAACCCGCTCGCCCGTTCTCCGAGTGGGCGCATGGCCCGCTCGCACCGACCGCCGAGGACAGTCTCACGGTCAACGTGTGGCGCCCCGCCGACGCAGCGGGCCGGCCGGTGCTCGTGTTCCTGCACGGCGGCGGGTGGGCGATCGGCTGGGGCTCGAACGCGCTGCTCGACGGGCGCCATCTGGCGGCCGCGCTCGACGCGGTCATCGTCACCGTCAACTACCGGCTCGGCTCGCTCGGTTGGCTCTATCACCCGGCGCTCGCCGCGGCGACGCACGCCCCCGCCGGCAATTGGGGACTGCTCGACCAGCTCGCCGCGCTGCGCTGGGTACGTGACAACATCGCCTCGTTCGGAGGCGACCCGTCACGGGTGACGCTCGGCGGCGAGTCGGCCGGCGCCGGCAGCGTCCTGCACCTGATCGGCCACCCCGATGCGCAGGGCCTCTTCCACCGTGCGATCACCCTCTCGCCGCCCCTGCACGAGCTCGTGGTCGAGCGGGCGCTCGGGGAGCGGTGGACCGCCGCGCTCTCGATGACGCTCGGGCTCGGCGATGATGTCGGCGCCGCGCTGCCCGCCCTGCGAGCGCTCCCGGCCGACGCGATAGTCGCCGCGCAGGAGAAGCTCCTGGCCGGCGGGTTCAAGGGCAGCCGCGGCGGAGCGCTGCCGATCACCGACCCCAACTCGCTGCCCGCCGACCCCGCGACCGTGCCCGGTGCGGCACCGCAGGTCCCGCTGCTGATCGGCACCAACGCCCAAGAGGGAACGTTCTTCTTCCGCGCCGGCGGCCGGCGGATCGACCCCGGTCCGGAGCAGCTCCGGGACATGGTCGCCCGAGTCGCCCACGTCGCGTCCGATGCGGTCTCAGGGCCGATCGGCAGGGCGTATGAACGACTGGCCTCCGACGGCATCGCCGACCCGAGCGCCAACGACGTGCTCTGCGCGGTCGTCACCGAGGCGTGGTTCGCCGGCCCCGTCCGCCGCTATGCCGCGGCCCGCGCCGCGGCCGGCGCCACCGTCCACCGCTACCGGATAGAGCACCCCTCGCCGGACCCCGACGACCTCGGAGCCCTGCACACGATCAGCGTCCCCCTCCTGTTCGGCAGCTGGCGCGAAGGCGGCGTCCCGGCAAGGCTCGCCGGCTCGACCCCCCGGACCGCCGAGGTCACCGCAGCGATGCAGACCGACGTCCGCCACTTCGTTCACGGCGACCCGCTCAGCTGGTCGCCCGTCGGAGCCGGCACCGAGCAGGTCGTCTACGGGGGCCAGAAAGGCCCCCGCACCGTGCGCCCGCCGACGACCGACAGCCCAACCAGCTCAGCCTGAGGCCGACCGTCAGGGCCGAACCCGCCCTCCGTCCCAGGCCCGGTACGGCGCAGCGCCCGCCTGGACTTCATCCGCCCGCGCGGCATGAGCCGCCGCCGTCGACAGGATCTCCTCGGAGTGCAACCGCTTCTCCTCCATCGAGAGCACCGACTTGGCCAACCCCGCCGGATCGTCGAAGACGATCGACACCCGGCCTGACTGGTCGGCGAGCAGCTGCCCTTCGGCACCACATGTGGCGCACTCCACGACATCGTCCTCGCGCAGGTCGATCACGTTCAGATGACACAGGGGGCACAGCCCAGGCTCACCGAGGTATTCGACATCCTCAAACGGGCGCCCGAGCTGCTGCGCGATCCGCTCACCGAGCAGTCGCGCCCGGTCCAGGGCCGGAGGCTGCAACACGACAGAGGCGGGCGTCCCCGACCCCGAGAACACCGCTTGGTCCACCACCCCGCAGCGCAGCGAGAACGACAGCGAGTGCATCAAAGGCAACGCCAGCGTGTTCCACTGCTCGCCCAGCGCGCCCCCGCTCACCAGGAACGCCGCCACCCGCGGACGCAGAGCGCGCTCGTCGGGCTTGAACGGGACCGGGACCGGTGTACCGGCGCGCTCGCGCTCCAGCAGCAGCTGGATGAAGCCGACGTCCGCGTGCGGTCCGAACACGCGATCGGTCAACAGCCGCAGCTTGCCGGCACTCGTCCTGGAATAGATGGGGGAGGAGTAGATGACCCCGTCGGCCTCCATCACCTGATCGAAGAACCAGCGGCAGTCGTCGTCAGCGGGCGCCAGCGTCGGCCCGGTGGAGATCCGCATGTCGTCGAGCGACAGCCAGGACACGGTCGCGCCCAGCTCGGAGGCGGCCATCAGCGCCGCCTTGAGAAGGATCTCGGCGCTGCCGCCCTCCGCGCCCGCGCTCACCCCGAGCAGCTTCACGGCGCGATCCCGGTCCACTCGTCGGGCATCAGGTAGGAGAGGAAGCGGCCCTCGGGGTCAAACCGCGCCCGCAGCTCCTCCAGGCGTGCCGCGTTCCCGTCCACCAGGTAGCGCGCCGGCCGGCGCACCAGGTTCTCGTCGGCGAGCTGGATCCCGCGTGACAGCGGCTCCAGCCGCCGCATCTGATCGGCCGGCCACGCGAGCATCGCCTCGCTGTCGGCCGGATCCGTCCAGCCGCCGAACGCGGCGAGATACAGGGTGCCCTGCACCGAGATGGCGGCGTCGGGCAGCTCCTGCTCGCGCCACGCGTACCAGAAGACGTGCGAGGCGCCCTCCGGGATCGTGTCGTAGAGCTCGGCCACCGCGGGCACCAGCTCGTCCGGGCCGGCGTTCGTCCACATCCCGTCCGCGCTCCAGTGAAACCCCTCGGGCTCGACCGAGTCCGGGCCGTCGTAGAGCTCCACGAACGAACGGGATTGGGCCGGGAGGGCCACGGTCGCGCGATCGCGCACCGGGCATGAATCGAGCAGCTTCAACGCGGCTGCGGCCTCCTCATCGGAATCGGACATCACCGAGCACATGACGATCAGCGCGGGAGAGCCCGGCACCACCTCGCCGCCCGGCCCGCGCGGAGTGGTGGCCATGATCGCGAACTCCAGCTCGGCGGGGAACGACGGCTCCTCTTCGAGCGCCCAGCGCAGCACCTCGTCACGGACCTCCATCGGGTAGACATGGTGCGTCTCCCAGATCGCGGCCGGCCGCTGGTGACAGCGCAGATGAAATCGAGTGACCACGCCGAAGTAGCCCGCCCCGGCGCCGCGCGCCGCCCACAGCCACTCGGCATGGGAGTGCTCGTCGGCGTGGATCACCTCCCCAGACGCGGTGACCACGTCGACCGCGACCACCGACATGCACGCCGGCCCGATCTTGCGCGACAGCCAGCCCCACCCGCCCTGCAGCAGGAACCCGCCGAGCCCGACGGTCGGACAGTGGCCCGAGGGGAAGAACAGATCGTGTTCGGCGAGCAATCCGTTGAGGTCACGACCGCGCGCGCCCGGCTGCACGCGCGCGATGCCGGTCGCGGGATCGAAGTCGACGCCGTTCATGCGCGACAGATCGATCAGCAGCGCGCCGTCGCGCACGCTCGACGCCGTCCACGAATGGCCGCCCGACCGCGCTTTCACCCTCAGACCCTGCGAGGCCGCGTAGCGGACCGCATCGACGACGTCCTGCTCGGACTGCGCCAGCACGATCGCCGATGGGTACCGGTGGGGCTTCAGCCCGTTCCAGACCGCGTCGCGCCGTGCCGCCTCGTACTCATCGTCATCGGGCGCGAGCAGGTTCTCGGATTGCACGAGCGCCACGTGGTCACGCCCCCAGCATCGAGTAGCCACCGTCGCAGATCATGTACGTGCCGGTGATGTGCGCCGCCTCGTCGGTGGCGAGGTACAACGCGGTCGGCGCGAGGTCCTCGGGCTCGGGAATCCGCCCGGCCGGCGTGTCGCGCTCCAGCTGCTCGCCCCGGCCGGACTTCCAGTCGGCGCGATTCAGAACCCGCTCGGTCTTCATGAAACCGGGCGCGAACGTGTTGACGCGCACGTGCGGGGCGAACGCCTTGGCGTAGGACTTGGTGAGCCCGAGCAGGCCGTACTTGCCGGCAGCGTACTGCGGCGCGCGTGGTGAGCCGCGAACGATCACGGTGGAGCCGATGTTGACGATCGTGCCGCGCTCCCGTTCGACCATCCGGGTACCGAACTCATGGATCATCAGCATCGTGCCCTTGATGTCGACCGCGAGCGTATGGTCGATCAGCTCCTCGGTGATGTGACGCCAGGACTCCTGCTCGGAGGCCATGTCGCCGACGTTGTTGATCAGCGCGTCGAGGGACCCGAGCTCGTCGTCCACCGTGCTCGCCATCCGCTTGATGTCGTCCCAGCTGACGATGTCGCCTTGGAGCAGCAGCGCCTCGGAGCCCGTCTCGCGCACCCGCGCGGCGGTCTGCTCGGCGCCCGCCTTCGAGCTGCGGTAGTGCACGACGACGGTGCGAGCGCCCTCCTGGGCGGCGCGGACGGCGATCTCGGCGCCGAAGCCGGTGCCGGCGCCGGTCACCATGACCGTTCGATCGGCGAAGCGCTGGGCGATCTGCGACATGTCTGTCTCCTTGAAGCTCTCTCTCGGGGTGCGAACGGCGTCAGACGACCGTGCGGCCGCCGTCGATGTAGATCACCTGGCCGTTGACGAAGCTGGCCTGCTTCGACGCCAGGAACAGCACCGGGCCGACGACCTCGTGCAACTGGCCGAACCGCCCGGCGGGAATCAGCGTGAGCAGCCGCGCGCGCTCCTCGGGATGGGCGTCGAGGTACGCGGTGGTGAGGTTGGTCTCCATGTAGCCCGGCGCGACCGCGTTGACGGTGACTCCGTCGGCGGCGTACTCGTGGGCCATCACCTTGGTCAGCTGGTTGATCGCGCCCTTGGTGGCGGCGTACGGGCCGTGCTTCTTGTGGCCCATCAGCCCGGCGACCGAGGAGAAGAACACCACGCGCCCGTGGCCCTGGGCGCGCATCGGCTCAAGCGCCGCCTGGGCGGTGAAGAACGCGCTGGTCAGGTTGACCGAGATGAACCGCTCCCAGTCGGCGGGCGTGTAGTCCCCGATCGGCCGGCGGTCGTTGATCCCGACGCCGTGGACGAACACGTCGAGTCCGCCGAGCACGGAGCGAGCGGAGTCGATCGCCTCGGTCGCGGCGGTCGCACTCGACAGGTCGGCGACAAGCGTCTTCACGCCGGACAGCCTCTCGGCGGAGACGAGCTCGGCCAACCGTTCCTCGCTGACATCGATCGCGCATACCCGCGCGCCGGAGCCGGCGAATCCCTCGACGAGCGCGGCGCCCAGAGTCCCGGCGCCCGCCACGATCACGCGCGCGCCGTCGAGGCCGAGCCAGTCGCTCACGCCTGCGCGCCGATCGGCGACAGCTCCGGATGGCCCTGGGCCCAGGAGATGACCGGGTTGCGGAGCACCCCGATCCCCTCGATCTCGGCTTCGACGACGTCGCCGGGCCGCAGGTACAGCGAGGCTGCGTCCTCGGAGAAGCCCGCTACCCCGGCAACGGTGCCGGTGGAGATGATGTCGCCCGGGTTGAAGCCCATCGCCGAGTAGTGGGAGATGATCTCGGGCACGGTCACCGACATCCGGTTCGTGTTCGACTCCTGGCGGCTCTCCCCGTTCACGCGCAGCGACATGTTGAGGTTGCGCGGGTCGGGAATCTCGTCGGCGGTGACGATCCAGGGCCCGATCGGCGAGAAGGTGTCGATCGACTTCGACAGGCAGAACACGCCGGACTTCATCTCCTCGCGCTGGATGTCACGGGCGGTGATGTCGTTGAACACGATGTACCCGGCGATGTAATCCTCGGCCTCCTCGGGGGAGAAGAACTTGCCGCGCTTGCCGATGATGACCGCGAGCTCGAGCTCGTAGTCCATCTCGTTCGTCATCCCCTCGGGGTAGATGATCGGATCGTCGGGTCCGATGATCGCGTCGAGGTTCTGGAAGAACACGATCCACGGCAGCACCGGGTGCGACCAGTTCACGCGTGTCGACTCCTCGTGGTGCTCGCGGAAGTTCCCGGCGGTGTGGAAGAACTTCTTGGGGATGATCGGCGCGCGCAGCGTCACCTCCGCCAGCGCGCTGGTCTCACCAGTCTCGGCGACGTCGCCGCCGCGCTCGAAGTACTCCCGCATCGTGGGGACGTCGAACGCGACCACACGGTCGCCGTCGACCCGCCCCACCTTGCCATCGTCGTAGGTGACGAGCTTCATCAGTCTGGCGTCTTTCTCCTGGAATCCTCCGGCCCTCCCGGGGGCCGCCACCGAGCGCATAGAATACAGAAAGCCAAACTGTATGCAACTCGAACTTTGGGATCGAGCCTGTTGTGGCACGTGACAGCATGGAGGGCAGCGCATGAGATGGAGAGAGGCAACGACGACGCGGCGGCATCACGACCAAGACCGCTGCGCGGAAGGGGCGCCGTGAGCGACCTGGTGCAGGAGGACGACAACGGCGTACCGGCGCGGCAGAGCGCCGAGTATGTGTACCGACGGGTGCGGGGCGCGATCCTCAACGGCGAGCTTGCGCCCGGGGAGACGATGTCGCAGGTGGCGCTCGCCGACGAGCTGGGGGTCAGTCGCACGCCGCTGCGCGAGGCGCTGCGCATGCTGCAGGGCGAAGGGCTGATCGAGGCGCGCATGAACCGCCGGGTCCGGGTCGCGCCGGTGAGCGCCGACGACCTGGAGGAGCTGTATGCGGTCCGCGTGGCGCTCGAGGCACAGGCGCTGCGGCTGTCGGTCCCGCGGATGCGACCCGAGCACATCGCGCGATTGGAGGGCTCGATCGCCGAGATGGCTCACTACGCCGAACAGCAGGACATGAGTCGCTGGCTGATCCCCCACGCCGACTATCACCGGCAGCTCACCGAGCTTGCCGGCGGCCGCTTCACCGTGCTGCTGTCCCAGCTGTACGACCACTGCGAGCGCTATCGCCGACTGCACATCGGTGCCGGCCCGAGCGCCTGGGCGATGGCCGACCATCGGACGATCCTCGACGTGGTGAAGACCGGCGACGAGAACCTCGCCGCCGCTCATCTGGCGCAGCATCTCTCGCGGATCGCCTTCGAGGTCGGGGAGCTGCTGGAGCCCGGGCGTGATCTGGCAACCCTGCGCCGAGTGCTCGCGGATGCCGGGGCTGTTCCGCCGGTCCCGATCGACTGAGCCCCAGCGGCCTCCAAGCGCCATGCCCCCGGGCTCGTCGACCGAGCACGTGGTTCGGCGCGCGCGTGATCGCTCCGTGTCGACCCAGGACGCCAGATCCCCGACACAAGCGGCTAACTTGCATACACTCTGAGGAAGTGCGTATACTCCGGCGAAACGCACACGAGTTGTGCGGTGGTTGAGTTCACCCAGGTGGGGCAGCACGCTCCAGCGACGAGAGAGGGAAGAGAGATGACGTCACAGCTGAGGACGCGTGGTGCCGTGTTCGGCATCTGCGCAGTGGCCGCGCTCGGCACGGCGGCCTGTGGGAGCTCCTCCAATTCCGGGTCCGGATCCGGGAGCACGACCTCCGGCTCGGGCGCTACCACATCGAGCGGCTCGACCGCGACAACGGGTTCGAGCAGTGGATCGGCATCGTCCGCGCTGGGGACGCCCAAGGCCGCCAAGGGCTCGCCGGTCACCTTCGGGATGATCAACATCGAGTCCAACCCGCAGGCGTCCTTCCCGGAGATCCGCGAGGCCGCCCAGGCGGCGGTCAAGTACGTCAACGCGTACGGCGGAGGTCTCGACGGACATCCGATCAAGCTCGACGTGTGCATCACCGACAGTTCGCCGGCCACCTCGACGCAGTGCGCGAACAAGCTGATCGCGGCCCACCCGACGGCGATCCTCGGCGCCGGCGATCTCGCCGCCGCGAACACCCTGCCGCTCTACCAGAAGGCCGGCCTCGCGTACATCGGCGGCGTCGACTTCACGCCCGCCGAGTCCTCGGCGAAGAACGCGGTCATCTTCAACGACGTCGCCCAGACCGGGAACTCCGACATCGGCGTCTACGCGGTCAAGACGCTCCACGCCAAGAACGTGTCGGTGATCGACCTCGACAACACCCAGGGCAACAGTCAGGCCAACGCCTTCGAGATCCCCGCGGTCAAGGCATCGGGCGCGACCGCGAAGCTGTTCTCGATCCCGCCGAACGCATCCAGCGCGTCGTCGACGCTGGCGAGCGCGATCGCCAACCAGCCCGATGCGTTCCTGCTCGAGGATCCCGCGCAGTGCGTCTCGATCCTCACCGGCCTGAAGAGCCTCGGCAACAGCAAGCCGGTGCTGTCGATCGACCCGTGCTCGGCTCCCCCGGTCATCAAGGCCGCCGCCGGGGCCGCAAACAACATGTACTGGTTCCAGCCCTTCCAGGACCTGTTCGCCGCCAACCAGACGCCGGACGTGAAGCTCACCAAGGCGATCCTCGCCAAGTACGCGCCGGCGAACATCGTGATCGACTCTCCGGCGCTCGCCGGGCTCTCAACCGTGATGAACGTCTGGAACACGTTCAAGAGCACGCCGACCAGCAAGCTGAAGACCGCCTACCTCCTCAAGACGCTGCGGACCGGATCGCACAAGGCGTTCCTGTCGACGTCCTGGGACTGCTCCGCGCATCCGATCCAGAAGGAGCCGGCGATCTGCAACGCTGACCAGTTCCTGTACCAGATCAAGAACGGGACGCCGACCCTGCTGCAGAGCGGGTACAGCGCAGGTGCGAACATCGGCTGACGCCGACGCGGGCGGACGCTGAACATCATGTCCTCCTACATCCTGTTCCTCCTGCTGGGCCTCGGCTCGGGCGCCGTGTACGCGGTGCTCGGGCTGGGGCTGGTGCTCAAGTACCGCAGTGCGGGCGTCGTCGACTTCGGTCACGGCGCGGTCGCGATGTTCTGCGCATACGTCTATATCGAGCTGCGCTCGAGCGGCGAGTTGCAGTTCCCGTGGATCATCATTCCCCACCAGGTGCGGATCGCGTCCGCGGGCGGGCTGGGGACGATCCCCTGCATCCTGATCACCCTGGTCTATTCGGCGGTGCTCGGGCTGTTGTTCTACATGGCGGTCTACCGGCCGCTGCGCACCGCGCCCGCGCTGGCGCGGGTGGGAGCCTCGATCGGCGTGCTGCTCGCGCTGCAGACGGTCGCGCTGCTGAACTACTCGACGTTCGCGGTGAGCTCGCCCCCGATCCTGCCGGACACGACGTTCCACTTCGCCGGCCTGTTCGTCCCCTCGGCCCAGCTCTATCTCGCCGCGCTGACGGTGGTGCTCGGGCTGGTGCTGGCCGCCGTGTACCGGTTCACGCGGTTTGGTGTGGTGACGCGGGCGGCTGTCGAGAACGAGCGCGGCGCCGCGCTGCTGGGCCATTCCGCGACGCGGATCGCGGCCTACAACTGGGTGCTGGCGACGGTCCTGGCCGCCGCGGCCGGCATCCTGATCCTCCCGATCACGACGCTGAACCCGGGGACGTACACGCTGTTCATCGTCCCCGCGCTCGGCGCCGCGCTGCTGGGGCGCTTCTCATCCTTCGGCGCGGTCGTCTTCGGCGGCCTGGCCATCGGCGCGATCCAGTCCGAGACGGTCAAGCTGCAGACGGTCTGGACATGGCTGCCGCAGACCGGCCTCCAGGACGGTCTGCCCTTCATCATCATCATGCTGACGATCATCGTGCTCGCCCGCCGGCTGTCGGCGCGCGGCGCGATCTCCGACGTGCACAATCCGATCGTCGGCCGGCCGTCTCGCCCTGCGGCGAGCGCCGGCGGTGCCGTCGTCGTCGGGATCATCGCTCTGGTGGTGCTCAGCGCCCAGTACCGGGCGGCGGTCGACTCCTCGCTGATCACCGCCTGCATCTGCTTCTCGGTGGTGATCATCACCGGCTACACCGGTCAGATCTCGCTGGCACAGAACGGCATGGCCGGTGTGAGCGCGTTCATGCTGACCCACATCGCGGCGAGCCTCGGGATCGGCTTCCCGTTCGGGCTGATCCTCGCGGCGCTGTGCTCGGTGGTGCTCGGGGTCGCCGTGGGCCTGCCCGCGGTCCGCGTGCGCGGGGTCAATCTCGCGGTCGCCACGCTGGCTGTCGCCACCGCGCTCGACGCGCTGCTGTTCAACAACGCGAGCTTCTCGGGCGGATACACCGGGCGCAACGTGAAGGCGCCACACCTCCTGGGTCTGAACCTGGGGCCGATCGGCTCCGGTCAGGACACGCAACGGATCGCGTTCGGGATCGTCGTGGTGCTGATCGTCGCCGCGGTCGGCCTGTTCGTCGCGCGGCTGCGGCTCGGCCGGCTGGGCCGGACGTTCCTGGCGGTGCGCTCCAACGAGCGAGCGGCGGCGTCGGTCGGGATCGACGTCGCGCGCACGAAGCTGTTCGCGTTCGGGATCGCGGCGTTCATCGCCGGGATCGGCGGCGGGCTGCTGGCCTACCAGCAGCAGAACGTCAACGCGGCGACGTTCACCACCTGGACCTCGCTGACCATCCTGGCGATCACCTACGTGGGCGGCGTGGGGCGGATCACCGGCGCGCTTGCGGCCGGAGCGCTGCTGGCGTCCAATGGCCTGGTGCCGACGCTGCTGAACAACCTTTTCAACTTCGGCCAGTACCAGAACCTGATCGCCGGAGTCCTGCTCACCATCACCGCGGTCGCCAATCCCGACGGCATGACCAAGGAGATGGGCGCGGGCTTGACCAAGCTCAGGCGGGCGGCGATGGGGCGCGCGGACATCGGCCCCGGTGCGCCGCCCGGCCCGCAGGCGGACGCCGCGACGACACCCGAGACCGCCGGCTCTGGCCCTGAGCCCGCAGCGACCCCGGCGGCCAGGCCGAAGGTGGTGGGACGGTGAGCGCCTCCGCGCCCGCGGCCGCGCCCCCGCCGGCCGGCGCCGGGGACATCGTCCTCAGCGTGGAGAGCCTCACCGTCAAGTACGGCAACGTCGTCGCGCTCAACGATGTCTCGTTCTCGATCCCGCGCGGGTCGGTCACCGGACTGATCGGTCCCAACGGTGCGGGCAAGACGACGCTGATCGACGCCCTGACCAACTACACGCGGGCCACGTCCGGGTCGGTCGTGTTCGAGGGTGAGGCGACCCAATCGGCCCGCGCTCACCGGCTGGCGCGACGCGGGCTGACCCGGACCTTCCAGTCCGTCGAGCTGTTCAACGACCTGACCGTCGAGGAGAACCTCGCGGTGGCCGCCCAGCCGCCGAGCCTGCTCGGCGCGCTCGGCAGCGTGTTCGCCGGCCGAGCCGAGACCCGTCACGAGGACGTCGAATGGGCACTCACGGTGACCGAGTTGCACGGCGTCGCCGGCCGCTACCCGACCGAGCTCTCCCACGGCCAGCGCAAGCTCGTCGGCGTCGGTCGTGCGCTTGCGCGGCGCCCGTCGCTGCTGCTGCTCGACGAGCCCGCCGCGGGCCTGGACACCGCCGAGACGCTGGCGCTCGGGGAGCGGTTGCGCACACTCCCGAACCACGGGGTCACGGTGCTGCTGATCGACCACGACATGGGCCTGGTGCTGGGGACCTGCGATCACGTGATGGTGCTGGACTTCGGGAATCTCATCGCGTCCGGGACGGCCGCCGAGATCCGCGCCGACCGTCGGGTGGTCGATGCCTACCTCGGCTCCAGTCACACGGAGGCCGCCGATGAGTGACGAGCTGCTCAGCGTCGAAGCGCTGCACGCCGGCTACCTCGGCATCCCCGCCGTCCGTGATCTGTCGCTCACCGTCAACGCGGGGGAGGTCGTGGCACTGCTGGGGCCCAACGGCGCGGGCAAGACGACGACCCTGTCGACGATCGCCGGGCTGCTGGAGCCGATCTCCGGCTCGGTCCGGTTCGCCGGCGAGGAGATCACCGGCCGCCCGGCCTACAAGGTCGCCCGCCTCGGTCTCTCGCTGGTCCCTGAGGACCGCGCGCTGTTCTACGGCCTGACCGTCCGGGAGAACCTGCGCCTGGGCCGCGGCCGGGACTCCGGCCTCGGTCAGGGCGAACTGCTCCAGATGCTCCCCGAGCTTGAGAAATGCCTCGGTCGCAAGGCGGGCGTGCTCTCAGGCGGCGAGCAGCAGATGCTGGCGGTCGGCCGCGCGCTCATCGGCCGCCCGAAGCTCTTGCTCGTCGACGAGATGAGCCTCGGGCTGGCGCCGGTGATCGTCGAGCGGCTGTTGCCGATCCTGCGGCGGATCGCCACCGATCTGGAGACCGGCGTGCTGTTCGTCGAGCAGCACATCGCGATGGCGCTGGAGATCGCCGACCGCGCCTACGTGCTCAACCACGGCGACCTGGTGCTCTCGGGCAGTGCGGCCGAGCTGCGAGGCCGGCGTGACCTCGTAGAGGCCAGCTATCTCGGCGAGGCGAAGATGGAGGACATCGAGCCCGCGCCCCCGCTCGCGCAATGACCGCGACCGAGCCGACGGAGGCCTCGCAGGCACCGGCCCAGGGCGACCGAGCGCTCACCGCCTCGCAGGCGATCGTCGCGGGGCTGGTCGCCGCCGGGGTCAGCGACCTGTTTGGCATCGCGGGGGGAAAATTCGCGCCGTTGCTCGCCGCGGTCGATCGCGAG
The DNA here is from genome assembly GCA_963744685.1 of uncultured Solirubrobacteraceae bacterium. Classification (GTDB taxonomy): domain Bacteria; phylum Actinomycetota; class Thermoleophilia; order Solirubrobacterales; family Solirubrobacteraceae; genus Palsa-465. Next base: position 376,390 of record CAVUUL010000008.1, on the reverse strand, counting down.
CCGCGCCTGCGCTTCACCGGCACCCGTCACGAGGCCGCCGCAGCGTTCATGGCCACGGCGGTCGCGCATCGCACCGGCCGTCCCGCGGCGTGCGTCGCCGAGATGGGGCCCGGCGCGCTCAACCTGGCGAGCGGGCTCGACACCGCCCACACCAACCATCTGCCGGTGATCGCTCTGACCGTCGGAACGCCGGCGCGCCTGAGCGGTCCCGCCCACGGGCAGCTGATGGAGCTCGACGCGGCCTCCGTGTTCGGCGCGGTCACCAAGTGGCGCGCGGTCGTGTCCCACCCGGAACGGACCGCCGAGCTGCTCGCCCGCGCGGTATCCGAGACACTGGGCGGCGGGCGCGGGCCCGTCCATCTCGAGATCGGCTACGACGTGCTCGCGTCCGGCGCATCCGCGGGCTCGACGGCTGAGATCGCCCGCTGGACCGGCACCGCCACGGAGATCGATCGCCCCCATCCCGACCCCGACGCGCTCGCCCGTGCCGCCGGCCTGCTGCGCGATGCTCGCCGGCCGCTGATCGTTGGAGGCGGCGGGGTCGTCGCGTCCGAGGGCGGCGCGGAGCTGCGGGCGCTCGCGGCGCTGCTCGACGCACCGGTGATCGTGACCCAGATGGGCATCGGGCTGCTGGCCGACGACGACCCGGCACTCGTCGGTCAGGGCGGTCTCGTGTTCGGCGAGCAGGTGCTCCGCGCGCTGCGCGAGGCCGACGTCGTGCTCGCCGCGGGCTGCCGGTTCTCCTCGTGGCTGTGGGACGGTGCCCATCCGGCCGGTGCGGAGAATCCGGCGCAGCGGCTCGTCCATCTCGACATCGAGCGGGCGGAGATCGGGCGGCTGCGTCCGGCCGATGTGGCGCTCGTCGGTGATGCCCGTGCCGGGCTGCGAGGTCTGCGCGACGCGCTCGGCCACGGCGGCCAGGCCGAGCCGAGCTGGCGCGCGGACCTGGCGACCGAGCGTGCGTCCTACCTGGAGCGGTTGGGCGATCTCGGACGCGACGGCGGTCCCGGCGAGCCGATGCACCCGGCGCAGCTCGCCCGCGCTCTCGGCGAGGCGATCCCCGGCGACGCGCTCGTCGTCTACGACGGCGCGCACACGAGCTTCTGGTCCAACGACCTCACACCGGTGAGCGGCCCGCGGACACGCTTTCACGACCCGGGCTCGGGTCACCTCGGCTTCGGCGTCCCGTACGCGCACGCGCTCTCGATGCTCGAGCCCGGCCGGCCCGTCATCGACATCACCGGCGACGGCGCGTTCGGCTTCTCGGTCGCAGAGCTGGACACCGCGGTCCGCCTCGGTCTGCGCGTCGTGCACGTCATCCACGACAACCAGGCGTGGGGCGTGATCGGCTTCTCCCAGCAGCGCCTCGGCTTCTCGCTCGGGACCGAACTGGCCGGCACCGACTACGCCGCGATCGCCCGTGGCTTCGGCGCTCGCGGCGAGCGGGTCGAGACGCTCGACGAGGTCGCGCCCGCGCTGGCCCGCGCGCTCGCGGCCGACGGGCCGTCGGTGATCGACGCACGCGTGTCGTTCGTCGCGCACCCGGGGCTGCCCCGCTTCGGCGCGATGGGCCGCTTCGAGACCTCGTGAGCGATTCTTCCAAGCCATTTGGAGGGATCGCGCACGTCGCACTCGTCACCGGCGCCGCCGATCCCACCGGCATCGGCGCCGCCTGCGCCCGTGCGCTCGCCGCGCGCGGCTGCGCGGTCGGCCTGCTCGACCGCCACCCCTGCGACGAGGTCGTCGCGCAGCTCACCACCTCCGGCGCCCGCGCCGCCCAGGCCACGGTCGACCTCGCCGACCCCGCCACGATCACCCCGGCGGTCGACCGGCTCGACCACGAGCTCGGCGGTGACGCCGCCATCCTGGTCAACTGTGCCGCCGACTTCACCGGCGGCCGCCTCGACCAGCTCGACGCCGCCACACTCACCCGCGTGTTGTCGGTCAACGTCGTCGCCGCCGCGATGCTCGCCCGGCGCGTCGCCCCGGGGATGGCGCGCCGCCACTTCGGCCGGATCGTGAACATCGCCTCCGACACATTCGACCGCCCGCCCGGCCCGGGGATGACCGCCTACATCACATCCAAGGGCGGCCTGATCGGCCTCACCCGCAGCCTCGCAGTCGAGCTCGGCCCGTCCGGCATCACCGTCAATGCGATCTCCCCGGGCCTCACCGACACCGCGGGCGCCCGCGCCGGCCAGCCCGACGAGCTGTTCGAGCGGGTGCGGGACGCCCAGGCGATCAGGCGCAACCTCCAGCCCGCGGACTACGCGGGGATCCTCAACCTGCTGGTGTCCGAGCAGGGCGCGGCGATCACCGGTCAGACGATCCGCGTCGATGGCGGCGTGGTGATGGTGTGATGGCCGGTCGCCTGCAGAACAAGGTCGCGTTCATCAGCGGGACGGCCGGTGGCATGGGCCGCGCCGCCGCGCAGGTGTTCGCCGCGGAGGGGGCCACGGTGTTCGGCTGCGATGTCGACGTCGAGGGCCAGGCCGAGACCGAGCGGCTCGTCCGCCGGGCCGGCGGCGAGATCGACTCACTGGCGCCCGTCGACCTCTCCACCCCCGAAGGTGCCGGCGCCTGGATCGCCTCCGGGATCGAGCGCTTCGGCCGGATCGACATCCTCTACAACAACGCGTCGCGCCTGCGCTTGGGCGCGTTCGGCGAGCAGTCGTTCGAGGACTGGGAGTTCACGATCGACAACGAGCTGCACCTCCCGTTTCACTGCACCCACGCGGCGTGGGCACACCTGATCGCCAACGGTGGTGGCGTGGTGATCAACGTCGGTTCGGTCGCGGCGATCCGCGGCGCGCTGTTCGCGCCGATGAGCGCGCATGGCGTGGCGAAGGCGGGGGTGGTCTCCTTCACGCGCCATCTCGCCGCCGCCGGGGCGGACCACAACATCCGTTCGGTTGCGATCAGCCCCGGCATGACGCGTACCCCGGCGACCCAGCAGCACTTCGACGATCCGGCCAACCCGATCGAGGGGCTCAAGGCGATCACTCCGTCGCGTCGCGCCGCCGAGCCGGAGGACATCGTGCGGGTGGCGGCGTTCATGGCCTCCGACGAGGCCGCATATGTCAACGGAGCGAACGTCGTCGTCGACGGCGGCGTGAGCGCGATCGCGGGATAGAGGGAGAATCGAATGCATGTCGTCATCGCCGGCGGCGGTCTGAGCGGGCTCTGCCTGGCGCAGGGCCTCACCGCGGCGGGGATCAGCTGCGCGGTCTATGAACGTGACCCGGACCTGACCCGTCGCGCCGGGTACCGGATCACCATGAACGGGGACGGCGGCGACGCGCTGGAGCGCTGTCTGGCTCCCGACCTCTACGAGCTCTACCTGCAGTGCTCGCGAGTGACTCCGCCGCGCCGGGTCTCGGTCGTCATCGACGAGCAGTGCTCGGAGCGGACGACCGCTCCCCATCTCGGCCCGCCCAACGACGGCGAGCGGCCGCACACCGCGATCGACCGGCGGACGCTTCGCCAGATCCTCGCGGCCCGCCTCGGCGATCGCATCCATCCGGGCGCCGCCATCGTCGACTGGAGTCGCCGCGGCGAGGGCGTCGTCGTCGAGCTGGCGGACGGGTCGCAGGTGAGCGGGGACGTCCTGGTCGGCGCCGACGGAGTGGCCTCCGTGGTCCGGGGGCGGCTGCTGCCGGAGGTCGAGATCATCGACACGGGCGTGCGTGGCCTGGGAGTGTTCGCCAGAACCCCGCTCACCCCCGAGATCCGTGGGTCCCTTCCGCCGATCCTGCTCGACGGATTCGTCATCGCCAGCGACGCGGATGGGGTCACCCTGGCGCTCGGCGCGATGGACCCCCGTGAGCCGCCTGAGCACGCGGCGGCGCGGTTGACGCCCGGCGTGACACTCGATCCGGTCGAGCCGTACATGATGCTCAGCGGCGGCGTGCGGCCGGGGACGGCGATCCCGGCTCCGGGTCACTGGGGCCCGGGGACGGCCGCCGATGTCCACGCTCAGATGTGCGACGCCGTGTCGAGCTGGCATCCGGCGCTGCGCGGACTGGTCGAGCGGATCGACCATGACACGCTGTTCTCCGCGCACTTCAAGCGCCTCGAGCCCACGTCCGCCTGGGAGAGCTCGAACGTCACGGTGATCGGCGACGCGATCCACGCGATGCTCCCGACGTTCGGGATGGGCGGCAACACCTCGTTGCGCGACGCGGCTCTGCTCAGCTCGGGGCTGCAGCGCGCGGCGGCCGGCGAGCTGAGCGTGAGCGAGGCCGTCGCAGGCTACGAGGCCGCCATGCGCGAGTACGTCTATCCGATCATGGAGATGTCGGCCGATCACGACCGCTTCGGCGGCGGCGGCCTGCGCCGGTAGCGCGAAGCCTGAGGTCGCTCGACCTCGTTAGGGTGGTCGTCGCGATGGACTCCTCCGGCGACCCCTCGCTTCCCACCGACGTGGACGTCACGCGCCCCGGCCTCTCCGACCGCGCGACCGTGCTCGCCAATCTCGGCCGGCTGATCGACGAGGCGTGGAGCTCGTTCGACGAGCCGCGCATCTCTGAGCCCGAGCTGTCGGCCGAGCTCACCGCCCGGCTGCGGACGCCACTGCCCGAGGCACCCGGGGAGGAGAACCAGGCGCTCGCCGATGCGGTCGCCACGCTCGAGGCGTCGGTCTCACCGAGCCGCCCGCTCTACGTCGCCTACATCGGGTCGAGCGGCCTCGAGGTCGGGGTGCTCGCCTCGGCGCTGTCGGCGACCTACGACGCCAACCTCGCCTCCGCGGCCGGCGGCGCCGAGCTGATCGAGCAGCAGACGCTCGAGTGGCTTGCCCAGTTCGTGCGCTACCCGCTCGGCGAGGGCACGTTCACCAGCGGCGGAATGACGTCGAACCTGACCGCGGTGCTCGTCGCCCGGGAACGGGCGTTGCCCGGCTCTCGTGCCGACGGCCTGTCCGGGCGCCGTGCCGCCATCTATTGCTCCGACGAGGCGCACTACTCGGTCGTCCGCGCGGTCGAAGCCGCCGGGCTGGGCGCGTCGTCGGTCCGCCGGATCCCGATCGACGAGTCGCGCCGCCTCAGGACCGACGTGCTGTCGGACGCCCTGGCGAGCGACCGCGCCGATGGCGTGGTGCCCGTCGCGGTCGTGGCCACCGCGGGAACGACCCTCACCGGCGCGATCGATCCGATCGACCGGGTGGCGGACCTGTGCGCCGAGTACGGCACGTGGCTGCACGTCGACGGCGCCTACGGGCTACCCGCCGCGTCCACCGCGAGTGCGGGCCCGCGGTTCGTGGGGTTGGCGCGCGCGGACTCGGTGACGGTCGACGCGCACAAGTGGCTCGGCGTGCCCAAGAGCTGCAGCGCGGTCATGTTCCGCGAGCGGGGCTCGCTGGTCACCGCGTTCGGCCATCACGAGCGCTACATGCTGCACGAGGGCGATATCGCCAACCCGGTCGACCGCACGTTCGAGTACTCACGGCCGCTGCGCTCGCTGCGGCTGTGGATGGCGTTCCGGATCCACGGAGCGACGCAGTACCGCAAGTGGATCGAGGAGACGCTCACCCACGCGCGTGAGCTGGTGGCCCTGATCGAGGCGTCAGACGACTTCGAGATGCTGCATACGCCGATGCTCTCGACCGTGTGCTTCCGCCACGTGCCGCCGGGCGTCGCCGACCTCGACGCTCACAACGCCCGGCTCGGCCGTGCGATGCAGACCGACGGGCGCGTGTTCCTGGCGCCGGCCGCGATCGACGGAATGACCTGCCTGCGCGCCTGCTTTGTCAACTTCCGAACCCGTGCGGACGAGGTGGTGACGGTGATCGAGGTCGCCCGCGCGCTCGGCGACGCCCTCGCCGGCCGCGGCAGCTGACCACCCGTGCGCGTCTCCCTGTTCGTGACCTGCCTGGGTGACACGCTGTTCCCGGACACGGCCCGCGCGACCGTCGCGCTGCTCGAACGACTCGGCGTCGTCGTCGACTTCCCGCCTGACCAGACCTGCTGTGGCCAGATGCACATCAACACCGGTTACGGCGACGAGGCGCTCGGGCTGGTGCGGCGCTTCGTGGACGTGTTCGACTCCTCCGAGGTGATCGTCGCTCCCTCGGCGTCCTGCGTGGCCACCGTCCGTGAGGAGTATCCGCGACTGGCCGAGCGGGCCGGGGACCCGGCACTCGCCGAGGCGGTGGCCCAGGTCGTCTCCCGCACCTGCGAGCTGACCGAGCTGCTCGTCGACAGGCTCGGGGTCACCGACGTCGGCGCGGTCTTCCGCCACCAGGTCACCTACCACCCGACCTGTCACTCGCTGCGCACGCTCGAGCTCGGTGATCGCCCGCTGGCGCTGCTGCGCGCCGTCCAGGGGCTGGAGCTGCGTGAGCTGCCCCGCGCGGCGGAGTGCTGCGGCTTCGGTGGCACCTTCGCGGTCAAGAACGCCGAGACGTCGCTCGCGATCGGCGCCGACAAGGTCCGCGCGATCCTCGACACCGGCGCCGAGTACTGCGTCGCGGTCGACAGCTCATGCCTGATGCACATCGGCGGCGTGCTGCGCCGCCGGCGCCTGCCGGCCCAGACGATCCACCTCGCAGAGCTGCTCGCCCACACCGGAGCGTCGGCGTGAGCGCTGCCCCGCGGCCGTTCCCGGAGGCCGCCCACGACGCGCTCGCCGATGCGCAGTTGAGGCGCAACCTCGCCCACGTCACCACGACGATCCGTGCCAAGCGGGCGGCCAGCGTCGCCGAGCTGCCGGACTGGGAGGCGCTGCGCGAGGCCGGCCGCGCGATCAAGGCCGAGACGATGCGCCACCTCGACCGCTACCTCGTCGAGCTCGAGCGCTCGGTCACGGCCGCCGGCGGCGTCGTGCACTGGGCCCGTGACGGCGAGGAGGCCAATCGGATCGTCGGGGACCTGATCACGGCCCACCGCGCGACAGAGGTGGTCAAGGCCAAGTCGCTGACGACCGAGGAGATCGGTCTCAACGAGGCGCTCGCCGAGCGCGGCATCCGCGCGTGGGAGACGGACCTCGCGCAGTTGATCATCCAGCTCTCCGGCGACACGCCCTCGCACATCCTGGTGCCGGCGATCCATCGCAACCGCACCCAGATCCGCGACCTGTTCCGCGCTCAGCTGCCCGGCGCCGCGCCCGATCTCTCCGACGATCCATCCGAGCTCGCCGAGGCTGCGCGCCTGCATCTGCGCGAGCTGTTCCTCCGCGCCCGGGTCGGGGTCAGCGGTGCCAACTTCGCGGTCGCCGAGACGGGAACGGTCGCCGTCGTCGAATCCGAGGGCAACGCGCGCATGTGCACCACGCTGCCCGAGGTGCTCATCACCGTGATGGGCATCGAGAAGGTGATCCCCGCCTGGCGCGACCTCGAGGTCTACCTGCAGCTGCTGCCGCGCTCCTCGACCGCGGAGCGGATGAACCCGTACACGTCGCTGTGGACCGGCGTCGACCCGGCGGACGGTCCCCACGAGTTCCATCTCGTCCTGCTCGACCATGGCCGTACGACCGCGCTCGCCGACGAGGTCGGTCGCCAGGCGCTGCACTGCATCCGCTGCTCGGCCTGCCTGAACGTGTGCCCGGTCTACGAGCGCACCGGGGGCCACGCCTACGGCTCGACCTACCCAGGCCCGATCGGGGCGATCGTCACGCCGCTGCTCAGCGACCTGCGGGTGGGCGCGTCGCTCCCGTACGCCTCGAGCCTATGCGGTGCCTGTTACGAGGTATGCCCGGTCAAGATCGACATTCCGCGAGTGCTCGTCCACCTCCGCGGACGCGTTGTTCGCGAGCGAGCGCACGTCGAGCCCGGCGAGCGGGTGGCGATGGGCGCGCTCGCTCGCCTGTTCGAGCACCCGCGCGCGTACGCGGCCGCGCAACGGTTCGGTGCTCTGGTGACGGGACCGCTGCGCCGTCGTGGGCGGCCCATCACCCGCCTGCCCGGGCCGCTGCGTGGCTGGACCGCGGGGCGCGACCTGCCGCCGCCGCAGCCGAGCTTCCGCGACTGGTGGAGGCGCGAGCGAAGATGACCGCGGACGCCCGGACCGAGATCCTCGCCCGCATCCGCCAGGCGCTGGGAGACGTCCGCGACGACTCGCCGCAGCCGGTCCCACGGGAGTACGGGCGCGGTGGCGGGCGCGACCGCGAGGCGCTGGCCGCGCTCCTCGCCGACCGGGTGCGTGACTACGCCGCGGAGGCCGAGCGCGTGAGCGGAGCGGATGTCGGCTCAGCGGTGCGCGCGGCGTGCGAGCGGCTCGGGATCGGGCGGTTGCTCGTCGCCCCGGGGGTGCCCGGGGCGTGGTGGCCCGCCGGGGCCGGGGAGCAGGGTCGCCCGCAGGCGGCAGGCGAGGGCCGCTCGGTTGGGGTCGAGGAGGATGACGGTCGTCCGGCCGCCGCGCTCGACGCGGTCGATGGCGTGCTCACCGGCTGTGCGACGGCGATCGCCGAGACGGGCACCGTCGTGCTTGACGGGCGCCCGCCGTGTGGCCGCCGGGCGCTCACCCTCGTGCCTGACCGCCACATCTGCGTGGTCCGCGTCGAGCAGATCGTCGAGCGGGTCCCCGAAGCGATCACCGCGCTGCAGCCAGGCGTCGTCGGCGAGCGAGTTCCGGTCACGTTCGTCTCGGGCTCCTCGGCGACGTCGGACATCGAGCTGGAGCGCGTGGAGGGTGTCCACGGCCCGCGGCGGCTGCTGGTCCTGATCGCCGGCGGATCGGCTGACCGGCCGACCGGCTAGGAACTGCGGGGGCGCAGCCGCAACCCCGACATGCCGCCGTCGACCGCGACCCAGGTTCCCGTCGTCGAGCCCGAGGCGGGGGAGGCGAGGTAGGCGATCGCGCCCGCCACCTCATCGGCGGACACCATCCGGCCGTGCGGCTGGCGCGCATTGAGCGCCGCGCGCTCGGCGGCCGGGTCGTCGGTGCGCTCGAGCAGCCGCCCGATCCACGGCGTGTCCGCGGTGCCCGGATTGACGGCGTTGACGCGGATCCCCTCGGGCAGCAGATCGGCGGCCATCGCGAGCGTCATCGACAGCACCCCTCCCTTGGTCGCGGAGTAGAGGACCCGGTCGGGCAGGCCGGCGGTAGCGGCGATCGAGGAGGTGTTGACGATCGCGGCATGCGACGACGCGCGCAGCGCCGGGAGCGCGGCCCGGGCGACCCGGACCATCCCGACGACGTTGACGTCGAAGACGCGGTGCCACTCCTCGTCGTCGTTGTCGGCGACCCCGCCCTGAGCGCCGATGCCGGCGTTGTTGACGAGGATGTCCAGGCCGCCGAGCGTGTCGATCGCCTTGGCGACCGCTGCCCGCACCGCCCCGTCATCGGTGACGTCGGCACGCACGAGCGTGAACCCATCGGGAGCCTCCTCGGCATGGTCGAGCACCGCCACGGCGGCGCCGAGCGCGCGGAGCCGCCGGGCCGCCGCCAGGCCGATCCCCGACGCGCCGCCCGTCACCAATGCCCGAAGGCCGTCCATCTCTGCCATGTGGTTCTCCTTCGGGTCTCGTGGGGTCGCCCGTTCGGCGGCACCGTCCATGTTCCCATGACCGCTGCTCCCCAGCTCCCAGCCGCGTGCACGCGAGGCTGAGACGATCACCCACGCGCCGCGCGCCTGCCGCGCGCGTGCTCGATCCCGCCCGGCTCAGTGCGGTCCGACGACCACCTGCCGCTGTGACCCCAGCCCCTCCACGCCGAGCTCCATCACGTCGCCGGCTGCCAGGAACACCGGCGGGTCATAGCCCATCCCGACGCCCGGGGGCGTGCCGGTGTTGATCAGGTCGCCCGGCTCCATCACCAGGAACTGGCTGAGGTAATGGACGATGAAGAACGGGTCGAAGATCATCGTCGAGGTCGACCCGGTCTGGCGCCGCTGACCGTTGACGTCGAGCCACATGTCCAGCGAGCGGACGTCGGCGACCTCGTCGGGTGTGACCAGCCACGGGCCGCAGGGGTTGAACGTCTCGGCCGACTTGCCCTTGGACCACTGGCCACCGCGCTCGACCTGAAACTCGCGCTCGCTCACGTCGTTGGTCACGCACCAGCCCGCGATGTGATGCGCCGCGTCATCCACCGAGTCCAGGTAGCTCGTCCGTCGCCCGATCACGATCCCGAGCTCCACCTCCCAGTCGGTCTTACGCGACCTCCGCGGGATGCGGACCTCGTCATACGGCCCGATCAACGAGTTCGGCGACTTGGTGAACAGGATCGGCTCATCGGGAACCGGGGCGCCGGTCTCCGCGGCGTGGTCGGAGTAGTTGAGGCCGATGGCGAGGATCTGATGCGGCCGCGCGATCGGCGCCCCGACCCGCTTGCCCGCCAGGCTCGACGTCTGGCCGGCCGCGATCCGCTCCTCGACCACCGGCCGGATCCGCGCGACACCATCGGCTCCGAAGAACGCCTCGTCGAAGTCCTGCACCACGTCGGAAAGATCCACGTAGTTCTCATCATCCACCCGCGCCGCGGGGGTCTCCGCGCCCGGGGCCCCGATCCGCATCAGATACATCTCACGTCTCCTGGTCGGTCACGATTTCCCAAGGACAGTTACTCACGTCTCGCTGACGAGCGCGGCGACCTCGCGCGCGAGTTCGGTGAACTCGTCGAGCAGCGGTTCGGAATCCCCGCGGCGCCTCGCGAGCGCGAGCAGCGCCGGGGCGGTATCGACGAGCGGTACGAATGACACGTCCGGCCACGCGTAGTATCGCGCGATGATCGCTGGGGCGGTGTCGATGCCCTCGCCCTGACCGATCAGCGTCAGCCAGTCCTCCAGCTTGTCCGCCGTCCGCGGGCTGATCCGCGGCCGCTCGCCGAAGTCGTCGACGAGCAGCCAGTGGTCACGCCAGATCTGCGGGACGTGCTCGGGCTGCATGATGAACGTCTCGTCGCGGAGGTCGCTCGGGCGAATCTGCTTGCGCCGGGCGAGCCGGTGGCCGCGCGGTAGCACGACCACGCGCGGCTCGTTCATCAGCGGTATGAACTCCAGGTCGGGTTCGTCAAGCGGCATGTAGATGAACGCCAGATCGACCCCGCGGTCCCGGACCGTGTCGACCATGTCGGAGAAGTCGAGGTTGCGTATCTCGACCCGCATTCCCGGATGGCGGCTGGCGAACCGTGCGAGCAGCGGGGCCAGCAGGCCGCCTGCGGCGGGTCCCATCGAACCGATCACCAGCGCGCCCGCCTCACCCCGCGCCAGCGCCCGCGCACGCTCCAGCGCCCCGTCGGCCGCGGCGAGCACCTCGCGCCCGTCGCTCAGCAGCCGCTCGCCGGCAGGCGTGAGCTCGACGCGACGGGTCGAACGCACGAGCAGCGGCCCGCCGACCTCGCGCTCCAGCGCGCGTACTTGGGAGCTGAGCGCCGACTGCGCGAGGTTGAGCCGCGAGGCGGCCCGGGAGAAGTGCAGCTCCTCGGCGACCGCGACGAAGTAGCGAAGCTGGCGAAGGTCCATCGCACATCGCAATCTATCTCGTCACGCGCACAATCGTGCGCGAAACCGTGTTGCGACATCCGTGCTCGTCGCGGAGGATCCACCGGGATGACGGAACCGAGGAGAGTCCGCGTCTCCCTCGACGGCACCGTGCACACGGGCCGCCGGGAGAGCGACCAGGTCGTGCTTGACGACGGCCGCACGATCGCCGAGTCCGACGCCGTGTACCTGGCGCCGGTCCAGCCGTCGAAGATCATCGCCGTTCATCTGACGTACCGATCGCGGATCGATGAGTACAAGGCGCGGGTCCCGCCCGAGCCGTCGTACTTCATGAAGCCGCCGACGGCTCTGAACGGTCACCGGCGGCCGGTCAACCGCCCGCACGGCGCGAAGTTCCTCAACTACGAGGGAGAGGTCGCGGTCGTGGTCGGGGAGCGGATGAAGGGCGTTCCGGTCGACAGCGCGCTGGATCACGTCGCGGGCTATCTGGCCGCCAACGATGTCGGCCTGCATGACTTCCGCCACGCCGACCGCGGCGCGATGTTCCGGGTCAAGGGCCAGGACGGCTTTCTGCCGCTCTCGCCCGAGATCGTTCCCCCATCCGAGTTTGACCCGACGAGCTTCACGATCACCACGACGCTCAACGGTGAGGTCGTGCAGCGCGCCACCGCCGACGACCTGATCTGGTCGATCGCCTACCAGCTCGCCGACATCTGCCGGCTGATCACCCTGGAGCCGGGCGACGTGGTGTTGACCGGCACGCCGGCGAACTCGCGCCCGATGGAGCCCGGCGACGTCGTCGCGGTCGAGGTTCGGAGCGATGGCGCATCGGCTCGAGTGGAGAACACGATCGTCGACTGGGACGTCGACCTCTCCGCCGCGGGTGACCAGATGCAGACGTCGGCCAACACCCTGCATGTCGCGCTCGCGATCCCCGAGGAGGAGGCCGAGCGCATCGTCAACGAACAGGAGAGCCCGTGAAGGTCCACGTCGACATGAACCTGTGCCAGAGCCACGGCGAGTGCGTGCTCGCCGCCCCCGACGTCTTCGAGCTGGGCGACGACGACGTCCTGACCTGGCAGGAGGACGTCGACGAGTCCAAGCGCGTCGAGGTCCAGGAGGCCGTCGACGTCTGCCCGATGATGGCCATCCGGATCGAGGACTAGGGAGCTCATGAGCTCGGATCGCATCGTCGTCGCCGGCGCCGGGCTCGCAGGGCTGCGGGCTGCGCAGGCCGCTCGCGCCGCCGGTCACGAGGGCGAGGTCGTGCTCATCGGCGACGAGCCGCACCCGCCCTACACCCGGCCCCCGCTGTCCAAGGAGCTGCTCAAGGGCGACCAGACCGCGGAGGGGTGCTGGTTCCCAGGACTCGACGTGCTCGACGCCGAGGTGCGGCTCAACACCGCGGTCGTCGCGGTCGACGCGCCCGCTCACACCGTGACGCTGAGCGACGGATCCGCGCTGGAATACGGGCGCCTGATCGTCGCCACCGGCGCCCGGCCGAGGTTTCTGCGGCCGGTGCCCGGCGACGGCACGCGGACGGGCGTCGGTTCGGGCGAATTCGTCCTGCGCACCCTGCACGACGCCGAGCGGCTCTCCGGCGCGCTCGATCACGCCGGGCGTCTGGCGATCGTCGGAGCCGGGTTCGTCGGCTGCGAGGTGGCCGCGTCGGCTCGCGCGCGCGGCGTCGAGGTTGCGCTGATCGACATCGCGCCCCATCCGCTGGTCCCGCTGGGAGCCGAGCTGGGTGAGCGCGTCGCCGATGTCCACCGCGAGCACGGCGTCGAGCTGCACCTCGGGACCGGGATCGAGCGGTTGCGCACCGACGAGAGCCGGATCCACGGCGTGGTGCTGAGCGACGGAACGGAGATCGCCGCGGACTGGGTGTTGATCGCGATCGGGGCGCAGCCGAGCACGGAGTTCCTGCGCGACTCGGCGGTCGAGCTCGCCGTCGACGGTGGTGTGATCTGCGACGCGACGCTGACCTCGGTCTCTGATCCCGACGTGCTCGCCGCCGGCGATATCGCCTCCTGGCCCCACCCGGGAGCGAGAGGTGAACGGGTACGCGTCGAGCACTGGACGACCGCCGCCGAGCATGGGCGGCTCGCCGGCGCCAACGCCACCAAGGATGCAGCGGAGCGCATCGCCCATGTCGCGCCCCCGTACTTCTGGTCCGATCAATATGAGTTGAAGATCCAGTCGGTCGGCTTTCCCAACCGCGCCGACCGGATCGAGATCGTCGAGGACGACGGCGAGAGCGGCCGTCTGCTCGCCGAGGCACTCAGCGAGGACGGTGAGCTGGTCGGCGCCGTCGCCTTCAACAACGCCCGGCGGCTGGCCGAGTACCGCCGCCGCCTGGCCGTCGAACACGCCTAGTCAGTCATCAGAGGAGAGCCGATGCAGACCGACACCCCACCCGCCGACGCGACGTCCGACGCCAGTTCACGCCCGGTGCTCGACGGCGCTCGCTCGGTACGGATCCTCTACCCGGACCTGCACGGCGTCGCCCGCGGCAAGGACATCCCGGTCGCGCACTTCGATCATGTGATCGAGAGCGGGCTGTGCTTCTGCGCCGCGGTCATGGGCACTGACCTGCGCCACACACCGGTGTGGGGCGGGGAGGAGGGCTACCCCGACCTCGTGGCGCGGCCGGACCTGGCGACGATGGCGACGCTGCCCTGGGATCCGGAGGTCGCCGTCTGCCTCGCCGATCTCTCGTCCGCGGAGGGGGCGGACCCGATCGCCGACCCGCGCGGCGCGGTCCGGGTCGCCGTCGAGTCGCTGCGGGCGCTCGACCTCGATCCGATCGTCGGCCCCGAGCTCGAGTTCTTCCTGGTGCGTCGTGATCCGGAGGCGCCCAATGGCATCGCGCGTCTCGTCGACAACCTGTCGATGGTCTACACGGTCGGCCAGCAGGCGGACCCCGACGGTCTCGTGCGGCGTATGAGCGAGCACCTCGCTGAGCTCGGTCTCGATGCGTTCGCGGTCAACCACGAGTTCATGAACTCCCAGTACGAGATCAATCTTCGCCACTCTGGCGCGCTCGACGCGGCCGACCGGGCATTTCTGCTCAAGACCGCGGTCAAGGACATGGCTGCGATGCACGGGCTGCTCGCCACGTTCATCGGCAAGCCGTTCAACGACCAGGGCGGCTCGGGGACGCACCTGCATGTGTCGCTCAACCGCGACGGCTCCAACGCCCTGGACTCGGTCACCGCCTCCGACGGGCTGGCCTCCGAGGCGCACCACTTCGTCGGCGGCGTGCTCGCCCACGCGCCCGCGCTGATGGCGCTGCTGAACCCGACGATCAACGCCTACCGCCGGATCCTGCCCGACTCGCTGGCGCCGACGCACGCCAACTGGGGCTACGACAACCGTTCGACACTGATCCGCATCCCGCCGGAACGCGGTCCGGCGACCCGCATCGAGCTTCGGGTCGGCGACGGCGCCGCAAACCCATACCTCGCGATCGCGGCGACGCTCGCCGCGGGCGCGGACGGCATCCGGCGCGAGCTCTCACCGCCGCCGCCGGTGGCCGGCGACGCCTACCACGCCGACCCGGAGATAGCGGGCGATCCGCTGCCGTCGACGCTCGAAGCCGCGCTGGACGCGCTTGAGCAGGACACCGTCCTCACCGGTGCGCTGGGCGCGCCGATCATCGACACGTTCCTCGCGATCAAGCGCTTCGAGGTCCAGCGCCACCGTGAATGGGTGTCGGATTGGGACATCGCCGAGTACATCCACCACCTCTGAGATCGATATGACAGAGACGACATTCATCGACCTTTCCGACCACGACGCGTTCGTGGACGCGGTGCCGCATGCGGCGTTTGCGCAGCTGCGGGCCGAGGACCCGGTCCACTGGAACCCCGAGCCCGACGGGCCGGGCTTCTGGGCGGTCACCCGCTACGAGGACATCCGCCAGGTCCATCGCGATGTGGCGACGTACTCCTCGGAGATCGGCGGCACCTCGCTGGAGGACCTCGATCCCGAGCAGATCAAGGCGCGCAAGTCCATGATCGATATGGACCCGCCGCGCCATGACGAGCTGCGCGGGTTGATTGCGCGGCGGTTCACTCCGCGCGCGGTCGGTGTCTGGGAGAACCAGGTGCGGTCGGTCACGCGTGAGGTGCTGGACGTCGCGCTGCCCAAGGGCGAGTTCGATTTCGTGCATGAGATCTCCTCGGAGATCCCGATGCAGGTGTTCGCGGAGATCCTCGGCGTCCCGCAAGACGAGCGCCGGGTGATCATCGAGCTCGGCGATCGGCTCCTGGGCAATCAGGATCCCGAGTACAAGGTCGAGCAGGAGGATTCGCATCGCAACCTGCCGTTCTCGAGTCCCGCGGCACTTGAGATGTTCGAGTTCGGGCGGCGGTTGGCCGCGGCGCGGCGCAAGGAACCCCGCGACGACATCATCACTCAGCTCGCCTTCGAGCCCCTCAACCAGCAGGAGTTCGACACCTATTTCCTGCTGCTGGCCGCCGCGGGCAATGAGACGACGCGGCACACGATCACGCACGGCCTGCTCGCGCTGCTGGAGCACCCCTCCGAGCTCGACAGGCTCCGTGGGGCCGGCGATGACATGGACCTGCGTAAGTCGGCGACCGAGGAGATCCTTCGGTGGGCCACGCCGGTCCACCACTTCCGCCGCACGGCCGCGGTGGACACCGAGCTGTCGGGCACCGCGATCAAGGCGGGCGACAAGGTGACGACGTGGTTCGTCTCGGGCGACCGCGACGAGGCGGTCTTCGAGAACCCGGAGGTGTTCGACATCACCCGAAGCCCGAACCGCCATCTCGCGTTCGGCCCCGGCGGCATCCATCACTGCATGGGCGCACACCTGGCCAAGATGGAGGTCCGGATCGCGTTTGAGGAACTGCTCGCGCGGGTCGACCAGATAGAGCTCACCGGGCCCCCCGAGCGGCTGCGTTCGAATTTCTTCAACGGCATCAAGCGGCTGCCGGTGAAGGTGACGCTTTCGTGATCAGACTCGGTCGCCTGGATCACGTCGCGCTGCGCGTCGCCGATCTCGACGAGGCGTCGGCGCGGTGGGCCGCGCAGTTCGGGCTGACCGAGCGTGCGCGCGGACCGCAGGAGGTCGTGCTCACCTGTGACGACGAGCCGCGTGCGCTGGTGCTGCTGGCCGCCGACTCCCGCGCGCCCGGCTTTGAGCGGGTCGGCTGGGAGCTCGCGCACGACTGCTCGCTCGACGACGCGGCCGCGCACCTCGACGGCCTCGGGATCGCCTATGAGCGCGGCGGCGACCGGCTTGCCCTGGCCGATCTGGAGGGCAACGCGCTCCACATCCTCGCCTACCGGGCGGGGGGGACGGGGGCGGAATCCCGGCTGGTGGCCCACGCGCGTCCGGCCGGCCCGGGCCTGCCGGTCGGTCACCCGCGCAAGCTGGGGCACGTCAACTTCCTGACCGCCCAGATCCAGGCGCAGAAGGACTTCTACACGGGCGCGCTCGGGATGCGCCTGACCGACTGGCTGGGCGACGGCGGGGTGTGGTTGCACATCGGCGCCGAGCATCACGTGATGGCACTGGTCGACAAGGGCTATTCGCACTTTCACCACTTTGCGCTGGACGTCGTGGACATCGGGCAGATGCGGGTGGCGCTGGACCATCTGGGTCGCCATGGCCGGTGGCTGGGCTGGGGCCCGACCCGTCACGGCGTGGGGGGCAACATCGCCTCGTATGTGCGGATCGTAGAGGAGGAGTGCTTCGTCGAGCTGTACTGCGACATGGAGCTGCTGGCCATCGATCACCAACCGCGTGAGTGGCCCGACGATCGTTACTCGTCGAACACCTGGGGGCCGTTGCCGCCGCGTTCCTACTTCCGGTTCGACGCCGCCGCGGTCGAGTCCGAGCGCGAGTCGCTTGAGATGCAGGGCGTCCCGCTCCCACCGGCCCCGGAGAACTGACACATGACACTGCACGGTTATTCGACCCCACGCACGCCGCGCGGCGGTGCCGGCCTGGTTCCGCCACCGCCGTGGCACTACGTCGGTGACTTCCTGGTCGTCGACTTTCACGCCGATCCCGATGCCGCGGTTTCGCTCTTGCCCGATGGTCTGCAGCCGTTTGCCGAGGATCCGGGGCGCTGCGCGGCGGTGTTCGCCGATTGGCAGTCGTTCTCGGAGGGCGGGGATGAGCTCACTGACCCGGTCCGCGGCCAGTACAAGGAGGCCTACATCGTGGTCAGCGCGCTGCTGGACGGCGCGCCGGTGACGTTGTGCACGTTCATCTGGGTCGACCAGGATTTCGCGCTGACCCGCGGGCACATCCAGGGGTTCCCCAAGAAGCTCGGTCAGATCTCGATGACCCGCACCTTCAACCTGGAGTGCATCGCCTCCCCCCAGCTGGCCGCGGGCAGCGCGTTTGGGGCGACCTGCTCGGCTCGCGGCCGCGAGGTGGTCCGCGCGAAGGTCAAGCTCGACGCGCCGAGCCAGTCCGGTTCGCTGCACACCGATCCGCCGATCGTCAACGTTCGTTACTTTCCGCGGCTGGCAGCCGGTCGTCACGACGACCCGCAGGTCAACGAGCTGGTCCGCTCGCGCTCGCGCGACCGCGCGGTGTCCGAGATCTGGGAGGGCGAGGCGGCGCTGGAGCTGTTCGACGCGCCGGGTGAGGAGCACACGATGCTCGCCCCGGTCGATGTGGTGCGCGGCTACCGGTTCACGTTCGGCTACACCGTCGACGACCTCGAGACCGTCAAGGAGCTGTGAGAGCACGATGACCATCACCGCGCGAGGCAACACGACCACCGTCGCGGGGGTCGAGGTCTCGACCGATCATTACATCGGTGGCGAACGCGTCGGCTCAGGTGCGACCTTCGAGACGATCTCGCCGCTGGACGGACGCGTGCTGGCCAGGGTCGCCCGTGGCGGCGAGCGCGAGGCCGACCTCGCCGTCCGCGCCGCGCACGACGCGTTCCCCGAGTGGGCAGCGCTCGGTGCGGTCGGCCGCGCGCAGCATCTGCACCGGCTGGCGGACCTGATCGACGCGCACGTCGAGGAGCTGGCAGTCGTCGAGTCGGCGGACATGGCGATGCTGCTGCGCTCGCTGCGCGCGCGGGTGATCGCCCGCGGCGCGCTGAACTTCCGCAACTACGCCGACCTCGCCCAGGCTCACGAGGAGCGCGACTGGCACTCCAAGGGCACCTGGAACCGGGTGCAGCGGATGCCGGCCGGCCCGGCGGTGGTGATCACGCCGTGGAACGCGCCGTTCATGCTCTCCACCTGGAAGACGGCGCCGGCGCTCGCCGCCGGCTGCACCGTCGTGCTCAAGCCCGCGGAGTGGTCGCCCCTTTCCTGCTCGCTGCTTGCCTCGCTGGCCGACGAGGCCGGGATGCCGCCCGGGGTCGTCAACGTCGTGCAGGGGATCGGCGAGGAGGTCGGCGCCGCGCTCGTCGCCCATCCGCTCGTGCGGCGCGTGTCGTTCACCGGCTCGACCGCCACCGCGCGGCAGATCGGCGCCGTCGCGGCGCGCAACATCGTTCCGTTCACCGCCGAGCTCGGCGGCAAGAACCCGCTGATCGTGTTCGCCGACGCCGACCTGGACGCGGCCGCTCAGAAGGCGGCCGGTCAGTACGACGACGCCGGTCAGGTCTGCCTGTCCGGGACGCGGCTGCTGATCGAGGAGTCCGTGCTCGAGCCGTTCCTGGAGCGCTTTCACGCCGCCACCGACGCGCAGGTGCTCGGCGACCCCGCGGATGACGCGACGACGGTCTCGCCGCTCATCCACCCCGACCATCTCGCCCGCGTCGCCGGGTTCGTCGACCGCGCACGCGGCGACGGCCAGCGCGTCGTCCGCGGCGGCCGCGCGGCAACCGAGATCGGCCCGATGTTCTATGAACCGACGCTGATCGAGCCGACGTCCAACGACGCCGAGATCGTCCAGAACGAGGTGTTCGGACCGGTGCTCGTCTACCAGACGTTCGGAACCGAAGAGGAGGCGGTCGCGCTGGCCAACTCCACCGCCTACGGGCTGTCGGCGATCGTCTACACGTCCTCGATGGGTCGCGCGGATCGGATCGGCCGAGCGGTACGGGCCGGTGTGGTGTGGGTCAACACCTTCCTGGTGCGCGACCTCACCGCGCCGTTCGGCGGCGCCCGCAACTCCGGGATCGGCCGCGAGGGCGGCGACTACGCCCTGGACTTCTACTCCGACCTGAAGACCCTGCAGATCCTCGATGGGAGCGTCTCGTGAACTGATTGCACGGGTGGGGCAACTCGAACGGACCGGGCGCTCGGGAGGGCGCACACATCACTTGACCGCAGGTAGAGGAGAGGATTCATGGAGCAGGCACAGGGCACGGGCGCACAGCCCGCATCGGAAGGGCATCTCGGAGAGCGAAAGCTCACCACTATCCACGCGATCGGCCAGTCGCTGGCGATCGGGCCGATGTTCTCGGCGGGCCTGCTCACCGGGCTGGTGGCGAGCGTCGCGGGCTTCAGCTCGCCGCTGTCGGTCCTGCTCGGGTCGATCGGGGCGCTCTGCCTCGGCTACGTGATCTCCGTGTTCGCCCGCCGGTTCTCGGGTGCGGGCGCGATCTATGAGTACCTGGTGCACGGCGCGCATCCGGGCGTCGGCGTGTTCGGTGCCGGGCTCTACGGCCTCGGTGTCCTCTTCCTGGGCGGCGGCGGCGTGTTCATCGCCAACGGCTTCCTTGCGCAGGCGTTCTTCGCCAGCCACCTGCACGTCAACATCGACTGGTGGATCTTCGGCGCGATCGCGCTGCTGCTCGCGGTCGGGCTCAACCATCTGGGGGCTCGACTGGCGATCCGGGGCGTGCTGGCGATGGCCGGACTGTCGGTCATCCCGTTCCTGATCCTCGCGATCACGATCATCGCCAAGGGCGGCCTGCACGGCAACACGCTCGCCGTGTTCGGCACCTCCCACTCCTCGACCAGCGGCGTCTTCCACGGCATCCTGTTCGCGGTCACCCTGTTCATCGGGTTCGAGGCCGCCGCCTCGATCGGCGAAGAGACCGCGGAGCCGCATCGCTCCATCCCGATCGCGCTGATCGGCTCGGTCGCGCTTGCCGCCCTCTTCTATCTCGTTGTCACCTATGCGGCGGCGATCGGGTTCGGGCCCCATGGCTCCGTGACGGCCTGGCCGGCCGATCCATCGCCGATGGGCGCGCTCGCCCAGCAGTACGTCGGCAAGGGGCTCTCGACGCTCATCGACCTCGTCGTGCTGCTCGACTCGCTGTCGGTGGCGATCGCGTTCGTCGTCGCCGGCTCCCGAGTGTTCTTCGCCCTGGCCCGTGACGGTCTGCTGCCGCCGGTGATCGGTCGCACGAGCCGGTACGAGACCCCGCTCGGCGGCAACCTCGTGATCCTCGCCGCCGGCGCCATCGCGCTGCTCTTCGGCGCGGTCACCACCTACGGAGACGCGGTCAAGCTGCCCAACAACATCGAGGCGTTCTCCATCAGCGCCGCCGCCGGCTCATTCCTGATCGAAGCGGTCTACGGCATGCTGGCGGTGGCGGGGGTGTTCATCATCGCCCGCTCGTTCACCGGCTTCGGCCGGGTCTGGCGTGTCGTGGTGGCGATCATCGGCTTCGCCACCCCGGTGCTCGCCTACTACGGCTCGCTGCACCCGTTCCCGACGTTCCCAAACAACCGCGGCCTGATGTTCGCCGGGATCGCGGCGCTGATCGTCGTGCTCTGGTTCGCCTACCTGTCATTCGCGCATCCCGATCGGATCAAGGCGGCGGCGCGCAACGCCGACCAGCACGTCGGCGTCCCGCCGCTCGACGAGGACATCGACTACCGCCCGGCGACGGGAGCCGCGCCACTCTCCTAGCGCCGGCCGCCGGGACAGATCGACACAGCAAGGCGCCCGATCGCCGAGCTGTGTCGATCGTTCCCGGCCCCCGGGAGGAATCGACACGGCACCGGCTCAGCCTGCCCAGATGTGTCGATCGTTCCCGGACTGCCGCCTCCCGCCGGTACGATGACGCCAGTCAACGTCGACGGAGGCAGGGGGACGAGATGAAACGCTGGACGGGCGCGCTGGCCGCGCTGATGCTGATCCCGGTGGGACTGACCTCCGCCTCGCACGCGAGCGCGCAGCCCCGCGCGAGCGCTGCCTCGGTGCCGACGCTCGGCCTGCACCAGGAGTTCACCGAGGGCTTCGGCCGCGTGCGGCCGCGCGTGGTCAGCTACGGCGGAGACCCGACGAGCCTCGTGGTCAAGGTGCACTGGAGCTCATGGGGCGGCGCCCGTGCCGTCGGCCACGGCAACGCCGACTGGGTCTGGCCTGGCTGGTGCGTGGCCTGCGGCAGCGTCAACCTGCCGGCTACGGTCGTCGCGTTCGGGCTGCGCACCTGCAACGGCCACCCTGCCTACTCGCACGTCGAGTGGTACTTCCCCTCGCGCGGGATGACGTTCTCCAGGACTCTCGGGACCTTGAACGACTGCAACCTCAAGGCCGCGTCGCCGGTCAAGGAGCCGCCGCACGCCCACTGTGCGCTGGTCCGGGCCCCCGGACAGCTCGTCACCAAGATCGAGGTGTTCGGCTATGGGGTGCGCTGCCCGGACGCTCGCGCGCTGGTCGCCAAGCTCAACCTGGTCAACCACTACCGGCACAACGCCCGCTTCCACGTCGGGCCGTGGTGGTGTGGCTCAGAGCTCACCATGCAGGTCTCCAGGACCGGCCCCCAGAGCTTTGAGTGCGAAACCGGCGACTACAACGACGTGTCGTTCGACATCATGCCGACCGGCAACGTCATACAAGGGTGATCGTCAGGCCCTGCTCGCGCAGCGCGGCCGCCTCGTCGGCGTCGACGGCGGAGTCGGTGATGAGCTCATCGACGTCCTCCAGCGAGCAGATCCGCGCGAACGCGGCGCGCCCGATCTTGGAGCGGTCAGCGACGACGGTGACCGCCGCGGCGCGCTCTATCAGCGCCCGGTCGGTGCCGGCCTCCAACTCGTGATGGGTCGTCAGGCCGTTCCGGCTGGAGATCCCATCGACTGAGAGGAACACGATGTCGAGGTTGAGCCCGGCGAGGCTCGCCTCGGCGATCGGTCCGACGAGCTCGTAGGACTGCGGGCGAGCGACCCCGCCGGTGATGACGAGCTTCAGGTTCGGCCGGATCGCGATCTCGGATGCGATGTTGAGCGCGTTGGTGACGATGGTGAGGTCGGACCGGTCGGCGAGGGCGCGCGCCACCTCGGTCGTGGTCGTCCCGCCGGTGAGGCCGATCGCCCATCCATCACGGACGCGGGAGGCCGCCTCGGCCGCTATCCGCTTCTTCTCGGCAGCGTGCTGGATCGTCTTGTACCGCAGCGGGAGCTCGTAGACGACCCGGTTTGAGACCGCACCGCCATGCGTGCGGCCGAGCAGGCGCTGGGTCTCGAGCAGCTGCAGGTCGCGCCGCACGGTCGCCGCGGACACGCCGAGCTGCTCGGAGATCTCGGTGACGACGACCGACCCGTCGGAGGCCAGCCGCTCCAGGATCGTCGACAACCGCTGCTGCTGCTGCACGGCGCGAGCGTACCGGCCGGGCCGGAGAGCGCCCCTGGCGCTGTGGGAGCCGACCTACGGAGGCTCGCAGTACAACGGGTACAACGACTTCGACTCGGTCGAGGTCGGCAACTGCAACGACCCCGTCTCGGCGACCTCGCCGTTCGGACACGCGTCGTACACCAACGGTGACGGCTTGACCTATCCAGAGCGCCAGACCGTTCTGAGCCTGTGGTCGTTGGCGTCGTCGCCGCTCATCCTGGGGACCGATCTGACCCAGCTCTGCCCGCAGGATCTGAACCTGCTGGAGAACAAGGCGGTCATCGCCCTGGATCAGGACGGCATCGATGCGTCCCTGATCGAGACCCAGAGCGGCGAGCGCGTCGTGGCCAAGACCACCCCGAGCGGTGCGGTCGCGGTCGGGCTGTTCAACACGGGCCTGAAGCAGGAGACCCTGTCGGTCGCCGCCTCGGCGATCGGCTTGCCGGCCAGCAGCACCGGCTACACGGTCGACGACCTCTGGTCAGGCACCTCTCACAACACGACCAGCAGCACGTTCAGTCAGATCGTGCCGTCTCACGGCGTGGCGCTGTTCGAGATCACGCCCAGCGGCTCCTGACCCCAACCGGTGACGCGGTCGGCCGAGACCCCCGGCCGCGTCATCACCGGCCGCGCTCGGCGAATCGTCGTTTCGGGGCAAAGCCGTTTGACGACCCAAAACCGTTTGACGGACCCCATTCCCGCACGCGCTCGGGCGGTCGTTGACGCGCGGCCAACGCTCACGTAGGGTCCCCCGCCAAATTCGTCCCCCTCCCTGACCGACACGAGAGGACGTCATGGCTTCACCGGAGACCTTGGAACACGACGACGAGCAACGTCTCGCCGAGCTGGGGTACAAGCAGGATCTCGAACGCCGCATGAGCGGCTTCCAGAACTTCGCGATCTCGTTCACGATCATCTCGATCCTGTCCGGCGCGCTGACGCTGTACGGGACGGGTATCAACTACGGCGGTCCGATGCAGCAGGCGATCGGGTGGCCGATCGTGTCGGTGTTCGTGATCATCGTCGGGCTCTCGATGGCCGAGCTCGCCTCGGCGTTTCCCACCGCGGGAGGTCTGTACTGGTGGGCCTCACGGCTCGGCGGTCCGGCGTGGGGCTGGTTCACCGGGTGGTTCAACCTGATCGGGCAGGTGGCGATCCTGGCCGGCATCGACTACGGGGCCGCCACGTTCACCACCGCACTGGCGAACCTGTGGTTCAACTATTCAAACGACAGCCACCACGTCATGTACATGTACGCGGCGATCCTGATCCTGCATGCGCTGCTGAACATCTTCGGCGTACGGCTGGTGGCGATGCTGAACTGGATCTCCGCCTATTGGCATGTGATCGGGGTGGCGGTGATCGTGATCGTTCTGATCGTGGTCCCGAACTCCCACCAGTCGGTCGGCTGGGTGTTCTCCAAGACGGTCAACAACGCCGGCTTCGGACACGCCCCCTTCTTCTTCATCTTCCTGCTCGGCTTCCTGCAGGCCCAGTACACATACACCGGCTTCGATGCCTCCGCCCACATGTCCGAGGAGACGCGCTCGGCGTCGGTCACCGCGGCCAAGGGCGTGGTCAACTCGATCATCGTCTCGGCGGTTGCCGGCTACCTGCTGATCATGGCGCTCACGTTCGCCATCAAGAACCTGAGCGCGGTCGGGGCGGCAGGCGGCTTTGCGGTCATCACCCTGCTCGAGCAGGCGCTCGGCAAGGGCGGCGCCGAGGTGCTGCTGTTCATCGCGGTCATGGGCCAGCTGTTCTGCGGCATGTCGGCGGTCACCGCCGCCTCGCGGATGCTCTACGCGTTCAGTCGTGACCGCGCCACCCCGGGTTGGCGGCTGTGGTCGAAGCTCAACGCCGCCCACGTGCCATATCTCGGCGTGATCCTGATCGCGTTCCTCGCCTTCCTGCTCGCGCTGCCGGCGTGGAGCTCGCAGACGGCGTTCGTGTATGTCGCGATCACCTCGGTGGCCACGATCGGCTTGTACATCGCCTACATCCTGCCCGTCTACCTGCGCCTGCGTGCGGGTGACAGGTTCGATCCTGGTCCGTGGTCGCTGGGGCGCTGGTACAAGGTGCTCGACATCACCGCCATCCTGTGGGTCGTCTTCATCTGCGTGCTGTTCATCCTGCCCACGACCGAGGCCGCGGTGCCGTGGTCCAGCCAGTTCAGCCTGAAGACGTTCAACTACGCACCCGCGGCGGTCGGCATCGTGATCCTGCTCGTCGGCAGCTGGTGGTTCCTATCGGCCCGACACTGGTTCAAGGGCCCGCTGCGCACGATTGAGGACGAGGACACGCCGCCGCCGCTCGAGGCGTTGCCTGACCTCTCATGAGTGACGGCCGCATTCAGGGCAAGGCCTGCGTCGTCACCGGCGCGGCGTCGGGGATCGGCCGCGGCATCGCGACGCGCTTCGCCCAGGAGGGCGGGCGCGTCGTGTGCGTCGACGTCGACGAGGCAGGCCTGCGCGAGACAGCCGACCAGGCGGCCGGCGCCTGCGAGCCGTTCGTCGCGGACGTGAGCGATCGCGCGCAGATCACAGCGGCGGTGCAGCGCTGCATCACCGCGCACGGCCAGATCGACGTGCTCGTCAACAACGCCGGCGTCAACCTGCCCGGCGTCTTCCACGAGGTCGACGACGCGACGATCGACCGCACCCTCAACATCAACCTCAAGGGCCAGATCTACGGCTGCCAGGCGGCGATCCCCGACATGCTCGCCCACGGCGGCGGCTCGATCATCAACGTCTCGTCGGTCAACGGCGTCGTCGCCGAGCCGTTTCTGACGATCTACGCCGCCTCCAAGGGCGGCGTGGTCATGCTCTCCCGCGGCATCGCGCTGGACTACGCCAAGCAGGGCATTCGCTGCAACGTGATCTGCCCCGGCTGGGTCGACACCCCGATCAACCACGCCCACGCCGAGATGCTCGGCGGTCTGCAGCACGTCTACGACACGATCGACTCCTTTCAGCCGATCGGCCGGCCCGGAACGCCGGCCGAGATCGCCGCGCTCGCGCTGTTTCTCGCCTCAGACGAGGCGGGCTTCATCACCGGCTCGGTGATGCTCGCCGACGGCGGGATGACCGCCCAGTAGCTTGGCCGGGCTTCGTCTCGGTCAGAGGCCGGGCGCGCAGGCGCGGCGGTAGTCGCGCAGCACCGTCCCGACGTGGTCGAGCGCGAGCGCCCGGGGCTCGGGCGCGAGCGTTCCCTCGCGCACGCGCGGGTACTCCAGCGGCAGCCAGGTCGCCAGCAGCGGCAACGGGATCTCCACCGCGGCAAGGTTGGCGAGCAGCCGCTGCACGGCACCCTCGACCTCCGGGTCGGGCCAGTAGTAGCGCAGGCGATCGCTGAGGCTGTAGACCCGGGCCAGACGGCGTGTGGCCTCGTCTCCGCCGTAGTAGCGGTCCCAGTAATCGGGGTGGGCGAGCATTCGCTCCTCCAGAGTCGCCCGCAGCCGCGAGCGCTCAGCTTCGGCCAGCAGCTCCTGCTCGATCGCCTCCAGCGCGAAGAGCGCCTCGCGCAGCCCAAACGTCAGTCCCGGCCCGACCTTGAGGATCGCCCAGTGGTCACGAACGAGCGCGGCCAGGTGCTCGGGCGTCTGGTAGTCGGTGGAGTGGGCTTCGAACACGAGTCCGGGCTCGTCGGCGAGGACGCCCTGCAGCTGCGCGGTTCGTTCGGGCGCGTAGTCGACGACCGACCACTCGTCGAACTCGACTCCGGGCTGCACGACCAGCCCGCGGACGCGTGGCCAGACCTCATCCAGGTCGGCGCGGGCAAAGGCCTCGTGGTGGGCCCGGAGCGTCGCTCGCGCCGCCGCGGCCGAGGTCGGCTCGAGCTCCTCGATCGCCTCCGCGGCGCCACCGGGCACCGGGACCTCGGTGCCGATCACATAGCTGATCGCCCGCCCTTCGGAGGCCTCCTCGGCGACCCGCGCCAGGCGGGCCGCGCGCTGCGAGACGAGCGCGTCACCCGGGGGCGAGGCGTCGCCCCCGCACGCCATCGAGCAGTCCAGGTGGATCTTGGTGAAGCCTGCCGCCGCGTAGCCGCGGACCATCTCCTCCGCGCGCGCCATCGCCTCCTCCGCCGGCCGGTCGCGCCACGGGTTCGGCCCGAGGTGGTCGCCACCGAGCAGCACCCGGTCGGCGCTGACGCCCGCTGCCGACGCCGCGCGATGAACGAGCTGGCGGAAGTCGACCGGGCGCATCCCGGTGTAGCCGCCGTCCTGGTTGACCTGGTTGGAGGTCGCCTCGACGAGCACGAGCCGACCCGTCCCGCCGTCCCCGCCGGCCCCAGCCGCCCCGCCGTCCCCGTCCCGCGCCGCCTCACGCATCGTCGCTTCCAGCACCAGCGGGTTGGCGGAGCACACGGAGGTGATGCCGACGGATTCCCCTCCGCGGTGGCGATTGACGAGCGGTGCGAGCGGGTCGTTCATTGTGAAGATCAGGGCGCGCGATCTTGCGCGAATCATGCCGAAGTAGAACAATAACGCGCATGACCAAGATCACGCTCGTCGGAGCGGGAAGTGTCGAGTTCACGCGGGTGCTGCTCGCCGACCTCGCGGCATACCCGGAGCTCGCCGACCTCACCATCGCCCTGCACGACATCGATCCCGGTCGGCTGGACACCGCGACGCGGATCGCCAACGACGTCAATCGCGTCGCCGGCTCGCACTTCACGTTCGAGTCCCACCTGGAGCGCCGCCCGGCGCTCGAGGGCGCCGACTTCGTCGTCAACGAGATCCAGGTCGGCGGCCTCGACGCGACGATGCGTGACTTCGAGATCCCCAAGCGCCACGGTCTGCGCCAGACGATCGGCGACACGCTCGGCGTCGGTGGGGTGTTCCGTGCGCTGCGGACGATCCCGGTGATGCTCGAGATCACCCGGGACATCCACGACGTCTGCCCCGAGGCGTGGCTGCTCAACTACACCAATCCGATGGCGATGCTCATGTGGGCGCTCGATGCCGCCGGCGCCCACGACCGCATGGTCGGCCTCTGCCACTCGGTTCAGAACACCCACGAGCTGCTGGCCGAGATCGTCGGGGTGCCCGAGCCCGAGATCACCTACGAGACCGCCGGCGTCAACCACCAGGCGTTCGTGTTGCGCTTCGAGCGTGATGGCGAGGACCTCTATCCGCTGCTCGACGAGGCGATCGAGCGTGACCCCGAGGGCCTCGGCCGGCGCGTGCGGGTCGAGCTGTACCGTCGCTTCGGCCGCTTCCCGACCGAGTCCAGCGAGCACTCGGCCGAGTACCTGCCGTGGTTCATGCGCCACGACGATCAGATCGAGCGCTTCCGGATCCCGATCGACGAGTACATCCGCCGCTCGCTGGAGAACATCGACGAGTACAAGCTGACCCGCGAGCGCCTCGACGCGGGCGAGTCACTCGAGCTCACGCCCGAGGGCGAGCTCGCCCCCAGGTACATCCACGCGATGGTGACCGGCGAGTCCCGGATCGAGTACGGCAACGTCCGCAACGACGGCCTGATCGACAACCTGCCCCACGGCGCGTGCGTCGAGGTGCCGTGCCGAATCGACTCCGACGGTGTGCATCCGCTGGCCATCGGCGCGCTGCCCGCCCAGTGCGCGGCGCTCAATCGCACGTTCCTCAACGTCGTCGAGCTGACCGTCCGCGCGGCGCTCGAGGAGTCACGTGAGCTCGTCCACCAAGCGGTGCTGCTCGACCCCAACGCGGCGGCGACACTCACGACCGCGCAGTCCGAGGCGCTGGTCGACGAGCTGATCGAGGCCCACGGCGACCTGATGCCCGCGGGGATCCGCGCGGGTGGGCCTCGGGTGGCTGCAGCCTGAGCAGGGAGCCCGGATAGGACTCCTTCGCCGCGACGGCGGCGGCGGGATCCGGGCGATCGGCGGCGCGACGGCGTCTTTCTCCCACACACCGCGCCTCCCGAGGTCGTGTGGGCGATCGGCCGCGCCCCGCGGGCCGGATCACCCAACCGCGCGCGGCCCGGGTCGCGCGCGGGTGAAGATCCCCGCTCCGCCGGCACGATCACGCCCCGTTCCGCTCACGCGCCGCGCGCGGCGGGTGACAGATCCGTTCCGTCCGGCCCACGCGCGCGGCTGGTGACAGACCCGCCCCGCCCCGGCCCAGCCCGGCGCCGCGCCTCACACCATCGTGACCGTGAGGCCCTGCTCCTGCAGGGCCGCCACCTCGACCGGGTCCGCGCCCACGTCGGTGATCAGCTCGTGGACCTGATCCAGTGCGCAGATCCGGGCGAAGGTGATCTTGCCGATCTTCGAGCTGTCGGCGACGACGGTGACCCGGTCGGCGCGGGTGATCAGCGCGTGGTTGGTTCCGGCCTCCACCTCGTGATGGGTGGTGAGGTGAGCCCGCGCCGAGATCCCGTCGACCGACATGAACACCATGTCGAGGTTCAACCCCTCGAGGCTGGCCTCGGCGATCGGGCCGACGAGCTCGTATGACTCCAGGCGGGCAACGCCGCCGGTGACGACGAGCTTGAGGTTCGGCCGCACCGCGATCTCGGAGGCGATGTTCAAGGCGTTGGTGACGATCGTCAGCTGCGGACGGTCGACCAGCGCGCGAGCGACCTCGGTCGTCGTCGTGCCGCCGCCCAGCCCGATCGCCCAGCCCTCGCCGACCCGGCTCGCCGCCTCGGCCGCTATCCGCTTCTTCTCGCCCGCCTGGCGCGCCGACTTGTAGCGCAGCGGCAGCTCGTAGAGCACCCCCTGGGGGACGGCGCCGCCGTGCGTGCGGTCCAGCAGGCGCTGGCTCTCGAGTAGCTGCAGGTCGCGCCGGACCGTCGCGGCGGAGACGTCGAGCGCGCGTGCCAGCTCGACCACACCGACCGATCCGTCGGCGGTCAACCGCTCGAGGATCGCGGACAGGCGCTGCGATTGCTGCACGGTCGGGGAGTCTACGTCGAATTGGGCAGGTATTGAACGTGTTGTGTTGTTATATGAGCGAAATCTGCATACAGTGCGCAGAAATGAGCGTCACAGAGTCAGAGATCATCAGCCAGCCCGACATGTGGGAGCAGACCGCCGCGCTGTTACCCGCCGTCGCCGAACGACTGCCCGCCCCAGGCCGGCGGTTGGCCGTCATCGGCTGCGGCACGTCGTATTTCATCGCCCAGTCGATCGCCACACTGCGTGAGTCCCAAGGCCACGGCGAAACGGACGCGTTCGTCGCCTCCGAGATGCCGCTCGGGCGCGGCTATGACGACGTGCTCGCCATCTCGCGCTCGGGCACCACGACCGAGGTGGTGCGCGCACTCGACGCCCTCCCGTCGGCGATGCCCTCTCTCGTCATCTCCGCGGTCGCCGGCACGCCGGTGGTTCAGGCGGCCGACGACAGCGTGATGCTCGACTTCGCCGATGAGCGGTCGATCGTCCAGACGCGCTTTGCCACCTGCGTGCTCGCGCTGCTGCGCGCGCATCTCGGTGAGGACCTGACGCTCGCCGTCGCCCAGGCGCGAGCGGCGCTTTCGCCCGGGGCCGACGGCCAGGCCCCGCTCCCTGTCGACGCGACCGAGTTCGAGCAGTTCGTGTTCCTCGGCCATGACTGGAGCGTGGGCGTGGCCAACGAGGCCGCGCTGAAGTTCCGCGAGGCGTCGCTGTCATGGGCGGAGTCCTACCCGGCCGGCGAGTACCGCCACGGCCCGATCAGCGTCGCCGGCGCGCGCACGCTCGTGTGGCTGATCGGAGTCCAGGACGAATCGCTGCATGCGGCCATCAGGGCGACCGGCGCGACCGTGCGCGTCGCCACGGCGGACCCGATGGCGGAGCTGGTGACGATCCAGCTGACAGCGGTGGCACTGGCGCAGGCACGCGGCCTGGATCCCGACAATCCACAACACCTGACGCGTTCGGTCGTACTGCCCTGAGCAGGCAGAGGAGGAGGAGAGAGATGAGACGAGCAGCTTTTCTGGTGGCGCTCGGGGCGGCGCTGGTCCTCGCCGGCTGCGGCGGCAGTTCGGGCAAGAGCGGGTCGGCCGGGTTGCCGGCGACCGCGCCCAAGCCGATCACGAGCGGCCACGTGCACATCACGCTCTGGCAGGGCGATACCGCCGCTGAGGCGTCGACGTTGAAGCGCCTGGCGGCGGAGTTCAACCGGACCCACCCGCATGTCACGGTTACGCCACAGTTCTACGGCAACAGCGACTACGCGCTGCAGAAGGTCCTTTCGGCGATCGCGGGCGGCGACCCGCCCGACATCTCCTATCTGTACGGCTCCAACGCCGCCAATATCGCGAGCACCTCGAAGGTCGTGCCGCTCACCAACTGGCTCAGGCAGGACAAGTCGTTCGGCTGGGATCACTTCTATCCGTTCGAGCGCCAGGTGGCGACCGTCAACGGCAAGGTGGTCGGCGTTCCGGCCCTGGTGGACAACCTCGCGCTCGTCTACAACAAGACGCTGTTCAAGAAGGCGGGCCTGTCCTATCCGACCGCCAACTGGACCTGGGCCGACATGAAGCGCGCCGCGCTGAAGCTGACCAACCCGGCCAAGAAGCAGTTCGGCTGGGCGTACGTCAACGATGCGAGCGAGGACACGGTCTGGCGCTTCTGGGCGATGCTCTGGCAGGCCGGCGGCCACATCCTCACCTCCGACAACCAGAAGGCGGCGTTCGACTCGGCGGCCGGCGTCAAGGCGCTGACCTATCTGCAGAGCCTCGCCAAGGCGCACGCGATCTATCTCGACAACGGCTCGGACAACTATCTGCCGCTGTTCGGCTCCGGCCACATCGGGATGCTGTGGACCGGCCCGTGGGACCTCGAGCAGATCCGCCAGTCCAAGGTCGACTATGGCGTGACCATCCTGCCCGCCGATCAGAACCACCAGACGATCTCGGGCCCGGACAACTGGGTGATGTTCAACAACGGCTCCAAGCGAGTCGCGGCCTCCTACGAGTTCCTGAAATGGTTCACCTCGCCCAAGATCGATCTGCAGTGGTGCCTGGGCACCGGCGACCTGCCGATCCGTGACGACGTTCAGTCGCTGCCGGGCTTCAAGACCTACCTGAAGCGCTATCCCGGCGTGCAGGAGTGGGTGCACAACCTCACCAACTCCAAGCAGACCCGGCCGGTGTCGGTCGCCTATCCGAAGATCTCGACCGCGATCGGTCAGGCCGTGCAGGGGGTGCTGTTGGGCAAGTACCAGCCCAAGCAGGCGCTGGCCCAGGCCGCGCAGACGACCAACGGCCTGCTGAGCGCACCGCAGGGCTGACGGATGTCCGCCGTCGTCGAGCACCGGCCCCCGGCGGCCCGGCAAAGGCCGGGCCGCCCGTCGCTGCTCAAGCGGCTGATCGGCTCCGAGCACCTGGCCGGCTGGATGTTCGTGGCGCCCGCCGTGATCCTGATCGCGATCTTCTTCCTGATCCCGATCGGCTGGTCGCTGATCCTGTCGTTGCAGGCCAACAACCTGCTCGGCTCCCACCACTACGTCGGCTTTGCCAACTACCACGCGCTCTCCAAGGACCACGTGTTCCGGTCCGCGGTGGGTCACACGGTCCTCTACACCGTGATCTTCGTGCCGGTGTCGGTGATCGGTGCGCTCGGGCTCGCGGTCGCGCTCAACCGCAAGATCCGCGGGATCCGCTTCTACCGGCTGGCGGTGTTCACCCCGCTGGTCACCTCGACGGTCGCCACCGGGATCCTCTTCCTGTGGCTGCTCGACCCGACATTCGGCCTGGTCAACTACGTGCTGCACGCGGTCGGGCTGCCCCAGCAGCAATTCCTGCAGAGCCCGAGCGAGGCGCTCTACTGCATCGTCGCGATGACCGTCTGGGGATGGCTCGGCTTTGACGTGATCGTCTACCTCGCCGCGCTGCAGGGGATCCCCGAGGAGCTGATGGAGGCCGCCGAGATGGACGGCGCGAGCCGCTTCAGCCGCTTTCGCACGATCGTGCTGCCGCTGCTCAGCCCCGCGACGCTGTTCCTCGTCGTCTGGTCGACGATCAACGCGCTGCAGCTGTTCGACGAGATCTACGTGACCACTCGCGGCGGCCCGCTGGAGTCGACCACCGTGATCGTCTATTACCTCTATCAGCAGGCGTTCCAGTACTTCAACGCGGGCTACGGCTCAGCGATCGCGTACGTGCTGTTCATCGCGATCCTGATCATCACCCTGATCCAGATGTGGGTCGGGCGCCGCCGGGTCTACTACACCTCCTGATGGCCACCATCGCGTCACTCAAAGACGACAGGTTCCTCGCGGTGGAGGATCCGCCGCCCCCTCGCCGCCGGCTGCCATTCAGTCCATGGCACCTGGTGCTCGCCCCGATCGCGGTGGTGATGCTCATCCCGCTGGTCTGGATGGTGATCCTGTCGCTGGAGACGAAGGGCGAGGCCGCGAACTTCCCACCGGTCCTGTTCCCCTCGGGCCTGCACTTCTCCAACTACGCCACCGCATGGAACGCGGTGCCGTTCGGTGACTTCTTCCTCAACAGCCTCGCGTACTCGGCGGCGACCGTCGCCGGCAACCTGCTGTTCTGCAGCCTGGCCGCCTACGCGTTCGCGCGGCTGAAGTTCTTCGGACGCGATGTGCTCTTCGTGGTGCTGCTGGCCACGTTGATGGTGCCCTACCAGGTGCTGCTGATCCCGACGTTCCTGATCGTCAAGGACATCGGGATGGTCAACAGCGTCGGGGGGCTGATCATGCCCAACCTGTGCAGTGCGTTCGGGATCTTCATGCTGCGGCAGTTCTTCCGCACGCTGCCGGTCGAGCTTGAGGAGGCGGCGCGGATCGATGGCACCTCGCGGCTCGGGATCCTGTTCAAGATCGTGTTGCCGCTGTCGCTGCCGGCGCTGGCGACACTCGGGATCATCCAGTTCATGTGGTCCTGGAACGACTTCCTATGGCCGCTGATCATCATCAACTCGGCGAACAACGACCCGTTGCAGCTCGGACTGGCCACGCTGCAGGGGTCTCACTACACGGAGTGGAACCTGCTCATGGCCGGCACGGTGATGAGCCAGATCCCGATGCTCGCGGTGTTCCTGATCGCGCAGCGCTGGTTCATCCGCTCGATCGCCTTCACCGGCATGAAATAGGAGA
This sequence comes from uncultured Solirubrobacteraceae bacterium, assembly GCA_963744685.1. GTDB lineage: Bacteria > Actinomycetota > Thermoleophilia > Solirubrobacterales > Solirubrobacteraceae > Palsa-465. The sequence goes on along the minus strand of CAVUUL010000008.1, from coordinate 342,458 downwards.
ACTCGAGATGCCCAGTGTCAGCTTCGAGTCGGTGACCAAGCGCTTCGAGAACGGAGCCATCGCGGTCGACGACCTCTCGCTCGAGATCCACGACGGCGAGTTCATGATTCTCGTCGGCTCCTCCGGCTGTGGCAAGACGACAGCGCTGCGGATGATCGCCGGGCTGGAGCGCCCGACCCAGGGCGCGATCCGGATCGGCGAGCAGGTCGTCAACGAGGTCTCGGCCAAGGATCGAGACATCGCGATGGTGTTCCAGAACTATGCGCTGTACCCGCACATGTCGGTTGCGCGCAACCTCGGCTATCCGCTGCGCCAGCGCCGCGTCGCCCGCGCGGAGGTGGACCGCCGCGTCGGTGAGGTGGCGCGGATGCTGGGTCTCGACGAGCTGCTCAAGCGGCGCCCCGCCCAGCTGTCGGGCGGGCAGCGCCAGCGCGTCGCGATGGGGCGCGCGCTGGTCCGTGAGCCCGAGGTGTTCCTGCTCGACGAGCCGCTCTCCAACCTCGACGCCAAGCTGCGGGTGCAGATGCGCGCCGAGCTCAAGCGGCTGCACTCACGGCTCGGCATCACCACGATCTATGTCACTCACGATCAGGTCGAGGCGATGACGCTCGGCCATCGCATCGCGGTGATGTCCGAGGGCCGCATGCAGCAGATCGGGGCCCCACAGGAGGTCTATGACACCCCGCACAACGTGTTCGTCGCCGGCTTCATCGGCAGCCCGCCGATGAACCTGCTGCGAGGCCGGGTGCAGGGAGGCCATGTCCGTGCCGGCGACCTCGAGCTGGAATGCGCCGCGCCCGATGGGGACGTGATTGTCGGTCTGCGGCCCGAGGCGCTGCGGCGCACGGGCGCCGAAGGGCCTGGGTTCGATCTGGAGGTGGCGGTGGTCGAGCCGATGGGCGACGAGGTGATCGTCCATGGCCGGGTCGCCGCCGAGCTCGCGGTGCGGCCCGCCGAGGCGGCCGCCCAAGCCGGTGACGAGCCGCTGCTGCTCGCCGATGAGGAGGAGAGCACCGCGATGATCGCGCGGCTTGATCCCCATGAGCGGCCCGAGGAAGGCGGGGTCGTGCGGCTCGGGATCGATCCAGCGGCAGTGCACCTGTTCGACGCCGAGACGGGCGAGCGGATCCAGACGCGCCGCTCAGAGCCCGTGTACGCCGTGACAAAGGAGCAGTGATGATCCGGATCCTCCGAACGTTGACCTGCGCGGCGGCGGCGGCGCTCACGCTGGGCGCTGCTGCGGCGGGCGCCGCCTCCTGGACGCGGCCGCCGAGCGGTCTTCGTCAGTGGTACTGGCAGATCGGAACCGCGAAGCCGGGTCTGGCCGGGCTGCCGCCGATCACCGGGGCCTACCCGAGTCCGGGGGCCGCGGAGATCTGGGACACCGACCTCTTCTACGACTCCAACACGCCCCGCGCTGGGATCCCGACCGGGCCCTCGCCGGTCGTCACGGCACTGCACGGCGCCGGCAAGTACTCCATCTGCTACGTCGAGGCGGGCGCGCAGCAGACGAGCTTCCCGGACAAGCGCGACTTTGCGCCCGCTGACTACGGCGACTACGCCAGGCGCTATCAGATGCGGGGCTACCCCGACGAGTGGTGGTTCGACCTGCGCGGGTTCGAGAGCTACAGGCCCGGTCGTGCCTCGACGCTGCACGGCGCCGCGGTGAACATCGCGGCGGGCCTGTCCAAGCGGATCCACTGGTGCGCGCTGGAGGGTCAGGACGCGCTGGAGCCCGACGACCTCGACGGCTACACCAACCGCGGCGCCACCGGTGTCAAGGGCGGTGGCTGGCACCTCACGCGCGCGGATTCGCGCGGCTTTGAGCGATGGCTGGCCTTCACCGCCCACCATGACGGCCTGGCGATCTTCCAGAAGAACGATCCGGCCAACGCACGCATCGACGCCCCCACGTTCGACGGGATGATCATCGAGGAGTGCAACCGCTATGAGGACCCCTGCGCCGGCGCGCACGGTGACGGCACTCCGTACCTGGACCGCCACAAGCCGGTGCTCAACGCCGAGTACGTCCAGGACGGCGAGACGGCCAAGAAGTTCTGCGCCACCGATGTCGCCGCCGGCATCACCGGCGCCCTGTTCAGCGTCGATCTGAACAACGCGCGCGATTACGTGCCGTGCGCGCCGGCGCACCACCTGATTCCGACCCTCATCCGCTGAAGCCCGCCCGTTGCGCGCGTGAGCCCGCCCGCTGCGGGCTTGCGCACCTCTGCGCGAATTTGCACCAAACCGTGCGCAAATACGCTTGAAATATGCGCACATCTGCGCTTATGATCGCGCGGTGACCTACTTCTCGACAGAACTCGCCAGCCAGCCGTCTGTGTGGCGGGAGGCGCAGGGGCTCGCCGACGAGCTGCGGTCCAAGCTCGGGCCCGACGGTTCGCGGCTGGCGATCGTCGGCTGCGGGACATCGCTGTACGTGGCCCAGGCCGTGGCCTGCTACCGCGAGCGCCAGGGCGCCGGCGAGACCGATGCCTACCCCGGCTCCGAGCTGCCGTCGCTGCGGCCGTGGGACCGCGTGATCGCCCTCTCGCGCTCGGGAACCACGACCGAGATCCTCGACGCGATCCGTGCGCTGTCCCCGACGCCCGTCCTCGGCATCACCGCCACCGCCGGCTCACCGCTCGCCGGTCTGGTCACCGACGAGCTCGACCTTCCCTTCGCGGACGAGCGCTCGGTGGTCCAGACCCGCTTCGCGACCACCGTCCTGTCGCTCCTGCTCGGTGCCTACGGCTGGGACGTCGAGGCGTCGGCACGGCGTGCGGAGGACTTCCTGGGCGAGTCGCTCCCCGACTGGGCCGGGTCGATCGAGCAGTTCGTGTTCCTGGGCCGCGGGGTCGGAGCGGCGATCGCCAACGAGGCGGCGCTCAAGTTCCGGGAGATCCTGCGCACCTGGAGCGAGGCCTACCCGACGATGGAATACCGGCACGGGCCGATCTCCGCGATCGACGAGCGCAGCCTCGTCTGGATCATGGACGCCGAGGAGCCCTCGATCGACGGCCAGATCCGTGACACCGGCGCCCGGGTGATTCGCGGCGGGGGCGATCCGCTTGCCGAGCTCGTGCGCGTGCACCGCTTCGCCGAGGGCCTCACCGAGTTGCGCGGGATCAACCCCGATGAGCCACCGCACCTCACTCGGTCGGTCGTCCTGACCGAGGACCGCTAGACCGGTGACCGCCGTGGAGCCAAGCGTGCTGGCGCTCGACATCGGCGGGACGAAGCTCTCGGCGGGGATCGGCACCGCGGACGGCGAGGTGCGCCGGCAGGCCGCTGAGCCGACGCGCGGCTCCGAGGGGGCGCGGGTCGTGCTGCAGCGCGCGGTGGCGCTCGCGCGTCACTGCTACGAGGCAGAGTTGGCCGACGGCGGCGAGATCGTCGCGGTCGGCGTGTCGACCATGGGATACACCCGTCCGGCGCACGTCGAGCTTGCGCCCAACGTGCCGGGCTGGGAGAGCCTGGCGATCCCCGGCGAGCTCGCCGCGGCGTTCCCCGACCACGCGGTCGTGATCGGCAACGACGTCAAGCTCGCCGCGCGGGCGGAGATGGAGTGGGGAGCGCTGCGCGGAGTGCAGGAGGGGGTCTACCTCAACCTCGGCACCGGCATCGCCGCGGGGATCGTCTCGGGCGGCCGGCTGGTGGACGGCGCTCACGGCGCCGCCGGGGAGATCGGCTACACGCTCCACCGCGGTCAGCCGGAGCCGCGGATGGCGGCCGAGGGTGCCGTGCCGCTCGAGGAGTGGTTCGGGGGTGGTGGGGTGGCCCGCCGCCTCGCGGCCACGCCACTGCCGCCGACGGTGGCCGAGCTCGTCCAGCGCGCCGACGACCCAGACGCGCGGGCGTTCCTGGACGAGCTGTGGACCGGCATCGCGGTCGCCGCGGCCAACCTCTGCATCGCAGCCGACCCGAGCACGCTCGTCGTCGGCGGCGGATACGTCCGTGGGGAATCGGGACTTCTGGACCGCGTGCGAGAGATCGTCGGGCGCGCGGTCCCGTATCCGCCCGAGGTCGTGCACGCTCGCTTCGGGGCCGATGCCTCGCTGCGCGGTGCGGTCGCGGTGGCGTACGCCATGACCAGGGAGGACGACGGCCGGGCGACCGGGAGCACGGCGGGGGTGCAGCACCAATGACCATCTGTTCGAAGATCCGTAGGAGGAGAGAGATGCGAACGACGAAGCGAGTGGCGGCGCTGTGCGCGGCCGGCTCAATCGCGCTGGTGGGGCTGAGTGCCTGCGGCAGCAGCGGTGGGAGCGGAGGCAGTGGCGGGAGCGGCGGCAGCAGTGGAACCACCCCCGCCGCATCCGGCTCGATCAAGGGGCAGACGATCAACGTGGCGATCGCCTATCCAGAGCCCAAGGCGATGATCGCCAAGTTCACCGCCAAGACCGGGGTGAAGGTCAACTGGAACTATCTCCAGTGGGACGATCTGCAGACGAAGATCGCCTCGGCAGCCGAGGCCAACAGCTACTTCGCCGACGTCGCCGATGTCGACTGGTCGAAGGTGGGCGAGTACTACAAGACGAAGTGGTTCAAGCCCCTGAACTCGTACTTCAACGTGTCGAGCGTCAAGGCCCAGTACCCGCAGGCGACCTCGTTCATCCGCGACAACACGCTGATGGGGATGCCGATGGACGGCTCGATGCTCGTCACCAGCGTCAACACGAAGGACTTCAAGGCGGCGGGGATCTCTTCGACGCCGACGACGCTCTCGCAGTACGAATCGGACCTCAAGGCGGTGGCCGCCAAGCACGTGGTGGCCAACCCGCTCGACATCCCGTTCGCCGCCGCCGAGGGTCTGTCGACCTACTGGTACGAGCTCACCGGCGCGTTCGGCGGCTCGGTGCTGAGCGCCTCCTACAAGCCCGAGTTCACCTCGCCGTCCTCGCCGGGTTACAAGGCGCTGTCCTGGATGGTGAGCGCCTACAAGTCCGGCCTGGTTCCCAAGGCGAACCTGGGCATGGAGGACTCGCAGGCGTTCGAGACCGATCAGGCGCACAACCTCACCGCGAGCGTCTTCTCGGACTACTCCGGCGACGTCGGGACGATCTACAACGTCCCGTCGCAGTCGAAGGTGGTCGGTCAGGTCAAGTACATCGCCACGCCGGGCGCGACCGGCCCGGGACCGAATCTCGGCAACCCGGACGGGATCGGCATCCCCGCCCAGGCCAAGCACATCGCCGCGGCGGTCGCCTTCATCAAGTGGATGGGCGAGCCCGCCAACCAGGCGGCGTTCGCCGGTGCGGACGGTCCCAATGACGTGATCACCGGCTTCCCGCTGCCCGCCAACCGCGGCGGCCTCGCCAAGCTGGTCGCCTCGCACAAGGTGGCGGGAGCCTCGACCCTCGCCAATCTGCTCGACAATCACGCCAAGCCGATCTTCCCGGCCGGCGCACCGCCGTGGTACGCGCAGTTCTCAAACGCGGTGTACACGAACATCCACAGCGCTGCCTCCGGCTCGGAGTCGGTGGCGGCGGCGGTCAGCGCGATCGCGAACACTGTGAATGGGCTCGATGGCTGAATGATCGCCGGGCCGCCCACATGCGTGGGCGGCCCTCCGGTCGTCGTCTGAGGAGACCGCTGGCTTTCGCCATGACCGCATTGCGACAACGCTCCCGCCGCCCGTCTGTGCCGCGCGGCCAGGCGATCCGCCGGGGACGGCGGGAGACGTCCCTGCCCTACGCGATGGTGGCGCCGCTGCTCGTCTTCATCGGGGCGCTCGCGCTCTACCCGACGGTGCTCACCGCCTACGGGGCGTTCGTGCACGACGACGCGCTCGACCCGCCCAACCGGTTCACCGGCTTCGGCAATTTCCAGTCGGTCTTCAACAACACGCAGGTCCGCCAGAGCCTGGAGAACACGGGGATCTACATCATCTTCGGGGTTCTGCTCTCGGTGGCGCTCGGAACCTTCTTCGCCGTTCTGCTGCAGCGCCGATTCCGCGGGCGCGGCATCGTGCTCGCGCTCATGGTCCTGCCCTGGGCGTTGCCCGGCGTCGTCGAAGGGGTGATCTGGTCCTGGATCTATGACCCGACGTTCGGCGTGCTCAACTCGGGCCTGAAGTCGGCGAGCATCATCCACCACTACCAGCTGTGGATCGGCACCCACCAGATCCAGAGCATCTTCTTCATCTCGGTCGTTCAGGTCTGGCAGATCACGCCGCTGGCCGCGATCCTGGTGCTCGCCTCGCTGCAGTCGATCCCAGGCGAGCTGTATGAGGCGGCGAGCGTCGACGGCGCGACGTCGCTGCAGTCGCTGTGGCGGATCACGCTGCCGCTCGTCCGCCCCGGACTCGCGATCGCCGCGGTCGAGGGGCTGATCATGTCGCTGAACATCTTCGATCAGGTGTACGTGCTCAACGCGGGCGCCTCCACCGCGTCCTCGCTGATGAGCCAGACCTACGAGATCGCGTTCCAGAACCTGAACTTCGGTCAGGGCTACGCGCTCTCGCTGCTGGCCACGGTCACCACGATCGTGCTGTCACTGGTGACGGTGAAGCTGATCTATCGCAAGGTGGAGTTCTGATGGCGTCTCGCTCTCGCCGCTTCGGCTGGGTGCGCGCGGTCGGCATCGGCGTGCTCGTCCTGTGGTCGCTGTTCCCGGTCTACTGGGCCCTCAACACGAGCCTGCAGACGAATGCCGAGGCTCAGAGCAGTCCCGTGCACTGGTTCCCGACGCACTTTCGATTTCAGCAACTACCAGGCGGTGTTCGGCGCCGGCCCCTCCAGCGCCTCGGGCGCGGGGAGCATCGGCCGCGCGGTCGTCAACACCTCGATCGAGAGCCTCGGGGCGACGCTGCTCACGCTGGTGATCGCCGTCGTCGGGGCCTACGCCTTCGCGCGGCTGCGCTTCCGCCTGCGCGGGGTTCTCTTCTACGCGGTGCTGGCGACGCTGACGCTGCCCGTCTACGCGACCCTGATCCCGCTCTACAAGATCATGACCCAGCTCGGACTGGTGAATACGTACCTCGGGATCATCCTCGTCTACACCTCGGGGTTCCTGCCGCTGGCGATGTGGATCATGTACAGCATGTTCCAGGCCCTGCCACCGAGCATCGAGGAAGCGGCGACGATCGACGGGGCCACCACGTTGCAGGTGTTCCGCCGGATCGTGCTGCCGATCGTCCGTCCCGGGATGGCGGCCACCGCCATCATCACCTTCCTGTTCGGCTGGGGCCAGTTCATCTTCCCGCTCGTCCTGGGAAGCACGAGCGCCACTCAACCGCTCACCGTCACCCTCTCGTCGCTGGAGGGGCGCCACGTCGTGCCCTACACGATCATCAACGCGGCGGCGATCGTCGCCATCGCCGTGCCGGCCGTGATCGTCTTCTTCCTCAACCGCTGGATCGTCGACGGCATCGTCGCCGGCAGCGTGAAGTAGCCATGGGAGTGACGGCGTGAAAGAACGTGACGCAGCCCACCGCGACGACCGTCTGCGGACGATCCTCGAGCTGGTGGAGACCTCCGAGCGGCCGGTCACCGTCGATTGGCTGGCGGGCGAGCTGAATGTCTCCGCCGCGACGATCCGGCGTGACACGGTCGTCTTGGAGCGTCAGGGCGCGGTGGCGCGGTCGTGGGGGAGGGTCGGCCGCGTCGGCGGGTTCGTCGAGCAGCCGATCGGCGAGCGCGCCTCCCAGCATCCGTCGGAGAAGCGGCGGATCGGCGAGGCGGCCGCCAGGCTCGTCGCCGACGAGGCGCTCGTCGGCCTCACCGGCGGGACGACCACGGTCGCGGTCGCCCGTGCGATCGCCGACCGCCGCCGGCTCACCGTCGTCACCAACAGTCTGAGCGTCGGCATGCAGCTCGCGCCCCGCAGCAATATCCGCCTGATCATGAGCGGCGGTGAGGCCCGCACCGCATCCTTCGAGCTGTCCGGGCCGCTCGCTCAGTCCGCGTTCGAGGCGTTCAATCTCGACCTGGCGATCATCGGCGTCGACGGTGTCGACGTCTGGGCCGGGTGCACGACCTACGACCACGCGGAGGCGAGCACCAACGCAGCGCTCGTCCAGCGCGCCGCACGCACGATCGTCGTCGCCGACGCCAGCAAGCTCGGCCACGCCGGCTTCGCGCGGATCTGCGACGTCTCCGCCGTGCATCTGATCATCACCGACGACAGCGCGACCGACGACCAGTTGGCGCCCTTCGCGCAGGCGGGCGTTGCCGTCGAGCGCGTCTGAACCCAGGAGGCAGCGTGGCATCGATCGAACTTGACGCGATCAACAAGGTCTACCCCAACGGCTTCCACGCCGTCCACGACCTGAGCCTGACCGTCGCCGACGGAGAGTTCATGGTGCTCGTCGGCCCCTCCGGATGCGGCAAGACGACCGCGCTGCGGATGGTGGCGGGCCTGGAGGAGATCACCTCCGGCGCGCTGCGGATCGGCGAGGAGTCGGTGACCACGCGGCCACCCCGTGAGCGTGACATCGCGATGGTCTTCCAGAACTACGCGCTCTACCCGCACATGACCGTGCGGGAGAACATCGGCTTCGCCCTGTCGCTGAAGCGAACCCCGAAGGCCGACAGCGAGAAGAAGATCCGGGAGGCAGCGGAGATCCTCGGCCTCACCGAGTCATTGGACCGCAAGCCGGCGCAGCTCTCCGGAGGCCAGCGCCAGCGGGTCGCGATGGGCCGCGCGATCGTCCGTGAGCCATCGGCCTTCCTGATGGACGAGCCGCTCTCCAACCTCGACGCGAAGCTGCGCGTGCAGATGCGCGCCGAGGTGAGCCAGATCCACCGCCGCCTCGGTGTGGCCACGATGTACGTCACCCACGATCAGACCGAGGCGATGACCATGGGCGATCGGGTCGCGGTGTTGAACGCCGGTCTGTTGCAGCAGTGCGACCACCCCCAGGTCCTGTACGACCGGCCGGACAACCTGTTCGTCGCCGGCTTCATGGGCTCGCCGGCGATGAACCTCTACGAGGCGACGCTCGAGGGCGACCTCGGCGCGCTGCACCTCGGCTCCCAGTCGGTGCCGCTGCCGGACGGCCTCGGCAGCCACCGCCCCGGGCTGGCCCCGTTCGGTCAGCGCAAGGTGATCGTCGGGATACGCCCGGAGGACCTCACCGTCTCCGCTGAGCAGAACGGCTCGGCGGCCGGCGGCATGCTCGTCGACGTCGAGCTCGTCGAGGCGCTCGGGTCCGAGCTGCTCGTCCACTACACGCTCGACGCCCACCGCGTCCACACCCACGAGGGCATCGACGAAAAGGAGCTCGCCGACCTGGCCGGCAGCGGGATCGCCCGGGTCCCCGCCCGGACCCCCGTCGCGGTCGGAGACCGCGTGCGCCTCCAGCTCTCCGGCGACGGCCTGCACTTCTTCGACCCTGAGAGCGGCAACGCCATCCGCTGACGCGGCGGCCTCATTGCGGCTCGTTCAGCCACAATGGCGCCCATGACCGCTCTCGCTTCCGTCACCGTCGATGTCGGCCCGCTCGCCCCGGATCAGGTGATCGCGGTCGCTCGCGATGACGCCCCGGTGGCGCTGAGCGCCGAGGCAACCGCCGCGATCGAGCGCTCACGGGCGGTCATCGACAAGCTCAGCGCCGACGTCGTGCCCCACTACGGGATCTCGACCGGGTTCGGCGCGCTGGCCACCCGGCACATCCCGGCCGAGCTGCGCGCGCAACTTCAGCGGTCGCTGATCGCCAGTCACGCGGCGGGCAACGGCCCGGAGGTCGAGCGCGAGGTCGTGCGCGCGATGATGCTCCTCAGGCTCTCCACGCTCGCCACCGGTCGCACCGGCGTGCGGCCCGAGGTCGCGCGCGCGTACGCGGAGATGCTCAACGCCGGTCTCACTCCGGTCGTCCACGAGCACGGCTCGCTCGGCTGCTCGGGCGACCTCGCGCCGCTTGCCCATTGCGCGCTGGCCGTCACCGGCGAAGGCATCGTCCGCGACGCGTCGGGCGATCTCCACCAGTCGGCCGCCGCACTGCGCGCCAATGGCCTGGCCCCGGTGGCACTCGCCGAGAAGGAGGGCCTCGCGCTCATCAACGGCACCGACGGCATGCTCGCGATGCTCGTCCTGGCGATCGCCGACATCGCCGAGCTGTTGGCCGTCGCCGACCTCACCGCCGCGATGTCCGTCGAGGGATTGCTCGGCACCGACGCGGTGTTCGCCGCCGACCTGCAGGAGCTGCGCCCGCAGGCCGGCCAGGCCCGCTCGGCGGCCAACATCCGCGCGCTGCTCGCCGGTTCGGCGATCGTCGCCAGCCACCGCGGGCCGGAGGACACGCGCGTGCAGGACGCCTACTCGCTGCGCTGCGCCCCGCAGGTCGCCGGCGCCGCGCGAGACACGGTCGACCACGCTGCGACGGTCGCCCGCCGTGAGCTCGCCTCGGCGATCGACAACCCGGTGGTCACGCTCGACGGCCGCGTGGAGTCCAACGGCAACTTCCACGGCGCGCCCGTCGGCTACGTGCTCGACTTCCTCGCGATCGTGCTCGCCGACGTCGCCTCGATGGCCGAGCGACGCACCGACCGGTTCCTCGATCCGGCTCGCAGCGCCGGGCTGCCCCCGTTCCTCGCCGACAACCCCGGCGTCGATTCGGGTTTGATGATCGCTCAGTACACGCAGGCCGCCATCGTCTCGGAGATGAAGCGGCTCGCGGTCCCGGCAAGCGTCGACTCGATCCCGAGCTCGGCGATGCAGGAGGACCACGTCTCGATGGGCTGGTCGGCCGCTCGTAAGTTGCGCCGGGCGGTCGATGGGCTGCGCCGCGTGCTTGCGGTCGAGTTGATCACCGCTGCGCGCGGGATCGAGCTGCGCGGCCCCGTGCAACCCGCGCCCGCCACCGGCGCGGTGCTCACGGCGCTGCGCGCTGCCGGGGTCGCCGGCCCCGGTCCCGACCGCTTCCTCGCCCCTGAGATCGAGGCCGCTGTGCAGTTCATCGCCGCCGGCGCGGCGCGCGCCGCGGCCGAGACAGTCACCCCGCTGGCCTGACCGGGTCATTTGACTCATTCGGCTGCGTCGCAGTACGCGGTCGCCGCGGCCCGCAGGTGGAACAGTCCCTGCCGTGGTTCGGGTCACTCAGGCCCGGGCCGAATACCGAAGGGGCACGCATGTTCTCGACGATCGACGTCCACCGCGACGAACTCGGCCACGAGCGACCCGGCGCGCCCTCCCGCTCGCTGCCGGCCAGCCTTCAGATCGCGAAGATCGTATTCATGGTGTTCGTGATTGCCGTGGCGCTCGCCGTCCCGGTGGTCGCCTCGCCGTTCGTGTGAGGGATCCGCCGGCGATCCGCTGGGAGGACTCCGGACCTGCAAGGCTTCGCGGCATGGATGCCGCCCTGCTCGAGGCTGTTCGTCGCGATGCCCAACCGCGTCGGTTCCGGCGGGGCCAGGCCCTGTTCGTCGAGGGCGACCGCGCCGAGCGCATGTTTCTGATCGAGGAGGGGTGGGTCCTCATCTCGATCCTGTCGGGCAGCGGCCGGGAGACCGTGCTGTCGCTGGCCGGACCCGGCGATCTGCTCGGGGACGCCTCGGCGGTCGACGGCTCGCCCCGGTCGGCGAGCGCCACGGCGCTCGGCGACGTGCTCACCGTGGTGACGCCGTCCCGCGTGCTGTCCGACGCCGTATCCGATCCCGAGCTCGCGGTCGGTCTGCTGCGGATGCTCGCCGGGCGCCTGCGCGAGGCCGACCGCCGGCGCGTCGAGTTCGCCAGCCTCGACACCTTGGGGCGGGTCAGCGCGCGCCTGGTGGAGCTCGTCGGTCGCTTCGGCTCCGAGGAGGACGACGGCACGGTTGTGGTCGAGCTTCCGCTTTCCCAGGAGCAGCTCGCCAGCTGGTGCGCGGCCTCGCGTGAGGCGACCGTCAAGGCGCTCGCCGCGCTGCGCTCGCTCGGCTACGTGAGCACCGGCCGCCATCAGGTGCGGGTGCACGACCTCGACGCGCTCCGCTCGCGTGCGGAGGCCTACCGCTGAAGTGCCCCGTTTTTTGGGTCCTTTGACTCATTGAGCCGGGTCATTGGACGCTGTGGCGGCGCCGGCCCGCTGGCAAGCTTCCAATTGTCCAGATGTGTGGGGGCACTTCCGCCGGAGGCCCAGGATGGGGTTTCGGCGGACTCTCCGGGCGCCGCGGGGGCGGCGCCCGGAGAGCCGGGGGCCCTTCGCGCCGCACCCGCGCGTGACCGGTGACAATCTTCGACCGACGATGCACCCCGTGCTCGCCGCCATCACACACCGTCCGCCGGGCGCCCGGATCGTGCTGGTGATCGAGGGCGGCGGAATGCGCGGCGCCGTCTCGGGCGGCATGGTCCTCGCACTGGAGGAGCATGGTCTGGCCGGGGCGTTCGACGCGGCGTACGGCTCCTCGGCGGGAGCGCTCAACGCGCTGTGGCTGATCAGCGGCCGCGCCGAGGCCGGGATCCGCACCTGGACCGACCGCGAGTGGCTGGCGTTTCTCATCCGCCGGCGACGCCTGCTCGTCCGCCGCCCCGTCGTCGACGTGGACACGCTCATCCTGCGCCGCTACGAGCAGCTCTCGCCTGGCCTGTTCGAAGCGCTACTGGACGTTCCCACCGAGTTTCACCCGCTCGCCACCGACGTGGCCACCGGCTCGTTCGTCGACCTGCATCCGGACATCGTCGACGTTGCGACGCTCCGTACCGCCCTGCGCGCGAGCTCGATGTTGCCCTTGCTCGCCGGGCCTCCGGTTGCGCTCGGCGGTAAGCGGCTGCTCGACGCCGGGCTCTCGGCCGCGATCCCGATCCGTGCCGCACTCGCCGACGGCGCCACCCATGTGCTCGTCCTGCGGTCCCGCCGGGCGGGCGAGACGACGGCGCTGCCGCACGGGTCCGGAGCGCGGCTCACCAGCCGTCTGCTCTCGAGCATCGATCCCCAGGTGGCGCGCGCGTTCCACGCCCGCGCGCCCGCGGAACTGGAGGACGAGGCGTTGCTTGACCGCCACATGGCCGACGCGTCGCTGCGACCCTGCATCTTGCAGATCCGGCCGGCACCCGGCTCGCCGGTCCCAGGTCGCCTGGAACGCGATGACGCGGTCGTGCGCGGCGGCTTCGACGCAGGTTACGCCGCGGCGTCCGCCGCGCTGAGCAACGGCGGAAGCTTGCACGATTGACAGAGCCCCGCGACGGATAGAGCGCCAACATGACGAAGATCGCACTCACCGGAGGCAGCGGCAAGGCGGGCCGAGTCGTCGCCTCCGACCTCAAGGCACACGGGCACGAGGTGCTCAACATCGACCTCGGCCCTTCCCCGGAGTCCTACCACTACCCAGACGGCGCGCCGATTCCGTTCCTGCGCGCCGACCTCACCGACTACGGCGAGACGCTCGAGGCGCTGGCGGGCGCCGAAGCGATGCCCGGGATCGAGGCGGTCGTCCATCTGGCGGCCATTCCCGCCCCGCAGATGGCTCCTCCGGAGCGCATCTTCCAGGTCAACACGGTGAGCACGTACAACGTGTTCAGCGCGGCATGGCGGCTCGGTCTGCAGCGGGTGGTGTGGGCCTCGAGCGAGACGACGCTCGGGCTGCCGTTCGACACCCCGCCCGATTACGCGCCGGTCGACGAGAAGCACATGCGCCCGGAGAGCAGCTATGCGCTGTCAAAGGACGTCGGGGAGGAGATGGCCCGGCAGTTCAGCCGCCGCAGCTCCATGCCGATCATCGGCCTGCGTTTCTCCAACGTGATGGTCCGCGAGGACTATCAGAAGTTCCCAACCTGGCAGGACGACCCACATGCGCGCAAGTGGAACCTGTGGGCCTACGTCGATGAGTCGCATGTCGCCGAGAGCGTGCGCCGCGCGCTCGCCGCTGACATCCCGGGCTATGACTCGTTCGTGATCGCGGCTGCCGACACGGTGATGCGCCGTCCGAGCCGGGAGTTGATGTCCGAGGTGTTCCCGGGCGTGAAGCTCGCCGACAACGTGAGCGGGAATGACACGCTGCTTGACATCTCCCACGCCCGGGAGGTCCTCGGCTACGACCCGCAGTTCAGCTGGCGCGACCTCGATCTCTGAGGCCGCACCGGCCCGGGCCGGGCCTGGGTTCAGCCCCCGCACCCGACCCAGGCGCTTGCTCCCTGGTGCTCGTAGATCACCTGCGCACAGGCGTCCTGGCCCGCGGCGGTCGACAGATCGCAACCGTAGGCCTGGGCCGTGGACGGCAGGATCTGATAGCGGCCGGTCGCCCCGCTGGACGGGTTCGTATTGTCGGCGCCGGTCGAGTAGTTGGTGCCCGACTCCGAGGCGCATGCCGGCACGCCCGCGGCGCCGGCCACGTCACCGGTCGGGCTCGCGACGGATGCGGCCGGAGCGATCATCCGCTGCAGCACGCTGAGCGAGGAGACCGTCTGGGCATCGGTCGGCCGGTGGCCGTTGGGCATCCCGAGGCGGACGATGTTGCGGCCGGGCACACGAGCCCCGAGCTGACGGGCGACCTTGTGGTAAATGTGCTCGTAGGCACGTTGGTGAGCCGCGGTCGTCGGCTTGGCGGCGGCCACGCCGGGCACGGCGGCGGCGGTGGTCAGGACGGCGATCGACGCCGGGTAGAGAACGCGTTTCATCTGGTGAGGAGCCTCCTTGCGCTCGTCCGCCGAAGCACCGGGCGTCGAAGGGGAGCGGCAGCGCGGGCGCAGAGCCCGCATCGTTCGTGGGGTGGTCTGCCGCATGGCGCAGGGCGCCTGGCAGGACCGCGGTCAGAGCGAGGGGCAGACCGTAGCGGCGGTCCTGTGACCCCGAGTGTGACCTCGATCACGCGAGCCGAGCTGACCGGACGGCACCGGCCGGAAGCTCAGGTCGCGATCGCCCAGTAATCCTCGGTCATCACCCGTTCAAAACCGAGCGACGTGTAGAGATGCAACGCGCGGTCGTTGTCGACCGCGACCTCCAGGCCGACCGTCTGAGCGCCTCGTTCACGCAGTTCACGGCAGGTGCGGCGCAGGAAGTCGCGCCCGATCCCCCGACCACGCCACCGGGGATCCACCGCGAACCCGTAGACGCCGCCGATGCCGTCCTCCACGATCGCCCGGAGCGCGCCGACCACCCGCCCCTCGCGTTCGAACACGAACGTCCGCACACCCTCCCCCGCGAGCCGCTCGGCCGTGTCCGGCGGCGCGAAGCCGAAGCCGGAGCTCATCAGCGCCATGATCGCGGGCACGTCACGCCGTTGCGCGATCCGCATCACCAGGCGGGTATCGGTCGGGCCATCCGCCGGTTCGCCGCGCAGCACCAGCGCGTGCTCGGAGTGATCGAGAGTGGCGCGGTGGCCGTCGGCGAGCGCACGGCCTCCGGCCGAATCGCGGGGGACGATCAGCAGCGGCTCATGCGCACCGGCCGCTGCTGACAGCGTGAGCGCGGCGACGAGCAGCTCGCCGCCGATTCCGCGCCGCCGGTGCGCGGGATCGACCATGCCCGCGAGCTCGATCTGCGGCGGACCATGCCCGTAGAGCCCGATGAACCCGACGAGCTCCCCGCCCTCCCAGGCGAGCACGTCCTCGGCCTGCGCGCCCGAGCGCCGCCGCAGCCGACCCCACTCCAGCTTCAGCCGCCCGCCGTCATGCGCGACCACCCGCTGCCCGAGCCCGGCGATCGCCTGCAGCTGACGGGGGGAGAGGCCGCGTGCCGGCTCGACGACGGTCACGCGGCCAACCCTCTGTGTCAGCGAACGGTGACGGGAACCGTGCGGCTGTAGATCGTCGTGCCCGCCACGCCGGCCGGGAGCGCGAGCTCCGTCGCCGGGTACGTGTAGGCCAGCCGAAGGCCGCCGCTGTTGTTGAACCGGATATGGGTCTGGAAGTACCCGGTTGCGCTGTTGGCATTGACGGTCGCCAGCGTCTGCCAGACCCCGCCGTTCAGCTGCTGGATCTGGACCTGCTGCGTGACGTGCGTGGCCGCGAACCCGCCCGGCGTCGGGCGGGCGCCTCCCCAGACGAGCGCGTTCTGGCCTCGCGTGACGGTCTGCTCGGGCATCCACACCGGCATCCGGTAGGCGCTCAACCCGGGCTTGGGCGCGCCGTTGGCGAACAGCAGCCCGCTTGAGAACAGTCCCACACCCTTGGACAGGAGGTTCTCCGGGTCACGCAGCAGGTACTGCGCGTAGCTGGCGATTCGCGGGTTGCGGTAGCTCAGGTACTCGGACTCGTTGAGGTAGATCGCGGCCTGCTGCGGCGAGGGGAACCGCTTGCCGACCTGGTTGGGCTGCGGCGGGCTGGTGACGAAGCCGAACTCGGTGGACCAGATGGCGTAGTTGCGATGGTGGTGCCAGCCCGACGTGGCCTGGCCGAGCACGGTGCTCAGCCGCCCGATCACCGGAAGGACGATGTCGGCCTTCGGGATCGTGCTGGCTTTGGCGGTCGGCGTCCAGTGCGACGCGTAGGGGTGCATCGAGAACGCGCCGGCGTCGAACAGCGCCGGATTGTCCCTGACGAACGAGCCGCGCGCCCGGCCTGACGGGCAGCCGACGGACTTCGCGACCGCCGGCGTGAGGCTCTTGACGCAGTACAGCTGCTGGATGAACGAAGCCGGGAAGCTGATCGACACCTGGCCGGGCAAGCCGAACGGCAGGGTGGGGGTCTTGTGCAACACCCCCTTGCCGGTGCCGGCGAGCTCGCCGATCAGGATGGTCGCGCCCTTGGCGTCCTGCCTGAGCGCCGTCCAGCCGGAGCGCAGCAGGTTGCGGTAGTACATCGGCGCTACCGGCAAACCCGCCGACTTCTTGGTTGCGCCGACATATTGCGGGCCGAGGTTCTGGCCGAAGTTGGGCTCGTTCCACAGCGAGTACAGCGACACCTTCGGCAGCGGCGCGGAGGCACCGGCCGGCGTGTAGTGCCCCGAGTAGCGGGTCGCGACCGCGCGCACGAACTGGCCATAGTCGCCGGCGTTCGGGATCCAGCCGAAGCGGGAACTGGTGAACTTCCTCGGGACGCCCTTGCCGTCGGCCCAGTCCGGTGGCGCGCCGGTGATGTCCAGATCGACCCGGACCCCCTCGGCCTTGGCCGCCTGGATGACCGCGTCCCACTGCGTCCAGTTCCGGGCCGGGTAGGCGGCCGGGCTGGACGCCTTGAAGCCCCTGGGGGCGGTGCGCGAGCTCGAGTTCGGGGCGATCTGCCACCAGAACATCAGGACGCGAACCGTGTTGGCGCCCAGCGCCTTCATTTCCGCCAGCTCGCCGTACGGGTTCTGGTTGAGCGCGACGCCGTCCTGGATGAGCGAGACCTGGCTGGTCGACGCGGTGGCGGGAGTTGCGTGGAGGGCGAGCGCCGCGGCGGCGGCCGCGACTGATGAGAGAAGCCACGCTCGGGCGCGGCCGTGCAGATGGAGCCGGATCATGACTGAATCAACATCCCCTGGCGGTCGAGAGTTGCGCCGGGGCACGGGTCCACGCCGTCCCCCTGCGCGAGGTGTGAGCGGCGCCGTAGGTTACGCTCCCGGGCCGATGCGGGCGCGCAGGTACATGGTGATCGTCCTGGCGGCGGTCGTTTCGGTCGCGCTCAGCGCGTGCGGTGGGGGTGGGCTGCACGGGGTCGCCGCCAAGGATCCCGAGGCGATCGTCGCGGCGGCCGCCAAGGCGATCGAGACGGTCCACTCCGTCGAGGTCTACGGCTCGGTCAACGAGGCCTCTCCGCGCGACGAGATCCGCTTCGACCTTCATCTGGTCAACGGCCGCGGGGCGACCGGCTCACTGTCCGAACACGGCCTCGGCTTCCAGCTGGTGACGATCGGAAACGTCGCCTATGTGAAGGCGACACCGGCCTTCTGGGACCAGTTCGGTGGCGCTGCGGTCGCCGTCCAGTTGCGCGGCCGCTGGCTGCGAGCGCCCGCCAACCGCGGCGATTTCGCCTCGTTCGCCGCGCTCACGGACGTGCACAAGCTGATCGGCGGTCTGCTGGCCGGTCACGGAGCGCTGACGAAGGGGATCACCGGTACCGTCGACGGACACGGGGTGATCGCGGTCCATGACGCGAGCCGCCAGGGGACCTTGTACGTCGCCACCTCCGGCCCTGCCTACCCGATTCGCATCGAGAACCAGTCCAGCGATCGCGGCCACGTGGACTTTCGCCGGTTCGACGCGCCGGTCACGCTGCATGCGCCGGCGCATTCGGTGAGCATCTTGGCGCTACGCGGATAGCCCGCCGTTCTGAGGGTCGGCCGACACGGCTTCGGCGCCTGCGAAAGTGTGCGGTGCGATGAGTGCGCTGAAGACGTCGAGGTCGGTGGCCGCCGCGATCATGCGTGCCCTGCGCTGGGCCGGGCGACGGATCCAGGGCCGCGTCGAGCACGTTGTCGGAGGGCCCGCGCGGACCCGTGTGGTGACGCTGTTCGCCGGCGTGCTCGCGCTGTCAAGCGCCCAGATCGCGACCGTCGGATCGGTGGCGCCGCAGCTTCAATCCTCGCTGCATCTCGACAACTACAAGATCGGCTTGCTCAACTCGGTGACGCTGATCGTGGCGGCGGTCGCGGTGATCCCGACCGGCCTGATCGTCGACCGGATCAAGCGGATTCCCGTGCTGTCGATCTCGATCGTGCTCTGGTCGGTGGCGACGATCCTCGGCGCTGTCGCCAACTCCTACGGGACCCTGCTGCTCACCCGGGTCGCCCTCGGCATCGTCTCGGCGTCCGCGGGCCCGGCGATCGCCTCGCTCACCGGCGACTACTTCCCCTCCAACGAGCGCGGTCGCGTCTACGGGTACATCCTCACCGGCGAGATCCTCGGGACCGCCGTCGGCTTCGTCGTCTGCGGCAACGTCGCCGGAGCATTCGGATGGCGCGCAGCATTCTGGGTGCTGGGGATACCCGGCTTCTTCCTGGCGCGCGCGCTGTGGCGCACCGTCCCGGAGCCCCGCCGCGGCGGCCATGACCGGCTGGAACGGGGCGTCGTGGACCTGCGAGAACACGAGCCGCGAACGCCGACCGAGGTACGGGAGCCGGGCGCCGACCGCGAGCGCGACCTCGCCTTCCAGCTCGCCGAGGATCAGGGGTACCGGCCCGACCCGCGGCTGGTCCTGCAGCGCGACCCGGATCGAATGTCGCTACGGGACGCGGTTCGCTACATCCTCAGCATCCCGACCAACGTCCTGCTGATCATCAGCTCGTCGCTGGGCTACTTCTTCTTCTCGGGCCTGGAGACCTACGCCACGTTGTTCGTGGTCAGCCATTTCCACACCAGCCAGAGCGAGGCCACGCTCGTGCTCGGCGTCCTGGTCGTCGGCGCCGTGGTCGGAACGCTCGCCGTCGGTCCGATCGTCGACCTGCTCACCCGTCGCGGCAGCCTCGCAGCGCGGGTCTGGGTGCCGGCGGTCTGCAACGCGGGCGCGGGGGTGATGCTGATCCCCGGCCTGCTGACCTCGTCGCTGACGACCTCGGTCTTCTTCTGCTTCTTCGGCACGGCGCTGATCTCCGCGGCCAACCCGCCGCTCGACGCCGCACGGCTGGACATCATGCCGTCAGGACTGTGGGGCCGGGCCGAGTCGACCCGCACCTTCCTGCGCTCGGTCGCGCAGGCCATTGCGCCGCTGGCCTTCGGGGCGATGGCCGATCTGGTCGCCGGGTTCCGGCCTCACCAGGCGCCCGTCGGCACCCACACCGGGCCGATCGCCTCGGGCACCGGCACCGGGCTGGAGGTGAGCTTCCTGGTCATGCTCACCGCGCTGTTCGCGGGAGCGTGGTTCCTGTGGCGGTCGAAGCCGACCTATCCGCGTGACGTCGCCACCGCGGCGGCCGGCTTCTCGCCGCTGCGCGGGAGCGCCGACCCGGTCTCCCCGGCCGCCCCATCCACGGACCGCCGCCAGTCTCGCGCCGCCGCGCGTGACCGCGAGCGCGGCGACGGAGCCCAGGTGGTGGTGACCGACATGCGGCTGTCCGAGGATCCGACCATCGTGCAGCGGGGGGAGGACGCCACTCAGGTGCAGCGCGACGAGAGCCCCACCGAGGTGCAGCGCGAGGAGAGCCCCACCGAGGTGCAGACGCGGCGAGAGCCCGACCGAGGCGCAGCCCGGCGGTGACGCGGAGGACCCGACCGAGGCGCGGCCCGGCGGTGGCGCGGAGGACCCGACCGAGGCGCGGCCCGGCGGTGGCGCGGAGGACCCGACCGAGGCCCGGCCCGGCGGTGACGCGGAGGACCCGACCATCGTTCGCCGGCGCGACGACGGCGACGACGACACCGAGCCGTTGATCATGCCGCGCTGATGGCGAGGGTCAACATCGCCACCTGCGAGCTGACCGTGAGTCAGGAGCGCGGGCGGTTCCGCTGCCGGGGCGAGCAACTCGGCGGACACCTCGGCGCGCACCTGATCGGCGCCGCCGTCTACGAGATGGACGGGGGCGACACCAATTGGCCATACCACTGCCACCACGGCGTGGAGGAGTGGATGTACGTGGTCTCCGGTGCGCCGGTGCTGCGTGACCAGAGCGGGCAGCGGCCGCTCGCGCCCGGAACGCTTGTCGCGTTCGCCGCCGGCCCCAGTGGATCGCACACCGTCGCCGGCCCGGGCCGGGTCGTGATCTTCTCGGCCGGGGCCGAGGGCTGGGGGCACGCGGACGCGAGCGTCTACCCCGACTCCGACAAGGTCGCCGTCGCCGGCGCGATGTTCCGGCGCGCCGACGCGATCGCCGCGTGGACCGCGAACGTGTCCGACCCGGTGTACGAACCGGCTCCGGGCGAGCCGTGCCCCAGCGCCGACATCCTGACGATCGACGTCGCCTCGCTCCCCGGAGATCCGGGCGACGGGTCCTCCGCGGATGCGCGCGTCCGCGGCCGGCGGCTCGGGCCGCTGCTGGGGGCGCGGACGTGGGCGGCGACCGTGTGGGAGCTGCGCCGCGACGAGTCGACCGCGCCCTATCACCACGAGTCGCGGCGAGAGGAGTGGGCGCTCGTGCTCTCCGGCACGCCGACCCTCCGCCATCCCGATGGGCAGGAGGAGCTCGCGCCATTCGACATCGTCGGCTTCCCGGACGGTCCGGGTGGCGCCCACCAGCTCTCCAACGCGGGTCCGGAGCCGGCGCGAGTCCTGGTCATCTCGACCCCGGTCGGCCGGCCGAGCGCCACCTTCCATACAGAGGAAGGGACGGCCGTCATCCGCCTCTCCGATCGCGAGGGATTTCGCTTCCGGCTCAGTGACCTGATCGAGCAGTACTGGGACGGTGAGCCGGGCGCTTAGCGCACCGGCCGCGGACCGCGCGCCTAGCGCTGGCCGTAGACGTTCTGGTAACGGTCGTAGAGCTTGTCGATCGCGTCGCCGGGGATCGGTAGCGGCTCGCCGAGCTGGCGTGAGATGTGGACGGTGCGGGCGACGTCCTCGCACATCACCGCGGCCTTGACCGCGTCACGCGGGCTGCGACCGACGCTGAACACTCCGTGATTCTGCATCAGAACCGCCTGGGACCGTGAGCCGTGCAGCGTCTCGACGACGCCCTCGCCGATCGCCTCGCCGCCGATCAGCGCGAACGGCCCGACCGGGATCGGTCCCCCGAACTCATCCCCCATCGCGGTGAGCACGCACGGGATCGATTCCCCGCGCGCCGCCCAGGCAGACGCGTAGGTGGAGTGGGTGTGGACGACCCCGTGCACCTCCTCCATCGAGCGGTACACGTAAGCGTGAGATGCGGTGTCGCTCGATGGCGAGAAGTCGCCCTCGAGCACCGAGCCGTCGAGTGAGCAGACCACCATCGAGTCGGGCGTGAGATCGTCGTAGGAGAGCCCGCTCGGCTTGATCACCATCAGGTCCTCTCCGGGGATCCGCCCCGAGACGTTGCCGGCGGTCCACACGACGAGCTCGTAACGGACGAGCTCGGCGTGCAGGCGGCAGACGTCATCGCGCATTCGTGCGACCGCATCGCGCTGCGAGGCGGCAATCGGGCTCATGCCGTCACCCCTTCGCGCATGCGGCTTCGGATCGCGTGCAGCCGGTGCATCACCTCGTTGGTACCCCTGCCGAAGTAGTCATACAGCTTCTTGTACTCGGCGAAGAGCTCGTCGTACACCTCCGCGCGGGTCGGGTCCGGTGTGTAGGCCTCCCGCCGCAGGCGACCCATCGCCCTGGAGGCCGCCGCCACGTCGGGGTGCACGCCGGCGGCGACCGCGGCGTGGATCGCCGAGCCGAGCGCCGGGCCCTGATCGGAGTCCAGCACGCTCAGCGGCCGCCGGCAGACGTCCGCGTAGATCTGCATGAGCACCGGGTTCTTGAGCAGGCCGCCCGACACCACAAGGTCGGTCACCGGGACGCCCGAGCGTTCGAAGTTCTCGATGATCTCGCGGGTGCCGTAGGCGGTCGACTCCAGCAGCGCCCGGTAGATCTCCGGCGGTCGCGTGGCCAGTGTGAGCCCCACGATCACACCGCTCAGCGTGTGGTCGACCAACGTGGAGCGATTGCCGCCCATCCAGTCAAGCGCCACCAGCCCGTGGGCGCCGACCGGCTCCTCGGCCGACTCCTCGGAGAGGAGCTGATGCACGGAGATCCCCTGCTCGGCAGCGCGGTCGTGATAGCCGCGCGGCACCCCCTGCTCGACGAACCAGCCGAAGATGTCGCCGACCGCGCTCTGCCCGGCCTCGTAGCCCCAATAGCCGCTGGTGATGCCGTCCTTGACCACCCCGCACATCCCGGGCGCCTCGGCCAGGCGGTGCCCGTTCATCACGTGGCAGGTCGAGGTGCCCATCACCGCCACGAGCATGCCGGGCGTGATCGCCTGCGCCGCCGGTGGGGTCACGTGGGCGTCGACATTGCCGACCGCGACCGCGATCCCCTCGCGCAGCCCGGTCCACTCGGCGGCCTCGGCGGTGAGCCCTCCGGCGCGCTCGCCGAGCTGGGAGATGGGGTGCGCGAGCTTGGACTCGGCGAACGAGGAGAACTCGGGGTTGAGCGCCGCGAGGTACTCGGTCGAGGGATACCTGCCGTCCTGCAGCAGCTCCTTGTAGCCGGCGGTGCACGCGTTGCGGGTCTCCGCGCCGCACAGCTGCCAGATGATCCAGTCGGCTGCCTCGATGAAGCGCTCCGCCCGTGCGTAGATCTCCGGATCCTCCTCCAGCATCTGCAGCCCCTTCGCGAACGTCCACTCTGAGGAGATCAGGCCCCCGTACCGCGTGATCCAGGGCTCGCCGCGCTCGTGAGCGAGCCCCGTGATGCGGTCTGCCTGGGGCTGGGCGGCGTGGTGCTTCCACAGCTTCACATAGGCGTGGGGACGGTCGGTGAACTCCTCCAGGCGGCACAACGGCGTGCCGTCCCGCAGCGTGGGGAGCACGGTGCAGGCGGTGAAGTCGGTGCCGACGCCGACGACGTCGTCGGCGTCGATGCCGGCTTCCCTGACCGCCGCCGGGACCGCCCGGCGCAGCACCTCGAGGTAGTCCTCGGGATCCTGCAGCGCCCAGTCGGTCCCCAACGGACGTCCGCTCGCCGGAAGCGTGTCCTCGATCACGGCGTGGCGGTACTCATGCACCGCCGAGGCGATCTCCTCGCCGTCGGAGGCGCGCACGACCAGCGCCCGTCCGGACAGCGTCCCGTAGTCGATCCCGATCACATACTTGTCGCTCATTCGCCTGCCTCCTGAAGCGGCGCGTCGCCGAGTGTCGTCGTGGAAGCCCGCACCACGAGCTCGGCATCGAACACCGACGTCTCCGTGGTCACGCCGATCGCGCGCTCCACGGCGGCCTCGGCCATCTCGTCGATCGGCATCCGCACGGTGGTGAGCGCCGGAACAGCGGTCGCCGCGAACGGGATGTCGTCAAAGCCGGTCACCGACAGGTCATCGGGGACGCGCAGGCCACGTGCGGCGGCGCGATGCAGCACCCCGAACGCGAGCAAGTCCGTGGCGGCGGCGACGGCCGTCGGCGGGTCGGGGCGGTCGAGCAGCACGTCGAGCGCGTCGGCCCCGGCCTGCGGGGTGTTGCGGACGGTGACGATGTCCTCGCCCCACTCGCGGTACGCCTCCAGGCGCTCGTTGACATCGGCCTTCTCGGGATCCCCGACAAACGCTATCCGCTCATGCCCGAGCCCGGACAGGTGGCGCAGCGCCTTGCGCATCCCTTCGGCGTTGTCGACCGAGATCGCGGGGAAGCGCCCGTCCCCCGAGCCGCGCCAGAGCTCGACGACGGGACCGTCGACCCTGCCGAGGTCCTCGAGCAGCCCGGGCTCTTCACGGACGTCGCCGAGCAGCACGATCGCGTCGCACTGGCGCGCCTCGAGTACCGCGGCCAGGGCGAGCGCCTCCTTGGCCTGCTCGCGCGCGTGACCGAGCACGACGCTGTAGTCGCGTCGCCGGGCGTGGCGGGAGAGTGCGTCGATCGCGACCGCGAAGAACGGATCGGTGACGTCACGGACGATCGCGCCGATCAGCATCGTCGGTGCGCCCCGCAGCCCTCGCGCGAGCGGATTGGGCCGGTACTGCAGGCGCGCGGCCGTGTCGAGGACCCGCGCCCGGGTGCTCTCGGAGATCGGCACCGCGGGCGGAGCACCGGAGAGGACTCGCGAGACCGTGCTCTGGGAGACCCGCGCGACCTCCGCGACGTCCTTCATGGTGACGTGCCGCGGCCGCTCGGTCACCGCTACAACCCGCGCGCGAGGTGGTGGTAGGCCATGTTCCAGCGCAGCTCCTTGGTGAGCTGCGGGATGCGGGTCTCGGCGTCGATCGTGATCAGCTCGGTGTTGAGCATCTCGGCGAAGTCGGTGAGCAGATCGATCCCGAGCGCTGCCGTGTAGACCGTATGGTGAGGCCCTCCGCTGAGCAGCCACGCCTCGGCGGCGGTGGCCAGGTTCGGCTCCGGCCGCCACAGGGCGCGCGCGACGGGCAGCTTGGGCAGGTCGTGTGCGGGCGTGACGACCTCGATCGTATTGGCGACCAGGCGATAGCGCTCACCGAGGTGCAGCATGCCGATCACCACCGCCGGCCCGGGCGCGGCAGTGAAGACGAGGCGCACCGGATCCTCGCGACTGCCGATCCCGAGGGGGTGGATCTCGCAGCGAATCGGACCGTCGGCGATCGACGGGCAGATCTCGAGCATGTGGGAGCCGAGCAGCATCGGCTCGCCGGGGCCGAGATCGTAGGTGTAGTCCTCCATGAACGAGGTCCCGCCCGCCAGCCCCTCGGCCATCACCTTGAGGATCCGCAGCAGCGCCGCGGTCTTCCAATCGCCCTCGGCGCCGAACCCGTAGCCGGCGGCCATCAGCCGCTGAGAGGCGATCCCGGGCAGCTGCCTGAGTGGCCCGAGGTCCTCGAACGTGTCGGTGTACGCCGTCGCCCCGCGCTCGTCGAGGAACGTGCGGATTCCGAGCTCGATGCGGGCCGCGTCGCGCAATGAGGAATGGCGGTCGCCGCCGGCGCGCAGCGGCCCCGCCACCTCGTACGCGGACTCGTACTCGCTGCACAGCGCATCGACCGCGGAGTCGGAGATCGTCGCGACCGTCTCGCCGAGCTCGGTCACGCCGTAGGTGTTGACCGACATCCCGAAGCGCAGCTCGGCCTCGACCTTGTCCCCCTCGGTGACCGCAACGTCGCGCATGTTGTCGCCGAAGCGCACCACGCGCAGCCGGCGGGCCTCGTCGACCCCCGCCGCCGCGCGGCTCCAGCCGCCGATCCGCTCCTGCACATCGGTCTGCGACCAATGGCCCACGACGACCTTGCGAGCCATCCGCAGCCGGGTCTGGATGAACCCGAACTCGCGGTCCCCGTGCGCCGACTGGTTGAGGTTCATGAAGTCCATGTCGATCTCCGCCCACGGCAGCGATCGGTTGAACTGCGTGTGCAGGTGCAGCAGCGGCTTGGTGAGCGACGCCAGCCCTGAGATCCACATCTTCGCGGGGGAGAACGTGTGCATCCAGGCGATCACGCCGATACAGCGCTCGTCGGCGCTCGCCTCGATGCACGCGCGCCTGATGTCCGTCGCGGTGGTGAGCACCGGGCGGTGGACGATCGGGACCGGTATCGCGGCCGCGGCGTCCAACGCCGACGAGACCTCGCGCGATTGCGCGTCGACCTGCGCGAGCGTCTGCTCCCCATACAGGTGCTGGCTTCCGGTGAGGAACCACAGCTGCTTGTCGGCGAGCGCGCTCATCGGCCCAGGACCGTCCTCATCCGCATCACACTGACCTCCCCATTCGCCGGAAATCGATTGTAGGCAATCGTATGCGCTCGAGCGGGCGGCGGGCGAGCGACGGTCAGCTCGCCGCGTCCAGAACGCGCTCCCACAGCCACGGATTGGCGAAGCGGCCCGCGGGGTCCAGCTCGGCGCGCAGCGCGAGGAAGTCGGTGAGCCGCTCGGGTCGCCAGCGGAGCGGGCCGGGGGAGAAGAGCTTGCCCCAATGCGCCCGCGGCGCCAGTGGCGCAAGCGCCGCTTCGATCTCCGCACACACGCGCGCGACGGGCTCGGGCTCCAGGCGCCAGGTGAAGTGCAGTGCGGCCGAATCGCGCCGGTGGTGCGGGCTCATCCACAGCTCGTCGGCGGCGATCACCCGCAGCTCGGCTATCTGCAGCAGCTCGCGTATCCGGGGCGCGAGCGGTCGCAGTGCCTGGATCGCGGCCAGCGCATCCTCGCGCGCCACGAACCACTCCGACTGGATCTCCTCGCCCGCGCTCGGGGTGAACCCGGAGCGAAAGTGCGGTAGCCGCTCCGACCACGGCCCGGGCGAGCCGAGCTGCGCGGTGCAGTTCTCGGGCGACCCACCGGGGACCGGGTTGCGGGGCTCGCGTGCCGGGACCGCGCCGAACAGGTCGTCCCCCACCTCGCGATCGAGGTCGCCTTTGACCCAGACCTCTCGCGTGCGCTCGCCGAAGTCGTGGAACACGCTCACGCTGCGCCCGGCCGACATCACCTCCTCGAAGTGGGCGGTGAGCGCCTCCCAGCCGAGTCCGAGGTACACGTCCTGACGCAGCTCGTAGTACGGCTCGATCGCCAACGTCACCGAGGTCACCACCCCCAGCGCCCCCAGGTGGACGGCCGCCCCCGGCAATCGCGGGTCTGACGATCCGAGCGTCAACCGGTCCCCGCTGCCGGCGATCAGCTCCAGCCCGCGTACCGCGGTCGCCAGGTTCCCCAGCCGGATCCCAGAGCCGTGGGTTCCCGTGGCGATCGCCCCGGCGACCGAGATGTGCGGCAGCGAGGCGAGGTTCTCCAGCGCGAACCCCCGGGCGGTGAGCCCGCGCGCCAGCTCGGCGTAGGTGACCGCGGGACCGACAGTCGCCGTCCGGGCCGAGGCGTCGATCTCGATCCCATGCGCGCCGGCGAGGCGGTCGAGCGAGATCAGTCCGTCCGCGTCGCCGATCGCGGTGAACGTGTGACGGGTGTTGAGGACCTGCAGGGTCCCGTGCGCGTCCGT
This sequence comes from uncultured Solirubrobacteraceae bacterium, assembly GCA_963744685.1. Classification (GTDB taxonomy): domain Bacteria; phylum Actinomycetota; class Thermoleophilia; order Solirubrobacterales; family Solirubrobacteraceae; genus Palsa-465. The sequence continues at coordinate 315,194 of CAVUUL010000008.1, read as the reverse complement.
GACGACTGACCGCACCTCTTCGAGCGTCTGCGGCCGGTGCAGCTCGCCCGCTCGATAGCGATGGCTGCCCGACCAGTTGACAAGCCTGGATGGGGTCTCGCCGAACACGTGCAGCGCCTACCCATATCAGTTCGGCTGCCAACGGCCCAGGTTCGTCGATCATCGGGCGCTCGCCCCCGCGGCCCGCAGCGTTGCAGGCGTGTGACGACCCACGGCGCGCCCGCGAGGCGGTCGAGGGGTCCCGCTCCCTCTCGGACGTCTGACCCGGGCGATGAGATCGACCTCGCTGCGCTGCAGCGCGTCGGGCCGCGGGCATTCGAGCAACGCCACCAGGCGGCCGCCGACCCCGACGTATCCCACGCTCCAGGGCGACCGGGGCGCCGCTCGACGGCCGTCGGGGCGACTCGCCGACGCGCGAGCCTCATTGAGGAAATGCTGTCCGTTGATCATGCGAACATACGTTCGACCATGACCCGGACGGAACCGACCATCCTCCACGCCGACCTCGATGCGTTCTACGCGTCCGTCGAGCAGCGGGACGACCCCGCTCTGCGCGGCCGGCCCGTGATCGTCGGTGGCGGTGTCGTGCTCGCCTCCAGCTACGAGGCACGCGCGTGTGGCGTGCGTACCGCGATGGGCGGCAGCCGCGCGCGGCAGCTCTGCCCGCAGGCCATCGTCGTGCCTCCCCGCTTCTCCGCGTACTCGGCGGCCAGCAAGGTCGTGTTCGAGATCTTCCGCCGCCACTCGCCGCTCGTGGAGGCGCTCTCGATCGATGAGGCATTCATCGACGCGAGGGGGTTGCGGCACATCGGCGGCACCCCCTTGCAGGTCGCCGCTCGTCTGCGCGAGGAGGTCTGGGAGATCGCCGGCCTCGCCCTGACGATCGGGATCGCCTCGACGAAGTTCCTGGCGAAAGTCGCCAGCGGAGTCGCCAAGCCCGACGGGCTGTTGATGATCCCCGCCGGCAGCGAGCTCTCGTTCCTGCACCCGCTGCCGGTGACGGCGCTGTGGGGGGTCGGGCGCGTGAGCGCGGGCAAGCTGCACGCCGCCGGGATCACGACCGTCGCCCAGGTGGCCGCGCTCGGCGAGCCCGGTGCGGTCGATCTGCTCGGCCGTGGGACCGGACGTCACGTCTACGCGCTGGCCGTCGGGCGAGATCCGCGCGCGGTCCGCCCCCGTGAGCGGCGGAGATCGATCGGCGCTCAGCGCGCGCTGGGCCGGCGCGGGCGGGACCCGATCGAGGTGCAGGTCTCGCTGACTGCTCTCATCGATCGCGCCGCCCGGCGGATGCGCCGAGCCGGCCGGGCGTGCCGGACTGTCGTGCTTCGGCTGCGCTTCGCCGACTACGAGCGGGCGACCCGGTCACGCACCCTGGCCGAGGCCACGTCGCGGACGGCCGTGCTCCTGGCGGCCGCGCGGCGGCTGCTGCGCGCGGCCGGGGAGCTGATCGCGCGGCGCGGGTTGACGCTGATCGGCGTGACGCTCACCAACCTGTGCGATGCCGGCGCGGTTCAGCTCGCGCTGCCGCTGGACAAGGCGCGCGGCCTGGATGCGGCGCTGGACGCGCTGCACGATCGCTTCGGCTCGGGCGCGGTGCGCCGGGGCGTGCACGTCGGCCGCCCCGCCGACGAGGGGGTGCCGCTGCTGCCGGACTGAAGGAAATGACCGGGCCCTGCTGCCGCGAACGTGACCAGGCCCTGCTGCCGCGGATGTGACACGGCCCTGCTGCCGCGGGTGTGACCAAACGACGGTCGGTGCGGCTCGACTGAGGCGAAACTAGGAGGCCCGCGCGGCGCGCAGCGGCCACCCCGCGAGGACATACTCGCGCAGCGGACCGTCGGCGAGGGCGATGCGCAGGCCCCGGAACTCCTCGGGGGTCACCCAGCGGGCGGCACGGATCTCCTGGCGGGCGCGGATCACGGTGGAGGCAAGCGTCGCGTGAACGGTCAGCTTCATCCGGTGGTAGCGGCCGCTCGCGCCGCGCCCGACCCAGGCGCGCTGAGTGGAGAGGTCGACCGAGAGCAGGCGGGCTTCGAGCTCCTCGTGGAGCTCACGGGCCAGGCACTGCTCGAGGGTTTCGCCGTGCTCCCAGCCGCCTCCGGGGAGCTCCCAGTGGCCGGCTGACTCCTGCACGACGAGCAGGCGGCTGCCCGCGTCGAACACGAGCGCCTTGACAGAGACCCGGTAGAAGGGGCTGATGGACTCCGGCTGGCGCGACACGTCGGCGGTCGATCCTAGGCGGGCGTCGCCGGTTGTCGGATGGGTGACCGCGCTCATGAATCGTGGATCGGCCGCGGACGCCGCCGCTTGAGCCGGGCGTCGGTGCATCAACCCCCGTGCGACCGCGGCACCGCACGCAGCTGGGCATCAAACGACAGCCCTGCTTGCGTTTGATGCCCAGGTCCCCGGCCGACCGTGAACCGCCCTGTCCTCGGCGCCCCAAGATCGCCCAGGCCTCCAGGTCCCGATCCGGCGACCGGCTGCGACAATCCGCGCGTGTCCGGCCACGAGTACGTGATCGTCGGCGCGGGCTCGGCCGGGTGCGTGCTCGCCAACCGGCTGAGCGAGGACCCCGGCTCCCGGGTGCTGCTGATCGAGGCCGGCGGCCGCGACCGCTCGCCGAACATCAAGATCCCCGCGGCGTTCGGCAAGCAGTTTCATTCCAAGCTCGACTGGGACTACTGGACCGAGCCCGAGCCGCATCTCGATGGGCGGTCGCTGTATATCCCGCGCGGACGTAGCCTCGGCGGGTCGAGTTCGATGAACGCGATGCTCTACGTCCGCGGCCGGCCGCTGGACTACGCCGGCTGGGAGGCGCAGGGCGCGCCCGGGTGGGGCTGGGAGGACGTGTTGCCGGCGTTCATCCGCGCCGAGTCCAACTCGCGTGGCGCCTCGGAGTGGCACGGCGCGTCGGGGCCGCTGCGGGTCACCGATCCACGCTCGCCGCGCCCGATCGACCGCCGGATCATCGAGGCGGCCGTCGCCGTCGGCATCCCGTACACCCGTGACTACAACGGCCCTGAGCAGGACGGCGTGTCGCTGTTCCAGGTGCTCCAGTCGGGCGGGCGGCGGTTCAGCGCCGCCGATGCGTACCTCAAGCCCGTCATGCACCGCCCCAACCTCGAGGTCCGCATCGACACCGAGGTGCTCGGTCTGCAGCTGGCCGGCGATCGCGTCACCGGTGTGCGGATCCGCCGCGGCCGCCGGGGCGAGGAAGTGGTCACCGCGGGCCGGGAGGTGCTGCTCTGCGCGGGCGCCATCGGCTCGCCGCAGATCCTTCAGCTGTCCGGCGTCGGCGCCCGCGACGAGCTTCGCGCGGTCGGGATCGACCCCCGTCACGAGCTGCCCGGCGTCGGCGGCAACCTGCAGGACCACCCGGTCGTCTCCGCCCTGTTCGCGGTCAGCGACACCGACACGCTCTACACCGCCGAGAAGCCGCGCTTCCTGGCCGAGTGGTTGATGCGGGGCAGCGGCCCGCTCACGTCGACGGTGGCGGAGGTGTGTGCGTTCGTGCGCACGCGGCCGGGGCTGCCCGCCGCCGACATCCAGTTCCACATCGCGCCCGCGTTCTTCGAGGCACACGGCGCCGAGACCTACGACGGGCATGCCATCGCGTTCGGCCCGACGCTGCTGCGCCCGCGAGCCCGCGGGCGGGTGTGGCTGCGCTCCACCGATCCGCGGGACAAGCCGCGGATCCTCACCAACTCGCTGTCAGACCCCGAGGACGTCGCCTCGCTCGTGGCCGGGGTGCGGCTGGCCCGTCAGATCGCCCAGCACGAGCCGCTCGCCGGACTCGTCACCCGGGAGCTGAAGCCCGGCCCGGCGACCGTGGACGACGAGGAGCTGATCGCCGACCTGCGCGCCCGCGCCGAGCTGCTCTACCACCCATGTGGCACCTGCCGGATGAGCGACACCGAGGCCGAGGCGGTCGTGGACAGCCGGCTGCGTGTGCATGGTCTCAGCGGCATCCGGGTCGTCGACGCCTCGATCATGCCGACCGTTCCCGGCGGCAACACCCACGCCCCGACGGTGATGATCGCCGAGCGCGCGTCGGATCTCATCCGCGACCGCACGCAGCCGCCGCCGCAGCCGCCAGCCGCAGCCGCAGCCGCAGCAGCCGCACACCTAGCCGTCGCCGACCCTCACGCCGCAGCGCGCCGCGCCGAGCGCACGTGGCGTACGCCATCGGGCAGCAACGGGACCAGTCCCAGCCGCACGTACACCGCTCCGCCCCGGACCAGCGCCTTGCGCGCCAGCGGGGGGATCAGCTCCGAGAAGCCGTACTGACTCCGGATCCGGTCGGGCAGCAGCGCGATCGTCACGAAGTTGACGGTCTCCAGCACCGGCCGCATCCGCGCCGGGACCGGCGGCTCGAGGACGATCTCCCGGGCACGGCGCCGCGCCCAGTCCCCTACGCACAGCCGGTCACCCTCGATCATCTCGCGCCCATAGTCGTCCAGGTCGTCGAGCGTGTCGGGCATCTCCTGCGGCCGCAGTCCGAACAGCTCTCCGACGACTTTGTAGTCCTGCCAGAGCGCCCGCCGCTGCAGCGTGCTCAACCTCGAGACGTAGATCGAGTAGAACAGCGAGGCCGAGTCGACGAGCGTGTAGAGGATCCACATCAAGAGCTCGGGATCGTCGGCGCGGTATGGCGTCCCCGCGGGGAAGATCCCGACCGCTTCGGGCAGCTCACCCCGGACGCGCCGGTGCATCGCGCGCACGCGCGCGGTCACCCGGTCGGCCTCCAGTCGGGACCCGAACGTGATCGCGTCGAGCACCTGGGCGGTGCGCGCCAACCGGTCGTAGGGGTCCTCCAGCGAACCGGAGTGGGCGAGCAGCCCGGCGACCGCGACCGGGTGGGCAGCCTGCATGAGCAGCGACCGCGCCCCGGAGAACGCAACCGCCCGCTCGCCCATCACACGGCGGATCATGGAGCGCTCGCCGAAGTAGCTGTCGCGTGTGGCAGAGGACGCGGCGTGGATCATCCGGCGGCCACCGCCTCGAGGTCGGGCGTCCGCTCCACCCAGTCCGCGGTGTCGTAGCGCACCAGCGACGGACAGGTGAGCGCGATCACCGCTACCCCGGCCAGGCACGCCAGCCCACCGGAGACGACCGAGAACCGGGGGCTGCTGACCCCCGCCACGCTGCCCGACTCGATGTCGCCCAGGCGGGGGCCCGAGGTCACCACCATGCCGAACACCGCCGACATGCGTCCGCGCATCGCGTCGGGCGTGACCGTCTGGTTGATCGTCGATCGGCACACCGCGCTCACCGAGTCCGCGCCACCCGCAATCGCCAGCAGCAGTGCCGCCAGCCAGATCGTGCCCATGAGGCCGGCGGCCGTGATCGCCGCGCCCCAGACGGCGACCGCCCAGATGCAGATCACCCCCAGGCGCCGGGTGTGCTTGATCCAGCCGCTCAGCACCGCGGTGATCGTCGCACCGATCGCCACCGCCGAGTACAGAAGGCCCGTGCCGCCCGCGCCCGCGTGGTACACGCTCACCGCCAGCACCGCGAACAGGGCCCGCGGCATCCCGAACGTCATCGCGACCAGGTCGATCGCAAACGAGCCGAGCAGTGCGCGGTTGCCGCGCACGTAGCGCAGCCCCTCGGCGATCGAGTGCGGGATCGACTCCCCGTTGCTCGCCTGGGCGTGGGGCGGCTGCACGCCGATCTGCAGCACGAATCCGGCCATCACCCCGCAGGCCGCCACATCGACCAGGTAGGCGCCCTTTGGCCCGGTGACCGCGATCAGGATCCCGCCGAGGCCCGGCCCCAGCACCATCGTCAGCGACGACAGCCCGTAGCTGGTGGCCAGCGCGGGTCCGAGCAGCGCCCGGTCGGCCACGAGGTTCGGGATCATCGCCGAGTAGGCGGTGTTCTGCAGTGCGTTGAACCCGGCCAGCAGGCCGCCCAGCACGTAAAGCGTCCAAAGCGCCGGGCGGCCCGAGAACGATACGGCCGCCAATCCGCCGACGCACGCCGCCACCCCGATCTGCACGAGCAGCAGCAGCCTGCGGCGATCCATGCGATCGGCGAGCGCCCCGCCGAACAGCGACAGCCCGATCAGCGGCCCCAGCTCGACGGCTCCGAGCAGGCCGACGAGCAGCGGAGAGCGGGTGACGAGGTACAGCTGAAAGGGCAGCGCGACCAACGCCGCCTGCGTGCCGAGGTTCGAGATCAGCTCTCCGGAGACGACCAGGCGCAGATCTCGGCTGCGCCGAAACGGCGTGAGATCGGGCAGCAGGTGCGCTCCGGGCACGTGATCGAGGCTATTGCGTGAGGTTGCACAGGCTGTTGATTGAGCTTCATCGCCAGGGGTACAACGCTGTTCAATGACTCCTTCTACGCTCTCCACCTCGCCACATACAGCTGGTGTCGATGCTCCAGGACGCGGCACCAACGAGGAGCTCTTCGTCCGCTGGCAGCAGCACGGCGAGCATGCGGCGCGCGACGAGCTCGTTCGGCGGTTCCTGCCGCTCGCCCGCAAGCTCGCGCGGCGCTACAACGGCGCTCGGGAGCCGTTCGACGACCTGCTGCAGGTCGCCTGCCTCGGTCTGGTCAAGGCCGTGGACCGCTACGACCTCGAACGGGGGACAGCGTTCTCGTCCTTCGCAGTGCCGACGATCCTCGGGGAGCTCAAGCGCTATTTCCGCGACCTCGGCTGGGCGGTCCACGTCCCCCGTGGCGCCCAGGAGCTCGCGGTCAAGGTCGAGGAGGCCCAACAGCGGCTGTCCAGCCGTGCCGGTCACGCGCCCACCGTGCCGGAGCTCGCCCAGTACCTGGAGATCGACATCGCGGACGTGCTCGATGCGCTGGAGACCGCTCGCGCCCACCACGCCACCTCGTTGGACGCTCCCCACGACGACGGTGAGGGAGACGGCGGCAGCGTCGTCGACAGCTTCGGCTCCGAGGATCCGGAGCTGTTGCTGGCCGACGAGCGGGTCACCGTGGGCGAGGCCGCCCGGCAACTGACCGAACGCGAGCGCGAGGTGCTGCGCCTGCGCTTCATCGAAGATCTCACGCAGACCCAGATCGCTGACCACGTCGGCGTCTCGCAGATGCAGATTTCCCGTATCCTGCGTCGCGCCGTCGCGCGCCTTGGCGAGCTGACGGAAAGCTGAGAATGAAGGCCGCTCGCCCCGCGAGTTCGGCGGGCGGTACGGTCGGTCAGATCGTTGAGGGCCGGTGAACGCTGCAGACGGACCCATGGTTGTGCTGCTGCTCCGCGGCAGACCTCAGACGCTCACGATCGTGAGAGGGATGCTCAGCGGCTTGGCCGAGCTGCTCGAAATGGACGCTGAGCTCCTCGACGACCTCAAGACATCGGTTTCTGAGGCGTGCAACAACGTGGTGCTGCACGCCTACGAATCCGGGCCCGGGCCGATGGAGATCCGCGTGTACGCCGAGCGCGACGCGCTGCGCGTCACCGTCCGTGACGAGGGCGTGGGGCTCGGCGGCCTGGCAGCGGGTCGGGAGGCAGCGCATGGGATCGGCGTTTCGGTGATCGAGGCGCTCACCCGCGAGGCATCCTTCTCCCCGCGGGATGGCGGCGGCACCGAGGTGACGATGGTGTTCGACGCCGTGCGTGATGGCGTCCCGCTGCTGAACATGCCGGATCCGGCGGGCGCGGAGGTGCCTCTCGAGCCGGCGCCCGACGGAGAGGTCGAGGTCTCGCTCTCTCCCGTCTCACTGCTCGCCGGCGTGCTCGGACGGCTTGCCCGCACGCTCGCCGCGGGCGCCCACTTCTCGCTGGACCGCTTCTCCGATGTCTACCTCGTGACCGACACGCTCGCGGCTCACGCCGCACGCTCGGCCGCCACCGACCGCGTGCTGGCCCGGATCTCCGCGGGCGAGCGGCGGCTGCACATCGAGCTCGGACCGCTCCGGCCGGGCGCCGGCGCGTCGCTCACGGCGCCGGAGGGAGACCGGATCCGGTCCCCGCTCGCGCTGCTCGCCGACGAGATCGAGGTGCGGGAGACCGCCGCCGGCGAGCTCGTGGAAGTGCTCGTCGTCGATCACCGCCAGTAGCGCGGCGGTCAGGCGGGCGTCGGCCGCAGGGCGAGCGCCGCCACGTCGTCGGTCACCGCTCCGCCGCGAAACCGCTCGAGCTCGGCCACGAGCGCGTCGAGCATCGCCTGCGGCGCGGATGCAGCATGGTCGGCGAGGAAGCTGCGCAGCCTCGTGACGCCGAACCGCTCGCCGTTCCCGACGGTCTCGGTCACACCGTCGGTGTAGAGCAGCACGGTCGTGCCGTCGGCGACCGGCACCCGCTGCTGATGCCAGGCGCTGTCGGGGAAGGCCCCGAGCAACGGCCCGGAGCTCGGCGCCTCCGTGGTCGCCCCGTCGCGGTCGACGATCAGCGCCGGCGGGTGGCCCGCGGAGCACAGCAGCACGCTGTGATCGTGTAGCGCGGCGCACAGTGCCGTAGCCATCGTGGCGTCGCCGCGGCGACGCAGCTCCTCGTCCAACCGCCGGATGATCGCCACCGGGTCGGGCTCCAGGTGGCTGGCGAAGCGAGCCCCGTGCCGCAGGAGCGCGGTTACAGTGGCGGCGCGCACGCCATGGCCGGTGACGTCGCCGATCGTCGCGAACGCATTGCCGGCGGTATCGAAGACCTCATAGAAGTCGCCGCCGACGTCGATCCGCGTGGCGCCGGGGGCGGGTCGATACAACGCGCCGATCTCCCAGCCGGCGACCGCGGGCACGGGGGACGGGAGCAGGCTGTCCTGGAGCGTGTCGGCGACGTCGGCCAGCATCGTGTAGAGACGAGCGTTCTCCACGGCGACCGCGGCGCGGCGCGCGAGCTGCTCGGCGACGCCGAGGTCGTCGTCGGTGAACCGCCGGCCCGACGTGGAGGTGAAGAACGACATCGCGCCGATGATCCGCGCGGCTACCCGCATCGGTACCACGATCGCCGACCTGATCTTCAGACGCCGGTAGAGCTCGAGCTGCTCGGGCGAGACCGAGACCCGCTGCAGGTGGGCGTCGGTGACCTCGCGATAGAGCTCGGACTCGCCGCTGGACAGAACCCGGCGCAGCGCCGATTCGGCGGTCGGCGCCGGCGGTTCGAGCTCGCGGAGGCGAGCGGCCAGGCGGCGCATCTCCGGGTCGACGTGGGCGACGACGACGTGCTGGCGCACCGAGTCCTCGACGAGCTCCACCAGGCTCCAGTCGGCCAGGCCCGGCAGCGCTGCCCGGGCGACGTTCCGCAGCGTCTGCTCGTAGTCCAGCGAGGCCGAAAGCTGGCGCCCGGATTCGGCGAGGATCCGCGTGTGGACCTCGGCCGCCTTCACCGCCGTCACGTCCTCTATCACCGTCACCGCCGCTATCACGTTCCCGTCGGCGTCATGCAGCGGGCTTGAGGACAGCCGCCGCCAGCTGACCGCCCCGGTCTCGCGATCGATCGCCTGCAACAGCAGCGGATCGCTGCGCGCTCCAGACTCCAGCAGGCGCGCCGAGGGGAGCGCGTCGGGGTCGATCGGCCGGCCGTGCTCGTCGCGCACGAGGTAGCGGTCGAACACCGACTCCAGCGGCGCACCGAGCAGCTGCGACGGGCGCTCGTCGGTGAGGTTGGCGAGCGCCGCGCGGTTGGCGTAGACGAATCGTCCCTCGCGGTCGCGGACGACGACGGCCTGCCCGAGCGTCTCCAACAGCTCGGCGAACTCTGGACCCTGTCCGGAGAGGATCCGTGCCCCGAGACCGGAGGCGTCCCCCAGGTCGGTCACTCGTGGCCGTTGAGCAACTCTTCAGGCGCGTCGACCAGCCGTACCCGCTCGGCGACGCCCGTGAGGTCGAGCAGCCGTTGGACCTGCGGTGATCCCCGCACGAGGCTGAGCTCACAGTCATGCTCGGCCAGGCGCTGGTGGGCGCGGACGATGATCGAGAGGCCGGTCGAGTCCATGAACTCGAGGTGGCGCAGGTCGACGACGACCAGCGTGACGTCCGGATTGAGCGCTGCCAGCTCCTCCTCGAGGCGAGGTCCGGACGCCAGATCAAGCTCACCACTGATCGCGATGACCGCAGCCGACCCGTCGCGGCGGACTTCAACTTGAAACTCTGCGTTCACGCTGGATGCGAGCGTACCGTGTGAAGCGCTTGAATGGTGGCTTGATGCGAGCCTGAGGCGGGTTTCGGTCGCGCATCATGGTGGCGCGTCGTTTGGAACGCGCTCAGGTTGGTAACGACCGTGTGTAGGCAACTTCGACCATGACTTCGACCGCAACGACATCGATGCGCGACGGGGGGACCCTCGTGCATGCGGCGCTGCTCTACCGCCGCCCCGAGCAGCTGCGCATTGCGCTGCAGGAATTTCTGCGCGACGCGGTCGCCACCGGAGAGCCATGTCTGGTCGCGCTTCCCGCCCACCACTTGGAGCAGTTTGGTGAGGTATTGCATGGAACCGGCGCCGACATCCGCCTGGAGAACATGGCCGAGATCGGGCGCAACCCGGCGCGGCTGATCCCGAGCTTGGTCGACTGGCTCGACGAGCAGGCCGGGCCGGCGCGAGTGGTCTCCGAGGCGTTGTGGCCCGAACGCACCTACGCCGAGGTCGCCGAGTGCCTGCGCCACGAGGCGCTGGTCAACGTCGCGCTCGCCGACCGTGACGTGAGCGTGCTCTGCCCCTACGACGCCGAGCATCTCGACGGCGAGATCCTGGCGGGGGCTGAGCTGACCCATCCGCACCTGATCGACCACGTCGGGCTGCGGCCTTCGATGAGCTACGGAGACCCGGTCGCCGTCGCCTCGGGCAGCGGCTGGCCGCAGGCCGAGCCTGCGCCGCCGGTCTCAGAGCTTGCCTTCGACGGCGATCTGAGCCGGCTGCGGCATGCCCTTGCCGCCGATCCCCTCCTGGCGGCGCTCGACCCGGCGCGGCGCGAGGACCTCGTGTTCGCATTCAACGAAGCGGCCAGCAACGCCCTTCGTCACGGAGACGGGCACACCCGTGCGCGGGTGTGGCGCGATGCCGACGACGTGGTGGGTGAGATCGCGACCACGAGCACGATCGATGATCCGCTGGCCGGCCGTCGCACGCCCGATCCGGCCGACGCGGGCGGCCGCGGACTTTGGCTGATCAACCAGATCTGCGATCTGGTCGAGCTGCGCTCCGACCCCGCGGGCGCAAGCGTCCGCATGCACGTCGCAGTCGCCGGGTGATCGCCGTCATTGCTCTTGTCGACCCCGACCACGGAGGAGATGCCTGATGAGTGACAGCGAGTTCGAGGCCGAACAGGAGAAGGAGGCCGCTGCTGAGGCCGCGGGAATCGGTGGGCGGGTCTCGTCGGAGCCGCCGACGGAGTACGAGCGCGAGCTCGGCGAGGCCAATCGTGCCGTGATCGAGGGCGGCGAGGGCGAGTCGGAGGGGTTCGAGCTCTCCGAGGCGGAGCTGGAGGAGCACGCCTCCCACGGCGACCAGCACGGCGCCGGCCGCATCCTCGAGGACGCGGCTCTCTACGACGAGGGCGAGCCGGCTGACCGCGGCAGCTACGGAGAGGCCGACGAGGAACGCGACCCCGACGCCTGAGCGCCGCTCAGACCCGAGCCTCGGCGACGGGCGGGTCGGCGGTCAGCTCCTGCAGGCGCCGCACGGACTTGCGCAACAGCCGTGAGACCTGCATCTGCGAGACCCCCACCACCTCGGCTATCTCTGCCTGGGTGAGGTCCTCTCCGAAGCGCAGGTAGAGGATCGTGCGATCGCGCTCGCAGAGCTGTTGGGCTGCGGCGTAGACGGTGGTCTGGTCGTCGATGAGCTCCAGGCGCCCGTCCTCGTCGCCGAGCGTGTCCAGGCGCCGTTCCGCCTCCCCGTCTGAGCCCGCGCGGGGCGCGTCGAGCGACACGGTGTCGTACGCCTCGGCGATCTGAAGGCCGTCGAGGACCTCCTCCTCGCCGCATTCCAGGTATTCCGCCAGTTCCGGGACGGTGGGGGAGCGACGGTGGCGCAGGCCGACCTCGCGCCGCGCGTCGGTGATCCGGCGGGCACGCTCCTGAGCGGAGCGATCGACGTGCAGCGCCCAGGCGGTGTCGCGGAAATAGCGCTTGAGCTCGCCCACGATCGTCGGCACCGCGAACGAGGTGAACGCGAACCCGCGTGTCGGGTCAAACCGTTCCACCGCCTTCACGAGCCCGAGGGAGGCGACCTGCACGAGGTCCTCGTAGGGCTCCGACGAGCCCGAGTACCGGCGCGCGAGCTTTCGAGCGAGCGGTAGGAACCGTTCGATCAGTCCATCGCGCGCACGGACGTCGCGCTGTGTGTGCCAGCGTGTGAACAGCTCATCAGAGCTGACGGTCGCAATGGGCGCAGGGGCCTCCTCCATTGCCGACCCTCCCTTTGGTCGTCACAGACGACCCCGTTTTACACCGTGCGCCGGCTGGGCGCAAGGCCTGTGGAGGTCCGGGTGGATCTTGGGGCGGTTCCGCGAATCAACGAGAGCGCCGCCGGCCGCCATTGGAGGCAACATCGTGCGCCACCGCGGGACTGCCTCGCTCGTCGTGGAGCAGATCGAGAACCGCGGCCTCCAGCCGTGCCCGCCGGCGGTCGTCCGGGCCTCGGAGCCGGCCCAGGCGGTCCACTTCGGCGCCGATGGTCCAGCCTGACAGGTAGCGGTCGAACACGCGCGGGTCGATGTAGGAGCGCCGGGCGACCGCGGGAGTGTTGCCGAGAACTTCCGCGACCCCGCGCACCGCCCCCGTCATCGCACGCTTGCGGGCGTACTGGCTGGCGGCACCGCGCCCATCGACCGCGAGCGAGACGGCCGCGAGCACCGTCCCGTTCCATGTCCGGAAGTCCTTGGCGGTGAACTGATCGCCGATCTGAGCCTTCAGGTAGTTGTTGATCTGTTCTGAGCGCACGTCGTGCCAGCGCCTCCCCTCCCGGTAGGCGAGCAGCTTCTCACCTCCGCCTCGCCGGCGCTTGAGCGTGCGCACGACCGCCCCGGCCAGCTCGTCCTTGACCGCCTGTTGCTGGCGCTGGCCGCTCTTGCCGACGTAGTCGAACACGATTTCGTCGTCGTGCAGGCTCAGATCGGCCTTGGTCACCGTGGCCAGCCCGACGCCGCCCTCCCCGTCGGCGTACTGCTCGGAGCCGACGCGGAACAAGCCGACATCCAGCAGCCTGACCGCGCACGCGAGCACACGGTCGCGGTCGGGCTCCTCGAAAGCGCGGAGCGCGCCGATCAGCCGGCGGCGGAGCTTCGGCAGCTGCCGGGCGAACTCGAGCATGTGATCGAACTTCTTCTGCTCCTGCTGCTCGCGCCAGCGGGGGTGATACAGGTACTGCTTGCGCCCGGCCGCATCGATCCCAGTCGCCTGGAGATGCCCCCGCGGATCGGCGCAGATCCACACGTCCTGCCAGGCCGGCGGGATGGCGAGCTCTTTCAGGCGCAGGAGCTCGTCGGGATCACGGACCGCCTGTCCCTCCCCGTCGGTGTAGCCAAAGCCCCGCCCACGGCGTACGCGCGTGAGACCCGGTCTTGAGCAGTCTGAGCGTCGCAGTCGCCCCCGGCGCACCGGCGCCGTGGGTGCGGCGGCGGCGCCTGCCATCAGAGGAGGTGCTTGATCCGCTCGATGACGCTGTCAGAACGCGAGCCCCGCGCCCGGCGGTGAGTCGAGGGACGCATACGCTCAAGCTCGGTCGCGGCACGGCCGGCGAGACCGTGCAGGCGGCCCGGCCCGGTCGTGTACCGGCGAGCACCGGGAGCGGCCCTTCCGATTGCGGTACCTCGTGCTCGTGTCAGATCCATGGTGGGTGGGTACCCGCGCGGCGGCGGCTCAACCAGGGGCAGTCGGGCGCGCCGTGTCACACTGAGCTCATGGATCGATCGTTCACCTCCGAGCTCGCCCACGAGCTCTCCGAGCCGCTGCTCGACCGCTTCACGCGCTACGCACGCGTCGATACCCAGTCAGATCGGACCCACGCGCTGGACCGCATTCCGTCGTCCGACAACCAACTCCAGCTCGCCCGGATGCTCGTCGAGGAGCTCCGTCAGGCGGGCCTGCAGGACGCGGCACTTGACGACCAGGGCGTCGTCATGGCGACGCTCCCAGGTGACGCCGACGGCCCGGTGATCGGTCTGCTGGCGCACATGGACACGAGCCCCGACGCGCCCGGGGCGGGCGTCGAGCCGATCGTCCATCGCGGATACGACGGCTCGGTGATCGAACTGCCGCGGGGCTCGACGCGGCTGGATCCCGAGACGATGCCGGCGCTGCGCGGCGCCGTGGGCCACGACGTGATCACCTCCAGCGGCGACACGCTGCTCGGTGCCGACGACAAGGCCGGTGTGGCGGAGATCGTCACCGCGGTCGCGTATCTGGTCGCCCACCCGGAGCTTCCGCGCCCGACGATCCGCGTCGCCTTCACGCCCGACGAGGAGGTCGGACAGGGCGGCCATCGGGTCTCGCTGGAGCAGTTCGGCGCCGCCTGCGCGTACACGCTCGACGGGTCCGACATCGGGGGCCTCCAGGACGAGACGTTCTCCGCCGACGAGGCGACGCTGACCGTCACCGGCGTCGACATCCATCCCGGGACCGCGACCGGCAAGATGGTCAACGCTCTGCGGATCGCGGCCGAGATCGTCGCGGCGCTCCCCTCCGACCGGCTCACACCAGAGACGACATCCGGCCGCGAGGGCTTCCTGCACCCGTTCGAGATCACCGGCTCCGCCGGGCGGGCGAGCGTCGTCTTCATCCTGCGCGACTTCGACGAGGAGGGGTTGAGCTCGCACGCCGAGCTGCTGCGCCGCACCGCGGACGAGGTGGCGGCGCGCGAGCCCCGGGCGCGGGTCGAGGTCGAGGTCCGCGAGCAGTACCGGAACATGCGCGAGGCGCTTGACCGCGTGCCCGACGTCGTCGCCGCCGGCGAGGCCGCCATCCGCGCGGAGGGGCTTGAGCCGGTCAAGGAGGCGATCCGCGGTGGCACCGACGGGTCGATCCTGACCGAACGCGGGTTGCCCACGCCGAACCTGTTCACCGGCGGCCATGAGTTCCACTCGCCGCGTGAGTGGGCCTCGCTGCAGGAGATGTCGGCCGCGGCGGCGATGCTCGTGCGCCTGGCCGGGATCTGGGGATCCGGGAACCTGTCGGTGAGCGGCGGCGCGCCGGTTGCCGGGGCCTCCCGGTGAGCCCGAGCGGGCCTCACTCGCTCGCCTCGCTCGACGGCGAGATCATGCTCGCCTCCGAGGTGATGATCCCCGCCACGGACGAGGGCTTCGTCCGCGGCGACGGCGCGTTCGAGGTCGTGCGCGTCTACGACGGCGTTCCGTTCGCGTTCGACGAGCACCTGGCTCGCATGGAGCGCACCGGCGCCAACCTGAGGCTGCCGATCGACCTGGAGGCGCTCCGCGCCGACGCGCACCGGCTCCTTGCCGAGGCCTCCGTCGACGATGGGCACGCCGACGATCACCAGCTGCTGCGATTGATCGTCACCCGCGGTGGGCGGCGGGTGCTCATGACCGAGCGCCTACTTGACTCCCCCGAGCGGATCAGGCTGCTCTCGACGACCTACGCCCCAACCCGGATCCTCGATGGCGTCAAGTCGCTCTCCTACGCGGCGAATATGCTCGCGACCCGGCTCGCCAAGGACGCGGGCTTCGACGACGCGGTGCTCGTCACCCCGCACGGTCGCGTGCTCGAGGCACCGACCCGCGCGGTCTTCTGGGTCAAGGACGGCGAGCTTGCCACCACCCCGCTCAGCGAGCACATCCTCGCTTCGATCACCCGCGCGTTGGTGATCGAGGTGTGTGACGTGACCGAGCGCTCGATCACGCTGGAGGAGCTCTACGCCGCCGACGAGGTGTTCGTCGCGTCGACGACCCGCGAGGTCCATCCGGTGGCGGCGGTCGACGATCACGAGTACCCGGGGCCCTCCCCGGTCACCGAGCGCACCGCCGGGCTCGTGATGGCGCGGGTGCGCGAGCGCCTGGCTCGCGGGTGAGAGCCCTCACCGTCATCGGGAACCGGCCGCAGTTCGTCAAGGCGGCCGCGGTCTCGCCATTGCTGCGCCGCGCGCACGAGGAGATCCTCGTTCACACCGGTCAGCATTTCGACGACCGGCTGTCGGCGATCTTCTTCTCCGAGCTCGGGATCCCGGCGCCCGACCGCGAGCTCGGGGTGGCCCTCGGATCCGCCACCTCGCAGACCGCGCGGATGCTCGAAGCGCTCGAGCCGGTGATCCGCGAGATCGCGCCCGACGTCGTGCTCGTCTATGGCGACACCAACTCGACGCTCGCGGGAGCGCTGTGCGGCGCCCAGTGCTCAGTTCCGGTCGCCCACGTCGAGGCGGGGATGCGCTCCTATGACATGACGATGCCCGAGGAGCTCAACCGCGTCCTCTG
Organism: uncultured Solirubrobacteraceae bacterium; assembly: GCA_963744685.1. Lineage (GTDB taxonomy): Bacteria > Actinomycetota > Thermoleophilia > Solirubrobacterales > Solirubrobacteraceae > Palsa-465. The sequence continues at coordinate 298,863 of CAVUUL010000008.1, read as the reverse complement.
CGACCACGCTTCCGCGCTGCTGCTCTGCTCCTCGGCCGCCGCCGCCGGCAACCTCGAGCGCGAGTCGGTCACCGGACGCGTGGAGGTGGTCGGCGACGTGATGGTCGACATCGCTCTCGCGGTCCAGCCACGAGCCCGAGATCGCGTCGATCTCGTCCGGGGCCGCGGCATGGAGCCCGGGGAATACCTGCTCGCCACCGCCCATCGCGCGGCGAATGTCGACACCGCGGAGCGGCTCGGCGAGCTGGTGGAGGTGCTGTGCACGATCGGCGCTCCGGTGCTCCTGGCGCTGCATCCGCGGACCGCGGCGCGGCTGGACGAGTTCGCGCTGCGCGGCCGGCTCGACGCGTCCGGGTCGGTGACGATCTGCGAGCCGCTCGGCTACCTCGAGCTCACCGCGCTGCTCTGCAACGCGCGCGCAGCGCTCACCGACTCCGGAGGCCTGCAGAAGGAGGCCTACCTGGCCCGCGTCCCGTGCATCACGATGCGCGAGCGCACCGAGTGGACGGAGACGGTGCAGACCGGTTGGAACACGCTCGTCGGGCTCGACCCCGCCGCCGCCCGCCAGGCGCTCGCCGCGCCCGTGCCCGTCACCCATCCCTCCCTCTATGGCGACGGCGACGCGGGCGCTCGGGTGCTCGCCGCGCTGGAGGCGTTCACCGGCTGAGCGGACTCTCCGGAACTAGACTCCGGCGGCGATGAGCGACCGCACGATCCGCCTCGGCGTGGCCGGCCTCGGCTACTGGGGGCCGAATCTCGCGCGCAACTTCGCCGCGATCTCCGGGTGCGAGCTCGCTTGGCTCTGCGACGCCGACGACGCGGTGCGTGACCGCCTCGCCGGCGCGCATCCGTCCGCGCGGGCGACGGGCGAGCTCGACGATCTGCTCAACGACCCTGAGCTCGACGCGGTCGTGCTCGCCACGCCGGTCCCGACCCACGCCGACCTCGCGGTGCGGGTGCTCGAGGCGGGCAAGCACTGCTTCGTCGAGAAGCCGCTGGCGACGACCGTCGCCGACGCCGAGCGCGCGGTGGACGCCGCCGAGCGCTCCGGACGGACGCTGATGGTCGGCCACCTGCTCGAGTACCACCCAGGGCTGCGGGCGCTCAAGGAGCTCGCCGACTCGGGCGAACTGGGCGAGGAGATCTTCTACATCTACGGCAACCGCCTGAACCTCGGCAAGCTCCGCGCCGACGAGAACGCGCTGTGGTCGCTCGGCGCCCACGATGTCTCGGTGGTGCTGACGCTCGCCGAGGGCGATCCGGTCGAGATCTCCGCTCACGGCGCCTCCTACGTGCGCGAGGGCGTGGAGGACGTCGTCTTCTGCTTCCTGCGCTTCGCCTCTGGGCTCGTCGCCCACCTGCAGCTGTCGTGGCTCGATCCGCACAAGGAGCGGCGCTTCACCGTGGTCGGCTCCAAGCGGATGGCGACGTTTGACGACATGGCGGTCGAGCGCAAGCTCACCGTGTACGACAAGGGCTTTGACGAGGACGCGCGGACCTACGGCGAGTACATCACTCGCAGCGGTGGCTCGTTCTCCCCGCAGATCGCCAACGTGGAGCCGCTGCGAGTCGAGTGCGAGCACTTCGTGCAGTCGATCCGGGAGGGCACGACGCCGCGCTCGGACGGCGCCAGCGGCCTGCGCGTCGTCCGCGTGCTCGAGGCGTTGCAACGCTCGCTCGACGACGCCCGCGCGAGCCGTGGCTGAACCCCAACAGGCGCCTCGGCCGCCCCAGCCGGTACCGGGGGGCGGGTTCGTCTCGCCCGACGCCCGGCTGGCCGGCGATGTCGTGGTGGAACCCGGCGCGGTCGTCCACGGCGGGGTCGAGCTGGCCGAGGGCTGTCTGGTGGAGGCCGGCGCCGTGCTCGGCAAGCGCCCTCGGCTGCGGCCCGGTTCGAGCGCTGCGGCGGCCGGCGGCCCTGGGTTGCTCACGGTGGGGGCCGGCGCGACGATCTGCTGCGGCGCCGTGGTCTACGCGGGCGCCACGCTCGGTGCGCGCGTGATCGTCGGCGACCAGGCCCAGGTGCGTGAGCGCACCGTGATCGGCGAGCGCACGGTGGTGGGCAGAGGCTCCACCGTCGACTTCGCCACCCGCGTCGGCGACCGGGTCTCGATTCAGACACTCGTCTATCTGACCGCGGAGGGGCTCGTCGAGGACGACGTCTTCATCGGTCCCGGGGTGACCACGACCAACGACGACACCATGAGCCGGCACGCGCCGGGCGAGCGCCTGCGCGGCCCCGTCCTGCGCCGCGCGTGCCGGATCGGCGGCGGCGTGGTGCTCACCCCCGGTGTCGAGGTCGGCGAGGAGGCGTTCGTCGCCGCGGGTGCGGTCGTCACTCGGGACGTGCCGCCGCGCGCGGTCGTGATGGGGGTCCCTGCGCGAGTCGTGCGCGAGGTCTCCGACGAGGAGCTGCTCGAGCGCTGGCGCTGAGGCACGCTGGGCATCTCACGCCACCAGGAGTGACGTCAGATGCCCAGCACCGTCAGACGCTCACACGAGTCGACTATACCTCCTGGGGGTACCTCCCGATCAACTCGCGAGCTGACGCTCAGACCGCGACGGTGCGGACCACGGAGCCCTCCGCGGCACCGGTCCAGATCACCTGCTCGCGCCCCGGTCCGACCCCGATCAGCACGATCGGCACGCCCACGTAGTCGGCGATCGCGCGCAGGTACTCGCGCGCCGCCTCGGGCAGGTCCTCCTCCGAGCGCGCGGCGGAGATTTCCTCGGTCCAGCCGGGCAGCTCCCGGTACTCGGGCGAGGCATGGTGCAGGACCGTCTGGTGAAACGGGAACCGCGTGAGCTCGGCGCCCTCGGCGCTGCGATAGCTCGTGCAGATGCGCAGCGTGTCCAACCCGGAGAGCACGTCGAGCTTGGTGATGGCGAGCGCGGTGAGCGAGTTGAGCCGTGCGGCGTAGCGCAGGGCGACCAGGTCGATCCAGCCGACCCGCCGCGCCCGCCCTGTGGTCGTGCCGAACTCACCGCCGGCCTCGCGGATGCGGTCGCCGAGCTCGTCCTCCAGCTCGGTCGGAAACGGCCCGGCCCCGACGCGGGTCGCGTATGCCTTGGCCACGCCCCACACCTCGTCGATGTCCTTGGGGCCGACGCCCGCGCCGGTGCACGCCGCGCCCGCGACCGGATTGGAGGAGGTGACGAACGGATAGGTCCCGTGGTCGATGTCGAGCAACGCGCCCTGGGCGCCCTCGAAGACGACGAGCTGGTCGTTGTCCAGATAGTCCAGGACCAGGTGGGAGGTATCGGCGATGAACGGCTCGAGCACGTGCCCGTAGGTGAGGTACTCCTCGGTCATCGACTGCAGATCGAGCGCCGGCTCCTTGGCGTAGGGGCGCAGCGAGAGCCGCTTGGGCTCCATCGCGGCGACGATCTTCTTCTTGAGGATCTTCTCGTCGAGCAGGTCCTGGACCCGGATCCCGAGGCGCGCCGCCTTGTCGGCGTAGCAGGGCCCGATCCCGCGACGGGTGGTGCCGATCTGCAGCCTGCCCAGCTTCGCCTCTCCGGCCGTGTCGAGCAGCATGTGGTACGGCATGATCAGGTGGGCGTTGGCGGAGATGCGCAGCGAGCGCGTGTCGATCTTGCGGCGGCGCAGACCGTCGAGCTCGTCGGTGAGCACCTTCGGGTCGATCACCGTCCCGTTGCCGATCACGCACAGCTTGTCGGGGTAGAGGATGCCGCTCGGCATCAGGTGCAGCTTGAACACCTCGTTGCCGCGCACGATCGTGTGGCCGGCGTTGTTGCCCCCCTGGAAGCGCACGACCGCATCGGCACGCTCGGCCAGCATGTCGGTGACCTTCCCCTTGCCCTCATCGCCCCACTGGGCGCCGACGATCACGATTCCCGGCATCGAGCTGCAGTGTACGGCGCGTGCTGGACCGCTCCGGTCCGGCGACGCTTCCGTTCACGGTCCCGCCGCTGCGCCCGTACTAGCCTCGGCGCGTGCGCTGGGACCCCATCCAGTACGGCCGCTATGCCGGCGAGCGCAGCCGCCCGTTCTTCGAGCTGGTCGCCCGCATCGATTGCGCCAGCCCGGAGACCGTCGTCGATCTGGGCTGCGGCTCGGGCGAGCTCACCACGGCGCTCGCCGACCGCTGGCCCGAGGCGCTCGTGCGCGGGATCGACTCCTCCGCGGAGATGATCGAGCGCGCGCCGGCGGACGGCGCGGTGGAGTTCTCGGTGGGGTCGGCTGAGGAGTTCTCAGCCGACGCGGTCGACGTGCTCGTCTCCAACGCCGCGCTGCAGTGGGTCCCGAGCCACCGGCAGCTGATCGTCGAGTGGGCGCGCCAGCTCAATCCGGGCGGCTGGCTCGCGTTCCAGGTTCCGGCCAACTTCGCCGCCCCCTCGCACGTGCTCATGCGCGAGCTTGCCGAGTCGGCACGGTGGCGCGACCGGCTCGGCGGCGTCCTGCGCGGCACGCAATCGACCGCTGCGCCCTTGGAGTACCTCGAACTGCTCAGTGACGCGGACCTCGACGTCGACGCCTGGGCGACCGAGTACGTCCACGTCCTGCAGGGCGAGGACCCGGTGCTCGAGTGGGTGCGCGGCACCGGACTGCGTCCCGCTCTCGCGGCGCTGTCCGAGGCCGATGGGGCCTGCTTCAGCGCCGAGTACGCCGCGCTGCTGCGCGACGCCTACCCGCGCCGTCCCCACGGCACCGCGTTTCCGTTCAGGCGGACGTTCGTGGTCGCTCACCGGCGCGACTGACCGATTTGCCACCCGAGAAGGCGCCTGCGACGATGGGCTCGTGCTCAGGAGCTTGGAATACCGGCATCTGCGCGCGTTCGTCACGCTCGCCGACGAGCTCCACTTTCACGACGCTGCCGCGCGCCTGCACATCGCCCAGCCGACGCTCAGCCAGACACTGCGCCAGCTCGAGTTGACCGTCGGCGTCCAGCTGTTCGAGCGGTCGACCCGGCGGGTCGTGCTCACCGCGGCCGGCCGCGCGCTGCTGGAAGACGCGCGAAGTGCGGTGGCGGCTCTCGATGCGGTGATGGTGCGCGCGTCCCAGGTCGGGCGCGGCCAGGCGGGGGAGCTGATCATCGGCTACGAGGTCACCACGGGACTGGACTTCCTCCCGCAGGTGCTGCGCGAGTTCGAGCGGATGTGTCCTGAGGTCTCCGTGACGCTCATGGAGTTCGACTTCGCCGCACCCGAGGCCGGCCTGGACACGGGCGCGACCGATGTCGCATTCCTGCGCCCACCGGTCGACTGCGATGGTCTGCAGCTGGAGACCCTGTTCACGGAAGCGCGCGTCCTCTGCGTCGCGAGCTCGCACCGGTTCGCCGGTCGTCGGTCGGTGAGCATCCCCGAGATCCTCCCCGAGCCGCTGATCGCCTCGCCCACTCCGGGGGTGTGGCGCGACTACTGGCTCCTGCCTGAGTACCGCGACGGCGAGGAGCCCAACGTCGCACTGGAGGTCGCGACGTGCGATGCCGAGCTGCAGGCCGTCGCCGCCGGCCGCGGCATCGTCGTCACCTCGGCGACCACCGAGCGTTACTACCGCCGCCCCGGCGTCTGCTTCGTGCCGATCGAGGACCTACCGCAGTGCGAGATCGCGCTGGCCTGGCCCGACGGGTCGCAGCACCCCGCACTTCGGCCGTTCCTCGACGCGGCCCACCGCGCAGTCGCCGGCTCGGCCGCCGCCGCGTAACCCGGGTCGTCGCAGAAGTGCCCGGCCGCCGGGGGGATTGATTGCCGAGGGCAATCAATCCCGCGCCCATCTCGATTTCTCTCTTCTGGCGGCTCGGTCTAAGTTGCCCGCACCGCATCGGCCGGCCCTGCGGGGCGTGCCGATCGGGAGGAGCGACGCACCACCCACGTCCCTGCATCGGAGGGCGAATGATCTCTGACGGCCTGACGCCGACTCTGCTCGGCGGAATCTCATCGAGCTTCCGCACCAACCCCTACACGAGCGGGTACATCGAGGTCCGCCGCGCGCGCGGCGCGACCCTCGAGCTGGCCGACGGCCGCGAGCTCCTGGACACCTTCATGGCGCACGGCAGCACCGTTCTCGGCCATGGCGAGCCGGCGGTGCTGCAGGCCGTGCAGCGCGAGCTCGAAGCGGGGGTCGTGCTCGGCTACGAGACCGGCCTGGCGGCGTCGGTCGCCGATCGGCTGGCACGCACCCTTCCCGGTGCCGAGCGCATCCGCTTCTGCTCGACCGGCACCGAGGCCGTGGCCACCGCGCTGCGAATGTGTCGCGCCCACTCCGGTCGCGACGTCGTGATCAAGATCGACGGTCATTACAACGGCGGCAGCGACTACGCGATGGTCAACTCGGCGGCGGCGGCGTGCGATCCCGAGAACCCCGGCGGCCGTCCGTCTCACCGGATCAGGTCCTGCAGCGGGATCCCGGAGCTGAGCGTGGACTCGATCGTGCCGATCCCCTGGAACGACCCCCAGGCGCTCGCAGCCGCGCTGTCGATGTACGAACAGCAGGTTGCTGCGGTGCTCATGGTTCCGCTTGACCTCAACAACGGTTGCATCACGCCCGACGAGGGATACCTGGACACCGCCAGCCGACTGGCGGCCGAGCACGGTGTGCTGCTCGTCTTCGACGAGGTGTTGTCCGGGTTCAAGACCGGGCTGAGTGGCGCCACCGGCACGTTCGGCGGCAGCCCGGACGTCACGATCTGGTCCAAGGCGGTGGCGTCGAGCTTCCCGCTGTCGGTGATCGCCGGACGCGAGGACGTGATGGCCGTGATGGCTGCGCCGCTGCCCCAGGGTGCGCTGCAGGGCGGCACTCACGCCGGCAACATCCCGGGTCTGGCAGCCGCGCAGGCAACGCTCGACTTCCTCGAGCAGCCAGGCTTCTACGAGAAGCTCACCGCGAGAACGCAGGGCTTCGCAGGCGAACTGGAGGCGGGTCTTCACACCGCCGGGATGGCCGCGCGGGTGCAGAGCGCGGGGTGCGGCTACGGCATCTATGTCGGCACCGACGCGCCGATCCGCAGCTGCGCCGATATCCGCCGGCATGTCGACCGGTCACTGGCCAGGCAGCTGTTCACCGCGTGTCTGGAGGAAGGTGTGTACTTCCACACCGACCTGACCGTGTCGATGGCCCACACCGACGAGGTACTGGCCGAGATCGTCGCTCGCGTGACGCGAGCGGCCGAGCGCGTGGTCGACCGGTCATCCCTGAGCGCCGCCTGAAAGGAACCGTCCATGAGTGCCAACAGCAACCTCGTCGCGGTCGAGCCCGGAGCGATCCGGCAGGACACCCCTCCCGGATCGTGCATCCAATACAGCGATTACGAGCTGGACACCTCGAGCCCGCTCGCCGGCGGCACGGCCTGGATCGAGGGGGAGTACGTCCCGGCGGCCGAGGCGAGGATCTCGATCTTCGATACCGGCTTCGGCCACTCCGACCTCACCTACACGGTCGCCCATGTGTGGCATGGGAACGTATTCCGGCTCGACGATCACCTCGACCGGCTGCTCGACGGAGCCCGGAAGCTGCGCCTCGACCCCGGGATGTCAAAGGGGCAGATCGCCGAGATCGCCAAGCGCTGCGTGAGCCTCTCCCAGCTGCGCGAGTCGTTCTTGAACATCACCATCACCCGCGGATTCGGGCAGCGCCAGGGTGAGCGGGATGTCAGCAAGCTCACCCATCAGCTGTACGTGTACGCGATCCCGTATGTGTGGGCGTTCCCGCCTGAGGAGCAGATCTTCGGGACGACGGTGATCGTTCCACTGCACGTGCGGCGCGCCAGCCGCGCCACGATCGACCCCACGGTCAAGAACTACCAGTGGGGCGACCTGACCGCCGCCAGCTTCGAGGCGCAGGATCGGGGGGCCCGCTCGGCGATCCTGCTCGACGCCGACAACTGCGTGGCCGAAGGTCCGGGGTTCAACGTCGTCGTCGTCAGGGACGGTGTGCTGGCCTCGCCGTCACGCAACGCGCTGCCCGGGATCACGCGCCGGACCGTGCTGGAGATCGCTGCGACGATGGGCCTCGACGCGTCGTTGCGCGACATCACCAGCCACGAGCTCTTCGAGGCCGATGAGCTGATGGCCGTGACCACAGCCGGCGGCGTCACGCCGATCGTGTCACTTGACGGCAAGCAAGTCGGCACCGGCGAACCGGGACCGCTCACCGTTCAGATTCGTGACCGTTTCTGGGCGCTGATGGACGAACCGTCTGCGCTCGTCGAGGCGATCGAGTACTCGCAGCCCCAACCAGTCTCCTGAAGGGACCCTCAATGTCAATTGGCACCCCGCGGCCCTCCGACATGGGCCAAGACTCTGACAGTGAACTACTCGCGCGATTCGGGTACAGCCAAACCCTCAACCGGACGATGGGCGCGTTCTCCAGCTTCGCTCTGTCGTTCTCGTTCGTCTCGATCACCACCGGTATCTTCGGCAATTACTCGTTCGGTATCGAGCAGGGTGGACCGCGATTCATCTGGACGTGGATCCTCGTCGGTGTGGGCCAGATCCTCGTCGCCCTCTGCCTCGCCCAGATGGCCGTCAGGGTGCCGCTCGCCGGCGCGATGTACAACTGGGGCTCGCGGTTGATGGGACCCCGCTACGGCTGGTTCTCCGGTTGGTTCACCCTCGCGGGCTATATGGCTGGGTACGCGGGCGTGGCCTATGCGTTCTCGGCCTACTTTGCGCCGTACTTCAACATCGGGACCAGCACGCAGACGATCGTCATCACCACGATCATCCTGATTGTCGCGGTCGCCACGATCAACATCGTGGGCATGAAGCTGGCCAGTCATGTGAACAACGTCTCGGTGGTGACCGAGATCATCGGCATCACGCTGCTCGGGATCGGCTTCCTGATCTATTCGCTCGTCCACGGGCAAACGCACGTCAGCCTGGGCTCGAGCACGGGCATCACCGGCGGTCACGTGGGCCACACCGCGTTCGGGGGCTTCGCCGCCTCGATCCTCATGGGCGCCTACACCCTGATCGGCTTCGAGTGCGCCGCCGACCTCTCCGAGGAGACCAGGGGCGCCGTCCGAAGCGTCCCCAGGGCGATCATCTACTCGATCGTGCTCTCGGCGGTCCTCGGCTTCTTCGTGATCCTCGGCTTCACGCTCGCCATCCCCAACCTTCCCGCGGTGCTTCACAGCAGCACACCGCTGCTGGTGATCATGCAGCACTACCTGGGCTCGTTCGTCACCCACATCGCGATGATCATGGTGTTCATCTCGATCTTCGCCTGCACGCTGATGAACACCGCGACGCCGGCGCGCCAGATGTACGCCCTGGCCCGTGACAACATGCTCCCGGCGGGAGGCTTCCTCACCCGCGTCACGAAGCGCTCGGGTAGCCCGTACATGGCGATCATCGTGGTGTCGGTCATCGCGATCCTGTTCACGCTCGTCGCCAAGGCGGAGGCGGTGATCACCAGCGTGTCGTCGGTGGCGATCTACGTCGGCTACGGGCTCGTGATCATCGCCGGGGTGGTCAACCTCAAGCGACTGCCGCCGCTCGACGCCAACGGGTTCTCGCTCGGGCGCTGGCACCGGCCGGTCGCCTTCGCCGCGCTGACCTGGCTGGTGGTGGCGATCGCCGCGCTGACCATCCCTGCCGTCGGTCACAAGGCCGCCGTCGGCTTCCTGGTGGTGCTGGGGATCGCGGTGGTCTGGTACTTCGCCCGCATCCGCCGGATGCGCTTCGACACGATCGACACCGCGGAGGTGACGGAGCACGCTCCGGTGCCCGGCGAGATCGGAGTCGACTAGCCACCGATTCCTTTCGGCCGCGGAAGCGGTCTACATGCTCGACGGTGCGGCCGGCCCAGCGTGGGCCGGCCGCTTTCACATACGCGACGAACAGGAAGTCGATGACCGAGAGCATCCCCGCCACCATGCGTGCGCTGCAGCAGACCTCGCTGAAGGGTCCCAAGGACGCGCGCCTGATCACCGACGCGCCGGTGCCGAGTCCCGGCCGGAGCGATGTGTTGATCCGCGTGGCCGCGGCCGGCGTGAACTTCGCCGACATCTCCCGCGCCCGGGGCACGTTCCTCGGTGGTCCGGTTGCGCCGTATGTGGCGGGCTTCGAGGCGGCCGGCGAGGTGGTCGCGCTGGGCGACGCGGTCACCGGGGCCGATCGTGGCGCCCGGGTCACCGGCGTCGGATACGGGGCGTTCGCGGAATACATGGTCGTCCCCGGAGCCGCTGCCATGGGGGTGCCGGCCGGCTGGTCGGCCGAGCAGGCGCTCGGCTTGACGGTCAACTGGCCGACGGCACTTGCCGCACTGCGGCCTCTCGGGCGGCTGGCCGCCGGTGAGACCGTCCTGGTGCACGCCGCCGCGGGCGCCACCGGCCAGGCGGCGGTGACCCTGGCCAAGCACTACGGTGCGACGGTCATCGCCACCGCCTCGCGCGCCAAGCACGCGACGGTCCGGGCGCTGGGCGCCGACCACGTCCTGGATTCTCGTGACGTCAAGCTCGCCGACGCGGTCAGGCAGCTCACCGATGGGGCCGGAGTCGATCTGGTGCTGGAGTCGGTCGGGGGCGCGAGCTTCGGCACGAGCCTCGCATCGACCAAGCGCGTCACCGGCCGGGTCGTCGTCTCCGGCGTGCCCGGCGGCGACGCGGCGGTCACCAACTGGGAGCTTGTCTATGAGCACCAGATCCAGATCATCGGCCTCAACATCGGCGTGCTCGCTCAGGCCGCCCCGCAGATCTTCGGCCCGCTGATGGGCGAGCTGGCGACGCTCGTCGCCGCCGGAGTCGTGCGACCGGTGAGCCCGACCAGGTACGACCTGGCGGACGGGCCCAAGGCGCTGACCGAGCTCGAGGACCGCGCCACGATCGGCAAGCTGGCGCTGCTGCCCTGAGACCGCTGCCCCGTAGACTCGCCGCATGACGGCGCCCGTCCCGGAGGCGGCGAACCGGGACCGTTTCGCGGCCGACGCCGAGAGGTTCCGCCGTGAGCTGCTGGCTCACTGCTACCGCATGGTGGGCTCGGCGCATGACGCCGAGGACCTCGTGCAGGAGACCTATCTGCGGGCGTGGCGCGGTTACGCCGGCTTTGAGGGCCGCGCCTCGATGCGCTCATGGCTCTACCGGATCGCCACGAACGTGTGCCTGACCGCGCTCGAGCCCCGTCGGATCCGCCTGCTGCCGTCCGGCCTCGGCGGGCCGGATGATTCCCCCCGAGCCCGCCGGCCCAGCTCGCGTCCGGTGAGGTCTCGTGGCTCGGCCCGCTCCCGGACCGATGGATCGCCCCGGCCGCCGAGGACCCGGCCACGGCCGTGGTGGCGCGCGAGTCGGTGCGGCTGGCGCTCATCGCAAGCCTCCAGCACCTCCCGGCCCGCCAACGCGCCATCCTCATCCTCCGCGACGTGCTGGCGTTCTCGGCGTCGGAGACCGCGCAGATCCTCGGCACGACCCCCACCGCGGTCAAGAGCGGACTGCAGCGCGCCCGCGCCCGGATGGCCGACCTGGAGCCCGCGCCCGACGATCTGCTGGAGCCGACCGATCGCAGAGCACGAGCGCTGCTCGACGGCTACATCGCGGCCTTCGAGCGCTCCGACGCCCAACTGCTGGAGCAGGTGCTGCGGATGGACGCCACGCTCGAGGCGACGCCGTTCCGGCAGTGGCAGGCGGGCCGCGTCAACTGCATCAGCCTGCTGGACACGTACGTGATGGGCGTGCCGGGCGATTGGCGGATGCTCCCCACGACCGCCAACGGGCAGCCTGCCGGTGCGGTCTACCACCGCGACGCGCGGGGCGCGCTCCGTCCGCACGGCGTCGTCGTGCTCACCGCCACCGCTGACGGGGTGTCCCGGATCGTCGAGTTCCACGACCCGGCCCTGGTGGAGGCGTTCGGGTTCCCCGATGTGCCGTCGGGCTGAGCGGGGTCAGCGGCCCGGATGGACGACGAACGCCGAGCCTCCGAACAGCCGGTATGGCTCGGCGATCGACTGCACGCGGCCGCCACCGAGGATCTGGACCGCGGTTGCGTCGCCGGGGTAGCTGTCGAGCGGCAGGATCGAGCCGGTCGCGAGGCTGAACTTCTCGCCGTAGCGCCGCTGGATCGTGCGGCGCAACGGGCTGCGGTAGAAGCGCGGCTCGGCGAGCGTCGTCGGCGAGTTGGTCTGCGCGATCCGCGGCGCGGCGAGCGCCTGTTCGAGGCTCATCCCGAAGTCGACGCGCCCGATGAACGTCTGCAGGATCGTCTCGGGGATGGTCGATCCTCCGGCGGCACCGATCGAGAGCAGCGGCTTGCCGTGGGAGAACGCGATGATCGGTCCCATGCTGGAGCGCGGCTGCTTTCCGGGGCCCGGCAGGTTCGGATCCGGGACGCCGTGCTTGATCGGGGCAAAGTCGAAGTCGGTGAGCTCGTTGTTGAGGAAGAAGCCGGCGCCCGGCACCACCTCACCGCTCCCGCCGAAGAAGTTGATCGTGTTGGTGTAGGCCACGATGTCGCCCCAGCGGTCCGTGGCGACGATGTTGTTGGTGTGATGCGCCTCGGGCGAGGCGCTCGTTGCCCGTAGTTGGGGTCTCTGCGGGCGCTTGCAGCCCTTGAACGGGGCGAACGGGTTGCCGGGCGCGAGCGGGGAGGTGAGCGCCTGGCCCGTGATCAGGCAGCGGCGCGCGGCCGCGAAGGTCGGGCTGAGCAGCTTGGCGACTGGAACGCTGCCGACCCGCGGGTCGCCGACGAACCGATCGCGGTCGGCGTAGGCCAGGCGAGACGCCTCGATGTACTGATAGAGCGCTTCGGCGCGCGGCTCGCTGGATAGCGGGAAGCCGCTGAGGATGTTCAGCGCCTCGCCGACGGTCGTGCCGCTGCTGGACGGCGGCGCCATCCCGTAGACCGACAGCCCGCGGTAGCCGACGTGAGTCGGCGGCTGCACGCGGGCGCGGTACCCGCGCAGATCGGCCATCGTCAAGTGGCCCGGGGTCGTGATCACCTTCTGACCCGGGGTGAGCGTCGGCGTGTCGACCGCCTTGACGATCGCCCGGCCGAGCGGCCCGTCATACAGGTACCGAGCGCCATGGTCGCCGAGCTCGATGTACGTGTGCGCGAGCTCGGGGTTGCGCAGCACGTGGCCTCGCGGGAGCGGCTTGCCCTCCGGGGTCAGGAACAGGTGGCTGCTCACGGGATAGGCACGAATCAGCGGCAACGCGGACCGGGTGAGCTGGCGGAAGTCGCGATTGACGGCGAACCCGTGCTGGGCGATCGAGACCGCGGGACCGAGGTCGGCCTTCAGGCTGTGGCGGCCGAACCGGTTGAGCGCGAGCGCCCAGGTGGCGACCATCGACGGCACTCCGGTCGCCAGCGGCTGGTCGGACGCGGTGACGTAGTCCATCGGCTTGTGCGTCCTGGGGTTCAGGAACAGCGACCTCGTGCATGACCGCGGGCAGTTCTCGCGTCCGTCGATCGTGGTCACGGTGTGCGTGTGCGCGTCATAGATGACCATGAAGCCACCACCGCCCGGCCCTGCCACGAACGGCACCGTCACCCCGAGCGCGCTGGCGGTGGCCACCGCCGCGTCGACCGCATTGCCGCCCCGCTTGAGCACGTCGATTCCCGCGCGGCTCGCGCTCGCATCCATCGAGGCGACCGATCCGCCGCTGCCGGTGGCCGTGGGGTGTGCTGCGGGAATCGTCGCCCCCAGTGCGCCGGGCGCACCCCCGGCGAACGCGGCGGTCAGTCCGGTGAGAGCGGTGAGCACAAGCGCGAGGATGCGGCGAGAAGCAGACATGCAGCCGTGGATAGCCGCGCGGCCGACCGCTCAAACGTTCTCGCCCCGAAACCCGGCGTCTGCGGCGGTGCTCAGAGCGCCTTGAAGTAGCGCGCGACCGGCAGCTTCGTCATTCCCGCGGCTTCGTAGAGCGCGCGTGCCGAGGCGTGGCCGGGATCGCCGCCGGTCTCGATGACCATTTTCGAGAGCCCCTGCTCGCGCATCCACTGCTCGGCGCAGTCGATCAATGCCGCGCCGACCCCACGACGCTGGTGGCCGGGGTCGACGGCGACCATCTCGACGGCGCCCGCGGAGCTCTCGGCCTCGGCGAACGCGCTGGCGAACCCGGCGATCTCGCCGTCGTCCTCCGCCACCCAGCTGCGCATCTGCTCTTCGGCGAGCGTTCCGCGAACCGCCGCGGCCTGGTTCTCGCGCCAGTCCGGCCAGATCCGGAGATAGATCTCGTCGCCCAGAACCTCGCGCATCGACTCAAAGGGCACCTGCCATGCGCGCAGCGACAGAGCCACGATCGCCGGTTCGTCCTTGGGCCGATAGTCGCGGACGAGGACCCCCACGACGTTGCTCAGGCGGTGCGCAGGTCCATGCGGTGATCGTGTCCGAGCAGCGGCAGCTCGTCACACATCTCGGTGAGCCGCGAGACGGTCCGCGGCGTGATCTGCTCGCACAGCTCGTCGCGGTCCATGATGTTCGTGGTGATCAGCACCGAGCGCTGCTCCTCGTAGCGCGCGTTGACGATCGAGTACAGCTCCTCCAGCACCCAGTCGGTCGAGCGCTCGGCGCCGACATCGTCGATGTGCAGCAGGTCGACCGCGGTGAGCCGGTCGAGGAGATCGACGTGTGAGCGCTCGGCGCGATGGGTGTCTCGGATCTCGTTGAGCAGCCGCGGGAGCGAGTAGATGGCGACCGAGTGGCCCTGCTCGAGCGCCGCCTTGGAGACGAGCATCGCCAGCGTCGTCTTGCCGGTGCCGGGCGGCCCCATCAGCCACAGGCCGCGGCCGGCGGCGAGGTGGTCGTCGACGCGGCCGGCATAGTCACGCACCGCGCGCACGATTCCCGGGTCGATGTCGCTGACCGGCGGGCGGTCGAATGCCACGTCGCGGTAGCGGCGCGGGATGACCGCCGACAGGCTCCGCGCCTGCGCGCGGGAGATGCGCTGCGCCCGGCAGCGACAGTCGCTTGCGGTGTTGGTCTCCATGTCGTAGACGAACCCCGAGCCGTCGCAGATCCCGAACTGGCACGCGCTCACTGGAACCGGTCTCCGGCGTAGTTCATGAACTTGGGGAAATCGTGGCGGAAGGTGAGCACGACCTCGCCGATCGGCCCGTTGCGGTGCTTGGCGATGATGATGTCCGCCTCGCCGGGCCGCTCGGAGTCCTTGTTGTAGTACTCGTCGCGGTAGATGAACATGACGAGGTCGGCGTCCTGCTCGATCGCGCCCGATTCACGCAGGTCCGACAGCACCGGCTTCTTGTCGTTCTGCGCGCGCTGCTCGACCGCACGCGAGAGCTGGGACAGGGCGATGACCGGCACCTCGAGCTCCCGGGCCAGGCCCTTGAGCCCGCGGCTCATCTGGCCGACCGCCTCCACCCGGTTCTCGATCCGGCCGTCGGAGCGCATCAGCTGCAGGTAGTCGATGATCACCAGCCCGAGGCCGCCGTCGAGCTGGGCATTCAGCCGCCGGCACTTGGCGCGGATCTCCAGCACCCCGGTGTCGGAGGAGTCGTCGACGTAGAGCGGCGACTGGGACATGCGCTCGGCGGCCTCGACGATCTTCGGCCACTGGGAGTCTGCCACCTTGCCGCGCCGCAGCGACTCGCCGGGGATCCCCGCCTGTGAGGCGATGAAGCGCTGGGCGAGCTCGGACTCGGACATCTCGAGGCTGAACAGCGCCACGCCGTGGCCCGCGAGCGCCGCGTTCTCCGCGATGTTGGCGACGAGCGCCGACTTGCCCATCGACGGGCGGGCGGCGAGCACGATCAGGTTGCCGGGCTGGAAGCCGCCGGTCTTCTCGTCGATGTCCTTGAACCCTGACGGCGTGCCGGTGAGCGCGGTCCGGGAGATCGACAGCTTGTGCAGCTTGTCGGTCTCCTCGTCGAGGATCTCGCGGATCGGGCGGATCTTCTTGTGGCGCTCGTCCGTGGTGATCTCGAGCACGAGGCGCTCGGCCTGCTCGATCAGATCGCGCGCGTCGGCATGGCGCTCGTGCACCGACGTCTGCACCGTGTAGGTGGCGAGGAGCAGCTCGCGCAGCTGTGCCTGCTCGTGGACGATCTTTCCGTACTCCCGGGCGTGCCCGGCGGCCGGGGTGTAGCCGGCCAGCTCGTCGACCGCCCCCACGCCGCCGATCTGCTCGAGCTTGTTGTTCTGGCGCAGGTGCTCGGAGACCGTGAGGTAGTCGATCTTGCGATCCGCGCCGTAGAGCTCGAGCATCGCCCCGAAGATCGCGCCGTGCTGCTCGCGGTAGAAGTGCTCAGGCTTGAGCTGCTCCTCGACGATCAGCGCGTGCAGGTGGCGCTCGTCGAGCAGCACTGCGCCCAGCACCGAGCGCTCGGCGTCGAGGTTGTGCGGCGGCAGCGCCGCGTGCGGGGCGGAGGCGCCGAAGGAGCGGCCGTCGGTGGCGGGGGAGGAGTACTCGACGGCGCTCACGGGGCTGATGAGTCTAGGTTCGCATTCATGGGCGGGCAGACGATCATCCCGCTCTCAGCGGACGTTTCCCGGGCGCATGCCCAGCGACAGAGCATCGTCGTGCGCCGGCCCGGCAAGACACGCCCACTGACCCCAGGACACGACCGGCCGGGCCGCGTGGGCGGCCCGGCCGGCGAGCCCGGCGGGGCCGCGAACGGCCCGCCGGGGTCGGTGAGGAGAGGACTACTTGAAGTGCACCGAAGTGCCGTAGTTCGGGCTCTTGACCCCGAACTTGTAGGCGGTCGTCGACGTGAACGTCTGACCGGCCGGCAGCACGACCGACGGCCATGCCGGGTCACCCTGGTGGTTCGGGCTGTCGGGATAGTGCTGAGTCTCCAGCGTGAATCCCTGGCCCTGGCGGTAGAGGTGGCCGCTGGTGCCGATCAGGTCGCCCACGAGGTAGTTGCTCGTGTACAGCTGCACGCCCGGCTGATCGGTGTATGTCCACAGCGTGATGCCGTTGGACGGATCCTCGGCCACGGCTGCCAGGCGGTACTTGCCCTGGTTGTTGAGCACCCAGTTGTGGTCGTAGCCGTGGGCGTACTGCAGCTGCCGGATCGGGCCGCTGGTGCCGTCAGGCATCGTCCCGTTGTAGATGTACTTCGAGATCGGGTGTCCGTTGAGGAAGTTGAACGGCGTTCCCCGGACGTTGACGAACGCACCGGTCGGGATCTGAGTCGGATCCGTCGGCTGGTACTGGTCGGCGTTGATCGCAAGATCCTGGTTGTAGACCGGACCGCTCGCCTCACCACCGAGGTTGAAGTACGTGTGGTTGGTGAGGTTGATCACCGTCGACAGCGACGAGTCCGTGTTCGTCGCCGAGTAGGAGATCTTCAGCGCGTTGGCCTTCGTCACCGTGTAGGTGACCGAGGCGTTGATCGCGCCCGGGAAGCCCGTGCAGCCCGGGGTCAGCGACGGCAGGCAGCCCTGGTTGGCTGGGAAGTCGTAGCTCAGCGTCAGCGACGCCCGGTTGGCCGTCACCGACGGCTTGGCGTTCCAGACGTACGTGTTCCAGCCGTAGTAGCCGCCATGGAGGCTGTTGACGCCGTTGTTGATGTCGAGCTTGTAGGTCTGGCCGTTGAGCTGGAACATCCCCTTGGCGATCCGGTTGGCGTACTGGCCCACCGTCGCGCCGAAGTAGGTGTCGCCCGAGCCGCTCGGCAGGGGCCAGGACGTCTGCGTCGCGCCCTGGGTGAAGTCGTTGACGTAGTCCTGCAGGCTGGAGAAGCCAAGCGCGACGTTGACCAGCTTGCCGCTCTTGTCCGGCACCCAGATCGACTGGACGTCGGCGCCGAACTGCGAGACCTTGACCTTCATCCCTCCCGCGCCGTGCAGCGTGTAGAGGTTGACGCTCTGCCCGCTGCTCGGGCCGACGTTGACGGTGCCCCAGGGGACCGAGGTGACCTTCACCTTGCCCGAGCCCATCGATGTCTTTGGGTGCGTCTTGTGCGTCTTCTGGCCGTGTTGGCCGTGATGCTGGGCGGCCGCAAGTGCGGTCCCCGGGCCGATCGTGGCGAGTGCCGCGCACGAGGCGATTGCCGCGCCTGCCGATGCGAGCGTCGACCGCGCACGTCGCGAGCGCTGTCCGTGAGTAGGCAACCTCTCTCCTTCTGCTCGTGTCCGGCGCAGCTGCGCAGGACGGGTAATCCGACCGCAGGAGGCTCTTACCCACGAACCTGAATTGTTAACGCTCACATGGTCGAGATCTCCCCCAAATTGGGGAGTCCCCCGCGACGTCATTTCCGCGAGCCGGCGGGCACGCATGTAGCTGCTGCTGCGGCGGTATGCGGGGACAGGGGCCGGCCGTCGAGGGACAGGGGGTCGGCTCGCGTCGAGCGACAGGGGCCGGCTCGCGTCGAGCGACAGGGGCCGGCTCACCCCCAGCGACGGGGGTGCCGCAGACGAGGGCCGGGAACGAACGGCTGGGGAGGCGCGCTAGGCGCCGTGGACCATCGTCTTGACCGTGGCGGTGACCCCGTCCACGACCTCGACGACGACCATGTACGTGCCGACGTTCTTGATCGGCTCGTCGAGGTGGATCCGTCGCCGGTCGACGCGCAGCCCGCGCGCCTCGCGGATCGCGTCCGCGATGTCCTGCGTGGTCACCGACCCGAACAGGCGGCCGTCGTCGCCGGCCTGCTGGGTGATGGTCAGCACGGTGCGGCCGAGTACCGAGGCGCTCTCACGCGCCTTCTCCTCGGCCTCCCGAGCCGCCTTCTCGGCATCTTCACGCCGGCGCTCCGCCTGCTTGATCGAGCCGGACGTCGCCGCCTCGGCCAGCTTGCGGGGAACCAGGAAGTTGCGCAGGTAGCCGGCGGAGACCTCGACCACAGTCCCGCGTTCTCCCAGCGACTCGACGTCCTCGAGCAGGATTGCCTGCGGCATCGCTAACGCTCCACTTCCGGACTCAGCGGTCGCGGTCGCGATCGCGGTCACGATCGCCCCGTCCGCCACGATGATCGCTCCCCTCCGCCACGTAGGGCAGAAGGGCGAGCTCGCGGGCACGCTTGACCGCGCGAGCCACCTGGCTCTGGTGACGGCGGCACGCCCCGGTGATCCGTCGCGAACGGATCTTGCCGCGATCGGAAATCATCCGGCGCAGCATCGAGAGGTCCTTGTAGTCGACCTGCTCGATCTTGTCCCGGCAATACGGACAGGACTTACGGCGGCCCGTGGAAGGGCCGCCCTTACGATCGCGCCGGCGCACCGGACGTCTGCGTTGCTTTGCCACGTTGACCAGCCTAGCTCAGTATCGGAAGTTGAGTGTTCGCTCTAGAACGGGATGTCGTCGTCAGATCCGGCGGCCACGGGGGTGCGATCGAAGTCGCCGGTGTCGATCGGGACGTCGCTCTCCGCGGCGCGTGCGCTGCTCGAGAACCCGTTCCCGTTACCAGCGCCAGCGTCGTCACGACCGCCGAGGAACTGCACGGACTCAGCGACGATATCAACTGACTGGCGCTTATTGCCCTGCTGGTCCTGCCATTCGCGCCACTGCAGCCGCCCATCGATGGCCACCGGACGGCCCTTGGACAGGTAGCGGGCGCAGTTCTCGCCCTGCTGACCCCAGACCGTGACGTCGAAGTAGTTGGGAACGTCCTCCCACTGCTGGGTCTCGCGGTTCTGGCGCCGGCCATTGCAGGCGATGCGCAGCGAGCACAGCGACGTGCCGCTCGGAAGCGATCGCATCTCCGGATCGCGGGTCAGGTTGCCGGTGATGATCACCCGGTTGATGTTGCCTCCAGCCATCTCCATGGCTCCTTTCGTGACGTTTCGAGAGCTCGTGATCGAGTCTATGGCCGGGCCAGACGGCACAACCCATCCTCCCCGGAAAATCCGCAAAGTCGTGACGCAATCGGTACAGAGCTGTGGCTGGGCGTGTGGAAGTCGTGACATTCGGGGTGGTTGGGGCTCGGCCGGGCTGGGTTGGGGTTCTGCCGTCGGGCGCCGCGGGTGTTTCGTGGGGTTCGCGAGGTAGCGCACCGGGTCGCCGGCCGTCAAGCAGCGCCCGTAGTTCCTGGGCTTCCGTGTGGGGTTTGTGGCGCTGCTTGACTGCCGTCGCCCCGGCACGCTAATTCGCAATGAGGTCGAGCCCACTTCGTGTGCACGACCTCGTGCCAAATGGGGACTCTGGAACGGCCTCCTGGGGTCTCGGGAGGGGTTGGAGCGGGACTTTCTCCCCACGCGTCGCGGTCGCCGGGGGTGCGTGGGCGGTGTTGTTGTCCTGGCGAGCGGTTCTGCCCACACGCGCCCGGGCGGGTCGGTTCGGGGGTGGTTTTGCTCGCCGCGGCCGCCGTCGCGCCGCCGCCGGGGCCGGTCGCCGCCCACGCGCGTGGGACGTTGCGGCGTCCCAGCCGCCGTCCCGCCCCAGGCACGTCTGCCCAACCGACGCGCGGGGCAAAACGGCGTCCCAACCGCCGCAACACCCCACCCGCGTCTGGCCGACCGACGCGCGGGCAGAAATGACGTCTCAGCTGTCATATCTGCCCGCGCGTGAGCCGCCCCGTCGTTCTCAGCAGTGGCCCCCCGGTGGGGGGCAGCACTTGCGCGCTACCTCGCGAACCTTTCGAAGAAGCCCACACGCCGACCGACGCGAACCCGAACAGAAACTCCACCGACAAGCACCCGCGCAGCGAGCACCCCTACGCCAGAGCGAAAGAGAAGAGAGGCCTACGCCTCAACCGGCGCCGCAGCAGCCTCACGCGAGGCGACCGGGGGAGCGTCCGGAACCGGCGGGGTGCCGGGCACGTTGCGAATGATGCGGCTACGGAGGACCGCGTCGTCGATGCGCAGGTTGTACGACAGCGACTCGAGCAGCGAGGGGTTGTTGCAGGTGAACTGCAGCAGGTGGTAGTGGCCCTCGCCCTGGTGGGCGATCTCGTAGGCGAGCGGGCGGGCGTGCCAGTCGTCGTTGCGCTCCATGGCGCCGCCGCCGTTCTCTATCTGCGACTGAACGTCGGTGAGCACCTTGGCGGCGCGCTCGTCATCCACGGTCGTGGAGATGACGATCATCAGGTCGTAGAGGCGAGTGTCGGAAGCCATGGGAATCGGTTGCTCCGGACGTGTCCGGGGCGGCGGCGACTATAGCGGCTGGTTCAGGGCCTCAGCCGCGTGTGTTCTTGGAGCGCGGACGGCGGCTGGCCTTCGAACGCGTCTGGCCGGCGGCCTTGGGACGCGCCGGGGCCGACGCGGTCGCTCGGGCCGACGCGGTCGCTCGGGCCGGCGCAGCGGTCACGTGGTGCCGGCCCGCGCCGATCGTTCCGCGGCGCTCCGCGCCCTGGTAGCCGTTCGCTGAGCGGCGCTGGCGGCGATCCTCGCGCAGCACCGGTCCGACGCGGTCACCGATGCCCCGCAGGACGTAGGCCTCACGCGCATAGTCGAATGACAGGACCGGGCGGCACAGCGTGAGCGCGCCGGGGGAGACGTAATGACGGGTTCTGGGGACGGATCGCACGACTCCCTAAGTACAGCAGGCCCGACGGGGTGTTGTCTCGGTAGAAAGTACGGGTTCTCTGAATAATCTTCGGGACCTCTCACAAATCGGCCACATCCGATCTCGGCTGAGCGGGGTGGACGAGCCCGCCGGAGACCGACAGCCGCGTAGGCTCCTCGCGATGAGCCCCGCTCCCATCCCCGAGTCCGCCATCTTCCAGCCCGCCAGCAAGTCCGATTGGGAGGACTGGCTCGAGGCCCACGACGGAGCCACCGAAGTCTGGCTCAAGCTCGGCAAGAAGGGGTGTCCTCACCCGTCGATCACGTACGCCGAGGCGCTGGAGATCGCGATCTGCTTCGGCTGGATCGACGGTCAGATCCGGGGCTTGGATGAGCACTTCACGCTGCGCCGGTTCACGCCGCGCCGCCCGAAGTCGAAGTGGTCGCAGATCAACCGCGAGCACGTCGAGGAGCTCACCGCCGCCGGCCGGATGCGACCGCGTGGCCTCGCCGAGGTGGAGGCAGCCAAGGCTGACGGCCGCTGGGAAGCCGCCTACGCGCCCGCCTCGACGATCACCGTCCCTGACGATCTGCGCGCCGCGCTCGACGCCCATCCGCCGGCCGCCGCGTTCTTCGAGACGCTCACCGGCGGCGACCGCTACGCCTTCCTCTACCGCCTCCATCACGTCACCGGCGCCGAACGCCGCGCCGCCCGCATCGAGGACTACGTCGAGCGCCTGTCGCAGGGCCGCAAGCTGACCTGACCTGCCGGTCGCCTCAGGCCGGAACCCGCCCTTTGGCGTTGATGTCGGCCAGCTGGTCGTCGATCCAGTCGCCCGGGTCACGCGCGGTGACGATCGAGATCAGACCCTCGTGCCGGCGCTGGCGCTCCTCGAAGGACATGGTCAGCGCGGCGTGGATCGCGTCGGACAGCTCCTGGATGTCGAACGGGTTGAACGACATTGCGAACTCCGAGAGCTCCTCGTGGGCACCGGTGTTCTCCGACAGCAGTGACACGCCCGCGCGTTCGTTGACCATCGGCCCTTCCTTGGCCACCAGGTTCATCCCATCGAACATCGCGTTGACCATCAGCACGTCGTAGTGCTTGTAGGCCGCCACGGCCTCCTCGAGGTCGTCGCGGAGCTTGAGCTGGATCGGCATCCAGTCCGGTGTGCCGTGGCGATGGTTGACGACCGCGACGACCGCCTCGATCCGCTCGAGGTACTCGGCGTATTCGGGCACGTCGGTGCGCGACGGCATCAGCTGCGCGATGAACGTGACCCGTTCGCGGAACTCCGGGTGCTGCTCGAGGAACGTGTCGAACGCGCTGAACCCGCGCAGCACGTTCTTGGACAGGTCGGCGCGATCGACGCGCAGGATCAGATGATCACGCCGCCGGCGCAGCAGCTCGCCCTCGAACTGGCGCACCCGCGGGCGCCGGGCCACCTTCTGGATCGCCGTCGAGTCGATCGGCAGCGGGTAGGCGCGGACCCAGACCTCGCGATCGTCGACCCGCACGATGCCGCCCTTGTGGTCGACCTCGAACCCCATCAGGTCCTCGCAGCACTGCAGAAAGTTGCGCCGGTAGGAACGCGTGTGGAACCCGATGATGTCGTTGGCCAGGATCCCCTCGTAGACCTGCTGGCGGATCGGTGAGGGCAGCACCCGCCACGAATCCGACTGGCTCCACGGGATGTGGACGAAGTGGTGCAGGAACGCGTCCGGGCGCTCGCGTCGAATCATCGCCGGCAGCGTGTAGAGGTGATAGTCGTGGACCATCACGACCGGCTTCTCGATGTCGGAGATCTCCTCGAGCGTCGCGGAGGCCAGGTCCTCGTTGACCGCGTTGTAGCCGAACTCGAACGCCTCGGTCTCGTTACGGCGGATGTCCGGCGCGTTGGAGAGGTCCCACAGGTAGTGCTGGATGAACCACAGCATCGGGTTGGCGACGACGTTGTAGAAGCCGTCGTAGGCAGCGGGATCGGAGGCGACCAGCTTGACCATGTACTCGCTGTCGCCCTCCGGGGTCTTGACCGGGAACGGGCGCCCGCCGGCCTTCTCGGCGGCCGCGACGTCCTCGTCGGTCATCGCGGACGCCACCCAGGTCACCGAGCGGTGGGAGGCGAGGCCCATCAGCGCCGTCACCAGGCCGCCGGTGCCGCGCTTGACCTCCCCGCCTTCCTGGAAGGTCACCGGCCCCCGGTTGGAGACCAGGACGAGGGGCGTGTCGTCAGCCATCCGCGGCCAACGATATCCGCTCCCGCAAACACCACAAGATCAGTCGGCTTTGGTACGTTCACCTCACCCGAGCAGAAGGAGGCGCCGCCGTGACCAACACCGACGACCTGCTGACCAACAACGACGAGTACGCCCGGTCGTTCGACAAGGCCGACCTGCCGCTCCCGCCCGCGCGCAAGGCCGCGGTCATCGCCTGCATGGACGCCCGGCTCAACGTCTACGGCGCGCTGGGCATCAGCGAGGGCGACTGCCACGTGATCCGCAATGCGGGCGGAGTCGTCACCGACGACGCGATCCGCTCGCTGGCGATCTCCCAGCGGCTGCTCGGCACCGAGGAGGTCATCCTCATCCACCACACCGATTGTGGGATGCTCACGTTCCGCGACGACGACTTCAAAGCGTCGATCGAACAGGACACGGGTATCAGACCGCCGTGGGCAGCCGAAGCGTTTCCAGATCTCGACCAGGACGTGCGCCAATCGATAGCGCGCGTGAAGGCCTCGCCCTTCGTCCCGCGCAAGGACTCCGTGCGCGGGTTCGTCTACGAGGTCGAGACCGGCAAGCTGCGCGAGGTCTCCTGACCGCGGAACGCGTCGCCGCGTGAGCGAGCACGACGTGATCGTGCTCGGCGCGGGGCCGGCCGGTGAGGTCGCCGCCGGGCTACTGGCCGGCGAGGGCCTGGACGTCGCGGTGGTCGAGCGCGAGCTCGTCGGCGGGGAGTGCGCCTACTGGGCGTGCATGCCGTCCAAGGCACTGCTGCGGCCGGGCGAGCTGCTCGCCGAGGATCGCCGGATTCCCGGCGTGCCGACCGGTGAGCTTGATGTCGAGAAGGTCCTCGAGCGGCGCGACCAGGTGATCCACGATCTCGACGACGCCACGCAGCTGCCATGGCTCGAGGACCGTGACGTCACGCTGTATCGCGGCCAGGGACGGTTTGACGGACCGCGCACGGTCGCAGTTGCGCTGCGCGACGGGACGACCGAGACGGTCACCGCTCGCCGGGCGGTGATCATCGCGGTCGGGTCAGGCGCGGCGATCCCGCCGGTGCCGGGCCTGAGAGAGATCTCGCCCTGGACCAACCGCGAGGCGACGACCGCCAAGCACGTGCCGAGCTCGATGATCGTGCTCGGCGGTGGCGCGGTCGGGTGTGAGATGGCGCAGGCCTGGTCCTCGCTCGGCGCGCGGGTGACGCTCGTGGAGTCGATGGAGGGCTTGCTACCCCACGCGGAGCCGTTCGCCGGCAAGCTCGTCGCCGACTCGCTGCGCGAGCAGGGTGTCGAGGTCCACATCGGGGCGACCGCCACCGAGGCCGGGCGCGGCGATCAGGGCGGGTTCCGCATATCGCTGGACGGCGGCGAGCAGCTCGTCGCCGAGCAGCTGCTGGTGGCCGTCGGCCGGCGGCCGCACACCGACGACCTGGGTCTGGAGACGATCGACCTCGAGGCCGGAGAGACGATCCGCGTCGATCCGCGGATGCGCGTGCCCCACCACACCGACTGGCTCTATGCGATCGGCGACGTCAACGGCCGCTCGCTGGTCACCCACGCCGGCAAGTACCAGGCGGCGATCGCCTCGGCGACGATCATGAACCGGGCGGCGAGCGCCGACTGGGACGGCCCACTCACTCCGCAGGTGGTGTTCACCGAGCCCCAGGTGGCGTCGGTCGGCTACACCCTGAAGGGCGCGCTCGAGGCCGGCATCCGGGCGCGCGCGGTGGAGGCCGATCCCGGTGCGACCCCGGGCGGGAGCTTCATGGGGAGGGGTGGTCGCAGCGCCGCGCGGCTGGTCGTCGACGAGGAGCGCGAGGTGATCGTCGGCGCGACGTTCGTCGGGCCGGAGATCGCCGAGTCGCTGCAGGCGGCGACGTTCGCCGTCGTCGGCGAGGTGCCGCTGCGCCGGCTCGCCCACGCCATGCCGGCATTCCCGACCCGGAGCGAGATGTGGTTGCGACTGCTCGCCGACTGGCGGCCCTGACGCCGGTCGACGGCGCGTAGCCGTCCGTCCGCTCAATCCGCCGCCGGCAGCTCCAGCGTGAACGTCGTGCCTCGGGGCTCGCCGGCGACCACCGAGAGGCGGCCCCGCATCCGGCCGGCGAGCTCGGACGCGATCGCCAGGCCGAGGCCGGACCCCTGCGCGCCGTCGCCGCCCGTGTAGAACGGCTCGAAGATCCGCGCGGCGGTGGCCGGCTCGATCCCCTCTCCGTCGTCGGTGACCGAGATCTGGATCGTGGTGCCGTCGCGCGCGGCGCGCACCGTGACCAGCGTCCCGACCGGGGTGTGAGTGAGCGCGTTGTCGATCAGGATGCGCACGATCTGGGCCACTCGCACCGGATCGCAGGTCGCCTCCAGACCGCCGGGCGTGGAGAGCTCCAGGCGCGCCTCCCTGAGCGCGATCGTCGGCTCGAACTCTCCGGCGACCGATCCCGCGAGCTCACCGAGGTCGACGTCCTCGGGGCGCAGATCCAGCGATCCCGACTCCAGGCGTGAGAGGTCGAGCAGGTCGACCGACAGCTTGCCCAGGCGCCGGACCTGGTCGCGGATCTGGTCGA
This sequence comes from uncultured Solirubrobacteraceae bacterium, assembly GCA_963744685.1. Taxonomy (GTDB): domain Bacteria; phylum Actinomycetota; class Thermoleophilia; order Solirubrobacterales; family Solirubrobacteraceae; genus Palsa-465. The sequence continues at coordinate 272,776 of CAVUUL010000008.1, read as the reverse complement.
GGAAGCGCCGGCGCGTCTCGGCGTCGAGGTCCTCGTCCTCCAGCAGCTCGAGGAACCCCCCCACCGAGAAGATCGGCGTGCGCAGCTCGTGTGAGGCAGTGGCGATGAACCGCTTGCGCGCACTCTCGAGCGCGAGCAGCTGCGATTGCATCTCGTTGAATGCGGCGGCCAGCTGGCCGAGCTCGTCCGCGGAGTCGACCGGGATCGGGTCGCCGAAGCGGCCGGCCGCGACCTGCTGGGCGGCCCGCTCCAGGCGGCGTACCCGGCGCGCCAGCGCCCGCGCGACCGCCATGCCGGCGAGCAGCGCGAGCAGGAGCGCCAGGCCGCCCGCGATCAGGATCTCCCGCCGCACGGTCGTCACCGTGCGCAGCACGTCGGCGATCGGCGTGGTGAGCACGATGACGGCCACGACTCGGTGGCGGATCGCCACCGGATCGACCGCCTCGGCGATGACCGACCCGTTCTGGCGCACGGTGCCGGTGGTGACCGTGCGCGTCCGGGCGGCGCGCAGCGCGAGATCGGCCGCCGTCGAGCTGAGACCGCCGCCCGCGCCTGTGCCGCCGGCCGAGTCCATCTGGGTGACCAGCTGTGGCACCCCCCCGACCTCGTTGACCGACAGGAGCATCACGCGATTGCTCGTCGACTCCGCGATCGACATCACGAGCCGCCGCACCTGGTGCAGTGGCATCGAGCTGCCGACCGATGCGCGCAGCTCCGCGGTTCGCGAGGTGGCGGTCGTGCGCAATTGCGCGAGCTTGGAGTCGATCAGCCGGGTCTGCAGTCCGGGCGCGACATACAGGTAGATCGCGGCGATCGCCAGCAGCGGGATCGAGAAGAAGACGAGCGACAGCTTGCCCGCCAGGGACAGCGAGGGCCGGTGGGCAGCGCGGGCTCGCACCTGCTCACGCCGCCCGCGTGCGAGGCTCAGGGCTCTGAGTCGCGGAACCGGTAGCCCACCCCGCGCACGGTGAACAGGTAGTCCGGCTCCTTGGGATCGGACTCGATCTTCTCTCGCAGGTGGCGGATGTGGACATCGATGGTGCGCGGGTCACGATAAGCGGAGTCTCCCCAGATCCGCGCCAGCAGCATGTCGCGGGTGAACACCCTGCCCGGTGAGCGCGCGAGCGCCGACAGGATCTCGAACTCCACGTAGGTGAGCGGCGCCTCCCGGTCGGCCACCCGGACCAGGCGCTTGGGGAAGTCGATGCGCAGTTCGTGGACGCACAGCGGCGCCTCATCCGGATCGGTCTGATCCGGCCGCGAGAGCTCGGCGCGGCGCAGGGCCGCCTTGATCCGGCTGGAGAACTCGCGCAGCGAGAACGGCTTGGTGATGTAGTCGTCGGCGCCGATCTCCAGGCCGACCACCTTGTCGATCTCCTCGGACTTGGCGGTGAGCATGATGATCGGGACCGCGCTCTTGCCGCGCAGCCGTCGGCAGACCTCCAGGCCGTCGATCTTCGGCAGCATCAGGTCAAGGACGACCAGATCGAAGGGCTGCTCGTCGAAGCGATCGAGCGCCTGTCGGCCGTCGCATGCCTGCACGACCTCGTAGCCCTCCTTGCGCAGCGGATAGGAGAGCAGCGTCTGGATCGACTGCTCGTCGTCGACGAGCAGGATGCGAGCGGCGCGGTCGTCCATCGAGTTTCTGGAGGGAGCGTAGTTGCGGAGATGAAGATCTCCATACGACCTCGGCGGGGGTGCGGCGGGCAATAGCATGGCGTCGATGCTGGACGGCCGTATCTACCGGATGAGCCTGATCATTCCGGCGCTCGCTCTACTCGTGCTCGCGTTCTCGATCTCCGCCCAGCCCCGCGGGCTCCATTCGCCGCTGTCGCCGATCGCGTTCGACGGCGCGACCGTCAACTCGACGATGCGCGACCTGGCGCTCGAGTACCCGGACCGCACCCCTGGCGCTCGCAGCGACCAGAACGTCGCCACCGAGGTCTCCACGTCGCTGCGTCGCAACGGCTTCGCGGTGAGCACCGACGAGTTCCCGGCGCAGACCGGGCATGGCCAGAAGGTGCTGGAGAACATCGTCGCGACCCGCGCCGGCTCGGCCACCGGGGAAGGGGCGGTGGTCGTCATCGCGCCTCGCGACGAGCCGGGCGTGGCGGGAATGTCCGGGACCGCGATGCTGCTCGAGCTCGGCCGCGTGCTCGGGGGCGAGGCCCTGGACCGGCAGGTCGTGCTCGCGTCGGTGAGCGGGGCGCCGGGCGCGGTGGGCGCGCAACGGCTCGCCGCCCACCTGCCACGGCCGATCGACGCGGTGATCGTGCTTGGCGACGTCGCCTCGACCCACCGCGTGCAGCCGCTCATCGTGCCGTGGGGGACCGGCAACCTGATCGCCCCCGCGCGGCTGCGCAACACGCTGTCTTCAGCGCTCTCGGGCCAGAGCGGCGTCCATCCGGCGGCGCCTCACCTGCTCAGCCAGCTTGCGCATCTGGCCTTTCCGCTCACCGTCTCGCAGCAGGGGCCGTTCGTCGCTCAGGGCATCCCCGCGATCGACTTCTCGCTCTCAGGTGAGCGCGGCCCGCGCGCCGCCGGCTCCGCGCTCGGCGCGGGAGCGCTGGGCGGGATCGGACAGGGGGTTCTGGCGGCGATCACCGCGCTCGATTCCGGCCACTCGGTCGGCGCACCCTCCGACGACGTCCTGTTCGACGGCCAGATCGTGCCCAGCTGGGCGATCGCCGGGTTCGTGCTGTCGCTGATCGTGCCCGTGCTGCTCGCGCTGATCGACGGTCTCGCCCGGGCGCGGCGGCGGCGTTACCCGGTCGTGCCGGCGCTGCTGGCGGTCCTGGGTGCCGCGGCGCCGTTCCTCTGCGCCGGCCTGGTGCTGGTGATCGGCAACGCGCTGGGTGCGTTCAGCTCACCTCCCGGGCCGACCGATCCCGGTGCGGTCCCGCTCTCGGGCGGCGGAATCGCGGTGATGGCGGTGGCGCTGCTCGCCGGGCTCGGCGCGAGCGTGATCCCGTACGCGGTCTTTGTCTGGATCGCCGCTCTACACGATGTGCGTCCCGCACGCGAGGAGGTGCGCGCACCCACCGCCCGTGCCCCGCGCCGCGGCCCCGACCGTCCCGACGACGGCACCGCGATCGCCATGGGCCTGGTCCTCGTCGGCGTCGCGCTGCTGCTCTGGTACGCCAACCCGCTGGCGGCCGCGCTGGTGGTGCCTGCGCTGCACCTGTGGATCTGGGGGGTCGACTCCGACCTCGCCATCCTCGGCGGCGCCTGGACCCGATCGCTGATGGTCGTACTTGGCGCGATCCCCACGGCGGCGGTCGTCGTCTTCTACGGCCATGCCCTCGGGTTCGGAGCGGGCCAGCTGGCCTACGAAGCGGTGCTGCTGCTCGCGGGCCACATCGTCTCCTGGGTGGCTGCCGTCGAGTGGGCGCTCGTTCTCGGGTGCATGGTCACCGCGGTCGTGCTGATCGTCGTGGGAGCGAGGCGGCCCGAACCCGCGCTCGCCCCGGTGACCGTCCGCGGACCGCTCAGCTACGCCGGCCCTGGCTCGCTCGGCGGCACCAAGTCAGCGCTGCGCCGCTGAGCCGGCCTGGACGGCGGGCCGGTGCGGGCTCGACGGACATCCGACTCAAGGGTTGGGTCCAGCGTGCGAACATCGAGGACAGCGATGCGACGCATCCTGCGTGATCTCTCCTCGGTCCTGATCCTGTCGGGGCTGCTGCTGCTGCTCGACGGCGGAATCACGTTGCTCTGGCAGGAGCCCGTCACCGCCGCCATCGCCCTGCTGCAGCGCGCCAACGTCAACCGCCGGTACCTCAGCTACACCACCGCGCCGCTCACTCCCAAGCAGACCAGGACGCTGCACACGATCAAGGTCAGCGGCCAGCGGATCGCCTACCTCGCGCGCGAGGACCTCTCCCGCATCCACAACGGCGATGCCATCGGCCAGATTGACATCCCGCGGATCGGCAACACCTACAACGTGATCCAGGGGACGGACACCAACGATCTCATGTCGGGGCCCGGGCACTATCCGTCGACCGCGCTGCCGGGGATGGGGCAGACGGTCGGAATCGCCGGGCACCGCACCACCTACCTCGCGCCGTTTCGCTTCATCAACAACCTGCGCCCCGGCGACAAGATCATCGTGACGATGCCCTACGGGGTCTTCACCTATGTCGTGACCCGTCACCAGATCGTGTTGCCGACCGACGTCGGCGTGGTCCGCGACGTGGGCTATGACCAGCTCGTGCTGTCGGCATGCAACCCGATCTACAGCGCCACCCAGCGCTACATCGTGTTCGCTCGCCTGCGTCACGTCGTGCCCCGGGGACCGGCCCTCGCCGGATGAGCGGATCGGGTCCTGGAGCGGACGCCAGGCTGCGTCCAGCCATCCGTCGAGTTCTGCAAGCGCTCGAGATGGACGTTCGTCCACTGGCGAATGGCTCCGTCCAGCCGGGGGCATCCAATGCCGAAAGATCCTCCGTGATCGGTCCGATCTCGACACCGCAAGGACGCCCCCACGAGATGCGCATGAACGAACTACAACAGCTGATCGACCGCGGCGAGTACCGAGTCGACACGCACGCCGTCGCCGACGCGATCCTGCGCCGGATTCTGGCGGGCCCCGGTCGGCCTGAGACTCCGCAAGCCGGCGATCCGCGCTAGCCGCCTCCGTGCTCCCAGCCTGACAGTTCACCGGCGACATCGGTGAACTCCAGGCCGGGGCCGGAGGTCGACGCCTCGCCCACCTCACCGACCCAGGTGAGTGGCGCGAGGCCTCTCGCGACCCACTCCCGCTCGAGCGCTGCGCGCGCCTGCGCCGGCACGCAGGCGCACAGCTCGTAGTCCTCGCCGGCGGTCGCCGCGAACACGTCCGGTTGTAGGCCGAGCGCGCCCGCGACCGCGTCCACACCCCGGTCGCGCGGCAGCCGCGCCGCCGCCAATTCGATCGCGACACCGCTGCGCCGCGCGAGATGGCGCGCATCGGTGGCGATCCCATCGGAGATGTCGATCAGGGCGCTTGCCCCGAGCTCGCCGAGGGCGGCACCCTGGGCCAGTCGCGGCTCGGGCCGGGCATAGCGACGATGCAGCTCCGCCGCCTCGGCGGGCGCGAGCGCCTCCGGGTCGGCGCGGCCCTCGAGCAGCGCAAGGCCCGCGCCCGCGCCCCCGAGCGGACCGGTGACGGCAACCAGGTCGCCTGGCCGTGCGCCGTCGCGGCCGACGAGCAGCCCGGGGTCGTCAGCCCAGCCGACCACGGTGACGGTCAGGGTGAGTGTCGGTGACTGCGAGACGTCCCCTCCGCACAGCGCGACCCCGTAGCGCTCGGCGAGCGCGGTCGCCCCGGCGACCAGGTCGATTCCGTCGGCCAGCGTGAAGGTGGCGGGGAGGGTCACCGCGAGATATGCCTCTCCGGGGCGAGCGGCCATCGCCGCGAGATCCGACAACGCCGAGCCGAGCGCTCGATGTCCGATCTCGTGCGGGCTCAGCTCACCCAGGCGGAAATGGACGCCGTCGACGAGGCTGTCGACCGAGGTCACCGACCACGCACCGCCGGTGCGCACCACCGATGCGTCATCGCCCGGGCCGCGAGCGACACGAGGCTGGACGGAGCTGCCGCCCCGGAGCGCCCGTTCGATGGAGTCGATCAGCTCGAGCTCGCGCACCGGAGGCGCTTGGAGCTCAGCGGTGGCGGTAGACGATCCGCGCGCGGTCCAGGTCGTACGGCGAGAGCTCCACGCGCACGCGGTCGCCCGGCAGGATGCGGATCCGGAAGCGGCGCATCTTGCCGGCCACGTGACCGAGCACGACACGATCCATGTTGTCGAGCTTGACGCGGAACATCGCGTTCGGCAGGGCCTCCACGACCTCGCCTTCGAGCTCGACCTTGTCTTCCTTCGGCATTCAGTCAGCAGTCCTTGTTCGGCGGGCAGGCGTGAGTGCGGTGCCCGAGGAGAACGAGGCTACCAGTCCGGACGCCTTCTCCGGGGCGGATCGCACGTCATGGCGGGGGTCCGCCGCGCCCTCAGCCGGTCGGCGAGGCGCCGCCGGTGGTACCGGTCGCGCCCGCGCCGGTGTTGCCGCCACCGCCCCCGCCGCCGCCACCGCCGCCACCGCCACCGCCACCGCCGCCGGTTCCGTTTCCAGTGCCGCTCCCGGCTCCGGCCCCGTTGCCGCTGCTCTGCTTATTACTGGGCGGCGGCCCGTAGCTGGGCGGGGCCGGCGGCGCCGACGCGTGCGCGCCGGTGTATGCGGTTCCGGTGAACGGCACCGTCGGCGCGGTCCAGTCGCCGCAGTAGCCGCCGTCGGTGTCCTCCATGTACTGCTTCCAGACCGGCGCGGCGAGGATCCCTCCGAAGCCGTTGGCCATCGCCACGTTGCCGTTGGGGTTGCCGACCCAGACCGCGGTCGACACCTTCGGCGTGTAGCCGACGAACCACGCATTGGCCAGGTTTTCGGCGGTCCCGGTCTTGCCGGCCGCCGGGCAGCCGTAGTACGCGGCGGTGCCGGTGGCGCCCGGATGGATGAGCACCTGCTTGAGGACCTCATCGGCCGCGTAGCTCTCGGCGTAGGAGAAGACGCGCTTGCCCTTGGAGTTGCCGAAGTTCCGCACCGAGCCGTCGGGGAAGACGATCTTGTCGATGATCGTCGGCGGGTGATGGATGCCGCCATCGGCGATGGTCGCGTAAGCGTCGGCCATCTGCAGCGGCGTGGTGCCGTAGGTGAGGCCGCCCAGCACCTCCGACGGGTTGCCGGTGAGCGTGGACGTGATGCCCATCGCGTGGGCCATCTTGTCGAGCTTGGCCCAGCCGAGGTCGGCGGCGAGCTGCGCGAAGACCGTGTTGTCCGACAGATACGTAGCAGTCGTGATGTTGATCGAGCCGCTGTAGGCGTAGTTGTCGGTATGCACCGACCACGTCGGATCGACCGGCAGCCAACCGGGGTCCAGCGGCCTGGAGTCGTAATAGGTCGAGTCCGGATTGCCCTGGTAATCGTGGATCAGCTCCATGAGCGCGAACACCTTGAACGCGGAGCCGGTCTGGCGCATGGCCGAGGTCGCGTAGTTGACCTTTGTCTGGGCGTAGTTGCCGGAGGTCGCGATCGCCTCGATGTGCCCGTTGGTCGAATTGACCGACGCGAGGCCACCACCGACGCCCGGGCCGCCATCCGCCGCGAACAGTGACGCATGGTCGCGCAGCGATTGGGTGGCGACGGCCTGCTGGTGGAGGTCGATCGTCGTCTTGATCTTCAACCCACCGTTGGTCAGCGTCGGGCAGTTTCCGGGGTGCTTGGGGCACAGGTCATACGCGGCCTGCTGCTCGACGTAGTTGAACACGTACGGGTCGAGGTGACTGTTGTCCGGCGCGTCGTGCTTGACCTGGAGGCGAGCGCGGTCAGCCTGGTTGGCTTCCGCCTGGGTGATGTATCCGGCGCGGACCATCGAGCCGAGGACGTGCGCGCGACGGGTCCGCGCCGCGCTGGGGAACAGGAACGGGTTGTACTCGGACGGCGCCTGCGGCAGGCCCGCCAGCAGCGCCGACTGGACGAGGTCGAGCTTCTGAACCGGCTTGTCGAAGAACATCCACGACGCGGCGCCGGCTCCGTACGCCGTCTGGTTGCCGACGGTGCCGTAGGGCACGTTGTTGAGGTAGCCGTCCAGGATCCAGTTCTTGGAGTGCTTGGCCTCGAGTTGCTCGGCGAGCTTGGCCTGGACGATCTTGTACCTGAGGTCGTGGTTGGCGCGCGCGTTGCGGTATTTGCGCGGCAGGTACTCGTTGTCGACGAGCTGCATGGTGAGCGTCGAGGCGCCCTGCAGCGCGGTCGAGCCGTGCAGCGCGTCCTTGATCGCGGCGCGCAGGATGCCCTCGTAGTCCAGTGCGCCATGCTGGTAGAAGCGGCGGTCCTCGGTGGCGATCGTCGCCTGTTTGAGGCGCCGCGGGAAGCTCTTGGAGTTGTAATGGACCTCCGGCGAGTAGATCGCGCCCATCAGCGTGCCGCCCGCGGCGTAGATCTTCGAGGGCGCGCCGTGCTTCTCGGGCTTGACCTCGCTGAGGTTCGGGGCCGAGTGCGCGACCTTGATCACCCATCCCGCCACGGCGAGCCCGCCCATCGAGAGCACGCAGATGACGAGGATGGCCGAGAGGCCCATCACCCTCCGAAGTGGAGAGCCACGATGGCGCCGGCGGCGCCGTTGTCGATCGCGTCGGCTCATGGGAATCGTCTCGGGCCGCCCCAGCTGCGGCGCTCATGCGCGCGCCGGCCGCGGGGACCAGGATAGCCTCCGGGGCTGTTTCGGGCCGCCGGTTCGGGCTCCTGCTCCAGCGCGTGGGCCTGCGAGGATCGCAGGCGATCATGCACCGCCGCGCACTGTTCGTCGACGCGATGGGGACGCTCGTCACGCTGCAGGAGCCGGTGACGCGACTGGTCGCCGTCCTGCGAGACCAGCTCGGCGCGCGGGTCAGCGAAGCCGAAGCCCGCGCCGCGCTGCGCGCCGAGATCGCCCATTACCGCGGCCACATGGCCCAGGCCGGTGACCAGCGCGGCCTGGCCGGGCTGCGCGCGGCGTGTGCGGCGGTGCTGTGGGACGCGCTGCCCCGGCTCCCCGAGCTCGCCCGGGCCGACGCGGAGGTGAGGACCGGGGTGCTGCTTGCGGCATTGCGCTTCACCGCGTTCCCCGACGCGCGGCCGCTGTTGCAGCGCGCCCGGGACGCGGGCGCGCGCGTGATCGTCATCTCCAATTGGGACGTCTCGCTCGACGACGTGCTTGGCCGGACCGGCCTGGCGCCGCTGCTCGACGGCGTCGTCGTCTCGGCGGTGGTCGGAGCGGCCAAGCCGTCGCCCGTGATCTTCGACCGCGCGCTGGAGCTCGCCGGCGTCGCCGCACCCGACTGCCTGCACGTCGGCGACTCCCTCGCCGAGGACGTCGCCGGCGCGCGCGCATCCGGGATCGAGGCGGTGCTGCTCGATCGCCAGGGCGTGGCGCCGGAAGCGAGCGGAGTGCGCGTGATCGCCACGCTCGACGAGCTCTCGCTCTGAAGGATTGGCTGCGTTCTTGGTCGCGACCCCTAATCTCGGCCCGCGATGAACGGCGAGCCGCTGAACGACGACATCCCGCCCTGGAAGCTCTGGGCCGCGCCGGTCGCGATCGTGGTCGGATTCCTGCTCGCCGAGCTGTTCACGCTCATCGTGTACGGGATCGGCGCCTCCCAGGGCGCGTCGGTATCCCACCCGACGCCGGCGATGGAGATCGGAGGCTCGATCGTCTTCGACCTCGGCTTCATCCTCGCGGCGCTGTTGATCGCCCACTTCGCCGGCGGGCTGCGCGCCGCCTGGTTGGGCTTTCGCCGGGTCCGGCTGCGCACGGCGGTCGTCACGGTGATCGGCGCGGCCGTCGTCTACTACGTGCTCACCGACGTCTACGCCGCGCTCTTCGCTTTGCACGCCAAGGACCGCCTTCCGAGTGGCTTCGGTCTCCACCGCAGCCACTGGGCGGTCGCCGGCACGGCCCTGTTCGTCTGCGCGGTGGCGCCGATCTGCGAGGAGACGTTCTTCCGCGGTTTCCTGTTCGGCGTGCTGCGGCGTCTGCCCCTGCGCCTCGGCGAGCGTGACTTCGGTCCCTGGGTGGCCTCGGTCATCGTCGCCATCCTGTTCGGGCTGGCCCATACCGGCTCGGCCAACCCGGAGTACCTGATCCCGCTCGGGTTCCTCGGATTCCTGTTGTGCATGGTGCGCTGGCGCACCCGCTCGTTGTATCCCGGGATGGTGCTGCACAGCGCGAACAACTCGATCGCGCTCGCCGTCCAGTTGCACTGGTCCGCCGGTGCCGCAGCCGCGCTTGCGGTCGGCGCCTGGCTGGTGATCGCGGTCGTCACCGGCCCGCTCGGCGCCCGTCGCGCGGCGCTTGCCTGATTGCCAGACGACGTTCATCTGCACCCGAGATGTCCGGTTTTGGCGATTTCGGTGTTTACTTGCCGGTCATGCGTCGCCTCAGCCTCACCGCCATCGCCGCCATCGCCGCACCGCGGCCCTCGGCCTGTCTGCCGCGCCCGCGCTGGCAAGCAGCACGCCGGCCAAGTCCACCCCCACGACCGCCGCCAAGGCGACCGCTCGGATCTTTCTGCACAACGCGTTCTTCGTCGGACACCGGACGGTGGATGTCGCTCACCGGCCGATCGCCATCAGTGGATGGCTCAGTCGTTTCGCGCCTGACCAGAAGGTGACGCTGATCGCTGCGGTCGGTCATCACACTCAGACCCTGCATCTCAAGCTGCGCCCGAACACCGGCGGCCGGACGGGTCGCTTCGGCGCCACGATCCAAGCGCCGGCGCCCGGCATCCTGCATCTGCGCGTCGTGCATCCCAAGAGCCCGAAGCTGGCCGGCTTCCACGCCGGCCGCGGCGTCGACATCATCTCGGAGGCGACCAGCGATCCGCTCTTCGCCCAGCTGGTCCAGCAGCGGCTGCTCGCGCTGCACTTCTACATGCCGCAGTCCGGCGTGTGGGATCTGCAGACCGAGCTCGCGATCGAGGCCTACCACCGGTTGCTCGGACGCGGTACCTCCTCCACGCTGGAGCCCGCGACGCTCACCGCCCTGCTCGACGGCAAGGGCAAGTTCATCCCCCGCTTCCCGCAGAACGGTCGCCACGCCGAGGGCGATCTCTCGCTCCAGCTGATCGCGCTGATCGACGGCTCGAAGGTCGAGGACATCTATCCGATCAGCTCCGGCAAGCCCTCGACGCCGACGATCCTCGGCAACTATCGGGTCTATCAGCGCACGCCGGGCTACCTGCCCGATGGGATGTACTACTCGGACTTCTTCATTCGCGGCTACGCCATCCACGGCTACGACCCGGCGCCGAACTACCCGGCCAGCCACGGCTGCATGCGACTCCCGATCTCCGACGCGATCTCGGCCTTCAACTGGTTGGCCATCGGCGATTGGGTCGACGTCTACGGAACGCCGAACGAGAGCATCTGAGCCGATGGCGGACGCCCGCGAGCGGCTGCTGACCGAGCTGCGCGCGCACGCGCTCGTCGTCGGTGAGGTGACGCTCACCAGCGGCGCGGTCGCGCAGTACCTGATCGACGCCAAGCGCGCCATCCTGCTCCCCGCCGGATTCCGCGCGCTGGGCGAGCTCGTCGCCGCCCAGGCGGCCGAGTGGGGTGCGACCGCCGTCGGCGGGATGACGATGGGCGCCGACCCGATCGCCTGCTCGGCGCTCGCGGGCGGCGCCGACGTCAAGGCGTTCTTCGTCCGCAAGGAAGCCAAGGCGCATGGTCTGGCCCGGCGGATCGAAGGTCCGCTGCTGGAGCGAGGCGAGCGCTGCATGCTCGTCGAGGACGTGGTCACCACCGGCGGCTCGACGATCCGGGCGCTCGAGGCGGTTCGCGACGAGGGCTTTGAGCTGTGCGGGGTGCTCGTGATCTGCGACCGGCTGGCGGGCGGCGCCGAGGCGATCCGCGAAGCGGCCGGCGACGGGGTCCCGTACGCCGCGCTGACCACAATCGACGAGGTCTACCCCGAGCGTCCTGACCGCTGAGGTACAGGCTCGGCGGGGGAGTCACGGCGCCACAGGCCACCGCCACACTCCGGGCAGCAGATCACATGCCGGACCTCGGCGTAGCTCCACTCCGCCTCGCAGGCGGTGCATGCGTAGCGCGGGCCGGCCGGGGCCGGCGCAGGTGCGACGGTGAGAGTGCGCGGGGTCATCGCGTCTCCGGCTGATCGCCGTCGTCGGCGACCAGGCCGCGGCTGACCGCCCAGTGGGTCACCTCGTGGCGGGAGGAGAGCTGCAGCTTGCGCAGTACCGCGCCGACGTGGGATTCGACCGTGCGCGCGCTGATGCCGAGCCGTAGCCCGATCTGCTTGTAGGCGTAGCCCCGGGCGAGGTGGTGCAGCACCTCGCGCTCGCGCGGTGTGAGCGTCTCGAGCTCCGGGTCTGACTGCGACACGCCGTCTCCCTGAGCCCCGGAGAAGGCCTGGAGCACGAACGCCGCCAGCCGAGGGCTGAAGTACGGCTCGCCGGCGGCGACTCCGTCGATCGCCGAGACGAGCTCGTCGGAGGAGATCGTCTTGGTCACGTATCCGAGCGCGCCGGCGCGGATCATCGGCACGACGTCCTGCGCCGCATCTGAAACCGACAGCGCGAGCACGGCCGGCCGGCTTTCGATCTCACGGATCCCCTCGAGCACCGCCACTCCGCCGCCGTCGGGCAGATGCACGTCGAGCAGCACGACGTCGGGGCGGGCGGCGACGATCACCGCGATCGCCTCGCGCGGCGCCGCGGCTTCGCCGACGACCTCGCAGCGGCCGGCCAGCTCGGCCTTCACCCCCGCCCGGAAGAGCTGGTGGTCGTCGACGACCACGACGCGGACCGGTGGCCGGCTCATCGCGCACCGTCGCTTTCGAGCGTGAGCGCGACTTCGGTGCCCTCTCCGGGGACGGACTCAATCGAGGCGCCCCCGCCGGCCGACGCCATTCGCCCGACGATCGCGTCGCGGATGCCCCGGCGCTCGGCGGCGACCGAATCGGGATCGAAACCGGGCCCCTGGTCGCGGACGAACACCTCGGCTCGCCGGTCGGTGATCTCGGCGAACACCACGATCGGCGCGCCCGGCGCGTGGCGTGCGGCGTTGCGCAGCGCCTCGCGGGTGGCGGCGACGAGCGCCTCGCCGTGCGTCCCGAGCGGACGATCCCCGATCGCGGTGCACTCGATCGTCACCTCGTACTCATCCTCCACTCCGGCGACGACCTCGCGGATCGCCGCGACGAGCGTCTCGGAGAGCAGATCGGACTCGCCGGCCATCCACGCCCGCAGGGCGTGCTCCTGGCGGCGGGCCAGCCGGGCGACCGCCGCCGGGTCGTGCGCCTGGCGCTGGACGAGCGCGAGGGTCTGCAGGACCGAGTCGTGCAGGTGCGCGGCGAAGCGCTGGCGCTCCTCCTCCCGGGCGCTCGCCGCCTGGTCGCGGTTGGCGCGCGTGAGCATGCCGACCAGCAGCGGGCTGCCCAGCACCACCACCGCGCCACCGACGACGATCAGCAGCACGAGCGTCTCCAGGACCGTGTCGCCGTTGGCAAGCCGTTCGAGCAGCCCGATCGAGATCATCGCGGCGACGGCGACCAGCACGACCCCCCCGATCGCGCTGCCGGTGACGCGGGCCCGTCTGGTCGGGGGCGAGGTCATCAGCCGCCACGGGCCCCGCGGCTCGCGGTCGACCCCGAAGCCCGCGCGTGCGGCATCGGCGAGGAGCACGACGCCGCCGACCACCACCACGAGGACGAGCAGCGGCAGAAGTCCGACTGAACCCAGCGGCCAGGGCAGTCCGAGCCGGTTGACGCCGTCGCCGACGTAGCCGGTGAACGCGTACAGCCGGCCCAGCCCATAGGGAAGCGAGCGCCCGCCCAGGCCGGAGGTGGTGCCGATCAGCCACCAGCCGAGCCACACCACGACGAGCACCAGGACGACCGCCGCCCCCCGGTGACGCCGCAGCGCCCGCAGGCCGACCGGGACGAGCAGCGCGACCGTGGCCAGACCGCCCGCGGTGATGAGCGCGAACGCCAGCGCGCTCGGGGCGCCGGGCGAGATCGAGACCGCGAGTCCGGCCAGCAGCGCAAGTCCGGTGATGGCGGTCGCGGCCCGCAGCGCGCCGCCGCGCCCGCGCTCGCGTTCGGCCGGTTGGCCGGGGTGCGGCACGGTGGGCTCCTCGGGCCAGGGGGTGGTGGACGTGGTCGCGCTCATCGGCCGTGCTTTGTGTGTTTGTGCCTGGCGGCGGGATGTGTGACGTGCTTCGTGCGTTCAGCGTGGTGGCGCGGTGTGACCGGACGAGCGCACGGACCGCCGACGAGCGACAGGTAATGGCGTCGCTGGGCGGCCTCGCGCGCACGCCGGGCGCGCCAGGCCTTGATCTCGTGACGGGCCAGGTGCTTGGAGAGGCCGCGGGTGGGCGGACGGCTCTCGGGGAACACCGGGAACCCGGGCCAGTACGGGTTGATGTCGGCATTGACGCTGTCGGGGTAGTCGCGCACGTACAGCGAGCCGCCCTCGGACGCGAAGTCGATCCTGAGCGTCGGCGCGGTCCTCCGCGGGGGCATCGGCGACCGGGTCATCGACTGCAGCCAGCCGCTCTCGTCCCGGCCGAACAGGAACAGGCCGGCGAACGCCTGGTCATCGCGTCCGGTGAGCAGTGACGCCGCGCGGACCGGGAAGGGATCGACGTGGCGGTCGACGACGACGTTCACGCACTCGCGCGTCGGCAGCGCGACGATCGTGCGCCGGATGCCGGCATGGATGCGCAGGGTCAGCGTCGCCTGCCTCGGCAGCGGGGTGTGGCGCAGGTCGAGCAGCAGCGTGCCCAGGCCGGAGCGGTACGTCGTCCCGCCGCGCGCGGCGAGCGCACGCGCGGGAACGCTGTAGATCTGCGCGCTGTCGCTCGGTGTGAGCTGCACGCCCTCGGCTGCGAGTGCCGCGGCCGGCACGGTGAGCGCGGCGACCGGAAGCAACGCCCAGCCGAGGCCGAGCCGCTTGACCGACAGCGCCCCGATGAACGCAGCCGCGGCGACACCGAACACGATCCAGCCAAAGCCGAACACCGTTGCGGCCGCACCCGCGATCGCCAGCAGCACCAGCCCCACCAGCGCCGAGACCGCCTTGACCAGAACAACGATCCCACGCGTTCCGCGTGCGTCCGGCGATCCCGATCGGGTCGGGAGGATCAGCCACGCGGCGAGGTACAGGATCGCGCCGAGCCCGCCCACGAGCGTGAGCGCGACCACGCCGATCCGGAGCCACGCCGGCGAGACGCCGCGCGCCTCGCCGATCCCCTGGCACACCCCGCCCAGCCAGCGCCCCGCGGTTGCCCGGGTGACCGGCGTCGGTTGAGATCTGCTCTCCATGCGCCGATTGTGGGCGATCCAGGGCCTCACGACCAGACGTGATCCACCGGGCCTGCCTCAGGGATCACCCGGAGCCCGCCCGGGGACCGTCGACGGTGAGCCGACGGCACCTTGACGCGGTCTGGCGCAGCGCCTGGACGGTCCAGCCCGATCCTCGTGGGCGAAACACCACGATCGGGTTCCGCGGGTGGCCGGGCTGGGGCAAGATGTAGCCGACCTGGTTGACGTTCTCGCCCACGTCGAAGGCGAGCGGTGTCTGTCCGCCGAGGCCCACGCTGCGGTGCCGCGGCGTTCCCGGCCCCGGACCTGCCGAGATGACCTCGCCGCAGCGCTGCAGCCGCCGCGGGCCCCCCAGACGGTCGATGGTCTGGACGAGCGCGTCGAGCTGGGCGGTCCGGGCGTGCTGGGCAGCCAGATCGTGTGCCTCGCGGCGGCCGGCGTCGACGAGCGAGGGAACGGTCCAGGCGATCAGCCCGAGTCCGATGAACCCGAGAGCGACCGCGACCGGCGTGGTCGCCCCCTCGCGCACCGACCCCAGCACCCCGGCGGACAACCGCCCCACGAGCGACCCCCCGAGCACGATCACCACCGCTGCCGGCTCGAACATGTAGCGCCCGAGCGCCGGCCAGCCGTGGATGCCGAAGCCGACCTCGACGGCGACCCAGACGATGGCGGTGCCGGCGAGTCCGAGCACCTCGCGCTCCCGCCTGCGCAACGCGACCACCACGGCGCCCGCGGCTGCCGCCCAGATCGCCCAGGGCAACTGGAAGACGAGTCGGGCGAGCACCGTGATCGCGCGGTGCAGGGCATCGCCGCGCGGCGCGTACCCGGAGGCCCCCGCGTTGTCGGCGGCGACGAACCACGAGCGCGAGCTGAGCGCCGGCACGCCGAACCACAGCGCCGCGACCGCGATCAATCCGGTGACGACCGCCCACCGAGCCCCCGGCCGGGCGCGCCACAGCCAGACTCCGGCCGCCAGCAACAACGGCCACGCCTCGGGTCGCCCGAGCGACGCTGCCACCAGCAACCCGAACGCGCCGCCCGGCCGGTCGCGTCGCCGGCAGTCGGCGGCGCCGAGCGTGAACGCCACGATCATCGGGTCGGTCTGCGAGCTCAGCACGTAGTGCAGATAGCCGAACGGGTACTGGTCGTGGACGGCGAGCAGCACGAGCACCGCGATGAGGAACGCGATCGCCCCGGACGCAAGGCGAGGCGGGGAAGGTTGTCGGCCCCCAGCGCCAACAACCTTCCCCGCATGCGTCTCAGACCGTCCGCCGGGCCCGGACCACCCGGCCAGCGCCGCCGCGAGCCGTCCGGCCCAGACGAGCCCGGCGAACGAGACGAACGTGACCGTGATCATCCACAGCCAGAGCTCGGCGCCGCGCCCCAACAGCCCGAAGACGAGCGTGAACACCCAGGGCAACGGCTTCCACGACGGCGCGGCGTTCGTGTTCAGCCCGCCGTGGAGCGTCATCCGGCCCCAGTCCAGCCAGCCGTACGCATCGAAGCTCGGCCGCGTGCGCGCGGCAAGCGTGACCGCGACCGCGGCGGCGAGGAGCACCAGCGCCACGGCGGCGCGCTCGTTCCCCCGCAGGATCCTCGATGCGCTCATCTCAATGCCCCCGGCAGGAATCGAACCTGCATCCCGCGCTTAGGAGGCGCGTGCTCTATCCGTTGAGCTACGAGGGCGTACGAGAGACGCGAGGCTACCGGCGCGGAGCGACGAAACTTCCTTAACCGCATCTCAAGTTACGATGCTTGACACCGGGCCGCAAAGCGTGTGAACTCACGCATCTCGCCTAGGCCCTCCTCGAACGGGGGGCCTTCGGCGTGGAGGAACGTCAACTGCTATGAGGCGGTGCAAATGAGGACGATGGGACAGCGGGTGCTGGGGCGCCCGCTCACGAGCTGCATGCTCGCGGGGGCCATGGCGCTCTCGATCGCGGCATGCGGCGGGAGTGGCCACAAAAGCAGCGGAGGCGGCGGCGGGGGTAGCTCCTCGAGCTCGAGTTCAGGCGGGGCCGGCAACTCCGGCGGGATCTACGGCGCGCTCCCGAAGATCGGCGGGACGCCGGTCAAGGGCGGCACGCTCACCTACGGCCAGCTGTCGGGCTCCACGCCGACCTGGATCTTCCCGATCATCCCCGCGGCGAACGCCTCGGTCTACACGTCATATCCGTTCATCAACAACATGTGGCTGCTGCTGTACAACGGCCCGAACGGCGGGACGCCGCAGATCAATCAGCAGATCAGCCTCGCGCAGCTGCCGGTGTACAGCAACGGCGGCAAGACCGTCACGATCAACATGAAGCAGGGCTACAAGTGGTCTGACGGCAAGCCGGTCGACGCCAACGACGTGGTCTTCGATATCGACCTGATCAAGGCGGCGGTCAAGGAGAGCGCGGCGAACGAGCTGGCTTACACGCCCGGCCTGTTCCCCGACAACGTGGTGAGCATGTCGACCAAGGGTAAGTACACGGTCGTCTTGCACCTCAACAAGAAGTACAACCCGAGCTTCTTCACCAACGACCAGCTCGAGGCCGTCGTCGCGCCGCTGCCGAGCACGGCATGGAACCTGTCGGCGCCGGGCAAGCACGTCAGCTACACCACGCCCGCCGGCGCGAAGTCGATCTATGACTTCCTGGCCAAGGACGGCGGCAAGCCGGCGACGTTCCAGACCAACCCGCTGTGGAAGATCGTCGACGGTCCGTTCAAGATCTCGAAGTTCTCGGCCACCAACGGCTCGTACACGCTGGTGGACAACCCGTCCTTCGGCGGTACCCCGAAGCCGTACGTCAGCGCCTTCCAGGGCGTGACGTTCACCGGTCTGACCGCTCAGCTGAACGCCGAGCGCACGGGCTCGGTCGATATCGCCGGGGTCGACTTCTCGCAGCTCGGCGACGTGGGCGAGCTGAAGTCAGCAGGAAACAGTGTGTTCGGAGCCCCGAACCTCGGTTGGTTCGGCGCGTTCCTGAACTTCAAGGACACCACGAACCACATCAACATGGTGTTCAAGCAGGCGTACGCCCGTCAGGCGCTGGCCCACCTGGAGGATCAGCCGGCCTACCTGAAGGGCATCTACAAGAACGCAGGCGTCCTGGCCTACGGTCCGGTGCCGTCGGCCCCGAAGACGCCATATACGCCGTCTGACGCAGTCAATGCGCCGTACCCGTACTCGATCTCGGCGGCGATCTCGCTGCTGAAGTCCCACGGCTGGAAGGTCGTGCCCAACGGTACGGACACCTGCATCAAGCCGGGCACGGCATCCAACGAGTGCGGTGCCGGGATCCCGAAGGGAACTCCGTTCTCCTTCACCTGGTTCGCGCTGCCGGCGTCGGAGACCCCGTCCAGCTCGCTGGAGTCCGAGGCCTACGAGTCCTCGGCCAAGCAGGCCGGCATCAAGATCAGCCTGCAGCAGAAGACGTTCAACTACATCGTTCAGAACTACAACGATGCGGATCCGTCTGACAAGAAGTACGACAACGCCTGGGGCGTGATCAACTTCGGTGGCTACACCGACAGCTATTACCCGACCCAGAACTCACTGTTCAACACGACCGGCTCCTACAACCAGGGCGCGTACGACAGCGCGAAGGCCAACAAGCTGATCAACGCCTCGGTGTACAGCGCCAACCCGAATGCGGTGACCAACGAGGCCTCGTTCCTGACCAAGGATGTTCCGGCCCTGTTCATGCCGAACAGCGACCTGATCTACGCGGTCAGCAACAAGGTGCACGCGGCATCCGCCGGGACGTTCCTGGCGCTGACGCAGTACACGCCGTTCGCCCAGTACTTCTGGCTGTCGAAGTAGGCGAGCCAGTCACCTCAAGGACGAGTTAGAACCATTCACCGCAACATGACGATCAGGCGCTGGAAGGCGTAACCGATGATCGGATACATCATCCGGCGCCTGATCGTCGCGGTGCTCGTGACGATCGGCATTGCGGTCATCACGTTCCTGCTGTTGCACCTGCTGTCGAGCTCACCGGCGCAGATCGTGCTCGGGCCCAAGGCCAGCCCTCGGGCGATCGCCGACTGGAACCGATCACACGGCTATGACCGGCCGGAGATCGTCCAGATGGGCAACTACATCTGGGATCTGTTCAGGGGCAACCTGGGCTACTCCTACAAGCAGGGGCAGTCGGTGGCGGCGCTGTTCAAGGAGGACTTCGGCCGATCGGCGTATCTGTCGGGCGCGGCGCTCGTGCTCTCGGTCGTCATCGCCGTCCCGATCGGGATCGCGCAGGCGGTCAAGCGCAACAGCATCGGCGACTACGCGGCGACGACGATCACGTTCACGCTGTACTCGATGCCGTCCTTCTTCCTGGGGCTGATCCTGATCCAGCTGTTCGCGCTGGACACTCACATCTTCCAACCGGAGGTCTCCGACAGCGTGCAGTCGGTGTGGGCGGCGATCAAGGCGCCACGCCAGCTGATCCTGCCGATCGTGACGCTGACCGCCATCAACGTCGCCTCCTACAGCCGGTACATGCGCTCGTCGGCCCTGGACAACATGGCCCAGGACTACATCCGCCTGGCGCGGGCCAAGGGGCTGTCTCAACGCGCTGTCCTCTTCCGTCACCTGCTGCGCAACGCCTGCCTGCCGATGGTGACGCTGATCGGCCTGTCGATCCCGGCGCTTGTCGCCGGCAACCTGCTGATCGAGACACTCTTCAACTACCCCGGGCTCGGACTGCTGTTCTACAACGCGCTCGGCAACGAGGACTATCCGATCCTGCTGGCGTACACGATCTTGGGTGGAGCCCTCACCGTTGTGGGTAATCTGATCGCTGACGTGGCAGTCACCGTGGCCGATCCAAGGATCCGCATTGACTGAGCAGAGCACCGATCCGGCACTCAGCGCAGCAGTCCTCGGCGGGGTCGGTGGAGTTCCGTTGCCCGGCGATCAGGGTCCTTCGCCCGATGGCGGCGATGTCCAGGCGATCCAGTCCGGCTGGCGGTTGGCGCTGCGTGAGTTCGCCTCCAACCGGCTCGCCCTGGTCGGGGTGGCGGTTCTCCTCTTCTTCGTTCTGTTCTGCTTCCTCGGGCCGGTCATCCACCCGACCAACCAGTCGAACACCAACCCGCTGATCACCGACCTGGCGCCGGGCGGCGGGAACCTGCTGGGCACCGACGACAACGGGTTCGACGAGCTCGGACGGATCATGCTCGGCGGCCAGGCCGCGCTCGAGGTCGGGTTCCTGTCGGCGGTCATCGCGACGGTGATCGGGACCCTGTACGGCGCTATCGCCGGCCTCGTCGGCGGCGTCGTCGACGGGATCATGATGCGCTTCGTCGACATCCTGCTGTCGATCCCCTATCTGATCCTCGTGCTCGTGCTGGCCACCAAGTACAGCGCGACGGTGCTCGAGGAATCGGTCCTGCTCGGCATCTTCTCCTGGCAGGTGCCTTCGCGGTTGATCCGTGGCGAGGTGCTGACGTTGCGCGAGCGTGACTTCGTCCACGCCGCGACGGTCATGGGCGGGACCAAGACACGGCTGGTGTACCGACATCTCATCCCGAACGCGCTGTCGGTCGTGATCGTGAACGTCACGTTCATCATCGCGGACTCGATCCTCGCGCTGTCCTATCTCGGGTTCCTCGGATTCGGCCTGCAGTACCCGGCGGCGTCGTGGGGCGACATGCTCGGCAACGCGCAGACCGAGCTGGCCAGTGGCTACTGGTGGCTCGTCTATCCGGTCGGGGCCTGCCTGGTCGCCGTCGTCATGGCATGCAACTTCGTCGGCGACGCGCTCCGCGACGCGCTGGACGTGCGTCTGCGTCGCCGCTGAGAAAGGAGTCCAACGACCATGTCCCCGGCGCTCGAGGTCACCGACCTCACCACTCACATCCAGCTGACCCGCTCCGTCGTCCACGCGGTCGGCAATGTCGACATCTCGATCGACTCCGGCCAGACCGTCGGTCTGGTGGGCGAATCGGGCTCGGGCAAGTCAATGCTCGGGCTCTCGATCCTCGGCCTGCTGCCCCACGGCGGCCACATCATCGGCGGCTCGATCAAGCTCGGTGACGAGGAGCTGGTCGGCCTCAAGGAACGGGACATGCGCAAGCTCCGCGGCGACGCGGTGGCGATGATCTTCCAGGATTCGCAGTCCTCGCTGAACCCGACCAAGCCGATCGGCGATCAGGTCGCCGAGCCGGTGATCCTGCACCGCGGGGTCTCCAAGTCCGAGGCGCGTGAACGGGTGCTCGAGGTGCTGGAGCTCGTCGGGCTGCCGCGTCCCAAGGAGCGTCTGGGCGACTTCCCCCACCAGTTGTCCGGTGGTCTTCGCCAGCGCGTGATGATCGCCATCGCGCTCGCGTGCGAGCCCCGCGTGCTGCTCGCCGACGAGCCGACGACCGCGCTCGACGTGACGATCCAAGCGCAGATCCTGGCGCTGCTGGACGACCTCAAGGACCGGTTGGGTATGGCGACCCTGCTGGTCACCCACGACATGGGCGTCGTCGCCGGCCGCACCGACCGGATCAACGTGATGTACGCGGGGCGGATCGTCGAGACCGCGCCGACCGATCGGCTGTTCAGCGCGATGCGTCACCCCTACACCCAGGGGCTGCTCGGCTCGATCCCACGCCTGGACCAGGACACCCGCCAGCCGCTGGTGACGATCCGCGGGATGCCGCCGGATCTCACCAACCCGCCGGAGGGATGCCGGTTCGCCTCTCGTTGCCCGCGCGCGACCGAGCAGTGCCGCGTCGAGGAGCCGCCGCTCACCGGAGACGACCCCTCGCACAAGTTCTCCTGCTGGCATCCGGTCGACGGCCCGCTCGAGCGTCGCATCGATCCCTCGCTGGTCGCCCACCCCGAGCGGCCGAAGAACGCCGCCCACCTGCTGCAGGTGGAACAGGTGGTGCGCGAGTACCCGGTCACCGCCGGTGCGATCCTGCAGCGCAAGGTCGCCTCGGTGAAGGCGGTCTCGGGCGTCGATCTCTATCTCGACAAGGGCGAGACGTTCGGTCTGGTCGGTGAGTCCGGCTGTGGCAAGACGACGCTCGGCAAGCTGATCGTCGGGATCGAGAAGCCCGACGGGGGGCGGATCGCGCTCGAGGGCGAGGAGATCTTCCGCTTGAGCGGCAGCAAGCTGCGCAAGGCGCGGCGCGATCTGCAGATGATGTTCCAGGACCCGTACTCCTCGCTGGATCCGCGCATGCGCGTCGGCGCCATTCTGCGCGAGCCGCTGGTCATCCAGAACGTCGGCTCCCGCCGCGAGCAGGACGGAAAGATCCGTGGCCTGCTCGACGAGGTCGGCCTGCCGCAGAACGCGCTCGAGCGCTACCCCCACGAGTTCTCAGGCGGCCAGCGCCAGCGCATCGGCCTCGCCCGGGCATTGATGCTCGACCCGAAGGTCATCGTCGCCGACGAGCCCGTGTCGGCGCTTGACGTGTCGATCCGCTCGCAGGTGCTCAACCTCATGAAGCGCCTGCAGGCCGAGCGCGAGATGGCATCGATCGTCATCTCCCACGACCTGGCGGTCGTCAAGTACCTCGCCAATCGCATCGGCGTGATGTACCTCGGCAAGGTCGTCGAGATCGGGACCGGCGACGACATCTACCTACGGCCCGCCCACCCGTACACCGAGGCGCTGATCAAGACGATCCCAGTGCCGGACCCGGCCGCGGAGCGCGCCAAGGACGAGGTCGGGATCCGGGGCGAGCTGCCCAGCCCGGTCAACCCGCCGTCGGGCTGCCGTTTTCGCACGCGCTGCCCGCGGGCCCAGGACCTCTGTGCCGCCGAAGAGCCGCCGCTGCGCTCCTTCGGGCCCGGCCACAGCGCCGCGTGCCACTTCCCCCTGCAGAACCCGGTCGAGTCCGAGCCGGCTGCCGCGGACGGCGCGAGCACGCCGGCTTAGCGGCGCGCGTGCCGAGCTGCGCGCCGGGCTACTGGTCGGCCTGGGAGGGGGTTTCGGCCCCCTCGTCGGCCTGATGCTCGCCGGTCTCGTCCGCCTCGTCGTCGTCCTCGACGTACAGGGACTCGGACGCCAGCTCCCGGCCGCGGCCGTCCCACAGCTTGATGTCGAGGTAGTCGGCCCGGTAGTCGTCCGGGGCCAGCAGGGTGAACCGCTCGTCGATGATGGCGCACTGGTCGACGGCCAGTCCCGCGAGCTCGGCGGTGACGACGGTGCCGCCGGCGATCATCGGGACGCCCCAGACGAGCGTCATCTGCGCGACGTTGCCGTTCTCCCCGCGCCAGGAGCCGACCACGTCGTCGTTGAGGTCGAGCTTCCAGTCGGGGTTCTGCTCCGCGGTCTCAGACGTGAAGTCCGCGCGCCCCTGGAAGTCGCTGGGCGCGCCGCCGGCGCCCTCGGCGAAGGAGACGAAGCCGAAGAGCTCATAGCCGGTCGTGGTCCGCGCGACCGCCGGAACGTACGTCCGCCCGCCCCAGCTGCGATCCGGGAACCAGGCGACCTCGCCGGCCTCGCCGAGATCCGCGTCCTCGGAGTCGATGTCGGCGCACGCCGCCGCGAAGTGATGGCCGAGCGTGTCGGCCCAGCGGCCATACGGAATGGCCTCCTGGGGCGGCTCGGCCGCAAACGAGATGACGAACCGCTCGACGGGGGGCATCGGGCGATCATCTTAGGAGCTGCCCGCCCGCGGCGGGCCGCGCCCGGGGGCGCTGCACCCTTTCACCCACGCGTTGCCGTCCCTGGACGGCCCGTTTCACCCACGCGTGCCGGCGCGCGGGACGGCATATTTTCAACCACGCGTCCCGACGGCCCGGGCGGCACGTTTCACCCACGCACCGCTCCGCCGGACGCCGAGTGGGTGATCCACGCCGGCCGTCGCCGAGAATCCCGCGATCAACGCGCGATTCGACGCCGAGTGCGTGATCTTCTCCGGCCGGGCGGCCCGCCACCGGGACCGAGGGCCTGATGCGCGCAGATGTCCGCCCGGAGCCTGCCCCGACCCGCAGGCAGCCGCCCGGAGCCTGCCGCGGCCCGCAGGCAGCCGCCCAGAGCCTGCCGCGGCCCGCAGGCACCGCCCCGCAGGACGCGGGACCGCCCCGCACCCGCTCAGTACGCCCCCCGCCGTGAGAGCACGGCGGGGACGGTCTTCAGCAGGATCGAGAGGTCGAGCAGGACCGACCAGCGCTCGAGGTAGAGGAAGTCCAGGCGCACCAGGTCGTCGAAGTCGAGCTCTGAGCGCCCCGAGACCTGCCACAGGCCGGTGATGCCCGGCAGCACGAGGTAGCGCTTCTTGTGCCAGTCGTCGAGCAGCTCGAAGTCGCGCATCGGCAGCGGCCGGGGCCCGACGAGCGACATCTCGCCGCGCATCACGTTGATCAGCTGCAGCAGCTCGTCGAGGGAGAATCGCCGCAGGAAGCGCCCGACGCGGGTCAGGCGCGGATCGTCGCGGATCTTGAACAGCGCGCCCGAGGACTCGTTGAGCGCCTCCAGCTGGTCGGTGGTGAGGTCGATGTCGACGCGCATGGTGCGGAACTTCAGGCAGGCGAAGGGCGCACCGCCGATCCCGGGGCGCATCGAGCGGTAGATGATGGGGCCGCGGCTGGTGAGCTTGACCGCGATCGCGCAGACGGCGAGCACGGGGGAGATGAGCACCAGCACCGCGCCCGCCACGAGCAGGTCGAAGCTGCGCTTGATGGCGAACTGCACCCCGTCGAAGACCGGCGGGCGCAGCGTGAACAGCGGCACCGACTCGCCCGGGACGAACTCGGCACGGTCGACGAGGATCTCCATCGTCGAGGGCGCCACGTGGACGGTGACCCCGCGCGAGTGGCATGTCTCGACCAGGTCGAGCGCCGGCCCCTGGGGGAAGTCCGGGTCAGCGATGATCACCTCGTCGACCTGCTCGGCGGCAATCACCGCGTCGAGATCGTCGAGCCCGCCAAGCGGCCTCAGGCCGCTCCGGGGCGGCATCCCGAGCGACAGGTACCCGACGATGTCGATACTGGCGCGGGCGTCGCCCTCGAGCGCGTCGGCGACGGCGCCGATGCGATTACCCGAGCCGACAAGGACGGCCCGCCGGCGGTAGCCGACCTGCTCGAGCACCCGACCGGTGATCTGCGTGTAGGTCTCACGCAGCGAGCCGTCGTAGAGCAGCCCGAACGCGAACGAGCCGTAGAAGATCCAGTAGCTGGAGAAGTGCTCGCCGTCGGCCAGCGAGAAGATCAGCCCCAGCAGAGTCGCCTGGAAGAGCCCGGCGGCGATCTTGGAGAAGCCGGGGCGACGTGACCGGTCGGCGTACAGGTCCAGCCGGGCGAACGCCAGCGCCGTCAGCAGATAGGCGAATGCGAGGAAGTGCCGCGTCGTCGACCACGCCGCGTCGACCGTGAACCCGTGCTCGAACACGAGCTTGACCGTGGTCGCGGTGAACAGCCCACCGCAGACGGCGAGCAGGTCGACGACGAGCAGGACGACCATCCGGGCGATCGCGCGCAGCGTCGCGCGTCGCAGCAGGAACGAGACCACCAGCGGGCGTTTGCGGCGGACATCGCGTGTGGGCAGCATGATCGGCCCCGAGCGCGTCTGCCGAGCTTCCTGACCCTGCTGGATCGCCTGTTTCTGATTGATCGTCACGGATAGTGGCGGAGCGGCGGGGGCACTATCTACCCACCTATTGCCGGTCCGTGGTGAAAACGTTCCATGTGGGCGCGAAGTTGCGTCAAAACCGCTGGTATCCGCGCGGGATCTTCGCCGGCGGCGCCCACCGCCGGGTTCTCACCTGCCGATCAGCTTATCCCGACCCGATTGCTCCAGGGTGCGCTCGAGGCCCTCGCGCAGCCGGACGGTCGGCTCCCATCCGAGGATCTCGCGCGCCCGGGAGATGTCAGGGCGGCGGACCTGGGGGTCGTCGGTCGGCAGCGCCTCATGGACGATCTCTGACTTCGACCCGGTCACCGCGATCACTTCCTGCGCGAGCTCCAGCAGCGTGAACTCGTCCGGATTGCCGACGTTGACCGGCTCGTGGTGTCCGGACTCCGCGAGCGCGATGATCCCGCGCACGAGGTCGTCGACGTAGCAGAACGACCGCGTCTGCGAGCCGTCGCCGAACACGGTGATCGGCCGGTCCTCCAGTGCCTGGCGCATGAACGTGGGGATCGCGCGGCCGTCGTGGGGGCGCATCCGAGGGCCATAGGTGTTGAAGATGCGCACGATCGCCGTGTCGACGCCCTGCTGGCGGTGGTAGGCCATCGTCAGCGCCTCGGCGTAGCGCTTGGCCTCGTCGTAGACCCCGCGCGGGCCGATCGGGTTGACGTGCCCCCAGTAGGACTCCGGTTGAGGGTGGACCTGCGGATCGCCGTAGACCTCGCTGGTGGAGGCGGTGAGGAACCGGGCGCGATGCAGCTTCGCCAGCCCCAGGGTGTGATGCGTGCCGTAGGAGCCGACCTTGAGCGTGTGCAGCGGAAGCCGCAGGTAGTCGATCGGCGACGCCGGCGAGGCGAAGTGGTAGACGAAGTCGACCCGCTCCTCGACGTAGTACGGCTCGATGATGTCGATCTGGCGGAACTCGAACTCGCCCGAGCGCAGGTGCTCGATGTTCTCCAGCGAGCCGGTCTCGAAGTTGTCGACGCAGATCACGCGGTGACCGCGCGCGAGCAGCTCCTCACACAGGTGCGACCCGAGAAAGCCGGCGCCGCCGGTGACCAGGCAGGTGGCCATCGCGGCGGGAATCTATCGGTCCGGGCGGCCGGGCGTCGGGCGCGCTGGTTGCGCGCCGGGCGCGTTCACGTCCCGCGTGGGACCGTCCCCCGCACCCATTCGCCCTCCTCCTGCTTCCAGATCGGCGCGGCGCGCTTGAGCTCGTCGATGATCTCCCGCCCTCCGGCGAACGCCTCGGCGCGGTGCGGCGCGGACACCGCGATCAGCACCGAGGGCTCGGACAGCTCGACGGTTCCGGTCCGATGCTCGATCGCGGCCGCACACAGGCCGTGGCGGTCGATCGCCCGCTCGAGGATCGCGGTCATCTGCGGGACGGCCATCTCCGCGTAGGCCTCATACTCCAGCGCGGGGACGTCGCGCGTCACCCCGGAGAACGTGACCACCGCGCCGGCGCGCGGATCGCGCACGAACGCGACCAGGGGATCGAGCAGGAGCGGCTCGGCGCTCAGCCGCGCGTGGACGGCGCCGGTGCGCTCCGCGCCGCCGGAGACCGGCGGGATGAGCGCGAGCTCATCGCCCGGCTGCAGCGTCTGGGTCTCCTCGGCGTACTCGCGATTGACGGCCATCACCACCGGGATCCCGGCGGTGAGGTCGCCCACTGCGTGAAGCGCGTCCGCAACCCGGGCGCCCGCCGGCAGCTCGAGCGTGACCTCGCCCGCGCCGGCGCGCTCTCGCAACCCTGCGAACAGGCGAACCGTGACGCGCATTGCAGCGAAGGCTACGCCGGGTACGCTCTGGCGCGTGAGCGGCGAGCGCGACCCTGAACGCGAACAGGCGCGCCGTCGCGCCATCACCGAGGCCTCCGTCCAGGACATCGTGCGGGCGCTCGCGCCGTTCGGGATTCTCGGCCGCGATGCCCTGGCCGGTGAAGCGAACGCCCAGAAGTGGGAGGAGGGCGGCTTCGAGATCGCGCTGGAGGACGCGGTGCGCGCAGGTGTCGTCGAGGAGCTCCCCGGCGGCTTCTACAAGCTCATCCGGTGAACCCGATGCACCACCATCACCATCATGCGCTCGCTCACCTCTCCCGGCTGTGGGAGGTCGTGCTCGCGCTGCACATCGCGTCGGTCGTGGTCGGATTCGGGATCGTGTTCGCCTACCCGCTGTTCATGACCGTCGGCGCGCGGCTGGACCCGCCCTCGATGGCGTGGTTTCACCAGATGCAGCAGGCGGTGAGCCGCCGGCTCGTGTCGCCCGCGCTGGTGCTCGTGGTGATCTTCGGCGTGGCGCTCGCGTCCGAGTTCAACGCCTGGAGCGCGTTCTACGTGCAGTTCGGGATCGGGGTCTCGATCGTGATCGGCGGCCTGGAGGGAATGGTGCTGATCCCGCGGACCGGCCGGCTGGCGGAGCTCGCGCGGCGCGACGCCGGAGACCGCGGTGGACCACACGGGGCGCTCAGCGCCGAGTACCACTCCGTCCAGCGCCAGGTGCTGCTCGTCGCCGGCCTGATCAGCGTGCTCGTGCTCGCCACGATCGTGCTGATGGCGATGCACGTGCGCGGCTGACGAGGTGGGGCGGGGTTCCTGACGCGGGCGGAGAGGTACGCTGCCGCCCGGAATGGTGAGCGCCCCGCGACCGTCGCGCAGGCTGCCGGCGTCCGTCCTGGCGGCGACGGTGCTCGTGCTGTGTGCGCTCGTCGCGCTCGCCTCGCGCAGCGGGCTGCACGGCACCGTGCTCAACGGACGGCTCCCGCCCGAGAGGGCTGCGACCACGCGAACCGTCCCGTTCGGGCACCTCAACCGCGCGGGCGGTGGCGCCCTCTCGCTGCCGCACTGGATCGGCTGGACGGCGCTCGGCGTGATCGCGGCATTCGCGCTCGCGATGATCCTCCGTCATCTGCCGGCACTGCGTCTGACCCGCCGCGCCCGGGGTGGGGCGGACGCCGAGGAGGAGGTGGCCGACTTCGCACATGCGCCCGTGATCGGCGAGGAGGAGACCGACGTTCGGCAGAAGGCGCTCCGCGAGGCGGTGATGCGATCGCTCGACGAGATTCGGCGCGATCCCGACGCCCGCCGCGCGATCATCGGCGCCTACCGCCTGATGGAGGCGGCACTCGCCTCGACCGGGCTCCCGCGCGAGCCCGCCGAGGCGCCGCGCGAGTATCTCTCTCGCGCGCTCGTCTGCCTCGAGGTCGGCGGACGGGCGCCGCGCCGGCTCACCGCGCTGTTCGAGCGCGCGCGCTTCGGCGACGCCGCGCTTGATCTGTCCCTGCGCGACCAGGCGGTCGACGCGCTCCTCGAGCTTCGCCGGGCGCTGTGACGGTCATCATCCAGCTCGCCGCGCTCGGGATGCTGGGGGTGGCCCTCGCGGTCTGGCTGGCGCGGGTGCCGTCCGCGCGACGACCGCGCCAGCGCCGGCCGGCCAAGCCGCGCCGGACGCTGCCCGGCGACCTCGGCGCGATCGCCGAGCTGGTCGCTGGAGGCCGCTCATCCGGCGCTGACGTCCATCGGCGGGTCCGCCCGCTCATGCGTGAGATCGCCGCGGCCCGGCTGGCTCGCCGCGGAATCGGGCTGGACCGTGATCCCGAGCCCGCACGCGCGCTGCTCGGCGACGAACTCTGGGAGCTCGTGCGCGTCGACCGCGCACCGCCGGTCACGCGCGACGCGCCCGGGATGACCCTGGCGCAGCTGGCCGCGCTCACCGACCGTTTGGAGGCGATATGACCGAGGCCGCCGAGCTCACCGACCCACAGCACCTCGCTCAGCGGGCGAGCGCGATCCTGGACGAGGTCGAGCGCGCGATCGTTGGCAAACGGCCCGCGCTCGAGCTCGTCCTGGCGGCGCTGCTCGCCGATGGCCACGTGCTGCTGGAGGACTATCCAGGGCTCGCCAAGACGCTCGTGGCCCGATCGTTCGCGGCGGTCATCGGCGTGCAGTTCTCGCGCATCCAGTTCACCCCCGATCTGATGCCCGGGGACGTCACCGGCGCCTCGATCTTCAACCAGCGCACCGCGGAGTTCGAGTTCCGGTCCGGACCGGTGTTCACCAACGTTCTGCTGGCCGACGAGATCAACCGCGCGCCGCCGAAGACCCAGTCGGCGCTGCTGGAGGCGATGGCCGAGCGCCAGGTGACGACCGAGGACCGCACGCGCGCCCTGCAGCGCCCGTTCCTGGTCCTCGCGACCGAGAACCCCATTGAGTACGAGGGCACATATCCGCTCCCCGAGGCTCAGCTCGACCGCTTCCTGGTGCGCACCCGGATCGGGTATCCATCGGCCGACGCCGAATGGGAGATCCTGCGCCGGCGCCTGGAGCGCTCCGCCGACGAGGTCGCGCTGCGGCCGGTGGTCGACCGCGACGGACTGCTCGCGATGCAGGCCGCAGTCGAGCGCGTCCACGTCTCGGAGTCGATCGGGCGTTACATCGTCGAGCTGGTGACCGCGACGCGCTCGGCCCGTGGGGTCGAGGTGGGGGCCAGCCCGCGCGGATCGCTGGCGTTGATGAAGCTCGCTCGCGTCCGGGCGGCGCTTGACGGGCGCGGGTTCGTGGTGCCCGACGACGTCAAGCAGCTCGCCGTTCCCGCGCTCGCCCACCGGCTGACGATGCGCCCCGAGCTGTGGACCCAGAGCGCCTCCGATGAGGAGGTGGTCGGCCAGATCCTCGACGAGGTCCCGGTCCCGCGCGCCGAGCCGGATGCCTGAGCCCGACCCCCTCGTGCGGCCGGCGATGCGGGCGCGGACGACGGTCAAGCTCCGCGTCTACCTGCTGATCGCCGCCGTCGGGATGCTCGGCGGGCTGCTCGCGGCCCGCCCCGGCCTGGTCGCGCTCGCCGCGCCGCTCGCCGTCTACGTCGCGGTCGGGCTGCGCAGCGGATTTGCTCGTACCCAGGCTCAGCTCACGATCACGCCGCGCCGAACGGTGGGCCGGACCCGCGAGGGCGCGATGGCGGAGATCGAGGTGACCGTCACCGCCGACCGGGATGTCACCTGGGCGGAGTTCACCCTGCGACCCGGGGCAGGGCTGCGCGCGGCGTCCGGGCCGCGCAGCCGCACGGTCGGAGTGGGTGCCGCCCTGCACGCCGGCCGCCCGCGGGTGCTCCGCTTCCCGGTCCGCGCCGAGCGGTGGGGGGCGCCGCGGGCCGGTGTCCTGCAGGCGCGGCTGCGCGATCGGATGGGTGTGATCGTGCTCGAGTCCGAGCCCTACGAGCTCCCGCGAATGGGTGTCATGCCGAAGGTCGAGACGCTCCGCGAGCTGATCGAGCCCGAGCGGCTGCGGGCGACGGTCGGCAGCCGGGTGGCGCGCGGGCGCGGCGATGGGATCGAGTTCGCGGAGGTGCGGGCGTTTCACCCAGGTGACCCGGTGCGGAGGGTCAACTGGCGGGTAAGCGCGCGGCGTGGGTCACTGCACGTCTCCGACCGTCACCCGGAGCTGAGTGCCGACGTCGTGCTGCTGCTCGACACCTTCAGCGACGTCGGTGACGAGACCGGGAGCACCCTCGCGCTCGCCGTGCGCGCAACGGCGGCGCTCGCTGCCGGTTATCTGGAGCGTCGCGACCGGGTCGGCATGGTCGGCTTCGGCGGGGTGCTCACCGGGGTCGGGCCCGGCCTCGGCACCGCCCAGCTGGAGCGGATCGTCGGCAGGCTGCTCGCCAGCGAGGTGGAGCACAGCTACGCCTCGCGGACCGTTGCCACCGTGCCGCCGCGGCTGCTGCCGCCGCGGGCGCTGATCGTCGCGCTCACGCCGTTGCTCGACGGCCGCACCGTGGGCGCGCTCTTCGACCTGCGCGCCCGCGGCTTCGACCTCGCGATCCTCGAGATCTCGCCTGAGCGCTTCCTACCCGCGCCGGGCGACGCCGAGCGGGCGCTCGCGCTGCGGCTGTGGCGACTGCGGCGCGACGCGATGCGCGACCGCCTGCGCGCGCTCGGGGTCACGATCGTCTCCTACGACGGCGAGCAGCCGCTGCGACTCCCGGTACTCACCGCGGCCCGGACCCGGCGCCGGGCGCGAGCGGCGGTGGTGCGGTGATCGTCGGCGTTGCGCTCGCGCTGGTTGCGGTGCTCCTGCTTGCCGCAGGCTCCCGGCTGCGGTGGCCGGGGCTGGCGGGCGCCGGCATCCTCGTGCTGGGGCTCGCCGAGGCGGTGCCGATCCTCGCTCTGCATGGCACCGCCCGCGCGCTCGTGGCGATTCCCGAGGCAGCGCTGCTGCTCGCCGCCGGCGAGCTGGCCCTGGGTCTCGCCGACGGCGTCGGCGCCGAGGAGACGCGCGGCCGCCGCCGGCAGTGGGGCTGGGTCGCGGGCTGTGCGGTGGCCGCTGCGGCGAGCGCGGTGGTCGTGCTCGGCGCCGATGCGGTCAGCCTGCGCCGCTCGGCAGTCGCGACGGTCGCCGGAGCGGCGCTCGCCGCGCTTGCCGTGTGGCTGCTCATCGCCGCGGTCTCCGCGCTCGTCGGCGAGGACTGAGCCGGTCGGCGTCATGCATGCTCGGCCCGGGCCTGCATCGGCAGCCGGAACACCAGCCCGAACGCCGCCGCCAGCGGCGCCAGGCACGCCCACGCGGTGATCTGCAGCGCGTCGGTCGGCAGGTGGGCGCCGAGCCGCGAGAAGAAGATCGTCCCGAGGACGGCGACGCCGAGGGCGGACGCGAGCTGCTGGACGGCCTCGAGCACGCCCGATGCCGATCCGACGTGGTCCATCTCCACCCCGGCCAGGATGAAGTCGAACAGCTGGCCGAAGCTGGTGCCCGCCCCGAGCCCGATCACGAACAGCGACGGGGCCAGGTCCCAGGTGGAGGCGCTGAACACGCCTGCGACGGTGAGCGCGAGCCCAGCCGTGCCCGCCGCGACGAGGACGATGCCGCCATGGATCAGGTGGCGGCCGAGCTTGGCGACGAGCGCGAACGACAGCCCCATCCCCAGGATCATCCCGATGACCATCGGGGTCAGGGTGAGCCCGGCGTGGATCGGCGAGAAGTGCTCACCGAGCTGGGTGAACAGCGAGACGCACAGAAACAGGCCGCCGAATGCGCCGAAGAAGGCGAGCTGCACGGCGATCCCGCTGGTGTAGGTGCGGTTGGCGAGCAAGCCCGGCTCGATCAGCGGGTCACGGGTGCGCCGCCGCTCGTAGATGACGAACGCGACGATCAGCGCCACTCCGGCGGCGAGCATCGCAAACGTCCATGTCGGCCAGCCGGCGGCGTGGCCCTGGATCAGCGGGTAGATGACGGCGACCAGGCCGAGCCCGACGAGCGCCATGCCGACGAGGTCCAGGCGCTTGCCCGCGTGGGAGACCACGCGCGGCAGCACCCGTGCGGCGGTGACGAAGGCGAAGATCCCGATCGGCAGGTTGACCAGGAACACCAGGCGCCAGCCGGTGCCCCACAGGTTGGCGTCGATCAGGGCCCCGGCGAGTACCGGCGCGACCAGCATCGGCAGGCCCATCGCCGGCCCGAAGATCCCGAACACCTTTCCCATCTCCTCCTCGGGGAAGCTCTCCTTCAGCAGGCCGAAGCCCTGGGGGACGAGGAGCGCGCCGAACGCGCCCTGCAGCGCACGGGTGGCGATCAGCACGCCGGGAGAGGGCGCGAGGGCGCATAGCCCTGACATCACGGTGAAGCCGGCCGAGCCGATCAGGAACAGTCGGCGGCGGCCGAACAGGTCGCCGAGCCGCGCGCCGGTGACCAGCAGCACCGCGAAGGCGAGCGTGTAGCTGGCGCTCAGCCACTGCAGCGTGGTGGCGCTGCCTCCGAGGTCATGACGGATCGTCGGGCCGGCGATGTTGACGATCGTCGCGTCGATCAGATCCATGATGTTCGCGCCCAGGACGACGGCGAGCACGAACCAGCGCAGCCGGAACGGCGCGGTCGCCTCCTCGGGTGGTGATTCAGGCGGGGTGATGCTGACAGCGGACATGACGCCTCCAGGCGGGTCTCGGAATGGGACGAACAACGTTCGTGGCGAACACTGTACGTAACGAACGGCGTTCGTGTCAAGTAGGATTCACGACATGTCCTTGGCGTCCGATGCGCACGGCCGGTCCCCGCAGCTCCCGGTGCGCTCGCGGAGCACGCGGGGCCGGCCTGCGAAGTCGCCGCTCAGCGCCGAGGCGATCGTCGACGCCGCGCTGGAGATCTGCCGCGAGGAGGCGCTCGACGCGGTGACGATGCGCCGGGTAGCGGCCGAGCTCGACACCGGACCGGCCTCCCTGTACGTCTATGTGCGCAACCGCGAGGAGCTGCTGCGCCAGATGCTCGACCGGGTTTCGGGGGACGTCGCGCTGGAGGAGATCGACCCGGCGGCCTGGCGGCAGCAGGTCCACGATCTGCTGGAGCGCTGGCTGCGGGCGATGGAGGCGTATCCGGGGCTCGCCTCGGTCGCGGTCGGCAATCCGCCCGCGACCGAGCGGATGATGGTCGTCGCCGACCATCTGATGGCGCTGCTGCTCGCCGGCGGGGCCACGCCACAGGACGCCGCGTGGGCGATCGACATCCTGCCGCTGATCACGACCGCGACTGCGGTGGAGACCGACGTCCACCGTGCGTCCGGCCACACCAGCGAGGAGACCGTGGAGCGGATCCAGGCGACGCTTGGGGCGATGTCACCCGATCGCCTGCCGAACCTCCTGCGCTACGGCGAGGAGCTCACCTCGGGCGACGGCGACCAGCGCTTCCACTTCGCGATCGAGGTCTTCCTGGCCGGCCTGGTGGCGCGCGCGAGCGGCTGATCCATAGACTCGCCCGCGATGACCGACATCGCCGATACCACCCCGGAGACCGCCGAGGAGAAGCTCGCCCAGCTCGCGGACCTCCGCGAGCACGCCATCCACAACGCCGGCCAGGTCGCGGTGGACAAGCAGCACGCCAAGGGCAAGTTCACCGCGCGTGAGCGGATCGCCAAGCTGCTGGACGAGGGTTCGTTTCAGGAGATGGACGTGTTCGTCCGTCACCGCACCCACGACTTCGAGATGCAGGACCGCCGGCCCTATGGCGACGCGGTCGTGACCGGCCACGGCACGATCGACGGGCGCCGGGTGTGTGTGTTCAGCCAGGACTTCACGGTGTTCGGCGGCTCGCTGGGCGAGGTGATGGCCGAGAAGATCTGCAAGATCATGGATCTGGCCGCCAAGATCGGCTGCCCGGTGGTCGGGATCAACGATTCGGGTGGAGCGCGGATCCAGGAGGGCGTCGTGTCGCTGGGCGGCTACGGCGAGGTGTTTTTGCGCAACGTGCGCTGCAGCGGCGTGATCCCGCAGATCTCGTTGGTCATGGGTCCGTGCGCGGGCGGCGCGGTCTACTCGCCGGCGATCACCGACTTCGTGTTCATGGTCAAGGAGACCTCGCACATGTTCATCACCGGTCCTGACGTGATCAAGACGGTGACCGGTGAGGAGGTCGGCTTTGAGGAGCTCGGCGGCGCGATGTCGCACGCCACCAAGTCCGGCGTGGCGCATTTCGCCTCTGACGACGAGGACCAGTGTCTGCAGGACGCGCGCTACCTGCTCTCGTTCCTGCCCCAGAACAACCTGGAGACACCCCCGCGGGTCGCCTCGGCGGATGACCCTCTCAGGGAGGACCCGGAGCTGGACACGATCGTGCCCGACAGCCCGAACCGTCCGTATGACATGCGCGAGGTCATCCGCCGGATCGTGGACGACGGGGAGTACCTCGAGGTCGCCGAGAACTTCGCGCGCAACATCGTGTGCGGCTTCGCGCGGCTGGATGGGTTCAGTGTCGGGGTGGTCGGCAACCAGCCGGCTCAGATGGCCGGCGTGCTGGATATCGAGTCCTCTGAGAAGGCCTCGCGGTTCATCCGGACCTGCGACGCGTTTAACCTGCCGATCGTCACCTTCTGCGACGTGCCCGGGTTTCTGCCCGGGACCGAGCAGGAGTGGAACGGGATCATCCGCCATGGCGCCAAGCTGCTGTACGCCTACGCCGAGGCGACGGTCCCGAAGATCACGGTGATCACCCGCAAGGCCTACGGCGGCGCCTATGACGTGATGGGCTCAAAGCACCTGGCGGCCGACTACAACCTCGCCTGGCCCAGCGCCGAGGTCGCGGTGATGGGCGCCGACGGGGCGGTCAACATCATCTACCGCCGCGAGCTGGCCGGCGCCGAGGATCCTGACGCCCGGCGCCGCGAGCTGATCGATTCCTACAAGGCGCACTTCGCCAACCCGTATGTCGCCGCCGAGCGCGGCTACATCGATGACGTGATCTTCCCCCACGAGACACGGCCCAAGCTGATCACCGCGCTGCACACGCTGCAGACCAAGCGTGAGCCAGGCCCGCGCCGCAAGCACGGCAACATCCCGCTGTAGTACGGGCGTCCACCCGCAGACGTCCCTACGCAGGGCTGAGCGTCCAGAAAACGTCCAGATGACCCGGTCGGGCATCCGTCCATATCTGGCGCTGAGAAGACACTGGACGGGCGTGGACAACCGATGTCGGGAAGGTGCCCGCCACCTTCTCACGACGCTCACTGCTTGCGCTGCTCACCGGCGCCGCCGCACTCCTCGCCCCGGCGGGCGCGGCCCACGCGGCCGGCTTTGCTCCGCTGGTGCCCAAGGGCGGCGCCTCGCTCCCCGCGGGCGCCCGTGACCTCGGCCGGGTGTCGCCCCGCACCCAGCTGCGCGTGACCGTGGCGCTGCGCCCGCGCAACGCCTCTGCGCTTGCCGCGTACGCGGCCGCCGTCTCGCACGCGGGCTCCAGCGAGTACCACCACTACCTGACCGTCGCCGAGTTCGCCCGGCGCTTCGGGCCGACCGACCAGCAGCTGTCCACCGTTCGCGCCGGCCTGCGTGCCAGCGGGCTCGCTGTCGGTGCCATCAGCGCCAATCGGCTCTCGATCACGGTGCGCGCCAGCGCGCAGGTCACCGCCGCCGCGTTCGGGACGGCGATCGATCGCTATGCGCTGCGCGACGGCTCTGATCAGGTCGCGCCCGCCTCGCAGCCGCGGCTGGCCGGAGCGGCAGGCCCATTCGTCCAGGGTGTCGTCGGGCTGGACTCGGTCGCCCCGACCGCCTCGGTCAAGGTCGGACACCGCCGCCTCCACCCGCGAGTCGCCGCCCGTGCCCGCACGCACACATCAGGCCGCGTGCTCGCCACCGGTCCGCAGGCGTGTGAGGCCGCCAGC
This sequence comes from uncultured Solirubrobacteraceae bacterium, assembly GCA_963744685.1. Lineage (GTDB taxonomy): Bacteria > Actinomycetota > Thermoleophilia > Solirubrobacterales > Solirubrobacteraceae > Palsa-465. The sequence continues at coordinate 236,227 of CAVUUL010000008.1, read as the reverse complement.
GCCGCGGCGGCACAGGGCTGGGGTTTCACCCCGTCCCAGATCGCCTCCCACTACGGACTGTCGAGCTTCTACGCCGCGGGCGACGAGGGCAGCGGCGTGACGATCGCCCTCTACGAGCTCGAGCCGTTCAGCCCCGGAGATGTCGCCGCCTACCAGGCGTGCATGGGCACGAGCACGACCGTCGACGTCACCGCGGTCGACGGCGGACCCGGAACCGGCTCGGGAAGCGGCGAGGCGGCAACCGACATCGAGGACGTGATCGGGCTGGCCCCGAAGGCCACGATCGACGTCTACGAGGGACCCCCGACCGGCCAGGGCGCGTTCGACACCTACACCGCGATGGTCACCCAGGACACGGCGCAGGTCATCTCGACCTCGTGGGGCCTGTGCGAGAGCCAGGTCGGCAGCGGCGAGTTGATGGCCGAGAACGTCCTCTTCCAGGAGGCCGCCGTCCAGGGGCAGACCGTGCTCGCCGCGTCCGGGGACAACGGCGTCGATGACTGCGGCAGCGGCCAGCAGTCGGTCGACGATCCCGGGTCGCAGCCCTGGGTCACCTCCGTCGGGGGCACCCACGTCTCGGCCACCGGCGACACCGTCTGGGACGACGGCTCGGGTGCATCGGGCGGCGGGGTCTCGCAGGTCTGGCCCCGTCCGTCATGGCAGTCGGCCGCCGTCGCCCAGTCCTCGGTCACCTGCGGCGCGACGGGCACCACCTGCCGCGAGGTGCCTGACATCTCCGCCGACGCCGACCCCGACAGCGGGTACACCGCGTATTTCCGGGGCGGCTGGCGGACCGTCGGCGGCACCAGCGTCGCCGCCCCGACGCTCGCTTCCATGGCCGCGCTCGCCGAGGCGTCGCCGGCCTGCGGCGGCCGGCGCCTGGGCTTCCTGGACCCGGCGCTCTACGCCGACGCCGCCGATATCCGCGACGTCACCTCCGGCACGAACGGGTACGACGGCCTCCCCGGATTTTCCGCGACCACCGGCTTCGACATGGCCTCCGGCCTCGGCACTCCGACCGTGGCGCTCGGACCGGCGCTGTGCGGCGACGGGCTGTCGTTCACCGCGCCGGCCACCCAGCAATGGACCGCGGGCCGATCGGTCGCGCTGGCGATGAGCGCGCAGAGCTCGCGGGGCGGAGCGGTCTCGTGGTCGGCCACCGGGCTGCCCGCCGGGGTCTCGCTCGGGGGTCGCACCGGCCGGCTTCATGGCAAGCCGCTCGCGGGTGGCACCTACACCGTCACGGTGACCGCGGTCGACTCAAGCGGCGCCACCCAGACCGGCTCGTTCCTGGCCACCGTCGCCCCTCGCGTGACCACGGGGCGCGGCCACTCCAAGGCGGCCCGGACCCATCACCGCCGCCGCCGCTCACGCTCGCGAAATTGACGCTCAAGTTCTTCGGGGAGCTGCCGATAGCCTTTTCAGGGCAATGAACCGCCGTCCGGAGCTCTCGATCGTCGCGCCTGGTGCTTCTGCAGAGGAAGCCGCCGCAGTCGTCGCCGCGCTCGAGCGCTTCATGCGCGACACCGCCCCACCGCTCGTCACTGACGCCGCGCGGCGCTCGCCCTGGCACGAGGCTTCATTGCGCGAGGGGGTGGCCCGGCAGCCCGGGCTGCTCCCCAGTTGGATCTGAGCGTGCCCCGCACCGCCTTGCGCCTGGCGCTGACGGCCGCGGCTGCCCTCGCCTGCAGCGGCGTCGCCCACGCAGCCACCGTTCGCACCGGCACCGGGTCGGGCCGGCGTGCGCTCATCCAGCCGGCCGCCACCGTCCCGGCCGGCGCATCGGTCGCCGGAGCCGTTGCGTCCGGCGCTCCGGTGCAGGTGACCCTGGCGCTCACTCCGGCCGATCCGCAGGCCCTGGCCGGGTACGCCCAGCAGGTCTCTGACCCGAGCTCGCCGCTGTATCGCCACTATCTGTCCGTCGCCCAGTTCGCCGCGCGCTTCGGCGCCGATCCCTCGCAGGTGGCGAGCGTCCGCACCGCGCTCAGCCAGGCGGGGCTGGCGGTCGGAGCCGAGGCCGCCGACGGTCTGTCGTTGACCGCGTCGGGCACTGCCGCCGAGATCGAGGGCGCCTTCGACACCCAGCTCGAGCACGTCACGCTGGCTGACGGCACCCCGGCCTACGCGGACGTCACCGATCCCACCCTTCCGGCTGCGGCCGCGGACGCGGTTCAGAACGTCTCGGGGCTCGACACCCTTCCTGCAGCCGAGCCCCAGTCGCTGTTGCGCGCACGCCGCGCGCACGAGAGCGTCACTCCCCACGCGTTGCCGAATGCGGCCGGACCGAGCACGTGCATCGCCTCTGAGAGCGCAGGCGGCTACACCGCCGCCGAGATCGGCTCCGCCTACGGCCTGGACGGCGCGTGGAACGCGGGCGACGTCGGCGCGGGCGCCACCGTCGCGCTCGCCGAGCTCGAGCCCTACCACGCCTCCGACATCAACGCCTACCAGACGTGCGACGGCACGACGGCGGCGATCACCAACGTCCCGATCGACGGCGGGTCGGCCAACTGCTGGCAGAGCGGACCCAACTACGACGACCAGTGTGGGCTGGAGGACGTCCTGGACATCGAGGACATCGCCGGGCTCGCGCCCGGCGCCAACATCAACGTCTACGAGGCACCGAACACCGACTCCGGTCTGCTTGACCTCTACCGCACGATGGTGGGCCGCGACGTCCCCATCATCTCGACCTCCTGGGGCGCGTGTGAAGCCGCCACCGGCAACACGATGCTCGCCGCCGAGAACGTGATTTTCCAGGAGGCCGCCGTCCAGGGTGAGGCCGTGTTCGCTGCCTCCGGCGACGGCGGCACCAACGATTGCAAGACCGGCGGTGCGAGAGCCGTCGACGACCCCGCCTCTCAGCCGTACGTCACCGGTGTCGGCGGCACGTCGATGCCCAGCGATACCGTGGGGGCGACCGAGACCGTCTGGAACAACGCCGGCACCGGAGCCGGCGGCGGCGGCGTCTCTCGCGTGTGGGGCCAGCCCAGTTACCAGAGCGGGTTCACCCAGCCCTCGAGCCCGAGCCCGCTCAGCTGCACGTCGGTGCCGGGCGGCAGCGGGACGTCGACGAGCTGCCGCGAGGTGCCCGACGTCTCCGCCGACGCCGACCCCAACACCGGTTACGACATCTACTGGGGCGGCGCCTGGACGAACGCGGCCGGGACGAGCGCCGCCGCGCCCACGTGGGCGTCGCTGGTCGCGCTGGCGGACGCGTCGACCGCCTGCACCTCGGCCGGGGTGCGCGTCGGCTTCGCCAACGCACTGCTTTACAGCCTGCCCGCCGCCGACTTCGGCGACGTCACGACCGGCGCCAACGGCTACAGCGGCGTGAGCGGCTACACGGCAGGCCCGGGGTACGACATGTCCTCAGGGCTCGGAGTGCCCAACGGAGCGCTGCTGTTCCCGGCGCTGTGCGGCACCACGACCATCACCGCCCCGCCGCCGAACACGCAGACGACGACCACCACCCCGACGCCCGCGCCCACCCCGGTTCAAACGACCACCGCGCCCGGTCAGACCACGACGACCACCACGACCCCGGGCTCCGGCACAACCGTCGGCGCCGTGCGCATCGTCACCCGTCGAGCCCGGCGCACCGCTCGCCTCGGACGTCTGGTGCACATCGTCCTGCGGGCGCGCGACCAGGCGGGCCTGACCGTGCGCTTCTCGGCGCGCCGTCTGCCGCGAGGGCTGCGCCTCAACCGCATCTCCGGGATCATCAGCGGCCGACCGACGCACGTGGGCCGCACCACGAGCAGCATCACGGCGCGGGACTCCGGCGGGGACGCCGAAACCATCGTCATCCGCTGGGTCATCAGCCGCCGCTGAACGTCCGCAGGTCCCTCGCTCAGGTGTCCCGCCAGCCGGGATTCGGCACGCTCGTCTCTCCAGTTGGGAGGGGCTCTGTCGATAAAGGGCTATATCCGGATCGGCTTTTGGTAATTTGTTGGGAACGGCCGCGCCCGGCCCCGCCCGCCGTCGACCAAAGGAACCCCCGATGGAGCCCGCCACCGCCAAGACCGCCCGCATCGGCTCACTGGAGAACCCGGAGATCGTCGAGAACGTTCCGGGTCACGTGATCCCGATCCTCGAGCAGGAGTTCGACGACTTCGACACCGAATCGACGCGGTACCTCGACGGCAAGCTCGAGGAGACCGACTTCATCAAGTTCCGGCTCAAGCAGGGCGTCTACGGCCAGCGTCAGCCCGACGTGCAGATGGTCCGCGTCAAGCTGCCGATGGGCGGCATCACGCCCGAGCAGCTCGATGCTTTCGCCGACGGCATCGATGCCTACGTGCCGCTGCGCAAGGGCCACATCACCACGCGGCAGAACATCCAGATGCACCACGTGCCGCTGCCCGACGCCGCCAAGCTGATCCGCGGGCTCTCGGACGCCGGCCTGTCCTCGCGCGAGGGCTGCGGCAACACGGTGCGCAACGTGACCGGCGATCCGCGAGCGGGCACGCTCGAGGGCGAGCTGTTCGACATCACCCCCTACGCCGGCGCCTACGTCCGTTACTTCGTGCGCCACGACACGACCCAGGCGATGCCGCGCAAGTTCAAGACGGCGTTCAGCGCGACCGACGCGGACAACGCGATCACCCAGATCCACGACATGGCATTCACCCCGCGCGAGCGCGACGGCGTCCGCGGGGTCGAGGTCCGGGTCGGTGGCGGGACCGCGATCATGCCGCGCCTGGCTCCCGTCCTGTACGAGTTCGTCGAGCTCGACAACGGCGACTATCTGCGGGTCACCGAGGCCGTCGTGCGGATCTTCGACCGCCAGGACTTCCTGCGCGTCAACCGCGCTCGCGCCCGCATCAAGGTGCTGGTCGACAAGATCGGGATCGACGCCTTCCGCGAGCTGGTCGACGAGGAGCTGCAGGGCGAGTGGGTCAACGAGCGCGACTTCTCGCTCGACGAGATCTTCTACGACATCGACGAACAGGCGGCTCTGCCCCCGCGCGCCGCGTCGGGCTATGCGTCGGCCAACGGCGACCGTCGTGTGTTCGAGCGCTTCGCCCGCTCCAACGTCGCCCCGCAGGCCCAGGCCGGCTTCTCGACCGTCGAGGTCAAGGTCGAGCGCGGCGACCTCACCGTCGAGCAGCTGCACGGGCTGGCCGGCATCATGCGCGACTACTGCGGCGGGTTCGCCCGCACGACGGTGCACCAGAACCTCGTGCTGCGCTGGGTCCGTGACGAGTCGGTGTACGAGGTCTGGCGCGCGCTGTGCGAGCTCGGCCTCGGTGAGTCCGGTGCCGACGAGGTCACCGACGTGGTGAGCTGCCCAGGCACGGATTCGTGCAAGCTCGGGATCACCAGCTCGATGGGGCTGAACGCCGCCGTCTCCGAGCGGCTGCGCGCGATGCAGATCGACGATCCACTCACCCGCCGGGTACACGTGAAGATGAGCGGATGCCCGAACGGCTGCAGCCAGCACCACATCGCCGACATCGGCTTCTACGGCGCCTCGATCAAGGTCGGCGACCACACGGTCCCCGCCTACATCGCGCACGTCGGCGGCCACTATGAGGACGGCGAGGTCGTCTACGGCCAGCGGCTCAAGGCGCGCCTGCCGGCCAAGCGTGTCCCCGAGGCGGTCGAGCGGTGGCTACGCTTCTACGAATCCGATCGCGTGGAAGGCGAGACCTTCCACGGATTCGCCCAACGGGTGGGGGCTGGCGAGTTCGAGGCGCGAGTGAGGGATCTGACGATGCCGATCGAATTCAGCCTTGAGAACATGAACTACTTCATCGATTACAACCGCGAGGGACCGTTCGTGGTCCAGCGGGGAGAGGGCGAGTGCGCAGTATGAGCGCGACCGTCCAGGAACTCGAGACCGCGACCGCCGAGGAGGTGCTCGCCTACGGGGTCGAGCGCTTCGGCTCTCGGCTCACCCTGGCCTGCTCCTTTCAGAAGGAGGAGTCGGTCCTGTTCCACATGCTCACGCAGCTGGACCCGGAATTTCACGCCTTCGTGATCGACACCGGCGTGCTGTTCGCCGAGACGCTGGCCACCTGGAAGCAGTTCGAGGACCGTTTCCCGGAGGCGCAGTTCGAGGTCATCGACGCGAGCAGCCCCGGCGAGCCCTGGACTCAGAGCAACTGCTGCAGCGCGGCCAAGGTCGCCGGGCTGGAGCGCGCGCTCTCCGATGTCGATGCCTGGGTGACCGGCCTGCGCCGCGAGCAGGCCCCGACCAGGACCGCGACGCCCAAGCTCGAGCACGACGATCGCCGTGACATCTGGAAGCTCAGCCCGCTCGCCGACTGGTCCGAGAAGCAGATCTGGACCTACGTCTTCGCGCATGACCTGCCGTACAACCCGCTGCACGATGAGGGGTATGCCTCGATCGGCTGTGCGCCATGCACGCTTCCCGGGAGCGGTCGCGAGGGCCGCTGGGCGGGCGAGGACAAGACCGAGTGCGGCATCCACGTGGTCAAGCCGTAGCCGTCCGAACACCGCGTATTCCTACATGATTGATGGAGTTACCGCCTCTAAGCTGAGGGGCGTCATGACGCCCTTCCAATACGAGCTTTCTCACCTGCAGGCGCTCGAGGCCGAGTCGATTCACATCTTCCGCGAGGTCGCCGCCGAGTTCGAGCGGCCCGTGCTGCTGTTCAGCGGCGGCAAGGACTCGATCGTCCTGCTGCGCCTGGCCGAGAAGGCGTTCCGCCCAGGCCGCTTCCCGTTCCCGATCATGCACGTCGACACCGGGCACAACTTCCCCGAGGTGATCGAGTTCCGCGACCGCATCGCGTCGACGATCGGCGAGCGGCTGATCGTCGCCTCGGTCCAGGACTCGATCGACGCCGGCCGGGTGACCGAGGAGACCGGTCCGCGCGCCTCGCGCAACCGGCTGCAGACGACCACGCTGCTGGACGCGATCGAGGAGCACTCGTTCGACGCCGCGTTCGGCGGCGCCCGCCGCGACGAGGAGCGCGCCCGCGCCAAGGAACGCGTGTTCTCCTTCCGCGACGACTTCGGCCAGTGGGATCCAAAGAACCAGCGCCCGGAGCTGTGGACCCTCTACAACGCGCGGATCCGCAAGGGCGAGAACGTGCGTGTGTTCCCGATCTCCAACTGGACCGAGCTCGACGTGTGGCAGTACATCGCCACCGAGAACCTCGAGATCCCGTCGATCTACTACGCCCACGAGCGCCCCGTGTTCTCGCGCGACGGCATGCTCTACGCGGACACGCCGATCATCCCGCGGCTCGACGGCGAGGAGACGTTCAGCGAGTGGGTGCGCTACCGCACCGTCGGCGACATGACCTGCACCGGCGCCGTGCGCTCCAAGGCGGCCACGCTCGAGCAGGTGGTGGCCGAGATCGCCGCCACCCGCATCACCGAGCGCGGTGAGACCCGCGCCGACGATCGCGCCACCGAGGCCGCGATGGAGGACCGCAAGCGTGAGGGGTACTTCTAGTGGCTGTTGATCTCAACGGGAACGGCGCTCACGACCAGGACGTCTCCCCGTACACGACCCCGCCGCGCTCCTCCGAGCTGCTGCGGATCGCCACTGCCGGCTCGGTCGACGACGGCAAGTCGACGCTGATCGGCCGCCTGCTCCACGACACGAAGTCGATCTTCGAGGATCAGATGGAGCACGTCGTCCAGACCTCCGAGCGGCGCGGCGACGGCTACGTCAACCTGGCCCTGCTCACCGACGGCCTGCGCGCCGAGCGCGAGCAGGGGATCACGATCGACGTCGCCTACCGCTACTTCGCCACCCCGCGGCGCAAGTTCATCGTCGCCGACACCCCGGGCCACGAGCAGTACACGCGCAACATGGTCACCGGGGCGTCGACCGCCGATCTCTCGATCGTGCTGATCGACGCGCGCAAGGGCGTCTCCGAGCAGACGCGCCGGCACGCCTACATCACCTCGCTGCTGCGCATCCCGCACCTCGTCGTGTGCGTGAACAAGATGGACCTCGTCGAGTTCGACCAGGCGGTCTTCTACCGCATCGTCGAGCAGATGACCGACCTCGTCTCGCGCCTGCAGATCCCCGATATCACGTTCATCCCGATCTCGGCCCTCAGTGGCGACAACGTCGTCGAGCGTTCAGACCGGATGCAGTGGTACGCGGCGGCGCCGCTGCTCTACCACCTCGAGCACGTCGTGATCGCGCCGGACCGCAACCTCACCGACGTCCGCTTCCCGGTGCAGTGGGTGATCCGACCGATGTCCGACGATCACCACGACTACCGCGGCTACGCCGGCCAGCTCGCCGGAGGGCTGCTGCACCCCGGTTCCGAGGTCGTCGTCCTGCCCGGCGGCCGAACCACGAAGATCAAGTCGATCGACACCTTCTCGGGCGAGATCGAGGAGGCGTTCCCGCCGATGTCGGTGGCGCTGCGCCTGGAGGACGAGATCGACATCTCCCGCGGCGACATGATCGTCGAGGCCGAGGATCAGCCGATCGTCTCCAAGGAGCTCGACGCGATGGTCTGCTGGATGAGCGAGCAGCCGCTCTCGGAGCGCAGCCGCTACACGATCAAGCACACCACCCGTTCGGCGCGCGCGGTCGTCGACGCGATCGAGCACCGGGTCGACGTCAACACGCTCGACCACCATGATGCCTCCCAGCTCTCGCTCAACGAGATCGGCCGCATCCGTCTGCGCTGCTCGGCGCCGATGATGATCGACCCCTACTCGCGCAACCGCACCACCGGCAGCTTCATCCTGATCGACGAGTCGTCCAACGACACCGTCGCCGCCGGGATGATCCTGGGCGCCGCCGCCTAGCTGTTTCGCGTTCACCGCAGGTTCACCTGTGACGTCGGCGGGCGGTTTACGATGGCGCGCCGTCACATCGCTCACTTTGGGGGAATCATGCCGCCGGTCGCAGAGGATGATCGCTATTTCGACCTGCTCGTCGCCGGGCGCACCCCTCAACGCCTGGCCCCAGGCGACGTCCTGTTTCGCCAGGGCGACCCCGGCGAGGCGATGTACGTCGTGCGCGAGGGCTCGATCACGCTGCGCGACGGCGAGCACGACGTCGACCTCACCGAGGCGCCCAGCCTCCTCGGAGAGATGGCGCTCGTCGACGACGAGCCCCGCATGCTCACCGCGGTCGCCGCCACCGACGCGGTCGTGGTCGAGATCCCCATGCGCCACTTCTGGATCCTCGTCCACGACACCCCCTACTTCGCTCAGATGGTCATGCGCCTGATGGCGCGGCGGCTGCGCCACCGGGACGCCCTGACCTAGCGGGGTCGTCGGGGGTCGGGGGCGCGCGGGGGGCTGGGGCTGGGGGTCGAGGGGCTGGGGCTGGGCCGGCGAGGCCCGGAGCGAGGACGGCACGGCGGGGCCCGGGGGGGTGGAAACCTCCGCGCCGAGGGCTCTACCGAGCATGGCCCCGCGCAGCGAACCGGGAACCTCCGAGACACCCGGGCTCCAACACGGGGTGCCGTCTCGATCCAACCCGGCCCCCGGGAACGTCCGAGACAGCACCGTCCTGCTGCTCGATGGTGTCTCGGACGTTCCCACAACCGGCACCCCGGCAGACCGCGTCGCGCTGATGGCGACGGCGCAGCGCGGGCGCGTGGGGTGGCGGCAACTTGTCGCCGCCGGCCTGTCGACCTCGGCGATCGGTCGCCTGGTCGCCTCCGGGCATCTGTGCCCGGTCCACTATGCCGTCTACGCAGCCGGTCACACCGCGCCGATCCACGGTGGCGCGGAAGCTGCCGCGTTGCTTGCGCTCCGGCCGGGCGCCGCGCTCAGTCACATCACCGCGTTGCTCTGGTGGGGGATCGCGGACGAAGCGCGCCGGTCGGAGCCCTCATCTGGGGTCGGGCCGATCCACATCACGGTTCCGGGCGGCGGGACCCAAGGGCCGGCCGGCGTCATCGTCCACCGCAGCACGATCCTCGCCCCCCGAGACCTCCGGGTTCACGAGGGCCTCCCGGTCACTTCCCCGGCCCGGGCGCTGCTCGACTTCGCGGCCGACCAGCCGACCCGCGAGCTGGAGCGGATGCTCGATACGGCTCTGGTGCAGCGTCGCGTGAACCTCCGGCAGATCAACGACGTGGTCGCCCGCGCCGGCCGGCACGCCGGGCGAGCCCCGCTCACGCACCTCGTGGACGCCCAACGGCACACGACGTTCACGCGGTCAGAGGCCGAGGAGCGGTTCCTCGCGCTCGTCCGTGACGCCGGGCTGCCCGCGCCGCTGGTCAACGTCCGCCGCCACGGCTTCGAGCTCGATTTCCTGTGGCATCGCCCCGGTGCGCGGGACATCGCGGCCGAGATCGATGGCTATGCGTTCCATGGCGGCCGGGCGGCGTTCGAGCGTGATCGCCGCCGCGACGGGATCCTGCGGACGGCAGGCGTCGACGTCCTGCGATTCACCTGGCGGCGCCTCACCGGGGAGTCGCACGCGGTGGTCGCGGAGCTCGCCGCCGCGCTCTCGCCGGCGCCGGGCTGACCCCCAAACCACCATCAGCCTGCCGAAACTTCAGGAGGGGGTCCCGACGCGCGCCGGACCGCGCGTCTCGATCATCGCCGTGTGATCACTGAGCACGATCTCGTCGACATCACCGTGACCGTCGAGCGCGGGTGCGATCCCGTGCGCGGCACGGCCCGCTTGCCCGGGGGAGAGCAGCGGGGCTTCTGGGGGTGGATGGAGCTGGTCACGATCGTCCAGGAGGTCAACGAGCCCGGGCAGGATGCGCGTGGGGGCTCGCGCGTCCTGACCGCGTCTGACCGTGCCGCACAGCCCGGAGCAGCGGCCGCGGCGCAAACTTCAGGAGGGGGTCCCGATGCGATGGGATCCCCGGTCCGACAAGCTATGTGACATCGGGGGCCCACCACCCGTCGCTCGCCGATTGAACCCAGGGACCGGGGTCGGCGAGCGACGGGGGGCCATCTCGATCGGGAGCCGCGGGGCCGGCTCCCGATCGAGATCGGCCCACCGTCTCTGCTCATCACCGCCGCCTCGGCCGACCGCCTCCGGTCAACCTCCCGTCGCCTCGGCCGACCGCCTCCGGCCAACCACGCGCCCCCTCGGCCGACCGCGTCCGGTCAACCGCCGGCCGCGTCATCCGACCGTCTCAGCCGCCTCCATCGCTCCCGCAAGCTGTTCTCGCGCCTCAGCGCCCTGCAGGCCGAGCTTTCCGTAGATGTGCCCCAGGTGCGTGCCGACCGTCTTGGTCGTGACGAACAGCGCCTGGGCGATCTCGCGGTTGGTGTGCCCGCTCGCCGCCAGCTCCGCCACCCGTCGCTCGGACGGCGTGAGCGCGTCGGGCCCCGCCCACCGGTCACGCCGCGGTCGCGCCCCGCTGGCGGCAAGCTCGTCACGGGCGAGGGTCATCAAGGGGACGGCGCCGCAGGCATGCGCGATCTCGGCCGCCTCGCGCAGCGGGTCACGGGCGGCAACTCGCTGGCCCGCCCGGCGCTGAGCGGCACCGAGGTCGCACAGCGCGGCGGCGAGCTCCATCCGCGCCGGCGACGCGCGCAGGACGGTCACCGCCTCCTGGAGCACTGACACCGGGTCCTCCGCCCCGCCGGCCGCCGCGATCGCCCGCAGCGCACCGCCGATTCCCCGCGGCTGACCGAGCACCCGCGCGCGGCTCAGCTCCGCGTCGGCGAGCGCCGCCGCCTCGTCGCACGGTCCGAGCGCCTGGGCCCACACCGATCGCCACGCGACGTAGCTCGGGTTGTCGATGATCGTCAGCTCGCCGATCGCGCGGACGTCGGCGATCGCGTCCGCCGCGCGGCCCTGGGCGATCCGCAACCGGGCGCGGATCAGCATCGCGTGCAGCCACGGTGAGCTCCCCCGCGCGACGTCGAGCGGCACGGCCGCCATCACCTCCTCGGCCTCGTCGTAGCGCCCGGCTGCAATCAGCGCGCGCCCGAGCGACGCGCTCGCCCACACGATCGTCCACAGGACGTCGTGGCGGACAGCGAGCTCCAGCGCGGTCCGGGCGTCCTCCTCCGCCTGCGCGATGTCGCCGAGGCGCACCGCCAGCACGCCCGTCCAGTTGACGACGTTGAGGTGGGCGCGGATCGAGCCGCGGGCGATCGCGTCGGCATCGACCTCGGCGAGGAACGCGCGGGCGCGTGCCGGCTCATCGCCGAAGACCAGGCATACGGCGGCGTAGTCGACGATCGGCGAGGAGCCGGTGAACGCCGCGATGTACCGCCCGCCGCCGAGGCCCTGCTCGATCAGCGTCCGCCACGGACCGTTCCAGTCGCCACGCTGTGCTCGGACGCACCCCTCCGCGATCAAGAGGCCGGCGCCCGCGTCACCGGCGGCGAGCGCCAGCTCGTGCATTTCGTCCAGGCGCGCCTCGACCTCGCCGATGTGCTGAGTGCTGAGCGAGCCGACGCCGGTCCGCACCGTCTCGAGCACCGCGCGCAGCGGAAGCGGCGCCTGGTCGCCGAACCGCTTGAGCGACTCGGTGACCAGATCGTGGGCCTCGGGCGTGCGGCCGTTCCAGACCAGCCACTGGACGAGCGTCGTGACCAGCCGGACCCTCAGGCCCGGCGGCAGCGACCCTCGCAGCGCCTCGGCCAGATGCTCGCCCGCAGCGGGGTCGCGCGCGAGCGCCGCAGCCTCTCCGAGCTCGCCGAGGACCACGGCGCGCACCGCCTCATCGGCTGGCTCGGCGAGTGCTCGAGCGGACAGCCGCACCGCCGTCGGGGGCTCCCCGCCGGCGAGCGCTTCCGCGGCGGCGGACCGGCACAGCTCGACGATCTCCGGGTCGCCGGCGGTTTCGCCGCGCAACAGGTGAGCGGCGAGCGCCGAGCCGCTCAGGCCCCGGCGCGCGAGCAGCAGCGCCGCGCGGCGATGGCCGTTGGCACGCGCGGCAGGGGGCACGCTCTCGTAGACGGCGTGGCGCAGCAGCGGATGGACGAATCCCAGCGAGCGGGAGCCGTCGCGCTCGGCCCCGAGGCTCGGCGGCATGAGGATGCGCGTCGCGCACAGCAGGTCGGCGGCCCGCCGGGCGTCGGCGGGCTCCAGCTCGGCGAGCGCCGCCGCGTCCTGAAGCTCGGCCTTCTCGAGCAGCGCGACGGCGTGAGCGAGCCGCTGCGCGTCTTCGCCGAGGCGCAGCAGGCGCAGTACCACCGCGCGTGACACCGAGGCGGGCCGCACTCGCTCGATGTGGCCGATCGCGCCGTCGACGGGCCGCACCTGCTCGTTGCGCAGCTCGGCGATCAGCTCGCCGAGCAGGAACGGGTTGCCACCGGTGAGCTCCGCGCAGGCCTCGCAGAATCCGGGGTCAGGCGGGACGGCGCCGTCGCCGAGCTCGGCCCCGACGATCTCGGTGACCGCCGCCGGGCTGAGTGCGTGGGGGGCGAGGGTGCGTGTCGCCGGGTCGGATTCCAGCTCGGCGAGGCGGGGGTCATCGGACTCGCCGGTCCGCACGGCGGCCAGCAGCAGGATCGGCAGATCGGCGCTGCGCGCGGCGAGATAGGCGAGGAACCGCAGCGTCTGGGTGTCGACCCAGTGAGCGTCGTCGACCACGACCACCACCGGCCTCTCCTCGGCGAGGTTCGCCGCCAGCCAGTAGAGCCCGTGCACGAGCCCGAACCCGGGATCGCCCTCGCCGCTCGCCACCGCGGCCGCGACGGCGCCGGTGACCAGCGGCCGTGCGAGGTGGGCCGCGCCGTCGAGCAGTGTCTCGCGCCGCGCTGGATCGGCGGCGCGCAGCTCGGGCTCGAACAGCTGGCGCGCGACACCGAACGGGAAGTCGCGTTCGAGCTCGCGCCCGCGGCCGGACAGGACTGTCATCTCGGCCTCGCGCGCGACCGTGCGCGCGCGCAGCAGCAACGCCGTCTTGCCGATGCCCGCCGGGCCGTCGACGACGAGTGCGCCGCCGCGGCCGGCTCTCGCCCCGTCGAGCGCCTCGCGCAGCCGGGCGAGCTCATGAGCGCGTTCGAGCAGCTCGCCGCTCGGCAGCTCCGCGCTCGGCTCGATCGCGCTCACAGATTGCCCCACCGTGGCAAGGTACACCGCAACCCCCTCACGCGGCAGGGTGGCGCGGAGGATGAGCACAGTCGGGCGGGCGTCCTCCCGGTAAAGTGCCGCGCCGCATGTTCTCCAAGGTGTTGATCGCCAATCGTGGCGAGATTGCGGTGCGGATCCTCCGCGCGTGTGAGGAGCTCGGGATCGCGACGGTGGCCGTCTACTCCGAGATGGATCGTGACGCGTTGCATGTCAAGCGTGCTGATGAGGCGTATCTGCTCGGTCCGGCGCCGGCGAGCGAGAGCTACCTGAGGATCGACAAGATCCTCGAGGTCTGCCGCGAGTCCGGCGCCGAGGCGGTGCATCCCGGCTACGGCTTTTTGGCTGAGAACGCGTCGTTCGCGCGGGCGCTGGAGGAGGCCGGGATCACGTTCATCGGTCCGCCGTCGAGCGCGATCGACGCGATGGGCTCCAAGACCAAGGCGCGCGAGTTGATGCAGGGGGCCGGGGTGCCGATCGTGCCAGGCACGACCGAGCCGGTGGAGACGGTCGAGGACGCGCGCAGGCTGATCGCTGAGACGATCGGCTTTCCGGTGGCGGTCAAGGCCGCCGGTGGCGGGGGCGGCAAGGGCTTTCGCGTCGCGCTTTCGGAGGACAAGCTCCAGGACGCGTTTGAGGGCGCTGCGCGGGAGGGCGAGAAGTTCTTCGGCGACGCCACCGTCTATCTGGAGCGCTACCTGCCCGATCCCCGCCACGTCGAGGTGCAGGTCCTGGCCGACTCCCACGGCAACGTGATCCATCTGGGCGAGCGTGACTGCTCGCTGCAGCGCCGCCACCAGAAGCTGATCGAGGAGGCGCCCGCCCCGGCGGTCGACGCCGAGTTGCGCGCGAAGATCGGCAAGATCGCCACCGACGCCGCGGCCGCGGTCAACTACACCGGCGCGGGCACGATCGAGGGGCTGTTGCAGGACGGCGAGTACTTCTTCTTGGAGATGAACACCCGGGTGCAGGTCGAGCACTGCGTGACCGAGATGGTGACGGGGATCGACATCGTCAAGGAGGGGATCCGCGTCGCCGCCGGCGCCGAGCTGTCGATCCGCCAAGACCAGGTCCAACTGCGCGGTCACGCGATCGAGTGCCGCATCAACGCCGAGAACGCGGCCAAGAACTTCGCGCCGGCGCCGGGCCGGATCGGCGAGTACCGCGAACCGACGGGGCCCGGGACGCGCGTGGACTCAGGTGTCGGGCCGGGCTCTGAGATCTCGCCGATGTATGACCCGATGGTCGCCAAGCTGATCGTCTGGGACTCAGACCGCGAGCAGGCCACGGCCCGCATGCTCCGCGCGCTGAATGAGTACGAGATCACCGAGCTGACCACGCTGATCCCGTTTCACTCGGCGATCCTCGCCACCGACCAGTGGGCCAACGCGGAGACCTGCCGCGAGCTGATCGAGGACCGCGAGTGGCTGAAATCCACCGCCCCGCAGACAGCCGCCGCCCCGTCCGCTGACACCGACGAGGCGACCGTCGAGCAGAACTACACCGTCGAGGTCTCGGGCAGGCGCTTTGACGTCAAGGTCATCGGCCCCCCCGGTGCGACGAACGCTGCCGACGGCACGGCCGCGCCCGCCGCGCGCCGAGCCCCCCGCCGCGCCGACCGCTCCGCCCACGCCACCGGTGGCGGTGACACGCTCGCCTCCCCGCTGCAGGGCACGGTGCTCAGGGTCGCGGTCGCCAAGGGCGACGAGGTGCAGGCCGGCTCGCTGATCGCCGTGATCGAGGCGATGAAGATGGAGAACGAGATCACCGCTCACAAGGCGGGCACGGTCGCAGAGCTGCCGATCACCGCTGGGGAATCCGTCTCCAGCGGCGCCACGCTCGCCGTCATCACCTGACGTCGCTCGCTGCGGACGCGCGCTCCGGCACCGGGGCGGCAGAGGCGCTACGCGGAGCCCTCGACGGCCGCGACGTTGGTGTCGTGGATGCGTCGCTGGCTGGCGGTCCCACCGCGGGAGGCGGGGGCCCGGGCGCTGGCCGGCTCACGCTGCAGCTCGGCCAGGTACTGGTCGTCCTCGCGCAGGATCTCGGCCGCGCGGCGCGCGCTGAGCGGCGCGCCGTGGCCGGGCACGACCCACTCGGCGCGCTCGACGTGGCCCGAGAGGCGCGCGAGCGTGGCCCGGTAGGCGGGCAGGGACCCGCCCGAGCCGGCCGAGATCATCGGGATCTCGACGGGGGAGAGGTAGTCGCCGCAGACGAGCACCCGCGCCCACCCCATCCAGTAGGCGGCACCGTCCCCGGTGTGGCCGTCGGCGGGCAGCAGCTCGAGCTCGCGGCCGGCGGAACCCGAGGCCCCCTGTTCACGCGCGGCCGCTGCCGGACCGCCGCGGGTTCCGATCTCGAGCCGGCCGGGGACCGGTAGCGCCTGCAGCGCGCCGAGGCCGAGCGGCGTGCGCTCGGGCACGTAGTGCTCCTCGTCAAAGGCGCGCAGCCGCCGCTGCGGCTCGCCCAGCTCGGAGTTGAGCCGGGTGATCGTCGATTCGGCGCCGCCGAGTGCCGCGGCGGGGAACGCGAGCCGCCCGAGCAGGTGGTCCCAGTCGGCGTGGGTGGCGAGCAGGCCGGAGACCGGGAACTCGGCCTGCTCCAGGACCTCGGGCAGCGCGCGGAGCTCCTCGGGGTAGACCGGTGAGTCGATCACGAACCCCTCGTCGTCCCCGCGCACGGCGGTGCACGTCGTCTGCCACACGTCGGAGACGAAGACGATCACGTCCTCGTGCAGCGCCACGGCTCTCATGCCCGAGCTCTCGACGGTCGCGCTCAGCCGATGCCGAGCAGCTTGATCGCCTCGCGCAGGTTGGCCACCTCGGCGTCGGGCTTCTTCTGCCCGGCATCGAGCTGCTGCTTGGTCCGATTGACCCAGATCACGGGGATCTTCTTCTTCAGACAGGGCTCGACGTCGTGGTAGTAGCTGGCCGCGACGTGGACCCAGCCCTTCTTGGAGCCGATCCGCCGCTCGCACTCGGTGAAGTGGGCCGGATCGGGCTTGTAGGAGCGGACCTGCTGGGCGGTGACGACGAGGTCGAAGTCCAGCGGGATGTGCCGGCGGGTCTGGCCCAGCAGCTTGTCGTCGACGTTGGAGATCAGCCCGATCTTGTGGTCCTTGGCCACCTTCCTGAGCGTCGGGTTGGTCTCTGAGAACGGCTTCCAGCGCTGCACCGAGTCGGGCAGGAACCCCGAGCGGGACGGCTCGAGCGGCCAGTCCAGCTCTTTGGCGATGCGCACGGCCGTGCGCCGCAGCACCTCGGCGTAGAGCTCGTAGGAGCCGGATTCGATCTCCTGGGAGATCTGGTGAAAGAGGGGAAGGACCTGGTCGCGATCGGCGGTGAATCCGTCGCGCTCCGCTTCCTTGCTGAACGCTTCGAACGCCCCGGTGTCCCAGTCGATCAGGGTGCCGTAGACGTCGAAGGTCACAAAACTGACTGTTTTCGGTATCGCCATGTTGTTCTTGATGATGCCATTTCGCTGGCGAAACCCGCGTCCTGACAGCAACCGCGCTAGGGTCCCGAACCGCATGGACCTCCTCGAGTATCAGGGCAAGCAGCTGTTTGCCCGGCACGGCGTTCCGGTGCCGGACGGCAGGCCCGCCCGATCCGTCGAGGACGCGATCGCCGCTGCCGACGAGATCGGCTACCCGTGCGCAATCAAGGCCCAGGTTCAGATCGGCGGCCGCGGCAAGCTCGGCGGCATCAAGATAGCCAAGGATCGCCACGAGGCCGAGGAGCACGCGCGCGCCATCCTCGGCATGGACATCCGGGGTCTCACCGTCCACGAGGTGTGGATCGAGGGCGCCTCGCAGATCGCGTCTGAGTATTACGCATCGGTCGTCTTCGACCGCTCCGCCAAGGCTCCGCTGGTGATGCTCTCCACCAGGGGTGGCATGGACATCGAGGCCGTCGCCGACGAGGACCCCGACGCAATCGCCACGCTGCACGTCGATCCGCTGCTCGGCTTCCAGGACTTCCATGGCCGGCGCCTCGCCTTCGAGGCCGGGGTCGACGCCGACGTGGTGCGCCCGATCGGGGCGATGCTCGCCAAGCTCTACGAGGTCTTCTCCAGCGAGGAGGCGACGCTCGTCGAGGTCAACCCGCTGATCATCACGCCCGAGCGCGACGTCAAGGCGCTTGACGCGAAGGTCACGCTCGACGGCAACGCGCTCTACCGGCATGCCGACAACGCCGAGCTGCGTGATCTCTCCGCCGAGGATCCCCAGGAGGTGATGGCCAAGGAGCGCGGCCTCACCTACGTCAAGCTCGACGGCGACATCGGGATCCTCGCCAACGGCGCCGGCCTGTCAATGTCAACGCTCGACGTGGTCGCCGAGGCCGGCGGCACGCCCGCCAACTTCCTGGACGCGGGCGGCGGCTCGCGCGCGGACGCCATCACCGCCGCGGTCGAGGTGATCCTCTCCGACCCGAAGGTCAAGGCCGTCCTGTTCAACATCTTCGGCGGGATCACCCGCTGCGACGAGGTCGCCAAGGGGTTGATCGAGGCGTTCAAGCAGATCGAGCCCACGGTCCCGTTCGTCGTCCGCCTGGACGGCACCAACGGCGAGGAGGGGCGCGCGCTGCTCGAGCAGGCGCAGCTGCCGAACGTCCACTCCGAGGCGACGATGGACGGGGCGGCGGCCCGCGTCGTCGAGCTCGCCAAGGGGAGCTGAGCGATGGCGATCCTGGTCGACCAGAGCACCCGCCTGTGCACGAGCGGCATCACCGGCCGCGAGGGCACCTTCCACTCGCTGCGCAACCGCGAGTACGGCACCCAGGTCGTCGCGGGCGTCACGCCCGGCAAGGGCGGCCAGGACGTCGACGGCATCCCGGTCTTCAACACCTTCCACGCCGCCGTTGAGGCCGAGGGCGCCAACACCGCGATGATCTTCGTGCCGCCGAGGTTCGCCGCCGACTCGATCCTCGAGGCCGAGGACGCGGGCATCGAGCTGATCATCTGCATTACCGAGGGAATTCCCGCCCACGATGAGCTGCGCGTCTACAACACGCTGAAGAAGAACGGCCGCTCCCGGCTGGTCGGCCCCAACTGCCCCGGGATCCTGTCGCCGGGCAAGGCGAGTGTCGGCATCATCCCGGCCTCGTTCTTCAAGCAGGGCAACGTCGGCGTCGTCTCGCGCTCGGGCACGCTCACCTACCAGATCGGCAACGTGCTGGCCCAGGAGGGGTTCGGGAACTCGAGCATCGTCGGGATCGGCGGAGATCCGGTCCCGGGCACCGACTTCATCGACGTGATCTCGTTGTTCCAGGACGACGACGAGACCGAGCTGATCGTGATGTGCGGCGAGATCGGGGGCGACGCCGAGGAGCGCGCCGCCGAGTTCATCGCCGACAAGGTCACCAAGCCGGTGATCGGCTACATCGCCGGCTTCACCGCGCCCGAGGGCAAGACGATGGGCCATGCCGGCGCGATCGTGTCGGGCTCGCACGGGACCGCCTCGGCCAAGGCGGAGGCGCTCGAGGCCAAGGGCGTCAAGGTCGGGCGTACGCCGACGCAGGTCGCCGAGGCAGCGGTCGCGCTTCTGCGCGGCTAGTTCCCGCGCAACGAGCGGCCTCTTTTGATCTCCCTGCCGCCGCCCGCGCCGGTAGGCTCACTCGTGATGCCCGAGCCATCGATCCTCGACGAGCGCCTTGCCGAGATCGACCGGCGGTTGCGCACGATCCAGTCCGACCTCGTGCCCGTGCCGGACCCCGGGCTCGCCGACGATGACCCCACCCACGCCGCCGGCACCCACGACGCCGACGCCGACGCCCACGCCGCCCACGACGCCGACGCCGACGCCGGCCCGGCCGGGACCGAGAAGCCGGTCGCCGAGACCCGCGAGCCCGAGCCGCTGAGGCTGGTGGAGCCCGCCGCGCCGCCGGACTCCGGCCGCGCCGGGCAGCTCGCCGAGCTGCTCGAGGCCCACGAGCGGCTGCTGGAGCTGCATCGCGAGCTGCTCTCTCAGTACGCCGAGGTGCTCGAGCGCCGCGCCGGCGAGAGCGCGACCGTCGCGGTCACCGCCGGTCCGTTCACCACCGCCGGAACGGTGCGTGAGTTCGAGCGCGCGCTCGCCGCGCTGCCGGGCGTGAGCGCGGTGACCGTGCGTGAATACCTGGCCGGCGACCGCGTTCAGGTCGACGTCCGGCTCGCCGGCTGACTCGGTCGGCCCCCTGACGGTTCGCTGACGGCGCGTGGACAGCGGATCTCGTAGTCTCTGATGGGATGCCCGACACCATCTCCTTCGCCCGCGGCGCGCCGTCCCTCGACATCGTCGATGTGGAGGGCCTGAAGGCCTGCGCCGTCGAGGCATTCGACGCCGATCCCGCCCGCATGACCGCCTACGGAACCTCGGTCGGCTACGTACCGCTGCGCGAGTGGATCGCGGAGTATCACGGCGTTGCGCCCGAGCAGGTGCTCGTCACCAACGGCTCGATGCAGGCCGACGCGTTCCTGTTCGACACGCTGGTCAAGCAGGGCGACACGGTCATCACCGAGCTGCCGACCTACGACCGCACCCTGCTGGTCCTGCGCGGCCGTGAGGCGGACGTCCGCATGGTCGAGCTCGAGCCCGATGGCATCGACGTCGCCGCCCTCGAGCGCGTGCTGACCGCCGGCGCGCGTCCCAAGCTCGCCCACATCATCCCCAACTTCCAGAATCCCGCCGGCTACACGCTGTCGCTGGCCAAGCGCGAGGCCCTGATCGAGCTCGCGCGGACCCACGACTTCGTGATCTTCGAGGACGACCCGTACGTCACGCTGCGCTTCGCCGGCGAGGCGCTGCCGACGATGCTGTCGATGGCGCCCGACGTGACGGTGTACGCCTCGTCGTTCTCCAAGACGGTGTGCCCCGGCATCCGCACCGGCTATCTCGTCGGCCCGGCCGACCTGATCGCCAAGATCGCCTCGGTTGCGACCTCGACCTACGTGTCGCCGAACATGGTCGCCGAAGGGATCGTCAACCAGTTCTGCCGCTCGGGCCGGATCGACGCCTCGATCGCCAAGATCCGCGAGGCGCTGCGCGATCGGTCCCAAGCGCTCTGCTCGGCGCTCGCCGAACACCTCCCGGACGCCCGCTTCGTCGCGCCCGAGGGCGGCTATTTCCTGTGGGTGGACCTGCCGCAGGGCACCGATGTCAAGGCGCTCTTCGATGCCGCCGCCGCGCGCGGGGTCCAGTTCGTCAAGGGCAGCGACTTCGTGCTGGAGGGCTCTGAGTCATCGCTGCGCCTCGCCTACTCGGGAGTCACCCCCGAGCAGATCGAGGAGGGCGTCCGGCGGCTCGCCGAGGCCTACGCCGAGATCGGCGCCGCGACGCCCGCGTAGGGCGCCGCGCCGCCGAATACCACGTCCCGTCAGCTGCGCGGGCGCTTCTTCGCGGTGTCGTAGAGCGGGATCGGCGCGACGGTGGCGCCGACGGTTCCTTCTCCGAGCGCAACCTCGACGTGCTCGCCCTCGGCCGCCAGCGCTCGGTCGATCGCGGCCGTCGCGATCACCTGCATGTCGAAGGATGGGCTCTGGCAGGGACTGCGCACGATCCCGACCTCGCGCCCGTCGCTGGTGACCGTCGCGCCGTACTCCGGAACCTCGTCGCCGTCGATCCGCAGCGTCGTCAGCAGGCGCGCCGAGCCCTCGTCGGCGATCTTGCGAAGCGCGTCGCGGCCGGAGAAGTCCGCGGACTTGTCGAGCTTGACGACGTTGTCGAGCCTGACCTCGAACGGGTCGGTCTTGTGAGGGAAGTAGTCGATATCGGGGAAGAGAAGCCCCGACTCGATGCGCAGCGTCTCGATCGCCGACAGGCCGATCGGGCGCAGGCCGTGCGGGCGTCCCGCTTCGATGATGGCGTTCCACAACGCCGTGGCGTCCTCCGGCGCGCAGTACAGCTCGAAGCCCAGCTCACCGGAGTATCCGGTTCGTGACAGCCACACGGGAATGCCGGCGACGCGTACGCCCTCGTGCAGGAAGCGGAAGTAGCGCAGCGCGCCCACGTCGGCGCCCTCGGTGATCGGCCCCAGCACCTCCCGTGCCAACGGCCCTTGCACCTGCAGGTGGGGCATCTCCGCCGTGCGGTCGGTGATCTCCACGTCGAGACTGCGGTCGGACGCGATCTTCCGCAGCCACTCGAGATCGGAGTCGTAGCTCGTGATCGACAGGCAATGCCCGTCGCCGAGGTTGAACACCGTCCCGTCCATCACCATCTGGCCCTCGTCGTCGCACAGTGCCCCATAGCGGACCTGGCCGACCTCCAGCGCTGACATGTCATTGGTGAACGCCGCGTCGGCGAGTGTCAGTGCATCGGGACCGCGCAGATCCCACTTGCGCAGCGGCGACTCGTCCCACATGTTGCACGCGGTGCGAGTGGCGACGTGCTCGGCGACGGCGTCGCCGAAGTCACCGGCCCACCACCAGCCCTCCCACTCAGAATCGGTGGCGCCCGCCTCGATCTGGGCGTCGTAGAAGGCACTGCGCTTCAGTTCATCAGTCGACACTGCTTGTCTCCTTTCGGGTCACGCTGCGCCGCTGCCGTGCGGCATCGACGAACCATTCGAATACGGCCAGGAAGCGCGGGTCGATCCGCCACTCCTCCTGGAGCTCCCACTGCACGGCGAGCACCGGCGCGCCCTCTAACTCGAGTGCCTCCACGACGCCGTCCGGCGCCGTCGCGGTGGCTCTCAGGCCGCGGCCGAGCTCGACCACTGCCTGATGGTGGAAGGAGTTCACGCTGCTCTCGAGCGTTCCCAGCGCGTCGCCCAGGATGCTGCCGGGGGCGATGCTGATCGGGTGGCGGGGATGTGGTGGGATCTCGCCGCCATCCAGCGACGAGCGCTCCATCAGCTTCCAGTTGTGCCAGCCGGGGTCAGATGGGTGCCCGCGCCACGCGTCGACCAGCCCGACGTCCTGCGCCATCGTCCCGCCGAGGGCGACATTGAGCACCTGCATGCCGCGGCAGCAGCCGAGTACGGGCAGCCCGCGCTGCAACGCGGCCTCCACCAGCTCAAGTTCGAACCGGTCGCGCTGAGGCTCGGTGGCGGCCAGCAGCGGATCCGGGGCCTGACCGTACCGCCCCGGCTCGATGTCGCGACCGGGGGCGAGCATCAGCCCGTCGATCGCGTCAAGCGCCGGCTCGATCCCCTCGGGCAGCTGCGACAGCGTCAAGGGCAGCGCACCGCACATCAGCAGCGGCCGCTGGATCCCGACCCCGCCGTAGTCGCCGAAGTCGTGAAAGCTCTGGGAGACGCCGATCAGTGGGGCGCTCATCACCCGGCCGCCACAACGTCTGAGCCGATCACTGCCTGCTCCACGAGCTCGGTGAGCTCTCGCAGGGCGATGCGCTCGGCGTTGCCGGAGGTCTTGATCGCGTCCTCGTACATCGTCACGTCCTTCGGACAGGCGACGACGAAGTAGTCAAGCTCGCCGAGCGACACGGCCTCGGCGATCCGGTTCTCCGAGGGACGCTCGCAGCCGGGGGTGTCGGGAATCCAGATCCGCCCGCCGCCTGCGCCGCAGCAGAAGCTCTGCTCGCGGTTGCGAGGCATCTCGATCAGCGTGCAACCGAGGAGCTCCAGAATCCGTCTCGGATTGTCGTACTCGCCGTTGAACCGGCCGAGATGGCAGGGGTCGTGGTAGGTGACGCGATAGGGGAGGCGGTTGGCCACTTCGAGCTTGCCGGACGAGATCAGGTCCATCAGCAGCGCGGTGTGGTGTGTCACGCTCCAGCCCTCGGCGCCCAGCCGCGGGTACTCGTTGCGCAGGGTGTTCAGCGAATGCGGATCGGTGGTGATGATCCGTTGGAAGTCGCACTCCTTCAGCGTCTCGATGTTCTCCTCGGCCAGCGATTCGAACAGCCCCTCCTCGCCGACGCGTCGCACGTCGTTTCCGGCGTTGCGCTCTCCGTCGTAGAGGATCCCGAAGTCGACCTCGGCGTGGTGAAGCAGGCGGGCGAGCGTCTGGGTGACCTTCTGGGAGCGGGGGTCGAAGGAGGCGTAGTCGCCGACGAACCAGAGGACGTCGACGGACTCCTTGCGGGCGTCCTTGACCTCGAAGTCCAGCTCTCGCGTCCAGCGCCCACGGCGGCGCTTGTTTTCGCCGAACGAGTTGCCGGAGCGGTGGATGACGGTCAGCACCGACTGCAGGTTGGAGTCCAGTTCCCCGTCCTCCACCGCGCGGCGGCGCAGCTGGTTGATGATCGGCGCCTGCTCGATGCCGACCGGGCAGGCGGCCACGCAGGCGTTGCACTGCATGCAGGACCAGACCGTCTCCAGGCGCACCCCGTCGTGGCCGATGACCGGCGCGGAGAACCCGTCGCCGTTCTCGTCGGTCGACGGCGAGCGATCGAGCAGTGAGCCCAGGATGCCGCCGACGCTCTCGGACTGCAGGGCATGGTTCTGCTGCTCGCGCAGCTCGAGAATGACGTCGCGCGGGGACAGCGGGCGTCCGGTCGCATTGGCCGGGCAGGCCTCATGGCAGCGCCCGCACTTCGTGCATGCGTCGAGCTGCAGCAGATGCCGCGGGCTGAAGTCCGCCAGCACGCCGTAGCCCGCGGGCAGTTCGGCGCGGTCGGCCGGGATCGGCGCCAGCCGCTGTCCCGCATGCTCGTCGCGCAGCGCCAGCGAGAGGAAGCTCTGCAGCATGTGCGTCGCCTTGGTGTACGGGATGCTCGCCACGAAGGTGATCGCCAGCAGCCCGTGGAACCACCAGATCGCGTGGCGCGTGTCGGCGAGCGTTCCGTGCGAGACGCCGGTCAGCGCCTGTGCCACCACCCACCCCGCGAACTGGGTCCCGCTGTAGCCGGGGTGACTCATCGCGATCCGGATGCCCTCCAGCAGAAAGCCGGTGAGCGCGATCACCAGCAGCGTTCCCACGAATACCCAATCGCCGATCTGATAGCCGCGGCGGTCGGCTCCTGGCTCGCCCGCAGCCCGGTCCGGGCGCCGGTAGTCGAGTTTGGCCGGCCGGATCACGGCGCGTCTGATCATCATCACCAGCAGCCCGAGGACCAGCCCGGTCCCGAGCACGTTCAGCACTTCCTTGTAGCCCAGGTAGAAGTCGCCGTGGAAGTAGTTGATCCCGAAGATCGGATGCAGGAAGTCGGTGTCGAACCCGAGGATCACCGTGCCAGCGAACAGCGCCATCCAGCCGTAGAAGATGGCCATATGCGCGACCCCGGCCACGGAATCGCGACGCCGAAGCGTCACGTGCGTGAGCATCATCCGGGTGGCTCTTCCCAACCCGCGGACGAGGTCGCCCCGCGGCGGCCAGCCGCCGCCGTGCCCGTGGCGGTACTTGGCGAACGGACGGATCACCCCGTACGCGAACACGAACACGGACAGGACCGCGAGCACGTACCAGAGCACCTTCAGCGCCCCCGTGACCCCCCAGAACACCGGTCGCGTCTTCACAGACGCGACCAGCAGCGTGCTGATCGCCGCGTGCACCGGTTCGCGCTAGCCGAGCGCGTCCTCGAGCTCGTCGGCGACCTCGAACATGTCGGCGACGGCTCCGTAGTGCGCGACCCCGAAGATCGGCGCCTCCGGATCGGAGTTCACGGCGATGATCGTGTCCGCGCCACGCATCCCCGCGAGGTGCTGGACCGCGCCGGAGATCCCCATCGCGAGGTACAGGCGCGGCTTGACGGTCTTGCCCGACTGCCCGACCTGCCGCGACGAGTCCATCCAGCCGGCGTCCACCAGCGGCCGGCTGCTCGACAGCGTTGCGCCGAGCCGGTCGGCCAGCTCCTGGAAACGCGGGATGTTGTCCTTGTCCTCCACTCCGCGGCCGATCGAGAGCAGGAACTCCGCCTTGGTGATGTCCACGCCGGATGCCGCGGCCTCCACGAAGCCGAGGTGCTCGGTGCGGGCGATACCCGACAGGTCGACCTCGACCGCCCGCACCGGCGCACCCGCGTCGGCGGGCTCGGCCGGCGGGAAGATCCCGGGCCTCACGGTGAGTAGCGTGCGCTGCTTGCCGTCGAACGAGAGCTCGGCGCTCAGCTTCTCCCCGTAGGCCCCGCGGTGGACTCGAGCCCCGCCGTCCTGCCATGACACCGAGGTGACGTCGGTGGCGAAGCCGAGCGCCAGGCGCGCGGCCAGAGCCGGCGCGAACCCGAGCGAGTCGATCGTATGCCCGCACAGGATCAGTGCGGGGTCCTCGGACTCGATCAGCCCCTCCAGCGCGCGCTCCCACACGTGAGCCTCGAAATGCTCGGTCGGGCTCTGCACGGTGAGCACCTCGCCGACGCCCGCCGCCTGCAGCTCGGGCGCGAAGCGGTCCGCGTCGGCGCCGATCACGGCGACCGTCAGCGGACTGCCGGCCGCGCTCGCCACCTCGGCTCCGAGCGAGAGCATTTCGCGAGAGACCTCGCGCAGCTCGCCCTGGCGGCTCTCGGCCACCACCAGCACACCGGCGCTCATGACGTCACCCGCTCTCTCACCAGCTCGAGGATCCGATTCGCCTGCTCGGCCGGCGAGCCGGCCAGCATCTCTGCCCCGGCCCCACGCTCCGGTGGTGCCAGCGCCTGCAGCCGCGCACCGGCGATCGCCTCGAGCTCACTGCTCTGCAGGCCGAGATCGCCGGGTTCGACCGCCTCCAGTGGCTTGTCGCGTGCCTGCTTGATCGCGCGCAGCGTCGCGTAGCCCGGTTCGTTGATGCCGGTCTGGATCGTGAGCAGCGCCGGCAACGCGATCCGCAGGCGCTCGACCAGCCCACTCTCGAGCTCGCGGGCGACCGTCACCGTGCCCGCCGCCGAATCGAACTCCAGCTGCTTGACCACCGCGACCCGCGGCAACCCGAGCAGCCCCGCCACCGCGGTTCCGGTGGCGCCGTTGACCGCATCGGAGGACTGGACGCCGCACAGAACGAGGTCCGGTTGCTCACGGGACACGGCCGCGGCCAGCGCACGTGCGGTCACGAGCACATCGCCCCGGGCCAGCACGTCCTCATCCCACACGCGGACGGCCCGGTCGGCCCCGCGTGCCAGACAGCCGAGCAGCGCGTCCTCGGCCTCCTCGTCGCCGACAGTGACGGCCACCACTTCGTGGCCGTCACCCCCGACCTGCTCTCGCAACTGCAGGGCGGCCTCGAGCGAGAACGAGTCCCATTCGTTCAGATCCCGCTCCAGGGAGTCGGGATCGACGCCGAGGCCGTCCTCGCGCAGCTCGAACTCATCATCGAGCGCTGCCACCTGTTTGACGCAAACGACGATCTTCACGGCTTCAGGCCGGCGTCGCCACGTCGGAGGCGGCCTGCAGTTGCTGGAGGTAGTCGTCGTTGGATGTCTCGCCCCACAGCCGCCGCTCGCGAATAAACGGCAGCGGCATCTCCGGATTCGGCGAGTCGATCTCACGCGCCAGCCGGTGACCGTCGAAGATCGAGTCGACGATCATCCGCGGCGCCGCGGCGCCGCCGATCACGTACACCGCCTCGATCCCCTCCTGCTCCAGCCGGGCCTTGTCGGACTTCAGCTCGCGGTACAGCTCGTCGTTGGAGATCCGCGCGGTGCAGAGCACGACCGAGTCCACCTCGAACTGCTCCTTGTGCGCGGGGTTCCAGACGTTGTACGCGTGCACGACGCCCGGCTCGATGCGCTCGACCATCGTGTATGGGTGGATCCCGACGCCGAGCCGGTGCAGGTCGCGGTGCAGCATCGGCGCCTCGAGCGTGTACTCCATGTAGTTGGCGATGTCGCCCGCCTGCGTGAGCAGGTGGACCTCGTGGCCTTCACCGGCCAGCTTCTGCGCCACCGACGCACCCATGTAGTACGCCTCGTTCTCCAGCACCAGCACCCGCTTGCCGATCGGCTTTGAGCCGGCGACCACCTGGTCGGGCGTCAGCTGCCAGTCCAGGGAGGTGTCGGCGCCCGGGATCGGCTCGTGCGTGGCCGCGTTCATGCCGTCGGTGGCGAAGTGACAGCCGGTGGCGATCACGACGATCTCGGCGCCGTACTCCAGGATGTCCTGCGCGGTCAGCCGCGAGTTCGTGTGGACCTCGACGTTCTTGAGCTTGTCGAGCTGGATCTGGCGGTAGTTGACGATCCGCTTCCACTCGCCCAGGCCGCGGGCCGTCCCGCGGGCCAGGTTCTCCTTGCCGTCAGAGTGCCCGAGCTGGGAGATCCAGTTGACGCTGCCGCCGATCTCCTTCTCGGCCTCGACGAGGTGGACGGCGGACATCTGCCGCTTGCCGAGCACCATCGCGCATTCCATGCCGGCCGGACCGGCGCCGACGATCAGCACGCCCTTGTCGGCGTTGCCGGCCTTGTGGAACTTCTCGGGATGCCAACCGCGGCGGTACTCCTCGCCGGCAGTCGCGTTCTGGGTGCAGACCATCGGCGGGCCGCCGATCTCCCAGCGGGAGATGCACTGGTTGCAGCCGATGCACTCGCGGATGTCGTCGAGGCGGCCCTCGTCGATCTTGTTGGGCAAAAACGGGTCCGAGATCGACGGACGGGCGGCGCCGATGATGTCGAACTGGCCGGACTTGATGATCGCGACCATCGTGTCGGGGTTGGTGATCCGCCCGACGCCGACCACCGGCTTGTTGGTGTGGTCGCCGGCCTTGATCTGGCCGGTGTAGGGCGCCTCGTGGTTCTCCTCGAAGAACCGCGACGGCCCGGCGTTCTGGCCCCACTCGGCGATGTCGCCGACGGTGAAGTCCCACAGGTCGACGACGTCGTCGCAGTACTCGACGAAGCGGATGCCGTCCTCGCCCACCTCGATCGAGGTCGGGCCGAGCAGGTGGTCCACGGCGAAGCGCGATGCGATCGCGCAATCGTCGCCGACGGCCTCCTTGACCTTAATCAGCGACTCGCGCCAGAACCGCGCACGGTTCTCAAAGGAGCCGCCGTACTTGTCGGTGCGCCGGTTGTAGAACGGCGACAGGAACTGGAAGGGCAGGTACGCGTGGGCGCCGTAGACGTAGACGATGTCGAAGCCGGCGTCGCGGGCTCGAATCGCCGCGTCGACGTACATCTGCTGGACGGTCTCGATGTCGTCCTCGTCCATGTAGCGCGGGAAGATGTTCAGCTCGAAGTCCGACGCGATCTGCGACGGCGCCCGTGGCGTCGCCCGGGACTCCATGCACGGGGCGTGCGGCCCGCCGTACCACAGCTCGATCCCAGCCAGCGCGCCGTGCTCGTGCAACTTGTCGCACATCGCGGCCAGGTTGCGAACGTCGCCCTCGTCCCAGATCCGCGCCGACACGCGCGAGGTGTCGTCGGACTCGGGGTGGATCGAGCAGTACTCGGTGCAGCATGCTCCCCAGCCGCCCTCCGCCTTCATCCCACGGTGGTAAGCCTGGAACCCTGGCTTCTCAGAACCGGCGCCGATGCAGTGAGGCACCTGGTAAAAGCGGTTCTTCAGTGTTTTGGGCCCAAGCTGGATCGGCTCGAACAGGATGTCGTACTTGGGATCGCGCGCCACGATTCTCTCTCCTCCGTATGCCCTTTGATCGGACAAATTGGTCCGTCAGATTGTGTTCTACAGGCTGCTGCTCGTGAAGTCCACCGCACCCTACGCTCCCAGTCAACCTCATCCATCGGGAGCGATCCAGACCAGGCATTCTGCCCGGTTGCGAATCCGGCGCGCGGCCACCGCTCTCCACCACCGCGGTGTCCGCCGCGGGTCGGGCCCGAGCACCAGCAGACCCGCGTCTCGCTCCTGCACGAGCTCCAACAGCGCCTGCAGCGGCCGCCGGCTGGAGACCCGCAGCAGCTCGGTGGCGATGCCCTGGTCGGCCGCATGCTGAGCAGTCTGCCGAACGGCATCGAGATCCTCTTCGTGAGGGAGCGTGGCGTACTCACGGGCGAGAGTGAGCGTTGTCGGGTGTGGCGGCAGCCACATCAGGTTGACCAGCAGCAGCTTGGCGCCGGTCTCCAGCGCCGCGTCGATTGCCACCCGCTCGGCCGCTGGATCGACCCGCGCGGACAGCGTCGCCAGCATCACCGGCCGGACGGAATGCGCCTCCGCACCGGGGGTCGGCGGCGACTGCGTGGGGTTGTCGACGGCGGGCACGGCGATCGTCTCTGGGCCCATCAAATCACCTGGCGCGACAGGTGCGGGGAAGCCTTTCGCCCCGTGGCCCGAGATCCGGCGCGCCGCCACTCCACACGGCCAAAGTTGCAGTCGTCACATTGACCAGAAATGGACCAACTGGTATAAGTTTGCCACCCGGCGTGGCGTCCCGAGCTCGGGGCCTGAGCTCTCGACGTTCCGCGTCAATCCGAGGAGGAGGGAAGAGGCGTGGAGCAGGTCGCGACTGCCACCGTCGAGGAGGTTCAGCTCCTCAAGACGTTGCGATGGTGGGACGGTTTCATCATTGCTCTCTGCAACCCGGGCTTCCTGCTCGGCAGCCTCGGGTTCACGCTCGGGCTGTTCGGCGTAGCCGGCTCGATGATCCTGTGGGGCGCTTCGGCGGCCATCGGGATGCTGCAGGCATGGATCTATTCCGAGCCCGCGACGATGTTCGGGCACCGCTCCGGCGGTATCGCGCTCTACGCGCACGAGGGCTGGCGCAAGTACACGACGCTGGTCGGGCCACTGTCGGCCTTCGGCTACTGGATCGGCTGGTCGGTCGTCCTGTCGATCTTCGGCAAGATCATCGGCGACCTGGCGACGTCGCAGTGGTGGCCGAACTCGGGGCTGTCGATCGCCTTCGCCGGCAACACGCTGACGCTGTCGTCGTTCATCGCGATCGGCTGCATCATCTTCGTGTGGGTGTTCAACATCTTCGGGCTGAAGGCGGCGGTGTGGTTCACGTATGCCTGTGCCGCGCTGCTGATGGTGCCGATCGCGCTGTTCGTGATCGTTCCGTACTTCACCGGCAAGTGGCATGGCGGCAACGTCCACGCCGTGTTCCCCGGCCCGTGGGGCGGGGTCAAGCTCGCGATCGTCTACATGTTCATCCTCGCCTGGTCGGCCTACGGCACCGAGGCATGCGCGACGTTCGCGCCCGAGTACCGCTCGATCCAGGACACGCATCGAGCGCTGCGCAGTTCGGCGATGTTCATGCTGCTCATCTGCCTGCTGGTGCCGCTCGGGCTGGGCGGCGTCCAAGGCGTCTCCAAGGCGGTCACGACCGGCGCTGAGGGCCAGTTCTACACGACCGCGATGTCCACGCTGGTCGGCCATGGCGCGGCGTCGTTCTTCACGGTCTGCATCATCGCCTCGCTGCTGCTGTCGATGACCTCCTCGACCGCGGACGCCGGCCGTGCGCTGTACGGGATCTCCCGAGCCGGGATGACCATCAAGGCGTTCGGCGTGCTCAGCAGCTTCCACGTCCCTGCCCGCGCGATGACCATGGATCTGGTCGTCAACATCGCGCTGGTGCTGTTCATCAAGTCCAACCTGGCGATCCTGTACATGAGCAACATCGGTTACGTCCTCGCTCACGTCTTCGCCCTGTCGGGCTTCCTGTTGTTGCGCCGCGACCGGCCCAACTGGCCGAGACCGATCAAGATCGGCTCGGCGTGGCTGCCGGTTGCGTTGTTCCTATGCGCGCTGAACGCCCTGTTCCTCGTCGTGGGCGCCCTGTCGCCCAAGCTCAACGGCTACGGCAGCTGGACGGACTTCGGCATCGGCATCGGCATCCTGTTCGCCTCGCTGCTGCTGTTCATCTACCGCCGCGTAGTCGAGGACGGCGAGGGCGTGCACATGCGCGAGGTCGTCCCCGAGGTGCCTGACGCGGCCGAGATGGCCGAGCTGATGGGCACTCCGGCCGGTGCCACCGCAGATCCGCAGCCGGTCGCCGGCTGAGCTGAGCTGATCTGATCGCCCACGCGCGGCGAAGGTCGCGCGTGGGCGGAACCGCCGCCTCGGGGACGACCGCCGGGCGGGCGTGGGGAATTTGACCACTGGAGTGACCACCCGGCAGCGGGCGGCCGACCACCCCCGGGGTCAATCCCGGTCGGGCTTCAGCGACCAGGTCGGCAGATCGGCCATCGCGCTGCGGTACTTGCGGCGGTGGATCGGCCGGAAGAACATTGACCAGGTGGTGGCCGCGATCGCGACGATGATCACGCCGCCGAGCGCCTTGCCGACGACGACGGCCGCGACGATGCAGGCGAGCGCCACCACGCTGATCGCCATCGGCACGCGCCGGTAGCGCAGCTGGGTGGCGCGCAGCGCCGCGTACTGCTCGATCGGGATCTGGTTGGTGTCCCAGCGCCGGCCGCACTTCTCGCAGGTCCACTGCTCGCCGTAGGACAGGTAACGGACCTCGCCGCAGGGGCACGACACCGTGATCTTCGGCCCCCGGCGAACCGTTCTCGGAGGCCGCTGCTCCATCGTCGCCATCGCGCCGGCGCCGCTCAGTGCGCCGGCGGCTCCCACCCCTCCAGCACCGACGGGTGGTAGTCGGTGCCGACCGTCGCCGACCCCGAGACCCACGGGCCGAGCTCGGGCTGAGGGAACTTGCAGTGGCGCTCCTTGAGGGCGATGCCGTACGAATTGCCCGACTGCAGGTGCTTCATCAGCACCTTGCGGGCGATCTCGTCCTCGCGACCTTCGGGAATCGGGAAGTAGATCTTCACAAACGAGTTGGAGTAGCGGTCGAACACCGCCGGCGTCCCGTTCTCCTCCAGAAGGTGGATGTCCTCCAGCCAGTTGAGATCGCCACCGGGGGTGGAGGCCTCGAGATCGATCCCCTCGATCTCCGAGATCTCCTCCTGGTAGGACAGGCGCCGCCCCGAGAGGTACTCGGCGTCGATGCTGAAGATCTTCTCCGGCTCTGCGGGGAGGCTGCGCTGATCGCTCATCTACTCGGCCTTTCCGGCTCGCTCCATCTCGGGAGCGAAGTCGATCGGGTTCTCGATGTGGCGCTCCAGCATCCGTTTGATCTCCTGCAGCGCATTCTCCTCGGTCACGCCGGGGACGTACTGCGTCCCGGCCAGCGGCACCTTCGCCATCGCCGCGGCCTCGACCGTCAAAGCGCACAGATCCTCGGGCTCGAGGCTGTGGACGCTCGTCTTGCCACAGGCACGGGCGAGCATCTGGGTCTCGAGCGTGAGCGTGTGCAGGAAGTTGTAGACCCGCTGAGCCGCATCGTCGACGACGAGCCGCTTGCGGAGCTCCGGATCCTGCGTGGTCACTCCGACCGGGCAGCGGCCGGTATGGCAGTGGTAGCACTGCCCCGCCGGGACGCCGACGGTGCCCTCGTAGTCGGTGACGCCCGGAATCTCCTTGTTGCAGTTGAGCGCCATCAGCGCCGAGTGGCCGATCGCCACCGCCTTGGCGCCGAGCGCCAGGCACTTGGCCACGTCGCCGCCGTTGCGGATGCCGCCGGCCACCACCAGGTCGACCTCGTCGGCCAGCCCGATGTCCTCGAGCGCGCGCCGCGCCTCGGGGATCGCCGCCATCAGCGGGATGCCGGTCTCCTCCGCCGCGATGTGCGGACCCGCGCCGGTGCCGCCTTCGGCGCCGTCGAGGTAGATGATGTCCGGGCCGCACTTGGCCGCCATCCGCACGTCGTCGTACACGCGCGCCGCGCCCAGCTTGAGCTGGATCGGGATCTGGTAGTTGGTGGCCTCACGGACCTCCTGGATCTTCAGCGACAGGTCGTCCGGTCCCAGCCAGTCCGGGTGGCGGGCGGGGGAGCGCTGATCGATCCCGACGGGCAGGGATCGCATCTCGGCGACCTGCTCGGTCACCTTCTGGCCCATCAGGTGGCCGCCGAGCCCGACCTTGCACCCCTGGCCGATGAAGAACTCGCACGCGTCGGCGAGCATCAGGTGGTGGGGGTTGAAGCCGTAGCGGCTCTGGATGACCTGGTAGTACCACTTGGTCGAGAGATCACGCTCGGGCGGGATCATTCCGCCCTCGCCCGAGCAGGTGGCGGTGCCCGCCATCGACGCTCCCTTGGCCAGAGCCATCTTGGCCTCCAGCGACAGCGCGCCGAAGCTCATACCGGTGATGTAGACCGGGATGTCGAGCTCGATCGGATTCTTGGCAAACCGGGCGCCGAGCACCGTCTTGGTCTCGCACTTCTCCCGGTAGCCCTCGATCACGAAGCGGGTCAGCGTGCCCGGCATGAACATCAGCTCGTCCCAATGCGGGATCTTCTTGAACATCGAGAAGCCGCGCATCCGGTAGCGCCCGAGCTCGGACTTGACGTGGATGTCGTCAATCACCTCGGGGGTGAAGATCGGGCTGCGGCCTAGCCGGTTCTGGCCCTGCGGAGCGTTTTCGTCAGCCATTGCGACCCCCTAGAGGACGAGCTTGCGCTCGGAAGGCTCGAGCGTGTCGTAGTTGTAGAGCTTTTTCCCGCACACGAACTTCTGCAGGGCGGGCGGTGAGCCGAGGCCGTGGATCCGGAACTTGCGCTCGATCAGCTCGGTGTCGGCGTCGGTCCACTCGCCTTCGACGCAGTCGATGCCGAGCGAGGCCACCTTGCCGCCGACGTAGATCTCGCCGTCATACATCGAGTCACCCAGGCCGTGCCCTGCGTTGCCGCAGA
Organism: uncultured Solirubrobacteraceae bacterium; assembly: GCA_963744685.1. Taxonomy (GTDB): domain Bacteria; phylum Actinomycetota; class Thermoleophilia; order Solirubrobacterales; family Solirubrobacteraceae; genus Palsa-465. The sequence goes on along the minus strand of CAVUUL010000008.1, from coordinate 201,834 downwards.
TGATCTGGCGGCCGCGCTGCATCATGAAGCCGGTCATCGAGCCGGCATCGCCGCCGACGATGATCGTCCCGCCCTTCTGGTCGATGCCCGTGCGGGCCCCCACCTGACCCTTGACGACGATGTCGCCGCCGCGCAGCGCGGCGCCGGTGAGCGAGCCCGCGTTGCCCTCGACGACGACGACGCCGGACATCATGTTCTCGGCCGACGACCAGCCGACGCGCCCGTTGATCTGGATCTCCGGGCCGTCGATCATGCCGCAGCCGAAGTATCCGAGGCTGCCCTCAAACGTGATCCGGCAGCGGGTGAGGATCCCGACGGCCAGCGAGTGGCGCGCGCCCGGGTCCAGCACGGTGACGTCGGTGACCCCCTGCTCGTAGAGCAGCCAGCGCAGCTCGAGGTTGATCTGGCGGATCGTCAACTCGCGCGCGTCCAGGCGGGCGCTCGTGCCTTCGATCTCCGACACCTTGGGGACGGTGACGTCGAGCTCGACCAGCCCTCGGGGGTCGAAGCGCCGCGGCCGGCCATTGGACTCCACTACCTGCTCCACACCATCACCTCGCTCTCGTACGGGTCATACGTGTCGATCTCGTGGTCGATCACTGCGCGGATGGCGACTTCCTCGGAGGCGAGCGCGACCATGTCGTCGCCTTCGTAGAGCACCATCGGCTTGGCGGCGAGCTCGTCCTTGGCCATCCCGAGCTCGTCCTGGGTGACGCAGAGGTAGGTGAACACGCCGTCGAGGTCCTCGATGCTGTTCTGCATCGCCTCCTTCAGGCCCATGCCCTCCTGCATCCGCTGGGCCAGGTAGACCGCGATGACCTCCGAGTCACAGTCAGAGGCGAACCGGTGACCCTGGTGCTCCAGGCGGCGCCGCCACTGGAAGTAGTTCGTGATCTGGCCGTTGTGCACGACCGCCACGTCGGAGAACGGATAGGCCCAGTAGGGGTGCGCGTTGGCGATATCGACGTCGGACTCGGTCGCCATCCGCACGTGGCCGATGCCGTGGCTTCCGCTGTAGTCGCTCAGGCCGTACTGACGCGCCACGCTGTTCGCATCGCCCAGGTCCTTGACGATGTCGAGCGCGTGACCGGCCGAGAGCACCTCGACGCCCGGCACCGACTCCACCAGGTCGACCAGTCGCTTGAGCTCGCCGTCGTGGCTCAGGCTCACCGCGACCGTGTACCCGTTGACCTCCTCGATGGCGGAGATCCGGGCCCCACCGGCACGCAGCCGGGCGGGCACCTCACGCCGCCGGCGGTTGACCGCCTCCTGGAGCTCAAGGTCGTTGTCGGGCGGGCCCTCGGCGAGCTTGACCCGCATCACCAGCTCCTCCCGCGGCGGGTGGAACAGAGCGACTCCCGTGGAGTCCGGCCCGCGATGGCGCATCGACTGCAGCATCGCCGTCATGTCACGGCCGAGCCGATTGTCGCCGCCGTTCCGGTAGATCACACCTGCGATTCCGCACATCTCTAGAGGCTCCTGATGGGGGTGGTGGGCGTGAGCGTCACGGGAGCACCTCGAGGTACTCGTCGCGCTCCCAGTCGGTGACTGCCGCCAGGTAACGCTCCCACTCGTCGCGCTTGTAGTGGTTGAAGACCTTGTACAGCCGCCCGGGAAGCGCCGAGCGCACCGTCTCGTCGGCCTCGAGCGCGACCAGTGCCGCGCCGAGGCTGTCCGGCACCTTCTCGATCTGCTGGCCTTCTGCCAGCAGGTCGTAGGTGTTGCCCTGCTGGGGCGGACCCGGGTCGAGCTTGCGCCGCACGCCGTCCAGGCCTGCGCGCAGCAGCGTGGCCACCGACAGATACGGGTTGCAGGAGGAGTCGACGCCGCGGTACTCGAAGCGTCCGCCCGCCGCGACGCGCACCGTCGTCGTGCGGTTCTGCCAGCCCCAGTTCTTGTAGATCGGCGCCCAGAACCCGGTGTCCCACATGCGGCAGTAGGAGTTGACCGTGGGGTTGCCGACACACATCAGGGCGGGAAAGTGCTCCAGCATGCCGCCGAGGAAGAAGCGCGCGATCTCCGAGAGCTGGGCCGGGCCGTCCGGGTCGTGGAAGACGTTGGTGCCCGACTCGTCCATCAGCGTGAAATGGTGGTGATGGCCGTTAGCCGAGACGCCCGTGAACGGCTTGGGCATGAAGGTCGGAAGCAGGTCGTGCTTGCGCCCCACGGCCGCGCAGATCTGGCGGTAGGTCGTGATGTTGTCGGCGGTGCGCAGCGGGCGGTCGAAGCGGAAGTTGAGCTCGAGCTGTCCGGGCGCGTCCTCGTGGTCGCCGTAGCTCATGTCCATCCCCAGCGCCTGCCCGTATTCGACCACGTCGAGCAGCACCGGACGGAGCTCCTCGAACTGGTGGATGTGGTAGCAGTAGGGCTGGGTGACGCCCTCCGGGACCTTGCCGTCCTCGGGCTTCTTCAGCCACATCATCTCCGGCTCGATCCCGATCAGGAACTGGTAGCCCAGCTCCTCCTCGAACTCGTGCGCGATGTTCTTGAGGTTCTGGCGGCAGTCGGCATCGAACAGCTCGCCGGTCTCGGTGTCGTAGCAGTCGCAGTACACCCGGGCGACGCGGTTGTCCCATGGTAGGACGGCGAACGTGTCGAGGTCGGCGATCGCCGCCAGCTCGGATTCCTCAGGACCGAATCCGATGTAATTGCCGTAGCGGTCCGTGAACAGGTTTGCGGTGGCGCCGTAGACGAGTTGGTAGCCCCGCTCGGCTACCTGTGAGAAGAACGAGGACACGACGCCCTTGCCCATGACCCGCCCGGTGACCGAAACCTGCTGGAAGAACACGTAACGGATGTCCTCGGACTCGATCCGGCGGACGATCTGCTCGATCCGTTCTGCCCGTCCCGGCGCGGATCTGGCCTCCTGCAGGGTCGCGGGCGGCGGGGTGATCCGCGGGCTGCGCAGGACGTCGTCAACGCCTCCGCCGAACACCGCTGATGACTCCTGTCCGTTGCTGCCGTCCACGGCCTCCGACATACTCAGCCCTCTCCTCGGTGGACAAATTTGTCCATATTGTATCACCCATGCGCTCGGAGAAGAAGCCGGCCGAGGCGATCTCTTGTTGTCTTGCGCCTGATGCAATACCGTTGCGCAGAGCGCAAAACAGAAGGGAGACCTCGTGCAAGACCGCGTACCGTCCTCTGTCCCGTTTCTGGTCATCGGAGCGGGGGTGCATGGCCTGTCGACGGCGTGGCATCTGGCCGCCGCCGGCGAGCAGGTCCTCGTCGTGGACAAGACCGCCGTCGCCGCCGGCGCGTCGGGCATCGCATGCGGCGTCATCCGCAACAACTACTTCCAGCCGGCGATGTCGGAGCTGATGGCCGCCTGCGTCGAGGTGTGGCGCTCCGATCCCGAGGCGCTGCATTACCACGACACCGGCTACATCGCGCTCGGCCCGCCGGCCCAGGAGGACGACCTGGTCCAGGTCTACGAGCGCCACCAGCGCATCGGATATCCCTCCGAGCTGCACGTCGGCGAGGCGGATGTGACGGCGCACATGCGCACCCTGTATCCCGACTGGCGTGCGCCCGGCCTGACCGTCTGCCTGCACGAGCACACCGGGGGGTTCGCGTTCAACAAGGAGTCGATGCTCGGCCTGGCGGACAAGGCCCGCGCCGCGGGCGCCCAGATCGTCGAGGGCGTCGAGGTGACCGGCTTTGACTTCGATGGGTCGGGAGCCGTCCGCAGCGTGCAGACCAGCGCCGGCGACATCGCTGTCGAACAGGTGGTCGTCGCGGCCGGGCCGTGGACCCCGGCGCTGTGGGAGATGCTGGGCCTGCCTGACCGGCTCGACGTCCATGAGCCCGACGGCTCGGTGCGCGAGAACGTCGGGATGTGGACCTACTGGTACTTGCAGGAGGGCGAGGTCGAGTTCGACCCGAAGATCTTCGTCACTGCCGACGGGAAGATGTCGCCCGTGCTGCACGTCGACTCCGACCAGCCGCTGCACTCCGACGAGGGCAAGCTGATCACCGACGAGCCGTGGGGTGTCTACTTCAAGCCCGACCGCGACAGCATCCAGGGCGGCGCCCAGCCGTTGACGGTGGGCGACAGCTTCGAGGTCGACCCCTACCCGACCGGGACCGTTGAGCCGATCTTCCCCGATCTGTGGTCCTCGGCGCTGTCGCACTGCCTGGAGCGCTTCGAGGGTGCCCGCGGGCGCTACCGGCAGGTCCGCTCCGGCGGTGCCGGCGCGTTCACCGCCGACAACTTCCCGGTGTTCGACTACATGCGCCCCAACGTCTATGTGGCCGCCGACTCCAATCACGGCTACAAGATGATCGGCGTGGGGCGTGAGATCGCGCGGGTGCTGGGAGGCGAGCACTCCTCGCTGCTTCACCCGTTCCGCTTCGAGCGGTTCGCCACCGGCGACCTGCATCCGGTCTCGCACAGCCCCTACCCCTGGAGCTGATCGCGGCCTAGGCGCCGAGCGCGGTGGCGATCTCCGCCGCCGCGCGCAGCAGCAGGGGCTCGAGCTCCCCGCGGCGGGCCGCGGGGAGCCGGGCGACCGGCCCCTGCAGCCCGACGATCGCGCTCAGCTCGCCCAGCCGGCCGCGTACAGGTGCGGCCAGAGCGGCCAGGTCCGGCTCGCGTTCGCCGACGGCGTAGGCCATCCCGCGCCGGCCCGTGACCCGCAGCTCCTCGGCGAGCGCAGCGGGATCGGTGACGGTCCGCTCGGTGAACCGCTCCAGCGACCCCAGGCCGGTCACGACCTCGTTCAGCTCCTGCGTAGCGCTTTCCCCGAAGACCAGCATCACCTTGCCCGTGGCGGTGGCGTGCGGCGCGCTCGGGCGCCCGACGCGCGCCATGCTGACCACGCTTCTGGGCGACGGCACGAAGTCGATCGTGATCGCCTCACCGGCGCCGGGGAGTGACAGCGTCGCGGTTTCGCCGGTCTCCTCGACCAGCCACTGCAGCCACGGCCGCGCGCGCTCGCGCACGTCGAGGCCGGACAGCACGCGGTCAGACAGCGCCAGCAGACCCAGTCCAAGACGCCACGTCCCCTGCGGGGTCCGCTCGGCCATCCGGTGAGCGGCCAGCGTGGCCAGCAGCCGTGACGCCGTGCTCGGGTTGACGCCGACCGCCCTGGCCAGCTCGGAGGCGCGAATCCCGTCGCGGCCTCCCGGGAGTGCCTCGAGGATGGACAGCGCTCGGCCGACCGATCCGACCTCCCCGGGCTGGCTCACTACGAGGCCGACGGGTTGGAGCGGTTCCGGGTCCGGGTGCGGGGCCGGCGCAGCTCGGCGACCGGTGTCGGGAGTGCTGACTCCAGCGAGCGGGTGACCGTGACGTCGATGCCCCCGGGGGCGAACAGGTCGCGGGAGAAGGCGACCGGCTGCTCGGCGCCGGCGTACACCACCTCCTCCAGCTGCAGCACGGCGGTGGCGCCGCGGACGCCCAGCTCGCGTCCGGCGGGGTCGCGGCCGGAGACCAGGTGCGGCAGGATCGATGTCCGCGCGAAGGTGATCGCCAGCCCGTTCTCGATCATCACGTCAAGCACCATCCGTCCGCCCTCGAGCGCGGAGCGCAACCGGTCGATTCTGGGCAGCTCGACGGTCGGGTGCACCACGTCGACCATCACCGCGACCGGCGAATCGCCCGCCACCAGCGTGCGTGAGATCGTCAGCGCCTGCGCGATCGACGCCAGGCCGAGCTCCTGGGCGATCTTGCCCTCCACCGGCCCCAGCTCGATCGACAGCCCCCGGCAGCTCAAGGTCAGGCCCCGGCGCGCGGCGAGCGACGAGTAGGGCTCCAGGCGCTCCAGCCGCTCACCGATCATGCTCGTCGACACGAGCCGCCCGACGTATGTGCCGCTGCCCTGGCGGCGAACGATCTCCCCGCGCTCGGCGAGCCGCTCGAGCGCGGAGCGCAGCGTGCCCCGTGAGATCCCGAGCATCCCCGCGAGGTCATGCTCGGGCGGCAGACGATCCCCGGGGCGGTAGCGGCCGGCGAGCAGCCAGTGCGCCACCGACTGCTCGGCGACGTCGACCAGCGACTGGGTCTCCTCGGCCTGCCCCGTCCGTTTGTGGTGATTTTTCGAAGAAGTCATCTCACGGTTGCACAAACTGGTCCGAAAACGCAGCCCGATCAGGGCGACAGACAGCAGTCCTCAGATCATGACAGCGCTTGGCGACGGGCATCATGGGCGCGGTCGGCCAGCGCGGCCGCCTCCAGGGCGCGCTCGTCGTCGCGACGGTCGCCGAGGTTCAGCGCCACCAGCGTCGCGGCGGCTCGGCAGGCCGCCTCGGCCAACAGGGTCGCGCAGATCGCGTCGCCGACCAGATTGCGGTTTCCGTCGCGGACGAGCTCTGCGCCGAGCTCGGCCGCGCGGGCGGCGCACCGGGAGAGCTCCAGCGGAGCGCCGATCGCCTCAGCGTCGGCATCGGCGATCCGTCGCTCGCGTCCCGGCTGTCGGTCGGGCAGCCGGCGCGCGGACAGCAGCTCGCCGTAGGAGTGCAGCTCGCGCTCGGCGAGCTCGAGCGCGGTGGCGCGCAGCTCGCCGGCCGTCCGCTGCAGCTCGTCGGCGCGCGCTGGTGGCAGCGCGGACCGTTCACGGCCGAGCGTGAACCCGGCCGCCATCTGCTCGAGCGCCGCCGCTATCGCGACGGCGCACGCCGCCGCCGAGCCGCCGCCGGGCGCGGGCGTGCGCTCGGCGATCAGGTCCAGCAGGCGATCGATGGACTGCTCCGCGAGCACGATCCGCGCCGCGCCTAGAACAGCCCGACCGTGCGGCCCTCGGCGTCGATGTCCACGTCGTAGACCGCCGCGGTCTTCGACAGGCCGGGCATCTGTTGGATGTCGCCGCACAAGGGCACCAGCCAGCCCGCGCCGGTGTAGGCGCGGACGTCGCGGATCGGGATGTCGAAGTCCCGTGGGACGTTGAGCAGCGTCGCATCGGCCGACAGCGAGTACTGCGTCTTGGCCATGCAGACCGGCAGCGAGCCCATTCCGTTGGCCTGATACGCCGAGATCTTCTGATCGGCCGCCGGGTAGTAGTGGACGCCGCGGGCTCCGTAGATCCGCTTGGCCACCACCTCGATCTTGTCGCGGATCGTCGCGTCGGGGGTGTAGAGCGGCTTCCATTTCGACGGCTGCTCGGCGGCGGCGCGGACCGCCTCCGCGAGTGCGATCGAACCCTCCCCGCCCTTGACCGGTCCCTCGTTGATCTCGGCCGCGAACGCGCCGCCCTCGACCGCCAGCCGGCGCACCAGCGCGCACTCCTCGTCGGTGTCGGACGGGAACCGGTTGACCGCGACCACGCATGGCACCCCGAACGCGGACACGTTCGCAAGGTGGTGCAGCAGGTTCGCCATCCCGGTCTCGATCGCCTGGAATCCCTGTGCCCGGGTGGCCCGTGGGTCGTCTGCGTGCCCGCCGTGGTGCTTGAGGGCGCGCACCGTCGACACGAGCACGCAGGCGTCGGGGGCGATGTTCCCGGCCGGACAGACGATGTCCATGAACTTCTCCATCCCGAGGTCGGAGCCGAAGCCCGACTCGGTCACCACGTAGTCGCAGACCTTCAGCGCCACGCGGTCGGCGACCACCGAGTTGTTGCCGTGGGCGATGTTGGCGAACGGGCCCGCGTGCATGAACGCCGGCTGGCCCTCCAGGGTCTGCACCAGGTTGGGATGAATCGCGTCCTTCATCAGCACCGTCATCGAGCCCGCCGCCCGCAGCTGCTCGGCGGTCACCGGCTCGCCGTCATAGGTGGAGCCGACCGTGATCGCGCCCAGTCGCCGGCGCAGGTCGAACAGGTCCGACGCCATCCCCAGGATCGCCATCACCTCCGAGGCAGCGGTGATGTCGAAGCCCGTCTCGCGCGGAACCCCGTTCACGCGCCCGCCGAGCCCGATCACGATCTGCCGCAGAGCCCGGTCGTCGACGTCCAGGCAGCGCTTCCAGGTCACCGACAGTGGGTCCAGGCCGAGCGCGTTGCCCTGAAGGATGTGGGCGTCGATCACCGCGGCGAGCATGTTGTTGGCGGCGGTGATCGCGTGCAGATCCCCATTGAGGTGCAGGTTGAGGTCCTCCATCGGCACCACCTGCGCGTAGCCCGCGCCGGCCGCTCCGCCCTTCATCCCGAACACCGGGCCGACCGACGGCTCGCGGGTGCAGTAGCACGCGTTCTCACCGAGCTTGCCCAGCCCCTGGGTGAGCGACACGCACGTCGTCGACTTGCCCTCGCCGAACTTGGTCGGCGTCATGCCGGTGACGTTGATGAGCTTGCCGTCGGGGCGATCGGTGAGCCGATCGAGCACGGACAGTTCGACCTTGGCCTTGTAGCGGCCGTAGGCCCGCACTTCGTCGGGCTCGAGACCGAGCTGCTCGGCGATCTCCATGATCGGCCGAAGCGTTGCCGCCTGTGCGATCTCCAGGTTTGACTTCATCTCCGCACCCCTCCTCGGTGAACCGTCAGTGGCACGACCGCGCCAGCATCTCCGATCCGGTGGCATTTCGCCAGTCGGGCACTCGGCGCCGGGATTGGTCCAGACAAGTTGCCTTGACACAGAGGTCTGGACCAATCAGGATGGGCAACGTCATTACGGTCGTGCGCAGGGTCACGACCGAGCTCAAGCGAGGATGTCCGGTCGGCGTGTCAGGTGTCGTTCGGGCATCAGCGGGAGGGAGGAACCCGTGAGCATCTCATCTGCACGGGTGCGTCGTCTGCGACGCGCCGGAGTCGTCATGGCCGGGGCGGTCCTCGCCACGGTTGCGCTGCTGGCTACCGGGTTCGGTGGCCGCGCCGCGGGCGCGACCGGGCGGGGGGCCGGCGCGCCGGCGTCGATCACCGTGTCGCCGCCGATGGGCGGACCCGCCGTGCCCCAGATCGTGCCCAAGCCGGTCTCGATGCAGTTGGGGAACGGGTGGTTCACGCTCAATGCCCACACGCGGATCGCGGTCAGCGGAGGTGCGCAGGCGACCGCGGTGGCGCAGGATCTCGCCGGCTACCTGCGGCCCGCAACAGGCTATGCGCTTCCGATCGTGTCCGGACGCGGCTCCATCGGAGACATCTCGCTGGCGGTGGGCGCGGCCGGAGCGGTCGGCTCCGATCCCGACGGCGAGGGGTACAGCCTGGCGGTCACGCCACGCCAGGTAAAGCTTGCCGCCCGGACCGCTCACGGCCTGTACAACGGCATCCAGACGATCCGCCAGCTGCTGCCCGCGTGGATCAACTCGAGCTCGGTCGTGTCCGTCCCGTGGCAGATGCGGGCCGTTCAGATCGTCGATTATCCCCGCTACACCTACCGCGGCGTGATGCTCGACATTGCCCGCCACTACGAGCCTCCGTCCGCCGTCGAGCAGCTGATCGCCCAGGCGGCCTCCTACAAGTTCAACGTGTTCCACCTGCACCTGAGCGATGACCAGGGGTTCCGGATCGTGATCAACGGCTTCCCGAATCTCACCCAGATCGGAGGGCAGGGCTCGGTCGGCACCGGCGGGCGGACGATGGACCCAGGTGGATTCTGGACGCAGGACCAGTACCGGCAGGTCGTCGCCTACGCGAAGGCGCATTTCATGACGCTGATCCCGGAGGTCGACTCCCCGGGTCACAACAACGCGATCATCATGTCCGAGTACAACGACACGGCCAACCCGCTGCTCAACGGTCCCCAGGACATCAACTGCAGCGCGAACCACCCTCCGATGTGGGACTACACCGGGGACGTGGGCTACAGCGCGCTGTGTCCGGACAGCCAGAACACCTGGACGATCATGACGGCGATCATCGATCAGCTGTCAGCGATGACCTCCGGGCCGTACTACGACATCGGCGGCGACGAGGTCCCGTCGACGATCCTCAGCCAGTCGCAGTACGCGGGCTTCCTCAACAAGGAGGCGCCGATCGTGCGCGCCGCCGGCAAGATCGTGATGGGCTGGGCGGACATCGCGGGTGCGGGCACGTCGCTGGGCACGCCGACGATCGCCGAGTACTGGAATCCGGCGTCCGGCTCGCAGCCCGGGACCGAGACCGGCACCGAGGCGGTGGCCAAGGGGATGCAGGTTGTGATGGCACCCGCCAACCACACCTACCTGGATCAGAAGTACAAGGCGGGCAGTGCCGGAAACGTCCCTGCGACGCTTGGCCTGCACTGGGCCTGCAACACCGGGTGTGACGTCGACCAGTTCTACAACTGGGATCCCGGCAGCTATGTCAACGGCGTGACTGACCGCAGCGTGATCGGAGTCGAGGCCGCGATGTGGGGAGAGACCGTCCCCACGCTGAGCGACGCCGAGTACCTGATGTTCCCGCGTCTGCTGGCCACCTCAGAGATCGGGTGGTCGCCCGCGGCCGACCGAACGTCCGAGCAGAGTCCGGCGTACGAGGACTTCATCGGACGGCTCGCGGCGCAGGGTGCGCGGCTGCAGACCGCAGGCGTCAACTTCTATCCGACGCCCGAGGTGCCATGGCGACTGGACCTGGCGGTCGCGGATCCGAGCCTGGCGGGAGCAACGGTCGGCGGCACGCTGGCCACGCTGGCGGCGCCCGGTCGTGCGGCGAGCGCAATCAGCGCGACGATCCGCTGGGGTGACGGAACCACGAGTGCCGCAACGGTCAGCGGTGACGCGGCGACCCCAACCACCGTCAACGGCCTGTATGCGATCGGCGGCAATCATCGTTATCGCCACCCGGGCGCGTACCTGGTGACGGTCACCACGACCGCAGCCGGGACGCCACCGGCGTCGGTGTCGTTCTTCGTGCGGGTCGGCTGACGCTCGGAGCTATCGGGCGGGGCAGCCCGGGCGCGGCCATGGGGTCGCGCCCGACGCCCGCCGGTGCAGCCAGGCGACGTGCAGCCAGGCGAACGTCGAGTTGCCCAGCCGGCCGAGCCCGTAGTGTCGCGCCCGCCGCCCCGCACCGGGTGCGCGGGTGACGGTCAGGCATGCGAACCGTCCCCGCAGCAGATGGAAAGCGTGCACCTTCACTCGATAGTGACCGTGGACCGGATGCGCGGTGCCCGTGGCCACCGCGCCGCGCCGGGTCCAGCTGCTCCAGCGAAGGTCGAGCTTGACGGGACCGATCGTGATCTCCCGGGGGCGCACGCGGAACACGTCACGGAAGTGGCCTCTCACCTTCAGGATGCGGCTGAACAGAAGTGGTTGGGTCGAACGGTGCCCGCTCGCTGCGTCGACGACCGCCTTGCCGATGGACCTGCCCGACCCGTACCCCGCGGATCCCGCCCAGGCGGCGACCACCGTGATCGAATCGTGCGCGATGCATAACCGCGGGAGCGGCGCATGGCCGGTGAACCGCCCGCGCGCCGCGGCTGCGGTGCCCTGCGAGCTGCTGCCGGCACACGCGACCGTGAGCGACAGCGTCCCGGACAGGCCGGCGGCGGATATGCCCCGGACACTGATCCCCGACCCGGCTCGGGCGACGATTCCGGTGATCCGGAGCTGTGAGGGAAGCGGTTGATGCACGATCGGCTGGGCGGAGACGGTGAACGGCGTGGTGAGCGTCGCGTCGGCCTCGGTCCGTCCCGGGCCGGTGACCCACGTGCAGATCACGTAGTCACCCGCCGGGTATTTGGCCGAGACGCTCGTCGTGCCGGGACCGCCGGATACCGGCACCCCACCGGTGAACATCACGCGCTCGCCCGGGTTGGCGGTCGCGTCGTCGGGCTGTGTCGCGCCGCACGCGGTGCCCGCCGGCCGCAGCGTGGACAGCAGCCGCAGCGTCTGGTCGGTCTGGACCGTGTACTCGATGTCGAACACGGTGCCCGCGGTCGGTGTCGATGAGAAACCCACGGTGAGCACCGGCACCTGCGGGCCGCGGACCGTGAGCGGAGCGCTCACCGGGCCGGCGCCCCCGCCGCCGCTCACCCACGCGCAGACGAGGTAGGCGCCGGTCGTCTCCGGGGTCCAGCTGACCGCGGTCGAGTACGCGCCTGCGGCCTCGGCCACTCCGTCGGCGAGTACCACGCTGCTGGAACGGTTGGCGTCACGATCGATGCGAAAGCTCCTCGCGCAGCCGGAGGTGCCCGCCGGGCGAACGAGTGCGTGCAGCATCGAGTCGGCGGTCGCGGTGCCGGCCAGCGTGATCGATGTCGGCAGCGACTGCTCAGGTGCCGCGGTCCCGATCGAGATCCCCAGGGTCGGAAGTGGGCGATGCGCATTCGGACCGGCCGGCCGGGGCGCCGCGCTTGCGACGCTCACCGAGCCGGTGAGCAGACCGGCACACGCCAGCGTCGCCACCATCCACCTTCGAGCCCCCACTGTTCCTCCTCAAAGCTCCCCGTCGAGTGAGGGGCAATGTAGCGGACCGCTGGTCGCGGTCAAGCAGGGCGCTCAGCGCCCGTAGCGTTCCCGTCCGAGCAGCAGCTGCTCAGGCAGCGCACGCCGCTCGGGGGCGACGGGTGGGCGGAGACGGTCACGGTCTCGGCCACGCTGAACGTGATCGAGCTCGTCGCCTCGCCGAAGCGGATCTCCACGTCCTCGCCGTCATTGGCGATCATCTCGCCGCTCAGACCGGGCTCGACCCCCGCCTCCTTGAGGTAGTGCAGCAGATCCTCGGCCTCGTTCTCCAGCCGCAGGACGGTCACCTTCGCACCGACGGCGCAGTCGGCGAGCGGCACGCCCGCCATCCGGTCGTGCACCTTGATGGGATGTCCGTGCGGGCAGGTCTTCGCATCGCCGACCGAGGCGCGTACGTAGGCCTCGAACCGCGGAGTCATCGCGTACTCGAGCTTCTCGGCCTCCTCGTGCACGTCGTCCCACGGCACCCCGACCACGTCGGTGAGGAAGCGCTCGATCATCCGGTGGCGACCGACGAGGTTCTCGGCGTGGGCTCGCCCCGCGTCGGTGAACTCGATCGAGCGGCTGGTCGGCCGCGAGATCCAGCCGTTGCGCTCCAGCCGGCGCAGCATCTCGTGCACGGTCGGCGGCGTGAGCTGCATCGCACGCGCCAGGTTGGCGCCCGTCATCGGAAAGCCCGCCTCGTACAGCCAGAACAGCGACTCCAGGTACTCCTGCTCCGCGGCGCTCAGCGGCAGCTCGTCGCGCGGCTGAAGCTCAGGCGTTGTCCCCTCGGCGGACACCCCCCGATCGTACCCACCCCGTCGCGCGCCCCCGCTACCACGCGGGTAGGATCGCCGTGCTGTGTCGCTTCCGCTCACGCCGCCCGTCGAGCCCCAGCTGGCCCGCTCCGCTCGCGAGCTGCCGGCCGGCGAGGGATGGGTCTATGAGCCCAAGTACGACGGCTTCCGGGCGATCGTGTTCGTCGACGGCGACGAGATCGAGATCCAGTCGCGCAGCGGCCGCCCGCTGCGCCGCTACTTCCCGGAGCTGACCTTCGCTGCCGGCCGCTACGTCATCGACGGCGAGATCATCATCGACATGGCGGCCAAGGAGGGCGCCGAGGGCGTCGCCCTGCAGGACTTCGGGTCGCTGCAGCAGCGGCTGCACCCTGCCGCCTCGCGGGTCGCGATGCTCGCCGAGCAGATCCCGGCGCGATTCGTCGCCTTCGACATCCTCGCCCGTGACGACGAGGAGCTGCTCGAGCTGCCGCTGTCCGAGCGCCGCACCGCGCTGGAGGAGCTCGCGGCGCGCCAGGGGATCGATGTGACCCCGTGGACCTCGGACCCCGGCGAGACCGAGCCGTGGCTGCAGCATGGGGAGGGGGTGGTCGCCAAGGAGCTCGCCGCGCCCTACCGGCCGGGGGCCCGCCGCGGCATGGTGAAGATCAAGCGGCTGCGCACGCTCGACGCCGTCGTCCTCGGCTACCGGCCGGGCAAGGAACCGGACACCGTCGGCTCGCTCATCCTCGCCCTCTACACACTCGAGGGAACGCTCCGGGTCATCGGCCACTCCTCGGGCATCCGCCCCTCCGAGAAGCGCGCCCTGCGTGAGCGCCTCGAGCCCTACGAGAGCGGCGACCGCGGCCACGGCGATCCCAGCCGCTGGAAGAGCGAAGAGGACATGGAGTGGGTCGGCCTCCGTCCCGAGCTCGTCGTCGAGGTCAGCTACGACCACGTCTCCGACGGCCGCATCCGCCACGGAACCAAGCTCGTCCGCTGGCGCGAGGACAAGGCGCCGAGCGAGTGCCTCCTGGAGCAAATGGAGCAGTGAGCCCTTCAGCGGGGTAGCAACCGTCCATGAAACGAATCATCGAGCTCCTCCTCTGCATCCTGCATCCGGTCGCCGTGGTCCTGATCTGGGTGACCCTCCCGTTCAAGCGCGACATGGGCCTGATCGCCAAGATCACCTGGGGGATCGCCTCCATCATTCCGTTTGTGCCCTTTGTGTATGTGTTGACGGGGAACGACTTCATCTGAGGTGGCCCGGGGCGCCGCGGGTGTGTGTGGCGTTCGCGAGGTAGCGCACCGCGCCGCCGGCCGTCAAGCGGCGCCCCCACGCGCTTGGCTGCCGTGAGCGTGGGTGGCGCCGCTATGACTGCCGTCGCCCCGGCACGCTATTTCGCAGTGAGGTCGGGCCCACTTCGTGTGCACGACCTCGTGCCAAAGGGGGACTCTTGACGGCCTGCTGGGTCCCCGGGGGGTCCGGGGGCGGGACTTTCTGCCCACTCACCGCGGCTGCGGACGGTGGTTGGGGGTGTCTGGTTGTCTTGGCGGTCGGTTCTGCCCACACACGCCCGGGCGGGTCGGTGCGTGGGTGGTTTGCCCGCCGCCGACGCCCTCGCGCCGCGGTCGGGGGCCGGCCGCCGGCGGGGAGCCGGTTGGCGCTGGTGCGCGGGACACGACGGCGTCTCAGCCGCCGTACCTGCCCAGGCACGCCCTCGGCGAGCGACGTGCGGGCAGAAGTGACGTCTCAGCTGTCGTTTCTGCCCGCGCGTGAGCCACCCTGTCGTCTCAGCAGTGGTCCCCCGGTGGGGGGCAGCACTTGTGCGCCCTCATCACTGCCAATAGCGCGGCGGGGCGACGGCAGTCAAGCAGCGCCACCACCGAACAAGGCAAGCCCACAGCTGCGGGCGCTGCTTGACGGCCGGCGTCACGACGCGCTACCTCGCGAACCCCGCGGATCCCCCCGCCCGACGGCTACCTCGCGACGCCACGCACCACGACCACGCTGAGACACAAGCCGATCCGAAAGCCCTCAGTCCCGCCGCGCCCGACTCGGCTGCACCCGACGCGGCTCCCCGGCCTGCTTGCGGAAGTGCGGCGGCCAGGGCGCGTCCCCCAGCCCTCGCTCCTCCTCATCCACGCGCGAGAGCTCGAGCAGCGCATCAATCGACCCCGCCTCCGAGTCGATCGACGCCGCCGGATCCCCTCGCCGGGCGACGAGCTCCGGCACGGTGTCGATCCGAAGCTCGGCGGGCTCCACGTCGACAACCTCGTCCCAGGTGAGCGGTGTCGACACCCGGGCGTCGGGGGTCGGCCGCACGCTGTAGGCGCTGGCGACGGTGCGGTCCCGAATGTTCTGGTTGTAGTCGACGAACACGCCGTTGCCCCGCTCCTCCTTCCACCAGCTGGAGGTGGCCAGACCCGGCGCGCGGCGCTCGACCTCCCGCGCCAGTGCGAGTGCGGCCCGGCGAACCGCGACGAAGTCGTGCTCGGGCCGCACGCGCGCGTAGACGTGGATCCCGCGTGAGCCGCTGGTCTTGGGGAAGCCGACGAGGCCGTGGTCACGCAGCACCTCGCCGCACACCAGCGCGACCTGGCGCACGACGTCCCAGCTCGCCTCGGGCGTCGGGTCGAGATCGACGCGGAGCTCGTCGGGGTGGTCGAGGTCGGGCAACCGGACCTGCCACGGGTTCCAGTCGACGACGCCGAGGTTCACGCCCCACACCAGCGTGGCGACGTCGTTGGGCAACAGCTCCCGGGCGGTGCGGCCACTCGGGAATGTCACCGTCGTCGTCTGCAGCCATTCGGGCGCCGAGTCCGGGATCCGCTTCTGGAAGAACGGCTCGGCCGACACGCCCCGGGGGAAGCGCTTGAGATGGGTGGGCCGGTCGCGGAGCCCGCGCAGCATCGGCTCGGCGACCGCCAGGTGGTACTCGATCAGTCCGCGCTTGGTGACCCCCGCCTCCGGGAACACGATTCGGTCACCGCTGGAGATCCGGACCTCGCGTCCGTCGGCCTCGATCAGCTCGTAGTCGGGCACGGTCCACAGCATGACGGATCCGCCACGCGGTGCCGCGGCGCGTTCAGCCGACGCGGTCCAGCGCCCGGCCGATCACCTCCGCGACCATCCAGATCTCCTCCTCGGTGATCACGAACGGCGGGGAGAAGTGCAGCGAGCCGTCGTTGAGCTGACGCCCGAGCACCCCGTCGCCCACCATCAGCTCCGCCACCTCGGCCGCCTTGCCTGGGTCCTCCAGCTGGACCGCGGCGAGCAATCCCGCTCCGGCCCGGACCTCGCGCACCAGCGGGTGGCCGGCCAGCGGCGACAGGGCCGCGACGACCGTCTCCTCGAGCTGCTCGACGCGCTCGACGAGTCGCTCCTCCTCGAGGATGTCGATGTTGGCCAGCGCGGCCGCGCACGCGGTGGCGTGGCCGGCGTAGGTCAGGCCGTGGCGGAAGACGAGCTCTGAACCGTCGGCCCAGAACGGCTCCCACACGCGGCGGGCGACGATGACCGCCCCCAGCGGCAGGTACCCGGAGCTGATCCCCTTGGCGACCAGCAGCATGTCGGGCGCCAGCCCGTAGCGCTCGCAGGCGAACATCCGGCCGGTCCTGCCGAACCCGGTGATCACCTCGTCGGCGATGAACAGGATGTCGTGCTCACGGCACTGCGCCTGGATCGACTCCAGGTAGCCGGGTGCGGGCATGATCACGCCGCCGGTGCCCATCACGGGCTCGCAGTAGACCGCCGCTATCGAATCCGCGCCACGCTCGTGGATGAGCGCCTGCAGCGACTCGGGGTTGTGGTTGTCGATCCGCGCCGTCTCCCGGATCAGCTCGCCGTAGCCCTGCCGGTTGACCTCGATTCCCGCGATGCTCGTGCCCACCCCGTGCAGGCCGTGGTAGGCCTCCTCACGGGTCACGATCACCCGCTTGTCCGGGCGCCCGACCGCATCCCAGTAGCGCCGCGCGAGCTTGCCCGCGAGGTCGACGGAGTCCGAGCCGCCGCTCGTCAGGCAGACGCGGGCGTCGTCCACCGGCGCCATCGCGGCGACCCGGTCGGCAAGCTCGAGCGCCGGAGGCGTGGCGTAGCGCTGGAAGGTCGAGTACGCCTCGAGCCGGGACATCTGCTCCGCGACCGCCTCGACGATCCGCGCCCGGCCGTGGCCGACGTTGCAATACCAGAGGCTCGCGGGGAGGTCGAGCAGCCGCTGGCCATCCTCGGTCCACACATAGGACCCCTCGCCGGAGACGATCACCCGCTCGGAGCGCTTGACCGAGGGCATGTGCGCCTGGGAGTGCCACAGCCGGGTCTCGCGCTGGGGCGCGCGGTGGTCGCTCTTCGAGGCTGTGGCGGCGTCGGTGGCCATCAGGGCGCTCTCCTTCTCGGGATGTGGGACATCGGGACGGCGGGCCCGGCTGCTTGAATCCGAGCCCGATGGCGGACGAGGCGAATCTGGGGCTGCCGGCGGTGCGGCTGCGCCGCGCGAGCACGGCCGAGCAGGTCGCCGGCGCGCTGCGCCAGCTGATCATCGACGGCGCGATCGCCCCCGGAGCGCATCTCAGCGAGGCCTCGGCGTCCCAGCAGCTCGGCGTCTCGCGCAACACGGTGCGCGAGGCGCTGCAGATCCTCGTCAGCCAGGGCCTCGTCCGCCGTGAGATCCATCGTGGCGCCTACGTCGCGGAGATCGACGCCGACGACGTCCGCGACCTGTTCCGGGTGCGGCGGCTGGTGGAGCTGGCGGCGGTCCGTGAGTCCGTGCAGCGTGGCACCGACCTCAGCGATCTGGACCGGCGCCTCGATGCCGTCGCCGCGGCGACCGATCCCGCGGAGGCGCTCGCCGCCGAGCTCGGGTTCTGGCACGGCCTGGTGGCGCTCGTCAACAGCGAGCGCTTCGGCGCGCTGCACGCCGCCGCGATGAGCGAGCTGCAGCTGGCCGCCGCCCGCGCCGACACCGACCGGCCGGTCCCCAAACGGTCGGTGCGCCCGCTGCGCTCGGTCCTGAGCGCGATGCGCCGCGGTGACGGCGAACGCGCCGCGTCGATCGCGGCCGAGCGGCTCGACCGCGACGAGAGCGGCTACCTCGCGCTGCTGAAGGGCTGACCTCCTCACCGCGGCGCCTTGAGGGTGATGGCGACGAGGCGTTGATGGGTGAACTCCTCGATCGCGTAGCGCACGCCCTCGCGGCCGACGCCGCTGTCCTTGATCCCCCCGAACGGCATCTGGTCGATGCGGAAGTTCGAACCCTCGTTCACCATCACTCCGCCGCTCTCCATCCGGCGCGCGAGGAACATCGCGGTGTCGAGCGACTCGGTGAACACCGCCGCCTGCAGGCCGTAGCGGGTGCCGTTGGCAATCGCAAGCGCCTGCTCGAGCGTCTCGTAGGTGAGCACGCCGAGCACCGGGGCGAACGCCTCGTGGCACGCCAGGTCCATCTCCGGCTCCAGGCCGTCGATCACGGTCGGCGCCAGCAGCCGCCCGTCGCGGGTGCCGCCGGCCACGATCGTCGCGCCGGCGGCGGCCGTCTGCGCGATCAGCGTCTCCGCGCGCTCGGCGGCCCGGTCGTCGATCATCGGGCCGACGTCGGTCTGCTCTGAGCGAGGATCGCCGACCACCATCGCCCGCGCCCGCTCGGCGAGCAGAGCCACGAACTCGTCGTGGACGTCGCGCTGGACGAGCGCTCGCTGTGCCGAGATGCAGAGCTGGCCGGCGTAGGCGAACGCACTGCGCGCGACGGCGTCGGCGGCATGGGCCAGATCGGCGTCGCGATGCACGATGTTCGGAGAGTTGTTGCCGAGCTCGAGCACGGTCAGCCGCAGGCCCACGGTCTCGCGGATGTGGCGACCGACGGCCACCGAGCCGGTGAACGAATACGCGGCCAGGCGCTCGTCGGCGAGCAGCCGCTCGCCGATCTGAGGCCCGCCGACGACGAGGTTGACCCAGCCGGCGGGCAGACCGGCCTCGACCATCGTCTCCACCAGGCGGATCGCCGACAGCGGCGTGACCTCGGCGGGCTTGAGCACGACCGGGCAGCCGGCGGCGATCGCCGTCGGGACCTTGTGGTTGAGCTGGTTGAGCGGGGCGTTGAACGGCGTGATGGCGCACACCGGGCCGACGGGGACCGGCAGGGTGAAGCCCATCCGGTGCTCAGAGCCCGGGGTGGCGTCGAACGGGATGACCTCACCGCCGATCCGCTTGGCCTCCTCGGCACACAGACGGATCGTCTGCACCGCTCTCGTGACCTCGCCGCGTGCGTCGCGGATCGGCTTGCCTGCCTCCTCGACGATCAGCGTCGAAAACTCCTCGGCCCGGGCGGCGATCAGGTCAGAGGTCGCGGCCAGGATCTCGTAGCGGGCGAACGGGGTGAGTGGCCGATCGCGCATCGCGTCAGCCGCGGCCGCCACCGCGTCGTCGACATCGCCGGCCGTCGCCTCCGAGACGGTCGCCAGCAGCTCATCGGAGTAAGGGTTGCGGATCTCTCGATGCGTGCGGCCCTCGGGCGTGCGCCAGCTGCCGTCGACGAGCACACCGGAGGTGATCGCGGTGGGGGCGAGGGTCATCGGGGGACCTCCTCGGTCGGGGTCAGGGCGGCGAGGATCGACTGCGCCACCGTTTCGGTCGTCGCCGTGCCACCGACGTCGGGTGTGAGCACCCCGGCGCGACACGTCTTGGTGACGGCGTCACGGACCGCGGCCGCCGCGGCCGGGCGCTCGAGGTCGTCGAGCATCAGCGCAACCGACAGCACCATCCCCATCGGGTTGGCAAGGCCGCGTCCGATCAGGTCGAACGCCGAGCCGTGCACCGGCTCATACATCGAGGGGCGCGAGCCGTCGAGGCTGAGATTGCCGCTCGGCGCCATGCCCAGGCTGCCCGCGAGCGCGCCGGTGAGATCGGACAGGACGTCGCCGTGGAGGTTGGAGGCGACGAGCACGTCGAAGCTGCCGGGGTCCAGCACGAGCCGCGCGGCGGCGGCATCGACGAGCACCGACTCCCAGCTCACGTCCGGATAGCCGGCGGCGACGTCCGCCACGACCTCGTCCCACAGCACGCTGGCGTGCAGGCTCGCGTTTGACTTGGTGATCGAGGCCACCCGCCGCGCGGGTCGCCTGCGAGCCAGCTCGAAGGCATAACGCGCGACCCGCTCGACGCCATCGCGGGAGTAGATCGACGTCTGCAGCGCCACCTCGCCGGCCAGGCCGCGGCGGGAGAAGCCGCCGATGCCGGAGTACTCGCCCTCGGTGTTCTCGCGCACGACGACCAGGTCGACGTCGTCGGGCCCGCGGCCTGCGAGTGGGCCGCGGACGCCGGGCTCCAGCCGGGCGGGGCGCAGGCTGACCGCGTGATCGAACCCCTGGACGATCGCCAGGCGCAGCCCCCAGAGCGTGATGTGGTCAGGCACGTCGCGTGAGCCGACCGCGCCGAACAGGATCGCGTCGAACGAGGCGAGCGTGTCCAGGCCGTCGTCGGGCAGCATCGCGCCCGTGCGCAGGTAGTGGGAGGACCCCCACGGGAACGTCTCGGTCTCCAGCGCGCCCTCGGGCCCGACCGCGGCCAGCACCCGCAAGCCGACGTCGCACACCTCGGGCCCGATCCCGTCCCCCGGGATCACCGCTATCCGCGCCATCTCACCTCGATTGTAGAACAATTGACCTGCCGAACATATCTGCTCTTGACTGAAAGAGCAATTCGACATACCGTAACCGTCCCCCGACCGAGGAGAGAGATGGCCGTCTCGAGCGCACCGACTCACCAGATGTTCATCAACGGGCAGCAGGTGCCGGCCACGCAGGGAGAGACCGAGGTGGTGCTCGGTCCCGCCGACGGCGAGGCGATCGCACATGTGGCACAGGGCTGCGCCGAAGACGTGGAGCGCGCGGTCCGTGCGGCGCAGGACGCATTCCCGGCGTGGTCGCTCATGCCGCCAGGCGAGCGTGCCGCCCGGATCCTGCAGCTCGCCGATCGGGTCGACGAGAACGCCGAGGAGCTGGCCTGCCTCGAGTCCGCCAACGTCGGCAAGCCGATCTCGGTCGCGCGTGAGGAGATCCCGTTTCTGGCCGACAACCTGCGCTTCTTCGCCGGTGCGTCGCGCGTCCTCGAAGGGCGGGCAGCCGGGGAGTACAGCGCCGTCCACACGAGCATCCTGCGGCGTGATCCGCTCGGCGTGATCGGCTCCGTCGCGCCCTGGAACTTCCCGATCGTGATGGCGGGCTGGAAGATCGCGCCCGCGCTGCTCACCGGCAACACGCTGGTGCTCAAGCCCTCCGAGCTCACGCCCCTCACCGCGCTGCGACTCGCCGAGCTCGCCGCCGACCTCTTGCCCGAGGGCGTGTTCAACGTCGTGACCGGACATGGTGAGGACGTCGGGGCCGCGCTTGTCGGTCACCCGCAAGTGCGCATGTCATCGCTGACCGGCGACACCCGGACCGGCAAGGTCGTCACCCGGGCGTCGGCCGACAACCTCAAGCGCCTGCACCTCGAGCTCGGCGGCAAGGCGCCCGTGATCGTCTACGGCGACGCCGACCTGGAGCTCGCCGTGCGGAAGATCCGCGAGGGCGGGTACGGCAACTCCGGTCAGGACTGCATGGCTGCCTCGCGCGTGTACGTGCAGCGAGCGGTCTACGACGAGACGGTCGAGGCGCTCACCCAGGCGGTTCAGGACATCGCCGTCGGCGATCCCAGCGACGAGGCGAGCGAGATGGGACCGGTGATCTCCGCTGCCCAGCGCGAGCGGATCGCCGGCTTTGTGTCCCGGGCACGGAGCGTGGCCGAGGTCGCCACCGGGGGCGACACCCGCGACCCGGGCTACTGGTATAAGCCGACCCTGATCGTCGATGTCCCACAGGACGCCGAGATCATCCACCAGGAGGTGTTCGGTCCGGTTGTCACCGTCACCCCGTTCACCGCGGAGTCAGAGGTCCTGCACTGGGCCAATGACGTTGAATACGGCCTCGCCGCCTCCGTGTTCACCCGCGACGTCGGCAAGGCGATGCGCGCCGCGCGTGCGCTGCAGTTCGGCACGGTGTGGATCAACGACCACCTTCCGATCGTCTCCGAGATGCCGCACGGCGGCTTCAAGCAGTCCGGGCACGGCAACGACATGTCGATCTACGCGCTGGAGGCCTACACCGAGGTCAAGCACGTGATGATCCATCTCGGCGAGGCCGCGGCCTGATGGCGGCCGAGGTCCAGGGACTGGACGCAGAGGCGGCGATCGGCCATGCCGATGCGGTGCTCGATGGGGCCGCCGCGGCCGGCGTCGTGCTCCGTGCGACCGGCGGCGTGGCGATCGCATCGATCAGCCCCTCAGCCCGGAGCGCTCCGCTGCGCCGCGCCTACGGCGACGTCGACTTCCTGGGCCTCAGCCGCGATGCCGACGCGCTGACGAAGCTGTTCGTGTCGCTGGGCTACACCCCGGAGTACGAGTTCAACACCTACCACGGTCAGCACCGGTTGTTCTTCCACGAGCCCGAGGGCAAGTGGGAGGCGGATGTGTTCCTCGATCAGATCGAGATGTGTCATCGCCTCGATCTGCGCGAGCGCCTGGCGGTCCACGCCCGGACGCTCTCACCCGCCGACCTGCTGCTCTCCAAGCTCCAGGTCGTCGAGACCAACGAGAAGGACCTCCGCGATGCGCTCGGGCTGCTTGCCGATCACGACCTCGGCGAGGGCGACGAGGACATCAGCCTCGATCGGATCGGCGAGCTGTGTGACAACGACTGGGGCTGGTGGCGGACCGCCACGCTCGTGGCGCAGCGCGTCGTCGAGGCGGCGGAGCGCCTGGCCGAGGACGCCGATCCGGATGCAGCGGCCGGACTTCAGCGCGCGGCCGCGCGCGCCACCCGGCTGGTCTCCCACCTCGAGCACACGCCCAAGTCCCGTCGCTGGAAGGTGCGCGCGCGGGTCGGCGAGCGTAAGCGCTGGTACGAGACACCCGAGGACATCGAGCACGAGGAGCTCTCTGAATGAGCCGGCCGGCAGACGCGACCGAGGTGGTCGCCATCAATCTGATCCCGATGCGCCCGGGGGTCGACCCTCAGCGCTTTGCCGACTTCTCGGCGCAGGTCGACCAACCGACCTGCCTGTCCAAGGACGTGGTGCACGGCTTCGACGCCTACCGGCTGTCCGAGGAGGATGCCCGGACGCTCGGCGCTGACATCCTCGAGGTGATGCGGGTGCGCTCGTGGAGCGAGTGGGAGCGGGTGCGAGACCACGACCCCGACCTCGAGCCGGTCACCCGCGGATTCGAGGAGCTCGTGGATCCCGAGACGGTGCGCACGTTCTTCGTCACGCCGGCCAGATTGATGAACAATCCAACAGTGCAACACTTGACAAGCTCCACAACAGACGAATAGGATTCACCACGATGGCCGGAGAGGACAATGGGGATCGGGCAAGCGCCGCGCTCGGCTCGATCCAGCTGAAACGCTCGAGCACCGCCGAGCAGCTCGCCGAGCTGCTGCGCGAGATGATCCTGCGTGGCGAGATCAAGCCGGGCGAGCGGCTGCGCGAGGCGTCACTGGCCTCGACAATCGGCGTCTCGCGCAACACGATGCGCGAGTCGATCCGGGTCCTCGCCCGCGAGGGGATCGTCACCTCCGAGATGCATCACGGCGCCGTCGTGACCCAGCTCAGCGCTGAGGATGTCGCCGATATCTTCCGCGTTCGGCGCGTGCTCGAGCTCTCCGCGCTTGACGCGACGGCGGTCGCGGAGCCCGAACAGCTCGCCGGTCTCGCCGACGCGGTCGCCCGGCTCACCGAGGCGGCGAGCAAAGGTGACTGGAGCGCCGTCGTCGACAACGACCAGCTGTTCCATGAGCGGCTGGTGTCGCTGTTGGGCAGCCGCCGGCTCGACCGCTTCTTCTCGGCGATCCAAGCCGAGGTGCGGCTGTGCATGTCGATTGTCGACCGCTCGGAGTCTGACACCGAGGCGCTCAGCGCCGAACACACCGAACTTCTCGAGCTGATCCTGGGGCGCAAGACCAAGCGGTGCAAGGAACTGCTCACCGGACACCTCCGCGATGCGGAGGAACTCATCGTCGCCACGATCGACGAACCCTGACCTGCGTTTGGGCATGGCGCAGAGCCCTAATCGATGACGAGCCCACAGAGGAGACAGAG
Organism: uncultured Solirubrobacteraceae bacterium; assembly: GCA_963744685.1. Lineage (GTDB taxonomy): Bacteria > Actinomycetota > Thermoleophilia > Solirubrobacterales > Solirubrobacteraceae > Palsa-465. The sequence goes on along the minus strand of CAVUUL010000008.1, from coordinate 177,692 downwards.
GGATATGAGCGCGACAAGCAGCCGTTCGGTCACGGCACAACCATCGCAAGCGGGGTTCGCCCGCAAGGCATCCGGGCTGGTCCGTGACTTCTCCCAGCTCGACGCCTGGATCTACAACGTCCTGGCGATCAACATCGTTCTCAACGTCGCGACCTCCTACGCGCTGATCGCGATCACCTACCCCCATGCGAGCATGTGGCTGGCGTTCGTGATCGCCGGCGTGTTCTGCGTCTTCGAGGCGGTCGTGTACGCGATGTTCGTCTCCGCGATGCCGAGATCCGGCGGTGACTACGTCTTCCAGAGCCGGATCCTCGGCGGCGGCGTCGCCACGTTCTTCGTCTTCACCGGAGTGACACTCGCCCAGGTGACGTTCATCGGCCTGGCCGGCTGGCTTGGCTCCAACCTGGTGTTCGGTCCGTTCCTGCTCATGCTCGGCGCTCACTATCACGCGCACGGGCTGATCAGCGTCGGCGACTGGTTCATCACTCAATGGGGCGTGTTCGTCTGTGGCATCGGGATCGCCGTCTGGTCGGCCGCGGTCAACATCCGCGGCCTGCGCGTGTACGCGCTGCTGCAGCGCTACTTCTTCTGGATCGGCTTCGTCTGCATGCTGATCGTGATCGTCGGCCTGCTGGGCACCAGTCACGCCGGCTTCGTCTCCAACCTCAACCGGTTCGTCAAGGACGGTTTCGGCACCTCCAATGCCTACCAGGCGACGATCAAGGCCGGTGGCACGACGCACACGTCGTTCTCGCTGTGGGCGACGATCGAGGCGGCGGTGATCGCCGCGTTCGCGCTCATCTATCCCGCGTGGGGCGTCATGCAGGCCGGCGAGATCAAGCGCGCCAACTCGGCCTCCTCCAACATCAAGGCGATCGTCGGCGCCGAGGTCTTCTCGTTCGTGTTCGTCGCCATCATGGCCGGACTCCTGGTCAGCCGCGCCGGCAGCCAGTTCCTGTTCGCCAGCGGTTCGCTGTTCCTCGGCGGAGGGTCGAGCCCGCTGCCGATCCCGCCGTTCTTCGGCTTCTTCGCCGCGCTCTCCGGAGGGTCGGTGTTCATGATCTACGTGGCGTTCATCCTGTTCTTCGCCTGGTGGGTCATGTGGATCCCCAACGTTCCACTCGGCGCCACCCGCGTCATGGTCGCGATGTCGTTCGACAAGGTGCTGCCCGAGTGGCTCGGCAAGGTCAATCGCCGCACCCACACACCGATCAACGCGATCCTGTCGTTCTCCGCACTGGCGGTCGTCTCGATCGCGCTGTACTCGTTCTCCTCGTCGTTCGTCAGCTACACGCTCGGCATCCTGATCCTCGGGATCACCGCGTTCGCGGTGACGATGATCGCCGCGATGGTTTTCCCGTACACCAAGCGCGAGATGTACGAGTCGACCGCGGTCGCCCGCTACAAGGTGGCGGGCGTGCCGGTGATGAGCATCTGCGCTGCGGTGTTCCTCGTGTTCGCCATCTTCGTCGACGAGCAGTGCCTCGCCGTCAAGGCGCTCGGGGTCAACGGCTCCAACGGTTTGATCTACCTCGGCGGCTGCTACGCGATCACTGCGCTCATCTACGTGGCGACCAAGCTGTACCGCAAGCACCGTCAGGATCTCGATCTGAGCCTCGTCTACCAGGAGCTTCCCGTCGAATGATCCGCCTGTTCTTCTGTACCGATCTGCACGGCTCGGACGTGTGCTTTCGCAAGTTCCTGCATGCGGGCGCCGCCTACCAGGCCGACGTGGTGATCATGGGCGGCGACTGCACGGGCAAGATGCTCGTGCCGGTCGTCGCCGAGGGCGACGGCGCCTGGTCCTGTGAGTGGCTCGGCCAGCGGCGGACGTTCACCGACCCCGAGGAGCTGGCCACGCAGGAGAAGCAGATCTCCAACAACGGCCTGTACCCCGTGCGCATGGACCACGACGAGCTTCAGCGGCTCACCGACGACCCCGATGCGCTGTCCGCCCGGTTTCACCAGGTGATGCTCGAGCGGCTGCGCGACTGGATCGAGCTCGCCGAGGAGCGACTGGGCGAGACCGAGCTCGAGGTCGTGTTCGTGCCGGGCAACGACGACGAGTTCAACGTCGACGAGGTGCTCGCCACCACGCGCACCATCGCCGCGCCCGAGGGCCGGGTGATCCGGGTCGGTGACGGCGCCCACGAGATGCTCAACCTCGCCTGGTCCAACCACACCCCGTGGGACACCCCGCGCGAGTGCAGCGAGGAGGAGCTCAGCGAGAAGATCCGCGTCCTCGCCGAGCAGATCGAGGACATGGACCGGGCGATTTTCAACATCCACGTGCCGCCGTACGGAACCGGCCTGGACAGCGCGCCCGAGCTCGAGGACGGCACCAAGCTCAAGCGCGGCGGGGCGATCACCGGCCCGGTGGGGAGCACCGCGGTCCGGGACGCGATCCTCGAGTACCAGCCGCTGCTGTCGCTGCACGGCCACATCCACGAGTCGCGCGGCACCCAGAAGCTCGGCCGCACCGTCTCGATCAATCCCGGCAGCTCCTACTCGGACTGGTCGCTGCAGGGGATCGTGGTCGACCTGGACGGTAAGAAGGTCCGGTCGATGACGCCGGTGACGGGATGAGCGAGCGCTACGACGCGATCGTCGTCGGCGCGGGCCACAACGGCCTGGTCGCCGCCAACTACCTCGTCCGCGCCGGGCGGCGGGTGCTCGTCCTGGAGTCCCGCGATGTCGTCGGCGGCGCGTGCACGACCGAGGAGCTGATCCCCGGTGCGCGCTGGTCCTCCTGCGCGTTCATCGCAGGGCTGCTGCGGCCGGAGATCATCGCCGAGCTCGAGCTCAAGCGGTTCGGCCTCGAGCTCTACCAGGCCGACGTGGCGAGCTTCAGCCTGTTCCGCGACGGCAGCCACATGTTCATGTATCCCGAGCTCGACCGCACGTTGCGTGAGATCGAGTCCCACTCGCCGGCCGACGCGCGGGCGTTTCTGGACTTCGGCGTGCGCATGCAGCGCTTCGCCGACATCATCACGCCGTTTCTGATGCGGACGCCGCCGTCGCGCTCAGAGGTCATCCGGGCCTTCGAGCAGGCGGGCGAGCCTGACCTGTTCGACGAGTTCGTGCTGCTCTCCACCAAGGACCTGCTCGACCGATACTTCGAGTCCGACCACGTCAAGGGACACATGACGTTCCTCGGCATGGTCTCGGTCTGGGCGGGACCGTCGACTCCCGGAAGCGCCTACACGTACGGGCACCACTCGTGGGGTGAGTTCGAGGGTCAGTTCGGCCAGTGGGGATTCGTGCGGGGCGGGATGGGCGGGATCACCCGCGCGCTCGCCTCTGCCGCCGAGGCTCACGGCGCGGTCGTCCGTACCGGATCGCCGGTGGCGCGCATCCGCGTGGCCCAGGGCCGCGCCGCCGGCGTCACCCTCGTCGACGGCAGTCAGATCGAAGCCCCGCTGGTCGTCTCCGGGGCTGACCCCAAGCGCTCGCTGCTCACCCTGCTCGGCGAAGAGGATCTCGATCCGGGGCTGCGCCGCCGCGTGGCCGGGATCGACATGCGCGGCTCGATGGCCCGCATCCACCTGCTCGTCGACGAGCTCCCCGCCTACATCGGCTTCGACGGACCGGCCGAGGGGCCGCAGCACCGCGGCCATCAGCTGCTCGGCGCGACCGTCGAGAACTTCGAGCTCGGCTTCGAGGCGATGCGCCGCGGCGAGTTCCCCGATGAGTTCGTGATCGAGGCGGTGATCCAGTCACTCACCGACCCGACTCTGTCGACACCGGGCCGCCACACGCTGACCCTCGGTGTCCAGCAGCTTCCGTGGGAGCTCGCACACGGCGACTGGGACTCGCGCAAGCAGGAGTGGACCGACCTCGTGCTCGAGGACCTGTTCACCTATGCGCCCAACCTCCGAGATCACATCCTCGCTCAGCTCACCATCACCCCGCGTGACATCGAGCGCGACTACGGGCTCACCGAGGGCAACATCTTTCACGGCGCGATGTTCCTCGACCAGCTGTTCAGCTCGCGCCCACTTCCCGAGCTCTCGGATTACCGCACGCCGGTCGCCGGCTACTACCTGTGCGGCGCCGGAACCCATCCCGGCGGCGGCGTCATGGGCGCGTCAGGTCACAACGCGGCCAAGGCGGCGCTCGCCGATACCGGGTCCGGCGCGCCGGCGATGCCGTCGTCGCTCGCCCGCCGGCCACGCGGCCGCACGCTCATCCAGCGGGTGATGGACACCGAGATCGGCCGGACCGCCGGCTACGAGGTCGCGCGCCGCAAGGCGTTTCGGCCGGTCGCCCGGCTGGCCGCGCGCCGCCGCTCGGAGTGAGCCCGGCGCGGCCGCGATACTGAGCCGCGATGCGCGGCGTTCCCGAGACGATCCTGGTCGCCCCCGACTCGTTCAAGGGGACCTTCAGCGCGGCGCAGGTCGCCGACGCGATCGCCGGCGGGCTGGAAGCGGGCGGGCGGGAGGTCGACCGCTGCCCGCTCGCGGACGGTGGGGAGGGGACGATGGACGCGCTCGCCGGCGCTCGAGGCGGCGAGCCGGTCACGGTCACCGCGCACGACCCGATCGGGCGTGAACTGCAGGCGACGTTCATGCTGGCGGGCCGTGACGCGTTCGTCGACACCGCGGCGGCGAGCGGGCTGCACCTGGTCGCCCCCGGCGAACGCGACGCGTTCGCCGCCTCGACCCGTGGCACCGGCGAGCTGATCGCGGCGGCCGTCCGCGCGGGTGCGCGCACGGTCCATCTGGGGGTCGGCGGCAGTGCCACCACCGACGGCGGCGCGGGCGCGATCGAGGCGCTGCGCGAGGCCGGCGGCCTGAGCGGTGCGCGGCTGATCGTGCTCTGCGACGTCCGCACCCCGTTCGAGGATGCCGCAAGGGTGTTCGGACCCCAGAAGGGCGCGAGCCCTGGCGAGGTGCGGAGGCTCAGCCGGCGCCTCGTGGACCGCGCGAGTTCGCTGCAGCGTGAGTTCGGCCGGGATCCGCGCGAGCGTGAGATGACCGGGGCGGCCGGCGGTCTGTCGGGCGGGCTGTGGGCGGCGTTCGGCGCCGACCTGGTGCCGGGCGCGGCGTTCGTGCTCGATGCGGTCGGGTTCGACGCGCGCATGCGCGCCGCTCGCTGCGTGATCACCGGCGAGGGGAGACTCGACGAGCAGTCGCTCGTCGGCAAGCTCGTCTCCGAGGTTGCCACCCGCGCCCGCCAGGGAGGCGTTCCCTGCTACGTCGTCTGCGGCACGCGAGCGCTTGATGCGATGGGCGCCCGCGTGCTCGACCTCGAGCGGGTGCTCGAGGCGACGAACGCCGACCAGCTGCGCGCCGCGGGCCGCAGGCTGGCCCAGCTCATCTGAGTCGGCCCCGGGTCAGTGCGCGAACGCCTTGGTGCTCGACGCGATCGCGCGCGGTAGCGGGCCGTCGAGCGCCTGCAGCTGATCGGTCTTCTCGCGCAGCGTGCCGACCAGCTCGTGGGCCATCTCGAGGTGCATCCCGGCGCGCACGACGATGCGCAGCACGCTCAGGTCCTGGCGGTTCTCCGGGAAGCTGTAGGCGGGCACCAGCCAGCCCCGCTCGCGCAACCGGTCCGAGACATCGAACACCGTGTAGTTGGTGATCTCCTCGGCGAGCGCGAATGCGAACACCGGCAGCTGCGAGCCGTCGCTGATCAGCCGGTAGGGGCCGAGCTTGGCGATCTCGCCGGAGATCTGCTGCGCGATCGCGCGCAGCGCGCCGAGCATGGTGGTGTAGCCCGAACGGCCGAGGGCCATGAACATGAAGTACTGCGCGACGACCTCGCTGCCCGGGCGGCTGAAGTTGAGCGCGAACGTCGGCATGTTCCCGCCGAGGTAGTTGACGTCGAAGATCAGCTCGGAGGGGAGCGCCGACTTGTCGCGCCACACCGCCCAGCCCACCCCCGGGTAGACCATCCCGTACTTGTGCCCGGAGGCGTTGATCGATTGCACCCGGGGGATCCGGAAGTCCCACACGAGGTCGGGGTCCAGGAACGGCGCGACGAAGCCCCCCGAGGCGCCGTCGACGTGGATCGGGACATCGATCCCCTTGGTCTGCTCCAGCTCGTCCAGCGCCGCCGCGATCTCGGCGACCGGCTCGTAGCTGCCATCGAACGTCGAGCCGAGGATCGCCACCACCCCGATCGTGTTCTCGTCGCAGTGCGCGATCGCGCGCTCGGGGGTGAGATGGAAGGTCTCGCCCTCCATCGGCACCAGACGCGGCTCGACCTCCCAATAGCGGCAGAACTTCTCCCAGCACACCTGGACATTGGCGCCCATCACCAGGTTCGGCTTCGTCGCGTCCTTGCCGGCCGCCTCGCGCCGCGCCCGCCAGCGCCACTTCAAAGCCATCCCCGCCAGCATCGCCGCCTCGCTGGAGCCGGTCGTCGAGCAGCCGGTCGCCGACTCCGCCTCCGGTGAGTTCCACAGGTCGGCGAGGATGTTCACGCAACGCGTCTCGATCTCCGCCGTCTCCGGATACTCGTCCTTGTCGATCATGTTCTTGTCGGCCGTCTCGGCCATCAGCCGGCCGCCGAGCGCGGGCATCCAGGTGGTCACGAACGTCGCCAGGTTCAGCCGAGACTGGCCGTCGAGCAGCAGCGCGGCGCGGATCAGCTCATAGGCGTCCTCAGTGCCCATCCCGTCCGCGGCGAGGGTGTCGACCGGCAGCTCGACGGTCTTGGCGCCGGATGCGCCGATGGCGAACTCCCGGTTGTGGGCGCGCTTGTGATGGCGGGCGTGGAGCGCCATCAGTCGATTGCCAGGATCACGTCGGAGGCTTTGACCACCGCGGTGACCTCGACCCCGGGCGCCAGTCCGAGCTGCTCCACCGCCTCCACCGTGATCGAGGAGACCAGTCGTTGTCCGGCCACATCGAGCACCACGTTGGCGATCGCCTCTCCTCGGCGGATCTCGGTGACGGTTCCGGTCAGCTGATTACGGGCGCTGAGCTTCATCGTGTGCTCCTCTCGGTCGCTGGGCATCGGCCTGCGGAGTCTGACCGAAAGCACGCGGCGTTGTCGCAAACGAGGCGTTGTGCGATGTTTGCGTCATGGAGACGCATCTCACCCTCGGCGAGGCGGCCGCCGCAATCGGCGTCAGCGCCGACACCCTGCGACGCTGGGACCGCGCCGGAAAGCTCGAGACCGTGCGCGACGAGCGCAACCGCCGGCTCGTGTCGGCCGACGAGGTCCGCCGCCTCAGTCGCCGGCGCCAGCCCCGTCACGCGACCGGCAACTCGTTCTCGGCGCGCAACCGGATGCCCGGGGTGGTGCGCTCGGTCGAGGTCGACGGCGTGATGGCGCTGGTCGAGATCGAGGCCGGGCCGTTCCTGATCACCGCTGCGGTCACCCGCGACTCGGTCGAGGAGCTCGGGCTCGCGCCGGGGGTCGAGGCGACCGCCACGGTGAAGGCGACCTCGGTGATGGTCGCCCGTGGCGGCGAGTAGCGCGCAGTTGACCGCGACGATCCTCCAACTCACCGACCCCCACATCGGAGCCGACTGGCAGCCGGGCGACCCGGTCGACACCTTGCGCGCGGTGCTCGCAGCCGTGCGCGGCTTGGCTCAGCGCCCGGATCTGGCCCTGGTGACCGGCGACCTCACCGACGGCGGGCACCCGGAGGAGTACGCGCGGCTGGCGGCGCTGCTCAGAGAAGAGCTCGAGCTGCCGTTGCACGTCCTGCCGGGCAACCATGACGACCGCGCGGCGCTGCGTCGACACTTCGACGTGGGCGGTGAGGGCGCTGAGCCGGTCCAGCATCTGATCGAGCTCGGCGGTCTGCAGGTGCTGATGCTGGACACGACCATCCCCGGCGAGGACGCGGGCGATCTGGACGACGAGCGGCTTGACTGGATCGCGGGTGAGCTCGCCGCGCGGCCGGAGATCCCCACGGTGGTGGCGATGCACCACCCGCCGTTCCTCACCGGCCTGCCCGGGATGGATCGCTACGCGCTGGCCGAACGGGCGCGTGATGCGATCGCTCGCCTGGTCGCCGCGCACCCGCAGGTCTGCGGCACGATTGCCGGCCATGTCCACAGCACGATGACCACCACCGTCGGCGGCCGTCCGTCGATGACCGCCCCGTCGACCTACTGCCAGCTCGCGCTCGACTTCGAGGAGCGGTCGCTGGCCATGGTGCCTGATCCGGTGGGCTTCGCACTCCACACGCCGGTCGAGGGTCGCCTCGTCTCCTACGTGCGGACGCTGCCGGTCACCGCGGCCTGACGCGGCCCTTCGCGACGACGACGCGGACCTTGCCCGTGAGCGTCCGGGGCAGCCTCAGGGCGCGCGTGCCCGTCAGCGTGATCCTCCTGGAGCAGGGACCGGGCTTCCCGGCCGGGGTCAGCTTGACCTGGCAGGCCCACGCGGTCAGCCTGCCGGCGATGTGCGGGGCGCGGCGCAGGACGACGGTCCGCCGAGCTGCCCCGGCGGCGCGCAGGTGCATGGTGAGCACGGCGGCGGTGGCGCCGGTGGTCTCCCTGGCGGTCGCCAGCGTCTGGCCCTGCGTGTTGCGGATCGCGGTCTGCTCGGCGCCGAGCACCGCAGCGCCTGCGGCGGCGGAGATGACCGGGCCGACGTAGCGAGGCGACCACACGGTGACGCTTCCGCCGGCGTTGGCCGCCGTCTCGCTGAGCATCAGCAGCGCGCCGAGGTCGGAGTTGGTGACGGTGTAGCTGTGGACGTTCGAGGTCCCGTCGGCGCTACAGGTGTTCGTGCAACGCTGCAGTTGGACGGTGTCGCTGGCCAGAGTTGGGCCGGTCCAGGTGCCGGCCGTGAGGCTCAGAACGTCGCCCACCTTGCCCGGATCGGTCCCGATCGCCGGCAGCGTCTTCCAGCGCGGGGCGCCGGGAGTGACCACGGCGGTGGCGTCGGAGACCGCTGCGGTGTGGCCGTCGAAGTTCGTCGCGGTGTCGATGGCTCGCAGGGTGAACCCGACGTCGGCGCTGGTCGTGGTGTACTGCCAGTTGTTCGCGCCGCTGATCGCGTGGCAGTTGCTGCCGGACGAGTCACAGCGCTCCCAGCCGGCCGCGTAGGTCGTGTCCGACGTCGTCTGCCAGGTCGGCCGCTGGATCCCCAGCACGGCGCCCTCGGTGATCATGGCGCTGTCGATCTGGATCGTCGGTTGACCGTTGGCGATCGGGGCGAGGCTGGAGACCGGGCCGATGGGCTGAGCGGTCGCGGTCGCCGAGCCAGTCGCGTTGCCGGCCGTGACCTTCACCGTGATCGTCTGGCTCTCGTCGGCGCCCCCCAGCGTGTAGAACTGCCCGGTCATCCCGGGGATGGGCTGGCAGTTGCCACCGGATGAGTCACAACGCTCCCACACATACCCGTACGCGGTCGGGCTGTTGCTCCACCGACCGTTGCCGGCGGCCAGGGTGACACCACGGACGGGGCTGCCCAGGACCTGCGGAGCGCTGAGCAGCTCGGGCAGCGGCGCGGCCTCGACCGAGACCTGGGCGCTGGTGGCGCTGGCGGTCTGTCCAGGCGAGGTGACGTTGGCGGTGACGCGGACGGTCTGGCCGTTGTCGGCGGAGGTCAACCGGTAGCTGGTGCTGGTTGCGCCGCTGATGGGCTGGCAGTTGTTGCCACCTGAGTCGCAGCGTTCCCAGACATAGGAGACCGAGCTGAGCGGCACGCTCCAGGCGCCGGCATCGGCGGTGAGGGTCTGAGCGACCTGCGGGTTGCCGGAGATGCTCGGCAATGCCTGGTTGCTCAGCGGCCGTCCGGTGATCACCGCGCTCAGCGCGCTGCCGGCGGTCGTCTTGCCGCCGATGCTGGACGCGGTGACGGTGTACCCGATGGTGAAGCCGACATCGGCGGCGGTGACTGCGTATGTGTCGCCGGTCCCGAGGTTTGCGCACGCGCCGGTGATCGCGGTCGCCGAGGCGGCACAGCGCACCCAGACGTAGGCGTAGCTCAGGTTCTGCTGATTCCACGTGCCCGGGGCGGCGGTCAGCGTGTAGGTGTTCTGAAGGGTGCCGGCCGGCGCGGCGGGCGCGGTCGTGCTCTGCGGCGGGCCGACGATGGCGGCGGTCGCCGCGCTGGTCGCTGACACGCTGGCATCGGGGTTGGTCGCGGTGACGATGACCCGCAGGGTCTCACCGGTATCCGCGGAGGTCGTCGTGTAGGTGGAGCCCGTGGCGCCGGAGATCGCCGTGTATCCGTTGGTCGAGTCGCCGCGCTGCCACACATACGAGTAGCCGGCGATGTCCGGCATCCAGGTCCCGGTCTGAGCGGTCAGGACCTGGCCCTGACCGGCGAGGCCGGAGATCGACGGCAGGCCCGTGTTCACCGGCGGGGCGGCCTGGATGGCGGCGGTGGCGGCGCTGGCCACGCTGCTGCTCCCGTCCGGGTCGGTGCCGGTGACCATCAGCCGCAGGTTGTCGCCCTCGACGCCCTTCTGCGCGACGTAGGTCAAAGAGGTCGCCCCGCTGATGTTCGTCCAGGTCTGGCCCTGGTCGGCGGAGCTCTGCCACTGGTAGGCGTAGGTGGACCCTGCGCCGAGCCAGGTGCCGCCGGTTCCGGTCAGGGTGAACGAGCGTTCGCGCGTGCCGGTGACGATCGGCGCGGCCGTGTTGACGGGCGGATCGGCACTCACCGGGCTGGTCGGCGCGCTGGCGACGCTCGCCGTCCCATCGGGGTTGCTGACGGTGACCAGGAAGCGAAGCTCATCGCCGACGTCGGCGTGGACGAGCTGATAGGTGGCACTGGTGGCGGCGTTGATGTTCGTCCAGGTCTGGCCCTGGTCGGCGGAGCGCTGCCACTGGGTCTGATAGCTGTTGCCCACGCCCGTCCAGCTGCCCTCGTCGGCGGTCAGGGTGTAGTTGCGGATGTCGGTGCCGGCCACGCTCGGGACCCGCGTGTTGACCGGCGGGGCCCCTGCGACCGTCGCGCTGGCGGGGCTGGCGGCCGACAGCGAGCCGTCGACATCGGTGGCGGTGACGTCAAGGCGGACGAGGTCTCCCTCGTCGGCGACGGCGAGCGTGTAGCTGCTGCTGGTCGCGCCGGCGATGTTCGTCCACGTGGTGCCGTTGTCGATCGAGCGCTGCCACTGCAGCGTGTACGTGTTGCCGTTGCCCGTCCAGGTTCCCTGGTTTGAGTTCAGCGTGCTGGAGCGGCGGGCAGAGCCGCTGATCGCCGGCGCGACGGTGTCTGCGGGGGCGGAAGCCTGGACCGCGGTGCTGGCGGCGGTGGGCGCGGTGACGCTCCCGTCGGGGTTTGAGGCGGTGATCTGCGCGCGCACGATGTCGCCCTCGTCGGCGACGGTGAGCGTGTAGCTGTAGTCGGTGGCGCCGGTGATGTTCGTCCAGGTCTGGCCCTGATCGCCGGAGCGCTGCCACTGGACGGTGTAGCGGTTGCCGATGCCCGTCCAGGAGCCCTGGCTCGCCGCCAGCGCCAGGCCTCGCTGGACGGTGCCGCTGAGCGACGGGACAGTGGTGTTGACCGGATCCGCGGCCGGGATCGTGGCGCTCGCCGCGGTCGCGGCGGAGGCGGTGCCATCGTCGTTGGTGGCGGTCACCACCGCGCGCACGGTCGCATTCTCATCCGCCGTGCCGAGCGTGTAGCTGGCGCCGGTCTGGCCGGCGATGGTCGTCCAGCCCGAGCCGGAGTTGCGCTGCCACTGGATCGTGTAGCTGTTGTTGATGCCCGTCCAGGTGCCGTTGGAGACTGAGAGGGTGGAGGCGCGGACGGCGGCGCCGCTGAGCGCCGGAGCTGCGGTGTTGACCGGCAGGGACCTCGCGACGGTGCTGGTGGCCGCGCTTATGGCACTGGCGGTCCCATCGTCGTTGGTCGCGGTCACGACGACCTGCAGCTTGTCGCCCTCGTCGGCCACGCCGATGGTGTAGGACGCGGCGGTGGCGCCGGTGACGTTCGCCCAGCTGGTGCCGTCGGCGGAGCGCTGCCACTGGTAGGCGTAGGTGTTCCCGTTGCCGTTCCACGTCCCGCTGGAGGCGGTCAGGGTGCCTGCGCGCGTCACCGTCCCGGTGATGGCGGGCACGGCGGTGTCGACCGGAGCAGACGCGGTGACCGTCGCGGTCGCGGCGCTGACCGCGGAGATGGTGGCGTCGGGGTTGGTGGCGGTGACGAGCATCCGGAGCTTGTCGCCCTCGTCGCCGACCGCTGGGGTGTAGGTCGCGCTGGTCGCACCGTTGATGTTCGTCCAGGTGTTGCCGTCCGCGGAGCGCTGCCACTGCAGCACGTAGCTGTTCTCCAGTCCGTCCCAGGCTCCCTGGGTCGCGGTCAGCTGGCTGCCGCGCTGCGCGGCGCCGGTGACCGACGGCGTGGCGGTATTGCTGGGCAGGACGCGGCGACCACTGCCGTCGGCGCGCTGGTTGCCGTCACGGTCCCGTCGGGGTTGGTGGCGGTGACCTGCAGGCGCAGCTGGGAGCCCTCATCCCCGTGGCTGAGATCCTGATAGGTCAGCCCGGTGGCCGCGGAGACGTTGGTCCAGGTGGAGCCGTTGTCAGTGGAGCGCTGCCACAGATACGTGTAGACATTGCCGATACCGCCCCAAGAGCCCTGCGAGGTGGTCAGCGTGCTGCCGCGCTGCGCGTTGCCGGTCACCGTCGGCGCGACGGTGTTGACCGGGGGTGAGCTCGGGATCGTCGAGGTCGGCTGGCTGTTGGTGGTCACCGTCCCGTCGGGGTTTGAGGCGGTGACCCGGAGGCGAACCGTGTCGGTCTCGTCGGCCGCCGCGACGGTGTAGGAGGCGCCGGTGGCCCCGGTGATGTTCGTCCAGGTGGTGCCGTCGGCGGACCGCTGCCACTGATAGCTGTAGGTGTTCCCGATGCCCGACCAGACCCCGATGTTCGCGCTCAGCATGCTGCTGCGCTGCGCGGTCCCGAGGACCGACGGCGCGGTCGTGTTCACCGGAGGGGAGCTCGGACGGTGGCCGACGCCTGGCTGACCGCCGTGGCGGTGCCATCGCCGTTGGTGACGGTGACCTTGATGCGAAGCGCGGTTCCCTCGTCGCTGACGCCGACGGTGTAGTTGCCGCCGGTGGCGCCGCTGATGTCGCTCCATGTGGCGCCGTCCACCGAGGACTGCCACTGATAGCTGTAGGTGTTGCCGACGCCCTGCCAGGTGCCCTGCGCGGCGGTCAGCGTGGAGCCGCGCAGCGCGTTGCCGGTGACCATCGGCGCCGCGCTGTTGACCGGCGGGGCGGCCAGCACGTCGCTCGTGGGCGGGCTGGCCTGCACGATCGTGCCATCTGGGTTGGTCGCGCTGACCACGACCCGGACCGCGGTGCCCTCGTCGGCCGTGGTGAGGGTGTACGTGGTGGCGGTGGCGCCCTGGATGTCGACGTATCCGTCGCCGGCGTCCCGCTGCCACTGGTAGCCGTAGATGTTGTCAGGCCCGTTCCACGTGCCCTGGAGGGCCGACAACGTCATGCTGCGCTCGGCGGTTCCGCTGATCGACGGAGCGGTGTTGTTCTCAGGCGGATCGCCGTCGATCGGTGTGGTGGCGGCGCTGGCGGCGCTGGCCAGCCCGTCGGCGTTGGACGCGGTGACGAGCACGCGGACGTCGTCACCCTCGTCCGCGGCGGCGAGTGTGTACCTGGCGCTTGCGGCCCCGGCGATGTTCGTCCAGGTGCTGCCGTCCGGGGAGTGCTGCCACTGGTAGGCGTACGTGTTCTGCGGACCACTCCACGTGCCCTGAGTCGCGGTGAGCGTGAACGTCCGCTGCGGGCTACCCGTGAGCGTCGGGTTGGCGGATACGACCGGCGGGTTTGAGTGGACGGGACCGACCGGCTGGCTGGTCGCCGACGCGCTGCCGTAGCCGTTGGTGGCGGTGAAGATGACGCGGAGGCTGTCGGCCTCGTCGGCGACGCTCAGGGTGTAGCTTGCGCCGCTGGCGCCGGCGATCGTCGCCCATGTGCTGCCGTCCGCCGAGCGCTGCCACTGATAGGTGAGCGACGCGCCGCTCGGTGACCAGGTGGAGGCGGCGGTGACGGTCTCACCCTGCTTGGCGTTTCCGGAGATGACCGGCGGGCTGGTGTTGACCGGCGCCGCGGACGCGACCGGCCCGACCTGGGCCGCCGTCGCGGTGGTGCTGCCCCACGCATCGGTGGCGGTGACGACCACGTCGATCTGGTCGCCGATGTCCGCGCTGGTGAGCGCATAGGTCCAGCTGGTGGCGCCGGAGATGTTCGTCCAGTTCGCTCCGTCGGCCGAGCGCCGCCACTGATAGCCGTAGCCGGTCGGGGTGGGGCTCCACGTCCCGGTGCTCGTGGTGAGCGTCTGCCCCTGGGTGGCGGTCCCCGAGAGAGCGGGAAGCGCGGTGTTGACCGGGGCGACGCTGCCCGCGGACGCCGTCATCAGCGTGGAGTCGTAGCCGTACGTCGTGCCGTCGGCGTTGGTCGCCACCAGGCGGTAGTGGTAGGTGGTGCCGGACGTCAGGCCTGTGAGCGTGTCGGTGACCTGCACCGCTCGCTGGCCGGCGCCGATGTCGGTGGCGCTGCTCTGCTGGCCGTAGCTGGTGGTGGCTCCGAACTCCCAGTGGTAGGTGGTGTCCAGGCCGTTGGGATAGACCCCGCCGGTGAGCGTCGCGGTGCTTGCCGATACCAGCTTGGTGTAGGTGTTGCTGGCGGAGGTGGTGGACCCCGAGCCCTGATAGCCGGTGCCCTGGCCGGGGCCGCCGATGCCGGGCCGCCCGGCACCACGTCACCGGAGATCGATCCGACACCGGTCGGGCCGTCATAACCCGATCCGGCGTCGCAGATGTAGAGGATGTTCGTGGCGCAACTGCCGTTGTTGCCGCCGGCGGTCATGTCGTTGACCGACGTTGCCGGGTCGTTGAGCAGGCTGCTGTTCGCATACGCCCACTGCGGGGTTGAGCCGCCGAGGCCGGTCACGGCCTCGTAGGCGGCGATCAGCGGGGAGGCGAGGCTGGTGCCGCCGTACAGCCCCCAGCCGCCGTTGGCGGTGGAGTAGATCCACAGGCCGGTGTACGGGTCCGCGTCAGCGGAGAGGTCGGCGTAGGAGCGGCCGGTGCAACCGGTGTCGGTCTGCCAGGCAGGTTTGGGCTCCTGCAGGTCGCAGCCGCTGCCAGCCCCGGACCCCGAGCCGTTCAGCGCCCACGAGGCCTCGGTGAAACCGCGCGCCGAGGAGGCGCTGGTGGTGGTCGGCGCGATGTTGGTGCCTCCGGCCGCGGTCACGCCCGGATAGGCCGCCGGGTAGGCGGCGATCCCCGCGCCGGTATAGCCCGTGTCGCCCGTCGACGCGATGACCGAGACGCCCGGGAAGGTCCAGGTTCCGCCGGTCGGCTGACCCGAGGCGCCGGCGTAGCTGTTGGAGACGATGGTCGCGCCGAGGGCGACCGCCTCCTGCAGTGCCGTGTCGAGGTCTGAGTTGTAGGAGCTGTTGGCCTCGACCAGGAGGATGTGGCAGTGGGGGCACAGCGACGAGACGGCATCGAGATCCAGCGACTCCTCGCCCTCCCAGCCCGTGTTGGTGGACGGATAGCTGGAGTGCTGCCCGGTCTGGTTGACCTTCTGAAAGCAGCCGTTGGAGGTCGTGCACGCGGGCAGCCCCCACTCGGCGCGGAACGTCGCCAGGTCCGACTCGGCGGTCGGGTCGTCGTAGGCATCGACGATCGCCACCGTCTTGCCCGAGCCGGCCGTCTGCGACAGATAGCTCAGGTCATAGGCCTGCTGCAGCCACGCGGGGGTCTCGGGAGATGGGGAGCTGGTGCCCGTGTTCGTCGCGGGCGCCGCCATCCCCCCGGTCGGTGTCACCTGCGTCAGCGAACGACGGGGGTTCAGATGTGGGCGCACCAGCTGGTGGTCTGAGCGTCGCACCACCGCCGACGCCTGACACGACGCCTTGTCCGGTCCTGCGGTCCCGCACACCTTCTTCATGGTCACCTGCGACGGTGACAGGCCGGTGCTCCGCTCAAACTGCGCCGCGAGCTCCCTGGACGAGACGGCCGGCTCACGCGCGCCCGGCCGGCTGGGAGCGGCGATGCCCGTCAGCGGGGAGTGCCAGTCCAACGCGCGTGGACGGGCACGGGCAACCCCGGTGAACGCAAAGGCGCAGAGGATGAGGGCGGCGGCGCTGAGCCGCGCGAGTTTGGTCAGGGAGCTCATACGGGTGGGGCATGGGGGCTCTCGGCCGCGCTTCGCCTCACCCGCGAATCCTCAGCAAACGTGGACGGCTGTCTGACGCGCCCGCGTCCGGCTCCGCGTCAGCCCGCGTCACCCCACAACGCGTGCAGCGCGACCGGCTTGCGGAAGACGAGACCGCGGACGTCGGCCGGCTGCGAGGGGTCCAGCCGCAGATGGGGGAGGGTGAGCAGCTCCGCGAGTGCGGCCCGTGCTTCGAGCCGCGCCAGATGGATCCCCACACAGACGTGCGGTCCTGCCGCGAACGCCAGATGGCGGCGCAGGTTCGGCCTCGCCGGGTCATAGCGGTCCGGATCGGGGAAGACCGCGGGGTCGCGGCCGGCTCCCGCCAGCGACAGCCGCACCAGGTCGCCGGCCGCGATCTCGGCTTCGCCAAGGGTCACGTCGCGCGTGGCGTAGCGGTCGATGACCGCCGCCGCGGGCTCGCGACGCAGCGACTCGTCGATGACGGCGTCGAGCGCCGGCGGGTCGGAGCGGATGCGCTCGAGCTCGCCGGGGTGGGTGAGGATCTCCAGTGCCGCGTTCGCGATCATCCCCTCGGTCGTCTCGATGCCGCCGAACAGCAGGACGGCGGCATTGGAGGCGATCTCGTCGTCGCTCAGCGATCGAGCCCCGTCCGGCGAGGCGTGTGCGGCGGCGGCCAGCAGCGAGTCGCCGGTGGCGCCCGAGATGACCGGCTGCAGCCGTCCCCGAAGCGCCCCGAACGCCGCTGCGCCCTCGGCGGTGGCCATCCCGCCCGAGCTCAGCGCGGTCACCGAGGCGACGATCGCGTCATACCAGCGCAGCACCTCGGCGGTCTCCTCGCCGTCCATGCCCAGCGAAGCGGTGACGATCGCGGTGGCCATCGGGCCGGCGAAGCCCCGCCGGAGCTCCGCGGCGCCCCGCGGCGCAAGCCCGGCGATGAGCTCGCGCGCCTGCACCGCGGCGGGCTCGCCGAACCGGGCGGTCACCGACGCCGCGCGGAACGGGCCGGTGAACGGGGCGCGGTGGCGGTCGTGGTTGGCTCCGTCGAGGCTCAGCATGCTCGGCCCGATCACCCGCGCGGTCGTGAAGCGCGGGTCATCGACCGTGAACGCCTCGGCGTCGCGCATCGCCGTCGCGGCGAGCGCGTGCGAGGTGACCAGCCAGCCGTCGAGGCTGGGCAGCCATGACACCGGCTCGGCCGGCCGCAGGGCGTGGTGGATCGGGTGCGGGTCGAGGTCGAGCTGCTCGAGGGTCACCGCCGCGCCGACCGGGAAGAGCCCCTCGCGGCTTCGGCTGACGCTCGCGTCTCCGCTGGCCATCCGCCCAGGATATGCGGCCGGCCTCGTCGTCGGAACCCGCTGCGGACTGTTGTTTGACGGTCTTCGAACTAAGCGCTAAGATCTCTGCGGTCAGGACTGAGATGTTCTGTCTTCGCGGAATGGAGATTGATACTCGTGGACTTTGAAACCCAGAACAACACTGCCGCCCCGCTGTGCGATGTGTGCGGGGAGCGGCCGGGCGTCGTCCAGGTGATGTTCGCCGGTGGCGGCGGACGCCGGGCGGGGCTCGTGTGCGAGCGGTGCGCCCGGGAGGCGATCGCCGCCCAGCAAGGTGGCTCGCCGTTCGGCGCGCTCGCGCCCGTCGGGCCCCGCCCGACCGGAACCGCTCCCTCGCTGCGTCAGCGGCAGGCGACCGAGAAGCAGTCACAGACCCCGGCGCTTGACGAGTTCGGACGTGACCTCACCGACGAGGCCCGCGCCGGGCGCATCGACCCGGTGATCGGGCGTGACCCGGAGATCGCCCAGGTCATCGAGGTGCTCGCGCGCCGTCGTAAGAACAATGCCGCGCTGATCGGCGAGGCGGGAGTGGGCAAGACGGCGATCGCCGAGGGCCTGGCGCTGCGCGTCGCCTCGGGCGAGGTGCCCGACCCCCTGCGTGATGTGCGCGTGGTTGCGCTCGACCTCGCCGGCATGATCGCCGGCTCCCAGTACCGCGGCGCCTTCGAGCAGCGGTTGAAGACCCTGCTCGACGAGGTCGTCGCCGCCGACGGCAAGGTGATCCTGTTCGTCGACGAGCTGCACACGGTGCTCGGCGCCGGTGCGGCCGAGGGCGCGATGGATGCCGCCAACATGCTCAAGCCGCTGCTCGCCCGCGGCTCGCTGCGGATGGTGGGTGCGACCACGCTCGCCGAGTACCGCTCGATCGAGCGTGACGCCGCGCTGGCCCGGCGGTTCTCGCCGGTGATGGTGGAGGAGCCGTCGGTGCAGGACACCGTCGCGATCCTCGGCGGCCTGCGCTCGCAGTACCAGGACCATCATCATGTAGAGATCTCCGACGATGCGCTCCAGGCCGCCGCCCGGCTGTCGGATCGCTACATCAGCGAGTACCGGCTGCCCGACAAGGCGATCGACCTGATCGACCAGGCGTCGGCGCGGCTGCGGCTGTCCGCCGGGACCGAGGGGAGGTCGGAGGCGGATCGGATCCGCACCGAGATAGTGCACCTGTCGGCCGAGAAGCAGGCGGCGGTCGACGCCGAGGCCTACGAGGACGCCGGCGAGATCAAGCAGCGCATCGAGCGGTTGCAGGCCGAGCTGGACAACCGGCCCCCCGAGGTCGCCGAGCGCGAGGACGCCGCCCTGGTCGTCGGCGAGCAGCAGATCGCGGAGGTCGTGGCCGTCCGGACCGGCATCCCGGTCGGGGAGCTGGTGGCCGCCGAACTCGAGCGGCTCAGCTTCCTCGAGGACGATCTGCACCGCCGGGTGATCGGCCAGGACGCGGCGGTCTCCGCCGTTGCCGAGACGATCCGCCACGCCCGCGCCGGGCTCGCCGAGCCCGACCGCCCGCTCGGCTCGTTCCTGTTCCTCGGCCCGACCGGGGTCGGCAAGACCGAGCTCGTCAAGGCCCTGTCGGAGCGGTTGTTCGCCACCGAGAAGTCGCTGGTCCGCATCGACATGTCCGAGTACCGCGAGCCGCACACGGTCGCGCGGCTGATCGGCTCGCCGCCCGGCTACGTCGGCTACGGCGATGGCGGCCAGCTCACCGAGCCGGTCCGGCGCCGCCCGTACTCGGTGGTGCTGCTCGACGAGATCGAGAAGGCCCATCCCGAGGTCTGGAACGTGCTGCTGCAGGTGCTCGACGACGGTCGTCTCACCGATGGCGAAGGCAGGACGGTCGACTTCACGAACACCGTGATCGTCATGACCTCCAACCTCGGCGCCGGCCAGGCCAAGCGGCCGATCGGGTTCGCCCCGGTCGCCGACGAGGCCGCCTCACAGGTGGATCCAGCCAGTGAGGGCATGCTGGCGGCGGCCAAGCGAGCGTTCCTGCCGGAGTTCCTGAACCGGATCGACGAGCTCGTGGTCTTCCAGTCGCTCACCGAGGGCCAGATCGAGGAGATCGGCACCCTGATCGTCGCCGGGATCGGCCAGCGGCTGCTGGACGAGCGCGGTGTCACGCTTGAGGTCGCCCCGCAGCTCATCGCCCGGCTCGCGGCCGAGGGGTTCGACGCCGAGTTCGGCGCCCGTCCGTTGCGGCGCCATGTCCGCCGCACGCTCGAGCGCGAGCTCACCAAGGCGATCCTCGATGGCCGGCTCGGCGAGGGCGACCACGTGGTCGCCGCCGACGTCGAGACCGACGGCGAGGCGCCACGGATCGAGCTCACGGTCGCCCAGCCCGCGACCGTCTGAACGGCTCACCACGCCGGGTCCGCGCACCGCGACCGTCTGATCGGCTCACCACGCCGGGTCCGCGCACCGCGACCGTCTGATCGGCTCACCACGCCGGGTCCGCGCACCGCGGGCCCGGCGAACCGCCGTCAGGTCACGCCACGCCGGCGTGATCGCCGGGGTCCGGGCCTGGGCGGTCCCACTCGATCCGGTCGTAGAGGCGGCGCAGCTTCGCGCCGCGAGTGGGGTTCAGTGACTCTGCCCAGGCCACCCGGCCCCTCAACTGGGCGCGGAGGTCGACCCCGTCCGTGACCAGGTTGGTCGCGCCCGGCCCGCTGGTGTCGAGCGCCCGGGTGGCGGCCGGCGGCCCGTCGAGCGAGAGCCGGTGCAGCGTCGCGCGCAACCGGTCGTACTCCTCCCGTGCCAGGTTGGGATGCGCGTTGACCACCACGCCGGTGACGAGCTGCCGGCGCGCGGCGGTGCGCAGCCGTGACTTGCGGGGCTGCAGCGCGAACCCCTCCTCGCGGGCGATCCGCGCGGCGTAGCCGGCGACTGCCGTGCTCCGTCGCCCGGTGAGCCCGGGACCTGAGAACGTCAGGTCGTCGGCGTAGCGGCTGTAGCGCAATCCGAAGTGCGCCGCGAGCCCGGTCAGCCGGCGATCGAGCCCGAACGCCGCGAGGTTGGCGAGCGCCGGTGAGGTCGGTGCGCCCTGGGGGAGGTGGGGCGCC
This sequence comes from uncultured Solirubrobacteraceae bacterium, assembly GCA_963744685.1. Classification (GTDB taxonomy): domain Bacteria; phylum Actinomycetota; class Thermoleophilia; order Solirubrobacterales; family Solirubrobacteraceae; genus Palsa-465. Next base: position 157,230 of record CAVUUL010000008.1, on the reverse strand, counting down.
GCCAGCGCGCGGCCGAGTCGAAAGCGTGCGCCGTCGCCCTCGCCGCCTGGTGGCAGCGCGTTCCATGCGATCAGCGGCGCGACGTTCGTGCACAGGCCGGTGAGCACGTGCGCCACCTGCCGCGGGTAGCCCAGCGTGCAGAAGATCCCGTACACGCGATTGGCCCTGACCGAGGGAAAGAAGTCGCGCAGGTCGAGTGCGAGCACCGCCGTCTGTCCGCAGTGCAGCGTGGCATGGGTGATCGCCGAGCGCCCGCGCGTGAAGCCGTGCGCGGCGTCGTGGGCCGGGACCCCGGAGAGGATCTCGCGCAGGACCCAGCGCTGGACCTCCTTGAGCCGGAGCTTGGGCGCCTCGATCAGCCGCGGCAGCCCGCTGCGACGCGGAACCCAGCGGTAGCGGTAGTTGCGCAGCCGCTCGTCGGGCGCGCGGCGCTCCAGGCCACGGACGTCCGCCAGCCAGGCGAGCTGGCCCAGGTCCAGCTCGAGTCGCTCGGCGAGGTCCGCCACCGCCCCGACGGGGGCGATCGGCCAGCCTCGCGCGATGACCCTTCCTCGCACGGTGCCCCGCCGCGTGAGGTCAGGCTCCAGAAGCGCGATGACCACCGGCGCCCGCGCGTCGCGCCCTGACGCCTCCGGGCGGTTGGCGAGCCAGCGCTCGATGAACACCTCGACGCGCCGGCGCTCGTGCGCGGTCGGCGTCGATCGCTCCAGCGCGGCCACGGCGAACGAGAGCTGCTCGATCCACTCGGGTCGCGGATCGAGCACGCCGGCCCCTCGCTCCGCGAGATCTTCGGCCCGCCAGCGCCCACCGTCCAGGAACGCGCGCGCGAGTGCCTCGGCGATCTGGCGGCGCTCGAGCTCGCTGTACACGCGCCAGATGATCGACGATCCGTGACCTGTCGTGGCGGCGCCGAGCCCGACTGCTCTGGTCGTGCGTGCCCGGAAGTGCCTCCCTTGGGATGCACCGTGTGGCTCGCGATGCACTGGACGAGGTCTCGTCTGACCCCCGGGGATCCCCCGGAGAGGGAGCCGCGCCCGTGGGCGCGGCGTTCCCGCCTCGGTGCTCGGCGCCGCGCACGGGACCGTATCGCGCCGGGGCGCTCACTGGACGTCGAGCCTGCGGCCCGGCGGGGGCTGGCAGCCGATGTCGACGAGATGGCGCACGAACGCGATGCGGTCGCGGTCGGGATGGAACGGATCGATCCCGTCGCGCAGCGCAGCCGCCACGCGCTCCAGGTCGAACAGCAGCGAGAGCTTGCCCGGCGGGTCGTCCCACTCCCCGGTGTCGTAGCGCTCCACCCAGGCCGACAGCGCGGCGAGCACCTCGACCTGCACCTCGTCGGCCCACCACTCTGAGCGGACCGCCAGCCGGTAGCGCTCGCGCAGGGCGCAGACATCGCTCCACAGCCGTTCGAACCACAGCCAGCGCTCGCGCGGCAGCAGCCCGCGCCAGGTCAGCGGCCAGCGCTGCGGGACATCCTCGTCCCATTCACCGTCCCCGCGCCCGCCTTCACCGTAGGGGTCGGAGGGCCATTCGTCACCGTCGGACCAAGTCATCTGCTCCTCCTCTCGTCCCACTCGACTCGACATCTCGCGGCGGGACCGCCCGGGCCAGTCGCCGCAGCCGGCGATCGGCGAACCACATCCGCAGCCGCAGCCGCACCGGCGGGATCCGCCCGTAGAGCAGCAGTGCCTCACCCGGCTCCAGTTGGCGCAGCGCCTCGGGTGCGATCAGCGGCCGTCGCCGTCGCCCGGTCGTGCGACCGTCGCCGCCCGCGCCGCGCGTCCGGGTCTCCTCCCGCGCGTCCTCCTCGCCGGCCAGCGTCGAGAAGTACCTCAGCGTCTCCAGATCCGCGACGCCCGGCAGCAGCATCCGCGCACGATGGCTGTTGACCATGGTCTCGGCCTGGCCGCCATAGCGGCTGCGCGCCTGGGCGAGGTCGTGGAAGATCGAGACCAGCTGGATGTTGTGGCTCGGCGCGGTCGAGGCGACCTCGGCGAGGTTCGGCAGCGGTGCGACGTTGCCCGCCTCGTCCAGGCACAGCAACAGCGGCAGCGACAGCCGGCCCCCTGCCAGCGTCGCGCGCTCATACGCGCGGTCGACGACCTCCGACAGGAGCGCCAGGAAGATCGGCCGCAGCAGCTTGGAGGCCTTCGCGTCTCCGATCAGGTAGAGCGTGGCGCGCTCGTCGAGCAGACGGTCGGCGGTGATCTCGCAACCACGCGCCGAGCGCAGCACCCTGCCGAACCGGTAGGCCCGCAGCAGTCCCTGGGCGGTGGCCTCGATCGAGGACCGGGTGCGGTCGGCCTGGGACTCGAACGCGCGCACCGCGTCGTAGGCGGCGTGCGCGCCCTCGAGCTCCTCCTCGTTGCCGGCGCCGCCCGAGAGCTCCGCTATCGCCGCGTCGAGCTCCCGCCCGCCCTGACCGTAGGTCCAGCGCACGACCGCCTCCATCCCCGCCCCGGTCCTGGCGGCGGCGTACAGCAACGGCGCGAGCCGCTGCTCGGCCGCGACCGCCCAGAAGTCGCCGCCCTCGGTGCCCTTGTGATCGAGCTCGGCGGCCGACGCCAGCCGCCAGGCGACCTCGAGTGCACCGTCCCAGGTGCCCGCCTGGCGCAGCGGCGACCAGGTGTCGGCCGGTCCGCCGGACAGGGCGAACGGGTCAAACACGAACACCCTGCCCAGCGCCCGCCGCCGGGCTTCGGTGACGGCCAGCAGGTCCGTCTTGATCGATGAGGCGACCGCCGGGCCGTCCCATTCCAGCAGCGCCGGGACCGCCAGGCCGGCGGACTTGCCCGACTGCGGCGGCCCGAACGCGACCAGCGCATGGCGTGCCTCGGCGTGCAGCAGCCGCCCGCCGGCTCGTCCGAGGGCGAGCCGCCCGCCCTCAGCTGACGCGTGTCCGCGCAGGACCCGCAGTTCCGATCCCCGCGCCCAGCGTGCGCCCTCGCCGCCGGAGCCGAATGCTTCACGCAGGGCGTCGACTGCTCCGAGCCGGGACAGCCCCCAGATCGCGGCTGCGCCCACCACCAGCAAGGCGGCAAGCGCCCCGTAGGCCCCGCCCGCTGCGGGCAGCAGTCGTCGTGCGTCCGCCGGCCAGGCGCTCGCCGGGTCGCCGAGATGGGAGGGCAGACGAACCATCACCCCGGCGAGCGCGCCGGCGTTGAGGTGGGGCCAGCCGCCGCCGAACAGCGTCCCCGCCAGACCGCCCCACAGCCAGACCGCGCCGAGCAGCCCGCCGGCGATCGCGACCAGGCTGAGCAGCACTCCGTCGGAGATCCACTCCACCGAGCCCGACCCCGAGCGTGATCCGCGGCCGCTCATCGCCGCCCTCGTCCGGCGCCCGCTGACTGGCCGGCGTCCATCCCGGAGTCGGTGTCGGTCAGCGCGGCCTCGATCGCCGAGCGCTGGTGGGCGACGACGAACGACCGGCTGCCCACCCGCCACAGCGCGCGGCCGGTCCCGAGCATCGAGATCAACCGCCCCTCGCTGTGGGAGAGCCCGAGCAGCGCCCGCGTGAGCTCGATCTGACTGTCGTCCTGGTGGTAGACCACCCGGGTCGAGGCGTCGGCGACGAGACCCTCGGCGATCCGCGCCGCCCGTGATCCGGCGTCGCCGGCGCCCTGCAGATCCGCCAGCTTGTGCAGCACGACGAGGTTCATCACCCCGAACTGGCGCGCAAGCTTGAAGTTCGACTGAAACCACTCGCCCAGGCCGGTGTGCTGGACGATCTTCCACGACTCGTCGGCGACGTTGACCAGCCGGTCGCGTCCCGGGCGCTCCGCGGTGCGCGCGAGCAGCGCGCTGATCCACGCGGTCGCGCAGGCCATCAGGATGCCGACCGCCGGCGAGTCCCGGACCGCATGCAGGTCGAGCACGACGAGCGGCGCATCGAGCTCGAGGCCGGGTGTCGTCGGCCCGTCGAACATGCCGCGCAGGGGGCCCTCGCAGAGGTCCTGCAGCGCCAGCGCCGCACGGCGGCAGTCGGCGGCGAGCACCTCGGGCGAGGTACGCAGCCGCTCGGCCATCTCGGCGGTCGGCGTGAACAGAGCACTTGCCACCTCGGGCAGCGTCGGCTCGCCGCGGCCGCGGGCGCGCGCCGCCGCCGCGAGCGCGCACGACCCGGAGCGCCTCGCGCAGCGCGCCCGCCTCCAACTGGGTGAGCGGCCCGGCGAGCGCGGTCACCGTCACCGCGCGCAGCAGCTCGAGCTGGGCGTGCTCCTCCGGCCGGGAGGCGAGCGGGTTGAGCCGCACGGAGCCACCGGGCACCAGCGAGATCGGCCTCACTCCGACCGCCTCGCACAGGGAGTCGTACTCACGCTTGACGTCGAGCACGAACGCGCGCCGCCCGAACAGCAGCATCCGCCACAACAGTGTCTTGACCAGCGCGCTCTTGCCCTGACCGAGCGTGCCGAGCACGATCACGTTCGGGTCGTCAAGCACGCCGTCGCGATACAACGCCCACGGGTCAAAGCAGAACGCCGCGCCGCCGGAGTCACGGCCCACGAACACGCCGCGCCCGCCGAGCCCGCCGGCCGCCAGAAACGGATAGATCGCCTGCGCGTGGCGGGTCGTGCAGCGGTGGCCGGGCCGCTCGGCGCCGCGCGCGGTCATCGCAGGCCCCGGCACAGCGGCAGTGTGAACGTGAACGCGTCAGCCTGCTGCCCGTAGAGCCGGCGCAACTCCAGCCGGGCGCGGGCGCCCTGCTCGAGGACCTCGGCGCAGCTCTGGCGCAGCTCGTCGCGGTCGCGCCCGGAGACGGTGATGAACCCGCTGAGGCGCACCTCCCCATGGCCGGCGGCCAGCTCGGCCTCGCGTCGCATCGTCGCCTCGGCGCCCTGGCGGTGGCGCGCGGTCTCGGACTGGCCGAAGCGCGCGCGGAGCTCGCGGTCGGCGCGGTCCCGGGTCACCGCCGCCTCGACCTCGCGGGTGGACCGCTCGATCGCGATCGGCTCAAAGCTCACCGCAACGGTGCGCACCGTCCCGGACCGGCCGAGCAGCGAGTCCATGAACACGGGCGAGACCTCGACGCGCGGCCAGCCGCTGATCCAATAGGTCGCATGCAGCGCGCCGTCGGACTCGTAATGGTCCCAGCGCTCGCGGGTGGCCAGCGGCCACGCTCCCGCCTCGTCGGGTCCGTCGCGCTCGGGGTCGGCGCCCTCGAGCGCGGTCAGCTCACCCAGGCAGTAGGGGTCATACGCGGTGCGCAACGTCCTGGCGATCGGTCCCGGGCCGAGCGCGCCGAGCACCGTGACCTCGGCCGCCTCCAGCCCCTGGGCGACCCGCTCGGTGCTCTCGACCAGCGCCCGTACGATCGCATCGCGTCCCCGTTCCCGGATGCGACTCGCATCGACCTGGACCGCGAGCAGCACCTCGTGCTCTTGCGCGACCCGCGTGCTCGTCGAGATCAGCTCCAGGTAGGACTCCAGCATCGCCGCGCCGCGGGGCACCGACGGATCACGTTCGGTGTGCATCCATCGCGCCAGCTCGTCGCCCTGAGCCGGCGCGGTCCGCTCGATCCACTGCAGCCGCCGGATCGCGCCGCCGCCGGCTCCGGCGAGGACCAGCCCCCAACGCGCCAGTCGCCGTTCCTGGGCTTCGGGGTCGAGCAGCGTGAACGCCCCCACCCGGCACGCGAGCACCGCCGTCAGCCGCCGCCCGCCGCGCTCCGACAGCGCCCCGAGCGAGCGGTCGCGGTGCGTGGCGGTGAGGATCCGCACCCCGCGCAGTTGGTCGGGCGCCGCCGGGTCGGTGGCGGTCCAGCGCGGGCTGCGCGTGCCGAGCGACCCGGCCACGCGGCCTCGCCCCGGTGCGGGTGAGTTGAAACGGTGGGTGCCCCGCAGGCGGCGCGCGCCGAAGGCGAGCGCGACCGGCATCCACTGTTCGAGCGTCCGTCCGGCGACCGGCGCGAACGTGGCAGCCGCGGCGAGCACGCAGGCGGTGAGCGCACCGAGTGCTCCACCCGCCGAGGGCGCCCGGTCGAGCAGCGCGACGGCGACGAGAGCGCCCAGCGCGAGCACCACCACCCGTCCGGCGCCGACGTCGCCGAGCAGGCCCCGGCGCTCGAGTGGACCGAACGAGTAACCGATCCGGCGCTGTCCCACAGCGCTCACGACCGCTCTCCGTCGTTGTCTCTGCCGCCCTCCGGCGGCGGCGGCTGGGCGAACCGCGGCGGCTGCATGACATCGTCACCCTCCTCGCCGATGACGAACCCCTCCCATTCGACCTGCCCGAACATCGCGTCGATCGGCGGCCGGTCATCGACGGGACGAGGCTCGATCGCCACCCCGCCGGGAGGGTGAGGGGCGGCCTGCCTGGTTCCTTGAACGACGGCGAGGCCCGCGGCGGTCTCGGCGTCGAATTCCGGTGGCACGTCCCGGCCTGCGTCGCCCGCGCGGTCGGGGGCGAGCGGTCCGTCGGCCCCCACCACCGCGGCCCCCACCACCGCGGCGCCCGCCACCGCGGGGCTGGCCGCCGCGGGCCCCGCCGCTGCGGGCCTGACCGCCGCGGCCTCCGCCGCTGCGGGCCTGGCCGCCGCCGACCGCGCCGCTGCGGGCCTCGCCACCGCGGACCCCGCCACCGCCTCGCCCGCGCCGAACCCGCCTGCCCGGGCGATCGCGTTGACGCCGTCGTCCTCGGCTCCCAGTCCAGCGATCGCACCGGGGTCATCGGGTTCCGCGCCCGCGCCGCCTCGCACCGCCTCGAACACCGTGCCGCCCGCGCCGCGCAGGACACCACGGGGCGTCTGGCTGAGACCGCCGGCCGCCGCAGCCGCCACCTCATGGAGAGGCAGGAGGCGCAGCAGCGCCCACGGCGAGAGCACCGCGAGAATGATCAGGGTCGCGCCGACCAGCGAGGAGCTCAGCCCAGAGGACTCGGCGCCGAACGCCGCCCCGCCGAGCGTGAGCACCGCGACGATGGCGAACTTCGAGAGGATCAGCGCGATCAGCGTCTCGATCGACCGGACCGCCCACACCCGTCGCGCCGGCCACACCATCGCGGCGAAGAACAGGGGGAGCAGCAGCACGATCACGTCGACGGCCGCGGCGCGAATCAGAAGCTCGACCCACAGCCCGATCGTCGCGACGACCGCGAGCAATCCGATGAAGAACCCGAGCATCGGACTGCTCGTCGCCGTGGCCAGGCCGGCGACGGCCGCCGCCGCGCGAGCCAGCGCGGTCCCGTCGTCGTGGCCCGCCGCGCCGGCCACGACCGAGCACATCTCATCGGTCGCTGACAGCAGCAGCGTGGTGAGGGGAGCGGCGATGGTGACTCCGATCGCCGCCAGCGGCAGGTAGCCGAACGCCGCGCGCCCGAGGAGCGCGATGTCCGCGCGCACGAGTGCGTGGATGGCGGCGGCGAACAGGAACGGCAGGGTGAGCATCGCCGACAGTGCCGCGACGCGCCAGTAGGTCGCCGAGAACCAGGTCGTCAGCAGTCCCGGGCTGGTCGTGGTGCTGAGCAGCGAGCCGGTGAGCCGCAGCGCGTCGGCGGCCGCGCCGTCGACCGCGGAGCTGATCGCCGACAGCATCGCCTTGATCGCGCCGCCGGCGAACCAGCTTCCGATGGGTGGGAGGAGGCCGATGCCCATCAGTGCGCCGTCGTTCCGAGGTGCTGGAAGAAGTTGACCAGGCCCGGAGCCGCGCCGATCACGAGTGCCGCGGCGCCCGAGACGAGCGCCGCCATCCGTCCTCGCGCCGCGTAGTGGTGGTTGTGGCTGTGCGACGCGATCGCCCATAGGCCCGCGCCCACGAAGGCGCCGAGCAGGGCGATCGAGAGGGCCCATGCCTCCGCGCCGTTGACGAGTTGCTGCAGGACGTTGCTCCCCGGCAGCCCGGTCAGGTCCGGGTGGGCGGTCACCGCGATCAATTCGAACCCCATCCTCACTTCTTTCTAATTGAGCCAACTGAATATTGTCACGCCGATCTGATAGAACCACATTCAGTCCAAGTTGTTTGCAAATAATCTGACTCAATGAGCGAGGAGAGCCGTCATGGGCGTGACCGCGGTCGGAGCCGATCTGGAGTGCGTCGGGACGCTGAAGGAGGTCGCGGAGCTGTATGCGACGCAGGCGGTGCGGGTGCGGCGTCTGGTTCACCTGCGCCTCACCGCGCCCGACGCCGTGGTGGAGGACGCCTGCCAGGTGGCGTGGATGCGGCTCGTCCGCCACCGTTCCCGGGTGCGGCGTGACTCGGCCCCGTCCTGGCTGGTGTGCGTGGCCGCGCGCGAGGCGGTTCGTCAGCTGCATCTCGGCGACCGTGACCTCCCGCTGGAGGAGCTCGACGATGATCAGGGCAGGGCGCCCGACCTGATCGAGGCGTTCACCGAGCGTCACGTGCGGCTGCGGGCGATCGAGCGGCTGCCCGAGCGCCAGCGGCGGCTCGTGTGGCTGCAGGGGCTCGGCTTCAGCTATGCGGAGATGGCGGGCGTCACCGGCGACTCACTGCGGACGGTCGAGCGCCAGTTGACGCGGGCGAGGCGAAAACTCGCCGACGTGTCATCGTGAGCGGCGCAGGCGGCACGGCCCCGCGTCGAGTAGGGTCGATTGTCGACAACTCGCGAGCACGGAGGGCGGACCATGGGCGTTGGACGGCAGGTGCGATGGGGGATTCTCGGGGCAGCGAGCATCGCGCGCGGTCAGTTCATGCCCGGTCTCCGGGAGACGGGTGACGGCGTCGCCGCGGTCGTCGCCAGCCGCGACCTCGCGCGTGCCCAGGACTTCGCCGACGCCGAGGGCGTCGAGCGGGCGGTCGACGATTACCGGTCGCTGCTCGCCGACGAGACGATCGATGCCGTCTACATCCCCCTGCCCAACTCCCACCATGCGGAGTGGACGCTCGAGGCGCTCACCGCGGGCAAGCACATCCTCTGCGAGAAACCGCTCTGCGCGCAGGTACAGGACACCGAGCGAGTGATCGCCGCGGCGAGGGCGCACCCGGAGGCGCCGCTCTGGGAGGCGTTCGTCTTCCCCTTCCAGGCGCAGCATGCGCGCGTGATCGAGCTGCTCGCACAGGGCGCGATCGGGGAGCTGCGCGAGATCGACAGCGCGTTTCACTTCGCACTGCGCGCCACCGAGGACATCCGGCTGTCGGCCGATCTCGGGGGCGGCGCGCTGGCCGACGTCGGCTGCTATCCGATCCGCCTCGGCCATGAGTTGCTCGGCCCCGTCGGCGGTCCGTTGTCCGTGTACTCCCGCGTCGAGGGGGAGGTCGAAGTCGACGCCACGGCGATCGTGGCCCACGGTCAGCAGCGCCTCACGCTCACCTGCGGGTTCGGACGGCCGTCTGACACGTTCAGCCGCCTGCTGGGGGACGGTGGGCGTCTGCACCTGACCAACCCGTTTCACCCGAGTCCGGACGACCGGCTGGAGATCCAACGACCGGGCGCCGAGCCCGTGATCGAGCATCCGACCCGTGACGCGCGCTCGTTCACCGCGGCTCTGCGCCACATCCACGCGGTCGTGCGCGGCGAGGAGGAGCCGCGACACCTCGCCGTCGACTCCGCGCTCAGCACCGCGACCACCCTGGCGACGCTGCAGGGACTGGTGGGCGCATGAGCCGTTCCGAGCCGTGTCAGGTGGTCATCGCCTCCTACATCGAGCCTGAGCTCGTCGACCGGATCGTCGCCGCCGAGCCTCGCGCGCACGTCGTCTATGAGCCGTCGCTGCTGCCGGTGCCCGCCTACCCGTGCGACCACGGGGGAGAGCCGCCCGCCCTGGAGCCGGCCGAGCAGGAGCGATGGAAGGAGATCACGGCGGGTGCCGAGGTGATGTTCGACTTCGACTGGAGCTCGCCCGAGACGCTGGCCGAGCGCTGTCCGCGGCTGCGCATGATCCAGGCCACCAGTGCCGGGGTCGGGGGGTTCATGACCAGGTCCGGCCTGGATCGCTCAGACATCGAGGTGTGCACCGCGGCGGGCACGCACGCCGTTCCACTCGCCGAGTTCGCGCTGCTCGGAGCGCTGTACTTCGTCAAGGGGATGCCGACGCTGACCGAGTGGAAGGCGCGCCACCACTGGGAGAAATACGCGACCCATCGCCTCGCGGGCCGTCGTGCGCTCGTGGTCGGCCTCGGCGGCATCGGACGGCGTGTGGCCGAGAGCTTCGGCGCGCTCGGAGTCGAGGTGTGGGGGCTGGCGCGGCGCACGCCGGACCCGATGCCCACCGGCGTGACCCGGATGATCACCCGTGAAGACCTGCCCGGCGCATTGCCCGACGTCGATGTGCTGGTGATCGCCTCGCCGCTCACCGAGCAGACGCGCCACCTGGTCGGAGCGCAGGAGATAGCGGCGCTCCCGGCGCACGCGGTCGTGGTCAACATCGGCCGCGGCCCGGTGATCGACGAGCCCGCACTGATCGCCGCGCTCACCGAGGGGCGGCTCGCCGGCGCCTGCCTCGACGTCTTCGAGGAGGAGCCACTGCCCGCGGACAGCCCCCTGTGGGACCTCGACAACGTGATCATCTCGCCGCACTCCGCGTCCACCCTGACCGAGGAGAACGAGGTTCTCGTCGAGCTGTTCCTGGACAACCTCGGGCGTTACCTCGACGGGCGCCCGCGCCGCAACGTCTACGACCGCGCCGCCGGCTACTGAACCGGGTCGCGCCCCCGCGCGGGTTGACCAGGCGGCGCGCGCAGCACTCCTGCCCACGGGTGTGCGCACCGAGGAACGCGTGGGCAGAAACGACGTATGGGATCGCACTTCTGCCCCCGCGGACCGATCCCGGCGCACGCGTGGGACGAATTGACGCGTTGACGCTTTGACGCGTCCCCGGGTTCGCCGCCGCGTGCGCAGCGACCTCCGGCACACGCGTGGGCAGCGACGGCGTCCCAGCCGCCGTCATTGCCCGCGCGCATCTTCCGGGCGCACGCGTGGGACCCGACGGCGGCCCAGCTGCCGTCACTGCCCACGCGCCGGCCGCATCTGGCCACGCCCCGGCCCAACCCCCACCCGCCTCCGCCGAGACGCCCCGGCCCAACCCCCCACCCGCGTCCGCCAGGACGCCCCATCCACCCACCGTCTTGACTTCCCCAAACCGAAGGACTAAGTTGCCGCTTGGCGTTTGTCGACAATCGACGAAGCAGCAGTTTGGAGGAGAGAGAGATGAGAAGACTCGGGTGGGTCGCGGCCTCGGTCGCCGTGACGTGCGCAGTGGCCGCGTGTGGCGGCTCCGGTGGTGGCTCCGGCAACGGCGGAGGCGGCGGTGGCAACGCCTCGGCCACGAATGCGGCGTCGTCGGGCTCGCCGACCAAGGGCGGTCAGATGGTGATGGCGTTCCAGTCCGACCCCAACACGTTCGATCCGCAGGTGTGTTACGACGCGACGTGCTGGGACAACATGGAGATGCTGTTCAACCGGCTGTACGACTACAACACGGACACCACGAACCTGTTCGCACAGGCCGCCTCGGCGATGCCGACGGTCAGTGACGGTGGCAAGCGGTACACGATCCCGATCCGCAGTGGCATGAAGTTCGCCAACGGCAAGCCGGTCACCGCCAGCGATTTCGTCTACACCTTCAGCCGGATCTGCAACCCCGCCACGAAGTCGCCGGTGGTGAGCTTCTGGGATCCGGTCCAGGGCTGCTCGGCGTTCTCCAAGCACCCGACCGGGTCGGTGTCGGGCCTGAAGGCGGTCAACGCCCACACGCTGCAGATCACGCTCACCCAGCCTGACAACGCGTTCAAATACGTGCTCGCGATGCCGCAGGCCTCGGTGATCCCCACCGGCACCGGCGCCCAGCAGGCCAAGCATCCGCTGGGCTCCGGGCCGTTCAGCTTCGTCTCGTTCTCCCCCGGCCGTTCGATCGTGATCAAGCGCAACCCCGGCTACTGGGACAAGTCACTGCCGCACGTCGACGGTGTCACCGAGCATCTCGGTGTCACTCCTCAGGTGCAGTTGCTCGAGCTGCAGAAGAACCAGATCGACCTGATGGGTGATCCGCTGCCGAATTCCGACTACCTCAACGTCGTCAACAACAAGTCACTGAAGAAGCAGATCATCCACCGGGTGAGCCTGTCGACGTACTTCCTCACCATGAACACGCACGTCAAGCCGTTCAACAACCCGCTCGTGCGTGAGGCGGTCAGCTACGCGATCAACCGCAACTTCCTGCTGAAGGTCGTCAACGGACAGGGCACGCCGGCCAACGCGTTCCTCCCCAAGGGCGTCGTGGGCTGGAGCCCGGCGCAGCTCACCCACCAGCTCAACGTCGCCAAGGCCAAGCAGCTGCTCGCCAAGGCCGGATATCCCCATGGGTTCTCCACCACGATGTACAGCTGGAACACGGAGCCGTGGACCAATCTCGACCCGCAGGTCCAGCAGCAGCTGGGCGCGATCGGGATCAAGCTGAAGGTCGACCCGATCCAGGAGAGCGCGTTCTTCTCGCTCGCCGGCACGCCCGGCAAGGCGCCGATGACGCTCACCTTCTGGGTGGCGGACTACCCGGACGGGAGCGACTTCTTCAACGCGCTGCTCTCCTGCGCCGCGGCGATCCCGGGCGGTCAGAACTATCCGTTCTACTGCAACAAGAAGGTCGACAATCTGGTCCTCAAGGGCCAGGCCAACCCGGCGCACGCCACGTCGGACTACGTCGCGGCGAGCAAGAAGATGCTCGCCGACAACCCGATCGTCCCGCTCTACTACGGGTCGGTCACCGAGGTCCGCGGATCCAAGGTGGGCGGATTCTTCGCCAACCCGATCTGGGACCTGATGATCGACCACTACTGGCTGTCCAAGGGCGGCGCGAGCTCGAGCGGTGGCGGGCTCGGTGGCTGATGACCGACCAGGCATGACGGGGACCGCCGTGTCCGGCGGCCCCGTCGTCGCGGTCGAGGGGCTCACGGTGGCCTTCCCCACCTCCGAGGGGGACGGGAAGGTCGTCCGCGAGATCTCGTTCGAGATCGCGGCCGGTGAGCGCCTCGGCCTGGTCGGCGAGTCCGGGTCGGGCAAGTCGATGACCGCGCGAGCGATGATGCAGCTCGTGCCCCGGCCGGGCACCGTCTCCGGACGGGTCCTGCTCGAGGGCGAGGACCTGGCCGGCCGAAAGCGCCCGACCGAATGGCGCGGGACGTCGCTGGCGATGATCACCCAGGACCCGCTGTCGAGCCTCGACCCGCTCATGCGGATCGGCCGTCAGATGACCGAGATGCTGCGCTACCACCGCCATCTCGGCCGAAACGAGGCCCGCGCCCGGGCCCAGGAGCTGCTGCACGCGGTGGGGATCCCCGACCCGGCGCGCGCGCTCACCCAGTACCCGGCAGTGCTCTCGGGCGGCATGCGCCAGCGCGTCGCGCTCGCCATCGCGGTCAGCTGCGATCCGCGGCTGCTCATCGCCGACGAGCCCACCACGGCGCTGGACGTGACGATCCAGGCGCAGGTCCTCAGCCTGCTGGAGAAGATGTCCGCCGACCACGGCTCGAGCGTCCTGCTCATCAGCCATGACCTGGGGGTGGTGGCCGGGTTCTGCGAGCGGCTGATCGTGATGTACGCGGGGCGGATCGTCGAGTCCGGCCCGACCGAGCGGCTGATCGCCAAGCCCGAGCATCCATACACGCGCGCGCTGCTCGCCTCGGTCCCCGCGATCCGCGGTGCGCTGCCGGAGCGCCTGCCCTCGATCCCGGGCAGCCCACCGATCGGCGGCGCGGCGGTGGATGGCTGCCCGTTCGCGCCGCGCTGCCCGATCGCGCGTGACGTCTGCAAGACCACGGAGCCGGAGCTGCGCGCCCACGACGATCCGGCGCACCGCTCGGCATGCCACGCGACCGCCGACCCGCAGTGGTGGTCCAGCCAGCCGGCCCAGTCCGCGCCCGCGCCCCGGGAGCTGGTCACGTGAGCAGCCCCGAGACCCCGACGACGCAGAACGGCCCCGCCGTCGAGGTCGACGACCTCAAGGTCCACTTCACCTCTCGCCGCGGGCTGCGCGGGACACGCATCACCAAGGCGGTCGACGGCGTCTCGTTCACGCTCGCGCGCGGCGAGACGCTCGGCGTCGCCGGCGAGTCGGGCTCGGGCAAGAGCACGATCGCGCGGGCGCTCGTCCAGATCCACCGGCCGACCTCCGGCGCGATGCGGGTCGGCGGCGCCGATGCCGTGGCGCTCAAGGGCTCCGCATTGAGGGCCTACCGGCGGCGCATGCAGATGGTCTACCAGGACCCCTACGACTCGCTCGACCCGCGGATGAATGTGCTGAAGGCGATCGGCGAAGGGCTGTCGGTGCGTGGCGTCGCGCGCGCCGAGCACCGCGCCCAGGCCACCGAGCTGCTGGAGCGCGTGAACCTGCCCGCCTCGCTGCTCACCCGCTTCCCGGCGCAGCTCTCCGGCGGCCAGCGCCAGCGGGTGTCGATCGCCCGTGCGCTGGCGGTCAAGCCCGAGGTGATCGTCTGCGACGAGGCCGTGGCCGCGCTCGACGTCTCGATCCGCGCCCAGATCCTCAACCTGCTCAAGGACATCCAGGCGGACTCGCAGATCAGCTACCTGTTCATCTCCCACGATCTGTCGACGCTGCGGTTCCTCGCCGACCGCGTCGCGATCATGTACCTGGGGCGGATCGTCGAATACGGCACCTCGGCCGAGGTCTTCGACAACCCGCAGCACCCTTACACCAAGGCGCTGATCGCGGCGATTCCCGAGGTCACGACCGGTCGCCATGGCCCGCGCCCGGCGCTGGCCGGCGAGCCGCCGGACCCGGCCGCCCCGCCGCCGGGCTGCCCGTTTCACCCACGCTGCCCAGTCGCCGTGGACCAATGCCGGACGGTCCGCCCCGCCCTGAGCCGCAAACTGACCGGGCAGCTGGCCGCCTGCCACCTCGCGCCAGATCACCAGGATCATCCAGCGCACCCCGCCGGCGACAAGGCCATCCAGGGAGCGTCGAGATGAGCGGACCGATCATGGCCACGCCGGTGATCGAGCCGGTCTCCGCCGAGCCGGTCGCCGTCTCCGACCCGCACTTCCTGCGTCTCGCCTGGCAGAGCCTGAAGGCGAACCCGGTGGCGTTCGTGTCGGTGCTGATCGTGCTGCTGCTCGCCATCGTCGCGGTGTTCGCCCCGCTGCTGGCGCCCCACGACCCGCTCCATGCCTACTCCGACGGGCTCACCTCACAGGGCGCCCCGATCTCGCCCGGCCACCGCGGCTTCCTGCTCGGCACCGATCCCAATGGCCGGGACATCCTGTCGCGGCTGATCTTCGGCGCCCGCGTCTCGCTGCTCGTCGGCGTCGTCGCCACCGGCCTCGCCTCGCTGATCGGCGTCGCCGTCGGCACGGTCGCCGGCTACATGGGCGGGATCGCCGACTCGATCCTGATGCGGTTCACCGACATCGTGCTGTCCTTCCCGCTGCTGCTGTTCTGCATCGCGCTGATCGCGGTCACCGGGCCGAGCACCCAGAACGTCGTGCTGGTGATCGCGTTCGGCTACTGGACCTATCTGGCGCGCATCGTGCGCGGGCTGGTGCTCTCGCTCAAGGAGCGCGAGTTCGTCACCGCCGCCAAAACACTCGGCACCCCCGACATCACGATCCTGCGGCGCCACATCCTGCCCCACCTCGCGCCCGCGATCATCGTCTACGGCACGCTCGGGATCGCGTCCTCGATCATGATCGAGGCCTCGCTCTCCTACCTCGGGATCGGCGTGCCGCTGCCCCAGGCGTCGTGGGGCCAGATGATCTCCCAGGGTCAGCAGTACTTCCAGAGCGCGCCGTGGCTGCTGATCGTGCCCGGCGTCTGCCTGATCCTCACCGTGCTCGCGTTCAACCTGGCGGGGGACTGGCTCACCGACCTGCTGGACCCGGTGCAGCGCGCGACGGGGGAGCGTGGCTCATGAGCTGGTGGTTGGTCCGCCGCGTCGCCCAGATGGTGCTCGTCGTGCTCGGCGTGGTGACGCTCGCGTTCCTGTTCTCGAACATCGTCCCGGGCAACCCGGCGCGGCTCGTCGCGGGGCCCAACGCGAGCCCCCAGGCGGTCAACAACGTCGCCCGCCAGCTCGGGCTCGACCGCTCGGTCACCTCGCAGTACTTCAGCTACATCTCGCGCCTGCTGCACGGCAACCTCGGCGTCTCGTTCGCGCTCCAGGGCCGCTCGGTGAGCAGCGAGATCTCCTCGGCGCTGCCGATCACGCTCCAGCTCGCCATCGGCGGCGTGCTGTGGGAGATCGTGCTCGGCGTCCCGGCGGGGATCGTCGCCGCCTACCGGCCGCGCGGACTGCTGGACCGCGGGCTGAACCTGGTGGCGCTCGTCGGTCTCTCCGCACCGCCGTTCTGGCTGGGCCTGATGCTCCTCTACTACCTGTCCTACAAGCTGTCGCTGTTCCCGCTGAGCGGGACCGGCCATCCGCTCGTCTGGTACCTCGTGCTGCCGAGCTTCACCCTCGGCGTGGGCGGCGCGGCGTTCTATGCGCGGATGGTGCGCACGACGATGCTCAGCGTCCTGAACTCGCCGTTCATCGAGTTCGCGCGCCTGAAGGGCATGCCCGAACGCACGATCATCCTGCGCCACGCGCTCCGGCACGTGCTGACCCCCGTGATCACGATGCTCGGGATGGACCTCGGCTACTTCCTCGGCGGGGTGCTGATCATCGAGTCGGTGTTCGGCCTGCCCGGGGTCGGTCAGCTCGCCTACAACGCGATCTCGACGCTCGACATCCCGATGATCACCGGCACGGTGCTCGTGGCGGCGGTGTTCGTCGTCCTCATGAACTTCGTGGTCGACGTCACCTACACCCTCGTCGACCCCCGTGTCCGTTTGAGCCGGCACTGATGCCGTCCCTTCCCAATGAGAGAGGAAACCCACCCATGACACTCACCGAGCTCACCGTCGCAGTCGCCGGGGCGGGCCGCTGGTCAGAGCGCGCCCATATCCCCGGGTGGCTGCGCGACCCGCGCGTCAAGGTCGCTGCGCTCGTGGACATCGACCGCGGACTGGCGCAGGAGATGGCCGAGCGGTTCTCCATCCCGCTGGCCACCGACGACGTCCGCGAGGTGCTGGAGGACCCGTCGATCGACGTGCTCGATGTCGCCACCGGCAACGATGCGCACTTCGAGCTGTCGATGGCGGCGTTGGAGGCGGGCAAGCACGTCCTCTGCGAGAAGCCCGTCCATCACGACGCGCGTGAGACGCGGCGTGCCGCCGACCTCGCTGCCGCCAACGGCCTGAAGACCAAGCTCGGGTTCACCTTCCGCTACTCGCCCGCCGTCCAGTACGCCAAGGACCTGATCGACGACGGCTTCGTCGGCGAGCCGTACGTGTTCAACGGCTTTGAGCAGAACAGCCAGTGGATCGACCCCTCCACACCGCTGCGGCAGGCCGAGGAGCCCAGCGAGGACGGCGACATCGCCATCTCCTCGATCGAGGGCTACGGCGCGCCGATCATCGACATCATGCACTGGTGGGTGGGCAGCCCGCTCACCAACGTCGTCGGCACGATGCGCAACTTCGTGCCCGAGCGCGTCGTGCGCGCCACCGGCCGGATGGAGCGCATGAACATCGACGACGGCGACATGTGGATCTGCGAGTTCGAGTCGCCGGTGATGGCCTCGATCCAGTCCTCGTATGTGACCGTCGGGAACTACCCCGGGATCGAGGCGCGGATCTACGGCTCGGAGGGCGCCATCATCGTCCGCCTCGTCGAGGAGTTCGGGATCTGCCAGACGATCCGCACCGCCACCAAGGACTCGGTCGAGTTCGTCGAACGCGCGATCCCCGAGAGCTACTTCCCGGCCGGCGGCACCAGCCGGGAGGAGTGGCCGCTGCTGTTCTACTCCAACCTCGTCCGGGACTTCGCCGACGAGATCCTCTCCGGCAGCGCGAGCAACCAGGGTGACTTCGCGCAGGGGGCACTCGTCCAGCGCACGATCAACGCCTTCGAGCGCGCGGCGCGCGAGCGGCGCTGGGTCGCCCTCTCCGAGGTCGCCGAGGTCGCGGGTGTCTGACGCCGCCACCCCCCTCGGCCCGGCGCACCGCTGGGGCGACCTGTCGTGCGGGCTGCCATCCGTCTCGAGCACGCTCGAGGCCGCGCTCGACGAGGCGCGCACGCACGGCGCCGGGTTCGCCGACGCACGGCTGTCGGAGACCGAAGAGCTGCGGCTCTACGCGGTCTCCGGTCGTCCGGTCGACGAGCGGGTGGAAGGCAACGCGGGCATCGGCGTGCGCGTCCTGCTCGACGGCGCCTGGGGCTTTGCCTCGATCCCGCTCGCCGGCGACGACGACGGACGCCGGGCGGCACGCCTGGCCGTCGCCGGTGCCCGTGCCGCGGCGGACACCATCCCCACCCACCCCCGCGGCCGCGTCGACCTGCCCGAGTGCCCGCCGGCGAGCGGGTCCTACCAGACACGCGCCCAGATCGACCCGTTCGCGGTTGCGCCCTCTGAGCGCGAGCGCGTCGTCGAGGCGACGTTGCGCGCGGCGCTCGCCGAGCCCGGGGTGGTCCACGCCCAGGCCGGGATCAATGCCAAGCGCCAGCATCGCTTCTTCGCCAACAGCGAGGGCTCGCGCAATGAGCAGCACTTCGTCGAGACCGGCGGGATGGTGCTGTGCAACGCGGCCGGGCACGGCACGGTGCAGCGGCGCAGCTTCCCGAACTCGTTTCACGGGAACACCGGCGCGTCGGGCTGGGAGTACGTGCTCGGCCTCGACCTTCCCGCGCAGGCGGCCCGGGTCGGTGCCGAGGCGGTCGCGCTGCTCACCGCACCGACGATCTCCTCCGGCACCGGCTCGCTGGTCATCGGCCCCGCCCAGATGGCGCTGCAGGTCCACGAGTCGACCGGTCATCCACTGGAGCTCGACCGCATCCTTGGCGACGAGGCGAACTTCGCCGGGCGCTCGTTCATCGGGGCCGACGCGGTCGGCACGCTCCGGTATGGCTCGCCGGCCGTCAACGTGACCGCGGACCCAACGGTGCCCGGTACCCGGGGCAGCTTCGCCTTCGACGACGAGGGGACGCCCGCCCAGCGCACCCCCCTGATCTCCGAGGGCGTGATCACCAACTTCCTCTCCAGCCGGGACAGCGCCGCGCGGCTCGGGGAGCGCTCGACTGGAGCGGCGCGCTCGGACGGCTGGGGGTTCCTGCCGTTGTGCTTTGCCACCCACGTCTTCCTCGAGCCGGGCGAGGGCTCCACCGACGAGCTGCTGGAGCGGATGGGCGACGGGTACTACATCGACGACAACCGCAGCTGGTCGATCGACTCCCGCCGCATGTCGTTCCAGTTCGGGACCGAGGTCGCGTGGGAGGTGCGCGGCGGGCGGCGCACCCGGCTGGTCCGTGACTTCTCCTACGGCGGCCTCACGCCGCAGTTCTGGGGCTCGGTCGAGGCGGTCGCCGGGCCGGAGGAGTTCCGGATCTTCGGGATGCCGTGCGGCAAGGGCGAGCCAAAGGAGTGGGGATTCCTCTCTCACGGCGCGGCGCCCACGCTCGTGCGCGACGTGCGGATCGGTGTGGCATGAGCACCGCGCAGACGCTTGCTCCGTGGATCGGGGCCGATCGCGCGCTCGAGGCCCTCGACGACGCCGTCGCCCGCTCCCGCGCCGACCAGCTCGACCTCTTCCTGGCCAGCCGGGTGGGCAACCACACCCGCTTCGCCGGGGATCGCATCCACCAGCCGCAGACGATCGTCGAACTGCAGGTGATGGTCCGCGCGGTCGTCGGCACCGGCGCGGCGCGCGTCGCGGTGAGCGACCTGCGGCAACTGCCCGACGCTGTCGACCGGGCGACCGCGCTGGCCCGCGGACGCGACGGGATCTCCGCCGGCGCCACGCCCCCGGCGCCCGCCGGCCCCCAGGAGCTCGACGACACCCTGACCTTGTGGAGCGATGAGACGGTCGCCTGGGACGGGGCGGAGCGCTCGCGTCTGGCGGCGCGCCTCATGACGGCGGCGGCCACCGCCGGCGGCGACTGCAACGGCACCCTCACCACTGCGGCCACCGAGCTCGCGGTCGCCACCAGCGCAGGCGCGCGCCAGCACGCCGTCGCCAGCGAGGCCGGGTTCTCGCTCACCCAGCGGGTCGGCCCGCTCTCCTCCTACCTCGCCGATCTCTCGCGCCACGCCGACCGGCTGTCCATCGAGGCCCGGGCCGGGGATTCACTCGCCCGGCTGCGGGGCGCGGGGGAGCCGGTCCCGCTCCCCGACGGGCCCACCGACGTCGTGTTCGGGGGTCTCGCCGCCGGAGAGCTCGTCGGCTTCGTGCCGTCGTTCGGGTTCACCGCCCCGGCGGTCCAGGCCGGGATCGGCCCGGTCGTGACCTCGCCCGGCGCGATCCTGGTCGACAGCGCGGTGACCGTCGCCGACGACGCGCTGTGCGACGTCGGCCTGCCGTTCCCGTTCGACCTCGAGGGCACCGCCAAGCAGCGCGTCGCCATGCTCGACCACGGCCGGGCCGGCAAGGCCGTGAGCGATCGCGCGACCGCGGGTGCGACCGGCGGGCTCTCGACCGGTCACGCTCACATCGCGCGTGAGCAGTCGCCCGAGCCCGAGGCGGCCAACCTGGTGATGAGCGCCGGCAGCGAGGGTGAGGACGCGCTCATCGCCGGGGTGCAGCGCGGCGTCTACGTGCAGCGGCTCTGGTACAACCGCCTCGTCGACGCCGAGACCGGGACGGTCCTGGGCACGACCCGGGACGCCAGCTTTCTGATCGAGGATGGCGCGCTGTCGACGCCGGTGGCCGGCGGGCGGTTCACCGAGAGCGTGCTGGGCGCGCTGGCGCGGACCGACGGGATCGGGGATCGGCTGATCAGCCAGGGGGTACCGAACGTGTGGAACGGGTGCGTGTCGGCGCCGGCGATCCGCGTCCGCGGGTTTCGCTTCGGAGCACGGCCGGCCACGGAGGGGGCGCAATGAACGTGGAGAGCAACGCCGCACGGCTGATCACCCAGATCCTCGCCGGGGAGGTGTGGCCGGCGCTCGGCGACCGCCACGCATTCCGGGTCGACCCGGACGGGACCCCGTTCGTGCTGCCGGGGATGGGCGGCGTCACGCTCGGCGTCCACTGCGGGGACCCCGCGACCGGTCATGCCGGCGATCACGTCGAGCCGGGTCTGTCGGTGCGCCACGCCGATTCGGCGGCCAACTACGCGCTGCAGTACCTCAGCTGCATCGGCAACCGGGTCATCGTCGCCTCGGGTCCGGCGGCGGGCGCCGAGGGGTTCGTGATCGGCCAGCACGCCTACGTGCTCGTCGACATGCCCGAGGATCAACTGCGCGGGGTCACCACCGGCGATCAGGTGACGGTCCACGCGCACGGCCAGGGCCTCGTGCTCAGCGACCATCCGGAGATCCGCGTGAAGAATTGCTCCCCACGGCTGCTGGACCTGATCGCGGGTGGCACGGCCACGGATGGCGCTCTGGAGGTCCATGTGTCCGCGCTCATCCCGCCCGAGGCGATCGGGGCGGGCGCGGGTATGGTGTCGGAATACGCGAACACCGACCTCATGGGGGCCTACGCGGGGCTCGGGGACGACCTCTCGCTGGGCCTGGAATCGCTGCGCATCGGGGACCTGGTCGCGCTCGAGGACCAGGATCACCGCTACGGACGCGGGTATCGCCCGGGGTGGATGACGATCGGGGTCATCTCCACCGGGAGCTGCCAGCTGTTCGGTCACGGCCCGGGTCCGTCGACGATCATGAGCGGGCCCCGGGATGCCTTCCGCCCGGTGATCGACGGCGACGCCAATCTCGCCCCGCTGCACGCCACGCTGACGGAGACCCTCGCATGAGCGCGCTCGTCTCGGTCAACCTGGTCGGCGCTGTCGACCAGGGCGAGGTCGGCACCGAGCCCTACCGCGTGAGCCGCGATGGAACCCCGTACCTGCCCGTCGGCGACGGCGGCGTGGTGCTCGGGCTGCGCCTCGGAGACCCCGCCGAGGCGCTTGAGTCCGACCATGCCGCGCCCGGCGCTTGCCTCGTGCACCCCGACCTCGCCGCGGCGCACGCCCTCACCGCCCAGGCCTGCGTCGGCAACCCGGTCGAGGTGCGGACCGGTGGCGCCGCGGGCGCCCAGGGAGCCGTCCTCGGCCACCGCGGGGAGGGGGAGCGCGTGATCGTCGTGCTCGCACCCGGCGACCTCGCGCGGATGCGCCCCGGGGACATGGTGGCCGTCCGCGCCTGCGGCCAGGGCGCGCCTCAGCCCGCCGCCGGGGTCACCGCGCTCAACGCGGCGCCGGGCCTGCTCGGCGCACTCGGGATCATCACGGGGGGAGATCGCCTGCGACTCGGCGTGCGCGGAACCTGGCCGAGCCGGTTCGTCGGCAACGGGATCGGTCGCCCGACCCCGACGTGGAGCATGGAGCTCTCGCTGCCCCGGCCGCCTGACCCGGCCTCCGGGCCGGCGCTTGCGCTGGGCGATCTGGTCGCCATCACCGATCTCGACGCGCGCTTCAACGCCGGGTACCGGCGCGGGTGGCTGACCGTCGGCCTCGTCGTGCATGGCGGCAGTCCACTCCCCGGCCACGGCCCCGGGATCACGGTGCTCCTGACCGGGTCTGTCGACCGCTTCGAGGTCGACGAGCAGGGCGAGCGCCACTCACCGCTCACCGAGGACCGGCTGCTGGAGGTGGCCCGTGGACAGCTCTGACCTCGTCACCCCCAACGGCACCGGGCAGCCGGCCCCGATCCGACACCTCTCGTTGCCCGATGCGGTGCGGCTGACGCTGCGCCGGCAGATCATCAACAACGAGCTGCCCGAGGGAACCAGGCTGCTCGAGGCCAAGCTCGCCGAGGAGTTCGGCGTGAGCCGCACCACGTTGCGCTCGGCGCTGCGCGAGCTCAAGAACGACGGCCTGGTCGAGATCTCGCCCCGCCGCGGCTGCTTCGTCGCGCGCATGGACCCCGAGGACATCCACGACATCTGCTTCGCCCGCTACGTGCTGGAGGCGGGAGCGGCCTCGGAGCTGCGCGTCGACGACGAGCTGCTGGCGGAGCTCGAGGACGTGCTCGCCGCGATGTCGGCGGCGGCGGACGAGGGCGATCTGGAGGCGGTCGTATCCATCGACACGCGGCTGCACGGCGTGATCGTCGAGCGGGGCGGAGGCCGCCGGGTGGTCGAGCTCTGGCACGGGCTGGACAGCCAGATGGGGTCGCTCATGCGCTCCTCGATCGAGCGCCAGGGGATCGACCTGCGCGAGTCCTGGGAGCGCCACCGCAAGTACGTCGATGCGATCGCCACCCGCCGCCGCGCGACGATCGTCAAGGCGATCCGCGAGCACTATCTGGACGCGACCCCCGGAGTCGACGAGCAGTGAGCCCGATGCGTCGAGGCCTCACCATCGCGCCGTTTGAGACGCTCGCGTCGCCGCGAGCGCTTGCCGGCCTGGCCGCGACGGCCGAGGAGGCCGGCTGGGACGGGTTCTTCGTGTGGGACCACCTGCTGTTCAGCGACGTGACCGACATCGCCGATCCGTGGACCTGCCTGGCCGCGATCGCGATGCGCACCTCCCGCATCTCGATCGGTCCGATGGTCACCCCGCTGCCCCGCCGCCGCCCGCAGGTCGTGGCGCGGCAGGCGGTGACGCTGGACCACCTCTCGGAGGGACGGCTGATTCTCGGCATCGGGCTCGGCGACGACGGCGGGATCGGCGAGCTGTCGTGCTTCGGCGAGGAGGTCGATCCCCGCCGCCGGGGCGCGATGCTCACCGAGGGTCTTGAGGTGCTCACCGGTCTGCTCTCCGGTGAGACCGTCCATCACGACGGAGAGCACTACCGGGCGTCGGGGGCGAGCTTTCATCCGGTCGCGGATCGCCCCGATGGGATCCCGATCTGGCTCGCCGCCCGGTGGCCCAACCGCGTGCCGATCCGCCGCGCCGCTCGCTATGACGGGCTGTTCACGATCCGCTTCGAGCAGCCCGCCGATCTTGCCACCGTGCGGGGCTGGGTGGCGCAGGAGCGCACCAGCGAGCGGCCGTTCCAGTTCGTCGTCGACGCTCCTCCCGGGACCGATCCCGAGCCGTGGGCGCAGGCAGGCGCCGATTGGCTGCTCACCGAGCTGCGGCCGGGGCTGCTCGACCTCGCTCAGACCCAGGCGCTGATCGCCGCGGGCCCGGCGGAGGGGAGATGACCGCGACCGCGCGCCGGGAGCCCCCTGCGCTTGCCGCGGCCGCGCTGCCCCACTACGCCGCCGGGTACGGCGGATCGGTGCTCGAGCTCGACCGTGCCCTCGGTCGGGCCGCCGGTCCCGCCGATCTGATCGACCTCACCCACGGCGACACGCGCGCGTTCCCGCCGCCCCCGTCCGCGGCGGCCGACCTGCGGGCCGCCGTCGACGCCAACGATGAGGCCTACACGGCCTACCGGGGCAGCGCCTCGTTGCGGGCTCGGTTGGCGCCGCGGCTCGCCGAGCTGCTCGGGCGCCCGGTCGATCCCGAGGCGTGAGCTGATCATCACCCCGGGGACCCAGGGCGGGCTGTTCATCGCGCTCTCCGCGCTGCTCGCGGCCGGCGATCGGGTCGCCCTCCCAAACCCCGACTACTTCATGAGCGAGCGGATCGTCGCCTACCTCGGCGCCGAAGCGCAGCGACTCGCGCTCGAGCTCTCCAGCGACGGACGCCTGCAGATCGATCCCGCTCAGCTCACCGCGGCCGGCGAAGCGCGGCTGCTGCTGCTGTCCCATCCCAACAACCCGACCGGCGGCGTCTATGACGCCGCGACGGCCGAGGCGCTGGCGGAGTGGGTCGTCTCCGGCGACCGGTTTGCGGTCGCCGACCAGCTGTACTGCCGTCAGACCTTCGCGGGGGCGGAGTTCACCCACCTGGGGGCGCTGCCGGGGATGTCCGAGCGGACGGTGACCCTCGTCGGGCCCTCCAAGACGGAGTCGATGTCCGGCTTCCGGGTCGGAGTCGCGGTCGGCCCGGCAGCCGCGATCGATGCGATGGAGCGCGTGCTGGCGATGGCGTCGCTGCGGACGACCTCGCATGCCCAGCAGGTGCTGCGCCACTGGCTCGACGGCGACGGCGAATGGATCGCCACCCGGGTGCGCGAGCACGAGCTGATCCGCGACCGGCTGGTCGGCTTCCTGCGCGACATTCCAGGGCTGCGCGTGGCCTCGCCGCTGGGCAGCTCCTACGTCTTCCCCGACGCCTCGGGCACCGCGTGGGGCCTGGCCCACGCCGGCGCGACGGCCGACGCGCTCGCCATCGACCTCAAGCGCGCCGGGGTGCTGATCAATCCCGGCTACCAGTTCGGGACCGGCTGGCCGATGAGCTTCCGGATCAACTTCTCCCAGGACGCCGACCGGCTCGCCCTCGCCGCCGAGCGGATCGCCGGCGTGCTCGAGGCCGCCGGCTGAGGGGGGTCAGCGCCGCCGGGGCGCCCGGCCGCGCTTGCGCCGCCGGCGCTCGGCGGGACTGAGCTTGCGCTGCTTGGGCGGTCGCTTGGACCCCGGCACCCGCTCTCCCGGTGCGCCTGGCAGGTGACGATTGCGCGTGCGCCGGCGGGCGTCGCGCATGATCGCGAACGCGATGCCGACGATGATCAGCGCCGCGGCGAGGGCGATGCCGATCGCACTACCCGAGGAGATCCCCGAGCCGGTCGTCGAGGTCTGGGTCGAGGGGGCGACGGTCGCCGTCTGAGTGGCGGCCGGGGTCGTGGCGCCGGGGTTGGTCAGCGCGCCACCGAGCGCGTTCGTGGTCGTGCTCGTGGTCGACGAGGTGGCGGACGTGCTCGAGGCGGAGTGCTTGCCGCCCGTCGCCTTGTGATGCGTCTTGGCCGCGTGTGCGACCGCCGGCAGCTCGGCCCCAGGGCCGGCGGCGAGCAGGAGCACCGCCAGCACCTCGCCGGCGCGGCGCGCCCAGCGTCGCGTCGTCACCACAGGCCCATGCATGCTGTCGCCGGCCACCCTCCCGCTCCCCCGGTCCCCTCTCGCCCGATCAGCGGTCGGAGGCGAGAGGCCCGGACATCGCGGGGGTGTTCTGGTCGGTCTTGTAGGGGTTCTCGTTGTCGTGCACCTCTTCGTGGTACACGCTCTCGACGTTCACCGACCAGATGTCGTGGTTGGTTCCGAGCAGGATGTTGTCGACGGCTCGCATCGAGGTGAGCATCGAGTGATCGGAGTTGTTGTAGCGGTGCAGGCCGTTGCGGCCGACCTGCTGGATGTTGGAGAGCGTCTGCAGCCAGCCACGGATCGTCGCCACGCGGTCGGCGTACTGCTCGTCGTAGATCGGGTACGCCTTGTGGACGCGCTCGACGAAGCCGAAGCGGACCTTGTTCGCCGGTGCGAGATGCAGCTTCTCTATCTCCTGGCCGGCCATCGCCACCAGGTCCTCGTCCTTCATGTTCCAGAGCTCGTCGCCCTCGAAGCAGAAGTACTCCATGCCGATCGAGGAGGCGGTCTCGCCCTTGGGGATCATCCACGGCGACCAGGACTTGAAGTTCTGGATGCGCAGCACGCGCACTCCGGGCTGGTGGATGTAGATCCAGTTGTCGTCGAACGGATCGTCGACGTCGATCACCAGCAGCACGGTGAGGAATTCGCGGTAGCGCAGGCCGCGAGCGGCATCGCGGACCTCGCCGGGCGCCTCGGGCGACGCGATCCCGACGGTCGTGCGCAGCGGCAGCGACGAGATCACGTAGGAGGGGTGCAGCGTCTCGCCGCCGGCGATCACCTCGGTCACCTTGCTGCCGTCGGTGACGATCTTGGTGACCGGAGCGTTGAGGCGGATCTCGCCGCCGTTGGCCTTGATGTCGTCGGCCATCTGCTCCCACATCTGCCCGGGACCGAAGCGCGGGTAGTTGAACTCGGAGATCAGCGACTTGATCTTGTTGCCCTCATTGCCGAAGAACGCGGCCTTGGCGGCCGAGAAGAACGACAATCCCTTGATCCGCTGCGCGGCCCACTCGGCCCGGATCTCGGTTGCCGAGACGCCCCACAGCTTCTCGGTGTAGGTCTTGAAGAAGTGCTGGTAGAGCCGCTTGCCGAAGCGGTTGGAGACCCACTCCTCAAACGTGTCCTCACGGCCCTTGGGCTTCACCGCCGCCCACGCGTAGGACCCCAGGCAACGGGTGAGCTCGACCGGTCCGAGCTTCTGGATGACGTCCATGCCCTGCAGGGGGTACTCCAGGAACTTGTCGTTCCAGTAGATCCGGCTCTTGCGCGGGCGCTTGAGGAACTCCTCCTTCATGATCTCGTGCCAGAGGTCGTCGACCTCCTTGACCTTGGTGAAGAACCGATGGCCGCCGAGGTCGAAGCGGTAGCCGTCGCGCACCTGGGTGCGCGCGATCCCGCCCAGATGCTCGGAGGACTCCAGCACGATCACCGGGTGGCCCTGCTTGGCGAGCTGGTAGGCGGCGGTCAGGCCGGCCGGGCCGCCGCCGAGCACCGCGACGGGATGCTCCGGGGTGATCGGGGGGTTGGGCGCCTGGGGCGGTGTGGTGGTGTCAGGCATCTCGCTTATCGGGTGGTCGTGGACCGGGAGGTGGGGCGGGCGGGGTGTGCGGGGCCGGGAAGATGGTGGCTATGACTTCCGGTAAAGGACGGCGCTGGAGGCTATGCAACAGTCGCCGGGATAGTTCTCTGGCGCCGAGGCGACCTGGGTGAGCGTTCCGCCGGCGACGTCATCGCTGAGCAGTTGTCCCCACTGCGCCGCGCGGAGCCGGACAAGTGACGCCCATGGCGCCTTCCAGTTCTGCGCACCCTCGGTGAGCGGACGGATGAAGAGCAGCTGCTGGCCGGGCCTGAGGCTAGCAACGAGCCGCCCCAGCGTCGGCGCCGGCGCCGCGGCCTCCAGCCGCATCCGGGCGTCATCCCAGTTCATGTACCGCGGGTCGCTCACCGGTCCCAGGGTGGTCGCCCAGCGAACGCCGGACGGCAGGTAGTACCAGGCGAGCGGCGCCTGCTCGGGCTGGGCGGAGACGACGAGGTCGTCGTGGTGCAAGCGGCCGCCCAGCTGCGCGGCCACCTCGTTCATGTTGCTCGGATGGGTGGTGGCGAATGCCGCGGGGTCGACAACCATGATGAGCATCAGGACGGTCGCGGCGAAGCCGATGATCTTGGTGCGCGACGCCGCCAGCGCGCCGAACAGGAGCAGCGCCGGGGCGACCGTGGCGTAGTAGCGCGCGACCACGGTGGGTGCCGCCGCATTGGCAAACACGCCACACGCCAGCGCGGCGAAGGTAATCACCACGAGCGCGTACAGGGCGACGCCATCGGGGTCCCGCCGTCGGCTGCGCGAGAGCAGGAAGGGCCCGACGGCGAGCGTCCCGATCACGAGCAGGTCGGCGTCGACGCGCTCGCCGCCGACGAGATCGCTCGGCAGGTAGTGCGTGGTCATCAGCGTCGTGTAGTGCCACGGGTAGGTCGCGTGCGCGATCTGGTTGATCGTCGCCGGCAGCCACGGGATGAACAGGACCAACAGGGCTGCGCCGCAGATCAGGCCGTCCCGGAGAAGCGCACGGCGCTGGTCGGCCGGCGCGCACAAGACGACGACCGCGAACGCGCAGACCACGCCGAACAGGTAGAGCCCCGCGCTGCCCTGGGTGTAGAGCGCGGCCTCCATCGCGGCCACGAACAGCCACAGGTAGCGCCGCCGGCGGTAGACGAACCCGTGCAGGAACGCGGTGCTGGCGACCAGCCCCAGCAGGATCAGCAGCGTGTAGGGCTGTGCCTGCGCGGAGTACTGGGTGAGCATCGAGCTGAACGCGAAGAACACCGACGCGTAGAACGCGCCACGCTCGCCGTTCAGCGACCACCCGGCCCAGCCGGCGACCGGAATGCACGCGAACGAAAAGATCAGCGACAGCCAGCGCGCGCCCGTGATCCCGTCTCCGACGGCGCCGACCCACAGGTGCAGCAGGACGTAGTACAGCGGGGCCGAGCCGCCGACGTATGACGCGTGCAGCACGCCGCCGAACGAGCGGGTCGCGACCCCGATCGCATTCGCCTCCTGAAACCAGATCGTCCCGTTGAACTCCTTGGTGCGGATGTACCAGGAGATCGCCAGCAGCAGCGCGAGCACGCCGCCCGCTACGACCGCCCGCGGTGCCTGTCGCACGATACGCGGCGGCTGGACGTCCCGCAGCGGCGGCAGCCCGAGGCCGTCGGTGAGCGAACGCTGGCGGGGCGGAGTCGCGGTCGACATCGCGGCCTAGCCCTTGCGATAGAGGACGGCGCTGTCGGCCACGCAGCACGCCTCCTGATAGGTGTCAGGCGCCGTCGCCTGGATCGTCAGCGTGCCGTTGTCCACGTCGTTCTGCAGCGCCGCTCCCCATTGCGCGGAGCGCAGCCGGATGGCTGAGGTCCACGGCGCCTTCCAGTTCTGCGCGCCTTCGGTGAGCGGCCGCACGAACAGCAGCTGCTGACCGGACCGCATCTCGCCGACGAGGCGGTTGACCGACGCGAGCGGATTGGTGGTGTTGATCTGGTGCAGCGCGTCGACCCAGTCCATGTACCGCGGGTCGGCGAGCAGCTTGCCGTGGTTGGCGGTGTTCGTGAAGCGCAGGCCGCCGTCGAGGTAGTACCAGTTCAACGGGGTCGACTCTGGCTGGCCGACGACGACGATGTCGCCCCGGTGCAGCTTGGGATTCATCTGCGCGGCGATCTGCTGTACGTCGCTCTTGACCTGGGGGGCGAACGCCGAAGGGGCGTGCATGTACCACAGGGCGAGCAGCATCGCGATCACCCCGAGCACCCGGGCGCGCGCGCAGCCCCAGGCGATCAGGAACAGCAGCGAGGCGAGGACGGGCGCGAAGTAACGGGGCGCCCAGGCGGGGGTGATCTGCGAGCCGATCCACGCGATCCCGAGGACCGCGATCGGCAGGATGATCAACGTCCACAGTGTCGTCTGCTCGACCGTGCGCCGATGGCGCCGGGTGAACAGCGTGCCGAGCCCGACGACCGCCGAGAGCACGAGCACGACCGTGATCCGGTCGCCGCCAAGCACGTAGCGCGAGATCTGGATCGGGGCGCCGAACCGCGGCGGCACGTCCCACGGCGCCGCGGTGTGCTTGGCCTGGAACAGGAGCGTCGGCAGCCACGGCAGGTAGAACAGCCCGGGGATCAGGTAGGTGACGAACGCGACACGGAACAAGCGCCACCGATCCTCGGAGGCGAGCAGCGCGGGCAGCAGCGAGATCGCCGAGCCGACGAAGAAGAACGCCCCCCAGGAGTGGCTGTAGAGCATCGCCAGCAAGGTCACGCCGAACAGCGGCAGCCAACGGCGGCGCCCGTGGATGAACCCGAGCACGAACGCGGTCGTCGCGACCACGCCCTCCAGCGCGACCAGCTCGTACATCCGCGTCTCCTGCGCATAGGAGGTCAGCCACGCGTTGAACGCGAACAGCAACGCCGCCATCACCCCGGCGCGGCGGCCGAACAGCCTCCACGCGCCCCAGCCGCCGATCGGGATCGTCAGCACTCCGAACACCACCGAGAGCCAGTGGGTGGCGGCCGTGGAATCGCCGAACCACGTCATCCAGATGTGGAGCAGCATGTAGTAGAGCGGGGGGTTGCCGTCGAAGCGCACGAGGTGCGGGATCGAGAACAGCGGGTGAGTCGCGATCCCGGTCGTGATCCCCTCGTCCATCCAGAACTGGTTGCCGGCGTAGCGCGACCGCAGATAGGCCGACAGCGCCATCAGCAGGATCAGACCGCCGCCGCACCACAGCCACGTCGGCACCGCGGCGGCTCGCGCCCGCGCGCTGTCCAGCCGGTCGACCAGCCGCTCTTCGCGCGACCGATCCCGCGGCGTGGGTGCGATCGCGGGTGGCGCGATCCCGGTGGCCATCAGTCTCTCTCCTGACAGGTCATGTTCCGCTGCGACCACAGCGCCGCGTGAACGTATTCCATGGGCCGGCGCTGCCGCGATAGGTGTAGTCCGCGGCATTCCAGTCTTGCACCCGCGGCAGCAGACCTGAGGACTGCGTGGCGCGGGTCTGCAGGATGGTGTCGGGCCCCGGTCCGGGATCGGTCGGCAGGGCAGGCGGAGCGAAGACGCGCGTGGTCGGCACATCGAGAGAGTAGGCGACCATCGGCACCTGGAAACCCTCGACCATGACGGTCCCGCAGGCCAGCAGGTGGTCGCGGCCGCCCGCCAGCGCGATCGCGCGTCCCAGGTCGGTGCGCAGCCGCGCCTGGTAGAGCAGAGCGCGGTGGAGCTTGGGCAGCGCGACGAAGTCACTGCCCTGGATCCATGCCGGCAGCAGCGCGAACGCCAGGGCGGCCACCGCGGTCCCGGCGAGCGCGCCGCGCCGCAGCTCGGTGGCGCCGCCGCGCCTGGCGCGCGCCCAGACGGCGGCGATCCCGACCGCCAGGCAGCCGAAGCCGACGGCCCCGCACACGTCGACGAGCGCGGCGCCGAGCACCAGGTAGCGGTTGTTGCCCGAGAACCCGATCTGGGTCATGACCGCGATCAGCACAAACCACGCCAGCCCGCCGATTCCGATCGCCACGGCGACGGTCAGCGCACGTGTGCCGGCGCTATGTGCGGCAGCGGTTCCCCGTCGTCGTGCGCGCCATCGCGCGGCCGCCACCGCCGCCAGGAGCAGCGCGCCCATCAGCTTGATCCGCAGCATGACCGTCGGCAGCGCCGCCTTGGCGAACTCGGCCCAGAACGGGTCGGAGGCGTAGGCCAGGCTGTTGGCGCGAGGATGGGTGGCGCGCGTGATGCTCGAACCGAACTGGCCTGAGCCGAGGTAGACCGGCAGAAACCAGGCGATCGGCTGAAGCGCGAAGCAGGCTCCGATCGTCGCCCTCATCGACCGGTCGCGGCGGGCCAGCCACAGCCCGTAGGGGACCCAGAACAGCCAGATCTCCGGGCGGTCGAGCGCGACCAGAAACCCGACCAGGAACGCCGCCCGGTGCCGGCCGTCGAGCAGGCAGTCGATCGCGACCAGCAGCAGAGCCACGGCGAGCGCGTCCGAGTAGCCGAGCCCGTTGTCGGTGATGTAGGCGCCGCGCGCGGCGAAGCCGAGTGACACCAGCGCGAGCATCCCGGCGAGCATCGCGGGGACGCGGACGGCGAGGCCACCGTCTCCATGCAGCCGCTCGCCGGCGATCTCGGCGACCAGCCGGTAGGCGAGGCGGAACGCCATCAGCACGGCCGCGACCGCGCCCGCGCGCGCCACCGCCAGCCAGAGGTCGGGCGCGACCCGCGGCCCCAGCAGCGAGAACGGGATCGTGAAGATCATCGGAAGCGGCTTCCACGATGTGCCGCTCGTCGTGATCACGAGGTGGCCGTGGACGATCTCGCGCGCCCACAACATCCACGACCACGGGTCGTAGCTCGGCGTCGAGGGGGCGAGCAGCGAGAGGCCGCCGAGCGCGAGCGTGAACGCGGCGAGCCCGGCGTACAGCCGCCCCGTGGTCGGCTTCCGGGCAGCACGCTCCTCGGGGGGGAGCGGGGTCTGCACCGGCGCAGGCGCGGACGCGCCCGCCGTCGACGGGGCCGCCACCGCGGGCGCGTGAGCGGTGGAGGCGAAGAGCATCAGGAGCGGGTGATTCTAGAGGCGGTGAGGGGGTGTCCGGGCGTCCTCACCGACCGCTAATCCGCCCTCAATCGGGGCTCAGCGCGCAGGTTCAGCCCGAGACGCCGAGGGTCATGCACTTGTCGACCTTCTGCATGAACGCGTCCGACGCCTGCTTGGGAAAGACGAGCGCCGAGCCGATCACCATCGCGCCCTGCGCCTTGCCCTCGATCTGGACGTTCTGGGCGGCGCCGGGAGTGGCGGGGAACACGGCGAGCGGCCCGGAGGGAGCACTGCCGATCTGGATCGACGGATCGCCGGAGGGCGGCGTCCAGTCGTTCTTGACAATTCCCTCGGTGAACGGGATGTGGTCCGCCTCCAGGCACCGGACGTGCTTGGTTCGGGGATCGGCAAGCGAATGCTTGGCGGAGATCGCCGCCTGCGCGGAGCCGGCCTCCGGCTTGGCGGCCACCCCGCACCCTGACAGCGACACCGCGACCAGCGCACAGGCTGCCGCGATCTTCGCGGAGGACATGCCGGGAGAGGGTAGTGGATGATTTGGTCGTGCTCGCCACCGCATCACTGACCGGACCGGTGCCCAAGATCTGGGTCGTGCTGGTCGCGGTGCTCGCCGGATGTGTGCTCGTGATCCCCGCGCGCAAGCAGCGCGCGATTGCAATGCTGGCGGCGCTGCTGCTCGCCCCGGCCCTGCTGCTGGCGAGCGTCTGGGACGACTCGCGGCTGCGCACCGTGCACGACCATCCGCTGTACGCGGTGGTCGCGCTGATCGTGGCGCTCGCGGTGCTGGTGGGGGCGGCACTGTGGCTGCGCAGGCGGTGGCCGCTGTTCGGCCTGCTGGCGGTGTTCGCGATGCCGTTCCGGGTGCCGATCACGCTGAGCGGGACGGCCTCCAACCTGCTGGTGCCGTTGTATGCCGTGATCGGCGTGGGTGCGGTCGCGTGGGTGATGAACGTGTTCGCGCGGGAGCGCTCGCCGTTCCGCTCGCGCCGCGACGAGGCGGCCGCGCTCGCCACCGAACGCGAGGAACATGCCGCGCGCGCCGCCCAGGCCGAGCGGGAGGGCACCATGGTGCGCGAGCGGCCGGTGCGTACCGGCGACCCGGCGCTGCTGCGCTGGCTGGCGTGGCTGCTGGCGATCGCGCTCGTCGTCTACGCGATCCAGGCGAGCTACTCGACCGACTTCCAGCAGGCGCTGCAGAACGTCGTCTTCTTCTACGTCCCGTTCGCCATCCTCTACGCCCTGCTGCGGGAGATCCGCTGGACGCCCGGGATGCTGCGCGCCGCGCTGACCGTTGCGGTCGGGCTGGGGATCGTGTTCTCGCTCGTCGGCTTCGTCGAGTACGCCACCAAGACGATCCTGCTCAACCCGAAGCTGATCACCACCAACAACCTGCACGCGTACTTCACGGTCAACTCGCTCTTCTACGACCCGAACATCTTCGGGCGCTACCTGTCGCTGGTGATGATCCTGCTCGTCGCGGGGCTTTTGTATGGACGCCAGGGCCGGGCGCTGTGGATGACACTGGGGGCCCTGGTGATCATGTGGGCCTGCCTGCTGCTCACGCTCTCCCGGACGTCGCTGGCGGCCCTGCTGCTCGGCCTGGCGGTGCTGGCGGCGCTGCGCTGGAAGCCCTCCCGGGCGCTGGTGGCCGCCGTGGCCGTGATCATCGTGGGCGCCGCCACGGTGGCCGCGAGCCCGCACACCTTCGGATTGGAGCAGGGGTTCAACGGGGTCTCGGGCGGCCGCGGCGGCCTGGTCTCGGGCGGCGTCTCGTTGTTCGGCGATCGCCCCGGCTGGGGCTACGGCTCGGGATCGTTCGTCACCGAGTACCGGGCGCATCACCGCAATATCGACACGACGCTGTCGGCGTCGCACACGATCCCCATCACCGTCGCGGCCGAGCAGGGCCTGATCGGGTTGGCCGTCTACCTACCGCTCCTGATCTGCGCGTTCACGGTGGTGTTGCGTCGCAGCCGCGGGGACCCGGTGCGCTCGGCGGTGGCGGCGGCGTTCATCGCGCTGGTCTTCCACACGCTGCTGTACGCCAACTTCCTGGAGGACCCGACGACCTGGGCGCTGCTGGCGGTGGGGGCGGCGCTGGCGGCGATGCCGCGGCGGGTGGTGGCGGGGGAGGCGCTGTCGTTGCGGGTGCTCGGCTAGGTGGGGTGGCTGGGCCGCCGGGGTGGGTCGCCTGGTTGGGTCGCTTGGTGTGGGTCGTTCGGTTGGGCCGGTGGGGCGGGTCGCGCGGCTGGGCCCCGGGGTGAGTCGCTCGGCTGGGCGGCTCTGGGTCGCTTGGTTGCGCCGCCGGCGTCGGTCGCTCGGTAGGGCGGCCTGGGTGGGTCGCTCGGTAGCGCGCCGTGGCGTCGGCCGTCAAGCAGCGGCCTGCGTGGTTGGATCGCTGTGATCGGGGGTGGCGCTGCTTGACTGCCGCCACCCCGACGCGCTGATCTACAATGAGGTGGGCGACTTCGTCTGCCCACCTCGGGCCAACTGGGACTCTTTTGGGCGGCCTGGAGGCGCGGAGTGCTGCGGCTGCCGCTGTTTCTCCGTGGGCGTGACGGTCGGCTGCGGGCGATTCCGTGCCGCCGGCGATCGCGTTCACCCACTCGCCCGCAGCGAGGCGGGAGGGTGCGAAAAACGGCCCGCTCGGCGGCGAGGAGATCACAACCTTCGGCCGCCGAGTCGGCGCGTGTGGGAATACCACCGACCCGGTCGGCCGACCGCCTGGCCGGAGCGACGTTCCGTGCACCGGTTCTGCCGCCGTTATCGGCGTGGTGAAGCGCACGGGCAGAAACGACATCTGGGACGTCATTTCTGCCCGTGCGATCGCCCGCGTCGCACCTATGGGCGCGGGTGTTGGGCCGTGAGTCGGTCCGCCCGTGGGCAGTGACGGCGGCTGGGACGCCGCCGCTGCCCACGCGGCCGGAGCCGAGCAGTCCGTGGGCGGTGACGGCATCTGGCGCGGTAACTGCCCACGCACTCGATGCGACGACCCGCCCGGCGTTCGGGCGACGTCCTGCCCCGCCGGGGCCGCTCCGACGCCCGCGTGACCGCCCTGCCCCGCCGGGGCCGCTCAGACGCTCGGGTCGAGCAGCAGCTTGCCGGTCGTGGTTCGCGCGGCCAGGTCCCGGTGCGCCCTGGAGGCGTCGCCCAACGGGTAGGTCTCGCCGATCAGGGGCGTCAGCCGGCCGTTGCGGACGAGGTCGAAGAGGCGCGCCAGCACGTCTGCGCCCAGCTCGCGCGAGCCGAGGCAGTGGACGAGCCAGAAACCGACGACGGCGGTCGAGCCGTGCATGAGCTCGCCGGCGCTGATCTCGACAGGTTTGCCGGAGGCCATGCCGTAGACGACGAGGCGGCCGAATGGGGCGAGGGCGCGCAGCGACTGGCGCAGGACGTCGCCGCCGGCCATCTCGAAGACGGCGTCGACCTTGCGGCCCTCGTTGGCCTCGATCAGCCGGTCGGCCATCCCCTCGGGCGCGGAGTCGACGGCAGCGTCGGCGCCGAGCCCCAGGCACAGCTCGCGCTTCTCCTCGCTGGATGCGGTCGCGATCACCCGACCGGCTTCGAAGACGGATCCGAGCTGGACCGCGAGCGTGCCGACCCCGCCCGCGCCGGCGTGGATGACGACCGACTCGCCGGGCCGAACCCGGGCCGAGGTGGCGTACAGGTGCCAGGCGGTCAGGCCCTGGACGACGAGCGCGAGGGCGGCACCGTCGTCGATGTCGTCGGGGATGGGGAAGGTGAGGGCCGCGGGGGCGACGGCGTACTCGGCGTAGCCGCCCGTGCCGGTGAGGCCGACCACGCGCTCGCCGGTGTCGACCCGGGTCCCCGCCACCTCAGTGCCCGGCACGAGCGGGAGCTGCGCCGGCGCCAGGTAGGTGTTCTCCCGGTTGTGCGTGTCGGCGAAGTTGATGCCCGCTCGATTGACCTTGATCAGGACATCGGATCCGCCCTGCTCGGGGCGGGGAAGGTCGGCCTCGAGGAGTACTTCCGGGCCGCCGAACTCGGTGATTTGGATCGCGCGCATGAAAACACGCTATTTCACTTGGCGCATCGGACGGATCCCTCTACGATTCGCGGTCCGTTGACTACGTCGATCTGGCTGATCCTCGCGGTCAAGGTACCGCTCGTGCTCCTCCTGGGGCTCCTGATCTGGTGGGCGTCGCGTGCGCGGCCGGACGAATCGTCTTCGTCCGACGACGACGGTGGCATCCGCCGCCTCTCCAACCCGCATCCCCGACGTCCCACGCCGCGCCCACCGCGCCGCGGGCCGCACGGCGGGCCGTCGCCGGTCCCGCCGCCACGCGTCCGCACCACCCGCGCCCGCGCCCGCTCCTTCGGTCACTGACCCCGCGGCAGGTCGCCCGCCGGCTCCCGTCCCCGCCGCTCCGCCGGCTCCCGTCCCCGCCGCTCCGCCGGCTCCCGTCCCCGCCGCTCCGCCGGCTCCCGTGCCCGCCGCTCCCGCCGGCTCCCGTGCCCGCCGCTCCCGCCGGCCGACCTGCCCTCGCCGGCTGCCCCCGCGGTGGGCGGCTGACCTGACCGACACCGCCGCGGCGGGGTGAAGCTTGAGTCTTGAGGCCGCCCCGCCGTCGGCGATGGCAGACTGCGTTCGCATGAGCGCCGAGCCGACCGCTATCACCTCCGTCCTGTCAGACGCCACGATCGTCGAGCTGGTGGACACCGGGCGGATCCGGATCGACCCGTGGAGCCCCGAGCACGTGCAGCCGGCCAGTGTCGACCTGCGCCTCGGCGACTCATTCCGCGTGTTCACCAATCACAAAGTCGCGGCGATCGACCTTCAGGACGTCCCGGACAATCTCACCGAGGAGGTTGTCGTCCCCGACGGCGGCGAGTTCGTCATCCACCCCGGTGAGTTCTGCCTGGGGCGCACGTTGGAGTGGGTCGAGCTCCCCGATGACATCGTGGCGCGGATCGAGGGCAAGTCCTCACTTGGTCGCCTCGGGCTGATCGTCCATGCGACCGCCGGGTTCTGCGATCCGGGCTGGAAGGGCACGCTGACGCTGGAGCTCAACAACCTCACGCGCGTCCCGATCATCCTGCGCCCGGGCCTCGAGATCGCGCAGCTGTCGTTCATGACGCTTGACCGCCCCGCGCAGCGACCGTACGGCAGCCCGGAGCTGGGCAGCCACTACCAGGGTCAGCGGGCCGCCACCGCGAGCCGGTACCGCGCTCCGCTGTCCGGTCGCTGACCGCAAGCGCATCCGCGGCTGGTCCGCGCCCCGGGCGGTGTCGTCCGGGCACGGCTGTGGGTAATACAGTGGCCACAGAGACGGGTCGTCCCCTCCGACCGGGCGGCCTTCCCCCGGTTTTCGATAGGAGCGAGATGAGCACCGAGACACAGACCTCCAACGGGGGCGGCGTAGCGACCGGGAGCAACTCGCTCACCGTCACCGATAACCGCACCGGCAGGCAGTACGAGATTCCGATCGAGGACGAGACGATCCGCGCGACCGAGTTGCGCAACATCAAGGTCAACGAGGACGACTTCGGCCTCATGACATACGACCCGGCGTTCATGGCGACCGCGTCGTGCCGCTCTTCGATCACCTACATCGACGGCGACAAGGGGATCCTCGAATACCGCGGCTACCCGATCGAGCAGCTCGCCGAGAAGTCGAACTACCTCGAGGTCGCCTACCTGCTGGTCCACGGCAAGCTGCCGACGACCAAGGAGCTGGAGGAGTGGGATCACCTGATCACGACCCACACCTTCGTGCACGAGAACGTCAAGGAGTTCATGCAGGGCTTCCGCTACGACGCCCACCCGATGGGCATGCTCGAGGCGTCCGTCGGCGCGCTCTCGACGTTCTATCCCGAGGCGGCGGCGATCAAGGACCCCGAGGCTCGCTACATCCAGGTCATCCGGCTGCTGGCGAAGATGCCGACGCTCGCCGCGTTCGCCTATCGCCACAACCGCGGCATGCCGTACGTCTATCCGGACAACGATCTGAGCTACGCCGGCAACTTCCTGTCGATGATCTACAAGATCGCCGAGCTCAAGTACGAGCCCGATCCCCGGCTCGAGCACGCGCTCGACGTGCTGTTCATCCTCCACGCCGACCATGAGCAGAACTGCTCGACGAGTGCGGTGCGCTCGGTCGGCTCCTCCCAGGTCGATCCGTACTCGGCGGTCGCCGCCGGGGTCGCCGCGCTCTACGGCCCGCTGCACGGTGGCGCCAACGAGGCGGTGCTGCGGATGCTGCGCCGGATCGGCAGCACGGAGAACATCCCCGACTTCATCACGGGCGTGAAGGAGGGCAACGAGCGCCTGATGGGGTTCGGCCACCGCGTGTACAAGAACTTCGACCCGCGGGCGAAGATCATCAAGAAGGCCGTCGACGAGGTGTTCGAGGTGACGGGCAAGAACCCGCTGCTCGAGATCGCCACCGAGCTCGAGAAGATCGCCCTTGAGGACGACTACTTCGTCTCGCGCAAGCTCTACCCGAACGTCGATTTCTACTCGGGTCTGATCTACGAGGCGCTCGGCATGCCGGTCGAGATGTTCCCGGTGCTGTTCGCGATCGGGCGGACCAGCGGCTGGATCGCCCAGTGGCTGGAGATGATCCAGGACCCGGAGCAGAAGATCTCCCGGCCACGCCAGATCTACACCGGCGGCCGCGGCGTGGAGTACGTCGCGATCGGCGACCGCTGACGCGCCGAGCCACCCACCGTCGGTCCGGCAGCGGACCGACGGTGATGATGGCCACACAGATCTCGCCGATTGCGTCGTTATGTCCGGGATGTGAGCGACTGCCCTGATCGTCAGACCCCGATCGTGATCCGGCCGATCGACGCCGGGGATCGCGATCGGCTTCGCGACTCCCACGAGCGGCTCTCCCCGGAGACGCGCTACCGGCGCTTCCTGGCGGTCAAGCCGCACCTCACCGGTTCCGATCTCCGGTACCTGGTCGACATCGATGGCCGTGACCACGTCGCGCTCGTCGCCACCCTTCCCGAGGCCGACGGCGCTCCCATCGTCGCCGTGGCTCGGTTCATCCGCATCCCTGGCGAGCCGGAGGTCGCGGAGGTGGCGATCGTCGTCAACGACGCGCTCCAGGGCCGCGGCGTCGGCACCGAGCTGCTCGCCCGGCTGGCCGAGCAGGCGGCCGCCCGCGGCGTGCGGCGCTTCCGCGCGACGATGCTCGCCGATAACGTCGCCGTGCACCGCCTGTTCGAATCGTTGTCGGCCGGGCCGGTCGATCGCCGCCGCCTGGGCGAGATCTCCGAGATGGAGTTCCCGCTGCCCGCCGGCGCCGCGGATCGCCCGTCGCTCGCCGCCTGAGCCGGATCGACGGGCCCCTGCGCTTGCCCGGCCCGCTGGACGCCGATTGCGCTGCGACTTCGCAGTGGAGGGGCAAACCTCTGCATATCTGACCATTCGGCGGGCCTTCGCGCGCAGGATGCCGAAACCGATGATGACCAAATGGCGTTGTCGAACGCGCGAATTCTCGATTCCGGTGGGGGTCTGTTGGTGAAGTCCGCGGTGCAGCAGGTGCTGTACGACAACCTGGATCCCACCTCGCTGCTGCAGCGGGTCACCCGCGCCACCATCGAGCTGCTCGGCGCCGCGGACGGCGCGACGGTGCACATGATCTACGGCGGGCGCATGCGCACGATGGCCGCCAGCGGTCGCGTCGTCGGTCGCGTGGGCGACGAGTTCGCCCTCGAGGGAACGCTCGCCGGGGAGGCGGCGGCCCGCCGGGTCCCACTGCGCTGCGATGACGTCCACGGGGACGACCGGATCCCCGAGAAGGTCCGGCACGGCGAGACGCGCTCGGTGATCGCCGCCCCGCTGATGGCCGGCGATCACGTCATCGGCCTGCTCGGAGCGATGTCCCCGCGCGTCGAGGCCTTCGACGACGCCGACCTCGAGGCGATCGGCCGGGTCTGCTCGTTCGTCGGCGCGGCGGTGGCCGCCTCGCTGACCACGACCGCGGCGGCCCGCGAGGCGCTGGAGTCCTGCGCCGATCCCTCGGCGCTCGACGACGCCGACGCGGCCACCGACGCGAACGCCGGCCCCGGCCGGCCGGTCCCAGGCCGCTGCGACGGTGGTCGCGAGGTCGGCGAGTTCCTTGCCGAGGTCACCTGTCCGGGCGCCGTCTCGGTGCTGCGCGCCCGCCGTCGCATCAATCAGGCGATCGCCGAGGGCGAGCCGTCCATCGCGGTGCAGCCAATCGTCCGGCTGTCCGACGGCAAGCTCGTCGGCGCCGAGGCCCTCGCTCGCCCTCGCTGCTTGAGCCCGATCCCGGCCGGCGCGTGCTGCTCGAGCTCACCGAGCACGTCGCGATCTGCGACTACGGGCCGGTCCATCGCGCGATCGACCGGCTGCGCCGCCAGGGCGTCGGCGTCGCGATCGACGATGTCGGCGCCGGCTACTCGTGCTTCCGCCACATCGTCGAGCTCGAGCCGGAGTGCATCAAGCTCGATCGGACCTTCATCGAGGGCCTGGAGACCAAGCGGACGTCGGCCGCCATGGCCCGGGCGCTGATCGAGATGGCCGACGCCACCGGCACCCGGGTCATCGCCGAGGGGATCGAGACCGAGGCTCACTTCGCGCTCGCCCGCGAGCTGGGCGCCGGCTACGGCCAGGGCTACCTCATCGCCCGCCCGAGCGCGCCCGAGGCGATGCCGATCACGTTCGGGGACCTGCCCCCGGCGCTCCCGGCCACGGCTCGCGCCGCCGCCTGACAGCCACCGCCGCGGCCCGCGGGCGCGACCCGCCGGGCCACCCCCGGGACAGCTAGAGCACGAGCGTCTGCCCGTTGCGCCGCAGCCAGTCCTTGTGGTCGCGATAGTCGGGGCAGAAGCGCTCCAGCAGTGACCAGAACCGTGGCGAGTGGTCCATCACCTGCAGGTGGCAGACCTCGTGCCAGACGACGTAGTCGAGCACCGCGGCCGGCGCCAGCAGCAGCCGCCAGTTGAACGACATCGACCGCTCCGCCGAGCAGCTCGCCCAGCGCGTCCGCTGACCGCGGATGGTGAGCCCCTCGTAGGCCAGGCCCGCCTGCGCACAGGCGCGGTCAAGCCGGTCGGCGATCTCCTCGCGGGCCGCGCGCCGGTACCAGCGCTCGATCGCCGCCGGCCGCTCGGGCCCGGCCGGAACGTGCAGCTCACCGCCGCGGCGATGGGCCCGGCTGCGGCCGTCCTGCTCGACCACCACGAGCGTCTCGTCGAGGTACGGGAGCGTGTCGCCGCGGGCGGCGACGGCCTCCTGGGCACGTTGCATCTCGCCCACCCGCCGGCGGATCCACGGTCCGAGCTCGCGCACGGCAGCGGCCGCCTCGCGTTCGGCGGCGCGGCGCGGGAGCACCACCTGCACGCCGTGCTGGGGATCGACGGTCACCCGCACCCGCCGCGCTCGCGGCGAGCGGCGCACGGTGTATTCGATCTCGCCGCCGTCGCTCGTCACGGGATTCAAGATACGGTCCCCCGCTGACATGTTGGCCTTCCCGGATCCGCCGCCGACGCTCACCGACGGGACGGTCGCGCTCCGGCTCGCCGCCGAGCGCGACATCCCCGAGACGCTCATCGCCCACCAGGACGATCCGGCGCTGGCGCAGGCGCTCGGACTCACCCGGCCGCCCAGCGGAGCCGAGCTGGGGCGCCGGGCCGAGGGCTCAGCGGCCGAGCGTGCTGCGGGACGCGCCCTGTGGCTCACCGTGCTCGCCGCCGGCGGCTCGGATGAGTGCATCGGCCAGATCGACGTCCGCGACGTCGAGCCCGACGACGGCCGTGCCTCGCTCACGATCTGGATTGCGCCCGCCCACCGCCGCCGCGGGGTCGCAAGCGCGGCGCTCGCGCTGGCCGGCCGCTGGCTGATCGCCGACGTCGGCCTGCACCGGCTCCAGATCCTGGCCGACTCGTCCGATCCCGCGATCCACGGGGCGGCGCTCAAGGCGGGCTTTCAA
Source organism: uncultured Solirubrobacteraceae bacterium (assembly GCA_963744685.1). Lineage (GTDB taxonomy): Bacteria > Actinomycetota > Thermoleophilia > Solirubrobacterales > Solirubrobacteraceae > Palsa-465. Next base: position 114,913 of record CAVUUL010000008.1, on the reverse strand, counting down.
TCCGAGGGCGTGCTGCGCGGCTACCGGCCGGGGGCCGGCAAGGCGGGATTTCGCACCGACGCCGAGGTGCTGGCGCTCGTGGCCGCCGATCTGGAGAGCTGAACGCCGCTCAGGCGAGCGCGCGGACCGTCGGACGCCCGGACGCGTCCCCGCCCAGCGCGGGCCGCGGCTGCCATGGCCGGTGCAGTGCGAGCGCCGACAGGATCGCCCGGGTGGCGGGCGAGCGGTTCTGCGTGTAGAAGTGGATGCCGGGCGCGCCCGCCGCGAGCAGCTCGGCGCACTGCAGCGTGGCGTAGGAGACACCGAGTTGGAGGACGGCGTCGGGATCGTGCGAGCGCCATTCGAGCGCCTCGCGCAGCGGCGGTGGAATCGTCGCCCCGCAGATCTCGGTCATCGTCGTGAGCTGGTGCAGGTTGGTCACCGGCATGATCCCCGGGATGATCGGGATCTCGATCCCGACCGCTCGCGCCTCCTCGACGAACCGCACGTACAGCTCGGTGTCGAAGAACAGCTGGGTGATCAGGAACGAGATGCCGGAGTCGACCTTCTGCTTGAGGTAGCGCAGGTCGTGGGCGAGGTCGGGCGCCTGGGGGTGCACCTCGGGGTGGCAGGCGGCGCCGACGCAGAGGTCGTAGCCCTCATGGATCAGCTCGACGAGCTCGGCCGCGTACTCCAGGCCACCGGGGTGAGGCGTCCAGTCCGACTGGCCCCGGGGCGGATCGCCACGCAGCGCGAGCACGTTCTCGATCCCGGCGCCGGTCATCTCGTCGAGCAGCTCGCGCAGCTCGTCGCGAGAGGCCCCGACGCAGGTCAGATGCGCCATCGCCTCGATCCCGAGCTCGTTCTTGATCCACTTAGTGAGCTCGGGAGTGCGCGCGCGGGTGGCGCCACCCGCGCCGTAGGTGACCGACACGAAGTCGGGGGAGAGCTGACGCAACGACTCGAGCGCCTGGCCGAGCACGCGCTCGCCCGCGTCCGTCTTCGGCGGGTAGAACTCGAACGAGAAGACCGGTCGCTCGGCCTGCTCGATGATCCGGTCGATCCTCACGAGGGCAACTGTAGCTACCTTGACACGACCGTGTCAAGGTTGTGCCGGGTCAGCTGGGCATCAAACGCAAGCACGGCTGTCGTTTGATGCCCAGCTGCCCGCAGACGCCACTCAACCGACCGACACGCGCCAGTGCTCGAGCTCGCCGTCGGACTCGCGCGCCACCCGCCCCGCCCGCTCCAGATGCTCCAGCACGCACAGGGTCAACGGCAGCCGCCAGGCGGCGTTGGTCGAACCGGCCGGGCGTCCGTCGTTGACCTCGGCGGCCACCTGAAGCGCCGTCCGCGGCCCCTCGGTGAGTGCGGCGAGCGCGGCGTCGATCTGTGCACGCACGGCGCGCCGCGAACCATCGATGTGGCCGGGCACGTCGAGGAACGGTTTGCCGTGACCGGAGAGGGCCAGCCGCGGGCGAAGCCCCGCCACGACATCCAGCGAGCGCAGATACTCCGCCACCGGGTCGGGGGTATCGCCGCGATCGAACCACAGCACGATCCGCCCGAGCAGGTGGTCTCCGGAGATCAGCAGCCGGTGCTCGGGCTGGTACAGGCAGACATGCGACGCGGCGTGGCCGGGGGTCTCATGGACCTGCCAGACGCCGAGATCGGACTCCACCTGCACGCCGTTGACCAGGTCGCGCGAGGCGGCGACCGGCCCCGCGAACAGCGGCTCGCGAGCGAGCTCACGCTCGGCGTAGGCGTCGAGCGCCTCCTGGGGGATGCCGCTCTGGCGTCCCACTTCGAGCCGCAGGCGCAGGTCGGCCTCGGGGTCGGCGAGGTGAGCGAGCGCCATCGAGCTCGCCGGGTGGACCCACATCTCACACCCGGTCCGCTCGACGATCGGCAGCGCCTGTCCCCAGTGGTCGTAGTGCGCGTGGGTGATGACCAGCAGCTTCACCTGCTCCAGACGCAGCCCCACCTGGTCCATCGCGCGCTCGAGCTGCTCCATCGAGTCGCCATAGTGCACACCGGTGTCGACGAGCACGATCCCGTCGCCGGCGGCGATCGCCCATGCGTTCCCGTGCGGGACCCCGGGCCAGGGAAGCGGGAGGCGCAGGCGCCAGAGCCCCGCGAGCACCCGCTCGCCGCGACCGTTCTCTCTCTCCCGGGCGCGTATTCCCATCGGCGCCAGATTAGAGGTCGGCGCCCGCCGAGCGCCGTGCGTAGACTCGCCCGCGCAGTGGACCCGACCCCCGCCGAGATCGCCCAGGCCTACTTCGATGCGCTGGCCGCGCACGATCTCGATGCCGCCGTCGGGGCGTGGCGACCGGGCGCCATCGACCGCATCGTCGGCGATCGGGATCTGGTCGCCCCCGAGGGGCTGCGCGAGTACTTCGGCGGTCTGTTCAGGGCGTTCCCCGACTTCGCACTCACCGTCAAGGACTCCACCGCGCAAGGCGACCGGATCGCCGTGCGCTGGCACGCCACCGGGACGTTCGCCGGTCCCGGCGAGCTCAACGGGTTCGCCCCCAACCACGGGCGCGTGGCGTTCGACGGCTGCGACGTGCTCACCGTGGAGGACGATCTCATCGTTGACGGCGAGGCGTTCGCCGACTCCGGCGACGTGGCTCGCCAGCTGGGGCTGCTGCCGGCCAACGGCTCGCCCGCCCAGCTGCGACTGGCCCAGGTGGCCAGCCTCGGGATCCTCGCCAAGCGTGCGATCAAGGCCGGCGAGCCCGAGCCGATCGCCGACGGCGTCTGGGTGATCCGCGGCGGCGTACCGCGGACGATGAACGTCTACCTGATCGCCGACGGCGACGGGGTGACGGTGTTCGACGCCGGGATCGACGGCATGGCCCCGGCGATCCTCGCGGCCGCCGCCTCGCGCGGCGGGGTCACCCGGGTCGTGCTCGGCCACGCCGACGCCGACCACCGCGGCGCCGCTCCGGCGCTCGGGGCACCGGTCTTCTGCCACCCGGCCGAGCGTGGAGCCGCCGAGTCCCCGTCCTCGCTGCGCGACTACTTCGACCTGACCAAGCTCCGTCCGTACGCGCGACCGTTCTATGAGCGGATACTCCCCGCCTGGGACGGCGGCGCGGTCGAGATCGCCGGAGCCGTCTCGGAGGGCGATGAGGTGGCCGGCTTCGGCGTCATCGAGCTCCCCGGCCATGCGCCCGGGTTGATCGGGCTCTACCGCGAGAGCGACGGGCTGGCGCTCGTCTCCGACACCGTCTACACGCTCGATCCCCAGACCGGTCGCAAGGGGCCGCCCCGGATCCCGCACCCCGCCTTCGACGAGGACGTCGACCGGGCGCGTGCCGCGATCCGTCGCCTCGCGGACATCTCGCCGCGCATCGTGTGGCCCGGCCACGCCGAGCCCGTCACCGGCGACGTCGTCGCGCAGCTGCGCGAGGCCGCGGACGCGCCGCTGCCGTGATCTCCGTTCCGGAGCGAGGCGCCTGATGGGAAAGCGCAACCGGCGCCGCCGCAGCGAGGAGCCGTCGGCCCCGACGACCGACTACACCGACGCGGAGGGCAACGCGCTCACCCTGCGCGGAGCGCTCAGCCCGGCCACGCGGCGCCGTTATGCCGAGACCCTGCAGGGCGGTCTGGAGCGCGAGGACGCCTGGCAGCGCGCCACCGAGCTGCTGTTCGAGCATCTCACCGTCGCCTGGACGATCGCCGGCGTGCGCACCGACGCGCCCAAGCAGCTGCTCGGGCGATACCGGATGGCCTCGGCCGGCGAGCGGACATTCGTCCGGGACAGCCTGCGCGCGCATCTCGCCGAGCATTTCCCCGACATGGAGGCTCCATGATCGATCCTGGCCGCTTCGCCGCCCTGCTGTGCGACTGGTGCCTGGAGGTCGCTGCCGGCCAGGTGATCGTGGTCAACTCCAGCCGGCTCGCCGAGCCGCTGCTCGACGCGCTGTACGCGGCGATCCTCGACCGGGATGCGTGGCCGGTGATCGAGATGGAGTCGCCGGCCCAACGGGCCACGTTCTTCGCCCACGCCCGTGACCGGCACCTCGATGGCGCCTCGCCGGCGGATCTGGCGCTCGCCGGCACGCTGGACGCGCGCGTCCGCATCGACGCGCCCGCCAACGCCGCCGCACTCGCCGAGGTCGACCCCGGACGAATCGCCCGCGCGGCGCTCGGACAAGCGGGGCTGCGCGAACGGCTACAGGCCCGCCGCTGGGCGAGCACGCTGTGGCCGACGCCCTCGCTGGCGCAGCTCGCCGGTATGTCCGAGGAGCGCTACGAGGCGTTCGTCGAGCGCGCGTTGTTCCTCGACCACGAGGACCCCATCGCCGCGTGGCGCGCGCTCGCCGCTCGACAGGCCGATCTCGTGACCCGGCTGTCGCAGGCCCGCACGATCCGCATCGAAGCCGACGGCACCGACCTCACGCTGGACGTGACCGGGCGCACCTGGATCAACTCCGACGGCCGACGCAACATGCCCAGCGGCGAGGTCTTCACCGGGCCGCACGAGACCTCCGCCAATGGCACGGTCCACTTCACGGTGCCGACCGGGCCGCCCGGGGTGCCCGTCTCCGGCGTGCGCCTGCAGTTCCGCGAGGGCAAGGTGGTGGATGCCCGCGCCGACCATGGGCAGGGCTACCTCGACGCGACGCTCCAGACCGACCCGGGCGCGCGCTTCCTCGGCGAGATCGGCATCGGCACCAACCCGGGCATCGAGCAGGCGACCGGCAAGATCCTCCTCGACGAGAAGATGGCGGGGACGGTGCACCTCGCACTCGGGCGCTCGTATCCAGAGTCCGGCGGGACCAACCTGTCGGCCGTCCACTGGGACCTGATCTGCGATCTGCGCACCGGTGGACGGATCACCGCGGACGGCGAGCCGCTGGTGCTTGATCCCGCGCCCGCCGGCGATGGCGTGTGAGCGCTCACACCCCGTTAACGAGCCAGGTCCGGCTCGTCGGCTAGTTTGGGGTCTGGAAGAGAGATGGCACGCCGAACTAAGATCGTCGCCACCATCGGACCGGCCTCACGTGAGCCGGAGGTCCTGCGCCGCCTGATCGAGGCCGGGCTCGACGTCGCCCGCTTCAACTTCTCCCATGGCAGCCGGGAGCTGCACGCCGAGAACGCCGAGCGGGTCCGCGCCGCTTCGGAGGCCGTCGGGCGCCAGATCGCGATCCTGCAGGACCTTCCCGGCCCCAAGCTCCGCATCGGCGCGCTGCGCGGCGGGATCGCCGAGCTCAAGCCGGGCGAGAAGCTGCTGCTGCACTGCGGGTCCACCGAAGAGGGTGACGACACCCGGATGTCGGTCTCGTGGCCGGGGCTGGCCGATGCGGTCGATCCCGACGACGTCATCTACCTCGCCGACGGCGCGATCCGCCTGCGCGTCGAGGCGATCCGGCATGGTGAGGGCGAGATCGACACCGCAGTCGAGGTCGGCGGCTCGGTCGCCACGCGTCAGGGGCTGAACATCCCGGGCTCGACGCGAGGCCTGGCGGCGGTCCCCGCCGAGGACATCGACATGCTCCACTTCGGCGAGTCGATCGGCGTCGACGCGGTCGCGCTCTCGTTCGTGCGCGAGCCCTCCGACGTGCTGGAGGTGCGCAAGCACACCCGGCTGCCGCTGATCGCCAAGATCGAGAAGCCCCAGGCGGTCGAGAACCACGTCGAGATCATCCGCGCCGCGGATGTCGTGATGGTGGCGCGCGGGGACCTCGGGATCGAGCTGCCGATCCACGAGGTTCCGATCGTCCAGAAGCGGCTGCTGCGGACCGCCGGCCACCTGGCGCGGCCGTCGATCACCGCCACCCAGATGCTGGACTCGATGGTGAACTCCCCGCGGCCGACCCGCGCGGAGGCGACCGACGTCGCCAACGCCATCCTCGACGGCACCGACGCGGTCATGCTCTCCCAGGAGACGGCTGTGGGCAGCTATCCGGTCGAGGCGGTCGCGATGATGGCCTCGATCGCAGAGCACACGGAGCGCTCGCTCCCGTACGACCAATGGAACGAGGAGCGCGTTCGGCGTGACGCGCGTGACCCGGCGTACACGATCGCCTACAGCGCCTGCGCCGCCGCGCGTGACCTCGGGCTCGCCGCGCTCGTCATCCCGACGCTCTCGGGCCGCTCGGTGAGGCTCATCTCCCAGCACCGTCCCAACGTCCCGATCTACTGCCTGTCGCCCGGTCACGAGACGATCCGCCGCTGCAACCTGATGTGGGGGGTCGAGTCGGCGTTTCTGCCGCGCTACGAGGTGACCGAGGAGATCATCGCCGCCGCTGCGGAGCGGGCGGTCGAGCTCGGCTGGGTGCGGCGCGGCGAGCGCATCGGGATCACCGCCGGGCTGCCCAGCGGATCGCCCGGGACGACCTCGCTGTTCCAGGTCCAGACCGTCTGATGAGAAAAAGTTAGGGCCGCCTAATTAGGTCGGCCTAATTCTGATACGCTGCCGCGAAGTCGCTCCAGAGCGGCCCGCAACGCTCCCTCAGCCGGACGGTCAACGTGTCAGAAACAGTCTCCACCCGCCCCGCCCGTCACCGACGCGAGTCGGTCTCGATGTACGTCTGGACGGGCGTTGTGCTCGCCCTCGCCGTGGTCGCCGTGGTCTTCGGCTGGCACGCCCAGGGGGGCACGACCGACCCTACCGCCGTCGCCAACCCGCATCAGCTCGGGCGCACGACGGTGGTGATCGACTCGGCGATCCTCGTCTTTCGCGAGGGGCTGGAGTGCATCCTCGTGCTCGCCGCGATCACCGCCAGCCTGCGGGGCGCCAACACGCTCTACCGCAGGCCGATCGCCGCCGGCGGCGCCGTCGGCTTCGGCGCCGGAATCGTCACCTGGTTCGCGGTCGTCTGGTTCATCGGCCTGTTCAGCTCCGCCAATGAGCTCACGATCCAGGCCGCGACGGGCATCCCGGCGATCATCGTGCTGCTCGTCGTCATGAACTGGTTCTTCCACAAGGTCTACTGGACCGGCTGGATCTCCTCGCACAACAAGCGCCGCCGCTCGCTGTTCAGCGGCCCGGACGGCGAGGTCAACAAGCGGCGCATGCTGTTCGGCTTGGCGCTGCTGGGATTCTCATCGGTCTACCGCGAGGCGTTTGAGATCGTCATCTTCCTGCAGGGGTTGCGTGAGGTCTATGGGACCGGTGTGGTGCTCGAGGGCGTCGTGCTCGGGCTGCTCTTCACCGGCGCGCTCGGCGTGCTCACCTTCGTCATGCACGCGCGGCTGCCGTACAAGAAGCTGCTCATCATCACCGGTGTGCTGCTCCTGCTGGTCCTGCTCATCCAGGTCGGCGAGGAGGTCAACGAGATGCAGCTCGCCGGCTGGATCGGCTGGGGCCATGTCTCATGGCTCGGGCTCCCCGGCTGGATGGGAACCTGGTTCTCGCTGTTCAACAACTGGCCGACGTTCCTGGCCCAGTTCCTCGCCGTCGCGGTCGTGGTCGGCTCCTACCTCGCCGCGCAGTACCTGCGCGTCTGGCGCCCGCGGCGTCGTGGCGAGCAGGCGGCGCGGATCGGCGAGTTCGATCCCGAGCAGCCCGCCGACGTCGCCGTCTCCACACAGCGCGCGATCGGCCCCCGCCCGCCGCTCACCGTCTGAGCGCGGCTCAGGCGGCCTGCGCGGCGTAGAACTCGGCCTCCTGCACGCCGAGCTCGGTGGCGGGCGGATCGCCGTAGAACCACTCGCGGGCGATCCTGTGGAAGTTTCCGCGCGCCCGCAGTTGGGCGATCACCGCGAGCGTGAGCACCTCCATCCGCCTGCCGAAGATGTGGTCGGGCGGGGCCGTCTCATGGCGCAGGTCGCCGAAGTACTCCGACCGCGGATCGCTCATGTCGATCATCACCTGGGTGGCGTACTCGGGGGTGAGCTGCACCTCGCGATCGCACGTGTACCAGGAGGTTGACGCGCGGAACTGGGCGAGCACGCGGTCGGGATTGAACTTGTCGGGCTTGCCGAAGAAGCCGACCTCGGTCCCCAGGCGCATGATGGTGTCGGCGTCGCCCTCGATGATCGCCCGCGCGACCTCGATCTCGAGCTCGACCGTCCCGGGTGGCATCCGTTTGAACAGGCCGAAGTCGAAGAACGCCATCTTCGGGTGGGCGGGATCCGAATCCAGCAGCATCGAGTTGCCCGGGTGGGGATCGCCGGAGAACTGGCCGTGGCGATACAGGCAGCCGAAGTAGAAGCGGAACACGATCTCGCCGATCCGGTCGCGGTCGGGCTGCGGCGCGGCCTTGAGCTCCTCGAAGCCGGTCCCGTGGACGTACTCGGAGACCATCACCCGCTCGCGCGACAGCGAGGTGACGACCTGGGGGATGACGATGAACGGGTGGTCGCGGAAGATGCGCGAGAGCGCGCGCTGGTTCTGCGCCTCCAGCTCGTAGTCGAGCTCCTCGTCGATCCGCGCGCGGATCTCCTCGCCGATCGCCTGCGGATCCAGGCCGGGGGCGATTCGCTTGACCAGCCGCAGGATCAGTCCGAGGTTCGACATATCGGCGCGGACCGCGGCGGCCACGCCCGGGTATTGGACCTTGACCGCCACCTCGCGGCCGTCGAGCAGCACCGCGCGATAGACCTGGCCGATCGAGGCCGCGGCGATCGGCTCGGTGTCGAAGTCGGCGAACACGTCGGAGAGCTTGCCGGAGAGCTCTGACTCGATCACCTTGCGCATCTGCCCGAAGGTCACCGTCGGCGCCGCGTCGCGCAGCGCCCCGAGCTTGCGCTGGAACTCCTCCCGGTACTCCTCGGGCACCAGGCCGGTGTCCAGGAACGACAGCACCTGGCCGACCTTCATCGCGGCGCCCTTCATCGTTCCGAGCGCCTCGACGATCTGCTCGGCCGCCTCGATGTGGCGGCGCTCCAGCGCTGCGCTGCGTCCCTCCTCGTCGCGGGCGACGTTGGCCGCACGCGTTCCCGCCTGGCGGATCGCCTGACTGGCGGCCAGACTCCCGATCCTCGCCGTCCTCCCCACGCGGGAGGTGGGGATCTTGTCCTTGGACACGACTCCCGAGTCTAGGCGTGACCCGGCGCGGCGCTCAGCTCTTGGTCTCGACCCTGGAGCCGGGGACGATGTCGTCGGAGCCATCGGGCCAGCGCACCCACGCCTTATGCCCGCCGTCGTAGTCGTCGCCGAGCAGGATCAGCGTCGCGGGCTCGCCCAGCGCGGTGCAGGGTTCGCTGCCCTCGGGGTCGACCCCGCGCCAGATGCGGATGAAGCCGTTGTGCTCGAGCTCGTCGCCGATCGTCGTCGGGTCCGTGTGTCCCGGATGCACGCGGGTCTCACGCGGCAGCGACATCAGCGTGTCCATGATCGAGGACTTCAGGTCGGCGTAGCTCGTGGACCCGGGCGCGCGGACGCCGCCCACCGAGCCCTTGAACAGGGTGTCGCCGGTGAACACGTCGGTGCCGTCGACCAGCAGCGACAGCATCCCGGCGGTGTGGCCGGGGGTGTGCAGCGGCTCGATCGTGAGCGCGCCGGTGCGGATCGTCTCCCCGGGTGCGAGCGTGCCGGTCGCCTGAGGGACCTCGCGGCGCTCGAGCTCGTGGATGAGCACCGGCACGTCCGGGAACGCGGCGATCGCCTCGTCGAGGTCGACGACGTGATCTCCGTGATGGTGGGTGAGCAGGATGTGGGTGAGGGTGAGCTGACCGCGCTTCACGAACTCGATCAACGGCGCGACCGGGCCGCCCGCGTCGATCATCACCGCATGGCCGCCGGGCTCGTCGGCGACGATGTAGTTGTTCGTGAGGTAGCCGTCGCTCATCGAGCGTTCGACGATCATGTGCCCCACCCTACCCTCGGAGGTGGCATCTGGATTCGTGCGCCCGAGGGACTGGGGGTACCCTCGTTCTCATGAGCCTCATCCACACCTGCTACCGGATCACCGACATCGACCGCTCGGTCGCCTTCTACGAAGCTCTCGGCTTCAAGGAGACGGGTCGTCATCCCATCCGCGACGAGGCGATCAACGTGTTCATGAACCTGCCGGAGGACGGCGACGAGCCGCGGCTGGAGCTCACCTTCAACTTCGGTCAGACCGAGCCTTACGAGATCGGTACCGGCTACGGCCACATCGCCATCACCACCGATCAGCTCGATCCGACGCTGGAGCGGCTGGCTGAGCAGGGGATCGAGCCCGAGCGCGCGCCCTACACCGTCAGAGACGGCGGCAACCGTCTCTGCTTCGTCCGTGATCCCGACGGTTACCGGATCGAGATCATCGAGACCGGGGCTCGCTAGGAGGTCTGGCTTTCATGGTCGACGCCGCCACGATGGGCAAGCTCATGCAGAGCTTCAAGATCGCGATCAACGTTCACGATCGCGAGAACCCCGATCACAACTCCTGGGGGATCGGGATGGCCCATTTCGACATCGAGCGGCTCGGCTTCGACGAGGGTGAGGAGATCCTGCCCGGGATCGTCATCCAGACCGACGGCGGTACCTCGGGCAACTTTCGCATCCTCTGCGACGGCGACCACGACTCCGACGAGGAGCTCGAGGAGGAGGAGGCGGGCACGGTCGACGCCGTCGCCGAGCAGGAGCTCTACGAGCCGGTGACGGTCGAGTCCGGCTCCGAGCCTGCGCCGCTGCGCCCGCCCGTCTGAGGCGGGCGCCTACGGGCGACGGCGGTCGCGCGTCGCGTCCCGGTCGCGCTGGCGCTCTGACTGCGTCCTGCGCCGCGCCTCCTGGTCGGCGCGGATCACGTCCTGGCCGGCGCGCCGGATTTCCTCACCGGCCTCTCGGGCTGCGGAGCGCGCCTCGTCCCACGCCGCGCGAGCCTCGCGCAGCGCGGTGATCACCTGACGGCGCGCGTCCTCGGCAGCTCGCGCGGCCTCGGCCGCCTGGGTGCGGGCGCGGCGGCTCGCGGGGAGGTTGAACGCCCACAGCCCGGTGTCGAGCAGCCGGGCGGCTCGGCGGACGTCGCGCATCACCGCCTCATGAAGCTCCTGGCCGCGCAGCCCGGCCTGGGTGTGCCGCACCCGTGACCGCATGCTGATCTCCGTCAGTCCGACCAGGGCCCGCCCTGCGATCGTCGGCTCGGGGTCGAGCGGATCGACGCCCGCCTGCACGGCGAGCTCCTCGGTGACGACCCGCGCCAGCCGCTCATGGACCTCCAGCCAGGCCGCGTGCAGCGACGGCGTGCCCTCGATCATCTCCATGAATGCGGGAACCATTCCCGCGAGATCGTCACCGCCGGTGCGGAAGCGGGCCGACTCGAACTCGAGCGCATTGACGACGGCGTCGGTGGGTGACTCGTTCGGCGCGCGTTCGCGCAGCGCTCTGGCGACGCCCTCGATCATCTCGTCGACGTCGTCGAGGACCATCGACTCCTTCGTCGGGAAGTAGTTGTAGATCGTCTTCTCGGAGACGCCCACGCGCCGGGCGACCTCGGCGACCTTGACCTCGTCGAACCCGCGGGTGGCGAACAGTGCGGTGGCGGCGTCGGAGATGAGCTGGCGGGTGAGCCTGCGCTTGCGCTCGCGCAGCCCCTCATCGGGATGCTGGGAGCGGTACCAGGTCTCATGGGCGCGCCGCACCCGCCGCATCACCGCTGCGACCTGATCGCCCATCTCCTCGCCGATCAGGCCGTCGAGCAGCGCCTCGCTCTCCTGGTCGTCGGGGTCGGGCTGGATGTCGTCTGTGGGCTCGGTCATGAGGTGGTCGAAGGGGTCGAATCATACCCTGCATGTTTTCACTTGACGTATTTCTTCAGTCTCTGTACTTTTACGCGCCATGACAGATATTGCGATACGCGCTGAAGGACTCACCAAGCGCTTCGGCGGGTTCATCGCCGTCGACGCTCTCGACCTGCAGGTCCAGGACGGCACCGTCGTCTCGCTGCTCGGCCCCAATGGCGCCGGCAAGACGACGACGGTGCGCATGCTCGCCACCCTGATCGCCCCTGACGGCGGCCGCGCCTGGGTGGGAGGCCACGACGTCGTCCGTGACGCGGCCCGCGTGCGCGAGCTGATCTCGCTCACCGGCCAATTCGCGGCTCTCGACAAGCACCTCACCGCGCGGGAGAACCTCGTGCTCATGGCGCAGCTGCGCGGCTACAACGGCCGTGCCGCCCGGCGGCGCACCGACGAGCTGCTCGAGCGCTTCGACGCCGAGCCGTTCCGCGACCGGCTGGTGAAGAACCTCTCCGGTGGCGAGCGCCGGCGCATCGACCTCGCCGCGGGTCTGATCGAGCGCCCCCAGGTGCTCGTGCTCGACGAGCCGACGACAGGTCTCGATCCCCGCAGCCGCCAGGTCGTCTGGTCGACGGTGCGCGAGCTCGTCGCCGAGGGCGTCACCCTGCTGCTCACCACCCAGTACCTCGAGGAGGCCGACGCGCTCGCCGACCGCGTCGTGCTGCTCGACCGCGGCCGTGAGGTGGCCGCCGGGACGCCCGCTGAGCTGAAGTCGCGCGTCGGCGACCAGCGGGTCGATGTGATCGCCGCCGATGGCGAGGCGTTCGGCCGGCTCGAGGCCTTGCTCTGGGAGCGCTTCACGATCACCACGCTGCCCGAGCAGCGGACCGTCTCGGTGTCCGCCCCCGACGAGGTCGCCGACCTCGCCCGTGTAGCGGACGCGATCAACCAGGCGGGCATCCCGGTCGACGAGGTGGCGCTGCGGCGGCCCACGCTCGACGACGCCTTCCTCGCGCTCACCGGCCACACCGCGACTGAGTCCGAGACCGGGGCTGGGGCAGACGGTTCCGAATCCGACCGCGAGCCCGAGGAGGCGCACGCATGACGACACTTGCCGCACCGGCCCCGACGCCCGCCCCCGGGCGAGGATCGGCGGTCTCGCCGTTGCGCTTCGCGCGCGATACCCGCCTGCTCACCTGGCGCTCCCTGCGCGCGATCCCGCGCGTCCCCGAGCGGCTGCTCGACGTCACCGTGCAGCCGATCATCTTCATCCTGCTGTTCCTGTACGTGTTCGGCTCGGCGATCCATGTGCCGGGCATCAGTTACAAGAGCTACCTGTTCCCGGGCATCATCGGCCAGGGTCTCGCCTTCAGCGTGATCTCGGCCGGCACCGCGACGGCGACCGACATGAGCGAGGGCGTGATCGACCGCTTCCGCTCGCTGCCGATCAACCGCCTGTCGATCATCACCGGCGAGGTGATGGGCCAGTTCTGCGAGCAGGTGCTCGGCATGTCGATCTACATCGCCTTCGGGATCGCGCTCGGCTGGCGGCCCGACATCACGGTCGCCGGCGGCTTCGAGTTGGCGGGCCTGCTCGCGCTCGGCATCTTCGCCTTCATCTGGACTGGGGTCCTGTTCGGGCTGCTCATCCGCTCCCCCGACGCGGTCCAGGGGATGGGCTTCATCGTGATCCTGCCGCTCACCTTCATGGCCGGCACGTTCGTCCCGATCTCCGGCATGGACGCCATCCCCCGGGCGATCGCCCAGTGGGACCCGGTGTCCGCGTTCGTGGCCAGCGCTCGCAACCTGACCAGCTCCTTCCACAGCTCCGGCTCCTTCCAGCTCGACCACCCCGAGCTGGCGATGATCGGCTGGTGCGTGGTGCTGCTGGCCGTCTGCGTGCCGCTGGCGCTGCGCCGCTTCAACCGGACGACGTCGGCATGATCATCACCTTCGACGCACCCCGCCGGCAGCGGCCGGCGGGGCCGCGCCCGCCGGACCCGGGCGCGGGGCGGGTTCAGGCCGAGGATGAAACGCGGCGAATCTGTGCGGGTATCGGCGCAGGCGGGTCGGGGTCGGGGTCGGGGTCGCGGTCGTGGGACGGCGCCGTCGTCGAAACCGGGGTCGGGGTCCGGGACGGTGCCGCCGCCGGGAGCCGTGTGCGGGACGCGGTCCGGCGGGTCGCCGGAGTGAAAGTCCCCCGCCCACGCTCCCCTGCGCGCCTGTGGATGAGAAGATCCGCGCATGACCTACTCGATCGTCGCCCGCGACCCCGGGACCGGACAGCTGGGGGTGGCCGTCCAGTCGCACTTCTTCTCCGTCGGCTCGGTCGTCACCTGGGCGCGGCCGGGAGTGGGCGCGGTCGCCACCCAGGCGAACGCGCGCCTGGACTACGGCCCGCGTGGCCTGGAGCTGATGGCCGAGGGCAAGACCGCCCCGGAGGCGCTTGAGGTCCTGCGCGCGGCCGACCCGGGCGCCGCCGCTCGCCAGGTGGCGATGGTCGACGCCGCGGGCGGCGTGGTCGGCTACACCGGCGACAACTGCATCCGCTACGCCGGCGACGCACAGGCCGACGCGGTCAGCTGCCAGGCGAACATCATGACCAACGAGGGTGTCCCCGAGGCGATGCTCGACGCCTACCTCTGGCACTCCGGATCGCTCGCCGGCCGGCTGTTTGCGGCGCTCGTCGCCGCCGAGGAGGCCGGCGGCGACCTCCGCGGCCGCCAGTCCGCGGCCCTGCTCGTCGTGCCCGGCACCGGCGATCCATGGGAGACCGTCGTCTCGTTGCGGGTGGAGGACGACGACGAGCCGCTGGAGGAACTGGATCGCCTGCTGCAGATGCACGCCGCCTACGCATTGCTGACCGAGGGCGACGAGGCGAGCGCCCAGGGCGACATCGCGGCCGCCGCCGACCGCTTCCGCCGCGCCTCCAAGCTCGCCTCGGGCGAGCGCGAAGTCCGCTTCTGGGGCGCCCTCGGCATGGCCGAAGCCGGCGACGAGGACGGAGCCGTCCGTGAGCTCGCCTCCGTCATCGCCGAAGACCGCGTCTGGCGCGAGCTCCTCGCCCGCCTGCCCGACGAGATCGGCGCCACCGCCGAGCGTCTCCTCGCCCGCCTCTCCTAGCCGCCGGCCCCGCCGCCCGCCGGTCGCGCCGCCCGTCGGCCCGCCGCCCGTCGGCCCGCCGCCCGTCGGCCCGCCGCCCGCGCGGCCAGCTCCCCGGGTCGCAGTTTCTTCCAAAACTGGGGTCCCGCCTCCTGAGCGACCCGCGCTCGCGCCCGGTGCCGCATCTTCCAAAACTGTCCCTGGAGAACAGTTATCGCAGTTTCGCTGGGGCCGGGGGGGTGGAACGGGGCTCTCGCAGGCTCATACGAAGGAGAGATGCGAAGAAGCCGTCCACCGAGAGCCGAGATCCTCGCCCTGGCTGATCGTCAGTTCGGCTACGTCAAGCGCGTGCAGCTCCTGCAGCTCGGGGCCACCCCGGAGTGGATCCGCAGCCAGTTGCTCCGCGGTTGGCTGATCCGCGTCTACGCGGGCGTGTATGCCGTCGGCCACGTGTCCCGTCACGCCCACGGGCGCGCCTACGCCGCGCTCCTGGCGTGCGGCGAGGGCGCCGCGCTCAGCCACTCGTCGGCCGCGGCGCTGTGGGGTGTGGGTGAGTGGCCCGGAACGCCAGAGGTCACCGCGCATCGTCAGGTCCGCCGGCCAGGCATCCGCTCCCATCACTCCCAACAGCTCGGCCGCAAAGACGTGCGGACCCATCAGGGCATCCGGGTCACGTCGCCAGCACGGACCGTCCTCGACATCCAGCGGCGTCTTACCGATGCCCGGCTCATCCGCACGGTCAACGAGTTGAGGACTCTCCGCCACCTCAGTGAAGGCGCCTTCGAGGAGCTCTGCACCCAGAGTCGCCGCGTCTGCCGACTCCTCGGCGACGGGGACGACCACGCCCCGCAGCGACCGACGCGCTCCGCGCTCGAGGACATGTTCCGCCGGTTCACCCAGCGCCACGAGCTCCCGATGCCGGAGATCAACGCGATCCTGCCGCACAACGGCCGTGAGGTCGACGCGCTCTACCCCACCCAGAGGCTGATCGTGGAGGTCGACTCGTGGCAGTTTCACTCAAGCCGAGCATCGTTCGAGCGCGACCGAGCCAAGGACGCCGACGCCCTCGCGTGTGGATACCGGACCCTGCGCGTCACCGACAGCCGGTTGACCCGCGACGGCACCGAGGAGGCGGCACGCATCCGCCGCATCCTCGGCCCGGGAACCCCGGGAACCCCGGACGCCCCGGACGCCCCGGACGACTCAGAGACTCAGTAGAGCCCCTCGCCCCGCGCATACCGCTCCGCCCGCTCCCGGTCGTAGGTCTCCGCGTCGAACCCGTCAGACCGCAGTGAGCGCAGAACCTCGCCGGTCGACGGCAGCGTCGACCGGTCGACGTACCCCGATGGGTCCCACACCGAGGAGCGGATCGAGGCCTTCGGGCACTGGGTGTAGGCCTCCTCGACCGTGATCAGCAAGCCGAGCTTCGGCACCTTGCCCGCCACCTCCGACCCCGCCAGCAGCTCCGGGTCGTCGGTGAGGATCGCGCGGCCCTGGACGCGGAACGTGTCGACCACGCCCGGGATCAGGAACAGCAGCGCTATCCGATCGTCACGCAGCAGGTTGGTGAGCGAGTCGGCGATCCGGTTGCCCGGGCGCTCGGGGAGGAACAGAGTGCGGTCGTCGAGCACCCGCACGAACCCGGGTGGATCGCCGCGCGGTGAGACATCGAGCCCGCCGTCGGGCCGGCCGGTCGCGATGCACACGTAGGGCGAGGCCTCGATGAAGCGCCGTGTGACGTCGTTGACGTGATCGGCGATCTTGGAGACGACCGTCTCGGTCGGTCCGCCGCCGATCAGCGAGCGCAGCTCGGTCTCGTCGGCGATCCGGTGGATGGCGCGGGCGGTGCTCACGGCCAGCGACGATACGCCCTCGCCCCCGCGGCACGAGCGGCGGAGCGAGCGTCCACAATGACCACAGCGCGATCCGCGCTATATCGATCCCGCGTGAGGTCATGGCTGCGCGTGTGCGGCGTCATGTTCGCGGTCGGCTGGGGCGCGAACCAGTTCTCGAGCCTGCTGCTCGCCTACAAGCTGCACCGCGGCCTCTCCGAGGGCACCGGCGACGCGCTGTTCGGCGTGTACGCGCTCGGTCTGATCCCGGCGCTGCTGCTGCTCGGCCCGATCTCGGACGCGCGAGGTCGCCGCGCTATCACCTGCGGTGCGGGCGCGCTCTCCGGTGTCGCCACCGGCGCGCTCATCGCGGGCGATCACTCGCTGGTGCTTCTGTACATCGGCAGGCTGCTCGCGGGGGCTGCGAGCGGCGCGGCGTTCGCCGCCGGGACGGCCTGGGTCAAGGAGCTCTCCGTGGCGCCGCATGACCTGGCCGCCGACGCCGAGGCGGGCGCCCGGCGTGCCGCGATCGCGCTCAGCGCCGGGTTCGGTCTCGGCCCGTTCGTCGCAGGTCTGCTGGCCGAGTGGGCGCCCCACCCGCTGCTCGTCGCCTATCTCCCGCACCTCGCCGTCGTCGCACTGGTTCTCGCGCCGGGCCTGCGGGCGCCCGAGACAGTCGTGCCACAGACACATGGCGCCGCCCGCTCGGTGCTCGTGCCCTCCGCACGCACCGATCGCTTCCTGCGCGTGGTGAGCCCGTCGGCGCCGTGGGTGTTCGCCGCCCCCTCGATCGCCTTCGCGGTGCTGCCCGCGATGATCGCCGCCGATCTCGGTCGCTTCCAGATCGGCTTCGCCGCACTCACCGCGGCGCTGACGCTGGCGGCCGGCGTGACCATCCAGCCGCTCGCCCGCCGGGTCGACCGCGCCAGCCCCGGCCGCGGACTTCTCGCCGGCCTGGCCGCCACCCTCGGGGGGCTCGCTCTGGCCGCGCTCGCCGTCGCGCTCGGCAGCTGGCCCCTCGTCCTGCCCGCCGATGTCCTGCTCGGAGCCGGATACGGCCTCTGCCTGGTGTCCGGACTGATCGAGGTCCAGAACCTCGCCGCGCCGGGCGAGCTGGCGTCGCTGACCGCGATCTTCTATGCGCTCACATACGTCGGGTTCGCCGCGCCGATCGCGATAGCCGAGCTCGAGCACATCATGCGCCCAGCGGTTGTGCTGCTGGCGGGCGCCGGGCTGCTGGTGCTGATGCTCGCCGGCATCCGGGTGGCGATGCGCCGGGCCCCGTCGGCCCCGGATACGGTATGAGCATGGTTGACGAGTCCGGCGTCCTTGCCCGCGGGCCGTGGGATCCGGACGACATCGAGGTGCGCTGGCGCAGCGAGCCGTATGCGCCCTCGGCTGAGAGCATCGAGGCGGCCGACCGTGCATTGCAGGAGCTCCGTGGCCGCGGCTCGCCCAGCCACGACGGTCTGGCCGCGCGGCTGCGCGGCTTCACGATCTCTGCCGACGGCCGTCTGCGGCTGGACTGCGAGCCCGTGCGCTGGGCGTTGCGCCTGCTTCCCGGGGCGGCCGGCGCCGACTCGCTGTCGGCGCTGTGCGTCGTGCGGGATGCGGAGGGCAGATGGCTCGCCGGGCGGCGCGCTGCCTGGCTGGCGACCTGGGCTTGCCGGTGGGCGCTCGGCGCGGCCGGTTCGGTCGAGGTCGACGAGAACCCCGCGGCCACCCTCGCGCGTGAGCTGTCTGAGGAGTGGTCGGTGACCGCCGAGCGGCTCACCGTCGAGGCGCTCATCCGGCTGCCGACGCGGATCACGATGCTGGTCGGGCAGGCATGGCTGCCGGAGGGGGCCGAGGTGACGCCCGACGCCGAGCACGACGAGTTCGAGTGGTGGCCCGCCGACCCGGGGCGGTGGCCGGCGCACGCCGATGAGCCGCTGCGACTGACTGCGGCGCTGCTCAGCTCCTGACCAGATGCGCCAGAGATCGCTGGGGCCGGTGACGTTCCTCCGTCTGGAGATCTGCTCGTTCTGTCATTCGATCGTCTACCTGGGGCTGCTGGTGTGCGCGTTCGCGCTCGGTGGGCCGCAGCCCGAGACGTTCTGGTTCGGCCTTGGCCACGGGGTGCTGTGGATCGTGATGTCGCTGGTCTGCATCGCGGCGGCGAGAGCCCGGATCATCCCGTTCTGGCTGGCGGTCACCGTCGCGGTTCTGGGCGGGCTCGGGCCGTTCGCGGGGTCCCTCGGGTTCCTGTATGCAGACAGACACCGTGAGCGCACGACGCCGTCGACGCGCGCAGTAGAGTGAGGCGCCGAGGGCCCTCAGATGTCCGTTGAGACAAGCACCGTTGAAGTCCAGATGCCCGCCATGGGTGACTCCGTGGCCGAGGGCACGGTACTCGAATGGCATAAAGCGGAGGGCGACACGGTCGAGGCCGACGAGACGCTCGTCGAGATCTCGACCGACAAGGTCGACGCCGAGGTCCCGTCCCCGGTCTCCGGCACGATCGTCAAGCTGCATGCCGCCGAGGGCGACACGGTCACCGTGGGCGCGGTGCTCGCCGAGATCGCACCTGGCGCGGGCGGCGCCCCCGCCGCGGCGGCCGCCCCTGGCGCCGGTGCAGTCCCGGACGCGACCCCGGCCAACGGCGGCGGCGCCACGGGATCGGCGGCTACCGACGCGGGCGAGGCAGAGCCGGCCACCGCCGAGCAGGCCGCCGCCGGCGCACAGACCGAAGCCGCTCACGCCGCCGGCAGCGAGGCCAGCACCGGCAAGGTCGTCGACATCGTCACCCCGACCGGTGGCGAGTCGGTCACCGAGGGGACGATCCTGGAGTGGTCGGTGAAGGTCGGCGACACCGTAAAGGACGGCGACACGGTGGTCGAGATCTCGACCGACAAGGTCGACATGGAGCTTCCTGCGCCGACCGGCGGGACGATCACCGAGATCCTCGCCGAGGAGGGCGAGACGGTGAACGTCGGCCAGGTGATCGGACGTATGACCGCCGACGCCGGCGCCTCCGCGACACCTGCCCCGAGTCCGACCAGCACCAACGGCACCAACGGCGCGAGTGCCCCGGCTACGGCCGCACCGGCGGCGGACAGCTCCGGCGCACACGCATCCCCGGTCGCCCGCCGCGTCGCCGCCGCTGAGGGCATCGACCTCGGCTCGGTGACCGGCACCGCCCGCGGCGGCCGGATCACCAAGGCCGATGTGCTCGCCCACGACGGCAACGGCGCCCAGCCCGCCCCCACCGCGGCACCCGCCGGCGCGACGCTCATCAAGGGCGGGGGCGCCGCGCTCGCGCGCTACATGGATCAGAGCCGTTCGATCCCGACCGCCACCTCCTTCCGCACGCTCACCGTCACCACCCTCGACGGCCGTCGCAAGCAGCTGAAGGCCGCGGAGCGCAGGGTCTCCTTCACCCACCTCATCGCCTACGCGATCGCGCGGGTGGCGACCGAGGAGATGGCGGTCATGGCGCACCACTTCGTCGAGGTGGACGGCAAGCCCCACCGGGTCGACGACGGCCAGGTCAACCTCGGCCTCGCCGTCGACGTCGAGAAGAAGGACGGCAGCCGCACCCTGATGGTCCCGGTCATCCGCGACGCCGGCCGACTCTCCTTCCAGGGGTTCCTCGACGCCTACAACGCGCTCGTCGAGAAGGCCCGCACCAACACGCTCGCCGCCGATGACCTGCAGGGCGCCAACATCTCGCTGACCAACCCGGGCGGGATCGGCACCGTCGCCTCGGTCCCGCGCCTGATGGTCGGGCAGGGGACGATCGTCGCCACCGGCTCGATCGCCTACCCGGTCGGCCTGGAGCGGATCGGCGCCGCAATCGGCGCGGAGAAGGTCATGACCATGACCTCGACCTACGACCATCGGATCATCCAGGGCGCCGAGTCCGGCCGCTTCCTGCAGCGCGTCGAGGGACTGCTGCAGGGCGAGAACGACTTCTATGAGCGCGTCTTCGCCGACCTCGGTGTGCCGCTGCCCGACCTCCCTGCGCCGCCACGGCCTGCCGCCGCGGTCGCTGCCGCGCCGGCCGCCGAACGCACCTCCGGCGGTCAGGTCGACGAGGCGCTGTTGCAGGCCGTGCAGGCGGCGACCTCGCTGCTCAAGGCGCACCGCACCCACGGCCACCTGGCCGCCCGCCTCGATCCGCTGGGGCGCGAGCCGTCCTCGGACCCGTCGCTCGATCCGGGCCCGCTCGGGCTCACCCCCGAGATCATGGATCGGATCCCCGCCCACATCCTGCGCATGTACGTGCCGGGCGGCACCCTGGCCGACGCGCTGCCGCGCCTGCGTGAGACCTACTGCGGAACGATGGCCTACGAGATCGAGCACATCGCCTCCAACCGTCAGCGGCTGTGGCTGCGCGAGGCGATCGAGTCCGGTCAGTTCCGCAAGCCGCTCACCACCGACGAGCAGAAGCGCCTGCTGCGGCGGCTCACCGAGGTCGACGCGTTCGAGCGCTTCATGCACAAGAGCTACCTGGGCCAGAAGCAGTTCTCGGTCGAGGGCCTTGACATGACGGTGCCGATGATCGACGAGCTGATCCAGCTGTCGGGCACGCGCGGCACGCGCGAGGTCGTCATCGGCATGGCCCACCGCGGCCGGCTCAACGTTCTCGCCCACAACCTCGGCCGGCCCTACGGCACGATCTTCGCCGAGTTCGAGGGCTCGAAGACGCTCGAGCCGATCACCTCGATCCCCGAGGGCGGGACCGGAGACGTCAAGTACCACCATGGCGCCGAGGGCACCTACCAGCTGCTCAACGGCGAGTCGATCACGGTGCGCCTGGAGTCCAATCCGTCGCACCTGGAGTTCGTCGACCCGGTCGTGGTCGGCGCCACCCGCGCCGCGCAGACCACGCGCCAGGGCTCGCACGCTCATCAGGACACGAACGCGGCCATCCCGATCATGTTGCACGGCGACGCCGCGTTCCCGGGTCAGGGAGTCGTCGCCGAGACGCTCAACCTCCAGGCGCTTGACGGCTACACGGTCGGCGGCTCGGTCCACATCATCCAGAACAACCAGGTCGGCTTCACCACCGATCCGGATGACTCGCGGTCGACGACGATGGCGTCCGATCTGGCCAAGGGCTTCGACGTCCCGATCATCCACGTCAACGCCGACGACGTGGAGGCCTGCGTCTCCGCGATCCGGCTGGCGTTCGCCTATCGCCAGGAGTTCGGCCACGACGTGCTGATCGACCTGATCGGCTACCGCCGCTTCGGGCACAACGAGGCCGACGAGCCCGCCTACACCCAGCCCGAGATGTACGCGGTCATCAAGAAGCACCCGCCCGTGCGCGAGCTGTTCGCCCGCCAGCTGATCGAGAAGGGGGTCGTCACCGAGCAGGAGTCGACCGAGATGACCGATCGCGTCTGGGCCGAGCTGTCAGAGACCCACCAGGAGCTCAAGGACCGCATCGAGGCCGTCAAGGACTCCTCCCACGAGCAGCCGACCGGCGAGTACACGCTCGACCGCACGCCGTCGCCCGAGGTCAACACCGCCGTGCCGCTGCAGCGCCTGCAGGTGCTCAACGAGGAGCTACTCAGCGTTCCTGACGGATTCACCGTGCATCCCAAGCTCGTCAAGCAGCTCGAGCAGCGCCGCGAGGCGATCCAGGAGGGCACCGAGAAGCCGATGATCCAGTGGGCGCACGCCGAGTCGCTCGCCTACGCGTCGCTGCTCTCCGAGGGCATCCCGATCCGCCTCACCGGCCAGGACGCCGAGCGCGGCACCTTCAGCCAGCGCCACCTCGTGCTCCACGACGCCAAGACCGGCCAGGAGCACTGCGCGATCCAGCATCTGCCGGGCGCGATGTCGCCGATGGAGCTGCACAACAGCCCGCTGTCGGAGATGGCGTGCGTCGGCTTTGAATACGGCTACTCGGAAGAGGGGCCCGAGACGCTCGTCCTGTGGGAAGCGCAGTTCGGTGACTTCGCCAACGGCGCCCAGGTGATCATCGACCAGTTCATCACCTCCGGCCTGGCCAAGTGGGGCCAGACCTCGCGCCTGACCTTCCTGCTGCCCCACGGCTACGAGGGCGCCGGCCCCGAGCACTCCTCAGCGCGTCTGGAGCGCTACCTGCAGCTCGCCGCCGAGGGCAACATCCGGGTCGCCAACACCACGACGCCCGCCCAGTACTTCCATCTGCTGCGCCGCCAGGCCCGGATCGCCAAGCAGCGCCCGCTGATCATCATGACCCCCAAGCAGCTGCTGCGGCTGCCGCAGGCCGCCAGCCGCGTCGAGGAGCTCGCCGAGGGCCGCTTCTCCGCGGTGCTGTCCGACCAGTCGGTCAACCCGGCGGACGTCACCCGGCTCGTGCTCTGCAGCGGCAAGGTCTACTACGACCTTCTCGGGTCGCCGCTGCGCGAGCAGAACCCGGGCGTCGCGCTCGGGCGCGTCGAGCTGCTCTACCCGTTCCCGCAGAGCGAGATCCTGCAACTGGTCGAGAGCTACCCGAACCTCGAGGAGGTCGTCTGGGCCCAGGAGGAGCCGCGCAACATGGGCGCCCGCGCCTTCATGTCCCCGCGCCTGCTGCAGATCCTGCCCGAGAACCTCTCCTTCGGCTACGTCGGCCGCCCCGAGCGCGCCGCTTCCGGCGAGGGCTACCCCATCGCCCACGCCACCGAGCAGGCCCGCATCGTGCGGACCGCGATCGACGCCACCGTACGGGTCAGCCAGTACCCCCGCACGTCGCCCGGCGACCGCTAACCGCGCAGCTTTCGCTTTCGGTGCGGCGCTCTCAGCCACACCGTGGTCACGCGACGCCTCATCGCCCTCGTCGCCGTGCTCGCGGTGTCCTGCACGTTGGCGCCGGTGGCTCGGGGGACGTGTTCACCGTGAGACCGCGCGCAGCACCCACGACACCACCGCGATCACCGCGCCGGCGATCAGCACCTCGATCGCGAGCGTCTGCGCGTCGCTGGTGGCGATCAGCCACGCCGCTCTCACCGCGGTCCGATCCGTCGAGGAGCTGACGAACACCGCCGAGAGCGGGTACTGCAGCACGTAGCGCAGCGCCAGCGCGATCGCGCCTGCCACGGCGAGCGAGTAGCCGACCCGCGACAGCGCCCGCGCGCGCCAGCCGAACGCGAGCAGCAGTACCAGCGCGTAGAGGCCGAGCGCGATCACCGGCAGCGCCCAGGCAAGCGTGCGGGCGGTCGAGACCCCGGTCCGCAGGCCGCGCAGCTGGCCGGACCGCAGCACGACCAGCCGGCCCGCCGACGGGGAGCGGACGGTCAGGACCTGAGAGCTGCCGGGGATCGCCTTGGCCACGTCGCTGCTTGCCACCGCGCCGACGACATCGGAGAGCAGGGGAGAGAGGTTCAGCACGACCGCGCGGCGGCCGTCGGGCGAGTCGACGGCGGCGAGCAGGTCCGATTGCGCCTGGTCGGTCGCCTCCTGCCAGGCGCGGCGCCCCGCGCCGGTTGACAGCACGGCGTCGGCCGCGCTCGTCCCGGCACGGCGCAGCCGGTGCTGGACCGTTCCGGCGAGGCTGCCGGGCAGCACCCGCGAGAGCTCGGCACCGATCCCGGCGGCGCCGAATGCCTGGTCGACCGAGAATGCCGCGATCGCCTGCCGCACGTGGCGATCGTCGATCATGCGGTGGCTCGTGGAAGCCCAGCCGGCGCGGTTGAGCAGCTGGTCGTCCATCCAGCGAGCGCCGATCGCGGCGACCGCCACCCAGGTGGCCAGCGAGAGCAGCAGACCGACAAGGAGCCGGTGAGGGCGCAAGGACATCTCAGTTCATTCTGCCCGTCGCGTTGCAAGGCCCACGCCGCAAGGGCGGCGCACTAATCTCCAGCCGATGCGTCTTCGCCGTGACGGTTCTCGACGCGACAACTCGCGCCGGACCTACATCCCAAGTCTCGGCGTGCATGACATGGCGATCGATCTCGGGACTGCGAACACGCTCGTGTACGTCGGTGGCCGCGGGATCGTGGTCTCCGAGCCCTCCGTTGTCGCCTCCGACGTGTCGACCGGCGAGGTTCACGCGGTGGGCAATGAGGCCGAGCGGATGATCGGCCGGACGCCGGCGACGATCTCGGCGACTCGCCCGCTGCGCCATGGCGTGATCGCCGACTTCGAGGTCACCGAGGAGATGCTGCGTTACTTCATCCGCAAGGTGATCGACCGCCGGACCGCCCACCCGCGATTGATCGTCTGCGCGCCGTCCGGGGTCACCGAGGTGGAGAAGCGCGCGGTCGAGGAGGCCTCGCTGGCGGCCGGCGCGCGGCGCGTCCAGCTCATCGAGGAGCCGATCGCGGCGGCGATCGGCGCCGGCGTGGCGATCGAGGAGCCGATCGGCCGGATGGTCGTCGACGTCGGCGGCGGCACCAGCGAGATGGCGGTGATCTCGCTCGGCGGAATCGTGATCGCTCGCTCGGTGCGGGTCGGCGGCTATGAGATGGACGAGGCGATCACCCACTACCTGCGATCGGTCTACCAGCTGGCGATCGGCTCTCGCACGGCGGAGTCGATCAAGATCGAGATCGGCTCGGCGATCCCGCTGGGCGAGCATGAGCAGTCGATCGAGGTCCGTGGGCGCCACCTGGTCACCGGTCTGCCGACGGCGGTGCAATTGCACTCCGAGGAGGTCCGGGACGCGATCTCCGGGCCGCTGCGCGAGGTACTGCAGGCGATCCGGGACACCCTTGAGCAGACCCCGCCCGAGCTGGCCTCCGACATCGCGCGGGACGGAATCCTGCTCGCCGGCGGGGGCACGCTGATCCGTGGCTTCCCGGAGATGGTCGCCGATGACACCGGGATGCCGGTCTACCGCGCGGAGTCGCCGCTCACCTGTGTGGCGGTCGGCTCCGGCGAGGCGCTGGCCCATCTCGATTCTCTCGTCGTGACCCGTCAACTCGGGCGATCGCCGACCACGCCGGACTGGCGCACCGCCCAGTAGCGGCCTTGATATCGCCGCGCCGGGGCCGATGACACCCACAAATGGATCTTGATCTTCTCGTCATCGGCTCTGGGCCGGGCGGTCAGCGTGCCGCCATCCAGGCCGCGAAGCTCGGCATGCGCGTCGGCGTGGTGGAGCGCCGTGACCGCATCGGCGGCGTCTCCATCCACAGCGGCACGATCCCGTCCAAGTCGCTGCGCCAGTCGATCCTCGAGTCGATGGCTGCGCGTGGCTCGGATCTCGCCGATCCGCTGCACCCCGAGCGCGAGGGCTCGGCCCGGGTGCACCTGCTCCACGATCGCGTCGCGCACGTCATCGCCAACGAGACCGCGGTCGTGCGTGAGCAGTTCCGGCGCAACGGCGTCGGCCTGCTGATCGGCTCCGCGGCGTTCGAGGACCCGCACACGGTCCACATCACCGGCTGTGACGAGGACGGCACCGAGATGCACGTCAGCGCCGAGAAGATCGTGATCGCGGTCGGCACCAACCCGGCGCGCCCCAAGGGCGTCGACTTCGACGATCGCCGGGTGATCGACTCCGACGGCGTGCTCGGCCTCGACTACGCCGCCTGCAAGCGGATGACGATCGTCGGCGGCGGAGTGATCGGCGTGGAGTACACGTCGATGTTCGCTGCGATGGGCGCCCGGGTGACGCTCGTCGACGCGCGTGACCGCCTGCTCCCGTTCGTCGACCGTGACATCGGCGTCTCGCTGCGGTTCCTGCTGCGCAAGCGCAACGTGACCTTCCGCTTCGGCGAGGAGGTGGTCGGCGTGGAGCGGCGCGACGATTGCGTCGTCTGCCGCCTGAAGTCCGGCAAGGAGATCGTCTCCGACACGCTCATGTACGCGACCGGCCGACAGGGCGCGACCCACGGGCTCGCCCTCGATCAGGCGGGCCTCGAGTGCGACAAGCGCGGCCGCATCCAGGTCGACGAGGAGTACCGGACCGCGGCCGAGCACATCTTCGCCGTCGGGGACGTCGCCGGCCCGCCCGGCCTGGCTGCGACCGGCATGGAACAGGGTCGCATCGCAGCGCTCGCGGCGTTCGGCGAGACGGTGCATCATCTTCCGGAGCTCGTCCCGATCGGCATCTACTCGATCCCCGAGATCTCCTACGTGGGGCGCACCGAGGAGGAGCTCACCGAGGCCGGGATCCCGTACGTGGTCGGCGTCGCCTGGTGGCGTGAGCTCGCCAAGGCGATGATGCTTCGCGAGGAGGACGGCCTGCTGAAGATCCTCGTCTCCCCGGAGGACCGGCGCCTGCTCGGAGTCCATGTGATCGGCACGCAGGCGACCGATCTGGTCCACATCGGCCAGGCGCTGATGGACCGCGAGGCCGGGCTGGACTTCCTCGTTTCGGCGGTGTTCAACTATCCGACGCTCGCCGAGGCGTACAAGGTCGCGGGGCTCGACGCGCTCAATCGCATGCGCGATCTGGGCTGAACGCGTCCCCCAGTGCCCCGCGACCAGGTCCTGGTTAGCGCCGATCCGCGGCGTGGGGCTCGGCGACCACTCGCCACCACGCCCAGCGCTTGACCAGAGTGCGATCCAGGCCAACCGCTCCCGTCCGCCCGACGGCGCGGACACGTAGAGCCCAGGTGAGCCCGAAGATCAGCCGGACGGCGAGCGCGCCGGTGCTCGCCGGGCGGATCCCAGCGTGCGCGGTCCCACCCCCGGACTGCGACGCGTGCGCTCCAGAGCGCGGATCGGCAATGGCGGACATCGGTTCCTTTCGGTCGCCAGCAATGCGACGGGCGTACCGCCCGTCTCGTTACCGAAGACGCCGGTGGCGCCGGATCCTCGTCGAAGAGTTTCCGAAGAGCCTTCCGGCGGGCCGTGTCGGCGGCGCCGGATTCAGGCCATCCGCGCGAGCAGCCAGTCCTCGATCTCGCTCAGCCGGTTCGCGAGCAGGCTGATATGTCCCTCGTCCTCCAGCAGCATCGGCTCCGCGTTCGGGATCGCCTCGGCGAGCCACTCGCCGTGCGAGAACGGGACGAAGCGGTCGTGGCGGCCGTGCACGATCAGGGACGGGGTCCTGATCTGGGTCAGGCCGAAGCCCCAGTCGCTCAGATGCGCCACGCCGTCGTCCCACCAGCCCTCGTCCGAGGGCCGCAGCCCCTCCTTGAGCTGCCCGAGCAGTGACCCGCCGAGCTCGCGGCCCATCACCGCGGCGTCGACGGGCGAGAGCAGCGTCTGCCAGTTCTCCAGCATCGAGTCGAGGTCGGCGTCGAGCAGCTCCTGGCGCTGCCCGGCCCCACTCGCCCGGGACGCGGCCGGATCCTTCAGGTGCAGCCGGATCTCCTCGACGTTTGATTCGCCCATCCCAGCGAAATAGTCGAGCTTGGGCGCGCCGTAGGGCGCGATCGACCCGAGAATCGCAACCGCCGGCACGAGGCCCTCCAGGAGCGCCGCGCAGGCGGCCGCGTGTGGGCCGCCACCGGAGATGCCCCAGACCGCGAGTCGCTCGATCCCGAGTGCGGCTGCGATCGATCGCACGTCGGCGGCGCAGTCGGCGGTGTTGCGCCCCTCGTTGCGGTCCGAGCCGCCGTAGCCGGGCCGGTCGAAGCCGATCAGGCGGATCCCCTTCTCCCGCGCGCGGGCGGCGGTGGCGGGGTCGATCAGCCGCGAGCCGGGGGAGCCGTGCAGCCACACGATCGGCGTCCCGTTCGGGTCGCCCTCCTCCGCGATCCGCAGCCTGCGCCCATCGGCCGCCGTGACGTCCCGTTCGCTCACGCCCCGGATCTTCGCATGCGCGCGCGGCGCAGTGCCGCGTCGATGGCGCAGCCGGCGAGCACGAGCAGGAATGGGTCGATCGGCTCCCGGAACCGGGGGGTCTCGACGTTGACGAAGACCACCGACAGGGCAAACAGCACAGGGACCGCCCACGGCCAGCGCGGCGCGCCACGGGCCGCGCGCGTCGCCAGCCCGGCGACGGCGAGCAGGCACAGGAGCCAGAACGCGAACACTCCGATCCGTGCGTCATCGACCGGGAGATCGACCGCCTTCGCCGACGCCTGCCAGGCGGCCGTCCCCTCGAGCTCGAACATCCGCGCCAGGTTGTCGGCTCCGGCGGTCAGCGGCGCGCTCGGGTGACGGTCGATGTAGTGCAGCGCGCGGTGTTCCAGCACCGAGGAGAGCGTGTCCTCGCTCATCGTGCGCGCACGGCGGCGGACGCCTTGGTCGGCCGGGATCAACCAGAACAGCCGCCACTTGTACGGGATCGAGCGGTCCGCCGCCGACGCCGGGTTGTAGGTGCCGCGCAGCGTGATCCCGGCCTCATCGGCGACCGGGACGAAGCGGTGCAGCTGGAGTTCGTTGCGGACCGTCCACGGAGCGATCGCCGCGGCCGTGCAGGCGAGCAGCAGCGCCACGGCCCCCAGGGCTCGCCGCATGCCTCCCGCGGACTGCTGGGCATCTGAACGACGTGCGGCGTGGTTCGATTGTCCAGCACGCCTCACGGCACCCGGTCGGCGGCGGCAGACGGCCATCACCGCGGCCACCGCCAGCGGCGGCACCATCACCACCGCGTTCTCGTGCGTCAACGTCGCCAACCCGGTGAGCACCCCGGCGGCGCCGATCCACCGCCACGGCCTCGGTGAGCCGCGCGCCCGCAGTCCCGCCCACACCGCCATCAGCTCGAGCACGACGAGCAGGTTCTCGGCCACCAGCACCCCGGAGAGCTCGATCAGCACCGGATCGACCGCCGCCAGCACCAGGGCCGCCAGCGCCGGTCCCGTCCCGCACATCTCCAACGCGACCAGTCCGATCAGGCCGACGGTCACCGTCCCGAGCGCCACGTTCTCCAGCCGCTCCCCCGGCAACGCCGCCCTGTGCCCGGACGAATGCCCGTCGAGCAGGTCGGCGAGCGCGAGCGCGTAGGAGTAGCCCGGCGGGAAGTATGCGGTCGGCCCGCGTGAGCCCCCGGCGCCCGTGCCCGGCCCGTTGGAACCGGTCGTGTAGTCGCCGTCGGTTGCGATCGCCGCGGCGAAGCGGTTGTACGTCCCGGCGTCGTTGAGCGCGCGGTATGAGGTCGTCTCCACGAACCCGACCCGCAGGCCGAGCGCCACCATCAGCGCCACGGCGACGACCAGCCCGCGCCGGCTCAACCGAGGGCTCTCAGTGGATGATGCCGACGATCGACGCGCACACCCAATTGGACGCGCCGGCGCCACCGTTCCAGATGCGGGAGGCGACTGCGCTCTGCTCGCCCAGCGAGGTCAGGTACGCGGCCGGCCCGGGGCCCCCGAACAGCTTCCAGGTGCTCGGGATGATCTGGTAGTAGCCCGAGGCTCCCGCGCTGTTGGGTGGCAGGTTCTGGCCGCCGGACTCGCAGATCACGATCGCCTCGGGGATCGCCCAGCCACCCGAGGGCGCCGCGGTGGTCGTCCCGCCGCCACCCGAGCCGGCGGCCCCGGAGGCAGCGGCCGCGGCGCGGGCTGCGGCGGCCGCGGCGCGGGCTGCGGCGGCCGCGGCGGCACGGCGAGCAGCGGCCCGCTGGGCGGCCTCCACGGCTGAGATCCGGCCGCGCAGCCGCTGGCCGGCGGCGCGGCTGGCGGCGAGTGCGGCACTCTGGGCGGCTCGCGCTGTCGCCAGCGCCTGCTCGCGGGAGTCCAGCAGCGCGTTCATCCCGGCCAGCGCGCGCGCCTGGACGGCGGTCTCGTGGGTCAGACGAGCGTCGGTGTGCTGCAGCGAGGCCAGCCGCTTCGCGGTCGCCGCCGCCTGCTGCTTGGCGCTGACCGTGATCGCGATCAGCTGCTGCTGGGCATGCTGGGCGTCGCCGAGGAACGACAGCTTGGTGAGCAGGCTCTGGAACCCGTGCGCGCTCAGCACCACGGTCATCAGGTCGGGACGGTTGGCCTCATAGCCCGAGCGCAGCTGGGCGGCGAGCAGCGTTCGCGCCGCCGCGAGCTTGCGCCGCAGCATCCGCAGATGCGCCCGCTCGGCGGTGAGCTCGTCGCCGACCCTGGCCAGCTCGGCGCGGCGCTGCACCAGCTCGGCGTTGACGGCGGCCTCCCGGCTGCGCACGAGCGCGATCTGGTTGTCGAGCGTCGAGATCGAGTGGTTCAGCTGACCGATCGAACCGGCCAGCCCGCGCTGGCGCGCCTGCTGGGCGCCGAGCTGGGACTTGAGCGAGCCCAGGCTGTCCGCGCGCGAGAGCACGGGTGCCAGCATCACGAGCGCCGCGGCGATGGCGGCGGTGACGACGCCCAGCGCGACAAGCGCTGAACGCGGCGGATGCGGGACGTGTGAACGCATGTGGCGGCGGGACTCTCGGCGGGGCCGGCGGCTATCGAGAACCCCCAGGGCCGCGGTCCACCGTACCAATCGCGTCCCAGGGTGCCCCGATCCCGAGCCCGCTGCAAGATTCCGCCCACGAAGCAGGAATAGCCTGCAAGGCGTAGACCCGATCAGGAATCACAGCACAAGGAGCCGGTATGTCACGGGCGGTGAGGTTCGATGAGTACGGCGGAATCGACGTACTGAAGGTGGTCGAGGTCGACGACCCGGTGCCGGGAGCGGCGCAGGTGCTCGTCCGCGTCAAGGCGACCTCGGTCAATCCGGGTGAGGCCAAGATCCGCGAGGGCGCGCTGGCCTCGCGCTGGCCGTCCACGTTCCCGAGCGGTGAGGGTTCCGACGTGGCGGGAGTGATCGAGGCGCTCGGTGAGGATATCGACGGCTTCTCGGTCGGCGATGAGGTGATCGGGTGGAGCGACGAGCGTTCGGCGCATGCCGAGCTCGTCGTCCTGGATCGCGCCAACCTCACGCGTAAACCGCCTGAGCTGGCCTGGGAGGTGGCGGGCGCGCTGTTCGTGGCGGGCGCCACCGGATGGGCGACGGTCCGGGCGGTCGGGGCCGCCGAAGGCGCCACGGTCGTCGTCGCCGGCGCCGCGGGAGGCGTGGGGGTCTTCACCGTCCAACTCGCGGTCAACGCCGGCGCGCGTGTGATCGGGCTGGCCAGCGAGCGCCACCACGATTGGCTGCGCGCGCACGGCGTCGAGCCGGTCACCTATGGGGACGGCGTGGCGGGCCGGATCCGCGAGGCCGCTCCGGGCGGGGTCGACGGATTCATCGATCTGGTCGGCGGCGGGTACGTCGCGCTTGCGCTGGATGAGCTCGGCCTCGCGCCCGACCGGGTCGACACGATCGCCGACTTCGAGGCGATCGAGCAGCGCGGCGTCAAGGGGGAGGGCAACGCCGCGGGCGCCAGCGCGGCCGTGCTGGCGGAGCTGGCCGGGCTGATCGTCGCCGGCAAGCTCGAGGTGCCGATCGAGGCCACCTATCCGCTCGATCAGGTCAAGGACGCCTACGAGGAGCTGGCCAAGGGGCATACCCGCGGCAAGATCGTGCTGCTGCCGTGAGTGGCCCGGCCTCCGGGACACCGTCCGGCCGGGTGCAGCTCGCGCCAACCGACGAGCGGGCGCGGGCGATCCTGGAGCGCGTCCGCGCGGTCCCGGAGGGGTTCGTCCGGACCTATGGCGACATCTCCCCGGGGGCGCCGCGGCTGGCGGGCACGGTGCTCTCGGGCTGCGAGGACCCGACCGTCCCGTGGCATCGGATCGTCCGCGCCGACGGCTCGCTGGCCAAAGGAGACCGCCAACGCCGGCTGCTGGACCGTGAGGGCGTCCCGTTCCTGCGCGAGCGGGTGGACATGGGTGTCGCGCGGATGGTCGTGCTCGACGAGGACCTGGCGTGATGTGGGTGCAGCGCGGGATCACCTTCGAACCGCGCCCGCGTGGATTCCATCTCATCACCGGTGAGCTGGTCAGCGCCCTGCCCGAGCTTCAGCAGATGGAGATGGGGATGCTGCATCTGCTCATCCAGCACACCTCGGCGTCGCTCGCGCTCTCCGAGAACGCCTCGCCCGACGTGCGCCGTGACTTCGAGACGTGGTTCGACCAGGCGGTGCCCGAGGACGCCGGCTACTGGACGCACACGCTCGAGGGCTCCGATGACATGCCGGCGCACATCAAGGCAGCGCTGCTCGGGCCGACCCTCACGCTCCCGGTCAATGGCGGGCGCCTGGCGCTCGGCACCTGGCAGGGCGTCTACCTGTGCGAGCATCGCGACCGCGGCGGCCGTCGCACGATCGTGGCCACCGCCTGGGGCGAGCCGGCGCGCATAGAGTGATCAGCTTCGCCCGACGCCCTGTCCGAGCCAGATGAGCGCAAGTCCGTCCCCTTCTTTCGATCGCACCCGAGCGCACCCCAACGTGACGCTGGTCGTGCTCAGCCTGGCCGCGCTCGCCTACTCGATGCTCAGCTCCGCTGTCGTGCCCGCGCTGCCGGCGATCCAGCACGCCGTCGGGGCCTCGGAGACCGGGATCGCCTGGCTGCTGACCGGGTACCTGCTCTCGGCTTCGGTCGCCACCTCGATCCTCGGCCGGCTCGGGGACATGTACGGCAAGGAGAAGCTGCTGCTGGTGACGCTCGTCCTGCTGATGGCCGGGACGCTCGTCGCGGCGCTGGCCAGCTCGTTGTGGCTGCTCATCCTGGCCCGCGTCATCCAGGGTGCGGGCGGCGGCATCTTCCCGCTCGCGATGGGGATCGTGCGCGACGAGTTTCCCCGCGAGAAGGTGGCGGGGTCGATCGGCCTGCTGTCCGCGCTGCTCGGAATCGGCGGCGGCATCGGGATCGTCCTCGCCGGAGTGATCATCCAGCACCTCGACTACCACTGGCTGTTCTGGATCCCGTTGATCGTGCTCGCGCTGTCCGCGGTGCTCACCTGGCGGCTCGTGCCCGAGTCCCCGGTCCGCGTCCCGGGCACCATCAACTGGATCGCGGCGGCGCTGATGACCGTGGGGATCACGATGGCGCTGATCGCGGTGAGCGAGACGACAACCTGGGGCTGGGGCTCGGCACGGACGCTCGGACTGCTCGCCGGCGGGCTTGCGGTGTGTGCCGCCTGGGTGATGTGGGAGGTCCGGAGCCGCGAGCCGCTCGTCGACATGGAGATGATGCGGGTGCGCGGGGTCTGGACCACCAACCTCGCGGCGTTCCTCCTCGGCGCCGGGATGTACTCGTCGTTCATCGTCATCCCACAGTTCGTGCAGCTGCCGCGCTCGACCGGCTTCGGGTTCGGCGCCTCAGTGGTGCTGTCGGGCCTGTATCTGCTGCCGAGCACCGCAACCATGTTCGCGATGGGGATGCTCGCCGGCCGGATCTCCGCGCGGTTCGGCTCCCGGTTCTCGCTCATCGCCGGCGCCGCGGTCACCGCTGCCGCGTTCGCGGTGCTGATCGTCGCTCACAGTCACCCGATCGACTTCCTGGTCTCGGCCGCGCTGCTCGGCGCCGGGATCGGGCTCTCGTTCGCCGCGCTCGGGACGCTCATCATCGGCGCGGTCCCGCCACATCAGAGCGGCGTCGCCAGCGGCATGAACACGGTGCTGCGCACGCTCGGTGGCGCGCTGGGCGGCCAGCTGTCGGCGACGTTCCTCGCCGGTCACGTCGCCCACGGGCTGCCGACCGTGACCGGCTTCACCGAGACGTTCGTGATGGCGACGGCGTTCCTCGTCGTCTGCGTGCTCGCGAGCCTGCTCGTGCCCAGGACCGCGCCCGACCCAACCTCGCCGACCCCCGGCCGGCGAGAGGCCGAGCGCGAGATCGTCGAGGCGTAAGCCTCAGTGCGCGACCGCGGGCTCGAGCTCGAGCACGTGGTCGCAGACCGCGACGACGCCATCGTCACCGCTGGCCACGACGACGATCGCACCGCGCGCGGCCAGCGCGCTCAGCTCGCCGAGCACCACTGCGCGCCAGTGCTCGTCCAGTGCCGAGGTCGGCTCGTCGGCGAGGATCAGATCGGGATCGCAGGCCAGCGCGCGAGCGACCGCGACCCGCTGACGCTGCCCGCCGGACAGCGTTCCCACCAGCTGCGAGCCATGGTCGGCCAGCCCCAGGCGTTCGAGCGCCGCGTGCGCTCGAGCCGTGATCTCCGCGCGGCCGACGCCGCCCGCCGATTGCATCGGCAGCGCAACCGTCTCCGAAGCGCTCAGCATCGGGACGAGGCACAGGTTCTGCAGCACGATTCCGGTCCGGGCGTCACGCCACGGGACGGCGGGCCGCCCGTCGATCTCCAGGCGCCCACCGGCGAGCGGCGCGAGCCCCCCGAGTGCGTAGAGCAGGCTCGTCTTGCCCGACGCCGACGGCCCGCGGATCGCCAGCAGCTCTCCCGCGCGCGCCAACAGGTCGAGCCCCGAGAGGATGATCCGATCGCCGCCGCGGACCTCGAGCGCCTCGCCGCGCAGCTCCGTGATGCTCATCCAGACCCCTCCGGATGACTCGGGAAATCCTCGGCCAGGCCGGTCTCGGCCTGCAGCCGGACCGTCTCCTCCTCCAGCGTCACCGAGAAGACCGTGCCCGCCGGGAAGCGTGAGGCGATCTCGGCCGGCAACTGCACCGATCCGTCGCGGCCGGCGACCGCGAACCGGCGACCGGCCCGTCGCTCTGACCCGACAACGCCCTGCGAGATCCCGAGCGTGCGCGGCAGCGACTCGGCGAGCGTCGTGTCGTGGGTGACGATGATGACCGTCGCACCGCTCAGCTCGTGCGCGCGGCGCAGGTTCTCGATCACCGCGTCGCGGCCGGCGACGTCGAGCCGCGCGGTGGGCTCGTCGGCGAGCAGGACCCGCGGCGAGGTCGACATCGCGCTGGCGATCGCGACCCGCTGCTGCTGGCCGCCGGAGATCTGGTGCACGGGCCGGCGCGCCACCGATCCCAGTCCGAAGGTCTCGATCAGCTCCTCCCCGGTCCACCGCAGCGGCCACCCTCGCCGGCGGGCACCACGCTGGGCGAACGCGATGTTCTCCAGCGGGGTCGCGTAGGGCAGCAGGTTCTGCAGCGGGTCCTGGAGCAGCAGCGCGAGCTCGGTCGCCCGCAGCCGCCCGAGCCCGCGCGGGTCCAGTCGCGCCATGTCGTGCTCGCCGACGATGATCGCGCCCGCGGTCGGCTGCAGCAGCCCGCCGAGGAGCGCCAGCAGTGTCGATTTGCCCGAGCCCGAGGGCCCGATCACCGCGAGCATCTCGCCCGCGCGGACGTGCAATTCGACGTTGCGCAGCGCCACGATCGGCGTGTCCTCGCCCTGGTAGATGTGCACGACGCCGGCGCACACCACCTCGGCGCCCGCGCCCTGCTCGGGGGGCAGCGTGTCAGCCGGCGACATCGTCGGGGGCGGTCCGCAGGAGGATCGGGGTCATGCGGCGGATGAGGATCACCGCGACGGTGGCCGCGGCCGCCGCGACGAGCAGGATGACGGCCACCGCGACGACCGCGATCGCGGTGACCGGAAGGCCGTAGTGCAATGGCGCCAGAGAACTCGAGGTGAGCTCGGGCAACGACGGGATCGCCATCAGCGCGGCGATGATTCCGGCGCCGACGCCACATAACGCGGTGAGCAGCAGAAGCGCCGACTCCAGGCCGAGCGCGGCGACCAGCGTCGAGCGCGGAACCCCCGCCACCTCGAGCGAGGTGAGCTCAGTCGCGCGCTCACGGGTGGTCGCGCCCAGCGAGCCGAGGGTGCTGGCGGCCGCCACGAGCAGCGCGGCCAGCGTGGCCACGAGCAGGAAGTCGTCGGCAAGCGCCGGTCCTGAGCGCTGAAGCTGCGTGAACACGGTGGCGGAGCGCTCGACCGTCGTCGGATTCAGTCCGGCAGCGCGCAGCTTGGCCACAGCGTCGGCCGGGGCGCGGGGGCCGAGCCAGACCTCGTCGGTGAGGCCCGGATCGGTCGGCCCGGTCTGGACGTTTGAGAGCAGGTCGAGGTCGAGCAGCTCGGCATCGGCGCCGATCCGTGGCAGGGCGGAGGCGATCACCGCCGGGCGGATGTTGATCGAGTTGCCGTCGAGGCCGTTGCTCGTGAACGAGCTCCCGCTGCCGACGTTGATCGACGCAAGCTGTGACGTGACCACCGCAGGCAGCGCGCGCGGTGCGTCGTTGGGCGCCACCATCGGCGCGGTCGTCGGCCCGGTGGCGCCGGCGTCGCTGGTCAGCGCCTGTGCGGACACCGTGAGCGCAAGGCCGGAGTTGCCGCTCACCGCGAGCGTGACCCCGGGGGTGCCCGAGTGCCAGCCGCTCCCGGCCAGGTGGACCGCGGCCGCGCGCGTGGCGCCGCCCAGCAGTCGCGAGGCGATCCGCGTCACCACCAGCTGGACCGCGCCCGATGATGGCGGCTGCGCGCCCACGGTCGACAGGACTCCGAGACCGCTCATCCGGCAACCGCCGGGGCAGATCCCCGAGAGGCTGCCGCGGTAGCTCGCAGTTCCGGCGCGCAGATGACCGAAGTCGACGATCGTCGAGCCGCCGGTTGTGCTGAACACCCACATCGAGAGGTCGAGGTCGTGCAGCCGGGCCGCCGCCTGCCCGGAGGCGCTCACCTGCGCGGTGACCTCCACCGGGTGCTCGGGCAGCTGGACCGCCGGGATGATCCGGGGGTCGATCGCGCGCTGGACCGCCGCGATCCCATGTGAGGAGATGCCATCCGGCCAGGAGGCGACCGCGCGCAGCCGGGAGGCGTCGACCCCGACGAGCGTCGTGCTGGACGTGTGCAGGTCGGCGACGGCCATTGCGAACCGGCCGTGGGGGTCGACTCGCGCAACGGCCGACTCGAGCACCCCCGGGCCAGTCGGCGCGACGTTGACCACTGCGCGGGCGCCGACCTGGAACCGTGCGGCGGTCTCGCGATTGGTGCGCGCCACCGACCATGCCGCCGTGGCGAAGCAGGCGAGCGCGAGCGCGATGATGAGCACCCGCGCCTGGCGCAGCACCCCGGGCCGGCGTGCGGTCTGGCGCAGCGCGAGGAACGGCGCCACCCACTTGGATCCGTCACTGAGAGCGATGCCGACCCGGCATGCGAACAGGATCAGCTGGACGCCCAGCACCGCGACGCCGAGTGCGATCAGCCCCGGCGCTACCGAGGCCAGCGGGTCGGTGTGTCCGTTGAGCGCGCCGCTCGTCCCGAGCACGACGAGCGCGACGACCGCGAGCACGACGAGCGTCGCGTCGGCGATCAGGCTGAGCATTGAGGCGGCCCGGACCCGGCGGGTCGCGCCCTCGCTGAGGTCGGCGGAGCGCAGCAGGCGCATCGTGCCCAGGCCGAGCGCCCCCACGATCGCGGACAGGGTGACGATCAGCGCCGCGATCGTCCAGCCGTCAAATGCGACCGACGAGGCAGCCACGAACAGCTGCGTGCGCGCTTGGAGGATCACCGCCCAGGCGACCGCGACACCCACCACCGTGCCGATCAGGCACAGCAGCGCGGGCTCGGCCGAGGTCACCCACAGCATCGAGGAGCCGGGGAACCCGCGCAGCCGGGCGACGCGGGCCTCGGCGCGGCGGGCGTCGCCGGAGCGGACGAGCAACGAGCCGAGCACCCAGACCGCGAGCACGACCAGCTGGGTGGCGGCGATCGCGACGATCGTCGCCATCACGTGGCGCTGGTGCTCGGCGCTGGCGAGCAGCGCGGCGAGCCCGCTCGAGAGGTGGATGCGCTGCTGCTGCAGTTCGTAGGTCGCACGCGTGAGGTCGTGCGCCACCGTCGCCTCGTCGCTGAGGCCGACGCTTCCCGGCCGCACCGGCAGCTGCACGGTGACCGCCGGAGCGGCGCGTGCGCCCACCGACAGAACCGTGGCCTGCGAGGCGAGCACCGAGTCGGTGGGCGCCGGTCCGTTGGCGGAGGCGGGCTGCCCGAACGGGAAGTCCTCCACGCCCTGCCCCCACCAGTACGAGGAGCCGAGAGCGGGGGTGCGCACGATCCCGGTGACGTGCAGTTGCCGCGGGGTCCGCCCGACCAGAACGGTGAGCGACCGGCCGAAGTGCGCACCCACCTGGCGCGCGCTGCGAGCGGTCATCACGACATCGTCGCGCCCGAGGTCACACCGGCCGTGGACGAACGTCAGGTGCGCGCAGAGCCCGGTACGAGACAGCAGGTCGGATCTCGCCTGCGTTCCGCCCGGGACCGGGAGCGCGACGCCGGCGCTTGCGCCGATCACCGGAGCGGCGAACAGCCGCGAGGCGTCGGGGACGTTCTCCACGATGCCCTGGGCCTGACGTGCCGACGCGAGCGCGTTGGTCGGTGAGTAGTAGGGGGTGAGCGTGATGCCGCGCGTCTGCACCGCCGCCGAGTCGACGGTGCGTCGCAGCACCGAGTCTCCCGCCGTATGCAGGTACATCGGGCCGAGTACCGCGGTGGCGACGGCGATGGCGGCGGTGAGCACCGTGAGCAGCGACAACCCGAGCCGCCAGCGCATCCCGCGGAGGAGCAATCCCTCGCTCTTCCTCATCCCCGCCATGCCGGGACGGTATCTGACGAGGCGCGCCGGCGGGGCAGGCGCGACCGTTTCCTCACAGGATCCTGATCGTCAACGGCCCCGCCATACCGGGGCGCGCTTCTCGGCGAACGCGGTCGCGCCCTCCTTGGCGTCCTCGGAGTCGAAGATCGGACCGGAGATCTTCTCCTGGCGGTCGAAGAATTCCGCGACCGGCCAGTCGGCCGATTCGACGAGGATCCGCTTGGATCCGATGATCCCGAGCGGTGCGTTCGGGGTGATGCGGGCGGCGAGCTCGAACGCAGCGTCAACGGCCGCGCCGGGCTCAGCGAGCGCGTTGACCATCCCCAGCTCGTAGGCGCGCTCGGAGACCAGCGGGTCGCCGGTGAGCGCCATCTCCATCGCGACGGCGGGCGGGAGCAGCCGCGGCAGCCGCAGCAGTCCACCGCCGGCGGCGACCAGCGATCGCTTGACCTCCGGGATGCCGAGCTTGGCCCCCTTGGCGGCGACGATCAGGTCGCAGGCGAGTGCCACCTCCAGACCGCCCGCGACGGCGAACCCCTCGATCGCGGCGATCAGCGGCTTGTCGGCGGCGCGCCGCGTGATGCCCGCAAAGCCGCGGTCCTTGTACCAGGGCCGCTCGCCGGCGACGAACGCCTTGAGGTCCATCCCCGCGCAGAAGCCCTTGCCGGCGCCGGTGATGATCCCGAGCAGCAGCTCGTCGTCGCCGTCGAGCTGATCGAGTGCCTTGCCGATCCCCTTGGCGACCGCGGCGTTGACCGCGTTGCGCTGCTCGGGGCGGTTGATCGTGATCAGGAGGACCTTCTCTCGGACCTCGGTGAGAACTTCCGGGTTGTCGCTCATGCCACGAAGAGTTTCAGTTCCGGCTCGCGTTCGCCGCGCAGCACCGCGAGGTCGACCTCGACCCAGGCGATTCCGCGTGCCTCCGCGAGCACTCGCGCCTGGGGCTTGATCTGCTGAGCGGCGAGGACTCCGCGGCAGCCGGCGTGGGCCGGATCGAGGTGGATCCGCTCCAGGTACCGGCTGAGCTGCTCGACCGCCTCTATCCCCGCCACCCGCTTGATCTCGACCGCGATCCAGCCGTCCTCCGCGTCGCGGCACATCAGATCGACGGGCCCGATGTCGGTCGGCCACTCGCGGCGCACCAGCCGGAACCCGTCGCCGCACCAGTGCGGCTGCTCGGCGAGCAGCTCCTGCAGGTCGGATTCGACGCCGTCCTTGGCCAGCGCGTGATCGGCGTCGGGTGAGCCCATCTCGACCAGTTGATCGGAGAGCACCTCGTGCAGCGTGATCTCGAGCTTGTCCTCGGTCTTGCCCGCGTACTTGCGCACGATCACGCGGTCCTCGAGCTCCTCGATCACCGTCGGCGGGGTCATCCAGTTCAGCGGCTTGACCGCCTGTCCGCCGTAGTCCGACCACACCATGAACGTGCCGTCGGCCTTGGTCATCAGCAGCCGCGTCGCCGCGGCGAGGTGCGTGGAGAGCCGACCGGTGTAGTCGATCGAGCAGCGGGCGACCATCAGGCGCATCGGTCGCAGCCTAGGCGCCGATCCGGACCGACGCGGTCGGGGACGCCGCAATCTGCGGCCCTATCCTTCGCGCGATGCGCGACCAGCTCCGCCCTCTGTTTGACCGGATCGTGATCAAGGAGCTCGATCCCGACCGGATTCGCCGCTCAGGCCTGCTCGTCCCGCCCGGCTCCGACGAGCCTCCGCCTCAGCAGGGAATCGTCCTCGCCGTCGGCCCGGGCCTGGACTGGTGGGAGCACGTGGGCGTCAAGATGCCGGTCAAGCCCGGCGACCACGTCGTGTTCCCGTCCTCGGCGGGCGCATGGGTCGAGATCAACGAGGAGCGCCTGCTGGTCTGCCGGGTCGGTGAGCTGCTCGGCGTGCTTGACCAGGTCGAGGGACCCAGCGTGTAGTCGTCGATCAGGCCGCAGCGCTGCTCGCGGAGAGGCCGCGCGGGCTGGCTGCCTCGATCCGGGCCAGCAGATCCTCGACCTCCGGGTCGGCCCCGAAGGAGAGTGCGCGGCGGCATGCCGCCTCGCACTCGGAGACCCGGTCGGTGCGTGCCAGCGCGTGCGCGAACGCCGACCAGGCCTCTGGCGCGTCCTGGTCGATCTGGGTGGCCGCCTCGGCCGCGGATACCTCGGCGCCGACGTCTCCGGCGAGGTGATAGGCGAGCGCGAGGTCGAGCAGACCCTCGAGCGTCGGGCCGGTGAGCCGCGCTCGTTCCAGCGCGGCGATCGCCGCCCCGCGGTCCCCGAGGCGCAGCCGCAGCCGCCCGACCCGCTCCCACGCCGAGGCGTCGGCTGGCGCGCGCTGGGCGCACTTCAGCGCCGCGTCGGCGGCGAGGTCGACCGCACCCATGTCCTCGTAGATGCGCGACGCGTAGCGCTCGGGCGTCGGGCGGTCGGTCTCCACGCGTGACCAGTCGCGCACCGTGCGCGCGGCCGCGGGCAGGTTGCCGGCCTGCCAGAACGCCGCCGTGAGCAGGCGCAGCACCGCCGGGTTGTCGGGCTGGGCGTCACGGGCATAGACCAGGCGCTGGGCGGCGAGCGGGGCGTCGCCCTCGGCGAGGGCGTGCTGGGCGGCGGTCATGAAACGCTCGACGCGATCGGCGGCCGGATCCGGGCGGGAGAAGTCGACGAACTGCAGCGAGCCCGCGGGGATCGTGCGCACCCCGACCTGGAAGGAGACCCGCGCCCACTGCTGTGAGCTCTCCTCATCGCCGGAGAAGTAGATGCCGGTCACCGTGCCCACGCCCCACTCCGGATAGGAGACGCACCGTGCGTAGCGGTGGACCACCGAGTGGTCCGGGACGCGCGAGCCGAACGGGTCATGCTTGGCGCGGTCCTCGGCGTGCTCGCGCTCACGCTGCTCGTTCTCGTAGGCGCGACGGCCCGCGTCCTCCCGGGCGCGCTTGGTGGCGGCCGCCGAGGCCTTGACGGCGTTACGGCTGACCGTGCCGCCGCGCGAGGCCTCGGCGAGGCGCTCGAGCTCGTCGGCGGCCTCGTTGATCGCCTGGAGGTGCTGCTGGTGCTCGTAGCGGCGGCCCGGAGGCGCGATGTCCGGGTGCCAGCGCTTGGCCATCCGGCGCCGTGCGAGCTGGACGGTGCGCTGGTCGAAGGGAGGCTCGAGCTCGAGCAGGAGCAGCGCGGCTTCGACGTCCAGGATCCGAGGCATGGCAACGATGAACGTTAGCGGGAGCACCCGGGCGCGACCAGCCCGCGGGCCGGCCCGCCGGAGGGCTCAACTGCAACGATTTCGTCTCAATTGTTGAGCGTTTGGAGGGTTGGGACGTACGGTCGCCGCGATGACCGTCACCGCCCCGTCCACCCGCCGTTCGCGCCTCGGCCCGGCCGTGGCGACGGTGGTGGCGGCGCTGCTCGCGGCGGGCCTCGGGCCGCTCTTCCTGCTCGGCCTGGGCGGGTCGCTCACGAACGAGTCCTGTGCGCCGGTGGCAACGACGGTCGGGTCGCTCGGGCCGGGCGGCGGCGCGCGCGTCGGTGCCACCGAATACGGGGGGCCGGGGGATCCGAGCAGTGGCTCGGTGGCCTCCTCGGGGGTCGACCTGCTGACCCATCCCGACAGCTACGCGGAGCTCGGGGGGACGACGTTCCAGACCGCGACCGCGATGGGCGGGCTGCCGTACCGGACGCCGCTTCGGATCACCTGGGGCGATCGGTCGGTGATCGCCTACAAGCGCGATATCGGCCTCGGCGGCGGTCCGGTCGACGGGCTGCCACGCGCGATCGACCTGTGGTGGCAGCTGGCGGGCGCGCTGCGCATCCCGTACGAGGACGGCGGATGGTCAGGCGCGGTCCGCGTGCAGCGCCCACCGGCGAGCGGCGCCGGGGCGCTGCTCGGCGATGCGGCCGACACGCTGAGTGGCTCGGCGGGCGGTGCCGTCACCAGTGGGCAGTGCGGTGCGCCCCCGGTCGGCTCGGCGCCGGCGCCGGTCACCTCCGGGCCGCGGGCGCAGCTGCTGCCCGACGGGCTGGCAGCGGCGCCGGCGTCGGCGCCCGCCGCCGTGCGAGGGATCATCGCCGCCGGCAACCAGATCGTCGGCAAGCCCTACCGGTTCGGCGGCGGGCACGGGATCGCGCTCGACCAGATCGCGCCCACGTACGACTGCTCCTCGAGCGTCGCCCACCTGTTGTACGGCGGCGGCCTGGTCGGAGTCGGCTTCGACCCGGATTCGTCAGAGCTCATGACCTGGGGCGAGCCCGGCCCCGGCCGCTGGGTCACGCTTTACGCGAGCCCCGATCACGTGTTCATGTACGTCGCCGGCATGCGATGGGACACGCATGACGCGGCAGGATCCGGCGATGGCACCAGCGGGATCGGCTGGCACCCGCTCGTGCGTGCGGATGACGGCTTTGTGGCCCGTCACCCGGTGGGGCTGTGACGGTGCGGTGCGGGTTGTACACGGCGGTTGCGGTGCTGCTGGCGGTGGTGCTGTCCGGGTGCGCGGCGCTGGGGGGCGTGGGTACCGGCAGGGCGTCCGACCGGTCGGCCGCGCCCGCCCGGGCCGGCGGGGTGAGGACCGCCTCGCGCGGCGACCGGACGGTCGCCCGGGCCGACCGCACCCACGAGGTGCCGACGCCGGCAGCGCCCGAGCGCGTCTCGCCGTCCTCGGGCTGGACAACGCCTGAGCGGGCGGTCCGCGGGTTCGCCGGCGCCTACGTCAACTGGAGCGCCGCCACGGTCTCCGGCCGCCTGCGCTCACTCGCCCGCCGCAGCGTCGGGCAGGCGCGCGCTGCGCTGGAGCTCCAGGCGCGCGAGGTCGCCGCCGACACCGAGTTGCGTCGCGGCGGGATCGCCAACGCGGGGACGGTTCAGGCGGTCGCCCCGCTCGCCGGCAGCCCGCACCGGTTCGTGGTCGTGACCCGCGAGCGCACGACCGGCGCCGACGACGCGGCGTACCGCGGCCTCGCTCCCGAGTGGCATCTCTCGCTGGCGACGGTGACCCGCGTCGGGCGTCGCTGGGTGGTCAGCGCGTGGCAGCCGGAGAGCTGATGGCGCGCGGTCCGCCGCTCAGGATGCGTCCGGGCTCCCGTCGCAGGTGCCCTGCCCGTAGAACACGCAATAGGCCGCGCGCGGTTGCCCGGAGGCGTCGATCAGGCCGGAGTCCCAGTTCGGCGCGCCCTGGAACTGGTACCAGAACAGGTGCGTGATCGGGACCGCCGAGGCGACGTGCGCCAGGTTGAAGAACGCGGTCGCGTCGGCGGCCTGGCGGTCGGGTTGCCCGCTGATGCAGGCGCCCAGGGTGCCCGAGCGGTCAACGCCGACGGCGGGGCAGTCGCCGCCGCGCAGCTCAGAGGTGAGCACGGTGCCCGCCTCGGTCACCCACAGGCTCCGCGCCCGACCCTCAGTCTCCCGGGCCAGCGCGCGGTCGAATGAGGCGAGCTCGCCGGGACTCACCCCGGAGTAGGCGTCGGTGACCTCGCGATAGTCGTGCACCGACCAGGTAGGTGGGAACGCGGCGCCGGGCATCACGCGCTCCAGCTGGTGCACGTAGGGCGTGAGGTAGCTCGTGTAGGGGTGCTTGAACGTCCCGGCGATCACCGTGTCGCCCGCGTGGTTGGCGTACCCGTGGATGACCCGGCTCGCGATCATCTCGACGCACGCGGCCTTCGCCGGTCCGTCGGGCTGCGGGGTCGCGCCGACCGGGCAGCCGGCCGCCTCCTGGCCGTCGGTGCTGCGGAAGATCCGAAAGCCCTCCGGCTCGTTGATCGGCTCCCAGATGTGAGGTTGCTCCCAGCTGGGCAGCCGTCCCATCACCCCGAGGATCCCCTGCAGGCCGCAGCGGTACTCCCAGTAGCCGGCTGTGGTCGTCGGGTCCGGGAACGGCTGGTCTCCGGGTGGGGTGGCCGACGCGTAGGAGAAGCCCTCGATCGACACGACCGGATCCAGGCCCTCCGCGCGTGCCTCGATCACCCCGGCAACCAGATCGTCGATCGACAGGGCCGCGCTGTGCCAGCCGTTGGCGATGTCCCAGTAGGGCCGGTCGACCGTCGGGGAGAACGCGCAGCCCGGCGCCGACGTCGACCCGTTCCAGGTCTGCACCGCGTCGTAGTCGACGAAGAGCCGCACGTCGCGCA
This sequence comes from uncultured Solirubrobacteraceae bacterium, assembly GCA_963744685.1. GTDB lineage: Bacteria > Actinomycetota > Thermoleophilia > Solirubrobacterales > Solirubrobacteraceae > Palsa-465. The sequence continues at coordinate 70,083 of CAVUUL010000008.1, read as the reverse complement.
CCTGGTGGACGCTGGAGGGCGTGAGCAGCCGCAGGAACAGCGGGTTGTCGAAGTAGCCGCGCATCCGCGATGCCGCGCAATGCGCGCCCCGCGCCGAGCAGCAGGACGGGTCGCCGCTCATGCAGCTCGCGAACTGTCCCTGCGCGTCGCCGATTCCGTAGGTCACCCCCCCGCCGCCGGTCACTGCCGCCGTCGTCGACGTGGTCTGCGGGGGAGGTGAGCTGTGATGGATCTGGCGGTGGGTCGAGCCGCAGGCGGTCAGCGCCGCGGCCGAGAGGCAGGCGGCGAGCAGCAGCAGGGCTCGTCTCAGCGTGCGGATCATGTGCAACCTGAAAGCACTCCGTGGCGCGCGCCCGGTCCGCGCCCTCGGTCCCGTGCCTCGAGGGTAGTCGGCGGTGCTTGTGGCCCGAGCCGGTGAAGAAGCCCTACCCTCACTCGCTGATCCAATGCATAACAGCCGCTGACAACCCGCACGCAAAGGCAGTCGCGTCCATGAGCTTCTCAGAGCACGAGTTCCTGTTCACCTCCGAATCGGTCACAGAGGGTCATCCCGACAAGGTGGCCGATCAGATCTCCGATGGCGTGCTGGACGCTGTGCTCGCCGATGACCCGACGGGTCGCGTCGCCTGCGAGACGCTGGTCAACACCGGGCTGGTCGTGGTCTCGGGGGAGATCACGACGACGACCTATGTCGATATTCAGGACATCGCGCGGAAGACGATCCGCGCGATCGGCTACACGGATGCCGATCTCGGCTTCAGTGCCGACTCGTGCGCCGTGCTGAACGCGATCGACAAGCAGTCGCCCGATATCGCCCAGGGTGTGGACAACGCGTATGAGCGGCGCAGCGACGCCAGCGACGAGGATGAGCTCGACGTCGCGGGGGCGGGGGATCAGGGGATGATGTTCGGCTACGCGACGAACGAGACGGCGGAGCTGATGCCGCTGCCGATCTCGCTGGCCCATCAGCTCTCCAAGCGCCTGGCCGACGTCCGCAAGGACGGGTCGCTCGACTATCTGCGGCCTGACGGCAAGACGCAGGTGTCGGTGCGCTACGTCGACGGCCGGCCGGTGGCCATCGAGAAGCTGTTGATCTCCACCCAGCACGCCGAGGGCTCCGAGGACCGGATCAAGGACGACCTCTGGGAGCACGTGGTGCTGCCCGTCCTGCCCACCGACCTCTACGACGCCACAGCGCTGCAGCGGTCCTTCCTGGTCAACCCCACCGGCCGCTTCGTGATCGGCGGCCCGGTCGGTGACTGCGGCCTGACCGGGCGCAAGATCATCGTCGACACCTACGGCGGCATGGCCCGCCACGGCGGCGGCGCCTTCTCGGGCAAGGACCCCAGCAAGGTCGACCGCTCCGCCGCCTACGCCGCCCGCTACGTCGCCAAGAACGTCGTCGCCGCCGGCCTGGCCGACCGCGCCGAGGTCCAGGTCGCCTACGCGATCGGCGTCGCCCATCCGGTGTCGGTGATGGTCGAGACCTTCGGTACCGAGCACGTCGGCCGCGCCCGGATCGCCGAGCTGATCTCCGAGCACTTCGACCTGCGCCCCGGCGCCTTCCGGGAGTACCTCGACCTGCACCGCCCGATCTACCAGAAGACCGCCGCCTACGGCCATTTCGGCCGCGAGGAGCCCGAGTTCACCTGGGAGCGCACCGACCGCGCGGACGAGCTGAAGGCGGCCGCCGGGTTGTAACGCACCGCCGGCCGCCAGCGCTCGTTCCTACTTCAGGTAGCCCTCGCGCTGCAGCAGCTCCTCGAGCTGCCCGATGAACCGCATGCCGCTGGAGGCGTGGGGGAACAGGGTCGAGCGCAGCCGCCCGGCTCGCGCCTGGGAGACGAGGTAGGCGTGGGCGGAGGTCCACTGCCCGAGGCGCGCCTCGTCGGCCGCCCACGGCGCGATCAGCCCGACGTCGTTGTGGCCGCGCGCCTTGCGATAGGCGGTCATCCAGCGCGCCGCGTCGCGGCGCACGAGCGCCGGGTAGCGCGAGGTCGCGTCGAGGAACTTGACGCCCGACAGCCGCAGGATCTGCAGGGGCAGCCCTGAGTCGGCGAAGTCGGTGAACACGGTCGAGAAGGTCGGGTCGGCGGTGACGAACCGGTACTGCGAGCCGATCTTCTGCAGCCGATAGCCGGCGTAGGCGAAGTTGTGCGAGGCCGAGAGCACGTAGAGGCCGTTCAGCGCGGCGCTCTGGCGGAACAGGTCAAGCACCGTGCAGCAGTTGGCGCCACCGCTGTAGAGGTTGACGATCAGATCCGAGGAACCTGCGCCGTCCAGCGGTGCCCACCGCAACGGTGGATCGGCCGGCGCCGTGGAGACCATGCAGCCGGTGCCGCAGGCGTGGTTGCTGACCGGTCCGTGAAAGAGCGTGGTGGAGCCGGTGACGGTCAGCGTCGGGGGTGCGGGACGGGTGAGCGTCCCATTGGTCGTGATCGTGGCGGTCAGCGACCGATCACGAGCGGTGTACGTCTTGGCGCCGGCGGCCGCCGGAACCGCCAGGCCGGCTGCGAGCGCGAGCGGAATGAGGGCTTTACGAAACATGCTCCTATCCTGACAGGCCGCATGTCCTCCCAGTACGTCTATTCCACCCATCGCCTCAGCAAGCGCTACCCGCCGGACAAGCAGGTCCTGAGCGATATCTCGCTCTCGTTCTACCCGGGGGCCAAGATCGGTGTGCTCGGCTACAACGGCGCGGGCAAGTCGACGCTGCTGAAGATCATGGCCGGCGAGGAGACCGAATTCGACGGCCAGGCGGTGCTCGGCACGAACGTCACCGTCGGAATGCTCTCCCAGGAGCCCGAGCTCGATCCGACCAAGGACGTCAAGGGCAACGTCGAGGACGGCGTCAGCGAGATCCGCGCGCTGCTGGACCGCTTCAACGAGCTCTCGATGAACTACTCGGAGGAGACCGCCGACGAGTTCGCGCGGCTTCAGGAGCAGATCGACGCCGCCGACGCCTGGAACCTCGACACCACGCTCGAGTACGCGATGGATGCGCTGCGCTGCCCGCCGGGCGACGCCGACGTCGCCAAGCTCTCGGGCGGCGAGCGCCGCCGCGTGGCGATGTGCCGGCTGCTGCTGCGCCAGCCCGACCTGTTGCTGCTCGACGAGCCGACCAACCACCTCGACGCCGAGTCGGTGGCGTGGCTGGAGCAGCATCTGCAGGACTACAAGGGCACCGTCGTGGCGATCACCCACGATCGCTACTTCCTCGACAACGTCGCCGGCTGGATCCTCGAGCTCGACCGTGGCCGCGGCATCCCCTACGAGGGCAACTACTCCGGCTGGCTGGTGCAGAAGCAGAAGCGCTTGCAGCAGGAGGAGCGCCAGGAGTCCAACCGGCAGAAGACGATCGCCCAGGAGCTCGAGTGGGTGCGGATGAACGCGTCCGCCCGCCGGGGCAAGCCCAAGGCGCGCCTGAACGCCTACGAGGCGCTGCTCGCCGAGGACCGTAACGTCAAGCTCGACCAGGTCCAGATCCACATCCCGCCGGGACCGCGTCTCGGCGAGGTCGTGATCGAGGCGGAGAACCTGCGTAAGGGCTACGGCGACCGGCTGCTCATCGATGACCTCTCGTTCACGCTGCCGCGCGGCGGGATCGTCGGCGTGATCGGTCCCAACGGCGCCGGCAAGACGACGCTGATGCGCATGATCGTGGGCGACGAGACCCCCGACTCGGGCTCGCTGAAGATCGGCGAGACCGTGCAGCTCGCCTACGTCGACCAGTCCCGTGAGGCGCTGGACGCCGACAAGACCGTCTGGGAGGAGATCTCCGGCGGCCTGGACGAGATCCCGCTCGGCGAGCGCACGGTGAACAGCCGCGCCTACACCGCGGGCTTCAACTTCAAGGGCACCGACCAGCAGAAGAAGGTCGGCAAGCTCTCCGGCGGAGAGCGCAACCGCCTTCACCTCGCCAAGCTGCTGAGCTCCAACGGCAACCTGCTGCTGCTCGACGAGCCGACCAACGACCTTGACACCGACACGCTGCGCGCACTCGAAGAGGCGCTGCTCTCATTCGCCGGCTGCGCGGTGGTCGTCTCCCACGATCGCTGGTTCCTCGACCGCATCGCCACGCACGTGCTCGCCTTCGAGGGCGACTCGCAGGTGCGCTGGTTCGAGGGCAACTTCGAGGCCTACGAGTCCTTCCGCCACGAGCAGCTCGGCGCGGCCGCCGACCGGCCGCATCGCATCAGCTACAAGAAGCTCGTCCGCAACTAGGCGCCGCTCAGGCGGCCGTCTCGGCGTCGAGCGCGTCCAGTCCGGTCGTCACCCGCTCGCGCAGCTCGCGCCGCTCGGAGTCGTCGACCCAGGCAGCGTCGACCGCGGTCAGGCAGATCTCCCGCACCCGCTCGCGGTCCCAGCCGGCGGCAGGGACCATCTTGGCGAACTCCGTCCCGATGTCGGTGTGGAACATCGGCGGGTCGTCGGAATTGAGGGTGAGGCGCAGCCCCTGCTCGGCCATCGTCACGATCGGATGCTCGGTGAGGTCGTCGGTGAAGTAACAGACCGCAGTTGCCGTCGGGCAGGTCGTGAACACGATCCCCTCGTCGCGGACGCGAGCCACGACCTCGGGGTCGTCGAGCACGTGGTAGCCGTGGTCAAGGCGCTCGCAGCCCAGGACGTCCAGACAGGTGGTGACGTTCTTGGCGGGGGCGTCCTCGCAGGCGTGTGCGGTGAGCCGCAGCCCACCCTGCTTGGCCAGCCGGTAGGCCTCGGTGAACTTCTCGGGCGGATCGGGCGCCTCGGCGCCGTCCATGCCGAGCCCGATCACCTCGTCGCGCCGGTACTCCAGCACCTCGCGCACCATGTCCGCCGCCTGGTTGGCCGAGTCCTGTCGGTAGACGTCGGCGATCAGCCGGCAGCGGACGCCGAGCTCGGTCTCCGCGCGGCGGCAGCCGTCGATCAGCCCGTCGACCACCGTCGCGTACGGCACCCCGCGTTTGGTGTGCAGCGTCGGGTTGAAGAACATCTCGCGATAGACGAGGTTGCCCAGATTCACCCCGTCCTCGATCGACTCGAACGCCGCCCGGGCGAAGTCCTCCCGGTCGATCAGCGTCGAGGAGACCTGCGCGAAGATCACCAGGAACTCATAGATCGAGTCGTAGTCGTAGAGCCGGGCGGGGTCGTCCCCCGAGAGCGTGATGCCGTGCTTGGCGGCGAGCTCGGCGAACGTCTGCGGCCGCACCGTGCCCTCGAAGTGGCAGTGCAGCTCGACCTTCGGAACCCGGCGCAGGTAGTCGTCGAAATCCATCGTTCCTCGAGGGGTCGTGGGGTGCGGCCGATCCTATCCGGGCGGGCCGGAGCCCGGTAGCCCGGCCCGGCCGTGACCAGGACGCGGCCGGTCGAGGTCGCTCCCGAACCCGCCTGATGCCGCACGACGCCTGCGCCATCGGATGGACGACAATCCGCGCGTGATCGTGGTCGCCGGAGAGGCACTGATGGACGTCCTCGCCGAGCCCGACGGCCGGCTCGTCGCGCTGCCCGGGGGCGCGGTCTTCAACGTCGCTCGGGCACTCGGGTGGCTGGGCGCCGACTGCGCGTACCTGGGACGGCTCTCCGGCGACCGCTTCGGAGGCGAGCTTCGCGCGCGGTTGACCGAGGCCGGCGCACGCCTGGCGGTGGAGGACCCGGCGGCCGTCCCGACGACCCTGGCGCTCGCCGAGCTCGACTCCGGCGGCTCGGCCCGCTACCGCTTCTACCACGTGCAGACCTCCGCCTCGCAGCTGGAGCCAGGCGTGATCCCGCCCGGTCTGCTCGACGGCGCCGACGCGTTCCTGGTCGGCGGCATCGTGCTCGGGCTGGAGCCGGTGTCCTCGACCCTGCTCTCGCTGGTCGCGGCCGCGCCCGAGCAGCTCACCGTCGTCTGTGACCCGAACTGCCGCCCGAGTGCGATCGACGACCTGACGGCCTACCGGCGCACCATCGACGCGCTGATGCGGCGCGTCGACATCGTCAAGGCGAGCGTCGAGGACCTCACGCTGATCGGCGACGGCGACGCGCCGATCGAGGCCGCGCGCCGACTGATCGCGCGGGGTCCCGCGGCGGTGATCATCACCGACGGGCCGGGGCCCGTGTCGATCGTGACCGCCGATCACCTCGACGAGGTCCCGGTGCCCGCGGTGGAGGTCGTCGACACGATCGGTGCAGGCGACGCGTTCGTGGCGGGCCTGCTCGAGTGGTGGGTCGCCCGCGGGACCCCCCGCGCAGCGGCAGGCGACCGTGAGACGCTGGCCGCCGCCACCCGTGCGGCCGTCGAGATCTCAGCGCGCGCGGTGCGCGTGCGCGGCGCCGGCCTGGCCGCCGCCTGAGCGGCCGCCCGTCGGCAGCGGGCCTGCCCTCAGGCGCCCGCCGGGGGGCACTCCGGGAAGTTCGACACGCGCTGCGCGGCTCGAGGTTCCCAGAGTGGACCGGCCTCGGTTGCGCGGGCGGACTCTGGGAAGTTCGACACGCGGTGCGCGGCTCGAGGTTCCCAGAGTGGACCGGCCGCGGTCGGGTTGCGTGCAGCGACGTGTTCAGCCCGCCAGGAACCCGCCGAGCACCGCGGCCAGCTCCCCCGGCCCGGCCACCGCGTCCGCCTCGCCCAGGTCCGAAGCTGGGTGGGGGCCCGTCGCGACCCCTATGCAGCGCACCCCGTCGGCCCGGGCGCAGGCGATGTCCCGGGGCGTGTCGCCGATCACGATCGTGTGCTCCCGCGGCCAGGGCACGCCGTCGGATCCCGCGCGCCGGCGTGCCAGCTCGGGCAACAGCGCCCGGTCCTCGGAGTCCGAGCCGAACCCGCCCTGCCCGCTCGGGAAGAATCCGCCGAGCCCGGCGCGGCCCAGCTTCAGCCGCGCGATCGGCTCGAAGTTGCCGGTGACCAGCGAGAGCCGCACGTCGTCACGCGTGCTCAGCGACCCCAGCAGCTCCGGGATCCCCGGCAGGACCCGGTCAGACAGGTCGACGGGGCATAGGCGTGCATAGGCCTTCACCGACGCCTCGCGGACCGCACTGGCGCCATCGTCGATCGCCTCCGCCGAGACCCCGCCGGCGAGCAGCAGCAGCCGCGCGATCTCCCCGTCGGTCCGACCGGCCGCCGACAGCGTGTGCTCGAACCCGGGGTCGAGCCCGTGCACCATGTGCAGCGCCTCGCGTAGCGCGACCGCGTGTTCGACCGAGGCACGCCACACGAGCGTGCCGTCGATGTCGAACAGCAGAAGCGTCGGGGTGCTCACCCGGCCACGAAGTGCGAACGCCGCGCCGGTTCAGCGCGCCAGCGACAGTCCGGGCGTCAGCTTCTGCGCGAACCCCGCTATCAGCCTCGCGGTCGCCTCGACGTCGGCCATGTCCACCAGCTCGACGGACGAGTGCATGTACCGCAGCGGCACGGAGACGATCGCGGTGGCCACGCCCGCCCGGCTGTTGTGGACGGCGTCCGCGTCGGTGCCGGTCGACCGGCCCATCGACTCGATCGTGTAGCCCATGCCGAGCTCATCGGCCGTCTCGCAGAGCAGATCGACGACGACGGGATGGACGATCGTGCCCCGCGCGATCACCGGGCCGGACCCGAGCGAGTGCTTGGTGACCGGGCCGAGCGTGATTCCGGGCTGGTCGGTGGCGTGGGTGACGTCGACCACGACCGCGATGTCGGGCTCGAGGCCGAAGGCGCTGGTGCGGGCGCCAGAGAGGCTGGTCTCCTCCTGCACGACTGCCAGCCCGTAGACGTCGCCGGGCGAGCCGCCGGACTCCGCGACCAGGCGCGCGACCTCCGCGGCGACCCAGGCGCCGATCCGGTTGTCGAGCGAGCGGGAGGCGACGCGGTCGCCGAGCAGCGCGATCGGCTCGGAGTCGATCACGCCGACGTCGCCGATGCGGACCGTGGCGCGAGCCTGGTCACCATCGACGGCGCCGATGTCGACGTGCAGATCCTTGATCTTCGGCGCCTTGCCCCGCTCCTCCTGATCGAGCAGGTGGATCGGCTTGCGGCCGATCACGCCGAGGACGTCACCGCCACGGGCGGCCAGCCGCACCCGCTGGCCGATGAGTTGAAAAGGGTCCCACCCCCCGACCTCGCCGAAGCGCAGGTAGCCGTCTTCGTCGATGTGGGTGACGTGGATCCCGATCTCGTCGATGTGGCCGATCACCGCCATCGAGGGCCCGCCGCCGGTGCCCGGGACGCGGACTGACGATGAGCCGATGCCGTCCACGCGGACGTCGTCGGAGAACGCGCCGACGGACTCGCGCCAGATGGCGGCCGGGCCCGTCTCATGGCCCGAGGGGCCGGGGATTCGAATGAGTTGGTCGAGCAGGGGGGGAGTGGCCATGGGCGCCGAGGTTATCCGCTTGTCCGAGCACCGGTCCGGGGGGGACCGGTGGCGGACCGGCGCTCAATAACCGTCCACTAATCGAGAAGCTGGCGCAACACGTACTGGAGGATTCCGCCGTGGCGGTAGTAGCGCTGCTCCTTGGGCGTGTCGATTCGCACGATCACGTCGAACGACTGATCGCCCGCGTTGACCGTGAGGCTCCGTGGGACCTCGTCCGCGCCCGCGATTCCCTCGATCGTGAACCGCTCCTCGCCTGTCAGTCCGAGCGACTCGACTGTTTCCCCGTCCTTGAACTGCAGTGGCAGCACGCCCATCCCGATCAGGTTGGAGCGGTGGATGCGCTCGAACGACTGCGCGATGACGGCGCGCACTCCGAGCAGCCGGGTGCCCTTGGCCGCCCAATCGCGCGAGGACCCCGAGCCGTATTCCTTGCCGGCCAGGATCACCAGCGGCACACCGGCCTCGATGTACTTCATCGCCGCGTCGTAGATCGACATCTCCTCGCCGTCGGCGTCAGCCCCCAGGTAGCGTGTGACCCCGCCCTCGGTGCCCGGGGCGAGTTGGTTGCGCAACCGCACGTTGGCGAACGTGCCGCGCATCATCACCTCGTGGTTGCCGCGCCGTGACCCGAACGAGTTGAAGTCACGGGCCTCGACGTGGTTCTCGCCCAGGTATTTCGCGGCCGGGCCGTCGCGCTTGATCGAACCGGCGGGGGAGATGTGGTCGGTGGTGACGCTGTCGCCGAGCTTGGCCAGCACGCGCGCGTCGACGATGTCCTCAAGCGGCTCGGGTTCGCGCGGCATCTCGTCGAAGAACGGCGGCCGGCGCACGTAGGTCGAACGCTCGTCCCACGCGAACGAATCCCCGGTCGGGACCTCGAGCGAGTTCCAGCGCTCGTCGCCGTCGAACACGTCTCCGTAGCTCTTGTGGAACATGTCGGACTGGACCGCCTCCTCGACGGTCTGAGCGACCTCGGCCGACTCGGGCCAGATGTCCTTGAGGTAGACCGGCTCGCCGTCGGAGTCCTCGCCCAGCGGCTCGTCGTAGAGGTCGATGTCCATCGTCCCGGCGAGCGCGTAGGCGACCACCAGCGGCGGCGATGCGAGGTAGTTCATCTTCACGTCGGGGTTGATCCGCCCCTCGAAGTTGCGGTTGCCCGACAGCACCGAGACGACCGCGAGGTCCTCGGCCTGGACGACGTCTGAGACCTCGGTCGGCAGCGGCCCCGAGTTCCCGATGCAGGTGGTGCAGCCGTAGCCGACGAGGTTGAAGCCGAGCGCGTCGAGGTACTCGTCGAGCCCCGCGCGCGCCAGGTACTCGGTGACGACCTTCGAGCCCGGGGCCAGCGAGGTCTTCACCCACGGCTTGACCTTCAGCCCCTTCTGCACCGCGTTGCGCGCCAGCAATCCGGCGCCCAGCATCACGGATGGGTTGGAGGTGTTCGTGCACGAGGTGATCGCGGCGATCACGACGCGTCCGTGGTCGAGCTCGGTCTCGGTGCCGTCGGCGAGCGTCACCGGAGTCCGCGCGCTGCGGCGGTCGGCGACCTGAGCGCCACCGGTTGAGCCGTGCGGCTCCTCGCCGCGGGAGCGGGTGCCGTTGCTCGCCGGCGGATCGCTCGCCGGAAACGAGTCCTCCACACCCTCATCCCCGTCGTCCTCGTCGGGCAGCAGCCCCTCGAGCGCCATGCGGAACTCGGCCTTGGACTCGGTCAGCGACACGCGGTCCTGGGGCCGCTTGGGCCCCGCGATCGACGGCACGACGTCCGCGAGGTCGAGCTCGATCTCGTCGGAGAACGTCGGGGTCTCGGAGTTCTCGTCATGCCAGAGGCCCTGCTCCTTAGCGTAGGCCTCGACGAGCGCGATCTGCTCGTCGGGGCGGCCGGTGAACTCCAGGTAGCGCAGGGTCTCGGCGTCGATCGGGAAGATCGCGCAGGTCGAGCCGAACTCGGGCGACATGTTGCCGATCGTCGCGCGGTCGGCGAGCGGCAGGCCGGCGAGACCGGCGCCGTGGAACTCGACGAACTTGCCCACGACTCCCCGCTCGCGGAGCATCTCGGTGACGGTGAGCACCAGGTCTGTCGCGGTTGCGCCCTCGGAGAGCTCCCCGGTGAGCTCGAAGCCGAGCACCTGGGGGATGAGCAGCGGCATCGCCTGGCCGAGCATCGCCGCCTCGGCCTCGATCCCGCCGACTCCCCAGCCGAGTACGCCGAGGCCGTTGATCATCGTCGTGTGCGAGTCGGTCCCGACGAGGGAGTCCGGGTAGGCCTGGGCGGAGCCGTCGCCGTTGCGCACGAACACCACTCGGGCGAGGTACTCCAGGTTGACCTGGTGCACGATCCCCGTGTCCGGCGGGACGACCTGGAAGTTGCGGAACGCGCCCTGTCCCCAGCGCAGGAACGCATAACGCTCCTTGTTGCGCTCGAACTCCAGCTCGGCGTTGGTCTGGAACGCCGCGGCGGTTCCGAACGCATCGACCTGCACGGAGTGGTCGATCACCAGCTCGGCGGGCACGAGCGGGTTGATCTTCTCGGGGTCGCCGCCCATCGCCGACATCGCGTCGCGCATCGCCGCCAGGTCGACGACCGCCGGAACGCCGGTGAAGTCCTGCATGACGACGCGCGCGGGGGTGAACGCGATCTCCTCCGACGGCTGGGCCTTCGCGTCCCAGGACGCGAGTGCCTCGACGTCCCGCGCGCGGATCGACTCGCCGTCCTCGTTGCGCAGCAGGTTCTCCAAGAGGATCTTCAGCGAGAAGGGAAGCCGCGCGACGTCGAACTTCGACTGCAGCGCATCGAGCCGGTAGATCTCGAACGTCCGGTCGCCGACCGTGAGGTCGGCCCGGGCGCCGAAGCTGTCGGGATTGGGGGCCATGTCGTCAGAACTCCTGTGCGTGTCAAGAAACCAGGTGCTCCGTACTCTATGCCCGCGATGCCGTCAGAAGTCCTGCGCGCCACCGACGAGGAGGACCCGGACGGCGGCGTGCGGGTCACGAACATGGAGCTGTTCTTCGACCTCGTCTACGTGTTCGCGATCACGCAGCTGTCGGATTTTCTGTTCGATCCGTCCCATCGCAGCGCCCGTGGGATCCTGGAGGCGCTGGTGATGTTCGTCGCGGTCTGGTGGGCGTGGAACTACACGGCGTGGGCGACGAACTGGCTGGATCCCGATCGCACCGCAGGGATCCTGCTGATGATCCTGTTGATGGTCTTGAGCCTGGTGATGGCGGCCGCACTGCCGGACGCGTTCGCGAGCCGGGGCGCGCCGTTCGCGATCGCCTATGCGCTGCTCCAGGTGATCCGCACCGGCGTCGTCGCCTGGGCGTTCCCGGCGGGTGATCGCATGCGCGCCAACAACCTGCAGCTGCTCGGCTGGCTGGCCATCGGCGGCGTCATCTGGATCGTCGGCGCCTACCTGCACGGCGACGCACGGCTGGTGGTCTGGGCCGCGGCGGCCGTGATCGAGCTGGCCGCGCCGATGCACGGGTTCACCCTGCCGGTCGTCGGCTCCACCCCCGTGGAGGCCTGGCGCCTGACCGGGACCCACCTGGCAGAGCGCTACCAGCTGGTGCTGATGATCGCGCTCGGCGAGTCGGTCCTGCGGGTCGGGCTCACCTGGTCACAGACCAAGCACGGGTCCGTGACGATCGACGCGGCGTTCGTGCTCGGCTTCCTCACGTCGGCGACGCTGTGGGCGAGCTATTTCACGGGGACCGCCGAGCGCGGCGCGACCCGGATCGCGGAGGAGGGCGGTGCCCGTACCGGCCGGTCCGCGTATGCCTACGCGCACGCGGTGATGGTGGCGGGGGTGATCGTCGTCGCGGTGGCCATCCGTCTCGCCATCCACCAACCCAGGGCAGCCGCCGACCTGTTCTCGGTGCTGATGCTGCTCGGCGGGCCGGCGCTGTACCTGGCCGGTCTCGGCCTGTTCAAGCGCTCCGCGAACCTGGCGAGCGGCTGGCCGCTGCTCGCCGGCATCGCCGTCCTGGGGATGCTCTCGCCGATCGCCGTCGCCGGAGCAGACCGGCTGGTGATGCTGGCTTGCGAGACCGGGGTGCTGCTCGCGCTGGTGGCCTTCGTCAGGCCGTTCGCCGAGCGGAGCCAGCCGCCGGGCTGACGGCGCGCCGGACGGCTCCTACGTCCGGCTTACGGAGATCTTGTTCTCATCTTGCGGGTGATGTCGATGCTGCAGGCGTGTCCATCGCCCTTTACTCAGCCTCCGGCATGATCGCCCTCGTCGCGGCCGCGGTCTTCGCCGCCGGGGTGTGGGCCGAGGCCCACCCGGCCCCCGACCAACCGTGACCGCCACCACCGCTGCGCGCCTGGGACCCTCGCCTGAGGGCGCCGGCCATCCCCGCACGCGCGTTCTGGACCGGGTCCGGCGCGCCCAGCCGGAGATGCTCGCCCTCGCTGCGCTCGCCGCCGTCCTGAACCTATGGAACCTGTCTCGCAACGACTGGGCCAACACGTTCTACTCCGGCGCGGTCCGCTCGATGGCCTCGAGCTGGCACGACTTCCTGTTCGCCTCGCTGGACCGCAGCGGGCTGATGACCGTCGACAAGCCGCCCGCGGCGCTCTGGGTGCAGGCGCTGTCGGCACGGATCTTCGGCTTTCACCCGCTCTCGCTGCTCGTCCCCGAGGCGCTCATGGGCGTCGCCGCGGTGCTCCTCGCCGCCGATCTCACCCGCCGCCTGTTCGGTCGCGCGGCCGGCTTCGTCGCCGGCCTGGCGTTTGCGGTCACGCCGATCAGCGTCGCGATGGCGCGCCACAACAACCCCGACGAGCTCCTGGTCCTCTGCTGCGTGGCCGCGATGTGGTGTGCTGTGCGCGGCTTCCAGGACGGGCGCACGCGCTGGCTGGTCTGGTGTGGCGCGCTGATCGGGCTGGGCTTCGAGACGAAGATGGCGGTTGCCCTGTTCGTCGTGCCGGGGATCGCAATGGCCTGGCTGTGGCTGGCGCCCGCGGGCCGCGGCGCGTTCCACGCGTTCGGGCAGCTGCTGTGGGCGGGCCTGGCGCTGGCGGCCGTTGCGCTCGCCTGGCCGCTGCTCGTCACGCTCACCCCGGCGGCGGACCGTCCGTGGATCTCCGGGACGACCGACAACTCGGTGTGGTCGTTGATCGTCGGCTACAACGGCCTCGGCCGCGTCGCCGGACAGGCGGGCTCGACGGGCGGCGGTGGTGGCGGATTCGGCGGCGGTTCGGCGGGTCCGTTGCGCCTGCTCGACTCGAGCCTCGGCGGACAGGCGGGCTGGCTGCTCGGCTTCGCGCTGGTCTCGGGCGTCGGCGTGCTCGCCCTCACCCGCATGCGGCGCGCCGATCCGCGCACCGCCTGGGTGCTCGCCGTCGGCGGCGCAGCGCTCGCCTCCGCGATCGTGTTCAGCGCCGCCTCGGGCATCTTCCACCCCTATTACGTCTCGTTCCTCGCCCCGTGGGTCGCGATGCTGGCCGGGGCGGGCGTCGGCCAGGCGCTCTCCGGTGAGCGCGCCGCCCAGATCATCGGGGTGCTCGCCATCGCCGGCGGCGCCGTCTCCGAGCTGGTCGTGCTCGGCGGGATCCAGGGATCGGTCGGCTGGGCCAAGCCCCTGGTGATCGTGGTCTGCGCGCTGTGCGCGGTGGCTCTCGGCCTGCGGCTGTCGGCGCGCCTGCGGGCGATCGCCGTCGGGGCGGCGCTTGCGGCCCTGCTGGCGGCTCCCGCGGCGTGGGCGTTGGACACGCTCGGTCACGCGACCAGCTCGACGTTCCCCGCGGGCGGCCCATCGGCCACCTCGTTCGGCGGCGGGTTCGGCCCGGGGGCCGGCGGGCGCGGGTTCGGCCGTCAATTCGGGGGTGCGGCCGGCCGGATTCCGGGCGGCCGTCCGGCGGCACACTCTGGCGGCGCCGCCTGGCGGGCTCCCGGCGGCTCCTCCGGGCGGACCGGCTCATCCTCCGCAGGCGCCCTCGCTGGCGGCGGTCCCAGCTTCGGCTCGGACTCCTCCGCGCTCACCGCGGCCGCCCGCTACGCCAGGAGTCACGGGGGAGGCACCGTCGGAGTCGAGAGCCAGAGCTCGGCCGCCGCCGCCATCCTCGCCGGCTCCGACAACGTCGCCGGGCTCGGCGGCTTCTCCGGCGTCGAGTCGTCGGTGAGCGTGCGCTGGCTGGCCACCCAGGTCCGTGACGGCCATCTGCGCTGGCTGCTCGCCGACAGCTCGAGCAGCGGCGGCTTGGGCGCTGGCAGCTTCGGCCCCGCGGGCGCCGGCCCGCTCGCCCAACGGTGGCGGCAGCAACCCGTTCGGCAGCCGCGGCAACCCCTTCGGCAGCCGAGGCGGAAGCACCCCGTTTCCCAGCGGCCGCGGCGGGATCTCGGATGGCCGCACCGGCTCAGAGAAGGCGCTCGCCATCGCCGAGAAGGTCGCCCGCAAGGCGACGGTCACGGTCAACGGCAGCACGATCACCCTCTACGACCTCAAGGGCAAAGCCGCGGCCATGCTCGCCGCCGCCGACGGCTCAACCACCTCCTCGAGCGGTTCGCGGACCGTCTGACCGCGACTCTGGGCGTCAAACGCGGCGATGCGCCGCAGAACACGCCCAGAGTGAAGCCGGTTGCCCGCTACAGCCCGGGCGGGTGGCGCACGACGAAGCCGGGGAACTCGCCGCCGCCGCGTGACCAGCGCGTGCCGTACTCGGCGAGCGCGACCGTGTCGAACCGCCAGCCGGCGATCGTCATCCAGACGTGGCCGGCGTTGGCGTAGATCGTGACCCAGTTGCCGGGACCCGAATCGCCGTAGCCCTCGAAGTCACCGGAGACCTCGGGAGCGGACAGCAGGCCGGCGGCTGCCAGCACGTAGGAGACCGAGCCCGAGCAGTCATAGCCGTCGGCCTGGAAGGACGCATGACCGCCGCCCCAGATGTACGGGAGCGTGGCAATGGCGTTGCCGGCGGCGATCATCTGCTTGACCGCCTCGGGCGCGCCTGCGGGCGGCTGGACGTAGCCGTTGGTGTCGATCGCGAGGCCGCCGACGCCGGCGTTGCCGGTCTGGGCGGCGGCCCGGGCGGCCGCGGCGGCCTTGGCCTCCTCGACGTTGAGCTTGTGCTGCAAGGCGCCGACATGGGCCTCGACGGAGTGGTAGCGGCCGGCGGCACGGGCACGCCGGGCGATCTCCTGGACGCGCTGCTGCTGGAGCGCCGCCTGCAGCGCCGCGACCTGGTTGCGCTGCTTGAGCACGGCCACGGCGAGCGCGCGGTCCTTCTTCTCCAGCCCGCCGAGCCGCTTGGCCTCGGCGGAGACCTCCAGGCGGGCGATCCGGGTCACGTCGACGATCGAAGCGTCCTGGTGGCCCATCCGGTGCAGGAAGTTGACCTCGTTGAGCAGCTGCCCGAATCCCTTGGAGTCGAGGATCACCGTGACGAGGTTGGGCTGCGCGCCCTCGTAGCCGGCGACCAGGTTGGCCGACAGTGCCCTGGTGGCGAGATGCAGCCGGTTCTCGAGCTTGATCAGGCGATCGCGCGAGGCCAGCAGCTTGCCCTGGACGGAGCGCAGCTCGCCGACGCGGGCGTCGAGCGTGCTCTGCAGATGGTTGAGCCGCGCCTCGGCGTTGGCGATGCCGCCGTTGGTCGACGCGATCTGGCTCGAGTCGGAGTTGATCTGGCTGCGCAGCGCCGCTGCGGCGTCCTTGGCCGTCGAGATCTGGCCCTGCAGGTCCGCGGAGCCGGGCGAGGCGAACGCGGTGCCGAGAGCGGCGGCGCCGATGGACAGGGCCGCGGCGGCGCGCAACGCCCAGGGGTGTCGATTCGAGTGCGGGGGCATGACTACGAGGGGGCTCGAGTCATCACCCTCGAGCGGAGCAGCGCGATCACCCTAACACGGCCCGTCGCCGTGACACCCCGGGAAACCTGCCTTGCACGAAATCCTGCAAACGGCCGCTTTTGGTAGGTTTCGGGCGCCCGGCCACGACGCCTGCCATCGTCTCCTGCGTGGCCCGTTGGATGCCCATCGCCAGTCTCTCGCAACCCGCTGAGCTTGCCGCGTGGCTCCTGGGCGAGTGGTCGATCGCCCGGATGATCAACGGCGGCGCGGGTCGATTCCAGGGGCATGCCAGCTTCGTGGTCGATCCCCGCTCGCCGGCGGTGCTGATCTGGCGCGAGCACGGCCACCTCCGGCTCGGAGCGCACGACGGCCCCGCCGCGCGCACGCTGCGAATCGAGCCTGCCGGCGCCGCGTCGTGGGAGGTGCGCTTCGACGACGGCCGTCCGTTTCACCTGCTCGACCTGACAGGTGGCGTCTGCGACGCCACCCACCTCTGCGGCGCCGACACCTACCGCGGCCGCTACGAGATCGAAGGCCCGGACCGCTTCACGGTCACCTGGCGGGTCACCGGCCCGCACAAGGACGACGAGATCGCGTCGGTCTACGAGCGTCTCTACGAGCGCGCGGCCTGAGCCGCCCGCCGCGCCAGCTTGACGCGGTCGGTCTTGACCAGCGCGACCTTGCGCATCCGCACGTTGTGCGGGGTCACCTCGACGCACTCGTCGACGCGCACGAACTCCATCGCCTGGTCGAGCGACAGCTCGCGCTTGGGCACGAGCCTGACCAGCTCGTCGGAGACCGACATGCGCATGTTCGTGAGGTGCTTCTCCTTGACGGCGTTGACGTCGAGGTCCTCCGCGCGGGAGTTCTCGCCGACGATCATCCCCTCATAGACGGGGTCGCCGGGCTCGACGAACAGCGTGCCGCGCTCCTGCAGGCTGAACAGCGCGAAGGCGGCCACCGTCCCCTGACGGTCTGCGACCAGCGAACCGGTCGGCCGCGTGCGCAGCTCCCCGTGCCACGGCTCCCAGCGGTCGAACACGTGGTGGACGAGGCCGGTGCCCCTGGTCTCGGTGAGGAACTCGGTGCGAAAGCCGATCAGGCCGCGGGCGGGGACGAGATACTCCATCCGCACCCAGCCGGTCCCGTGGTTGACCATCTGCTCCATCCGGCCCTTGCGCAGCGCCATCAGCTGAGTGATCACGCCGACGTACTCGTCAGGCGCGTCGACCGACATCCGCTCCACTGGCTCGCAGTTGACGCCGTCGATCTCGCGCGTGACGACCTGCGGCTTGCCGACGGTCAGCTCGAACCCCTCGCGACGCATCAGCTCGACGAGGATCGCCAGCGCGAGCTCGCCGCGGCCCTGCACCTCCCACACGTCGGGTCGCTCGGTCTCTCCGATCCGCAGCGACACGTTGCCCACCAGCTCACGCTCGAGTCGCGCCTTGACCTGACTGGCGGTGAGGAACTGACCATCCTGGCCGGCGAGCGGTGAGGTGTTGATCCCGATCGTCACCGACAGGGAGGGCTCGTCGACGGAGATGATCGGCAGGGGGCGGGGATCCGTCGCGTCGGTGAGCGTGTCGCCGATCGTGATCTCGGGGATGCCCGCCACCGAGATGATCTCGCCCGCGGAGGCCGATTCGGCCTCGACGCGGTCCAGCGCCTCGGTCACATACAGCTCGGAGATCCGCACGCGCTCGATCGTGCCGTCGTGACGTGACCAGGCGACGGTCTCCCCACGGCGGATGGTCCCGTTGTGGACGCGGCAGATCGCCAGGCGCCCCACGTAGTTGTCGGCGTCGAGGTTCGTCACGTGCGCCTGCAGCGGCGACCCCTCCTCGAACTCCGGAGCGGGGATCTCGGAGACGATCAGGTCGACGAGTGGCTGCAGATCGGGGTGGGCGGGGGCCGGTTCATCCAGATCGAGCGTCGCGGTTCCCGCCTTGGCGTTCGTGTACACGATGGGGAACTCGATCTGCGACTCATCCGCGTCGAGGTCGAGGAACAGCTCGTAGACCTCGTCGACCACCTCCGACACGCGGGCGTCCGGGCGGTCGATCTTGTTGATCACGAGGATCACCGGCAGTCGCGCGGCCAGTGCCTTGCGCAGCACGAATCGGGTCTGGGGCAGCGGGCCCTCGGAGGCGTCGACGAGCAGCAGCACGCCGTCGACCATCGTCAGCCCTCGCTCGACCTCGCCGCCGAAGTCCGCGTGACCCGGCGTGTCGACGATGTTGAACTTCACGTCGCCGTAGCGGATCGCCGTGTTCTTGGCGAGGATCGTGATGCCCTTCTCGCGCTCGAGGTCCATCGAGTCCATCACGCGCTCGTTGACGGACTGGTTGGCGCGAAACGCGCCGGACTGCCACAGCAGCGCGTCGACGAGCGTCGTCTTGCCGTGGTCGACGTGCGCGATGATCGCGAGGTTGCGGATGTCGTTGCGAGTGGCCATAACCGCCGCGTGAGGTTAGAACGCGGGCCGCGCGGCTCGGCGCGGCCCGCGCGATCAATCAGTTGGCCCGGCCGACGAGGGCGTTGCCGCTGTTGTCCACCGCGACGCAGAACCCGGTCGTCGGGCACGCGATTGCGTTGAGGAATCCAGTGGAGTCGATCTGCTTCGACTTCCAGTGACCGGCCGTCGGATCGGTCGTCACGCTCGCGTCGCCGCGGTCGTCGACGGTGATGCAGTCGGTGGCCGACGGACATGCCAGACCGCCGCCGTTGCCGTCGGTCGGGTCGCTGATCAGGTGATAGGTCGTCGGCCCAGCCGCCGGCGACGTCGAGGCATAGAAGCCGCTCCCCTGCGGCCCGAAGCCCTGTAGCAGGCACAGGCGGGTCGTCGGGCACGCGGTCTCGTTGGCGGTGAAGGCAGTCGTCGTCCGCCATCCGGCGGTGCCGCCGGTGGGCGCGGTGGAGACCGACAGCCCGTTGCCCCCCGCGATGCACAGCGCGGTGCCCGCACACGCGATCGCCCCGACCGGGTTCGTGCTCACCGCCGAGCTGCTCCAGGCGCCTGCGGCCGGATTCGTGCTCACGATCACGTTGCCCGCGAGATCACCCGCGACGCAGAGGCTCGCCGAGGGACAGGTCAGCGATTGGATCGCGTCGCCGACGGGGTTGACGACGGCGGTCGCGCGCCATGTCGAGGAGCCACCCGTCGGATCGGTCGACACGAAGATGTTCCCGCTGATGTCAGAGGCGACGCAGAGTGCCGCGGACGGACATGAGATCAGGAAGTCCGTGTCGTCGTCGACGAGTCCCTGGGGGACGAGGTTCACGGACGTCCACGTGCTCGGGCCGCCCGCCGGGTCGACGGTGGTGAGCACGTCCCCGTTCGTATCGGTCGCCGCGCAGAACGAGGTCGCCGGACAGGACACCGTGTTGATCGCGGCGCCATTGCCGATCGGTTGCGGGGCGCTCCAGGAGAGCGTGGGCGCCGGGTTCAGGCTCGCGGTGTAGCTGTCCCCGGCGCTCAACAGCGCGTGACGGTGGAGGATGAAGTCGGTGACGAGCACCTTCCCCGCGCGGACGTGGATCGTGGTCGAGTCGCAAGTGTCGGTCGTCGTCCACTCGGTTCCCCGCGCCGCCCCTGAGGCGTACCCGCCGCGGGAGATGAATGGCCCGTGGTGATCGTGCACCCACAGGGTGTCGCTCGGCGGTCGCCGCGGGTCGATCATCACGTCCGAGGAGCAATTGAGGCCGGCAAGCCTGAACGTGGTCTCACCGTTCGCGGCCTGGGTGACCCGGCTGTCTCCGTGTGACACCTGCGCCGTCTTGCGCCCGTGGGCGGTGGAGATGGTGACCGCTGCGACCCCGTCGGTCGTCAGCAGCGTGCCGCCGCTGCGCAGCGCGACCGGCCCCTGGACGGTCGCGGTGCGGCCGGCTGGTTGGCGGATCTGCACGGTGCCGCTCACCCGCGAGATGATCACTGTCCGTCCGCGGTGCGGCGCCCGGGCGGCCATGGCGGGCGCTGAGCACCCCCCTGCGGCCGCGAGCGCGGCCGCGACGGCGAGCGTGGCGCGGGACACGGGATGGCTCATGGCGGACCGGAGCGGCAAACGTACCGCTGGGTCCCATCGACGTGGGAAAAATCTGTGTGACATCGCCGCTCCTCCTGTCCGATGAACGATGCGAGCACCGTATGGGCGGCGGCCCGCCGTGTCGTGCACGGCGGTGACGCCCGTTGTGTCAAGTTCACGACACAGCCCAGAGCTCGACCGCGAGCTCACGGCCGCGGAGTGCGTGCACGCCGAGGCACTCCAGTGTGTCCCTGTCCTCTGCGGGGAGCCGCGCCCGCGTGGCGGCGGTGAGCAGCAGCGGACGGCCGAGCTCGCGGGTGAGTGCCTGCACGCGTGCGGCGACGTTCGTCGTGTCGCCGATCGCCGCGTACTCCAGGCGGCGGCCGGTGCCGACAGTGCCGGAGACCACGGTCCCCGTGGCCAGGCCGACCCCGACCCGGTCGGCGCCGACCTCGGCGAGGACCCGCCGCCCGGCGGCGAGCGCTCGCGACGCGTGGTCGCCGCTGGGCAGGGGCGCCCCGAACACCGACATCACGCCGTCCCCCAGGAAGGTGACGACGCTGCCGCCCTGATCCATGACCGCCTCCGAGACCTGGCCCAGGTAGAGGTTGAGCGACTCGATCAGCTCCGCGGGCGCGCCATCCTCGGCGATCGAGGTCCAGCCACGCAGGTCACAGAACATGACGGTTGCCTCCACCTGCTCCGCGAGCCCGCGCCCGGATCCGACGAGGGTCGCCACGCGCTTGACGTGATCGGGGGGGACATATCGCGCGAAGGTCGCCTGCAGCAGAGCGCGCTCTCGCCGCACCGTGGCAAGGTCGACCGTGATCGCGCCGATTGCCGCCAAGGCGACCGCGGACAGCGGAGCCATCACCTCGACCACGGTCCCGTGATCGAAGGCCAGCTGAGCCCCGAGCGCCCCGGCCGCGCACCAGGCGAGAGCGACGACCGCCCCGGCACCGGCCGACCGCCATGACGTCGCGCTAGTGACGAGACCCACTGAGAACACGATCAGCGCGATCTCGATGCCGAGCGGCGCCTCGCGCAGCGGGAACCTCTCGAGCGCGGTGAGGATCGCGTCTGCCTGCAACTCAGGGCCTGACATGAACGTGCCGCCGGCCGCCGACACCGAGTGCTGGTCTCCGATCGACGCCGCTGTCGCCCCGACCACGACGATCCGGCCGCGGAGGACGCGCTCGGGGTGGTCGTGGTGCAGGACGTCGATCGCCGAGATCATCGGCACCGTGTGCGGGCCGCCGGGGAAATCGATCAGCGGACGCGCGGAGGGCGCGAGATCAGGGCGGTGCCCGAGCGCACGGGCCACGACCACCGCGACGGCCCCGAGCCCTCGGTAGCCCGGCGCCAGGCGACGGATCTCGCCGTCGGCGCCAACCGGGAACTGGTCCCAGGCGGGCAACGCCCCGATCCGCCGCAGGTTGGCGTTCCCGCCGAGGATCCGCGTCGCTCCGTCCGTTCCCACCTCGGCGGTGACCATCACCACCGGAGGCGCGCCCGCGACCGCGTGATAGAGCGCGAGATCCTCGGCAGCTCTGGTCGGCTCGGTGACCTGGACGTCGTAGACGATCAACCGCGCCCCAGCGGCGTGTACACGACGGACCAGCTCTCCCTGAAGACGGCGCGGCCACGGCCAGCGCGGGATGCCGGCGGTCGACAGGGTCGAGGAGTCGATGCCGACGACGGCGACCCGTCTCGTGCGGCGCGTTCCCCGCAGGGCGAAGCGGACGTCGAGCGTCGCGCCCTCGGCACGGTTGAGCACTCCCGTGAGCAGGACGGCGAGGCCGGCTGCGGCGGCCATGGTTGCGACCAGCACGAGCAGCAACCGGCGGGCCGGCCGGGGACGAGGCGGACGGTCGCGGGCACGCCCTCTGCCCGAGCCAGTCATGGCGGGACACTATCCGCGCGGCCCGCGGTCCGCCACACTTGTCGGTGATGCAGTGGCGGCTGCTCGACGGCGTGCCGGAGGAGGACGTGAAGCGCACTCTCGCGCTCGCGCGTCGCCGCTCGTTCGCGCGTGACGAGGTCGTCTTCCACGAGGCCGATCCCGGCGACTGCGTCCACCTGATAGAGAGCGGTCGCGTGGCGGTGCGGATCATGACCCCTTACGGGCAGCGGGCCACGCTCGCGGTGATCGGCCCGGGTGAGGCGTTCGGTGAGCTGGCCTTGCTCAGTCCGGATGCGCGGCGGACGGCGTCGATCGTGACGCTGGAGCCGACGGTCACCCACTCGATCCAGGCGGTCGACTTCCGACGGCTGAGGACCGAACGGCCAGAGGTCGCCGAAGTGCTCATCGCGCTGCTCACAGCTCAGATCCGCCGCCTGAGCACACAGTTGCTCGACGCGCTCTACACGCCCGCCGATTCGCGTGTGCGCAAACGGCTGCTCGAGCTGGCCGACGCGTATGGCCCCGCGGACGGGGACGTGCTCGTTCCACTCCGTCAAGAGGATCTCGCCGAGCTGGCCGGCACCTCCCGTGCGACGGTCAACAGGGTCCTCCGTGAGGAAGCTGAGCGAGGGACCGTGCGTCTGGAGCGGGGGCGCATGCGGGTGCTCGACCGCGGCCGGATCTCTGAGCGCGTCTGGTGAGCGAAGCTGCGAAGCTCTCGGCGATGACCGCGACGGACCCTCTCCGGTCAGAGCTCACCTCCGATCAGCCGCGGCTGGCCTACGTCGTCGGGCGCTTTCACACCGTGCTGCGAGCCGAGATGTCCCGGCGCCTGGCGCCCGAGGGCCTGTCGGTTCCGGAGTTCACCGCGCTGTCGGTGCTGAGCGTGCGTGGCGGGCTCTCCAACGCAGAGCTCGCGCGGCGCTCATTCGTCACGCCGCAGGCGATGAACCAGGTGCTGGCGTCGCTGGAGGAGAAGGAGCTCGTGACCCGGCCCGCCGCGGGCGAGCAGGCACGCGGCCATCACCGCGCTCGCGGCGCGAAGCTCACCGCGAAGGGCCGGCGGTCGGTGGCGCGCGCGCAGACGCTCGTCGATGAGATCGAGGACCAGGCGTTCGCCACGCTGACCGAGGACGAGCGACGCGCGCTCACGAGCCTGCTCGGCGAAGCCGCACAACGGCTGGCGGTGGGCGGTGGGCCCGCCGGGCGCCTGGGAGCCTGACCCGGCCACGCTTATATCAGGCAGCTTGACATAGAGCGGCCCGTCGCATAGCGTCGAGCGCAACCGAGAGGAGACCGCGATGTCCGATACCACCAGCCAGGGCCTGCGCACGACGCTGGCCGAGCTTTCGTCCCACGTGGGAGCGCACCTGGGCTTCACGCCGTGGCGTGAGATGACGCAGGCCGAGGTCGACCGCTTCGCCGATCTCACCGGCGATCACCAGTTCATCCACGTCGATCCCGAGCGCGCGGCGCAGACGCCGTTCGGCGGCACGATCGCGCACGGGTTCTTCGGGCTCGCGCTGGTCGCCGTCGCCGCGCAGCAGGTCGAGGTCACCGATGCCGCGACCTCGGTCAACTACGGCCTGGACAAGGTCCGCTTCCCGTCTCCGCTGCCCGTCGGCGCGCGGTGGCGCTCCGGTGCCGAGATCGTCGAGGTGACCGAGATCAAGGGCGGCATGCAGGCCAAGGTGCGCGCCACGGTCGAGGTTCAGGACGCCGAGCGCCCGGCCGTCGCCGCCGAGTGCGTCGTGCGGTTCTACGCATGAGCCCCCTGTCGCTGGACGGCAAGGTCGCCATCGTCACCGGCGCGGGCCGCGGGCTCGGCCGGGCGTACGCGGAGGCGCTCGCGGCCGCCGGCGCGGCGGTGGTCGTCAACGATCTCGATGGCGACGCGGTCGCCGAGACGGTCGCCGCGATCGACGAGAGCGGCGCCAAGGCCGTCGGCGTGACCGCGCCGGTCGGTCCCGCCGAGACCGCGGAGCGCCTCGTCGAGATCGCGGTCCAGTCCTTCGGCCGGCTCGACGTGATGGTCACCAACGCCGGGATCCTGCGCGACAAGGTCCTCTGGAAGATGTCCGACGAGGACTTCGACCTCGTGATCGAGACGCACCTGCGCGGCACCTTCACCTGCGCTCGCGCCGCCGCCATCCGCATGCGCGAGCAGGGCGAAGGCGGGCGCATCATCGTGATCGGCTCGCCCGCGGGCCAGTACGGCAACTTCGGGCAGACGAACTACGCCGCCGCCAAGGCGGGGATCGTCGCGTTCGCCCGGACCTGGTCGATGGAGCTCGCCCGCGCGAACGTCACCGTCAACGCCGTCGTCCCCACGGCGTGGACGCAGATGACGGCCACGATCCCGATCTACGCGCCGCTGGTCGAGCGCGTCGAACGCGGCGAGGGGCTCCCCGCCGACGTCCGCCGAGAGCACGCCGTCGGGATGCCCGAGGACTGCGCCGGGCTGGTGGTGTTCCTCGCCTCCGAGCGGGCCGCCGGCATCACCGGCCAGGCGATCGGGATCGGCGGCGACCGCCTGTCGCTCTATTCGCACCCGTACGAGCTGACGTATTCGCTGCATGACGGCGGGTGGACGGCCGACGAGATCGCCGACCTCTGGGACGCGTCGTTCGCCGCCTCCGAGCAGCCTTCCGGTCTGCACCTGCCCGAGCTCGACCTGGGCGGCGGTGGGCGATGAGCATCGATGTCGACAAGGTCGTCGCGATCGACGTCCACGTTCACGCCGAACGCAACCAGGACGAGCCCCAGGATCCGGTGACCAGCGAGATGCTCGAGGCGGCGGCCCGGTACTTCGGAGGCCATCCGCCGCAACCGACCGCGCAGGAGGTCGCCGACTACTACCGCGAGCGCAACATGGCGGCGGTCATCTTCAACGTCGACGACGAGGCGGGGATGGGCCGCCGGCGGCTGGGCAACGACGAGGTGCTCGCCGCCGCCCGCGCCAACCCGGACGTGCTGATCCCGTTCGGCTCGGTCGATCCGCACCGCGGCAAGCTCGCCGTCCGCCAGGCACGCGAGCTGATCGAGCAGGGCGTGCGCGGCTTCAAGTTCCACCCCAACACCCAGCGCTTCTGGCCCAACGACACGGAGTTCTTCCCGCTCTACCGGGTGATCGCCGAGGCCGGGCTGATCGCGCTGTTTCACTCGGGCACGACCGGGATCGGAGCCGGCATGCCGGGCGGCGGCGGGGTGCGGCTGAAGTACTCCAACCCGATGGCCGTCGACGACGTCGCCGCCGAGTTCCCCGACCTCGACATCATCCTCGCGCACCCGTCGTTTCCGTGGCAGGAGGAGGCGCTCGCCGTCGCCGTCCACAAGCCGAACGTCTACATCGATCTCTCCGGCTGGTCGCCGAAGTACTTCCCGGAGATCCTCGTGCAGTACATCAACACCCGCCTGCGCGGCAAGATGCTGTTCGGCTCCGATTACCCGCTGATCACCCCCGAGCGCTGGCTGGCCGACTTCGAGAAGCTGCCGATCCGCGACGAGGTCCGGCCCGAGGTGATCAAGGGCAACGCCGTCAAGCTGCTGAAGCTGTGACGCTCGCCGATCTGCGCTGGCCGCTGCAACGTGCCGCCCGGGTGCACGGCGACTCGGTTGCGGTGAACGCCGCGGGGCGTTCGCTGACCTACGCCGAGCTCGCCGAGCGCGTGGCCGCCCTGGGCGCGGCGCTCTCCGGGCTCGGGGTTCAGGCCGGGGAGCGGGTCGCGTTCCTCGGCGTCAACTCGCTTGCCCACTTGGAGTGCTGGCTCGGGGTGCCGGCCTCCGGGCGGGTGCTCGTCGACCTCAACACGCGGTTGGCGGTGGACGAGCTCGCGTTCATGGTCGAGGACTGCGCGCCCAGGCTGCTGGTCCACGATGTGGCCAACGCGCCCGTGGCGGCCGCGCTTGCCGCGCGCTGCTCGTCGCTTGAGACCCTCGTGCTCGACGGCGACGGCGACGGCGACGGCGCGGCGCTCACCTACGAGCGGCTGCTTGCGGAGGCCGACGCCGGCCCGGGCGCGCCGGACCCCGACCGCGCGCCGCGGATCAGCGCCGACACGCTCGCGGCGATCTCCTACACCGGGGGCACGACCGGCCTGCCCAAGGGGGTGATGCTCAGCCACGGCAACCTCACCGCCAACGCCCTGCACAACCTGATCATCACCGGCCACCGTCCCGACGACGCCTTCCTGCACGTCAACCCGATGTTCCACGTCGCAGGGATCGCCAACGTCGTGGCGGCGACCTGGGTCGGGGCGCGCCAGGTCGTGCTGCCGCGGTTCGACGCCGCCGCGGTGACCGAGACGATCGAGCGCGAGCGGGTGACGCTCGCCACGTTCGTGCCGACGATGCTCGCGATGTGGCTGAACCATCTCGACGACCAGCAGCGGGCGGGGGCGAGTCCGGACGTCTCCAGCCTGCGCAACCTGCACTACGCGGCGTCGCCGATCTCCCCGCAGCTCCAGCGCCGGGTGTGCGAGACGCTCGCCGGGTGTGAGGTCGCCCAGATGTACGGGATGACCGAGGCGGCCCCCACCGTCACCCACCTCTCGCCCGAGGCGCACCGGCGCGGCCTGGCCGGCGAGCAGCCCTACGCCTCACGGTTGGCGTCGATGGGCGCGCCGGTGCCGGGGGTGCTGGCGGAGATCCGGGACGCGGAGGGCCGCCCGCTGGCGCCGGGGGAGATCGGTGAGGTGTGGGTGAGCGGGCCCAACGTGATGGTCGGTTACTGGAACCGGCCCGAGGCGACGGCCGCCGCGCTCACCGACGACGGCTGGTATCGCACCGGCGACGCTGCCTACGCCGACGCGGGCGGCTACCTGTTCATGGTCGACCGGCTCAAGGACATGATCATCACCGGGGGCGAGAACGTCTACTCGATCGAGGTGGAGAACGCGCTCGCCTCGCTCGACGGCGTGGCCGAGGCGGCGGTGTTCGGCGTTCCGGACGCGCAGTGGGGCGAGCGGGTCCATGCGGTGGTCGTGCTGGCCGGCGACGTCGGCGCGGGCGCGGAGGCCGGCGCGGGCGCCAGCGCCGGAGCGACGATCGACGAGGACACCCTGCGCGCCGCGTGCCGTGACCGCATCGCCGGCTTCAAGGTGCCGCGCTCGTTTGAGCTGCGCACCGAGCCGCTGCCGAAGTCAGGCGCCGGCAAGGTGTTGAAGAACACGCTGCGCGAGCCGCACTGGGAGGGCAGCGGCCGCCGGGTCAGCTGAACCGCTGGGCATCTGACGCTACCCATGGTGACGTGAGATGCCCAGCTTTCGCAGCACCGGGGGCTCCGCGAACGTCAGGCGTCCTTTTGCCCGCTGCGCAGCGTCCGCCGGGTCCGCCGGGCTCGGCGGGCGCGGGCTCGCCGGGCTCGCCGGGCGCGGCGGCCGGCGGCTCGTCGGGCTCGCCGAGCCCCGTGATCGCGCCGGCGCCCAGCTCCAGCGACGGCGCGGGCGGCAGCTCCACCGGGTCCGCATCCCCCGAGGCGCCATTGGCCCCGGCCGCGGCCGGGGCGCTCTCGGACGCCCCGCCACCCGCGGCCGAGCGGTGGAGCACGTCCATCATCGGCTTGACCAGGTCGATCGGCATCGGGAACACCACCGTCGTGTTCTGCGTGGCGCCGATCTCGCGCAGCGTCTGCAGGTAGCGCAGCTGCAACGTCACCGGGTTGCGGCCGATCACGTCGGCGGCCTGCCCGAGCTTCGCTGCGGCCTGAAACTCGCCCTCGGCGTTGATGATCTTCGCGCGGCGCTCCCGCTCGGCCTCGGCCTGGCGGGCGATCGCGTGCTGCATCCGCTCGGGGATCTCGACGTCCTTGATCTCGACGGTCGTCACCTTGATGCCCCACGGCTCGGTCTGCTGGTCAATCACCGTCTGCAGCGACTCGTTGAGCTGCTCGCGCTCGGACAGCAGCGTGTCGAGGTCGGCGACGCCGAGTACCGAGCGCAGCGACGTCTGGGCGATCTGCAGCGTCGCGGCCTTGAAGTTCTCCACCTCGGTGATCGCCTTGGCCGGATCGATCACCCGGTAGTAGGTGACGGCGGTCACGCGCGCCGGGACGTTGTCGCGGGTGATGATCTCCTGCGGCGGCACGGTGAGCGTCACCGTCCGCAGCGAGACGCGGACCATCTTGTCCAGGGACGGGATCAGCAGCTGCAACCCCGGCCCGCGCTGCTCCATCAGCCGGCCGAGCCGGAAAACGACGCCGCGCTCGTACTCGCGCAGCACCTTGACTGAGTTGAGCACCGCCGCCGCGCTCGCCAGCGCGAGCACCACGACGATGATGAGGATCACGGTGAGCATCACTGCCTCCTGACTACCCGTTGCACTAGAACAGCTCCCACTCCTCGGCGGGCCGCACCGACACGGTCAGCCCTGACAGATGCTCCACGACGACCCGGTCACCGACGTGCAGCTCCCGCTCTGAGGCCCCGGCCGCGTCGCCGTTGACCGAATCGTGCGAACCGAGCGAGGCGAGGGGATCCTCGGGCTGCTCGGACCGCCGCGCCTGCCAGACCCCTCCGGCCAGCGACACGCTGCCGCTCGACAGATCCGGCGACCAGGTCCGCACCACCCCGATCTGGCCGATCAGTCCCTCGGCCCCGCCGCGCACCCGCCGTCGCCGTACCGCCGCCGTGCGGTTGACGGTGAGCGCGATCCCGCCCGCGCCGCCGGCGGCGAGTAGCGCCGCGGCGGCGATGCCGATCGCGACTCCGGCGCCGGCGCCGGTGAGCGCGAAGGCGATGCCGACGGCCATCACCGCCACCCCCAGTCCGCCCGCGACCCCGTGCGTCGGGCGGTGAGCCTCGCTGATCGCGACCAGGAGACCGATGACCAGAAGAACCACGCCGGCGGCGGCCATACCGGAAATCGTACGCCTGCCGGAGCTGCGCAAACCCACCACAGGGTCACAAGCACCACTTGAGCCGGTGGTATTTAAGACTGCGCGTGCGGTGTCGGCTCCCGCAGCGAGCGACCATGTTTGCGTTTCGCGATCCACGCGCAGACAATCGACAGCACCTTTTGCGACCGAAAGAGCCCACAGAGGTAGGCAGATGACCAACGAAGAGATCCATCAGCTGGCGCAGCGAATTCGCATCGACTCGATCCGCGCGGCTGCCGCCGCCAACTCGGGTCACCCGACGTCCTCGATGTCGGCCGCCGACCTGATGGCGGTGCTCATGGCCCGTCACCTGCATTACGACTACGACGAGCCCAAGAACCCCAACAACGATCACCTGATCTTCTCCAAGGGGCACGCCTCGCCGCTCGTCTACGCGATGTATGCCGCGGCGGGCGCCATCACCGACGAGGAGCTGCTCACCTTCCGCCAGTTCGGATCGCGCCTGGAGGGCCACCCGACGCCGATCCTCCCCTGGACCGATGTGGCCACGGGCTCGCTCGGGCAGGGCATGCCGATTGCCGCGGGCATCGCGCTCGCCGCCCGTGACCTGGACCATCTCGATTACCGGGTGTGGACCCTCTGCGGCGACTCAGAGATGGCCGAGGGATCGATCTGGGAGGCCGTCGAGCACGCCGGCGTTGAGGGCCTGTCGAACCTCACGGTGATCGTCGACGTCAACCGGCTCGGCCAGCGTGGCGAGACGATGCACGGCTGGGAGCTGGCCGCCTACTCCAAGCGCGCCGAGGCTTCGGGCTGGAAGACGATCGAGATCGACGGTCACGACATCGAGGCGATCGACGGCGCGTACGCCGAGGCGGCGAGCACGACCGACCGCCCGACGATGATCGTCGCGCGCACGATCAAGGGACAGGGCGCGAGCGAGACCGCGAACGTCGAGGGCAAGCACGGCCAGCCGCTGAAGGATCCCGACAAGGCGATCGAGGAGCTCGGCAACGTCGGCCCCGTTCACGTCGACGTGGCCAAGCCCGAGTCGACCCAGAAGCCGCACGTGTTCGACTCCAACCCGTCGGCGCCGCTGCCCACCTACGAGATCGGCGGCAGCCCGGTCCCGACCCGCAAGGCGTTCGGCGAGGGACTGGCGGCGGTCATGCAGCGCCGCGGCGATGTCGTCGCCCTCGACGGCGAGGTCGGCAACTCGACCCACCTCGAGGAGGTCATCGCGCACAGCGCCGACCGCTACTTCGAGGTCTACATCGCCGAGCAGATGATGATGGCGGCCGCCGTCGGCTTTCAGGTGCGGGGATACACGCCGTTCGCGGCGACGTTCGCGGCGTTCCTCTCGCGCTCCTATGACTTCGTGCGGATGGCGGTCATCTCCCAGGCCAAGCTCTGCATCAACGGGTCGCACGCCGGCGTGTCGATCGGCGAGGACGGCCCGTCCCAGATGGCGCTGGAGGATCTCGCGGAGTTCCGGGCGCTCGGCAACTCGGTGGTGCTGTACCCGTCCGATCCCAACCAGACGGTGAAGCTCGTCGAGCTGATGGCCGGCCACGACGGCATCTCCTACCTGCGCTCGACCCGGTCGGGCTACACGACGCTCTACGGCCCCGACGAGACGTTCGAGATCGGCGGCTCCAAGGTGCTGCGCGAGTCCGAGGACGACCAGGTCACCCTGATCGGCGCGGGCGTGACTCTCCACGAGGCGCTCAAGGCCGCCGACCGGCTCAAGGAGGACGGCGTCAACGCGCGCGTGATCGACCTCTACTCGGTCAAGCCGCTCGACACCGACACGCTCGCCGCGGCCAGTGCGGCCACCGGCGGTCGCTTCGTCGTCGCCGAGGACCACTGGCCCGCGGGCGGCATCGGCGAGGCCGTGATCAGCGCGTTCGCCGACACCGACGAGCGCCCGCGCGTCGTCAAGCTCGCGGTCACCCACCTCCCCGGTTCGGGCAAAGGCCCTGAGCTGCTGCACGACTGCGGCATCGACTCCGACGCGATCCTCGCCGCGGCCAAGCGGCTGGTGGAGCTCGGACCGCAGGTCGGCGCCACCGCCGGCGCGCGCTGAGTCGCCGCCGGATCCGCAATTCCCATCCGCTGAGACAGTGGCCGGGCGCCAGTCGCCCGGCCACTTTTTCGTCCAGCATTCGGCACGGCGCTCCACCGCGAGTGCGAGTCGATCGATACAGCCGTCATGAGCGCGCTCGCGCACAGCCCTGCTCGGACTGGATCCCGGCCGCCCGCATACGGGCCTCTCGTGCTGGCGACCCTGTCCGCGCAGATCCTCACCGGCCTCGCCCTCTGGGTCGTCCAGTTCCCGTTCGCGTTGCTCGGCATCGCCCCCAGTTCGGTCGCCGACAGCCTCTGGCTGCCCTGGGGCGTCGACGGCGCGTGGTCAGGGCTCGGGGCCGCCGCCTACGTGCTGATCGTCTCCGTGCTCGGCGGCTCGATGGTCGCCGCCCGCGTCGAGTACCGCCACATCGCCCGGCCGGCCCCCGCATGGGCCTGGCTGTCGTTCGGCGCCGCCGGGTACGCGGCCATCGCGCTCGGTCACAGCTCCCCAGTGCGGGTGCTCGTCGCGGTCGTGCTGGCGCCGCTCACGCTGCGCCTGTTCGCCTATCGGGTCGACGGCACCCGCCGTGCGTGGCCGTCGCGGCTGTCGCTCGGCCGGCGGGGTCTCGCCTCTGCGCTCGTCGCCGCCGTGGCGCTCGCCTTCAGCTACTCGGCGACCCACGCATTCGCGCAGAACGGGAGCGCGGGATCGGCCGCCTCGGTCGGATCTGGCCACGCGGTCATCCTCAACGTCGGCCTGCAGGGGATCGCCCTGCCGTCGCAGATCACCTCCGTCAGCCTGGACGGGCACGGCACCGACGCGCTGCGCGTGCTGCGCGCCGCGCTCAGCGGCGCCCACGGCGGTGGCGGAGCGACGGCCGCGGTTGCAGGCCCGCTCCCGGTGAGCCTGCACGCACAGACCGGCGGCTGGCTCGCGGTCCGGTTCACCGTCCGGAGCTGCCCGAAGCACAGCCCGTCGGTCGACGCGATCACCCTGCACTACAGCGTGCTCGGGATCGCCACGAGCGAACGCGTCCCGCTCTGGCGCGCTCTCGAGCTCGACTGCCGGCCCGCTGCGGGCGCCGCGGTCAGCTGACCGCCCCCGCGAGCTGACCACCCCCGCGAGCTGCCCGCCCCCTACGAGCTGCCCGCCCGGCCCAGGCCCGAGCGACTCAAGCGACGGGCGACCGCTCGGTCAGAGACCGTTCCGACGCGACCATCAGCCGCCGCTGGTGAGCCGCCAGGACGCGTTCGGTCCGCTCGGGGGTGGCGATCGACCGACCCCAGGCGCCGATTGCCCGTCGCGCGGGCGCCTCCACCTCGATGGGCGCGCCGAGCCGCTGGAGCGCCAGCACCCCGAGGCCGACGTGCCAGCGCTCGTCACCCTGCACGCGGGCGACCCCATCGGCGACGCCGGGCAGCCCGTGCCCGCGCGCCAGCTCGAGCAGTGCCTCCTGGCCGACCGCGAACGCGATCCCCTCCAGGACCACGTGGTACAGGCCGAGCGCAGCGGCCATCTGCGCCGGGTCGATCCGCGTGGCGAGCTCGCGGGCGGCCGCGGGAAGCTCTGACTCGAACAGCTCCCGGATCGCCGGGGGCGCAGCCGCCCGCGCCGCGGCGCGGTCGAGCCCGAACAGCTCGCCGGCGAGCCGGTCAAACCAGCGCGCGTGCCGGCGCTCGTCGGCGGCCTGGGCCGCGAAGCACTCCCGCGCGGCCGGATCGGGGTCGAGCTCAGCGGCGGCCGCGACGAACGGCTCGAGCTCGTCGGCGACGGAGTGCTCGGCGACCACGAATCCGGCGACGAGTGTCCGAAGCTCGGTGGGCACGGGCGCGTCCAGCGCGGCGAGCGCCATGCGGTCCCGGTCGAGCGAGATCGTCTCGGCGTCCCACTGCAGCCGTCGCGCCGCCGCAAGCAGATGGTCGTAACCGGCGAGCATCCCCCGAGGCTAATCGGGTCCGAGCGGGACTCTGCGAGACATCAACGCCCCAGATAGCCGAGCGGCAGAGATCGGAACAGCACCGCCGCCCGCCGCCCACCTGTCCCGATTCTTGCCGTGCCGCCCCGGCCACCGCTCGTCTAACGCCCCCTGACCTCAAAGCGGACTGGTTGGTCCGGATTCCGTATACTTCACGTCGATGTCCGATTCGAGCGTGAGCACCAGCGCCGATCCCGCAGACGAGGGACTGGATCGCGAGACGCTGATCGTCGCCGGCGTGGTGATGATCGGCGCGGTCATGTCGATCCTCGACACGACCGTCGTCAACGTCGCGGTCGACCATCTCGCCGTCGTGTTCAACTCGCCGCTGACCACGATCCAGTGGGTGATCACCGGCTACACCCTGTCGCTGGCCGCGGTGATCCCCGCCACCGGATGGGCCGCCGACCGCTTCGGCACCAAACGCCTGTACCTCACCTCGCTCGTCCTGTTCACGATGGGCTCGATCCTCTCGGGCCTGGCCTGGAGCGCCGAGTCGCTGATCGTCTTCAGGGTGCTCCAGGGGCTCGGCGGCGGCATGATCATGCCCGCGGTGATGACGATCACCACGCGCAAGGCGGGCCCACACCGCATGGGCCGGATCATGGGCGTGCTCGGAGTGCCGATGCTCGTGGCGCCGATCGTCGGTCCGATCCTCGGCGGCTGGCTCG
Source organism: uncultured Solirubrobacteraceae bacterium (assembly GCA_963744685.1). Classification (GTDB taxonomy): domain Bacteria; phylum Actinomycetota; class Thermoleophilia; order Solirubrobacterales; family Solirubrobacteraceae; genus Palsa-465. The sequence goes on along the minus strand of CAVUUL010000008.1, from coordinate 36,513 downwards.
TCGACGACGCCTCGTGGCGGTGGATCTTCTTCATCAACGTCCCGATCGGCGTCATCGCCTTCGTGCTCGGCCAGATCGTGCTGGATCCCGACGAGCCCCAGCCGACACATCGCCTGGACTGGATCGGGATGCTGCTGCTCTCGCCCGGCCTCGCGCTGCTCATCTACGGGCTCGCCGAGTCCTCCAGCTACGGCTTCGGCGACGCGCACTCCTGGGCGCCGGTCCTGATCGGCGCGGTGCTCATCGCCGGATTCTTTGCGCACAGCTGGCGCACCAACGAGCCGCTGATCGACATCCGGACGTTCACCCACACGCGCGCCGGGGCCGCGGCCGGGGTGTTCCTGCTGTTCGCCATCTCCTACTTCGGCTCGTTCCTGCTGATCCCGCTCTACTACCAGTCCGTCCGCGGTGCGACTGCACTGGACGCGGGGCTGCTGCTCGTCCCGCAGGGCCTCGGCGCGATGCTCACGATGCCGATCGGCGGGAGGATCACCGACAAGCGCGGTCCGTGGTGGTTGCCGTCGGTGGGCCTGCCGCTGCTCATCATCGGCATCGTTCCGTTCGCGTTCGTCACCGCGACCACGTCCTACGTCCTGCTGTGCGGCCTGAACTTCGTGCTCGGCCTCGGCATGGGCCTGTCGATGATGCCGACGATGACCGCGGCGATGCAGTCGGTGCCGGCCAGCGCCATCGCTCGTACCTCGACTGCGATGAACATCATCCGGCAGGGCGGGGCCTCGATCGGCACCGCGATCCTCAGCGTGATCCTCGCCTCGCAGATCAACAGCCGGCTGCACATCCACGCCCACGGCCGCCACGGCGGATTCGCGGCGGTCGCGCATCTCTCGCCGGCCGCGCAGGCCCACATCAAAGGGCCGCTCGCCTCGGCGTTCGCGCACTCGTTCGTCTACGCGGTCGGGCTGCTGCTGGTCGCGTGGATCCCGGCGATTGCGATGGCGCTGTACAGCCGCGGGCGGCCGGCGCCGGCCCGCTCGGCCACGCCGATCATCGCCGAGTAGGCGGTCGTCGCGCCCTTACCTGTGAGGTAATGGCACTACCTGGCAGGTAATCGACACGATTACCGATGGACGGCAGGCTGTCGTCCATGAGCACATCAGCAATCCAATCCCGGGTCCCTGGACTGACGACCTCCAGGTGGCTACCCCTTCCCATCGTCCTCGCGGGGACGTTCATGGTCGTCCTCGATTTCTTCATCGTCAACGTCGGGCTGCCCTCGATCCAGGGCCGGCTCCACGCCGGCGCCACCGCGGTCGAATGGGTGGTCGCCGGCTATTCGCTCACCTCCGCGATCTTCGTCATCAGCGGCGCTCGGCTCGGCGACCGGCTCGGGCACCGGCAGGTGTTCGCGCTCGGCATGGCGGTGTTCACGCTGGCCTCGGCCGGCTGTGGCGCGGCGGAGAGCTCCACCGAGCTCGTCGCGGGCCGGCTGGTCCAGGGCGTCGGCGCCGCGCTCCTGATGCCGGCGATCCTCTCGCTCATCTCGACCCTGTACACCGGCACCGACCGTCTCCGTGCGCTGAGCGCGTACGGAACGACGATGGGGTTCGCCGCCGCCGGCGGACAGCTGATCGGCGGCGCGCTGATCGCGCTCGATCCGCTCGGACTCGGCTGGCGCAGCTGCTTCCTGATCAACGTGCCGATCGGTGCCCTGGCGCTCGCGCTCACCCCGGCTCTCATCCCGGACTCCATCCGCAGCGGCCGCGCCTCGCTCGACCTGCGCGGTACCGCGCTCGCCACGGCGACGCTGGTCGCGCTCATCCTGCCGCTGGTCGAGGGCCGCCAGAGCGGTTGGCCGCTGTGGACGTGGTTGTCGCTCGCCGCGGCGCCCGTGCTGCTTGCGCTGTTCGTCGCCGACCAGCGCCGGCTCGCGCGGCGGGGCGGAACGCCGCTACTGGACTTCAGCCTGTTCGCGGACCGGTCCTTCAGTGCCGGGCTGGTCACCCAGGTCTGCTTCTGGGCAGGTCAGGCGTCGTTCTTCGTCGTGCTCGCCCTCTACCTCCAGGAGGGGCGGGGGATGCGACCGCTGAGCGCCGGGCTGGTGTTCACCGTGCTCGCAGGTGCCTATTCGGTGGCAGCGGCGGTTGCGCCCAAGCTGTCGGCGAAGCACGGCCGGCGGATCATCACCCGCGGCGCGCTCGTACTCGGCGCCGGTCACGCCCTGTTGCTCGGCGCAGTGCTGGAGATCGGCACTCACGGCTCACTGGTCTGGCTCGCGCCCGGCCTGATCGCCGTCGGTGTCGGGATGGGCCTGGTCCTCGCGCCGTTGGCGGCGACGATCCTCACCACGGTCGAGCCGGCGCGTGCCGGAGCGGCCTCGGGAATGGTCTCCACGATGCAGAACATCGGCAACGCGCTCGGTGTCGCCATCACGGGCGTCATCTTCTTCGGCGCCCTGGACGGCGGCTATGCCCACGCGTTCGAGCTGGCGGCGGTGGAGCTGGCGATCCTGCTGGTCACGGTTGCCGCGCTCACCCGGTTGCTGCCCGCGCCTCGGCGCGCCGCCGCCCCCGCCGCCGAGCCGGTTCAGTAGGTTGACCGCGATGTCCGTCACGAGCGTCCCCTCACCGATCGGCGAACTGCTGCGCGGCTGGCGCCGGCGGCGCAATCTCAGCCAGCTCGAACTCGCTGGTGAGGCGGACGTCTCGGCGCGGCACCTCAGCTTCCTCGAGACCGGTCGCGCGCGGCCGAGCCGGGAGATGGTGATCCGGCTCTCGGAGGAGCTCGAGGTGCCGCTGCGCGAGCGAAACGAGATGCTCCTCGCCGCGGGCTACGCGCCGGCCTACGCGGAGCGAGACCTCGACGCCTCCGAGATGGCGGTGGTGCGCGACGCGATCGACCGGTTCCTGCGCGCCCACGAGCCTTACCCGGCGGTGGTCGTCGACCGCCACCACAACCTGATCAGCGCCAATGACGCGCTCGATGTGCTGCTCGTCGACGTGCACCCGGATCTGCTCGCGCCGCCCGCCAACGGGATGCGCGTGGCGCTGCACCCCGACGGCATGGCGCCCCGCACGCTCAACCTCGCCGAGTGGAGCGCGCACCTGCTCCACCGCGTCCGGCGCGAGGCGCAGATCACCGGGGATCCCGAGCTGCAGGCGCTCTACGACGAGCTGGCGAGCTATCCCGGCGTGGCGCCGGCCCCGCCCCACACCGAGGTCCAGGCCGCGGACATCCTGCTGCCGTTGCGGCTGCTCGACACCGACGGAAAGGGCGAGCTCGCATTCATCAGCACGCGCTCGACGTTCATCACCGCCTCGGATGTCACCCTCTCGGAGCTGGCGATCGAGGCGTTCTACCCGGCCAACGCCCACACCGCGATGCGGCTGATGCGAGAGGTCGCGCCGGGCGATCCGGCCGGCTGAGAGTCTCAGGCCGGACCGCGGAACACGTCCGCGCCGGTCGCCCGCACGAGCCGGACCTTCTCCATACGCGGAATGTCACCGGCCGGGAGGCCGCGCGCGCGGCGTGACCAACGCGATCGCGGAGTGTGCAATACTGAACTCGATGGTTCAGTATCCCGCCGACATCGACCGCACGTTCGCCGCGCTCGCCGACTCCACTCGGCGTGAGGTGCTGGAGCGCCTCAGCGTCCGCAGCGCGACGATCAGCGAGCTCGCCGCGCCGTACGGCATGTCACTGACCGGGATGAAGAAGCACGTCCAGTTACTGGAAGACGCGAGCCTCGTCACCACCGAGAAGGTCGGCCGCGCCCGCCTGTGTCACCTCGTGCCCTACTCCTTTGAGGGCATCAGCGTGTGGCTGGCCCGGCTCGACCGCTTCGCCCAGGTCGTCGAACGAACGAAAGGAAGCAAGTGAGCAACGGCATCAGCATGCCCAGTGAGACCGAGATCCGCATCGAGCGCGTCTTCGACGCCGACCGCGCGCACGTCTACTCGGTCTGGACCGATCCGGAGCTGATCCCCGAGTGGTGGGGGTCCGGGACCGTTGTCGAGGAGATGGACGTCCGGGCGGGCGGCCGCTACCGCTTTCGCACCGAGCAGGGCGTCATCGAGGGCGAGTACCGCGAGGTGGACCCGCCTGCGCGCCTCGTGCAGACGTTCATGAACCACCTTCAGATCCTCGAGTTCGAAGAGATCGGCGAACAGACGAAGCTCACCCAGACGATGCGCTTCGAGACCATGGAGCAGCGCGATATGACGATGCAGTACGGCGTCGAGGAAGGCTCGAAGGCCGGCTTCGCGCGCATCGAGGCGCTGCTCAAGAAGCTCACCGCGTAGGGCCGGGCCACGAAAGGAGCAGCACATGACGTCCATCACATCAATCACCCTCGAGGTGCCTGACCTCGAGGCCGCGCGGTCCTTCTATGACACCGCGTTCGGACTCGGCCCGGAGCTCGGCCTGCGGGCCGGAGACGCGCCGACCAGCGGCTTTCGCGCGTTCACGCTGTCGCTCGTCGTCTCCCAGCCGGCCAACGTCGATGCGCTGGTCGGCTCGGCGCTCGAGGCCGGCGCCTCCGAGATCAAGCCGGCCAAGAAGGGGTTCTGGGGCTACGGCGGCGTGCTGCGGGCACCCGACGGAGCGATCTGGAAGGTCGCCACGTCCTCCAAGAAGGACTCCGGCCCGGCGACCCGGGAGGTCGACGAGCTGATCCTGCTGCTCGGCGTCGCCGACGTCCGCGCCACCAAGGCGTTCTACGCCGAGCGCGGCGTCACCGTGGCCAAGAGCTTCGGGAGCAAGTACGTCCAGTTCGACACCGGACCCGCGGTCACGCTCGCGCTCTACAGCCGCAAGGCGCTGGCCAAGGACGCCGGGGTCGACGAGCAGGGCAGCGGCTCTTCCCGGCTGGTGATCGGTGCGGACACCGGTGCCTTCACCGACCCGGACGGGTTCGCCTGGGAGACGGCGACGCCGGCGATGGTCGGGTAGCCCCGCCGCGGTACACGTCGATTGCACCCCGCTTGACCTTCACCCTGGGGGAGGCCGCAGACTTGCCCGGTCAATGAAACCGACGAGGTGGTGAGCTGGGTGGATCTGATGAGCATCGGGGAGTTCGCGCAACGCTCCCGGCTCTCGCCCAAGGTGCTCCGGCTCTATGACGAGCTGGGGCTCCTTTCGCCCTCGCGCGTCGACGAGGACTCGGGTTACCGGTACTACTCCGTGTCCCAGCTCGCCGACGCGCGGCTGATCGTGGCGCTGCGTCAGCTTCAGATCCCGCTCGCGGAGATCAAGTTGATCGTGGAGCTCGATCCGGCCAGCCATGTACGACGTCCACATCCGCGACCTTCCGGCCCGGAGCGTCCTCACCCTCAAGCGATCCGTGCAGGGAACGGCCGGCGCATGGTCGTTCGGCAAGGAGTTCATCGAGATCCTGCGCGATCGTGACCTGCCGAGGATCGGCGGTGCGGAGGGGGCCGCCTACGCGATCTACTGGGGCGAGGTCAACGATGACAGCGACGGCCCGATGGAGTGGTGTCGCCCGGTTCCCACCGAGGATGCGCAGGAGCTCACCGCGCGCGTCCCAGAGCTGACGCTGCGCACGGAGCCGGCCCATCGCGAGGCGTTCGTGCAGCTCGGGTCCGTCATCCAGCTCGAGCCCGCACAATGGCCGGTGATCTCGGAGTCGCTGCAGGGCTGGGTCGAGGAGCACGGGGCCCAGGCCAGCCCCCTGGGCGTCCGGCTCATCTACGTCGCCAACGCCCGCACCCCGGAGGATCGAGGTCCCGACGGCGAGTTCGCGGTCCCGCTGGCCTGAGCAGCCCTTCGAGACGCCCGCCCAGCACCACCCGATGGCGCGGGCACGGAAGTCCCAGACCCCCCGGGTGATGCTCGTCGCGGTCGGCGGCCTGGCGCCCGACGACGACGCGGCTCACGGGGAGTCGATGCTGCAGGCCGCTGAGGCCTCCGCGCGTGGCGCCCTCAGCGAGGCGCCGGTCGAGCAGTTGCCGCACGTCGCCGCGTGGCGCGGGGCCCACCGGGCGGTCGGCGCCAAGCCGCGGCGCTATCGCAACAGCGTCGAGGCGCTGCTGCGCCGCGCGGAGTCCGGGCTGCCACGGGTCAACGGCGTGACGTGCCGGCGCTGGAACTGGCGCCAGGGGCGACGCACCCGCTTGCATGAGGACAGCACCGCGGCGCTGTTCATCCTCGATGCGCTCGAGCCGATCTCCAGCGACGCGCTTCGTGCCGCGGTCGACGATCTGGTGGACCATCTGAGGCGGCTCGGCCCTTCGGTCCGGGTGGCCGAGCGGTTGATCACGGCCGATTCCGCGGCCTGAGCCGCGTGGCCGCCGGGACATGCGTCCGGCGCCGGCCGGGACGCCCTGTCGCGTGAGATGATCCGTCGATGCCACGGACGATCACATCCGGCGCCGTCGTCGAGCGGATCTGGAACCTCTACCGCGCCGAAGCCGGCAGGCTGCTGCCGGTCGCGGCGGTCCTGTTCGCAATTCAGCTCGCGATCGCGCTGCTGCTCCCGATCGGCCTGGCGCTCGTCCTCTCAGTTCTCTTCTGGGTGCTGTCGCTGCTCTACCAGGGGTTCGTCGTCGAGCTGGTCTCCCAGGCGCGCGCCGGCGTGGAGGTGAGCTCGACGGGCGACCTGGTCCGGGCGGTCACGCCGGCGCTCGGCGCGTTGCTGGCGATTTCGATCATCTTCGCCCTCGGGGTGATGATCGGGTTCGTGCTGATCATCGTTCCCGGCCTGATGTTGATCACGTTCTGGTGTGTGGTGGTGCCCGTCGAGGTGCTCGAGCGACGCGGAGTATTCGCATCGTTCGCGCGGTCACGTGAGCTCGTGCGCGGCAACGGATGGAACGTCTTCGGGGTGATCGTGATCGTCTACGTCGCCGTCCTCGCGATCAGCCTGCTCGCCGGTATCGTCGCCGCCCCGCTCGGACATGTGGGCCGCGACATCGTGCAGTGGGCGGTCAACGTCGCGGTGACTCCTGTCGTCGCCCTGAGCGCCTCGGTGCTCTATTTCGAGCTGATCGACGCCGGCGCCGGCTGACCCCGCGCCGGCGAGGCGGGGGCCGTCGTCACCGTGCGGTCTCGGTCCACACGCCGATCAGGTTTCCCTCGGGGTCGCAGATGGTCGCGACCAGCAGCGTGCCCTCGGCGCGGGGCTCGTCCTCGACGCGCCCGCCATGCGTCCCGACCGAGCGCAGCGTCGATGCGACATCGTCGACATAGACGAACGGGAGGATCCCGACCCCGTCGCGTGCGGGCTCGCCGCTGACGAAGTGGCCGATCACATGGCCGGTCGCGTCGGCAAACGCAGGCTCGTCACCGTCACGCCGCGGCGTCCATCCGAAGACCGCGTCGTAGAAGTCCGCCGCGCGAGCGGGCTCCCGGCACGGGATGTGGAGATAGGACACGCCGCCGGGTCGGAAGACGCTCGGCGGTTCGTCGGCGGACATGGGCCGATTATCTGCCCTGGGACGGGGCCGGACAAGGTCAGGCCGCTCTGACCATTGACGGTGGAGCCGACGCGGGCCCGAACCACGTGGTGAGCGCCTGGGCGAGCCCCGCGTCGCTTCCGGCGCCCACCCAGGCGACGTGGCCGTCCGGGCGGATCAGAACCGCGGCCGGAGCAGGGACGACGCCGGCCACCGGCAGCTCCCAGGTTCCGTCGTCCCGGGCATCGACCACCGTGACCCGGTCTGACCACGCGGCGATGTCGACCATCCCGGGGTCGCCGAGGTTGAGCAGCAGGGGTGCGGCGCGGTGGAGCAGCTCGAACACGCGCACCCCGCCACCGGCGGTGACGAGATCTCGATCCGGGATCCGCCGGCCGAGCAGCGGATGCCCCTCGCCGAGGTCATACCGGATGTCCAGTTCGGAGAACGCTCCGGCCAGCCGCAGGCGCGGCTCCTCCATCGAGACCACCTCGGCGAGCGTGTCGCGCAGCGCCACCGTCCCGCGGTCGGTGTCCTGTAGCGCGGCGTGCGTCAACGTGTCGCGCAGCACCCGGGCGCCGATCGGGTGACGCTCGGCGTGATAGCTGTCCAGCAGCGAGTCGGGCGCGGTTCCCCGCACCACCTGCGCGAGCTTCCAACCCAGGTTCACCGCGTCCTGAACGCCCGTGTTGAGCCCCTGCCCGCCCTGCGGGGGGTGGACGTGCGCCGCATCTCCGGCAATCAGCACCCGTCCCGCGCGATAGGACACCGCCTGCCGGGTGGCGTCGGTGAAGCGCGACAACGTCACCGGGCTGTGCGCCCCGTAGTCGGTCCCCTCGTGGGCGACGAGCGCGCGGCGCAACTCCTCCAGGGTCGGTTCCTCCGCCTGCCCGGCCTCGGGCTCGGAGAGCACCACGCCGAACCGCACCCCGTCTGCGGCCCGGCCGATCCCACCGCCGGGACGGACCCCTGGCTCGGGCTCCTCGGTCATCTCGACCTCTGCGATCAGCCAGCTCCGCGTCGCATCGCTGCCGGCGAACTCGATGGACGCTCCCTTGCGGATCACGCTGCGCCCTCCGTCGCAGCCGACGAGATACGCCGTCCGCAGCGACCGGCCGCCGCGGAGCGCCACGTCGATGCCGCTGTCGTCCTGCACGAAGCCCGCCACCTCGACGCCGCGTGTGATCGGGACGCCGAGCTCGTCGCACCAGCCGCCGATGATGAGCTCGAACTGCTGCTGCAACAGCGCGAGGCCGTAGGGGTGCCGGGTGGGGAACGTGCTGATGTCCAGCGGGACCCCGGCCAGGCTGAGGCCCTGGTGCGTCTGGCCCGCCGCCAGGAACCGATCGACGATCCCCCGCTGGTCGAGTACCTCGAGCGTCCGCGCGTTGATGCCGCGCGCCCGTGAACCGTCGACCTCCCGGCCGGTCCGCCGCTCGACCACCATCACGTCGACACCCGCCAGCATCAACTCCGCCGCCAGCATCATCCCCGTGGGACCACCGCCGACGACGACCACTTCATGCTCACTGCTTTGCATCGCGCTGCGCCTCCTGTGCCGAGTTCCAGGGTTGCGGCGGGCGATTATGCGGACCTTTTCACGACCTCATGAGGCGGTTCGATCCTGTATAAATTGAAACTGGGGAGAGGAGTGATCAGGGGCGAAGGCAGCTCGCGGGAGTCCGATCAGTTGCTCACGGCTGACGTGGTCGTCCAACTCGTCCGCGAGCAGTTTCCGGACCTCGCCGGCCAGCCGGTGCAGCCATTCGGCGCGGGCTGGGACAACGAGTTGTTCGCGGTCGGCTCGGACTGGCTTCTGCGCTTCCCGAGGCGTGGCGAGCGTGTTCAGTGGCTCATCCGCGAGGTCGCAGTCTCCAAGATCGTCGCTGCGGCGCTTGGTGATCTCGTGCCCCGCCTTGAGCTACGCGGTGCTCCGAGCGCCCGGTACCCGTACCCCTTCGCGGGGTATCGGCGCCTGCCCGGTGTGGCGGTCGATCGTCGAGTCGGTCGCAGTGACGGGCTGGCGGGCGAGGTTGGACATGCGCTCGCACGGTTGCACCGTATCGATGTCGGCCATCTCCCCGCCGCGCCTTCGGCGGCCTCAACGGACTGGGCATCGCTCCAGGCGTCGTTGCGCGACCGAGCTCCGAGGGCGACGGAGCTGCTGGGCGACGAGCTCCGTGCCCGCGCCGGGCCGTACCTGCTGGGACTTGAAGCCTGCCCGGAGCGATACGGTCCACGGTGCGTAATCCACAACGACATCTGTCCCGATCATCTGCTCGTGGATCCGAACGACGGTCGGCTATGCGGTCTCATCGACCTCGGCGATGCCACGGTCGGCGATCCCGTCGTGGACTTCGTCGGTCTGATCGGAGTGGGTGGCTTTGGGTTCATCGCCTCGGTCCTCGATGCCTACGACCTGCCGCTGGGCGTGGGCTTTGCTCAGGCGCTCACCTGGCGGTGCCGCACGCTCACGCTCTCCTGGCTCATCGACGCTGCCGATGCCGACCCTGTCCATGTTCCAAAGCATCTCGGATGGGTGACCTACGCATTCGAGGACCTGCCCGAGCGACTGCGCCGGGCGGGCTGATCCAGCGAGCACCCGTAGCGACCGCGGACCGTCCGTCAGACGAACGGCACCCCGCCGGTCGCCCCGTCCGTCATCCGCTCGTACAGCCGCTGACACTCCACGCCGAGCGCCCGCGGCTCATCGACCGGCGCGACGATCGCGCGCACGCTGTCCACCAGGTCGCGCAGCGGCTCGGGCGCCGGGCGCCCCTGGCGATGCAGGACCTGTGAGGCGAGCACCGCGAGACCGGCGAGGGCGCCGTCCAGGCAGCGGGCGCTGGCCTCGGCCTTGCGCCAGGCGAGGAACGCGAGCTCCGGGACGTCGTTCTGGCCGAAGGACCCGAGCGAGAGCAGTGTCGGCCCCGCGGTGGCGCGCGCCTCCTCGGCCCAGCCGGTGATCGACATGTGCAGCGGCTTGACCGACCACTCGTCGCCCCCGACGAGATCCGCGGTGTCGGGATGGCGGAACAGAAGGTTGCATAGCCGCTCGCTGAGCTGACACAGATCGGCATGCGCGAATGCGATCCCGTCGATCGCGGGTGCCGCCTGCGCGTTGTGGTAGCCGCCAGTCGAGTAGACGGCGCCCTCGGGATGACGGTCGGTCGGCGGCAGGAACACCGGATTGTCGGTGACCGCCCGCAGCGACACCGCGGCGGCGCGCTCGACCTCACTCTGCGCTCGCCGCGCGGCACCGAGCACGCGGGGGAGGATGCGCAACGAGACCGCGGCCTGATGGCTCTGCTGCCCGGTCGCCGGCACCTGGAGCAGCGCGCGGAGAGATCGCAGCGCGGCCGCCTCGTGCTCGTCGCCCCACAGCTCCTCCAGGTCGGCCGCGTAATGCTCGCGCGGCGCCCTGGTGATCTCGGCGATGAGTGCGAACAGCCGCTCGGCGACCGTCAGCCGCGCTCGCCCGGCCAGCGCAGTGTCGGCGATGAGGGCAGCGGCACAAGGGGAGCCGTTGATGAGCGCCATGCGCTCCTTCGCGGTGAGGTCGAGCCGTCCGCTCAGGTCGTAGAACAGGGTGCCGAGCGGCAGGATCTCGCCTGAGCCGCCATTGGACTGGGATGGGACCGCGGGCAGATCACCGCCGTTGAGCATCTCGACGATGGCCTCGGCGACCTGTGCCCGCGCCGCCGCATGACCGCCCAGGAAGTTCGCCAGCCGCGCAAGGGCAATCGCGCGCGTCACCCGATCGGGCAACGGCTCGCCGTAGGACATCGCCGTCCACAGCCGGGTCGGGCGTCGAGCCTGCGCCTCAGGGTCCAGTGCGGTGCCCGCCGCGTCGCCGGGCGCCGAGGTCACTCCGTAGATCAGCGCGCGCGGGTCCTCGCGGACCCGCGCCTGAACGAGATCGTCGAACGCCTTCGCGCACTCGTTCATCCTCCGGATCGCCACCGGTTCGAGCAGCACGCGCCCGCCGTGCCATGCGACGCGCTCGACCGTCTCCAAGGTGATGTCGAACCGGTCCCCGATGGCGACCCGGTCGGCGGCTGCACTCACATCCCGGACTCTACGGGGACGCGCCGGCTCGACGTCAGGACGCCTCTTGGATCATCCGCACGAGCTCCTCGGTCGCGTATCCGTGCTCGTGCGCCAGGCCGATGAGCTCGCGGATCTTGTCCTGGACGGCGCTGCGAGCCTCGGCCGAACCGGTCACCGTCACGCCGCGCCCGCGCCGGAACTCGAGCACGCCCTCATCGCGGAGAGTGCGCAGCGCGCGCAGGACGGTGTTCGTGTTGACGCCGAGCACGGCAGCGAGATCCCGCGCCGGCGGGATCCGCTCGCCGGACCGGGCCTCGCCGTCGGCGATCGCCCGGCGGATGGCCCCCGCGACCTGGACATGGAGCGCGACCGGGCTGGTGGGATCGATCCGCAGTGATGGCCCGCGGCTCATCCCCATCCCGTCTGGAGTCGGACGTGCAGCTGCGTCACGACGCGTTGCCCGTCGGCGAACGTGATCGTGAGCCGCACGAGCGGCTCGGGCGCCGGCTGAGCGACCGATCCGTACCAGCGGCCGGGCGAGCTCGGATGCACGCCGAGACGCGCGACGATGTGCGCCGGTTGCAGATAGCCGGTGAGCGCGCGGCGTGCCGGCACAGGCCCGACCCGGCGCTCTTCGCCGAACCAGTCCAGAACCAGCGGCTGTCCCGCGATCGTGCCCCGCACGTGCACCGCGGGACGGCGTAGCCAGATCGCCAGGCCGATACGGTCACACGCGATCGAGTTCGCCACCGGGCAGTGCACGCCCATGTACGGGGGCTCGGCGAACACCTTGGATGCAGTCACCATCGGGATGGACGGCCCGCTCCCCCCGTCGATCCAACCCCGCCGGTCGACAGCCGCAGCACGATCACGCAGGCCAATGCGATTGCCACACCCCATGCCACGCGCCGGCGGCGCCTCCGCTGCCGGGTTCGTGCTTCGCCGAAGAGCCAGACGAGCTCCATTGGTGCTAATTACAACAGCACCATCTACTCACGTCAAGTGTTCGGCGTATCCACGCGCTCGGTCGTCATTCCCGCCCGCTCGATTGTGATGTTCACCGACCGCGGCGTCGCCGGGCTGGTGACGTGCGCCAGCCCCGCGGGCACGGTGTACATCTGCCCGGGCCCGAGCTCGACGCTCTCGTTGGCTGTGCGCAGCAGCACGCGCCCCTCGATCACCAGGAACGTCTCGTCGCCGTCGGGGTGCCGGTGCCAGTAGAACGGCTCGGTCATCACGCTCATCCGGACGACGTGGTCGTCGAGGCGGGTGAGCTCGAAATTTTCGTAGTCACCGATGGCGCCGGCGGCGGCACGGGCGAGGTCGATCAGGGTCTCGCTCACCGGTTCACCTGATGAGGCAGCGGGCGCGGGGCGGCGTCGGGGTGATCTGCGAACACGCGCAGGCCGGCCATCAGCGCCGAGCCGAACACGAGGCACAGCTCGCGCGCGAACTCGGGCGTCCATCCGCATTCCGCCACACGGGAGATGCCGCCGCTGCAGGTCAATGATTGACCGGGTCGGTGAGCAGGTCACGCAGTCCGCGTGAGAAATGGCCGGCGCTGCCGGGGGCGTCGAGCGTCAGTCCGGTGACTCCCAGCGCCACGACGAAGATCCCGGCCACGAGCGCCAGCCGCGACAGCAACACCGGCCAGTGGCAGGTGAGCCACTCCCGGACCCGGATCAGCTTGGCAATTGCCGGTTCGCCCGCGACGGTGACGGCAAGGGCGATGACCAGCAGCGGGAGCACGAAGCAGGCGTCGTAGATCGCGACGAGGAGGATCTGTTCGACGAGGTTCAGACCCGATCCCACGATCGTGGCGATCGCGGCGAAGTACGGGAACGCCGTTGGCAGTTCGAAGGCCCCGATGGTGGCGCCGAACAGGAGCGGTGACCCCCGACCGCGCATCGCGCCCGACAGGGGCCCCTCGCTCGGCGAGCGTCGATGGCGCCACAGCCTCGCGGAGATGACGAGCATCGCCGCTCCGGCGACCGTCTCCAGGATGTACCGGGCGGTCGCGCTCGGTTGCGGCACGAGCGCCAGGATCGCTCGGCCCGGGCCGAGCGTCAGGACCAGGCCACCCAGCAGGAACACGGCAAAGATCCCGGTGGCGAACTCCAGCACGCTGCGACGCGGCCTCTCGCCCGAGGCGAGGAACAGCCCGGTGACGCTCGTGCTGGGGTTGAGCGAGTCGGCCAATCCGATGGAGAGCACGACCCCGAGAGCTCTGAGCATGGGTTCTCGCTACCCGCTCCCGCTCTCGGGGGAGACCTGTGGCCCGGCGTGAGTGCTGGAGGCGGCCGCGGTGGCGACGTCACGGGGATACGTTCGTATCGCCCACAGCAGGCTCAGGCCGGCGATGACGGTCGGCGCGAGCATGATGAGGAACGTATAGGAGAGCGCCAGACCGTTGGCATGACTGGCCGCGCCGCCGGCCGCGGCCGCGGCGCCGGTGTTGCGTCCCCCGAGCGAGTCTGAGATGAAGCCGAAGAGGAGCGGGGCGACTGCGAAGGCGAGCATGTACGGGACGGTGCGCACGCCCTCGGCGCGCCCCCACAGCCGGGGATGCATGATGTCCAGCCGCGCCGCGTTGAGGACGGAGTCCGGCGCCGCCAGTCCGGCGGCGCCCAGCGTGAACAGCGGCAACGAGACGTACAGCACGCTGCTCAGCAGCGCCGGCACGAAGAACGCGACCGCGGCGAGGTAGGCGATCGCGCCCACCAGGACGCGCGCCGAGATCCGCCCACGGGCCAGCCAGCGGTCCGCGACGTACCCGGCGCTCACCAGCCCGACCAGCGCGCCGAGACCGGTCACCACCAGCAGCAGCGTCGCGGTGTCCTCGCTGAGGTTGTAGCGCGCGCGGAACAGCAGCACCGCGAACGTCTGAACGCCCGCGAAGAACATGTAGGCGAGCGCGGTCGAGACGATCAGCACGACGTTCGTACGGACGCGCAGGACGTAGCGGATCATCTGTAGGAGCCCCATCTTCGTGGGATCGCTGCGCAGGATCAGATGTCGGTACGGACGCACCCGGCTGCGCCGAGCGAGCGCGCGGACGCTCTGCTGCTCATCCTCCTGCCGCTTCGCCTTGGTGGGGCGTGCCGCGTGTGCGGCGCTTGCCCGCCGCCCGTGTCCTACCCCGTCCGGCGCGACGAACTGCCTCGCGCCTGGATCCAGCCGGCTGGATCCGCCGCGCTCTGGTTCGACGAGCCCTCTCCAGATTGCCAGCGCCAGCGCGACGCCCGGGATCGCCAGCCATCCGAACCCGTACCGCCACGACAGCGCCGATCCGAGATCCCCCGACACCACGAGGCCGATCCCCGCGCCGACGAGCTCGCCGGTGAGGATCAGCCCCAGCATCCGGGCGCGCTCGGCCGAGGGGAAGTAGTCGCCGGTCAGCGAGGCGATGGCGGGGCCGGCGGTGGCGGTCACCACCCCCAACGCCAGCCGGCTCGCGATGAGGACGCCAAACGACGGCGACAGCGCCCCGAACAGCTGGGCCGCGCTCCACAGCAGAATGCTTGCCGCGAGCAGGTTGATGCGGTCGAAGCGGTCGGTCAGCACGCCGGCCGGAATCGTCCCGACCGCGCCCGCAAACGCGGCGACCGCGGCGATCAGGCCGATCTGGAAGTTGGAGATGTGCAGGGCTCGCTCGAGCTGAGGGGCGACCGAGCCGACCGTGCCGATGTCGGCGGACGACAGGCCGTACACCCCCGCGAAGAGCGCGACGACTCGCAGGCGGACTGGGCCGCCCGCCTCCTGCTCGGCCCGACGCGCCACGGAGACGATCGACCCTGGGACCGTGTGTCGGAGGGTTCCGCGCACGCTCCGGAACAATGCCCGGCCTGCCGGATTGGTAAGCCATGCGCGACGATTTGGTGCATGGAGCCTGCCGGAAGAGAGGTGTGTTCGCGGTGATCCCGCTCCTGCAGGCCGATCTCGCCGCGCTTGCCCGCATTGCCCTGCAGGCCGTCAACCGCGAGTACCCCCACGTCCTCATGCAGGAGCTCAACTCCGACGCCGACGTCCGGCCGCCCCGTGAGCTCAACCCGAGCTTCTACGGCAGCTACGACTGGCACTCCGCGGTCCACAACCACTGGTTGCTCGTGCGCGCTCTGCAGCGCGGCGTCCCCGAGGTCGAGGACGAGATCGTCGACAGGCTCGATGACCACCTCTCACCGGACCGTCTCGCCGGCGAGCTGGCGTTCTACTCCGGGCCTGGCGGGCGTACTGCCGAGCGCCCCTACGGCTGGGCGTGGCTGGTGCTCCTGCATGCGGAGTGCGCTGCCGCCGCGGGCGGCGACGCGCGCTTCGAGCGCTGGACGCAGGCGCTGGGGCCGCTGGCGACCCTGCTCGACGAGCGGCTCGCGGCGTACTTCGGCGGCTCGCTCGCGTTCCCGATCCGCTCCGGCACCCACGCCAACACCGCCTTCAGCCTGCAGCTCGCGCTGCGAGCGGCGACGCGACGCGGGGATGTGCAGCGCGCAGCGCGGCTGGCCCAGGACGCGCGTCGGCTGTTCGCCCGCGACGACACGCTGCCCTGGTCAGAGGCGCCGGCGGGCGATGCGTTCCTCAGCGCCGCGTTCGCCGAGGCCGACCTGATGTCAGACGTCCTGTCGCCCGAGCAGCTCGCCGCCTGGCTTGACGCGAGCCTTCCCGATCCGTCCCGCGCCGCATGGAGCCCTCCTGCGTTCGCCCCTGACGGCGAGGACCCGGGCACCGTGCACCTCGAAGGGCTGCTCACGAGCCGGGCCTGGGGGCTCCACGCGCTCGCACGCGGCCTGCCCGCTGACCACCCCGCGGTCGCGCCCGCCCGTGACGCGGCCGAGAAACACGTCGTATTGGTGGAGAAGTTGCAGCCGAGTGACGGCTTCAACCGCGCGCACTGGATCCCGACGTTCGTTCTCTATCTCGACGAGCGGGTAAAACAGGCTCAACGCGGGTTGTTACAGCCTTGACCTCTCGCGCTCGGTGGAATCGACAGCCCCAGCAAGATGATCCAAAAAATGGAGCTAGCCGGGCTCGAACCGGCGACCTCCTGGGTGCGATCCAGGCGCTCTCCCAAACTGAGCTATAGCCCCGAGCGGCGGCACATGGCCGCACAGGACCTGGGATTGTAGAACTAACCGCAACGAGCGGGATCACCGCCCGGTAGGGCTTCAGGTCTGGGATGTTGACGCCGATACACCGGTTGGTTCCCTCGATGAGCTTTCGCGCGCGCCTGACCGTCTTCTTCGTCGTGATCGTCGTCATTCCGATGACGCTCATGGGTGTGCTCGGTTTCGACCTCATCGACAGCGCGGGCCAGAGCAAGTCCGACGCGCGGGCGGCGGGTATCGCCAGCACCGCCCGCAGCGTCTACGAATCCGACAGCCATGAGGCGAGCCTGGAGGCGCGCACGGTCGCCCGCTCGCTCGCCTATGTCCCGGTGTCCCATCTCTCGTCGCGCGTCAACGCGATGCTCGCCACCACCGGTCTTGCCCGGATCGTCGTGCACGTTGGCAAGTCTCGGACGATCTCTGCAGGCAGCGCCGACGCGATCGCGCCGGGGATCGCGGTGGTGCGGGGCTCCGGGCACCACTCTGCTCGGACTTTCGTCGTCTCAGAAGCGACGGCCGGCCAGTACGCGGATCAGCTCGCCGGCACCGACACGGTGCTCATCGTGCGCTCCGGTGGCAAGACGCTTGGCTCCAGCGACTCGGCGGCGGCGCAGCTCAGCCTTCCCTCCGGCGTCGGCGCGGTGAGCATCGGCTCCGCCAAGTACCGGGTGATCACCCAGCGTCTCTCGGGCTTTGACGGCACGAGCGTCGACGTGTCGGTGCTCTCCGCGCTGGGGGCGACGAGCGGATCGGTCCGCGACGAGCGGCTGCTTGCCGGCGGCCTGATCGGCGCATTCCTGCTGCTGGCGTTCTGCTTCACCCAGCTGATGGCCCACTTCACGCAGTCCCAGGTCTCCCACTTCCTGCGCGCCGCCCGTCGGCTGGGCAGCGGCGACTTCTCCGAGCCGGTCCAGACCATCGGCCACGACGAGTTCGCGGCACTGGGCGAGGAGTTCAACTCGATGTCGCGCCAGCTCCAGACCCGGATGGACGAGCTCGAGCAGGAGCGTGCCCGGTTCCGTGCCGCGGTGCGCCGTATCGGCGAGGCATTCGCGTCCGGCCTGGACCGCGACGCGCTGCTGGACCTCGCCCTGTCGACCGCGATCGATGCCACCGGCGCCGAGGGCGGCCGGGTGAGCTCGCGCCGGCGCAGCTCCGAGCCGCTGGCGGTGACCGGACACGCCGGCGAGGTGTCCGATCTGGAGGCGGCGTTCGCCGAGGCCGAGCGTCGTGCCGAGGAGAACGAGGACGGCGTCGGCTCGGCGCACACCAAGGGCACGCACGTCGCCGCGGTCGCCATCTGGCCGCGCGAGGAGGGCGAACCGACCCACGGCGTGATCACGGTCAGCCGCGCCGGTCGCCCGTTCGGCGAGGACGAACACGAGCTGCTGCGTTCGCTGGCCTCCCGGGCCTCGCTCGCGCTCGCCAACGTCGATATGCACGACGACGTCGCACGCCAGGCGGTCACCGACGACCTCACCGGCCTCGCCTCCCACGGCCTGTTCCGGGCCCGGCTCGACGACGAGATGCGCCAGGCGGCTCGCTACCACCACCCGGTCGCGATCGCGATGTTCGACATCGACAACTTCAAGGCGTTCAACGACACCTACGGCCACCAGCAGGGCGATCTCGTGCTCCGCCGAGTCGCCGAGGTCCTCTCCGAGACCTGCCGCGAGGCCGACCTCGCGGCCCGCTACGGCGGTGAGGAGATGGCCCTGATCCTGCCCCACACCGACCTCGAGGGCGCCCACGAGCTCGCCGAGCGCGCACGCCTGGCGATCGAGCGTCTGTCGGTGCCCCGTCTCGACGGTCAGGGCTCGCTGAGCGTCACCACCAGCGCCGGGGTGGCCGCCGGCGACCACGGTCGCGGAGACACGCTCGTCGCCGCCGCCGACACGGCCCTCTACGCGGCAAAGCGGGCCGGAAAGAACCGCACCGTCCGTGCGGGCGACCCGGGCACCGAGGCCCTCGCACGAGAACTTGCGGCCGCCACGGAGGGACCGGACGGCGAGTAGCCTTTACGGCGTGGGTCTTCTCGACGACGCCATTCGCGAGCACCTCGACCTCAAGCGCCGCCGCGGCGCCGATCCCGCCGAGATCGAGCGCGCCGAACGCGATGCGCTCGGGCCGGTCCGCCGCAACCGCGAGCCGGGTGCCGGCGACGAGGCCGAGGCCGCCGCGGCCGGATCTGAGCCCGCCGTCGGTTCCGCGCTCGACGAGCCCGACGAGGGTGTGGCCAGCGACCTGATCGAGGAGCCCTACGGCGACGAGGAGTACGACGACGAGCCCCTGGCGGCGCCCGCACAGAGCGCCGGCTATCTCGAGGACGAGGCTGGATTCGACGACGAGGAGCCCTTCGAGGAGGACGAAGTCTTCGAACCCGGTGGTGACGAGCCCCTCGCCGACGAAGAGGACCCGCACCGCACCCAGCTCATGCAGACCGTCGACATTCCCGCCCCCGAGGATGCCACCGCCCGGCACGACGTCGAGCGGAGCTTCGAGCAGGGGGACGCCCGCGGCGACCAGCCGCGCGGCGCCGACCACGAGGCAGCCGAGGACGACGGCGAGGACGTCCTCGAGGAGACCCCCGAGTTCCTCCAGGACACCCCGGACCACGACCGCCTCTGGTTCGAGCAGCGCCCGCCGCGCGACTTCGACTTCGACGGCTAGTCCCGGCGACCCGCCCGGCGGGGGCCGATAAACTCACGCGTCTGCGGGGCCATAGCTCAGCTGGGAGAGCGCCTGCTTTGCAAGCAGGAGGTCACCGGTTCGATCCCGGTTGGCTCCACTCAAAAGTCTGCGAATGAGTGCCATTTGACGTCGCCGAAAGTGGTTGCGCGCTCAAGGGAACAAGCAAGTGCCTGCTTCCCGCGGCCATGCAATCGTCAGCGCCCATCGCATCTGGCGATCGGTCGTCGCCCGATTCGATTACGCGCGCCGCGGACCGTCTGAGGACGACAGCAGTCGTCAAGCGGGCCGGTTGGCACCTCGTCTTCGTTGTCTGACAGCAGCGACGGCGCTCAACTGGTGCGGCGAGTCGTTGATGTGACCGCGTCGCCCGGTGAGCGGCAACGGGACCGCGTTTGCCGGCCTTTCATCCTGACATCGCGTAAGGGATTGGCAAGATGTGGTCGTCACGATGTTGAACGTGTCCGTGGTCGTCGTCTCGGCTCTGGTTGATGCTTCGGCGGCGACTGGTGGCTCTCCTCCCAATGCGCTGTGCCTTGTAGGCCCATGACCGAGCATCAGCCCTTCTCTGCTGATGGGTCAGCCAGCGGGGTTCCCGGTGATCCGCTCGGCGGGGCGCCGAGTGGCAAGGCCGCGCAGGAGCCCTGGAGCAAACCGATCGGGCGACGCGCCGTGTTATCCGTGCTCGGGCTCGGCGCGCTCGGCACCCTGTTCGGGTCCCAGGTGCAGGCCGGGATCTCTAGCCTGCTCAACTCGGTGGACGCGGGCGGGATCGCGAGTCTTCTTCCCGGTGGCGGCCAGTTCACGATCTATACCGTCACAGACGGGTATCCGGCTGCTCCCGCGGACTACAGGCTGCGGGTCGACGGACTCGTCCAACGCCCGCTGTCGATGACGGTTGCGGACCTTCAGTCGCTTCCGGCGATACGACTCACACGTGACTTTCAGTGCGTCACCGGATGGGAGGTGTCGAACGTCCATTGGGTCGGTGTGCGCCTTCTCCACCTGGCCGAGCGCGCCGGAGTGAATCCTGCTGCATCAGCATTCCGATTCACGTCGTTCGACGGGGTCTATACCGAGAGCCTCACCGTCGACCAGGCGCGCGAGACCGGAGCGATCGCCGCGTATTCGATGCTGGGCGCGCCAGTGACGCGTGAGCATGGTGGCCCGGTTCGGCTCTACGTGCCCGGCATGTTTGGTTACAAGTCGATCAAGTGGCTCTCTCGCATCGAGCTCGTGACCCACCCGCAGCCTGGCTACTGGGAGCAGAACGGCTACCCGGTGAACGCGTGGATCAGCGGGCATGCACCGGCGCGGGCTGCTTGAGCGCTGACAGCATGAGCGCGACGCGCGTCACCGCTGAGCAGTCCAAACAACGGGTGCTTCTCCGCTTTGACCGCGTCGAGCGCACGGTGCATTGGGTCAACGCCTCGTTGTTCCTGATCCTCATCCTCACGGGCGCGGCGTTGTACTTCACGCCGCTGATCGCGCTCGTCGGGCGGCGCAGGCTCATCGAGCAGATCCACCTGTACGCGGGGCTTTCGCTGCCGCTGCCGCTGCTGCTTGGAGTTGCCGGCAGCTGGGGGCGGGGCCTGCGTCGCGACGCCAGCCGCATCAACGTATGGACTGAGGCGGACCTGCAGTGGCTACGTGGCCTCATCGACACCGCCTCCGGCCGCCGGCAGTCGGGGCTGCGGCCACGACTCGGCAAGTTCAACGCGGGACAGAAGCTCAACGCGGCGTTCGTCGCTGGCGGCGGTCTCGTCATGCTCGGAACCGGCGCGCTCCTCCACTGGTACGCCCCCTTCCCGCTCTCGTGGCGTGCTGGCGCCACGTTCGTGCACAACTGGCTCGCCGTCGCCTTCGTGATCGTGATCGTGGGCCACGTCACACTCGCGATCGCGGATCGAGAAGCGCTGCGCGCCATGCTCAGCGGACGCGTCAGCCGAGCGTGGGCCGCTCGGCACGCGTCGGCATGGCTCGACGAATCCGCCGAACAGCAACCATCGGGCGCGAGACCAACGCGCTCAGCGATGCTGATCCTGCCTCGTTTCCGTAACGCCATCGCCCGGCGGCGCCGTGGCTGCTCTCCCCCGCGAGGAGCAGCATGATGAGGGGCCTATCCCCGACCCCGCGCGATCGCTCTGATCGTGCCACCGCCTGGCCTCTGGCAAACCCTTCGGCGACGTCTCGATCGCCCCCGAGCGTGGGCCGAGTGGCGGCAACGCTGCGCCGGCGCGGCTCTTCCGGCCCCCTCGACACCGAACGCGCGAGCTGCCCGACGGTCACGCATGCCCTGTTGAGAAGGGGGGCCGGCGCCGGCGGCACCCCGATGACGGGTTCCCGCGCCTGTGATCGAGATCGCGACAAACGAATCGTCCGAGTTCGCGGGGCCCGACACGTGCTTGATTTCTAAGCACTCGTCCGGCAGGGCAGGATGTGCGTGGAAGGTCACGGGCACATCGGTGTGCGGAATCAGACGGCCTCGTGGGCTTCTCGCTGATCTCGCGCTTCGCCGGCGACGATCTGCCTCGGGGCCGGAGTGAGATCATCGCGCCTGGCGTGAGGCGCCGGACGGGTCGCCGGCCCTGCTCCCGGTCGGCTTCCCGAGGCCGACCCTGAACGTGTGAGTCGCGCCCGAGCAGCAGGGGATCCTCTGGCCCCGCCGATATCCGCGACTCGCCCTGGTGGGGCGGCGAGGGGTATGTCACGAGGCGATCGGACGGGGCAGGTGCGAGATCGCCGCGCTTGTCGTTGTTCTCTTCGCGCCTTGTGGCCGAGATGGGCGGCGGGTGAGATTCCTAAGCTGGAGTCCCGCGGCCAGCCGCGGGCATCGAACCGACCGAACACGAGCCCATCAGTGAGGCCTTTGACGACGTGACGTGCGACCGTGACCTCCTTGCCCAACCGGGCACGACTTCCGGGTTCGGGGTCGCCGCTGACCAGCGCACCGGAGGCCTGGCGGCCGCTGCCGCGGGGGCGGCGGCGTGGGGTTTCACCGGGATCTTCGTGAAGCTGTCGGCGGTGTCTCCGCTCGTCCTGTCGTTGTACAGGCTGTGGCTCGGGGTTCTGCTCATGAGCCTGCTTCTGGCGGCGCGCGGCCGCGGGATCACCTGGCGGATCGTCTGGCGGTCGGTCCCCGGCGGCGTGCTGCTCTGCCTGGACATCACCCTGTTCTTCGCTGCGCTCCGGTACACGAGCGTGGCGGTGGCCAGCGTGATCGGCGCGCTTCAGCCGGCGCTTGTCCTGCTGGTCGCGGGCCGCTGGTTCGACGAGCGAGTCAACCGGAGGGGTGTGGCGTGGACCGCGCTGGCGGTCGCTGGGGTCGCGGCGGTCGCCGCGACGGGTGACGGGCACAGCGACCTGTTCGGTGACGCACTCGCGGTGGCGTCGCTGCTGGCGTTCACCGGCTACTGGCTGGTCTCAAAGCGCGTCCGCGCCGACGGGGTGGGGGCGAGTGAGTACACGTCGGCCGTCCTGCTCATCGCCGCGGTCGTGGTCACGCCCGTCGCCCTGCTCTCCGGTGAAAAGCTCACCCCGGCCCGCCCGACCGACTGGCTCTGGGTGGGGCTCTTGAGCCTCGTTCCCGGAGTCGGTCATCTGCTGTTCAACTGGGCGCACCGGTTTGTCGAGGTCTCGGTGTCGTCGGTCATCGGCGCCGGCAACCCCGTCGTGGCCAGCGTGGCGGCGCTCATGATCCTGGGGCAGCCGCTCACCGCGCTCCAGGTGGCCGGCGGCCTGGTCGCGGTAATCGCTATCGCAGGTGTGGCGCGACGACCAAGCGCGCCGCCCAAGGCCGCGTGAGCAACCCCAGGACGGCCCCCCCAGCAGCACGTTGTCGAGGACAACCACGGCCGCCGGCTCAACGGCTCGGACGCGACCTTCGTCGCGACCTCGACGGTGACCCCCTCCACCTCGACTCCTGCCGACAGGTCCGCGAGCTCCGGTCGTCCATCAGCTTGCCTCGGAGAGCCCGCACCAACCCTGCAAACCCGCGGCACCTTCTCCCTCGCTAGCCCTATCGCGGCACGCGATCGCCAGCCGCGGCAATGGCAAACGATCCCTGTGTTGCCGAAGCGATCGCGAGCTGAACCGGATCACAATGCTCAAAGCGGTTGCCTACCTCAACCGCCTGAGCCGCCGATTGAGCTCTGGCTTTCACCCGTGTCGCGTCGTTATGGCAGAGCGACAGCCAAGGCGCGTATCGCGTCCCGCATCGCCGCGGAGGATCGTCTCGCCGGCACCCGTCACAAGAACCGCGGGACCGGGCCGTCGTGGGCGGCGGAGGTGCAGCATCGAGCTGAGCTCGCCCAGCTGCTCGTCGAGAACGATCGTCAGACGGCGCTCGGGGTCTAATGAGAGGTCTGCTGGTAGAGCGCGAACAGATCGGGCAGGCAGGCGTGCATTGCGTCGCGCCGTCACTGTTGATGTTGTATGTGCTCGGAGGGCCCCGTTGGCCGATCGGTCGTGGACGTTCGCCGGTGCAGATGCGGCCGCTTCATGTTGCGGCGAAAGGCTCGGCTAAGCGCGGTTTCGCTTCGTCCGACCTCGACGGCGACTCCAGCAGCGCTGTTAGGTGGAGCGTGCGAGCAGCGTCTCGGCGCGGCGCATGCGCCATCGCTTTCAGACCGGAGGAGTCACGCGCCCAGCGCTGGGCCGACGATTCGTTTCCGCGCTTCCAGGGACGAGCCCTACGAGCATCTCGAACGGGCGCTGTGCCGCTTCGGCTAGATCAGTGATGAACCTGCGCTCTGGCTGTGCATTCGGCGTCGGCCAGCAGTGGGTCGACCGAGACGCCCAGCTCCCGGCTAGCTGCGGCGAGATTCGCGAAAGGCGCCGCTCACGGTTGACCTCGCTGGAGTGACGGGTCTGAACGACGTCGTCGGCGTATTGAGTGGCGAGACGCTCATCTGGCACGCGGCGACGGTGCTCAACGGGCAAGATCCGCACCTCGCTGTGTGAGTGCCTTCTCGGAGCCCACGGGCACGATCCGCAGCATTCCGGCGCCGGCGATCTTGGTTCAGGGGGTTCGGCGCGACATGAGGTGCGGACGGCGCGACTCTTGGCTGGAAGTCCGGATGTTCGGTCTGGCTATAACAGCGTGCCTCCGGGTCGTCACCGGCGCCAGGCCTCCGTCGAGTGGACCTTTCGACCGCCACCCGAGCAAGCCGGCTGCGCGCGCCGACGCCGACCTATCCTGCGCTGCCGATGCCAGACAAGTCTTCCATTACGAAGATGACCGGGAGCCGTTGCGCGCCAAATGCGTTGCGCCGGACCATCCAACCGGCGCGTCAATCGAACGGTCGCAACCGGTTCTAGCCCTCGGGCGACTAGGGCCGATTTAGATCAATGGGCGTCGCGCTGGGGCTAGGAGCCGCGCTGAGCTGGGGGCTTGCCGACTACTTCGCCGCGGTCGCTTCGCGGCGCGCAGGTGCCCTTCGCGTTGTGCTGTTCATGCACGTCGCCGCGATGGTCCCCCTGACGGTGGTCGTGCTGGCCACCGACGGACTAGCTGGTGTCAGCGTTGCCGAGCTCGGCGTGCTGTTCGGGATCGGAGTGATTGGCTGGCTGTCATACCTGGCGTTCTACGGCGCGCTGGCGATCGGGCCGATCTCAGTGCTCAGTCCGATCATCTCTGGCTACGCCGCGGTCACCGTTCTGTTCGCCGTCGTGCTCACCAGTGAGCACCTGAGGGGACTTCAGGCGCTCGCGGTGGGTGCGACGATCGCCGGCGCAGTGAGCGTGTGTCTGGACTTTGGAGCGATTGCGCAGGCTCGGAAGGAGCCGCGCTCTGCGCTTGGCTTCGCGCTCGCGCTGTGTGCGATGACGCTCATCGGAGGGTTTGTGTTCGGTGTGTCGTACTACCGCCCTCACCTCGGCTGGGTTGCGCCGATCTTTCTGGCGCGCGGGTTCGCGACGGTGTTCCTGGTCGGCAACCTCCTGGCCACTCGCGGGCAGCGGCCGGTCAGTCCTTCACGAAACGTCCTGGGAATCATCGCCTTGCTGGCCTGTCTGGACACCGGTGGCTATGTGTGCTTCAACCTCGGGGTCGGCTACACCGCAACGGCAGTCGTCGCGGCGGCCTCGGCGCCATACGCCCTGGTGCCGGTCGTGATGGGCGTGTCGCTGTTCGGCGAACGCCCGACCTTGTCGCAATGGCTCGGGGTCGGACTCGTGATCGCTGGGGTGATCACCCTCGGCCTCGCCACATAATCACCGTGGTAGACGCCCGCCGCCAAGGCTAAGGGCGCATCGGCCGCGCCGCCTCGAGGGCAAACAGCGACCAACACCATCCCGACCATCCACGCCTGAGCACCCGACGGCACGCCCGCTTTCGACCCGAAGGCCGGCGCTCGCCTCCAACGCCAGACGTGATGACGGGCGGGGTGCTGACGGCGCGTGCCTTGGTGAGAAGGGGAACGTCCGCTCATTGCTTCGCTGGTGATTCCTATGCCGCCATCTGGATCACCGGCGCGCCCACCTGTTTGAACGATCCGGATACCGCCAGTCCCGGCGCTCCCCTTTGCGACAACGCAAGCGCCGGAGCCGAGACCTCTCGCGCGCTCCAGATCGTCGCTTCGCGAGCGCCCGAAGGTGGCCGGTTCGGCGCGCAAAGCAGAAGTCCGCGAGGCCGGATTGGGTGGGCGCGAGACTCCTGGAAATTCGGGGATGCGGAAGCTTCGGATCGATGCCAGTCAGCGAGCGCCGCCCCTTTTCAAGAGCAGCGGACCAATCCGACTACGAATGCTTACTGCGCGTTGTTTGAGCTGCTGCCCGCGGACGAGGGCGCACTTGGTTGCACATAGCCGACATCGTTGGGGTTGAGGCAGGGGGGCAGGGGGCCGCTGCCCGTGACGGAGCCGAGGTCGAGGTCGACCCCTCCTCCGGACGGCGATTGGTAGACGGCGAGGATGCCTTGGGAGCCGGCCGGGATGTTCGCTTGGTCCAGGGTGATGGTCTCGTTGACGGTCGAGGCCGGCCAGCCGCCGACGAGCGGAACACCATCGTCGGGCGCTGTGCACGTGGGCGTCACCGGTATGACGGTCATGTTGATGCCGAGTTGTTTGAGCTTCGCGTTGAGCGCAGGGATGGCGGTCGCGATGTCGTTGATCGTCAGCGTGTACGTTCCATTGCCGCTCGGTGTCAGCGCGTAGGCGGGCGGCGCGCCCGCCGTCGCGAAGAGCAGGACGGCAGCGACTGCGGCCGCCACGCCGGCGCCTGCGCCTGCCATCGCGACACGCGGCAGCCGCGCAAAGGTGCCCCATGCGCGACGCGGCCATGCCCGGCGATGGGGACGAGCGCTCGGTCCGTAGAGATCGTGAGCGGCGGCGGAGAGCTGGCAGCCGATCCGCTCGAGATGCGCCGGCAACTGGTCCTGGGTGGTCATCGGTGGCCTCCTTGTAGTCGCAACGAGAGGGTTCTCAGGGCGCGCGACAGGCGGATGCGAGCGTTCTGCTCGCTCGTACCCATGAGGGCGGCCGCCTCGCGGTAATCGAGCTCGTCGATCACCCGAAGCTGTAGCGCTTGGCGTTGCGCGTCGGGCAGGGTCTTGAGAGCGTCGGACAGAGAGGACGCCTCGCGCCGTGTGTCGATCTGCGCTATCAGGCGCGTCAGGTCGTCCTCATCGTGATCAAGTTGGATCCCGAGGCGACGGCACACCTTGAGTTCGACGCGTCCGCGGCGATGGAGTCGGCGCACCAGGTTGCGTGCGATTCCAAAGATCCAGGCCACGGCTTGGTCGTCGGTGGTGCCGCGGAATCGGCCAAGGCTGACGAGCGCCTGCGCAAACGTCTCCGCGGTCAGATCAGCCGCGGTCGCTAAGTCCGGTGTCTGCGTCCGCAGCCAGCGCTCCACCCCAACGGCGTGGCGTCGGTAGAACTCGCCGAACGCCTCAGGATCGCGCTGGGCGGCTGTGAGGAGCTCAACGTCGCTTGAGATCGGGCGTGATGCGGTCATCACACGGAAGTGCCACCTGAGCCGAAAACGTGACACGCGACTCATCCGCTCGCCGGACCCGGCCTGAACGATCCCAGATGTATACCGCTCCGCCTTTGCGATTCCGTGGGCCGCCCCTGTCTCCCTGAGCGCCGCAATCGGCGACAGCGAGCCACCGCTGGCCACTCCGGCATCGCGCAGTCCGACGCGGCGCCTACGAGGTCTTGAAGTACCGAGTCACCGGTAAGGGGCGAAAGCCGGTCTGCTCGTACACCGCGCGCCGGTGCGCGCCCGGGATCGTCTCCGGTCTCGACTATCCCTGTCGTCGCGTCCTGATCGCATAACGACGCGGTTGCGGCGTCGATGGGCGGACTGGCCAAGCCTTGACGCCGATACCTGGGATCCAAAGCGGCCATAACGAGCTCGCTCAGACTCGCTCTAGGCGAGAACGCGGTCACGAATCCGCGG
Source organism: uncultured Solirubrobacteraceae bacterium (assembly GCA_963744685.1). Lineage (GTDB taxonomy): Bacteria > Actinomycetota > Thermoleophilia > Solirubrobacterales > Solirubrobacteraceae > Palsa-465. Next base: position 8,903 of record CAVUUL010000008.1, on the reverse strand, counting down.
GCGATCCCGGCGACGTCGGCCACCCACGCGCGGGCGCCCTCAGCCTCGATTGCGTCCCGAACGTCGCCGGCCTCGCCCTCACGGCAGGCCTCGGCGCGCAGCGACACGAACAGCCTTAATCCCAGACCGAGCGCCAAGTCGAACACCGGCGCCTGCGCCCGCAGCGACAGCGCGACCAGATGATCGGCATCGCTTGGCGCATACGACCAGCTCTCGAGCTTCCCGAAGTGGTCCTCGCAGACGAGGCTTCTGCATGGTCGCCGACCCGGCACTCTCGACCAGACTCCTGCTGCCGGTCGAGCGCAGTAGTGCTGGCGTCGCAATGCGGGCGGCCTAGAGGTTCCGTGTTTGGGAATGAAAGCGAGTGCTGTTCTCGGCCCGCCACTCAGCCGGGATCTCCCGCCCTGCTCGAAGTCGACGGGCGTACCGTCTGCGATAGCTGCACCTGGCCCCTCGATCCAGAGCACGAGGTCGTCCGGCAATCGTCCACGAAACGCGTCGACACCGCTTTGGTCTGAGTCCTGATCTGCTGCGGCTGGCTTCGCAAGGGCTACCGCCAGTGTGCGGAATCGCCGACTTGGACGTTGGCTGGTCATCGCAAGAGTGCGCTGCGCATGCCCCCATCGACCAGCAGCACTGAGCCGTTGCAAAACGAGGCGTCGTCGGAGGCGAGGTAGGTGACCGCTGCCGCGACATCTTCGCTCTGGCCGATTCTTCCAAGCGGAGGAATCGGCCAGTCGGCCACACTGTCTTCGCGTTCGGGCTGACCTGGTTGCACCATCTCGCGCATTCCAGGTGCGATGTCGCCGGGGCAGACGATGTTGGACCGGACACCAACCGGGCCACCCTCTGCAGCGAGGATCTGGCCGAGCATGATGACCGCGGCCTTCGATATCGAGTAGGCGCCGTAGTTCGTCTCGCCGGTGATCCCCGCGTCTGAAGCGATGTGGATCATGCAGCCGCCGCCAGCCTGTCTGAGAATCGGCGTGGCTGCTTTCGCGTAGCGAAAATATCCAGTCACGTTCACGTCAAGCAGGCGAGAGAAGTCCTTGGTCGGGGTCTCAACGAGCGGTGCGACGAGACCGGTCCCTGCGTTGAGGACGAGGATGTCCAGCCCGCCGAGGCGCTCAGCGACGTAGGCGACGGCCCGCTGCGCGTCGCTGTCCGACCTACTGTCAGCGCGGACGAACGCAGCCTTCGTTTCTTCTTGGATGTTCTGGCCACGTTGCTCGTCGCGGCCGGTGAAGACAACCTGCGCGCCCTCGGAGACGAGCCGGCGCACGATCGCGGCGCCGAGTCCCGATGTTCCTCCGGTGACAAGGGCTCTCCGGCCAATGAGGCGTTGCATGAAATTACCTGGGTGATGTCAGCACGAGCAGCACGCGGTCATGGTTGCGCGGAGATATGTGCCACGGCGTTGATGAGCCGGTCGATCTCCTCAGCTGTGTTGTAGAGGACGATGCTCGCGCGGATCGCGCCACCTTGGTCCTCGAGACCGAATCGGCGCATCAACTCATACGCGTAGTTGTCGCCGTCCCACACCGCGATTCCGTCTGTGGCAAGACGAGCCGCGATTCTCGCCGGCGTCTGCCCGTCAACGACGAATGAGACGGTCGAGGTACGGCACGCCGGATGACCGAGCAGTCGCACTCCCTCGATCTCCGACAGGCCAGCCACCAGCTGCTCAAGGAGCGTTTGGAGTCGTGCCTCAACTGCGCTGAGGCTGGCCAGCAGCCGCGCGCGCCGGTCGCCTGGTGCGTCGGTGAGACCGGCCAGCCAGTCGATCGCGGCACGGACCCCGGCTAAGAGCTCGAGCGGCGGGGTCCCGCGCTCGAATCGATCAGGAACCGCGTTCGTGGATGGAGCGAGCTTTGAGGGCTGCACGCGCTCCAGCAGTGCGGGGTCGGCGATCACCGCGCCGGTGTGCGGTCCGCAGAATTTGTAGGAGGAGCATGCATAGAAGTCGGCGCCGAGCGCAGGGATATCGATCGGAACATGCGGGGTTGCATGCACGCCGTCGACGTAGACGAGCGCTCCAACCGCGTGCGCGGCTTGCGAGATCGCGCTGACATCGGGTCGCGTGCCGATTGCGTTGGAGGCGGCCGTTGTCGCGACCAGCCGCGTGCGCTCGCTGATGACTTGCTCGAACGCGGCAGCGGACAATTCGCCCGTTTCGATGTCGAACTCGGCGAATCGGACTGTTGCGCCGACTCGGTCTGCGGCCAGCACCCAGGGTCGGATGTTGGCATCGTGGTCCAGTGAGGTCACGACGATCTCGTCGTCTGGCGCCCACGCGCGCGCGAGCGCTTCGGCAAGGTGGAACGTCAGGGTCGTCATGTTCGGGCCCAAAATCACTCCGTCAACAGTGCCGCCAACCAGATCGGCGATTGCCGACCGGGCCCCCGCGACCGCCTCTGCGCTGACTGCGCTCGCAGGAAAAGCGCCACCCAGGTTGGACATCGCATCACGCAACGCCACGGCAACCGCGTCGATGACAGCACGTGGAACTTGGGTCCCGCCCGCGCCGTCCAGTGCCGCGACGTCCGCGGACAAGCCTGGGAAGTGGGCGCGAAGCTCGTCGATGGGCAACAGTTGGGCGCCGCCAGGGCGGGAGTCGAGCGTAGTCATGCGAGAAGCATGCGCGAACGCCGTCTTTCAGACAAGCGCGTGCCCCGAACGCGGTCATTCTCGCAATGGCTTTGAGCTGGTGCCTGCTGTTGACGAACGGCATGACGTGATCGACGCCTGCTTTCTTTCCGCGGCGGCGAGCAGACCTCCTTTCAGCGGGCAGCGCTCCTACCGCACGGGGGGATGTGGGCGCGTGCTTTTCCGAGCAAGGGATCGTCAGCCATCCCGGGCGAACGGGTGATCGCGGGTCCGCTGCTCCGCTCGTGCCTCGCCGGTGGCGCGTCGGTTGTTGGGTCGTTGCGAGCGGGCGAGATTCGTGTGGGGCGTGACTGCTAGTCCGGGCTCAGGACGCTGCTCCGCCGTCGCCTGGGTGCCGGGAAACGCCTGGGCGGCCGGTGCCCTTCGATAGCCGTGATCACCCCGTCTTTACCGAATCCGTCTGGGCTGCCGGTCGAGGGAACAAGCAGGGAACAAGCACTTGCGGCAACCAGTGGCAACGTATGGCAAACGTCGAGGGTCGATTTTCGCCGTGATTTCGGGTTTTGGCAACGTATGCAACGTGTGGAAAAGGATCCGCCCAACTTTGCAGGAGGTCACCGGTTCGATCCCGGTAGGCTCCATCAGAAAGTCCTGCAAAGCCCGCACTTTTGAAGCCAGTTATGGTCGGCCTGGGCTGATCGGTAAAAGCAAGTGATTTAGTTGACTTGCAGGCGGGGTCGGTGCGAGCGCGTCCGCATCAGCGTCCGGCCGCTCGCGGGCGGCTTCTCACGGCGGCGGTGACTGCTCGCCTTGGCGCGCGCGCGACGGCCCGCTAGCAGTTTTATGCGCCTTCAGCGCTAGACGGTAAAGCGCTGCAGACTCGATAAGGCGTGCCCGCTCAGGACAATCCGCATACGCCGAACGCCGGCGCTGAGTCCGCTCCGGATTCTCCTGAGGCGGATGAAGAAGGGCTACACCGACCAGTCGATGATCGTGGTAGGGCTCCGGGGGTCGGCAAGACGGTGTTGCCCAGCGCGTTCCGGAACATCGTGGAGGATGAGGGCGATCTGGTCGCGATCACCAGGCACGAGCGCTGAACAGCATCGGCCACTTAGGCGCCGAGCGGGTGAAGGCGTTTGGTCCGGCTAGCGAATTGACCGGTCGCGTCAGCGCCGCACCCGGGAAGCAATCGGCTGTATTCAAGGGCGTTTCGACGAACTGCCAGTCTCGAAACCAGGTTGTCGGGCTCTCCCGACACGAGGGTTCGAATCCCTCTCTTTCCGTCTCCTGAGTCTCGCAAGACCAGCGCCGGGCAGTCCCGTCCCCACAACTCAGTTCGACTCAAGTCAGCGGCTCTGGTCCTTGAACATGCTGCCGAACGTCCGCCACCCAGCGTGCCTCACTGGTCAGGCGGCCGCTTGGTGACGAGGTTCGGGGTCACTGCGATCCCTAATGGACCGCTGCCTGCCGGCCATGAGACCGGGACCTTTGCGCTCAGGGTGCCGGTCGTGGGATCGGGCGTGAACTGCAGTATCGTGTTGCCGGAGCTGTCGGCGACATAGGCGCCGTTCCCGTCGGGGTTCACCGCTATCCCTTTCGGATTTCCGCTGACAGTGACCGAGGCAGGGTTCTTGGTGCTGAGGGCGCCGGTCGTTGGATTGATTGTGTACTGCGACACCGACTTGCCGAAATTGGCGACGTATGCGCTTCTGCCGTCGGGACTCACCGCGATCCCGTACGGATTGCTGCCGGCCGGCACGGTGGCGGGGCTCATGGGGCTGAGTGTCCCGGTCGTCGGATCGATCGTGTACTGCGAGACAGAGTTTGAATTGCTGCTGTCGTTGGTGACGTATGCGTTCTTGCCGTCGGGACTCGCAGCTATCCCCTCCGGGTGGGCGCCGGCCGGCACGGTGGCGGGGTTCTTCGGGCTGAGCGTCCCGGTCGTTGGATCGATCGTGTACTGGGACACCGAGTTGGCAGCATCGTTGGTGACGTAGACGCTCTTGCCGTCGGGACTCACCGCAACCGCCTCCGGGTGGCCGCCGGCCGGCACGGTGGCGGGGTTCTCGGGGCTGAGCGTCCCGGTCGTCGGATCGATCGTGTACTGCGACACTGAGTTGTCGTTCCGATTGGCGACGTATGCGTCCTTGCCGTCGGGACGCACCGCAACCGCCTCCGGGTCGCCGCCGGCCGGCACAGTGGCGGGGTTCTTGGGGCTGAGCGTCCCGGTCGTCGGATCGATCGTGTATTCAGAAACCGTACTGCTAGCGGAGTTGGTGACGTAGACGCTCTTGCCATCCGGAGCCACCGCGACCGCCATCGGTCCACTGCCGGCGGCTACCGTGGCTGGCGACAGCGGGAACAGCGCGCCAGTACTGGATGCGAGGTACTGCGAGACGTTGTTGCTGTTCTGGTTAGTCAGGTACACGAACGCCTTCGGGGTCGGCGGAACGACGGTCAGGGTCGCCGACGCGGTGTTTCCGTTGCCGCCATTGCTCGAGCTGACGACGCCGGTTGTGTTGGTGAGCCGACCGGCAACAGTGCCGGTGACCTCGACTGCGACCGTACAGCTCGAGTTAGCCGCGATCGTCCCCCCGGTGAGCGAGATCGAGCGTCCCCCGTGAACGGCGCTCACGGTTCCGCCGCAGTCGTTTGATTTGAGGAGCGAAACAGCCAGCCCGTCTGGAAGCGTGTCGGTGACCGCCACACCCGACAGCGCCACGCTGTTTGCCTCCGGGTTCTTGATCGTGAACGTCAGCTTGCTCGTCGCACCCTCCTCCACCGAAGCAGGGTCAAACGCGATACGCATCGATGGAGGATAGAAGTGGGGAGCCGCCGGGTTGTAGGTGATCGCCACCGCCGCCGGGCCCGAGGCGTGCGTCTCATTAGTGAGCCCGGGAGCGACCCCAAAGCTCGACCCGCCGCCGCCACCACCACCATAGCCGTAGCGGTTGTTGGCGGCGTTAGTAACAGCGCCGCCGCCACCGCCGCCGCCGGCGTAGCCGCCGCCGCCACCACCACCACCACCGGCGCCGCCGCCGCCGCCGCCCCCCTGACCGCCGGCCAGGCTCCTACCCGAAGCCCCGTTGCTGTAGGTGCCGGTGCCAGCGCCGGTGCCGCCGCTGCCGCCGATAGTGCCCGACGCTCCCCCGCCGGGGCCCCCGCACGTACCGTTCGGGTAGAACGTCTCGCAGTAGCCGCCGTCGGCGCCGCCTGCGCCTATGCCGCCGAAACCGCCGCCGTTGGGGTCGGTGCCGCCGCCGCCGCCGGCCGCGATCACCAGCGGAGTGCTCGACGGACCAAACAACGCGGAGTAGCCGCCACCGCCACCGCCACCTAGGCCGTAGTGGGGGTTGCTGCCGCCGGCCCCGCCGCCGCCCGGGCTACCGCCCGCACCACCACCGCCGTTATTGTCTCCGTAGCCGCCGACGCCGCCCACGATCACGCTCAAAGCCTGGTTCTGATCCACCAGCACCCCCGTGTCATGCACCGAGGCGCCCGCACCACCCGCGCCCCCGCCGTAGTAACCACCTCCCGCTGCGCCGACCGCCGTTACGTCCAAGTAGTTGATCCCGTTGGGAACCGTAAACGTGTAGGTGCCCGCGCCCATGTACGTGCACGTCACCTTCCCGCCGCCTGACGGCGAGCAATTCGGTGGCAGCGGCCGCACCGTTACCGTCGTGGCGCCGCTGCTTGGGCCGTGGCTCGCATCGGCGTCGTAGGTCGCGGTGATCGTATCCGACCCTGTCTGGGCCTGGGGTGTGTAAATCAAATGGCAGGTGGCCACTCCGGGACCGGCCTGGCTGAGCGTGCACGGGTTCTTGGCGAAGTCGCTGTTCGGGCTGCTCGATGTGAATGTAACCTTCCCAGTCGGTGTGGTCTGCCCACTCGTGGCCGTGTCGGTGACCGTCGCCGTGCAATCTGAGGAGGAGAAGACCAACACGCTGTCGGGCGTGCAACTCACGCTTGTCGAGGTCGGCAACAGACTGAAGACCCACGCCGCCCCTGTCCTGTTGTTGTCGGTGGGGCCACCGACCAGCGCCGTGTTCCCATCACCCGCCAGCGCCACGCTGTAACCCTGCTCGGCGCCTGCGCCGCTGGCGGCCAGCTTTGGTCGCTGGCTCCAGGTTGTGCCGGAACGGTTGAACGCCCACGCCGCCCCCACGAGGCCGTTGTCGTACGGGCCTCCGATCAGAGCCGCGCTCCCGTCACCCGACAACGCCACGCTGTAACCCTGGTCGGCGCCGCCGCTCGCGCCGCTGCCGACGAGCTTGTCCCGCTGGGTCCAGGCCGTGCCCGAGCGGCTGAACACCCATGCCGCCCCCGCGTTGCTGTCGCCCGGGGCGCCGGTCAGCGCCGTGTCCCCGTCGCTCGACAACGCAACGCTAAAACCTTGGCCTGCGTCGTCACTGGCGCCGCTGGCGACGAGCTTTGCCTGCTGGGTCCAGTTCGGGCCCGAGCGGGTGAACACCCACGTCGCCCCCGCGCCGTCGTTGTCGCCTGGGTCGCCGATCAGCGCCGTGCCCCCGTCGCCCGACAACGCAACGCTAAAACCTTGCTCGTCGAAGCTCGTGCTGTTGCCACCGATGAGTTTTTGCTGCTGGGTCCAGGTTCCGCCCGACCGGTTGAACACCCACGACGCCCCCGCGCCGGCGTTGTCCAAGGGGCCGCCGATCAGCGCCGTGTCCCCGTTGGCCGACAAAGCCACGCTCGCACCCTGCGCGGCGGTGCCGATCGCGCCGCTGCCGACCAGCTTTTGCTGCTGGGTCCAGGTCGTGCCCGAGCGGGTGAACACCCACGCCGCGCCCGTGTACCCGTTGTCCAAGGGGGCGCCGATCAGCGCCGTATTGCCGTTCGCCGACAACGCCACGCTGTACCCCCGCTGGGCGGGACCGCTCGCGCCCGTACCGACGAGCTTTGCTTGCTGGGTCCAGGTCGTGCCCGAGCGGGTGAACACCCACGCCGCCCCCGCCAAGCCGCTATCTGACGGGCCGCCGATCAGCGCCGTGTTCCCGTCCGCCGACAACGCCACGCTCCAACCCTGGCCGGCGGCGCCGCTCGCGGCGGTGCCGACGAGCTTTGCCTGCTGCATGGTCGGGTCCACGCGCACCGGATAGCGGGCATGGCGATCGTCGACCACGATTGACAAACGGCCCCCGCTGCGAGCCAGCCAGGCTGGCAGCGCGTGCCCCCGTGCATCGACAGCGGAAACCGCCCCGTAGGCCACGGCGCCACCCCCGGCCATCGAGAGCACAGCACCGCCGCGCCCGATAAGCCGCACCCGTGCGCCCGAGACCGTAAGCCCCACACGCACCGGCCCCGCGCCTGCCGGACGGCGAGCAAGATCAAACCCCTGCTCGACCCCTAGCGGGCCGTTTACAAACCACTCCCGCACTGAGCCCAATAAATAGCCCACATGATTGGCCTTTGCCCGCGGGTCACCGACCCGCGCGCGCACCAGTTCGTCGGCTCGTCCCACTCCCCGCAGCCCGACCCGCACCCTCCCCCCGTCCGCTCCCACCACCACCGCGGCACGGGTAAAGTGCAGCGACATACGCTGCGCCGGATTCCACGCCGAAAGCGCGCGCACCCAATAGGCCCGGTCATCCCGGCCCAAGACAGCCGACACCGTACCCTCGGCCGCCAACGGCAGACGGGTTCCAGCCCCGCGGTGCCCAACCACCGCCGCGCGCGTCGCCCCACGAACCCCGGTGCGCGGCAACGCGACCAAAGCAAGCCCGCAAGCCCCGACCACCAGCGCCGACACAACCGCGGCCACGCCATGCACTCCACCAAGGTGTCCCCATCGGCCGCGACGGCCGCCGGCAACGCCCAGACACTCCGCCTCCAGCGCATCCACCACCAACACCACCCCCATACTGTGGCCGCCCCAACGACATACGAACCCTACCTCGTCTACGCCCGTTGCACAAGCTGCCGTTCAGCGTCAACAGTGGCGGACTCTTACTCCCGCCCAGCAGCATCGGCGACGACCCGAAGCCCGAGTTTGTGCGCGAGCTGGATCATCGCGAACACGATTGTTTCATCGGTCGGGTCATGCACATCCGCACGACAAAGGCGCGGTCGATCTTGACCTCACAGACGGGCAGCGTTTTCACGTTCGCAAGCGACTGCGGCCGGTACTCTCCGGTAGCCGTGAGCACGCTGTCGTTACGAGACTCAGCCAACCCGCCGATCGAGGGAACAAGCAGGGAACAAGCACTTGCGGCAAACAGTGGCAACGTATGGCAAACGTCGAGGGCCGATTTCGCCGTAAATCCGGGCTTTGGCAACGT
>CAVUUL010000007.1:0-285793 GCA_963744685.1 uncultured Solirubrobacteraceae bacterium | reverse complement strand
TCTAGAGATCCGGCGGTAGAACGCCTCGAGGGCAACGGATAGGGCAACAACCGGTCGACCTTTGCGGTCCTCAGTGATCCAGCCGCCTCGAGATACGGTCCCACCGCTCACCGCCGACGGTAGATCTCGGATCAGTGTGGGCGCCGGGGTGGGTTCTAACGATCGTCGCAACACTGCCTTTCCCTTAAGGAGGTTGTGTTGTCCGATCGACGAGTCAAAAAAGGTCCGGGCCGCCGTCCGCAATCAGAGAAGCGCCAGCGGTTCATGGAGCTGCGAGCTCAGGGCTGGAGCATTCGGGGCGCCGGTCGTGAAGTCGGAGTCTGTCGAGCGACCGCGAAGAACTGGACGCGTGGGTACAACGTCTACCGCGACGGAAAAGTCGTGCGGTTCGTCGCGCCGTTGGATCGGTTGGAGGTCCGGCAGATCAGCGCTCGGTTTCTGTCGCAGGACGAGAGGATCGAGATCGCTGACCTGCGCCACGCGGGGATGAGCATGCGAGCGATCGCGAGACGGTTGGGGCGGGCGCCGTCGACGATCTCGCGGGAGTTGCGCCGCAACGCGCATCCAGGTCGTCGCGGTGGCTATCGGCCGTTTGACGCGCACCGCCGCGCCGCGCAACGCCGAGGCCGCGTGCGGGGACTTCGGGTCGATGCCAACCCCGAGCTGGGACGGGTTGTCTCAGAGCTGCTGCTGCAGCGCTGGAGCCCGGAGCAGATCAGCCGCCATCTCCGCGTCCGCTTCGTCGACGCGCCCGAGATGCGGCTGTGTCATGAGAGCATTTACCGCGCGGTCTATCGGCCGGGGTCGTGGTTGATGCGGCCGACTCCGTTGGCGCCCGGGCGTCGTTCGCCGCTGCGGACCGGTCGTGATCACCGCCGCGCTCATCAGCATCCCGGCCGGCGTCGGCCGCGGTTTGAGCAGCCGATGCTGACCGTGCACCAGCGTCCGTTCGTCGCCACTGATCGGTCGCAGGCCGGGCACTGGGAGGGCGATCTGATCATCGGCAAGAACCAGGGCTCAGCGATCGGGACCCTGGTCGAGCGCCAGACCCGGCTGGTCCGTCTGCTGCATCTACCCCAGCGCGACGGCCAAAGCCTGCACGCCGCCCTACGCGCCCGCACGGCCGACCTGCCGCCGGCGATGTTCAGGACGATCACGTGGGACCAGGGCACCGAGATGGCTCGCCACACCGAGATCGCCGAGTCGCTCGGCGTGGCCGTCTACTTCTGCGACTCGCGTTCGCCGTGGCAGCGCGGACCAACGAGAACACCAACGGCCTGCTGCGCGACTACTTCCCCAAAGGCACCGACCTCAGCGCTCACTCTCCAGAGCACCTGATCGCGGTCGAAAGCGAACTCAACCGACGCCCCCGGATCATCCTCGCCGATCAATCCCCACTCGATCTCTTCACCGCTTTGTTAGCGTCATGAAACCCCGTCCCCGTTGCGACGATCGCTGGAAACCACCCGGCAGATCCGGACTACTTTTCGACCGGCTGTGTAGTTTCGAGCCGCCGGCTGGGTCGGTCTGGCTTGGCAAGCCGGCGGCTGCGGAGCGAAGCCCGTAGGGCGTAGCGAAGCGGCTGCCGGGCGTGGCGTCCGAGACCCCGGAGAGGGTGTGGTCGGCGGCGGGATGACTCACCAACCGGCTGGCCGATCAGTGCCCTATCAAGGATCTGTCTCCCGCCGCCGTCCACGGATGCCGTCGTGACTTCATAGAAGCCTGGACATCACTCAACACAGCTCTGTCCGACGGCCTCCACATCACCAGGGTTCCACGCCAGACGATGAGGAGAACCGATGATCGCAGTCGGGGTCGACACCCACAAAGACAGCCATTACGCCGTCGCGCTAGACCAGGTTGGGCAGATACTCGCAGAGCTCTCGGTCCCAGCGACCAGCGTCGGCTACGCCGAGCTGCAGCACTGGGCAGAGCCGCTCGCCAACGCCGACGAGCTCGTGTTCGGGCTCGAAGGCGTCGGCAGCTGGGGCGCCGGCCTGTTCCAACATCTGCAGCGCGCCGGGCATCCTGTCGTGGAGGTCGAGCGCCCACGACGACGCGACCGCCGAGCCGGAAAGTCGGATCGCATCGACGCGATCGCGGCAGCGAAAAGCGTGCTGACCGACGAGCGCGTCGCAACGCCCCGCAGCCGCGGAATCCTCACCGCCATCAGGGCCTTGCTCATCGCCCGCCGTTCCGCTGTCGCCGAACGCACCCGGGTGCTCAACCAGATCCAAGCCCTCAACGCCTCCGCACCGACCAGCCTGCGCGAACGCATCGGCGCCGGCACCGGCAAACAACTCGAGCGTCGGCTCCTGGCGATGCGCACACGCCCCAACGCTGACCTCGAGGAACGCACCGTGTTCGCCGTCATGCGCGACCTCGCCGCTCATTCACGCGCCCTCGGAGCCGATGCCAAGCGCTACCAGCAGCAGCTCGCGGAACTCATCACCACGCTCGACCACACCCTGCTCGACGAGGCGGGCATCGGACCTATCTCCGCCGCCAAGCTCCTGGCCTGCGATCCCAGCCGCTTCAAGACCGAGGGAGCGTTCGCGCGCTGCAACGGCACCGCACCCATCCCCGCCTCATCAGGCAAGACCGTCCGCTACCGCCTCAACCCCGGCGGCGACCGCCAAGCCAACAACGCGATCCACACCATCGCAATCATCCGCGCCAAACACCAGCCCGAAACTCGCGCCTACCTCGAACGACGCATCAAGGAAGGCAAAACCCGGCGAGAGGCACTTCGCTCGCTCAAACGACACATCTCCCGCGAGCTCTACCACCGCCTCGCAGCCATCCCCTTGACTTCATAGAAGCATCCTTGACAGTCCGCAGGCGTTACGTCCTACTTCGTACTCGACGAGCTGCGGCCGGTCCGGTGCTGCTCTAAACCGCTCGTGGGAGCGCGTGTGCCACGGCTCGTCGCTTGGTCCTTGGGGGATCGTCGGCGAGCCTTGCAAGTTCCGCTGTACCGGGTATCTATAAACGCCCGGTCAGAGCTCCCGCCGGCCCCGGTACACGCAGGTGGCCTATTTATGGAAATTGCTCGGCGGTGGGCGCGACTCGCAAGCAAGGTCCGCCTTGTCCGTTAACGGCGCGGACAGAAATTGGTTCCCCGGCCGTTGCTGGGATAGCGCGCGTACATCCGATAGGCATAGGGTTTGCGCGTGACTTGACCAAACGGGGAGGGACCGCCATGAAAAGGATCGTTGCGATCGTCGCGTGTGTCGCGGGATGTCTGACGTTCGCTGGTGCTGCGAAGGCGGCGATGCCTCCCGCTGCGGCGTTCAATCCGAACGCGACGGTCGCGCCCGCGTCGTCGCAGTGGACCGACCCCCTCGACCGCTCGGTCACCGGGCGCAGCCGACCGCCGGTCATCCACGCGACCCCGACCGGGCCGGGTGTGCTCGCGCGCCACATGCCGCGTAACAGCGTCCTCACGTTGAGTAACTGGGCGGGGTGGCAGGACGCGGCAGACGCGACCAACGTCTTCAACTACGCGTACACGGAGTTCAACGTCCCGAGGTTCTCATGCAGCCTGCACGGCAACATATTCGGCGCAGGCGAGCTCTTCCGAGGCCGACGGGCCGGTCACATCGGCTCACTAGCAGCGACGTGGATTGGGATCGACGGTGGCTCGGAGAGCCCGCTCCAGCCCGACTCCCACTCGCTGGAGCAGGACGGCGTCTATGAGGGCTGTCGTGTGCATCATCAGGGGCGCGCGACGTACTACACGCCGTTCACCTGGCTGTTCTGGGAGATGATCCCGGAGGGGCCGCACATCTACAAGCGTCTGAACCCGCGACCGGGCGACAAGATTGCGGCGTCGGTGATGTGGGCCGGTAGCACCGCCCTTGGCGAACTGTTCACGTTGATTGTGCAGGACGAGACCGACCCGGCGATCCACTTCGACGTGACCGAACCGTGCGATGTCTCCGCAGCTCGGGGAGCGTGCCCGGGACTGACCAGCGAAGCGGTCCAGGAGTGGCCGGGGAGTCAGCTCAGAGGAGGGATCACACTCACGCAGTACCGACCGTTCCCGTTCTACAACTACTACACGACCGTGTACTCGTCGGTCACCCACTCCAACTGGTATGGCTACCTGGGCGCGACGAACTACTGGAACTCGCAGGAGATCGTGACCGGCGGCCCCAAGTACGGGTTCACGCGCCGGGGCAGCTTGAGGATCTTCAACCAGTCTTGGCCGGTCCAGGTGCCGGGCCCGCTGCTGGACGGTGGCCGGGCGTTCGTGGTGCGCTGGCTGCACGCGCTTTGAGATGTCGACAAGGAGATTGGTCATAAAGGTCCCCTGGACGCCGTGCCGAGTGCGGCCACGTCGGTCACGCGAGCGCTGGGATCGAGTCCGCGGCTGAGGGGGCGCCCCTCAGTTCCTTCGGTGGACCTGCCGGTATGGAATAGGCAAGGTCCGGAATGCGCCCTGGAGTGGCACGCCTAAAGGTCGGCCTTTGCCGCGGAGGGCTTGATGAGTCGCCCTCGGGGGCGGACGAATGCAGACTGTTGCGCGGTGCCGGGATCGGGCGTAGGACGCCGCCACAAATCAAGCGGCCCCGGCCGGCGTTGGCGCGCCAAGACCGGGGCCTAACCGGAGAGTCAGCTCCGGCCGCTCGGGACGCTACACGCCCAGAACCGTCCTGCTCGTCGCCGATGATGGCTCCTCCACGAAAGGAGCCGTAATGACAACTCTGACGATCCAAGTCCCCGAGGAGATCGCGTCGGCCGCAGCCTTGTTTGACGGCGTCGAAGTCGACCGGTACGCGGCCGGAGAGACGATCGAGAGCATCATCCGAACTGTTCTGCTCCGCGTTGGACTGGAAGTCCATGGGATGGGCGAGACCGCTGGTATGCCAGAACCAGCCGAGCTGCGGTCGCTGGCCACACAGCTGAGCAACTGCGCCGATGCGCTCGAGGAGGTCGCGTGAGGCCGCCGACGCTCAGCAGGGGAGCGTGATGCCCCGCCGTCGAAGCTCCACTAGCCAGCTGTACCGGGCCGCAAGACTCAGCAACGACATCAGCGCCGTCGCGTCGGGAAACCCCCGGCGCGGCGCGCGCAGAGCCCGCAACGTGATCGTCGGGCGGACCCTCGGTCGCGCCGGGGCGTGGAGGAGGCTGTGGCGATGAGTGAGCTGTCGCGCCAGATTCATGCTGGAACGAGGATCAGAGAGCAATGCGCGATGTGCACTCAGCGGCCGGAGGCGGTCGCCGCACTCCCCGTCGACGAGAGCAACATTGACTTGATTTGGTCGTGCGAAGACCACATTCCTGATCTAGTCGCGATCGTTCGGGAGCGCGGGGAGGACCCGAAGGCGAGAATTCGCGAAGTCTCGAGAACATGCCGAGCACTCAACAACCGGGACGTGCCGTGTGGCGCGGCAGGCGATTATCTCGTGATCTGGCGCGACGGGTCCGTGACGACGGTCTGCAAGCGCCATTTCGACGCGTGGAGACCGGCGTGATGGCCGCTCCGTTCGTCAAGACCAAGACCCCGGGGGTGTACAAACGCGGCGACCGCTATGTCGTCGTATGGCGGCACCGCGGCAAACAGCACAAGAGCTTCCATCGCACCTACGTCGAGGCCCGCGAAGCTAAAGCAAGACGCGCAGGCGGCGACTCAACACCAGCGACCAGGCGCGCATTCGACGAGTACGCGCTCACGTGGGTCGCCACCTGCCAGGGCAGGACAGCTCGCGGACTCGACGACGACACACGCGCCGGCTACAAGCGCGCTCTCGAGCTCTACGCCATCCCCCACCTCGGGACGACCCCGGTCCGCGACATCGAACGGGTCGACGTCGACCCTCTCATCGCGAATCTCCAGCAGAAGGGGCTGAGCGCCCGTTCGATTGCCGCCTATCTCGCCCCTGTCCGCGCGCTGTTTTCAGATGCGGTTGAGCGAGGCGACATCCCGGTGAACCCAGCCCTCAGGCTCAGGATCAACGCCAAGGCCTCCAGGAAGCCCTCGAACAAGCCTCCACGGGTCAAAGACATGACCCGCGCGGAGCTAGCGGCCGTCCTCAAGGCCCTCCCACCCTCCCGGACAGATGATCGCGACCGGCTGCTCTTCGAACTGCTTGCGTGCACGGGCTGTCGGATCAGCGAGGCGCTCGGGCTCGAATGGGGCGACCTCGGGCACGACGGGAAGACGATCCGCATAGAACGGCAGTGGTATCGGGGAAAGCTCAAGCGCTACACGAAGTCCGCGAACGGGATGCGGACGATCAGTCTCCCGCCAGCGCTCGCGGAGCAGCTGTGGGCCCGGAGCGCGGATGCGACCGGCCCGATGTTCGCGACCCGCACCGGCCAGCATCTGTCGGATCGCAACCTTCGTCGAACGCTCGAGAAGGCCGTCGACCGTGCGGCAATCTCTCGGATCAGCCTGCACAGCTTCCGCCACACGCACGGGAGCATTCTGCTCGACGAGGCTTGGCCGATCACCGAGGTCGCACACCGGCTCGGCGACGACGTCCAGACCGTCGCACGGACTTACGCGCACAAGCTCCGAGATAGCGATCGCAGCCTCGACTTCCTCGACGCACTGGGCAACACCGAGGGCAACAAGAGGGCAACAGAAGGCCCGTCACCAGCCGAAACGGCGGGTGCGGGCGACACGTCAGAACTGCCCGGTTAGCAGCGCAAATGTCGACCATCCGGAAACAGCCGCAAACGTCGCCCGAGATTTGTAATCAAGGGGTTGGGGGTTCAAGTCCCCCGGCGGGCTTGGCGAAGTCGCTGCAACAGCGCGTTTTTGATCGTCCCCGGCGGGTGACTTGCAGAGTATGTTCCGAGAGGCGTAGGTCTTGGGACATGGAGGTGGGATCGGCAGCACGTTGATAGACGTCCTGTGTCAAGCCGTTGTCGGTATTTGCGGGGAAGTGAGCGCGCTGGTGATCATGCGCTGGGTGGCGGGCTGGTCGGGCCGTGGGCCTGACGGGTCGGGAATGGTCACCGTGATGTGTCGCTGCAGCGCGCGGTGGTGCTGGGGGTCGTAGAGGGTGTGGGTTTGCCAGCACTTCCAGATGACTCGGCTGAGCGCGCGGCCGAGAGTTCTGAGCGCACGGCGGTGGCTGTGGCCGCGGGCGCGTGCGCTGGCGTAGAGGTCGCGCGCCCAGGGGTTTCGCCGAGCAGTCGTGTGCGCGAGGGTCTGCAGCGCGTTGCGAAGGCGGTGGTTGCACGCGCGGCGAAACTTGGCGTGCTTGCGTTTGCCTGATTCGACCGCCACCGGCGCGTGCCCGGCCTGGGCAGCGATCGCGTCACGGTGTGGGTAGCGGGCGCGTGAATCGCCGATCTCGGCCAGCAGCGTGGCCGCGCAGAGCACTGCGGTCGGGGAGGCAAAGAAGCTGCGGAACACCGCCCCGTCTGGGTGGGCGTTGAGAGCGTCGGCGATCTCCTTCTGCAACCGGTTGATCTCCTCGACCATCACCGACAAGGTGCGGACCAGTGCCAGCACCACCGAGCGGCGTCGTGCCGTCTCGCTCATGCCCGCCCGGCCGACCGGCGCGTCGCGCAGCCGACCGAGCAGTTCCGTGGCGCGGTTGGCCTTGGTCGAACGATGCGCTTTCAGAAACGCCGC
Organism: uncultured Solirubrobacteraceae bacterium; assembly: GCA_963744685.1. Lineage (GTDB taxonomy): Bacteria > Actinomycetota > Thermoleophilia > Solirubrobacterales > Solirubrobacteraceae > Palsa-465. The sequence goes on along the minus strand of CAVUUL010000007.1, from coordinate 278,199 downwards.
TAGGCGCCTCTCGCCGAGGCCTCGTGCTTCTTGAGGACTTGGGTATCTCGTCAAGAACGCCAGGCTGACCGGACTGTCGATCGCTGAGAACATCCGCACCGGACCGGGCCAGAACCGCTCGAGCTCTGCGCGCAGCTCGTTGGCCATCGCCACTCTTGTGCTCACCAAATCCTCTCGCGCGCGGGTCAGTGCGCGAAGCGCCTTGGTCGCGTCAGAGTCTGGCTCCAGAATCCGAAAACGGTGCGCGTCGGTGCGCGCCAGCTCGCAGAGCACGAACCGGTCGAACTGATCGGATTTGCCGCCCGAGGCCCGAAATCGGTCCCTGGCCGCCGCGACCTGATTTGGATGCAGCGCCAACACGCCGATCCCCGCATCAAGGATCCGGTCAACCAGCAATCCATCCGGCCGCTCGATCGCGACCAGCTCGACCTCGTGGCGCACCAGCGCCGCGCACAGGCCAGTGATCCCGGCCTCGTCATGCGCGAACGTCGCCGCGAGCAACGCCTCGCCGGCTGGATCCTCGATCAACAGATCGTGCTTCTCAGTGGCCCAGTCGATCCCAGCACGATTACCCATGTCCTCCAACACCTCCAAATAGCCGGTTGTCGATGTCTCGACCCGGAGGTACCGTTGCGGGTCCTCATAGACAAGGCCCTCAGAACGGGGCTACGTCCTGTCGCCGCTTGCGGCACCTCACCACCGCCGGGAGGGGTCCGTCTTTCAACGGCCCTCCACCAAAGGGCAAGGAAGCTTGGCCCTCTCCCGACGGCGGTCGAGGCCCAACAACTTTCTCCTATGAGGGAGCGTCAGCGTCGGCGCGGAAAGCCGGTCTCCCGCACGGGGTCATGCGCGATCTTTCCAAGTGAACTGGAAGAAGTGCTCATCGTCGCCCGTCCATACTGGCAGCGAGGGGCGCTCACCGGTCGTCTGCGTCTCGTGATTGGGCGCCCGCATTCATGGGCTCCCGGAAGCCGCCGGCGGACACCCGCATATCAGCGAGGCGGCCGCAGCGCCTTCGGGCCCTGGCGCGTGTCGCGGGTAGGATTCTGGCGCGTGGGGCTTCCGGGCAGGTCAGTGACGATCATCGTTGAGCCGCTGACGTTGCCTGCGCCTGCAACCCCGTCCCTGTCCCTAGCGCCTGCTCCTGCGGAGCCGCGGGAGCCTGTGCCCGCGTGAGCGTTGATCAGCCCGGTTCGTTTGAGGTTCCGACGTTCTCGGAGTGCGTGGTGGGTTACCGCGCCTGGCTGCTTGATGGCGAGGGTCGTCTGTGGCCGACCCGGGGCGGTGGCCGGCCGTGGGAGCCCGGGGTCAACACTGCGCGTTGTGACTGCGGAATCTCGGATCGCCTGAATTTTGTGTGGAGCACGATCGACGACAAACACGTCTTGACTCCGGCCCCGTTACACGAGGCTCCTGAGCAGACGTGCGCGTGCGGGCTGTATTCCCTGCGCCAGCCGCGCCGGTGGACGGTCGACCCGGCATTCCTGGAAGGCCGAGCGGTCGCCGGTGCGGTCGCCTCCTGGGGGCGCCTGCAAGCTCACGCGACCGGACTGCGCGCCGAGCATGCCTGTGTCGTCGCGCTCGGCCGTCCCGACGACGCACCCCGGGCAACGCTTGAGCGGATCGACCGCGCCGCCGGCCGCTACCGCGTCGAAGTCGTCTCCTACCAAGACCTCCCCCGCGCCGCGCTCAAGCACGGATCGCCACTGCCAGACGCCATCCACGATGCAGTCGATGACCTGGACGCGACGGCAAGCACACCGGTGATCGGCCCGGTCACCCATCCCGCACCGGACGCCACCGTCGACGAGGTCCGGGCAGTAGACGAACCGTCCCGCGGGCTGCAGGTCCGCCGAGCCCAACTCGCGGTTGGGATCGCGGCTGTCCTCGCCACGCTCATCCTGCTGGTGATCGTCCTTGATCACCGCACGACGCCGTGCAAGCTGCAAATCACCTACGTCGCGGCCGGAGGCACCATCGAGCAATGCGCCAGCCAAACCATCACCCATCAGGCGACACCCTGACCATCGGCGTGTCGCGAGTTGCGCCGCTGAGTCCAGACTGAGATCCGACGGGCCAGGCCCGAACGACGGCCGACCGGACGGTTCCTTTCGCGTCCCGGGCCGTGGACCTTCTCACGAGCACTCTGCGACGCTGTCGCTCACCCGCGGCCGCTGATGTAGCAGTGTCGCTGACTTCCGGACTGGCGACAAAGCATCAGCCGCCGCGCTTGAGCCGCCACTGCTTCTCAGGGCAGTCGGTGCTACTGGCCGCTGCTGGCGGGCGGTGGCTTGCCGGTGGCGATCTGAGATCGTCCGTACACGACCGCGGAGGCACGCGCCCCGCCCCGGCCGGACGCCTGGTCGGGAAACAGCGTGCGGGCCCGGCCGGCGGCGTCAAGGATGTCCTGGGCGTCAATCTCGTGGCGGGTCAGCTCGATCCCGGCGGCCGGCCACTCGCACACGAAGCTCAGCGGGCCCGGTGGCGGCAGCGGCCATACCCACTGCTCCTGGCGATAGTCGCGGTCTCCGCCGCCCCCGCCGCCGGAGTGCATCACCGGCCCCGGCGGCTGATCCTGGAGGCGGGTGTAATCGAACCCGGCGATGTTGGTGGCCTTCTGACCGTCTGAGAACTGCACCCCAAGCCGCAGCCGCTCGGGGTCAAGCGCGTCGAGTTGCTGGTGGCGGCCGCGGCGGCGGTGGTGATGGCCAAAGAGTGCCGCGCCCACGTCGTTCGGCTTTCGCTTTCGTCGAGTCACCCTCGCTGCCTCAGGCAGATGCTCTGCACGACACCGGTCGTCAGAGCAGCAGTCTCGCCGAGAGTGCTCCCGGCGGCGGCGGGGCGGAAGCCATGCTGCGCGGGGCAGGTTCACCAGCAGGCGGACCCTACGTGGCGCGAGGTGTCGCAAGCGGCGCTGGCTGCATCAGACGGTCCGCAGCTCGGCCAGCGTCTCGCCACGCATGTTGCGAGCGAGGACGCTCAACGGAGGATCGCCGCACCAGACCACCAAGACATGGCCGTGCCAGGGCACGCTTCGGGACCTACCCAGCGCCTCGACGGATACGACCTCTGCGTTGACCTGGATGACCCAGTAGCTGACCCATCGTCCACCGTCAGGCGGCTCAATTTGACCGCGGGTATCGAGCGTCCCCCCAGCTCCGCTACTGACCATCACACGAGCGTCGGAGCAGACCGGCGCATCCGCGGCGAACAGGGACGGCCCTGACAGCACAGCCGGTCGGTCGGCGAGAAGCCGCTCGTCGCTGCTGCCGCCGCCACCTCCAAGCCATGTCCAGGCTCCGGCTCGCAGAGCCAGCACGTGTCTCTCCTGCTGAACGCAGCCCACCCCACGACGCGCGAACATCGTGACCGCCACATCATCCGAAACATCCACCGCCATCGCCGCGAATCGGCGTCGGCGAGTCAAGCTCCGAACCGGCTCGGCACGACCGGCATCAATCAGCGCAATGCTCTCCTGCAAGACGTCGTAGGCCACACGGACAAGCTATCCGAGCTGCGTCGCCAGACTGCTCATCTCGACGCCGGCGGCGCCCGCGAGCGCGGGTCGATGCGCGGACGGTTGTGTGCCTTGGACGCCGCGGGGGCGAAGCGATCGCCAGCTTGTTGGCACTCGGGTCAGTGCCCTGGCGTGCCGAGGAGCCCAGGGGTACGATCGCGACCTGCTTGAACGGCTGAAGTGGTACGCGACGGTCGCTTGGCGTTCGCGAGCTCTGGTTCAGGCGTGCACCACCTTCGTGGGCTCGGGGCTTGCGAGCCTGGCGCGTGCCGCTCCTATACCGGATTGCCGTGCTCGGCCATCACCTTCGCGAATTCGTTCCAGCTGAGGTAGTAGGCCGTCTTGCTTTTGTTGGCGGGCATCCAATCGATCGCGCCCTTGCTGATCTTGACCTTGCCGAATGCCCGACCGTTTCGCCGGACAGGGATCTCGATGTCGACGCTTCCGACCGGGATCGGTTGTGTGATGTTGAGAGAGACCTCGTGATTTGCCATGGCGCGACGCTATAGGACGACCTCGACAGCACTCCGGTCTCGTCAGATCGAGACAGGTGGAGAACCCTGGCCGGAGCGCGAACGCCATGGCGCTTACACGCTTGCGTCGCAGAACCAATACCAGGTTGGCGCGATCCGCGATGGGAAGAGCGAGCGTCCGGGTGGCGCCAGTATGCTCACGCGTCCTCGGTTGCGGCCCTCGGTGATCCTGGCGGTAGGGTGACGGCCGTGACGACAGAGCCCGCGCTTGACCACGTCCAGATCGCGGCGCCGCCGAGTTCTGAAGAGCAGGCCCGAGCGTTCTATGGCGAGGTTCTCGGTCTCTCGGAGCTCACCAAGCCCCTGCCGCTTCGATCGCGCGGCGGCGTCTGGTTCGCCTTGGCTGGCGCCGAGTTGCATATCGGGATTGAGGAGAACTTCAGCCCTTCACGCAAGGCGCACCCGGCGTTCTGCTTCACCGATGACGGGCTGCGGACAGTTGCCGCACGTGTCGCTGCGGTCGGCGCCCCCGTTCACTGGGATGAAGAGCTGGCGGACGTTCTGCGGTTCTTCACCGAAGATCCATGGGGCAATCGGCTCGAGCTTCTCGCACGGCACGCATAGGCACGCGGGGGGCCCGCTCGCGTCGCATTGCGAGTGCCCGCCGACGGCCGTCGGGCGCATGAATGCGAGCGTCAGGGGCTCGGAGATGGGGGCGGGCCGACGGCTCGTCGAGGCTCGGATGCACCGCCATCGTTGCTTTCCACGCGACAGCGCAAGCCGCGTCCGCTGGTCGAGGAGCGTGCGTGCGAAAACGAAAGCGCGCGTCAGATCGCAACGTCAGACGAGCTACGCGCCCGCCCAAGGCGGCGACGCCCATCGCCACGCACCGCCCTCGGTGACATGAAGGACCTCGAACTCAGGGCCGAGCTCCTCCTGGGTCTGTGCGGCCAGGTCAGCGGCACGGGCGTACCACGCCTTCTTCGCATCGAGTTCTGAGTGCGCACCGCGCCGGCCGCCCCAGAGCCGTTCGCCGTCAAGGTTCCACTCCAAGAGCGCAGATCGCAGGCCTGGTGAGAAGCGCTCACGCCAGGGGTTAGGTCTCATCGGCACTTCCTTTCCATCAAGGTCGCGCGGTACGAGAGCCTCGGGCATGAACAGCGCGCCGGTCGTTCCGTTGCCCCCGATGTACCAGACGCCATTGGCGGCCCAGTCCCAGTCGATCAAGATCTTCCGTCGCATACGGCGAGCATCGCACTGGCGCTCTCCTCCTGGACCGATGAGACCTCCCTGCGTAGCAGAGCAGGCGCGCGGCGAGAGGGTCCGCAAAGCGTAGGGCGAGCGTCCGCCCGTCCGGACGCCGAGAAGTCTGTCTAAGCACTCACGGTCGGTGAGCCCCCTCGGAGGGCCTGGTGACTATGGCGGAGCTTGCAACGAGCCAGGGGTCGCCATCGGCCCTCGCGGTTTTGGGCAGACCTCCCGGTCGCTCGTTGCGTTGGGGTAGGTCAGACGGGGGTGGGTTCACGGTCACGCGCCCAGTCGCGCCGCTGTGCGTCAAACCGATCCCAGTCGCTACCAGGCGGTGCGGCAGGCCCCTCCGGAGCCTTAGGCCCGCCGGGTCCATCATCCGGGCTCTCATCTTCGCCCGGGCGGTCAAACCGAGCCATGGTCGCCCACGTCCACAGCAGGCCGCCGATAAGCGCACCCATCAGCGCGATCACGCCTGGTAGCGCAAGCACAATCCCGGCGGCGCCCAGCTCCGCGCCAGTCAGGGTCAACACCGCCAGGACCCCACTGCCCATCAACGCGATCCTCTGCCAGCGAACGATCATCCGCACGTCGGAGCGCTACCCGCACCGTCTGGGTTCACGCAAGGAGTGTCATCCGCGCCGATTCTGACTCGCGCTGCAAGGCGGTCGCACCCGTCACAGTTGGAGCGCACGCCGGCGTCGGTCGATCGCAGGAACGCAACCGTCCGCTCGGCCACCGGACGGGGGCGGACGCGCATGCCCCTTCCAGACTGCCCGGCGTCAGTCCTGGATTCCCGAAGCGGTTTGTGCAGGCCAGGTGGGTGGGTAGGTTGTTGGCGCTATTCCCCGTGGGAGGAGGCTGATGCCGATGTCGAGGATCGTGTCCGGGAGCGTGTCGCGTTGGCTTGCCGGCGTGGGCGGCGTTGGTGCTGTGCTTCTCCTCGCGGCCTGGCTTGCGGCGCCGGCCCCGGCATCGCGGCCCGCTGCTGTTCTCGGGGGATCGGCACCGGGCGGTCCGGGCGCCACCTCCTATTTGGATGTGGCCCGCAAAGACTGCTTCGGGACGGCGCGCAACACGACCTCGAAGGTGTGGTTCACGGTCGCTGACGGGGTTCTGTCGGATGTGTTCAGCCCCACGATCGAGAACACAAACGTGCACACCCTTCAGTACATCGTGACCGACGGACGCACGTTCACCGCTCTGCAGCAGCGCGATATGACCTATCGGGTCAGCTCTCCAGATCCCAGCGGCATGGTCTGCCGGGTAGCCAGCAGCGACCGCGCGCACGGCTTTCGCCTGATCAGCGATTACATCACCGACCCGGCGCGGGACAGCGTCGTCGTGCATACGAGATTGGTCCCGATGGGCAGGAGCGCGCGCGGGATCCGCGATCTGAAGGTCTACGTCCGCTACGACGCGACCATCGACAACACCGGCGGCGGGGGGAAGAAGAACGGCGGTCCGAACAACGCAGTCGTCGATCGGGGGACCACGGCCCTGGTCTCCTCCGACGCCAAAGCGCCGAAGGGTCCGTTTTCGGCCCGGGTCGCAGGCGCGCTCGAAGCGAACCGCGCTTTTCTGACCGAGTCCAGCGGATTTGTCGGCACCTCTAGCGATGGACTGAGCCAACTCGACGCACACCACCGCCTCGTCAAGGAGTACCGCTCAGCCTCCGACGGCAACGTCGTGCAGACCGCCCAGGTCGACATGACGCCGGGCCGGCCGTTCACGCTGGCGCTCGGCTTTGGGCCGAGCGACCGCCAGGCGATCGCCGCCGCCCGAGGCAGCGCCACCCAGCGTTTCTCGCGAACGCTCAGCCAGTACGTCACCGACTGGCACAGATATGACGCCTCATTGCGCCGCCCGCCGCGGCACCTTGCAGGTCTCACCAGAGGTCAGGACGCCGCAACGGACCGTACCTACTGGGTATCGGCGAACGTCATCAAGGCCGCTGAGGACAAGACCCACATCGGAGCGTTCGTGGCCTCGCCGACGGACCCGTGGGGTCAGTCGGTGCCGGCCGCCACCACCCATGCCGGCTGGACCTACCGGGAGGTGTTCGCGCGCGACAGCTACGAGACATTCACCGCACTGCTCGCTGACGGCGATACCCCCAGCGCGAGGGATCTGACGCGTTTCCTGTTTGACCGCGCCCAGCAGCCCGACGGGAGCTTTCCCCGCGACTCCGAACTGGACGGCGCGGTTGCTCCAGACACGTTCGGGCTCTCAGAGATCGACGAGGTCGCCTACCCACTCCTCATGGCCTGGCAGGCAGGACTCGCCGGACACAAGTCGTTCTACCGGCACCACATTCGCCCGGCGGCGGATTACATCGTCGATCACGGGCCGAAGACGGGCGCTGAGCGCTGGGAGGAGCACCCCGGATACTCGCCGTCGACGATCGCCGCCGAGATCGCCGGACTCGTGGCGGCAGGCAAGCTGGCGGCGGCGGTCGGCGACACCGCGCGCGCCGATCTCTACAACGCCACCGCCGATGACTACCAGCGCAACGTCAAGCGCTGGACAGTCACCACAACCGGGCCTGACGGACCGCGGTATTTCATCCGCGAGTCGGTCGACGGCAACCCCAACACCGCCCAGACCTACGACCTCGGGAACGGCAGCCGCAGCCATGTGGATCAGCGGTCAATCATCGACGCCGGCTTCCTGGAACTGACACGGTTGGGCGAGATCTCCGCGCACGACCCCGACGTCCAATCCTCGCTGAGCGTCGTCGACTCCGTGCTTGAGCGCCAGACCGCGTCCGGCCTCGGCTGGCACCGGTACGGGATCAAAGCCCGCGGCGCCACCGACGGCTACGGCGACTGCGACGTGCCGGATCCCACGACTTGCTCGCCCACCGGCAAGCCGTGGTTTACGCACGCGGACGGCTCGGGCCATCTGTGGCCACTGCTGACCGGCGAGCGTGCCGAGCAGGACCTCCAATCCGGCGACAGAGCCGCGGCCTCCCATCTGGCCGTCACTCTGCAGCGGATGACCTGGGGCCTGGGATACGTCTCCGAGCAGGTGTGGGAGGATCCCAACGTGCCGGCCTCCCCATACGGCGCAAACCCGGCCACCGCTTCGATCGGCTTCCAGAACGGCGAGGCGGCCGGCTCCGCCACGCCGCTGATCTGGGGACAGGCGCAGTACGTGCGACTGGTGCTCGACCTCAAGGCCGGCGTCGTGCTCGATCAGCCGAAGATCACGCGCGCGCGATACCTCGATCCCGATGCGCCGACGGCCGCACCGGTGACAATCGCGACGCCCGCCGACGAAGCCATGGTGACCGGCGGTCGCACGACCGTCACCGGGACGACGACGCCTGGAGGACGGGTCCAAATCGCCACCGGTCAGCCAGGGTCCGCAACCAACACCACCGCCGTGGTGACGACTGTCGCCAACGCACACGGCACCTACTCGGCCACGATCCCGACCCCGACTGCGCACAAGAGGATCCTGATCACCGTCGCTAGCACCGCTGGCGCGCATGCCACGGGCTGGACCCAGGAGTCGATCACAACATGAAGAAGTGAAACGCTCAACGCTCCACCATCAGCGTCACGCTGAGCGAGCCCGCCGACACAGACGGTCGATTGCTCGACGCGAGCGCCGCGAGTTCACCGGCGCCGTACACGTTCTGGTGATCGCCCCCGGCCAATAGCACCTCCAGACAGCCACGTCTCCAACGTCCGCCACCCGTGCGACCCTGCCGCGGCGTCGTCGGCGCCGTCGTCAAATACCGCGCCGACGGGCATGCGGGTCGCGAGCGTCAGTACCAATGCGGAATCCGGGCGTGCCGAGGCGCTGGGGGGTGATCGGGGGGCGCTCAGCTGCGGCTTCCGCGGGACCAGAGGAACGCGTCGCCGATGGTGCTGTCGCCGACGGTCTGACCGTGGTCGTTGATCGCGGTCGGCGCGCCCGGCCCGAGCTTCGCCAGGCCGGTGGAGGCCGCCCAGCGGTAGGCGTTGCCACTTGACCCGGTGACGATGACGACGACGAGCAACGCTTTAGACGGGACCGGCCGGGACTCGGTCGGCGTGTGTTTCTGCGTGCTAGCAGGACCGGAATTGACCTCAATCGCGGTTAGGCTCGACAGCACGGTCGATCAACAGGAGGAGGGCAGGATGTCAGAGCGCGAGGACTACATCCCCGGCGTGCCGTGCTGGGTCGATGCGAGCTACAAGGACCCAGAGAGCGTGCTGTCGTTTTACCGCGGGTTGTTCGGTTGGGAGTTCATCCCGGCAATGGAGACCCCGGGTGAGCGGTTCTTCATCGCGACGATCCGCGGTGGCAGCGCCGCTGGGATTGGTGAGCTGCCGGCGGATCACCCGCCGGTGGCGGCGTGGAACACCTATGTCGCCGTCACCAGCGCGGACGCAACGGTTGCCGAGGTGCAGGCTGCCGGCGGCGAAGTGCTCGCACCTGCGTTCGACGTTGGTGACGCAGGACGGATGGCGATCCTCAAGGACCCGCAAGGCGCCGTGTTCTGCGTCTGGCAGGCCGGCCGGACCAAGGGCGCCAAGGTCGTAAATGAGCACGGCGCCGTGAACTTCAACACACTCCACACCCCTGACCCGGAAGCGGCAGAGACGTTCTACGGCCAAGTCTTCGGCTGGACCACGCTGTCACTCGCAGGCGCGCAGTTCTGGACGCTGCCGGGCTACGGCGACTATTTGGAGACGATTGTTCCGGGGATGCGCAAGGGCGCGGCTGAGATGGGTGCGCCCGGGTTTGAGGACGTGGTCGCGGCGCTCGAGTCGCTGGCGGACGACCAGCAGCCGCACTGGCATGTCACGTTCGCAGTCAACGACGCCGATGCGGCCGCCGCCGCGGCGACCGAGCTCGGCGGCACCGTGCTCAATCCACCGCTCGACGCTCCGTACGTTCGTCTGACCGTGCTGGCGGATCCCGAAGGAACGCCGTTTACGGCCAGCCAGTTTGTGGCTGAGAACCGGTAGCTGTCGCAGCTGGTCATGGCGGGCGCTCGCTTACTTGTTCCGGTCAGGGTGTCAAGGCCTTTGGTCGTCGTGGCGGTCCGGCGGGATGTTGGAGGCGAGTGGGAGTGTTGGGGTATGACTGGTCCGCGGACGCCCAGGCTTACTTCGGCACTCGACCCGCGATGGCAGCAGGCCGGCGGCATGATGTCTGATGGGGTGTTCCGGCAGATGGGTTGCGGCCGCTCATTCTTTCTGGGCCGTCCCCGCCGCCCGCACGGGCGATGGGTCGGCAGCGAGTTTGCCGGGAGCTGGCCGCAGGTCATCGGTTGAATCTCGGGCTTGCCGCGTGACAGGGGTCAGCCGACCGGTGCGATGGCCTGGTCGCCGAGGTCTTTGAGCAGGTGATAGCTGCGTTTGAGCAGCGTGCGCGCCAACGCGAGGCAGGCGCGGTTGCCGCCGATGCGGGCGGCGAGCTGTTCGTAATACGGCCGGTCGGGACTGGCGGGGAAGCGGGCGCGTTGCGCCGCTTCATAGAGCGCCCACCGCAAGGCGGGCGGGCCCTGGCGGGAGAGGTGGCCGGGGCTGCGGCGCTGGTCGGATTGGTGGACGGTGATGTCCATTCCGCCGTATCGGACGACGTCACGGGAGTTGGCGAAGCGACGCACGTCACCGAGTTCGGCGACGATCGTGACCGCCGTCAACTCGCCGACGCCATAGATCTCGTCGATCAGCCGCCGACAGCCGGGCTGTTGGCGAGCGATCGTCTTGAACTCGCGATCAAACGGCGTGAGGCGTTGCTCGATGCTGTCGATGACGTGCAGCGCGACCTCGAGCTGCTCACGCGCCGCCGGCGAGAGCTCAAGCTCAGCCAGCCATTGGCGGCTGGCAACCGAGAGCAGGTTGCGGTGATGCGGCACGCCCTGGTGAAAGAGCACCGAGTGCATCCGCTGCTGCCACTCCGTCCGCTGATGGGAGAGCAGGTGCCGAGTGCGGACGCGGGCGCGGAGATCGAGGATGTGCCTCGGCGGGATCCACGACTCCGGGACCCGGCCGATCAGCAACAGCTCGCGCAGATGCCGCGCGTCGGCCCAGTCGGTCTTGGCACGCCGCTTCTTGCCCTTCAACGCAGCGGCCTCGGTCGGCTCGGCCAGATGCACCTCGGCGCCGACCGACTGCAACTCCTCGGCCACAAACCGCCAGCCGGTCGTGGCCTCCAGCGCGACCTCAAGCCCGTCCTGGCCGGCGAACTGCTCCAGAAACTCCCGGACCGTCTGACGGTCCGCAGGGCGCACCCGGGCACGGAAGATCTCACCGGTCCGGGTCTCGATCCACTCCGCCGTGATCTGCGCCCGGTGCTGATCAAGGCCCATCACGATCGACATGACGCCACCTCCGGCTCGGCACCCACAACACGCTCGACCGCCCACCGGGCAGCCTCTCGCCTACCGTGAACCACGGTCGGTACCTCCTATTCGAATGGCCGGCCGCGCGGCCGCAATCCGCGCGCGCCTACAACGCCGTTCGACGTGGAGGACCGGCCACCTTCACCACACCGGCCCCGGACACCACGCCACCCGGGACATCACATCTTTCGGTGATGGGCGAGCGCTCGCAACCAACGACGCGAGCACTGTCGTCGCGACGGCTTGAAGTGGCTGGTCTAGAGGGGGAGCGCAGGGACGGCTGAGGCGCTGACCGGGAACGCGACGGCCTGACCCGTCGATTGGCGGGCTAGCCGCGAGGAGTCACTACCAGGCAGACACGGTAACTCCGCCCCACTCCTCCGGTGCCACATCGGCTATTGCCTGTGTGAACGTCCAGAGATGACCGGCCGGGTCGCGGGCGCTGTATTGGCGCTCACCGTACGACCGGTCCTTCGGTTCGTCGGCGATCTGCGCGCCGGCGGCCTGCGCTCTACGGAAATGCGCATCGACGTCCTGCACTCGCACCATGGTCGACTGCGCGACAGGTCCATCGCCATCCGGCGGCCGACGACCGTGGGACGCGTCGGCGACGATGACAGCCCCATCGCCGGCGGCCAGCTGTGCTCGATGATCGCCGATCCTGATCTTCTCAACGAAACCAAAACTGTTGGTCAGCCACACGACCGCCTGCTCGACGTCCTCGTAGGCGACGACCGGGATGACCGCCTGTGGCGGTGCGGAACGATTGCGTAGCCCCATCGCGTCATTCTCACCACAGCCGGGCGGGGGCGCAAGCCTCAGCGGGCGCACACAGTCCCAGGGAACCGCAGCAGGGCGTCAGATGACGCGAGGCCGCAGGGCTCACCGGCAGCCCTGCGCGGGGTGCATCACGAGCCAACCGTGACCCTCGCACCCAACGCACGGATCAGTCCCTGGCGGTCGTCCACAGCGCCGCGAGCGCCGCGCCGTATTGCGCGATCGCGGGGTCGTGATCGCGGGCGCAGCGGCTGAGGTTGTCAAGCATGTCGGCCTGTTTGATCGCACGTGCCAGAGCGCCCGCGGATCCTGGTGCCGCCGCGATGGCGGCGATGTAGTCGGCGTAGGTGACGTCGGGGTCAACGTGGGTCAGGAGCTCGATCGCCTCAAGCTCGACGTCCGGGAGGCGGTCAGCAATCTGGGTGGCCGCGGCAGGGTTGTCCTCGATGACGTCATGCAGCCAGGCGACGCGCTGGTGGGCATCGTCTCCGGGTGCGCGTTCGGCGACCCGCGCCACATGGGCGATATGAAAGCTGCCGTCGCGATCACGCTGATCACCGTGGGCGTGAACCGCGATCGCTCGCGCCTCAGTGACGGACATCAGTCGCTTCGCTTCGACCATGTCGACAGCCTCTCAGAGAACGACAGCCCACGACGACGCCGTCGTCGGCGAGTGCTTCAGTCCGCGGACACCCTGTCGGCTGCGGTGCACACCGAACCGCTCCTCGCACGACGCCAAGCACCCGGGCGACGCCAGTGTCCGACGTAAGACGGTCTACCGAGGACTCGGCGCTAGTAGTAGCAATCCCCAGCCGTGAAGAAGTAGAACGCGACTCCTACACCGGCCAGCACAGCGAGAAGACTGGACGCGAGGAGGCTCTTCAGGATTGTGACGGTCCGGCGGCGGGCGACAATCCCGAGGAGCGCGACGACGGCGAGCAGTCCGCTGAGGATCGCCCATGGAACCCGTCGAGCGTGCCCGTGCTTGGCGTTGCTGCGACCCAGCGGAGTATTGCCCGGCGCACCACAGCAGGCTGGACGGACTGGTCTCACCTGTCCGATCAGCCTGACCCAGAACGCCGACCGTAGACTCCAACGATGTCCACCGATCAGATCGACGCATACCTCTCCGAGGTGGACGAGCCGAAGCGCGGAACCCTCGACGCGGTCCGTCAGACGATCGTCGAGATCGTTCCTGGCGCCGAGCAGACGATCTCCTACAAGGTGCCCGCGTTTCGCCTGGATGGCGCGGTGATTGCAGGGTTCGCGGCGTTTCGCGACCACCTGAGCTATCTGCCGTTCAGCGGCACGGTACTCGCCCAACTTGCCGACGAGCTCACCGGCTACCGCATGACCAAGAGCGCCCTGCACTTCCCGGTCGATCAGCCGCTGCCGAGAACGCTCGTCGAGAAGCTCATCGCAGTGCGTCACGCAGAGGTCAGACAACGCGGCCGCTGAAGATGACCCGGCCTGCTTGGTGCAAGCAATGGAGACGAGATCCTGTGCGCACCGTGGCCCCGTCGGCCACTGGTAGCGTGGACTCGATGCACGTCCTCTCCGACGCGGGTGCGCACGCTCTGACAGCTGACGCCCACTGGGTCGAGCACCTGCGCGTCGACGATCTGAGCTGCGGGACGTACTCGCTTGCGTCGGGCGGGACCGACCCGCAACAGCCGCACACCGAGGACGAGATCTACATCTGCACCACCGGCCGCGCAACGCTCTGGTCGCCGGACGCGAGCGCCGAGATGACGCCGGGCACCGTGGCGTTCGTGCCCGCTGGGGAGACGCATCGGTTTATCGAGATCGCCGAGGACTTCGCCGCGGTCGTCGTGTTCGCGCCGGCCGAAGGCTCACGCACCACCTGACGGCCGTCGTGGTCTTCATCGGAGGCTTGTTCACTCTCCGAGGCTTCAGGCGCGCCCCGAGATTTGGCGGTTGGTCATGAGCCGGTCAGTTCGAGGTGGTGACCGTCGATCACGGCTTTGGCCAGCCGAGTGAACGCCTCCACCTTCATGGGCTCGAGTTGTTGGCCGGTGCGCAGCCGGATCGAGACGGTCCCGTCGTTGGCTTCGCGAGCGCCGACGACGGCGAGGTAAGGGACCTTTCGCTGCTGAGCGTTGCGTATGCGGGCTCCCAGGGTTGCGTCTCGCCGGTCAACCTCGCTGCGCAGGCCTTGGCCGGCCAGCTGCTGATCGACGGACTCCGCGTAAGGACGGGCGTCGTCGCAGGCCGGCAAGACGAGTGCTTGGACGGGCGAAAGCCAGGCCGGGAGGGCGCCGCCATGGACCTCCAGTAGGTGCGCACACATGCGTTCCAGAGTCCCGATGACCGAACGGTGGATGATGATCGGCCGCGGCGAGAGTTCTTCGATGCGCAGACCGAAGCGCTGTGGGAGGACGACATCGATCTGTAGGGTCGAGAGGGTCTCCTCTCTTCCTTGTGGGTCGGTGACCTGAAGGTCGATCTTCGGGCCGTAGAACGCGGCCTCTCCCTCGGCTTCGTCGTAATCGATGCCGATCCGGTCCAGCGCGTGACGGATCATGGTCTCGCTGCGATCCCAGACGACTGGGTCGGCGACGAACTTCGGGCCCTGACCGCCGCGGGACAGTCGAATCCTCGGGGCTGGGATGTGCAACGCGGCATACGCTTCCTGAACCATCTCGAGGATCGCCGCGACCTCGTCGGGGACGTGTTCCTCGGTACAGAAGACGTGGCCGTCGTTGAGCGTCATCTGTCGCACCCGGCTCAGTCCTCCGACCACGCCCGAGCGCTCGTTGCGGAACATCAAGCCGACCTCCGCGATTCGCAACGGGAGCTCTCGAAGGACCCGAGGACGCTGGTCGTAGATCAGTATGTGGTGTGGGCACAGCATCGGCCGGAGCACCAGTTGCTCAGAGCCGATCTCCATCGGCGGATACATGTCCTGGTGGTAATGAGCCCAGTGCCCTGAGCGCTCGTAGAGCTCGCGCTTGGCCATCACCGGGGTACTCACGTGCCGATACCCGCGCCGGCGTTCCATCCCCACGACGAACCGTTCAAGCTCATCGCGGACGACCGCGCCCGCAGGCAGCCAGAACGGCAACCCCGCACCGCAGTCCTGTTCGGTCGAGAAGATGTCCAGCTGCCGGCCCAGTCGCCGGTGATCCGATAGATCCATCGTGTCTCCTTTCAAACGGCCAAGGGCCGCGGTGAGACACGACGTCGCCCGAGGCCATAAGCCCGGGGCGGATAGAGCGTGCTGTCGCTACGCCTCCACGCCGGGAGAACCCGGCGTCGTCGTCGACGAACAGATTTGCGACCGCATCAGCACGCACCGAAATGTAGCCCCGACACCCAGCGACCGCAACAGCTGGCGAACACAAGCGGGCGACGACGGACCCGCTCGCATCGCCGGTCCGCGGGGACGCCTCAGCCGGTGTACCCGTCGACAGGACGGTCTGCGTAGGCGAGGCGCAGTTGCCCATCGGAGGGAGCCGTCGCCAGGCCGTCGTCCACTCGTCCACTTCGCACCGGGCACCGACCTCCGACCGTTGACAAAAGTCAGGGGATCCCCAATGGTCCCGGGAGCCGCCACGCGCGCTGGCGGCTCTGAATGACGACGCTCTCGATGATTCTCTGGCTTGTCGAAGTCGTGCTGGTCCCGACGAGCCTCGTCGGGTTGGTGCGCGCAGCAACCCGCGGGCGGCATCTCCGGTGCTGGATCGGGTTGTCCCTCTTCACCGCTCTGACCGTTGCGCAGCCATTCGGCATCGTCGCTCACAGGGTGCGAACGCTGCCAGTCGCACGGGCTGGAACGTCACACGGAGATACGTCGGTCCATCTAGCTCGGCTGTTCGGCATTCCGTCTCCCGTTCGTCCTGAATCCGAAAGGCTCGATTCGTGCGATTCTCGTCGCGCCGAGATCGGACGTCCGGCACGTCTAATCGCTGCTTCCCGCGTACGAGAACAAGCGTGCTACCCAGGATGGGCGATCCCCCGACGGGTCGTCTGAGAAGCGACCATCTCGGCGGCAGGCTCTCGCCATCCTCCAGGACAGCTCCTACCACAGCAATGCATCGAGGCTGCGCAGTGAGATCCACTCCCTGCCTGCTGCCGCTCACGCGGCGGAGCGACTTGAGCGCTTGGGTGAGACAGCCGGCTCCCAGGGGGCAACGTGGGGTCGATGCCGCCGGTGCTGCGGCGGTCAGTCCGACGAGTCGCGTGCGCGCCTGTATCGCTCGTAGATCACGCGCGACCCGAACGTTCGAGTGTCGAGCAGATCGAACCGAAGCTCTTCGCTGACCGGCGGCAAGAACGGCGTGCCGCCACCGACGACGACCGGGTGGCGGAAGATCCGCAGCTCATCGACCAGTCCCAACTCGATTGCCTGCGCGGCCAATCCCGCGCCACCGATCTCGACGTCCCTGTCAGTCTCGCGAAGCGCGGCGGCGATCACCTCGGGCACCGGACCCGCCGCAAGCCGAGCATTGCCGTGGACACGGGCAGGCGTGCGGCTGAAGACGACCTTCGGAAGGGCACACCAGACATCGGCGAACGCGGCGCCGAGCTCGGTGTCCCGTAACGCCGGATCGGTCTCCCACACCAGCATCGTCTCGTAGAGCCTGCGGCCGCACAGGTAGCACCCAAGCTCGCCCACCCGCGCCAGATGGAAGCGGAACAGCTCTTCGTCAGGGCCAGACCACGCAAACCCGCCCTCGCGGTCGTTGATGAAGCCGTCCACCGAAACGCCCATCGAGTAGATCAGTGCCATGGCGCTCCCATTCTGGCGCGGTGTGTTCTGCCGCGCATTCACGCCCCTCAGCAGGCCGGGCGGGCCGGGCGCGCGGGGTTGATGATCTGCACGCATCCCTCCCCTCCCGGACGCAGCCCGAGCCTCACCAGCGAGTCCCCGACAGCGACGTCCTCGATCCACGCACTCTCGGTCTCGTTGAGCGGCGCGAGTACCGCGACCTGCGCCATCACCTCGGCCAGCCTCGCGATCTGCCCCTCGCTGCCCTCCACGGCCACCAGCCCGCGCTCGGTCACGAATGTGACGGCCAAGCCGTTCTCGGTCTGGCGGGCATCCATGATCTCAAGTCCCATCCTCGCTACCTCCGTGTCGTCCATCGCGCCGAGACGTCCCGTCCCGGGCAAGCCATTACCTGGCCACATGGTGTGCCCCGGGCGCACGATTTGTCAATCGAACACGCCTCGCCGCGCGGTCCGGCCGTCCAGGCGTCTCGGTCGCTTGCTCGGTATGAGGTCTGAACGCAGCGAATGCTCGCTCAGGGGGACGACCACGGGTGACGTTCGAGCCTCCGCGCGCTACGCTCACCCAGTGAGTCCAGATCACGAACCGACCCAGGACCAGGGCCCCGGACTGCGCGCAGACGGGCCGCGGGTCTGTTCGATCGCCGATGCCCTCGCGCTTGTGGGCGAGCGGTACTCGCTGCTGATCCTGCGTGAGATCGGCTTCGGCGTGCATCGGTTCAACGACATTCGTCACAACACCGGCGCGCCGCGGGAGACGCTGGCGACGCGCCTGCGCAAGCTCGAAGAGGTGGGCGTGGTCGCTCGACGCCGCTACTGCGAGCATCCACCTCGCGACGAGTATGTCCTCACCGAGGCGGGCGAGACGCTGATTCCGGTGCTCGGACAGCTTCGCGATTGGGGCGAGCGGTTCGCCGCCACATCGCATTCTGTGTGACTCATCGCGCGCCGCGACCACAGTGGGTTCGATTTATCGACTCGCTGTGCTAGGTTGCTCCCACAGCGAGTTCGAAAATCGAACTCAGAGATCGCACGAGCCACTGAGCCGCATGTCCTCCATCCTCATCACCGGAGCCTCCCAGGGGATCGGCCGAGCCACCGCGACCGAGCTGGCACGCCGCGGGCACCACGTGATCGCCACCGCCCGCAATCCGGACGATCTCAAGGACCTGGCCGTCGCAACACGCCTGCGGCTCGACGTCACCGATCAGGCCTCGATCGACGCTGCCTTCGCGGCGGCGGGGGACGTCGACGTGCTCATCTCCAACGCCGGGATCACCTTCAGGGCCACGGTCGAGTCGCTGCCGCCCGAGGAGCTCGAGCGGATCTTCTCGCTCAACACGACGGGAGCGCTTCGTGTGACCCAGGCGGTGCTCCCCCAGATGCGCACACGACGCTCCGGACGCGTGATCTACGTCTCCAGCCTGCTGGGGCGAATCGCGCTCCCCGGCCGCGTCGGCTACTCCGCCAGCAAGTGGGCCACCGAGGCGATCGGCGAGACGCTGGCGATCGAGGCGGCGCCGTTCAACATCAAGGTGACGCTGGTCGAGCCCGGCGCGGTGGCGACGGCCGGCGCCGTCAATGGCGGCTCCGCCGGGCCGCCGCCGGCCGACGACCCTTACGCGCCGGCGCTGCAGGCGCTTGCCGCGCTGCGCTCCGACCCGACGACGCCCGAGGTGGTCGCGACAGCGGTGGCCGATGTCGTCGAGGCCCCGGATCCGCCATTGCGTCTACCGGTGCCGCAGAGCACAGCCCGGCTGCTGGACGCGCTGCACCGCCACCCCACCGACCTGCCGTTCGACGTGACGCGCCTCTGAGCGACGCCGCATCGCCGAGGGGTCAGGGCTTGTCGTCGAGCTCGCGTCCGCGCCTTTGCAGGAAGCTGCCGAATGCGCCGGCCAGCGTCGCGACCACCGTAATCGCGTAGGCCTCCATGAACACATCCAGGATCCGACCGCCGACTGAGATCGGATTGATGATCTGCGAGGAGACGGTCAGCAGCTGCGTCGTGGTCCAGAACAGGGCGCTGCCGAAGGTGTGGATCGCAGTCCGATGGGTATGACGCTCAAGCACGAACGCTGCGACGGCGCACAGCAGGTCGACTCCGACGGTCGCCACGACGATCGCCACGAGAGCGTCGCGCAGACGCCGGTGGGTGGGGGTAGCAGCGCGCAGGACGTCACGGATCTCCCGCGCGGCGGCGATGAGCGGTCGATGCAGCATTCATTAATCGTTTCCTGCGAGCCGGACGTCGCCGCCACGGCGACCACGAAGGGCGACCCCGGCGGCCTCGACCCTCGGGTGGAGGCGCCGTAGTCGCCCGCGATGCAGAATTTTGCTCAGGGTTGGGGTTATCGCTCGGCGGTTCGGGGCAACAGAGGGCTGAACAAAGGGCACGCTGCCGGGGGCGCCCGTCCGCACGGATGAAAGGACGACATGGAGGTGCTTGTGGTCAGCGTCGCAGCAGGCGGCGCGATCGTCGGCCTAGTGGTGGCCGCGATCGGAATGTGGCTGGTCCGCCTAGCGACGCCTCGGTCAGCCGAGGGCTCCTCGATGGCGACGGAGACCGCAAGGGACCACCCGATCCTCTTCGTCGAGGATCGACCCAGTCGTTCGGAGGCTGCCTGAGTCAGAGCGGCTCAGGGTCCGGGGCAGGAGCGGCTCAGAGGCCCGAGCAGTGCTTGCCCGGCACACTCGAGCCGGGCGCGAGGCAGCTGATCTTCACCGAGGGGGCGCGGCGCCGGCGGACGACGAAGCGGTAGTACTTGCCGATGTCGAGGGCGCGCGTGATCTCGACCGTGAGCGTGCTGCCGATCCTGAGATGGCGGCCCCGGAACGTCCGGGCTAGGTTGACCGTACGCGGCGCCCGGCAGTGTGGCTTGCCGCGGCATCGCTTGAGCCCGCGGACCCTGATCCGCCGCGTGCCGAACGGACAGCCCTTGCCCGTGCAGGCAGTCGAGATCGTCGAGCCCATCGCCGGTCCCTGAACGGCGAACGCCGCTATCTGGGTGTAGGCCGGCGCATAGCGGAACGTCCAGAGCATTGTCGCGGTGAGACGGCCGACGGCGGAGGTGTGCGGATTGGTGACGGGTATGACCGGCGGGGGGCTGGGGCTGGGGCCGGGGCCAGGCCCGGGGTTGGGAGTCGGTGGGGTCGAGGTGGAGACACCCGTGACGACCCCCGACGGATACGACGGGTACGGGGATCCGTCGACCCGGTATCCGTTGGCGCCAAGGACGGAGGCGGTGACGAGCACCTCGAGCGTGTCGCCAAGATCGGCCGCAACGGGGGTGTAGTTAGCGCCGGTCGCGCCATCGATCGGGCTGCAACTCCCCGAGGCGCACCGCTCCCATTTGTAGGCCCAGGAGTTCGGCTGGTTCGTCCAGCTTCCATGCGAGACGGTGAGGATGCTGCCGACTTGGGCTGTACCGCTCACCGTCGGAGCGCTGATGATCGTGGGTGCGGGGGTGCCGACGATGCCGGTGAGCGGCGTCGCCTCGGGCGTTGATGCGCCGGCCGCGGTCTCCACCACCCCGATTGAGGAGCCGACATCGGACCGCGTAACCGTGTACGAGGTGTCGGGCGCACCCGACGCGACCGGCACGCAACTGCCGTCCGCAACGTCGCAGCGCTCCCAGGTGTCGGTCGGCGTGACCCCTCCCCACGCACCCTCCGTGAGGGTGAGCGTCTGGCCCTCGGTCACCGGGGCGCTACCCACGTCGATGCTCGGCCCCGGGCCGACTGGACCGATTGGGTCGGAGATCCCGTCCACCAGGCCAGTGATCCCGTCCACTTCAACGGCGCAGATCAGCTGGCCGGAGTCGGTCGACAGAAGGGTGTAGCTGGCGCTCGTCGGGGTCGCGAGGGCTCCGACCTGGTCTGCGCCGCACGTCTCCCAGGTGAGCGCGTCCGTGGGGAGAGCGCTCGGATTCAGGGTGGCAGTCACTGTCGTCCCGATGAGCGGCGGGAATCCCCCCACGATGGACGGAGGAAAAGGCCCCGACGAGGCAGCCGCCGACCCCACCATCGGCCCGCAAAAAGCCGCAAAGAGCGCAAAAACCATTACCAGCCGAAGTCGCCCCATCCCAGACATAGTCCTACCATTATTCACTAAAAATCACTAACTTTTGTGATTCGGGATCGGGAATCCGAAAAATGTCAGACCTGATGAGCCGGAAGATGACCTCTTGAACCACACGCGCCTGACCCAACGGCCTCGGCATTACGCATCGCTCCGGGCGCTGCGGCTGGGCGCCCCGGTGCTCGCCTATGACGCGCGCCGGGAGGCGTATCGGCTGCGTGTGGTCGGCGACCGGTTCGGCCCGGTGTTCCGTCCCGAGCGCCGGTACGGCGCGGCGGGCGACGCGCGACGGGGCCGCCGGTGCACCGATGCCAACGCGGCGTCCCAGCGGGGCTTCCGGTTCAAGGCGCCGAGCAAGACGCTCAACCTTGGCGTCATCGGTGGGGTCACGCTCGTCGCGCTGCTGATCGGGTTCGCCATCACGCTGCTCCCTCACGGCTCGAGCCCTGGAACCCATGGCGCGCAGTCCAGGGTCGTCCGCGCCGCGCACCATCAAGTGGCTCCGGCCGCGGTCGCCTCCGCTACCGCGACATCGGCCGCCCCGGCCGCCGGCACCCGGGCGCACCGCTCCCATGCGACCCGCGCGGCGGCGCATCACCCGGTGCGTCGCCATCACCACCGCTCGGCCGCGAGGCACCACCGCGCAACCCATCACACCCGCCCGCACACCACGCGCGCGCCGGTGAGCTCACCGACGACAGCGGCCACCACCAGCCCGGTCCACACGACGCGGGCGCCGGTCACCACCACGACGGCGCCAGTCCAGTCCGCACCGCCCGTGACGCACACGACGCCTCCCCCGACGCATACGACGCCTGCTCCGACCTACACCACGCCGCCGCCCACCCACACCACCCCCCCTGCCCCCACCACCCACACCACGCCTCCGAGCTCCGGCTCCGGGACGAGCAGCGGCGGTGCCGGCACCAGCTCATCGGGCAGCTCGGGCGGCAGCGGCACGGTCAGCGGCGGCGGCTGACCCAGCCGATCGGCGCGGCGCCCGCTCGCCCCGGGTCAGGCGGTGTTGCCCTCGGCCACCGCGTCCTCGTTGGCCTGGATGTCGAGCCGGGCGGCGGCCAGGTACACGACGAGGACGAGGACGATCACCGAGATGAGCAATGCCGTGGGGCCGTCGCCAAACCCGAGTCCGGTGTTGTGCTTGCCCTTGCTGATCCAGTCCGCGAACGAAGCACCGAGCGGCCGCGTGACGACGTAGGACATCCAGAACGCCGCGACGCTGTTGAGCCCGAACCGCCACCAGGCGAGCCCTGGCAGCAGGAAGACGACCAGGAAGAAGACGCCCGAGGGGAAGTAGCCCAGCTTCAGCGCGATCGCGGTGAAGTCGCCGAGCGCGGTGCCGAGCGCGAACGTCGCGAACACGGTCGCCCAGTAGAACGCCTCACGCCGCTGCGTATGGACGCTGTGGATCGACAGCGTTCCCTCGCTGCGGTGCCAGACCCAGAAGATCGCCGCCAGCACAACCGCCCACAGCAGGCTCGTGCCCGAGTAGGGGATGTGGACGTCGAGGTGCAGGAAATCCGAGATCCCGGTCCCGGCGATGGCGATGGCATAGGCCAGGAACCAGTAGGCGATCGCGCGATACCGGCGGGTGGTGAACTGCAGCGCCAGCCCGATCAGGAAGAGCCCCACCTCGACGCCTCCCCCGCCGAAGTTGCCGTACCGCTTCAGGAAGTCGGAGGTCGCCTCCCCGCCCGCGGTGGTGAGGATCTTCACCACCCAGAAGAGCAGGATGATCTCTGGGACCTTCGCGTGGGTGGGCGTGGGCAGCAGGCGCCCGATCACCGGGATGTGGTCCGCGGTGCGAGGCGTTCCGTAGCTCACACCCTCGAACGATTCCAGCCGTGTGTGAGATGGAGATGAGGCTTCCGGACTCTGCATCGTCGCTGCGAGACCGAGCCGGCGGGGGAACTGCGGGCCGTGGCGCCGGTCAGTGGTAACAGGAGTTCGCGGGACCAGAGTTCCCAGACAGCGCCGGCTGGCCCATGAGCCGGCCGAAGTCCTGGGTCCAGGTCCCGAGCACCGTCGACGCCCGCGGAATGCGGCGGGCGGAGACGCCGGTGCCGACCTCGCGGTAGGCGGGATCGAGGATGTTGGCGCAGTGGCCGGGGCTGCGCATCCAGGCGCGCACCACCGACGACGGGGTCTCGTAGCCGGTCGCGATGTTCTCGCCCACGGTCGTCCAATTGAAGCCCGTCGCGCTGATGCGATTCATG
This sequence comes from uncultured Solirubrobacteraceae bacterium, assembly GCA_963744685.1. Taxonomy (GTDB): domain Bacteria; phylum Actinomycetota; class Thermoleophilia; order Solirubrobacterales; family Solirubrobacteraceae; genus Palsa-465. Next base: position 254,771 of record CAVUUL010000007.1, on the reverse strand, counting down.
AACGCGCTGCCGTGGCTGAACTCATCGGACTCGACCATCGAGTCCGTCCAGCCCTGCGCGGAGCGGTCGAGCTTCTCGCTCGCGGCCAGCTTGGGGAGGCCGTCGGCAGTCCGCTGCTCGTTGATCAGACACAGCACCGCGGTGCGCATCTCATCGGTGGCCGCCTGGGTGATCGGGGTGTGAGCTCCCGAGCAGCCGGCAGCGCCATCGTCGGCCAGGGCGCGCGGAGCGGTGGCCAGGAGCCCTGCCATCGCGGTGAGCGCGACGGCCGCGGCGGCGAGAACCCGACGCAGCGAGTTGAGCCGAAGGGGTCGTGGGGCAATGTCAACCATGCGCACTCCTTTGCGTGGGTCGGCATCCCCGCCGCGCGACCTGAGCAGAGCGCTCGTCCCCTACGACACACGTCCGGCGGCGCGACGGGCCTGTCGTGACGGATTGATCAGACAGCCCCGCAGAACGGCGTCACACCGGGAACTTGTCCGTCAGCGCGGCGCCGCCGAAAGTTCAGTACGAACTACGGAGCGAGAAGATCCGTCGCCGCGCCGGCCTGCGACCAGCTGAGCGCCCCGAGGTAGCCGGCGGCCAGGTCGTGCCGCTCCGCCGCATCGAGATGCGGCGCGCCGGCCGCCACTTCGCGCGTGAGGGCGTCGGGATCCTCCGGTTCACCCTGCCCGCCGAGCACGAGCACCCCCCAGGCCTTGCCGTCCTCGCCAAAGCGTCGTGCCGCCTCGAGGTCGCGTACGAGCGCGGTGCGGCCGGGGAACCAGGGCGTCGCAGGCGGCGCAGCGATGCCCTCGTCGCGCGCCTGTACCACCAGGACGAGGCGGTCGGTCATCAGCAGGCAGTCGGCGGTGTGCGCCTCCTCGAAACGCCACCATGCGTCGGCGACCGGCGCGCTGCGGCGCAGCAGGTCGTGGGCGCGCTCCTGGGCGCGGGCGCGGACGCCCGGAGGGTCGTCGTCGAGCAGCGCGCGGCGCAGCGTCAGCGTCTCGGCACTGGCGCGTTGCGCGTCGGGCCGGCTGAGGCTCTCGGGATGATCGATGAACCAGGCGAGGAGCCTCCGGGGCGGCGCGGCCGGGTATTCGAAGGCGCCACGGCGCCCTGTCTCGGTGAACACCGCAACCGGCGCCTCCAACCACCCCGGATGATCGGCGAGCTCGCCCAGGCGGGCGCGGCCGTTCGGCGCAGCGCGCAGCAGCGGGCCGAGCCAGGAACCGCCGGCGCCATCGCGGGCGAGCAGAGCGTCGAAGAAGCGCTCGACGCGTGCCGGCGAGCTGTCCCGCGGATCGCTGCCCATCGCCTGAACATATCCCGGCGGGATCGGCCCGCACCCTGTGTTAGCGTGCCGGATCCGTGCGGCGCCCCATCTTCCGTCGTCTGCTGGGCGCGGTCGCCGCGCTCGCGCTGGGACTCGCACTCGGGACCGCGGGTGGGTCGGCCCATCCGCGGCGTACGACGATTGCGCCGGCAGCGGCCCTGCTGCGTGGCGAGCGACGGATGGGGCCGATCACCGGTGGAGCCCGACTGCGCGGCACCGTGGTCCTCCGCCCGCGTGCACCGGCGGCGCTGCGACGGTTCATCTCCACCGTCACCGATCCGCGGTCGCCGCGGTTCGGCCAGTACCTGGGACGCGGTGAGTTCGGTGCGAGGTTCGGCCCGACCCGGGGCGCCCGCGCGGGAGTCGTGGCCGCCCTGCGCGCCGGCGGCCTGCGCATCGGCACGATCTCCTCCGACGGTCTGCTGATCCCGTTCAGCGGCCCTGCCGGCGCGGTGGCACGCATGTTCGCCACCTCGCTGGAGGCGGTCCGCCTGCCCGACGGGCGCACCGCGCGCGCCACCGCCGCGCCGGTGTCGTTGCCAAGCGACATCGCGGGCGATGTGGCCGCGGTGCTCGGACTCGACGACACAGTCCTCCCTCACCGGATCTCCTCCCCCACCGGCCCACCGACGTCTCGTCTGCCCGGCTCGCCCGCGGCGCCAGGCGCCCGCCCCAGCACTCCTGGTCCCGTGCCTTCGACCGCACCCGCCGCCTGCCCCGACGCCGTCGCCGCGGCCACGCACGACAACGGCCTGACCGATACGCAGCTCGCCGACGCCTACGGCGCGGGAGCGCTCTATCAGCAGGGTGACGACGGCAGCGGGCAGCACATCGCGGTCTACGAGCTCGAACCGTTCCTGCGAGCCGACATCGCCCAGTTCGACACCTGCTACTTCGGAGCGGCGCACGCGAGGAGCATGCTGCGCCGGCTCCATGTCCACGAGGTCGGCGGCGGCCAGCCCTATGGCACCGGCCGGGGCGAGGCCAACCTCGACGTCGAGGATCTCTCCGCGCTCGCCCCCGGCGCGCAGATCGACGTCTACGCCGCCCCCCAGACAGACGCGCTCGGACAGTACGCGGCGATCGTGGACTCCGACTCCGACCGGATCGTCACCACGAGCTGGGGCGAGTGCGAGCAGGCGGCTCAGGTCGGTGACCGGGGACTGCAGCAGGCGGAGAACCTCCTGTTCGAGCAGGCAGCCGCGCAGGGACAGACGGTGTTCGCCGCCGCGGGGGACTCAGGGTCTGACGACTGCGCGGCCGGTGCCGCGCCCTCCGCGCACGCCAATCCACTCTCGGTCGACGACCCGGCGAGCCAGCCGTTCGTCGTCGCCGTCGGCGGCACCGCGATCGACGACACCGGCACGCCGGCCTCGTCGGGCCCGCCGCTGGAGCATGCGTGGAATGACGGAACCGCCTACGGCGCGGGCGGGGGCGGGATCTCGAACTCCTGGACGATGCCGGCATGGCAGCGCGACGCCCGGGTCCCGGGAATCGCGCTGCCGGGTTCGGCTGCATACGGCGCCGCCAACCGCCTGGAGACGGAGACCGGCCACGCGCCGGGTCTCTGCGAGAGCGCGACGCACGGCGGCGACGCCCCGTGTCGCCTGGTCCCCGACGTGTCCGCGCAGGCCGACGAGTTCACGGGCGGGCTGACCGTCTACAGCCGCGCCGATCGCTCGCGCCACAATCCGTCGGGCTGGACGACGACCGGAGGGACCTCGTCGGCGGCACCGATCTGGGCGGCGACGCTGGCGCTCGTCAACGCCTCCCCGGCGTGTTCGCTGAGCGCCCGCACCCGGGACGGCGTGGGCTTCGCTGCGCCGTTGCTGTACGAGGTCGCATCAGACCCGGCGAGCTATGCCGCGTCGTTGACCGATGTGCGCACGGGCAACAACGACGTCTATGGGCTCGACAACGGTCGCGTCTTCCGCGCCGGCTCCGGCTACGACCTGGCGACCGGCCTGGGAAGCCCGCAACTCACCGGCGCCGACGGGACGCCCGGTCTGGCCAGCTATCTGTGCGAGGCCGCCGCTGCGCGCTCGGCGCCGAGCGTTCGGTCGCTCACCCCGGCCCAGGGGCCGGCCCGTGGCGGTGGGCGATTGGTCATCCGCGGCAATGGATTCTCGGCCGCGGGCCGCTCCCAGGTCGTCTCGGTCCAGGTCGGCATCCGGCGGGTCGGCGCCGGCGCGATCCACGTGCTCGGTCCGCACAGGCTGACCCTCAGCCTGCCGTCGGCCGTGGCCGCCGTGCCGCGGAGCACGAGCGCGGCCGAGAGCGGATACGGCGCGGTCGACGTGATCGTCACGCTTCGTGATGGGGAATCGAGCGCGGGCAATCCGCGCTCGATGTTCCGATACGTCCTGATGCGCAAGGGCACGACGGTTCCGACGGTCGGCATGCTGGCTCCCTACGGTGGGCGTGCCAGAGGCGGCGGCCGGGTCACGATCCTGGGCGCGGGCTTTCACGCGATCACCTCCGTGACGTTCGGTGGCGTGCCGGCGACGAGCGTGCGCGTGCATGGGTCAGATCGGATCACGGTCATGGCGCCGGCCCGCAGCCCCCGCACGCGCTGCTCGCCGCTGCCCAGCCACGGCGTCTACCGGCGCGAGAACGCGGGCAACGACGTCTGCCAGGTGCAGGTCCGCGTTCACGAGCGCGGGCGGGTGAGCCCCGCGGCGACGATCCGCGCGCCGCTGGAGGGCCTCCAGCTCAAGGACGCGCTCGGCGATCTGCTCGCCTACGACGGCTGCCACTGCGAGACCGCCCCCGCCTCCGACGAGTACGACTACCTCCCCCAGCCGCGGATCGACGCGGTGACGATCGGGGGCGGCACTCTGCAGGCCGACGAGCACGGCGGCACGCTGGTGGTCGTCCGCGGTTCGGGGCTTAACGCGCTCGATCTCGACTGGGCCGACTTCGGCAACCCGCACAGCTTCGCCGCCGAGCGCACCGACTACCTCTACGCGACCGGCACCGAGCTCGTGCTGCGCGCCCCCGCCCGCGCCATCACCACCGGCCGGCTCGCGGTCAGGCTCAGCGTCCGCTCGCTCGCCGGGCAATCCAACGGGCGGACGGTCACCTACGCCGGCGTCCCGGCGATCTCGAGCGTCGTCAACGCCGCGAACCCGCGCAACCTCAACGGGCTGTACGGCGGGCCCGACAGCGGACAGACCCCGCTCGCGATCCACGGCACCGGGATGAGCGGCCAGGTCATCGGCCTCGAGTTCGTCGGTCAAGGCGCTCATTCGTTCTCCTTCGGGACCCAATATCGAGTCCGTGCCCACAGCGATCGGGTGCTCGACGTCGACACGGTGGCGGAGAACCCGGGCGTCGTCGCCGTCGAGCCGTGCACGGTGACCGGCTGCACGAAGGCGGGAACCGGCAACCTGTTCTGGCTCTATCCGCAGGGGACGCCGCGCGTGAGCGGCGTGACCCCCGATTCCGGTCCCGCGGCCGGCGGCACCGCTACCCAGATCACCGGCGCGAACCTCAGCTGCCCGATCTCGGTGCAGTTCGGCACCGTCGCGGCGCCGGCCATGGCGCCGGTCAAGACGATCCTCGGCTGTGGCTCCTCGCAGTCGCTGACCGCGACGGCGCCTGCCGGGGCCGCCGGACAGACCGTCCCGGTGACGGTGCAGACGGCGGAGAGCTTCTACACCGGCTCCACCCCCCTGAGCGTCGCCTCGTTCAGCTACCGCTGAGCGGACGAGGATCCAACGACGCCCGGCACGGCGTGCTGGGCATCAAAACGCAGGCAGCGCCGTCGTCTGATGCCCAGCCGGCGCTGATTACTTCACCGGGTCCGGGACGATCCGGATGTAGGGCTTGGGGGTCTCCCACCCGTCAGGCCAGATCTCCTTGGCCTGGTCGTTGGAGACCGAGCCCGCGATGATCACGTCGTCGCCCCGCTTCCATTGGGCCGGGGTGCCGACCTTGTGCTCAGCGGTGAGCTTGAGCGAATCGACGACGCGCAGCACCTCGTCGAAGTTGCGCCCGGTGGTCATCGGATAGACGAGGATCAGCTTGATCTTCTTGTCCGGGCCGATCACGAACACATTGCGGACCGTCTGGTTGTCGGCCGGAGTACGGTCGGCCGCATCCCCGCTCGCGTCGGCGGGGAGCATCTCGTAGGCCTTGGCGACCGAGAAGTCGCTGTCGGAGATGATCGGGTAGTTGACCTCGGCGCCCTGCGTCTCTGCGATGTCCTTCGACCATCCCTCATTCGCCGACACCGGGTCCACCGAGAGCGCGATGATCTTGACGCCGCGCTTGTCGAATTCCGGCTTGATCTGGGCCATGTAACCGAGCTCGGTCGTGCAGATCGGCGTGTAGCTCTTGGGATGGGAGAACAGGACCGCCCACGAGTCCCCGAGCCACTCATGGAAGTGGATGTGGCCCTCGGTCGTGTCGGCCTCGAAGTCTGGGGCCGTCGCCCCGATCTGCAGCGTCATTGCGGGTCTCCTCGTGTTGTCTACTAATCCAGTGGACATTGTGACCGAAACCCCGATCGATGCAGGTCGGCCCACGCACTGAGCAAAGCATAGGAAAGACCTGAATTCGACCGGGGTTTTCGGGTTTTAGACCCGCTGCGATCCGTCAGGCGCGCGAACGGAACCGCCCACCGCGACGCGAGCGGCGCACGAACCAGAGGATGAGCATCGAGAAGACGACGGAGACGATCAGGCCCGGCGCACCGTGTCCCCAGAGCGCGAGCGAGATGAGCCCCGCGACGAAGTTACCGGCGAGGCCGAGGCCGATCGTCGCCGGGATCGACATCGGGTCTGGACCGGGCATGAGCAACCGCGCGAACGCGCCCACGACCAGTCCGAGTAGGGCCAGAACGATGATGTAGAGAAGGAGTCCCATGATGTTCGGGTGATTCCACCTCGCGAATCGAGGCAAACGAAGTGATTGCTAAGCTGATGCTTGCCAGCAAGCAAGTATCTTCTCCGCCCCACCTCGATGCCCTCCGCCGCCACCCTTCTCGACACCGAGTCCGCCACCCGGCTGCGCGTGGTGATCGGGCGCCTCTCGCGCCAGCTGCGAGCGACCCCGTCGGGCCTGGATGCGGCGCTCACCCCCACTCGGATCTCGCTGATGCTCTCGATCGACCGCACCGGTCCGGTCCGCCTGAGCGAGCTGGCCGAGAGCGAGGGGATCAACCCGACGATGCTCTCGCGCTCGGTCACTCAGCTCGTCGACTCAGGACTCGTCAGCCGGACCTCGGACAGCACCGACCGCCGCGCGGCGTGGGTGACCGCCACCGACGCCGGCCATGCGCTCGCCGAGCGGATGCGCCAAGAGCGCACCGACGCCGTCAACGCGGCGCTCTCAGGCCTGTCGGCGTCGGACCGGCGAACGCTCGAGGGTGCGATCGGCTCGCTCGAGGCACTCGCCGCGGCGCTCAAGGACGGGCACCGGTGACGCGCGTGCGACGCGCCGGGCGCACCACCTTCGCGGCGCTGTCAGTCCCCAACTACCGTCGCTACTACGCCGGGCAGGCGATCTCGCTGGCGGGCACCTGGATGCAGATGACGGCGCAGTCGTGGCTGGTGTACTCGCTCAGCCGTTCGGCGACGGTGCTCGGCGTGATCGTCGCGGTGCAGACGCTGCCGGTGCTCATCCTGGGGCCTTACGGCGGCGTGGTCGCCGACCGCGTCGACAAGCGCAAGCTGACGATCGCGCTGCAGAGCGCGATGGGCGTCCAGGCTCTGATCCTCGGGCTGCTCACGGTCACCGGCACCGTCCGCGTATGGCAGATCGGCGTGCTGGCGGCGGTGCTCGGCGTCAACAACGCGTTCGAGAACCCGGCGCGCCAGTCGTTCATGATGGAGCTCGTCGGCCCCGAGCACCTGCGCAATGCGGTGAGCCTGAACTCGGTGCTGGTCAACGTCGCCCGAGCGATCGGGCCCGCCATCGGTGGCGTGCTGATCGAGACGGTTGGCACCGGCGAGTGCTTCCTGATCAACGCGGCCAGCTTCATCGCCGTCGTGTACTCGCTGACCAGCATGGACACCGGCGCGATCTCGCCCACCGCCCCCGCCCGCCGGGCCCGCGGACAGCTGCGGGAGGGTCTTCGCTACGTCCGCTCCACGCCCGGCCTGCTCGTCCCGCTGGCGATGATGGCGCTGGCCGGTTGTCTCACCTACGAGTTCCAGGTGTCACTTCCGGTGATGGCCAAGAGCGGGCTGCACGGCGGCGCCGCCGCGTTCGGCTTCATGACGGCGTCGATGGGCGTCGGCGCGGTGTTCGGCGGGCTGTTCGTCGCCGCACGGGGGCGCACCGGCCTGCGACCGCTCGTCCTCGCCGCATCCGTGTTCGCCGTCGGCATGACCTTCGCCACGATCGCGCCGAGCCTCGCGCTCGAGCTCGTCGCCCTCGCGTTCGTGGGCGTGGCCAACATCTCGTTCATGGCCACCGGGAACTCGACGCTGCAGCTCACCGCCGATCCGGAGATGCGCGGCCGGGTGATGTCCTTGTGGTTCGTCGCCTTCCAGGGCTCGACGCCGATCGGCGGGCCGGTCGTCGGAGCGGCGATGGCCACGTTCGGCGCACGCGCGGGCCTCGGACTCGGCGCGGTGACGATCGGGATCGTCGCCGTCGGCGGGTTGATCGCCGCGCGCCGGCTGCGACCGGGCGCCGGGTCAGAACCGCAGCGAACCGGCCGACCCGCCGTCGCCTGAGGCCGGGTCCGCCTAGCCGTGGCAGGACCGGCGCCGGGCCGGCGGGGCCGCTACCCTCCGCCGACCATGACTGCCCCGACGTTTGACCTCCAGAGCCACTCCGTCCATTCCGACGGGGCGCTCGCACCCGCCGATGTCGTCGCCGCCGCCGCGGCGGCGGGAGTGGAGCTGCTCGCGCTCTCCGACCACGACACGAGCGCCGGTGTGCCGGAGGCCCGTGAGGCAGCGCGCGCGGCCGGCGTCAGACTTGTCGAGGCGACCGAGATCACGACCAGCCACAACGGCCAGCAGGATCTCCATATCCTCGGCTACCTGATCGATCCCGAGCATCCGGAACTGGTCGCCGCACTTGCGCACTCCCGCGGCGACCGTGAGCGGCGGGCCGAGAAGATGGCAGCGCGGCTGCGCGAGCTCGGCTACGAGCTCGACGACGAGCAGCTGGCGGCGCGCACCGCGCAGGGCAAGACGATCGGCCGCCCGCACCTTGCGCAGGCGGCAACCTCACATCCAGCCAACCAGGCCCGCCTACGCGACGAAGGCCTGCTCGAGCCGACCAAGTTCCTCGTGGAGTATCTGATCGACGGCAAGGCCGCGTTCGTGGACCGCGAGGCGCCGTCCGTCGACGAAGCGGTCGCGCTCATCCACCGTGCGGGTGGCGTCGCGGTCTGGGCGCATCCGTTCTGGGACATCCCGGAGGTCGACGACGTCCGGGCCACGCTCGACACCTTTCGCGGCTACGGCATCGACGGCGTCGAGGTCTTCTATCCCTCCTTCAGCGAGGAGCAGGTCCGCTTCCTGGTGGGGGAGTGCGGCGAACACGGCCTGCTGACGACCGGCTCCTCGGACTTCCACGGGCCAGAGCACCACACGTTCTCCCAGTTCCGTGCGTTCGACCTGCACGGGGTGGCGCCGAACCTCGGCCCGATCGCCGAGCCCCGCTAAGCCGCGATCGCGCGCTCGTTCAGATGCGCGCCGACCTTGCGCTTGACCCGCTGTAGCGCGTTGTCGACCGTCTTGCAGTCGCAGCCCAGGCGGCGGCCGACCTCCTCATAGGAGTGCCCGTCGAGGTAGAGGCCGAGCACCCGTGACTCGAGCTCGGAGAGCGCGGTCGAGATGCATGCGACGAGGGCGCGCAGCTCCTCGGAGGAGATCACCTGGTTGACCGGGTCGTGCACGGTCGACCCCGGAAGCACCTCGTCGAGCGTCGGCTCGTTGTCGCCCGTGCCCCCGGCCGGTGAGCTGGAGAACGACACGTACTGGTTGAGCGGCGTGTGCTTGTTCCGCGTCGCCGTCTTGACCGCGGTGATGATCTGCCGGGTGATGCACAGCTCCGCGAAGTTGCGAAAGCTCGACTCCCGGTCGGTGCGGTAGTCGCGCACGGCCTTGTAGAGACCGACGAGCCCTTCCTGGATCAGGTCATCCGCGTCGCCTCCTGCAAGGAAGTACGACGATGCCTTCAGGCGGACGAATCCGTAGTAACGACGGACGATCTGGTCGTAGGCCTCCGGGTGGCCCTGTTTGGCCAGTGCGATCAGATAGCCATCCTCAACCTTAGGTTGAGACTGAGAATATGACGAGAGTCGAGCCACGGACGAACCTTTCCCGCCGCTGCGTACGCAGCGACCTTCGGATGAAGTCGTGACGCGTCACCTCCCCTGGCGCCGCACCAAATACGTATTCCCCAGAATCCGGGCGCTGGACGGCCCGACCTCCAGAACACCCAAGCCCTCAAGCTCGAGTTGATCCTTATTTACAGGCGGCAGATTGACATAGCACTGCCCGGCTGTCAAGGGAGCACGCGGTGTTATGCACACGCCGTTGCATGCGGGCGTGCGGAACACCGATGGTGCAGGGATTCGCCCAGCACAGGCGGTGTCCTCCCCGAGATCGGCCGTCGATTGGGTCAGACGGGCCGCAGCTCAGGCCCCGACGGACCGTCACGGACCTCGAAGCCGAGGGTGCGCAGCTCGTCGCGCAATCGGTCGGCCTCAGCCCAGTCGCGGTCGGCCCGGGCCTGCTCTCGTGCGGCCAGCAGCGCCTGTGCCTCGGCGGGTACGTCGACCGTCTCGGCCTCGAGCAGACCGCGCAGAGCGAAGATGTCGAGCATCTCGGCGAGGTCCGCGCGCCCGACCGTTCCGGCGGGCTCGCCATTGGCCCGGCGGATCCAGTCGGCGATCACCGCAAGCGCCTGTGGCGTCGAGAAATCCGCCGCGAGCGCATCGAAGAAACGTTCGCGCAGCGATGACGACCAGGACGGGCTCTCGCCGTCGACCAGGCGCCTCCCCGCCTCGCGTATCCGCTCGCAGAACACCGCCGCCTCGGCGAGGCGATCGTCGTCGTACTCCATCGGCTGGCGCCAGTGGCCCTGGGCGAAGTACATGAGCAGCGTTGCCGGGCCGTGGCGCTCCAGCGAGTCGGCGAGGCCGAATGTGTTGCCGATCGACTTCGACATCTTCTCGGCGTCCATCCGGATCATGCCCGAATGCATCCACAGCCGGGCGAGACGGCGCCCGGTGGCGCCGCGCGTCTGAGCGATCTCGTTCTCGTGATGCGGGAACACGAGATCAGATCCGCCGCCGTGCACCTCGAAATCGATCCCGAGCGTCTCCTCGGCCATCGCTGAGCACTCGATGTGCCAGCCCGGACGCCCGGGCCCCCAGGGCGATGCCCAGCTGGTGTCCTCGCCCGGCTTCTGAGTCTTCCACAGCGCGAAGTCCGCCGGGTCACGCTTCAGGTGCAGCCCCTCCCCGCCCTCCCCCTGGTCCATCTGGTCGAGCTGGCGGTGGGAGAGCTCCCCGTAGCGTTCGTCGGAGCGCACCGAGAAGTACACGTCGCCCTCGGCTGCGTAGGCGTGGCCGGTCTCGACCAGTCGCTCGATCAGCGCGATGATCGCACCGACGCTCCCGGAGGCAAGCGGCTCCGCGTCAGGACGTCCCAGGCCCAGCCGATCGGTGTCGGCGACGTAGTGCGCGGTCATCTGCTCGGCGAGCTCCTCGCTGCCCATCCCGGCCGCCGACGCCGCAGCGTAGATCTTGTCGTTGACGTCGGTGATGTTGGAGACGAACTGCACCTCGTAGCCCTCATGGCGCAGGAACCGCGCCAGCCAGGAGAACACGACGAAGGGGCGGGCGTTGCCGACGTGGACCCGGCCGTACACCGTGGGTCCGCAGGTGTAGATCCGCACCCGCCCCGGGCGTGCCGGCTCGACCGGGCGGATCGTCCCGGACTGGGTGTCGTGCAGGGTGACGGTGCGCATCGGACGTGGAACCCTACGACACGCGTGCTGTAGGTCGAACGGTCGTCGGGTCGGTGGATCCCGGATCCTGGTCGCCGGGATTGTCCAGTGCCTGAACGCAGCCGCTTCGATCAGGGCCACCGAGGGCTCGACGCCATTGGGATTGGCGACCGTCCGCGGGACGGACTCCGGCATTGATGTGATGGAGGACGGTCACTGAGGCCGGCGTCAAGACGTTCGCCTCCGGATCAGCCGCCGCCCACAGCTGAGTCGCCCCGGGCCCCCATCGCGCCACCGTCGGTGGAGAGCGCGAACCCTCCAGCGCGTCGGGCGCCACGTTCGGGCCCTAGTAGGGCAGCACCCGCCCCCTGACCGAAGGTGAACTCGTCGAGCCCCCGTCCGCGATGGCCGCGACGCGATCGATCAGAAGACGCTCGAGGAATCGATCGACCGAGTGATCGCCGGGCCGGCAAAGCGCCACGTCTTGAGCGCGCCCGAGCAGCAGACGATCGCCGTCCACGAGACCGGTCACGCGGTGGTGACCCGGTCGATCGGCCAGGTGGTCGGCGCCCAGAAGCTCTCGATCGTGGCCCGCGGACGCCAGCTCGGCACCGCCGCCCACATGCTGACCGACCGTGACGCGGTGTTCCACACCAAATCGGACCTGGAGCGCCATCTGGTCGCCATCCTCGCCGGCACCGCCGCCGAGCTGATCGCGTTCGGGGAGGAGTCGACCGGGGCCGCCGGGCGCGCTGCGCGCGATTCTCGGGCGCGGTAGCGCCTGGCCGGGGCGGCCGCCCGCGGGCGCGCCGTTGATGGATGGTGCGGGACTCGGGGCGTGGGTGGTAGCGCAAGTGCGCCCCGCACTTGGGCTGGGGCCTGGCATCCGATCGGCGGTGCTGGGCATCTAACGCAACTCCTGGTTGCGTTAGATGCCCCGCTGATCCCGCGGCCGAGTGCTTTCGCACACTCACCGCGCGCGCGGAGACCGGGCGGGTGACGTGGTGCGCCTCACGGAGAAGATCACCCAACCCGACCCGGAGGCCGTCGCGAGTGGGCGAAAAGCGCCGCCCCAGAGTCCCCTTTTGGTGCGAGGTCGTGCACACGGAGTGGGCCCGACCTCACTGCCAATGGCATGACGGGGCGACGGCAGTCACAGCAGCGCCACCCACCTCGCACGGAAGCCGAGGAACTGCGGGCGCTGCTTGACGGCCGGCGTCACGGCATGCCACATCGCGAACGCCACGCACAACACCCGACGCTCCGCTCGCTACCCCTTCTTCGAGTGCCCTCCACAAGCGCTGGTCGTCATCGCCACCGCGTTGGAGCGCTGCTTGCCGTTGTGCCCGATCGCGACCACATCACCGACCTGGGCTCTGGCGCACAGGCTCTTGCTGCCGGTGACCACGAGGATCCCGCGCTTGCCGCCGGTGATCGTCAGTTTGAATGAGCGGATCGCCGCATCCGGAACCGTGGGGAACGTGGTGACGAGATGCTCGGTCGAGTCCACGGAGGTCTGCGCGGTCAGGTTGATCGCGACGTGGTCGCCCCGCAGCGGGATGAGCAGCGTCGGGAGGGTTCGCAGGATCTGACCCTGCTTGTTCTTGTGCTCGCCCTGAACGAGGTAGACGTTGCCCTTCAGCGGCGTGGGCAGGATCCGCGTCAGCGCGGTCGCCTTGCCGACCAGGGTGCGCTTCGGACAGGCGATCTTGGCCGCGTCCTGGACCGAGCAGACGTGCGAGGAGTTGTTGGGGTCAAGCGCCAGCGAGAGCGGCAACGTCACCTTCTGTGAGCGCACGTTGGCCTGCCCGGCCGCCTGGGTCAGGTCGGCGGTCAGCGTCGGGTGCGTGCCGACCGCGGTCTGATGGTGGCCGGTGAGGCTCATGTGAAGGGTCGGGTTGAACTTCAGCGACCCACACCCGGTGACGTGGAACCGCGAGCTCACCGCCTCGTTACTGCCCGCACTGGAGGCGAGCGATCCGGTCACCGCCATCGAGCCGCAACTCGTCGGGTCGACGGTGAAGTGGTGGCGGTTGAGGTCGACCGACACGTCGCGCAACTGCAGCGGGATGCCGTCGAGAATCGTCGGGAACGGATCGCTGGTGACCGACACCCGAGCGGTTCGCGGATTGATGTCGAGCGCTTGGCGCACGACCACGGTGCCGAGATCGAGCGGCCCGGCGACCGCCGGGACGACGACCGCGAGCCCGAACGATCCCCCGTTGTAGGGCCCGGTGAGATACACCTGGCCGGTCAGGTGGTAGGGATCCGTACCCGGGCCGGCCGCTATGGAGGCGGTTCCGACCTGTGAACCGGCCGGGCAGCTCGGGTTGGCCTCCTGCGCCACACCCGTCCCGGGCTGGGTCGAGATCGAGGCCAGCTCAGCCGCCGTGCACTCCTTGACGCCCGTGATCCTGGCGAGCATCCCCTCGGGCAGCGTGACCCGCAGGCCACGGAGGTACTGGTCGGTGTCCGCCCGGGAGAACGAGAGCACGAACGGGGAGAACCCGCCCGCCTTCGCCCGGGTCGTCCCGGCGCTGAACGTCGGCGCGAAGCCGGACATGCAGCCGGAGTTGATGGTGAACGAGCTGGAGCCGAGCGTCAGCGAGGTCGGGTCCGACCAGGAGCTGAGCGCCGTCGTGCTCGTATACGTCCCGCACGCACTCGGCATCGACAGCGGCGCGTTCGGCCCGCCGAAGAAGTCGAGCTTCAGCTCGCTGAACGGCAGCTGCGGGTTGTTGTCGAACGTCGTCGTGAGCTGACCGGTCGACGGATCGGCGTTCACCCGGCCGGCGAGCTTGAGCTGTACCCCGTCGGCACTCGCGGTGACGTAGATCGCCAGCAGCGAACCGAATGGGTTGGCGGTCTGCTGGGCGAGATAGACCGAGCCCGCAAGCGGAACCGCGAGTAGCGGCGTGTCGATCTCGACCGTGCCGAGCGCCGACGCAGCCGGGCAGGCGGGGGCGTTGTTGGTGCCCAGACCGATCTGGGACTCGCTGCACGCCTGGAGGCCGTTGGCCCCGGAGGGCGACACCGCGACTCCTGCCGGAAGCGTCACCGTGACGTCCTTGAGGTTGGACTCGGGGACGGCGGTCGGGCTGGAGTTCTGAGGCACGCTGATGTCGACGTTCAGCCCCGCCGGCGAGCTTGCGACCGCCGAGGTCGGCTGGGCGGCCACCGAGGGCGTGAACGCCTCAGCCGCGCAACCGGTGACGTCGGGGGAGGCGAACGAATCGCCCAACTGCGATGTCGGATCCTGCCAGTCGTCGACGCTGATGGACGTCGGATCGGTTGCCCCGCACGAGGTCGGGTTGGAGAGCAGCGACGCGGGCGTCAGCGTGCTGGCGATCGGCTGACTGGAGGACGGGTCGCTGGGGTTCGTGCCCGGGCCGGCGCCGGAGGCGCCCTGCTGGAACCGCGCATCGTCGTGGGTTGCGCTCGCCGGGTTGCCCCAGACGAGGATGGTCGCCGACAGTACGGGCGCGCCCGCGTTGGTCCCGCTGATCGTCGCGGCAAGCGTGTAGCCACCGACGAGCGGCGCTGTCGGGCTGCAGCGAGAAGTCGATGTGGATCACCGAGGTGAGCACGCTGAAGCCGAACTCGGCCGGCATGCCGGCAGGCGCGGCCAGGTTGAAGATCGGAGCCTCGACGAACTCCGGGCCGGTTGGCCCAACCACCTCGACATCCGCGATCCCCACCTGGGTGTCCGTCGGACACGATCCGTCCGATCCGGAGGCGGGCGTGTCCATCGCGGCCTGGCTGCAGGTCGGGACGGCCATCGGATTGCCCGACGAGCCCCGGCGGCAAAGCGAGCGTCGTGTCCCGCAGGTCGCCCGCCGGCACGATGTTGCCGTTTGACGCCTGGACGGAATTGAACGCCAGGGTGGTGAGGACCTGGTTGGGCGTCGATCCCGCCTGGGTGTCGACCGTGCCGTCGGCGTTGAGCGAGCGCGCGGTGAATACGTCCTGCGGGGTGCCCGCACCCACGATCCCGAACGCCGCTGCCGACGCGGAGATCGTCGTGGTGACGTTCGTGCTCTGTGACGGCGCGCCGCCGCCGGAGACCGACGCCTGGTTGGCGCTGTTCGTGATCGCGCCACTCGACACGTCGACCGGGATCGTGATCTGGACCTGCTGATCGGACAACAGCGGCGAGACGTCCTCCCTGTCGGTGCAGGTCACCGTCGACCCGCTCGAGGTACATGTGACCGTGTTGCCGTCGTTGTCGACCCCCGTGGCGTGCGTCGCGTCAGGCGTGACGCCCGCGGACAGCGTGTCGGTGATCGTGATCGCGGTGCCGCCGCTCGACGGGGCCGACGCGGCAGCTCCGCCGGTGTTCGTCGCGGTGATCACGTAGCTGTCCCCGCCCGAGGCGTAGGTCGACCCGGCGGCGAAATCCGTCGGCTGGCTGGCACCACTCAGCGTCCACGCGGGTGCCGGCGCCACGTCTGCCCGCGAGGGAGCGGCCTGCACCGACCACGCAGCGGCCAGCGTGGCGATCGTCGCCAGGCCGGTCCGTCCGACCGCCGAGCGCAGATGACGAGCTGTGGTGGACATCAGCGGCCCGCCTTCCTCTTCGCGGTGACATGCACGGTGATCGTCCGTGACCCTCCACTGGTCCGCTGGAAGCGGACCCGGATCGCGAGTCGCAGCCGGTGATGGTGGCTGAGCGTCGCTCGCGCCCCCGGTGTGAGCCGCAGCGACAACGTGACCGTCTCGCTGTGACGGACCCGGCGCCGGGCGCCCCGCACGCCACGGCCGGACGCCGTCAGACGTCCCGAGGCCCGCAGCCGGACGCGAAGCGTCAGTGTCGATCCGCGCAGCGTGTGCGACGTCACCGCGAACACCGCATGACCGCCGTGGCTGCTGATCTGCCCGGTGGAGGAATCGGTCGCGATCGGCGGCGTTCCCGCGCCCGATGTCCCGGTGGCGCGGCACTGCGGGGTCGCGGTGCAGACACCCTCGGTGGTCGAGGTGATCGGGAAGCCGCCGCCGACTCGCGCGTCCCAGATGGCCGACTCGAGGCTCGAGTCCAGCGGCGGGACGACGTCGTCGTAGCTGTCGAAGAAGACGTCGTCGCCGGAGCTGCTGGCGTCCACCAGCGTGGCCGGAGATGAGCCGTCGCCGGGCGAGATCAGCGAGGTCGTCCCGTTCTCGTACTCGTAGACGTTCTGCAGGCCGTCCGTGGCCCCCGGCACGACCTGGTCGGTCGAGTCGAAGAACACCCGGGTGCCGTCGTCACTGAGCACGCGTGCCGGGCTGTTGACTCCGTTGGCGGAGCCGCCTCCGGGATCGTCGAGGAGCCGGTCGGCGCCACGCCGTCCGCGCGACACGACGCGCAGGCGAGCGTCCCGCTCGTCGCGTCGTAGTACGAACACCTCCGTGTCCGGGGTGCCGGTCGCCTGATCGGTGTTGTCGTAGCCGGTGAGCGAATCCGTCGACTCGAACGCGATGCTCTGGCCGTCCGCCGTCGTGTAGGCCGCGGAGTCCTTCAACCCGACCCGCAGACGAGATGAAAGTCGTCGTCCCACCGTGCTCGACGTACAGGTTGTCCTGGCCCGAGGTCGCTCCGGCGGCCAGGTTGCCCGTCGCGACGAAGTACACGTATGAGCCATCGGCGGCCGCGCCGACGACCGCCTGGACGTCCCCGCCCGTCGCCGAGTCGGCCGCATTGTCGTCCGGGGTCAGGTCGGTCAGAACTCCACTCGCGACGTTGTAGTCGTAGAGGTCGTTGCCTGCATCGGAGCTTCCGGTGTTGGCGTTCGCCGTCAGCTGGGAGTGGCTCGTGAACAGGACCTGGCCGCCGTCCGGCGTGATCCCGACCGCCGTCGAGTTCTGCTGGCTGGGGTCGGCCGGCGCGCCCTGCGCCGCATCGACCTGGACGGTCGAACTCCCGTTCAGCCGGACGTAGAGAGGATCGAACGTACCGCCCTGATTCTGGAAGAGGACCGCGTCGCCGTTCGCCGAGATCGCCGAGAGGTTGTTCGGCGAACCGGTCACCAGTGTCGCAGGCCTCAACGCGGGCTTGCCGTTGGGCAGGATGTTCACGACACTCAACTGACCCGCCGTCCACTGGTAGAGGTTGGAGCCGTTGCGATAGTCGACCGGGTCCTGCTTTTTTGACAGCTGGCGGATGTCGGGGTTGAAGAAGATGTGGCTGAAGTCCGCGGACGCGCCGATGTCGGAGAGGTTGCTCGAGCCCGAGTCCGACGAGGCGTCGGTCAGCGCGGTGTACGTCCCAGTCGCGTTGTCGCCCAGGAACAGGTTGAAGCCGGCCGGAGCGCCGGCGGTCAGCGGCTGATCGGTGAGGACGAGCGTCTGAGACAGATCGCCGGACATCGCCACGACCTCGGTCTGCAGGTACCCGGCCTCCGGAGCGCTGAAGGGAATCGCCTCCGGGGTGACGCTCCAGCCGCTCGTTCCGCGCCCGGCGACCATGGCGTTGTAGACGCCGGAGGAGGAACCGCTGTCCAGCGCGTCGGTGGCGACGAACGCAAGGCCGTCCCCGGACGAGGTGGCCTGCGTGAAGAACTGACTGCCGGGCTGGATCCGCGCGCCATTGAGGCCCGGAGTCACGAGCTCGTAGGCACGTCCGTCCGGGAGCGCGTCGGCCCGCGCCACGGCCGGAAGGACCGCGAGGCCCGCCATCAGCGTCATGAGCGCCACCGTCAGGCGTCGGCGCGCCGGCGTCGACGGGGCACGGACCTCTCTCTCCATCCCTTCCTCCTCAAATCGTGGCGGCACATCCCTGTGCCGGCGCAGCGACGTTGGTCGTCACTCCGCGCGGGCAATATACACACAGACGGCTCTCACACGCAAGCGCTTCGGTGGAGCTTTCCACGCGCGAGTCTCCGATCCGTGATCCACCGAAACGACCGAGGGGCCGCCCGTTGGCGGCCCCCCGTCGTCACTGCGACGCATTCGGGCTGCGGTGCGCTGCCCGGAATGCGCCTCCTCTAGTTGCCCAGCGAGTACTTCGCCGCCGCGCCGGTGAGCTTGTAGGTGGCCGTCACGACGCCGTCATTGGTGAGCGGGCCGGTCAGCGTGCCCGACCTCTTCAGCACGAGCGACAGGGGTGCGCCCGCGCCCGTCGGCTCCGACGCGGTGATGTTCGTCGTCAGGTTGCCGGTGTACGTCCCGCCGGCGAACTGAACGCTCACGCCGCTGACCGAGGTATGGCTGAAGACGGTCTTGGTACCCGTGATGACGCCCGAGCCGCTGACGACCAGTCCGGGGCTCCACGGCGTCCCGGACACGGTCGTCGCCAGGCTGCAGCCCGTGAACGTGCCGCCGGTGATCTGCGCGGCGACCGTGCCGCCCGAGTTCGTCGTCACCTTCAGGTTGAGCGACGAGCTCTTGCAGGAGTTCACCTTCGTCTTGCCGCTGAACAGCGACACCACACCGGACTTGCCGACCGCGGTCGTTCCGACCGCTACTGCGG
The DNA here is from genome assembly GCA_963744685.1 of uncultured Solirubrobacteraceae bacterium. GTDB lineage: Bacteria > Actinomycetota > Thermoleophilia > Solirubrobacterales > Solirubrobacteraceae > Palsa-465. The sequence continues at coordinate 236,091 of CAVUUL010000007.1, read as the reverse complement.
TCGTGTGCGTCTTGCTCGTGTAGAGCGTGGCGGCCATCGAGGACGCGGCGCCGATGGTGCCCATCGCCGCTGCAGACGCCGCGACAGTGACTGCGAGTGCTTTCACCTTCATGCTGTTTCTCTCCTTTTCGTGGACCGGCCCTCATGGCCGGCTCGTTTTCCCTGCTCGGCCCGGAGCCTCCGGCGGGTGCCGAAGGTCCGTGAGCCGTCCGTTGGTGGACCTAGTAGCCGTTGGCGATGACCTCGGACGCCGACGCGAGATCGGAGTTGCCGCCGAGGATCGCCGAGTTGGTGCCGGCCGCGGCCGGAAGCCCTTCCTTCGCATTGACCACGGGGTCGATCAGCCCGGAGAAGATCCCGCCGCAGCCGCTCGCGGTGGGGACGGCGAACGCGTTGTCGACGATCGAATCACCGGTCGCCACGACGACAGCCCCGCTGTCGAAGAAGCTGAGCGTCCCATGCGTTCCGTGGATCGGCGCGACGCCGACGGGCGGCTTGGTCTTGCCGGTCGTCAGCTTCAGCGTCACCGGCGTGGAGGCGGATCCAATGAAGCAGTTGTTCCCGAGGAACGGGTTGCTGAGCTGGATCTGCACCGGCAGGACAACCGTCGGGCCCTTCCCGGTGAGGAACGCCCCGTAGTTGAACTTCGGCGCGCCGACGAGCTCCGCGGTGGCGGTCACGCCATTGAAGGAGGCGATCGCGGCTTCGAGGATTCCCTGCAGAGGCTGGGGGAACAGGTTCGGCGGGGTCAGACCCAACAGCCCGCCGGGGACGTTGAGCGGCACCTGCGAGAGCGTGTTGCCGTCCGCGGCCGGAACGAAGCTGGCCTTGCCCTTCTTGCTGGTGGCGATCCCGCCCTGGAAGACGATCGGCGTGCTGCCGACATCCACGGTCGAGTTGCCGATCGTGAAGGAGCCCGTCGTCGTCTGGGAGTAGACGCAGAGCGTCAGGTTCGGGGCGGCGGTCGGGCAGTCCGAAAACGTGCTCCACGGGGGCTGCCCCGGGTCGGTCGTGGTCGATGCCATGGCAGACGTCGCGCTGATCCCGCACATCGCGGCAGCGGCACCCGCAGCCACCAGCCACTTGGGCACTCTCCTCATCCTCTCTCCTATCGGACGCGGCCGCGTGGGGCGGCCTCTGAGCGAAGCTGGACGACCGTGTTTCTATCCGGCCGCGGGCAGACTGAAACACGCTTGTGTCTAAAAGTCAAGGGCGATTTTTCCGGACGTTCACGTGTGAGCGCGCACACCGACCGCGGACGCCAATCGGCCCCGCATCACACCGTTTCTTGGGAGATCAGGCCTCGAGCCCGGTGGGCCACAGGCCCGTGAACCGGTGCGTGAGCTCGAGAGCGACGTCGGCGCCCAGATAGGCCAGCATGATCGAGTAGGCAAGGTCGGGAAGCAGCTCCGGCAGCTCCCGCGCGCCGCCATTGATCAGGCGCCCGTATACGACCTCGTAGACGCCTCCGATGACCCATTCGGCGGTGATCGGCGGCGTCGGGGCACTGCGGGGATCGCTCTGCGCGCCCTCGTGAAGCACCCCGGCGAGCGTGCGCAGCACTGCATCACGGCGCTCGATCGCGGCAGGCCCGGCGGCAAGCACCTCGACCAGGCACAGCTCTGCGTAGCGAGGCTCCTCCGCGCTGAACTCCAGGAACGCCCGAAGGCACGCGACGAGCCCGCCGGCGAGCGAGCGGCTTTCGCCGTAGGCCTCGCCCACCCGCCTGATCAGCTCGGTGCCGGCCACCTCGAACGCTTCCAGGTAGGCGGGCTCCTTGCCCTTGAAATGGTCGTAGAAGGTGCGGCGCGAGACGCCGGCGGCGGCGATCACGTCCTCCACCGTCATCGCGACGTAGCCCTTCTCGCTGACCACCTCGCTGACGGCGTCGAGCATCCGGCCGCGCTGATGGTCCGCCACCGCTTCGCGCGACAGGCCGTGACGGCCCGGGCGCAGCTGGTGCGGCTGGCGTCGCGCGTTGGGAGAGGTGGAGGACATCGATCGGACCAGATTGCTCGACTCAGGGCAGACGAACCGTGGACCGGGCCACCCGCTCCGGGCATCGATCTGCACCATAGCCACGAGTGTGTCGAAATCCTCGGGTACGGCCGCACAGGCCCCCCAGATGGGTGGTACGGCGGTCGGTGCGCATCCCGTCGACCACTCAGCGACCCGGCGCCGGATCCGCCGTCAGATGCGGGAACTGCGTGCTGAAGCCCGGGATCAGCGCGCTCTGCCGGCAGGTGGGCGCGGCCACGGAGGCGCTCGCAGAGCGGAACACGTATTGCTGCACAAGTGCGTCCAGCGTGCTATCGCCCGTGCTCGGCGAACTGGGGTTGGCGCCTGCGCAGCTCGCGCTGTCGAGGACCGTGAGGCCCTTGGCCAGTTCGTCGTAGGCGCCCGGAGCGCGGTAGGCGTCGTTGCGCGTGCTCCCGAGCGCGCCCGCGCCCAGCGCCAGCCCCGTGGGGGCGAGGGTCTGGGAGGCGCGCAGGTAGTGCAGGATCTGCCCTACGGCGCGTGGTGCGGCCGTGCCGTACCCCTCGGTGGCGGCCGCCACGTTGGCGAAGAAGCCGGTGACCTCGGGCTTGAACAGGCTGACGTAGCGCACGATCGGGTCGCCGTTCTCCAGGAAGGGCATGAACGCCTGCTCAAGCGGTGGGATCGCCTTGAGCACGGTGTCGGCTGCGGGCAGCCCGCGCCGCGAGGCGCGCTCGATCGACGGCAGCCGCTCGAACACCGCCCGCAGGCTGGGCGCCAGGCGCCCCGTCTCGGTGAACGCGCGAGTGAGCTCGGGCGCGAGCGGTCCAAGCGCACGCACCACCGGATCGACCCGTTCGCCGAACCGGGTGAGGGCCGGCAGGGCGACCCGGCTCTCGCGCTCGAAAGCGGGTAACGCCTCGAACAGCGCCGCCAGAGCGCGGTTGCGCTGCGCGGTCGTCTCAAACAGCGAGTTGGCGCCGCTGATAAATCCCGAGAGCTCGCCGCGACGAGCGCTCACCGCCCTGAAGAACGTGCCGGTATGCGCGATCAGCCCGCCGAGCGCGGAGGATTGGCGCTCGAGAGCTGCGGTCAGCCGCGTGCCCGAGCCGACGAACCCCGGCAGCGCCGCCAGGGTGTCGTTGATGTCCCCGCCGCGCCCCGCGACCGCGCCCGCCTGGGACTGCATCCAGGTCCGGAACGCACGTCGGGTCTTGGGATCGAAGGTCGAGAGGATCTGGTCGACGGCGACCGTGGAGGCCACGCGGCCATCCGGCAGACGGCCGCCGTCGGGGAGAGTCCCTCCGGCGCGGGTCGACCATCCGAGCTGCACGTAGGTCTCCCCCAGCAATGTCTTGATCCGGAGGGTCGCGCGGGCGTCGCGCGGGATCGGCACGTATCGCGGCTCGATCTGGAGGGTGGCGAGCGTCCGGTTGTCCTGCAGATCGGCCGAGAGCGAGATCACCTTGCCGACGTTGACACCGGCCACGCGCACGTCGGCGCCCGTGGCGAGCTCGTTGGCCTGGGCGAACGCGACCTTGATTCGGTAGCCCTGCGCCGCCAGGGGCGTCGAGCCGCCGAACTGGATCCACAGGTAGAGCAGCAGGAACACGCACGCCGCCGTGAACACCGCGATCAGCGCGATCTGACTCTTCTTGGGGGCGGTCCGGATCATTTCCTGGGCAGGCCTCCACGACAGTCCGCGGAGTAGTTGGGGAGATCGAGCAGCCGCAGGATCGTGAGCAGCGTCGGGTTCTGGGTGACGCCGGTCAGGTAGTTCTGCATCAGCTGCAGAGTTCCGCAGTTGTAGAGCAGCAGCGACTGGCGCAGCGGACGTCCTCCGTCCTGGCTCGACAGCGCCGAATTCGTATCGTGGCTGGCCCACGGTAGATAGAACAGGTAGCCCTGCTGGCCATGGCCCGGCTGGTATGCGAGCTCGTTGACGATCGCGTTGAGCTCGTGGGCCAGCGTGGTCAGCCCAGGCGTCGCGCGCGCCAGCCGCTCGGCGGCGGGGGCGAGCAGCTTCGCCGTCGGCTGGGCCGCGACCGAGAACGGCCGCAATTCGTCGGACAGCACCGGCGTCGTGCGCTTCAGGAACGGACGCAGGGCGGCCAGGCTCGGACCGAGTGCCCTGGCGGCGGGCTCAAGCCGCGTCACCGTGGTGTGAAGCTCGGACGACAGCACGCTCAGGTGAGTGAACGCCGTGTCGGATGTCTGCAGCGTCCCGGGCAGGAGTGCGATCGTGCGGCTGAGGTTGCGATCCTCGGCGGCGAACGCGCTCCACACGCCTGCGTTGCCGCGGACGAAGCGCGTGATCGCACCCTCGTTGGAGCCGAGCTCGGTCGAGATCCTGGCCAGGTTGGCGGTGAGCCGTGCGAGCTCGGTCCCGCGCAGGCGCAGCAGCGCGCTCGCCCGCTTCGTGTCCTGGGACAGGGGGTCGAAGTCACGCAGCGTCCCGCCGAGTTCCGCGCCGCCTTTGCCCGACAGCGCCTGGCCCGCTCCCGAGACGAGATCCATCAGCTCTGTCCGGGTATCGGTATCGAGCTCGGCCAGCGTCTGGTCAAAGCCGACGGTCGCCAGCGTGTTGGCGGCGCTGAGGGTCGCGCCGCTGTGCAGGTGGTGGCCGCCGCGCGCGCTGCCGGGGTCCAGCTCGGCGACCATGTCCTCCAGCCCGGTCTTGGGCCGCAGCAGGACGGTCGCGTTCGAGTAGATCCGCGACCCATACCGCCCGTCCAGGCGCATGGTCACCACCGGCTCGTTGGCGCCCAGGTGCACGCCCGAGATCTCGCCGACGTCGACGCCCGCGATCGTCACCGCCTGCCCCTGCCCCGGCAGGATCCCGTCGACGGCGGAGACCGGCGCATTGAGCACGTAGTAGTGCTGGCCGAGCACCGGCAGCCAGCTCGGCCACTGAATCCGCTCCTGGGCGAGCAGGTAGCCCGCGATCGTCAGTCCGACGACCGCGGTCGCCAGCAGCATCACCGCCGACCGCGCCTCGCGACGCGCGCGTCTCAGAATCGGTGTCAGACGGGAGGCCACGACTACTTCCGCGTCGGGTCGATCGGGAGCGCCGGGGGCTTGGCGTTGGGGTGCGACCCGTCGGCGGGGCCGACCGAGGCCGGCCCGTTGACGTCGGGGACCGACTGCGTGTAGCAGGCGACCGCCCGCTGCAGTGGCGGGACCTTGTTGGGGTAGCGCGGATGAGTTGCTCCCGGCGATGCGGCGAGCGTCCCGAAGCCGACGTCGGTCGAGCCATAGAAGTTCGTCTGACCGGACTCCACCTCGTGAGAGCCGCCGGTCGCGCCGACAGTGAGCAGGTTGCCGTTGCCGTCGCTGGCCTGCCCCTCGGCGGCCTGCGCGACCATCGCCGAGAAGAACTCCTGGTAGTTCGGCAACCCGGTCGAGTTGGAGCCGTCCTTGAGCTTCAGGTAGCCGGTCGGGATGAAAACCTTGTTCATGCACCGGTCGAACAGGTCGATCTGGGGCAGGAACTGCGTGGTGTCGTGCGTGAGTTGGGCGAGCGAGCCCGACGCGGGCGATAGCTCGGAGAGCAGTCCGCCCAGCTCGGAGTGGGCGAGCAGCGGCTCGGCCTGGCGCAGCCACGGCATCGCGGCGGTCACGGTCGCCGGCACCGCAGTCATCCCCACCGCGAGCTCGTCGGCGAATCGCTCGCTCGCCGGGAGGGCCGCCTGCAGCGAGGTGAACGTGCGCTCGGCTGCGCTGGCGGTCGGTCCCAGCAGGGCGACCGTCTGGCGCAGCGATCGCTGGCCCGCGGCGGTCGTCTGGAGCGTCCGGTCGAAGCTCGTGACGAATCGGCCGAGGCTGCCGTCCGCGCGTGCCAGGCCCTGGGTGGCACGACCCAGCCCGTCGATCACCTTGGCCAGCGAGCGGTTGGCGGTCAGCGACTGCGCCACCACGGCCGAACCGGTGAGCGCCGCGGGCGCCGTCTTGAAGGCGCGATTGATCCCCTGCGCGCCGGAGAGCCCGCGCACCCGGGGGTCGGCGGTGCGGTCCTCGGCGGCGTTCGGAGTCCCGTCGAGAGCGTGCCCCACCCCCGACAGTGCGGACTGCAGCTGTGACCGCATCGACGCCGGGAGAGTGTCGAGCAACTGGTCGAACTGAACCGGGTCGGCGGTGTGCGAGAGCGGGATCACGCCGTTGTCGCCGAGCTTGGGGGCAGCCGGAGTTCCGGGCGACAGGTCGACGTAGAAGTTGCCCTCCAGGAACAGCCGGGGGCGGACCTTGAGCGTCGCGTCGGTGTGGAGCACCGGCTGATCGGAGTCGAGCTGCATCGTCACCTCCGCCAGACCGGTGTGACGCCAGCGCCCGGTGGATTGCACCTTGCCGACGTCGAGACCGTCGACGCGCACCGGCGAGCCCGGCGCAAGCAGATTGGAGTCGCGCATCACGGCGTTGACCGTGAAGTGCGACTGGCCGGGCAGCGCCTTGGTGAACACGAAGTAGGCGATGACGATCAGCACGACCGCTCCGATCGCGCTCACCCACACCGGCCGCAGCCCGCGCTCCGCCCACCTCATCCGAGCACCCGCTTGGTCTTCAGCGTCGTCTTCTGAGAGACGGCGGTCCGGCCGATCGTGAGCTTGCCCTTGGCGTAGATCTCATTGCCCGCCTCGCACTCATCGCCCTGGCCGGGCGCGGCGGTCAGCGGGTAGGGATCGCTGTGCAGGTAGCTGTCCTGGACCAGGCTCGCCGTGATGTCGTTGAGATGCTCGGTCTTGATCAGCGTCTTCGCCGACGGGCCGTTGGCGGGCGTCGCCGCCGGGCCGGCCTCACTGCCCGCCACCTGCGGCAGGGTGACGGCCAGGACCCCGAGCATCGAGCCGACCGAATCGGACTCCGACAGCGAGTTCTCCAGGTTTGAGAAGAACAGCGTCAGGTAGTTGCACTGCGTCTGTGCCGGTTCGATGTAGGCGATCGTCGGCTTCAGCAGGCGCGCGGTCTGGGCGAGGATCTCGAGTCCGGGCAGCGTTCGCGGATCCGCTGCGAAGCGGCCGAGAGCGCCGACCGTCGTGTCGAGCCGCGCGTTGAACGCGGGCGCGCTCGGCAGACCGTTGACCCCGGCCTGCGCTGCCGGGCCAAGGCTGTGCGACGCGGTGCCGAGGGCGGCGAAGGTCGAGCGGTAACGCTTGAAGAAGGTCGCGGTGTCGTTCTCGATGCGGGCCTGGGCGGGCAGCTGGCGCGTGGCCGTGCGCAGCGCGGGCGGTCCTCCTGCGATGGCGGCCCGCAGCGCCGCCGACTGGGAGGACAGCGGGGTGAATGTCTCGTCCAACGCGGTGAACAGGTGGGCCTGCTGCTCGGCGACCGGCACCACCTCATGCGCCGCCTGCTCCAGGCTCGGGAAGAGGGCGCGCAGCTGCGTGGAAGGCGCCAGCAGCCTCGACATCACCGGCAGGACATGGTGGACGAGCGGGTTCAGGCCGGCCAGCGTGGCGTTGAGCTCGGCACCACGCCCGGCGAAGCCACCACCGACGTTGAACAGCGAGGTCTGCTCAGCGTGACGGGTGCGGGCGTTGAAGATGTCGAACAGGTCGTCGATCTCGACCGGCTTGCGCGTCGCCGAGAGCGGGAGCGATCCGTGCGCCGGCAGCATCCTGGACCCTCGGCCGCGAGTGATCTGCAGGTACTTGAGGCCGAGCGGCGAGACGGGCCTCACCAGATCCGTCGAGTCGGCCGGCAGCGGCGCGATCGACCGCTGCAGCGTGAGATGCAGGACCGCGATGTCCCGGCCGGCGCGGGTCCGGGTGGCGGTGATGGCGCTGACGTAGCCGACTCGGTCGCCACCGATCGTGACCCCGTCGCCCTTGATCAGCCCGGCGGCGTTCGGGACGCGCACATTGATGTCGTAGCTCGGGACGAACGGCAGCCCGTTGTTGGCGTTGTAGGCGAGCACGACGGCGACGATCAGCACCAGCACGACCATCGCGCCGATCAGCACGCGGTTGGTGAACGGATTGTCCGAGCGGCGTGGCTTCATCGACCGAACAGGTAGTTCTCAAGTGGGCGGACGGCGGTGAGGGCGCGGTCAGAGCCGACCGAGCGCAGCGCCGCGGAGACGACCGAGTTGACGCCGGTGGCGTTGAGCGTCTGCCCCGGTGTGCTGGGCAGGGCGTTCGAGGAGCCGCCGGCTGACAATGCGTTGAACGTCGACTGGCATCCCGGCACCGGCGAGGGGGTCCGTGGCGAGCACGAGCCGATCTGCAGCAGCGTGCGCACGTAGTGGCCCAGCGAGTTCTCGCCGTTGACCGCGCCGGTGTAGTAATAGATGAACCGCATCACGTCCTCGATGCCGCCGCCCTTGTCGAAGCTCGACGCGGTTGCGGCAATGTCACGAGCGACGGGCACCAGCGGGGTGGCGAGCGCGAGCAGGTCTTTGGCGGCGGCGTGCGACTGCGGGAACACGGTGCGGGCGCGGTTGGCGACGATCCCGAGGGACACCAGCGCCGGGGTCGCCTGCTTGGCGAGCGGGCCGAGCTTGGTGACCGCGGTGTCGATCTCGGTCGCGTGCGAGTTGAGCTGCGCGAGTGCCGGCGCGCCCTGCAACGCAAGGCGGTTCAGGCGGCGCGCCGCGGGTCGCAGCTGTCGCAGGAACGCCGGCAGGTCGGCGAGGTTGGCCTCGATCGCGCGGGTCTCGGATGCCGAGGTCGCCGCGACCTGGCCGGCGTGGTTCAGGAAGCCTCCGAGGTGGGCGCGCTGGGCGGAGAGCGGTGCCAGGATCTGGGAGGACTCGTCGGTGAGATGCGCGATCACGCGATCCTGGGCGGCGAGCACTCCGATCACGCGATCGGTCCGCTGCAGGGCGGGATCCGAGCGTTTCAGCGCCGTGTTGAGCGCGTGGCCGTTGGCATCGAGACCGACCCCGAGTCCGGAGACGAGCAGCCGCAACCGCTCCAGCAGCGGCAGCCGGTTCATGTCGAGGAGCAGATCGAACCCCACCGGCGTGGTCGTTCCCGACACCGGCAGCAGGTGCTCGCCCTTTCCCGCGCCGGAGTGGATGAGCGCGAGCGGCGCCGGGGCGCCGCCGGTGGACCGTGCGTGGGTGGGGACGCATTGCACGAACTGCTCGCCGAGCAGCGACTCCAGGCCGATCTGGCAATGTGCGTCCGCGCGAAACGGGATGAACCGGTGGTTGGTGATGGAGAGCACGACGGCGGCCTGGTTGCGCTGGGTCAGCTGTACCGCGTGGATGGTCCCGACGGTCACTCCGGCGACCTTCACCTGCTCTCCCGGCGTCACGAAGGAGGAGTTCTCAAAGACGGCGCGCACGAGGTAGCCGCTCGCCGTGTTGCGGTTCACGAACCGCGACACGCCGAGGATCACCGCGATCGCGATCAAGATCACGCCGACCGCCCCGATCGCCCGTCGCGCGGTCATCCGCCCGCCCCGGCCGCCGATTGCGCGGCGTTGCAATGGGCGTTGGCCTGGGTCCCCGAATCGACGTACGGCGAGGAGCCGTCGCCGGTCGCCACCGCCGAGCCGGGGCAGCGATCGGTGTAGCCGGTGGTCAGCCCGCTCAGCCCTCGTTCTGCGGGTGGGGTCGGGCTCAGGGTGTTGCCGGTGAGCTGGTAGGCGCCGAACACCGGCAGGGTGCGGGCGTAATGCCCGTTGGCGTCGTAGGGAGCGAAGATCCCATCCCAGTTGACCAGCCACGCGACGAGATCCGGGAAGTAGGGACGGGCAAAGCGGAAGATCGGCGTGCCCTTGTGCAGCGCGGTGATCGCCCTGGGGAAGTCGCCCTTGACCTGGTGGGCGAGCGTCGGCAGGTCGACCAGCGCGTCGCCGAGGTCGTTGTTGGCTCCGGGCTTGGTGAGCAGGGTGCGGAGGTCGGTGAAGACCGGCACCGACTCCTGCAGGACCGGGTTGAGCTTGGGCAGCAGACGGTGCAATGGCGCGATCGCGGGTGCGGTCTGATCGAACAGCCGGGTGAGTCCGGGCAGCGCCTGGGTGCGCAGGCTGTGCAGCGCGGCCGTCCCGTGTCGCAGCGCAACCGGCAGGTCCGCCAGACCCTGCGACAGCGAGCGGTTGTCGGACGCGAGCGCGTCGACGGTCGTGCGCGCCGACCCGACCAGATCGGTGAGTGCGGGCGCATGGCGGTCGATCGCGCCCAGCGCGACGTCGGTCTGCTGGATGAAGCGCTCCAGCGACGGGGTCGAGGTGTCGAATTGACGCAGCAGCCGGGTGTAGGAGGTGAGGGCCGCCGGGAACAGCTGCGCGGTCGCGTTGGCCTGACGGCTGCGGCCCTGGTACCACTCACCGAACCCGCGGATCAGGCCTCGCAGCCCGGCGCGCGTGCGGGCGTTGAGCGCGTTGAACAGCTCGTCGATGTCGACGATCCCGCTCGTCTGCGACGTCGGGATGACCGCATCGGACGGCAGCGCGGCGCGAAACGACGGTGCGGGGCTGATGTCGATGTAGCGCGCCGCCACATCGGTGAGGCCCGGGTTGCGGATGGTCGCGGTCGTCCCACGGCGCAGCGGACCGAACGACCGATTCAGCGAGATCGAGACCTGCGCCTGCCCGTTGTCGGTGAGGTGGATCGAGCTGACCGTGCCCGCCGGCGTTCCACCGATCCGGACCAGGTCGCCGGTGACCAGTTGCCCGGCGTTCGTGAAGTCCAGGCGGTAGGTGTCGTTGTCGCTGCGCGTGACGAGCACGATCACGATGACGGCGACGGCCAGCAGCGCCCCGAGCGCGAGCCACCGCGGACCCCGGCCCCGACCGCGCAACCGCCTGGGCTCCGAGGGCCGCCGCGGCGGCTCGGAAGGGGGCTCGGGCGTCGCGGGGCGACGTTCAGGGGTCAGCGTCGACACGCGTTTTCCTCTCCATCCTCACGCGCCAATCCTCCGTGTCCGGCCCGTTCGGCGCCGGAAGTATAGACAGAGACGTTTATGTTTGTGAAGGGGGCGGTTCACCTGTATCTTCCCGCAGCGGGACGCGCCCGGTGAGGACCGATCATGCGGTGCTCGGCAGTCCGGTGCAGCGTCCGTGAGTCGGCCGGGAACCGACCATCCCAACGAGAGGTAGAAGGAGAGAAAATGCGCAAGCTCGCAATCGGCGTGCCGGCCACCGTGGCCGCGTTCGCCATCGCCGTCCCCGCACTCGCCGCCAGCACCTGGCCCGCGGTGTCGGTCAAGCCGACCGTGACGCCCAACTCGGCGGGCACGTCCGCCCACCCCAAGGCGGTCAAGCTCCGCGTCCAGTTGAACTGGAAGACGCTCGGCGCCGCCAATCAGCCGATCGTCACGAACTTCAAGGTGTTCTTCCCGCAGGGCTCGCTCTACAACGGCGGCAAGACGAAGACCTGCTCCCTGTCGCTGCTGACCTCGCGCGGGCCGACAGCCTGCCCCTCGGCGTCAGTGGTCGGGACCGGCTCCGGCGTGGCCTACGCCGGCTCGGCCAAGACCCACCCGCAGATCACCGTCGTCAACGGCGGCTCGACCAAGGTCTACTTCTACACCGTGCTGACCAACCCGGCACGCGTGCAGGAGCCGATCGTCGCGCACATCGCCAAGCAGCGCGGCAAGTGGGCCTACGAGCTCACGGCAACCGTCCCCAACAACCTGCGCATCGTCGCGGGCACGCCGGTCGAGCTCACCTCGCTGACGATCAACGCGGGCAAGGGCAACTGGCTGGAGACGACCAAGTGCGACGCCGGCCATAAGTGGCCGTTCTCGGTCACGACCGGATTCGTGAACCCGAACACCAAGGCGACTGGCTCCTCCTCGGTGTCCTCGACGACCGCCTGCCGCTAGCGCAGGCCCCACCGATCCCGTCGATGCCCGTCGCCGGACCGATCACCAGGCTCATGCCTTCGGTCCGGCGCGTCGGGTCCGGCGGGATCCGGCGTGCGGTGAGAATGGTGGCGACGCTCCCCGTCGTCCTTGTGCTCACCGCCGCCGGGGCCGCCCTCGGGTCTGCGACTGCCCAGCGCTTCGCCCGGGCGGCCGGCGCCTCGGCGCCCCCGATCACGGTCACCGTCCATCCGCGGGTGACGCCGCAACGCAGTGGAACGCCGGCTCATCCGCAGGGAGTCCACCTCAACGTGAGCATGAGGTTCGGGATCCCGGCGGCCTATGACCCGCCCTTGGTCTCGCGCATCGAGGCCTGGTTCCCGCGTGGCGCGCTGTTCGAGGGCGGACGCTATCCGGCATGCGCCCGGCACGTGCTCGTCGCCTATGGGCCGACGCGGTGCCCGGCAGGCTCGATCCTCGGTCATGGCACCGGCCTGGCGATGGCCGACAGGACCCCGACCCATCCGCAGATCACGGTCGTGGGCGGCGGAGCGCACCGCGTCTGGTTCTACACGGTGATGACCAACCCGGCGCGCGTCCAGGAGCCGGTGGCCGGGACGGTGACCCAGCTGCACGGCCGCTGGGCCTACCAGCTGAGCGTCTCGATCCCGCGCAACCTCCAGATCATCGCGGGCATCCCGATCGTGCTGCACACACTCGACATCTCGGCGGGTCGCGGAACGTGGCTGGCGACCACCGGGTGCCCGGCGGACCGCCGCTGGCGGTGGAAGGCGCTGGGACGATTCACCAACGGGCAGCAGATCGCCACCCATGGCGCCCTGACCTGCCGTCCGGCGCACGGGGCCTGAACCATGTCAGTTCGCCTCTATGACATGGTGCGCGACGGGCTCGACGAGACGGGCGAGATGGCGGTGCTCACCGTCCGCACGCTCATCTCGGCCGTGCGCCCTCCCTACCCATACGGCAACGAACTCGTACAACAGCTCGCGTTCGCGCTGCGGGTCTGCTGGATCCCGATGCTGATCTCGACCGTGGCGTTCGGCTACGAGGCGCCGGGGCTGCAGGGGGCCAACGTGCTGACGCTGATCGGCGCGCTGGATCGGCTGGGCGGCTTCTTCGTGCTCGCGTCGATCCGGGAGTTCGCGCCGTTCGTCACCGCGGTGGTGATGGCAGGCGTGGCGGGCACCGCGATCACCGCTGACCTCGGCGCGCGCAAGATCCGCGACGAGCTGGACGCCCTGCAGGTGATGGGTGTCGATCCGATCAAGAACCTGGTGGTCCCCCGGTTTCTGGCGCTCATGCTGGTAACCGGCCTGTTCGACGTGTTCGCGCTGCTGTTCGGGATCCTCGGCGGGATCCTGGCCACGCTGGTCAACCATGCGCCGCTCGGGCCGTTCTTCGCCACGCTCGGCAACAACGCCGAGACGACCGACCTCTGGGGATCGGTGCTCAAGACGACGCTGTTCGGCGCGATCATCGCGATCGTCTGCTGCTACAAGGGCATGACCGCCTCCGGTGGTGCCGAGGGAGTCGGCCGCGCCGTCAACCAGGCAGTCGTCATCTCGTTCCTCGGGATCTTCGCGTTCAACTACGCGTTCACCCAGGTTCTGCTCGCCACCCACCCGGCGATCACCACGATCGCCAAGTAGCCCGCGCTGATGTCCGTCGCCACCCCGCCTCCCCCGCCCGCCGCGCCCCCGCCGCCGCCGCCCGCGCCTTCCCGCAAGCGGTCCGAGGCGCCGAGCGGGCCGGTCGGCGAGCGGATCCACAACTCGGGGCTGATCCTCAAGTTCTCCGGGATCGTCGTCGGCGATCTCATCAACGGCCGTGTGTTCATGTTCGCCGGCGAGATCCTGCGCCAGGCGGGGATCCTGATCGTCTCCTCGACGCTGGTCACCTGGGGGCTCGTCCTGTTCGTCGGCCTGCAATGCGGGATCGAGGGCGCCTACCTGCTGCAGGCCCAGGGGGCGCCCCAGTACGCCGGGCTGTTCTCGGCCTGGTGTGACCTGCGCGAGCTCGCGCCGCTGACCTTCGGCTACATGATGGCCGCCAAGGTCGGCACCGGGATCGTCGCCGAGCTTGGAGCGATGCGGATCTCCGACGAGATCGACGCGCTCGAGGTGATGGGCATCCGCGGCGTCACCTTCCTGTGCACGACCCGTCTTCTGGCCGCCTGGCTGGTGTTCCCGTTCGTCTACATCGGCGCCGTGGCCTGGGGCTTCCTGGCCAGCTACATCGCGGTGGTCGAAGAGGTGGCGAACGTCTCCTCGGGTGGCTACACCTCGGTCTTCTGGGAGTTCCAGAACCCCGGCGACCTCTTATTCAGCTTGATAAAGGCGATGGTGATGACCACGGTCATCGTCCTCGTCGGCTGCTACTACGGCTACACCGCCAGCGGCGGCCCAGTCGGCGTCGGCCGCGCGACCGCGAAGTCGATGGTCGTCAATATCGTCAGCGTCCACGTGGTCGGGATGCTCGGCACCCAGCTGTTCTGGGGTGCCAACCCGCGCGCGCCGATCGGCGGCTGAGCGGGCCGGGCGGGGGGAGCGCACCGGGTGGGCGGCCGGTGGGCCGGTGGCCCGTGGGCACGCGGGCTGGTGGGCCGGTGGGCCGGCGGGCCGGCGGGAGCGATCGACACATGTGACCCCTCCTACGCGGTGCTGTGTCGGATGTTCCCGGGGGCCGGGAACGATCGACACACCTCGCCCGCCGCGTGCGGTGATGTGTCGGATGTTGCCGGGGCCGGGAACGATCGAGACATGTCGGCCGTGCCGCGCAGTGATGTCTCGCAGGTTCCCGGGGGCCGGGAACGATCGAGACAGCGTCCCGGTGGGGCGACTCGGTGTCTCGCAGGTTCCCGCCGCCCGCCGCCCGCCCGCCCGCCCGGGCCGCGTCTGTCCCCGCCGGCACAATCGGAACAGCTGAACCCGTCGCGGCGGTGCTGTTCCGATCTCTGCCAGGCGCTGGAAGAAATCGGAACAGCTGGGGCGACGCGGCCGGCGCTGTTCCGATTGTTGCCACCGCCGCGCCGACGACCGTCAACTCTCGGCGAGCACCACCAGATAGCCGTCGGGGTCGCGCAGCCAGATCTCGCGCTGGCGGGCGTTGGGGTTGACGTGGACGTCGTGAACGATCTCGGCGCCGAGGGCGCGGACCCGCTCGACCGCCTCGTCGAACGAGTCGGTGGAGAACCAGACCGCGACGCCGTTGCCCAGCGGAACGCCGGGCGCGGCAAGGCCGCCGTGGTGGTGCTCGGCGCCGATCACGTGCAACTGGAGGACGAGCCGATCGCCGATCTCGATCCGCCCGTATTCGCGGACGGCGCCGCCGTGGCGACCGCCGTGGGCATCGCTGCCGCCCAGCAACTCGGCGTAGAAGGCGCCGGCGACGTCGACGTCGGCGACCGACAGCAGCGGCTGCGGGTGGATGGTCATTCCCCGAGCGGCTCGACGGTGACGACGGCGAGCGCCGCAACCCCCTCGGCCCGCCCGATGAAGCCCATCCCCTCCCCGCGCGTCGCCTTGACGTTGACATGCGAGAGCGACAGCTCCAGCGCCGCGGCCAGCGACTCGCGGATCGCGTCACGAACCGGGGCCAGCTTGGGACGCTCCATCAGCACGGTCGTGTCGACGTGGGCGACGCGCAGGGACGCTTCGGCGAGCAGGGTGACCGTACTGGCGAGCAGATGCATCGAGTCGATGCCCGCGTAGCGAGAATCGGTGTCGGGGTAGTGCGAGCCGATGTCGCCGAGCGCGGCGGCGCCGAGCATCGCATCGATCACCGCGTGGGTCAGCACGTCGGCGTCCGAGTGGCCTGCCAGCCCGCGGTCGTGCTCCAGCCGCACCCCGCCGAGGATCAGCGGCCGGCCCTCGACGAGCGGGTGGGTGTCCCAGCCGATGCCGGTGCTCATCGGCTCACTCCGGCGGCCGCCGCCTCACGCTCGGCCAGCACCAGCTCCGCCACGCGCAGGTCGTGCGCGGTGGTCACCTTGAGGTTGCCGGGGTCGGAGCCGAGCACGTGGACGGTCCCGCCGTCGCGCTCGATCAGCCAGGCGTCGTCGGTCGCCTGCGCCAGCAGATCGTCGTCGGCCTCAGCGAGGACGCGCTCCAGCGCCGCGCGGCGGAACACCTGCGGCGTCTGCACCGCCCAGAGACATGACCGGTCCAGCGTGCGGGCCACGCTGCGTCCGTCGCCCCCGATCTCCTTGATCGTGTCGGTCACGGGCGCCGCGGCGATCACGGCCTGGGCCTCCGGCGCGCGAGCGAGCGCGTCAAGGGCCTGGGCGAACAGCTCGGCGGTCGCCAGCGGGCGGGCGGCGTCATGGACGATCACCGCGTCGTCGGGCTCGCCCGGCGCCGCCGCGAGCGCGGCGCGCACCGAATGCGAGCGCTGCAGCCCGCCGGCCACGGCCACCACGTCGGGCCCAACCGCGTCGAGCGCCTCGGCGGGCAGCGCCACCACGATCCGGTCGACCGCCGCGACCGCACGCAGCGCATCCAGGCTGTAGTCGAGCATCGGTCTGCCCCGGAGCGGGACGAGCGCCTTGGGCCGGTCCAGCCCAAGGCGCTCGCCGCGTCCGGCGGCCACGATCAACGCGACCGCCATCAGATCTCCGTCGGACTAGTCCGTCGCGACCGCGACCGTCGCGGGGGCGCCACCATGCTGCTCGACCAGGATCGAATGCAGGTGCGACTCGACCTCGTCCTCGTCCATCTCCAGGGCGTACATCAGCTCGGAGGCGAGGATCTTCTTCGCCCGGGTGAACATCTGCTTCTCGCCCGTCGAGAGGCCCTTCTCGGCCTCGCGGATCCCGAGGTTGCGGACCACTTCGGCGAGCTCGTAGATATCACCGGTCTTGATCTTGTCGCGGTTGTGCTTGAACCGGCGATTCCAGTTCTTGGGCATCTCCGAGCACTCGTCCTGCAGCACGGCGAGGACCTTCTGACAGGTCTGCTCGTCGATGATCGGACGCAACCCCGCGACGGCCGCGTTCTGCGTGGGGACCATCACCGTCATGTCGTTGTGGAGGATCTTGACTGTCAGGTACTCCCGGCTCTCGCCAAGTACCTCCTTCATCTCCTTCTTGAGCACCTTGCCGGCACCGTGATGCGGATAGACCACGCTCTGGCCGATCTCGAACTCGTACTCGACGACGACCTCGACCTCGAGTTCCTCCAACTGCTCTTCCGTTAGCTCTGTGATGGTGTCCTCCTCTGTAGGCGGCGCGTGGCGCACGCGGATTTCCCTACGTCTGCAGGTAGCGGTCGACGAGGTTGATCTC
The DNA here is from genome assembly GCA_963744685.1 of uncultured Solirubrobacteraceae bacterium. Taxonomy (GTDB): domain Bacteria; phylum Actinomycetota; class Thermoleophilia; order Solirubrobacterales; family Solirubrobacteraceae; genus Palsa-465. Next base: position 219,063 of record CAVUUL010000007.1, on the reverse strand, counting down.
CTGCTGGCGGCGAAGGCCCTCGCGAATGTCCTTCGCCCGGATCTCGCCGACCCCGTCGACGGTCTCCAGCTCGCCATCTGAGGCGGCGAGCAGTTCCTCAAGCCCTCCGAACTCCGTCACGATCCGCTGGACCACGAGCCTGGGCAGGCGCGGAATGCGCCCCAGTATGCGGAACCCGCGCGGCGAGACGGGATAGTCGAGGGTGTTCAGCTTGCGGTCGTAGCCGAGCAGCTCGGCCAGTCGCCCGAAGTCAAGAAGGTCCTGGTGGGGAAGCCGCAGCAGCTGATCGAACACCGTCGCGAAGCTCTCGTCATCGTCCTCCACCAGATAGTCGTGGACCAGCGCGGCCTTGTCGGCGGCCACCCCGACCATCGTCTCGTCCAGCTGCATCTCGATCAGGCGCCCTTCGGTGCCGAGCTCGACGATGTAGCGCTCGATCTCGACCGCCATGCGGGTCACCAGCTCGACCCGCTGGAGGACGGTGAGCGTGTCGTTGAGCGTGACGCCGCCCTCGAACTCGAGCGCGGTCAGCCGCGTCGAGACCTGGTCGAGCCGGCTGCGGTACTTGTCGAGTGTCGCCAGCGCCTGGTTGGCCTTGGCGAGCACGACCGGAATGTCCTCGAGGATGTACTTGGACCCGTCGACGTAGAGCGAGACGACGTCGCGCCGCTCCGACACTGCGACCACGATCGCGTCGACCTGCTTGGAGACGCGTTCGGCGGTGCGGTGGCGGGTACCGGTCTCGGAAGTGAGGATCGTCGGATCCGGCATCAGCTGGACGTTGACGTGGGCGATCTTGGTCGCGTTGGACGAGAGCACGATCGCGCCGTCCATCTTGGCCAGCTCGTAGACGAGCGCCGGCGTGTAGTCCACGTCGAGCTTCAGCCCGCCGGAGAACAGGAAGCCGAGCTCGTCGGCGTCGCCGATGACGATCAGACCTCCCGTCCGGGCGTCGACGATGTTGTCGATCCCCTCGCGAAGCGCGGTTCCAGGCGCCACCATCTCCAGTGCTCGCATGATCCGCGAGTCCTGGCGAGTCTCGAGCTCCTCTTTGAGCTCTTCCCCGGAACGCGGCGGCATCAGGGCGATTTTAGCCCGTGTCCGGTAGGGGCAGAGGTTTTCGTCGCTCGCTCTGCCGGCCGCGGGTCCGCTCACGCCGCGGCGGCCACCTGACGCCGGGTCCCCAGCGCGGCCGCAACGGCCGCCTTCAGCGACCCCAGCGACTCCGGTTCCAGCACGGGGTCCAGGCCGAAACGACGCGCCTCCTGCAGGCGGCGGTCGGCGTGCGCGACGGACCGCAGCTCGCCGGTCAGCCCGAGCTCGCCAAAGCATGCCAGGGGCCTCCCACCCTCCCCGGTCAGGGCCGTCCGCCGCGCCGCGGAGGCGACCGCGAGCGCCACGGCGAGATCGGCCCCGGGTTCGTCGACGCGAACGCCGCCGACCACGTTGACGAACACATCGGAGGTTCCGAGCCCGATCCCGGCGTGACGCCCGAGCACCGCCAGTACGAGCGCGACGCGGTTGCGGTCCAGCCCCGAGACGACGCGACGGGGCGGCACGAGCTCCGAGGCGCTGACGAGCGCCTGAACCTCGACGAGCAGCGGGCGAGAGCCCTCCATGGCGGCCAGCACGACGCTGCCGGGCGCTCGGGTGGCCTCGGCCAGGAAGCGGGCGGACGCATCGAGCACCTCGACGAGGCCGTGGTCGCGCATCTCGAACACGCCCGCCTCGTCGGTGGAGCCGAAGCGGTTCTTGACCGCCCGCACCGTCCGGTAGGTCCGCTCCCGCTCGCCCTCGAACTGGAGCACGCAATCGACGAGGTGCTCGAGCACGCGCGGGCCGGCCAGCGCCCCCTCCTTGGTGACGTGACCCACGAGCAGAACGGCGATTCCCAGCCGCTTGGCGAGGTTCATCACCTCGCCCGCGACCTCCCTGACCTGGGCCACCGAGCCTGCCGCCGATGAGAGATCGACCGAGTGCAGCGTCTGCACCGAGTCGATCACGCACACTTCCGGGCGCTCCTGCTCGAGCGTGGCCAGCACGGTCGACAGGTCGGTCTCGGCGATCACCGGGACGGCGAGCGCCTCACCACCGCCGAGTCGCTGCGCGCGCAGGCGGATCTGGGCGGCCGACTCCTCTGCGGAGACGTACAGCGTGCGCCGGCCGGCCGCGCACAGGTTGGCGAGCGCCATGGTGGTGAGCGTCGACTTGCCAATTCCCGGAGCGCCGCCGATCAGCACCAGCGAGCCGGGGACGAGGCCGCCGCCCAGCACATTGTCCAGTTCGCCGATCCCCGTCTCCAGGCGCTCGTGCTCGACGGCCTCGACATCCCTGAGCGCCACCGGCTTGACCGCCAGGCCGGGCGAGCGGGCCGCGCCGAGGGCGCCGCCGGAGCCACGTGATCCGCGACCCGACGTCGGCGCGGCGCGGACCTGCTCGACCAGCGTGTTCCAGTCACCGCATCCGGGGCAGCGGCCGGCCCAGCGACCGGTCTCATGGCCGCAGGCCGAGCACACGAACACGGAGGCGGATCGAGCCATTGAGCCCAGCGTACGGGCCGGTGGGGACGACACGGCCGCCGCTCGTCGATCGTCACCGGCCCGGCACACACCGTGACGCCGGGGTGACAGAATCGAACGGTGGCGAGAAGCGCGAGGCGGTGATGAACGACCCCACCCCCACACGCACCCCACCTGCGCGCGGGCGATCGGCCGGAGACGCGATGCACAGCCGCTCGGCGACCTGGGCGCTCGGTCTCGGAGTGTGTGGCGTCGCCTTCGGGTTCCTGCTGATGTTCGCGGTCCTCACCCCGGCCGCGATCGTCTACGGAGTCCGCGGCCTGCGAGAGATACGCGCCGAGCCTGCGCTGCGAGGACGGGGCCGTGCGTGGACGGGAATCGGGCTGGCAGCAGTCGCACCTCTGCTCTGGGTCGGCGTGTTCGTCGCATTGTTCACCGACGGCGTGCTCTGACGTCGCGCAACGCAAACGGCCCCCGGAACACCGGGGGCCGCTTGGCCATTCTGGAATGTGTCGAGCGGGCTACTCGGCCGGACTCTCGCCCGTCTCCGCCTCGTCGGCGGGCGCATCCGGGCTGGCTTCGGTGTCCTCGTCGGAGCCACCCTCGGCGCCGACCCCGACCGGCGTGGGCTTGGGCGCGGGCTCGATGACCGACAGCTTGACGTCGTTCTCGTCGGAGTCGCCGCCCTCGCCGGGCTCGACGAGCACGGTGGAGCCGGACGGCACCTGCGCTCGGAGCACGAAGTCCGCGAGCGGATCTTCGATGTAGCGCTGGATCGCACGGCGCAGCGGGCGGGCGCCCATCGCAGGATCCCAGCCCTTCTCGACGAGCAGATCCCGCGCCGCGTCGGAGAGCTCGAGCTGAAGCTCGCGCTCGGCCATCGACTCGCGGATCCGCAGCAGCAGCAGCTCGACGATCTGCTTGATCTCGTCCTTGGCCAGCTTGTGGAAGACGATCACGTCATCGAGACGGTTGAGGAACTCGGGCCGGAAGACGCGCTTGAGCTCGCCCATGATCCGGTTCTTCATGTCGTCGTAGGTGATCCCGGTCTCGTCCTCCGAGACCGCGAAGCCGAGCGGCGTGTTGCGCGCGATCTCCGAGGCCCCGATGTTCGAGGTCATGATCACGATGCAGTGACGGAAGTCGACCGTGCGGCCCTGAGCGTCGGTGAGGCGCCCGTCCTCGAGGATCTGCAGCAGGATGTTGAACACATCCGGATGCGCCTTCTCGATCTCGTCGAGCAGCAGCACGCTGTACGGCTTGCGGCGCACCGCCTCGGTGAGCTGGCCGCCCTCGTCGTAGCCGATGTAACCCGGAGGCGAGCCGACGAGCCGCGAGACCGCATGCTTCTCCATGTACTCGGACATGTCGATGCGGATCATCGTGTCCTCGTCGCCGAACAGGAACTCGGCGAGCGTCCGTGCGAGCTCGGTCTTGCCGACCCCGGAGGGGCCAAGGAAGATGAACGAGCCGGTGGGGCGCTTGGGATCCTTCAGTCCTGCCCGCGAGCGGCGGATCGCCTTGGAGATGACCTCCACTGCGGGAGCCTGACCGATGACGCGCTTGTGAAGCTCCTCCTCCATGCGCATGAGCTTCGCGGTCTCGGCCTCGGTGAGCTTGAACACCGGGATCCCGGTCCACATCGAGACGATGTCGGCGATCTCCTCCTCACCGATCGCGGGGCGCTCGGTCGACTCGCCGGCCTCCCACTGGTCGGCCAGCTCGCGCTTGCGCTGGGAGAGCCTGCGCTCCTTGTCACGCAGGTTGGCGGCCTTCTCGAACTCCTGGGACTCGATCGCCTCCTCCTTCGCGCGGCGGGTCTCCTCGATCTCGTCCTCGAGCTCGCGGTAGACCGGCGGGGAGGTCATCGACTTGATCCGCATCCGCGACGCGGCCTCGTCGATCAGATCGATCGCCTTGTCGGGCAGGAACCGGTCGGAGATGTAGCGATCGGCGAGATCCGCGGCCGCCTCGAGTGCCTCGTCGGTGATGTTCACCTTGTGGTGGGACTCGTAGCGATCGCGCAGGCCCTTGAGGATCTGCACGGTCTCCTCGGTCGAGGGCTGGTCGACGATGATCTTCTGGAAGCGACGCTCAAGCGCCGAATCGCGCTCGAGGTACTTGCGGTACTCCTCGAGCGTGGTGGCGCCGACCGTCTGCAGCTCGCCGCGGGCCAGCGCCGGCTTGAGGATCGAGGCCGCGTCGATCGCGCCCTCGGCCGCGCCCGCGCCGACCAGGTTGTGCAGCTCGTCGATGAACAGGATGATGTCGCCGCGCTGGGTGATCTCCTTCATCACCTTCTTCAGGCGCTCCTCGAACTCACCGCGGTACTTCGAGCCCGCGACGAGCGCCGCCAGATCCAGCGTGTAGATCTGCTTGCCCTTGAGCAGCTCGGGCACGTCGGCGTTGGTGATCCGCTGGGCGAGGCCCTCGACCACGGCGGTCTTGCCCACCCCCGGCTCACCGACCAGTACGGGATTGTTCTTGGTGCGGCGCGAGAGGATCTGCATGATCCGCTCGATCTCGGTCTCGCGACCGACGACCGGGTCGAGCTTGCCCTCGGAGGCGAGCTTGGTGAGGTTGCGGCCGAACTGGTCCAGCAGCTTGGAGGACTTCTTGCCCTCGCCGGTGCCGGCGGCGCCGGCGGCGCTGGTGCCCGTACCGCGCTGGCGGCTGCCGGGACCCGACAGCATCCGGATCACCTCGTTGCGGATCTTCTCGGAGTCCGCGTCGAAGTCGAGCAGGATGCGGGCGGCGACGCCCTCGTTCTCACGCACCAGGCCGAGCAGGATGTGCTCGGTCCCGATGTAGTTGTGTCCGAGGCTCAATGCCTCGCGCAAGGCGAGCTCGAGGACCTTCTTGGCTCGCGGTGTGAACGGGATCTGGCCGGAGGTGACCTCCTCGCCCGAACCCACGATTCGTACGACCTGTGCGCGCACGCGTTCCACCGTGATGTCGAGCGACTCGAGCACTCGGGCGGCGAGCCCCTCCTCTTCGCGCAGCAGTCCGAGCAGGATGTGCTCGGTCCCGATGTAGTTGTGCTTGAGAGTCCGAGCCTCTTCCTGGGCCAAGACGACCACCTGGCGGGCTCGCTCTGTGAATCGCTCGAACATGCTCTTCCTAAAGGTTGTGGCTGGTGCGGCGTCGGAGTCGGTCGAGAACGGTCTGGGTTGGGTCTCCTGGGGGGTCTGACTGACGATCCTGCAACTGCGGGGACGCCGACAGGGTCGTCTTACCCGTGTATTCGGCAGGTTGACCGAATCCGATGAGTGCAGACGACAACTCTTTCAGGGCCATACCTCAGTCTAACAAGGGTGCCTTCGGTCCCCGCCGCGCTCGAGCCGGCTCCGAGCGGCCCTGGGGAGGCGGATTTCTCAGGGTCTGGAAGGCGCTCAGCGCGCTGCGCCGGCCCGGCGGCGCACCCGGCCGAGCCGCCGCCCGTCGGCGCCGGCCGTCGCCAGCCACGAGCCCGCGAGGATCAGGACGAGCCCGGCGAACGCCGCCGGCCCGGGTCGCTCGCTCTCCAGCCCGACTCCCAGCCCGAGCGCCACGACTGGGTTGACGTAGGTGATGACGGTCGCGCGGGACGGTCCGGCCTCGCGGATCAGCACAGCGAAGATCACGAACGCCGCGGCGGTGCAGACGAGGCCGAGCGCCACCACGCAGACGATCGCACCTGAGTCGATCCTGCCGGCGGGAGGGTCGAGCAGCGCGGGCACGGTGAGGATCACCGCGGCGATCGCCAGGCTCGAGCCCATCATGGCCCGCGGGTCCAGGCCGGCCAGCGCGTGCTTGACGAGCATCGGGCCGATGGCGTACCCGAGCGAGGCCAGCAGGATCGCGCCGGCACCGATCAGTTCCGCCGTGCTTCCGGCGACGTCGAGCCCGACGAGCACGATCACGCCGACGAAGCCGAGCCCGAGCCCGAGCGCCCGCGTCCGCGTCGGCCGCTCGTCGTGGTCAAAGCGCATCGCCAACAGCGCCCCGAACAGCGGTACGGCGGCGATGATGATCGCGGTCAGCGAGGAGGCGACGTGTACCTCTCCGGCCGTGATCAGCGGGAACGGCAGCGAGACCTCGATGACCGCGTAGGCCACGATGCCCCTCCAACGACCGCGCAGCGAGCTCAGAGTCCCCGCGCGCGCGGCGAGCGCCATCAGCACCACGGCGGCGACCACGACGCGCAGCCAGGCAACCCACATCGCGCTCATCCCACCGCGCTCGGCGATCTCGATGAGCAGGTAGGAGCCACCCCACAGAACGGACATGGCGGCGAAGGCCGCCCACCCCGTCCTGCTCATGGCATGAGATCAGGCCACGTCGATCTTGGTGATCTTCAGCGAGCGCTCGCCGCGCGGCGTGACGATCTTCACATCGTCGCCGCGCTTGCGCCCGAGCAGCGCCTTGCCCACCGGCGACTCGTTGGAGAGCTTCATCTCCGACGGGTTGGCCTCCGCCGAGCCGACGATCGTGTACTTGTTCGACTTGCCGGCGGCATCCTTGACGTGCACGATCGAGCCGACGCGGACCTCATCGGTCGACAGCGCCGACGCGTCGACCACTGACGCGGAGCGCAGCTTGTCCTCGAGCGTGGCGATGCGTGCTTCGAGCATGGCCTGCTCGTTCTTCGCATCGTCGTACTCGGCGTTCTCGGAGATGTCTCCGAACTCACGGGCCTCCTTGATGCGGTCGGCCACCTCGCGACGACGCGCCGTGGAGAGATGATCCAGCTCCGCCTTGAGGTCGGCGAGGCCCTGCGGGGTGAGGATGACGTCCTTTGGCATGGCGATCAGACCTGTGTTCTCGTGATCTCTGAGAGCAAGGCCCCGCGCACCGATGCGGGGCCTGGGGACCCGTACCGGTCCCACGGGGCGCATGAGTATAGACACGCTCTCTGGCACCGAATTCCGGCGCCGGATCCGGCTCAGCGCGAGCTGTGATGGTGGCGACGGGTGCCGGCCGCGCCGGAGGACGACCAACTCGTAGGAGATCGTCGCTCGGTTGGTCGCGTAGTCACGTGCCGTGATCCGGATGTGGTAGCGCCCGGCCTTGCGCGGATGGCCGTGGAGGAGCCCTCGACGCCCCATCCGCAGGCCGCGCGGCAGGTGCGACGCGGTGAAGCGCAGCTTGTAGCCACCGGAATCCGAACCTTTGAAGTGAAGCGTGACCGAGCGGTGGATCAGGACGAAGTGATGGTTCGGCCGGGAGATCGCCACGGTGTAGACCGGCGCCCGCAGCGCGCACAGTCCCGCCGCGACAGCCGCCACGTTGGGCGTTCCGAGGCCGGTGGCCATGTCGTAGCCGGCGGTCACCGGGAAGAGACCATGGTTATGGCCGATCGCATCGTTGTTGGCGTTGCCGGTCAGCGGGTTGGCCGCGGTGATGTCGCCGAAGTAACCCGGCTGGGCGGCCAGCGAGTAGATCGCCGGGTTCTCGAAGCCCAGGGAGGCCCCGCGGCAGGCCGGCAGCGCGTCCGCCTCAGCGGTGAGCGCGGCCCACACGGGGGCGGCGGCGCTCGTGCCGCCCTCTGAGGTCCAGGCATGTGAGGAGCCCGCCGACACGTAGACCACGTAGCCGGTGGCTGGGTCGCCGTCGGCGCTGACGTCCGGGATCTCCCGGCAGTTGCGGCTGGAGTGGCACGGCTTGCCGCTGGAGAGCGAGTTGACCACGCCGAGCCCGGCCGCCGCCTTGCGCTGGTAGGTCGGCATCGCCCACACCGAGGACAGACCGCCGGTCGTGGCCGCCGGCTGCTCGCCGCGAGAGGTCTTGATCTCGCCGTCGTTCCAGACCGCCTGCAGCAGCGGATCGCCGGCGACATTCGGGTTCCAGAGGCCGAGTTGGCCGTTGACATCCGTGTAGAGCGTCGTCCCGCCCACGCCGGTGACGAACGGCTGGCTGGAGGGGTCCTGGACGGCGAGATGCGAGCTGTCGAGCTCGGTCTGGCAGCCGGCCGAGCCGGTGTCCCCGGAGGCCGACAGGACCGACTGACCCTGCAGCGCCGCCTCTTCGAAGATCTTGTCCTCGGCGCGCACGATCGACAGATCGCTGTGGGCGAACGTGATCTTCGCCTCGCATAGCCCCCACGAGACCGAGACCGTGCGGGCGCGGTTCTGGGAGATGATCTTGTTGAACTGCCGCACGCCGACCGTGAAATTGTCGGGCGCCTGATAGACGATCACATGGACGTCGGGAGCGAGGCCGATGATCTGCTCGACGTCGAGCGCGGACTCCTCGTCGTCGGTGAAGTGCGGGTGCCCGGTGTTGACGTAGGAGACCCGCGCGTGGGTGCCGTAGCAGCCCTGATAGGTCGCCAGATCGCGTGGGTTGACCTTCTCGAGCTCGTAGACGGCGACGTTCTGTCCCGCGCCGAGGTCGCCGGCCGCATACAGGCCTGAGAAGTTGTAACCCGCCTGGATCTCATCGGCCGTGTAGCCGCCGATGTTCGGGTTCGCGGCCGCGGCGGCGGCCGCGGCGCACGGCTGCGGTCCGCCCGTCGCGACGTCGGCGACCGAGTGCCCGGACAGAGAATCAGACAGCGGCCGCGGGTCGTGAGCGACCAGGTCGGACTGCGGGCGATAGATCGTGTTCAGACCGATGACCGCGTCGACGTCGGAGGCGATCGAGACCGGCAGCGTCGGTGCGCGCCGGTCGGCGTATGCGCTGCGGCCGCTGGCCGTGCGAACCGAGTCCAGCCGGGTGGCGAACGCGTTCTGCACCTCCGCCGCGGTCCCGGAGACGCCCAGCACCATGCGGTTGGCCGACACCGGGGAGACCGTGAGTCCCTCGGCGCGAAGCGTCCTGGTCACCGCCGAGATCTGCGCGGCGGTGGCGCCGAACCGGTCGGCGAACTGGCGCACGCTCAGGTAGTGGCGATAGTCGGGCGAGCCAGGACTCGACACCGCCTGCGCGAGACGCTGCATCCCCAGCGGGTCACGCCCGGTGAGCGAGAGCGTCAGGTCGACCCGCGCGGAGCGAGCCACCGGGCCGCCGACCCGCGTTGCTCGCGGGAGCCTCGCCACCGAGCCGACGCGCGCCCGCGGCGTCGCAGCGGCCGCGGCCCCGGCGGAGATCGCGAGCGCAGCCGCCGTCGCAAGCACGCTCGTCCCTGTCCGCCTCACGCGCCTGATCACCGCAGACAATCTACGGCAATTCGAGCAGCGCACGCGCCGAGCGCAGGTCCGGCGCGCGCTGCAGACCGTCCTGCAGCTCCTTGGAACCACCAAGTCGCTCGACATACCACGGATAGAACTTGCGCAGGTAGCGTCCAGCTCGCTCGTCGCCCAGGTGCTCGGCGGCGCGATCCATCACCCAGTCGAGCTCCGCAAGGATCTCCGCCGGTGTCGGCTCGGACTGGCGCCCCTGCAGCAGCTGGGAGAACAGCCACGGGTTGCCGAGCGACCCGCGCGCCAGCGCCACGGCGGCGGCACCGGTATGGGCGAAGGCCTCATGGATGCGCTCGGGCGACCGGAGCCCACCGGAGAGCACGACCGGCACCGGCAGCTCCTCGATCACCCGCCGGGCGGCGTCGTAGTCGGGACGCCCCGCGTGGCGCTGGGAGGCGTGGCGAGGATGCAGGCAGATGCCCGCCACCGCTCCGGAGTCGGCGAGCCGGCGCATCAGATCAAGGCCGCTGTCGTCCCCTGGACGCAGTCCGGAGCGCAGCTTGACGGTGACCGGCAGACCGCTCCCGCGACCCGCCGCCAGGGCGATCTCGACCGCGCGCTGGGGCTCGGCCAGGAGCGCGGCGCCCGCGCCGGTCTTGCACACCTTGGGCACCGGGCATCCCATGTTGATGTCGATCAGGTCCGCGCCGGCGGCGGCGACGCGCTCGGCGGCCGAGGCCATCACGTCCGGGTCGTTGCCGAACAACTGCATCGACACCGGATGCTCGTCGGGATGGATGCGCAGCAGCTCGGTGCAGGTCCGCTCGTTGCCGTAGTGCACCGCGTAGCTGGACACCATCTCGGAGGTGACCAGCCCGGCGCCGTGCCGCTTGGCCTGCAGGCGGACGAACCAGTTGCCGATCCCGGCCAACGGCGCGAGCACGACGCGGTTGGCGAGCGTCACCCCGCCCAGCGTCCACGGGTCGCCGAGAGATCGCTCGGAGACGTCGGAGCCGGGCCGCGAGGACGCCGGGGTGGGCGGTACCTGGGTGTCGCTGAGAACGGTCACGGACCGTTTCATGGTACGAATCCGGTCAGTGGAGATCGACTCACTCCTCGCGCCCTGGGTCGCGCAGATGCGCGAGCTGGTCGACGGCCTCGAGCTGTTCGACGCGCATACGCACATCGGCCAGAACGACCCCGATGGCATGAGCCAGACGCCCGAGCAGCTGCTCGACGGTCTCAGGCTGGCGGGCGCCTCGGGCGCCTTCGTGTTCCCGATGCACGAGCCCGGCGGCTATCCGCCCGCCAATGACATGGTGCTGGAGGTGGCGTCGCGCTCCGACGGCGCGCTCGTCCCCTTCTGCCGCGTGGCCCCCAACGACGGCGACGCGCTCGCCGAAGCCCGCCGCGCTCTCGACGCGGGCATGCGCGGGATCAAGCTCCACCCCCGCGCCGAGCAGTTCACGCTCGACCACCCGGTCGTGCGGGAGCTCGCCGGGCTCGCCGCCGAGCGCGACCTGCCGATGCTCGTCCATGCCGGCCGCGGCATCCCTGCGCTCGGAGCCCACATGGTGCAGCTTGCGGCCGAGTTCCCCGCGGCCCGGTTCATCCTGGCGCACGCCGGGATCACCGATCTCGCCTGGCTGTGGAAGGTCGCGCCCGACACTCCCAACCTCGTGTTCGACAGCTCCTGGTGGATCGGGCCCGATCTGCAGGCGCTCTTCGCTCTGGTGCCGCCAGGACAGATCGTCTTCGCCTCCGACGCGCCCTACGGCCACACGCTCGTCTCCGCGCTCGGGCAGCTTCGGCTGGCGCTTCAGGTCGGCCTCTCCGCCGAGCAGATCCGCCTCGTATTCGGCGGCCAGTCCCAGCGGATCGCCGCCCGCGAGCCACTGGCGTCCGGAGGCCCCCCGGTCGGCGAGCGCAGCCGGCCCGCGCGCTCACTGCTGGAGCGCGTCGCCACGTTCACCATCCTCGGTGCCCTGGCGTCGTTCCGCGGCGACCCGGACGGGCGCGGCGCCGAGCAGCTGGCGCTCGCCCGACTGGCCTGCAACGTCCCGGACGGCTACGACGACGCGCCGGTGTTCGCCGCTGTCGTCACGCTGCTGGACGCGTTCGCCGAGCTGTCGGTGGAGGACCCGGGGAGCCGGCGGCCGCTGGCGCTGCTCATGCTCGCGTCGAGCGTGGCCCGGTCGCCGGATGTGCCGTTGCCTGCTGGGGTGGGCTGAGGGGGCTGCTCGGGGAGGGCGGCGGGGCGCTCGGTGGTCCGCGTCGGTGGTCTGCGTCGGTGGTCCGCGTCGGTGGTCTGCGGCGTGGGCGTTGGGGTGGTGGTTGGGGGTTGTCGCTCGTGGCGTTCGCGATGTGGCATGCCGTGACGCCGGCCGTCAAGCAGCGCCCGCAGTTTGGAGGCGTCCGTGGGGGGTTCGTGGCGCTGCTTGACTGCCGTCGCCCCGTCATGCCATTGGCAATGAGGTTCGAGCCCACTCCGTGTGCCCGACCTCGCGCCAACTGGACTCTTGGGGCGGCGGGGCGAGACGCTGCGTGATCGTGTGCTCGGGCGGAGCTTTTCGCCCACTCGCGACTTCGGCTGCACGCGGTTGGGTGATCCGGTCCGCGCGGCGGCGCTTATGTCCCACTCGGACTCGGACGATGCCGCTTGTGGGTGAAAGATGCCGATCCGAGCCGCCCGGCGGCCCGAGACGACCCCACCCGCCAGGCCCACCGCCAAAGATGGCCGATCGAGGCGTCATGCGCGCCCAAATCGGCCAAATCCCGTTGCTCGGATGACCCGCCCCAGAATGACCCGGGCACGCGCCCCCGCCACACGCCTGATGTCTCGATTTCCACCCGGTCTGGGGGAAAAACGCACGAATCCACCCAACGCACCGATCCTCGGACGGCAGGCACCAGCCCAAGTGCGGGGCGCACCTGTGCGACCCGATCATTGCCCATAGCGCGACGGGACGACCGCAGTCAAGCAGCGCCACCCACCCCACACGGACGACCCACGGCCAAGCGACGCTGCTTGACGACCGACGACCCGACGCGCTACCACCCACGGCCCAGGGTCCCGCTACCACCCACGCCTCAGGGTCCCGCTACCACCCACGCCCCAGGGTCTCCCTACCCCCCACGCCCAGGGTCCCGCGACCCCCCCACCCCCCAGGGTCACGCAGGAGCAGCCCCGTCCCGGTTGCGCTCCCAGATGATCCGCAACCCGGTCAGGGTCAACCGCGGGTCCACGGCATCGATGTGGCTGCGCACCGCGGGAACCAGCGCGCCCGAGAGGCCGCCGGTGGCGATCACCGGGGTGTCCTCCCCCATCTCGTCGCGCAGGCGGCCGACGATGCCCTCGACCTGGCCGGCGAAGCCGAAGACGATGCCGGAGCGGATCGCCTCGACGGTCGACTTGCCGATGAGGGCTCGCGGCTCGGCGAGCTCGACCTTGGGCAGCTTGGCGGCGCGCTGATAGAGCGCGTCGATTGAGATCTCGGCTCCGGGGGTGATGATGCCGCCGAGGTACTCGCCGGTGTCGGAGACGACGTCGTAGGTGATGGCGGTGCCGAAGTCGACGACCACGCAGCTGCGGCCGAGGCGCTCGAAGGCGGCGATCGCGTTGACGAGGCGGTCGGCGCCGACCTCACGTGGGTTGTCGGTCCGGATCGGCATGCCGGTGCGCAGGCCGGGCCCGACGATGAGCATCTCCTGACCGAGGTAGCGGGCCGCCATCTGCGCCCACCCCTCTGAGAGCAGCGGCACGGTCGAGGAGACGATCGAACCGGACACGTCGGAGAAGCCGAGGCCGCGCAACGAGAGCAGGTTCAGCAGCGCGGAGCCGAGCTCGTCGCTGGTGGACTCCGGCACGGTCGCAAAGCGCCAGTCCTCGGCGATCTCGGTCTCGCCGTCGGCATAGACGCCGAAGTGGGTCTGCGTATTTCCGACGTCGACGACGAGCAGCATCTTGCGCGGCGCCAGGTTAGTGCAGCGGAGGCCCGAGGCGCGTGACGTCCTGGGCGGACTCGGTGTCGGTCAGCGCCTCCAGGGCGGGGGCCAGCGGGGTGCCGTCGGGCAGGGTCAGATCCGGTGCGAGCTCGAGCAACGGCACGAGCACGAAGCGCCGTGAGGTCACCTCGCGATGCGGCAGCGACAGTCGGTCGGAGCGGAACTCGAGGTCGCCGAGCAGCAGCAGATCGACGTCGATGACGCGAGGGCCGTGGCGCACTCCGCCCGCGGCGCGGCCCACCTCACGCTCGACGGCCTTGCAGGCGTCCAACAGCGGCTCGGGATCAAGCGCGGTCTCGATGCGCAGGCAGGCGTTGAGGAAGTCGGCCTGGTCGAGCACGAGACCGACCGGCTGGGTCTCATAGGTCGAGGAGGAGGCGAGCACGGAGACGCCATGCGCCGGGAGCGCGGCGACGGCGGCGAGCAGATGGTCCCGGCGCTCGCCGATGTTGGAGCCGAGCCCGAGGTAGCCGACCCGGCTCACTCGCCGGCAGCCTCGCGCCACACCTCGACCGACACCTCGGTCACTGGCAGCGCGAAAGGCGGCTCGGGCTTGGCGGCCTTCACCCACACCGCATGTGCGTCGTACTGGGACAGCAGCCGGTCGGCGATCGCCGCGCAGAGCCGCTCCAGCGTGCGGTAGGTGCGCTGCTGGGCGACCAGGTTGGCCACCTCGCACACCTGGCCGTAGTCGATCGTGTCCTCGATGCGATCGGTGATCGTCGCATCGCACTCGCCGGCATCGAGACGGATGTCGAGCAGGAGCCGCTGGCCGACCTCGCGTTCGGCGGCCGTCACACCCAGGTGGGTGAAGAGCGAGAGGCCGCTGATCTCGATCGTGACCTCGGGCTCAGGCGCCTCGTCGTCGACGTCGTCGTCGATCTCCTCGTAGTCGGGCTCGTCGTCCTCGTCGCTCATGAGCGGCCGACCGTAGCACTCGTCACGACCAGGGCATCGTGCGTCGGCGCCACGTCGTGGACGCGGAACACGCGCGCGCCGCGCTCGTAGGCGAGCACGCTCGTGGCGACCGTCGCAGCGGCCAGCCCGGCGAAGTCACGGCCGGTGAGCTTGCCCAGAAACGACTTGCGCGAGGTGCCGATCACGATCGGCCGGCCCAACTCGACCAGACGCGGCAGTCCGCGCAGCAGCGCGAGGTTGTGCTCGAGGTTCTTGCCAAAGCCGATCCCCGGATCGAGCCAGATCCGGTCCTCGCTGATGCCGGCGTCGAGCGCGGCACGCAGCCGCTCCTCCAGGAAGGCGCGGACCTCACCGACAACGTCGGAATAGCGCGGATCGCGCTGCATGGTGCGCGGCTCCCCGCGCATGTGCATGAGCACGCACGGGACGCCCCGCTCCGCCACCAGCCCTCCCATCGCGTCGTCGCCGCGCAGCCCGCTGACGTCGTTGACCAGCTGAGCTCCGGCATCGAGCGCCGCCGCGGCGACGCCGGCCTTGGACGTATCGATCGAGATCGTCGCCCGCAGCCCCGCGGCGCGCAAACCCTCGATCACCGGGACCACCCGCGCCAGCTCGTCCTGCGCGGAGACCGGCTCCGCGCCCGGACGCGTCGACTCCCCGCCGACGTCGATGATCGAGGCGCCGTCGCGTTCCATCGCCAGGCCGTGCTCCACGGCCCGGCGCACATCGGTGAAGCAGCCCCCGTCCGAGAACGAGTCAGGGGTGACGTTGAGGATCCCCATCACCTGGAAATCCGACGGCGGGTCCGCGCTCAATCCCGGTCGTCCTCGGGCCAGTGACCCGTGCGATCGAAGTACTCCCGCGCCCGCTCCTCCTCGTCGCGATCGGCGTTGGAGCTCGCCCCGAGGCGGAACAGCCAGTTGATCATCCACACCATCAGCGCGACGATCAGCAGCGCCACCCCGCACGCGGTCTCCAGCGATCGCGGGCTGGCCAGGCTCGAGTACGTGTCGCCCCCGACTGCGATCAACGCCACGCCGCACAGAGCGATCACCAGCGGCAGCCCGCGGCGGGTGAACTGCAGGAGGATCCGGCCGAAGGTGACTGGCTGCTCGTCGTCCATGGGGACCGGACGTTACCGCCGGCCGGTGGGCGATCTACGCGCCGGCGCGAGAGGCGTGGCCGAGCGGGCCGGCCAGCAGCGGCCGGAGCGGTTCGCCCGAGTCGCGCTTGGGCACCGCGCGCAGCCAGCCGGCGAGTGCCTCCGCGTCGGCCGGCCGGTGGATCAGATAGCCCTGGACGGCATCGCACTGGAGCTCTCGCAGCAGCGCGAACGTCTCCTCGTCCTCCACGCCCTCCGCGACGATCGCCATCCCCAGGTCGTGGCCGAGACGGATTGCGGCGCGCACGATGAAGGCGTCGCGGGCGTCGCCGCACATGCCGGAGACGAAGCTGCGATCGATCTTCAGCGTCCCCACCGGAAGCGTCTTGAGCTGGCTGAGCGACGAGAACCCCGTGCCGAAGTCGTCGATCGCGATCGAGACGCCCATCGAGCTGAGCTCCTTGAGCGTCTCCCGTGCGAGATCGGGGTCCTCGAGCAT
The DNA here is from genome assembly GCA_963744685.1 of uncultured Solirubrobacteraceae bacterium. Lineage (GTDB taxonomy): Bacteria > Actinomycetota > Thermoleophilia > Solirubrobacterales > Solirubrobacteraceae > Palsa-465. The sequence continues at coordinate 202,917 of CAVUUL010000007.1, read as the reverse complement.
GCTGTCCTCGGTGACCTCGAGCTCGAGCAGGTGGGCCGGAACGTGGGCCACCTGTAGAGCGCCCGCCACCTCGCCGGGGAAACGGGGATCGAGCAGGCTGCGCGGGGCGACGTTGACCGCGACTGCGACCTCGACGCCCTCGTCGAGCCAGCACCGCACCTGGGCCAGAGAGGTGCGCAGCACATGGCTGGTGAGCGGGCCCATCAGACCGGTGTGCTCGGCGAGCGGGATGAACTCGGCCGGCGAGAGCATGCCGCGAATCGGATGTGACCAGCGCACCAGCGCCTCGACCCCGGAGAGCGTGCGGCCTCCGACCAGCACCTTCGGCTGATAGTGCACGCTGAGCGCGCCGACTTCGATCGCGCCCCGCAGGTCGGACGCAAGGGCGAGCCGGTCGGAGGTGTGGGGGTCCAGCGAGGACGAGTACACGGCGTAGCCCGAGTGAGTCCGCTTGGCCTCATACATCGCGATGTCCGCGCGCCTGATCAGCTCCCCGAGCTCGTTGCCGTGCGCGGGGTGCAGCGCGATCCCGATCGACGCGTCGACGCCGATGGGGACGCCGTCGAGATGGACGGGTTCGTGCAGAGCCTCGGCGACCCGGCCCGCGACCGCATCGGCGTCGGCGACCGAACGCACCCGGGAGAGCACCAGCCCGAACTCGTCGCCCCCCATACGCGAGATCGTGTCCCCTTCGCTGAGCACTCGGCTCAGGCGACCGCCGACCTCGGCGAGCAGACGGTCGCCCTGCTCATGGCCGAGGGTGTCGTTGACCTCCTTGAAGCGGTCGAGGTCGATCACCGCGACCGCGATCCCGAGCTCGGTGCGGCGCGCCAGCGACAGGGCGTGGGTCAGCCGCTCACGGAACAGGCCGCGATTGGGCAGGCCGGTCACCGCGTCGTGATAGGCCTCGTGGCGCAGCTCCTGCTCGACGCGATCGCGCTCGAACACCTGGGCGAGCATCTCGCAGACACATGCGGTGAGCGCGAGCACCTGCGGCGTGAAGTCGATCGGGTCCTCGTCGATGCACTCGATCACGGCCAGGACAGCGCTGCCCACGATCACCGGGAACGCGATCGCGCCCTCGAGCCCCAACCGGCGCGGCAGCGGGTCGGGGGCGAGCTCGGTCTCGTCGCGGACATCATCGAGGCAGAGCGCTCCGCCGCCGCTCAGCACCCGCCCAGGCAGACCCTCGCCGGACGCAAATCGCCGGTGCCGGACGCTTTCCACGAACTCGCGGTGCGCCGGCTGAGCGCCGGTGTGGTGAAAGGCGGCGCAGCGCAGATCCCCGGCCCCCTCGTCGGGGAGCCACGCGAGCGCGATCGGACAGTCGAGGTGGCGACAGAGCGCGGGCAGCAGGTGCTCGAGCGCCTGCTCCGCGGTGCGGGCGCGGTTGGCCGCCGTCGCGACCGCCGCCAGCAGTGAGAGCTCCTGCTGGCGGTCGTACAGCTCGCGGGTGGTGCGCTCGGCCAGCTGCTCGGCCTCGACGCGAGCTGCGCGCTCACGAGCGAAGAGCTCCTCGAGCCGGGTGTCCCGATCGTCGATCATCGGCGGCGCCTCCAGCCGAGGACATCACTGCACGCGGTGCGGGCGACCTGGTTCACCTAGGACAAATCGGCGCGCGGAGCGTGCCGCTTGAGGCCTGGCGACCGATAACTGACGCCGGGCGACTACTCGGCGGTGCCGAAGCCCGGGCGCGGCAGCGGCCGGGGAGCCTCGGGACGCGAGCGCTCGGGCGCCGCGGGCGGGACAGCGGGCGGCTCGGCAGCGACCGGCGCCTCGGAGCCGAAGACATCCTGCTCGGAGCGCCCCTCGAGCAGCGCCTCGAACTCGTCCTTCTCGATCGTCTCGCGCTTGATCAGGATCTCGGAGAGCAGGGTGAGCGCCCCACGGCGCTCGTGCAGGATCTCCTTGGCCAGGACATGCGCGTTCTCGACGATGCGCCGGATCTCGTCGTCGATCTCACGGGCGATCTCGTCTGAGTAGTCGGGCTCGGAGCTGAACTCGCGGCCGAGGAACGGCTGGCCCTGATCGTGGCCGAAGACCCGCGGGCCGAGCTTCTCGGACATCCCGAAGCGCATCACCATCTGCTTGGCGGTCGCGGTGACCTTCTCGAGGTCGTTGGAGGCCCCGGTCGTCACCTCGTCGAAGCAGATCTCCTCGGCGGCGCGGCCACCCAACGTCATCGCCATCGTGTCCTGCAGCTCCGCGCGGGTGGTGAGGAACTTGTCCTCGCCGGGCAACGAGATCGTGTAACCGAGCGCCTGGCCGCGGCTGATCACGCTGATCTTGTGGATCGGGTCGGAGTTCGGCAGGAAGTGGCCGACGATCGCGTGGCCCATCTCGTGGTAGGCGGTGATCCGCCGCTCCTTGTCGGACATCACGCGCGTCTTCTTCTCGGGGCCGGCGATCACGCGCATGATCCCTTCCTCGAGCTCGATCTGACTGATCTCGCGCTTGCCGTTGCGGGCGGCGAGCAGCGCGGCCTCGTTGACGAGGTTGGAGAGGTCGGCGCCGGTGAAGCCGGGCGTCTGGCCGGCGAGCACGTCGACGTCGATCTCCCGCGCGAGCGGCTTGCCGCGGGTGTGCACCTCGAGGATCTTCTTGCGCCCGAGACGATCGGGGCGGTCCACGACGATCTGGCGGTCGAATCGTCCGGGGCGCAGGAGCGCGGGATCGAGGATGTCGGGCCGGTTGGTGGCGGCGATCAGGATGATGTTGTCCTTCATCTCGAAGCCGTCCATCTCGACGAGCAGCTGGTTGAGCGTCTGCTCGCGCTCGTCGTGCCCACCGCCCAGACCGGCGCCGCGATGGCGCCCGACGGCGTCGATCTCGTCCATGAAGATGATGCAGGGGGAGTTCTGCTTGGCCTGCTCGAACAGATCGCGCACGCGGCTGGCGCCGACGCCGACGAACATCTCGACGAAGTCAGAGCCGCTGATCGAGAAGAACGGGACGCCCGCCTCGCCGGCCACGGCGCGAGCGAGCAGGGTCTTTCCGGTGCCGGGTGGGCCGTACAGGAGCACCCCCTTGGGGATACGGGCGCCGAGCGCCTGGAACTTCTTGGGGTTCTCCAGGAACTCCTTGATCTCGTGCAGTTCCTCGACTGCCTCGTCGACCCCCGCGACGTCCCGGAACGTGATCTTGGGCGAGTCGACCGACATTCGCTTGGCTCTCGACTTGCCGAACGACATCACCTTCGAGCCGCCGCCCTGCACCTGATTCATGAGGAACAGCCAGAACGCGATGAACAGGATCACCGGCAGCAGGTAGGTGGCCAGCGAGAGCCAGATGCTCGACGACGTGTTGTGGACCGACACCTGGTTCGCCGGGACGCCGTCGCTGACCGCGTCGCGAGCGATCTGGTTGGCGGCGTTGGCCGGATAGCCGACGGTGTAGGACTTGCCGTTCTTCAGCGTGACGGTCGCGCTGTTGGACTTCGGGTCGAGCGCGAGCTTGTCGACGTTGTGCTGCTGCAGCTGAACGGTCAGGTTGCCGTAGGTGAACCCTGGACCGTTCGAATGGCTTCCGATCAGCTTCTGGGCGAAGAACGCCAGAACAACGACGATCAGAATCGGGAAGGCGGCGCTCTTGAAGAACCTACTCATAACGGTTGCCCGGGAAGATGAATCGGCCACCCGCCCCAACAGCTTGAACGAACGGGGTGCCGCGGACCAGTGAGCGTAGCAGCACGACCCCTTCCCGCCGCCGGTGCAGCGGGGCGGAACGACGGCGGATAGCTACTCCTCGAGCGCTGCCACGTAGGGCAGATTGCGATAGCGCTCAGCGTGGTCCAGACCGTATCCGATAGCGAACTCGTCGGGGATCTCGAAGCCGACATACCGCGTCTGGAGGTCGACTTTGCGCCGCTCGGGCTTGATCAGCAACGCGCACACCTCCAGCGACGCCGGATGGCGTCCGGCGAGGTTGCGCAGCAGGTACTGCAGGGTGAGGCCCGAGTCGACGATGTCCTCGACGATCAGCACATGGCGGTCCTCGATGACCGCGTCGAGGTCCTTGAGGATGCGCACGACTCCGGAGGAGCGCGTCGCCGAGCCGTAGGAGGCCACCGCCATGAAGTCGACCTCGACGGGGATCGTCAGCCGCCGCATCAGGTCCGACACGAAGAACACCGCTCCCTTGAGCACGCCGATCAGCAGAAGGTCACGGCCGGCGTAATCACGGTTGATCTCGTCGGCAAGCTCGCCCACGCGTCGGTTGAGGTCCTCGGCGCCGACGAGGATCTTGCCGATCGGGGGCTCGACACTCATGCTGCGCCGGAGTCTATGTCGAGCGGCGGGCGCGATGAGGCGCGGGGCTGGATCGCGGGGGTGAGATCGAAGCGCACGACGCCCGCGCGCGCGCTCGCGCGCACGCCATGCGGAAGGTGCAGCGATGCCGTGCCGCTCGCCGGCAGCGCGGCCACCTCCTCTGCGCGCCGGGCCACTCCGGCCGCCGGCTCCCCGGCCGCCCCATCGGCGAGCCGTTGCACGATCAGGCGGCGCAGCGCCGGCGGCTGGGCGCGGAGGACCTCCAGCCGAACGGTGCCGGCGGGCTCGCCGGCGAGCACCCCATCGATGAGCTCGTCGAGCACCGCGGCCTCCGCGGCGAGCACCTCCGCGGCCGCGGTCAGGTTGGCGACGGCGGCCGGGTGGACGCGCTCGAGCGCCGGAAGCAGCTCCCCACGGATGCGCCCGCGCGCGTAGGCGATGGAGTCATTGCTCTCGTCGTCGCGATAGCGCAGGCAGCGTGCACGGCAGTGGGCGCTCGTCTGGGTGCGGGTGACCCCGAGCAGCGGCCGCACCAGCGCGGGACGGCCGGCCGCGGCCGGCCGGTGTGCTCGCATCCCGAGCAGCGCCCGACGGCTCGGCGAGGATGCCAGGCGGTAGAGGATCGTCTCGGCCTGATCGCTGGCCGTGTGGCCGGCGGCGATCGCGGCCGGACCGCCCTGGCGCGCTTCCGGCGCGCTCGCCCGGTCGAGCTCGGCCGCCAGCTCGGCGGCCGCTGCGTAGCGCTCGCGCCGCGCCCAGGCCTGGACGTTGCCGTCCTGTGGCCGGTGCCGAGGATGGCGGACCGCGAGCGCGACGCCGAGTTCCGCGCAGACCGACGCGCAGTGCCGGGCATCGTCGGCGGCGGCGGCACGCAAGCCGTACTCGACGTGCAGCGCGCGCACCGCGCCTCGGCCTGCGATTCGGAGCGCCACATCGAGCAGACAGGTCGAGTCCCGGCCGCCGGAATACATGACCACCAACAGCTGCCCGGGCGCGATCAGGCCCTCGGAGCGGACGTGCTCGACCAGGTCGTTCACCGTTGGCTTCGCCCTCTGGTGCGAGCCGCGCGGCGCGCGCGTGTGACCAGGAAGAGCTCGATCGGCGCCTGAAAACCCTTCAGCCGCACCTCGCCGATCGGCTCGAAGCGCAGCCGGGGCGGGTGACCGGCGCGGCGGACCTGGTCGGCGACGGGCGAGGTGACGAGCACCTCCCCGCCCGCGGCACGCGCCACCACGCGCGCGGCGATGTTCACGTCACGCCCGTAGTAATCACCGTCGCGGTAGAGCGCGGCGCCGTCGTGGACCGCGATGCGCGGACGCGGCCGCTCGGGGTGAGCCTCGAGGAAGGCGACCGCCCACTCAGCGAGCGCACCGGCGTCGGTGCCGATCACCATCGCCTCGTCGCCGATGGTCTTGATCACGCGCGCGTTCTCGGGCAACGATCGCTCGACGGCCTCGACGAACCGTTCGACCGCGTCGACCGCGGTCAGCTCGCCCTCCTCCTCGGTCAGCTGGGTGTAGCCGGCGAGATCGGCGAACGCGATCGTCACCCGCATCCGGCCCAGGTCTGAGTCGGTGCCGTCGAGGTCGGCCTCCATGTGGCCGACGACGTCCTGCTCCACGAAGTGCTGTAGATACTGCTGGTGGATCGCCCCGAGGATCGGGGTCGAGAGCGGCAGCGCGAGCCGGGTGAGGCGGTCCATGCGCTCCGCGGTCTCCACCCCCGTATGTCCGGCGCGCATCAGTGGCTCGTGGACGTACAGGTGAAACAGCCGCACCTCGGCGTCGGCGATCCGGGCGATCGCCTGGCCGTAGACGCGGATCAGCTGCAGCAGCGCGACAAGCGGGAACCCGGCCTCGAGCACCCGCGCGATATCGCGCAGCAGCTGCAGCTCGTCGGCGCTCACCCAGTCAGCCGGCGGCGGACCCAGCCCGAGGCCGCTCAGCATCCGCACGATGAGCGCCTCGTCGAGCCCGGTCTGCGCCGCGGCCAGCTCCAGCGGGATCCGCTCGGTCTCCAGCGGGAACAGGTCCTGCAGGAATCCGTAGGCGAGCCTCCCCTCCCCGGTCGCCCGGGCAAGCTCCTGGAGCGTGTGGCCGCGGGCCCGCATGCGGGCCACCACTCGAGCCTCGCCGATGGCAGCGGAGGTCCAATCGCCGCGGTACTGCGGGATCAATCCGCGTCGCTGCCAGGCACGCAACGTCGCAGGCGCAACCCCGACCCGCGCGGCTGCCTCGGCCAGCGTCATCGGCCCCGGTGACCAAGCCACGCAAGTTGACGACGGGGTTTCGTGGAGTGCGAAGCCCCGCCGTCCGCGGGACTGACGGCCCGCTGCGTCGGCTGTTGGCGCTCGTCACGTGTCCGGCGGCGCCTCGCGGCCTCACCCAGGGGCGTGGCCACGTTCCAGCCTGGTGCCTTGCGTGTGCTCACAGGTCTACACCCGCCGCCAGCGTGTGTCAAACGTCACTTGCCCGCACGGGGCCATCGGCGCGGAGTGTATGGACCAACTACCCTGCCGCCCGCCGTGCCCGAGACGATCCACATCCATCCGACGGCGCCACTGGCCGAGCGGGTGCTGCTGCCCGGCGACCCGGGCCGCGCGCTGCGCCTCGCCCAGGGGCTGCTGCGCGAGCCGCGGATGTTCAACCACAACCGCGGGCTGTGGGGATACACCGGCGACGCGCTGCTCGACGAGAAGCCGCTCACGATCCAGTCGACCGGCATGGGAGGCCCGAGCGCGGCGATCGTGATCTCCGAGCTGGCGGAACTCGGAGCGCGCACGCTGCTGCGGGTCGGCACATGCGGCGCGATCGCGCCCGTGGAGCTCGGGGAGATCGTCGCGGTGCGCGAGGCGATCAGCGCCGACGGGACCAGCCGGGCGCTCGGCGGCGACGAGCGGGTCGCCGGCACGCCAGAGCTGCTCGGGCGGCTGAGGTCCGCGCTGGGCGCAGACGCGCGTGAGCTCGTCGCGGTGACCAGCGACCTCTTCTACGACGGCCCGGCGGGCGCGGAGGCGGCGTGGGCAGCCGCCGGGGCATCGGTCGTCGAGATGGAGACCGCCACGCTCTTCACCCTCGGTGCGCGTCGTGGGCTCGCCACCGGATGCCTGCTGATCGTCTCCGATCTGGTGCTCCCGGAACGTCGCCGGATCGAGGCGACCGCTCTGGCCGGTGCCGAGGAGCGGGTCGGCGAGGTCGCGGTGCACGCGCTCGCCGCCGCCTGACGCCTGCGGTCAGCCGCCGGCAGGTCCGGCGCGCTTGGTCCGCGCCTTGGCGGGCGCTCGAGGAGCGGCGGCGGCCGGCTTCGCCGGTTGCGCGGGCTTGGTGTCCGAGCGCGCCGCCTTCGCCGGCGGCCTTTCCGGCGCGGGAGCCGCCCGCTCGGACTCCAGCCGCTCCAGCAGCGCCTCGATCTTGGCCAGCCGTTCGTCGAGCCTCTGCTCGGACGCCGATCCATCCGCCCGGGCCAGCCGGCTCTCGAGCCGGTCCAGGCCGTCCTCGATTCCCTCCAGGCGCTGGGAGACGCTGCGCACCCGGCGGGTGAGGCGCTCCAGATCGCCTGCGGACGGCAGGTTCAGCGCGCCCATCGCGAGTTCCTGGGCGCGCATCGCGCGTTCGCGCGTCTCAAACGCGCGGCTCACCGCACCGCTCACGATCGGGTTCTCCAGCAGCTCCTGCGCGAGGCGCCCGATCGCCTCTTCCCCCTGTCGCGTCATACGGCCCTTGAGGCTGTCGTCGGCCATGTCGGCGAAACTCTATCCGTGTGATCTCTGGTACTTGAAAATACCGGCCGATCTCACCCTCGAGTCGAGGGTGAGATATGTCGGACATGTAGCGAATCTGTGACGAAAGACCCCCTCCAAATTGCATCGCTCCAGATCGACGTGTAGCGTGCCGATAAGTCCAGACGTTGTGAAGAACCCCTGGGGAAACCAAGCCATGCCGGTCGCCACCAGAAACACGCCTCGGCGCGTGCGCCGATACGTGCTCACGCTCCTGGGCATCATCGCCGCCGCGCTGAGCTTCCCCGCGCTGAGCGCCGCGTCGACGGACACCTGCTCGATCACCGTGCTGGACAGCTCGACGGGCGGGCAGACGGTCTACCAGGGGGTTTCGGTCACCGACGGCCAGACCACCCAGCAGGACCTCGTCGACGCGCTCGTGAGCGCCGGCCTCGTCCCGGTCAATTCACTGGACCTCACCCAGGTCTCGTTGTCCGCCACCTGCGTTCCGGCGACGACGACCACGTCCACGTCGACGACCTCGACCTCGTCATCGAGCACGACGAGCTCGACGTCGACCAACTCGACGCCGACGACCTCGACGACGATCACCTACTCGGCGCCGCCCAGTACGTCGACCACAACTTCAGGGTTGACCACGACTCCGACGCGCACCACGACCTCGAGCACCACGACGAGTTCGTCGACCACCACCGCGGCGCCGACGCGCTCGGGCTCGGAGGGAACCTCGTCGGTGGCCACGTCGACCACGACGACCTCCACGTCCACCTCGCGCGCGCACACGAAGACGCCGAAGCAGCCCGCGACCCGCGGCCATCACACGAAGTCGTCCGGCAATCCGCTGCTGAAGTCGATCAACGCGGGGTCGCTGAAGCTCGAGGGCACGACGACGACGGTTCCGAACTTCTTCATCAACTCATTTGAGATCCCACCCTTCCTGCTGCCGATCTACCAGGCCGCCGGCATTCAGTACCAGGTGCCTTGGTCCGTGCTGGCGGCGATCAACCAGATCGAGACCGACTACGGCCGTAACCTGGCGGTCTCCACCGCGGGCGCCGTGGGGTGGATGCAGTTCATGCCCTCGACCTGGAAGCTCTGGGGCGTGGATGCCACTGGCGACGGGGTCGCCGACCCCTACAACCCGGTCGACGCGATCTTCTCCGCCGCGCGCTACCTGCATGCCGCCGGAGGCTCAACGGACCTCTCTCGTGCGATCTTCGCCTACAACCACGCCGACTGGTACGTCCAGTCGGTGCTGCTCCGGGCCAAGCTCATCGCCGGCATCCCCGACCAGCTGGTCACCTCGCTCTCCGATCTCGTCGAAGGCCGCTTCCCGGTCGCGGCGCGCTCGCGCTGGAGCTCGGACAACGTCATCGCCAAGGCCGGTCTGCACCGCCGCACCGCCGAGGCATCGACCACCGTCGCCAGCTCGAGCGCGACCGGAACCTCGATCCTCGCCCGGCAGAACTCCCCGGTGATCGCCGTCAACGACGGCAAGATCGTGGCGCTCGGCCAGTCCAAGGCGCTGGGTCGCTACATCCGCCTGCAGGACGCCACCGGCAACACCTACACCTACGCCCACCTCGGCCGCGTCGCCACGCACTACGCGGCCCCCAAGCCCGTGAAGATCAGCGCGCTGGACATCGCCAAGGAACTGTCGGTGCCGAAGATCAAGACCCCGTCTCAGGCAGCGAGCGCGGGGACGCAGTCCGCGGTCCAGGTGTCGGGCAACACGATCACCCCGACCACCCACGCGGCGCTGGTCTGGGGCATTGCCCACAAGCCGCACGGCGCGCACCATGCGGCCGTCAAGCACGCGCCCGCGGCCTCGGGGACGGTCAAGGAGCGACTGTTCGCCCACCCGTCGCGCCGCGCGTCCTACGCCGCCGGCGGCCGGCTGCAGATCCACGGCTCCAGCACGCTCACCAATTTCGACAACTACTTCGCCGACTCGACTCTGCACCTCGCCAAGGGTCAGTACACGCTCCGCCGCCTGCGCGTCGGCTCGATCGTCGTCGCGGGCACGATTCTCGGCCGCGTCGGCGCCGGCAGCCACGGCGTCGCCGCCCATCTGTGGTTCCAGATCCAGCCCGCCGGACGGCGCTCGCCGGACATCGACCCGGCTCCGATCCTCGATGGCTGGAAGCTCCTGCAGGCCACCGACATCTACCGGGCCAAGGACGTCGACGCCTTCTACTCATCCTCGGCGCGCAACCCGAGTGTCGGCCAGGTGCTGCTGATGTCCAAGCAGCAGCTGATCGAGCGTGTCCTGTCTGACCCGCACCTACGCGTCTACGCGTGCGGCCGGCGTGACATCGGCGCCGGACTGGTCGACCGCCGCGTGCTCGCGGTGCTGGAGTTCCTCGCCGATTCCGGGCTGCGCCCGACCGTCTCCGGCCTTGTGTGCGGCGCGGGACAGGGCTCGATCGACACGACGGGCAAGACCGGCGAGAGCGTCGACATCAGCGCGGTCAACGGGACCCCCGTCTCCGGACACCAGGGCGCCGACTCGATCACCGCGGTGACGATCCGCCGGCTGCTCTCGCTCCAGGGTCTGATGGCGCCCGACAACATCGTCAGCGACACGCCGTTCAAGGGCGAGAGCACCGTGCTGGCGCTGCCCGACCACACGAACCGCATCCAGGTCAGCTTCACTCCCTATTACGGCGCGGACCGCAAGCAGTCAGACCAGGCGCACGCCTCTCTGAAGCCCGAGCAGTGGACGAAGCTGATCGCCCACATCGGCACGATCTCCGAGCCGTCGGTGCCGCTCACGACGAGCCGGTACGCGGTCAAGCGCTGAGCGCGACCCCGGCCGCGCTGTTCCGCTTCGTCCAGGTCGAGCTGCCATGGCCGCTCGGCCCTCCCGACGGCCGGCACGTCCTCCGCGTCGATGACCCGGCGGCCGGCTCCCCGAGCCGACCGATCGCCCACGTCGTGGTGCTGGCCTCGCTCGATGCCCCGCGGCGCGGCGCCACGCTGCGCGCACGCGCACGGACGCGCGCGGTGGACCCCGAGCCGGGTCCGAGCTCGGTGGCCAGCGGGCGGGCGACCGTCATCTCGGTGCGCGATCCGCTCCCGGATGAGGCGACCGCGCGTGCCTGGCTCGAAACCGTCGGCGAGGCGGAGCTTGAAGCCGGGCTCGCCGTCCTGGGCCGTCTGCTGCACGCCCAGCGCATCGCGACCGCCGATGCCTGGCTGGCACCGATCTCACGCGACCGGCTGATCGCCGGACGGATCGGCTTCGGCGCCGGCGAGCAGGTCGCCGACGGCCGCTGGACGGCAGCCCGCGAACTCACCGAGCCGGCCGGGGCCGGGGCGGTGCGCGGGCCGCGTCGCCGGCGAGCTCTCGGCGGCTCTGAAGCCCGGCTCGCCGCGCTGCTCGCCGGAGCCGAGCGGCCGCTCGCCGCGGAGGAGCTGGCGCTGCGCGCACGGCTCGACCTCGACTGCCAGCGACCCCGGGAGGCGGCGCTCCAGCTGCTCGTCGCGCTCGACGCCGCGATCGCCGAGCTCGCCGCGGACCGCCCCTCCCCCGCGGTCGCCGAGCGGATCGACGGGTTGCGGCAGCGGCGCGCGTCGACCGCGGCGGCCGCCCAGGCGGCGCTCACCCGCACCCCCTCGACCACGGAACAGGACGAGGTCGCCAAGACGCTCGAGATGCTGGAGGCGGCGCTGCGAGCCAGGCTGGCCGACGAGTGACCGGCGGTTTGGCTGGACAGTTCCAATAGGCTTCGCCCATCGAGAGCCTCCCTGACACCGTCGACCCGTATCCCGGGATCTCATCCAAGGCGTACGAGCATCCCGCGGATCGTGCGGCCACGGCGGCACTGCACGCGGTTCCGATGCTCGACACCGTCGTGCGCCGGCTGGTCGAGTTCAGCTACGAGCGAGCGCTGCGCCAGACGTTCCTCGGCAACTCGGTGCGGGTCGGTGAACGTCAGCTGCCTGAGGTGTGGTCGGCATACCTGGGGGTCGCTCACATCCTCGACATGGAGCCCGACAACGACGTCTACGTGAGCTCCTCGATCCAGTGGAACGCCGTGACGATCGGGTCCAAGCGGCCGATGATCGTCCTGGGATCGGGCCTGCTTCGACGGCTGGGTCCGGGCGAGCAGCGTGCCGTGATCGCTCACGAGATGGGCCACGTGCTGTCCGATCACGTGCTGTACACGACGGCGCTGAACATCCTGCTGGCGGCCGGCTCGGGGCTGCCGCTGGGCCTCGGCCTGCCGGTGCGGGCGGTGCGCGCGGTGCTGCTGGAGTGGGTCCGCGCCGCCGAGCTCTCGTGTGACCGCGCCGCGACGCTTGCCGTGCGTGACCCGCGGATCGTCTGCCGGGCGTTGATGGTGCTCGCGGGCGGCATGTCGGCCGACGAGCTCGATCTCGACGCGTTCATGGCGCAGGCGATGGAGTACGAGAACTGGGACGACGGCCACGACCGCGTCCGGCGGTTCTTCAACGAGCTGAGCGCGACCCACGCCAACGCGGTCCGGCGCGTCTCGGAGATCATGCGCTGGGTGCAGAGCGGCGAGTACGACCGCATCCAGCGCGGCGAGTACCGGCGGCGCGACGAGGAGGCCGACGTGCGTGAGGAGGCCGGCGACGCGTTCGAGTTCTACGCCGAGCGGTTCCGCGCCCTGTTCCGGGAGCTCGGCGAGAACGTCACCACGCTCGGCGACCAGATGGGCAACGTCAGCTCGCAGGTCGCCGATTGGCTGCGCGGCCGCGGTCAGTAGCGCGCGCCGACCGCCTACCGGACACCCGCCGCTCTCTCCTCCCCGACGTCGTCGCCGGCTGCCAGATGGCGGCGTCGACGACGCGTTTCCGGGATCCGCCCTTGACAGAAGAACAGTTTCGATATATCTTTGACGCATCGCTGATATCTATATGAGATTCGGCGAGACATCACGACACCAATTTCAAGGAGTTCACCTATGTCAGGTGCATACGCACTCAACTGGTCCGGGCCAGGCGCCTGGGCCGACCAATGGGGCCGCGAGTGCGGCCCATCAGAAGAGGGCCAGCGTGGCCGTCATCGCGAGCACCGCGGCGGCGGACGCCACGGCGGTCGGCACGGCCGTTGCGAAGGCCCGGGCTTCCCGCTCGAGGCGCTCGCCGGCTGGGCGATGGCTCGCGGCAAGGGTGGCCCTGGCGGCCCCCGCGGCGGCGGCCACCATGGGCCGACCCCGGAGCAGATCGACGCGCTGATGGCGCTACGCGGGATGCGCGGCGGCGGGCCTGGCCCGTTCGGCCGTGGCGGCCCGCGTGGCCGGGGCCGACGCCGCCGAGGCGACGTTCGCCTCGCGGTATTGCGGCTGCTCGCCGAGGAACCGCGCAACGGCTACCAGCTGATGCAGACGATCGAGGAACAGTCGGAGGGCCAGTGGCGACCCAGCCCGGGCTCGATGTATCCGACGCTCTCACAGCTGGAGGACGAGGGCCTGATCCACTCGTCGGAGGTCGACGGGGCGAGGCGCTTCGAGATCACCGACGCGGGCCGCGAGGCGCTCCAGGAGCGGGCCGGTGAGCCCGATCCCTGGTCGCCGCAGCCCGACGCCGACGCCCACGCGATGACCGAGCTCGGCCCGCTCGTGCTGGGGATCGGCAAGGCGGTCTGGCAGGTCGCGTCGGTCGGAGACGAGAGCCAGCGCTCCCGTGCCGCCGAGCTGCTCGCCGAGACCCGCCGCCGGCTCTACGGGATCCTCGCCGAGGACTCCGTCGAGGACGGCGATGAGCCCGAGGACTCCGGCGCGTCCGGCGAAGCCGGCACGCCCGAGGACTAACCTCCCGCCCGCATGTCGCTGACCGCTGACAGCTCGGTCTACGAGCCCATCACCGGCCCGGCGATCGCCGTCGCGGACCTCGTCAAGACCTATGGCGAGGTCCGGGCGGTGCGCGGGGTCACCTTCGAGGTCGGGGCCGGCGAGGTGTTCGGCTTCCTCGGCCCCAACGGTGCGGGCAAGTCGACCACCATCAACATGCTCTGCACCCTCGCCAAGCCGACCGCCGGCCGCGCGAGCGTCGCAGGCCACGACGTCGTCACCGAGCGCGACGACGTCCGGCGCAACATCGGCCTGGTCTTCCAGGATCCGACGCTCGACGGCTATCTCACCGCCGCACAGAACCTCAAGCTCCATGCGGAGCTCTACGGGGTCCAGTCCGACCTCGTGATGCCGCGGATGGAGCAGGTGATGGAGATGGTCGGTCTCTGGGAGCGGCGTGACGGCGTCGTCGCCACGTTCTCGGGAGGCATGCGCCGTCGCCTGGAGATCGCCCGCGGGCTGATGCACTCCCCGCGCGTGTTGTTCCTCGACGAGCCGACGATCGGGCTGGACCCGCAGACCCGGCGGTCGATCTGGAGCTACATCCGCGAGCTGCAGGAGCGCGAGGAGATCACGATCTTCATGACCACCCACTACATGGACGAGGCGGAATGGTGCGATCGCATCGCGATCATGGACCACGGTGAGATCGTCGCGCTCGACCCACCCGAGACCCTCAAGGCCGCCGTCGGCACCGACCGGATCACCATCCATACCGACGACGACGAGGCCGCGATCGCCGCGCTCGCCGAGCAGTTCGGCATTGAGGCGCAGGTCAGCGAAGGCGCGGTCGTCTTCGGGATCGCGTCCGGCGAGCAGTTCGTGCCGCGGCTGTTCGCGGAGTTCCGGGTCCCGATCCGTTCGGTCGCCATCTCGCGCCCGACGCTCGATGACGTCTTCATGTCCTTCACGGGCACGACGATCCGCGATGCCGAGGAAGACCAGTCCAAGCACCGCAACCGAGTGATGATGCAGATGATGAACCGCCGATGAGCACCGTTCAGCCCTCCCCGGGTTCGGCCCCCTCCGCCTCGCCACCCACGACCTCCAGAGCGCCGGTCGTCCGTGTCCGCGTGCCTGAGCGGAGCCTGGCCTCCGAGCTGCGCGCGATCAAGATCGTGTGGCGCCGGGAGGTGATCCGCTACGGGTCCGACCGGCTGCGGATCGTGACCACCCTCGTGCAGCCGCTGCTCTTCCTGTTCGTACTCGGCTCGGGACTCCAGCAGCTGTCCAGTGCCGGCACCCACGGCATCGATCTCAAGACGTTCATCTTCCCGGGGATCCTGGCGATCTCCGTGCTGTTCACAGCGATGTTCTCGGCCGCCTCGATCGTGTGGGACCGCGAGTTCGGCTTCCTGCGGGAGATGATGGTGGCGCCGGTCCGGCGCAGCTCGATCGTGATCGGCAAGTGCTTCGGCGGGGCGACCGTGGCCGGCGCGCAGGGCGTCATCGTCCTCTGCCTGGCCGGGGTCGTCCACGTCCCCTACAACCCGGTGATGATCGTCGAGATCCTCGCCCTTCAGCTGCTGCTCGCGTTCTCGGTCACGGCGTTCGGCGTGATGCTCGCGGTGCGGATCAAGCAGATGCAGTCGTTCATGGGCGTCATGCAGATGGTGATCACCCCGATGTTCTTCATCTCTGGCGCCCTGTTCCCGGCGTCGGGACTGCCCGGATGGCTGACCGTCCTGAACCGGATCGACCCGCTCACCTACGCCGTGGACCCGATGCGACGGATCGTCTTCAGCCACCTCGATCTCTCGCCGCTCGCCCGTCGTGCGCTCGATCCAGGCGTGAAGTGGTGGGGCTACCGCGTGCCGACGCTGATGGAGGCCGGCGTGATCGTGATCCTCGGTGTCGTGATGCTCGGGGTCGCGATCTGGGAGTTCAGCGCAACCGAGTGACCGGCGTACCGGGCCACGAGGTTGTGACCCGGTCTTCACAACTTGGCAACACGAGGGGGACACGTGGGTTCGATGCTGAACCCATGTCTGCGACTTCCTCATCCCAGCCGAGCGCGTTCGCCTCGCTCGACGACGCCAAGATCAACCGCTTCCAGATGAAGATCATGCTCGTCTCGGGCATGGGCTTCTTCACGGATGCCTACGACCTGTTCGTGATCGGGATCGTGGTGAAGATCGTCACCGACCAGTGGCACCTGAGCACGACTCAGACCTCGCTGCTGTCCTCGACGACGCTGGCTGCGTCGGCCGTCGGAGCGCTCGTGTTCGGCCGAATCGCCGACATCTTCGGTCGCAAGAAGATGTACGGGATTGAGGTGCTGATCCTCGCCGCGGGCGCGATCGCCTCCGCATTCAGCCCCAACGTCACCTGGCTGATCATCTTCCGGATCATCCTCGGCGTCGGGATCGGTGGCGACTACCCGGTGAGCGCGACGATCATGAGCGAGTACTCCGGCAAGGCGAGCCGCGGCAAGATGGTCGGGCTCGTGTTCGCGATGCAGGCCGCCGGCCTGATCGTTGGCCCGCTGATCGCGGTCATCCTGCTCGCGGTGGGCATCGACCACAACATCGTGTGGCGCGTGCTGCTCGGCATCGGCGCCATCCCGGGCCTCGCGGTCTTCTACCTGCGCCGCCAGATCCACGAGACTCCGCGGTTCGCGGCCGCGGGCGGCGCCCACGACGAGGCGCAGGCCGCGATCGCCGAGGCGACGGGGCTCGCGCCGATCGCTGCAGGCCCGAAGGGCGAGTCCAAGGCGCAGACACGCCAGGGGTTCACCGAGGGCTGGGTGAAGATCGCCCGCAACCCGGTGCTGCTGCGCTGGGTGATCGGAGCCGCCCTGGCCTGGTGCTTCCTGGACTTCGCCTACTACGGCAACACGATCGCCAGCCCTCAGATCATCTCGCTGCTCTCACCGACCGCGTCGCTCACCCACGGGACGCTGATCCAGCTCGGCATCTTCCTCGTGTTCGCGGGACCCGGCTACTTCGTCGCGATCCGCTACATCGACACGATGGGCCGCAAGACGATCCAGCTGATGGGGTTCGCCGTGATGGCGCTCATGTACGGGTTGATCGCGATCATCCCGAGCGTCTCGACCACGGTCGCGCCGTTCGTGATCCTGTTCGGGATCAGCTACTTCTTCACCGAGTTCGGCCCGAACACGACGACGTTCATCTACCCGGCCGAGATCTTCCCGACCGAGGTACGGACGACGGGCCACGGAATCGCCGCCGCGATGGGCAAGATGGGCGCGTTCGCCGGCACCTACCTGTTCACCGACATGCTCAACTCGTGGGGCATTCGAGGTGCGGAGGGGGTCGCCGGAGGCGTCGCGGTACTCGGCATCATCGTCACCTACGCGTTCCTGCCCGAACCGAAGGGGAAGTCGCTCGAGCAACTCGAGCGAGAGGCGTTCGATCCGACCGCCGCCCTCATCCCCGCCCCCGCCTGAGTCCGTCCCGAACCGGTAAAGGAGCGATCACGTGAGCAATCACATCATCGTCGGAATCGACGGCTCGAAGCACAGCATCACGGCGTACAACTGGGCGCTTGACGAGGCGCGACGCCGCGACGCGGATCTCACCGCGGTGTTCGCGTGGGAGACGCCCCTGATCGGCATCCCCGGGGCGTTCGACCGCGAAGAGCTCGAGCAGTCCGCGCAGAAGTTCCTCAACGAGCAACTCGACGCTGAGCCCGCGGACACAGATGGAGTCACCGTGCACCGCGTGGTCGCGCAGGGCGATCCGAGTTCCAGCCTGATCGAGGCCTGCAAGCAGGCCGACGCCGAGATGCTCGTGCTCGGCTCGCGTGGCCGCGGCGGCTTCGCGGGGCTGCTGCTGGGTTCCGTGGGCCAGGAGTGCGCTGCGAACGCACCGTGCCCGGTCCTGATCTGCAAGGCCAACGGCAACCGCCCGGACGCCTGACCCCGCCGCCGTCCCGGGCCGGACGCTGGTAGCGTTCGGACCGTGAGCGACGGGGATCGGCGGGGCCACACCGGCGGCGCGCGGGCCGGGGCCGATCCAGGTCCCCTGCCTGCACAACCCCGCCAGCCACGAGATCGAGTTCCATCTCGCCAACAAGCAGTTCGTATGGGTCGACCTCGAGGGGCCCGGCGAGGCGGACATGACGGAGCTCGCCAAGCTCCTGAACCTGCATCCGCTGACCGTGGAGGATGCGCACACCTTTCGCCAGCGGCCCAAGATCGAGGACTACGACACCTACGTGTTCCTCGTCGTGTTCGGCGTCGACGCGGACACCGACTCCGGCGGGCGGATCCTGCGCGAGGTTCACATGATCATCTCCGGCGACATCGTGGTGACGACCCACCGACACCCCCACGCCGGGCTCGATGGGCTGCGCGCTCGCTACGACAAGCAGCCGGCCCGTTCTGAGCAGTTCATGACCTACGAGATCCTCGACACCGTCATCTCGTCGTTCATCCCGGTCCTCTCGCGGATCGATGACGACATCGACGACATCGAGGAGCAGGTCCTCAAGCAGCCTCGCGAGCAGGATCTGCAGCGGATCTTCTCGCTCAAGCGCGATCTCGTCGCGATGCGGCGGGTGCTCACCCCGATGCGCGACATGTTCCTGCGCCGAGCCGATCACCTCGCTGAGCTTCCGGGGTTCTCGACCGATGACAGGCTCTACTTCCGCGACCTCTACGACGAGCTGATCCGCATCGCCGAGATGGTCGACGCCTACCGCGACCTTCTCTCGGGGACGACCGACCTGTACCTCTCGACGGTCGCCAACCGCCAGGGAGAGGTGAACCGGCAGCTGACGATCATCGCCACGATCTTCCTGCCGTTGTCGTTCTTCACCGGCTTCTTCGGCCAGAACTTCAGCTACCTGACGGGCCAGATCATCAACCAGGACTGGACGTTCTGGGTGTTCGGGATCGGCCTGCTCGTCGCCTCGACGGTCGGCTTCTGGATCTTCTTCCGCCGCAAGGGCTGGATCGGGCAGGACAACTCCGGCGGGACCTCGCCGGGCGAGTGAGCGCCGGCGCGCCGCGCCGGACCTTGAGAGGCTCAGATCACGAAATCGTGATCTGACCGTGGGGTGCGCGTGACAGGCCGCGGCGATTCTGGCGTCTCACGACCGGGGTGCGGTGACGGCCGCGGCGATTCGGCATCGGTCAGAATCCGGCCCGGGCGGGAACGGCGCTGGATGTGGCCCGGGCGGGGGCGGGGGTGGGTCGGACCGGACGGCGTCAGGCGGGCGGCGGCCAGGTGCCCAGCGGGCGCCCGATCTCCCACTCGTGGCCGAACGGATCGACGATCCGCCCGAGGCGCCAGCCATGCTCGTCGGCGGGGCGACTGGTCTCGCTCGCGCCCGCGGCGACCGCGGCCGCGTAGGTGGCGTCCGGGTCCGCCACGACCAGCAGCGCGCGGCCGGTCGCGCCGCCGAGGTGTCGCGGGTCGAGCCGCCCGTCGCGCGGAGACGCGGTCGCGATCCAGAACGCCGCGTCGCCGACGGCGAGCTGGGCGACGATGTCCTCCCCCTCCCCCACCTGGTGCAGCACGCGCGCGCCGAACGCCGCCTCGTAGAAGGCGACCGCGGCGGTGGCCGGCTCCACCCACAGCTGCGGCTGAATCGAGTTCATCGGGCGCGCCTCAGCCTACGCCCTCGCCGCGGTCGGCGGTCGTGCCCCGGGCAGCCGGGGCCCGCGACGCGATTCGTCCGATTTCCCCCCGGACCGGGGGAAAATCGAGACATCGACGCGCGGCGGCCGCCCAGATCGGGTCACGCCGCGGCGGGCTGCTTCTCCTCGATGCGGCGGGGCAGCAGCGTCTCGCGGGCGATGACGAGACGCTGGATCTGCGCGGTGCCCTCGTAGAGCTGGAGGATCTTCGCGTCGCGCATGAGCTTCTCGACCTTGTACTCCTTGATGAAGCCGTAGCCGCCGAAGACCTGGACGGCGTCGGTGGTGACCTCCATCGCGGAGTCCGCGGCGAACCGCTTGGCGTGGGAGGACTCGATCGTGTTGCGCTTGCCCTGGTCGAGCAGGACCGCGGAGTTCCAGGTGGCCAGGCGGGAGAGGTGAACCTTGGTGGCCATGTCGGCGATGATGAACTGGATCGCCTCGTGCATGGCGATCGGCACGCCGAACTGGACGCGCTGCTTGGAGTACTCGACCGCGAACTCCATCGCCGCGCGGGCGACGCCGACGCCCATCGCCGCCACGCCCGGGCGGGTGCGGTCGAGGGTCATCATCGCGATCTTGAAGCCCTTGTTCTCCTCGCCGACGAGGTGATCCGCGGGGATCTCGACGTCGTTGAACGAGATCGTCGCCGTGTTGGAGGCGCGCTGTCCCATCTTGTCCTCGTGGCCGTCCACGACGACGCCGGCATCACGCGGGACGATGAAGCAGGAGATGCCGCGGTGGCCTGCCTCCTTGTCGGTCTTGGCGTAGACCGTGTACCAGTTGGCGTACTCGCCGTTGGTGATGAAGCACTTGGAGCCGTTGATGACCCACTTGTCGCCCTTCTTGACGGCGGTCGTCTTCATCCCCGAGACGTCGGAGCCCGCGTCCGGCTCGGTCAGACAGAAGGATGCGAGCAGGGGCGCCTCGGCGAGCCGTCCCAGATACTCCTTCTTGAGCTTCTCGGAGGCCGCGATCTGAACCGGGGCGCTGGCCAGCCCGTTGCAGGACAGCGAGGTGCCGATGCCCGAGCAGCCCCAGGCGATCTCCTCCTCGATGATGACGCCGTCGAGCGTTCCGAGGCCGGCGCCGCCGTACTCAGCGGGAAGGTGGTTGTTCATCAGCCCGAGCTCCCAGGCTTTCTCCAGGATCTCGCCGGGCCACGTGCTGTCCCGGTCGTAGTCCCAGGCGACCGGCCGAATTTCCTTTTCGGCGAAGTCGTGCGCCATCTCGCGCATGCTCTTCTGCTCGTCGGTGAGCGTGAAGTCAACCACGTTCGATCTCCTTAGAATGCGACCCGATTGACTGGTCAGTCAATCGCTCTGGTACGGAAGGATACCGCCCCGTGCGACGTCCGCAACCCCGCGTGGTGGAAGACTCCCTGTGCAGTGGAGCACGCGTTCGTCATCGTCGTCGCGGTCGTGGGAATCGTCGGGATCCTCGGCGCCGTGATCGCACTGCTGGCCGGCCGCGGCACCTGGGAATCGCTGGGCCGCGACCGAATGCTGATGGAGTCCGATCTGCATGATCCACGCGCTCGGGGCCCCGCCCGCGCCGGCGGCCCCGCGGCGACCGCCCTGCCCCCCGGCGCCGTCGCCGAGCGCGACGAGGAGATCCGCCAGATGCTCGAGGCCCGCAACCGGCGACGCCGGCGGCACGGGCAGACCGAGCTCGATGTCGAGGCCGAGCTCACGCGGCTCACCCGTCCTCAGCCCGGGACACCGGCCGACACGCTCGACGCGGAGCTGCTCGCGGAGATCCGCCAGCTGGTGGTGGCGCGCAATCACCGGCGCGCCCGCCGCGGTGAACCTCCGCTCGACGTTGAGGCTGAGATCGCCCGGCAGATCGCCCGGCTGAACGGGTAGCCTGCCGCCCATGGCCGATCCACGCCGCTTCGAGTTCGACGAGCTCGCCAACCGACCGGGGACCTACTTCCATCCGCAGACCGAGATCCTGATCGTGGTCGACGACTCGGCCACGCTCGACGCCGAGATCTTCGATTCCTCCGACGACGGACCACGAGGACGCCGATTGGGTGCTGATCTCCGACGAGGTGCCGGTCGACGAGCACTCACGTGACGAGCTGCTCGAGGCCTTCCAGGTCCGGCTCGAGCGCCGCGCCGAGCGCGAGGGCGTCGACGATGACGACGACGTCGAGGACGCCGAGGACCACCTCGAGCCCGACGAGGACGTCGACCCCGACGGGCTGGACTGACTCAGCGCTTCAGCGGGCGACGCGCCGCGTCAGCCCGCGTTCTGCAGCAGCGTCGCGCACTTCTGCATCTTGGAGACGTCGCCGTTCGCCTTCTGAACGCACTTGGCGTACTTGGAGACCTTGGCCGACGATCCCGCGCCCGAGGAGCCGGTGCGGCCCAGGCCGCTGCCGAGACCGCTCCCGGTGAGGCCCTGCGCGAGCCCCTGGATCTTGGACTGCAGCGCGCTGAAGCTCTGCACGTGCGATGGAGCGGTGATCGTCTGCTGCTCGTTGAGATGTGAGTAGTCGATGCTCAGGCTGATGTTCGCCGAGCTCAGCCCACCCAGCTGGCTGGAGATGGACCCGTGTACCGGCAGGGTCGCGCCGACGACGAGCCGGCGGAGCATCGAGTCGTTCTTGTCGGTGTAGACGTCGACGGTCGGCTGGTGGATCGCCGCGGCGACCTTGGCGGCCTGCGCGGATGTGATGTGGGTGGGCACCTTCGACGCGGCGGCACCGGCGGAGCGCAGCGTCGAGGATTCCTTGGCGAGCAGCTTGTTGAGGCTGAGCACGAGCGCCTCGACGTCGACGTTCGCATGCAGATGCTCGGTGACCGCCCCATCGACCGTCGCGGTGCCGACGATCTGCGGCGAGCTCACCCAGTCCTGGGGATTGATCCCGAACGACGAGAGCCCCGGCTCCGAGCCGGTCCCCGAGTGCGTGCCGAGCGAGTTCTGCAGCTTCTTGAAGTCAGCGCTCGGAACCTGGTAGCTGGTGCCGTCGAGCGTGATGTAGCCCGCCGAGCCGGTCGTCGTCACGCCCAGAGAGCCGTGCTTGCCCAGGCCCGAGAACGCGATCGTGAGTGCCGACTCGGCGCTGTGACCGCTGCCCCGGTTCTCGAACGGGCCGCCGAGCGACAGCGTCAGCGGAGTCGTCACCTCTGAGGAGCCCTTCGGAACGATGACCAGCTTGACCGCGAGCACGCCGCTCTTGATCGTGTGCGTCGACGCGAACGTCTGTCGCAGGAGCGTCGTGGGGTCACTCGACGCCGCCGGGCCCTTCGTGCCGGACCCTCCCGAGGCGCCTCCCGAGCCCCCCGTTCCGTGGGAGCCTCCCGATCCGCACGCCGTGATGCCGAGCGCGAGCGCGCCCGCTGCCATCAGTGATCCCACTTTTCTCAGCATGCAACGCCCCTGTCAACTGTCGCCCTCCGCAAAGCGCGAATGTAGCATCGGAGAGGTGCGCAGGACAGTGGTCATCCTGCTCGCGGTTGCCGCTGTCCTCGCCCTTCCTGCCAGCGCATTCGCAGCTTCGGTGCTGGTCCTCGGTCGTCATGGCCGGGTGACCGTCCGCAACGATCCGTATCTCGACGGACCGGCGTTCACCCCTGCCCCGAGCGCCGACGCCCTGTCGCTCGCCTCCAGCGCCCAGAGTGGCGCAGGCGGCTCGACCGGCGGGGCCGGCGTCTCGTCGGGCAGCGGGACGACCACGACCACGACCACCACCACGACGACAACAACGACAACGACGACCCCGCCCACCACGACCAAGGGGCCCTCCGGCAAGCCGGGCAAGACGGGCAGGACCAGGAAGAAGCCGCCGGTGACGTTCGCCTCGGTGCTGGCGACGATGGTCAAGCGCGGTCAGATCACCGCCGCCGAGCAGCAGCAGGCCAACTCGGCATTCAACGGCGCACTCGCGACCGAGAAGAAGCTCAGCGGCACCCGCCGCACCGAGCTGGCGGCGGTCACCACGACCGCCCACAACCTCGCCGTCGAGGGGGGCCTGTGGCCGTCACGGCTGCCGATGGTCGAGGCGACGCTCAACGCCAACCGCCAGTGGTGGGCCAACGGCTCGCTGCTGGCCTACGGCCAGCGAGTGATGTTCACGGGCTCCGAGCTGGAGTGGGAGTACTACCCGGGCCAGGGCATCCAGTTGCAGGTGCTCGGGTCCTTCGGCGCGGCGAACGGCATGTGGCAGGCCGGCCAGGACACCCAGCTCACCCAGTTGCTCTCCGAGCTGATCCCGCTCGCCTCCGCTCGGGGCGGCGGCCTCACCTGGGAGTACTACTTCACCTGGGAGGGCGGTGCACCGCCGTGGACGAGCGCGATGTCGCAGGCAACCGCGCTCCAAGCGCTCAGCCACGCCTACCAGGTGACGCACGACGCCTACTACCTGACGATCGCCGCCAAGGCGCTGTCGATCTTCACCAGGACGCCCGCCCAGGGCGGGGTGATGGTGCCGACCCCGCGCGGGGTGCGCTTGGTCCAGTACACGTTCACGCCGCAGACCTCGATCCTCAACGCGTTCCTGCAGAGCCTGATCGGGCTGGACACCTACGCCACGGTGAGCGGGAACCCGACCGCCGCCCGGCTCTTCGCCGAGGGCAGCGCCGAGGCGCAGTGGGAGGTCCCGCAGTTCAACACCGGCGCCTGGTCGCTCTATCAACCGGGGGAGGAGGACGATCTGAGCTACCACGAACTGGTGACGAGCTTTCTGCAGAAGCTCTGCGCCCTCACCAGGACTCCGGTCTATTGCACGACCGCCACCGCTTTCACGGCTGACCTGACGACGCCGCCCCAGCTCACCGACCTCACGCCGCGGACCAAGGCGAAGCGACCGTTCCAGCTGCGCTTCCGCCTGTCGAAGATGTCAAAGGTCGGGATCACGATCCGCCGCGGCGCGACGGTCGTGGAGTCGACGAGCGCCACCGTCGGGTACGGAGTCCGGTCGTTCTCGGTGCCCAAGCTCTCCGCGGGCGCCTACACGGTGACCCTGACCG
The DNA here is from genome assembly GCA_963744685.1 of uncultured Solirubrobacteraceae bacterium. Taxonomy (GTDB): domain Bacteria; phylum Actinomycetota; class Thermoleophilia; order Solirubrobacterales; family Solirubrobacteraceae; genus Palsa-465. Next base: position 178,504 of record CAVUUL010000007.1, on the reverse strand, counting down.
CGACCGACCTGGCGGGCAACTACACGCGCAATCCGGCGGCCGCGCTCATCGTCACCCACTGACCCGGCCACTTAGACTCGGCCGACCGTGGCGCCGAGGACGATCCTGTACACCGGCAAGGGCGGAGTCGGCAAGACCTCCGTCGCCGCTGCCAGTGCGCGAGCAATCGCCGCCGGAGGACGGCGCACGCTGGTGATCTCGACCGATCCGGCCCACAGCCTCGCCGAGTCGCTGGGCACCGAGCTCGGCCACGAGCCGTCGCCGGTGGGCCCCGGCCTGTGGGGTCAGCAGATCAGCGCCCAGGAGGAGATGCAGGCGCACTGGTCGGCGGTCCGTGACTGGATGGGCGAGCTTCTCGCCGAGCGAGGGGTCGACCGGATCTCCGCCGAGGAGCTCACGGTGCCTCCCGGCATGGACGAGCTGTTCTCGCTGCTGGTCCTGCGCGAGCATCACGGCTCGGGCGAGTTCGACGCGATCGTCGTGGACTGCGCGCCGACCGGGGAGACCCTGCGCCTGCTCTCGTTCCCCGACGTCGCGCGGTGGTGGATCGAGAAGGTGTTCCCGTTCGAGCGCCAGATCCTCGCCGCGGCGCGGCCGCTGGCCCGCACGCTGCTGGACATCTCGCTGCCTGACCAGTCGGTGTTCGCCGACGTCCAGCAGCTGTCGCAGAAGCTGATCGCGATGAACGAGATCCTCCGCGACCGAGACCACTGCTCGATCCGCCTGGTGATGAACCCCGACCGGATGGTGATCGGGGAGGCCATGCGCACCTTCACCTACCTCGGTCTGTACGGCTATCTGTGCGACGCGGTGATCGTCAACCGCCTGTTCGGGGAGGGCGTGGGCGAGTACTTCGCGGCCTGGCGCAGCACCCAGGAGGATCACATGAGGCTCGTCCGCGAGGCGTTCGAGCCCGTCCCGGTGCTCACCGCGCCCTACTTCGAGCAGGAGGTCCTCGGCACCGAGATGCTCGACCGGCTCGCCCAGTCCGTGTTCGCCGATTGCGATCCTGGCGCGGTGCTGTTCTCCGGGATGTCGCAGCAGCTCACGGTCTCCGAACAGGGCGAAGCGTCGCTGCGCCTGGCGCTGCCGCTCGCCGACAAGGGAGCGATCTCGCTGAAGAAGATCGGCGCCGAGCTCGTGGTCGCGGTCGATGGCCAGCGGCGGACGATCTCGCTCCCGCCCGCGATGGCGCAGATGCGCGCGGGGGCGGCCCGGTTCCAGGACGGCGAGCTGCGAATCGACTTCGATGGCTGAGCCGGCCCCACCGACCGACGCGGACGCCCTGCGGGCGCTCGAGGAGCGCCTCGAGCGGGCCACGCGCGCCGCCGAGCGGCTGCTCGCCGAGGCGCACGAACCGCTCGACGACCAGACCGCGAGCGTCCCGCCGCGCGGCTGGCAGCGCCGTGCACGCGGCGCGGCGGACACGGACCCGCTGGGCGGCTGGATCGACCCAGAGGATGCGCGGCTGCTGCTGACGCTGCTCTCCGGACTGCGCGAGCGGGTGCCGCCCGAGCTCGAGCGACGGATCGTGTCGGCACTGCGGGAACTGCTGCTCGCGCTGCGGGCCCTGATCGACTGGTGCGTCGAACGCGCCGAGCGCCGCTCGGCGCCGCCCGCCGAGGTGCAGGACATCCCGATCCTCTGAGCCGCCGGCTTTGAGATCTGATCCGCCCGGCCCACAACCTAGAATCGCGTCTCGATGCGTGGCCCGGACTCGACACCGGCGCCGACCCGCGGTGCGACAGCCGATCCAGGCCCGGCGCCCGCGGCGAACGCGACCGATCCGGCGAGTGCACGCCGGAGACGGGCGGCGGTGCTTGCCGCCGTCGCGTTGCCGATCTCGATGCTCGCGCCGTGGTACTCCCTGCGGGTCGGCACGAACGGACACCATGGGTTCACGCAGCAGTTCACGGGCTGGGACGAGCTGTCCTCCGCCGCGCTCGTCTGCCTGTTCGTCGCCGTCGGCGTCTGCGCGCTGATCGGGGCGCGGACGGTTCTGGGCGTCTCGGGCCTCGGGGCCTACGCGCGCCGGGCGGCCCGCGCTCGCATCGATGGAGGGCTGATCGCCGGAGCGGGCCTGCTCTGCGTGGTGATGCTGCTGTGGACCGCGGTCGCGCCTCCCGCGGTGGCATCCGGAGCGGCCGCCGTGAGCACCCACACCGGGACGCGTTGGGGAGTGCTGCTCACGCTCGTGCTCGCCGCGCTGCTGACCGCGCTCGGCGTGCAGATCACCGCCGCCGCCGGGCGAACCCTGAGAGACCGCCCGGTCAGGGGACAGGCGATCCCGCTCGTGGGGCCTCAAGCTGCGCCGGGTCGGAGCACGAACGAGAACAGCGCGCTGTCGACACCGACGATGAGTATCCCGAGGACGATGAGCCAGCGCAGACGCGTGATGTGACCGAAGCAGCCGATCACCACGCCGGCCACGAGCACGGCGAAGGTGATGTGCAGCTGGGACTGCTGTGAGGCGGCGATCAGGTTCATCGGCGGAGCACAACCCTATATTTGACGGAAGACCATGAACGACGCCCGCCCCGAGCCACAGTCCGTCGACGACGTCGCAGCCGGTCTGCGCGGGGTCGGCTACCTGCCGGGCAACTCGACCGCGCTGGTCTCCTACCTGGCCGCCAAGCTCGGAAAGCCCGTGCTGGTGGAAGGGCCTGCCGGCGTGGGTAAGACCGAGCTGGCCAAGGCGCTGGCCGCCTACCTGGGCCGAGACCTCATTCGATTGCAGTGCTACGAGGGCCTCGACGAGGCCAAGGCGCTGTATGAGTGGAACTACCGCAAGCAGTTGTTGCGCATCCAGTCGGGAACCTCAAGCGGCGCCGAGGCCGACTGGAGCGAGGTCCAGGACGACATCTTCGGCGAGGAGTTCCTGCTCGCGCGGCCGCTGATGACCGCGATCGCCTCCGAGCGGCCCGTCGTGCTCCTGATCGACGAGATCGACAAGACCGACCAGGAGTTCGAGGCGATGCTGCTCGAGCTGCTCTCCGACTTCCAGATCTCGATCCCCGAGCTCGGACGGATCGAGGCCCGCAGCCGCCCGGTGGTGCTGCTGACCTCCAACAACACGCGTGAGCTCACCGAGGCGCTCAAGCGCCGCTGCCTGTATCTGTGGCTCGATTATCCCGAGCACGAGCAGGAGCTCGAGATCGTCCGGCTGCACACGCCCGATCTCGACGAGCGCATCGCCCGCCGCCTGGTGGAGATCATCCAGCAGGTTCGAGAGCTCGACCTGAAGAAGCCGCCGTCGATCGCGGAGTCGATCGACTGGGCGCGCGCGCTGCTGCTGCTCGGGGCGCGGGAGATCGACGCAGACGTCTTCCGCGACACGATGAGCGTGATCGTCAAGCACCGCTCCGACCTCGACACGGTCGCGGCGCGGGTCGGCGCCAAGCTCGCCGAGCCGGCCGTCGACGCGGTCTGACCAACGGATCCGGCCCGCCCACCGCGCCGTGGCCGCCGACCCCTCCCCCACTCCACGCAGCTACGCGTCGATCTCGGCCGAGGACCCGGGCGGGTTCGCGGGGCAACTGCTCGCCTTCGGCGAGGAGCTCCGGGAGGAGGGAATGGCCCTCGGAACCTCTGAGTTGCTCGACGCATTCGCGGCGCTTGAGCACGTCACCTGGAACGAGCAGCCGCAGTTCCGGGAGGCGATGGCCGCCACCCTTGCCAAGTCCCCGGAGGACCGGCGGGTGTTCGAGCTGGTCTTCGAGCGGTTCTTCTTCCGCGCCGCCGAGGCGCAGGCGGCGCGACACGAGATCAGCGAGGCTCCCGCTGCAACGGTCGGCGGCTCTGACGAGATGGCGCTCGACCTGGAGGCCCTGCGCCGGCAGATCGCCCAGGCGCTCAAGGACGGAGACGAGGCGACGCTGCGCGACCTCGCACGGCTTGCCATCGCCGCCTTCGGGCGCGGCGAGGGGTCCGGCGTGCTCGGAGTCGATGTCCAGCGGATCCGCCGCGCCCTCGGCCTGCGGACCGAGCCTCAGCCGGATCTGCCGCTCGACGACCCGCGCCGCCAGGGCGTCCCGCGGGACCAGTTGCGCCGCTTCGAGCAGCAGTTGCGCCGCGAGCTCGAACGTGGCGTGATCCAGCGCACTCGGTCACTGCCCCCCAAGCGGCCGCTGTCCGAACTCGACCGCGCGCTTCCCACCGGCCCCGCCCAGGATCTGGCACAGGTGCACCGGGTCGTCGCCCAGCTCAAGCGGCGGCTCGCCTCCCAGGGCCACGAGCAGCGCGGCCGCAAGCGCCACGCCCATGTCGACGTGCGGCGGACGATGCGGGCCTCGCTGCAGTCCGGCGGTGTCCCGATCGAGCTGAGGTTCCGTCCTCAGCGTCCGCGTCGGCCGGAGATCTTCGTCCTCTGCGACGTGTCGACGAGCGTGACCAGCGCCTCGACGTTCTTCCTCAGCGTGCTCCACGCGCTGCACGACTCGTTCCGCAAGCTCCGCTCGTTCGTGTTCATCGAGCGAATCAGCGAAGTCACCGAGGTGTTCGAGAAGGAGCGAGATTTCCGCACCGCGTCGGAGAAGATCTCCCAGGATGCCGGGGTGGCCGACATCTCCGGCTACACCGACTACGGCCGCGTGTGGACGGAGTTCCTCGCCGAGATCGAGGACGAGCTGCATCCGCGCGCCACCGTGATCGTGCTCGGCGACGCTCGCACCAACGGCCGCCCGCCGCGCGAGGAGGTGTTCGCCGCCATCTGCGAGAAGGCCGGGCGGACCTTCTGGCTGAACCCCGAGCCGCGCCTGTATTGGAACTACGGCGACTCGGTGATCTCGGCCTACGCCCAGTACTGCACGGCGTTCGAGTGCTGGCGAACCGATCAGCTGGAGGACTTCGTCAAGGCGCTCACCCAACCGACCGTCGTGTAGTGGTCGCCGGGGAGCCTGTCGCGGCGGATCCGCCACGCCGCCGGCACGGGGCACCGGCCCCGGCGGTGGCTCTGGACGCAGTGACCCGCCGCTACGTCGGCCGGCGGGGTGCCGTCACCGCCCTGGAGGGCGTGACCCTCGAGCTCGCCCGGGGGGAGATCCTGGCGGTCGTCGGGCCCAGCGGCTGCGGCAAGTCGACCCTGCTGGAGCTCATCTGCGGATTGCAGCGGCCCGATCAGGGGACCGTGCGGGCCGACCCGGCGGTGCTGATGCCCCAGCGCGACCTGCTGTTGCCGTGGGCGAGCGCGCTTGACAACGCGTGCCTCGCGCTCCGTGCCCAGGGAGTCGGGCGAGCCGATGCGCGCCGGCGCGCCGGCCCGTGGCTCGATCGCCTCGGCCTGGCCGCATTCTCCGACGCGCGGCCGTCCGAGCTCTCGGGTGGGATGCGCCAGCGGATCTCGTTCGTGCGCTCTCTGCTCGCCGGCAAGGACGTGCTGGCGCTCGACGAGCCGTTCGCCTCGCTGGACGCGATCACTCGAGCCGAAGGTCAGGCATGGCTCGCCGAGGCGCTCGCCACCGAGCCACGCACGGTCGTGCTCGTCACCCACGACGTCGAGGAGGCGGTGTTGCTGGCCGATCGCATCGCGGTGCTCTCAGCACGCCCGGGACGGGTGATCGCCGAGATCGCCAACCCCGCTCCGAGACCGCGACACCGCACCGAGCCCGACCTGATCTCGCTGCGCGAGCGGGTGCTGCTCGCGCTGGGAGCGCCCGCATGAGAGGGGTCTCCCTCCCCGCGGGCGAGCGCTGGTCGCCGGTTCATGCGCTGGCGCTGCTGCTGGTCCTCAGCGGCGCCTGGGAGCTGTACGTCGATGTCGGCGCCGTGAGTCCGCTGATCCTGCCCGCGCCCCACGCGATCGCGGTGGCGCTGTACCGCGACCGGTCGCTGTTGTGGTCCAACTTCCTGGTCACCGCCGAGGAGGTGCTGCTCGGGATCCTGCTCGCCGCCGCTGCCGCGCTCTTCCTGGCCACCGCGATGCACTTCTCGCCGTTCGTACGCAGGTCGGTGTACCCGCTGCTGATCGCCTCGCAGACGATCCCGATCCCGATGCTCGCCCCGATCCTCATCCTGTGGCTCGGGTTCGGCCTGGCGCCCAAGCTGATCGTCGTCGGGCTCGTCTCCTTCTTCTCGATCGTCGTCACCACGCTGGCCGGGTTCGCGGCGGTCGACCCGGAGCTGACGAAGTTGATGCGCACCTTCGGCGCCTCCCGGCGGCGCGTCTTCCTCTCCGTCGAACTGCCCTGGGCATTGCCCGGCGTGTTCACCGGGGCCCGCATCGGCGTCATCATCGCGGTGCTCGGCGCGGTGTTCGCCGAGCAGGCCGGGGCCAACAGCGGGCTCGGTTACATCTTCACCCAATCGGTCGCGCAGCTGCTCACCGCGCGCGCGTTCGCCACCGTCGTGATCCTGTCGGCGTTCGCGATCCTGCTGTTCGCCGGGATCGGCCTGCTCGAGCGAATCGCCCTACCCTGGTCACGGCAACCGATCGGAAGTGAGCTGGAGCCCCGATGAGACGGACCCTGCCCGTGGCCGCGTGCCTGCTCGGCGCGGCCCTGGCGCTGAGCGCCTGCGGCGAGATCAAGACTCAGATCAATCCCGTCGCCTCACAGGCGCAGCCGCTGACGCTGGCTCTCGACGCACCCGCCAACGCCACGCAGGCGGGGATCTTCGCTGCGCGCTCGGATGGAGCGATGGCCCGCGCGTCCATCGATCTGCAGCTGACGACGACGTCCAGCACCGAGCAGGCGCTGGCCGATGTCGAATCCGGCAAGGTCGATGTGGCGATCGCCTCCGAGCCCGAGGTGATGCTCGCTCGCAACCGGCATGAGAAGGTGCTCAGCTTCGGCGCGATCACACAGGGCCCGCAGGCGACGATCGTCTCGCTCAAGCGCCGCAAGCACCGCACGATCCGCTCGGTCAAGGAGCTGCAGGGGACGCGCCTGGGCGTCAGCGGCCTTGCCTCTGAGTCCGCACTGCTGTCGACGATGCTGCAGCGCGCCGGGGTCCCCTCCGGGCGCGTGAGCCGTATCGACGTCAGCGCCAACCCGACCGCGGCGCTCCTCTCCGGCCGGGTCGACGCCTATTACGGCAACCAGGCCGCGTCGGTCGCCGCCGCGCTGCGCGCCCGCCACAAGGGGGTCGAGGTCGTCCCCGCCGACAAGCTGGGCCTGCTCCCCTACGACGGGCTCGTGTTCGTGACCCGGATCTTCTACTTCGCGCCGCACCTGACCCTGCTGCGGCGCTTCGTGCAGGCGGTGGGGCGCGGCTATGAGACGGTGCGCAGCGACCCGTCGGCCGGTATCCGGGCACTGCAGGCGGCCCGCCCGTCCCTAGACCCCAAGCTTGCCTCCACGGTCCTCGCCTCCAGCTTGCCCGACTTGTTTGCCGCCCAGGGTCGTCCGTGGGGCTGGCAGAGCTCGACCGCGTGGAACGCGTTCGGTCGCTTCCTCACCTCCCAGCAGGTGATCAGCGCCCCGGGCGCCTGGGCGGGCGCCTCGACCAACCAGCTGCTCGCCGGTCAAGGGCCCTGATGGTCCTCCGGCGCGACGGGGCCGGGGTGCTGGCGATCGGGCAGCCCGCCCACGCCCGCCTGTGCGGCCAGTTCGCCCGGGCCTGGGGAAACGACCGGCTCGGGACGGTCGAGCCGATCGACGAGGTGGCGCTCGGCGCCGAGCAGCACGACCTCGCCTGGGCCGACTGGGACCTCGCGCCGGCGCTGAACCCCGAGACCGGCCTTCCGGTCTCGTTCCTCGAGCTCGATCCCGGCGTGGCCGCGGAGCTCTGGCGCAACGGGCCTCCCCGTCTGATCGCCCAGAGCCGATGGGCGGCGCTGCTGGCCACAATGCACGGCCGACGGCTCTCGGAGCTGCGTGACCTCGAGGCGCTCGATGATCGCGCCGCCGCCGCCGTCGGCACCTTGCGCGCCGAATCCCGAGCCCGGGAGCGGGAGCTGGTCGCCTCCCTCGCGGTCGATCCCGAGCTCGTGACCCGCAACAGCGACCTGGTGTGGGCGTGGGACGGACTCTCGCTCGCGCTGCTGCTCGACTGGGCGCCGTACACGCTGCGAGCGGTCCCGGCCGCGGGTCGCTCACGCGTCGACATCGTCGTACGCGCGGTCCCCGAGCGCGACGGCCTGGTGACGCTTTCGCTCTCCCCGTGGCCGTTCGCCGAGCGCGCCGGTGTGCTCGTCGAGACCGAGGGGCGGCGCCTGGTGGGCACCTACCCGAGCGAGCCGGCGCTGCACGCCGCGCTCGAGCAGGCGCCCTGGGAGTCGGTGCGCTTCGGGCTCGTGCCGGCGCCTGCAGAGCGCTGAGCGCCGCTCAGGCGGCCATGCGGCCGGCGGTGAGGCTTCCCGCGCTACGGAGCGCGTGAGCGCCCGCCAGGCCCGTCCAGGGCGCGTAGGGCGCGAAGAACTCCTCGACGTCGGCCTCGTCGGCGCGGCCCCACGGATGGCCGTGGATGATCCGGCCGACGAGCTTGATGTAGGACAGGTCTCCGGCGGGCAGCTGATCGAGCCGCTGCTGGCCGTGCAGGCCGAGGCACTGGATCGTCCAGGCACCGATCCCGCGAATCGCGCGAAGCCGCCGCCAGCCCGGCTCCTGCGGCGCTGCGAACAGATCGACTCGCCCGCGGGCAACCTCACGCGCGGCGCGCACGAGCGCGATCGCACGCCCCTCGGAGAGGTCCAGCGAGGCGAGCAGGGCAGGCGCCTGGTCGGCGATGACCGCCGCGGTCGGGCAATTCGCGAGGCCCGACTCCTCGCAGCGGCGCCCGAATCGCGAGATCAGCCGGCGCTCGATCACCGCAGCGCGCTCGTACTCGATCAGCTGCTCGCAGACCGCCCAGGCGAGCGCCTCGAACGGATCGGGGCGACCGGAGATCCGCAAACCCGGACGACGGCGCACGGAGGCGCCGATCAGCGGATCGTCGCGGAAGCGCTCGTAGAACGGGGCGAGGTCCTGGTCGACCCCGGTCGCCAGCCGCATCCGCTCGATTCCCCATTCGGCGAGCTCGCGGTCGGCCGCACGTGCACCGAACAGCACACGATCGGGCCCGGTCTGGGCGATGCGCAGCCAGATGGGGGCCCCTTCGCGATGCAGCAACCGGTGCAGCACGCCGCCTCGCACGCGGTGCAACCCGTCCATGCCGTTCATCCGAGCCAGGCGGAAGACCCACCGCGGCCGGACCTCGACGCGGACCTCGACCGGGTAGGCGGTCACTCCTCGGAGCGGAGCACGTGGATGTCGATCAGAAAGCTCCGCGTCCCGAGGATCGGCAGGGCGTCGACACGGCGACGGACCGCCGTGCGCGCGACCCGCCGCGCAGTGGCGCGACGGGCGATCGCCAGCGTCGCGGCGCCCGCGACAAAGCCGGTGGCTGCCGCGGCGGCGGCCTGCACCGCCGGCGTGGCGACCGGCGCGAGCGCCGCCCCGAGGGAGGGAACCACGCTGCGCTCCTCTCCGACCGCGTGGTCGAACACGGGTTCGCCGTCGACGGCCTCCTCAAGGACGTCCTCGGCGACGATCGCCTCCACGGCGGTCGTCTCATCGAGCTGGTCAGAGCTGGGGTGTGAACTCACGGATGCAATGGTGACAGCGCAGCCGGTCGGCTGGCGCCGCCAAACCTCGCAACGTGCGTGGGTGACACGCCGCTCGAGGTTCTACAGTGCCCCTGTGCCGACGATGACCGACGTCTTCGCCAAGGTCCATGAGGATGAGCGGCGTGAGCTGCTCGAGGCCGCCCGTCAGGCGGACGTCTTCCCGTACTTCCACGTGCTCGAGAGCGCGACCGGCCCGGTCGTCGAGATGGAGGGCGCCGCGCGGATCATGCTCGGCTCCAACAACTATCTCGGCCTCACCGGCGATGAGCGTGTCCGTGAGGCCGCGATCGACGCGGTACGGCGCTACGGCACCGGTCTGACGGGCTCGCGCTTCTTGAACGGCACCATCGACCTCCACGTCGAGCTCGAACGCGAGCTCGCGGAGTGGATGGGCACCGAGGATGCGATCGTGTTCACCACCGGCCACCAGGCCAACCTCGGAGCGCTGGGCACGATCCTCGGCCCCGCCGACACCGTCATCGCCGACGCGACGGACCACGCGTCGATCCTCGACGGCTGCCTGCTCTCCCGCGCGAAGATCCGGCCGTTTCGCCACAACCGACTCGATCTGCTGCGCAAGCGCCTGGAGGCGGCCCGCAGCGACGGCGGAGGAGTGCTCGTGGTCGTCGACGGCGTCTTCTCGATGGAGGGGGACATCGCCCCGCTGCCCGAGATCGCGGCTCTGTGTGAGGAATACGGCGCCAGGTTGATGGTCGACGAGGCCCACGCCCTCGGCGTGCTCGGCGCGCGCGGCGCCGGAACCTGCGAGCTGCTCGGAGTCGAGGACCGCGTCGACCTGCGGATGGCGACGTTCTCCAAGTCGCTGGCGTCGGCGGGCGGGGTGATCGCCGGGTCCTCCGACGTCATCGAGTACCTGCGACTCAACGCTCGGTCGTTCATCTTCACCGCATCTGCGGTGCCCGCGGCGGTCGCCGCGACACTCGCCGCGGTCCGGATCTGCCGCTCGGACGAGGGCCGGGAGCTGATGGCGCGCACGCTCGCCAACGCGCGGTACCTGCACGCCGGGCTCGCCGGCCTCGGATTCGACGTGGTGAGCCCGACGCGCCTGGCAGACGGGTCCGAGTTGGTCACGACGGTCGTCCCAGTGGTCGTCGGCGAGGATTGGAAGGCGGCGCTGCTGTGGCGGGCGCTGTACGACGCGGGCGTGTTCGTCAACGTCGCCGTCCACCCCGCGGTCGGGCCCGCCGGCGCACTGCTGCGCACGAGCGTGATGGCCAGCCACGACGAGCAGACCCTCGACCTCGCACTCGAGCGTTTCGCGGCGGTCAAGCACGCGTTCGAAGCCGAGCACGGCTCGCTGCCCGGCAGCGAGCGGTAGTCCCACCTGCCCGAGACGCCATCCCAGCCGCGGGCGCCCGCTGGACGCCTTGACGAGTCCATACTCAGAAAAAACGCGCTCTGAGCGCATGTGTTCATGCTGTGACATTGCTGTGACCCGGTCGGTGTTCTAGGTTTCTCGACGTCGCAGTTGCGGGGTCGGCCGGGTGGGCCGAGACACCGCACAGGAGATGGACTTCGGGGATCCGAGGATCCGGATCAGGGACGCGTGCCGTCCCATCACCACATATAGGGTCGATCGGCGCCGGCTGCCCGAACAGCCGCGGCGAACGGCGAACGCCAACGTCCGCAAGCACGGACAGCAACATCCAGGGAAGTGAGAGCGCCACATGAGGCAGACCGCCACGAAGACCTCCGAGCCGCAGCGACTGCGCGCGCTGGAACGAGCCAACGAGATTCGGCTCGCGCGCGCAGCGATCAAGCGACGGATCGCCCTGGGCGAGGTCTCGGCCGCGGAAGTCATCCTCCAGTGCCCCGACGCGGCCGACACATGGCCGGTCAGCGAGCTCTTGATGAGCCAGCGCCGTTGGGGCGCGATGAGGTGCCGCAAGTTCCTGGCGCGCAATCAGATCACCGAGACCAAGCCAATCGGCTCGCTCACCGAGCGCCAGCGGCATCTGCTCGCCGGCTCGCTCACCGAGCCCGTCTCGGTCGAACGCGTCATGGAGCTCGCGGCCTGAACGCAGGTTGTGAGCCAGTGGGCGCCGGGACGCATGTTGCCCCGAGGGGGCCGACGGCATGCGTCCCGGCCGTTCACGGCAGCGGCGATCGCGCCGCGGGCGGTCAGACCTGAATGCCGATCGGCGCGGGCGCCGCGCCGGCGAAGAAGAAGAACCAGACGGCGAAGGCTGACATCGAAAGCGCGGCGCTGACGACGAGCACCGCTTCCAGCACGACATGGCCGGGGTCCGCGCGTCCGCGCGCCAAGCAGTTGGCGCGGTAGATGTCCGACAGCCGCGAGAGCACGGACGCAAGCAGCACGATCGAGATCACGACGCCCACGAAGGCGACCGCGAGCGCGTCAGCGAGCGACTCGGTGTGCCCCTGGACCTGTGAGCCGATCCACAGCCACAGCAGCGGCGTGCCGACCCAGAGCACGATCGAGCCGAGGATCATGATCGACACGAGCACGATCGCTCCGGTGCCGGTGCGCAGGAGCCCGCGCATCATCGCCCGCCCTGGCTAACGGGCAGCCGGACGACAGCTTGACCTGCCACCAGCCGGCCAGCATTCCGATCAGGCCCAGCCGCGGCCGGACATGCCAGACGCCGCACCCAGGCTCGCCGAGCTCCCGCAGCGGGATGCGCGTGAAACGATGGTGGCCGGGCTCGATCAGCATCTCGGCCAGCAGGGCGCGGGCGGCCGCCTGGCGCGCGGCAAGGTCCCCTCCCGCGATCTGCGCCTCGCGCAACCTCGAGGCAAGCTCGTCTCTGACCCGCTCGAGCTCGCCGAGATCGAGCAGCCGCGGGCCGTCGATGCCGCCGCCCGGCCGCGGGTGAGCTTCCTGCGCTGCCCCGCGCATCTCGAACGCGCGGACCACGGTCCGCGACAACTCGGCGTCGAGATGCGCGATCTGCCGGCGCAGCGTGACCCGCGCGGCGTGCTCCCCCGATCGGCCGGCCCGCTCCGCGGAGACGGGCGCCGCCGTCGGGGCGGTCACCGCCTCCGAGACCACTGCCAGAGCCATTCGTGCCGACAGTATCAAGGGTCACCGGTCGCCAGTCCATCCTGCGCCTGCCAGAGCGCCTCGTGCAGATGCACGTCCGGGACCCCTGGGACGCCGATGGCGAACAGCACGAGCGCTCGCGTCCGTGGTCCCGGCGCCGAGCCGGGCAGCGGATCTCCCAGCAGCGGAGCGTGGAGGCGGCCGGCGTCGGCGACCGTCAGCGATCCGTCCTGAAGTCGCAGCTCCGGGCCACCGGGGGCGACCGAAGCCGCGTCGAGCGCCCATACGCCGACCCCGGTCTCGACGACCGCCACCAGGCAGGCCGCTTCGATCCGATCGTGGGCCGACAGGCCGCCATGCATCAGCCTCGCCAGCGCGGCGCGCTCCGCCGGGACGCGGTCGCGGTCGGGATCGAGGCCGATCTGGCGCGCGAACGCGCGATAGGCCCGCACGACGGGACGCGTTCGCAGGGTCACGGCGTCGGTCCCGCGCAGGCGGTCCGAGAGAGCGCCCAGGCGCCGCTCCAGCGCCTCCCCCACCGGGCCCGGCGCTCCGGGCGCGGAGAGCCACCAGAGGCTGAGGCCCGGCAGTTCGGCCGCGATCTGATCCGCCACCGACCCGGCATGTGGGTCGCAGACGCTCACCGCACAAGCGCGGCGACCCGCGGTTCGAGCGCGGCCGCAGTCGCCCAGCGGCCGCCGATCAACCGGTCACGGACGATGCCTCCGCGCGCGGCGAGCTCCGCCATCGGACAGACCACGACTCCGTACTGCTGCTCGACCGCTCCGTCGGGATCATCGGCGACCGGAATCGTCCAGTGATGCGCCCGCACGAGGCGGAGCGTGGCGGTGCGACCGGCATGGACGGCGATGGCGAGGAACTGCACCGAGCGATCTCTGCGCGAGAGCGACTGCAACGCATCGACCTGGGCCACGCATTGGGCCGAGCTGGTGACGAAGAAGGACACGACCACCGGGGAGCGGTGCGCGTCGATGCAGAGATTGAGCGCCCGCGGGTCGTGATCGGAGAGGCGGCAGGTGGGGTGCAGATTGGCGTCGCCGCGCAGGTTGGTGTCGGCCCGCGGCGCGGCGAACCAGTGCAGCCGCTTGCCGGGCGGCACGCCCGTCGTCGCACGGCCGTGAGTGACGAACTGGATGACCCCGACGACCACGACCAGGGTCAACCCGATGATCCCGATCGCCCACCGGTAGGGGCGCACATCGATGACCGGCGCCGGCGCCGCGACGGGCTCGCTGTCGGGCTGGGCGCGGGTGCGCGCGGCCGCGTCGGGGTCCAGGCGGGTGAGCTCAGGCGCCGGGTCGGACTCCGGCCCCGGATCTGATTCCCGCGGCTGCTCGCTCATGCGACGGTTGCCCGTCCGCGCCGGCGCGCTCGAGGCGCCGGACGACGTGGACGAGGCCGCGCGGTCTCGCCGAACGACGAGGAGAGCGCGAGCGCGGCCGGGAGCACCAGGAGCACCCCGGCGAGCGACACGGACAGATCGACGAGCGTGACCAGGCCGAAGTCGCGGAGCATCGCGATGTCGGAGACGACGAGCACGCCGAAACCGGCGATCGCGGTGATCCCGGAGACCAGCACGGCCGCGCCGGTCGAGCGGTAGGCCCGCGCGAGCGCCGCGGCGGCGGGCAGCCCCGCCGCGCGCTCCTGGCGGACCCGCTCGGACAGGAGCACGCTGAACTCGGTGGAGATCGCGATGACCAGCGCGCCGAGCGTGGCGGACATCGGGTTCAGCGCAATCCCGAGCAGGTAGAGCACGAGCGCCGACCAGCCGGTGGCGAGCACGATCGGGATCATCGGCAACAGCGCCCGGCCAGGACGGCGGAGCACCGCCAGCAGCACCAGCGCAACCGCGAGCAGTCCGGCGAGCACCGTGAGCAGGCGCCGGCCCGGCGAGGACAGCTCCGCGTCGGCCTGGGCAGCGAGCACCGGCAGCCCGGTCAGCGCCGCGTGGACGCCGGCGGGCGGGTGCAGCTGGGTCCGCATGTACGCGATGACCCGCTCCTGCCGCGAGAGCGGCATCAGCCGGATCCCGAACGCAAGGGTCGCCTCCCGGCGATCGCGGGTGAGGACCGCCGAGGAGAAATACGCGGGGACGGCCTTGAGCAGCGCGTCGATCTGACCGCGGGTGGGGTGCGATGACCCGCTGGCGGTGGTGGTGAACAGGTCGGGGAGCGACAGCGCCGGGCAGAGCGTCGCCCGGGAGCAGTCCGACCCGCCGAATCGCTTCAGGAGCGTGCGCTCGTAGCTGCTCATCCAGCCGACGACCGCCGGCGTCGCCACATCGCGCCCCCGTACCGCGACGTCGATCTCCCCCGAGACACCGGTCGCCCGCTCGAGCGTGCGCAGGTCGTGAATGGCGGGTGTCGACTGCGGCACGAGCTTGGTGATGTCCGACTGCACCGGCGTGTGCCCGTCGGCCACCCAGCCGCCGCCCGCAACCACGAGCCCCACGGCCAGCACGCGCACCGGATGGCGGGCGAGGGCCGTGAGCAGCCGCTCAGGGCGCCCGGGACCGATCCGGTTCAGGCCCAGGATCTCACCCGCACCGCGCACCGACGCCCCAGCGCCCGAGCACAGACGGGCCGCCGCTCGGGCCGGCTCGGCGAGCAGTTCGCCCGCGCCGCGCAGCGAGGCGCCGATCAGGCCGCCGCCCGAGCGCGACAGGGTCAGCGCCGCGGGCACGACCGCCAGCGTGCACGCAAGGGCGATCGCGATCCCGACGACGAGCACGATCCCAAAGCCCCGCACCATGGGCACGGGCGAGAGCTCGAGCACGGCGAACCCCGCCGCCGTCGACAGCGCGGCGGTCGTGATCGCGGGGACGGCTGCCCGTACCCCGTCCTGCCCGGCGCGGGATTGCAGCTGCACGCCGTAGTCGACGGCGAGGCCGATCAGCACCGGGAGGACGGCGACCGACGCGATCGTGAGGGCGACCCCCGCGACCGCGAGCGCCCCGAAGGTGATCCCGGTGGCGGCCAGCGCGACGACAAG
Organism: uncultured Solirubrobacteraceae bacterium; assembly: GCA_963744685.1. Lineage (GTDB taxonomy): Bacteria > Actinomycetota > Thermoleophilia > Solirubrobacterales > Solirubrobacteraceae > Palsa-465. Next base: position 162,926 of record CAVUUL010000007.1, on the reverse strand, counting down.
TGGCAGCAGCCGGGGGCGGCGTCCGAACAGCAGCGAGAGCACGACCGCCATCACTCCGAGGGCGGCGATCAGCAGCACCCCGATCGCACCGCTGATCTGACCGGCGAGGTCGGAGACGACGACCGGCACGCCGCTGACGACGTAGCTGCCGCCGGCGGGGAGCCGGAACTGGTCCATCCGCACCGCCTCGCGGATCCAGCGGATCGCCTGCGTCTGCTGCGCGCTGGTCAGCGACGCACGCAGCCGGACCTGGATGAGCGCGGAGTTCCCGTTGGGGAACAGGTACCGCACCCGGGAGCGCGGCGTCGTCCCCCGCGCGCCGAACACGATCCGGCGGATGAACGAGGTGTCGGTGATCGACGGCACCGCGGCCAGGCCCGTGCCGCCCGCGGCGCGCTCGAGCGACTGAAGCTGGGTGAGCTCCTCGTCCTCGCGCGCAGCAGCGCCGTCGGCGAGGACCGCGCGGCGACTCAGGCCGCGGGCGCGGGCGAGCCGTTGCGCGGCGGCCGCCGCACGGTCGCCGTCGGCGCGCACCCCGGCGAGCGCGCCCGCCAGCGATCCGTTGATGGCGGCCACGGCGCGGTTGATGAAGGTGCCGGGCCCGTAGACGACGAGCGCGGGCCGGTGGCGCATCAGGGCGCCGCAGGGACTGCTGGGGCCGCCGTAGGCCGCATGGCTGCCGGAGGTCACCGGCACGTCTGCGCGGAGGGTCGGGCTCCGCGTCACGTACTGGCCCGCCAGGCATGCCTCGAGTTCGGAGAGCGCGGAGAGGCGCGCGGGCGTCAACAGCTCGCCGAGCGGGGCGCGGACGAGCACCGCGACGGCGTCGGACCCGAAGTGCCGCTCGTCCTGAATCGTCGCGCGATACGCCGGTGAGGAGGCGGAGACGAACGTGTCGGTGGCCGCCGAGGGCCGCAGCCCGAGCGCCAGGGCGCCGCCGGCGAGACCCAGCGCGGCGACGACCGCGATCGTCAGCAGCGGCCGCCGCACAGGCACCTCCGCCAACCGCGACAGCCGCTCGGCGATCCCCCTCATGGCGCGCGACGATCGCCCGGCCGGGCGGTCGTCAGTCCATCGTGAGCGGGCCTTCGGACTCGCCCGAGAGGAACTGTCGGATGAACGGGTTCTCCGAGTTGAGCATGTCCTCGGCCGGGCCGGCCTCGACGATCCGGCCCTTCCAGAGGACGTTGATGTAGTCCGCGACGCGCCGCGCGCTCATGATGTCGTGGGTGACCACGCAGAAGGTCGGCATGTGCGCCTTCTGCTTCTCCTTGGCCTCGTCCATCATGTCGCGGTGGATCTCGAGGATCAGCTCGCCGAGCAGCGCGGTGCGCACCGGGTCCAGACCCGAGTCCGGCTCGTCGAAGAGCACGATGTCGGGCTCCAGCACGAGCGCACGGGCGAATCCGGCTCGCTTGCGCATGCCGCCCGACAGCTCGTTGGGCATCTTGGTCGAGGAGGCACCGAGGCCGACCTCGTCCAGGCGGCGCATGACGATGTGCTCGACCTCGTCCTCGCCCTTCTCGGTGTGCTGGCGAAGCGGGAAGGCGACGTTGTCGTACAGGTTCATCGATCCGAACAGCGCGCCGTCCTGGAACAGCAGGCCGAACTTCTTGCGCATCTCGAACAGGTCGTCGTCGGGCAGGTCGGGAACCGATTGGCCGTGGACGAGCACGTCGCCCGAGTCCGGATACAGCAGGCCGACCATGTGCTTGATGCAGACCGACTTCCCGGTGCCCGACGGGCCGAGGATCATCGAGACCATCCCCTCCGGCAGGCCCATGTTCAGGCCCTGGAGGATGTGTGAGCGCCCGAAGGACTTGTAGGTGTCCTTGAACTCCACCGCGTCGGGGCGGCCGGACGGATAGACCTTGTAGGTGTGAAAGCGGTACTCGTCCTCGGCGCCGCTGGTGGGCGCGTCGAGTCGCGGCGGGGCGTCGTCTGTCATCTGGTCTCCTCCATGGCGCCAGTCTAAATCAGAACACGGTGTTCAGCCGCCGATCGGCGCGCGCGGGTTGGCGCCCCAGAACAGCTGGGTGCCGAGCATTCCGATCAGATGGACCGAGACCAGGTTGACGACCATCGACTTGGCCGTCGCGGTGCCCACGCCGACCGGCCCACCGCTGGCGGTGTAGCCGTAATAGCACCCGACGATCACGATGACGAACGCCATCGCCATCGCCTTTATCAAGCTGAATAAGACGTCCGTCGGGTTCTGGAACTGCCAGAAGACGAGGAAATAGCCGCCGGCCGAAACGTAGCCGAGCTCCTGCACCACCGCCAGATAGCTGGCGAAGAAGCCCGCGGCGATCGAGCAGAGATAGACGAACGGCAACACGATGATCGCCGCCAGCAGCCGCGTCGCGCACAAAAAGCGCATGCCGCTGATGCCCATGACCTCGAGCGCGTCGATCTCGTCGGAGATCCGCATCGAGCCGAGCTCGGCAACGATTCCGGTGCCGACCTTGGCGGCCATCATGTAGCCGAACACGAGCGGAACGAGCTCGCGCAGGTCGCACCATGCCGCGAACACGCCGGAGTAGGCGGGTGTGGCCTCCTGGTAGGTGAAGTACCCGCCCTCGATCCCGCACTCCAGGCCGATGATGAAGACCAGGCCCCAGATCACGAGCGTCGACGAGATGATCAGGATTCCCGCCTGGCGCAGTGCCTCACCGAAGAAGCGGAACACGCGCAGCGTCGCGATCTCGGCGATCATGCGCGCCGCGAAGGAGACCATCTCGCCGAACGCCTCCAGCCATCCGCGGGGTGTCTGGATCAGCTCGTTCACTTGATGATCGTCGTGATCTCGGGATGGGTGGCCAGCAGCGTCTGGGTGAACGCGTAGTTGAACGCGAACACCCCGAGGAACGCGATCACCACCGCCTGGTTGACCGCGCGGCCGACCCCCTCGGCGCCGCCGGACGCGGTCATACCCTTGTAACAGCAGACGATCGCGATGATCGCGCCGAACAGCGTCGTCTTGACCACCGAGCCCCACAGATCCGTCGTTTCGGCGTTGTTGAAGAACGTGGCGAAGAACGGCCCGAGCGGTGCGTGGTTGACGAGCGTCGCCATGATGCCGCCGATCACGCCGAAGATCAGCGCGTAGACGTCGAACAGGCCGGTGAGCAGCATCAGGGCCAGGAAGCGGGGCACGACCAGGTTCTTGATCGGGTCGACCCCGAGCACTTCGAGCGCCTCCAGCTCCTCCCGGATCTTGCGCGCGCCGAGGTCGGCGGTGATCGCCGTCCCGGCCACCCCGGCCAGCACGATCGCATCCACGAACGGGGCGAATTCACGTACCGACGAGAGCACGAAGAAGCCGCCCAGCCGGTCGATCGCGCCGAACAGGACAAGGAAGTTGGCGCCCTGCAGGCCCGGAGCCTCGTAGCCGAAGGCGATCGTCGAGATCAGCAGCGGGAACCAGCACAGCCGCATCGCGAACAGGAACTGCCCGACGAACTCCGAGCCGTATGGGTACGGCGGAACGACAGCCGAGTAGATCGTGCGACCGGTGAGCGTGACCATCTGCCCGACCTCGTCCAGAAATGATCGGGTCGGCGCGAAGGTGCGATCGGCGACGGCTTTCAGCACGGGCGCGCCACAGGCTACGCCACCGACCCGCGGCGTGGTCCACGCGTGTACCCTTGCGGCCTCTGGTGAACGCTCGAGTGCACGTGAGATTGGGGCTCGCCGGGGCCTGCACTGCGCTGGCGGTGAGCGCGTGCGGTGGCTCCTCGGGCGACGCGGCGGGCCCCGGATCGATCCACGGCCGCTTCCCGGTGGCGGTGACCGCGCGCTTCGCCAAGGTCCAGCAGCTCGCGCAGCACACCTCGCTGGTCATCACCGTGCGCAACACCGGTCGCCGCGCACTGCCCGACGTCGCGGTCACGATCTGTGAGCGCAGTTGCACTGCCAGCACGCGTCTGAACAGCGGCACCGCGGCTCAGGCATTCGGCTACGACATCACCCCGGCAGCGAACACCGCCGACCCGTCCCGACCGCTGTGGATCGTCGACAGCGGGCCTGGGGTCTGCCACTTCCAGTGCAACGCAGCCGGGGGCGCCGCCGGCGGCGGGGTGACGGCGAACACGAACACCTGGGCGCTCGGCCGTCTGGCGCCCGGCCGGTCGGTGCGCTTCCGGTGGGCGCTGACGCCCGTGATGGCCGGCCGCCACGTCGTCGCGTGGCAGGTCGACGGCAACCTCACCGGCACCGCGCGGGCGGTCGCCGCGGGCGGCGGGCTGCCCCGCGGCACGCTCGTGGCCTCGGTCCGCGGTGGAGTGCCGAGGCTGAGGGTGACCGCGTCGGGCAAGGTCGTCACTGTGCCCTCCAAGGCGCCGTCGACGTCGCATTGACCGCAGGTCCGTCCGCGCGGCGGACCTAGGCTCAGACCGTGACCGAGCCGCCGCTCAAACCGTTCGAGGCCAACGTCACCTCGCAGTCGGGTGAAGACGGGGTGATCGCCCGGGCACTCGAGCTGCTCGGCAAGCGCGACGGCTGGTGCGTGGAGTTCGGCGCCTTCGATGGCCGCGAGGCCAGCAACACGTATTCGCTGATCGCCACCCACGGCTACAGCGCCGTGCTGATCGAGAGCGACCCCGCTCGGTTCGCCAGGCTTCAGGCAACCCATCGTGACCGCCCGGCGGTGCACGCACTCCAACGGGTCGTCGGCTACGACGGCGAGGATCGGCTGGACCGGTTGCTGGCCGGCACTCCGGCGCCGACCGACTTCGACCTGCTCTGCATCGACATCGACGGCAACGACTACCACGTCTGGGAGGCGGTGCGCGTGTATCGCCCAAAGCTGGTGGTGATCGAGTTCAACCCGACGATCCCGAACGAGGTCGACTTCGTCCAGCCGCGTGACCCGGCGGTCAGGCAGGGCGCGTCGCTGACCGCGATTGCCCGGCTCGCTCGCCAGAAGGCCTATCGCCTGATCCACGCGACGGCGCTCAACGGCGTGTTCGTCGACGAGCGCTACTTCGACCGGTTCGGGATCGCCGACGACTCTCCGGCGGCGCTGCGGACCGACCTCTCGCTCGTGACGTGGCTGTTTCAGACCTACGACGGGCGGCTCCACGTATCCGGGTTCGATCGCCTGCTCTGGCACGACGTGCCGCTGGACCACCGCCGGCTGCAACAGGTGCCGCGGCCGTTGCGCGACTTCCCCGAGACGCTCGCACCTGGTCCAGCAGCCGCGTACCGGCTCTGGCGCGTCTGGCGAGAGCCGGCCGGGGCACTGGGCCGCTGGATCGGACGCACCCGGAACGGCGGTCGCTCATGATGCAGCGGGTCGCCGGGCTTCCGAAAAAACTGTCCTCCCAGGACACTTTTCTCGTTCTGGACACGCGCGGGCCATCAATCCGCGTCAGCGGCACGCCGGCCGCCGGGACACGGCCGCTCAGCGGTCGCTGGACTGCGCCCTGATGTCCACGCCGCCCTCGACCGCGTAACGGTCGATCTCGGCGAGCTCGGCATCGTCGAAGTCGAGCGCGTCGACGGCGCCGAGCGAGTCCTCGAGCTGGGCGACGCTCGAGGCGCCGATCAGTGCGGAGGTGACGCGGGGGTCGCGCAGCGTCCAGGCGATCGCCATCTGGGCGAGCGTCTGGCCACGCCGGGCAGCGATCTCGTTCAGGCCCCGGGCGCGGGCGACGGTGTCCTCGGTGACCTGGTCCTCGGATAGGTACAAGCCACGACGCACACGCGAGTCCTCGGGGATTCCGTTCAGGTACTTGTCGGTCAGCAGACCCTGGGCGAGCGGCGAGAACGCGATGCAACCCACACCCTCGCGCTCGAGCACGTCGAGCACGTCGGGCTCGATCCAGCGATTGAACAGCGAGTAGGACGGCTGGTGGATGAGCAGCGGCGTCCCCATCTGCGAGAGGATCTCCACCGCCTCCTCGGTCCGGCGGGCCGAGTACGAGGAGATGCCCGCGTAGCGCGCCTTGCCCGAGCGCACCGCGGTGTCGAGCGCCCCCATCGTCTCCTCGAGCGGCGTGTCCGGGTCGAAGCGGTGGGAGTAGAAGATGTCAACGTGGTCCAGGCGCATCCGGCGCAGAGACTGCTCGAGCGAGGCGAGCACGTATTTGCGTGAGCCGAGGTCTCCGTAGGGGCCCGGCCACATGTCCCAGCCGGCCTTGGTGGAGATCACGATCTCGTCGCGGTGGCGGAGGAAGTCCTCGCTGAAGATCCGGCCGAAGTTGATCTCAGCGGCGCCGTAGGGCGGCCCGTAGTTGTTGGCGAGGTCGAAGTGGGTGACGCCGAGGTCGAAGGCGCGGCGCAGGGTCGCCCGCTGACGGGCGACCGGGACATCGTCGCCGAAGTTCTGCCAGAGGCCCAGCGAGACCGGCGGCAGGAGCAGGCCGCTGCGACCGCAGCGCCGGTAGCTCACCTGGTCATAGCGATCCGGACTTGGCGAGTACGTCGTCACGGGCCCGGTCTCGACATGGTCGCGCATTCCGGGACTAATACCACCTCCGCTCCCTCGCGGTCGTGACCCGGCGCCGGCCGGCTGCTCCGTCGGGCCGAGGGGGACGGGCGGCGGTTTGGACATCGGGATAGTGACCACCGCCCGGCGGTGACCTAGATTCACTGGCGCCCCTTGCGGGACGGCCCATCACCCGTGGCCGCACTCGTACCCGCCAGCCGCCAGCCGCCAGGAAGGAAGCCCAGAGAACGATGCCGATCCGCCAGAAGAACGTGAGCGCCGCCCAGTGGAGCGTCGACGGGAACGCCATGGGCGCCGTCGATCTCACGAACATCGACAACCAGATCTACGGCGCCAACGTCTTCAGCCCCATCGTGCAGCGCCAGCGGCTGCCCAAGGACGTCTACAAGCGACTCTCCAAGACGCTCGCTCGCGGCGAGGCGCTCGATACCTCGCTCGCCGATGCCGTCGCGCTGGCGATGAAGGAGTGGGCGCTGGAGAAGGGCGCCACTCACTACGCCCACTGGTTCCAGCCACTCACCAACCTCACCGCCGAGAAGCACGACTCGTTCTACGGCCCGACCGATGAGGGAACCGCGCTCGCCGAGTTCTCGGGCAAGGAGCTGATCCAGGCCGAGCCTGACGCCTCCTCGTTTCCCACCGGGGGGCTGCGGGCGACATTCGAGGCACGTGGCTATACGGCATGGGACCCGACCAGTCCGGCGTTCATCCTCGAGAACCCCAATGGCGCGCTGCTCACCATCCCGACCGCGTTCGTCTCCTGGACCGGCGAGGCGCTCGACGCCAAGATCCCGCTGCTGCGCTCGATGGATGCGCTCAGCCGCTCGGCGATGCGCGCGCTGCGGCTGTTCGGCAACACCACCGCACAGCGGGTGTTCACCACCGTTGGTCCCGAGCAGGAGTACTTCCTGGTCGATGAGCAGTACTACTTCGCCCGGCCGGATCTGATCACGACCGGCCGCACGCTGTTCGGCGCCAAGCCGCCGAAGGGCCACGAGCTCGACGACCACTATTTCGGCTCCATCCCCGAGCGCGTGCTGGCCTACATGCTCGACTGCGAGCGTGAGCTGGCCAAGCTCGGGGTCCCGATCAAGACCCGCCACAACGAGGTGGCTCCCGCCCAGTACGAGATCGCACCGATCTTCGAGAACTCCAACGTCGGCTCCGACCACCAGCAGCTCACCATGCAGGTGCTGCAGAACGTCGCGCGCCGATACGGCCTGGTCTGCCTGCTGCACGAGAAGCCGTTCGCCGGAGTCAACGGCTCGGGCAAGCACAACAACTGGTCGATGGCCACCGACGACAACGAGAACCTGCTCGAGCCCGGCGACACGCCACACGAGAACCTCCAGTTCCTGTTCTTCTGCGCGGCGGCGATCGCCGCGGTCAACAAGCACCAGGGGCTGCTGAGGGCATCGGTCGCCGGCGCCGGTCAGGACCACCGGCTGGGGGCCAACGAGGCGCCCCCCGCGATCATCTCGATCTTCCTCGGCGCCGAGCTGGAGAAGGTTTTCGGAGCGATCGAGCGCGGCGAGGCCGGCGAGTCGACGCCGGAGTCGTTCCTCGGCCTCGGCACCCCGGTGCTGCCGCCGCTCCCCATGCACGGCGGGGATCGCAACCGGACCAGCCCGTTCGCGTTCACCGGCAACAAGTTCGAGTTCCGCGCGCTGGGCTCGAGCATGTCGCTCGCGCTGCCCAACACCGTGCTGAACACGATCGTCGCCGAGGCGATCGACTACCTCTCGGAGGAGCTCGAGGACGCGCTGGAGACCGGCGTCGAGCTCGAGGACGCGCTGCGCCCGATCCTGCAGCGCGCCTACGCGAACAACAAGCAGGTCGTGTTCGGTGGCGACGGCTACTCCGACGACTGGCACGAGGAGGCCACCCGCCGGGGGCTGCTCAACCTGCCGTCGACGGCCGATGCGCTGCCGTACCTGGTCGCCGATGACACCGAGACGGTGTTCTCCAACTACGGCGTGTTGTCGCCACGAGAGCTGACCTCACGCTACGAGGTGATGCTCGACCAGTACGCCTGGACGATCAACATCGAGGCCGAGACGGCCGCGGACATCGCCAGGACGATGCTGTTGCCGGCGGCGGCGCGGCACCTCGCGCTGCTGCTCTCGGCTCAGCTCGGCGAGCTCGCCTCCGAGACCGAGAGCCTGCTCGCGACGCTGGTCGACCGGATCCGCGTGCTCGAATCGGCCAACCTCGCCGAGAATCAACCCGACGAGGACCCTCAGCGCTACGCCGACTATCAGCGCGACGTCACGATCCCCGCGATGGATGCGGTCCGAGAGGCGGCCGACGCCCTGGAGAAGGTGGTCAGCGACGACCTCTGGCCGCTGCCGAAGTACTCCGAGATCCTGTTCGTGAAGTAGCCGCCGCCCCGCGCGGGGGCCACCTGCGCAACCTTCGCGGGCGGCGATGGGTTCTCGCTACGGTGAACCGTCTCATGGCCCAAGTAGGCGCGACGCTCATGGCTCTCGCGTTCGCCGTGGTCACGCTGTTCGTCGGCTGCCCGCCCGCGCGGGCCGGCGGCGGCGTCGGCCTCGGGCGATCGACGCCGCGCAAGGCCACCGCTCGGGCCACCAACCCCCTGCATGGACGGGCGATGTGGATCTGGGAGCTGGATCACACCGACGGCGGTGATCTGTCGCGGATCATCGCCGGTGCGCGCGCCTATCGGATCACGACGCTGATCATCAAGTCCAGCGACGGTGCCTCGGCGTGGTCGCAGTTCAACCCCCAGGTCGTCTCGGCGCTGCACGCGGCCCATCTGAAGGTCTGCGCCTGGCAGTACATCTACGGCAACCACCCCGGGGTCGAGGCCAACCTCGGCGCCGACGCGGTCAAGGACGGCGCCGACTGCCTGGTGATCGACGCCGAGACCGAATACCAGGGCCGCTACGTGGCGGCACAGGCGTTCGTGCGTGACCTGCGCAAGCAGATCAGCGCTCGGTACCCCGTCGCGCTCGCCGGCTTCCCCTACGTCGACTACCACCCCGCGTTCCCGTATTCGGTCTTCCTCGGCCCGGGCGGTGCTCAATACAACGTCCCGCAGATGTACTGGCGCGCGATCGGGGTCTCCCCGGCCGCGGTGTTCGCACACACCTACGCGTTCAACCTGCCGTTCGGCCGCCCGATCTACCCGCTGGGTCAGGTCTACGGCAACCCGCCACTGACCCAGGTCGAGCAGTTCCGCCGCCTCGCCCTGCAGTACGGCGCGGGCGGCGTGAGCTGGTGGGACTGGCAGGAGGCGCGGACCCTGGAGTGGACCGGGGTGTCAGCGGCGCCCTCCTCCCTCCCCCACGCCGCCATGCCGTCGCCGGCGGAGATGGCGTCGGTCGGCCGTCGCGCCCGCGGCGACCTCGTGGTGTGGATCCAGGAGCACCTGCTCGGCGCCGGGAAGCCTGACGTCGTCGACGGCCGCTTCGGGCCGAGCACCCAGGCGGCGGTCGAGGGATTCCAGGAGGCCCACGGGCTCGTCGTCGACGGCATCGTCGGGCCCGACACCTGGGCGGCGCTGCTGCGGTACGCCCCTGCCGCGATCACCTGGGTCCGGCACGGCCGCCAGACGGTCGCCACCAGTGACGCGGCGATCGGGCGGGCCGTGCGCGTGGCGGGCGGTGCCGCGCCGCTGCGGCTGGCTGCGCCAGCGTCGGCGGTGCTGCCCGCGCGCCGTGACGAGATCCCGGGGCGGTTCGGCGCCGGCGGCAGCTGAGCTCAGACGATGCCGTGCTCCCGCGCGTAGGCGACGAGCTCGGCGCGCGTGAAGCGCCGCGTCTTCTGCTGGATGTGCGCGCGGTGGGACTCGACGGTGCGCACGCTCAGGAACAGCCGGGTCGCGATCTCTCCGTTGGTGTGTCCGAGCGCGATCAGCTCGAGCACCTCGAGCTCGCGCGCCGACAGGTCGTCCGGACGCCCGCCGGCGTCCGGTCCCTCCGCGGCGAGCTGTGCGCCGAGCTCGGGGTTGAGGTAGGTGCGCCCCGCGGCCACGGCGCGGATCGCGTCGAGCAGCTCCGCCTCAGCCGCCTCCTTGAGCACGAACCCGGTCGCCCCCGCGCGCAGGGCGTCGCGGGCGAGCGCCGGAGCGGTGTGCATGGTGAGGATCACGATGCGCGTCCCCGGCGCGCTCTGCTGAATCCGGGGTATCGCCGGGATCGATGATCCGTCGGGCATGTCGACGTCGAGCACGACCACCCGCGGTCGCAGTTCGGCCGCGCGTCGCTCGGTCTCGGCGATGTCTCCGGACTCGCCGACGACCTCGATCCCCTCCTGGCGGTCGAGCAGCAGCCGCAGTCCGGCGCGGACGACGCGGTGATCCTCGGCCAGCAACAGCGTGATCGGTCCGCCGGTGGGACCCCGGCTGCTCACGCCCCTGCCTCCAGGACCGTGCCGGCCGCGATCGTCCGGGGCTCGTCTGCGTCGAGGGTGACCGCACCGCGCACGGCCACCCCGCCCTCGAACGTCACGTCGCCCTTGACGATGAGCCGCTCCGCCTCCCGCAGGGAGGGCGGCCCGTCCGGGAAGCGCGCCTCGAATCCGTCGATGATCTTGTAGAAGCGCGAGTCGAGCTCGACGTAGGGCATGTCCTCGGCGCGCTCGGGGATCGGCGCCACCGCCATCTCATCCGACAGCGTGTAGACGTCCGAGCGGAGCACGAGCAGGTCGTCGGTCGTCTTGACCGGGGCGAAGCGGGTGCGGGGGACGAGCAGGAGCTCGGCGCCCTCGAAGGCCCCGATCGCCGCGCCCATCGCGCTCTCGAGCTGAATCACCGGGGTCGATTCCGGATCCCTCGGGTCGACGGTCTTGCGGTTGATGATCAGCGGCAGCTCGAGCACGCCGTCAGAGCTCTCGAGCGTTTGGTGCAGCGCGTCGAGATCGACCCAGAGGTTGTTCGTGTTGTAGTACCGCCAGCGCCGGTAGTCGCGGAAGGAGTCGGCGTCCTGCGGCGGCGTCTGAGCGCTCTCGCGCAGGATCAGCCTGCCGTCGGAGCGCCGCCTGGCGAGGTGGCCGCCCTTGCGGTCCGCCTCGGTCCCGCGCACGACCTCCATCACGAACGGCAGCTCGTGCTCGGCCATGTGGGCGGGCACCCGCGCGTCGAGTTGCGCACCGAGGTTGTCGGAGTTGGAGATCATCGCGTAGCGAATCCCGCGCGCACGCAGCGCGGCCAGCATTCCCGAGCGCCGCAGCGCCCCATACACGTCTCCGTGACCGGGCGGGCACCATTCGAGGGCCGGCTGATCCGGCCAGCTCACCGGCGCGAGCGTCGCGGCGTCGAGCTTGGGGATCATCGACTGCATGAAGTCGGGATCGAGCCCGTCGATGGCGAGATCGTCGTAGGCGGCAAGCGCTTCGAGCGTCGCGGCGCGCGTCGACTCCGAATCCATCAGCACGAGCGGCAGCGCGACGCCGTGTCGCCGGCGCAGCGCGAGTGTCTGCCCGACGATGATGTCCAGGAAGCTCCTGGAGTCACGCGCCTCCATCAGTGACTTGGGCTGCTGCAATCCCATCGAGGTGGCAAGGCCGCCATTGAGCTTGATCAGCGCGACCGTACCGAGCACCTCGCCGGCGCGCTGGTCTGCGATCGCCGGGAGATCGTCGAGCGCCGCCACCTCTCCCGCCGGCTCGAGGCTGTCGCTCGCGATCAGCGCCTCGTCGCCTCCGACGAGCCGGTCGTAGGCCGAGAGGAATGCCCCGATCGCCTCCTCGTGCTGGCCGTCGCCGCGCATCTTCTCCGCAGCCGCGGTCCGTGCATCGTTGCTCATCGCCCATATTGTGACGCGGCCGGCGGGCGGCGGCGCGCAGAGCGCGCCGCCGCTACCAATCCCGTCCGCCCCGTCGTCAGTTGCCGATGAAGGCGTTGGGCAGCTTGCGGCCCGGGACCTGATTGGGCAGGTCGATCCGCTTGTCGCCGGGGTACGCGACCGTCCAGTTGTGGGCCGAGTACCAGTCGAGGCGATCGAGCTGCGCCGGGTTGGCGCGATCGGGACGCGCCCCGATGCCGTTGAAGTGCCGGGTGTGGCTCCGGCTCCAGCGAGCCCACGCCTGGTAGACCCTGCGCATCGAGGAGGGCACCCCGCCGGTTCCCTTCAGCGGGCCGCTCGTGATCGTGCTCGGGTAGCCCGGCGCCCCCAGCGTGAGCGGGATCCGGTTGGCGAGCACGTCGTACGGCGCGAAGTTCGGCGTCGCGCTGAACGCCGAGTACATCGGCTCCGCGGCGCTGTCCTCCTGGTTCATCGGCTTGATGCCCAGGATCTGCTCGATCGTACGCACCATGTTGACCTGGCTGTCGTACTGGTCCTGCACCCCGCCGGCGGAGTACGGGCTGATCACGAACGTCGGCGCGCGGTGTCCGTCGACGTGGTCGACGCCGTTCTGGGTGTCGTCCTCGACCACGAAGATCGCTGTCGACTTCCAGAATTTGCTGTGCGAGATCTCGTCGACGACGCGCCCGACGGCGAGATCGTTGTCCGCGACCTCGGCCACCGGATACGGATCGCCGGAACCCACGCCCGCGGTGTGATCGTTCATCAGCCACATGAAGGTGAGGCGGGGCATCTTGCCCGTCTTCTCCTGCTGCTGGAACTCCTGGTTGAACATGTCGACCCGGTACTGGTCGGGGATGTTCAGCTGGAAGTTCGGGAAGCAGGGGTCGAGGATCTTCTCCAGCGACGGGATGTCGCTGCTGGTCTTGTACTTGCAGGTCGGAACGGGCAGCGTTCCCTTCTGCTTGCCCTCGAGGATCTGCGAGCTCTTGTACCACTTGTCCCAGCTCGGGGGCGGCTGGCTGTAGGGGTTGTAGGCGTACTCGCCGTAGTCCCGGACGGACTTGCCGGACTTCGCGGCGGCATTCCAGAGGAAGCCGTCACGCTGGTAGGCGAGCGCGTCTCCTCCCTGTGACGGGTAGGAGCGGTAGAACGCACCGAACTCCTTCTCGACGTAGTCGTTGGCCTCGGACTGGACGATCCAGTTATGGCCGTCGGCCGAGAGCGTGCCCTCGTCGTAGAAGTTGTCGAGGTTGCCGAACCGCTGCGCGAGCGCATGGAAGTTCGGGGTGATGGTCTGCCCGAACTGCGCAAGCGCAGGATCGCCGTTGCCCGCGCCGAGGTCGCCGAGCACCTGGTCATAGGTGCGGTTCTCCTTGACGATCACCACGACGTGCTTGATCGGCGAGGACCCCCCGAGCCGCGCGGGGATCACCGACGGCACGGTGTCGTAGGCGCCGGAGTCGATCGGACCGATCTGATCCCATGCGTTGTCGGTGAACACCTGCTTGGTGTCGCCGGCGAGATCCGAGGCCGACGTCGGCAACGTGAACAGGGTGACGCTCCCGGTGTCGTCGTAGGTGTTGTGCCCGGTCGCGGGCTTGGTGTAGGGGCCCTTGTCGATCGTCGACTCCGGACCGCGCGCGCCGATGCCCTTGTCGTTGGTGACGACGATCGTGCCCGCGCCGAGGGCCGGGTCGGGCTGGGCGTTGACCGGATACCAGTCGGTCGGCATCAGGCCGTCGTAGGTCATCTTGGTCTTCAGGCCGTTCCACGTGTACTCCGCGATCGCGTTGTCACGGCCGATCGAGACGAGCACGTGGCTGGAGTCGGGCATCGAGATCGAGTCCGCGTAGCTGCCGACCTTCGCCCCGGGAACCGGATTGGTGCTCACGGTCTGGGTGACCTTGTTGCTGTTGGTGTTGATCACGGACAGGCTGTCGTCGTTGGAGTTGGCGACCATCAGCGCGTTCCCGTTCAGGTACATCGCGGTGGGCTGCAGGCCGACCTTGATCTCCTGCGACTCACTTCCGGACCCGAGGTCGACCACCGAGACGGTGCCGGTGCTCGCCGCACCCGTGGACTTGTTGGAGACGATCGGCGTCCCGTCGGACAGGTTGGTGAACTGACCGGCCTGGGCGGGCTCGCCGCCCTCGTTGGACACGTAGGCGTCCTGGCCGCCGTTGGTGAGCACGACCTGGCGCGGCGCGTTGCCGACCGGGATCATCTTCGCCAGCGTGTTCGTTGCGGTGTCGATCACTCCGAGCGCGTTGGCGCCGTTGAGCGCCACGTAGAGCGACGAGCCGTCGGGCGAGAGCGCCATGCCCGAGGGCAGGTATGCGCCTTGCGCGTTGGTCGGTCCGTACGTGCAGGCCGACGCGGTGGCCGGCTGGCCGCAGAGAAGGATGGTGGCGGTCTCGCTCGCCTGCCCGGTCGACGCGTCGAACGAGAAGCGATCGAGGTAGGCCGATTGCGGCACCCACAGCGTCGAGCCGTCGGACGACCACAGCGGGCCGTCGGCGGCGACCGAGTAGTCCTGGTTCCCGCTCGGGCCGGTGACGAGCGCCTGCTGCTGGACGATCTTCTGGGTGTGCAGGTTGACGATCGTCAGGTAGCCCGAGAAGTTGTTCCAGCCGAGCGCCGCCAGGTACTTGCCGTCGGGGCTGATCGAGCTGGAGACGAGGCGCGCGTTGTTGTCGAGGATGCGCGTGCCGAGCGGCGTCACCCACTGGTTTGAGGGCAGCAGCGTGCCCTGGGCCGTCGTCTGGCCGACTTCGCTGTTGCCGAACGGGCCGACGTTCGCCACCGCGGCGACGCCAACGCCGACCGCCGCTAGCACCGCCACGAGGGCGGTGGTGAGGATGAGAAGCGCTCGGCCTCTCAGACCGGGTCGCTCACTGCCGGGGGTGCGCATGCGTGAAGCCTCCATTCAGAACGCTGCTGGACATCGGGTCGCGCGGCGATCTTATGTTTTGCTTCGTTTCGGGATGTGTCCGTTCAGTAATCGGGCTTACCGGAGCTCGGGACGGCAAGCGTATGCTCGGCCGGTGGACGCGGTGAGGGCGATCGGCCTGCGCAAGCGCTTCGGGGCGACCACGGCGGTCGATGAGCTCGCGTTGAAAGTGCCCGCCGGGCAGGTGCACGGGCTCCTCGGCGCCAACGGCGCGGGCAAGACGACGCTGCTGCGGCTGCTGTTCGGACTGATCGCGCCCGACGAGGGCTCCGTCGAGCTGCTCGGTCGCGCGCTCGCCGGTCCGGGCTCGGCTGCGCTGGACCGCGTCGGCGGCTTCGTCGAGGATCCCGCGTTCTACCCGTACCTCTCGGGGGCGGCCAACCTGGCGCTGCTCGCCCGGCTCGACGGTGGCGACCCGTCTCGATCCCGGATCGACGGGGCGCTGCTGCGCGTGGGCCTCGGCGCGCGCGGCCAGGACCGGGTGAGCGGCTACTCGACCGGAATGCGGCAGCGGCTTGGGCTCGCCGCCGCCCTCCTGCGCGTACCGCGGCTGCTGTTGCTCGACGAGCCGACGAGCGGTCTTGATCCCGCGGGCGCGCGCGACGTGGCAGCGCTGGTCGGCGAGCTCGCGGCCGACGGCGTGGCGGTGCTGCTGTCCAGCCACCAGATCGGGGAGCTGGAGCGGGTCTGCGACGCCTACACGTTCATGCGCGAGGGCCGGGTCGTCTGGACCGGCTCAGCCGCGCAGCTCACCACCGAGGCACCCGCTTCTGAATATGCGCTGGTCACCAGCGACGACGAGCGGGCGCTGGCGCTCGCCGCCGGCCGCGCCGGGGTGCGCGCCGCCCGCTCGGCACGCGGGACCCTGACCGTCTCCGTCGCGGAATCAGAGCTCGACGGCTTCGTGCTGGCGCTGGCGTCCGAGGCGGTCGCGGTGCGGCGGCTGGAGCTGCTGGCCAGTCCGCTGGAGTCGATGTTCTTCGCGCTCAGCGAGGACCGGGCGGCCGGGGAGCTCGCCTCCGGGGAGCTGGCCGACCGCCTGCTCGCGGAGGCCGGGCGTTGAGCGCCTCGGCTCCCGTGGGCCCGGTCGAGGTGGTCGCGGGGGCCGCCGCGCTCGACCAGCGTCTCGCGCGAGCGTGGCGGACGGAGATCACCAAGCTGGCGGCACAGCCCGTCCTGCGGCTCATCGTGGTGCTCGCGGTGCTCGGCCCGTTCGCGTTCGCGCTGCTGCTGAAGATCCAGAGCGGCACCCCGTCGGACGCACTTTTCGGCGTCTACGTCCACGATTCCGGCTTTGCGATCTCGCTCGTCGTGCTGAGCTTCGCGGGGAACTGGGGGGTGCCGATCATCGCCGGGCTGGTCGCGGGTGACATGTTCTCCGGCGAAGATCGCCACAACACCTGGAAGACGATCCTCACCCGCTCGTGCTCGCTCGGCGACCTGTTCGCCGCCAAGCTGCTGGCGGCGGCGAGCGTCGTCTGCGGCCTCGTCCTGCTCGCCGGGCTGGCGAGCATCGTCGCCGGCGTCCTCTTCGTCGGAGCGCACCCGCTGGTGAACCTGAGCGGGCAGCAGATCTCCGGCGGCCGCGCGCTCGGGCTGACGGCACTCGCCTGGTTGTTCTGCCTGGTGCCGGCGCTCAGCTACACGGGGCTCGCGATCCTGTTCTCGGTCGCCAGCCGCAACGGCATCGTGGGTGTCGTCGGACCGCTCGTCGCGGCGATGTCGACGCTTCTGCTCAATCTGATCGGTCACGGGGTGTGGGTGCACCTGCTGCTCGTCGGCGCGACGTTCACCAACGAGTTCGGGCTGTTCGCCGAGCATCCGTTCCTCGGCCCGCTCGCGGTGACGCTGATCGCCGGCATCGCCTGGGGGCTTGCCACTCTGGTGGTGGCGTGGCGGATCCTGCGCCGCCGGGACTTCCTGGCGGGCGCGTCGGGGGTGCAGCGGGCCGGCTGGCAGGTACCCGCCCGTGTGGCGGTCGCCGTCGCCGCGACGGTCGGAGTGCTGGCGCTCGCCTGCAACGTCGGGCCGGTGGGGGTCACGCGACTGCGCCTGCAGAACTCGGTGGCCGCCACCTTCTCCAACGCCTCCCTGCTCCAGCAGGCGCTCCTCGGCCGCCACCCCCCGGCGGGCGCGCGGCTCGATGTCCAGCCGTACTGCGGGCGCGGAGCCGGGGTGAGCTCGCGTGGTCCCGGCGATTGGCTGTGCAACGTCTTCGTCTACCTGCCCCAGCCGAAGTCGGTCCCGTTTCAGCGCACGAACGTCGAGTACGACGTGTCCGTCAGCTCCAACGGCTGCTTCAAGGCCAGCTCGCCGCCGACGTTCATCGGCAACCCGACCATGACCAGGTCGTCGGGTGCGACGACGACCAATCCGCTGTACGTCGTCTACGGGTGCTTCAACCCGCTATGAGCATGGGCACCGAGGCTTGGCGTGAGGTGATGTTCGGCTGCGAGCGCTGGCTCGGCCAGCTGCGGCCGGAGACGGCCGCGCAGGCGCTCCGCGCCGCCGCGGACGCCCTCTCCGAGGAGGAGCGCGCCGACCGCTACGGAGACGGCCCGATCGTGGCCGAGTTCGAGCGCAGCGTGGCGGACCTGCTCGGCAAGGAGGCCGCGCTGCTGTTCCCGAGCGGAACGATGGCCCAGACGATCGCGCTGCGGATCCACTGCGACGCCCGCGGCACGTCCTCGGTGGCGTTTCACCCCACGTGCCATCTCGAGCTGGTCGAACAGGCCGGATACGCGCACCTGCATGACCTCAAGGCGACGCCGGTCGGCCACCGTGACGCGCTGATCACGCTCTCCGACGTGGAAGCGCTTGGTCCGCCGCTCGGCGCGGTGCTGCTCGAGCTGCCACAGCGGGAGATCGGCGGTCAGCTGCCCGGCTGGGCGGACCTGGGCGCGCAGGTCGCCGCGATCCGGCAGCGGGGCGCCGCCGTGCATCTCGACGGCGCGCGCATCTGGCAGACCGCGCCGTTCTATGGGCGCTCGTTCGGGGAGATCTGCGCGCCGTTCGACACCGTCTACGTCTCGCTCTACAAGGATCTCGCGGGGCTCGCCGGCGCGGTCCTCGCGGGACCCGCGGACGTCATCGACCAGGCGCGCGTCTGGCGCCGCCGGCACGGCGGGACGCTGCCCCGTCTGTTCCCGCTCGTCGCCGCCGCCCGCCCGGGATTCGCCGAGCTGCTGCCGCAGATGGACGCGTTCTGCACACACGCCCGCGCGGTCGCCGCCGCAATGGCCGAGGTCGATGGGGTCGACGTGGTCCCGGACCCGCCCCACACCCCGATGTTCCACCTGCACCTGCGCGGCGACCGCGACGCGATCTTCGACCGCGCTCTCGCCGTCGCCCGCGAGCAGCGCGTCTGGATCCTCCCCGCGCTGGCGCCCACCGCGGTCCCCGGGGTGAGCCGCGCCGAGATCACGATCGGCGAGCCCGCCCTGGCCATCTCCCCCGCCGACGCCGCCGAGCTGCTGGCACAGATCGTCGGCGCCCCTGAGCCTGGGTCCTAGGCCGCGGCCTCGGCCTCCGCCTGAGCCTCCAGCCGCGCCCGGCGGTACTCCTCGACCACGATGTCCGTGAGCTCCTCCACCGACGTCTCCGCGGTCGGCTTATCGAGCGCGATGACGCCGTCCTGAATCAGGTTGACCCGGTCGCATGCCTGCAGCACGTGGACGTAGTTGTGCAGGATCATGATGATCGAGACGTTGCCCTCTTCCTTCAGGCGCGCGATCAGATCGAGGATCATCGCGCCCTCCTTGGCACCCATCGCGGCCAGCGGCTCGTCGAGCAGGATGATGTCGGCGTCGCCGGAGATCGTCCGGGCGACGGCGATCGCCTGTCGCTGACCGCCGGACAGGCGGGCCACCGGCACGTCGATCGTCGGGATGTTGATCCCGATCTCGTCGAGCGCCGCGCGCGTCCGCTTGCGCATCTCGCGATTGCGGACGAAGCCGAACGGCTTGGTCGTCAACTCCCGCTTGAGGAACATGTTCTGGTAGACGGTGAGCTCGTTGACGAGCGCCAGATCCTGGAACACGGTGTCGACGCCGGCCCGGCGTGCATCGTCGACCGTCCTGGGCGCGTAGTTCTCGCCCTTGACCCAGAGCGATCCCTGATCTGCGCTCTGGAACCCGGCGAGGATCTTGATCAGCGTCGACTTACCGGCGCCGTTGTCACCGAGCAGCCCGAGCACCTCGCCCTTGCGCAGGTGGAGGTTGATGTTGTGCAGCGCGATCGTCGGCCCGAACCGCTTGGACACGTTCTCGGCGCGCATCACGTCATCGTCGGCCGGCGTGAGCGTATCCACGGTCCGCGTCTTAGACCGATCAGCCTCGTCAGCCACGACCGGCCCCCACTCTCACTCGGGCGATATAGATGTTGATGGACATCGCGAGGAGGATCGCGAGTCCCTCGTAGAGATAGATGTAGTTGAAGTTGACGCCCTTGAGCACGAGACCGTCCTGAATGATCCCCAGGAAGAGAGCGCCGATCATCGCGCCGATGACCGTTCCGAAGCCCCCGACGAGCAGGGTGCCGCCGATCACCGCCGACGCGATGACAAGGAACAGGAGCTCGCTCGCCTGAGCCGGGTCGGGTGTGGCCGAACCACTTCGCACGGCCTCCAGGACCCCGACAAACGCACCGAGCGCCGCGCACAGCATGAAGTTCCGGATCAGGTTTCGCTTCTCGTTGATCCCGGCCTCCTTGGCCCCGAGACGGTTGCCTCCGACCGCCACCGTGTAGATCCCCCACTTCGTGAACGAGAGCGCGATTTGAAGGATGACCACGATCCCGATCGCCCAGAACAGCTCCGAGTACGTGCCCCCGCCGAAGACCGACTGGAATGTCCCCCCGCCGAACAACGAGGTGCCCGGAGTCGTGATCTGCGTGTCGTGCGACATCACGAGCGTGATCCCGTACAACGCGAACAGCGTGCCGAGCGTGGTCACGAACGAGTTGATCCCGACATAGGCCACGAAGAAGCCGTTGATCGCGCCGACGACCGTGCACACCGCGATCGCGAGGATCATCGCGATCAGGAGCGGGATGTGCGCCGAGGTGAACTCGTTGAAGATGAACGGACAGATCAGGTAGGTGCCGCCGACCGACAGGTCGATCTCGCCGTTGATCATCACGAACACCTCGGCGGCGGCGATGATCGCGAATGGCGCGAAGAACGGCAGCAGGTTCTGCAGCCCCTGCGAGCTGAAGAAGTGCGGCGTGGTGATCAGGAAATAGATCAGCGTCACCACGGTGACGACGATGATCGACCCCTCCTTGAGCAGGAGGAAGCGCTTGAGCGGGTTGAAGCTCGGGCTCGGGGCCGCCCGCTTGGCCGGCCTCGGGGTCGGCGGGGTGTCCCCCGCCGACCCGGTATCCGTGGATGCGACCGACACTGCTACGCCTTCGCGACCCCGACCGAGTTGCTCGTGCCCTCGTAGCGGCTCTTGGTGGAGACGTACGGGCCGACGGTCGACTTGGTGAGGAACTTCAGGCCGGTGTCGGTGGTCGCCGGACCGGTGAGCTTCTGGGTCACCTTGTACATGAACAGCTGCAGGATCGGCAGGAAGCCCTGCAGATAGGGCTGCTGGTCGATCGTGAAGTCCATCTCGCCGTGCGCGATGAGCTTCTGGGTGATCGGGGTGAGGTCATAGCCGCCACCCTTCCATCCCTTCTTGCGCAGGCCCTGCTTGAGCAGCACCTGGCCGAGCGACTGGGTCGAGCCCGCGTCGACGGCGAACATGCCCTTCGCGCTCGAGTGCGCCGAGGCCCACGAGTTGATCGTCGACAGCTCCTGCGGCGTCTGGGCGCCGGTCGCGACGACGTCGTACTTGATCCCGGAATGGCCCTTGAGCACCGACTCCGCACCATCGATCCGCGGCTGGATGTTCAGCGAACCCGGTGTCGCGATGAACAGCGCGATCTCACCCGACGGCACGAGCCCGAGGATCTTCTGGCCCATCTGCACGCCGGACTGGAACAGATCCTGCCCGATGTAGGCGAGGCGGTCCACAGTCGGTACGTCGGAATTGTACGAGACGACCGGAATGCCGGCACTCATCGCCTTCTTGACCGGCGCGTTGAACGAGGTCTTGGAGATCAGCGCGACCGCGATCCCATCGGCCTTGGAGGCGACCGCGTTGTTGACCGAGGTGACCATCTGGCCGACGTTCGACGTCGCCGAGCCCGTCCACTGCGCGGTGCAGCCCAGCAATTTGCAGGCATCGTTGATGCCGCTCTGCGTCGGGGTGAAGAACGGGTTCGTCGTCACGTGGTTGACGACGACGAAGTGGTACTTCGGGCTGGAACCGAAGATCGACGACGCGGCGCTTCCGCCACCGCCCGACGACGCGGTCGCTGTCCCGGTCCCTGTATTGGCGGTCTTGTGGCTGGAGCCACCGCAGGCCTGCAGCGCGATCGCGGCGATGCCCGCGGCGCCGCCTGTCAGCGCCGTGCGCCGGGTGACCTGCTTCATGCGCTTGGCCGGACTGTCGGCCTCCTTGCGCTCGTCCCACTCAAGCCGCTCGACGACGTCCCCCATGAAATCTTCGTCCGACATGCACTGCTCCTCTCTCTGCTCTCTGTGCCGGCCAAGCCCCGAAGGCTCGGCGTGGACTACCTCATCTTTGCACCTGGAGCGGACCGCTCCAGAACCGTCAGCCTAACTCTCCTCGCCACGTGATGCGCCGCGGCATGTTAGCGGTCACATTCTCACCGTGTCAACCTCTGCCGTGGAACGCCGCCAACCCCGCGCCATGCGCGACGGTGCTCGCTCGGATGATCAGCTCAGGCGCAACGATCGAACCCTCCAGAGACCGGTGTCCCGAGCCTCCGGCTTCGATCGCCCGCACCAGAACCGCAAGACTTCGGCTACCCACTTCACCGAAATCCTGACGCACCGTTGTGAGCGAAGGTGTGAAGTACGGCGCCTCGGGAGTGTCGTCGAAGCCGACGACCGAGACCTCGTCAGGGATGCGGCGCTCCGCCTCGTGCATCGCCCGCAGGAGACCGAGGGCCATCTGATCGTTGGCGACGAACACCGCGCTGACCTCAAGCTCCCGGGCCAGCCGGCGGCCCGCGTGATACCCGGAGCGCGCGCCCCAATCGCCGACCAGAGGCGCCGGGACAGGTGCACCGACCTCCTCCAGGGTCGCCCGCCAACCCGCGATTCGCTGCCGGGCCTCCAGCGAATTCGGCGGGCCTGCAACGTGGTGGACCGTCGGGTGCCCGAGGTCCAGCAGGTGCCGCGTCGCCAGCCGCGCACCCTCGAACTGATCCACGGATACCAGGGGAAACGTTCGCTCGGGGCCCGCGACGACCGCCACCAGCGGCAGGTCAGGCGAGACGTCTGACAGTGCGTCTGCCGCGTCGGCATCGGACACGATCACCAGGATGCCCTCTACGCCGTGCAGGCGCAGACGATCGATCGCCTCGGGCATCGTCCCGCGGTCCAGCGCCTTCATCGACGCGATCACGATGAAGTACCCCGCAAGGTGAGCCGCCCGCTCGATCCCGAACAGCGTCGAGGCCGGGCCATACAACGTCGAGTCCGAGCTGACCACGCCGAGCGTCTTGGTGTGACCGGTCGCCAAAGCCCTGGCAATCGAGTTCGGCCGGTAGCCGAGTTGCTCCATCGCGGCCAGGACGCGGGTGCGGGTGGCCGGGCTGACGTGTCGCGATCCGTTGATCACACGCGACACGGTCTGATGCGACACGCCCGCCAGGCGTCCCACATCGGCCATCACTGGCGATCGGGGCCGCCCCGGCGACCGTCCGTCGTCCTCCACGTCTCTCCTCTCCGCCCGCTGCGGTGACACGTTCGGGCGCCGTCATGTTAGCGCTCACAGGTGACGGCTGCGAACTATCTGTGTCGCCGGTCAGCGCAGATGGGCACCGGGGCCGGGCGAGACGGCGACCGCGCCGCCCGGCGGCGTGGCCGACGGCGGGAACAGACCGAGCACGTGCCCGCCGAAACCGCCGCCCACCAGACGTGCTCCGGCCGCACCCGCTTCCCTCAGCCGGTCGACGGTCGCCTCGACCGCATCTGTGGAGATCTCGAAGTTGTCGCGAAGGCTGGCGTGCGACTCGTTGAGCAGCGCGCCGACCTCGTCGAGATCGTGGCGTGAGAGCGCCGCGATCGTCTGCTCGACCCGGGCGTCGTCGCTGACCACGTGCTCGGCGCGTCCGCGAAGCGGCCAGGGCAGCTCGGCGGCCATCTCGAGCGTCGCATCGCGCAGCGCCGGCACCCCGAGCGCCTCGCTGGCCTGCGAGCACTCGGCGCGCCGGCGGTTGTAGCCGTTGTCGGCGCCGCCGGCGTTGGCGTGACTCTCGCCCGAGTCCAGCGTGACCAGCGACCAGTCGCCGAGCTCCAGCGGGACGGGCGTCACATCCATCGAACGGAAATCGACCCGCAGCGCCCGCTCGGGCTCGCCGCACAGCGAGGCGACCTGGTCCAGCAGGCCGGTGCGGGCGCCGACCCACTCGTTCTCCACCCGGCTGCACAGCCTCGCCAGATCGACATCGCCCGGCGGCTCCTCCCCGGCCAGGGCCAGCATCGCCAGACACAGCGCGACCTCCAGCGCCGCCGAGGAGGACAGACCGGAGCCGCGCGGGACGGTGCCGGTGACCCGCAGGCGGGCGCCGACCAGCCGCTTGCCGGCCGCGGTGAGCTCCGCGGCCGCCCCGCGCGCGAAGGCGCGCCAGCCGGGCGCCCGCTCGACGCGGTCGAGGTCGAAGTCGTCGTGGGCGGAGAGATCGACGGCGTGCACCCGGACCCGGCGGTCTCCGGTCGCCTCCGCGCGGACGGTCACACCCTCGGTGATGGCGAACGGCAACGCCAGGCCCTCGTTGTAGTCGGTGTGCTCGCCGATCAGGTTGACCCGACCGGGCGCAAACGCGGTGACCAGGTCCCCCACGCAGTACTCTCCTCGTCGTGTTGTTGCGCGACATTGTGCAGCCCGAGGCCGTTCTGCCGCTGCCGGGCCGCCGCGCCGCCTGATGGCACTGCGCTGGGGCCTGCTGTCCACGGCCCGTATCAATGACGCGTTCATCGGAGGGGTCGCCGAGTCGCCGTCGGCTGAGGTCGTCGCCGTCGCCAGCCGGGATGGTGAGCGGGCGCGCGGCTACGCCGAGGCCCACGGGATCGCCTCCGCCCACGGCAGCTACGAGGCGCTCCTTGCCGACCCGGCAGTCGACGCGGTCTACATCTCCCTGCCCAATGGAATGCACCTGGACTGGACGACACGGGCGCTGCGCGCCGGCAAGCACGTCCTGTGCGAGAAGCCGCTCGGCCGTGACCCCGACGCCGTCGCGGCTGCGTTTCACCTCGCCGATCAGCAGGGGGTGCAGCTGCGCGAGGCGTTCATGTACCGCCACCACCCGCAGACGGTCCGCCTGGCCCGACTCGTCGCCGAAGGCGCGATCGGCACGCTGCGCTCGGTTCGGTCGAGCTTCTCTTTCGTCCTGTCGGACCCCGACGATGTGCGCCTGTCGACCGACCTCGAAGGCGGAGCGCTGCTCGACCTCGGTTGCTACTGCGTCAGCGCATCCCGGCTGTTGGCCGGCGAGCCCGAGTCGGTGGCGGCGGTGCGAGTGGCCGGGGGCCACGGCGTCGACGTGAGCTTCGCCGGTGCGATGCGCTTCCCGGGCGAGGTCATCGCGTCGTTCGATGCGAGCTTCCGGGCCGCCGACGGCAGCTGGCTGGAGGTCGCGGGAGATGCGGGCACGTTGCGCGTGGAGGACCCGTGGCACATCCACACCCCCGGGATCGTCCTGCGTGACGCCGGCGGCGAGCGGCCGATCGAGATCGCGGCTGCGAACTCCTACCGGCTCGAGGCCGAGGACCTCGCGGGCGTCATCGACGGCGGCGCCGGAGGGGGCGCGCTCGGTCGCGACGATGCGATCGGGCAGGCGCGTGCGCTCGGCATGCTGCACCGCGCGGCGCTCTGAGGACCGCGCGCACTTCAGGCGACGGTGAGGTGCAGCTCAGCGGGCGCGTCGGCCGAGACGAGATCGAAGCGCATGCGCACGTCGGTCCCAGCTCCGCTCCGTGGCGCGGCCGACAGCTCGAGCTCGCTCACGACGCTGCCGATCAGCGCAAGTCCGAGTCCCAAGCCGGTGTGCCCGGTTCCGATCGGCCGCGGCCACATCCCACAGCCGAAGTCGCGGATCGAGACCCAGAGCGCGCCGTCGGCGTGGGTGGCGCTGAGGCGCACCGTGCCCGACGTGTCGCGGTAGCCGTGGACCACCGCGTTGGTGACGGCCTCGGAGACCGCGAGCCGGATGTCGTCGATTCGCGACCGGCCGACGCCGTGCGCCGCGGCGAAGTCCGCGATGTCCTCGCGTGCCCGTCTGACCGACCCCGGGGTCGCCTGGTAGCTGCGATCGAAGCTGTCCGAGACGTCCTGCATGACAAAGTCATACCCCCTGTGCGGCGAGACTACGCGGCGACGTGGCGAGACCTAGGATGCGGGCATGAGCTCTGACCGTCCGGGCCCGCTCGCGGGCAGGGCCGCACTCGTCACCGGCGCCGCCAGTGGCATCGGCCGAGCGATCGCCGAAAGGCTGACCCGGGACGGCGTCCAGGTGCTCGGCGTCGACCGGCGCGCCGAGGGCCCGGTCGACATGTTCGAGGCCGACCTCTGCGACGAGCACGCCAACGCGGCCGCGGTCGACGCCGCCCGCGAGCGCTTCGGCCGGCTTGACATCGTCGTCGCCGGCGCGGGCATCCAGCACGTGTCGCCGATCGCGGAGTTCCCGGTCGATCGCTGGCGCACGATCATCGACCTGATGCTCACGAGCCCCTTCCTGCTGGCGCGCGCGGCGTGGCCGGCGCTCGCCGAGTCGGGCAGCGGCCGCTTCATCGTGATCGCCTCCGCTCACGCGCTCGCCGCGTCACCGTTCAAGTCCGCCTACGTCTCGGCCAAGCACGGGGTCCTCGGGCTGGTCAAGACGCTCGCGCTCGAGGGGGCCGCCGACGAGATCACCACGACGGCCGTGTGCCCCGCGTACGTACGCACGCCGCTGGTCGAGGCTCAGATCGCAGACCAGGCGCGAGCCCACGGCGTCCCCGAGGCCGAGGTGCTCGAGACCGTGCTCCTCGCCCCGCAGGCGATCAAGCGGCTGATCGAGCCCGAGGAGGTCGCCGATGTGGTGGCGTTCCTCGCCGGCCCCTCGGGGCGCAGCTTCACCGGGGTGCCGGTGACGATGGACGAGGGCTGGACCGCGCGCTGAGCGGGTCCCCGACCTTGACATGATCGTGTCAAGGTTTGCTACGGTGGGTGCTCGATGCGTGACTACCTTGCCGCCATCCGTGAGCGCACGGTCGTCTTCGACGGCGGCATGGGTGCGACGCTCGAGCAGTTCGACCTGAGCCTGGAGGAGGACTACCGGCTCCCCGGCCGCTGCCACGAGGCCCTCGTGCTCAACCGGCCCGACGTGATCGAGGGGGTGCACGCGTCGATGATCGAGGCGGGCGCCGAGGTGCTCGAGACCGACAGCTTCCAGGGCTCGCGGCTGAAGCTGGACGAGTGGGGGCTCGGCGAGCACACCTACGAGATCAACGTCAAGGCGGCCGAGATCGCCCGGCGCGCCGCCGGCGAGACCCGCTTCGTCGCCGGCTCGATCGGGCCCACCGGCTATCTGCCGGCCTCCGACGACCCGACGCTCGGCCGGATCGGCTTCGGGGAGCTGCGCGGGGTGTTCGCCGAGCAGGCGAGCGGCCTGCTGGCCGGGGGCGTCGACCTGCTGATCATCGAGACCACTCAGGACATCCTCGAGCTCAAGGCGGCGGTGTTCGGGATCCGGGATGCGTTCGGCGCGGCCGGTCATGCCGTCCCGATCCAGTGCAGCGTCTCCCTGCTGCCCAACGGCGGCAAGATGCTGCTCGGCACCGATATCTCCTCCGCGCTGGCGACTCTCGAGGGGCTGCGCGTCGACGCCATCGGGCTCAACTGCTCGACCGGGCCTGAGGACATGCGCGACGCGATCCGCTTCCTCGCCGAATGGAGCTCGGTCCCGGTCCACTGCATCCCCAACGCCGGGCTGCCGCTGCAGGGACCCAACGGCGAGACGATCTTCCCCGAGGAGCCGGGTCGGCTCTCCGAGGTGCTCGGCGACTTCGTCGATCGCTACGGGATCTCGATCGTCGGTGGCTGCTGCGGCACGACACCCGCCCACATCGAGGCGATCGCCGAGCGGATTCACGGCCGGGTGCCCCCGCCCCGTCCTCACCGGCGCCCGGCCCACGTCAGCTCGATGATCGCCGGGACCCCGCTCGTCCAGGCGCCGCGCCCGACGCTCGTCGGAGAGCGGGTCAACTCGCAGGGCTCGCGCAGGGCCAAGGAGATGCTGCTCGCCGACGACTACGACGGGCTGATCGTCGTCGCGGAGGACCAGGTGACCGGCGGCGCCCACGTGCTCGACGTCTGTGTCGCGCTCACCGAGCGCCAGGACGAGGCCGACCAGATGCGCGAGGTGGTCAAGCGGATCTCCCTCACCCAGCCCGCGCCGATCCAGATCGACTCGACCGAGCCCGACGTGATCGAGGCGGCGCTGGAGCAGATCCCCGGCCGCGCGATCGTCAACTCGGTCAACCTGGAGGCCGGACGCGACAAGCTGGATCGCGTCGCGCCGCTGGCACAGGCCCACGGGGCGTGTCTGATCGCTCTGACGATCGACGAGGTCGGCATGGCCAAGACCGCGGAGCGCAAGCTCGAGATCGCCGAGCGGCTGGTGGCGCTCTGCTGCGACGAGCACGGGATGGACCGCGACGCGCTCATCTTCGACTGCCTCACATTCACCCTGACGACCGGCGATCCCGAGTGGCGCCCGAGCGCGGTGGCGACGATCGACGGCATCCGGCTGATCAAGGAGCGGCTGCCCGGCGTGCAGACCTCGCTCGGCGTCTCGAACGTCTCGTTCGGCGTGGGGCTGCGGGCGCGCCAGGTGCTCAACAGCGTGTTCCTGCATCACTGCGTGGAGGCGGGGCTCGACCTCGCGATGGTCAACCCCAACCACATCACGCCGTACGGCGAGATCGTGGCCGAGGAGCGTGAGCTCGCCGACGACCTCGTGTTCGACCGCCGTGACGATGCGCTGGAGCGTTTCATCGCGCATTTCGAGGCGAAGGGCCCTGAAGTCGATGCCGGGGCCTCGGCCGCCGACCCCACCGAGGGGATGGAGCCCGAGGAGGCGTTGCACTTCCACATCCTGCGACGCAAGAAGGAGGGCGTCGAGGACTGGATCGACCGCGCGGTCGAGAAGATCGGCGCGGTGCCGGTGTTGAACGGCGTCCTGCTGCCGGCGATGAAGGAGGTCGGCGACAAGTTCGGCGCCGGCGAGCTGATCCTGCCGTTCGTGCTGCAGTCGGCCGAGGTGATGAAGCGGGCGGTCGCCCAGCTGGAACGCTACCTCGACAAGATCGAGGGCTACACGAAGGGCACGGTGGTGATCGCCACCGTCTTCGGCGACGTCCACGACATCGGCAAGTCGCTGGTGAACACCATCCTCACCAACAATGGCTACACCGTCGTCGACCTGGGCAAGCAGGTCCCGATCTCCGCGATCCTCGACGCCGCCGTCGAGCACGACGCGACCGCCATCGGGCTCTCCGCGCTGCTGGTCTCGACCTCCAAGCAGATGCCCGCCTGCGTTCAGGAGCTGCACGAGCGAGGCCTCGAGTACCCGGTGCTGATCGGCGGCGCGGCGATCAACCGCAACTTCGGCCTGCGCATCCTCTACCCGGGGGGCACCGAGTCCGAGGAGGTCTACGGCCCGGGGGTCTTCTACTGCAAGGACGCGTTCGAGGGCCTGGCCAAGATGGACCAGCTGGTGGACCCGGAAGCGCGAGAGGCACTGGTGGTCAAGACGCGCGAGGCCGCTCGGGTGTTGCGTGAGGCGCCGGCGGTGACCGACGACGACGCGCCACCGCTCGACGACGACTCGGTGCGCAGCGGCGCCTCAACCGCGGTGGAGATCCCCACGCCCCCGTTCTGGGGCGCGCGTGAGATCCCGATCGACCTCGACGAGATCTACCACCACCTCGACACCCACGTGCTGTTCAAGCTGCACTGGGGCGGCCGCGGGGTCAAGGGCGAGGCGTGGCGCGAGCTCGTCGACGGCGACTTCCGGCCCCGCCTGGAGCGCATGTGGGCCGAGCAGAACTACCTGCGCCCGCGCGCGCTGCTCGGCTACTTCCCGTGCAACTCCGAGGGCAACTCGCTGATCGTCTGGGACCCGGAGTTCCCTGGCGAGCGTGAGCTCGAGCGCTTCATCTTCCCGCGCCAGCCGCGCCACGACCGCATCTGCCTGGCCGACTTCTACCGGCCTCTGGACTCCGGCGAGATCGACGTCGTCGCCTTCCAGGCGGTGACGGCGGGCGACGAGGTCACCGAGCTGATCGGGTCGCTGGAGGCCGACGGCGAGTTCGCCGAGCAGCTGTTCGTCCACGGGCTCGGGGTGCAGACCGCCGAGGGCATGGCCGAGTGGATGCACGCCCGGGTCCGCCGCGAGCTCGGCAGTGCGCCCGGACAGGGCCGCCGCTACTCCTGGGGCTACCCCGCCTGTCCCGAGCAGTCCGAGCTCGAGAAGCTCTTCCGCCTGCTCGACGCGCCCTCGATCGGCATGCGGCTGAGCGGCGGCTTCGCTTTGGAGCCCGAGCAGTCGACGGTGGCGATCGTCGCCCCCCACCCTCAGGCGATCTACTTCGGGATGAAGTCCGGCCGCCTGAAGCCCGTCGGCGAGACCGCGGCCGACGAGCTGATCGCCGGCACCGAGCGCGACCCCGCGCAGAGCGGCCCGCTGCCTGACGGCGACCCCTCCCTGGCCGCCTGACCCCTTCCGGCGCCAGGGCCTGCCCGGGCGCTCGGCCGCCCAAATCCGCGCAGCTGGGCATCAAACGACAGCCCTGCTTGCGTTTGGTGCCCAGGTGCCCAGGTGCCCGACCGGATCAGCCAAGGAGCCGCCGCAGCGCAGCCGCCAGCTCCTCCGGCCGTGTGGTCAGCTGCTGCCAGGTCGTGCGGATGACGCGCCAGCCGGCGACGACCAGGCGCTGGTCGCGCATGCGGTCCTCGTGGAATGCGTGGCGGGTGCGGTGGAATCGCTCGCCGTCGACTTCGACCACCACCCGCTGGTCACGCCAGACCGCGTCCGGGCGCAGAACCACGCCGCCATCACCGGGATTGATCGCCCCGTGCCACTCGGGCGTCGGGAACGTCTGGGCGCGGCAGAAGGACAGGAACCGCTCCTCGAGCTCGGAATCGGTGATCTCGGTGCCGATGTCGTAGCGGCCGAGGACCGCCCGCAGTCGACCTGCGCCGGGATGCTTGACGTTCCGCTCGAGCTGATCGACCAGCGCATCCAGATCGAACAGCCCGAGGATCTCGGACTGGTCGAGCGCGCGCTCCACCCCGCGCGGCGAGACGACTGCGGCGAGGTCGAGTTGAGTGCGGGCGACGGTGGTCACCGGGATGCCGTCGGCGGTGGTGATGTCCGACTCGGACAGGTTGATCGAGCGGTGTACCTGGATGCCTTTGTGGCGGTGCGTGGACCGGCCGGGGACGATCACCTCGACCGTGCGCCGGTGGCAGGCGCGGAGGCCGTGCAGGTCAGCGGCTGATCGGTGGGAGAGCGCGGCGTGGTGCCGGCGGCCCGTACAGGCGAGCACGGCCGCGCGGTAGCGGCCGCCGGCGGTGAGCATCTCGACCGGGACAACCGAGTACACCGACGCATGAACCCAATGCAGGCGCCCCGCCGCGGCGCGTTGACGGACGGCCGAGGCGGTGATGCCGAGCGCACACAGCTCTTCGAGCGCGAACACACCATCCCGGCCGAGAGCCATCCGCGACAGCTGGGCATCAAACGACAGCCCTGCTTGCGTTTGATGCCCAGCACTCCGGATTCGCGGGGCGGTGGAGGCCATCGACCCACGGTGGCAGAGATCCCGAGCGCAAAAGCAACAACCCTGTGCCGGTTTGGTCGCCGCCGACCGGGGAAGACCGGTTGCGAGGGCTCGGGCGAGCGCGTAGGCTCGAACCGCGACCCCACCCCCGAGCGAGTGAGGAGAGACAGTGCCGGAACGCGACTCAAGCGGGCAGCCGTCGGCTGAGGAACAGCTCCGAGCGCTGTACGACAACGCGGAGTCGGCCACCACGCGCGCCTTCGAGCAGGCCGTGTCGTCCCCCACCTTCGGCGCGCTGCTCGCCCGCAGCGCCGAGAATGTGGCGGCGCTGAGCCGCATCGGCTCCGACCTGGCGGACCTGGTGCTGCGCAACCTGCGCGTGGCCGGCCGCTCGGACATCACCCGCCTGGCCCGGCAGCTGCATCGCACCGAGGACAAGCTCGAGCGCGTCCTGCAGGAGATCGAGCAGCTGCGCGACGAGCTGGCCGACGCGCAGGCAAAGACCGCCCAGGCACCCGCTCGCCGCCAGGCGGCCGCCCGCGCCACGACCGCCAACGGCCGCGGCAACGGCGAGAGCCCCCGGGCGGGGCGCCGGACGGGCAGCGGCTCGACCGGGCCGCGGACGGGCAGCGGCTCGACCGGGCCGCCGACAGGCAGCGGCTCCACAGGGTCCCGGTCACAGCCGACGTGAGCGCCCTCGCGGACAGCTTCACGCGCCTGGCGCGGCTGCCCGCCACCGCGCTGGAGTACGCCAACACGATCCTCACCACCGACGACGCCGTCGTCGGCGCCTCCGAGCGCGAGGCGGTGTGGACCCACCGCGGGATCACCCTGTGGCGGTATCACTCCACCGAGCGGACGCACGACATCCCGCTGCTGCTCGTGTTCGCCCTGATCAACCGGCCCGCGATCTTCGACCTGCGGCCCGGCAGCTCGCTCGTCGAGTATCTGCTCGGCGAGGGGTTTGACGTGTTCCTGCTCGACTGGGGCTACCCGGAGGAGGAGGACGCGGAGATGGGCCTGGACGAGTACGTGTGCGACGAGCTTCACTGGGGCATCCGCGAGACTCTGCGCGCGAGCGGGGCGGACGAGCTGAGCCTGATGGGCTGGTGCATCGGCGCGACGCTGTGCGCGATGTACTGCGGCCTCCCGCGCGACCCTGAGACGCCCCACCCGGTCCGCAACCTGGCGCTGCTGACGATGCCGGTGGAGGCCCGCGGCTCGACTTACGCGCGCTGGGTCGGCGACCCCGCGTTCGACGTCGACGCGGTCGCCGAGAACTGGCGCGTGATCCCCGGCAGCGCGGTCGACACCGCCAACAAGCTGCTCAAGCCGGTCACGAACTACTGGACCACGTATCGGCGGCTGTGGGAGGGGATCGACGCCGGCACCTCCCGGCGCGAGGCATATCAGCCGATGGCCAAGTGGGTGGCCGACAATCCGAACTTCCCCGGCCGGGCGTGGGCGCAGTGGATCAAGATGATGTACCGCGACGGTGACCTGGTCTCCGGACGCGCGCGGCTGCGTGGCGAACGCATCGACCTCGGGCGGATCGACCAGAACCTGCTGATCGTCACCGCCGGCGCCGACCACATCGCGCCCCGACCGGGAACGATGCCGATCTTCGAGATGGTCAACAGCGAGGACGTGACCCACGTCGACCGGCCAGGCGGCCACATCGGCCTCGTCGCCGGATCGGCCGCCCGCAACGAAATCTGGCCGGAGCTCGCCGAGTGGCTTGGCGAGCGCTCCGGACGGTAGTCAAGACGCGAACCGAAGAGAACGAGAGAGAGGAACAGCATGTCCACCGACACCGACACCAGCCAGACCAGCGAGACCACCCCCTTCAGGGGACGCGCTCAGCGCCCGCGGATGAAGGGCCGGGTCGTGTTCGTCACCGGTGGCACCCGTGGCATCGGAGGCGCCATCTCCCGCAGCTTCGGCGAGCAGGGAGCGATCGTCGCAGCCGGCTATGGCAGCGCCACCGAGCACGCGCGGGACTTTCAGGCATCGCTGGCCGCCGACGGCGTCGAGGCCTCGATCCACCAGGGCAACATCGGCTCCGCCGAGGACTGCCGGCGCACCGTGAACGACGTGCTCGAGCAGCACGGCCGGCTCGACGTGCTCGTCAACAACGCGGGCATCACGATCGACAAGACGATCCTGAAGATGTCCGACGAGGACTGGTACAAGGTGATCGCGGTCAACCTCTCCGGCGCCTTCTTCATGTCCCAGGCGGCACTGCCGCACATGATCGAGCGCGGCTCGGGCCGGATCATCAACATCTCCTCGATCATCGGCGAGACCGGGAACATCGGTCAGGCCAACTACGCCGCCTCGAAGTCGGGGTTGTTCGGACTCACCAAGACGATGGCGCGAGAGGCCGCCTACTCGCTGGCCAAGAGCGGCAAGCTCGAGGACGACGGGATCGGGCTGACGATCAACACCGTCGCGCCCGGCTTCATCGCCACCGAGATGCTGGAGAGCATCCCCGAGAAGGTGCTCGACCGGATCAAGGCGCAGATCCCGCTCGGCCGCCTGGGCCGCCCCGACGAGGTCGCCCGCGTCGTGCACTTCCTCGCCGCCGACCAGTCCGCCTACATCACGGGGCAGGTCTGGGGCGTCAACGGCGGACAGGACATGTAGCCGGCCGATCTCGCCCGGTATCGTCGTCGGCGATCATGGCCGATCGCCGCGCGACCTCACTGGGCGAGATCATCCGCCAGCAGCGTGAGCTCGCCGAACTGTCCATGCGGCAGTTTGCCGAGCTCGCCGGGATCTCCAACCCCTACCTCTCGCAGATCGAGCGCGGGCTGCGCGCGCCCTCGCAGGCCGTCCTGGATCAGATCGCCAAGACGCTCAAGGTCTCCTCCGACGCCCTGTACGAGCAGGCCGGGTTCAGGCCACCCAGCGCCGAGCCCGAGACGGGCGGAGTGCTGGAGGCGATCGCGCAGGATCAGCGTCTCACCGCCCGGCAGCGAACCGCTCTGCGCGAGGTCTACGAGGCGTTCGTGGCCAGTTCGCCGCGGGTCCGTCCCCGAGCCGCCGGCAGGAGCGCCACGCCCGAGACCGGCGACGACGGCGCCTGACCCGGGCGCGCTCGCTCAGCGCTCCGGTCCGCCAGGCGCCGGGCTACTTCCCGGCGGCGGGCCGGCGTTTCGGGATCGAGCGTTCGAGCACGGCCGCCAGCAGCGGCGGCCACTGCTCGGCCAGCGCCTCATGGCCCATGAACAGGCCGAGGTGGCCGCCTGAGCTCAGGCGCCGCACGACGTCCTCGGGGGCTGTGGAAGCGTGGTCGGCAAGGGCGAAGACCTGGCCGGGCGGAGTGATGTGGTCGGTCGCCCCGGCCAGCAGGTTGAGTGGCATCGTCAGGCGGCTGAGATCAACGCGCTCGCCGCGCACCTCGAGCTTGCCGGCGATCAGCTCGTTCTCCTTGAACAGGTGGCGCACGATCCACAGGTAGAACGCGCCCGGAATGTCCTGCGTGTGCTTGAACCAGTCCTCGAACACGCGGTAGCGATCCACGTGAGCCCGGTCCTCGACGTTGACCAGCAGCTCGATCTGCCGGGAGATCTCGGCGCCAGGCCCGATCATGATGAAGCCGTTGAGCATGTGGCGCCCGCGGAGCACCCCGCCGCCGGAGGCGACGAGCCACTCGTAGAACGCCATGTCGCCGCCCGGCGTGAGCGTGTCGAGCACCGTGCCGATCACCGGCTGACCGGCGCTGAAGTCGATCGGAGCACCCGCGATCGTGAGCGTGTTGACCCGCTCGGGCGCCTGCGCGGCGTAGATCGTCGCCAACCAGCCGCCCTGGCAGTCGCCGATCAGGTTCACCCGCCCACCACAGTGCTCGACCGCGCGGTCGATCACGTCGAGATAGTCGTCGACCGTCGCACCGGCGGTCTCGGCGGTGGCGCCCACCCAGTCCAGCGTGAACGCCCGGGTCAGACCCGCCTCACGGATGGTGCGCATCTGGGACTGCTCAGGCGAGAAATCGACGATGCAGGAGTCGTGGCCGGCCTGGGGCGGCAGCACCAGAGTCGGCACGAGGCCGCGGCGTCCACCGGACACCGAGTAGTCGCGCAGCCGCGCGACCGGGGCCTCGAACGCGATCTCGTGCTGGGTGGCCCAGCGAGGAGGACGGCGCTCGGCCATGACGTCCAGCCATTGACCCACGTCGAACGCGCGCGGCCAACGACCGAGTGAGGCGCTGAACAGATCCGCGGCACCCTGCGCTGCGGCTCCACATGCCTCCAGCCAGGTTCCGTACAAGCCGCCCTCGGCAGGGGCGACAGGCGGACAAGATCGACTGGTCATCGGTGACCTCCTCGGCAAAACGACGACGACACCGGAGGAGGATTCCACCGGTGTCGTCATTCTGCCCCATCTTCCGGCGCAGAAACTGCGCCGGAGCTGCGGGGGAACTACTTGAGCAGCGTGCGCGCGGTGCTGGCGTAGGTCTGCGTCATCTCACGCGCGAAGTCGGTCTGCGCGGCGACGATCGACTTCAGCCAGTCCTGACGGGTGCTGTCGGCGAAGCGGACCTCGAGCTCGATCGCGCGGTCGACGGCCTTCTCGTAGGTGTCGAGGTAGGCGTTGCCGGCCTTGCGCGCGGCGCTGACGAACTGCTCCTGCGCGTCGGTGGTGCGCTCGAACAGACCGTCGAGCGTCGGGGCGGTCTTGGTCTGGGTGGTCGTGGCCATGTCTGTCTCCTTGAGGTCTCGGAAGCTGATGTGCTTGCAAGTTAGCACATCGTCCGCAAACTGCAAGCACTTGAGCCCGGACCATGTCCGGACGGAGACTCAGGTCTGGCGAAGGACGTCGGCGCGACTGGATGTTCGCGCCGGGAGCTTGACCGGAGCGGTGTGCATCGCGCGCAACCGCACCTCGCGCCACGACATGCCCTCCTTGAGTAGCGCCGGAGCCCCCATGAGCAGCGCAGTCGCCACCTCGACGGCCTGGAGGATCACGCCGTAGGCGACGCCCGTGGACCACGAGACGTGCCAACCGGCACTCAGCACCGCCGCGCAGGCGAACTGGAAGACGCCGAGGTTGGCCGGTGTCGCCGGCAGGACCGCCGAGATGTTGACCGCGAACAGAACGGCCGCGGCGGCCCCGATCCCGACCTGGTGGTCCAGGCCGAGGGCGATCATCAGCGTGTAGCAGGAGACCCACTGCAGCGCCCACGCGGCGAGCTGACCGAAGACCGCCGTCGCGCCGAGCTTCGGGTCACGGAAGACCGACAGCCCGGCCCGGACCCGCGTCATCGCACGCCGCGCCTCGGCGAGCCAGTGCGCCAGGTGGCCCGAGGAGAGGCGGGCGGCCGGACCGCGGCGCAGCAGCAGCGGCGCGATCAGGACCAGCGCGAGCAGCGCGACCGGGGCGATCGCGGCGAACAGCAGACCCTGTTGATGGCCGCTGAAGATGTTCACCGACGAGAACATCACCCCGCCGAGGATGAGCAGCGCGAGGATGTTCAGCAGCGTCTGGGAGACCAGGGACCCGAGCACGATCGGCAGCGTCTCGCGCGGGCGCCCGGTGCGACGCGCAACCACGAGCGCGCGCGCCGGCTCGCCGAGGCGGGCCGGCAGGGTCGAGGACATCAGCACGCCGATGAAGGTGCCCTGTAACGAGTCCGACAGCCGGATCGGCGCATCCCGAGGGAGCGCGGCGCGCAGGATCGCCAGCCAGGAGACCGCGCGCATCGCCATCGCGCTGCACATCAGGGCCAGGCCGACGATCACCCAGGTGGG
The DNA here is from genome assembly GCA_963744685.1 of uncultured Solirubrobacteraceae bacterium. Taxonomy (GTDB): domain Bacteria; phylum Actinomycetota; class Thermoleophilia; order Solirubrobacterales; family Solirubrobacteraceae; genus Palsa-465. The sequence goes on along the minus strand of CAVUUL010000007.1, from coordinate 126,097 downwards.
GCTGGAGTCCAGCAGCGCCGAGGTGATGTTGCCGATGCCAATCGTGCGAAGCGCGAGCACCGCGAGCACGAGCGCGCCGACCGAGAATGCGACAAACGCGATCCGGCGGGCGATCGACACCGCACGCTTACGGCCGCTCACCTTCGGGGCGGGCTCGAGGGACTCCAGACGGCGGGCGCGGACGGCGGGCCGCAGATCTGCCGGCCGCACTCCCGCGCGCACCGCCAGTCGCTGGGTCGCACCGACGGGCTCCGGCACGGCGACGGCGTCCTCGTAGGCCTCCAGCACCTGCCCCGCGACTCGGGGCCACGCGAAGCGGGCGACGTCGGCGGCGGCCGCGCGGGCCATCGCGACCCGGCGGTCGGGCTCATGCCAGAGGTCGCGCAGCGCGACCGCGAGCGCCTGCGCGTCGCCGCGAGGCACGAGCACGCCGTCGACGCCGTTACGGACGACGTCCCGGTAGCCGGCGATGTCGGAGGCGATGACCGGCGTGCCGGCGGCGAACGCCTCGGTGAGCACCATGCCGAACGACTCGCCGCCGAGCGAGGGGGCACAGAGGACGTCTGCGTCGTGCAATTCGGCGAACTTGCGCGCGTCATCGACCTTGCCGAGCACGCGGATGCCGCGGTCGTCCATCATCATCGGCGCGACCTCTTCGTAGCTCGGGCCGATCACGGTCAGCTCGCACGGGATGTGCTCGCGCAGCGCCTCGAAGGCCCGCAGCAGCAACGGCAGGCCCTTACGCTCCACCGCCTGGCCGACGAACGCGATCCGCAGCCGGTCACAGCACGGGCGACCACAGGCGACGGCGCGGGCGAGCTTGTCGGTCCCGACGCGGACGAGCGCGTCGATGTCGACCTGGGCGAGCGCGTCGGTGTCGACGTGGACACCGTTCGGAATCACCCGGTAATGGCCGCCGAAGAACCGCCGGCCGGTCCACGCCGCGGCCTCGGAGACGGCAATCCGCACGTGCAGGTGGTTCAGAGTGCGGCGGGCGCCCATGAGGTTGCCGAACCCGTTGGTCAGCCGGTTCTCGGAGAAGGAGTGGAACGTCCCGACGAGCGGCAGCGAGGCGAAGTTCGCGGCGACCCAGCCGGTGAGCGGCGCGACCGGCTCGTGAATGTGCGCGACGTCGTAGCCGCCCGTGCGCAGCTCGCGGTGAAGTGCCGCCATGCCGGTCGGCGAGATCGAGAGATTGGAGACCGAGCCGTTGGCCTTGACGCCGACGGTGCGTCCGAGCGGGACGACGAAATCGGGCAATGCAAGCTCCTGCGGAGCCGCCCCACGGTGCATCACCGAAGCGAGGAGATCCGGCGGGTCGGAGGGTGCGAGGACCCGGACGTGGTGACCCTCGTCCTGGTAGTGGCGGGCCAGCGCCTCGATGTGCCTGGTGACACCCCCCGGATAGGTCCACGAATACGGCGACACGAGCGCGATCCGCATGGCGTTGATCCTACCCCTTACGGCGGTCCGGTTACGTCCTGAACGCCGATCTGGACAGCTGAGTCCGCTTTTCTCGTTCGTTTCCCGCACGCGAGGCGGGCCCGATCGGGCAGCTGACAGGCCTCCTAACATCAGACGGGCGATGCGCACCCGGAACTTCGTCAAGTACACGTTCCTGAAGGTCGATCCGGCGTGGCGACGCCTCGGGGAGGAGCAGCGCATCGCCGACAAGCGCGAGTTCGTCGCCGCGTGCGAGGACTTCGCCGACGGCCACCTGCTCCGGGCGTTCTCGCTGGTCGGCACACGCGGGGACGCGGATCTGATGCTGCTCAGCCAGGCGCAGAACCTCGACCGCATCCACGAGTTCCACGTCGTCCTGGCCCAGTCGGGCTTGATGAAGTGGTGCGAGACGCCCTATTCGCTGCTCGCGCTCACCAAGGAGTCCGAGTACTCCGACGAGTCGCGCCTGGAGGTCCGCCCGGCGCACGGCAAGTACCTGTTCGTGTACCCGTTCGTCAAGACCCGGGCCTGGTACGGGCTCCCGGCCGACGAGCGTTGGCGGATCATGCAGGAGCACATCCGAGTGGGCAGGGAATACCCGTCGGTGGACCTGAACACGAGCTACTCGTTCGGGCTCGACGATCAGGAGTTCGTCGTCGCGTTCGAGACCGACAACCCGGCCGACTTCATGGACCTCGTGCAGCGGTTGCGCACCACCGAGTCGAGCTCCTACACGCTGCGGGACACTCCGACGTTCACCTGCATCTCCTGCTCGGTGGAGCGTGCGCTCGGCGCGCTCGACGGGACGGCGCTCGCGGTCGGCGCCTGAGGCGTCACAACCCGTACACTCAGCCTCAGGTCGAGGGTGAGAACGTCGCGGCAAACGGCGGCTCGGGCGGGCCGCCGGCCTCAAGTCGACACCCTCCGCGACCGATCACCTCGTGCGAATGCCCGCGCGTCCCGATCAGCCGGCCATCGCCACCCGCCCGAGTCTCCGCGGCCCGGCACGGGCCTCACGGATCCTCGTCGTCGCGATCGTCGCCGTCGCGGCGAGCCTGTGGCTGGGGCTCCAGGGCAGCTCCTGGCCTGACTGGGCCATCGAGGCCCGCCCGAGCGTCAACGCCCTCCTGGCCGGGCACGTCGAAGCGTTCTTCCGCCTCGCGCCGCCCTACGGCGGCTCGCTTCTGTTCCGCGCTCCGTTCATGGAGCTCGCGCGGCTGCTCGGGGGTGGGCCGGTGGCGGTCTACCGAGCGGGGGCGATTCCCTGCGTCGCCGCCGCTGTCGCGCTCGCGCTGTGGCTGAGCGCCGATCAGCGCCGGCGCGGCCGCGGGTTCGCCGAGCAGGCGGCGACCGTCGCCCTGTGCATCGCTGGCCCGCTCGCGGTGATCACAGTTCAGCAGGGCCACCCGGAGGAGCTTCTCGGCGCCGTCCTATGCGTCGCCGCCGTCCTGTGCGCTCAGCGAGAGCGCGCGATCTGGAGCGGCGTCCTGGTCGGGCTGGCGATCGTCAACAAGGAATGGGGTGTGCTCGCGCTCGGCCCGGTTCTGGTGGCGCTGCCCCGGCACCGGATCCGCTCGTTGTCGGCGGCGCTCATCACCGCGGGCGCGATGGTCGCGCCGTTCGCGCTGGTGCGGGCCGGTGGGTTCGTGAGCCAGACCACCGCGGTCGCGCTCCACTCCGTGGGGTTCTTCCGCCAGGCACAGCTGTGGTGGTTCTTCGGCACCCCGGCCGCCGATGGAGCGAGGATCGGTCCGCCCTGGGTGGCCAGCGTGGGGCATGTCCTGCCGATCGCGGTGATGGTGCCGCTCGCGCTCGCCTACGCGGTGCTGCTGCGCCGGGCGCCCGAGCGCCGGCGCGTCGACGCCATGCTGCTGCTTGCGCTCCTGCTCCTGCTGCGGTGCGCGCTGGACCCGTGGGACGTTGTGTATTACCCGCTGCCGTTCCTCACCGCGCTGCTGGCCTGGGAGACGACCGCCTGCGATCGTCCGCCGCTGGTCTCGCTGATGGCATCCCTGCTGACCTGGTACGTGTTCGAGGGGGCCTTGTACACGTTCGAGTACCGGCAGGACGCACTCGGCGCAGTGTTCGCGGTGGTGACCGTCCCCGCGATCTGCGTCATCGGGCGCCGGCTGATGACCGGCCCGGCGGCGACCATCCCGGTCGCGCTGGCGCTCGGTCCGCCCGATCCTGCGCCCTCAGGACGCGGCTGAGCCCCGCCGCGTGGCCGAGCCGATCGGCCGGCGCAGGGCAGCAACCGAGACGCGGGCCATCCACACGCGCCCCTGGATGCTGTCGTAGGCGAGGATCCCACGTCCGCTGCGGCCAAGCGCGAGGGTGAGCCGGAAGACCGGGCTGACGTCGCCGGCGATCGTCCGCTCCGAGGTCCAGTGGCGGCCTCCGTCGGTCGACACCGCCGCGTCGATCTGGTTGAGCGGAGCGGCGTTCCAGACGGCGACGAGCGTGCCGCGGCCGTCCTGGGCGAGTGCGATGGCGTTGGTGGCGGTGTCCGACGTCGCACGCGGGAGATGGCCGCCGCGGACGAAGCGACCGTGATGCCATCGCCACAGGCTCAGCAGGTCCGGGCCCTCGGGGTTGGCGCCGTCCTGCAGCAGGAACAGCCCGCGCGGGCCTGAGGCCATCGCGATATGGGCGGCGCGGCCGAGATGCTGGCGTCGCCAGTCGCGCGGGTCGCCGGGAGAGCCGCGGCCGGTCCAGTGCCAGGCCAGGGCGCGGCCCACCACCGCGCCGGCGACAACCGGCGTCCGGCCCTTCCAGGCGGCCGCGCTGGAGTTCTCGAGGATTCCCCGGTCGTGCATCGCGAACATGGCGCGGGACTCGGATCGGCCCGCGCGGTCGGCGATCAGTGTCGCCAGGCCGTTCTCGTCGTCGGTGAGCAGCAGGCGCGCCCCCGGTCCGAAGGCGCCGCCGAAGTACTGACCATCGCCGAGCGGGCCGATCCGCACAAAGCGCCGGCCGGCGTCGGTCGACTCAAACAGCAGCGGCGAACCGCTCGCGTTGGAGGACACGAGGCGCACCGCGCCACCTGCCCGTACGCTGAGCAGCGGCGGCTCGCGGAACGCGTCGACGCCATCACGAACGACCGCGTGGGGCCGGCACCTGGAGCCGTGGGGCCTGATCCGGCAGAGGTCGACGCCGGTCTCGGTGTTCCAGGCGAGGTAGGCGACGCCCTTGGGGTCGACGGCGACCGTCGGCGTGACCGCTGCCCTGCCGCCGGCCCGCTGGACGACCGGTGGCCGATAGGGCCCGGGGAAGTGCGGGCGCGCCGCGCAAGGCGCCGCCGCGGCCAGCGCGCCGGCGAGGATGAGGACGGCGACCGTAGGGCGCCGCACCCGCTACCTCAGACCGCGGATACCTCTTCCTCCTCCGCAACGCGGAAGGAGGAGCCGCAACCGCAGGCGGCAACGACGTTGGGGTTGTCGACCTTGAAGCCCGCGCCCTGCAGGCCATCGACGAAGTCGATCGTCGAGCCCTCCACGTAGGGCAGGCTCGGCGTGTCGACGAGCAACCGGATTCCCTGGTATTCGAACACCGAGTCCCCGTCACGCTGCTCGTCGAATGCGAGCGCGTACTGGAATCCCGAGCATCCTCCGCCGCGGACCCCGACCCGTAGGCCGGCGGTCTCGGCGACCGTGTTCTGGGCGGAGAGGAACTCTCGGACCTTCTCTGCGCCCTTGTCGGTGAGCGTGATCATTACTTTCCGAAATATAGCGCCGTCTCGCTACCCTTGACGACGTGCCCGCAACGACCGACGAGATCAAGGACCGCATCGAGGCGGGGATCCCTGGCGCCATCGCCGAGGTGACCGGTGACGGCCACCATTTCAACGCCGTGGTGAGCTCTCCCGCATTCGAGGGCTTGACCCGGATCGCACAGCACCGGCTGGTCAACGAGGTCTTCGCCGGCGAGCTCGGCGACCGGATCCACGCGCTGGCGATCCAGACCCGAGCCCCGTAGATCGGGCCCTACCCGGACGTCCTACCTGATCCCGACCGAGGAGTCCCAATGACCGACCACCAGACCAGCAACCCGATGCGCGAGGCGATTCAGGAGGCGATCTCCGAGAACCCCGTGATCCTCTTCATGAAGGGCAATCCGGACGCCCCGGCCTGCGGGTTCTCCGCTCGCACGGTCGCGATCCTGCAGTCGCTCGGCGCTAAGTTCGCCGCCGTCGACATCCTCCCGGATCCCCGGATCCGCCAGGAGCTCTCGGCGCTGTCCGAATGGCCGACCATCCCCCAGCTGTTCGTCGATGGCGAGCTGGTGGGCGGCTGCGACATCGTCACCGAGATGTACGAGACGGGCGAGCTCGCCCAGACGCTCGGACTCGAGAACCCCGAGCTGCCGGCCGACCCGGCGGCAACGTCAGCCGAGCAGGCTCCGCTGACCATCGAGAACCGGCTCTAGCCGACCGGGACCTAGCGGCGACGGCGGCGACGGCCGCCGAACACGATCCCGCCGATCGCCGCGATCCCACCGCCGAGCACGAAGCCCGCTGCCGCCGCGCCGATCAGCACCGTCTGCTCGTTGCGGCGCAGCTGGGCGCGCCAATCGGCGACCCGAGCCACCTCGGTGCGCAGCTTCTCGACCGAGGTCCCGAGCTCGTGGCGATTGCGCTCGATCGAGGCGCGGATCTCATCGGGGCTGCGGTTCGCCATCAGAGCACGGCCTTTCCGCCGGCCCCGTCCTGACCGCTGGCGCTGGACACGGTGGTGCGGATCTTCTTGGCCTCGTCGATCGCCATCTTGGGCGTCGGCGCGCCGACCTTCAGCTTGCGCCAGGCGAACAGGAACGCGACGGCGGTGAGGATCAGCAGCAGCGCCATCACGATCACGAACCCGAGCCAGATGTTGTTGGTCGCGGCGTTGATCCCCCACGCGATCGACAGCAGAACGAACACGAGCGCGAACACGCCGAAGACCGCGCCGGCGGCGACGGCGGCGGCGCCGCGTGCGATCGAGGAGACCTTGGTGGTGACCTCGGACTTGGCGAGCTCGATCTCCTCGCGGATGAGCAGCGACATCCGCTCCGAGACTTCGGACACCGCGGCGCCGAGGCTGTCGGGCGCCGGCTTGGGTGGCGGCTCAGCGGCCAAAGCGCTTGAGGATCATGGCGAGCACGAGCCCGCCGGCGAAGGCTGCTCCGACGGCGACCTCGGGCCGCTCGACGGCGATCTCGGGCAGACCGTGCGGATTGGGCAGCCCTGACGGCGTCCGCGGCCCATCAGGCTCCCCGGAGATCGTCTGGGTCTGAGTCTCGGCGTCGCTCACTCAGGGGGCTCTTCGCCGAACACGCGCATCCAGATGACCGCTGCCAGCCGGGTGGCGACAAGGCTTGTGAGCGCGGTGGTCCCGGCCAACACTCCGGACCACAACAGGCGCTTGACCAGTGGGCTCTCCGTCATGTGGGTGATTCAAGCAGAACGGGCGGCGGGGCACCGGCCGGGCAGCGGGGTCATCGTCGCCGCAGCCCGTCGCAGATCAGGTCGACGATCATCGTCTTGGCGCGCTCGAACTCCTGCTCGTCGACCGGAGCGGCATCGAAGATCCATCCGGTGAGCACCTGCTCGACCGAGCCGTAGAAGGCCTGCGCGGCGAATTGAGGGGTGATCGCGTCACCGAACTCCCCCGTGCGCTGGCCCGCGGCGACGATCCCGGCGATCGAGTCGTAGGCGTCGCGGATCTTGGCCAGGTGCGTGCGCCCGAAGGTGTTCGCCGCGCGGGTGACCTCGACGATGATCACCTTCATCACGTCGGGATCACGCCGGTAGGAGTCGATGATGAACGAGGCGACTGCGCGCAGCTTCTCGCGAGGGGGCCGCTCGGAGCCATCGGTCTCGGCGATCGCGGCGAGCATCACGTCCCAGCGGTCGAGGAACAGCGTGTCGAGCATCTGCTCCTTTGAGGAGAAGTAGTGATAGACGAGGCCGTAGGCGACGCCGGCCTCGTCGGCGATGTCGGACACCCGGCAGGTGTGGAATCCCTGTCGCGCGAAGACCCGGACCGCGGCGTCGAGGATCAGGCGCCGCTTCTCGGCCGCGGCGGTGCTCAAGCGGTCTCCCAGTCGTAGCTCTCCGGCCGCCGGCGGGCCAACGTGGGCAGTCGCTCGCGGATGGTGCCACCGCGCTGGAGGTCGATCTCGGCGACGATCGCGGCCTCGCGGTCGGGCGCGCAGGCGAGCACCGTCCCCCACGGATCGACGATCAGCGAGCGCCCGCCCGAGCGGTTGCCACCCGGGTGCTCGCCGATCTGGTTGGGGGCGACCACGAAGCACTGGTTCTCGATCGCCCGCGCGCGCAGCAGCGGCTCCCAGTGATCGCGAGTGGTCGGCAGAGTGAACGCGGCCGGCACGGTGATGATCTCGGCGCCGCGCAGGGCGAGGATCCGGTACAGCTCGGGGAAGCGCAGGTCGAAGCAGATCGTCATCCCGAGCGTGGCTGCCGACTCGTCACCGAGCGTCGTGGTGACGATCTCCGAACCGCTGGCGAACGTGGAGGACTCGGCGTGGACCATGCCGTCGATCTCGACGTCGAACAGGTGGATCTTGCGATACAGGGCGGCCAGCTGCCCGTCGCGGTCGATGTGGACGCTCGTGTTCGCGCAGCGATCGCCGCCGTCCGCGGTCCGCTCGACGATCGAGCCCGCCACGAGGTCGACCCCCAGCTCCGCCGCGGTCGCCCGCGCCCATGAGATCGCCTCGCCCTCCAGCGTCTGAGCGCCGGCCCGCAGCAGATCACGCGGTCCGATCACCGACCACACCTCCGGCAGCACGATCAGCTCGGCGCCCAGTGAGGCGGCGTCCCGCACGAGACGGTCAGCGGTCTCGAGGTTGCGGGCGAAATCGTCGCTCGCGTTCATTTGGATAGCGCCCGCACGCACCGCAGATCTCCCCTCGATTGACGAGTCAGTCAACTTCACGATAGACGAATTGGCCCGCCTCGGCGCGGCCCCGGCCGCCCCGTGGCCAGCTACCCGCGCCGCGCTCAGAGCAACGGCGCCGGCAGACCCAGCAGCGAGCGGGCCTCCTCAACCGTCGCCGGCCGGCGGCCGGCGCCCTCGACGAGCCCGCGAGCCGCTGCGACGAGCTCGCCGTTGGACCGCGCCATCTCGCCGCGCGGGAGGTAGAAGTTGTCCTCCAGGCCGACCCGCACCGACCCACCGAGCGACAGTGCGGCGGCGACCATGGGCCACTGCGCGCGGCCGATCCCGATCACACCCCAGTGGTGGCGCGCGGCCGGATCGGACGGGCTCGCCGCGGCTCCACGCCTCGGTGAGGTTGTCCGCCATCGCGGCCAGATTGCGGGCGGTCGCCGGCACGCCGCCGAGCACGCCCATGACGAAGTCGGCGTGCACCGGCGCCTGGAGCAGGCCCATGTCGATCAGCGGCGCCAGCGACCCGACGTGGCCGAGGTCAAAGCACTCGTGCTCGGGCTTGATCGACAGGTCGCGCATCGCCTCCAGCAGCGCGACGATCTCCGCGAACGGATTGGCGAAGACGAAATCGAAGACGAAGCCGCGGCGTGACCTGGAGTACTTGGCGTAGGTGAGCGAGCCCATGTTCAGCGCGGCCACCTCGGGCCGGCAGGCCGACAGATAGGCGACCCGCTTCTCGACCGAGACACCGAGGGTCCCCGTCGAGAAGTTGATGATCGCGCGGTCACCGATCTCGGCGACGATCGCCTCGCGGATCGCCCGATAGTCCTCTGCCTCGTGACTGGGCGCGCCGTCGGGCCGCCGCGCATGGATGTGGATGTGGACCCCGCCTTCGTCGACGATGCGACGCGCCTCGGCCGCGTATTCCGCCGGGGTGTAGGGGATCGCAGGGCACTGGTCGCGGTTGGCGATGGCGCCCGAGATCGCGCAGGTGATGACGGCCGGGTCAGAGAGGCTCACGCGTGCTGCCTCAGACCGGGACCACTCCGCCACGCCGCGCCGGCCGCAGCACGCGCTTGCCGGAAGCCATCTCGAGCCCCCGGCAGATCGTGGCGCGGGTCTCCCGCGGGTCGATCACGTCATCGATCATGCCGTTGCCCGCGGCGCCGTAGACGTCGATCGTCTGCTGGAAGCCGGCGACCATCTGCGCGCGCGCCGCCGCCGGGTCCTCCGCCTCGGCCAGCTGACGGCGCATCAGGATCTCGACGGCACCCTCCGCGCCCATCACCGAGATCTCGGCGGTCGGCCAGGCGACGATCAGATCCGGCTCGTACGCGCGGCCGCACATCACGTAGTAGCCGGCGCCGTAGGCCTTTCGCACGACGACCGTCAACTTCGGGACCGACGCGTTGGCGGTCGCGAACAGCATCTTGGCGCCGTGGCGGATGATCCCGGCCTCCTCGACCTTCGTGCCGACCATGAAGCCGGGGACGTCGACCAGGTAGACGAGCGGGATCCCGAACGCGTTGCAGAGATTGATGAAGCGCGCGGCCTTGTCGGCGGAATCGTTGTCCAGGATCCCTCCGAGGTGGCGGGGCTGATTGGCGACGATCCCGGCAGGCCGCCCGCCGAAGCGCGCCAGGCAGGTGATGATCGATCGCGCCCAGCGCGGCTTGAGGTCGAAGAACTCGCCGTCGTCGACGATCCGCCGGATGATCTCGTACATGTCATAGGCGGCTCGCGTCGAGCTCGGCAGGACGTCGAGCAACTCCTCGTCCGCGCGCTCGACCGGGTCTGCACACTCACCCATCGGAGGCGCCTCGTCGCAATGCGAGGGGAAGTAGGACAGGTACCGCCGGACGGCGGCGACGCACTCGGCGTCGTCGGCCGTCTCGAGGTCGCCGACGCCTGAGCGCCGGCAGTGCACGCGGGCGCCGCCCAGGTCCTCGGCGCTCACCTCCTCACCGACGGCGGCGCGCACGAGATGGGGGCCGGCCAGCGCCATCGAGCCGCGGCCGGAGACCATCGGGACGAAATCGGCGAGCCCCGGGATGTAGGCGGTCCCGGCGGCGCACGGTCCCATCACCGCGGCGACCTGTGGAATCACCCCAGAGGCGTGAACCTCCTCGCGGAACAGGTGGCCGGTCCCCGCGAACTGGGACCCGATCGCTTCCTGCACCCGCGCGCCGGCGGAGTCCAGCAGCCACACCAGCGGCATCCGCTTGGAGAGCGCGAGCTCCCGCAACCGGCTGACCTTCAGCTCCCCGGTCATGCCCATCGAGCCCGCCATCACGGTGAAGTCATAGGCCGCGACCGCACACCGGCGCCCGTCGACCGTTCCCCAACCCGTGATCACTCCGTCGGCCGGAGCCTCCCTGCCGTCCATCGCACGCTGGGAGAAGTGGGGGCGTCCGTGGATGCCGAGCTCGGTGAACGTCCCCTCGTCGATCAGCAGCGCGATCCGCTCCCGGGCGGTCAGCTTGCCGGCCGCGTGCTGGGCCTCGATTCGCTCGGCCCCACCTCCGAGCCTCAGCCGCTCACGCCGCTCCCGGAGGTCCTCGGCGAGCGGGCGAAGCGGGCTCGGATTCTCGGTCTCGGCGCTCATCGGCGGTGAGAACTGTCGCACGGCGAATGACGCCGCGTCGAGCCGCCGGGGCGGTGAGCAAAACTTTTCGTCCCTGGACGTGTCGGTGCAGGTGGGGCTAAGTTCGATGCGCGAGATGAATGTGGTGGCGATGCAGAACCTGACGCGGGCGACCCGCCGGCGCCCGGCCATGGGCGTGCTCGGAGCGCTGCTCGGGGTGCTGTTCGCCATGACCGCGCTGATCGCCGCCGGCCCCGCGAGCGCTTCGGCGAAGAAGGTGAGCCGGACCCCGGCGCCGGCAACGCCGCTGTCGACCAGCGGCGTCTACGTACAGGGTGCCCACCTCATGCAGAACGGCGGTCTCTTCGTTGCGCGCGGCCTGCAGATCACCGGTCTGGTCGCGCCCGACGCCGACCTCGCCGGCAAGTACATCCCGGCCCATCAGCACTTCGGCGCGGCCGAGCTGGCCCAGGCGGTGGCCGACCACGCCAACGTCATCCGCTTCCAGGTCAGCGAGTTCGGACTCAATCCCGCCGATCCGCTCTACGCGCCCCACTACCTGGCCGAGGTCGAATCGGGGATCGCCCTCGCCCGCGCGGCGGGCCTCGACGTGATCGTCTCGCTGCAGGCGGAGATACCGGCGGGCAACGAGACGCGCTGCCCGCTGGACGACACCGGCGCGGCCACCGACTGGCACGAGCTCGCGCAGGCCTACGCCGGGGACGACGACGTGATGTTCGAGCTCTACAACGAGCCCGGGCTGCCCAACTCCGCCGCCAACTGGTCGCTGTGGGCGAACGGCGGGGTGATCTCCAACGGGGCGGGCGGCCAGTGCACGGCGGTCGGCGTCCAGTCGCTGGTCGACGAGATCCGGGGTCTCGGCGCCGACAACGTGATCATCCTGCCCGGGCTGGCGGGCGAGCAGACGCTGGCGGGCGTGCCGCCGATCACCGATCCCGCGGATCCGAGCGACCCCCAGCTCGCCTATGGCATCCACTACCCCAACCTCAACCAGACCAGCGACTCGTGGGACGGTGAGTTCGGCAACCTCGCCGAGCGCGTGCCGGTGATCGTCACCGAATGGCAGGCCAACGGCACCACCAACTGTGTCCCCGGCGCGCCACGGGCCGCGCCGCTGCTGCTCACCTACCTCGCGCTCAAGCAGATCGGCGTGGTCGGGTTCGCGCTGGACCTGCCGGGGACGATCGTCGCCGACTATCAATACAACCCCACGACCTACGCCGGCTTCAGCTGCGGATCGTTCACGGGCGGCGCCGGCCAGGTGCTGTTCGACGACTTCGCCGGGGAGGCACAGGCCGTGAGCGGCACCGGTGCCTCACCTCCGTCCTGGCTGCTCTCGGCGCCGACCCTGGCTCAACTGCAGTCGCTCGACCCCGGGCTCATCAACCAGGTGTTCAACACGCCGCGGACGTTCGTCCTCGGCGGCACCAACACGGGGCTGGCCGCGAGCGGCCTCGGCTCGGCCACCCCCGCGGAGGCGTTCACGAGCCTGACCACGATGAGTCGGGCGCTGGCCAGCGGTGCGGTGTTCCCCGGAACCGAAGCGGTCGTGCTCGACCTCGGTCCCGGATCGCCGGTCACCCAGCAGCGCCACGCCACGGAGACGTTCCGCCAGGCGGCGGTGACCGCGCATCACGACGGCTACCTGTTCATCGCCGCGCCCCAGATCGGGCTCGTCCACACGCTCGAGCCGCATGCGCGAGCGAGCTGGCGCAACTTCGACTTCATCCGTCGCAACCTGGCGGGCATCGCCGCTCGCTACGCCGACGCCGTCGTGCTGCCGTTCGGCGGCGCCCAGAAGCGCACCATCGGCTATGCCGACCTCACCCGGGCCGCCGTCGAGCAGGCAAACCAGGCGCGCCGGGGCGTTCAGATCATCGGCGGCTTGAGCGTCGGCAGCCACAGCACCGCGAGCGTGGCCTCGCTGGTCGCCGCCGTGGACGCGACCGGAGGCTACGTCACCGGCTTCTCGCTCAGCGGCCAGTCGGCGGCGGGCGCGACCTCCTCGCTCGGCCTGCTCCAGGGCCTCTACACCGCCGGCTGAGCGCGCCGGCCGCGCTCAGCGGCCCTGCCAGCGCGGTTCGCGCTTCTCAAAAAACGCGCGCACACCCTCCTGGATGTCCTCGGTGGAGAGCGCGAGGGTCAGCTGAGAACGCAGGTAATCCAGCGCGTCGGCGAGCGCCATGTCCTGCTGGCGATCCATCGCGTCCTTGCCCAGCTTCATCAGCAGCGGTGACTTCGCCGCCAGGCGGCCGGCCCAGTCGGCGACCGCGGCGTCGAACTCCTCCGGCGCGGCGACGCGGTTGACGATGCCGATCCGCTCGGCCTCGGCGGCTGAGATCTGCTCGCCGAGCAGCATCAGCTCCGCGGTCTTCTTGCGTCCGACGTTTCGGTAGATGAGGGCCATGATCATGAACGGGAACAGTCCGACATTGATCTCCGGCGTGCCGAAGCGTGCCCCGTCACGCGCCACGATCAGATCGCAGGCGAGCGCCAGGCCGAGCGCACCGGCGAGCACGTGGCCGTTGGCCGCACAGAGCGACGGCTTGCCGAGCGCACCGATCATCTGGAACGTCTCGGGGAAGCGCTCGTTGGCGATGTGCTTGTGCGCGAGCGAAGCGTCGGCGGCGAAGCCACCGAGGTTTCCGCCGCTGGAGAAGACGGTCTCGTGAGTCGAGGTGAGCACCAGGCAGCGCACGTTGTCGTCCTCACGCACATGCGCAAGCGCGTCGATCAGCTCCTCCAGGAGGTCGTCGGAGAGCGCGTTGCGCGTCGCCGGATCGTCAAGCGCGACCGTCGCCACGGCGTCGGAGACCTCGTACCGGATCTTCTCGTAGGCCATCGTGCGGGACGGTACCGTGCGCAAGCGGAACCCGTCCGAGGAGATCGCCCGATGGCCACCGCCGACGTCATGAAGCCCGACCACGCCTCCGCGCGGCGTCACTTCATCTTCACCGACGAGCACGAGCAGCTGCGCGAGTCGATCCACCGGTTCGTCGTCACCGAGCTCCAGCCACACGCTGAGGAGTGGGAGCGCGACACGTTCCCGGATTCGGTGTTCCGCCGGATGGGCGAGCTCGGATTCCTCGGTCTGGACAAACCGGTCCAGTACGGCGGCCAGGGCGGCGACTACTTCTCGAGCCTGGTGCTCACCGAGGAGCTCGCTCATGCCCACTCGGGCGGGATCGCGATGGGGATCGCCGTTCAGACCGACATGACGCTGCCGCCGATCCTGGCCTTCGGCACCGAGGAGCAGAAGCGCGAATGGGCGGTTCCGGCGATCGCAGGGCAGAAGATCCTGTGCCTCGGGATCACCGAGCCCGACGCCGGCTCTGACGTCTCCGCCATCCGCACGCGCGCCGTCCTCGACGAGGCGAGCTCCGAGTGGGTGATCAACGGCTCCAAGACCTACATCACCAACGGCCACCGCGCCGACGCGATCGTGCTCGTGGCCCGCACCGGTTCGAGCTCGGAGGACGGCAGGGGGTACGACGGATTCACGCTGTTCCTCGTGCCGATGGACCTGCCGGGGGTGGTGCGCGAGAAGCGGCTGGCCAAGCTCGGCATGCACTCCTCCGATACCGCCCTGCTGGCGTTCTCCGACGTCCGGGTCGGCGCCGACGCGGTGCTCGGCGAGGTCGGCAAGGGCTTCTACCACATCATGTGGGAGCTGCAGGGCGAGCGGCTGATCGCCGCCGCCGGCGCGGTCGCGGGCGGCCAGCACGTGTTCGACCGGACGCTCGAGTACGCACTGTCCCGCCGAGCCTTCGGTCGCGAGATCGGCCACTTCCAGGTCATCCGGCACAAGTTCGCGGAGATGGCGACCGCGCTGGAATCGGCGCGCCAGCTCACCTACACGACGGCCTGGCGGTTCGCACGCGGCGACTATCCGGTGCGCGAGATCACGATGGCCAAGCTCCATGCCGCGCGCGTCGCGGTGGAGGTGGCGGACGAGTGCATCCAGATTCACGGCGGTGCGGGCTACATGCAGGAAGTCGGGATCGAGCGCTGCTGGCGTGACCTGCGACTGAACCGGATCGGAGCGGGAACCGATGAGATCATGCTCGACGTGATCGGGCGCTCCTATGGCCTGTAGCGCAGCGCGAGCGCGGGTAGCCTCGCCAGTGTGGACACCGCCCGTGGGCAGCTGCTGATCGCCGGCCCGACGCTCCTGGACCCGAATTTCCAGCGGGCGGTCGTCCTGGTCATCGAGCATTCGCCCGAGGGCGCACTCGGGCTGGTGCTCAACCGCCCCTCCGAGACGACCGTCGGCGACGCGATCTCCGAGCTCGACGAGCTGGTCGACGTCGCCGAGCCGCTGTTCATCGGCGGCCCGGTGCAGCAGACCGCGCTGATCGTGCTCGCCCAGTTCGAGGACGCGGGCCGCGCCGCCGTCGTCGCCTTCGAGGACGTCGGCGTGCTCGGCGGCGAGGACCACGAGGACCCGCCGCCGACTCTGCGAGCGCGGGCATTCGCGGGCCACTCCGGCTGGGGGCCCGGGCAGCTCGACGAGGAGGTCGAGCGCGGTGATTGGATCCTTGAGCCGGCGCGCTTCGAGGATGCGTTCTGCGAGGACCCCGACGCGCTGTGGCCTCTCGTGCTCACGCGGAAGGGCGGCAGCTACGCCCTCGTCGCCCGGATGCCGCCCGACCCATCGGTGAACTGATGGAGGCCCACGCCGGTCACGCACACGCCGGTCACGGCCACGCGGGCCATTCGCACGGACCCAGCCGCGAGACCGAGCGCGGGGCGATGCGAGCGGCGCTCGCGCTGATCGTCACCTACATGGTCGCCGAGGTCGTCGCGGGAATCCTCGCGGGCTCGCTGGCGCTGCTCTCCGACGCAGCCCACATGCTCACCGATGCCGTCGCGCTCGGGATCGCGCTGGTTGCCTCCCGTCTGGCCGAGCGACCGGCGCGCGGCGCGATGACCTACGGCCTCGGCCGCGCCGAGATCCTCTCCGCCCAGGCGAACGGGGTGACGCTGCTCGTGCTCGGCGTGCTGATCGTCGTCGACGCGATCCGCCGGCTGGTCGCGCCGCCGGCGGTCCACGGCCTGCCCGTGCTCGTGGTGGCTCTCGTGGGGATCGTCGTCAACCTGCTCGCCGCGGCGATCCTCGCCCGCGGATCCGGTTCTGGACCGGACGGCAAGCGCAGCCTCAACCTCGAGGGGTCCTACCGGCACATCGTCACCGACCTCTACGGGTTCATCGCCACGGCGGCGGCGGCCGGGGTGATCCTCGCGACCGGCTTCGCGCGAGCCGACGCGATCGCCTCCCTGATCATCGCGTCGCTGCTGCTGCATGCCAGCTACGGCCTGCTCAAGGAGTCCGGCCGCGTCTTCATGGAGGCGGCGCCCGCCGGTCTGCAGCCGGAGGAGATCGGCCGCACGCTCGCGGCACAGCCGGGGGTCGTCGAGGTCCACGATCTGCACGTCTGGGAGGTCACCTCCGGCTTCCCGGCGCTCTCCGCGCACGTCGTGGTGCACGCCGGCGACGACTGCCATGAGCGACGGCGCACCCTGCAGGCGCTGCTGCGAGATCGGTTCGGGATCGAGCACACGACGCTGCAGGTCGATCATGAAGCAGGCGCCCAGCCGCCATTGCAGATCGAAGTGCCCGACCCGGGTAGCATCCCCGCGGGATGAGAGTCGTCAAGCCTGGCCCCGATCGCGAGACGCCCCGCGGGATCGTCGGCGGTGCCGAGATCTCGCAGGCGACCGTCGGCGCGTCAGATATCTACATGGGCCGCTACCGCGTTCCTCCGGGATCGCGCTCACGCCCTCATTACCACGACGCCTGCGAGAGCGCGCTGTACATGCTGAGCGGCGGGATCCGGGTCGTGTGGGGCGATCACCTGGAGCAGTCGGTCGAGCTCGAGGCCGGCGACATGCTCTACGTGCCGCCCCGGGTCACGCACATCGTCGAGAACGCGTCCGACACCGAGCCCGCCGACTACGTCGTCGCCCGTGACTCGCCCCAGGAGGACGCGGTCGTCGTTCCCTGGGCCGAGGAACCGGTGTGAGCACCGTCCGCGCCGCAGCTTCGCTGCACGGCGTGGACGGCGTCCAGATCTTCACGCAGTCCTGGCTGCCCGAGGAGGGGCAGTCCCGCGCCGCCGTCGTCATCGTCCATGGCTTCGGCGAGCACTCCGACCGCTATGACTGGGTCGCCGGACGGCTGGTGGCGGCGGGGTACGCGGTCTATGCCGGCGATCACCGCGGTCACGGCCGCTCGCAGGGCGACCGCGCGCTGGTCGACGTCGATGCCGTGGTGGCCGACGTCGACCGACTGGTCGACCGGGTCGCCGAAGCCCACCCTCAGCTGCCGATCGCGATTCTCGGCCACTCACTCGGCGGCCTGCTCGCGATCCGCTATGCGCTGGCGCACCAGCGGCGGCTGCGCGCGCTCGTCCTTTCAGCACCACTCGCGGCGCTCGACGCGCCGCCTCCGGCGCTTGCGCTCGCGCGCGGTGTGGCGCGGATCGCCCCCAAGCTCGGCGTCAGTTCGCTCGACGCGCGCCTGATCAGCCGTGACCCGGCGGTGGTCGCCGCCTACCGCGAAGATCCGCTGGTCCATCACGGGCGCATCCCGGCCCGGACCGTGGCGGAGATGGCCCGCACCGTCGAGCGCTTTCCCGACGTCGTGGGGAGGGTGACGGTTCCCACGCTG
The DNA here is from genome assembly GCA_963744685.1 of uncultured Solirubrobacteraceae bacterium. Classification (GTDB taxonomy): domain Bacteria; phylum Actinomycetota; class Thermoleophilia; order Solirubrobacterales; family Solirubrobacteraceae; genus Palsa-465. The sequence continues at coordinate 108,489 of CAVUUL010000007.1, read as the reverse complement.
ATCGTCTACGGGACCGCCGATGGCCTGTGCCCACCCTCAGGCGCGATCATGCTCGCCGAGCGGTTCGGCTCGGTCGACCTGACGACACGCGCCTACGAGGGGCTCTACCACGAGCTCCTCAACGAGCCCGAGCGCGAGACGGTCATGGGCGACGTGCTCGCCTGGCTCCGCGAACGGCTGTAGCTCTCCGGCGCCCCGGATGTGCGGGGGATCAAACGACGGCCCCGCCTGCGTCACGCGCCCAGCTGCCCGCGGCGCGCGGCTCGCAGCGTGCCCCGCGGCCCGAGCGCGACCATCTCGGAGTGCAGGACGCGGATCCGCTCGAGGATCGCGTCGGCACACTGCTGCTGGCGCTCGCGAGTCGGCTCGGGGTCGACCTCGAAGCGGAACGGCGGGCCATAGCGCACGATCACCTTCGGCAGCCGGCCCTTGCGCCAGTTGCGCGCCTGATGGGATCCGAGGATCGCCACCGGCACGACCGGCGCGCCGGACTCGAGCGCCAGCCGGCCGATGCCCGGCCGCGCGGTCGGCGCCAGCTCACCCGTCCGCGAGCGGCCGCCCTCGGGGTACATCCCCAGCGCGCCACCACGCGCGAGCACCGCGAACGCGGTCGTGAACGCCTCCTCGTCGGCGACACCGCGTCGCACCGGGAACACGCCGCCGTGGCTGAAGATGTACTGCGCCGGCCCGGGCGCGAACAGTTGCGACTTGGCCATGAACTGCACCCTGCGCCGGATGAATCCCCCGGTGAAGAAGTGGTCCATGAACGACGCGTGGTTGGGGGCGAGGATGACCGGCCCCGCGGGGACGTTCTCAGAGCCGATCGAGCGCGCCCGGAACGTGATCAGGGCATTGAGCACCGTGAGGGTGCGCACCGCCTCGTAGACGTGGGCCTCCGGCTCACCCGCGCGCGTCCGCTCGTGGTAGCGGAGGAAGTGCTCGGCGGGACGCTCGTCCTTGTAGCGCTGCTCGCGGATCTCGACGTCGGGCATCTCCGCTCCTCGACGGTGTGACGGCCTCAGCCCTGCAGCGGCAGCACGAGCGTGGGCCGCTCGATCACGTGATCGTCGCTCACCGACACGACCGAGGTCCCGATCGCGAAGAACTCGATCACGTGCGACCCCCAGCCGTGGCTGCGCTCGATGATCCGGGCACCGACGATCCCTTCGGATTGAAGCTCGTCGGCCTCGTTCTGCATCCGCTCCATCGCGAGCTCTCGCGCCTCGTACAGCGCCTGGGTGAAGTTCGTCTGCTCGATGTTGCGCCCGGCCTGACGCATCGTCTGCATCATTCCCTGGCGGGCGACGTGGTAGACGCAGTTGCCCATCGTCAGGCCGGTCGGGCGATAGCCGGCGCGCAGCAGCGTCGCGAAGTCCTGGCCGGAGAGGTCTGAGGTGAACGGCCGCCCGTTGGGGGCACGGTGCAGCTCGCCCTCCCGGTGCTTGACCGCGGTGCCGACCGCGATGAACTCCGCCAGGTCCGGCCCCCAGTCGTAGCGGCCGATCTCCAGGCGGACCCCGACGACCCCGTCGGCCCCCAGCTGATCGGCCTCCTCCTCCATGCGCGTCATCGCCAGCTCGCGCGCGTGGTACATCGCCTGGGTGAGGACGACCATCTCCTGGTTGCGGTTCCAGGCCGCCTGCTGGAACCCGATGTGGTAGATCGAGCTGCCGAGCACCAGCCCCACGGGCTCAAAGCCGGCCTCCTTGACGAGCAGGAACTCGTTGACCGACAGGTCGGAGGTGAAGAAACCGCGCTTGGCGTCCTCCCTCATCCTGGCGATGCGCTCGCGTCCGGACTCAGGGATCCCCTCCAGCGAACCTGCCTGGTAGTTGGCCGCGTGCGGGGCGTCGGCGGGTGCCACCTCGCCCTGGGGCGCGCCGGTCTGGCCCTGGCCCTGGCCCTCGTCTTCGTCGTCTCGTCGGCCGAACAGCGGCATGACTCTCCTCTTGATGTCGTTCTACACGTCGAGCAGGCGCTCGAGCGCCTGCCGGGTCGTCTGGCTGCGACCGGCGGCGGCCGCCAGCGCGGAGCTCAGCCGCCGGAGCCATTCGTCGGTCTCCACCGGCTCGGTCTTCAGGACGATCCCGCCGGACACTCGCGCGCAGAACGTCTCCACCGAGGCCTGCCCGGCGCGCAGCTCGAAGCGCTCGGCGCCGGTGTCCACCGCAATCGCCCGGACACGCTTGGGCCCGAACAGCCCGGATCGCTCGCGGTCGATCTTGACCGCCCCGGGCAGCGCCTCGCTGAGCTTGGCGGCCAGCGCCTCGGCGTAAGCCGCGAGGTCGGAGCCGTCCGCGCGCAGCGACGCGGCGAGCAGGTCGACGTCGAGTGACGTTCCGGTGTCGTCTCCCATGATGTCCGGGAGCCTACGCGCTCCTCGACCCGATGGGAGCGCACCGTCGCAGAGCCGCAGATATGGTTGCTCTGGTCCGGCGCAGGCGACCCGAGGAGGACCGGCAGTGATCGATGTCGAGGCCCACATCACCGGGACGGTGTGGAAGATCGAGGTCGAGGTCGGTGACGCCGTGGAGGAGGGCGACGCCGTCGTCATCCTCGAGTCGATGAAGATGGAGATGCCCGTCGAGGTGGAGGACCCCGGCATCGTGCGGGAGATCCGCTGCGTCGAGGGGCAGTCGGTGAGCGAGGGCGACACGCTCGTCGTCCTCGAGTGAGCCTGCGCTAGGCGCCCTGGGCCAGCTCCCGGCCGGTGGCGCGAAACGCCGCCAGCGACGCGGCCCGGCGATCCGGGTCCAGGGAGGTCACCCAGGTCGAGAGCTGAGCGACGACGGTTCCCGTCGCGTAGTCGACGAACAGGAACTGACCGTGGATCCCGAGTCCGAGCAGTTCCTCGCCGCCGGCCGGGACCCACCACTGGTTGCGGTAGTGCCCGCCGCTGAGCTCCTCGCTGTGAGGGTCGGCCGCGAACGCCTCCTTGGAGTCCGCGGCGCCGCGGATCGTGTCCGCCAGCCACTCGGCGGAGACGACGCGCCGGTCGCCGACGACGCCCTCGTCGAGGACCATCTGCCCGAACCGCGCCAGGTCACGGAGGCTGACGCAGATCCCGCCGTCGGCGACCGAGAACCCGTCGCGGTCGACGGTGACGTACCCGTCGGTCTCGGTGCCGAGGCGGCTCCACAGCCGCTCGCCCAGCACCTCTGCGTAGGGGCGCCCCGCGGCGCGTTCGATCACCAGCCCGAGGGTGTCGGTGAGGATCGACCGGTATTCAAACCGCCCCCCGTGCTCGCCGTGATTGTGCAGGGCGGCGAGATAGGCCACCGCGTCGGCAGCGGGCGCCGGCGCCGGCGACCACCCGAACTGCGCCTCGCTGGCGCGGATGTCGCTGTCGGGATCGGCGTAGGTCTCGTCGAACGTCGTGCCGGCTCGCATGTCGAGCAGATCCCGCACGGTCGCGCCCGTGAAGCTCGTATCTGCCAGCTCCGGCACGTGCGCGCTCACGAGGTCCTCCGCGGCAAGCTCGCCGGCGTCGATCAGCACGCCGGCGAGGACCCCGGTGATCGATTTGGAGACCGACTGCAGCAGGTGGACGTCCTCTCGGGTCATCCCTCGCCGGTAGGCCTCCAGCACGAGCTTGCCGCCGTGGAGCACGATCACGCCATCGGTCCTGTCGTCGGCGAGGATGCCGTCGACGGGCAGACCGCTGCGAGGCGGCTGGCCGTCGCCGAGCGCCGAGGCGGTCTCGGCGCGGCGGATGCGGGCGGTGGGAATCAGCTCGCGCACATGGCGGTAGCTCCAGCCGGTGTTGTCCGGGTCCTGCCAGTTGTCAAGCGTGATCTGATTGGGCCTCATCCAGGTATCCGCAGCGGTCGGGGGCGCGAGCGGGCTGGATTATGTTCGATCCCGCTCCAACGGCGATCGCGGATCGGACCGGGCGGGCGCAACGTTGTCCGGTGCATCGTGTTCCAGCGGTCATGAGCACCCGCCGCACAGCCATGAGCTCCCGCCGCATCGCCCTATGGGCGCGAAGCATCGCGCCCGCGCTGGGCCTGCTGCTGCTGGTCGCCGCCTCCGCGGCTCCGCGCGCATCGGCCGACGCGATCACCCCGACGACCATCACCGCCACTGTGTCGGGGACGATCACCCAGCCCGGCGGCGCGCGCCTGCCCGGGATGCGGGTGCAGGCACAGGTGGTCGGCACCGCGCCAGCGGCCTGCACCGCCTCCGCGGGGTGCTTCACGACATACAGCGGCCCGCAGGGCGCGTACACGCTGTCCGGCCTGACGCCTGCCACGTACGAGCTGTCGGTGCTCGACGGCGCCCGCTCCGTCGACGTCGAGCAGGTCACGGTGCGGATCGGCACGACGCAGCTCAGCGCGCCGCTCGTTCTCGCTCCAGCGGCCGTTCCGGCCGGAACCATGGCGCAGCACGCGCGGCGCGACCTTGCCTGGCTGCGGGGCGAGCGGGCGCGCGACGGCGTTCCGGCGGCCGTCGCGCTCAACCCGCGGTGGTCGCAGGAGTGCGCCGCGCACGACGCCTACGAGGCGGCCGGCGGAGTGCTGCAGTCCTCCGAGGATCCGACCGCCGCGGCCGCCTCGCCCGGCGGCGCCTGGGCCGGCCTCAACAGCGACCTCGCGCAGGCCGGCTGGACCGCGGCCCGGACACCCTGGGAGCAGGCCCCGATCCACCTGCTCGCCCTGCTGGCGCCGAGCCTCAGCGTCACCGGCATCGACGACACCGGCACGCTGCAGTGCGCCGTCACGTTCCCCGGAATGCTGCGCAGCTGGACCGGCCCCGACGCGGTCACCACCGTGCCCGCTCAGGGCGCCCGCGGCGTTGTGCCCTCCGAGCTCGCCCGCGAGTCGCCGTTCACGCCGGTCCAGTTCGTCGGGCTGCCCGCATCGCGCCGAACCGGCCGCGAGCTGTTCGTCTATCTCAACCGCACCGCGCAGATCGGCCAGGTCCCGGTGCAGATCCTCCACGCCTCGCTGCGAACCCGCGGCCGTGCCGTCGCCGTGCGCTGGGTCGACTCCACCACGCACACGGTCGGCCCCTACCTGGCGGGCGGGATCCTGATCCCGGTGCGCCCGCTGGCGCCGAGGGCGCGATACCGGGCGAGCGTCACCGTCCAGGACGGGGCGGGACGGGTGCTCACGCACGTGTGGCGGTTCACGACGCGCTGAGCGGGCTGGTGGGGGCTGCTGTGGTGGTGGCCTGGCGTGGGTGGTGGGCTGGCGTGGGTGGTGAGCTGGGGCGTTGGTGCTGCGCGGGGCGTTGGGTGCTGCGCGCCGCGTTCGCGATGTGGCATGCCGTGACGCCGGCCGTCAAGCAGCGCCCGCACTTCCCCGGCTTCCGTGTGGGGTTCGTGGCGCTGCTTGACTGCCGTCGCCCCGTCATGCCATTGGCAATGAGGCCGAGCCCACTTCGTGTGCCCGACCTCGCGCCAGCTGGGAGTCTTGGGGCGGCGGGGCGAGACGCTGCGTGATCGTGCTCCTGGGGCGCGGCTTTTCGCACACTCGCGACTGCGTCCTCGCGGAGTTGGGTGATCCGGTCCGCGGGGCGGCGCTGATGTCCCACTCGGGCTCGGAGGGTGCCGCGTGCGGGTGAAAGATGCCGATCCAAGCCGCCGGGCGGCCCGATCCGACCCCCGGCGCGCCAATCGCCAAATGGCCGATCGGGGCTCCATACGCGCCCAAATCGGCCAAACCCGTTCCACGGACGACCCACACCCCCGGGAATGACCCGGGCACGCCCCCGCCGCGCGCCTGATCTCTCGATCTCCACCCACTCCAGGGGAAAAACGCGCGAATCCACCCGCCGCCAACGCCCCACGGACGCCAGGCACCAGCCCAAGTGCGGGGCGCACCTGTGCGACCCGATCATTGCCCATAGCGCGACGGGACGACGGCAGTCAAGCAGCGCCACAACCGATCAAAGCAACCCAACAGCCGCGGGCGCTGCTTGACGGCCGACGACCCGACGCGCTACCACCCACGCCCAGGGTCACAGACCTCGCGAACGCCACGGGCGACCCCGACCCCACGCGGAGACCCCGAGCGACTAGTCCTCGTAGGGCGTGAAGTCCTGCTTGCGAGCGCCGCACACCGGACAGAACCAGGTGTCCGGGATGTCCTCAAACGCGGTCCCCGGCGGGATCCCGCCGTCCGGATCCCCCTCCTCGGGGTCATAGATGAACCCGCACGATTCGCACATGTATTTCATCGCGCGCAGACTACTCGGCGGTGTAGGGTCGCCGGATGGCCGGACGCCCCGCCCCCGACGAGGAACTGCACGACGGGGAGGTGACGGTCCCGCGGTTGGCGGCGACGGTGCTGCTGCTGCGCGGCGACGCGGCCGGGCTCGAGGTGCTGCTCGTGCGGCGCACTCCTCGGGCGCGGTTCATGGCCGGCGCGTGGGTGTTTCCGGGGGGCGCCGTCGATCCCGGCGATGGGACCGGACAGGCCGGTCTGCGCGCGGCCGCCGTCCGTGAGGTGCGTGAGGAGGCCGGGGTCGACCTCGGTCCCGACCCCGAGCTCGTGACGTTCTCCAACTGGATCACCCCCGCTGAGGTGAGGATCCGGTTCGACACCTGGTTCTACCTGACCGCGATGCCCGCCGATCAGGAGCCCGAGGTCGACGGGCGCGAGGTCGTCGACGCACGCTGGATGACGCCGTCCGACGCAGTCGCGGCGGCCGCCGCAGAGAAGATGGCGATCGTGTTCCCGACCGTCAAGCACCTCGAGCGGATCGCCGGCTACGCCAGCGCGGCCGAGCTGCTGGCCGATGCCCGCGGACAGACGGTGGAACCGGTCGAGCCGCGGGTGATCGGCACCGGCGAGCAGGCACGGATCGTGCTGCCCGGTGAGCCGGGCTACGACGCAGACTGAGCCGCAGCCCCAGCTCTCAGGTCAGGTGTCGTTGGTGAAGTTCGGCAGCCCGATCGACTGCAGCCAGTGGCTGACGGTCTCGTTCAGAACCGTGAACGTTCCGGTCCAGATCAACACCCCCATCGAGACGAGCACGAGCCCGCCGAGTCCGATGATGACGGGATAGTGGCGCTTGACGACGGCAAACGCAGACGTGGCAGTCCCGAACGCCAGGCCCGTGATCAGGAACGGAAGGCCGAGGCCGGCGCAGTAGAAGGCGAGCAGGATCGCGCTCTTCCCGGCCGAGCTCGAGGTGGACGCAGCGGTGAGGATCGCCCCCAGGATCGGCCCCTGGCACGGAGTCCAGGCGAGCGCGAACGCCATCCCGGTGATCACCGGCCCCCCGCGGCCGGCCCGCTCCATCAGCCCCGTCACATGCCAGTCCCGGCTGAGCCACGGGATGAACGGGGCGGCCGTGAACAACAGCCCCATCGCGATGATCACCGCGCCGGAGATCTTGAGCGCCGCAGGACCCACGAGCGCCGCGTGCAGCGCTCGCTGGCCGAGCAGGCCCAGCGCGATGAACACGAACGAGAAGCTCGCGACGAACAGCAGGCTCGGGAAGATGACCCGACGCGCCCGCACCTCCCCCGGTCTGCCGCCCGCCACCGCGGAGATGTAGCCCGGGACCAGCGGCAGCACGCAGGGGGACAGGAACGAGATCACACCGGCGCCGAAAGCGGCCGGAACTGCGATGCCCGACGCCGCATCCATCCTGGTGCGTCAATGTACCGCGCCGGAACTTTCAACCGATGAGGGCGTTATTGTCCGCAGAGATCCCGTGGAAGCCTCCGCTCTCCCAGCATCGGTCGGATTGGCTCGCGCCAGGGTGGGCCTCGGGGTCTCCCTGCTGCGGCTGCGCTCAGACGAACAGCTCGTCTCGCTGTTTCGTGCCGGCAACGAAGAGGCGTTTCGCGTCATTCACGACCGCTACCGGGCGCGGATGCACGCGTACGCCCGGCAGATGCTGTCCACGGCCTCCGCCGACGCCGAGGATGTCGTCCAGGAGATCTTCGTCCGCGCCTACTCCGGGCTGCGGACCAACCGGCGTGATCTCGCGCTGCGCGCCTGGCTGTACCGGATCGCCCACAACCGCTGCATCGACGAGCTGCGCCGGCCACAGGCGATCGCGGTGGAGGGGGTCGACGAGCTCGGCGAGAGCACCCACGCCGACCCTCATCTGCGAGCCGAGCAGCGCGAGGCGCTGCGGCGGCTGATCGCGGACGTCCAGCGGCTGCCCGATCAGCAGCGCTCGGCGCTGCTGATGCGCGAGCTCGGCGGCATGCCGTACGCGGATCTGTCCGGCGCGCTCGGAGTCTCCGTACCGGCAGTGAAGTCGCTGCTCGTGCGCGCGCGCGTCGGGCTCGTACAGGCCAGTGAGGCGCGCGACACCGACTGCTCGGCGATCCGTGAGGACCTGATCGTGGCCCACGATCGCGGTGTCCGCGCCAGCGGCCGCGCCCGGCGCCACATCCGCGACTGCACCGAATGCCGGCGGTTCCGCAGGGAGGTCCACGGCGTCAGCCGCCGCTTCGCGCTGCTCCTGCCGGCGCTGGGCCCGTTGGGGATCGCCGCCAAGCTGCTGGGCATCGGCTCGCTCAGCGGCGGAAGCGCCGCGGCGGGCTCGTCCACCGGAGCCGCGGCCGGTTCGACCGCCGCGGCGGCGGGCTCCACCGGAGCCGCGGCGGGCTCCACGGCCGCGGTCGCCGGAGGCGGCGCGGCGACAGGCGCCGCCGTGGCCGGAGGTGGCGCGGTGGTCGCCGGCGGCGGCGCACTGGCCGCGGCCGGGACCGGCCACGTGGTGACGATCATCGCCGCGACGGTGGTGGCGGCGGGCAGCGCGATCGGTATCCAACAGGTCTCTTCTCCGCACCATCATGCGGCGGCACGCATGGCGCAGGCGAGCATTCCCACCGCCTCGCACTCCGCTCCGAAACCCAGCGGAGGCGCGCCGGTCGCCCCGATGCCGCACGTCACGCCCGATGGTTCGGCATCGAGCTCGGCGCCCACGCCCGCCGGCACGTCGACCGCCGCGGCGGTCGCCGAGGCTCGCCGCAACCCGGCAGCCCAGCGGACCCCCAGCGGAGCGACGGTGCGCGGCCAGCGCGGCGGGTTGACCGCCGGCACCACCTCGGCTTCGACCGGAACCGCGACCGGCCAGCCGACGACCACCACGTCGACGACGACCAGCACCACGTCCGGAACAACGACCGTCACCACCACGACGGGCACCGCGACCTCGCCTACCGCGACCACGCCGGTCACCACCGACCCCACGTCGACTGTGCCGACGACGGGAACCACCACCGCGACGGCCGGGTCGGGCGACCCCACCTCGACCGCGACGACGCCGGGCGCGAGCCCGCCGACCAGCACCTCGGCCGCGACGACCGCGGCCCATCCCGGTCGCACGGGCGGATCGACGCTTGTCCCGCTGCGCCAGACGCACTCCGGTGGCGGCCCGCTGCGCGGCCGTCATCGCGCCGGCCTGGGCGGCGGGACGTCGACCAGCCGCTGACTCGCGGCTCAGGGTGACTGAACCGGCCCCGAGATGTCGGGGCGCTGCACCCCGGGGGGCAGCCGGTGCTCGCCGTCGAGCTTGTCAAGATGGGCGGCGAGCGTGAGCGCAGCGACCGGCCGCAGCCGCGGGTCGATCTCGCTCCAGGCGGAATCGAGCATCTGATCGACCGTGCGGGCTCCCGCGTCGAGCGCGGCGAGAAGACGGCGTTCGCGCTCCAGACGGTGGGCGAGGTACTCCCCGATCTTCGCCCCCGGGTCGTCGATCACCGGACCGTGCCCTGGGCACAGGAGGTCGGGATGACGGTCGCGCAGGCGTCGCAGCCCCTTGAGGTAGCCGGCGAGCGCGCCGGGTTCGCTGCCGACGAACACGCTGCCCTGGCCGAGCACCGCGTCTCCGCTGAAGGCCGCCCGCCCGGTGAGGTATGCGAGATGGTCGGGGGAATGGCCCGGCAAGGCCAGCGCCTCGAGCACTCCGAACCGCGCACCGTCGTCGAGCAGCACGTCAACCTCCCCGCGAGCAGCGGCCAGCGGAGCGTTCGGGAAAAGCTCGCGCAGCGGAGCGACCGCCTCACTGTGATCGGCATGGTCGTGGGTCAGCGCGATCCCGCCCAGGCCGCCGCGGCGGCGCAGCTCGTCCACGAGCGCGGTGAGGTGCGCCGGCAGCGCGGGTCCGGGATCGATCAGCCACGCGGGACCTGACCCCACGATCCACGAGTTCGTGCCGGTCAGCGTGAGCGGGCCGGGGTTGTCGGCTCGCAGCCCGACGACATCGTGATCGGCCAGCTCAATCCGCTCCACGTCGCGGAGGCTACGCACCGCGGCAAAGAAAGACTCAAGTCGTCCGGCAGAGCTGCCGATAAGAGGAGTGGCTGGTCGCGTGCGGTCAGCTCTCTCCTCCTCTCCTCGTGCGAAGCCTCCGCCCCGGCGGGGGCTTCGTGCTTTCCGGGGCAGATGGGATCGACCGGCCCGCGCTCGCCGCTCAGCGAGCCGCGCCGAGCGGAAGCGGTGACGCCGGTTTGAGCTCCTCCAGGCGCAGCAGCGTTGTGACGCGAGCCGCGCCGCCGCGGGTGGAGAGACGCACGAGCACTCGCTGCAGCTCGGCCACCTCGCGGGCGACGACCACCAGGATCGCATCGGTCTCCCCGGTCACCCAGTCGGCCGACAACACCTCGGGCATGTCACGCACCGCCGCTCGAAAGCGCCGGTGGCTGGCGTCGTCGTGTGCGTCGAGCACGACGCTCACGTAGACCTGGAGCGGGAACCCGGCGGCGACCGGGTTCAGGCGGGCGACGACGCCGTCGACGATGCCGGACTCCTTCAGCCGACGCACCCGATGCAGGGTCGCAGCCGGGGACAGCTCGACCAGCCGCGCAAGCTCGACGTTGGTGCGATCGGCATCGCGCTGCAGCTCGTCCAGCAGTCTCAGATCAACAGAATCAAGCTGAATTGCCATTTGACGAAATATTCCATCGCTTTTGCCGTTAGATGTCAAATGTGTGACGGTGATCCGCCGATAGAGCACTTAGATCAAAGCCATGACCTATTCGCGCCGCACAGCCATCCTCTCGCTCGCCGCCTCCGGCGTCCTGTGGGGTCTCAGCGTGCCGCTGTCCAAGCTGGCACTTGCGTGGCTGACGCCCGCATGGCTGACCGTGGCGCGATTCGCGTTTGCCGCACCGGTGCTCGCGGTGGTGGGCCGGCGCGGGCTGCGAGCGGCGCTCACGCCGGGCATCGTGGCCGCCGGCGCGATCGGCTTCGGCGGAGTCGTGCTGCTGCAGAACTCAGGCGTCGCGCAGACATCGGTGAGCCACGCCTCGGTCATCATCGGAGTCGTGCCAATGCTCGCCGCGCTGATCGCGGCCGGCACGCGGCAGGCACGCACGGGCGTCCTGGCCTGGGCCGGATATGGACTCGCGCTGCTCGGCATCGCACTCATCGCCGGACACGGCGGCGCCGGCTCCGGCGACATGGGCGACGCGCTCGTCTTCACCTCGGCCGCCGTCTCCGCGCTCTTCATCGTGCTTCAGCCGCGGTTGCTTGCGGGCCGCGACGTCGCGGCCGTCACCGCGGTCCAGTTCGGCGCCGGAGCGCTCGCGGCGATGCCCTTCGCGCTGGCGCACGACGGGTTGCCGATCACCACCTCGAGCCTGATGCCCACAGGACCGGCGGTGGCGCTGGCGGGACTCGTCGTGGCGGGAACGATCCTGCCGTTCTGGCTGTTCGCCCGAGGGCAGATGCACGTCTCCCCCACGCTCGCCGGCGCGTTCGTCAACCTGGAGCCGTTGGTGGGTGCGGTCGTCGGCTGGATCGCGTTCGGCAACGTGGCGGGCCTCCCGCAGTTCACCGGCGCCGTCGCGGTGCTGGGCGGTGTCGCGCTCAGCGCGCTGCCGGAGGGGGCGACCGCTCGCCTGGACGACTCTGTGCGCGCCGGTCTCGTGAGGCTCCGGCTCGTGCCGGAGGGGCGGTCATGAGCCCGCTTGCGACGGTGACTCCCACGTTGCTGCGCACGCTCGACCCGACCGCGATCCTCGTCCTCGATCTGGTCGGCACGTTCGTCTTCGGTCTCTCCGGCGCACTCGCCGGGATCCGTGCCCGACTCGACGCGTTCGGGGTGCTCGTGATGGCGGTGGTGGTCGGGCTCGCGGGGGGAGTGATCCGCGACGTGCTCATCGGCCGCCCGCCGGCGACGTTCCGCGACCCAGCCTTCCTGGCCGTCCTCGGCGTCGCCGGGCTCGTGGCGCTGCTCACCTTTCCCTGGCTGGAGCGCATGAAGCGCCTGATCGAGGTACTCGACGCCGCCGGGCTCGGGCTCTTCTGCGTCACCGGCGCCGCGATCGCCCGTCAGTATCGCCTCGAGGTCCCTGAGGCGGTCATCCTCGGCGCGATCAGCGGTATCGGCGGCGGGATGGTACGCGACCTGATCCTGCGCCAGGTCCCGCGCGTGCTGCAATCCGGCCTCTACGCGGTGCCGGCGCTGATCGGCTCCGCGGTCGCGGTGGCCGCTCCCTCGAGCGGCGCACATGATTGGGTCTACGCGGTGCTCGGAGCCGGCGCGTGCTTCGCTGTCCGGCTCGGCGCGCTGCGCTGGCGGTTGTCGTTGCCGCAGATGCCACATCAATCACGGTTCGAGGCCTGAACCGCCGCCGGCGCCCGGCTGACCCCGCGTTGCTCGCGGGTTCAGGTGGCGGGTAGGCTCACCGTCATGCCGATGCCCAAGCGGTCAAGCGTCGAGGACTACTTCGACAAGCTCGCACCGGACCAGAGACCTCATCTCGAGCAGCTGCGCGAGATGAGCCTCGCCACCGGTCCCGAGACCCGAGAGGCCCTGAAGTACAACCTCCCCGTCTACGTCCGCGGCGACAAGAACACCAGCCTGTGGATGCTGCAGAACTTCAAGCACCACTGCTCTCTGCGGCTCCCGCCGCGGTTCTTCGCCTCACACGTCGCCACGGTCACGGCCGCCGGATTCCAGACCGGCGCGGGCTTCGTCAAGCTCCCGTACGACCGTGAGATCCCGGCCGAGCTCTGCCGTTCGCTGATGCAGGCCCGCGTCGATGAGTACGAGGCGACCGGCGCCGGGTGGTCCGAGGGCTGACGCCGGGAAAGCCTGCCCACGACTCCGGCGATGCGGCTAGAGCGACAGCGTCCTCGGGAGCCCGAAGCCGGCGAACAGCGCCCGCTCACCGAACCACGTGACCATGCTGATGCGCTCGCCGCCGACGGTGAGGACCATCAGGCCGTAGGCGCGGGCAACCGGGGCATGCGGGTCTGGCAGGTAGCAGCCGAAGGCGGGCTGACCGTTGGCGCGGGTCGCGACGAGCCGGAAGTTCGCCCCCCGAAGCTGGGCCCGGTCGTCCAGGAAGCGGGCGATCGAGCGCGCGCCCTGGTACTCATAGGGCTCCGGCGGCATCGTCAGCCATGCGTCGTCGGTGAGCAGCGAGACGATGGCCGGCGTGTCGCCGCTCTCCACGGCGGTGGCGAACAACCCCACGAGCTCGCGTTCCCGCGGGGAGTCGGGCAACGCCGCCTGCTCAACTCCGCTCGCGGTCAGTTGACTGTCGAGCGATCCGCGCGCCCGCTGCAGGGCTGCCTTGATCGCGGTTTCGGTGCTGTCGAGCATCTCGGCGACCTCGCTGCGCTGGAGCCCGAGCACGTCGCTGAGCACCAGGGCGGCGCGCTGGCGCGGCGGGAGGTGCTGGAGTGCGGTCACGAACGCCAGGCCGACTGCCTCGCGCTGCTCGTAGCGCGCCTCAGGCCCCGGACCGGAGTCGGCGACCATCTCGATGAGCACGTCCGGATAGGGCTCCAGCCACATCGGCTCCGCCATGCGAGTGGGTTCCGGGGGCTCGATCATCGGCTGGACCTCCTGGGGACGGCGTCCGCGGTCGCGGAGCATGTTCAGGCAGCGGTTGGTGGCGATCCGGTAGAGCCAGTTGCGCAGCGAGGCGCGCTCCTCATACCCGTTCAGGCCGCGCCACGCCGAGATCATCGTCTCCTGCACCGCGTCCTCGGCATCCTGCAGCGATCCGAGGATCCGGTAACAGTGCAGTTGCAGGGCATGGCGGTGGGGGTCGGCCAGCTCCCGGAAGGCCTCCTCGTCCCCCGCCCGGGCCCGGCTCAGCGTCTCCGAGGTCATGACCATCTCCGCGTCTGTGGGGTCCATGTCACGCCCATCACGGGTAACGACACCAGCTCGGGTCAGAACGGACCGGTCAGCTCCAGCCCGGTCGGTCCGCTGGGCGCACCGGGGTGTCACCGCCCGAAAAGGCGGAGAGCCCGCGGGTCGGCGGGCTCTCGCATTTCTGTCGCTGGCAGGACCAGCAGTCGGGGCGCCCGGATTTGAACCGGGGACCTCACCGACCCGAACGGTGCGCGCTACCAGGCTGCGCCACGCCCCGAATGAGCTGAGTGTATTCGACGCCGAGAGGGCGGCGCGGCCGGGCCGTGTGCCTGGTCGCTGCCAAGGCCTGCGGACCGCGACGTCGCCGAAGGGCGAGGAGACGCCGACGCGGCGCCCGGCCATCACAGGGCTGGCCGAGCCACCGGGGCTCACTGAGCCGTCAGTGAAGGATCGAGCCGAGCAGCGTGGAGACCGGGTTGGTCGACGTCGAGGTCGAGGTCGTGCCCGAGCCTGAGGAACCGCCACCGGTGGCCCCGGAGACGGTCTTCTGCACGGTCGTTCCGACTCCGGAGGTCGCGCCCTGCACGGTGGTGCCGACCGCCGAGGTCGTCTTCTGCACCGTGGTGCCGACGCCGGAGACCGTCTTGTTGACGGCGGTCCCCACGCCCGACGTCGTCTTCTGCACGGTGGTACCGACGGTCGAGGTCGTCTTCTGCACGGTGGTGCCGACGCCCGGGGCAACGCCCGAAATGGTCTTGCTCACGGTCTTGCCGACCCCGGAGACGGTCTTGTTGACGGCGGTGCCCACGCCAGACGTCGTCTTCTGCACGGTCGTGCCCACGCCCGAGACGGTCTTGTCGACGGTCCTGCCGACGCCCGAGACGGTCTTGTCGACGGTCTTGCCGACTCCGGACACGGTCTTGTCGACGGTCGTACCGACGCCGGACACCGTCTTCTGCACCGTCGTGGAGACACCGGTGACTGTCTTCTGCACGGTGGTGGTCACGCCCGTCACCGGGCTCCCGACGGTGGTCGAGGTGGTGGGGGTCCGGGTGCGTTCACCGGTCCCGGAGCCCGTCCCGGATCCCGAGCCGCTGCCTGAACCGGAACCGCTGCCTGATCCCGAGCCGCTGCCTGAACCGGAGCCGCTGCCTGATCCCGAGCCGCTGCCCGAACCAGAACCGCTGCCAGAGCCTGAGCCAGTGCCCGAGCCCGAACCGCTGCCAGAACCCGAGCCGCTCCCCGAACCTATACCGCTGCCCGAGGCCGAGCCCCTGACACCGGATCCCGCCGCGCCACCCGCGGACGCTTGCGCGCCGAGCCGGCCTCCGGAAGAGACCACGCCCGCCGCCGAGCCGCCGCGCGCTCTGGCACCCGCGCCGACCCTCGAGCCGGGTGAGGCTGTGACGCTCGCCACCTCGCGAGCGCCTGCATGGTGAGCAGCGGTCGCCTGATCGGCGGCGACGAGCCCTCCGCCCGCCCCGCCGATGAGCAGGGCGGCAATCGCCGCCGCCTGCCCTGCTCCGAGCCCCGCGGCGCCCGCGCCCGCGCCGGTGGCGCCGGCGCCGGCCGCCAGGCCTCCGGTCGCGTGATGGCCCGCGCCGCGTGCCCCGCGCGTGATGAGCCGCTGCAGGAAGGGGAACGGCAGCAGGCCGGCGACCTTGTCGACGATCGAGCGCGGCTTGAGCAGCGCCTCGTCCACGCCGGACATCATCGCGACGTGCCGGCACGGCTGACAGTGCGACAGATGCCGCGCGTAGCGCCGGCGCAGCTTGATCCCGAGACCGCGGACGGTTCGCAGGTCGCCCGCGTCGATCGCGGTCTGGATCTGCTCGCAGCGGCGCCCGCTCGCCAGCTCCTCGTACTCTTCGCCGAGCTTGCGGCGGGCACGGAACAGACCGCTCTCCACCATCTGCCGGTTCATGCCCAGCCGCTCGCCGATCTCGTCGTAGGAGAGGCCCTCGAACTCGCGCATGACCAGCAGCTTGTGCTGGGTCTCGTTGAGACCGTCGAAGGCGCCGCGCAGATCCGCGAGGCTCTGCTTTGACTCGACCGCCGCGGCGGGGGTCGGCAGCCCGGGCGCCATGCGGCCCGCGGCGCCGGCCGGCAGGTCGTCGGACTCCAGGAGGACCTCGCGGGCGCGGGCGCCCCGCCGGAACTCGTCGATGCACGCGTTGCGCGCGATCGTGTAGAGCCATGGCTTGAACACGATGTCGCTGTCGTTGGCGCGAAGCTGGCGCAACGCGGAGATGAACACATCCTGGCCCAGATCCTCCGCCCGTCCATGATCGTGGACCTTGGCCAGGATGAACGCGTGGATCCGCTCGCGGTAGCGCGCGTAGAGCTCCTCGAAGGCACGGTCGTCCCCGGCACGGGCTCGCGCGACCAGCACGGATTCACTGCTGCTCCCGGACGGCGACGGTGCTCTGGACGTCAGCTGCACTGCGGCTCCCGCATCAGACGGTCCGGCTCTCCGTGCCCACGCCCGGCCTGCCCCGGCGCGGCCGGTTGACCGGTCTTGCCGGAGATTACCGCCGTCCGGCGGTTTTCAAACCAATAATCGCTGGATCAATCGTGGATGACTGCGCACCGGAATCCGGTAGACGGAGCGGACGTTTGGTCGAGACACCTTGCCACCGTCCGGCGGAGAGGCAATACTGGTGACCATGTAGTGAACAGCGGCAAAGGAGAGAAGTCCGATGGCCAATCACCTGACGCCCACCGAGCTGGCTCGCGAAGCCGGCCTCGAGCGACGAGACGTAATCGTCAAATGCGTCGAAATGGGCGTCCCGATCTTCAATGGAAAGATCGACAAGACATTGTTTCTCTCGAGCATGGCCGAGCTGCCGAGCGGGATGACATCCGCGGCGCAGGCGGCCAGCGCCTGACGTAAACCGGCCGGGCGGCGCCGGGATGGCGTCGCCCCCACCGTTTCCTCTTTTCCCGCGCGCCCGGTTTCACCGCGGCGTGCATGGTCGTTTCAGGACGCCGACTGGCGCAGCAGCGTTGCGGTCGTCTGCTCGAGGATCTTCCGCCAGGCTCGGGTCGACTCGTTCGCCGTGTCGAAGCGGCCCACCACGCTCTGCACCCTGGTGGCGGAGATCTCGATCCCGTGGCGGGCGCAGATCTCCTTGTAGCGGTGGTACTCGTGAGACAGGTGCAGTGTCACCGACTCGAAGCCGTGACGCGCGATGTCGACGCGCGAGGTGAAGTTCATGACGTTGGTGCGGAACATCAGCTCGTCGGAGGGCTCGGGCTCGATGAGGATGATGTCGACCCCTGGATAGCGCTCCTCCCACTGGCGCGCGAGCTCGTGCAGGCGCTGGTGAGCGAGCAGCTTGAACGCCTGGTAGCCGATCTGCGGAAAGCCCATGTTCGAGACCCGGCGGCTGCGGGCGAGGACCGGGTCGCCGTCGTTGATGTAGGGCACCAGCGGATTGACCACCACGATGAACTTCGCGCCCGCCTCGACCGCCACATCGAGGTTGGTCGTCGAGACCAGGCCACCGTCGACGTACTCATGGCCGTCGATCTCGACGGGCTTGTAGATCATCGGCAGCGCACTCGAGGCGCTCACCGCGCGTGAGATCGGAACGGCGTCAAGCCCCTCGGCTCCGAACACCGCGCGCTCGCACGTGTCGAGGTCGGTCGCCACCAGGTACAGCTCGGAGCGCAGCTCGCGGAAGTCGTTGGTCCGGTCCGGATCGTCGAGGATGTCCCGGACGTAGCGCTCGAGTCCGTCGCCGGTGTACAGCCCCGTCGGGAGCGCCTCGGCGAGGCCGAGCACGACATCGACGGCCGACAGCTGGCCGATGTCGCGCGCCAGGCCACGGACCAGCCCGGCCAGCCGCAGCGGCAGCTTCACCCCCCGGGTGACGAACTCACGGTAGTTGGGGCGCAGCAGCGAGCCTGCACGGACGTCGGGGAAGCCGGTCGGCCCATCGCGGACGATCGCTCGCATCATCTCCTCCGGCGTCACACCGTTGGCGACCGCCGCCGCCACGAACGAGCCCGCGCTCGTGCCGACGTAGACGTCGAACTCGTTGACCGTGCGCTGAACCGAGAGGAGGTCGAGCGCACGCAGCGCGCCGATCTCGTAGACGCCGCCGGTGAGACCGCCGCCGCCGAGCACCAGCGCCGTCTTGGAGCGCCGGCGCCCGCGCGCGCCCGACCGGCGCGGCCGTCGCGCGGCCCGAGCGGCCCGAGCGGCCGGCGGCCGTGCGCTCGAGTCCGTGAGCGTCACCACCTTGTCCATGGCGGACGGGATCTTAGAGAATCGCGCACTCGGCTCTCTAGACGCGTTCTCACGATCTTGCGACGGAGTGCTGGGCCAAACCCCGCAGCTTTCGCGCCCGCCATCGGTTACATATGGTCGGATGGTCTGGTTGTCCTGCACCCACTCGGCGCGCCGCGCGCTCATGCGTGTCGTGCTCGCCACCGCCGCCCCGTTCTGCGCCGGCGCCTGCCTCGCCCCGAGGGCGCTCGCGTCCGGCGGCGAGCTCGCGGCGGGTCTGACCCGCGCACTGAACGCCGGTATGCGTTCCGCCGGAGCGCACAGCAGCGCGGAGGTGGAGGATCTGAGCACCGGCGCGACGCTCTATGCCGACCGGGCAACCGTGACCCGCATCCCCGCGTCAGTGGAGAAGCTCTACACCACGACGACGGCCTTGCAGGTCTTCGGGCCGACCGGGCGACTGGCCACGTCGGTGCTCGGGACCGGCGCGCAGGACGGGGCGACCTGGAAGGGGCCGCTCTACCTGCGCGGCGGCGGCGACCCGACGTTCGGTTCGGCCGCGTTCGACCGTCGCGCCTACGGGACCGGCGCCACCGTCCAGAGCCTGGTGAGCCGGCTGCGCGCGGACGGCATCAGCTCCGTCACCGGCCCGATCATTGCCGACGCCTCGGTGTTCGATTCCGACGAGGGCACCCCCGCGACGAACGACAAACCGTCGATCTGGGTCGAGGGGGCGCTCAGCGCGTTGTCGTTCAACCGCGATTGGGCAGACTCGACGGGCGAGATCTACTACGCCAACCCGCCGCTGCAGGCGGGCAGGGATCTGCTCGCCGCGCTGCGAGCCGGCGGGATCGCCGTCCGGAACCGGTCGGTGCGCACGGGCGTCACCCCTGCGCTCGCGCGGCAGCTGGCCAGCGTTCGATCGCCCACCATGGCGACGTTGATCGCCCTCACGAACACGCCCTCGGACAATTTCTTTGCCGAGACGCTGCTCAAGGACATCGGCGCGCACGCGGGGGCCGGCGGCACGACCGCGGCCGGCGCGGCGGTCGTGCGCTCGACGATCGCCGCCAAGTTCGGCCAGCATCCGTACCTGCTCGACGGCTCGGGCCTGTCCTACCGTGACCACACCTCACCCGCGCAGATTGTCTCGCTGCTGTCCCAGCAGAGCGACGACCTCCCCTTCCGCCAGTCGCTGGCGACCGTCGGCGAGACCGGCACGCTGGTCGACGAGAACCGTGGCACCTACGCCCAGGGACGATGCACCGGCAAGAGCGGCACGCTGTCGGACGTCTCCAACGTCGTCGGCTACTGCCGGGCCGCCGACGGGCACCTGCTCGCCTACGCGTTCCTCATGAACCGGGTCAACCCCGACGCCGCCCATCCGATCCAGGACCGGATGGAGGTCGCGGTCGCCCGCTACGCCGGCTGATCGGCGTCGACATCGCCGTCGCCCGCTGAGAGCTGATCGGCGTCGCCCTCGGCCCCGGTCGGCTGATCGGCGTCGCCCTCGCCCGCCAGCAGCGCCAGCAGGCCCGGCTCGTCGAGCACCCGGACCCCCAGCTTCTCGGCCTTGGCCAGCTTGGAGCCCGCGCTCTCCCCGGCCACCAGGTAGTCGGTGTTCTTCGACACCGAGCCGGTGACCCGGCCTCCGGCGGCGACGATCCGCTCGGTCGCCTCCTCTCGGGTGAGATCGGGCAGCGTGCCGGTGAGCACCAGCGTCTTGTCGGCAAGCGGCCCTTCGCCGGGCGGTGGTCCCTCCTGCTCGAGCGTGAGGCCCTCGGAGCGCAGGTCCTCGAGCAGCGCCCGCATCTGTGGATCGGCGAGCTGCTCGTGGATCCGCGCCGCCATCTTCGGGCCCACGCCCTGCGTCTGCTCGATGGCCTCGGCGTCCGCGGCGAGCAGACCGTCGAGCGTGCCGAACCGCTGGGCCAGGTTACGACCGGTGACGTAGCCGACCTCCTCGATCCCCGCCGCGAACAGCACCCGGCCGAACGGCTGGCGCTTGGAGGCCTCGATCGCGGCGACGAGCTTGTGCGCGGAGACCTGGCCGAACCCCGTCTGCTCGGCGATCTGCTCGGCGGTCAGGCGGTAGAGGTCGCCCGCGGTCCGGACCCAGCCCAGGCGCATGAACAGGTCGACCTGCTTCTCCCCCAGCCCGTCGATGTCCATCGCCCCGGCGAAATGCTTGAGCAGCTGCCAGCGGCGGCCGGGGCAGTCGCGGTTCGGGCAGCGGGTGAACACGGAGTCCTCGGGCTTGACGGTCGGCGTGTCGCACACCGGGCAGCGCTGCGGCGGAATGGTGGGCGGCGGTCGGTCCTCGCGCTCGGCGACGTGCGGCGCGGGCGAGAGCACTTGCGGAATCACATCCCCCGCGCGGAGCACGATCACCTCCTCGCCGGCCCGGATGTCCTTGCGGGCGAGATCCTCCTCGTTGTGCAGCGTGGCCTGCTTGATCGTGACCCCACCGACCGCGACGGGCTCGAGCATGGCGTAGGGATGGAGGTCGCCGAACTTTCCCGGGTTCCAGCCGATCGACGCGAGCTTCGTCGGCGCGGTGGTGGGCGGAAACTTCCAGGCGACCGCCCACCGGGGGTCACGCCCCACCACTCCCAGCCGCCGCTGCAGCGCGTACTGGCTGACCTTGACCACGACGCCGTCGATCTCGAAATCGAGCGAACCGCGGCGCCGCTCCCACTCCTGGCAGCGAGCGACGACCTCGGCCTCGTCGGTGAGCCGCACGATGTCCGGATGGACCGGGAAGCGCCGGGCGCGCAGCCACTCGAGCGCCTCCCAGTGGCTGTCGAACGTGATCCCCTCGGTCGTGCCGACCTGGTAGGCCCAGAACGACAGCGGACGCTCTGACGCGAGCCTCGGATCAAGCTGGCGGATGGTTCCGGCGGCCGAGTTGCGCGGGTTCATGAAGGTCGACAGGCCCTGCTCGGCCCGGCGTTCGTTGAGCGCGGCGAAGTCCGGCAGCGACATGTAGACCTCGCCCCGGACCTCGACCAGCGCGGGCGGGTCATCCATGTCCAGGCGCAGTGGGATCTGGCCGATCGTGCGAATGTTGTGACTGACGTCCTCGCCGATCTCACCGTTGCCTCGGGTGGCGCCCCGGTCGAACACGCCATCGCGATACAGCAGCGACATCGCCAGCCCGTCGATCTTCGGCTCGGCGACGAACTCGAATTCCGGATCCTCGATCGACTCCCGCGCCAGGTGGTTGCGCATCCGCTGGATCCACGCGGTCAGCTCGTCCGCCGAGCGGACGTTGGCCAGCGACAGCATAGGGACCGGGTGGGTGACCTTGACCAGATCGGAGACGGGCTCGCCTCCCACCCGCTGGGTCGGCGACTCCGGCGTGACCAGCTCGGGATGGGCGGCCTCGATCGCACGCAGCTCGTCAAGCAGCGCGTCGTACGCGTCGTCGTTGATCTCCGGATCGTCGAGGACGTAGTAGCGGTAGCCGTGGTGCTCGAGCTCTGCGCGCAGCTCGGCGGCTCTCGCCGCGGCATCCTCGCCGGGCGCCGAGCCGCGGGGGCTCACCGCTCCCCCACCTCGCGCGCCACCGGCGCCAGCAGCGCGGCCAGATCACGGCCTGCGAGCACGTCCAGGCCGGCGACGTCGGTGAGGTCGAAGTGCAGCGGCGTCACGGCGATCTCGCCGGCCGCCACGGCGGCGAGATCGGTGTCACGCTCGTCCTGCAGCGCCCCTGCCTCCCCGTAGATCTCATAGATCCGTCCGTTGGCGTCGTCCTTGATCAGGCGCAGCGCGTCGCTGTAGACGCGCTTGCCGAGCCGCGCGACCCGAACTCCCTTCGGCCGGGCGCTCGGCGCGTTGATGTTGAGCAGGGTCCGCGGGGCCAGCCCGACGTCCTCCAGACGCTCCACCACTTGAGCCGCGAACCTCGCGGTGACGTCGAAGTCGAACCCCTCGCCCGTCTCGTGATCGACGGGGCCGGCCGGTGACTGCTGTGAGACGGCGATCCCCGGCACGTCGAGCAGGATCGCCTCCAGCGCGGCAGCGACCGTGCCCGAGTACGTCACATCGTCGCCGAGATTGGCGCCGTGGTTGATTCCCGAGACGACGAGGTCGATCTCGAAGCCGTCGATCAGCCCGAGCTGAGCGAGGCGCACGCAGTCGACGGGAGTGCCGTCGGTCGCAAAGCCCGTCGTGCCGTCGTCGAACTCGACCTCACGCACGGCGAGCGGCCGGCGCGTCGTGATCGAGCGGGCGGTCGCCGAGCGATTGCCATCGGGTGCGACCACCGCCAGCTCGACCCCCGGCACCGCGAGCAGCGCACGCCGGAGAGTCTGAAGGCCCTGCGCGGCGATCCCGTCGTCGTTGGTGAGGAGCACGCGCACGCGTCTCATCCTAGGGCCGCGGGCGGCCGTCAACGGCTCGCTGCACCCACAGACAACGACGGCCCGGACGACGATTCCCCGTCGGCCGGGCCGCAGAAAACCGCCCCCACGCCTTCCCTGGCTCCTTCTGAGAGGAATAGTGCGCTTTGGGGAGCTTGAGCGCAATCGAACATTTGTCCAGTCCGGCCCCAATCGCTCAGGTCCGGGCAAGCACCCTGCGTCCCTCATAGCCCACTCCCACGAGCGCAAGCCCGCGGGGCGGGGCGGTCGGGCCGGCTTCGGCACGCGGGCGGCCGCCGAGCAGCTCTCGGAATCCGCTCGGCGTGCGGTGGCCCGAGGCCACCTCCAGCATCGTGCCGACGAGCGCCCGGACCATGTTGCGCATGAACGAGTCGGCCTCGATCAGGAAGTCGAGGTGTCCGCCCGCTGGATCGCGCTCCCACCGGGCGCTGAGCACGTCGCGCTCAAACCGGACGTGATCGGTCTCGGTCGGGGTGAAGGCAGTGAAGTCGTGGGTCCCGGCGAGCGCCCGGGCGCACTCGTCGATCGCGTCGAGATCGATCGGGTGGGGCCAATGCAGCGCGGTCCGGCGCTCAAACGGGCTGCGAACCGGGCGCGCGAACAGTCGGTAGCGGTAGGCGCGGCTCGTCGCGTCGTGGCGCGCGGAGAACCCGTCGGGGGCGGCCTCGCAGCTCAACACGCTCACATCGGCGCCGAGCAGCGCGTTGACGCCCCTGACGCGGGCCGGCTGCCCGGGGTAGCTCGCCACTTGGCCGAACGCGTGAACGCCGGTGTCGGTGCGCCCCGCGACGGTCAGGGTCAGGTCGTCACGGCGCAGGACGACGGAAAGCGCCTGCTCGAGCTCTCCCTGGACCGTGCGCAGGCCCGGCTGCTTGGCCCACCCGGAGAAGTCGGTCCCGTCGTACTGGATCAGCAGCCGCGCGACCCGCCCGCTCACCCGAGTCCGAACGGGCCGTGCGGACTCCATCCCGAGCTCAGACGAGCTCGAGCAGCACCATCTCGGTCGAATCTGAGCGACGCGGACCGAGCTTCAGGATGCGGGTGTAGCCACCCGGCCGCTCGGTGTACCGCGGCGCGATCTCCTCGAACAGCTTGTAGACGGTGAACTTGTCCTGACCGAGCGCAGAGAGCGCCTGACGGCGGGCGTGCAGGTCCCCGCGCTTGGCAAGGGTGATGAGCTTCTCCAGCTCGGGCTTGACCGCCTTGGCCTTCGCCTCGCTGGTCTGGATTCGCTCGTGCTCGATGACCTCCTTGGAGAGGTTCATGAGCAACGACTTGCGGTGGGCCGCTGAGCGGCTGAGCTGGTATCGCTGACGCTGATGACGCATGACAGTGGTTCCTTTGCTCCTGGCAGCGAGAGCTTACTCGTCGCGGAGACCAAGGCCCCGCGCGTGCAGGGTCTCGATCACCTCGTCGATCGACTTCTTGCCGAAGTTCGGGATCGCGTTGAGCTCACCCTCGGTCTTGGAGACGAGATCACCGACGGTCTGGATGCCCGCCCGCTTGAGGCAGTTGTAGGACCGCACGCCGAGCTCCAGCTCCTCGATCAGGATGTCGTCCATCGCGTTGGGCGGGCGCTGGGAGGAGCCGACCTGGGCGCCACCGACCATCGCGGGGTCGAGCGCGCCGGCGGTGTTCACGTCACGCAGCTCGACCACTCGGTCGGCGTCGGTGAAGATCGCCAGCTGAGAGATGAGGATCTCCGCGGCCTCGCGCAGCGCCGCGTGCGGGTCGATCGAGCCGTCGGTCTCGATGTCGAGGGTCAGCTTGTCGAAGTCGGTCTTCTGGCCGACTCGGGCCTGCTCGACGTTGTAGGCCACTCGGCGCACCGGCGAGAAGATCGAGTCGATGGGGATCACGCCGATCGGCTGGTCGGGCGACTTGTTCTCCTCCGCGGGGCGATAGCCGCGGCCGCGTCCGATCGTCAGATAGACCTCGAGCTTGGTCTTCTTCTCGAGCGTCGCGATGTGCGTCTCGGGGTTGAGGATCTCGACGCCAGAGGGCAGGTCGATGTCCTTGGCGGTGATGTCGCCGGGGCCGGTGACGACGAGCGGGGCCTCGATCTCGGTCGCGTCGGAGTGCATCCGGCAGACGATGCCCTTGAGGTTGAGGACAATGTCGGTCACGTCCTCCTTGACGCCTGCGATCGTGGAGAACTCGTGCGCGACACCCTCGATCCGCACACTGGTGACCGCGGCGCCGGCCAGCGAGGAGAGCAGCACGCGGCGCAGCGAGTTGCCGAAGGTGTAGCCGAAGCCGCGATCGAGCGGCTCGATCGTGAACGATCCGCGCGTGTCGTCCGCCGACTCGGCGGAGATTCGGGGCACCTGGAAGTCAAGCATCACACGTCCTAACGTCGTCTCGAGTTGAAGGCCGCCCGGAGGGGAGGCGGCGGGTGTCGGTCGCCGCGCGCGACCCGGGCCCCCGGGCTCGCGCGGCTGTCTGAAAATCGCTACTTGGAGTACAGCTCGACGATTAGCTGCTCCTGCACCGGCGCGGCGATCTCCCGCCGCTCGGGCTTGCGGAGCACCTTCGCCGTGAGCGCGTCGTGGTCGGCCTGCAGCCATGCCGGAACCTGTCCGGTGAGCTCGGTCGCGTCGCGGATCACCTGTCCAGCGGAGGACTTGCCGTGGATCGCGATCACGTCGTCGTCGCGCAGCTGGTAGCTCGGGATGTTCACCCGGCGGCCGTTGATCGTCCAGTGGCCGTGCAGGATCAACTGGCGGGCCTGGCGCCGCGAGGCGGCGAAGCCGAGGCGGACGAGCACGTTGTCGAAGCGGCACTCCAGCATCCGCAGCAGGTTCTCGCCGGTCACGCCGGACTGCCGAGACGCCTTGCCGTAGTAGATGCGGAACTGGTCCTCGAGCACGCCGTAGTAGCGCTTCGCCTTCTGCTTCTCACGCAGCTGGACGCGGTACTCGGACTGCTTCTGGCGGCCACGGCCGTGGTCGCCGGGCGGGTAGGAGCGACGCTCGACGCCGCACTTGTCGGTCAGGCAGCGTTCGCCCTTGAGGAAGAGCTTCTGTCCCTCGCGACGGCACTGCTTGCACTGGGGTGAGGTATCTCGGGCCATGTCCTGTGTGTCTCTGGTTCTCTAAAGGTCAGCGCGCGTCAGACGCGGCGACGCTTGCGGGGTCGGCAGCCGTTGTGGGCCTGGGGGGTGACGTCCTTGACGCCGGTTACCTCGAGACCCGCAGCCTGCAGCGAGCGGATCGCGGTCTCGCGGCCGGAGCCGGGGCCCTTGACGAAGACCTCGACCTTCTGCAGGCCGTGCTCGATGCCCTTGCGCGCGGCCGCGTCGGCGGTCACCTGTGCCGCGAACGGCGTCGATTTGCGCGAGCCCTTGAAGCCCGCGCCACCGGCCGACTCCCAGGCGATGACGTTGCCCTCGCGGTCGGTGAGCGACACGATCGTGTTGTTGAACGACGTCTTGATGTGCGCCTGCCCGATCGGGATGTTCTTGCGCACACGGCGACGGCCGCGCTGCGGACGGCGGGGAGCCGGGCTCACTTCTTACCTGCCTTCTTCTTGCCGGCGACCTGCATGCGCTTGGGTCCCTTGCGCGTCCGGGCGTTGGTCTTTGTGTTCTGTCCGCGGACCGGCAGTCCGCGGCGATGGCGCAGGCCGCGGTAGGAGCCGATCTCCTGCAGGCGCTTGATCGCCTGCGAGCGCTCACGGCGCAGGTCTCCCTCGACGGTGACCGAGTTGTCGATCAGGTCGCGGAGCTTGACGACCTCCTCCTCGGTGAGGTCGCGCACCTTGCGGTCCGGCTCGATCCCGACCTGCGCGAGCAGCTCATTGGAGGTGGAACGGCCGATGCCGTAGATATACGTGAGGCCGATCTCGACCCGCTTGTTGAGGGGGATGTTGACCCCGGAGATTCGCGCCATCGTTCTCCTTGCGGCGGCTAGCCCTGCCGCTGCTTGTGACGGGGATTGGAACAGATCACGAGCACCCGGCCGTGGCGGCGGATGATCTTGCACTTCTCGCACATCGGCTTGACCGAGGGACGTACCTTCATGCTGGGTTCACCTTTGCGGTGGAAATTTCTGTCTTGTGATCCTCGCCGAGGCTCTGGAGACCGGTACGGTCGCCGCTACCTCGACGAAGGGCGCGCAGCAGCTAAACAGGCGCTGCGGGCGCATCGGGGGATGTTAGCAACCCGTCCGGTCCTGTTTGCCGGGCGGGTCAGGCCGCCGCGGCGGCGGTTTTCGCCTCGTGCCAGGGCGTCAGCACGCGCGGGCCGTCGGCGGTGATCGCGATCGTGAACTCGAAGTGCGCCGCCAGCGAGTCGTCCTGGGAGAAGATCGACCACTGATCGGCGGCGACCCTGATGGCGTGCCTGCCGGCGGTCACCATCGGCTCGATCGCGAACACCATCCCCTCCTCGAGCGTGATGCCCGAGCCGGCATGGCCGTAATTGGGGATCTGCGGGTCCTCATGCATGTCGCGACCCACGCCGTGGCCGACCAGAGAGCGCACGACGGACAGCCCCTCAGCCTCCACGTAGGTCTGGACCGCGTGGCCGATGTCGCCGAGGCGGTTGCCGGGCCGGCACTCCGGCACCGCCAGCATCAGCGCCTCCTCGGTCACGTCCAGCAGCTTCTGTGCGACCGGGCTGATCGGGCCGACCGGGAACGTCCTGGCCGCGTCGGCGACCCAGCCGTCCAGCGTGACGCCGAGGTCGACGGACAGGATGTCGCCCTTCTGCAGGACATACGGGCCGGGGATGCCATGCACGATCATCGAGTTCGGCGAGGCGCAGATCGAGCCCGGGAAGCCGCGGTAGCCCTTGAACGTGGGCACCGCGCCCTGGGACCGGATGAACTTCTCGGCGGCGGCGTCGAGGTCGGCCGTCGTCACTCCCGGCCGGATCTTGCCCGCCAGCAGGTTCATCGTGCGCACCAGCAGGGCGCCCGACGCGGCCATCCGGTCGATCTCCTCAGGGGTCTTCTTGATGATCATCTCGTGAGTGAATCTAGCCAGTCGGCCCACTGCTGTGTGGCGGGCGCGCGAGGCGGCGTTAGACGTCCTCTTCGATCCGAAGCGTGGCGATGACCGCGCGGATGTGATCGTGGACGTCGGAGGGCGGGCGGGTCCCGTCGATCCGGCGCATCAGGCCCCGCGAGTCGTAGTAGTCGACCAGCGGTCGGGTCTTCTCGTGGTAGACGGCGAGCCGGTGCTCGATCACCTCGGGCTTGTCATCGTCGCGCTGGACCAGGCGCGAGCCGTCCTGGTCGCAGATCCCATCGTTCTTGGGCGGGTCGAGCTCGACGTGGTAGTTGTGGCCCGCCTTCACGCAGACGCGGCGGCCGGACAGCCGGCGCACCACCTCCTCGTCGGGCACGTCGATCAGCAGCACCGCCGTGATCCGCCGGCCGAGGCCGTCGAGCATCTGTCCGAGCGCCTCCGCCTGGGGCAAGGTGCGCGGAAAGCCGTCGAGCAGGAACCCGTCCTGCGCGTCGTCCTGGCTGAGCCGGTCACGGGCCATCGCCACGATCAGATCGTCGGGGACCAGGTCACCGGCGTCCATGTACTCCTTGGCCTTGCGGCCGAGCTCGGTCTCGTTGCGGACGTTCTCGCGCAGCATGTCGCCGGTCGCGATGTAGGGCAGCTGGAAGTCCTGGCGCAGCCGTTCGGCCTGCGTTCCCTTGCCCGCGCCTGGCGGTCCGAAGAGCATGAGGTTGAGCTGAGCGGGCATTCGGAGGTCCGGGACTGTACCTTGCGGCCGGGCCTCGTGCGGGCCCGCGCATGCAGTCCGCCCCGCGTCCGCGGCCGCCTCCCCGAGTCGGCGCTCCGGACGTACCCGGTCAAGCAGGACGGCGAGCCAGTGACGCGGTCGCGAGCCCCTCAGTGCCGGTGCTCGGATTCGAGCAGCCGGCCGATCTGGTGCAGCGCCGCCCGCACCGGATGATGCCGGCCGAACGTACCGTGCGGTACGTGCCGGGGTTGCTTGGCGTCGGCATACGCCCGCAACCGTCGGTGTCGTCCCTCATATCCGACCGGCGGACCCTTCACGGAGTCGCGGTCCTGACGCGGGGTCAATGAAATGCCACCCACCTCCTCCACCACCCAGTATCCCACCGCCGCACCAGGACCGCCACCGTTACCCGCGCCACTCTGGGAACCAGAAGCCGCGCAGAGCGTCTCGAACTTCCCAGAGTGCCGGTCAGACCAGCCGCCGTACCGGTGTGCCGCGGTGACGAGAGACAGGCGCCGAGGAAGAGAGGTTCGGTCGGTGCCCCGCCGCGGATCGCAGCGGAGCGTTGTCGGGGCCGGCGAGCGGCCCCGCTCCGCTACTTGAGGAACCCTTCGTAGTTGCGCATCATCAACTGCGCCTCCAACTGGCGCATCGTGTCGAGCGCAACGCCGATCACGATCAGGATCGAGGTGCCGCCGAAGAAGAAGTTGGCACTCGTCTGGTTGATGAGAATGGTCGGCAGCGCCGCGATCGCGGCCAGGAACAGCGCGCCGGGCAATGTCAATCGCGCCAGAATGCGGTCCAGGAACTCGGCGGTCGGTCTCCCCGGCCTCACCCCGGGGATGAAGCCGCCCGATTTTCGCAGGTTGTCGGCCTGGTCGACCGGGTTGAACGTGACCGCCGTGTAGAAGTAGGTCATCAGGATGATGAGGATCGTCTCGCCGAGCACGTAGTGCCAGCCCTGGGGGTTGAAGAAGTTGGCGAGCTCGGTCCAGAAGTTCAGGCCGTTGTGGCCGAGCAGCTGACCGATCGTGGGCGGGATCGCCATGATCGAGGCGGCGAAGATCACCGGGATGACGCCGGCCATGTTGACCTGCAGCGGCAGGTAGGTCATTCCGCCCTCGGTCATGCGCCGCCCTATCACCCGTTTGGCGTACTGGATCGGGATGCGGCGCTGGCCGAGCTGGACGAACACGATCGCCGCCACCGCGCCGACGACGATGAACGGCATGATCACCTTGAACGTCTGATCGGGGTTGCGCCACCAGGCGCTGATGCCGCCCGGGATGCGCGAGACGATGGAGGCGAAGATGAGCAGCGAGATCCCGTTGCCGATGCCGCGCTGGGTGACCAGCTCCCCGAGCCACATCAGCAGGATCGTGCCCGCGGTGAGCGAGAGCACGATGATGAAGACCTTGCCGAGGTTGAAGTTGCTGATCAGCGAGACCCCGGCGGACTGCTGGAAGCTGCGGAACAGGAAGACGTAGCCGATCGACTGGGCGAACGCCAGCCCGACGGTCAAATAGCGCGTGTACTGGGTGATCCGCTGCTGTCCGACCTCGCCCTCCTTGGAGAGCTTCTCGAGCGAGGGGACCGCCACCTGCAGGATCTGCAGGATGATCGACGCGGTGATGTAGGGCATGATGCCCAGCGCGAACAGGGCGATCCGCCCCAGCCCACCTCCGGAGAAGAGGTTGAGCAGCCCGAGCACGCTGTTGCCGCTGAGCTGCTGGGAGATCTGGGAGACCGCCTTGGGGTTGATGCCCGGCGCCGGGATGTGGGTCCCCAGCCGGTAGATCGCGAGCACCCCGAAGGTGAACAGGATCTTCCTACGGATCTCGGCGATCCGGAACGCACCGAGGATCGTCGAGAGCATGCGACCCCCGGGCCTTCGCTACTCGACGGTCTGGCAGGTGCCGCCGGCGGCTTCGATCGCCGCCCGCGCGGCGCCGCTGAACGCGTGCGCGTTGACGGTGAGCGCCTTGGAGATCTCGCCCTTGGCGAGGATCTTGACCGGAATGTCCTTGCGCGTGGCAAGACCCTTGGCCTTGAGCGTCTCGGGCGTCACCTCGGCACCGGCGTCGAAGCGGGACTCGAGGTCACGCAGGTTGACGGCCTGGGTGTAGGTCCGGAACGGCTCGAACGGCATCGACTTCTTCATGTGCGGGCCGCGCAGCTTGCGCATCCGCATGTGGACCGGCATCTGGCCGCCCTCGAAGTTCGCGCGGCTCTTGGAGCCCGAGCGCGAGCCCGCGCCCTTCTGACCGCGCCCGGAGGTCTTGCCCATGCCCGAGCCGTGGCCGCGACCGACCCGCTTGCGCGGCTTGCGGGAGCCCGGGACCGGGGAGAGGTTGTGCAGGCCGATCCGCGCGGCGCCGTCGGACTCAGACTCCGTCGCCGGGCCCTTGCGGGGGGTCACACCGCGGCTCATGACGCCACCTCGTCGTGGACCTCGACCAGATGACGGACCTTGTGCAGCATGCCGCGCATCTGCGGGGTGTCCTTGACCTCGACGGTGTGGCCGATGCGGCGCAGACCGATCGAGCGCAGCGTGTCGAGCTGGCGCTTGTCCGAGCCGTTGCGCGACTTGCGCTGGGTGACGGTGAGCGTGCTCATGCGACGCCCGCGGTGTCGGCCGGAGCAGCGACATCGCTGCCGCCGTCGCCGGATCCCTCGGTCGGCAGGATCGCGCCCTGCTCCCCACCGTCTCCGGATTCGCCGGTGAGACCGAGCACCTGGTTGATCGAGATGCCGCGCAGCTTGGCGACCTCGTCGGGGGTGCGCAGCGACTCCAGCCCAGCCATCGTCGCCTTGACGAGGTTGATCGGGTTCTGGGAGCCGAGGCTCTTGGAGAGGATGTCGTGGATCCCGGCGAGCTCCAGCACGGCGCGGACGCCGCCGCCGGCGATCACGCCGGTACCGGGCGCGGCCGGCTTGAGGAACACGCGGCCGGCGCCGAAGATTCCCATCGTCTGATGGGTGATCGTCGACCCGTGCTTGGGCACGCGGTAGAGGTTCTTCTTGGCGCGCTCGACGCCCTTCTGGATCGCCACGGGGACCTCGTTGGCCTTCCCGTAGCCGATCCCGACGACTTCGCGCTCGTCGCCGACGACGACCAGTGCGGTGAAGGAGAAGCGGCGCCCGCCCTTGACCACCTTGGCGACGCGGTTGATCTCCACCACGCGCTCCTGGAGGTCCAGGCCCTGAGCTGAAACTGTGCGTTCGGCTGCCATGAGCTGTACGAGAGTAGCGAGGGTCGACGCCTAGAGCGTCAGACCGCCCTCCCGCGCGCCCTCCGCCAACGCCTGGACTCGGCCGTGATACCGATAGCCGCCGCGATCGAACACGACGACCTGCACGCCGGCGGCCTGTGCGCGCTGGGCGAGCACCTCGCCGGCCTTGTGCGCCTGCTCGGTCGGGCCGAGGGTGCGCAGCTCGGGCTCGGTCCAGTTGACCGCGGCCAGCGTACGGCCCGCATCGTCGTCGATGAGCTGGGCGGCGATGCCCCGGTTGGAACGGAACACGGAGATCCGCGGACGCTCGGCGGTCCCGCGCACCTTGGCGCGGACGCGGCGGCGGCGCTTGAGCCGGGCCTCGGGTCGTGTCTTGACGGTCATGCTCGCTTCCCGACCTTCCGGGCGACGTACTCGCCCTCGTAACGGATCCCCTTGCCCTTGTAGGGCTCGGGCTTGCGCTGCTTGCGGATGATGGCGGCGATCTCGCCGACCTGCTGCTTGGAGGCGCCGCGCACGGTGATACGGGTCGGCTGCGGCACCTCGAACTCGATTCCGTCCGGCGCCTTGATCTCGACCGGATGGGAATAGCCGAGCGCGAGCTCCAGATCACGCCCGCGCAGCGCGGCGCGATAGCCGACGCCCTGGATCTCGAGCTTCTTCTCGAAGCCCGCGGTGACCCCCTCGACCATGTTGGCGATCAGGGTGCGGGTCAGGCCGTGCAGCTCGCGGTGGGGCCCGCGGTCCGTCGGACGGGTCACGGTGATCGTGTCACCGTCCTGGGTGACCGTCATGTCGCGGCTCACGCGCTCGGACAGCTCGCCCTTGGGACCGTTGACGGTCACCAGGCCAGGCTCGATCGCCACCGAGACGCCGGCGGGCACGGAGATGGGTTGTCTACCGATACGGGACATGTTCGCGTTCTCAGGGTTACCAGACGCGAGCCACGACCTCGCCGCCGACGCCCGCGGTGCGAGCCTCGTGGCCGGTCATGACGCCCCGTGACGTCGAGATGATGGCGGTGCCCATGCCACCCTGCACGCGCGGGAGGTTGGCGTGATCGACGTAGTGGCGCTGGCCCGGCCGCGAGACGCGCTGAAGCCCGGAGATGACCGGCTTGCGGTCGTTGGTGTACTTGAGCACCACGGTGATGTGCTCGCCGGGCCGCTCGACGGTCGCGGGCGAGATCTCGTAGCTCTCGATGTAGCCCTGCTCCTTCAGGATGCGGGCCATCTCGCGCTTGAGCTTGGAGGATGGGATCAGCACGTCGTGGTGCTGGGCGCGCGCGCCGTTGCGCAGGCGGGTCAGGAAGTCGGCGACTGGATCGGTCATTGACATGATTGACCTACCAGCTCGACTTCGTCATGCCGGGGATGTAGCCGTTGTGCGCGAGCTCGCGCAAGCAGATCCGGCAGAGGCCGAACTTGCGGTACACGGCGCGCGAGCGGCCACACCGGCGGCACCGGGTGTAGCCCCGCGTCTTGTACTTGGGGGTCCGCTGCTGGCGGACGCGCTGGGACAGCTTTGCCACGTTTCTCCTTGCTCCTAAGCCTGGGCCGCCGGGTTGCGACCGTCCTTGCGGAACGGCATGCCGAGGGCCTCGAGCAGGGCGAAGGCCTCCTCGTCGCTGGCGCCGTTGGTGGTAATCGTGATATCGAGGCCGCGTACCTGATCGATCTCGTCGTAGTCGATTTCGGGGAAGATGATCTGCTCGCGGACGCCCATCGAGTAGTTGCCGCGACCGTCGAACGCGCGCGGGTTCAGGCCTCGGAAGTCGCGGATCCGGGGGATCGCTATCGACATCAGCCGGTCGAGGAACTCGTAGGCGCGCTCACCGCGCAGCGTCGTGGCGACGCCCACCGGCATCCCCTCGCGCAGCTTGAACTGGGCGATCGACTTGCGGGCGCGGCGGATGTTGGGCTGCTGGCCGGTGATCTGGCGCAGCTGATCGATGGCGGCGTCCAGGACCTTGGAGTCCTGCTTGGCGTCGCCGCATCCCATGTTGACCGTGACCTTCTCGATCTTGGGAGCCTGCATCGGCGTGGAGTAGCCGAACCTCTCGATCAGTGCCGGGCGGATCTCCTCCAGGTATCGGGTCTTGAGTCGTGCCGGCGGAGCCGGGGTTTCCGTTGCCATCAGTTTCTTCCTGTCAGTCCAGTCGCTGCCCGCTGCGCTTGGCGATGCGCAGCCGCTTGCCGTCGACGACCTCGACCCCGACGCGGGTCGGCTTGCCGTCCTTGGGGTCGATCAGCATCACGTTCGAGATGTGGATCGGACCCTCGCGCTCGATCACTCCACCGGCGGTCTGGCCGCCGGCGGTCTGCTGCGGGCGCTGATGGCGCTTGACGATATTGAGTCCTTCGACGAAGACCTTGTCGTTCTTGGGATCGACGCGGAGGACCTTGCCCTTCTTGCCGCGGTCCTTGCCGCCGATCACGATCACCTGGTCGTCGGTCCTGATGCGCGCGGGCATTCAGAGCACCTCCGGTGCGAGGGAGACGATCTTCATGAAGTTGCGGTCGCGCAGCTCACGCGCGACGGGGCCGAAGATGCGGGTCCCACGCGGGTTGTTCTGCGCGTCGATCAGCACCGCCGCGTTCTCGTCGAAGCCGATGTAGGTGCCGTCCTCGCGACCGTAGGACTTCTTGGTCCGCACGACGACGGCGGTGACGACCTCGCCCTTCTTGACCGCGCCCTGCGGGTTGGCGGTCTTGACGGTCGCGGTGATGGTGTCGCCGACGCCGGCATAGCGGCGGCGCGAGCCACCCCGCACCCGGATCACGAGGATCTCACGGGCGCCGGAGTTGTCGGCCACGCGCAGACGGGTTTCGTTCTGGATCATGGCTACTTGGCCCTCTCGACGACGCCCATCAGGCGCCAGCGCTTGGAGCGCGACAGCGGGCGGCACTCACGGACGGTGACGGTGTCGCCGATGTGCGCGTCGTTGGACTCGTCGTGGGCGTGCAGCGTCTGGGAGGTGCGCACGATCTTCTCGTAGCGCCGGTGACGGCGGGCGACGTCGATCCGCACGGTGATCGTCTTGTCGGCCTTGTCGGAGACGACGATCCCCTGGCGCACCTTCTGCTGGCCGGCGACATGCTCGCGGGCCGGAGTGGCGGTCCGGTTATGGGCCTCGGCCTTGTGCTTGGCGGACACCTTGGTGCGACGCGCGCGACGCTCCTTGGCGGCTGCTGAGCGCTTGAGCTCCCGATCTGCCAGACGCTCCTCGAGGGTGCGCGGCCCGGAGGGGCCGCGCTTGGCGGCCTTCGCCGCACGCGCGCGCTGACGGCGCTCCTTGGGTGCCAGCTGCTCCACCGGCTCGGCTGCGGGCGCCTCGGCCTGCGCGGCCGGCTTCTCAGCAGGGGCCTCGGCGGCGGACGGCGCCTCGGCCGTCTCGTCCGTCGTCTCGGTCGTCTCTTCAGTCTCGTCAGCCATTGTTTCTCTCAGCGTCAATCTGTCGTTGTCTCGCCACGGTCAGCGTCCGGGCGATCTCCTGCTTGGCGGCCCGCAGCCCTGCGGTGTTGTCCAGCTCGCCGGTGGCGTGCTGGAAGCGCAGGCCGAACAGCTCGCGGCGCGCCGTGATCAGGTGCTCGGCGAGCTCGGCGTCAGAAAAATCCTGCAGCTCCGAAGCGCGCATCACGCGTCCTCTCGCATCACGAACTTGGTGCGCACCGGAAGCTTGTGGCCGGCGAGGCGCATCGCTTCACGCGCGAGGTCCTCGGGCACGCCGGCGAGCTCGAACATCACACGACCCGGCTTGACCACGGCGACCCACCCCTCGGGAGAGCCCTTGCCGGAGCCCATGCGGGTTTCGGCCGGCTTCTTGGTGAAGGGCTTGTCGGGATACAGATTGATCCAGACCTTGCCGCCGCGCTTGATCTTGCGGGTCATCGCAATACGGGCCGCCTCGATCTGGCGGTTGGTGATCCACCCGGAGTCGAGTGCCTTGAGGCCGTACTCGCCGAACTGGACGTTCACCTGTCCGCGCGAGAGCCCGCCTCGACGGCCGCGATGCTGCTTGCGGTGCTTGACACGCTTGGGAGACAGCATCAGCGACCACCGCCGTTCGAGGAACCGCCGCCACTGCCGCCGCCGGAGGGGCGCGAGCCACCTCCACCGGCCGGCCGCGGACCACGTCCGCCGCCACCGCCGAGACCGCGGCCACCGCCGCCGGACCCACCTGGGCCGCCCGGGCCACGACCGGGTCCACCGGCGCCACGGCCGGGGGCACCGGACCCACCCGCGCCACGACCGCCGCCACCGGGACCGCCCTGACCACCACGGCCGCGGCCACCCGCCGCCGCCCTGACCGCCACGGCCACCGCCGGCTCCCCCGGATCCACCGGGACCGCCACCGAAGCCACCGCGGCCACCGCCGCCGCCACCTTGACCGCCCTGGCCGCCACGGCCACGGCCACCGCCGCCACCGCCGCCCTGACCGCCACGGCCACCGGGACCGCCCTGGCCACCGCGTCCACCACGGCCGCGGCCGCGGCCATCACGGCCGTCACGTCCACCGCGATCCTCGCGCTGCGGCGCGGGCTCGTCCATGCTGGTGAGATCCGCGCCGGTGTAGCCCTCGGGCATGATCTCGCCCTTGTTGATCCAGCACTTGACGCCGATCCGGCCGAACGTGGTCCGCGCCTCGTGGAAGCCGTAGTCGACGTCAGCGCGCAGCGTGTGCAGCGGGACGCGGCCGTCCGCGTAGCTCTCGGTGCGCGCCATCTCGGCGCCGCCCAGGCGACCTGAGACCTGCACCTTGACGCCCTTGGCGCCCGAGCGCATGGCGCTGGTGAGCGCGCGCTTCATGGCACGCCGGAAGGCGACGCGGTTCTGCAGCTGCTCGGCGATCGACTGCGCGACCAGGCGCGCATCGAGCTCGGGGCGCTTGATCTCGAGGATGTTGACCTTGACCTGCTTGCCCGTGATCTGGTGCAGCGCACGGCGCAGCGCGTCGACCTCGGAACCGGACTTGCCGATCACGATGCCCGGCCGGGCCGTGTTGATGTTGACCTCGACCTCGTTGGCGTTCTTGCGAATCGTGATGTCCGACAGACCGGCGTGCGAGAGGCGGCCCACGATGTAGTCGCGGATCTGCTCGTCCTCGTGCAGGTAGTCCGCGAACTGCTTCTCGTTGAACCAGTTGGCCTTCCAGTCGTGGATGTAACCCACGCGGATCGACTCGGGATGAACTTTCTGACCCATGGTGTGTTGCTTAGTCCTTCGGCGTGAGCAAAATCGTCAGGTGGCTGGTCCGCTTCCGGATCCGCGTGGCGCGACCCATCGCGCGCGGCCGGAAGCGCTTGATCGTCGGACCCTCGTCGGCGTGCACCGCCTTGACGACCAGGTCCTCGCCGACGAGCTCGTGATTGTGCTCGGCGTTGGCGACCGCCGACTCGAGCAGCTTGCTCCAATCACGGGCGATCGCCCTTGGCGTGACAGCGAGGATAGCTCGCGCTTCCACCACGGATTTCCCGCGGATGTGGTCGCACACCAGTCGCGCCTTGCGGGCGCTCGAGCGAACGTACTTGGCCTGCGCGCGCACGACCGGAGCCGGCTCACCGGGCTCGCGCCCAGCGCGCTTGCGCTCGCCGCTCCGCTGCCGCCGCGGCGTCGAGGCCGCCCGATCGGCACGCTTCGGCTTCGAAGCAGCCTCCGCAGGCTTCTCAACAGGCTCCTCTTCCGCGACCGGCTCGTCGTCGTCCGCAGAGGCGGAGGCGTCCTCGGAGGACGCCGCTTGCGGACTGTCGGATGCAGAATCGACTTCGGGCTCAACCGAGCGCGCGGCGTCCTCCGAGGATGACTCCTCCGACCCTTGCGAACTGTCGGCGGCGGCAGACGTCTCGGACTCGGCCGCGGGGGCCTCGTCCGGGGCCGTCTCGGCCTGCTTCTCAGGATCCTCAGCCATACCTATCGCCTCTTGCCTGTTCCGGCATGCCCGCGATACATCCGCGTCGGCGCGAACTCACCGAGCTTGTGTCCCACCATCGACTCGGAAATGAACACGGGCACGTGCTTGCGCCCGTCGTGGACGGCGATCGTGTGCCCGACCATCTCCGGGAAGATCGTCGAGGTGCGTGACCAGGTGCGGATCATGCGCTTCTCACCCGAGCTGTTCATCGCCTCGATGCGGCCCATCAGCCGTTCCTGAACGAACGGTCCCTTTTTGCTTGAACGACTCATCGCTTCTTACCCCTTCTGCGGCCGCGCACGATGTACTGGTCGGACTTCTTGCCCTTCTTGCGGGTGCGGTAGCCCAGGGTGGGCACGCCCCACGGCGTCACGGGATGGCGGCCGGGCGTCGTGGAGCCCTCGCCACCGCCGTGCGGGTGGTCGACCGGGTTCATCGCCGTGCCGCGCGTCTGCGGGCGAACGCCCATGTGACGCTTGCGGCCGGCCTTGCCGATCTTGACGTTCTGGTGGTCTGAGTTCCCGATCGAGCCGACGGTGGCGCGGCACTCATCGCGGACCATGCGCATCTCGCCGGAGGGCAGGCGAAGCGTCGCCATGCCGTTGTCCTTGGCGAGCAGCTGCACGCCGGTGCCGGCGGAGCGCGCCATCTGACCGCCGCGGCCGGGCGTGAGCTCGACGTTGTGGATGATCGTGCCCGGGGGCATGTTGCGCAGCGGCAGCGCGTTACCGACGCGGATCTCGGCGGTCTCACCGGACATCACCGTCGCCCCGACCGACAACCGAGCGGGCGCCAGGATGTAGCGCTTCTCGCCATCGGCGTAGTGCAGCAGCGCGATGTAGGCGGAGCGATTGGGGTCGTACTCGATGTGCGCCACCTTCGCCGGAATCCCGTCCTTGCGACGCTTGAAGTCGATCTGGCGATACAGCCGCTTGGCGCCGCCGCCGCGATGGCGGGCGGTCTTGCGACCGTGAGCGTTGCGCCC
The DNA here is from genome assembly GCA_963744685.1 of uncultured Solirubrobacteraceae bacterium. Taxonomy (GTDB): domain Bacteria; phylum Actinomycetota; class Thermoleophilia; order Solirubrobacterales; family Solirubrobacteraceae; genus Palsa-465. The sequence continues at coordinate 70,015 of CAVUUL010000007.1, read as the reverse complement.
GCCGGACTTCGTCAGGCCGGAGACGAGCGACTTCTCGGGTGTCGAACGGGTGATCTCCGCGAAGTCCGGATAGGAGACGAAGCGGAGTCCCGGGGAGGTGGGCTTGGGCTTGCGGATCGGCATTACTCGGGCGCCTCGAACGCCTGGAAGATCGGGATCGTGTCGCCCTCGCGCACCTGCACGATGGCCTTCTTCCACGAGCGCGTACGACCGGCGTGGACGCCTCGCCGCTTCGGCTTGGACTTCACCGAGACGGTGCGCACGCCGGTGACCTTGACGTCGAACAGCTCCTCGACCGCCTGCCGGATCTGCGTCTTGTGCGCCTTGTCATGGACGCGGAAGGTGTACTTGCCCGCCTCGGCGAGAACGAACGACTTCTCGGAGACGACGGGCCGGATGATGACCTGGCTCATGTCCATCAGGCTGCTCCGGCGGTGGGGGTCGGCTGGGCGGGATCCGAGTCGGCGTTCTTCGTGCCGTTGGCGCGGGCGACCAGATCGTCCATCGCAGCTTCGGAGATGAGCAGCGAGGCGGCGCCGATGATGTCGGCGACGCCGCAGTCGCTCACCGGGACGACCTCCGCGCGCTGCAGGTTGCGGAACGACAGTCCGGCAGCGGCCTCGGCATCCGCGAGCACGATCAATGACGGCGACTTCGGCGCCCAGTCGGTGAGCAGCGCAACCGCCTGCTTGGTGGACGGAGCCTCGAACGCCGAGGCGTCGAACACCGCGAGCGAGGAGCGCTCGGCGTGGACCGACAGCGCGCACCGCAGCGCGGCGCGGCGCGCCTTGCGGTTGACCTTGACGGTGTAGTGGCGCGGCTGGGGTCCGAACACGGTGCCGCCGCCGGTCCAGACCGGCGAGCGCGAAGACCCGGCGCGAGCCCGGCCGGTGCCCTTCTGACGCCATGGCTTGGCGCCGCCGCCGCGTACCTGGCCGCGGGTCTTTGAGGACGCCGTGCCCTGGCGGCGCGCGTTGAGCTCCGCGCGCACAGCCTCGTGAACGAGCCCCATGTTGAACTCCGCCTCGAACGCGGTCGCGTCCAGGGTGTGCTTGCCGGAGGCGCCGGCGCCGATCTTGGGGGCGGTCCTAGGCATCGGTGCGCACCTCCACGGTCGAGCCCGTTGGGCCGGGGACCGAGCCACGGACCATCATCAGATTGCGGTTGGGCATCAGCTCGACGACCGTGAGGCCGCGCTGGGTGACGCGCTTGTTGCCCATCTGGCCCGGGCCGCGGATGCCCTTCATCACGCGAGCGGGCCACGCCGATGCGCCGATCGATCCCGGCGCGCGGTAATTGTGCGAGCCGTGCGTCTTGGGCCCGCGCTTGAAGTTGTGGCGCTTGATCGTCCCGGCGAACCCCTTGCCCTTGGAGACGCCGGAGATCTTGACCTTCTGGCCGACCTCGAACGTGTCCACGGTGACGGTCTCGCCGACGAGCAGCTCGCCGGCCTCGTTGCGGAACTCGACCAGATGGCGATGCGCGGAGGCGTCGGCCTTCTTCAGGTGACCGAGCTCGGCCTTGGTGAGGTGCTTCTCCTTGGTCGCGCCGAACGCGAGCTGGACGGCCTCGTAGCCGTCGCGCTCGAGCGTGCGGATCGCGGTGACCGGGCAGGGACCGGCCTCCAGGACGGTGACGCGCTCGACGCGCCCGTCATCCAGGAAACGCTGGGTCATCCCGATCTTCTTGGCGAGGATCGCGCTCATGAGGCGAGGCGGATCTCGATGTCGACGCCGGCGGGCAGGTGGTCCAGCCGCTGCAGCGAGTCGACTGTCTTGGGGGTCGGCTGATGGATGTCGATCAGCCGCTTGTGCGTGCGGATCTCGAAGTGCTCACGCGAGTCCTTGTCCTTGAACGGCGACCGGATCACGCAGTACACGTTCTTCTCCGTGGGCAGCGGCACGGGACCGGCGACGGTCGCGCCGGTGCGCGTCGCGGTCTCGACGATCTCCTTGGCCGCCGTCTCGATCGCCGTGTGGTCGTAGGACTTCAGGCGTATGCGGATCTTGTTCTGGGCGATGGTCGCCATGTGTTCTCTGTCTCTAGATCTCGTGTCGGTACGCGGGCAGGGGATTCCGCCCCGGGCACCGTGTCAATTCGTATCTGGCAAAAAGAAGCGGCGGGCCCAAGAGGTGTTGGACCCGCCGCGTACTGCGGAACTACTGAACGATCTCGGTCACGACGCCGGAGCCGACCGTACGGCCGCCCTCACGGATCGCGAACCGCAGACCCTGGTCCATGGCGATCGGCTGGATCAGCTCGATCTCCATGGTGACGTTGTCGCCCGGCATGACCATCTCCGTGCCCTCGGGCAGGTTGGCGACGCCGGTGACGTCCGTCGTACGGAAGTAGAACTGCGGCCGGTAGCCGGTGAAGAACGGCGTGTGACGGCCGCCCTCCTCCTTCTTGAGGACGTAGACCTCGGCCTTGTACTTGGTGTGCGGCGTGATCGACCCGGGCTTGCACAGCACCTGACCGCGCTCGATGTCCTCGCGCTTGGTGCCTCGCAGCAGGCAGCCGGCGTTGTCGCCCGCCTGACCCTGGTCGAGGTTCTTCTTGAACATCTCGACGCCGGTGACGACGGTCGAGGTAGTCGCCTTGATGCCGACGATCTCGACGGTGTCGCCGGTCTTGACGATGCCCGACTCGATACGGCCGGTCGCCACGGTGCCGCGGCCGGTGATCGAGAAGACGTCCTCGACCGGCATCAGGAACGGCTTGTCCAGGTCTCGGACGGGCTCCGGGATGTACGTGTCCAGCGCCTCGGCGAGATCGAGGATCTTCTGCTCGTACTCCGCGTCGCCCTCGAGCGCCTTCAGCGCCGAGCCTACGACGAACGGGATGTCGTCGCCGGGGAACTCGTACTCGGAGAGCAGGTCGCGGATCTCGACCTCGACCAGCTCCAGCAGCTCGGGGTCGTCGACCATGTCGGCCTTGTTGAGGAAGACGACGATGTACGGCACGCCGACCTGGCGGGCGAGCAGGATGTGCTCACGCGTCTGCGGCATCGCGCCGTCGGCAGCGGAGACGACGAGGATCGCCCCGTCCATCTGCGCGGCGCCCGTGATCATGTTCTTGACGTAGTCAGCGTGACCGGGGCAGTCCACGTGTGCGTAGTGCCGGTTCGCGGTCTCGTACTCGACGTGCGAGGTCGCGATCGTGATGCCGCGAGCCTTCTCCTCGGGAGCGTTGTCAATCGAGTCGAACGACCGCACCTCGGTGCCATCGCCAAACTTGTCGTGGAGCACCTTGGTGATGGCCGCGGTCAGGGTCGTCTTGCCATGGTCGATGTGACCGATGGTGCCGACGTTCACGTGGGGCTTTGCCCGCTCAAAATTGGCCTTCGCCACTTTGGCTTGCTCCTTCTCTCAATTTCTGTTGGTTGTTGGGCTGTCCCAATCTGGACTCATCCGTGCGAAGCACTGTGGACGAACCCAATCAGGGTAAAGGTTTCCGTCCGCCATTGCTGCTACGTGCAGCAGACGGCGTGTCCTGCAGATCGTCAGGCGGCCTGCTGCTCGCCTCCGACGACCTTCTCAGCGATGTTAGGAGGCACTTCCTCGTAACGCTCGAACTGCATGGTGTAGGTCGCGCGACCCTGCGTGTTGGAGCGCACGTCGGTCGCGTACCCGAACATCTCGGCGAGCGGCACCGTGGCGGAGACGACCTGCGCGTTGCCGCGCTGCTCCATGCCCGACACCTGTCCGCGCCGGCGGTTGAGGTCGCCGATCACGTCACCCATGAACTCCTCGGGCGTGACGACCTCGACCGAGAACACCGGCTCCAACAGCACCGGCTTGGCGCGTCGGAGAGCCTCCTTGGCGCCCATCGAGCCGGCGATCCGGAAGGCGATCTCCGAGGAGTCGGTGTCGTGGTACTTGCCGTCGGTGAGCGTGAGCCGCACGTCGACGACCGGGAAGCCGGCCTTCGGCCCGTTGATCAGCGCATCCTCGGCGCCCTTCTCGACCGCGGGGATGAACTCGGTCGGGACCGAGCCGCCCTTGACCTTGTTGACGAACTCGAACCCCTCGCCGGGGGCGGGCTCGATGTCGAAGTAGACGATGCCGTACTGACCCGAGCCGCCGGTCTGACGCACATGGCGACCTTCGACCTTGGTGGCGGTGCCTCGGATCGTCTCCCGATAGGAGACCTGCGGCCGGCCGACGTTCGCCTCGACCTTGTACTCGCGCTTCATGCGATCGACGAGGATCTCCAGGTGCAACTCGCCCATGCCGGAGATCTCGGTCTGGCCGGTCTCCTCGTTGGTCTGAACCTGGAAGGTCGGATCCTCCTCGGCCAGGCGGCCGAGCGCGACCGACATCTTCTCCTGATCGGCCTTGGTCCTCGGCTCGACCGCGACTTTGATGACCGGCTCCGGGAAGGTGATCGTCTCGAGCTTGATCGGGCGGTCGACGGCGCACAGCGTGTCGCCGGTGACGACCTGCTTGATGCCGACGCCGGCCGCGATGTCGCCCGCGTAGACCTCCTCGACCTCCTCGCGGTCGTTGGCATGCATCATCAGGATCCGGCCGATGCGCTCGGTCCTCGTCGTCGAGGCGTTGAGCACGCGGCCTCCGGCCTGCAGCTTGCCGGAGTAGACGCGGAAGTAGGTGAGCTTGCCGACGTAGGGGTCGGCCATGATCTTGAACGCGAGCGCAGCGAACGGCTCGTCGTCGGAGCTCTTCCGAATCGCGGGGGTGCCGCCGGTGTCCGAGCCCTTCTCGGGCTCGAGGCCCTCGACGGGCGGGACGTCGAGCGGGCTGGGCAGATAGTCGAGGACGGCGTCGAGCAGGGGCTGCACGCCCTTGTTCTTGAAGGACGAGCCGCAGAGCACGGGGGTGAGCTGGATCTCGAGCGTCGCCTTGCGCAGCGCGTGCTTGATCCGCGCAACCGGGATCTCCTGTTCCTCGAGCAGCAGCTCGAGCAGCTCGTCGTCGTACTGCGAGACCTCTTCGAGCATGTGCTCGCGCGCGGCCGCAGCCTCGGCGACCTGGTCGGCCGGAATGTCCACGACCTCCTGCTCCAGGCCCAGGTCGTCCTTGTAGATGATCGCCTGGTTCTCGACCAGGTCGATGATCCCGGCGAACCCGCCCTCAGCGCCGATCGGCAGCTGGATCGGGACAGGGTTGGCGGCGAGGCGATCGATCATCGTCTGGACGCCCTGCTCGAAGTCCGCGCCGATGCGGTCCATCTTGTTGATGTAGGCGATGCGCGGCACGTTGTACTTGTCCGCCTGGCGCCAGACCGTCTCTGACTGGGGCTCGACGCCGGCGACCGAGTCGAACACGGCGATCGCCCCATCGAGCACGCGCAGCGAGCGCTCGACCTCGACGGTGAAGTCGACGTGGCCTGGCGTGTCGATGATGTTGATGCGGTGGTCGTTCCACGTCGCGGTGGTCGCCGCCGACGTGATCGTGATGCCGCGCTCCTGCTCCTGCTCCATCCAATCCATCACGGCCGCGCCCTCGTGGACCTCGCCGATCTTGTAGGTGCGGCCCGTGTAGTAGAGGATGCGCTCCGTCGTCGTCGTCTTGCCGGCGTCGATGTGCGCCATGATTCCGATGTTGCGTGTCTTCTCGAGCGTGAACTTACGTGGCATTTGGAAGCTTTCGAAACGGTCGGTCGGGTTGCCTCCTGGCATGAAAAAGGGCCCTGGCGGGCCCCATCACGACACGGAAGTCTGCGACGGGCGGGTTGCTATGCGGTCGGGGTCTCCATTGGATGGATGCTCCGCGCCCGGGCGTGAGCACGCATGAACTCGTCCCAGCCCGAGGCGGACACCGAATATAGCACCAGCCAGCGGGGGTCAGGGCCGCCCAGCAGACGGTCCGGCGCGTCCTCCGGGCGGGCGAAACGACCCCAATCCGCAGGCGCTGGGCGCCCGTCCGGAGTCGCCCGGGCGCTCGCCTGGACGGGCGCTGCGCTGCTGACCGCCGCCGAGTTCAGTCCACTGCTGCGGGTGCGGACGATCGCCGCGCGCCCGCGCCTGGTGCACACCGTCCAGGGTGGCCCGCATCACGGCTGGGCGCTGCTCGTCATCGCGGTGCTCACCGCGTTGCTGTCGCTGCTGGCGGGTCGCCCCGGGGGCCGGCCCGCCGCGGGAGTGGTCGCGCTGCTGGGAGCGGGCGCGCTCGCGGTCACGCTCGGGGTCGACCTCCCGGACGCGCATGCGACGGGGCTCGTGATCACCGGCGCCACCTCGCAGACCGAGGCTCAGGCGCACGCCGCCATCGGGCTCTATCTGGAGACGCTCGGAGCCGTCGCGCTGCTGCTGGCCGGGCTCCTCGCCGCCGCGCTCGGACGGCGGGGCGGAGGCCTCCCCGCGGCTGCGGCCTCGGCGACCCCCTGAAACAGAGAAACGCGAGGGTTGCCTACCGCACGGGACCGGGGGCTGCGGTAGGACAACCCTCGCGTTGCGACAATCTAACCCTGGTTGTGTAGGAGTTGTGTTGATGCCTTCTAAGTGTCAATAAACGGACGCTCAGGGTGAGAGGAAGATGAGAGCGTTGACACCCTGCGTCAGCGTGTGACGTTGACGCGGACCACCGGCGTGCCCGCACCGCCGTGGCGCCCGTCGCCGACTGCCTGGGCCACGATGTCGGTGCTCGCGCGGATCCCGTGCAGGCGGACCTGGAAGGCTCCGCTCGTCGCCACCAGGGCGGTGGTCGTCCGGGTTCGCCTGCCGGTCGTGTAGGAGACCAGCACGTTCTCGTCGGGTGACAGCACCGGACGCAGGCGACCGCGCACGAGCATCGAGTGGCCGGACCTCCTGAGCGCGGCCGCGGTGAGGTTGTGCCGCGGCACCGAGATCGTGAGTGCACTGTGCAACGGGCTTGCCCCGCCGTCGGTGGTGGCCAGGAAACCCGGGGACGTCGGGGTTCCGTACATGCCGGCGAAGTAGTCAGCCGATGGCGTGGCCAGCAGCTGGTCGGGCGCCAGGCCGTCGACGATCTGCGGCTCCCAGGTGCGGCCGCCGTCACGGGTGCTGAGCACACCGACGTTGTGAAACGGCGGTTGCTGGGAGGAGCCACTGACGGCGAGCAGGCCGTCCTGCGCACTGCCGAAGCTCACGGTGCCAGTCGCGGGCAGACCGCCGACCGCGAAGTTGCGCGTCCAGCGACGACCGCCGTCGGTCGTCTCATAGAGCCGGCCGTCGGCGCGCAGCGTCCAGGCCCGCCTGGCGGAGAGGACACTCACCGACTGGATCTGGCGACCTGAGAAGGGGAGCGCCATCTTGCGCCAGACGCGACCGGCATCGGTGGAGACGACCAGGCCGCCGGGACCCCAGGCCCAGGCGGCCGTGACATTCCCCCGGGCCCCGTTGAGTCGCAGCGAGGCGACGGTCGGGCCCCTCCCGTGCCGCACCCGGACGCGACCGCGGACCGGCTCGAACGTACTGCCGCCGCTGGTTGAGCGACGGATGCCACGCGGCCCGGCGAGCAGCAGCGTCTGGGCTCCCGGCGCAACCAGGTTGGAGTTCGTCGGGTAGGTCGGCGCGAACGAGCTCCAGCTGGCGCCGCCATCGGCGGTGCGCCGCAGCGTCCCTGCTGCGTCGAGTGCGTACCCGATGCTCGCCGAGGGGAATGCGGTGCTGAGGATGGCGCTGTTGGTCGGCACTCGCAGCTCCGTCCAGGCGGCGCCGGAGTCCGTGGTGGCGGCGATCGTCCCCTGTCCCCCGGTCAGGTAGGCCGTCCCGGGCCTCCCGCCGGCGACGAGCTCCACGCCAAGGCCGAAGTTGGGCAGCGCGGGGGTGGACGCGACCGGGAAGGTCTCCCCGGCATCGCTGGACGCCACGGTCGCGCCCTGCTGCCCGACTCCGACGACGTTGCTGGCGCTGGTGAAGGCGACACCGGAGAGAGCGCTGTCGGAGACGCTGACGATCGTCCCGGTCTCGCCACCGTCCGTCGTTCGCACGAGCTCGTTGGAGTCCGCGGTCGTGATCAGGCAGTCAGTCGCGTTGCTGCACGTGATCGACGTGAGACTCGGCGGCGCGGCGCCTGCGGTCAGCGTGAGGGGCAGCAACGTCCACGTGGTGCCGCCGTCGGTCGATCGCAGCAGTACGCCATTGGGCCCGACGGCATAGGCGAGCGTCGGGGAGACGACCGTGACCCCGGAGAGCACGCGGCCGCCGAACACCTCGTTCCACGAGTTCCCGCCGTCGGTCGTCTGCTCGATCAGCCCTGACGAGATGACCGCGACGCCCTGCGTCGGCGAGGTGAACCCCAGGCCGGTCACCGAGCCCCCGTTGGTCGGCACGTTGCTGCGCGCCTGCACCGTCTGGCCGCCGTCGGCGGTGTACAGCAGCGTGCCGTCGCTCAGGACGACGTAGCCCTGCTCGGCACTCGCGAAGGCAACGCCGGCGACCGGGTCCGAGCAATCGCCGGCGAGCCCCAGCGGCAGCGCGGCGAAGCTCGACCCGGAGTCGGTCGACTCCAGCACCGAGCAACCGCCGCCCACGATCAGAGTCGTCGGGGAGAGCTCCTGCACGATTCCCAGATCAGAAACGGTTCCGCTGGCCAGGCCGGTCCAGGTCTGTCCGCCGTCCTCCGAGCGCAGCACCGTGCCGAGCGCCCCCACCGCATACCCGGTCGCCCCCTGGAAGGCCACCGCGGAGAGGTTCTGCCCCTGCGGCGTCGGGTTCCCCCAGTACCACCCCGAATGCCCCACCGACACCGGCGCGGGAGTCGCGGTCGCCGTCTGCGCCGACGCCGGCCCGATGAAGACTGCAAGCGCGGCCGAGACGGCGGCGAGCGGCAACAACCGCTGAATGATGTGAGGGATCCGATCCATGCCGCCTTCAACGTCGCAGCACGAACGAAGTTGCGATCCGACCAAACGCCGTTCGCTCCCCGGTGAGCCCGCGCTGGTCGTCTACCAGCGGTAGTGAGCGAAGGCCTTGTTGGCCTGCGCCATGCGGTAGATGTCGTCCTTGCGCTTGTAGGCATTGCCCTGCTGCTGGATCGCGTCCAGCAACTCGTGGGCGAGCTTCTGCGCCATCGTGCGCTCGCGGCGACCGCGGGCGAACTGGACGAGCCACCGCACCGCGAGCGTGCGCGCGCGTCGCGCGGGCACCTCGACCGGAACCTGGTAGGTCGCACCGCCGACGCGGCGGGAGCGAACCTCGAGCACCGGGGTCAGGGCCTTGATGCCCGCCTCGAGCTGCTCAACGGAATTCTTGCCGGACCGCTCGCCGAGGATCGCGAGTGCGTCGTAGACGATCTTCTCGGCGGTCGACTTCTTCCCGTCCTCCATCACCTTGTTGATGACCTGTTGGACGAGACGGTTGCGGTGAACGGGGTCCGGCTCGATCGGCCGGACCTGGGCAGCTGCGCGACGGGGCATTACTTGGCCTTCACGCCGTACTGCGAGCGTGCCTTCTTGCGGTCACTGACGCCGGCGGCGTCGAGCGTCCCGCGGATCACCTTGTAGCGGAAGCCCGGCAGGTCCTTGACGCGGCCACCGCGGACGAGGACCACGGAGTGCTCCTGCAGGTTGTGGCCCTCGCCGGGAATGTAGGCACCGACCTCCATGCCGTTGGTGAGACGGACACGAGCCACCTTGCGCAGCGCCGAGTTCGGCTTCTTCGGCGTGACCGTGTACACGCGGGTACACACGCCGCGGCGCTGAGGCGCAGCGATCTTCTTCTTGCGGCCCTTGCCGGACTTCAGGCCCGGGGTGGCCAGCTTCTTCTTGGGCGCCGTGCGGCCCTTGCGGATCAGCTGTGAGGTGGTCGGCATACGGCGTCGGAATGTAGCAGGGCCGACGCGTCTTCCGGGAGGTCGCGCCGGCCCTCTGCGACCGGATCAGGCGGGAACCGCCGAGAGCGCCTTATCGACGTCGACGCTCTGCATTCCGACGGCCTCGGCCACCGGCGCGTAGGTCACCTCGCCCGCCGCGACGTTGACGCCCAGCTTGAGCCCCGGGTTCTGCTCGACGGCCTTGTGGACCCCCGCGCCGGCCAGGTGCACGATGTAGGGCATGGTGGCGTTGGTGAGGGCGTAGGTCGAGGTGATCGGGACCGCGCCGGGCATGTTGGCCACGCAGTAATGCGTGATCCCGTCGACCTCATAGGTCGGGTCGGTGTGGGTGGTCGGGCGGCTGGTCTCAAAGCACCCGCCCTGATCGATCGAGACGTCCACCAGCACCGCCTGGCGCTTCATCAACGACAGCTGATCCCGCGTGATCACATGCGGCGCCTTGGCGCCATGCACCAGCACCGCCCCGACAACCAGATCGGCCTCGGGCAGACGCTCCTCGATCGACAAAGTGGTCGCAAAGCAGGTATCGGCCCGACCACCGAACGCAACGTCAAGCTCACGCAGACGATCGATATTGCGATCAAAGACATACACGGTGGCGCCCATCCCAATCGCGATCTGCGCCGCGTGATAGCCGACCACACCACCGCCGATCACGATCACATTGGCCGCAGCCACACCCGGCACACCACCAAGCAGGATGCCGCGGCCACCCAGCGGCTTCTCCAGCATAAACGCGCCCGCCTGCGTCGCGATCTTGCCCGCCACCTCCGACATCGGCGCCAACAACGGCAGCCGGCCCCTGGTGTCCTCAACAGTCTCATACGCGATACAGGTCGCACCCGAGTCACGCAGGCCCTGGGTGAGCCCCGCGTCGGCGGCGAGGTGCAGGTAGGTGAAGAGCAGGTGCCGCGGCTCCAGGCGCGCCACCTCGACCGGCTGGGGCTCCTTGACCTTGACGATCATCTCGGCCTCGTCGAACACCGCGTCGGCGTCCGGAAGGATCGTCGCGCCCTGCGCCACGTAGGCGTCGTCGAGGATCGCCGACCCCTCGCCCGCGCCCTTCTGCACATACACCTCGTGTCCGGCGTCGACCAGCTCACGCACGCCTGCGGGGGTCAGCGCGACGCGGTACTCGTCCTTCTTGATCTCGCTGGGTACGCCGATCTTCATGTCGTGATCTCCCGGCCGCGCAGGGCCAGCCAGAATTCAATCCGGTCACGCGCACTGGACAGGCTGCGCCCTGTCAGCTCCTCAACGCGCCGGATCCGGTAGCGCAACGTGTGCCGGTGGCAGTACAGCCGACGAGCGGCTCGCTCCCACTGGCCGTTCTCTTCGATGAACGCCTCCAGCGATCGCATCAACTCGCCCCCGTAGTGGCCGTCTCCGGCCTCGATGGGGCCGAGGATCGAGTCGCAGAAGAGTCGAAGGGCCTCCTCGTCCTGCAACGAGAGCAGCAGCTGGAAGGAGCCGAGATCCTGGTAGGTGGCTACGCGGTTGCCCGCGTGGCCCGGTCCGGGCGTCGCGGTCTGATGAGCGGTGCCGTTGCCGTTGACCTGCGACTTCTTCACCGGATCGGTCATGCACACGGCGTCCACGGCGCAGCGCGCCTCGTGGAAGCTGCGGCGGGCGCGCTCGGCCTGCACCGCGCGGCCGAGCCCGACGCGCGGCTGCGAGGACGGCGGCAGCCGCCCGGACACGGATTGCGCGAGCGCGAGCAGCTCGGACTCGTCGCCGCCCGGCACCAGCGCGCAGGTCAGTCCCGGCCCGTCGGCGGCCAGCGACACGGTGGCCACCAGCCCGGCCGTCGCGTCCTCGCGCAGCGCCTGGGTCACCGCCACCTCGGCCTCGTGGGGAGCCTGGCGGCCGGGCCGGCCGTCGTCGTGGCGGACGACGATCGCCGCGAGCGTGTCGCCCAGCCCGAACGGCGCAAGCCGGCGGCTCAGCTCGGGCCCGGACAGGTCGCCGCTCACGATCGCGGACAGGAGGTCGCCGGCCAACCTGCGCTCGGTGTCCCCGGCGACGCGCTCCTGCAACAGCTCGAGCGCGACGATCGTCACCGCCTGATGCAGGGTGAGCCGGTCGAAATCCGACAGCGGCCCCAAGTCCTTGACCGCCACCAGCCAGGCCTGGGCCGTCGGCTCGCTGGCGGGCGTGCCGTTGCCCGACGCGGCGCCGGCCGGTGAGCTTCCGGTCTCCGCGGCGACGGGCAGCGCAAGCGCGCGATCGGCGAGCTCGGCATGTGCCGGGAGAAAGGCGCGGGCGCGCCGGGGAGGCTGCGAGCCGTGCCCGCCGCGTCGCTGCGCGAGCTCCTCGCGCAGCGCCTGGATGGTCTCGGGCTCGAGCGTGCGCCGGAAGGCATGGGAGGCGAGCACACGCCCGCGCGCGTCGCAGATGAGCACCGCGGCGCCGATCAGCGTCGCGAGCGTTCCCGCCAGCGCCTCGAGCCCCTGCTCGGAGAGCACCACGCGCTCGAGCCGCTCGTGCGCGGCGAGCGCCCGGCGCAGCACGGCGTACTGCTCGTTGACCAGGCGTGTGAACGCCGCCTCCGTGACCGCGATGAACGGGGTCTCGTAGGGCACCTCGAAGACCGGGAACTCGCACTCGCGCGCCGCCTCGAGCAGGGCGGGCGGAACCTCAGCGTGGCCGAAACCGGTGCCGAACCCCAGCCCGGCGAGCCGGTGCGACACGAGCCGCTGGACGAACTCGCGCTGGCGTTGCGGGGTGTCCAGCTGCATGCCCGTGGTCAGCAGCAGCTCCCCGCCCGATAGCCACGGCGTCGGATCTCGCAGCTCGGTGATGTGCACCCAGCGGACGGGCACCTCGATGGCGTCCTGCCCGGCGAGCAGACGGAGGCCGTCGAGCTCGCCGAGCAGGTCGCGCACGGTGACCATCGCACCGGATGCTGTGACCTGGTTATTCAGGGCCGTGGAGGGTGGGTGCGTCTCACGCGTGCATGCGCGCGTGAGCCTCGGTGAGCACCGGGCGCAGGATCGACTCGATCTCGGCGAACTGCTCGGGACCGGCGATCAGCGGCGGCGAGAGCTGGATGACCGGGTCGCCACGGTCGTCGGCGCGACAGATCAGCCCGCGCTCGAACAGCTCGCCGGAGAGGAAGCCGCGCAGCAGCGTCTCGGACTCCTCGTCGCTCCACTGCTCGTCGGAGTCCTGATCCTTGACCAGCTCGATCGCGTGGAAGAAGCCCGCGCCGCGGACGTCTCCGACGATCGGGATGTCGCGCAGCGACTCGAGCATCTCGCGGAACGCGCCCTCGTGGGTGCGGACGTTGTCGATGATCCCCTCGTTCTCAAACGCCTCGATGTTCGCCAGGGCGATGGCGCTCGACACCGGGTGGCCGGCGAAGGTGAGGCCGTGCAGGAAGCTGTTGGTGCCCTGCATGAACGGCTCAGCGAGGCGATCGGAGGCGATCACGGCGCCCATCGGCGCGTAGCTGGAGGTGATGCCCTTCGCCGTGGTGATGATGTCGGGCTGGTAGTCGTAGCGCTGGGCGCCGAACCACTCGCCCAGGCGTCCCCACGCGCAGATGACCTCGTCGGAGATCAGGATGACGTTGTACTCGTCGCAGATCTCGCGGACGCGCTGCCAGTAGCCCTCGGGCGGGGTGAAGCATCCGCCGGCGTTCTGGACGGGCTCCATGATCACCGCGGCGACCGTGTCCGGGCCCTCGAACTCGATCCGCTTGGCGATCGCCTCGGCGAAGTCGTGTGCGGTGAGCTGCGGCTGGCGGAACGTGTTGGTGTTCGGCACATGGCAACCGCCCGGGGTGAGCGGCTCGAACGGCTCGCGCAGGCCGGTGATGCCGGTGGCGCTCAGCGCGCCGAGCGTCGTGCCGTGATAGGCGATCTCCCGCGCGATGATCTTGGTCTTGAGCGGGCTGCCCGTGAGCTTGTGGTACTGGCGGCTGAGCTTGATCGCCGACTCGACGGCCTCGGAGCCGCTGTTGGTGAAGAAGACGCGGTTCAGGTCGCCGGGCGCGAGGTCCGCGATCTTCGCGGCGAGTTCGATCGCGCGCGGATGCGCGTAGGACCAGTTCGTGTAGAAGCCGAGATCCTTCGCCTGGTCGGCGCCCGCCTGGACGATGTCGGCGCGGCCGTGGCCGATGTTGACGCAGAACAGCGCGGACAGACCGTCGAGGTAGCGCTTGCCCTTGTCGTCGTAGACGTAACAACCCTCACCGCGGACGATGATCGGGATGTCGGCGTCCTTGTAGGCCGACATGCGGGTGAAGTGCATCCACAGGTGGCGCTTGCCGAGCTCCTGAAGCGTGCTCGACTGGGTTGCTTCCTGGGTGCTTGCCATATCTCTTCCCTCGCTTTGCGATGCGGTCTGCCGTTCTGTACAAAGCTAACCGCGGGCGGGGGAGTTCTCAACCGGACGTTCTGGCGAACAGCGGCAGCACTGTTGTACGGACCGTCCAGTGCTGCCGCCGACCGCCACCCACCGCGTTCAGTACTTCAGGGCGCGCTCCTCGAAGTAATGCCCGGCCGCGATGTCCTCCACGAGCCCGGGACCGCTCGGCGTCCAATCGAGCAGCTCTCGCGTGATCGCGCTCGACACCGGCATGTCCATTGCGACGAACCCGGCGAGGAAGCCGAAATGCGCCGGTGCATCGTCGGCGGAGATCGAGCCGGAGGGAATCGACAGGCCCTGTCCGATCGCGTCCGCGATCTCACGCATGGCGACGCCCTCCTCGGCGACGGCGTGCAGCACCGAGCCGGCGGGCGCCTGCTCGATGCCGAGCCGGACGAGCCGGGCCGCGTCGCTGATGTGAACCGCCGGCCAGCGAGCCGCGCCGTCGTCGACGTACGCGGCGAGACCGTGGCTGCGATCGGCCTCGGTGATCATCTTGATGAAGCCGCCGTCGCCGTCGCCGTGGACCGTCGGGGAGAAGCGCACGCTCATCGAGCGCACCCCGCGATCGGAAAGCTCGAGAGCGGTGCGCTCATTCTGGATCCGGCCTCCGGGGCCCGGGAACGGCTCGGGCCGCTCCTGCTCGGTGGCGAGCGTTCCCGGCGTCAGACCCGCCACTCCCGACGCGATCGAGAACGGCCGATCGCTGCCGGCCAGCTCCTCGCCGATCGCCTCGATCGCCGCCTGGTTGGAGGCGACGGCCGCCTCGAAGTCGCCGTCGCGGAACGCGACATCGTGGCGGAAGGCCATGTGGATGACCGCGTCGGAGTCGCGCGCTCCGGCGCGGACCACATCGAGGTCCTGGATGTCACCGCGCAGGGGGGCCGCGCCGGCCTCCCGCACGGCTTGAGCCGATGCGTCGGAGCGGGCGAGCCCGACGACCTGGTGGCCGGCGGTGATCAGCTCGGCGGTGACTGCGGAGCCGATCCACCCAGAGGCTCCGGTGACAAATACTCGCATTGCAACGCTCCTGTGGTCAGTCATGTCAGTTGCTGACATCGACGATAGCACCCGATGTCAGCGTCTGACATGGACGGTATCCTGACCGTCATGGCCCGATGGGAACCCGATGCGGTGGGGCGCCTCCAGCAGGCGGCGATCGAGCTCTACGCCGAGCACGGCTACGAGCAGACGACGGTCGCCGAGATCGCCGCGCGAGCGGGGCTGACCGAGCGCACCTACTTCCGCCACTTCGCCGACAAGCGCGAGGTCCTCTTCCACGGCAGCGAACTGCTCCAGGAGGCGATGGAGGCGGCGGTCGAGGCCGCCCCCGCCGCAGATACCCCGCTCGACGCCATCGCGTTCGGCCTGCGCCGGATCGCTCCCTTCTTCGACGAACGCCGCCCCCACTCCCTACGACGCCACGCGATCATCCGCTCCAGCCGCGAGCTGCAGGAGCGCGAGATGATGAAGCGCGGCTCCCTGGTGACCGCACTCACGGCCGTGCTCCAACGGCGCGGCGTCGAGCCCGCGGTCGCCGGGCTGGCGGCCGAGTCCGGGATCTCGGTGTTCCACCTCGCCTACGAGAGCTGGGTGGCCGACGGCCAGGGGCGCGGCTACGCGGAGCACGTGGACGAGACGCTCGCCGCGTTGCGGGCGTTGGCGGGGGCGGGGGTTGGGGTGGGCTGAGCGGTGGGGAGCGGTGGGCGCCGGGTTGCGGGGCGTTTGGGGTGTGCGGGGCGTTGAGGGCGGTGGGTGCTGTGCGGGGTTGGTGCTGCGCGGGGCGTTGGTGCTGCGCGGGGCGTTGGTGCTGCGCGGGGCGTTGGTGCTGCGCGGGGCGTTGGTGCTGCGCGGGGCGTTGGTGCTGCGCGCCGCGTTCGCGATGTGGCATGCCGTGACGCCGGCCGTCAAGCAGCGCCCGCACTTCCCCGGCTTCCGTGTGAGGTTCGTGGCGCTGCTTGACTGCCGTCGCCCCGTCATGCCATTGGCAATGAGGCCGGGTCCACTTCGTGTGCCCGACCTCGCGCCAGCTGGGACTCTCGGGCGGCGCGGCGAGACCGTGCGTGATCGTGGGCTCGAGGCGGAGCTTTCGCCCACGCGCGAGAGCGACCTTGTGGGGTTGGGTGATCTGCTCCGCGGGGCGGCGCTTATGTCCCACGCGGGCTCGGAGGGCGCCGCGTGTGGGTGAAAGCTGCCGATCCGAGCCGCCGGGCGGCCCCAGACGGCTCCGCCCGCACGCGCCCGCCGCCCAAGATGGCCGATCGGGGCTCCATACGCGCCCAAATCGGCCAAACCCCGTCGCTCGGACGACTCCGCCCCCGGGAATGACCCGGGCACGGCGCCCGCCGCGCGCCTGATCTCTCGATTTCCACCCAGTCCAGGGGAAAAACGCACGAATCCACCCACCGCCAACGCCATCGGACGCCAGGCACCAGCCCAAGTGCGGGGCGCACCTGTGCGACCCGATCATTGCCCATAGCGCGACGGGACGACGGCAGTCAAGCAGCGCCACAACCGATCAAAGCAACCCAACAGCCGCGGGCGCTGCTTGACGGCCGACGACCCGACGCGCTACCACCCACCCCCCAAGGAACCCACCAGCCCAAACGCCACGCGGAGACCCAAGCGACGCCCAGGGTCCCCACAGCTCTAGATCGTCAGCTGCCCATCCGCCCGCGCCGCATGGACCTTGATGACCCGGCTGCCCCCCGCGATCGCCAGCCGCCACGGGCCGTCCGCGAGCTCGATCCCGCACTCCGACCGGCGTCCGAGCAGGATGCGGACGAGAGCGAGGGCCTGCTCGCCGGGCTGGGCGGGCGAGACGTATGCGGTCCCGCCGTGGCCGGCGAGGCCCTCGTGGCGCTGGTCCTCGACCTCGACGACATAGAAGCGGTCGGCCATTCGATCACCGGGTGACGGGGCCGGTGTGGTCCCCGGTCTGGATGGGCCGTGCCGGGTCATTGCACCACTCGCTCCACGAACCGGGGTAGAGCGCCGCGGGGATGCCCGCGAGCTCGAGCGCCAGCACCTCGTGGGCTGCGGTGACGCCCGATCCGCAGTAGGCGCCGACGCGCGTCTGCGGCGTGGCGCCGAGGGCCCCGAAGGCGCGGGCCAGCGTGCCGGAGTCCAGCATCGCGCCGGTCTCATCGACGTTGTCGCGGGTGGAGCGATGCAGCGCTCCGGGGATGTGGCCGGCGCGCGGATCGACCGGCTCGCTATCGCCCCGGTAGCGCTCGGACTGCCGCGCGTCGAGCAGCACTCCGTCCGGGTCAGCGGCGAGCGCGGCCGCCTGGTCGGCGTCGAGCGTTGCCATGGCGCCGGGGGCGCCGGTGAAGTCCCCGGCGGCGCCCGCAGGGGCGGCGCCGGACGCGGTCGGCTGCCCCGCGCCGATCCAGGCCGGCAGGCCGCCGTCGAGCACCGCCACGTCCTCGTGGCCGTGGTCGCGCAGCAGCCACCAGGCGCGCGCGGCGATGGTCGCGCCCGCGTCGTCGTAGACGACGACCGGTCGGCCCGAGTCGACGCCCGCGGCGCGCATCGCCGCGACGAACGTCTCGGAGTCGGGCAGCGGGTGGCGCCCGCGCCGCCCGTCGCCGACGGGAGCGGCGAGCGCGGTGTCGAGGTCGACGAACGCCGCCCCGGGGATATGGGCGGCCTCGTACAGATCGGGGCGGGGACCCCGCAGAAGGTCCCAGCGCACGTCGAGCACCGCCGGCCGCCGGGTGGGGTCCGCCCCGGCGAGGGCCGCGGACAGCTCCGCGACGCCGATCAGCGGTGAGGTGCGCATGCGCGCAGTCTGACAGCGGCGCCACGGCGGCGGCTCAAGCGAGGGCCGCGCGTACCAGGCGATTCGCCGTGACGAGGCGGTGGGGCGGTTCTAGAAGGCGACGGCGGGCTGGCGAACCGCGATGGTGGGCTCCGCCGACGCGGCACGCGTCGGGGCGGGCGTCAGCCAGGCGGCGACGAGGACCAGCGTGAAGGCCGCGACCTCGGTGGCGAGCATCAGCGGGTGGCCGGAGAGCGGATCGCCGAAGACGATGATGCCGCCGATGATCCCTCCCACGTTTGCGCCGGTGCCGGTGACCGCGATCACCGGGACGGCGTCACCGTCCTGAAGGCCCTTGGCCGAGGCGTAGAAGGCGGCGACCGAGCAGAACATGGCGATGGCGAGCGGCGGCGAGAACAGGCCGAGCGGTCCGTGGGCACCGATCTCGCCCGACACCGCCTTGATGGCGACATCGGAGGCGGCGAACATGAGGCCCGCGGAGGCGCCGAGCATGAAGCCGTGATGGCGACCGCCGATGCCGAGCTGCTTGCTCCACATCAGCGCCAGGCCGACGATGATGAACGTTCCCTCGAACAGCCCGAGACCGATCGGCGAGAAGCGAGAGTGCGCCCCGTGGATCGTCGGCAGGCTGAAGCCGAGCAGCAGCAGGCCGATCGCGGTGAGCACGATCCCCGCCCACTGGCGGCGTGACATGTCGAGGCCGAAGGTGCGCTCGGCCATGATCGCGAGCAGCACGACGCCCCCGGCAAGGACCGACTGCACGATCGTCAACGGAGCCATCGACATCGCGGCGACGTGGAATCCCCAGGCCCCCGTGGCGATCGCGAAGCCGAAGGCGAACGTCTTGCACGAGAACAGCGCCCTCGCGGAGCGCAGCGGGTGCAGGTAGTCGACCGCGGGCACCTGGCAGGCGCCGCGGTGCTTGAAGAGGAAGCCGACGTTCGTCGCGAGGGCGCAGGCGAGGGCCAGCAGGATGCCGAGGATGAGGTTCATGTGAAAGGGGATCCGGGGTGGAGACGGGCGGGCCGGTCTGCGGCCTTACTCACCTGTCGGCACCCGACTCAGGTGCCTTGAGGAGGTGAGTGTTGCGTCCGCTCGGGCTGGACACATCAGGGGCTGACGGGACACCGGCACCGCGGTCCAAGTTGGCGAAGCCACCTAAAGAGACCTTATGTCGGAGCGTCATCTTCTGTTATGTGTCCACCCTCTGACCGCTCTAAACCGGCGATCCGTGCCGGCCGGCGCCCGCCCGGAATCGCTCCACGCCAGCCGGCGGGTGAGCGAGCGAGCGCATACCGTGGGCGAGCTCGATCGCCAGAGCCTCGCGCTCGGACAGTCCCTCCTGTTCGAGCGCCGACAACCGATCCTCGCGCAGGCACGCCTGCGGCAGATCCGCGAGCTCATGCGCGAGGGCGCGGGCCGCGGCCAGCGCCTGCCCGACCGGGACGACCCGCTCCACGAGGCCGATCCGCTCAGCCTCTTCCGCTCCCACCGGGCGACCGGTGAGGATCAGGTCGAGTGCCCGCCCGCGTCCGATCAGCCGGGGCAGCCGCACCGTGCCGCCATCGATCAGCGGGACACCGAGCCGACGGCAGAAGACGCCGAGCACCGCTTCGCGCTCCGCGACCCGCAGGTCGCACCAGAGCGCGAGCTCGAGCCCGCCGGCCACGGCGTGACCGCAGATCGCCGCGATCACCGGCTTGGAGAGCCGCATCCGGGTGGGCCCCATCGGGCCGTCGCCGTCGGCGTCGACCCGGTTGCCGTCGGGCCCGCCGATCGCGTGCAGGTCCGCTCCCGCGCAGAACGTGCCGCCCGCCCCCCACAGCACGGCGACCGACGCGTCCGGGTCGGCCTCGAAATCGCGGAACGCGTCGGCCAGCGCGGCGGCCGTCGGCCCGTCCACCGCGTTGCGCCGATGTGGGCGGTCGAGGATGACCGTCGTCACCGGCCCGTCGTGCTCCACGCGCACCGGTTCAGCCGCCACGGCCCGCGTCCTCCGGCTGGGCGCCGACCGCTCGGCGCACGAACGCGCGCAGCGACGCGACGACGCCCTCGCGCGAGGGGGTCCGGCTCGACGGCGCCAGCGGGCCGACGAGCGCCGCGCCGCATCCGCCGACGACTGCGGCGGCGGTGAACTCGACGTCGAGTTCGGGGATCTCCCCATCGGCGATCGCGCGGCGCAGCGACTCGGCGACGTAGGTCGTGTAGCGCATCCGGTAGGCGAGACGCTCGGCGTCGACGCGCGGGTCGACGGGCTCGGCGAGCAGCGCCCAGGCAAGCCGTGGGTTCCGCAGCGCGCGCCGCGCGAACGTCGCCAGCACCTCCTCCAACCGCGCGATCGCCGTGCACGATCCGCCTGCCTCCAGCGCCGAGCCGGCGGCGAGCATCGCCCGCTCCTCGCGGGTGCAGACCGCGCGGAAGACCTCGACGAACAACTCCTCCTTCGACTCGAAGTGGCGGTAGAGCGTGCCGGCCGCCACGCCCGCGCGCTCGGCGACCTGGAGCACGGACGCGCCCGAGTAGCCGTCCTGCTCGATCAGCTCCCGCGCGGCGTCGAGCAGCCGCTCACGCGTCCCGGCGGCCGCGGCCGTACTCATACCGGGTAGGCGCGCGCGACGATCGCCCGCGCGTCGACGCCGGCCGGCAGCGTGCCGTAGACACGGCCGGATTGGCCCTGGAGCCGCGCGGCGCAGAAGCCGTCGGCGATCGCCGCGGGCGCATGACGCACCAGCAGCGAGCCCTGCAGCGCGAGCGCGAGGTGCTCGACCAGGCCGCGGACCGCGAACTGGGCGTCCTCGTCGGCGGCGGTGCGCAACGCCTGCAACCGCCCGCGGAGCGCCTGCAGGTGGGCGTCGAGCCGGTGATCGGCCCCCTGCGCCTGCTCGCACTCGGCGACGAACGCCGCGGCTCCGTCCGGCTCCCGTGCGATCGCGCGCAGCACATCGAGCGCCGCGACGTTCCCGGATCCCTCCCAGATCGAGTTGAGCGGTGAGTCACGCAGCAGCAGCGGCATCCCGGAGTCCTCGACGTAGCCGTTGCCGCCGAGGCATTCCAGCGCCTCCGCGGCGTGGGCGGGCGCGCGCTTGGTGACCCAGTACTTCATGACCGCGGTCGCCAGGCGCCGGAACGGCTCCTCGCCGGCGTCGTCGTAGCTGCGCGCGACCCGCAGCGCGGCGACCGTCGCCGCCTCTGACTCGAGCGCGAGATCGGCCAACACGTTGCTCATCGCCGGCTGCTCGACGAGCGGCGCGCCGAACGCCCGCCGGTGGAGGGCGTGATGAATCGCCTCCACGGTGCCGCGGCGCAGGCCCTGGGTGGAGCCGAGCAGGCAGTCCAGGCGGGTGTGGTTGACCATGCGGATGATCGCCGCGACCCCTCGGCCCGGCTCGCCGACCAGCGACGCCGGGGCGCCGCGGAACTCGACCTCTGAGGACGGCAGCGAACGGGTCCCGAGCTTGTCCTTGAGCCGTTGGAACTCCATCCCCGGCCCACGCTCGACCAGGAAGCACGACAGACCGTCCTCGCCCTGGGCCAGTACCAGGAAGACGCGGCACGGCGGATAGGAGCAGAACCACTTGTGGCCGTACAGCACCCAGCCGCCGTCCCCGTCGGGCTCGGCCCGGGTGATGTTGGCGCGCACGTCCGACCCCCCCTGACGCTCGGTCATCGCCATGCCCGCCAGGCCGACCGCGGCATAGTCCGTTGCACAGAGCACCGGCTCCCAGCGAGCCGCCAGCTCCGGCGCGCCATCGCGAAGCGCCGGCACCGCGGCATAGGTCATCGAGACCGGGCACATGACGCCCGCATCGATCCCGGACCAGAGCATGAACAGCGTTGCCCGGACTGCGTGTGATCCACTCCGGGCGTCGGGCCGCCAAGGCAGCGAGTGAATTCCGCGCGCCACCGCGCCGCCAAGCAGCCAATGCCACGACGGGTCGAGCTCGACCTCATCGACGCGGCTTCCGAACCGGTCGTGGGTCTGCAGCCGCGGCTCGTTGCGCTCGGCTCGGCGGCCGTGGGCGCGCGCCTCGGCGCTGCCCGCGACCGCGCCCGCGTCGTGTGCGTCGCGCAGTCCCCAGGCGCCACCCTCGCGCTCGAGCCCCTCGCTGAGCGCGAGGTCGAGCGCAAACGTATTGACGTCCTCCAGCGGAGGCGGCTGGTTCAGGACCGCTCGCATCGGATCGAGTGCCCGCTCGTCGCTGATGGCCATCGCCGGAGCCCCTCAGGCCGCCGCTGCGGCGAGGGTGCGCTCAGCCACCCGATCGGTCGCGTCACGCGTCCCCGCGAGCAGCCGGCGGGAGAGCTCGGCCCGGCGGAAGAACAGCGGCGCATCGTGCTCCCACGTGGCGCCGATGCCTCCGTGGACGTTGATCATCGCCCGGGCGGCGAAGTCGAGCGCCTCGCCCGCCGCCGAACGGAAGGCCGAAGCGGCGAGCGGGAACTCGTCCGGACCGCTCTCTCTGGCCCACCCTGCGTAGTACGCCAGGCCACGAGCGTTCTCCATTCGCCGCAGCACCTCGACGAGCTCGTGCTTGACCGATTGATAGGACCCGATTGCGCGGCCGAACGTGAACCGCTCCTTGGCGTACTCGACGCTGCGCTCCAGGCACGTCTGCACCGCGCCGAGCGACTCGGCGCCGATCAGCGCGTGCGCGAGGTACCACGCGTCGGCGAGCGCCTCCTCGTCCACGTCGAGCAGCTCGCCGCGGGCTCCGTTGCACCGCAGATTGCCGAGCGGGCGGGTGGCGTCGTAGCGGTTGACCTGCTCGATCGCGACCCCGTCGGCGGTCGCGTCGAGCAGCACGGCCACGGGCGCGCCGTCCTCGCCGGCGGCGACGAGCACGAGCAGGTCGGCGCCCCGTAGGTCCGGGACGAAGGCGACGGCACCGTGCAGCGTCACCTCGCGGCCGGAGATGCTGGCCGCAGGCAGGGCGGCCCGGGTCATGCCGCGATCGGGCTCGACCGTCCAGCGCGGCTCCACCGAGCAGGGCGGTCGAGCGGGGACGTACACGGCGCGCGCATCGCCCGCGGCGACCCGCTCGGTGCAGGCATGGCCGGCGCGGTCGAGGACAGCCGTGGCCGGCAGCAGACCGAGCAGCGGAACGGGGGCCAGCACCCGGCCGCACTCCTCGGCGACCAGCATCGCGTCGAAGGCGTCGAGCTCGGCGCCGCCGCGCTCCTCGGCGACGAGGAGCCCGGTCCAGCCGGCCTCGACGGCGGTCGGCCACAGGTCGGGCAGCGCCGCGGGGTCTTCCAGCGCGGCACGCGCGGCCTCGATCGTGCCATGACGTGACAGCGCGGTCTGTGCGGCCTCGCGGAGCAGGATCTGCTCGTCGGAGAGCGAGAGGTTCATCGCCGGGCCTCCTCGTCGGTGTGGGTCGATCGGAGCCCGCGCATCAGGCGACCTCTTCCTTTTCGCGCGAGCGCAGCTCGCTGAACGGCACACCCTTGTCGAGCCGAGGTTCGGACGGCAGCCCGAGCACGCGCTCACCGATCGTGTTGCGCAGGATCGCCTCGGTGCCGCCGGCCGACTTCAGGCCGGGCAGGAACGAGATCAGGTACGCCCACTCGCTGTCCTCGGCGAGCCCCTCGGGCCCCAGGACGTCGGCTCCGAGATCGGTCGCCGTGATGGCCGCGTTGACCATCGTCACCTTCGCCAGACCCGCCTCGGGGCCCGGGATCTGACCGCGCGCCAGCAGCGTGAGCGCGCGATAGCCGTTGAACCGCACCGCGGTGAAGTCGGTGATCACCTGGCCGAGTCGGTGCCGGACCTCCGGATCGCGCGAGGCCGCGGCGTCGCCGGCGATCAGGGCGGCGAGCGACGCCGGGGAGCCGAACGCCTCCGAGCCGAAGCCGATCGTCAGCCGTTCGAACATGAGCACGGTGAGCGCCGTGCCCCAGCCGTTGCCCACGCCGCCGACCACCGAGTCGGGCTCGAGCATGACCTCATCGAGGAACACCTCGTTGAACTCCGCCTCGCCGGAGATCTGGCGTAGCGGACGGACGCCGACCCCCGGCGCATCCATCGGGACGATGAACATCGTCAGCCCCTTGTGCTTGGGCACGTCGGGGTCGGTGCGGGCCAGCAGCAGCCCGTAGGAGGCGAACTGGGCGTTGGTCGTCCACACCTTCTGCCCGGTGAGCGACCACCGGCCGTCCTCCCCTTGACGGGCGCGCGTGTGGATGCCCGCCAGGTCAGACCCGGCCGCCGGCTCGGAGAAGAGCTGGCACCAGACCTCGTCGGCGTGCAGCAGCGGCCCGAGGTGGCGCACCTTCTGCTCGTCGGACCCATGGGCGATCAGGCAGGGGCCGAGCATGCCGACCCCGATCACATCGAGGATCCCCGGCACCCCGGCACGAGAGATCTCCTGGTTGGCGGTCACCTGCTCGATCGGGCCGAGGCCCTGGCCTCCGAACTCCGCGGGCCAGGTCACTCCGGCCAGGCCGGCTTCGGCGAGCCGGCGCTGCCAGGCGCGACGGGAGTCGATGTAGGCGGTGTCCTCGTGGGAGCCATGGCGTGCAGGCGCCTCGTCGCGATGTGCTTGCAGCCACGCGCGCGCACGCGCGCGGAACTCCGCCTGCTCCGGGGTGTCGTTGAGATCCAAAAGACGCCTCTTCCTCGTGCTCAGAGATGGTGTGAATCCTGATTCACAAGCCTACCGGGTCCGTCCGCGGCCCGCGCGACACTCCTTCCATGACCGTGCGACCCAACGTATTCGGGGAGGGGGAGCTCGACGACGAGGACCCGCCCGGCTATCGCGGCGCAGAGGTTCTTCACGACGGCAGCAATGTCGGAAGGGCAGCGGGTGGACGCGAGCTGAATGTCCGCGCGTTCGTGCTGGCCGCGGGTGAGTCTCTGTGCCCGTACCACTACGAGTACGTCGAGGAGTGGCTGCTGCTGCTCGACGGCGAGCTTGACCTGCGCGGGCCAGATGGCGAGGAGCGGCTTGCCACCGGCGCGCTCGCCTGCTTCCCGAACGGTCCGGAGGGCGCCCACAAGGTGACGACGCCCGCGGGATCTGATCGGCCGGCGCGGTTCGTGATGTTCTCCGACGCCCGTGAGCCCTCAGTTGCGGTGTACCCGGACAGCGACAAGATCGGGATCTGGGTTCCGGGCAGGGCCGACAACATGCTCGTGCGGCGGCCCGCGGAGAACGCGGGCTATTACGACGGCGAATTGGGCGAGTAGCCGCGCGACCGCGGTCCAACGGCGAGCGGCCCTCAGGGTTCGCGCTCGTCCGAGGCGCGCTCGTCGGGGTCGGGCGGCAGGTCTGGAACCCGCGGCGCGCGACCGGTGTTGGCCGTCATGCCCATCTCCCGGCCGAGCATCGTCATGAACCAGACGAGCCCGCCGCCGATCATCACCAGCGACACCGTGTTGCCGAGACTGTTGGTTTCGAACGCTGCGAACAGCACGCCCACGATCACCGTCGCGCTCGGAATGCCGTATCGGAGCAGGCGATTCTGGGAGTGCATGCCCTCATCCTGCCACGAGCCGCGATGAAAAAAGGATGACGAGCGTGCGAGCTTCGCGGCTTCGTGGACGTTGTATCTCGAATGCCGATCAAAGGACTGGTCTACGCACCCGCCACAGACACGGATGAGTGCCCGTGCGAGCGCTCCGGGCTCTGCCACGTGGCCAACCGTCCGCTGGCGGGTCTCATCCTCGAAGAGCTCGCCGCGGCCGGGGTCGTTTCCCTTGCTGTGCTCGCCGCCCAGGACCAGCTCGAGGCGCTGTGCGCGGGCCTCGCGGGCGACCTCGCTCATGAGCTCGACGTCAGCTTCATCGAGCTTGTCCGGTCGGGCGGGCTGGAAGGGGCCGTCATCGCCGCGAGCGCGTTCGTCGGCGATGACCCCGCGATCCTGCACCTGGCGACCGGAATGCTCGGCCAGTCGTGCGGGCCCCTCGTCGCGGGTGCGCACGAACAGCGCGAGGACGTCCGGCTGCTCCTGCACCACGGGCAGGAGGGTTGCGGTCCGTTGTCGCCGCGGACAGAGCGCCTGTTGGGGGTGAGCACGCTCGGCAGCCCCGCCGGCTGCCTGTCGCTTGCAGGGGTCGCGGTCTTCGGGCCGGGTGGATTCCTCTCCGCGGCCACCAGCACGGCACGCGGGCAGGACCACGTCCCAGCCCTGAGCGACGGGGAGCCCGAGCACGAGTTGATCACGCTCGCAGATGATCTCGCCGCCGCGGGCCTCACGGTCGCCGCGGGGTTGGTCAACGGTTGGTATGAGTGCTCGTCGGACCCTTCCGGCGTGCTCGAGCTCAATCGCAGCGTCCTCGACCGGCAGGCTCGCAGCGTTCACCACCATGGCACCGCGCACGACAACCGAATCGAGGGGCGCGTGGTCATCCACCCGACCGCCGAGGTGAGCTCGAGCGTCATCCTCGGCCCGTCGCTGATCGGACCTCAGGCACGGATCGCCGACGCCTATATCGGCCCCTATACGACCGTCGGGGCCGGGGCGGTCATTGAGAACTGCGAGATCCTGCGCTCGATCGTCGGCCCGGGGGCTCGGCTGTCGCATGTGGGCGGCCGCATCGAGGGGAGCACCATCGGCTGCGATGCCAACATCTTCCGTGACTTCCGGCTCCCTCGCGCGATGCGCCTGCACGTCGGAGAGGGAGTCGAGATCTCCCTCTCCTGACGGGCCTCAGCGGAGCATGACGCCGGTCCGCGACGGCTCGGAGCGGCGCGAGCGCACCGTCGGAGCACAATCGGCGTCGATGAGCTCACGCCGGATCGCGTGACGAGCGCGGTGGTGCAGGCCATGGACCGCCGCTTCGCTGCGGCCGATGCGCTCGGCGATCTCACCCGGGCTGAGCCCGACGAGGTGACGGAGCACGACGACGTTGCGCTGCTCGGACGGAAGCTCCGCGAGTGCCTGCTCCAGGCCCCAGCGCCGCTCCCGGCCGACGTCATCGCCGCCGTCCCCCGGCGCGTAGACCTCCTCACAGGGCACGAGACGGCGCTGGCGCAGGTGATCGAGCGCGGCGTTGCGCGCGACCCGCAGCAACCACGAGGCGAACGGCACCTCGCGCGGCTCGTACTTTTGGATCACGGAGATCAGCTTCATGAAGACGTGCTGGGTGACGTCCTCGGCATCGTGTGGGTCACGGACCATGCTGAGCACGTAGCCGTACACGTTGTCCTTGAAGCCGAGATACAGGTAGCGGATCGCCGCCTGGTCCCCCTCCTGCGCCCGCCGCACCGCTCCTGCCAGCTGCGGGTCGTGCTCGTTCAGCCGCGCTGATGCTCCAGCGACAAACCCGGCTGCTGTCGTGTTCTTCGAAGAGACGAAGTCATTCCGTTGCACTCGTTCTGAAGACATGACGCGACACACGCCGCTGCGCCGAAACGCGCAGATCGACGGTGCCACACCCCCTTTTTTTTCGTCGAGGCTTCGTGCCATTGCCCGTTCACGAGGTGAACGAACGCTCAAAAAAGGTACATAAAACTGCGCAATCCTTATACTCGGCCCCCCCCTAGTTCAGAACTTTAAAGATGTTTGCGTCCGCCGGAACGGATAAGGAAGTAGGAAATCCCTGTAGGAGATGGGTTTTGTGTCGCCGCACCGGGCTGGCGAGACGTCCCTACCCCCCTGGTATCCTAGGCCCTAGAATGCCCGAGGGCATCGACTCCGAGATCGAACAGGCGTTGTCGTCGGGCCGGGCCGGCAGTGGTCGGACGGTGCTTCTGTCCGGACCCCCGGGGCGAGGGATCTCCCGCCGGCTCTCACGGGCGGCGACTCTGGCTCGAGACCGTGGAATGCGAGTCGCGGCAGCCGCCGGACGACCGGCCGAACGGTCGCTTGCCTTCTCGGTCGCCATCGAGCTCTTCGAGCCGTTGTGGCGAGCCGTGGCATCACCGGGGCTGCGGGCCGAGTTGGCCGACGGCCCGGCGCGGGCGGCCGTCCAGCTGCTGGATGGACTCGAACCGCCCCGCGCCCTCGACGATGGTGGCTACGTCGTCACGCGTGGGATGTGGGCCCTCGCCCGGCGACTCGCCGTACCGCCGCCGCACGCGCCGGGCGAACCGCCGGCGTCGGCGATGCAGCAGCCGCGCGGGCTCGCCATCATCGTGGATGACCTGCACGACGTTGACGGCCCGACGCTCGGTCTCCTTGCCTATGCCGCCAACAGGCTCGACTCCTCTCCAATCACGATCATCGCGGGCTGCCGGAGCGATGTCGAACCGGACGCGCCCGCCGCGACGGCGGCGATCGCGAGCATGGCGCGGGTGGTCATCCCGGAGCCGTTGGGCGCGCGGGTGGGAGCTGAGATGGTCACCTCACTCCTACCGGACGCCTCGCCCCGGTTCGCCGTAGCGTGCGTGGCGGCGTGCTCCGGAAACCCGAGTTTGATCCACGCTTTGGTCGGAGGCCTTGCCGACCATGGACTGACGGGATCCGATGCTGACGCCGATCGAGTCGGCGCGGGAGTACCTGATCGGATCGCCGCCCTGACCGCAGAGCGACTCTCCCGTCTGCCGGCGGCGGCGCGCGCCCTGGCGCGGGTCGTGGCCACCACCGACCGGCCACTTGACCTCGAGCAGGCGGCCGCGAGCACCGGCCTCTCGACCGACGCCGCGCTCGAGGCGTTTGACGCGCTCGTGAACGCCGACATCCTGCTCGCCGATCCCCAGCCGACGTTCGCTCAGCCGATCGTCCGGACGGCCGTGCGGGCCTCTCTGACGCCTGGGCAGCGGGTCCGGGCCGCGCCGCTCGCCGACAGGCCGGCCGGCGTCGGGCGCGAGCTACTCGACGCGCTGACCCCGAGCGAGGGCAGGGTCGCCGGGCTGGCCGCCCACGGGATGACGACGAGACAGATCGCCGAGACGCTGTTCGTCACTCCCAAGACGGTCGAATTCCACCTACGCAACGTATATGCGAAACTCGGGATCCCTTCAACGCGGAAGGCTCTCGCGCGCGTGTTGGCCGGGCCCGAACCAGTACCCTCCGCGGAGTGAGCAGATGAGCCTCGGCATCGTCGACGCGACCTACCGCACGACCGATGACGTCGCCGACGGGATCAGCCCGTCGCGATACACGTTGCCCATCGGCAACGTCCCGCTCATCTCCCGGGTCATCGGCGACCTCGCCGCCGGTGGGTTGAGCCGGGCGCGTGTGGTCGCCACCCGCGATGAGGCCGCGGAGCTGGAGCGGGCGCTCGCCTCCGGAGATGGGAGCGGCATCTCGGTCGAGATCGTCGAGGCCCCCCAGACAGCGCCGGGCAGAAAGGTGCTCGCCGAGCTCGAAGCGGCGCTCGGAGGTGAGCCGATCGTGCTGCAGCCCGGCGACGGCCTGTGTCCGGGCCTGCTGGCCACAATGTACGAGCGCTACCGCGCCGGGGACGTCGACCTCGTCCTCAGCGCAACCGATGGGGGCGACGGACGGCCCGATCCGGGCCAGAACCGGCTGAGCTGGTCGCCGCTGATGCTCGGCCCGCGCACCCACGCGGCCATCGCTCAGCTGCTCGAGCCCGAGAGCGAGGACCTCGACCTCACCGGCGTGCTGCTGCGGGGTGATCTACGGCTCGCGGTGTGCGAGGGAAGCGGCGGGTGGTCCTATGAGAACTCGACCATGGCGCTGCTCGCCGGTAATCGGCGTGTCCTGGACGAGCTGCGCGACAGCCCGGTCGCCGAGGAGTTTGCGACGAGCAACGAGCTGCGCGGGCGGATCAGCGTCGGCCGAGGCGTGATTGCCTCCGGCTGCGTGATCCATGGCCCGGTCGCGATCGGCGACCAGGCGGTTCTGGAGGACTGCTACGTCGGGCCGTTCACTGCGATCGGCCCACGCGCGAAGCTCACCGGCGCCGAGGTCGACGACACGATCGTGCTCGCCGACGCCGAGATCCGTCACCCCGGCCACCGGATCACCGCCAGCATCATCGGCGAGGGGGCCCGGGTGGAGCGCAGCTTCCAGCTGCCCCGGGGCGTTCATCTGAGACTCGGGCGCCAGTCGCGGCTGACGTTCAGCTGATCGATCGTGCCAGAGGAGCCGCGGCCCGCCGGGACCATCCGCGTGCTCGTCGTCGATGACCACGATCTGTTCCGCGCCGGGCTGGCCTCGCTGCTCAGCGCACGGCCGGATATCGAGGTGGTGGCTCAGGCGTCGGGGGGCCGGATGGGCGTCCGGCTCGCCGCCGAGCTGCACCCCGACGTCATCCTCATGGACGTCCAGATGCCCGACATCGACGGCCCGGAGGCCACCCGGCTGATCCTCGACCGCCAGCCGTCGATCCGGATCGTCGCCATCACCGTCGTCGCCGACGACCGTGACGTCGCCGCGGTCCTCGCCGCCGGCGCCTGCGGCTTCCTGGCCAAGGACACCCCGATCGAAGCGGTCGTCCTGGCCATTCGCGCCGCTGCGCAGGGCGCCGCCTGGCTCTCGCCGCGGGCCGCGGAGGTCGTCCTCGGCAGGGTGCAACAGGTTGCCGACGACGAGCCGGAACCCAGCCTGATCGACGACCTGTCGCCCCGCGAGATCGACGTGCTGCGGTTGATCGTCCGAGGGCTGGAGAACGCTGAGATCGCCGAGGCGCTTCAGATCAGCCCCCGGACCGCCAAGAACCATGTCTCGAGGGTCCTGGCGAAGCTCGGCCAGCCGAGCCGGGTCCAGGCGGCGGTCTACGCGGTGCGACGCGGACTGAGCTGACCGGGGCCGGCGGTCCCGATGAGCTCGGCGCGATCGGCCACACCGAGCTTGTGGACGAGCTCTGAGATATGCCGCCGGACGGTCACCGGGGCGATCTCGATCCGTTCGGCGATCTGGGCCGTCGAGTGGCCGCGCCGGAGCATTCCGAGCACCTGGGACTCGCGGCTGGACAGGCCTCCGGCAGATCCGACGTTGCGCATTTCCAGCAGCAGTTCGAGCACCATCGACCGCGGAACGACCGCCTCATTGGCCACGACGGCGCGCACGATTCGCTGGAGGCGGTCGGCCACGCTGGTGCCGGGCACGTAGCCGACGGCACCTGCCCGCACAGCATCGATCAGCTCATCGACGTCGTGGTCGGGCGCGAGCACGACCACCGCACACCGCGGCGCGGCGCGGCAGATGCCGCGAACGGCGGCGACGCCGCCCCCCGCGATCTGCGAGCCGACCAGGCACAGGTCCGGCTGGGTGCGCATCGCGGCGCGGATCGCCGTCTCACAGTCCGCTGCCTCTGCGCACACGATCGCCTCATCGGCCAGAGCGAGGCGGATCCCGGCACGCGTGGCCTCGTTGTCGACGATCATCAACGTCGGCCGAGCGCTCACCGGAACACCACCTCAAGCTCGGTGCCACCATGACGGGGCTGGTGCACGGTCAGATAGCCGCCGAGCGCCGCGGCGCGCTCCCGCATGCTGCCCAGCCCGAACCCCTCGAGGCTCGCCGTGCCGTTCGCCGCGTCGCCCACCCCGCAGCCGTCGTCGACCACCCGGAGCACCATCGCCCGCTCCAGCGGGGTGAGCGATACCGCGACGTTGCGTGCTCCCCCATGCCGGACGGCGTTGGCGATCGCCTCCCGGGCGATGCGCGCGACGTGCTCGCGGGACGCGGGGTCGATCTCGAGATCTCGGTTGACGTCGACGGCGATCGCAACGTCGAAGTGCTCTCTCAGCTCCTGCGCGACCGCCTCCAGCGCCTGCCCCGCACTCACCTCCGCCGGGTCGCACAGCTCGCTGATCGTGCTGCGTGAGATGGCGAGCGCCCGCTGGGCGGCGATGACGAGCGGATGGTCGACGCCCAGCTCTGCTGACAGCGCCGGGCCATGAGCGGCGATGAACGCCAGATCCTGGGCCAGGCCGTCGTGCAGGTCACGCGCAACCCGGCGGCGCTCAGCCAGCGCCGCCGCCTGTGCCACCCGAGCGCGCGCCTGCGGCTCGTGCCGCGTCGCGGCCAGGAGCACGAGCACGAAGGCACACATGCTGGGAAGCTGCATCGGCGCGATGGAGCCGACCGCGGTGGAGCCCTCGACGAGTTGATAGAGACCGGCGGCCGCCAGCAGGACCGACGCGACCGCCATGACGCCGGTCGAAGAGTCGGGCACGCCACGTCCGTCGCGCGATGAGAGGCGGACCGCCGACGAGCCGAGCAAGGCGATCGCGATGATGGACAGGGCGTAGGCGGCCGGATGACCGTGCAGGCTGGGCAGCGCGCCGCCGGCGCGACCGAGCAGGGCGGGGCCGGCCACGAGACCGGTCAGGGTGGCGAGGATGACCGCAGCGACCGACGCGGTGACCGTCCCCGCGACCAGCCGGCGGGGGCCAATGACGAGCCGGGTGCCGGGAGTGAACGCCGCGGCGGTGAGCAGGCCGGCGATGATCAGCTGACCGCCGAGCTGCGCCGAGACGGCCGACGCACCGGAGTGGCGGCCGATCACGGTGGGCAGGGCCCGATCGCACAGGTCCGCCAACCCGAGCGCTCCGACCGCGGCCATCGCCAGCAGATCGCGGACTCGCTGCGAGTCGGCGAACCGTGCGTGCCAGAGCCAGGCGGCGGCGAGCGCGCAGCACGACAACGCGGTCTCGACCGTGGCCGCGAGGGTCGGGGCGTTCACCGTCGGTGCCCGGGAGAGCAGCGGCAGCAGCAGGAGCGAGATGACCGCGGCGACCACGGCGGCGCCGGCCGCCACGTTCCCCCGGCCCTCGGTCGCGAGTCGCCTCGCATCCAGTTCTGCTCGCGTGCCCATCGTCGATCTCGATCCCGTTCGGTGGAAACCTCACCGATGAACGAGTCAGGACAGCCGTTTCTTCCACGCGCCGCGCGTCCGCGAGCAGGCGTTCATCTCTTGAACGCGGGAATGGGTCGATGCGGTCATTGACCCCGGCACTGGGCGGACAGACACTCCCCTTCGACCAACGCAAGCAGCAGCGAAGCTCTTGCGAGGTTGGGCCAAGGGCCCACCACACATCGTGCATCGCGATGCCCGGGGACTGCCGCCGCACACAGGCTGGGGCATCGGCACTCAGAGAAGGGGCAGAAGTGATCATCGAATCTCTGACCGGGGGCGCCGAGACCATCGGTTTTCGGACCCGCACCGCTATCGACGACTCGCCGGAAACCCAGCGCCTCACGCGCCTGGCCGTCGCCCGGGCGAAGGAGGGCGATCGTGACGCAGTCCGTTTCCTGTACGTGACCTACGCGCACAACGTCTACGGGTTCGTCCGTTCGATCGTGGGCGACGACCACGAGGCCGAGGACGTCACCCAGCACGTGTTCGCCAAGCTGATCACCGCGATCGGCAAGTACGACGAGCGGGGCGTCCCCTTCATGGCATGGCTGCTCCGGCTGTCGCGCAACCTGGCGATCGACCATCTGCGCGCCAACCGCCTGACGCCGGTCGAGTCGGTACTCGATCCGGACACCGGCTCGGTGGCGGACCTTGACCAGCGCGGCGCCGTCCGCGCTGCGTTGGCCAGTCTCCCCCACGACCAGCGCGAGGTCGTGGTCATGCGTCACGTCATGGGCTACAAGCCGGGCGAGATCGCCAAGCGCACCGGCCGTACCGAGAGCTCGGTGCACGGCCTGCACCATCGCGGACGCCGGACCCTGCAGCGGGAGTTGCGCAAGCTCGACGCCGCGCCGCTGACCCGGGCGAGCGCGCTCTCGGCGTAGACGGGCCGGCGCCGCCCGTCCGGAGAGCCGAGCGTCAGCTCGGCTCTTTGACTGGGGCGCGCAGAAGAAATCGCGCCGCCAACCCGTTGGAGTAATAGATGGCACTGACAGACGTCGCACCGTGCAGCGAGGACCGACCGGTCAGCGTCGCACTGGTCAACAACATGCCGGACTCGGCGTTTGTTGACACAGAGGAACAGTTCCGCCGCGTGACTTCGACGGCCGAGGGCGGCGGGGTCGAGCTCGAGCTGTACACGATCACCGACATCCCGAGGTCAAGTGAGCTGGCTTCGGTGATCGCCTCCCGCTACCACGGGCTCGACGAGCTGTGGGCCAATCCGCCCGACGCTCTGATCGTGACCGGCACCGAGCCGACGCAGCTCGAGATGGTGTACGAGCCCTATTGGCCCTACCTGGCTCACCTGTTGGAATGGGCAGCCGCAGCGGTCCCCACGGTGCTGCTGTCCTGCCTCGCCTCGCACGCCAGCATCCTGCTGTTCGACGGGATCGAGCGCGTCCAGCGACCGAGTAAGTGCAGCGGCGTGTTCAGCGGGACGGTGACCGAACCCGACGATCCGCTGGCGGTCGGCCTGGCGCATGAGGTGGCGATGCCGCACTCCCGCGTCAACGAGGTCCCCGAGGACGTTCTCGTCGACGCCGGATATCGCATCGTCGTCGGCGGCGCGGACTGCCCGGCGGGCTGGGCCGTGGCCGCGCGCGAATGCGGAGACTCGCTGTTCGTCCTGTGTCAGGGCCATCCCGAGTACAGCACGCTCAGCCTGCTGCGCGAGTACCGGCGCGACGTTCGCCGCTTCCTGTTCGGTCGCGGGACGCTGCCCTACCCATGCCTTCCCGAGGGGTACCTGTCACCCCTGGCAGTACACCGACTGGAGCGGTTCGCCACGCACGCGGCGCGCGGGGGACGGGATCCACGAGACCTGTGGGCCGAGTTCCCGTATGCCGAGGTGGCCGCGGGGGTGCAGAACACCTGGGCGGGGTCGTCAACGGCGCTGTACACCAACTGGATCCGGTACGCGCGCGCCGGCTCGCACGCTGTAGTCTGAGCGCCGCGTGCGCGACGAGACGCTGGTCATCCACGGGGCCTACGAGCCGGACTCCACCCGCGCCGTCGCCGTCCCCATCTACCAGACCGTCGCCCACGAGTTCCAGGACGCCGAGCACGCCGGCGCCATCATGGACCTGGAGACTCCCGGCTTCCATTACAACCGGATCAACAACCCGACGGTCGATGTCCTCGAGAAGCGGATCAACGCACTGGAGGGGGGGGCCGGGGCGCTGGCAGTCAGCTCGGGCTCGGCCGCCGTCAGCATGTCGGTCCTCAACCTGGTCGGCACCGGCGACAATTTCGTCTCGGTGCCGCAGCTCTACGGTGCCACCTACACCTACTTCGCGCATGTGCTGCCGCGGCTCGGCATCGAGGTGCGCTTCGCGCCTGACGAGCGGCCCGAGTCGATCGGCGCTCTGATCGACGACCAGACCAAGGCCGTCTTCTGCGAGACCGTGGGCAATCCCGCCGGCAACGTCATCGACCTGACGGCCGTGGCGAAGGTCGCCCACGATCAAGGCGTGCCCGTGATCGCCGACAACACGGTGGCGACGCCGCTCCTGCTCAAGCCGCTGGCCCACGGGGCCGACGTCGTCATCCACTCTCTGACCAAGTTCATCGGCGGTCACGGGACGACGCTCGGCGGCATCATCATCGACGGCGGCTCCTTCCCCTGGTCTGACTGGGCGACGCGATTCGGCTGTCTCACCGAGCCCGAGCCGTCATTCCACGGCGTCCGCTATGCCAGTGACTTCCCGCACGCGGCGTATATCACACGGTGTCGCACCGTCGGTTTGCGCAACACCGGCGCGACCCTGTCACCGTTCAACGCATTCCTGCACCTGCAGGGACTGGAGACCCTTCCCGTCCGCCTCCCGCGCCACGAGGCCAATGCGCGCGCGGTGGCCGGCTATCTCACCGCAGATCCCCGCGTACGCTCGGTGAGCTTCCTGGGACTGCCGGACAACCCTTACTACTCCCTGGCGCAGCGCTACCTCGGTGACCGGGTTCCATCGATCCTGACCTTCACCGTGAAGGGCGGCTACGAGGCCGCCATCTCGGTGTTCAACGAGGTCAAGCTCTTCAAGCGCCTGCTCAACATGGGCGACGCGAAGTCGCTGATCACCCACCCGGCGTCGACCACCCACCGCCAGCTCCGTCCCGAAGAGCTCAGCCAGGCCGGCATCACCCCCGACATGGTGCGCCTGTCGGTGGGCCTCGAGCATCCCGACGACCTGATCGAGGATCTCGACCAGGCGCTCGCCGCTGCCGCTGCCGGTTGAGTGGCGACGGCGCTTCGCCGCGTTGGCGGTGCGGTCGGCTGCGGTTGTACGTGGCGTTCGCGGTGTGGCAGTGAGGTCGAGCCCACTCCGTGTGCACCCCTCGCGCCAGATGCGACTGTCCGGGGCGGCAACTTTCACCCAGGCGCGACAGGCTGCGCGTCAGGTTGGGTGATTTTCTCCGTGAGGCGCACGGGATCACCCACACGGCCTCGGAGGCTGCGGTGAGTGCGCGAAACCTTCCGCCCCCGTAGCCAGCGGGGCATCAAACGCAAGCAGGGCTGTCGTTTGATGCCCACCTGCGCCCCCGAGGACACCCGCCCGAGTGGTGGGCAGACGAAGTCGCCCACCTCATTGCTGATCAGCATGGCGGGCCGACGGACGACCAACGACAACAGGCCACCCGGCGGGCGGGCGTGGGTCAGGCCGCGACGCGCTCGCCCACGCAGACGCCCGCCAGGATCTCCTCCACACAGGCACCGAGGTCCTCGAAGGCGCGCATCCGGCTGCGGGGTGAGGGGATGTAATGGGTGAAGTGGCGCACGCCCTCGGTCATCACGCCGAACATCGAGATGCTGGTCTGCTCACGGCCCTCGATGTCGATCGGATGGGACTCGGTGGTCAGGTCGACGCTGCCGACGGTGACCTCGCCGTAGCGGAACTGGCTGACCCGGCCGCGATCGTAGAGCTGGGTGAGCAGCGGCGAGGCCGAGCCGGCGATCCGGGGGTCCTCCAGGTGGCCGCGGACGACGATGTCCACGTCCCCGAAGTGCGGCTGCGCGAGCGCGGTCGAGGAGATGCGGCTCCGCGAGGCCGGCTGTCCGGGAGCGGTCGGCGCCGCACCGCGGGCGGGAGCGGGTCCGTATGGCATCTGGACCACGCCGGCGTCCATCAGCGCGAGCATCTGCCGCGTGCGCAACGCGGGCGGACCGGCGACGAGGCGGTGGATCCGGCTGCAGAGGTCGGCGTTGAAGTCCAGGTAGGAGTCGAGCGACAGGCCGCCCTGCTCGACCACCGATCGCATCCGGTCCCGGAAGATCCGGAAGACGTCGGCGGCTGACTTCACCGGGCTGGCGCCGTTGGGCACCTCGGCCTCGCGCAGGTCATCGGCGAGCGACTGATAGACGAACTGCTGGTAGTCCTCTCCAGACTCGTACCTCGGCTGGCGACCGAGGAACAGCGCCTCGGCATCGAAGCTGCCGTGGCGTGCCGCCAGACGTGACAGCTCCTCGTCGAAGCGGTCCGCGCCCCAGGCCGCGGCGAGGCGCTCACGAACCGCGGCGCCCGCGGAAGCGGTGCCGGCCTCCTGGAAGGCCATCTGGGCGTAGTAGCGGGCGTTCATCTCCGCGTACAACAGCGGCAGCAGCTCTCCCCGCACGTCCACGGGCCGGCGCCGACCGTGCCAGCGTCCGCTCAGGCGGTCCAGGGCTTCATCGGTGCAGATCAGGGGTTTGTAGACGTCACTGCGATCTCGGCCGGTCACCGACTTGGCCGTGAACGGCAGGCCGCTGCGGCAGAACAGCTGCAGCTTGGGCTCGCGGCCGCTGGGCCGGTAGCGCAGGCCTGTGCCCTGATCGACGAACGTGCCGCCTCTGCCGACGGTCAGGGCGGTCACCACGTCGATCGCCACCAGCCCCATCCCGGCGACGGCGACCGTCGACTCGGTCGGGATCGTGTTCGCGTAGGACCCGACGGGATACGGCTCGAGCACGCGGCTGCGGTCACGATCGCCGGCCTGCTGGTTGGCCGTGTGGCCGGAGGTGACGATCACGTTGTCGACGACGATCGTTCCGCCGTTGGCCAGATGCACCTCTTCGCTGCCATCGCGCCGGGCGACCAGGTCGATGGCGGCGGTCGGGTGGTGAACGATGTGAACGCCGGGAGGCGCCCCGGCGACCAGCGCCCGGTAGAACCATTGCAGGTACTCCCCCATCAACCGGCGCGGGAGGAAGTG
This sequence comes from uncultured Solirubrobacteraceae bacterium, assembly GCA_963744685.1. Lineage (GTDB taxonomy): Bacteria > Actinomycetota > Thermoleophilia > Solirubrobacterales > Solirubrobacteraceae > Palsa-465. Next base: position 32,202 of record CAVUUL010000007.1, on the reverse strand, counting down.
GTGAGCCTCGATCGGCGCGCCACCGGCGTCGATCACACACCGGTCGCCCACCCACCGGTAGCCGCTGGAGACCGCCCAGTCGTAGAGCCCGACGCCGTAGCACGGCTGATCGGCGTCGGCCGCGAACGGGTAGAGCGAAAGCTCCCCGCAGGCGTTGTTGAGCAGCAGGTAGTCGGGCTGATTGACGTCGTAGACCCCGGAGCCCGGAGTTCCGGGCTCGATCACGTGGACGGCGACGTCAGCTCCAGGCCGGAGCTCCTTGCGAGCAGTGGTGACCACGCGCTCCAGCGCGCAGATGCCCCACGGTCCTATTCCAACGATTGCGATTCGTAGCACGTAGGGGAGCCCCCGGTTTCTTGCCGTTGCTACGTACTGAACGGGGAACACCCCGGAGATCTTTTGCGCGAATCGAGATCTCTGTCGGCGACGGCGATGAAGCACTCGCCGAGGGCCCGCGCAAGGAGAGGACACCGGCCGGCGTTTGCTGGTTATGGCACCTGGCCCGGGTCCGTTTCGCCCCGGCTTCTGGAGAAGTCCGCTACGCGGACCCTGGTTGACCTCGTTCCTCGGAACGCTGCTGCTGCCGACGATGTCGATCGTCGCCCTCACCGGGTTCATCTCGCATTGGGCCTATCGGCCCGAGCTCGCGGGCAACGCGAGGGTCAATCCCTCCTCCGACCTCCCGGTACTCATCCAGCTGCGGCAGTCGTGGCCGTCGTGGGACTACGCCGTGACCCAGGGGACGCACGTGACGCTCGGGCTGATCGCCATCCCGCTGGTCCTGGCGAAGCTCTGGTCGGTGATCCCGAAGCTGTTCACCTGGCCCCCGGTGCGCAGCCCGGCCGCTCTGATTGAACGGGCGTCGCTGCTGCTGCTCGTGGGAAGCCTGTTGCTCGAGATCGTCACCGGCACCCTCGACGTGCAGTACTACTCGCCGCTGAACGTCAACTTCTACCTCGTGCACTACTACGGGGCGTGGGTGTTCGGGACGATGTTCGTGTTGCACACCTGCCTCAAGCTGCCGACCGTGCGCCGCGCGTATCGGGAGCGTGGCGTGCTCGCCCCGCTGCGCGCATCGCTGCAGGACACCGTGCCCGAGCCACCCACCGCCGGGGCGCTCGCACCCGTCGACCCAGCGCCGCCGACACTCAGCCGTCGCGGGTTGCTGGCGATGGTCGGTGGAGCCTCGGTGACGATCTTCGTGGTGCAGGCGGGCGAGTCGATCGGCGGGCCGTTTCGCCGACTCGCGCTACTGGCACCCCGCGGCCGATCGTACGGAACGGGCGCCAATGCGTTCGCGGTCAACCACACGGCGGCGGCCGCCGGCGTCGACGCGGCGATCACCACCCCCGGTTGGCGGATGACGGTGATCGGTGCCAGAACGGTGGCGCTCAGCCGCGATCAGCTGCTGGCGATGGACCAGGGCTCGGAGACGCTGACGATCAGCTGCACCGAGGGGTGGTCGACGACCCAGCACTGGACCGGGGTGCGACTGCGGGATCTGGCCAGGCTGGCCGGCGTGCCCGCCGATGCGCTGCTGCACGCCGCATCGATCCAGGCCGGCGGTCCGAACGCCCACGCGAGCATCAGCCACGAGCAATGGAGCGATCCCCGGGCGCTGCTGGCGCTGCGCGTCAACGGCGAGGACCTCTCCCCCGATCACGGATACCCCGCGCGGGTCATCCTCTCCGGCGCGCCCGGTCTCTACAACACCAAGTGGGTGCGTGAGCTCAGATTCGAGTGGACGTGAGCGCCGCGTCACTCATCGCGCGCCTGCGACGGCGCTACGGCGCAAGCCCGTGGCACCTGGCCGCTCATCTCGTCGTGCTCTCCATCGCGGCCTTTGCCATCGACAGGATCGCTGGCGGCGACAACCTCGCCAAGCTGATCGCGCTCTACATCGGACTCGTGATCGCACACGACCTGGTCCTGCTGCCGGCGTACTCGGCACTGGACCGGCTGGCACGATCCGTGCTCACGAGACTGCCGCGACGCAGCCCGTCAAAGGTCCCGGCGATCAATCATCTACGTGCACCCGCGCTGATCTCCGGGCTGCTGTTGTTGATCTACGCGCCTCTCATCTCCGGCCGGGCCGACCACGGCTATCTGATCGTGAGCGGTCACCACCCGACCGGCTACCTGCGAAACTGGCTGCTCATCTCCGCGGCCCTGTTCCTGGCCTCAGGTCTCAGCTACGCGGTGAGGGTTCGCCGCGCGCAGACGCGCGGCTAAGCCGCGACTGCCACGCTCTCGCGCAGCACGCCGAGTCCGGACTCGATGCCGGCGGCGATCATCTCGAAGTGCTCGGGACCCGCGGTGAGCGGAGGCGAGACCGCGATCGAGGTGCCGCCGGGCCGGACGAAGATCCCGGCCGCCCGCGCACCGAGCGCCAGTGCTCCCGCAGCGCGGGGCTGACGCTCACAGACCTCGGGGGCCAGCTCGATCGCCGCCATCGTCCCCAGACCGCCTCTCACCTCGGCCACCAGCTCGTCGGCGGCCAGCGGGGCGAGCGCGTCAAACAGCGCCTGCTCCTGCTCGCGCCCGCGCTCCAGCAAGCCGTCGCGCTCGAGCAGCGCAAGGTTGGCCAGCGCCGCCGCACAGCACGTCGCGTGGCCCGCGTAAGTGCACCCGTGCCGGAAGATCGGACCGCCCGGCTCACGCCAGAACGGCTCGGCGATCCGCTCGGAGATGATCACCCCACCGAGCGGCAGGTACCCGCTGGTGACGCCCTTGGCAAAGACGATCATCGAGGGCTCGACGTTCCATCGCTCTATTCCAAACCAGGTACCCAGGCGACCGAAGGCGCAGATGACGGCATCGATGACCAACAGCGCGCCGGTGCGGTCACACAGCTCGGCAACGCCCTCGATGTACCCGGGGGCGGGAGGATGCACGCCGCCGGCGCCGATCACGGGCTCGAGGAAGACGGCCGCCACGCGCTCCGCGCCGACCTGGGTGAACGCGTCCTCCATCTCCTGCAGCGAGTCGTGGCGCACCTGGACCGTCTCCGCGAGTGGCCCCATGCCCTGGCGGTTGCTGGGGATGCCACCGAGCGCAGTGCCGAATCCGTGGGTCCCGTGGTAGGCGGCGGTGCGGCTGATCAGCACGGTGCGATCGGGCTGGCCGACCTCCCACCAGTACCGTCGGGCGAGCTTGGCCGCGGTGTCGATCCCGTCACTGCCGCCCGAGCCGAAGAAGACCTTGGACGGCATCGGCGCCCGCTCGACCAACGCGTCGGCAAGCTCCAGCACCGGTGGATTGGCCAGGTCGAAGAACGCCGAACATGCTTCCAGCCGCTCCATCTGAGCCGAGACCGCGGCGCGGATCTCCGGCCGGCCATGCCCCACGTTTGAGTACCAGAGGCCGCCGGTCGCGTCCAGATAGCGGTTGCCGTCGGTGTCCCACACCCAGACGTCCTCACCGCGCTCCAAGACGAGCTCGGAGTGACGCACCGAGCCCATGTCCGCGTATGGACGCCAGTAGGAAGTCTCGTTTCTCATCGCTTCACCCCTCGGCCAGATCGCCACTGTCACTCGAACAGCGGGAGCGGGCCATCGAGTTCATAGGCAGTCGCGGCGGGATCCCGCACGCCCACCGGCTTGGCCGGCACCCCCGCGACGATGGTCAGCGGCGCCACATTCTTCGTGACCACCGCGCCGGCGGCCACGACAGCACCGCGGCCGAGGGTGACCCCAGGCAGCACCATCGCGCGAGCGCCGATCCAGACGTGATCCTCGATAGTCACGAACCCGGCGACGTCGTTGAAGCGCGGAGCGTGGACGTCGTGGCTGCCAGCCAGGATCATGACCTCCGGCGAGACGCTGACGTTGTTGCCAATCGCCAGACCGCTGCGCAGATCGATGGTGCACCCGTGCGAGATCCGCGTGTTGCGTCCGATCGACGCACCTGACCGCCGGACCTGACGAGGCCCGTAGGTCCACAGGTAGGTGCGCATGCTGACCCCGGCCCCCTCGCCGATCTCGATCCCCATCACGCTCCGGTACCAGCGATGCCGCAGCGCGAAGCTGGGCACGTAGGCGACGACGTTGTTGGTCAGATAGTTGGCCACGCGGCTGCAGAACAGGCGCAGCGCCGGTAGCAGCTGCATCCGGCGCTCGTGGGCCGAACGCGGCGGGTGGTGCAGGACCTCTCGCTCGGGGCGCAGTGCGTGGGATGCGTCGGTCCCGGCGTCCACGAACGGGTCTGCCGGCCGCGTCTGCGCATCCTCCCGGTCGGGCATCAGTCCCATACTGGCGTTGGGCATCGGTCTCCTTGGCGGCGTTCTCGAGTCAGGGCTTCTCGTTCCAATGAACGCGCGGCCCCCACCGTCACTTCCGCGGGGGCCGGATCGGCTGCGCGACCCCGGATCACGACATAATGCGCCGCCCTGCAAGATCACGAGACCGGTCCACATATGAACCCCAACGGTGCGCAAATCCTCATCCGAACGCTCCTGGAAGCGAGCATCGACACGTGCTTCACCAATCCGGGCACGTCCGAGATCCAGTTCGTCGCGGCGCTCGACTCCGAGCCGCGGATGCGGGCGATTCTCACGCTGTTCGAGGGAGCGGCGACCGGAGCAGCTGATGGCTACGCCCGGATGGCGGACGGACCGGCCGCCACCCTCCTGCACCTCGGGCCAGGTCTGGCCAACGGCGTCGCGAACCTCCACAACGCCCGGCGCGGGCGGGTCCCGGTGGTCAATATCGTCGGCGACCACGCGACGTATCACGTGCCCTACGACGCGCCGCTGCAGTCCGACATCGAGACGATCGCGCGCAACGTCTCGCCGTGGGTGCGGACCTCGACCAGCCCCGATCAGCTCGCCGGCGACACGGTCGACGCGATCATCGCCGCCACCGGCCCGCCCGGCCAGGTGGCCACGCTCATCGTCCCGGCCGACGTGGCATGGGCCGACGGTGCGCAGCCTGCGGCGATAGCGCACCCGGCCTCGCCGCCCGCCGCATCGGAGGACACCGTCGAGTCGGTCGCGCAAGCGGTCCGGAGCGGGCGCCGAACCGGCATCCTCCTCGGTGGACGGGCGCTTCGCCGACGCGGGCTGGACGCTGCCGCGCGCATCGCCTCGGTCAGCGGCGCCCGGCTGCTGGCCGAGATGTTCCCCGCCCGTCTGGAGAGAGGGGCCGGCCTGCCCGCCGTAGAGCGGCTGCTCTACTGGCCGGAGCTCGCCTCGGCTCAGCTGGATGGCCTCGAGCAGCTCGTGCTTGTCGACACCGATGCACCGGTGACGTTCTTCGCCTACCCGGGCAAGCCCAGCTCGCTCGTGCCCGAGGGCTGCGAGGTGTTCCAACTGGCGGCGCCGTCCTGTGACGCGGTCCAGACCCTGGAGAACCTGGCGGAGGCGCTCGGCGCAGCGGACGCGGTGCCCGCGGCGCAACCGTCATCGGCCCCGCCCATCCCGGACGGGCCGCTCACCGCGACGGCGGTCTGCCAGGTGGTCGGGGCGAACCTGCCCGAGGGCGCGATTGTGTCCGACGAGGCGATCACGTCCGGGGCGGCGCTACCGGCGAGCACCGCGGGAGCGCCCCCGCACGACTGGCTCACCCTCACCGGCGGCGCCATCGGCCAAGGGCTGCCGGTTGCCCTCGGCGCCGCGGTCGCCGCTCCCGAGCGCCCGGTGATCGCGCTGCAGGCAGACGGGTCGGCGCTCTACACCATGCAGTCACTGTGGACGATGGCGCGTGAGAGCCTGAACGTGACCGTGGTGCTCTTCAACAACCGCGCCTACAACATCCTCGACACCGAGCTGGCGCGTGCCGGGACCACCCAGCCGGGCGCCCGGGCGGCCGCCCAGCTCGGGCTCGGCGAGCCGAATCTCGATTTCGTCTCACTCGCCACCGGCTACGGCGTCCCGTCGCGGCGGGCGCACGACGCCGCGACGCTTGCCGGCGCGCTCGCCGAGAGCATCGCCGAGCCGGGGCCGCACCTGATCGAGGTCCGGGTGCCCGCCGAGCCGGCGCCTCCGGCGGTCATCGGTCGCAGCTGACCCTTTTTCGGGCTCGCGCAGAAGCATGCGCGGATCGCCCCCGTTCATTGGTCATGAGCGATTTTCGGAGGGTGAGCTAACGCATGTGTGGAATCGGAGGCTGCGTTCTGGAGCCGGGGGCACAGCCGGATCCTGACCGTCTGGCCGCCATGCGCGACGCTTTCGTCCATCGCGGCCCTGATGATTCCGGCATCCAGATCATCGACAACGTCGGGTTCATCCACACCCGGCTGTCGATCGTCGATCTGAGTGCGCGCGGCCATCAGCCGATGGCCCACCCCGACGGCGATCTGTGGCTCGCCTACAACGGCGAGATCTACAACCATCTGGAGATTCGCCGGGCGCTCGCGGCCGAGGACGCCGAGTTCGTCGGCGACAGCGACACCGAGACGCTGTTGCTGGCCCTCAGGCGATACGGCCGGCCGGTGGTCAAACGGCTCAGCGGCCAGTTCGCGTTCGCCGCGCTCGACATGCGCGTGCGCAAGGTGCTGCTCTGCCGCGACCGATTCGGGATCAAGCCGCTCTACCTTGCCCGGTTCGACGGAGGGTTGTGGTGGGCCAGCGAGCCGGCGGCGCTCATCGCCGCCGGGATGCCGGCGCAGCCGCGGCAGACCGCATGGCAGGAGCTCTCCGCCGGCTCGTATCTGGGGGGCGAGGAGACCCTGCTCGAGGGCATGACTCGCCTGGCACCCGGGACGTTTGCCGAGATCTCGCTGGAGACCGGCGAAGCGAAGTCCGAGACCTGGCACGTTCCCGGCGACGACGTCGACGCCGAGATGGCCGCGCGGTTGGCACGGCGCTCGCGCTCCGAGCTCGTGACCGAGCTCGAGGACACGCTGCGCAAGGCCGTACACGGGACGCTCCTCGCCGACACCACGGTCGGCACGTTGTGCTCGGGCGGCGTGGACTCCAGCCTGATCACCGCCCTCGCGGTCGAGGAGATGCCCGATATCGTCGCCTTCGGGGCGAACTTCGCGGGAGACGGGCGCATGGAAGAGGGCCCCGCTGCCCGCAAGGTGGCCGATGCGCTCGGGATCCACCTTGAGATGGTCGAGGTGACGCCCGCCAGTTGGAGGGCCCAGTTCGTTCCGGCGACTGTCCATCACGGCGTTCCGATCGCCAACGCGAGCGCGGTCACCGTCGCTCAGCTGGCCGACCTGGCCCGTCGATGCGGGGTCAAGGTCCTGCTCACGGGAGAGGGGGCCGATGAGCTGCTGGGCGGATACGGCAAGCTGCACGCCGCGTCCCTGGCCGCTTTCCTGCCCTGGCACAGCCGGCTCGTCCACGCTGCCGAGCCGACGCTCTGCGCCGATCCGAAGCAGGCTCTCAATCCGATGGCAGTGCTGCGCAAGACCCGCGAGCTGGTCGCCGAGGCACTCGGTCCCGCTGAGTCGCGCTGGCTGCCGGTCTCGACTCCGGACACCGGCCACCGGCCCACCGAGGAGTCGCTCGCCGCCTACGCCCACCATTCGGGAGAGCGCGGGCAGCTCGAGGCAACGCTGCTCAGCCACCTCGACTACTCGCTGTGCTGGCTGCTGAACCGCATGGACAAGAACGTGATGCAGGCCTCCGTGGAGGCCCGCGTCCCATTCCTGGAGCCCGAGGTGGTCAAGCTCGTCTTGAATCTCCCTCTCGAGGCGCGAGTGGGACCGTGGTCGAAGGGGATCCTGCGCGACGTCGCCCGGCGGGTGCTCCCGTGGTCGATCGCGCATCGCCCGAAGATCTACGGGATGGCGTTCGACGCCCGTACGTGGATCGAGAGCGCCGCCAACCCGCGGTTCCTGCAGGACGGCATGCTCCGAGATGCGCTGCGCATCCCCGCCGCAGAGTTCGCCGGCGTGATCGAGGCCGGCAACCACGTCGTCAGGGTCCGGCTGTGGTCGGCGGAGGTGTGGTGCCGCTCGACGCTTGCCGGGCACTCGATCCAGCAGATCGAGGGCGACCTCTGGCTCGACGAGCCGTCCAGCGCCTCCGGCGATCACCTCGCCGGCGCTCTCAGCGTCGCCGCCTAAACGTCCCGGGCGATTCCGGGCCCGGTCAGGGACACCCTTTGCGCTCCGGGTGTTCCTGACCGCTGCCCGCCGTGTCCAACCACGACCGGTGCCAGGTGCAGCTCCCCCGCCCTGCATTCGCGCGAGCCCAACGCATGGCCCGCGGTGAGGAAGGACACGTTCATCGCCACCCCGACGTTCTCCCCGATCTCAAGCCATTCATCGCTGCCGAAGTGACAATGTGAGGACGATGCCACAAAACCCGTGGCATGTTCGTCCGCCGCGTCCTCAGCCGGCGACGAAGCGGGACCGCAGTGTCGTCTTGCGGAACTTGCCGGTAGCCGTGCGCGGGATCGCCTCGATGAACTCGATGCGATCGGGCAACTGCCACTTCGCGAAGTCGTGCGCGAGGTGCTCCCGCAGCTCGCTCGGCGCCGCGGTCCGGCCGGCGCGCAGGACGACCGCGGCCAGCGGCCGTTCACCCCACCGTTCGTCGGGGATCGCGATCACTGCCGCCTCGGCGACGGCGCCATGCGCCATCAAATGGTTCTCCAAGTCGACCGAGGAGATCCACTCTCCGCCGGATTTGATGAGGTCCTTGGCCCGGTCGCAGATGCGCATGCAGCCGCGGGCATCGATGCGGACCACGTCGCCGGTGCGAAACCAGCCGTCGTCGGTCCACCGGTCCCCGCCGATCCCACCGTGATAGCCGGCCGCGACCCAGGGGCCGCGGATCTCGAGCTCACCGAGAGCGCTGTCATCCCAGGGGATCAGGGTCCCGTCATCGGCGCGGCCGCGGATCTCGATCAATGGGATCGGGGTCCCCGCGCGCGCCCGATACTCGAGTTGCTCGTTCACCGGCACCTCATCGAGCTCTGCTGGGAGGCGGCCGACCGTGCCCAGCGGCGAGGTCTCGGTCATGCCCCAGCCCTGGATCATCGTCAGGCCATGGCGATCAAAGCCGGCGAGCAGGCTCGTCGGAGCGGCCGCACCGCCCAGGCTGACGCGGGTCAGCGCGGAGAGATCCCATCTCTCGGGTTCGGCGTCGAGTGACTGCAGCACGCCCATGAAGACCGTCGGCACACCGGCGATGAGCGTCACCCCCTCCCCGGCGAGGAGATCAAGCAGGCTGACCGGATCCAACCGCGGGCCGGGCAGCACCAGGCCGGCGCCGGTCAGAGCGGCCGTGTACGGCAGACCCCACGCGTTGACGTGGAACATCGGCACGGCTGGGAGGATCACGTCGCGCGAGCCGATGGCGAACGCATCCGGTAGCGCGTGAGCCATCGAGTGCAGCACGAGCGCCCGGTGGGAGTACACGACCCCCTTAGGGCGCCCGGTGGTACCGGACGTGTAACACATCGCCGCCGCCTGCCGTTCATCGACCGCCGGCCAGCCGATCGGCTCAGATGCACCGATCAACGCCTCGTACGCGATGGCATCGCCGGCCAGGTCGTGCCCGGCGCCGACGACGATCACGCGCTCGAACTCCCACTCGATCGCCTCGAGCAGGTGAATCAGGGACTCGTCGACGACGATCGCGCGATCGCCGGCATCGCGCGCGATGTGGCTGAGATCCTCGGGACTCAGCCGTGGATTGAGGGTGTGCAGCACCGCCCCCATCAGTGGCACCGCGAAATACAGCTCGAGATGCTCGGTCTGATTCCACAGCAGCGTGGCCACTCGATCGCCGCCTCGGATTCCGAGCCCCGACAGGCCGCTGCCGAGCCGGCGGGCACGCGCAGCGCACTCGCCGAGCGTCGAGCGCCGGATCGAACCGTCAGCACGGCGGGACACGACAGGCGCCGATGGGCTGGCCGCTCGGCCCGCTCGACCACGGCGGTCAGCGACAGCTGATACCCGTCCATCATCAGGCCGTCATGCACGGCCTCAGCCGCCAGCGTCGGCCTGTGGGGGCCTCCCGCTCGCTGAGCGCCGCCCCGCGAGCCGGGACGCACCATGGCGATCCCGGACCGGATGAGCTCGCGCTCCTCCGACCCCCGATCCGCAACGTCGCTCCGAGCGCGCCCAGCGTCGCGAACCCGGCCGCCAGCGAGAGCGGCGTCCCGAGCGGATGGCCAGGTACGCAACGCCGCCCATGCCCGAGGAGGCCAGCACAGCGATGCGCACCGCCGCACACTCGCCGGTCGAACACGTGCCTGGCGAGCACGAACACGATGCCATCAGCACCTCGGTTGCCACCAGGCAGACCGCGGCCCCGATCGCACCGTTGTGGTACCGATGCTCGGTCCACGGGATCAGCACGAGGTTGAAGAGCGGATTCATCACCGCGGCACCCCCATCACGCCGGCCCAGACCCGCTGGCGCTTGGCCGCCACCAGCACCGACGCGAGGATGATGTTGAGGTAGATCGGCGGGATGCAGACGGCCAGCGATCACCACCGGGACCGCATGGGCGAACCCGCGCCGTACACGCCGTGGATGACGGGCGACGCGACCACAGCGCTGGTGACGGCGATCGGGAGGCTGAGATCAGCACCAGCTCGACCGGCGCGCGGGTGCTCGGCCAGTCTGACGGCTGGAGGCGAATGCGGCGACCAGGCGCGGCAGCCACGCGGTCTGCATCAGGATCGGGAGGAACATCAGCGTCTGGAACAGGCTGGTGGTCCCCGTACCAGCCGACGACGTGCTCCGGTGCCATCAGCGAGAGCATGATCGTGTCGATCCAGAAGTAGACCATCCCGAACAGCCCGAACGCCCAGTAGGAGAGGCTCTCCCGGGTCATCTGCCCATCCGGGCCGCGTTGGTCCGGACGTCGATCTGGAAGTGCGGGCGCAGCCAGCAGAAGGTGAGCACGAGCACGACGGCGGAGATGATCGCCATGTCCGCCGCGATCCCGACGACCCTGAACCCGAGCACGACCAGTGCGATCCCGACCAGGCTCTGCGCGATCTTGTTGAACACGTCGACGTAGGCGAGGTACTTCATCCGCTCGATCGCCTGGAAGGCGGCCTGCAGCGGCTCGGTGAGCAGCGTCAGCACCGTCATCGCGGTGATCAGGTACAGAACCGTCGTCGCGGTGGCCGTCTCGGGCGACCGAGCCCACATGACCGCGGCGACCCCGACGACCGGCACCATGTCAGGCGCAGCACGATCGCGGTCCCCACCAGCTTCGGGCCCGCCGCGGGGTCCACCACTGCCTCTCGCACCAGGTAGTTGCGGCTGCCCATCCCGAGGATGATGCCGAGGACGCCGCTGACCGACTGGGCGGAGACCAGGATCCCGAGACCGCCGGACCGATCGCACGCGGCACCACCAGGGTCCAGACGAGCGTCACCGTCCAGGTGACCGCCTGGCCGCCGGCGAGCGCTCCCAGGTTGCGTGCGAGCCGTCCACGGCCCTCGGCGGGCGGAGATCCTGCGCCCGGCGTCTCGGTCGTCGACACGGTGGCGAGCGGGTCCGCGCCCTCGGCGAGCGGCCGATCGAGCGCCTCGATGCTCACGACCCGGCGCCCTCGGCAGCCACGGTCTCCCTGGCCGGGCGGCCGCCCGTCCGGTTGATGGGCTTCGCCGGCACGCCGCCGTAGAAGCCGTCTGGCTCGCAGTCGTTGCGCACGACGCTGCCCGCGGCGATCACGCACCCGTCGCCGATCGTCACCCCGGGCAGGATGACCACGTTGGCGCCGATCCAGGCCCCATGTCCGACGACGATCGGCGCCAACGTCAGCGCACCTGCGCGGCACTCACGCGGGCCGGCCTTGTGCCCCGCGGTGAGGAAGGTGACGTTCATTGCGATCCCCGCGTAGTCCCCGATCTCGACCCAGTCGTCGTTGTCGAACAGACAGTCGGAGTTGATGACCGTGCCCTTTCCGACCTTGAGCTTCGCCGAGCGGAAGTGGCAGCGTGGATAGATATCGAGGTTGTCGAGATGCATCCCGAGCGCACGGAGCAGCGCGATGCGTACGAGCCGCGGCACCAGCGGCGAGGCCAGGATGACGTTGACGGCGAGCTCGAACGGCCAGCGCCGCAGGTCCTCCGACATCATCCGGCAAACGACCGCGATTCGATTTGCCGTCCGGCCGGCCCTGCTGCGCGCCGCGCCGGCCGCCGGCGATGGATCGGGCGCATCCTGCGGCGCCGACCGGATCGGTGGCGCGGCGTGGATTCCCGCGGCGAGGTCGCGATGGTGGACATGGTCTGAGGCGATCGTCGGACGGCGCCTGCGCACCGCGTGGAATCTCGTGTCGCCCTACACAACGGGCGCGCGGCTGCGTTACTTCCGGACGCAGGCCGGCCGGCCGCGCGCGCCGCGAAGCAGAGCGGAGCGTCAGATAGCCGACGTGATCCCGCAAACAGCGCGTGTCCTTACGGAAATGTGGAAGCTGCCGGACCGTAGGGCCGTTGATTGAGCGACTGATGTCCGGGATCGGAAGTGTGCACGACACCGAGTAAGGGGTCTGCTGGTTTACGGGCGACTCTGAACGCCGTGTCGACTACTCACCCCCACTCCCTGCAACCGCCCTCCAATCCGCCGGCGCGGTCGCGCGCCCCCGGGCCACCGGGTGACAGCGCTCTCGCGACCGGCTGCTTCGCACCCCTTCAACCTCTGCTTTCACGGCATCGGGACGCCCCAGCGCGCACTGGAGCCCGGCGAGGACGAGTTCTGGCTGGAGGTCGATCAGTTCGAGGAGATGCTCGCGATGATCAAGCGTCATCCGTTCATCAACATCACGATCGATGACGGCAACGTCTCGGACATCAGGCATGCGCTGCCGGCGCTCTTACGGCGTGGCCTGAATGCGACGTTCTTCATCGTCGCCGAGCGCATCGACGCGCCGGGTGCACTGTGCACTGACGAGATCCGCGAGCTGGTGGACTCCGGGATGCGGATCGGGACCCACGGCCTCGCCCACCGCCCGTGGCGGAGCCTGCGCGGCCACGGCCTGGAGGCGGAGATGCGCGCGGCCCAGATCATCTCGGAGGTGGCGGGCGCGCCCGTCCGCGAGGCCGCCTGCCCGTTCGGGTCCTACGACCGGCGCGTCCTCCGCGCGCTGCGCCACCACGGCTTTCTGCGCGTGTACACGGTCGACCGCGGCCGCGCACGCCACGGAGCGTGGCTGCAGCCCCGATACACAGTCCGCAAGAACGACACCCCGGCCGATCTCGAGCGGCTCGCCTATCCGGTGCGCAACGCCATCGGCCTGCGCACCGTGATCAAGCGCCTGCGCTGAGCGCGGGACCGCGGCGCGAGTCCGGTCAGGCGCGGAGCACCCGCGAGCTGTCGTCGCGCTCCCAGCGCTCGGGCGCGGCGGTGGCGCCGACGGCCGCCTGCAGCGCGCGCACGACGCGGACACCGCCGGCGAACGACGCGTAGGTGGCCGCGTCGACCGCCCCGTGGGGGCCCGAGAGCGCGAGGCGTCGCAGGTCTGACAGCGTCGTCTGCGTCGTCTCCCGATCCCGATTGGAGCCGACAGCCCCGAGCCCATTCTCGTCCTTGCCGCGATAGGTGCGGCGCAGGACTTTGACCAGGTCACGGCCGCTGCGAGGCACGGTCACCATGACGGGCTCGCAGTCGACGATCTCGACCTCGGCGGGCTCGAACAGCAGATCGATCCACAGGTCGTCCGCCATGACGTCGGGGAAGCTGTCGAACCGGGCCCGGCCGGACGCCGAGAGCCCGTAGACGCCGGCTCCCCACAGGTGGCCGAGCAGCGATGGCATCCGCGACCGGGCGCGGAAGTAGCGACGCACGGCCGGCGAGGAGGCCTCGGCGCTGTAGACGATCGGCGGGCGCGCCGCGATGGCGCCGTCACGTAGCCGCTCGGCCACCCGCCGGGCGGCGGGGCCGCGGAGCAGGACGTCAGCGTCGAGGTACAGCCGGGGCAGCGTGCGTGCCACCTCGTCGCCGGCGCGTAGCGCGGCGGCCTTGGAGGCGGTGGTCAGCTCCAGGACGCGCACCGGGTGGCCGGACGCGCGGGCGATCGCCGCCGTCTGGTCGTGGCACCCGTTACACGCGACGATCACGTCGAGCGCGGAGGGCTCGATCCCGGCAAACAGGATGTCCAGGCACCGCCCGATCACCGCCGCCTCGTTGTGCGCCGGGATGATCACCGACGCCAGCGGCGTCCGCTCGCCGCGGGTGGTCGTCACAGGTTCGCCCGTCGCAGGACGTGGCGAACCGTCCGCAGGAGGATCTTCACATCCACCCAGAGCGACCAGCTGCTGGCGTACAGGTAGTCGATCTCGACCATCTCGTCGAGTGGCACGCGGGATCCCATCAGCTGCCACGGACCGGTGAGACCGGGGGTGAGCAGCAGCCGGCTGCGGGCCAGCCCGATGATCTGGACGTCCTCGTCGGGCACGAGCGGCCGTGGCCCGACCAGGGTCATATCCCCACGCAGCACGTTGAACAGCTGCGGCAGCTCGTCCAGCGACGTCGTGCGCAGGAAGCGCCCGATGCGCGTCACCCGCGGGTCGTTGACGAGCTTGAACAGTCCCTCGCCGGCGACGCTGAGCGATCGTAGGTGCTCCTTCTGCAGCTCGGCGTCGGTCACCATCGACCGGAACTTCACGATCGCGAACGGCCGCCCAAGGCGGCCGATGCGCGTCTGGCGGAAGAAGATCGATCCGCGTGAGTCGAAGCGGACGGCGAGCGCGATGAACCCGAGCAGCGGCGCTAGGAGCACAAGCCCGGCCGCGCTGGCGATGATGTCGAAGGCCCGCTTGGCACGACGCGCGGACCGGCGCAGGCCGAAGCGGGGAAGCCCCAGCATCACCATGCCCTCCAGCTCGTCGAAGGCGACGGCGGAGCCGACTGCCTCCAGCGCGTCCGGCACCACGCTCAGCCGCACGCCGATGCCCTTCGCGATTCGGATCACCTCGGCGGCCTCATCGGCGGGAGCGCCGCCGGGGGCGATGATGATCCGATCGATTTCGTGCTCGCCGACGGTGCCCACGACGGTCCAGAACCCATCGGCGGTCTTGAGGTCCTCGATGGTGACGCAGTCGACGACTTCCGCGTGCGCGCCGCTGGTAGCGATCCTGGCCCGGATCCGCGCAGCGCGGCGGACGTCGCCGACGATCAAGCAGCGCTCGCCGGGGATCAATCGCACCGCAACCGTTCTGGCGACCACCCGCCCTGCGAGGACCGCCAGGAACGCCGCGAGCCACAGCTCGGTCATCTCCCGGGCGGAGAACCTGTGGGTGGAGAGGATCGAGGAGAGGATGACGACCCCGAGCGCGAAGAACGCGGTGACCTGCAGCACCGCCGGCGCCTCGTCCAGGGTGGAGTGGCGCAGCCGCAGCTCGTCGCTGTTGTAGAGCCCCGCGAGCGTGAAGAGCACGACCACCACGGGCATCGCCGCCAGCCCGGTGAGCCCCGCCACGCCGAAGCCGAAGCGGTGCACGACCGCGACCAGGGTAACGGTCATCGCCACAAGGTCCGCCGCCGCGAGCAGGCGCCGGCGCAGCAACTCTCGCGCGGCCAGCGCCAGGGGTCCGCGCGTGCTGATGCTCAGCTGCGCGAGATCGATCGACGGTGCCGCCGGCTCCGCGGCCACTGCCAGCCGCGGCAGCTCCACCACCGCCACCTGCGGTTCCTGCTCGGTGACCGGCGGGGCGACCGCCCGCAGCCGCATCGACGCCCGTCGGGTCATCTCATCTCCAGGGACGGCATGGTCTCTGTCGCAACAACGTTCCATGTGCCGATTCGCTTTCGAGACCGGTCGCGAGATGTGCGCAGGGCACTTCTCGTACGCGTTTGCTCAAATGAGCGCAAGCAGAGCGCTCGTCCACCCGTTGATCGGGCATGGACAGCTCTGCGCCTGTGCCGCTCGATTACGCACCGCGCTATCAGACACGCGCCGTGCCCCCGCGCACCGTGCCCCTGATGGGGCTCGACGTCGCCGCGGTCTCCGAGCGCGAGACGATCGACTATGTACTTGCCGCCATCGACGGCCACCGCGGCGGCTGGATCTGCCCTGCGAACCTCGATGTTCTGCGACAGTGGCACGGCTCGGCCCAGGTGCGCGAGCTCGTCGCCGCCGCGGATCTCGTGGTGGCGGACGGGATGCCGCTGGTGTGGGCGGGCGAGCTGCAGGGGTCACCGCTTCCCGAGCGGGTGGCCGGCTCCTCGCTGATCGTGTCGCTGACGACGGCCGCCGCCGACTCCGGCGCCTCGGTGTTCCTGCTGGGTGGCAACCCGGGAACCGCGGAGGCCGCCGTCGGCGAGCTGAGCCGGCAGGCACCGCGGCTGCGCCTCGCGGGGACGATGTGTCCCCCGTTCGGGTTTGATCGTGACCCGGTGTGGCTGGGCCGGATCGAACGCGAGTTGATCAAGACCCGGCCGGACATCGTCTACGTGGGCCTCGGCTTCCCCAAGCAGGAGCGCCTCATCTTCGAGCTGCGCGACCGGCTGCCGTACACGTGGTTCGTCTCCTGCGGCATCTCGTTCAGCTTCGTCGCGGGGGAGATCACCCGGGCACCCGCGGTCATGCAGCACCTCGGACTCGAGTGGCTGCATCGCATGGCCCAGGAGCCCAAGCGCCTCGCCCGCCGCTATCTGCTCTACGGCGTCCCCTTCCTGGTCCAGCTCATGAGCTCGGCCCTTGTCTTCCGCCTCCGGCACGCTGCTCGCGGCGCATCCTGATCCCATGCGCGTGATCCACGCCAAAGCCCCCCTGCGCGTCAGCTTTGCCGGTGGCGGAACCGACGTCCCACCATTCCCCGAGCAGGAGGGTGGACTGGTTCTGAGCGCGACGATCAACCGGTACGCCTATGGCGCCCTGGCGCCGCGGTCAGACAACCAGATCGGTCTTGAGAGCGTCGACTTCGGGCTCTCGCTGAACTACCCAGCCGACGAGGAGATCGTCTTCGACGGCCGGCTCGACCTCGCCAAGGCCGCCATCCGCAAGATGGGCCGGGGCGGCTACGACCTGTTCCTGCATTCCAACGCGCCGCCCGGCTCGGGTCTGGGCTCGTCGTCCGCGGTGATGGTCGCGCTGATCGGGCTGCTGAAGGATTTTCACGGCCAGCCGCTCACCGACTACGACGTGGCCGAGCTGGCGTTTGAGCTGGAACGCAAGGACCTCGGGATCAAGGGTGGGCTTCAGGATCAGTACGCGTCCACGTTCGGCGGCTTCAACCTGATCGAGTTCGAGGGCGATCGGGTGATCGTCAACCCGCTGCGCATCTCCGCCGACGTGATGCACGAGCTCGAGCACAACATGCTGCTCTGCTACACGGGCAAGACCCGCTCCTCCGATCACATCATCGAGCACCAGACCGAGAACTGGACTGGTGGGGACGAGCGTGCCCTGGCGGGGCTGAGAGCCAGCAAGGATCTCGCCCTGGCGATGAAGAACGCGCTGCTGCAGCGCCGACTGACCGAGTTCGGGGAACTGCTGGGCGCCGCTTGGGAGCAGAAGAAGCAGCTGTCTTCGAAGATCTCCAACGACTTCATCGACACCGCGTACGAAACCGCGATCAAGCAGGGTGCACTCGGGGGCAAGGTCACCGGTGCGGGAGGCGGTGGATACATGCTCTTCTACTGTCCGTTTCAGAGGCGGCATCGAGTTGCCAACGCGCTGCTCGAACTGGGCGGCGAAGTGACTGAATTTGCGTTCACGTCAAACGGTCTGACGACCTGGAGTGTTCATGAGTGACAACAGGAGTGCACTCGCTGTCGTTGCGCTGCCGGAAGTCGACGAGGCGGCGGCTGCCGCGTTCGTCCGCGGGGTGGTCCGCCAGCGCGTGAACGAGAGCATCGCGGTGAAGCGGAGCCTGCTGGGGGCCGCTCTCGTCGACTCGATCGTCCGGCTCTCCGATCAGGTGGTGGAGAGCATCCGCGCCGGCGGGAAGGTCATGCTGTTCGGCAACGGCGGCAGCGCCGCCGACGCAACCCACCTCGCCGCCGAGTTCGTCGGCCGCTTCGCTTTCGATCGCGCCCCGATGCCCGCCCTCTCCCTGTCGGACAACATGTCCGCGGTGACGGCGATCGGCAACGACTACGCCTATGACGTGACCTTCGCCCGCCAGATCAAGGCGCTCGGGTCCCCCAACGACGTGGCGATCGGACTGTCGACGAGCGGCTCCTCGCCGAACGTGCTCAACGCCATGCGCGCCGCGCGGGAGGACGGGATCTTCACGGCTGCGTTCACCGGCGCCAAGGGTGCTGACATGGCGGCGCTCGCCGATCTGTCGGTGGTGATTCCGTCGGCCTCCACCGCTCGCATCCAGGAGGCTTACATGCTGTGTGCACACATCATGTGCGAGGTCGTCGAGCAGACGATGTTCGGCGTCGCGGCGTAGATCCGATGACTCGGCGGCTGCACGCAGTCTTCCTGGACCGCGACGGGACGATCAATGTCAAGGCCCCCGAGGGTGACTACATCACCGATCCCGACCAGCTCGAGCTGTTGCCGGGGGCAGGCGAGGGCATCCGCATGCTCAACCACGCGGGCGTCCCAGTGGTCGTCGTCACCAACCAGCGAGGCGTGGCCCTGGGCCGGATGACCGACTCCGATCTCAGAGCCGTGCATTCGAGGCTGCACCAACTCCTGAGCCACGATGACGCGTGGGTCGACGCGATCTTCTACTGCCCCCACGATGTGGGCGCATGCGCCTGCCGCAAGCCGGCGCCCCTGATGCTCCGTCGTGCGGGCGCTTACCTCGGGCTGACGAGCCTCCGCGACACGGTCATGATCGGCGACTCGCTCACCGACGTGGAGGCCGGACGACGGGCCGGGACCCGGACGGTGCTGCTCGGACCCGGCGGCCGCACAGCCGGCGGCGGCGACGTCGCCCCCACCCTTTTGGACGCGGTGCGGGCGCAACTCGGCGCCTCGCTGGCGACCCAGATCGCCTGAGAGCGGCCGGGCGACAAGGTCGCCCACAGCAGAAGTGGACTAGGACGAACCGACGTAAGGAGCGACCTGCGCGAAGCACGGGAACTGCCCTCCGTGCTGCGCGGCCTCCTCCTGCAGGTCCCAGATCATCACGCCCTCCAGTCCGTTGGCGGACGCGTAGGCGGCGAAGTTCCCGCAGTCCCACGGTCCCGCGTAGTCGCTCTGAACGGCTGATCCGGACGGGAACGTGTACGTCCCGGTGCCTGACACCTCGCCGGTGATCGGGATCGAAGTTGCGCCCCTTACCGCGCCGGTGGTGGTGAAGATCTCGTCATGGGACGGTGGATCCTGGGTGGTGGCGAGCACGACGTTGCCGGCAGGCAGCGCTGCCGCGAGCTTGCCCGACAGCGCGATCGCGGTGACCGAGCCGCTCGTGTTGACGCTGCCGGTGGTCGAGCCCAGTTTGAGATCGCAGCACTGGTCCTGATTGCCGCCCGGCGACATGCCGAGGATCATCCGGTTGAACGGGACGTGACCGGTGCTGTGCAGGCCCTGCACAAGGTTGTTGACCTGTGAGCAGGAGTTGGCACAGCTATAGGAACCTGTCGGGTACCCGTAGTACATGAGGTTGAACTGGTCGGGCCATTGCTCGAACTGCGCAACCGCCGAGTCCATCCATGACTGATCCACGTCGGTCGAGACCAGCGGAGTCGCGCCCGCCTTCGTGGTCGCGCTATGGGCGGCCTGGGCGATCGACTGCTCGCACGCGCTCCACAGGCTCAGCTGATTGCCGGATCCCGACAGCGACTCGATGTCGATGTCGACACCGTCGAACCCGTTGGACACCATGTAGCTGATGAGCTTGCTGGTGAAGCCAGGGAGATTGGCGGGTGCACAGGCGTTGACCCAGTCCTGATCGGTGCTGCCGCCGATCGAGATGATCGCCAGCTTGCCCTTGTTGTGGATCGCCGAGACCCAAGACGAGACGTTCATTCGGCTGATGCCGTTCTGGGTCGTGTTGAGAGTCGTGCAGTTGCTCGAGCAGCCGCTGGTGTCCGTGTTGGAGGTGAGCGCGAACAGATCGACCTGCGTCACCGCATTCCACGGGATCTGCGACACCTGGATCTGACCGCTCCAGGCCAGCCAGAAGGTCACCGACTGACCCGTGCCGCCGCCCGCGGTGGTGATGATCTGAGTCCGGGGCGAGTTCGCGATGGTCGAGCCGTAGGCGTTCGTCGCGGTCACCTCCACATCAAGCGTCTGTCCGGCGTCGGACGATTGCACCGTGTAACTCGACGATGTCGCACCGGCGATGTCGGTGCAGTTGCTCGCCGAGGTGCAATCGCGCCACTGATATGCGTACGAGGTGGGGTCGCCGGCCCATGCTCCGGGGTTCGCGGTCAACGCGGTCCCCACGTCGGCGGCACCACTGATCTTCGGCGGCGAACTGTTAGTCGGTGGCGAGTCTGGCGGCGTCGTAGAGCCCTTCTGGGACCCGCTCACGTAGGCCGAGACACACGTGGCGCTGGCGTTGCCGGGCTTCCAGGACCGCGGGAGCGCAGCGAGGCCT
Organism: uncultured Solirubrobacteraceae bacterium; assembly: GCA_963744685.1. GTDB lineage: Bacteria > Actinomycetota > Thermoleophilia > Solirubrobacterales > Solirubrobacteraceae > Palsa-465. Next base: position 11,833 of record CAVUUL010000007.1, on the reverse strand, counting down.
GTGGTTCGTGAGCTCAGGCTCCGGCAGCCGCTCTGCCGGGCTGCGGCGATCTCCAGCGATCCCCCCCGGGCCAGCAGGCCGATCCAGTACGCCTGGTTCTTCCTGATCTTCGTCCGCCGCAGCGACACGGTCAGCCAGCGGCCGCTGTCGCCCACCGACGCCGTGCCCGCGGCCAACCGCGATCCGGGGCGGGAGTTGCTGTCGGTGTACAGGCCGGCGGTGAGCTGCTTGGCGGTACCGCCCGACCGTATGTACACGCTGATCGTGTGTGCCACACCCGGTGTCTGGTCGGTGAAGCGGAACGCGATCGCGACTCCGGCGCGGTCGGCGACCGAATGCCGGATCGCCGACTTGCGTCCGAGCAGGAACACCGACTGCGCGGGTCCGGAACTTGGAGAAGCACGGTGAACGCGCTTGGCCGCCGTCGGTCGCTTGGCCGCCGTGGCTCGCCTGCCCGCCATCGGCAGGACTGCGGCACCCGCGGCGGCGACAGCGACCAAGAAGCTGAACGCGATCAGCGCACCGAGACGGCTCAGCCGGCGCGGTGAAGGTGACCGTTGAGGCCGTTGTATCCGTCGTTCCCGATCCATGGGTCACGGGGCACGCAGGGCTTCTACACCAATTTGTCGTGCCCTTCGAAGGGCCAGTCTATACACATCGCCGGCCGCGATGGGGTTTTCGTGTAAACCGGACTGGATCGGTCGCCTATGGCGACGATGCGACGTAGGGCGCCACCTGCGTGAAGCAGGGAAACTGCCCGGTGTGCTCTGAGGCCTCCTCCTGTAGGTCCCAGATCATCACGCCCTCCAGCCCGTCGGCCATCGCGTAGCGGGCGAAATTGCCACAGTCCCACGGGCCCGCGTAGTCGCTCTGCACGTCGGATCCGGCGCCGAAGACGAACGAGCCGCTACCCGACACGCTGCCCGTGATCGGGATCGAGGTTGCGCCTTGAGCCGCGCCCGAAGTGGTGAGGATCTCGTAGTGCGCGGGCGGGTCCTCGGTACTGGCCAGCACGACCTGCCCGGCCGGCAATGCGGTCGAGAGGCCCGAGGACAGAGAGATCGCGGTCACCGATCCCCCCGTGTTCACAGGCGCAGCGGTCGTGGCCAGGTTCAGGTAGCAACACTGCGCCTGTCCGCCGCCGGGTGACATCCCGAGCACCATCTCGTCGTAGGGGACGTGGCCGGTCCCGTGCAGTCCCTGCACCAGGGAGTTGACCGTCGCGCAGTTGTTTGCGCAGCTGTAGGAGCCCGTCGGGTATCCGTAGTACATCAGGTTGAACTGATCCGGCCACTGGGAGAACCTCGCCACCGAGGAGTCCATCCACGACTGATCGACGTCGGTGGACACGATCGGCGTCCGCCCCGCTTCCGTGGTGGCGGCATGCGCGGCCAGCGAGATCGTCTGCACACATGTCGCCCAGAGCGCCAGCTCCGGACCGGATCCGGGCAGCGACTCGATGTCGATGTCGACCCCGTCGAACCCGTTGGACACCATGTAGTCGACCAGCTCGCCGGCAAACCCGGGCAGGTTGGCCGCGGCGCAGGCGTGAATCCAGTCCTGGTCGGTGCTCCCGCCGATGGAGATCATCGCCCGCCTGCCCTGCTGGTGGATCGCCGCGACCCACCCCGGCACGTTCATCCGGCTCAGACCGTTCTGACTGGTGTCGAGAGTCGTGCAATCCGATGCGCATCCATTCGTGTTCGTGGTCGAGGTCAGCGCGAACAGATCGACCTGCGTCACCGAGTTCCACGGGATTTGGGACTCCCGGATCGATCCACTCCAGGCCAGCCAGAACGCCACCGATTGGCCGGTGCTCGGTACCAGCGGAGTGCGCGCGGAGGCAGCGGCGGCCGAGCCTCCCGGGTTGGTCGCGGTGACCACCACGTCGATCATGTCGCCCATGTCCGCGGCCTGGACTGCGTAGCTCGATCCCGTGGCGCCTGAGATATTGGTGCAGTTCGTGGGGGACGCGCAGTCCTGCCACTGGAACCCAAGTGACGTCGGACTCCCCGCCCATGTGCCGGGGCCTGCGGACAGGGTGTGACCCGTCGCCGCGCTCCCACTGATGGCGGGGATGGTGACGTTCGCCGGCGGCGCGGTCGCCGGCGGCGCGGGCGGGCTCGCCGGGGAGGCGCCCGGCGGGCTCGTCGGAGCCGTCGGTGTCGCCGGCGGGCCGGTCGTCACGCCGGGTAACCCGCTGACGTACGCCGAGACGCAGGTGGCGCCCGTCGCGCCCGAGCTCCATGACCGCGGCAGCTGCCGCAGGCCCGCCGCGCGGTCGGTCTCACTGCGGCACGCCGAGCTGTTGCGGCTTCTGATCTCGAGCGCGCCGCCGGTACCGAGCATCGCGATCCAGTACGCGCGGCCTGCGACCACCCTGGTGCGCCGGATGGCAACGCTCATCCACCGGCCCCTGCGGCGAACGTGGACGGCGCTCGACGCCAACAGCGAGCGAGGCCGGCCCGCTTGGGCGCTGTACAGCCCGGCGACCAGGGTGCGCGAGCGACTGCCCTCGCCCACGTATACAGTGATCGCGCGCACGGAAGCCGAGCGCGGATCGACGAAGCGAAACGCATGTGCCCTCCCGGCGCTGTCACGCCGCGTGCTCGCGATCAGCCGGCTTCGCCCGAGCACAAGCCTTGGGCGCGGATCGGTCCTCGGGGCACCGGGGACCGGCGCGCCCGAGCCGGAAACCAGCGCGATCGCCACGGCCCCGCCATGCGGAAGCACGCCGGCTCCGGCGTCGACCACCGCCCACAGGCAGGCCACGACGAAAAGAGCGCTGACGCGAAGCGCTCGGCCCGGCAAGAGAACACCGCAACGCCGCATCCGTGAACCCCGGTCGCTGAGTATGGGATCAAGCAGGCTGCCGTCGATGACGGCCGCGCGCTTGCATCACTTTCTCGGCCAAACCCGCCATCTCTGCAGCGCGGTCCCCCGCGTGCAGGGGATTTCTCAGGGCGCTGACTTGAGATAGCGCGCGTGGATCCACGCGCCATACGCGCCGCGCGGCGTGCCGGCGTAGTTGGTGATGAGCACGCCGCAGTTGTTCCAGGTGTCCCAGGCCCACGCCTCCACGCCGACCCGGTGGGCCTCGGCCCAGTCGACGATCGTGGCGATGTGCCGGGTACCGCAGTCCTTGCTGTCAAAGCTCTCCCCGATCTCGCCGAAGATGAGCGGAACGCGGCGCGCCACCGGGGCGTAGTTGGTCCGGAAGCACGCCACGCGATCGCAGACCTGTCCCCCGTACACGTGGGCTTCTGCGATCAGCTGGTGAAGCGGATCGCGGGGCTCGTGCAACAGCCACTGCGAGAGGTCGTTGGCATAGCCGATGCCGGGGATGGCGATGATGCCGTGATAGCCGGCGCTACGCATCACCGTGACGGCCTGTTGCATGCCGGCCACGCGATACCGCGTGTTGTTCGGCCCGTAGGTCGCCCCGCAGATCCCGCCCTTCAAGAAGCAGTTGGCGTCGACGATCGTCTCACCCCACGGCGCCAGGATCACGTCGGGATCATCGCTGAACGTCCTGGCCAGGCTCGCCCAGACCGCGGGCGCATGGTCCTCGTCGGGTCCTCCCGATTGATAGGTGGCGGGGTAGGTCCCCGGCGCTGCCCACATCAGGGAGATCTCAGCGTCGATGCCGTCGTCGTGCAGCCGCCTGACGTAACCGACGATTGCCCGGCGATAGTTGGCCGCTGCGTATCGGGCCTTGATGCCGTTGATGCCCAGCCAGCAGTCCTCGTTGACCGGGATCCGCACGATGTTCACGTGCCAGCGGGCCATCGCGGCGATCGAATGCGGACTGCTGGGGCCGTCGAAGATGCCCCAGCCCTGGACGCAGGCGTACTCCGTCCCTGACCGGTTGACCCCCTGGAACACGACCGGCTTGCCGGATTGGTCGAGGATCCGGTTTCCGGAGACGTGCAACCCGCTGGCACTCGCACTCGCGCCGTGCGCCTGGCCGTCGTCGAGGACGAGCGGGGCAACGAAAACGGCGAGGACGCCGAGGGCCAGAACGGCCAGGGCACACGCCCAGCCGATTGCGGCCCGACGGTGAAGCCACACGGCCCTACCCTCCGGCCGCTGCGAGCTCCGGCGCGACGGGCGGATAGGTCCGATCACCGGTCAACTGTCGGTACACCGCCTCCAGGCGCTCGCCGGCGAGATCCCATGAGTACCGATCCTCGACGAGCCGCCGACCGGCGGGACCGAGCTCACCCGACAACTCGGGGTGCTCGAAGACGTCGATGATCCTCGCGGCGAACGCGGCGGGATCGTCGGCGATCAGCAGATGTTCGCGATCGCGAACCGCCAGTCCCTCGCATCCGAGCGACGTCGAGACGATCGTCTTGGACATGGCCAGGCCCTCGACGACCTTCAGCCGCGTTCCGCCGCCGATCCGGACGGGGACAGCCACGACGCTCGCGCGCTGCACGTAGGGCCGGATGTCGGGCACCTCGCCCAGAAGCTCCACCCCCGGGGCCATCATCTCCCGCGTATCCACCCCCTCGCTTCGGCCGATCAGCGTCAGCCTCGCATCGGGATGGCGCGCACGCACCAGCGGCCAGATGTCGTCGATCAGGTACCGAACCGCGTCGACGTTGGGGCGGTAGGTCAGGATCCCGTTGAAGACGACCGTGTGAGCGTCGGGCGCCACGTCTGACGGCGCAAAGTAGTTGAGGTCGACCGAGTTGGGCACGGTCGCGACCGGCGTGCTCGGGGCGCACGCGCGCACGGTCGGCAGCTCGCGGTCCGAGGTCACGACGCACGCGTCGGCTCGCTTCCACGACGCACGCTCAAAACGGCGGCAGCGCAGGTATTCGACGCGGTTGAAGGAGCGCCTTGACAGCGATCGCTCGCCTTCGCACATCCGACGGAACACCTCGGACTCGATGTTGTGCTCATCGATCACCAGCCGCGTATCCGCGGGCAACCGGAAGCCGCACAGGAAGCTCGACTCCACCTGGATGATGTCGAACCGTTGCGCCGAGCACAGCTCGTCGATCGCGCGCTGCATGTCCCGTGAGTGGACGTCGCGGCAGTAGTACGGGCGCAGGGAGGCCATCGTCAGCGCCTGGATCGCACGCTTGTGGGACGCAGAGCGCGCGATGTGAGGCACCGCGCGCACCGACATCTGTTCCGCCAGGCCGTCGACCCCGTCTCGCTCGTGGGGCAACACGTAGCTGAGCACCGTCACCTCATGGCGGGCCGACAACTGTCGCGCAAGCTGGTAGACCCGCGTCGAGAACCCGGACCGCGGTGGGAACGGGAACTGCGCGGAGATGATCAAGATCTTCAAATCGGCAGGAAAGTCGATTGGGAAAGTCGATTGGCTGCCCGCGGGCGTCCGAACAACAAACGCTGGCGAGCGGCCAATGCTTGCGCGTTCCTCACCGTAACGTGTTCACGGGGCTGAACGAGGTGGTCGCCGGGCGGCCCATTGCGCGCCGCGCCGCGCCCGTGGCATCCTGGCAGCGTGGCGTCGAATCCGATGCGGCCCGCAGGGAACATGCACGCGCGTCGCGCCAGGCTCCTGCGCGGGGTAGGTCCGCGACGAGCGGGCCTGGCGGCGCTGGCGTTGGCCATCGTCGCCGTGGTCGCGCTCGTCAGCCAGCCGGCCGCGGGCCGACCCGCCGCGCGCGAGTTGCACCCCCAGACGACGTGGGCTGCATGTAACCGCAACGCGCGGAACAGCAAGCCGTCGACATTCACACCGATGACGGACGCCGCTGCCGCCGCACTCGTCACCCCCGAGCCCGAGACCCGCCCCTACAACGACCGCCCGTACAGCCTGGATGGAAGGAACCACCCCGCGGTCAATGACGACGTTCCGTCGGCCGCCCAGATCCGCCGCTTCCGCGATTCGCACACGTCCTCCGGTCAACCCGCACTGAGCTTCAACCCCTACCTTCGATACGTCGATGGGCGCGACGGGCTCAAGGCCCCCACGACGGACGAGCTGATCCAGTGGTCCGCGCACAAATGGGGGATCCCGGAGGACTGGATCCGGGCTGAATACGTGGTCGAGTCCTACTGGAGTGAGTTCTGGCTGGGCGACGAGAACCCGGTCCGCGCTTCCTGGTATCACCTCTATCCCCCGCAGGCCCGGGTTCCGAACTCGCCCGAGGTCTACCGCTCGATGGGGATCACACAGGTTCAGTGGGAGCCCGACGGGTCGCTCGGGGTCGGAAGCGAGCCGCTGCGCTGGGAGTCCACGGCGTTCAACCTGGACTATCAGGCGGCGACATTGCGGTTGTACTACGACAACCCGGGCGGGGCGCGCTCTGCGTGGGGCGACGCGTCGTACACCCCATGTCAGCCATGGCCCAGCATCGGCGGCTGGTATCGCCCCTACCCGTGGGGCAACTCTGACCAGGCGGGCTACATCGCCAAGGTGAAAGCCGACCTCTCCAACCGCGCGTGGACGACCTCAGGGTTCGTGAACTGGGCACCTGCCTCGCCGCCGCCCGGAATCAAATTCCGCTGAGCGACAGCCGGACTACAGCAACTGGTCCAGGAGCCTCGTGACGTGCCGGCTGTGAGCCGGCTCGTCGAAGCTGAAGCGCAGCGGGAACAGCGGATAGCGGGTCAGCAGCGCCGCCACCTTCCGGCGGATCGTCGCCGCGTCTGAGGTCCCACCCAGGGCCTGGGCGAGGAGATCGCCCAGCTCGGCGAATTCAGGCTCTGCCAGACCGCGCCGTGTCAACGCCTGGGTGCCGAGCCGCAGTCCGAACTCGCCACCGGTACCCGGAATCATCACCGAGTTGGTCCGGAAGCCGCACGTCGGTAGCACGTCGTTGGCGATCGCGTTGGACCGCTCCGCCGCGCCGATCACGATGTGGACCTGATGAGTGTCCGTTGCACCATGCTCGATCCCCGCCACCCGGACGCCCCCGCGCGCCAGCACCCGCGCCAGCGCCCTGGCGTTCGCGACGACCTGCTGGGAGTACTCGCGGCCGAAAAGCGCTATCTCCTCGAGCGCGATCACCAGTCCAGGAAGACACTCCGGGTGACTGTTGGACTGAAGCTGGGGACACACGACGTCCCAGACGGTCTCGGCCAGCGGGTGGTTGCGGTCTGCGAATGCGATCACACCCTTGTTCGGTCCCGGCACCGTCTTATGGGTGTTGAAGGTGAGGATGTGCGCGCCCTGCAGCAACGGCTGCGGGAGTGCACCTCCGGCGATGAGTCCCGCGGTGTGACTCACGTCGACCGCGAGCGTCACGCTCTCGGGAAGTGCGGCCGCCAGCTCCTCGATCGGCTGAGGCCGGCGGGTGTGGGAGGGCTGGACGAGGGCGAGCCGGATCTCGGGATGCTCTGTGATCAGGCGCCGGGTCGCATCGACATCGATCAGGTCGTCTTGCGTTGGAAAACTGTGGGCGTCGATGCCTAGTCGCTTGGCCAGCCCAGAGGTACCGAAGTGGCCACCGTCCTCGGGCGCGAGCTCGATGAACGCATCACCGGCCTTGCACGCGGCCATCATCACCGCCTGCTCACACGCGGAGCCCCCGTTCGGTCGCCAGTCCGCTATGTCGGCGGCGAACAACCGCCGCATCTGCTGGCCGAACTTGTGCTGCAGTGCAGGCAGCATCGCGGAATGGGGAAACGCCCACTCGCCGTCGCACGCGCCCTGCGGCGGGTCGAAGTAGTAGTGCACGCCGCTGAAGAAGGCCGATCCCGCACGAACGACGGTGCTCGGATAGTTCTCGCTCGCGGTAAGCGTCGCCATCACGCTGTGGTAATGACGGTCCTGGGCGATTAGTCCCGACAGCCAACCGAGCACCTTTCCCTCGGCGTGGTCGCTCGCGGGCCGTTGCGGGGTGGCCCACCCCGGCGGCGGTGGCGCGGGGGCCGGCCACTTCCCGATGGCCGCCGCGGTGAGGTGATGGGCTTCCACGAGTAGTTAACGGCTCTTGTGACCGTCAACTTCCGGGGTGCTGACCCAGGTGAGCCGAGAGGTTGGCGGCGTTGCGTCGTGCGGCTCGGCGACACCCTCGCCGGCCTGTTCTGCGTCGACCGCGTAGCCGATCCAGCGGCGGGGTCCGAGCGCGACGGACGCGCAGACGACCCCCTCACGCCAGCCGCAACGACTCGAATCCCAGATCCAGGCGCGGCTCCGGTTCAACGTCACGCCGGAGGTCACGAAGGCTGTCGGCCATGGGTCAGCCCGCTCACCCAGCAGCATCGTCGCTGCCGAGCCGACGAGCGGTCCGGTCACCTGGGAGGCGGGAACCGGTGCCTGCGGCAGGGTCAGCAACCGGGACCTGCGTCGCGGCAGGGTGAGGCCGGACGATGGACGCAGCGCGTTCGCTCGTCCCCGCGTGGCGGGTCGCGGGTGGGCGCTGGTGGCCGAAGGCGGCGATCCCGCCGGCGTGGCGACGGGCGCTGCCTCGACACGGGTGAGCCGGCGCGCCGCCTCCGCCAGGCCCAGCAACGAGCCCGTGATGAAGGCGATCCGGAAGAAGAAGAAGCCCTGGTCCACGGCGCCCATCAGCGCGTATGCGACCACCGAACACGCGACGACCATCCCCACCATGGCCAACTCGCGGTCGTGCGTCATCGCCAGCCGGAACCCGGAGATGATCGCCGCCGCGATCAGCCCCCACATCGCGATCCCGCCGAGGATGCCCATGCGCATCAACACATCGAGCACGTCGTTGTGCGGGATGTATGCGATGAGCGGATCGCCCTGGCTGATGTCGGTGATCGGAAGCGCGTAGTCGATCTTCACTCCGAAGCCCTTGCCCAGCCAACCGTCCTGCTTGAGGTTGAGCTCGAGGTTCGCGTTCTCCTGGACCCGGTACATGTCCGAGTCGGCATCGCGCGAGCTTGGGGCAATCTGCGACTTGATGGCGCGGGCCGGCATCCCGAGACTGCTGCTGCTGTTCCACATCACCGGGAAGTAGACGGCGGAGACCAGGGTCAGGCCCACGATCGACTTGCCGAGCAGGTGCCGGCGAATCGGCAACGCCTTGTACGCGATGACACCGAAGCACAGCAGCGCGCCACCGAGCATCTCCCACGCAGCGCGCCGGTCGTTGACGGTGTTGGCGAAGATGACCAATGGCAGCAGCCGAGTCGCCCAGGTGCGCATGCTGCCCCGCTGGTCGAACAGCCACAGTGCGAGCACCAGCACCATGTAGACCACGAAGAAGTACGACGCCTCGTGGCTGATGTAGGACTCCGGCTTGGGGTACGTATGCCGGTTGAGCACCCAGACGTAGATGCCCTGGCCCGCCTTCAACGCGACGGTGCCCACGAACGCCCACAGCATTGCGCGGATCGCGCGGCGGTCCCGGATGAACACTGAGGCGAAGAAGTACGTCGTGGCGAGGTAGACGTACGGCCGCGCCTCCATCAGCGCCACGCGCAGATCCCCGCCGTGTGACTGCCCGATGACGATGGCGAGCACGACACAGGCCAGGACCGCGCGGATCGCGAGGCTCACGTGCGTGCGCGGGAACCATCTCGGCCCCCACTCGGCACCCTTCACCAGGTAGAGGACGAGCACCATGATGAGGAGCAGGTCAGATCCCTGCAGGTGGCCCGGGCCGATCCCCTGGAACATCGGGATCTTGTCGGTGATCGGGATGTGTGGGCCTGGGATCTCCTGCTCGACCAGGATGGCAGCGGACAGCAGCACCGCCGGTGCCAGGTACGGCCGCCGCCACAGGAGCAGCGGCAACAGCACGACGGCGAGCATCAGGACGCGCGTCGCGCTTCCGGAGCTGCCGAGCAGGCCGGCGAGCGCACCGAACATCAGGCCGCCGGCGACGACCCACAACCAGCGCCTGCGTACCCGGGCGCGGGACTGGCCGGCGGGGGCCCGGCGTTCGCGCTGCGGGGCACGGTGGCGCATGGTCCCGCCGCGTGACCGCGGGGCGGCGAGTGAGGTCAACCCCCGCTCCCGGTGTTGCCGGCGATCGCGCCGGGCGAGTGATCGGTGGTCAGCCACGTCGCCGCCTGTACCCCGGAATGGTCTTCGGTGGTCGGCGGGTTCGTCCTCTGGTTAGGGTTGCCGGTGAGGTACACCGTCGCGTCCAATGCCCTGATGTACTTGTCCTGCGGAGTCGTCGACCGATACTGGACCATGACCACCGCGACCACCACAACCGTCAAGACGATGGCGGCGCCACCGGCCTGACGTTGCGTGAGGCGGCTGGTCGCTGCCAGCGCGATGTACGCGCAGAGCAGCAGCATCCCCCATTCGGTCATGTCTCGTCCATCTGCTCCGAGGACATGCCGAAGACGAAACGCCGTCCGGCCGTCGCCACCAGCGGGCGGTCGTGCCCGCGCCAGTTCGGCGTCGACGACGCGTCCGGGAAGGGCGCATCGGTAGATCCCACCGGGAACGGCTCGGCGCTCGCCTCGTCTGCCTCGTCGGATCCGCCGCGTTCGGACGGGCGGCCGAGCGGCAGCTCGTCCTCCCAGTCCTCCTTCTTGGCGGGGGTCATCGCCACGACGGCCAGGAAGCTCGCGAGCATCCCCGCCAGGGCCCCACCGAGGATCACGCCGACGGTCTTCTTCTTGCTCGGCGCCAGGCTCGACGCCGGGCTGGGCGCGTCGAGCACCCGGATCGTCCAGCCGCCGGAGTTGCTGGAGCCGGTCACCTGGTTGAGCGTCGTGTTCGCCTGCCCGAGCTGGGTGACGGCGGTGTTCTGAGCCGAGCTCAGCGAGAGGTAGTTCGGATCGGATTTGCTCGCATCCGGATGGCGCGCCGCGTATGTGTTGAGGTTCGCGTTTGCGGTCGCCAGCGCCTTCTCATCGAGGGCCACCTGCGCGCGATCGTAGGCGATCGCCGCGGCACTGTGCTGCGCAGAGAGGCTGTTGTTGTAGTTGCGCAGCTGGGTGAGTATCCCGCCGAGCACGCTCTCCGCGATCTCGCGCGAGGAACCCGTATAGCTCACGTTCAGGATCTGCCCGCCCGCCGGCGCGGCCACAACCTGACCGTGCTCAAGCAGCTTGGACGCGCCTTCCCGGATCGCCCCCGGGCTGCCCAGCTCGCGGCCGAGCACGGAGCTGCGCGCCACCGCGTCGGCGAACGAACCTGTCGTCAGCAGCTCGGTGAGGATCCCCTGCTCAGAGGAGGCCGGCGGCTCGGACAGCGTCGGTGTGCCATCGGCGCCGATTGAGGACGCGACTGGGGCAGCGGTGTCGACCCACAGGCTGGCCGTCGACTTGTAGGTGGCCGAGGTGGTGAACAGGATCAGGGCCGCGACCGCGGCTCCGAGGAGGACCGGAATCCGGAACAGCATCCGGTGCCGGCGATAGGTCTCGCGGTACGACGTCGAAGGGGGCCTCGTGTCGTCGGTGGCTCGCTTCACAGCATTGCCTTTCGTGCGCTCGGAAATCAACATCCACGGACAAAACGGCGCCTCCGTGGCCGGACTTTCGCGCGCTCGATGGGAATCCCGTTATGAACGCGGGAGCCCGGCGCGCCGCCCCACCGTCTACTCCCGGTTACAGCCGGCGCAGACGAGATGGACGTTGTGCGGGTCGTTGCTTCCGCCCCGCGACTGGGCAACGACGTGGGTGAACTGGATCTGCTCGTTGCCACCGCACACCAGGCATCGCCCACCGTCGCGCTTGAAGACGACCCGCGCGACGTTCTCCGGGATCGGCTTCGCGGGATGGAGCTTGAGCTCCCAAGCGAGGCCCTGCAGGTCATCGCGCTCGAGCATCAGCAGCAAGGCGCGAAGCTCCTCGGGGTTGTAGTCGCCCGATTCCCAGTAGAAAGCGCCGCGCCACCACCAGCACTGTCGTCCGCGCACGCGGACGATGAAGACCGGGAGGTCGCTCTCCTCACTCCAGGCTCGCAGCCGCTGGT
>CAVUUL010000006.1:0-726190 GCA_963744685.1 uncultured Solirubrobacteraceae bacterium | reverse complement strand
CACAGTGGTCGGCGCGAGGCCGAGCAAGGCAGGCGTGCACCGCGAGCAACCGGGCGGAGTCTCGACCTTCACGACGCGCATGAGCAGCCCTCCGGCGGCTGAGCCGCCAGCGCAGATACTCGGGCGCCTGCGATGACGGGCTGGCAGCTTGGAGCGAAATCGTCGTCCTCGCCGAAGCGACTGGTGAAGCATGCTAACTTTGCGGCTACGCATCATTACTACTCGCCCGGAGGTCGACGATGACGACACACGCAGCAACCGCACAACTCGCGACGACTCGGTCGCGGCGGACTCGTCGGGTCACCGTGCCCGCCGCGGCGGGCGTCGCCTTTGTCGCGGCATGGGCGACGGGCCTGGCGGCTTGGCCCTCCAATCTCAATGTGGCTGCATCTGGCACCCAGGTCGTCTCCGCCTACGCTGGGCATCAGGGCGCGGCGGTGACGCAGTACGTGCTGGTCGAGGGCGTTGCCGCGATCGCTCTGGCGGTCGTCGTAGCCGCTCTGGGCCAGCTCGCGATCCGGCGCGGGGCCGAGCGCTCCGGACGGGTCGTTCTTCTCGCTGGAATCAGCGCGGTGATCGTGTCTTTGGTCGAGTGCGCGCTCGGTCTGGCGCTGTCCGTCGGCGCGGTGCCCGGCGGCCGGACGGACCACGCGGGCGACCTGTTTCACCTGATCAACCGTCTGGACGGCGTCAAGATGGCCGCGCTGGCGACGATGGCGCTCGCCGCCGTCCTCCTGGCGCGCCGCGGCACTCTGCTGCCTCGTTGGCTGGGCTGGATCAGCGCGGCGCTGGCAGCGGCGATGCTTGTTTCAGGGATCGGCTATCTGCTGCTCAACGACACACTCGCGCAGGCGGCGGCGGCCTCGTTGGCGCTTCTGCTGACCTGGGTGGCCGCTACCAGCACCTCGGTCAGTCGCCGGAGCCGGTAGGTCCAGCGGTGCCGCGCGCCGGTGTGACTCACGACCGCGTCGTTGCCGAAGCTGCTGCCGTGGCCGACGAGGTCGGGCTGGAGCGTCTGACCCTCGCGAGGATCGCTCAGCGGTTCGGGGTGACGGTCCCCAGCCTGTACAAGCACGTCGGCGGCCTGGACGCACTCAAGCGCGATCTTGCCCTCCTCGGTCTGTCCGAACTGACTGCGGCGCTCTCAAGCGCCGCGGTCGGTCGCGCTCGGACGGACGCGCTGCACGCGATCGCAACCGCCTACCGCGACTACGCCACCGCCCACCCCGGCCGCGCTGCCGCCGCCGTCAACGCCCCAGCGTCCGATGATGCCGAACATCTCGCCGCCAGCCAGGCCGCCTACGGAGTGCTGGTGGCCGTGCTGGACGGCTACGACATCAGCGCCACAGATCAGATCGACGCGGTCCGCGCACTACGAACCGTCATGCACGGATTCATCGCCCTAGAGGCGGCCGGCGGATTCGGCCTACCAGCCTCCGTCGACGCCACCTACACGCGACTCATCGACGCCCTCGACGCTACCTTCGCGGCCTGGGCCAAGCAAACGTCAGGCTAAACAAGCCGACTTGGGAGAGCTGCCGCCAGCCGAAGGCGGCAGCCTCGGCGACACCCGCATTGTGGCGAGGCTGACCTGTGAATCCCTCGTCTGGTGGGCGTGGTGGGGCAGGGCTTTAGGCCGGCGGATCCGTCGGCGAGACTGATCTGCCCCGGAATGACAGTCCCCGTGAAACCCGACCGGCGCCAAGATCAGACGAGCACCCGCTGCTCGTAGAACAGTGCAGAGGACTCGAGTTCTGACCACGCCCCGGCCAGCCGTTTGATGCCCTCCCGGATCAGGTCTGGGGCGGGTCCGGCGCTGATTCGAACATGTGCCAGGAACTCTTCACCAGGTGCAGCGGTGCGGCCGGGCGCGATCGCGACACCGCGGCGTAGCGCGAGCTGCGCCAGGTCGTCAGCGCTGCCGTGAGGGAGCGCCGCCCAGATCGAGAGTCCACCTTGTGGCTCAGCGAAGCTCCATTCCGGGAGTCGTTCCCGAACCTCGTCGCACAGAATGGCGGTCCTGGTGCGCATGAGCGCCCGCCGCTCGGCGACGAGTTCGTCGTAGCGTTCGAAGATCTCCAGCGCGGCGGCTTGGTCGAGCACGGGCGAGCCGAGCTCAAGGCCGGCTCGCACCCGGCCGAGGCGAAGGATGGTCTCGGTGCTCGCCCGGATCCATCCGACTCGTAGCCCTCCCCAGACCGTCTTTGACAGCGATCCGATGGTGATCACGCGATCGGGAGCCAGTTCGGCCAGGGACGGCGGCGGCGCGTGGCCAAAGGTCAGGTCTTCGGTCACGGCGTCTTCGACGACGAGCGCACGGCTTGTGCTCAGCGCCGTCAGTACGGCCATGCGCCGCTGGTGGCTCATGATGGCGCCGGTCGGGTTGTGGCAGGTTGGGATGAGATAGACCAGCCGCGCTGAGCCGCAGGCCTGGGCGTGCTGCAGGCGGGAGATGATCGGGCCGGCGTGATCACGCTCGATGCCCTCCACCCGCGATCCCGCCCGGACGAACGCTTCGATCGCCGCCGGATATGTCGGCGTCTCGGTGAGGACGCGATCGTTGGCGCTCAAGAGGCCGTTCGCGATGAGACTGAGCGCGCCCTGTCCGCCGTTGCTGATCAGAATCTGGTCTGGACTGGTTGGGATCCCTCGGCGCGCGAACCGGTCGGCGACTGCTGCGCGGAGAGGCGCGAGACCGAGCGGCGCATACCCGTGGGCCGGAAGCAGCCGAGCGGCGGATCTCAGGGAGACCGTGAGGTCGATGAGCTCTGTTTCGCTGAGCATCGGCGCGGCCAACGCGAGATCGATCGGCGCCTCACGGCCGTCGACCAGCCGGGACAGGAGCGGGGCGCGATGCGCGCGCGCAAGCACCGCTCGGGTTTGGATGACGGTGCCGCTGCCCCGCCGCGTCTGCACGATTTCGCGCGCCCGCAGCGCGTCGTAGGCGGCAACCACCGTCCCGCGCGCCAGATGCAGATGAGCCGCCAGCAAGCGCTCGGAGGGCAGCCGAGAACCCAGGCCGAGATGCCCCTGCGCCACGGCGCCGGCAATCGCGTCCGCGAGACGCACGTAGGTGGGCCCTTCGCGCATCGTCCAGTCTGCGAGAGCGTCTCCGAGGGCTTCGGGCGCAATCTGCTCGACCACGCCGACATGGCCTCGCTTATCGGGCACGGCCGCAGACGGATCTCGCGCGTGAAGTGCGGCCTTTCGCGGTTGGACTGTCACAGGAGAATGCTGCCTTCGATGATGGTCTCGGTGGCGCCCCCAACCCACACTTTCGCCGATTCATCCTGAGAGATGAAGACGCGGCCCTCGTGACCTATGACGGTACCCTGGCGAACTTCGTAGGGTGCGTGGGCGCGGCCGACGGCGATGAGCCATTCGGCGAGCGCCGCGTTGAGGCTGCCGGTGACGGGGTCCTCGGCGGTGGTTGCGTTCTTGAGGTAGAACGCTCTGACTTCGAACTGCGCCGGGCCGTCTGCTCCGTACGGACCGATGACGCCAACGTCCAGGTCGACCACGGCCGGCTCCAGCGCAAGCACCGCTTCGGCGTCTCGTAGCAGCACCGCGGCCCAGTCGGCGCCATTGTCCGCCCACTCGCCGGCGACGATGTCGCTCGGCTCGATCCGCAGCAGAGATGCGATATGGCGGCACAACTCATCTCCGAGCGGGCCTGAACGCCTGCGGGGCGGCGCCACAAAGGCCAGTCCCTGGTCAGTTTGCCGGATTTCGACCAGCCCAGCGCCACATTGCTGGACGATGCGATCGCGAGTGTGCCTGCCGGCTGACCGCAGCCACGCATGGCAGCTGCCGAGCGTTGGGTGGCCCGCGAACGGGATCTCTCCCCGCGGCGTGAAGATGCGCACCTGATAGTCGGCGCGGTCATCCTCAGGCGCAAGGATGAACGTGGTCTCTGAGAGATTCGTCCATCGCGCAAAGGCGTGCATCTCGTCAGCCTGGAGCCCATCGCCATCGACGACGACGGCCAAGGGGTTCCCCGCCAGCCTGCTGGCAGGAAAGACGTCGATCTGCATGAAGCGTCGAAGCATTACGCGAGGTCGACCCGTCAGGCGGCGTCTCGCCGAAGTAGGTCCTGGCCCAGTCCGCGGAGGATGGGGAGGATGACGGCGATCTCCTCAGAGCTCGTGCGCCAGTTCACAAACGCCGGCTTGAACGCGACGTGCCCGCGCGAGATCGTTGTCCCCATGTAGATCTGACCGTCGTCAAGGACGGCTTCGCCGAGCCTCCCGTTCAGTTGGTCAAGCTGTGCCTCGTCGACCTGCGCGGGTGTGTAACGAAACGAGGTGATGCACAGCCGAGCCGGCGCGAGAAGCTCGAAATCGTCCGCTTCCTGGACGATCTGGGCAAGCTCCTGCGCGAGCCCGACGCCGTGCTCGATCAGTTCGCGGTACCCCTCCCGTCCGTATGCTGCCAATGTCGCGAACACCGGAAACGCGCGCGCGCGGCGAGACATCTCGGGGCCGCGCAGGCCGAGCATGCCCGCGGCATCCGGATCGTCGTTGAGATATGCCCCGTCGAGCGAGAAGACCTCGGAGAGAAGCCGGTCGTCGCGCACAAAGCAGAATCCGGTGTCAAACGGCACGTTGAGCCATTTGTGGCCGTCGGCAGTGATTGAGTCAGCACGTTCAACACCAGCGGTGAGCGTCTTGAGCGCGGGACTGAGACGTGCGAACAGGCCAAACGTGCCGTCGACATGCAACCAGCAGGCGTACTTCTGCGCGAGGCCGGCCATCACGTCGATGGGATCGAACTCGCCCGCGTTGACCTCTCCCGCGTTGGCCACGATGACGCATGGAGTCCCGTTCAAGTCCTGGATTGCCGTCTCCATCGCCGCGAGATCAAGCCGTCCGGTTTCATCAGCGGCGAAGGTCCTCACGTTCTCGCGTCCGATGCCGAGCATCGACGCGGCCTTTGCGATCGAGGCATGGACAAAGCCGCTGCTCAGGATCTGAAGCGGCTTGGCGCCGCTCAGACCGGCTTGGGCAGCGTCCACTCCACTCTGGCGGGCGCACCATTGCCGGGCCGTGGCAAGAGCGGTGAAGTTGGCCATCGTGCCTCCGGTGACCATGGCTCCGCCGAACTCCCGAGGGAGATCGAAGAGATCCTTCAGCCATCCGATCATCGCCTGTTCCAATCTCACCGCGGCCGGGGAAGACATGGAGGCGAACGCATGCTGGTCAAAGACACTGCACAGCATGTCCCCGCCCAGAGCGGCAGGTGTGCTGCCGCCAGCCACAAGGTGAAAGAAGCGCGGACCATCGACGTGCACCGCCGCCGCCCGCACGTATTCAGCCAGCCATCTGACGGCGGCCTCAGCCCCGACGCCTGATTCCGGTAGCTCGGCCTCGAAGGCCGCCGAGTTGGCCGCTCCAGGTTGCTTGGCGGGCAGCTGCGGGAGCTCGGCGAGATAGGTGCGAGCCACCGCTCCGGCAACCCGCAATACCGGGCCGATCTCAGCTCTCATCGCATCTCGCAGCTCTCCGTGGACCTCCGTGGCCATGGCTTCATCGTGTCTGCTTCACATCGTCTCGTGTAGGTCCAGTTGCTCGGTCGAGCTACTCCAGTGAGCTGTGAGCTGGTCCGATTCCGGCGCGGCTCGCCGGCGGTCACTCTTCTCGGGCCCGCGGCCGATTCGTCCCGAGGTCGACCAGCTCTGCGGACGCGGTCAGCGCGGCCGGGTCCGCTACGACGCTGGCCGCCGAAGCGTCGGCATTTTTGAGCCGGACCGCTGTCCTGCCCTCGGCCCAAGTGACGAGCACAGGCGTGACAAGCCCGCTTCCCATCATCGCAGCCCCAAGCCCCACCCAACCGACGTAACCGTGGGTGAGGCAGGTCGCCGCCAGGACACCCGGCGCGACCGCACGACACACGCCGAGGCTCAGCCCGTAGGTGCCGAGATACTCCCCGAGTGCGCTCTCGGAGGCCAAGCCGTACGAGATGCCAAAGGCACCGGCGCTCTGCAGCAGCTCACCGAGGCTGTGGGCGAGCACGGCGGTCAGCAGGATGACGACGGCGGCGAGCTCACCTCGGCCCGACGCGGCGCTGTAAAGAACCATCGCAGCCGCCAGCACGACCCCCGCCCGCGTAATGGAGCGAGCTCCACTGCGTGGCGTCTTGGCGCCACGGCTGAGCCTGACCTGGAAGACAGCCACAAGGCACGTGTTGATCAGGAGCATCGGGCTGACCAACCAGCGGGGTGCATGGGTATGACCGATCACCCACAGGGGCATCGCGAAGGCCAAGACGAAGTACTGCAGCGCCATGACCGCGTTTGACGCCGTCAACGCCAGGTACGGCCAATCGCGCAACGGCAGCACCGCTCGCAACCCGACGGGATCCTCGGCCGCCAGCCGCCCGACCAGCGCACCGCGGGCCGCGTCGGCTCCCTGCATGGACGCAATGCAGATGCTCGCGACGAGAATGAACGCCCACAGTGACCGGCCGACCAACACGTATGAGCCGGTCGCCAGCGCCTGCACGAGCTGGATGCCGACGAGGACCTCCCGCGAGCCCCGACGATCAGCCAGCCGGCCGAGCGGTTCACATGTCAGATCGTGGCCTCGGCGGCGTCCACTGAACAGCTCCAATCCCGGGGGCGCGGACGGTCCACCTGACCACGAGGCTTTGAGCGCCTGCGGGTAGCTGCGGTCAGGGACTCCAGCTGGTGGCGGCGAGCACGACTCGGAACCCGTCGGGATCCTCGAAGGTCAAGGCATGCCGCTCCCAGTACGGGTTGGCCGTCGACCTCGTCACCGGTCACGGTCGCAACGGCCAGGGATTCTCCGTGGGCTGCAGCGGCTCCTGCCGCCAGTCCGCATATGCCTCGGCTGGATCGTCGGTGTCAGCAGCCGCAGACGCTCCGAATTGCGCGGCCAGCTCGTTGGCGGGATAGAAGGCTGCATCCTCTTTTCGCGATCCGATCATCAGCACAGCGCATGGGCCGTCGCCAGCTCCCACGAAGACGTGCTCGGTGCCGGCTGGACAGTGGAAGAAGTCCCACCTGGCGCAGTCGCCGTAGCCCGTCTCCGAGAACGACGTCACATTCTCCGGCCAGCACCAGGAAGTCCTCCTGCACCGGCTCGGAGTGGTAGCGACAATTCGGCTGCCCGGGCTGCATCACCGCGACGTTCAGTCCGATGTCGGGCCAGCGCACGCCCTGGGGCTCCAGCTCAATATGAGTCGCGTGACGAGAGTGGCTGAACGCCGGCGCGGCGCTCAGGTTGATGACAGACGTGACCCCGAGATGCGACGTCGACCATGCGAACCGGGGACAGACCGTGATCGAACAGCAGCTTGGCGAGCCTGCGGAGTGGTCTGGGGCTCAGCCACCACCTGAGGCGATCTGCCATGAGGGAGCTCGAGCCGCTCGCTGCCATCCGGGCAGCGCTTCGGACCTGGCTTGACGGCAGCAACTCAGTAAGCGGCCGCCAGCAGCGTGGGCTCGCGGCGATCCGCGCGGATCTGATGAGCGCGGAGGCGATCCGGGCAAGGACGGTCTGACCCACCCACCCGGCGCTCAGGGCCGGTCAGCTCGTCTCCGGCAACGATTGCTCGGGCGCCGTCAGGACGCCTGGGTTCTCGGCATCGCCGGTGTTGACGGTGCCGGACGCTTCGAGGTTGAGAACATGCACCTCGTCGGTGGCGCGTGGCCGATGCTCGACGCCCGCCGGAACGATGAACATCTCCCCGGCCGAGAGCTCGACCGTCCGATCGGGGAGATCGATGAGCAGATGTCCCTTGAGCACCAGGAAGAAGTCGTCGGTCTCGGCGTGCTTGTGCCAGACGAAATCCCCGGTGAACTTCGCGAGCTGCACCTTCGAACCTTGATAGCGCCCGACGATCCGCGGACGCCAATGTTCGTCAAACCGCGCCAGAGCCTGCTCGAGGTTGATGGGATCCACGGGTTCTCCCTCTGTTCGCACTGTGACTTAGCGAAGGGCCGTCGCCACCCCGGTGACGCGAACACCAGGCTGACGAGGTTCGATGCTGACGATGAGCCTGCTGGGGGCGCCCATCTCGACCCCCTGGGTGATGAGGAAGCGGTCCGGGGCGATGAGCTCGCCGCGGGCTCGGAGGTAGGCCCCGAGCGCGGCGGCAGCGGCTCCCGTCGCCGCGTCCTCGTAAACGCCGCCCACCGGAAACGGATCGCGAGCCCGAAACGAGCGCCTGCCATCACGACTGACGAGTTGCAGCGTGGTCAGATCTGCCTCAAGCATGATGCGCGTCAGTCGTGGCATGTCGTAGTCCAGCCCGCTAAGGCTCTCGGGCGACACACCGACCACAAGATGCCAGGCCCCGGCGTAGGCAAGCGCCGGCGGAAGGCGCCCGTCAAGGTCTTCCCTGGTCCACCGGAGCGCGTCGAGGATCTCGCGTACCAGAGAGGGAGCAGCTCCCTCAACCTGCGTGGCAACAGAAGTGAGAGTTGCATTTCTGAGGCCGTCGTCGTCTATGCCTGTATCGACGAGGACTTGCCCGGCCTTCGTCTCGAAGACAACCGGCCCCAGGCCCGCCATCTCCGCCAGCGCCACGGCGCTGGCGATCGTCGCATGTCCGCAGAACGGCACCTCGCGTTCGGGGCTGAAGTAACGGACGTCTGCGCTACGGTCGCCGGTCATGGTGAGAAACGCGGTCTCCGAATAGCCGACCTCACGCGCGACTCGCTGCATCGCCTCGTCCGGCAGGCGGGCGCGCCCGATGTGAACGCCGGCTGGATTGCCACCGCAACCGTTCAGGGTGAACGCACTGAGACGCTGAACATCCGCCGCGCGCAGCTCAGGTGCTGGCAAGCTCCTACTGCCATCGGTCTGCCGATGCAGACGGCGATCGATCCTCGCCTGTTGTAGTACCGCCTGTGTCTCCACCACGGTGGCGAACTCACCTTCAAGGTTTGCTGCGGTGATGCGCGCGAGCTCGTCGGCGCTGACGCGCTGCCCGGTCAGGTCGTGGCGATCGAAGGTGTGCGTGGCGTCGAGAATGAACCACGTGGCATAGCCGAGGTTTCCGGCCATCCGCGCCGTGGTTTCACAGCAGTGGTTGGTGGTGATTCCGCAGATCGCGACCGAGGTGATCTCTCGTTCGGTCAGCCAGGCGTCGAGACTCGGCGTCCCGTAGAAGGCCGAGTTGACCTGCTTGGAGATCAGAAGATCTGGATCCCCGGTCAGGATCGCCTTGAAGTCGTTGCCGGACTGGCCGGGTGCGAGCGGCGCAGTCGAGTTCCGAGAGTCGTGGCGAACGTACACGACTGGCCAGCCGCGAGCGCGCCAAGCCTGGACGAGCGCGGCGATGTTCGCTTCGCACGCAGGGTTGTTGCGAGAGCCCCAGACCGCGTCGTCAAACCCCCGTTGAACGTCGACGACGATGAGGGCAGTTTGGTCCGTCTGATTCATCAGATCTCCTGTCGCGCGGGAAACGCATATCGGCGGCCGGCATGAGGCGCTCTCGGTGGTTTTCGACGGAGCTGCTCGTGGTGGCCGACGACGATAATCGAGCGTGCTTCGCCGCGACAGGACCACTTGACCCCTGCCCGCGAGCCAATCCGGTCGCACGCTCGCTCGCCGCGGCTATGTACATCCGTTGCGGGCGAGAGCTGCAGTGCGTCTTGGTTCGACGACGGTGGAGGATTGGACCACTCGCGTCCGGTGCACGAGGCGTAGATTCTTAGCGATGTCGGCTATCGCTGGTGGTGGTGCCGCCGCCGAGCCGTCAACCACCGGCAGCTTGTCGGTAGTGAGCGGGGCGGCGCTGTACGTGGGTTCGCTGATCGGGCCGGGGGTGCTTCTGGTGCCCTCGCTCGCCGTGCGTGCGGCCGGGCCCGGGTCGGTCATCAGCTGGGGGATCCTGCTCATCCTCTCGGCCCCCTTGGCGGCGATGTTCGGCGCACTTGGCATCAGGATGCCGGTCGCCGGCGGGGTCGCCGAGTACGCCCGTACCGCATTCGGAAGAAGCGCCGGTCAGATCACCGGAGGCTGGTTTCTCACCGCGGTGCTCATCGGAGCACCCACGGTCGCGATGATGGGCGGACTCTATGTCGCTGATCTCGCCGGCTCTGGTCACGAGCTCGCCGGCGCCGTGGCGCTGACCATCTTCGCCGCGGTGCTGTGTTCAAACGCTTTCGGGCTGCGTGCGTCGGCCAAGGTGCAGATGGCCGTGGCCGCGGTTCTGACCGTGTTGATCGCGCTCGCAGTCAGCTTTGCGTTGCCGCATAGCCATGAGAGCCGTTGGACGCCGTTCGCGCCCCATGGTTGGTGGGCGATCGGAACCGCCGGCAACGTTTTGATCTGGCTGTTCGTCGGTTGGGAGTCGGTTGCGCAACTGACCGGCGAGTTCCAGAACCCCCGAACCCAGCTGCCGCGGGCGATCGGAGTCGCTTTGGTGACGATCGCAATTTTGTACTGCGCGCTCGCGGTCGCGACTGTCGGCGTTGGCTCGAGGCGACCTTCGAGCGTTCCGCTGGCGGATTTGATGGGCGCCGGCCTCGGGCCAGTCGGCCGGCGTGCGACCGCGGTCCTCGCGGTCGCTCTGACGATGGCCACCATGAATGTCTACCTGGCGTCCGCCGCTCGGCTGGCCGGAGCACTCGCGCGCTCAGGTGGCCTCCCTGCCTGGCTATCGGGCGATCCTGACGCCTCCATACCCAGGCGACCGCTGCTGGTCATCGGGAGCGTGGGTCTCGTCCTGTTGCTCGCCCTGACGCTGGGGCTCACCAGCACAACAGTGCTTGTGCGCGCCACCGCCGCGTGCTTTGTCGCCGTGTACGTCGCCGCGACCGCATCCGCGGTTCGAATTCTCCGAGGGCGCCTGCGCCTGATCGCACTGCCAACCGCACTGCTCGTGACGCTGCTGGGCGTGTTCTCGACCTGGTATCTGATCGTCCCCGCGATCTCTGGCGTGCTTTTCGCCGCGGTCAGTCGTGAGCCGCCCACGTCGGGTTCCTCCCTTGCCTGATTCTCCGCGTCATCTCGGCATCATTCACGCGCCGACCAATCTCGGTCTACACCCCGGTGGGGTCGAGCGACTCGGCCGAGCCTTGGTCGAGGAGGGACTCGATCGCGAGCTATTCGCATCGTCTGGCGACCGTGGTCAGCCAAGCGATGCAGAACGAGGTCTTCCCCGCTCGTGCTCGGTGGCGACTGCAGCATCCTCCTGGGCAACCCGCTGGGACTCAGCCCTCGAGCGGGCCTGCTGTTCATCGACGGACACACCGACGGCTATGAGCCTGCGGCGTCAACCGGCGACGTCGCCGAGCTGGAACTCGGCTTCGCGCTCGGGCTGAGCGCAGGTGCGCTGAGCGAGCTCGGGGGAGGCCAACCCCTCATTCAGGCGCAAAGTGTCGTGCTCTTGGCCAACGAGATCGCGATGAAGACGGCTGGCGTCCGGCGCCGGCCGAGGCGCTCACACTTGAGCTTCGCGAGCTGCGACGCATCGGCATTGTCGGAAGCGCAAGTTCATCAGGGCTGCCGAGGCGACAACGGTCGAGGCGGCACCGCCGCCAGCCAGCACGGTGAGCAGCGCGAACTGCGCCGAGCCAGAGAAGATCGCGAGCGACGCGAACCGCCGACGCTCACGCTCGCTGGCGTCGCACAGCGAGCGTGAGGGGTTGCTCGGACATCGGCGAGGAGCAGTCGTCCGCTACCGGGAAGCTCTGCGCCTTCGTGTGGTTCGCGGTACGACTTTGACCGACTCGGCAGCGATACTGACGGCATGTCGAGCGGACCGTTGAAGGATCGCCAGGCGCGTCGGGAGTTCGTGGCTGACCCCGCTGTCCTGGCCCGGTTGGAGATCGGGCTTGACGAGCTTGCTGATGAGGATCTGCGCGCGGTGGTGATCCGTGCCGAGCATCCGGAGCTTGAGGACGCCCTGAAGGCGGGGGTTCGTGAGCTCGAAGGACCGAATGGTCCGATCAACCCGCGGCTGCACTTGGTGATGCATGGGATCGTCGCGAACCAGTTGTGGGACGACTCGCCGCCGGAGGTGTGGGAGACAGCGTCGCGCCTGCTGGATTCTGGGTATGAGCGACACGAGATCCTGCACATGCTCGGCCGGCCCGTCGCCGCGCAGGTCTGGGAAGCGTGGATCGACGAGCGTGCCTACGATCGCGACGCGCATGTCGCGGCGCTGCGCGCCCTTCCGGGCACATGGGAGCAAGAGCGAGGGGCGCTGGAGTCCGAGCGCACGCCCGATGGCGCCCGCCGGCGGGACGCGACTGCCCGCAAGCACGCCCGACGCCAGGCCAAGTCCTCTCGGCGGCGCAATCGGCGGGGATGACCCCCGCGGCGATGCTCGAATGAGTCCAACCGTCTTTCGTGATGGGCCGTATCGGTTCTTCTTCTTCTCACGCGAAGAGGAGCGACTGCACATCCATGTCCAGTCCGCTGACGGCGAAGCGAAGTTCTGGATCGAGCCACAGATCGAGCTCGCGCGCAACTACCAGCTCAGCCCTCAGGATTTGAGCCGCGCTCTAGAGTTGGTCATCGATCACGAGCAGGAGATCAGGGATGCCTGGAACCGCCACTTCGGCCGCTGAGGTCACCAACATTTCCCAGCACGGATTCTGGATGCTCATCGAGGGCGGTGAGCTCTTTCTTCCGTTTGCGGAGTTCCCGTGGTTCAAGCGGGCGCCGGTCGAAGCGATTCTCCGTGTCGAGCAGCCCGCGCCCGGACATCTACGTTGGCCGGAGCTTGATGTCGATCTTTCGGTTGACTCGATCGAGGATCCCGAGCGCTACCCGCTCCGCTCCAAGCTGTAGTCGCCCAGACAGGCCTGAATCGCGCGATTACACGGACGCTTCGTCGCCATCACCGGCCTCAGGACGGTGCCAGGCTCTCCGCGATCCGTCCTCACCGACCGCTCGCGACCAGGTTTCTTGGGCTATCGAGATCGTCGCGACCGGGCGTAAGAAACGAGACCTGCGCATTGGCTGTCAACAGGAACCGAAAAGGGCGCCAGTTTTAGGAACCGAAAAGTGCTCCACCTGAGGCCGGTCGGGAACTAGGCGGCGTGAGGGTTGGTGCGGCGGCTTCTCGCGGAGCGAGCCGTAGGCGAGCGCAGTGAGGTGCCGCCGGCGCGGCAGGCCTTCGGGGGTCAGTTTTCATGCGGCGCTGGCGGGGCGGCGGACGCCGCGCGCGTACACGTAGAGCAAAAGCGATACCAGTACCGCCGGGTCATACGGCGCGCGGCCTGCCGCACCCATGCGATACCCGGCGCGAAACCGCTCCAGGTCCATCTGCTCCACCGCCCCCAGCACCGTCCATACCAAGTGATCCTCAGGCAGCCACTCCGACAACGACGGCGACATCAACAGCATCTGGCCGCGCTGAACACCGGCGAATTCTCGAGCCATCCTGGAAGTCTCTTAAACCCACCAGACGGCACCGGTATTCCGACAGCCTCATCTCGGAGCACTCGTTACTTCTTAAGCCCGTCAAGCGGGAATGCGATCACTGCCTGGGCGACCGTGGGCGGTGGTCAGATGGCCGCTCCTCACGCGCGGATTCACGCGAAGGCGATCATCCGGGTCTGCGCGAGTGCCGCCTACCGTGCCTAAGCGCCCGCTGTCGGTAACTCCCACGGCCCTCCGCCTTCGGTTCCGCGCAACGCGGGACCGCGTTGAGTCGAGCATCGATGGTCGCGACCGGCGCCGAGCAGGTCCCAGATCGGCGCGCCGTGAGAGGTGGCGTCGTTCAGCTCACGCGAGCGGCTCCGGCCTCGGTCGGTGCCGGGGACGGAGGTGAGGTTGGTTCTATTGGGCTGCGAGAGCGGCGAGCAGTTCTTTACGAGTGCGTACACCGACCTTGTCGAAGATCGCCTTGAGGTGGTCGTTGACGGTGTGCGGGGAGAGGAACAACCGCTCAGAAACCGCCTTCGTGCGCGTATGGATCCGCGGGCCGCTCCGTCAAAGCAGCGATCCGCTGCCTGCATCGCTCCCGAGCCCGCACGCTCACCATCGGCAAGCAATCCTCCGACTGATCGATCGAGAAGTCCACATCACATGAGCCAGCCTGGAGCGCGGCTGAGGGCAGGCGGGTCCGCGCACGCTCGCGTCCCGCACCCCGTTCCATGCGGCGGCGGCGAGGGCAGGCAGAAGCGAGGCGAGGTCGCGTAGGGGAACGCCGCATGCACAAGGGCTTGACTACCCGATGCACGCCTCGCCGGCCCACCGGCGCAAGGGCCGGTGGGCCGCCGGCGCAAGGGCCGTCGTCACGCCGCGGCAGCCGCGCCGGCGTCGGCCGCCGGCGCCGCCTGCTCCCGGGCCCGGCGCGGCATCTGGAAGGCGATGAGGAACGAGACGGCGAGCAATGCGATGCTGGCCAGCGCGGTCCACTCGCCTGCGGTCAGGAACCCCGCCGCTCCGCCGTGCCCGGCGATCGCGAAGAAGCTGGTGCCGAGGGCGGCGATGCCGAGGCTCATCCCGAGTCCGTTCATCGACTGCAGGACGCTCGACGCCGAGCCGAACTCGTGCGGCCGCGCGCCGGCCATGACGATGTCGAACAGCGGCACGAAGACCATGCCCATGCCGGCGCCGCCGACGATCATCGGCCCGAGCAGATCGACGGTGGAGGTCGCGGCTCCGGCCGACCGGAACACGGCCCAAATCGCGATGAGGCCGACCGCCTCGGCGATGAGACCGGCGTGCAGGACGCGACGGCCGTGGGTGGCCATCGAGATGCCGCCGATCGCCGAGCCGACGAACGCGCCGGCAGCCCAGGGGGCGGTGGTGAGGGCCGAGTGCCACGGCGAGAAGCCGAGGCCGAGCTGCAGCAGCACGTTGAACAGCAGGACGATGCCGCCCATCGAGCCGCAGAACACGAGCGAGAAGGCCAGGCCGGAGGTGTAGGCGCGACGGGTGAAAATGCTCAGCTCGACGAGCGGGGTGCGGCCGCTCAACGTACGCCGGTGCTGGTGGACGGCGAAGGCGGCGAGCACGGGTGCCGACCCGGCCAGCATTCCCAACAGCCAGGCCGGCCAGTGGAGCGTCTCGCCCTCGACGAGCGGAAACACGAGCAGGAACATGCCGGCGGCGGCGAGCAGGACGCCGCCGACGTCAAGACCGGAGCGCGTCGCCCCGGGCGTTGTGCTCGGCAGCAGCCGGGCGCCGGCGATGAGGGCGAAGGCGCCGATCGGCAGGTTGACGAGGAAGATCATCCGCCAGCCGGTGCCGAGCAGATTGAGGTCGATGAGGCCGCCGGAGACGATCGGGCCGAGCATGGCGGAGAGGCCCATGACCGGTCCATAGACGCCGAACGCCTTGCCCATCTCCTGCGGTGCGAACATTTCGCTGATGAGGCCGAAGACCTGCGGGACCATCATCGCGCCGGCGCCGCCCTGCAGCGTGCGCGCCGCGATGAGCTCGACCGGATCGGATGACACGGCGCACAGGACCGACGCGGCGAGGAACGCCGACAGACCGGCGAGCAGGACGCGTTTGCGGCCGTACAGATCGCCGAGCCGGCCGCCGGTGAGCAGGCCGACGGCCATGGCGAGGCCGTAGGCGGCGGTGACCCACTCGATCACGGCGCTGGGGCCGCCGAGGTCTCGCCGGATCGACGGAGCGGCGACCTGGGCGATGGTGGAGTCGAGCAGATCCATCGCCGCGGCCATGATCGCCGCGGCGAATGCGAACCAGCGCAGGCGCTGTCCGGTGGGGAATGGAGAGGGGGTGGTGCGGGTCACGGTCATGAGGCGCGCTCCTAACGCGACGGAATAAATGGTTCCGTTCCAGAATATCAGAACGGAATGATTTGTTCCAGTGCTAGGATGAGCTGCGACCATCACCACGGACTCGAGCCCCTCCATGCCACCTGTCACCCCGTCTCCGCTCTCCGGCCGGCGCAAGCAGGCCGCCCGCAACGACCAGCTCATCCTCGAGGCCGCGCGGGAGGTCTTCCTCGAGAACCCCGAGGCGCCGATCAGCGAGGTGGCCAAGCGCGCGGGGGTAGGGATCAGCGCGCTCTACACCCGGTACGCGAGCAAGGACGAGCTGCTGCGCACGCTGTGCCGCGACGGGCTGCAACGGTTCGTCGACGAGACCGAGGCTGCGCTCATCGACGACCGCGATCCGTGGACGGCGTTCAGCGACTGGATGCGCCGCCTCGTCGACGCCGACACGAGCTCGCTCACGCTCAACCTTGCCGGCACGTTCACCCCCACCGAGGACATGTTCGTGCTCGCCGAGCGCGCCAACGAACTCGGCCAGGCAGCGTTCGAGCGGGCGCGAGCAGAGCTGCGCCCCGGGATCGAGGTCCACGATCTCTCGCTCGTGTTCGAGCTCGTCGCGGCCGTCCGGCTCGGGGATCGCTCGCGCACCGAGGCGCTGCGGCGCCGGTACCTGGCGATCGTGCTCGACGGACTTCGCGCCGACCGCGGACCGCTCCCCGGGCCGGGCCCGAGCTGGCAGGAGATCAACGAGCGGTGGCAGCGATGAGCGCGTCAACCCGCCCGCAGGGTTCCGCGCCGGCCAGCGTGCTCAGCCGCCGCGCGCTCAACCGGGCCCTGCTCGCGCGGCAGATGCTGCTGGAGCGTCAGTCCTGCGCGTCCACCGAGGCGATCGAGCGGCTTGTCGGGATGCAGGCGCAGGAGCCGCAGGCTCCGTATCTCGGGCTGTGGACGCGCCTGCGCGACTTCGATCCGCACGAGCTCTCCGCGCTCATCGCGGACCGGCATGCGGTGCGCGGGACGCTGATGCGCTGCACTGTCCACCTCGTGACCGCGCGCGACTGGGCCCGATTGTGGCCGCTGACCCAACCCGTACGCGAGCGCGCCTTCCGCGGTAGCCCCTTCTCCAAGCAGGTCGTGGGGGTCGATCCCGACGAGCTGCGCGCGGCCGGGCACGCGCTGGTCGCCGAGCGGCCGCGGACCCGGGCCGAGCTGGCAGCGCTCCTGGCCGAGCGCTGGCCGGGCGTCGACCCGCCGTCGCTCGTCCATGCGGCGCTGCGTGATCCCGTCGTGCAGGTGCCACCCCGCGGTCTGTGGCGCCAGAGCGGCCAGGCTCGATTGAGCGCGTCCGAGGTCTGGTTGCAGACCTCGGTGCAGGCCGCCCCCGATCTCGACGCGGTCATCGGCCGCTACCTCGCCGCCTACGGCCCCGCGACGGTGAAGGACATCCAGGCCTGGAGCGGCCTCACCCGCGTGCGCGAGCGCGTCGAGGCGATGCGGACGCGGCTGCGGACGTTCGCTGATGACGAGGGCCGCGAGCTCTTCGACGTCCCCAAGGGCCTGCTCCCCGATCCCGACACGCCGGCGCCCCCGCGCTTCCTCCCACCCTTCGACAACGTCCAGCTCGCCCACGGCGACCGGACGCGCATCATCGACAGCGCCGACCGCGCCCGCGCCTACCAGGACCGGCTGATGCGGACCTTCCTGCTCGACGGCTTCGTGGCCGGTACCTGGCAGCTGCGTGACCAGACGCTGCACGTGTCGCCGCTGCGAAACCTCGCGCGTGTAGATCGCCGCGCGCTCGACGCGGAGGGTGCCCGCGTCGTGCGCTTCCTGATGCCCGACGCGCGGGCGCCGGAGGTGCGGATCGCCCCCGGGCGCTGACCACGGCGCTCCTGGGCGCGGTCGGCCGGATTTCAGGCCGGTGCGCCCGACAGGCGGCCGCAGGCGGCCTCCGTGGCCACCTGAACGCGGGAGCGCATGCCGAGCTTGGCCAGGATGTGGGTCACGTGGCGCTCGACCGTCTTGGGCGACACGCACAGCTGCGCGGCGATCTCTCCGTTCGTCCGACCTGCCGCGATGAGCGCAACGACCGCGGTCTCTCTGGGGGTCAGCGCGCCGGCCGGCGCCGGCCCGCGATGGAGGGGCCTCATCCCGAGGGCCCGCGCGACCCCCCTGGCCCGCTGGACCGCTCCCGTGGCGCCCATCGCCTCAAAGCTCGCCGTCAGCTCTCGCACCGCGCAACGGTTGGCGGTGAGATGGGCGGCCTCCAGTCGCAGGCGCGCCTGGTGGTAGGCGCTCGGCGCCAGCGTGGCGGCCTCCAGGAACGCTCGGGCGGCCTCGGCGTCGCGCTGTTCTGCCTCCGCGACCCAGGCGCGCCCCTCGGCGTGGGCGCAGGCGCCGGCCGGCCACCGCCCGGCCAGGCCCTCGAGATGACGCAGAGCGACGCGCGCCTCCCGCAGGTGCCCGATCGCCACCGCGACCCGGACCCCGCCGGCGGCGCGCGAGGCGGAGGTCGGATGCTCGAGCGGTGCGCTCTCAAAGCAGCTGAGCGCCTCCGCGAGCCGGCCCTCCTCCTCCAGCAGCAGGCCCCACAGCTGGGGGAGCCGCGGATCGCCGTCCCGCCCATCCGAGGGCGGGTGCTCCTCGAGGAGCGGGCGGGCGATCGCCAGGTCGCCTCGCATGAGGTGCGTCTCGACGAGCATCAGTGCGATCTCGGTGGTGTCGCGAGCGGCGAGCCGTCGCGCGTGCAGGGCCGCCGAGTGATGGGCAAGCGCTCCGTCGAGATCCCCGGCGTCGGCGTGCAGACGACCGAGCGCCGCCCTCAGCCAGGGCACGCGCGCCGGGTCGGCCAGGCCATCCCCGGCCGACCCGTGGCGCTCCAGCTCGGAGATCCGATCAGCCGCCTCGCGCGCGCAGCTCAGGGCCTGAGCCAGCTCTCCGTGGCGGACCTTGAGACGCGCCTTCGCGGTGAGCAGCAGCGCCCGGCCCTCGAGGTCCGCCGGATCGATCACGCGCTCGGCTTCGGCAAGCAGATCACGCACGCCGGCGGGATCCCACGCCCGCAGGCACTCCATCGCGCTCAGGCCAAGCGAGGCGAGAAAGCGGGCCTGCTCCTGGGCGTCGGCGAGTCCGCGCTGTTGGGTGCAGAAGGCGGCGACCTCAGGCCCGTCGACTGCCAGCCTCCCCGCTGCGACCAAGGACAGGATGGCGCGCGCGTCCGCGTCGCGGGCCAGGCGCGCGTCATCGCCTCGAAGCGCCAGCGCACTCGCGCGTTGCGAAAGCGTGACGACCTCCTGACCTTTGGCGCCGAGCGCCAGCTCGAGGTATACGCGCGCGGCATCCGTCCAGCGCGCCGCCTGCTCCAGCTGCGCGGCGCGCAGAGCCGGTGGCCCGTCAGACACGCTGTCTGCGATGACCCCGTGGCGGCGGGTCCGCTCAGCGCTCCCAAGCCGGCTGTAGACGGCGTCGCGGACGATCGCGTGCCGGAACGCCCAGCCCGTGCTGTCCCCGACCAGCAACCCGGCCGTCTCGAGCTCATCCAGGGCGCAGGTCGGCCGATGGCTCATCGCCGACTCGAGCTCCCCATCCAGGAACGGCTCCCAGAGCACCGCCGCCCACTCGATCGCGGCCCGCGCCTCGGGTGAGAGGCTGGCCATCTGGTCGTCCACCGCGCCACGTATTCCCGCCGGAAGCGTGGCGCCGGCGTGTCGCACGAGCTCGTCGTCGCCAAGCGACCCAGCCCGGTCGCCCAGATCGCGCAGCAGCTCGACCGACAGAGACGGGGTGCCGCCGGTCCGCGCGTGGATGACCTCGACGAGCTCCGCGGCCGGCGAACGGTCGATGAAGTGCTCGGTGAGACGGCGGGTGCCCTCGCGCCCGAGCGGCGCGAGCTCGATCCGGGCCAGCGACGCCGCCCGCTCCACCCGGTAGGGCAGGGCGGCTTGTGCGCGGTCGGGCCGACCGCTCAACAGCCACGTCAGCGGCAGGTCCTTCAGCCTCACCAGGCAATAGTGAACGAGTTCGACGGTCGCCGGGTCCGCCCACTGCAGATCGTCCAGGCAGACGAGGAGCGGAGCCTCGAGGCTTGCCCGCACGAGTCCCTCCACGGCCGCACTGAACAACGGCTCCGCGGCGCGACGATCGGACGGCTCGATCGGGTCTCCCAGAACTCGGAGCAGCTCGACCACCGGATCGAGCGGCAAGCGGATCGACAGCGGCAGGCAGCCTGCGCTCGCGGCACGGATGTCGTGGGCCGCGGCCATGCCGGCGGCCTCCGCCAGCAGCCGGCTCTTCCCGGCACCTGCGTCGCCGAGCACGAACGCGCCCGAACAGACGCCGCGCGCCGCGTCGCGGAGGACGAGCTCGATCCGCCCGAGCTCCTCGCGGCGGCCCACCAGCGGGGGCCCACCCGCCAGCCGCGCGGCGCCGCCGGGGGACGGCGCTAGCGCTGACACAACACCTCTCGAGCCGCGTCGAGTAACGCCTCGGCGCAGGAGCGTCCGTGAGCGGCCGGTCCTCCAGGGCCCAGGGCCTGCACCGATCCGTACACCCCTTCCGCCAAGAGCGCGAGCCGGTCGCCCAGCGCCTCCGGATCCCGAATCGGCATGGCGGACGCGAGCTCGTCGACGAGCGCGTGGAACAGGTCGCGCAGCCACGTCTTGTGCGCGACCGCCCCGGCGTGGGCGGGGCTCTGGGGATCGGGGTACTCGGCCAGGACCATGAGGAAGGGGCACCCCCGGCACGACCCGGACGCGACGTCGCCGGCGAAGGCGTCGAAGACACCGAGGATCCGCTCACGCGGCGTGCGCCCGTCAGGCGCGGTGGCCTGCGCGAGAAGCGCCTGGTAGCGCTCGCTGCAGCGCTCGACGTACGCCGCGACGAGATCGTCCTTGGAGGCGAAGAGGCGGTACAGCGTCGTGGGGGCGACTCCGGCGCGGGAGGCGATCGCGTCGATCCCGGTCGCGTGTATCCCAGCGGCGTAGAACGATTGCCCGGCGACCGCCAGGACGTGCTCCCGCGTTTGTGCCGAGCTTCGGTGCGACGGAGCTCTGTGGCTGGACCCAGCGTCACCCTCAGGGGCCATGACCGGATGTTAGGGATCGTTCCCTAACGAAGTCAAGGGAGTGGGGGTTCTCCCTCATCGATCGCGGCGGCGGCGCTCGGGAGCGAACCGAAAGTTGAGGGATGTGCCCGATTGATCGATCAGCCCGGTCAGGCGAAAGTCCGAGTATGACCACGATCGACGGCCCCGCAACCGCAGACCCGGCGCTCCGCGCGTTCCGCAGCCAGGTGCCGCAGGAGGATCTCGACGCCCTGCAGGCGCGGCTGGCGCATGTGCGCTGGCCAGACGAGCTCCCCGATGCCGGCTGGACCTACGGCGTCCCGCGCGCCTACGTGCAGGAGCTCGTTCGACTACTGGCGCGACGAGTATGACTGGCGCGCGCACGAGGCCAGGCTGAACGCGCACCCTCAGTTCACGACCACGATCGACGGGCAGCAGATCCACTTCCTCCACGTCCGTTCACGCGAGCCCGATGCGCTCCCGCTGATCTGCACGCACGGATGGCCGATGTCGGTGTTCGAGTACCTCGACCTGATCGGCCCGCTCACCGATCCTCGCTCGCACGGCGCTGATCCCGCCGACGCCTTTGATCTCGTGATCCCGTCGATCCCCGGCGTGGCGTTCTCCGGCCCGACAAGGGAACCGGGATGGAACAGCGTGCGCGTCGCGCGCGCCTGGGCAACGCTGATGGCGCGGCTCGGGTACGAACGCTACGGCGCTCACGGCAACGACGGCGGCTCGCAGATCTCGCCCGAGGTCGGCCGGCACGATCCGGCGCACGTGGCCGGTGTGCATGTCACCCAGCTGTTCTCCTTCCCCTCCGGCGATCCCTCCGAGTTCGCCGGCCTGAGCGACGAGGATCAGGCCGCACTCGCGTTTCTGGAACAGTTCACGGCAGGCGGCGGGTTGGCCTACAACCAGTACCAGTCCGCTCAGCCCCAGACGCTCGCCTACGCGCTGCAGGACTCGCCGGCGGGCTGGTTGGCCTGGGTGACCCAGCTGTTCCGCGACGCCGTCGACCGCGACTACATCGTCACCAATGCCGCCGCGTACTGGCTCACCGGGACCGTCGGTTCGTCGATCCGCCGCTACTACGACGAGGCGCACACGATGCAGCCTCCCGACGGGCCGACACGGACGCCGACCGGAGTGGCGATCTTCGCCGAGGACTTCCAGTCGGTCCGGCGATTCGCCGATCGAGATCACGCCAACATCATCAGCTGGAACCACTACGAGCGGGGCAGTCACTTCTCTCCGCACGACGCCTCCGATCTGCTGGTCGGCGATATCCGCCAGTTCTTCCGTGCCCTGCGGTAGGCGGCACCGGCTCCAGAGGTCAGGCGATGACGGCACTCAGATGGGTCTGCTCGGTGCTGCTCATCGCCGAGTTCGCAGTCGCCCCGTTCAACCTGTGGAGCGGTCGCACGATGCCGAACTTCATCCGCTTCACCGGGCTCGCGCCACGCGTCGCCACTCACGCGCTCGCACCAGTGAAGCTGCTCGGCGCCGTGTTGCTTGCGGTGGGGCTCGGTGTGGCGGTCGCCGGCGTCGTCGGGGCCGGGCTCATCGCCCTGGTGAGCGGCTTCTATCTGACGCGCCTCGCGGCACGTGGGCGGCGACACATCGACGGACTCTGTGCGTTCGGCATCAGCCTCGCGCTCGCGGCCGCGGTGCTCGCCCTGCAACTGACCCGGTAGAGACATGACAACCCAGATCGAGGATTCAATGACCGGTCAGGAGATCACGCCGTTCGCATCGCGGTCCGGAGGAGTTGCTGCGCGAGCTTCGCGAACGTCTCGCGGCAACCCGCTGGCCTCCCCCGACGCCGGGCGTCGGGGTAGGGCGCGGGGTGTCCCCGTGGACTATCTGGATCGGCTCAGCCGCTATTGACGCCAGCGGTACGACTGGCGCGAACAGGAGCGAAGGCTCAATGCCTTCCCGCAGTTCACCACCACGATCGACGGCCAGCGGATTCACCTGTCGGCGGGTCGGCTGGGTAGCGCTCGCCCTTGTTGCGCGGGGGCGGCCCTGATGGAAGCTGGCCGTTGTTGCAGGCGATCGGCGTCGACCCCAGGCGTCCAACTGGCTGGTTGACGGCAGATGGCATGCGTCCTCCTTCGGACGAAGATTGATCCGCCGATCGTCCCGCCGCCCGAAGGCCAGGCCCCAGTTAGGTCTCGGCCGGCCGTCGCGAGTCCTTGTCGCGCATGGCGATCACGGACGTCGCCGACTACCGGACGGCGCCGGTACTGATTCTGCCCGGGCAGCCTGAGGATGAGCACGAGGTGGATCGGCCGCCCTGCTTCTGGCGAATAGGAGGTACGCGGCGGACGCGCGCGGCGAGACTTGCTTCACTTTCGCACGGGTATCACCAGCGGCCGATTGTGTCCAGGAGCGACAGCGCGTGTCGAGGGGTTGGCCATCCTGGAGCTGACTTCTTCGCGTGTCGAGCGGTGACGGCAGCGACGGCAGCCCCGACGACCGCGATCGTGGCGAACCGCGACCCCGGGCTCGCGGCGCTCCGAGATGGAAGGCGAGCGTCAGTTGGGTTCCGACGCGTGCAGCCGAGTGGCGATCGCGGGTGACGGCGTTTGCACCGCTAGCTTCGGCGTGGCGGCCGGTGTCGCCGAGGGATTGTTGGTGGTCGGCGTCGGGTGGGCCCGTACCCATCGACGGGGATCGCCGAGCGGTGCTGGAGGGGAGGGGGCGCCGCTCGGCGGATGGTGCGCGCGGGTGGGGTGCTAAGCGGCCGTCGTCTGGGCCTCGAAGGTGAGGATCTGCTCCGGTGATGGCACGCCGTCCTCGATGTTGATGCCGTGGACCTCGCGGGTCTGTTCGCGGAACCAGACGTCGAACGGGTCCTGGGAGCTGCCCATGCCGTCGAACATCGCGTCGAGATCGTCGGCCTCGATGTAGACGACGGTGAGGTCGCCCATCGGGGTCGGTTGGATCCACGAGGCCTCGCGCGTGATCCCGTGACGCTCGCGGGAAGCCTCGTAAGCTGCGCGGCGCTCGCCGCCCGGGGCCTGGGACTGCGCGGCCTGGCGGAGCAGGTCGGTCTTGCCTGCAACGATCGGTGCGACGAAAGCGATGCTTGGCATGCTGCCCTCCTGGAGTGTTGAGTGGGGAGGGCGAGTCTGCTCCGCTGTGGCTGGCGAAACATCACTCGTTCAGGTGAACTTGCGCCCGGTGCTCAGCCTGGTCGGTTGGTCGGTTGGTCGGCAGCTTGCCGGCCAATCCGGCCCGTGTAGACACGTCGAGCTTCTGAAAGGCGTGGCGGAGATGGCTGTTGACAGTGTGCGGCGAGATGAACAGCCGCTCGCCGATCGCACGGTTGGTGAGCCCCTCCCTGACGAGCTCCGCGACCGCGCGCTCGCTCCGGGTCAGGCTATCCCAGCCGGTCTGCGCTCGGGAGCGCGAGCCACGGCTCCCGCGTCGGCCTCCGAGCGAACGATGCGATGCGGTCGCGCGCGCCACCAGCCACGTCGCACCGAGCGCCTCGTAGTGGTCGATCGCCTGCTCCAGGAGCGCGCGCGCGTCCGTCGTCGGGCCGCACGCGGCGCGAACCCCGGCGGCGTCCTCAAACGCGCCGGCGAGGTCGAGCACGCGACCCGATGAGCGAGCGAGGGCGACCGCCTGGGTCATCAACGCCGGGTCGCGTTCAATCAGACCGCGGCAGCGCAGCGCGGCACTCCGAACGCTCGGCACCCCAGCGCCGAGCTTGGCCGCACGCTCGGTGCCGTCAGCCGCGTCGCGGGCGAGCTCCAACCACCCGAGTTCGAGCGCGAGACGCGTGAGCGCCGGGGTGACGAAGCGGTGGCCGTTGCGGTTATCACGCAGGGAGTCGTGCTCCCAGAAGCGACGCAGGTGCTCGAGCGCCGCCTCCGGTTGCCCGGCCACCTCGGCGATAAACGCGGCCGCGTAGAAAACGTACTCGGTTCCGTAGCCCGGGTTCTCAGACGTCAGCTCACCGGCCACTGGGCCCAGCGCCGCTTCGCCCGCCGCGGCGTCGCCGCGAGCGGCGGCGACGATCGCAAGGTGGGCGTGGAACCGGGGAAGCGTAATCAGGTTTCCGCGCTCGCGCGCGAACTCGATCCCGCCCTCGATCTCGGGCACCGCCTCGTCCCACTCGCCGCGCAGCAGCCGGACCTCGGAAGCGAGCAACTGGATGTCCGCCAGCAGGTACCACGACTCGACGGCGGCGCACTCCTCCGCCGCCGTGCGGAGGGTCACCGCCGCCTCCTCGAGCCGGTCGGCGTCACACAACACCATCCCGTGCAACATGTTCGGTCCGCGCATCCTCGCCTGGTGATCGGGCGGGTGGAACGCGACCTCGACCGCTCGGCCAGTCGCCTCGAGCGCCTCCGCGTACCGCCCCTGGGTCCTGAGCGCGCCGCCGAGCGCGCACAGGTTCCACGCGAGCATCGCGCGGTCCCCGGCGCGCTCGGCGAGGTCCAGCCCGTGGCGCGCAGCCGCCTCGCCTCCAAGATCGCCAGCGGCGCCGGCCACGCTCGCGAGCAGCCGCGACTTCCCGATCCCAGCCTCGCCCTCGATTACTACCGTCTCAGTCGCGCCGGCCGAACGCCCTCAAGCAACCGCGCGAGAAGTTCCACCTCCCGGTCGCGTCCGACCAGCGCTCCAACGTTGGCCGGGCGCATCAGCTGAGCATCCCACACATAACCGAACCCGAACCGCCGAGATTGCCGATCTCCCACACAGCAAACGAGCTGCTCGGCTACAGCCGACGGCAGCCCGAGGGCAACGCTTTTCACCCTGGACCGCCGCCGCCGACGGACGCGGCTTATCCCTCCGTGAGGATCACGAGGGTCTCAGGGCGAACACCGTCGAACTTCATCGCGTCGGCCCCAGCCTGCGACTGCATAAGTTCCTGCCACGCAGCCATGTCCGGGATATCGGCGATCAGGCCGACTCGGTTCGAACCCTCGGGGTCGCGGAACGTGCGAATAGTGACTCCCAGCGGCGCAAAGACCTCCGCTCGCTTCGGCGAACTGAGCCAGTGCTCGACGTCGTCCACCTCGTGAAATGCAATCAATGTCGGCATTTGCCCTGCCTTCCCGCAGCGAAACGCTGCGCGCGATTGTTTGTGAGCGCGAACAACCTATTCGGACCTGCCTCGTGGCGCTTAAAAAGTTGGGCCGCGGCGTGCGCGCCCTTCTTCGCTCCATCTGGCTCCGCACGACCCTGCTCCAGCCACTGCGCGACTCTCCGGCCACAGCCGACCAGCGCCCTCCATCGCGCGGCGAAGGGAAGCGCGGGAAGCCGTCGCCCCCGCAGCTTCGGCGCCTCGAACGCAGTTAGCGGCTCTCGACGGACGAGGAGGTCGGGAAGCACCACTCCGGGGCGTCGTGCCGCCCAGCGACATTGCAGGCGCGCTAGCGCAGAACTTCCCAGCCCACCGACTGCCGCGCTCTCCAGAGCTTCTGTGGCGTGGCCAGCGGCGGCGTGGCCAGCCATACGACGTCCACCTCCAACGGGATGTCAGGCGCCGGTGGCGGCGGCATCGTTGCCACGGCCAACTCTGCGCCCGGTTGCGTCCCGTCCAGCCAGATGAAGAGGTGGCACTCGCTCGTGCTGTCGGCCTTCGCCCTAGCGAGCTTCTCGCGCTTGGGTTCCGCCCGTTCGGCGAGCAGTCGGTTAACGGCGCCGGGGTCGCCCGCGAACCCGCCACTGATCGTGACGAACATCTCCGCATCGCCGTCGTCCCGCGGCGCGAGTACCCGTGCTCGATTCACCCCGAGTTTGACCATCCGTTGGGCAGCCTCAACGACCGGCGCAGCGAGCTCCGAGCGCGGACTGACGTACGCGTAGTTGATGTGCGGGTCGACATCGGCGTGGCCGTGCACCTCGAAGGCCTTCACGATGGGGAGCATCGCGCTCATCATCTCGCCGACGCGGACGGGGCGCTGCGGGATCGTCACGATCCAATCGTCCGCGAGGCCGGGAGCGGCCCAGCGCTGTTGTCGCTCTTCTCGTCCGAAAGCTGCATCCGAGAGCGCGAGGACTGACCCGTT
The DNA here is from genome assembly GCA_963744685.1 of uncultured Solirubrobacteraceae bacterium. Classification (GTDB taxonomy): domain Bacteria; phylum Actinomycetota; class Thermoleophilia; order Solirubrobacterales; family Solirubrobacteraceae; genus Palsa-465. The sequence continues at coordinate 699,420 of CAVUUL010000006.1, read as the reverse complement.
GATCGCACTCGTGACTTCCAGCGCGATGCGCCGTCGGTCCGGGAGGATCACGTCGAAGTCGTGCATCCCCGGAGGGTCGTCCTCGCCGTCACGCGACTCCCAACGCCCGCCGAGAGCGATGGCGACAAGGTCGGCCGCTGCCAACTCCTCGGGTGCCGGCTCTCGACCTGCCATTGACGCGAGATTAGGCGCCCGAGCGGCCGCGGGTCATCCAGCTGCTGTGGCGGGGTTACGGCGCTTTCGCGTCACGCACGCGATGGCGGACAGCACCTGGTTCTTATCTCCGAGAGGCATCTCGCAGGGTGGCGCGGGCAGGTCTGAGTTGGGGGACAGCAGGGGATCTGGCGGCTTCCGGTCGGACCGCCGCCGAGCGCCGCGGGTCGTGTTGTGCTCCTGGCGATGAGGACAATCGCCGTATGCAAGCTTGTCCCCGCTTTTGGCTCACCGCAAGGCATTCAAGCGGCAACGTTGGCGGCGTCTGGATGCGGTGGCAAGCGGCGATCGCGGCGAGAGTGCCGCCTCGGCGCAAACCGCCCGGCGCTTACTTCGGACCCCAGACCCGCTCGAGCATCGCGGTGTCAGAGGCGACCTGGACCTTGATCACCTTGCCGTCCGCGTTGAGGGTGAAGACGTCCACGACGTCCGCTGTTTCTCCGGCGGCTTTGTTCTGAGCCAGCACAACGACGCGCTCGTCATCGGCGATGAAGTGCTGCGGCGTGACCTCAAAGCCCCTCTCAGCAAGTTTGGCCCAGGTGGCACCGAGCTCCTGCTTGCCATGCGTTGTGCCGCTGATCGCGCTGTTCCCCGGCGTGACCCACTCGGCCATGTCCGCCATCGCGGCCGCGCCGTCACCCGCCACGAACGCGGCGTACCCCCGTTTCACCGTCTCGATGTTCTCTCCTGCGCTCATCGTCTACCTCCTGTTGTCCTCGGCATTGGCCATGCGGCGCGAGCAACCTCATCACTACCGCCGCATCGAGGGAAAACATGAGCTGATGCGAGTCGGGCGGCCTCAACCGATTTAGCCGCGGACCGGGAAGAGCGATACCTAGCCACAGGCCCGCGTCACGAACATGGGAACTCACATCGCTTGCAGACCGGCGATCAAGCCGCTGCATCATCCAACAGCCCAGCCGAAGCCCCGCTTTTCGTCGCGCGACGAGCATCTCTGTCAGCGCGAGCAGCGCCCTGCTTCGCGCGGACACACGAGGGCGCGCATGCGGTAGCTGCCAGCTCTTCCGCGGCAGCGGCGGTTCGGCTGGAATAGCAGCATCTGTCACCCATCCAAAGGGAGGATTCATGGGATCCGTGCTGCTGGACGCCGCTGGGAATCGTCGCTCGCCGGCGACGATGCCCGGTTATCACCGAGGCCGCCCGCCGCGCAACAAGGGCGAGGAGTACCCGGCCGATCCGCCGACGGTTGAGGAGATCGTCGCTGTCATGCGAGCGGTCGGTAACCGTCCCGACGGTCACCGGCTTCGCGCGCTGATCGTCCTGCTGTGGCGCGCGGGGCTGCGGATCAGCGAAGCGCTTGCTCTCCAGGAGAGCGATCTTGACCGCGGCCGCGGCGCCGTGCTCGTGCGGCGCGGGAAGGGGGCAAGCGCCGCGAGGTTGGGATGGACCGCTGGGCATGGGAACAGCTCGACCCGTGGCTGGAGATCCGCCGCGAGCTCCCGATCGGCGCGCTGCTGTGCGTGATCCACGGCCCGACCGCCGGCCGGCGCTGGGAGGCCTCGGCGGCGCGCAAGCAGCTGCATCACGCCGCTGCGGGAGCTGGCGTCCGGCGGCGGTTCGCGCCGCACCAGCTACGGCACGCGCACGCGGTCGAGATGGCACACGAGGGCGTCCCGCTCGTGGTGATCCAGCGCCAGCTCGGGCACGCCAACCTCGGCATCACCAGCATCTACCTGCAGGGCATCGACAGCAGCGAGATCATCAGCACCGTCCACGAACGGCCATCACCGACGATCTCCGCCACCGCCGGCCTTCGCCTGAGGCGTTAGAAGGAGTGCGACCGGGTCGACCGGCGTCTACCGATCGACCCGACGGCCGCACCCCCGCCTGGCGACGAGCGGGTTCCGCGGCTCGTCCGGGCAGACACCCCCTTTTCCAATTCGGCGCAACTCCCCGCTCGCGGCGGCGGAGCTGCTCCGTTCGGTCGATTCCGCTAACCGCACCACTGGCAGCTAGCGCGCCCAGTTACACGCGTGCGACCGGCCGCGTGATCACGGTCCGAGGCCGCGATCCCCGCGTTGCTCGCTATGCGTCGGCGGCGGGCGGTGTGGCCGGGAATCTCTGGTGGGAGTGCCTTGGGTCCGTCGGGGTAGAGCCAGGCGAGCTGCTCTGGGGTCAGCTCGAGCGTGTTTGCGGCCTCGGGCGGCGCGCCGACGACGAGCCAAAGCTGATCGGAGGCGGTGTCGTTGAATAGCTGGCGGACCTCGCCGGGGTCGACGAGCAGGCTGCTGAGGGGCTCAAGGGTGTGGAGGTCTTGACCGATGCGGATGCGGCCGGTGCCTTCGAGCAGCACGTAGAGCTCGTGTGTCTGTCGGTGGCGATGGCGCGTTGAAGCTTGCCCGGGGTGCAGACGCCATAGTCGCGCACCGAGCGTGGAGGCTTCCAGCTGCTTGGCGAAATCGGTGTTGAGCACGCCCATCTGGTTTGACGGACGCCAGAAGGCCTCCTGGGCGGACAGGGTCCGGTAGGTCATGCGGGTCCGCGTTCCTTTTGTCGATCACGGTATGCCTTGGTGCGGATGCGATTGCCGCATGCGCCACTGGAGCACCACTGTCGCCGGCCGGGACGCGATGTGTCGACGAACAGAAGCGCGCAGTCGGGAGCGGCGCACTCACGGACGCGCTCCGCGAGCGGGCCGCTCAGCAGCTCGACCGCGTCCCGCGCGATCGTGGCCAGCATCGCCTCGACCGGCCGAGCCGCGACCCACACACGCTCGCTGCCCGTCGTCAGCTGTGGCGCCAGCGGCGTCCGCGCCGCCCAACGGTTGAGCTCCTCTCGATCCCCTGGGCGTGGCTCGACGCCGGGGCGAGCGAGCCGGTTGATCGCCTCGCGAAGCACGCGGCCTGCCGCCAGCTGTCGGCCGGAGACCGGCGGTGGTTCCCGCAGCATGCCGGTACCCACCGTCCAGCGAGCGAGGTCCTCAGGTTCGAGCAGCCGCTCGAACGACCGCCGCCAGCGCTCGCCGACTGTCGCCACGAAATCGAGGCACAGCCGACCGCTCTTCCAATGGAAGCGAAGCTCCTCCGGCGGAAGATCGTGCACAATCGCAACGCCCATTAGCGACATAGGTATAACCCATGTCGCCACACAGCGCAAGCGCAGCCAACGAGACGACTGCTGCACGGTCCACGAGTACCAAACGCGAGCTCACAGTCGGAAGCTGATTCCTGTGAGCAGGCTCACCACTGCTGACGAGTCGACCGCCGGCTCCTGCTTTCCTCATACGACGCGCATCTCGACCACCACGGCTTTAGAGACACGCGATGCGCGGGCTGCAGGGCCGAAGCGCCAGCCGGCCGCTCGACAGCCAGGGCCAGTCGCATTCTTGGCGAACAGGAGGGAAGTGGTCCTGCTTGACCTAGGCACCTGCAATGCCGTCAGGCACTGTCCCAGGGTCGCGATGGGCGGAGACGGTTGGCGGGTGTGGGTGGCGCTCACGCGCCGAGCGGAGGGCCGACGTACTCGACGTTGTGTCGTGACATCACTGCGTCGAGGGCACCGGGAGCAGCTCCTTCCCCGTTGGGAAGATGCGCGGTGCCTGTGGGGACGCCGGAGTCCACGAACATGCGCTCCAGGCCTCCGGGGGTGAAGATCGCGAGCATGCGCGCCCCCTGGTCGCCCTGTACCCAGAAGGTATGGGGCACGCCGCGCGGTAGGTAGGCAAACCCGCCGGCGGTGAGCACCTCGTCCTCATCGCCGCAAACGACGCGGACGCTGCCGTCAAGGATCTGCAGCAGCTCGTCCTCGCCGTGGTGCACGTGGAGTGGCGGCCCGAACTCGGGTGGCATCAGGAACTCGGCGGCACTCACGCGAGCGCCCTCGGCGGCGTCGACCGGAAGCTTGACGGTGACGCACGCTCCCATCTGCAGAACGTGGTCGCCTTTGCCCGGCTGGTGGATGATCGGATGGGTGGCTGTGGGAGGGTTGGTGTAGGTCATGGCCTGGAGAATTCTGGCTCGAGCGCGTCCCCGGTATCCCAACTTCTAGGGGTTTTGCCGCCAGGCTCCCGGCCTTACACTCGTGCCGATGGTGAGCGTGCGGGCTCGGGAGCGATGCAGGCAGCGGATCGCTGCTCTGACGGAGCGGCCCGCGGATCCATACGCGCAGCGCTTTGAGATCGTCGAGGTGCTGCGGCCGGTTGTGGGGTTTGATCGGTGGTGCTGGCCTGTGTGCGACCCTGCTTCCGGGCTCGGGACGACGGGGATAGGCGAGCACGACTACTGGCCGATGCTGCCGCACCTTCTGCTGTTGGACCAGCGGCCGAGCGAATCCGGCGCCCTACCGACGCTCAATGGCCCGCGCGCGCGACCCGCACGCGATCGAGGCCTGCGGTTCCTCGATGTTCTCGGCGCGGTCGGCATTGGCGATGAGCTGCGCGTCCCGTTGCGCGACAAGCATGGATTATGGGGATGCCTCGATCTGATGCGCTCCTCCGACGAGCAGCCGTTCACCGAGCAGGACGTCGCTTTCCTCGACGGCCTGGCGCCGTTGCTCGCCGCTGCGACCAGACGCAGCGCGGCCGCAGCAGCCGCCGGCAGCGGCGAATCGCCGGCGCTTCCATCGGCGGGGGTGTTCGTGTTGGACTCAGATCTCGCGGTCCGCGCCTCGACGCCCGGCGCTCGCGCCTGGCTCGCACAGCTCCTCCCACCGGGCCTACCATTCGCCGCGATCGCCGCGATGGCCCCCATCTATAACGTGGCCAGCCGGGTTCTCGCGATCGCCAGCACCTCCCCCGCGCCCAGCACACGAGGGCGAGATCTGCCCGCGCGCGCCCGGGTGCGCGCCGCCAATGGTGCTTGGGCGATCATCGAGGCCGACCGGCTCGACCCGCTGGAGCGCACCGTGGCGGTGACTATCCGGCCAGCCGCCGCTCAGGACGTCCTCGACCTGCGCCTCATTGCCCATGACCTCACCGCCCGCCAGCGCGAGCTGGTCAACGCACTGCTCGACGGCAGCGACACGAAGGCGGTCTCTGAGCGGTTGTTCCTCTCCCCGCACACCGTCAACGACCACCTCAAGGCGATCTTCGACAAGGTTGGTGTACGCACTCGTAAAGAACTGATCGCCGCGCTCGCAGCCCAATAGAACCAACCTCACCTCCGTCCCCCAGGCACCGACCGAGGCCGGGGCCGCTCGCGTGAGCTGAAGACCCCACCTCTCACGGCGCGCCGATCTGGGACCTGCTCTGCGCCGGTCGCGATCATCGATGCTCGACTCAACGCGGTCCCGCGTTGCGCGGAACCGAAGGCGGAGGGCCGTGGGAGTTACCGACAGCGGGCGCTTAGGCACGGTAGGCGGCACTCGCGCAGACCCGGATGATCGCCTTCGCGTGAATCCGCGCGTGAGGAGCGGCCATCTGACCACCGCCCACGGTCGCCCAGGCAGTGATCGCATTCCCGCTTGACGGGCTTAGAGTAACGAGCGCTCCGAGATGAGGCTGTCGGAATACCGGTGCCGTCTGGTGGGTTTAAGAGACTTCCAGGATGGCTCGAGAATTCGCCGGTGTTCAGCGCGGCCAGATGCTGTTGATGTCGCCGTCGTTGTCGGAGTGGCTGCCTGAGGATCACTTGGTATGGACGGTGCTGGGGGCGGTGGAGCAGATCGTGATCGGGATGGCGGCCTGGTCAGGGGCGGTCACGGCGAGATGCTGTTGCAGCGCGCGGTGGCTGGACTTGGGCGTATGGGCCGATGGAAGCGAGTGCCCGGGAGGGTTCATGAGTCTCTCGCCCGCGGGTGTCCGGGCGCGTGATCTTGCCGCTGAGCCGCCCGCCGCCGAGATCACTTGTCGCGCGATGCTGACGTTCGGTGCAGAGGAGCGCCCCTTTCGCGTCGATCAGCCGGCAAAGGGCTGTCTCCTACTCCGCACGGCTGCAGTCGATGCCCACGCCGCCCTGGCCATCGGGCAAGGAGTCCTGGCGGTCCTCGACCTGCACCGGCTGATGGGCCTGGGGCGAGAACTGTCTGGGTTAAGCGCGATGATCCAACGGTGAGTAGTGGCGGAGAGGTCGTGATCACCCGCGTGGGAGCAGAAGCGATTCCGGTTCTAGAACCGCTCTGGGTGTCCTTGCACCACCATCGAGTCGAGGTGGCGCCTCACCTGCGACAGCTCGGACCAGTTCGAGATGCGCGGGATTCGTGGACGGTGCGCGCCGCGCTGTACCAACAGTGGCTGACCGAGATTGACGCGTTTGTCATGCTCGCTAAGCAGGACCAGACCGCGGTCGGCTACGCGATGGTTCGTATGCACGGTCCGGACGAGAGCTGGCAGACGGGCTCGCGGATCGCGGAGCTTGAAACGATGGCGGTCTTGCCCAGCCAGCGCGGTCACGGGCTCGGCACGCTGCTGATCGGCGCCGTCTACGCGGAACTGCGTCGCATCGGCGTTCACCAGCTCGGCCTCAGCGTCCTTTCGACCAGCAAGGACGCGATCCGTTTCTACGAGCGGTTGGGGCTGCTTCCGTACTGCGTGTCGTACCTGGGGAATATCCCGCCGACGACCCCGTAGCGTCGGCAGGGGCGCCGCTGACCACGCGAACGAAGCCACGTTGCAGCATCGTCGTTGCCTGTGCGCCAGCCTCGGCAAGACTGCCCGTCTTGGCGCGACCGACGCCGACCGACTACTGGAAGCGTCGCCGAGCGCGTCTTCGGCGGCCTGTCCAATGGGTGAGAAACGCGAGCGTCGCGTCAGGCGGCGGGAGCGATGACGTGCAGCCCGTTGACGCGTGAGAACTCCGCGGCGTTAAGGGTGGCGACGGCCATCCCGTGGGCCAGGGCGGTGGCGGCGATCCAGAGATCGTGCGCGCCGATGGGTTCTCCGCGCTGCTCAAGTTGAGCCCAGATGTCGGCGTGGACTCGCGCGACGCGTTCGGTGACCGCGATGGCGGGCAGCTGGGTGAGCAAGTGCTCCACGAAGGCGCTTCGTCGGTTGCGTCGTGCACCGCTTGAGCGGTGCACGCCGTGCAGCAGCTCGCTGACGGTGATGACGCTGATCGCCCGGTCCTGCTCACCGATCCTGCCGTCGACCTCTTGGTTGGCGACCCCGCGCTCGAGGTCGACCAGCATGGATGTGTCGATCAGGACGGCCACGTGCCCGCGGGCGCCGGCACCGCGGCGCGTGCATCCCGGAGCTCGTCGGCAAACGCGTCGTCGACGAGCGGTGCGGTGGCGATCACCTCACGAAACCGTGCCGCCGAGACCGTCTGCGCGGCAGGCGGAGCGATCACCGCGACTTCGGCGCCGTTCCGGACCACGCGGATCTCCTCGCCGGCGCTGACGCGGTTGAGCAGCTGCGAGAACGTACGAGCAGCTTCGGTTGCCGTCATCTCGACCATGGGCGATAACGTATCAGTTAAATCAGATTCAGCCCGCGAGGGTGGTCGTTGGGACGCCCCCTTTGCCGCCAACCCGGAGACCTCCTACCAACGGCCAGCGTTCCTACCGCACGCAGGATCCCGGGCGCGTGCTTTTTCCGAGCAAGGGATCGTCAGCGATCCCCCAACGGGTGATCGCGTTCCCCGTCTGCGATCGCCGGTCAGGCAGGTGACTCGACCGGCATGACGCTCATCGGAACTGCCTGGAGCTCGGTGGCACGCTTGAGGTAGTCGACGACCACTGCGTCGAGTTCTGCCTTGGTTTCGAGGCCGCGTTCGATGAGGTATGCGCGTCCGGCGGTGCCGTCTGGGCAGTCGGAGATTCGCACGACACCGGCACGCGCTGGCCGATGATCACCCGCCGCTCGCCAGCAACCACGTAGGAGCCGAGCGTGGTGCGTTCGCCAACGACCGGGCGCGTCGTGCCCCGGGTGTCCCGGGATCGAAATGGGGGTGTGGATCGTGGTCGTGTGCCCCAGCGCGCGCTCGATCCGTAGCCGTCGATCTCGTCCGCTCGCACACGCGCGGCAGCGTCGACCGGTCCGGCCTGGAGGGCGTCGGCGATGTCCTTGCGCTCGCGCCGGCGATCGGCGCGCGACCCCGGGCGCAGGTGTTTGAGGCGGTTGATCTCCTGGCTGACCTCGGCGCTGGTCTGGAGGTAGGCGAAGCTGACTCCGCGTTGGTTGGCGAGGGTCTTGAGTAGGTGAGCTGACGGCTGGTGGGTTTGGGCATCTGGGCCTCCGCGCGGTGGGGTGCGGACATGCCCCGCCGTCGCCATGCCGGTCAAGCGGTCGGTCAAGCGATTGGCAAAGAGACCCGTCGTACCCGAGCCCTCGGGCGAGGGGGCCTCCAATCGCGTGACCGACGCGGGCCGGTGTGGCCAGGCTCACGGGGCTGTCCGCCACCCCACCTCTGGGGGCTCCGCGTCAGGACCGGCGGAGCTGGTCCGGTGGTGAGAGACCGGGTGGCCGCCCGGTCTTTCTCGTTCTTGTGAGGCCGGCGGTGGTCGTGCGTAATTCGTCGGTCGATCACGCCCGCGGAGCCGCACGACGTAGCCCATGCCGAGGCAGCCCGGATCACGGATCTAGACGGGTCTTGGCGGCCCTATGTGGGCCGGTAAATGGCGATTTCGGCGTTTACTGGCCCAAATAGGGCAAGAATCAAGCCGAGAGCCCTTCGAGCGAACTAGCCAATTTGCAGGACTTTTAGCTGATGGCGAGACCCGGACTCGAACCGGGGACACCACGATTTTCAGTCGTGTGCTCTACCAACTGAGCTATCTCGCCGAGGAGGCCGGATGCTAGCGAGATCCGAGCCGCCCGCTACCGTGGCCTGCATGGGTGAGGGGACCGACAGGGACGTCGCGATCACCGTGCGGGGGCTGGCGAAGTCGTTCGGCGATGTGCGCGCGCTGGATGGGGTCGACCTCGACGTCGAGACCGGGACCGTGCTGGGGCTGCTCGGCCCCAACGGTGCCGGAAAGACGACGCTGGTCCGGGTCCTGACGACGTTGCTGACTCCCGACGCGGGCGAGGCGAGCGTCGTCGGCCTCGACGTGGTCAAGGACGCAGCCAGGCTGCGCCACCGGATCGGACTGGCGGGGCAGTATGCGGCCGTCGACGAGAACCTGACCGGCCTGGAGAACCTGACGATGGTCGGGCGGTTGTACGGGGCCTCGCGCCGCCAGGCCAAGGCGCGCGGGCGAGAGCTGCTCGAGCGGTTCCAGCTCAGCGACGCCGGGGACCGGGCCGCGAGCACCTACTCGGGCGGGATGCGGCGCCGGCTCGATCTGGCGGACGCGCTGGTCGCCGAGCCGGCGGTGCTGTTCCTCGATGAGCCGACCACGGGCCTTGACCCGCGCTCGCGCCTGAGCCTGTGGGAGACGATCGAGGACCTGGTGAAGGGCGGTACGACCGTGCTGCTCACGACGCAGTACCTCGACGAGGCCGACCGGCTGGCGGACCGGATCGCGGTGATCGATCATGGCCGGGTCATCGCCGAGGGCACGTCGGACGAGCTCAAGAGCCGCGTCGGCGGCGAGCGGGTCGAGGTCTCGCTCGAGGATCACGGGCAGACGGACGCGGCGAAGCGCGCGCTGTCCCCGATGTCCGAGGAGGCGCCCACCAGCGACGACTCGATCGTCTGCGTCACCGTGGCGACCCGCACGGGCGTGATCGTGGAGGCGGTCAAGCGGCTGAGCGACGCCGGGGTCGGCGTCGCCGACATCAACGTCCGCCGGCCCACGCTCGACGATGTCTTTCTGACGCTCACCGGGCATGCCGCCGAGGTAGACGGGGATCGGGCAAGCGAGGAGGTCGAGGCATGAGGCGGCTGGTCACCGACACGCTGATCATCGCCGAGCGCAACCTGGTGCGGCTGCCGCGGCGGCCGGACCTGCTGCTGGCGTTCACCGTGCAGCCGATCATGTTCGTGCTGCTCTTCCGCTACGTGTTCGGCGGCGCGATCGCGACCGGCGGGCTTCCCTACGTCGAGTTCCTGATCCCGGGGATCATCGTGCAGAACATCGCGTTCGGCGGGTTCGTCACCGCGCTGGGCCTCAACGAGGATGTGCACAAGGGGCTGATCGATCGCTTCCGTTCGCTGCCGATGGCGCGGCCGGCGGTGCTGGCGGGCCGCACGCTCGCCGATGTGGTCACCAACCTGCTGTCCGTCCTGGTGCTCGTCGGAACAGGCGCGATCATTGGGTTCTCGTTCGGCACCTCGCTGCTTCAGGTGATCGCGGGGTTCCTGCTGCTCCTGCTGATCGGCTTCGCGTTCTCGTGGGTGTTCGCGTTCGTCGGGCTGATCGTGTCCAGCCCCGAGTCGGCCAACTCGGTCGGCTTCATCGCCATCTTCCCGCTGACCTTCATCTCATCGGCGTTCGTTCCGCCGACCACGATGCCCGAGCCGCTGAAGTGGTTCGCCCACGTCAACCCGTTCACGATCATGGTCGACGCGATGCGCTCGCTGTGGGTCGGAACGCCGGCGGGCAACTACGTCTGGGGCGCGGTCGTCTGGGCGCTGATCATCCTGGGCATCTTCGCCCCGCTGGCGGTCTCGCGCTACCGCCGCGCCGCCGGGCACTGAGGGCTCGGCGGCGGGCTTCACGCTCGGGGTTAGTGGCGGCTGGAGCGGGGGCGGCGGGCGGTGGGGACGCCGGTGGTCAGCTCGAACATGCGGCGGTTGGCGAGGCTGATCTCGCTGTGGACGCGGCGGATGCGGGAAGCGGTGCGGGCGATGCGGGAGGAGCGGGTCATCTCGGTCTCCTTGGGGTTTTGGTGGAGGAAGGTCCTGCTGTGCTGCACCAAGGAATCTACGGGGATGCGGCCCAGATAGAAGGTCCATTCAGCCCACAGAAACATGGGCCACTTCGACGTTGGTCGGAGTCGCTTCGAGTAGGCGCGATCACCCACGCGGGACGGCGCCGAGCGGTGCGTGAGGGAAGGTCGCCGCCCGGGCGAACACGATCCCGCACACGCCCAGGCCGCCGGGCGCCGCGTGCGCGAACCTTCCCTCCCGACCAGCCCCACCTGCCGCCGCACACGATCTCGCACACGCCAGGCCACCTGACGCCGCGTGTCCGATATTTCGCCTCGCGCGCACCAGCATCCACCCGCCACCCCGGGTGCCATCGCGTGAGCGATCTTGCCCGCCGGCGTCAGCGCTTCAGATTGTCACGAGACCGTCCACGGGCCGTCCGCGCGGCCCCGCCGCGCGGCCTGCCCCCACGGGCCTCCCCCGCCGCCCCGCCTTGCCTCAGAGCGTCTCGGTGATCTTCGACAGCCCGCGGGGCCGGTCCGGGTCCAGCCCACGCCGCAGCGCAAGCGTGAGCGCCAGCCGCTGGAGCGGCAGGATCTCGAGGATCGGGAGCAGGTGCTCCGCAACCCCCTCGGAGGCCACAGGCAGCGACGCGGCCGCAGCCCCGTGGACCGGTGACCCGACGCGCACCACCGGGCCACCGAGCTCGCCCAGCCGCTGGAGCACCGGCGCCATCGCCTCCCCGTCACGGCCCGGTGAGACGACCGCGATCGTCGGCACCGTGGAATCGATCATCGCCATCGGGCCATGCATCAGGTCGGCCCCGGAGAACGCCTGGGCGCTCACGTAGCTGGTCTCCATCAGCTTGAGCGCGGCCTCGAGCGCGGTGGGATAGGAGTAGCCGCGGCCGGTCACCACGATCCGTTCGGCGGCGCACGCATCGGCTGCGGCCGTCAGTCTCTCGTCGCTTGCCAACTCCAGAGTGCGCGCGGCTGCGTCGGGCACCCGGGCCGCGGCGCGCAGGGCGTCCGCGCCGGAGAGCAGCAGCTGCAGGGTGAGCAGCTCGGCGGTGTAGGTCTTCGTCGCCGCGACCGCCCGCTCGGTCCCGGCGGCGACGTCGACCGACAGCTCGGCGCCACGGGCCAGCGCCGAGTCCGGTGCGTTGGTCACCGCGAGGGTGAGGGCGCCGCACTCGCGGGCCACCGCGAGCGAGTCGACGAGGTCGGGCGACCCGCCCGACTGGCTGACCGCGACGAACAGCACGTCCTGAAGATCGGGACGTGCGCCGTGGACCGTGTACGCCGAGGGCGAGGCGAGACCCGCGGGCAGCCCGAGCCGCACCTCGACCAGGTACTTCGCATACAGCGCGGCGTGGTCGCTCGTGCCGCGGGCGGCGATCAGGACGAACCGGGGACGGGCCGCGTCAAGCCGTTCGCGGGTCGCTTGCAGCTCGGCGACATCCTCGAGCCGCCGCGCGAGCACCGCCGGCTGCTCGGCGATCTCGGCCGCCATCAGGGCTCCAGGGGTGTCAGTCATCGGGGCGCTCATGAGGAAATTGGACTGTACCAATTCTCGAACGCCGGCATCGCCGCGCCCGGTGCGCCGCTGCGCCACCCGAGCACCGCCGCTCCCATCACCCCGGCGCGCGCGCCGAGCCCCGACCCGCGAAGCTCAGGCACGACCGCTCGCCAGCGCAGCCGCGCGGTGACCTCGGCGCGCACCGGATCGAGCAGTGCCGGCCCGGCCTCACTGAGCCCTCCGGCGATCACGATCAGGTCGGGGTCAAGCAACGCCGCCGCGCCGGCCAGGCCGACGGCGAGCGCCTGGCAGGCCTCCGCCCAGGCGCGAGCTGCCGCGGGATCGGCGTCGCGCCGCTCGGCGACCTCGCGCGCGGAGACGCCCGGCTGCCCTCCGTGCTCGACGTAGTGGCGGGCGATCGCCGACGCCGACGCGTAACGCTCCAGGCAGCCACGCTGACCACACTGGCACAGCTCACCGTCGGGCCAGACCGGGATGTGACCGAACTCCCCCGCAACGCCGTTGGCACCGAGCACGACCTCGCCGCCGACACAGACCGACGCGGCAACCCCGGTACCGCAGACCGCGATGATGTGATCGCCGCTCCCGCGGGCCGCGCCGATCGTGCGCTCGGCGACGCCGGCGGCGCGGACGTCGTGCTCGACGACCGTCGGCAGACCGGTGAGCGCGGCGAGGCGGTCACGCATCGCCACGTTACGGAGCCCGAGGTTGCCGGCGAAGACGATGCGGCCCGCCGCGACGTCGACGACTCCCGGGACGACCGCGGAGACGACGCGCACCGCATCGTCCACGGCGAGCTCGGTGACTGCCGCTTCCAGCGCGGCCACCACGGCACGCGGTCCCTCCGACACCGGGGTCGCGCGCACCAGCGCACGCCGGGTCCGGCCGTGGCCGTCGACGACCGCCCCCTTGATGTCCGTCCCGCCCAGGTCGACGGCGAGCACCGCGCCCTCGGTCGCTGCGGTCGCGTCCACGCGCGGGTTCTACTTGATCGAGCCGGCGGTGAGCCCGCTCACGACCCGCCCCTCGATCACTGCGAACAGCACGATCACCGGGATCGTCGCGATGACCGCGCCGGCGAACAGGTGGCCCCAGTCGATCGAGTACTCGCCGATGTAGTTGTTGATCGCGACGGTGAGGGGCTGGTGGTTGGACGCCTGGCCCAGCGAGAGGGTGAGCGCCACGATGAACTCGTTCCAGGCGGCGATGAAGGTGAAGATGAGCGCGGTGACGATCCCCGGCGCGGCAAGCGGGAGCGTCACCCTGGCGAGCGCTCCCAGGCGACTGGAGCCATCGATCATCGAGGCCTCCTCGAGCTCGGCCGGGATCGAGGAGAAGTAGGCATTGAGGATCCACACCGAGAAGGCGAGGTTGAAACCACCGTTGACGAGGATCAGCGACAGGGTCGGGGGCAGGTTGAACGCGGTGAACTCACGCTGGATCCCGACGAGCATCGCCGCGGGCTGGAACATCTGAGTGGCGAGCACGAGCAGCAGGAACAGCGAGCGCCCGCGGAAGCGATGACGCGCGGAGTAATACGCGGCGGGGACCGAGACGATCAGGACGAGCACCGTCGCGCCACCCGCGATCACCAGGCTCTCCACGAGGTTGCCGCCGAACCCGGTCGACCAGATCGTTGTGAAGTTGTGGAGGGTGAAGTGGCTCGGGATCAGGTTCGCCGCGAGCAACTGCTTGTTGGGACGCAGCGCGGTGATCACCATCTCCACGTACGGCAACAGGAAGATGAGCGCGATCGCGTACGCGAGCACGCTGAAGATGAAGCTGCGCCGCGTCAGCGGGCGCCGAACGGGCCGGCGGGCGGTCCTCGGGGTCTCCTCCACCGGCTCGGCGAGAGCGGTGGTCCCGGTGCTGACCGCGCTCACTGCACCTGCTCCTTCCACCGGGTCACCTTGAGGAACACGAGCACGACGACGATCACCAGCAGGAAGTTGGCGACCGACATCGCCGCCGCCTCGCCGATGAACGACTGCTTTAGGATGAACATGAACGTCGTCGTCGTGCTCGTCTCATAGCCGGGCCCGCCCCGTGTCATCTCCCAGATGATCGGGAATGAGTTGAACACGTTGATGACGTTGATGATCGTCGCGACGAGGATTGCCGGGCGCAGCAGCGGCAGCGTGATCGTCCGGTAGACATAGCCGCGCCCGGCGCCGTCGACTCGGGCCGCCTCGTAGACCTGATCGGGGATCGTCTGCAGCCCGGACAGGAGCGCGTAGGTGGTGAACGGCAGCGAGACGAAGATCGCCACGACCATCATCCAGACCAGCGCCCAGCCCGGGCGGCCCAGCCAGTCGGACTGGTTTGAGCCGAGTCTGTGCATCAGCCCGAGCGCGTGGAGGATGATGTTGACCGCGCCGACGTTCGGGTCCAGCGCCCAGCGGAAGATGAGCGCGGTCATCAGCACCGACGCCGCCCATGGGGCGATCAGCGCGGTGCGCGCGACGCGGCGCATCGGGAAATGCTGGTGGAACAGCTGGGCGAGAGCGAGCGAGAAGATCAGCGTCACCGCCACCACGACCACGACCCAGATGACGGTTCGCTCGACCACCCCGGCCAGCGCCGGCTCGTGCCACAGGTTGCTGTAGTTGCGACCGCCGGCGCCGCCGACGACAAAGCCGTCGGCGGCGATGTTCTGCAGCGAGCTGCGGACCAGGACGACGACCGGCCACAGGACGACGACGGCGATCAGCGCGACGGCAGGGCCGACCCACACGAGGGGGCGCAGTGAGCCGGCCCTGATTCGCATCGCCCTGCCCGCCTAACCCAGCTTGGCCGCGGTGCTCTGCAGCGAGCCCAGCACGCTGGCCGGGTTGCCGGTCACCGCTGTCCCGATCTGATTCTGGACCTGGGTCTTGACCTGAGCCCACGAGGTGTTGCTGGGGTACTGGACCGAGTGCGGCAGCGCTTTGATGAACGAGCCGAACGTCGGGTCGTGGGCCAGGGCCTGGGCGCCCGCAGTCGTCGCCGGCAGCAGGTCGTACTCACGGTCGAACTGCAGCTGGTACTTGTTCTGGTAGGCGAAGTCCAGGAACTTCTTGATCTGCGCGGCATGTCCGCCCGCCTTGAACGCAGCGACGTTGTCACACACGCCCAGCGTGTCGGTGAGCGCGCCGCTCTTGCCGGCGATCGCCACCGAGGCCCAGTCCTTGCGCGTCAGCACACCAGCGGACTTGATGATCGGGATCAGCGCCGGCGAACCGTTGATCATGCCGATCTTGCCCTGTGCGAACTGCTCCCACAGCGGGGTGCGGTTCTGCGAGCCCGGGTGGGGCTCGGTGTCGCCGGCGGAGACCAGGCCCTTCATGAAGGTGAACGCCGCCACGTTCTGCGGGCTGTTGATCGTCCACTTGCCGGCCGCGTTCTGGTAGCCGCCACCGTCTCCCAGGAACCACAGCAGCGACTCCGCCTGCGCCTCCTCGGGGCCGAGCGGCAGACCGAAGCCGATCGCGCCCTGGGCCTTGATCTTGGCCGCGTCGGCCTTTATGTCGTTCCAGGTCGTCGGCGCCGAGGTGATGCCGGCCTTGGCGAACAGCTTCTTGTTGTAGAAGAGGGTGCGGGAACTTGTCGTGAACGGCATGCCGTACTGGACGCCGTTGTAGGTCCCCTGCTTCTTGAAGACCGGCAGCAACTCGCTCGGGTTCGACAGCACCTGGCTGGCCGGGTACAGCAGGCCCTGCTGCGCGTAGTCCGAGAAGTAGTCACCCTCGGTGATGTCCGGATAGTTATGGTTCTGGACCATCGTCTGGATCTCACTGTCGAAGTTGGTCCAGGGCACGACGGTGACCTTCACCGAGATCGTCGGGTTGGCCTTGTGGAAGGCCGAAGCGATACTCCCCCAGTACTTGGAGCTGGTGTTGCTCGGGCCGGTCCCGTAGTCGGCGGCGACCAGCTTCAGGGTGACGTTGCCGCCACCGCCCGAGCCGGCACTGCCGCTACCACCGCCGGAGTGGCTCGAGCCACCGCACGCGGCAAGCCCCAGCCCTGCCGCGAGCGCGATCGCCACGGCGGACAGGCGTTTTCTCATCCGAAGTCTCCTCTCCTGAAACGACACGAAGTTGTGCGAGTGCACACTAGCGGCTGTGTCATCAGTTGTCTAGACCAATCTTGGGTTGATCTTGTCGGTCTTCGGAGACCCACTCACCAGTCGCCATCACGCGGGAGACCGCAAGGTTGTCGTCGAGCACGACGAAGTCCGCTCGTCGCCCTGGAGCGATCGACCCGAGCCGATCGTCGAGGCCGAGCACTCGTGCCGGATTGGTGGCCGCAGCGGCCGCCGCCTCCTCGATCGGCAGGCCGCTGTCGCGGACCGCGCGACGCAGCGCGTCGTCCATCGTCAGCGTGCTGCCGGCGAGCGAGCGGGTGCTCGCCAGCCGCGCCTCGCCATCCTGGACGTGGACCGCAAGTCCGCCGAGATCGAAGGTGCCGTCGCCGACGCCGGTGGCGTCGATCGCGTCGGTGATGAGGATCGGGCAGTCGATCAGCCGGCAGACGAGCGTGATCACCGCGGGATGCACGTGGCGGCCGTCGTTGATCAGCTCGCACGGGATCCCGGCCTGCAGCGCGGCCCCCACGAGTCCCGGGGTGCGGTGGTGGAGAGGCCCCATGCCGTTGAACAGATGGGTCGCGTGATCCGCGCCCGCGTCGATCGCGGCCATCGCCTGCTCGTAGGTCGCGTCGGAGTGACCGATAGCGGCGATGATCCCGCGCTCGCGCAGCGGGCCGATCAGCGCGAGCGCGCCGTCGAGCTCAGGGGCGAAGGTCATCATGCGCAGCTCGCCTTCGGCGGCGACGATCAGCCGCTCGAGGATCTCCACATCGGGCCTGATCATGTGAGCGGCGTTCTGAGCGCCCCGCCGTCGCGGTGAGAGAAACGGCCCTTCAAGATGGGAGCCGAGCACGCACCCGCGGGGCGTCGGCCCGCGCCGCGTCAGCGCGGCCGCCCACGCGACCTGAGCCACCAGCTCCTCGACCGGCGCCGTGACCAGCGAGACGAGGGTCGAGGTGGTACCCCGGGTGCGGTGATAGGCGACCGCGGCATCCATCGCCTCCAGAGAGCTGGCGACGCTGTGGCCGCCCCCGCCGTGGACGTGGAGATCGATGTAGCCCGGCAGCAGCCACGCCCCCTCGAGATCGATCAGGGGAGCGTCGGCCGCAGGCCGGCGTGCGGCGACCTCGACGATCACGCCGCCGGCGACGTGCACCCAGGCGTCCTCGAGCACCGCGTCGGCAGTGACAACCCGTCCACCGGCGAGCAGCAGGGACGGCGCGTCGATGTCCACCGCGGCGCTCACCGGCTCCGCGAACCCAGCCGGGTGACGAGAGTGACACGATCGCCGCGGAACCAGGTGCGCCCGAACTCGACGACCGTCCCCTCCACGTCGAAGTTCTGGCGGCTGACGACGAGCATCGGGGTGCCGACGTCGACCTGCAGGTGACCGGCCTCCCTCGGTGTCGCCGGCGCGGTCTCGATCGACTCCTCCCCCATGACGAGGCTCGTCTGGAAGTGACTGCCGAGGATCTCGTGCAGCGAGCTGTGGGTGCGGATCAGGCGGGTGAGCCCGGGGAACCGGCGGGAAGGCAGCCAGGACGTCTCCACCGCGATCGGCCAGCCGTCGGCCAGGCGGCGGCGCTCGAGCCGGTAGACCGGGGTGCGCGCGGCGACACCGAGTCGCTCGGCGAGCTCACCGCCGGCCGTCACCCGCTGGGCGGCGATCACCTCAGCGGAGGGCACGAAGCCCGACGCCTTGACCTGCTCGGTGAAGCTCGCCAGGTACAGCGGCCAGGTGATCTTCGGCTCGGCGACATACGTGCCGGACCCCTGGCGCCGCACGAGGCGCCCCTCGGCGACGAGATCGGCCAGCGCCTGGCGGACGGTCGTGCGCGAGGTCCCCCACACGTCCGCCAGCTCTCGTTCGGTGGGCACCGTCGACCCGGGCGCCAGCGACCCGATGAACTCCAGCAGGTGACGCTTGACGGCGTAGTACTTGGGCTCGGCCGGTGAGGCGGTGCCGTCCTCGGTGGCGGTCATCGCGCTGGGATCGGCTGCGCCGTCTGGACCCGCAGGCCGGTCCGCTCATCGAACAGATGAGCGTCGCCACCGTCAATGGTGACACCGACGCGGTCGCCGATGCGCGGCGCCGTGCGGCCGCTGCAGCGCACGACCCATGACCGCTCACCCGCGGGGTCGACGTCGAGCTTGCCGTAGACATATGCGTCGGCGCCGAGCTCCTCGACCAGCGCGACGGTGAGTGACAGAGCGCCCGGGGCGTCGAGCTCGGCCAACTGCGCCGCCTCGGGGCGGACCCCGAGGACGAGTTCGTCGCTGCCCGCCGAGCGAGCGCCGGCGAGCGATGCGTCTGGGACGGTGACGAGCGTCTCGCCGAGGTGCAGACCATCCGGCGATACCCGGGCGCGTCGCAGGTTCATCGCCGGCGAGCCGATGAACCCGGCGACGAACACGTTCGCCGGCCGCTCGTAGAGCACGCGCGGAGTGTCGACCTGCTGCAGGCGTGCGTCCTTGAGCACGGCGACGCGGTGACCCATCGTCATCGCCTCGACCTGGTCATGGGTGACGTAGATCGTCGTGGTGCCCAGACGCGCCTGAAGGCTTGCGATGTTGGCGCGCGTCTCCACTCGGAGCTTCGCGTCGAGGTTCGACAGCGGCTCGTCCATCAGGAACGCACTCGGCTCCCGCACGATCGCACGGCCCATCGCGACACGCTGGCGCTGGCCGCCGGACAGGGCGCTCGGCTTGCGGTCGAGGTAGTCCTCGAGCTCGAGCAGTTGCGCCGCCTCACGGACCTTGACGGCTCGCTCAGAGGCACCCATCCCGCGGAGCTTGAGCGCGTATTCCATGTTTCCCGACACTGTCATGTGCGGATACAGCGCGTAGTTCTGGAAGACCATCGCGATGTCCCGATCCTTCGGGGCCCGGCGCGAGACGTCGGCACCGTCGATCCTGATCTCACCAGAGCTCACCGGCTCCAGCCCCGCGAGCATGCGCAGCGCCGTCGACTTGCCCGAGCCCGACGGACCGACGAGCACCATGAACTCGCCGTCCTGCACGTCGAGGCTCAGCGCATCGACGGCAGGCTCGCTGGCGCCGTCATAGACGCAGGTCGCCTCGATGTAGCTAATGCTCGCCATCCCGTATTCTCTCTCCCTGGGTCGGCCGTTCTCGCGGCCACCGGACAAGTGGTCTAGACCACTTGCGCCAACTTAGCGTTTGCCGCTCGTCGCGTCAAGGGCGGCACGCTTCTTGGCTGCCGCGAGGCGGCGCAGGTCAGGCTGCCGCCAGTGAAGAGGAGACGGCGGGCGACATCCGGCGCAGCAGCTCCAGAGCGCCGCGCTTGTGCAACGGCTCGTTGAGGTTGCCGCACTTGGGCGACTGCACACACGACGGGCAGCCGTCCTCGCACCGGCACTCGCCGATCAGCCGCCGCGCGTCGCCGACCAGGCGCTGGAACTGCTCATAGCCGCGGCGGGTGATCCCCACGCCACCGGGGTGGCCGTCGTAGATGAAGATCGTCGGCCCACCGGTCTGTGGATGCGCATTGGTCGACAGGCCACCGATGTCCCAGCGGTCACACATCGCGATCAGTGGCAGCACCGCGATCTGTCCGTGCTCGAGGGCGTGCAGCGAGCCGAGCAGCGCGTCGGATGGGAACCGCTCGGCGATCGACGCGCCGCGCGGCGGGTCGATCAGGTCGTCGAGCTCATACCAGAGAGCGCGCGTCGTGAACTCGGTGGTCGGCAGGTCAAGCGACTGGAAGTCGATCACCTCGGAGTCCTGCAGCCGCCGGCGCTGATAGCCGAGCACAGTCTCTGAGTAGATGACCGACCCGTAGGAGAGCTGGACGCCGTGGGTGTGGCGCTGCTCACTTAGGCGCTCGATCGCGATCATCGACTCACGTTTGGTCTGCGTGTAGTAGTCGCCGCTGAACGGCTCGAGCATCGCGCGGCGGGCGCGCAGGTCAAGTTCGGCGACGAGGTAGGAGCGGCCGCCGTGCAGGTAGATCGACCCCTCGTGGACGGTCGAGTAGGCACGCGAGGCCTCGATCGTCCCGAGCACCTCTCCGCTGTTGCCGTCGAACAGGATGAACGAGTCAGGGCTGGCCGAGCGCAGCCCGACCCGCGCAGCCGGATAGTCGTCGGCTCGCTTGGGGACAAAGCCGGTCGCCCGCTCGCGCAGGATCCCGTATTCGGCGAGCTGGGAGGCCATCGCCCCGGTGCTCGGCCCGAAGAACTCCTCATCCTGCGGCGACAGAGGTGCCTCGTGGGCGGCGCACATCAGGTGGTCGGCGAGGATCTCCGGGCTCTCGGGGTCGAGGATCGCTGCCTCGACGGGTTTGGTGAGGAACTCGGTGGGGTGGCGGCAGAAGAACTGGTCGAGCGCGTCCTCGCCCGCGACGTAGACCGCGAGGCCGCGTCCGCGGCGTCCGGCCCGGCCCCACATCTGCCGCAGGCTGGCGACGGTGCCCGGGAAGGTCACGCAGACCGCCGCGTCCAGCTCGCCGATGTCGATGCCGAGCTCGAGCGCGTCGGTGGAGACGACCCCCAGCAGCTCGCCGGTGGTGAGCTTGCGCTCGATCTCGTGCCGCTGCGCGGTGGTGTACCCCGCGCGGTAGGGCTCGATCCGCTCGGCCAGCTCGGGCGGGAGCCGGTCGCGGCTGTGGCGCAGGATCAGCTCGACGCCCTTGCGCGACTTCATGAAGCAGATCGTGCGCGCGCCCTTGGCGATCAGCTCGGAGAACACCTCGGCCGCTTCGTACAGCGCGGAGGCGCGGACGCCGAGCTTCTCATCGAGCAGCGGCGGGTTCCACATCGCGATCCGGCGGTCAGCGCGCGGCGCGCCATCGGCGTCGACCAGCGCGAAGTCGTCGAGCCCGGTGAGCGTCCGGGCGAGGTCGATCGGATTGGCGATGGTGGCGCTGGCGAGCAGGAAGCGCGGCGCGGTGCCATGGATCGCCGCGGCGCGGCGGAGTCTCCGCAGCACGTTGCCGACGTGAGAGCCGAACACGCCGCGGTAGACGTGCGCCTCGTCGACGACGACGATCGCCAGGTTGGAGAACAGGTCGCCCCAGGCAGGATGGTGCGGCAGGATCCCGACGTGGAGCATGTCCGGATTGGTGATGATCAGGTTCGCCTTGCGGCGGATCGCCGACCGCTCATTGCGCGGGGTGTCGCCGTCATAGATCGCCGGGCGCAGCTCCTTGGTGAGGCCGAACCGGTTGAGCGCCCGGGCCTGGTCCTGGGCCAGCGCCTTGGTCGGATAGAGGTAGAGCGCGCGGGCTCCCCGGTCGCTGGTGAGCACCTCGAGAGTCGGTAGCTGAAAGCACAGTGACTTGCCCGATGCGGTGCCGGTGGTGACGATCGTCGGCTGATCGAATGCGCTGTGCAGCGCCTCGGCCTGGTGGCCGTAGAGGCGGTCGATCCCCGCCTGCGCGAGCGCGCGAGCGACCGTCGGGTTCAGCTGGGGCGGAATCTCGACAAACCGCCCGGAGCGGCCGGTCTGTACGTCGTCATGGACCAGCCGCTCGTCCTGCGCGCCCGTGGCGAGCAGCTCGTCCCACGGCTCTGCGGCGGCGGCGCGACCCATCTGTGAATGAGTATGGCGACCCCGCCCGGGGTGCCCCGCGTCGCCAGGAGGAAAGGGGCGACGCGGGGCTGGCGGGCGTCCCTACCCGGCCGGTTGGACAGTGACGGGGTTCAGCGGATTGCCGGGAGCGATCGTCGAGCAGTCGCTCGGGGCCGAGACGCCGGCGAACCGGGTACCCAGCCAGGCGAGCGCCGCCGCGCTCCAGACCGGCTCGGTCGTCTCGTGGGTCAGCGGGGTCTCGGTGTAGTCGACCGGGTCCCCGGCAGCGCACGCCTCCAGCGCGTAGCTGCGCACGTCGCCGGCGATCATCACGCCGTCGCCAGGCCCGATGCCCGGCTGGTCGTTGTTGGTCCCGTCGAGCTCTCCCTGGTCGCCCTGGAAGATCTGCAGCGGGACGGTGGGGAGCGCATCGTTGCCGAGGATGAGCTTGTTGGCGACGTTGACGAACACCGGGATCGACTCGGGTTCGGGGTACTTCGCCTTGGCGATCTGCGCCCAGGTGATGCCGGCGTAGTTGTTCTCAGCGTCGTTGATGGAGACCGCCTGGAGCGCCTTTGCGACCTGCCGGCCGTAGGCATTGAGGTACGTCGTGATGTCGATGTGGTAGGCGCGGGTGATGCCGACGAGTGCCATCGGCATGACGCCGGCCCAGGTGCTCGAGCCCTCGACGTAGTGCAGGTTGTGGTCAGGCTCGATCAGCACGCCGCCCATCGTCGCGCCGACGAGCAGGCTGTTGATCTCCGGCGCGTACTGGGGGGCCATCTGGGCCGCCCAGCCGGTGGCGATGGCTCCGCCGGAGTAGCCCATGAGTGCGACGGGCGTGGTGGACGTGAGGTTGTCGAGCGGTGAGGCCAGCGCCGCCCGGATGCCGTCGAGCGTGAGCATCCCATACTCGGGTCCGGCGGCGAAGTCGGCCTGCTCGCCCTCGGTGTCGGCGACGCTCACCGTGTCACCGGAGAGCAGCAGCGCCGAGATGTCACCGGTCTCGATCGTCGTCAGCTCCCGGCCCGCGTCGTAGGGCGCTCCGTAGAACGAGTAGGACGGGTCGTCGGCGGTGGTCGTCGAGTCGTAGAACGAGTTGTAGGCGACCAGATGCGGAGTCGTGCTCGGCGCGGGCGGCAGCAGCACCGAGGTGACGTTGACGGTGGGCTTGCCGAGCACCGTCGTCGAGCGGTACAGAAGCTGGTTGACCGTCACCGGCAGCGAGATCCCTGCGACATGCCAGCTGATCGTGCGGGTCTTCAGGACCGTTCCGGGCGCGATGTCCGCAAGCGGCGTCGCCCCGGTGTAGCGGTAGAACGCCTCCTTGGCCGGCGGCGGCGGCGCGGTGGCCGCTCTAGCCTGAGTGGCCTGGGCCGCCTGAAGGGCGAACGCGAGCAGCAGCCCGAGCACGGCGATGGTGAGGGTGACGCCTCGCGGGCGGGTGCGTCCCCTGATGGTGTTCACGACGGTCACGGCTCTCCTTCCGAGGGCGTCGAACTGCAATGGTACCCGAACGTACCCGCTTTGCGCGAATCTATGCAGATGTGGGCGAGTGGTAGCGTCGCGCGCCCCTCATGCTCCGCTGTCTGTACGTCGATCTCGACGGGACGCTGCTCGGTCCGGACGCGTCCCTGGTCACGGGCGCGGACGGCCGGTTCTCGCTGTCGGCGATGCGCGCACTGGAGGCGTGTGCGCGCGTGGGAGCGGAGGTCGTCATCTACTCCGGTCGCAAGCAGTCGAGCGTGTGGGAGGCCTCCCGGCTGATCGGCTCGCGCTCGTTCATCTTCGAGCTCGGCTGCGGGCTGGTGGTGGATGGGGAGCTTGAGTGGCTCACCGACGGGGTCGAGCCGACTGCGGCCGACGGGTCGATCTTCGATCAGATCGCGGGGTCGGGAGCGGTGGATCTGCTGCTGGAGCGCTTCGCCGGGTCGTTGGAGCCGCACACGCCGTGGTCCGCGGTCCGCGACGTGTCACACCTGTTCCGGGGATCGGTGTCGCTGGATGAAGCCGGCGCCGTGTTGACGGCGGCCGGGCTGGGCGACCGGTTCCGGTTGCTCGACAACGGGGTGATCCCCGAGGCGCGGTCGCTGGGGCTGATGCCCGGACTCGACGTGGTCCGGGCCTATCACCTGGTGCCGGCGGGCGCGTCGAAGGGCCGCGCGGTGGCACGCCACATGCAGAACCGCGGCTATGTGGCGTCGGACTGCATCGCGTGCGGCGACTCGCGCGAGGATCTGTCCGCGGCGGGCGTGGTCGGCACGTTCTGGCTGGTGGCCAACGCCCTGGCGCGCGACCCGGGGCTCGGGGCCGAGGTCGCGGGGCGCCCGGACGTGCGGGTCTGTGGCGAGGGGTACGGGGCGGGGGTCTACGAGGCGGTGGTGACGACGTTGGCCGAGGGGCGGGGGCAGTAGGGGTCGGGGGTCGGGGTCGGTCGGGGTTCCGGGTCGGTCGGGGTTCGGGGTCGGTCGGGGGTTCCGGGTCGGTCGGGGGTTCCGGGTCGGTCGGGGGCTCGGCGCGCGTGGGGGGCGGGGCGGCCGCCGGGGCGCGCGGGTGGGGAGCCTTATTGGTCCTGGGCGCCAAGAACCTTCCCCACGTGAGCGGCGGTGGACCGCCGGCGCGCGGGTGGGGAGCTTTTGTCGTCGCGAGGCGGACAAACCTTCCCGCGTTGAGGTCAGGCGTCCGTTGCGGGGCGCCGAAGCGCGAACCGGGCGCGCAGACGCGAGGCGAGCCCGGGGCGAACCTGCGGACGCCAGCGTGCCGGGGGCGGCACCGTCGCCCGCACGACCTCGACCCACTGCTCGAGCGGGAGCTCTCCAGAGATCAGTCGCGCGAGCGCGGTGGTGACCGGCGCCTCGAGGCCGGCCCTGTGCAGCGCGGCGGCGAGCAGCGGCACCGAGTCGAGCGCCTCGACCGCCTGCTCGACGCGTCCTGGGATCTCGCTGGCCGGCACACCCTCGGCGAGCAGCTCGCCCGCGCGGCGGTTGCGCGAGTTGGGCGAGAGCGCGGTCGCCACGAGATCGCCGGTGCCCGCAAGTCCGATCAGCGACTCGGGGCGCGCGCCCAGCTGTTCGCCCCATCGCCACACCTCGGCGAAGATGTGCCCGGCCGCCGCGCCGGCCGCGTTCAGTCCCTGTGCCTCGGTGGCTCCTGAGGCGAGCGCCGCCGCGTTCTTCGCCGCGCCCGCCAACTCGACTCCGATCGGATCGTTGGACTGCTCGCACACCACCCCGGCGCGGATGAACACGCCCGAGAGCGCGGTCGCGAGCGCCTCTTCCGTCGACGCGGCGACGAGCCCGGCACCGGCCGAGACCATCTCGTGCGCATGAGCCGGCCCGCCGACGCACGCTGTACGAGGTGAGCCGACGTGCCGGCGGATCACGGTGGTCGGCGACTCGCCGTCGGGGGGCACGAGGCCCTTGGCGAGCGAGACGACGGCGGCGCGGTCGCCCATGCCCGAGCCCTTGAGCCCCTCGACGACCCCGTGGAGCGCGGTGGACGGCACTCCGACGAACACGTAGTCCGCGCGCGCGAGCGCACCCTGGCCGACCTGCTCGATCCGCAGCTCGCGCGGGAGCTCCACCTCGGGCAGGTAGGTGCGGTTCTCACGATGCTCGCTGAGCGCCGCGGCCTGCTCCGAGGTCCGTGACTGCAGAGTCGTGCGCAGCCCTCCTCGCGCCAGCAGTACCGCGACGGCCGTGCCGAACGAGCCGGCGCCGATCACGACGGCGCGCCGAGACCCCGGGGCCGGAAGTTGAAGCGCGCGTCTCGGAATGGGAGGCATAGGCAAGGATGACCGTTTGTGGGGTTGTGTGCGGTGTCGTCGAGCGGCGACGAGTGGCTGGCGCTGGCGGCCGGCGGGCTGCTGCGCGCGATACGCGGGCCGCGACGGTGACGGGGCGAGGCCGGACGCGCTGCTGCCGGAGACGCGGCGGGGTGCGACCAGGACCGGCGGACCGTGATGGCGGATGGGCGCCGGGGCGCCGGGGCAACGGTAGCCGCGGTCAGGCGGCACCCGCGCGGCGACCCGATCGCGCCGCGGTCTCGTCCTCAACGGCGACGGCGTCCGCCATCTCGCCCGCGACCTCGGCGAACTCTCCGAACGCGTCGGCGACATCCGCCGCGCTCGAGCCGGTGATGGCGCGATTGAGCCGCGCGACCGCGGCGTCGAACCGCTGCCAGATCGCGTCCGGGCCGCGCCGGCCGGTCCCGGGTCGAAGTTCGTAGGGAGGCGACGCCGACTCGGCGCCGGGGACCGGACGCCACATCAGCCCTGCGGCGTGCGCGTGCTCCCATGCGATGTTCTCCGCCGAAGCGGCGTCGGCGAGGCCCCGCAGCCGATCGGCGAAGCCCGAGTCGGGCGGCGCCATGACGTGGGCGCGCATCGCCGCCGCCCAGCCGTCGCCCGCCTGGCGAACGCGCCGCATCGTCTGCGCGCGCTCGCGGTCGAGGTCGTCGTCGAAGCTCATGGGCGTGGCTCTGGGCCGGAGTCCGCAAGCCCAACCGAGCCTCCGCCCCAGAAGTCATCGGCCGTCGGGTCGGGGCGACCATCGGCCGGCCTCGACGGCGCGCCGCTGTAGCTCTCCTCAAGAATCCGGTCGAAGTCCGATCGCTTGATCCGCACCCGCCGCCCGACCCGCAGCGCGGGCAGCGTGCCCGCGTCGATCCAGTTGCGAACCGTCTGCTGGTTGAGCTTCAGCGTCGCCGCGACCTCGGCGACGGTCAGGTACGACTCTTCAGATTCGTGGGCAGCCAAAGCGTCCTGTTTCTCTAATTGAGACAAACTGGAACCAATTCAAGAGTTATACTACCTACCCCGGAGGACGCGGCAGGGCGGCTTCTCGAACGGAAAGGCGCAGCAAAATCCGTGAAAACGGATGATCGCGAGACCACGGATGGCACAGGCGGAGACGGCACGGAGAACGTCGTCCGGCTGCCACGCGAATGGGTCGGCCCACCCGAAGAGCTCGTCCCGATGGGCTCCCGCGCACGCGCGCACGAGACCGACGAGACGGTCCCTGGCGCCGACGACTTCTGGGGCGAAGGCGCAGCTGCGGTCCACGGCGCGATCCAGCCTTCCGCTCGGCAGGTTGACGCACCGCCACCGTCAACCCGCGTCCGCTTGCGACCTCCCCCGCGTCGGCCGTGGGGCTTCTCCGTTCGACCTCCGGCCAGCGCCGCCGTTGCATCTCATTTCTGGGTCCGCCGGCGTGTGGTCGCGGTCGCGATCGCGACGATGTGTGTGATTGTGGTCGCGGCGATCGGGCTGGCAGAGGGCGGCGGTCATCCGTTGCGGCGTGGGAGTGGCGCGACCGCCGATGTGAATGTGGGCGCATCTGACGAGGCGCGCCAGCTCGGTCCTGCGGCGGGAGGCCGCCCCATCGCCGGTTTGCTCGACTCCGCTCAGATCAGGCGCGCCCACCACGCGAAGAAAGAGGCGCGTGAGCGGGCGGCCGCCAGGCGACGCCGTCTCGATCGAGCGAGGGCCGCTCGCAATCGCCGTCGCGCCGCGCGCGAACACCACGTCGCCGACCACTTCGACCAGCTCGTCGGCGGTCTCGACGCCGACAGCGCCCACGCAGACCACGGCGCCGACGGTGCCGACCGGCACCACCCCCACCGCAACCTCAGCTGGAGGCTCGGGTTCGTCGGGTACCCACGCCACTACCACCCACCACTCCGCCTTCGGACAGTCCGGCCTGCTCGGAGCAGGTCACTCCTCCGGCGACAGCTAGCCCCCGATCCAGAGAGGACCCCAGTGACCCGAACCCTCGGCTTCCTGAAACACAACGCCATCGCCCTCGCAGCCCTCTTCGTGGCCCTCGGCGGCACAAGCTACGCCGCCATCGCGATCCCAAAGAACTCCGTCGGCTCCCGTCAGCTGCGCAACGGCGCGGTGACCGCGTCCAAGATCCACTCGGGGGCGATCACGCCAGGCAAGCTCTCGAGCAAGTCGTTCGGCGGGCGGATCCTGTACTTCGCTGAGATCGATCACAACGGCTGGCAGTCGTGACGCTCGTGACCCCGCAGGGGATCAAGACCGAGCACTGGAACGCCAGCTCGGGCGGCGGAGTCATCTTCCCGCGAGCGATTCCGAAGGGCTGCTTCCCGTTGGCCGGCGCTGCCGCCACCTTGCGGCCGAGGCTGGAGCAGCACGCCATCCGTCGGCGCCAGCATCTGAAGCAACACGCGAGGTAGCCATCGCCGTCGAACTGCTCCGACGCCAGTGGCGCTGGCAATCATCTGCGGTCGCTGAATGGATTTCCGGCGACTCGTCGTCGACGCGGCTCGTGTCTCGACGTCCGTTGCGCCGTCGCGATGCTGGCCTGCATCGCCGGCGCTCGGGCTTTGTCCGGCCCGTGCTCGAGGCAGACGAGACCGTTTACGCCTGCGGCGCTGAACCCGAACAACGTCTTCTACGAGGCCGACGTGTTCGGCATGAGGAGCAGCAGACCTGCGGAGGGGCCAGCGGCACGATGGACATCCACGGTGAGCGGCAGCGCACGGCCAAGGCGCCGA
Organism: uncultured Solirubrobacteraceae bacterium; assembly: GCA_963744685.1. Lineage (GTDB taxonomy): Bacteria > Actinomycetota > Thermoleophilia > Solirubrobacterales > Solirubrobacteraceae > Palsa-465. The sequence goes on along the minus strand of CAVUUL010000006.1, from coordinate 670,902 downwards.
TGCCTATTGGGACGCTGTCAGCGCCCCTCCGGACTGGTGATCAATCACGGCGACCATCGGCACTGATGGTCGTCAACGGCATGTCAACGGCGGCAGCCCGTACGGCGGGGGTCTTTTCTGGGGTCCCAGCAACGCAGCGACGGGATCCTGTTGGCTCTCCGAGACGGTGCCGGCTCCGATTCGATGCCGCAACGAACCTCGGCTTCCCACAGCCGACTTCGGCTTCCAGATGATCTGTGAGGCAAGCTCAGCTGCCCGGTCGGACGGCGCATTTCTCGACGATCGGCAACGTCACGCTGAGCGTCACCGAGACCCAAGGCCCCTGGGTAACCGGCGGCGCCCTCTGGTCCGCCTCCGGCTGGGTCCGCGGGACCTGGCCGATCTCGGTCACCGGCGACTCTCCCTCGGGGATCTGCTCGCTGTCGGCATCGATCTCCGGGGACCCGGCCACGGCCAACGGGGCGATGCCACCGAACCAGACGGTGTGGCACCAGTGCAACGGGAGCCTCGCCGGCACCCTCAACACGGCTCTCGCGGCCAACGGGACCGACGCGCTGAGCATCTCCGACACGGACGCTGCCGGCCTTTCTGCCAACGCGACCGAGAACCTGAGAGTCGATAACCAGGCGCCGACGGTGACGCTGACCGGCCCGGCGACGGCGCTCTCAACCGCCGGAACGCAGGACGTCACAGTGAACGTCCTCACCGGGCCGAGCGGCGCGTACGGCGCCGACTGCTCGGTCGACGGCGGGCCGCAGACGTTCTACGCGGGCGCGACGTCGCAGGTGCCGGTCAGCGGCATCGGCGCCCACACGGTCACCTGCACGGGCCTGAACAACGCGATGAGCTCCGACGGCGCGCGGGCAAGCTCGTCGCCCGTCAGCTTCGTGATCGACATCCAGCAGCCGACGGTGGAGGCGATCACCTTCTCCAAGCTCGCGGACGGGCTCAAGTGCCGGACCGTGGTCAGGCAGGTCAAGGTGCTCGGCAAGCCACGCACGATCCGGCTGCATGGCCACAAGGTCCAGGTGCGCGGCTATCGCACGATCAAGCGACGGGTGCGGCGCTGCCAGGCCCGGACGGTCAAGCGGCGTGTGTTCGTCGAGCTCAAGCGACACGGCAAGGTGGTGCGGCGGCACGGGAAGGTCGTGCGCGTCAAGCGAACCGAGCGTGTCGTGCTTCTCCCCCATCGCATCCACCGGACACTCCGGCATGTCCGCCACGGACGTGGGACGACGGTGTCCGGGGTCCTGCTCCTCTCCGACGGCACGCCGATCGCCGGCCAGACGGTGACGATCCTGGGTGCGGCGAACAACGCGGCGCACTCGTTCGGGCCGATCTCCTCGGCGACGACGGACGCAAACGGGTTCTGGGTGGCGAAGGTGCCCGCGGGGCCGTCGCGATTGCTTGAGGCCTCCTACGGCGGGACCTCGACGACCGCCGCCGCCAACTCGACGCTCGTGCGCACCATCGTGCCCGCCAGGCTGCGGATCCTCAGCCACACTCCCCGGGTTGCCTGGGGCGACACGGTGACGTTCCGCGGGCGGGTGTACGGGGGATATGTGCCGCGGGGCGGGATCAACATCCGGCTGCGCTACGGGTATCGCCACCAGAGCATCACCTATGGGGTCAAGACCCACGTCGGCCCGCGCGGCCGCTTCAGGACGACGTTCACGTTCGGGCCGGGGGATCCGCGTGACCGGGTGCGCTTCCACTTCCAGTTCGCGACGCTGCCCGGCGGCAACTACCCCTTCCACACAGCCGACAGCAACACGGTCTCCGTCCTTGTGGGCGGCCATCCGCCGTCGCCGGGCCGTGGCAACCATCACCGCCACCGCCGCAGCTGACCCCAGAAGGCGACCGGAAAGAGGGGGGTGAAACCGGGGTCTCCAGACGCTCTTAAGAACAGAGCACGATGCGGACCGCACCCCCACGCGACAACCTGCTCGACCTCAGCCGAGGACTCGGTACCCTTGCGGAGAGATGGTCGGCGACATTTTCCAGCCAACGCACCTGCTGTTCGTGCTCGTGGTCGCGCTGCTCGTACTCGGGCCGAAGCGGCTGCCCGAGGTGGGACGGACGCTCGGAGCAGGGATCCGCGACTTCCGCCAGGCACTCAGCGGCGATACGACGCCGCGGCAGGATTCCGGGCAGGTGGAAACCACGACCCCCGAGCCGCACGACCCGCCGCCCTCGGAAAGCTACGACGTCAACTGGCCGGAGGACGCGGTCGGACCGACGTCCTACGACGAGCCGGTCGAGGCCGCAGCCGCCGAACCGGAGTCTGGCGAAATCACCGACTTCGAGCCGGCAACCGCAGCAACCACCGACCCAGAGCCGGCAGCCGCAGTCGCGACCGACCCCGAGCCGGCGACCGCCGTGGTCACAGAGGCCGAGCCGGCGACCGAGGTCGTCGCCGCTTCCCCGCACGCGCCAGACCTCGACGCGCTCTACTTCGATGCGCCGGCCGGTGAGGCGACTGCCGCCGCTGACCGCACTGACTCGGCCGAGTCGCACGTCGACCAGAGCAGCTGATCGCGACCACGCGGGCCATACCCGCGACGAACCGGCTGTGACCTCCGCCGCCGACCGGGACGACTTCCGTGCCGCCACGGTTGCCCTCGCCCGAGCGGTCGGCCTGGACACGCCTGGCCTCGCCGATCGCGTCGAGCAGGACGACCCCCGGGCCGCGCTCGCCACGGCACTCGGCGCACACACCTCGCTCCTTCCCGAGGACCCCGAGCTGCGCATCGCCGACGCCCGCCGGCAGATCACGGCATGGGAGCAACGCAATCTCCGGCTCGTCGCCGTGCGCTGCGACGGCTATCCCGACTCGCTGCGCATGGTCCACGACCGCCCCGCCCTGCTTTGGGTGATGGGCGATCCAACCCCCGTCGCCCATACGAACGCGGTCGCGCTGGTCGGGACCCGGCAGCCCAGCAATGAGGGGCGTGCGCGGGCGACAGAATTCGCCAGCGGCCTCGTCAAGGCGGGTTTCGCCGTCCTGTCGGGCCTGGCGTCGGGGATCGACACGGCCGCCCATCGCGCGGCACTCCGGGCCGGCGGGCGCACGATCGCGGTGATCGGGACTGGGCTGGACCATGCCTATCCGCCGGAGAACGCCGGATTGCAGTCAGAGCTCGCTCGTGAACAAGCGGTCGTCTCCGCGTTCTGGCCGGAGGACGGTCCATCGCCGGAGCGGTTTCGACGACGCAACGCGGTGATGTCCGGCCTCGGGCTCGGGACGGTGATCGTCGAGGCATCGGTTCGCAGTGGAACCCGAGTGCAGGCTCGGCACGCGCTCGCCCACGGACGTCCGGTGTTCCTGTGCCGTCCTCTGATCGCCCAGAGCTGGGCCGCCGAGCTCGCACGCCGACCGGGCGTCCATATCGTCGACGCGGCGGCGGACGTCATCGACATCATCGCCCGCACGCTTGACCCGGGACCGATCCGTGACGACCCGCCGGCCCGGGGACCGGTGAGCTGATCGATGGCGACGGTCGCCGCACTCTCCGATCCGTACGGGAACTTCATGCTCGCCCCGCAGCCCGGCGAAGGTGTGTGCCTGAGGTGCTTCAACCTCACCGACGGCTACGACCTGTGCTTTGCCTGCGAGCACGGTGGCGACAGCATCGATGTGATCGCGCCGATCTCCTACAGCATCGGGGGCGAGCAGTTGCACCACGCGCTCGCCGGTTACAAGCGCGGATCGATGGGTTGGATGCGGACCCTCACGCGACAGCTCGCGGCGGTCCTCTGGCGCCATCTCGCGGCCCACGAGGGGTGCGTCGCCGACGCGGCCGGCGTCGAGCGGTTCCCACTGGCCACGATCGTCCCGTCGGGAACCGCGAGCCGAAACCCGCCCCATCCGCTCGAGGAGATCGTCGCGCAGATCCTCGAGCCCACGCGCGACCGCTACGTCCCGCTGCTGCGACGTACGGCGCATCCCGTGCCGCTGCACACGTTCAGCCCGGACCGGTTCGCGGCGACGACCGAGCTGAGCGGAGAGCCGGTGCTTCTCATCGACGACACTTGGACGACTGGAGCAAATGCGCAGAGCGCGGCGGCGACGCTCAAGAAGGCCGGCTCCGGCCCGGTCGCCGCGGTCGTCATCGGTCGCCACGTCAACCGCGAGTGGAGCGACAACGACCGCCGGCTCCGGGCGCTCCCGACGCCCTTTGACTGGAGCCGATGCGTCTGTTGTCAACCGAACGGGCCGTGCTCAACGCCACCAGGCGTCGAGCACGCGGCGCCAGTTGTCCCAGGCGATCGCTGAGACATCCTGCTGGCTGAACCCCGCGTCGCGTAGGGCGTCCAGCACGCGCGGGACCCCGGCGATGTCAAGTCCGCGCGGGACGGTCGCGCCGTCGAAGTCCGAGCCGAGCCCGACGTGCTGGACGCCAATCCGCTCGGCGACATGGACCGCGTGCCGCGCGATCAACTCGAGCGGCGTTTCCTCATCGTCCTCCAGGTCTGGGCGCAGGAAACGGGTCGCGTAGACGATCCCGATCAGGCCGCCTGACGCGCCGACTGCGTCGATCTGCGCATCGGTCAGGTTGCGCGGTGACTGCGTGATCGCGTGGGCCCCGGTATGGCTGGAGACGAGAGGGCCGACCTCGGCACGCGCCATATCCCAGAACCCGGCCTCGTTGAGGTGCGCGAGGTCGACCATGATCCCCAGCTCGGCGCACCGGCGCACGAGCGCGAGGCCCGGCTCTGTGAGCCCTGGCCCGGTATCGGGCGTCGCGGGCGCGGTGAAGGGCACGCCGTGGCCGAAGACATTCGGGCGGCTCCACACCGGCCCCAGCGAGCGCAGGCCCGCCGCGTACCAGAAGTCGAGCGCCTCCAACCCGGGGTCGATCGCCTCGGCGCCCTCGGTGTGCAGGATCGCCACAGGCGGGCCGTCGTCCTCGTGCGCCGCGTCGAGATCAGAGATCGACCGGGCCACCCGCAACTCTCCGGCCCGTTCGAGCGCGAACAGCCGACCTGCCGCGCGGCTCGCCTGCCCGGCCGCCAGCTCGAACGAGATCGGCGGCACCAGATCGGTGCGCTCGCCGCCATGGGCGTCGGGCTGGGCCGGATAACCGGAAGGTCCTGGCTCAGGCCATTCCTCCGGTGATGCGAAGACAGCAAAGAAGGCGGCGCGGACGCCCCCCTCGCGCATGCGGGGCAGATCGATGTGGCCGGTGTCCCGCCGGACCGTGAGAGCGTCGTGCCATTCAGCGGTGAGCGCGTCGTTGTGACCGTCGAGTGAGAGGATCGTCATCGCGGTGCACCCTAACGCCGTCGCTCGCCAGCCGAAGCTACAGCGGCGTAGCCCGAGCGGCGAGAAGCGATACGCTGCCCCCACAACGCATGCCCCCTCGACGCTCTGACGGATCGCCCAGGACCAGGCCGCGCCGGCGCTACGCGCCGCGAATGGCGCCGTCCGAGCGCCGGGAGCAGGTGATCGACGCAGCGCTCCAGGTCATCGTGGAGCAGGGCTACGCGGGCGTCTCGATCGAGGCGATCGCACGAACCGCGGGGGTGACCCGGCCGGTCATCTACGACCACTTTCCGAACCTCGGCGCGCTGCTGCAGGCCCTGATCGAGCGCGAAGAGCGGATTGCGCTCGGCCAACTCGCCGAGGTCATCCCAGGCCCCGAGCTGGCGGGCTCCTCGGATCCCCTGGCACTGTTCGGCTCCGGCGTGCGCCGCTTCCTGGAGGCGGTCAAGTCCCGCCCACCGACCTGGAGGATCATCCTGCTGCCGCTCGACGGCACCCCCGCGATCGTGCGTGAGCACGTCCAGACCAACCGCGCCCGGATCCTCGAGCGGCTCGAGCAATTGGTGATGTGGGGGACGGGCGAGAACGCGTCAAAGCTCGACGTGGAGCTGGCCGCCGGTTCGATCCTCGCGCTGGCTGAAGAGGCCGGGCGGCGGGTGCTCACCGACCCACGGCAGTTCTCGCCCGAGCGCTACGAGCGATTTGTGCTGGCGATCGTCGGCCGCCTGGCCGAGAGCGCCTGACCCCTTAAACGCGACGAGGACCCGAGTGGGTCCTCGCCGCCGGCCATCACGATCACATCCACGGCCGGGTAGGGACGCGTCGCGATGCCCGTCTACGCCCTCCAGAACCCGGCGCCCATCCCGAAGTTGCGCCGCCTCGGAAAAACTTCGATCAATCCCTGATCCCCGACCGGCCCGGGGCCATGTCCGTCGCCGGACTCACGTTCCAGCGCGGGCTTGGCATACTGGTCGTCCCCTCGGGGGCGTAGCTCAGTTGGTTAGAGCGCCGGCCTGTCACGCCGGAGGTCGCGGGTTCGAGTCCCGTCGCTCCCGTTATGTGATGTCTCGGGACATATGTCCCAGGTGTCTCACGTCATAGGTCTCACTTTTGGGAGCTCGGCCAGCGGCCGGGCTCTCTTTGGGTGTTGCGCCAGTAGCCACGGCTCGGGATCAATCTGGTGGGTGGCGAGAACCTCGCCGGTCTGGAGTTCGACGACGGTGATCTGGTGCTCGTCGGCGAGCGCGAGGACGCGTTTGCGGGCGTGGGCGTAGCCGATGCCGAGGTGGTGCATCCGTCCGCCGCGGCGCAGGCTCATGTGGCCTTTGGCATCGAGTCGGTCATAGCGCAGCCGGTAGTGGCCCTGGGCGCCGGGAGCCGCCCGGCAATGCTTTGGGGGCTTGCGCGGTAGGCCTGGCCCCAGGCGCCGGTGATCCGGACGATCCCTATGTCGCCGACGCGATTGCGCGCTGGAACTGGAGCGGCGCTGCAGCAACGGTTGTCGGCGTCATATTTCGGTCGGGGCGTTATGTGGCGCCGGGACCGGACTCCCCGGCTGGCTCTCGCACGAGGCCCTCGCGGGCGGCCGGGCTGAGGCTGTGGCTGCTGCGAGACGCCGTGCAGGTCCGTCGATGCCTGCGGGAACCGTCCTACGGGTCGCATATCCAAGCGGTTGGTGAGGTGGGCGGCGTCTTGATCCAGGTTGGGTTGCAGTACATGTCCTGGAAGGGCATCTGCGAAGGTCCTTGGTCCTGCGGCGATTGTGGTCCCTCTCCGATCGGTCCCCCTCCGGAAACCACGCTGAGATTGTTGTTGGCGCCCCAGTAGCCGTGGAAGCCCCAGATGCTTGGCGTGGCGCGCTCCGAGATGGTGTCTGCGTTTGAGACAACTCGGGCAGCCCCAGTCGTGTCGCCCAGTCCGATCAGGTAGGCGAGGGGGAGCTCGAGCGACCAACCCGCGACCTGTGGGTTGAAGAACAGCCCGGCGGCGCCGAGGAATCGGGGGGTCCGTCGTGTGAGGCACTGGAGTTCGCGAATTGGCAGGTCGGTCTGGGTGGGGTAGTTGGCGTGGGACCCGAGGCCGACGAACGACACGGGATGCGAACCGACCCAGGACACGCTGCGGCTGGCGCGGCGACGCCGTAGCAATGCTCGCTGAAGCCGACCTCGACAGGATCCACGCTGGTCCCGTGGCGCTCAACGAGCACCGAAACCTGTTCCCAGTCCGATTGGTGCCATTGCGTGATCAGCCCTGCCTTGAGGGAGTCGTAGTTGTAGAAGATCCAATACTCGATGACCGACCAATCGTGGCCGGGGCGGCCGGATGGTCGTGCGGTGTGTTCGCGGCGATCCTGGTAGAGGTAGTAGACCGCGTCAGGCTCGCCTCCGGTGGAACGCACGTTCCGGGGTCGGGGCGTCGCAGCGCGGCGCGCACGAGATACCCGCGCGCTCGTTGCATAGTTCGCGGCATCCCTGCGGCTCGGTCCGGTGCCCTGGACGCAGAATGTCTGCGCGGTGGTCTGCTGAGAGTGAGTGACGTACCAGTTCACCGTTGATGGGTCCCATTGCTCCCCTGGGGCGAGTTCGAACTGGGGCACGAACCTTTGAGCCAGATACGCAACCTGCTGCTCAGGGGGTATAGACCGGATCGACACGGCGGTCGCGGTGCCATGCGCCGTCAGGTCCCCCTGAATCACGTTTCCCAGGAACTGGGCAGACAGCCACCCGATCAAGATGGCCAAGCCGACGCCGAGCGCGCTTGCATAGGAGGCGTGACGTCGCTGCCTGCTCGGTGATGTTTGCACCCGCTTGTCCCAGGGATGCCACTCAAACGTGGCCCAGATACCGCCGTCGCGAGGAACCAGAACGCCAGCGGAAGCACGACAGTGGTTCCAATCGATGGAGCTGGGGAGCCACGTCGGCTCCACCGGTCGGCGTGGGCTCACGCGCGAAAACCTGGGTGGCGCCCGCACTCACAAGGATGCCCGCGACGGCCAGCACGATCATGCAGGACACCGCGCGCACGGACCACTCGCTTCCCAGCGACCATCGGAATCTCTCGGGGTCGCGTTCGTCGACTCGGGACCACCTCAGCACCCTGAACGAGAGTTCACCACCGGCCCAACCGCTGACCGAGACGAGCACCAGTGTCCCCAGGCCCGCAAGGCCGCCGACAAGCGCGTCGCATCCCAAGGCCGCCCACGGAGATGGGAACACCGAGAGACCGAGAATCGACGGAAGGATCGCGCCCAGAACCACCGCGAGCACCAGGGCGACGAATGACGTCGACAGCCAATGCAGCGCGTCGGCAACCCGCTCGTCCTTGCGACCTGGCAGCAGGCGATTGAGCGCATCCGAGAAGACAACGAGCGCCGCGACACCCAGGATCCACAAGACCACAGTCACGAGCAGTCTGACTTCCCATATCCTGATCACCACGATCAAGACAAGCGCCGCGACGAAGGCCGCGAGGCCGACGAGGAGCGAAGCAACCACTCGAATTGGGCGGCGGCCCTCGCTGGACGGCTCCGTTACGCGAATCATCTCGTACTCCGACCCCCGGGGAAGCGTGATCGGGTCCGGCTCGCCCGAGTGGACGCGCGCGTCCTTCTATCACTGACAAGTCCGAGACTAGTCGGCGCAGGATGCCGGTCAAGTCTTTGAGGACCGTGTCAGAGGCATCGACCGCACGCCTGCTCTGGCGCAAACGGACATGCACCACAAGCCGGCGAGCGCGCGGTTGTGGTGGTCGGCGAATCGCGCCCCGCATGCCAACTCTCTGGGAGGCCGGCGGGTTGTTGTCCGCGTCAAAAGCGAGTAGACCCGCGCAATCGCGGGCGCCGAATCCGGCCGAGAGCCAGACGATATGCCGCTAGCCGATGATCAACGCACCGGCCGGCTCATCGGAGGAGAGCCCGCTTCACCATCCACATGGCGGCATCTGCGTCTTGCCATGTGGGGCGGTGCGTGTCCTGGGACCCGCGGTACTGGCGGGCACGCCACGGTCAGACAATGGTGTCTGATCCCATCCTTGACTGGTCGAAGTCCAACCTGCTCCGCCCTACCGGTGGCAGGCCTCAGACGGCGGCTGGCTAGGCCGGGGGCATGGCCTCCAGGAGACGGTATGGCTGCCGGCTCCGGCGGGTGGTGTCCGAAGCGCGCAGCCGCGTTAGTGGAAAGTACTCGTCCACGCGATCGCTTCGGACGATCGCTCCGCCGCACAAGGACATGTCGGAAACGAGCCGGCGCGTGGCGCGATTCAGCTCGCGGCGGCAACGGAATCGTGAGGGTCACGACTCACCTACAAACGGATCGACTGCGAACGGATCGTCAGCGGCGGTCTCGGCGATGCTCTGCTTCGTCGTGCTGTGCGCCATCTGGGCATAGCGGTGCGCCTGCGCGCGAGGACGGAGATGGTCAGCCGAGATTGCGGAGGCAATAGGAGATTTCTTCAATGTCGTCGCTGGTGGTCTCCAGGTGTGGGCTGAGTCGCAGGACGTAGCCGGTCATGTCCTCGGGCGCGCGCTCGCGCGGGCATGCGGTCGTGAGAATTCCTTGGCTGAGTAGCTGACGGCAAATCTTGGGAACGCTGGTACTCGCGGCGCGTGGCTCAAGGACAACCATTGCCCCTGGAGCGTCAGGAGGGTCCCGCAAGTGCCACGCGGGAAGATCGATGAGGGCGTGCCGGAGGGCCAATGCGATCTTGTGAAGGCGCTCTTGGATTCGCTGCGGCTGGAGTTCGATGTATTCAGCGACGGCGACACCGAATCCGAGTCGTCCGGCGATGAACGCCTCCCGGCTACCTAGTCGAGTGATCGGCCGAGGGCTTCCGACGGGCCAATTCTGGGCGGTGAGTGCGGGTGCGACCGGGTGCAGCTTCGACTCCCATGGTTCGCGGACCGCGAGGTAGCCGACGCCGCGCGGGCCGCACAGCCATTTGCGTCCAGTTCCGTAGATCGCTGCCGCTCCCGGATGGACCGCGATCTGGCCTAGCGCCTGGGCTGCGTCGACGAACACCGGAACCTCGACGCGGTCGCATTCGGTCGCGATCTCCGTGATCGGGTTGCACGAGTGCGCGATGTGATGCTGCGGCGGTGAGGTGGATCGCTGCGGGCCTCGCCGTCCGCAGTCGGGTGGTCAGCGCGTCGAGGTCGACGCGGTCGCCCGGGTCGGTCTTGAGCCATTGGACGGTTAGGCCACGGTCGGCGAATGCCGCGAGGTTTGGGCCCCACTCGGTGCGAACCGCCCAGATCGTGTCCCCTTTATGCAATGGCCATGCGTCGATGAGTTGGGCGAGCGCGTTCGACGAGCTCTCAACGAACGCGATGTCTTCTGCTTTGGTGCCGAGCAGACTGCCGAGCCCGGCCTGTAATGCGGCGATTTCATCGGCCGCCGCGGCCTCGGCGACGTAGCCGCCGTGATCGGACTCCGCCGCAAGGTGCTGAGCGATCCGGGCCTGGACCCGTGTACTGGTTCGCCCGGCAGCCGCCGCGTCGACATGCATTAGCGCTCTACGTCCGCGGCGGGCCGCCCATTCACGCCCGAGGCAGTCGAACGGCAGGTCCATCGTCTCCTCTGTCGAGGGTGCCGCCGGCGGCCTGATGGCTCGCTTAGGCGACACCCACTACATCCTTTGGCGCAGATCGATGGATCCAGTTGCCTGGCGGGACAGCTTGGAAGTCGCTCATCTGGTCTCGGTTGCCTCTAGGCGTTGGGTCGCTGCGTGGCGGATCTCCGGTGGCCACGGTGTTGCTCGTCTTGATTGGCGGTCCAGGTGCGCCGCGGTCATCTCGCAGGCGGCGGTCGTTGTGCCGGTGGATGGGTTGCGCATGTCATGCCGGAAGCGGATTGAGCGGTCGCTGATCTCGACGAGACGTGTGGTGATCTCAATCAGGTCACCGGGGAACATCTCGCGTCGGTAGGACAGGTTCTGTTGCACGCCGGCCACGCCGCAGTCGGTGTCGCGCATGTACTCGCGGGTCACGCCGATCCGTCCGAAGAAGTTCCAGTTGGCCTCGTCGAAACTTCGAGACGTGCCACATGATGTTCATGTGTCCGGCGTGATCGCACTGCCACGGGTAGACCACCCCGCGGTAGTTCGTCTGCTCAGTCACTGCCGCCTCCTCGAGTGGGATGCCGCGCCTGTCGAACGTTTGGTCTGCCGCGCCGCTCGTGCTCGGACCGCTCACGAGCCCAAGCCCCCGAGCAGCGCCGTCACGCCGAGGCGCCAACGGCGGTTGATCGACTGGCGCGAGGAACCAAGGCGCTGGGCGTTCTCCGCCGAGGCCAGACCATCCAGCAGCGCAAAAAAGACCAGGGCGGCATCAACCGGGTCGCCAGTGATCTTCCCAGCGGTCACAGCAGCCTTGATGTGCTGGACGAAGATCCGACGGACTTTGGCACCGGCCTTGTCTCCGGCGGCGGTGGGATCGAAGTCCGCAAACGGTCGCGAGAACATCACCTGAGCCAAGACCGGGTTCTCCACGACAAACCTGCGATAGCCGTCAGCGAGATCCTCCAGCGCCCCGATTGGATCGTCGCGCGGTGGAAGCGCGCCAAGGGCGTCCCCCAGCATCCGGAAACCCTCAAAGAACACCTCCCGGATCAAGCCGGCCTTGTCTCCGAAGACCTCGTAGACCGCCGGGACAGACGCCTCAGCCCGCTGCGCGACGTTCCGCGTGGTCAGCCCGGCCACGCCCTCCTCGGCCAACACGGCAAGCGCGGTTGCAACCCCTCGCTCACGAAGATCCCTCGTCCGCTGTTTGGTACGGGGCATGAACTCGATCGTATCATGTATCGTTGATACGTAACCTTGTCTCCTCAATGCTGCAACGTCGACTACGACGCGGCGGCTTCATCCGCGAGCTCGCCCGACCTCCCTAGGACCAGATTGCGACCCACGCCGCCCGCCACCATCGCATTCACAACGATGCGCCTATGACACCAATGACGTTCGAGGCGGCGACGGCGGTGGAAGGCGAGGATGGGCGCTTCTATGCGACGCTCTCACCTGAGTGGGGGATCTGGGGCCCCAACGGGGGTACCTGGCAGCTATTGCGCTGAGGGGCGCCGGCGAGATCGCCGCGATCAGGCGACCCGTCGGCATCACCAGCCAGTTTCTCCGCACACCAGCCTTTGGCGTCGTGGAGCTCGAGGCGGCGATCCTGCACTCCGGGCGACGAACTGAGGCGATCGAGGTGCGGATGTTCCAGGACGGGCGCCTCGTGACTCACTCCATCATCCGCACCGCAGCCGACGCACCCGGCTACGAACTGCAGCATCTTCATCCGTTCCCGTCTCCGCGCCCCGATGCGCTCTCGCCCGCTGCGCCGGGGTCCGCGCCCGTTTACCCCCGCGACGGCGAGCGCTACCCGTTCTGGGCGAACATGGAGCGCCGCCCAGTGACCGACGCGAGCAGCGTGCCGGAATGCACGGAGTGGGTGCGCTTCCATCCGGCATCGACTTCTGCCTGTCCTTTTGCTGACGCAGCCCGCCCGCTCATCCTGCTGGACACCTACGGCTGGCCGGCGGCGTTCCACCAGGTCGGGCGCGGCGCCTTCATCGCGCCCAGCTTGGACATCACCGCCTGGTTCCATCGCTCGGCGGTCCACGCCGAGTGGCTGCTGATCAACGAAACGTGCACCGCGGGCGCGCACGGGCTGATCGCCGCCCAGGGCCACGTCTGGGACGAGGCCGGCCGCCTGCTGGCCAGTGGAGGTGCGCAGCTGTGCTGTATCGATCAACGGTGAGAATCGCTGCCGACTCCATCTCAACGACGTTGACCAGGCCCAAGAAGGAGCGTTCGCCGTGATCGAAGAGATGAACCATCGCGGAGTCATTTATCCCTGGCAGTGTGACCAGATGGGGCACATGAACATCATGTGGTACGTCGGGAAGTTCGACGAGGCAAGCTGGACGTTCGTCGGCCGGCTCGGGCTGACTGCCGCCTACATGCGCGAGTCAAACTGCGGGCCCGCGGTCGTCAACCACAACATCTCCTACCGACGCGAAATGCTCGCGGGCGATCTGATCGAGATCACAAGCCGCCTGCTTGAGATCGGCGAACGCTCGATCCGATTTGTGAACGAGATGCGCAACGCCGTCAGCGGCGAGACGACCGCGACCTGCGAAACAACGGCCGTCCACTTCGACCGCGGGATACGAAAATCGACTCCCTGGCCACACGACATCCGCACGGCGGCCACGCAACGCCTCGGCTAGTCAAAAGGGGGCATCGCATCGACGGCGGTATCGAAGCTGCACTGATGGCGGCGGCGACCTGCTCAGGGAAGTCAACGGAGATGAAGGTACGTCCGCCAGGGATGGTGGTCAGTGTCGAGTCCGGGAACGCTGCCACCAGCCGGTGTGCGAGGCTGAGCGGAAAGAACCGGTCGGAGTCGCCCCAGACGACGTGGACGAGGCTGCCGAACCTCTGAAACCGGGTTGAGACGTCGAGCAGCTCATCAGATCGCATCGCGCTCATCAGCTTCGCGGCATCCCGTCGGACCGCACCGCTACGGAGCGCGGGGTCAATCCAGCCGAGCGTCATGTTCGGGTCGGGCTCATTCACGAACAGCGACCCCTACCCTCGCGAGCTGTGCCGGACGACGGTCGGCTTGAGCGCCGTCGCGAGAACCCTGAGCAGCGTGGCTGCCGAGCAGGATCAGTCCCGTGAATTCGTCAGGCGGGAAGATCTCAAAGGCATCACAACTCGACACGCAGCTCAGGAGTAGAAATCACGTCGAACACCGTGACAGGCCTTGCCACGCGGATCGCCAACCCGCAAGGACCGCCTCGCGCAGGAGCCGAGGACTGCGTTCAGTACGGGAGATCCTCACGCTGCCGCGCGGAGGACGAAGCTGCAGCGCCGCCGGGTGCGAGGCGAGCAGACGCTCCTCCTCGTCCCTGACTGACTCGCGCTGCAGCCATGGCTCGATCACGCCCGGGGCACGTCGCGCCAACCATCGCGAGAGCAGCAACCGCTCGGCGCGGGACGGAGGAGACACGCGCTCCCCCTCGCCTCGGGTGCGGAGGGCGACGATGTGAGTAGCGCCCTGTCCGAGGGCCGTCTGTACCGCAGTCGCCTCGCTCAGTCCAGCATCGACGAATGGCCGGCCGTCGATCAAGATGGGATCACCTGCCAGGAACGGCATTGCGGTGGACGCACGCAACGCGGCCTGCAAACACGACTGGTCGCGCAGCCCGTCATGCAAATCCGTCGCCCGTCCAGTCAGCGCATCAGTGGCGATCGGATGAAACTCGACCGCGCTGTCGAGAATCTCCCGAAATCCCATCGGCATGATCTCCGTGTACACCGTTTGGACGAGGAACCGAGTGTCCACCACCGGTCGCCGCCAAAGCGCCCGCCGCGGGTCGATCGTCGTCCTCATGACCGCCGGATCCCACCACGCGTGCATCGTGCTCTCGGCTCGCCCGCACAGCAACCAAGCTGCGTTCAGCGCGCCCGCTGAGCTCCCGTAGACGGCATCAAACCCCGGCAACAGCCCAAGCCGCTCGATAGCGACCGTCATGCCGCTGGAGAACGCTCCGCGCGAACTCCCACCTTCGATCAGAAGCACCAGACGCGCACCATCGGTCCGCCGTCCCGGAAGGCTTCGATCCCGCACACGCTCGCGCAACAGATCCAAGACAGCGTTAGCCACGTACCTAGTTATACCAGCGTTCCGTATCGCTGTTCCGCAACATCGATCACACTCGCGGCTGATACGCATGAGGGACCAGTCGGTCACGCGGCACACGACCTCCGCGGAGAGCGGCGTTGCCGTAGCCTTTTGGATCTCTGGAACCAGTCGGCGGGGGTTAGGCGATCGTCCGTAACGTGATGAAGCGGTGGATCGCTTCGTTGGCGTTGTCCTGGAAGGCCGGGTTGGCCAGGTCGGGAAAGATGTCCGCCTGGTCGACCAAGGGACCGCTCAATTTGTTGGCCGCGCTCGCGTAGAACACTCCGCTAGACAGGTTCGGGTCGATGACACCGTCGACCAGTCGCTTGGCGCCAACCTCAAGTTTGTGGGAGATCCCCAGGGCGGGCATGACGTACTTCGCCGCGACACGCAACGGCAGGGCAATGCCGTCGGCAGCACGGGTTCCGGTGGTGGCGCCGGGGCTCACGGTGATGAAGCGGCGGTCGGGGTATTGGCGGGCCAGGTAGGCCATCCACAGGGCCCCGATGTACTTGGCCTGCCCGAAGGCCAGGTTGAAGTCAGGCTTTTTGCTGGCGAAGTAGCTGCCGTCGATGACGGTGCCAAGTTCGTCGGCGGAGGTTGAGACAAAGGAGGGCCGCTCCATGTGCAACCTCGGAAGTCCGCGGGCGGCTTCGCTTCCGGCGAGGACCGCAACCGCGCCGAGCCGGCCCTCGGCCAGGAGTTCTTCGAGGAGGAGGACGTGACCGAGGACGTTTGTCGCGAACACGGTGGTGACCCCATCAGCGGTCAAGGCCATCGTCTGCGGGCCGATGACACCAGCGTTCATCACCAACGCGTCGACGAATCCGTGATGCAGGCCAGGCCCGCGCGGACCGAATCCAGATTGGCGACGTCCATAACAACGACGTCGAAGATGCGCCGGCCGGTCGCCGCTTCGAGCTCGGCCTTTGCCGTAGTCGCCCGCTCTCGGTTCCGGCACGCCAGGTAGATGCGGGCGATCTCCGGACGCAATGCCAACTGCCGGGCCACGTCCTTGCCGATTCCGGCGTTGGCGCCCGTGATCAACACGGTCTGTTCTTGGAGTGTGCTCATCGGAATTCCCTCTCATCGTTTGTAGGTCCAGCCCGGGTTGGCTGAATGGTGTGGTCAGACCGCCGAGCAGAACGGCGGCTAAGCCCTGCTCGGCCAGGCCCAGCGACAACGGCTTCGTGGTTCCCGGCGGTGGCAGCTCTTTGACTGCCGAACTGGACTATCTAAGCCACTCTGGCACGCAGTTTCTGGCATGTCAATACCATTTTCTCCGATATACTCGTCCCGATGTCTTCTACGAGTCCTGGTCGGCCGCGGTTGACGCGCAAGGGCGCCGAGACGCGCGCGCGGATCGTCGACGCCGCGGCAGAGCTGATCTTTCAGCAGGGCGTGGCCCGCACGACGATCGAGGAAGTGCGCGACGGCGCACACGTGAGCAACTCGCAGCTTTACCACTACTTCGAAGACAAGCCGGCGCTGGTCCGCGCGGTCATCGAGCGCCAGGCCGACCTGGCCATCGGCACGCAGGAGCGGTTCGACCTCAGCAGCCTCAACGGCCTACGGGAGTGGCGCGATTTCGTGGTCGATCACAACCGCGACATGGGCGGGCGCGGCGGTTGTCCGGTCGGCTCGCTCGGTTCCGCGCTCGCCGAAACGGAGCCCGAAGCCAGAACAGTGGTTGCGGCGTCCTTCAAACGCTGGGAGGCCAGCATCACGGCCGGCCTTCTGCGGATGCACGCGCTCGGCCGACTCGGGCCGGAGGCCGATCCGCGCCAGCTCGCGCTGGCCCTGCTTGCCGCGCTTGAGGGCGGCCTCCTGCTCGCTCAGGTCCAGCGCGACCCCGAACCGCTCGCGGCCGCGCTCGACGCGCTGCTCACGCTCATCGCCACCCTCAGCAGCACCACGGGCACTTCGCTCGACCGCTGAGCCCTCGGACCGACGACCTACCGGAAGGCGTCCCGACGCGCGCGACGGCCAGATCGGCAGAACTGGCCTACACAGGCCATTTCTGCTACGGCCAGCTCCAGCAAGACTGGCTTGCGTGTTCCAACTGCTGCTGAGGGATGTCAACATGGATCTGAAAGACACACTGGCGATCGCACCCGGCCCGGCGGCGAATGTGATGTCGTCGTTCGTAGCGCAGAAACTCCACGAGAAACTGCCGGTGAGGATGGTCGTGGGCGTCCGGCTTCGGGATCGCCGCTTGCGCCGCCGCCGCCGTGACCTCCCTCGGCCTAACCCCGTCGGCAGGCCGAGGAGAGCCGAGGGCTGTCGCTAGCCCTTTAGCGGCATTCCCCGAGCGGTGAGACAGCCCGTGGCCGGCCGCCTACCTCCGACGGCTGGCAACTGGTCGTCCCGCCCACCAGACGCGTTCGGAAACGAGCAAGCAGAACGCGCTGTCAGCAAAACAACAGCCGCTGCGCATCCGCCAACTCGAGGTCCGGCGACGCCATCAGACGAGAATATGCCGCGGGCGCGTGCTCTGTGATGATGCGAACGCCCCGACCCCGGTGATAGCGCGGCCGACGATCAGCGTCCGTACCTCGGAGCGATCGTGATGCTGTGAGCCGCGCCACGATCGCCGTGGGTCTGAGACCGAACGGTCTCAACCCACGGACCGTCACCACGCTCAGCCCTGGCGGACGAGGCCGAGCTGCCTGAGGACGCTGACGCCATCGTCGAGCCCGATCTCCTTGACGATCAGGCCGTCCTGGACCTTCAGCACCATGGTGCCCGTGGCGGGCTGCGGAACTCGCCGAGGTCGGCAGCATGGGGTGAGCTGCGTCGCCCACCAAGTCCCAGCGCCGTCACGCCGCCTTTTGTCGCAGCCCATTCTTGGCCTCTACCATCGTCTCGTGAGGCTTCGGGATGGGTCGCGGATCGCGGTGATCGGGGCTGGGCCGTCTGGCATCGCCGCGGCGAAGTACGCGCTCGAGGCGGGGTTCGAGCCGAGTGTGTTCGAGGCCAGCGACCGTCTTGGCGGGCAGTGGGATCTCGCGGCCGAGCACAGCGGCGTGTGGCCCGGGATGCACACGAACACGAGCCGCGAATTGACCGCATTTTCGGACTTTCCGCCGCCGCAGCAGTACCCGTTGCATCCCTCGGCCGAGGAGATCTGCGACTACCTCGCGATGTACGCGTCGGCGTTCGGAGTGACTAATCGGATCCGTTTCAACACCCGCGTCTCTGCCGTCCGCCCGGGCTGGACGGTCGACGGGGAGCCGTTCGACGCGGTGGTGGTCGCATCAGGACGCTTCCACACTCCCCGCTTTCCGCTCGTCATTGCCGACTTCGCCGGCGAGCTGTTGCACACCTACGACTATCCCGGCGCCGAGCCGTTTGCGGGCCGCGCCGTGCTCGTCTATGGCAACGGCGTCAGCGGGGTCGAGATCGCCTCCGACCTCGGCGCGCGCACGCGCACGATCTCGGCCTTCCGCAAACCGCGGTACGTGATCCAGAAGGTCGTCGACGGCGTCTCCTCCGACTGGCAGTGGTACACGCTGTTCGGTGCGCTGGAGCGTCGCGTGCTCTCCTCTGAGGAATGGGCCGGGCGGCAGCGGGCACGCGTGCTCCGGATAGCCGGCCATCCGGCCGACTACGGCGCTCCGGCGCCGGACGACGACCTGCGGATTGCGGGCCTGTCGCTGGCTCAGGGCTACCTGGAGCAGATCCGCGAGCACGAGATCGTGTGCAAGCCCGGGATCGCCCGCGTCGATGGCCGAACGGTGACCTTTACCGACGACACCACCGCTGAGGTGGACGCGATTGTGTGCGCTACCGGCTATGAGCCCAGCACGCCCTATCTGCGTGAGGTGTTTGCTGACGACGGCTGGATCGATACCGAGCTGTACCAGCGCACCCTCCACCCTGACCTGCCCGGGCTGGGTGTGGTCGGCCAGTTCCTCGCCCAGGGGCCGTATTGGCCCCTGCTCGAACTGCAGGCACGCTGGATCATGTCGAGCTGGAGCGGCGCCAGCACGCTTCCGTCCGCGGCGCGCATGCGCGCGACCATCGCCACCCGGCGACCGATCCTCGAGTCACACAACGCGCTGGCGCTCGCGCTCTCCGAGGAGATGGGCGTCGCCCCTGATCCAGTTGCGTGGCCCGAGCTGGCCGAGCCGCTCCTTTTCGGACCGATGCTCCCCGCTCGCTACCGGCTATCCGGGCCAGGCGCCCGCGCGTCAGCCGCGGATGACTACGCGCGAGCGCTGGCCACCGCACCGCGTGCCGCCGTTGACCCTGCCGATGTCGAGGCCCTGCGTAGCTTCGGCTGGGGCGAGGCGGCCGACCACGTCAGCACAACGCGAGACCACCGCACGTAGCGGCGATCCAATCGGCCGGAGACGGCACGCGGAACGTTGGGCGGTGCTCTACACGGCCGGAGGCGACGGCGAGGGCAGCGGGGGCCCGACGATGTGGGTTTCGTGACGCTCGTTGACCTTCTCGAGCTCGGCTGGGTCTGGCGTTGCCGCGTGCATCAGCGGCGCGGCCTCTTCGAAGAAGCTCTGGCCGCTACTGCCGGGTCGGCGACACCGGACGTGGGCTCGGGCCGCCGCGCCCGGCCAGGCGCCGGCGCGGACGGCGTCCCGTGTCGGAGTCGACAGCGTCGAGGATCTGCTCCCAGCTCTCCGCGAACACGGAGCGCTGCGCGTCGGTGAGGTGATCGAGGAACAGCTGGCGGATGTGGGCGCGGTGGGAACGCCGCGCGGCAGCGAACCGCCGGCGGCCCAGCGGCGTGAGCGTGGCAAGGAACGAGCGGCCATCGTGCTCATCGGGCTCGCGGCGAACGTGACCGAGCGCCTCGAGTTCGTCGACGATGCGGGTGAGACCGCTGCGGCTGAGGAAGGCGACGTCGGCCAGTTGCGACATGCGCATGCGGCCGCCGTTGGTCGCCAACTTGAGCAGGACCTCGTACTCGACGAGCGGCATGCCGTGTTCGGCGCCGAGAAGGGCGTCGAGCTCGCGGGTGACGCGTGCATGAACGGCGAGGAAGCCGGCCCAGGCGCGCTCCTCCTCGTCACTCAGTCGGCCAGTCCGCGCGTCCGCCATGAGCCCAGGATATATGGTTCGTGCGAGAAGGAACCATCGAATGCAGACCTCCCGCCATCTGAGGCCGCGCAACGGCGACCCGCAGCCGACGACCGCCGTCGAGCTGCTCTTCGATCTCGTGTACGCGTTCGCGGTCACCCAGATCTCACACCTCATCATCGGGCGCCTCACCTACACCGGTGTCGCTCACGCGGCGCTGCTGCTGTGGGTCGTGTGGTGGGCGTGGATCTACACCACGTGGATGGTCAACTGGTTCGAGCCCGCCTCAAGCCCAGTCCGCCTCATCGTCGTCCTCGGCGCGCTCACCAGCCTGCTCATGGCGGCAGCGGTCCCGACTGCTTTCACCACCACCCCCCTGCTCTTCGCCGCCGCCTACGTCGTCTTGCAGACCGGGCGCAACGCCGCCTCACGGTGGCTGCTCGAAGACGACCATGCGCTCCGAATCGTGTTCGAGCGCATCCTCGCCTGGAGTCTGTTGTCGGCCGCTTTCTGGGTTGCCGGCGCCCTCGCCCCGAGCTCATGGCGCTTCGCCCTGTGGGGCGCCGGCCTGCTCATCGACTTCGCGGCACCGATCGCTGGCTACTGGACCCCCCGGCGGGGCCGTTCGAGCACGACCGACTATCCCGTCGACGGGGGACACTTCGCCGAGCGCTTTCAGTCCTTCGTCATCATCGTCCTCGGCGAGTCAATCGTCGTCACCGGCGCGGCCGCGAGCGCGCGCGGACTCTCGACAAGCTCGGCACTCGCGCTCGCGATCGCCTTCCTCATCACCGGCGCCCTGTGGTGGCTGTACTTCGGCGTGGTCGCGGAGAACTCCAAGCAGCATCTGGCAAACGCCGAGGACCCCGCCGTGCTCGCGCGAGACGCCTATACCTACCTTCACCTCCCCATCGTCGCCGGGGTCATCATGGTGGCTGTCGGCGATGACTTCCTGGTCAAAGACGCAACTACGAGCCTCAGCACCGCGGGGCTCATCATGCTGGTCGGAGGACCGGCGCTCTTCCTCGCCGCTGAGAACATGTTCCGGTTGCGAATGATCGGCAGCATCGGCAGCAAACGCGCGGTCGCCGTCGCGGCGCTGTGCCTGGCGGGAGTTGCGGCAAGCGCCTTGCCGGCGCTGGTGGTTGGAGCGATCGTCGCGGGGCTGCTGACCCTGCTCGCGTTGTGGGAGGCGGCCGGGACGGTCAACGGACTGCGGGCCGGCTCCCTGCGGCGGGTCCGGGCGGCGGCCGCCCCGGTCAGTCACCGAGGCGCGAAGCGCTGACACCCGAGGCGCATGGCGTCTCTCCCTCGTGCGCGCGACGACCTTGCTCCTGGTCTGCCGTCCTGCTCCTGGTCTGGCATCCTCATCTCGCTCGGGCGGGCACGTTAAGGGCAAGGTATTAGTCGAGTGGTCACTGCAGGATCGCGTAGGCGCTAGGCGAATACGCAGCAATGGCAGACCGCTTGCCTGACGGGCTGACTCTCAAGCGGAACCGCGACCTGCAAGGCCGCGGCGGACATGTCTGGTATCGCCGTGCTCTGCTGTGCCTGATCGCCGTGCTGCCGGTCCTCGCGCTTCTGAACGTGTTCGGACAGAGCCCGACGACAACGTCGGCCCACGCGCTCGCCGCCGAGCTTGCGGTTACCGCGCCGGCGCGGCTACGCAGCGGCTTGATCTTCCAAGTCCGCATACAGGTGACCGCCCGTCAGAACCTCGCCAAGCCGCAGCTGGTCTTTGACCGTGGCTGGTGGAACTCGATGAGCGAAAACTCCGTGGAGCCGAACCCGAGCAGCCAGACCAACCTGGATGGGCAGATCGTGTTCTCCTACCCAAGTCTCACCGCCGGGCACACCCTGACCGAATGGCTGTACTTCCAGGTCAACCCGACGAACGTGGGTGAGCGTCCCGAGGACATCACCCTCGACAACGGCTCAACCACGATCGCCCGCGTGCACCGCTCCCTGACGATCTTTCCCTGAGGGCCTATGGATCTCGTCATTCGCGCCACCGTCGTCTTCTTCTTCATCTTTCTGATCACGCGAATTGCGGGCCGGCGCAGCTCAGCTCGCTCGAACCGTTTGACGTGATCCTGCTCGTCGTACTCGGCGACCTGGTGCAACAGGGCATCACCAAAGCGATGAGTCCGTCACCGGCACGCTGATCGTGATCTACGCTGCTGTCAGTCGCCGTCAGCTGGGCATCGTTTCGTTCTGGGCGGCCCTTGACGGTGAGCTCGTGCTGCGTGGCTTCGGCTCGGCGAAGCCGAGCCGTTGGTCCGCGCCGATCGCGGGCGCGTCGCTCGGGTGATGAAAGTGCGGATCCACCGAACGCCGCCAGTTCGGACGTGTTCGATGGCGCGCGCTTTGACCGCGAGAGAAAGCCCTCTGCCCCGATAGCCGCGCACGACGCCAGTCATTTCCACGAAGGCATGGTCTCCTTGATCGGAGAGAGCAGTCATCGCTACCGACCGATCGCCGTCCAGGGCGATGACGACACCGTGCGGGTCAAACGAGGCGGCCTCAATCCGGTCGGCGACATACTCGTCGTAGGAGTAGAAGGTGCCGCGACCGGGAGTGTCGGCCGAGCACTCGCGGCTGAGCGCGTAGAGCCTGTCGCGGTTGGCCGGCGTGTCTCCGAGCGCTGCGTACGTCATCAGGCGGATCCCGTCATCGCGACAGCGGTCCAGCGCGCGGCGGACCGAATCAGCGTCGAACGCGACGTCATCTCATTCCAGGCGTACCCACTCCTGCACATCGGTCTCCGCATTGCGGCACCTCGCGCCGACGCCCTGCTTTCGTCTCGCATTCTGCCCGTCCCGGACGCTCGGTGGCCAGAACATCCGCTGAGAAGGTGGCGGCGGTATCGGTGCGGAAGTGGGTAGCTCGACCAGATGCAATCTTTCTCTGAAGCTCCCGACTTTTTCCAGATGAGCTGGAAAGAGTGCTCGCCGTTGGGTAGCTAGACGAAATGCAATCTTCCTCTGAAGCCCCCGAGCCGATCACTCCGCCTGTTAGTCCGGGTGAGCCGCCGCCGCAGGAGTTGCCGGAGGGGCCGGATCCGGAGATCGTCCCGGACTATCCGCCGCCAGAGGAGGAGCCACAGCCGGCGATCGTTCCGGACCGGCCGCGCGAGCCACTTCCAGCGGAGGATCCCCTCCCGGTGGAGCCAGAGCCTGAGCAGCCCCCGGAAGAAGATCCCGTCCCTGCCTAGGGGTAGTCGAGCGACCGTGTGCCGTTTCCTGCACTGGAGTTTGATCGTCCACACCGGTGTTGCGCTGCCCCGAGCGGGTAGGGGTGACTGGCCTGTTCAACGTCAGCCAAGGAGATCGCATGCCCGAGTCAGACACCTACAAAGTCGTCGAGATCGCCGGGACCTCGCCCGACGGCGTCACCGAGGCGATGCGCGCGGGCGTCGAGCGTGCCGCGAAGACACTGCGTGGCCTCGACTGGGTCGAGGTCCGAGGCATTCGCGGACACATCGAGCAGGATCAGATCGCACATTTCCAAGTCGAGATGCGGATCGGGTTCAAACTCGAGGACCAGTAGGCGCACGACGCTCGGGACCCCTCCTCGTCCGCTTTCGCCGGCGCGAGGTGGTGCGAGGTGGCGCGTCGAGGCGCTGGGCAGCTCCGCGGCTGCGGCGATCGCCTTCGATCAGGTGAAGCTCCGGCTGTGGGGCGCGGTCAGGCCTCGACGATCATGAGCGTCGCGCCGCCGGTGGCGAAGTTTGCGACGTCGGCGCCTGCTGCCTGACCGTCCGCGGAGGCGAGGCCGCTGGCCAGCGCGTCGGCGTCATCGAAGTGGAGCTCAGCCATGTAGTAGTAGGGCGGCTCAGATCCATCAGCGCTGCCAAGGACATGTCCGTGGTCAAAGCGCTGCAGTCCGGGGACCTTTTGTGCCAGTGGCGCGTGGGTCTGGGTGTAGTGAGCGTCGAAGGCTGCGGGATCCTGCGGGGATCCGTAGAGAACGACGAGCTTGGCGGCCATGCTTCCTCCTCTGTGGGTTGGCGATCGGATCCTACGGCGCGGCCGCCCCCCGGCGCCGGGAAAGCGACGCCGGCGATGCCGGCGGGAGATCGCGTGGCCTTGGCACCTGCTTGGCGACGCCAGCGGTGCTTGGGCGGGCGGGGAGCAGGAGCGCTTCAAAGATGCCGACCGGCGACTATGCCGCAGTCGTCTACCGTGGGCGGAACACTCTCGGGATGCAGCCTCTGGCCTACATCGATCCGGCGGCTCGCTGGATTGTCGACGCACCGCTCATCGTGTTCGTACTGGCTGAGCAGCGCACCCGCTGGCGCAGCCTGCGCAACCGCGCAGGAGCTCGTCGCGACAGCGGCAGCTTGGTGATAATCGTCGCGTGCATCGTCGCCGGCGCCGGCGGCGCGGCGGCGCTAGCCGGACTGGCGCCTGCGACGGCGATCCATGGGGGTCGGTGGCCATTGGTGATCGCGGGCGCGGTCTTGATGTGGATCGGGGTCATCTTGCGTCAGTGGGCGGTGTGGGCCCTAGGGCGGTTCTTCACCGTCGACGTTCGCGTCGCGCCCGATCAGACGGTCGTTGACCGCGGTCCGTTTGCTTGGGTACGCCACCCGTCCTACACGGGACTGCTGCTGACCGTGGTCGGGTTTGCGCTCGCCCTTGGCAACTGGCTGGCATTGATCGTGGCAATCGTGCTGCCGCTGATCGGGATCGTGACTCGGATCCGGGTTGAGGAACGCGCCCTGCTTGACGGACTCGGCGACCCGTATCGCCGCTACTCGGCGGGCCGTAAGCGTCTGATTCCGCACGTGTGGTAGTGGATCGCCACGTGACGGCTCGTCACAGGACAGCACAAGTCGCCGCAGCCATCTCGGGCGGAGCATGGGCACATCATCAAGGACGCTGCCGTCCCACGTCAGACGACGTGGGACGGACTTGATGCGTGTGGTCTAGCTGCCGCTAGGACCCGTTGGCGGCGCCAGGGCTCGGCGTACCGGCCACCGAGAAATCGTCGCAGTTGGAGCCGGTGTCCTGACCGTTGGGTAGGCGCACCAGACTGTCCCCCCGGGGAATGCTTGGGGGAGTGGGATGCGTGGAGATACGCGAGGTCAGCCGCGGTGCGGTCGCCGTCGGCACCACTCCTCGGGCCTGGGCCGGGCAGTTCTGCACGAAGATGCCAGACGCGCGCTGGAACGCACTCGGCGCAAAGCCGTAGTTGTCCGCGACGCCCCACCCGACGCTGTCGACCAGAGAGCCGCCAGCGTCGTGCAGCCCGACGGCGCCACCGATGCCCGACATCACGGTGAGGGACTTCGAGGTGAACGTCGCGTTGCTCGCCGGCTGCGTGGCGGACGCGGCATAGCCGGCACCGCCGATCAGGTAGTAGCCGCCAGCGGCCAGTGAGGTCCCTTGCGGGATGCGCACGAGAACCTTCAGCGGGCCATCGCTGCTGGGCGCCAACTGTGCCTGGTACTGCAACTGCCAGCCCGAGATGTTCACCGCGGATCGCCCGGGGTTGTACAGCTCGACGAACTGCTGGTTGCGCTTCGTCTTCGACCCCGTCTGGACCTCGTTGATCACGACGGGCGAGGGGACGACGGTGGCCTCGTCGGAGACGCTGGTGCTCCCGGGCGCGGGGGCGCCAGACGTCAGAGTGGTGGCTTGGCAGTGTGGACTGGACGCCGAGGCCGGGCCGGCATTGGCCGTGACCCTCGCGCCGGTCTGCGCGCTCGGCGAGATCACGGTGAACGTCGCCGTGACCGTCTGGCCGGGGGCGATGTCCCCCGCGGCGGGGCACGACTGGGACGTGACGGTCCAGCCGGCCGGAGTGGAGAGACTCAGGTCCTCCGGGCTGACCGGCGTCGTGCCGTTGTTGGTGAAGGCCAGGGTCGCGGTGGCAGGCTGTCCCGCCGTCAGTCGGGCGACACCGGACAGGTCGAGGGTCGTGCTTGGCACAGCACCGCCGGCGGAGGACGAGGACGTGCCCGCGTGCAGCGGGGTGAGCTCGTAGAGCGCGACGCCCTCGGCCGGAACGTTGGCCGAGATCGCTCCCGCGGTCTCGAAGCCGCCCGGCGAACCCGTGGAGCACAGGGGCGCCTTGACGTTCTTCGGCGTCGGGCTCGCGGTCAGCACCGTCTGCGCAGCGCACAGATCGCTGTTGCGGCCCCAGAGGTCACGCATTTCGTAGGAGCCGCCGGCGGGCAGGCCGACCTTGGCGGCGGTCGTCGAAACGACCTCCGGTTGTGCGTAGTTGGTGTTGAACAGCCCGACGATGACATCACCGTTCGGCTCTCGCTTGCTGAAGACCTGGCTGTTTGCGGTGTCCAGGACCCGCTTGGCGGAGAGCCCGTCCTGGTCGATCCCGATCACGCGCCGGTTGCGCAGCAGGGCGAGGTCGACGGGGTTCCGGCTCGCGGTCAGCTGTCGCAGATCGGTGCCGAGAATGAGCGGCGAGGCCGCGAGCGACCACAGGCTGAGGACCGACTCGCGGGCGGGAAGGGTCAGCCCATCGGTGCCCTTGACGCCGGCCGCGCTCGTCGGTTCGGCCGGGGTCTGGCCGTTGCCCACCTCGACCGAGTCGAGATCGTTGAAGCCCTTGGTGGGACCGCCGAAGTGCTCCCACAGCGCGGCGGAGTTGAAGCGCAGATAGACCGAGGGGTAGGCGGTCAGGGTTTTTCTGTCGCCGCCCTCCTCGACGTCGGGCGTGTACTCCCACTGATTGGCGTATCGGTTGAGCTGAGGCACGATCGCCGAGTCGTAGGCTCCCTCCGTGGTGTCCAGCGCGATCTTGCGACCGCTCTGCTTCAGCGCCTTGGCCCACGCCCGCAGGTCGGTCGTGTTGTGGTCCAGGATGCCATCGAGCTTGACGTAGTCGACGCCCCAGGACGCGAACTCATCCGCCTCGCCGTCGACGAACTTCTGCGCGCCCGGCGACTTGTAGTTGAGCTCCCACGTGCCGCCGCAGTTGTAGTTCTCGGCGTCGGTCAGCTTCTTGGTGTACTTCGACGGCTTGAGCCCATGCGTGTACCCGAGCGTGATCTGATCCGCGGTGTAGCCGCTGGGCTTGCCGAGCAGGTGCCCGTGGGCGTTGGCCTCCACCGGGGTGTCGCGCGAGAGCGCGTTGCCTGAGATGCCAGGCGTGAGGTAGATGCCGAACTTCAGCCCGCGGCTGTGCACGTAGTCGGCAACGGCCTTGATCCCGTTGACCGCTCCGTGATTGGGGAAGGCGCCGGTGTTGGCCGTGTTCTTCTGACTCGTCACCCACCGTCCCCAGCGGTTGACGGTTGGCCCGTAGTTGCGGTGAGCGCCGCTGTAGGACACCTTCGGGCACTGGTACCACCCGTCGTCCTGATTGATGTAGTCAAAGCCCTCGGACTTGAGCCCGCTGCGCACGAGTGCTCTGGCCTGAGCCTCGTCGAGCGCTGCGTTCGCCCCAAACCGGAACGCGCTCCAGCTGCTCCATCCGAGCACGGGGCGTTGTTCGATGTGCGACGGGTTGGGCCTCAGCGCCTGAGCGGTCGAGGCGAACACCCCCGTCCCCAACATGACGGTCGTCAGGCCCAGGGAACAGCAAAGCGTGCGAAAGCGCGGCATGACCTCATCCTCGTTGCATCTGTCGATTAGCCCATCGGGCACGTAGACCGGCTGACGGGGAGGCCGCCGGCGACGTCTCTGACGTAATCACCGGCAGCGGCAGTTGTCAATCATTTTTGGTTCTACGTTGCGCAAAGCCTGCGCGTTTCGCCGCAAATGATCAAAGATTGCGCACGCTGGGCCCCCCGCAGGTCGGGTGCGTGCCCGTCCCAGACGAGATGTCTGGGACGGGCCTCGCTCCGACGCCGAGGCTGGCGCGAGTATGTGCTTGGGCCTGCTCGAGGCACATAGGGCAATTGCCCCATGCCTGGTTCAAGGCCTCGTCACGTCATCGCCGAACAGGGTCTCGAGGGTTGCGCGCACGTCTGCCCATCGCTTGACGCCGACCTGCGGCGTAGTCGCGTTCGAGCTGTAGGACTCGCTCGCGGGCGATAGCGACGCCGTCGCGTCCACGGCCGGTATATATCTGATGATCACGCCGCGTCCGTCGTCTGGCATACAGTCGGGGTCGCGGCGGACGAGATCGAGCTGTTCGAGCTCGGAAACCGACCCGGCCGAATGGGGGCGCAGATGATGTCCTACGGCATGCCGCAGGAACTGGCGCACGCCATCGTCGAGATGTTCCGGTCCACCCTGGAGCCATACAACTCAACGCCGACGGACGACATCACCACAGTCACGAAACGTCCGGCACGCAGCTTCACCGACTAGGCCCACGCCCACCGCACGGAACTCCTCACGCCCGCCACCTGGTGAAGATCACGCCGGCAACAGCGCGCGCCGGTGGTCCGGCGGCCCGGGCGAGGCCCCTTTGAGCGGAGACCGCTGACTGGAACAGCCGCCGGGCACAGGAGCCGTGGGGCTGGCTTGCCGCGGCCTGTTGAAGTTGTGTGTCTTTGCCGGCACGCGTCCGGGCCGGTGTCCAGGGTTCTGCCGCGGTACGTGTGGAAACGCCGGCCTGCGGTGATCACGGACGCGGGCCGCTGCCTGATCGGCGTCTGGGAGGGGGATTCCGCCACGTGGCCGAACGGGCGGGAAGTCCGGCGGCGGGGGACCGTCCCCTCCACCGCCGTCCGGTCCAGAGGTGTCCGGCGGCGCGTCCGCCGGGCGATAGAACAGGCTTGGGAGACAGATCACCACGGCCACGCCGATCAACATCAGCGTCGTCAACAGCTGCGAGGCAACTCCCTCTGAGAGCGTGCCGATCTGCGCAGAGACCACGAGCAGCCCCATGCTCACTGCAATGGCAAGCCCTGTGAGCGCGACGCGCGTCCAAAAGCGCGATCGCCGGAGTTCTGCCGGACCCCAGGCGCGACACAGCGACACAAAGGCGAGCTCCAAGAGCAGCACCAGCGTGATCGGCCCGATCATCTGCCACATGTCATCCGGAAGATAGAGAGGCGCCGGGCGCGTGACAACTCATCTGGGATCAACGCAAACCGCGGCTCGTGGTCAGGCCTGTCGCACTCGCACATGGCCGGCGGCCATCCGCCCGAACTCAAAGACCGCGGTACCGGTCACTGTGACCGGGTCCTGCGCCGCGAAGTCGCGCAGTGCCTGTTCGTCGTCGGTCTCGACCACCGCAAGTCCGTACGAGTCATCCTGGGTCAGAATCGGCCCGAACACGACCATGTCCCCGCGGTCGAGGTAGGGCCGCCAGTGCAGAGCGTGGCGGCCCATGATCTCGCGTTCAGCAGCGGTCATCGTCTCTGCGAAGTTCGGGCGCGGCGCGATGAGCCGCAGGACAAAGGTCGGCATCCGGCGGACTCTACGCCAGAGCCGGCGAAGCTCCCTCGAAACCGGCGAATGACTCGGCCGCCGGCGCAACCCGGGCCCCGGCGAGTGGACCGAGAGGTGCTGCCGCTACTCTGGGTTCCCAGCGCCATCCGTCGTTGTCCGTGCAGACGATCGACTCGCCGTCGCCGGCTATCCCGCTCACTCCGTGATCGGCGTCGGAGCAGTATTCGCCGGGCTCATAGCAGTTGCCCGAGCTGCTCTTTGGGTAGCAGCCGGTCGAGCGCGGCGGCTGTGTGGGCCTCGGGTTGGCCGTGCCGGCCGGCCATGGCGACGCGTGCGCGAAGTCCCAGTCAAAGGTGGCGGAGGCGGTCGCGATCGGCCGGCTGCCACCGTGCGCTCGGGTGAGCACGATTCCGAGTTCGCGGTTGCGAGTCAGCGAGGTGGTGCTGGCGTTCTGGGAGCCGATCAGCAGCGACTCTCCAGCGGTCCTGGGGTCGTCGAGGATGAGCTTCTCGTGGATGTACAGGGCAGTCGAGCTGTCGGAGAACAGGCGGACGTGACAGCCGGCCCGGGAGATCGTTTGAAACGCGGAGTTCCACTCTGAGGATCGGGTCATCACGATCCGGCAGGTCACGCCGCGCCTGGCATCGGCCGCAAGGGCGTCATAGATCGATGGGTCCGACAGCTCCTCGGACTCAAAGTCGATCGCATGCCGCGCGGACCTGATCTGCTTGACGAAGGCTGCCTCGGCGGTGCTCGCTCCTGTGTCAGGCGACCAGACCAGTCCCGGTGCCTGCACCGTCTGAGAGCTCGGCGAGCCGGACCCTCCAGCGGTCCAGTCGTTGGAGAACGTTGCCTCGATCGCGCGCACCTGGACCGGGTTGGTGTCGACGATCTCGGCGTCGCGCGTCGTGCGGTAGTACCTCGCCGCGAGGTTCGCAGTCGAGATGTCAGAGGTGGAGGCGTCAAAGGTCGTGGTCTTGATGTGGAAGATGTAGCCCGCCGGCGCCCACCGAACCTCGACCCCGTGAACTGAGAGGTAGTGGGCGGCCTCGAGGTTGGCCTCCCCGCCGCTGAAGTCCTTGTCGAGCAGCACACGAACGCGGACCCCGCGCGATGCCGCGGCGACGAGATCTCGCTCGGCAACAGAGTCCTCAAGCTCGTAGATCTCCATGTCGATCGTCCGGCGCGCGCCGGTGATCTGACGGTAGAAGCCACCAAACCCCGCACGCGGGTACTGAACGAGACGGTAATAGGTCGTCGTCTGGGCGTCGGCGGCGGAACCGAACGCGACGTCGCCCGTGCACATGCCGGCCATGGTCAGAGTCGCCGTGCACATCACCCCGGCGCGACGCCACCAAGCCGCTCCAGCTCGTCCGGTCTCCCTACGCCAAGCCCTCACACACCCACCTCCGATTGCCGCGGAGCCTATCGACTCCATCCCCGCCGGGTCCTGACGCGAAGCGGTCCTGGATGACCTGGGGTGAAGGGGGCTGGCGTGTAGGAATGGCGTGGCCGGGCAGCCGAGCCGCCCGGCCACACCACCGCGCGCTACTTCAGCTGGAACGAGGTGAAGTCCCAGCCGTACAGCGGGTTGACCTTCATCGCCGGATAGTTCATACGATCCGACGCGAAGAACGGGAACTTCTGGTACCCGAAGACCGCGACGTAGGCCTTCTTGGCCGTGTACTCGTCGAGCCTCTGCCACTGCGAGGAGTCCTGTTGCAGCTTGGCGACCGGAATCTGCCCGAGTGTCCCGACGGCCTTGTTGATCGTGGGGTCGTTGACCTCGCCCTGGTTGTAGTTGTTGGTCGGCAGGATGGCGTGGCCGTCCAGCAGCACGCCATAGAAGTCGACCGGGTCGGGGAAGTCCATGTTCCAGTCGGCAAAGCCGGTCTGGGGATGGAGCTTCAGCTCGCCGATCGTCTGGAAGTAGGTCGCGTCCGCGATCTGCTTCTGGGTGGCCTTCAGGCCGAGCTGGTCGAGGTACTGGGTGTACGCCGTAGTCCACTGCAGGCGCGGCGCACGCTCCTCCGACCACACCGTGACGTGCTGCCCGACCATCCCGGACTGCTTCATCAGCTGTTTGGCCTTGGCCAGGTTGCCCGTCCCCGGGGTTCCGTACGGGCAGGTGGCGCTCGTCGGATGGCCGGCGATGGCGGGCGGCAGGAAGAAGCACGCCGGAGCCAGCGTGCCCGAGCCAAGGCGGTTGTAGGCCTCCTCGTTGAGACCGGTGACGACGGCCTCACGCGCGAGCTGGCTTGAGAACGGCTTCTCCTGAGCGTTCATGAAGAAGTAATACGTCGAACCGCCGAGGTTCTGCAACTTGTAGCGGCTGGACGCCTTTGCCTGGATCTGCGGCAGCAAGCTGCCTGGAAGCGTGTCGGCCCAGTCGTAGACGTCGGAGCTGTTGCTGAGCACCTGCTCCGCGTTGGAGGAGATGTTCGGGTTGACCGTCACGTCGATGTTGTCCTTGCCGGCCGGAATGCCCGGGAGGGGCTTCCAGTACGGGTTCTTCACGACGTTGAACGACTTGTCAGCCACGACATTCGTGATCATGTAGGGACCGCAGCCCGGCGGTGGATGCAGCGGCTGGTTGGCGAGCGGGAAGCCGTAGGGGATCAGCCCGAGCGCGGGCTCGGCCAGCACGTTGTCGAACGCCCCGTACGGAGCGGTCAGGTGGATCACGATCTTGCCCGTCGCGTCGTTGGCGTCAATCCCGGAGATCGTCTTCGCCTTGCCCTTGGAGAACGCCATCGCACCGACGACCACGGGCGTCATGAACTGACCGGAGCCGCCCCACGGCATCTTGACCGCGCGCTCGAACGCGTAAAGGAAGTCGCGCGCCATCACCGGCTTGCCGTTGGAGAACTTCAAGCCCTTGCGGAGCGTGACCGTGTAGGTCTTGCCACCGTTGGAGACCACCGGCAGCGCCATGGTGAGCCCCGGGATCAGCGTCGCGCCGGCAACGCCACTGGCGTGCTTGTAGGTGACCAGGCCGGTGTAGGTGATCCAATCTGGCTCGGCCGCCTGTGTCGAGTAGCCGCGCTGCGGGTCAAGCGAGTCGGGGAAGGTCCCCATCACCATCTTGACCGTGCCGCCGGCGGACGTGCCGCCGTTCGATGAGCCGGCGGTCGTCTTCGCGCCGGAGCCGCCCGAGCCCTTATTGCTCGAACCTCCGCACGCACTGACGACGAGCGCGGCGATAGCCAGCAGCAGCAATGCCACCACTGGCCGGACGTATCTCTTCACTGATCCTCCTCCAAGAGGTCATGCTTCTCAGAACACACAGATCGCGAGCACCGACTTCTTCTGGCGCGTCACCTCCTCACGACCGGACCTGTTTTCGAAGCGGTGCTGTCCCCCAGAGACAGCACCGCCTCGCGCGCCGTGCTGGGAACCACGACCACGCGTGTCATACGTGTCGCCGTTGTGCGAAGTCCGGGGCTCACACTGAGTGATCGCACATCCCGGTCTCTGTGTATCTGCCTCAGGGGGCTAAGCCGCTCCGCAGCCTTGGCACGACGCGGGGCGCCCTCGCCGACATGGCAGCGTGGGTCGTGGAGGTCGCGGTCCCGAAGCAGCGCGGCGCGGGACGCCGTATTCGAAGGAGCGTGAGCGACACACGGCCGTTCGGCTGGCGGGCGGCGGCGAGCACGTCCACACGATCGAACTGAGCGGCTCCGCGCGGCGACGATGGCGCCGGCGTCGCGGTCGGAATGAACGTGATCTCCTGGGTCGGAGGCTGGTTGGGATAGTTCACCCGTCGCCGCAACTGGCAGCCGCGACGGATCGGGACCACGCGCTGGTCGATTCCCATCGAGCGGAAGCGCGCGTTGAGCTCCGGAGCCGCTCGGGTGAGGTCACGGATCGTGAGCGTGAGCTTCCCGTCATGGCTGAGCCTCAGGGCGTACGCCGCCGTCGAACTCCGCAGGGCGACTGACAGAACGATCGTCGCGGCCGCGCACGCCAATGCCACGGCCACGATCGCCGGAGCGACCGTATGCCGCCTCCGCGGTCTCCGGAGCCGGCGTCGAGCAAAGCCTCTTGCGCGTCGGTGGGCGAGGTCGCGCTCGATTGCGCGCTCGAGTTCATGGCCGAAGCGCGCCAGGCTCTTGGGGAGCGGGTCGCTCATACCTCCTCCCGGGGGACGTTCGCGGCCAGCCGGCGCAGCGCACGGGAAACGCGCAGCCGTGCGGCAGCAGGCCGGATTGACAGGCGATCGGCGACCTCGTCGTAGGACAGCTCATCGACGACCCGCAGCTCGATCGCGCGGCGCTCGTGCGGCGCGAGCGACTGAAGCTGGGCCAGCAGCGCGCGCGGCGGGGAGAGCCGGCGCTCGACTTCGCCGTAGCCGTCCTCGACGCCGAGCTCGAGCGGCAGGCCAAGGCGCCGGCGGGCACGATTCTCGATCCGGTCGTGGCGGGCGAGATCGGCGACCAGGTGCGCGGCGATCCCCAGCAGCCAGGGCAGGGCCGAGCCGCCATGCTCGTCACGAAAGCGGCGACGATGGAGCCATGCACGGGCGAACGTTTCAGCGGTCAGGTCAGCGGCCGCCCCGCGCGAGCGACCGGCGACCCACCCGTACACCGCCGAGACATGGCGGGCGTACAGCTCCGAGAACGCGGCCGGCTCATAGTCAGAGCGCCGCAGCAGCTCGGCGTCGCAGTCAGCCGGACCAGGCGGGCGCACGCACCTCATAGTGACTTATCGCACTTCTCGGCATCCATGTATCCGGTCGGCCGCTCACGCGCCCCCGGATTCCCGATCTGCGACCGATGAGTTTTGGTCTCGCGCTTGTTTAACGTCGTGAAGAGACCATGACCCGAGCCACGACCCATCACGATGCCGCTGAGACGTGGCCGCTCCTCGCCGCAGCGCAGGCGGGTGACCAAGCTGCGTTTCGCGAGTTGGTGGAGCCCTATCGGCCGGGGTTGGTGGTGCATTGCTATCGGATGCTTGGCTCGCCGCAGGACGCGGAGGACATGGTGCAGGAGGCGATGCTGAGCGCATGGCGGGCGATTGGGCGCTTCGAGCCCCGGGCGCAGTTACAGACCTGGCTGTACCGCATCGCGACGAATCGGTGTCTGAATGAGATCGAGCGCCGCCCGCGCCGCCCGGAGCCGGTGGCGCCGTTCCCGGACTATCTGGTTCAGGAGGCCCCGGCGCCGCTGTATGACCCGGCTGCACGGTACGCACTGCGCGAAGGGATGGAGCTGGCGCTCTTGTCGGCTATCCAGCTGCTGCCGGGTCGTCAGAGGGCGGTGTTGATCCTGCGCGACGTGCTGGGTTGGACCGCGGCGCAGGTCGCCGAGCTGCTGGGCTCGACCGTGGTGTCGGTCAATAGCGCGCTGCAGCGGGCGCGGACCACGATCGACGCCCATCTGCCGGATCCGCGCCCGGACGCCGCGGCCGCCGAGGAGCGCGAGCTTCTGGCGCGCTACGTCGAGGCGTGGGATCGCGACGACGTTGACGCGCTGGTCAGGTTGCTGCGCGAGGACGCAATCCTGCGGATGCCTCCGCAGCGACACGTGAGCGGAGCGAGAGCGATCATCCGCTTCTTCCGCGACGAAGCCGCCGGGGGCAACCTGGCAAACCTCTACCTGGTGCCGGCGCGCGCCAACGGCCGACCGGCGCTGGTGGCTCACCGCAAGGGCGCCGACGGCACGCTGCTGGGGCACGGAGTGCTCCTCCTCGACGTGTCCGCCCACAGGGTTGATGCGTTCGACGCATTCATCACGCCCTCCCTCGCCGATTTCTTCACTGCCGCACGCGCGCCGTGACGGCACACGCCCCGTAGCCCCACCGTGGCTATCGGCCAGCGCCACTAGCGCGCTTCCTCAACCTCAGAGATCGCTGTCCCTACCAGAACCTGGAGGATCAATGGCACCCCCAACCGTCCATCGCTGGCGTGCGTTCTCGCTGCTCGCCGTCGCCGCGTTCATGACCGTCATGGACCTGACCATCGTCAATACCGCCCTGCCGACAATCGGCCGGGAGCTTCACTTCTCTCAAACGAGTCTGCTGTGGGTCGTGACGGCCTACGGCCTGGCCTACGGCGGCTTTCTGCTTCTCGGCGGCCGAGCCGCCGATCTGCTTGGACGCCGCCGGATGATCACCGCCGGGCTGGCCGTGTTCACCGCCGCCTCCCTGGGAGCCTCACTCGCGGGCAGCGAGCCCGTCTTGATCGTGACGCGCGCCGTCCAGGGCCTCGGCGCGGCCGCCTTCCTCCCGGCCGCCCTGTCGACGATTCGCAACATGTTCGCCGAAGGTGCCGAGCGCAACAAGGCGCTCGGTATCTGGGGAGGCCTGGCGGCCCTCGGTGCGACCTTCGGAGTGGTCTTCGGGGGAGTCCTGACTCGGTTCGCGGGATGGCAGTACGTGTTCCTGCTGAATGTCCCGGTCGGAGTCGTGGCACTCCTGCTGATCCGGCGCGTGGTGCCCGAGACCCGGGTCGATGCGGCGCGCCGGCGCTATGACCCACTCGGCGCGGTGACCGTCACCGCGGCGCTCGTGCTCCTGGCCTACGCAATCGCGCAAGCGCCACGAGTCGGATGGGGCGCAAGCAGGACGATCGCTGAACTGGCGATCGCCGCGGTCCTGCTGGTGGCTTTCCTGACGATCGAGAGCCGCAGCGAAGCGCCGCTGATGCCTCTGCGGATCTTCCGCCTGCGGACGCTCGCAGGAGCGAACGCGGTCGGCTTTCTGCTCGGTGCCAGCTTCTACTCGTTCATCTTCATCGGCACCCTGTACATGCAGCAGGTGCTCGGGTTCTCAGCATTGCAGGGCGGGTTCGCGTGGGCCTCGGCCGGAGTCGCCTCGATGCTGTTCGCGGGGGTATCCCAACTGCTTGTCACCAAGGGCTCGGCGAAGCTCGTGATGGCGTTCGGAATGATGTGCGTCGGCGCTGGGATTCTGTGGACGATCAACGCGCCGGTGCACGGGCATTTCTGGGCGAACCTGTTCGGGCCGTTCCTGGTGGCTGTCGGAATGGGAAGCGCGTTCGCGTTCATTCCCGTCTCGATCGCCGCTCTGGCCGGCGTCGCCGACAACGAAGCCGGTGTGGCATCCGGCCTGATCTACACCAGCCAGGAACTCGGCGGCGCAATCGGCATAGCGATCGCCTCGAGCATCGCCGCAAGCCACTCCACCACGCTGCTGCATAGCGGATCCAGCGTCCCCGCAGCGCTCACGGGCGGATTTCACGCCGCCCTCTGGGTGTCCGGCGCCATTGCCCTGCTCGCGATCCCGATCACGTTCGTGCTCATCCGCAAGGACGAATTGGCGGCGGCCGTCGCCGCCACCTCGATCGGGGGCACCCAGCCAGATCCGGTCACGCCGCGCCTCGCGTTCGAGACCGACTGATGCACACCAGCACCACCACGCAAACCACAAGAACAGTCTGGAGTCTGCGATGAGCAGCACGATCGTCAGCTACACCGTCAAGCCGGGACGTGAACAGGAAAACGCCGCACTGGTGCGCGGTGTCTTCGAGGAGCTCGCCAGGACACGACCGACCGGATTTCGATACGCGGTCTTCCAGATGGTCGACTCCGGGGAGTTCGTGCATCTCTACACCGACGACGGCGCCGCCCCCGGCGCACTGCAGCAGCTGTCCTCGTTTCAGTCCTTCGTTGCCGAGGCCGCAGACCGCCACGAGCAAG
The DNA here is from genome assembly GCA_963744685.1 of uncultured Solirubrobacteraceae bacterium. Lineage (GTDB taxonomy): Bacteria > Actinomycetota > Thermoleophilia > Solirubrobacterales > Solirubrobacteraceae > Palsa-465. The sequence goes on along the minus strand of CAVUUL010000006.1, from coordinate 633,942 downwards.
CGGCGACGTTCAAGCAGTACGAGCTCATCGGCGCCTACCGCACCCTCGACGGCGGTGATCACGCGGCGTCCCATGGGTGAGTTAGAGAGTCATGAATGGGATGACGGAGCCGTCTCCTTCCTCGGCCATCCGGCGCCCCACGCGGTGGTGGTGCGCGCGGTGTCGGTGCCGGCCGGCGCCGAGTTGGCGTTCGACCCGGGTGAGTGGCGCAACGCGCTGGTGATCGTCGAGGCGGGCGAGATCGAGCTCGTGTGTGATAGCGGGGCCCGCCAGCGCTTTGGCATCGGCAGCGTCCTGTTCTTCGGCGTGCGCGGGTTGCGTCTGGCCCGCAACCCGGGAAATGAGACCGCAGTCCTGTCCGCCGTCTGGCGGCGCGACGACGACCCCAAGCGTCCGACGGTATAGTGATTATCACTAGATGTGATCATCACTATCTGTGAGGAACTCGGATGAGCAAACTGATCGCGGTGATCGGCGCAACTGGGCGCACCGGCGGGCTGGTGATCGAGCAGGCGCTGGCCCGCGGCAACTCTGTCGTCGCGCTCGCCAGGCGGTCGGAGGCGGTGGCCCTGACCGACCCGCGGCTGCGGGTGACTGGAGCCGATGTGCTCGACCGTGATTCGTTGCGCGGCGTGTTCGACGGCTGCGACGCGGTCATCTCGGCGCTCGGGATCGGCACGTCAAGGGCCGCGACCGAGGTCTACTCGACGGGGATCACCAACGTGCTCGCAGAGATGGGCTGCAGCGGGACCGACAAGATCGCGGTCGTCTCGGCGTCGCCGGTCGGTCCTCGCGAGGACCATTCGGGGTTTGAGCGCAAGCTGCTGATCCCCTTCTTCTGGCGCTTGTTCGGCGCGACCTACACGGACATGGATCGGATGGAGGCGATTCTGAGGGCCAGCGACGCGACATGGATCTCGATTCGACCGCCAAGGCTGCTCGACAAGCCGGCCGTCGGCTCCTACCGGATCGGCCTGACGCCCCCGGAGAAGGGCCGCGCGATCAGCTACCCGGACCTGGCGACCGCACTTCTGGATGTGCTCGATCAGTCGCAGTTCTTCCGCACGGCTCCGTACATCAGCAATTGAGAGACCCGGGCGCTCTACCCGAGGTGCCGGCTCCAGCGCTCCTCCACGTGCCCCAGCCGCCACCAGGAGGCGGCGATCGCCCACGTCGCCAGGAACAGGCCGACGATGATGAACCCGAGCAGGTTGATGTCGATCTTCTCCCACCAGCTCCAGAACCCGCCCGTCAGGTTCAGCTTCTGAAACACCAGCCCTGACAGCTCGACGGTCCCGATGATCAGCGCGACGGCCACCGACAGACCGGTGATCGCGATGTTGTAGAAGACCTTGCGCACGGGCCTGGCGAACGCCCAGCCATAGGCGTAGCTCATGAAGGAGCCGTCGATCGTGTCGCACAGCGACATCCCGGCGGCGAACAGCACCGGCAGGATCATGACCGAGTACCACGGCAGCCCGGCCGCTCCGGCGCTGGCCGCGATCACCAGCAGGGCGACCTCACTGGCGGTGTCGAAGCCGAGGCCGAACAGCACCCCGATCGGGTACATCTGCGCCGGCCGCGTGATCATCCTGGTCAACCTGCCGAAGAACCGATTGAAGAACCCACGCGTGCTGAGCTTCTCCTCCAGCGCGCTCTCGTCGAAATGACCGTCCTTCATGTCGCGGAAGATCTTGATGATCCCGATCAGGATCACCACGTTGAGCGCCGCGATCACGTAGAGGAAGGTGCCCGACACAAGCGTCCCGACCCAGCCCGCGACGCTGTGCAGCCCGGACCTTCCGTTTTCGACAGGGTGGGCGAGCGCCCGCAGCCCGATCGCGAGCAGGAATGAGAGCACGAACACGATTGTCGAGTGACCGAGCGAGAACCAGAACCCGACGCTCAGCGGCCGTTTGCCCTCATGCATGAGCTTGCGAGTCGTGTTGTCGATCGCCGAGATGTGGTCGGCGTCGAACGCGTGGCGAAGCCCCAGCGTCCACGCGGTCACGCCGATCCCCACCGTGAACGCGCCAGAGGCGCCGAGCGAGTAGCTCCTCGGCGCCACCAGCGCGATCAGCAAGCCGAATCCGATCACGTGCAGGGCGACGATCACCGAGGCCATGTTGACCATGGTCCGTCTCTGGCCCGGCTCCAGGGACCGCCAGAAGTCGCGCAGCGTGCGCTTCCGGCGGGTGACGCCCGTCACGTGCATCTCAGCTCTCCGGTCTCGCTCGCTTCAGCTCAGCCGCAACTCGGCGACGGCTCCTTCCGGGACCGATACTGTCGGTCCCGGACTCTCCGCATCTGCCCAGATGAGGTAGTCGCCTTCCGGCAGGCTGCCGAAGATCGCGGTCAGCACGGGGCCGTTGGCGGTCATCCGCTCATGGACCCCCGTGTGCACCCGCGGTCCGGGGACCTCCCGGCTGATCTCGATCTCCCGGCCCCGATACCGGTCACCGGGATAGATCACCAGCGCACCGCGTCCCGCGCCGATGTCGAGCGCCACCGTCGCACTCTGCTGCCAGCCGGCCCGCGCGTCGGTGCGGGCCTCGCTATGGTCGTGGACGCTCATCAGGACACCAGCGACAGCGGCGCAGTTGCATACCCGCTGACCGGTGTGCCCAGGTAGGGGAACTGTGTCAGGTAGCTGGTGTTGGCCGCTGTCAGCCCGTCGGTGAGCAGCGCCGCCGCTGCGTCGGGCGTGTAGCTCTTGTTGACGAGCGGGTACGTAGCTCCCGCGACCGCACGCAGCGCCACGGAGGTGACGTCGTCGAACACCCGACGGCCGTTCGGGAAGCCGGCCAGGTCCCCGCCGATCACGCCGAGCGCGTTCGGGTTGCTCGACGGCGCGATGGCGACGTTCAGCCGGAGCTCGTCGGCGTAGGTACTCCCCGTGTAGTTCTGGAAGCCGGGCACCACGCCCGTCGGGAGGCCGGTCAGGAGGATCGCAACCAGATCAGCCCGCGCAGCGGTCAGCCCCGCCAGATTCGGGAAGACGCCCGGGTAGAGCACCGGCAGCAGCCTCGCCAGCTCCGGATGCTGGACGTAGGAGAGGAACTGACTGTCGTTCTGGGGCGTCAACGAGTTCCAGAGGTCCTTCTCACCCATCGGGACGATGACCTCGTTGAACAGCGGGTTCCCGAGCCGAGACACCTGCACCGGTGGCCCGAACGACCCCGTGATCCCGCCGGGCTCGCGGATGGAGGCCTTCGCGCGGCTCGCCGCCGCCCACACGCCGATCACCGCGTTGGGGCTGCGCCAGTTCCCGTTGGGGTCGGCTCGCGTGAGGTCTCGCTTAGGCACCTGGAGCGCGATCGAGTGCACCCCGAACTCGTTGGCAGAGTTCACGCCGACGGAGTTCGCCATCCCCCCGATGTGCAGCTTCTCGAACGGGCGGAGGTCACCCAGATCGAACACGGCGCCGAGGTCGATGTAGAAACCCTCCAGTCGCTGGCCGGCGAATACGGTCCGCCCGGGGTTGAACTGGTGCACCGCCTGCGCCGCAAGCGCCGCGTAGTTGGGGGTCGAAGCCGGTCCGATGTTGCACGGCGGGCAGCTCAGGTTGCTCGCCACCACCTGCGACCCGTTCTGGGTCGTCTTGGTGATCGAGTAGAACTGCTTGCGGTTCCAGTTCGGGCTTGAGATCGAGTTGATCGGCCCGGTGTTGTACAGGAAGGTGTTCGGGTTGCCCACCACGGTTTGGAAGTTGAAGTCATACGTGACGTCCGCAACCCCGTCGCCGTTGTTGTCAACGTAGATGGAGTATGTGACATCGTCGGCGAACTCGAAGAAGTTCGGACCGCCGAACGGCGCTTCGAACGGCAGGTAGTTCGCGATCAGCGTAACCGTGTCCGGCTGATCGGGCGAGACGAATGCGTAGGTGTCCGTGTTATCGGCAACCGGGTCCTTGCTGGTCGCCGGCGCTTCACGATGAGACGACATGGGGGAAGCCTCCGAAGTCAGATCTGAAAATGGAACAGCCGCAGGTGCGACTGCCGGCTACCGGGCAGCGCGCGCGATCCGCTCGGCGAGCTTGTGATCGCGGATTGTCACCTCGCGCTTGCCGCGCATCACGGTGATCCGGCCGTCCCGTGGATCACCGATCCACGCCACGACCGGATCGGGGTGATGACCATGACGGTGTTCCTTGGCCTCGGCCGTGGGAACCTCGAACACACTCACGGCGATCAACCCAGCGGCGGCACCGGCTCCGGACTTGACAAAGCCACGTCGCGTGACGTCAACCATGGTGCTTCTCCTCTCGAATTGCCGCGCCCAACGGCGATCGCGGACTGCAAGCGGCGTCGCGATCACCCGGCGAGACGGCGGCAGGTTGCTCCTCTCACCCGCCATACGCACACCGCGCCGAACCGGATCACCCAGTGACATCGACGACTCAATGCGCCGCTCCCTCACGGCTCCACGGCGCCAGTGGAGTCAGGCCGACGGACGGGAAGGTATGCGACGTAACTGTGTCCCCTCGTGAGTGGCGGGTTGAGGCGGTACGTCCGCGGCGACCTGCTCAGTCGCCGGTGGCCGGATCGTCTCGCACAGGCCCGTGGTGACGTCGTACACGTGGCCTGACACGTTCACGCGCGGCGACACCGCGGAGGCGGCACGCAGAAGCTCGACGTCGTGGGTTACGGTCACCGCCGGGTCAAGGACGGCGTGGGCGAGAAGCTCCTGCTGGTCGGCCCCAATGCGGCCCGCATAGCTGCGGCGGAAGGTCTCGTCCGCGAGCGCCCCGGTGCCGCATTGGGTGTGATGGATCACCGCGACGTCGAACAGCTTCCCGTCGGGCAGCAGGTTCTCGGCGAGTTGACCGATGAACGCCACGTCGTTGATCACCTCCGGAGTGACGCGCCCACCGACGTTGCGAAGCACCATCGCGTCGCTGAGCTCGACTCCCAGGAAGGCCGCGGGATCGACGCGCGGGTCCAGGCAGGTGATCACGAACAGGCGCAGTCGCGGGAAGACGACGGCGCCCTCGTGGCCGCCGGCCGCCGCGAACGCACGGTTGCGCTGCATCGCGGTGTGCAGCCCCGCATCGGCCGGCTGACCGGGGCGTGTGAGTTGGAATCCTGTAGCTTGCGTCATGCAAGTCAGATTACGGGCAGCCCGCTACTTTTGTCAAGCAAGTCAGCTACGATGCGCCCATGCTCCAGCGCGACTATCCAAACCAGGTCTGCTCGATCGCTCGTTCACTTGAGGTGATCGGCGAGCGCTGGACGCTGTTGATCCTGCGCGACGCGCTCGTCGGCGCGGAGCGATTCGAGGATTTCCAGGAGAGCCTCGGGATCGCGTCCAATGTGCTCACCAACCGGCTCAAGTTGCTCTGCGAAGAGGGCGTGCTCGATCGCGTCCCGGATGAGACGCGGCCGGGGCGTCCCAGATACGTGCTCACCGACAAGGGCCGGGAGCTGGCGCCCGCGCTGATCGTCCTGATCAAATGGGGCGACCGCCATTACCCCGCTCCCGGCGGTCCACCGCGTCTCACGCTCCACGTCGGATGTGGTGGGAACATCGGCGCCGATCTTCGCTGCGAGCGATGCGGCGAGCGAGCGGGCCGCGGTGAGATCGAACTTCCCCCAGGCCCGGGAGCGACGCCCGCCGTAGCTGGCCAAGAGCGACTGGAAGGGCCGGTGAGGACCAGCACAGACGCGCCCGCGAGGCGGCGCCAGGCGCCCACGTCACCTAGCTGGCCGCGCGGTGTGGACCCGTGACGTCGGCCGCGCGATCCGCGTCGGCAGGGCGCTCGACGCGGGAACGGTCTGGGTCAACGACCACCTCAACCTGAGCGCCGAGACGCCGGTCACCGGCTTTGGCCAGTCGGGCTCCGGCAGCGAGAATGGGGAGCAGGGTCTTCTCAATCTCACTCGCCTCAAGCACCTCGCAGTCGCCCACTCATAGGAGCACCTCACATGTCCGTCACGCCGATCGCCATCTCTCCGCCCCACGCCTACATCGACGGAGCCCAGGCCGCGGCGCAGTCGGGCGAGACGTTCGAGACGATGGCTCCCGCGACCGGCCAGGTGCTCGCCGAGATCGCCGCCTGCGGACCGGCCGACGTCGACCGCGCGGTGTGGTCGGCTCGGCGTACGTTTCACGGTGGCGAGTGGAGCCGTCGCGCGCCGGGCGAGCGCAAGCAGACCCTGCTTCGCCTCGCCGAGTTGATCGAGGCCAACCTCCCCGAGCTTGCGCGCATCGACGCGGTCGATGCCGGCAAGCCGATCGCCGATTGCGAACAGCTCGATCCTCCCGACGTCGTGAACACCTTCCGCTGGTACGCCGAGGGGTGCTCTCCTACATCGGCGGCGCCTCCGACGCCGGCGCGACGATCGTCAGCGGCGGCAGCCGCGTCCTGCAGGCCACCGGCGGCTGGTATGTCCAGCCGACGATCATCGGGAACGTGACGCACGACATGGCCGTCGCGCGAGAGGAGATCTTCGGCCCGGTGGTCTCGGTGCTCGCCTTCGACACCGAAGCCGAGGCAGTCGCGTTGGCCAATGACTCCACCTACGGGCTGGCCGCGTCGATCTTCACCCACGATCTCGATGTGGCACACCGGCTCGCTCGTGAGGTCCGTGCCCGCACGGTGACCGTCAACTGCGACGGCGAAGGTGACATCACGACACCGTTCGGCGGGTACAAACAGTCGGGATTCGGAGGACGCGACAAGGGTCTGGAGGCGCTCGAGCAGTACTCCGAGCTCAAGACGACCTGGTACGCGCTCAACAATCGCGTCCGATGAAACAGGAGGACATTGTGAACAGCTCCCCGTCCAGCCTCTCGGTGCTCACCGAGCCCGCGGATGGATCAGCCGCTCGGCTGACGTCTCCGATCGCCCAGGTCGACCTCTACTCCTATGACCTGAGCTATGTGCATGGGGAGTACGTCATGTCGGGCGGGCGGATCGTCACCAATCTGGAGAGCACCGTGGTCAAGGTCACCACCACCGACGGTGTGGTGGGCTACGGCGAGACCTGCCCGCTGGGTTCGAACTACCTTCCCGCTCACGCCGCCGGGGCGCGAGCGGCTCTCAGCGAGCTCGGCCCCCATCTCGTCGGGCTCGACGCCGCCAACCCGGTCGCGGTCTCGCGCGCCGCGGACCGTGTCCTGCTCGGGCACGGCTACGCCAAGAGCGCACTTGACATCGCATGCTGGGATGTCCTGGGGCGAGCCACCGGGCGACCGGTGTGTGACCTCATCGGCGGGCGCCACTACGACAAGTTCCCCCTCTACGTCGCGATTCCACTGGGAAGCCTCGCAGGAGATGAGCGACTACGTGACCCGGCTGCAGGACGCCGGCATCCATCGCTTCCAGCTCAAGCTCGGCGGCGATCCCGTCGACGACGCAAGCCGCGCCCGGACGGTGATGGACGTCGCGGGGCCCGAGGACGTCGTCATCGGTGACGCGAACTGCGGCTGGAGCCTGCGGCAGGCGATTACCGCGGCCAGGTTGATGGACGGCCTTTCGGGGCTGATCCTCGAACAGCCATGCGCCACCTACGACGAGTGCCTCCGAGTTCGGGAGCACACCTCGCTGCCGATGATCCTCGATGAGGTGATCACCGACCTGGCGACTCTGCTGCGGGCCTGGGAGGATAAGGCGATGGAGGGCTTCAACCTGAAGATCAACCGGGTGGGCGGCTTGACTCAGGCCCGCCTCATGCGCGACGTGGGCGAGCGACTCGGGCTCACCGTCAACGTCGAGGACGCCTGGGGCGGCGATCTCACGACCGCGGCGGTCAGCCATCTCGCCGCCAGTACGCGGCCGGAGACGCTCACCATGGTCTCGTTCATGAACGACTGGACCAATGAGCACCTCGCCGGACATCAGCCGCGTTCCGTCGACGGCTGGGGCCAAGCGCCGAGCTCACCCGGCCTCGGCGTCGAGGTCGACGAGACCCTGCTCGGCTCCCCGTTTGCGACGTTCCGCGCGCCGGGAGCGCGCCCCGTCCGTTGACACTCCAACAGCTGCGCTATTTCCTGTCGACCTGCAGGGTGCGCGCGATCTGCGTCGCGGAACCGCCTCGCTGGGAACGTTCGGGGTCGCGCAGCCCGTGTTCGAGTCCACCTCGTTTCCCGGCGGCTTGGAGGCGGTGCCGTTCAGCAAGCCGATCCACGACACGTACGCCCTGATCTGGCGCCGCGACCATTCGCTGACGCCCGCCACATCCGAGCTGGTTTCGATGACGCGTCAGCTGATGACGGGATTCGCGCAGTCCTCCCGCCCGGCGACCGCGTGAGCGGGTTCAGACCCCCAGCACGCCGGCGAGGTGATCGTTGAGGAACAGGCGATCGGGATCGAGCTGCTCTCGCACCTCGAGGAACCGGTCGAGCTCGGGGTAGAGCTCCCGGGTGCGCGCCGAGTCGAGGAAGTACTGCTTGCCCCAATGCGGCCGCGGGCCCCACGGCCGCAACGTCTCGTCGACCGCTTCCAGGAATCCGAGCCAGTCGTGCTTGAGCTCGCCGGAGACCGAGATCGACACGCTGTCACGTCCGTACATCGGCGAGAGATACGCGTTCTCGCCGCGGATCCAGCGCAGCTGGATCGGCGAGATGACCTCCGGGAACCGGCGAAGCACCATCTCGCGCAACGTGACGAACGCGTCCTTGGCGTCACGCGCGTCGACCATGTACTCCATCTCGACCCAGGTGGCGACATCGTCCGCGGTGTCGGGATAGATCAGGTACGAGCGCCCGGTGCGGCTTCCGTGCTCGCCCACGAGCGGCGCCGCGTCGTCGTCGACGTCCACCTCGCGCAGGGTCTTGACCCAACAGTGATCCTTGGGGAAGGCCGGCAGATCGTAGAGCTGATAGGAGCTTTCCGCCGGCGCATAGAAGAACTGCCAGTGGCGCTCGGTCGCCACGCCGGACGCCCAGTCATCGAGCACCTCCTCGACCGGACGGACCTCCACGTGCTCGCGCAGCCAGTAGCGGGGCGCGACATCGAGCTCCACCCGGGTGATCACGCCGAGCGTCCCCAGGGCGGTCTGGGCGGCACCGAGCCGTTCCGGCGAGCCGGTGTCGATGTCCATGACCTCGCCGGTCCCGGTCACGATCCGCACACCGCCGACGACCGACGACAGGGATCCGAGCCTGATCCCGGACCCGTGGGTGGCGGTGGCGATCGCCCCGGCGACGGTCTGCTTGTCGATGTCGCCCATGTTGCGCAGACCGAGACCGGTCTCCCACAGCAGCGGCCCGAGCTCGATCAGCCGCGTGCCGGCGAGCACGGTGGCGGTTCCCGCCTCCGCGTCGGTCTCGACGAGGCCACTGACGCCGCGTGTGTCGAAGATCGTGTCGTCGGCCGGGACGATGCGGGAAAACGAGTGGGTGCTTCCGGCGGCGCCGATGCTTCGCCCCTGAGCGACCTGCTCCAGGACGGCCTCCACCAGCTCCTCCTCGCTGCCAGGGCGGATGATCCGGTCGACCTCTGCGACCTGATTGCCCGCCCAGTTCTGCCATCGCACGGCCTGCTGCTCACTCATATGGCACCTCCTCAGTCGGCTCGGGTTGCGAGCGTAGGCCGTCATCCGGCTCCCGGCCAGATCAGGTTGCCCTGCGCCGCTCGAAGCGAGAGCCTCTACCGCGGCACGCCGTTCTGCGTTCTAGCTTGCGGTATAACCGCTCCGTCATGCGGAAAAGCGAGGGGTAATGGGAGAAATCGACATCGACGGTCTCGCTCGCGAGCTCGGTGCGGAACTCGACGCGCAACTGAGGGACGCCGATGCAGCGCTGGCTCGGCAGTTCCCCGGAGATCACGGCGGGCGCCAGCCGATCCATACCGTGTACGTCGCGGGGGACCGCTACGACGCGGGGCTGGTCGACCGCTGGGGCGCGGAGGCGCTCGCCGCCCTTGACAAGCACGCCGGGCTGTTCGAGGAGCTGGTCGGCGACGCGGAGATCGTCACCCGGGTCCGGCGCAAGCTCGCCGATGAGCCGATCGAGGACCTGCGCATCGACTTCGAGGACGGCTACGGCTCGCGTCCCGACGAGACCGAGGACGCCGATGTGGCCAAGGCCGGCGCGGCCCTGTCGGCCAGCAGAGTTGAGGGGACGGCGCCGCCGTTCACCGGGATCCGGATCAAGAGCCTCGAGGCCCCTACCCGGCGCCGCGCGATCCGCACCTGCATCGCGTTCATCAGTGCCCTCACCGACCAGGGCGCAACCCTGGACGACTTCGTCGTGACCCTCCCCAAGGTGACGAGCGTCGAACAGGTGGAGGCGATGGTTCACCTGTGCCGGCGAGCCGAGCGAATACTGGACGCCGGGCCGCTGAGGTTCGAGATCCAGGTGGAGACGCCCCAGTCGATCCTGAGCCCGGAGGGCGCGGCACTGGTCGCGCGGATGATCCACGCATCCGACGGCCGCTGCACCGGGTTGCACTACGGGACCTACGACTACTCCGCGTTCTGCGGGATCGCGGCGCCGTATCAGAGCCTGGCCCATCCCGCCGCCGACCACGCGAAGCTCGTGATGCAGGCGGCGGCCGCCGGAACCGGGGTCCGCCTGTCCGACGGCTCGACCAACCGGTTGCCGGTCGGCGACGCGACAGCAGTGCGCCGCGGGTGGGAGGAGCACCTGGGACTGGTGCGCCGCTCGCTCGAGCGCGGCTACTACCAGGGGTGGGACCTGCACGCCGCGCAACTGCCGTCCCGGTTTGCCGCGACGTTCGCGTTCTACCGCGACGACCTGGCGGACGCCACGCGCCGTCTGCGCGATTACTTCGCCCAGACGGACTCGGCGATCCTCGACGAGCCGGCCACGATCCGCGCGCTCGCCGACTACGCGCTGCGAGCGCTGCAATGCGGCGCCGCGACGCGTGACGAGCTGGAGGCCTCCACGACGCTCGACGCGCAGCGGCTGACGCAGCTCGCTCGCCCTTCCCGTTGACAAACCGCGCCGCGCGCCGGTAGGATTCCGCCCAACGGTAACTGAATTCCGCAGCTCGGAATCAAGTTACCGGCGCCGGATGTGCTGGGCATCAAACGACAGCCCTGCTTGCGTTTGATGCCCAGCACCCCCGGCAGGCCCGACAGAAACCGCGACAAGGAGCCTCCGACATGGGCATCTCGCTCGGCGCAAATCAGTACGGCAAGGCGGAGAACCGCGTCGTGCGCATCTATCGCGACACCGCTCGCCACGAGCTCGTCGACCTCAACGTGTCGACCTCGCTGCGGGGGGAGTTCGCCGAGTCGCACGTGACCGGCGATCAGGGCGACGTGCTTCCGACCGACACGCAGAAGAACACCGCGTTCGCCTACGCCAAGCGCCACGGGGTGACCTCCCCGGAGGACTACGCGATCGCGCTGGGCCGCCGGCTGGTGGAGTCGACACCGAAGGCGCACAGCGCCCAGGTCCGCGTCGAGCAGTACCCGTGGGACCGTATCCCGGTCGGACTCGACGGTCATGACCACGCCTTCGTGCGGCGCGGCGACGGAACCCGCACGACCGTGGTCACGGTGAACGGCCGTGGCGGCGACGAGCACATCTCGGTCGTGTCGGGCCTCTGCGACCTCACCCTGTTGAAGTCGACCGGCTCGGAGTTCAAGGGGTTCCTGAAGGACGAGTACACGACGCTGCAGGAGGCCGACGACCGCGTGATGGCGACCTCGCTCGTCGCCCGCTGGCGCTACACGGGCACCGACCCCGACTGGAACGCCAGCTACGACGCGATCCGGGCCACGCTGCTCGAGGTGTTCGCCACCACCCACAGCCGCGCGCTGCAGGAGACGCTCTACCTGATGGGCAAGCGCGTTCTGGAGACCCGCGACGACGTCGCGGAGATCCGGTTCTCGGCGCCCAACAAGCACCATTTCCTGGTCGATCTGGAGCCATTCGGCCTGGAGAACGAGGGCGAGGTGTTCATCGCCGCCGACCGGCCCTACGGCCTGATCGAGGCGACGGTCCAGCGAGATGGCGCACCCGACCCGGGCGACGCGTGGCTGGCCGTCCCGGCGTTCGCATGACCGGGAGCACGGTCATGATCGATCACGGACTGGACTACCTGGTCAACTGCTCGATGCTGTTCACCGAGCTGCCGTTGCTGGAGCGCCCAGCCGCGGCGCGCGCCGCCGGCTTCGACGCGATCGAGTTCTGGTGGCCATGGCCACAGGAGCCGGTGCCGGGGGACAGCGAGGTCGACGCGTTCGTGCGGGCGATCCGTGACGCCGGGGTGCAACTGGTGGGGCTGAACTTCTTCGCCGGCGAGCTCACCGGGCCAGACGCCGGGGTGCTGTCGATCCCCGATCGTGCCGCGCAGTTCCGGGACAACCTGCCGGTCGCGGTCTCGATCGGTGAGCAGTTGCGCGTGTCGGCGTTCAACGCGCTGTACGGCAACCGCGTCGACGACGCGACGCCCGAGCAGCAGGACGAGCTCGCGCGGGAGAGCCTTGGCGCCGCCGCCGATGCAGCGGCGCGGATCAACGCCACCGTGCTCGTGGAGCCGGTGAGCGGGCCCAAGCCCTACCCCTTGCGCACCGCCGGTGACGCAGTCGCGGTCGTCGCCGACCTGCGCGACCAGGGGCATCCCAACGTCGGCTTCCTGTGCGACCTGTTCCACCTGGCCAATAACGGCGACGACCTGCCCGCGGCGATCGAGCAGCACGCGGACGTCACCAGCCACGTCCAGATCGCCGACTGCCCCGGCCGCGGCGAGCCCGGCAGCGGTGAGCTCACGCTCGGCCGCCACCTCGCGGACCTGGAAGGCCGTGGCTATGCGAGCTGGGTCGGCCTGGAGTACACGCCGACCGCCGGCACCGAGACGAGCCTCGATTGGCTGCCGCGCGAGCGACGGGCCGCCCGTCGCAGCGTGGTAAGCCCATGAGCACCGCCAATCAAGGAAAGCGAGAACCCGAATGAGCAAGATCGCCTTCATCGGCCTGGGAATCATGGGCAGCCCGATGGCCGTCCACCTGCAGCAGGCCGGCCATGAGGTCAGCGGCTACAACAAGCGCCGGGACCGCAGCGGACCTCTGGTCGACGCCGGCGGCCGCAAGGCGTCGGACATCGCCGACGCGGTGAACGGCGCCGACGTCGTCGCGGTCATGGTGCCGGACTCACCCGACGTGCAGGAGGTACTGGCAGGCCCGGGTGGCGTGTTCGAGCACGCCGCCTCCGGGACGCTCGTGATCGACTTCTCGAGCATCCGGCCCGACGTCACCGCCGAGCTCGCCGCCGAGGCCAGAGAGCGCGGCCTGCGCCTGCTCGACGCGCCGGTCTCCGGCGGGGAGGCCGGTGCCAAGAACGCGGCGCTGTCGATCATGGTCGGCGGCGCGGCCGAGGACTTCAAGGCGGCCAAGGAGATCTTCGACGCGGTCGGCAAGACGATCGTGCACGTCGGGCCGAGCGGATCGGGTCAGACCGTCAAGGCGGCCAATCAGCTGATCGTCGGCGCGAACATCGAGGTGCTCGCCGAGGCGCTGGTGTTCCTCGAGGCCTACGGGGTCGACACCGAAGCCGCGCTCGACGTGCTCGGCGGAGGACTGGCCGGCTCCAAGGTGCTTGAGCAGAAGCGCCAGAACATGCTCACCCGCTCGTTCGATCCAGGCTTCCGCATCGACCTGCACCACAAGGACATGGGGATCGTCACCTCCGCTGCGCGTGAGGCCGGGGTGGCACTTCCGATCGGGGCGGTCGTCGCCCAGCTGATGGTCTCCGCGCGCGCGTGCGGCGACGGCGATCTGGACCACTCGGGGCTGCTGCGCGGCGTCGAGCGGCTCGCCGGTCGTGACCCAGACGAATGAAAGTGATGAGTTGACATGGCACGCATGACCGCGGCGCAGGCCGCAGTGAACATTCTCAAGGCGGAGGGCGCGACCCAGCTGTTCGGCCTGCCCGGAGCGGCGATCAATCCGTTCTACAAGGCGATGGAGCTCGATGGCGGGCTGCGTCATACGCTCGCGCGCCACGTCGAGGGCGCCTCGCACATGGCCGAGGGCTACACCCGCGCGGCGCCGGGCAACATCGGCGTCTGCATCGGGACCAGCGGACCGGCCGGGACCGACATGATCACCGGGTTGTACTCGGCGAGCGCGGACTCGATCCCGATCCTGTGCATCACCGGGCAGGCGCCGGTCGCCAAGCTGCACAAGGAGGACTTCCAGGCGGTCGACATCTCCTCGATCGCCAAGCCGCTGACCAAGATGGCAGTGACGGTGCTCGAGCCCGCGCAGGTGCCCGGGACCTTCCAGCAGGCATTCCATCTGATGCGCTCCGGACGTCCCGGACCGGTGCTGATCGACCTGCCGATCGACGTGCAGCTGGCCGAGATCGAGTTCGACGTCGAGACCTACCAGTCGCTGCCGGTCTATAAGCCGCGGGCGAGCCGCGCCCAGATCGACCGGGCGCTCGACATGCTCGCGGCGGCCGAGCGACCGCTGATCGTCGCCGGGGGCGGGGTGGTCAACGCCGACGCCGCCGAGCTGCTCGTGCAGTTCGCCGAGGAGACCGGCACCCCGGTGGTGCCGACGCTGATGGGCTGGGGCACGATCGCCGACGACCATCCGCTCAATGCCGGGATGGTGGGCCTGCAGACCTCACATCGTTATGGCAACGCGTCGATGCTGGCCGCCGACTTCGTGCTCGGTATCGGCAACCGCTGGGCCAACCGGCACACCGGCGGTCTTGCCATCTACACCGAGGGCCGTACGTTCGTGCACGTCGACATCGAGCCGACGCAGATCGGACGGGTGTTCGCGCCCGACTACGGGATCGTCTCCGATGCTGGAGCGGCCCTCGACCTGTTCCTGGATGCCGCTCGCGAGCGCGACCTGCCCGACCGCTCCGAGTGGGCGGATGAGTGCCGGGAGCGAAAGCGCACGATGCTGCGCAAGACCAGCTTCGACAACGTCCCGATCAAGCCCCAGCGCGTGTATCAGGAGATGAACCGCGCCTTCGGCGACGACGTCAGGTACGTGAGCACGATCGGGCTCTCGCAGATCCAGGCCGCTCAGCTGCTGCACGTGTACCACCCACGTCACTGGATCAACGCCGGGCAGGCCGGCCCGCTGGGCTGGACGGTGCCCGCGGCACTCGGCGTCGCCACTGCAGACCCCGAGGCGACGGTCGTGGCGCTGTCGGGCGATTACGACTTCCAGTTCATGATCGAGGAGCTCGCCGTCGGCGCACAGTTCCAGATTCCCTACATCCACGTCGTCGTCAACAACGCCTACCTCGGCCTGATCCGCCAGTCACAGCGCGGGTTCGAGATGGACTACTGCGTGCAACTGTCGTTCGAGAACGTCAACGCGCCTGAGCTGGGCGGCTACGGCGTCGATCACGTGAAGGTCGCCGAGGGCCTTGGCTGCAAGGCACTGCGGGTGTTCGGCCCCGACGAGATCCTGCCCGCGCTGGAGCAGGCCAAGGAGCTGATGGCGGAGTTCCGGGTCCCGGTCATCGTCGAGGCGATCCTTGAACGGGTGACCAACGTGTCGATGGGAACCGAGATCGACAACGTCACCGAGTTCGAGGAGCTGGCGATGAGCGGAGCCGATGCGCCCACGGCGGCGTATGCCAACCTCGACTGATGTCGTCGGTCCTGCTCGCTCCCGACAAGTTCAAGGGGACGCTCAGCGGCGCTGAAGTGGCGGCGTCGCTGGCCGCGGGCATCTGCAGCCGTCGCCCGGGAACCGAGGTGATCGCGGTCCCGGTGGCCGACGGCGGTGACGGTTCCCTGGCCGCATTCGAGGCGGCCGGGTTCGAACGGATCGCCGTGTCGGCGACCGATGCCCGCGGACGGGCCGCGCCGACCTGGTACGTGCGGCGCGGCGACGCCGCGGTCGTGGAGCTTGCGCAGGTGGCGGGGCTGGCCGGGCTTCACGGCGCGCTGGCCCCACTGACCGCGTCGAGCCGCGGCCTCGGCGAGGCGATCAGGCACGCGCTCGATGCGGGCTGCACCCGGATCGTGGTGGGCATCGGGGGCAGCGCCTCCACCGACGGCGGGGTCGGCCTCCTGCAGGCGCTCGGCGCGCGGGTGCGCGACGCGTCGGGCGCCGACGTCGAGCCGGGCGGGGCGGGCGCGGCGACCGCTGTCTCGCTCGATCTTTCCGACCTGCAAGGAAAGATCGCGCAGGCTCAGATCGAGATCGCGTGCGACGTCGACAACCCGCTCACCGGACCGCACGGCGCCGCCGCGGTGTACGGACCGCAGAAGGGCGCCGAGCCCGAGCAGGTGGAGCAACTCGACGCCGCGCTTGCGCACTGGGCCGACGTCGTCGCCGCGGCCACCGGCCACGATCACCGTGACGCACCGGGCGCCGGCGCCGCGGGCGGCGTCGGGTTCGGAGCGATCGCCGTGCTCGGCGCGCGGTTGCGACCGGGCGCGCAGCTGATCCTGGAGCAGCTCGGGTTCGCCGACGCGCTCGCGCGCGCGGACCTGCTCGTCACCGGTGAGGGGTCGCTGGACGAGCAGACGCTCCGCGGCAAGGCGCCCGCGGCGGTGGCCGCTGCCGGCCGGGCCGCGGGCGTGCCGGTGATCGCGGTCGCGGGTCGCTGCCTGCTCGACGCGCCGCAGCTGCACGCTGCCGGCTTCGAACGCGTGTACACGCTGCTCGACGAGGCCGACACGCCGCAGCAGGCGCTCGACGAGGCCGCCGCGCTGCTGCGGCGGATCGGTGAACGGCTGAGCGATCGGCTGGCCGATGACTGAGTTCGACCGGGCCTTCGTCACCGCCCGGGCGATCGTCGACGGCGCCGAGCGGCCGGCCGTCGTCGCCGTCCGCGATGGGCGCATCGCGGCCGTCCTGGCGCCGGAGGAACCCGTCGCCGCCCGTGAGACGATCACGCTGAGCGACGCGGAGGTCCTGCTGCCCGGACTGGTGGACACGCACGTTCACATCAATGAACCGGGACGCACCGAGTGGGAGGGGTTCGACACCGGCACTCGCTCCGCGGCGGCCGGAGGCGTGACGACCATCATCGACATGCCGCTCAACAGCATTCCGGCGACGACGTCGGCAGGCGCTCTCGCGCTCAAGCGCGAGGCCGCGGCCCCCCAGGCGCACGTCGACGTCGGGTTTTGGGGTGGTGCGGTTCCGGGCTCGGTGCCGGAGATGGAGGCGCTCCACGAGGCGGGCGTGTTCGGGTTCAAGTGCTTCCTCGTCGACTCCGGCGTCCCGGAGTTCCCGCCGCTGGATCCCCTCGGTCTCAAAGCGGCGATCGCCGAGACCGCCCGGCTCGGGGCGCTGCTGATCGTCCACGCCGAGGACGCCGACCTGATCGCGGCGGCGCCCGCGCCCGGCGGGCCGTCGTATGACACGTATCTGCGGTCGCGTCCCGCAGCGGCCGAGGATCGTGCGATCGCTCGAGTCCTCGACGCCGCCCATATCGGGCCCGCGCGCCCGCGGGTCCAGGTGCTCCATCTGTCAAGCGCCGGCTCCCTCGCGCAACTAAGGGCCGCGCGCGCCGAGGGGCTCGACGTGACCGTTGAGACCTGCCCGCACTACCTCGCGTTCACCGCCGAGGCGATCGAGGACGGCGCCACGCAGCTCAAATGCGCCCCGCCGATCCGGGACGCGGCCAACCGCGAGCGGCTGTGGACCGCGCTGGCCGCCGGCGAGATCGACATGATCGTCTCCGACCACTCGCCGTGCACCGCCGATCTCAAGCGCCGGGACACCGGCGACTTCGCCGCGGCTTGGGGCGGGATCGCTTCGCTGGAGCTCGGACTGCCGGTGATCTGGACCGCGGCCCGCGCGCGCGGTCACGGACTCGGCGATGTGGCGCGCTGGATGGCGCGCGCGCCCGCCGACCGGGTCGGGCTGCACCACAAGGGCCGGATCGAGGTCGGTGCCGACGCCGACCTGGTCGTATTCGACCCGGATGCGGAGTTCGTCGTCGACCCGGCCCGTCTGCACCAGCGCAATCCTGTGTCCGCGTACGCTGGGCAGCGGCTGGCGGGCGTCGTTGGCCAGACCTGGCTGCGGGGTGAACGGGTCGACCCGGACGGCGGGGCCGCGCATGGCAGACTGATTGAGAGGGGACGGCGACAGTGACGAGTTACCACGTGCCGCGCGGTGGACTACCGGGGCAGACGGAGCTGGCGACCGACCGCACGCGGTTCACCACGTCCTACGCGCTGATCTGCAGGCGCACGATGCGTGACATCGTGACCAGCCGGCTGCCGTTCTGGGAGGAGACCCGGCTGTGGGTGCTGGCGCGGCCCCTGTCGGGGTTCGCCGAGACGTTCTCGCAGTACATCGTCGAGGTCGCCCCCGGCGGCGGCTCCGAGCGGCCCGAGACCGACCCGGGCGCCGAAGCGGTCCTGTTCGCCGTCGACGGGACGATCGTGGTCACGATCGAGGGCGCCACTCACGAGCTGGCGGCGGGCGGCTACGCGTACATCCCTCCGGGAGCGATCTGGACGCTGCGCAACCGGACCGGGCTGACGGCCTCGTTCCACTGGATCCGCAAGTGCTACCAGCGCGTCGAAGGGCTCGACGCGCCTGACCCCGTGATCGCCGACGAGCGCGCGATCGAGCCGACCGCGATGCCGGACACCGACGGCGCCTGGGCGACGACCCTGTTCGTCGACCCCGCCGACCTGCGACACGACATGCAGGTCACGATCGTGACCCTGCAGCCCGGCGCGTCGATCCCGTTCGCCGAGACTCACGTGATGGAGCATGGCCTGTACGTGCTGCAGGGCAAGGCGGTGTACCTACTCAACCAGGACTGGCTTGAGGTGGAGGCCGGAGACTTCATGTGGCTACGTGCCTTCTGCCCGCAGGCGTGCACGGCCGCCGGCCCGGAACCGTTCCGCTACCTGCTCTACAAGGACGTCAACCGCCACGCACCGCTTCCGAACGGATATTCCGCAGGACAGAAATAGTTTTCCGATTTTCTTGTGCCGGGCGGTGATGACCTGTACAATCCACGTCGGCTCGGAGAGTGCCCTGGCACGGAAACCACCCGCCCCCCACGGCGGCCGTCGAGCCGGACAGCGAGGATGGGATGGACGATGGTTATTGCTGCCGAGGCCGAGGTCATCATCAACGGGCTCAGCACGCCCTTGGGTGACGTCCCGGTGTGGACGACCGCGCTGGACTTCCTGCGCGAGCAGGGGCTGACGGGCTGCAAGGAGGGATGCGCGGAGGGTGAGTGCGGCGCCTGCTCGGTGCTCGTCGCCCGTCCGGGCGTGAGCACGCCGACCGAGTGGATCGCGATCAACGCCTGCCTGGTGCCGATCGCGTCGCTCGACGGCCAGGAGGTGATCACCGCCGAGGGGCTGGGAAGCGCGGCGTCTCTGCACCCGGTCCAGCACGAGATGGCGGTGCGCGGCGGATCACAGTGCGGATACTGCACCCCAGGCTTCATCTGCAGCATGGCGGGCGAGTACTACCGCCCCGACCGCGCGGCAGCCAACGAGCACGCCGACGCCGAGCATGGACCGAACGGGTTCGACCTGCATGCGCTCAGCGGCAACCTGTGTCGCTGCACCGGGTACCGGCCGATCCGAGACGCCGCCTACGCGCTCGGGACACCGGCGGACTCCGATGACCTCGCGGCGCGCTCGGCGCGCCCCGCCCCCGACCCGGTGGCGACCCGTCTGGCCCGGGACGAGCTGACCTTCACCCGGCCGGCGACGCTCGGCGAGGCGGTCGCGATCCTGCGCGAGCAACCGGAGACGACCGTGATCGCCGGCTGCACCGACCACGGCGTCGAGGTCAATCTGCGCGGCAAGCGACCGGATGCGGTGCTCGCCGTCGACCGCCTGCCCGAGCTGCGCGAGCTGAACATCGACAGCGAGACGATCGAGATCGGCGCTGCACTGTCGCTCACCGAGATCGAGCGCCGACTGGACGGCCGCGTGCCGCTGCTGGCCGAGCTCTTCCCCCAGTTCGCCTCCCGGCTGATCCGCAACGGCGCCACGCTGGGCGGCAACATCGGCACGGGCTCGCCGATCGGCGACAGCGCACCGGTGCTGCTGGCGCTCGCGGCGCGCGTCGTGCTCGCCGGGGTCGATGGCGAGCGCGAGGTCGAGCTGGCCGACTACTTCACCGGCTACCGCACCAGCGTGCGGGCGGACCACGAGCTGATCCGGGCCGTCCGGATCCCGCTGCCGCTCGCCGCGATGACCGCGTTCCACAAGATCGCCAAGCGCCGCTTTGACGACATCTCCAGCGTCGCCGTCGCGTTCGCGATCGACCATGACGAGGAGGGCATCGTGAAGCGCGCGCGGATCGGACTCGGCGGCGTGGCTGCCACCCCCGTCCGCGCGAGCGCCACCGAGACGGCTCTGATCGGCCGCGCCTGGTCGCACGAGACGGTCGCCGCGGCGGCGGAGATCCTCGGCGCCGAGGGCACGCCGATGGATGACCACCGCGCGAGCACGCGCTACCGCGCCGCGATGTTGCGCACGAGCCTGCTCAAGCTGCACGCCGAGAACCCGGGGATCGCCGTGACGGGAGCCCCGGCATGAGCGGCGCCGATGCAACGAACGGGGAGATCGATGAGTGAACTTGCCACCCGGCCCGAGAACCCGGCGGTCGGGATCGCGGTCCCGCACGAGAGCGCCGTCCTGCACGTGACCGGCGCCGCGCTCTACACCGACGATCTCGTCCACCGCACCAAGGACGTACTCCACGCCTACCCGGTGCAGACCTCCTACGCGCACGCGCGCGTGACGCGCATGGAAACGGCGCCGGCGCTCGACGTCCCAGGCGTGGTGCGGGTGCTCACCGCGGCGGACGTGCCCGGGGTCAACGATGCCGGGGTCAAGCACGATGAGCCGCTGTTCCCCTCGGAGATCATGTTCCACGGTCACGCCGTCTGCTGGGTCCTGGGCGAGACGCTCGAGGCCGCGCGGCTCGGCGCCGCCGCGGTGGAGGTCGACGCCGACCCGCTGCCGTCCCACGTGACGATCGCCGAGGCCATCGCCGCCGGCAGCTTCCAGGGCGCTCAGCCGCAGGTGACACGTGGTGACGTCGACACAGCGCTGGCGAGCGCCGACCGGGTGTTCAGCGGCGAGTTCGAATTCTCCGGCCAGGAGCACTTCTACCTGGAGACGCACGCCGCGCTCGCTCACGTCGACGAGGCGGGACAGGTGTTCATCCAGTCGAGCACGCAGCACCCGTCCGAGACCCAGGAGATCGTCGCCCACGTGCTGGGCCGGCGCAACTCGGAGATCACGGTTCAGTGCCTGCGAATGGGCGGCGGCTTCGGCGGCAAGGAGATGCAGCCCCACGGCTTTGCCGCCATCGCCGCGCTCGGCGCCATCCTCACCGGCCGACCGGTGCGCCTGCGGCTCAATCGCACACAGGACCTGACGATGTCGGGCAAGCGCCACGGCTTCCACTCCGACTGGCGGGTCGGGTTCGATTCCGACGGACATCTGGTCGCGCTGGAGGCGACGCTCACCGCCGACGGTGGCTGGAGCCTGGATCTGTCCGAGCCCGTGCTGGCGCGGGCGCTGTGTCACGTGGACAACGCGTACTGGATCCCCCACGCGCGGTTCTACGGACGAATCGCCAAGACCCACAAGACATCGAACACGGCCTTCCGGGGCTTCGGAGGGCCGCAGGGGATGCTGGTGCTGGAGGACATCCTCGGCCGCTGCGCGCCGCTGCTCGGGCTCGACCCGATGCAGGTGCGTGAGCGCAACTTCTATCGCGCCGGCCAGAGCACGCCCTACGGGCAGCCGGTCCGCCACCCCGAGCGTCTGCAGGCCGTCTGGGAGCAGACGGTCGCCGGCGGCGACGTCCCGTCGCGCCTGGCCGAGGTGGAGCGCTTCAACGCGTCGCATGAGCACGTCAAGCGCGGGCTCGCGCTCACGCCGGTGAAGTTCGGGATCTCGTTCAACCTGACCGCGTTCAACCAGGCCGGCGCGCTGGTGCTCATCTACAAGGACGGGTCGGTGCTGATCAACCACGGCGGCACCGAGATGGGCCAGGGGTTGCACACCAAGATGCTGCAGGTTGCCGCGACCACGCTCGGGGTGGGTTTGGAGCGGGTCCGTCTGGCGCCGACCCGCACCGACAAGGTGCCGAACACCTCGGCGACCGCGGCCAGCTCGGGCGCGGACCTCAACGGCGGCGCGGTCAAGAACGCCTGCGAGCAGATCCGCGATCGGCTGCTGACCGTCGCGGGCGGGATGCTCGGAGTCCACCCGCATGACATCCGGATCGTCGACGGCGTCGCCCGGCCGCTGACCGCCGGCGTCCACGGCGGCCTCGAGTGGGAGGAGCTCGTGCACACCGCGTACTTCCAGCGCGTCCAGCTCTCGGCGTCGGGCTTCTACCGCACCGAAGGACTGCACTGGGACTCGACGGCGATGCAGGGCACCCCGTTCAAGTACTTCGCCTACGGGGCGGCGGCCACCGAGGTCGAGGTCGACGGGTTCACCGGCAGCTACCGCACCCGCCGCGTCGACATCGTCCACGACGTCGGCGACAGCCTCTCGCCGCTGATCGACCTCGGCCAGATCGAGGGCGGCTTCGTCCAGGGCGCCGGGTGGCTGACGCTCGAGGATGAGCGCTGGGACACCAGCGACGGGCCCAACCGCGGCCGCCTCCTCACCCAGGCCGCGAGCACGTACAAGCTGCCGAGCTTCTCCGAGATGCCCGAGGCGTTCAACGTGACCCTGCTGCGCGACGCCACCGAGGCGGGCGCGGTGTACGGCTCCAAGGCGGTCGGCGAGCCTCCGCTGATGCTCGCGTTCTCGGTGCGCGAGGCGCTTCGCCAAGCCGCCGCGGCGTTCGGGCCGGCCGGCACGAGCGTGCACCTGGCCAGCCCGGCCACGCCCGAGGCGGTCTTCTGGGCGATCCAGAGCGCACGCGGCCAGGAGGGCAGCGAGGTGACCGAGGGCTTCCCGGGCCGCGAGCCGCCGGTGCGTGACCCGGACGCGAAGCCGATGCAGAAGTCATCCGAGCGGTTGCAGCATGCAGTGCATGCCTGATGGGGCCTGGCTCGACGCGGTCGTGCGCCTGCGCGCCGCTCGCGAGCCGGCCGTCCTGGTCACGCTCGCCACGGTCCGCGGTCACGCACCGCGCCGGGCGGGGGCAAAGATGGTGGTGAGCGCCACCGGCGCCTGGGGCTCGATCGGAGGTGGCAACGTCGAGGCGGTCGCCATCGAGCGCGCCCGGGCGCAGCTCGGCGACCCGGATGCCGCCCCGGAGATGATGACCAGCGAGCTGTCCGAGCGCGCGCCCTCCGAGCACGGCGCACAGTGCTGCGGCGGCAAGGTGACGATCCTGCTCGAGCCGTTGCGGCCTGTGCCCGCGGTGGCGATCTTCGGCGTCGGGCACGTGGGCCTGGAGCTGGCGCGGATCCTCACCCGGCAGGAGTTGGAGCTGCACCTGGTCGACACACGGCCTGAGATCCTCGCCGCCAGCCGGCTCGCGGTGCTGGCCGACGGCCCGGCCACGGTCCACGTCCACCGGGTCTCGGTGCTGCCGGAGTCGGTGGTCTCCGAGCTGCCCAGCGGCAGCCACGTGCTGATCATGACCCACGATCATGCCGAGGACGTGGCGTTGTGCGACGTCGCACTGCGACGCGCTGATCTGGCGTCGATCGGACTCATCGGCTCGGCGGGGAAATGGGCGAACTTCCGGCGCCGGTTGGCGCAGGAGGGCGGTCACGACGAAGCGGCGATCGCACGGATCCGGACTCCGATCGGCCTGCCTGACATCGGCGGCAAGGAACCGGCGACGATCGCGGTGAGCGTCGCCGCCGATCTGTTGCGCACCTTCGAGCGCGAGAGCGAGGCCCAGTCCGCATGACGATCTATCGCGCCCAGGTGCTCGACGTGCCCGATGACCCGTTCCTCGGCGGGACGCTGCGCTCCGAACAGGACGCCGGGATCCTGGTCGACCCCGGCGGGCTGATCGCCGACCGCGGCCCGTTCGGCGAGGTCCGCGCCCGCCACCCGTCGGCCGACGTGTGCGAGCTCGCCGGCGGGCTGCTGCTCCCAGGATTCGTCGACGCGCACGTGCACTTCCCGCAGGCGCGCATCATCGGCGGGCTCGGCATGCCCCTGCTCGACTGGCTCGATCAGTGTGCGCTGCCCGAGGAGGCGCGGATGGGCGACCTCGGTTATGCCCAGGAGGTCGCCGGCGAGTTCGTGTCAGGGCTCGCCGACGCGGGCACCACCACAGCGCTGGTGTTCGGCGCCCACTTCGCCCCGGCGGTCGACGCGTTGTTCAGCGCCGCCTCGGAGCGCGGGCTGCGGGTGACCAGCGGCCTGGTGGTGAGCGATCGGCGGCTGCGCCCGGAGCTGCATACGACCGCGCAGCGGGCGTACGACGAGGGACTCGCCCTGGCGAGCCGCTGGCACGGTGTGGGCCGCAACCGCTACGCCGTGACTCCGCGGTTCGCGCTGTCCTGCAGCGACGAGATGCTCGCCGCCTGCGCGGCGCTGCACGCGGCGGTCGCCGGCAGCTGGTTGACCTCGCACGTCAACGAGAACCCGGCCGAGATCGCCACGGTCGAGGATCTCTTCGGGTGCAACTACGTCGAGAGCTATCACCGTCACGACCTGATCGGGCCGCGGACCGTGCTCGCGCACAACGTGCACCCCACCGACGGCGAGCTCGACTGTCTGGCGACTCGCGGCGCCGCAGTCGCGCACTGCCCGACGAGCAACGCGTCGCTGGGCAGCGGCATGTTCCCGCTCGACCGCCACCTCGCCCAGGGCGTCCGCGTGGCTCTGGGGACCGACGTCGGCGGCGGCACGGGGTACTCGATGTTCAAGGAGGGGCTGCAGGCGTACTTCATGCAGCACCTGCGCGGCGCCCGCGGCGTCCCGCTGACCGCCGCTCACCTGCTCCACCTGGCGACCGCGGCGGGCGCATCGGCGCTCGGTCTGCGCGACGAGGTCGGGGATCTCTCGGTCGGAAAGCGGTTCGATGCGGTGTGGCTGCGGCCCGCGCCCGAGAGCCCGCTCGACGTCGGCCTGCGGTACGCCGGCGACCCTGAGCAGGCGCTCGCCCGCGCGTTCGCGCTCGGCGTCACGACGGATGTCGCCACGGTCTGGGTCGATGGCGCGCGGGTCAAGGACGACACGCTCGCTTACCACCATGCGGAACTCTGATATCGTTCAGCGGGCAAGTGGTCGAGCGCGCCTCCGAGCGCACGGAGGGCTCAGATGGCAACCAATGGCTCCGTCGAGTCCCGTTCCAGCGGTGGCGTCCAGTCGCTCAGCCGGGCATTCGCGATCCTCGAGGCGATGGCGGATGCCGGCGGCGAGATCGGCCTCTCACAGCTCGCCACCAACGCACAGCTACCGCCGGCGACGATCCATCGCCTGGTCCGGACGCTGGTGAGCCTCGGCTATGTCCGACAGGAGCCCTCGCGCCAGTACTCGCTCGGCCCGCGGCTGATGCGGCTGGTCGACACGAGCACCAAGCGAATGGCGACGCTCGCCCATCCCTACATGTTCGATGTCGTGGAGTCGCTCGGCGAATCGGTCAACCTCGCGGTGCTCGACGGCGAGGAGATCGTCTACGTCGCCCAGTTGCAGCCCTCCCAGAACTTCATGCGGATGTTCACCGAGGTCGGGCGCCGGGTGAAGCCGCACGGCACCGCGGTCGGCAAGGCGATCCTCGCCACCAAGCCCGAGAACGAGGTGCGAGAGCTGCTGGGGCGCACCGGCATGCCGCGACGCACCGAGCACACGTTGACGACTCCGGACGAGCTGTTCGCGGATCTCGCCCGGGTGCGCGAGCGCGGGTACGCGCTCGACGACGGAGAGCAGGAACTGGGCGTGCGCTGCGTCGCGCTCGCGGTGGACGGCGCGCCGCGGCCGGTCGCGCTCTCGATGTCCGGCCCCCTGACGCGGATGTCCGACGACGTCATCGATCGCGCCGTTCCGATCCTCCGCCAGGCGGCGGAACGGATCGGCGGCGAGCTCGCCGCACCGGTCGTCTGAGCTCGCCGCGCCGGCTGGCCGAGCTGGCCGGTGCGGGGCTGCCCGCGCGCTCGGCCGTCTGCCGGCCGGTCCGCGTGGCAGCCGGCCCGCCGCACGCGCGCGGCCGCGGGTATCTCGATTTTCCCCCACTCCGGGGGTTAATCGAGATCGCAGCGGCTTGACAACCGCAGACGCCCCCATTACGGTCTCTCTCTGCCTGGTGGAAAAAGAAATCCGCTAGACGGAAGAATAGGGAGAGAGAACCATGTCGTCATCACAGGCACCCGTGCGGCCGGAGAGAGACTCTGAGGCCACGGACATCCATCCCGTGGACCGCGTCCCTCCGGCGCACAAGCTGTTCATCTTCGGGCTGCAGCACCTCTGCATCATGTACGCGGGCGCCGTTGCGGTGCCGCTCATCGTCGGACCGGCGATCGGCCTGAGCGCAACGCAGATCGCCACGCTGGTCAGCGCCGACCTGCTCGTCTCCGGGGTGGCCACGATCATCCAGTCGGCGGGGATCTCGAAGCTCTTCGGTGTGCGGTTGCCGGTGGTCGCCGGCGCGACGTTCACCGTGCTGAACCCGATGATCATCATCGCCACCCAGTACGGCGGTGTGCACGGTCTGCCCTACGTGTACGGGGCGATGATGGTCTCCGGCGTGCTCGGGCTGATCCTCGCCAAGCCGTTCTCGATGATCGTCCGCTTCTTCCCCCCGCTGGTCGCCGGCACCGTCATCTGCATCATCGGACTGTCACTCGGCGGAGCCGACATCTCACTGATCGCCCCCAAGGTGGTCGGCGGAGCGAACGTCGCCGCGGTCAGAGACGTCGTGATCGCCGCGGTCGTGATCCTCTCGATCATCGTGATCAGCCGCGTGTTCCGCGGATTCGTCTCACAGATCGCGGTGCTGCTGAGCATCGTGATCGGCACGATCGTCGCCGCGATCATGGGGCAGGCCCACTTCGGCAACCTCGGCCAGTCCGGCTGGTTCGGCGCGCCTCACATCTTCCGCTTCGGCGATCCCAAGTTCGCGGCCGCGCCGATCATCACGATGTGCATCGTGATGCTCGTCACCTTCACCGAGTCCACCGCGGACATGCTCGCGGTCGGTGAGATGGTCGACCGCGACCTCACCCCCAACGACCTCGCCCGCGGTCTGGCGACCGACGCGCTGTCGGCGTTCATCGCCTCATTCACCAACTCGTTCCCGGACACCGCGTTCGCGGAGAACGTCGGTCTGGTCGGGCTGACCGGGATCCGCAGCCGCTGGGTGGTCACCGCCTGCGGTGTGCTGCTGATGATCCTCGGCCTGATCCCGAAGGTCGGCCAGATCATCGCCGACCTGCCCGGTCCGGTGATCGGGGGCGCAGCCACGATCATGTTCTCGATGGTGACCGCGGTTGGCATCCAGACCTTGCACAAAGCCGACTTCCGTGACAACAACAACCTGCTGATCGTCGCGATCTCGCTCGCCGTCGGGTTGCTGCCCGCGTTCGATGGGCATTTCTACGACGCGTTCCCGAAGGACTTCCAGGTCATCTTCGGCTCGAGCATCACCGCCACCGTGATCTTCGCCTTCGTCCTCAACATCGTGTTCAACCACTGGGGCACCGACAGCGGCCGTGAGAGCGCCGTCCAGCTCGCGGTCAGCGAGGGAGCCGTGGTGACCGCCGGCACCCACGACCCCCGAAGTCGATGACTCAAGAGGCCGCCGCCGATGGGCCGCGCAGGCTCGACGAGATCCCCGACGACGAGCTGCGCAACCGGCTGCGCAGCTGCTGCGCGGCCGACGCCTGGGTGGGGCAGATGATGGGCGGGCGGCCGTACCCGTCCGAGGCCGCGCTGCTCACGGCCTCGGACCGGGCGACCGCGCAGCTCGACGCCGACGACCTGGCCCAGGCGCTCGCCGGCCACCCGCGGATCGGCGAGACCGCGGCGGCGCACGGAGATGACGGGCGCTCCGCAGCATGGTCGCGGGGCGAGCAGTCGGGCGTCGCCGGCGCCGGCGACGATCTGCTCGGCCGGCTCGCCGCGGCCAACGTCGCCTACGAGGAGCGGTTCGGCCACGTCTATCTGGTGTGCGCCTCCGGACGCAGCGCCTCTGAGCTGCTTGCCGTCTGCCAGGAGCGGCTCTCCAACGACCCGCCGACCGAGCGCGGTGTCGTGCTCGAGGAACTGGCCAAGATCAATCGGCTGCGACTGGGCAAGCTGCTCACGGAGGTGTGATGAGTCTGTCGACGCATGTACTCGACGCCACGACCGGCCGGCCGGCCGAGGGCGTCGCCGTCCGCGCACAGGAGCGGGTCGACGGTGAGTGGCGGACCACCGCCGAGGGACGCACGAACGGAGACGGCCGGATCGGCGAGCTCGGCGATCCCGGCGACGGGGTCCATCGCCTGCTCTTCGATACCGGCGGGTACTTCGCCGCAGCGGGCGTGACGGCGTTCTATCCGGAGGTGACGATCACCTTCACCGTGGTCGACGGGACCGCTCACCATCACGTGCCGCTGCTGCTCAGCCCGTTCGCGTACTCCACGTATCGAGGTAGCTGACCCTCGTGGTGTCGGCGGACGACGTGGTCGTCGACGGCTGCGCGATCGCGACCGTCGACCCCGCCGGGACCGAGTACGCCACCGGTCACGTGGTGATCCGCGATGGGCGGATCACCGCCGTCGGCGAGGGACCCGCACCCGCGGCCGAGGGAGCGCAGCACGTCGACGGCCGCGGCTGCCTGGCCACGCCCGGCTTCGTCAACACCCACCATCACCTGTACCAGTGGCTGACCCGCGGCTATGCGCCGGACGGGACGCTGTTTCAGTGGCTGACCGCTCTGTACCCGGTGTGGGCACACATCGACGCCGACCTGGAGTACACCGCCGCCAGTGCCGGCCTGGCCGCGCTCGCACTGTCCGGGTGCACGACGGCGATGGACCACCACTACGTGTTCCCGGCGTCGGGCGGCGATCTGCTCGCCGCCGAGATCGACGCGGCGCGCCGAATCGGTCTGCGCTTCTGCGCCACCCGAGGCGCGATGAACCTTGGGCGCTCGTCGGGAGGCCTGCCACCCGACGAGGTCGTGGAGGACGCCGACCGGATCCTCGCTGCGTGCGAAGCGGCGGTCGCCTCCCACCACGACCCCAGCTTTGACTCCGTGCTGCAGGTGGCGCTCGCCCCCTGCTCGCCGTTCTCGGTTACGACGGAGCTGATGCGCGACTGCGCCGAGCTCGCCCGTTCGCTCGGCGTCCGTCTCCACACCCATCTCGCGGAGACCGACGACGAGGAGGACTTCTGCCTGGCGCAGTTCGGCATGCGCCCCGTCGACTACGTCGAGTCGCTGGGCTGGCTGGGCGACGACGTGTGGCTGGCGCACTGCGTGCACCTCTCCGAGGCGGACGTCGCCAGGTTCGGCGAGACTGGCACGGGCGTTGCGCACTGCCCGAGCTCCAACGCGCGCCTCGGTGCCGGCATCGCACCGATCCCCGAGCTGCTGGCGGCGGGCGTGTCGGTGGGCCTGGGCGTCGACGGCGTCGCCTCCAACGAGCACGGCGGGCTGGCCGTCGAACTGCACCAGGCGCTGCTCGTGGCGCGCGCCCGCCTTGGCCCGCAGGCGCTGAGCGCGCGCGATGCGCTGTGGATGGCGACGGCCGGCGGCTCGCGCTGCCTCGGGCGGTCAGACGCGATCGGCTCACTCGAGGTCGGCAAGCTCGGCGACCTCGCCCTGTGGCGGCTGGACGGACTCGGCCACGCCGACATCGCCGACCCCGTGATCGCCCTCGTCTTCGGACCGCCCGCGCCGCTGGAGCTGCTGCTCGTCGGCGGCCGCGTCATCGTCGACCGAGGCGAGCTGCGCACCGCCGACGTGAGCGACGTCGCCGCGGCCAACCGCGCCGGGGCGCGCGAGCTCGCGCGGCGCGCCGCGGCAGGCTGAGTGCCGCCGAGGATCCCGGCCTCGGCGACGAGCTCGGAGTCACGCTCGAGCTCGGACCGGATGGTGACCACCCCGATTCCGGCTGACGTGGTGCCGGGTGGTCGGTTCCATTGAGCCTCACAACGAAACCGACACAGCCCTGATCAGTGCGCGGCGTGCAACCGCCGCGCGAGGAACACGAAGCCGGCGGCCAGGACGATCGCCACGTAGAAGCCGAACCCGAACAGGCTGAAGTGGATGTGGAAGAGGAACTTCAGCGCGACGAACAGTGCCGCCAGTCCCGCGAAGAGCAGGCGCGTCTCACTGCGACTGCCGCGCAGCGAGGGCAGCGCCGTGCCGGGCGACAGTCGCTCGATCCCGAGGTCGGCGATGGCCATGATCGCGGCGAGCACCGCGAGGATCGCCAGCCAGCCGTCCGGGGCGTCGGTGCCGGTCAGGCTCGCCGAGAACGGTCCGAACGTGAAGCTGAACCACGGCAGGGCGAGCAGGTCGATGACCAGCAGCAACCCCACCCCCGCAAATATCCATTCCTCCCGGCCGATCGCGTCCGTCTTGAGCGACGAAAACCTGGATGCCGACATGCTGCGCCCCCTTCTCTGGCTTTTTATCAACGACCCGAGCAAGGTTCACACCTCGCCGGGCGCATGACATCGGGTGGGGCACCTGATATTTCGCGATCACGCCGGCGCGAGGCAGCGTGCGGCGGCGGATTACGCCGACTCGCCGGCGCTGATCAGGACCTGCACGCCGTCGAGAATCCGCTCCAGCCCCCAGCGAAACGACGCCGCCTCCGCGTCCGGATCCGCCACGCCGGCGGCGCGACTCGACATCGCGATCCGGTGCAGGCGGGGAAACGTCTCCGCGTCGACGAGTTCACCCAGCAGCGCCTCGAAGCTCGCGGGCGTGGTGACGTCGCCGTCCGGGGCCGCGGCGAACGCGCGGGCCGCGTCGTTGGCCATGCGCGCCTCGCTCAGCGTGTATGAGCTGATCAGGCCGATGATCTTCAGTTTGTCCTCGTCGGCCAGCGGAGTGGGATCGAGCGCCTCCAGGCCCCGCTCGACGAAGTGCAGCGAGTTGGGCGCCATCGGCGGCGCCGCCATCGGCATCTGGGTGATCCAGCGGTGGCGGTCGAGCATCTCGCGCTGGATCAGGGCCCAGTGCGCCAATCGCTCGCGCCAGCCCTCCCCCTCCAGAACGAGCTGCTCGGCACCCTCCGCGCTGGCGTTCCACATCAGCTGCAGGAGCTCCTCCTTGCCACCGAGATGCCGATAGAGCGACATCGGGGTGAAGCCCAGCTCCTTGGCCACGCGCCCCATGGACACCGCCTCCAGTCCTTCCGCGTCGGCCACCTTCGTGGCCGCCCGCACGATCGCGTCGATCGACAGCCCCGCCCGAGGCCCCCGACGCGCCTTGTTGCGCCGCCCCCAGAGCAGATCGAGGCCGGGCGGAAGCGCGGGTGTGGGCTCGTCGGAGGGCATCACTTGACACTACTGTATAGCCCCTATACAGTTCTGTGTATGGCATATACAGTTTCTGCACGCGCAATCACCAAATCGTTCAACGGACGGACCGCAGTGGACGGCGTCGACCTGGACATCGAGACCGGATCGGTCTTGGCATTGCTCGGCCCCAACGGCGCGGGCAAGACCACGATGGTCCGGATCCTCGCCACGCTCAGCCGCCCCGACTCAGGCACCGCGACCGTGGCGGGCCATGACCTGCTCGCCGACCCCGCCGCGGTCAAGCGGCGGGTGAGCCTCACCGGCCAGTTCGTCGCCCTCGACGACGTGCTCACCGGGCGTGAGAACCTCGAGATGATGGGGCGTCTGCTCCACCTCACTCGCGCCCGCGCGCGGGCGCGAACCGAACAGCTGCTGGCGGAGTTCGACCTCGTCGACGCCGGCGACCGACGCGTCGGCACGTATTCCGGCGGCATGAAGCGCCGGCTCGACCTGGCGATCAGCATGATCGAGCGACCGGAGCTCCTCTTCCTGGATGAGCCGACGACCGGACTTGATCCCCGCAGCCGCGAGAGTCTCTGGGCGTCCATCGGGCGCCTGGTCGATGACGGCGTGACCGTGCTGTTGACCACCCAGTACCTGGATGAGGCCGACCGGCTGGCCGACCAGGTCGCCGTCCTGGACGCCGGAAAAATCGTCGCCCGGGGCACTCCCGACGAGCTCAAGGCGCGGCTCGGCGGCGGGGTGCGGGTCCGCCTCCAGTACGAAGACCGGGTGTCCTATCAGGCCGCGTGCGACGTGCTGGAGCCCGTGCTGGCGGACCCACAGTCGCTGTGGCTGGAACTGCTCACCAGCGGCACCGCGGCTGACGTGCACGGGTTGCTGTCCCGCCTCGAGCAGACCGGCGCCTCCGCGGAGCGGGTGGCGATCGACGGACCGAGCCTCGACGACGTCTTCCTGTCACTGACCGGCGCGCCCTCACGCGCGTCAACCCTGGAGGTCAACCGATGAATCACCTGCTCAGCGACTCTCAGGTCATGGTCGGACGGTGTCTGCGCCGCTCGCTGCGAGACCCCGAGGCGTTCTTCACCGCGCTCGTCCTGCCGGTCATCCTGCTCCTGCTCTTCGTTTACGTCTTCGGCGGCGCGATCTCGCATGGCGGTGCCTATGTGAACTATGTCGTGCCCGGATTGATCGTCCTGTGCGCCGGCTTCGGTGCGGGGACCACGGCCGTGGCCGTGGCGACCGACATGTCAAGCGGCATCGTCGAGCGCTTTCGGTCGCTGCCGATCGCAGGGCCCACGATGCTGCTCGGTCAGGTCACCGCCAGCCTCCTACGCAACCTGGTTGCCACCGCGATCGTCATCGCCGCGGGCCTGGCGGTCGGCTGGCGCCCCGCCGGATCGCCGCTGGACTGGCTGGGCGCGGCCGCGATGATCGTCCTGCTCATCTTCGCGATGTCCTGGCTGGCCGCGGCCGTCGGGCTTCTGGCCCGCGGGCCGGAGGCGGCCAGCTCGTTCATGTTGCTGCTCATGTTCCTTCCGTATGCGAGCACCGCGTTCGTGAAGGCCGACACGATGCCGGCGGTCCTGCGGGCGTTCGCCTCCCACCAACCGTTCACGCCGATCATCGAGACGATG
This sequence comes from uncultured Solirubrobacteraceae bacterium, assembly GCA_963744685.1. GTDB lineage: Bacteria > Actinomycetota > Thermoleophilia > Solirubrobacterales > Solirubrobacteraceae > Palsa-465. The sequence continues at coordinate 601,059 of CAVUUL010000006.1, read as the reverse complement.
CGAGGGCTCTGGATGGGCCACACCGACACTGGCGCGAGCACCGGCCACGAGGCGCTGATCGCACTCGCCTGGACGGTCGGCGTGCTTGTGGTGGGGGTGAGTGTGGCGTCCTGGCGGCTGGCCCGCGACGCTCGGTCGCGGTAAACGGGCGAGCTCGGCGAGTGAGTACCTTCGGATGATGCTGATCGACCCAACAGGCCAGGATCGCGCATGAGCACCGAGGTCATCACCGCGGACACGCTCGAGGGCACGGCGATGCGCGAGCTGTTCAACGACGGCTTCTCCGGCTACCTGGTCCCGATGCACCTCGACGATGCGGCGTTCGCGGTCCATGTGGAGCGCAACGACATCGATCTCGCGGCGTCACCGGTGCTGGTCGACGGCGACCCGGTCGCGTTCGCGCTGGTCGCGATCCGGAACTCGGACGCCTGGATCGGCGGCATGGGGACCGTTCCCGCGGCCCGGCGCTCCGGACAGGCGCGACGCGTGATGCAGGCGGCGCTGGACATGGCCCGCGCCCGGGGGTGCTCCTCCGCGTGGCTCGAGGTGATCGATGCCAACCGGCCGGCGCTGGCGCTCTACGAGCAGCTCGGCTTCGAGACGGTCCGTGACCTGTTGGTCTGGCGCCTGCCCGAGCGTCCCGGTCCCGACGAGGCGACCGCGGTGCAGCTCAGCCGGGCGCGGTCATGGATCGCCGCCCATCGAGCGAGCCCCGAACCGTGGCAGCGCGTCGACCCCGTGCTCACCAAGCTCGAGCGCGACGGCGAGGAGCTGCGCGCAATCGTCGCCGAGCAGGGCGGCGAGCTGACCGGGGCCGCCATCTACTCGGTCGCGGACGGGTCGGTGAGGATCCTGCAGCTCACGGCTCTCAGCGACGCGGCCGCAGCGACTCTGTTGCGCTCGGCGGCGACCGCAGGAGCGCTGACTCTGGGGAACTTCCCCGTGGACGAGCCTGCATCTCGGGCGATGGTGAGCCTCGGTGGAGAGCTGGTCGTGCGACAGCACGAGATGCGTCTCACCCTCAGCGACTCACCGTCGCATCCCTGACCCGCCGGACGCGATCGCGCACGCGAGCGTCGCGCGATGGCGGCGTGCGACATAACACCCGCGTGCCGAAGAATGTCGCGCCCGCACGCCCGCGGACGCGGCGCGCGGGCGATCGTCACCGCCCCGCCCCGGTCGCGCCAGCTCAGCCGGTCGCTCCCTCAGCCGGCCGCGGCAAGCAGCGCGTCCCGGGACGCCACGAGCACCTCGTCGGCCAGCGATGGATCGTCGACGGCGCGGGAGATGATCATGGCGCCGACCAGGCTGCTCATCGTGGCCAGCGCCCGGTCGCGGCGCTCGGCGGGTGTGCCCTCCTCGGGGAGCAGCTCCTGCAGGCGGTCGACGTAGCGGCGGACCTGTTCGGTGTAGGCGCCACGCGCCGCGTTGCCGGGGCGGGCGACGTCGCCGCCCAGTGCAGCGACCGCGCAGCCCGTGCCCGGGTCGTCGCGGTGCTCGGCCGAGAGGTAGGTGGTGATGAACGCGGCGAGCGGATCGGCAGCGTGCTCGATCGCCTTGGCGACGCGGGCGGAGCCGTCGGCGCACGCGCGCTCCGCCGCCTCTGCGACCAGCTCGTCGCGTGAGCCGAAGTGCTTGTAGAACCCGCCATGGGTCATGCCGGCTGCGGCCATGATCTCGGCCACGCCGGGCCCGTCGGTCCCGGCCTCGCGGATGCGCCGCGCCGCCGCCTCGACGATTCGCTCGTGACTGCGGCTCTTTTCCTCTTGCGACTGTCTCATGTCTTAGATGATACGCATCATCTGATATAGAAGATGAGCGTCATCCAAACCTCTTCCCAGGAGTAGTCATGAACATCGAGGGATCAGTCGCGCTGGTCACCGGCGCAAACCGCGGCATCGGCAAGGCGATCGTCGCGGAACTGCGCGCCCGCGGCGCCGCGAAGATCTACGCCGGCGTCAGGGATCCGGGATCGATCACCGACCCCGGTCTCATCCCGATCGCGCTGGATATCACCGACCCCGCCCAGGTCGCCGCGGCGGCGCGAACGGCCGCTGACGTCGACCTCGTCGTCAACAACGCGGGGATCGGCGTGCCGTCGACGCCCCTCACCGCCTCGCTCGACGTCGCACGCGGCGAGCTTGAGACCAACTACCTCGGCCTCATCTCGATGACTCAGGCGTTCGCCCCCGTGCTGAAGGCCAACGGCGGCGGCGCGTTCCTGAACCTCCTGTCGGTCGTCTCGTGGGTCGCGATGCCGCACCTGACGACGTACTCGGCCTCGAAGTCGGCCGGCTGGTCATACAGCAACGCCGCCCGCATCGAGCTCGCCGGGCAGGGGACTGAGGTCGTCGGTGTGCACGTGGGGTACGTCGACACCGACCTGACCAACGGACTGGAAGGCGACAAGGTCGCACCGGAGGCGGTGGCGATCTCGGCGCTGGACGCGCTTGCCGCAGGCCAGCCCGAAGCGCTCGTCGACGATCTCGCCCGGACCGTGAAGGGGGCACTCCCCGACGACCAGAACCTCATCTACCCGGGATTGCGGGAGCAGTTCGCCGGGACGGTACAGGCGCGGGCGTAGGCCTACAAGCGCCTACCAGGCGGCCGGCCCGACCGGCCGCCCAGCCGCGCAGCTACTCGCCGAACGCGACCGCGGCTTGGTGTGCGGGCCGCCCCTCGCCCCGCTCGACGTACTCACTGAGGCGCGGCCACGCCTCGAGCAGCCCGCGGCTGTTCGCACTGCCGAGCACGCCGACGCACACGATGTCGGCGAGCGTGAACTGCGCCCCGAGGATCCACGGCCCGCCGCCGAGCGCATCCGCGAAGGCAGTGGCGGCGTCGGTGAAGCGCCGGAAGTCCGAGCTGTCCTGCCCAGCCTCCGGCGGCTCGCGCATGAAGCGGTACAGGGTGGCCTCGAGCTCGGGGGAGCGGCGCTCCTCCCCCGCGATGCGCGTTGAGTCGAACTGGGCGCCGACCTCGTGCAGCGCCCACAGGACGCGTGACGAGCGCGTCCGGGGCATGTAGAAGATCCGTGTCATCTCGGACTCAGCGCAGGATGATGCATGCGCTTGTCCCATGGGCGATCAGCCGGCCGCCGTCCTCGGCGGTCATCGTCGCCTCGACGGTCATCACCCGGCGACCGGGATGGATCACCCGTCCGGTCGCCAGCACCCTGCCGGTCGTGTCGCTCATGCCACGCACGAATCGAACCTGCAGATCGGTCGTCGTGTAGCCGACGCCGGCCGGCAGCAGGGTGTGAACCGCACAGCCCATGCACGAATCGAGCAACGTCGCGGCGATCCCTCCGTGGACCGATCCGAGCGGGTTGTACATCCACTCGGCCGGCTCCAGCGCGAACGTGGCCATGCCCTCCTCGACCGCGACGAGGTCGGCATCGATCAGGTCGGCGATCGGCGGCTTGGGCAGCCGGCGGTCGATCATCGCTTGCATCAGGTCGATTCCGGCCATGTCCCGCCCGAGGGCGGCGATGGACGAGGGGTCGGCCCAGGTGAACGTCCGCGAGCGCTCCAGGGACCGGTCGTCAGCGGTGGTGGCCACGGCGCGGTACGTTACCGCAGTCAGTTGCTCCATGCAACTCACTCACGTACACTCTCGCCATGCCGCTGCACCGCGGATATGTCGGCCAGGAATGCAGCGTTGCCGGCACGCTCGGGCTTGTCGGGGAGCGATGGACGCTGCTCGTGATCCGCGAACTGATGATGGGCGTACATCGCTTCGATCATCTCCAGCGCGATCTCGGAGTCGCCCGCAACGTCCTCCAGGACCGGCTCGAGCGACTCGCCGACGCCGGGCTGATCGACCGCCGGGCATACCGCGAGCATCCTCCGCGCTACGAGTACCGCTTGACCGAGCGGGGCCTCGATCTGTGGCCGGTGATCATCGGCCTGATGCAGTGGGGCGACCGTCATCTGGCGTGGCCTGACGGGCCACCGGTGACGCTCGAGCATCGTGACTGCGGGGGCAGTCTCGACACCCACCTCTGCTGTGACCGCTGCGGCGCGCGGCTCGGACCGCGCGACGTCTGGGCATGGCCGAACCCGGCCGCCGGACCTGAGCATCCGCTGCGGCGCCGAGCCCCAACGCGATAGCCGAAACGACAACCCGCGGCGTCAGGAGGCGACGGTCTGTCGCTTGCACGCCGCCTCAGGGATCTGGAGAGTCCGTAGCCATGCCCTCGGTTCTCGTCGTCGGCGCCGGGCTCGCCGGCCTCCATGCCGCATGGCGGCTGCACCAGACCGGCGTCGACGTCACCGTCCTGGAGGCACGCGACCGCGTCGGCGGCCGCACCTGGTCGCATGAGCTGGCCAACGGCACCGTGGTCGAGCGCGGCGGGGAGTTCATCGCGCCCGACGACACCGTGCTGCGCGGCCTGGCCGCCGATCTGGGGCTCGAGCTCGTGCCTCACGGCTTCTCATTCGACCGCCGGCCGCTCCCGGGACACGCCGCGCCGACAGATGCGGAGCTCGATGCATTCAGCTGCGTCATCGCGCAGCGCACCGCGGCGCTCGATGACGACGCGCCGGCGTCGACGGTTCTCACCGACCCGTCGGCGGTCGAGGCGATGGCGCTGTCCCGGATCGAGACGTCGCTCTCGGCACCGCTCGCCGACGCCAGTGCTCGCCGCCTGTTCGCCGATCCTGCTCACCGCTACGACCCCGCCGTCCGGGTGCGAGGCGGCAATCAATCCGTCGCGCTCGAGCTCGCGCGACGCCTCGGTGACCGAGTCCACTTGCGCACTCCGATCGTGGCGGTACGTCACGCCGGCGGGCGCGCGACGGTCGTGTGCGCCGACGGCGCCGAGCGCCACGCGACCGCGGTTATCATCGCGGTCCCGCTGCCCCTCCTGCTCGAGCTGACGGTCGAGCCGGGGCTGCCCGATGCGGTTCGCGCGGCCGTGAGCAGGACTCCGTTCGGCGACGCGGCCAAGCTGCACATCGCGCTGTCGCAGCCCCCGACGCCGGGCGCCATGGCCTCCCCAGACGCGAACTGGTGGTGCTGGACCTCGCAGGCCACCGCCGAGCAGACCCTCGCCGCGCCCGCACTCTCCTGTTTCGCCGGGGGCAGCACCGCCGCCCAGGCGATCTCCGCCGACGGCGCGCTCGCGCTGCGGCCCGATGTCACGCCTGCACCGGGCCAGGAGCCGCTGTTCACCCGCTGGGCGGACGAGCCGTGGACCCGTGGCTCCTACAGCGTGCCGGGGGTCGGAACCACCGCCGACGACGACGCCGCCTGGACGCGGCCCTGGGGCTCAGTGGTCCTGGCCGGTGAGCACACCGCCGGAGAGCGGGCGGCGACGATGAACGGCGCAGCGACGTCGGGAGCGCGAGCCGTGGAGACGGTGCTCGCGCTGCTGACCGCCTAGCCGACCGCCTCCTCACTTCAGATAGACCGCGAAGAAGTCACGGTCGTCGGGCGTGAGGTAGCGGTAGGGCGAGCGCTGCATGTCGGGCAGCAGGTTGGCTGGGTCGTGCGCGCCCGCAGAGCGGTAGGTGATGAAGCTCGGCCAATACGCGTTGATGTCCATCTGCATCGCCCGGACCGCGCCGGCGCGCTTGAGGATCTCGGCCAGGGACTGAACCGTGAGGTAGTCCGCGGCGGCGTACAGGAGGTTTCCGTGGCGGTCGATGCCGATCCCAGAGCGCCATACCATCACGGAGTTGCCGAGCGTCGCTCCCCATTCGGGACCGTTGGAGAGGTTGGGGTTGAGCCGGCCGTGGTTGACGATCAGACCCAGGTTCTGACGGGCGTACACGACGTTCTGGCCGACGCTCGCTCCGCCCTCCCAGTCGACGATCCCGACGCGTCCGTCGCGGTAGCGCAGCACCGTCGCCATCCCGTTCTTCATCGTCGCGTACGTGTGACCGCCGCTGGCGAACCCGCCCCCCGAGTCGGCGAGCTTGAAGGCCGAGTTGAACGTCGCCAGCAGGTGGCTGCGCTTGTCGGCGGGAACCTCCTCAGGGCCGCGTGAGGACATCGTGACCGCCGGCTCCTGGATCCCCGGGTACAACCAGATCGACGTGCGCGCCTGATCGATCCATGCGACGCCGGCGACGATACGCGGGTACGCGGGTTCCGGACGGAAGCTCGTGATCAGCAGCGGCGGCTGGCGGCCGCCGTCCGTGAACGTCCGGTGCCAGCGCCCCTCGCCCGGCAACGCGGGATGGATCACCGGAGCGATCGGCGCAGGCCGAACGATCACGCGACTTCGGTGGACCCCCGCCGCCGCCCCCCCGGAGCCGAGCCCGGCCTGATGTGGCAGCGCGTGCAGCGCCGGCCCGCCCTTCGACGGAGCGCTGAGCGTGTAGTAGAGCGTCTCCACGCGATCCACCAGAGTCCGGGCGCCATTGGCGCGCAGCCACTCGACGGTGCGTACTCCGAGGCTTGAGTTCGAGCGGCCCGTCAGCATCGACCCGTAGGAGATCAGCACCGGGATGAGCGACAGGCAGGCGGCCAGCGCGATCACGCGGCGGGGACGGACGCGCCGCCGTGTGCGGGTGCGGGTTGCCATTTCTCTCACACGGTTGCTCACAGGCGATGCAACGGGATAAAAGGTCGATGAGAGAGCCCTCACGGCGCCGTCAGGCCTGGTTGATCACCCGTCCATACGGTCACCCGGCGATGTCCGAGGCCAACGCGTCGATCACCGCAGCCCCTCCCCATCCCGCGTTGGTCCCGAGTCCCCGGCGCGGCCGGATCCGGGGGGTGGTCGCGCTCGCCCGTCCGCGCCAGTGGATGAAGAACCTGCTCGTGATAGCGGCAGCGGGCGCCGCCGGCGCGCTCGGGCGCGATGACGTCGTCGGCCGGGTCCTCGCCGCGGGAGCCGCGTTCTGCCTGATCTCGGCCGGCATCTATGCGCTCAACGACGTCCGCGACCATCGCGAGGACCGCGGTCACCCTCGCAAGCGACTGCGCCCCGTCGCCGCTTGCGAGGTCAGCCCGCGCGGTGCGACGATCGCGGGCCTGCTGTGGCTGAGCGCCGGACTTGCGGTCTGTCTGGCGATCTCCCCCTGGCTGCTCGCGGCGGGAGCCGGATACATCCTGCTCACCGTGAGCTACACGATGGTGTGGCGCGGCCTGCCGGTGATCGAGCTCGTGGCACTCGCCGGAGGCTTCGTCCTGCGCGCGCTCGCCGGAGGAGCGGCCGGGCCGACACCGCTGTCGGTGTGGTTCCTGCTCGTGGTCAGCTTTGCGGCCGTGTTCGCCGCTACCGGCAAACGGCTCGGCGAGTTGGTGCGCGCACTCGCATTCGGCGAGTCGATGCGCCGGGTGCTGCACCGCTACTCGCCACGGGGCCTGCGGACGGTGCTCGTGCTGAGCGGCCTCGGTGCGATCTGCGCCTACGCCGCCTGGGTGCTGTCAGGCCCCAACCGCGGCGACCTTCCCTGGCGGGCGTTCACCTTCGTGCCGTTCGCCGCCTCGCTCGCTCGCTACGGGTGGCTCGCCGCGCGCGGTGCCGCCGAGACGCCCGAGCAGCTCGTCTTCACCGACCGCCGGCTCGCCCTGGGTGTTGCGTTCTGGATCGTGCTGTTCGGGCTGAGCGTCGATGCAAGCCTCTGAGCCTCGCCCCGCGGCCGTCACCGGTCCACCCCCCGGCGCGACGTCCGCACGTCTGCGCGGATGGGGCGGCGGCCCGGGGGTTCAAGCGGACGTCGTGGCGATCGGCGACGAGCTGCAACTGGCGGCGGTGCTCTCCCAGACCGAGCGTCCGCTCATCTGTCGCGGGATGGGACGCAGCTACGGCGACGCGGCGCAGCGCGACGGCGGGCTCGTCCTCGACCTGCGCTCCTGCCGGCAGATCGAGCTCGACGAGGCCCAGGGCACGGTTCGGGCGGGCGCCGGGGCGACGCTCGGTCAGCTGCTGGAGGAGCTCTCCCCCGCCGGCTGGCTGCTCCCCGTCGTCCCCGGAACCCAGCACGTCACCGTCGGCGGCGCAATCGCCTCCGACATCCACGGCAAGAACCACGCGGCGGTGGGCACGTTCGGGAGCCACGTGCGATCGCTGGGTCTCGTCACCGCCGCCGGCGAGTCGCTCCAGCTCAGCCGCGAGGACGGGCGGGAGCTGCTGGAGGCGACGATCGGCGGCATGGGCCTCACCGGGGTGGTGACCTGGGCGGAGATCGAGCTCGTGCGCGCACCCGTGAACGCCGAGCTGCGCGTGAGCGTCGATCGAGCCGACGACCTGGAGGGCGCGCTCGCGCTGCTCGACGATCCCGACGGCGGTCCGCACCGGGTAGCGTGGCTGGATCTGCTCAGCCGGCGATTGGTCCGCGGAGTGGTGACCCGGGCGACGGTCGTCGCCGCCGATGGCGGCTCGCGCGCCCCGGCCGGCGTCACCGTCGGCTCCAAGGCCAGGGTGCCGACCTGGTGGCCGTCGGGGGCGTTGCGGCCCGAGGCTGTGCGCGCGTTCAACGCCCGCCGGTTCGCCGGGACACCCCGGTCCGCGCGCGGGCGCCGGGAGCGCTACGGCGCGCATATGTTTCCGCTCGACGCGTTGGAGGCCTGGCCGCGCCTCTACGGGCCCGCGGGCCTGCTCCAGTACCAGTGCGTCATCCCGCGCGGACGCGAGACCGTGCTCGAGCTCGTCCTCCAGCGATTGCGCGCGGCGAAGCCTCCCTGTTATCTGGCGGTCCTGAAGGACTTCGGTCCTGAGAGCTCGTCGCCGCTTTCGTTCCCGCTCGAAGGCTGGACGCTGGCGCTTGACATGCCACGCCGGGCGGCGGGCCTGTTGGAGCTGCTCGCCGAGCTGGACGCCATCGTCGCCGAGGCCGGGGGTCGCGTCTATCTGGCCAAGGACGCACGTCTGGATGCCGAGACAGTCGCGGCGATGTATCCCCGGCTACCGGCATGGAGAGCCGTGCGGGATCGGGTGGACCCCGAGCGGCGCTGGCAGTCCGACCTCGCCCGTCGGACCGGCCTGGTGGGGCCGTGAACGCGGCCCCGCAGCGCGTCGTGCTGCTCGGCGGCAGCTCGGAGATCGGCCTGGCGCTCGTGCGCCGGCTGGCGGCCGACCGCCCGGTCGCGGCGGCTTTGGTCGGCCGAGACGCCGACGCGTTGTCCCGGGCCGCGGCCGAGCTGCGCGCGGGTGCCCAGGTCGACGCGACCGTGATCTGCGGCGCGCTGGACGCCCCCGGAGAGCAGGAGACCGCGGTGCGACGGGCGGCCGAGGCGCTCGGCGGGATCGACCTGATCGTGCTCGCCGTCGGACTGCTCGGCGGGCAGGAGGGCATCGATGCCGACCCCGCCCACGCGGCCGAGGTGATGCGCGTGAACTTCGTGGTCGCCGGCGGTCTGGTGCAGCTCGCGCTCCGTGCGCTGTCCGAGCAGTCGGAGGGGACCCTCGTCGTGCTCTCGTCGGTCGCCGGCGTCCGGGTGCGGGCGAGCAATCCGTTCTACGGTGCCGCCAAGGCGGGGCTCGATGCGTTGGCGGCCGGCCTCGGGGATGGGGCGCGAGAGCGCGGCGTGCGTACCGTCGTGGTCAGGCCGGGGTTCGTCACCGGTCGCATGACGGCCGGGCTGCCTCGCCCGCCGCTCGCGACGGTGCCCGCGGCGGTCGCCGAAGTGACGGTCGCGGGGCTGGCTCGAGGGCGCGACACGATCTGGGCGCCCGGCGGGTTGCGCTACCTGTTCGCCATCCTGCGCGCGCTGCCGCGCGCGGCGTGGCGGAGGCTGCCGCTGTGAAGCTCTCCGCGGTGGGTGTCGAACTGGTGTGCGCGGTCGCGCTCGCGCTGATCGCGCTGATCGTCGCGCCGGGGCCCGCAGCGCTCGCGGTGGGGGCGGTCGTCGTGCTCTTTCTGGTCGCGTTCAGCCTGGTGCCGTCGGGGATCGGAACCCTGCGCCGGCGCTGGCACCGTCGTAGCCGGGACCGCACAGTGTCGTAGCCGACTACGAACGTCGTAGCGGCCGCGGGCTGAGACCGTGGTGATCACCAAGAACCGGCCGCCACACAGGCCACTGACACCAAGGAGATCCCCATGTCGACCAAGTCCCTTCACCGCATCTCGCCCGTCAAGCTCGCCGGGCTCGGAGCCGTTGCCGCCACCGCCCTGGGCGTCGCCTCGCCGGCGCTGGCCGCGACCTCGGGCGGCGCACCGATGACCCCCGCAGCCGTGCAGGCCAAGAGCGCGCCGTTCACGATGGGCTTCAGCGATCTCACTGTGAAGCCGGGTCAGAGACTGACCATCTCCGGCCTGGCCTACGCCCGGGCCGGCAACAACCTGACGATCCTGTCGAACGCGCTGGCCTCCAGCCGGTCGGTCAATGGAGTGCCCGCCGTCCAGACCCCTGCGCTGGTCGAGGGGACCTACCAGACGACCGTCAGGATCTCGCCCACCGCCAGGCCCGGCGTCTACCCGGTGCTGCTGCGCTTCGGCAACCGTCAGGTCGCCTCCACCGACACTCTCCGGGTCGTCGCCGCGAGCTCTCCGGGCGGCCGAGTCGGTGCAGACCAAGGGCTGCGCGGGCATCGGGTTCACCGTCCTGCACGACGACCGGGCCGGCCATGCCGTCCTGCCGGCGGGCGCCTATACGCTCTCGAGCTCGAAAATCGCGTGCGGCACCGCCTCGGCGGACTTCGCCGGCTTCCTCGCCCGGGCCGGCAGGGGCGTCCCGGGCTGGACCAGCTCCTCCACGGCGGCCGGCCGCGCCACGTTCAGCCAGCCGAGCAGCGGACTGTCCTTCAGCGTCGCCAAGCAGCGCTGATCGGCGCGCCCTCAGCGGAAATAGTCGGCGTTGATCTCGGTGAAGTGGCGCCACTCCTCCGGGAGCTGGTCCTCGGCGAAGATGGCGTCCACCGGGCACGCCTCCACGCACGCGTCGCAATCGATGCACTCATCCGGATCGATGTAGAGCTGCTCGGCGCCGGGATGAGCAGGCTCGTCGGGCGTCGGGTGGATGCAGTCGACCGGACAGACCTCGACGCACGAGTTGTCCTTCACACCGATGCACGGTTGCGCGATCACATAGGTCACGGCGATCCTCCTGCGGCGAGAAAGCTTTCTACAGCCCTATTAGGAAAACTACCAACGCGCTACCCGGACCGCTCGGTTGGCGCTCCGTGGGTGGCGTGCCGGGGGCGCAGCCCCTCCCAGGCGGCGGCGACGTCGAGCGAGAGTCGCTCGATCTCCTGGAGGTGGAGCGCCGACAACGCCTCCAGGTGTTCGGCGCCGTCGTCGGTGAGGCGCAGCCGGACGACGCGGTGGTCCTCGGTATCGCGCTCGCGCGTCACCAGGCCGGCGGCGTCCGCCCGATCGACCAGCCCGACGGTCGAGTGATGGCGCAGCAGCAGGTAATCGGCGACCTCGCCGATCGTCGGGCCGCGCGGGTCGGGGTGGCCGCGGATCGCCAGCAGCAGCTGGTGCTGCGCCGGAGTCAGCCCGGCGTCGGCGGCCTGCTGCTCGCTCCATCGCTGGAACCGGCGCAAGCCGGTGCGCAGCGCGAGCAAGCGCACGTATGACTCGTCGGGGAGCATAGATCCTGCCGCGATAATATCGCTCCACGATGCAATTTCCAGGCCAGCGAATGACCGGCGCCGAACAGGCGCTCGGCGACTTCACCGCCGACCCGTCATTGCTCTGGCTGGTGCCGATCGCGATCGCGGTCGGCGCGTTTGCCGCCGGCGTGTCGCTGGCGCTGCTCGACATGATCGGGTTCTTCACGAACCTCTTCTACTTCCAGCGGATCAGCGTCCACCTCGTCTCACCGGTCGGCAACACGCTCGGCGTGCTCGCACTGGTGATACCGGTCGGCGGCGGTCTTCTCGTGGGCCTGATGGCCCGGTTCGGCTCCGAGCAGATCCGCGGGCCACGGCATCCCCGAGGCGATGGAGCGGATCCTGATCAACGGCAGCCAGGTGCAGCCGCGGCTGGCCGTGCTGAAACCGATCTCCAGCGCGATCAGCATCGGCACCGGCGGCCCATTCGGCGCAGAGGGACCGATCATCCTCACCGGCGGCGCGGTCGGGTCGATCGTCGGTCAGCTGTTTCACCTGACGGCCGCCCAGCGGCGCAGCCTGCTGGTAGCGGGAGCGTCGGCCGGCATGAGCGCGGTGTTCGGTACTCCGATCGCAGCGACGCTGTTCGGCGTCGAGCTGCTCGCGTTCGAGTTCAAGCCGCGGTCGATGACCCTGATCGCGCTCGCGGCCGCCACCGCGGACGGGCTGCGGATGCTGATGGCGAACGCCGGGCTGGTCTCACCCCAGCCGCTGTTCCCGATCCCGGCCCATCCGCAGTTGGGCGGGGTCGCTCTGCTCGGAGCCGCCGCTGTCGGCATCGTCGTCGGTCTGTCTGCATGGGTGATGACCCAGGCGGTCTACGGCGCCGAGGACGCTCTTCAAGAAGCTCACCGGCCGCCTGCACTGGATGTGGTGGCCGATGATCGGCGGGCTCATCATCGGCATCGGCGGGCTGCTCGACTCCCGCGCGCTCGGTGTCGGCTACGGCACGATCCACGCGGAGCTGCTCGGCCAGCTCGGAGTCGGCGCACTGGCCGCGCTCTGCGTGGTCAAGCTCGTCGATCTGGTCCTGCGGGCTGGGCGGCGGCACCAGCGGCGGCATCCTCGCGCCGATCCTGATGATGGGCGCCGCACTCGGCGGAATCCTCGGCCATCTGCTCCCCGGCGCGTCGCCGGGCGTCTGGGCGCTGCTCGGTCTCGCCGCGGCCCTGGGCGGGGTGACCCGGTCGCCGTTCACCGCGATCATCTTCGCCTTCGAGCTCACCCACGATCAGAACAGCCTGCTCGCGCTGCTGATCGCCGCCACCGTGGCGCATCTGGTGAGCGTGCTCGTGCTCAAGCGCTCGATCCTCACCGAGAAGGTCGCCCGCCGCGGCTTCCACGTGATGCGCGAGTACGCCGTCGACCCGCTGGAGGCGACGTTCGTGCGCGAGGTCATGGAGACCGACATCTACACCGTCGAGCCCGACCGGGAGCTCAGCGATCTCTACGACTCACTGCAGGAGGGCTCGCCACAGCGACGACAGCGCCTGTATCCGGTACTGGAGGCGGATGGCCGCCTGGTCGGCGTGCTGCCCTGGTCGGCGGTGCTCGAGTCCAAGGACGAGGTCGGCACCGCGCGCGAAGCGATGGTCGTCGCCATGACCGTGGCCTATCCGGACGAGATCCTGCGCCCGGTCGCCGACCGCATGGCCGAGCTGGAGATCAGCGTGCTCCCGGTGGTGTCCCGCGGCGACTGGACGCGCCTCGAGGGCCTGGTCACGCAGTTCGACCTGCTGCGCGCGCGCCAGAAGCTGCTCGTCGAGGAACGCCATGCCGAGCGCCTGCTGCGACCGACGTCCCCGCAACGCGCGACGGTCTGAGCGAGGGCCCGGGTCGCCGGGTGTCCAGAGACGGCCCGCTCAGTCAGGAGAATGACCACAGCCGCCGATATTGACCACCCGTTATGCCATTTCGATTGGTCAATCGCCTGTTGGGACGTTCCCCGCGTGACCGCCGCAGGGCGGCACTGATCGACGCCGACGCGCTCGCCGGCGTCCTCGATCTCTTCGAGGAGCTCGTCTACATCGGCGAGGTGACCTCGGAGGGCGACTACGTGGGGCATTTCGCCAGCTCGTCGATCGATCGCTTCGTCGGCGGCGCTCAGAGCGGCGCCGCCTCCGGCACGGGTCTGTGGGAGACGCTGATCCACCCCGAGGACCGTGGCGCTCGCGCGTCGCTGCACGCGCGGCTGCTCGCCGGGCTGGAGACCGAGACCACCTACCGGGTCCTGGGACTGGACGGCGTCACCCGCATGATCCGCGACCGGGCGCGTCCGGTGCGCCGCGCCGACGGCGGCGTTCTGGTGCAGGGCATCATCAGCGACGTCACCCATCGCCTGGAGGCCGACGCCCGCGCCGAGGAGGCCGCCGATCGGTTCTCCACACTGCTCGACGTCGTCGGCGAGCACGTCTATGTCGCCGCGGTCGAACCCGACAACTCGCTGCGAGAGCTCTTCCAGGGGCCCGGCGCGGATCGCCTGCTCGGCGGCGCCGAGCCCGACGCGGAGATGGAGAACTGGGAGGCGGCAGTCCATCCCGACGATCGCCCGGCCTATGACGGCTTCAACGAGCGCCTCATTCAGGGTGAGCGGGCGGACGCCCAATATCGCCTGCGCGGCGCCGACGGCATCACCCGCTGGGTCCACGACCGCGCAGCCACCCGCCTGCGCCCCGACGGCACGCTGGAAATCAGCGGCATCGTCTCCGATGTCACCGAGCGCCGGCGCCTGGAGGATGCGCTGCGCCAGACGGTCGCCGAGATGGAGCGGGCGCACCAGGAGCTCGACGAGGCGCGTCAGGTAGCCGAGGTGATCGCCCACACCGACGAGCTGACCGGCACGCTCAGCCGCCGCCGGTTCGCCGTGCTCGCCGAATCGATCGAGTCCGACGAGTGCGGACTGCTGCTGCTCGACGCCGATCACTTCAAGTGCATCAACGACCGCCACGGGCACGCGGCGGGCGACCAGGCACTGGTCCAGCTGACCACGCGCATGCAGAGCGAGCTGCGCGAGGGCGATCTGCTCGCCCGCTGGGGCGGGGAGGAGTTCGTCATCCTGCTCGCCGACGTCGCCGACGAGGCTGCCTTGCGCGCCAGCGCAGAGCGGATCCGCGCCGCGGTCGCGGCGACGCCGGTCACCTGCGGCCGGTCCGCCGTGCAGCTGACCGTCTCGATCGGAGCCGTCTGCGGCTCACGGTCAGAAGGCCTGGAGTCCCTGGTGGCCGCCGCCGACCGCGCGCTGTATGTCGCCAAGGCGCGCGGCCGCAACTGCGTGGCGCTGACCACCGACGGCCCGGTCGCAGTCGCCGCTGAGGCCGCCGCGCCCCACGTCGCCGAGCCCGACGAGCTGCGACTGGCCCGCGCGGTGGTACAGGCGACCAGCCTCCACGATCGCGATCGCCATGAGCACGTCACCACCGTGGCAGAGCTCTGCGCGGCGCTCGCCACGCAGCTGCGCCTCGGCGACGCCGCGGTCCTGCGCTGCCGCCTGGGTGGGTTGCTGCACGACGTTGGCAAGGTGGCGGTGCCCCCGGCGATCCTCGCCAAGCCCACCGTGTTGACCGCCGCCGAGTGGGAGATCGTGCGCAACCATTGCGCCCACGGGGAGTCGATCGTGCTCGGATTCGACGCCCTGCGCGACATCGCGCCGATCGTCCGCCATCACCACGAGCGCGTCGACGGCCAGGGCTACCCCGACGGGCTGTCCGGCGATGCGATCCCCATCGAAGCGAGAATCGTCGCCGCCGCCGACACCTACGAGGCGATCACCGCCGATCGCAGCTATCGCGTCGCGCGCTCGTCCGAAGAGGCGTTCGACGAGCTGCGCCGTATCGCGGGAAGCCAGCTGGATCCGCGCGTCGTCGATGCGCTGCTCCTGGTGCTTCAGAACCGCACAGCGCACCCGAGCGCTGCGCGGCGCGCCGCCTGACGCTGCCCACTTAGACCCGGTTCGGCGCGACGACCACCGACGCGGCGGTGTCGCCCTCGAGCCGCTTGACGCGGTCGCGCGAGAGGCGCCGGCGGATCGGACCGAGCGCCGGGAGGACGATCACGCCGGCGTCGTGCTCGCGAGCGGCACGCCCGACCGCCCCTCGAAACGGGCCGCGGACGACCTCAAAGCCGACGTCGACCGATGGACCTGCCGACGCGACCACGTTGCGCGCCTCGCTCAGCGCATCGGTCGCGCACTGGCATGCGATCTGGTTGCGGAACATCGCGCCCTGCCGGCACGAGCCGCATCCGATGTCCGTGCGCTCCTTGCTCGCGACGGCCAGGACGGTCAAGCGGGCGCGCCGATCCGCCGCGAGGGAGTGCGCGTGAAGCAGCGCGGCTGCGCCCGCGGTGTTGTGCTCGTAGACGACCACCACCGCTCGCGACCGGGGTGGTCGATCGGTTTGCGACGTACGCCCGCTGATCTCGACGACGCTCATTGCGCTTGATCTCGATGATGTCACGCCGCCTGGGGCACCGCGCTGGGCGGCGGCTCCTCGCCGCCGACCGTCGGCTGGGCCGGGAGCAGGGTGAGCGCGATCACCGCGCCCACCGCCGCCACCCCCGCGGCGACGGTGTCGGCCGCGTGAAACGCATCGAAGAACGACGAGCTGGCCACGGAATGCAAGGTGGCGGCAAGCGCAGGATGCCCGGTGTGCAGCAGTTGGCGCGCTGCGATGAGCGCGGCGCCGACCGACCTGTGCGCCGACTCGGTGAGGGCTGCCGGCAGACGAGCGCTCAGCCGGCTCGAATACAGCGACGCGTACACGCTCCCGATGACGGCCACCCCGAGGGTCCCGCCGAGCAGACGCGTCGCGTCGTTGACCGCGGATCCGACCCCGGCCTTCGCCTTCGGGACGACGCCGATGATCGCCTCCGTTGCGGGCGCGCTCGTCAGACCCATGCCAATGCCGAGCACGACCATCTGGACCGCGATCGTCCCGTACCCGGTCCCGGCCGCCGCAGTCGTCGTCCACAGGTAGAAACCCGCCATCAGCAACAGACCGCCGGTCACCACGAGCTTGGTGCCCACGCGCACCGCCAGGCGCGTCCCGAGGACCGACGCCAGCGCGACGCAGATCGCGACGGGCAGCAGGCGCACCCCGGTCGACAGCGGGCCGTAGCCCTTGAGGAACTGGAAGTACTGGGTGACGAGGAAGATGAATCCGGAGAGCGCGAAGAAGGAGATCGCGACCGACACGCTCGCCGCCGTGAACCGGGCGTTGGCGAACAGGCTCAGGTCGAGCATCGGACGCTCACGCCTGCGCTCCCAGGCGACGAAGGCCACGGTCAGCGCCCCGCCGAGGACGAAGCTTGAGAGGGTGCGCGCGCTTCCCCATCCGTGGGTCGGCGCCTCGATGATCGTGTAGACAACGAGACCGATCATCGCGATCGACAGGACGAAGCCGACGCCGTCGGTCCGGGCAGCGTCCGGATCACGTGATTCCGGGACAGAGAAGGCGACCAGTGCGCCCGCGATGGCGGCGATCGGCGTCATCGCGAAGAAGATGCTGCGCCAGTCGAACACCTGCAGCAACGCGCCGCCGACGATCGGCCCCAGCGCAATCGCCACGCCGGTCGTCGCCCCCCACAGTCCGATCGCCAGCGCCCGCTCGCTGCGCTCGACGAACACGTTGGAGATGAGCGACAGCGTCGGGGGGAAGACCATCGCCGCGCCGATGCCCATGATCGCTCGAGCGGCGATCAGCTCACCGACGTTGCCGGTGAGTCCGCCGGCGAGGCTCGAGGCACCGAACACCACGAGGCCGGCCAGGAGCACGCCCTTGCGCCCCCACCGGTCCGACAAGCTCCCCGCGACGAGCACCGAGGCGGCGAACAGCAGGTTGAACGCGTCGACCACCCACTGCAGCTGGGTGTTGGACGTGTGCAGCTGTCGCACGAGCGTCGGGAGCGCGACGTTGACGATCGTGGTGTCGAGGTTGATCACGAACGCGGCCAGGAGCAGCGCCGCCAGGATCAATGGCTTGCGAAGATGGCTAGCTTTTCTCATGCAAGCTAGCCTACGCGAGGAGCTTAGCTTTTGTCAAGCAAGTCAGGTCTGATCCGGCGCCCGTGCGGGCGCGTAGCGCCAGATCCGTGACACGTCGGTGACGCGGAAGCCGGCCCCGTAATACAGCGCGCGCGCTACGGCGTTGGACGATTCGCTCATCACCTTCAGGCGGGTACAGCCGCTGCCGGCGAGCCGGCGCAGCCCCTCCCCGAGCAGGCACGTCGCGACGCCGCGTCCCGAGTGGGCCGCTTCGACCCGCATCGGCTCGACCACTCCCACGCGCGTCATCGGATCGGCCCAGAACAGCGCGTATCCGGCGACCGTGCCGTCCCGGGCATGGACGGCCAGATCCAGGTCGGGGTCATACAGGGAGCACTCCCGCAGCCGCTGTTCGACCTCCGGGCCGTTGCGTTGCACCATCGGATGAGGACGATCACCGGTGGCGGCGCGCGAGACGATCTCGTAACCATCGGGAAGCGGCCGCCGAGGCGGCTGGATCTCGGCGGGGTCAAGCCAGGAGGCGACGTAGGTATCCGGCGACGGGACGTAGCCGATGGCGCGAGCGGCCTCCTGCATCTCGACCTCGCGCTCGATGAGCTCCATGTCGATTCGCACGTTGCGGAACTGCGCGCTGCGCAGCGCGACGAACCTCCAGGCAGGCGTGAAGTCGCCGTCGGCGAGCACCGTGCAGCTGAGCGCGCCCGCCCACCGAGTGAAGATCACCGCGGCGGCAGGGCCATCCTCGTCGCACCAGACGCGAGCGCGCGATACATCTTCGTGGTGATCACGCGACCACCACCACTGGACCTCGGCGGCCTCCCACGTCTCACGTTCCGGTTGCGCCATCCGCCGGCGCTGGAGCACGCGGGTGACCGCGTCGAGGTAATGCAGACCGCCCACGTCACGGCCGTCGAGGTGAACGCTCACTGCGCGACCGTGGTGGAGTCACAACGGTGCGGCGAGCCAGCGCGTTCTCCGAGCTCGACACCTTCGATCGCCCTCAGGTGCCGAGCCAGCGCCATCGGGCCGAGCGGCCCCGCGGGAAGCTCGACGACGAACGAGGTCGTGCCGGGAACCGCATGATTGGACCACGCCGTCTCCTCGCCGGGCAGGAAGGTGAGGCAGGTGGCTCGCATGTGCGCCAGCTCGGCGTAGCGGCGGGGGATGCCGCGATCGCCTCCGGATTCGTCGACCAGGTCCATGTGCTGGTGATAGGTGATCGTCACCGCCGGACGGAGCCGCTGCACCAGCCGCATCGCGGCTCGCGTTTCGGGCTCGGATGCCGGCCGCAGGCCCGAGGCGAATGTCGGCTCGCTCGAGTACCGCCACCGCGAGGGGAAGTTCCGGTTCAGGTCGACCCCGTGGGCGTTCTGCCGGGTGTCGGCGGCGACCCCGTCGGGGTTGAGCTCCGGCAACAACCACAGTTGGACGCCGGGCGGGATCGGGCGCCGGCGCAGTGCGCGGGTGATCGCCAGACCAGCCCGCTCGTCGCCATGGATGACGCCGATCACCAGGATCCTACGCCGCGCGGTCGGCGGTCCGTACGCCCACGCGACGATCGGCCGACCCTGCACCGAGCGGCCGATGACATGCCGGGTTCCCGGGTACCGGTGGCCCGCAGAAGCAGCCGCAGCCGCCGCGCCGCGGCCCGCCGCGGGCAGTGCGGTCAGAGAAGCGGCGGCCAGCCAAGTGGCCGCCAGGATCGCCACCGCCGATCGCCGCCGCGTGCCTTGACCGAGGATCACCCTGACGATCCAAACAGATCTCGGACCGACGGGGCGGCCGGAGCCCAATAGGCTCCGGCCGCCACCCCACTGTCTAGCTGCAGACCGCTCCCGCGCCGGTCGTGAACGTGCCGTTGGACGAGTACCAGCCGTTGACCCCGATCGAGGGGTTCTGCCGGTAGAACCACGAGAAGAACGCGAGCTCCTGAGGGTGATAGGTGACGCCGTTGCCCATCTTGACCGTGACCGACGTGTCGGACAGGGGATCGCCCACCTCGAGATTGCCCTGGCAGCCGCTCACCTGGCCGATGTGCCCCCACGCGGGCGTCGCGTTGTTGACGAACGGATCGTTCATCCATTCGCCGAACTCATGCGAGATCGCGCCGATGTCCGACAGCCCGGTGAACAGATTCGAAGTGTCGTAGTCGCCGACGCCGTAGGTCTGGGTTCCCGCGGCCACGCCGGCGGCCGAGTGGTACCCGATGATGCAGCAGTTCGATCTGTTGCCCTGATACAGCACCGCGTTGGAGAACAGGAAGAACGGCAACCGCGTGACGTTCGTCGTCCCGGCGGCCTCCAGCGAGGGCAACAGGGTGCTCTGCACGAACGGGTCCCACCAGTTGATGTCCAGCTCGCCCAGATTCCCGCACGAGCCGCCGTAGTTGAAGATGGCGCCGTCAGCCGCGGGAACGTTGACCGTGATCTCAGGCCGCACCGTCTTGGTCAGGTTCACGTTGTACGTCGGATTCAGGGCGCCGGAGCCCAGCGTGTACTGGCCAAACTCCTCACGCTGGAAGGCGTCGAGGTACTGATGGGTCCCGATCTTCTCGGTCCCCGCGACGTAGGCATGAGTGCCGAACACCGGTGATGCGGATGTGAGCGCCAGCGGGGTCTTGGTCGAGCAGCCCGCGGAGGTTTTGCTGGGATCCATCGTTCCGTTGCTGAACACCAGCTTGACCGGGATGAGGTCGACGCCGACCTTCGTGGTCGGCGCTGACTCCTTGACCATCGGGCTGTTGCCGACCATCGTGTACCCATACGTGTGGCCGTCGAGCGGTGAGACGATCGAGCTCGACCAGGTGGCGACCGTGGTGGCATTTGCACTCTCGGCACGGAGTGTCGCGCGGCTGACTCCCGACATCGGGATCGCGGTGTACCGCGCCGTCAGGTGGCCGGCGGCGGCCTGCGCGGCGGCCGGTATGGCGACCCCGAGCAGGACGACAAGGACGAACAGCGACCGAAATCGCAGATACAAAGGTGCCCCCTTCTGTAGTTGTCTCCGGCGGCCTTCCCCGCGCGCCGGCGGGGACTCTATACGGATGCATGCGGCACGGCAACAGAATCCGGATTCGGTCACAGGCGGGATCGTTCGCCGCAACTATCGTCTGAGACGGCGCGGGGCCGTGCGCGCTGAGCGCCCTGAGCCGGGTCGCCCCGTCAGTACTGATCCAGGAAGAACGCATCATGTCTCGAGCCTCTCTCGTCGCCCGTGTGGCGGCACTCGCCGCAGCATGCGCGGCCGGCGCGCCGACGGCGATCGCCTCGGCTTCGACCGTCGCCTCGCCACACGCGTCGACCGCCGTCAAGGTCGCAGGCCCTGCCGCCATCGCCCCGACGTCGACGGCTCAGGGGTTTCTCGGCATGGCCACCTCGTTCAGCACGATCTCCGCTCTGGAAGGCGGTCCCTCCGATCCGGACGTCGCGTTCCAGCATCTGCTGGAGAACCTCTCCCCCGCCGCCCCGTTCCAGCTGCGGCTCGGCGGTGTCTCGGCGGACACCTCCTGGTGGGCGGTCCCCGGCATGAAGAAGCCGCGCTACCTCTCGACGCTCACCCCGCAGTGGGGCGCCGATCTGAAGGCGCTGCTCACCTCGCTGGGCGGTCAGGTCATCCTCGGCGTCAACCTCGAGGAGGATCCGGCGATCAACCCCAAGATCGCCACCGCGGAGGTCGCCGACTTCAACCGCTACGTGGGCGCGGACCTGATCGACGCATTCGAGCTCGGCAACGAGCCCGAATACTGGCCGCTGTCGGTCGTGACCGGCGGACGCGGCCACGACACGATCGCCGCCTACGGCAAGAAGTTCTCCCAGATCGCCGGGCAGCTCGGCGGGGCTCCACTCGCCGGTCCGGCGTCGGTCGGACCGGTGTGGCTGAGCGAGCTGGGAACAGTCCTGGACCACCTGCCGCCGCGCCTCAAGCTGGCGACGGTGCACCTGTACCCGCTCAAGAACTGCTCGCTCCGCGCCCATCCGCTGTTGGCGCAGCTACTCGCCCCCTCATCGATCCAGGGCCTCGCCGAGACGGCTCACGCGATGGTCAGGGCGGCCGCAGCCCACGGCGAACCGCTGCGCGTGGACGAGCTGAACGGCATCACCTGCGGGGGCAAGGCCGGCCTGTCCAACTCGTTCGGCGAAGCGCTGTGGGCGCTCAATGCGCTGCCCGCGCTGTGGAAGGCCGGCGTCCAGGGGGTCAACTACCAGACCGTCGACGGCCTGCTCAACCAGGTGATCACCGCCCGGCACTCCGGCTCCGGCTGGCGCGTCTCGGTCGAGCCCGTCTACTACGGGCTACTGGCCTTCGCGCAGGCGGCGCCCGCCGGCTCGCAGCTGCTGAACGTCTCGCGGACGGGTCCGGCGGGCGTCTACCAGTTCGCCGTGCGCGCGCCCGACGCAACCGAGCGCGTCGTGCTGACCAACGTGGGCTCTGCCGCGCGCACGATCGGCGTGACCGCCTCCGGGACGCACGGCACCGGCTCGCTGTCGCTGCTGAGTGCGCGCTCACTGACGGCCACCGGCGGGGCGACGCTGGGAGGCCAGACCGTGTCGTCCCGAACTGGTCAGCTGACCGGCACGCCACGGACGACACGGGTGCGCCCGAGCGGTCATCGGGTCTACTCGGTGCGGGTCCCGGCCCACGCCGCGGCGATCCTGACGCTGGCTCGGTGAGGGCAAGGGAGGAGCGCATGCACGACCAGGTCGCACTCCCGCCGCGGATCGAGCACCGGCGTTAGCGCCCCGTAGGCTGCGTTTCCGCTGGCGGGAAGAATTTTTGGATTGCCATGTCGGTTTCGTCCGATCTCGTTCGACGTGGGAGTAGGAATCAACCCACCACGAGGAGGTAGCAATGCGTTTTCTGGTCCTGGTCCCGTCCACCCCCGAGTCAGAGTCGGGCGAGTTGCCCGACGTGAGCGAGCTGGAGGAGATGGGGCGGTTCAACGAGGAGTTGGTCAAGGCGGGCGTGATGCTGGCGGCGGACGGCCTGCACCCGTCCTCCAAGGCGGCACGCGTCCGTTTCAACGGCACCGAGCGCGTCGTCATCGACGGCCCGTTCACCGAGGCCAAGGAGCTCGTCGCGGGCTACTGGATCTGGGAGTGCGCGTCGCAGGAGGAGGCGATCGAGTGGCTGAAGCGGGCGCCGCTGTTCGACGGCGGGATGGAGATCGAGCTGCGCCAGATCATGGAGCCGGAGGAGCTCGAGGCAAAGTGACGCCCGAGCCGCGCGACGCTCATCGCGCGATTGACGCCGTGTGGCGGATCGAGTCGGCCCGGCTGATCGCCGGGCTGACTCGCGTCGTCCGCGACATCTCGGTGGCCGAGGACATGGCACAGGACGCGCTGGTGGCCGCGCTGGAGCAGTGGCCCCAGCATGGCATCCCGGACAATCCCGGTGCCTGGCTGATGACCACCGCCAAGCGTCGGGGAATCGACGCCCTCCGCCGCCGCGTGGTGCAGGAGCGCAAGCAGGAGCTGATCGGGCGCGAGTTGCAGATCCTCACCGAGCTGGACCAGCCCGACATCGTCGCGCAGGTCGACGACGTGCAGGACGACGTGCTGCGCCTGATCTTCATGACCTGCCACCCGGTCCTGTCGCGGGACGCGCGCGTCGCGCTGACGTTGCGTCTGCTCGGTGGCCTGTCGACGCCCGAGATCGCCCGGGCGTTCCTCGTCTCCAACGGGACGGTCACCCAGCGGATCGTGCGCGCCAAGCGCACCCTGGGGGAGGCTCGGGTGCCGTTCGAGGTGCCGGGCCGCAACGAGCTTGCCGAGCGCCTGTCCGCGGTGCTGGAGGTGATCTATCTGGTGTTCAACGAGGGCTACGCCGCAACCGCCGGCGAGCAGTGGACCCGGCCTGCACTTTGCCGCGACGCCTTACGGCTGGGACGCATCCTCGCTGCCCTGATGCCGCGTGAGCCCGAGGTACACGGTCTTCTAGCTCTGATGGAGCTACAGGCCTCGCGGTTGCGGGCGCGCATCGGTCCTGACGGCGCGCCGGTTCGCCTCGCTGATCAGGACCGCGCTCGTTGGGATCACCTGCTCGTCGGGCGCGGGCTGGGGGCGCTGAAGCAGGCAGAGGAGCTCGGCGGTGCGCTCGGCCCGTACACGCTGCAGGCCGCGATCGCTGCGTGTCACGCGCGTGCGCCCAGCGTGGAGCAGACCGACTGGGTGCGCATCGTCGCCCTCTACGACGGCCTGGCGGCGCTCACCGGCTCACCGGTCGTCGAGCTCAACCGGGCGGTCGCCGTGACGATGGCATACGGCCCGGAAGCGGGGCTCGCGCTGATCGACCCTCTCGGCGCCGACCCCGCACTACGTGACTACCACCTGCTCCCCAGCGTTCGCGGCGACCTCCTCGAGCGGCTGGGGCGCCTCGACGAGGCCTACGACGAGTTCAGCCGCGCGGCGGACCTGTGCACGAACGCCTCCGAGCGTGAGCTGTTGCGCTCTCGCGCACGCGCCTGCCTCCAGTGAGCCTGATCTCACGTCACTCTCGTCAATGCTCAGATACTCAACCGACATCGGCACATGCGACACCTGGTTGACTTGTTGGCCGCCGCAGTGTCCGGTTGTGCGCGGCGGCTCCGACGTCCCGATCACAAGACGCCGATCGGGCGTCTCGAGGAAAGGACAGTTCGATGAAGTACATGATCCTCACCTTCGCCTCACAGCACGAGTATCAGGCGATGACGGGCGACGGGTCCCAGGAGCCGGCGTGGAGTCAGGAGGACTGGGCGGCGGTTGGCACGTTCATGAAGGCGCTCAACCAGGAACTCCTCGATTCCGGTGAGCTCGTGGAGACCCGTGGGCTGAGCACACCGGTGCACTCCCGGCGAGTGGCACTGAGGGAGGGCACGCCGGTGGTCACCGACGGTCCCTACGCGGAGGCCGAGGAGGTGCTGGCGGGATACTGGGTCGTCGACTGTGCGAGCTTTGACCGCGCGACCGAGATCGCCGCTCGGCTGACCGAGTGCCCCGGCCCGGAGAGCGTGCGGGCACGTGCGTACGTCGACGTGCGACCGATCGACGAGCATCAGCCCGACTTCGAGGGCTGACCGCGCGCCGAGGCCCGGATGACCGCCGCTCTTTCCGAGGACCTGCTGCGTCAGCTCACGCCGCAGGTCCTCGCCGCGGTCGTCCGCCGCTACGGCAACTTCGACCTCGCCGAGGACGCGACCCAGGAGGCGTTGGTGGCAGCGGCGGCCCGGTGGCCACGCGACGGCCGGCCCGATGATCCGCGCGCCTGGTTGATCACGGTCGCGTCGCGACGACTCACCGACCTGCTCCGGGCCGACCAGGCACGCCGTCGCCGTGAGGACACGGTGGCCCGATGGGCGCTCGTCGATGGAGCGGTGGCCCCGGTCAGCGAGGGCCCGTCCGCGTGCGACGACGATGCGCTCCTGTTGCTCTTCATGTGCTGCCATCCGTCGCTGTCGGTCGCGTCACAGATCGCATTGACCCTGCGCATCGTTGCGGGGCTCGACGTCGCCGAGATCGGTCGCGCTCTGCTCACCTCGGAACAGACGGTCACCCGGCGCATCACCCGGGCCAAGCGGTCGATCAAGGACAGCGGCGCCCCGTTGTCAGCATCCGCGGTCGACGATGAGCGGCTCGACGCCGTGCTCCGGATCCTCTATCTGATCTTTACCGAGGGCTACTCGAGCACGCGCGGGCGTGAGCTGCAGCGCGTCGACCTGGCCGACGAAGCGATCCGCCTCACCCGCCAGCTGCGCCGGGCATTGCCCGACCATGGCGAGACGGCTGGGCTGCTCGCACTGATGCTGCTCGTCCACGCCCGGCACCGGGCGCGGATCGACGCGGACGGATCGATCGTCCCGATGGCGGCGCAGGACCGGCGCATGTGGGATCGCGGGGCGATCGAGGAAGGGATTGCGCTCATCACCGATACGCTCCCGCGTGGCTCGACCGGGCCCTATCAGCTGCAGGCGGCGATCGCCGCGGTCCACGACGAGGCACCCACCGCCGACGTGACGGACTGGCGGCAGATCGTGGCCCTCTACGAGGTTCTGCTCGCGCTCGAAGGCAATCCGGTGGTGGCCCTGAACCACGCGGTCGCGGTCAGCATGGTCGATGGGCCGGCCGCGGGGCTCGCGCTAGTCGACTGCCTGCGCAGCGACCCGCGCCTCGATGGGGACCGGCGCCTGCACGCCGTGCGCGGTCATCTGCTCGAGCAGGGAGGCAACCCCGAAGCCGCCCTCACGGCGTTCCGCGCCGCGCGATCGGCCGCCACCAACGTCGCTCAGCAGCGCTACCTCGGCGAGCAGATCTCGCGGCTGGAGAGCGGCTCGGCTCCTGCGCGCGGGCCTGCCTCGGGTGGGCGTTGATCTCACACTCCCTCGGTCCCTCGCGTCTCAGAGACCGGGCGCTCATCCGGCGCCCGACCATCTGACCGCCGAAAGGACATCGCATGTCAACCGAGGACAACAAGGCAATCGTCGGGCGCTGGTTCACCGACTTCTGGGGACCCAACTTCGACCCGGCGGTGATCGATGAGCTTGCCGCGCCGGACATCCGCTTCGAGTACTCGCTGCACGCGCCGCTGCGAGGCCGAGACGCCGTCCGGGAATTCGCCACTGCCTTCCGCGCGTCGTTCCCGGACCTCGCGTTCGGTGGAACCGCTGATCTGATCGCCGACGGTGACTACGTGGTCGGGCAGTGGATCGGCGGCGGCACCCACACCGGCGGACCGATGACCGACCTGCCGCTGGGTGGCCTTCGTGACGCGAACACCGGAAAGACGATGCGGTTCACCGGCACCACCGTGCTCAAGGTGGAGAACTCCATGATCACCGAGGAGATCGGCCTCGACGACGGAGTCTCGGTGCTGCGGCAACTCGGTCTGATCGCCGGCTGACTCTCGCAGCGCTAGGCAGCCGGCGCCCGGAGAGCCAACCCAAACGGGCTTCCCTCCGAGTCACGGCACACGGCCCACTGCGCGCCGGGATGGATCACGGTCCCGCCGAGCGCACGCACCTGCTCGAGCGAGGCTTCCAGGTCGGCGACGGTGAAGTAGGGAAGCGACGCCGTGTCGCCGGGGCCGCGGCCGCGCTCGTGGATGCCGATCGTGGTCTCGCCCTCCCGCGCCTGCCAGCCGCGCCCCTCGGCGGCAGACCGTTCGCCGAGCTCGAGAGCCAGCAGCGTGGACCAGAAGCGCCTGGCGCGGGCGGGATCGTCGGCGGGGAACTCGATCAATGCAAACGGATCGCTCACCCGCGTGACGATAACGCCCGCGCGGTGGGGCTCTGAGAAATATCGCTTGCCGTTATACCGGTAACCGATATAGTGGGATCATGGGCGCAGGTGAGTCGCAGCGGGTGCTGGACAGCCTTGGCCGTTATGCCGGGTCGGCGTCGCTGATCCTCTCGGGCCTGGCCGAGGGCGAGAAGCACGGGTACGCGCTGACCCAGGACGTCGAGGCTTTTGCCGGAGTCCGCCTCGCCCCTGGGACCCTGTACGAAGCGCTCGCCCGGCTGGAGGCGCAGGGTCTGATCGAGGCGCTGGACCCGATCGGCCGGCGGCGGCCGTACCGGTTGACGGCGGCCGGAGCCGAGGTTCTGCGGACGCATCTGGCCAGTCAGCGCCGGATAGCGGACGTGGGCCTGGGACGGCTCGGCACGCGAGAGGCGAAGGCGTGACCCGACGCGACGGTCCAGATCACCGCCGGGTGCCATGACACCGACTTCTTCACCAGCCAGCAGCAGCGATCGCTGCAATTCGTCTCACAGCACATCAACCGCCCGTCGGCTGCCTGAGTGATCAGGGCAGGCCCGGCGACGACACGGAGAGACCCGACCAATGAGCGAGCAGAGCAAGGCCGAGACCGCAGAACGCGAGGTCCTCCTGGCGGTCGACGCGATCATCGACAACTTCGCCCACCACCGGCGCGATGCCTATTTCGCCGGCTTCGCCGCCGACGCGACGTTCGTGTTCCACACCTCGGCGGCCCGGCTGGACTCCCGCGAGGAATACGAGCGCGAGTGGGCGCGGTGGGAACGGGAGGATGGGTTCCGGGTGCTGAGCTGCGTATCGACGGCGCGCCGCCTGCAGCGGATCTGCGATGACGTGGCGATCTTCACCCACGATGTGCGGACGCGCGTCGCGACCGACGACGGCCCGGTCGACCAGCAGGAGCGTGAGACGATCGTCATGCAGCGCGGTGCCGGCGGCTGGCTGTGCATCCACGAGCACCTCTCGGGGCGAGACGATCCGGCACCAGAGTGAGTGCGATCCGGCGCACCGTCGCCGAGGCCGGCCTGCCCCTACCTCGACGAGAGGCCGAGCTTGATTCCGAACCCGAGGAGGGCTGCGCCGGTTGCGCCGTCGATCGTGCGTCGGACGCTGCGTCGTTCAAGCAATCCGCGGACCGCGTGGGCACCGAGGATCAGCGCGGTGAACCAGACGAGGCCCTCGATGTCGTGAACACCGGCAAGCAGCAGCCCGACGGCAAGGTGTGAAGCGTGGGGCGGCATGAACTGCGGCAGCACCGCGACGTAGAAGGCGCCGATCTTCGGGTTGAGCAGGTTCGTGGTGAACCCGCGGCTCCACGACCACCCGACGCTCGTGCGGACGGGCTGGGCGCCCGCGGAGACGAGCGCGGCGAGGTCGCCGCGGATCGCGTGCAGCAACAAGCGTGATCCGATCCACACCATGTACACCGCCCCGGCGATGCGGACGAGGGTGTACGCGGTCGTCGACGCGGACAGCAGCGCGGAGATTCCCAGCGCGGCCGCTGCACCCCACACCAGCGTCCCGCAGTTGACACCGAGCGCGGTCGCGAGCCCGTGCCGGCGGCCGTGCGCCGCGGTCGACCGGAGCACCATCGCCGTGTCCAGACCTGGGACGAGCGTCAGCAGTCCGGCGACGACCGCGAAGGACAACAGGTCGCGGAGCAACAGGCCCATGGCCTCGTTATACCGACCGAGATTGACAAACGCGCGCGCGGCGCGTTAAAAAGGGCTCGGCTCAAGCCCATTGACCGCCGTCCATCCGACCCGCCCCCAGGGGGTAACGCGTGAGCGCTCTCGGCCTCGATACCAACCTGCTCCCCGGAGCGCCGCGTCTGCTGCAGGCGCATGCGGCCGAACTGCCACAGAAGGACGAGCTCTGCGGAGCCTTCTGGGCGACCATCGCGATGCGCTCCGCCGGCGTCGAAGTCATCGATCAGGACGAGATCGCCGCCGCCGCGGGCACCGTCCTGTCACGGGCCGCCGCCGACGTGCTCCCGGCCGGGGAGACCGGGCGCCGGGACTTCCGGCTCGATCTGCCGGTCATCGATGACCCGTCGCGCTCGGGTACCGGTATTCCGGGGCTGATCGACGCGGTTCGCGAGGTCTCTCACGCGACCCTCGACGCGCTGCCGGTCATGGGTGAATGGACCCCGGCGCGCGTGGCGGGCCTCCTGGACATCGTGGCCGATCTGGACAGAGCGACGGTCGTCGCCAACGTCGGCACGCGCTTCTTCTGGGGCAGCCGCCCATCGCCTGGTCAGATCGCGGCCTACCTGGAGAGCGGCGACCTGGCGGGGCCCGCTCCGGATTGGGAGGTCGGTCACTTCGTCGGATTCGTCGGACGCGTCCACGGCAGGCGGGGAACGCTTGTCGTGGTCGCCGATACCTACCGTTCTCTGGGCCACGACGGTGTGCATCTGCAACCGATCGAGGCGGTCGCCACAGCGCTTGCGCGGCCCGGTATGACGTCCGGCGGCGTCCTCCTCGTGCTCCCCGCCGGCGACGCCCCCGGTGTCGCGGGTCGCGTGAGCGACCTCGGACTGACCATCTCATCGTGGGACAACGGCACCGAGGAGCTGCCCGGTGACGAGTGCCGGTCTCGCTGACCTGATCCTCCTGGGCTACTGCGACCTGGGGGGCGTCGTCCGAGCCCGCGCGATCCCCGTGGCGACACTACCGGCACGGCTGCGAACGGGCCTGGGCTGGGTGCCGGCCAACCAGGCGATGATGGCCCTTGGACACGTCGCCGAGCCAAACGAGTTCGGCTCGCTCGGGGACGTCCGCATCCGCCCGGATCAGGCCGCGCGGGTCGCGCTCGCCGACGACCCCTCGGCGACGCACTTCGAGCTGATCCTCTGCGATGCGGTCGAGCTCGACGGCAGCCCCTGGCAGGCCTGTCCCCGGGCGTTTCTGCGCGGGGCGCTGGCGCGCCTGGAGCGCGAGCTCGGTGCACACCTGCTCGCCTCCTTCGAGCATGAGTTCTTCCTGCTCGGCGACCGCCTCACGGGATCGGCCTTCGCGATCCAGGCGCACATCAGCTGCGAGCCGTTCGCGTCTGTCGTGATGCAGGCTCTGGCGGACGCCGGCCTGGCGCCGGAGACCTTCATCGCGGAGTACGGGCCCGGCCAGTATGAGATCCCGTGCGCGCCGGTGCCGGGACTCGCCGCCGCCGACCACAGCGTCCTGCTCAAGGAGCTGGTCCGCGAGTGCGCGCGCCGAACCGGACTGCGCGCCAGCTTCACCCCGCAGCTCGACCCGGCCGAGACGGGTAGCGGCGCCCACATCCACCTCAGCCTCCTTGACGGCGATGACCGTCCCCTCCTCGCCGATCCCGGCGCTCCCGGTCGTCTCAGCCGGCTCGGTCAGAGCTTCGCCGCCGGACTGCTGGCACACGCCCCGAGCCTGGTCGCGCTGGGAGCCCCGAGCCCCGTCTCCTACTTCCGCCTTCAGCCGCATCGCTGGAGCGCGGCCTCCGTGGTGCTGGCCTCGGGCGACCGCGAGGCGTTGGTGCGCATCCCGCCGGTGGTCGGCCTCAGTGACGTCGACCCCGCGCGACAGCTCAACCTCGAGTTTCGCGCGGGGGACGCCACCGCGAACCCGTATCTGCTTCTCGGAGCGCTCATCCACGCCGGCCTCGATGGCATTCGCGACGGGCTCCGGGCACCGCAGGCGGACGCCGCGCCATCCGCCCCGCCCAGCAGCCTGGCGGCGGCACTGGACGCGCTGGAGTCCGACCCGGCGCCCGCGACGTGGATGCCGGCGCTGCTGCTCTCCACGTTTCTCACCGTCAAGCGCGCCGAGGTCGACGCAGCGGCGGGCGTCGACGAGGCCGAGCTGCTGGCTCGTTACGCCGATGTCTACTGACGCACGCGCCGGGCTGGCTCGGCTACTCGACGCAATCGATGCTCACCTGGAAGAGGCGACGGGGTTACGGCGCGAGCTGCGCGCCGACCCTGAGCTTGCCCACCACGAGCATCGCTCATCGGCTCGAGTCGCCGGCTTGCTCGGGGACAGGGCGACCGCAGCGGCGGGAACCGGCCTGGTCGCCCGCTTCGGCGCGAACGACGGGGCCGCGGTCGGGGTGCGCAGCGAGCTCGATGCGTTGCTCGTCGACGTCGACGACGACGGCGGCGAGGCTCCTCGCCATGTCTGCGGACATGACGTGCACAGCGCGGCTCTCGTCGCCCTGGCGCGGGCCGCAGAGGAACTGGAGAGCGAGCTTCCCGCACCGCTGCTGGCGATCTTCCAGCCCAGCGAGGAGGCTTACCCATCCGGGGCCGAGCTCTTGGTGCGCGAACGTGTGGTCGGTCCCGGCACGAGCGCGGTCGTCGCGGTGCACCTTCACCCCGACATCGAGTGGGGACAGGCCGCGCTCGACGCGGGTCCGGTCAACGCGTCATCAGACAACCTCGACATCGAGATCGAGGGCAGGACCACTCACGCCGCATATCCGCATCGTGGCGCCGATGCGGTTCTGGCGCTCTCTCAGGTGGTCGTGTCCCTCCACGCTGCCGTGAGCCGCCGCTTCGATCCGACGGCCGGCATCGTGTTGAACGTCGGCGTCGTTCGCGGTGGGACGGCGGAGAATGTCGTGGCGGGACGCGCGCGGGCGCAGCTGACCATCCGCGCGCAACGGCCGGAGGACCGTGAGACGCTGCGGGAGCTGATCGCGCAGGTGGCCGAGGCGACGGCGGCCGCGCACGGGTGTTGCGCGAAGGTCGAACTCAAACGCGGCGAGCCCGCGCTCGTCAACGACCCGGGCATCGTCGCACCCGCGCGCCGCCTGCTCGACCTGGCAGCGCTGCTCCCCGCCCCGCCGTGGAGCTCCTGCGGCTCCGACGACTTCGCGTTCTTCTCCGAGGCGGCGCCCATCGTGATGGCATTTGCGGGTCTGCGCGGCGCCCCCGGATATATCTCGCGCCCGCTGCACCATCCGGGGTTCGCGCCGCCCGACGAGGCGATTCGCGCCGTCGCGCGGCTGCAGGCGACTCTCTATACCGCCGCCGCATACCGCGACCGAGGCTCGATCCCGTGAGCCTCTGCCGGTTCGGGTGATGGCCGAGGCGGACTCCGCGCCCCGCTTCGAGGCGGGCCTGGGACACCGCCATTCGCGGGTCGCGGTCGCTGACATCCTTCGCCGCTGGATCGCACTCGGCGTGTTTGGTCCCGGCGATCGAATTCCCAGCGAGCGCCAGCTCGCCCAGGACCTCGGAGTGGGTCGCATGACCGTGCGCGAGGCGACCGGGCTGCTCCGGGAGGAGGGCCTGGTCGCCACCCACCGCGGCAAGTCCGGCGGCACCTTCGTCCTGGACAGCGCAGCCCGCCCGTCAGGGCGAGTGACCGCGAAGATGCTCAACGCGGTCCGTGACAACTTCGAGTTCCGTCGCGCGCTGGAGCCGACCGCCGCCGCGCTGGCCGCCGACCACGCCTCCAAGCGAGACCGCCGCCGCATCTGCGACCTGGCCGACGGGGACGCCGCCAGCATCGGCCTGTTCCGGATGCTCGACTCCCGCTTTCACCTCGCGATCGCGCAGGCGTGCCCCAACCGGCTGTTCGCCGACGCCATCGTCACCTCGCGCGCCGAGTTCTTCGTCTGGGCAGATGCCGCGTGGGCGAGGGTTGATTGGAACACCGTGGCACCGCAGGAGCGCGATTTCGGCGGTCAGCACCGAGCGATCGCCGAGGCGATCCGCGATGGCGACGGCGCCCGCGCCAGACAGGCGATGACAGACCACCTGGACGCGGGCCAGGAGCAGTTCTTCTCTGTCTTCATCCGCTTCTCGGGGCTGCCGGCAGACACCGTCTCACGCGCTGGGCGGCGAGCGTGAGCGACCACGATCACCAAGAGGAGTACGGCCGCGGGCCTGGAAAGGTGTGCATTCAGCAAGAAACGGGCAGTCGTTGTGAGCGACCTCACGGCCGGCCCGCATTGCCGCTCACTAGGGTTGAGGAAAGCGTCGCATCGACCGATACCAACCCATGCCGGAAGATCCCATCCAGATCCTTGAAGTGCGCGCCGGTCACCCGGCGCCTTCGGCAACGGTCACCGCGGCCGTCACCGCCGACGGAACCCGGGCTATCTCTGTCGCGCTCTCCGAGCAGCTCGATCGCAGTCGTCAGCACTCGACCGACAGCGTGGAGGACGTGCTCGCGCTCCGGCGGCAGATCGAGCTCGTTGAACGTTTCGCGCCGCTGGCCCGAGCCGGCGGCCACGCGGTCGTCCAGCTCTCCGACGAGGAGCTCAGGGACTGCCTGCTGGGGCTGACCGACTACCGGGAGCGCGTCGATGGAGAGCACTATCAGCCCATCGAACTGCGCGAACGCCTTCGGGTGACGACCCGGATCATCGCCCTCCTCTGGGACGCCAACGCCACCGTCGCCGCCGCCGTTGACTCGCTGCTGAGCTCCGCCCCGCGGTAGAGCCCCTAGAGTCGGAACCGATGGTTTTCGGTTCACACTCCGGGAAAGGTGAGGCACGGTATGGCGACTGAGACGGCAATCCTCGCGGGCGGCTGCTTCTGGGGCGTTCAGGACCTCGTGCGCAAGCTCGACGGCGTGGTCTCCACCCGCGTGGGCTACTCCGGCGGCGACGTCCCCAACGCGACCTATCGCAACCACGGTACGCACGCCGAGGCGATCGAGATCACGTTCGATCCTGAGCGGATCTCCTACCGCGATCTGCTGGAGTTCTTCTTCCAGATCCACGACCCGACGACGGCCAACCGGCAGGGCAACGACGTCGGGGCCAGCTACCGGTCGGCGATCTACTACACCAGTGACGAGCAACGCCAGGTCGCCGAGGACACGATCGCGGACGTCGAGGCGTCAGGGCTGTGGCCGGGCAGGGTCGTAACCGAGGTCGAGGCCGCCGGACCGTTCTGGGAGGCCGAGCCCGAGCATCAGGACTACCTGGAGAAGTACCCCAACGGCTACACCTGCCACTTCGTCAGGCCGGGTTGGAAGCTGCCGCGACGCACCCAGGAAGCGATCAGCTGAGCAGCGGCGGGCAGAGTTGCGGCGGTCGCCGACGGTCAGTGGGCGAGCGCCGGAGCGAGCCGCTGCTCGAGCGCGGCCCGCGGCAGCGCGCCCACCACGCGGTCGACCTCGGCGCCGTTGCGCATCACGACCAGCAGCGGGATCGACATCGCACCGAACTGCCGCGCCAGACCCTGGTTGGCGTCGACATCCACCTTGACGACCTTGAGCTGACCGGCGTGCGCGGCGGCCATCTCGGCCAGGACCGGGGAGATCATCCGGCACGGGCCGCACCACTCGGCCCAGAAGTCCACCACGACGGGAACTGACGCGCTCGTCTCCGCTGCGAACGTCGACTCATCCGCGTCGACGACCCAGGCCAGCGGCTCCTTGCACTTGGCACAGCGCGGGGTACCGGATGCGATCGGCCCGACCCGGTTGCGGGTAGCGCAGTGACCGCAGGTGACGATCGACATGAGATGAGCGTAGTCAGGCCACGCGCGTCAGGAGGCGGCCGATGAATCTGGAGTTCCTGTCGACGATCGCGGTGATCACCGCCGACCCGGAATCGAGCCGGACGCTGTATGTCGACGCCCTTGGGCTCCCCTTGGAGGGCCGGGGCGGCTACCTCCACAGCGAGGACATAGCGGGATGCGGATCCTTCGGAATCTGGCCGCTCGCGCAGGCCGCCGAGGCGTGCTTCGGAACGCCCGAATGGCCCGCAGACCGCCCGGTGCCCCAGGTCAGCATCGAGTTCGACGTTGCCGATGCGACGGCGGTGGGACCGGCCGCGCAGGAGCTCGAGCAGGACGGCTACGAGCTGCTGCACGCCGCGCGCACGGAGCCGT
The DNA here is from genome assembly GCA_963744685.1 of uncultured Solirubrobacteraceae bacterium. Taxonomy (GTDB): domain Bacteria; phylum Actinomycetota; class Thermoleophilia; order Solirubrobacterales; family Solirubrobacteraceae; genus Palsa-465. The sequence goes on along the minus strand of CAVUUL010000006.1, from coordinate 566,476 downwards.
GGGGCCAGACCGTGGCCCGGCTGCAGTCACCCGAGGGGGCGATCATCGGAATCTCGTACGCCCCGGTGTTGCACAAGCAGACTTGAGTCGACCGCCGACGATCTCCGCCCGCGAGCGCGCTCAGCGATGGAGCTCGCGGTGGTAGTACAGCTGCGCCTCGGTCTGACCCGGGTCGCGGTCGAGGTATCCGTGACGCTCGTAGAACCGCCGCGCGTCCGTGTCCTCACCGTCGACGTTGATCTCCAGCAGCTCGCTGCCTCGCTGACGGCAGAGCGCCTCGGCCGCCTTGAGCAGACCCGTCCCGATCCCCTGCCCGCGCAGCGCGGGCTCGACGTAGAGCTCGTCGAGCAGTGCGACCGGTCCGTCGTGCCAGACGTTCGGCCGCAGCGTGAGCACCGCGACCCCCACCGCCGGGTCACCGGTCAGCAGCGCCACCACCTCGCGCCCGGCCAACAGCCGCCGCAGATTGCCGGCGAGGACGGCCGGCCCGGGCGACGGCGTGTCGAACTCACGGTTGAACCGGTCGAGCAGCTCGGCGACCACCTCGGCCTCGGCCGGAGTCGCCAACCGCGGCGGATCGCTCTCGGCAGCCACAACCGCAGTGTGCCGGATCGCCGGAACGGAGCTAGCCGATTCGCTCCTCGATCTGGACATGCACGGTGTCGCCGGGCCCGGGTTGGCGTTCGGCTTGGTGTGAGAGGCCGGTTTGGCGGACGCGTTCTGCGCACTCACCGTCGCGGGCGGGAGTGGGTGCTCGATGGGTTGCGTCTCGCGGAGAACACCGCTCTCGCCGACCCGGTGGACGCCTCGAATGAGTGATCCTCTCCGCCAAATCGCGACTCTGGGCGCCTCACCCCGCGCTGCGCGCCTCCAAACTCCCAAAGTCCCCTGCCGCCGCACGGACCAGGTGCCGGTCTCGTACGTGCGGCCCCGGTGAGATCGATCACCATCACCGGCCATCAACGACCTGTCGCGTTGCTCGCGCTCCACATAGAATCGCGCCGGCACGGCGAGCCGACCGAAGGAGTGGGACATGGGCGAGGCGCAGGTCAAGTTCACGCTTGGCGAGCGGGACATCCCGACGCACTGGGTCAACCTGATGGCCGACCTTCCCGGCGATGCCCCTCCGCCGCTGCATCCGGGCACCAAGCAACCCGCCGGGCCTGACGACTTGTCGCCCATCTTCCCGATGTCGCTGATCCTCCAGGAGGTCTCCGGCGAGCCGGAGGTGGAGATCCCCGAGCCGGTCCGAGACGCCTACAGGCTGTGGCGCCCGACTCCGCTGTTCCGGGCGCGCCGCCTCGAGCGCGAGCTCGATACCCCCGCCCACATCTACTACAAGTACGAGGGCGTCTCCCCGGCCGGATCGCACAAGCCGAACACCGCGGTGGCTCAGGCCTATGCGAACGCCGAGGCGGGGATCAAGAAGCTCACCACCGAGACCGGCGCCGGCCAGTGGGGCTCCTCCCTGGCGTTCGCCTGCAGCCTGTTCGGCCTGGAATGCGAAGTGTGGATGGTGGGCTCCAGCTATGACCAGAAGCCCTACCGGCGATCGATGATGCAGGCGTGGGGCGCGACGGTCCATCGCTCGCCCTCGGATCTGACGCAGTCAGGCCGCGCCAACGCCGAGCACCCGACCGGCTCGCTGGGCATCGCCATCTCCGAGGCGGTGGAGATGGCCGCGCAGCGCCCGGACACGAACTATTCGCTGGGCTCCGTGCTCAACCACGTGCTGCTGCACCAGACGGTGATCGGGCAGGAGGCGCTGGCGCAGATGGAGATGGCCGGGGAGTACCCGGACACCGTGGTGGCGTGCGTCGGGGGCGGGTCGAACTTCGGCGGGCTCACCTTCCCGTTCCTGCGCCGCAACATCCGCGACGGGGCGGCGACGACGTTCATCGCGGCCGAGCCGGCCGCCTGCCCGACGCTCACCCGCGGCGTGTACGCGTATGACTTCGGCGACACCGCGGGGCTGACGCCGCTGATGCCGATGTACACGCTCGGCCACGACTTCGTGCCGCCGCCGGTCCACGCCGGCGGGCTGCGCTACCACGGCGACGCGCCGCTGGTCTGTGCGCTGGTCAAGGCCGGGATGGTGCAGCCGCGGGCGTATCGCCAGAACGAGACCTTCGAGGCCGCGGTGCGCTTCGCCCGCACCGAGGGCATCATCCCCGCGCCCGAGCCCGCACACGCGATCCGCGCGGTGATCGAGGAGGCCGAGGCGGCGCGCGAGGCCGGCGAGGAGCGGGTGATCCTGTTCGGCCTGTGCGGCCACGGCCACTTCGACCTGAGCGCCTACGACGCCTACCTCGCCGGCCAGCTGGAGGACCCCGAGTTCTCCGAGGGAGACCGTGACCTGGCGCTGGCGGCGCTCCCCGACGCGCCCGCGCTCACCTAGGGCCGACGGCCGTCGGCGGACGACCCGGTGGTACGTGACCGTCGGGCGATCCTGCGAGGCGCGGCCATCGCCTCGGTCGCGAGCGGCGCGCCCTCGAGCGCGTATGCGCTGCTGCGGGGACACGACCCGCTGCGCCAGGGCCTGACCGCGACCCGCGCGATCGGGACGCTGGTGTGGCCGGGCACGCCCGGGCTGGTCCGCGGCGCGCTCGCCCACGGCGCGATCTCGCTGGCGGTCGGCGGGGCGCTCGGGATCACCTTGCCACGACGGCGGTCGGTCGCGTGCGGGGCGCTCGCAGGCCTCGCGATCGGGTGGGTGAACCTGGCGGTGATCGCGCCGCGCCGCTACCCGGCGATCGCGTCGCTGCCGCTCGGTCCGCAGCTTGCGGACAACGTTGCCTTCGGGGCGATCTTCGCCGCCGTCGCCCGCCCGCGCTGACCGCTGCCGTCGCGGTCGCCGCCGCCGTCGCGGTCGCTGCGGGCGCCGCGGTCGCCGCGGTCGCCGCGGTCGCCGCGGTCGCCGCGGTGGCCGACCAGGACCGATCGCCGACGCCACCGCACCGAACGCCCCCGGGGCGCCGAAAACGTCGAGAGCATTCGTGCGAAAGGGACGCTCCCGACGTTTTCCGCGCCATCCGACGAATTCGTCGGTTGCACCCCTCCGCCGGGGACGAACCCGACGTTTTCAGCGGCTGGGCCGGCGCCGATTTGGCGCCGCTTTGATGCCGCCCTGGCGTCGCTTCCGTACCCTTGTGGTTACGTAACCGATCAGGTACAGTCTCCTGCGATGGACAACCTGCTGCACGCTCTGGCGGACGGCAACCGCCGCGTCCTGCTGGAGATCCTGCGGGAGCACCCCGCGACCGCCGGAGAGCTCGCCGACGCGCTGCCGATTGCGCGCCCCGGCGTCTCCCGGCATCTGCGGGTGCTGCGCGAGGCGGGCCTGGTCGACGTTCGCCAGGAGTCCCAGCGCCGGATCTACAGCCTCAAGCCGGCGCCGCTGCAGGAGGTCGACGACTGGCTGCAGGACTACCGGGCGTTGTGGCGCCAGCGCCTTGACGCGCTGCACACCGAGGTCGCCCGAAACAAGACCGAGAGGAAAAGAAGCCAACCATGAGGACCACCGGCACCATGCGTGCGATCGACGAGCAGTGCGGAGCGGTCCGCGTCGAGGACGTCTACGACACCGACATCGACGACCTCTGGGCGGCGTGCACCGAGCCCGATCGTCTCGCCCGCTGGATCGGGCAGTTCTCCGGCGACCTGCGAGTCGGCGGCATGATCGATGCGCGCTTCACCAGCACCTGGACCGGCCCGATCCGCGTCGAGGTCTGCGAGCGGCCCCATCACCTGCTGCTCACCATGGAGCCGGGTACCGAGGAAGAGTGCGTACTCGAGGCGTGGTTGACCGAGGAGGGCGACCAGACCCGCCTCGCGGTCGAGGAGCGCGGGTTGCCCCTCCCCCAGCTTCACTTCCACGGCGCCGGATGGCAGGCCCACCTGGAGGACCTCGGCCGTGCGCTGACCGGTGAGGAGTCGGTGTGGAAGGCCCGCTGGAACGAGCTGACGCCGGCCTATGAGTCGATGGGGGTCGCGTGACCGGCGCGAGGCGTCCGCCTCGAGCTAGCCGTAGACGGGCTGGGCGGTCGAGGTCGCCGTGCGACAGACGGTCTTGATGCACCGGTAGAGCTCCGAGGCCCGCTCGTACTCCATCCGGACCGTTCGCTGATCGAGGCGGGTGACGGTCGGGACGAGCGCACATGCCGCGGCGGCGCTGGAAACCGCGAACTCCATGTCGCATACGAACGGTGGCGTGGCGGTCGTCATCGGCCCCGCGTTGAGCGCGCGGGCACCCGCCTCGCGCAGCAGCTTCTGGGTGACCTCAGGGTGCAGGCAGTTGGCGGTGTAACGGTCGACCGCCTCCTTGACGACCACGTGCTCGGCGCCCGGCGCGTAGTTGGCGGCGTCGGCGCAGGTGAGATCGTCGCCGCTGACCAGCGACACCCGCGCTCCGAACTCGGCGGCGAGCGCCGCGTTGACATAGCCCTCGCTCATGACGACGCCATTGAGCTCGGCGCGCACGAGGATCGGGCCGATCATCGTGTGGCTGAGCACGCCCTCCTGGCCGGCCGCTGCGTGATAGCCCACGAACGCGACGATGTCCGGGCGCGACTGGATCCCCTCCATCATCGAGTACGTCTTGTGCATGCCGGTCACCATCCGGATCCGCGGATCCAACTGCTCGAGCAGCAGGTTGCGCATCGGGCCGTGGGCTTCGGTGACCAGGACCTCGTCCACCCCGCCGTCGAGCAGACCACGGCCCACGGCGTTCACCTCAGCGGTGAAGATCGGCTGAAACCGTGTGAATTCAGGTGTGCCCGGGGTGCAGTCGGCAGGGCAGGTGACACCAGTCATACCCTCGACGTCGGCCGAGATCAGGGCGCGGACAGCGGTCATGGTCACTCCAGGTGGCGGGGTGCAGGGCGACCGCGATGCTATCCGCGCGCCCTACCTCACAGACTGACCCCCGAGCTGACTTCACAGCCGCGCCTCGGACAGGTCCCAGAGCCGTTGCGCGCAGTCCAGATCCTCGACCACGACCGGCGATCGCAGGTGCCCGGCCGAACTGGGCTTTCGCGCGTTGCCGCTCGTGCCTACTACCGCCGCCCGTAGCTATCGACGGACAGGGTGGGCGGCCGCAGCATCGCCCACAGCTCGACCGTCGTCCATTCGCCCTTGAGCCAGTCGGCCTCGACGAGCGTCCCCTCGTGGCGGAAGCCCACTCGCGTCAGCATCCTGCGCACCGACTCGTTTCTGTGGTCACTGGTGGCGATGACGCGATGGGCCCGGTGCTCGCCGAACAGGTGAGCCACCACCGAGGTGAGCGCAGCGGTCGCGAGTCCGCGGCCGTGAGCGTGCGGCGCCAGTGTGACTCCGAGCTCGTAGCTGTCCGGTTGGTCGGCGATCGCGTGGACCGCAACGTCCCCGTCCAACCGGCCGGTGTCGACGTCGACGATCCCGAACTGGACCCACTGTCCGGCCGGGGGAAAGTCGAGCGCCGCCTGCTCGCGCAGGAGCTCTTCGGCCTCGGCGTGGGAGTACGTCGCCTCCCAGGCCTGGTAGCGCGCGATCTCCGGGAGCCGGCGGTAGGTGACGAATTCGCCGAGCTGGTGCCGGGCCAGCGGCTCGATCAGGTGGCGATCGATCTCAAGACGCATCCGCGGTGACCGGTTCGAGCAAGTGCACGACGCCAGGCTAGGCAGTCCAGGCGCGCCCGTCGACCGTTTGGGTCGATAATGCGGCGCTCGATGGGACTCACTCGCGACGCGCTTCCCCAGATCGCCGGCCCCCTGTTTTTGACCGACGGCGGAATAGAGACCGACCTGATCTTCCATCGGGGCTTCGATCTGCCTCAGTTCGCAGCCTTTGTGCTGCTGGACGACCCCGATGGTGAGCGTGCCCTGCGCGCCTACTACGAGCAGTACATCACGCTCGCGCACGAGCGGGGAGTCGGCGTGGTGCTCGACACCCCGACCTGGCGAGCGAGCGCGGACTGGGGCTCGCTGTTGAGGTACACCTCCGAGCGATTGACCGACGTCAACCAGCGCGCGGTCGCGCTGCTGGAGGATCTGAGGGCGGGCGCCCCGAACGTCGTGATCAGCGGGTGCATCGGACCGCGCGAGGACGGCTACGTCGCCGAGCGACGTATGACGGCCCAGGATGCCGAGGACTATCACGCGCCGCAGATCCAGGCATTCGCGGCCGGCGCGGCCGACCTGGCCACCGCGCTGACGCTCTCCTATCCCGAAGAGGCGATCGGCATCGTGCTGGCCGCGTCGGCGGCCGGCCTCCCGGTCGCGGTCTCGTTCACCGTCGAGACCGACGGCACGCTGGCCACCGGCCAGCCGCTGCTGGAGGCGATCGAAGAGGTCGACGCAAGGACCGACGCTGCGGCGGCGTATTTCATGATCAATTGCGCGCATCCGACCCACTTCGCAGACGTGCTCGTGGGCGGAGGCGCATCCGTGGAGCGGATCCGAGGCCTGCGAGCGAACGCGTCGGCCAGAAGTCATGCGGAGCTGGACGAGTCGCCCGACCTGGACGAGGGCGATCCGCTGGACCTGGCGCGGCGATACCGCGAGCTGAGCACCCGGCTGCCCCAGCTCACCGTGCTCGGGGGATGCTGCGGGACCGATCTGCGGCATATCGCCGCCATCTGCGCGGCGCACTCCGCATAGATGAGGCTCCACTGCTCAAGTCGTGCGGCTTTGTGCCGATCGATACGGACATGTCGGCGAGGTCGGAGCTTGCGCCCGGTCGTTCGACTCCCCTCCAGGGAGGCGGGGTTCGCCGCGCCGCTCGCGTGGCGTTGGCCGGCCTCCTCGGCGGCCTCGCGATCGCGGCGATCGTTCATGGCGGCCTTGGCGCACCGACTGCCGGCGCTCTGGCCGGCGTTGCCGTGGGCATCGCTGCGCTGTGGGAGGCACGCGCGCGGCGGATCGGCATCCGGATCGAACCCCAGGGGATCGTCGCCGTCTACGCCGTCGGCCACCTGCGTTTCCCGCTGGAGATGGTCGCGGGATTCAGCCTTGGCGACCGCGGCTCGCACCACGCCGGCCGCCACGTCGTGATCGAGCTGCTCAACGGCGAGCGGCGTGCGGTGCCGTCGCCCGGCCGGACGGCCGACATGGTGGCCCAGCTCGACGACCAGCTCCGGCGAGCACGCCGCCAAGCTGCGGCGGCGCTCTCAGGCTCTCTGTCGACCGCGCTCTGAGCGAGGGCGCGCCGGCCGCGGCCCGCGACCAAGGTCGCGCGGCAGCATGATTCCCAACGCGGGTGCCTGGCCGCCGTGTCGGCGGGACGATGCGGGTGGTCAGCCCGCCACCTCGTCCCACTCAAGACGACGATGCAGTTCGACGATGTGGCCCACCGCACGGTCGGGGTCGCCGAACCGGTACGAGTCGATCGACTCGATGGGGACGACGCCGACGGAGTTGATCGTGAACGCGCCATCGAAGGTCTCAAGCTCATCGAGCGAGACCGGCGCTCGGTCCGTGCGCAGCCCCGCGCGCGAGGCGGCGTCTGTCAGCAGTTGCTGGCCGATGCCGTCCAGCATTGGCGCGGTCGGCCAGATCACGCGCTGCCCGCAGACAAATCCGACGTTGGCCATCGTGGTCTCCGCGATCTGCCGCGCAGCGTCCACCAGCAGCGCATCGTCATAGCCGGCCCGCTCGGCGCGTTCGCCGTAGTAGATCTGGGCAAAGGTGCCGACGTGCTTGAGATGAGCGACCGGCCGGATGTAGGTCACCGACTGCAAGCGCTGCGCGGCGGGTGACGGATCGACCGGGGCACGCACCACGATCGCGACGTGCGTCTCGCCGGTGGAGTCGTCGTAGAACGTCGCACGAAGTGATGCGTCTGGCTGATCGGCGATCGCCTGTGACCACCGGTCGCGCACCCAATCGCGTTGCAGGCCATGTCCGAACAACTCGCGGTGGGCGGCATCGACACGGCCCAGATGCACATCGAGTCCACGCACCCGGCCGTCGCGGACCTGCATCGCGGTGAAGTGCCCGTAGTTGACGGTGGCCAGCGTCGTCAGTGCATCGGCCTCGACTGAGCGGCCGTCGATCCAGAACCCCATCTCGGTCATCTTCCCACGCCGCCAGGGACCGGTAGAGTCGGCCGCGGCCGGCCGCGCACCCGATGGCGGTGGCCGCGAGGTGAGGTGAGCACAACGATCGGTCAGCCTCTGACGACGCATGGCGTTTCCCACCGACATGGGATGCCGTTGCGCGCACGGCATCGGAGGATGCTCGGGAACGTCGTGATCACCGCTATCTGCGCCGTGGTCGTGGCTGTCGTCGTGGTCACGAACACGGCGTCATCGCCAGGTGGGGGGCCGGCGTCGCCCCTCTCGTATCAGGTCACGCTCGGCAGCCTGGCCGGCGTCGGCACCGAGAACGCGTACCTTGCGAGCATCGGCGCCCGGGTGCGCATCGTGCCGCTGGAGAGTTGGTGCACTCCCGCGGGAAATCCCCGACCCGGCCACTCGCTTCGGTCCGAGAGCCGCCGGGCACACGGGTCTTGGGTGTCAAGCATCGTCGCGGCCGAGGCACCCACGGGCGCCACCACGCTCGTGCTCGCCTCACAGCGCGGCCTTGACCAGGCGACCTTCCAGGTGCGCGGCCCCGTCCCGGCGTGCCTGCCCGCCATCGCATCCGTGCGGTACTGGTAGCGATCTCAGCCGAGAAACCGCGCGAGCTGGTCCTTGAGCTCGGGCGAGGTGAGCGCCGTGTAATGGTTGCCGGGCACCCTCTGCAGCGAGCCGTTGGGCAGTGCGGCGGCGAGGTCGTCGACCGAGCCACGGTCCTCCTGCTCGCCCGCGAGCACGAGCGTCGGAACCGCGACTGCGGCGAGCGCCTGCAGCGGCGTATCGACCAACGTGTCGAGGACTCGGATCAGCGCCGCCGGGTCCGCGCCGATCCGTCGCACAGATCCCTCCAACTCCGCGTCGGGCGTTCCCGGCTGAAACGAGCCGAGGTTGCTCAGGATCCGCCGATAGTTCTCGCCGCGGCCCGCGGCGTGCACGATCGGCTCGAGGCCTGTCCCGCCGATGAACGCGCGCCTGGGGGCGGCACCGAGCGCGAGCGCTCGCGCGACGACCCTGGCGCCGAGTGAATACCCGCCGAGGCCGTAGTCGTCGAGCTCCAGGTGCGCGATCAGGGCGAGCGCGTCCGATGTGAGCGCGTCGGGCGGGTAGGCGCCATCGCCGGCCGGGACGCTGGCGCCGTGCCCACGCATGTCCGGCATGATCACGCAGCAGCCGTCGCCCACCAGTCGCTGTGCGATGCCGGTGTCGACCCAGGTCGGCAGCGCGGGCAGTATGTAGCCGTGGAGCAGGACCACCGGCCGGCCGGCCCCGACTCGGTGGTACGTCAACGGTGTGCCGTCATCGGCCGGGAACGTCAACGGGGCCGGCAAGCGATCGGTCGCAGGCATGCCCGCAACGGTAGCCCCGGCCGTCACGAGCCCCCGGCGCCCTTGTACCGCGCTGGGGCGCGGGTTATCTTCTGGCTCGGTTCAAAACGATCGGGGGATCAATGTTCGGCTTGGGGCGTCGGTTGAGTCGACTGGTGGTTGCGGCGTGCACGGCGGCAGCCGTCACAGCGTCAGTCGCCTCGGTGGCGCACGCCGATCCGTTGCTCACCGAGTTCGCCCAGCCCACGGGGTACGCCGCGTTTGACCCGGTCGCCGGACCGGACGGGGACGTCTGGTTTCTGAACGGCAGCGCCGGCGTGGGCGCGGTCTCGCCGAGCGGCGGGTTTGCCACGATCGACTTCGGCACGCCGATGGTGAGCACGTTCGGTGCGATCGCCGCAGGGGGCGGCAACAGCATCTGGGTCGGCGACCAGGGGCTGCACGCGATCTGGCGGGTCCTGCCCGACGCGCCCGCCGGGCAGCAGGCGACCGAGTTCACCGCGGGCCTGCCGGCGGGTGCCTCCCCGCAACTCATGACCCTGGCGCCCGACGGCAACGTCTGGTTCTTCGACGTTGCCAGTCGTCAGATCGGGCGGATCACGCCGGGCGGGACGATCACGATGTTCTCGGGTCTGGACAACACGTCCGAGCTGAACGCGATGACGGTCGGCCCGAACGCATCTCTGTGGTTCACCGATCGGGGCGACGGCAAGGTGGGGTACGTGACGATGTCCGGGCAGGTCACGGAGGTCTCCGTCACCGGCATGCCCGACGACATCACGGCCGGGCCTGACGGCAATGTCTGGTTCACCAGGGACTTCGATGGCATCGGTGAGGTCAGTCCGGCGACCAATGCCGTGACCTATCACACCAACGGCCTGCAGACCGGCGGGGATCCCGACGCGATCATCGCCGGTCCTGACGGCAACGTCTGGTTCGACGATCAGTACGCAAACAGTTACGCGGTGGGGCGGATCACCCCCGATGGGACGATCACCGAGTACCCGCTCGGCGACGGGCTGCCGGTCGACCCGGCCAGCTTCAAGATCTGCTGACGCGGACCCAACCCGGCTCGGCCATGCCGCGATCAGAGTGCCCACGCACCGATTCGCCCGGATGCGGATGGGCAGAACTGATCGCGAGGACAAGAACATCGCCCACGCGCTCCCCGCGGCGGCAGCGAGTGGGGAAAAGTCTCCCCCTGCCCGGGCGCCCCGGCGCGCTCGCCCGGCCCTCCCCGCGGGCCGGGCGCCCCGGCGCGCTCCCCCGGCCCTCCCCGCGGGCCAGGAACCCCCCGGCGCGCTCCCCCGCCCTCCCCGCGGGCCCCAGGCGACCCAGCGCACTACCCCGCAAGCGCCACGAACGGAGCCGGCGCGAACCCCCGCGGGTCAGCCGCTCGTCAGCGGACCCTGATCGGTGCCCAGCGCGAAGATGTGGAGCAGGCCCTGGTTGGCGGCACTGGGCAAGGTCACCGAGGCGACCGTCTTGCCCGTCTGAAGCGGGATGTTGGCGGTGAAGACCTTCGTCCCGATCTGTTGTGAGGTGCCGCCTGCACTGTTGCGGTACCCCATCGACGCCGCTATGGCGTTGCCCAGCGAGGCGCTGCCCGCCGTCCAGTCGGTGAAGCCCAGCGTGGCCGCCTGGGTCGTTCCGTCGGTGTAGGTGATCGTCATCGTCCCGCTGGACGGGCCGTTGGTCGCCGATCCCAGGACGCCGAGCTCGCTGGCGCCGGCGACTGGCGGAACGGCGATGACCTGACCGGCTGCCGTGACGTTGTCGGGCTGGCCGGCCGGGGCGCCGGGCCAGTTGTACTGGACTCCGGCGCTGGTGATGGCGCCGCCGGGGGCGAGCCCGGCCGCGGTGAGAGCCTGCTCGGAGTAGCTGTAGCCGAGCCCGTCGAGGTTCCCCGCCACCTGGTTTGTGTCGTCGGAGATGCCGGCGTTGTCGAAGAACGGGGCCAGGTCGCCCGGCCGCGCCACGACCACCGACGTCGAGACCGGCTGGATCGGCCCGGAGCCGCTTGAGAAGCTGAACGTCACGTTGAAGTTGCCGTCGGTTGTCCCTCCGGTGATGGAGACCGGCGTGCTCGCGTTACCGCCCGCGGGGAGAGAGAGGGTCCCCGACGACGGAGTCACCGTGAAGCCGGCCGGCGCGGTCGCGGTCCACCTGACGCTCTGCGCCTTGCCGGTCACCGACGCGAGCGAGAGGGTGGCGTTCCCCGAGCCGCCGGGCTGGACCTGGACGGAAGACGGGCTGGTCGAGCCGGTGGCGGCGAACACGGGCGGGCGCTGGGCGAGCAGGGCGTAGATCTCGACCATCGGGGCTGTCTGGTTCTCGAGCGATTCGCCGCCGCTGGAGTCAGGGTCGTTGAACAGACCCGTCGACTGGCGATCCTGCAGCCACGCCGTATCGGCGTAGGACGCGGCGAGCCGCGCGTAGCTCGGGTCGTGGTTCAGCTTGGCCAGCGCGAACAGGTTGCGGAAGAAGATCGCGTTGAACACGTCGGGCTGGTGGTACAGGTTGTCATCGGAGCCGTAGTAACTGACCGAGGCCGCGGCGGTCTGCTCCGCCTGTTGCAGGTAGGTACGGTTGCCGGTGACCTGATACAGCAGCGCGCCGGCGCCGATCATCGTCCCCTGGTTGTAGCTCCACAGGCTTGTCTGGACGTCACCGCTGTCGTCCAGGTGGTCGTAGTACATGTCGTTGGAGTTCATCAGGCATCCGCGGACCCAGTCATACATGCGCGTCGCCCACGTCAGGTAGTAGGGGTCGTGGGTGGCCTGATAGATCTCGAGTCCGACCTCCGCATTGGGGGCGTTGGAGATCGTGTTGCGAGGAGAGTTGGCCACGTCCTCCCAGAAGACACCGCCGGGGCAGGCGACGGTCGTCCTGCTGTCCCACCCGTTCACCACGAAGCGGAAGACCGCCTCCGCGCGGGTCAGATCGGTCTGCTGGTGGATGAGCTGGTACTGCTGCATGAAATCCAGCCCGACCCACGCGTTGTCGTCGTAGTAGGTGGGCTGGTCGGAGTCGAGCGGCGGCCGGACCCCGGAGGCGTACGCGGGCGGCTGAGGTTGCCCGGTCGGGCTGGTCTCCTGCGTGTTGTAGTACTTCATGATCCCGCGGTCTCTGGCCTGCATGTCGCTGCCGTAGCGACTGCCGATCCCGGGGATGGCGGCCATGTAGTTGGTGGCCGCGAACGGGTTGACGAAGTCCCACAGGTAGCCGAAGTTCTGCGTGGGGTCACTTTTCTTGTACAGCAGGTCCTGAGGCAGGTAGAGGTTGTCCTGCATCGCCCGGTATGTCGCCGCGGCGCGTTGAGCGTCAACCGGATTGATGGCGTCGCCTCTGGAGGCCGCGGCAGCGCGCGGCGCCGCGCCGAGCGCGAGGAGGACGACGGCTGCGAGCACCGCGACGGCCACCGCCCACGCCCGGGGGGCGGGCCACGGCGATCTGCGGCTCATCGGGACGGCTTCATTGACGACGGTGCTCGGTTCCACGCTCTGTCCTCTCTCCTGCCACGCGGGGGCGACCCCGCGAGTTGTGACGGGCGCGACCGATGCTCTGAAAGCGCCGGCCTCCCGCCCGGACCCTCCGGGCCAGCGCCGGTTCGTTCCCGCTCGCCGGCCGACCCGAGGCTACCTGACAACGTTGTCATCGGCGATGCTAGTCGACCGCGGGACGGCGGTCAAGGCGTTCGGCTCAGACGATCGGGGCCCGGCGACTGCCCTCGCTGACCACGCCCTCGCCCAGGTGCGCTCGAAACGCGGCCTCGGCCGCATCGGGGTCGTCAGGCGTGATCAGCGGCGTGACCGAGCGCCCGTAGTCGACGAGGAAGCCGGCGCGCTTCGCCGGCCGGCGGGGATCAAGGCTGGCCCAGATCCCGGGGTTCGCGGTTCCCCAGATCCGCGCTCGCCCGTTGAGCGCGCCCAGTCTCACCCGGGTGACGTGACGGATCTTCCCGTACGGGATCCGCTTGGTCCCCCACGGGATGTAGTAGCCCCGGATGGCGATCTGGCTGTCGTCGAGATCGATCCAGCGGTCGCTGTACGTGGTGGCCATCAGCTTCCTCCGCTTCGGGGGCGCAACGCCCTTGTCAATTCCATCTTGACAATAGCCGATCTGTCAAGATCGCGTTGACGCATGGACCCGGACGAACAGGCAGCCGAGGCGCGGTCACGAGTCGCGCTCGTTCTGCACCACAACCTCAGCGCGGTGAGCGCGGCTCTGCGCGGCGAGCCCGAGGCGCCATCGCCGATGTCGGCCCTGCTGTCTGCGCGCACCGCCGCGGAGGCGATCGAGCAGGCAACCCGCCTGCTGGTGGCGCAGGCCCGCGCCTCCGGACGCACCTGGCAGGAGATCGGCGAGCTTCTGGCCATCAGTCGTCAGGCGGCGCAGCAGAGATTCAGCCAGTCGGCAGGCGATTCCGAGCACCGGCACCTGGCCGCTCGCGCCGCCGAAGTGGTCGCTCAGGTCGACGCCGGCGCATGGGACGAGGTCACCGCGGACTGGGACGACGTGATGCGCGGTGAGCTGGGGATGGAGCGTCTCTCGCAGGCCTGGAGTGCGATCACCGCCAGCGCCGGGCCGCTGCAGACGATCGGGGACAGCTCGGTCGCACGCAGGGGGCCCTACCGGATCGCCGATGTGCCGCTGATCTTCGAGCACGGCCCGATGAAGGCCCGCGTCGTCTTCAACCACGAGGACAAGATCAGCGGGCTGTTCGTGCTCCTTCCCGACGCGCCCTGAGCAAGCTCCGGCGGGTAAGGTCTTCGCCGGCCCGGCACCAGGCCAGGCGCGAGGCAGGAGGAGGGTCAGCATGAACGATCAGAACTCGATGTACGACGCGATCGTCGTCGGCGGCGGGCACAACGGGCTCGTCGCGGCCGCGCTCCTTGCCCGAGCGGGCAAGGACGTGCTCGTGCTCGAGCGCGGGGAGGCGGTCGGAGGGGCCGCGGTGTCGATCGCGCCGTTTGAGGGTCGTGACGCTCGCCTGTCGAGGTATTCCTACCTGGTGAGTCTCTTCCCCCAGCCGCTGCTCGACGAGCTGGGCGCCGGGATCGAGCTGCGTGCGCGGCGCGTGTCCTCCTACACGCCCTGGGGCGACGCGGGGATTCTGGTCAGCGACGACGCGGCGGCGAGCGCCGCGTCCGTTCGACGCACGCTCGGTTCAGACGGCGCCGTCGGCCAGCTCGCGGCGTTCGGCGCACGCACCGCCCGGCTGGCGGCGCGGACGTTCGGCTCGCTCACCGAGCCCCTGCGCTCGCGCGACCGGTTCGCGGAGCTCGTGGACGACGGCGCGCTCTGGCAGGGCATCTTCGAGGCACCGCTCGGAGAGCTGATCGATCAGTCATTCGATGACGACCTGGTGCGCGGGATCGTCGCCACCGACGCGCTGATCGGCACCTTCGCGGCGCTCGACGATCCCGGCCTGATCCAGAACCGCTGCTTCCTGTACCACGTGATCGGCCGCGGCACCGGCCGCTGGGACGTCCCGATCGGTGGGATGGGCGCGCTTACCGGCGAGCTGGCGCGGATCGCGTCCGACGCAGGTGCGGAGCTTCGGACCGGTTCGCCGGTGCAGGCGATCGACACCGACGGCGGCTCGGCGGAGGTGCGGACCGCCGACGGCCGCGCGTACCGCTGCCGTCAGGTTTTGGCCGCCATCTCTCCGACGATCCTCGCCGACCTCGCCCCCGGCGCGGTCGCCGACAGTGTCACGTCAGCCGCCCGCCCGGAGGGCTCACAGCTCAAGCTCAACCTGCTGCTCGCGCGGCTGCCTCGCCTGCGCGACCCGAACGTGCGGCCCGAGGACGCCTTCGCCGGCACGTTTCATGTCAATGAGTCGGCCGGCCAACTGCACACGGCGTTCCACGAAGCCGCGAGCGGTCAGATTCCGCGACTGCCCCCGTGCGAGGCGTACTGCCATTCGCTCACCGACCCGTCGATCCTTGGCGCCGAGCTTCGCGCCGGCGGCGCTCAGACATTGACCGTGTTCGGCCTTCACATGCCGGCGCGGCTGTTTGGCAGCGACCCGGTTGCGGCAAAGCGCGAGGCGCTCGATGCGACCCTGCGCTCCCTGAACTCAGTGCTCGCCGAGCCGATCGAGGACTGCCTGCTGACCGACGCGCATGGCGAGCCGTGCCTCGAAGCCAGGACGCCGGTCGAGCTGGAGGACGAGCTGGCGATGCCAGGCGGCCACATCTTTCACCGTGACCTCTCGTGGCCGTTCGCCGAGGCCGAGCATGAGATCGGCGGCTGGGGCGGCGAGACGGCCGCCGCCAACGTGTGGCTGGCCGGCGCCGGAGCGCGGCGCGGTGGCGGTGTCAGTGGCATCCCCGGGTCCGCGGCCGCGCGTGCCGTGCTCGGCGCCGGCGGTATGGTGGGGCGATCGACGAGCCCTTCGTGATCAATCTGGCGGACGCCCCCGCGATCGGGGCTGCCCGCGGGGCCACGTTCATCCAGCTCGAGCCCGAGGGTGTGACCTGGCGTGACACCGGTGTCAATGTCCAGGTCATGCAGCCCGGACAGCCGAGTGGCCGCTACCACTCGGAGCCGGTGCAGGAGGATTTCCTCGTGCTCCACGGAGAGTGCATCGCGATCGTCGACGACGAGGAACGGGTGCTGCATCAGTGGGATTTCCTTCACTGCCCATCCGGAAGCAGTCACACGTTCGTCGGAGCTGGAACCGGGCCCTGCGCCGTGCTGATGATCGGATCCCGACGCGAGCCGGGGTTCCGCTACACCGTCAACCAGAAGGCCGCCAAATATGACGCGTCGGTGTCAGTGGAGACGACCGATCCGGCGCAGGCCTACGCCGACTGGTACGCGGAAGGGCCGGATGGGCCCGTCGCAAACCCGTTCCCGCGCTGAGGTCCGGTCAGGCGAGCGTCGGGCTCAGCCGCGAGCCAGCCGGGCCTGGATCGGACCGCGCTGCGATGACATGACCAGCACGTTGACATCGCAGGCGCGGTGACGGCGAACCGTCGCCACCGGCGTGCGAGAGGGGACCGAGAGCCGGAGCGGCGGGCCGCCGACGCCGGACCCGGTCCCCCCGCTCCGGGAGAAGCAACTGCTCGCGACCAGGACGTCCACGCGGTGGTGAGGCGCCCCACTGAGGGCGAGGGTCAGCCTCCCTGGGCGCGTGACGTAGCGGCTGACGCGAGCGCGGACAGGGGCGGTCGGAACGACGACTTTCCCGGTCGTCCCTCGCGGCGGTCGCCGGCCGACATAGCGGTATCGCGCGATCCGGCGACTCAGCTTGCATCGCCGGTGGGCCGCGTTGCATGACGTCGACACGACCGCGGCCACGCACCGATGGGTCCTCGCGCTGCAGGAGGCGAAGACCTGCTCGGAGCCGAAGCTCTGCGTCGTCGTGCCAGACGTCGCCCGCGACCGTTCAAACCCGAGCGCATCTCGGACGAGGAGGGGGACCAGAGACGGCAGCCGGGGGTACGTCGCCACCGCGGCTCCAGCAGCGTCCTGTTCGGTGACCGTCACCGGCGTGAGGGTGTTGAATTCCCGAGTCAGCGTCGCGCGCGTCACCTTGGGCGGCCGCTTGATCGACTTCCGCGCCGGCGAGAAGGTGGCAACGTTCCCGGTGACGGGCGCGGTGAGCTGGTGCCCGTCGGAGAAGGTGTAGGTGAGCGCGCTGACGCCATCAGGGACGAGCACGAGCGGGGAGCCGACGCCCGAGAGCCCGCCGCCAAAGGTACCGAGATAGCTGGCCATGACGGCGAGGCTCTCGCAGCCGGCAGTGGCGACTCTGCGCGACACCGCCTTTCCCGGCGGGCGCTTGCCCGGCAGGATCGACCGCGGCGGGCCGGTCCGCAGCAGCGGTGCATTGATCAGGCAGATCCCAGGCCCGGTGCCCGTCTCCTCCTGCTTCAGTGCGATCAGACCGCGCAGCAGCGCAAGGCCGGGAAGATGCGCGCAACGAGCCGGCACCGGCGGGGCGGTGAGCGTCACCGGGACGGCATACACGGCGCCGGCCTTCGTGGTGCCCGGGTCCAGACGGACCGACGCCGATGGGTCGTAGGTTGTCGCCTCGGCCTCCTTCAGCGCGCGGCCAAGGTTGCTCGCCGCGGGCAGCGTGTCGCCGGGCGTCCTCGCCGCACGAAGAATCGAGAGCTCCGCGGCCAGCTGCGGGTCCGCGCTTCCGGGCTGCGCACGGGCGCTGCCCTTGCCCACGCCGACCAGGAGCTTCGCGCACTGCAGAAGCTCGCGTCGGTGCGCCGACCCGTTCGCCGCTGCATCGGCCGCCGACACGGCGGTGACCGCGGTCACCACTGCGATCAGGAGCGCCGCCAGACCGGTGATCAGCGTGCGGATGCGGAGGGCTCGAGGCGGCATGGCCGCGCAGGGTACCCGCCGCCGGCGCAAATGGTCAAGCATCCCTCACGACCAGGGTCAGAGCCGCGGGTCGATGAGGTGCTTGCCACCGGTGCTCGCCCGTCCGTACACACGCGCGGTCTCAGGCTTGATCACGTCGGCCAGGCTGATCGCCGCGGAGAACTCGGTCGCGAAGGTCGTCGTCACCTCAGCGGCGACCCGGGCCTGCATCGCCGTCATCGCCTCACCGCCGAGACGCTCAAGGTTGCGGTACAGCAGCCAACCGCCCACTCCCCAGGACATCCCGTAGGTTCGACGCAGGCTCGTCGGCCGCCGGTCCAGCCCTCCGTAGACGTACACCTGCTTGTGGATCGTCGACCCGTAGCGATCGAACGGCAGATCGCGCATCTGCGCCTGTTCCATCGCGTCGAGGATCTGATCGATCAGATCGCCCCCGCCGAGCGCGTCGAACCCGAGCGTCGCGCCGGTCGCTGCCACCCCGTCGAGCAGCTCCTCGCCGAATGCATCGGCGGAGGAGTCGCAGACATGCTCGGCGCCCGCCGCACGCAGCTCGGCCGCGGCCTCGGGACGACGGACCACGTTGACCAGCGGCACGCCGTCGGCCGCGCACAAACGCAACAGCATCCGTCCCAGGCTCGACGCCGCGGCGGTGTGCACCAGCGCGGAATGGCCCTCCGCACGCATCGTGCCGAGCATCGCCGACGCAGTCATCGGGTTGATGAACCACCCCGCACCGTCCGCGGCGGTCGTCCCGTCCGCAAACGGCTGGCAGGCCGCCACGTTGATGCAGCGCAGCTGCGTGTACATCGCCCCGCCGACCATGCCGACCACCTTGCCGATGAGCGCCTGCGCGGCCTCGGACGAGCCCGCCGCGACGACCGTGCCGGCGCCCTCATTGCCGCCCGTCAGCGGCTGACCGACGCGCCCCGCGGCGGCTCGGGCGGCCGCATCGGAGAGCGGAGCAACCAGCGTCGTGCGCCCGTCGCGCTGAGTGGTCTGCGCCTGATCGAGGTCGGCGGCGGCGAACAGCACGCCGAGGTCGGATGGATTGATCGCCGCGGCCTCGACCCGCACCACGACCTCGTCGGCTGCCGGCTCGGAGACCGGGATCTCCTCGAGTGAGACCTCGACCGTCCGGTCGGCGGTGACCAGCGTGCGTACCGAGAGGGATTGCATGGCATCAGGCATCAGTTTTTCACGCTCCGGGTGTCGCTTTGGTCGCTGTGCCGCGACGGCGCCGACAGCATCGCAGTTCGATCCGGAGACCAGTAACGTGCGCGCCCCATCGTCGGCGCCGCACAGGAGGGGTCATGTCCTACGTCGTGGATTTCACGGAAGTCTCAACCGCCGGCCTGGAGTCCTCGCCGGTCGCGCCGGCGCTGGCGGGCCTTCGCGCGAACGAGTCTCGCTACTTCAAGAACAAGTACGACCACGACTTCACGGTCAAGCCGGCGGCTGAGGCCAAGGAGGCCATCGACTGGGTGCACCGGATCCTCGAGGAGGAGCGAGGGATCGTGATCGCGTCCCCGCCGCTGGAGGCGACGGACGTCTTCCAGGTGGAGAACATCCGGATGGCGTACGTGTTCTACGAGAACGGGCTGTCGATCAACGTGATGTACACGCTCGACGACGCGGGGAAGCGGGCGGTCGGGTTCAAGCTCTCCGACGGCATGGAGATTCCCGAGGAGCTCGCCTCGCGCTTCAAGTTCGCCAGGCAGAGGTCGAAGCTGGCGGGGACCATCCGCGGTTCGTACTTCACGATCAAGGCCGACTACTGACCAAAGTGATGCCCGGGCCGCGGGCCGGGGTGGACGACCTGGCTGAGCACCCGCGCGAAGCGCAGGACGCGGGCGAGCACCATCCCGATCGCCTGCAGGATGAGCGCGTCGGTCAGTCCCGCAACCGTCACCCGGTGACATCTGTCCGGCTGGACGGAGAATCGGTCCCCTTCGATGACGTGCGATTGGCTCTTATCGGGAGTCCAATATCGGCTTACCGTGCCGAGCATGAACTCGAATCGCCGGTCTTCCACTCTGCTGTCGGCACCGGGTGCGCGCTCGTTGCTCGTCAGTTCGCTCATCGCCAGACTGCCGCTGGCCATGTTCAGCATCGCCATCCTCGTCCACGCCCGGCAGCTGAGCGGATCGTTCGCCGTCGCGGGCCTGGCGAGCAGCGCGTACGCGGTCTTCGGCGCGGTGGCCGCACCGGCGCTGGGGCGGCTGATCGACCGGACCGGGCAGACGCGGGTGCTGCTCGTCGGATCGATCGCCAGCGCCGGGCTATTGATCGGCCTGGGCCTGCTCGGTCAAGGCGCGTCGGCCGCCCTCATCATCGGACTCGCGGCCGGCGCCGGCCTGACCACACCCCCGCTGCCGGCGTGCGTGCGGACTCTGCTGCCGTCGATCGTGTCCGATCCTTCGCAGCTGCCGCGGCTGTTCGCGCTTGACTCGACCGCGCTCGAGCTCACCTTCGTGTTCGGACCGCCGCTCGTGCTCGGCCTCGGCGCGCTCTGGTCGACGGGCGCGGCGCTGTCGGTGAGCGGAGGGGTGCTGGTCGCCGGAACGATCGGGTTCGCGCTTCAACCGCCGTCGCGCCGGTGGCGCCCGGCGCCCGTCTCCGGCCCACCGCGGCGGCGGTCGGGCGCACTGTCCTCGCCGACGATCCGCGTGCTCGTCGCGATCTCGTTCGGTATGGCCATCGTCTTCGGCGCGACCGAGGTCGGCGTCACCGCGACCGCCCAGCATCTCGCCGACGCGGCCGCAGCGGCGCCCCTCCTCGCCTTGTGGGGGTTGGGGTCGCTGCTCGGAGGGATCGTCGCCACGCGCTTCGGGGGCGCAATCCGCGGCGTCCGCACGCTGGTGATCCTGATCGCCGCACTCGCGATCACCCACGGCGCCCTGATGTTCTGCACCGGAAGCCTGATGGCCACGGGCGCCGTCATCCTCCTCGCCGGCGCCACCATCGCACCGACGGACTCCATCCTGTACGCGATGGTCGATCGCAGCGCTCCCGCCGGGGCGGGGACGGAGGCGTTCTCGTGGATCGCGGCGGCCGCCTCGACCGGCGCGGCGATCGGCGCCGCGGTCGCGGGGAGCCTGGTTGCCGACGTCGCTCCCGCGGCGGCGTTCGCACTCGCCGGCGGGGCCGGCGTGATCACCGCGGCGATCGCGCTGTCGCACTTGCGCGCGTTGGGCGCCCCAGGGGCCACCGCCGCCCTGGCGGGGGCCGGTGCGTGACGGCCAGAGCACGGAGGCTCCGGCGCGCACCGAGGCTCCGGCAGCGCCACCCCCGTGACTCAGAACCCTGCCGCGGAGAGCGCGGTGATTGCCCGGGCGAGGCGAGCGACACCGTCGACGATCAACCGCTCGCTGAGGTTGGAGTAGCCGAAGATCAGGCCGCCGCGGCCCGCCGGCTGCATCCGGTAGGCCGAGACCCCCGCGACCTCCACTCCCTCGGTCCGCGCCGCCTCGATCACCGCCGCCTCGTCGAGACCCTCCGGCAGCCACGCCACCAGATGCAGCCCGGCGGCGATCCCCGCGGGCTCGAGATCGGGGAGCTGCTGAGCGAGAGCGGCCAGAAGCGCGTCCCGCAGCGCCCGATAGATGGGTCGCATGCGCCGAAGGTGACGATCGAACTCGCCCCGGGCCAGAAAGTCAGCAAAGGTCAGCTGATCGAGGATCGGCGACCCGCGGTCCGCGAGCAGCTTCGCCTCGCTGAACGGCTCCACCAGGTCCGGGGGAAGGACGATCCAGCCCAGGCGGAAGCCAGGGGCGAGCGTCTTGCTGGCGGTTCCCGCGTAGGCGACCCGGCCGGGATCAAGACCCTGCATCGCTCCGACCGGCGCCCGGTCGTATCGATACTCGGCGTCGTAGTCGTCCTCGATTATGAGCGCACCGGTCGCCTCCGCCCACGCCAGCACAGCGGTGCGCGCGTCCGGAGAGAGCACGCCGCCGGTCGGCCACTGGTGTGACGGGGTGAGGATCAGCGCATCGGCGCGCAGCTGCGCGAGGGCGTCCACGCGCACGCCGTCCTCCCCGACGGGGACGGGAACCAGCTGCATCCCGAGCCCGGCGGTGATCGGGCGTGCGTCGTCTGAGGCAGATGGGTCCTCCACCGCGACCCGCGTCGCCCCCCGCGCCGCCAGGACACCCATCAACAGTGCGACCGCCTGCGCGTAGCCGTTGGTGATGAGGATCGTCTCCGGCTCGGCACGCGTCCCGCGGACCCGGTTGAGGTACGTCGCCAGCTCCGCCCGCAGCTCGAGCGCGCCACGGCCGTCCAGGTAACCGAGGCGATCGTCGGGAGCCTCGGTGAGCACCGTGCGAACGGACCGCAGCCACGCCGCGCGCGGAAACGCCGCGAGGTTGCCGCGCCCGTAGCCGAAGTCCACCACCGCCCGGGCCGCGCGCGGCGGCGCGGTCCGCGGCGGGAGGGACGCGCGCGCGGCAGCCGGCGCGGGAGCGGGCGTGGGAAGCAGCGCCACCTGGGTGTAGCCACCGCTGCGGCTGGTCAGGTAGCCCTCGGCGACCAGCTGCGCGTAGGCCTCCACGACCACCCCGCGCGAGACGCCCAGGTCGGTCGCCAGGGCGCGGCTCGCGGGCAGCGCGACGCCACCGGGCAGCACCCCCGAACGGATGCGCTCGCGGATCGAAGCCTCGATCTGGCTGTGCAGAGCCTCGGGGCCCGAGCGATCCAGGTCGATGGCCAGCTCCGAGACCGGTGACAAGCGGACCTTGTCGTGCACGAGCCCGTATCGTCGCAGGAACGTGATCGAGCTCGGGAAGACCGGCCTGCAGGTGTCATCGCTGTGCCTGGGCGGCAACGTGTTCGGCTGGACGGCCGATGACGCGACGACGCTGCGGCTGCTGGACGCCTACCTCGACGGTGGTGGGAACTTCATCGACACCGCAGACAGCTACTACTTCTGGGAGGACGGCTTCGAGGGCGGCGAATCGGAAACGCTGATCGGCCGGTGGCTCGCCCGCCGCGGGCGCTCCGACGACGTCGTGATCGCGACCAAGGTGGGGATGTGGGACCGCGCCCCAGGACTGTCGGCCCCCAACATCGCCACCGCGGTCGACGGTTCGCTGCGCCGGCTCGGGATCGACCGGATCGACCTGTTCTACGCGCACATCGACGACACCGAGGTGCCGTTCACCGAAACCCTCGAGGCGTTCGCCGCACAGATCGCCGCCGGCAAGATCGCCCATCTCGGGGTCTCGAATATCACGGCCGCTCGGCTTGCGGAGGCGCTGACGGTCTCCCGTGAGCACGGCCTGCCCGAATATGAGGTGCTGCAGACTCACTACAACCTGCTGCACCGCCACGAGTACGAGGACGAGCTCGCCGGGTTGTGCCGGCGAGAGGACATCCCCTGCCTGGCCTACTCCGCGCTCGCCGACGGCTTTCTCACCGGCAAGTACCGCCTCGGCCGACCGTTGCCTGACGGCGCCCGCCGCGAGGACGCCGACCGCTATCTCACCACCGAGCACGAGTCGGCGCTGCAGGCGCTGGAGGTCATCGCCGCACGCCATCGGGTGCCGATGGCCGTCGCAGCGCTGGCCTGGCTGAACGCCAAACCGGGCGTGATCGCGCTGGCCAGCGCTCGCACGCTGCCCCAGCTCGAGGATCTGATGCGGGTGCTCGACCTCGAGCTCACCGAGGCCGACGTGGCCGTCCTGGACGCCGGCACCGCCGCGCTGACCGACGTCGTCGAGAGCTGACCAGGAGCGTCGGGAGCTCACGCGCTGGCGGACGAGATGGCCCGGCAGTTCGAGATCATCAAGCAGGAGCTGAGCACCCAGGCCTGACCGGGAGATCGCGGCCGGGGGGTTATCCCCACCGGAGTCTGGTGCGCCCCACCACCGACAAGCGCGCCACCGGCGAGGAGCATCCGGACGCCGGCGGCATGCGGCCACTCGCGGCTGGCGGCGCGGTTCCTCGGCGCGCGCTAGATGAGACCCGCACCCTGGACGGCTGCGTCGATCGCCCGGCGCTGGTCGCCGGTGACCTCGCGGCTCACCCGCAGACTGGCCTCCTCGAGATATGGATCCTCGACCTCGGTTCGCCGACCCACGAGCGTCTCGACGACCGCCAGACCACAGAACGGGACGTAGAACGGGCTGTAGCCGCCCTCGTGGATCACGGCGAGGCGGCCACCCGCCGCCTGCAGCGCCAGCCGCGCCAGCTCCCGGTAGCTGTCGGAGTACAGGAGCATCCTGGCCAGCGGGTCATAAGCGCTGGCATCGAGCCCGCTGGCGACGATCACCAGCTCGGGGCCGAACCGCTCCAACGCGGGGAGCACGATGCGCTCGAACGCCTCAAGGTATGCGCCCTCCCCGGAGCCGGCGGGCAGCGGGATGTTCAGGTTGGCACCGGCGCCGGCACCCTCGCCGCGTTCATCGATCCCACCCGAGTCGGCGGGATAGCAGCGATCCTGATGCAGCGAGATCGTCAACACGTTCGGGTCGGAGTAGAAGATCGACTGCGTGCCGTTGCCATGATGAACGTCCCAGTCGACGACCGCCACGCGCTCGACTCCACGCGCCCGTTGCACCGCGCGGATCGCTACCGCGATGTTGTTGAACGTGCAGAAGCCCATGCCGCGCGCGGCCTCGGCGTGATGACCGGGCGGCCGGACCAGCGCATAGATGCGGTCCAGCTGACCGGACGCAACCGCGTCGACTGCGTCGATCGCCCCGCCGGCGGACAGCCGCGCGATCTGCGCACCTCCGGGACCAAACGGCGATGTGCCGTCGCCGGCATCGCCGCCGCCCGCGTCGCTCTGAGCCTGGACGCGTTCGACGTAGTCGCGCGCGTGTACGGCGAGCAGCTCATCGTCGGTCGCCTCACGCGCGCGCACCCGTGCGAGATCGTCGAGCAGCCCGCTGGTCGACAGAAGGCTGTACAGGCGGCGCTTGGTGGCCGGACTCTCCGCGTGTGCCAGCGGCTCGAGCCACCCGCCGGCGGGGAGAAAGCCGGCGGCCGTCCCCGTGTCGTGCCAGAGGTAGCGCTCCTCGAACAACCAGCCGGTCCGTTGGTCGTCGGTCATGGGACCCCCTCAGCTCGCGGTGATGAAAGTTCTGCGCCGCCGAGCACCTCGCCCGCAATCGCGTCGGCGACGACGTCGTGAAGATCGCAGATCATCCCGAGATGCAGCAGCGACTCGGTCTCAGCCGCCACGTCACCGTCGCCCAGCCGCAACACCAGCGGGACCGCCGGGCCGACCTGTGAGGCGGTGAGCCCGACGGCGACGTTGACAAGATCGTCGGAGGTGACCGCGGCGATCACCGCCGCGCCGGGGACGCCCACGAGCTCGAGCGTCTCACGGTCCTCCGCGTCGGCGATGGCCACCGGGATGCCAGCCCGGCGCGCTCGGCGCACACACGGCGCGGCGATGTTGCGCTCGACCGCGAGCACGGGCACCGATCGCTCCATGAGGCGCTGGGCGAGCCGGAAGCCCACCTGACCCAGGCCGACCATCACGACGTGCTGACGGCGAGGGGCTGAGCGCCGACCGACCAGGGTGGTCAGGCGCGGGCGGCTGAGCCGTCGCACGAGCGCGGCGGTGAACACCGCTACGAGCAGCACGGAAGCGAGCGCGGTGACCGTCGAGACGAGCTTGAACCAGCCGGGCCCGTGGGCGGCGGCCTCGGTGTCGGTGATCGTGGCGACGACACGGGCGCTGGAGAAGATCGCGTTGTCGACGCTCTCGTGCAGCGCCCCGAGTGCGAGCAGCACCTCGATCACGAGCAGGGTGACCAGGCCGGTGCCGGCCGCGGTGAGCAGGCGCAGTGCGTCGTCGACCAGTCGGACGCCGCGGCGGCGGCGGCCGACCGGATGAGCGCCGGCCTCCAGGCACGACGCCATCAGCGCATCCGCCGCAATGTCGGCGGGCGAGATGATCCCCACGCTCGGGACGATGCTGTGCAGCTGGCGGACGATCGTGCGATCGAACAGCGTCGTCCACAGCGGCAGGTCGGGGCGCACGTGCGCGGTCAGCAGCGTCAGCCGCAGCGCCAGAGCGTCGTCGTGGGTGACGACCACCACGGCTGTCCAGCCGTTCTCGGTGAGCAGCGCCTTGGCCTCGCTGTCGTTCTTCGGCGATGCCGCATAGGCGCGGCCTCCCGACTCGGCCAGACGCTTGGCGATCGCGTCGGCCAGCGCGCCCGGGTCACCGAGGATGAGCAGATGCATTCGTGCCGTATACACGGCATGCCGAGGCGCCCGGTCGGCGCCGCATGCCGTTCCGCCCACCTGGGGGGCGAAACGGTCAGGCCGCCGACCGCTACGCGGGCGGGTTCTCGGCGAACTGCGGCGCGTCGTCGCCGATCGTCTCCCACCCGGCCTTGTAGGCGACCTGCAGATGGAAGCTCGGCGTCATGTCCAGGTCTCGCATCAACCCGGCCGCCACGAAGTAGATGTCCCCGAGATCGTCGTAGATGCTCGACCCGCAGTGGCTGCAGAAGTTGCGAGGGGCGAACTCGCTCTCGTACCGGCTCACCTTCTCCTGGCCCTTGGTGATCGTGAAGTTGTCCCGAGCCACGACCACCCCGGTCAGGCTCGACCCGGTCCATCGCTGGCAGCGCGAGCAGTGGCACACGCCCATGCTCTGGGGATCCTTGACCTCATACTCGACGTCGCCGCACAGGCATGCGCCCTTCAGGGTCTCGCTCATGGCAGTCCTCTCGGGTTGTGGTCAGCTGACGGTCTCGAGCACCGGGGTGAACGCAGGCTGCTCACTCATCGGCCGTACGTCGACGGCGATGACCTTGTACTCCGGGCAGCTCGTGTTGACATCGGACGACTGACCGATCAGCAGGTTGGTGCGCGTCTCGGGGAAGTGAAACGTGGTGAACACATGCCCGGGCTCGATCCGCTCGGTGACGCGGGCGTGCAGTTCGGTGTGACCGACGCGGCTGCGTATCGACACCTTGTCGCCGTCGGACACCCACAGCCGCTCCGCGTCACGGGGATGGATCTCCAGCCAGTCGCGATCGACGATCTGCGAGTTGTGCGTTCGGCGAGTCATCGTGCCCGCGTTGTAGTGCTGCAGCACCCGGCCGGTGACGAGCACGAGCGGGAACTCCCGATCCGGGGCATCGCCGGGAGCCTTGAACGGCAACGCCGCGAAATGACCCTTCCCGGTCGGATTGTCGAAGACCGTGTCGTACAGCGTCGGTGAGTCAGAGCCGTCGGGGTGCATCGGCCACTGGGCGCCCCCACGGCCGATCCGCTCCCGGCTCACCCCCCGGTATTGCGGGGTCAGCCGCGAGATCTCATCCAGCGTGTCCCACGGCGTCTCCCAACCCATCTCGTGGCCGAGCATCCGGCTGACGGTCATGATGATCTCGTGATCGGTGCGTGCCCCGCCGGGCGGATCGATCGCCGCCTCCACCAGCTGGAAGCGACGTTCCGCGTTGATGAACGTCCCGTCCTTCTCCAGGAACGCAGAGGCGGGCAGGATCACGTCGGCATGCTTGGTCGTCTCGTTCTCGAAGATCTCCTGACAGACGACGAACTCCAGGCTCTCCATCGCCTTGACCACGTGTGCGGTGTCCGGGTCGGTCTGGGCGATGTCCTCGCCGAAGATGTACATCGCCTTCAGGTCACCGGCGATCGCCGCGTCGAACATCTCGGGGATCTTGTAACCGACACTGCGGGACAGCGGGACCCCCCACGCCTCCTCGAAGGATCGTGCCGTCTCCTCGTCGTCGACCCGGCGATATGCGGTGTAGGTGTCAGGCAGCGCACCCATGTCCGAGGAACCCTGCACGTTGTTCTGACCGCGCAGCGGCAGCAGGGCCGAGCCCAACTTGCCGACCTTGCCGGTCATCAGCGCCAGGTTGCAGAGCAACTGGACGACCTCGGAGCCGTACTTGTGCTCGGTCACCCCGAGCCCCCAGAGGATCGAGGCGCTACCGGCCTCGCCATAGATGTGCGCGGCGCGCTCCAGGTCGGCGGCGGGAATGCCGGTGATCTCCTGCACCGCGTGTGGCGTATAGGCGTCCAGAAGCTCCTGCACCGTGTCAAAGCCGGTGGTGCGCTCGGCGATGAACGCCTCATCGGTCAACCCGTCACGGCGCACGACATGCGCCAGTCCGAGCGCGACCGCCGCGTTGGTGCCCGGACGGTTGGCGAGGTGCAGCACCCCGTAGTCGGCCAACTCGATCCGCCGCGGGTCGATCGTCACCAGCTTGCAACCGCGCAGCGCCGCCTGCTTGATCCGCGCCCCGACGACCGGATGTCCCTGGGTCGGGTTGACGCCGATCAGGATGGCGGCCTCGGCGTGGTCGATGTCGCTGAAGGAGCCTGTGGCTCCTGACAGGCCGAACGACTTGCGCATCGCGAACGAGGTCGGCGAGTGGCAGACCCGGCTGCAGTTGTCGATGTTGTTGGTCCCGACGGCAGCCCGCATCAGCCGCGCCATCGCGTAGCAGTCCTCGTTGGTCGCCCGAGACGACGCCAGGCCGGCGATCGCGTCCGGACCGTGGGTCTCCTTGATGCGCGACAGCTCGGAGACCACCCGCAACAGCGCCTCCTCCCAGCTGGCGACCCTCAACTCGCCGTTCTCCCGGATCAGCGGCGAGGTCAGCCGGTCCCGCGAGCGCGTGAACTGGTGAGCGAAGCGGCCCTTCAGGCACGTGTGACCCTCATTGGCGGGCCCATCGAGCGCGGGCGAGATGGAGACGATGCGACCGCCGCGGACATTCGCGTCCAAACGGCAACCGACTCCGCAGTATCCGCAGGTGGTGGTGACGGTGCGGTCAAAGCGCTCGGTGCTCATGAGCCCAGCTCCTTTGATGGGTGGGACGGACCTCCAGGCGCCGCCCCCTGATTCTCGTTGCGATCATGATGTCCATTGCGCCGTCGCCCCCACGGCTTCGCGGCGACCGGAGGGGCGATCACGCCGTCCAGCAGCGTGATCTCGGTGATCGCGTCCGTCGGGCAGGTATCGGCGCATGCACCGCACGATACGCATGTGGAGTCGTTGAACCCCGCGTTCAGCCCCGCGGTGACGTTCGCGCCGAAGCCGCGGCCGGTGGCGGTGAGCGCGAACGCGCCCTGTACCTCGTCACACGCGCGGACGCAACGTCCGCACGAGATGCACAGCTCGTGCTCGAACGCCAGGTACGGATGGCGGTAGTCGTGCTCGACCTCGTGCACCGTCCCGGGCCACCGCGGCTCGCCGGTGACGTCGAGACGGCCGGCGACCTGCGCCAGCTCGGTGTGGGCCGCCGGTGCTGACGGCAGCTCGGAGAGGACGAGCTCGACGACCGAGACCGCGACCCGGCGCGCGGTCGCATCCTCGGTGCTGATCACCATCCCGTCGCGGCACGGCGTCGTGCATGCCGGCAGCGGCTTCGGCGCGCCCTCGACCGCCACCATGCACACCCGGCATGCGCCGAACGGCGCCTGGCGCTCGTCAAAGCACAGCGTGGGAACCCACCGTCCGGCCTGCTTGGCCGCGGTGAGGATGGTGGCGCCGTCTGCGACCTCCAGCTGCGTCCCGTCGACGGTGACCGAGATCATGCGAGGCCCATCTCCTCGGAGAAGTGGGCGAGCAGGCTGCGCAACGGAGCCGGCATCCCGGAGCCGTGCGCGCACAGGCTGCCGAGCTCGAGCGTCTCGAGCAGCTGCTCGAAGCGCTCGCGGTCGACCGGCGCGTCAGCGGCGAACAGGTCGTGGGCGCGGCGCAGGCCGATCCGGCAGGGGAAGCACTTTCCGCAGCTCTCATCGGCTCCGAACTCGAGCAGGTGCACGCAGAGCGCCCGGACGTCGGTGTGGTCGTCAAACGCGCAGATGCTGCCGTGACCGACCATGCAGCCCTCCGCGGCAAGCGCGTCGAAGTCGAACACGGTGTCGAGCAGCGAGGCGGGGAGGATGCCGCCCAGCGGCCCGCCGATCTGCACCGCCTTGATCGATCGCCCGTCGCGCAGGCCGCCGGCCACCTCCTCGCACAACGCCCGCATCGTCATCCCGAACGGAACCTCATAGACCGTCGGCCGGGCGAACCGCTCGTTGAAGCAGACCAGCTTTGATCCGTTGCTCTCCGAATCGGGACTGAGGTCGGCGTACGCGGCCGCGCCGTGCACCGCGATGAACGGCATGTTGGCCAGCGTCTCGGTGTTGTTGACCACCGTCGGGCAGCCGAACACCCCGCGTTCGGCCGGGAACGGCGGGCGCGCCGACACCGTGCCGCGCAACCCCTGCAGGCAGGCCAGCAACGCCGTCTCCTCACCGACGACGTAGGAGCCCGCGCCCTCCACGATCGTGATGTCGAAGTCAAATCCCGAACCGAGGATGTCGGTTCCGAGCAGCCCGTCCTCGTGGGCCTGCTGGATGGCGGTGTCCAGCGCCGGCTTGGACCGCGGGTACTCGGAGCGTGTGAGCACGAAGCCATGCTGGGCGCCGACCGCGAAACCGGCGAGCGCGAGTCCCTCCAGCACCAGCGCCGGGTTCTGCTCCATCAGGTACTTGTCGATGTAGGAGCCCGGATCGCCCTCGTCGCCGTTGGCCACGATGAACTTCTCGTCGCCCTTCGCCGCGCGGGTGAACTTCCACTTCGTCCCCGCGGGGAAGCCGGCGCCGCCGCGGCCGCGGACCGTCGCCGCCTCCACCTCTGCGAGCAGCGTCTCCGGACCGAGCTCCGTCACCGCCCGTCGCAGCCCCGACCAGTCGCCTGCCCGGGTGAGCACCGGCTCATCCAGCAGGCTCACCCACTCGGGCTCGGCAGCCTCGCCGCAGGTGCCGTTGATCGCCCGCGCCGGAGCGTCCGGGCCCGCGTCGACCAGCTCGCCGTCGCGCACCGCCGGCGACGAGTGGCAGAACCCCAGGCAGACCGTGTGCGCGAGCGAGACGCTGCCGTCGCCGCTGCGCTCGCCCGGCGACAGGCCCAGCCCCTCGGCCACCGCGTCCACATGCGCACCCCCGGTCGCCGCAAAGCAGGCCGTGCCGGTGCACACCCGGACGTGGCGACGCCCACGCGGCACCAGCAGATCGTCGTAGAACGTCGAGATCCCGTAGACCGCGGCCTCGGGCACGCCCGACACCTCGGCCGCGTGCTTGCGGTCCTCGTCGGTCACCTCGCCGTGATCCTCGACGGCGGCCTTCAGCACCGCCAGGGCCGACGGCGCGTCGACGCCATGATGGCGCCGGATGAGCTCAACCAGGTTGCGCGACAACTGACGACCCAATCTAACCCGCCTCCCGGGGCTTGTCCATTGGCGCAACGCACACGGTCAGCACCAGCGGGTCGTGGGGATCCTGCCGCTGTGTCCTGGTTCACAGCTTGACGCGGCGGCGGCGCAACAGTGCGCCGCCCTGCTCACGCAGCTCGGCGACCGATGTCACACCGAGCAGCGCGAGCGCCCGCCGGAACTGCTGGGCGAACAGGTCGAGCACCAGGTCGACCCCCCGCTCGCCGCCCGCCATCAGGCCGTAGAGGTAGGCGCGTCCGATCGCGCCCGCATCAGCTCCGAGCGCGATCGCGATCGCCAGATCGGTGCCGTCGCGGATCCCCGAGTCGACGATCACCGTCGCCTCATCGCCGACCGCCGCACGCACCTCGGGCAACAGGCTGAGCGGCGGCACGATGCGATCGAGCTGGCGGCCGCCATGGTTGGAGAGGTGGATTCCGTCCGCGCCCACCTCGATCACCGCACGTGCCGCGTCGGCGCCGAGTGGCCCCTTGACCAGCAGCGCTCCTGGCCAGGCCGACCGCAGCTCAACGATCTCCTCCAGACCGACCGAGGGGTCGAACTGGGCACTCACGTTGGCAATCGTGATCCCACCGCCGGCCACGTCGGGTGGTGAGTTGGCAAAGCGGATCATTGGGCTGCGCACCATCCCGAGCCAGTAGCCCGGCTTGGCGGCGATGGACGCCAGCGTTGACGGAGTCAGCTTGGGCGGGATCGTCAGCCCGTTGCGGACGTCGCGCGTGCGCATCCCGGAGACGGGCGTGTCGACGGTCACCTCCAGCGACCGGTAGCCGGCACTCCAGGCACGCTTCACCAGAGAGCGTGTCAGCTCGCGATCTCGCCAGACGTACAGCTGAAACCACAGGTTGGGATGGCCGCAGGCCGCGACATCCTCAAGCGAGGTGGAGGCGACCGTCGAGAGCGCATAGGGCAGTCCGGCCCGGGCGGCCGCTCGTGCGATCGCCGGCTCGCCCTCCTGGTGGATCATCCGCGTGTAGCCCGTCGGTGCGCACACCATCGGCAGCGGCAGCGATCGCCCCAGCAGCTCGGTCTCGGTGCTCACCGAGGAGACGTCGCGTGGACAGAGAGGCGCCAGCTCCCAGTCGCGGAACGACTCGACGTTGCGCCGGAGGCTGAGCTCGCCGTCGGCCCCGCCCTCGACGTAGTCGAAGACGGGCCCGGGCGTCCGTCGCCTCGCGGCGCGGCGCAGATCGTCGAGCGTCTGACAGCGCGCGAGCCGGCGCTCGCTGCTCGGCAGCTGAGGCCACTCCAGCCCGATCAGCTCACGCAGCTCGCCGAGCTTCACCCGCGTGACTCTCTGCGGCTCGGCTGCTGGCGAGCGCGGGCCGCGGCGGCATGCGCCGGGAACCCTTCGTGCTCGGCGAACGCGAGGATGGAGGGCGTCATCTCGGCGAGCGCCTCCGCGCTCGCCTTGGCGATTGACGTGCGCTTCAGGAAGGTCTCGGCTGTGATGCCCGAGGTCACCTTCGCGAAGCCGCCCGTCGGAAGCGACGCCGGTACGCCGAAGGTGTAATTACCGGCGGAGATCGGCGAGGACTGGCCGATCAGCAACTCGCCCGCATTGCACAGACGAGCGACCGTCGCGTCCTCGACGGCGGGCTCGACGACGAGCTGCATGTGCTCGGCCGCATACTCGTTGGCGACCTCGATCCCCTCGTCGAGATCGGCGGTGAGCACGCAGCCGCCGTTGTGGCCGAGCGCGACCGCGGCGTAGGCGCGACGCGGCTCGGGCAGCTGCGCCAGTTGGCGGGCGACCTCGTCCTGGACGGCGTCCAGCAGCTGTTGCGAGCTGGTGACCAGCACCGAGGAGGAGTCAGGACCGTGCTCGGCCTCGTTGAGCAGGTCTGCGGCGAGCAGCCGCACGTCCGCGCTGTCGTCGGCGAGGATCAGGCTCTCGGACGGTCCGCACAGCATCTGGGTGTGGCAGCCGAACAGCTGGCACTGGATCTGGGCGGCCTGCACGGGCGGGCTGCCCGGCCCGACGACCTTGCGCACCCGCGGGAACGTCTCGGTCCCGAACGCCAGCGCCGCCACACCCGACGGCCCGTTGGCCCGGTAGACATCGGTGATGCCGAGCTCGCGGGCGATGCAGAGGACCGCCTGGTCGACCTCGCCCTCCCCGCCCGGGACCGGAGGGACGACGATGGCGATCTGCGGCACGCCGGCGACCAGCGCCGGAACCCCGAGCTGGGTCACGACTGACGGGAAGGAGCCCTTGCCGCTCGGCACGAACAGGCCGACGCTGGTGATCGGCGTCAGCTTCTCGCCGACGAGCAGGCCGGGTGCGATCTCGGTGCGCCACTCGCGCTCGCGCGTGGCGTACTCGTTGAACGCGCGGATGTTGCGAATCGCGACGCGGGCCGCATCGAGGACGGCGGGCGGGAGCGAGCGCTGCGCCTCGTCGAACTCCTCCTCGGAGACCCGCAGCCGATCGGGCGCGACGTCGCAGCCGTCAAAGCGCGCCAGCGCCCGGGACACCGCTGCGTCGCCGTTCTCCCGCACGTCCTGCACGATCTCCCGGATCCCCTCCTGGAGCGCCGGGTCGAAGATCTTGTCGACGCCCCGGTGCAGCAGGGCGTCCCGGCGTTCGGAATCGGCCTCATCCCAGCGCATCACGGCGAGCGGACCAAGCTGTGTTTCAGACACTGCGTCCTCCATCGATTGACACCACCGCACCGGCCATGTAGCCCGCCTTCCCCGACAGCAGGAAGCCGACGAGCTCGGCGACCTCCTCGACGGTTCCGAACCGCCCCGCCGGGATGTTGTGAAGCAGCTCGGCGGAGATCTCCGGATCGTCGACGTACTGCTGCGTCATGTCGGTCGGGATATATCCGGGGCAGATCGTGTTCACCTGGACGCCGCTCGCTGCCAGTTCGATCGCCATCGTCTGTGCGAGCGACAGCACTGCGGCCTTCGACGCGTTGTAGTCGGCGAAATGCGGCTCGGGCTGGTAGGCGTTGATGGAGGCGTTGAAGACGATCGCGCCCCCGGAGGTCATCCTGAGCGCCGCCTCGCGGGCGACGCTGAACGCACCGACGACGTTGACGTCAAGGACGCGGCGCAGACCGGCGGTGGTCAACTCCAGCACGGGGGTTCCGGCTCCGTCGATGCCGGCGTTCACGAACGCTCCGTCGATCCCGCCGAGCACGTCTGTCGCCTCGGCGAACGCGCGCTGGACCGCCGCGTCGTCGCTGACGTCGCAGACCGTGCCGCCGGCGAGCCCTGGGAGCTCGGCGAGGGTCCGCTCGACTCTCTCGGCGCGGCTGCCGAGGATCCAGACCGCGGCGCCGCGGCCGGCGAGCAGCCCGGCGCTGCCCCGTCCGATGCCGCTGGTCGCGCCCGAGACGATGATCCGCCGGCCCTCCATCGGTCGACGCTCCGGTTGACCGCTCACAGCACCTCCTTGAGCACGGCTCGCAGCCGGGCCATTGCGGATGGCGCCCCCATCGAGACCCGGAGCCATCCCGGCAATCCGAGGTCGGCGCCGTCGCGGACCACGAGGCCCGCCTGAGCGAGGGCGCCGATGATCCGGTCGGGGTCAGGGACGTGGAAGGTCACGAAGTTCGCCTGGCTCGGGAAGTAGCTCACGCCGAGATCGGCGAGCGCCGCCTCCAGCCGCCGGCGCTCCCGCACCGCCAGAACCACTCCGTAGTCGCGCCATGCCGGTTGGCGCAGAGCGGCCTCGGCCGCGGCGACCGCGACGGTGTTGACGCTGAACGGCGGCTTGACCCGCGCGATGGCGTCGATCACCGCCGGGTCCGCAATGCCGTAGCCGACGCGGAGCCCCGCCAGGGCGTAGTCCTTGGAGAACGTGCGCTGGACGACCAGGTTCGGGTGGCGCTCGATCAGTGCCCGTACGTCCGGCCGGCGGTGCTCGTCGACGTAGGCGCGATAGGCCTCGTCGAGCACCACCAGGCAGCTGGCGGGCACCCCGTCGAGGAACGGTTCGAGCTCGTGCGGTTCGACCACGACACCGGTCGGGTTGTGCGGCGTGGGCAGCCACACGAGCGCCGCGTCCTGAGCGTGGCGCCCGATCGCTTCCAGGTCCTGACCGCCGTCGGCGCGCAGCGGGACGGACTCGGTCACGCCGCGGTACAGCCGGGAGACGAGCGCATCGATCTGGTAGCACGGGTCTGACAGCACGACCTTGGCGCCGGGCTCGACGAACAGTGACCCGACCAGGTAACAGAGCTCGTCGCTGCCGTTGGTGACGATCACGCGGTCTTCGGCCAGGAGCTCCTCGGCCGCGATCAGCCCTCGCAGCGGCGCCCCATCGGGGTAGCGGTGGGCCTGACCGGCCACACCGGCGATCGCGTCGAGCACGGCGGGGGCCGGTCCGAGCGCGGCCTCGTTGGATGAGAGCTTCCCCGCCGCGCTGCGCGCCGACCGGCCGGGCCGATAGCCGGGGAACGGCGCGGAGCGCTCCCGCGCCACGTCGGGGTACTCGGCTACGGACACACGATCACCTTCACTGCCTCGGGACGCTCGAGCTGCGCGCGGGCGACCGCCGGCAGCTCGTCGAGCGAGATCGTGTCGGTGACCACCGGCGCGTAACGAGCGGGTTCGGCCGCGAGCGCGTCGATCGCCGCGGGCAGCTCGCCGATGAACGCGTTCGCACCGGCGATCGTTGCCCCGGCCTCGACGATCTCGGCAGGGGTGAGCGTCACCGGCTGGTGGCCGAGCGCGACCAGCAGCAGCTGTCCGCGGGGCGCGAGGATGGACAGCGCATCGGTGAGGGAGGTCCCGTAGCCGGCGGCGTCGACCACCGTGTCGTAGCGGTGGCCCGGCAGGTCGGCAGCCGCAAGGGCCACCTCGGCGCCGAGCGCCCGCGCGAGCTGGGCACGCAGCGGCGCGGGCTCGGCGACGGTCACTTCGGCATGGGGGAACCGGCGTCGCAGCTCGATCTGCACGAGTGCGCCGATCGGGCCGTGGCCGAGCACCGCGACTCGCCGCGGCGCCAGCGCCAGCCGCGAGAGACCGTGCATCGCCACCGCGAGCGGCTCGGCGAGCACCGCGGTCTCGGCGGCGAGCCCGTCGGGGATCGGGTGCAGCAGAGAGCTCGGCAGCACGCACAGACCGGCAAACCCGCCGGGCCTGCACTCGCCGACGAACTGCACGGCCGTGCAGCGATCCGGCACTCCGGCGACGCAATCGACGCACGTCCCACAGGGCACGCGCGAGTCCGAGACGACGCGCTGGCCGACGCGCAGCGAGCCGTCCGCCGGCGCCTGCTCGACGATCGCGGAGATCTCGTGACCGAGCGTCGCCGGCCACTGTGACTCGGCGACCCACGCCCCGCTGCGCATGACGTGCAGGTCAGAGCCGCACAGCCCCGCGTACTCGACGCGGAGCAGCGCCTCGTCCGCGGCGGGCGGCGCGAGCTCGCGCATGCCGACGGACATCTGCAGTGCGCGGTCGATGAAGAACGCCTTGGTCTCGGTCATGCGACCCGCTCCAGGGTCGGACGGTGTCCGAGGTTGGTGGACAGGCGGGCCGCCATCTGGCGGACGAGCTCGGCGAGCGCAGCGACGTCGTCCGGTTGGCGCTGGGCCGAGACATAGGTCACGCCCACCGCCGCCACGACGACTCCCTCGTGGGAGAGCACGGGCGCGCCGATGCAGCTGATCCCCGGGGTGACCATCTGGTCTTCGTGAGCGAAGCCCGAGCGCCGGACCGCCGCCAGGTCGCCGAGCAGCTCGTCGACATCCGCGGGGCCAAGGCCGGTCCGGTGCACGAGCGGCTGCAGGGCGTAGAGCGCCCGGACCTGTGCCTCGGTGAGCAGCGCGAGGACCGCGCGGCCGACCGCGGTGAGGTGGGCGGGCAGGCGAACCCCGACCTCGGTGACGAGCTTGGGAGCCGGCCCGGCGGCCTCCTCCTTATCGATGTAGAGGACCTCGGTGCCGTGCAGGATCGCGAGGTGCGAGGTTTCCCTCGCCCGGTGGGTGAGCTCGGCCAGGATCGGACGCCCGAGGCGCTGCAGCGGCTCGGATCGGAGGTATGCCGATCCGATTTCGAATGCGGCAACGCCCAGGCCCCACGCCCGTTCGGTCTCGTAGTAGGTGACGAAGTGGCGCGCACGCATCACGTTGAGCAGCTGATGTGCACTGCTCTTCGGGATCGCGCACTCACGTGCGATCGTCATCGTCGGCACCGGTCTGGTGTGCCGGGCGAGCAGCTCGAGAACGTCGAGCAGGCGCTCCGCGGATTTGACCGTTGGGCCCTTCAAGTCTGAGCTGCTGGACATCTGTCTCCCTTCAGGGACAGTGTGGTCGATCGTCGCACCACGTCGCAAGGGTCTGGGAGCGGTAAAGCGTCCAGCTGGCCAGACCCCGGATTGAACACTGCATCGGAAAATCGCAACCAGAACGTCGCGAAGCTGATTGGACGGCTGCGCCGACGCCAGCGACGATGCGAGTGCGCGTCGGTCCAGCGCACCACACGGTCCAATCGATCGATCCTGAACGGGGTTCAGCCATGTCATGCGAAACGGTGGAGGTGCTTGTCGTCGGCGGAGGCCAGGCCGGACTGGCGATGAGCGAGCACCTCAGCGCCGCCGATGTGCCGCACCTCGTCCTGGAGCGCAGTCGGATCGCCGAGCGCTGGCGGACCGGTCGCTGGGACTCGTTGGTCGCCAACGGTCCCGCGTGGCATGACCGCTTCCCCAGCCTGGAGTTCCCGGACGTCGGTCGCGACGACTTCGCCTCCAAGGATCAGGTCGTCGACTACTTCGTCAGCTACGCGGAGAAGATCGCCGCGCCGATCCGCTGCGGCGTCGAGGTCACCTCGGTGCGCCGTTACGAGGGTCGCCCTGGGTTCCACGTCGAGACGACGGACGGGCCGATCGACGCCCGTTACCTGATCGCCGCGACCGGACCGTTCCAGCGCCCGGTGATCCCCCCGATCGTCCCCCGCCATCCTGACCTCGAGCAGCTGCACTCCAGCAGCTACCGCAACCCCGATCAGCTGCCCGAGGGAGCGGTCCTGGTCGTCGGCGCGGGCTCGTCAGGCGTACAGATCGCAGACGAGGTGCACCGGTCGGGCCGGCGCGTCTACCTGTCCGTGGGACCGCATGACCGTCCCCCGAGGCGCTACCGCGGGCGCGACTTCTGCTGGTGGCTGGGCGTGCTGGGCAAGTGGGACGCCGAGACGCCGCCGAAGGGCGCCGAGCACGTGACGATCGCGGTCAGTGGAGCTCACGGCGGTCACACGGTCGACTTCCGCGACCTCGAGCAGGGGGGCATGACGCTGGCGGGAATGACCACCTCGTTCGAGAACGGCGTCCTGCGCTTCGCGCCCGATCTGGCCGCGAACATCTCCGCGGGCGACGCCAACTACCTTTCGCTGCTGCACGAGGCCGACGCCTACATCGCGCGCATGGGCCTTGACCTTCCCGAGGAGCCCGAGGCGCACGAGCTCGGCCCGATGCCCGAGTCAGCCACCGCGCCGCTGCGCCAGCTCGACCTCGCCGCCGCCGGCGTGAACTCGATCATCTGGGCCACGGGGTTCGCCGTCGAGTACGGCTGGCTGCAAGTGAGCGCATTCGACGCCGAGGGCAGGCCGAAGCACCGCCGCGGAGTCTCGTCGGAGCCGGGCGTCTACTTCCTCGGATTGCCCTGGCTCTCGCGGCGCGGGTCATCGTTCATCTGGGGCGTCTGGCACGACGCGCGGTTCATCGCCGACCACATCGCCACCCAGCGCCACTACGCCTGCTACGACGCCGGTGAGATCGCCGCCTTCGGCGAGCGCGCGGCGGATGTCGTCGGGCCAGGGGCATGACCGGGCGCCGCCGGGCTCGACCAGGCAGGTGACGATCTCGCCGTCGGCCGCGGTGGTGCCGTCGGCGGCGATGACGGTGAGGCGATAGCCGACCGATGAGCGGCCGACCGCGGTGACGGCGAGCTGCACCTGCACCTCCTCGCCCGCGTGAAGCGAGCCGTGCAGCTGGAGTGAGACGCGCAGCCGCGGCGTCCGACCGAAGGTGACATCCACGATCCCGAGCGCGGTGTGCATGATCCGCTCGGCGACCTCCCCGAAGCGCACGATGGTCCGCCAGTGCGCAGTCCCCGACACGTCGGTGTCAAGTCGCTCCACCCGTTGAGTGGTCCGGATTCGGGCGCCTGCTGGTGACATTCCGCTGACGGAGAGTACGCGGCTGTCTCGCGTGAGCCGTGTTGGGGTGACGGTAGGCTCACCGTTCGTGGATGACGACATCCAGCTGCGCCGGCGCTCGGTCGGCCCACCCGCCGCCCGATCGGTGCTGCTGACGATCCTCGGCGAGTACATGCTGACCCGCGACTCCGGGGTGTGGCAGGAGACGCTCATCCAGGCGCTCGGAGCACTGGGGTACAAAAGCCAGGCGGCACGCCAAGCGCTCGCGCGCAGCACCACCGCGGGCTGGCTGACCACCGAGCGCCGTGGCCGCCGTTCGCGAGTGGAGCTCACCGAACGTGCGGAGACGATGCTCCGGACCGGCGCGGCGCGCATCTACGGCTTCGGCGAGCCGTGGGCCTGGGATGGGCACTGGCTCCTCATCGTCCTGCGGGTGCCTGAACAACGACGCGAGGTTCGTCATCAGCTACGCACCCAGCTCGCCTGGACGGGGTTCGGGTCGCTCGGCGGCGGGCTCTGGCTGTCTCCCCACATCGAGCGAGAGGACGAGCTGCGCGTCAGCGTGGGCGCCGACTCGGTCGCCGAGCTCCAGTCGTTCCGGGCGGAGCTGGGGACGATCGGCGATCCGGAGAAGCTCATAGCGAGCGCGTGGGACCTGGACACCGTCGCTGACGGGTATCGCGAGTTCATCGCGCGGTTCGCCCGTGCGACACCCCGCACGCCGGAGGCTGTCTTCCGAGCTCAGACGCTGCTCGTCCATGAATGGCGGCGGTTTCCGTTCCTGGATCCCGACCTGCCGGAGCGGATGCTTCCGCGGGCGTGGCCGCGTTCACGCGCGCACGAGGTGTTCGTCGGGCGCCACGCGCTCTGGCACGAGACCGCCCAGACATACTTCGCATCGCTCGAGGGGATCGCATCCGAGGCGGCGGCCTGAGTCCGAGTCGGAGCCTGAGCGACATCTCCTTGACGCCCGTTGCGTCGATGTAGCATGTAGCCATGGGCGTCGAGCGCTCCACCTCGGTTGTGGTCGGCGGCCGCCGGCTCGACGTCCTCGACCTCGACGGCTCGCCGGAACTGCGCCCGCTCGTGCTCCTGCACGAGGGGCTCGGCTCGGTCGGGCTGTGGCGCTCGTTCCCGGCTGACCTCGCCGAGCGCACGGGCCGCCGCACCGTCGTCTACTCCCGCCACGGCCACGGCCGCTCGGAGAACCCGGTCAACCCTCGCACGCCCACGTTCTTCCACGAGGAGGCGCGCGTCGTCCTTCCGGCCCTGATGGAGCAGCTCGCGGTGTCCGAGCCGGTCCTCGTCGGCCACAGCGACGGCGGCTCGATCGCGCTGGTGTACGGCGGCGAGGCGCCCGTCACCGGCATCGTGACCCTCGCGGCCCACGTCTTCGTCGAGGACATCTGCGTCCGCTCGATCGAGGAGATCCGCGACCGCTACGTCGACGGCGACCTGCGCCGGCGACTCGCCCGCCACCACGATGACCCCGACGCCGCCTTCTGGGGCTGGTGCGGCGTCTGGCTCGATCCCGCCTTCCGGTCCTGGACCCTCGACGCCGAGGCGAGCGCGGTGTCTGCGCCGACCCTCGTCATCCAGGGCCGCGACGATCCCTACGGCACGCTCGAGCAGGTCGACCGGATCTGTGCGGCGGTCGGGGAGTCGGCGCGGCGGTTGGTGGTGGCGGGTGGGCACAGCCCGCATCTGGATGCTGCTGCCGAGGTGGTGGAGGCGGTTGGGGGGTTCTGTGATGGGCTGCCGTGAGGCGCTGCTTGTTGTACGTGGGGTTCGCGAGGTAGCGCACCCGTCGTCGGCCGTCAAGCAGCGCCCGCACGCTGTTGGCGTCCGTGTGGGGTGGGTGGCGCTGCTGTGACTGCCGCCGCCGTGCGCGCTACTGGGCAATGAGCTCGAGCCCACTGCGTGTGCACGACCTCGTGCCAAAGGGGGACTCTTGAACGGCCCCTGGGGTCTCGGGAGGGTTGGAGCGGGACTTTCTGCACACTCGCCGCGGTCGCCGGGGGTGCGTGGGCGGTGTTGCTGTCCTGGCGATCGGTTCTGCCCACACGCGCCTGCGTGGGTCGGTGCGTGGGTGGTTTTGCTCGCCGCGGCCGCCCTCGCGCCGCCGGCGGGAGCGGGCCGCCGGCGATGCGTGGGACACGACGGCGTCCCAGCCGCCGTCACATCCCACGCGTTATCCCGGGCGCCAACGCGCGGGCAGAAATGACGTCTGAGCTGTCATATCTGCCCACGCGCGTCTGCCCGACCGACGCGCGGGCAGAAACGACGTCTCAGCCGTCATAACTGCCCGCGCGTGAGCCACCGCTGCCGTTTCAGCAGTGGTCCCCTGGTGGGGGGCAGCACTTGTGCGCCCCCATCACTGCAAATAGCGCGGCGGGGCGACGGCAGTCAAGCAGCGCCACCCTCTCAAAAGCAATCCCACAGCTGCGGGCGCTGCTTGACGGCCGGCGTCACGACGCGCTACCTCGCGAACGCCAGAGGACACCGCGAACGCGAAGGCACACCGCGAACGCCAAGGCACACCGCGGCCGCCAAGGGACACCACGAACACCACGACCACCACTCACCTCCCCACCCACTCCCGCAACGCAAACCGCTGCACCTTCCCGGTCAACGTCCGGGGCAGCGCATCGACGAACCGGACCACGTGGGGGTACTCGTACCGACGCATGCGCTCCTTGCACCACGCGCGCAGCTCCTCCGCGAGCACCTCATCCCCCGGCTCCCCGGCACACTCGACCACCGCCGCGATCCGGCTCACCTCGTCCACCAGCACGCCGATCACCCCAACCCCGGCGACGCGGGGATGGCCGAGCAGGCAGCTCTCCATGTCGACCGGTGACACCCACAGGCCCCCGATCTTGAGCATGTCGTCGTCGCGGCCCACGTAGCAGTAGGCGCCGTCCTCGCGTCGCTCGTAGCGGTCGCCGCTGACGAACCATTCGCCGCGCATGCAGCGCTTGGACTTCTCGTGCTGATGCCAGTACAGCGCCGCGCACGAGTCGCCTCGGACCTCGAGGCTGCCGACCGCCGGCCCCTCGAGGACGGCGCCCAGCTCGTCGACGAGGCGCAGCTCGTAGCCGGGAACCGGCCGTCCGGTCGTCCCCGGCTCGATCGCCCCCGGACGGTTGGAGCAGTAGATGTGCAGCATCTCGGTCGAGCCGATGCCGTCGACGATCTCGACGCCGAACCGCTCGTGCCAGCGCTCGGCGACGTGCGCCGGAAGCGGCTCGGCCGCGGAGGCGCAGATGCGGACCGAGTCGAGCGCGCCATCCGCGCCGGGGTCGGCGGTGAGCGCCCGGAAGAGCGCGGGCACGGAGAAGAAGACGGTCGGGCGCTGAGCACGCAGCGTCGCCAACAGGGGCTCGGGCTTGCTCGGTCCCGCATTCAGGACCGCGGTCGCGCCGCAGGACAACGGGAACGAGAGGCCGTTGCCGAGTCCGTAGGCGTGGAACAGCTTGGTGGTGGAGAAGGTGATGTCGTCACGGCCGATGCCGAGCACCCCGCGTGCGTAGTGCTCACACGTGTACTCCATGTCATGGTGCAGGTGTACGACGCCCTTCGGCTTACCGGTCGAACCCGAGCTGTAGAGCCAGAACGCCATGTCGTCGCGGTGGACGGAGACCGGGGTGAACTCGTCGGGCTGCTCGGCCAGCGCGGACCCCAGCTCGATCACCCCCGCGCCCTCACCACCACGCACCACGTACCGCAGCCCAGAGCCGTCGAGCGCCGCCTGAAGCCGCGGCAACGTCGCCGCGTCGGTGACGACCAGCTCCGTGTAGGTGTCGCAGACGTAGTGACGGAAGTTGTCGTCCTTGTCCTGATGTGACACCGGCACCGGCACCACACCGGCCTTGAGCGCCCCGAGGAACACGATCGGGAACACGATGGTGTCATCGAGGACGAGCAGGATGCGCTGCTCACGCCGGGCGCCGAGCTCGACGATCAGGTTGGCGGCGCGGTTGATCTGGCCGCGCAGCTCCCCGTAGGTGAGCCGGTCCTCGCCGGCGATGTACGCGAGCTTGTCGCCGAGGCCGGCGTCGACCTGGCGGTCGACGATCTCGCCGAAGTTGACCAGCTCCGCGGAATCGGTGGTCAGCACCGCTCAGCCCTCTCTCTCGTTTCCCGTGTGCCTCAGTGACGCCGGACGACGACCGATTTCATGTCCGTGTAGTGATCGAACGCCTCCGAACCATGCTCCTTGCCCAGGCCGCTGGACTTCACCCCGCCGAACGGCAGCTCGTCGTAGACCTTCGTGGGCGAGTTGATCCACGTGTAGCCGCAGTCCAGCTCGGCGGCGGCACGCTCGGCGCGATCGAGGTCGCTCGTCCACACCGACGAGCCGAGCCCGAACGGTGAATCGTTGGCCAGGCGCAGCGCTTCGTCGAAATCCTTCACCCGCCAGATCGGCAGCGCCGGCCCGAACACCTCCTCCTGGGCCATCGGCGAATCGTGCGGCGGCCCCACCACGATCGCCGGCATGTAGAAGTGACCGTCGGCGAGCGCCGGGTCGTCGGGCCGCCCGCCGCCGACGAGCAGCTCGCCGCCGCCGGACACGCTCTCCTGCACCTGACGCTCGAGCAGCTCGAGCTGGCGCGCGCTGTGCACCGGTCCGAGCTGGCTGTCGGGATCGGAGCCGAGCCCGACCCGCAGCCTCCCCGCCTTCGCGGCGACCGCCTCGATGATCTGGTCGGCGACCGAGTCCATGACGTAGACGCGCTTGATCGCCAGGCAAGCCTGGCCGCAGTTGTAGAACCGGCCCATCGCCGCCGCGCTCGCCGCCTTGGCCAGATCGGCGTCGTCGCAGATGATCATCGGATCTGAGCCGCCGAGCTCAAGGGTGACCCGCTTGGAGCCCGGCGCAGCCAGCGCGGCGACCCGCTCCCCGG
Organism: uncultured Solirubrobacteraceae bacterium; assembly: GCA_963744685.1. Lineage (GTDB taxonomy): Bacteria > Actinomycetota > Thermoleophilia > Solirubrobacterales > Solirubrobacteraceae > Palsa-465. The sequence goes on along the minus strand of CAVUUL010000006.1, from coordinate 522,510 downwards.
TCGGCGTGGAGCCGGTGAACGCCACCTTGCGCACGAGCGGGTGGGTGACCATCGCCTCGCCCGCCTCCGCACCCGTCCCGGTCACCACATTGAGCACGCCGGCGGGAAGTCCGGCCTCACTCAGGATCTCCGCCAGGCGCAGCGTGGTGAAGGGAGTGGAGTCGGCGGGCTTGGCCACGACGGTGTTCCCGCACAGCAGCGCGGGGCCGAGCTTGTTGCACAGCAGCGTCGTCGGGAAGTTCCACGGCACGATCGCCGCGACGACGCCGAGTGGGCGGCGCAGGACGCGGCCGTCGACGTTCGTGTCGAGCCCGTGGACGTAGATGCCGCGGACCTCCTTCTGCATCCCGGCGTAGTGCTCGAGCGTCTCGGCGGCCTTGCGCAGCTCGAGCTTGGCCTCGCGGATCGTCTTTCCCTGTTCGGCGACGAGGATCGGGGTGAGCTCTCCGACGTGTGCGGCAAATGCCTCCGCACACGCGTGCAGGATCGCCCCGCGATCCGAGTACCCGAGCCTGGCCCACGCCGGGAACGCGTCGTGCGCACGCGCGACCGCGGTGTCGACGAGCGCCGCATCGGCACGCGTCACCCGCCCGACGAGCTCCCCCGTCCCCGGGTTGCGGATCTCGAGCGTCGCGGCGGCGATCGCCTGCGGCTCGCCGCCGATGAAGACCCCGCGTTCCAGCACGGCCGATTCGGTGGTGCTCATCTCAGCTCCCTGTGAATTCCGGGGTGCGCTTCTCACTGAACGCGGTCAGGCCCTCGTGAGCGTCCCGCGACCGGAACAGGTTCTCGACCAGCTCGCGCTCCAGGGCAAGACCATCGGCCAGCGGGCGCTCGATGCCCTCGTAGACCGCGCGCTTGATCTCCGCGAGCGCGAGCGGCGGCAGCGCGCCGAGCGTGGCGATGTGGGCGTCCAATGCCTCACGGCTCTCGAACACCCCGGAGAGGATCCCCAGCCGATGGGCCTCCTCGACCGACAGCTGGCGGCCGGTGGTGAGCAGCTCCAGCGCCGGCCCCACTCCGATCAATCGCGGCAGCCGCTGCGTGCCGCCGTTGCCGGGCAGCAGGCCGAGCGACACCTCCGGAGTGCCAAGCCGGAAGCGGCCCTCCACGGCGTAGCGCACGTCGCACGCCAGCGCCATCTCGAGCCCACCCCCCAGCGCATGGCCGGTGAGGCACGCGACGAACAGCTTGGGAGAGCGGGCGATCGACGCAAGCGCCTCGTGGGCGTTGCGCACCATCTCCATGTTCGCCTCGACCTCGTTGGCCAGGAACCGCTTCACATCGGCGCCGGCCGAGAAGAACTTCTCACTCGCCGAGCGCAGCGCGATCACCCGCGCCGTGGGATCCTCGCCGGCAGCCCGGATGGCGGCCGCGAGCTCGTGCACGAACGCCAGGTCATAGGAGTTGGCGGGCGGGTTGTCGAGCGTGATCGAGCCGGTGGTGCCGTGCGAGGTGTAGGTGACGCCCATCAGACGAGACCTCCGACGACAACGCTCTTGAGCTCGACGTAGCTGTCGAGCGCCTCGATCCCGTGTTCCTTGCCGAACCCGGAGTCCTTGATCCCGCCGAACGGCAGCTCGTCATAGCCGTAGTGGATCTGGTTGACCCAGGTCATGCCGGCGTCGATCTGCTGAGCGGCACGGTGGATCTTGCGCACGTCGTGGGTCCAGATCGAGGAACCGAGGCCGTAGGGGGTGTCGTTGGCGCGCGTGATCGCGTCATCGAACTCGGAGTAGCGCAGCACCGGCAGGACCGGCCCGAACACCTCCTCGGTCATCAGCCGCGAGCCGGCGCCCGGCCCGGCGACGACGGCCGGCTCCAGGAACCAGCCCTTTTCGTGACCGCCGTTGCCCCCACCGCAGAGCAGCTCGCCGCCGGTGTCAACGCCGTCCTGCAGCTGATCGGCGAGCTCGTCACGGCCCGCGCGGGTGTGGATCGGGCCCATCCGCAGCCGCGGCTTCTCGGCCTTGACGGTGCCGTCGCCGGGCTCGTAGCGCTTCACCCGCTCGACGAGCTGGGCGACGAAGTCGTCGTAGACGCTGTCGTGGACGAACACCCGCTTGCAGCCCAGGCACGCCTGCCCGGCGTTCCAGTAGCGGCCGATGATCACGGCCTTGACCGCCGCTCCGACGTCGGCGTCCTCGCAGACGATCACCGGATCGGAGCCGCCGAGCTCGAGCGTCACGCGCTTGAGCAGCGGAGTGGCGACGCCGGCGACGTGGCGGCCGACCTCGGTCGAACCGGTGAACGCGATCCGGCGCACATCGGGATGGGAGACGAGCGCGTCGCCGATCGCCCCGCCGCGACCGGTGACGACGTTGAGCACGCCGTCGGGCACGCCCGCCTCGCCGAACAGCCGTGCCACCTGAAGGGTGGCCAGCGGGGTCGTGGCCGCCGGCTTGGCGACCACCGTGTTGCCCATCGCGAGCGCGGGGGCGACCTTGGTGCCGAGCAGGGTGAGCGGGAAGTTGTAGGGCGTGATCGCGACGCACACGCCCATCGGTCGCCGGATCACCTGGCCGTACGCGGGGCCGAACGCGGAGGGGAGCTCCTGGTAGGTCCCGGTGACCTTGGTCGCCGCCTCGGCGTAGTAGCGGACGCCATGCGCGAGGTGATGGACCTCGCCTGCGGCCTCGGCGAGTGGCTTGCCCTGCTCGGAGGTGAGCGTCGCCCCGATCTCCTTGGCGTTGGCCTCGATCAGATCGGCGGCAGCCGCGAGGATCCGCCCGCGCTTCTCCACATCGGTCGCCGCCCAATCCGCGAACGCACGCTTGGCAGTCTCGATCGCCAGCTCGACGTCCTGCGCGGACGCGGCGGGCACGCTGCCGACGGCCTGCTCGGTGGCGGGATTGAACACCTCGAGCTCCTCGCCCGCGGTGGCGTTGCGCCACTCCCCACCGATCAACATCGTTGCCTCCACAGGACGCTCCTTTGCCTCGTTCTCAGTTCTCGGAGAGGCCGTCGGAGACGACCTCGCTCTTGGCCAGGTACAGCCGGCGGCGCACCTGGTAGTCCTGCGCCGCGTACTCCACCCAGTGGCGGGCGGAGCCGGACAGCTCCTTCTTGACCTGCGCGGGAACGCCCGCGGCCAGGACGCCTGACGGGATCTGCCGGCGCTCGGAGACGACCGCGCCGGCGGCGACCATCGCGCCGGTCCCGACCAGCGCGCGCTGCAGGACGATCGCGCCCATCCCGATCAGCGAGTCGTCCTCGATCACGCAGCCCTCCAGCAGCGCGCCATGGCCGACCGTCACCCGGGCGCCGACCCGCGTCGGCAGCCCTTCGGCGCAGTGGATCACCACGTTGTCCTGAACCGACGTCTCCTCGCCGATCTCGATATGCGAGATGTCGCCGCGCAGCACCGCGCCGAACCAGATGTTGGCCCGGTCTCCCACCCGCACGTCGCCGATCAGGACCGCGGTCGGCGCGAGATAGACCCCGTCGCCGATCGTCGGCGTCGTCCCGTCAAGCGAGACGATGGTTGCCATCAGCGTCCCTCGAACCGCGGGGCGCGATGCTGCCGCGCCGCGTCGAGGCCCTCTTGATGGTCGGCGGACTGAAGCAGCGCGGTCTGGGCAAGGCTCTCGGCCACCATCCCGGAGCGCAGGTCGACGTCGGCCGCCACCTGGAGCAGGCGCTTGGCGGCACCGAACGACAGCGGTGCTCGCCCGAGCATCCGGGCGGCGCGGCGCTGTGCGGTCGTCAGCAGATCGTCGGACGTCGCGCACAGCTCAGAAAGGAGGCCCGCCTGCAGCGCCCGCTCGCCGTCGAGCTCGTCGCCGCCGAGCACGAGCTCACGCGCCCGCGCAAGCCCGAGCAGCTTGACCATGCGTGTGATGCCGCCGTGCACCGGGACCAGCCCGACGGCCCCCTCGCGGAACAGGATCCGCGTCGAGGGCGCGCCGACGCGCCAATCGCAGGCGAGTGCGAGCGCGAGGCCCGCGCCGGTCACGGCGCCGTCGATCGCCGCCACGACCGGCTTCTCCAGCCGCTCGATCGACTCGATCAGATCGGTGAGAGCCCAAGAGACGTGGCGATACGCACCCGCGTCGTGCAGCTCGGAGAAGTTGCCGAGGTCCCCGCCCGCACAGAAGTTGCCGCCGGCACCGCAGACGATGACCGCGCGCACGTCAGGCGCGGTGGCGGCTCGCTCCACGGCTCGAGCGAGCGCGTCGCGCAGCGCGGGGTCGATCGCGTTGCGGCGCTCGGGCCGGTTGAGGGTCAGCCTCAGCACGCCCGCATCCCGCTCCTCCAACAGTGCACTCTCGATCGCGCTTGACCGCATGCTGATAACACTATATCGTGCCGCTCGTCAGTCAAGTGTCAAACGAGAACTTTTTCGCCAAGGGGATCGCCCAGATGACATCCACCGCACCGGCAGTCGAGGAACTGGCGCCTCGCACCGAAGATGAGGTCCGCGCCCATCTCGCCTCGGGCAAGCTCGTGGAGGGTCTCGCGCACATGTCGCCCGAGTACCTGAAGGGGATCCGACGGATCCTCACCGTGTCAGCCGACACCGAGCTCATCTCCGCGCCCGCCTACCTGCGCGCCGCCCAGCACGCGCCCGCGCTCAACAACTTCGGCTCGGCGGTCTCGATCATCCAGGACGAGCTCGCCCACGCGCACATCGGCTATCGCCTGCTCGCCGACCTCGGCGTCGCCAAGGACGAGCTCATCTACGAGCGCGAGCCGGCCGCCTTCAAGTACCCGTATGCGTTCGATGTCCCGCTCGACTCGTGGTACGAAATGGTGCTGGCCAACGCGCTCTATGACCAGGCGGGCTTCGTGCTGCTGTCAGACGTGCACCAGTCGAGCACCTTCGGGCCGTGGAAGCGGGCGCTGGCCAAGGTCGACAAGGAGGAGACGTTCCATCTGCGGCACGGACGCACTTGGGTCAAGAAGCTGTGCGCCGACCCCGAGGACAAGCGCCGGCTGCAGGCATCGCTGGACTGGATGTTCATCCTCACGCTCGAGTGGTTCGGCCTGCCGGATGCACGCAAGAAGCATGGGATCCAGCTGGAATACGGGTTCAAGGGGATGTCCAACGACGAGCTGCGCCAGACCTGGATGGCGGCGGTCGTGCCGTTCATGGACGAGGTCGGGCTCCGCGTCCCGGCGCACTTCGACGCGGACTCCGACCGCTACGTGATCGACTGCCCGTTCCCGGCGGCGTTCGACGCCGAGGCCAAGCGCTGGCTGCTCGACGAGGGCCCGATCAGCTGGGAGGAGGTCATGACCCGGTGGAAGGCACGCGGGCCGATGAATCGCGACTACGTCGGGCGGCTGCAGCGCGGCTACCGCGGACAGCTGGCGATCGCCGCATGAGCGCGACGCTGATCAATCGCCAACAGGCGGCCGCGCAGGCCGCAGCCGTGGGGCCGCTGACGCCCACCCAGGAGGTCGAGGCGCGCCTATGGACCGCGCTGCGCGAGGTCGAGGACCCGGAGATCCCGGTCTCGGTCGTGGGCATGGGCCTGATCGTGTCGGTCGACTACCGGCCGCGGGATCGCAGCGTCGACCTCGCGCTCACCTTCACCGCCATGGGCTGCCCGGCGACCGATTTCATCGAGGACGACATCCGCGAGCGCCTTCTCGCCGAGCCGCACGTCGACGCGGTGCGAATCGAGGTCGTCTGGGACCCGGTCTGGACTCGGAGCCGGATCCGCGAGGACGCTCGCGCGACGATGCGCGGCCTGGGGATCGTCGCATGACGGCCAGCGTGAGCAGCACCCAGGTATGGGAGGTGTTCGCGCGGCGGGAGTACGACGAGCCGCTGCACCACGTGGGCACGATCACCGAGGACGACGAGGACCTCGCGCTGGTGTCGGCCCGCTCGATCTACGACGAACACCCCTGGATCCACATGATCATCGTCCCGCGCTCCGCGATCAGAGAGGCGATCAGGCCATGAGCACCACCACCGAACAGGATGTCGCCACCGGCTGCATGATCAGTCTGGTCGGCGCGCTCGCCGACAACAAGGCCGCGCTGGGCCGTCGGTACGGGGAGTGGGCGGTGAGCGCCCCGACGCTCGAGTCCGCCGTCGCCGCCGCCGCGATGGCGCAGGACGAGCTCGGCCACGCCCGCTCCACCTACCCGGTACTCAAGGCGCTCGGCGTCGAGGAGATCGACGAGACCGGGTTCGGCGGCGACCGGCGGCTGGCGCTGCTCGACGCAGAGCTCGCCGACTGGACGATGATGATCGCCGCCAACCTGCTCGTCGACGGCGCGCTCACCACGTTCGTCGCGGGATGCGTGGATTCGAGCGTCACCGCCATGGCCCAGCGCGCACGCAAGATCCTCCAGGAGGAGGGATCACACCGCGTGCACGCCGAGGCCTGGGCCAGGCGACTGTGCCGAGCCGGTGACGCGCAAGCCGACCTGCTGGTCTCGCGCCTCACGGAGACCTGGGAGCAGAGCGCCCGCTTCGCGGGGCCTGACGACGACCCCGGTGCGGTCGCCGCCGTGCAGCTGGGGATGTTCTCGCTCACTCCCGCCCGCCAGCGCGCCATGGTGCGCGACTGGCTGCTCGCGCTGCTCGAAGCGGAGGGCAGGACCATCGAGCTGCCCGAACCGGCCGACTGGTCGGCGTGGGACCCGCGGACGCGACGCTGGGCGCCATGAGCCCGGCGTCGCCCGCGTGTCCGTTCTGCGACGCCGGCGCAGTCGAGCGGGTCGGCCAATGGGGCGGCCAGATCATCACCTCGCAGTGGCGCTGTGAGGCGTGCGGCTCGTACTTCGAGGCGATCCGAGAGGAGTTCGACGACCCCGCGCCGGCCGATCCGGCCCACGCCCGCGGAGCGTGATGACAAACGCTGTGTCACCCCGGGCGCCCGGGGAGCTGTTCGCGCCGCGGGCCGTGACCATGCGCACGCGCCCGGATGGCACCCGGCTGCTGTCGGCCGACCAGCCACTCGGAGCCCACCCGCCCTCGCTGGTCCACCTGCTGCGCGCCGGCGCGGGCACGCACCCGGCGCGCCCGTTGCTGGCTGAGCGCACCGAGGCCGGATGGCGGACGCTCACCTGGGGTGACGCGCGCCGTGGCGCGGATGCGATCGCCCAGGCGCTGATCGACCGCGAGCTCGGCCCCGAGCGGCCGCTCATGGTCCTCTCCGGAAACTCGATCGACCACCTGCTGGTGACGCTCGGAGCGCTCACCGCGGGCGTCCCGGTGCTGCCGATCAGCCCGGCCTATTCACTGAACACGACAGACGGGGGGCGCATCCGCGTCATCGCGGAGCGCTGCCGGCCCGGGCTGGTCTACGCCGAGGACGGCGAGCAATTCGCCGCTGCACTCACCGGCCTCGGGGAGCTCGTCGGCCACCACGTCGTCTCCCGCCGCGCCTCCCGCGGGCAAGCGCTCCTGGAGGAGCTGAGGGCGTGCCCCGCGACCGCCGACGTGGAGCGAGCCTGTGCGGACGTGGGCCCTGAGACCGTGGCGAAGGTGCTGTTCACCTCGGGCTCGACCGGCGAGCCCAAGGGCGTGATCAACACCCACCGAATGCTGTGCGCCAACCAGCAGTCGATCGGTCAGGTGTGGCCGTTCCTGCACGCCGAGCCGCCGGTGCTCGTCGACTGGCTGCCGTGGAGCCACACGTTCGGCGGCAACCACAACCTCAACCAGGTTCTCGCCCACGGAGGCACGCTGTACATCGATCCCGGGCGACCGGCATCCGGCGCCTTCCAGGCCACGATCGACTGCCTGCGCGAGGTCTCCCCCACGATCTACTACAACGTCCCCGCCGGGTGGGCGCTGCTCGCCACCGCGCTGGAGGACGACGCAGAGCTGCGCGACTCGTTCTTCTCACGGCTGCGGCTGATGTTCTATGCCGCCGCGGCGCTCCCCGAATCCGTGTGGGCGCGCCTGCGCGCCCTCGCGGACGAGCACGCTCCGCGCGAGATCCCGCTCACCGCATCGTGGGGATGCACGGAGTCCTCGCCGGCAGCGACGAGCGCCCACTTCCGCTCGGCGCGCTGCGGCTGCATCGGAGTGCCGATGCCGGGCGTCGAGGTCAAGCTCGCACCGGACGGCGAGAAGCTCGAGATCCGTCTGCGGGGACCGTCGATCACGCCCGGATACCTGGGCGACCCGGCGGCCACCGCCGAGGCGTTCGACGAGGAGGGTTACTACCGGACCGGCGACGCCGTCCGGCTCGTCGATCCCGGCGACCCCGCCGAGGGTCTGCTGTTCGACGGAAGGCTCGCCGAGGACTTCAAGCTCGTCACCGGCACCTGGGTCCACGTCGGCACGCTGCGGACCCGGCTGCTGTCGGAGGCGGGGATCCTGCGCGACGCGGTCATCTGCGGCCACGACCGCGACACGGTGGGAGCGCTCGCCTGGCTGGACCCTGCGGCGGACGGCCCACAGGTGCGCCGCGTGCTGGCCGAGGCGCTCAGTCGCCTCGGGGCGGGCGCCGGCTCATCGCAGCGGGTCGACCGGCTGCTGCTGCTCGAGGAGCCGCCGGCGATCGAGGCGGGCGAGATCACCGACAAGGGCTACGTCAACCAGCGAGCGGTGCTCAGCCGCCGCAGCCATGAGGTCGCCACGCTCTACACGGAGGGCGAGCCGCGCGTGATCACTCCGGGGTCAGAGTGAGCAACGCTCAGTCGAGAGCGAAGAAGCGGATGCACACGTGGCCCGCCTGCTCGCGCGCAAGCCCGACGAACACCGTCTCGGCCATCCAGCGGTGAGCCGGGGCGTCGGTGCGGAACACCGGCTGCGTGCGGTAGTAGAACTCGCTGTCGTCGACGGGCTCACCCGCGTCGATGCGCGCCTCGACCTCGGCGGTGGCGCGCCAGAAGCCGCGGTTGACGATGTCGATCAGCGCGCCGTCGTCGGCGCGCAGGAGATACCGGGCATCCAGCTCGGTCGCGTCGCCGCGCTTGGTCGACCAGTCCCCACCGCCCGGGACGACCTCGCCGCGCAGGCGCGGGCCGTCGACCGTGCCGCCGGTGATCGGCGTGAACCAGAGCTCCTCGCCGATGCCGTGACCGATGCGCTCGCTGGGACCGATCGCGACGCGGGCCTCAAACGCAAACCGCAGCACCGGGTCAGGCAGGCTCATGGGCGGCCACGGTAGCGGCTGCCTGGCTCCCGCCGGGCGTCGAGCTGACCCTCGGGGTACGGTGTGTCCATGCACGTGAATACCCACCTCTCGGTGCCGGCGACTCCCGCGGAGCGCGGTGAGGAGTTCGGCGCCGCCCACGCGAACGCCATCAGCTCGACGCTCGAGCGCTACCGCGAGCTCTTCACCCACCAGAACGGTGGCGAGCCGGTCGACCTGCGCGGCGCCGGCACCGAGGCGCTGGCGGCGATCGGGGCGTTCGCCCCGGACGCGGAGGCCGAGATCCGCGGACTCGCGGGCGGAGCGGGCCTCGAGGTCACCGACCTCGCCGCGCTCAACGCGCGCACCGAGATCCTCGCCCGTCTGGGCGGGACCGTTCCCGCCGAGTGCACGACGGTCGTCGCGTTCAACGAGGAGACCGGCGCGCCGTTGACCATGCAGACCTGGGACTGGCACGACCTGTTCGCCGACTCATGGCTGGTGTGGACGATCGAGCACCCCGACGGACATGTCGTGCATACGCTCACCGAGTACGGGATCCTCGGCAAGATCGGCGTCAGCTCCCGCGGGATCGGGACCCATCTCAACATCCTGCGCCACCTCGGCGATGGCGGACCGATCGGGGTGCCGGTCCACATCATCGCCCGCACCATGCTCGACCGGGCGCGCAACCCCGGCGAGGCGGTGGCGATCATCGGCAGCGCTCGCACCTCGGCATCCTCCGTGTTCACCCTCGTCGGGGACTCGCGGCAGGGGGCCACGGCGATCTGCGCCGAGGTCGCGGCCGAGGGACCGCGGTTCGTCGCGCCGTCCGCGGACGGTCTGTTGCTGCACACCAACCACTTCCTCGACCCCCAGTTGGCGGTGCGAGACGACGCGCCGCGCTGGGGGCCCGACAGCTATCTCAGGCTCGAGGTTCTCCGTCGCCGGCTGCACAACCACGTGCCGCGTGACCGCGAGACATTGCGCGAGACGTTCTGCGACCACTCGGGCGGCCCGGCCTCGATCTGCGCACACGCCGATCCCAACGGCGCGTTCGACGGGCGCTGGGCCACGCTGGCCACGATCTCGCTCGACGTCGCCAACGCGGAGCTCTGGGTGTGGCCCGGCCGGCCGTGCGACGAGAGCCTGGGCGGCTGGCACGTGGCAGGGTCGCCCGCGGCGGACGCCCTCACCACCGGCTGACAGGCCGGCGCGCGAGCTGTCGACCCCGCCGGGACAATCCGATTCAGACGGCGGAGGGCAGCGCCGCCTGCGGCACCATCGTCTCAGAACCCGGATCGCTCGTGGCCGCGGGTGCGTCGATCATCGCCAGCAGAGCCTCGGCGACCTCCGGGGCAAACTGGGTGCCGATGTTCGCCCGCAGCTCGGCGCAGGCGACCTCGAAGGGGAGCGCTTTGCGGTAGCTGCGGTCCGTGCGCATCGCGTTCCAGGAGTCGCAGCAGGTGATGATCCGGGTCTCGAGCGGGATCTCGGTCCCGGCGAGTCCGTCGGGATATCCCCGGCCGTCCCAGCGCTCGTGATGGGAGCGCACGATGACTCCCACCTCGCACATGAACCCGCCGATCTGCTCGAGCATCCGCTGACCCTCCACCGTGTGGGTCTGCATGATCGCCCACTCCTCGCTGGTCAGCTTGCCGGGCTTGTTGATGATCTCGTTCGGGACCACGACCTTGCCGATGTCGTGCAGAAGGGCGCCGAACTCGAGATTGCGCCGCTGCGCGGCGGACAGGCCGAGCCGCTCCCCGAGCTCCAGGGCGAGCGCGACGACCTCGCGGCAGTGCTCGCCGGTGTATCCGTCATCGGCCTCCACGACGTCACCGAGCACGAGCGCGGTCCCGTGGTAGGCGGCGTTGAGCTCGATGAGAGACTCCATCCGCTCATGCCGCTCCCGGGCAAACGTCGCCAGCAGCGCGAGCAGCGGGAGCGGCGCGAGCACGGCGATCGGGTGCCGCTGGAGCGCATCGGCGAACACGAGGCCCACCATCGCCAGGGCGGTGTCGACCCCGTAGACCCATGAGTCGCGCAGCTGCGCCACGATCGTCGCCTCCCGCTCGAGACAGAAGCGCAGCGTCGAGACGCCGGCATCGACCGCGAACTGCGCGAGGAGGGCGATCACCAGGGTGGCTGCGCCGGCGGCATCGGGACGCGTTCCCGAGATCACGAAGACGGCGACCGGCCCGAGCACGAACCAGGAGTTGACGATCTCCTTGAGCAGCCGCGCCGGATGCTGTTCACCGCGCCAGAGCTCGGGAATCCGCGCGGCGATCATCGCGCCCGGGACCACGACCGGCACGAGTGTGACCGGCACCGCGAACAGCAACGGGACGAACGCCAGCTGCGAGGCGATCGTGTAGCCGAAGGGTGTGTCGAATTGCACGCGCGAGGCGACGCACATGACGGCGGTGGCGAGGATGGCGAGAAGCCAGGTCGGCCGCTGCGGCGGATCGGCGACGAGCAGCGCCACGGCGCAGAGGACATAGACGATGCTCAGGGCGGTCTCGACCCACCGCTCGCGACCCGACAACCCGGCGGAGGGCTGGCGCAGGGTGTCGGCGAGGAGCTCCTGTTCCTCGATTGTTGGCTGCAGCGACATCGCCGGGATGTATCGACACCCCAGGTGGCGGCTGAGCGGCCTGGCGTCCTGCCTCGACGGACGTCCGAGCCCGCGACCCCACCATCGCGCGTCGACGACCGGCGGAGGCAGGCGCGCGTGTGCGCCTGGACGCACGGGATCGAACGGACGTCCAGCGCCCGGAGCTTTCGTGAACTTCCGGGCGGCCTGGGCCGACCATGGAGACAGAACCCATATCGCTGTAGGGGCAAACCCGGCGCGAGCCGGCGACGCAAAGCAAGAGGTCTCGCTCAGGGGCGAGATGGCTCGGCTGCCAGCGCACCAAGGAAGGTGAACCCACCCGATGTTCCCCAGTCACGTCCCCCGCGTCGCGCGCCGAGCCGCGGTCCTGGGCCTGCTCGCCGCGGCGACCGCTGCCGGACCCGCTCTCGGCAAGCCGGCGCCCGCGCCGGTGTCGATCGCACCCTCGAGCACCACATCCCAGCTGCTCTCATCGCTGAACTCGGTCGTCGACACGACCAGTTGCACCGCCCCCGCCCTGGGGCAGCCGTTCCTGTCCTGGCGGGACCAGAACGAGTACACGCTCGCGCCCGGAGAGTCGAGCGACAGCTTCGACGGCACCGGGTGGACACTGATAGGCGGCGCCTCGATCAAGACCGAGACGCTGGCCGACGGCCAGACGGGCGACGTCCTCGACCTGCCGAGCGGCTCCTACGCCGTCAGCCCGCCGATGTGCGTGGAGTCGGACTATCCGACGGCGCGCGCGATGGTGCAGACCAGCGGCGACGCCCAGGCCGGCGCCGGCGTGTTCTACGCGGCGAACAAGGCCGACCAGCAGCTCCAGCTCTCGGGCATGATGCAGGGCGCCGGCTCGGGTTTCACGCTGTCCAAGCCGCTGCAGGTCCATCCGGGCAATCTCGCCGGATGGCAGCAGGTCCAGTTCCTGTTCGGGGCAACCGGAACCAAAGGCGACGCCAAGGTCTACAACTTCTACGTGGACCCGCGGATGAGCCGCTAGGCCGGATCCGGCCGGCCGCGGGGTCCTCCCCGCGGCCGGCCGCCGAACGCCGCGCGGCGCCCCGGCAGTGGCGCGGCGACGCGGGCCGGAAGCAGCGGCAGCTCGTTGAACTCCGCCGACAGCGCGTGGGAGACCGCGCCCGCGATCGCGCCGGGCGGCGCGAGCGTGCCGCCTTCGCCGACGCCCTTGGCGCCGGTGGGGTTGCCCGGCGCTGGGGTCTGCAGGTGGTGGATCTCGAACGACGGCAGCTCCGCAGCGGTCGGCAGCAGGTAGTCCATGAACGAGCCGGTGATCAGCTGACCGTCGTCGGAGTAGATGAGCGATTCCAGCAGCGCGCCGCCGATCCCCTGCGCCGTCGCGCCGGCGACCTGGCCCTCGACGATCTGGGGGTTGATCACGCGTCCGCAATCCTCGGCGATCACGTAGCGGGTGATCCGTACCCCACCGGTCTCCGGGTCGACCTCCACCTCGCACACATGGGTCGCGTACGGATAGGCGACCCCTTCAGAGTCAAACCGCGCGGAGATCCGATAACGGTCCTCGTCGGCGGCGACGCGCAGCAGATCGGCTGCGGGAACAGCGGACTGTGGCGCCCCGACCACGTGCACCGCGCCCTCGCGCAGGCGCAGGTCGGCGACGTCGGCTTCCAGCAGGGCGGCGGCGTCCTCGAGCATCCGCTCGCGCAGCACGCGCGTGGCTTCCAGCAGCGCTCCGCCCCCGAGGATCGCGCTTCTGCTGGCGAAGGTCCCGGTTCCGGTGAGCGGGCCGACCGAGGTGTCCGATCGCTGCACGCGGACCTGCTCGAGCTCGAGGCCGAGCTCATCGGCGACCAGCTGGGCGAAGGTCGTTTCGGTGCCCTGCCCGATCGCGGGCAGCGTCGTCCACACCGACACGCCGCCGTCGTCTGACAGCGTGAGATGGGCACTCTCGGTGCCGGGGATCGCGACCATTCCCCTGCCCTGATACACGTTGCGGTTGACGCCGGTGTACTCGACGTAACAGCTGATTCCGATGCCGATCAGCCGTCCGGCGGCCAGGGCGCGCTCGCGCCGCTCCCCGAACGACGCATAGTCGATCGCGGCCAGCGCGAGCTCGAGCGCCGCGACGTAGTCGCCCGAGTCGTAGCGCTGCCCGGTATGAGTGGTGAGCGGCAGCTCGTCGCAGGCGATCAGGTTGCGCCGCCGGATCTCGGCGCGGTCGAGCTCCAGCTCCCCGGCGAGGATGTCCATCAGCCGCTCGTGCACGAACGCCGCCACCGGTAGGCCGACGCCTCGATAGGCGCCCTCCGGCGCCTTGTGCGTGGCGACCGCACGCGAGCGATAGCGGTACTCCGGCAGCCGGTACGGCCCCTGGAGCATGCCCGGCGTGCCGAGCGCCTCGAGGATGTGCCCGTGCGGGTGGACGCCGTAGGCGCCGGTGTCGCACAGCACATCGGCGTCGAACGCGAGCAGCCGCCCGTCCGCGTCGGCGGCGGCGCGGATCCTGACCACCTGATCACGCGCATGCGAGGCGGCAAGCAGGTTCTCCGCCCGGTCCTCGATCCACTTCACCGGGCGGCGGAGCCGCAGGGCGAGCGCCGCGACGACGATCTCCTCGGGGTAGACATGCGCCTTGACCCCGAAACCGCCCCCGATGTCCGGGACCTGCACGCGCACCGACGATTCGGGCAGATCGAGCAGCGATGCCGCGATTCGCGCCAGTGCGTGCGGGACCTGAGAGGAGGACCAGATCCGGACCCCATCGCCGTCGGGCTGGGCGAGCACGCCGCGCGTCTCGATCGGGGACGCGGACAGGCGCGGGTGGCGGAACTCGCGCTCGACCACGACCGCCGCCCGCGCGAACGCATCGTCGGTGCCGCCGGAGTCAAACGTGACGTCGTAGAGCGCGTTGGCGTGGCCGGAATGGACCTGCGGTGCCCCCGGTTCCGCCGCGGCCCGGCAGTCGGCGAGCGCGTCCTGCGGCTCGTACTCGATCTCCACGAGCTCGGTGGCGTCCTCGGCCAGGTACGGGCTCGCCGCGACGACGGCCACGACCGCTTCGCCGGCGAAGCGCACGACCTCCCCGGCAAGCAGCGGCCGGGGAGGGGACCAGCTGCCCGGCACGGCGATCGGCGTGCACAGCGGTCCCAGGCCGAGCGCGGTCGCGTCGATCACGCCGGCGACACCCGGCGCTTCACGCGCCCCATCCAGATCGATCGACAGGATCCGAGCGCGGGCGTGCGGGCTGCGTACGAACGCCACGTGCAGCGCGCCGTCCGCCGGCAGGTCGTCGATGAACTCCCCCGCGCCGGTGAGCAGCCGCCCATCCTCGCGGCGGGGGATCGCCCGCCCGACGAACGGCTCGCGCGCGCCGGGCTCGGTCACGCGCGCTCCCAGGCCTGGAGCACCGCACGCCGGGTGAGCACCGCCGCCAGCCGGCGGCGGTGGGCCGCATCGGCGTGCGGGTCGGAGGGAGGGTCGGCGGCACCCGCGGCCGCCTCGCCGGCCTCGCGGGCCGCGGCCTCGTCGACCGGCCGGGCCGCGAGCAGCGCCTCGGCCTCGGGGACGCGACGCGGACCGGGACCGGCCCCCAGCAGCACGATGCGGGTGCCACGCTCGCGGCAGCGATCGCCGTCTCGGCCGAGCATGACGGCGACGCCGCCGAGCGCGAAGTCGCCGTGGCGCCGGGCGTGCTCCAGGAACGCGCAGCCGCTCGGCGCCTCCACCGCAGGAACCTGGATCTCGACCAGCAGCTCGTCGAGCTCGAGGCCCGATTGCAGCGGCCCCGCGAACATCTCGCCTGGACCGAGCACGCGCCGGCCACGGTGAGACTCGGCGATGAACCGGGCGTCGAGCGCGGTGAGCGCGACCGGCAGCTCGGCGGCGGGATCGGCGTGGGCGACCGAACCGCCGATCGTTCCGCGGTTGCGGATCGGCGGATGCGCCAGCCAGCGCATCGCCTCGGTGAGCAGCGGCCAGTGCTCGGCGACCAACGCGGAGTGCTCAAGCTCGGCGTGGCGCGTGAGCGCGCCGACGTGCAGCACGTCGTCGCGCCGGTCGATGTAGGACAGCTCGGCGACGTTGTTGATGTCGATCAGGGTCTCGGGGCGCGCGAGCCGGAAGTTGAGCATCGGCATCAGACTCTGACCGCCGGCGATCACCTTGCCGTCGGCGCCGTGGCGGGCGAGCAGCTCGAGGGTCTCGGCGACCGTGTGCGGCGCCACGTAGTCGAAGGGGGCGGGCTTCATCGCCGGCGCAGCCCGACGGCCGTTCCGGCGGCGAGCATGAGGAGCGCGATCGCGACCGGAAGGCGACGGCGCCGTCTCGGCACGGGTGTGTCCGGCACCGTCGCAGTGAAGTCGGCGACGGTGTTCGCCGGCTCGCGCGGACCGAGCTCCCCAGCCTCCTCGAGTCGCCCGTGTGCAAGCCGCACCGCGTTCACGATCGAGTCATAACCGGTGCAGCGGCAGAGATTGCCTCCGATCAGCTCGCGCAGGCCCGCGTCGTCGAGCTCCCCCGCGCGCGCCAGCATCGGCTCGATCGCCATCAGGAAGCCGGGCGTGCAGAACCCGCACTGCAGCGCATGGGTCTCGTGGAACGCCTGCTGCAGCGGATGCAGCGTGCCGTCCGGTCCGGCCATCCCCTCGACGGTGCGGACCCGCCGGCGGTCGGCCTGCACGGCCAGCAGCAGGCAGGCCCGGACGGCCGCGCCGTCGAGCTGCACGGTGCATGCGCCGCAGACGCCGTGCTCGCATCCCACATGCGTTCCCGTGAGCCGCGCCTCGTGGCGGATGAAGTCCGAGAGCAGCATGCGCGGCTCGATCTCGCGGTCGAACATCGCGCCGTTGATCTCGATGCTGACTCCGACGGGGTCCACGCAGCTCTCGACGGTAACCGCGGTGCGAAACAAGCGCCAACACCGCCTCGCTATCCACTCATAGGTGGAGCCTATGGTCAGGCGGATAGGCTGCCGCCGCGATGAGCGTGTCCCTCGCCGACCTCTCACTGCGGGAGTCCGTCGCACGGCTGTGCGCGGCGGAGATCACGCCCACCGAACTGCTCGAGGCCTGCCTGACCCGGATCGAGGCCACGCGGGAGCTCGGGGCGTTCGTGGCCATCGACGAGCAGGGCGCTCGCCGGCAGGCTCGCCGGCCCCAGCCAGGCCCGCTGCATGGGGTCCCGCTCGCGGTCAAGGACATCGTCGACGTCGCCGGCCTGCCGACGCGCGCAGGGTCACGAGCACTCGACGATGCTCCACCCGCTCGCGCCGACGCGGCGGTGATCGCCGGCCTGCGGGCGCGGGGCGCGATCCCCGTCGGCAAGGCGGCCACCCATGAGCTCGCCTCGGGCGTGACCACACCGGCGGTCCGCAACCCGCGCCTCCCTGACGCCACCGCCGGGGGCTCGAGCGGCGGGTCGGCCGCCGCGGTCGCCGCCGGTGCGGTGCCGCTCGCGCTCGGCACCGATACGACCGGCAGCGTGCGCATCCCCGCCGCCTGCTGCGGGATCTGCGGCCTGATCGGTCGCAACCGCCGCCTTGCGATGGACGGCGTGATGGCGAACAGCGAGAGCCTCGACGCGCTCGGGATGCTCGTCCGCGAGCCCGCCGACCTGCCGCTGGCCTGGCAGGCGCTGTCGGGCGCTGCGCCGCAGGAGCGCGCGCTGAGGACGGCACTCGTCTGCAGCGCCGAGACGCTCGGCCGCGTCGATGACGGGGAGCTCGCCGCCGCCGCCACCGCCGTCGAGCGACTCGGACTGCCGGTCCGCGAGCTCTCACTCACTCCGCTGCGCGAGTGGGCGCCGCCGCGCTCGATCGTGATCAATGAGGAGTCGCTGCGCGCCCACCGCGACGCCGGGCTGTACCCGAGCCGAGATCCCGAGCACGCGATCGGAGCCGGGATCGCCGCTTCGCACCTGGAGGCCGAGCGGCGTCCGGCCGCCGAGGTGGCCGCGGCGCGCGCCCGGCTGTCCGAGCTCGGGGCAGGACTGCGCGCCGGCGTCGGCGAGGGCTCCGTGCTCGTGCTCCCGGCGCTCTGCACCCCGCCGCCGCCGCGCTCGCTCCCGAACAGCGAGGTCATCGGACGGCTCACGCGGCTCGAGGCGCCGATCAACATCGCCGGCCTCGCCTGTGCCGTGGTGCCGATCGACGGCGTGGGTGTGCAGCTGGCTGCGCGTGACGAGGACACGGTCCTGTCGGCCGTCGCTCGCCTCTGCGAGTGAGTCTGCGCCGGGCGGCGCTCAGGGCGCCGCGTCGGAGCGCCGCTGCCACGGGCCCTCGACGAGGATCCGCGCGAACGCCGCCGCCGGCCGGCTGAACGTGTCGGCGACCGTGTACGCCCACACGCGCCAGGTCACCGGCGGATCGATCCAGCGGACGTTCTGCAGCAGGTCGCCCGGGACGTTCTTGATCGGCACCAGCGCCGGACCGATCCCCGCGGCGGCCAGCCGGGCGGCCACCTCGACTGAGGCGGTCTGGACCGCCGGCTGGGGCTCGAAGCCGGCCGCCTGGCAGGCGGCGAGCGCCTGGTCTCCCAGCCCGTGCCCGGCCTCGTAGAGCACCCAGTCACGGCTGGCCAGCGTCTCCAGGCGCACGTCGCCGGTCGTCCGGGCGACCGGGTCGGAGGGCGGCAGCACGAGCACGAGCTGCTCCCACCCGAGCTCGACCCGCGCGCCCGACCACTCGTCGGGCAGTGGTCCGATCCCGAGATCGGCGCGGCCCTCACGCACGGCGGCGGCCACGTGGACTCGACTGGCGAACTCGAGCATCCGCACCGACATCTCGGGATGGCGCTCGCGCCAGCGCTTGACCGTCACCGGCAGCACCGCCGCGGCGAGCGAGCGGACCGTCGCCAAGGTGAGCAGCTGGGGCTCCTGCGCCGCCGCTCGCCGGCTGCTCTCCATCGCGCGGCGCGCCGAGGCGAGCGTCGCCTGCGCCTCCGCGTACATCGCCTTGCCGGCGGGGGTCAGCTGCACGCCGCGGGAGAGCCGCTCGATCAGCTGCACACCGGTCTCGAGCTCGAGCGTGCGAATCTGCTGGGAGAGCGTCGGCTGGGAGACGTGCAGCCGCGTGGCGGCGAGTGTGAACGAGCCGGTCTCGGCGATCGCGACCAGGTACTCGAGCTGGCGAAGCGTCATCGGCCGGCGCCGGAGCCGCCCTCGCCCTCGTCCGGCCCCCGCTCGCCCTCGTCCGGCCCCCGCTCGCCCGCCCGGGGAGGCCGGAGACCCGGGGTCCCGCCACCCCAGCGCGCGTTGCCCTCGGCCTCGAGCTCGAGCGCGGCCGCCGCGCCGCCTGCGAGCGCCCGTGCCGCAACCGCCTTCACCCGGGCCACGGCGTCCGGTTGGAGCGCGGCCAGGGCGGTGGCCAGCTCGGCCGCAGCCACGCTCGCGTCGTCGGCAAGACGGTCGACCAGCCCGATCCGGAGCGCCTCCTCGCGCTGCACCGTACGCCCGGTGAGGCACAGATCGAGGGCGCGGCCGCGGCCGACGAGCGAGGGCAGCGCCCACGCTCCGACGGCGAGCCCGTGGCCTGGGCCCAGGAAGCGCACCGATGCGCGCGGCCCGGCGACGCGCAGGTCGCAGGCGACCGCGAGCTGGGCACCGCCGCCGACCGCGGGACCGTCGAGCGCCGCCACGACCGGGGCGGGTGCCGCCACCATCTGCGCGTAGAGCGCGTACAGCTCACGGCTCACCCCGGCGCGCTCCTCGTCGGGAATCCCGAGGTCCGCCCCGGCGCAGAACATCCCCGGCTGGGCGGAACGCAGCACGATCACCCGGGCCGAGCCGTGGGCCTCGAACGCCGCGCGCAGCCGGCCGGCGAGTGCCGCGTCGATCGCGTTGCGGCGCGCGGGACGGCTCAGCGACAGGGTGACGATCCCGTCGCACACGTCGATCACCAGGGGCTCCTCGGAGGCCATCACGTCCGGCACCGTACGGCATGTCCACCCTCTGGGGCGGCCTCACATAGACAGGACCTATAGCCCGATCGTGATTTCGTCTTGCCCTGGGTGGTGCGGCCCGTAGGGTCGGGGGGAGTCGGAGCACCCTCGGACCAACGAGGCCATGGCAACGCAGAGCACAGATGACGGACCCGTGGCGGTCCTCACGATCGACCGGCCCGACCGGGCGAACTCGATCGAGCCCTGGAGGATGAACGACGCGCTCGCGGCCCAAGTGGCGGCGTCGGAGCGACGATGAGCGACGCCGCGTCTTCCAAAACTGTCCCGGAGGAACAGTTTTCGCGTTCGTCGCCGGCCGGTGGGCCGCTCGGTCCAAGGCCCTTCGACACGCTCAGCTACCTGGAGTGCAACGCCGAACGCACTCCGGACGCGCCCGCGGTCTGGGACGAGGGAGAGGAGCTGTCGTTCGCCTCCCTGCGCGACCGCGTGTACGCGCTCGCCGCTCGGCTCTCGCGCGAGGCGATCCGCCCCGGCGATGTCGTGGCGGTCGCCCTGCCGAACGTCGCGCTCTATGTCGCGCTGGAGATCGCGGTCCCCGCGCTCGGCGCGGTCCTGTT
This sequence comes from uncultured Solirubrobacteraceae bacterium, assembly GCA_963744685.1. Taxonomy (GTDB): domain Bacteria; phylum Actinomycetota; class Thermoleophilia; order Solirubrobacterales; family Solirubrobacteraceae; genus Palsa-465. Next base: position 502,358 of record CAVUUL010000006.1, on the reverse strand, counting down.
TCCGCTGCCGCTCGGAATCGGCCACCGTGAGCTCGCCTCGGTCCTCGAGCGCTCGGGCGCACAGCTGCTGGTGACCGACGACTCACCGGCGGGCCAGGGGATCGCCGAGGTCGCCACGAGCCTGCGGGAGGCCCCGGCGCTGCTGGCCGCCGCCGACCTGCACGACACGGCCGGGACCGACCTCCACGATAAGCCTGCCGCCGGCCCACCGCCGCCCGTGCCCGCCGACCCTGACCGCATCGTGCAGATCGCGCTCACGTCGGGCACGACCGGCATGCCGAAGCTCGCCTCACTGAGCGCGCAGTTGAAGCAGCTCACGTTCGAGGGGTTCACGACCCGGCTGCGCGTCCAGCCCGGCGATCGAATGTTCCCGATGTCACCGATCACTCAGGGCGTCGGCGAGATGTGCCTGTACGCGCTGCGCTGCGGCGCGACGATGGTGATGCTCGGCGAGCGGCGCTTCGATGCCGAGGCCGCACTGCAGATCGTCGCGCGCAGCGAGGCCACGATCCTCGGCGGCGTGCCGACGATGATCGGCCGGCTGCTGCACAGCCCGGCGTTCGACCCGGCCGGGCTCGCGCATCTGCGGCTCACGGTGTCGGCCGGCGCGCCGCTGCCGCCCGCCGTCGCTCGCGAATGGGAGTCACGGACCGGCAGCCCGATCGGGAGCTTCTACGGCGCGATGGACATCGGGCAGCTCGCGGTCCCTGACCCCGAGGATCCCGCCGAGAAGCGCTGGACGACCGTCGGCCGGCCGCACGACACGGCCGAGCTGCGCATCGCCTCCCCGGCCGGCAGCCCGGTCCCCACCGGCGAGACCGGCGAGATCTGCATGCGGGGACCACTCGTCCAGGACCGCTACTGGGGGGAGGAGGACGGGCCCTACGCCGACGATGGCTGGGCGCATTTCGGCGATCTCGGCTTCCTCGATCCCGACGGCTACGTGCACGTCACCGGGCGGATCAAGGACACGATCATCCGCGGCGGCAACAACATCAACCCGCTCGAGGTGGAGGCGCTGATGCGTGAGCACCCGGGGATCGGGGATGCATGCGTCGTCGGCCGGCCCGATCCGGACCTCGGCGAACGCGCGGTCGCCTTCATCGTGCTCGCCGCCGGCGATGGGCGACCGGTCGGGATCCAGGAGCTCACCGCATTCCTGGGCGAGCGCGCGCTCACGCGCTACAAGTGGCCCGAGCAGGTCGAGCTGATCGACGTGCTGCCGCTCGGGGCGACCGGCAAGGTCGACCGCCAGGCGCTGCGCCGTCGCCTCGACGCGACCGAACCGGAGGACGCACGATGAGAGCTCACACCGGCGACATCGAGACCGCCTGGCACGACGTCGGGATCGGCCCGCCCGTGGTGCTCATCCATGGGCTCGCCGACGACCATCGCGCCTGGCGGCGCGTGGCCGGCCGGCTGATGCTCGACCACCGGGTGATCCTCTACGACCTGCGCGGCCACGGCGGCAGCTCGATCGGCTCGCCTGATGGCCGGCTGGCGCAGCTCGGAGGTGATCTGCTCTCGCTCTGCGACGCGCTCGAGCTGGAGCGCTGCACGCTTGCCGGGTTCTCGCTCGGCGGCACGATCGCGATGCGAGCGGCGATCGACGCTCCCGACCGTGTCGCCGCGCTCGCCCTGGTGGCGACCTCCAGCCGGGTCGGCGGCGCCGCCCAGGCCTGGTACCTGGAGCGCGCGGCGATGGTCGACGAGGGCGATGAGCGGCTGCGCGAGACGCTCGACCAGGACACGGATGACGTCTACCGCGCGCGTCCCGAGGAGACCGGTGCGGGCCTGCACATCCGCCGCGCCTCCACGCGCGACCCCCGCGGCTATGCGAATGCGTGTCGCGCGATGGCCGCGCTGCGCGAGCACCCGCTCGACGACGAGCTTGCCCGCATCACCGCCGCTACGACGATCCTCGCCGGCGATCAGGACCAGCACTGTCCGCCGCGGGCGGCCGAGATCATCGCCGACCGGATCCCCGGCAGCGGCCTCGAGATCCTGCCCGGCGCGGGCCACCCCCTGCCGGTCGAGCGCCCGGACGAGACCGCCGAGGCCATCCGCCGGATCACCGCAGTCGCCACAGCAGGAGTGTGAGAGAGATGTCGATCAGCATCAGCATCGGGATCAGCCCCCGTGAGTCGCTCGCCGACTGGAAGCGCTTCTGCGCGCAGGCGGAGGAGGGCGGTGTCTCGGAGATGTGGCTGATCGACTCCCAACTGGCGATGAAGGACGTCTACTCCGGGCTGACGCTCGCGGCGCTCGCCACCGACCGGATGACGCTCGGGACCGGCGTCACCAACCTCCACACCCGGCATCCAACTGTCACCGCCAACGCGATCGCCGCCATCGCCGAGCTGTCGGGCGGCCGCGCGGCGCTCGGCCTCGGAGCCGGCGACTCCGCGGTCTACGGGCTCGGTCGCAAGCCGTCGAAGGTGGCGGAGGTGCGCGAGGCGCTCGGGTTCTTCGGCGAGGTGCTCAACCGCCGATCGGGGACGTGGGAGGGCCGTGAGTACCAGCTGGCGCAGTCTGCGCCGGCCACCCCGGTCCACCTTGCGGTGAGCCAGCCGCGCATGTGCCGTCTCGCCGGTGAGCTGGCCGACGGCGCGATCGTGATGGGGCCCGCCCAGCCCGACCTGCTCGCCCGCCAGCTCGGCTGGATCGAGGAGGGCCTGGAGCGCGGCGGGCGCGACCGCTCGCAGATCACGGTCGGGTTCATCACCACCCTGTCGATGAGCGAGGACCCCGAGCGCGCGCTGCGCGATGTCCGCTCGTGGGCGAGCGCGCAGGCGCGGCTGCAGGCCGACGCGGTCGACCTGCCGGCCAGCCTCGAGCCGTTCGCCGAGGAGCTCGCCCGCGCGAAGGCCGACTACGACTACGGCGAGCACCTCTCGACCCGGGCGGGCCATCAGGGCACCGTGAGCGATGAGCTCGTCCGCACGCTCGCCGTCGCCGGTTCGCCGGAGGAGTGCACGGCCCGGGTGCGAGGCCTGCTGGAGACCGGGGTCGACACGCTCATCTTCCCGCTGATGGGGACCGGCCGGCTGGAGCGGCTGGCCTCGATCCGTGAGCACATCCTGCCCGCCGTCGAGAAGGGAGCGCACCATGGACCTGGGGCTCGCTGACCGCAACGTCATCATCTCGGGGGGCGCCTCGAACATCGGTCGCACGCTGTCGCTGGCGTTCGCGCAGGAGGGCGCCCACGTGACGATCGCCGACATCGACGAGGCTCAGGCGCTGCGCGTCCGTGCCGAGGCGCCCGAGGGACGGATCACGGCGCGGCGCACGGACGTCACCGACGAGGCGAACGTGCAGGACACCGTCGCGGCCACGCTCCGGGAGCGCGGCTCGATCGATGTGCTGGTCAACTGTGCCGGCTGGACCGTCGACCGGCTGTTCCGCGACAAGCCCCGCGAGGAGTGGGAGAAGGAGATCGCGATCGACTTCTGGGGTTTCATCAACTTCACGCGAGCGGTGCTCGACCACATGGTGGAGCGAGAGCACGGCCGCATCGTCTCGATCGGCTCCGACGCCGGCCGGATCGGCGAATGGCGCGAGGCCGTCTACTCCGGCACCAAGGCCGGTGTGATCGCGATGTCCAAGGCGATCGCCAAGGAGGTCGGGCGCCACAACATCACCCTCAACGTCGTCTGCCCCGGCTTCACCCCCGGCACGCCCGAGGCATCGGGTGAGGGATCGATCTGGGCCGGCGACCAGGGGCAGCAGTTCTCACAGGAGACACTCGACAAGATCGCCCGGAGCTATCCCCTGCGGCGGCTGGGCACGCCCGAGGACCTCATCGGTCCGGTGCTGCTGCTCGCCTCCGACCGCGCGTCCTACGTCACCGGGCAAACCCTCTCGGTCAGCGGTGGCTACACGATGATCTGACCGCGCAGCGGTGGATGCGGGGAACCTTTTCGGTCGCCGGGCACCGACAGCCTTCCCCACCTCGCCGACAGACGGGTCAGTCCGGCTCCAAAGCCTCGGCCGCGGCGCGGATCTCCTCGAGCCCCGGCAGCGCCCCCCGCGCCCCCGGGGCGAGCGTCGCCAGCGCGGCGCCGGCGGTCGCCAATCGCGCCGCCTCCACCAGCGGATCACCCGCCGCCAGCCGCGCCGCGAGGATCCCGCAGAAGCAGTCGCCCGCCCCGGTCGTGTCGACCGGCGTGACCGGGAGCGCCGGCAACGAATGCACGGCGTCCCCGTCGTGTACCAGGGCACCGGCCGCCCCGAGGGTGACGATCGTCGGCACCGGCGGACCGAACCCGCGTAAGGCGGCGGACGCGTCGTCGCGACCGGCGGGCGTGTCGACGCCGGCGAGGATGCCGAGCTCGGACTGGTTGACGACGAGCACGGCAACCCGCTCCAGCAGCGCCGGCTGCAGCGGGACCGCCGGCGAGGGGTTGAGGATGAAGAGCCCGCGGGTGTGCTCGGCGGCCGCCAGCACCGCCGGGATCGGCACCTCGAGCTGCGCAGCCACGACCGCTGCGTCGCGCACCGCGCCGATCCGCACGTCGGAGGGCTCGAGCGCGCCGTTGGCGCCAGGGTCGACGATGATCAGGTTCTCGCCGTGGCGTGAGTCGACGGCGATCGTGGCGCTGCCGCTGTACTCGCCGGAGACGCGCGCAACCCCGGCGACGTCGATGCCGCGTCCCTCGAGGTCCTCCAGCATCAACCGTCCGGCGTCGTCGTCGCCGACGCGCGCCACCATCGCCACGCTTGCGCCCGCCGCCCGCGCCGCCGCCGCCTGGTTGCCGCCCTTTCCACCCCCAGCTCGGGCGGCCGAGGTTCCCAGCACGGTCTGGCCGGGGGCCGGCAGCGTCCCGACGGTGATCGTCACATCGAGATTGAGACTGCCGACGCTTGTGACCTCCGGCGTCACCGCGCCCCCGAGGGGACGTCACGCTGCACTCGCGTAGAGCCCCGCACCGCGAGCCGGGGCGCGACCAGGCTGTGGCGCACCGGCCCGTCGTCGCCGCCGAGCCGGAGCTCGAGCAGCCGGCAGGCCTCGGCCGCGATCGCGTTGCAGGGCTGCACGACCGTGGTGAGCGCCGGCTCGGTCAGCTCGGCCATCATGATCCCGTCAAACCCGGTGACCAGCACCTCGCCCGGCACGGCGACCCGACGGCGGCGCAGCTCGGCCATCACTCCAAGCGCGATGATGTCCGAGCCGCACACGATCGCCTCGGGCGCAACGCCGCACAGGATGCGCCGGGCCGCTTCACGCCCGAACGCGGTCGAGAAATCGCCCGATTCACGCACCGACACGGTCAGCGACGATGAATTGGCCACGGCGCGTTCGAAGGCCCGCGACCGGCCACGACCGGTCGAGCTGGACTCCGGACCGCCGACCAACGCCACGCGAGTGACATCGCGCTCGGTCAGGTGCGCGACGATGTCGGCGAGCCCGCGATCGTTGTCGACTCCGACGAAGTCGGCGGGCAGCCCGTCGACCTCGCGGTCGATCTGGACGAGCGGCAGCCCATGAGCGACGCGTTCGAGCGCCGCCCGGCTGCGGTGATGGTGCACCGGCACGACCAGGAGCCCGTCGACCCGTCGCTCGCTGAGCCCGACCAGCCAGCGGGCCTCGGCGTCGACTGAGCCATGCGAGTCGGCCAGCAGCAGATCGACGCCGACCGCCTCCAGCTCCCGGGTCGCCGACTCGATCAGCTCCGCGAAGAACGGATTGGCGATGTCCGGCACGAGCATCCCGACCGTACCCGTGCGCCGCGTGCGCAGCGCGCGGGCGATGCGGTCGCCCCGATAACCGAGACGGTCGGAGGCCTCCAGCACGGCCTCGCGAGCTGACGGGGAGACCCGTGGGCTCCCCGACAGCACGCGCGAGGCGGTCGAGGTCGACACGCCCGCGCGCGCTGCGACGTCGCGCAGCCGCACGCGGCCGTGGTCGATGTCGAGCATCTCGTCGGCTCCGCCGGTGACGCCTCAGCGACCTCCGGCGACCGGCGCCGCCACCGCGGACTCCGGCCCCGGCACCGGGAGCGCCTCCTGACTCTGGACCTGCGAGCGGGTGAGCAGCGTGCCGGCAAAGCCGATCACGATCGCCACCACGACGCCCAGGTCGGCGCCCGACCAGGTGCCGGTCTTGCCGCCGAGCCCGAGCGGGCCGAGCAGGTATCCCTGCCACTTCAGCCAGCCGGCGGATGTGTTGACCACCATGCCCCAGCCGACGGCGGTGGAGATCCCCAACAGCACCAACGGCCACGCGCGGATATCGCCGTAGCGCCCGCCGGGGTTGTACAGGTCGATCTCGACGTAGTCACGGCGGCGCAGCAGCAGGTCGGCGAGGAAGATCCCCATCCACGCGGCGACCGGAACCCCGAGGGTGATCAGGAATCCCTCGAACTGGGCCAGGAAGCTCGCCTTGGCGATGAACACGACGTAGATGGAGCCCAGCGTCATCAGCGCTCCGTCGATCGTGGCGGCGAGGTGACGCGGCAACCGAAGCCCGGCGGCCTGCAGGTTCAGCCCCGAGGAGTAGACGTCCATCACCGTCGCGGCGACCAGGCCGAGCACCGTGAGCACGATGAACGGCACCAGGAACCAGTGGGGCAGCACCTGGGTGAGCGCGCCGACCGGGTCGGCGGAGATACCGTTGAGCAGCGACTTCGACGACCCGGAGAGCAGCACGCCGAAACTGAGCAGGACCGCGGGGCCAAGCGCGCCGCCGAGCGTCGTCCACCAGACGATTCCCGGCTTGGACGAGTTGCGCGGGAGGTAGCGCGAGTAGTCGGCGCCCGCATACACCCAGCCGAGGCCGAAGCCGGTCGCGGCGAGCACGATCGCGCCGACGAACGCGGGGGTCGTCCCGTTGGGCAGCGCCGTCACCGTCGAGAAATGGATGTGGGAGGCCGTGAGCGCCATCACGATGATGGTGAGGATGGCCCCGACCACTGTGATCAGGCCCTGCATGCGCATGATCAGGTCAAAGCCGGTGATTCCCCCGAGCAGGGTGAGCCCGGTGATGATCGCGATCCCCACGATCTTGACCCCGGTTCCGGAGCCGAGCCCGAGCTTGCCGCACACGGTGGCGAACGCGAGCGTCCCGATCACGACCAGCGCGATCTCCCAGCCGACGGTGAGCAGCCAGGCGAGGATCGCCGACACGCGGTTACCGCGCACGCCGAACGCCGCGCGGGAGACGGTCTGCGTCGGCGCCGAGCCGCGAGGGCCGGCGAGCGCGACAAGCCCGACGAGCAGGAACGAGGCGACGACGCCGAGCACCCCGGCGACCAGCGCCTGCCACAGCGAGAGGCCGAAGAAGAGGATGTAGGCGCCGTAGCTGATGCCGAACACTCCGACATTCGACGCGAACCACGGCAGGAACAGGTCGCGTGGGCGGCCCTTGCGCTCCTCCTCGCGGATCGTGTTGATCCCGTTGGCCTCGATGCCGCGAGGCACATTGGTCGGGACGACCGGCTCCTCGATCGGTGGGTGGCTGATGGTGGACACTGCGTTCCTCCTCGTCAGTTGACTTCCGGGCTGTCGCCTGGGTGGTCTGAGTACTGCACCCGGACCCGGCCGCGAACGCCGGGAACGTGGACGCTGCCCTCGTCGCGAGCCTCAATGATGCGCGGCTCGCCATCGACGGTGACACGGGCGGGTGTCCGTGGCAGTTCGACGGCAACCGGCTCACCGTCGATGTGGAATTCCGTGGTCTCGCGCGTGAGCGAGATCTGCGAGAGACGGGCCGGCGGGGAGACCGCGACCTCCTCCCGGCCGTTGGCGAGCACGCTCATGCGCTCCCCGGCGGTGTGGACGCGGTAGCTGCGGCCGCCCAGCGCGAGCGCCGCCTCGGCGCCGCTCGGGTCGCCCAGGCAGAGGCCGTCCCACGGGCTCACGTCGGCGCGCTCGGCCTCCCAGATGAACGGGATGAGCGCCCCCCACGAGTAGAACGGGTCTGAGTCGTGCGCCTCGTGGGAGTCGGCGTCGACGCTTGAGAAGTTCTCATGGGAATGGCGCTTGGCGCTCCACTCCCCGTCGTACATCTCCCACGAGCGCCGGGCGAGCTCGGCCGCGGCCTCGTGGCGGCCGGCGCGCCGCAGCCCTTCCCACACCCAGAAGTTCATCGGCGGCCAGATTCGTCCCCGCCAGTAGCTGTCCTCTGCGTTAGTGGCGTCACTGAACGGTGCCGTCGGCAGCGGCAGTCGGCCCCAGAACTCCGATTCGTTGAGCAGGTGTCGGCGGAGCATCGCGTCGATCTGCTCGCCGGTGGCCGCCCGCGCGACCAGGGGGAAGAAGCTCGTCGGGGAGACGTGGGTGGCGAACGTTCCGTCCCAGCGGCGCGCGGCGAAGATCTCACGTTCGGGGTCCCACAGCTCCTTGGAGATCCGCTGCGCGATCGTCTGGGCTGTCGCCAGGTGAACCTCGACCTCCGCAGCCGGACGGCCGATCTCACGCGCGATCCGTCCGAGCATCTCCCATTCCAGCGCCAGCAGGCTGTTATGTCCCGGTTCCTCCAGATCGATCGTGTGCGTGTCGGTGCGGAACACCGCCTCGTCGAACACGGCGAGGTTGTCCATCCCCGACTCGTTGAGCGCACCCTGCTTGGTGAACGTGCCCTGGGCGCCGCCGGTCGGCGAGGACCCGTACTCGTACAGGCCGTTGCCGTTGCCGTCGCGCTCGCGCGCCACCCACTCGAGGTGGCGGCGCAGAACCGGATAGGCGTCGTCGAGGAGCGTGCGATCTCCCGACAGCAGGTAGGTCCGCCACACCATGAAGGCGCCGACTGGCAGCTGGGTGCGGTCGACCCACTCCTCGTCGCCGCCGAGCAGGCAGGCGAGGTTGCCGGCGGCCTGCTGGCCGGAGAGCACCGCGTGAAGGTTCGCCCGTCCCATGAAGGAGTCCCCGGCGCGCGTGCACAGCATCGCGTTGTAGAAGGCGTCGCTCATCCAGATCCCCCAGCCACCGAACCCCCGCAGCCAGGCGCGGCTGAGCGCGGTATAGGGCCGCTGGTGAGCTTCGTCCCAGACCGTGTTCCACGCCATCACGTCACGGATCGCGCGGGCCGCGGGCGGCCCGGCGGCGAGCGCCCGGGCGCGCGCGTCGTCGATCGTCGCATCGACGTCGCCCAGCCGCGCTCGCGCGGCGACCGCGGCGCGCTCACCGTCGGTCTCCTGGGTGACCGCGAACCTGATCGGCTCACGGGGGTTGCCGTAGAAGCGACAGGCGACCCAGTCGCCGTCGGGGCGAGGCGGCGGGTGGTAGAGCCAGCCTCGGTGCTCCAGGTCGTCGGCGACGTCGGCCGGCCGCTCGTACTGACCCGAGAGCGCCGGCACCGGCGCCACCGCGACGTGGAACCATTGGCTGCGCCAGCGTCCGCGAGCCTCGTCGCTCATCAGGTGCCCGGCGTCGAGCAGCGTCAGCTCACGCGTCGCGCCGTCGACCATGCGCTGCGCGGGCTCGCGCAGGTCAGTCGGATCAGGAGCGAGGAACCCGGCCTCGACCATGATCCCCAGCCGGAACAGCATCTCGCCCGGCTCGTCGATCGTCACCCGGCCGGAGACTCCGGACCACTCGCCCTTGGCGAACTCGACGGTGAGCGTCGTGCCCGCCGAGCTGACGCGCAGTGCGACGTAGTCGCCATCGACGGCGTGCTCGCCAAGCTCGAACGCAAGCTGGTTCTCGGCGAGGAACGGGTCGTAGCGGTTCTCGGTCGCGCTGAACAGGGCGACGCGGACCGCGAAGCGGCTGGGCACATGCATCACACACGCTGGGAAGCGCTGATCCCAGGTCGACCAGGCCCGGTCCGGCAGCACGGTCATACGGTGACCTCGAGCACGGGCGCCGCGCCCAGCCCGCTCGGTTGCACGCTCTGCTGGAAGCGCGTGCCGGCGTAGTAGCGGTTCGCGGCGGAGTTGGCGACGTGCAGCGCGAGCTCGTTGCCGCGCTCGCGCAGCACGCCGGGCGCGATCTCGAACCGGTAGGGCGGCCAGCCGCGCCCGCCGAGCGCGGTGCCGTTCAGTTCAGCCGACACCGCGCATTCCACGATCGGCAGGATGAGGGTCCGGCGATCCGCGTCGCCGCCGGCGGGCGGACCGTCGAAGCGGCAGCGGTAGGTCCCCGTGCCGGCAAATCTCTCGAAGCCCTGTTGCTCCCAGCCCCGGCAGGGGTCGATCCTGACCGCCGGCGCGCCTGGCACGGTCAGCGTCCAGCCGTCACGCAGCTCGATCGCCGCCTCGGCGTCGGGCACAGCCGGCGCCACGGCGGGAAGCGGTATCCGATGCGCCTCGCGGTCGATGAGCTCCAGGCAGGCGATCTCCTCAGCCTCGAGCTCCCAGCATGCGTCCCCGGGGGCGACTCGCACCCGGCGGGTCTCGGGACCGTCGTTGAGCAGCACGATCCGGGTCCGCTCCCCGGCCCGGCCTACCCAGCGCCAGAGCGTCCCCGGCCCGTCGCCGGGGTCGAGCGCGGGCCCGCTCGCCCGCGCGCGGATCGCCGCCGGCACCTGCGCCGGGACCGGGTCGCCTGGAGGCTCGGCGCACGTGGCGGCAATCCGATCGGACAGCCCGCCCACCGGTCCGTCGACGGCGGTCGCCCGCGGCAGCGGGCCGCTGGACAGCACCGCGCCACCGGTCGCGGCGAACCTTTCGAGCACCTCGGCGGAGCGCAGGGAGGCAAGCACCGAGATCCCCGCCAGCACGACCGTGCCGTAGCCCCGGCCGTTGATCGTCACCCGACCCGCCTGCACGTCCCCATCGTCCAGTGAACGGTCGTCGACGACATCGAACCCGACGCCGTTGCGGGCCAGCAGCTCCGCCCACGCGCCGAACAGCGGGCCGTGCGGATGCGCCTGGCCCTCGGCCCACAGCGTGTGCAGCGGGTAGACCAGTGCGACGTCGCGGATGGGCTCGGCGCCCTCGATGAAGCTCGAGACCGCCTTGGACTGCGCGGCGAGGTCGCCGTAGTGCGCAAACCACGGCTCGAAGTTGCAGGTCGGCGGGAAGTCAAAGCGCGGGTTGCCGAGCAGCTCGGCGTCGTCGCCGTTGCCGTCGCTCTGGCCGAATGCGTGGAAGAGGAAGCGCCGCACGCCGAGCAGATGCAGGCGCATCGCCTGCAGCCGCAGCTCGCGCAGCGTCAGCTCCCAGTAACCCGCGGCGAAATCCTCCGGCGGCTCCCAGCGAGCGGCGTACTGCTCGATCGTGCAGCGCGAGCGGCCGTGTGCGCGAGCGACCGAGTCGCCCATGATCGGCGACAGCTGCGCGGAGAAGTTGGACGCGTCGACGAGCGTGGCCGCCCGGGCGCGGTCGATCGAGAAATGGTCGCCGCCGAAGTTCGTGCGGATGTCGAGATCAGGGAAAGCGCCGTACAGGTCCCAGCCACCGACGTGCCCGAACAGCTCATGGCCGGTGAGCGCCACGTCATGGGCTTGGGTCCAGCGCGCCAGCGTGCCGAAGAAGCTCTCGATCCCGCGTGCGGAATACCTCGAGAAGAACCGGCAGCGCGGCGCGGTCGTGGCCGGCCCGAGGTTTCGCACGACGGCGAGCAGCAGCTGGCCGGGCGAAAGCTCTGGATCGTCGGCGAGACCCGCCGCCGGGTGCCACATGAGACTGCTCGTGACCGGCCCTTCGCGCTCGGCCCAGTCGTAGAAGCCGCCGTACGGGTGATCGAAGGAGAAGCTCTGCACCGGGTCGCCGAGCAGCCCGTCGAGCGCCGCCACGTACGGCTCGTAGACGACCTCGAGGAACCGTTCGGCGGCCTGCGGATCCAGATAGTTGATCGCGCGTGAGCTCGCGCATCGGGCGCCGGCGAAGTAGGTGACAGTCCAGCCGTGAGGAACCGGCGCATCACCGGAGAGCGACATGACACACCCGTCGTCGTCCCCGTCGCACTGAGCCCAGTCCGTGACCTCGATCGTCTGAGACGGGTCGATCTCGCCGGTGCGCGGGTGCGCAACCGCGGCGACGAGATCCCACTCGTCGAATCTGCGTACGCCGTTTTCGTAGATCCAGCGCGTCCCGACCGCCCCCAGCCCGTCGAACCAGTCGGACCGGACCTCGCTCACGGTCGCCCGCCGGTCCTCGCCGGCCGCGGTCGACCAGAACAGCAGGCGCTCTCGCAGATGGCCGGCGCCCTGGACAGTGCGCCCACCGCCGTGGCCGCTCATCCAGTTGTACTCGTCGTAGATGCCGACCTTCAGGCCGGCGGCGGCTGCCGCCTCGACCGCGCGGCGATACCCGCGCAGGTAGTCGTCGGAGAGGTAGTCCTCGCGGTCCATCGAGAGCCGCGCCTGGATCATCACCAGTTCGATCCCGGCGTCGGCCATCTGGCGCACCTGGCGGTCGGCCTCGGCCCGTTGCGGAGCCCGGCTCCAGAACCAGTACACCGCGGTTCCGCACTGAGCGTCGTCGCCTCGGGTGGGCTGTCGCTGCTCCTCACTCATCCCCGTGGGATCGATTGCACCACCACATGGTTATCCACGTCAAGCGCTCGTCGCTGCGCATAGAGATCGCGTCTGGCGTGATCACACCCGTCTATGCGATCACGCGCTTGCAATCGAGTCCGTACGATCAATCACGGCTTCGTTTTCAGTCGCTCGGCGATCGCCGGTGCGTTCGTTTGGAGGGTTGACCTCCGGGATCAGAGCGAGCGAAGCGCCGGCAGCAGCTCGTCCTGCGCCCAGCGCAGGAACGGCTCCTGTTGCTCGCCGCCGATCTGTACGAGCGCGATCTCGGTGAAACCGGCGTCGATGAACGGACGGATCGCCTCCACGTGCGCCTCAAGCTGTGGTCCACAGCTGATCGCGTCGGCGACCTGGTCCGGAGTGACGAATGCGGTCGCGGCATCGAAGGACTCTGGGTTGGGAAGATCCGCGTTGACCTTCCAGCCGAGTCCGAACCAGCGGAACTGCTCGTGGGCACGCTGCACCGCCGCCTCGCGATCGGCGTCGTAGCAGAGCGCGAGTTGCCCGACCCGCGGTTTGCCCTGGCCGCCGGCCGCGTCGAACATCTCGCCCAAGTCGCCGCGCGGCTCGACCGCGATCATCAGATCCGCGTGGCGGCCGGCCAGCCGGCACGACTGTTCGCCCGAGACCGCGATCCCGATGGGCACTCGCTCGCCCGGGAGATCCCAGAGCCGCGCCTGCTCCACCGAGTAGTGCTCACCGCGGAAGTTCACGCTTCGATCGCCGTCGAGCAGCGAGCCGATGATCCGGACCGCCTCGGCGAGCATCTCGTGCCGGGCGCCGACCGCGGGCCACCGCTCGCCGACGACATGCTCGTTGAGATTCTCTCCTGAGCCGAGTCCGAGCCGGAAGCGATTGCCGGAGAGGATCCCCATGGTGGCGGCCTTCTGGGCAACGATCGCGGGGTGGTAGCGGATCGTCGGGCACGTCACGTAGGTCATCAGCCCGATTCGCTCGGTCGCCTGCGCGGCGGCACCAAGGATCGACCAGGCGTATCCGGCGTGCCCCTGCTCCTCCAACCACGGCTGGTAGTGGTCCGAGCAGACCGAGAACTCAAACCCGGCCTGCTCGGCGCCGACGAGGTCGCGCACCAGCTGATCGGGCCGGGATTGCTCGGTCATCATCGTGTAGCCGAAAGCGGTCATCGATCACCTTTCATCTCAGCCGGGTCGTGTCGAGCTGCTCGCGGAGGTCGGCGACCGATTCGAACACCGCCACGGCACCTGCCTCACGGAGCTCCTGCTCGGAGAACCCGCCGGTGATCACGGCGATCGTCTCCACCCCGGCCTCCCCCGCGGACTGCACATCCCACGGCGTGTCGCCGATCATCACCGCCGAGCGCGCGTCGCCGTCGATCCGGTCGAGCGCGGCGTGCACGAGATCCGGGGCGGGCTTCGTCCGCTCCACATCGGCGGAGGTCGTCCACCCGTCGGCCAGGTCTCGCGCGTCGAGCATGTCCAGGTAGTGGTCGACCTCCTCCGCCTTCGCTGAGCTGGCGAGCACGACGCGGTGACCCCGCCGGCGCAACTCCTCGATCAGCTCACGCGCGCCCTCCATCGGCCGGACCTCGTCGATCAGCTCCATATAGCGCTCGCCTTCCGCTTCGCGGATCTGGTCGCCGAGGCGCCGCTCCGTCTCCTCGCCGCAGAGCGCCTGGACGACCTGGTCACCGCCCATGCCGATGTGCCGATGAATCCGCCACAGAGGCACCGCCAGATCGTGCTGTGAGAGGGCCCGAGCCCACGAGATCGTGTGCTGGTAGTTCGTGTCGACGAGCGTTCCGTCGATATCGAGGATCGCCGTCTTGTCGCCGGGGGAGTCCATGACGACGAGTGCTGCCCGTTCCCGGCGCCGTCAAGCAACAAATCGGCTCGCCGGCTCTCGACCACGCGAGGCGCGTCGCCCTGATAATGATCGAGCCATGGCAGACGGGACGCTTCAGTGCGTGATCGAGATCCCACGGGGGAGCCGCAACAAGTACGAGTTCGACCCCGAGCTCGGCGCGATCAAGCTCGACCGCTTCGTCTCCGCCTCGGTCGTCTACCCGACCGACTACGGCTTCGTTCCGGAGACGATCGCGCCCGACGGCGATCCGCTCGACGTCCTGGTATGCGTCTCGGAGCCGACGTTTCCCGGCTGCGTGATCATCGCCCGGCCGGTCGCGCTGTTTGGGATGTCGGACGAGAAAGGCCCCGACGATCACGTCGTGTGCGTCCCCTGCAACGACCCCAACTGGTCGGCCGTCCAGGACATCGACGATCTCTCCGGACAGCTGCGCGCGGAGATCACCCACTTCTTCGACGTCTACAAGGACCTTGACGAGGGGCGCTACTCACATGTGGGCGACTGGGGCGGCCGAGAGGCGGCCTGGCGGTGCGTGAGGCAGGCTCGCGCCGCTTGGGAAGCGCGCCCGTAGCCGGTGCACCGGCCCTGGAACCGCCGTGAGCGAGATCTTGCGCGCCTGGGCGACCGGATGGATCACCACGGAGCCCGTAGCCCGCGCCGTCAGGCGACGAGGTCCTGGTCGGCCTGCGCGATCCACTCGCGCTTGGAGGCGCGCCATTCCTCGTCGGTGTGGCGCTGCTTCCAGTAGCCGGTCGCCGACAGGCGCTCCGGTGTGAAGCCGCGGTCCTGGATCAGGTGGCGGCGGACGCGGAGCACGGACTCCGCCTCGCCGTGCACGAAGGCGTGACCATCGCCGGCGGGAAGCGCGAGCTCCCGCACCGCGTCGAGCGCCAGGTCGGGCTCGAGGCCCGGACCGAGCGAGCGATGCAGCCACGTCAGTTGCAGGTCGCCGGGGGTGGAGAGCGCAACCTCGTGATCGGGGCCGTCGACCTCGATCACGGCGAACACGGGCACTCCCGGGCGCACGCGCTCCAGGGACACCGCGATCGCGGGGATCACCGCGTCGTCACCGACCATCAGGTGCCAGTCGGCGTCGCCCGGCGGGGTGTAGGCGCCGCCCGGGCCACGGAGCAGCAGTTCGTCCCCGGGCTTGGCCCGTGCCGCCCACGGTCCGGCGACGCCGGAGTCACCGTGGACGACGAAGTCCAGCGTCAGCCGTCGGCGGCCGGGGTCGAAGCCCCGCACGGTGTAACTGCGCGTCTTGTCGCCGAACACGCACTTGACGTAGTGGTCGGAGAACTCCCCGACCGGGAACTCCGCGAGGTCGTCGCCCTCGACGACGATCCGCACCAGGCTCGGGGTCAGCGGGCTGGTCGCCACGACAGTCGTGCGGCGCGGCGGTGACGCGGATCTGCGGGGACGGTCCATTCGCCCCAGGCTAGTCGAGCCGATGGGACAGTCCGGCGCGACGGAGGGCGATCGTTTCGATTAATCTCCGCCGCCGATCGTCTGACGGATCACAAGGGGACGGGTCGTGGGCGGTGGCGAGCGAAGTGCGTGAGATCTGGGCGAGCGCCGCGGTCGCGATGCTCGGGCTGGTCCTCGCCGCAGCGGGCGCCGCCAAGCTCAGGCCCAGCGGGTCGGCGACCGATCGGCTGCGATTCGTGCAGGGCGTGGGCGAGCTCGGGCTCGCCATCGGGGCGCTGATCGCGCCGGTGCGGATCGCCGCTGTCGCCCTGGCGCTGATCTTCGCCGCGTTCGCCGGCGTCCACGCGCGCCACGAGGGCAAGGGGCCCGAAGAATGCGGCTGCTTCGGCGAGCCCACCGGGCTCGCGGCCCACGCCGGCGGCCGGCGCCTCGCGCTCACCGCGCTGTCGGCCGCGCTCGCGGTCCTGGTGGCGGCGCTGCCCACCGGCGCGCGGAGTCCGGTCGCGGCGGTCATCGAGCGACCGGTCGCGGGCGCGGTGGCGCTGATAGCGGCCGCGCTCGCCGCCCAGACGTGGCAGGCGGTCTTCACCGCCACCCGCACCGCGGAGCGGCTCGGGAGCCAAGGGGCTGCCGGCCCCCGAGCAGGCGACCGGCTGGTGACGAGCTCGGCGCTCTTTCTGGAGCGCCGCTTCTCGCGCCGGGGGATGCTCGTCCGCCTGGCGACGGCCGGGTCCGCGCTCGCCGTCGCGCCACTGCGCTACCTGCTGTACCCGGGCACCGCGCTGGCGGCGATGACTCCCGGGGAGTGCACTCGGGGCGCCTGCACGGACGGCTACACCGCCTTCTGTTGCGAGATCAACCACGGCCAGAACAGCTGCCCGACGGGAACGTTCTCGGCCGGCTGGTGGATGTGCACCGATTACCCGGGCCACAAGCTGTGTGCGGAGCAGGGCATCCGCTACTACGTCGACTGCAACGCGCTGCCCGGCCGGGAGTACCCCGGCGGCTGCCGTTGCGCCGGATCCACCTGTGATGAGCGTCGGGTGGCCTGCAACGTGTTCCGCTACGGGCAGTGCAACACCCACCTCCCCGGCGTGACCGCCGTCGTCTGCCGGATGGTCGTCTGCGAGAACCCCAGCACGATCTCCGAGCTCGGTTGCAGCGCCTCGATGGCCGTCGACGACGCGGTCTGCCGCCAGGATGCCGGGTGTCTGGAACCCGCGATCCAGATCGGTGCCCCCGGAGGAGTGTGAGATGAGCCTGACCACGATCGTGATCGTCGCCGGCGGAGCGCTGCTTGCGCTCACCTGGCTGTTCCTCGTCGCCGTCCTGCGCAGTCACGCCGAGATCCTGCGTCGCCTCCACACGCTCGAGAGCCGCCTCGACCCAGGAGGTTTCGAGCTCGGAGAGGACCAGGGCGTGCCGACCGCTCGCGCGGCGTATGCGGAGTCCGCCGCAGCCCAGGCCCCGGACATCGTCGGCGAGACGCTCGCGGGCGACGCAGTCAAGCTCGCGCTCGGTCAGGGCGCGCCGCGCACGCTGCTCGCGTTCCTCAGCACCGGTTGCTCGGTCTGCGGCTCGCTCTGGGAGGAGCTGCGAGCGGGCGATCCGGTGGCACCGGGCATCCGGATCGTGGTCGTGACCAAGGGCTCGGACCGCGAGAGCCTCACGCGGCTGGAGCGGATCGCCCCCGCGCAGGGCGAGCTGGTCATGTCGAACGCCGCGTGGAGCGATTACGGCGTGGTCTCGACCCCGCATTTCGTGCTGGTCGGCGCCGACTCCCGCCGCATCGTTGGCCGCGGGGGCGGGACCAGCTGGTCGCAGATCCTCTCGCTGCTCGCCGACGCGCAGTCCGACGCGCGTCTGCATCAGGCCCGTTCCACCGCTGAGCGGGCCGAGCGGGCCGAGCAGGCGCTCGCCGCCTCCGGGATCGGACCAGATCACCCCAGCCTGTACCCGTCCCGCGGCGAAGGGGAGCCGGATGAGTGAGTTGCAGTTCGCCATCGTCGCCTGTGTGCTGGCGGCGGTCGGCGCGATGCGCGCCACGTGGTCGCCCTGCGGGCAGTCGATGCTCGCCAGCCTCAACCCGGTTGGCGAGCGCAGCCGCGGGTTCTCATGGCGAGTGACTGCGATCGCCTACGCGGTCGGCGCCACCGGGGGCGGCGCGCTCACCGGCCTCGCACTCGGCGCCGTCGGATCGTTGCTGCCCGGGGGCCTGGACTGGCGCGGACCGGCGCTGTTCGGCACGCTGCTCACGGCACTGGTCATCGACGCGACACCGCTGCGTCGCCGGCTGCTGCGGGCGCGCGGTCAGGTCAACGAGGATTGGATGGCGCGCTACCGCGGGTGGGTCTACGGCTTTGGCTTCGGTGCGCGGCTCGGGGTCGGTTTCACCACGCTGGTCGCCTGCGCCGCGGTGTACGCCGCCTTCGTGAGCGAGCTGCTTTCGGGCTCGGCGCTGGTGGGCGCGCTGATCGGGGTTTGCTTCGGCGCGGTGAAGGCGCTTGCTCTGCTGCCCGCCGGGACCGGCCGCGACCAGCGCTCGCTGCACGCGCTGCATCGCGCGCTCGCGCGATGGGACTCGCCGGCAGCCCGCGCGGTCGTGGCCAGCGAGCTCATCCTGTGCCTGGCCGTGATCGGCCACATCGCGTGAGGATCAGCGGGCACGGCCTGTCGATCGACGCGCCGGATGGGTGGGAGGCGCGCATCCTGCGGCGGCCGGGCGGCGGTCCGGTGCTTCACGTGGCGACGTTCGCACTGCACGAGCGCGACGGCGACTTCGGCGCCGCCGCGACCGGGCGGATGCGGGGCGACGACATCTTCTGCGCGTTGCTCGAGTTCGTGGGCGACGATCGGGCACGGGCGGGCGTCGGGCTGTTCGAGGCCGATGGCCGCCCCGCGCCCGATGCGGCGCAGTTTCGCGCCAACCAGCTGCAGGTGACCCGCGCGGGCCAGTACGGCTGGCAGCGCTTCTACACCGAGGACGGACGGTTGTGCTGCGTGTACGCGGTTGTGATGCCGCGTACACGCACGATTGCCGCGCTGGTCACCGACCTGGCGCGGGTGCTCACGACCGTGCGCTCAGCCGACGGCTGAGTCCGCCGCGACGACGGTGGTGCGACTGCTGCGACGACGACGGTCTGGGCGACTGTCGACTGCAATCCGGCCCCGTCGACGGCGGTCAGGCTCACCACGTACGCCCCGGGAGCCGGGAACTGATGCGTCGGCGCCTCGAGCGCCGACCCGTTCGCCGCGCCCGACCCTGGATCGCCGAAGTTCCAACTCCAGGCGACGACGCGCCGGCCCGGCCCCCGCCCTGGGCGGGATGCGTCGCTGAACGCCACCAGCCCGCTCGGCCCCACGGCGGTCGTGAATGCGGCCAGCGGCGGCGACGGCAGTCCGCTGCGCAACCGGCCCGTGTAACGCGCGGCGTCGTAGCTCGGCGGGATCGCGCATCGGGTCCGGTCGATGCGCCTGCGGTTCACATAGGTCGCACGCAGGCTGCGGGCGAAGCGGATTGCGCCGAGCGTGCGCGTCGCGCCCACCCGCAGCCGGATCGTGTACGGCACACGTGCTCCGTGTCGATGGATCCGCCCCCGGCAGGAGAGAGCGACGAAGAACGAGCCGTGCCCGATCCAACTTCCGTCGGGGCTGAGGTGCAGCGTGAGCCACAGCCTCCGGCCGTACCCACGCGTGCGCTGCAGGTGCAGAACCTGGCAGACGTCGCCGAGGCAGCGGCTCGGGTGGATCCGCCAGGTGCGGGTCAGGCGCTCGCCCCGATGCTCGCCCCGGACGTTGACCGCCGACGTGACCACCGTGCGCATCGTGAACCGCCCCTGGACCCGAGCCGGAGGGGCCGCGGCGACGGCGGCGGGCACCGACGACGCGCCGGCGATGAACGCGAGCATCGGCACGAGCGCAGCGCGCGCGATGCGCCGCCGGCCGCTCACGCGACCGGCCGGAGCATCCGCAGGAACTGGACAGTCGCGCCGTTCCGGGTGAACTGCTCGGTCTCGACGGCATGAAAGCCGGCGCGCTCGTACACGGTGATCGCCCGCACGTTGAATGTCGCGACGCGCAGCGTGATCGTCATCGGGCGCAGCCGGACCCGGTCGATCAGCCAGTCGCAGAGCAGTCCGACGAACGCCACCCCAAGGCCGCGGCCGGCGCACTCCGGCGCGAGCCCGAGCCCGATCTCGACCGAGCCGTCCTCGGCGACCGGCCAGGTCTGGACGAAGCCGATCAGTCCGACGTCCTCCAGGCAGACCCCGAAGTACACGCCGGCCCGCCGGTCGGCGTCGAGGATCTCGGCGAGATCATCGGGATCGGCGGAGTAGTTGTAGAACGCGTAGATCCCCGGATAGGACCACGCGGCGACCCGCTCGGCCTCCTCCTGCGTCATCGGTGCGATCTGCGCCCGGGAGAGGTCCGCGGCGGCGACGGCGTCGAGGTCCGAGGTCACGGGCGCAAGCGTACGCTCACCTGCTGGAGCGGAACTCGCGCCGGCCTCAGCGCGTGTCGGGGCGCGACGGGCGGTGGCGGTGCTGACGCGGCGGGCGCGACGCGACCCACCTGCGGAACTCACGCTCGAAGTCTGGCCACCAGTCTCCACGCAACGCGGCCGGGTTGCGCCGGCACCACCACCAGCGTGCCGCCGCGGCCAGCGCGGCAACTCCGACTACCACGATCACGATGATCAGACCGGCGCTCATCTTCTTCGCTCCTTCGTCATGGCCATGACTCCCCATTTACCCGCCGGGGCGCAGATCGACATCAACGTCAGGTGAAGATCACGGTCGGTGAGCGGACCGCTGTCACGTAGGCTGCGTCCGATGTCATCGCAGCTGACCGCGAGCGAGCGAGCGCAGGTGAGCCCAGCGCCCGCACCCACGAGCGCCAACGCCATGAAGGCGGTGCTCTGCCGGACGCCGTTCAGCGACCCGGAGTGGATCTACGAACGCAAGCTCGACGGCATCCGCTGCGTTTCGATTCGAGATGGCGAGCGGCTGCGGATGGTGTCGCGCAACGACCTCGACCTCAGCGGTCGCTTCGATGAGGTACGGGAGGCGCTCGCCGCTCAGTCACAGACGCGGTTCGCGGTCGACGGCGAGGTGGTTGCGTTCGACCGGGGCCAGACGAGCTTCGCCCGGCTGGCGGACCGGGGCCGGCGTCCGGTCGCGGTCTTCTACTACGTGTTCGATCTGGTGTGGTTTGACGGGGTCGACGTCCGGGAACTGCCGCTGCGCACGCGCAAGCGTCTGCTGCGCCAGACGCTCGTCGCGCACGGGGCGATCCGGCTGAGCACGCACCGCAACAAGGAAGGCGAGACGATGTTCCAACACGCCTGCCGGCAGGGGTGGGAGGGCGTGATCGCCAAGCGCGCCGACAGTCCCTATCGCGCGACCCGATCGCGCGACTGGCTGAAGTTCAAGTGCGAGGCCGGCCAGGAGCTGGTCATCGGCGGGTTCACCGCGCCGCGCGGGAGCCGGACCGATTTCGGCGCGCTGCTGCTCGGCTACCACGATCCCGACGGATCGCTGCGCTACGCAGGCAAGGTCGGGACAGGGTTCGACCAGACAACGCTCTCCGAGCTCGGTGCCCGCTTGCGGGAGCTGGCATGCGAGCGCTCCCCGTTCAGCACCCGGGACACCATCCGCGAACGCGCCATCACCTGGGTCGCCCCCACGCTCGTCGCCGAGGTCGCCTTCACCGAGTGGACGACCGCCGGGCGCCTGCGGCATCCGCGGTTCCTCGGTCTGCGCGATGACAAGCAGGCCGGCGAGGTGGTGCGCGAGCGTTGAGCGGCATGCCCGTCCTGGTTGCCTTACGATGTCTCGGGTAGCGGCGCAACCATGATTCAGACCGAGACCGCGCGGGAGTCGACTTCGACTCGTCCCGGGCCGGTCGGCCTGGCGCTCACGTTCGACGACGGCCCGGACAGGCGGGGCACCCCCGCCGTGCTCGGCGCACTTCAGCGCGCCGGCGCACAAGCGACGTTCTTCGTCGTCGCGCCCCGCGCCGAACGGTCCCCCGATCTGGTCCACCGCGCCGAAATCGACGGCCACCGCATCGAGCTGCACTGCGACCGCCACGTCCGTCACACCGATATCGACGAAGCGGCGATCCGCGAGGACACCGAGCGCGCGCTCGGACGGCTCGACCGACTCGGCATCCGACCGACGCTGTGGCGCGTGCCGTGGGGCGTCCGCGCGCAGACCACGGCGGCGGTCGCCTCGGAGTTCGGCCTCGCACTCGTCGACTGGGACGTCGACACCCACGACTGGCGGGGAGATCGCGCCGCGGAGATGCTCGCCCGCACTCGAGCGCAGCTGAAACCGGAGTCGATCGTTCTCGCCCACGACGGGATCGGGCCCGGGGCGCGCCGAACCGACTGTTCCGAGACGGCGGCGTACATCGAGCTCGTCGCCTGCCACGCGGCGGACACGGGCCTCGCACTCGCCTCGCTATGACGACGACCGTCCTGCACCGGAACCCGTCCGAGGTTCAGAGCTTCTGGCAGGCCGTGGAACTGGCGCTCGGTCGCATCCAGCAGGCGGCGGGCCCGCGCGACCAGGAGATCCCGCGACGCTTCCCCGGCGACGCCTTCGTGCTGCTGCGCGAGGCGGGTGCCCTCAGCGTCAACGCCTACCCGGGCGAGCGCCGCCTGCCCGCGGATCTCGAGTTCTCACTCGTCCGGCGGGCGGCCGCGGCCGACGGCTCGGTGGGGCGGATCTTCGATGGCCACCTCAACGCGGTCGAGCGGCTCGCCGTTCAAGGACCGGACGAGCTGCGCGATTCCGAATTGCAGGCGGTCTGTGACGGTCGCCTGCTCGCCGGAGTGTGGGGCGGTGAGCCGGAAGCCGGGGACGGGGCTCCGGCCGTCATCGCGCGCTCGGGAGGCCGGGACGTCATCCGCGGGGTCAAGACGTTCTGCTCAGGCGCGGGCGGGCTCGACCGAGCCGCGGTGCTCGTGCGCGATCCGGAGGGCGGGCCGCCCGTGCTTGCCTGGGTCGACCTCTCTCACGACGGGGTCGAACTCGACCGCTCCTGGTACCGCGCCGCCGGGCTGGTCGCCTCCGAATCGCATCGCGTCGTCTTCCACGACGTTCCCGTCATGGCCCGGCTGGGGCCGCCCGGAGCGATCGCGGCCCAGCCATGGTTCGCCCGCGACGCTCTGCGCACCACGGCCAGCTGGGCCGGCATGGCCGATACGGCGGTTCGCGGCGCGCTCGACGCCCTCGCGCAACGTGGTGAACCGTCGCAGCTGGAGTCGCTCGCGGCCGGACGGATCCTCACCAGACAACGGACGATCGACGCGTGGATGTCAACGGCAGCGCTCGCGGTCGACGGTGCCGAAACTGAGCTCGGCTCGGTCGCGCTGCACGCACGCGCCGCGGTGTCCGACGCCTGCCGCGGGCTGTTGGACGAAGCCGCCCAGGCATGTGGCTCGACGCCGTTCGCCCGAGGCACCGACCTCGATCGCGCCCGCCGCGACCTCGAGCTCTTCCTGCTGCAGCACCGGCTCGACCCGCTGCTCGCGCGCCTCGGGTCCACTGCGCTGGAGCGGCTGCGATGACCCACATATCGCTCACGGACTTCGAGGCCCGGTACCGGACCGAAGGGGACCCCTGGGGCTATGAGACGAGTGCTTACGAACGCGCGAAGTACGCGGCCACGCTCGAGGCATGCGGCGCTGGACCGTTCCGCGAGGCGCTCGAGCTCGGCAGCTCAATCGGGGTCCTGAGCGAACTGCTGGCGGGGCGGTGCGAGCGCCTGACCACGGTTGACGGCGCGCCGACCGCGGTTGCCGCCGCGAGGCGACGGCTCGCAGCGCAAGACAACGTCGAGGTGATCCTGGGTGCAATCCCAGAGGCGATCCCGGCCCGCCGCTTTGACCTGACCGTCGCCTCGGAGATCCTCTACTACCTCGAGCCGGACGCGTTTTCCACCACCCTCGACCGGCTCGCCGAACTGAGTGTGCCGGGAGCCCGCCTGGTCGCCGTCCACTGGCGTCCTACCGGGGACGAACGCCCTGCCTCAGCCGCCGAGGTCCACCAGAGCCTGAGGGGGCAGCAGTGGCTTTCGCCGGTAGCGTCAAGCAGCACCGACGACTACCTCCTCGACGTTTTCACGGTGCGATGACGCGCGTCGAGGCGATCGTCGTCATCCCGGCCCGCAACGAGGAGGGACAGATCTGCGAGTGTCTGCGCGCGCTCGCCGCTCAGACGATCCCCATCGGCGCGTTCGAGGTGATCCTCGTGCTCGACGGATGCTCGGACCGCACGGGCGAGGTCGCGGCAGAGGCGGCCGCCGGACTGGCGCTGTCACTCACCCTGCTCGAGGGCCCCGGCCGCGGAACAGGCCCGGCTCGACAGCTTGGGATGGACAGGGCGTGCCGGCGCCTGCACGAGCTCGGTCGCCCGCTGGGCCTGATCGCCTCCACCGACGCGGACACGCGCCCGGCGCCGGATTGGCTTGGCCGGCAGCTGCAGCACCGCGACCACGGCGCGGCAGTGATCGCCGGCCGGATCGAGCTCGACCACGCCGAAGCCGCCGCGCTTCCAGCTGTCCTTCTGGCCCAGCGCGAGCGCGATGCGGCCGCACGTCTTCGGCTCGTGCGCCGTGGCGACCCCGATGCGGCTCACCATCACTTCGCGGGCGCCTCTCTCTCGATCACCGCCGAGGCGTATCGCGCCGTCGGCGGCCTGGAGCCACTGCAGGCGCTGGAGGACGAGGCGTTCGGCGTGAGGCTGGCGACGCACCGCGTCCCGATCCTGCGCGCGCGCGACGTCCTGGTGACGACCTCGGCGCGCACCGCTGGACGCGCTCAGCGCGGGCTGTCGACCGATCTGGCTGTGGCCCGCTGGATGGCGACGCGCCGCTATCGGGCAGAGCAGTTCCCGGTCGCCGAGCTCTGCCGACGCAAGCCCGGGCTCACCGTGTCGGTGATCATCCCAGCGAAGGACTGCGCAGCGACGATCGCCGGAGTCCTGGAGCGAGCGATCGAGCCCGCCCGGAGAGCAGGTCTGGTCGACGACCTGGTGATCGTCGACGCCAAATCTGCCGACGGCACGGCGGCCGTCGCCGCGGCCCACGGGGCCCGCGTCCTTCAACAGGACGACCTCGTACCCGAGCTCGGGCCCGCAGCCGGCAAGGGAGACGCGATGTGGCGGGCGCTCCAGGCGACGACGGGCGAGATCGTCTGCTTCATGGACGGCGACACCGCTGACCCCGATCCGGCCCATCTGCTCGGCCTGCTTGGGCCGCTGCTGACTGACGATCACGTCGAGATGGTGCGGGGCGCATTCGAGCGCCCGTTCGTGGCTGACGACGCCACGCTCGCGCACGAGGGCGGCCGTGTCACCGAGCTGATGGCGCGGCCGCTGCTCAACATGCACTTCCCGCTGCTCGCCGGGTTCAGCCAGCCGCTCGCGGGCGAGTTCGCGGCGCGGCGCGCTCTGCTGGAGGAGATCGCGTTCCCCGTCGGCTACGGGGTCGAGACGGCGACCCTGATCGACGCTCTGCACGCCCGCGGGCTGGATGCGCTGGCCGAGACCGATCTCGGCACCCGCCAGAACCGCCACCAACCGCTGCGTGCGCTGGGCGAGATGGCATACGCGGTCCTCGCCGCGGTCGAACGACGGCTGCCCTCCCAGCCTCGGGTCGCGATCTCCGGCCGCTACGTCAAGCCATGGGACGACGGCGCGATCTCCACGGTCGCGTTGGTGGAGCGCCCGCCGGTGCGGGCGGACAAGGGTGCGCGGCTGATCACCGGGTAGTCAAACCCAGGTGTCGGTTGGTTCACGAAAGGAGACCCACGATGGCCAAGGACCACGGACCGAGCATCAAGGACGACAAGCAGTACGAGGGCCTGCGCAAGAAGGGCATGAGCAAGAGCCGCGCGGCGGCGATCGCGAACACGCCCGATGCCTCCAAGAAGGGCGGCAAGAGCTCGGGCAGCAGTCGCAGCGCCAAGAGCTCGGGGAGCGGAAGCGGGGGAAACCGCGCTCAGAAGGCGGCCGCGGGCCGCAAGGGCGGCAAGGCCGGCAAAGGCGGCAAGAAGTCCAGCTGAGGCCCGCTCAGCGGCGGCGCACGAGACGGCCGACCGCCGCCATCAGCTCCTCGGTCCGCGCGTCCCGCTCGCCGGGATCGCCGGCGCCGAGCACGCAGTGGTGGGCGTGGTCGTCGAGCAGTCCGAGCGCGACCTTGTCAAGCGCCGCCTGCGCCGCACCGATCTGGGTGAGGACGTCGATGCAGTACCGGTCCTCCTGCACCATGCCCTCGATGCCGCGGATCTGTCCCTCGATCCGCCGCAGCCGCGCCAGCAACTCATCCTTGGTGGCGGTGTAGCCCCGCTCGCTGGTCACGCCGGGTTCGTCCATCAGGCACCAGTGTAGCCCGGGGCGCCGGATACCCCGGGGGGGTACCTTGCCAGCGTCGTCTCGGTGACCTCAGCTCTCGACGTCATCTGGCACGGCGTGCGCGACGCGCTGCTCATGGCATGGCAGGTCTGGTGGGCGCTCGTGCTCGGCTTCCTGATCTCGGCGATCGTCCAGGCCTGGGTCCCGCGCGAGCGTGTCCAGAGCCTGATGGGCGGCTCCGGGCCGCGGTCGGTCGGGTGGGCGACGGCGCTCGGCGCGGCGTCCTCCTCGTGCTCCTACGCCGCGGTTGCGATCGCCAAGTCGCTGCTGCAACGCGGCGCGTCCGCGGCGTCGGCGCTCGCCTTCCAGTTCGCGTCGACGAACCTCGTGTGGGAGCTCGGGATCGTGCTGTGGCTGCTGATCGGCTGGCGGTTCACGGTCGCCGAGTACCTCGGCGGGCTGGTGATGATCGCGCTGATGACGCTGCTGCTGCGGGTGTTCGTGAGCCGCCCACTGGAGGAGCAGGCGCGCGCGCACGCGGTGGCGGCCGATACCGGCCACCAGCATCACTCCGCGGGCCAGGACGGCCGCTCCTGGCGTCAACGGATCGGGTCCGCGGAGGCGTGGTCTGACGTCGCGCACAACTTCCGCGGGGATTGGCAGATGCTCTATCGCGAGATCGCGATTGGCTTCCTGATCGCCGGGTTCGTCGCCCAACTCGGGAATGGGTTCTTCAATGGCCTGTTCCTGCGTCACGCCCCCGCGCCGCTGCCCACGCTGGAGAACGTCGTGGTCGGCCCGGTGGTCGCCATTCTCAGCTTCGTCTGCTCGGTGGGGAATGTCCCCGTCGCGGCGGTGCTGTGGTCGGGCGGGATCTCGTTCGCCGGCGTGCTCTCGTTCCTGTTCGCAGACCTGGTGGTACTGCCGATCCTCACGATCTACCGCAAGTACTACGGCACGGCGTTCGCGGTGCGGATCACCGCGCTGATGCTGATCACGATGATGATCGCGGCGCTCGTCGTGGAGGCGCTGTTCAGCGGGATCGGCCTTGCCCCGAACGGCCCCCGCCCGAGCCGGACCGACATCTTCAGCTCGGTCCACCTCGATCACACGCTCGTGCTCAACGTGCTCTGCCTCGCGGTGTTCGCGGCGCTGTTCGCGCTGACCACGCGCCGCGGTACTCGCGATCCGGTCTGCGGCATGCACGTCGATCGCGCGAAGGCGGTCCGCCTCGAGCACGGCGGTCGCACGCACTACTTCTGCTCCGAGCACTGTGCGCGGACGTTCGCCGCTGGCCCCCAGGGCGCCTCGGCGGCGCGGGGCCCGGCCGCCCCGCCGGAACCCCGCCACAACTGAACCGCACCCCCACCCTCCAACTCGACGCCGGCGCCCCCGAGGCCGTCCCGTCGCCACCGGAGAGAGACGCTCTCAAACTAAGCCGATTGCTCCCTAAAGCGTGTTGCAGCGTGTTGCAGGTTGCGAAACACACCGATGCAGGCCGCAGGATCCGGGTCCTGGATGTCAGATCGCGGGATCACGACAACAATCTGACCAGTCAACACGGCATGATCGTCGCATGGGGCCGGCGCTCTGGTTGAGCTTTCTGGAGGACGCAGACTTCGGGCCTGCCCCGCGGCTTCGCACCGGCCCCGCGCCCGACGCCCCCGAGATCGCGCTCTCCGACCGCGCACGCTGGGTGCTGGCAGCGATCTCGCTCCCGCGCGAGCTCGCGCCCGAGACCATGTCGGGCGAGCACCAGCGCGCGCGGCTCGGGTCTCGCCTGTGGAGCTCGGGCGAGATCATCGCCCGGATCCCCTACCAGCACCGCTCGACGATCCGGCTGGGGCTGAGCGATCTGCGCGACCGCCTGCGCGAGCGCGACCTGGTGCTGGAGGACTTCCTGTTGATCGACACCGACCGCGGGCGCTATGCGGTGCGGACCGGCCGGATCACCGTCGACGTCGTCGATCTCTACGAGCTCAGGCACGACCCCCTCGCGGTCGACCGCCGGCTCGACAGTGCGGTCGGCGACCGTCGCGGCGCACAGCTTGCGCCGGTGTGCTCCCACCTGCTGGCCGAGGCACCGCTCCGAGAGCTGGAAACGGCGATCGGCGCCTCCGCGCTCCGAGCCGTGCGACCCTTCGCGCCAACCATGCCGCCGGCCCTCGACGGCCCTTCCGTCGCGGCGGAGCCGATTGGCCTGGGTGAACGGGGAAGGCGTCCGCGCACCTGGCTCACCCGGTCACTGGCGGCGGTGGTCGTCGTCGCCGTCGCATCCGCGCTGATCCCGATGCTCGCCAGCGGCCATCACCGCCGGATCCACGCGCTTGGGGCGCCGCGGCGCGAGGTGTCCGGCGGCGTGGCCCACACCTGGTCAGACCCGCATCTCGCAGGCGGACGGGCCGGGCCGGAGATCAGCCCCGGGCAGAGCGTGGTGATCGCCTGCAGGCTGCGTGGCTTCAAGGTCCCTGACGGCAACGCGTGGTGGTATCTGCTCGCCTCCCGGCCCTGGTCGCACCGTTACTACGCGACGGCCGACGCCTTCTACAACAACGGTCATACGAGCGGGTCGTTGCGGGGATCGGCGTTCGTCGACCCCAAGGTCGCGCTCTGTTCCTGAGGCGCAGCGTCAGGCGGCTGCGCGCTTCTGGCGCGCGGCCGTGATCGAGTCGAGCATCCCGGCGACGTCACGGGCGATCCGCCGGGCGACGTCGAGCTCGGCCTCGCTGTAGGCGCCGAGCGTGTCGGCCCACATCGCCCGCCAGCGCGCGGTCTTGTCTGACAGCAGCTTGCGGCCAGAGTCGGTGAGCGCGACATTGCAGACCCGCCGGTCGGTCGTGGAGCGGGTGCGCTCCACGATCCCGGCCTCCTCCAGGTGGTCGAGCATCGCCGTCACGCTCGCCGGGTTCAGCTCGGCGCTGCGCGCGAGCTGTCCGGCGGTCAGCGGCCCTTCCGCCAGCGCGTGGAGCGAGCGGATGTGGGCATGGGTCAGCTCGCCCGGCGCGCTCTCGCGGCTGCGCAGCCGGCGCTCGGCGGCGAACATCTGCGCGATCGCGTCACGCAGTCCGTCGAGCGACTCGGCCTGATCAGCGCCGCCTGCGCCGCGGTGCTCATGCGGTCTCCAGGACACGCTCGTCGACCCCGTCCACCTCGGCGATCGCGGCCGCCTCGAGCGCTGGGCTCTGGGCGGCGCGGCGCTCGATCCGGGCGAGCAGCGCGGTCGGCACCAGGGCGATCAGCGTCGCCGCCATCACCCACCAGTAGGTGTGACCGAAGCCGCTCGCGACGGCCGTCGCAGCGTGCGGGCCGGGGACGATGTGCGAGAGGTTGTTCTGCAGGACGACCGCGATGATCGCGGTGCCGAGCGAGCCGCCGACGCGCTGCAGCACGGTGAGCTGCGGGCTGGCGTCGTTGACCTGCTCCTTGGTGAGCACCGAGAACGCGGCGGTCATCGAGGGCATCATCGACAGGCCCATGCCGACGCCGCGGACGACCATCGCGATCGCCAGCAGCGTGTAGGGCGTGTTCGCGGTGACGAGCACGAATGGGATGGTCGCCGCCGCCATCACCGCGCCGCCGATCAGAGCGGTGCGGCCCGCGCCGAGCTTCTCGGTGGCGCGACCGGAGACGAACATGCCGATGCCGCCGCCGATGCCCTGCGGGATCAGCAGCAGGCCGGTCTTCAGCGCGCTGTCGCCGAGCACCTCCTGGAAGTAGAGGGGCATCAGGATCATCGCGCCGAACAGGGCGGCGCCCAGGCAGAAGGTGACGACCGATGCGGCGCTGTAGGCGCGATTGCGGAACAGGCTGAGGTCGAGAACCGGACGCTCGATGCGCCGGGAGCGGCCGATGAACCCGGCGAGCAGGACGAGACCGATGAGCACGGGGATGATCACGCGGTCAGAGGTCAGGCTTCCGGCCGCCTCACTCTCGGACAGGCCGTAGGTGATGCCGACGACGCCGACCGCCGCGAGCACCAGCCCGATCACGTCGAGGCGACCGGCCTCGGCGGCGCCGGCTGCCTCGTCACGCGGCAGCAGCCGCAGCGCGAGCACCAGGGCCAGCGCGCCGACCGGGACGTTGACCTCGAAGATCCACTGCCAGCCGACCGACTGCACGAGCAGGCCGCCGAGCGTCGGGCCGAAGATCGGCGCGATGACGATCGGGACGCCGACCAGGCTCATCACCTTCGGCAGGTTGCGGGGGCCGGCGGCCTTGACGAGGATCATCTGGCCGATCGGGGTGAGCATGCCCGCCGCCGATGCCCTGCAGGACGCGGAACGCGATCAGCTCCTGGCTGGTCTGCGCCAGCCCGCACAGCGCAGAGCCGGCGGTGAAGACGACGAGCGCGATGATGTACAGCCGCCGGGCGCTGTAACGGCGCACCGCCCAACCGGTGACCGGGATCACCGCGGCCAGTGACAGCAGGTAGGCGGTGATCACCCACTGGATCCCCGACAGCGAGTCGTGGAGGTCGTGGGAGAGGTCGTGGAGCGCGACGTTGACGATCGTCGTGTCCAGGACGGACATGATGATCCCGAGGATCACGACGATCGCGACGCGCATCACGTGCGGCTCGATCTTGGGGGCGCGCGCTGGCGCGGCGGCAGTTGAACTCATTTCGGCGTCCGACCTTTCGAAGGCAAATCTTTCGTCATCAAAATATCACTTCGGCAGACGGTCGCCAATCCTTGAGCGGGCGATGTCCGAGCGATGACGAGTGAGCGCCGGACCGGCGGACGGCGAACCTGCCGGGAACGTCCCGGCGGTCAGCAGTTGTCCGACAGCCAGCCGAGCACCTCGATGGCGTGCGCGTTCGGCGGGAAGATCGGAAAGAAGACGTGGTCGATCACGTCGTTGACGATGATCAAGGTGATGCGGCTGTAGCGCCTGGTTCCGCCCGCCTCGAACGACGGCAGATCGAGCGCGGCGCCGAGCTTCTCGCCGGGGTCGGAGAGGAGCGGATAGGGCAACCGCAGCCGCTCGACCAGCTCGCGCTGGGTGGCGAGATCCTGGGTGGACATGCCGAAGACCCGGTCGGCGCCCATGGCCCGCAGGTCGGCGAAGTGGTCACGGAACCCGCAGGTCTCCGGCGTGCAGCCGCGGGCCCCGGGGATCTCGTCCCAGCCGTCGGGCAGCTCGACGCCCGGGGTGCCCGTCATCGGGTAGATGTAGAGCACGGTGAGCCCCTCGCCCAGCTCGCCGAGATCGACCTGGCGACCGTCGCTCGCGTCCAGGACGACCGACGGCATCGACATCCCCTTCAGATGGTCGGCGCTGCCGTCATCGACGGGCACCGGAAGGTCCTCGGGCAGCTGCATGTAGTCACTCATCGCCACATTTTCCCACCGTCAGGCGTCCGCCACGGCGAGCGCGATGTCGAACCGAAGCCGCCACCACGGTCCCTCGACCGGGCGCTCGCCGGGCGCCTCAATCCCGGTCGCGGGATCGACCCGCTCGAAGTCACGCACCAGCGAGCGCTTGACCCCGAACACCGCGTCATCGTCGAGATGGGCGCTGGAGGCGGAGAAGACATGGGTGACGAGCGTGTGAAATCCGGGCGCGGCGACCATGAAGTGGATGTGCGCGGGCCGCATCGCGCTGCGCCCGCTCGCCGCCAGCAGCTCACCGACCGGCCCGTCGTGCGGAATCGGGTACGGCGCGGGCTTGACCGACCAGAAGCCATAGCGGCCGTCCCCGCCCGCCCGTAGGCGCGCCCGGCCCGCGGTGCGGCCGTCGTCGTACTGGACGTCGTAGAGACCGTCCTCGTCGGCCTCCCACACCTCGATCTCGGCGTGCGGTACCGGCCGCCGCTCGGTGTCGGTGACGACGCCCTCGACCCAGCACGGCTCGCCGGGTGCGCCCTGGGCGACATCGCCGCCGTACTCCACCAACGGCGCGTCGCGGACGAAGAACGGGCCGAACACGGTCGGCTCGGTCGCCCGAGGGTCGCGCGGGGCGCTGATCCCGATCGTGAGCATCGAGAGCCCGAGCACGTCGGAGAGCAGGATGAACTCCTGTCGGCGCTCGTCGGTGATCTGCCCCGCCCGGGTGAGGAAGTCGATCGCCGCCGACCACTCGGCCTCGGTGAGCCGGACCTCGCGCGCATACGCGTGGAGATGCTCGACCAGGCCCTCCAGCAGCTCCCGCAGCCGCGGCGAGCCCGCGCCGGCGAAGCTCGCGCGCACCGCTTCGGTGAGCGCTGCCTCACGCGCGGCGAGCTCGTCAGCCGGCGAGCCCATGCGTGTAGGCGTAGTGGACCGCCTGTGCTCGGTCGCGCGCGCCGATCTTGGCGAACACATGATTGACGTGGGTCTTGACCGTCGCCGCGGAGACGAAGAGCTCGGTGGCGATCTCGCCGTTGGAGCGTCCGGCGGCGATCAGCCGCAGCACCTCGGCCTCGCGTGGGGTCAGGTCGTCGGGCAGCGGCTCGGCTCTGGCAGCACCGGCGCCCGCCACCACCGTGCCGTCCCCTGCGCCCGCGGTGCCGCCGGAGCCGTCGCCTCCGGTGCCGCGCCCGCTCGTCGCCGCCTCCAGCAGCCGCGCCTGCACCTCGGGGTCCAGGAACGCGTGGTGCGCGGCGGCGGCCTGCACCGCACGGGAGATCTCGGCAATCCCCGCATCCTTGGTGAGGTAGCCCCGGGCGCCCGCGCGCATCGCGTCGAGGATCGAGTCCTCGTCAGCGTGGGTGGTGAGCACGACGATCTCGGTGTCCGGACGGGCCTCGCGGATTCGGCGGGTCGCTTCGACGCCGTCCATGCGCGGCATCCGCAGGTCCATCAGCACGACGTCCGGGAGGTAGCGCGCGGCGAGCCGGACCGCCTCCTCCCCATCGGCGGCGGCCGCGACCGGATCGATTCCGGCAGCGGCATCGAGCAGCGTCATCAGGCCCTCGCGCACGAGCCCCTGATCGTCGACGACCATCACCCGCACCGCGTCGCTCATCGCGCGCCCTCCGAGCTGATCGGGATCCGGAGCTCAACCCGCCAGCCGTGTTCGGTCGGCCCCGCGCCGAGGGTTCCGCCCAGCGCTTCGGCGCGTTCGCGCATCCCGGAGATCCCGTAGCCGCCGCCACTGGCGGCCAGCGACCCGGCGCCGACCGGCACCTCGACCAGCCGGTTCTCGATCACCGCGATGATCTCCTCGCCGACCGTGATCCCGACCGTCGTCTGCGAGCCCGGCGCGTGCTTGGCGACGTTGGTGAGCGACTCCTGGACGACGCGGAGCACCGCCAGCCCCGCCTCCCCGCGCAACTGCGTGCCGTCGCCGTCGATCGTGAGCGTGGTCGACTCTGCGCTGGCCAGCGTGGCGAGCGCCTCTTCGGTGGAAGGCCCGTCGCCGCGCAGCGCGCCGACCGCCCGGCGCGTCTCGCGCAGGCCCTCGCGCGCCAGCTCGTGCGCACGACGCACCCGGGTGAGGATCGTCTCGGTGTCGGCGCCGTTCTGAAGCAGCGCGGTCGTGGCCTCCAGCTGGAGCGTCAGGCCGGCGAGCGAGTGCGCGAGCACGTCGTGGATCTCACGAGCGATCCGCGTGGACTCCTCCAACCGCGCGGCACGCAGCGCCTCCTCCTGGGAGCGCTGGCTCTGGGCGAGCAGCAGCTCCGCCTGCTCGGCCTGGTCGCGCAGCTGACGCACGTTGGAGGCGGCCAGTCCGGCGGCGACGAACCCGAGCGCGTAGGCGACGAGCCCGAGCGCCCCGCCGTTCCAGATGAGCACCGTCACCGCCAGCGCCAGGGTGCTCACAGCGGTGACCTGCATCGCCCGGTTGAACCCTGCGCGGATGCCGGCCGTGACGATGCCCACGAACACGAACGCGCTCGCCGCGCTCGAGGGCGAGGCGCCGACGAGCACGCCACCCGCGATCGAGAGGATCGGGACCTCGGGCCCCGGTGGATCCTCGAGATCCCGGCCCGCCAGCCAGATCAACGTCCCGAGCACGCACAGAGCGAGCGCGATCGTCACCACCAGGCGGCGTCCCGACGTGCCCGCCGAGTAGGACGGCGCATCCACCACCGACCAGGTCACGAGCGCCAACCCGGCGAGGCGGATGAGGATCGAGATGCGACGGTCGAGGCTGAGGAAGATCATCGCGCGGACTGGACGTTACGGGTCAGGGGACACGGCCGGGATCCGCCTGCGTCGGCGGGTCCCGGGAAGGGGTGAGTGGGAGGGCGGATGATCACGCGAGCTCGGCGGCGCTCGGGACCTCGGCGCGGGCCTTGTTGCGCCTGAGATACAGCAGCGCCGAGCGGCCGAGGACCTCGAAGACGGCCATCGCGAGCAGTGCGTCGGTCCACGCCTGGGCGCTGGTGATCGAGTGGGTCGTGAGCGGCCGCTCCTTGATCTGGAGCAGGACGAGCAGGACGAGGGCTGAGTCGAGGAGGTAATCGGTGATTGACATGGGTCGATCTTCGATTTGCGCGAGCGATCGCACATCGGCGTCCGGGTGGATTCCCGGGTGGAGATCGGGCGCTTCTCAACCCTGGGGTCGAGACCCGGCGGCGGGTCAGCCGGTGACCGCGACCGAGGTGGGGTAGCCGCCGACGGCGATCGCCGGTGTGACCGCGCCGGTGCGTGTCCGCAGCAGTCGGACGGTTCCCGCGTAGGTGCCGAGCACGACGACGGTCCCACCGCCCGGAGCGACGGTGAGCGCCGACGGATATGAGTAGCGACCGACGGAGATCGGCCGCCCGGCGCGGCCGGACGCGATGTCGACCGGCGTGATCGTCGAGGAGATCGAGTTGGCGACGTACGCGGTGCGACCCGAGGGTGCGACCGCCACCGCCACGGGCGAGTTGCCGACCTTCAGCTGCCGTCCCGCGCCGCCCCTGGTGGGCAGCTCGGTGAGCTGGTCGGTGTCACCGTCGACGACCTCGGCGGTCCGGCCGTCCGGGGTGAGCGCGAGGGCGTCGGGGAACTGGCCGGCCGCGACCGATCCGACGGCGCGGTCGCTGCGGGTATCGATCTCGGTCGCCTGGTCAGAACCGGAGTCGGCCACGACGACGCGGTCCTCCCCGGGGGCCGACGCAATCGCGACCGGATAGGCCCCGACCGGGATCGGTGCGAGTGCCCGCCGTGTGGATACGTCGATCGGCGTGACCTGCCCGCCTCCCCAGTCACACACATACAGCGTGCGCCCATCGTCGGAGAAGGTGAGCGCTTTCGGCTCGTGGCCCACCGGGATCGGCGGCAGCGGGCGACCGGTCCTGAGATCGATCGGCGTCACCGTGTCCGATAGCGTGTTCGAGACGAACGCAGTGGCGCCATCCGGCGAGATGGCGATGGCGTTCGGCTCTTCGCCGACCGGTATCGCCGACAGAGCCCGGCGCGTGCGGGTGTCGATCGGCGTCACCTGGGCGGATCCGGAATCGACGACGTAGGCGGTCCGGTCATCGGGCGACAGCGCGATCGCGTCGGGCAGCCTGCCCACCGGGATGGCGGCGCCGCGGCGGGCGTCAGAGAGCGCGACAGGCGTCACGCGATCGGTTGTATTGCTGACCACGAACGCGGTCGGCCGGCGCGAGCCGGCGGAGACGTCGCCGTGGGTTGCGCCGGTGGTCGCCGTGGGGACGGTGGGCGCGGGGGCGCTGGGCGAGCCGTAGGGCGACGGCGGCGCGACCGCGCCCGGAGCGTCGTCGCTGAACACGTCGTTGACCGGTTCGGCGAAGCGATCGTTGGCGGTGAGCGGCGCCAGCCCGAGCGCTCCCTCGATCGTGCGCAGCAGGCTGTAGTGGGTGTACCGCTGCGTGGAGACGAAGCCGTGCCGGACGCCCTGGGAGGCGAGCATCAGCGTGGGAACCCGCTGGGCGGGCCGCTCATGGTCGACCGCGTCCTCGTCGAAGGTGATGATCGCCAGCGAGCGCTGGTCGCGCCACGCCGGCGAGTCCATGATCTGCCCCAGCTGGGCGGCGAGGAAACGGTCGCCCGCCCGGACGCCGCAGCCCTCCATGTCGTCGCAGTCGTTGATCCCGACCCAGGCGAAGCCGGGCGTCGTCGAGGCGTGCGCCAGATCGGTGCTCATCGCCTCCAGCGGCAGCACGTGCGCGGCGCAGTAAGCCGGCCGCTTCCGGACGTCGGCGAAGTACATCATCGGCAGGTCGTCGTCCCAGTAGTAACCGTGCACCGTGTCGTCGCACGGCCCGGTTGCGCTCTGCTCGTACGCCGCCCAGCTCTCGCCGGCTGCGGTCACGCGATCGCCGATGTTGGGCGCATCGATCGTGTACTGGGAGTTCTCCTCAGCGGGATCGTCGAGCGGGATGCCGAACGCGCTGCCACCCGCGAGCGCGAGGTAGCTGCCGTCGCTGGGGTGCTCCTCGGCGTACATCTGCCCGAGCTGCGCGCCCTGCGCCCGGAGCTCGTTGTAGTACGGCGCCTGGGTCGAGTTGCCCACCACATCGCCCACGTCCTGGTTCTCGAAGTAGAAGAGGAACACGTGCTGGTAGCGCGGGACCACCGACGGTGGAGGAGTCACCGGCCCGGGCGCCGGGACCGCAGCGGCCACGCTCAGGGCCAGGTCGGTGGCGACCGCCCGGTCAAAGCCGACCTTTGGGGCATGGCCACCGTCGATGTCATGCAGATAGGTCGCCAGCCTCAGCGAGACCAGAGCGTGCACGGCGCCCGCCGGGACGCGGCCGTGCAGCGTGCGCGGGACGAGCCGGGAGACGCCGGGCCCCTCGCCCCTCACCGGCCCCAGGCGGCTCGATGACAGATGGGCGCCGGTCGCCGACACGAAGGTGATCTGCAGCGACGCCGCGCTCGTGTCGCTTGCGCCGAGTCGCGCCGTCAGCGTGAACCGGGCCCCGGCCGCCGAGCCGTTGCCGAGCCCCACCGACTGGTTGAGCACCGCGGTCCCGCCGGCGCCGCCGACGAACATCGGTGAGCCCGACTCCGGAAAGCCGTGCGTGCCCGCGACGACGACCGTCGGCAGGCCCCGGGCGATCTGCCAGCCGGGGATCGTCACCGCATCCCAGCCGCCGATCGAGACCGCGCCGGCCCGTCCATCCGGGTTGCGCAGGAGGTTGACGCCGCCGATCGGAGGCGAGGCCTGACGGCGCGCGGCGCGCGCGGGGCCGAGTGCACCAGTGGCCGCGAGCGCCACCGCCACCGCCACGAGCGGGATCAGCGGCGCCCGACGGCTGAGGCGGGCAAGCGTGGCCACGGGGTGACACGCTAACCGGGTGGCCGGGCTCAGGTGTGGGAATCCTGGGACGCCGGCAACAGGACCGGCGCCAGGATGTGCCTGATGATCCCGGCGAGGTGGTCGGTGAGCTCGTCGGGCTTGATCGCGGCCAGACCGCCGGTCCGCATCACATAGCGCTCGAAGGCCACGCCGATGAACAGGGAGGTGATGAGGTCCGCGCGGACCTCGAGAGCCTCCGGCGCCAGGAGGGGCGCGAGCATCCGAGTGCTCTGGCGGCGCATCTCGTCATAGAGCGTCGCGGCTGCGCGTTCGTTGGTGGCGGCGCTGCGGATGACCGCGAGCAGCGGGTCCTCCCCGGCGCCGGTCTCCATCCGCTCCACGAACACTGCCGCGAGGCGCTCGGGCAGCGTCGCGGGGTCGCCGGCGACCGTCGCGGCCAGACCCGGCGGCTCCGGGAACGCCGCCAGCATCAGCTGCTCCTTGGAGCCGAAGTGACGCATCACCAGACCGTGAGTGACACCCGCTCGCCGTGCGACGTCGCGGATCGTCGTGCGTGCGTAGCCCTTCTCGGCCAGCGCCTGCCGGGCTGCGTCGAGGATCGCGGCGCGGTGTCCCTCCGGATCGCGGCGGCGTGTGCGGGGCGGGGTCTCGTCTGTGCCGCGATCGGGCATCTCGCGGCTAAGTATACAAGCGGTCATTAGCGTGCTAGCCTAGTGACCACTTGGTCATTAAGAACGCCTCGAGCAGGAGGACGATTGACATGACATCCACACCCTCGCCCACCGACAGCGCGCCCGTCACCGGCCGCCGGCTGATCCTGGTCGCGATCGCCGCCGCCGTCGCCGGCGCGCTGCTCACGCTCTCCTTCACCTACGCCGACCATCGGCCGGCGCCTCACGACGTCCGCATCGCGGTCGTGGCGCCGCCCTCCGTGATTGGCCACGTCACCGCCGGCCTGGACCACGCCGCCCCCGGCGCCTTCCGGGTGATCGCGCTGCCGTCCGCGGCTGCGGCGCGGGCGGCGCTTCACGACCAGCGGATCCGCGGCGCGCTCGTGCTCGAGGACGCCCGCCACGCGCAGATACTCACCGCGGGTGCCGCCGGGTCGGCGCTCGAGCAGGTGGTCGCCACCGCGCTGGGTCATGTCGCCGCAGCAGCGCACGTCCGCGCCTCCGTCCAGGACGTCGTCCCGCCGAGCGCTGCCGACCGGTCAGGGCTTGTCACCTTCGTGTTCGAGCTCGGCCTGCTCGTTCCGAGCGTGGTCGGCGCCGTCGGGCTCTACCTCGTCGGGCTGCGCATGCGGGTGTGGTGGCGCGTGATCGCCGCCTGGCTGTTCGCCGCGCTCGTCGCCGCCCTCGGGACATTGGTTGTCGCCACCGGGTTCGGCGCCCTGCCCGGCCACTGGGCGGCGATCTTCGGCATCGGGATGCTCGGCGCGCTCGCCTTCATCCTCGCCACGGCAGCCGCCCAGACCTCGCTCGGGCTGCCCGCGACCGCGCTGATGGCGATCCTGCTGGTGTTCGTCGGCAACGCCGTCTCGGGCGGTTCGGTCCCGACCGCGATGCTCCCGGACGTCTACCGCGAGCTCTCACCCTGGCTGCCCAACGGCGCGATCGTGCATGGCGTGCGCGCGGTCGTGTACTTCGGCGGCCACGGCCTCGGACAGCCGCTGCTCGCGCTCGCGCTGTGGGCCGGCGCGGGTTCGCTGGTGCTCACCGCCAACGACGTCATGCACTCCGTCGCGCGCCGTCACGCCGGCGGAGGCGCGGCGGAGACGGCCGCGATCTACGCCACACCGGGCGTCGTCCACGCGGCGGCGGGCCTGCGCCGCCGCGCGGCGGCGGGCAGCGAGCCGACGCGCCCGCTGCCCTCATAGTCCCTGGCTCAGTCGACCCAGTCGAGCGTGCGCTGGACGGCCTTCTTCCACTGGGCGTACTGCGCGTCACGGTCCTTCTCGTCCATCTGCGGCTCCCAGCGCTTGTCCTCGGACCAGCGCTCGCGCAACTCGTCCTGATCAGACCAGAAGCCGACCGCCAGCCCGGCCGCGTAGGCAGCGCCCAGCGCCGTCGTCTCGGTGACCGCTGGGCGGATCACCGGAACGCCGAGCACGTCCGCCTGGAACTGCATGAGCAGCTCGTTGGCGGTCATCCCGCCGTCGACGCGCAGATCGGTGAATGGCACGTCGGCGACCTC
Organism: uncultured Solirubrobacteraceae bacterium; assembly: GCA_963744685.1. Taxonomy (GTDB): domain Bacteria; phylum Actinomycetota; class Thermoleophilia; order Solirubrobacterales; family Solirubrobacteraceae; genus Palsa-465. The sequence goes on along the minus strand of CAVUUL010000006.1, from coordinate 462,971 downwards.
GTTGGCCGCCTCGACGACCTCCTTGCTCTGCCACGCGGTGGCCTCCAGCGCGGCGCGGGCGATGTGCCCCTGGTTGGCGTAGGCGGTGAGCCCGACGATCACCCCGCGAGCGTCGTCGCGCCAGTGGGGCGCGAACAACCCGCTGAACGCCGGCACGAAGTAGACGCCGCCGTTGTCGTCGACCGAGCGCGCGAGCGTCTCCACCTCCGGCGCGCTGGAGATGATCTTCAGACGGTCGCGCAGCCACTGGATGAGTGCGCCGGTGACCGCGATCGACCCTTCGAGCACGTACGTGGCGTCCTGCTCGCCGAGCTTGTATCCAGGGCTCGTGAGCAGCGATTCGGTGTGGACGATCTCGTTGCCGGTGTTGACGAGCAGGAACGAGCCGGTCCCGTAGGTGTTCTTGGCATCCCCCTTGTCGAACGCGGTCTGCCCGAACAGCGCCGCCTGCTGGTCGCCGAGGATGCCGCTGATCGGCACTCCGCCGATCGCGGAGCCCTTCGCCTCCCCGTAGGTCTCGCTCGAGGAGCGGATCTCCGGGAGCATCGACTTCGGGATGCCCATCAGCTCGAGGCTCGGCTCGTGCCAGTCGAGCGTTTCGAGGTTCATCAGCATCGTGCGGCTGGCGTTCGTGACGTCGGTCGCATGCACGCCGCCGCTGGTGCCGCCCGTCAGGTTCCAGAGCACCCAGGTGTCCATGTTCCCGAACATCAGCTGACCCGCCTCGGCCTTCTCCTGCGCACCGTCGACGTTGTCGAGCAGCCAGCGGATCTTGGGGCCTGAGAAGTACGTCGAGAGCGGGAGACCGACCTCCTTGCGAAGCCGATCGACCCCCTCGTCGCCGGCGAGCTCCCGGACGAGGTCGCTGGTGCGGGTGTCCTGCCAGACGATCGCGTTGTGGATCGGCTCGCCGGTCTCACGGTCCCAGACGACGGTTGTCTCACGCTGGTTGGTGATGCCGACGGCCACGACATCGCTCGCCTCGGCCGGCGAGGCCGCGAGCGCCCCACCGATCACCTCGCGGGTGCGCGTCCAGATCTCCTTGGCGTCGTGCTCCACCCAACCTGCCCTGGGGGTGATCTGCTCGTGTTCACGCTGGTCGACGTGGACGATCTGGCCGTCGCGGTCGAACAGGATGAAGCGAGAGCTCGTCGTCCCCTGGTCGATGGCTCCGATGTACTCAGGCACGGGATGCACCTCCGGGCTCGTCGAGGACGTCGGCGCCCTCCTCGACGATGTCGGGGTCAGGCGTGGCGCCACGCGCGATGAGGACGTTGCGGATACCGAGGTCGTAGATGAACGCGCCCACCAGCGCGCCGACCAGTGGCCCGATGATCGGTATCCAGAAGTAGTCGTTGACGTTGCCGTAGTTGCCCGGCAGGGCGACGCTCTTGAAGCCCGCCACCCATGCCCACAACCGGGGCCCGAAGTCACGAGCGGGATTGATCGCGTAGCCCGCGTTCGCGCCGTAGGAGAGGCCGATCGCCACCACGATGAATCCGACGATCAGGGGAGCGAGGTTCGCCTTGACCGGAGCGTTGAACTCGTCGGTGATGGCGAAGATGAAGCCGACCAGGAACGCAGTGCCGATCACCTGGTCCATGAACGGGCCGATCCACGAATGGAAGTACTTGGCCGGGAACGTGGCGAAGATCGAATAGTCGCCGACCGACGCCTGGGTGCCCTTGACGACGTGGCCGGCATGCATCGCCGAGTCGATCGCCGAGCGGTAGTTGAACCACACGATCGCCGCGCCGACGAACGCGCCGAGCACCTGGGCCGCCCAGTAGCTGGGCACCTTCCCCCACGGGAACTTCCGGCGCACCGCCTGTGCAAGCGTCACCGCCGGGTTCAGATGCGCACCCGACACGCCACCCGCGACATAGACGCCGAATACGACGGCGAACCCCCATCCCCACGCGATCATCAGCCAATCGGCCTGGGCGACGAACGGCTTGCTGCCCCGCCCCGATTGATTGAGCGCCGCGACGACCATCGCCACCACGCCGTCGCCGAACGCAATGATGATCAGGGTTCCGAGGAACTCGGCGACAAGCTCTCCGAGCGTGGTCTGCTGCCACCGCCAGCGTCTGGTCCCTGTCGTCATCCCTACCTCCCTTGAGTCGTGACTCCCCCTGCCTGCATGGGTAGCCTCGCAGGCATGAGTCCAAACGCGCAGCACGCCGACGAGCTCGCAGCGGACCCAAGCTCACTCAATCCGGCGCAGCGCGCGCGGGCGGTCCAGCGGCTGCGGACCGAGACCTTCGACGTCCTCGTCGTCGGCGGTGGTTCGACGGGCTCCGGCGCTGCACTTGACGCGGCGACACGCGGGCTGTCGGTAGGGCTCGTCGAGGCGCGTGACTTCGCCTCGGGTACCTCCAGCCGCTCCTCCAAGCTCATCCACGGCGGTCTGCGCTACCTCGAGCAGATGGAGTTTCACCTCGTGCGCGAGGCGCTGCGCGAGCGCTCGCTGCTGCTCAACGTGATCGCGCCGCACCTCGTGCACCCCGTCTGGTTTCTGTATCCGCTCACCCGTCGCGTCTGGGAGCGGGCGTACGTCGGCTCCGGAATGCTGCTCTACGACGAGCTGGGCGGTCATCGGGGGATGCGGCGCCACCGGCATCTCACCAAGCGGGGCGCGCTGCGGATCGCGCCGGCGCTCCGCGCCGACTCGCTCGTGGGCGCGCTGCAGTACCAGGACGCTCAGGTCGACGACGCCCGCCACACGCTCGCGGTCGCACGCACCGCCGCCCGCTTCGGCGCCGCGGTGGCGAACTCGATGTCGGTGATCGGCTTCCTGCGCGAGGGCGGACGCGTCGCCGGCGTGCAGGTCCGTGACCACGTCACCGGCGAGGCGTTCGATGTGCGCGCCCAGGTCGTGGTCAACGCCACCGGCGTGTGGACCGACGAGCTCCAGCACCTGGTCGGCGAGCGCGGCAAGTTCCACGTCACCGCGTCCAAGGGCATCCACCTCGTCGTCCCGCGCGACCGCCTACAGCTCGATACCGGTCTGATCCTGCGCACCGAGAAGAGCGTGCTGTTCGTGATCCCATGGGGGCGGCACTGGCTGATCGGAACCACCGACACCGAGTGGACGCTCGACAAGTCCCACCCGGCGGCCAGCCGCGCCGACATCGACTACGTGCTCGCCCATCTCAACTCGGTGCTCGAGTCACCGCTCGGCGTCGACGACGTCCAGGGCGTCTACGCGGGGCTGCGACCGCTGCTGACCGGCGAGTCGGAGTCGACCTCCAAGCTCTCGCGCGAGCACGCCGTCGCCTCGCCGGTTCCCGGCCTGGTCGCCATCGCGGGCGGCAAGTACACGACCTACCGGGTGATGGGCCGCGACGCGATCGACCTCGCCGTCCACATGCTCGACGCGCGCGTGTCGGGCTCGGTCACCGACGTGACCCCGCTGGTCGGCGCCGACGGGTTTCGCGCGTTGTGGAACGCCCGCTACCGGCTGGCGAACGAGTCGGGGCTGCACGTCGCGCGGATCGAGCACCTGCTGCACCGCCACGGCTCGCGGATCCACGAGCTGCTCGAGCTCGTCGCTCAGCGGCCCGAGCTGCGCGAACCGCTGCCCGAGGCCGACGCCTACCTCGCCGTCGAGGCGCTCTACGCGGTTTCCCACGAGGGAGCGCTCCATGTCGACGACGTGCTCGCCCGCCGCACCCGGATCTCGATCGAGAGCTGGGACCGCGGGATCGCCGCGGCCCGCCCGGTCGCCCGGCTGATGGCCGAGGTCCTCGGCTGGTCCGACGCCGACATCGACCGCGAGGTGGCGATCTACGAGGGCCGGGTTCAGGCCGAGCGCGACAGCCAGCGCCAGAACGACGATCTGGCCGCCGACGCCGCGCGGCTCGTTGCGCCCGACGTGCTCGCCGGGGCGCAGGGCGAGGGCGAGACCAGCGGCGAGCGCCCGCCCGGGCCGACCGCCTACTAGACGGTCGAGATGGTCGATTCCCGGGCCGCGACACCCGAGACGGAGTTCGAGCGTCGACGGACCTCGCGCCTGCTCCTGCGCCGGCCCAGCGCAGACGACCTCGACTGGATGACCGGCGTGCACTCCGATCCGCTCAACTATCCCCACGCACCGGATCGCGCCCACGCGCCTGAGCAGGCACGCGCGCTCTCGCAGTCGCTGCTCGACGCGTGGGAGACCGATCACCTGGGCTACTGGATCGTCGAGTCGGATGTCGAGATCGACGGGGTGACGGCGGGCCGAATCGGCATGGCCGGCGTGCGGCCCTCCTCGCTGGCGGGACGACCCTGCTTCAACCTCTACTTCCGCTTCGTCCCCGCCGTCCGTGGCCACGGATTCGCCGCCGAGGCGTGCCGCGAGTCGCTGCTGGTCGCCGCTGTCTTCGACCCGACATCCCCGGTCGTCGTCCGCACCCGCGAGGCAAACCTCCCGGCGCGCCGGCTGGCCGAGGCCGTCGGCCTCATCCGCCGCGCCGACCTCGACGCCCTGACCAGCGGCTACATCGTCTACGTCTCAGACTGGTAGCGGCCGGCTTCGACGTCACGACACGCCGCGCGCCACGCACAGCTGCTGCAACCGCTCCATCGCCTCCGCCGTCGACTCCGGCAGCTCGGCGAGCGCTCGGGCGGCGGACCGCAGGTCACGCACCGTCACCGCCTTGCCCTCCAGCGCGAATCGCCCCAGCCAGCGCACCGCCGCCCGGTCATAGCGCTCCGGATCCCCGTCGCGCAGCACCAGGCAGATCCGCAGCGCATCGTCGAGCGCGATCTGCGGCAGCTCACGCGCCGCGGTGATCACCAGCAGCTCGTTGCCGGTCTCGAGCGCGCGGCGAAAACGTGAGTATGGGGAGCCCTCGCTGGTCATCTTGTGGCGAACGTATGTTCGCACAGATGAGGTGGCTGTGGTGGGCGGTTTCTTGCAGTTTGAGGAGTGGGGCGGTCCGGGGCGTAGGGGTTGGGCGTGAGGTTCGCGAGGTAGCGCGCCCGTCGTCGGCCGTCAAGCAGCGCCCGCACGCTGTTGGCGTCCGTGTGGCGGTGGTGGCGCTGCTGTGACTGCCGTCGCCGTGCGCGCTACTGGGCAATGAGGTCGGGCCCACTTCGTGTGCACGACCTCGTGCCAAATGGGGACTCTTGAACGGCCTCCTGCGGCCTGGGCGGCGTCGGGGGCGGGACTTTCTGCACACTCGCTGCGGTCGCCGGGGGTGCGTGGGCGGTGTTGCTGTCTTGGCGATCGGTTCTTCCCACACGGCTCTGCGGGGGTCGGTGTGTGGGTGGTTTTGCTCGCCGCGGACGCCCTCGCGCCGGTGGCGGGCGGCGGGCGGCGGGCGGCGTGCGGCGGCCGGCGCGTGGGACGTTGCGGCGTCCCAGCCGCCGTCCCACCCCACGCGTCATCCCCGGCGCCGACGCGCGGGCAGAAACGACATCCCAGCTGTCATATCTGCCCTTGCGCGTCTGCCCGACCGGCGCGCGGGCACAAACGACGTCTCAGCCGTCAAATCCGCCCGCGCGTGAGCCACCCCGTCGTCTCAGCAGTCGTCCCCCGATGGGGGGCAGCACTTGTGCGCCCCCATCACTGCCAATAGCGCGGCGGGGCGACGGCAGTCAAGCAGCGCCACCACCTCAAAGGCAATCCCACAGCTGCGGGCGCTGCTTGACGGCCGGCGACACGACGCGCTACCTCGCGAACCTTCCGACCCACAGCGACCCGTCGAGACACCACCCGCTGGTACTCCACGGACCACCGCGGGCACCCTCCCCCCATGGCCGGCACGACCGCCTGGATCCTCGGCGACCAGCTCTCACTCGACAACCCCGCCCTTGACGGCGCCGACCGGGTCCTGCTGGTTCAGAGCACCGCCGCGCTGAGCGCCAAGCGCTTTCACCGCCAGAAGCTGCACCTCGTGCTGGTCGCGATGCGCCACTTCGCCGACGACGTCAGGAAGCGGGGCATCGAGGTCGACTTCGTCAAGGCCGGCTCGCTGCCCGGCGGCCTGGCAAGCCACCGGAAACGAGCCCGGCCGGAGACGGTCCGTCTGCTTGCTCCGCACAGCGCCGGCGGCCGGGCGAGGCTCGGCCAACTCGATGGGGTCGAGTTCGTCGACGGGTCGCTGTTCCTGACGGATCCCGCCGACTTCGCGGAGTGGGCGGACGGTCGCAGGTCGCTGCGGATGGAGACGTTCTACCGGTACCAGCGCCGGCGGCTGGACCTGCTGATGGAGGGTGACGAGCCATGCGGCGGGCGCTGGAACTTCGACGCCGACAATCGCGAGCCGCCGCCGAGGCAGCGGTCGCTGCTTGATGCGATCCCGGCGCCGTATCGCCCGCGCGAGTCCGAGCACGACCGCGCAGTTCGTCGCGAGCTTGACGGCTTGAATCTCGACACCTGGGGCGAGGACGGTCCGCGGCGCTGGCCGGCCGATCGCGCTCAGGCACAACGCGCGCTGAAGCGCTTCGTCACCGAGGCGCTGCCGGGCTTCGGTCCCCACCAGGACGCGATGATCGGCGGAGAGCGGACGCTGTGGCACTCGCTGCTGTCCTCGTCACTGAACCTGGGACTGCTGTCGGCGTTGGAGGTGGCGCAGGCAGCGCAGGACGCCTACCGCACGGACGAGGTGCCGCTGCAGAGCGCCGAGGGCTTCATCCGCCAGGTGATCGGCTGGCGGGAGTACGTGTGGTGCCTGTACTGGTACCGGCAGGACCGTTGGGGCTCGATGAACGCGCTCAACGCCGACGGCCGGCTCCCGTCCGTGCTGGAGACCGGCGAGACCGAGATGGCATGCCTGGCCGACGCGGTCGGCGGACTGCGGTCGACTGGCTATGCCCACCACATCGAGCGGCTGATGCTGTTCGGCAACCTCGTCTTGCTCTGCGGTACCGAGCCGCGGGCAGCGCTGGACTGGTATCACCGCGCGTTCATCGATGGATATGCGTGGGTGATGGCGCCGAACGTGCTCGGGATGGCGACCTGGGCCGACGGCGGGGAGATGATGACCAAGCCGTATGCCGCCAGCGGCCGGTACGTGGAGCGCATGTCGACGTATTGCGGCGGGTGCCGCTATGCGCCGGGAACACGCTCGGGCGAGGATGCGTGCCCGTTCACGACGCTCTACTGGGACTTCCTCAGCCGCCACCGGCGCACGCTCGAGGCCAACCGGCGGATGGGCCCGGTGCTCCGGAACCTCGACCGGATCGATGAGGGCGAGCGTCGCCGCATCCGCACCCAGGCTCGCGCGTTGCGGGCGCACTTCGACGCCTGATCGAGCTCAGGCGACAGCTCTGCCGTGTACGCGCTTGACACCCGGACCACCGGACCGAACACGCGCCGCATGCGCGCACAGCGCGCCTCCTGGTGGCTCGCCAGGCTCAGAGCGCCGGCTGCGCCAGCACCGGCGCGAACGCCTCCTCCATCGCCCCCACCAGCGGCGCGCGGTCTCCGAGCGCGCCCGGGACGATCTCGGGCGGTGACGCCGCGCGCGTGGTCATCAGGCCGTCGAGGTAGGCACGGTTGACCGATTCGGGGGCGACGGAGAGCATCGTGGCGGCCAGGCCGCAGAACACGACTCGCTCGGGGTCGCAGGCGTTGACCAGGCCCGCGGTGCCGCGTCCGAGCGCCCGCGCTACCCCGCGGGCCGCCCGCATCTCCTCGCGGCCGCCGGCAGTCGCCGAAGCCAGGATGCCGCGCATGAACGTCACCTCGTCGGCCGGCAACGGGCGGTGGAGCAGCCGGGCGAGCGCGGCACCGTCGAGCTCGGTGTTCCAGCAGCCCGACGCGCCGCAACGGCAGCGGATCCGCCGCGAGCCGAGCGGCAGGTGGCCGAACTCGCCCGACATGCCGTGGGCGCCCTGGGTCACCCGGCCGCCGTCGATCAGCGCCCCGCCGACGCCCGAGTCCATGAACACGACGAGCACGCCGGACAGCCCCTCGGCGGCACCGCGCGCGAGCTCGGCGACGGCGGAGTCATTGGCGTCGTTGCCGACGTGGAGAGGGATCCGAGCCGCGACAGCCTCGGGCGGGAGCAGAGCGGTGAAGTCGACGTCCTCCCACCCGAGGTTGGGCGCCTGGACCAGACGGCAGCCGCTGACGATCCCCGGCGCCGAGGCCGCGACGCCCCGGATCCGGGGCCCGAACGTCCGCCACATCGCCGCCAATGCGCGGCGGACCGCGCCGAGCACCGCATCGCGGTCGCGGTCGTGCGTGGCGTGCGCGCACTCGACCACGCCGCCGCCGATCTCGCAGAGCTCGATGCGCCAGGTCTCGTGGGAGATGACGACCGCCGCCACCAGCGGCCCCTCCGGGTGCGCCCACAGCGTTCGCGTCGGCCGGCCGCGACCCGCCGCGGCTGCGGGCTCGCCCTCGGACAGCCAGGCTGCGCCGACCAGTCGCGCGACGAGATCGGAGGCCAGGCCGCTGGACAGGCCGAGGCGGGTGGCGAGTTCGGCGCGCGGGATGCCCGGTGTGCGATGGACCGCCCGCAGCACCTCCCCCGCCCTGCTGGGGGGTTCTGCGACGATGCTCACGGTTTTTCCTCGGAAGCCGAGTATATTCCTGACCGCATGCTCTCGACGACCCTAACCGCCCGCCCGCGCCTGCGCCGCCCGTCCCCGACGGCGGTCCAGCTGTTCGTGCTCGCGGCGGCGTGCTTCACGTTCGTGACCACCGAGACTCAGCCGGTCGCGCTGCTCGTGCCGATGGCGCATGGCCTGCACGTCTCCGAGAGCACGGTCGGACTGCTGATGACCGCGTACGCGGGCGTCGCCGCGCTGTCGGCGATCCCGCTCACGGTGCTCGCCTCGCGCATTCCCCGCCGCCGGCTGGTGATCTTCACGGTCGCGACGCTCGTCGTCTCCCAGCTCGTACTCGGGATCGCTCCCAGCTATGGCGTCGCGCTCGGCGCGCGCCTGATCGGGGCGCTCGCGCACGGCGTCTACTGGGCGGTGCTGGCCCAGATCATCGCGAGCCTGGTCCCGCGAGAGCGAGTCGGCCGCGCGACCGCCGCCGTCCTCGCCGGCAACTCGCTCGCGCTCGTCGCGGGCACCCCGCTGGTGTCCGCGCTCGGTGCGCTCGTCGGCTGGCGCGCCGCGGTCGACGTGATGGGCGTCTGCTCGCTCGCCGTCGTCGTGGCCATGGTCTTCGTGATCCCCAACGTGCCCGCCGCCAGCGGAGCTGCCGACGGCCGCCGCGCGGTGCTCGCACGCGCGGCTCGCCATCGCGGCGTGCTGATCATCTGCTGCATCACCGTCCTGCTCGCGTTCGGCCAGTTCGTCGCGTTCACCTATCTGGCGCCGCTCGTCCGCACCCACACCGGCCTCACCGGCACTGGCCTCTCGGCGGTGCTGCTGGCCTATGGCGCCGCAGGCGTATTCGGAGTCGCGTTCGTCGGCCGGATCGCCGACCACCACCCGCGGCGCGCGCTGATGCTGTGCTGCGGCGGGATCGTGGCCGGCATCGCACTGATCGCGGGCATCCCGCACGGGACCCTGGTCATGGTCGTGGCGACGCTCGCCTGGGGCGCCGGTTTCACCGCCCTGCCGATCTGCCTGCAGAGCGCGGTGCTGCGCGTCGCGCCTGACATCCCCGACACCGCATCGGCGCTGTACGTCGTCGCCTTCCAGATCGGCATCGGCGCCGGTGCACTGGCCGGCGCCGGCCTGCTCGGCGCCCACGAATTGAGCACGATCCCCGATGTCGCGCTGGCGGTGTTCATCGCCGGCTCGCTGCTCGCCGTGCTCGCCCGGGTGACGTTCGCCGCCGACGGCGCCGAGGTCCGTTCCGGTCGGGAGATCGTTGCCCGCAGCGGGCTCGCGCGGCTGCGCGCCCCGCGCGCGAAGGTCATCGCGCGGCAAGCCCCGGCGCGACCCGCCACCGCGCGCACCCACCGCACCCGCCGCAACCGCCGCGGCAGCCGTCCCGCTCAGCGCCGGTAGGGTCCTCGAAGACTCCGTCCTGCGACGCGAGCTGACCACGATCTCGCCCGCCGGCCGCCTCCTCTCCGCCGGATCTTGAGGACGGGACGGTGATCGACCTCAGACGTAGCCCGCGAGCGCATGGTTCGATGCGCTCGGCACATCGCTGAACAGGTCGACGGCGAGCGCGGCGAGCGCCGCGATCGCCGGCGCGGGCGGCTCGGGCCGGCGCGCGAGCAGCGTCCGCATCGGCACGTCCCTGACCTCCCGGAAGACGATGCCCGCCTGCGGCAGCGCCGCGGTGATCGGCATCCGGTAGTAGATCCCGAGCCCTGCCGCGACGAGCGCGAGCGCCTCGGGTGGCGAGCTGGCGGCGCGATACTCGGAGGGCCGGATGCCCTGCTCCTCCAGCCGGGCGCGGACGAGGTCGAACGAGAGCGGAATCGTCTCGCGCGAGAGCGAGATGAACGGCTCGCCGTCGAGGTCGGCCTGGTCGATCGCCGCGCGCCGGGCGAGCGGGTGGGACTCGGGGATCGCTACCACGCTCGGCTCGGCATTGAGCGTCTGCACGATCATCTCGCAATCGCCCAGATGCCCCCGGGTGATCACCAGATCGACGTCGCCGCGACGCAGCGTGGGCACGATGTCGGTGAGCCTCAGCTGGGAGACGGTGAGCTCGATCTGGGGATGGTCGGCGGCGGCCGCCGCGACGAGCGCCGGCAGGTAGGCGGGCAGCGTGGACCAGACGAAGCCGATCGACACGCTCCCGAGCGCGCCCCGGGCGGCCGCGCGCGCCCGGCGCTTGACCCGCTCGATCGCCTCCAGCGACTCCCGCGCACCGCTCACGAGCTCGGCGCCTGCCGGGGTGAGCGCGACATGGCGCGGCGTCCGGCGCAGCAGCGTGACCCCGAGCGAGCGCTCCAGCGCGGCGACGTGGCGGCTCACCTGCGGCTGGGAGAGCCCGAGCGCAAGCGCGGCGCGACCGAAGTGCAGCTCGTCGGCGACGGCCACGAACGCGCGCAGCTGCGGAAGGGTCGGCTCGATGCGCTCAGCGTATGGGACGCGGGCATCACGCGTCGAGCCCAACCCACCCGCCGCGCTGGAGCGCTCACCTATGATCCGGTTCCTCCCTTGTGTCCCGCCGCTGACGACACGCTGGCCCCTCCGCATGTGCTGCGGGAGGAGAACCGCACGCTCTCAGCGGTCATCAAGCTCGTCAGCTCCGCGCTCGAGCTTGCGCCGATGCTCCAGGGCGTCGTCGACATCGCGACCGAGGCCAGCGGCTGCCACGCCTGCTTCATCTATCTGCTGGAGGGCGAGGAGCTCGTGATCCGTGCTGCGTCGCCGGTCTTCGCCGGCACGGTCGGGCAGGTGCGGTTCTCCGTCGAGGAGGGACTGGCCGGCTGGGTGGCGCGCAACCGGACGCCGGAGTTCATCCGCGACCGGGCGATGCGCGACCCGCGGATGAAGTACGTCCCCGAGCTCGACGAGGAGCGCTTCCAGTCGATGGTGGCGGTCCCGGTCCTGTCCCGGGCGGGTGAGACGATCGGGGTGATCGTCCTGCACACCGAGGCCCCCCGGGAGTTCGCCGAGGACACGCTCAGCCTGCTCGTCCGCATCGCCTCGCTGGTGAGCGGCGTGATCGAGAACGCGCAGCTCTACGATCGCGAGCGCCGGCGCGTCGATGTGCTCACCGGCCTGTCGTCGCTCGCCGGCCAGGTTGCCACCGCCACCCACCCCACCGAGGTCGCAACCACGGTCGTCGCCGCCCTCGCGAAGCTGCTGCCCGCCGATCGCTGCCAGGTACTGCGCCTGGATCCCGGCGGCGACACGTTCTCGGTGCTCGCCTCGATCCCCGCCGACCTGCCCGCGCCCACCACCCTGTCCGCGACCGAGCTGTCGCTGACCGCGCTCAGCGACCAGTCCGGACGCGAGCCGGCATCGAGCATGTGGCACGGCATCTCCGACGGGGAGCTGCTGGCGGTGCCGCTGCGCGCGAGCGAACGGATCGGCCTGCTGCTGGCCGCTCGCTCGGACCGGGTCCCCTTCGCGGGCGAGGCCGCCGAGCTCGGACGGGCAGCCGCCAACCTGACCGCGGTCGCGATCGAGCGCGCCGAGCTGATCGAGCGCCTCACCACCGCCAACCGGATCAAGGATCTGTTCGAAGCGCTCGCCGCCGGCGCCACCGCCCTGGCGGCCGGCAAGGCGCGCGAGCTGCGCTGCGACCTGTCGAGCGCCTACCTGATGATCTGCGCCAACCCGGCGGGGGCGATGACGACTTCGTCCGCCGCCTGGCGCGGCCTGGCGGAGACGGTCGGCGACGAGCTGGCCCGGCTGGCCCCCCGCAGCGCGGTCGAGTCCGGCCCCGGCCCGGTCCGCGCCCTGATCGCGGCGGGACAGCCCGACCGGCTGCCGATGGACCGGCTGCTGGCCACCTGCCGCGAACTGGGGGCGGCTCATGGGATCGCGGTCGGCGTCTCGGAGTGGGCGCGAGGCCCGGAGGACGCGGCGCGCGTGTTCGGGCAGGCGCAGGACGCGGCGACGATCGCCAGTGCGCTGCTGCCCGACGGCGGCGCGATCGACTACTCGGGCGTCGGCGCCTACCGCTATCTGGTCCACATGGGGACCGCCGACGCCCCGCGCGACCGGATGTCAGCTGCGGTCCAACTGCTGATCGGCTACGACACCAAGCGCCGGACTGCGCTGCTGGACACGCTCGAGTCCTACCTCTCCCAGCGCTGCCGCGTGATCGAGTCCTCGCGTCTGCTGTTCATCCATCCCAACACGCTGCGCCAGCGGCTCGCCCGGATCGAGCAGCTGACCGGGCTCGAGCTCGAGCACGAGGACCTGCTCTCGCTCGAGCTGGCGATCAAGCTCGCGCGCCTGCACGGCCGACCGGTCAGCACCGGCGCCCCAAAGCTCAGCGCGCGCTGACCAAGTGGACCGGAACCCGCGCGCGGGACCGGACGCGCTGGGGTTCCTGGCTCCACATCATTCCTCTGATCAGGCGGTTGCGGTCCTCGTCGGCGACCATGACGATCGCCTCGCTGCCCTTGTCGCGAGCTTCGCGGACGATCTTCTTGGCGGCATTGCGCGTGCCCAGGACGTGCCCATCGGCCTGCAGCCCGCGGCGACGCAGGCGGCGCACCGCCCACTCGACCAGCTCGCGCTGCTCGTTCCACTCGGCCTTGGTGGGCAGCAGACCGGGGTTGGGCATCCCGAACGCGACACCGTGAACGCGGGCCACCGAGAACACGCGGACGGTGGCACCCGGCGCGGCGAGCTCAACCACGCGGTCGATCGCGTCGTTGGTGAAGCGCCGTCCCTCCGACGCGAGCAGCACGTGCCCGCAGCCCGACGCGTCCGATCGCCGCGTCGAATTGGATCGGTGAGAGCCGACCAGCGCGCTCATTCGCCGGCCCCCTCGAGCGTGGCGGCCTCCGCCGCCGTGAGCTCGGCCGCAGCCGCCGCTCCGGCCTCGACGGTCGCCGGATCCTCGACGTACTTGCGATACCAGTACAGCGGCAGATAGAGCAACAGCACGCCCCAGCCGATGAAGTAGTAGGGCAGCGTCTTGGTCCCTGCGGCGTTGCACCCACAGGACGCGTACAGCGGCCCGCCGTAGAAGTAGATCACGGCGTAGAGCGCGGCGATCGCGAGCGCCACCCACTTCATGAAGCCCGGAAGCTTGAACGGCCGGCGCACGTTGGGCCGGTCGCGGCGCAGGATGAAGTAGCCGACGAGGACCGGCAGGAACGAGGCGAGGTAGCCGACGTTCGACAGCGTGTAGATCTGCACCGCTCCGCCGGCGAAGACCACCAGGATCGACCAGGCGACGTTGAACACCATGGCGCGCTGCGGCACCCCATGGAGGTTGACGCGCTGAAAGAAGCGCGGGAACTGACCGTCGGTGGACATCTGATGCAGCGATCGAGCGGTGCCGGTGATCGCGTTGAGCGCCGACAGGATGAGCGCGAGGATGAGCATGATCGCCACCAGCCAGTTGAGGATGCTCGAGCCGGCACCGGCGCCGAACACCTTGGAGGCGAAGGTGACGAACATCGTCTTGGGGTCGACGAGACTCGCGTTGCCCAGCTGGTGGACGCCGATCACGATGATGAACGCCACCGGGATCATCGTGTAGATGAACAGGCCGTACAGACCCTCGAGATTCATCGCGATCTTCGCGTCGCGATCGGGGTTGCGCGTCTCGCCGATGTAACAGGCGGCGGCCTCCATCGCGATCACGTTCCAGGTGAGCAGGAAGGAGAAGGCGAGGTACAACGTCAGCCAACTGTGCCCGAACAGGCCGGTGAAGAACCCGGTGCCGTTCGTGTGGTCGAAGTGGAACAGCTGCCCGAAGTGCACGACCGACGGGTGGAATATCCAGGCGATGGCCAGGAACGTCAGCGGGACCATCGACAGCACCGCCAGCGTGGTGGCGAACGCGGTCCCGAACCGCAACCCTCGCACGGCGGGGATCGCCAGCACGAGAAGCCCGACGATCGAGATCGCCAGCGTCCACCAGCTGATCGAGGTGCCGAGCGGCGAGAAGCCGGCGCTGGAGAGGTTGAAGCGGCCGGCGATGTACTCCGAGGCGAGGATCATGTTGAGCGGGGCCACGGGAAACCAGCCGAGCCAGTAGGCCCAGGCGGTGAAACCGTTGATGTGCTCGGCAGCCCGCGGCCATCTGGTTTTGAACGCCGGGTAGGCATATGACGGCAGTCCCCCGGAGCGGTCCGGCATCATCGCCGAGAGCTCCGCCAGCAGCAGGCAGACGAGATATCCGGTGATCGTGATGAAGATGATCACCGGGACCGATGCGGCACCCAGCTCCGTCACCATCACCGGCGCGATGCCCGTGACGAGAATCGTGCCCGCCAGCCCGATGACGAACGCTCCCCACCAGTTCGTCGTCTTCGGAAGCCCGGCGCTCTCGTAGGTGAGCTCGTCTGCGCCGTCGTCCGGCGCAGTGCTCATCTCCGCCATCCGTCTCCTCCTCGCATGGTTGTTCCTTTTGTGACAACCGTGACAGCGCGAGCGGCCCACACCTAGGCGTTCATCGCACACACTCGGTGCGAGGTATATGGGTGCATCGAACATATTGGACGACACCACCCGCCCTATCTCAGGCCCGACGCGACGCGCCTGACGAGGATGACCGCTCAGGTGGGAGTGTCGGGCGGTGGCCGGCGCCCGCGCGGACCCGCGTTCGGCGCGCGGCGTCGTGCCCGGGGAGCCTCGCCCGGCCAGTGACCGTGCTCCTCGAAGTAGCGGCGGGCCGCCTCCTCGCGATCCCGGTCCTTGTCCCCGGCCACGCCGAGGCGGAACATCCAGTTGAGCAGGAGCACCGACAGCCCTGCGCCCTCGAGCAGGCCGAAGCCGTCGACCCCGAATCCTCCGGGGTTGATCACGAGGACGACCAGCCCGGCGATGACGCCGATCAGGCCGATGCCGTAGCGGATGAAGAGCGTGAGCGGGCTCGCGGGGGGGCCCGAGGGTGCGCGGAACACAGAGCTGACGCTACCGCGTCAGCGATCGAGCTCCTCGTCAGCGCGCGCCTGCTCCTCGAGCTTCTCGCGCAGGTATCGCGCCTTGTCGGCCCGCCGCAGGTTGACGCGCACGTCTGCCTCGGTCTCCGCGTCGGCGGCCGCCTCGCGCGACAGCCTCTCCTGCGCGAGCTCGCGCTCGCTCAGCTCCTCCGGGGTCGGATCATCGGGACCGTTGCCATCCATCCCGACGCAGGATATAGTCATGCGCCTATTCTCTACTTAATTTGTTGAGATACTCTTGTTTGCCATGCTCGCCACCGCTCACCCGATCGAGACCCCGAAGGAGGCCACATGAGCCTGAACAGCATCGAGCTTCGCGCCTTCGCGGCCCAGCTGGCCGCCGAGCCCGAGCGCTGGGCGCACGTTCTGGACGACGACTCCGGAGAGCGCGTCTACGAGGTGATCTGGGACGACGAGGACGTCAACGCCTGGGTGATCGTCTGGAACGAGGACTCCGACACCGGCTTTCACGACCACGACGTCTCGGCCGCCGGGATCAGCGTGATCGCGGGCACCGTGCGAGAGGATCGGCTCTCGCTCGGCGGGCTGCCGCGGGTGCGCCTGTTCAGCGGCGGGGATACGTTCACCGTCGAGCCGAGCGCGATCCATCGGGTGCTGCATGCGGGGGATGGTCCCGCGGTGACGATCCACGCCTACTCCCCGCCGCTGCGCCGCATGGGCGCGTACCGGGTCGACGATGACGGCGTGCTGGAGCGCGAATCGCAGTCCTTCGAGCTCGAGCTGCGCGCCCACGCTCTCGCCTGAGAAGTCCCTCCTCTCTCCTCAGGCAGGCTCCAGCGCTCACCGTGGCCCCCCACGGTGGGCGCTGGCAGTACCTCCCCGGGAGGGGGCGAGCGATAGCGTGAGCGCCGATGCTCGCCCGCGTGACCCATGACGGCGTAGATGACGTCGTCGCGATCGAGGAGCCACTGGAGATCCGCGTCGACGGAGCAGCGCTCGCGGTGACGATGCGGACTCCGGGCCACGACGAGGAGCTTGCGCTCGGATTTCTCCACGGCGAGGGACTGATCGACCGCGACCCAGATCGCGCGGCGGGCCTGACCGACGACTTCGCCGCGAACATCGTCGAGGTCGCCGGTCCGCTGCGGGGAGCCGCGCCGGCGCGCCGCTTCTACACGACCTCGTCGTGCGGAGTGTGCGGCCGAGGTGCGCTCGAGGAGGTCGCGGTCCACAGCGAGCCGCTCGCCACCGACCCGCCCCGGCCGGTGATCGGGCGCGCGCTCGCCGCCGACCTGCCCACTCGTCTGCAGCAGCCGACCTTCGAACGGACCGGCGGTACCCACGCGACCGGCCTGTTCACCCCCGGCGGCGAGCTCGTGCTCACCCGCGAGGACGTCGGACGCCACAACGCGATGGACAAGGTGATCGGGCACGCGCTGCGTCAGGGCGCTCTGCCACTCCACGAGCACGTGTTGTGCGTGAGCGGGCGACTGTCGTTCGAGCTCGTCCAGAAGGCGGCGGTGGCCGGCTGCCCGATCCTGATCGGCGTCGGGGGGCCGAGTTCGCTGGCGGTCTCGCTGGCCGAGGATCGCGGCATCACGCTCTGCGGCTTCGCCCGCCGCGGGCGGCTGAACGTGTACACCTGGCCGGCCCGGATCGCGGGCTGACCTCGCGCCGGCGTCAGCGCGCGGTGGCGGCGAGCTCGGCGAGGCGGGCGATCTCCTCCTCGCTGGACCACGCGCCCGGCGAGGCCCGGACCAAGCCGCCATGGCTCGGAATCGAGCGCACGACCACACCCTCCGCAGCCAGCCTCGCGACCTGGCCCTCGGGGTCATCAGCGCTCCAGGAGACGAGCGTCGACCGTCCGCGAGGCGCAACCGTCAGGCCGCGGTCGGCGAGCTGCTGCGCGAGCGAGGCGGCGAGCGAGGCAGCCCGTTCATGGACCCAGTCCCAGCCGGCCTGCTCGAAGACGCCGAGCGAGGCGAGCGCCCACGTGCTGCGCACACCCGGCGGGAAGCCCAGATCTAGACGGCCTGCATCGGGCGCCGGCTCGAAGTCGAGCGGGTCGGTCTGCGGCGCGACCGAGGTGTAGCCGGCCCACGGCACGAGCAGCTCGTCGAGCATGTCGCGGCGAACGAACAGCGACCCTGACCCCTCGGGACCGCACAGCCACTTCTGCCCGGATGCCGCGTAGAAGGCGCAGCCGAGCGTGGCGACGTCGATTGGCACCGCGCCGATCCCCTGGGCCCCGTCGAGCAGGAACGGCACCCCGGTGGCGGTGAGCGCCTCGGCGTCGACGATCTGCCCGTTGACCCACGACACGTGCGAGCAGGCGACGAGCCGGGTCTTGGGCGTCACCGCTTCGGCAATCCGCGCAAACGGCGCGACGACGACGTCGACCCCGCGGCGGCGCAGCCGTCCCAGCGGCGCGGTCAGCCCCGGGTGCTCCTCGTCGGAGGTGATGACCTGGTCGCCCGGACGCAGGTCCAGACCCGACAGCACGGTGTTGCAGCCGTCGGTGGTCGACCCGGTGATCGCCACGTCGGACGGGTCGGCACCGAGCAGGTCCGCATATCCGGCGCGCACGCGCGCGGCAAGATCCTTCACGGTCTCGATGTATGCCCTGCCAGAGCGGCCGCCCGAGGTCTCCTCGGCGAGGCGCTGGCTGACCGCGGGTGCCACCGCGGCGGGGAGCGGCCCCTCGGTGCCCGCGTTCAGATAGGCCTTGTCGGCGAGCACCGGGAACTGGGCGCGGAACGCGGCGGCGTCGGTCACGGCGCCCATCTTATGCACGTGAGGCGCCGCGCCGTGTCCGCGTCAATCGACGAGCAGCCCGGCCTTGCGGCAGGCCCGCGCGACATCACGCCCGGCGGCGCCGCTGAGGCCGGGGGCACCGACCCGCGCGCACATCGACCGTGCCCGCGCCCCGCACTCATAGCTCTGGGTGCCGCCCATCGAGTAGGCGAGCGACACCGCGATGCAGCCGTGGCCCGAGCGCCTATCGGCGTGCGTCAGCGACAGGATCAGCACGACGGCCAGTACCGCTGCCGTGACCCCGCCGACGCCCCGCGCGAGCAGCTTCTCTCGGCGCAGGAGCGGGCGCAGGCGCTGCTGCTCGCTGCCATGTCCCAGCGGCATCGCCATCGCTCGAGTCTAGAGGTGGCTCCAGCAGGTCCCACCAGCTCCCGGCCCCGGCGCGCCGCCTGCCGCGTTCCGCCCACCGCCCGAGCGCGACCGCTGCGAGCAACCCGAGCGCGAGGATGATCCATCCGACCATGGATCGATGGTGCGGCCGGCCACGTGAAGGCGCCGTCCAGATCGGACCCGGTCGTATACAGATCGTGTGAAGACTGCCGCTAGAAGGCAGCCGTGCCGTCGGGCGTTCCGAGGCCGGTCGGGCCGTCGTAGCCCGCGACGCCGGAGCACAGATACGTGCCACAGGTGCCGTTGCGTCCTCCGGTGATGTCGAACAGGCCCGAGGGGTCCGAGTACGGGAGGTTCGCGCCGTTCACCGAGCTCGTGTTGCCCGCCAGCGCGTAGACGGAGGCGATCAGCGGCGAGCTCAAGCTCGTCCCGCCGACCTGGCCCCAGCCGTCGAGACCGGGCGATCTGCCCGCTTCGATCTTGACGTCGCACGCGCTCGAGGTGCCGCACTTGTCGAAGGTGTCGTAGACCGCGAGCCCGGTGGCGGGATCAGCATCGGCTGAGACGTCGGCGACGGTCCGGTCGGCGCAGCCGCCGTCGGTCTGCCATGCCGGCTTTGGCTCGAACGCCGAGCAGCCGCTGCCGGCGCCGCCCCAGGCGCTCTCGATCCAGCCGCGAGCGGTGCCCGGGTCCGGCGCCAGCTCGGTGCCGCCGACGGCGGTGACGTCCGGCGAGGCCGCGGGATACTCGACGCCGTATCCGTGGTCGCCCGAGCTTGCGGTGATCGCGATTCCGGGGTGGTCGTAGGCCGGATCGTCGGCGGTCTCGCCACTGGTTTCGGGGCTCACGTAGCTGTTGGAGATCGCAACCACGCCGGGGATCGCCGCCGCCGTCTTGACCGCGGTGGTCAGATTGGCCAGTGAGGCGGTCGCCGCCTCGACCACCGCGATGTGGCACGACGGACAGGCAGCCGACACCGCATCGACATCGAGGCTCTCCTCCACGCCCCACGCCGGGTTGCCGGTCGGCAGGCTGGTCGTCTTGCCGTGCTCGTTCTCGATCGTCAGGCAATCATTGGACTGCGTGCACGCCGGCAGGCCGAACTGGGTGCGATAGGTGGCGAGGTTGGCGGCGAGATCGGGGTCCTTGAAGGCATCGACGACCGCCACTGTCGCCCCGGGGGCGCTGTCACCGGTGAGGGCGTACGCGGACTGGATCTGTGCCGGGGTCAGGCCGGTCGGGCCCGCCATCACCGCGGGTCCGGCCTGTCCGGGCGGGCTAACCGCCTCCGCGGCGCAACCCGCCGAGCCGGATCTCGCCGCCGAGCAGCCGAGTGCGATCACGTGACCGGTGCTGATCGGCGCATGCTCCGGCAGCCGCGACGCACGCTGGGGCGCGGCACTGGCGCCGGCGGCGGCGAAGGAGAACGACGCCGCGGCAACGGCTCCGGCGACGAGCGCACGGTACCGCTTGCTCACGTCGCGAGCTCTCGCTTGAGGACCTTGCCGGTCGGGTTACGGGGCAGCTCCGCGAGGAACACGACCTCGCGCGGCACCTTGTAGCGCGCCAGGTTGTCACGCACGTAGTCCCTGACCCCCTGCTCTGAGAGCTCGTGCCCGTCGCGTACGACGACGAACGCCTTCAGCCGCTGACCGAACTTCTCGTCCTCGACGCCGATCGCCGCGACCTCGGCGATCGCCTCGTGTCCGGCGAGCAGGTTCTCGATCTCGGCCGGGAACACGTTCTCCCCGCCCGAGACGATCATCTCGTCGTCGCGCCCGTCGATGTAGAGACGCCCGGCGCCGTCGACGTGGCCGAGGTCACCCGATGACATCAGGCCGTCGATCCGCTCCTTGTCACCTCCGCCGGTGTAACCCTCGAACTGTGCCGCGTTGCCGACGAAGATCCGGCCGGTCGTCCCGGCGGGCACCTCGCGCCCGCGCTCGTCCAGAATCCGCAGGATCGTGCCCCTGACCGCGCTGCCCACGGTCGTGGGGTCGACCGCGAGGTCCTCCGGAGTGGCGATGGTCGCCTCGGCGACCTCCGTGGACCCATACATGTTGTAGATGACCGGACCGAAGGCGGCCATCCCGCGCTGGACCAGATCAGCGCTGATCGCCGAGCCGGACGAGAGGATGATGCGGAGCGCGTGCAGGTGACGGGCGCGGACCTGGTCGGCGCCGAGCTCCATCATCCGCTGGAGCATCACCGGCACCACGATCATCGTCGAGGCGCCGTTGTCCGCGAGCGCGTCGAGGGTCTGTTCGGGGTCGAACCGGCGGTGCACGACGATCGTGTGCCCCAGCGACAGCGCGAGCAGCATCCCGGCGAGGCCGAGCGTGTGGAACATCGGGGCGGCCAGCACGGTCGTCTCCTGAGAGCGCAACGGAACCTTGGAGAGGATCCCGCCGATGATCCCCAGCGACCGCGGCTCGTCGCGCGGAGCGCCCTTCGGCGTGCCGGTGGTGCCGCTGGTGAGGATCACGACGCGTGGACCGCGTTCGGCGCGCGGCGGCCGGGTGCGTGAACCGCCGGCGATCAGCGACGCGAGCGTGTCCGGCGCCTGTCGCTGGGCGGGGTCCTCCACCCAGGCGCGCCAGCGACCCCGCGGCGGCTCGATCCCATCGAGCATCGACACGTACTCGTCGTCGACCACCAGCATGTCGGTCCCTTCGCGCAGCGCGACCTCGCGAATCTGCGGCCCGGCGAACGAGGTGTTGAGCAAGATGATCTTCGCGCCGAGCTTGGCGGCGCCGAACAACGCCTGCGTGAAGCCGCGGTGGTTGCGCACGAGGATGGCTATCCCATCGCCCGAACGCACGCCCTGCCGGTACCAGGCGTTGGCCAGCGCGTTGGTCTGCTCGTCGAGCTCGCGATAGGTGATCACCCCGAGCTCGTCGCGCATCACCACTCGATCGGCATGGCGCAGGGCGCTGATCCCGAGCGATGCCGACAGCAGTCCGTAGCGCTCGAGCAGCATCGCCATCTGCGCCAGGCGTCCGGGCGGCTCGATCCCGAAGATGCCGGCGCGGAAGCAGGCACCGGCGAAGTACGCCTCGTCGCCGGCTCGCGTCGCGATGCGTCGACCGTGCTCGAGCAGAGTCCTCACCCGGGTGTCCCCCATCAGCCGGGAGACGTTATCGGGGCGGGATGTGGCGCGCACTGTGCGGGTCGTCACGGCTCGGCGACGGTCCGCGTGAGCCGCCCGGCGCGCGGGTAAACCAACACACGTGACCGACTCCCTCGTCCTCCTGCCGCTCCGGCTCGGCATGCGCACCGCGCGGGCGTCGCTGCATGCCGCCCGCGACCTGGCGGAGCTCGGACTGGCGACGCTCGAAGCGCTCGAGCGCGCACTCGGTGGGGAGGCGGTGGACTCCGCTCGGGCTCGGGAGCCCGCTGCTGAGAGCGCCGGGAACGCCTCTGACCGTGAGGGTCCACAAGATTTCCAGCGTTCCCGTCGTCCAACTCCCGGGCGGCCGCCGGCGGCCGTCCGGGAGCCACCGCCGGCGCCCGTCCAGGAGCCACCGCCGGCGCCCGTCCAGGAGCCACCGCCGGCGTCCGTCCAGGAGCCACCGCCCGCGCCTCCGCCTCCGCCTCCGCCTCAGGCTGCGGAGAGCGCGGAGGACGCGGAGGACGCGGAGCTGGTCGATGTCTCCGCCGACCCCGGGGCCGAGGACGGCGCGGGCGCATCGCTGCGCGTGGCGCCGCCGTTCGCCGGGTATGACGCGTTGCGCGGGCCCGACGTGATCGCACGGTTGTCCGGCGCCGACCTGGCCGAGCTCGGCGAGACCGAGCTTTACGAGCGCACCCATCGTGCGCGGCGGACCGTGCTCGATGCAATCGCGCGGGAGATCAAGCGCCGGCCGCCGAACTGGGTCAAGCCACAGCCGTAGACTCGCGAGCGTGTCCGGACGCCCCGACGGCCATGGCGAGCTGCGCACCGAGACGCTGCTGATCGCCGGTGGCCGGCCCGCCCCCACCCCCGACGGTCCGCTCAACCTGCCGATCACGCCCGCCTCGGCGTTGCACCCCGGCGAGGTCGGCTACGCGCGGGGCGAGGCCCCGGCGTGGCGGGGCCTGGAGCAGGTCATCGGAGGACTCGAGGGCGGCGAGGCGGTGACGTTCGCCTCGGGCATGGCGGCGGCCACCGCCGCGTTCACGTTGTTCGCCCCGCGGCCGGTGGTCGTCGCACCGAGCGTCTCCTACCAGCACATCCGCGCCTCGCTTCAGGAGCTCCATGACGCGGGCGCCGCCGAGCTGCGCCTCGTCGACGTCACCGACACCGACACCGTGAAGGCGGCGTGCGAGGGCGCGGACGCGCTGTGGCTCGAGTCGCCGACCAACCCGCTGCTGGGGATCGCCGATCTGCCGTCGTTGTGCGCCTTTGCGCGCGAGCGCGGGATCCTGTGCATCGTCGACAACACGCTGGCCACGCCGCTCGGACAGCGTCCGCTCGAGCTCGGCGCCCACGTCGTGATGCACAGCGCCACCAAGGCGATGGGCGGTCACAGCGACCTGCTGCTCGGCGCTGCGGTGACGCGCGAGCCGGAGCTGCTCGAGGGGCTGCGCCACGCACGCTCGCACGGCGGCGCGACGCCCGGCTCGCTCGAGGTGTACCTGTGCCTGCGCGGGCTGCGCACGCTCGCGCTGCGCTACGGCCGCGCCCAGGAGAACGCGGGCGTGCTCGCCGAGCGGCTGAGCACGCATCCGGAGGTGAGTGAGGTCCGTTACCCGGGCCTGCCCGGCGACCCCGGCTACGTGCGGGCCCAGGCCGTGATGGACAGCCCGGGCTTCATGCTCACCTTCTCGGTGACCGGCGGGGCGGGGCGCGCCGACGCGCTGCTGGGCCGGCTGCGGGTGCTCAGGCACGCGACCAGCCTCGGCGGCGTCGAGACGCTGATCGAGCGGCGCGCGCGCTACCCCACTGAGCAGGGCGTCGTCCCCGAGAACCTGCTGCGGGTCTCCGTCGGCTGCGAGCACGCCGACGACCTCTGGGACGACCTCGCCCAGGCGCTCGCGGCGACGGCGGCCTAGCCGCTTCGGCCCGCCAGGACCTCGGCCAGCCAGGCCGCCTGGCGGCCGAGGTGGAACGCCTCTCCCCCTTCATGGTCGTTGTAGGGGTAGGCGGCGATCTGCTTTGGCCCGGCGTAGGCGTTGAAGGCGGCGTAGACGGTCGATGGCGGGCAGATCTCGTCCATCAGCGCGACCGAGAACAGTGCCGGGACGGTCGCCTTCTGGGCGAGCACCGCGCCGTCGAAGTAGGCGAGCGTCTCGAATGCGCGCTCGACCTCGTCGCGGCGCTGGGCGAGGTAGCGGGCGAGCTCTCCGTAGGGCTCGCTGGGGGAGATCTCGCTCGCGCGGCGGATGTCGCACAGGAACGGCACGTCGATCATCGCAGCGACGGCACCCGTGCCCAGCGCGGCGGCGACCAGCGCGAACGCGCCCCCCTGGCTGCCGCCGGTGACCGCCACCGCGTCGGCGTCGACCTCCTCGCATCCGCGGGCGAACTCCAGCGCGCGCACGACGTCGGAGTACGCGCGCCGGTAGTAGTAGTCGTTGGGGTCGGCCAGGCCGCGGGTGAGGAAACCCGGCTGCGAGGGTCCTGCGCCGTGCGGGTCGGCGGTGTCGCCGCGCGTCCAGCCCGAGCCCTGGCCGCGGGTGTCGACGATCAGCTCGACGTAGCCGGCCGCCGCCCAGAAGACGTGCTCCCAGGCCAGGCCGCGACCGCCGCCATAGCCCTGGAAGCGAACGACCGCGGGCAGCCGGCCGGCGGGACGCAGCGCGGGGAGGTGCAGCCAGGCATGGATCCGGTCGCCGCCGAAGCCCGCAAAGCTCACGTCGAACGTCTCGACCGCCCGCAACGGGGTCTGCGCGGGTGCGCGGCGCGGATCGAGCGGGTGCGCGCGGGTCTCCGCGAGCGTGCGCGCCCAGAACTCGTCGAAATCGGCGGGCGGAGCGGGACGGGGGTCGTAGCGCTCCAGACCGCCCTCGGGCTCGTCGTAGCGGGTCATTCAGGCCTGGCCTCTCTGGTGGTTGCGGCCGGTACTCCACCAGTTCAGGGGCATCGGCTGCAACCCGGGGGAGGCGACGGTCCCGGCCGGGGCGGCCGGGACCTCGCTGTCAGTAGCCGTAGATGACGATGTAGCCGCCGTCGCCGTAGCCGCCCGAGTAGCCGTAGCCGCTGGGGTAGCCATAGCCGCCGGCACTGCCGTAGCCGTAGCCGCTCGGGTAGCCATAGCCGCCGCCGGAGTAGCCGTAGCCGGCGCTGCCCGATCCGCCGTAGCCGTAGGACGAGCCGTTGCCCGAGGAGGCGCTGGAGTCACGCCGGTAGGTCACGTTGAAAGCCGAGCCGCCGGCGCTCAACGACGAAGGGCTCGCCGAGCCGCTCGCGGCCGACGAGCCGGTCTCGCCGTAGCCATACCCGTAGCCGTACGCCGTGGGGATCGCTCCGGAGCCCGTGCTGTCACTCGAGTTGAGGGTCAGGGCCGCAGTCGACCAGTCGTTGTCCGAGATCGTGCCGGTGTGACCATTGGAGTCGGTGGCGCTGGCAGAGGTGAATGACACCGTGCCGAAGTTCGATAGCGGCAGCGCGGTGCAGTTGGTGGCGCCGCTCTGGCACTGCGACGGCGCCTCGGCGACCCACTCGGCAGTGGAGATGTCCGGGTTGCTCATCGTCAGCGTCTTGGTGAAGGACTGCCCGGTCGTGTGGTTGACGATCGACTCGGTGACCTGGTGGCCACTCACCGTGGTGGTGGCGGTCATGTGGTCACCGGGCCGGACGGCGAGATCGACTTTGACCGGCGCCTTGGGCACGAGCTCGTACCACGCGTAGTAGTGGGCCGTGCCGTTCGCGTCGCAGTTGGCCTCGGTGCCGTCCTGCTCGAGAGCCTCCTGGCCGTCGGCGCCGCCGAGGCCGACCCAGAACGCCGAGTAGGTGGAGCCGGAGCTGGAGCACTTCGCGGTCGGCTGCACCCAGCTGCCGGTCACCGACTTGAAGGAGGTGGAGCCGCCGCCGGAGCCGGCCCCGACGACATAGCCCGCCCAGTTGCCACTGGAGGCCTTCTGCACATCGGTGGCAGCGCTCGCCGATGCGATCGGTCCAGCGCCGAGCGCGCACGCTGCCGCCACCGAGAGGGTGGGGAACATCAGCTTTCGTGTCATGTCACTCACTCTGTGCGCAGGTCGCGAAGAGCGGCCGGAGAGACGGCGAAGAGCCGCTGAGGAGTTGTATGAGAAAAGAGTGAGTGCGGCTCAGGCGCGCAGCTTGGAGCGAGCGCCCGCCAGCTTCACCGCATGGCTCAGTGTCGCGATGTCGTACGCGTCCTGATGGCGATGGCCGTTGATGAAGAACGTGGGCGTGCCCGAGACGCCCGACAGGTCTGCGGACTCGACGTCGTCGGCGATCCGTCCGGCGCCCTTTCGCTTCTTCAGGTGACCCTTGAAGATCTCCATGTCGAGCTCGAGCTGCTCCGCGTAGCCGATGATGTCACGCAGCGTGAGTGCGTCCTGGTGCTCGAACATCAGGTCGTGCATCTCCCAGAAGCGGTCCTGTGCACCGGCCGCCTCGGCCGCCTCGGCGGCCAGCTGGGCGTGGGGGTGGACGTCGTTGAGCGGCAGGTGACGCCACACGTAGCGCAGCTCGCCGAAGTCCGAGAGCAGCTCGCGCACGACCGGCTCGGCCTGGCCGCAGTAGGGGCACTCGAGGTCTCCGTATTCGAGCACCGTGACGAATGCCTCCTCGGGCCCGCGGATGTGATCGCGCTCTGCGTCGACGGGCACGGCGAGGTCGACGATCTGGTCGGCGTGGCCGATCAGCGCGCCGGCGCGCATCCGGCGCGGCAGCAGCCGCGAGCCCGCCTGGACGATCCAGGTGAGCGCCGGCGCGGCGACGATCGTGGTGAGCACGCCGAGCTTCGCCTCCGACAGCGTCGGACCGCTGAACGCGAGCGTCGCTATCAGCAGCGAGACCGTGAATCCGATCCCGGCGACCGTGCCGCCGCCCAGCACCGACGCCCAGCCGACCGGCGGGCGCACCCGCCCGCGCGAGCACTTGGTGACCAGCGCGGTCACTCCGCAGATCCCGAGTGGCTTGCCGACGACGTACGCGATGACGATCCCGAGCGTGAGCGAGGAGCCGTAGGCGTGCCCGAGGAACGAGCCGGTGATCGGGAAACCTGCGTTGGCCAGCGCGAACAGCGGTACGACGACGTAGCTGGTGAACGGGTGAAACGCCTGCTGCAAGCGCTCGTTGGGCGAGATCGCGCTGCGCAGGCCGAGCCGGGCCTCGCGCTCCAGCTCGGAGGTCGGCTGCTCGCGGAAGACGCGAAACAGGTCGGTGGCCCGCTCGAGGTCAGCTCGCTGAGCGGGAAAGGCGATCGTCAGCAGCCCGAGCGCGAGGCCGACGACGATCGGGTCGATCCCGCTCTTCAGCACCGCCGCCCAGGCGACGCACCCGAGCACCAGGTAGGGGCCGCCGTGATGAACGCCGCGCACGCGCAGCGCGCCGATGCACGCGAAGGCGCCGAGCGCGACCCACAGCGGCACGAGCGACAGCGAGCCGGAGAAGAAGATCGCGATCACCAGGATCGCGACCAGGTCGTCGACGACCGCGACGGTGAGCATGAACGCGCGCAGGCTCACCGGAAAGCGCCGTCCGACGAGGGCGAGCATGCCGAGCGCGAAGGCGGTGTCGGTCGACATCGCCACGCCCCAACCGCCACCGGAGGCGTGGCCGCCTCCGATCAACACGAACAGCCCGACGGGCACCGCCATTCCGCCGATGCCGGCCAGCAACGGCAGCAGCAGGCGTCGCCGATCGCGCAGGTCGCCGAGGTCGAACTCGCGGCGCGCCTCGAGCCCCACCACGAAGAAGAACAGGGTCATCAGGCCGCTGTTGACCCAGTGGCGCAGGTCGAGGCTGACCGCCCCACCCGCGATCCGGATGCTGAGCACCGTGTGCCAGACGGACTCGTAGGAGGAGCCGATGTTCGCCCACACGAGCGCCCCGACGGCGCCCGCCAGCAGCACCGCCGCCGATCCGGTCTCGGTGCGCAGGAAGTCGCGCAGGGGCGCCTCGAGGTTGCGCGCCCAGGCGGTCCGTCCCGACAGCTCCGCTGTGCTCACGCGCCGCAGATTAGTGGGCGGCCGTGGGTGGTGGGAGGGGATCTGATCCGGGTCTCGACCCGCGGAGTACCATTGGCGCCAACCGTTTTTCTGAACACAGTGTCCAGTAGCGTCCCGAGGAGACCTCATGCCAGCGACCGAACCGCTCATCTTCGACGCCCTCCGCACCCCGCGCGGCCGGGGCAAGGTCAATGGCTCGCTGCACGCGACCAAGCCGATCGACCTCGTGGTCACGCTGGTCCACGAGCTGCTCAGCCGCAATCCGGACTTCGATCCGGCGCGCGTCGATGACATGGTGCTCGGCTGCGTGACGCCGATCGGCGACCAGGGCGGCGACATCGCACGCGCCGCGGCGCTCAAGGCCGGGCTGCCGGACTCGGTCGCCGGAGTACAGCTCAACCGCTTCTGCGCGTCGGGCCTGGAGGCGGTCAACATGGCCGCACAGAAGGTCGCCTCCGGTTGGGAGGACCTCGTGCTCGCCGGCGGCGTGGAGTCGATGAGCCGCGTGCCGATGGGCTCTGACGGCGGCGCCTGGGCGATGGATCCGGAGACCGCGTATGACGCGTCGTTCGTGCCCCAGGGGATCAGTGCCGACCTGATCGCGACGATCGAAGGATTCACGCGCGACGACGTCGACGCCTACGCGGTGCGCTCACAGGAGCGCGCCTCGACCGCCCAGGCCGAGGGCCGATTCTCCGGCTCGGTCGTGCCCGTGCTCGACATCAACGACCAGGTGGTCCTCGACCACGACGAGTTCATCCGCCCCGGCACCACGCAGGAGACGCTCGCCGGGCTCAAGCCCTCGTTCGCCGGTATCGGTGACATGGGCGGCTTCGACGCGGTGGCGCTGCAGAAGTACCACTGGGTGGAGAAGATCGACCACGTCCACACCCCGGGCAACTCGTCGGGGATCGTGGACGGCGCCTCGCTGATCGCGATCGGCAACGAGCAGACCGGCGCCGAGCTCGGGCTGCGCGCCCGCGCCCGGATCCTCGCCACCGCGGTGACCGGCGCGGAGCCGACGATCATGCTCACCGGCCCGGCGCCCGCGTCCAAGAAGGCGCTGGCCAAGGCGGGGCTGACGATCGACGACATCGACCTGATCGAGATGAACGAGGCGTTCGCCGCGGTCGTGCTGCGGTTCGTCAAGGACATGGGCGCCGACATGGAGAAGGTCAACGTCAACGGCGGCGCGATCGCGATGGGGCACCCGCTCGGCGCGACCGGCGCGATCATCCTGGGCACGCTCGTCGACGAGCTCGAGCGCACCGGCGGCCGCTACGGCCTGGCCACGCTGTGCATCGGCGGCGGCATGGGCATCGCGACCGTCGTCGAGCGCGTCTGAAGCTCGCGCCGTCCACGAGATTCCAAGCAACGAGAGAGACCACATGAGCGAGAGCACCACGATCCGCTGGGACAAGGACGCCGACGGCGTCGTCACCCTCACCCTCGACGACCCCAACCAGTCGGCGAACACCATGAACGCCGCCTACGGCGAGTCGATCCGGGCGACCGCCGATCGACTGGAGGCGGAGAAGGACTCCGTCACGGGGGTCGTGTTCACCTCCGCGAAGAAGACGTTCTTCGCCGGCGGCGACCTCAACGACCTCAAGCGGGCGCGCCCCGAGGATGCCGAGGAGGTCGCGCGCTTCGTGCGGGAGAACAAGGCGGTGCTGCGGCGGATCGAGACGCTCGGCGTGCCGGTCGTCGCCGCCATCAACGGCGCCGCGCTCGGCGGTGGGCTTGAGATCTGCCTCGCCTGCCATCACCGCATCGCCGTCGACGACCCGAAGGTCAAGCTCGGCTTCCCGGAGGTCAAGCTCGGCCTGCTCCCCGGCGCCGGGGGCGTCACGCGCACGGTCCGGATGTTCGGCATCGTCAACGCGCTGATGGGACTGCTGCTCCAGGGCCAGGAGCTACGGCCCGGCAAGGCGCTGGAGTTCGGCCTGATCGACGAGATCGTGGCCACGCCCGACGAGCTCGTGCCGGCGGCGAAGAAGTGGATCGCCGCGCAGGACCCCGAGGAGTTCGCCGGCCAGCCTTGGGATCAGAAGGGCTACAAGATCCCTGGCGGTACGCCGTCCTCGCCCAAGCTCGCGATGAACCTGCCGGCGTTCCCGGCGAACCTCCGCAAGCAGCTCAAGGGCGCCAACTACCCCGCGCCCCACCACATCATGGCTGCGGCCGTGGAGGGCGCGCAGGTCGACTTCGACAACGCCTCGGAGATCGAGGGGCGCTACTTCGTCGATCTGGTCACCGGCCAGGTCGCCAAGAACATGATCCAGGCGTTCTTCTTCGACCTGCAGCGGGCGACCGGGTCGCGTGGGCGCCCCGACGATCTGGAGCGCTTCGCGCCCAACAAGATGGTCGTCCTCGGTGCCGGGATGATGGGCGCCGCGATCGCCTACGTGTCGGCGAAGGCCGGGGTCGAGGTGGTGTTGAAGGACGTCAGCCAGGACGCAGCCGACCGGGGAAAGGCCTACTCGGAGAAGCTCGTCGCCAAGGCCGTCGAGCGCGGTCGCCAGTCCCAGGAGGACGGCGACGCGCTGCTGGATCGGATCACCCCGACGACTGACCCGGCGGCTGCCGCGGGCGCCGAGATCGTGATCGAGGCGGTGTTCGAGGATCCGTCGGTGAAGAAGCAGGTGATGGCGGAGATCGAGCCCCACCTTTCGCCTGACGCGCTGCTGGGCTCGAACACGTCGACACTGCCGATCACCGGCCTGGCGGGCAACGTCAGCCGGCCGGCCGACTTCATCGGGCTGCATTTCTTCTCGCCCGTGGACAAGATGCCGCTGCTGGAGATCATCCGCGGCGAGGAGACCAGCGACGAGGCGGTCTACCGCGCGCTGGACCTCGCCAAGCTGATCAGGAAGACGCCGATCGTCGTCAACGACAGCCGCGGGTTCTTCACCAGCCGCGTGATCGGGACGTTCATCAACGAGGGGATCGCGATGCTCACCGAGGGTGTCCCCGCCCCGACGATCGAGCAGGCCTCCTCGCAGGCCGGCTATCCCGCGCCGGTGCTGCAGCTCTCCGATGAGCTCAACATGAAGCTGATGCGCAAGATCCGCAAGGCCGCCGAGGACGCCGCGGAGACCGGATCGGGCTTCGACGAGAACCCAGCCACGACCGTCATCGACCGGATGCTCGACGAGTTCGAGCGTCCCGGCCGCCTGGAGGGCAAGGGGTTCTACGCGTACTCGGACGAGGGCAAGCGCGTCGGCCTGTGGCCGGGCCTGCGCGACGCCTTCCCGCCGGTCGAAGACCCCTCGTCGCTGTCGCTGCGCGACCTCGAGGAACGGATGATGTTCATCGAGTCGATCGAGACCGTCCGGTGTCTCGACGAGGGTGTGATCGAGTCCGTCGCGGACGCCAACATCGGCTCGATCTTCGGGATCGGCTTCCCGGCCTGGTCAGGCGGCGTGCTCCAGTACATCAACGGATACGACGGCGGCCTGCCCGGGTTCGTCGCCCGCGCGCGCGAGCTCGCCGTGAAGTACGGCGAGCGCTTCGAGCCGCCGGCGTCGCTGGTGGAGAAAGCCGAGCGCGGGGAGATCTACTCCGACGACGAGGTACTCGTCGGGGCCTGAGCTGGCCTGGTTCTGAGGCGCGGGCGCGCGGGTGGGGCGCCCGCGGGTGGGGGGTTGGCGTTGGTGGTTGGGTGGGTTTGGTTGGTGGTGCGGCCCTGGTGCGCCGCGGGCGTCGTGGGGTGTGGTGGTGCGTGGCGTCCGCGATGTGGCATGCCGTGACGCCGGCCGTCAAGCAGCGCCCGCAGTTCCCTGGCTTCCGTGTGGGGTGGGTGGCGCTGCTTGACTGCCGTCGCCCCGTCATGCCATCGGCAGTGAGGTCGAGCCCACTTCGTGTGCACGACCTCGCGCCAACTGCGACTGTTCGGGGCGGCACTGATCACCCACGCGCGACAGGTCTGCGCGTCAGGTTGGGGGTTCTTCTCCGTGAGGCGCACCGGATCACCCACACAGCCTGCGCGGGTGCGTCATGTGCGCGAAACGTTCCGCCCCCACGTGAGCTGGGCATCTGACGCAACCAGGAGTGACGTCAGATGCCCCGCTTCACGCCGGACACCCGCCCGGGTGGGGCGGACGCATCCATCGCGCGTCCTTATCAAGATCTCTTGATAAAGAGACCATGATCAAGGTATCATGATCCGCGTGCTCGAGACCGAGACTCCCACCGCCACCTCCGCCCAGCGCCTCCGCGCTCTCGCCCACCCACTGCGCTGGAAGCTGCTCAACGTCATCAGCAGCGAGGGGGAGGCGACCGCGACCCGGTGCTCCCAGCTGCTCGGCGAGAGCGTGGCCAGCTGCGCCTACCACCTGGGGATCCTGGGCAAGTACGGCTATCTGGAGCGCGTTCCCGAGGTCTCCGGGCGCGACCGCCCGTGGCGAGAGATCGAACAGACCCAGGACCTGAGCGCCCCGAGTCCTGACCCGGAGGATCAGCTCGCGTCGCAGGCCGCGGTAGAGGCGTTCCTGGAGCACGAGTTCGAGCAGATGAAGGTGCGCTCCAGGCAGCACGCCAACGAGCCCGAGGAGTGGGCCGGAGCGAGCGCCACCGGTGGCTCCACGATGTGGGTCACCGCCGCGGAGCTCTCGGCGATCAAGGAGGAGATGATGGCTCTGCTGCTGCGCTACAGCGAGCGATCCGGCGATCCGGCGCTGCGCCCGGCCGGCGCCCGCCACGCGCGCGTCTTCTTCAGCACCTCCGTTCGCCCGGCCACATGACGGCGACCGCGCCGCGCAAGCGTGGCGGCCTCTGGCACCACCACGACTTTCGCGTCTTCTGGATCGGCGAGACGACCAGCCAGGTCGGGACCGCGATCACCGGGGTGGCGCTACCGCTCGTCGCGGTTGAGCGGTTGCACGCGAGCGCGTTCCTCGTCACCGCCCTCACCGCCGGCACCTGGCTGCCGTGGCTGTTCCTCGGCCTGCCGGCGGGCGGCTGGGTCGACCGGCTGCCGCGCAGGGCGGTGATGCTCACCTGCGACGCGCTGTCGCTTCTCGCGCTCGTAAGCGTGCCGATCGCCGCCTGGTTGGGCGTGCTCACCGTCGCGCAGCTGCTCTGCGCCGCGCTGGTGGCCGGTGGCAGCGCCGTGTTCTTCAAGACCGCCTACGGCGCCTACCTGCCTTCGATCGTCGATGCGTCCGACCTCACCGAGGCCAACGCCAAGCTCACCGGGAGCTCGTCTGCCGCCCAGGTCGGCGGCCCGGGTCTCGGTGGCGCAGTCGCTCAGCTGGCCGGCGCGGCGTCCGGACTGCTCGCCGACGCGGTGAGCTTCGCGGTCTCGTTCGCGTGTCTGATCGCGATCAGGACCCGAGAGACCACTCGGGCCTCGCCGGCGGAGGAGAGCTCGCGCCTGGTCGACGAGATCCGCGAGGGAATGCGGTTCGTGCTCGCCGACCCGTTGCTGCGGTTGATGCTCGTGTTTGGAGCCAGCGCCAACTTCTTCCTCACCGGAATGAACGCGCTCGAGGTCGTGTTCCTGGTCCGCACGGTGGGGATCTCGCCCGGCGCCGTCGGGGCTGTGTTCGCCACCGTCAGCCTCGGCGGCGTGTTCGGCGCGCTGCTCTCGCGCCGGGTGGCAGGACGGTTGGGAACCGCCGGCGCGGCCCGGACGGCCATCCGCTTCGGGGCGCCTTTTGCACTGCTGCTTCCCCTGACAAGCCCCGGGGCCGGCCTCGCGCTGTGGACCGGCGGCCTGTTCATCGTCGACGGGAGCGTCGTCCTCTCCAACGTGCTCACCAACGGGTTCGTCCAGAGCCACGTGCCGGGGGAGATGCTCGGCCGCGTCGGGTCGTGCCTGAGCACGGTCGGGTACTCGATGATGCCCGCCGGGGCACTCACCGCGGGCGTCCTCGGCGGAGCACTCGGAGTGAGGGACGCCATGTGGATCCTCTGCGCCGGGATAGCGGCCTCCGGTCTCTTCACTTTCGCGCCGGCGATGCGCACGCTCCGGGACTTCCCCGGCCCCGCCGCCGGCCCGCGATGATCACGGCCCCACGCGCGAGGGGCGGCGCGGGCGCTTCAGAGCTCGGCGGCGGGCCGGCCGCGCCGCTTGACCTCACCGACGGCGGGGTGGTCGCGCAGCGCGTCGAGCCAGGCGTTCACGCGGGTGAGCTCGGAAGGCGGAGCCAGCTGTGGGCCCCACTGCGGGACGCGAACCGCCAGCGGCATCCCGGAGAGGTCCGCCAACGAGGGCTCGGCGACACCCGCCAGCCACGGGCTGCCGCCGCGGGCCAGCTCGTCCTCCAGCTTCGGCCAGCGCCGCATCAGGCGTGCCCGCAGCCGGTCGACGATGTCCGGCGGGTCGCCGTCGTCGGGGCCCAGCGCCTGCTTGCGGAATGAGAGGAAGAACGGAGCGGTCAGCTCGTCGTCGAGCCACCGCATCAGGCCGCGAGCGACGGCGCGCCGCTGAAGATCCTCGGGCCACAGTGACGGACCGGCCCGGACATCCTCCAGCCAGTCGCAGATCGCGCTCGATTCACGCACGACCGCGCCGTTCACCTCCAGGACCGGGACCCGCCCGGCCGGGTTGAGCGCTCGCAGCTGAGGCGGGCGGGCCACCGGGTCGATCTCGATCAGGTCAAGCTCGGTGCCGGTGACCGCGGCGGCGATCCGGACCTTGCCGGCGAAGGGCGAGAGGTGCCAGGACCAGAGGCGGGGCGCGGTCACGCGCGCAGCCTACCGGGACGCCGCGGCCCACGGGGGCCGGGACGCCCAGCCGGCCCCGGACGCAAGAAGACCCGCCGGCCAACGGGGGCGGGCGGGTCTCGTTGCCTCTCTCCTTCGGGCGCGAAGCCTGCGGCTACTCAGCGACCGGCGGAGGATAAACGTCTCGCACGTACTCGTCCACCTTCTCCTGCGGTAGACGGCTCGCCACCGCCCAGGTAGTAGATGATCAAGCTGAACACACCGGAGGCGATGATGGAGCCCGCACAGCCCGAGGTCGTCGTTGCCGCCCTTGGCCAGGACGTTCTTGAAGAACCCGATGCCGCCGATGATGCCACCGGCGCCGAAGTCGCTGAAGTAGTCGATCAGCGCCATGCCGATGATCCAGGTGATGATCCACGGCGCCGCCTGCCAGTCCATCGACGGGGCCTTGGGGTTGGCCTTGGTCGCGTACGAGATCCAGATCAGCAGGTAGCCGAGCAGCAGGGCCACGATCAGCGTGCTGACGTTCTGCCAGCCCGGTGAACAGGATGACCCAGCCGGCGCCGGCGAACGCCAACGGCGACGAGCAGATGCGCGGCCGGCAGTCGGTAGCGTGCGCGGCAGTTCCGGCTTCTGCTTGCGCAGCGCGCCCAGCGCGACCGGGGCTCCCGCGTACATGAACACCGACGCGCTGGTCACGATGTTGACCAGCTTCGCCCAGCTCGGGAACGGCAGCAGGAACAGCACGCCGACCAGGGTGGCGACGATCACGCCGAACACCGGGACGCGCTCGACTGTTGACCCGCTCGAACGCCGGCGGCACAAAGCCGTTGCGGCTGAGGCCGAACGACAGACGCGCGGAGGAGGTCTCGTACATCAACCCGGTTCCGCCCGGCGAGACGACGGCATCGATACGCAGCACGGTGGCCAGCCAGGAGATGCCGGCGATCGACGCCAGCGTGAAGAACGGCCCCGGCGTGAAGCTGGTTGGACACCGAGCTCGTGCTCGTCGCCAGACCCGTCCAGCCGCCGTTGGACTTCAGGACGCTGGTGGGCATCGCTCCCAGGAACGCGAGCTGGATCAGGATGTAGACGGCGCCGCCGATGAGCATCGACAGGATCACCGCGCGCGCCAGATCCTTCTCCGGGTTCTTCGCCTCGCCGCCGAGCTGGACCGCCTGCTCGAAGCCGAGCAGCGAGAAGATGATCCCGGCCGGCAGCGTGAGCAGGATGGATCTTCACGGCCGAGCCGTGGACGAAGAAGCCACCGCCCGCGTGGCCGAAGTTGGCGCTGTGGAAGTGGCCGATCAGCAGCACGAAGATGGTGATCACCGGGATCAGCACCTTCCAGCTGGTGATCGCGTTGTTGATCCGCGCGAACATGCGGATGCCGACGATGTTGACGACGACGAAGAACGCCAGCATGATCGCGGCCGCCAGGTAGCCGACGCCGTGCAGGGTGCCTCCGGCACCGCCGGCCGCCGCGGTGAAGTGGAAGAAGTTGCGGGCCCAGTGCGCCGTCGACAGATACTGGATCGCCGCCAGCACCTCGATCGGGGCAACCGTCGCCGCCTGCAGGTACGAGGCCCACCCGAACGTCGCGCCGGCGAAGGAGCCGAACGCGTAATGCGGGAAGCGGCTCGTGCCGCCGGAGACCGGGAACAGACCGGCGAGCTCCGCATGCACGAGGGCCAGGACCAGGATGATGATCGATCCGAGGATCCAGCCGAGGATCGCCGAGGGGCCCGCGAGCGTGGCCGCCCCCAGCGCCCCGAACAACCAACCCGACCCGATGATCGAGGTCTCCGAGGCCCACAACAGGCCAAGGAAACCGACCCCGCGCTCGAGACCGTCGCTATTGAGATCGGCCTGTGATGCGGGGGTGGCAAGTTCCGTCATACAACCCTCCCCAGGGTGAAATCGAATGAAGCAAGGCGGGCATCGTAACCCGTTCGGTGACAATCCGCACTATCCATCAGGACAACCCCCAAAGGGAGGCCGAGCCCGGGGATTGGTTCGACATGAGCGGCCGGCGACCTGCTTAAGCGCGGCCTCGCCCATAGATCGAGCGCACGTACAGCTGGGTGAGCGGCTCGACGAGCGACTCGGGTCCGGGGAGCGCCGGAACGCCGCCGGTGCGTGAGACGAGCAGTGCCCGCTCGGTCGACCAGACGAGCGCTGCGGCGAGAGCCTCGGGCTCCGCGCCGGGGGGCGCCAGGCCGCTCTGCCGGTCGTCGGTGATCACCGCCGCTATCCGGCGGGTGAGGTCGGCATGGATGCGCAGCCACAGCCGTCGCAACTCGGCGATCCCGGGCCATTCCACGCTTCCGGTGACCATCAGCGGCGCGTAGCGCTCCCACATCCGGATGAGCCGGGTCAGGCCCTCGCGGAACGCCTCCTCCGGGGTGCGCTCACCGCGCGTGAACATCGGCTCGATCTCCTCGGCGATGTCGGTGCTCACCCCACGCAGGAGCTTGACGACGACATCGTCCTTGGAGGAGAAATGCTCGTAGAAGCTGGTGCGCCCGACGTCCGCCGCCTCGAGGATCTGCGCGACCGAGAGCTCAGCCAGCGGGACGGTCTCCAGCAGCTCGATCGTCGCCGCCAGAACGGCTGCGTGGGTCTTGGGACGGCGCCCGCGACGCCCCCCGGTCGCGCCCGCTGCGCTCACACGCCGAGCGAGCGGCCGACGATCTCCTTCATGATCTCGGTCGTCCCGCCGTAGATACGTGTCACGCGCGCGTCGACGAACGCACGGGCGATGGGGTACTCGAGCATGTAGCCGTAGCCGCCGTGCAGCTGCACGCAGCGGTCGATCACACGCCCCTGCAACTCGGTCGACCACCACTTCGCCATCGCGGCGTCCTCCGCGGTCAGTTCCCCCGCGTTCAGGGCGAGCACCGCCTGGTCGCAGAACGTGGTGGCCAGCGAGATCTCGGTCGCCATCTCGGCCAGCGCGAAGCGCGAATGCTGGAAGGCGCCGACCGGCTGGCCGAACGCGGTGCGCTCCTTGACGTAGACCAGCGTCTGATCAAGCGCGCCGCGGGCGGCACCGACCGCGGCGATCGCGATCGACAGCCGCTCCTGCGCGAGGTTCGAGGTCATGTAGCGAAAGCCCTGGCCGACCTCGCCGAGCACGTTCTCGGCCGGCACCCGGACGTCCTCGAGGAACAGCTCGGCGGTGTCCTGCGAGTGCATCCCCACCTTCTCGAGGTTGCGCCCGCGCGAGAACCCCTCCATCCCGGCCTCGACGATCAGCAGCGAGATCCCCTTGTGGCGCTGCGACGGGTCGGTCTTCGCGGCCAGGATGACCAGGTCGGCGTTGATGCCGTTGGTGATGAACGTCTTGGAGCCGTTGACGACGTATTCGGTCTCGTCGCCGGAGGCGATCGCAGTCGTGCGCATGGAGGCGAGATCGGATCCGATGCCCGGTTCGGTCATCCCGAGCGCAGTGATCAGCGACCCGTCGGCGATCCCCGGCAACCAGCGCCCGCGCTGCTCCTCGTTGCAGAAATGCAGGAAGTAGGGCAGGCAGATGTCGGTGTGGAGCGTGATTCCGAGCCCGGAGCCGGCGATTCCGGTCGCGCCGACCTCCTCGGCGAGGATCTGGTTGAAGCGGAAGTCCTCCACGCCGATGCCGCCGTACTGCTCCGGCACCTGCATGGCAAGCATCCCCTTCTCGGCTGCGCGCGAGAACAGCTCGCGCGGCACGATCCCGTCGCGCTCCCAGCGCTCGTGATGGGGAGCGATCTCCTCGGCGATGAAGCGCCGGACCGACTCGCGGTAGTCGATGTGCTCTGGTTCGAATGACGTGCGCCGCATCCCGGCCGACGGTAGCTCACCCGCCGACGGGTTGACAGTGTGTTCGGTTCAAGCGGCACGTGGGTTAGCCTCGCCTCGATGCCACCGTCGACGAGCCGCACCCAGCCGGCGGACGCCGCCATCCTCGCCGCGACCGAGCAACTCCTGCGAGAGCGCTCGTTCGGCGAGCTGGCGGTGAACGACATCCTCGACGTCGCCGGCGTGTCCCGGACGAGCTTCTACGCCCACTTCACGTCGCGCTCGGCGGTGCTCGCGGCATGCCTCCGGCGCGTGGTCGATGAGCTTGCCGTCGCCGTCGATCCGTTCCTCATCGAAGCCGGGCGCGATCCAGAGCGCGCCATCCGGGTGAGCCTGGAGCGGTGGGTCGGCCTGGCCACCGAGCACGGTGCTCTGCTGCGCACCGCCAGCGAGGAGTGGCCGCACGACCCGGAGCTCCAGACGCTGTGGTTTGAGGTGATCGCGGCGTTCAGCGCGCCGGTGGCGGGAGTGATCGAGCGGGCGCGCGCCACGGGGGCCGCTCCCGCCGGCGCCGACGCCGAGGCGCTGGCCGCGTGCCTGATGTGGGGTTATGAGCGCGTGCTCCACCTGGCGCTCGTCGGCGGCGCACTCGGGCTCGACGACCCGCAGGGGATCGTCGAGCCGTTGGCGCAGATGATGGTCGCCGGAGTCCTCGGAGACTCGGTCAGCGCACGAGATCACCGCTCGGGCTGACGGCCGGCCAGCGGCCGCCGGACGAGTTGGCGTTGACGTAGGAGACGTCGCCCGGTCCAGAGTTGCCGACCCAGCCGTACAGCGGGTGGCCGGCGTAGGTGACCTGCCGCACCGAGCCGACGCGGATCGATCCCAGCAGCGAGTGGTTGACGCCCGAGCCCGCCTGGAGCGTTCCGTGGACGGCCATGATCGGCCACGCCCTCAGGCATCCGCGGATCGCGTCACATGCGTCGTGATTGCGGCTGTCACGGCTGAAGGCGTAGAGCGTGTCGCCACTCGGGCTGACCAGGATCGTGCCGATGCGCGTGTGGCGGGTGCGGATGGTGGTGGTGGCGCTCGACGCCGATGCCATCGGTGCGCGAGGTGTGCGCGCGGACGACGAGGAGGCGAGCACGACGGCGACGAAGATCGCCGCCAGTAGGGCGAGCCCGCCGGCGGCCAGCAGCGGCAGACGTTTGGCGAGTTGGGGCATCGGGATGGCTCCTTGATCGTTGAATGGGCGCTTCGAAGCCAAAGACCCCGCCCATTCCAGATCCTTCCCGGCGTAGGATTGGGCTGGCGTGCGACGGCTCGACCCGCAGGTTCTCGGTGACCATCTCGACGCGATGTACCGCGCGGCGTGGGCGATGTGCGGTTCGCGCGAGGACGCCGAGGACCTCGTGCAGGACACGTTCGCGCGGGTGCTTCAGCGCCCGCGGCTGATCCGCGGCGACGAGCGCAGCTACCTGCTGCAGGCCCTGCGCAACACGTTCAGCTCGCGGCTGCGCACCCAATCGCGCCGTCCGCGGACGACCGCGATGCCGGAGGATCGCGAGCCCGCCGATCCTCGGGCACCGGCACCCGAGCGCCTCGCCGAGACCGCGGAGGTCCTGAGGGCGATCAGTGCGCTGCCCGAGGACTTCCGCCTGGCAATCGTCGCCGTCGACATCGTCGGCCTCTCCTATGGGGAGGCCGCCCGTATCCTCGATGCGCGCGAGGCGACGATCACCACCCGGCTGTACCGGGCGCGCAAACGGATCGCCGACCAGTTCAGCGATTCACGGGAAGGAACCTCCCCCAATCGGAGTCTTGCGTGATGGAACCCGTGCGCGCCATGGAGCCTTGATGACCGATCACAACGACGAAAACGACGAGATCCGCCCCGGCGAGGCCGAGCTTACGCGGCTGGCCGACGGTTCGCTGCCCGCGTCCGAACGCGAGTCGCTCCAGGCCCAGGTGGCGGGCTCGCCCGAGCTCCAGACCCGGCTGCGCCAACAGCAGCGGGCTGTCGCGCTCGTCCAGGCGACCGGCGAGATGGCGGCGCCGGCGTCACTGCGCGCCTCGGTCGCCGGCCTGACCGACGCCACCCGGCGCCGTCCTGGACGGTACGAGGGGCGTCAGCAGAGCGCCGCCGACCGCCGCCAGACGGCGTTCTGGCGCCCCCGCGCGTCGCTGGGGATCGTGGCAGTTGCCGTGGTGCTGATCGCCGTCGTCTCGGTGGCCCTGCACGGGCAGACGGCACCCAGCGTCGGGAGCACCGCGCGGCTGGCGCTCGCTCCGGCGACCGGGCCGGCGCCCACGGTCAGCCCGACCGATCGCGACGTGCTGTCGGTCCGGCCGACGGGGGCCAGCTCGATCCCGTTCCCGTCCTACGTGCAGTTCACGGCCTGGCGGGCGAGCGGCGTGCGCCGCGACACGCTCCAGGGCCGCCACGTGACGACCGTCTTCTACTCGGTGGCCGGCACGCGGGTCGGGTACTCGATCGTCTCCGGCGCCCCGCTGATCATGCCACCGGGGTCCACGGTCCGCGGACCGACCGGCATCCGCTACGTGTTCGCCTCCAGCGACGGTGCCCAGATCCTCACCTGGCGCCGGGACGGACACACCTGCGTGATCGCCGGACGCTCGGTCGCCCACCGCACCTTGCTGGCGCTCGCGGCCGCCGACGAACAGATCTAGCGGCCACCGTGTCCGTCCTCGCGCTGGACCTCGCGCTCGTCCGAGACGTGCTGCTGCCCGGGCTCTCGCTCACCCCCGGGCGAGCCATGATGGCGCGGGTCGTCGACGCAGATCAGGGCGCCGGCGGCAGGCTCGCGATCGCGGGCTACCTGCTCGAGGCCGAGCTTCCGAAGGAGATGGCCGCCGGCCAGAGCGTGCGGCTGGTCGTGCGCGAGGTGACCGCCGAACGCGTCCTGCTCGCCGCCATGCATGAGCCGGCCGCCTCCATGCACGAGCCGGCCGCCCCCCCGCTGCAGACGCCGCTCGCCGCGCCGATCCAGCTTCCGGGCGGCGCCATGCTCAGGGTGCTCGAGGACGGAGGCGAGGAGGGCGAGACCGGCGGCGGCGGAAGCCGGGGAGGTCACACCCTCGGCCTGCAGCTCGATCTGCCCGGGCTCGGGCCGCTCGAGCTGCGCTTCGGTCTGGACCCGGCGTCCGTCCGCGCGGCGATCGCCACCGACCCCGGCCCGGCGCTCGCCCAGGCACAGGCGCAGGCGGGCGAGCTGCGCGACGCACTCGCCCGGGTCTGCGAGCGGCCGGCGTCCGTGACCGTCACCGCCCGCCGCCGGCCGTTGGACCTGTATGCCTGAGCGCGATCCGGCGCCGCCCTCCCCACCCGGCCGCCGTCGGGCCGCCGCGCTCCACTATGAGCCGGGGGCGCGGGCGCCGAGGCTCACCGCGACCGGCGCCGGTCACATCGCCGAGACGATCGTCGAGGCCGCGCGAGCCGCCGGCGTCCCAGTCCGTGAGGACCCCGCGCTCGTGCAGGCGCTCGCCGGACTCGAGCTCGGCGCCGAGGTTCCCGAGCCGCTCTGGCGGGCGGTCGCCGAGACGCTCGCGTGGGCCT
Organism: uncultured Solirubrobacteraceae bacterium; assembly: GCA_963744685.1. Classification (GTDB taxonomy): domain Bacteria; phylum Actinomycetota; class Thermoleophilia; order Solirubrobacterales; family Solirubrobacteraceae; genus Palsa-465. Next base: position 421,274 of record CAVUUL010000006.1, on the reverse strand, counting down.
ATCGCCTGCAGTCCAGCGGCAGCGGCTGACCGCGCTTGACGGCTTTGTCATGCTGGCCACATGACCTCCTCCTGCACCCACCTCGACACGATCGAGGTGACCGAGCTTCCGGTCAGCGTCGATGGCTGCGAGGAGTGCCTGCGCACCGGGGGCGTCTGGCTCCATCTCAGGATCTGCCTGGAGTGCGGGCACGTCGGCTGCTGCGACGACTCGCCCGGCCGCCACGCCACCGCCCACGCGCAAGCCTCGGACCATCCCCTGATCCGCTCACTGGAACCGGGCGAGACGTGGAGTTGGTGCTATGAGGACGAGGTGATGATGGTCATCTCCGGTATCGAAGGCGAGACGACCATCCCGCCCTCCCCCATGCTGAGCTGAGAGCTGAGAGCTGTGTCGACAGAGACCGAACCCGAGACGCGCACCGAGGCCGGCGATTCCGCCGCCCAGGGACCCCACGCCGAGCGGCCGACCCGTCTGGCGGCGATCCTGTGCGTCGATGACGAGCCCGCCGTGCTCGCCGCGGTCGCGCGGGACCTGCGCCGCAAGTTCGGCGAGCGCTACCGCGTCATGCGCGCGGGCTCGGGCGCCGACGCCCTCCAGTTGCTCGAGGAGCTCCGCCGGCGCGGCGACCACGTCGCGCTGATCGTCTCCGACCAGCGAATGCCGGCGATGAGCGGAACCGATTTCCTCACCCGCGCACGCGCGATCTACCCGGACGCCCGACGGGCGCTGCTCACCGCCTATTCCGATACCGCGGCGGCGATCGCGGCGATCAACGAGGCGGGGCTCGACTACTACCTGCTCAAGCCCTGGGATCCGCCCGAGGAGGGGCTCTACCCGGTGGTCGGCGACCTGTTGGAGATCTGGGAGGGCAAGGCGGAGCTGCACCAGCGCGGCGGCGTCCGGATCCTCGGCCACCGGTTCAGCGCGCCGACCCACGATCTTCGCGACTTCATCGCGCGCAACCGCGTGCCCGGCCGCTGGCTCGACATCGAGGGCGACCGGGAGGCTCGGGAGCTGCTCGCCGCCTGTGGGATGGAGGAGGACTGCCTGCCGGTTGTCGTGCTGGAGGACGGCACTGCGCTCAAGCAGCCATCGGTCTCGGATCTCGCGCGGCGTCTCGGCGTCTCGGTCGCGCCGTCCACCGACCACTACGACCTCGTGATCGTCGGCGGAGGCCCCGCCGGGCTGGCGGCGGCCGTCTACGGCGCGTCGGAGGGGTTGCGCACGGTGATGGTCGAGTCCGAGGCGCCCGGTGGGCAGGCCGGCCAATCGAGCCGCATCGAGAACTACCTCGGGTTCCCGTCGGGGTTGTCGGGCTCAGACCTCGCGCGGCGGGCCACGACCCAGGCGCGCCGGCTCGGGGCCGAACTGCTCACCGTCTCCAAGGTGACCGCTCTGCGCGTCGAGGGAGCGGGGCGGATCGTCGAGCTCACGGGCGGTGCACAGCTGTCGGCCAACAGCGTGATCATCTCCTCCGGCGTCTCCTACCGGATGATGCAGGCGCCGGGGTTCGCCGACCTCACCGGCGCGGGCGTCTATTACGGGGCGGCGATGACCGAGGCGCGTGCGTGCGCCGACCAGCATGTGGTGGTGATCGGCGGCGCCAACTCCGCCGGCCAGGCGGCCATGTACTTCGCCAACTTCGCCCAGCGGGTATCGATGCTCGTGCGAGCCGACTCACTGGCGAAGTCGATGTCGCACTACCTCATCGAGCAGATCGAGCAGACCCCCAACATCGAGGTCCGCACGCGTTCGGAGGCAATCGCCGCCGAGGGCGAGGACGGCCACCTCGCCCGGCTCGTCATCCGCGGGGCGGACGGCACCGAGACGACCGAGCAGGTCGACGCCTGCTTCGTGTTCATCGGCGCCGCGCCGCGAACCGACTGGCTGGACGGGGTGATCGCCCGCGACGAGAGGGGGTTCATCCTGGCCGGGCTCGACGCACGCGAGCAGGGCTGGCCGCTCAGCCGCCCGCCGCACACCCTGGAGACGAGCGTGCCCGGCGTGTTCGTCGCCGGCGACGTGCGTGCCCGCTCGATCAAGCGCGTGGCAAGCGCCGTCGGGGAGGGCTCGATGGCCGTCTCGCTGATCCACCAGTACCTCGCCGACGGATGAGATGAGCACCTCGACCGACACGATCGCCGCGACCGCAGTGGATCTGCGCCCCATCGACCTGTTCGACGACCTCGACGACGCCGACCTGGGCCGTTGGGCCGCGCTGGCCACGATCCACACCTGCGCTCGCGGCGAACGGATCCGCGAGCGCACGAGCCATGACGGAGTGGTGTTGCTCCTCGACGGTCGCCTGGAGATGCTGGCGCTTGACGGGGAGATCGAGGCGATCCAGGGCAGCCAGTACGCGCCCACCTGGATCGGCGCCGTCCCGACCATGCTCGGCCAGCCGGCCCCGATCGCGCTGCGCGCGGCCACCGAGGTTCGCTACGCGAGCTTCGCGCCGGAGCCGTTCCTGGACCTCGTGCGCGAGGAGCGCACGGTGTTCCTGCGGGTGATCGGCCAGATGAAGCCGATGCTCGCCATGGTCAGCCAGCGACAGCAGCAGCACGATCGCCTGGAGTCGCTGGGCACGATGGCGGCCGGCCTCGCGCACGAGCTCAACAACCCGGCGTCGGCCGCGCAGCGGGCCGCGGCGGAGCTTGCCGAGGCACTGATGGTGCTGTCGGAGACGGTCGGCATGTTCGTCGAGTCGGGCGTCGAGCGCGAGGAGGCCAGCCGGCTGGTCGCGCTCCAGCAGGGCGCTGTTGAGCGCTGCAGGGCGCGGACGGCGCTGTCGAGCCTGGAGACCGCCGACCGCGAGGACGAGCTCGGTGACGTGCTTGCGGATCTCGGTGCGCCAAGTCCCTGGGATCTCGCCGGAACGTTCGCCGCCAGCGGGATCGAGCCCGACTACCTCCGGGAGGTCGGCGACGTCGCGGGCCCGCTCACGGTCCCGGTGGTGCGCTGGATCGGCGCGACGCTCGCCGCCAATCAGCTCGCGGCCGAACTGGCCGATTCGACCAAGCGGATGAGCGACCTGGTGATCGCGATCAAGCGCTACGCCTACGCCCGTCCTGGAGAGCTCACCGAGGTCGACCTGCGCGAGGGCTTGGAGACGACGCTGACGTTGCTCAAGCACAAGCTCAAGCACACCACGATCGAGGTCGTCCGCGACTACGACGAGACGCTGCCCCCGGCCCGGGTGTTCAGCTCCGAGCTCAACCAGGTGTGGACGAACCTGCTCGACAACGCGATCGACGCCCTCGGCGACAGCGGCACGATCACGATCACCACCCGGCTCGACGGTGAATGTGCGGAGGTCGACATCGGCGACGACGGTCCGGGCATCCCCGAGGCGGTGCGCCGGCGGGTCTTCGACCCGTTCTTCACCACCAAGGACGTCGGCAAGGGCACCGGTCTCGGGCTCGACAGCGCGCGGCGGATCATCGTCGACCGCCACCACGGCAGCCTCACCGTCGAATCGCGCACCGAGCACCCGACGGGCACGATCTTCCGCGCGCGCTTCCCACTGCACGGCGAGCGGTGACCCGGGAGCAGAGGCTCGCGCTCGTCGGCGCGATCCTCGCTTCGACCATCGTCACCATCGACGCGTTCGCGGTGAACGTCGCGCTGCCGGCGATCCGGCGCGACCTCGGCGGCGGATTCGCCGCCCAGCAGTGGGTCGCCAACGGATATCTGCTCACGCTCGGCGCGCTCATCCTGCTCGCCGGGTCACTCACCGACCGACTCGGCGAGCGCCGCGTGTTCACCTTCGGGGTCGCCGGGTTCGGCATCGTCTCGATGCTGTGTGCAGTGGCGCCGTCGATCGGCGTCCTGATTGCGGCTCGCGCATTGCAGGGCGTCGCCGGCGCCCTGCTCACACCCGCGGCGCTCGCGATCATCGTCGCGGTCTTCCCGCCTGACGTCCGGGGCGGCGCAATCGGTCGCTGGACCGCCTGGAGCGGCGTCGGCATCCTCGTCGGACCGCTGCTCGCCGGACAGATCATCGATGTCGCCTCCTGGCGCTGGATCTTCGCCATCAACCCTCCGCTCGTGATCGTCGCGATCGCGCTCGGACGGGTCGCCGTGCCCGCGGGGCATGCGCGCGGCGAGGAACACGTGGAGCCGAGGATCGACTGGGCAGGCGCGATTCTGGCTGCGGCCGGACTGGCCGGGATCTCGTTCGCGCTGATCGAGCAGCCGGTGCTCGGATGGGGGAGCCCGGGAATCTGGGGCTCGCTCACCGCCGGCGTCCTGCTGTTCGCCGCGTTCGTCGTCTTCGAATCCCGCGCCCGCCATCCGATGCTGCCGCTCGCGCTGTTCTCCCATCGCGGCTTCTCGGTCGCCAACGCGCAGACGCTGGCGATGTATGGCGGGCTGAGCCTGCTCACGTTCTTTCAGTCGATCTACCTGCAGCAGGTGGCGGGCTGGAGCGCGTTGAAGGCGGGCTCGACGGGCCTGGTGCCGACCGGCGTGATGTTTCTGCTGTCCTCGCGAGTCGGCAGGCTGGCGGACCGGTTCGGGCCGCGTCCGTTCCTCACCGTCGGCCCGTTCGTCGTCGCCGCCGGGTTCGCGTTGATGCTGCGCTATGGCGCCTCGGTCTCGCTGCCCGCAGACGTCCTCCCGGCGATGCTCGTGTTCGGCCTCGGCCTGTCGCTCACGGTCTCGCCGCTCACCGCGACCGTGCTCGGTGAGGTCCCGGACTCCAGCGCGGGCATCGCCTCGGCTGTGAACAACGCGATCGCGCGGACCGCCGGGCTCATCGCCGTAGCCGGGGTCGGAGCGATCGTCGCCGCCCAGTACGCGGCGACGCTGCGGACCACCATCGGTGACCGGCTGCCCCACTCCAGCGACGCAGCGGTGCTCGCCGCCGAGCACCGGACGTTCGCGGCGATCGACCTCCGGGCCGTCCCCGCTCCGGATCGCGCGCTCGCACGCCACGCCTCGCGACATGCCTCCGAACGGGCGTTCCACATCGCCGCCGGCATCGGCTCCGGGTTGCTGGTGATCGCCGGAATCGGCGGCGGGATCGGGCTGCGACCGCGGACGGCCACGGCACCGGAGCCGGGTGGAGCGCCGGTGACGCGGGCGTGACCCCGAGGGCGCCGCCACATGGATGCTTCGATCGGGCTCGAAGCGTTCTCATGTGATGATCCTCGTCGCTCCCGACTACATGGTTCGCGTCAGCCTCCGGCACGCAGGCCCCGGTCGAGCATCGTGATCATCCGCTCCCAGGTCTGCTCCAGATCGACCTCCATCCGGAACCCGCCGCGCTCCTCCAGCGTGATGAACCCGTGCATCGCAGAGCGGACCGCGCGAACGCCGTGGACGGCAGCTTCGCCCTCCAGCCCATAGCCGCGCATCACCGCGAACACGACCTCCACCACGGCGGCCGCGGCGGCCGCGGCCTCCGGGTCGTCGGCGAAGTCGTGGGCGATCGTCGCGTAACGGCCGGGATGCGCGAGCGCCCATGCGCGGTACGCGTCAGCGACAGCCCGGAGCGCATCGCCACCCGCCCGGCCGAGCGCCGCGCGGGCGAGCGCGTCGCGCAGGTCGTGGCACGCGTCGATCGCCAGGCGCACGCGGAGGTCCGCCAAGCCGGCGACATGGGCGTACAGCGACGGCGGCCGGACCCCGAGCCGATGGGCGACCGCCGCAAGCGTCAACCGGTCAAGGCCGTCGGCGTCGGCGATCTCGGCAGCGGTGCGCACCACGACCTCGGAATCCAGGCCGGCGCGGCCCATCAGCGGGCAGCCGTGCCGAGCCTGCGCTCTGCGCGGGCGATCGCCGCGTCCATCGCGGCGGCGGGCGAGCGCACTTCCCGGCCGTGGCCGACGACGAGCACGCCCGGGTCCAGTGCTCGCAGCGCGCGTGCCGAGCGAAGATTCTGCGGTTTGTCGAACGTGACCATTCCCGGGAGCGGGAAGCGCCAGTAGGGATGACTGGCCACCGCGACGCCGCCCAGCGTGCTGAACACGTCGCCGGCGATCAGCACACCGCTGCGCGGGTCGAGGAACGCGACGTGGCCCGGGGTGTGACCCGGGCTCTCGACCACCTCGAGCGAGCCGACGCGATCGCCACCCTTCAGACGGACGTCCGGTGTCGTGCGCACCTTGGGCCAGCTGCCGGTCGGCTTGCGGTCGGTCACCTTCTCGCCGGCGTGGATGCGGACGTCGAGCTCGCCCATCGACACCGGGACGTCGGCCCCGAGCGTGTCATGCAGTTCGTCGAGCGACCCGACGTGGTCGCCGTGGCCGTGGGTGAGCGCGACCCGGCGGATCTCTCCGCCCGCGGCCCGTGCGGCTGCGATGACGTCAGATCCATGCTTGGCCAGCGTGGTGTCGACGAGCGTGAAGCCGTCGTCCTCACGGACGAGATAGGCGTTGACAAAGCCGTTGAGGCCGAGCCTGATGACGGTGTCGGTGACGGCGATCGATTTCATGGGCATCTCCTGATACTTGGAACCTAAGGGGATTAGGAAAATACCTAATTACCGTAGGAAGTGCAAGCGGGGGTTATTCTCCGGCGCGTGAGGTGGCGTCGGCGCAAGCGGCTGCCCGGCTCCGTGCCGGCCCTGGTCCTCACGTGCGTGCTCGGGGCGAGCGGCCCGCTGCTCAGCGGATGTGGAGGCTCCGCCCCGCCCAAGCCCGGCCCGACGCTTCATACCTTCCTGACCGCATGGAGTCACGGCGACTGGTCGGCGATGCGCGGAGTCGTCGCCGACCCTCCCGCGGACTTCAGCACCGCGAACGCCCAGGTCTTCACGGCGCTTGGCGTTCACGGTGCGACGTTCGACGCCGGCCCGATCCAGACGGTGAAGCGCACGGGCAAGCGTCCCGAGTCGGCGACGGCCGCCGTCGCCGCCCATTACACGCTGCCCCAGATCGGCTCCTGGTCGACGACCAGCACGGTCCACATGGTCCTGCGCCACCGGGCGTGGAGGATCGTCTGGTCGCCGGAGACGATCGACCCGCAACTGCACGCGGGCGAGACGATCGGGGTGAGCCGCAACTGGCCGGCACGGGCTCCGATTCTCGGCGCCGGCGGAGCGCCGCTCACCCGCTCTGGGACCGAGGTCACGATCGGGATCGTCGGCAGCCGCATCAAGGACTACGCCGCCGTAAAGACCGACCTGCTCGCCGCCGGGGCGAGCGATGCAGAGGTCACCCAGGCGATCGCCCGGGGCCGCGCGCACCCCCAGGACCTCGAGCCGGTCTTCGCGGTATCGATGGCGCGCTTCGAGGCCCTCAAGGCGCAGCACACCTCCGAGAACGTCTACCAGGTGCCTGGCACCTCATTCGTCACCAACACCCGGACGGGCGCCATCACCAACCAGCTCGCCGCCCACGTCGTAGGGACCGTCGGCCCGATCTCGGCCGCGGAGCTCAAGAAGCTCGGTTCCCCCTACGACGCCGAGAGCGACGTGGGCCAGACCGGTATCGAGCAGAGCCAGGAGCGCACGCTGGCCGGCACCCCGACGATCCAGATCAATGTCGACGACTCCGGCGGCAACCCGATCGCGCGGCTGGCCACCTACCACGGCCACCCTGGCCGCGCCGTGCACACGTCGATCGACCCTCGCGTCCAGCGGGCGGCGGAGGCCGCACTGGCGACCTCCGGCCGGCCCAACGTCTCGATGGTCGCCGTCCAGGCGTCCACCGGACGCGTGCTGGCGATCGTCTCAGACCCGGTGACGACCTACGACACGGCTCTCCAGGGCGCCTATCCGCCCGGCTCGACATTCAAGGTGATCGACTCGACTGCACTGTTCCGCAAGGGGCTCGGCCCGGGCTCGCCGGCGAGCTGCCCCTCGACGATCACCATCGACGGTGAGTCGTTCCACAATGCCGGCAACGAAGCGCCGACCCCGACGATCACCCAGGCGTTCATCGAGTCGTGCAACACCGCGTTCATCGGCCTGGTCACCCAGCACCTCTCCTCCCCCGACCTGCCGAGCGCGGCCGGCCTGTACGGCCTGCAGGGCAGTCCTCACCTCGGCCTCCCCGCGTTCTACGCCAACGTGCTGAAGACGACGAGCCAGACGCAGTTCGCCGCCGACGCGATCGGACAGGGCAACATCACGTTCTCCGCTCTGGGGATGGCGACCGTGGCGGCTGCGATCGACACCGGCGTCGCGCGCGCCCCGACGCTCGTGCAGGGCACCGCGGCCGACCGCTCCACCCACACCACGAAGCTTCCTGCCGCGGTCGTCGACGGGCTGCGGCCGATGATGCTCGGGGTCGTGGAGAGCGGGACCGCCGCCGGGACCGGTCTGCCATCCGGCACGTACGCCAAGACCGGAACCGCGGAGTACGGGACCGGCCCCGAGGCGTCGCTGAAGATCGACGGTTGGCTGATGGGCTATCACGGGGACATCGCGTTCGCGATCGTCACCCAGGACACCGGCGGGGCCGATGGCGGGCCGGTCGACGGGCCGATCATCGCGAAGTTCTTCAGCGCGCTCGGCGGCTGAGCGCCATGAGCGAGTTCGAGATCTCCTGGTTCGCCGCGCTCTGCGACGACGACTATGAGTTCCTCGGGGTCGCCGATCCGGCGCTGCAGTCCAGCTGGGCGCACTGCCGGGACATCGCGCTCGCCGCCGAGTCCGGCGGCTACGACAACCTGTTGCTGCCGTCCGGCTACACGATGGGAATCGACTCGGTGGCGTTCGCCGCGGGCATCGCTCCGCTGTTGCGGCGGATTCAGCTGCTGCTCGCGGTGCGGATGGGCGAGATGTGGCCGCCGCAGCTCGCGCGCCAGCTGGCGACGATCGACCAGATCCTCGGCGGCCGGCTGACGATCAACATCATCTCCTCCGATCTGCCCGGCGCGCCGCTCGAGTCCGCTCCCCGTTACGCGCGCACGCTGGAGATCATGCACGTGCTGCGCACGCTGCTCGACGGCGAGCGCCTCTCTCATCACGGTGACTTCTACGACCTCGAGCTCGACCCGCCTCGCACTCGGACTCAGGGCGGTTGCCCGCCGTTGTACTTCGGCGGCCTCTCCGAGAACGCCAAGGAGGTCGCGGCGCGGGCCGCCGACGTGTTCCTGATGTGGCCCGACACGCTTGACGGGATCGCCGAGACGATCGCCGACGTCCGCGCGCGGGCGGCCCGTCACGGGCGCGAGCTGCGCTTCGGCTATCGGGCTCACGTGATCGTCCGGGATACCGAGCAGGAGGCCCGCGACGCCGCACGGCGGCTCGTCTCCAAGCTCGCCGGCGACGCCGGCGAGGTGATCCGCGCGCGCTCGCTGGATACGACATCCCGTGGGAACGCTCGCCAGGCCGAGATGCGCCAGGCCTCGGCGGGCGACGATGGGTTCATCGAACCCCACCTGTGGACCGGGGTCGGCCGCGCGCGGTCCGGTGCGGGAGCCGCCATCGTCGGCGACCCCGATCAGGTGCTCGCCAAGCTCCGCGCCTATCGACAGCTCGGCCTGGAGGCGTTCATCCTGTCGGGCTATCCCCACCTCGCCGAGGGCGATCTGTTCGCCCGGCACGTGCTGCCGGCGCTCGACCACGGCCCGCTGCTCCCGCGCAGCGCGACCCCGGTCAGCAGCTCCTGAACCACCCGCGAGGCGACCAGGGCGGTGATGTCGGCCGCCCCAAGGTCGGTGGGGCAGACCTCGACCACCTCAGCGCCGACGACCTCGACACGCTCGGCCAGCTGTCGGCAGGCGCGCAGCAGCTCCAGTGAGGTCATGCCACCCGGCTCGGGCGTCCCGGTCCCGGGCGCGAACGCCGGGTCGAGCACGTCGACGTCGACGCTGATCACGACCGGGCCGGCGCCGACCGCCTCCGCCGCCCGCTCGATCACCGCGGCGATCCCCAGGTCGGCGACATCGTGCATGAAGATCGACTGGATGCCCTGTTCGCGCTGCCAGGCGAATACCTCCGGGCCCGGCCAGTAGCCGCGCAGCCCGATCTGCACATAGCGCTCGGGGTCCACCGCCCCGTCGCGCACCAGCTCGAACATCGCGGTGCCGTGCGAGAGCGCCACGCCGAAGCACTCGCGTCCGGTGTCGGTGTGAGCGTCGAAGTGGATGAGCCCGACCGGTCCGTGGACGGCTGCGCAGGCGCGGACGTCAGGCAGCGCGATCGAATGGTCACCGCCGAGGACGACCGGGATCGCTCCTGCGGCGAGCACCTCTCCGACGGTCGCCTCGACCGCCGCATGCGAGCGCTGGGGAGCCGCCGGCAGCACCGCGGCGTCGCCGTAGTCGATCACCCGCAGCTGCTCGAACGGATCGATCCCTGCCTCCAGGTGCGCGCCCGGGATCGCGCTCGCCGCGCGGATCGCCCGCGGGCCGAGACGGGTGCCGGGCCGCTCACAGACGAGCTCGTCGATCGGCGCGCCGACGATCGCGACGTCCGCGCCGGCGAGATCGTCGGGATCCTCGGTGTACGGGACGCCGCAGAAGCTGGCCAGCCCCGCGTAGTCGGGCTTCTCGCCGACGTGGCGCCACCGCCGCTGGGGGTCAAGCATCGGCCAGCCCTCCATTCGCATCGACTACCTGCCGGCCACGGCTGAAGTACGGTCGCATCGTCGGCGCGAGCCCGAGCGAGAGCACCGCCCCGAGCAGGAGCGAGCCGATCCCGATCAGGATCGGCACCTCGATCCCGGCCACCGGCGGGGCGTAGTTGACGAGCTGGCCGTCGATCTCGTGGCGCGAGTAGTGCGTGAACGCCTCGGCGAAGATCGCTGCCAGCATCAAGAAGCCCGCGAGCGGGACGATCCCGTCGCCGATCAACCGTCCGACAGAGTCGAGCAGCCGCCGGCGGTAGATCACCACCGCGGCGAGCCCGGTGAGCCCGTAGTAGAAGGCGATCAGGAACCCGATCGCGGTGATCGAGTCGCCGAGCACGCTCTGCGCGGGGTCGGCGAGCAGCAGCGCCACCGTCCAGACCGCCGACACGCCACCCATGGCGAGCGTCGCCACCGAGGGCGTGGCGAACCGGGGGTGGATCCGCGCGAACGCGGGCGGCAGGGCCCCCCAGCGCCCCATCGACAGCAGCGTCCGCGCCGTCGGCATGATCGTCGTCTGCGTCGAGGCAGCCGTCGAGGTCAGCACGACGAGCACGAGCAGCTTGTCGAACGGGGCGCCGAACACCTTGACGCCGAGCGCATCGAGCACATCACCGGAATGCGCGCTCAGGAACGCGGGTCCGGCGGTGGCCTGCCCGGCGGTCGAGACGAGCGCGAAGATGACGAGCAGGATGAGCGTCGAGAGCACCGCGGCCCTGCCGGGTGCGGTCGCGGAGTCCTGTGACTCCTCGTTGACGGTCACGCACGCGTCCCAGCCCCAGTAGACGAACACCCCGAGCAGGATGCCGTCGACGAGCGCGCCCGGCGAGAGCGCGAACGGGTTCAGCCACGAAAGCGATGGGGCCACCGAGCCGGCCTGATGTCCGCTGTACACCTTCACGAGCGCGACGATGGCGAACGCGACCAGGATCACGAGCTCCAGCGCGAGCAGCGCCTGCTGCAGCCGCGCGCTGAGCTCCACTCCTCGATAGGCGACCCAGGTCATCACCGCGATGAACGCGACGGCGGCGATGGCGAGGGCGAGCGTCGAACGGGCCGCCGCCTGCCAGCCGACAAACAGGAACAGATACTTGCCGGCGATCTCGGAGAGCGTCGCCATCACGATCACGTCGGCGCCGAACACCGCGAAACCGCTCACCCAGCCTGGACGCGGACCGAGCGCTCGCGTCACCCAGGCGAACGTCGTTCCGCAGTCCGGGTCGATCCGGTTGAGCGCGCGGTACGCGACCGAGATGCAGAACATCGGGACGAACGAGACGAGCAGCACCGCGGGCGCATGCACACCGACTCCGGTGACCGCGACGAGCAGGCCGAGCGTGGCCGCCAGCGAGTAGGCCGGCGCAGTCGACGCGACGCCGATGGCGACGTTCGAGACGAAGCCGATCGCTCCGGCACGCAGACCGGGTCCGGCGATGGCGGGCAGAGCTGCGCCCGGCGATCCGGCGGTGGGCGGCGGGCCGCCGGGCGGCGCCGCCGGCGGGGCGGTATGCGTCGATAGAGTGGACGCCATGCGACTCTCCTCAGGCTTGGAACCCATGCGGAGGACGAATATAGTTGTGGCATATCTAGTTTGCAACTACTTCCGTTGTAGGAGCCGATGACCCCCGCGCGACAGGACGGACAACTCGACGCCACCGACGAGGCGATCATCACCGTCCTCCAGGAGGACGGACGCCGTTCCTACGGCGAGGTCGGGGAGGTCGTCGGGCTCTCCGAGGCGGCCACGCGACAGCGGATCAATCGCCTGCGCGAGTCCGGCGTGATGCGAATCGTCGCGGTGACCGATCCGGTGGCGCTCGGGCGGGGAGTGGTGGCGACGGTGGGCATCCGTGTGGCCGGCGACGCTCGTCAGGTCGCCGCGCGGCTGACCGAGCACGACGCGGTCGAGTACGTCGTGCTCGTCGCGGGCTCATTCGACCTCATGTGCGAGGTGGTCTGCGAGGACGAGACCGAGCTGGTCGACGTCATCAACGGCGGCATCCGCGCGGTGGACGGCGTCCGTGAGACGGAGACCTTCATGCACCTCCGCACCGACAAGAACGTCTTCTCCTGGGCCCGCCGGCTGCACCATTGAGGCCGTCACGCCGGGCGGAGAGCCCCCACCCGAATGGCGCGCTCTCCGCCCAGCGGTCAAGAACGTACTAAATCAACCTCAAAAGTTGAATTAGCGGCGCGATCTCGGGACCGGCGGGCTACACCCGGCCGGTGTCTCGCCGGTACGCAAGGACCGCGGCGGTGGCCAGGACCACGGTCCACCCGGCCATCACCAGCCAGCCGGTCGTTCCCCAGGGCGCGCCACCGGCGCCGACGTGTCCGGCGCGCGCCAGCCAGTAGGAGGGCAGGCACTGGCCGAGGTCGTGCAGGAACCCGTGCGTGACCGGGAACCAGACGCCGCCGACCAGTGCCAGCAGCGCGGTCAGGCCGCCCATCGCGGGGCCGATCGAGTCAACGGTGAGCAGATGCCCCAGCGCGATCCCGAGTGCGGCGAACGGCAGCAGGCCGACCAGGACCAGCCCGGTCATCTCCAGCCAATCGCTCGCCGACAGGCTCACTCCGAGCACCACGCCGGAGATGTAGAGCGCGGCGATCGTCATGCAGGCCATCGCGTACGCGGTGAGGACCTTGGCGCGGAAGTAGGACCGTGGTGACAGCGGCGTCGTGCGCAGCTGCCGGGTCCAGCCCGCCTGGCGCTCGCCGGCGATGCGCGCGCCAGTCGAGATCATCGAGCTCATCGTCCCGAACGAGAGCAGCCCCGCCATGTAGAAGAGCGCCGCCGACACGCCGCTGCCGGCGAAGTCCGACTGACTGCTCTGGGGCCCGGCGATGACGAAGTACAGGATCAGCGGGAAGCCGAGGGAGAAGAAGAAGAACCGCCGGTTGCGGAACGCCCGCACCAACTCGTACCGGAGATAGAGCGCACCGGTCATCCCGCCACCTCCAGACGGTCGTCCGGTTGGGCAGGATCGCTGGTCAGCTCGATGAACGCATCCTCCAGCGCCGCGCCGGTGATCTCGATGTCACGGGCGGCCGGGTAGCGCTGCAGCAGCGCGCGGATCGCCTGATCGGAGTCCGAGCAGCGCAGTATCACCGACTCGCCGTGGCGCTCAGCGCTCGCCACCCCGTCGAGTGCGGCCAGCTGCTCGCGATCGATGGAGGGCAGGGTGGTGCGGATCGTGCGGTGGCCGATCCGTGCCTTGATCTCGGTGGTCGAGCCGTCGGCGACGATCCGGCCGTGGGCCATCATCACCGCGCGATCGGCGTTGGCGTCGGCCTCTTCCAGGTAGTGGGTGGCGAACAGCACCGTCTTGCCGCGCGAGGCGTATTCGCGCATCGTCGTCCAGAAGTCACGCCGCCCCTCCACGTCCATCGCCACGGTCGGCTCGTCGAGCACGAGCAGGACGGGGTTGGCGACGAGCGCCATCGCGAAGCGGACCCGCTGGGTCTGACCGCCGGAGAGCTTCTGCGTGCGCTGCCCGGCCGCGTCCCGCAGGCCGGTGAGCTCAATCACCTCGTCGACGTCGAGTGGGTCGGGGTACAGCGACGCCATCACCGTGACCAGCTCGCGCAGCGTGAGGTCGCGGATCAGCTCCCCCGTCTGCAGCATGCCGCCGACCAGCCCGGCGTCGACGGCGTCGCGCGGGCTCTTGCCGAACACGGTGATCGTCCCGCCGTCGGGCTCCCCGAGGCCCAGCAGCATGTCGATCGTCGTCGACTTGCCGGCCCCATTGGGCCCGAGTAGCGCGACGCTCTCCCCTGGCGCGATCGAGAAATCGATTCCCTTGACTGCGGGCACCGGTCCACCCGGCCCGCGGTAGGTCTTGGTCAGTCCCTGGATCTGGATGCCTGCGTTCATGAGGGGGCCGCTCTGGTCGCCGGGTTTTGCGCTCACACGCTGAGATTCTGGGAGCGCCTCGGAGCGATCCTCGCCGAAGGGTAGGAAACGCACGGGTTCTGGGAGATCGTGCGCGCCAGCCCGGCCTTGCGCGACTACGCCGAGTCCTCGTTCGGCCGCCAGGCCCGGCGCGTCGGCGAGGCGCTCGCCACCGCCTGGGGCCGGGCCAGGGAGGACCCGACCTGCCAGGCCCTCGCTCGAGCGCTCTGCGGGGTCAACGTCGCCTTTCTGATGTGCGGGATGGAGCGGCTGACCGCCGGCGAGGATCCGTCGGTCGTCGTCGCCGAGATGATCGACCAGTCAGGTGAGGCGTACGCGGCACTCGACCGTGGCCTGGCGGCGTACGCACCCGCCTGAAGCGAGGATCCCAGGGAGGATCGCTGCCGTTAGGCGGTCACCGCAGGCTCGAGCTCACCGCCGACGCCTGCCCCGCCGCCGTCCGGCTGATCGGCACGGGCGGCGCGAGTCGGCGCGCCGAGCGCGTAGAAAACGACTCCGAGGCCCACGATCACGAGCAGCGGCAGGATCTGGGAGAGCTCGAATTGGAGGCGCTGGCCGGCGAACCCGGTCGGCAGGCTCGCGTCCGGATTCGCCGAGCCGAGGCCCGGCCAGACGAGCATGACGGCAGCGAACACCGCCCAGGCGGTCGCCAGGCCACCGACGATCCACACGCCCGTCAGTCCGCCCGGGACCCGGAACGGCCGTCGCACATCCGGGTGGCTGTAGCGGAGCTTGATCAGCGCGGGGAAGATCGCGCAGTAGGCGATCGCGGTGGTCGAGATCGTCACCCCCAGCACGACGCTGAAGTACTTTCCGGCGTTGCCGCTGGTGAGCGCGAACGCCAGCACCATCACGACGCTCGCCACGACGCCCGAGGCCACGTTGACCACGATCGGCGTCCCGAAGCGCTTGGAGAAGATGCCGAGCGCGCGCGGGGCCGCGCCGTCGTAGCCGGCCACCGCCTGCGTGCGGTCGGCGCCCATGATCCAGCTCGAGCCGCTGGAGAGCAGCGCCCAGATGAAGCCCGCGGCGGCGATGTCCCCGAGCACGCGGCCTGCACCGGTAAGCGTCGCGGCGCCGCCCGATCCGACGTGGCCGCCGTAGACGGTGAACACGGTCTTCATGGCATCGATGAAGCCACCCAGGCTCGAGACCTGGCCCGCCGGAAGCACGATCAGGATGGCCAGGATCGGCAGCCCGTACATCAGGACCGTCCCGAGCGCCCCGCGCGCGATCGCGAACGGGACATCGCGGCGCGGGTTCTTCATCTCGCCTCCGGCCGTGCTCGGCAGCTCGAAGCCCTGGAAGGAGAAGAACAGGACCGGCGCGGCGAGGATGAACACCGAATACGACGGGCGGAAGGCGCTGGCGCCGAAGCCGTGCACGCCGTGCTCGACCGCATAGGCGACGACCGTGAGGGTGAAACCGCCGAGCAGGACGACGCGGACCCAGGCGCCGATGATCGGGATCCAGCGACCGACGCGGAACGACAGCACCGCCGATGCGACCGCGATCCAGATGAACGCGAGCGAGAACACGTACTTGCCCGCGCCGTGCAGGCCGATGAAGAACGCCGAGAACGTCGACACCGCGGTGATGCTCAGCGTGCCGCCGAGCCAGAACGGATTGGTGATCCAATAGAAGATCGAGGTCACCGCCCCGGTCAGGCGACCGAACGCGAGCTTCGTCCACACGTATGGGCCCCCCTCCTCGGGGAACGCCGAACCGAGCTCCGCGGTGAGCAGTGCGTACGGCACGAAGAAGAACAGCGCGAGCGCAGCCAGCCAGGTGATGGATTGGGCGCCGTCGCTGGAGACCGCGCCGAGCGTGTCCAATCCGACGAGCGCGCACAGCATCAGCACGAGCGTGTCGCCGCGGCCGACCGCCTTGCGCAACTTGCCCTGCTCCAGCGAGCCGGCCGCCGTGGCAGGCGTGATCACTTCGCCTTCCAGCATCTCGAGTACCTCTCCTGTGATGTGACCTTGCGGTCGATGGACCCGTGGCGGTGCAGTCAGCCCGCCGGGGCGTATGGCGGGCTGGCGGCGGGGCCTATCCCGTCGCGACGTTGCGGGCGAGCAGGTCCGCGTACGTCTCTCGCCGGACCACGGTGCGTGCGTCCCCGTCCCGGCAGAAGACGACCGGCGGCCGTAGCGCGCCGTTGTAGTTGTTGGCCATCGTGAAGCAGTAGGCGCCGGTGACCGGGACGACGATCAGATCCCCGGGCGCGGGGTCGGGCAGCGCCACCCCGGCGATCAGCCGGTCACCCGACTCACAATGGCGGCCGACGAGCTCGACGGGGTCGCCCGCTCCGGTCCGACCGTCGATCGTGGCGGCGAACCGCTGGCCGTAGAGCGCGACCTCGAGGTTGTCGCCCATCCCGCCGTCAACGGCGACGAACGTCGGAGCACCGTGCTTGACCGTGACGACGCGGTAGACCGTCACCCCGGCGCGCGCCACCATGCTGCGGCCGGGCTCGATCAGGATCCGCGCTCCCGCAGGGAGGTGGTGCTTGGCCGCATCGGCGAGGGCTCCCACCCACTCGTCGGGATCGGGCGGTGACTCGTCACCTGTGTAGCTCACGCCGAGGCCGCCGCCGAGGTCGTAGGTGTCGAACTCGCCGAGCTCGCCGAGCCGGGCGACGGCCTCGGCGAACGGCTCGGTCTGCAGGATCTGGGAGCCGATGTGGACGTGGACTCCGTCGAGCACGAGCCGCCGGCTGGCGCGCAGACGAGCGATCGCGCGCCGCGCCTCGGCGAGCGGCAGGCCGAACTTCGAGCCCGCCGCACCGGTCGAGATCGCGGCGTGCGTGTCCGGTGCGACATCGGGCAGCACACGCACGAGCACGTGCTGGCGGCCGGTCACGAGCGCCTCGAGGCGGTCGATGTCGTCGTGGTTGTCGACGACGATCGTGCCCACCCCCGCGTCCAGGGCCATCCGCAGCTCCGCCTCGGTCTTGGCGTTGCCGTGCATGACGATGTCGGCCCCTTTCACCCCGGCCGCCAGGGCCACCGCCAGCTCTCCGCCTCCGGCGACGTCGATGCCCAGCCCCTCGGAGGCGAGCACGCCGACGACGGCGACGCAGGGGAACGCCTTGGAGGCGAACACGACCTGCCCGTTCGGCCACCGCGCCTGCAGCGCGTGGCGAAAGCGACGAGCCTGCGCCCGCAGCGCGCTCTCGTCGACGAGGTAGAGCGGGGTACCGAGCCGCTCGGCGACCTCCCGGACCTCGCAGCCTGCGATCGAGAGCCGGCCGGCACCGTCACGCTGCGTTCCGGGCGGGAACAGCTCGAGGAGGCCGGTGGGCGTGTCGGTGGCGTGTGTGCTCATGAGTCTTCGTGGGGTTCCTCGTCGGTGCTTCGGGTCCGGACCTGACGGATCCTCCCACGCAAGCCGCGGCCCGTTGTTGTCGCTCTCGACTATCTTTCCCGAATCTCATTGTCGGATTCGCCAAGCGGGGTTCGGCTCGCCGACGTGCTGCGCACGGTCGGTCCGACGATCGCCGAGCTCGCCTCACCGCCGCCCCTCGCCGAGGTGACGGTGCGCGCAACCGTGATCGAAGACGCCGGTGACGCACTGCCCGTCAGCCCCGGCGGGTTGCTGCTGCTCGTGGGGGTCGCGCCCGAGGAGCCCCGCGCGCACGACTCGATCCAGCGCGCCGCCGCGGCAGGCTTCGCCGGTGTGGTCATCAAACGGCGCGGTCAGTCGCTCGGCCCGCTCATTGAAATGGCGGCGGCCGGCAGGCTCGCCGTTGTGGCCGCGGCCGACGAGGTCGCCTGGCGCCATCTCGACGCACTGCTCTCGTCGGCGCTCGCCTCAGCGTCCGCCGATCGCGGCGACGGCGCCGATGACTCGGGCGACGAGCTCTTCTCGATCGCCAACGCGATCGCCGCCGTCGTCGGCGGCTCGGTCGCGATCGAGGACCTCGCCCAGCACGTGCTCGCCTACTCGAGCATCCCGGGCCAGCGCATCGACCGGCTGCGCAGCCAGGGCATCCTCGATCGCCGCGTGCCGCCGGGCCCCGACGACCTGGAGTTGTACCGCCGCGTCCTCTCCTCCGAGGGGGTCGTTCGGTTCCCGCAGCTGGGCGAGGATCTGCCGCGAGCGGCGGTCGCGCTCCGCGCCGGGACGCTTCCGCTCGGGACCCTGTGGGCGATCGAGGGCCAGGACGAGCTGTCGCCGCAGGCCGAGCGCGCGCTGATCGACGGGGCGCGGCTGGCGACGCTCCACATGCTCCGGGCACGCAGCGCAGTCGACCTCGACCGCGTCCGCCGGGGCGAGCTGCTGCGCGCCCTGCTGGAGTCGACCGGAGTGCCCGAGGCGACCTGGCCGAGGCTCGGCTTCGGGCCGGGCGACCGGGTGGCGATGGTCGGATTGGCACCGGGCGGGTCCGGCGCGGCGGCGGACGCGCTGCTGATCACCCACGTCGCGCGCGAGGTGGGCCGGGTCAGTCACGTGCTGCGCCCTGACGCCCCGGTCACGACGTCCTCGCGAGCGGTCTACGTGCTCGTTGCCGGGCCTCAGGCGGCCGCCTCCGCTGCGCGGCTCGCCGCCCGGGTCACCGCCGACGCCTCACGCACGCTCGGCGGCCGCATCTGCGCGGCGGTGAGCTCGGAGGGTTCCGGTCCGCGAACGATCCCGCGGCTGCGCGACGAGGTCGACCAGATCCTGCGCGTCAGCAGAGAGCGCGACGACGCACCCGACGTGGCCACGCTCTCAGACGTCCAGAGCTCGGTCCTGCTCGCCCACCTCGGCGACGAGCTCGGCCGGCATCCAGAGCTCCGCCACCCGGCGCTTGCGGAGCTGATCGCGCAGGACGAGCGGAGCGGCACGAGGCTGGCGGCGAGCCTGCTCGCCTGGCTGGAGGCCCAGCAGAACGTCCAGACGGCCGCGAACCTGCTGCACGTCCATCCCAACACGCTGCGCTACCGGCTGCGCCGGATCCGGGAGATTGCGCCGATCGACCTCGACGACTCAGACCAGCGGCTGGCCACCTGGCTCGAGCTCCGGCTTCGCGAGCCGTTGCCCGGGACCGCGACGGCCTAGAGGCGGGCGAAGTCCTCGAACAGCGCCCGCGCGGCGGCGATCCCCTGCTCGACGTACTCCACGAGCAGTCGTTCATTCGGCGAGTGGATGTTCGCGTCGGGCAGCGAGAAGCCGGTGATGATCGTCGGGATCCCGTGGCCCGAGAGCGCCGCGACGATCGGCAGCGTGCCCCCGGAGCGGGTGAGCAGCGGCCGCGTGCCGAGCGCCCGCTCGAACGCATCCTGTCCGAGCGCGACCGCGCGTGAGCCGGGATCGACGATCCCGGGGTCGGCTCGGGACATGAGCTCGATGTCGAGCGAGGCACCCTCGGGCGTCCCGGCGCGGAGCATCTCGGTGAACACCGCGGCGATCGCCTCCGGGTTCTGGCCGGGCGCGAGGCGGATCGAGACGTTGGCTTCGGCTTTGACCGGCAGCACCGTCTTCTCGAGCGTCGGCGAGCCGCCGACGATGCCGTTGACGTCGAGGGCGGGCTCGGCGAACGTGCGCAGGTAGTAGTCGTGGGCGGCGCTCGAGTCACTCGGCGCGACCCCTGCCAGCGACAGCTCGTCGGCGCCGGCCGGCAGCGCCGCCCAGCCCTCGAGCTCCTCGGCTGTCGGCGCGATGATGCCGGCGCGCAGCGGCTCGGCCAGGCGGCCGTCGCGCGCGGTCACCGACGCGAGCAGCTCGCACAGGGCGGTCACGGCGTTGAGCGCCGCTCCCCCGTAGTGGCCGGAGTGCAGGTCGCGCTCGCCGGTGCGCAGCGTGACGTGGAGGTAGACGAGACCGCGCGTGGCGATGTTGAAGGCGGGGACGTCGCGGGCGATCATGCCGCTGTCGAAGATCACCGCGGCGTCGGCTCCACGGTCGTCCTGAGCGAGGTAGCCGAGCACGGACTGACCGCCGGTCTCCTCCTCGCCGTCGCAGATGAACCGCACGTTGACCGGGAGCGTGCCCGCGGCCGCCAGCTCGCGGGCCGCGGCCAGCATCAGATACAGCTGACCCTTGTCGTCCGCTACGCCGCGGCCGTACAGGTACTCCCCGCGGATCTCGGGCTCGAACGGCTCGGATTCCCACAGCTCCAGCGGATCGGGTGGCTGCACATCGAAGTGCCCGTAGCAGAGCACGGTCCGCGCGGCCTCCGCTGCGGTGCTCGCCCGGATCTCGCCGACCGCGAGCGGCTGGCCGTCGAAGTCGACGAGCTCGGCCGCGCCGCCGGCGCCCCGGATCAGCGCGCACACCCATTCGCCCGCGCGCCGCACGTCGGGCTGGTGGGCGGCGTCGGCGCTCACGGACGGAATCCGAAGCAGCTCAGCCAGTTCGTCGAACCATTCGGGCACGGGCCGACCCTAGTACACCGGTCGATTGGAGGCGGCGTGGCTCGCTAGTACCCTTTTCGCCGGTGCCAGGCTCCCATCGGGTGCCGTCGCATGACTGGGCCGCGCGGCTTGTCCATTGACATTTGGTTGAGCCGCATGCCTGCTGGCCCGTCCCGCCCCTCCGATGTGCAGAATGGCCGACGTGTTTTCAAAGACCTCCCTCTCGCGGCGTGCGCTTGCCGCGCTCATCGCCACGACCTTGGGCCTCCTGTGCCTCGGTGGCGCCGGCGCGCGCGCGGCAACCGTCTCGGTGACCGGCACGCCGGTCAGCGGAGCCACGCCCAGCGGGTTTCTCGGGATCTCGATCAAATACCCGTCGCTGCTGAAGTTTGCCGGCACCAACCCGTCGAAGGTCAGCACCGCGTTCCTCAACCTGCTGGGGGACATCGCGCCCGGCCAACGGCCCGTGCTGCGCATCGGCGGCGAGAGCGCGGACTGGAGCTGGGTGCCGATCAAGGGCCAGAAGCGCCCGCCGGGCAACTCGTACGCGATCACGCCGAGCTGGCTCAAGCTCGCCGCCGCGACCGCCAAGGGGATGAACGGCGAGCTCCTGCTCGGCCTCAACCTGGAGGCCGCCAACAAGACCGACACGGTCGGCGAGGCCCAGGCGTTCATCAAGAGCATCGGCGCCTCCAACATCCTCGCGCTCGAGCTCGGCAACGAGCCCGAGCTCTACCGAGCCTTCGCCTGGTACCACACCTCCAACGGAACCCGTGTGCTCGGCCGGCCCGCCAACTGGTCGCTGCCGGTCTACCGAGACCAGTTCGCCCAGTTCGCCGACGCGCTGCCCAAGGGCGTGACCATCGCCGGCCCGACGAGCGGCATCGGCAGCTGGCTGCAGTCGCTCGCCTCGACCCTGCGGGCCGAGCCCAAGATCGGGCTGGTGACGATCCACGCCTACCCGCTCAAGCACTGCAGCGCCTCGCACAACGTCACCATCCCGCAGGTCCTCGCCAGCTCCGCCTCCTACGGCTTCGTCGCGGCGCTCACCCCCTACGTCAAGACCGCCCACGCGGTCGGCAAGGGCATCCGCGTCGACGAGATGAACGCCATCACCTGCGGCGGCACCCGCGGGGTCAGCGACTCCTTCGCGACCGCGCTGTGGATGACCAACACGCTGTTCAGCATGGACAAGCTCGGCGTCCAGGGCCTCAACATGAACGATCCGGCCGGCACGATCAACGCGATCCTCAACCCGGTCCTCTCCCACGGCCGGATCACCTTCCAGGTCCAGCCCGAGTACTACGCGATGATCATGTTCGAGCAGGCCGCCCCTCCCGGCTCCCAGATCCTCGAGTCCCACAACGACGTTCCGAGCACCCTCGCCGCCTGGGCCACGCGCGAGACCAGTGGCGCCACCCACGTCGTGCTCGTCAACAAGAGCGCCACCGCCAGTGAGTCGACGACCGTCCGCGTGCCCAACGCCGTCGGCCCCGCCTCGATCTCCATCCTCCACGCCCACGGCCTCTCCTCCACCACCGGCGTGAGCCTCAACGGCCAGTCGTTCGGCTCCTCGACCTCCACCGGCCTGCTCTCAGGCGCCGCCGGAACCGCCGTCGTCTCACCGGTCAAGGGCACCTACACCGTCAAGGTCCCCGCGGCCAGCGTCGAGATGCTCTCGTTCACGCCCCAGCCCGGCGCGCTGCTCATGTCGGCGCTGCGGGGGCGGCAGGGCTTGCTGAGCTCGCTGCTGCCGACCTGGTAGCTGCTCCACGGCCCTCGTCGGCTGTCAGCGTTGCTGGCGTCCGGAGGGTTCGCGAGGTAGCGCGTCGTGTCGCCGGCCGTCAAGCAGCGCCCACACGCTGTGGGCTGGCCTGGTTCGGTGGTGGCGCTGCTTGACTGCCGTCGCCCCGCCGCGCTATTGGCAGTGATGGGGGCGCACAAGTGCTGCCCCCCACCGGGGGACCACTGCTGACACGACGAGGGTGCGCGGTGCGTGGGTGGCGCGGCGGCTGGGACGCCGTGGTGCCCCACGCGTCGGTCGGCCAGGCGCGCGTGGGGTGTGACGGCGGCTGGGACGCCGTCGTGTCCCGCGCCCCAACCGCGGCCGCCGCCCGCCGCCCGCCGCCCGCCACGCGCCACCGGCGCGACCAGCTTCCACGGCGAGCAAAACCACCCACGCACCGACCGCCGCAGGTGTGTGTGGGCAGAACCGATCGCCAGGACAACAACACCGCCCACGCACCCCCGGCGACCGCGACGCGTGGGAGAAAGCCCCGCCGGACGCCGAAGCCCATCTACCGCGCGAACACCCCAGGCAACACCCCCCGCTCCACCCGCGCCAGCAACCGCTCCAGCTCAGCCTCCGGCAAC
The DNA here is from genome assembly GCA_963744685.1 of uncultured Solirubrobacteraceae bacterium. Classification (GTDB taxonomy): domain Bacteria; phylum Actinomycetota; class Thermoleophilia; order Solirubrobacterales; family Solirubrobacteraceae; genus Palsa-465. The sequence continues at coordinate 398,127 of CAVUUL010000006.1, read as the reverse complement.
CGCGCGTTGCACAGTGGCGACCGCCGCGCCTCGGTCAGCATCTGCCGGCAGAGCGCCAGCGCCGCCGGCTCCGTCGTCACGGATGGCGCGACGATCGCATCGGCCAGTCGCCGCAGCCGTGCGGCCGCGTCGGCGGCGCGCGCCGGGTCGACCATCAGCGGTGCGGTGACCGACGTTCCGCCTCCGTGCCCGGCGGCGATTCGAAGGCTTCGGGCCAGCCGCACGCGTTCGCGCGAGGAGCACAGCGCCGCGGCCGCCCGATGCACCTCGGGAAGGTTGGAGCCCTGCGCGACGAGCGCGACCAGCAACCGGCGGCGATCGCCGCGGGAGATCCCGGCCATCGCCAGGCCGGCGGCGGCGCCGACGAGCAGCGCGACGCCCGCCGGGCGCAGGTGCCCGAAGAGGACGAGCGCGACCCCGCCCGCCGACAGCCAGATCGCGGTGGCGAGCCGGAACGTGACCCGCCGAGCCAGCTCACGCAGGCGCGCCTGCGCCTCGGCAAGATCGGCCGGCGAGACGTCGAGCAGCGTGGGCACGACCGGAAGTTCTACTCCGCGAGCGCCCTCCGATCCAGCCGCTGCCGAGCCCGCGGTCAGCCCGAGACGAGCTGGTGGTTGCGCAGCCCCTTCTTGCGGTCGAGCACGAGCAGTGCGCCGTGCAGGACGCCCTCGCCGTACTCGCTGCCGGGATTGATGCAGACGGTGCGGCCGATCTTGGTCACCCCGCGTGACTCGTGGATGTGGCCGTGGAGCGCGACGAGCGGTTGATGACGCTCGATCAGCTCCCGGACCGCCTGGGAGCCCGCCGCGGTCATCACCACCGAGCCGCCGCGGACGACCGGCTTGAGCGTCTCGTCGAGCGCGGGCGCCTGGTCCAGCGCGGTCGCCTTGGGCGGGACGTGGAGGTTGAAGACCGAACGCGCCGGATCGTCGAGCCCGCCGACCAGGTTCTCGAGATGGACCGCGAGCTGGTCCTCGGGCATCTCTCGCGGCGAGTCCCAGGGCGTCGGGTTGGCGATCCCGCAGGAGAGCATCTGGATCTGCTCGGCCAGCTCGACGGTGATGTCCTCGCAGGTCACCGCCAGCGGCGACGCGTCGAGGACCTCCGACAGTGCCGGCTCGTCGTCGTTGCCGAGCATCATGTAGAGCTTGATCCCGGTGCCGGCCAGCCTCTCCTCGGCCAGCTCGAGCCAGCGGCGGACACTGTCGGCCATCGCACGCGCGAACAGCTCGCCGACCTTCTGCTCGTCGCCGTGGGCGGCGGCGAGCTCCTCGTCGGTGGTCACGTACGGGTAGAAGCCGCGGTCGCGGATGCGGTCCTCGAGGGCCTCGAGTTCATTCTCGGGCGCGACCCGGTCGCCGATCAGCTCGGGCGCCCGAAGCCCGTCGGCGCCGCGGACGATCGGCACGACCGCCTTGCCGGTGATATCGCCGCCCATCACGAGAACGTCGGCGTCGTAGAACTTCCCCGCGTTGACGAACTTGCGCCACAGCCGGTCGGACCCGTGGATGTCAGACGCGTAGTAGACGGTGAAGCTCAACGGTGGACCTCCTCGGGGACCTCGTACCAGCGTTTGCGTCGGCCGACCTTCGCCCGCATCCGCCATGCCCGTGTCTTGGGCGCGTCCTCCAGACGCCGGCGGACGGCCGCCGAGCGGGCCAGCACAACCTCAAGGCGCTCGGGCCCGAGCTCGAGGGAGGCGACGAGCTCGTCGAGCGTCGTGAGGTTGTCGGTGACCGTCGTGAACAGACCCCAGTCGCCGCCGCAGGTCTCGTCGAGCCGAGGCCCGCCGATCATGCCTGCGCCGTCGGTGTCGGCGAGCTCGTGGTCGAGCAGCAGCATCGCGGTGTCGGTGAGGTCCTTGCGGTTGATCTCGGCGACCTGCAGCTTGGCGAGCAACAGGTCGGCCGCCGGGAGCGTCGGCTCTTCGACCTCCAGGCGGCCCGAGAAGTCGAGCGTGTGCGACATCTCGAAGTCGTCGAGGAACACGTCGATGTGGAACGACTGGTCGGGCGCGTGGTAGATCAGCCGCCGATCCCCGTGGGCGGCGTTGAACGTCCGCTCGGGCGCGTACCCCTCCTGTTCGAGCAGGTCGCGCAGGTCGCGCGATCCCTTGCGGTGGGCCACGTAGTCAAGGTCCCCATAGCTGCGGCCGAGCGTCTCGCGTGTGGCTGGGGCGGAGCGATGCCAGATCGCCACTCCGCCGAACAGCCGCAGTACGAGACCTCCGGCCGCGGCGACCTGGACCAGCCGCGGTCCTTCCTCGACGAGCGTCACTCGGGGGGGATCTCCTTGAATGTGTTGGCCAGCGAGATCCCCTGGCTGCGGCGGTACATCGACACGCCGGCGTACCAGACGACCGCGATCGCGGGGGCCACGAACACCTTGATCATCGGCGACCAGCCCAGCTTGCCGCCGAACCCGGTGTGAAGCGCCTCGAAGATGACGAACGCCCATGACACGCCGGAGACGATCGCCGCCAGCGTGATCACCGGGATCCCGGCGATCTTTGCCCGCGCCCATCCGGGCGCTTCGGCGTGCATCGCCTTGCGACGGAAGGGCACCGCCCCGGCCGCGATCGACACGACGATGAACGCCAGTCCCATCACCACCAGGATGTTGAGCAGGAACGCTCCGAGGCCCTGGTAGATGTTCAGGTAGTTGAGCAGCTCGACCACGAGCGCCACCACCCCGGTGGCGAGCACCGGCGTGTGGAAGCGATCGGAGACGTCGGTGAGCCGCGCCGGTGCCAGCCGGTCGAACGACCACGCGAACAGGTTGCGCGTGCCGAGCATGAAGCCGGTCGGCGTCCACCAGAAGATCGCCATCAGGAAGCAGAGCACGACGATCACGCCGAGCACCTGCCCGCCCGGCAGGAACTTCACCAGCGACGGCAGGTACGGGCTGAACCCGAGCGTCCAGTGGGACGACCCGCCGCCCAGGCCGAGGTACACGATCGAGCCGAAGAACTTGTACCCGTAGTACTTGTACACGAGCAGCGCAGCCACCATGTAGATGACTGCCGCGGCGCCGAGGCCGCCGAGGATCGAGGTGACCGCCGTGCGGCGGGCGTTCTTGATCTCACCGGCGAAGTACCCGGTCCACTGGAAGCCCGTGTACACCTGGAAGCAGTACACCATCGCCGCTACCGTGGCTCCGAGCTGGAGGCTGCCGCCGTTGTGGAACCCAAGCGTCGAGGCTTTCGCGATCACCGCCGAGTAGGTCGTGCCGGAGCCGTGATTGAAATGGTTGACGAACGACCCGTGGCTGCCGATCAGCATCAGCACCAGCCAGATCGCCATACCGACCCACACGATCGCGAATGTGACCTTCATGTAGCGCGCCACGGATCGCACGCCGACCATCATCAGCGCCGCGAACGCAATCGTCAGACAGGTCGCGATGATCATCATCTCGCCCTTGGATGGCGAGTCGATCGCCGAGCCGTGAATGCCGGCCACGTAGCCGAAGGCGGGCAACACGATCGACAGCATGAATGTGAAATTGAACGCGACCCATGTGAGGAACACGAAGGTGAGCGCGAAGTTCACCACGAACCCCAGGAACGGCGACAGGATGCGGGACACCCAGACGTAGTCGCCGCCCGAGCGCGGCATCAGCGCGGTGAGGTACAGGTACACCACGCCGAAACACGCAACCAGAGGGGTCGCGATCAGGAACGACACGAACATGTTCGCGTGTGGCCAGAACTGGGGCGCGAACCCCATCACCTGCGTGATTCCAACCGGGATGAGCACGGCCGAGAACACGAGGTTGAACGCGTCAAACGCACTCAGCTCGCGAACCAGTCCGGTCGCGTTTCGGGTGAACAGCGTCGGAACGCCGCTCGATGTCTGCTCTTCAGTTGCCATCCTCTCCACCTTTCCCAACCTGTGACTCAGTCCATGAATGCGCCACCGTTGACCGCCACCGCCTCACCGGTGACGAATGCTGCATCCGGCCCCGCGAGGAACGCCACCACTCGGGCGACGTCCTCGGGCTGCTCGAGCCGTCCCATCGGGGTGTCCGCAATCCACATCCGGCGGACGTCCTCGGGCGCGATCCCGCGCAGGCCCGCCTCCCAGGCGAGCTCGCGGTCCTGCATCGGCGTGGCCACATAACCCGGGCACACGCAGTTGACTCGGATGGAGTCGGCGGCCAGTTCGAACGCCATCGCTTGGGTGAGGCCGACGACGCCGAACTTCGAGGCGACGTAGTCGGACAGGTACGGAACGCGGCCCTGCTTGCCGGCCATCGATGCAAGGTTGACGATCGCGCCACCGGAGCCAAGCCGCCGCATCGTCCGTGCCGCGGCCTGGCCGCATACGAACACGCCCCGCAGATTGACCGCGAGGGTCCGGTCAAGCTCCTCGGGCGTCACCTCGGTGAACGGCGCCATATGCGAGATCCCGGCATTGGACACCCACAGGTCCAGCCGTCCCTGCCGGTCGGCGACTTCCTCAGCGAGCGCGGCGACCGCGCGTGCGTCCGTGACATCGAGCGGCGCGGCCCAACCCTCGAGCTCCTCGACGACTGCACGGGCTGCCTCGCCGTCGACGTCGGTGGCGACGACGAGGAATCCTCGGCCGCCGAGCTCGCGCGCGATCGCACGGCCGATACCCGAGCCGGCGCCGGTCACCACGGCGACGGGTGCGCCGGACTCGTTCGTGTCGCTCATCGCTCGCTCCAGTCTCCGGCTGCGAGCCGGTGTGAGATCGGCCGCAGCGCGGGCTCCAGCGCGCGGTAGACGCCGTAGAGCTCGTCGTAGCGGTCGCGGTATTCGGCCCGCGGCTCGATCGGCGATCCGAGCCGGGCGAGCTCGGTGACGACCGACCAGCCGGATGCGCTGCCGACTCCGACGCCGGCGGCGAGGGCCGCGCCGAAGGAGGCGCCGGGGTGGTCGAGCACCGGTGAGAGCGGGGTCCCGAGAACGTCGGCCAGGATCTGCTTCCACAGCGTGGAGCGGCTGCCGCCGTTGGTGACTCGCGCCGCCGAGAGACTTACGCCGAGCTCGCGGAAGACCTCGACGTGATGGCGAAAGCCGAAGGCCACTGCCTCAAGGGCCGCGCGGTAGAGATGGCCGCGGGTGTGACCGAGGTGCAGGCCGACGAACGCGCCGCGCTGTCGCGGATCGTGCAACGGTGATTTCTCGCCCAAAAAGTACGGCAGGCAGACGACGCCACCGGCGCCGGGCGGTGTCGCCGTCGCCTCCCCGTCGAGCGTCTCCAGGTCGGCCTCGCCGCACACCGCGGCCAGCCAGCGAACCAGTGAGCCACTGGTCGCCATGCAGCCGTTGGGCAGCCAGCCGCCTGCCGGGTGGGCATCGAGGTAGAGACGGCCGTCGATGAGCGGCGTCTCGCTCACCGCGAGGATGTCGCCGGCTCCGCCGAGCTTCACCAGCCAGTCGCCCTCGCCGACCAACCCGGCGCCGTAGGCCGAGCTGACGTGGTCGGCGCCGCCGACGACGATCGGGGTGCCGGCACGCAGCCCGGTGTCCGCAGCGGCGGCCGCACTCACCTCGCCGACGACGTCGCCGGGCGCCACCACCTCGGGAAGGAGGGCGGGATCGACCTCGCTGCGCGCGATGACCTCCTGGAGGGGGTGGCCGTCCAGATCGAACAGGCCGCTCTCCAGCGCCCAGTTGCGCTCGACGTGTGGCCGAGCGCCGAGCCTGCGGGCGACCCAGTCATAGGAGCCCGCAAGCGTCGCGGTGCCCTTGAAGAGATCCGGCTCATGGCGGCGCAGCCAGCGAAGCGTGGGTGCCACCGACTGCTGGGTGAGCGCGGAGCCGGTGAGCGCGACCAGGTCGAGATCGGAGAGCTCCTCGGCGAGCTCCTCGACCTCGGCGTCGGCGCGGGCGTCGTTCTGGAGGATCGCGCGCCGCAGCGGCCGGCCGCTCGCGTCCAGCGCGAGCACCGCGGGGACCATGCCCGAGCAGGCGACCGCCTCGATCGGTCCACCCGAGGCGACGAGATCCCGCGTCACCGAGCAGATGCCCGCCCACCACTGGTCGGGATCGGCCTCGGCCCAGCCGGGATGAGGTGAGTGCAGATCGACGGGGGCCTGCGCACTCGTGATCGAGCCGTCGGCCAGATCGACGCGCGCGCCCTTCACTCCGGAGGAGCCGATGTCGAGGCCCAGCAGGGTCATCGCCCGACGGTCACCTCTCGCGCGTTCTCCACGAAGCGCCGCGCACGCTCGCGATCGACCGGGTTCCACGTGTAGCCGTCGACCTTGAGGTCGGAACCGACGACGCAGCCGTCGGCGATCGTCAGGTACTCGGCGATCGTCTCGGCCCGCGCACCAGTGTTCAGCAGCACGGGAACGTCGGCGGGCACCGCCTCGCGCACGGACTCCAGCGTCTCGCGGTCGGGCTCGGCGCCGGCCATCGGCCCGGAGACGAGGATCACGTCGGCGAGACTCGAGACCACCGCGGAACGTGCAGCCTCGGCAGGGCTGCGCCGGCCGATCGGCGACGCGAACTCCGGCGTGATGTTCATCATGATCGCCAGCGATTCCGCGTCGAGCCGACGCCGCTCGCGCAACACGTGCGCCGCCTCGCCCTGCCAGAGGCCCATGTCTGATTCCCACGCGCCCGTGAGCACCTCGCGCATGAACGAGGCCCCGGTCGCAACGGCGACCGCAAGCGCGCAGCGGGCGTCCCAGAGGAAGTCCACGCCGAAGATCCGGTCACGCGGCGCGCACTCGGTGACCACCCGCGCCATCACCGCGGCGGACTCCGGACCCGCATGCAGCTCATACGGCCGGTCGCCCTCGTTGCAGAACATGTAGCCGTCGAAGTCGGCCTCGAGCAGCAACTCGAGGTCGCGCTTGACGGCGTCCACCAGGCCCTGCACGCCGGCGGCAGCGTCATAGAGCGGCGTGCCCGGCAGCGGCGGGACGTGCACCATCGCGATGAGCGGCTTGCGCTCGCCGAACAGTTCCGTGAAACGGTGGCTCATTCTTTCTCCTGCCACTCGTGGGATGAGACGGACACGACTTCGACGCCGGCCTCCCGGACGGCCTCGAGAACCGGGTGCGCGGGCTCGGCGTCGGTGATGAGGACGTCGATCTCCTCCAGCGTGGCGACCTGGGCCAGGCACACGCGATCGAGCTTGGAGCGGTCGGCAAGCACGACGCACCGCGCCGCCGCGCCGAGCGCGGCGCGCTTGACGCGCGTGTCGTCGAGGTTGTATTCGGTGAGCCCCTTGACGGCGTCGATCCCACCGACGCCGAGGAACAGGACATCGCAGTTGAACCGCCGGAACGTCTCCTCGGCGAGGTCGCCGACCAGGCTCAGCTCGCCCGGCCGGACGATCCCACCGGTGAGGATCACCCGGGTCGTGGGCTCGTTCGCCAGCTCGACCGCCGCGTTGACGCTGGGCGTGAGGATCGTCAGCCCGCCTCGGTCACGGAGCGCCCGGGCGAGGGCCAGCGTGGTGGAGCCGACGTCGAGGATCGCGGTCTCGCCGTATTCGACGAACGCCGCCGCCGCACGCGCAATCAGCGCCTTGGCCTCGCGCGCCTCCTGCGAACGCGCGGCCAGTGGCGGCTCATAGCTGCGGCTGACGGTCGAGATCGCCCCGCCGCGGACGCGCCGAGCGACCCCTCGGTCCTCCAGCGCCTCGAGGTCCCGCCGGATCGTCATCTCCGACACCTCGAACTCAGCAGCAAGCCCGGCGATCTCCACCTCCCCGCGCTCAGCGAGGCGCCCACGGATCGCGTCGCGACGGCTGTCCGAGGTCAGCATGGGCGCACCTTACATCAGCCTGTGATCAATTCACAAGCTGGTGTGACTTATTCTCACAGTTCCGTTGCCTCCGGGGTGGTTGGGGTCGATTGGCGGCGATTGGCGGCGGATCTGACTGCCGTCGGCCGCTCGGGTAGGCGGGGGTTCGCGAGGTAGCGCGTCGTGACGCCGGCCGTCAAGCAGCGCCCGCACGCTGTGGGGTTGCCTGGTTCGGTGGTGGCGCTGCTTGACTGCCGTCGCCCCGCCGCGTATTTGCAGTGATGGGGGCGCACAAGTGCTGCCCCCCACCGGGGACCACTGCTGACACGACGGGGTCGCTCACGCGCGGGCAGAAATGACAGCTGAGACGTCATTTCTGCCCGCGCGTCGGTCCGCCGGCACCGCGTGGGGTGTGACGGCGGCTGGGACGCCGCAACGTCCCACGCTCAGCCGTCCGGCCGCCGCCCGCCGCCCGCCGCCCGCCGCCCGCACCGACGCGACCAGCGGCCGCGGCGAGCAATACCACCCACACACCGACCCGCGCAGACCCGCCAGGGCGGAACTGACCGCCAGCACAGCAACACACCCCACGCACCTCCGGCGGCCGCGGTGAGTGGGCAGAAAGTTCCGCCGCCGGCCCTCCCGGGGCCCCCAGGGCCGTCAAAGAGTCCCCCATTTGGCACGAGGTCGTGCACACGAAGTGGGCCCGACCTCATTGCCCAGTAGCGCACACGGCGACGGCAATCACAGCAGCGCCACCCACCCCACACGGCAGACCAACAGCGTGCCGGCGCTGCTTGACGGCCGACGACGGGCGCGCTATTTCGCGAACCCCACGAAACAACACGAGCTCAGAGCAACCCCACGGCCTGGCACCCCAGGCTGAGCACCGAGACGGTCACCCACAGCACCGCCCCGAGCGCCAGCGGCCGCAGGCCGGCCCGGCGCAGGCCGCTGAGGTCGACCGAGAGTCCGACCGCCGACAAGGCAACCGTGATCAGCAGCGTCGCGGCCTCGGAGACCGCGCCGGCCCAGGCGCTGGGGATGACGCCTGCGCCGCGCGATCCAGGGCTGAAGCGGATGATCACCTCGGGCGGGTTCTCGCTGCTGTCGCGGCTGGCGATCGCCGACGAGGTCAGGGCGGGCACGCTCGTCGAGTGCGAGCTCGCGTCGGTCGATCTCTCGCGCGAGCTGCGGGCGGTGCGGCTCGCGCGGCGCACGGGCGCGAGCGGCGACCCCGCGCTCACGACCGGACAGGCGGCGCGCCGGTTCTGGACGTGGCTCGTCGCCCGAGCCCATGACGATCGGGCACACTCCCCCGCATGAACGCCGACATCGCCCCGCTGAACGCACCGGCACTGGAGCCGATCCTGTCCGAGGAGGCGGTCGACTTCCTCGCCGAGCTGCACGCGCGCTTCGATCCTCGCCGGCGCGAGCTGCTCGCCGCCCGCAGCGACCGTGGCGCCCCCACCGGGTTTCTGCCCGAGACCAAAGAGATCCGCGACGCGCAGTGGCGGACGGCCCCGCCGCGCGAGGACTACCTCGACCGGCGGGTCGAGATCACCGGGCCGACGGACCGCAAGCTGGTCATCAACGCGCTCAACTCCGGCGCCCGCGGGTTCATGGCCGATTTCGAGGATGCCAACTCGCCGACCTGGCGCAAGCAGATAGAGGGACAGCAGAATCTGGTCGACGCGATCGAGGGCACGATCACCTATGACGCGTCCGACGGCCGGCACTACGCGCTCGTCGACGATCCGGCGACGCTGTTGGTCCGCCCGCGTGGCTGGCACCTGCCCGAGCGCCACATCCGCTTCGGCGACGAAACCGCCTCCGGAGCGCTGGTCGACTTCGGGCTGTTCGCGTTTCATTCAGGACCGCGGCTGCACACCCGCGACAAGGGGATCTACCTCTACCTGCCCAAGCTCGAGCATCACCTGGAGGCGCGACTCTGGAACGAGGTCATCACCTTCGCCGAGCGTGAGCTGCAGATCCCGGCCGGAACATTCCGCGCGACGGTGCTGATCGAGACCTTCCCCGCCGTCTTCCAGCTGCAGGAGATCCTCTACGAGCTGCGCGAGCACAGCTACGGGCTGAACGCCGGCCGCTGGGACTACATCTTCTCGGTGATCAAGACCAACCGGGCCGATCCGGAATTCGTGCTGCCCGACCGTACCGCGGTGACGATGACCCAGCCGTTCATGCGCGCCTACACCGAGCTGCTGGTGCGCACCTGCCACGACCGCGGCACATTCGCGATGGGCGGCATGGCGGCGCTGATCCCGTCCCGCAGGGACCCCGAGGCCAATCAGCGCGCGATCGCGGCCGTCCGCGACGACAAGCGGCGCGAAGCCGGCGACGGGTTCGACGGCACGTGGGTGGCCCACCCCGACGTCGTCGCCACCGCCACCGAGCAGTTCGACGAGGTCCTGGGCGACCGGCCCAACCAGATCGATCGGCTGCGCCCCGACGTCCCCTACGACGACGCGCCGCTCAGGAACGTCGCCGCCACAGAGGGCGAGATCACCGAACAGGGGCTGCGCAACAACCTGTCGGTCGGCTTTCAGTACATCTCGTTCTGGCTGGGCGGCCGGGGGGCGGCGGCGATCAACAACATGATGGAGGACGCCGCCACCGCCGAGATCGCGCGGACCCAGATCTGGCAGTGGATCCACCACGGCGCAACGCTGGATGACGGCCGCACCGTCACCCGCGAGCTCGTCACCGAGCTGCTCGACGAGGAGACCGGCAAGATCCACGCCGCGGTCGGTGACGAGGTATGGGAGCGCGGGCGCCCGCGCGAGACGCGCGAGGTGCTGGAGGCCGTCGCGCTCGGCGACGACCTCCCGGAATTCCTCACGCTCGGCGCCTACGAGCTGCTCGACTGAGCAGCCCGGCGCCCGCCGTTCAGCCCTTCAGCGACCGAAGCAGCCGCCACGCGGACGGCATCAGCACGCCCGCCAGCGCGGCCTTGATCACGCCGCCGAGGATGAAGATGGTGAATCCCTCATGGATCGACCATCCCCAGGACTGCGAGGTCGCGACCTTCAACCACGGCACGCCGACGCCGAAGATGAGCAGCTGCCCGACTGCGAACGCCAGCGCGGCGCTCACCACGCGCCGGTCGCCGCCGCGCTCGGCGATCAGGCCCATCGCCCAGGCGGCGAGGATGAAGCCGAACAGGTAGCCGCCGCTTGAGCCGAACAGGATCCCGCTGCCGTGGGCGCCGCTCGCGTACACGGGCGCAAACAGACCGAGGGCCACGTACAACGACATCGACAGCCCACCGCGACGGGCACCGAGCCCAGCGCCGACGAGCACGACGGCGAACGTCTGACCGGTGAGCGGCACCGGCGAGCCTGGGATTTTGATCGAGATCTGCGCGCAGGCAGCGGTGAGCAGCGCGCCGGCGACGACGAGCAGCAGGTCACGGACGCGCGCTCCAGGGAGGGCGTCGGCGAGGACGGGTCGAGAGACGGCGGCTGTGGGTGAGGTCATTGCGCTCCTTGGTGACGACGACGGGGCGCATCCTGCCAGGTGTGGCAACGGTCCGGCGTGCCGTCGGTCTCAGATCGTGGTCAGAGTGGGCGGCTGTAGTGCAGGGCGAAGGCGTCGTCGGAGCCGACCTCGTGGTTGTCGAACCCGAGGTCCTCGTAGATGTCGCGAGCGCGGATGTCCGAGGAGCCGACCGCGAGCTCGATGAAATCCGCGCCGTGTTCACGGGCGGCGTCCATCGCCGCCTCCACGAGCTCACGCTCCAGGCGGCCGCCCCGTCGTTCGGGGACGACATAGAGCTCGACCAGCGACGCCTCCAGTTGCGGCGTCCAGATCGCCTTGCGCAGCCGGACGACGGCGAGGCCGCCGGGCGGATCCTCGGCGAGCACGATCTCCGTGTCGCCACCGCCCAGCAGCTCTGCGACCCGCGCGGCGAGCACCTGAGGGGTCGGCGTCTCGTCCTCCACCTCCAGGTTGAGGTCGTGCAGCAGCCGCCCGACGATGTCGAGCTCCTCGCCGGTCACCGAGCGGATGTCGAGCCGGTGGATCACGCCTCACGCAGCGGCGGCACGGATCGCCGCGGCGAACTCCTCGGGCGCCTCGAGCGGTGTGAAGTGTCCAACGCCCTCCAGCGGGCGCACGGTCGCCGAAACATAGAACTCCTCCAGCCGGTCGCCCCATTCCGGCGGGAACAGTGGATCGTGGGTCGGCCACAGCACCGTCGTGTCCATCGCGAGCCGGTCCTCACGCGCCGGCGGCTCCTCGGCCAGGCTGGTGGCAACGGTCCCGGAACCCGCCCGGTACCACGCGATCGAGGAGAGGAACGCCCCGGGGGCCCCGTACACGCCCACGAGCCGCTCGAGGTCCTCGGCGGGCAACCTGAAGTCAGGGCCCGACCAGTGCGACCAGAAGTGGGACAGGTAGGCGCGGACCGCGTCGGGACGGCCGTCGATCAGCTCGTCGGGCAGGCCCAGGCGATGGAACGGCTGGTACCAGTACTCGCGCTGCGCCCCGGGCTCCAGCACGCGGCGGCCGACGCCGGGCATCGGGGGTGAGAGGACGAGGGCGCGTACCCGCTCGGGCGCATCGCGCGCCACACGCTGGGCGACGCGACTGCCGACGTCGTAGCCGGCGAACACCGCGGCGGCGATGCCGAGCTCGTCGAGCAGGCCGATCACACTGCGCGCCTGCGCCGGGGCCGCGTACAACTCGGTTGGATCTCCCGGCGGACGATCGGACTCACCGAACCCGCGGAGGTCCGGAACGATCACTTCGAGGCCATCGCCGAGCCTCGGGCGGACGGCGCGCCAGTCCGAGCGGTCGCCGGGCCAGCCATGCAGAAGGACGACCGCGGACCCCTCGCCCTCGCGCTCGTAGGCGAGCGATACGCCATCGACGGGGGCCGAGCGGACCACTGCGGGGGACCCTAGCGCCGCTTTCCCCACCGGCGGGGTCAGACCAGGTCGAGCAGATCGGCCGGGCGCGCCAGCAGCGCGTCCGCGCCGGCCTCCTCGAGCTCCGCTCGCCCTCCGTAGCCCCAGAGCACCCCGAACGCCCGCAGCCCGTGGGCGTGGGCGCCGACCACGTCGTGCGCGCGATCGCCGACGAGCGCGGCCGGGCGCGGCGCCCCGAGTGCGTCCAGGCCGGCGAGCGCGCGAGCGACGACCGTCCCCTTCGCAGCGCCGAGCTCATCGACGCGGGTGCCCTCGACGACCGCAAACCGGTCACGCAGGCCGAGCGCCTGGAGCACCGGCTCGGCGACCTCGATCGACTTCGAGGTGGCGATCCCCATTGCGATACCGCGGTCGGCGAGCGCGTCGATGAGATCCGGAACCCCGGGGAACGCGGGGACATCCCCGGCGGCGGCCACCGAGCAGACGCGGTAGGCGGCGACGATCTCCGCGATCCGGGCCGGGGAGGCATCGGGCACCAGCGCCCGCGCGACCTCACTCAAAGGCGGTCCCGCGAGCCTGCGGACCTCGGCGTCCGACGGCAGCGCGTAGCCGAAGCGCGGCAGCGTGCGCTCCCAGCAACCGCGGATCGACGGCAGCGAATCGACGAGGCATCCGTCGAGGTCGAAGAGCAGGGCGTCAGTGATCGCGGTGGCGGTTGGGTCTGGAGATCGTCGGCAGCGTCCGCGCGTAGCTCTCGCGGCCGATGAGGAGCCGACCGGAATACCGCCGCGCACCGAGAGTGTGCAGGCCCGACGCTCTGAGTGAGGCGAGACAGCCCTGCGTCAGCGGTGCCCGCCGACCAGCCGTGCCTGGGGTCGCGCACCGACGCGGATCGTCAGCTGGATCCGCTCGGCTGGCCGATGCGGGGCGGTCACGGTGATCAGCAGCGTGTCGCCCGGATGGAACTGAACTCCGCGCAGCCGCCGCAGCAGTGTCCCGACCGATGACGCCCGTACCGAGCCCGACGGCAGCGACGGGCAGTGCTTGCCGGCGCAGGAGACCGCGACGGCGCCCGAGCGCGGCAGGCCCGACGGGGCGAGAGTGCGCAGTTCGGTGCTTGTGCGGCCCCAGCGCCAGCTGATGGCAAAGCGCGTCCGCAGGCCGTGCGCGGGCCGCGGGGTGAGCTCGGGATTGTCGGTGGAGATCGTGCGCCGCAGCGCGGTCGTCGTGTTGCCGGCCGCGTCGATCACCGAGACGATCAGGTGGTGCTTGCCGTCGGGGAGCTTGGCGGTGGGGATGCGCAGTGTCGTGGTCAGCGACGTCGGGCACGGTTGCGCTGCATCGAACTCGAGCGCGCCGGTGACCGAATCCGTGCCAACCGGGACGCAGGCGCCACCGTTGCGACTCGGCGTGGCGTCGTGCACGGTGCGGCCGTCGATCGTCGCGTCCACGTGGTAGACGCCGGGCCCGCCCGGGTCCGACGCGGTGAGCCGCAGCCGCCCCGTGCCGCGGGCCTCGCGGCCGAGCAGCGTCCCGCTGAACCCGCGCGCGGTCGGGCTGGCGATGTTCTGCAGCAGCAGCTTGGCCGCGCTGACCTGCACGAACGCCCAGGTGTTGCTGCGCTCGCCGTTGTCGCAGGCGAGCCCCGCCGTCCCGTTGCAGGCGGCGGTCACGTACAGGTTGCCGCCGACGTTCTTGGGCAACGTGAACGTGCCGGAGTAGTCGGTGGCGGAGGACCCACACGACTTGCTGCCGGCGGTGCAGCGAAGTCGCGCATCCGCGCTGGTCTGCGCGGGCTCGTCGATCTCGGCGTCTGCGGCGGCTCCGGTGCCTGCGCCGTCCGCGGACAGGACCACCTGCAGGGTCCCGCCCACGAGCGTGGAACCGGCGGGCGGCGTGTACACCAGACCTGCGGAGGAGAACACAGAAGCGGGCACCGCGTCGCCGAGCGCCGCGATCATCGGTGTGCCCGGGGCGCACCCGGAGCTGGCTGCGGAGCCGAACGAACTGCCGCTGGTAAAACCCGACCAGCCGGCACTGGTCGCCGCGCTGCCGTTCGGGTTCACGCACGCCATCTGCACCCACACGCCGGCGCGGGCTCCCGGAGCGATCGCGGCCGCGCACAGGAGCACGGCGGCGAGCGCGACACCTGCCCCCCAAGCCCACGCGCACGACCTCACCAGAGTCAGTCTAGGGATTCGCCTCACATCGCTCGTCAGGCGGCGTGGCTGAGCTAGCGTGAGCGACATGACCGACTCCGCCACTCTCACTGCCGTCGATCCCGCGACCGGCGCGCCTGGAACGTCGTACCCCGAGACCTCGGGCGAGGAGCTTGAGGCACTGCTGGCCGCTGCAGCCGCTGCCGCGGATGACGAGCGCTTTCTTCGCAGCGACGTGCGGGCGGCGATGCTGGAGAGCCTCGCCGACTCGCTGCGTGAGCGTGCCGACGAGATCGTGGCGGTGTGCACCGTCGAGACGGGCCTGTCCGAACCACGGCTGCGCGGCGAGGTGGAGCGCACCTGGCGCCAGGTGCTGCTGTTCGCCGAGCTGATCCGCACCGGCGAGCACCACGAGGTGATCGTCGAGACCGCCGACCCGGACTACAAGCCGGTTCCGCGCCCGGACCTGCGGCGGATGACGATCCCGCTCGGGCCGGTAGCGGTGTTCGCGGCCTCTAACTTCCCGCTGGCGTTCTCAGTCGCCGGTGGTGACACCGCCTCGGCGCTGGCCGCGGGCTGCCCGGTGGTCTGCAAGGCGCACCCTGGGCATCCGGGGACGAGCGCGCTCGTCGGCTCGCTGATCGACGGCGCGGTGGCCGAGCACACCCTGCCGGCCGGAGTGTTCGGTCTCGTGCAGACGGCGTCGGTCGAGCTTGCCACCCGGCTGGTGTGCGACGACCGGATCGAGGCGGTCGGCTTCACCGGCTCGATCGCTGGCGGCCGCGCCATCTACGACGCCGCCGCTCGCCGTGCGCGTCCGATCCCGGTGTACGCCGAGATGGGCTCGGTCAACCCCGTCGTGGTGACCGCCGCCGCCGTTCGTGAGCGCGGCGAGGCGATCGCCGAGCAGCTCGCAGGCGCGGTCAGCCAGCACGCCGGGCAGCTGTGCACCAAGCCCGGCCTGGTGTTCGTGCCGATGGGCGCCGATGGCGACGCGCTGGCGCGGTCGCTGGGTGAGCGTGTCACGGAGTCGGCGACGGCGCTGATGCTTGGCCCGCGCCTGCTGCACGGCGCCCAGGCCGCCGTGTCCGAGCTCGAGTCCGCCGGCGAGGCACGGGTGCAACTGCTCGGCCGCAGCGCCGCGGCGCCGGACGGCGCGCTGGCGCTGCCCGCGGCCGTGTTCGCGACCAACGCCTCCGAGCTGCGGGCCGACCCGTCGCTGCGCGAGGAGCGGTTCGGACCGATCACACTCGTCGTCCGCTACGAGGGGCTGGACGATCTGCTCGCGACGCTGCAGGAGCTCGAGGGACAGCTCACCGGCACGATCCAGCTCGCCGACGAGGGCGAGGACCGCGACGCCGTGCGCGCGATCGCTGCGGCGCTCGTCGCCCGGGTCGGGCGGCTGGTGATCAACGGCGTGCCCACCGGCGTGGTGGTGAGCGCCGCCCAGTTCCATGGCGGCCCCTATCCGGCGACGACCGCCCCCGCAACCACCTCAGTCGGGTCGCTGGCGATCCGCCGCTTCCTGCGCCCGGTGCTCTACCAGAACGCGCCGGAGTGGCTGCTGCCCGAGCCGCTGCGCGGCTGAGGGCGGGCGCGGACGACGTCGTCAGGCGGCCGGGAGCTCGACGAGCACCCGGCCGTCCCGGACGGTCACCGGGTAGACGGTGAGCGCCTCCAGGCACGGCACGCGCACCGCGGCGCCGGTCATGTAGTTGAAGCGGCCGTTGTGCTTGGGGCACTCGATCAGCTCGCCCATCACCAGGCCGTCGGCGAGGTGCGCCTGCTGATGGGTGCACAGCGCGTCGCTGGCGTGGAAGGTGTCGCTGGGACTGCGATAGATGGCCAGCGCGCGGCCGGCGGCCTCGACCTCGACCTCGACCTCGACCTCGATCACATCCTCCTCGTCGACATCGTCGGTCGCGCAGACGTCGACCCACTGGGTCATGCGCGCTCGAACACGGCGTCGTGCATCTCAGGCCGGAACGGACTCGCGGTCGCCGGCAGCTCGCGGCGGATGAAGTGGGTCGGGTCGTGCAACTGGCGCCACAGCGTGGGGACGATCTCGCGGTAGGCGGCCCACAGGCTGGAGCACGGCTCGGGCAGGTCGTCGCGGATCTCGGCGTGCAGCGCCGGCAGCGCGTGGTAGGGCACCATCGGGAACATGTGGTGCTCGACGTGGAAGTTCATGTTCCAGTAGAGGAAGCGCAGCACCGGGTTCATGCGGACCGAGCGAGCGTTGAGACGGTGATCGAGCACGTTCTCGGCCATGCCCGGCGTGCTGGGTGATGCCGAAGATCGTGGCCAGCCAGCGTCCGTACAGGCTCGGCAGCCCGACATACAGGACCGGCAGCAGCGAGCCCGTGACCACCGATAGCGCGATCACCAGCGCGTAGACCGCCAGCCATCCCCGCGCCTCCCGGTAGACCCTGTGGCGCTCGGACTCGGGGATGAACGTCGCCTCCTCGGCGGTCACCCGGCCGCTGGCGTGACGCATCACCGACAGCATCGTGTCCCATGCGTCCCGCAGCCCGACGAAGTTGACGATCAGCCGCGCGAGGTCCGGCGGCCGCATCGCGGCGATCTCCCGGTCGCGCCCCACGATGATCGTGTCGGTGTGGTGGCGCGCATGACTCCAGCGCCAGAACGTCGGCTCCTTCATGTTCATGAACGACGCCACCTGGTAGAGCACGTCGTTCATCCACGTGGTCTTGAACGCCGTCCCATGACCGGACTCGTGCCACCGTGAATCGGTCGCCGATCCGTACAGCACCCCATAAGCCAGAAAGCATGGGATGCACCAGGCGCTCGGCCACAGCAAACCGCCCGCCACCCCGGTCGCGGCCAGCAGCGCCAGCCACAGCGCGGTGTCGCGCAGTGCCGGCCCGTCGCTGCGGCGCATCAGCTCCTTCATCCGCTTGCGCGCGACCTCGGGGTGGTACCACTCGGCGGCCACCAGCCCCATCCGCTCCGCCTCCTCCGCGCTCGGCCCGATCAACGAGTAGTCACGCGGTGGCGTCGCCCGGGCCATGACACCGGATTATGCCGGTCCTCCGCGCACCTGGGCATCAAACGCAAGCAGGGCTGTCGTTTGATGCCCAGCACCCCGGGGCGGAGGGCGTCTACGCGAACAGAGCCTGTTGGGTGAAGCCCGGCGCGCCCTCGATCTCGAGCATCTGACGCTTGGTCCGGGTTCCGCCGGGCGCGGAGAAGCCGTGCAGCGAGCCGTCGGCCGCGAGCACCCGGTGGCAGGGCACGATGATCGGCGTCGGGTTGGCACCGAGTGCCGCTCCAACCGCCCGCGCCGCACTCGGGTCGCCGAGCGCACGGGCGATCTCGCCGTAGGTCGTCGTCTCGCCGGGCCCGATCTCGCGCGTCGCGGCGTAGACGCGCCGCGCGAACTGCTCGACGCGGTCGTCGTGGCTGACCGTGATCCCGGTGAGGTCGACCGGCTCCCCGGCCATCAGCCGCACGATCAGATCGGCCGCCTCAAGGACGAACTGCGGCGTGTCAGCCGGCTGGCTGGGCTCGCGCGCGCCAGACGAGCGGGGCATGTGAACGTGGGTGATCCCGTCCGCGTCCCAATCGAGTGCGCAGTCTCCGAAGGCAGTGGTGAAGGTGAACATGTGCGGTGGCCTCCTCAGGTACTGACGATAGGTCACCCGTGAGACGTGATCGTCGTCTGGTTCGTGAGACCGGTGACTGCTTGACGCTCGGGTCAGAACCCGGTCGCGTTGAACGGCGCAAGCGCGGTGGCGAACATCGCGTCGGCACGCTGCAGGGCACCGGGTGTGTGCTCGGTGACCGTGCCGGCGATCATCTGTGCGCGGAGGCTGACGCCGCCGAGATAGACAGCGGCCAGCGCCGTCTGAGCGAGCGTGAGATCGGGAGTCGTGGTGGTCGGCTGGGCCTCGGCATGCCCGTCCTCGGCGGTGAGCCGGACGCGGCCGGCGGCGCTCACCTCGGACTCGTCGACGACCTGGAGCACAAGCTCGCCCGGCACCGCGTAGCGGCGGGCCGCGAGCGCTCCCGGGACGTCGAGCAGCTTGACCCAGAGGTGGTCGGCGATCTCGGTGAGCCTCAGCGCCCGAGCGTCGCCGAGCAGCCAGTTGGCGGGCTCGTCGACAGGCCCGCTGAGCTCGATCCGGTCGACGAGGTCCAGGCCGGTGAGGTACGCCCAGAAGTCACGCTCGGCGGAGTCGGTCGCCGTGAACAGGGAGTCGACCTTGACCGTCGCCAGCGGGGCGTGCCAGCTCTCGGCCTCCCCCTTGGTCGTCCACGCGAGGATGCCGTCAGGCCCGTCGTCGCCATCGTGGACGAGATAGTTGTGCGACAGCTCATGGGTGAGCTCCCAGCCGTCGAGGCCGAGCGTCTCATCCCACCAGGGATGGTGTCGGTCGACCTGGCCGGCACGCCGGCGTCGGGCCCGTTCGAACACGTCCGGGGCGATCTCGCCGTACTCCTTGCGAGTGACCTGACGCAGCCTCGTGAGATCGCCGTCAACAGTCGTGCCGCGGCGCTCGCGGTGCAGCGTCCGGTAGGCGGTGAACGCGGCGGGCGCGTAGCCGAAGCGGCCGTAGATCGGCCACTCGGCGGAGATCAGCATCGAGAGCACGACCCCTCGCTCCTGCGCGGCGCGCAGCGAGGCGGTGGCCATCTGCGAGAGCAGGCCACGGCGCCGGTGGGTCGCGGCGACCGTCACCGAGGTCAGCCCGTCCGCCGCCACCAGCTCGGTGGCGCCGTCGCGGCCGGGCACGGTGACGGTGCGATCCTCTGTCTCCAGCGTCGCCACCCATTCGCCGCGCTCGCGCGCACCCCACGCGCGCTCGGGGTTCCACCGGCGCCCGACGTTCTTGACCCATTTGGCGGTGCGCTCACCCTCGCGGTCCTCCAGGAAGGTCGTCGCCATCGTCGCCACCCAGCCGGGCAGGTCCTCGGCGCTGAGCGGGTTGACGATCTCCAGGGTCGACGTGGCCACGGGCTCAGCGTGCCATACCGTCGCCGCGGAGGGAGTGCGTAGGGTCTGGCCGGATCAGATGGCCGATCCGACCGACGCCGAGGACCCTGAGCTCACCCGCGACAAGGAGCGTGCGTTCGCCGCGCTGACCGAAGTCGGCGATGCAGTGGAACACGGACGCGGCGACGACGCCGCGGCCGCCGCCCGACGACTGCTGGACCGGTTCGAGGCGCGCGCCGCCGCCCGGGATGGCGAGGGCGGCGCGCCGGCGGGATTCGGCACGATGGTGCTCGACGCCGCCCTGTGGCTGCTCGGCGGCCGGCGGCCGGCGGACGCGCTCACGCTCTGCGACTCGCTGATCGTTCGCCTGGGGGACGGCACGAGCGCCGACCGTGCGGTCGCCGCGGGAGCGCGCTTCCTGGCAGCGCAGGCCGCGGCTCGACAGGGCGATGCCGCGCGCGCGAGGGCGGAGGTCGAGGCGCTGTGCGAGATGGGCGAGCCGGCGCTCGCCGCGCTCGACCGCCTCACCACGCGGCTCGTCGCGGCGGGCGCGGACGCCGCCTGGCACGCCCAGCTCGCTGCGGCGAGTGTCACCGTCCTATGGCGCCTCGGCCGCGGTCCCGAGGCGCGCGCCATCGCCGCCGAGGCCGCCAGCGCGTTCGAACGCCACGGCGACCCGGAGCTCGCCGGGATGCTGCTCGCGCTCGAGCAGGAGCTCTCGCACGGCGAGAACTAGCGCCCGGACGGCGACTTTTGGTCGTCTCTCTGACCATTGACTTTTGGTCGTCTCTCTGACCATTCCCTCGTACATTCGTCGAGACGGGCCCAAACGGCTCAAGAGTCGCCGGGCCGGACCGAACGCGGTGGAGAATGGACCGGTCCGGGTTCCAGCGCCGTCGGGCGGCGCACTGGCTCGCAGCGCTGTGCGCCACCCTGCTCGCGCTGGCGGGCCTCTCCGAGAGAGCATCCGCGGCCGCGCCTGACCCGGCGAGTAACTACCCCGAGCAGATCCCCGCGGTCTGCACCTCGGCACCGCAGTCGGTGCAGTGCACGGAGGCGGGAATCGTCGCGCTCGACGCCGCCCGCGGCTGGGAGGGCCAGGCGCCCTACCGGTTGCCCCACAACTTCCTGGGGCTGTCGGGCGCCCACCAGATCGTCGTCCTCACCAATCTCGATCGACAGGCCAACGGCATGCGGATCGTCCCGGGCACGACCGCGGCGCTTGACCGCACCGCGCTGGAGGGCGCCGAGGCGTGGACCGACCCC
The DNA here is from genome assembly GCA_963744685.1 of uncultured Solirubrobacteraceae bacterium. Classification (GTDB taxonomy): domain Bacteria; phylum Actinomycetota; class Thermoleophilia; order Solirubrobacterales; family Solirubrobacteraceae; genus Palsa-465. The sequence continues at coordinate 377,127 of CAVUUL010000006.1, read as the reverse complement.
GTCGTCAGGAACCCCAACCTGTCCTGGGCCGCCAACTGGGCCGGCGACTTCCCGGCCGCCGTCTGGGCCTACCTGACCTGGATGTACGACGACGGGTACGGCGGACCCAACGTCGATTGCTCCAGCCCCTCCGCTCAGGGCTGCTGGGGCCACCGCCACGACATCCTCGCCCGGTTCTCGCCCGGCGGGGCGCTCGAGATGGGCGCCGCTGACCTGAACGACAACAGCTACGCGATGATCATCGCCCAGAGCCTGCCCAACACTCCGGTGCACTACCTCTTTCGCTTCACGGCGCCCTGACCGGCGTCGGAGGCCCGCGCTGCACGCGTCGTGGTCGCCTGGACGGGTAGTGATGAGCCATGACCGAAGAGAGCGCGCGCAGCGAGGAGGCCGAAGCTCGTCGCGACGAGAGTGACCCTGAGCGGCTCGACCGCAACACCATGGAGCTGCTCAACGAGCTGCGCGTCGCCAACACCGGGATCCAGGTGATGTTCGCGTTCCTGCTCGTCGTCCCGTTCCAGCACGGCTGGAGCCACGTCGACGGGTTCGAGCGCACCGTCTATTTCGTCACGCTGCTGCTCGTCGCGCTCGCGGCGTTCCTGTTGATGGCGCCGTCGATCCACCACCGGATCCTGTTCCGCAAGGGCGAGAAGCCGTTCCTGGTGGAGGTCGGCAACCGGTTCGCCATTGCGGGCGGCATCTTCCTCGCGCTCGGATTCATCGGCATCCTGCTGCTGATCTCCGACGTCGTGGTCGGCGGCGCTGCGCCCGGGATCGTGGCCGGCGTGGCGGCGCTGATCGTCGGCACGCTCTGGTTCGCGGTGCCGCTGGCGCGCAGGTAGACCCAGCGAGCAGACCGCGTTGGCACCATGCGTGCGTGCAGACGCTCCCGGCCCTCGCTGATCCGCAGCAACGCCAGGCGCGTGGCGCGGCCTGCGCCGCGGCCGCCCTCGGTGTGGCCTACGCGGCGATCAGCGCCTACTGGGCGCTCGGGGGCACGTGGTTGCTGAGCACCGTCGGTGGAAGCCTCGAGCGGGTCGCCCGAGGCCACCGGGCCCCGGTCGAAGCCGGCCTCTGGGCGGTCGTGCTCCTCAAGCTCGTCGCGTCCGCACTCCCGCTGGCATCCCTGTCGGCCCGGCTCGACCGGCGGTGGACGACCATCGCGCGCCGATTGACCATCGTCGAGGCGGTCATCCTCACGCTCTACGGACTCGTTCTGTCGGCGGCGGGGTGGCTGGTCCAGGCCGGAGTGATCGCCCATGGAGCGGGTGCGGATCGCCGAGCGCTCGCCTGGCACGCCTTCCTCTGGGACCCGTGGTTCCTGGCCTGGGGGCTGCTGGTGTGCGCGACGCTGTGGCGGTCGGCGAGTCGACGGCGGAGGGAAATCGGATCGTTCGCGAGGTAGCGCGTCGGGTCGTGGGCAGTTACGGCGGCTGAGACGCCGTCGTGTCCCGCGCACCGGCGGCGGCCGGCTCCCGTCAGCGGCCCGAGGGCGTCCGCGGCGAACAAAACCACCCCCAAACCGACCCCCGCGGGCCCGGCAAGGGCAGAACTCATCGCCAGGACAACAACACCGCCCACGCACCGCCGGCGACCGCGGCGAGTGGGGAGAAAGCCCCGCCCCCGACGCCGCCCGGGCCCCAGCGGGCGCTACCTCGCGAACCCCAAGGACAACCCGGCCGCACAGACCGCCCCGCGCCCGGGTACAACTCGCGGGATGGTCGACTCGTGCTTCGCGCTGCCAAGACTCGCCCGGATCTACGACGCGCTCGACGGCAGCCGCGAGGACCTCGACCTATACCTGGGCATCGCCGATGAGTTCGGCGCCAGATCGGTGCTTGATGTCGGTTGCGGCACAGGGGTGCTCGCGTGCGCGCTCGCCGAGCGCGGCTTCACCGTGACCGGTGTCGACCCGGCGGAGGCATCGCTGGCGGTCGCTCGCGGCAAGCCGGGTGCCGACCGGGTGCGGTGGCTGACCGGTGGCGCCGACGCCTACGACGGGCCGCCGGTCGACATGATCACGATGACCGGCAACGTCGCCCAGGTGTTCGTCACCGACGCGGAGTGGAGTGTGTGTCTGCGCGCATGCGCGGCCGCGCTGCGCCCCGGCGGGCGACTCGTGTTCGAGACCCGCGACCCGGCACAGCGCGGCTGGGAGGTCTGGTCGCCCGCGCAGACGCGCACCCGCCTCACAGAGCCCGGCGGAGGCATCGTCAACGCGTGGGGCGAGGTCACCCGCGTCGTCCTGCCGCTGGTGACGTTTCGCTGGACCTACGCGTTCGAGCGCGACGGCGCGGTGCTCACGTCCGATTCCACGCTGCGTTTCCGCGACCGCGACGAACTGACCGAGACGCTGCGAGCACACGGATTCTCGGTCGACGAGGTGCGCGACGCCCCAGACCGGCCGGGGGCCGAGTTCGTGTTCGTCGCGCGGCAAGCGGCCTAGCCGAAGCCTGGTCAGCAGGGACAGGCCGCACCGCCTCCGCCGTCGGCTGCACAAGCCCCTTCTGGTCGCGCCGTGCCCGGAATTACTGATCGCGCTCCTGCTCATGGGCGGTGACGGGCTCGAACCGCCGACTTCCTCCTTGTAAGGGAGGCGCTCTACCAGCTGAGCTAACCGCCCGCGGTGGTCGATCCTACCCACGTGCCCTCGTCGCGGGGGGTGATTTCCGGCGCGCCGGAGACTCTTCAGAACAGGAAGCGCACACGATCGACTGGAGGACGTGATGGAGGAAGTCCGACGCGAGGGCGAGCAGGTGGTGGTGAGCCTGTCGCTCGACGAGTTGCGGCTGATCGGCGCGACGATGAACGAGGCGCTCAACGGCGGGTACGCCATCCCTGAGGATGTACTGGAGGCGTTGATCGGGCAGCCGGCGGATCGAGCGGAGTCACTGCTCGATTCCGTGCTGACGGTCGTCGAGTCGTGAGCGAGGAGCTCGGTCGATATCTGCGGGATGGTCCGGCTCAGAGGCGGCTGCTTGCGGAGATGGCTGGCGGTCACGCGCGCCAGAAACATGGCCGTGAGCTCGGCTCGCCCGAGCCGGCGGTCTACAAGGCCCGGGTTCGCGCTCATCTGACGAACGCATCAGTCGCGATGGTCGCGTTCGATCCCAGGGGCCGGCGGACCTATCTCCTCGCCGACGCGTCACGAAATCAGGTCGCATGGATCGCTCCGGACAAGGAGAATCGGTCGACGTTCTTCCAGCCCCGGCGCGGAGTCGAGGCCTATCTCGGCCGCCGGCGCGCGTTCGCGTCCACGCTTCCGCTCGACCTTGCGGCAGTGCGTACACAGGCGCGTGAGCCGGAACGATCGATATCTCACTCAATCGCTTCAGTTCAACGCGGTCGCCGCGGTCCCGAGCAAGGGCGGTGAGGCTCGCAGTCGCCCTACCATGCCCTTCGTGAGCAACAGCTTCGGAGGGTTCGACCCCCAGCGCGCGATGGACCAGATCAAGCGGCTGGCCGGCGACGCGCCGGCGCATCTTCAGGGTGGATTCGAGCGGCTGGTGCGTGAGTCTCCACCGCAGCGGCTGGAGCAGCTGATGCGCTCGCCCGCGCGCAGGCCGGTGCTCGACGGGATCTTCTGGCAGATGCCCAAGCAGGTCGACGCGAGCGTCGTCGCCCAGGGAGCAACGCTCGCGATCAAGTGGGTCGTGACCGGTCGGCCGGACGGGGGCAACGACATCTACCAGCTGATCATCGAGGACGGCCGGGCACGGACCGAGCACGCGGAGACTGTCGAGGCGCGGCTGACCGTGACCCTGGACGGCGTCGAGTTCCTCAAGCTCGCCAGCGGCAACTCAGACCCGATGCAGGCGTACTTCACCGGCCGGATTCAGCTGAGCGGCGACATCATGGTCGCCGCGAAGCTCGCCCAGATGTTCCGCATGCCCGGCGCGCCGAACCCCGACAGCGGGAACGGCACCGGCACCGGGCAGCCGGACTAGCGCCCGCGCCCGCGGACCCGCCGCACCGACCCGCGGCCACATCTATGCTCGTGACATGGAGGAGGCAGGGTCGGGAGTCGACGCAGCGATCGAGCTGCGTGGGGTCGTCAAGCGCTTCGGGCAGCTGACGGCGGTCGATGGGATCGATCTCACGGTCCCCTCGGGGATCTGCCACGGGCTGCTCGGGCCCAACGGCGCGGGCAAGTCGACGACGATGCGGATGCTGACCGCGCAGGCGATCGCCGATGAGGGCACGATCACCATCCTCGGGTTCTCGCTGCCGTCGGACTCCAAGCGCGCGCGGATGGCGATGGGGGTCGTTCCACAGCTGGACAACCTCGACACCGAGCTGACCTGCCGGCAGATCCTGAGCGTGTTCGCGCGGCTGTACCGAGTCCCCAAGAACGAGCGACCCGACGCGATCGACCGCGCGTTGAGCATCGCCAACCTCGGCAATCGGGCGGACACGATCGTCAAGGAGCTGTCGGGCGGGATGCGCCGGCGGCTGCTCGTGGCGCGCGGGCTGATCCACCGGCCGCGGCTGGTGCTGCTCGACGAGCCGACGGTCGGCCTGGACCCGCAGGTCCGCCAGGAGCTGTGGTCGCTGATCGACTCACTGCGAGCCGACGGGACGACGGTGCTGATGTCGACTCACTACATCGAGGAGGCCGAGCGGTTGGCCGACACGGTCGCGGTCATGTCGAAAGGGAAGATCATCGCCCGCGGCACGCCGGGCGAGCTGGTGCGCGCCCACGCCGGGCGCGAGGTCATCGAGGTCTACGGCACGCCCGACCACCTGGCCACCATCGAGCGCCAGGCGGCGGACAACGGCTGGGCGCACCGGCGCAGCGGCCCGGCGGTCGCGCTGCTCGGCGCCGAGGCGCTCGACGGTCAGGCACCCGAGGGCGTGCGACGCCCCGCCAACCTCGAGGACGCGTTCGTCGCGCTCACCGGGGAGATGATCGAGTGAGCTCGACGATCTCCCGCGCCCGGATCCCGCGTCGCATCCACCGCCTGGAGCCGGCGGCGCTCGCGGGCGTGATGAGCCGCGACATCGTCATCTTCAAGCGCTACTGGAAGGCGACCACGTTCTCCTCGATCGTGCAGCCGACGATCTACCTGCTCGCGTTCGGGCTCGGGTTCGGCTCGCTCGTCTCGCGGGTCGGACACGTGCGTTACGTGGAGTACGTCGCGACCGGGGTGGTCGCGACGGCGGTGCTGTTCTCCTCGGCGTTTCCCGGGATGTTCAACACGTTCATCCGATGGCAGTTCCAGCGCACCTACGACGCCCTGCTGGCCGCCCCGGTGGACGTCGAGGAGCTGATCACGGCGGAGATGCTGTGGATCTCGGTGCGTGCCGGGGTCTACGGGGTCGCGCCGCTGATCGTCGGCTTCGCCTTCCATCTGACCCCCGAGCCGGGGATGCTGCTCGTGCCGCTGATCGGGTTCGTGGCGGGCTTCGGCTTTGCCGGGTTCGGCGTGCTCATCGCCGCGGTCGCCAAGACGATCGACAACTTCAACTATGTGACCAGCGCGGTGCTCACGCCGATGTTCCTCGTCGCCGGCACCTTCTTCCCGATCTCCTCGCTGCCCGGTGCGCTGAAGACGATCGCGCTGTTCAACCCGCTTTATCACTGCGTCGCGCTTGTCCGTGACTTCTCGCTGAACACCCTGCACACCGCGGACTTCGTTCACATCGCCGTGCTGCTCGTGTGGGCGCTGCTCACCTGGCGCCTGGCCGTGTGGCGCCTCGAGAAGCGCCTGATCGACTGATCCCGGCTGCGACCGTGCGGGCGTACGGCGCCGCTCGCCCTACAGCGCGGGCAGCGAGCCCGGCACGCCCACCACCGGCGCAACCCGCTCGAGCAGCGTCCGCGCCGCCGCGATCACCAGATCGCGCCGATACGTGGTCGCAAAGGCGAACCGCCGCTCGGCGTCGACACCGTCGTCGCCGAGGTCCTGCGCGACCAGCGCTCCGGCGAAGTGCGGCCCGACCACGATCACGCTCCACTCGCCGGCAAGCGCATCCTCGACCGGGATCGTGGCGCCGCGCACGCCCTCGATCGGCTCGGGACCGAGCCCGGCGGCGAACGCCGCCACGAAGCTCGCGCCGCGCTGCAGCGCGCGATACCGGGTCGCCGTCGCCGGGGTGAAATGGCGCGCCTCCTGGAACGCGGCCAGCAGCACCGCCCCCTCGCCGATGGACAGAGCGCGGTTCTCCAGGTGGTGGCTCATCGGCAGCAGCAGGCTCTTGGGCGCCACCTTGGTCGTGCAATCGACGGCGACCACCTGGAACGGGGTGCAGGCCGAGCGCGGCGAGCGCGAGATCATGGGCCGCTGCCACACCGGCGTGGGCGTCCCGGGCGCGATCGGCCCTGGACGACCCCAGCGAAAGCCCTGAGCCAGGTTGGCTCCGAGCCCGCGGGCGATCTCGAGGTGCTCGTGGGTCTCGATCCCCTCGGCGAGGATGAGCGCGCCGGTGCGCTCGCTCTCGGCGGCGACCGCGGCGACGATCGCCGCCTGCTCGGGCGAGGGCCGATCCTGGACGAGCCGCAGGTCGAGCTTGATCACATCGGGCTCGATGAACGGCAGCAACGCCAGCGAGCGGACATCGGCGCCGATGTCGTCAAGCGCGAGCGCCCGGCCGAGGCTGAGATGCTCGCCCGCGACCCGCGACAGCTCAGCGGGCCGACTGGTGAGCGCCCGCTCGGTGATCTCGAGCACCAGCTGCAGTTCGGTCTGGGCGCGCGTCCACACCGCGCTGTGGCGCTCGGGGCATGCGGTCCCGACCGCACACGGCTCGCAGTTGATGAACAGGTGCGTGGCGCTCCCCAGGCCGGCGTCCATCGCGGCCTCGACGGCGCGCGCGCGGCAGAGCCAGTCGAGCTCGACGGTGAGCCCTGCCGCGTCGGCGGTCGCGAACAGGTGATCGGGCCGCTCCAGGTCCGTCCCGCGGGGGCCGCGAGCCAGCGCCTCGTAGGCGATGACCGCGTCGGTCTCCAGCGAGACGATCGGCTGAAAGACCGGGGTGACGGTGCCCTCAGCCAGGATCGTGCGGAGCTCGTCGATGTAGGCGGACGGATCGAAGCCGGCGTCGATCGCGTGGGGAATCGGCTCGGTGCGATGCAGGTACACGCGGTCCTTGCCGGTGTCCTTGGCGATCTGCACCGCGTGGTCGGCGTGCGCGAGCAGCTCCTCGGCCGTCGCAGCGTCGCGGGGGTAGCCGCTCACCCCGACGCTCGCGCGCACGCTCACCTCTGCGCCGTGGACGCCGGGAAGCTCGATCGGCTCTCGCAGCTTGCGCACGACGCGCCGCGCGATCTCCTCGGCCAGCCGCCAGATGTCCTCGACGTCGCGGACGAGCAGCAGGAATTCGTCGGCGCCGGCGCGCGCCAGCACGTCGCCCGGGCGAACCGCGGCGCGGAGCCGGTCGGCGACGGTCCGCAGCACGAGATCACCGGCGGCATAGCCGTGCGCGTCGTTGACCGCACGGAAGTCGTCGATGTCGACCCACAGCAGTGCCACCTGCCGGTCGTTGACCTGGGCGGAGGCGAGCGCCGTGGCGAGCGCCTCTCGCAGCGCGGCACGGTTGGCCAGGCCGGTCAGCGGGTCGACGCGGGTCAGCCGATCGCTGCGCCGGCGCCCGGCGATGCGGGCGCTGACGTCCTTGAGCACGCCGTGATAGCGGAGGACCTCGCCGTGCTCGTCGAACTCGGGGGCGAGCGCGATCTCATTCCAGAACGGAGTCCCGTCACGGCGGTAGTTGATCACCGTCACGTATGCGTCGCGGCCGTCGGCGAGCGCCCGGCTCATGACGTCGATGGCCCGCGGGTCGCTCTCAGGACCTTGAAGGACGCTGCACGGCCCGCCGAGAACCTCGGCGCCGCTGTAGCCCGTGAGCAGCTCAAATCCCTCCGACACGTAGAGCAGCGGAAAGCCAGGCTTCGTTGCGTCGGCGACGACGACGCCGGCGATCCGTTCACGGTCAGTGCTCACCTAGCGGATATCGGTCTGTCGCGCCCCGGCTTGAGCCGGAGCCCCTCGAACTGAATCAGGCGGCCACGCTGGGGCCGTTCTGGGCGCCGGCCGGCGGTTGGATCGACGGCGTGTTGCCGAAGCGCCCGAGCGTGATCGTGCCCGTCGCGCCGCCTCCCCTGCCGTTATTGCAGACGTCGACGCGCCCGCCGCGCCGGGTCCGCCCGGTCGCCACATATCGCAGCGGGTACGGCGCGCCGTTGGCCGAGACCGCGATGGTGCTCGGCGTCGCGCCCGGGGCGTTGCCGGCGTCGCGGACGATGATCACGCGCCGGTGGGCGACGACCGGGCGCCCGGGCTCGATGGTCAGCCGGCCGTGATCCTCGGTCAGGCACCGAGCGAGCGTTCCCGGGGCAAGCGTGCCCAGCGAGTGGGTCAGCGACCGGCCCGAGCGCCGCGGAAGGGTCAGCCAGCGACCGGCCAGCCGCCGGGCCCGCGCGCGCGCGGCAGCCGATCGGCCCGCCTGGTTGAGCCAGAACCGCCGGTTGGCCTGCAGGTAGACGCGCGGGGAGAGCACGATCAGCTCGAAGCTCGACGGACCGACCGTGGTCGACGCCACGTAGCGATGGTTCGAAGCCGCGGCCAGATTGACGACGGTGCGCAGGCCGTTCTGGCGCAGCGCGGCGTGCATCGAGTAGCTGTGAACATTCCCCAGCGCGTGAGCGGCGGCACGCAGGATCGCCCGCGGCGAGCGGCCGGCGAGCGCAGAGGCATGCTTTCGATGAGCGTGGGGGGTCACCGTGGCGCCGCCGCTGTCGGACCCGGCGGTCGTCTCACCGGCAACCGTGGGCGTGGTGGCGGCGCTCGACGATGACCGGGTGATCGTCGTGGTGACGTGGCGCACGGAGGTCTGACCGCACCCGGCGATCATCACCGCGCAGACGAGCAGCAGCGCGGCGAGAGGTCGGATCGGTCGCATTCGCGCCATCGTGGCAGCTTCTGCCCGCTGGGGGACCAGATAGAACTCGGATCCGATGCTCTACCGCCTGCTGTACGCCCGCGTGCTCTCACGCTTCGATGCCGAGACGGTCCACGTGCTGACCGCACGTGGCCTGGGAGCGATCGGCCGGATCGCCCCTGGTCCGCTGCGCGCTGTGCTGCGCGCGGTCACCCGGACCACGCGGCCGCTCGACCCGCGGCTGCGCGTCCGGGCGTTCGGGCTCGAGTTTCCGAGCCCACTGGGCGTTGCGGCCGGCCTCGACAAGAACCTCGAGTGGTTCGAGGAGCTGGGCGCGCTGGGATTCGGCTGCGTCGAGATCGGCACCGTCACCGCCGAGCCGCAGCCTGGCAACCCGCGACCGCGGATCTACCGCCTGCCCGCCGATCGGGCACTGCTCAACTCGATGGGGTTTCCCAATCATGGCGCCGAGGCGGCCGCGCAACGACTCAAGCGGCCGCGACGGACGCTGGTCGCGGTCAACATCGGCCGCTCCAAGGTGGCGAGCGACGCCGAGGCGGACTATCGCCGCTCGGTCATGCTGCTCGCGCCGCACGCAGATCTGCTGGTCCTCAACGTGAGCTCCCCGAACACCCCTGGACTGCGAGATCTCCAGGCGGCCGACGTCCTCCGGGGCCTCGTCGGGTCCGTGAACGGTGCGCTGCGCGAGTGCGGCGCCCATCCGCCGCTCCTGGTCAAGATCGCGCCGGACCTGGACGATGAGGCCATCGACGCCATCGCCGACGCGGCGCTCGAGCTGTCCCTCGACGGCCTGGTCTGCACCAACACGACGATCTCCCGGACCGGCCTGGCCTCGCCTGAGGCGCTCACCGCGCGACCGGGCGGCATCTCCGGTGCGCCGCTCAAGCGCCGGTCGCTCGAGGTGCTGCGGCGGGTCCGCGCACGGGTCGGCGACCGCCTGGTGCTCGTCTCGGTGGGCGGCGTGGAGGGCCCTGATGATGCGCTCGCCCGGATCCGCGCCGGCGCGACGCTCGTGCAGGCCTACACGGGGTTCGTCTATGGAGGACCGGGCTGGCCGGCGGAGGTCAATCGCGGGATCGTCGAACGGCTGCGCTCCGTCGGCGCCGAGTCGGTGCAGGACCTCATCGGCACCGAGGCGCCGGCGGCCGCGGGCTAACCGGCCACAGAGCTTTTGCACCGCCTGGCGGGGCGCTTCCTCCAATAAGCCGTTCGCCGGTTCATCGCGCAGCGAAGACGGAGAACAACAACTGAGATGGCTCGCCTGCTCGCCTCCGTGTGCGCCGCGATGACCCTCTTGGTCACGCTCAGCACCGTCCCCGCCACCGCCCGCGCCGCCGGCCCCGGCTGCGTCTCGCTTGGGCAGACGTCGTATGTCGCGCACGAGAGCCAGAGGGAACTGCAGATCACGATCGATCGCACGAATGCGTCGGGTGAGGAGCAGATCCGATACGGCGTGCGCCACCTCGACTCCCAGCCGGGACTCGATCTCCACACTATCCCCAACACCTATGTGGTGATGGCTCCAGGCCAGTCGAGCGTGAGCTTCGACGTGCGGATCATCGACCGCGGCATGAACGCGACGCCGGTGTACGCCATGGCCTACATCTACGGCTCAGACCCCGACACGCTGTGCGACGCCAGCGGCAAGCGGTACCGCCACGGCCCGGTGGACTCGCGGATCACGATCCTGCGCGACGATCCGCTCGACGCCAGGGATCCGGCCGACCTGCTCGGTTTCTCCGGCGTCGCGCCGGTCGCCCAGGACGCCTCGCAGAGCACTGATCCGCTCGGCGAAGCGCCGTTCTGGATCGAGGGCCGGCGATCACCCGCCGGCACGTCGGCTCGGCGCTACCGGCACCGCAACCGCGGCTGGTACAACTCCTTGCGGTTCCTGGCCGGCCAGCCGGGCGTGCATCGCTTCTACCTCTGGAACACGCCCGCCTATCCGGCCCACACGGTCTCTCGCTTCCTGGAGAGCGTCGAGGCACACCAGCCGAACACGACGGTCCAGTTGTCGACCTACTCGCTCGTGCACGGTCACTGCGGGCGGGACACGAGCAGCCAACGCTTCGTCAAGCGCTACCTGCGCTGGATCCGCGGCCTGGCCAAGGGCATCGGCAACTTCCACGTGGTGGTGTTCCTGGAGCTCGACTCGCTGATCACCACGCAGTGCATGCTCCACACGCGGGTCAAGCTCGAGGACCGGCTGCTCGAACTGCGCGAGGCCGTCCAGACGCTCGAGACGCTCCCGCACGCCGCCGTCTACCTCGACGCCGGCGCGGCCGACGCGGTCTCGGTGAGCCGCACGGCTTCGTTGCTGCGCCGCGCCGACGTGGCCCAGGCGCAGGGGTTCTTCGTCAACTCCACCCACTTCGACTGGACGACCAAGGAGGTGGCCTACGGTCAGGCGATCTCCGCCAAGCTCGGTGGCGCCCACTTCGTGGTCAACACCGGCGAGAACGGCCAGGGCCCGCTCGCTCCCACCTCGCGCAAGGACTACGGCAACGAGAAGCTCTGCAACCCACCCGGGCGCGGCCTCGGCCCGTTGTCGGTCCAGACCGGCTACACCGGCGTCGACGGCTTCCTGTGGTTCACCAACCCTGGCGGCTCAGCCGGCGACGGGCGCGGCTGCGGCCAGGGAGCGCCCCCAACCGCGGTCTTCTGGCCCGCCCGCGCGGTCAGCCTGGTGCGCCACGCCGACTTCCACATCACCGGCCCCAGAGAACGGCTGCTTCGCGACGGGATCTACGCGCCCTACGACGCGGCGGTCGCCCCGGACCGCAGCCACAGCCGGCTGACGCATTTCAACCGCCAGCATTGACGAGTCGTCGAGCCCCGGCGGGTCCTGCTCAAGCGGCGAGCGGACCGGACCGATGGCTCCCGGGTGTCAACACTCGACGCACCCGTCCGACAACCGTCCGCCGCCGAGGAGGCGACGGCGCTTGAGATCGCGATCAACGTCCGGCTCGGTGGGCTCCTGGAACGCGCCGACCAACTGCGGGACCGAGCACTGGCCGAGGGCGATGCGCATACGCTCGCGCGTGCCGAGCTGCTGATCGCCGACCGCCACGCACGTGTTGGGAAGATCGATCGCGCCATCGAGCTGCAGCGCGCGATGCTTGAGCGAGCGCGCTCCGAGGGCCAGCTGACGGTGGAGGGGCGCGCCCAGTTCTACCTCGCCTCCAACTGGGACCGGATCGGGCTGCGCACCCAGAGCCTGGATGCGGCCAACGAGGGCGTCCGGCTGCTCGATGCGAGCTGCCCCGCGCATTGGCACGTCGAGCACCACATGGTGCTCGCGATGCTCACCAACTACGACCGCGCCGGGGGGATCGACCTGGAGCTGCTGGAGGACAGCCTGCGCCGCGCCCGCGCGCTGGGCGATTCCGACGTCCTGCTGCTGGTGCTCAACAACTTCGCCTGGACAGCCCATCAGTGCGACGAGGGACGCCCACGCGCCTACGAGCTGATGGATGAGATGACGACGCTCGTCGCCGAGGGCCGCGCGGTCCCCTCGGCCGCGGACCTCGACACGATGGGCTGGCTTCGTCTCGCCAACGGCGAGGTGGAGGAGGCCGAGCGGCTGCTCGAGCTCGGCCTCACCCACACAGACCACGTCGAGCCCGACAGCGCTGCGGCACTGCGGATCCATCTGGCCGCTGTGCGCCGCCAGCAGGGTCGCCTGGACGACGCCGCCCACCTGCTCCGGCACGGCCGTTCGGAGGCGCTCGCCGCCATGACCCCCGAGTTCGCGCTCGAGGCGCTGGACGCACTGGCCGAGATCGACGCCGAGCGCGGCGACTACCGGCGCGCCTACCGAAGGCTGCGGCGGCTGGTCGACGAGCGTGCCCAGTTCGAGCGCGGGGAGAGCGAACGGCGAGCCGCGGTGCTCCAGAGCATCTACGCGGCGCAGAGCGAGCGTGACCAGCGCCGCTACTACCAGGAGCTGTCGGTGCGCGACCCGCTCACCGGGATGTACAACCGCCGCCACCTCGAGGACCGGCTCACCGAACTGGTCGGCACCTGCGAGCTGGCGTTGGCGATGCTCGACATCGACCACTTCAAGCGCGTCAACGACGAGCATTCCCACGAGACCGGCGACTCCATCCTGCGTGAGCTGGCCACGATCCTGGCCGAGCACGCACGGCAGATGTCACCCGACGGGTTCGCGGTCAGGCTCGGTGGCGAGGAGTTCGTGATCGTCGCCCCTGGCGTCACCCCGACCGAGGCGGCCGCGTCGCTCTCGCGCCTGCGCAGCGTGGTCGCCACCCACCGCTGGAACGCCGTCCCCTCCACGATCGCGCCCACGATCAGCATCGGCCTGGCGACCAGCTCCCCTGGTGGCTCCGACACCCGCGCGACGCTGCTCGCGCGCTCGGACGAGCTGCTCTACCGCGCCAAGCGCGCCGGCCGCAACCGAGTGGTCAGCGACGAGACGGCGCCGCTGTCGCTTCCCCCTCGAGGCGAGTGCTCAATTCGTAGTTGAACTCAGGTTCGGTTTATGGTGTGATGCCTGCGCCATGGAGCCCCCCGCCGAGCCGACGCCGCCACAGCCGCGCCGGGTCGACGTCGCCATCGTCGGCGCCGGCCTCGCCGGCCTGACCGCGGCGCGACAGTTGAGCCGCGGCGGCCGGTCGGTCGTCGTGCTCGAGGCGCGGCCCCGTGTCGGCGGACGCACCCTCAACCACGAGATCGCCGGCGGGGCGGTCGTGGAGGCCGGAGCTGCCTACGTGGGACCGACCCAGGTCCATGTGCTGTCGCTCGCCCGCGAGCTCGGCATCGAGACGTTCCCGGCCGGAATCGGCGGGGACCAGGTGTTCGTCCACGGGCGGCGCGTGAAGCGCTATCACGGAGACGTCCCTCCCGACCATCTTGCGCTACCGGGTCTCGGGATCGCGATGGCTCGCGTCAACCAGCTGTGCCGCCAGATCCCACTGGAGGCGCCGTGGGATCACCCGAAAGCCCGTGCGTGGGACTCGATCACCTTCGAGAGCTGGCTGAGGCGGACCACCACGGGCCTCGGCCCCGGCGCGCTGGAGTGGTTCAACGTCTTCCTCAGCTCGGCGTTCGGCGCGGAGGCGCGCGACGTCTCGCTGCTGTTCAGCCTGTGGTACATCGCGATGATGGGCGACGACACCCACCCGGGCAACCTCGACCGCGGCATCGCGATGGAGGGCGGCGCTCAGGAGGCGCGCCTGGTCGGCGGCAGCCAGCTCATCTCGCTGCGGCTCGCCGAGGAGCTGGGCGAACGGGTGATCCTCGACGCGCCGGTGCGACGGATCGAGCAGGACGGCTCTGTGCGTGTGCACTCCGACGCCGGCACCTGGAGTGCGGCACGCGTGATCGTTGCCGTCCCACCGCAGCTCGCCTCGGAGATCGCCTGGGACCCCGCGCTCCCCCCGGCCCAGGACGCGCTGCTGCGGCGGCTGCCGTTCGGCACGCTGATGAAGTGCGACGCCGTCTACGACACGCCGTTCTGGCGCGAGGAGGGGCTGTGCGGGATGGCGGCGCTGCGTGACGGCACGCCGATCCGCTCGATCTTCGACAAGACCCCGCCCGAGGGCACACCGGGGGTGCTCATGGGATTCCTCGGCGGCGAGGACTGGCGGCTGTGGGTGGGGGTCTCCCCTGACGCCCGCCGGCGCGGCGTTCTGCACTGCTTCGCTCGTGCCTTCGGTCCGCGCGCACTCGACGCGCGTGACTACTTCGAGACCGACTGGGTGAGTGAGACCTGGAGCCGCGGTGGGCCGACATCGATCCCGGGACCCGGAACGCTCGTCGACTTCGGCCACAGCCGCGCGGTGCCCCATGGACTCGTCCACTGGGCGGGCACCGAGACCGCGCGCCAGTGGAACGGGTTCATGGACGGCGCGGTCAGCTCCGGCCACCGCGCCGCGCGCGAGGTGGAGCAGATCCTGTGAGCCGCGGGTCGACCCCACCGCCCGCAGACGTCGCCGAGACGCTCGACATCGACGCGCCCGCCGAGCGGGTGTGGGCGGTGCTCTCGGACACCGGCCGCTACGCCGAGTGGGTTGAGACCTGCCTCGAGGTGACCTACCACCACGGCGAGGCGGCGCTCGGAGGCGTCTACAAGGAGGTTGGCCATGGGCTCGGACCGCTTCCGGTGCGTACGACGTGGCGGGTCGCGGAGATCCGAGTCGGTGACGGGACCTTTTACCGGCGCGACACCGGCACCGGCATGCCGCTGGTCTCCGGCCTGGAGTCGATCTTCGAACTGCAGACCCAACCCGGCGGTGAGGGTCCGGCCACCCGCTTCACCTGGCGCAACCGCTACCGGCCGGCGCTCGGGCCGCTGGGACGGCGGATCGACGCCCTCCAGCAGGGCGAGCTGCGCGGGATGATGCGCCGCTCGATGACCCGGCTGGCTGAGATCGTCGCCTCCGAGCCCGGACAGGGTGCATCGTGACCGCCAACCTCGGCCCTGAGCTGACCGCGGCCCGCGAGCGCGTCGCCGCCGCCTCGCGCGAACTGGCCGGCGCCGGCCTCGTGCATGGCACCGCGGGCAACGTGTCCGAGCGCGTGGGCGAGCTCGTCGCGGTCACCCCGACCGGCGCCCGGCTCGCCGAGCTCACCGGGGCCCAGATCACCGTGGTCGACCTCGACGGCGCGGTGATCGACGGCCCACTGGCGCCGACAAGCGAGGCAGGGCTGCACCTCGGCGTGTACGCCAGGCACCAGGCCGGCGCCGTCGTCCACACCCACGCTCCGCTGGCCACCGCCCTGTCCTGTGTGCTCGACGAACTGCCGTGCGTTCACTACCAGATGCTCGCGCTGGGCGGCCCGGTGCCGGTGGTCCCCTACTTCACGTTCGGTTCGGTCGAGCTGGCCGAGGCCACGGTGGCCGCGCTGGAAGGCCACCTGGCCGCGCTGATGGCCAACCATGGCGCGATCACCCTCGGCCACGACCTGCCGGCAGCGGTCGAGAACGCCCACCTGCTCGAGTGGGCGTGCACGATCTATTGGCGAGCCGCGTCGATCGGGACGCCGCGCACGCTGACCGAGGCCGACCTGGCGGCGGTGATCGAGACCGTCGTGCGCAGCGGCTATGGCAACACCCGCACCCACGACCCAAAGGACTGACTTGATGCGCGTGATCACCCTCGGCGTCCACGTCGTCGATACCCTCGCGCGACCGATCGAGTCGATCCCCGAGGGCCAAGGCGGCCAGCTGGTCGAGGAGATCCGTCTGACCCCCGCGGGCACCGCCGGCGGCACCGCGGTGACGCTCGCCAAGCTGGGGGCCGAGGTCCGCTCGGCGGGGGCGATCGGTTCAGACGCCCTCGGCGACGTGCTGCTGTCGATGCTCGGCGCGGTCGGCGTCGACACCAGCCTGCTCGTCCGACGCGAGGGGGTGCAGACCTCCGCAAGCGTGCTGCCGATCCGGCCCGACGGCTCGCGTCCGGCATTCCACGTGATCGGCGCCAACGGCACCTACAACTCGGCCGACGCGCCTTGGGACGCGATCGCGCAGGCCGACTATATGCACCTGGGGGCGCCCGAGTTCATGGGCGGCGAGGAGGCCGCGAAGATCCTGCGCCACGCGCGCGCCCATCAGACCGTGACCTCCGCGGACCTGCTCGCCCCCGGCGACCAGGCGGCCCACATCATCGACTGGATCGGGGCCGCACTGCCCGAGCTCGACTACCTGCTTCCCAACGCCGAGCAGGTACTCGGCCTGTCGGGCAGCGCAGACCTCGAGGACGGCTGCCGAGCGCTGCTGGACCGCGGCGTCGGCTGCGTGGCGGTCACTGACGGCTCCCGCGGCGCGATCGTCGCGGACGGCTCCGGCGTGGAGCGGGTGCCCGCATACGCCGTCGACGTCGTCGATACCACCGGCTGCGGCGACGCATTCTCCGCGGGATTCCTGCGCGGGCTCTCTCTCGGGGCCGCTCGCCGCGACGCCGCGGTGCTCGGGTGTGCGACAGCGGCCTTCGTCGCGGGCGGGCTCGGCTCAGACCACGGGGCGTTCACGCTGCGCGACGCGCAGCAGCTCGTCGCGTCAGGAACGACGATCTAGACGCGGGAGACGCGAGTGTCTGCCGTCGCCGAGGACTCGATGAGGCGCACGCCGACCCAGCGCCGCGCGCACAGACGGGTCGCGCGCATCCTCGACGCGGCCGACTCGGTACTCGCCCAGGAGGGCACGCTCGGCACCCGCCCGGTCGCCGAGGCCGCCGGCGTCTCGATCGGATCGCTCTACCACTGGTTCCCGGACAAGGAATCGATCGCGCTCGCGCTCGCTTTGCGCCATTGGGCCGACCTCTCCACCCTCGTCGAGGCGATCGCCGACCGCACGGAGACCGGCGAGCTGCGTGATCCGATCGGCGAGGCGTTCACGGCGCTCGCGGCGGGCTTCCGGGCGCGCCCGGGCTTCCTCGCGCTGTGGTTCGGGGAGTTGCGCACCGCGGAGCTACGCGAGGCGACCCGGCCGAGCCGTGAACGCGTGGCGGGTTCGGTGCGGCGGATCCTCGAAATCACCCATCCTGCGGCGGACGGGGAGCTGCGGCCGGTCGTCGCGCGGGTGATCACGCTGCTTGGTGATGGCGTTCTGCGCGAGGCGTTCCGGGTCGACCGCGACGGAGATCCGCTGCTGCTGGCCGAGGGCGCTCACGCACTGCGGGCGTACGTCAGCGAACGGCTGGGGGCGGTCAGCGATGATTGATGGCGTGTCGGCCGAGTCCGTGATCGACCCGCCCATCTCCGCCCCCGAGAGCCAGGCGGCCCAGTGGCCGGTGGTGATCGCGTTCTCGCTGGTCGTGCTCGTCACCCAGTTGCTGTGGCTCACGTTCGCGCCCATCGACACCGACGTGGCCCGTGACTACGGCGTCTCCAAGGACTCGATCGGCTGGTTGGCGAACGTCTTCCCGCTGCTCTACGTGCTGATCGCGCTGCCGGCGGGCCTCGCGCTGGACCGATGGTTCCGTTCGACGCTGATGCTCGGGGCGACGCTGGCCGCGGTCGGGGGGCTCGTGCGGGTCGTCTCGCCCACGTACACCTGGGCGATGGCCGGACAGCTGATCGGCGCCTGCGCCCAGCCGCTCGTGCTCAACGCCATCACCAAGGTCGCCACCGGCTACCTGCCCCCCTCTTCGCGTGCGGTCGGGATCGCGATCGGCTCGGCGGCACAGTTCCTGGGTGCGATCGTCGCCCTGGTGCTCGGGCCGCTGCTCGAAGGGCACCACGGGATCACGCTGCTGCTCTCGGTCGAGGCCGCCATCAGCTGCGGAGCGCTGCTGACGCTCGCCGTCGGGCTGCGAACGCCTCCCGCTGAGTCCGGACCGGCCGCCGGAGCCGGGATGGCGGAGCTGCGCGCCGCCTGGAGCGTGTCGATGGTGCGCTGGCTGTCGGGGATCATGTTCGTCGGGGTCGGTGTGTTCGTCGCGGTGAGCACCTACCTGCAGCCGATCCTCCATCACGACCACATCTCGTCGACCGCAGCCGGGCTGATGCTCGCCGGGATGCTGCTGGCGGGTGTCGCCGGCTGTGCGATCAACCCGCCGATCGTGGCGCGGCGCGGCGCCCAACGGGGGTACCTCACGCTCGCGGTGGTCTGCGTCGCGATCGCGATGGCCCTGATGGCGATCGCCCACGCGGTCGCGGCGTTCGATTTCGTGGCGATAGCGGCGGTCGGGTTCCTGCTGCTCGCCGCGCTGCCGGTCATCCTCGAGCTCACCGAACGGCGGATGGGCGGCGCGGGTGGCGTCGCAACGGGGATCCTGCTGCTGATGGGCAACCTCGGCGGGCTCCTGGTCGCGGTCGCCGTCGGCCTCGTGAGCGGTACGCCGGTGGCGGCATTCCTCTTGCTGTCCGGCGTGACTCTCTGCGGGCTGCCGATCGCGCGGCGCGTGCGCTCAGGAGCGCCCGTCCAGGACGCGGAGCCGATTGCACCGGCGCCCTCAACGCTGACCGGCTGACCGTTCGGCGTTTCATCCCCGCGACGTCCGCGGCCGTCAACCGCTGCAAAGCTCGACGGATTGACCTGCACCTTGGTCTGGCAAAAGCTCCTCAACTGGCGCGCAAGCTCCGTTTCACGGCGCACGCGGTATCCGTAGTTACTACGGATTCTGCAAACCGGTGCTCAAGCTTTCGCCCGGGCTGCCGACACGGCTTGTAGTGGAGAGCGACCCGAGTGGAGGTCGTGAATGCTGCCCTCGTCCAAGGAACGGAATGCCATGACCTTGCTGAGTCGCAATCGGATCAACGGCTGGTTCATCCCCGCCATCATCGCGCTCGTCGCCGCTTTCGCTCTCGCCACGCCCGGGTTCGCGCGCGCCGACGATACCTCGCACAGCACCGCCGCGACGCCCGTGACCGCGACCGCGACCGCCCCGGCGGCAGGGACCAGCGCCGGCTCGGCGAACTCCGTCGTCACGCCGACGACGACGAGCTCGACGGATACCACGACTTCGACCACGGATGACACGTCGGCAACCGCCAGCACCGCAACCGCCCCCGCATCGGATACCACCATCACCTCGGACCCCTCTGTCTCGACCTTCCCCGGGACCGGGGACCTGGGTGGCATCGCGCAACCGAACGCCGCCAGCTGGCGGTAGGACATGAGCCACACCGTGACTGGGGACGGCGCGCTGAGCGCGCCGCGACACCGCACGCTCGCGCGTGGCGAGCTGAGCATCTGGTTGCTCAGTGCCGCCATGCTGGCCGGCGCGGCGCTCCTGCTCACGGTCGCCGGAGTCGGCTCGCTGCAGCCGGCCCACGGTTCGATGCGGCTGCCCATCTGGGCGCTCGCAATCGGCTTCGCAGTGGCCGAGCACCTCGTGGTGCACGTCCATTTCCGCCGCAGCTCGCACTCGATGTCGCTGGGCGAGATCCCGCTCGTGTTCGCGCTGCTCTTCTCGGGCGGCTGGACGGTTGTGATCGCCTACACCGTCGGGCGCGCCTGTGCGCTCGTGGTCCTGCGCCTGCCGGCGGTCCGCCTGATGTTCAACGCGGCCCAGTTCGCCCTGGGCGCCTGCCTGGCTGAGACGACGTTCCACGCGATCAGCGCGGGCGCGTCGGCCGAGCAGCCCCGCAGCTGGCTGGCGGCCGCCATCGCGGCGACCGCGGCATCCGCATTCGCGGTGCTGATGATCACCGTGGCCGTGTCACTGTCGGAAGGTCGTCTCACCCTCGACCGCATCGTCTCCTCGATGCGGACCGACATCACCGTCGCGCTCGCCAACACCTCGGTCGGCCTGTGCGCCGCTCGGCTGGTGGAGAACGACTGGCGCACCGCCGTGCTCCTGATCGTCCCGGTGCTCGCGATGTTCGTGACGATGCGTGCCTACGCCGCCGAGCGCGCCCGGCACGGCCGTCTGGAGTTCCTCTACGACACCGCCCGCGCGCTGTCAGGCTCGGCGGGCACCGGCGAGGCGTTCGAGAGCCTGCTCACCCGCACGCTTGACGCGTTCCGGGCCGAGACCGCCGAGATCATCTTCTTCTCGCCCGACGGCGACGAGGCGCTGCGCACGACAGTCGATGCCGAAGGCAACGCGATCCTGCTGGAGCCGCTCGGCACCGACGCGGCGGCGCCGCTGGCCGAGGCGATGGGCGCCTCCCCGGCGGCGTGCGCCGCACGTGAGATCACCGACCCGTTCCTCAGGGAGTACCTGCGCGCCCGGGGCCTCGGCGATGGGCTGTTCGCGACGCTCCAGGGCGAGCACAACTGCATCGGCGCGATCGCGCTCGGCGACCCGTCAGGCGCGGTGGAGCACTACGGCTCCGAGGACGTCAAGCTGTTCGAGACGCTCGCGGCCAACACGAGCGTCGCCCTGGAGAACGATCGCCTGGGCCATACCGTGTGGCAGCTGCGGATGCTCCAGTCCGAGCTCGAGCACCAGGCCTCGCACGACCCGCTCACCGGCCTGGCCAACCGCTCGCTGTTCTCCGAGCGCCTGGACGGCGCGCTGGGGCGCACCGGCGACGGCACCGCGGTCATCTTCATCGACGTCAACGAGTTCAAGATGGTCAACGACACGCTCGGCCACGCGGCGGGCGACGAGCTCCTGATCGCGATCGCCGGACGCCTGAGCGACTGCGTGCGCCCGACCGACACCCTCGCGCGGCTCGGCGGCGACGAGTTCGCGGTCCTGCTGGAGGACGGCGCGACCCAGGCGCAGGCGGTCGAGATCGCCGAGCGAATCGACCGGCGGATGGAGGAGCGCTTCTCGATCGCCGGCGAGCTGCACCTCGTGCGGGTCTCCATCGGGATCGCGCTCGGCGAGACCGACGGCATGACCTCTGAGGAGCTGATCCGCAACGCGGACCTGGCGATGTACCGCGTCAAGCAGGCCAAGCGCACCGGCTACCAGCTGTTCGAGTCCGGCATGGAGGTGTCGGTGCTCCACCAGCACGGGCTGCGCCGCCGCGTCCGTGAGGCGACCCAGCGTGACGCGTTCTCCGTCTACTACCAGCCGATCGTCGACATGAACACCGGCGCCCTCACCGCGCAGGAGGCGCTGGTGCGCTGGATCGACGGTCCGCGCGGCATGATCGGCCCGACGTCCTTCATTCCCGTCGCCGAGGAGCTCGGGGTGATCGTTCCCCTCGGCCGCCGGATCCTGCATCGCGCGTGCCGCGAGGCCCAGACCTGGGAGCCCGAGGAAGGCCTCCTCCCCGCGGTGCACGTGAACATCTCCCCGATCGAGCTGCGCGACGAGGGCTTTCTGCCCGGAGTGCACTCGGCGCTTGAGCAGAGCGGGCTCGATCCGCACCGGCTGGTGCTCGAGATCACCGAGAGCGTCCTGCTCACCGACCCGGCGCGCTGCGTGGCGGTCCTGCAACAGCTGCGAGGCCTCGGCGTCCAGCTCGCCCTCGACGACTTCGGCACCGGCTACTCCTCGCTGAGCCAGCTGCGGGGCCTGCCGCTGGACTGGCTCAAGCTCGGCCGCCCGTTCACCGACGACATCGAGCCCGAGGGGACCAGCCGGCCGTTCGTACGGATGATCCTCGCGCTGGCGGCGAGCCTCGGGGTGCGCGTTGTCGCCGAGGAGATCGAGAGCCACCGCCAGATGCAGCTGCTACGCGCGCTCGGCTGCGGCTACGGCCAGGGGTACTACCTGGGCGAGCCCGCGCCAGGCGGGAAGAAGTTCGCGCCCGTGGTGGCAACGGTCAACGCGTAGAGCGAACTCGTCGCCGTGATGAACAGCGTGGTGCCCGCCGGTCCACCGAAGGTGCAGTTGGAGACCTCCTCGGGCATCGGAATCCGGCCGAGGCGGGTCCCGTCGGGCGCGTAGATGACGACGCTCTCCCCGGCGGACGTCCACACGTTGCCGTCGACATCGACGCGAAAGCCGTCGAACACGCCGGGATCGCAGACGGCGAACACTCGCTGGTTGACCAGCCGGGTGCCGTCGTCGACCACATCGAAGGCGAACAGGTGGTGGTGCCCGCCCTCGTGGCGCGCCGCCGAGGTGTCCGAGACGTACAGGATCGACTCGTCGGGTGAGAAGGCGAGCCCGTTGGGGTCCTCGAGCCCGTCGCTGACCAGCTGCAGCGAGCCGGCCGCGGGGTCGCAGCGGAACACGAAGCAGCCCTCCTGCTCGGAGTCGGCCTTGTGCCCCTCGCGGTCGGACACGATCCCGTACGGCGGATCGGTGAACCAGATCGCGCCATCGGACTTGACGACGACGTCGTTGGGCGAGTTGAGCCGGCCGCCCGCGTAGCGATCGGCGATCGTGTGCAGCGATCCGTCGTGCTCGAGGCGGCTCACCCGGCGCCCGCCGTGCTCGCAGCGGACGATCCGGCCCTCGTGATCGAGCGTGTGCCCGTTGGCATATCCGGCCGGGTGCACCGCCACCGACGCGCCGTCGGCTTCGCTGAAGCGCAGCACCCGGTCGTTCGGGATGTCGCTCCAGTAGACACAGTCCTCCGCCGGGACATAGACGGGCCCCTCCGTCCAGTCTCCGCCGGTCCACAGCCGCCGCAACTCTGCGTCGGGATCGATCAGCGGCGCCAGGCGCGGATCGTCGATCTCGGCCGTCATCCGGAGGCTGAGGCGACGAACTTGGCGACCGCCGCTATCTGCGCCTTCGAAAGCCGGCTGGAGAAGCTCGGCATCGCCGGGCCGCCGTTGGTGACCTGGGTGGCAACCCGCGCCGCGGAGGGCGTGAGGTCGTCGAGGTTCGGCCCGACGTTGCCATTCGCATGGGCGGCGGCGAGCGTGTGGCACGAGCCGCAGCCGGCGCTCGTGAACACCTTCAGCCCCGCGGCGTTCGAGGACCCCTGCGCACCCGAGCCCGCGCTCTGCGAGGCGGTCGTGCTCTGAGTCGTGGGATCGGCCGCGGTGGAGGTCGCCCCGGCGGCGCTCGAGGTCGAGGTCAAGGCCGAGGTCGCCGGAGTCGACGAGCCGCTGCCCCCGGACGATGACGAGCCGCCGCACGCGCTCACCGAGATCGAGATGCCGGCAGCGAGGAGCGTCGCGGCCGCGCGTCGTCTTGCTGGGCGGGGCCACGGCCTCATTCCGCGGCGATGCTACCGGCCGCCGGCGCGCGAGGCGTCAGCCGGCGCCGGCCAGCCGTCGCGTGTTCTCGACGGCCATCAGCCGGACCTCCTCGTCGCTGAACCCGGCCGCGAGGAACCGGTCGGCCATGATCGCCAGCCCATCCTCCACCGGTGGGTTGAACACCTGCCCGAGATCCGAGCCCCAGACGGTGCGTGCAGCCCCGACGGC
Source organism: uncultured Solirubrobacteraceae bacterium (assembly GCA_963744685.1). GTDB lineage: Bacteria > Actinomycetota > Thermoleophilia > Solirubrobacterales > Solirubrobacteraceae > Palsa-465. Next base: position 353,534 of record CAVUUL010000006.1, on the reverse strand, counting down.
GCGGGTCGCCTCAAACACCGCCTCCCAGGTGCACTTGCCGGTGTACGGGGTTGTGAACGCGCGCTCCATCAGGGCGCCCCGGTCGGCGAGATCGCGCTGAACGGCGGGCGGGATCGACTGCGAGGGGAACTCGGGGTGGGTGACGACGACGGTCTCCACCCCGGCAGCGACGGCAGCGTCGACGACGGCAACGATCTCGCGCTGGCAGAGATGCCCGGTCGCCAGTGCGATGCCGTGGTGGGCCACCACCTCCAGGACCTCCAGCAGGGCGGGCAGCGGGCGCCCGGACTCGTCCAGGACCGCCACCGGACCGGGGCGGACCCCGGCGGCCCGGAGCTCGAGCTCGAAACCGACCCAGACGGGGACCTTGCCGTTGGGGTCGGTGTCCTGCACCTCCTGGAACTCCTGCGGGGAGCTCACCGTCGGCAGCCAGACGATCCGCGCCCCCTGCCGCGCGGCGACCTCGACCGCCGTCGCGTTCAGACCGCCGACCGCGTGGTTGAGCGTGATCGTGCCCAGCGCGCGGATTCCGGGACGCGCGGCGCTGACAACCGCAGCTCGCTCGTGCGTGGCGGTGTAGTGGGACTTCAGCCCGAACCCCGCCAGGCCGACCTCCTCGCAGCGCAGCGCCAGCTCCAGATCGGTGATCCGGCGCGGGGCGAAATCGGGCGCGACGTGCACGTGCGGGTCAAAGCCGCCGCGCACGGCCTCGCGGGCCCGCGCCGACGGGACCGGATGCCCGCCCGGTGGCTCAGCTGACGCCGACACTGCGCCTGTTGACCAGCCGCGACAGCACCACCGCGATCACCAGAACGACGCCGTAGAACAGCGACTGCACGTAGTCCTGGGCGCCGAGCATTCCCGGCGACGCCGGTGGCCAGGAAGTAGACCGAGATCCCCGACCCGATCGCGTTGAAGCGGCCCGGCTGGATCGTGGTCAGCCCGAGGAACGCCGCCGCGTAGGCGGGCAGCAGCAGGTTGGCGCCGGTCCCGGCGCTCGCCGAGCCCGTCGTGCCCACGAACAGGACGCCGGAGATCCCCGCCACGAGGCCGGCGATCACGAAGCCCCACAGGCGCATCGATCCGACCTTGAACCCGCTCAGCCGGGCGACTTCACGCGACTGCCCGACGAACAGCGCCCGCTGCCCGAACGCGGTGAACGTCAGGACGAAGAACATGACGAGCATGATCACCGAGCCCGTAGTAGAACTCGATCGGGATCCCCAGCAGTTCGTTGCCGAACGTCCAGTTGCTCAGCTGGGTCGAGACACCGACGATCGTCTGCTCCTTGGACAGCCACTCCTGGATCCCGCCGAACACGGTGCCGGTGGCGAGAGTGATGATGAACGGGTTGACGTCGAAGCGGACGATGATCAAGCCGTTGATCAGGCCACAGGCGAGCCCGACGGCGAGGCCGATCACGATGCACGGAACGATCGCCATGTGGTCATTGACGTTGAGCACGGCGATGATCATCGAGACCAGCCCCGAGAGCGCCCCCACCGACAGGTCGAGATCGCCATTGGTCAGCGGCATCAGCAGCGCCATCGTGAGCACGAACAGGACGGCCTGGGACCCGAAGATGTTCGAGAAGTTCGAGACCGTGAGGAACTGATCAGGCGAGTGCAACCCGAAGCCCACGACCACCGCGATGAACGCGATCGGCAGCATCGCGCTCTCCAGGATCTTGCCCCTTCTGGAGCGCTCCAGCCCTGGCGTCGCCGCGCCGGTGCCGCCGGACGGCGTCTCCGCGGGCGGCGGCTGATCCACGTTGGCCGTCATGACGTCGCTGCCACCTCTCTGGTTCCACCGCGCGCGGCAGTCGCGTAGACCTCGCTCGTGATCCGATCCCGGGTCAGAGGAGCCGACAGGCGGCCCGCGATCCGTCCGCCGGCGCAGATCAGCACCCGGTGCGCGACCGCGGCAAGCTCATCGAAGTCTGTGCTGACCCACAGGATCGCCACCCCGTCGCGGCACCGGGCGCGCATGATCTCGTAGATCTCCGCCCGGGTGGCGACGTCCACGCCCTGGGTCGGCTCGTGGAGCAGGAGCAGACGCGGGTTGATCTCAAGCCACCGCGCGAGCACCACCTTCTGCTGGTTGCCCCCGCTGAGCGCGTTCATGCTCGCGCTGGGGTTGCGGGGCCGCACGTCGTAGGTCTCGCTGCGCTTTCGAGCCGTGTCGTGCATCTGGCGGTGGGCGAGCACCCCGCGGCGGACGTAGCGTCCGAGGACGAGCGACAGCATGTTCTTCTCCACCGACAGCGCCGCGGCCACCCCCAGCTGCTTGCGGTCGGCCGGCACGAGCGCCACGCCGAGCCGCTGTGCGCCGGCCGGATCCAGATCGGAGATCTCGCCGGACCAGTCGCCGACGGAGATGCGTCCTTCGCCGTCGCCGACCGCACCGAAGAGGACGTAGGGCAGATCCTCGGTGCCCGAGCCGAGCAGGCCCGCGACGCCGACGATCTCTCCGGCGCGGACCTCGAGCGCGACGTCGCGCAGGCGCCCACCGCGCACACCGTCGATCGACAGCACGACCTCCCCGCCGCCGGCAGCCTTTGCGTGATCCTCTGAGGCGGCGACCGCGGCCAGACGATGGCCCGACACCATCTGGACGAGCTCGGCGTCGGTGGTGTCGGCGACCGTTGCGTCGCCCACCTTGCCGCCGTCGCGTAGGACGACGGCGCGGTGGCTGATCTCACGCACCGCGGTCATGTCGTGGGAGACGAACAGGACGCCGGTCCCGTCGGCGACGACCCGGCGCACCAGATCGAACAGGAACACCTTCTCGTGCTCGGGCAGGAACACCGTCGGCTCGTCGAGCACGAGAACCCCGCCGGTCGCGCCCGAGGTGGCGCGGTACGTGCGCAGTTCCTCGGCGGCGCGCACGATCGCAAGCAGCGCCTGGGCAGTCGGGCGCAGCCGCCCGACCTGGGCCGAGGCGTCCAGATCGACCGAGTACCGCGCAAAGACCTCCTGTGCTTCGCGCCGCTCGGCACGCCAGTTGATCGCCCGCGCCCCGGTCCCGGAGAGCCGGCGGCCGACGAACAGGTTCTCCACCACGGTCAGCTCGTTGGCCAGCCCGAGATCCTGGAAGACGAACGCCAAGCCGGCGTCGTGGAAGCCGCCGAGCGCGACCGGCAACGCGACCGGGCGGCCGGCCATCGACAGCGTCCCGCCCGGCTCGGGCTCGTGGTAGCCGGCCAGGATCTTGACCAGGGTCGACTTGCCCGAGCCGTTCTCGCCCAGCAGCGCCACCACCTCGCCGCGGTGGATCTCCAGGTCGACGCCCCGCAGCGCCCATTGGGCCCCGAACCGCTTGGCGAGGCCCCTCGCCTGGAGCGACGGGGCCTCACCCTGCGCCGGCGGGGGCGCTTCCTGGTCGTTATCTGCGGTCATCGAGGACGCGGTCTGCGTGGCTCAGGAGACGCCCCACAGTTTGTCGAATCCGTTCACGAACGCGTTGCCGCCGTAACCCTTGTTGCCGTAGCTGCCGCCCGGCCCAAAGAACGAGGACACGTTCGAGGAGACCCAGAAGCGGTTGGGGTCCACCTCCTTGGCCACCGGCGCGGCAGACTTGTGGTTGACCAGGCGGATGACCTGATCCATCGCCTCATACGCGTCCCACTGCTCGTCGGGTCCAGGGTCGGCTGCGATGACGCCGCCTGACGCAAGGAGCTTCTCCACCGATCGGCTACCGCCCCACGTGTAGACCTTCAGGCCACTGGTATGCGAGTGGGTGAGCGCCGGATCGACGAACTGGGTGAGGCCGTCAAAGGGCACGATCACCGCGTTGACGCTCGGGTGGGCGGTCAGCGCCGAGGCGACGTCGGACTGGACCGAGGTCGCCCAGCTCTGGATCGGCACCGTGATCGTCTGCTCGATCGAGCACTGGCTCGCACAGTCCTTCTTGATCTCGGCTGCGATCGCCGCCGAGGCCGCCAGGCCCTGGATGATCGAGTCGCTGGTGACGACGAGAGCGTGCAGCGGCTTGCCGTTGAGGTTGACCAGCGCATCGTCGACGTCCTGCTTCATTCCCTCGGCGGTCTGCACCGCGGTCTCCCCATCGAGCCCCGCGTAGTTGCTGGTCTCGTTGTAGTTGCCGTCGACGACAGCCACGCCGGCCCGCTTGGCCGCTGTCAGCTGAGGGCCGATCGCGCCGGGGATGACTCCACAGAGCATCGCCACCGCGGCGTCATGGCCGCCGGTCGCGTCCTGCACCGCCTGCTGCCACTGCGTCGGCTGTCCGGAGTTGGACACGAGCGTGACCTTGGCGCCCAGCTGCGTGCCAAGCGCCTTGAAGTCCTCGGCCTGCGTCTGGCAGGCGTCGATCTGGCTGTTGATCGGGAACACGACCATCGTCTTGCCCTTCAGCACGCTCGCGCTCACCGGTGGACCAGGGGCGACGAACTTCGGCGTGGCCTCGGCCTTCGTCAGCGATGCCTTCAGCGACGCGAGCGTCGAGGACGAGACCGCTCCTGCGCTCGATCCCGACGATGAGCCAGTGGTGGCCCCACCCGACGTGGCGGACCCGCTCGACGTGGCCGAGCTGCCCGACGTCGCGGAACCGCCCGACGAGCCCGACTTGCTGCTGCCGCACGCGGCGACGGTGAGTGCGGCCAGGGCCGCCGTGGCGCCCCAGCGAACTCGGACGATGAGACGCATACACGGCTGGGGTCATGTGATTTCCTCTCGTAGAACCCGGCAGACGTCCACGACCGCCGGCTCCCTCCTCTGTGTGCCGCCACTGTAGCCCTCGAGGACAGATTGTAAACGATCTTGTTGGAGATCAGGTCTACACCTTGCGCAGTCGGACTCGTGTGGCGTGCCGCCTTGTGGTCGGATTGGCGGTGGCGGGTCGGTGGGTGGCGGCGGGATGACGGGACATCTCGTCGCCGCGATTGCTGACAATCTGGTGGGCGCGGTTGGTTGCTCGGCGTGGTGGACTCGGAGGCGCGCGGTGCGGTGTGGTCGGCCGGGGTGGTGTGTGACGTTCGCGATGTGGCATGCCGTGACGCCGGCCGTCAAGCAGCGCCCGCATTCCCATGGCCTCCGTGCGAGGTTTGTAGCGCTGCTTGACTGCCGTCGCCCCGTCATGCCATCGGCAGTGAGGTCGAGCCCACTTCGTGTGCACGACCTCGCGCCAAATCAGACGGTTCGGACGGCACCGTTGACCCACTCGCGACAGGCCGCGCGTCAGGCTGGGGGATCTTCTCCGCGAGGCGCACCACATCACCCACACGGCCTCGGAGGCTGCGGCGGGTGCGCAAAACGTTCCGCCCCCAGCGTGAGCTGGGCATCTCACGCAACCAGGAGTGACGTCAGATGCCCAGCACCCTCCCGCGGACGACCCACACCAGCCCAAGTGCGAGGCGCACCTGCGCGACCCGTTCATTGCCCATAGCGCGGCGGGGCGACGGCAGTCACAGCAGCGCCACCCACCCCACACAGACTCACGCCGCGACCCCACGAACCCTCGCGGGCGCTGCTTGAGCGACCGACGACCCGACGCGCATCCCCCCCCGAACGCCCAGGGTCACCCCCCCGCGACCCGCCCGGAGGGCTCGGCGCCGAGTCGCTGCGCGATGCTGATCGCCACGACCACCACACCCCCACGCCGCGCACCAGCGCCCCCACACCGCTCCCCACCAACCACCCCGCAATCCAGACCCACCACCGCGAGACGCCACGAACACCGCCGCGCCCGCTCACCAGCGACCCGATCAGCCGGCCGGCCGAGAGGGCGGCGATGATCGAGCCCGCGCCGAGCAGGGCGGACAGCACGCCCAGGAACGCCGGACGCTGACCGATGCCGTGTACGAGGCTGTACTGAGCGGCGACGCCGGCGCCCGAGAGGGCCATGACGAGCGTGGCTGCGACGGCCACCTGCCGCAGGCCGGGTGCGCCCTGGATGTGGGTGATCCCGGCACGCAGGGCGGCCGACCTGGCCGTACGACCGTGGCGACGCCGGACTCATCAACCCGCAGGCGCGTGACGACGAATGCCGCAACGACGAACGTGGCCCCGTCGAGCGCGGCCACGGCGCCCCCGCCGAGCAATACGAAGAGCCCAGCCCCGAGCAGCGGCGAGGCGAGTCGTCCGGTCTCCTGGATCGTCAGCCGCCAGCCGTTGATCCGCCGGCGGAACTCGGTCGTGAACATCTGCGCGAACAGCGCATCCTCGGCTGGGTCCATGAGCGTCGCCTGCACCCCGTAGGCCGCCATCACCACGAAGATCAGCCATACCTCGCCCCGGGAGCGCACGAGCAGCAGCAGGGCGACCGTTGCGGCGGCGATCAGGTTGAGACAGAGCAGCAGCGGCCGGCGCGGCAGCCGATCGGCGAGCAGCCCGGCGAACGGCGCGAGCAGCGTGGCCGCGTAGACGCACCCGCCCACCAGCCCCGCCTGCTCGCTGGAGCCCGTGAGCGACTTGACCCAGATGCCGGCCACCAGCGACATGGCGCTGTTGCCGATCAGAGATGCGGCGAGGCCGGCGAAGTACCAGCGGGCGTTGGCCCGCGCGACGCGATCGGCCCGGGGCGACCCGCTCACCTCTTCCCGGGCGGGGATCCCCTGAGCCACCACCGCGCCAGCATACTCCAGCTGCGCGTTTCGATATCAGTAAATCTATGCGTGAGCGGCTGAGATCTGCATCTCGGCGAATCAGGGTCGGCGCACCGCACAGCGCACCGCCTGATTTGATGGCGCCATGGCGCCGCCGGCAAGAACGGGCGTACGCGTGGCACGACTCGTCGTCGGGCTGCTCTGCGCCGCCGCGCTGATCGACGCGGCCACCGGCTCCAAGCACCTCGGCCACTTCTTCAGCTTCTTCACGATCGAGAGCAACATCGTGGGCTGCGTGGTCCTGCTCGGCGGGGCGCTGGTCGACCCGGACTCGCGTGGGTGGTCGACCCTCAGGGCCGCCACGACGCTCTACCTGACGATCACCGGGATCGTCTACGCGGCGCTGCTCGCCAACACCGACGTCGGGTTGATCTCGCCGTGGGTCAACGACGTCCTGCACCGCGTGGTCCCGCTGGCGGTCCTCCTCGACTGGGTGCTGTTCGACCCTTGGCCGATCACCGCGCGGTCGACCGCTCTCGCGTGGCTCGCCGGCCCGCTCGCGTACCTCGTCTACTCGCTGATCCGCGGGCCGATCGTCCATTGGTACCCGTATCCGTTCCTGGACGCGAGTCGCAAGGGCGGCTACGTCCACGTCGCTCTGACCTGCGTCATCCTGGCGATCCTGATGGCGTTGCTGGCGCTGCTGATCAGCTGGATCGGCGATCGGCGATCGGCGGCGTGGGGTCCGCGCTGAGCCAGCGGCGCGACACTGCGAGCGTGGACAACGCGGCGATCGCAGACCGGCTCGAGGCGTTTGCGATGCTGCTCGAGCTCAGCGACGCCAACTCGTATACGACTCGCGCCTATCGTCGCGCGGCCGAGACGATCCGCACCACCGCCGCACCGATCGAAGAGCTGGTGCGCACAGGGCGCGTGCGCGAGCTGCGGGGCATCGGCTCCGGCATCGAGACGCGGCTGCGCGAACTGCTCGACACGGGCGAGATCGCCGAGCTGGCCGAGCTCGAGCGAGAGCTCTCGCCCGGACTGGTCGGCCTGCTGCGCTACCTCGGCGTGAGCGCCAACCGCGCGCTCGAGCTGGCCCGGGCGCTCGACGTCCACACCCCTGAGCAGCTGCGCGAGGCGGCGGCCGGCGGCCGGCTGCGTGACGTCCCGGGGGTCGGGCCCAAGACCGAGGCCCGCCTGCTCGGGGCGCTCGCCCGGGACGCCGAGCCGCCCGCCCGAACCGGCCTGCTGCTCAACCGGGCGATCGAGCTCGTGGAGGGGATCGCCGCGGCACTCGGAGGCCGTCCCGCGGGCGACGTCCGCCGCCGGCGCGACCTCTGCGAGCACCTATCCGTCGTCTGCGAGGCAGACGACCCCGCACTCGTGCTCGACCGGTTCGCCGCGCTCCCCCAGATCGTCGCGGTGGCCGAGCGCGAGGAGCGGCGCGCGCTCGGAGTCACCGTCGAGGGTGTCGCGGTCGAGCTCGTCGTACCCTCGCCCCAGCAGTTCGGCGCGGAACTGATCCGCGCCACCGGAACGCGCTCCTACGTCGATGCACTCGGACCGCTCCCGGAGGCGTGCGACGAGGCGGCGGTCTACGCCGAGCTGGGCGCGCCGTGGTGTCCCCCGGAGCTGCGTGAGGCTCCCTTTCGCGGTGAGCCGCCGCCGCTGCTCGAGCTCGCCTCGATCCGCGGCGACCTGCACTGCCACTCGACCTGGTCCGACGGCCGGGCGAGCATCGAGGAGATGGGGCGGGCGGCTCGCGCCCGCGGCTACGAGTACCTGGCGATCTGCGACCACACGCCCGCGGTCGGCGCCGTCCAGGGCCTCGACGCGGACGCGGTGCGCCGCCAGGCTGAGGAGATCGCGGCCGCCAATGAGGCGCTGGCGCCGTTCGTGGTGCTCCGCGGGATCGAGTGCGACATCCTCCCCGACGGCCGCCTCGACCTCCCCGACGATGTGCTCGCCGAGCTCGACTGGGTCCAGATCAGCGTCCACGGCGGCCAGCGCATGGCCGCCCGGGAGATGACCGCACGTGTGTGCCACGCGCTCCAGAACCCGCACGTCAGCTGCCTCAGCCACCCGACCGGCAGACTCCTCACCCGCCGGCCGGAGAACGCCGTCGATCTCGAGCAGGTCTACGCGCTTGCGGTCCAGCGAGGAGTGGCGCTCGAGGTCAACGGGCTCCCACCGCGCCTGGACCTGAGCGGCGAGCACGTGCGAGACGCGCTGCGCGCGGGCGCCCGGATCGTCTGCTCCACCGACGCGCACTCGGTCGCGGGGCTGGCGAACATGGAGTTCTCGGTCGCCACCGCGCGGCGAGGGTGGGCGACCGACGCGCACGTGCTCAACGCCGGCTCGCTTCAGAGCCTGCGTTCCTGGGCTGCACGGTGACCCCGGTGGATCTGGCCGGGAACCGGTTCCCAAACACTGATGCCGCTGATACGGTCGGTCGACGGGAGCACCAGTCGACGCGGGCGGCCACGAACGGCGGCGCGATCTGATCCTCCGAAATCGCATGAGGCGTGGAGGTCGCGGTGTCGCTCGAGCTTGACCCGAAAGTGGTGGCGAGCGCTGCGACCTGTGAGCGTGTGTCGGTCCGCCGAAAGGTTCTGCTGAGCACGGTCGGAGCGCTGGCGGTCACCGGAGTGCTGGCGGTCGTGCTCGCAGGGCGCCGTGGGCAGTTCGTCGCGGCGCTTCATCATGCTCCGCTCACGCTGCTCGCGATGTCGGTGGCGCTCCAGATCATCGCCCTGCTGTCACGCAGTGAAGCCTGGAACGTCTGCGTACGGGAGGCTGGCGGCACGGTGTCCCGGCGCCTGCTGTTCAGGGCGGCCGGAGTGGGCTACCTCGCGAGCGTGATCAACGGCTCACTGGGGATGGCGGCGCGGATCGCGTCGCTGCGCCGAATGGCCGGAAGCAGCGCGCCACGGGTGCCCGCGCTGGTAGCGGCGGAGGTCCCGATCATCACGATCGAGATCGTGCTCGCCGCCCTGTTCTCGTTCACGTTGATCGCGCCGCTGGGCGTTCCATGGTGGGTTCCGGTGATCGCCGTGGGGTTGATGGGCGGCGTTGTTGTCGGCTTGCGCAGGCTGTCGGAGCGACGCCACACCGGGTGCTGGGCTGGATTGGCCGTCCTTCGCGGTAAGCGGCGCGCTCACATGATCACGTTCACGCTGATCGCGGTGGTCGCTCAGGTCGCCCGCAACTGGCTGATGCTTCGCGCGATCGGCGTCGACGTCTCCGTGTTCGCCGCGATGGCCTGGCTGATCGCGATGTTCACGCTGGGACAGCTCCCGATCGGGCCGAGCATCGGGCCTGCCGCCGCCGTGCTCATCCTGGGCGCGCATGGCGTTGCCGCGACCGCCGCCGCCGGGGTGCTGGTGGCGGTCACCGGGATCACCGGATCGCTCTGCTACGCGGCTTGGGCGGTCGTCGATCAGGCCGTCGCGCGCCGGTTCGGGCCTGCTCCGGAGCTCGTCGTCGCACCGGTCGCGGCGGCGCTGTCCTCGTGAGCCGGGGGGCGCCGCGACCGTAGGGGCGGCGACCGCGCGTCAGACCTCCGGGCCGACGATCTGGCTCGTCGGTGGGATCGGTGGCCCGGGCGCAGCACCGGACAGATCGGGCGTGCCGTACGTGTGGAAGGTCGGGACGGTCGCCACGCCCCACGCCTGGCCGCGGCGGCGCTCCGCCTCGGTCCAGACGACCGGCTCGTAGTCCGGGTCATAGATGAAGTGGGTGCCCGTCGTGACCTCGACCCGGTTGCCGCCGGGCTCATACACGTAGAGGAACATCCCCTGAGCGACAGCGTGCTTGGACGGCGCCGCCTCGATCGGGACGTCCGCATCGAGGAACAGGTCGGCGGCGCGCAGCAGCTCCTCGCGGGTGTCGACGAACCAGGCGAGATGATGCAGCCGGCCCCGGCCACGCATGTGGTCGGCGGTGTAGATCAGCTCGTGGGCGGCGATGGTGAAGCTCATCCACGCCCCCGCCTCCTCACCGGAGTCGAGGATCACCTGCTCGTACAGACGGCAGCCGAGCGTCTGCACCGAGAACTCGCGGCAGGCGGTCACATCGGCGGCGAGCAGGTTGGCGTGGTCCAGGCGCTTGACCGCGGCGCCGCGATCGACGTGACGCTGGGGCACGTTCTTCAACCGCGGGCGAAGCGCGTCGGGCGGCGCGTAGCGCGAGGCCTCGAACAGGATCTCCAGGGTGTGCCCATCCGGGTCGCGGAACCGATAGGCAGGGCCATGCCCGAGATCACCCTCGGTCCATCCCTCCCCCAGGCCCGTGGCCTCGATCGCGGCCACCCGCCGCGCCAGCCCCTCGGCGTCCCAGGTCCGCAGCGCGAGGTGGCCGAGGCCGGGCAGCGGCGCCTCGGTGAGCTTCAGGCCGTAGACCTGCGTCTCACCCCAGCCGCGCAGGAACACCGACTGGCGCTCGCGCGCGACCACCTGCATCCCGAACAGCTCGACGAAGAAGCGCTCGCTGCGCTCCGGGTACGGGGTGAGCAGCTCGGCGTGATGGATGTGCGCGACATCGCGCGTGAGCGCGTTGTTCGCTGTCACCCGCCGCTCTCCACCCGCGCGCGTAATCCGTCCAGGTCGTAGGACAGGCCTCCGGCACGCAGCTGCTCGCGCTTGTCCGCCTCGCGCCCCTCCCGCTCAAGCGATGCCTGCAGCACCTCCTCGGCCCGCCCGGCCTCGACCACCGCCACGCCGTCGGCGTCCATCACCAGCACGTCGCCGGTGCTGATCTGAGCGCCGCCGACGATGACCGGCTCACCGATCGCTCCGACGACGTCCTTGACGGCTCCATGCACCCGGACCCAGCGCGCCCAGATCGGCAGGCCCAGCTCGCGCAGCTCCTCGAGGTCGCGCACCGAGGCGTCGATCAGCATGCCGGCCGCGCCCTGGGTGAGCGCCTGGGTGGCAAGCAGATCGCCGACCAACGCGATGGGGCGCGGCTCGGGCATCGTCAGGACGATGATCTCCCCACGCTGCACCGACGCCATCACGGCGTGAACCATCAGGTTGTCGTCCTGACCGCAGCGCACCGTCCGCGCCGGACCTGCCACCCGGGACCCGGGCACGATCTGATGTAGATCGACGTCGACGAACCGGCCGCGGCCACCCGCCTCGTATACGGTCGCGGCGCCGAGCCGCGCCAGCTCCCGCAGCGTCTGCTCCGAGACGGTCACAGCGCACTCACCACCTGCGGTATCACCCGCTGAAACGCCTCGGCCTGGCGGATCGACTGGTCGCCCGACGCGCGCCGCGCATGGTTGCCGCGGTGATCGGCGCGCTCGCGGTAGTAGGTCTGCAGATAGGCCTGCGCCTTCATCTCCGCCATCGCCGCCACCTTGCGATCGAAGACCGCGGTGATGTCGAGGAACGTCGTCGGCGTGAAGTTGCACAGCTCCGGCTGGTGGGGCTCGAACAGGAACAGCTGCGGCGGTCGGACCGTCCGAAACGAGCTCGGCACTCCCGCCCCCGCCGCCAGACTGCGCGCGCGGTCGACCGCGCGATAGGCCACCGGATGGTCGGGGTTGAACGGGTCGGTATCGGTGTGCGTGATCAGCACGTCGGGGGCGAACTCGCGGATCACGTCGGTGATCTGCAGAAGCGCCTCGGAATCGATCTCGAGCGGATAGTCACCGAGATCCAGGGCGCGAAACGACGCGCCGAGGTGCGCCGCGGCGCGCTCGGCCTCGCCGTGGCGGATGCGCTTGACGTTCTCGGTCGTCTGGTCGTCCTGCTTCCACAGCTCCCCCGACTCGCCCCGCTCGCCGTAGGAGAGCGCAACCACCTGCGCCTCGCCGCCGGTGGCGGTGCACACCGCGATCGCGCCGCCCGCGCGCCAGACAAAATCGGCGGAATGCGCACCGATCACCAACAATCTGCGACCACTCACGAGGTGTAGTACAGACGTCACCGCTCAGAATGTCAACAATATTGCGCGAATTCGAATGGAGATCGTTGCACGAGTCGCCTCACTCGGCTCAGCTTTGTTGACAATCAGCGGATTGCCGGCCTAGTCTGTGCCAGCCTCCACGCCCCGTCGAGACCCCGCCGAGCAGCCATGAGCCCAGAAGAGAGCCCGATCATCACCCTCACGGACCGGATCCGGGACGCGATCCTCGACGGCAGCTTCGCACCTCGCCAGCGGCTGATCGAGGCCGACCTGTGCGAGCGGTTCGGGGCGTCGCGCTTTCAGATCCGCACCGCCCTCCAGGACCTGGCCGCGCAGGGCCTGGTCGAGTTCCAGCGCAATCGCGGCGCACGCGTGCGAGACGTCAGTCTCGGCGAGGCAATCGAGATCACCGAGGTCCGGATGCTGCTCGAGGGCCACGAGGCGGCTCGCGCCGCCGAACGGGTGACCCGAGCGCAGGCGGCGGCGCTCCGGCAGCTCGCCAAGGACATGCGCGTCGCGGTCGAGAACGGCGAGCTGATGCGCTACAGCGAGCTCAACGTGACCCTGCACGCGACGCTGCGGGAGATCTCCGGCCATACGATCGCCGCTCAGTTGCTCGAGCAGCTCCGCGGCCTCACCGTCCGCCACCAGTTCACGCTCTCGCTGGTTCCCGGACGCTCCGCCGTCTCGCTGCCTCAGCACGAGGCGATCGTCGAGGCCGTCGTCAACCACGACTCCGCGGCGGCCGAGAGGGCAATGCACGAGCACCTGCGCAGCGTCATCGAGGCGTTCACGGCGTTCGCCAGCGCCTCCGCGTCCTAGCCGGGCGTCTCACCGTCAACTGGGCTTCGTCGGCGACGATCGCCGGTTCGATGCTCCTTCAGTGCATAGACGCCGGTCAGAGCCGCACCGGGGTGAGCCCCTGCTCGGCGCAGCGCTCGAGGATCCCCGGTAACGCCCCCACCGTCGCCTGGAAGCTCCCATGGGCGGCGTAGTGATCGGCGTCGTGCAGGAGCACGATCTCACGGTCGAGGGGGCCGGAGCGTGTGACGTCGCGCAGCACCGTGTCCGCGGTCGCCGCGGCGCGCCAGTCCCGGCCCCAGCGACTCCAGAGGACGGTCTCCATCCCCTCGCGTCTCGCGTGCGCCACCCCCGGCCCGCTGGCGGCCCCGTAGGGCGGTCGGTGGATGATCGGCCGCACGCCGGTGGCGGAGTGGATCGACTCCAGGCCGCGCGCCCGGTCTTCGGCGAGCATGCCGGGCGTCAATCGCAGCTCGCAGCGGTGGGTTTCACCGTGCAGACCGATGGAGTGGCCGGCGTCGACGATCTCCCGCGCCAGCGAAGGAAAGCGCCGGACCTGCTCGCCCACGAGAAAGAACGTCGCCTTCGCATCGTGGCCGGCCAACACCGACAGCACGGCGGCGGTCCCCTCGGGGTGCGGTCCGTCGTCGAACGTGAGCGCGACCGTCCCCCCGACCTGGAGCTGGCGGCGCAGTGAGAGCATGTCGCACACCCGCGGGGCATGGCACGAGATCGCCGGCGCGAACTGGACGACCGCCGCGCCGACCGCGCCGCGAAACAGGGCCCGTCCGCTCATGGGATCGGTAGCGCTAGCGCCGCGATGGGCGGCCTGTGCTTTGCGGCCTCGGGGATGAGCACAGCGCTCGCCGCCGCGGCGCTGCACCGAAGCGACACCGACGCGGTCGCCGGCTGGATCCTGGTGAGCGCCGTGGGCGGGGGCGTCGGGCTGGTCGCGGAGATGAGCGCACTCCAGCATTTCTCCGCGTCGCGCGTGGCGCCGGTCGAGCTGGCCGTCCAGATCGTCCTGCCGGTCCCGCTCAGCCCCGTGATCGGCGCGGGGCCGATCGGAAAGGGCACCCTCGGGGTGGTGGTGACGCTGCTCGCCGCCATGCTGGTGGCGGCGAGCGCGGTGATTCTGCTCGAGTCCTCCAGCGCCATCCGCACGGTCATCGAGGAGCAACCGTGAACCGAGGCGATGAGAGGTCGATGAGGCGGACGACGCGGGCGGGCGGTCACAGGTTAGAGTTGAGTTACGTTGCGACCAGGGGATGACCTCAGCTGCGACTTTTGGCGGACAGTCGCGCTCTCGAACCTCACCCTTGCGCCCGATTGCCTACGACCGCCGGGCACCGCACAATGAGGGTGAGCCTGTGACTTACGAGCCCTCCGACAGCCGGAGCGCGATCCGGTGTTGACCTTCGGCGCGCTCATCACGACCTTCCAGGCGATCGTCCTCGGCGTCCTCCAGGGCATCTCCGAGCTGTTTCCGATCTCCAGCCTCGGGCACACGGTTCTGTTCCCGCACCTGTTCGGCTGGAACAACATTGTGGCCTGGCAGTCGAGGTCGACCGAGTCGCCGTGGCTGGCGTTCATCGTCATGCTTCACGTCGGCAGCGCGATCGGGCTGCTCATCTACTTCTGGCGCGACTGGATCGAGCTCGTCCGAGCGTTCTTCGGCAGCCTCCGGCGACGCAGCGTCCAGACCCCCACCGAGCGGCTGGCCTGGCTGATCGTGGTCGCGAGCATCCCCGTCGGGATCCTCGGTCTTGTCTTCGAGCACCCGCTGCGCGTCCTCACCGCCAAGCCTTTGATTGCCGCGATCTTCCTCACGGTCAACGGCTTCATGCTGATCGGCGCTGAGCGACTGCGCCGCCGCGCCTCCGTCCGCGAGCTCGCCGAGCGATCGGGAACCGGCCCGGGCACGAGCCGGAGACTGGAGACGCTGCAGTACCGCGAAGCGGCATGGATCGGCCTCGGCGAGTCGACGGCGTTGGTCGCGGGCATCAGCCGCGACGGGGTCGTGATGGCCACCGGCCTTGCGCGCGGCCTCGACAACGCCGACGCGGCGCGCTACGGCTTCCTGCTCGCCACGCCGATCATCCTCGCCGCCGGCATCTTCAAGCTGCCGGACCTGCTGGGGCCCAACGGCGACCACGGCGTGCGCCTGGCCGCGCTGATAGCGGCCGCGGTGGCGGCCGTCACCGCCGTGATCACGGTGCACTTCCTCACGCGGTATTTCAAGAAGGGGACGCTGTGGCCCTTCGGGATCTACTGCCTGCTGTTCGGGGCGTCGATGATCGCCTACAACGCCTGATCGGCGGCGTCGCGCTCAGCGCAGCGGCAGCTTGGCGCGCGCGTCGGCCGCCGCCTGGCGGGCGGTGAGGTCGTGGTTTGCGACCAGTTGCGCGAGCACGTGGCGCTGGCGCCGGCGCGCGAGCGCGAGATGATGAAGCGGGTCGTAGGCCGACGGCGCCTGGAGCAGGCCGGCGAGCATTGCCGCCTCCGGCCAGGTGATCCGTGCGGGCGCGGTGCCGAAATAGCCCTCCGTCGCCTGGCGAACCCCCCAGTAGCCGTTGCCGTAGTAGTTGACGTTGAGGTACATCGCGAGGATCGCATGATGCGAGTAGTCGGCTCCGAGCTTGACGCCGAGCCCGATCTGACGCACGACCCCCAGCACACCGCCGGCGTCGCCGTACAGCGCCTTGGCCAACTGCTGGTCGATCGTCGCGCCGCCCGGGTTCGTCTGCCCCTCGAGCACCGCCAGACCCGCCCGCGCGATTCCAGCCGCCACGTTGACCACGACGTCCTCGTCGAAGTGCTCGTCCTCGGTCGCGATCACCGCCGCGGCGAGGCGGCGCGGCACCGGCGTCGCGGTGCCCTCGGCGTGACCGGCCATCTGCGATCGCGCGAGCTGGGGTGCGTCAGAGACCGAGCGCAGCGAGACGATGGCGCCTGCGGTCGCGGCGAGGATCGCGACCGGAAGCAGGAGCACCCCGGCCACCAGGCGCCGCAGCGCTCGATGACGCGATCGGCTCACACATCTCGCCGGACGAGTTGCACCGCCGCCGCTAGCAACAGCGCCGCCGTGTAGGCGCAGAAGACACCGAAGCCGGCCCAGGGGCGCAGCAGGTGGTCGGCGGGGTCGGGCCGGGCGGTGAAGAACGCGGAGGCCGCGTTGGAGGGCAGGTACGGGTTGATCGCGTTGCGCAGGCTGGTCGAGAGGACGCTGACGATCCCCGGGACCACGAAGATGATCCCCGCGAACGCGGCGATGCCGCCGGCCGTGTTGCGCAGCAGCGCCCCGAGCGAGACGGTGAACACGGCGAGCACTGCGAGGTAGATCGGGATCGCCAGCAGGCATCGCAGGGCGCCCGGCGAGGAGAGCGTCGGCGCTACGTGGTGCTGGGTGAGCACGGCGGCGGCGCCGAAGAACCCGACGAACGTCATCGGCAGCGCGAACGCGAACGTCACCGCGGCGAACACCGCGATCTTCGCCCAGAGGACGGGGAGCCGCGCCGGCACGGCCATGAACGTCGATCGGATCATGCCCGTGGAGTACTCACCGCAGATCACGAGCACGCCGAGCACGCCGATCGCGAGCTCAGCCAGGTGCCAGCCGACGAGGGCGGTGTCGACCGGTGAGAACTGCCGGCGCTGCGGCAAAGTGAACGACGACCAGCGCGCCATCACGAACGCCGAGACGACGATGCCGAGCAGCAGACCGAGAACCCCGAGCGCCAGCGACCAGCGGGTCGAACGCAGCGACCAGAGCTTGATCCACTCCGAGCGCAGGACCTGGCGCTGGGTGACGATGCGGCCCGGGCGAACATCGACGGCGCCCGCAGCGAGGCTGACCGCGCTCACGCCGCCGCCTTCTCCGCGGGGGGCGCCACCGGGACACCCGCGTGAAACTCGACCGACGATCGGGTGAGCTGCATGAACGCGTCCTCCAGCGAGACCTGCTGCGGGGTGAGGGCGTGCAGTGGGATCGACCGGCTGGCCGCCAGCTCCCCGATGGCCGCGGCGGCTGCGCCGTGGACGAGCAGGCCATCTTCACCCTCCGGCTCCGCGCGGTACTCCATCTGCTCCAGCGCCTCGTGCAGCTCCGCGATCCGCGGCGACTTCACGAGCACCGGCGCGGCCTCCGAGGCGCGGGCGACGAACGTCTCGACGCTCGTGTTGGCGATCAGCTGCCCGCGACCGATGACCACGAGCCGTTCGGCGATCAGCGCCATCTCGCTCATCATGTGCGAGGAGAGGAAGACCGTCTTGCCCTCGCCGGCGAGCCGGCGCAGCAGATCCCGGACCCAGCGGATGCCCTCCGGATCCAGGCCGTTGACCGGCTCGTCGAGCACCACGGTCCGCGGGTCACCGAGCAGCGAGGAGGCGATGCCGAGCCGCTGGCCCATCCCCAGCGAGAACGAGCCGACCCGCTTGTTGGCGACCTGGGAGAGACCGACGAGCTCGATCACCTCCTCGACCCGGCGATCCGGGATCGCATGGGTGGCCGCGAGCGCGCGGAGGTGGTTGCGCGCAGAGCGGCCGCCGTGGATGGCGCGCGCCTCCAGCATCGCTCCGATCTCACGCAACGGGTCGGGGATCTCGGCGTAGCGGCGACCGCCGACCAGCGCCGTGCCGCTCGTCGGCGCGTCAAGGCCGAGCACGAGCCGCATCGTGGTCGACTTCCCCGATCCGTTGGGGCCGAGGAAACCGGTGACGACTCCCGGCTCGACCGTGAACGTCAGATCCTGGACCGCGAGCTGGTCCCCGTAGCGCTTGGTGAGGTTGCGGACCTCGATCACCAACCGGACGGTAGACCCCGCGGATAAGGCGGCTTCTCATACGGGCCGCAGCTCTCAGTGCGTTCTCACCCCGCGACAATCGGTGACACACATGACACCCAAACTGCTACTACGCGTTGCGTTATTACGTTGTACGTAGTAGCATGAAGCCATGGCATCTACGAGACCCAACGATCCGACGCTCTTGATCCTCACGAGCCTCGCCTCGGGCGACAAGCACGGATACGCACTTCTGCAGGACATCGAGCGGTTCGCCGGCGTGACACTCGGGCCCGGGACGCTCTATGGCGCGATCACCCGGTTGGAGGAGCGCCGGATGATCGAGCCCGTCGAGGAGTCGGGCCGCCGACGGCCCTACCGCCTGACCGCGGCCGGCGCGCAGGAGCTGAGCGACGCGCTCGCCGAGCTTCGGGCGATCGCCGATGAGGGCAGCCGCAGGCTGGCCGCGCGGATGACGTCCGCCGGAGCGCTCGCGTGAGTGCTCGGTACGACAAGCCGGCACGCCGGCGGTTCACCCCGGGGCCGACCACGCTGCTTGCGCTGTATCCGGCCACGTGGCGCCGTCGCTACGGCGACGAGCTCGACGCCCTGATCCTCGACATGCACGCCGATGGCCGGGACACCGGTCCGCGCATGCGCGGCGACCTGCTGCGCTCGGCGGTGCGACAGCGGCTGCGTGGCACCGGAGATCCGAGCCGGCGCGTCCGCGGGGGCACGTCGCTGGTGCTTTGGGCGTGGGCGCTGTTCGTCATCGCAGGAGCGATCCTCGCCAAGACGAGCGAGCATTGGCAGCAGGCGCTGCCGGGAGCATCCGCGGCGCACGTGGCGTTCTCCGTGCTCCAGGTGGTGGCGTTTGCGGCGGCGGCACTGATCGCCGGCGGGATCGGGCTGTCGCTCCCCGCCGTCTGGCGGCTGCTGCGCGAGGGCGGCTGGGGGCGGATCCGCGGGCGGACCGTGACCGCGGTGATACTCACCGTCGTCGTGATCGCGGCGACGGTCGCCGTCTCCGCCTGGGGTCACGGCCTCAGCTCCGCCGATCGCAACGGTCACGATCACATCTACGCCGCGGCATTCGTCGGCTGGGGCGCGCTCGTCGCGGCCTGCCTGTTCGCATGGACGTCGGTGGCCACGAGGATCGCCTCCGACATCCGCTCTGACCGGCGGGTGCTGCGAGCTCAGGCGTGGATCGCGCCCGCGGTCGCGGTTGCGATGACGGCGATGACCGCGGCGGCGCTCGTCTGGTGGGCCGTCGTCGGTGCCGACGCGCCCGGGGCGCTCACCGGTGGCTCGACGGTCGCCCATCCTTCGCCCGTCGTGCCAAGGCTGCTGGCCGCGGCCGTGCTGATGGCCATCGCCACCGCGGTGGCGATGGCCGGTGCGGCCCGCGCCGAGGGCGCCCGGGCCGAGCTGTAGAGGACGCGCGCCCCGAGCGTCCGATGATTGGGCGGGTACGCGTGCGCCTGCACGTCCACGCCACCACCCACGAGGAGGGTCACACCGTCGGCGCGGTGACCGGCTGCGTCTCCTCGTGGGCGACGTGGCTGAGCTGGCGCCACATCAGCACAAGGAAGACGCCCGAGCCGCCGAACGCGAACCAGAACGGCCCGGTCACCCCGAACTGGCTCGCGATCGGCCCGCCGAGCGCGGCGCCGAACACCAGACCGCCATACACACCGAGTCCGTTGACGCTGGAGACCCGGCCCTGCAGCGCCTCGGGCACGGCCTGCTGCCGGACGGTGACCGACGTCGAGCCCCAGATGAACGCATGCGCGCCGAACACGACCATGATCCCCATCGCGATCACCGGGACGGTCGTCAGTGCGAGCGACAGGTGCGTGAGCGTCTCGATGATCAGGCCGACGCGCATGATGTTGCCGAGGCTCACCCGCCGGATCAGCCATCCGTAACCCAGGTTGCCGACGACCCCGCCGACCGCCATCGCGGTGGTGAGCAGCCCGAATCCGACGGCGCCGAGGTGCAGCCGCTCCTCGGCGTAGAGGACGAGCACCGACCACGCCGCCCCGAAGGTGATGTTGAAGATGAAGATCGTGAGCACGAGCGTGCGCACGCCCGCGTGCTGCCATGTCCACCGGCAGCCCTCGACGACCTCGCCCCACAGATGCGCGGGCGCCTCCGCCGGCGCGCGGGCCGGCAGCGAGATCCGCAGGATCATCGCGGCGCCCGCGGCGACCAGCACGGCCTGCCCGAGGAACGGCCATGCCATGCCGCCGGCGAACAACAACGCGCCGAGAGCAGGGCCGGCCAGCTGGTTCAGCGTCACCCGGCCGGTGAGGATCCGCGAGTTGCCGAGGATCAGATCGTCGCGGTCGACGAGTGACGGGAGCAGTGCGCCGGACGCGGTCTGGCTGAACACCTCGGCGGTCCCGATCAGGAACAGCGCCGCCAGCACGACCGCGATGCTCACGCTGTGCGTGAGGATCGCGAGCACCAGCACCCCCAGCACGACGACTCTGAGCAGCTCGACGCCCGCGGTCAGCCTGTCTCGGCCGACGCGGTCGGCAACCGCCCCGGCGAGGAGCGCGAACAGCAGCCAGGGAAGGCGCTGCAGCAGCAGGGCCAACGCCACCAGGCTGGCGTTGTGGGTCTGCGATGCCACCAGCAGCGGGCCGGCGGCGACCGCGAAGCCGTCCCCCAGATCGGCCGCCCACGAGGAGCCGACCAGCCATCGGAACCCAGAGCCGAGGCGCGCCGGGAACAGCCGCTCGATCATCTCGCCGGCCGATGCTACGACGACCTTTCGCACCGGCAGCCAGGTCCGTAGAGTTCGGACACGTCCGAGGATCGAAGGAGGTCACGCCGTGCCGAGCGACGAGCAGATCAGCCGCAAGATCGAGCAACTCGAGGAGGAGCGCGAGCTCCTGCGCCGCGACGAGAGCACCACGCACGGGTCGGTCTCCGGCGACGCGAAGCGGCTGGAGGAGATCCGCGTCGAGCTCGACCGGCTATGGGATCTCCAGCGCCAGCGCCGCGCCCTCCGCGACGCGGGGATGGATCCGGACGACGCCGAAGAACGCTCCGGCGAGACCGTCGAGGGCTACTGGCAGTAGGGGCCGCCGGCGGCCTGGGTCAATGGCCGTTGCGCTCGCGGTGCTGGCACCCGGGCCAGCAGCAGGGACGGCGCATGCCGTCCTCCAGCTCCTCCTGAGTGCGACGGATCCGCCGTTCCCGGGTCGTCGCCTGCTTGGCGTCCTCGACCCAGCAGATGAACTCGTTGCGCGCGAGCGGCGTGATGTCCTTCCAACGGTCCAGCGCGGTGGGGTTGCGCAGGAGGGCGTCGTGCAGATCTGCGGGCAACTCATGCACGACGCCACCCGGTACGGTTGCGGTGCTCACATCTGCATCGTAATGGCGCCGTGCGCCGATCGAGAGGAGAGGCGATGTCAGTGCAAGACGAGCCGTCCACCGGGGAGAAGCCGCTCCTGCTGGTGTGCCACGGCGACGATGGCGGCATCGCGATGCACCCCTGCCGCCGGGTCCAGGAGGCGCTTCGCGCGGCGGGCATCGATTACGACAAGCAGGTCGCCGCCCACGGCAGCCCGATCCCGTTTCTGCGTAAGGGCTCGCGTGAGTCGGTGCGCGAGGTGACCGGCGACACGAAGCTGCCCGCGATGCGCCTGCCCGACGGGACCGTGTTGCACCATTCCCGCGCGATCCTCGACTGGGTCAAGCAGCAGTCCTGAGCGTCCAATGCGAGACGCGGGTGGTCTCACTGGCGTCCGCCGTCAAGCAGCGTCCCGCACTTGGGCTGATGTGAGCCGTCCGAACGAGGGACCTGGGCATCAAACGACAGCCCTGCTTGCGTTTGATGCCCAGCTGGCGTCTCCGGGGGAACGTTTCGCCCACTCACCGCACGGTCCGAGGCCGTGTGGGTGATCCGATCCGCCTCACGGAGAAGATCCCCCAACCTGGCGCGCAGCCCGTCGCGGGTGGGTGATCAGTGCCGTCCGGACAGTCGCAGTTGGCGCGAGGTCGTGCACACGAAGTGGGCTCGACCTCACTGCCGATGGCATGACGGGGCGACGGCAGTCAAGCAGCGCCCGAAACCTCGCACGGAGGCCATGGGAGTGCGGGCGCTGCTTGACGGCCGGCGTCACGGCATGCCACATCGCGAACCGTCCGCATCACCCCACCCTCCTCACCCATCCCGAACCCGCAGCACCACCCCTCCGACAACCACCCCTCCCAGCGCCCACCCGGCCAGCACCCCCATTCCAACCCACGGCGACTCCGGCAGCGACTGCACCCCCCGGGTCGCCTCGATCGCAAGCCCCGCCGTCATCGGGGCGACCTGCTCGATGTGCCGCCGCCAGGGGTCGGACACGAGCAGCGCGAGCAGAGGAGGCAGGTACAGCAACCCGAGCACGGCTCCGGTCGCGACCGCGGTGTCGCGGATGATCGCGCCGATGCCGAGGCTGAGCAGCGCGATCAGGACCAGGTAGAGCACCGCGCCCAGGCCCGCGCGCAGCGTCGGCCCGTGACCGACGGATACGAGGGCGTAGCCGTGAGCCGGATCCAGACCGGCACCGGGCAGCAGCAGCCGGCCGACGAGCAGGCAACCGGCGACGGACGCGATCGCGGCGGCGACCGCCAGCCCGGCCACGGTCAGCGCCTTGGCGCCGAGCATCACCTCGCGGCGGGGAATCGCGGCGAGGCTGATCCGGATCATGCCCGTCCCGTACTCCTCGGTCACCATCACCACCGCAAGGATGGCGACGACCGCCTGAGCGAGGTCGATGCCGGTGAGCGCGAGCTTGGTCGGGTCCGGTCCGGCGCCGGCGGCGCCCGGGGAGACGTGCGTGGTGGCGGCCATCGCGGCGCTTGCGGCGATCGCGACGACGACCACTCCCGCGGTCAGCCACCACGTCTCGCCGAGGGTGCGCGCCTTCGTCCACTCCGCGGCCAGCGCGGCAGTCACGCGTCTCTCCGGTTGAGCACGACCGCAGCCGCGCCCAGCGCGGCCGCCGCGTACACGCCGAGCACGAGCAGCCCCGCCCACGCCGGCAGCGGGTAGTAGCCGTTGCCCATCGTGTACGGGAAGCTGACCAGCCCGGACCGAGGCAGCAGGCCCAGCACCGAGAATCCGGCTGCCGGGGTCACGCTGTACAGCCAGGTCCCAGCAGCGCCGGCACCTCCGGGACCGCCCAGGACGCCCGGTCCGGTGAACGCCGGCAGGACGAACACCACGACGCCGGCGAGGATCGCCACCGGGCTTCGGCGCAGGATCGTGCCGAAGCCGAGCACCGCGACCGCACAGAGCGCGACCAGCAGGCCGCAGCCGGCGATCACCCGCGCGATCGTCCACGGGCCGGCCGGATAGATGTAGTTCCCGTTGGCGCGCATCACGTGCTCCGCGAACGGGACCGCGATCGCCGATGCGACCGCGCCCACGGCGAAACCGGCGGCGGCGATCACGGCCGCCTTCGCCGCGAGGACCCGGCCGCGCCGCGGCGTGGCCGCGAGCGTGATCAGGATCAACCCGCGCCGGTACTCGCTGGTGGCGAACATGGCGGCGACGACGGTCAGCACGATCATCGCCACCACCAGCCCGAACAGCAACGAGTCCGAGGCGGTGTCCGGCCCGGCGTTGGCCACCGCCGGCGCGATGTCGCCGGAGCCGGTGACGAGGATCGAGCCATCCTGCCGGCGCTCGCTCCCGCGACCGAGCGCGGGGTAGAAGTCGCCAGGACCGACACCGGTGCTGGTCTCGTGCCAGGACGCCGACGGCCCAGCGGCGGTACCCGCGCCGGACGGTCGCAGGTCGATGTGGTCAAACGCGGCCGTGGCCCGGGTCGCCTGACCGGCGAACGTGGTCGGCGAGGTAGCGAACAGCCCGACCCGGACTGTCCGCGGCAGCCCGTTCAGCCGGGCGCTGCCGATCCGGTGCCAGCTCGTACCGTCGCCCGAGTCGTAGGCGGTGATGGTCTCGCCGGAGCGGATCAGCCGCAGCCAGCGCGCGCCCGTGGAAACCGGCCCGGCCAGACCAGGCGCGTCGTGGGTGTAGTCGTACTGAAAGCGCACGCCGTGGCCACCGGTGGCCATGACAGCCGCGTAGGCGGCCCCCTGCCTGGCGCTCGGAGTGATCAGGAGGCCCGCCTTGGACCAGCTCGCCAGCCCGGGGCGCGTGTCGCGAATCGACGGCGCCTCGTCGCTCGGCCCCGCCCAGATCCGGCCGGTGAAGGAGGTGATGCGAGCGGTGATCGTGCCGTCGCCGGTCAGCGGCCGCCAGGCCAGCTCGTAGGCGTCGGCGACCGCTTCGCCGCCGGGTCCGTCCGGGATGTAGGGATGACCGGCGACGCACCTCGTCGGGCTCGTGCAGTACCCGGTGTGCTTGCCGTGCGCCTGTAGGTAGCTGAACAGCACCAGAAGCCCGACCGCCAGCACGAGTCCGACCAGCCACCCGCGCACCGTGCGGAACTTCGTCCACTCCGCGCGCACCACGTCGCCCAGGCCACGGTCAGGGGGCGCCGCCGCCTGCGCGCTCATCGCAGCGCCTCGTGATCGCCGCCCGACCGGTACTCGACGGCACCGGTGGTGAGCCGCAGGTACGCGTCCTCCAGTGACTCCTCGCCGGCGGTCAGCTCTCGGAGCGGCCCGTCGGCCAGCACCCGTCCTCGACCGATCACCACCACGTGGTCGGCAACGTCGGGCAGCTCGCTCAGCAGGTGACTCGAGACGAGGACCGCCCGTCCCTCGGCCGCGAGTCCGCGCAGGAAGGAGCGCATCCAGATGATGCCCTCCGGGTCCATCCCGTTGAACGGCTCGTCCATGATCAGCATCGGCGGGTCGCCGAGCATCGCCGCCGCTATCCCGAGCCGCTGGCGCATCCCCAGCGAATAGGCACCCGCCTTCCGGCGCGCGGCCCGGCCGAGCCCGACGAGCTCGATGACCTCGTCGACGCGCCGCGCCCCCAACCGCTGGGAGCGGGCGATCCAGAGGAGATGGTTGCGCCCGCTGCGGCTCGGCTGCAGGGCGCCGGCGTCCAGCAGTGACCCGAGCTGTCGCATCGGGTGGGTCAGGGTCGCGTAGGGACGTCCGGCGACCAGGGCGGTGCCGCTCTGGGCGCGGTCGAGCCCGAGGATGATCCGCATCGTCGTGGACTTTCCGGCGCCATTGGGTCCGACGAACCCAGTGACGGTTCCCGGCGCGACGGTGAATGAGATGCCGTCGAGGGCCACCGTCGCACCGAACCGCTTGTGGAGCCCGTCGACCTCGATTGTGGTGTCGCTCATGGAGCGCTTTCTACGTCGGCGATGGTGTCGCCTCGGTGTCGCCGCCCGACACCGGACTGACACCTTCCACCTGTCATCGTCCCGGCACGATGCGAGTGCTCGTCGTCGAGGATTTCGAAGTGCTGGCCCGGTCGATCGCGACCGGTCTGCGGCGCGAGGGCATGGCGGTCGACGTCGTGCTCGACGGTGCGCAGGCGCTCTCACGGCTGGCTCTCGCGCGCTACGACGTCGTCGTCCTGGACCGCGACCTCCCAGGCGTCCACGGCGACGAGATCTGCCGCCGGATCGTGAGCGACGGGCTCGGGTCCAGGATCCTGATGCTCACCGCCTCCGGGACGGTCCGTGACCGCGTCGAGGGCCTGGGGCTGGGCGCCGACGATTACCTGCCCAAGCCGTTTGACTTCGCCGAGCTGGTCGCCCGGGTCCGGGCGCTGGCGCGACGCGTCGCGGCGCCGCTGGCGCCGACGCTCGAATGCGGGGATCTGGTGCTCGACTGCGGCCGGCGCGTGGCGTTCCGTTCGGGCCAGCGGCTGGAGCTCAGCCCCAAGGAGATCGCGGTGCTGGAATGCCTGCTCGCCTCCCAGGACCGTGTCCTGTCCTCCGAGGAGCTGCTGGAGCGTGCCTGGGACGAGTACACCGACCCGTTCACCACCGCGGTCAAGACGACGATCCGCCGGCTGCGCGCCAAGCTCGGCGACCCGCCGATGATCCACACCGTCCGTGAGGCCGGCTATCGGATCGGACCCGCGTGAGACGGCTGCTGACGCGCGAGCGTCCCGTCCTCCGGGTGCAGCTCGCGCTGCTCTACTCCGGTGTGTTCATCAGCCTGGTGGTGGTCCTGTTCGCTGCGTCGAGCGTGCTGTTCGGGACCTCGAACGTGTTCTTCGGCCATTCGCAGTCCGCCTATCACGTGGGCGCGGCGCCCGCACACCAGAGCCCCGGCCCGACCTACAGCCCCTGGCCGTTGC
The DNA here is from genome assembly GCA_963744685.1 of uncultured Solirubrobacteraceae bacterium. Taxonomy (GTDB): domain Bacteria; phylum Actinomycetota; class Thermoleophilia; order Solirubrobacterales; family Solirubrobacteraceae; genus Palsa-465. Next base: position 327,235 of record CAVUUL010000006.1, on the reverse strand, counting down.
TCATCGCCCTGGCGCTGGTCGCGGTCGGGGTGGCCGCGGCGTGGTGGCTCGCGGGCCGCTTCCTGCGCCCATTGCGGACGATGACCGCCGCCGCTCGTGAGATCTCGGCGACCAACCTGAACCGCCGCCTGAGCCTCGCCGGCCCCGACGACGAGCTCACCGAGCTCGCCCGCACGCTCGACGATCTGTTCGGGCGCCTGCAGGCATCGTTTGACTCTCAGCATCAGTTCGTCGCCAACGCCTCGCACGAGCTGCGCACCCCGCTCGCCGGGCAGCGCACGCTGTTGCAGGTCGCGCTCTCCGACCCGGAGGCCGACGCGCGGACTCTGCGACAGACCTGCGAGGAGGCCCTGCAGCTCTCCACCCGGCAGGAGCAGCTGATCGATGCGCTGCTCACGCTCGCCACCAGTGAGCGCGGGGTGGAGAGCTGGGAGTCGTTCGATCTCGCGCGGCTCGGCGGCGCCGCGATCGAGACCCAGCGGCGGGACGCGGAACGTCACGGTATCCAGATCGACGCCCGGCTGGACAGGTCGGTCGCCAGTGGCGATCCGAGCCTCGTCGAGCGCCTGATCGTGAACCTGCTCCAGAACGCGACTCGGCACAACATCAGCGGTGGCTCGGTGGAGATCGCAACCAGCACGACGCCGGACGGGCCGCGGCTGCGGGTGGCCAACACCGGCGCCGAGATCCCCCCGGCCGATCTCGATCGCCTGTTTCAGCCGTTTCAGCGACTCGCCGGCCAACGGGTCGGCCCCGTCGACGGCCACGGTCTGGGGCTGGCCATCGTCCAGGCGATCGCCGATGCGCACGGGGCCTCGCTGGTGGCCCGCTCTCGACCGCAGGGCGGCCTCGAGGTCGAGGTCACCTTCAAAGCCGGCTGACCGTCAGGCGAGCGCGACGGTCAGCAACTCCTCCAACGGTCGCGGCACCTGACCCGGATCGAGCGCGTCGACCAGCAGCCGTCCATAGCGGATCTTGCGCCGGGCACCGCTGCCCATGAACCGCCGCAGCTGCGCCTCGATCGGCCGATCGCGCCAGACGGGCTGGTGCTGGAGCGTGCGGAACGGCGGGTCGTCGCCCTGCTCGGCGATGACCGCGAGCACGCGCGCGGCGCCGAGTGCGCGGATGAGCTCCTCCTCGAGGTCACGGTCACAGCAGAAGAACCCACGGGCCTCCAGATCCACGCGATCCACGGGCGCGCCGAAGCCATTGCGCTCCAGCGCGCGCCGGAACACCGCCTCCTCGCCGGCGTCGTACAGACCCGCGACGGGGCGCCGGTCCCCGCGCTGCCGGTAGGCGCGCAGGTGGCGACCGACCGCCTGCGCGCCACCGAGAACCGTCAGTTCGACGCCCGCTCGCGCGAGATCGATCGCGCGGCGCTCCGCGAGCGCCCTCACCGCGGCGGCATCGCTCTCGCCCTCGACCAGGACGATCGACCCCATCGGGCGTCGCGCTATTGCGGGAACGGGCTGAGCGGACTGCGATCGCCGACCGACCAGCGATGGCCGAACGGGTCCGTGAACCCTCCCTGCCGGTGGATGCCCCACGGCACATCGTGGTCTCGCACGTCCTCCACGTCCGTCGCTCCCGCGGCGGCCACCTGCGCGAGCAGCCCGTCCGGGTCATCCAGGAACAGTTCGATCCGGGTCGTGGTCATCCCAGCATCCGCCGGGCTGGACTCGCGGGTCCTGCCCGCGACCGCCTCATGAAGGAAGAACGGCGCCCCCTGGATCTGCAATCCGGCCACGCCGCCGAGATCCCACAGCACGACCGCCCCGAGCACATCCCGGTACCAGGCGACCGCGGCAGCCACGTCAGGGACGATCAGCATCACCGAGAGCGAGGACTGTGCGCCGGACGCGCTCACCCGAGCAAGCCTATGTGATCGCTGGCGTTTGCCGTGGCACAGGAGGAGAATGGACCGATGCAGCCCGGGGCCCGTCGCCGGCAGCTTGATGAGACGCTTCGCGCGGCGTACAGCGAAGGGCTGCTGAGCGACAGCACCTTCATGACGCGGCTGGATCAGGTGCTCGGCGAGGCGACGATCGATCCCCGCCGGCTCGTCGGCGACCTCACCGTCGGCGCCGCGCGCGGGCCGCAGGCCGCCGCGCGGCGGTTCGCGTCGCGCGTCGCGATGTGGCCGACCCGGCGCGCGATTCCCCTGCTCGGCCTCGACTGGTCGGGAGCGACGGAGCGGCTGCTGATCGGCCGCGCGCCCGAGTCCGACATCGTGCTGGACGACGGCAGCGTCTCGCGCCGGCATGCGGAGCTGGTGTGGCGGGGCGGGACGTGGGTGATCCACGACATCGGGTCCAGGAACGGGACCGTGCTCAACGGGCGAAGGATCGAGCGTGCACAGCTGCGACCGGGCGACTTCGTCTGCTTCGCCAGGCAGACGTTCCGCATCGACTGACCGGGCGTCGAAGGGAATTGCAGGGTCTCCATGAACAGCTGTGCAGATGCAGGAGGAATGGGTCAAGACCCGCGACAACGCGACCGCCGTCGCCAACGGCCTGGGGGCGATGAGCTGCTGCCCGGCGCGAACATGGTGTTCGACCAACACGACGTTGTCGAGGGGACGCCCGAGCAGATCTGGCCGTGGCTGGTGCAGCTCGGAAGGGGACGCGGGGGTTGGTACCTCCCGGCCCGGCTGGAACGCCTGCTGCCCGCGTCTCGCCGCGCGCTGCGCACGCTCGACCCCCGATGGCAGCTGGTCCTCGGGGATCGGATCCCCGACTACGGCGGACGCGACGAGTGGCTCGAGGTCGTCCGTCTCGACCCGCCCCGCGCCCTCGTCTACCGCAGCGAGCGGCGCGGGCGCCCGTTCACGTGGGCGCTGCTGCTGACACCGGCCGACGACGGTCACACCGAGCTGCGGCTCCGCTTCCGGGGCCAGATCCACAGCCGCGGCCTCCGGCGACGGCTGATCATCGCCGGCGGCGGGTTCTTCGACTGGGCTACGGGGCGACTGATGGTGCTTGGGCTGCAGGAGCGCCTTTCGAGCGAGCCGACCAGCTCAACAGACTGATCGCCGCGGCGACGAACCCCGCGGGCAGCCACACGGCGGCGCGTGGCGAGACGAGCGCCAGGGCGGCGGCCCCGCCGGCGCCGGCGAGCAGCCCGGCCAGGATGAGCAGCGAGCGCGCCGCGTGGCGCAGTGGCCGGCGCGCACCGCGCTCGGCAAGGTGATCGAGCATCCGGACGGTGTTCTCCGCGGGCCGCGAGCCGACGAACCAGCCGTCATCGCGGGCGAGGTCTCGCTCGATGGTCACGAACGGCGTCCCGAGCGAATCGAACAGAGCGACCCGCGCGTCGCCGATCGCAGGGTCGACGATGATTCCACCGTCGAGGGCCATCCCGCGCAGGTCGGCCTTGGTCGGCTGTGGTGGCAGCAGCATCAGCGCCTGGCGGCGGTCGAACGCGCTCGCCGCCGCGGCACCCGCCAGGCGCATGTAGAAGTCCAGGCTGAGGGCCTCGTCGGAGATCGCCTCCCCTCGCACCGGGAGCAACAACCCGATCGCCGCCGACCGCCCCGAGCGCAGGCTGATCGCGTGCCGGTTGGCACGGTACCCGAGCCGATCCGCCACCTCCGCCACGCGCGTCCGGGTCGCGGGATCGACCCGGCCCTTGCCGTTCACGCGTCAGAGGCCGTCCCGATCGCGACCCCCGCGTCACGCGCGACGTCGCGGATCGTCGGTCCACTCACCATGCGCGCAACGCTACCCCCGCCGAAGGCGTCAACCGCTACGCGGTGGAGGCCCGCCCGACCGTCCCCTCGAGGAAGGAGAGCCTGTCGGTGGCCACCGCGATCGCCTTGCTGGTCGGCATCCCCGCGCCGTGCCCGGCTGAGGTCTCGATGCGCACGAGAACGGGCGCGGGCGAATCGGCCCCGTCGCCGTCGACCGCGGCGGCCTGCAGGGTGGCTGCGAACTTGAAGGTGTGCCCCGGGATGACGCGGTCGTCATGATCGCCGGTGGTGAGCAGGATCGGGGGGTAGGCCCGGCCCGCCTCGACGTTGTGCAGCGGCGAGTAGGCGCGGACCCAGCGGTACTCCTCCGGGTCGTCGGGGTCGCCGAAGTCGCTCTTCCACGCCCAGCCGATCGTGAAGCGATGGAAGCGGAGCATGTCCATGACGCCGACGTCGGCGATGGCGGCGCCGAACAGCTCGGGGTGTTGGGTGAAGCATGCCCCGACCAGCAACCCGCCGTTGGAGGCGCCGTTGATGGCGATTCGCTGCGCCCGGGACCATCCCGAGCTCGCCAGCCACCGCGCGCAATCGCAGAAGTCGTCGAAGACGCGCTGCTTGTGGGCGAGCTTGCCCGCACGCTGCCAGGAGCGCCCGTACTCACCTCCGCCGCGCAGCACCGCCATGGCGAAAACGCCACCGCGCTCGATGAACACCGCGCGGCTGACGTTGAACTCGGGCGTGAGCGGGATGTCGAACCCGCCGTATCCGTAGAGCAGCACCGGGACGTCACCGGTCGGTTCGACGTCGCGGCGCCGCGTGAGGAACAGCGGAACGCGGGCGCCGTCGTCCGCGGTGACGAAGACCTGTTCGCTGACGAACGCGTCGGGATCGATGCGCGCCGCCGGCGGCCGGATCCGGCTCGTCTCACCGCTGTCCAGATCGTGGGTCCATACCGAGCCTGAATCGATGAACGAGGCGACGACGAAGTGCAGGGTGGCGCTGTCCAACTCGCCCTCGAAGCCGGCGGGGTCGTGACCGGGGACCAGCGATGAGACCTCGGGCACGGGGATCTCTTCGACGTGAGCGCCGTCGAGACCGAACACCGAGAGCTGGGAGCACGCGTCCTTGAGGTAATGGCAGACCAGCCGGCCGCCGCACGCCCGGGCGGCGAGCAGCAGCGCGTCGGACTCGGCGATCACCTGCCGCCAATGCTCGCGAGCGGGATCGTCGAGGTCGACGCAGACGATCCGCTGGCGCTCCGCGCGATCGTCGGTGAGCACGTAGAACGTCTTGCCGACGTTGGTGACGTAGCTCGCCTTGGAGCTGAAGCCGTCCACGAGCGCGCGCAGGGTTCGCGTGGGGTCCTCGCGATCGATGACCTGCAGCTGCGCCTCGGGGGCGGTGCCCTTGAAGGTCGAGATGACCACGAACCGCCCGTCGTCGCTGACGTCGGCCTGGGAGATCCACTCGGGCTCGTCAGGAGTCTCGAACACCACCTCGTCCTCGGCCTGCGCGGTGCCCACGCGGTGGAAGCGCACCTTGTGCGCGTGCGCGGCCTCCAGGTACTCGGCTCCTGGGGCGGGGGCGTCGACCGTTCCGTAGAAGAATCCCGATCCGTCCTTCAGCCAGGACGCGCCCGAGTACTTGGCCCACTCGACGGTGTCGGCGCGGTCCTCGCCGCTCGCGACCTCCCGCACGCGCCACGTCATCCAGTCCGAGCCCCCGGCGCTGGTGGCGTACGCGAGCAGCTCGCCGTCGTCGGTGACCTCGAAGGAGGTCACCGCGATCGTGCCGTCGTCCGACAGCTCGTTGGGATCGAGCAGCACGCGCCCGTCGTCCCGAGGCCCGTCCATCACATAGAGGACGCTCTGGTTCTGCAACCCGCTGTTGCGCATCTGGAACCAACGCCGGCCGCGCTGGAACGGCGCCGTGACGCGCGGGTAGTCCCAGAGCTCGGACAGGCGGCGCCGGATCTCCTCGCGCTGCGGTACCCGGGACAGCCAGGCCTCGGTGACCTCGTTCTCGGCGTCGATCCACGCCCTCGTGTCCGGGGCGTTGGTGTCCTCCAGCCACCGGTAGGGGTCGGCGACCTGCTCGCCGTGGAAGTCGTCGACCTGGTCGACGCGATGGGCCGGCACGAAGGGATGCTCAGCGCTCGAAGTCACAGCGCGTCGAACATAGTGCAAGTCACGCCGCCGCCCGTCCGTGGACGGCGACGCGGTCTCGACACAGCTGACGTCAATGGGTCAGAGCGTCGTCTTCTCCAGATGCTCGTCGCCCCAGTAGCTCGCTGCGCCGTCACCTTGGATGTCGAGCGGCGGCGCGTCGGTCACGACCGCCCCGGTGCTGCCGGCGCGGAACTCGACCGCGAGGTCGAACCCATCGAGGAAGTCGTCCTCGCCCCACAGGATGTCGCCGTTGGTCGCATCGCGGGAGATCGAGGTGATCTCGGTCCCGACACTCTCCGCCTGCAGCACGTCGCTGATGCCGCCGAGGGTCGTCCCCTCCTCGACCGTGCCGTTGGTCAGGCCCAGGTAGTACTCGGTGAAGGCAGGGAGCGCGAGCGTGTCCAGCGCCTCGATCCCGGCGTCCGGGGTGGCAAGCTCGAGGGCGGGGCCGCCGTTGCCGTTCTTCTTGATCCGGTTGAGGTTGCCCTCCGGCACCCCGTCCGGGCCGGTCACGATCGAGGTGTAGTAGACGTAGGCGTTGTCGAGCGCGACGTTCTGGAACGTGGTGCCGTGGACGAGCGTCTTGACCGTGGCGGCGCCCCCGACCGGCATCTCCCGGACCCCGGCCGCATCGGCCCAATAGAGGTTCGTGCCGTCGGTGACCAGCTGACGATCGCCCACCGGAGCCGGGGACTTGTGAAGCGTCACGGCAGGCCCGCCGGCAAGACTCACACGCTTGATCTTCGAGATTCCCTTCGAGGGATAGTTGACCACGAAGTAGGCGTAGAACTGACCGCCGACGTCGGCCCACTTGATCTTTCCGAAGTCGAGCGGCGAGGCGCTCTGCTCCTGGTAGAGCACGGTCTCCTGCCCCGGGAGGTTCGACTTCGAGGCACGGTACACGGTCCCGACGTAGTCGTTCCCGGCGCCACGGCTGTTCGCGGTCCAGTAGAGGTTGCCGGTGGACTGGATCAGCCCGGCCGGGGAGGACGCCGCCAGCTCGGACGTGTCCGCCTGCGCCGCCGGTGCGGCAATGGCCGCCACAGGTAGCACTAGGCATGCCCCTGCATGAGAGAGACCTGAGAACCAGCCGTGATACGTCTCCTCGGTCAGATCACGACGAGTGGACGCCGGCCCGCGCCGTGATCAAGCGCGATCAGGCGCCGGCGCTGGTGCAGATCGCCAACGAGCCGCCCGCCAGGTCACGGATATCGGTTCCGCCCCCTCCCCGCAGGTCGCTGAGATAGCCCACCAGATTGCCGTTGTGCAGTTGGTCCAGCGCGGCCTCGATCACGCCGATTCCCCGCTTGGCGCCGGCAAGCCGCTGAAGATCGGAGAGGTTGGTGTCGTCGCGGCTCAGGGTGGTCGCCATGCTGCTCAGCTGGGCCAGGTCGTGGCGGACGCGGGTCGTGTCGGCGGTGACCGGGTTGGTCTGGGCTGCCATCGCCCACTGCTCCAGGTCCGCGGTGAAGCGGACCCCGACCGCCTGTCCGTGCTGGCAGATCGCCGCGGGCGTGGCCGGGGACGAACCGCCGCAACCGCTGACGGCCAGAGCACACAGCGCGGCCGCTGTGACGATGATCGGCTTGGACATCGCTGGCTCCTCCCCCTGAGTTCGGCTGGTCGTGACCGGTATCCCGCGGGTCGCAGGCAGCGCGCGCCGCCGCAGGCACTTGAGGAGGGATCGGTCATCCAGGGGCGGATCCCGACCGGCGGCCGCCGGGACTGGACGGATGGCCGCGTGAGCCCGCCGGACCGCCTCAGGGCCGGGGCGGCAGCTGCGGCAACGACTTGTCCGGCCGGTCGTCGCGTGCTGGCGGGCGCTTGGGGCCGTGCTTCTCGAGCGCCGCCAGGACGAGTTCGATCGCCTTCTCGAGCTGGGGGTCGCGGCCGGCGGCCCAGTCGTGCGGGGCGATGGCGACCTCGACATCGGGGTCGACCCCGTAGTTCTCGACCGTCCAACCGGGACCGCCCTCGAACCAGAACGCGTAGGTCGGCTGTGTCACGACCGTGCCGTCGACGAGCCGGTAGCGCATGTCGATGCCGATCACGCCACCCCAGGTGCGCGTTCCGACGAGCGGACCGAGGTTGCGCTGGCGAAAGCCCATCGAGACGATGTCGCCGTCAGAGCCGGCGTACTGGTCGCAGAGGGCCACCATCGGACCGCGCGGAGCGTCGACCGGATACGTGACCGCGTCGAACCCGCGCGGGTTGTCCCAGGCGGTGACCACCGAGGACAGCCGCTCGAGGACGAGCTCGGAGGTGTGTCCGCCGCGGTTGCCGCGGAAGTCACAGACCAGTCCGTCGAGGCCGGTCTCGATCCGCAGATCGCGATGCAGCTCAGCCCACCCCGGCGACATCATGTCCGGCACGTGCAGGTAGCCGACGCGCCCGCCGGTGTGCGCTCGCACCTCGGCGCGATTGGCGGCGACCCACGCGTGGTAGCGCAGCGGCCGTTCATCGGCGAGCAGGGTGACGGCCTCGGTGCGCCGGTCGCCGTCCGCGGTCCGTAGCCCGATCTCGACCACCTTGCGCCCGGCGCCGACCAGCAGCGGACCCGGGCCGGTGGCCGGATCGACCGCGCGGCCGTCGACCGACTCCACGGCGTCGCCCACCTGCGCGCCGACCGGTTCCAGCGGGCTGTGAGACCCGGGTACGGACGGCTCGGCAGTCGGCAGGTGGACGATCCGCCATGCGCCGTCCTGTTCGCGGCGCAGGTCGGCGCCCAGGTGGCCCATCCGCGCGACGGCCGGCGTCTGCTCCGGGTCGGTCCACACGTACGCGTGCGAGGTGGCGAGCTCGCCGTGGAGCTCCCAGATGAGGTCGTGCAACTCGTCGCGGGTGGCCACCCGCTCGGCCAGCGGGCGGTAGTGCGTGACGACCGCATCCCAGTCGAGACCGGCCATGTCCTGCACCCAGTAGTGGTGGCGCATGAGCCGAGCCGCCTCGTCGAACATCTGCACCCACTCGTCGGCGGGCTGCACGGTGATCCGGATCCGGTCCAGGTCGATCTCGAACGGCGCCCGAAGGCCGGCGTCGTCCTGCTTGTGCATCCAGTCGGCCGGCTGCACCCGGAAGGTGTCGTCAGTACGGACCACGAGTGTGCGCCCGTCGCCAGAGACCTCGACCCCGTCGGCCTCCTCGGCGAGCGTCGTCACCCTGCCCGTCGAGAACTCCAGACCCTCCAGGCGTCCCTTGACCGGTTTGCCGAACGGCTCGATCCGATCCTCGCCGAGCTCGCCGGCGACCGGCAGCGAGCGCCACACCAGGCCTCCGACGACCGCACGCAGGTCCACGAGCCGGCCGGCGGCCACCGGAAGCTCGACCAGTCGCGATGCGAGGCCCTCGGGCTCGAGGCGGACCTCGGGGGCTGCGTCCTGCGCCCGGGGGGAGTCCCGGTGGTCCGCTGCCCACGGCAGATCTCCTCCGGCCGGCTTGGGCGACAGCGGACCGGGCGTCGCCGTGGCGAGGCGCAGGAGGTAGGGGCGGGTGGCGACGGGGAAGGACAGATCGAAGCGCAGCTGGTCATAGACCGGGTCGAAGGTCCGTCGCGACAGGAACGCCAGGTAGCGGCCGTCCGGGGTGAAGGCCGGCTCCCAATCGTGAAAGCGCACCGGCGTCGCCTCGTGCACCGCTCCGCCCGCCACCGCGGCGAGCTTGATCTGTCGCAGGCCGGCCTCATCGCTGCGCGGCCCCGCCGCCGCCCAGGCCAGCCACCTCGAGTCCGGCGAGAAGCACAGCCCGCTTGCGATGTCGTGAGTCGACCGATCGAGCTCCCGGGTCCCGGCGCCGGCGACGTCGGTGATCCGCACCGCGCCGTCCTTGCCGGCCGTGGCGACCCAGGCGCCATCCGGCGAGGCGGCCAGCTCGACCACGTGGCCCAGCTCTCCCGCCTGCATCCGTCGCGCCGGTCCACCGGCGACGGCACCGATCTCGAGTTCATCTTCGCCATCGGCGTCGGTCACCCACACCACATGGTCGTCGCCCAGCGGCGTGGTGAACCGCGCACGGACCCTGCCCCCTGGCGCCAGGACGCGAGCCGGGCCTTCGCGGTGAGTGCACCAGACCGCGGCGCCCCGGACATCGAGCGCGCTCGCGCGGCCGGTGCGGTCCGGCGCCACCCGCGCGATCGCGCCCGCGGCGTCCAGCGGGTAGCGGATCCGCCCACGGCGCGCCGAGCCGAGCCGGATGTCCAGGCGCCGCGGTAACGAGTCAGCCGCCAGGCTGTCCAGGATCCACAGGTCGCCGAAGCAGCCATAGACGAGCCGCGAGCCATCACCGTTGGCGTTGCGCGCGTATCCGTCGGCGTGGTCGCTGTGGCGCCGCAGATCGCTGCCGTCCGGCGCGGACGAGTACACGTTGCCCCATCCCTCGTGGTCGCAGAGGAACACGACGCGTCCGTCCCACCACTGCGGGTCCTCGATCTGGCCGTCCAGATCGGCGGCGAATCGCGTGAACCGGCCGGTTCCGTCGGCGTCGATCCACGCCTTGCCGGCGGTACCACCCCGGTACCGCTTCCAACTGGCGGCGCCGCGCAGCGTCTGGTCGGCACCGACGACCACCCCGCCTCCGGGCGCCTCCGAGAGGGCGGAGACCGGCCCGAATCCGAGCCGGTCGGGCTGACCGCCGTCGATCGGCACGGTCCAGGCCCACGTCAGCTGGGAGAACGGCTGGCCGGTCGCGCTGACCGCCACGACCGTCCGGTCGTCCCGCCAGCCGATGACGCGGGTCGCGGAGTCGCCCCACCAGGTCAACCGTCGCGGCTCACCGCCATCGATCTCCGCCACCCACACCTCGGGGTGCCCGGCCGCGTCAGAGCACCAGGCGACCCGCCTGCCGTCGAGCGAGAGCTTCGGGGTCCGGATCGTCGCCCCCTCGGCGCCAAGCCGCCACGCCGCTGCGGCCTGCACCGACCCTACCCACAGGTCGTCGTCGGTCACGAAGACCAGCCGGTCGCCTCGGATCGCGGGGTAACGGAGGTAGGCGCCGGCGGACATTGCGCGCACCTTATGTCATGACGAACTGTCGGTGGGCTGAACCGTGGGCGGCGGGACGGCGGGGTTCTCGGGGGCGGCGGCCTCAGCGGGCGGCTCCTCCACCACCTCGACCTTGATCGGGTTGCCGTGGGCGTCGAGGTAGACGACCTCGCCCATCACCCTCGGCGTCAGCGCCGGCACGACCACGGTCGGCACCAGCAGCGGCAGGAACAGCAGGTTCAGCCAGTTCCACAGCGTGTTACCGGTGAACCCGGTCCACGACCAGTCGCCGACATAGCCGCCGATGACGATCGCCACGAAGACGACCAGTCCGCTGAGCGCGGCCGCGGTGTGGCGAGGCCCCCACCGCCGTCGCAGCTCCGGGACGCGCGGCGCGAGGACCACCGACAGCGGGAGCACGACGAGCTCAAGCCAGTCCCAGACCGTGTTCCCGCGAAAGCCCGTCCAGCCCCACGGAACCGTGTAGCCGAGGAGGACGACGGCGACGAACACGGCCACCGCCGTGGCGCCGCGGCCCTTGGTGCGCGTCGCGACCCGCGTGTCCGATCGCAGCCACACCGGCAGCACCGCAAACGCAAGCGGCAGCAGGAGCAGGTGCAGCCAATCCCAGAGCGTCGCCGTCGAGCCGCTGATGCCCGTCCACGGCCATCGATGGCTGTAGCCACCCCACATCACGACGGCGAGCGCCAGACCGGCGGCGGCGCACATCGCCACCCTGCGCGCATCCACGCGCCGAGGGTCACCCGAGGTCGGCTCGCCCATCTCGCCGATTAGACCACCGTCGTCAAGCAATGGCGAGCGGCCGGCCAGAGCCGCCCCGGAGGGCGACCCTGGCACAGACGCTCATCTGCGGATGGTCAGGACAGGACCACGAAGGCGTCGACGTCCACCCGGGCATGCCCGGAGGTGCCCAGGACCTTGATGACCAGCTTGTGGTTCCCGGAGCTGCCCGTGGCCACGTCCACGATCTCCGCGGGCTTGGTGGCGCCGGTGTTCGTACTCACCGTCTTGGGGGTCTTGCCGTCCAGCGAGACCGTCGCGGACCCCCGGTTGGAACCCTCGGTCGTCATCCAGGCGACCGACCGGCCGGTGAACGACAGCGTCGCGGTCTTGCCCGCGACCGTCGCGTAGTCGACGTCGCCGCCGTTGGCGCCGGACACCGCCTGACGGGTCCAACCGCTGGAGTACGTGATGGCGCTCGAGTTCTCCTGCAGGAGCGTCAGCGTCGGCGCCGTGCCGGCGGTGGGAGCGCTTGTGTTGCCGGCCCTGTCGGTCGCCGACACCTCGAACTTGTAACTGTGGCCGGGCGCGAGGTTCAGACCCTTGGACTTGCCGGTCACCGTGCCCAGCGACGAGAACCCGCTGCCGTCGTGGCTCTCGTACAGCGTGTAGTCAGCGATGCCGCTCGTCGTGTCCTTGCCGGCCCAGCTGACCGTCACCGGGACGGTCGAGCTCACCGGTCCGACCTTGCTCTTCAGTGCGACCGTCGGCGCTGTGGTGATCTTCGGCGCCACCGTGTCGTAACAGAGTGGGCCGTCGGTGGCATCGCCCGACTGCAGGCCCATGTTGTCCCAGGCCTCCACATGGACCGTGTTGCACCCCTGGCCCTCGGCGGACAGATCCAGCGCGCCGTTGGTCTGGTTGATGAACTCAGGACCGTTGTAGAACGGATTCCCACTGCCCGGTGTCGCTTCACTCGTCGGATCACCGGGACTCACGTTCCACGCGTCGCTGAACCCGGCGACGCCGCTGGCCGGGAGCCCGCCCCCGGTGTCGGCGACCGAGATCCCGATCGTCTGGTCGCTGTTGTACCAGGTCCCCGATGTCGGTCCGGAGAATGACACCGTCGGACGGCCGTCATCGGCGAGCAGGTGCCAGTTCATCGCCCATGCGAGCTGGAGCATGTTCGCCGAGCCCCAACCGGTCACCAGGTCATACCCGGTCTGCGCGCAGTAGCCGGTGCCGACGTTGTTGCTGTTGCAACCCGACGTGATGTCGTAGAACGGAACGTGCGGAGCGCCGTCGATGGCGTCCTCGTAGATCGGATAGTTGGCGTTGCCCATCGGGGCGCACGCGGATGAGCCGGAACCGCAGATACTCCCTTCCGACAGCAGGTAGGCGTTCTCCTGGGCGAAGAACCCGGCAAGCTCCGGAGCGACGATGCTCGTACCTCCGTTTCCGCTGAGGCTCCCGCCGAAGTAGAGGTTCTGAGGGGTGTGGTACCAGTCCGCATTCAACGAGATATCCGGAACCCCGCGTGACCGGCTCCCGCATGGCTGGTTGCTCTGGTAGGACGGTGCGGGGAACATCGAACTGCAGCCTCCGCCAGAGCCGCCGTCATTCGAGCTGCATCCGTCCGGCCCGCCAGACCACGCGGTCTCGAAGTTGTATACCGGTCCAGAGCTCAGGCTGAGCTCGGTACCGCCGGCTCCGACCACATTCGGGTCCGACGCGGGATAGCTGACGGCCAGATGCGAGCAGTCGTCGAACGCACCGCGGTCTCCCGACGCAGCAACCAGCGTCCACCCCTGGCCTGTCATCTCGTTGAAGATGGCGTTGCGGGTCGACATCGTCGAGGAGGAGCAGCCGTAGAACTCGGTGCAGCTCCAGCTGGTGCTGAAGATCCTCGCCGCATTGTCGCTCACCATCTGGTTGTACAGGTCGGTGAACGTCGAGTCGTTGAAGTTGGCTCCGTCGTAGAGGTACACCTTCGAGGTGTCCAGGTAGGAGCCAAAGCTGTTGGACATCGCGGTCGACCACTCTGCGTCCATCGTCCCCTCGGCGTCACAGCACGACGGCGTTCCGTCGATGTTCACCTCCTGGACGCTGTAGGCGAGGTAGGGGTACTGGTTGTGAAAGCCCGTGATGTCGCTGATGTTCTGCGAGCCGAACGTCGCGATCGCGATCGTCGTCTGCGGCGGTGACCCAGTGGAATTGTTCAGTGGGTTGCAGCAGTGGCCCTGGTCATAGAGGGCGTTGTAGTCGTAGGCCTCCGAGCTGTAGATGTCGGTCGGGTCATATGCGCCGCCGGTGATGTTCGGGCTCGCCTGCCCCGAGGCCTCGGCCGCCAGCAGCTTGGTGCGGCTCCCGTTCGCCTGCGCACTCGCGCCGTTGGCCACGACCGGTCCGGGCGAGTAGGCCGTGCTTGCCGGTTCCTGGAGTCCTCCGGATGCCGGGTACATCGTCTGCAGGCTGCTCAGCCCGTCGATCGAGCGAACGATGCCGGTCAACGCGCTGGGAAGGGTCGGCGCGCTGTCGTTGGCAAAGAACGCGGTTGAACCGAGCTTGTAGCTGTTGATCTGCACGCTCAGCGCGCTTTGGATCGCCCCCACGCTGCCGGACAGATCGACGACCAGGCGGTTGGGGTAGGTGTGGGTCACGGTGAGACCCGCGTTCTGGGCCCAGCTCACCACCGCCTGCTGGGCAGCCGGCGTCGGCGCGAAGCGGGCCACCCACTGCGACGTGCTCAGGAAGTGATGAAACAGCGGCGACTTCTTGGTCTGGATCGCCTTCAGGAACGCGTTCTCCGCCGCCATGTGCGGGGGTCGGAGCCCGATGGCGAGCCGGATGGTCTGCGAGGCGCTCTCCGCCCCCAGGTTCTGCGCCTCACCGTTGCGTACCGGAAGGGGGGTCTCCGCGAGTGCGGTCTGCCCCGCCTGCGCGGCCTTCGCCACCCTGGCGCGCGCGGCCCCGTTCTGTGCGGCACCGGCTCCGGTTGCGTAGAACCCGAGCCCCACCGCCGATGCGACGACAACCAGCCCGAACGCCAATCGGGTCTTATGCACCGCCCATCGGATACCCACCGCGCGCAGGCGGCGGCCACTCCCAAATGCCCTCATTTCGGTCCCTTACCCCCTGCGCTTCGTGCGCTGACACTCGCGGCCCCCCAGCCGCGGTCCGTGTCTCAGCCTAGGTTCGGGCGGTCACGAAGTCAAGACGCTTTGCCGCGGTCAACTATGACTTCACAGGTAAGGGTCAGTACACCAGAATGGTGACAGTAAATACAATCAGCGTTCGGTAACTATCGGGGCTCGTCCAGCAGTGGGCTTGCATCCTCGGCTCGCTCGCCGTCCCTCAGGAGGTCAACCAATTCGTGTCCATCACCGCCGGTCCGTCCGACTTTCCCAAGGGCTTCGTGTGGGGCGTCTCGACCGCCTCCTACCAGATCGAGGGAGCCTTCGACTCCGACGGACGCGGCGCGTCGATCTGGGACACGTTCAGCCACACACCGGGGCGCATCCACAACGGGGACACGGGCGATCGCGCATGCGACCATTACCACCGCCTTGACGAGGACCTCGACCTCGTCGCCTCGCTCGGGATCGGCTCCTATCGCTTTTCGATCGCATGGCCGCGCATCCAGCCCGAGGGGCGCGGGCCGGCCAATCAGGCGGGCCTCGATTTCTACCGGCGACTCATCGACGGCCTGCGCTCCCGCGGCGTGACCGCGACCGTGACGCTCTACCACTGGGACCTGCCACAGGCGCTGCAGGATACGGGCGGCTGGGTGGAGCGCGACACCGCTGAGCGGTTCGGCGAGTACGCGCACATGGTCGCCGATGCGCTCGGCGACGGCGTCGAGCGATGGATCACCGTCAACGAGCCCTGGTGCTCGGCGTGGCACGGATACGGCAACGGGCTGCACGCGCCGGGCCAGACCGATCCGGGCGCCGCCGCCGCGGCCACGCATCATCTGCTGCTCGGCCACGGGCGTGCGGTCGCCGCTCTGCGCGACGCGCCGGCGGCGGCGGTCGGCATCACCGTCAACCTGGTTCCGGTTCGCGCCGCCAGCGAGGATCCGGCGGACCTTGCGGCGGCCCGACGCCTGGACGGCAACGCCAACCGCCTGTTCCTCGATCCGATCTTCGAGGCCCACTACCCGGAGGACATGCTCGAGCATTACGCGGGCGCCACGCCCGGCTTCTCGGTCGTCCGCGACGGGGACCTGGCGGCGATCTGCGCCCCGCTGGACTTCCTCGGGATCAACTACTACTCGCCCGCCCTCGTCGCCGACCCGTCGAGCGCCGGCCGCGCACGGGCCGAAGGGCTTATCGCTGCCGGCGTCGAGAGCGAGCCCGCGACCGACGAGCTCGGCGTCCTGCGCCTGAGCCACGCCGGCAGCGAGCGCACTGCCATGGGCTGGGAGATCGAACCGGAGGGCCTCACCGAGGTGCTGCGCCGCGTCGAGCGCGACTACGACGTCCCCCCGATCTACATCACCGAGAACGGCGCCGCCTGCGACGATTACGCCGATCCCGACGGGCAGGTCCTCGACGACGTGCGGATCGCGTACATCGACGGGCACCTCGGCGCCGTGGCCGCCGCCATCCAGGCGGGCGTCGACGTCCGCGGTTACTTCTGCTGGAGCCTGCTTGACAACTTCGAGTGGGCACTCGGCTACAGCAAGCGGTTCGGCCTGGTCTACGTCGACTACCCGACCGGGACGCGCATTCCGAAGAAGAGCTACTCCTGGTACCGGGAGGTCGTCGCGGCCAACCGCTTGGTGCCGCTCAGCTGAAGCGCATCGATCCAAACGTTCTCGATGCCCTGCGACGCCGTGGTGCACCGGCAGGCGCCGTCGAGTGAGCGGGCAGTACCCCCAACGGGATTCGAACCCGTGATTTCCTGCGTGAAAGGCAGGCGTCCTAACCGCTAGACCATGGGGGCGGGTCGAGGGGATTGTAGGGGCGGGCCTTCGGCGCGCCTCGCGCCTCGAGGGGCGGCGTCGACGTTCCTGCTCGAGCCGGCGCCGCGGGTAGCGCGGGGCCTTTGAGGCGTGGCAGGCCGGGGCGCGGGGCGAGACGCTGGGCGATCGTGCGCTCAGGCGGAGCTTTTCGCTCACTTGCAACAGGCTCCGCGGGCGGCTGGGGAATCAGTTCCGCGTCTCGCACCAGTTCCCCCCACACGGGCTCCGAGGGTGCGGCGAGTGGGTGAAAACCTCCCCGGTCAGCCGGCCCGCGACTCGGATGGCGCCTCGTCCGCCAGGCCAATCGCCTGAATGGCCGATCGAGGCGGACCCCCCGCCCAAATCGGCCACATCCCGCTCCACGGACGTCAGGCACGGGCCACCGCGGCGCATGCGGAGAACCACCCGCGCAGGTTGCACGGGTCCGGCCCTCCCGTCAGGATGCCGGGTCCATGGGATCGCTCGAGATCACCACCGCGCTGGAAGGCCGTGGACCCGGGAGCGCGTTCGTGCTCACCGACGAGCAGGTGGCGGCTATTGGCGAGGGCGCCAAGCGGTTCCCAGCGGCCACCACGATCAACGGCCACCGGCTGCGGACGACGGTGGTGCGGATGCGCGGCGAGTTCCTGTTCGGGCTGAGCAAGGCCGCGCGCCAGGCGGCGTCGATCGAGATCGGGGACACGGTGACGTTCACGCTCGAGCTGGACGAGGCGCCGCGGGAGGTCGAGGTGCCGCCGGCGCTCGCGACCGCACTGGACGCGGACCCTGAGGCCAAGCGGCTGTTCGAGGCGCTCGCCTACACCCACCGCAAGGAGTTCGCGCGGTGGATCATCGAGGCCAAGCGTGACGAGACACGCGAGCGTCGCGTCGTCCAGGCGGTGGAGATGATCCGCGCCGGCCGCACCCGCAGCTGACCTGCGGCGCCGCAGCCGCAAAAACCTGCTCCAACTCGTACACACGTTGGTTATCCGCACCAACGCTGAATCTGGAAGGCGAACGGCCGACAACAGATTCGTACCACCCGCACCACATCCCCGCATTAGCAGCCGAGGACAAGGAGTCCACGTGGCGCTCACCGATACGCCGTCCGTCAACGCCGTGCCCAACGTCGTCCGTCCGACCCCGCAGCTCGTTCGCTGCGCCTGCGTCGAGTGTGGCACCCACACCAACGCAGTCCTGACCTTCCGCTTGACGGGAAGCTGCTCCAACTGCGGCAGCTTCGATCTCGTGCCGATCGAAGGCGCCGAGCCGCTGGGCGGCCCGGTCGCCGCCTGATCTCCACACCTCAGGCCGCCGCCCGACTCCGCTCGGGTTTCCACCCACCCGATGCTTCTGCGGGCGGCGGTCTGAACCGGCCCTCGCCCCGTCGCGGCCCAACCCGGGCGCGTCAGCCCCCCACGGCAAGCGGCAGCCCGAGTGCCACGAGCTCGGCGCGGAGCCGCTCGGGCGACGTGAACCGCACCGCCTGCATGCCGAGCGCGCGCGCCGCCGCGATGTTGCGCTCGGCGTCGTCGACGAACACGGTCTCCTCGGGCACGAGCTCGAACCGGGCGAACAACCGCCGGAAGATCTCGGGGTCGGGCTTGATCACACCCTCCTGTGAAGAGACGATGGTGCCGGCCAGCGAGCGCAGGAACCCGTAGCGCTCGTAGCGCACCGGGTAGGTCTCGGCCTCCATGTTGGTCAGCCCGTAGCAGGGGACGCCCGCCGCCTGAAGCTCGGCGAGGATCTCGACGGTGCCGTCGATCGTCCCGACGATCATCTCCTCGGTTCGCTCACCCCACATGTGGATCTCCGTGGCGTACTCGGGGAAGCGCTGGGCGAGTGCGGCGCAGGACTGCGCGTAGCGCACGCCGCGATCGTTGTCCTCGTGCCAGTCGCGCGAGCAGACCTCGGCGAGGAATCGCTCCATCTCCGCCTCGTCGTCGAACACGTCCCGGTAGACATGACGGGGGTCCCATTCCAGCAGGACGCCGCCGATGTCGAACACGACGGCCTCGATCGCGCGCTCAACCATGACGGCCGCGTCGCGTGGTCTCCGAGGGACCCGTGATGTGCGGCGCCCCCGCCACCACGTCGGCGATCCATCGCCGGCGCTCCTCCATCCGCTCCCAGCGCTCCCGCGAGCGCTCGAGCTTGTCCGACGCCTCCGCCCCCGAGCCCGCCCCATAGCGCCGCCGCGCCCAGCGCGAGTCAGGCGCGGCCAACCGCAGCGCCCCCGCGAGCGAGACGAGCGGAACGAAGATCCCGATCACGCCCACGAGCGGCTTGCCCTTGTAGATGACGATCACCGACAGCAGCACGTCGAGCACGAGCACGATCGACAGCGACCCGATCGTGGTCCCCGAGCCGCTGACGTCAAACGGGGCGACCCCGACGAGGATCAGACCGGCGAACACGGTCGCTATCACCACCGCGTCGAACGAGGTGCGCCCCTCCTCGGCCCAGTAGACGTCCCGCAGGTAGATCCACAACGCGAACTCGTCGAGCGTCAGGCCCACGCCGACGCCGAACAGCGCGGCCAGGATCTCGCTGAGCGGGCTCTCGGGGTCCCAGGCGAAGTTGACGAAGCCGGCGACCATCATCAGCACGATCCCCCATACGAGGTGGTGCAGGTGAACGCCGCTGCCGGTCTTGACGCTGCCCGGCCACCACGGGAACCTCTGTGAGCGGTTCATCCGGGCGCTCGTGCGGATGAAGATGAACGCCAGCAGGAACGCGGCCAGCAGCACGAACCCCGCGCGCTGGCCATGGACGGAGAGGAAGTGGTTCGGCGCGTTGAGCCGGAAGCTGATCTCGGCCATCGCCCCGCACAGACTATTGACCGCCGAGCGCCTCCAGCGAACCGGCTCCCCGCCGCCTCCAGCCCAGCGCGGGCGCGATCTCGGCGGCGATCGTCTCGAGCATCCGGGCGTTGTGCTCGACGCCGAGCTGGTTGGGCACGGTGACGAGCAGCGTGTCGGCCTCGCGAACGGCGCGGTCCTCGGCCAGCTCAGCGGCGATCGCGTCGGGCTCGCCCGCGTAGGTGCGCCCGAATCGCGCGATGCCGCCGTCCAGGTAACCGAGCTGATCGGAGGAGCCGCCCCCACGCATCCCGAACCAGCGCCGGTCCTCGTCGGTGACGATCGGCAACACGCTGCGGCTCACCGACACCCGCGGCTCGCGCTCCCAGCCCGCCTCGGCCCACGCCGCACGGAAGATCTCGATCTGCTCGGCCTGGAGCTCGGCAAACGGGACGCCGGTGTCCTCGGTCAGCAGTGTGGAGCTCATCAGGTGCATCCCCTGCTCGGCGGCCCACTGAGCGGTCGCTCGGGTCCCGGCTCCCCACCAGATCCGCTCGGCCAGCCCCGGCGACTGAGGCTGGATCGGCAGCCGCAGCCCGGCGGCGCCCGGGCCGGCGAACTCCGGATCGGCCTCGACGACGCCCGCGCCGGAGATCGCGGCGCGGAACAGAGCGGTGTGGGCCCGCGCGAGGTCCCCGTCGGTGTGACCCTCCGGGGGCACGTGGCCGAACGTCCGCGCGCCCTGCAGCGCCGGCTCAGGCGAGCCGCGGCTGACCCCGAGCTGCAGACGGCCTCCCGCAATCAGGTCGGCCGCCGCGGCGTCCTCGGCCATGTAGAGCGGGTTCTCGTAGCGCATGTCGATCACAGCGGTGCCGATCTCGATGCGCGAGGTGCGGGCCCCGATCGCCGCCAGCAGCGGGAACGGCGAGGCGAGCTGGCGGGCGAAATGGTGGACGCGGAAGAACGCACCGTCGATGCCGAGCTCGTCCGCCGCGACGGCCAGCTCGATCGACTGGCCGAGCGCGTCGGAGGCCGTCCGGGTCGCCGAGTGCGGCGAGTCCTGCCAGTGGCCGAAGGAGAGGAAACCGAGCGATCGCATGTCCCGATCGACTGTAGGAGGCACCCGGCGCGCCCGTCTTCACAAAATCTGTATGCCCGGGGCCGGTTTTGCTCGGTTTTCAGGGCATTTCGCGCGGCACCATCTGGACGTGCCCCCATCGCATCCCGTCGCCGAACGCCCGCCGGAGTCCCCGCCCACCCCCACGGGGCCTCATCTGCGGCGCAGCTTCAATGAGGCAGCGCACAAGCTCGGGTATTGGCCCGTCGGCCCCGCGCCGCGTCGCGCGGGCGCCGACGAGCCATCGGCGGCAGTCGCCGCCGCCACCGACGACGATCGCGATGTCGTCGCGCACGCCACGAAGGCGGTGCTTGCGCTCGGCGCCCTCGGAATCGTCTACGGCGACATCGGAACGAGCCCGCTGTACGTCATCCAGACGATCTTCACCCAGCATGCGAAGGCGGCTCACACCACTCCTGCCGGGGTCTACGGAATCGCGTCGCTGATCTTCTGGGCGCTGATGCTCGAGGTCTCGTTCAAGTACGCGAGCGTGATCATGCGCGCCCACAACCGCGGGGACGGCGGGATCATGGCGCTCACCGCGCTCGTTCAGCGCCGCAGGCCTCCGCGCACCCCGACCCTGATCATCCTGGGCATCTTCGGCGCGGGGTTGTTCCTCGGCGACGGGATGATCACCCCCGCGATCTCGGTGACCTCCGCGGTCGGCGGTCTCGGGGTGATCAGTCCCAGCTTGACCCACCTCGTGGTGCCGATCTCGCTGGCGATCCTGATCGGGTTGTTCGCTGTGCAGCGGGTCGGCACCGGCGCGGTCGGCTGGACCTTCGGCCCGGTGATCGGCTTCTTCTTCGTGGTGATCGGCGTGCTCGGAGCGATCCAGGTCGTGCAGCGGCCGGAGGTGCTCCAGGCGCTCTCTCCGGTGTGGGGTGCGCGTTTCATGGTCGATCACGGCGTCGAGGCGTGGCTGACGTTGGGCGGCGTCGTGCTCTGCGTCACCGGCGCCGAGGCGCTGTACGCCGACCGCGGCCACTTCGGCGCCGGCCCGATCCGGGTCACCTGGTTCTCGGTCGTGCTCCCTGCCGTGCTGCTCTCCTACCTGGGCCAGTCAGCGCTGATCCTGGCTCACCACAAGGACATCTCCAACCCGTTCTTCCTGCTGGCGCCGGGCTCGCTGCAACTGCCGCTGGTCATCCTCGCGACGGTTTCCACCGTGATCGCGTCGCAGGCGGCGATCACCGGCTCCTACTCGGTCGCCAAGCAGGCGATCCAGCTCGGCCTGTTGCCGAGGTTGAAGGTCGTCCACACCTCCAACCTCGAGGGCCAGATCTACGTTCCCATCATCAACTGGTTCCTGTGTGCGGGCGTGGTCGCGCTCGTGCTCGTCTTCCAGAACTCCAACCGCCTCACTGACATCTACGGCGTTGCCGTGACCGGGACGTTCATCCTCAACTCGATCCTGTTCATCGCACTCGCACGGGCGATGTGGCACACCGCGTGGTGGAAGCTCGCGCCGCTCGGCGCCGTCTTCCTTGTCGTCGAGATCGCGTTCTTCTCCTCGAACCTGGCAAAGGTCGACCACGGGGCCTGGATCTCGCTCGCCGTCGGTCTCCTGGTCGCGTTCGCGATGATCACCTGGCGCAGGGGGCGGGAGATCCTCACCCGCAACCGAGTTGCTGAGGAGGGCGACCTGGAGACGTTCCTGGCCACGCTCTGCGAGTCCGACGACCCGCCCAAGCGCGTCCCTGGCACGGTCGTCTTCCTGTCACCGAGCCGTCAGACGACGCCGCTCGCGCTCCGCGCCGAAGTCGAGCACGGCCACGCGCTGCAGCAGCACATGCTGATCGTGTCGGTGGCGCCGATCGGGATCGCGCATGTCGACCTGCCTGACCGCTTCGCCGTCGACTGGGTCGGACGCGGCACGTTCAAGGTCGCCTACGTGACCCTGCGCGTCGGCTACCGCGACACGGTCGACATCCCGGCCGCGCTGGCCGCGGCGCGCAAGCGCGGGCTGCTCGCTCGCAACACCGACCTCGAGCACGCCTCCTATTACGTGTCGCGGATGTCGATCACCCCGACCTCGGCGCCGGGGATGTCGCGCTGGCGCAAGGCCCTGTTCGTGTTCATGGCGCGCAATTCGACGAGCCCGCTCGACCAGTTCCGGCTGCCGATCGAGCGGACCGTGATGATGGGCTCGCGGGTCACCTTCTGAGCGTCACGCAGCGCTTCCGCCCGTCCTTCAGGCCGACGGCTCGAGCACGAAGACCGGAATCTCACGGTCGGTCTTCTTCTGGTACTCGGCGTAGTCGGGCCACACCGCCACGGCACGCTCCCACCACTGCTCGCGCTCGTCGCCGCTGAGCTCACGCGCGGTGTAGTCGCCCTTGTGCCCCCCGTCCTGGACCTCGACCTGCGGGTGCTCGACGATGTTGCGGTACCAGGTGGGATGCTCGGGCGCGCCGCCCTTGGACGCGACTGCGGCGTAGCTTCCGTCGTGCTCGACGCGCATCACCGGGTTCTTGCGCAGCTTGCCCGAGCCGGCGCCGACCGACGTCACGATGACCACCGGGACGCCCCGCAACAGCGTGCCCTGGGTCCCGCCCGAGCTCTCGATCTCCTCGACCTGGTCGCGTACCCACTTCGCCGAGCTCGGCGCGTACTCACCCTGGAGCGGCATATGTGACTCCTCGTCGCAGTGAACGTTCGTCCAGAGGATGCCACGCCCCTGTCGCACGCTCGCTCACTCGGCCTTGGCATCTCGGCCGATCAGTCCGCGTTCAAGGGTCCTGCACTAGGTTCGAAAGCGCGCCCGGCGTCGGCGACGCCGATCTGGGTAGCTGACGACGAGACCACGGAAAGGACCTTCATGACCGAGACCACTCACGTCCCCACGATCGCCCTCAACGACGGCCGGGGCATTCCGCAGCTCGGCTTCGGCGTCTTTCAGGTGCCGCCCGAGGACACCGCCGAAGCGACGGCACTCGCGCTCGATGTCGGCTACCGCCACATCGACACCGCCGAGATGTACGCCAACGAGCAGGGTGTCGGTGACGCGGTGCGCGACTCAGCGCTGGACCGCGACGCGATCTGGATCACCTCCAAGCTGTCGAATTCCAAGAACGAGCCGGATGAGATCCGCGCCGCGTTCGAGGAGACGCTGCAGAAGCTCGGCTCCAGCTACGTCGACCTGTTCCTCATCCACTGGCCGCTGCCCGAGCGACCGGGCAGCGACTTCGTCGTCCGCTGGAAGGTGCTCGAGGAGTTCCACGCCGATGGCCGGGCGCGCTCGATCGGGGTCTCGAACTTCGAGGTGGCGCACCTGGAGCGGCTGGCGGCCGAGTGCGATGTCGTTCCCGTCGTCAACCAGATCGAGCTTCACCCCTACTTCCTCAACGAGGAGGTGCGCGCCTTCGGCGAAAGCCACGGGATCGCGACCGAGGCGTGGTCGCCGATCGCCCAGGGCGGCGTGCTGGGCGACCCCGTGATCACCGAGATCGCCGAGCGGCTGGAGCGCACGCCGGCTCAGGTCGTGCTGCGCTGGCACGTGCAACGCGACTCGATCGTGTTCCCGAAGTCGGTCACCCCCGAGCGTGTGAGGGAGAACTTCGAGCTGTTCGACTTCGAGCTCACCGACGCCGACATGACGGCGATCACCGGGCTGGACAAGGGCGAGGCGGGGCGCACCGGCCCCAACCCGAACCGGTTCACCGGCAAGGACTGAACCGCGCGTCGTAGCCTGTGCGGCGTGAGGCTCGATCGCGTCGTGGTGGGCGACATCGTCAAGGCGTCGATCGGTGGGCGCGTCATCTATGGCGAGGTGCTCGAGGTGCGAGAGGGCACCGTGCGCTTCACACCGATCTCGCGTGCGGCCGGGTGGTCGCACGCGAGCGCCACGCAGGTCGTCGGCCACTGGCGGCGGACCGGTCGCAGGCGAACCGGGGAGGACGGCGAGAGCGTCACCCAGCCACCTGAGCAGCTGTCGCTGCGCTTGGGCGGCTGACCACATCCGACACCACCAGCAAGGGAGCACCGATGCCAGCCAAGGGCAATGCAGAGTGGAAGGGCGATCTCAGGAGCGGGAGCGGCACGTTCACCGCGGGTGACTCGATCAGCGGCGACTACTCGTTCAAGTCCCGCTTCGAGGACGGGCCGGGAGCCAACCCCGAGCAGCTGATCGCGGCTGCGCACGCGTCCTGCTTCTCGATGGCCCTGTCGAACATCCTCGCCGAGGGCGGCACGCCCGTCGACTCGGTCAAGACGGACGCGACGGTCACGCTGCGGATGGTCGACGGCACGCCGACGATCACCACGATCGCGCTGAAGACGGTCGGCTCGGTCCCGGGCATCGATGAGGAGGGCTTCAAGAAGGCGGCAGCCGACGCCAAGGCCGGCTGCCCGGTCTCCCGGGCGCTGGCCGGCGTCGGTGAGATCACGCTGGACGCGTCGCTGGCGTCCTGACCGGCTGAGGGCTGCGGGGGTCGCCGGGCGCCTCAGGCCCCGACGACCCTCAACGCCAGCCACACCAGCACGGTCGCCCCGGCGAGTGCGGGCGGAACCGTGAGCGCTCCGAGCAAAGCGAATTCGCGGCGGGGCAGAGCTGTCCCGTCGGCCGCCAGCTCGCGGCGCCACAGCAGTGTCGCCAGCGATCCGACCTCGGTGAGGTTCGGGCCGACGTTGACTCCGACGAGGACGGCGAGCACCGGCCCGACGCCGTGTGCCGCCGCCACCGGGATCAGCAGCAGCGTCGCCGGCAGGTTGTTGACGAGGTTGGCCACGACCGCCGCCACCGCGGCGATCAGCAGCAGCGCCGCCAGCGACGGGTGGGCGACGCTTGTGGCGGGCAGGATGTGACGGATCGCGCTCTGCAGGCCGTGGGCGCCGACCGCGGCGACGATCACCGCCAGGCCGAGCACGAACACGATGAATCCCGGCTGCACGGCATGGATGAGCTCGCGCGCGGTTCGCGTCGGCGTGCGCAGTGCGGGCAACGTGATGAGCACGGCGCCCGCGGTCGCGATCCATACCGGGGCGACGTCGAGCAGCGAGCTCGCGAGGAATCCGGCGAGGGTCAGTGCGAGCACCGCGAGCGCAAATGCCGGAACGCCCTCCGGGTGGTCCGCGTCCGGCGGGTCGGCGGCGATCGCTTGCCCGGCCTGACCTGATCGGGTCGGGACGAGGCGGCGCAGCGCGACCCAGTCGACCGCGACCGCCCACACCGTCGGCAGCAGCATCAGTGCGCCGAACCGCGCGAACGACAGCCCGCTCGCACGGAACGCCAGCAGGTTCGTCAGGTTGGAGACCGGGAGCAGCAGCGATGCGGAGTTGGCGAGATGAACGCAGGCGTAGCTGGTGGCGCGCGGCT
This sequence comes from uncultured Solirubrobacteraceae bacterium, assembly GCA_963744685.1. Taxonomy (GTDB): domain Bacteria; phylum Actinomycetota; class Thermoleophilia; order Solirubrobacterales; family Solirubrobacteraceae; genus Palsa-465. The sequence continues at coordinate 301,479 of CAVUUL010000006.1, read as the reverse complement.
CGGCGCGCAGCCGCGCCGCGCACGCCAGCACCACCGGGGTGAGCAGCACAACCGTCGCGTCGAGCCCGAGCAGGATGGTCACCGCCGAGGCGGCGGCGAAGACGAGCGCCAGCAACCGTCGCTGATCGCCTCCGGATCGCCGGGCGAGCAGGTCGCCCAGCGCGGCGAACAGGCCCTCCCGCCGGCACCCGTCCGCGAGCACGAGCAGCGCCGCCAGGAAGCCGATCGTCGGACCGAGCTCGCGGATCGCGCGGGCCGCCTGGTGGGAGCCCACGATCCCCGCGGCGAGCAGCAGGAGCGCTCCGCCCGCCGCCACCACGGGCCCGGGCAGCTGCGGGCGCCGGGCAACCGCTGCGGCCAGGGCGGCGAGCAGCACGATCAGCGAGACGGCGAGTGACACGGACGACTATGAGAGCAGGCCGGGGCGGCGACCTGCCGCCCGGCCGGTCAGCCGCGCGAGGGGCTGATGAGCCCGTTCTCGTAGGCGAAGACGACGATCTGCACGCGATCTCGCAGCTCGAGCTTGGCGAGGATCCGGCCGACGTGGGTCTTCACGGTCGCCTCCGAGAGCACGAAGGTCTCGGCGATCTCGTTGTTGGACAGACCGCGCGCGACGAGCTCGAGGACCTCGAGCTCCCGGGCGGTGAGCTGCTCCAGGCGCGCGCGGGATTCAGAGCCCTCCCCACCCGCCGTCCCGGCGGCGGGCAGGCGATGGGCATAGCTCTCGAGCAGACGCCGGGTCACCCGGGGCGCGAGGACCGCCTCCCCGGCGGCGACGGCCCGGACCGCGGAGAGCAGGTCGCCGGGCTGGGCGTCCTTGAGCAGGAAACCGCTCGCGCCGGCGCGCAGGGCGGCATAGACGTATTCGTCGAGATCGAACGTGGTCAGGATGATGATGCGGGTCGGCGCGCCCGACTCGACGATTCGGCGGGTCGCCTCGACGCCGTCCATCACCGGCATCCGCACATCCATCAGCGCGACCGTCGGCTGCAGGCGCGCCACCGCTGCGATTGCCTCGGCGCCGTCGCCGGCCTCACCGACGACGGCGAGGTCCGGCTGGCTGTCGATCACCATCCGGAAGCCCATCCGCATGAGCTCCTGGTCGTCGGCGAGCAGCACGCTCGTCGTCATCGCACGTCCCTTGGTGCGCCGACGACCGCCGTCTCCGGCGCGATCGTGAGCGCGACTCGCCAGCCCCCGGCGGGCACGGGGCCGGCCTCGAGGTCGCCGCCGAACGCGGCGGCCCGCTCGCGCATCCCGCGGATGCCGCGGCCACCGGAGGGAAGCGCGGGCGCAATCGGCAGCGCCTGCATGGAGCCGGCGGGCGCGGGGCCTCCGGTATCGGTCACCTCGAGCGCGACCCGATCGGGCTCGCAGCGCAGTGTCAGGCGCGCGGTCGCGGGACGCCGGGCGTGCTTGAGCGTGTTCGTCAGGGCTTCCTGGGCGACCCGGAAGACCGTGAGCTGGACCCCGCCCGACAGCTCGTGGGGGTCACCGAAGACCTCGATCGCCACCGGGATTCCGGCCGCCTCGACGCGGGCGAGCAACTCATCGAGGCGGTCGAGGCCGGGTTGTGGTTCGTATGACCCGGCCTCCGGCTCGTCGCGGAGCACGCCGAGCAGACGGCGCATCTCGCCGAGCGCCTGACGACCGGTCTGCGAGACCCGCTCCATCGCCGACAGCGACGAGTCGGGCGACGCTCCGAGTGCGTAGGTGGCGCCGTCGGCCAACCCGATCATCACCGTCAGGTTGTGCGAGACGATGTCATGCATCTCACGGGCGATCCGGGCGCGCTCGGCTGCGGCAGCGAGTCGACCCTCCTGATCGCGCTCGAACTCAAGAAGCGCCTCGCGTTCCTGCATCGAGGCGACCAGCGCGCGCCGCTGGCGGATCGCGACGCCAAGAACCCCCGCGGCGACCCCGAGGCCGGTGATCCCGACCCAGACCTTCTCCGGTTGCTTGGGTGACCAGCGCAGCGCCGCCATCACCGCGCCGAACTCGACGATCGCCGCGGCGAGGGCCATCTCGGTGAGCTCGCCGTCGAGCATCAACCAGAACATCGAGATCAGCACCGCACCGTCGGACAGTTGCGGCGTGGAGATCGTCCACTGCGCGAGCGCGACGAGCGCGATCAGCCCGAACGACAGTCGCGGGTCGCGATGGCGCAACAGCAGTGGAGCCGCCAGGGCGAAGCAGAAGAAGACGACGTCGGGGTGACGCAGCCGGCCCTGGACGGCGACCCCGACGAAGCTCGCGATCGCCAGCACGACGGTGGTGAGGACGTCGAGCGCCACCGGGTGACGGTCGGCCCAGCGGGTGACCGGCGTCACGCGCCGATGCAGCCAGTCCGCGATCACCTCGTCGGATGAGCGGTCCATCCACCAAGTGTGACGGGTGGATGGACCGAGCACGTCTACTCCAGTTCGGCGGCCAGGCGCGCGGGCGCGGGGCGGCCGTGGTGATGCGCCTCGGCGTCGTGGCGTTTGTCGGCGTGGGGATGGGGCGCGATGGCGTGGTCGGCCTGGACGCCGTGGCGGCTGATCGTGACCCAGGCGACGAGCCCGATGAAGAGCGCGAACTCGACCAGGCTGACGAGCGGATCGCCGAGGCTCAGACCGCCGTTGGTCGGCTTGGAGAAGCCGTCGGCGAACGACGCGCCGAGGGGCCGCGTGACGATGTAGGCGAACCAGAAGGCGATGATCGGGTTCCAGTTCAGGCGCCACCAGCCGATCGCCGGGACGGCGAACACGGCGGCGAACAGGACCGCCGAGGGCCAGAACCCGAGGTTGAGCTGGTAGGCGGTCAGGTCGCCCGCAGCGGTGCCGAAAGCGAACGTGCCGAGCACCGCGGCCCAGTAGAAGCGCTCGCGGCGGCGGGTGTTGATCGAGTGGATCGAGAGCGTGCCCTCGCTGCGATACCACCACACGAAGATGGCGGCGGTGACGAACGCGAACACCGGCGTGGTGACCGTGTAGGTGATGCCGGCGCCGTCGCGGATGCCGTCGGCGACCATCGTGCCGAACACCGCCACCATCATCACCGCGAACCAGTAGTACGGCGCCCGGTACTCGGTCTGGCGCAGCTGGAGGCGCAGCGCGATCACGAGGCCGAAGATGCCGACGGCGGCCGCCAGCGGGACGCTCTGCTGGCCGAGGGAGTCCGACATCGCCTCGCCCATGCCGGTGGTGAGGAGCTTCAGCACCCAGAAGATGAGGGTGATCTCAGGAACTTTGGTGAGCAGTCGGCGCGGAGCGTCCGTGCGTGTGGAGGCGTCGGTGTGGGGCATGATCAAGACGGTAGGTTTTGGCGAACTCCGCCACAACGCCCCCGCGACGGATATTGCACGTCTCTCATGTCATTCTCAGGTCGGATCTCTGTCGGCCTGGAGAGTGATCTTGGGCCCGGAGCCCTTCCGTTGCGGGCCCGCGCGGGGGAAAGTTCAGGCCATGAGAGTCCTGATCGCCGATGACGACCAGCGCCTTGGGCACGTGCTGGTCCGGGGTATGGCCACCGATTCGATCAGCGCCGACCTCGTTTCGAGCGGCGCCGAGGCGATCGTGCGGGCCACCGCCACCGACTACGCCGTGATCGTTACCGAGATCACCCTGCCCGACCTCGACGGCTTCCAGGTCTGCCGCCGCATCCGCGACGAGCACGTCGACGCCCCCATCCTCATCCTCTCCTCCCGCGACTCGGTCGAGGATCGCGTCCAGGGCCTCGACTGCGGCGCCGACGACTACCTCGGCAAGCCCTTCGCCTTCCGCGAGCTCCTCGCCCGTCTGCGCGCCATGAGCCGCCGCGGCGGCATCGCCCGCGGCGTCGTCCTCGAAGCCGGCGACCTCCAGCTCGACGCCGCCCGCCACCAGGTCACCCGCGGCGACAACAAGATCGAGCTCTCCCGCAAGGAGTTCGCGGTGCTGGAGGCGCTCATGCGCGAGCCCGGCCGCGTGCTCTCGCGCTTCGAACTCCTCGAGCAGGCCTGGGGCTACCACTACGAGAACCGCTCCAACGTCGTCGAGGTCTACATCCGCTACCTCCGCGAGAAGATCGACCGCCCGTTCGGGTGCGACACCCTGCAGACGGTGCGGGGGGTTGGGTACCGGATCGCTGCGTAGGCGGTTGTTCTCGGCGCTCGGCGCTCGGGTTCTCGTGGGGTTCGCGAGGTAGCGCGCCCGATGGGGACTCTTTTGACGGCCCTGTGGGTCTGGGGGGCGGGGGTTTCTCCCCACTCGCCGTGGTCGCCGGGGGTGCGTGGGCGGTGTTGTTGTCCTGGCGATCGGTTCTGCCCACACGCGCCCGGGCGGGTCGGTGCGTGGGTGGTTTGCTCGCCGCGACGCCGCCGCGCGGGTGGCGGGCGGCGGGCGCGGTTGGCGCGTGGGACGTTGCGGCGTCCCAGCCGCCGACACACCCCACGCGCGCCTGGCCGACCGACGCGTGGGGCACCACGGCATCCCAGCCGCCGTCGCCACCCACGCACCGCGCACCCCCCTCGTGTCAGCAGTGGTCCCCCGGTGGGGGGCAGCACTTGTGCGCCCCCATCACTGCCAATAGCGCGCCGGGGCGACGGCAGTCAAGCAGCGCCACCACCGAACCAAGGCAACCCCACAGCTGCGGGCGCTGCTTGACGGCCGGCGACACGACGCGCTACCTCGCGAACGCCAGAGGACACCGCAAACGCCAGAAGCAGGAGCCGCAAGCGAGAGCCGCGAGCGACAGCCGCGAGGCTAGAGCGTGGTCATCCCGATCCCGGTCATCGCAAGCGCCGCGATCCGCAGCGAGCGGCTGTCGCTCAGCGCGGCGAACGGGAGCAGCCAGACGACGTACCAGGGAAGCAGGAAGGTGCTGGTGACGAGCAGCGCGACGACCGCCCAGCCGGTCGCGGTGATCCAGTCGATCCGGTGCCTGCGCACGGCAACGATCAGCCCGATGAAGGTGAGCACGTCGACCGCCTGCAGGCCGATGACGACGCCGTGGCTGAGGAAGCCGAAGCCGAGACCCCAGGCGATGAACCCGGGCACGCTCTGCTTGCCGCCGTTGGACTGGATGACCTCGAGTGTGTCGAGCAGGTGCAGCGGTCCAGAGCCGAACAGGATCGTGGAGATGGTGCCGACGCAGAGCAGGACGAGCGCCACGCCGGCGAGCATCCGCCACTGATGGCCGCCGAGGCGCGTGCGGCCTTCAGGACCCCGGCGCGCGGCGAGCGCGAACGGGAGGAGCACTCCGGCCGTGAGCTTCACCGCGACGGCGATCATGAGCAGGCCGCCGGCGGTGCGCGCGCGGTGGGCGACCAGAGCGGCGACCGACCAGCAGAGCGCGGCCATCATCAGCATGTCGTTGTGCGAGCCGCCGACGGCGTAGACGATCAGCACCGGGTTGAGGCCGAAGAACAGCACTGCCTGTCCGACATCGCGCTCGAGCCGCTGGGCCGCCTTGGCGACCCCACCGATCGCCACCAGGCTGCTGATGACGGTGAGCAGCTTGTAGGTGAAGGTCGCAGCCTTGAGGTGGAGGTGGCCCATGAGGGCGCTCAGCCCCGTGAAGAGCGGTCCGTACGCAGTCGGCGTGGTCCCCCACTGCGCGCCGACGAACGGGAAATATGAGTCGTGCTGGATCGCGATCGGACCCTTCAGATACGGGTCGATCTGGTAGATCGCGTCCATCCGCCCGTACATCAGGTAGCTGAACACGTCGGTCGTCATCAGCGGCGGCGCGAGCGCCATGATGACGTGCAGCGCGATGACGGCGGCGACGATCACGCGGGCCGGGAGCAGCGCGCCGTAGCGCACGAGCGCGGCGTAGCAGAGGCACATGATCGTGAACAGCGCGATGACCCCGCCGAGGTGGACGTCAGGGCCGATCCACGCGAGCGGGCCCGCGTAGATCCGGGGGAAGGCGAGCTTCAGGCTGTCCGGTGCAAGCTGCGGCGTGTGGGCCGTGCAGAGAACCGTCCCCAGGCCGCAGATGATCAGCCCGGCGTACGCCGCCCAGACGACGCGCCGCGAGGTGACGAGCTCGGAGTGGCGGTCCCCCTGGGTGGCCCGGCGGACGGTCGAGCGACCGAGCGCGGCCGAGCCGGCGCCGACCGTGACGGTCGACTCACTCATGCGCGAGCGGCCGTGATGTGGGGTGAGCTGTGTACATCGAGAGACCGGGTCCTGCCGTGGGGGTTCTGGGCCGAGCCGTCCGATCCTCGCAGACGGGTTCAAGAAGTCCTATACCCAGTATGGCCACAGTCAGATGAAGGACAGACAAAGGCCCTTTGCGGGGAGCTCGCGCCGCTGTCACCATTGCACACATGCCTGATGACCGTTTCGAGGATCGCCTGCGCGCGATCGCCCAGCAGCTGTCCCGCTCAATATCCGAGGTCGACCTCGATGAGGTCGCGGATCGCCTGGGGGTCGATCCAGACCGGGTCCGGGGCGCCGCGGGCGCCGTCGAGGACTGGCTCAACGACCGCGGCAGCACCAGCGAGCCCCTGTTCTCCACCGGCCCCGGACAGCCCCACGAGTACGTGCAGTCGACCGAGCCCGTTCGGTCGGACGCGCCCGCGCCCGCACGGACCGACGGCCCGCACCCGCTCGATCTGCCGACCGACCACCAGGGCCGCGCGCTGAGCGCGCTGGCGTCCGGTCGCTGGACGGTGCGTCCCGGCTCCGGCCGGCTGTCCAACGCGGAGCCGCCGGTCGGACCACCGGCACCCGGCGACGTGGACCTCGCCGGAGAGCTGCGGGCACGCGACTGGATCTCGGCCGACGGCGCGGTGACGTTGGTCGGCGAGCAGGCGCTGCTGCGTTGGTGCCGCAACGCGGACGCCGTGACGCCCGCCCTGCCGACCCGGCCGACCCCGCCGACCCCTCCGACCCCGCCGACGAGGGCAAACGCCGTGACGCCCGACCCGCCCGCCGAGGCAGGCGACGTGACGCCGGACCTGCCGGCCGAGCCGGAATCCTGAGCAGGACGTCGGTGCGCGGGGCGTCCGGGGCGCCCAGCGCTCCGGCGTTCGGCTGCTGAGACGGGTCAGGCGCTGCCGAGCAGCACGCCCGCGGCAACGATCAGCGCGCCGCCGAGAGCCACCTGCACCAGACTGACGCGGAGCGAGACCGACAAGAACCGCCGGCGGATGAGCGAGATCGTGATCAACTCGATCGCGACCACGATCCCGGCCACCACGAGCGCAGGATGGACCTGGTGGATCAGGAACGGCAGCGAGTGGAAGACGCCGCCGACCGCCGTCATCAGCCCGGTGACGAGGCCTCGCGCGACGGCAGATCCACGCCCGGTCTCGGTGCCGTCGTCCGACAGCGCCTCCGAGAACCCCATCGAGATGCCCGCGCCGACGGCGGTGGCGAGCCCGACGAAGAGCGCCGCATGGGTGCCGGACAGCAACGCGGCCGCGAAGATCGGGGCGAGCGTCGACAGGGTTCCGTCGATCAGCCCGACGAGTCCCGGCTGGACGTACCGCAGGACGAAGGTCCGCTCGTCGGCGGTGCGAAGGTCGGCGAGCGCGCTCACGTCAGCCATCTTATCGCAAGCGACTGAAAACTGCGATCCGCACAAAATAAGGTCACCCTCATGAACCGCCCGGCAGCCAGTCCGCGGCGAGCTCGAGGAAGGCGTCCAACGCTGGTAGCGCTCGGCGCTCCCGCGGCCACGCCAAGGTCACGTTCTCCAGCAGGCCGGGCGCCGTGAGCGCGACCGCCCGCACCGCCGGGGTGGCCAGGTCGGCGAAGCTCGGCGGCACGATCGCCACCCCGAGCCCGACACCGACCAGCTCGATCATCGCCAGCGGATCGATCGTCTCGGCGGTGACCACGGGCCGGCGGACGCCCGCCGCACGGAACCCCTCGTCGATCGTCTGACGCACTCCCGAGCCGCCCGGGAAGGTGACGAGGGGTTCTGTGGCGAGCTCGGCGAGCGAGACACGGTCGTGAGTCGCGAGGGTGTGTCCGTAGGGGACGAGCGCGAGCAGCCGCTCCCGGGTGATGAGTGTGCCCTGCAGCCGCGCCGGCAGACGGTCGGGCGCGAAGGTGATCACCGCCACGTCGACGGTGCCGTCCTCCAGCCAGCGGATGAGCTCCTCGGAGGGCGCGTCGCGAATGACGATCTCGACCGCCGGGTGGCGGCGCTGGAACTCGGCGAGCGTGGCGGGCAGGGGAACCGGCCCGCTCGGGCTCCCGCTCGCGATGCGCAGCGTCCCGGTGATGACTCCGGTCAGCTGGGCGACCTCGGCACGCGCCACCTCGGCGCGCTCGAGCATCGCCCGAGCGTGGACCAGCAACACCGCCCCGGCGGCGGTCGGCGTGACACCGCGCCGGTCTCGGTGCAGCAACTCCGCACCGAGCTCACGCTCGAGATCGCGAATCTGCTGGGAGAGTGCCGATTGGGCGACGTGCAGCTCGGCCGCGGCCCGGACGAACTGGCCCTCCTCCACGATGGCGACGAAATAGCGGAGATGACGGAAGTCCATGTATCTGTCAAAGAGATGCTGAGCTTCTGAAAGTGCTCTTTGACTTATACCGCCGATCGGCCGATAGTGGTTGCACCACCGCAAACCAGACGCCACCAGACGTCCCGAAAGGAGTGGCCATGACGACCCAGACCAAGACCTCCCGCCTCCACCGCACCATCGCATCCGTCCGCCGCGTGTGGGACGACCTCGATCGCGGCAGCCAGGCGATCTTCCGCTTCTGATTCTCCTCCTCAGAACGCACCGGGCCCCTGAGCCGACCACGCCGGTCGGCTCGGGTGCTCAGGTCCCGTTCAGCGCAAGTCGGGCCAGCTGGTCGATGCCCGCGCGCGAACGCGCAACCACGAGGAAGCGCTTGGCGTGACAGAAGACGGCGTCCTCGACGCCCGTCACCGCGACGAGCTCCTCCCCTTCAAGGCCCGCCCATTCCGCCGGCAGCTCGCGGCGCAGCTCGAACGTCCCGAGCTCGAGCGGCACGCCCTCCAACCCGAACCCCAGGCGCTTGGGATAGATGACGAACACCGCATCAGACGTCGCCGGGACGAGTGCCCGCTTCCACGGTGCGTTCACCGGCAGCTCGACCAACCGGGGGTCAGGCGCTGCCGCGATCGCCTCCTCGACGATGCGCACCGCCCGCCGAGCAGACGCCACCGACGCGATCTCCCGCGAGAGCACGCCGCGCGCGAGCTCGAGCGCCTGCTCAAATCGTTGCCGTTCCGCCTCGGGCGAGAGCGTCTCGTCCCAGCGGCCGTTGAGCCCGCCGATCACTCCGCCCACGGTCATCGGATGTACGTCGTCGACCACGAGCTCGGCGAGCCGCTGACCGCTGTCGGCGGCGTCGACGGATTGCACGAGAGTCGCATCCACGGCGTCGGCGACCTGCCCGTCGCCACCGCACGCGCGCCGGCCGAACTCACGCCAGATCAGACCGAAGGACGCGTAGCGCACACCGTTGGGGCGAGCGCGATCGAAGCTGCGCTGGTGGTGATCGAAGTCTCCGGTCGCCGGATCGTCGCGGAAGCCGACATCGATCCGCAGATCCGCGGCGGAGATCAGGTCGCGATCGCGGGTGCGGACCACCTCGAGCGGTCCCGCGCCGCCGCGATCCTCGGAGTTGAGCAGTTGGAGGGTGGCGATCGCGAACACCTCGTCCGCGTGGAAGGAGCCGTCGTGGGTGACGATCTGCATGGGCACGGAAGCCTAGAAGCACCCGGCGGGCATCGGCGATGCGAGCCGGAGCCGCGGCGCGTACGCTGAGGTGGATGGCCCAGGACAACGCCGGGGACCTGCTGCGCCGCCACAAGCTTCGCTCGACGCCGCAACGACGGGCGATCCTCGCTGCGTTCCGCGGAACCTCGACCGAGCATCTCTCTGCCGAAGAGGTCCTCGCGCGAGCGTCGAGCTCCGTGCCCGACATCGGTCGTGGCACGGTGTATGCGACCCTCGCCGAGCTGGCGGAGCTCGGACTGCTGTCGTCGGTCGGGAGCAGCGACCCGGTCCGCTACGAGACGAACCTGGCGCCACACGACCATTTCCACTGCCGGCTGTGCATGCGGCTGTTCGACGTCGAGCTCGGCGGCGCCTCCGTGCAGCGGCGCCAGCTCGACGGCTTCACGATCGAGCATGTCATGGTGCGCGCTGAGGGGATCTGCAGCGCCTGCGGCGACTATCTGCGCGGCCTCGACCATGGCGCCGCGGGGATCCTGGCCACGCCGACGTTGGCCGACGCCCGGGCCTCCTCGCTGGCCTGCGCGGTGGTTGAGAGCCCGGTCGGCACGCTCGGCATGGCGGCCTCGTCCACCGGCATCGTGCGCGTGGCGTTCGCCGATCACGCCGATGCGACGACGATCGGGGCACGGGCTCGGACCCGCCGCGGGCCGGCCGCCGCGCGCGAGCATCTCCGTGCGGCTGCGGGGACGCTCGAGAGCTACTTCGATGGCGATCGCACGCCCTCGGCCGATCTACTCGAGCATCTGTCTGACCAGCATTCCGACGAGCTGCTCGAAGCGGTGCGCCGGATTCCGTATGCGGAGTCGCAGTCCTACCACCTGCTCGGCGACTCCCTCTCCCCCTATGACTGCGGGCTGCTGCTCGGCGGTAATCCAGTCGCGCTGCTGGTCCCCTGTCATCGCGTCAGCCGCGGCAGCGAACGGCCGGCTGCCTATGTCGGAGGGGGCGAGAGGCTGAGTTTCCTGCACGACCTAGAGAGCCAGGCCACGCTCTGATCGACGGGTCAGTCGAGTTCGGGCTCGAGCACTGGATCGAGCTCGCCCCGCAGACGCTCCCCCGCGCGCCGCAGTAGTCGCGAGACGTGCATCTGCGAGCAACCGAGCAAGGTGGCGATCTCGGACTGCTTGAGACCCTTCTCCAGGCGCAGTAGCAGCGCCTGTCGCTCCTCATACGGCATTCGCGCGAGCGCGGGACCCAGCGAGCTCTCGACCTCGACCTCTTCGTAGCCGCCGTCCTCGGCGCCGAGGCGGTCGAGCATCGTCGCCGCGCGCGCATCTTCATCCTCGCCGAGCTGCGCGGGCATGTCGAGCGAATCCGCGTAGTGCGCGGTGGCCGCTTCAAGCCCCTCCAGAACGCGCTCGGAGTCGACGCCAAGGTGGATCGCGATCTCCGCCACCGAGGGACTGCGGCCCGTACCCAGCGCCAGCTCGTCGACCGCAGCCTGAACTCGGAGGGCCAGCTCCAGGCTGCTCCGATTCACATGAACAGCCCAGCTGGTGTCGCGAAAATGTCGCTTGAGCTCACCGAGGATCGTCGGGGCGGCAAACGCGACGAACGGTCGACCGCGTTCGGGCTCGAAGCGCTCCACCGCCTTGACGAGCGCGAGCGACGCGACCTGGACGAGATCCTCGAGCGGCTCGTGCCGGTTGCGATAGCGCGTCGCGAGACGACGCGCCAGCGGCAGATTCCGCTGGATCAGCTCGTCTCGCGCGGCCGGATCGTGAGAGCGACGCTCCCACAGCTCGTCATCCGGTAATAAAGAATGAGTCCTGATAAGGACTTCATACCATCAAAGACGGCGCTTGGAACAAGACCTGGTTCAAAAACCGCCGAATCGGGCATCTTTTTTCACGGTGACGCGCCCTGGACGCGCCACCACTGCCGGCCGCGCTCTTTCTGAGGGCCACCTGACCGACGCGAGCCCGGGGCCCATCGAGGCTCCGGGCGTCTCGCGTCTCCCGGGGCGGCAATCACCGCCCAGGGCCGGTACATGCGGCGGCAAGGCCGTAGGCGAGCAGATCCTCACCGACGGCGACCACGGGATCGGGCAGGCCGGTCGCCTCGACGGCGAGCGTACGCAGGCGCCAGGTGGCATAGGTGCCGACTGCGGCGGCCACCGTCCCGGCCACCGCGCCCGGCCTTCCGGCGATCTGGCGCCCCGTGTACGCGCCTGCTGCCATGCGCCCGACCAGCGCCGGTGTGTCGGTGCGATCGGTCGCCGCAGACGACTTGTCCATCGCCACCTCACCGGCCGCGGCGAGCGCCACCGCAATCCGCGGCCGGCCGCGGATCCGCCCGTGGGCAGCGAGCATCGCCGGGCCTGCGAACGTGCGCATCGCACAGGAGAGCCCGCCGAGGGCGGCAGCGGGCCAGCGCAGAGAAGACGACATCACGGGCGTCCTACCCACGCGTGAGACGGCCGCAATCACCGCTCGCGCCGACCGTCCCCGCAACGGCGAGGCGGCCGCCTCATCCGAGTGCGAGCACCAGCGTCCCACACACCACGGCTGCGCCGGCGACCAGCCAGGCGACATCGTCGCCGGGGTGGCCGCTGTGCAGCTCGTGCAGCCGGCGAGCCCAGCCGCGCCACAGCGCCCGCATCGGAGCAGGTCCGAACGGCAGCCTGCGGGGGGCGATCACTCCCAGTCCGACGAGCGCGGTCACCGCGGTCAGCCCGAGCCCGACCAGCGTCGCCTCGAGGGTCGGGGTGCTCGCCGGCGCGCCGCGGAGCGCCGCGATGTGCCCGCCGAGGACCGCTCCGGTGTATGCCGAGGTATCGATGAAACGCGTGGCTCCGGCGAGTGCCAGTCGTCCGATGCCGGGCACCAGCCCGGTGGCGATGCCGCCGAGCACCAGCACGAGCGCCGGCACGAACAGAACCGCCGGTGTGCGCGTGCTGCTCACATCGAGTTCCCCTCCCCCCTCCGCGGACTCGCCGGCGAGCCGTTCGTCGCGGTCGTCGGGCCCCCACCCGAGGAAGACGCGGGCCGCGGCGGCGAGCACCGAGCCGCCGATCAGGATCTCCGCGACGCTCATCACGACCGGCACCCATCCATAGCCGGGCTGAGAGGATGCCGCGGTCTCGATCAGCGACCGGCCGGTGAACGTCCCGAACCCCGGCATCGCCGTCATGCCGAGGGCGCCGAGCGCGAACAGCAGCCCGGTGAACGGTAGTCCACGTCCGAGCCCGCGGACGCGGAGCAAGCCGCTGTCCGCGCGACGGTGCTGCAGGATCCCGATGCAGATGAACAGCCCCGCCTTGAGCAGGCCGTCGGCCACGACGTACACGGCAGTCCCGGCGAGCCCCTCGGCGTCGAGCAGCCCGAACCCGATCAGGAACAGGCCCATCGAGCCGATCGTCGCGAACGCCAGCAGGCGCTTGGGCACATGCTGGAGTACGCACATCACGCCGCCGCCGACGGCCGTCACCGACCCGAGCACGACCAGGATCAGTCGCAGTGCCCCCGCATGGCCGAGCGGGCCGGCGAACACGGTCCAGTAGACGCGCGCCAGGCCATAGAGGCCCATCTCGCTCATCACCCCGGCGAACAGGATGCAGACGGGCGTCGGAGCGCTCGTGTACGCGTCGGCCAGCCAGAAGTGGAACGGCACGATCGCCGCCTTGACGAAGAAGCCGGACGCGATCAGCCCGAAGGCGACGATCACGAGCGCTCCGCCGTGCTCGTGGGCTCGCAGCGCAACCCCGATCTGGGCGAGGTTGAGCGCTCCCGTGCGCCCATACAGCAGCGCGATGCCGAACAGAACCAGGAACCCCCCGATGGCGTTGCAGATCCCGAAGTTGAGCGCGCCCTGCAGCGGGGCGCGCTCGTCCGAGCGAAGCGCGACGAGCGTGATCCCGACCACCGTCATCAGCTCGAAGAACACGAACATGTCGAACAGGTCGCCGCTCAGGCAGAAGCCGCAGAGCGCCGCCATGAACACGAGCAGGAGCGCGGGAAAGGCGTGGCCGACCGAGTCGAAGTGCCGCCAGGAGAAGATCAGCGCAGCGATCGTCAGCATCCCGGAGAAGGTCGCCAGGCCCGCGCCGAACGGGTCGACCGTGAACGAGATTCCCAGCGCGACCCCGTGGTGTGGGCGCCAGCCGCCGAACCAGTACACGAGCGCGCCATGGTGGATCGCCAGGCGCAGCACCAGAGCGCAGAGCACGGTGGCGGCGATCGCGGCGAGCAGCGCGATCGCCTCGGCGAGCAGTCGCCTGCGCAGCCGCTGCGTGCCCGCCAGCAGCGCCGCCCCGAGCATCGGAACGGCGAGGATGAGCGGGATCAGGGGGGTCACCCGCGCAACTCGCGGATGGCGTCGGGGTCGACGGTCCCAAACCGTCGCTCCGCCTGCAGGGCGAGCGCCAGCAGCAGCGCCGAGACCGTCGCCTCGACGACCACGTCGGTCAGCGTCAGCGCCTGGACGACGGGATCGACCGCCGGTGTGCCCACGGTGATGCCCACGAAGATCGGCGAACGGCCCCCGTGCACGTATCCGATCGCCAGCAGCAGCACATACGTCGAGGCCTGGACGACGCCCAGGCACATCACCAGGTGCACGAGGTGCCGGCTGGTGATGACGCCGTAGAGGCCGACGAGCAGCAGCCACGCGGCGACGGCATAGGGCGCGAAGCTCATCGTGACCCGGGCAACGGCCGGTCGTGCTCGGCGAACTCCGCGACGATCAGCGAGATCGCGGCGCCGACCTCCAGGCCGACGACCGTCGAGAGCGAGGTGATCGTGCCGCTCGACAGCAGCGCCCCGGCCGTGCCGAGCGGCAGGAAGTTGGACAGGAACTGAAGACCCGCGATCAAGCCCGCGACGCCGATCGCGACGTATCCGCCTGAGCCCAGGCCCTCGAGCGCCTCGAGCGCTCCGTGTCCGCGGATCGTCCGCATGCCGCGAGCACCGCCGGTGACCAGCAGCGTGATCAACGCCGAGGCGAGCACCACGCCGCCCTGAAAGCCGCCGCCGGGGGTCAGTTGTCCGTGGGTCACGATGTAGACCCCGAGCACGATCAGCGGCGCAAGGCTCCACCGGCCGGCCACCGCGAGCAGCGGGTCCGGAGCCTCGTCGTCGCCGCCGGCGCGGCCGGCCTCGGCCGGAGGCTCCCGGCCGGCGCGTTCGCGGCGCAGCAGCACCACCAGGCCGATCGAGGCGCCGAACAGGATGAATTCCTCGCCCATCGTGTCCAGGCCCCGGTAGTCGAAGTTGATCGCGGTGATCACGTCGGTCGCGTGACGCTGGCGCACGGTCACGTGGTTGAGAGTGATGCCGTCGATCCCGTGAAACCGCCCGAACGCCGGCAGACCGCCGAGGCCGCGCACGAGCACCGCCGCGAGGACGATCGCCGCCAGCCCGAACAGCACCGTCCGGCCCCGCCGGCTCATTCGTCGCGCTCGCGCGAGGCCGCCCGGCGGTGCAGCTCCCGGAGGGTGAGCAATGCCATGACGGGCAGCGCCACCGACCCGACGACGATCTGTGAGAGCCCGACGTCGGCAGCCTGAAAGACGAAGAACAGCACCGCGAGGGCGAGGCCGAAGGCGCCGGTGAGGATCACCTGACGGGTGGGGTCGCGGGTGAGCGCGACCGCCGTTCCGCCGGCCGCGACCGCGAACAGTGCCACCGCCTGCAGGACCGTCATCGCTCCGGGCTGTCCGGGTTCGCACGGATCCACGCCGCGCGGGCGGTGGCGTGGGAGACAACCGGTGCGGCGAGCACCACGACGAACGCTACGAGCAGCGCCTTATCGCCGATCAGCGAGAAGCCCTGGCGCAGGAGAACCGCGAACGCGATGGCGAGCGCGCCCAGGCCGGCCGGCGCGGT
This sequence comes from uncultured Solirubrobacteraceae bacterium, assembly GCA_963744685.1. GTDB lineage: Bacteria > Actinomycetota > Thermoleophilia > Solirubrobacterales > Solirubrobacteraceae > Palsa-465. The sequence goes on along the minus strand of CAVUUL010000006.1, from coordinate 285,957 downwards.
GAAGTGCAGTCGCGAGTACACGCCGCGCATCACCACCACGCCGGCGCAGCAGAGCAGCTCGAGTGCGATGCCGAGCCAGAGCAGCACCGATGAGGCGACGTGGACGAGGCTCACGCCCGCCACTCCAGGAACCGCGCGAGCGCCAGGGAGCCCCCGGTGCTCACAAACGCGAGCACGACCGCCAGGTCGACGAACGGCTGGCGGTGCGTCCCCTCCGCGAGGAGCAACAGGATGAGCGCGCAGAGCGGGCCTGCGAGGTTCAGCGCCGCGGCGGCCGACATCACGTCGCCCACGAGCATCGCGACCCCCAGCGGGATCAAGCCGGCCCCCAGCAGCACGAGTCCTGCCAGCAGCCACTCGTTCATCCGAGCTCCAGCGGATCAGCGGCGTGACGTCCCTCACCCGGGAGCAGCTCGTGAAACAGCAAGCTGTCATCGGCCACCCGGACCGAGATGACGACCGTCGAAGGGGCCAGCGAGCCCGCGACGGTCGCCAGCGCGATCTGAGCGGCTCGTCGTTCCGGATCTGGCTCACAAGAGAACGGCACCGCCCGGACCCGTCCAGGGTCACGCTCGCCGCGCCGGACCGCTCGCCACAGAACAGCGACCAGCTTCGGCAGGTCGGTCACGAGCGAGACGAGTGGCCGCCACATCCGCGACCAGCCCCGGCAGGCGCCCGGTCTTGGCCGCGCACGCGAGAGCGCGACGACCGCCGCACTGGCACCGAGCGCCGCGGCGACGGCCCCGTCGACATCCTCGGCGGGGGTGGCGAGATCCTCCAGCAACAGCCACAGCGCCATGCCAAGCACCCACCAGGTCAGCCACGTCCGGACGAGGGCGGAGCGCGTCATGCTCAGGCGGCCACGCCGCGCAGGCCATGCGGATCGAGCACGAAATTCTTGGCCACACCGGAGTCGAACTCCTCATAGCCGACGTTCTCCCCCTCGACGTAGCGCGTCCCGCGGTAGATGACGGCACGGTTCTGATCAGCCATGGGACCTCCCTCGGTCGGCGACGGTGGCCGCTGCGACCCTGCTCGGTTAGCGTGTGCGCCACCAAGCGGATGCCCGCCCGCCGGCCGCGCAAAACGGGCGAGGTTCGAGTTCGTCGCCGGCGGGTTTGCAATGGCGGCAGCGGGGCAGGTGACAACCAGATGGCGACGCGTGCTCAGGTGCGACAGCTGTTCGACGAGGGCCACGACTATCGGGTGGTCGGCGAGAGGCTGGGAATCGCACCGGGGGAGGCCTACCTGATCGCCACGGGCCGCCCTGCGGACGGCAGCGACAGCCGGTACTTCAGCGACGTTCCTGACCTGCCATCAAGCCCCCAGCGGCTCGTCGGCCCGCCGCCGTTCAACCCGATGCGCTACCCCGAGGTCGAGTCATGGGTACGCGAGCGCGCGCGGCGCGAGTTGTCCGGATGACCTCCCCGCGCGACCTGCTCGGCATCTGGCCCGCCGCCCGCCAGCTCACCGGTCCCGACCGACTCGGCCGCGGCGCCGCGGCCAAGTCGAAGGGCAGCCGTGAGAACGTCGCCCGCACCCGAACCGCGGACCGCGTCGTCAAGTCGGTATGCCCCTACTGCGCCGTCGGCTGTGGTCAGAACGTGTTCGTCTCCGACGGTCATGTGGTCCAGATAGAGGGCGATCCGGACGCACCCCACAGCCGCGGCAGGCTGTGCCCCAAGGGCTCCGCGACCAAGCAGCTCACCACCGGCTCAAGCCGCGAGCAGCGCGTGCTCTACCGCCGTCCGTACGGCACCGATTGGGAGCAGCTCGACCTCGAGACCGCGATGGAGATGATCGCCGACCGCGTGGTCAAGACTCGTGCGGAGGGCTTTGAGTGGGAGTCGGAGGAGGCGCGCGTGCGCCGCTGCATGTCGATCGCGGCGCTCGGCGGGGCGACGCTCGACAACGAGGAGAACTACCTGATCAAGAAGCTCCTCACCGGGCTTGGCGTGATCCAGGTGGAGAACCAGGCGCGGGTCTGCCACAGCTCGACCGTCGTCGGTCTCGGCACCTCGTTCGGTCGCGGCGCCTCGAGCACGCTGCCCGGGGACCTGCAGAACTCCGACCTGATCGTGCTCCAGGGGTCGAACATGGCCGAGGCCCACCCGGTCGCCTTCCAGTGGGTCGTGGAGGCCAAGCGACGCGGCGCGACGATCGTCCACATCGACCCCCACTACAGCCGTACGAGCGCGCTCGCCGACCTGTTCGTCCCGATCCGTCCCGGCAGCGACATCGCGTTCCTGGGCGGTGTCATCAACCACGTGATCCAGAACGACCTGGACTTTCGCGAGTACGTGCTCAACTACACGAACGCGCCGACGATCGTGGGCGAGGAATTCCGCGATGTCGACGCCGAGGGCCTGTTCTCCGGCTTCGACCCCGAGGCGGGCGAGTACGACCCCGACAGCTGGCAGTACGAGAATGCCTTCGTCGAGGCCGCCTCCGGCCAGCGCGATCAGGCCGGTCATCTTCCGGGGGTGCCCTCGGGGGGAGATGACACGGGGGAAATCGTCGATCGCGGGACTCCGAGGCTCGACCCCACGCTCGAGCATCCCCGCTGCGTATGGCAGATCCTGAAGCGCCACTTCGCCCCCTACACACCCGAGATGGTGGAGCAGGTCACCGGCTGCGACCAGGCGACATTCGCCGAGGTCTGCCGGCTGTTCGCGGAGAACTCCGGTCGCGAGCGCACCGCCGCGTTCGTACATGGCGTCGGCTGGACGCAGCACACGATCGGCTCGCAGTACATCCGGTGCGCCTCGATCCTGCAGTTGCTGCTGGGCAACATGGGCCGGCCCGGGGGCGGGGTCATGGCGATGCGCGGCCATGCCTCGATCCAGGGCTCGAGTGACATCCCGACGCTGTTCGACACCCTGCCCGGCTACATCCCGACGCCCCATGCGCACGCTCACCAGGACCTCGACGCCTTCATCAGCTCCAACGCCCCGGACAAGGGATTCTGGGGCGACATGCGTCATTACTTCGTCAGCCTGCTGAAGGCGTGGTGGGGCGCCACCGCCACCGAGGAGAACGACTACTGCTTCGATTACCTGCCGCGACTCACCGGCAGCCACGGGACCTACGACACGGTCATGGCGCAGATCGGCGGCGAGGTGAAGGGCTACTTCCTGTTCGGCCAGAACCCCGCGGTCGGCTCGGCGAACAACCGCATGCAGCGGCTGGGAATGTCCAAGCTCGACTGGCTGGTCGTCCGAGACTTCTCATTGATCGAGTCCGCGACATGGTGGAAGGACGGCCCGGAGATCGAGTCCGGCGAGATGCGCACCGAGGAGATCGCGACCGAGGTGTTCTTCCTGCCGGCGGCGGCGCACACTGAGAAGGACGGCACGTTCACCAACACCCAGCGAATGGTGCAGTGGCACCACAAGGCGGTGGAGCCACGCGGGGACCAGCGCTCGGACCTGTGGTTCGCCTACCACCTCGGCCGCATGCTCCGCGAGCGGCTGGCCGGCTCCGAGGACGAGCGTGACCGCCCGTTGCTCGACCTTACCTGGGACTACCCCTGCGAGGGCCCGCATTCGGACCCCATGGCGGCCGCGGTGCTCGCCGAGATCAACGGCTACGACGCGGATGGGACGCTCCTGTCCGCCTACACCGCTCTGAAGGACGACGGCTCGACGGCCTGCGGCTGCTGGATCTACTGCGGCGCCTTCGCCGGCGGCGTTAATCACACGGCGCGCCGCACCCCGGCCAGTGAGCAGAACTGGACGTGCCCGGAGTGGACCTGGGCGTGGCCGGCGAACCGGCGGATCCTCTACAACCGCGCCTCGGCCGACCCCGAGGGCAAGCCGTGGTCACAGCGCAAGGCACTCGTGTGGTGGGACGAGGACGAGGGGAAGTGGACCGGCCACGACACGCCGGACTTCGAGGCGACCAAGCCGCCGAGCTACCGCCCGCCGAAGGACGCGAAGGGCCCGGACGCGATCGCCGGCACCGACCCGTTCATCATGCAGGCCGACGGGCGCGGCTGGCTCTTCGCGCCCGCCGGGGTGGCGGACGGGCCGCTGCCCACCCACTACGAGCCGCAGGATTCGCCCGTTCGGAACCTGATGTACGGGCGCCAGCGCAATCCCGCCCGCCAGCTCTACATCCACGAGAACAACCGCTTCCACCCCGATCCCGGCGGCCCCGGCGACGACGTGTTCCCGTTCGCGGTCACGACCTACCGGCTCACCGAGCACTTCACCGCCGGCGGGATGTCGCGCTGGACCCCCTACCTCGCCGAGCTGCAACCCGAGTTCTTCTGCGAGGTCTCCCCGGAGCTCGCCACCGAGCGGGGGCTCACCCATGGGGAGTGGGCGACGCTCGTCTCCGCCCGCGGCGCGATCGAGGCGCGCGTCATGGTCACCGACCGGATGACGCCGCTGCGCCACGGCGAGCAGACCGTGCACACGATCGGCATGCCCTACCACTGGGGCCCGAACGGCTATACGACGGGCGATTCGATGAACGAGCTGTCGTCGATGGCCCTGGACCCGAGCTCGCACATCCAGGAGGTCAAGGCGCTCACGGTCGACATCCGACCCGGGCGGCGCCCGCAGGGGGCTGATCGGCTGGCCCTCGTCGAGGAGTACCGCCGGCGAGCCGGGATCACCGCCGAGACCGGCACCGAACGTCGCGACGACGCCGAGACCGGAGTCCCGTCGTGACCGAGTCCAGCTGGTCGGAGGTGCGGCTGGTGCCGCGCGACGGCGATCCCGCGACTGACACGGGATACGAAGACCACCCCCCGCGGCTCGGGTTCTTCACCGATACGTCGGTGTGCATCGGCTGCAAGGCCTGCGAGGTGGCGTGCAAGGAGTGGAACGGCGTGCCCGAGGACGGGCTGAACTGGACCGGACGCTCGCACGACAACTCGATCGGGCTCAGCGGGGACACCTGGCGCCATGTCGCATTCATCGAGCAGCGCGTCCCGGTGCCGCAGGACGGTGGGCCCCTTGGAAAGAGCAAGGTCGAGCTGGAGACCGGCCCGGGAAACTTCCGCCGGGGCGAGGATGAGTCGTTCCGCTGGCTGATGTCCTCCGATGTCTGCAAGCACTGCACGCATGCCGCCTGCCTCGACGTCTGCCCGACCGGCGCGCTGTTCCGCACCGAGTTCGGCACGGTCGTCGTTCAGTCGGACATCTGCAACGGCTGCGGCTACTGCGTGCCCGCCTGCCCTTACGGAGTGCTCAACCGTCGCGAGGACGACGGCCGGATCTTCAAGTGCACGCTCTGCTACGACCGCCTGCAGGTCGGTCAGGAACCCGCGTGCGCCAAGGCGTGTCCGACGGACTCGATTCACTTCGGAGAGCTCTCCGAGCTGCGCGAGATGGCGGGAGAGCGCGTGCAGGAGCTGCAGGACGCCGGGGTCTCCGCCGCGCGGCTGTACGGCGATGACCCCGACGACGGGGTCGGCGGCGATGGCGCGTTCTTCCTGTTGCTCGACGAGCCCGAGGTCTACGGGCTACCGCCCGACCCGATCGTCACCACCCGGGATCTGCCGGCGATGTGGCGCCGGGTCGCCGTCGCGGGACTCGGGTTGCTCGCGGCCGGATCGCTGTCGTTCGCCGGCGCGCGCCGGGGCACCGAGGGCTGATCGCGATGGCCAAGCGACGGCATGACGAGTCCGAGTTCACCTCCTACTACGGGCGGCCGATCATCAACCCGCCGATCTGGGAGGAGCGCGACATCGGGGGCTACCTGTTCCTGGGCGGCCTCGCCGGCTCGTCGTCGATCATCGCGGCGGGCGCTGACCTCACCGGCCGCCGGGCGATGGCGCGGGTCTCGCGCGTCGGCGCGTCCGCGGCGATCACCGTCTCGCTGCTCGCGCTGATCCACGACCTCGGGAGGCCGCAGCGCTTTCTCAACATGCTGCGGGTGTTCAAGCCGAGTTCGCCGATGTCGGTCGGGGTGTGGATCCTCGTCGGCTACGCACCGCTCACGTTCGGCGCCACCGCATCGGAGTTCGTCGACGCGCTTCCGGATGTCCTCGGGCGAGCTGCGGGCGTCGGCGCGGCCGCGCTCGGAGCCGGCGTGGCGTCCTACACGGCGGCGCTTGTCGCCGACACGGCGGTCCCCGCATGGCATGAGGGGTTCCGCGAGCTGCCGTTCCTGTTCGTCGGCTCGGCGGCCACCGCGGGCGCGGGTCTGGCTCTGGCCGGCTCACCGATCGCCGAGAACGTTCCGGTGCGGCGGCTCGCCGTGGCGGGCGCCTGCGTCGAGCTCATCGCCGAACGGCTGATGGAGCGCTCGCTCGGAATGGTCGCCGAGACACTGCGGACCGGCACAGCCGGTCGGAAGATGCGGGCGGCCAAGGCGCTGACCTCGCTCGGCGCCGCCGCAGCGGCATTCGCGGCCGGTAGGTCGCGCCCGGCAGCGGCGCTCGCCGGCACGGCGCTCGCCGCCGGATCGTTGTGCACGCGCCTCGGGATCTTCGAAGCGGGCATGATGTCCGCTGAAGACCCCAAGTACACAGTCGTTCCGCAGCGCGAACGGCTCCGGGCCCGGCGCGCTGCGACGGCTGCCTGACCAAGAGAGCGAGGTACATCGGCATGGCGATCGACACAGCCCCCGAGTCGGCGGTGCACGACGAGCTCCCGCGCTGGGACGTCGATGTCCTGTTCCCGTCGCTTGACTCTGATGCGTACCGCGAGGCGCGCGCGGAGTGGCTGAACACGATCGAACAGCTCGCGGCGCTGTTCGACCGGTACGGGATCGGCGCCACCACCTCCGGCGTCGCCACGTCCGGCCCGAGCCACGAGGACGGCCGAGTGCTCGCCGACGTGATCGAGACGCTCAGTCGCATCGCGCAGCAGATCCGTCGTCTCAGCTCCTACGTCAACGCGCTCGTCTCCACCGATGCCACCGACTCCGCGGCCGTCGCCGAATACTCGCGGCTGTCCGCCGACGATGCGCGGCTGACCTCGCTGCAGACCCGCCTCAACGGTTGGATCGCGGGCCACGGCGCCGACGCGCTCGCCGAGACCTCCGAGGTGGCCGCCGAGCACCGGCCGTGGCTTGAGCGCTGCGAGGAGCGCTTCGCCCACCAGATGACCGAGGCCCAGGAGGACCTGCTCGCCGAGCTCGAGGTGCCGGGCGTGGAAGCGTGCGTCACGCTCGCGGGCGAGCTCTCATCGACGCTCGAGGTCGACGTCCGCGGCGAGTCGCTGCCGATCAGCGCCGTCCGCGGCATGGCCAGCGACGACGACCCCGCCATTCGGCACGAGGCCTACGACGCGGAGATGCGTGCCTGGCCGACGATCGCCACCTCGATGGCGGCATGCCTGAACGCGATCAGCGGCCATGCTCTGATCGTCAACCGCCGCCGCGGCTGGGACGACCCGCTGGCTCCCTACCTGTGGATGAACCGGGTGACCCCGGAGATCCTCGAGGTCATGCAGGGTGCCGCGCAGGAGCGCTTCCCGGACTTCCGCCGGTTCCTGCGCGCCAAGGCGAAGCTGCACGGCCACGACGGCGCGCTGCCCTGGTGGGACCTGGTCGCGCCCGGGCCGGGCGCCCCGGGCTGCGACTGGACCCAGGCCGAGGCCTCGGTGCTCGGCGCCTTCTCCACCTTCACGCCGCGCCTGCGCGAGCTCGCGGCTCGCGCATTCCGCGAGCGGTGGGTCGACGCCGGCCCGCGGCCGGGCAAGCGCGGCGGCGGCTTCTGCATGTCGATCGGCGACGGCGCCTCCCGGATCCTCATGAACTTCGACGGCAGCTTCGACAGCGCCCAGACGCTCGCCCACGAGCTCGGTCACGCCTACCACAACCTCAACCTCGCCTCGCGCTCCCCCCTGCTGCGCCCCACGCCGATGGCGCTCGCCGAGACCGCCTCCATCTTCTGCGAGACGATCATGGTCCAGTCCGGCCTGGCGGCGGCCGACGACGACGCCCGGCTGGCACTTCTGAACGTCGACCTCGTGGGCACCACCCAGGTCGTCGTCGACATCCACTCCCGCTTCCTGTTCGAGTCCGAGCTCTACCGCCGACGCGCCGACGGCCCGCTCTCGGTCGACGATCTGTGCGCCGCGATGACCGACGCCCAGGCCGCCACCTACGGCGACGGCGTCGACCCCTCCACCTATCACCCCTGGATGTGGGTGGTCAAGCCCCACTACTACGACGTCCACCAGCACTTCTACAACTGGCCCTACTGCTTCGGCCTGCTGTTCGGCATCGGCCTCTACGCCCGCTACGTCGCCGACCCCGAGTCCTTCCGCGGCGACTACGACGACCTGCTCTCCTCGACCGGCCTGCTCGACGCCCGCCCGCTCGCGGCCCGCTTCGGGATCGACCTCACCGACCCGGCCTTCTGGCGCGCCAGCCTCGACGTCATCCGCGAGCGGATCGACACGTTCTGCGCGCTGGCTGGCGCGGCCGGGTAGGGCGGCCGACCGATCCGAGCGTTCCGCTCGCCGGCCACGAGGCGGCAGCCGTTTGGCGAGAGCGAACCATCACAGCGCGACGGACCCGCTGGTCACGGTGCGGGTCTGGCCGCCGACCCACACGACGCCGTCTCCGTCGCGGTCGACGTGGACGCGGCCGGAGCGCCCGAGCGCGGTTCCCTGCCGCGCGACGTACGGCGCGGTCAGTCGCCCCGAACCGAGCAGCCACTCAGCCACCCCGGCATTGAGGCTGCCGGTCACCGGGTCCTCCCAATAGCCGCCGTCCTCGATCACGAACGCACGGACCTCGGGCGTGCCGTCCGGGTGCAGGCCGACGACACCGATGTCGCGGGCATCGCCCGGGATCGTCGGCGCGAGCGCCAGCACCCGCGCGGCGTCCTTCAGCATGACGGTCGCCCAGCCCGGTCCGTTGTCGGTCCAGGCGTGATCGATGATCTCGTCGGGCGAGAGTCCGAGCGAACCGGCGACCGCCGACAGCGTGGCGTCGTCGAGCGGACCGGAGCGGACGAGCGGCGGCCCGGCGAACGCGAGCAGCCCGTCGGTGTAGCGACGCAGCTCCACCAGGCCCGCAGCGCACTCCTGGACAAGTCGTTCGCGTCCGCTCTCCCCACTCGCTTTCAACCAGGTGTGAGCAGACCCGAGGGTCGGGTGTCCGGCGAACGGCAGCTCGCGGCTGGTGGTGAAGATCCGCACCCGGTAGTCGGCACCGGGCTGGGTCGGGGGCAGCAGGAACGTCGTCTCCGAGAGGTTCGTCCAGTTGGCGAAACGCCGCATCTCGGCGTCGTCGAGGCCGTCGGAGTCGACCACCACCGCCACCGGATTTCCGTAGTTCTGGCCATCGCCGAACACGTCGACCTGCGCGAACCGCCGAGCGCCGGTCATCGCCCCGCCCCTCGTAGGCTGCCGAGGCCGAGCGAGCCGTCGCCAGCCACAGCCGCAGCGGTGTCCGAACCGGCCACGCCGTCCTCCGAGGCGGCGCCGGCGGCAGACGCACCGGCACCGGCGGCCGAAGGCACGGGCGGATCCTCAAGCAGGTCGACGGTCGGCACGAAGAACAGACAGCCGGTGACCGCAGTGGAGAAGTCCAGGACCCGGTCGTGCGCGGCCTCCTCGGTGCCGAGGAACATGTTGGACAGCATCTGCTCGATCACGTCCGGTGCGCTCGCGTAGCCGATGAAGTAGGTGCCGAACTCCCGGACGCCGACCGTCCCGAACGGCATGTTGAAGCGCATGATGTCGATCTGGTTGCCGTTCCCGTCCTCGACGACGTTGAGCGCGATGTGCGCGTCGGGCGCTTTCTGGTCGTCGTCGATCTCGATGTCGGAGAGCTTGGTGCGGCCGATCACCCGCTCCTGCTGCTCGACGGTGAGCGCGTCCCAGGCGGTGAGGTCGTGCAGGTACTTCTGCACGACCACGTAGGAGCCGCCCGAAAACGGGGCGTCCTCGTCGCCGACGGTGACCGCGTCCAACGCTCCCACCCCCTCCGGGTTCTCGGTGCCGTCGACGAAGCCGAGCAGATCACGCTCGTCAAACGACTTGAAGCCATGGACCTCGTCGACGACCGTGGCCGAGTCGCCGAGCGCCTCGGTGAACCGTTGCGCGAGCTCGAAGCAGAGGTCGGCTCGCTCGGCGCGGATATGCAGGAGCAGATCGCCGGGCGTGCTCGGCGCGGCGTGGACCGGGCCGTCGAGCGCCGCCAACGGGTGCAGACGAGCGGGCCGCGGCAGGCCATAGAGGCGGTCCCAGCACTCCGACCCGACCCCGACCACGCAGGTCAACCGCGCGTCGGGCGCCCGGAAGCCCACCGAGCGCCGCAGCCCTCCGGCGTTGGCCAGCACGTCGCGCACCGCGTCCTCGGCCCCGGGTGCGACCGTGAGCACGAGGAAGATCGCCGCCGAGGTCGGCTGCTCGACGATCTGCTGCTGTTCAGAGGCGTCTGGCATGTCGGTCAGGGGCCGGGACCCGCGACCGATTATCACGATTCAGAAGTGGCCCCGCCGGGGCGCGACACGTCACACGGTGATCCAGGCCGTCTCGATCGTGCCGAGCTCCGGATCGCCGGTCAGCCTCAGGCGGATCGTGCCGGCGCTTGGCAGTTCGACCACGAAGCGTCCGAACGAGTCGGCCCGGACCGAGGCGAGCGTCATCCCGTCCTGGCGCTGGACCTCGATAGTCACCTGGACCGGCGGTGAGAGCTGGCCGCGCAGGGTGCGTCCCGCTCCCCGCTCGTCGACATCGAGGTCGATCGCGCGCCGGCCGATGCCGAACGTGACCGAGCGCAACGGGACCTCGGTGCCGCGGGCGAGCGACGGCTCATCCGAGGCGAGCGCAGAGTCCGCCAGCAGCTCGGCGAGCTCGGCGTCCAGGCGCCTCCAACCGAGCGCAGCACGGCCGGCCTCGAGCACCGTCGGCGGCATCGGATCGGCCCGGCCGAGCAGCTCGCTGAGCTCGCGCTCGAGCATCTCGTCGTCCCCGTTGGAGCTCATCGCAGATCGGCCCCTTCGAGCGCGAGGCTGCGGCGCAGCTTGTCCAGACACCGCGCGCGGGTCGGACCGATTGCGCCGATCGGCATCTCCAGGGCGGCGCCGATCTCCTCGTAGCTGGGCGGATCGGGGGCCGCGATCATCCGCAACAGCGCCTGGCAGCGATCGCCGATCACGCGAAACGCCCGCCAGAGCGCGGTGTCACGCTCACGCGCGATCAGACCGGAGTCGATCTCGTCATCAGACGGGACGTCCCACATCCACTCCTCGTCGGTGGGCATCTCCCGGGCGCCGAGCCGGATCGCGCGCAGGCATTCGCGGCGTGCGGTTGTCGCCAGCCAGGCACCAAGCCGCTCCGGGTCCTGGATGCGATCGAGGTTCTCCACCAGGCGCAGCCAGGTGTTCTGGATCACGTCTGCTGACTGGGCGGAGCTCATGCGGTGAGCGCGCGCGGTGGCCCACAGCAGCCCTGAGAAGCGCGCCACGAGAGCGTCCCAGGCGAGCTGGTCCCCGTCACGCGCCTGCTCGAGAAGCTCCGCGGGCGTCATCGGTGGATGTGGAGCTGGGGCAGGGTGACACCGGGCGGCCCGCTCAGCGTGAAGTCGGTCACCTGGGTGACGGGGACGCCGCCCTCCCCGGCGACCAGGCGGCGGAATGCCTCCAGCGGCACGAGCCCCTGCTGTGCGACGAGCCGGGCGATCGCGGCCGAGACCTTGGGCGCGGCGAACGACGTGCCGTCCCAGCGCGCCCAGCCCTCGAATGCCTCCACCTCGTCGATCGGATCGCCCTCCACAGGGCCGGTCCAGTGGATGTAGGCCGACACGACGTCCTCGCCGCGAGTGCAGCACTGAAGCCACGATCCCCAGTTGGAGAACTTCGCCTTCGAACGGCCTCTGCGGTTGGTCGCGGCGACACCGATCACGTCCGGCAGCGCCGCCGGCCAGAACGGATGCGCGGAGTCCTCGTTGCCCGCCGGGGTGACGACGGCGACGCCGGGCCGCGGCGCGTCAGGCCCCGACAGCAGCTCCATGACCCGCGCGAACGGCAGCGACGGATAGTCGTCGAGGGTGGGGAACGAGAAGCCGAGCTGAACGACATCAGCGTCGGCGTGCTCGAGCAGCGCGTGCGCGAGCGCGACCTCGGAGGAGAACAGCCGCTTCTGCTCGGGCGCCGCCTCACCGGTGATGACGATGTCCTGGTCACGCTGGCCGACGACCGTGATCACCGCCTCGTCGCACAGGTGGGCGATCTGACCCGCGATGAAGGTGCCGTGGCCGACGATCTCGTGCAACCGCCCCTGCGAATCGGTCGTGATCTCGTCGGGCGGGTCGGGCACCCATCGCGGCGGGTCGGTCGAGGTGTCCAGCGCCGAGCCGAGCACCGAGGTCACCCGCTCGTCGAGCGCGTGGTGCGGCGGGTCGGTGACGATGTAGCCGGTGTCGATCACGACCACACGCGCCCGCCGGTTGCCCTCGAGCGGCCGGACGAAGGGGGCGTCGGCGTGGGGGTGCGCGGCGGGCACCGGCGGACCTGCCGGGCAACCGGCCATGTGGGGCGACACGACTGACACATGATTGGGCGAGATCGGCGGCAGTGAGAGCTCCTTCCCGTTCCCGGCGACGAGCTTGACCTCGCGCCCGAACGGGCGCAGTCGCCGGCTCTCATCGAGGGCGTTGCGCTCCGGCTCGACCAGCCGCCACAGCTCGACGTCTGCGGCCGGCCCGTCCGCCTCTCCGGGGCCGCCGGCGCCCGGGTCCTCGCGGTCGACGCCGTCTCGTCCCTTCGCCCCCCCGAGCGCGCCGATCGTCCCGTGCGGGACCGCGATGGCGGCGAGCTCCTTCTGGAGATCGGGTGATGCTTCCCGCGCCGCGCGGCTGACGATGAGGTCGCCGCGCATCGCGATCACGACCTTGTCCTCACCGACGTCATAGACGATCGACGGGTCTTTGATGAAACGCTCGACCAGCGGGCTGTCGAGCGGGTTCTCGGAGGAGAAATCAGTGTTGGGGCTCATGGGCTTCGTTCGGTCTCGTGGGGGCCACGGCGGCTGCATCCTATGGACAAGAGGAGCAGGGTGCGACAGATTTGATACATGGCCGTGCGAGTCCGGGGAACGCGCGAGCGCGACCCGCTCAAGATGGCCGAGACCGCGTTCGCGCAGGTGGAGGCGGATGCCGCGCGCGCCGAACGGCTCGCCGATGAAGCGCTCCAGGTCGCGCGGGCACAACGGGCGGCCGACGCGGAGGTGGCCGCTCTGCATGCCCTCGCGTACGCCCGGTACGAGCTCGGCGACCCGCGCTCGCTGCGCAGCGCGAGAGCGGCGGTCCGCGTTGCCGATCGCCACGGTCTGATGCAGCGGGCCGCCCACGCGCGTCGTCGGCTGGCTCTCGATCTCTCCGTCCACGGACGGCCCGCCGCCGCCGAGCAAGAGCTCGACCTCGCGTGCGCCGCCTTTGACGAGCACGAGCTCGCGCGCTCGCAGGTCTTCCGGATCGCCATCCAGACGCTGGCCGGCCGTGCGCCGACCTCGCTGGACGAATCCGACCGCGCGCTCGAGACGCTCCAGGCCCGCGGCGACCAGATCTGGGAGGCGCGCCTGCGCCGCAACCGCGGCCTGCTGCTTGCCGACCGCGGCGATCTCCGGATCGCGGAGCGCGACCTGACCCGCGCCCGCGACCTCTACGCGTCGCTCGGAGCCCACGAGGCCGCCGCCGGCACCGCGATCGAGCTGGCCCGGGTGGCGCTGGCCCGCGGAGACCTACCCGATGGGCTCGCACAGCTCGACTCGATCGACCCCGCGTCGATTCCGCCGGCGCAGCGCGCCGACCTCGAGATGCTGCGCGCCCGGGCGCTCGCCGCGGCCCATCTCACCGGCGAGGCGATGGCGGCGCTCTCGGCAGCGCAGGCGATCTGGACCCGGTGGCGGGTCGCCGAGCCCGAGGGCCGGCTGGAGGCCGTCCGGCTCACGCTGCTCGCGGGAGACCCCAGGGACGCTCAGCGCCTCGCACAGGGCGCGTCCGCGTGGTTCGCACGGCACGACAGCCCGATCTCCCGGGCGCGCGCCGACGGGCTACGGCTCGCCGCCGCGCTGGCCGGCGGTGCGGTCCCGGCATCGGTGCTCGCATCCGCGCGCCGTGCGGTGACCACCCTCGCCGAGACCGGATGGGGGGAGGAGGCACAGCGGATCCGGGTCGCGGTGGCCCGCGCGGAGTGCGGGCGCAGGCGGCCGGCAGCGGCCCGGAGGGAGCTGGCCGCGTGCGTCGCGCTCCGTCGCCGCGGACCGGTCGCCGATCGCATCGAGGCGTGGCATGTCGAGGCGCTGGTGCGCCGGGCCGAGGGGGACCCGGTGGGCGCCGCGCGTGCCCTCCGCGCGGGCCTTGACCTGCTCGATCGCCACCGTGCCGCGCTCGGCGCCTCCGATCTGCGCGCGAGCGTCTCAGCGATCGGCGTGTCACTCGCGCAGCTCGGGCTGCGGACCGCGCTCGAGGAGGGCAGGCCCGAGCCGCTGCTCGGTTGGTCAGAGCGCACCCGCGCCAATGCGCTCAGGCTCGACCCGGTCGTCGCGCCGGACGATCCCGAGCTCCGCGAGCGCCAGCGTGAGCTGCGCACGGTGGCCGGCGAGCTGCGAACGGCAGCGAGCGGCGGCCACGCCGCCCAGTCACTCGTCGCCCGGCAGGCAGCGCTCGAGACTGCGATCCGCCGGCGCGTTCGCCACGAGACCGCAGCGGGCCACGGGCCGGCCGCGTTGCCGGATCGCCGCGCCTTGACCGCCGAGCTCGGCCGGCGGGGACTGCTCGAGCTCATCGAGCTCGATGGGACCTTGAGCGCGGTCACGCTGGCGGACGGACGGCTCGCCCATCACCCACTCGGACCGGTCGCACCGGTGACCGAGCAGCTCGAGTGGTTGCGCTTCGCGCTCACCCGTCTGGCGCGGCTTCCACGGGGTGCGATCCAGCGCAAGGGACTGCAGGACGGCGCGGCCGCCTCCGCTGAGGCGCTGGACCGGGCACTGATCGGCCCGGTCGCGGGTGCGCTCGGCGAGCGCGAGCTCGTGATCGTGCCGACCGGCTCGCTGCACGCGCTGCCGTGGGCGATGCTGCCCTCGCTGCGTGGGCGCGCGCTGGCGGTCGCGCCGTCGGCCGGGACGTGGGCGGCGCTCGGGTCAGGCGGAACGAGGCGCCGCGGGCGGACGGTCCTCACGGCGGGACCCGGGCTTCGCCACGCCGGCGCCGAGCTTCGGGCGATCGCGCCGCTGCACCCGCGTTCGGTCACCCTTCGCGGTGCGGCTGCGACGGTCCCGGCGGTGCTGCGGGCGCTCGACGGCGCCGCCGTTGCGCACCTCGCGTGCCACGGCCGCTTCCGCGCCGACAGCCCGCTGTTCTCCTCGCTCGAGCTCGCCGACGGGCCGCTGAACGTCTACGAGCTCCAGCGCCTGAAGCGCGCCCCCGAGCTCATCATCCTGTCCGCGTGCGACCTCGCGCTCTCGGAGAGCCGCCCGGGCGACGAGCTGCTCGGATTCGCAGCCGCACTGCTCGAGATGGGCACCCGTGCCGTCATCGCCAGCGGCGTCGCGGTTCCCGACGCGGCCGTCGTGCGGCTCATGGGCAGGCTGCACGCCCTGCTCGAGAGCGGGCACTCTCCCGCCGCCGCGCTGGCCATCGCCCAACAGGCGCTCGCTCCGCGCACGATCGCCCTCGGCGGATTCGTGTGCCTGGGGCGCGGATGAGCGACGCCGCCGGCGCGGGTTGCAGCGTGCGCACTGCGCGACCGGGACGAGGTGTGCCGTGTCGACTCGGGCTTCGGCTGGGCCTGGATCGCGGAACCGGCGCACGACGCCCACCTCGCGGTCATGCACGGTCAGCGCCCGGCCGCTGACGGCGAGGATCGCGCGCACCGCGAGCGTGACATCGGCGCCGGGAAGCTGGCCCCACGGCGCACCGTCCACCGGCTCGCGAGCCGCGAGCAGCTCTGAGTGCTCTCGCCGTCGCGCCTGCCAGCACCGCACGCATCCAGCCACGGTCGGGACGACCGCTGGACCGAGCCAGACGCCGTCGTCTGCGCGCACCGCGGTGAGGAACGGGATGCCGCGGTTCATCAGGGCGCGCGCGTCCCACTCCAGGCGCCGGCGCAATCCGCCGTCGTCACCGGTCTCCGCGAACGCCAGCACGTGAAGCTGCGGCACCAGCGGGTAGCCGACACGCGCGGCGAGGCCGCGGGCGACTCGATCGCCCCATGGGTCGAAGCCGACCACGAGCACGCGCGGGTTCATCGCCGTCGTGCTCATCGGTTGGCGCCCCTCTGCGTTGTCAAGCCCGACGCGCGCGACCGGGCGTCCCCCGGTCGCGCGCGTGCCCCCACGTCTGCCCCCATCAGTGCCCCCATCTGCCCTGCACGGGACCCCCTGTGTGCCCCGTGGACCGCGTCGAGCACCGTCATCCGCTCGGTCCCCCGTGACTCGAGGGAGACGGTGCTCGTCGCAGTCATGTAGGACAGAGCGACCTGAATCGCCGCTGATACATCCACGTCGCAACTTTCCTGCGCGCGCCACAATCACCCCGTGAGCGAGCCACGGTCCGGACACGCAGACGCGATCGTGATCGGGCTGGGAGCGATGGGCAGCGCCGTCGTCCACCGGCTCGCTCGCCGCGGGCTCCGGGTGATCGGGGTCGACCGTCACCACCCGCCACACGACCGCGGTTCGACGCACGGCGACACGCGGATCACCCGGCTGGCGATCGGCGAGGGACCCGAGTACGCCCCGCTGGTTCGCCGTTCCCACGTGCTCTGGCGCGAGCTCGAGACCGAGTCCGGGATGACCCTCATGCGGCAGGTTGGCGGGCTCGTGATCGGCGACGCCGACGACCCGTTCCTGGCCGACACGCGCACCAACGCGGCGGAGAACGAGATCGCGCACGAGAACCTCAACCACCGCGCCCTGGCAGAGCGGTTCCCGATGTTCGCCGCGCCCGCCGGCACCGAGGCCTACCTCGAGCCTGGCGCCGGCCTGCTCCATCCCGAGGCCGCGGTGCGAGCGCAGCTGTCGCTCGCGCGTGCTGCCGGAGCCGACCTGCGGCTCGGCACCGAGGTGCGGCACTGGCACTCCGACGGCGACGGCGTGACGGTCGCCACCAGCGACGGCGCTCTGCACGCGCGTGAGCTCGTGCTGTGCGCGGGCGCGTGGATCCCGCGCCTGGTGGCGGAGTACGCGGACCTCTTCGAGATCTACCCGCAACTGCTCCACTGGTTCCCGATCCGCCGGGGCCACGAGGCCCTGCGCGCGATGCCGATCTTCATCTGGGAGATCCCCGGCGAGCGTGATGCGTTCACTCACCTGTCAGGCGGCTTCTACGGCTTCCCGGCGATCGACGGCCCGGACGGCGGCGTCAAGCTGGCCACCGAGCGCTACGAGCAGCCGGCCGATCCGGACCGGCCGTTGCCCGCAGCAGCCGGCGCGCGTGAGGGCGCTCGGCTGTACGAGGAGTACATCGCGCGCCTGTTCCCGTGGGTGGGCCCGACTCCGCTGAAGAGCGTCTCCTGCCTCTACACGAACACGCGCGGCAGCCGCTTCCTGATCGGCCGCCACCCGGAGCGTCCGCAGGTGACCGTCGTCGCCGCGTGCTCGGGCCACGGCTTCAAGCATTCACCGGCGATCGGGGAGGCCATCGCGCAGCTGCTCATCGACGGCGCGAGCGAGATCGATCTCAGCCCGTTCGCGCTGCCGTCGCCTTCCGGAGCAGGTAGTCCCGCTCGGGAAGGCTTCTCGTGAGCCGCGCCGCCGCCTGATACGCCTCGGCCGCCCCGGCCCCATCTCCGGCGCGCTCGAGCAGGTGGCCACGGACCGCCGCAACCCGGTGGCTCCCGGCCAGCCGTGAGTCTCCCTCCACGTCGGCCAGCAACGCGAGGCCGGCCCGCGGGCCTTCGCACATCGCCAGCGCTACCGCGCGGTTGAGGGTGAACACCGGGTTCGGGGCGATCCGCTCGAGGAGCTCGTACAGCGCGGTGATCTCACGCCAGTCGGTCTCCTCTGCGCTCGGCGCCTCCGCGTGGACGGCCGCGATCGCCGCCTGCAACTGGAACGGCCCGACCGGCCCGGAGACGACCGCGCCCTCAACGAGCGCGACCCCCTCGGCGATCAGGGTCTGGTCCCAGACGGCCCGGTCCTGTGAATCGAGCGGGATGAGCTCGCCGGCGAGCCCGATGCGGGCGGCGTGCCGAGCGTGGGTGAGCAGCATCAGCGCGAGCAGCCCGGCGACCTCGTCGTCGGCGGGCAGCAGGCGGCGCAGCAGCCGCGTCAGGCGGATCGCCTCTCGGGCGAGGTCGAGCCGCTGGACCTGGTCGCCGGAGCTCGCCGTGTGACCCTCGGTGAAGATCAGGTACAGGGTGTGTCGCACGGCCGCCAGCCGGGGCTCGTCAGGACCGCCTTCGGGCAGCTCGAAACGGGCGCCCGTCTCGGCGATCGTGCGCTTGGCCCGGCTGATCCGCTGCGCCATCGTCGTCTCCGGCACCAGGAAGGCGCTGGCGATCTCGGCGGTGGTGAGGCCGCCCACCGCCCGTAAGGTGAGCGCGATCTGCGACACCGGCGACAGCGCCTCGTGGCAGCAGAGGAACAGCAGCGCCAGCGAGTCGTCGTGCGATGGCGCGTCCGCGCCCGCGACGGCCATCTCCAGCACCTCCTGCTCCTCGCGCCGGCGGCGAGCGGCCTCGCTGCGGAACCCGTCGATCAGCCGGCGCGAGGCCGCCGTGACCAGCCAGGCCCTCGGGTTCTCGGGCACGCCCGCCGCCGGCCACTGGCTGACCGCGGCCAGGAGCGCCTCCTGGACGGCGTCCTCGCAATCGCCGAAGCTGCCGTAGCGGCGGACGAGCCGGCCGAGGACCTCCGGCGCGAGCGGCCGGACGAGCTCGGCGCAGCGCTCAGCTGTCTCCGCCGCCGACATCAAGGATCGGCCGGACCTCGATGGGCGCGAAGCGGACGCTCGGCCAGCGCGCCGCGATCTCGACCGCCCGCTCCTCGGTCTCGCAGTCGACGATCAGGTAGCCGCCGAAGTGCTCCTTGGCCTCGGCGAGCGGCCCGTCGGTGACGACCGGCGGGAGGGTGGGCTCGGCTCCCGGGCGGACGGTCCGCGTCTGGACCGGATCGGCGAGCGGCTCGGTGGAGACCAGCTCGCCCGACCGCCGGATCTCGTCGAGCAACTCGTCCATCTGCTGCATCAGGTCGGTGCGCCCGGCGAACACCTCGCGCATGCTGGCGTTGTCATAGAGCAGGATCATGTACTTCATCGCGTCCTCCGGTCTGTCGGGGTGGCTGTGAGCACTGGTCGGAGCCGGCCCTGGGTTCTCGACATCGATCGACTACACAGGCGCGAGCAGGTCCGGCGTGAGCTCGGCGAGCGAGGAGCATCCGCACAGCCCGAGCGTCAGGTCGATGTCGGCGGCGAGGTCCCGCAGCACCTGGCGAACCCCGTCCTCGCCGGCGAGCGCGAGCGCGTACAGGTAGGGCCGGCCGAGCAGCACGGCGCGCGCGCCGAGCGCGAGCGCCTTGACCACATCGGCGCCGCTGCGGATGCCGCTGTCCATCAGCACCGGGACGCGATCGGCCACCGCGTCGGCGATCGCCGGCAGGGCGTCGAGCGTGGCGATCGCCCCGTCGACCTGACGGCCGCCGTGGTTTGAGACGACGATTCCGTCGACCCCTCCATCGATCGCGCGCCGCGCGTCGTCGGGGTGGCAGATCCCCTTGAGCACGATCGGCAGGCGCGTGCGTTCCCGCAGGAAGGGGAGGTCGGCCCAGGAGAGCGACGGCCGGGAATAGATCTCCACGAACCGCTGCACGCTCGCGCGCGAGGTCCGGCGGCGCAGCTGGGCCAGCAGCGTGGCCAGCGCCGCCGCGGTCACCTTCGGGCGCGGCGTGCTCGGGTTGCCGCCCGCCTCGGAGACCAGCCGCGCGAACACCGGGTCGCTGGTGTACTGCGCGATGCCCATGCCGCGTAGGAACGGCAGCGAGCCGAGGTCGAGGTCGCGGGGGCGCCAGCCCAGCATCGTCGTGTCCAGCGTGACCACGATCGCCTCGCACCCACACGCCTCCGCGCGGGCGACGAAGCTCTCGACGAGCTCGTCGGAGGTGCTCCAGTAGAGCTGAAACCAGCGCTGGCCATCGCCCATCTCGGCGACACAGCCCTCCATCGGGACCGATGCCTGGTTGGAGAAGATCATCCCGACCCCCTCTGCGGCCGCGGCCCGCGCGGTGGCGAGATCGGCGTCGCGATGCGCCATCTCCGCCACGCCGATCGGAGCGAGTAGAAACGGGGAGTTCATCCTGCGGCCGAATAGCTCGACGGTGGTGTCGCGCGAGGAGGCATCGCGCAGCATTCGCGGGACGAGCCGGCGGCGCTCGAAGGCCGCCCGGTTGGCGGCCATGGTCGCGCCCGTACCGGCGCCGCCCGAGATGTACGCAAACGCGCGGCGCGACATCACCCGTTCGGCGTCGCCCTCCACGCGGGTGAGGTCGGTGGAGACGCGCGGGCGGACGCCCGAGACGCCGGCGAGGTAGATCTCCTGCTGGCGTGCTCGGCCGTCCATGGGCGCCGCGACTCTATTTCACTTGCGGCCCAGCGCGATCGGTGCGGCGATGTCGGTGGTCGGCACGTTCCAGCCGGAGACGCTGATCACCGGCACCGCATGGTGCAACGCCGAACTGCGATAGGAGGCGGTCAGAGTCTCGGACTCACCCGGCCACAGCGTGACGTCGTTGGTGTCCCAGAACACGGGCAGCACCTCGTTGTCGCCGGCCATCGGAGTGCCCGCCGCGTTCCCCCGCCGCACGTCGGCACGGAGGAAGAACGAGACGGTCGAGGTCGGCGAGTCGTTGGTGATCGTGACCTCGCTGGTCATGTTCGAACCGCCGGGGCCATGACCGGGCTTGGACGCGGCCGAGAGCGACACGTGCGCCGCCGGAAGGCTCTGCAACTGGCGCAGGGAGGCGTAGCGCGTCATCGTCACGTTTGGCAGCGGGAGGGTCTTCTTCCAGTTGATCTCGTCCTTCTGGGTGGGCATCCAGTACACGTTGCGATCCACCACCGTCGAGCCACTGCGCAGGATGAGTTCCACGAAGTAGGTGTGGGCCGGCTTGGTCGCCGCGGGCACTGACGGATGCAGCACGTCGGTCACCACAGCCTGAGAGCCGAGGTTCCTCGGCGTCGAGGTCTGGTCGGAGAGGACGTTGCCGGCGATGTCGAGCACCCGCGCCTGGACGGTCAGGTCACGCTCGGTCCGCGGACCGAGGTTGTCGATGGCGACGTCCCCGGTGTCGTAGGCGTACAGCGTGTGCAGCGACCGGTTGGCCTCCTGAGCGCCGAAGAAGCTGCCGGATTCGTCGAAGTCGCTGTTGTACAGCGTCCACAGCATCGAGGGCCAGCCCTTGTTCAGCTGCCAGTAGTCGACGCCGGTCGAAGGCGCCTTCTTGCGCGTCGAGTGATCGATGTAGGCCTCGAACTGCGCCCGCTGGGTCTCGTAGTTGGCGACCTGCGCCTCCTCGACGTAGCTCGGCAGGTTGGTCCACTTGCCGTAGCGCGCCTTGATCGCCTGGTCCAGATCGTGCAGGGTGCCGAACGCGTAGCCATAGTTCTTCTGCTTGTTGGGCAGCTGCGTCTCGTAGTTGAGGTGGTACTGGTTGTAGTTGGGCTTGGTCCACAGCGCGTGCAGCTCCGCCGGGGACATGAAGCGCTTGAGGGAGTCGAGCGTCGGGATGGTGGCGCCGGAGCTCGCCTCGCTGTCAAAGCCCCAGGCTCCGCCGACATCGGTGCGCGTCGGGTCGTTCTTGAGGTAGTGGGTGGTGTCGTACCAGTAGCTGGGCGGGAACCAGTCGTACGGCCCCTCCTTCTCGCCCGCGGGCCCGAGGTTGACCGCGGGCAGGTACTCCGCAGAGGCGATCAGCGGCTCCTGGAACCCGGCGGCACGGAAGGCACGCTGCGAGACCCGCTCCTGCTCGGGCGTCGGTGGGTCGTCGCTCCAGCTGAAGTTCAGGATGCTCGGGTGGTTGCGCAGGTTCTCGCCGATCGCGCGGGCCGAGAGTCCGAGAATCCGGTAGTCGTGCGCCGAGGTCAGCTTGGAATCCTGCAGCTGCCAGGCGTCACAGCACTGAAAGCCGGCGTCGATGAGGATTCCGGCGCGGTCCATCTGCTCATAGAAGTTGGCCGGCATCTGCTTGCCCTCGGTGCGGATCGCGTTGAGGCCGAGGTTCTTGATCATCGCGATCTGCTGCGCGGTGTTCGCCTTCGAATAGCGCAGGAACATGTCCTCCGACCAGCCGCCGCCGCGAAACACGAACGGACGACCGTTGACGAGAAACTGGCGGGAGCCGTGGGGCTCCAGCGGGGAGGCTCCGATCAGCCGTGTGGTGATCGTGCGGATGCCGAACGTCTCTGACTGCGAGTCGACGCTTCCGTTCGCCGAACGCGCGGCCATCGTCAACCCGTACAGCGGCTGGGCCCCCATCGTGTAGGGCCACCACAGCCGTGGGTGGCGCAGCGCCAGCGCGAACGCGACGGTCCGGGCGGTGTGTGCCGGCAGTGCCACCGAGCGCTTGAGCACCCACGTCCGGTGATGCGCGCCTGCCGGCGCGCGCAGATGTGCGGTGATCGTCCCATGCTGCGCCCGGCCGGTGACGTTGCTGACCGTTGCGGTCAAGGTCAGATGCGCGCGCGACATGTTGGCGGCGTCGTGCTGGAGGACGTGGGCGTCGGAGATCGCCAGCGGGCCGCCGGTGTGCAGCTGGACCGGGAACTGGATGCCGGTGTTGTTGTCCGGCGGGATCTGGCTCCAGTCGACGTTGTCGAGGGTGAACATCTTGTTCGGGTCATTGGGATAGACCTTCAGCGCGACTGCGTTGGCGCCGGAGCGCAGCAGCCCGGTGACGTCGAAGCTGAAACGCGTGAAGTCGCCCTGGACAGTGGCCCGCGTGGCGACCTCGTGGCCGTTCACCCACACATCGGCCTTGCCCACGACGCCGTTGACGATGAGATGAACGTGCTGCGGACCGCCGCGCGGCGCATGAAACGTCGTGCGGAACCACCACGGGACGGCGAACTCCGGGACCGTCTCCTTCCCGATCTTGTCCATGTATCCGAAGCAGCGCTTCATGTTGGTGCCGAAGAACACGCGCGGGCATTTGCCGTTCTGCAGGAGCGCTGTGATCTCGGTACCCACGGCGCCGGCCGAGTCGGGCTTGACCTTCAACCACGAGGAGGTCCCGAAGCCCGGCATCGAGACGCGCGCGCCGCCCCGCGCGACGTGCGCGCTGCTCTGGACCTGCCAGCCGCCAAGGCCCACCGTCCTGGTGTCCGCGGCCGCCCGGGACGCGCAGGTGATCAGTGCAAACAGCGTGACAGCGGCGATCAGGCTCAGCCGCCGACGGCCGGCATCTCCGGACATGTTTCCTCCCTCACAACTTCATTCGGTAAGCCTCTTGACAAAAACCCTACCCAGTTTCGCGGTGAATAGTCAAGAGTCCAGGTCATTTCACAACCTCTGTCTTCCAATTTCCTGACCGATGAGACCGGGAAGCTCCCGCATCGTGGTGAACACCGTGGTGCCCGGACCGGTGAGGAGCGCCGCAGGCGTGAGCCCGCCCGCGTAGGCGAGCACCCGCATGCCCGCCGCCCGCGCCGCCAGCACGCCATTGCGGCTGTCCTCGACCACCACGCAGCGATCGGGTGCGACTTTCATCTGCTCGGCGGCGTAGAGGAAGAGATCGGGCGCGGGCTTGCCCTCACGGACATCCTCGGCGCTGAAGATCCGGCCGGCGAACCGGTCATACAGGCCGGTCAGGCCAAGCGTGTATCGCAGGTGATCGTGGGTGCCGCTGGAGGCGATGCAGGTCGGAAGCGCGATCGCGTCGAGCGCGGCGGCGATGCCCTCCACGGGCACGAGCTCAGCCGCGAACAGCTCGCGGTACCGCCGGTTGATCTGCTCGTCCCAGCCACGGGGCAGCGGGCGGCCGAGGTGCGCCTGGATCGCCGCCTTGGTGTCCTTGTCCGATCGCCCGACGAACCGCTCGATCACCTCCGCCTCGGTGAGCGGCCACCCCAGATCGCGCAACATCTCGACGTCCACCCGGACGGCCAGACGCTCGGAGTCGATCAGCACGCCGTCGCAGTCGAAGATGACCAGCTCGGCCGGGAGCGAGGTCATCTACTGGTGTGTCACCGGTGCGGTGTCGGAGGAGCCGGCGGCCTTGCCCTCGGCAATCGCCACGTGGCACGCGACCTGCGCGTCGCCCACCGGCTCCAGGCGAGGGGTGACCCGCGCGCACTTCTCGATCGCGAACGGGCACCGCGCGCGGAACCGGCAGCCCTCGCTGGGGTTGACTACCCGGGGCGGCTCACCGGTGTCGGCCGAGAGCTCGGCGTTCTTCTCGCGCGGGTCGGCGACCGCCGACAGGAGGAGCTGCGTATACGGGTGCTTCGGGTCCGAGAGGACCGTCTCGGTCGGGCCGGACTCCACCTGGTGGCCGGCGTACATGACGACGACACGATCGGCGACATACCGCGCGCTGGCCAGATCGTGGGTGATGTAGAGCAGCGAGACGCCCTCGCGGTCGCGCAGGCCGGCCATCATGTTCAGCACCCCTGCGCGGATCGAGACGTCGAGCATCGAGACCGGCTCGTCGGCGAGGATCAGCTTGGGGCGCACCGCGAGCGCCTGCGCGAACCCGATCCGCTGTCGCTCGCCTCCGCTCATCTCATACGAGAAGCGGGTGAGCATCCGCGGGCTCAGCCCGACCGCCTCGCAGACCCGCTCGGCCTCGCTGCGCCGCTCGTCGCGGCTCAGGTCGGGGCGGTGCAGCGCGAGGTTGCGCATGATCCCGTGTGAGATCCGGAACACCGGGTGAAACGCGCTGAACGGGTCCTGCAGGACGATCGGGACCTCGCCGCGGTACCAGAGCGTGTCCTTGCGCGAGCGCAGGCTCCCCAGCGACCGGCCGCGGTAATGGATCTCGCCCTTCGTCGGCTTGTAGAGCCGCGCCAGCAGGCGGGCGACCGTGCTCTTGCCGCTGCCGCTCTCGCCGACGAGCGCCACGATCTCGCGCTCGGCGATCGTCAGCTCGAAGTCGTCGAC
Source organism: uncultured Solirubrobacteraceae bacterium (assembly GCA_963744685.1). Lineage (GTDB taxonomy): Bacteria > Actinomycetota > Thermoleophilia > Solirubrobacterales > Solirubrobacteraceae > Palsa-465. The sequence goes on along the minus strand of CAVUUL010000006.1, from coordinate 260,948 downwards.
CGCGTGCAGGATCTGCTTGGAGAACAGGCCGCCGAGCCCGAAGTGCCGGGTCAGGCCGGTCGTGCGCAGCAGCGGCTCATTGCCCTCCGCCGGCGCGGTCTTGGATTCCTCGGTCACGACGACTGCGTCTCCTCTGCAGGCTCGGCTGTGGCCGTGTCCGCGTCGGCGTAGAGCAGGCACCGCACCTGGGCGGCGTCCCGGGCATAGAGCGGGGGCTCGCGGGTGGGGCAGATCTCCATCACGTCCGGGCAGCGTGGGTGAAACCGGCAGCCGCTCGGCGGCCGCGCGAGATCCGGGGGCGAGCCGGGGATCCCGGCCATCTCCCGGCGCGGGCCCCGGATCGACGGAAACGCATTCATCAGGCCGCGGCTGTATGGATGCAGCGGACGCTCGAATATCGCCTCGGTCGGCGCCGACTCGGCGATCTGGCCCGCATACATGACGATCACGCGGTCCGAGTAGCGGCTGACCACCGACATGTCGTGGGTGACGAACAGGACGGCGAACCCGAGGTGTTGCTGGAGCTCGCGGATCTTCGTCATCAGCGACTGCTGTGCGACCACGTCCAGGGCCGACGTCGGCTCGTCCATGATCACCAGCTGCGGAGTGAACAACAGGGCCATCGCGATCATGGCGCGCTGACGCATCCCGCCGCTGAGCTGGTGTGGATAACTGCCCAGATGGACAGAGTCGATGCCGACCAGCGCGAGGACCTCGTGCGAGCGGGTCTGGATCTCCTCGCGCGAGTGCGCGCCATGGGCGTCGAGTGCGTCCTTGAACTGAGCGCCGATGCTCTTCATCGGGTTGAGCGCGTTCATCGCGCTCTGCATCACCATCGAGTAGTCACGCCAGCGCATGTGGCGCAATTCGCCGCCATGCAGCCGAACCATGTCGCGCCCGTTGAACACGACCTCCCCACCGACGATCTCACCCGGTGGCGAGAGCAGCTGCGCGACGGCGAACAGCAGCGTGGACTTGCCACAGCCCGACTCGCCCACGATGCCCACGAACTCCCGCTCGGCGACCGAGAAGCTCACCCCGTCCAGGACGTGGACGTCGCCGGTCTCGGTGAGGTAGTCCACGGACAGGTCCCGGACGTCAAGCAGAGGCTCGGTCACGCCGCTTCCTCCTTCGCACCGGCCGCAGGGCGGGGTTGCCGATCTCATCGAATGCGTAGTTGAGCAGTGCAAAGCCGCTGCCGAGCACTGCCACCGCCGCGCCCGGCGCCAGTGCCCACCACGCGTTGCCGGCTTCAAGCGCCGAGGACTGCTGGGCGTTGTAGAGCATCGTTCCCCACATCAGCTCGCCGGAGTTGCCCAGGCCGAGGAACTGCAGGGTGGCCGCGAACCCGACGACGTACACGGCCAGCGCCAGGAAGGAGGCCACGAGCAGCGACGTCATCGTCGGCACGATCTCGACGAGGATGATGTAGATCGAGCGCTCACCTCGCGCGCGAGCGGCCAGCAGGAAGTCGCGGTTGCGAACCGTGAGCCCCTGCGCGCGCAGCTGGCGCGCCTGGAACGCCCAGCTGGTGATACAGAGCACGATGACCAGCGAGGTCGGTCCCGGGGGCAGGTAGGTCGCCAGCAGGATCAACAAGGGCAGCACCGGCAGGATTAGGAAGATGTCGGTGATCACGGTGAGCACCCGATCGGTCGTGCCGCCGAGATACGCCGCCGTCACGCCGACCACCGTCGACAACAGGGTGGCGATCGCGCTGACGATGAGGGTCACGATCAGCGTCAGGCGCGTGCTCCACACCAGCTGGGAGAAGACGTCCTGACCCAGCTGCGTGGTGCCGAGCAGGTGCGCGGAGGAGGGCGCGCTGTTCTGCCCGTAGAGCGCGGCCGTCGGGCTGTGGGGCGCTATCAGCCCCGGGAATGCGGCCGTGAAGGCCATGATGAACAGGATGATCGCGCCGGCCACCGCCTTGCGGTTGCGCATCACGGCGCGCAGGAAGCGCCCGTGGGCGACCGCGGTGTCGACGGCGATGGGCGGTTCGGAGAGCGCCTCGGTGACCGCCATCAGACTTCTCGCATCCGGGGATCGAGGACGGCGGTGAGCAGGTCTGCGAACAACACGCAGACGAGCACAGCGAGCGTGTAGAACAGGAACAGGCCCTGCATCAACGGCAGGTCGTGGTCGGTGGTGCTCGTGTAGAACAGGTACCCGAGGCCCGGATAGGAGAACAGGTACTCGATCGCGATCGAGCCGCCCAGGACGTAGCCGATCTGCATCGCGAACCCGGTCAGGTTGGGGAGCACCGCGTTGCGCCCGGCATAGCCTGACAGGATCCGCCTCTCCTTCAGCCCCTTGGCCCGTGCCATCTTCACGTAGTCCTCGGAGATCGTCGTGACCATGTTGTTGCGCATCGAGTACACCCACAGCCCGGCGGTCACCACGACCAGGCTGATGCCCGGGAGGATCGCGTGCTTGAGCACATCCCCGATGAACGACGCCGAGAAGGACGGCGTCGCCCCGATGTCGTAGTTGCCCTGCAGCGGCAGCCAGTTGAGCTTAACCGCGAAGATGTAGATCAAGAGCAGGCCGATGAAGAACACCGGCACCGTCGAGAGGATGAACAGCGACGGAGGAACGATGCCGTCGAAGCGGCTGCCGCGCCGCCAGGCGCTGACCGCGCCCGCGACGGTGCCGATCACGAACGCGATCACCGTCGTCACCCCGACGAGACCCAGCGTCCAGGGAAGCTTTGAGCCGATCTCGCTCACCACCGAGACGTTCTGGGCGGTCACCCCGAAATGCCCGGTCAGGCAGTTACCGAGATACTGGAAGTAACTGGCGATCACGCTCTGGTGCACGCCCGTTCCGAACTGGATCTCGAGCGCGTGCAGCGCGGCCGGATTGACCGTCCCGCGGAACGTCGCGAGCACCGCCTGGGCCTCGTTGCCCGGCATCACCCGGGGGATGATGAAGTTGACGGTGAGCGCCGCCCACAACGTCACCAGGAACAGGCCCAACCGCCGGGCGAGATACCTCACAGCTCACACCGCCTGGTCTCGCCCGGCATGTTGGACTCGTGACTCATCCCGACGTCGGATACAGGTGCGTCACGACCTGGGCGTTGTCGGGGAACGCGTACGGCGACGGCTGCGCGTAGGGATTCGACTGGGTCGGCCAGCCGCCGATGTGCGACGTGTCGTACTGGTACCAGTCGACGCCCTCGGTCGTCGGGATGAACGGGATCTGCTTCACCATGACCTGCTGAATCTGGTGGATGATCTGCACCTGCTGCGAGGAGCTGGCTGCCGGGTACTTGTTGAACAGGGCGTCCACGGCCGCCGACTTGAAGCGCGGGTAGTTCGTCGACCCGATGTTGCCACTGAACAGCCACCCGCGCAGCTCGTAATACGGGCTCGGGCCCGGCGACGCGGCGGGGCCGCCGCTGCCGGCGTAGGCAAGCTGGAACTTGCCGGACTGGATGTCGGCGGTGTACGGCGTGCTGTTCTCATCCTGCGCCGTCACCGAGATGCCGACCGCCTTCAGCTCCTGGGTGATGATCTGCAACGACGCGTCCCAATCCGAATAGCCGCTGATCGTCTTGATCGTGAACTGCAGCGGCTGGCCACCGGGCGTCTGGTAGATGCCGCCCGAGCCCTTCTTGTAGCCGGCGGAGTTGAGGATCTGATCGGCCTTGCTCGGGTTGTAGGTCGGCTGGGTGATCGAGGTGTCGGCCCAGCTCTTGAAGGTCGGCGTGATCACGCCGGTCTGATTGGCGGGCTGCTGCTCGCCACCCTCCCCCAGCTTGGAGATGTTGTCCTTGTTCAGCGCGTAGGCGATCGCCTCCCGCACCGGCAGCGCCTTGAGGATGGGGTTCTCGAGGTTGGGGACGAGCGCGACGTTCAGCACCGGCGGGAACCAGATGTGACGGTGCGTCGGGTCCTTGGCGACGTAGTAGCTGTTGACGTTCGGGATGTACTGCCCGCCCCACTGCGCCTGGCCCTGTGCCAGCTCCAGGTTGGCCGGGGTGTTCGAGAGGAACGCCGGGTAGTCGATCTCCGCGATGCGCGGCACCGGCTTGCCGGGCTTGCTCTGCCAGTAGCCGGGGTTGCGCAGGTACTTGATGTTCTGCGGCGAGCAGCTGGAGACCTTGTACGGCCCGGTCCCGACGGGGCTTGAGTCGGGGTAGGTGGAGAGCTTGGCCTGGTTGAGCTTGGACCAGACGTGCTGCGGCACGATCGGGGTCTGATCGGCGACGTAGTAGAAGTACGTCTGCGCCGGGGCGTTGAAGGTGAAGACGACCTGGTTGGCGCCCTTGGCCGCAACCGCGGTCAGTGGGCCACCCGCGTTGTGCCAGAGCGCGTTCAGGTCGGCCGCCCGATCGTTCTTGATCGCGTTGAACGTGTAGAGGACGTCCTTGGCGGTGAACGCCGTGCCGTCGGTCCACTTCACACCGCTGCGGATGGTGAACGTGAGCGTCTTGAAGCCGTCCGACCACTTCGAGGAGGACGCGAGCATCGGCACCGGGGCCTTGGTGCTCTCAAGGATGTTGACGTACTCGAGCGGCTCGTAGATGTACCCGAAGGTGATTCCGGGCCCGAGCAGCGACGCGTTGAACGGATTGAACTGGCAGGTCCAGGTCGAGCCGCTCTCGTTATCGATCACGAGCTTGCCTCCGACGGCGCCACCGCTCGGCGCCGACGAGGTCGTCGACGCTCCGGTGGACGCCCCGGTCGACGTCCCCGTGGACTTGGACTTCGAGCCTCCGCCACAGGCGGCGGCGAGCATGCACGTCGCGAGCAGCGCAACGAGCCATGCCAAGCCTTTCAACGGCAGCCTCTTCATCACACACCCTCTCCTCACAGCGGCGATCTGGCCGGTTGCTGATCGATTCCGAGCCGGTCGATCAGTTTGGGAAACCACTAAACAAAAGCGAATATATCTTCGGTTCCCGTTCGGGTCAACCTGGATACGCACGGAGAGCCCTTTTTCCAAATTGCGACGAAACGCGTCGTCATGCGTTCTACCGGGGCAGCGCGACCGGCGAGAGCAGCGAGGTCCGCGCCGAATGAAGCGCGACCGCGATCGCTCCCTGCAGTGCCGCGCGCTCCCCGAGCAGGCTCGTCTCGATGCGTGCCGTCATCGGCACCAGCGCGGCCGCGGCACCGCGGACCGGCCTCAGCAGCAGCGGGCTGGCGCCGATGCCCCCGCCCAGGACCACAAGCTCGGGGTCGAGGATCGCGCAGACGGTCGCTATCGCCGTCCCCAGCCGCGACGCGACGTGGTCGACGACGCTCTGCGCGGTGCCCGAGCCGTTCGTCGCCAGATCGAACACCTCCTGCACCGAGGCGAGCTCGGGATCGCCGTCCACGCGGCGCTCGTTGAACGCGGCGACGATGCCGGCGGCGCCGATCTCGTCCTCGAGACCGCCGTGCAGCCGATGACGGGGATTGAACGGGTCCCCGACCGACGGCAGGTAGGCGATCTCGCCGGCGGCGCCATGGGCCCCGCGCACCACCTGGTCGTCGATGATGATGCCCAGGCCGACGCCGGCGCCGATCGCGATGAACACCATCGTCGACACGCCGCGGGCCAGACCGAACCACTGCTCTCCCACCGCTGAGAGGTTGACGTTGTTCTCCACGAGCACCGGCAGGTCGAAGCGGTCGCGCAGGACCTCGAGCGGGTCAAAGCCGCCCTCCGGCACGACGTTGTAGGCCAGCGAGGTCACCCGGCCGCTGGCCTGGTCCACCACGCCAGGCGAGGAGATGCCGAGCGCCAGCGGCGGGCCGTGGTGGGCGCCGGCGCGGTCGATCACCTCACTCACCATCTCGAGGATCTGGACGCCGACCGCGCGGCTGCCGTCCTTCGCCGTCGGCTGCTTGAGATCGCACACGGGCTCGCCGAACAGGTCGGCCGCGGCCACGCGCACGTTGCTGCCTCCGATATCCGCGCCGACGACGAATCCGGCGCGTGAGCTGACGACGTAGGAGACCGGCTTGCGGCCGCGTTGGCCGACACGCGTCCCGGCGGCACGCACCAGACCGCCCTGCTCCAGGCGGCTCACCGCCGCCGAGACGGTCGGCTTGGAGAGCTTGGTCGCCGCGGCGATCTCCGGCCGCGTGATCGGCCCCCGGCGGAAGATGGTCTCCAGCACCGACTGCTCGCCGAGCTCGCGCAGCAGGCTCTGACGCGAGTCGCCATCGGCTCGCGCGGACCTGCGCCCTCCGTCTCCCTCCGCCACTGGGCCCATTTGAAGTTAGACCTCTTTACGAATACGATGCGCCGCATCGGGCACGAGAGTCAGCATTGTACCGGAGATAAGGCAAAGTCCCTTGCATAAGCGCCCGACGAGGAGGCAACGGTCGTGAGCACGAAACGGCTCGCCGCCAGTGTGACGGTCATCGGTTGTGTGCAGGCTGACGTGGTGATGAGCCCGGTGAGCGACCTGCCCGAGCCGGGAGGCGCGCTGCTCGCCGAGCAGGGGGCGGTCCGCGTCGGAGGCGCCGGCGCCAACGCCGCGCTCGCCGCAGTCGAGACCGGGCTCGAGGTGCGGCTGATGGGCGCCATCGGCGACGACCAGCTCGGGACGCTGATGCGCGAGCAGCTCTCCGCGGCGGGGCTCGGCGCTGAGCTGGCCGTCGGCGCCGGGGACGCCACGGGGATGACCGTCGTGCTCCAATCGCCGGTGCGCGACCGCACGTTCCTCACCTACCTGGGCGTCAACGAGCGCTGGGAGCGTGAGATGATCCCCGACGACGCGCTCGACTGCGAGCACCTGCTGCTCTGCGACTACTTCGTCGCGCCGCGGCTGCGCGGAGACGCCGCCTTGGCGCTGCTGCAGACAGCGCGGGCCCGTGGCGCGCGTACCTTCTTCGACACCAGCTGGGACCCCGGCGGCTTCCCGCGCGCGACCCGCGACGAGGTCTACGCCCTGCTGCCGTCCGTCGACGTGTTCCTGCCCAACGAGATCGAGGCGTGTGCGCTTGCCGAGCAGCCGCGGGACCCGGCGCACGCGGCGCGCGTGCTGCAGGAGATCTCGGGCGGCTGGGTGGTCGTCAAGCTCGGCCCGTCCGGCTGCCTCGCGGTCGGACCCGGCGGGGTGGAGATCGCGGCTGCCGCGCCGCCCGTCCGGGTGAGCGACACGACCGGCGCGGGAGACGCCTTCAACGCGGCGATGATCCACGCGCTCGCGGCGGGCTCCGGCTGGCACGAGGCGCTCGCACAGGCGACCCGTTTCGCCACCACGGTCGTGACGCGGCCGTCAAACGATCGGTTCCGACCCGCGATGACGGAGGTGCAGCGATGAAGCTGGCCGTGATCGGCGCCGGCTCGACCTACACGCCGGAGCTCGTCTCCGGACTCACCCGCGAGCGAGATCGGCTCGACATCTCCGACCTGGCCCTGCACGACATCGACCCCGTGCGCCGCGAGGTCGTGGGTGGTCTGGCCCAGCGCATGTTGGAGCGCCAGGGGTTCGACGGCGCGCTTGAGATCACCGGGACGCTCGACCGGGCCCTCGATGGTGCCGACATGATCCTGATTCAGATTCGCGTCGGCGGGCAGGCGGCGCGCTTGCGCGACGAGACGATTCCCGCCGCGTGCGGCTGCGTCGGCCAGGAGACGACCGGCGCCGGCGGACTCGGCAAGGCGATGCGGACCGTCCCGGTCGTGCTCGAGATCGCCGACCGAGCCCGTCAGCTGGCGGCACCGGGCGCGTGGATCGTGGATTTCACCAACCCGGTGGGGATCGTCACCCGCGCGCTGCTCGACGCCGGACACCGCGCGATCGGCCTCTGCAACGTTGCGATCAACTTCCAGCGTCAGATCGCGGCGCACCTCGGCCTGCCGGTCGACCGCGTCCAGGTCGACCAGGTGGGTCTGAACCACCTCACCTGGATCCGCGCGGTGTGGGTCGACGGCCGTGACGTGCTGCCCGAGGTCATCGAGAGGTTCGGTGACGCCCTGGCCGACGAGATCGAGCTCCCGCTCTCGCTGCTGCAGCGGCTGGGGGCGATCCCCTCCTACTACCTGCGCTACTTCTACGCCGAGCGAGCGGTCATCGCCGAGCAGGCGATCCAGCCGCCGCGCGCACAGACGGTGATGGAGATCGAGAGCGGACTGCTCGGCCTCTACCGTGACCCGTCGCTCACCGAGAAGCCGGCTCTGCTCGAGCAGCGCGGCGGCGCGTTCTACAGCGAGGCCGCCATCCAGCTCGTCGCCTCGCTCGTCGGCGACACCGGCGATGTCCAGGTCGTCGACATCCGCAACGGGGCGACGCTCGCCGGCCTTGCCGAGGACGACGTGGTCGAGGTTCCCGCGCGGATCGGGCGCGACGGCGCTGTCCCGGTCGACCAGCCCCCGCTCGCGCCCGAGTTGCTCGGGCTCGTCCAGCACGTCGCCGCCTACGAGCGGATCGCGGCGTCCGCGGCCGCCGCGCGAGATCTCGATCGCGCGCGCCTGGCGCTGCTGTCACACCCGCTCGTCCGCGAGTACGGACTCGCGGACGCGCTGCTCGACGACCTCATCGCCGCCGACAGCGCGACCGCGACCGGCGGCGCGACCGCGGATCGGTGAGCGGCGGGGCTGACGAGCTCGTCCTCGCGGTCGACGGGGGCGGGGTCAAGACCGACCTCGCGCTGCTCGACGCCGGCGGAGCGCTGCGGGCCCACGTCCGCGGAGGCCGCAGCCAGTTCCACTATCTCGGCGTCGACGGCTGCATCGCCGTGCTGGAGGGATTGCTCACCGCCGCGGCGGCGCAGGCGGGGCTCGATCCCACCGCCCGCCCCCTGGCCGCCACCGCTCAGCTGTTGCTGGCGGGGATCGACGTTGCTGAGGAGATGGCCGCGCTCCGCGCCGCGCTCGACCGCCTTCGCTGGAGCGATCACCTCGTCGTCGGCAACGACACCGAGGCGCTCCTGCGCGCCGGAACCGATCGCGGCTGGGGCGTCGCTGTCGTCTGCGGCACCGGGATCAACTGCCTCGGCCTCGCCGAGGACGGGCGCGAGGCCCGCTTCCTCTCCTTCGGTCTGATCTCCGGCGACTGGGGCGGCGGAGGCGACATCGGCCGCGCCGCGCTGGCGGCCGCGGTCCGAGCCGCCGATGGCCGTGACCCCCGAACCGCGCTGGAGCAGGCGGTGTGCGATCACTTCGGCTATCCCGACCCGTTCGCGCTCGCCCAGGCCGTCCACCTCGAGCAGATCCCGGCGGCGCGCCTCGGCGAGCTCACGCCCCTGGTCCTCGCCCTGCACGGCCGCGACGCCGTGGCCGACGCGATCCTGGCCCGCCTCGTCGACGAGGTCGTCGCGTTCATCCGAGCGGCCTGTGGCCGCCTTGGACTGAGTGCCTCAGACCCCGACGTCGTCCTCGGCGGGCGGGTGCTGCGCTCGGTCGCCCCGGAGCTGATCGACACGATCCGCGCGCGGGTGCTGGAGATCGCCCCCCGGGCGTCGGTCGTGGTGTCGCCCAGCGAGCCGATCGTGGGGGCCGCGCTGCTCGGGCTCGACGCGGTCGGGGCCGACGCGGCCGCGCGGGGGCGGGCGCGGGTCGAGTTGGACGCGGCGGTGGCTGCTGCCTGATCGTGGTTGTGGCGGTTGTGGCGTGGCGTGGGTGGTGCGTGGCGTGGGTGGTGCGTGGCGGTCTGGGCGTGGGTGGTGGTGCGTGGCGTTCGCGAGGTAGCGCGTCGGGTCGTCGGCCGTCAAGCAGCGAGGGACGCCGGTGGTGGGCTGTGAGCGTCGCTGGCGCTGCTGTGACTGCCGCCGCCCCGCCACGCTGATCAGCAATGAGGTGGGCGACTTCGTCTGCCCACGACTCGGGCAGGTGTCTCCGCGGGAAGCTGGGCATCAAACGACAGCCCTGCTTGCGTCTGATGCCCAGCTGGCGTCTGGGACGGAACGTTTCGCGCACTCACCGCAGCCTCCGAGGCTGTGTGTGATCCGGTGCGCGTCATGGAGAACATCCCCCAGCCTGACGCGCAGCCTGTCGCGCGTGGGTGATCAGTGCCGTCCGAACCGTCGCAGTTGGCGCGAGGTCGTGCACACGAAGTGGGCTCGACCTCATTGCCAATGGCGTGACGGGGCGACGGCAGTCAAGCAGCGCCACCAACCCTCCACGGAGGCCATGGAAGTGCGGGCGCTGCTTGACGGCCGGCGTCACGGCATGCCACATCGCGAACCCCCCGAGCAACCACCACCGCTCACTCCAGAAACCGGTAAGCGACTCCCTCGAGGCCTGTGACAACCCTGACACGCAACCTCGAGTGTCAGGGCGAAGGTTGCTTGCGGGTTTACAGCAACGGGTAGTCATCGACGACACCACCGTCAGAAAGGTCTACACCGTGATTCTGCTGGGGATTGTCTTACTCATCATTGGTTTTGTCGCAAAGGTCGCCATCCTGTGGACGATTGGGATCATCGTGCTGGTCATTGGTGCGGTCCTCGCGATCATGGGGGCGTTGGGGCGCGAAGTCGGCGGACGCCGGCACTTCTTCTGAGCAAGCTTCCAGGGGGAAGGCCCTCCCCAGCGGTGCGTCGGGATGACGCACCGCTGGGGTACGGGGGCACCCGCGTCAGCCCAGTCGGCGGTCAGTGCACGTCGACGATCTGGCGCTCGGGCTCGATGACGGCCACCACTCGCTCCTCGTCAGTCGAGTAGGGCGCGCCGATGTACTTCGAGGGTGACGCGCCCCGCCGCGGCCTGACGCCAGGCCGTTCGCACGGCCGACCCGGTTCACCGATCCGCTTCAGCGGCCGATGAGTAGTCCTGAGATGGCCACCGAGTCCGTATCGACCCCGCGGACGATCCGTCCCGGGCGCATCGGGTGGGCGTCCTGGGGCGAGATCGGCTCATGGGTGACTGTTGCCGCCGCCGTCGCGGCGGCGCTTCTCGGCGGCGTGGCGCTCGTCGCCGCGCACACCCGGGGTGCGTACGCCGCCGGGATCGACAGCGGGCTGCTGATCCGCCATTACGCGATCGGCGATGCCCTCTACGTGTTCCGCCGCAACCTGCTGGTGCTGGGCATCCACCTGTGCGCGTGCTGGATCGGCGCGATCCTCGGCCGCCCCTACCGGCCGGCACCCGAGAGCATGGGACACCTGGGCCGCCTGCACCGTCCCGTCCCGGACTGGATGGGGCGCGCCGCGCTGCTCTGGGCGCTGCTGGTCACGCTGCTCAGCGTCGGCGTCCAGGCGCTCGCGCTCGGCCGTCTGCTCGCCGACATCTCGCTGGCCGCCGACGTCCCGCGCATGCAGCTGCTCCTGCTGGTGCTCCCCCATGCCGTCCCCGAGCTTCTCGCCGTGTTCCTGCCGCTCGGCCTGTTCCTGCTGGAGGCACACCGCGGCCGGCTCGAGCGAATCGGTCTGTGGTCACTGCAGGCCGCGGCGATCGCGTTGCCGGTCCTGCTGTGCGCGGCGGCGATCGAGACCTATGTCACCCCTCAGCGGGTGATCGCCGCCGGGCACCAGGGTGCGGTGGCGCGGGCAGCCCGGCTCGCGCTCAGTCGCTGAGCATCCGCAGGTCGAGCTTCGCCAGTCGCTCGGGATCGACGAGGAAGTCGAGCTCGACGATCCGGCCCTGCCGGACCGTGAACGCGCCGACCGAGAAGGGCTTGCCGTCGCGCTCGGAGACGAGGCCGGCGGCGCCGTTGATCAGCGCGCGGCGGACGGTCGCCACCGTGCTGGTCCACATCGCCGCCTGCCTGGCGACCGCCTCGTTGCCCCGCGCGTGATGCGAGAGACCGCTGAGGCCACCGTCGGCGTGCAGGATCACGTCGGGGTCGAGGATGGCGAGCAACCCGTCAAAGTCACCGTCACGCGCGGCGGCAAGGAACGCGTCGACGACCTTCCACTGCTCCGACAGCGGCGCGTCGGGGATCCGAGCGGTGCCGCGAACGCGGCGCCGGGCGCGGCTGGCCAGCTGCCGGGTCGCGTCCGGGGAGCGCTCGACGATCGGCGCGATCTGCTCGAACGGAACCGCGAACATGTCGTGCAGCACGAACGCGAGCCGCTCCGCGGGGGCGAGCGCCTCCAGCACGACCAGCAACGCGAGCCCGACGGAGTCGGCGAGCAGTGCCTCATGCTCGGGATCGGTCCCGTCGGCGGAGTCGATGATCGGGTCGGGCACGAACACGTCGAGCGACTGCTCGCCTCGCGTGTTGCGCGCCCGGAGCACATTGAGCGAGACCCGCGCGACCACCGTCGTCAGCCAGGCGCCGAGGTTCTCCACCTCGTCGGTGTCGGCGCGGCTCACCCGCAGCCACGCCTCCTGCAGCGCGTCATCCGCCTCGCTGACGGACCCGAGGATCCGGTATGCGACCGCGCGCAGACGGGGCCGTTGCTGTTCGAAGCGCTCCGCCAGCCACTGATGATCGGTCATCGTCACATTCCTTGATCGCTACGTGTCAAAGGAGTAGACCCGCAGACACCAAGTGATGTGACCGCGGCCCGCGATTGGAGCGATTCCATGGAATCACGTATGGAGAACCCCGTGATGGTCATCCCCGGCGCGATGGACGCGCTGCAGCAACTGGGCGCCGCCGCGCTGGCGTCCGGCGTCCCCGCCACGACGCTGTACCTCGTCGAGATGCGCGCCAGCCAGATCAACGGCTGCAGCGTCTGCCTCGACATGCACTCGCGTGAGATGAAGGCGGCCGGCGAGTCCGACGAGCGCGTGTTCATGGTCAGCGCCTGGCGCGAGGCGCCGTACTACAACGACGCCGAGCGCGCCGCGCTGGCGCTCACCGAGGCCGCCACCCGGCTGGCCGACAGCGCCGGCATCCCCGACGAGGTCTGGGACGAGACCGCCCGCCACTACGACAAGCAGCAGCTCGCCGGGCTGGTGCTGATGATCGCCGGGATCAACGCCTGGAACCGGATCAACGCGTCGACCCGCCAGATCACCGGTCGCTGGGTCGAGCAGTGGATCAGCAAGCCTGAGCCCGCCGGGCACGCCTCCTGACTCAGACCGGCCGGCCGCGGGCCAGCGCTCGCGGTCGGCCTCTCCTGGTTGTCGCCCCGCTCCCCGGAGGGTTAGGATCGACGCAGGGATCGAATGCCAAGCGTCAGTGTCCGCTACATCGTCGACGACGTCGACGCGGCGATTGAGTTCTATTGCCGCGCACTCGGGTTCAGCGAGGTCATGCACCCCGCACCCACGTTCGCGATGCTCGTCCAGGGGGACCTGCGGCTCGTGCTGAGCGCCCCGGGCGGCGGTCCCGGTGGCGGCCACGCGATGCCCGACGGGAGCGTCCCCGCGCCCGGCGGCTGGAACCGCTTCCAGCTCGAGGTCGACGACATCGAGGCGACCGTCGCGCATCTTCGCGGGCACGGCGCCCGGTTCCGCAACGAGATCGTGGCCGGCGTCGGCGGAAAGCAGGTCCTGGTCGAGGATCCCGCCGGCAACCCGATCGAGCTGTTTGAGCCTTCACGGCCCGACGCCAAGCTCTGAGGGTCCACCGCGTTCGCCGTTCGGGCGCGATCAACCGATCGGTTGATCGCGAATCAACCGTTGCCGCCCCGCGGTCCAGTCGGTTGAACGATGACAGGCGGACGCGGACGCCCGATCATGGACACCATGAGCACCACGATGAGCGACACAACGACTGACACGATCATCGCCGTCGACGATCTGCGCGTCCGGTACGGCGAAACGGTCGCGGTCGACGGCGTCTCGCTGTCGATCCGTCGCGGCGAGATCTTCGGGATCCTCGGCCCCAACGGAGCCGGCAAGACGACGACGGTTGAGTGCATCGGCGGACTGCGTACGCCGGACTCCGGAGCGATCTCGGTGTTGGGTCTCGACCCTCGCGGCGACCGTGATGCGGTACGCGAACGGCTGGGGATCCAGCTGCAGTCCTCAGAGCTGCCCGACAAGCTCCAGGTCGGCGAGGCACTCGAGCTGTTCGCCGCGTTCTATCCCGACCCGGCCGACCCGCTCGAGCTGATGGACATGCTCGGGCTGACCGAGAAGCGGGCGACGCGCTTTGCGAATCTGTCCGGCGGCCAGCGCCAGCGGCTGTCGATCGCGCTCGCGCTCATCGGGCGCCCTCAGGTGGCGATCCTCGATGAGCTGACCACCGGCCTGGATCCTCAGGCGCGTCGCGAGACCTGGAAGCTGATCGAGTCGGTTCGTGACAGCGGGGTGACCGTCGTGCTCGTCACGCACTTCATGGAGGAGGCCGAGCGTCTGTGCGATCGCGTCGCGCTGCTGCACCGCGGCCGTGTCGTCGTGGTGGACACCCCGGCCGCTCTCGCATCGGGGACGGGCGCGGGACAGCGCGTCAGCTTCGTTGCTGACGGTCTCGACGAATCGACGTTGCGCGCGCTGGAGGGAGTCAGCGACCTGGTGCACCACGGAGACCGGGTCACGATCACCGGCACCGGCGACCTGCTCGCGACCGTCGTCGCCGAGCTCGTCCGTCAGCGGGTGATCCCGCGCCAGACGCAGGTCCACCAATCCACGCTCGACGACGCGTTTGTCGCGCTCACCGCCGACGATGAGCAGGAGGGACGATGACCGCCCTGAGTACCCACGCGCCGTCCGCGACCCACGCTCATCAGCGCCGCGCGTTCTTCGCGCTGCTGCGCGCCGAGTGCAAGCTGTTCGTGCGCGAGCCGATGATGATCTTCTGGGGCGTGCTGTTCCCGGTCGTCCTCCTCATCATCATCGGCTCCGCCAGCGGCAGCAAGCACCAGAAGTCACTCGGCGGCCTGCGCTTCATCGTCGTCTACACGCCGACGGTGATGGTGTTCACGCTTGCGATCCTCGCGTTGAACGCGCTGCCCGCCGCGCTGGCCGCCTACCGCGAAAAGGGGTATTTGCGCCGGCTGTCGACCACCCCGGTGGGCGCCACCCGGCTCCTCGGCGCGCAGTTCGCGATCATCTTCTCCGTCTCGGCGCTGACGGTGATCCTGCTCGCGGTGGTCGCCCGCGTGGCGTTCAGCGTGCCGCTGCCCCAGAACGTCGGCGGCTTCGTGCTGGCGATCGTGCTCGGAGCGGGGGCGATGCTCGGGCTGGGCACGCTGATCGCAGCCCGCGTGCCGACCCCCCGCACCGCCTCCGTCATCGGCTCGCTGCTGTTCTTCCCGATGATGTTCTTCGCCGGCCTCTGGGTACCGCGCGCGGAGATGGGTTCGGTCCTGCGCCACATCTCGGACTTCATGCCGCTCGGCGCTCTCGTCGCGGCGGTGCAGAACACCGAGGCGGGGCATTGGGCGGGTACCTCGCACCTGCTGGTGCTCCTCGCCTGGGCCGTGATCATGTGCCTGGCCGCGGGTAGATTGTTCCGCTGGGAGTCATGACGACTTCGCGCCGGAACGAGTGGCTGGACTTCTGGGAGCGCCGTGAGCTGCCGGTACTCACGGCGCTGCCCTACGTCCTGCTGACCCTCTGCATCGGGTTCGATCTGGTCAACGGAGGCTCGCTGGTCGATCTGGCGATCGCTGCAGCGGCGACCGTGGTGATGGCCGTCACCAACCTGCGCGATCGCCGCAGCTCCTGGACCGAGCCGCAGACCGCCCTCGGGACCGCTCCGGCGGCAATCACCTTCCTGGTGCTCACCGGCCTGTCCGCGGCACTGGTCATCCGCCAGCCACTGTTCGGGTTCTACGTCTTCACCGGCTATTTCTGGGCTTGGCGGCTGCTCGAGGGGCGAGCGCGGTTTGGCGGTGTTGCGCTCGTGGCCGCAACTGTCGCGATCTCGCAGACCGGCGCCGGCCCGTACGACTCCGCGGGCGCGATCGCGGGGCTCGCCGCCGTCTACCTGGTCAACCTCGGCGTCGCGGGGACGCTGACCTGGTTCGGCTGGGTCAGCGAGGAGCAGCACGGCCGGCGCGGCCGCGAACTCGACGAGCTCACCCGCGCGCATGCCGAGCTGGAGCGGATGATGGGCGAGAACGCGGCGCTGCAACAGCAGCTCGTGGCCCAGGCGCGCGACGCCGGCGTCGGCCAGGAGCGCCGCCGGATGGCTCGTGAGATCCACGACACGATCGCCCAGGGTCTGATCGGGATCGTCACCCAGCTGCAGGCGGCTCAGCGTGCCGGAGGACCGGTCGACCACGGCACGGCGGCCGAGCACCTGGAGGCGGCGATCGACCTTGCGCGGTCGAGCCTGACCGAGGCCCGCCGGTCGGTCCAGGCGCTCGCCCCCGAGCCGCTGGCCGACGCGCGGCTGCCCGAGGCGATGCAGGATGTCGCGGGCCGCTGGTCGGCGCTGCACGGGATACCGGTCACGGTCACCACGACCGGCAGTGCCAGATCGATCCGGCCGGAGCTGGAGGTGGCGTTGCTGCGCACCGCCCAGGAGGCGCTCGCCAACGTTGCCAGGCACGCCCACGCCCGCCGCGTCGGGCTGACCCTGTCGTACATGGAGGATCAGGTGATGCTCGACATCCGTGATGACGGCGTGGGATTCGAGACGGTCAACGGCTCGCGACCGCGAGGCCCGCGGGACGACGGCGGCGGCTTCGGTCTCACCTCGATGCGCCAGCGTGTCGAGGGCGTGCTCGGGACCCTCGAGATCGAGTCCGCGCCGGACACCGGCACCGCGATCAGCGCCTCGGTGCCGGCGGTGACGTCATGAGCACCCCGATCCGCGTGATGATCGTCGACGACCACCCAGTCGTCCGCAATGGGCTGATCGGGATGTTCGACGGCGACGAACACTTCGAGGTCGTGGGCGAGGCCGGGGACGGCGCCGAGGCGGTCCGCCGCGCGGGCGCTCTCTCTCCGGACGTGATCCTGATGGACCTTCGCATGCCCAACATGGACGGCGTCGCGGCGATCTCGGCGCTTGCCGCCGCCGAGTCGCCGGCGCGGGTGCTCGTGCTCACCACCTATGACACCGACTCCGACGTCCTGTCGGCGATCGAGGCCGGCGCCACCGGCTACCTGCTCAAGGACGCCCCACCTGCCGAGCTGTTCCGGGCGGTCCGCGCGGCCGCTTCAGGCGACGCCGTCCTCGCACCCGCGATCGCGACCCGGCTGGTCGGTCAGCTGAGGGCGCCCGGGGCCACGGATCGGTCCCCGGAGCCGATCTCGGCCCGGGAGCTCGAGGTGCTCGAGTTGGTGGCGCGCGGCGCGTCCAACCGCGAGGCCGCGGAGCGCTTGTTCATCTCCGAGGCGACCGTCAAGACCCACCTCATCCACATCTACTCAAAGCTCGGCGTCAACGACCGTGCGGCGGCCGTGACGGAGGCGTTCGACCGCGGTCTGCTCATCCCCCGCCACCAGGCCACCTGAGCCTACGATCCCGGAGATGAGCGGGGAGCCGGACGAGCACGAAGAGGTCCTTCACGGCGGCAACATGACCCAGGTCGTGCGGGTGGGCCACACCGTGCGGCGCGCGACCGGTCCGTGGACCCCGACGATTCACGCATTCATGCGTCACCTCCGCGCGTCGGGCTTCACCGGAGTTCCTGAGCCGCTCGGGATCGACGACCGTGGCCGGGAGATCATCTCCTTGCTGCCCGGCGCGCCCGCCGCCTATCCATTGCCGGAGTTTGGCTGGTCTGACGCGACCTTGGTCGCGACGGCGCGGTTCCTGCGCGCCTTCCATGACGCCAGCCTCGGGTTTGCGCCGCAGTCCGGCGGATGCTGGCGGTGGCCTGCCCACACGCCGCCTGACGTCATCTGCCACAACGACTTCGCGCCCTACAACCTGATGTTCGAGGACGAGACGCTCACCGGTGTCATCGATCTCGATCTCGCCGCGCCCGGTCCGCGTGCCTGGGACGCGGCCTACACCGCCTACCGCTTCGCTCCGTTGACCGACCCGGCCAATCCCGACGCGCCGTTCCGCGGCGTCGAGGAGTAGATGCGCCGACTGTCGGTGTTCTGCAGCGCGTACGACGACCCGGGCGTCGCGCCGCTCCAGGTGCTGGCACAGGCCGCGGCCAAGCTCCGTGAGCTGGTTGCGTTCATCGAGCGCGAGGCCGCCGCCGGGGACGCCGCTCAGAGCGGAGGGAGCGGCGGCGACAGGCTGGCCAGCGCCTCACTCGGCGTTCCCGTGGGCGTCCCTGCACCAAACCCGGCCTGATACGCGGCGAGGCTGTTCGGATAGCTCGCCAGACCCTGTGCCCATGAGCCGTTGAAGAAGTAGGACTGGTAGGCGACGTTGTCGGTGGCGACCACCGACGCCAGCCCCTGCACGTAGCCCGGGTCATCGCCGCCGCCCTCCTGGACCGTCGCCGGGCCGACGCCCCATTCGGGGATGCTGATCGGCTTGCCGTGCGCCTGGGCGAAGGAGAGGACGGTCCCGAGGCTGCCGGGCTGGTTGTACAGCGCGGTCCAGCGGTCGGTGACGGTCGCGGGCAGACCCTCGTCATAGAGGTCGATGCCGATCTCGTCGACAACCGAGTCCCCTGGGTAGTAGTCGGCGAGCGGGATGTTCCGGACACCCGCGTTGACGCACCAGTCGAATGAGAAGTCGGCGCCGGCGACCGACATCATGGCCCTGGCGGTGTCGCGCCAGAAGTGCGCCCAGTTGGCGTCTGACGCGGGCGTGTTGCCGATGCTGTCTGGCTCCCAGGTGCCGTTGGCCTCCGGAGCGAGTCGGATCACCGAGCTGCCCAGACCTGCCGCGACGAGGTTGCGCGCCAGCGTCCTGGCGTATCGGTTGTAGGCGCCGTCGGCTCCGCGGCCCAGCCAGGAGGTCCCGTCAAGGTTGGTCGGGATCAGCTGGATGGAGAGGATCATCGTGCGACCGGGCGAGGCCCGGACCCACTGCGCCCAGTTGCCATCCGCGGCCGGATCGGTGATGAACCACGGGTCATCCCACTGCGCCCACGTCTGCGCCGCATCGTCATAGACCAGCGCGCAGTTGAAGTCGACGCCGAGCATCGCGCCGGCCGCGTTCAGAGTCGAGACCGAGGAGGCGGAATAGATGCACGCACGCTTGGAGCCGATCGGCGTGGGGTCGGCCGCCGCTGAGGATGTGACGGTGACCAGACCGACCAGACCAATCGCCGCGCACCGTGCGAGAGCTGACGGAAGGACTCGTGTGAGCGCCATACCAACCCGTTCGGCACGCCGGCCGGCGTTCTGGATCGGCGCGTTGACTCAGTGACGCCTGGCCCTGCCGAGCGGTGCGCTTTCCATCTGCCCACAATCCGGGGTGAACGCGCGGCGCGCTTCGGGCAACATCCAGCGCGTGGGATTCACGCGTGCCGAACTGGAGACGTTCCGCGGTTGCGAGGTCGACGACCTGATCGGGCCGAACTTGAAGCTGCTGTTCGTGGGGATCAACCCCGGTCTGTGGACCGCGGCGGTGCAGACCCACTTCGCCCACCCAGGCAACCGCTTCTATCCCGCGCTCCTGCAGGCGGGGATCATCGAGCGGGCGATCAGCCCCGCGGAGGGGATGACCGACGACGACCGCGCCCACCTGCGGGCGCGAGGGATCGGGATCACGAACCTCGTCAGGCGCGCAACCGTACGGGCGTCCGAGCTGTCTCCCGCGGAGCTGCGCGAGGGTGGCGAGCGGCTGCGCCACCTGATCGCCGACCACCGCCCGGCGGTGGTCGCGATCGCGGGCATCACCGCCTACCGCCAGGCGTTCGGTGAGCGCGCCGCGGCGCCCGGCCGCCAATCGCAGACGGACGACCGGTGGTCGGGCGCGGCACTCTGGGTCGTCCCGAACCCGAGCGGTCTCAACGCCCACGAGACGATCGCGACGCTGGCGGTCGCCTACGCGGCACCGGCCGCCGAGGCGGATGTGATCGACGCTGTCACCTGTGCGTGCGCGCCCTGAACGTCACCTTCTGCCTCGAGATGGTCCGGGTCCGGCCGGCGATGTGCTGAGTCGCGGTCAGCCTGGCAGGGAGCCGGCGCCGGGCCGCCAGCCACCTCCGCCCGGTGCGGCGAAGGCGGATCCGGACGGTCCGCTTGTGTCCGGCGTCGACTGTCGCCTTCGCCATGCGCAGTACGACCGTCTTGTGCCTGAGCTTTGTCTTGACGGCACGCACGGCGATGATGCGCCGGCCGCGGAGCGTCTCGATCACGGTGAGCTTGGACGACACCGTGCAGCTCGTGTCGCCCCTGCAGGTGACAGGAATCGCTGCCGTGGTGTGGGACACCCGAGCGCGACCGATCGACGCCCTGCCCGGCACCACTGCCGGCGCGGCCGTGGTCAGCGTCTGGTCGGCGCCGACCTCGGTACCGAAGTCGCTGGTGGCCACGGCCCGGTAATGGATGGTGGTGTCGGCCGGCAGGCCGCTCAGCGCTGCACTGAACCCGTCGGCGCCGTTGTCCGGTCCCGCCGTCTGGGCCGGTGTCGACTGGCCGTACGCGGCCGTGGTCCCGAACTGGAAGGCCACGCTGGTACGCGCGCCCTCAGGGTTCACGCTGGCTGACACGGTCGCGGTGGTCTGGCCCACGCCGCTCGCCCCGCCGGTGACGGGCGCGTCGAGCTGGTAGGCGTCGAGGAACAGGCTCAGCGGGTTCGTCCCGCCGGTGAACAAAAGAACGGCGTTCGGCGGCGCGGGTTCGGCCTTCGCGTTGCAGGGGCTGCCGCCCGTCGATGTGATCGAGCAGGTGCTCGAAACCCCCTTACGGATGCCCGGACATTCTCCCTACTCGGAGCGGTTTGTCTCTACTGCGATCGGGTCGCCGATGCATCCGTCAGGGGAGCTCCGGGTAGCACTCGACCATGGCGACCGAGAGGCAGCGGCAGGCGCCGCGCGCGAACATCAAGCAGGCCGAACCCGACCGTCATCAACGTCCTGGGAGGGCCGAGTCGTGACCTCGGATGACGCGATGAAGGGACGGGGCGGTGGGTCGCTTGACGAGGAGCTGGGGCGGCTACGCGCTCAGAACATCGCGGCTCGGGAGGAGCTGGCGCGAAATCGTCGTGACGCCGACCGTGACCATGAGACGATCGCGCAGTTGCGCCGGAGCGCGCAACAGAGTCGCGAGACGATCGATGAGCTGCGCGAACAGACTGACCGCAGCACCGTGCACGCGCATGAGATGGACAGTGAGGCCGTGGCAGCGGAAAGGATCGCGGCAGCGCAGCGCGCGCTCATCGCCCAGCTGCGGTCCGATGTCGGGGACGCCGCGCAAGCGGTGGCAGATATCGGCAGGCGGCTGGCAGCCGCTGAGGAGGAGCTACTTGATCTGCGTGCGATTCGGGATGCGCTGCTGTCGCCGACGTTCGTTCAGCGCGACGGGCTGACGGTCGCCGCGGAGGTCTTTCCGGCCGAGGCGCAGGTCGGCGGCGACTTCTACTACGTGGGCGACGGGCCGCAGCGAACCGCGGTGCTCGCCGTCGGTGACGTCGTCGGGAAGGGCATCAAAGCCGCTCGGCGAGCGGCCTTCACCCGTACCGCGCTGGCGTCGGTCGCGAGTTTCAGCGACGACCCCGGCCGGCTGCTGCGCTGGGTCAATACCGCGCTGGTGGAGCGGATTGGAGAGAGTGCAGAGTTCGTCACCGCGATCTGCATCACGATCGATCCCCAGACTCGTCGGCTGCGGGTGGCGTCCGCCGGACACCACCCAGCGGTCAGCCTCGACTCCGGAGAGGAGCTGTCCGGCGCTCGGACCGGCGCGGCGCTGGGCCTGAGCACTGAGGTTGGATGTGAGAGCGCGGAACTGACTCTCGATCGAGGCGAAGGGGCGCTTCTGTTCACCGACGGGATCATCGAGGCGCGCGGCACGAACTCACGGTTTGGTGCCGACCGGCTCCATGAATTGCTTGATCACGCCACCGGAGAGACTCCTGATCGCATCATCGCGAGCCTCAAGACAGAGCTCGACCACTTCGCGGTGAGCGGCACGAAAGACGACGTCTGCCTGCTCGCCGCACGTATCGATTGACCGTGTCCCGGCGCCGCGGTGCCCGGGGGCGTCGGCGCGCCGGCGATTCAGACCGCGCGGCAATGCGCTCGCGAGGCCGCATGCATTCATGGGCAACGTGTCGCTTGACCGCCACCGGGCCGACCTGCAGGACGCGCTTTTCAACGAGCCATGGTTCTTCATAACGGGCTTGCTCTGCGCCCGCTTGGCGCACACCGCACTGGAGCCGGCATCTCGACCGGTCTGGCAACGATCGGCGGCCATCGCCACCTTCCTCTCACTCGTCGTCGGCGTGCTGAGCGGGCTCGGTCCGATCCCGGCACTCAGAGTCGGATAACCCAGCGGCACACCACCTGACACACGGGAGCCCGCGCACCGTCTGCCGAAAGGCGCGTGCCCGTCGGCTATGCTCGCGAGCGGATGAGTGTCCCCACGGAACACGTCTAGTCGCGCCGCTCAGGCTGAGCCCTGAGCCCCCGCGCGACGCCGTCTTTCGTTTCCCGCACTCTTCTGGAGGTCTGTCATGTCGCGCGATCAGCGCCGACCTGTCCGGCGTCGTGGTCCGGACACCTTTCGATGTCGCAACTGCGGCTTGGACGTGCCCACTCGCGCTCCGGGCACCGCGCATCGCAACCATTGCCCCAACTGCCTTTGGAGCCGGCACGTCGACGACGCGCCAGGCGACCGCGCGGCCGACTGCGGCTCCGCGATGGAGCCGGTGGCAATCAGCGCCCGCCCCGGCGGCGAGTGGACGGTCGTGCACCGTTGCACCAACTGCCGCACCGTGCACCTGAACCGCATCGCCGGCGACGACAACCCCCTCGTCCTGATGCGCCTGGCGGTGCGTCCGCTCGCGGCCCCGCCGTTCCCGCTGGAATGGCTCGGCCGGCTGTGAGGCGTGCGGGTGAGCCGGATGCGCTTACAGGTGAATCTGCGCGTCTGCGTTTGGGCTTGAAGGAGCTGCCCGGGCGACTGCGAGTCTGCGGCCCGCCATGGGCGAGGGATCGCCGGCTGGGTTGAGATCACGCCGCTTGACGTAGCCAGCATTGCTCACGATGCAGTTCGGTGGCACGTCTTTCGCGACGACAGCACCGGCGGCTACGACTGATCCAGCGCCGACTCGGACGCCGGGCGTGATCGTGGCGTTCGCACCGATCCAGACATTGGGCTCGATCACGATCGCAGCCGTCGTGATCCCGTCGAGTCGTTCATCTGGCTCGACAGGGTGGCCGGCAGTGCTGAGCGTGACGCCGGGGCCGATCATCGTACGGTCTCCGATGGCGATCCCGCCGATGTCGTAGAACGAGCAGTTCTGGTTGACGAAGACCCGTTCGCCGAACTCCAGGTTGAGTCCGTAGTCGCAGTAGAAGGGCGGATAGATCGTGAGAGTCTCCGGCATCGGCCGGCCAAGAATCTCGCTGAGCAGCGCGGTGCGGGCGTCGACGTCGCTGTGGAGCAGCAGATTGAGACGTGACGTCAATTCCATCACGGCCTGAACCCGAGCGGTCACTGCACGCGACTCCGGCGTCCGCCGAGGGATCAGCTGCTCGTTTCGCACGATCGATGATCTTGGCACCCGGCGACCACGGAAAGCAGGAGCCCCTGCCGACGGGTAGTCTCGCTCCGCGCAGAACGGAGGGGCCGACAGGCAACGGGCAACGACCGTCCTCTGAAGGGTCTGCCGGCCGCCACGCAGGTCGTGTCGCCTGCCGTCGCGTCGCGTCGCGTCAGCGTCGCACGGCGGCGCGTCCTAGGAGGACGCCTGCGGTGCCCGCGACGGCGTACGTCACCGTCACGGCGAGCTTGGTGGCAACCGCTCGCCCGAGCTCGGCGCGGGGCGACGGGGTGGGTGGCGTCGCCTCCCGGCGGCGGGGCGGGGATGCCGTCTCTGGACCGGCGTTCCTCCGGGCCGTAGGGGCTGCGGCCCGTGCGGTCTTGGGGGTCTCCGCGCGATCGCCCGTGCGATTGCCGCCTCTCGATGGCCGCTGTGCCGCGCGGCCAGACGAGGAAGTCGACCGGTGGACCACGGTCCTGCGCTGGGTCGTGACTGACCGCTTCGACCGGGCGGTGTGAGCCGGCGGACGCTTGGTGGCCGAGCTCCGGCGCGGCTGCGTCGTGCGCTCACGCCCGGCTTCAGCCGTGGCGGGCTTCGAGCCACCGGGCCCGGCTTCAACCGCGGGGGGCTTGGACGCGAGATCGGTGAGATCCACCAGGCCCAGCTCGGATACCGGCCGCAACGCCACTAGGCGGCCCTCCTCAGGGGCACAGCGGCAGCTTTCCTCTGAGGCACTCCGGCGGCCTTCCTCTGCGCCTTGATCTCGGCGGGCGAGGGAAACTTCACCCGTGGCCAGAGCTCGCGGGCCAGCTGATGGACATCCGCTTGCGCTTCACGCGTGCCGCGGTCATGGCCCTCCAGCAGGATCAGCGGCACATCGCACGTGATCGCGGTGCGCCACGCCGCCCGTGCCCGCAATTCCGTGCGCGCCACCGGCACCTTCAGCCGCCGGGCCAGTCGCTTCAGCTCCTTCTGGTTGAGGCGGTAGCTCAGCTGCGAGGGATCGCACTCCACCCTGACCAGGCTCTTGATGCGCACCTTGGCCCCTCTACGGTTCAGCTTCTCCACAGTCTGCGACAGCCGGCTGAGGCCGCGCAGGGCGTTGCTGTCGCCCATCTTCACCGGGCATACGATCTCATCCGCCACCAACAGCGCTGAGACCGTCAGCTCGCCGACGTTGGGCGGGCAATCGATGAGCACGCGGTCGTAGTTCTTCAGCAGCGGCTCCAGCGCATCCTTCAGCTTGAAGACCCCCATCGTCTCGGAACGCAGCTGCGTATCCAGCGCCTCTGCGCGCTCATCGCACGGAAGCAGGTCGAGTCCAGGAGCGCCGTGCACATGGTGCAGCACGGCGTCTTGCGCCGGCACCGAATTGCGCGGTGCCAGCACGTCCACGATCGTCGCCTCCAGGTTCGCCGGATCGACCCCGAACGCGAACGTCAGATTCGCCTGTTGGTCGAGGTCGATGAGCAGCGTCCGAACCCCCGCGTACGCCCACTGCGAGGCCAGACTCCCGGCGAGCGCCGTCTTGCCGGTCCCGCCCTTCTGCGCTGCGACTGCTGTCACGGTTGCACGTGGCATGGCTGACTGGGGTATTCGTCGCCCGCCCGTGCGCTTCCTTCCCCTTTCCGCGCCGTTTCAGAGAAGCTTCGCGTCAGGGGTGACCTCGCCGCTTGCCAACCGCGGGAAGGCAGCGTCGCTTTTTCTTTGCTGGGGTCCTGTGCCGACGGGGCCTTCTGAGTGGGCCGTGTAGGGATCGAACCTACGACCTTGGGATTAAGAGTCGCTCATTTGCAGGTCTTTTCGCTCTCCTGCTGGCTTTTGAGTTCGCTCCGGTGTTCTGAAGTGACACCAGATTTGCGGATTCGGGGACACGGTTCGGGACACGCCGTCCACCACCCTCGGCACGTGCCCACAATCGCCCCTCGGTGCGTAAACCGCGATCGCCGGAGCGGCCACGCCGATCAAGATCGCTGGAAGTGATCCTCGCCTGCGTATGGCGCGTAGATTGGATCCGCGGCGTCGCGCTCGCAGCTCTGCCTCTCCCAGACGATCGAAAACCGTTGAAAGGCAAGGGAGGGTCGCCATGCAAAGCAGGTGTCCGGCAACAGGGGCGCCGGCGGCGGGGTCGCCCTCGGGCGGGAGTGAGTCGGTCTGAGAGGATCCGACCATGGAGAACGAGGTCCGTCTGCCGGAGGGAAGCAGCGGCAATCGCGTCTGGCGTTCGAGAGGCCAGGTTCTGCGCGGCAGCGGGCCGTGGACCCCGACGGTCCACGCGTTCCTGGGGCATCTCGAGCGTTCGGGTTTTGCTGGCGCGCCGCGCGTTCTGGGAATGGCACCGGATGGGCGTGAGATCCTGAGCTACCTGGACGGTGAGGTACTCGGTGGCGGTCCTGATTGGCGTCCTGGGCATCCGACCCGCTGGCCCGAGTTCGCTCGTTCTGAGCAGTGCCTGGTGCAGTCGGCCGCGCTGCTGCGCCGTCTGCACGAGGCCTCCGCCTCGTTCACGCCCCCGGTCGATGCGATCTGGAGACAGCACAGCTGCGCCGCGCTCGGGGTCGACGAGATCGTGTGCCACGGTGATGTGGGTCCCCACAACACGGTGTACCGCGACGGCTGCCCGGTCGCGTTCATCGACTTCGACAGCATCCGCCCCAACCAACCACTGACCGAGTTCGGCAACGCCGCTTGGCGCTACGTGCCCATGGGAGACGAGGCCTACTTCGCCAGGAGCGAGTTCCCCTCGCCACCGGACCTGACGCGCCGCCTCTCACTGTTCGCCCGCGCCTATGGAGTCAGCGACCCTGATGAGGTTCTCTGGTCATTGCATCAGGCCAAGCAGCGGACGGTCGAGGCGGCGAGATACTGGCCGATCACCGCAGGCGAAGGGGCGATGGTGCTGCGCCAGATCGCCGATGACCTGGAGTGGCTTGACCAGAGCGCTGATCGGCTGCTTGAAGGTCTCGCTGATCCTTCTGCCTGGTAGTTGAAGGATCCGTTGGCGACATCAGCGGGTGGTTCGCGTCCGGCCGGAACCCGTCGGTCCAGCGGATGCGGTGAAGGCGAACTCCCTGAGAATCTTTCCGAGAAATGGCTCAAGGTTCACGTCTGAGCTGCCGATAGAGCTAGATAGGTTGATCTTCGCATCGACCTTCCGGCCTCGCTCTCCACGCCAAGAGCGAGGTCGTATTCGTTGTGGGTCCGAAACACGACCGGCTTGCTCGGCATCAGGTTGAGGGAATTCGACGCGTGTGGTCAGCTCGACGCGGCCAGTCTCGCCGTTGCCCTCTGCCGCTTGCTGAGATGACTTGCTGAGATGAGCCCGCCTGCATTCTTCCCGCGACGGTGCAACAGTTGGGGGCGAAATCGACAGTGGGGATCATGGAAAGTCATCCTCAGGGCGATCGCAGCGCTGTCGAAGCTCGGTTTGCCGAGGTCTTCGCCCACTTGGGCTTTATCACGTCCTACGCACGTCGCCGCGGCGCGCGGGATGCCGACGGCATCGCCGGCGAGGCGATGGCGATCGCCTGGCGTCGACTGGCGGACATCCCCGTCGACGACTCGCGGCCGTGGCTGATCAATACCGCGCGCAACCTGCTCTTGGCCGAGCGCCGGCGAGAGCGGCAACCGGGAGCCAATCGCTCGGCGACCTCGAGTTGGCGGCGCCGGCCGAGCCGCTACCGCCTGAGCTGGATCTCGACCCCGAGCTCGCGGAAGGTCTGCGGGCCCTGTCTGAGGAGTACCGCGAGGCACTGCTGCTCATCGCCTGGGACGACCTGACCCCGGCGCAGGCGGCGCGAAGCCTCGGGATCTCCCGAACGGCGTTCCGGGCACGTCTGCACCGCGCGCGTCGCCGGCTTCGGGATGAGCTGGCGGCGCAGCCCGCCGCCCGCCGCGTTCCCGCACAGCAACCCGACTGGAGGCAGACATGAGAAACGACAACGTGATGGACCGCCTGCGCGCGGCCCGACCGGCACCACCCCCACCGGCAGACGACCACGACGCGCGGTTCGCCAAGACCATCGCCGAACCCGGTGACCCCCGGCTGGCCGACCCCACGACAATTGGCAAAGCGCGCCCGGCGCGTCGCTGGATAACGCGGCCGCGCATCCTCGCAGGCGGCTCCCTGGGGCTGGCCGGCCTGGCGGCCGGCCTGGTGCTCGCCTTCAGCGGCTCCACCGCCCCGCCGGCGTTCGCGATCACCCAAAACAGCGACGGCTCGCTGCTGGTGCACCTATACCACGTCTCGGACGGGGAGGCCGCCAGGCTGCAGATCCACACGATGGGCATATCCAGGTTTTTTTTTTTTTACATTTTAATAGAACGCTCGAGTGGGACGCTCGATCGTATCCGCGGTCCGGCGACCGTCCCCGGTCCGATCACATGCCAGACGGGGGATCCGGGTCAGCACGTGGAGATGCTGCTGGGCAGCGACGGCACCGATGTCGTGCCCGCCGGCAGGCGGGGCGCTGGGCCTTGGCACCTGATCGAATGCACGATCTACGCCGACAACGGCGCCTCCAACACAGGCACCACCACCGGCTCGACAGGCGCGAGCACCGTCACCACGGGCGATACCAGCACCAACAGCGCCGGCTGAACCGGTGATTTGTCGACGTCGGCCAGGCGGCGGGCGCCAGCCACCCGCCCGGGCAAGCCCGGTGGGCTTCAATCGACTGCCGCCACCCGGAGTCAGACAGCGACGGCATCCTTCGGACCGACCGGCATGATCGCTGAGTCAGTCCCCGGTCTGCCTTGAGTCGTCCGCAACGGGACGTTGCTCACTTCCGCTTAGTCGCCGACTCGGAAGCCTCGGGACGGCTCCTGCT
The DNA here is from genome assembly GCA_963744685.1 of uncultured Solirubrobacteraceae bacterium. Lineage (GTDB taxonomy): Bacteria > Actinomycetota > Thermoleophilia > Solirubrobacterales > Solirubrobacteraceae > Palsa-465. The sequence goes on along the minus strand of CAVUUL010000006.1, from coordinate 232,820 downwards.
CTCCGCCGGACGGTAGTGCTGTCGTCGTCATGCGAGCGGGAGGAGCGATCTCGTGCGGCTGTCGAATGGATGCGCCAGCCCGACCGCTCAAGCTGGATCTTCCAGCCTGTGTCTCAAAGCGCAAGCGCCGAACGAGAAGCCGCGTAGGTGCGAAATGTGGCCGGCCGGCCCTGAGCGGGGAGGCCCGCCGCGGGGCCTCCCCTCCTCAGAACCCCTCAGAAGGCGCCGGTGCCGTCCGGGGTGCCCAAGCCGGTGGGCCCGTCCCAGCCGGTGCCGGCGGTGCACAGCGCGGTCCCACCGCAGCTGCCGTTGCTGCCGGAGGTGACGTCGTACAGCGAGCCCGTGTGACTGTAGGGGTAGCTGCCGTAGGTGACCGTGGCCGCGTTGCCGGCGAGGGCGTAGACACTTGCGGTGATCGGCGAGGCGACGCTCGTGCCGCCGAATACCAGCCAGCCGCGTGCCCCCTGGTAGGAATCACTGTCATACACCGACACGCCCGTGTTCGGGTCGGCGACGGCCGAGACATCGGTTACCGCTCGCCTGGCGCAGACGTGCGCGATGGTGGGGTTGGCCGCCTGCCAGGACGGCTGGGGGTCGTCTGCCGAGCAGCCGCTACCTGAGCCTGACCACGTGGTCTCGCTCCATCCGCGGGCCGTCGAGGTGTTCCGGGTCAGGCTCGTCCCGCCGACCGCGGTGACGTCCGGCGATGCCGCCGGATACTCGACGCCATAGCCGGAGTCGCCGGCGCTGGCGGTGATCGCGATCCCCGGGTGGTTGTAGTAGGCGCTGTCGTAGCTCGTGTCGCTGGAGGACTCCGAACCGCCGTAGCTGTTGGAGATCTCGGTCGCCCCGAGGCTGGCCGCCTCGTTGACCGCGGTGCCCAGGTTCGCGGTGGTCGGCGAGCGCGCCTCAACGAGCAGGATGTTGCACTGGTTGCAGATCGCCGAGACCATGTCGACGTCGAGCGAGATCTCCTGCGCCCAGCCGCCGTTTGAGGTCGGCAGGCTTGTGGTGCTGCCCGTCTGGCTGACCTTGACGAAGCACGGGCCACCGGGGCTTGAGACCCTGCCGCTGGCGACCGAGCACGTCGAGACGGCCGGCAGGCCGAACTGGCTGCGATACGTGGCGAGGTCCGCGGCGACGTTGGGATCGTTGTACGCGTCGACGATCGCCACTGTCTGACCGCTGCCCCCACCCGACGGCAGGTTGTATGCACTGAGCAGGTCGCTCGGGTGATATCCGGCGACCGTCGAGCTCGCGCTCGGCTTTGCGTTGAACGCGGCTCCACCGGAGGTGGTGGCTAGCAGCGCATCACAGGCGGCCCTGCCCGCGGTCGGACTCGAGCACACGGGTCGCGAGGACACTGGTGCGACCGAACTGTGAGGCAACGCGAGCGCGCCCGCGGGCGCCGCCAGTGCGGCGGCAGCGGTGAGCAGACCGGCGAGCGCTGCTCGTCGTGATCGAGGCATGCAAATCTCCCCTGCGTCAGCGCGCCGGACTCCCAGCCGGCGCGTGGAGCGGGCATCGTATCCGCGCATTGGACCGGCGTCTAGGAAAACACCCGACTGACAGAGTTACCGCGAGAGAGATGATGAGCTTCCGGTATGCAATGACAGCCACGGCACGATCACGAACGGTCATCGAACGGCGCATTGCCCGCGGCATTGACCGTCGCGGTTGCGACGGCCGGCGCAAGCGGCACGGCGCGAACCTTCCCTGATTTCGGAGTCGTGAGCTGGCCGAGGTAGTAGCTCGCGCGAACGCGGACGACGTTGCCGGCGAAGTCGACGTCGCGCCAGCGCAACGCCAGCAGCTCACCCATCCGCAGCCCCGTGAACTCCGCAGTGAGGAACAGCGCGGCGTCCTGCTCTGACTCGGCTGCGCGCACGAGCGCCCAGACCTCCTCAGGCGAGAACACCTGGATGTCTCCGCTCGCCTTCTGCTGGAACTTCTCGATCTCGGTGGCCGCATTGGTCGCCAAGCCGTAGATCTTCTTCGCCCGCCCGAGGACACCGTGGAGCTGGATCAGAAGCTTGTTCCGCGACCTCGGCGAGCCCTCAAAGCTCGCGATCCACCGCTCGATGGTCTCCGCAGTCAAGTCCTCGACTGGCAGCTCGCCGAACGGAGGCAAGAGATGCGCGTTGATCATCGAGCGGTAGCCACGGACCGTCGACGGCTTGCGCCCGCGATCGTGCTCGATGTAGCGCAGGTACTCGGTGGCCCATCCGCGAACGTGGCACCGGTCCGGATCATCCCCGGCAGCGTGCCGTGGCGCGCCTGGTCGAGCGTCTACGCTGAGCCACTCCTCCGCCAGACGCTTCGTCACATAGCCATTCGCCGGCCTACCCCGTTCCGTCCATGCCGGCCCGATCTTCTTCTGGAACTGGCGCCCATCAGGAACCGGTACTTGGCGTACCAGACCGTCCCACGGCCCCGCTCGACCTTGAAGACATGCCCCGTCGGGGGCCTGAAACCCTCCGCCATCGACCGATCCTACGCCGGTCTCGGGACATATTGGGGACACGAGCCGCGATCGACCCGAGGTCAGGACAAAGAAAAAGCCCCGGAGTGATGGGGCCTTCTGAGTGGGCCGTGTAGGGATCGAACCTACGACCTTGGGATTAAGAGTCCCCTGCTCTACCAGCTGAGCTAACGGCCCGACAGGGCGGTGAATGTTAGCCGCGGTGCGCAGGCCCGATGGGTCAGCAGGTCTGGGTGACGACCGTCGTCGAGGTCTTGGCCTGCTCGAGCTCGCTCTTGGTCTGCTTGCGCACCGCCTTGGTGGGCAGCTTGGCGAGCACACGGGCCTCGGCGAGCTGTGCGACGCGGTCGTTCTTGGCCGCGTAGGAGGTGAGCGTGACGCACTCCAGGGCGTGGAGGTTGTCCGACTCCGCGGCCAGCACGGTCTGGTAGGTCGCCGACGCGGTCTTCCAGTTCCCGAGCTGGGTGTAGGCCTTGGCGGCGATCGTCGCCTCGTTCGGGGTCGGGTTCTTGTTGAGCGAGGTGTAGCGCGTGTAGGCCTGGGTGAGCAGCTGGAGCTGCTGCTTGCCGCCCTGCGTGTAGGTCGCCGCCGTGCTGTTGTAACCGACGGAATTGGCGGCCGAGAAGCGGGCGTTGATCAGGTTCGCCCAGGCCGCGGCGCTGTTCGGCGTCTTCTTGGTCGCCGCGATCGCGCTCTTGACCTGCGCGGTGGACGCGCCGTTGTTGGCGCCGGAGTGCGAATTTGAGCCCGTGAACGCGCCGAACAGGCCGCCGCCACCCGAGCCGGTGCCCACGCCGAACAGGATCAGGCCGGCGCCGATGAGCAGGGCCAAGCCGATGTAGATGACCTGCACGGTGCGCCGCCTGCCGCGGCTGCGGAGATCGAAGAGCATCGCGGGCTCAGTCTGCCATGTTCAACGTGAGAGGCGTGTACTAGGTGAAATTGCCGACCGTGGGGTCGTCGCGCTCCTCGATCGCCTCGCGGCGGGCAGCGCGGCGGTCCGCGATCTTCAGCAGGACGATGGAGGCGAGGAACAGGACCAGGAGCGGGGCCATCTCCAGCCCGGTCGTCACCGGATCGGCACCCGGCATCGCGGCGCCGATGATCGCCAGGATGACCACCGCGTAGCGCCAGTGGCGGGTGAGCGTCGACCCGTTGATCACCCCGACCGCACGCAGGCCCAGCAGCACGAGCGGCATCTCGAAGGCGGCGCCGATCGCCGCCATCACGAAGACCTCGAAGGCGTACAGCGGCCGGGCCTGGACGAACGCCTGGAAGTGGGACGAGTTGTATCCCTGCAGAAAGCGCAGCGCGGCCGGCAGGACGATGACGTAGGAGAAGATGATTCCGGCGAAGAACAGCACCGGCGCCGCGAGGATGATCGGCATCGCGACCCTCTTCTCCTCGGGACTGAGCGCCGGTAACACGAATGCCAGGAGCTCGTACAGCAGGAGCGGGGAGCAGATCATCAGCGCGAAGTAGAAGCAGACCGTGATCGTCTCGGTGAAGGGCTCGCCGGGGTTGAGCGTCACCGGGTTGTCACCGCTGTAGCGCTTGGGCAGCGCGCGTGCCGTCGTACCCAGCTCCTTCCCCAGACCGTCCATCAGCGCGCGGGCCTGCGCAGAGAGGCCCGAGTGCGGAAGGACGGCCAGCTTGTTCGCGTAGCCGGCCGCCTTGAGCAGGTGGGGCCGCTCGGCAGCCAGATCTGCCGTGGCATTTGCGAGATGGCTGCTCGCCTCTTTGGTCAGGCTGTTGAGAGGCTTGTTGAGAGCGTTCAGCAGATGCCCGCTCTGCCAGAAGCAGACTCCGAACACGACGATCAGCGCTGCCGCGGAGATGAGCAGGCGACTGCGGAGCTCGTCGAGGTGATCGACGACGCTCAGCCGGTCGTCATGACCGATCGGTCGCAGGCGCTTGGGCATCGTGCCGCGACCGTCGAGCTGTTAGGCGCCGCGCTCGGAGCTGCCCTGGGTGGGCGCCGCCGACTGCGCGTGCTCCGGCTGCTCTGCGCCGGGCATCGTCTGGGCCTGCGAGAGCGGCTGCTTCTTCTGCTCTTCCTTGTTCTCGCCGGTGATGCCCTCCTTGAACTCGCGCATGCCATCGCCGAGGCCGCGGCCCAGCTGGGGCAGCTTCTTGGGGCCGACGATCAGCAACAGGATGATCAGGACGACGGCGCCATCGATGATGGGACTTCGGAACATTGGATCAGGGCCTCCCTATGGGGTGCCTCAAGTGTAGGGGCCGAGGGGCGATTGATGTGTATGCGGCCTGAATGTCCAGGTGGATCAGTGGCGTGTCAAGCGCGCGCACGGCGGGACCGATAGCTCTCCCGTCCGGCCAGACGCCCCGCCACTGTCCGCCACTTCACCCGCAAAGCCCGCCAATGAACCCCAACTCCGATAAGCACTCCGTTCGACGCATCCTGCTTCCCAGCGGCCGCTCGATCGAGGTTGTCCGCTTCTACGCAGAGGACACCCGGACCGACGGTCTGCACGTCTGCCCCTCCTGTGCCTGCCACCTCGTCCAGCCGATCGACTGGCGAGAGGCTCCGCACAGCTTCTGGGAGCTGACCCTCCACTGCCCCAACTGCGATTGGGTCGACGAGGGAATCTTCGACCAGGACCAGGTCGACGCGCTGGAAGAGAAGCTCGACGAGGGCCTCACCGCGATGCTCTCCGACCTCCGCCGCCTCACGCAGTCCAACATGGCCGAGGAGATCGAGCGCTTCACCGCCGCGCTTCAGGACGACCTCGTCCTTCCCGAGGACTTCTAGTCCTCGGGACCGCTGCGCCGAGGACCTGACGCCTCGGCGCCCTCCACCGGGCGGGTCACGCTCGGTGGACCACCTCGCCGTCGACGACGGTCATCAGGACCGGGACTGAGACGAGCGCGTCAGGGTCGGCGTCGGCCGGGTCGACCGCCATCACGGTCAGATCGGCCTGGAAGCCCGGCCGGATCCGTCCCAGCCGGTCTGCGTCGCCGACGGTGGCGGCCGCGCCGGTGGTGTAGCCCTCCAGCGCTTGGACGCCGGTGATCGCCTGATCGTCGTAGGCGTCGCGCTCTGGGTGCAGCGGCGGGCGGCGCAGCCGCGCGGCCGCCATCCCCTCACGCGGGTCATAGCGCGCCACCGGCCAGTCAGAGCCCAACGCGATCGTCGCGCCGGACTCAAGCAGCGAGCGCGTCATAAACGCGCGGTCACAGCGATCCGATCCCAGCCGCTTAGACCAGTTATCCGAGCGATCGCGGCTCAGCCACATCATGTGCTGGGCCTGCATCGAGGCCACGACCCCCTCCGCCGCAAACCGCGGCAGATCCTCAGGCTGGATCGTCTCGATGTGCTCAACGCGATGCAACCCACGCCGGGGCTTGGGCACCGAGGCGTAGGTATCCAGCGCCTCACGCACCCCCCGATCCCCCGTCGCATGGGTCACACACTGAAAGCCGCGCTCAGCAAAAAACCGCACCGCGCGGCGGTAGCGATCCACATCCGGCCAAAACGACGCGGTGCCATCACCCTCGCTATCGGGCTTTACCAGCCAGCCGGTGCCTGAATCGATCACCCCATCGATAAAGAACTTCGCCACCCCCGCCCGCCAGCGCCGGCCATGCTCGCCCCCGGCAGCACCAAAGCGCTCCCACATCTCCTCAGGCGTATCCGGCGCGATCGTAAACGGAGTCAGGATCCGCGTCACCAGATCACCACGCGACTCAAGCTCACCCAACAACTCAAACGTCTCAAGCGTGCCGTCCATCGCGTGGGTCCCGGTGATCCCCACCGCCGCCAAAGCACGCAGATGCGCCGCGCACAGCTCATAGCGCCGCGCCTCAGTCAACGGCGGCATCGCGTCATGCAACAGATCCATCGCACCACGCTCATGCAACTCGCCGGTCGGCCGGCCATCGACGCACACGATCTCGGCATGCTCGACAAACTCCCGCGGCCCGTCGATCCCCGCCAGCTCCAACGCCCGCTCCGAAGCCAACATCGTATGAAAATCCATGAACGTCAACGCCGCCGGCGCGCCACCAACCGCCTCCTCGATCACCGACGCACTGATCCGCTTGCCCTCAAACACGTTGTAATCCAGACCCCAGCCCTGAATCCACTCCCCCGGCTGGCACTTCGCCCGCTCAGCCTGCAACGCCCCAAGCACATCATCCAACGTATGGGCATCCAACAGATCAGCGCCACGCGCATTGATCGCACCCATAAACGGATGCATATGACTATCGATCAACCCCGGCACCACCGCCGCGCCATCAAGATCCACCACCTCAGTCTGAGAGCCACACAGACCGCGGACCTCATCCTCTGAGCCCACCGCGGCGATCCTCCCGTCAAGAATCCCGACAGCGGCCGCACTCGGCGACTCAGGATCCAGCGTGCGCACAAGAGCGCCGAGCAGAGCAAGATCGAGATCGGGGGTCATGGGGTCTCTCCTTGGTCGGGAACGCCGGCGAGCGCGCTGCGCCGCGTGGGCTTCCAGCCGGGCCGCGGCACCGAGGCGCGCAGCATGCGGGTGTAGGGGTCCTGCGGTGAGTCGAGGATCGTCTCGGTCCGGCCGCGCTCGACGACCTTGCCGCGGTGCATGACGATCGCCTCCTCGGTGATCTGGCGAACCACCGCGAGGTCATGGCTGATCAGGATGTAGGAGATCTGCGTCCGCTCGCGGATGTCGGCGAGCAGGTTGAGCACCTGGGCCTGGATGGAGACATCCAGGGCGGCCACCGACTCGTCGAGGATCATCAGTCGCGGGTCGGCGGCGAGCGCTCGCGCGATGGCGATCCGCTGGCGCTGCCCCCCCGACAGGTCGCGGGGAAGCGCCCGGAGCATCCGGTCGTCGAGACCGACGAGCTCGCCGAGCTCCGCGATCCGCGTCTTACGGGCCTGCGCGTCGGTACCGCGGCCGTGCAGCCGCAGCACCTCGTCGAGTGCCTTCTGTGCGCTGTGGCGAGGATCGAGGCTCGAATACGGATCCTGGAAGACGATCTGCACCTCCGAGCCGCGCTTGCGCCGCTCAGACGCCGAACGCGACGGCGTGGAGCGGTCCCGGCCGCAGGCGCGGATCGTTCCCGCGGTCGGCCGGGTCAGGCCCACCAGCATCCGTGCGATCGTCGTCTTCCCCGATCCCGACTCGCCGACGATCGCCAGGGACCCACCGGCCTCGACCGAAAGATCGACATCGTCGACCGCCACCACCGACCCGAAGTCCTTGCGAAGGCCCGTGGCCTCCAGTAGCGGCTCAGACACTCTCGGTCTCCTTGGCCAGATTGCCCTGGATCTCCTCGGCGCGCACGCAGCGCACCTCCCCGCCGGTCACCGCGCGCAGCTGCGGCGTGCCCTTCCGGCAGCGGTCCTGCGCGAACTCACAGCGCGGCGCGAACGCGCAGCCCTCGGGTGCCTCGAACGCCGACACCGGGCGCCCCCGGATCGCCGCCAGGCGATGGACCGCGCCCTCGATCGCCGGGCGTGCGGCCGACAGCGCAGCCGTGTACGGATGCCGCGGGCGCTCGCCGAGATCCGCGGAACGCTGGGACTCCACGATCCGTCCCGCGTACATGACACACGTGCGGTCACAGACCGCGCCGGCGAGGTCGAGGTCGTGGGTGATGAACAACAGCGCCAGACCGCGCTCGCGGCGCAGCTCGTCCAGGATCGCCATCACCTCGGCCTGGGTGGTCACGTCCAGCGCGGTCGTCGGCTCGTCGGCGAGCACCAACCGAGGCTCGGTCAGCAGCGCAGCGGCGATCATCACCCGCTGCAACAACCCGCCCGACAACTCGTGCGGGTACTGCTTCAGACGGCGCTCGCCGTCGTCGATACCGACGTCCGCCAGCGCCCGGACCGCGCGTGTCCGCGCGTCGGAGCGGGCGACGTTGCGGTTGGTGCGCAGCGCCTCGGTCATGAAGTCGCCGATCGAGCGCACCGGATTGATGTGCGCCCGAGGGTCCTGGAAGATCATCGCGACCTCACCGCGATAGTCACGCAGCGCGGAGCCCCGCAGCGACCCCACCTCCGCGCCGTCATAGCGGACCTCGCCCGAGCTCTTCGCGCCGGGCGGCAGCAGCCGCGCGATCGCACGAGCGGTCATCGACTTGCCCGAACCCGACTCGCCGACCAGGCCGACGGCCTCCCCGGTTCCGATCGACAGCGAGACCTCGTGCAGCACCGGCTGCATCCGGCCCTCGACCGGCAGCTCGGCGTGGAGGCCATCGACCTCCAGCAGCGCACCATCCGTGCTCATCCGCTCACACCCTGTTCGAGCGGGAGCACTGTCTCGGGCCACTGATCCCACGGCCGGACCGCCTCGAGTGCGGCGCCGAGCCGGAAGACCGTGAGGTCGTCATAGGTCCGCCCGGCGATCTGCACGCCGGTCGGGCCGCCACGCGCGCCACGGCCCGAGGGCACGGCGAGCACCGGACAGCGGCTCATGACGTTGAACACCGGCGTGGTGAACGCGTCGAGGTCCGTTCCGACCTCGGTGCCGTCGGCCGCCATGATCGATCGCTCCACGTAGTCCTCGCCGGCGTCGAGCCCGGCGACGCGACAGGTCGGCACGACCAGGCCGTCGTAGCGCTCCAGCAGCGTGCCGACCGGCGCGTAGAGCTCACACTCGAGCTCCCAGCCCTCCATCGCGCTCGCATCTCCGGCCTCCTCGCTGATCGTCCGCACCGCCGCGGTGACGTAGGGGGAGACGAGGTCCGGATACGCCTGCACCAGGCCGGCCAGCCATGCCCCGAAACCGGTCGCGAAGTGGATCGACATCGCCCGGCTCACCTTCTCGCGGGGCACCTGGAGGTCGACTTCCTCGACGATCGCGCCTGCCTCGCGCAGGGCCTCGATCACCGCGAGCGTGTTCTCGGCGACGTCGGGATCCAGTGACCAGCCGCCGAGATCCAGCGAATACGCGACCCGCAGGCCCTTGACCCCGTCGAAGCGGTCGGGCAGGACGACCCGCTCGCGCAGGGTGTGGATGTCGGTCGGCTCGGGGCCTGAGAGGACGTTCTCGTACAGAGCGCAGTCGGCGACCGTGCGCGCGAGCGGCCCACAGTGGCAGTAGGTATCGAGGTTGAACGGCGGGTCGACCGGCACCCGCCCGTACGGGGGCTTGAAGCCCACCACGCCGTTGGCGCAGGCGGGCATCCGGATCGAGCCGCCGATGTCCGAGCCCGAGGCGAGCGTTGAGGTGCCGGCGGCAAGCGATGCCCCCGAGCCGCCGGAGGAACCGCCGACCGCCAGCTCCGGGTTGTGCGGATTGCGCGTGACCCCCCACAGCCGTGAGTGCGTGAAGCCGGCGCACGAGAACTCCGGCGTGGTCGTGCGGGCGTGGACGATCGCGCCCGCGTCGAGGTGACGGCGGGCGAACACCGACGTGTGCTCGGCGACCTGGTCCTTGTAGACAAGCGAGCCGAGCGTCCACGGCTGACCTTGGATCGGCTCCTCCTCCTTGATCGCGACCGCCAGGCCTTCAAGCGGTCGCGGCTCATCGCCGCTGCCCCCGTAACGGGCCTCGGCCGCGCGGGCGGCGTCGAGCGCCTGCTCGAAGTAGGACTGAGCGAATGCGTTGATGGTGGGCTCGACCTCCTCGGCCCGCGCGATCACCGCCTCCATCAACTCGACCGGCGACAGCTCGCGTGAGCGAAAGCGCGCGAGCGCCTCGCTGGCGGACAGGTAGGCGAGGTTCTCCGTGCCGTTCATGCCAGCTTCCTCTCTCCGCGCTCGGCCATGCGCTCGCCGAGCAGGTTGACGGCGACGACGACGAGCACGATGCAGAGGCCCGCCAACAACGACTCCATCGGATAGCCCTGCAGCACTCCGGCCTCGCCACTGGACACCATCACGCCCCAGTCCGCCGTCGGCGGCTGCACCCCGAGGCCGAGGAACGAGATCGCCGCCAGGTCGACCATCGCCCATGCGAACACCAGCGTCGCCTGCGCGACGACCAGCTGACCGAGGTTCGGGATCAGGTGGCGCACGCAGATCGACCACGTCGAGACGCCCTGGACCTCGGCCGCCGCGATGTAGTCACGAGCCCGCTCGCGAATCGCCGCTGAGCGCAGCACTCGCGCGATGTACGGGGTGTAGGCGATCGCCAGCGCGATCGTCGGCGCCAGCAGTCCGGCCCCGAACACCGCCGCGGTCAACACGGCCAGCAGGATCCCCGGGAAGGCGAACAGGATGTCCATCACCGTGCCGAGGATCGAGTCCACCCAGCCGCCCCGCCATGCGGCGACCACCGAGATCAGCGTGCCCGCGCCCATCGACATCAACGCGACCAGCAGCGGGCCGAGCATCGACGTCCTGGCGCCGACCATCAGCCGGCTGAGCAGGTCCCGGCCCTGGCTGTCGAACCCGAGCAGATAGCCCTTGGCCTGGAACGGTCCGACGTATTGGAACTGCAACAAGGAGAAGTTCGGGTCGTGGGGTCGGACCAGAGGCCCGAAGATCGCGAAGAACACCGCGACGGCGACGATCAGCCAGCAGATGCCGTAGACGATCTGGTTGGCGGCCAACCGCCGGCGCACCTGGGGGACGACCAGGCGTCCCGTGGTGACTGCTCCTGCCCCGGTGCTCATGACGCCCTCGCTCCGATCGCGACTCGCGGGTCAAGGAACGCGTAGAGCAGATCGACGATCGCGTTGGCGATCACGAACGCTCCGACGAGCACCAGCGAGATCCCCTGCACCACCCCGAAGTCCTTCTCCAGGGCGGCCTGGATCAACGCCGCGCCGATCCCGTTGAGGTTGAACGCCTGCTCGACGACCGCGCACAGCGCGAACAGCGACGTGATGGTGATCCCGACGACCGTGGTGATCGGGATCGACGCGTTGCGCAGCACATGCCGGCGCACCACCAGCGGCCACGGGATCCCGCGGCTCACGGCCGTCTGCACGTGCTCCAGCGACAGCTCGGACCGCACCGTCACTCGCGTCACCCGGGTGACCACCGCGAACGCCGACGCCGCCAGCGCGATCGCCGGCAGGGTGAGGTGCTGGATCGTCCCGCCGAACCCGGACCCGTTGCCCAGCGCCGGCAGCCAGTGCAGGTTGACCGCGAACACCGCGATCAACACGATCGCCGCCACGAACGACGGCACCGCGGCCAGCAACGTCGATACCGCGATGATCGAGTTGTCCAGGACACCCCGGCGCAGTCCGGCGAGCACACCGGCGCCGACGCCGAACACCAGGATCAGGACCGCCGCATACGCGACGAGCTCGGCGGTGGACCCGATGCGCTGACTGATCAGGCTCGAGACCGGCTCACGGAACTGGATCGAGGTACCCAGGTTGAAGTGCAGGACCACGCCCTTGACGTAATCCCAGTAGCGCACCATCACCGGATCATTGAGGTGGTACTCGCGGTCCAGCGCCGCGATCGTCGCCTTCGACAGGCTCCGTCCGCCCGACAGTGCCGACAGCGGGTCGCCGGGGGCGAGGTTCAGCGAGATGAAGATCACGAAGCTCGACACGATCAGCGCCAGGATCAGCAGCCCCACCCGGCGCAGGATGAACTTCGACAGCGGGGAGAGCGTCATCGCGCTCCCATCATGTTGGCCCACGGCCCGCCCATGTAGACGAACGAGACCGGCGCGCCCGTGAGCTGGTGGCCGGTGATGAGCATCGTGTCGGGATCGTCGAGCGGGATCCACGGAAGCTGGGTGGCGACCAGATCTCCGACCTTCGCCACGTAGGAGGCCCGCAGGTCCGGATTGGCGGTCGAGCGCGCGAGGTTCAGATCCTTGACCATCGTCGGGTTGTCGAAGTTGTCGTAGTTCTGGCTGCCACCCGGCATGACCACGGTGTTGTAGAGCGCCGCCGGGTCGGCGTAGTCGCCGTAGTTGGAGGTGGGGAACATGTCGATCCCCTTGCGCGCCGACGCGCTCTCGAACAGCGCGATGTAGTCCTGGGCGGAGACCGACTTGATCGTCGCCTTCAGACCGATCTCGACCGCCGCCTGTCGCACAACGTTCGCGTCGGTGGCCAGCGCGTTGATCTCCTGGGTGGTGCCGATCACGAACGACTTACCGGTCGCGTGGGCGGCCTTGATGAGCGCCTTCGCCTTGGCGATGTTGACGGTCATCGCCGGCAGCCGGTTCCAGTCCTGCTCGAAGATGGACCGCCCGTAGCCCCACTGGCCCGGGCCCGAGAGCGTCTTGGGCATCACCGAGGCGCCGTGGTAGTTCGCCTCGATCAGAGCCGTGCGGTTGATCGCGTCGGAAATCGCCTGGCGGACCTTGACGTTGCCGAGGACACCCTTCGTGTTGTCGATCACCATCGCGTCGACGTTGCCCCCGGGCCCGTCGATCACCGACAGGCTCTTGTTGCGCTTGAGCTGGTTGTAGGTCGAGATCCCCTGGGCGTAGGTCCCGTTGACCGCGCCCGTCTCCAGACCCGAGGTGAGCGTCGCGTCCGCGCCGATCCCCTTGAAGATGATCTCGTGGACCTTCGGCGCCAGCGTCGAGTCCCAGTAGTGAGGGTTGGCGACGACGCTCAGCGATGCACCCGGGACCCACTTCTTGGGCTCGTAGGGGCCGGTGCACATCGTCAGTCCCGAGGGCGAGCCGAACTTCTTGCCCTCCTTGACCGCGTACGCCTTCTCGTAGACGACGCCCGGCATCTCCGACAACTCGCCGGTGAGCCAGTAGTCCGGCTCCTTGAGGGTGATCACGACGGTCGAGGAGTTCGGCGCGGTCATCGACTTCACGCGATCGAACACCTGGGTGTAGAACGACCCGCTCTTGGCACTCGCCGCCTGCTGCAGGTCATACAGGACATCCGCGGAGGTCACCGGATGGCCGTCCCAGAAGCGCGGACCGGTGCGGATGTTGAGCACGAGCCTGGTGGGACTCGGGTACGTCGCCGTGGCCACACCTGAGACGATCGTCCCGTCGGGCTGTTGGCGCAGCAGTGAGTCACACAGCGAGGTGTCGACTGTGTCCTCGGGATAGTCGAACGCCTGGACCGGGTTGAGGGTGTCGACCATCCGGTAGGTGGCCCACACGACTGGCTTGTTCCAGCTCTTGGTCGGCGGGTTGGTCGTCGGCGACAGCGCCGCGACGGCGGAGGCGCTCGAGGCACCGCCACCCAGGTCAGCCGCCGTCGGCAGCGCCCGGCCGCAGCCGACCAGCAGGGCGCCGGCAGCGACCGTCGATGCCAGGACGGTGAGACGGGAACGGATCATGCTCGGGCGACCTCCTCGCCTTCGGTGGCCGCGATGCGCTCGATCGCGGCGATCAACAGGTCGGTGGTGTAGGCGTAGACATCGTCAGGCTCGGGACACAGATGCGCAGCCGCGTCGCGGACGAGTGGCGCGGTGTCGGCCGGGAGCATCGCGTAGAACCGTCGGGTCGTCTCCAGGCTCTCGTGCGGCGGGCAGCTGTGCCACCCGGACACGGCGAAGAAGAGACCGCAGCCGACGACATGGTTCTCCAGCACCTGGCTGAACAGCGCCGCCTGTTCCAGCGACAACCCGGCCTCGGTGAGCAGCGCCAGTGATCGTTCGCGGATGCGGACGAGGCTCGGCAGGTCGTCGCTCTGGCCGGCGAGCAACAGACCGAGGTCAAGATGGTTGCGGTATCGGAGCATCGCGTGCCAGACCCACGCACGGAGCCGGTCCTGCCAAGGGTCGTCCGGATCGAGACAGACCTCGGTGGCGAACAGTCGATTGGCAAGCTCGGTGAGCATCTCCTGCTTGTTGCGGAAGTGCCGGTAGACGGCCGTGGGGTCGGCTCCGAGTTCGGCGCCGATCCGTCGCATCGTGAGCGCGGGCAAGCCCTCGTTCCCCACGATCTGGGCAGCCGCGTCCAGGATCCGCTCACGGTCCAGACGCACCGGCTGACCCCTCTCCTCAGGTGCCATGGCGCGGCACCGTAGCGCGACTCGGAAACGCTGTCAACAGCGTTGACACCTGCGTGGACAGAACGTCCCAATCCGAGCGAGCCAATTCGTCCACATCGGCGACTGCACAATGTGATTAGACACCGACCCGACTGGAGCGAGCCCATGACCATGCCAATGCCGACGGTCGTCAGTGCCGAGGAGTGGGAGGCCGCGCGCCAGCAGCTTCTGGCCAGGGAGAAGCAGGTCTCCCGCGCCCGTGACGCGCTCGCCGCCGAGCGCCGGCGCATGCCGATGGTCGAGGTCACCCGCGATTACGCCTTCCAGGGACCCGCCGGCCGGATGAGCCTGCTCGACCTGTTCGACGGCCGCCGCCAGCTGGTCGTCTACCGCTTCTTCATGGACCCGGGGATGAGCAGCTATCCCGAACGAGGGTGCAAGGGATGCTCACTGGGGTCCGATCAGGTCGGCAACCTGGCGCATCTGCGCGCGAGGGACACCAACTACGTCGCGGTGTCCCGCGGAGCACAGGAGCATCTGCAGCGATACGCCCGCCAGATGGGCTGGTCGTTCCCCTGGTACACGATCCTCGACGGCTTCGATGAGGACTTCGACGTCGAGGAGTGGCACGGCACCAACGTGTTCCTGAGGGGCGACGACGACCGGATCTATCGGACCTACTTCGTCAACAACCGCGGTGACGAGATCGGGACTCTCTGGCACTACCTCGATCTCACTCCGTATGGGCGCCAGGAGGAGTGGGAGGACTCGCCGGACGGCTGGCCACAGACCCCGCCATACCAGTGGTGGGTCTACAGCGATCAGTACGAGTCCGGCGCCGGGCCGCAAACCTGAACGCGCAACGGCCGCCGTCAGGCGTAGCGCTCGACGACCCCGTCCGCGACCAGGTCCAGCGCGGCGCGCTGCGGACCTGGCAGACCGGGGAGCAGCTGCTTGGCGCCCGCGACGAAGTCGAGCGCCTCGGCGCGCGCGTCGTGCAGCGCGTCGGTCTCCGCGATCCGGGCGCAGACCGCCGCGGCTGCCTCGGGCGTGCGGATGGAGTGCAGATCGAGCGAGCGCAGGCCGCGGTCCCGGTTGCGCGCGAGGATCAGGGGCAGCGTGACGGTGCCATCGAGCAGGTCGGCGCCTCGAGGCTTGCCGGTGCGCTCCGGCGGACCGGTGACATCGAGGACGTCGTCGAGCAGCTGGAAGGCGAGACCGATCCGCTCCCCGAACTCGGCCAGGCCGCGGACAGCGTCGCGGTCTGCCCCGGCAGCGGTGGCGCCGAGCTCACAGGAGGCGCGGAAGAGCACCGCGGTCTTCAGGCGGCAGCGCTCGAAGTAGCGGTCCTCGTCGACCGGGGTCCATGCGTCGGCACGCTGCATCAGCTCCCCCGCCGCCAGCTCCGAGCTGGCACGGGAGAGAATCCGGACCGCGTCCGCGGAACGCAGCGTGCGCAGCTCGGCGAACGCCCGGGAGAAGAGCAGGTCACCGGTCGCGGTGGCGGCGGCGCGCCCACCGGTCGCGATCACCGTCGGGCGGCCGCGGCGCAGCTCGGACCCGTCGAGCACGTCGTCATGGACGAGTGTCGCG
Organism: uncultured Solirubrobacteraceae bacterium; assembly: GCA_963744685.1. Classification (GTDB taxonomy): domain Bacteria; phylum Actinomycetota; class Thermoleophilia; order Solirubrobacterales; family Solirubrobacteraceae; genus Palsa-465. Next base: position 216,904 of record CAVUUL010000006.1, on the reverse strand, counting down.
GCGTGAACGAGCTCGACGGCGACGCCCGCGGACAGCAGCGCCTCCGACTCAGGAGAGGGGACTCCGGCCGCGAGAAAGACGAGCAGCGGGCGCAGGCGCTTGCCGCCCGCGGAGATGGTCGACCCGGCGAAACCGGCGAGCTCGGCGCCGTGGCCGGCCGCCAGCTCTCCCAGCCGTCGCTCCAGCCGGCTCATCAGACGCGCCACCGGCTCGCCGCCCGCCGAGCGGACGGCGTCCACGGCCGCCCAGTCCGTCGTTACCTGCGTGGTCCCGTCGACGGTCATCCCATGACCGTACCGACGTGCAGCGCGATGATCCCTCCGGCAGTGAGGATGTAGCGCACGTCCCGGAGCCCGACATCGGCCATCGTGGCGGCGAGCGCGTGCGGTGGCGGGAAGCGGCGCACCGAGCTGGGCAGGTAGTTGTAGGCGTCCGCGTCGCCCGCCACGCGGCCGACCAGGGGGACGAGCTGGTCAAACCAGACGTGCAGAGCGAACGCGGTGAACCCCTCGGTCGGGGTCGTGATCTCGAGCACGACCACCTTGCCGCCCGGGCGCACCACACGGGCCATCTCGGCCAGCCCGCGCGGGAGATCGGAGAAGTTGCGAGCCCCGAAGCCGACCGTCGCGGCGTCGAACTCGTCGTCTGAGTAGGGCAGCGCGAGCGCATTGGCCTGCTCGAAGCGCAGCTCCACCCCGGCGGGCGCGGAGGTGACCCTGTGCAGGGCCTCCCGTTTGCCGCGGGCGATCTCGAGCATGTTCTCGGAGAAATCGGCCCCTACCACGAGGCCGTCGGGCGCGACGCGATGGCCGAGCTCGAACGCGAGGTCACCGGTTCCGGTCGCGATGTCGAGCACCCGCCCGCCCGGCTCCAGCTCGGCCAGATCGGCCGCGCGCCGGCGCCAGGTGTGATGCAGACCGGCGGTCATCACCCCGTTCATACGGTCGTAGACCCGCGCGATCCGGTCGAACATCGCGCGGACCTGCGGCTCGGGCAGGGTGCCCGGGGACGTGGACGAGCCCGTCCGCGCCGCCAGGTCGGCGCCGGCTCTGAACGACTGCGACCCGTCGGTCGGCGAGGACGCGCTCATAGATGCCGGCGATGCGTCAGCAGGCCCCAGGGCCTACTGGAGCATGCCGAGGAAGCCCACCAGGTCGTTGAACTTCTTGGGGCTTGTCTTGGCCAGGCTCGCGAACGACGGCATCGGCGCGGTCGGGTTGCGCAGCGTCGAGGCGATCCCGTTCGGACGGAGAATCGATCCGATCTTGGTGAGGTTCGGTCCCGGTCCATTGTTGCCGTTGTTGCCGATCTGGTGACAGGCCTCGCAGCCCGACTCCCCGACGACCTTCTCGCCCGCGTAGAAGGTCTGGGTCTGGGCCGCGGTGAGGCCGGCGGGCGGCTTGAGGTCGACCTCGTTGGGCGACCCGGTGTTGGCACCGGAGTAGGTCAGGTACGCCATCGCGAGGATGGTGGTCAGGCCCGCGGCGAGCGCGACCGGGCGATGCGTGATCCGGCGCTCCGCGCTGCGGTCGTAGAACGGCAGCAGGAAGAGCAGGATCATGCAGATCGTCGGCACCCCGATCGTCGCCATGTCGGTGAACTTCGGGATGTTCTTCATCACCCGGAGGACCTCGAACAGGAAGAAGAAGTACCAGTCCGGGCGGGGCACATAGGTCGTGGTCGTCGGATCGACCTTCGGCCCGAGCTCGGCACCGAACATCAGCGCCAGGAACAGAATCAGCGCCATGACGATCACGGCCATGATCGAGTCCTTGGCGACCGCGTACGGGAAGAACGGCTTGCCCTCGGCCTTCAGGATCGAGTACTCGCGGAGGTATCGCTCTTTTTCTTGCTGGTTCATGGCAGGGCGGGCGGGTCCGTGACCTAGACCTGGACTTCGTGCATCTCGGGGACCTCATCGTCCTTCTCGGTGACCCTCATCCACGGCGGGGCGGAGATGCCGAGCTTCATGATGAGGTAGAGGTGGGCGCCGATCAGGGCCGCTATCAGGCCAGGCACCAGCATCATGTGGATCGCGTAGAAGCGCGAGAGCGTCGTCGCCCCGAACTCGGGACCGCCGCGCAGGAAGTCCGACAGGTACGGGCCAATGAACGGGCCGGTGCCGTTGATGTTGACGCCGACGATCGTCGCCCAGTAGGACTGCTGATTGAACGGCAGCAGATAGCCGGTGAAGCCCATCGCCAGCGTCAGGATGAGCAGCACGACGCCGATGATCCACGTCAGCTCGCGCGGGTACTTGTACGCGCCGAAGAAGAACACCCTGCCCATATGCAGGAAGATCAGAATGATCATCACCGAGGCGCCCCACTTGTGCATTCCGCGCACGAGCTGCCCGAGGAACACGTCGTCGGTGATGTAGCGGATCGAATCGTAGGCGCCGCCCGATGCGGAGGGCTGGTAGTACATCGCCAGGAAGACGCCGGTGACCGCCTGGTTGAGGAAGGCGAACATCGTCGCCGAACCCAGCGTGTAGAACCAGTTGATCCCCTTGGGGACCTTGCGGAAGAGCATCCAGCGCACTCCGCCCGACAGCGAGGTGCGCTCGTCGATCCAGTCGACGGCCGAAATGCCGGCGTCCTGCGCAACCTCGACGGGGGTCATCGGGCCGCCGTTGCCAGGCCGCGTGGGCTTGGGCTGCAGGATCTTGGGGATGGGTGGTGCGGGCAGCTTGGGCATGGTTCTCGGGAGGTCGTACCGGCGGCGGTGCCGTTAGTAGCTCTTGCCGCCGCCCTTCGGCAGGATCGAGGTGTCGAATCGCTTCGGGTACAGGTACTGGCCGATGCCGTTCAGCGGCTGGCCGGGGTCGCGCGGCGAGAAGCCCTGCAACTGGAAGTTGACCGAGTAGCGCGGGCCGATCTCGACGAGGCCGTTGTGCACGCGGGTGTAGAAGCGGTCCAGCGGGCGCACCGGCGGGCCGCCGACGACCTGCCCGGTGAAGTCGTACACGCCGCCGTGGCACGGGCAGATGAAGCGCTGGGCAGCCGGCACGTAGCGAACCGGACAGCCGAGATGCATGCAGCGCGAGGAGAGCGCGACGAACTGGTTGTACTGGTCGGACTTCTGCGTATCGATCGCGGAGTCGCGGCTGCGCACATAGGCGATCGAGTTGCCGGCGTCGCCGATGCCCTGGACGATCGTGATCACCTTGGTTGCGTACTGGTCCTTGGTGAAATCGTCCGGGTATCCGACCGGCTGCCAGTTGAACGGCACACGGCTGAACAGCGGACCGATCGCAAAGCCGAGTGCCGGCAGCGCGAACGCGGCGGCCGCGATGCCGCCGGCGCTGTGCGTCACCGCCTCCATGAACGCACGACGGGTGACGGTTTCGCCCTCGAAGGCGCCCGGCATCTGCCGGTCCGCCGTGTACTTGGACTTCGCGCCCTGTGCGTGTCGATCAGCCAATTTCGCCTTCTTCAACAGCCGGTAAAGCTTTGCGAATGCCCATGCAAGTCTACAGTCCGGGTCCCGCGACTGGGGTCACCACACACGTCAGTACACGGACCCGCGGAGGTCATCACAGGTCGCGGCCGGCGGATTGTATGAGCGCGGGCACCGCGGCCGCGTCCCCGATGCGTGCCAGCTCCTTGGCGGCCTCGTGCTCGGGGCTCGAACCCCAGCCGATCGCCGCCGCGCCGGCCTCCCAGATCGCCCGTGCCAGCGCGTCATCGCCCTGAAGTTGGGCCTGTGAGAGCAGCGAGATCAGATCGGCGAGCTCGTTGACGGAGTCCAGGTCGCCGATCTCGGCCAGGCGGGCCAGCCCGAGCGCGTAGAGCTGGTCGCCCAGCAGCAGCGCGAGATCTCGGTCCTCGGTCGCCACGACGCGCGGCGATCCGTAATGCAGCAGCGAACCCTCGAGGATCATCTCCAGCAGCAGCTCGTACTCCGCGGCGCGTCCGTTGGTGCGCGGCCCCTCGGCGGCGCGCTGCGGGGAACCCACGCCGGGCTGGCTCTCGCCGTCCGGACGCGAGCCACCGTTGACGCCGGGAGCCGCACCGTCGACGAGGTCGGCGACCGTGCCCCCATGCTCGATCAGCGCCTCGCGCAGTGCCGTCACGCTCATCGCCCGTGCTCCTGCGCGACGTTGCGAAACGCCTCCGCGGCCGCCTCAACCGTCCGCGCGATGTGCTCCGGCCGGTGCGCCAGGGACGGGAACCAGGCCTCGAACTGGGACGGCGGCGGGTAGACGCCGCGGGCCAGCAGCTCTCGGCACCATGCTGCATAGGCCGCGAGGTCGCACCGCTGAGCCGCTGCGAAGTCGGCGACCGGCTCGGCGGAGAAGAAGACGGTGAGCAGCCCCGGCACGGTCGGCACCTGGACCGGTACGCCCGCGTCGGCGGCAGCGTCCCGTAGCCCGCTGGCGAGCGCGTCGGTCGTCTCGGCGAGCTGCGCGTAGGCAGCGGTGTCCAGGCGCGCGAGCGTGGCGAGCGCAGCGGCGACCGCGAGCGGATTGCCCGACAGCGTGCCGGCCTGATAGACGTCGCCCGCCGGCGCGATCCGCTCCATCAGCTCCCGCGGCCCGCCGTAGGCGGCCGCGGGCAGGCCCCCGCCGATGATCTTGCCCATCACGGTGAGATCGGGGCTGACGCCGTACAGCTCCTGCGCGCCGCCGCGGGCGACCCGGAACCCTGAGATCACCTCGTCGAACACGAGCAGCGCGCCATTCTGGTTGGCGGCCTCGCGCAACAGCTCGAGGAAGCCGGGCGCGGGCGGGACGAGCCCCATGTTCGCCGGCACCCCCTCCACCAGGATCGCGGCGAGCTCGGTCTCGGTCGCCTCCCACAGGCCGTCCATGTCGTTCCAGGCGACGAGCACGGTCGCCGCGGTGGCCGATTCGGGCACGCCGGGACTCGACGGGATCCCCTGGGTGGCCAGACCCGAACCCGCTTCGGCGAGCAGGCCGTCGACGTGGCCGTGGTAGGCGCCCTTGAACTTGAGCACCTTCTCGCGGCCGGTGACCGCCCGGGCGAGCCGGATGGCGGACATCGAGGCCTCGGTGCCCGAGGAGGTCATCCGCACCATCTCCACCGACGGCACGCGCGACGCGATCTCCTGGGCGAGGCGCACCTCGCCCTCGGTCGGCGCCCCGTAGGAGGTCCCGCGGTGGGCGGCTTCGACGACCGCGGCGATGACCTCCGGATCGGCGTGCCCGAGCACGAGCGGCCCCCACGAGCAGACCCAGTCCACGTACCGGTTGCCGTCGGCGTCGATGATCTCAGCGCCCTCGCCCGCCGCGATGAACAGCGGATCCCGCCCGATCGAGCCCATCGCGCGGACGGGCGAGTTGACCCCGCCGGGCAGAACCTGCAGGGCCTCGTCGTAGAGCGCGGCCGAACGCGCGGCCGCGGGGACGGCACCGGTGGTCATCGAATGTCGCTCACTCAGGCTCCGGCGTGCTCGCGCTCCCAGGCACGATGCTCGCCGGTGAAGTACAGCAGGCGGATCTTCTTGAACTCGGTCGAGGAGTAGAGCGTCGCGCGCTCGGTGATCCCGGTGTCGGCCGCGATCGAGTCGAGGATCGCGTCGCACTCCTCCTTGGAGCGGCCGTGGGCCATGGTGAACACCGAGTAGGGCCAGTCGGCGTACGTCGGGCGCTGGTAACAGTGCGAGATGCCGCGGAACGCCGCCATCCGCCCACCGATCTCCAGCTCGCGACCCTCCGGAACCTTCCAGACGCCCATCCCATTGGCCGAGAAGCCGGCGCGGCGATGGAACAGGATCGCGGCGACGCGGCGCAGCAGCCGGCGTTCGCGCATCGCCTCGAGGTGGTCGAGCAGTTGCTGCTGGGGGATCTTGAGCGCCTCCGCGGCCGGACCGTAGGGCTCGGGAATGACCGGCATGTCGCCCTGCAGCGCCCGGATCACGTCGCGGTCGAACTCGTCGTAGGGCTGGGGCTCGGTCTCGGCGGGCGCCACGGCCTCGGCGGCGGGCACGGTGAGCTTGTCGGTACCGCCCTCCATCTCGAGGTCCATACGGATCTTGAACAGCTTGAGCGTCGGCAGCTGCCGGACCGACTCGGCGCCCGCTTCGGAGGCGAGGACATCGAGGGTGCCCTGGACGCCCAGTGGCGAGTCGGGCTCGGTGGCGATCGTGAACCAGATGTTGAACTCGTGATTGCGCAGGTAGTTGTGGCTCACGCCGGGGTGGGCGTTGATGATCGTCGCGGCGCGCCACGGGTTCTCGGGGTCGACCTTCGCGGCGACGAGCATCGAGGAGTAGCCGAGCGCCCGCGTGTCGAAGATCGGGGTGACCTGGCGGATGATGCGCTCGTCGAGCAGGCGCTGCACGCGCGACATCACCTCCTCCTCGGTGATCCCGGCCTCGGCGGCGACGTGCTGGTAGGGCCGCGGCGCGATCGGGAACGAGCCCTGCATCAGGTTCAGCAGTCGCCGGTCGAGATCGTCGAGGGCGACGGCGGCGCCGTCGGCGCGGCTGCGCAGCTTCGGCTGGTGGTTGCCCGCCCCGGTCGGCTGGATGCCGTCGGGGGTGGTGCCGGTCGTGTCTACTGAAGCCACTGTGCGGCCTCCTTGGCGTGATACGTGATGATCATGTCCGCCCCGGCGCGGCGGATGGATGTGAGCGTCTCCAGCACGGCGGTGCGCTCGTCGAGGTAGCCGGCCGCGACCGCCGCCTTGAGCATCGCGTACTCGCCGGAGACGTGATAGGCGGCGAGCGGCAGCTGGGTCTCGTCCTTGATGCGCCGCACCAGGTCGAGATACGGCAGCGCCGGCTTGACGATCAGGATGTCGGCGCCCTCCTCGACGTCGAGGCGAGCCTCGCGCACCGCCTCCTCGCCGTTGGCGGGGTCCATCTGGTATCCGCGCCGGTCCCCGAACGCGGGCGTGGAGCCGGCCGCGTCGCGGAACGGGCCGTAGAAGGCGGAGGCGAACTTGGCGCTGTAGGCCATGATCGGCGTCTCGGTCAGGCCATCCTCGTCCAGCGCGGCGCGGATCTCCCCGACCCGGCCATCCATCATGTCGCTGGGCGCGACGATGTCCGCGCCGGCGCGCGCCTGCGAGACCGCCGTGCGGGCCAGCAGCTCGAGCGTGGCGTCGTTGTCGACCCGCGTGCTGCCGTCGAGTGCCTGGGTGAGCACCCCGCAGTGGCCATGGCTGGTGTACTCGCACAGGCACAGGTCGGCGATCACGATCAGGTCGGGATGAGCCTCTTTGATCGCGCGCGTGGCCAGCTGCACGATCCCCTCCTCATCCCACGCCCCTGAGCCCTGCTCGTCCTTGGATGCGGGAAGCCCGAACAGCAGCACCGCCGGCACTCCCAGCGCGTGCGCCTCCCCCGCCTCCTCGACCGCGTTGGCGATCGACAGCTGGGCGACCCCCGGCATCGACTCGATCGGGTTGCGCCGGTCGATCCCGTGCGCGACGAACATCGGGTAGATGAAGTCGCCCGGATCCAGGCGCGTCTCGCGCACCAGACCGCGGAGGGCGTGGGTGGCCCGGAGACGGCGCAGGCGAGTCTGCGGGAACGGCATCAGGAGATTCAGGGTATCGGTGGGGGCGAGGCGGAAGTGGTGGTCGTGCGGACCATTTTGTGTGCTTGGCGTTTTCAGTGTGCTCGGGGTACGCGGTGTCCTCGGCGTGCGCGCTACTGGGCAATGAGGTCGAGCCCACTCCGTGTGCACGACCTCGCGCCAAATGCGACTGTCCGGACGGCACTGATCACCCACCCGCGACAGGCTGCGCGTCAGGCTGGGGGATCTTCTCCGCGAGGCGCACCACATCACCCACTCGGCCTCGGGGGGTGCGGTGAGTGTGCGAAACGTTCCGCTGTGACCGCCAGCTGGGCATCAAACGCAAGCAGGACTGTCGTTTGATGCCCAGCACCCTCCCGCGGACGACCCACACCAGCCCAAGTGCGGGGCGCACCTGCGCGACCCGTTCATTGCCCCATAGCGCGGCGGGGCGACGGCAGTCACAGCAGCGCCACCCACCCCACACGGACGACCCAGCAGCTGCGGGCGCTGCTTGACGGCCGACGACCCGACGCGCTATCCCCCAACGCCCAGGGCCACCCCCCCGCGAACGCCACGAGCACCAAAGACGCCTCAGGGAGCGCTTACACCAGCGTCCAGGGTTCGATCCGGTAGGACAGGATGAGCCCTGCCGCCAGATACGGATCCCCCTTCACGAACGCCTCGATCTCGTCGACCGTCGCGCCGGTCCAGGCCATCGCGCCGCCGTTGATCGGGTCGCCGATCGCTCCTGCCATCGCGATCCGGCCGGCGTCCTTCTCGACCCTGATGCGGCGGAGATGCTCGTCGCGGTAGGGGCCGCGGCGCTCGGCCATGTCGTCGGGGTAGACGTAGAGCAGAAGGTGGTGATCGGTCATGGCCCACAACCGTACCGGTGGTCGGTACGCTGACGGTGATGAGCAATCTCGATCGACGGACTACACGAAGCGTCCGGGAGAAGCGGGCCTACCGGCTCGTGCAGGCCGGTTCGGTGAGCGGCGTGGCGGGCGTGGTGACGCTCGTGCTGGCGATCGTCGGCGTGACCAGCGCCGCCCTGCCGATCCTGTTGCTCATCATCGCCGCGCTGTGCGCGTACGGCTTCATGCGCACGACCGGCATGCGCTGAGCTCAGACGGCCGACCGGCCCCGCAGCGCGAGCCGTCCCAGCGCCAGAAACACGCCCGCCAGCACCACGAGGTGCGCGAGCGCGGGGAGGATCGCCGGGCCGATTCCGCCGAAGGCGCTCGACGCCGCGCTGAGCGACGGCGCAAACGGAAAGCAGAATCCGACGACCGACAGCACGGTGTGGACCGCCGGGCTCACCGCGGTCGCCGGGACCAGCGCGCAGAAGGCGACCGGCAACGCGAGCAGGAAGGCCATGAGCGACGCTGTGGCCACCTCGCGGGCCAGCGCCCCGATCGCGGTGCCGAGGGCCGCGAACGCGACCCCGCCGCAGCCGAAGGTGAGCGCCCATAGCACCACCCGCGCCCAGTCGAGGTGCACGAACGCCGACACGCAGGCCGCCAGGACGAAGGTGAGAGCGCCCGCGCAGGCTCCGGCCAGCAGCGCCTTGGCGCCGAGCAGCGCCGACGGCGCCACGAGGCCGCGGACCAGACGCGGGTACGTGCCCTCGGTCCACTCCAAGGCGAGCGTTCCCGCGGCGAGCAGCAACGCGACGAACATGAGCGAGACGATCGCCGCGATCGCCGCCGCGTAGATGCTGGTCGGCGTCGTCGCGCCCGCGAGCTGGGTCTGGGTGACGGTGAGCGGACTGCCGATCGAGCCCAGCACCGGTTTGGCGAAGCCGAGCCCGTCGATCGCCTCCGTCGCGAACGCCGATACCTGGCCGAGGGCGAGCCGCAGCGGCGAGCGGTGCGGCAGCGACGCGATCGTGCCGTCGACGATCGCCCGCGTGTTGTGAAGCCCGAGCAGGTTCACCGAGTGGCCGAGCAGCGAGACCCGGCCGCCCCCGAGCACGCGCTGGAGATCGGCGACCGCGATCTGGAGCACCCGGCGCGAGACGTCGGACTGCACCGACGCTATCCGCGCGTCGAGCGCCTGCTCGACATACCGGCGCTCCAGCGGGTCGCGCGTGTTGAGGTAGAGGTGCACCGTCGGCGTCCCGGCCCCCTGGGTGATCAGCGACTCCACCTGCTGGGGAAGGTCGGCCGGGATCACCACGGCGGCGAGCGCCCTGCCGCTGCGCACGTCGGCGATCGCGGCCTGCTTGGTCGCAGCCCGGATCGCGTGCACGGAATCCAGCAACCCGGACGCGTACCGGGAGACGTCGAGCCGCTGGCGACCGATCGCGATCGTGGAATGGCCCGCGGGCACCTGGTCGACGAACGCCACCGCGGGCTTTGCCGGCGGACCGGCGAACGCGGCGCCGATCATCAGCGCGATCACGATCGGATAGATGACGAGCAAGCCGGCCAGCAGCGGCGAGCGCCTCAGGATCGCGAGGTCCTTGAGGATCAGCCAGCGCATCAGCTCAGCCCTCCGGTCAGTCGCCCGTCGTCGAGCGCCAGCACGCGGCCGGCGCGCCGGCGTACCTCGCTCAGCTCATGACTGGAGAAGAGAACCGTCGTCTGGCGGGCGGCCAGCGTGGAGATGAACTCCCACAGTCGCTCGCGCTGGTCGGGGTCCAGCGCGGCCGTCGGCTCATCGAGCAGCAGCACCGCCGGGTCGGCGAGCAGCCCCAGCGCGATGTTCAGACGCTGGCGGTTTCCGCCCGACAGCCGACCGGCCCGCTCCGCGGCCCGGTCGCCCAGGCGGGTCTGATCGAGCATCCGCGCGACCGCGGCTTCGACGTCGGCGACCTTCTCCAGGCGGGCGAACAGGCGCAGGTTCTCGGCCACGGTCAGGCGCGAGTAGATCGCGACCGACTGTGGCACCCACCCGACCGAACCCGACAGCGACAGCGAGCCCGCGTCGGGTGCCAGCACTCCCGCCAGCACCGAGAGCAGCGTCGTCTTGCCGGCGCCGTTGGCCCCTACCAGCCCGACGAGCTCGCCGCGGCCGAGCGTGAAGCTGACCGAGTCCAGCGCGACCCGGTCGCCGAACCGCTTGGTGAGCCCGCGAGCCTCACACGCCGCGGCGCCCTCCGCGACGCTCACCGGTCGGCCGGCTCGGGCTCCGGCGGCGGCGGGGGTCGCGGCGGGGCCGGGGGCAGCTCATCGAGCAGCGTGTTGCCCCATGGCTCCAGCACGGTGTGGCGGTGCAGGTAGATGACCGTGACCCGCAGGACCGCGATCACCGGCAGCGCCACGAGCGCCCCCGCGATGCCGTACAGCTTGTCGCCGATCAGCAACGCGATGATGATCAGGATCGGATTGATCCGCAGCGTGCGCCGGAACAGCAGCGGCGCAACGATGTGCCCCTCCAGCTGCTGCAGCGAGATGAACGCCAGCAGCAGCCAGACCGCGCTCAGCGGATGTTCGAACAGCGCGACCAGCAGCGCGGGAATCGGGCCGATGATCGGCCCGATGTAGGGGATGAACTCCATCAGCCCGTAGAAGACGCCGAAGAACCACGAGTAGGTCGTGCCCGCCGGGAACAGGCCGACCAGCCCGAAGATCGTCACGGTGAGCGCGACCGCGGTGCCCATCGTGAGGCTGAACAGGAGTTGCCCACGAACGTAACCGGAGACGGCGCCCTGGACGAGAGTCGGGAAGTCATCGCCCGGGGTGCCGTCGCCCGCGGGCATCATCCGGCGCACCAGACGCCCGATCGCCGGGCCGTACACCAGGAAGTAGATCGACAGGACCAGGATCAGGATCAGGTCGATCCCGACCGACACCGCCTGCGAGAGCAGCCCCTGGGAGAACGAGACGATCGACCCCGAGCGCTTGAGGAGATCCTTCTCCAGCGTGGAGACCGCACTCTGGCCCTGCTTCTGGATGTGGACGTTGATTCCGTGGCGGTCGAAGAAGTGCTGGATGCTCGCCAGGTCCCGATTGGCGGTCCGTGTGAGTGACGGGAGGTTGTGCTCGAAGTGGATGAGCTGGGTGGCGACCGGAGCAGCGAGGCCGACCGCGATGAGCACGACCACGATCGTCACGGTGATGTAGGCGAGCAGGATCGCCGGCCCGCGCGGCATGAAGCGGGCGTTCAGGCGCACGAGCGGTGAGAGCACCAGCGCCACCAGCGCGGCGACGACGAGCACCAGGAACAGCGTGCCCACGGCACGCGCGAGCGCCCAGAGCGCGAGCAGCGCCAGCGGGAGCAGCACGAGCTGCACCCAGCGGCGTACGACCACCGGAGCCATACTGGTGCAGTTATGGGACGCAGCCCCCGAGTCCTCCAATGAGCGAGAAGTCCTGCACCATCCTGTTCGTCGGCGACGTGGTCGGCGGGCTCGGAAAACGGACGCTGCTCGGCCTGCTGCCGACGCTCCGAGACCGGGTCGGCTTCGACTTCCTCGTCGTCAACGGAGAGAACATCGCGGGAGGCGTCGGGATCACGCCCCGGCTCGCCGATCAGCTGTTCGACGCGGGCGTCGACGTGATCACGCTCGGCAACCACACCTATCGCCAGCGGGAGATCTACGCCTACCTCGACGAACGCCAGGAGATCCTGCGACCCGCCAACTTCCTCAAGCGCCAGCCCGGTCATGGCTGGTGCGTCGTCGAGCGCGACGGAGTACGGCTGGGCGTCGTCTCGCTGTCGGGCAACCTGTTCATGGACGCCGGCCGGCCGTTGTTCGCCGAGGCCGATGCGGCCATGCACGCGCTGCGTGACCGCGCCGATCACGTGCTCGTCGACGTCCACGGCGAGGCGACCAGCGAGAAGGTGGCGATGGGGTGGCACCTGGACGGCCAGGTCACCGCGGTCGTCGGCACCCACACCCACATCCCGACCGCCGACGCCCGCGTCCTCCCCGGCGGGACCGCCTACATCACCGACGTCGGCATGACCGGTCCGCGCGGCGGCGTGATCGGCGTGCGCCGCGAGCTCGCGATCGAGGCGATGGCCACCAAGATGCCCGTCCGGTTCGAGACCTCCGAGGTGGACCCGTGGCTGAACGCGGTCGCGATCTCGGCCGGCGCCGAGCCCCGGCGCGCCGCGTCGATCGAGCAGCTCCTCATCCCGGCGGCCGCTGCAGCCTGACCTGCTCGAGACTCCCGACCCGCCGACATCCGATTCCGGCCGCTCAGCCGCCTGCGGGCTCGACCCGCAACACCGGCCCCTCGAGCCTGCGGTCCTCGAGCTCGCGCCACGCCGCGTCGAGGTGCTCCCCCGGAGCGGGGTGACTCGCGAACAGCGCCGCGATCGCCGCCGGGAAGAACCACACGACGTAGGAGTACAGCCAGTAGTTGGTGACGATCTGCAGGCCGATGAGCAGCGCCCCGGCGAAGGCCGCCACCTGCACGGGACTGCGGCGGGCCGGGAGGACGCAGACGATCAGTGCGAGCGCCACGACCGAGCCCTGCAGCGCGTGTTGAAGCCAGCCCAGCCCGCCCCACAGGCCCCAGATCGAAAACGGCGTGTCGCGATCGGACTGGTACTTGATCGAGTCGTGCCAGAAGGGCTGGAGGTTGTGCTTGACGATCACCGGGAGCATCGACAGCAGCACGAACACCACGAACACGACCGTGAACGCGACAACCGACCGGCGACGCGGCCTGGCGCCGGTGCCGCGAAGCAGCAACGGGGTGAGGATGAACGGGGCGAACTTGGTCAGCCCGGCCAGCGCCGCCATCGCGCCACGGGCGGGAGCGGAGCGCAGGGTGAGCAGCGCCAGGGTCACCATCAGCGCGACCAGGCTGTCGTTGGTGTTGGAGGACAGCGACCACATCGTGAACGGATAGGCCGCCCATGCGTATGCCAGGACGACGCCGAGCGTGTGGTCGCGCCACCGTCGGCCGAGGACATAGAGCGCCACCAGCGTCGCCACGTCGAAGAAAATCGCCGCGCCGTGAGCGGCCGGCAGGGAGTCCCACGCGCCGCTCCAGCCGAGCACCAGCCGGAACGGGACGTAGGTGAAGTAGTTGAACGGCCCGTAGGTGTCGCCGTAGGCGTCGTTGGAGGGCCAGTGGCCATACAGCGGCACGTTGTGGATGAGCTTGTCGGCGCCGATCACGCCCGAGAAGCCGACATCGATGACGTTGGAATCAAGCACGTTGAGCCCGATCCGGAACGCCATCAGGAAGATGATCCCGACGATCAGCCAGCCCGCGGGCACGATCGTGCGCAACGGCTCGCGCGGCACCCCGACGCCGTAGCCGAGCGCGAGCAGCCGAACGAGCAGGTAGAGCAGCGGCACGTAGAAGAGCGGCGTCGACATCCCGATGTCGGCGTGGTTGAAGAACGCCAGCGAGACCGAGAAGAACAGGAACATCGCGAGGTCGAGGTGCAGCAGCGTCGGCCGCCTGCGCCAGGGAACGAACGGCAGCACGAACATCAGGCAGACGGGAAGCCAGATGTACCAGGCGTTGACGATCCGGCCGAACGCTCCGTCATAGCCGCGAGCCATCGTCCAGGCGACCTGGAAGCCGGTCCACGCCTGCGTCACCTTGCCGGTGTTGTCGTCGACGTAGACCTGCGCGAGCTCCCGCTGGGCCGGTCCGCCGACCTTCTTCGGCGGCGGCGTGAACCAGCTCACCTGCCACTCCGGTGCCCCTTTCGTGTACTCGTAGGCGACGAGCTTGGGATGCTTGCGCAGCTCGGTCTTCACCACGGAGCTCTGGCGGGCGATCGCCAGCACCTGCAGCGCGGTGTGGTGATAGCCGACCGGGGGTGTCGTCTTGTTGGTGACGAGCACCGGGGTGCCCGCAGTGGTCGTGACCGTCTGGGTCCGGGTGACCGTCGTGACCGACGAGGTGGTCGAGGCGCCGTGGGGGGCCGTCGCGGCGCTGCCGGCCGCGGTGGACGCGGCGGCGGCGCGGGCGCCGGGAGCCAGGAAGAGGGTGAGGAGCAGACCGGTGAGCAGCGCCCGCGCGGATCGCGGCCCGGTCCGCCGGGCGATCCTCACGACTACTTCTTGAAGCTCCAGAGCTTCTGGCCGAGGAAGTTGACCGGGATCACCATGATGTTCGACAACGCGTTGATGGCGACCTTGTGCTGAGAGAACCAGTGGACCCAGTGCACGCCGGCCACGACCAGGCCGTAGTTGCAGCCGAAGGCGACGGTCGAGACGACGAGGAACTTCGCACCCTGGACCGCGGTATGCGACTCACGCTCGTGCGTGAACGTCCAGCGGCTGTTCCACGTGAAGTTGTTGACGACGCCCGCGAGATACGCGATCGGCAGCGCGATCTTGTAGTCCATCCCGATCACGTGCAGGCAGAACCAGAACGTGACCGTATTGACGATGTAGCCGCTGACCCCGACCACCCCGAAGCGCACGAGCTGCAGCCAGTTCTCGCTCTTGGAGACACCGGCTCTGACCCGGTGGTGAAATGGGAGCTCGACGACGGCCGTCGTCAGATCATCGGCGGTCAGCTCGTCGGTGGCCATTGGGGTCAGGGTATCGGCGGGCATGCGGGTGCTGAGCAGACGGGGCACGCATAACCGGCTGCTAATCGGTGGCTTACCCAGATCTTAGAGGCTGTACGCGTTCTCAGGCGTCCGGTTCGCCGACGCCGAAATGGGCGCGGATCATCGGCGCGACGTCGCGCAGCGACCATTGATCGCGCGACCCGCGGTCCGGCAGGCCCTCGCCTGACCAGAGCAGCGTTGCGTGCGAATCGGAGCGGTGCAGCGAGCCGTGCGAGCCGCCGCCGACGTGGTCGGCGCCGCCCCAGTCGACGAACTCATAACCGGGCGCTGCGGACAGCAGGATCTCGCCGGCATTCTCACAATGCAGGGCCGACCAGACCCGCATCAGCGCGTCCGGATATTCGGTGCTGAGCAGCCGGCCGTCCTGCACCTCGGCGCGCAGCACCGGCAGCGGACCGTCGACGTCCCATCCGTGGCCGCGGGCGTCCTGGACGGCACTTCCGGGCGCGAAATGCAGCTCGCCGCGGTGCCCACGGATCACCGCCTCCTCCCCGTCCATCCACATCGCGAGATCGACCCCCTCGAGGTCGCGGACGGCCTCCAGCGAGCGGCCGACGAGGTCCTCGCGCTCGTCGGGATCAAGCGCGTAGATCATCGCGGCGCGCTGGGCGGGGCTGAGCGCGACCTCCCCGCCGGAGCCTGCCCGTGCGTTCGGAGTCGCCACGACGAAATCGGCGAACGCGTAATCGAGCCGGATCGAGGCTTCAACCGCCGCCTGTGAATGGTCAGAGCAGACGATCACCGCGTGGTCGTCGAGGAACTGGTCGGGCCCACCGCCGGCGTGCATCAGCCGCTCGATCTGGCGGTCGGCCGCCGCCAGCGAGGTGACCTGGGCGTGAGGGCCGTTGCGATGCGAGTACGCGTCGTTGTCAGGCAACGAGAAGAGCAGGAAGTCGAACAGGTCATGCTCGACGAGGTAGGAGCCGACGCAACCGGTGTGCTGATCTCGGGCACCCGGGAGACCCATCTGGCCGCGGCAGCCGGTCCGCCGTGAGGCGTAGAGGTCGGAGTAGAACAGCTCGAGCGGCCCCTTGATCGTGCGCCGGAAGAGCGTCGAGGTGACCAGCCGCGCGAGCGCCGAGTCCTGCGCCACCTCGTGGTCGTGGCGTCCGCGGTAGATGAGGTACGTGGTGCCGGCGGTCCGGATCTCGGCGTCGTCGAGCGACTCGAACACCGTCAGCGCATCGGGCGAGAGGTGCTCGGAATTCATCCGATAGACGGTGTCTGTGAGCGAGCGCAGCACGCCGAACTGGCGCGAGGCAGAGAAGCTCGATCCGTACTCCACGTACCGCCCCTCGTCGCGGTGATACCAGTTCATCGAGGGGATCCCGTGCCGGTCGGGGCCGAGGCCCGTGGTGATCGTCGCGGCACAGACGGGCGTGACCGACGGGAACGAGGCCACACATTCCGGCACGAAGCTCCCGCGCCGCATGATCTCCGCCATCGCCGGCGCGCGTCCTGCGGCGATCGCGCGCTCGAGCATCGCCGGCTTCATCGCGTCGACCACGATGAGCACGAGCTTCTGGCGCGTGCTCCCGGACACTCTTATCGGAGGATGCGCAGGCCGGCGTACTTGCGATCAGAGCGTCCGCGCCCGGCGATCAACAGCCACACCAGCGCGAGCACGACGATCACGCCGACCGGTGGCGCGACGACCGATAGGGCGGCCGCGAGCGCCGCCACGCCGTCGGTCACGAACGGCAGCACGCCGCCGGCATCCGCGTCCAGCCGGGCCCGGACCCGCGTGAACAGCGGTTGCGTCGCGGCGATGCCGATCAGCGCCGCGATGATCCCGATCACGACGCCGATCCACAGGATGTGGTGGCGGCCATGGTGGTATTGGGCGAACGCGCCGCCGCAGAAGAGAGCTCCCAGGACCACGGCGCACAGCCCGAGCACGATCGTGAGGGGACGCGCGGCCAGCTTGCCCTTGATGCCGGTCATCCGGCGCTCGACCAGCGCCAGCGCGACGATCGCCACCACCAGGATGATCAGGAACACAGGCTGCTGGAGGAAGTGGACCTTCGTGTGATGGAAGCTGAGCTCGACGTCGCCGGCCGCCAGCACCGCGGCGACCAGGGCGGGCAGAAACGGGCGCACGCCGATCGCGGCGGCGACCCCAAGCCCCTGAAAGATGTCGAACACGAGGTGCATGGCAGATGCGTCCGGCTGGCACGGCGGACGCACGCAGCGCGTGCTGTACCGTGGACAGACGTGACGATAGAGGAGAGCGACTCGGCTCACTCGGAACGTGGCGCGCAGCAGTCGCGGGGGTCGTCCCGTACGCGCGACTTCGATCGTTACAGCGGTCTGTTCGCCGCCCGCACGCGCGCCATGCAGTCCTCGGCGATGCGCGATCTGATGGCGCTCACCGAACGCGACGACGTGATCTCGCTGGCCGGCGGCCTGCCCGACACCTCCACGTTCCCGTCGGACTCCTACGCGGCGCTCATGGGGCAGGTCGCGGCACAGTCATGCGCCCGGGCGCTGCAGTACGGGCCGACCGACGGCTCGGAGGTGATCAAACACTGCATCGTCGAGGTGATGGCCGCCGAGGGGATGCGGATCGGGATATCCGACCTGTTGGTGACCACCGGCGGCCAGCAGGCGATCGATCTGCTCTGCAAGGCGCTGATCGACCCCGGCGACGTGATCATCGCCGAGGGTCCGACCTACCCGGGCGCGATCCCGACGTTCTGCGCCTATGAGGCCGACGTCATCCAGATCGCGCTGGACGACGACGGGATGCGGGTCGAGGACCTCGAGGCCACGCTCGACGCGCTGCAGCGCGAGGGTCGGCGCCCGAAGTTCCTGTACACGGTGCCGAGCTTCCAGAACCCGGCTGGGGTGACGATGTCGCTTGAGCGCCGGCGTGCGCTGGTCCGGATCGCGCGCGAACGCGAGTTGCTGATCATGGAGGACAACCCGTACGGGATGCTCCGCTACGAGGGTGAACCGCTGCCGACGCTCTACTCGCTCGACGACGAGTTCGTGATCTACACCGGGACCTTCTCCAAGATCCTCTCCCCGGGGGTCCGGCTTGGCTGGGCGGTGGCGCCGGCCCCGATCCTCGACCAGATGCAGAGCGGCAAGCAGGGCACCGACCTGTGCTCCTCGCCGATCACGCAGTACTTCGTGGCGGCCTACTTCGACTCCGGGCCGTGGGAGGACTACCTCGGCTCGCTGGTCGAGATCTACCGCCGGCGGCGAGACGTGATGCTCGACGCGATGGCCGAGTATTTCCCGCGTGAGGCCGACTGGACCCACCCCCAGGGCGGTCTGTTCATCTGGGCCACGCTGCCTGACTACATCGACACGACCGACATGCTCGCGCGCGCCCTGCGCCAGAACGTCGCGTTCGTGCCCGGCCGCGCCGCCTACCTCGACGGCCGCGGAGGCAGCGCGATGCGCCTGAACTTCTCAGGGGTGGCGGAGGATCAGATCCGCGAGGGGATCCGCCGGATCGGCGCGATCGCCGCCGAGCAGGTCGCGATGTACGGCACCCTCAGCGGCGCCGCGCGCCCCAAGCGCGGCAGGGCGCAGACGCCGCCGGACGGCAAGCCCCTCGCCCCGGTCGTGCGGATGCGCCCGGGTCAGCGCCGCGCCAGCTGAACGCGCCGGGCGGCCGGACCTACTCGTCGGAGGCGAAGTCCTCCGGAGTCACCTGATCCAGGAAGTCCTTGAACTTCTCGACGACTTCCTCGGTGTCCTCGACCTCATGCTCGAACTCGATGGCGGACTCGGTGATGACCTCGTCGGCGGCGAAGATCGGGGCGCCCGAGCGCACCGCGAGGGCGAGCGCGTCCGACGGCCTGGAGTCGATCTCCAGCTCGCGCCCGTTGGCCCGCAGGCTGATCGACGCGTAGAACGTGTTCTCGCGCAGCTCGGTGACCGCGACCCGCGTGCACTCGACCTCGAGCTCGCCGAGCATCTCGGACAGCAGGTCGTGGGTCATCGGCCGCGGGGTGGAGGCCCCCTGCAGCTTCATCAGGATCGCTGCCGCCTCCGGATGCCCGATCCAGATCGGCAGGAACTTGTTGCTCTCGACGGTCTTGAGCAACACGATCGGCTGCTTTCCGACCATGTCGAAGCTCACGCCGTAGATCACCATTTCCTGCACGCTGCGCTCCTCGTCGGGATCAGGCCAGTATAGGCCCGGACCCCGGTCGCGCCGACGCGGCGGGGGCCGTCCTCACGCGGACGGCGACGGCGCCGCAGAACGGCGGGCGCCCGCACGGCCGCGCTTATGGGCGAACATCGCCTCATCGGCGCGGCGCAACAGGCCATCGGCGTCCGGGGCATCGACCGGGTACGTCGAGCGCCCGATGGAGGCCGAGACGAGCACGCGGATGCCGCCAACCTCGAACGGCTCCTCGAACCCCTTGGCGAGCCGTTCGGCGACCCCCTCGATCTCAGCTGCGGTGACGCCCGAGACGAGCACCGCGAACTCGTCTCCGCCGAGGCGGGCGACGACGTCCTCGGCGCGGGTGCAGTTGCGCAGCCGCTGGGCGACGGCCACGAGCAGCGCGTCGCCCGCCTCGTGGCCCAGTTCGTCGTTGACCGGCTTGAACTGGTCGAGATCGAGATAGAACAGGCCGGCCAGTCGCTTGCTCTCCCGAGCGTGCGCCACGGCGGAACGCAGGTCGGTGGTGAAGCGCCCGCGGTTGGCCAGACCGGTCAACTGGTCGTGGAGCGCCTGATGGGTGATCACGTCGACCAGCCGGCCGTTGCCGAGCGCGGTCGAGGCCTGGGCCCCGACACCGGAGAGGCGGTCGAGCAGGTCGGGCGTCGGCGCCAGGCGCTCGGGTCGGTCGCGGACGGCGACCGCGAGCATTCCCAGCACCTCGTCGGCGGAGACAAGCGGAACGATGATGGTCGCCACGAAGCCCAGCCGCTGCAGGGCCGCTCGATGCGCGGGGGTCCCGGCGACAGCGTCGATGAACACCGGATCGGTCCGCGGGTTGTCCATTAGGGCCTGCAACATCGAGCCGCCGGTCAGCTCCCAGCGGTCGAGCTCCTCCGCCGGCGGCGGCCCGTCGAGATGCTCGGTGACTGCGGCCCGGACGAGGCCGGTCTTCGCCTCGTCCCAGACGTAGACGGAGACCTGATCGCAGTCGACGACGACCGGCACCGACTCGACCAGGCGCCGCGCGATCTCTGAGCTGGTCCCGGCGGCCGCCAGCACCCGCGCGAGCGCAAGCAGCGCACTCGACTGCCCGTAACGCGATTTGGCCTCCAGCAGCGCGCTCGCGCCGTCCAGGGCACTGGCCGCGTAGCGCGCGTAGACCTCGAGCAGCTCGCGCTCGCCGGGCAGGAAGCAGGAATGCTCCGGGTAGGCGGCGACCAGGGTGCCGTAGTCCGAGCGCCCTGAGCGGATCGGCACCGCGAGCCACGCCGCCGGCAGCTCTTCCGGTGCATGCGAGGCCAGCATGGCGATCGCCTCGTCGGCCTCCTGCGGTGAGAAGCCGCGGTGATGGCGATGCAGCGGCCCATCGGCCGACAGCCTCACCGCAAGCAGGTGGCGCGGGGCGCGCACCTCGACGGCGGCGCGGTCGGCGATGCGCGCGAGCACCTCGTCGACGTCACCGCCGCTGATCAGATCGGCCGCCGTCTGGAACACGCTGTGCAGACGCTCGTGCATCGCGTCCAGCTGGTCGCGAAGCATCTCGAGCTGCTCGGGGGAGTGGCTGGTGCGCGCGGGTGCAGCCGACCAGCGAACGACGTAGTGACACGCGTCGGCGCCGTATGCGGCGCAGGTGTCGTGCTCGACCACTGCCAGATCGAGGCCGAACAGCAGCGGGACGGTCGCCAGCAGGCCCTGGGTCCACGAGCAGTGCTCGGAGCTGCGGTCGTAGCCCTCGACGTGGCGCGCGACGATCGCCGCGTGGCCGGGGCCGCAGTCGGGGGCCTGCAACGTGCTCACCGTCGAGTACTTCTGGGCGGTGGCGGCGATCGTGCGATAGACGGCCTCGGGCGAGCCGAGCGACCGCAGCAGGACGGCGACCGGTGAGGCGCCGAGCCGGCGACCGGAGTCCTCGCCGACCGCCCGGGCGAACGCGGGATGGTGGGTGACCACCGCGCCGGCCTGCAGCAGCGCGATCGCCTCGTCGTAGGCGATCCAGTTGGCGATGTCGCACAGGTAGGCGCGACCGCGCCCGCTGCCCGCGCGGCGCAGCAGGGCCTCGACGGCGACATCGCCGCCGAACTCGTGCACCCGCGCGATGACGACGGCTGACAGCGAGCAGGAGAAGTGATCGCCAACCGACCGATCGACCGCAGGGGCCTGGGGATGAGGACGCGAGGCCATCATCCATGTATCGGTGCGCGGTACGTCTCACCGCCCCCGTAATCACTCCGAGTCTCGGCGTGGGAACTACGGGGTTGCGAGGCGAGGAGGTCCAGAAAGTGAGAGCGCCCCGGTACCGGCGGGATATGAGGCCGGACTCGGGGCGCGCTCGAGGGAGGAGAGGTACTGCGCGATGCATGATGACACGACGGCTTCAGAAGTCCAAGATCAGTATTCGCGTGGATCTATAAGCTGGTGGCATGGATCTGCGCCAGCTGCGCTACCTGGTCGCGCTCGCGGAGGAACTGAACTTCACGCGCGCCGCCGCCGCCGAGCACATCGCCCAGCCGGCGCTCTCCCAACAGATCCGCCGGCTCGAGGAGGAGGTCGGGGTCGGCCTGGTGGAACGGACGACCCGCAAGGTGGCGCTCACCGAGGCCGGCGAGCTGCTCGCCGTCCGGGCCCGGCGGATCCTCGCCGAGCTCGCCATCGCGCGGGAGGAGCTCGAGGCGCTGCGCGGCGTCGACGTCGGCCACGTGACGATCGGGGCGATCCACACGATGGGGCCGATCGATCTCTCCCTCGCGCTCGCCGTCTTCCATGAGGCGCACCCGGGCGTGGCGCTCACCGTGCGCGAGCAGGCGAGCGAGGAGTGCGCCGAGTTGCTGCGCACCGACGAGCTGGACCTGGCGTTCCTGTCGGTCACCGAGCGCGTCGAGTCCCACGAGCTCGGCTTGCACCAGCTCATCTCCGAGGAGCTGATGGTGCTGCTGCCGCTCGGTCACACGCTGGCGGGGCGCGCCCGGGTCCGGATGGCCGAGCTCGCCCAGGAGCACTTCATCAGCTTCCGTCAGGGCGCCCGGCTGCGCGAGCTGCTCTTCTCCGCGGGGCGCGACGCGCAGTTCGAGCCGCGGGTGACGCTCGAGTCCAACGAGGCCCCGCGCATCCGGGCCCTCGTCTCCCGCGGCCTCGGGGTCGCGATCCTTCCTCGCTCGGACGCGATGGTTCCCGGCGAGGACATCGTCGCGGTGCCGATCGTCGACCCGGTGCTGCGACGCGACATCACGCTCGCCTGGCGAGCCGGCCGGCGCCAGTCGCCGGCGACCGCCGCCTTCATCGACCTCGCGCTGGAGATGTTCGGCGAGGGCGAAGCCGACCGAGCTTAACACGTCGCACATACGCCGAATCGGTAAGCGCCGGTACGTTTGGAGCGGTAATTCATCACACACGGGTCGGAATTGGCGCCCGTCGTGTTTGATGGAAGGCATTCGGTGGCAATCACCGAAAGTACGAATCCCCGGCAGGGACGCCTGGTCGGCGGAGTGAAGCGCTCCGTAAGAGAAGTTCGACATCCGTCGAACAATCTGGTACCGTTACTGACGGAGCAAACCCATGCGTGACACGGAGAAAGTCTTGAAAACTTCTGACAACGATGGTCGCGGCGCCCCCACGGCGCACGAGCATCACGATGACGCCAAGCGGCCGCGGGCGCGCGGCGAGCACGGCGCTGCCGCAGCGGCACCGTCGCCCCGCCGTCAGACTCGACGCCGCCCGGCCGCTCGCCCCGGTGAGGGGCGCGCGAAGGCCGCTGACCCGCGGCTGACACCTGGAGCCACCGGCTCCATGACCGAGAACTCGCTGGATCTCTTCCTGCGGGCCGCGCGTGCCCACGCGCTGCTGACCGCTGAGGAGGAGGTCGAGCTCGCCCAGCGCATCGAGCGCGGCGACCTGGAGGCCAAGGAGCGGATGATCAACTCCAACCTCCGCCTGGTCGTCTCGCAGGCGCGGCGCTACCAGGGCCACGGCCTTCCGATGGAGGACCTGGTCCAGGAGGGCATGCTGGGCCTGATCCGCGCGGTCGAGAAGTTCGACTGGCGACGCGGCTTCAAGTTCTCCACCTACGGGACCCTGTGGATCCGCCAGGCGCTGCAGCGCGGCCTGCAGAACCACGGCCGGACGATCCGGCTGCCGGTGCATGTCGCCCAGCGTCAGACGAAGGTGCGCAAGGTCGAGTCCGAGCTGTCGACCAAGCTCGGCCGGGAGCCCACCGACGAGGAGATCGCGGCCGAGGCCAAGATCGACGTCGATGAGGTCGCGGAGCTGCGTGAGCTGACCCGCGGACTGACCTCCCTGGACCAGCCGGTCGGCGAGGACGGCGAGACCGCCTTCGGCGATCTGCTCGCGTCCGAGCGGCCCGAGCCGACCGAGGAAGTCGAGGAGCGTGAGCGCCAGGAGCTCATCGGCGGCGCGGTTTCGCAGCTGCCCGAGCCCGAGCGCAACGTCATCCGGCTTCGGTTCGGCCTGGCCGGCGCGGAGCCCCTGAACCTCCGTCAGACCGGGATCGAGCTCGGCATTCCGCTGAGCAAGGCCCGTGAGCTGGAGCAGCAGGGCCTCAGCCGGCTTGCCAAGAGCGCGAGCCTCGAGGATCTGCGCCGGGCGGCGTAACGCCTCCGTCGGATCTGAATGTGACTTAGGACGCCGGTCGTGCCCTTGTGGCGCGGCCGGCGTTTTTTGTTGGGCGGGGTCGCGGCAGGTCGGGAGGGGGCGGTGGTGGCGGTGCCCGGGGGATGTGGGGAAGGTTGTTGGCGCTGGGCGCCAGAAAGGTTCCCCGCACCGGCCACCACCGCTTTCACATCTGACCCGGCGACGGTGCCGTCGCGCACGCCGCCCCGGCTGCGTCGACCTACCGCGGCGGCGAGTGGTACGCTCGCGTTCCATGAGCAAGGTCGTCGGGAAGGTGTGTGCGGTGACGGGTGCCGGGTCCGGGATCGGGCGGGCGGTGGCGCTGGAGCTCGGGCGGCGCGGGGCTCGAGGGTTGGCGTTGGCCGATGTCGACGAGGTGGGGCTGGCGGCGACCGAGGAGCAGCTGCGGCTCGGACGCGCGGAGACCATATTGCAGACGCTCGACGTGAGCGATCGCGGCGCGGTCGAGGCGTGGGCGCAGGCCGTGCTCGGGCGGTTCGGGGTGGTGCACCAGATCTACAACAACGCCGGGATCGCGTCGGGGCACACCGTGCTCGAGTCCGATTACCCGGAGCTTGAGCGAGTGATCGGCGTCAACCTCTGGGGCGTCATCTACGGCACGAAGGCGTTCCTGCCGCACGTGATCGCGTCCGGCGACGGGCACGTGATCAATATCTCCAGCCTCAACGGTTACTTCGCCCAGCCGAAGCTGAGCGCATATGTGACCACCAAGTTCGGCGTCCGTGGTTTCAGCGAGACGCTGCGGGCCGAGATGCTCGCCGCGCACTCGCCGGTCAGGGTGAGCGTGGTGCATCCGGGCGGGGTGAAGACCCAGATCGCCTCCAGCAGCGTGCGCATCGCCGAGCAGCTCGGCATCCAGGTCACCGCCGAGGATCGCGCCCGCGAGCGGCTCTACAACGAGAAGCTGCTCAAGATGTCCCCGGAGCAGGCCGCGACGATCATCGTCGATGGCGTCGAGCGTGACCGCCCGCGGATCCGGGTCGGCAAGGACGCCGTGGTCATCGATCTCCTCGTGCGCGCCGCCCCCTCGCTCGCACCCCGTCTGGCGGTCCTGTTCGACCGTCTGACCGGGTCGCGTCTGGCGAACCGCTAGCCCCTCCCAGGTCTCCCGCGGCCGCCTCACCCGGGTCGACCGAGACCCCCTCGTTCCCCTCGAGGCCCTCGTCGGGGATCGCGTCGGGACGGTCGAGGGTCGCAAGCGCCTCCTGGGCGAGCGCGTTGGCCCCCGGCCGGTCGGCTGCGGGCCGCAGTCGCGCCGAGTAGATCGAGGGCGCTCCGAGCCGGCGGGCGATCACCGTCGCCTCGGTCACCGCGAGCAGCGTCGGCGCCATCAGCGTGTCGAAGTTGCGGGTCAGCTCGAGGACGAGCACCACGCCCGACAGCGGCCCCTGCATGGACGCGGCGAGGAACGCGCCACCGCCGATCACCGCGTAGCTGCCGAGGCTCGCGCCCGGCCAGACGTGCCCCCAGGCCGTTCCCAGGATCCCCGCGAGCAGCACCCCGATGGTGAGCGTCGGCGTGAACAGCCCGCCGGGCGCGCCCGAGCCGAGGCACGCCGCGGTGACGAGCGGCTTGAGGACCAGCAGGACCGCCATCAGCCCGAGCGACAACCCGCCGACCGCGCCGAGCTGCACGATCCCCTTGCCATTGCCGAGCAGTTGCGGGTACTCGAGCGACAGCGCGGCGAGCGCCATGAACGCCCCGGCGGGAGCGACGTAGCGCCCCCAACCGGTCGGGCGCAGCCGCGCCGCGCGCCGGATCAGCCGCACCCACACCACCCCGACGACTCCGATCACCGGCCCGGCGAGCGCCGCCCAGATCATCTGTGACGGATGCAGGGGGTAATGCGGCAAGGAGTAGGACGGCCCGGTCCCCAGAAACAGCCACGCGACCCCCGTCGCGACCACTGAGGTCGCCAGCGCCGGAAGCACGAGCGGCAGCGCCAGCGAGCCGAGCAGCACCTCGACCGCGAACACGGCGCCGCCCAGCGGGACGTTGTAGACCGCGGCGAACCCCGCGCCCGCGCCGCAGGCGACGAGCAGCCGTCGCTGCCAGGTCGGGACGTCCGCCCATTCCGCGAACTTGGTGGCGAGCGCCGCGCCCCATGTCTGCGGTGCGCCCTCGCGGCCGAGCGAGCTGCCCAGGCCGACCGTGACGATCGACACCAGCGCCCGGGCGACGCTGCGCCGGAAGTCGAGCCGCGCTCCGCGCAGCCACAACCCGTCGGACACATCGGTGCCCCCGCCGCTCGAGCCCAGCCGCCCGAGCACCAGCACCCCGCCGGCGACGACCAGGGACGCAATCCCGAGCGCGACGAAGTGTCGCCACCCGGGCGCGCGCTCGGCAGCGTGCAGGAAGCCGCCGTGGTGATAGCCGTAGGCGAGGTGTGAGACCAGCCGGAGCAGCTTGAGCAGGCCCGCGGCGCCGAGGCCGGTCAGCGCTCCCAACACGACGATCGTCGCCCAGAAGCGCGCCGAGTAACCGGCCACGATTCCGCGGCCGGTGACGTTGGGCTGCTCGGAGTACCAGCGTCGCGCGTCCACAGTGTTCTTGGCACACAGTAGACAGGCGGGGTCCCGCGGTGCGCTCGGCACGGTAGCCTTGCGGGCCGTGTCGAAGCTGCGCTATCGCCGGGTCGTCGTCAAGCTGAGCGGACGCGCCTTCGCCGGCGTCTCCGATTTCGGACTGGACAACCACGCGCTCGGGTATGTCGCCGATCAGCTGATCGCCGCCCGTGTGCTCGGCATCCAGCAGGCGGTCGTCGTCGGAGGCGGCAACTTCTTCCGTGGCAACGTCGCCGACGACTGGTCGATCGAGCGCGCCGAGGCCGACAACATCGGGATGCTCGGCACGGTCATGAACGGGATCCTGATGCGCGGCGTGCTCAAGCACCGGGGGCTGGAGGACGTGCGGCTGATGACCGCGGTGCCGATCCAGTCGGTCGCCGAGCCGTTCATCCGCCTGCGAGCCATCTCCCATCTCGAGCGCGAGCACATCGTGCTGCTCGCCGCCGGCATCGGCCAGCCGTACGTGACGACCGATTACGCCTCGGTCCAGCGCGCGATCGAGACCCGCGCGGAGGCGATCCTGCTCGCCAAGCATGGGGTCGACGGGATCTACGACTCCGATCCGCGGATGAATCCGAACGCGCGCCGCTACGACACCCTCGGCTACAACGACGTGCTCGAGCGTGACCTACGGGTGATGGACCAGACCGCGATCGTGCTCGCGCGCGATCACGGCCTGCCCCTCCACGTATTCGACTTCGACGAGCGCGACGCGATCACCAAGATCTGCCACGGCGAGAACCACGGCACCTACATCTCGCCCGAGACGACGCTCGGCATTTCAGAGGCCGCCTGACGGCGTCAGCCCTCGTAGGTGCCCGGCTCCCAGCTGTGGGTGCTGACGCCGACGGCGTTCCAGGCGTTGATCGAGACGATCAGTGAGATCAGCGCCGCTATCTCCTTCTCGTTGAAGACGGCCGCGACCTGGTCGAAGGCCGCGCGCGGGACGTGCGTCTCGCTCATCTGGACGACCGTCTCACAGAAGGCGAGCGCCGCACGTTCGCGTGCGTCGTAGAAGCCGGTCTCGTGCCAGGCCGGGAGCGCATAGAGGCGCTGCTCGGTCTCGCCGATCGCGCGGGCGTCCTTGGAGTGCATGTCGACGCAGTACGCGCAGCCGTTGAGCTGGGAGGCACGCAGCCGGACGAGCTCGCGGAGCTTGGGATCGATGTCGGCCGCGTCGAGCTCCTTGACCGCGGCGTTGTGCAGGTGCGAGATCGCGCGAAGGAACCCGGCGGCCTGCGTGTCGAAGTCGAGCCGGGGGACGGCCGGGTCCTCCGGGGTGATGAGAGAGTCGGTGGTGGTCATGGACGGCAAGGTACGCCCAGAGCGGCCCACGTGTAAGGTCCAATTCGATGGCAGATCGTTGGGCCATTGCCGGCGTCGACCTCCACCTCCGACCACTCGGGGCGCGCGTGCGCGCGGGCCTGGAGGACGCGCTGCGCGACGCGATGCGCGACGGACGACTCGCGCCGGGAACGCGGCTGCCGTCAAGCCGGGCGCTCGCCGGCGATCTCGGACTGGCGCGCAACACGGTCGCGGAGGCATACGCCCAGCTGGTCGCCGAGGGGTGGCTGGTGGCCCGGCAGGGATCCGGGACCCGGGTGGCCGCGCGGCCGCGGGCCGATGGCGCGACGCCCCCGCCCACACCCGGGCCGGCGCTGGACGACCTGGCCGACGAGGCTGTCCCCGCCCCACGCCACAACCTCCGCCCGGGATCCCCCGACGTGACCTCCTTCCCACGCGCGGCGTGGGTGTCGGCGACGCGGGGTGCTCTCTCCGGCGCGCCGCCGGACGCGTTCGGCTACGGCTCTCCGGAGGGTCGCCCGGAGCTGCGCGCGGCGCTGGCGGAGTACCTGGCGCGCGCCCGTGGGGTCGTCACCGAGCCGGAGCGCATCATCGTATGTGGAGGCTTTGCGCAGGCACTCTCGCTGACCTGCGAGGCGCTCGTCGCCCGGGGAGCACGGACGCTGGCCACCGAACGCCACGGGCTGGACGCCCACCGCCGCATCGCTGCCCGCAACGGACTCGCCACCCAGCCGCTCGAGATCGACGCGGACGGGGCGCGGACCGATCAGCTCGCGGATGGCGCCGCCGAGGCGGTCCTGCTCACCCCGGCTCACCAGTTCCCGTTCGGGGTGGCGCTCGCCCCGGCCCGCCGCAGCGCCGCAATCCACTGGGCCTCCGACGGCGCGCGGACGATCGTGGAGGACGATTACGACGGCGAGTTCCGCTACGACCGCCAGCCGGTGGGCGCGATGCAGTCGCTCGCCCCCGACCGGGTCGTATACGCCGGGACGGCCTCCAAGAGCCTCGCCCCCGGGCTGCGCATGGCGTGGCTGGTGCTGCCCGACCACCTGCACTCACATGTGCTGAAGATCCAGCAGCTGCTGCGCGGCGGCCCGGACGTGGTCGCGCAGCTCGCGCTCGCCGACCTGATCCGCTCCGGCGCGTACGACCGGCATGTGCGCCGCGCCCGCCTCGTCTACCGGCGCCGGCGCGACCGCCTGCTCGCCATGGTCCAACGCGAGGCGCCCACGATGCGCGTCCATGGGATCGCGGCCGGCCTGCACGCGCTGCTCGAGCTACCCGCCGGTACGTCCGAGACCGACGTCATCGACCACGCCGCGTCTCGCGGACTGGCGCTCTCGGGCCTTGAGTCGTTCACCGACGGCCGGCCGACCGGGTGGCCGGCTCTGGTGATCGGATACGCCACGCCGCCCGAGCACGGCTACACGGCGGCGCTGGCCCGCCTTGCCGCTGTCCTCGCGGAGGTTTCCTGACACACACTCAGGGCGCGAGGGCTTCGATCACGTCGCCGAGCTGCTCGGGCGGGCAGATCGGGGTGAGCACCGGTGTCGTGATCCCGCCCTCGACGAACGCCTGCAGCCGCTCGCGGATCTCCTCGATCGCGCCGAACAGGAAGATCTCGCGGATCAGCTCCTCGGGCGCGAGCTCCATCGCGCCTCTGCGGTCTCCGGCCTCGTAGGCGGCGACCATCGGGTCCAGCCGCTCGGCCCAGCCGAGCCAGCGGAAGAACTCCGCGTAGACGGGCACGCTGCCGTAGGCGGAGAACATGCCGCGCGCCAGCGCGGCGCCGTCCGACGGGTCGCCGGGGATGATGAAGAACCGGCAGACGAGTTCGGTCGAGCCCTCCTGGCGGCCGGCCGCCGCCTCCCCCGCGCGGTGGGCGGCGCGGACCTGCGGCAGCCCGGAGATCGGCAGGAAGTTCGTGAAGGCGCCGTCGGCCACCTCGCCGGCGAGACCGAGCATCTTCTCGCGCAGCGCGGCGAGCACGATCGGCACCGGTGTGGTGACCGGGCGCTCGAGGCGCAGACCGCCGTAGCCCTTCTCCGCCGGCACGCTGAGCACCGGGCGCAGCCGCTGCACCGCCTCGCGGACCTTGGAGAGCGGCTTGGTGAACTCGAGGCCGTTGAACCGATCGACGATCACGTTCGAGCTGGCACCGAGGCCGAGCACGAAGCGCCCGCCGCTCGCCTCCTGGAGGGTCGCCGCCGTCTGCGCGAGCACGGCGGGACCGCGCGTGAACGGGTTGACGATGCCCGTCGCCAATCGCATCCGCTCGGTGACCGCGATCGCCATCGACAGCGTGGTGAAACCGTCAGGACCGTTCGGCGTCTCGCCCGACCAGAGGTCGTCGTAGCCGAGCGCCTCGGCGCGGCGGTAGAGGTCGAAGTGGTCGGCGAGCCGAACGCCGGTGAAGGGCACGGTGACGCCCCGGCGAGTCGCGGGCACGGCGCGAACCTATCAGCCGGGGGTCCGCGGCGACATCAGCGCGCACTCAGCAGCGCGGCGACCCGGGCGGGCGTCTCGGCACCGTCGCGGAACGCCCTCTCCGCATCGAGCTCGGAGGCGCGGGCGGCGCCGCCGATGACGAGATGCGTGACCCCGAGTGCCACCAGAGGGTCCGCGAGGCTGCGGTCGGGCTCCTGGCCCGCGCAGACGATCACGACGTCGGCGGCGATCTCGCGGCTTGCACCGCTCGCGTCGCGGATGCGGAGCCGGCCGGGGTCGATCCGGTCGTAGACGACGCCGGTGAGCATCTGCACCCCCGCCCGCCGCAGGGCCCCGACCGTCACCCAGCGGCTGGTCGGCCCGATCGACTCGCCCACCCGTCCCGGGCCTCGGCGCATCAGCGTCACCGGACGGGGCGCGGCGAAGGTGGCCTCCGGGATGTCCTCGCCACGCAGCCCGTACTCGGCGTAGAACCGTTGCCGTGGATCGCCGTCTTCCGCGTGGCTGAGCAGATGGGCGACGTCGACGCCGATTCCGCCCGCACCGATGATCGCGACCGCGGCACCGTTCCCCAGTGCCACCGGATCGGCGTCGGGGTCGAGCAGCTCGGCGTAGGTGTGGACGTGAGGCAGCTCGGTGCCGGGGACGTCGGCGCGGCGCGCGGTGACGCCCGTGGCCAGGATCACCGCGTCGGCGCCGCTCAGCATCTCCAGGGAGGGGAGCATCTCGAGCTCGACAACCACGCCGAGGCGCGCCAGCTCGAACTCGAAGTACTCGATCGTCCGCCCGTAGTCCCCTTTGCCGGGGATCCGGCACGCCATCCGGAACTGACCGCCGAGCCGCGAGCCCGCTTCGTAGAGCGTGACCTGCGCCCCGCACTCGGCGAGCGCCCTGGACGCCTCCATCCCCGCCGGACCCCCGCCGACGACCGCTATCCGCCGGCCGCCGAGGTCCGGGTCGACGCCCGGGCCGAGCTCCAGCTCAAAGCCGGCGCGCGGGTTGACGATGCACGAGACGCGGCGGTCGAACAGCGACCGGTCGATACATGCCTGGTTGCAGGCGATGCATACGTTCACCGCGGAGTGCTGGGCATCGAAACGACGCCCCACATCGTTTCGATGCCCAGCACTGCCTTTGGCGACGATCAGCGGGTCGGCGAGGAACGGCCGCGCCAGCGAGACGAAGTCGGCCGCGCGCGATGCCAGCACCTCATCCGCGCGCTCGAGCGTGTTCACCCGATTGGAGGCGATGACCGGCACCGCGGCCGCCCGGCGCAGCTCATGCGCCCACGGCACCCACGCCCCCTCCGGCACGGCCTGCTGCACGGTCGGGACGCGCGCCTCATGCCAGCCCACGCCGACGTTCAGCGCGTCGATGCCGCGCGCGCTGCCGACCGCCGGCCGGTCTGGGTCAGGATCGGCCAGCCGGGCGGCAAGCTCGGCGATGTCCTCGGGCGGCGTGCCGTCCTCGACCAGGTCGGCCGCCGAGATCCGGTATACGACAGCGCGATCGCCACCGATCGCGGCGCGCACGGCCTCGGTGACCGCCAGCGGGAACGCGAGCCGTCGATCCCGGTCACCGCCCCACTCATCGTCGCGGCGGTTGGTGAGAGGCGCGGTGAACTGGTTGAGCAGATAGCCCTCCGAGCCCATGATCTCGACGCCGTCGAAGCCGAGCTCCCGCGCCCGAGCGGCACCGGTGGCGAAGTCCTCGATCGTCTGCTGCACCTCTCGGCCGGTGAGCTCGCGCGGCTCGGCGCGCACGAGCGCCGCGTACACCGGCGAGGGCGCTACCGGCTGCAGGTCGAACGCCTCCGGGATGGCGTAGCGGCCGGCGTGAAAGAGCTGCAGCAGCACGCGCCCGCCTGCCTCGTGAACCGCCTCCGCAACTCGCTCCAGACGTGAGCGGTCCGCGTCATCGTTGATGAACGAGTAGCCCCGCCCGGCGGCGCCGACGCGGCTGACCGCCGATCCACCGGTGACGATCAGGCCTGCGCCCCCGCGAGCGCGCTCGGCGTAGAACGCGGCGAGCGCGCGGCCGTCGTCGTCGACCGCCTCCAGCCCAAGGTGCATCGAGCCCATCACGATGCGGTGATCGAGCGACAGCGGGCCGATCGCGCCCGCGCGGAAGACGTGTTCGAGGGTCAACTCCGCAGCGGCGACTCAGGGCCGCAGCAGTGAGCGCGCGATGACCGTCTTCTGGATCTCGTTGGTCCCCTCCTCGAAGCGCTGGGCACGCGCATCGCGGTAGACCCGCTCGATCGGGCTCGAGGACCAGTAGCCGATGCCGCCGTGTGCCTGCAGCGCGATGTCGGTGACTCGCCCGAGCATCGAGACCGCGAACAGCTTGGCCATCGCCGAGTCGGCGTTGGCGTCCTCGCCCGACTCCCAGCGCGTAGCGGACTGCATGACGAGCGCGCGGGCTGCCTCGATCTCGGTCGTGGCCTCGGCCAGCGAGAACGCGATCGCCTGGCGCTGGGCGATCTTCTTGCCGAACGTCTCACGCGTGTTCGCGTACTGCACCGCGAGCTCGAGGGCACGCTTGGCCAACCCCACGCACGTCATCGCGACCGCGATCCGGCTCGGAGTGAGGAACCCGGAGAGCGCGACGCCGAGGCCCTCCCCTTCCTCGCCCAGGCGGTTGGCGACGGGGACCGGCGCGCGGTCGAACACGAACGCGCCGTGGTCTGACCCGCGCACGCCCATCGTCTCGGGCATGACGGTCGTGGTGATGCCCTCGCCGTGCGGCGGCACCATCAGCGCCACCGTTCCGTCAGCGCCGGTCGTGCCCTCGACTCGCGCGAACAGCAGCAGGTAGTCCGAGATCGTCCCGAAGGTGATCATGTGCTTCTCGCCGGAGAGGTAGTACGTGTCGCCTTCGCGCGTGACGCTGCAACGCAGGTCGGCGCCCGTGCCCGCCGTGGGCTCGGTGAGCGTGAACGCGATCTTGATCTCTCCGGAGATCTGCGGCAGCACGAACCGCTCTCGCTGCTCTTGCGATGCGTGGGAGTCCATCGAGCGCCACACGCCGTTGCAGACGTGCACGATCATGCGCAGCGCCGCGTGCGACATGGCGAACAGCTCCAGCAGCGGCAGGTACTGCGTGAACGGGATACCGCGGCCGCCGTACTCGGGGGGCGCAGCGAGACGCAGATAGCCGAGGTCGTTGAGCTCCTGCCAGAGGTCGGGCGCGACGGCGCGCTCGCGCTCGATGCGCTCCGCCCACGCCTCGCCCGGACCGCGGACGTATTCGCGGATCTCCTCGGTGAGCGCGGCCAGCTCGGCGGCGTCGGGTGGGGCGGTCGTCGTCATGGAGCGGTGGTGGCCTTTCTCTGCACGTCGGGTTCCAGCTCACGCGCGCGGTCGCGCAACACGAACTTCTGGATCTTGCCCGACGGCGTGCGCGGAAGCTCGGTGACCAGCTCCAGGCGCTCGGGCCAGTAGGTCTTGGTGACGTGATGGGCGTCGAGGTGAGCCTGCATCTCGGCGAAGCTGAGGGTCGGGGTGGGCGCTGCTGGATTCAGGACGACGAATGCGCAGGCGCGTTCGCCCAGGCGCGGGTCTGGCATCGCCACGATCGCCACCTCGGCGACGGCGGGATGGCGGTAGAGCAGCTGCTCGATTTCGGCGACCGGGATCTTCTCGCCGCCGCGGTTGATGACATCGCGCACCCGGCCGGTGATCCGCAGATAGCCGTCCTCGTCGATCGTCGCCAGGTCGCCAGGCCGATACCAGCCGTCGGGGCTGAGCGCCTCCGCGGTCGCGTCCGGGCGATTCAGATAGCCGGCGAACAGCGTGTCGGTCTCTATCTCGAAGTTGCCCTCGACGCCCGGCGGCTGCGGCCGGCCCTGGCCGTCGACGACCCGCAGCCGCACGTTGGCCAGCGCGCGTCCGTCGGTCGTCCAGGCCCGCTCGTCGTCGGCTCCCGGCACGAAGCCCGCGCCCATGCACGACTCGGTCGTCCCGAAGCCGCCGCCGACCTCGGCGTCGAGCACGGTCCGCGCCTGGTGCGCGAGCTCGCGGGGGATCGCGGCGCCGGTGGCGACGAACATCCGCAACGACGCCGGCGAGGTGCCCCGGTCGGCAGCGATGCGCACGAGATCCGCGAGGAACGGCGTCGCCGCCTGCGTGAAGGTGACCCCGTGGCGCTCGATCGCGGCCATGCCGATCGAAGCGTCCCAGTGCTCCTGGGCGACCTGGGTCGCGCCGAGCCGCAGGGCGAGCCACATCCCGTAGAGGAAGCCCGTCTGATGGGCGAGCGGCGAGGGGATGTAGATCACGTCCTCAGCGGACAGCCCGAAGTGGGCAGCGTGCGCGTCGGCGGCCCGGGTGAGCACGTCGTGGCGGTGCAGCACGCCCTTTGGGTCGCCGGTCGAGCCACTCGTGAACAGCAGCTGCGCGATCTCCTCGGGCGAGCGGACGCCGGCACGGTCGCCGAGCTGCGAGCCCTCGTGCGGCTGCGCGCCGCGGTCGAGCACGATGATGTGCTCGAGATCGGGGAGCTGCGGGCGCAGCGACTCGGCGAGCGCCGCGTGGTCACGGCCGCGGAAGCGGCCGGGCACGTAGAGCACCCGGGCCCGTGCCTCGGCGAGCATGAAGCCGACCTCGCGTTCGCGGAAGATCGGCATCAGCGGCATGCAGGCCGCGCCGATCCGCAGCCCGCCGAGGGTGATCGTGAGGAATTCGACGCGGTTGGGCAGCTGATAGGCGACCGGGTCCCCCGGCTGTACTCCGAGCTCCAGCAACTCGTCGGCGATCCGGTGCGATCCGGCGACGAGCTCGGACCAGGTGAGCGCGCGGTCGTGACCGTCGACGTCGACGCACACCACGGCGCGACCGTCGGGATCGCACTCGGCCCGGCGATCGAGGTCCTCGAGCAGCGACCAGTGAGTCGGACCCGACCGCCCCGGCGGCGCCTGCCCCGGAGCGGGCGCCGTCGACCCGGTCACGACGGGATGGCGGTCGGGACCCGCGGCGTCACCGCGGCGGGGATCCCGAGGGCATTCATGTGGTCGACGAACTCCGGATAGGAGATCCGGTAGGCGTGAGGGAACGAGATCTCGGTCATGCCGGACGCGGTGGACCCGGCGACGGTGAGCGCCATCAGGATCCGGTGGTCGTTGAACGAGGACAGCTCGGCGCCGTGCAGGCGGTTGACGCCCTGGAACTCCAGGTCGTTGCCGTCGAACTCGACCTTGGCGCCCATCCGGCGCAGCTGGAGCATCGCGTTGACCCGGTCGGACTCCTTCAGCTGCGCGTGGGCGACGTGGGAGAGCACCGTCCGCCCCCGCGCACGGCTGGCGAGCGTGGAGAGGATCGGGATCATGTCCGGGATGTCGCGGCAATCGAGCCTGCCCGAGACGGGCGGCGTTCCGTCATGCTCGATCGAGATCGACATGCCGTCCTCGGAGAAGCGCATCGGGACGCCGACGCCGACGAGCTCGTCGAGCACCGAGCGCTCGGGGTGGCCGTGGATCGGGACCGGGCTGCGGAACGTCACCTTGGAGGGGTGCAGCGCGCACGCGGCCAGGCCGAAGACGGCCGAGCCGATGTCCGGCGGCAGCACGATGTTGCCCGCGCGGGGGGTCTGGCCGGGCTCGATCGTGAACTCCCGCCAGTCCTCCCGGACCGAGACCTCGAGACCGAACTGGCGCATCATGTCGAGCGTCAGCTCCAGGTAGGGCTGCTCGTTGAGCTCGCCGGTGACCTCGATCGTCGTCGTCTCACGCGCGAACGGCGCGAGCATGATCAGGCCCGACACCCACTGCGACAGCGTGCCGTCGATCCTCACCCGCCCGCCCTTGGGACGGCCGGGATGGACGGTGACCGGCAGCGACTGGCCCTCGTAATCGACTCGCACGCCGAGTCGCTGCAGCGCGCGCAGCAGCGGGCCGATCGGCCGGCGGCGGAAGTAGCGCTGGCCGGTGATCGTCACCGGACGGTCGCTGAGCGCGGCCAGCCCCACGAGGAAGTAGAGCGTGGTGCCCGAGCTGCCGACCGAGACCTCGTCGCCGAGCGGCGAGAAGCCCTCGCTGCCATTGACGGTCCAGCTGTCCCGGCTGGAGCGGATGTCGGCACCCAGCGCGCGCAGCGCCGAGACGGTGAAGTTCACGTGGCGCGCGGTGGTGCGCGCCGTGACGGTGCTCGTCCCCGGCGACAGCGCCGCGAGCATCAGCGCGCGATGGGCGTGGTACTTCGACGGGGGGATCATGATCTCCCCCTCAAGCGGACGAGTCGCTTCAGCTACGAGCAGGCGCAATCGGATCTCCCCTCTTCGGGCGGATGTGGCGGTCGCCGCGATTCCGCCAACGGCGAGGACGACGGCCCTTCAGACGGCACCCGCGGGCGCTCGATCCGAGTCCGCACGATATCGCTGAATGCGGCGCAATCCTGTCCAAACCCCCCGTGCGGGGGGTCGTTTGAGGGCCTGCGCGAGGCCCGACAAGGGGGGCGTGCCGTCTCCACCGTCACGTACGGTGTTCGCCGGTCGCCGCCGATGCTCCTCTTCCTCATGGCTCTCGCGACGGCTCGCGGCACTGCGACACCGGCGGCTGTGGGCCCTGTTCGCGCTCGGCGACACGACGTCGTTCTCCCACCCTGAGTGCCGCGGGCTCGACTCCGGGCACCCTGATCCTCGGAATCGCGCGGGACGGCAAGGTCGAACTCGGGGTCGACAACGACCCGGCGCTGAACACGGGAGATCGGCTGATCGTGCTCCCCCAGGGGTAGGCGCACGCCGGACTCTCAGCCCGGCGGCAGCTCCCCACTCCCCCGCGCAACCAGCTCCGCCTCCAGGACCAGACGCTGCGGCCGGCGCGTATCGCCGTCCATCCGGGCGAACGCCAGCTCGGCCCCGAGCCGCCCGATACGCGATGGATCGGTGCGGATGACGGTGACGCCGAGCAGGTCGGCCAGCTCGAAGTCGTCAAAGCCGACGAGCGCGATCCCGCGACGGCCGGAGGGCGGCCCACCCAGCGCCTGGAGCGCCCCGATCGTGCACCGGTTGTTGCCGGCCAGCAGCGCCGTCGGGCGGCGAGCGGTGGGAAGCGCCAGCAACGCGGCGAGCGACTCGCGCGCAGCCTCGGAGGTGCGGTTGGCGACCGAGACGAGCTCGTCGTCCTCGGCGATCCCCGCCGCGGACAGTGCCTTGCGGTAGCCGTCCAGACGCTCACGGGCGGTCGTGACCCGCAGGTCGTCGCCGAGGAACGCCACCCGCCGATGTCCGTGAGCGAGCAGGTGCTCGACGGCGCGCTGAGCGCCGGCCGAATTGGCGACGAGCACCGCGTCGGCGCGGACGCGAGCGGGCGGGCGGTCCAGGAAGACGGCGCGGCCGAGCAGTCCGTCCGCCTCGAGGTAACGGTGATCCCGTGAGGCCGGCACGATCAGGATCGCGTCGACCCGGCGGCGGAGCATCGCGGAGACGAGCTCGCGCTCGCGCTCGGCATCCTCGCCCGCCGACGCGGTCACCAGCAGGCATCCGCGATCACGCGCGGCGTCCTCCACCGCCTTGGCGATCGCCGAGTAGAACGGGTTGGCCACGTCCTCGGTGACCAGGCCGATCGTGTGTGAGCGGCTGCCCTGCCGCAGGCTCGCGGCAAGGTCGTTGCGCGCGTACCGCAGCTCCGCGGCGGCCGCCAGCACCTTGTCCACAGTCACCGCACTCACCCCGGGCTCGCCGTTGATCGCCCGCGAGACCGTCTTCAGGCTCACGCCCGCGCGCGACGCGACATCGACCATCGTCGCGCGCCCATCGGTATTCACAGGGCGCTCCCGGCCGTCATTGGGCGTCACCTTAGACAACGTTGTCGAGGGATGGTCGGCGACTCATGATGCTGCCCGGTCGATACCCGCGGCCACCACCCATCCTCCTCCGCTCCCCGGACACTCACGGTGCGCTTCAACGTCAACAGCGAGAGGTAGCGCGAGGTGGGCGACTTCGTCCGCCCCCCACCACTCGGGCGGGTGTCCCAGGGGGCAGCTGGGCATCTAACGCAACTCCTGGTTGCGTTTGATGCCCAGCTGACGAGAGAGGCGGAACGTTTCGCACATTCACCGCACCCTCCGAGCGCGTGTGGGTGATCCGATCCGCCTCACGATCCCCCAACCTGACGCGCAGCCCGTCGCAAGTGGGTGAAAAACACCGCCCGAACAGTCCCAGATGGCGCGAGGTCGTGCACACGAAGTGGGCTCGACCTCACTGCCCAGTAGCGCACACGGCGACGGCAGTCACAGCAGCGCCACCACCGCCACACGGACGCCACCAGCGCGCGGGCGCTGCGTGACGGCCGACGACGGGTGCGCTACCTCGCGAACGCCCCGGGTAACCGCTGACGCGCCACGAGCAAGCCAGCGCGCATCAGAGCCGCACCAACCGTTCGCCCCGCACGCAACCGCTCCAGCCAAACTGTTCCCCCGTGCCCCACCGCCGCCCTCGCCTCGCCGCAACCTCCGCCGCAGCCGCAGCAATCCCCCTCGCCGCCCTCGCCCTCACCGCCTGCGGCCGCTCGGGCTACGGCACCGTCGACACCCACCAGCTCGTCCTGATCCCAACCGCCCGGCCCACCTCCCCCACCGCCCGGCGCACCCAGGACGCGCTGGTCTGCGGCGCCCGCGTCGAAGCGCGCACCCTCCACCGCGCGCTCACCGTCCAGACGCCGCGCACCGGGAGCCCCTCGTCTCAGATCGCGGTCGCCAACGCGGTCACCGCCGACAAGCCCGGCGGCGTGCTGATCGTCCCGGTCGCCCCCAACCCGATGCTCGCGCCGATCCTGTCGATGCGCGGCGCCGGCATCAGGGTGGTCCGGCTCGAGATCCCGCCCGACCCTGCCACCGCGGCCACTGAGGGGGCGCGCGCCGTCGCGGACGCGGTCAGGGAGATCGACTCCAAGCGCGACGCCGGGATCGCCCGAACGAATAGTCTGCGCAACCGGTGCGCATTCGTTCACTGATCATCGGCGTCGTCGCGCTCGCGGTCGGCGCGAGCCCGGCCCTGGCCCACGCTCCGGCACGGCCGGCCGATCGGGCGTGAGAACGTGCAGTCCGCCGCGCTTGTCCAGAGCGGCCGATCGCTCGTGTGGACGACCACGCTCGTGCACGGGATCTCCCGCCGTGGGATCGCGTCCGGCGCGCGTCGCGTGTGCCTCCAGCTCCTGACGCCGCGGACCCGGAGCCTCGAGGAGACCGTGTGCCTGAGCGCACCTGCCGCCACCCGGCGACTCGGACTCGCACAGACGCCCTCGCACGGTGGCCGGGTCGGCGGCACGCGCCCGCTGCGCGGCACCGTGACCCGCTCCGGGGACGCTCACACGATCAGGGCGGTCTTCTCCCCCGTCGCGCTCGGCCTTCCGTATCGCTCCGTGCGCTGGCAGGTGCGCAGCGAGGCGACGCACTCGAGCTGCCCGATCACGGCGCCCGTCGACGGAGGCTCCCGCCGCCACATCTGCGTCGCCACCTACCCGGCCAGGGCGCCCCTCGCCTCGCTGCACACTCCCCAGCTCGTCGGGTGCGTCCCGGCCGGACCGTCGTTCGTCTCCCAGGGACCGGGGGACCAGCGGGAGATCGCGCTCACCTTTGACGACGGCCCGTGGTGGCAGCCTCCGGCGATCGACTTCGTCAACGAGCTCAAGCAGCTCGGTGTCCCCGGGACATTCTTCGAGATCGGGGAGCAGATCAGCCAGTTCGACCCGACCGGCTCGGTCGAGCGGGCGATGCTCGCCGACGGCGACATGATCGGCAACCACACCTGGACTCACCCGAACATGGCCACGCTTCCCCCCGCTCAGCAGACAACCGAGCTCACGCAGACCAACCAGGCGATCCGCCACGCGACCGGGTTCACGCCCTGCCTGTGGCGGGCTCCGTACGGCGGCGCCAGCCCCGCGCTCGAGTCGCTGGCGCGCGGCCTCGGGTTGATCACCGTCGGGTGGGACATCGATCCTCGGGACTGGGCGCTGCCCGGGACCAACTCCATCGTCGCCACCGTGCTCCAGGAGGCCCAGAACGGCGGGATCACCGAGATGCACTTCGGCGGCGGACCGCGTGAGCAGACGCTCGCCGCGCTGCCGAAGATCGTCGCCGGCCTCAAGGCGCGCGGCTATCGGTTCGTCAACCTGGTGCAGATGCTCGGGCTGCGCGAGATCTGGCGCTGACGCGCCGGCGGCGATCCCCAAGGTGGCCGTCGCGCGGGCCGTCACATCCCCGAGAACCGTGGTGCGCGGTGCTCACGAAAGGCCGCTATCCCCTCCTCGAAGTCCGCTGAGGCGAGACCGTCCAGCCGAGCCCGCCACAGCTCGTGGCGCGCCTGGTCACTCATTTCGGCGGCCGCCCCTCGCAGCGCCCGGAGCGCGGCTCGGTGCGCACGCGCCGACCCACCAGCGAGCGAAGCCACCTCGACGGCGAGCGCGACCGACGCGGACTCAAGCTCGGCGTCGGCCACCACCTGGCAGACCAGCCCGAGCGCGTGGGCCCGCTCGGCGCTCACCGTCCTGCCGGCGAGGAACAGCTCCGCCATCACTCCCGCGGGAAGCTCGCGCGCCAGGCGCTCCAGGCCGCCCGGCGAGTACACCAGTCCGAGCTTTCCGGCCGGCGCGCCCAGGGTCGCCGAGCGCCCGGCGATCCGCAGGTCGCACGCGAGCGCCAGCTCCAGGCCGCCGCCGAACGCCGGCCCGTTGAGCGCCGCCACCACCGGGAGCGGCTGGCGCTCGAGCGCGTCGAACAGCTCGACGTCGTCAGCGGCGATCGTGCGCGCCGCAAGCTCCACGTCGACCGGCTCGCCGAGTGCCCGGAGGTCATAGCCCGCGCTGAACGCCTCGCCGCTGGAGGCGATCACGAGGCAGCGAGCAGCTGGCGGGGTGTCGCCAAGCGCCCGCATCAACCCGTCGAGCACCTCCGTCGACAGCGCGCCGCGGTGTTCCGGGTGGACGATCCGGATGCGGCACACGCCCGCGGCGGGGGCGTCGACCTCGACTCGGCCCGGGGCCACGGTCAGGTGCCGAGACGCTGCTTGACGACCTTGCCCATCGCGTTGCGCGGCAGCTCGTCCAGGAACCGCACCTCGCGCGGGCGCTTGTGGGGCGCGAGGGTGGCGGCGACGTGGTCGGCCAGCTCACGCTCGCTCGGCGGCGCGGCCCCGTCAACCGGAACGACCCAGGCGACGATCCTCTCGCCGAGATCCTCGTCGGGCGCTGCCGTGACCGCGGCCTCCGAGACGGCGTCGTGCTCGAGCAGCGCGCTCTCCACCTCGCCCGCCCCGACCTTGTAGCCGCCGGTCTTGATCAGATCGGTCGATCTGCGCCCGACGATCCGCAGGTACCCGTCCGCCGCCCGCGTGGCGAGGTCGCCGGTGGCGAACCAGCCGTCGCGGACGACCTCGGCGGTCGCGTCAGGCCGGTTCAGATAACCGAGGAACAGATTCGGCCCGCGCACGTGGATCTCGCCGATCGTCTCGCCGTCGGTGGGGACCTCCCCGCCACCATCGGCCTCGTCGGCTCGGACCGCGACCTCCACGCCGGCCAGCGGGCGGCCGACCTCGCCAGGGCGCCGCTCACCGTCCGCGCGCACCGCGGTGTTCATGATCGTCTCGGTGAGCCCGTAACGCTCGACCACACGCTGGCCGGTCGCGCGCTCGATCCGTTCAAACGTCGCCGCCGGCAACGCGGCCGAGCCGGAGACGAGGACCCGCGCGCCGCCGAGCGCCCGTGCGGCATCCGGATCGTCCTCGGCCAGCTGCGCGAGCCGGTGGTACATCGTCGGCACTCCGAACAGCATCGTGTCCCCACCGGCGAGCGCACCGGCCACCGCTTCGGCGGTGAAGCGGCCGAGATGGCGCACCTGACCGCCGCGCCGCAGTGGCCCGACCAGGCCGAGGACGAGACCGTGCACGTGGAAGATCGGCAGCGCGTGAACCAGCCGGTCGGCCGGGGTCCAGTCCCAGGCGTCGGCAAGCGCGTCGAGGTTGGAGGCGATCGCCCGGCGCGGCATCAGCACGCCCTTCGGCGGACCGGTCGTCCCCGAGGTGTAGATGATGAGCGCCACCGCCTCGGGATCCGACGGGGGATCGGGCA
The DNA here is from genome assembly GCA_963744685.1 of uncultured Solirubrobacteraceae bacterium. Classification (GTDB taxonomy): domain Bacteria; phylum Actinomycetota; class Thermoleophilia; order Solirubrobacterales; family Solirubrobacteraceae; genus Palsa-465. The sequence continues at coordinate 174,767 of CAVUUL010000006.1, read as the reverse complement.
ACGACCCACGCGCCGAGGTGTCGACGTCGATCCGGGCGATGCCGGCGAGCGGTCCGCTGCCAGAGTCAGCCGGACCGGCGAGCAGCGCCTCGGGTTCGGAGTCCGAGACGATGTGCGCAAGCTCGGCGGATCCGAGCTTCGGATTGAGCGCAACCGCCTGGACCCCCGATTCGATCGCAGCCAGCGCCGCGATGCAGGACTCGAGGCGGTTCTCCGCCCAGAAGGCCACGCGCCGCCGCCCCTCCAGCTGCGCGGCCAGCGCGCCACACATGCCGGCGACCTCCGCATAGCTGTGCGTCGTACCGTCGATCGTCAGCGCCGGAGGGACGGACAGCTCACGCAGGCGGGTCAGTTGCATCGTCCGTGTTGTACCAGCGCGGAGCCATCTGCCAGATTCGTGTGCGGTGAGCGTCACCCCGTCCCCGATCCCCACCAGCCTGGTTGGCTCCTATCCGCAGCCCGAATGGCTGATCGATCGCGAGGCGCTCCGCGCCCGGCTGCCCCCGCGGGTCCGCGCCCGGGAGCTGTGGAAGGTGGACCCGCGCTGGCTGGCCGAGGCGCAGGACGACGCGGTGCGGATTGCCATCGCCGACCAGGAGCGCGCCGGCCTGTCGGTGATCACCGACGGTGAGATGCGACGAGAGAGTTACTCCAACCAGTTCGCCAACGCGCTGGACGGGATCGATCACGACAACCCGGGCACGATCGTCTCGCGCGCCGGCACCCCCGCCTACGTGCCGCGCGTGACCGGCCCGCTCGCGCGCCGCCATCCGGTGCACGTCGATGAGCTCCGCTTCCTGCGCGCGCACACGCGCCGGCCGGTGAAGGTGACCGTCCCAGGCCCGTTCACGATGTCCCAGCAGGCGGTCGACGAGCACTACGGCGACGAGCTCGAACTCGCGCTCGCCTACGCGGAGGTCGTGCGCGAGGAGCTCGAGGATCTGTTCGCGGCCGGTGCCGACATCGTGCAGCTCGACGAGCCCTGGCTCGAGTCACGCGCCGAGGCGGCGAGGCGGCTTGCGATCCCGACGCTCACCCGCGCTCTCCAGGATCTACCGGGAACCACCGCGATCCATCTCTGCTTCGGCTACCCGGCGTTCGTGCCCGATCACCCGCCCGCCTACAGCTTCCTCGCCGAGCTCGCCGCCGTCCCGGTCGACCAGATCTCGATCGAGTCCGCCCAGTCCGGCGTCGACCTCGCGGTGCTCGACCAGCTCCCTCAGATCACGGCGATCGTCGGCGTGATCGCGCTCAACGATGACGCGCCCGAGACGCCCGAGGTCGTTGCCGAGCGGCTCGGGCGCGCGCTCACCCACAAGACTGACATCGTCGCCGCGCCCGACTGCGGGATGAAGTACCTCTCCCGCGATCTGGCCTACGCGAAGCTCGAGGCGCTCGTCGCCGGCGCCGCGCTTCTCAGCGCTCGCTGACCATCCGGTTCTCCAGCCGCCCGATCCCGTCGACCTCGGTGATCAGGCTGTCGCCGTGCTTGAGGAACAGCGGCGGCTCGCGGCGCGCACCGACGCCCGACGGGGTTCCGGTGAGGATCAGATCGCCCGGCTCGAGCGCCGTGAACTCGGTGATCGTGGCGACCAACGTCGGGATGTCGAAGATCATCAGGTCCGTGGAGGACTCCTGCACGACCTCCCCGTTGAGGGTCGTGCGCAGCATGAGCCCCCGGCCGTCGCCCGCCTCGTCGGTCGTCACCAGCTCGGGCCCCACCGGGGTCACCGCGTCCCACGCCTTGCCCTGCATCCACTGATGGGTCTTGTACTGGTAGGCGCGCATCGACACATCGTTGGCGACCGTGAACCCCGCGACGTGCTCGAGTGCTCGTTCGCGGGGCACCCGTCGCCCGGCCTTCCCGATGACGACGGTCAGCTCGCCCTCGTAGTCGATCGAGTCGCACTCCGGCGGCAGCGGCAGCTCGTCGTAGGCGCCCGCCAGGCTCGATGCGAACTTCGGGAACAGCACCGGGTAGTCGGACTCCTCGCGCTTGGTCTCCTGGATGTGCGCCACGTAGTTCAGGCCTATGCAGATCACCTTCGCCGGCTGCGGCACCAGCGGCCGGAAGCGCAGCGCCGATACGGGGATCGGATCACCCGCCGGCTGGGCCGCCCCGAGCCATTCGGCGCTGGTGCCCGGGCCGAGCTCGGTCGCCCCGGCCAGCGGGGTCGCGTGGGCGCCGTCGACGCGGACGAGCAGTGGGGAGCCTTCGTGGCTGACGGATGCGAAGCGCATGTGGGGGTCTCCTGGAGGTTCGGGCGCGCCGCCTCGGCGCGCTCCCGTACTGTTCCATCATCAGCGCTCGCGTGCGGTGTGCGGCAGACGAGCGACACGCGACCCCCAGGAGGACACGTGGCGGAGACCGGAACGATCGGCGGCACGCATCACCTCACGATGTGCGTCGGACCGGCGCAGGAGGACTACGACTTCCACGTTCGGGTGCTGGGCCTGCGAAGCGTGAAGAAGACCGTCCTGTTCGACGGTGAGATCCCGATCTATCACCTGTACTACGGCAACGACGTCGGCGACGTTTCGACGCTGCTCACCTCGTTTCCATACCGGCAGGCGGGCTGGATGGGCGAGCGCGGGACCAACCAGGCCAAGCAGATCAACCTTGCGGTTCCCCAGGACTCCATCGGTTGGTGGTCAGATCACCTCTCGGGACACGGCATCGCCGCCGAGCGCGCCGAGCTGTTCGGCGCGGAGCGGCTGCTGTTCGCCCATCCCTGCGGGATCCCGTACGCGCTGGTCGGCGACCTCACAGCCGACAACCGCACACCCCCCGAACGCGGTCCGGTGCCCGCCGAGCACGGCATCCGCGGCGCCTACGGCACGACGACGTCGGTCCGTGCCGTGGGCGAGATGGATTTCTTCCTGCGCGAGGGCGTCCGCGCCGAGATCGTCGCCTCAGAAGGCCCGAACCACCAGTATCGGCTCGGGCCTGAGTCAAGTCACGGTCGGATGCTCGAGCTCGTCGAAGAGCCCGACCGCGCGCAGGGAACCTGGCACTTCGGCGAGGGCACGATCCACCACCACGCCTTCGACGCGATCGATGACGACAACCAGATGGCGATCAAGGACTGGCTGGTCGGACTGGGATTCACCGACATCTCCGAGAAGAAGGACCGCGGCTACTTCTTCTCGATGTACTGCCGTACGCCGAGCGGCCTGCTGCTGGAGCTCTGCCACTCGGGCGACCGGGGGTTCCTCATCGACGAGACCGCCGAGGAGCTCGGCACCCATATGTGCATCCCGCCGCATTGGGAGCACCGCCGGGCCGAGCTCGATCAGCTGGAGGAGCTCGACACGGTCGAGACGATGGCGGCCTAGCTCAGCAGGGTGCGAAGCGCCGCCACGGCGCGGTCGCTGATGTGGTGCACGCGGTCGTCGAGCTCGGTGACGACGACCGCGGCGCCGGCGCGGTGGAAGCGATCGGCGGTGTCCAGCGCATCCTGAAGCGGGATCCAGTCGTCATGGCGGCTGGACGCGAAAGCCATCCGCAGGCCGGGCTCGATCACGGGCTCGGCGCGCTCGGCCGGGGCACCGAGCAGGCTCCCGGTGAGGATCGCGGCACCGTGCAACGGCCGCGGGCCCCGGCGGGCAAGGTGCTCGGCGACCAGACACGCCCCCTGGGAGAAGCCCGCGAGCACGAGCCGCTCGCCGGGAACGCCGGCGGCGGCGACCGCGCGGTCGATCGCTGAGAGCGCCGAGCTCAAGTGCGGCTCGAGCGTGTCCAGCGGATCGAAGTAGCGCCCCGGATACCAGCTGCGCTGTGCGGCGACCGGCAGCACATATGCCACGTCGTCGAGCCCGAGGCGGGTTGCGAGGTCGCGGGTGACCTCGTCGTCCTGGTCACGGCCGTGGATGAGCACCGCTGCCAGTCGTGCCTCGTCCGGGTGGGGGCCCAGGCGCACGAACCGCGTGGCCGCGTGCGGATCGCCGGCAAGCGCGCTCACGAGACCGCCGCCGCCATCCGCAGCAGCCCGCGGACCTCCGCCCACCACGCCTCGTCGAGCATCAGGAACGGATGGAGAACGAGCACCTGCCGGCCGCCGGCGGAGCTGATCCGCTGACGCAGGCGCGCTCCGGCGGTGGCGGGGTCCAGCGGCGGCGCCTGCTCGCCGCGCTGCACGCGCAGCTCGGTGAAGCTCTCCATCAACAGGTAGGCGTCGACCAGCTCCCAGTCGAACGGCACAGTGGCGATCGGGCTCTCGGGCAGCGGTGAATCCGCGGCGGGCGACCACCAGGTGATCCCGTGCTCCGCCAGCAGCTCCGGATCGGCGGCGGCAGGCGCGCCTCCGGGCGGCCGGAACCTCACCGGCGCCAAGCCGAGCTCGGCGAACGCCTCTCGGCTGCGGCGCAGCAGCTCGCGCTCGCGGTCGGGCTCGATCTCTGACCACCGCTCGTGGCGCCAGCCGTGTATCGCGAGCTCGTGGCCGCGAGCGGCGATCTCCCCCACGGCAGCCGGATACAGGCCGCAGTTGATCGCCTCGACGCAGAACGTCGCCGCCAGCCCGAATCGGTCGAGCTCCTCGAGCAGCCGCGGCAGCGCCACCGTCACCGACGGATCCGCGCCGAGCGGTATCGCAGGGTCCCAGGTCCCCCGCTGCAGCGCGGTCGCCTCGCCGAGGTTGTCGAACGTGAGCGTGATCGCCGTCATCGAGGCTCGGCGATGAGGCTATCCGCGCCGCGGTTCCGCCGGTCCCGCGCCGGAGGTGAGATCGTCAGGGACCGTCGGCAGGATCTCGGCGAGGTAGGCCGCGGTCGCGTCGGGCGTGCTCACGCCCCGGCTCGCCGCGCGCGAGAGGTACCAGCGGTGCTCCAGCACCTCATGGAAGACCTCCGCCGGCGCCAGCTTGTCGCGCAGCTCGGGCGGGATCGCCGCCACCACCGGGTCATAGATCTCCGACAGCCAGCGGTTGGTCGCCACCACCTCGGGGACCTCCCGGCCCTCCTGCCGTTCCAGCCACGCCCGATAGGACGCGATGTCATTGAGCAGCCGCCGCGCTTGATTCTCCTCGGTGAGCAGCCCTGTCCGTTGGTACAACAGGCGGCGGTGGTAGCCGGGCTCGGAGATCTTCGTGGTCACCCGCAGGCGCATCCTCCCCTCGCCCGCGTCGAGCAGTTCCAGCTCGTCGACGTCGAAGCCGAGGTCGTTGAGCCGCTGCAACCGCTCACGCAGGCGGTCCTGAGCCTCGGTCGCGCCGAACAGCCAGTCGGCGGTGAGCTCCTCCCACAGCACGCGGTAGCCCTCCTCGAGTGCGGCGACGACCTCCCAGGGGTCGACATCTTCGCCGAGCATCCCGCCGGCCTGCAGGTCGAGCAGTTCCCCGAGCACGTTGCCGGCGGCGAAGTCGAGGTCTGTCTCCCGCTGGCCGTCGGACAGCGAGCTGTGCAGCTCGGCCGTCTCGGCGTCGAGGAAGTAGGCGGCGATCTGACCGGCGTCCAGCCGGAAGAGGGTGTTCGACAGCGAGCAGTCGCCCCAATAGGCCCCTGCCAGGTGCAGCCGCGCCAGCAACTGCGCGAGCGCATCGATCAGCCGGTCGCGGGAGTGCGGGCCGCGCGGCCCGGTGAACACCGCTCGGTAGGTGGAGGAGTAGTCCAGGAACCCGGTGATGAGCGCGGCCTCGACGCCCGGGGCGCGTTCGGCGACGACGCCGTAGACCGGCACGCATGAGATGCCGAGCTCGCCCAGGCGGCTGAGCACCCGGTACTCACGGTCGGCGAGTGGCTCGGGCAGCTCCTTGATCGCCCACAGCCTGCCTCCACCCTCGACGAATCGCACGACGTGGCGGTGCAGCCCCTCATCGCGCGGCTCGATCAGCCGCCGGTCAGTCCAATGCTGTAGCGGCTCGTGCCACGGCAGTCCGAGCAGGCCGAACGCCTCGCTGGCCTGAGGATGCAGGGTGACGCGCATGACTCATTCGGGCGGGGCCCAGCGCGGGCGCACCGACCAGCCGCCGTCAGAGGCGATCACCTGGCCCGAGATCCAAGATGCCTCCTCGCTCACCAGCCAGGACACGAGGCGAGCGGCGTCGTCGGGCTCCCCCCAACGCCCGGCGGGGGCGGCCTCGGCGACCTCCCGATGGCGCTCGGGGTCTGCGTAGCCGGTGTCGGTGGGCCCTGGGTCGATGCAGTTGACCGTGATCCCCCTGACGACGAGGGCAGCGCCGAGCGTCGGCGTGAGCTGGTGTAGGGCGCCCTTGGAGGCGATGTAGGGCAGCTCGCCGGCCATCGCTCCGTGGTACTGCCCCGAGGTGAACAGCACGACGCGGCCCCCCGGGCCGTCGAGACGGCCGCGCGCAAGCTCACGGACGAGCAGGAGCGTCGCGCGCGTGTTGACCGCGAACGTGAGATCGAGCTCGGCGGCGGTGAGCTCGTCCAGGCCCATGTCGACCCCCCGAGCGTGGTTGGCGACGAGCACATCGAGAGTGCCAAACCGCTCGTGGGCGGCCGCCACCAGTTCGCCGGGCGCCTCGGGATCGGCGAGGTCGCAGCTGACCAGCGCACAGTCACCACCCACGGCGGCAAGCTCGGCGACCAGCGCCTGGGCTCCCCCCGCATCCGCCTCGCCGTACATCTCGACGTCGGCAGGCTCGTAGGAGTGCACCATGACGCGCAGCCCGTCGGCGACGAGCCGACGGGCGATCGCCGCCCCGATCGCGCACCGGCGGCTGGCGCCCGTGACGAGGGCAACGCGAGCGAGCGGCGAGCTGTGCTCTGTATCCGGGCTCACTTCCAGATCGCGTCTCCGGTCTCAGGGTCGAAGAAGTGCATCGCGGCCTCGTCGATCGCGAACCGCATCCGCTCGCCGACTTTGGCGGGCACGTGTGGGCCGACACGGGCAACGCCCGCGCCCGTGTTGCGCAGGTCGCTCTCCTCGGGCGCCAGGTCAGCGGCCGATTCGGCGGGAACCACCCGCTGGGCATCGATCGAGAAGTGCACCTGCAACTCGGAGCCGAGCGCCTCCACGAGGCTCACCTCACCCTCCATCGTCGCCGCCGCGCCGTCGCCGTTGGCGGCCGGCAGGCTCTCGGGCCGGATGCCGACGATGACCTTCTTGCCGGCGAACCCGGCAATCGCGGGGTTGGACTGGCGCACCTTGTCGGTGAGCGAGATCGTCTGCGAGCCGAGCTTCAGCGATGTGGTGCCCTCGCCGAGGGTCGCTTCGAACAGGTTCATCGCCGGCGAGCCGATGAACGCCGCCACGAACAGGTTCTGGGGATGGTCGTAGAGCACCTGAGGGGTGTCGCATTGCAGCAGATCGCCGGTGCGCAGCACGGCCACCCGGTCGCCCATCGTCATCGCCTCGATCTGGTCGTGGGTGACGTAGACCGTCGCCACCCCGACCGTCCGCTGGATGGTCGAGACCTCGGCGCGCATCTGCACCCTGAGCTTTGCGTCAAGGTTCGACAGCGGCTCGTCCATCAGGAACACGGATGGGTTGCGCACGATCGCGCGGCCCATCGCCACCCGCTGGCGCTGGCCGCCCGACAGCTGCGCCGGCTTGCGGTCAAGCCAGTCGGTGAGGCCGAGGATCTTCGCCGCCTCGGCGACCTTCGTGGCGATCTCCTCCTTGGGCATCTTGCGCTGGGTGAGGGCGAAGCCGATGTTCTGGCCGACAGTCATGTGCGGATACAGCGCATAGTTCTGGAACACCATCGCGATGTCCCGCTCCTTGGGCCCGAGGTCGTTGACGACCTTGTCCCCGAACCGGAGCTCTCCACCGCTGATGTCCTCCAGCCCGGCGATCATCCGCAGGATTGTCGTCTTGCCGCACCCCGACGGGCCGACGAGCACCATCAGCTCGCCCTCTTTGATCGAGAGGTCGACCCCGTGCACCGCCTCGTACCCGTTGGGGTACACCTTCTTCACCTGCTCCAGCTCGACCGCCGTCATCGGATTGCACCCGCTCCCTGAACGTCGTGATAGATGATGTTGAGTCCGGTCATCCCTTCACCGCTCCGGCGGTCAGACCCGAAACGACCGACTTGCGGAACACCAGGACGAGGACGGCGATCGGCACCGCCGCCGCCGTGCTGCCGGCGAAGATCGTCCCGAACGGGATCGTGAACTGCGATCCGAAGAGAGCGATGCCGACCGGGATCGTCCGGTAGGAGTTGTCACTGTTGAACGAGATCGCCATGAGGAACTCCGTCCAGCACGCGGTGAAGGTGAAGATCCCCGCGGTGAACAGCCCCGGCCGGGCCTGGGGAATGATGATCTTCCATAGCGTGGTGATCGGGCCGGCGCCGTCGATGCGCGCGGTCTCCTCCATCTCCTTGGGAATCCCGAGCATGTAGTTGCGCAGGATCCATGTGGCGAACGGGAGGTTGAACGCGGTGTAGGGCACGATCAGGGCCTGGTAGCTGTTCAGCCACCCGAGGTTCTTCATAATCAGGAACAGCGGCTCGATCACGGCGATCGCCGGGAACACCGAGATCATCAGCAGCGTGACCATCACCGGCACCTTTGCCCGCATCGGCAGCCGGCCGAGCGCGTACCCGGCCATTGTCGCGAAGAAGAGCACAAGCGCCGTGGCGATGACGGCAACGATCAGCGAGTTGAGGATGTAGTGCCCGAATCCGTTGTGCTGGAATGCCGAGGAGTAATTGATGGTCGATACGTTCTTCGGGAGCACGCTCGAGGACCCAATGCCCCCCGGTCCCTTGAAGCTCGACGAGATCATCCACAGCAGGGGCAGGGTGACGAACAGGACGGTGAGGGTGACGCCCACCGTGACCCCGTTGATGTAACGATGCCACCCCTGGCGCTTGCGGGTCCTCATCCGACCTCCTCCTCTCCGACCTGTGACCTGAACACCTTCAGGAACGCGAAGCATCCCAGCACCACGAGGACCGCGGTGGTCGTGGCGACCGCGGCACCCGCTCCGTACTTGTAATCCCTGAAGATCGCGTTGTACCCGAGCACCGCCAACGAGGTCGTGGCCGTTCCCGGCCCGCCTTGGGTGAGCACGAACGGCAGGTCGAACAGGCCGAACGCCTGCAGGACGCGGAACAGCACGGCGAGCGCGATCGTTGGTCGCAGCAGCGGGAATGTGATCCTCCAGAACGTCGTCCAGCCGGTGGCGCCGTCGACCTCGGCGGCCTCGTAGATCTCCCCCGGCAGCATTACGAGACCGGCCAGCACGATGATCGCGACGAACGGAGTGGTCTTCCAGATATCCGCGATCATCAGGGCGATGATCGCGGACGTGTTGCTGCCCAGGATGACCGGATTGCCGAGCCCCAGCGCGTTGAGGATGCCATCGGCGATCCCGTACGTCGGATCGTAGATGTAGTACCACAACTGCGCCGAGATGACGGTGACCAGCGACCATGGGATCAGCAGCAACGCCATCATCCAACCGCGCCCCGCGACCATTCGCTCGAGCACGAGGGCGATCAGCGTGCCGATGACCACCTCCACAATCACCGTCACGAGCGTGTACAGCAGGGTGAAGGCGATCGCGTAGTGCCAGGTCGTGTTACTCAGCACCAGCGAGTAGTTGGCCGTGGTCAGCCCCTGCAGCGAGAACCCGTTTGCAGTGACGTTGACGTTCTCGAAGCTGAGCAACACCGAGAACCCGATCGGGAACAGTGTGACCAACCCGATGAACAGCAGGGCGGGAGAGGTGAACATCCACCCCAGCCGCGCCATTCGCTTGCGGTGTGCATCGGGGCGTCCCACAACCTCGGACGCGCCCGCCGCGCCGCCGCCGGAGGGCGGCACGGCTGTGACGGTGGTCGCCATGGCGTCAGTTGCTCCTTGAAGGAAGATGTGAGGGTCCGGCCACCCGCGGAAGTGGAGAGGAGAGAGTCACTCCCGCGGGCGGCACGGGTGGGTTGGCTACAGGCCGCCTCCGCCGAGCGCGGTGTTGATCGACGAGGTCATCTTGCTCACCGCCGCCGAAGGCGACGACTGGCCGGCGAGCGCCGAGCTGACTCCCTGATAGATCGCCTGGCTGACCTGCGAGTAGTTCGGAGTCTGCGCGGGACGCGGGACCAGGCGGGTCTTCGGAACGACCAGCAGGTTGGCGTTGCCCTTGATAACGGCCTTGTCGGTACGCACCGAGTTGATCGTCGGGATCTGCGAGAACTTGGTGGCCTGGATCGTCTGCGCCTGCTTGCCCGTCATCCACTTGATGAAGGTGAGGTCGGCCGCGAGGTTCTTGCTGTGCGGGTTGACGTACAGGTTCCAGCCACCGATGTTGGAGTATCCCGGGGTCGACTGGCCGCTGAACGTCGGCATCGGCGCGACGCCGACCTTGCCGATGATCTTCGAGCCCTTGGCGTTGGAGGCCGAGTAGGCGTAGTCCCAGTTGCGCAGGAACGCCGCCTGGCCGGTGGTGAACTCGTCGAGCGACTGCGCCTCCTGGAACGTCGACTCGCCCTTCGGGCTGATGCCCTGGGAGACGAGCGAGTGCTCGAAGGTGAGGGCCTTGACCGCTGGATTTCCGAGGACGGCCTTCGTGTCACTGGAGTTCAGCACGCTTCCGCCGGCGTCGGCGAGGAACTCGGCGAAGTTACAGGTCGCCCCCTCGTAGTCGGCGCCCTGGAACACGTAGCCGTACTTGATCTGATGCTTGCTCTGCATCGTCTTGGAGTCCGAGACGAGCTGCTCCCAGGTCTTGGGGACCGGCAGGTGATCCTTGGCCAGCAGGTCCTTGCGGTAGTAGAGGAAGCCCTGGTCCTCGAACAGCGGGGCCCCGTACACCTGGCCCTTGTACGTCGCTCCGGCGACCAGACCGGACGCAAAGTTCGACCAGTAGCTCTTGGGCAGGTACTTGCTGAGCGGAACCGCGAGCTGGTGGGCGCCGAACTGCGCCGGCCAGATGACGTCGCCCATGAACACGTCGGGGCCGCTGCCGCCCGAGATCTGCGTGGTCAGGGTCGCGCGGTTCGTATCGGTGTTGGTCGGAGCGCTGATCAGGTGGATGTGGATATTCGGATAGGCCTTCTCAAACGCCGCGATCCAGACCTTGCGGACGTCGGGGCCGCTGGTCGTAATCGGGCTCGCCCACCAGTTGATCGTCCCGGAGGTGGGGTTCCCGGGCGCCTTGGCGCCCGTCGACGAGAGCTTCGCCTTGGAGGTGGTCGACCCGCCTGAGCCGGACGAGCCGCCAGAGCTGGATCCGCAGGCGGCGACGCCCACCGCCAATCCGGTGGTGGCCAGCAGCGCCACGGCGCGGCGCACTGATCGACGGTGAACGGGATGCCGCTGAAGTGCGGTGTCTGCGGACACTTGTGTCTCGACTTTCACGTTGGGCGCGGGCGGGGGCAGCCTCCGCGCTGAAGTCGCTATTGACGCGGCATGCGCCGCGCGGTTTGGATCCTGCACAGCTCTCCTCTCTCCCTCCCGGCCCGTTCCTGACTGGAACGTTTCAGACTGAAACGTTCTAGAACACCGTCGACTGTTTGTCAAGGACGGTTGTGTGTGTACCCATTTGGCGTCTTCGTCAGTCGCGCTCAGGCGTTTTTGTCGCGAGCCAGGCGGCGGCGTCCGGATCGAGCGCGCCAGCCGACCCGACCGGGGCGCTGCTCACCAGCACCCGCTCGCCCGGCGGCAGCATCACCGGTTCCGGCGAGAGGTTGACCACGCACCGGAAGCCGGGCTCGCGCGTGAACGACAGGACGTCGGCGGGCGCCGCCTCGTCCCAGGCGAGGGTTCCGTCACCGAGCGCAGGATGGCCATGCCGGATCCGCAGCGCCGCCCGGTAGAGCTCCAGCGTCGACGCCGGGTCTCCCTGCTGTCGTGTGGCGGTGATCTCCCGCCACGCGATGGGTTGGGGAAGCCACGGCTCCGCGTTCGCAGCGGGCGGACTGAAGCCGAACGGCGGCGCCTCGCCCGACCATGGCAGCGGCACCCGTGCGCCGTCGCGGGTACGGCCGGTGTTGGCGAACGTCGGGTCCTGCATGTGGTCGGCAGGGATGTCCTCGACCTCCCACAGTCCGAGCTCGTCGCCCTGGTAGATGTACACGCCGCCCGGCAGGGCAAGCGTGAGCAGCGCGGCGGCGCGGGCGCGGCGCAGGCCGCGCGCGAGGTCGTCGGGGCCGGTGGCCGACTCGCCGCGCCACCGGCCGCCGCCGCCGTCTGCGGCGGCGTATCGGGTGGCGTGCCGAGGCACGTCGTGATTGGAGAGCACCCAGGTCGCGGGTGCCCCGACCGAGCCGAGGGTGCGCACGGTGTCGTCGATCACCTCGCGAAGCTCCGGACCCTTCCAGGGCGCCATCAGGAACTCGAAGTTGAAGGCGGTCTGCAGCTCGTCAGGCCGGACGTAGAGCGCGAGCCGATCGAGGCCGGTGACCCATGCCTCCGCCACGAACATGCGGTCTCCGGGGTATTCGTCGGCCACACGGCGCCAGCGCCGGAAGACCTCGTGCACCGCGTCACGGTCCCAGTGCGGGTGACCGAGCGTGTCCGGCCGGCCGAACCGCTCGGAGTCGTCGGCCCGAGCGCCGAGATCGGGCAGCGCCGGGTCCTTGGCGAGGCCGTGCGCGACGTCGATCCGGAACCCGTCGATCCCGCGGTCCATCCAGAAGCGCAGGATCGAGTCGAACTCCGCCGCGACCTCGGGGTTCTCCCAGTTGAGATCGGGCTGCTCGGGGGTGAACAGGTGCAGGTACCACTCGCCTGGCGAGCCGTCGGCCTCCTGTACCCGGGTCCAGGCCGGGCCACCGAACCGCGAGCGCCAGTCATTGGGCGGCAGCTCTCCGTGCTCGCCACGGCCCGGGCGAAACCAGAAGCGGGCTCGCTCGCGCGACCCCGGCGGGGACGCCAGAGCCGCCTTGAACCAGTCGTGCTCGTCGGAGGTGTGATTGGGGACGATGTCGGCGATCACCCGTATGCCGTGCTCGTGGCAGGCGGCGATCAGCTCCTCGGCGTCGGCGAGCGTTCCGAACAGCGGGTCGATGTCTCGATAGTCCGCCACGTCGTAGCCACCGTCGGCCATCGGCGATCGGTACCAGGGGTTGATCCACAGGGCGTCGACGCCCAGCGCAGCCAGGTACTCCAAGCGCGAACGCAGACCGGCGATGTCGCCGACTCCGTCGCCGTTGCCGTCGGCGAAGCTCCGCAGGTAGACCTGGTAGATCGACGCCCCGCGCCACCAATGCGCGCCGCCGCGCGCCCGCTCCTGGACGGGCTCGATCTCGACCGTCGAGTGACTCTGTTCCACAACCTCACTCCTTCGCGTCGCGCATTTCTGCAACGTTTCAGAACGTGCGGTTCTAGTAGAATCGTCGGAGGGTGTCAAGCGATGGAGTCAGACGACCGGGCTCACGTTCAAGACGGTCCGGAATCGTCGCGATCGCCAAGGTGCTCGGCGTCTCTCCCAGCACCGTCTCGAACGCCTACAACCGCCCTGACCAGCTCTCTCCGGCGCTGCGGGAGCAGATCCTGAAGACCGCCGAGGCCGTGGGCTACGCCGGGCCGGACCCGATCGCGCGCAACCTGCGCCGCGGACGGACCGGTGCGCTGGGCGTCGTGTTCTCCGAGCCACTGCCCTATCCGTTCGACGATCCGACGGCGGTCACGATGCTCCAGGGGCTGGCGGCGCGCGCTGCCGATGAGCAGTTCGCGCTCATGTTCGTTCCCGGGTCCGCCGATCTGCCCGCGCACGGAAACTCGATCCGGGGTGCCGCGGTCGACGGATTCATCCTGCACTCGCTCCATGACGACGACACCCGGCTGAAGCTGGCGATCGCCCGGCCGCTGCCGGCGGTCGTGGTCGACTCCCCGCGTCTCACCGAGGTGGACTTCGTGGGCATCGACGACCGAGGCGCGGCGGAGACGGCGATGGCTCACCTGCTGGGGCTCGGTCACCGCTGCCCGGCGGTGCTCAGCTTCCGGCTCACCGGCCATGGTCACGTCGGGTTGGTCGGCGAGAACGAGCGGCGTGGGGCGACGGCCGCGGTCGCCCGGGAGCGGCTCGCCGGCTGCGCCGACGCAATGGCCGCCGCCGGCCTGAAGTGGGAGCGGGTCCTCGTCGAGGAGTGCGCGGCCAGCTCGATCGCAGCGGGTCGCCAGGGCGCTCACGAGCTGCTGGAGCGCGCCCCGGAGACGACGGCCATATTCGCGTTCAGTGATCTGCTGGCGCTCGGGGCCCGCCAGGCCGCGCTGGAGCGGGGACTGAGCGTGCCCGGCGACGTGTCGGTCGTCGGGTTCGACGGGTGCGCCGGCGAGCCTGAGGGGTTGACCACGGTCTACCAGCCCGAGCATGAGAAGGGCCGCATCGCGGCTGAGCGGCTGCTCGAGGGGCTCGCCCGCGGGACGCGGTACCCCCAGAGCCACATCCTGCCGACCCACCTGATCGTGCGCAGCTCGACCGCACCGCCCACCGACCGCTGAGCGGCCGGATCGGGCTCGGATCGGGCTCAGATCGGGCTCAGGCGACTCTGTAGCGCTCGGTGAGCGCCGCGAGCTTGGCTGCGAGATCGTTGAGCGAGGTCGCCGCCACCTGCGATGCCTGGGCACCGTCGAGGAACTGCGCGGTGCCGGTCTCGATGTTGGTCATCGAGCCCGCGATCTCGTCCATGCCGATGCTCTGCTGATGCGCGGATGCGGCGATCTCCTCCGCCGCGTCGGACGCGGAGCGGATGATGTCGGTGAGGCCGCGGATCCCCTCGTCGGCGTCGGACGTGAGCTGCAGCCCCTGCTCGACGACCTGGGCGCCCGCCTCGCTGGCGGCGACGGCGGCCGCGGTCGCCTCCTTGACCTCCTGCAGGATCATCTCGACCTTGGAGGTCGCCTGCTTGGACTGATCGGCGAGGTCGCGCACCTGGTCGGCGACCACGGCGAAGCCCTTGCCGGCGTCGCCGGCGCGCGCAGCCTCGATCGTCGCGTTGAGGGCGAGCAGGTTGGAGCGGTCGGCCAGCTCGTTGACCGTCTCGGTGATGACACCGATCTGCTGGGCGCGCCCCGAGAGGGTGAGGATCTCCTGAGCGATGCCCTCGACCCGGGCGCGGATGTCCTGCATCGCGTCGGCGATCGCGGCCACCGCGGCGGTTCCCTGATCTGAGACGCGAACGGAGTCCCCGGCGCGCTCGGCGACCTCACGGGCGCGCTTGGCGGTGGCGTCCGCGGCGGCGCGCAGCTCGTTGACGGTGGCCGAGGTCTGGGTGATGGCGGCCGACTGCTGTCCGGCGCTGTCGGTGTGCCGGCTGACGACGCTGAGGATCTCTTCGGTCGATGCGCCGATCTCCTGCACGCCCGTCTGGATCTCGCTGGAGATCTCGGCCAGGCCGCCGACCATCGTGTTGAGGCTCTCCGACAGCTCGCGGAGGTCCTGCTGCTCGCCGGCGACCGTCGCGGTGAGGTCGCCCTCGGCGACGCGGGCGGCGAACTCGGCGTAGTGGCGGACCGCCAACTGCAGCGCCTGCTTGGACTGGCGCTCGAGGTCCGCGGAGCTCTGAAGCTCCTGATGGCGCTCCTCGGTGAGCTGGTTCAGGCGCCGGAGCGCCAGGCCGAACCGCGCCCCGGCCGCGACCAGGGTGGCGGAGGCGAAGCCGATGGCGACTGCACTGGCATGGGTGAGAGAGCCCGCGAACAGGATGCAGATCGCCAGCACCGAGGCGACCGTGGGGATCCGGAACCCGGAGGCGGTGTTGTCCTGGACGGGGACGCCGGGCTCGGGCGCCAGCCACACCGCGATCGAGATCGCCAGCAGCGAAGCCGGCCACGCGATCACGTTGAAGAACCAGCCGATGTCGGTCGCCACCAGGCCGTTGAACAGAGCGGCGATATCGCCGGCCGCATTGATCGCGCCGCCGAAGGTGATCAGCAGCCAGCGGGTCCGCCGGCCGGCGGGAAGGATCAGCACGCCGAGCAGGGTCAGGCCGGCGAGCAGGAGGTCACCGACTGGGTAGACGAGGTTCACGGCCGCGCCCTCGGTGCCCTGTCCGGAAGCGGTGGCGATGCTGTGGAACCCGAATGCGACGAGCGCGGCCGAAGTGACCAGCGCGGCAACGACACCGTCGAGGTAGTTGGCCGCGGTCAGCTTCTTCACATCGCGCTGCATCAGGACCATCACCGACACGTACGCCAGCGGGTAGAAGCCGGCCCAGAGATAGTTGGCCAGGCTGATCGTGGCGGGCGTCGCCCCGTTCAGGGTCTCCGCGGTCATCGCGAAGTCGCCGATCGCCCACGCGCAGCAAGCCGCGCCGAGCAGCAGCGCATACCGTCGGTCGCGCGGACGCTGGATGCCGCGCGCCACGACCATCAGGCCGGCGATCAACTCGAACGCGTCGATCCCCCAGCCGGCAAGCCAGTCGGGATACGACCCATTGGGGCCGCCCATCACGAGATCGACGCAGTATGCGAACAGGCCCGCGAGCAGGACGCCGTACAGGAGCTTGACGCCGCCCCCGGGCGCGTCGAACGCCCGGTCGTCGCCGGCATGCCCGTATTCGGTCTGAGAAATCGCAGACGGCGTGGTGACTGCCATCCGATGCACTCCTTGATCACGGTGGCCGCCGGTAAGCCGGGACCCCGATCAGAGGTTGTATGTGGGGCGGGTCAGCCCCCTGGCCCGATGCACCGGGGTTCTCGGCCGGAGTGAGAGAAACTTGAGCGGTCGGCGGGCGGGGCCGGCCGCCGCGGCGCCACGACGCCGGGCGCTCGGTGATGTTCGCCAGCACGGAGTCGATGACCTCCGACCATCGAGGGCGGTCAGTTTTCGCGCGGCGTCCGGTTAGGGGAGTTGCCCGGCGCGGGTGGGGCGGGCGTCTTCTTTGCCTCGTAGGCGGTAGCTTTTGCCTTCGAGGGAGAGAACTTGGCGTGGTGGACGAGCCGGTCGCTCATGGCGGTGGCGGCCATGTCCAGTGAACCACTGGGGAACACTCAAGATCTCATCAAGCGTTGACGATGATCCACGGCATGGGACCAGACAAGGCCGTACCCGCAGCGCCCGCGAGTGAGTCGTTCAACGCCGCGGTGCGCTATGCCGCGGAGATCGCGGAGTCAGCCGCCGGCGAAGTCGACCGCGACGCCCGCTTTCCCCACGAAGCCGTTGCGGCACTCAAGGAGCAGCGGCTGCTGTCGGCGATCGTGCCTCGCGAGCTGGGAGGCATGGGAGCGACGGTTGCCGAGGTCGCGGATGCGGTGCGGACGATCGCATTTCACTGCTCGGCGAGCGCACTCGCGCTTGCCATGCACAGCATCGACGTCGCGAACCTCGTTCGCTACGGGTCGACCGACTCGCTGCGGGATCTGCTGCGAGAGATCGCCTCCGACCAGTTGCTCTGCGCAAACGGGAACAGCGAGGTCGGGCTCGGTGGAGATGTCGGGCGCAGCCTGTGCGCGATCGAATCGTCCGACGGGCGCTCGACGCTCACCAAGGAGGCGCTTGCGATCTCGTTCGGCGAGCACGCCGACCTGATCTTCGCGTGTGCTCGGCGGTCACCCGACAGCGAGGGCACCGACCAGGTGCAGGCGATCTGCCGGGGAAGCTTTCAGCTTGAGCCGCTGTCCGAGTGGAATTCGATCGGCCTGCGGGGAACCTGCAGCCGCAGTTTCCGCATCGTCGCCGACATCGACCCCGGCCTGATCTACCCGGTCCCGTTCGCGGACATCGCGAACTCCGGCGGGGTGCATCACACGCTCCTGCTGCTCAGCTCGGTCTGGGTCGGATTGGCGGAGGCCGCTGCGGCAAAGGCGCACGCCTACGTGCGCGCCGCTGCGCGACGCGCGATCGGCACGACCCCCAAATCTGCGCTCAGGCTCGCCGAGCTCAGCGTTGGGCTGGATCAGGTGCGCGCCGTGTGGAGCACCGCATGCCAGCGCGTGGAAACGGCCCGCCGGGCCAACATGATGGAGGATCCGGAGCTGCTCGCCGCGCTGCGCAACCTGAAGGTCGCCACCTCGGAGGGGGCGGTGAGCACCGCGCTGGCAGCACTCGAGATCTGTGGAATCGCGGGGTACCGCCTTGATACCCCGTACAGCCTCGATCGCCAGCTCCGTGACGCGTGCGGCGGCGTCGTCATGGTCAGCAACGATCGGGTGCTGCATGCTGGTGCCGAGATGCTCCTCATCCGCAAGCACCTGTGACGATGAAGTACGGCGTCTACCTGCCCAACTTCGGCTCGTACGCGGATGTCGCCGCTGCGGCTGAGCTGGCGGCGCTGGCCGAACGCTCCGGCTGGGACGGCGTCTTCCTGTGCGATCACAACGCCCGGCCTGAGGGCGTGCTTCCGATGGCCGACCCGTGGGTCATGCTGACCGCGGTCGCAGTCGCCACCTCATCGGTGAGGATCGGCGCGCTGGTGACGCCGCTGGCGCGCCGCCGCCCCTGGAACGTCGCCCGCGAGGTGGTGACCCTCGACCATCTCAGCGGCGGGCGGATGGTGTTCGGCGTCGGCTTGGGGATCTCGGTGGGGCCAGAGTTCCAGGACTTCGGGGAGGAATCTGATCCGCGCGTGCGCGGGGACCTGCTCGATGAGGGTTTGGCGATCGTGCGCGCGGCATGGACCGGGGAACCGGTCACGCACACCGGTCCCCACCATCACCTTGACGGCGTGACCTTCCTGCCCACCCCGGCACAGGCGCACCTGCCGGTCTGGGCGGCCACCGAGCGCCCCCGTGGCCGCCCGGTGCGGCGCGCGGCGGGATGCGACGGCGTGTTTCCGGTGGGACTGGCGCCGTCCCAGGGCGGGGAGCTGATGGCCGAGATCGCACGCCATCGCGACGGCGCCATGGACGGCTATGAGCTCGTCGCGCTCGGCACCGACAACGCGGCGGAGTGGGAGCAGGCGGGCGCGACGTGGTGGCTGCGCCTCATGAACTGGTTCAGGCCGCTGGACCGGGCCCGGGCCGTGATCGAGGCGGGACCGCCGGCCTGACCGCCGGCGACCAGGCGCTCTGTGAGTGGGCGATCCAGGACTCGAACCTGGGACCTCTTCCTTATCAGAGAAGCGCTCTAACCGACTGAGCTAATCGCCCGGGGTCGCCGAGTCTATCGCGGGCGATCAGGCGCCCGCCACGTCACCGGGACGGGCGCCGGCCCAGCCGGTCGGCGAGATCGAGCGCCTCCTCGAGCGAGTCGAAGCTGAGGTGTGCCCGGTAGCCGCCCGCTGTCGCGGTCACCTCCACATCCCGGCCCAGCGCGGTGGCGAGCGAGTCGTTGATCCGCACGATCGCGTCCTCCTGGTCGGGGTGCAGCGCAGTGGTCGTGCGGTGGCGAACGCTCCGGGCCGCGGGGCGATCGCCGCGTGCCCGGGCCTCCAGCTCACGGACCGACCATCCGCCGGCGACGGCATCCCGAGCCAGGCGTCTGCGCTCGTCATTGCCCGACGCCGTGAGCAGCGCGCGGCCGTGGCCCTCGGACAGCTTGCGTGACTCGATCAGCTCGAGCGCTTCGTCGGGGAGGTCGAGCAGGCGGACGAGGTTGGAGACCGCGACGCGGTGACGTCCGACGCGCTGGCCGACCTGTTCGCGGGTGAGGCCCAGTTCCTCCGTGAGGGCGGCGCAGGCGCGGGCCTCCTCGATCGGGTTGAGGTCCTCGCGCGCCATGTTCTCCACCAGCGCGACCTCGAGCGACGCCGCGTCGTCGTGCGGGCGCACCAGCGCGGGGATCATGTCCATCTCGGCGAGCTTCGCCGCTCGCCAGCGCCGCTCGCCGGCGACCAGCTCATAGGTGCCGCCTGGGATCGGACGGACGAGGACCGGTTGCAGGATGCCCTGGGCCTTGATCGACTCCGCGAGAGCGACGATCGATTCCTCGTCGAAGTCCTTGCGCGGCTGGTGTGGATTCGGGGAGACCAGCTCGGTCGGGATCTCGCGCAGCTCCGGCCGGCCGCCGTCCTCGTCATCGGTGACGGCCAGGATGGCGGCCAGGCCGCGTCCCATCCCGCGCGTGCGCTCAGCCACGGGCTGCGACCTCCTTGGCCAGTTCGAAATACGCCTCGGCGCCGGCGCAGTGAGGATCGAAGTGGATCACCGGCTGGCCGAAGCTCGGCGCCTCGCCGACGCGCACGTTGCGCGGGATGACCGTGTCGAACACGAGCTTGGGGAAGTGGGTGCGGACCTCGCTCTCGACCTCCTGGGCAAGGCGAGTGCGGCCGTCGTGCATCGTCAGCAGCATCCCGGCGATGGTGAGGCGGGGATTCAGCTCTCGCTGCACGAGCGACAGGGTGTCGAGCAGCCCTGCGAGCCCCTCGAGCGCGAAGTACTCGGCCTGAACCGGCACGATCACGCGGTCGGCGGCGACGAGCGCGTTGACGGTCAGCGGCCCGAGCGACGGCGGGCAGTCGAGCAGCGTGAACGCGAAGCGATCCCGGAGCGGCCGCAGGGCCTCGCGCAACCGGTTCTCCGAGCCGGCGATGCGGGGGAGCTCGACGTTGGCGCCGGCCAGGTCGGGCCCGGCGGGCACGATCGACAGGTGCTCGATCGCCGTGGGGTGAATCGCGTCCTCCAGCGGGATGTCGCCGACCAGCGCGTCGTACACGTTCGGCGAGGTGCGCTTGTCGACGCCCAGCCCGAGGGTCGCGTTCGCCTGGGCATCGATGTCGATGAGCAGTGACTCGTAGCCGGCCTCGGCGACGCACGCCGCGAGGTTGACCGCCGTTGTCGTCTTACCCACGCCACCCTTCTGGTTGGCGATCGCGTACACCGTGCCCATAGGGAAGATGATGCTAGGGCGGGCGGCGGCCGCCCTGCACGCGCGGTTGCACCGAAGCGGCGGCTGCACGACGCGAGGTGGTGCGGCGCGCATGGCCGATGCGGACGGCCTCGGCGTCAGGCCCGGTAGCCGGCGGGTCTCAGACGGCGCGGCCCAGCGGATGCTTGCGGGCGACCCCGGGCCGGCGAGGGAAGCGCGGGGGCGTCGGGCCGACCTTGACCATCACGTGGAGGTGCCGGTGCAGCGCCTCCGGATACGGGGAGACCGCGATCGGGTCCAGCGGTTCCAGGCCGAGCTCCACAGCCGCGATTGCGCCCATCGTCTCGTCGACCGGATCGCGGCGGCCGCGCCATGCCACCAGCGTCCCACCGGTTCGCAGCAGCGGTGCCGCGTACTCCGCGACCACGGGCAGCGCCGCGAGTGCGCGGGCGACGACGACGTCGCAGCTGTTGACGCCCTCGCGCCATTGCTCGGCCCGCTCACGGACGATCTCGGCGTTCTCCAAGCCGAGTCGCCGGACAGCACCGCGAAGAAAATCGCACTTGCGGGTGTTCGACTCGACGAGGGCCACCGAGGCCTCAGGGTGCGCGATCGCCAGCGGCAGGCCGGGGAAGCCGGCACCCGCGCCCAGATCGGCGATCCGGCCATCCCAGTTGACGTGGTCGAGCTCCAGGGCCACCAACGAGTCGGCGAGATGGTCCTCAAGGATCCGCTGGGGATCGCGCACGGTCGTCGGCGCTCCCTCATCCACCGCCACCAGGTCGGCCAGCTCCGCGAGCTGGCCCGCGGCGGCCGTGGGCAGATGCCATCGCTCGACGTAGCTCGTGAGTGTCGGATCCGCGGCCATCAGCGAGGAATATGCCGCACGCGGCCGATCAAGCAGCGGCCGATGTAAAACGTGAAACACCTGCGACGGGCGTTAGCCTGCCGCCATGTCCTGCTTTGACTCGCCGACCGCAATCGAGATCGAGCCGGCCCAGGGATGGAAGGGCCGCGCGGTTCACGACAGCACATGAACCCTCGTCGAGTACCGCATCTCCGCGGGCGCTCCCGACGTTCACGAACATCATCACCCCGAGGAAGAGGACTGGACCGTCCTCGACGGCGAGTTGAAGATCTGGATCGACGACAAGGACCACGGCCTCATCACCGGAGGCGCGATCGTCGTCCCGCCCAACGCACGCCACCGAGTCCGGGCCATCACCGCAACCCACGCACTCGTGATCGACTCCCCAGCCTCCCACGACCTCCCCGGGCCTCCCACGAGCCCGCGTAAGACGTGAAACACCCGGCGACCCCGGTCCGCTTGCCCGTTTCACGTGAAACACACGGCGAGCCCGGTCCCCCTGCCCATTTCAAGTGAAACGCCCGGCGAGCCCAGTCCCCCTGCCCGTTTCACATGAAACACCCGTTCGTCACTCGCCTGAGCCGCATGCCGTGGGTCCCGCCCCGCACGCCGGTCCACATGTTTCACGTGAAACGCAAAGAAGAGGCGTCCGGCCGCCGGCCGGACGAGGGTTTCTGCACACGCGCCGCAGTCGCCGGGGGTGCGTGGGCGGTGTTGCTGTCCAGGCGATCGGTTCCGCCCACACGCGCCTGCGCAGGTCGGTGCGTGGGTGGTTTCGTTCGCCGGGGACGTTGGTCCGCGTCGGTGGCGCGTGGCGGGCGGCCACCGCGGCTGGCGCGGCCGCCGCGGCCGGCGCGGTGGCGCGGCTGGCGCGGCTGGCGCGTGGGACGTTGCGGCATCCCAGCCGCCGTCGAACCCCACGAGCGGTCGTTTCACGTGAAACGACCGACCAGCAGTCTCTTTGCGACCACCCTCGCGTCGCTCCCCTAGAGCATCCACGCGGCACCCGCCCCGAGATGCTGCGCCGCCTCGCGCGCGGCATCAAGCGCAGGCCGTCCGCACTCAGGCGGCCGGGCGTGGTGGGTGCGCTGCCCGCACCGACCGCCCTTGCGAACGTTTCGTCCCCCGACCGCAGTTCGCACTTAGCCAAGCGGGGCGGACGGCGCGGACAGCGCACCCACCCCAACAACCAGCGAAGCTAGTCTTCGATCAGCGGAGCGACGACAAGATGCCGCGAGGGCTCCTGCCCACGGCTGTACGTCTCAAGCTCGTGCCGCGACTTGAGGTGCTCGTGAATCACTTTGCGCTCCAGCGCGCTCATCGCCTCCAGCGGCACCGCCCGGCCCTCGCGCAACGCGGTCTCCGCGGCCTGGTCGGCCGCTTGGCGTAGCGTGACCGCGCGTCGCTCGCGATAGCCGGCCGCATCGACCAGCACCGAGACGCGCGGCTCCTCGCCACGGGACGCGAGCCGATAGGCGAGGTGCTGGATGGCGTCAATCGTCTGCCCGTGGTGCCCGATGAGCACCGCCAGGTCGTCGCCCACGTACTCGGCGATCAGACCGTTCTCGCCGTCCTCGCGGATCTCGACGTCGGCGTCGATCCCCGCCGTGGCGGCGATCATCTCCATCAACTCCTGCACGCGATCGGCGGGGTCGTCCCCGCCGCGTGATCCGTCACTGACGCCCATCTATCGCCTCCGTCCTGAGCGCTTCTTCTTTTTGCGCGGTGGCCGCGGCGGCGGAGTCGATGAATTGCTCCCGGACCCGTTGCTCGAGCCGCCGCTGGGCTTGGCCGCCGGCCGCTTGGTGGCGGCGGTCGACTTCGCCGGCGCGGCCGTCTTGGTGACGGACTGGCCGCCGCCGCTGCTGCGCTTGGCGCCCGCGTCCGATTGCGCCTGGGCCAGGCGCTCACGCATGCGCGCGCCAAGACCCCCGCCGCCCGAGCTGGAGCCCGAGCCGCCGCCACCGCCGCTCGGCCTGCCGGCTGCCGGTTTCACCGCCGCGCCGCCGTCGCCGTCGTCGATCGACCCACCTCCCGCGACCGCCACCGAGGGGCCGATGTACCGGCGCACCGCGTACTGCTGGGCGACGGTCCAGAGGTTCGTCGTGATCCAGTAGAGCATCAGGCCGGCGGGGAAGCGGATCACGAACAACACGAAGATCAGCGGCATGAAGAGCATGATCTTTCGCTGCGTGGGGTCCATCGTGGAGGACGCCGACATGACGAGCGTCGAGCTGATCTGCGACCCGATGTAGAGCGCGATCAGGATCCCGAGCTCGATCCCCGTCGCCTTCGCGGTGAGGTCGTGGATGAAGAGGAAGTGCGAGGCCGGCGACTTTCCGCAGGCGGTCGTCTGGCCCGCGGCGTGCGCCAGGGAGACACCGTGCCTGTGTGCGTACCCCATCTGGTAGGCGTTCTGGAGCTTCGGGCAGATGTCCTTGCGCAAGCTCTCGCGCAGCATGTAGTACAGCGAGATGAACACCGGCAACTGCAGGACCATCGGGAGACACGACGCCAACGGGTTGACGTTGTTCTCCTTGTAGAAGGCCATGACCTCCTGCTGCTGGCGCGGCTTGTCCTCCTTGTACTTCTGCTGGATCTCCTTCATCTGCGGCTGCAGCGCCTGCATCCGCACCATGCCCTTGATCTGGCGGAAGGTGAGCGGGACCAGCACCGCGCGGACGGCCACGGTGAGCAGCACGATCGACAGGCCCCAGGAGAAGCCGACCGAGTGGAATGCCGTCAGGACCGACTGGAAGACGTCGATCAGCGGCTGGAAGATGTTGGCGGTGACGAGCATGGTCATGCGCTCGCTACCGGCTCTCGCGACTTGAACAGCCGCTGAGCCTCAACCGGGTCATAGCCTCCGCGGCTGAAGGGATTGCAGCGCAGAAGCCGCCAGCCGGCGAGGACGAGCCCCCGCAGTATGCCGTATCCCTCCACCGCCTGCACCGCATACTCCGAGCACGACGGGTAGTACTTGCAGCGCGGTCCGAACATCGGCGAGATCGCGTACTGGTACACGCGAATCGGCAGCGTCACCGCTCGCCGCACCAGCCGGTTCATTCCCCGCGCTCCCCGGATTCAGCGTCCGCGTCGGACTCGGATTCCTGCACATCGGCGGCGCCATCCCCGACCGGGCCGGCGCTCTGCGTCCGCGGCCCGGCACCCGGGACCTTGTCGATCAACTCGGCCAGCGCGGCACGCACGCCGGCCAGC
This sequence comes from uncultured Solirubrobacteraceae bacterium, assembly GCA_963744685.1. GTDB lineage: Bacteria > Actinomycetota > Thermoleophilia > Solirubrobacterales > Solirubrobacteraceae > Palsa-465. The sequence continues at coordinate 150,081 of CAVUUL010000006.1, read as the reverse complement.
CCCGAACGGAATGCCAGCTCCCGTGCGCCTGAGCGCGCGATCACGACCGCGTCGGACCCCGCCGGGAGCCGCTCGCTCTCCAGCGCGAACGCCTCACGCAGCACCCGCTTGACGCGGTTGCGCTCAACGGCGCCCCCGACCTTGCGCGACACCGACAGCCCGAGCCGCGGCTCGCCGCCGTCCTCCCCGCGAGGGAAGACGTAGAGAACGAGGTCACGGCCGGCGTGGGACCGGCCCTGGCGAAAGACGCGCTCGAACTCGGCACTGCGCGACAGCCGACCTCGGCCTGAGCGCTGCGGGGACACGGTCGTCTCCCGCCCGCCGGGCATCAGACGGTCAGGCGCTTGCGGCCCTTGTCGCGCCGGCGCTTGAGCGTCAGGCGCCCCGCGCGGGTCTGCATGCGCGCGCGGAAGCCGTGGGTGCGGGCGCGCTTACGCTTCTTTGGCTGGTACGTGCGTTTCATGGGCGAGGCTCCGGTCTGATCGGAACGCCGCAGTATACGAAGGGCGCCAGAGCTCACAGCAAGGGTCGCCGCGCACACCTGAACGGGCCGCCAGGGGTTTTTCCCGCGCTTTGCGCCAACGCCTTATCAGAGGGTCCGGACGGCTGGGATGCCGTTGATATATTCGCCGCCCCGCGGAAGGCGCGAGCGCCCTCCGCGGTCTCTTTGTCACCCCTTGCAAGGCACTCCGGGAGGAGTCAGTTGGTGCTGCCCGCGCATAACGATCCGGAGGATGCGTGGCGGGTTCTCCGCGCGGAGATCCGCCGACGAATCGGCGCCGGCACCTTCGACATCTGGCTCGCCGGACTCGACGTGGCGGACTGGGACGGGCAGGTGATCGTCATCGCCGGCCCGCCCGAGACCGAGCTCTGGGTCTCCCGGCGTTACGGCCGGTTGCTCGGGCAGGCCGCGGAGGACGTTCTCGGGCCCGGAACCAAGTTGCGGTTCGCGGGCGGCGAGCACGCGGTCGAGCCGAGCGCCGGCCCCGTCGTCGGCGGCGAGCAGTTTCACGAGCTGCGCACCGGGTTCAACCCGCGCTACCGCTTCGAGCAGTTCATCATCGGCGAGACCAACCGTCTCGCGCATGCGGGGGCGCTTGCCGTCGCCGAGAACCCCGGTCAGGCCTACAACCCGCTGTTCATCTACGCGCCTCCCGGGCTCGGCAAGACGCACCTGCTCCACGCGATCGGCAACTACGTCCTTCAGTTCGGAGCCGGCGCAAGCGTGCGGTACACGACCGCCGAGTCGTTCACCAACCACTTCCTCAACGCGCTCTCCACCAAGTCGATCGACGCGTTCAAGCAGGCCTATCGCACCGCGGACGTCCTGCTCATCGACGACGTGCAGTTTCTCGCGGCCAAGGCTCGCACCGAGGAGGAGTTCTTCCACACCTTCAACGCGCTGTATGAGAACGGCCGCCAACTGGTGCTCACCTGCGATCGACTGCCCCGAGCGCTGACCACGATCGAGCAACGGTTGCGCGAGCGCTTCGAGGCGGGCCTGGTGGCCGACATCAAGCCTCCTGACCACGCAACCCGCGTGGCGATTCTCCGCAAGCGCGCTGCGCTGGACGGAATCGAGCTCGCCGATCCGATCGTCCTGGACCTGATCGCCGACCGGGTCCGTGACAACATCCGCCTGCTCGAGGGCGCGCTCATCCGTGTCGTGGCATTCCATTCGCTCACCCAGCGCGCGATCGACGTCCCGCTCACCACCGAGGTGCTCGACGCGATGTACCCCAGTGCGCCCTCGCCGGGGCGCGCCAGCACACACGCGTCCGGGTCGCTGTCGGTGGAGGCGATCCAGGCTGTCGTCGCCGCCCGCTTCGGGATCACGGTCGATCAGCTCACCTCGTCGAGCCGGCGCGCCACCATCAACTGGGCCCGCCAGGTCGCGATGTCGCTCGTGCGCGACCTCACCGACGAGTCCCTGCCATCGATCGGCCGGGCGTTCGGGGGACGCAACCACGCGACTGTTCACAACGCCCTCCAGCGGGTCTCCGACCGCCTGGCCGGCGACGACGAGGCTGTGGAGATCGTCGGCCAACTTCGGCGACAACTTCTCGGCGACCACGACGACCGCCTCTCTTGACAGACTCCATCAACAGCTCCGCACCGGGTTCGCACACTCTGATCGCCCCTTGCCGGCGGGTCATCAGCGAGTTGTCCACACCCGTTCTCAGCCCTATGACTTCTTCCTTTCCAGATAAGAGGTAACGACGTGAAGATCTCTCTCGAACGAGGCGAACTGTTCGCCCAACTGCAGACCGTCAGCCGTGTGGCATCGACCCGCTCGGCGATCCAGGCGTTGTCCGGGGTCCAGCTGTCGGTGTCCAGCGCGGGCTGCGAGCTGCGCGCCACCGATATGGATGTCGGGTTGCGTGTCCCGCTCGACGCCGAGGTCGGCCGCGACGGCACGGTGGTGCTGCCCGCGCGCCTGATGCTTGACGTGGTGCGCTCGCTGCCGTCGGACACCGTGTCGCTGGAGCTGCGCTCCGCCGAGCAGGACGTCGAGCTGATCGCCGGCAACGCGACGTTCCACATCCGCACGCTGCGCTCCGACGACTTCCCGACGTTCCCCGAGCCCGATGCCGAGACGACCGTCGAGCTCCCCGCGGCCGCGTTCGTCGCGACCGCCACCAAGGTCGCCGGGTCGGCGTCGCGTGATGAGACCCGCCCGGTGCTCACCGGCATCCTGGTCTCCGCGTCTGATCGCGAGCTGCGAATGGTCGCCACCGACTCCTACCGGTTGTCGGTCAAGGAGACGGTGCTGGAGGCGCCGCTCTCATCGGCCTTCGAGGTCAATGTCCCCGCGCGCGCTCTGCAGGAACTGGCTCGGCTCGTCGCTCAGAACGAGGAGGCTCCGCTCAGCGTGAGCGTGCGTCAGAACCAGGTGCTCTTCTCGCTGGGCCGCGTGATCCTCTCGTCGCGGCTGATCGACGGCCAGTTCCCCAACTACCGCCAGCTCCTGCCCGAGACCTTCGAGCACGAGCTGCGCATCGCCAGCGGTGAGTTCACCGACGTGGTGCGGCGGATCAGTCTGCTCGCGCAGAAGAACGCGCCGCTGCGGTTGGCGTTCACGCAGGGCGAGTTGACCGTCTCGGCGCAGACCCCGGACGTCGGCGAGGCCCGCGAGTCGATGCCGGTCGCATTCGAGGGCGAGGACCTGGAGATCGGCTTCAACCCGGAGTTCCTGCGGGCCGGCCTGGAGGCGATCGACGAAGGCGACGTGCTGCTCAGGTTGATCAGTCCGCTGCGTCCGGGGCTGATCGAGTCCGGCGACGGCAGCCGGTTCAGCTACCTGATCATGCCGATCCGCCTCAACGTCTAGCGATCACGTGAGCACGCGCGTCGTCTCGGTGGCACTCCGGGACTTCCGCTCCTATCCGGCGGCGGAGATCTCGCTCGGCGACGGGCTGACGGTGATCACCGGACCCAACGGCGCGGGCAAGACGAATCTGATCGAGGCGCTGTACTTCGGCTGCACCGGGCGCTCGTGCCGCACCAACAACGAGCGCGAGGTCGTGCACTTCGGCGCCCAGGCGGCGCGCGTCATCGTTGCCATTGCGGGCGATGACGGTGCCCATGAGCTGTCGGTCGGGTTCCAGCCCGGGGAGCCGAAGCGGATGAAGGCCGACGGCGCACCGGTCGAGCGGCTGCTCGACGTCCCCGACCGCCCGCTGGTGTCGGTGTTCCTCCCCGACCGGCTCGAGCTGATCAAGGGCGCGCCCTCGCTGCGCCGAGGTCACCTCGACGCGTTCGTGGCAGCCCTGTGGCCGGCTCGTACCCAGACCCGCCGCGCGTACGCCCAGTCGCTCGCCCAGCGCAACGCACTGCTCAGCCGGCTGCGTTCCGGGTCAAGCCGCGCGCAGGCGGCGTCGACGCTCGCCAGCTGGGACGCACAGCTCGCCCGCCACGGCCTCGCGTTGATGGCGGACCGCTCGGCCGCCATCGACGCGATCGCGCCGGGGTTCGCGCGGCTGTGCGACGAGCTTGGGCTCGACGGGGATCCGGTGATCGCCTATCGGCCTCGCTCGCGCGCGTCCACTCCGGAGCAGCTCGTCGCCGAGCTCGCTGAACGCGTCGACTCCGATCTGGAGCGCGGCTTCACCGGCCACGGCCCGCACCGCGACGACGTCTCGACCCAGCGGGCCGGTCGCGAGCTGCGTGCCTACGGCTCGCAGGGGCAGCAGCGTCTGGCGCTGCTCGGCTGGCTGCTGGCCGAGCGGGGCGCCCTCGCCGATCGCCGGGCCGCCCCGCCCGTGATGCTGCTCGACGACGTGATGTCCGAGCTCGACGGTCGCCGCCGCCGCGCGCTCGTCGACCTGCTGCGCGAGGGCGGTGGCCAGTCCGTGATCACCGCGACGGACCCAGACCAGGTGCCCGGTTCCGCGCAGGACGACGTCCACCGCATCGAGGTTGCCCCCGGCGGCACGATCGAGGAGGAGCCGGCCCGCTCCCGGCCCGAGGTCGGGGCATGAGCTCGTTCGGCCCTCGCTCCTCCCCCCGCGGGCCGCGCTCTCTCGCGGAGGCGTTCGGGACCCTGGCCGATGAGTTGCGACCGGACACGCTGCTCGCCGATGTCCAGCGGATCTGGGCCGCGACCGTCGGGGAGGGGATCGCTGAGCAGGCGCAGCCCACCTCCGAGCGCGCGGGGGTGGTGACGGTGTCGTGCTCGGCGTCGGTCTGGGCTCAGGAGCTCGACCTGATGGCGCCCCAGATCCTCGCCCGGCTCAACGGTTCGCTGGGGGGCGACGCGGTCCGCCGGTTGCGGTGCGTCGCGGTGGGTCATCGCCGTTGATAAGACTTGTGGAAAACCTCTTGGAGCCCCGGAGAAAATACAGCTTTTGCAGGGATAATCACCTGCCGAGACCGGTCGGTGCGACCGAGGCTTGTGCTACCATACGTGACATAAATCTTGACGCTCCGGCGCGCCTTCGGTGGCGCGGGACCGGGGCGTCCCAACGTCATCGGAGGATCGTTGGCGACTGACGACACCGCCCGCCCGGGCGGGAATGAATCCAGCTATGACGCCCAGGACATCACCGTCCTGGAGGGTCTCGAGGCCGTCCGCAAGCGTCCCGGCATGTACATCGGCTCCACCGGGCCGCGGGGTCTGCACCATCTGATCTACGAGATTGTCGACAATGCTGTTGACGAAGCGCTCGCCGGTCGCAACGACGCCGTCGAGATCACGATCCACCCGGACAACTCGGTGACGGTCGTCGACGCGGGTCGCGGGATTCCGGTCGCGGTCATGGAGAAGGAGGGCAAGTCCGCCCTCGAGGTCGTCCTCACGGTCCTGCACGCCGGCGGGAAGTTCGGCGACGGTGGCGGGTACAAGGTGTCCGGCGGCCTGCACGGCGTCGGCCTGTCGGTCGTCAACGCGCTGTCCGAGCAGCTGGACGCCGAGATCAAGCGCGACGGCTATGTCTGGCGCCAGTCGTTCCGGCGCGGTCTGCCGCTTGGTCCGATGGAGCAGGGCGAGGCGACCAAGGAGACCGGTACCACGATCACGTTCCTGCCCGATGACGAGGTCTTCGAGACGCTCGAGATCGACTACAAGACGATCGAGGAGCGGCTGCGCGACACCGCGTTTTTGACCCGTGGTATGAAGATCACGATCATCGACGAGCGCGGCGAGGGCCACCGGGCCGAGTTCCAGTACGACGGCGGCATCGTCGACTTCGTCGCGTTCCTGAACCAGAACAAGGATCCGATCCAGAAGAAGATCATCTCGCTGGAGGGCGAGGGGGAGGAGGGCGCGGTCGAGGTCGCGCTGCAATGGAATTCCTCCTACCAGGAGTCGGTCTTCTCGTTCGCCAACAACATCAACACGATCGAGGGCGGCTCGCACCTGTCGGGGTTCCGCTCGGCGCTCACCGGTGTCATCAACCGCTACGCGCGTGAGAAGGGCGAGCTCAAGGAGAAGGACGTCGCGCTGTCGGGCGAGGACGTGCGTGAGGGCCTGACCGCCGTCATCTCGGCCAAGCTCACCGATCCCCAGTTCGAGGGTCAGACCAAGACGAAGCTCGGCAACCCCGGCATGGCGGGATTTGTGCAGTCGGTCGTCAACGCCAAGCTCCAGGAGTTCTTCGAGGAGAACCCGCAGGACGCGCGCGCGGTGATCCGCAAGGCCGTGCAGGCGGCGCAGGCCCGGGCGGCCGCCCGCAAGGCACGTGACCTGACCCGCCGTAAGACGGCGCTTGAGAACTCCGCGCTGCCCGGCAAGCTTGCCGACTGCTCGGTGAAGGACCCATCGCTCGCCGAGCTGTTCATCGTCGAGGGCGATTCCGCGGGCGGCTCCGCCGTGTCTGCGCGTGATCGCAATACGCAGGCGATCTTGCCGCTGCGCGGGAAGATCCTCAACGTCGAGAAGAGCCGCATCGACAAGGTGCTCGGCAACGACGCCATCCAGGCGCTGATCACCGCAATCGGCACCGGTGTGCGCGACGAGTTCGACATCGAGCGCGCCCGGTACCACAAGATCGTGCTGCTCACCGACGCAGATGTCGACGGCGCCCATATCCGCACGCTCGCGCTGACCCTGCTGTTCCGAGAGATGCAGCCGCTGATCGAGGCCGGCTTCGTGTACATCGCCAAGCCGCCGCTCTACCGGTTGACCCGCGGGCAGAAGCATCGCTACATCGAGCGCGAGTCAGAGCTCGAGGACATCCTGCTCGGCGACAAGTTCGAGAAGCTCGAGATCCGTGACCACGGCGGGCAGCTGTTCAAGCTCACCGAGGCGCGCTGGAAGCGGTTCACGCGGCTGCTCAACCAATACGAGGGCTGGGCCGCCGCGCTGCGCGCCGCCCACGGCCACGGCGTCGTGGCGTTCATGCAGCAGGCGCGCATGCTCGAGGAGCAGATCACCGATCTGCCGACGCTGCTGCGCCACGTCGCCGCGCATGAATCCAACGGTGCCGGTGACGCGTACAAGCTGTCGCTCGTCGAGGAGCGGCCGACCGAGCTCGTCGTGCGCACCCATGAGGCCAAGACCGGACTCGCCACGACGCACTACCTGCGCCACTCGGCGCTGGAGGCCAACGAGTACCGGCGCCTGGCCGGCGTCCATCACGACCTGGTCGAGCTGATCGGCACCCCCGCGTTCACGATCCACCTCGGCGACAACGCGACCGAGGCGAATACGTTCGTCGAGCTGCACGACTCGATCCTCGCGATCGCGCAGCGGGGGATCGAGTACTACCGCTTCAAGGGTCTCGGCGAGATGGACCCCGACGAGCTGCGCGAGACGACGATGGATCCCGCGACGCGCACGCTCGCGCGTGTGACGATGGAGGACGCCGCGTCAGCCGACCTCGTCTTCTCGATGCTGATGGGCGATCAGGTCGAGCCACGCCGGCAGTTCATCGAGGAGAACGCTCGCCTCGTCACCAATCTCGACGTGTGATCCGAATGGGCTCACCCACCCACCCCACCACCCCAGCTTCAACCCCAATCGGCAGGTAGCTAACGCATGTCAGCGATCGACACCATCGGCGGCGGCAACATCGAGCCCCGCGGGCTCGAGGAGGAGATGCGCTCGGCGTATCTCGACTACGCGATGTCGGTCATCGTCGGCCGCGCGCTGCCGCGCGTCGAGGATGGCCTGAAGCCCGTTCAGCGCCGGATTCTCTACGTCATGAACGAGATGGGCCTCAACCCGACGCGCAAGCACGTCAAGTGCGCGCAGATCGTCGGCGAGGTCATGGGCAAGTACCACCCCCACGGCGACGGCGCGATCTATGACGCGCTCGCGCGCATGGCGCAGGAATTCTCGATGCGCCACGAGCTGGTGGACGGCCACGGGAACTTCGGCAACATCGACGGCTGGGGCGCCGCGGCGATGCGGTACACGGAGGCGCGTCTCTCGAAGATCGCGACCGAGATGCTCCGCGACATCGACGCCGAGACCGTGGATTACACGCCCACGTACGACGGCACGCGCTCCGAGCCCGTCGTCCTGCCCGCCCGCTTCCCGAACCTGCTCGTCAACGGCGGCACCGGGATCGCGGTTGGCATGGCCACGAACATCCCCCCGCACAACCTGCGTGAGGTGATCGACGGGACGATCGCCTATATCGACGATCCGTCGATCGACGTCGAGGGGCTCATGCAGCACATCAAGGGCCCGGACTTCCCGACCGCCGGCCTGATCCTCGGCCGCGAGGGGATTCGCGACGCCTACGCCACCGGCCGCGGCCGGGTGCGCATACAGGCCAAGGCGCACATCGAGCCGATCGGCCAGGGCAAGGAAGCGATCATCGTCACCGAGATGCCGTACGCGGTGCGCAAGGGCGGCGACGGCGGCGTGATCGAGAAGATCGCGGACCTGGTCGGCGAGAAGAAGATCCCGGAGATCGCCGACGTTCGCGACGAGTCCGACCGCCGCGGCATGCGGCTGGTGATCGAGCTCAAGCGCGGCGTCATCCCCAAGGTCGTCCTCAACAAGCTCTACAAGCACACCGCCCTGCAGAACACGTTCGGCGTCAACATGGTCGCGCTCGTCGACGGTGTGCCGCGGACGCTCTCGTTGCGGGAGATCATCGGCCACTACGTCGATCACCAGCGCGAAGTCATCGTGCGGCGCACCAAGTACGAGCTGCGACGGGCCGAGGAGCGAGCGCACGTCCTTGAGGGCCTGCTGATCGCGCTCGACAACCTCGACGAGGTCATCGCGCTGATCCGCGGCTCGCGGGATTCAGAGACGGCGCGCCACGGACTCGTCGACCGGTTCGAGCTCACCATCGTCCAGGCCCAGGCGATCCTGCAGCTGACGCTCTCGCGTCTGACCGCCCTGGAGGCGGACAAGATCCGCAAGGAGCACGCCGATCTGCTCGAGCGGATCAAGGAGCTGCGCGAGATCCTCGGCGACGAGGCGCGGGTCATGCAGGTCATCAAGGACGAGCTGACCGAGGTGCGGGAGGCCTACGGCGACGAGCGCCGCTCCGAGATCACCTATGCCGAGGGCGAGATCGACATCGAGGACCTGATCGCCGATCAGCAGATGGTCATCTCGATCACCCACTCGGGCTACATCAAGTCGCTGCCGCTCTCGACCTACCGCCAGCAGCGCCGAGGCGGTGTCGGGATCAACGGCATGGACATGAAGGACGAGGACTACATCGAGCACCTGTTCGTGACCTCGTCGCACGACTACCTGCTGTTCTTCACCAACCGCGGGAAGGTCTACCGCTCCAAGGTGTACGAGCTGCCGGAGGCCTCGCGCACCGCCAAGGGCCGCGCGCTGGTCAACGTGCTCCCGCTGCGCGAGGGGGAGAGGGTGCAGTCCGTGCTCTCGACCCGCGACTTCACCGAGGGCAAGTACCTCGTGTTCGCCACGCGCAACGGCACGGTCAAGAAGACCGAGTTCATGGCCTACAACACGCCGATCAAGGCCGACGGCATCATCGCCATCAACATCCGCGACGATGACGAGCTCGTCGTCGTGCGACGAGTCGACCAGGGCGACGAGATCATCATGGTCTCCCGGGCCGGTTTGACCGTCCGGTTCGCCGAGTCCGACGCGCGCGCGATGGGTCGTGACACCAGTGGCGTGCGCGGCATGGACGTCGGTCCGCGCGGCGAGGTGATCGCGATGGACGTCGCTCGCGACGACCAGGAACTGCTCGTCGTCACCAAGAACGGCTACGGCAAGCGCACCCGGATCGACCAGTACCGCAAGACCTCACGCGGCGCCAAGGGCGTCAAGACGATCGGCCTGACCGAGAGCAAGGGCGAGCTCGGCGGCGCCCTGGTCGTCCGTGAGCACCAGGAGCTCGTCTTCATCTCCCAGGACGGACTCGTCCAGCGCACCGCCGTGCGCGGCATCAGCCAGCAGGGCCGGGCCGCCACGGGCGTGCGGGTGATGAACGTGCGGGAAGGCGACCAGGTGAGCGCGGTTGCGCTCGTCGTCGAGTCCGACTCACAGGACGCGGAGGAGACCGCGGCGGAGATGGAGTCCGGGCAGGCGCCCGACGGGCTCGAGTCGCCGGCCGCCGAGTCCGAGCCCGCGCCCGAGGCCGAGCCCGACTCCGAGGAGTAGCCGGGGCGTCCACCCAGCGGTGGGCTGCGCTCACCGCGTCTGCTGCGTGTGGCGGGAGCGACCGACCTTGAGGCCGTAGCGGCAGGGGGCGGACATGACGCCGTCGATGCCCGGGCCGCGCAGCAGGCAGATGTGGTCGTTGCCGGTGTAGATCACGAACGCCCGTGAGCCGGGATGGACAAGTTGACTCGGGTCGGTCGGGTTGACGCAAGGTGCTCGCCGCGAGCAGATGTCGTTGACCGCCCCCGGGAAGGTGGCGATGTATTCGCCGTCCGCTCCGCCCTTGCCCGCAGGCAGCGATTCCTCGGGGTGGCCCTCGCGCCCGTAGGCCACTATGCCGGCGCGTGAGCCCAGCACGCCGAAGTACAGCGTCGTCGTCTCCCTCGCCGGACAGGGCGTGCTGTCGGCTGCCGTGCATGACCCGCTGGCAGGCAGCTGGCGCCCACCGTCGGTCGCGCGTTCGACGACGGTGAGGGCCACACCGCCGCGTGCCGGCTGCCGGATGCAGCGGGCGTCGACGGCGATGTCAGGCGCCCAGGCATGGAACCGACCATCGGCGGGCAGGGCGCCGTCGATGCCGACGTAGCCGAGCCGGCCGCCGACCCGCCGTCCGGCCTGGACGCAGACCTGGCCGGCGGTCGTGCGGAACCACTCCGCGCCCCATGTCTGGCCGCGGGCGCCGCCCGCCGCGACGGTGAACTGGTGCATTGAGTGCGGCGCAACCCGGCCGGCGGCCTGGCCCGGGGAGTAGGCGGGCGAGGCGGCCGCCCCCGGCGCGCCGCGGCCGTCGTGCAGCGACACGATCGCGATCGTCGCCACAGCCACCGCGACGGCGGCAGAGACGAGCGCCGCGAGCGCACGTCGACCCCTGGCGATGTGGCGAGCCTCTGTCCGTCTCGGGAGGACAGACCTTCCGCGCGACCCGGATGGCGCCACCGGCTCACGCTCCAGCCTCGCCAGCAGGACGTCGAACTCCGGGACGTCGCAGTCGTCAATCGGGTTGGCCGCGCGGAGCAACTGCACCGGGTCCGTCATCGGGCAACCTCCAGATCGTGGGACGAGGTGCGCCGGCCGGCTCGCGCATATGCGGTGGCCAGCCGGCGTCGCGCGCGGTGCAGGCGCACCCCCGCGGCCGCGCGCGAGCAGCCGAGCACGGTCGCCAGCGCAGCACCATCGAGGTCCTCCCAGGCGTTGAGCATCAGCACCTCCCGGTCGGGTTCGCGCAGCGCCGACAGGGCGACCTCGAGTCGCTCGTTCGCGTCGGCCTCGAGCGGGACGCCGTCGAGTGCGGTGCCGAGCCGCACGACGAGCGCCTGGGAGCGGCGCGCCGTCCGCCGTTGGTTGGCCAGGACCCGCCGGGCGCAGCCGAGCAACCAGGGCAGCGGGTCGGCGGGGACCGCGTCGAGGCGGCGGCACGCCACGACGAACACCTCCATCACGATGTCGTCGGCGCTCGTGGGATCGGTGCGCCGCAGCGCGTAGGCGCGGACCGCCGGCGCGTGGGCCGCGTACAGCTCCTCCAGACGACGGCGGTCGACCTCCACACAACCATCATGTCCACTCGGCGCCGCTTGATTACCCATCTCTTCCGAAACTCCCCGACGCTCGGCTAGCGTCCTGGGTGTTGCCCACCGCCAGAAGGGACGCACATGAACATCGGAATCATCGGCGCCGGGAACATCGGCTCGGCGCTTGCGTATCGATTCGTCGATCTCGGCCACCAGGTTGTGATCTCCAATTCGCGGGGACCGGAGACCCTGGGCGATGTGGTCGCCGATACGGGCGCCACAGCGGTGAGCGCGTGGGACGCGGCGCGCGGGCGCGATCTGGTCGTGATCACGATTCCGGAGTTCCGAGTGCCGGAGCTGCCCGATGATCTGTTCGACGGGGTCCCGGAGGACGTCGTCGTGATCGACACCAACAACTACTACCCGCGCAACCGGGACGGTCGGATAGAGGCGATCGAGGAGGGGATGACCGAGAGCCGGTGGGTCGCCGAGCAGATCGGCCGCCCTGGACTAGTCAAGGCGTTCAACAACATCTACTCTGCGCGCCTGCGTGACCGCGGCCGTCCCCAGGGCGACCCGGAGCGCCTCGCGCTGCCCTACGCCGGCGACGACGCACACGCCAAGCAGGCGGTCGCCGCCCTGATCGATGCGCTCGGCTTCGACTCGGTCGACGCCGGCTCGCTCGACGAATCCTGGCGCCAGCAGCCGGCGACGCCGTGCTACGGCGCAGAGCTCTCGCAGGACAATCTCCGCGCGGCGCTCGCGGCCGCCCCGCGGGAACGTCTGACGGACTTCCGGGCTCAGTGAGGACGGGCCGCCTCGGGTGATGGCGGCTGTCCACCGAGTGCCTGCACGACCTCGATGATCCTGACCTCGCGCAGCTTCGACGAATACCGCGCGTCGCTCGATCTCGACCCGCCGAGCAGATCAGCGTCCCGTACGAGTTCCAACTCGGCGCCAACCAGATGCTGCGGCTCGGCCGTTCGCTCATGAGGTGAGGAGCGCGGCATCACCGTCAGCGGGTGGGCGGGTGGATGTTTCCGCGAGAGCCCCTCGCGTTCCTTTCGCAAACCCAGGCGTTGCGAGCCGCCCTAGCACGGGGCTCCTCGCGGGAACATCCACCCACCCCACCCCCCCAACCTGTGATCCGCCGCCCCGATCCGATACCCTTCGTATCACCAGAGAAAGGAGGTGGTCCTAACCTTGTCTGACAGTTTATGCGGGACCCTGGAGGTGTCCGGCCGCTAGGTCGGAGGCTGACCCCGCTTAGCGGAGTCCAACCCGCGACACCGCCGTCCGTTGAGTGCCGGGAGTAGTCCCTCCGGTCGTGAAGCTCACGGCGGTTACGCCAGTAGAAGGTATGCGAGGGGCGCTGTTGTCGGCAGCGCCCCTCGCGCGTTCCCGGGGTCGATGACCGGTCCCGCTCGCGGAGGCCGGAGCGGTGCATTAGGCTCGAGGCATGTGCCGAAACATCCGGACCCTCTACAACTTCGAGCCTCCCGCCAGCAACGAAGAGGTTCGCGCCGCCGCGCTGCAGTACGTGCGCAAGATCAGCGGCTACACCAAGCCGTCGCAGGCCAACGAGCAGGCGTTCAACGACGCCGTCGAAGCGATCGCCCATGTCTCGGAGCATCTGCTCAGCCAGTTGACGACCAACGCGCCGCCGCGCGATCGGGAGATCGAGGCGGAGAAGGCGCGCGCCCGCGCCGCCGCCCGTTACGCGGCCTGAGTCTCGGCCTCGAGGGCCGGCATCGACAGGTAGCTGCGCCAGGCCGATGGGATCGTCGGGCTGGCGACCTGGATGAAGACGTGCGGGCTGGGTGTCCGCGGCGGCCGCGCCAGCTGCATGCCCGAGTGACGCAGCATCGTGTTGCCCTTGCGCCGGTTGCACGGTGCGCAGGAGGCGACGATGTTCTCCCAGTTCGACGAGCCGCCCTTGGACCGGGGGACGACGTGGTCGACGGTGAGGTTCGAGCGCGAGCCGCAGTACTGGCAGGTCCAGTCGTCCCGCGCGAACACCGCCCGCCGCGTGATCTTCCGCCGATGCGTGTCCCTGGGGATCTGCACATAGGTGACGAGCCGGATCACCATCGGCCGTGACATGTTGGCGCTGGCGGAGTGCAGGTCCCACTCGCTGCGCTCGATCATCTCCGCCTTCTCCTTGAGCAGGAGGACGACGGCCCGTCTGACCGTGCAGACATTGATCGGCTCGAATGTCGCGTTGAGTACGAGCACCCGGCCACTCTCTCGCCCGCGCCGCTGATGCTCAGAAGGCGGCGCGGACCCCACTGGATCAGCTGGGATGGCAGAAGTGGCCATAACGCTCCGCCGCGCAGTGTAGCTGTGGTGCAGGCGCGTCGGCAGTGCGGAGAGGGGTCACGCAGCGGCGAACGAGCCGAGGACGCGCAGCTGTGCGACGTGGCTCTCGACCCCTGCCAGGGCGGCCGCGACAGGCGGGTCGTGGGCCGCGCCCTCGACGTCGACGAAGAACACATACTCGCCGAGTCCGACCTTGCGTGGCCGCGACTCGATGCGCGTCATATTCACGCCACGGCCGGAGAATTCCGCGAGGCAGTCGACCAGCCAGCCCGGGTGGTCTGACTCCTTGGGCCAGAACGCAACCGCGGTCTTGAACGGACCGTGCTGGGCATCAAACGACAGCCCTGCTTGCGTTTGATGCCCAGGCGACCCGCCCGACCCGCCTGATCCGCCCGATCCGCCCGATCCGCCCAAGCCGCCCAAGCCGCCTGATCCGCTTGATCCGCCCAAGCCGCCGCCGGACCCTTCCCGCGCCAGCCACGCGAACCGCGTCTCGTTGCCCTCGACGTCCTCCACGTTCTCTGCGAGCACCGTCCCGCCGTAGCGCGCGGCGGCCGTCCGGGGCCCGAGCGCCGCCCATCGCTCCGAGCTCTCGGCGACGGTGCGGACCGATTCGGCGGTCGACGCCTCGGCTCGCACCGCGGCCCCCGGCAACCGCGTGCGCACGAAGCTCGCGCACTGGCCGAGCGCCTGCGGATGGGAGAGGACGAGCTCGACCTGCTCGATGGCCAGGCCCGCCGGCCCGATCAGGCAGTGGTGGATCGCCAGCACCGTCTCACCGACGATGTGCACCTCCGGGGCGTCGAACGCGAGCGCGTCGAGGGTCGCGTTCACCGACCCCTCGAGCGAGTTCTCGATCGGCACCACGCCGCGGTCGGTTTCGCCGCGCTGCACGGCCATCACCACGTCGTGGATCGTCGGCTGCGGCAGCTGCACGACGGCCGGCCCCGAGAACACCTCCGCCGAGCTCAGCAGCGCCTCGTGGGAGTACGTCCCGGCGGGGCCGAGATAGGCGACGCGCATCGCTCCGGCTCGGCCTAGGAAGAGCGGGCGCCGGTCCGGTGGGGTGCCGCGCCGCGCTCCCCGCTCAACGCGACGGTGACGGCCTCGGCCTCCTCGGGCGAGAGCTCGAGCTCGCCCTCACCGTCTCGTACCTGCTTGGCGTAGAACCGCGCCTGGTCGCGATGGTGGATGGAGGAGACCACGATGCCCGAGCGGTTGGCGTCGAGCAGCGCTATCGACACGGACTGGCGCCCGGACATCTCGCCGTAGGCGTCGTAGCGCACCAGCGAGGTGTAGGCGACCGCGCCGTCGAGCCGCCCCTCCGCCGCGCCCATGCGCTGGTCGAGCCGCAGAGCCACGTCCTCCACATAGCCCGAGAGCGCGGCGAACTGCTCCTGAAGGGTGACCGCGTGGGCGACGAGATCCTCACGACGGTCGCCGAGCACCGCGCGCTGCTCGCCGCGGATCCGCCGCAGCCGGGTGGCGAGGACGGCCGCCAGGAGCAACGCCACGATCGCGAGTGCCGCAGCGGCCAGCGCAACGATCCCGACGGTGCTCTGCAGCCCATGCATGCCGGCCAAGGATAGGCCCCGCGCAGGTCGCTTCGCGGAGATTGGCGCCACCGGCCGCGGCTACTTGAAGACGACCGCGACGCCCTGCGAGTTGTTCGTCAGATCCTTCTCGCCCGGCACCTTCTCCACCATCGCTTTGATCGTGTAGCTGCCCACCGGCGGCGAGCTGCGAAGGGTCACGTCGCACGTGCTCGTCTGGCCCTTGGCGATCGACGGAATCACCTTCGTCCCGTAGATGCTGGTCCCGACCACCTCGACCTTGCAGACGACGTTCGTCTCGGTGAAGTTGCCCTGGTCGGTGACGCTCAGCGTGAACGTGGGAGCCGGGCTCGCGGTGATGGAGGCACCGGCGGCGAGCGTGGTGCCGTTGTAGCTGACCGAGTTCAGGCCATCGCCGTGCAGACCCGTGACCGGTCCGCTGCTGCCAGAGCCAGTCTTGCCCGAGGAGACCGAGACGCCGAGCTGCGCGCCGACGTAGCTCGTGTCCAGCCAGCTGACGCTCGGCAGGAACTGGCCGGAGTTGATCGGTGTGCCGTTGTCGCCACCCACGACGATTCCGGCGCCGTGCAGCGCGGAGACGAGTTGCTTGACCGTGTACTGCTTGTAGAGCACGTCGGAGGCGAGGAGCGTTGCCATGTCCGAGGTGATCTGCTGGACTCCCTGCTGATGCTCGGCGCCAAGCGCGGGCTGGATCTCGCTCGCGAGGTTGGTGAGGGCGTCGACCCGCAGCTGCAGCGCCGTCACCAGGTGCGATTGCGCGCCCTGCGCAGCCCCGGGCACGCTCAGCCGCTTCGCCCGCTTGAGCTGGTTGTCCGCGCTCGAGCTCGCCTGGGCCACCGCCTGCCCGGTCGCGCTGGCGCCGGTGCTGCCGGCCTTGGCCAGCGCGGCGAACAGTGCCTTGCTCGTCTGCCCGGAGTCGGTGATGATCGAGGAGACGTTGTCGGCGTAGTTCTGGAGCGCACTCTTGTTTGCCGAGCCCTCGCAGCTGTTCACGGCCACCGCAATCACTACGATCGCTATCACCAGCGCGAGCAGGGCGATCCCACGGCGCGTGCGGATCGACTGCTGGGGCGGGCGCGCAGGCGGCCGTCCTCGTGAGCCGCGGCCCGATCCCGAGCCGCCACCGGACCGTGCCGAGCGGCGGCGCATGCTCGGTCGGCTGGGGCTCCTGCTCTCGGTGCGAGGCGGCTCGTCAGCCTCGTCGAAGAACGACACGCGGCGCGCTCCTTGCCGACGACGGTGAAGATATTGAGTATGAAGGGACCAACGGCCAGATTGGCAAAAGTGACACGAACCATGCAATTCCACCGGCGAGCCATAACCCCTGCTCAGGTCCCGCAGGGACGGCTCCAATCGCGCCGAACAGGACCTTTATGAGCCCTGACCGCCGGCGCGCGCGGGCCGACTCGACGACTCGCGCGGGTCAGGGAACCGCGGTCACTCGCGCCTCGACGGTGGAGGCGCCTCTGGTTCTCGATCGCTACGCGCTGCACAAGCGGCTCGGATCCGGGGCGTTCGGGACCGTCTGGATGGCGCGTGACGAGCGGCTGGAGCGAGACGTGGCGGTCAAGATCCTCGCGCGTGACCTGATCGCGGACGGGCGGTTCGAGCGCGAGGCGCGCGCCGCGGCGCGGCTTTCGCATCCCGCGATCGTGACCCTGTACGAGGCCGCGGTCGACGACGACGGCGCCTACCTGGTCTCCGAGCTCGTTCGCGGCGAGACGCTCGGCAAGCTGCTGGAGGACGGCGAGCTCTCCGATCGCGACATCCTCGAGATCGGCGTCGCCCTCTGCGACGCGCTCGCGCACGCGCATGAGCAGGGGGTCGTCCACCGTGACGTCAAGCCGTCGAACGTGCTCATCCCGCGCTCGGGCCGTTCGAGCCGGACTCCCTGCAAATTGACCGATTTCGGGGTTGCCCGCATCATCGACTCCGAGTCGCTGACGCTCACCGGCGATGTGGTGGGGACGCTCAACTACATGGCGCCCGAGCAGTCGGCGGGACTTGAGGCCGGTGAGGCGGCGGACCTCTACGCGGTCGCGCTCGTGCTCTACGAGGCGCTGTCGGGCGTCAATCCGTTGCGAGGAGCCGCCGCCCGAGGGTCCCGGCGGCTGCTGCAACTGCCGCCGCTGCGCCGCCAGCGCCGTGACCTGCCGGCGCCGATGGCGCAGGCGATCGACCGCGCGCTGCGGCCCCGCATCGAGGAACGCGGCTGGTTGGCCGATCTGAGAGAGGGATTGGCGGGCGGCGTTGAGCACGTCGGCGAGGACCGCGGGGTCGTCACCGGCGCCTTCGAGCGTGCGCCCGGCGACGAGGAGGACGACGACGGGGTCACCCGGCGATTCGGCATCGGCACGTTGATCGCCCCCCGGGACGGAGGCCTCACCGCTCCGCGGGGAGCCGATCGCGGCGGTGGGCGGTCGTGGGCGCACGACGAGCTCGACGAGCCCGATCCGAGCCGGCTGATCTGGCAGGCGCGCGCCATCGCCGGTACCTGCGCCGCGGGCAGTGCGGCGTGGCTCGATCACACCCTGCTGCAGCCCCACGGCACGCTCACCGCCCCGGTGGCGCTGGTGGCGCTCGTCGCAGGTGGACTGTCGCTGCTCGTCCCGCGCATCGGCTGGGTGGCGCTTGCGGCGTACATCTGCGTGGCGACAGCCGTGCAGGGCGCTGCCGGCGTCACGGCCCTGGTCGCGATCGCCGCGCTGATCCCGATCGTCCTGCTGCCGGCGTCGGGAACGCTCTGGGCGGTGTCGGCGGTGGCGCCGGCGCTTGGATTCGTCGGGCTCGCGGGGGCCTGGCCGGCTCTCGCCGGCTGGGCGCATCGCCCCTGGCGGCGGATGATGCTCGGCGCCAGCGGCTGGCTGTGGCTGGCGCTGGCCGGACCGCTCGCGGGCCGGGCGCTGTACGAGCCCAGGCCGCACGGGACAGCCTCCCCGGCCCAGTGGCGGGGATCGATCACACACGCCGCAGACCACGTGCTCTCGCCGCTGGTGCACTCCGGTCAGCTCGCGGGCGCGATCGTGTGGGCCGCCGCCGCGATCCTCCTACCCTGGGTCGTCCGCCGTCGCAACCCGCTGCTCGACGTCGCCCGCGCCGTCGTCTGGGCCGCGGCCCTGGCGATCGCGACGCCGGTCGCGATCACGGCGCTCGCCCATGCGATACGCGGCCCACATCCTGGATCGGCCTCCAGCGCGCTTGCCGGTGCCGTTGCCGCCGCCGCGCTCGCCCTCGCGCCACTCGCGATCGTCCAGACCCACCGAGCGCTCCGCCTCGAGCGCTGAGTTCCGTAGCATGAATCCAGGGCCGTCCGGCCCCGACTTCCCGCACGCGCCATGAGCTTCCTGAGACGCCTTGAAAGCAGCATCGCCGACCTCGTCGAAGGCACGTTCAGTCGTGTCTTCAAGTCCGAGGTGCGGCCGGTCGAGATCGCACGCAAGCTCGCGCGCGAGATGGAGGATCACAAGTCCTACTCCCTGAACCGCACGTACGCGCCCAACGAGTACCGCGTGTTCCTCTCGCCCGAGGACCGGGAGCGCTTCGGCGAGACCGAGAACGCCCTGGCAAGCGAGTTCTCCGGTTATCTGCTCGAGTACGCGCGGCGGGAGCGACTGGCGCTGATGAGCCGGCCGATCATCCATTTCGAGACCGACGATCGCCTGCGCCTGGGGGAGTTCGGGATTCAGACGAGCCTCGTCGAGCATCCGGGGGAGGTCGCCGAGAGGCCCGCGGCCAGCCCTCCCGTCCCAAGCCCGGCCCCCGCGCCGGACTGGTCAGGGGCCGCCGGGTCCGGCGGCCGCACGATGGTCCACTCGACCGCCGAGCGGGTCGCCGAGGGGCTGGCGGACGCCCGCGGATCGCGCCGCCGGCGCGCGGTGCTCCTGCTCGGCGCCAAGCGGCTCGTGGTGGGCGACGCCGGGGTGACCCTCGGTCGCAGTCGCTCCAGCGACGTGATGGTGGACGATCCCAATGTCTCCCGTGCCCACGCCGAGGTTCGTCCGCACGGGAGCACCTGGGTCCTCACCGACCTTGGATCGACCAACGGGACCCGGCTCAACGGGCGACGCGTCACCCAGCCGGAGGTGCTCGGACCCGGCGACCAGATCGAGGTCGGGACCACCACGCTGACCTTCGACCTGGAGTAGTGCGCCGTGACGCTCCAGCCCGTGTCGGTCAGCCTGAAGTTCGCCTTCCTCATCGTCCTCTATCTGTTTCTCGTGTGGGTCGCGTTCTCCGCGATCCGCGACCTGCGCCGGGGGCGCGGCAGCGGTCGCGCGTATGACGACGGCTACGCGGAGCGCGAATCGGAAGGCCCCTACGACGCCACCGGTATGTACTCCGCCGCGCAGCTCGGGCAGCAGGACCGCGACAGCCGGGAGCCGCGACTGCTCGTGGAGCGCGCCGCCGGGCACGAGAGCGGGGTCGCCTACGACCTCTCCGAGCCGGTGACGCTGGGGCGCGGGAACGTCGAGATCCACCTCGAGGATCCATTCGCCTCGACGCACCACGCGCGCATCACGCCTGAGGGAAACGTGATGGTGATCGAGGATCTCGGCTCCACGAACGGAACCTATCTCAACGACTCGCCGCTCTCGGGCCCGCAGCCGCTGCACGACGGCGACCGGATCCGCATCGGCGACAGCGAGTTCTCCTACCTTCAATGACGCTGCTCCTGCCGCCCACCCCCAACCCCTGATGCTCCGCGCCGCCGACAGCGTCTGGAAGACCGACACCGGCCGTCAGCGCCGGGACAACGAGGACTCCGCCTACGTGCGCGTGCCGCTGTTCGTCGTCGCCGACGGCATGGGCGGCGCGCAGGCCGGCGAGGTCGCCTCCGCACTCGCGGTCGAGGAGTTCCAGCGGGGGTTGCCCGATACCGACGCCGATCACCCGACGGCCGAGCAGCGACTCGCCGCGCGCGTGCGCGATGCGAACCGCCGGATCTATGAGACCGCCCAGGTCGAGCGCGAGCACTCGGGCATGGGGACGACGCTCACCGCCGTCTACCTCGACGGACCCGATCTCGCGATCGCCCACGTCGGCGACAGCCGCGCCTACGTGTTCCGCGAGGGAGAGCTCACGCGGCTCACCCACGATCACTCGCTCGTCGAGGAGTTGATGCGCCGCGGCAAGCTGACCCCGGAGCAGGCCGCCGAGCACCCTCAGCGCTCGATCATCACCCGCGCGCTCGGGATCGAGCCCGATGTCGAGGTCGACACCTGGACCTATCCGGGCCGCGCCGGCGACGTCGTGCTGCTCTGCTCCGACGGTCTGACCTCGATGATCGACGAGGACGTGGTCGCAGCGGTGCTGGGCGCCGAGCGCGACCTCGATCGCGCGGGAGAGCGCCTGATCGCGGCCGCCAACGAGGCCGGCGGCCGCGACAACATCACGGTTGTCCTGTTCCGGCTGGTCGAGACCGGCGACGAGCGGCGCGTTGACCCGGGGGAGACCGTGGTGGGGCTGGCGCCCGAGGACGAGCTGATGCGGCCCCGTGAGCGGGATGTGGCCGCGGCGGCCGCCGGCCACGAGCCGCCCACCGCACAGATGACGGTCGCCGCCCCGGTCATCACCCGCGAAGATTCGCAGTCGCGCCCCACGCCGCGTCTGGCGCGAACCCAGGGCCGCCCGCAAGCGCAGCAGCGCCGAAAGGCGGGGCCGTTGTTCAAGGTCTGCGCGGCGCTGTTCTCGATCGCGATCGTCGTGTTCCTGTTCGGCGGCGGCGGGTACCTGGCCACCCGCACCCTGTTCTTCGTCGGAACGAACTCCGACGGGATCGTGACCCTCTACAGCGGGCTGCCCTACGACTTCATCGTGCCCTTCTACGAGCAGTCCTACGTATCCGGCCTACCCGCCTCCGAGGTCCCCAAGGCCGACCGGGCGCGGCTGTTCAACCACGACCTGCACTCCCAGACCCAGGCGATCGCGATCATCCGCCAGGCCGAGCGCGGGCGGTACCCGAAGAAATGAGCGCTCGCAACCGGGAGCTGCTCGGCCTGCTGCCCGCATCCGCCCTCGTCATCGCCGGGTTCGCCGCGGTGTTCGTGCAGCGCCACAACGTCCTCTCCAGCGTCTCGCTGACCTACGGGATCCTGTTCCTGGCGCTCTGCCTCGGGGCGCACGTGTTCCTGCGGGTCACCCTGCCCTACGCCGATCCCTACCTGTTCCCGCTGGTCGCGCTGCTGGCGTCGTTCGGGATCGTGATGATCTACCGGATCAACGCCACCGACGCGCGCCAGCAGGCGCAGTGGTTCATCGTCGGCCTGGTGCTGTTCGCGGCGACGATCCTGATGTTCCGGGACTACCGGCGCCTGGAGCAGTACCGCTACGTGATCGTCGCGATCTCGCTGGTGCTGCTGGTGCTGCCGCGGCTGCCCGGGATCGGAGAGCCGGTCAACGGCGCCTACCTCGACATCCGCCTGCCCGGCGGGATCACCTTCCAGCCGACCGAGTTCTCCAAGATCGGGCTGGTCGTCTTCCTCGCCAGCTACCTGCGCGACACCCGCCAGGTGCTCGTCCAGGGCGCGCGCCGGATCCTTGGGATCACGTTCCCGCCGCTCAAGCACTTCGGGCCGGTGCTGATCATCTGGGGTGTGGCGATGCTCGCGCTCGTGCTGCTCTCCGACATCGGCTCCTCGGTCATGTTCTACGGGGCGCTGGTGGCGATGCTCTACGTCGCCACCGGACGGCTGTCGTTCGTCGTGATCGGCCTGGCCGCGTTCGTCGGCGGGGCCTGGTTCCTCGGCACCCACATCTCGCACGTCCACGCGCGCTTCGAGGTCTGGCAGCACGCCCTGAACCCGAGGATCTACAACGCCCCGCTGGGCAGCTTCCAGGTCGCCAACGGCAACTTTGCGATGGCCGCCGGCGGACTGTTCGGGCAGGGGTTCGGCGAGTCGATCATCACCGTGCCCGGGACCCATGGGTCGCAGCTCATCCCCGAGGCCGACACCGACATGATCTACGCGGTGATCACATCCGAGGTCGGCCTGTTCGGCGCCATCGGGATCCTCATCGGGTATCTGCTGTTCATCTGGCGCGGCTTCAAGACGGCGATGCTCTCCTCGGACTCGTTCTCCAAGCTGATGGCCGTCGGCCTCACCTCGGTGTTCGCGCTGCAGGTGTTCGTGATCGTGGGAGGCGTGACGCGCGTGATCCCGCTCACCGGCGTCACCCTGCCCTTCATCTCCTACGGCGGCGCCTCGATCGTGGCCAACTTCGTGCTGCTCGCGCTGCTGCTGCTCGTCTCCAACCGGGCGCGAAGACCGGTCCGCCCGCAGGAGGCCGGTGGATGAACGACCAGATCGTCAAGTTGTTCGCCTTCATCCTGCTCCTGTTCGGGCTGCTGGTCTTCTTCACCAGCAAGTGGACCGTGTTCGACGCCACCGCGCTGAACAACAACTCGCTCAACCACCTCACCGCGATCCGCGAAGCGAAGATCAAGCGCGGCCGGATCCTCGCCGACAACGGCGAGGTGCTCGCCAAATCCGTTCCCGCGGGCGGGGGCCTGTGGCGGCGCACCTATCCGCAGGGGTCGCTGTTCGCCCAGACCGTCGGCTATTGGCGCGGTTCGGGTGACGACGCGGGCCTGGAGAGCTATTACGCCAACCGTCTCAACGGCAGGACCGAGTCGATCAGCTCGGTGCTCGGGCCGCTGTCGAGCAGCCTGAAGGTCGGCGACACGCTGCACACCACCCTCGATCCCAAGGCCCAGCAGGAGGCGAAGTCCCAGCTCTCCGGCCGGGTCGGCGCAGTCGTCGCGCTGCAGCCGCGCACCGGTGCGGTGCTTGCGATGTACGCCAACCCCACGTTTGACCCGAACGCGACCAAGTGCCTGGCGAGTGCCGGCTGCAGCTTCTTCAACCGTGCCACCCAGGCTGCCTATCCACCCGGCTCGACATTCAAGGTCGTCACCGCCGGCGCAGCGATCGACTCGGGCAAGTACACCCCGAATTCCCCGGTCAACGGCGCGTCGCCCGCGGTCATCTCCGGGGTGCCGCTCTCCAACGACGTGGGCGACCCGAAGCTCGGCGAGATCAGCCTGACCTACGCGCTCACGCAGTCGATCAACACCGCCTGGGCGCGCGTCGGGGTCTCGCTCGGCACGGGCGTCATGACCGACTACATGAAGCGGTTCGGCTTCTACTCAGAGCCTCCGATCGATCTGCCCAAGAGCGAGCTGCGTGCCTCGGACGTGCTCTCACCCGCCGGCGCGGCGTATCCCGTGGGCTCTCAGGACGAGGACATCGGGCGCATCGCCATCGGCCAGGGCGGCCTCGCGGTGGCGCCTCTGCAGATGGCGATGGTCGCCTCGACGATCGCCGACAACGGCGTGTTGATGCGCCCGCGCCTCGCCTCTCGGTTCACCGGCGCGCAGGGCCAGACGGTGTCCACGGTTCGGCCTTCGGTCTATCACCAGGTGATGAGCTCCCGGTCCGCGCAGGAGATCAACCAGATGATGCGCACCGTCGTCGACGAGGGGACCGGCCAGTCCGCGTCGCTGGGCGGCGTCTCGTTCGCCGGGAAGACGGGAACCGCCTCGGTCGGCCAGTCCGGCCAGCAGCGGACCGACCCCTGGTTCATCGGCTTTGCGCCCGCCAACGACCCGAAGGTGGCGGTCGCCGTCGTGCTGGAGAACACACCCAACGAATACGGCGGCCAGGTCGCCGGGCCGATCGCCGCCGCGGTCGTGCGAACGCTGCTTGCGGAGGGGAAGTGACCTGCCCATGAGCGGGATCACGAAGGACACCGTGATCGACGGTCGCTACAAGGTGGTGCGGCGCCTCGGGACCGGGGGAATGGCCGATGTCTTCCTGGTCGAGGACCAGCAGCTCGGCCGCAAGGTCGCGCTCAAGCTCCTGCATCGCCGCTTCGCCGAGGATCCGGCGTTCGTCGAGCGCTTCCGGCGCGAGGCGCGCTCGGCCGCGGGCCTGCAGCATCAGAACATCGTCGGGGTCTATGACCGCGGCGAGTACGACGGCACCTACTACATCGCGATGGAGTACCTGCCCGGCCGCACGCTGAAGGCGATCATCACCGAGGAGGCGCCGCTCGAGCCGGTCCGCGCGATCGACATCGCGATCCAGATCCTCAAGGCCGCCCGCTTCGCCCACCGCCGCGGGATCGTGCACCGCGATCTCAAGCCACACAACGTGATCGTCGACGAAGCCGGCGACGCGAAGGTGACCGACTTCGGCATCGCGCGCGCGGGCGCGTCGGACATGACCGAGACCGGGTCGATCATGGGCACCGCTCAGTACCTCTCGCCTGAGCAGGCTCAGGGTCACTCCGTCACGCCCTCCTCCGACCTCTACTCGGTCGGGGTGGTGCTCTACGAGATGCTCACCGGGCGCGTGCCGTTCGACGGCGAGCAGGCGGTGACGATCGCGCTCAAGCACGTCTCCGAGGCACCCGTCCCGCCCACGCAGATCAACGCGAAGATCCCGCCGGAGCTCGAGCAGACGATCCTGTGGACGCTCAACAAGAACGCCGCCGACCGGCCGGTCGACGCCGACCAGCTGATCACCGTTCTCGAGCATTGCCGCGACGCCATCCTGGCGGGCGCCGCAGGTGAGCGGACGGCCTCGATGGCGGCGATCGCCGCGGGGGCCGCGGCCGGCCTGCCGATCGATCCGGCCACCTCACTCGCGCCGCCGCCCCCGGTCTCACAGCCGATCACCAACGGCTCGGGTTCGATTCCGATCGTCGTCGCCGAGGACCATCAGCCCGAAGACCGCCGCGCCTGGGTCCCGTGGCTGTGGGCGCTGCTGGTGGTGCTGCTGGTCGCCGGTGCGGCCGCCGCGGCCTACTTCCTCAGCCGGCCCAAGCAGGAGCTCGTGCCGTCGGTCACCAGCGAGCCCTACACCGTCGCCGCCTCCCAGCTGCGCCAGGCGGGCTTCGTCGCGAACGCCTACCGGGTGTCGAGCAGTCGCGTCGCCGGGACGGTGCTCGGTCAGACGCCGGGCGGCAACACCAAGGCCGACAAGGGCTCCACCGTGACGCTGCGGGTCTCCAAGGGCAGAGGCAACGTGCGCATCCCGTCGGTCCAGGGCGAGTCGAAGGCCACGGCGGAGAAGATCCTCAAGGGCTACGGGTTGAAGGTGTCACGCACAGAGTCGGTGGCGTCATCTCGCTGGGCGAACGGCAAGGCGACCGGGACCTCCCCCGGCGCCGGTCAGTCGGTCCCCAGCGGCCAGAAGATCGCGCTGCTCATCTCCAGCGGCGCGCCACAGAAGACGGTCCCCAGCGTCAAGGGCGAGAACGCCAGCGCAGCGGCCGCGACGCTGCGCGCCGACGGCTTCCAGGTGCGGTTCTCCCGCGTCGTGAACGGCTCGGTGACCGCGGGACAGGTGCTCGATCAGACGCCGGCCGCCAATTCCAAGGCGCCACCGGGCACCACCGTCACGCTCACGGTGGCGAAGGCACCGGCGAAGGGCACGGTTCCGTCGGTCGTCGGCGATCCGACCGACGGGGCGATCAGCGCCCTCCAGGCCGCCGGCTTCAGCAGCTACCACGAGGAGTTCCGCACCCTCCGCAACCCGGACAAGGCCGGCACGGTGGTCGCCCAGCGGCCACAGGGCGGCTCCAGCGAGCCCAAGTCGACGACGGTCGTGATCGTGGTCGGCCGCTACCACGGCTCCACCACGACGACCACCAGCTCGTCCACCACCACCACGACCACCACCACGACGTCGAACCCGACGACGCCCACGAACGGCGGCGTCGGCGGGACCGCGACCCAGTGAGCGGTCGCGCCCTGAGGTGATCCGCTACTGCTGGCGCTGCGCCGCGGTCCTCCCGGCGGTGCCCCCGGCGACGTGCGCGGTGTGCGGTGAGGTCCATTACGTCAACCCCAAGCCCTGCGGCAACGCGGTCGTGATCGATGGCGACCGTGTCCTGCTCGCGCTCCGCGCGCTGGAACCCGACGCCGGCGCCTGGACGGCTCCCGGCGGCTTCTGTGAGGCAGGGGAGCACCCCCGCGACGCCTGCGAACGCGAGCTGCTGGAGGAGACCGGCCTGCGCGGCCACGCGGTCGCCTACCTCGGAGCCTGGCTCGACGTCTACGGCGAGGCCGATGACGGCCTGCAGATACAGACCCTGGTCAGCGGTTACCTGTGCCGCCTGGACGATCCTGGCGCCCAGCCCAGCCCGGACCCCGCGGAGACCCGAGACGTCCGCTGGTTCGCACTCGACGCCCTGCCCACGCCGCTTGCGTTTCCCGCACACGTGCCGGCGATGATCACGGCCGCCGCCGAGCTGACCGCGGGGCGGGGGGTGGGGGAGGGCGGTCTGCCGCGCATGCTCGACGTGTGAGCGTGTCGTCCCGTGTGGCGTCCTTCGGGGTGGCGGTTTGCGAGATAACTGTTGTCCCAGGACACTTTTCGAAGAAACGGCGCTCGGTAGGGTCGGGCCCCTCGTGAGGTCGTTCGGCGAGATCCCCACCGAGATCGCCGGCCGCGTCGCGGCCGGCGAACGGATCGTGCTCATCCTGCTCGACGCGCTCGGGCTGGAGCTGCTGGAGCGCGAGCGAGACCTTCCGCTGTACCCGCGCCTGTCGATCGAGCCGCGACGCTCGCAGTTCCCGTCGACCACGGCGGCGCACGTGACCACGATGCACCTCGGGCTGCCCGTGGAGGACCACGGCATCTACGAGTGGCGGGTGTTCGAGCCGGCGCTGCAAGAGGTGATCGTTCCGCTGCGGTTCCGGCGCGATGCGTCGGATCGCGACGCGGAGCTCGACGGGCGGTTGGACCCGCGGGCGCTCATCAGCACCCCGACGGTCTACGGGTCGCTGGCGTACGGGTCGGTCGTGGTTGAGCCGTTCGGAGTCAGCGGCACGCCATACGGCCGCGCCGCGACGGCGGGCGCCGGGGCGCTCGCCTTCCGAGAGCTCGAGGAGGGGCTCTCCGTCGTCGACCGCGCGCTGCGCACCGACTCCGAGCTGCGCTACGCCTTCCTGTACTGGCCTGAGATCGACCGGGTCGGCCATCACCACGGCCCGACCTCCCCGGAGTTCCGCGCCACCGCCCGCGCCGCCCTGCAGGCCATCGATGCGCATGTCGATGACCTGCTGCAGACCGGCGCGACCGTGCTGATCACCGCCGACCACGGCCAGGTCGACGTCCATCCCGATCGCGTCGACTACCTCGACGAGATCTGGCCTGAGCTCAGCACCCATCTCACGCAGCGCGCGGCGGGCTCGAGCCGGGATGTCTTCCTGCACGTCGCGGCCGACCAGGTGGACCACGTCGCCGAGAACCTCGCGGTTCGCCTGGGGGACCGCGCCCACGTGTGCCGCGCCGCCACGCTGTTCGATCGCATCGGGCCCAGGCTGCAGGCGCGCCTGGGCGACATCGCGGTCCTGCCCGCCGACGGTCGCGAGGCCTGGCTGAGGGCGACCCCGAGCGTCGAGACCTGGAACCTCGGCGCCCACGGCGGCCGCGCGCAGGCGGAGACGGCGACCTACCTGGCCCGCGTCGACGGCTGAAGGCGCTCAGGTGTACAGGGCGAACTCGCCGACCGTCACGCGGTCTTGGCTGCCCAGCGAGGTGATCCAGAGCAGGTAGTACCGGTACTTCACGCCGTGGGTGTCCAGCGTGATGTGCTGGGTCGAGTGCACGTCGGTGCTGGAGCCGACCTTCGTCCAGCCGCGCCCTCCGCTGACGAACGTGTTGAGGTTCGGGGTCGTCGTGGAGCCGTAGATCGAGACGCTGTAGCCGGGCGTGTTGGTATCGATCGTCGCGGCGCGCGCCGCGACCGCCCCAACCTTGACGTAGAGCCCGACGCCCGGCTTGCCCAGCGTGCCGTCGTAGTAGGTCTCGGTCTGCCACGCCGTGTTGCGGTTGCCGTCGATCGCCTGACCGACGAGCTGCGGGTTCTGGGTCTTGGCACTCCCCGCCAGCGCGTCGGGGTTGTAATCGTGGGCGCAGGAGGAGCAGAGATTGACCTCGTGATGGGTCGCCTTGGGCTTGGGCTGTGGCAGCGGCGGGTTGCCCCGGTGGGTGTTGTGGACGAGGAAGACGACCACCCCCGCAGCGATTGCCGTCGCCAGCAGAGCAGCGAGCGCCATCCACACCCGCGACCTTGAGCGCAGCGGCAGCGAGCGCTGGGCGCTCGGCGGCAGGCTGCGCAGCACCGTCGTGGCCTGGCCGGGATGGCCGGCCGGCGTGGCGGGCATGCGGCTGGTTCCCGCGCGTGCGGTCTCCAGCCCGAGCGCGTCCTCGAGGTCGGCGATCATCTCGCGGTCGTCGGCGTATCGCTCGGTCTCGCGCTTGGCGGTGGCGGTGTCGACGACCTGGGCGAGTGCCGCCGAGATCCCGGGCCGCAGCAGCGCGACATCGGGCATCTCCTCACGAACGTGCTTCATCGCCACCGCAACCTGGTTGTCGCCGTGGAACGGGACGTCGCCGGTGAGCATCTCGTAGAGCACGATGCCGAGCGAGTAGAGGTCGGAGCGGCCGGTGACAGGGTGGCCGAGCGCCTGCTCGGGGGAGACGTAGTCCGTCGTGCCCAGCACGCGCCCGTCGGCGGTGAGCCCGTCCTCCTCGAGGGTTCGGGCGATGCCGAAGTCGGTCACCTTCGCGGAGCCCTCATGGTCGATCAGGACGTTCTGCGGCTTGACGTCGCGGTGGATGATGTGGCGCTGGTGGGCGGCGCCGAGCGCTCGCGCGATCTCGATCGCATAGGCGACGGCCTCGGGAATCGGCAGCTGTCCCTCGCGGCGGATCAGGTCCTTGAGCGTCTCGCCCTCGACGTACTCGAAGACGATGTACGGCCGGCCGTCGTCCTCCGCGGCGTCGATCACGCCGACGATGTGGGGATGTGAGAGCTGGGCGACGGCCCGCGCCTCGCGGCGGAAGCGCTCGAGCTGGTCGGAGTCAGACGCGACCTCGCGGTTCATCAGCTTGACCGCGACGGTCCGTTCGAGCGTCTCGTCGATGGCCTTGTAGACGGTCGACATCCCCCCGGCGGCGATGCGAGCCTCCAGCCGGTAGCGACCGCTGAGCCGCGTGCCCAGCGTGATGCTCACGCGAGTCTCCCCATACAGCCGGTCACTGATCGATCGACCCCATTGTGCGACACCGGCTCCGCTCCGTCCGCCGCTTCTTCACGGTCTCTTAAGCTCGCCGCACGAGAACGCCCATCGCAGACGAGAACTCGTGGCTGCTCCTCGCCGCTCACACCGCCCGCAGGCCGTCCCGGTCGCCCGCGATTCCGAGGCCCGGCACCTCGATCACACCCGCCCGATCGGTCACCGAACCGATGACGGTCGCGCCCGGGTGGCGGCCCTCGAGCAGCGCCGCCGCGTCGTAGGCCCGCTCGGACTCGACGATCACGCAGAACCCACAGCCCATGTTGAAAACCTGCCACATCTCCGCGGGGGACACACTCCCATGACGCGCGATCAGGTCGAACACCGGCGGGACCGGCAGCGGGCGCTCGATCGAATACCCGACGCCGGAGCCGAGCCGCAGCAGATTGCACAATCCGCCGCCTGTGATGTGAGCGAGGCCGTGGGCCACGACGTCCGACCGCAGCAGGTCGAGCACCGCGCGAACGTAGATCACGGTCGGCTCCAGCAGCACGTCGGCCACCGACTGCCCGCCGAGCTCCTGCGGACGATCCTCGAGCGACAGCCCACCGTCCTGCAGCAGGGCCCGCCGCGCGAGCGTCAGCCCGTTCGAATGCACCCCCGAGGCCGGCAGGCCGATCACGGCGTCCCCGGGCGCGATGCGCGATCCATCGACGATCCGGTCCAGCGCGACCGTTCCGAACGCCGAGCCGACAAGATCGAAGCCGTAGGGGGAGGGGTGGCCCTGGAGCACCTCGGGGATCTGGCAGACCTCGCCGCCGGGCACCTCGACGCCGGCGTCGGCCGCGCCGACCGCTATCCCCGTGGCGAGCGCGCGCAGCAACTCCGGTTCCGCCGACTCGACCGCCATGTAGTCCAACAGCGCCAGCGGCTCGGCGCCGACGCACACGAGGTCGTTGACGTTCATGGCCACGCAGTCGATGCCGATCGTGTCGAACCGCTGGGTGGCCTCGGCGACGATCACCTTGGAGCCGACGCTGTCGGTGGCCAGCGCGATCCCCTGGTTGGGCCCGATCCGCATCACCGACGCGTAGTGGCCCGGCAGCGGAACGGTGAGCGAGGGGCGTCCGGTCTCGATCGTCGACAGGACCGAGACGATCGCCGAGACGCCCTCGTCGGCCTGGTGGGTGTCGACGCCGGCGGCAGCGTACGCGTCAGTCACAGCCCGATTGTCGCCGATCATGCGGACCCACGGGCGCCGTCGCGGATCCGCCGTGCTCGCCGCAGGACGACACCGGCGATCAGCAGCCGGTAGAGGACGTACGGAGACAGCGAGGCGTCGCGCTCGACCGCGCGCAGCACGCGCGTGGAGAGCAGCGTCGAGCCGAACGAGGCGACCGCGCCCACCGCGAACGGCCCGGCCATCCCCTCGGGCAGGCCCCGCCGGAGCAGCCGCAGCGATTTCAGGCCGGTCGCCCCGCCGATCACCGGCAGCGCGACATGCCGTGACAGACGGTTGGCGTCGACGCGGGCGAACCGGCGCCGTCGCGCAGCCGTCAACGTTGCCCCGTTGCGAGAGACCCCGGGCATCAGCGCGCACGCCTGCGCGATCCCGAGCCAGAACGCGTCACGCATCCCGGCGTCCTTGGAGGACCGGTCCTGCGCCGAGCGATCCGCCCAGCCCATCGCCAGCGCGCCCAGCATCATCCCCACGGGGATCGTCTCGGGCGTCCCGAGCCGGCGCTCGATCGGCTTCTCCAGCGTGAACCCGACGAGCGCCGCCGGAATCGACGCCACCACGAGCTGGGCGGCAAGCGACGGGGTCATGCCGCGGATCGTTGCCTGCACCTCGTCACGCAGCCCTATCAGCAGGGCGACCGCGGTCCCCGCGTGGAGCGCGACCTCGAACGCCTTGCGCAGATCGGGGTCGGCCTCGGCGTAGTCCCAGGCGAGCAGATAGGGAACGACGGTC
Source organism: uncultured Solirubrobacteraceae bacterium (assembly GCA_963744685.1). GTDB lineage: Bacteria > Actinomycetota > Thermoleophilia > Solirubrobacterales > Solirubrobacteraceae > Palsa-465. The sequence continues at coordinate 118,631 of CAVUUL010000006.1, read as the reverse complement.
ACATGGGCCGAGCTCGAGATCGGCATCAACTCGGCTGGTCCGTGGAGAGTGCCCAGAAGGAGCGCGCGGGGTGCAGTCAGTCCGTCAGGTGTTGACATCGGCGCTGACGTCGCCGCGCTTCTGGCGGCTGCGCAGCCATCGCACCACGAGGTACAGGATGCCGAGCACCACGAGTACGAGCACAATGTACGACACGTAGCCGATCGCGTGCTCCCAGGACCGCCAGTTGTGCTTGACGGCTTCGCCGATCAGCGCAAGCCCGAGAACCCAGGGGATGCACCCGATCGTCGTGAGCACGACGAACCGCCCGACGGGCACCTTGCCGACGCCTGCCGGGAGCGATACGTAGGTGCGCACGAGCGGCACGACGCGTCCGACCAGGACCGTGATCGACCCCCAGCGCTCAAACCACGCGTCGATCCGCGCCAGCAGCCCGGGTGAGACATGAACGACCCGACCGTGCTTCTGCAGCACTTCGAGCCGTCCGTAGTAGCCGATCGCGTAGGAGATCAGCGAGCCCACCAGGTTGCCGAGGACGCCTGCGACCACCACGGCGATCAGGCTGAATCGGCCGGTGGCCACGTCGAAGCCGGCGAACAACATGATCGCCTCGGAGGGGATCGGGATGAGCGCCGCGTCGGCGAGCATGAGCACGAACACCCCCGCGAGCCCCATGCTCCCGATAGCGCTCGTCGCGAGGTTGACGAGGCCGGAGGTGACAGATGCGGTGTACAGCAGCACCGGCCGCAATCTACTGCGACGGAGTGAGCGTCGGATGAGGACCTGCTCACCTGGTGAGCGGCCCGCCCGGGAGAAGTCGCTATGGGCTGCGGGTGAGCGGCGAGGCTGTCGTGGCCTCGTCGGCGGCGGGTGGCGGCCCCTTCGTGCGATGGCGGGCACGCCGCAACCAGCGCGCGCCGGCCGCCCCGAGGAGGAGGAGGACGATCACAACGCCGGCGTAGTCGACGACGTCGAGATGGTGCTTCCACGCCTGCCACTGGTGCCCGACCGCCTGGCCGAGCAGCGCAAACCCGCCGATCCAGATGACGGATCCGATCGTCGCCATGAGGACGAAGCGCCAGAGCGACATCCGAGCCGCGCCGGCGGCGAACGGGAACGCGGCCCGTACGACGGGCAGGCAGCGGGAGACGAGGATCGTCCCCGAGCCGTAGCGCTCGAACCAACCGTGCGCCCGAGCCAGGTCGTCGGGAGCCGCGTGGAACCTGGCGCCGTGACGCGCGACCAGCTCCTGGCTGGCGAAGCGCCCGATCGCATACGCGCCGGCGGCCCCGATCACGTCGCCGAGAACGCCCGCCAATACGACCCCGGCCAGAGCGAGCTGTCCCTGCTCCACGTTGAACCCGGCGAACAGCATCGGAAGCTCGGTTCCGGGTAACGCGATCACACCACTACTCGCGACGAGCAGGCCAATCCCGGCATAGCCCAGGGTGCGTATCACCTGGGTCGCGATCGTGACGAGGACGCCGCTGATCGCCGCGATGGGCAGGACCACCACGGGGCAAGCGTAGCGGTCGGTCCTGGGCTAGCAGTGAAGTTCTCGCAACGATTCTGAGATAGCCGCCCGCTAAGTTCACGGGCGATGGCGGTCCCCCTGTTCGACACCGAGACTCCGCTCGCGCCGCTGCGTCCGCGGATCGTGGAGAAGGTCACCGAGGTGATCAATGCCGGGCGCTACGTTCTCGGGCCCGAGGTGAGCGCCTTCGAGACCGAGTTCGCTGAGTACCTGGGGGTCGCTCACGTGGTCGGCGTCGCCAACGGCACCGACGCGCTGCAGATCGGATTGCGCGCGCTCGGCGTGCTCCCCGGCGATGACGTGGTCGTGCCGTCGCTCACCTTCTACGCGACGGCCGAGGCCGTCGCCGCGATCGGCGCCCGTCCGGTGTTCTGCGACGTCGACTCCGACACGCGGAACCTCACCGTCGACACCGTCCGCGCGGCGCTCACGCCCGCCACCAAGGCGATTGTCGCCGTCGACCTGTTCGGCGTCCCGGCCCCGTGCGCCGAGCTCCGCGCCGATATCGGCCTTCCCGTCCTCGAGGACGCCGCGCAGGCGGCCGGCTCGCGCCTGGGTGACCGCATGGCGGGCTCGTTGGGCGATGCGGCGACGTTCTCCTTCTACCCGTCCAAGAACCTGCCGTGCTTCGGCGACGGAGGGGTTGTGGCCACCGACGACGCGGAGGTCGCCGCGATGGCCCGCACGCTTCGCTTCCACGGCTCGCGGGACAAGGAGACCTTCGAGTACGTCGGCTACAACTCGCGCCTGGACGAGGTGCAGGCCGCGATCCTGCGGATCCTGCTGCCCGAGCTCGATGGCTGGGCCGACGGCCGCCGGGCAGCCGCGGGCGCCTACCTTGACGCGGGCATCGCCGAGCACGCCGCGGTGGCGGTCCCGCCGGAGGGTGCGCAGCCAGCCTGGCACCTGTATGTCGTCGCCCACCCGCGCGCCGACGAGATGCTGCAAGCGCTCGGCGCGGCGGGCATCCAGGCGCGCGGCTACTACCGCACGCCGTTGCACCGTCAGCCGTCGATGGCGCGCTACGTCCCGGCCGGAGCGCCGCCCGAACTGCCGGTCACCGACCACTTGGGCGCCACCAACATCGCGCTTCCGATCAGTCCCGTGCTCGGGCCCGAGCAGGCGGCCGAGGTCGTCGCCGCGCTCGTCGCCGCCTGACGCGCCGCGCGCTCGGGCGATGCGCGTCTGGGTCGATCTGACCAACTCGCCGCATGTGCTGGTCATGCGGCCCGTGATCGAGCGGCTGCAGGCGGACGGGCACGAGGTCGCCGTCACGGCGCGCGACTTCGCGCAGACGCTCGCGCTGTGCGAGCGCTTCGGCATCGAGCATGAGGCGATCGGTCATCACCGCGGCGCCGGGCTGGCCGGCAAGGCCCGGGGTCTCGCCGACCGGTCCCTGGCCCTCACGCGCTTCGCCCGGGGCCGCGGATTCGACCTGGCCCTCGGCCATGGCTCCAACGACATCACGGTCGCAGCGGCGGTGCTGCGCATCCCGTGCGCGACGACGTTCGACTACGAGTGGGCGACCGTCCAGCACACGGTCAACTGCCGGCTCGCCCAGACGGTGGTGGTGCCCGACCTGATCCCCGCTGAGCGGCTCTATCGATACGGCGCGCGGGGGAAGATCGCCGCATACGCGGGGCTCAAGGAGGAGTACTACCTCGCAGACTTCGAGCCCGATGACCGTGTCCTGGGCGAGCTCGGGCTCGATCCGGCGCACCCGATCGCAGTTGTGCGCACCCCTCCCGCGGTCTCCCTGTACCACCGGTTTGAGAACGACCTGTTCGGCTCGGTGCTCGAGCGTCTGCGAGACACCCAGACGGTCGTCCTGCCGCGCACCGACGAGCAGCGCGCCGAGCTGGAGACCCGCGGCGGCTTCATCATCCCGGAGCGCGCCATCGATGCCCAGTCGCTGATCGCGTTCGCCGATCTGATGGTCTCCGCCGGGGGCACCATGAATCGAGAGGCGGTCGCGCTCGGGACGCCGGTGTTCACCGTGTTCGAGGGGCGTCTGGGTGCCGTCGACGAGCGGCTGATCGCCGACGGACGGCTGCGGCGCCTGGAGTCCGCCGAGGACGTCGTGCTCGAGAAGCGAGTGCGGGCAGACAGCGCGCAGCGGGTGCGCCGAGACCCGGCGGAGTTCGTCGCGCTGCTGTGCCGCCCGGTGCGCGCCCAGTGATCGGATTGGCGCGAATTAACCCAGCACTTAGGCGGTTCTCATGGGGGCGACACTAGACTTGCGCCCGCATGCGCCGACGGATGATCTCGGCGGCGTTCCCTGTCCATAGGCACGCGCTCCCCCAGCTGGTGCTCGACGGGGTCCTTGCCGCGCTTGCCTATTTCCTCGCATTCTGGGTCCGCTTCGGCGGCGAGTTGCATGGGAGGGCCCACCGCTATGACCGGTTGCTTCACCACTCGTTCTGGTGGGTGATCCTGGTCGTGCTCGCGTCGCTGGCCGCCTTCGGTCAGTACCAGCGGCTGTGGAAGTTCGTCGGCCAGCGCGATTACGAGGCGGTCGTCAAGGCGCTCGTCGTGGCGACGTTCGTGATCGTGGGGCTGGTCGCTCTCGTGCATCCGGTCGAATACACGCCGACCCATCACGGGATCCCGACCGGCAACACCGCCGCGTTGACGCTGCCGATCTCCGTGATCGCGCCGTTCTTCCTGCTCGCCATCGCGCTGCTCGTCGCGGCCCGCTTCGCGGTTCAGTTGATCACCGACGGACGCGTGCGCAATCCGACCGCCGGCAAGAACGCTCGTCAGGTGCTGATCGTCGGGGGCGGTGAGGGCGGCAGGCTCGTCGTCCGCGAGCTCGTGCGCAACCCCCAGCTGGGCCTTCGCCCCGTCGGGTTCCTCGACGACGATCCCGTGAAGCTGGGCACCAAGAACGAGCACGGCCTCAAAGTGCTCGGGCGCACCACGAACCCCGATCTGACCCGGGTGCTCGACGAGGTCGAGCCCGACGAGGTCGTGATCGCGATCCCATCTGCATCCGGCGAGCTGCGCGGGCGTGTCGTGATGGCCTGCCGCAAGCGAGGGATCCCGGTGCGCACCACGCCGACCGTGTTCGAGCTCCTGCGCGACGGCTCTGGCCAGCTGCAGGTCACCCGCCAGCTGCGCCAGGTCCGCGTCGAGGACATCCTCGGCCGCGAGCCCGTCCGCGAGCAGCTCGAGCAGGTGTCCGGCTATCTGCGCGGTCAGGTGGTGCTCGTCACCGGCGCGGGCGGCTCGATCGGCTCCGAGCTCTGCCGGCAGATCGCGCGGGTCGGGCCACAGCGGCTGATCATGGTCGATCACGCCGAGGACAACCTGTTCGAGATCCAGCGTGAGCTCGAGGAGGACCGTCACGTCCGCACCGCTGTGCCCGTGCTCGCCGACTGCAAGGAGGAGGAGCGGATGCGAGAGGTGCTCGGCGAGTACCGGCCCGCCGCGATCTTTCACGCCGCCGCCTACAAGCACGTTGGGATGATGGAGGCCAACCCGCTCGAGGCGGTGCGTAACAACGCGCTCGCCACGCGGTTGGTGGCACGCATCGCCGGAGAGCAGGGGGTCGGCACGTTCGTCCTGATCTCCACCGACAAGGCGGTCGCGCCCAAGACGGTGATGGGAGCCTCCAAGGCGCTTGCGGAGTGGGCGGTGGAGGGCGAGGCCGCGCGCTATCCAGGCACTCGCTACGCGACGGTCCGCTTCGGCAACGTGCTCGGCTCCTCAGGCTCCGTGGTGCCGATCTTCCGCCGCCAGATCGCCGCGGGCGGTCCCGTGACCGTCACCGACGAGCGCATGCAACGGTTCTTCATGACGATCCCGGAGGCGGTCCAGCTGGTGATCCGCGCCGGCTCGCTGGGGGAATCCAGCGGTGAGGTGTTCGTCCTTGAGATGGGCCAGCCGGTATCGATCCTCGAGCTCGCCCGGCAGATGATCCGCCTCTCCGGCCTGGAGCCCGACCGGGACATCGCGATCGAGATCACCGGTGCCCGACCCGGAGAGAAGTTCTCCGAGGAGCTCTTCGACGTCCACGAGCGGGTCCAGCCCACACCGGCGCCGCGGATCATGCGCGCCGACCACGATCGGCTTGACCCCACCTGGGTTGAGCAGATCTTCTCCGACGTCAACCTGCTGGTGCTCGAGGGCGACGCCTCGGCGCTCGCCGCCCACGTGTTCACGCTCTCCGGAGCCCGCGTGACCGTCCCCGATCGCGCCCACCCCGGCGCCGTCACCTCTCCCGACCCGTCCCCGGGCGCAGACCGGGCCGGGCTCTAGACTGCCCGCGTCGATCATGGCCGCCGTCGTCCCATACGCGCTGTCCGTTCACGGATTCATCGACAAGGTCGGTGCCGACGCGGGCTTCGCTGCGATCATCGGCGTCGCGCTCGTCGTGATCATGCTGTTCGTCCACGCGCGTGAGACCGCGTCGTTGCGCGATCGCGCCGAGGAGGCCGAGGAGCGCGTCTCATATCTGGAACGCACGGTCGAGCACCTCGGGCGCGTCGCCACGCAGGCCACACAGCTCGCCCAGGCAGCGCAGCCGCAGTCCGGCCAGGTCCGGCCAGGGGTGTCCGCCGCTCCCGCCGCCGCCCGGACGGGGACCGCCTCGCGGCCCGTGCCGGCCCCGGCGGTCGCGGCCGCCTACGCGGGTGCGGGCGCCCAGGCACGAACGCTCGGGCCACCGCCCCAGCTTCCCGCGGCGCCGTTCGGAACCGCGGGTCCCGCACTCAGTTCGGCGACCCGGATGATCCCCGAGCCCGAGATCGCGAGCACCAACGGCCATGTCAACGGCAACGGCGCCGCCGTGGTCCCGGCGCCCGTGCCGGCGCAGGCGGGCGCCCCCGCCCCGTCGACCGCCGCCGCCGGCGCCCCGGCTCCGATGCCGCAGATCCCGGTCCGGCCCCGCCAGTCAGACCCCCGAGGCGACACCGAGCCCCCGCGCTCGCGCCAGGCGGACACCGACACCCGCGCGCCGCGCCGCAACTACGGTCGCGCGGCCGAGCCGACTCCGTCCCGGCGGCGCATCATCCCGATCGTCGTCGCGCTGCTGCTCGTCGCCGTGATCGCGGTCGCGGCCGTGCTCGTACTCGGCCATCACCACTCCCACCACACGCGTGGCGCCGCCGCGTCGACCGGTACCCACTCGAGCACCACCACGGGCAAGGCGAAGCCCGGCAAGCAGAGCAAGCACGCGGTCACCGTCGATCCGCGCACCGTGACCGTCGCTGTGCTCAACGGGACGACGACCGCCAATCTCGCCGCCAACATCAGCCAGAAGCTCGGCAAGCTCGGGTTCCGGGCGGGCAAGACCGGCAACTTCAACAGCTCATCGCTGACGACGACCACGATCGGCTTCGTCACCGGTCACCGCCCGCAGGCGCTTGCGGTGGCCAAGGCGCTGAAGGTGAAGTACTCCAACGTTCTCAAGGTGACCCCGACCACCGAGCAGATCATCTGTCCCGCGACGGCCGCCTGTCCGGACCAGGTGTTCGTGGTTCTCGGAACCGATCTTGCCTCCAACGCGTAGCGGCCTCGGCCCACGCGCTTCTTGACTCGACCCAAAGGACTCTGATGAAGGATCTCCTGACCCTCCCCGCGCGTGCGGCCAAGCCACGTGAGACCGGGATCACCCACATCCTCGACCGTGGCCTGTCCGTCGCCGAGATCGATTCGCTCGTCGAGGTCGCGGGCGACTACATCGACTTCGTCAAGCTCGGGTGGGGCACCGCGGTGGCGACGCTCAACCTCGACGCCAAGCTTGCCCGCTACCGGGAGCACGGCCTGCCGGTGATGTTCGGAGGCACACTCACCGAGCTCTGCATCGCCCAGAACCGGCTGGAGCAGTTCGTCTCATGGCTACACGAGCTCGGCCTTCAGCACATCGAGCTGTCCGACGGCACGATCAACCTCGAGCACGACCGCAAGCTGGAGCTGATCACCTCGCTCGCCCAGGAGTTCATCGTGCTCTCCGAGGTCGGCTCCAAGGACGACACGCGCATCATGGCCCCGTTCCGCTGGGTCGAGCAGATCGAGTCAGAGCTCGAGGCCGGCGCCTGGAAGGTGATCGCCGAGGCGCGTGAAAGCGGCTCGGTCGGGATCTTCCGCCACGACGGCGAGGTTCGCCAGGGGCTCGTCGACGAGATCCTGCACGCGGTCGACGGGACGAAGATCATCTTCGAGGCTCCGCGCAAGGATCAGCAGGTGTGGTTCGTGCGTCGGCTCGGTCCCGACGTCAACCTCGGCAACATCGCCCCGGAAGAGGTCCTCTCCCTGGAGACGGTCCGCCTCGGCCTGCGCGCGGACACCGCGGTCGCGGCGCCGGACCTGGCCGAGCTCTGAGCCGATGAGGGAACGCGGCAGCGATGGAGCCGGACGTCTCGGCGGCGTTCTCATCGCGCGCCACGGCGAGACCCTCGACAACGTCGTGCCGCGCTTTCAGGGCTGGCGGGACACGCCCCTGAACGACACCGGCCGGCGTCAGGCGTTCGCGCTCGGCGCCCGCCTGGCCGAGCGTGAGGAGCCGGTCGCGTCGCTGTGGTCATCGGACCTCAGCCGGGCTCGGGAGACGGCCGAGATCGCCGGCGCCGCGCTCGGTCTGCGGCCGATCCTCGATTGGCGGCTGCGCGAGGGGTTCCGCGGTCGCTGGGAAGGGTTGCTCATGGAGGACGTGGCGCGCGACGAGCCGGAGCTCTACGGGGCCTGGATGCGTGACGACCCGTCGTTTCGCTTCCCCGGCGGCGAGTCGCTGCGCGACCAGCAGGAACGCGTCCTCGCGGCCCTGCACGACATCCACGCACGCGGTCCCCTGCCCGCGCTCGCCGTCTGCCACGGCGGCTCGATCAGGGTGATGCTGGCGCTCTCTCACCCGCGCGGCCTCGAGGGGTTCCACAGCTTCGACGTGCCCAACACGGCGGTGGAATCGCTGTGAAGCGGTTGCCGGTCGCGGCGTTCGTCGCACTGGCGATCGCCACCGTGGGCGCGTTCTTCCTCGTCCAGAAGATCAAGGTCTCCACGCCGTTCATCGCCGGCCTGCCGGCGCCGCATCCCACCGAGATCAATCCGGTCTCGGGCGGGACGTGCGCCATCCCGAGCGGCAAGCTGCACCGTCTGCAGGCCACCAGCTTCCGCTCGATGCGGATCTCCTTCCTGCTGCTCAACAAGGCCGACGACGTGACCGTCCAGATGGTGAACGGTGGCGGTCACGTGGTCGACACGGTCGCCCGCGCGGTGCCGATGTCGATCAACCATCGCCGCGCATTCGTCTGGAACGGGCATCAGGCCGACGGGCGGCCCGCGCGCCCGGGCCGCTACTACGTCCAGGTCACGCTGATCCACCAGAAGCGCACGATCCGGATCACCAGCCAGAACACCGGGCAGCTGGAGCCGGTCACCGTCGAGGATTCGCCCGCCCCGATCAAGGTGGTGTCGGTCAAGGCCGACGGTCAGCAACCCGCGGTCTTCCCACAGACGAGCGGCCACTCGATCGCGATCCGGTTCACCGTGGTCGGCACGCGCCGGCCATCGGTTCGCGTCTACCGCACCGACGTGCCCGGCGCGCCGCGGCTGGTCGACACGTTCCGTGCGACCTCGTTGCGCACCGCGTTCTGGAACGGAACGACGTCGGCTGGCACGCCGGCGCCGCAGGGCACCTATCTGATCTCGGTGACCGCGCGAGACCGTGCCTGTTCGCTGTCGCGCTTCCCGGCCCGGCTGCCCGCGCCGGCGGGCTCGACGCCCCATGCCGGCGTGACGGTCCGTTACCTCGCCGCACAGCCGCCGATGACCGCGGTCAGACCGGGCTCGACGACGACCGTGGCCGTCGACTCCCGGCGCCACCGCTACACCTGGGCGCTGCGGCGCGCCGGGTCAGCCGTCGTGCTCGGCTCGGGACGGTCGGCGAAGGTCGGCCTGAAGCTGGCGATCCCGAGCGGCGGCGGTCTGTACAAGCTGTCGCTGCGCTGGGGCTCTCACCGCACCGTGGTGCCGATCGTCTCCGGCGCGACGGGGTCGGGCCCGGGGTCCGCCAGCTCCGGCGGGTCGTCCGGGATCGGTCACCGGCGCGTGCTCGTCGTGCTCCCCGCGCTCACCTGGCAGGGCGAGAACCCGGTCGACGACAACGGCGACGGCATGCCCAACCTGCTGACCACCGGGGGACCGATTCAGATCGCGCGGCCATTCACGGATGGGCTGCCGATGGGGTTCGGCTCAGAGGCGGGGCTGATCGCGTACCTGCACGCGCGCGGGTTGCGGTTCACGCTCACCACCGACCTGTCGCTCATCGCCGGCGGCAGCTCGCTGCTGTCGCACTATTCCGGGGTTCTGTTCGCGGGCAGCGAGCGCTGGCTGCCCGGGACCACCGGCTCGGAGATCTCGACCTGGGTCGAGCAGGGCGGCCACGTCCTGTCGTTCGGGATCGGCGCGATGCAACGGACGGTCACGGTCTCGGGCGGCGCGGCAAGCGACCCGTCGCGCCCGCACTCCGTCGACTTCCTGCTCGCCCGCCCCGGAGGGATCCAGGCCACGGGCGGCTCGCTGCTGCTGGTGCAGCGCAACGGGCAGGGGCTGTTCCCGGGAGGCGTCCAGGAGCTCACCGGCTTCCACCGCTTCCAGACCTTCGGCCCGGTTCAGGCGCCCGCCCGGCTGCTCACCTCGGTGGGGGTCTCCGCGCAGACACCGGCTCTGATCGGCTACCGGCTCGGGAGCGGTGCGGTCGTCGACGTCGGCCTCCCCGGCTTCGGGAAGGTGGTCGCCCACAACGTCACCGCCAAGGACCTCGTCGGCCACGTGTGGGAGTTCCTGCAGCATTGAGGCAGGCCAGGGGGCGCGATGCGCCAAGATGAACGCGCCATGGAAGTCCAGACCGTCACCTTCACGCCGGTGTCCGCCGCCCAGGCCGCCGCCCCAGAGCTCCGCGAGCAACTCCTTGACACCTGGGTCCGGGTCACCGACGCGGGTGGCGCCGTCGGGTTCGTTCCGCCGGCCGATCGCGAGCGGATCGGCGAGACGCTCGACTCCCACCTGGCGCGGGTGACGGAGGGCCGCGACGCGCTCGGCGTCCTGCGCCGCGACGACGATTCGGCGGCCGGCATGGGGTTTCTGTCGGCGTCCGCCTCACCGTTGCGCCAGCACTGGCGCACGGTGCTGCGCCTGATGGTCGATCCGAGCCTGCAGGGCATCGGTGCCGGGCGGGTGCTGATCGACGGGCTGCACGAGATGGGGCGCCGGCTCGACCTGGAGTTCCTGTGTCTCACCGTGCGCGGCGGTCTGGGGATCGAGGGGTTCTACAGCCGGATCGGCTACGAGATCCACGGCCGCAACCCGCGTGCGATCCGCGTGGCCCCGGGCGATGAGCGCGACGAGATCCACATGCGCTACGAGCTGTGAGCACCCGTCGCCCGTGACCCGCTCCGTCGGGCGATGACCGGATACCTCAGGCGTCTCATCTCCTCGCTGGGGGCCTACCAGGTCTCCAACGTCGTCGCCAAGGTGATCGGCGTCGCGCTGCTGCCGGTCTACACGGCGTACATCCACCGCTCCGGATACGGCACGATCGAGCTGCTTGCCAACGGGGTGATCCTGATCTCGATCCTCACCCGGCTGGGGATGATCGAGGCGTTCCTGCGGTTCTACTACGAGGACGAGGACGTCGCCCGGCGCAACCATCTCGTCCGCCGCACGACCGTGTTCATGCTCCTCGCCACGACCGTGATCGCGGGGCTGCTGCTCGCCTTCGCCGCTCCGCTCAGCCGGGTCGCGCTCGGCCGCCACGACGCCGCCATCTTCCGCGTCGCGGTGCTCGGCCTGTGGTCGTTCACCAACCTCGAGCTCGCCTACGCGGTGCTGCGCGTCGACGAGCGACTGCGCGCGTACGCCACGGCCTCGGTCTGCAACGTGCTTCTGACCGTCGGCGCGACGCTGACGCTCGTGGTCGGTGCCGGCCTCGGCGCGCGCGGGTACCTGCTCGGCAACTACGGCGCGTCGACCGTCGTGCTGCTGGCGCTGTGGTGGGCGATGCGCGACCGGCTCCGTCACGGCGAGCGGGTCTCGGGCCACTCCTGGAGCGTGCTGATGCGGTTCGGGCTGCCGACGGTGGCGGCCGAGGCGTCGGTCTACCTGCTCTCGATCATCGACCGCGCCTACATCTACCACGACCGCAACCCCGGAACCGCCGGTCTGTACGCGCTGGCGCTGAAGCTCGCGGGGGCGGTGTCGTTCATCGTCACCGCGTTCATGTACGCGTGGCCGCCGCTGGCCTACTCGGTCACAGATGACCGCGAGGCCGGCAGGCTGTACGGCCTGGTCGCCACCTACTACCTGCTCGTCACCGGCTGGGTGGTGGCAGCGCTCGCGCTGGAGGGCCGCTACATCGTGCGCCTGCTCTCCCACCCGTCGTACTACGGGGCCTATCGGGCGCTGCCCTGGGTGGCACTCGGTTGGGCGCTCTACGGCCTATGGGTGATCTACCTGACGGTCGCCGGCCGCGCCAAGGCGACCACCCGCAACTTCCCGGCCGCGCTGCTCGGAGTGGCGGTCAACGTCGTGCTGCTGCTCGTCCTGGTGCCCCGGTGGGGGATCGCGGGGGCCGGGATCGCGCTGTGCGGCGCCTACGTCGCGATGCTCGCACTGATGCACCAGCTGACCCGCAGCCGCTTTCACGTGCAGTTCGAGTGGTGGCGGCTGGTGCGACTGGCGGTGGTGCTCGGCGGCCTGGCGGTCGCCGGCGACCTGCTGCTGCCGACCCACGGACCCGCTGGGCTGCTGCTGCGCGCGCTGGTGGTCGTCGCGGTCGCCCCGGCGCTGTTCGCGGTCGGCTTCGTCCATCCCGAGGAGCTGCGGCAGGGACGGGCGCTGATCGCCCGAATCCGGCGCGGGCGCGCGCTGGCGGCCCGAGGCGGTGCGTGACCGGCGTGCGTGCGCTGATCGTCGACCCGTCCGCGTACTCGCCGCCGTATGACGAGGCGCTCTGCGCGGCCCTGGCACGTGGCGGCGCCGAGGTCGAGCTCGTGACCAGCCGCTTCGTCCACGGCGAGCGGCCCGCACCGGAGGGCTACCTGCGGCGAGAGCTCTTCTACCGACGCGCCGGGGCGGGGGGCGCGCGCGGTGCCCGGCGGCGGCAGCTGGCCAAGCTCGCCACCCACACCGGCGACATGCGCGCGCTCGGCCGGTTGCCCGCCGACGTCGTCCACCACCAATGGATCCCGGTTCCCTGGCTGGACATCGCCCTGCTGCCGTCACGACCGCGGGTGCTCACGCTGCACAACACGGCGCCACGCAGCGGCCGCTTCGGTCGCGCGCGGGCCCTGCGGGAGGTCATCGCCCGAATGGATGCGCTCGTCGTGCATTCCGGCCACGGTGCTGCGTCGCTGCGCGCACAGGGGGTTGAGGCTGAGCGGATTCACGTGATCCCGCATGGGGCGTTCGTCCCGGGTCCGGCGGGTGCGCTCCCGCCCGAGCTCACCGATGACCGACGGCCGGTCGTGCTCATGTTCGGCCTGTTGCGCCCGTACAAGGGCCTCTCGACGCTGCTCGAGGCCTGGGCAGGGCTGGACGGGGCCCAGCTGTGGATCGTCGGCCGGCCGATGATGCAGATCCCGCCGCTCCCGGCGGGCGCGTCGCTCGTCGGGCGCTACGTCTCAGACGGCGAGGCCAACGCGCTCATGCAGCGCGCCGACGTGCTCGTGCTCCCCTACGAGCGAGACGAGCGGATCGACGGTTCAGGGGTACTCGCCGACGCGCTCGGCGCGGGCCGGGCGACGGTCGTGTCGGCGGTGGGTGCGCTTTCCGAGGTCGCGCTTGCCGGGGCGGCGCTGGGGGTTACGCCCGGCGACCCGGCCGCACTGCACGCGGCGCTCGACGGCCTGATCGGCGACCCTTCGGCGCGGGCCGGGCTGGCCGCGGCCGCCCGCGAGGCGGCCGCAGGGCCGTACTCCTGGGACGCGGCCGCCGAGCGGACGCTCGCGCTCTACGCGGCGCTCACCGGCTGATCGGCACGGTCGTCGTCCGCGGCAGCGGAGGCTCCGGGGGTGGGGGTGGCCGCTGTGATCGTGTCGCGTTCGCGGCGCGCGATCTCCTGGCGGACGACCGGCGCCACCTTGGTGCCGAACAGCTCCATCGAGCGCAGCACGTCGGCGTGGGCGACGGCGCCGACCGACATCTGGCCGACGTACCGCGAGTTGTGGAACAGCTCGTGCTCCATGAGGATCTTCTCGGCGACCTGTTCGGGTGAGCCGGCGGCCACGGCGCCCTGCGGGGATCGCAGCGACTCGTACTCGGCCCGGCCCGAGGGCGGCCACCCGCGCTCGCGTCCGATCCGGTTCATCATCGCCAGATACGGGGCGGCGAACGCCCTGTCTGCGGCCTGAGAGGTCTCGCCCACGAACGCGTGGGTGTTGATGGCCAGCGGCAGCGCCTCGGCGTCGTGGCCGAACTGCGCGGCCGCGCGACGGTAGAGCTCCACCAGCGGCGCGAAGCGGGCCGGCTGCCCGCCGATGATCGCGATCGTCAGCGGCAGGCCGAGCGCGCCCGCCCGGGCGACCGACTCGGGTGAGCCACCGACCGCCACCCACACCGGAAGCGGGTCCTGGATCGGCCGCGGATAGACGATCGTGTCCTTGAGCGGCGGACGCAGCCGACCCTCCCACGTGACCGGTTCACCGGACCGCAGCTTCAGCAGCAGGTCGAGCTTCTCCGCATACAGGTCGTCATAGTCGTCCAGGTCGTACCCGAACAGCGGGAACGACTCCGTGAACGACCCCCGGCCCGCCATGATCTCCGCACGACCGCCGGAGATCAGGTCGAGCTCGGCAAACTGCTGGAACACCCGCACCGGATCGTCAGACGACAACACCGTCACCGCGCTCGACAGCCGGATCCGCTCCGTGCGCGCAGCGACCGCCGCCAGCGCGACCGCGGGCGAGGAGACCAGAAAGTCCTCGCGGTGATGCTCGCCGATGGCGAACACATCCAGACCGAGCTGCTCAGCGAGCTCAGCCTCCTCCAGCAGGTCCCGCATCCGCTGGGCGGGGGAGACCCCGGAGGAGAGGTCGGCGAAGGTGGCAAGTCCAAGTTCCATGTGTCTGAGAGTAGCAGAGTAGTTGTGCGCTCAACTGTCTTGGGGAGTCCTTGGGCGTTCGCGAGGTAGCGCGTCGTGTCGCCGGCCGTCAAGCAGCGCCCGCACGCTGGGCTGGCCTTGTTCGGTGGTGGCGCTGCTTGACTGCCGTCGCCCCGCCACGCTGATGAGCAATGAGGTGGGCGACTTCGTCTGCCCACCACTCGGGCGGGTATCCCTGGGGGCAGCGGGGCATCAAACGACAGCCCTGCTCGCGTTTGATGCCCAGCTGACGAGGGAGGCGGAACGTTTCGCACACACGCCGCACCCGCGGAGGCCGTGTGGGTGATGCGCTGCGCCTCACGGAGAAGATCCCCCAACCTGACGCGCAGCCCGTCGCAAGTGGGTGATCAGTGCCGTTCGAACAGTCCCATTTGGCACGAGGTCGTGCAGACGAAGTGGGCTCGACCTCGACTGCCCAGTAGCGCACACGGCGACGGCAGTCACAGCAGCGCCACCGACCTCACACGGACGCCAACGAACTGCGGGCGCTGCTTGACGGCCGACGCCGGCGCGCTACCTCGCGAACCCCACGAACCACAGCTACGCCGACGGCCGACGGCCCGACGCGCCACGTCGCGAACGCCACAGACACCCACCCGCTGCGAACATCCAGCGCGTGCCCACCCGCCCCCCAGTCGCCGTCGTCATGCCGTTCGCCGGCACCCCGGAAGAGGCTCGTGAAGCCCTGGCCGCGCTCGCAAGCCTGCAGACCCGCCCCGGGGACTCCCTGATCCTGGCGGACAACTCGGGAACCGCTGCCCCAGCCCCGGCCCCCAACCCGCCGGTGGTCGATCCCCCCGAACCCCCCAATGAAACTGACCACACCACCCCGCGGATCGTCCCGGCCCCCGGCGAGCACTCGCCCGCCCGCGCGCGCAACGCGGGCGCCCAGGTCACCAGTCAGCCGTGGATACTGTTCCTCGACGCCGACACTCGGCCGTCGCCGGATCTGATCGACGCGTTCTTCGGCGGGGCCGAACCGATCCCCGACGAGGTCGGGGCGCTCGCGGGCGAGATCCACCCGCTCCCGTCCGGCGACTCGCTCGCCGCCCGCTATGGCGTCTCCAGGAACTTCCTGAACTCCTCCACGCACATGGCCCATCCGTTCCGGCCACGGGTAGCGGCGGCGAACCTGCTCGTGCGCCGAGAGGCCTTCGAGCGGGTCGGCGGCTTTCGGGAGGGGATCCGCGCCGCCGAGGACACGGACTTCTGCTGGCGACTTCAGGAGACCGGGTTCACCCTCGCCGTCCGCCCCGAGGCGACCGCGGGACACGCCTACCGCGACACGCTCTCGGGGCTCCGGACCCAGTGGCGTGGCTACGCGGCCGGCCGCGCCTGGCTCGGCCGCACCTATCCGGGCTTCCACCCCGAGCCCGCGCTCTACCGCGCGCTGCGTCGCGCGGGCCTCTCGCGGCTGCCCGGCGTCGGCAGCGGCCCCCGCCCGAGCGGCCCGAGCGACCCGAGCGAACCGAGCGACCAAAGCGGCCTGAGCGGCCCGAGCGACCAAAGCGGCCTGAGCGGCCCGAGCGACCCAAGCGGCCCAAGCGGCAACAGCCCTCTGCCGCGCCAGCGGGTCAACCCCGGAACGCCTCCGCGCAACGCTCGCGAGCGTCTGGAGTTCCTGTTCGTCGACGTCGTCCTCGGCATCGAGGAGCTCCGCGGCCTGCGCCGCTCCAATGACGCGGACCCCGCATGACCGGTGCTCACAGACCGCGAGTGATGATCCACTCGCGCAGGAACGGCTCGGCGATGCGGTAGCCGCGTTCGAAGCCGACCGCGATCTCGTCATCCAGGAGCGCGCGGAGCGCGGTCTGGACGCTGGAGGGGGCCGGCAGGTTGTGCGCACGGCGGTACTCGGCGCTCAGGGGCGGACGGCCGGGATCACGCGCCAGCGCCTCCAGCAGCGTCCGCTGCCCGCGCGGCGCGTCCTCCCAGATGCGGGCGAAGTGGGCGTTCTCGGACGCGAGCACGCGCCGGAGCGCCTCCTCGAGCTCGCCCTCGCCCGCGATCCCGCCGTCGGGTGTCACCTCCCACAGCGAGTAGGCGAGCTCCTGGGTCCCATAGGGGTGCGCGTGCGTGACCTCGAGCAACCTGGCGAGCGTCTCCGCGCCGACCGTCCGGCCGGTCGCCGTGAACCGCTCGGCGATGAACGGGCCGAACACATCCGGCGCGATCACTCCCAGCTCGAGCTGCTTGGCGCTGCGCCAGAACGGCTCGTTCTCGTCGCTGAAGATCTGGCGCATCATGTGCCGGCGGCTGCCGGCGTAGACGTGGGCGATGTCGGTCTGCTCCTGGAAGACCGAGCGCATGAGCGCGATCAGGTGCGGGTCGATCTTGACGATCTCCTGGAACTCATCGAACACGAGCGCGACTCGCTGCCCGCGTTCCGCGCTCAGCTGGGCAGGAAGCGAGAGCAGGTGCTCGATGGTCGCGCTGACGTCGGCGGTGCTGAAGCCACCGCTGAAGCCAAAGCCGAGGCTGCCGTCGGGCGAGATGGTGACAGTCGGGGAGATGCGCAGGCTGCGGAAGATGGCGAGCGCCCGGTCCCGCACGCGCTCCAGCGGCGAGGCGATGTCCTCGTAGATCGTCGTCGCGAGCTTCTCGGCGAACCGCTCCAGCGTGGGGGCCCGCATCAGGTCGAGCTGTGCCACGAGCACCTCACCGGTGCCGACGAGCTCCTGCGCGGCACGCCACAGCAGCGAGGACTTGCCAAACCGGCGAGGGGCGAACAGGACGACGTTCTGGCCGTTGCGGATGTCGGCCGTCAGCTCGGCGAGCTCGTCGACTCGGTCGGTGAACGCATCGTCGAGCGCGAGATCGCCGAAGCGGAACGGGTTGGTGGGTCTGACGGCGCGCGCCACTCCCGCAGCGTATGACGTAAAGCCCCGTTACGCAAGTTCACGTTACGCTAAATTGCGTAACGTAACATTGCGTCATGCAGCTCGCGTGCCTTTCGCGTGCTCCCAGGTGACGGGCACCCCGACCCGCATGTAGCGCCACAACCCCGCGAGCGTCGCCCAGGTCACGAGGAAGTAGTAGTACGCGATCCCGGCGCCGGGAACCGGCAGCCGCAGCCGGCCGGCCAGCGCCAGCGCAAGCCAGACGAGCTGCAGTCCGAGCAGCGCCCCGTACAGCACATGCGCCCCCGAGGTCACAGCCAGCACCGCGGCGAGCACCAGCAGCAGCAGGTGCAGCAGTCCGCTCTCGTATCGCAGCAGCCGGTGGGAGACGATCTGCAGCAGGAACAGCGGGCCGCCGCCCTGAAGCATGTGGCCGCTGACCACGTGCTGCCAGCAGCGCGCCGACATGCGGACCTTGCGTTCGTACTCGTCCTCCAGGTCCCGCGCCGGGGTCTCCCACGCGACTGCCGAGGGGTCGGACACGGCACGGCGGCCACGCTGCACGAGCCGGTAGACCAGACCGAGATCGTGGCCGGCGCGCCCGTCGGGGCTGTCGAGATAGTCAGAGCGGCGGACCGCGTAGATCCCCCCGTTGCCGGCCGTGATCGACCCGATCCGGGCCTCGTTGTCGCGCAGCCACAACTCGTAGCGCCAGTAGAGACCCTCGCGGTTGGTGCCGTCGGCCCGGCGCAGCCGCAGGTTCCCGCACGCGTAGGCGACGTCCGCATCGGCGAAGTTGGCCACCAGCCGGCGCAGCGCGTCGGCTTCCCAGCTCCCGTTCGCGTCCGAGAAGGCGACGATCTCGGACCCGCCCTGGCCACCGGTCTCGCGCACCGCCCGGTCCTGGGCGGTGACCTTCCCGCCCCGGGCGCAGCGCAGCAGCGACACCCGCCCTGCGGACTCCCGCTCCAACCCGGAGACGATCTCGTCGGTGCGGTCGGTCGATCCGTCGGAGGCGACCAGCACCGAGAACCGATCGGCCGGATAATCAAGCGCGAGCATGCCGCGGACGGTGCCCTCGATCGAGTCCTGCTCGTTATGCGCGGTGATCACCAGCGTCACCGTCGGCTCGACCGCCGCGCGAGCCACCGGGCGCGGCCGCAACCGGGCGAGCAGCGCGACGAACAGCGGGTAGCCGATGTGCGTCCATAAGATGAACGCCGCCGCCGCCCAGAAGATGACCTCGAGCAGGATCATGCGCAGGCGGACGATAGATAAGGTCTCCGCGCCATGGATCGCCTGCTCACCCGCGCCTTCGACCTGACCGTGGGCGGACTGGGCACGATCCTCACCGCCCCGCTGGTGCTCACGCTGATGGTGCTGATCCGCCTGGAGTCGCCCGGGGACCCCGTCTACACCCAGGTCCGGGTCGGGCGCGACGGCATCCCGTTCCGTATCTACAAGCTGCGGACGATGGTCACCGGCGCCGAGTTCCAGGGCGCCGGGCTGGCGATCGCCCAGGGCGACAGCCGCATCACCCGCCTGGGGGCGCTGCTGCGTCGCACCTCTCTCGACGAGCTGCCCAACCTGTGGAACGTGGTGCGCGGCGAGATGTCGATCATCGGGCCCCGCCCGACGCTGCAGCACCAGGTCGACGCCTACACCGAGCGTCAGCGCGGGCGGCTCGCGGTCAAGCCCGGCATCACCGGCTGGGCCCAGGTCAACGGCCGCGCCTCGCTGCCCTGGCCCGAACGGATCGAGCTCGACCTCTGGTATGTCGAGCACCGTTCGCTGCGGCTCGACCTCGAGATCCTCCGCCGGACTGTCGCCCAGGTCCGCGGCGGCGGCGGCATCTACAAGGGAGACGCGGGCGGGTGGCAACCTCCGGACGGGTTCTGACCCTGGAAGTCGCGCTAAATCGCCCGCGCGTGCCCGCCGCGGACGCCGTTGGGATCTGATGTCGCGCGGGCCTCCGCGAGGACGCGGAGGCCGTCACTCGACTCAAGGCAGGGGAGTCCGATGAAGAGTGCATCTCGAGGGGCGGCAATCGCCGCCCTCGCGGCAACCGCGCTGGGGGCGGGGATGGCATCCACCGCCTCCGCGGCGTCCGCCACCACCACGCTCAGCGGCTCGGCCGCGCCGATGGCGACCAGCGGTGCGGGGACCGCGGTCAACAGCGGCCAGAAGCTGTCGCTGCAGGTGTGGCTCGCGCCCGATCAGTCCGGCGCGGCGGCGTTCGACGACGCCGTCAGCACCCCGGGCAGTGCGAGCTATCACCATTACCTGAGCCCGGCGCAGTACACGTCCAGGTTCGGACCCTCGGCCGCGGAGGCGCAGGCGGTGCAGTCGTGGCTGACCTCGCAGGGCCTGTCGAAGGTCACCGTGAGCGCCCAGCGCGACTACGTGTCGGCGACCGGCACCGCGGCGGCGGTCGACCGGGCGTTCTCGGTCCAGATGAAGCGATACTCGGTCAAGGACGCGGCCGGAAAGGCGACGACGGTCGTCAGCAACGACGCCAACCTCGCCATCCCGAGCTCGCTCGCCGGCGACGTGCTGTCGATCACCGGGCTGAACAGCACCAAGCCGTCCACGTTCCACACCGCGACCGCGGCGACGGTCAAGGCAGCCGCCGCCTCGACCAAGCCACAGTGCTCGAATTACTGGGCGCAGTACGTCAAGACGATCACGCCGACCGTCGACGGGATCAGCCAGAGCCCGTTCTCGGTCTGCGGCTACTCCGCCGGCCAGCTGCGCGATGCGTACGGCATGTCGACGACGAACACCGGGGTCGGCGTGACGGTGGCGCTGATCGAGATCGGCGTTCCCAAGGACATGTCGCAGACCCTCGCCGACTACGCGGCGACCAACAACCTGCCCGCCCCGGGGGCCTCCCAGTTCCAGGAGGAGATCATCGGCCAGGGCAACAAGTGCGGCAACGAGTTCGACATCGAGGAGCAGCTCGACTCCGAGGCGACGTACGCGATGGCCCCCGGCGCCAACCAGCTGATGGTCGACGGCGACAGCTGCAACACGCAGCTGCAGGGCGTCCAGCCGCTGTTCGATGCCGAGACCGCGGTGCTGAATGGCAACGGGACCACGCCGAGCGCGACGATCGAGTCGAACTCCTGGGGGCTCGCCGGTGGCGAGAGCACCTTCCCGCCGATCTTCGCCCAGACCGCGCACGCGATCGATCTGCGCGCCGCCGCGGAGGGCGTGTCGATGCTCTTCTCCTCCGGGGACAACCCGGGCATCTCGGTTCCGGCCTCCGACCCGTACTCGACGGCGGTGGGCGGCACCACGATCGGCCTCGGCCAGGGCAACACGCGTCTGTTCGAGACCGGCTGGTCCAATGACAACCTCGTCAAGTTCCACAACAAGTGGTTCGACGAGGGGATCGGCCGTGACGCGGCCGGTGGTGGCGTGAGCCTGCTGTACTCCCAGCCGTCCTACCAGGCGGGTGTGGTGCCGGCGTCGATGTCGACGACCTCCGCGGGCTCGGTCAATCGCGCCGTCCCGGACATCTCGGCCGACGCGGACCCGAACTCGGGGATCCTCCAGGGGATCATCGAGATCGTGAACCACAAGCCGGTGTACGTGACGTTCGATGACGGCGGGACGAGCCTGGCCAGCCCGCTGGTCGCGGGCGTGATAGCGGACGCCTCGGAGGGCCAGCCGGCGAGCTTCGGGTTCATCAACCCGCTGCTCTACTCGCTGTCGGGTACCAACGCCTACAACGATCCGCTGCCGCTGTCGTCCTCCTCGCCGGTGCTCTACCAGACGGCGTTCACGCCGGCGTCGATCGCGGGGCTTCCGGTGCTGAACCCGCTCGACTCCCAGGGCCCCGCGTACGCCAGCCAGACCGCTCAGGTCACGGCTGCGGGGTACGACACGATGACGGGGCTCGGGACCCCCGACGGGTCGAACTTCATCTACGCGTTGCGTTCGGCCAGCTGATCGGCCCATCGGTGGCCCCGCCTTCCGGGCGGGGTCACCGGTGCCGTCGAAGGTGCACAGATCCTGTCTCTCCGGAAAGTTTGGTAAGCGGGCTTGCCGATTTGACGCGGCATGCCCTTACCCACACGTATCGCCTGTGTGCTCATCGCCGCAGGCGCCCTCACCTGCACGCTCCCCGCCGTCGCTTCCGCTGTCACGCCGGCGGGCCCTCCGCCGCCCAGCATCCCCCTCGCCGGCTCGGCGCCCACCGCGACGAGCGTGTCCCCCACCAGCGGCTCGCTGTCACCGTCCACCCCGTTGACCTTCGAGCTCTGGCTGACGCCTGACATCGCGGGCGCGACCGCGTTCGCCGACTCGGTTGCGACGCCGGGCAGCGCCGGCTATCACCACTACCTCAGCCCAGCCCAGTACACCGCGCAGTACGGCCCCTCGGCCGCCGAGGCCCAGGCCGTCTCCGCCTGGCTCGGGTCCGCCGGATTCACCGGGGTCCGGGTGGCGTCCGGCCGGGACTCGGTGACTGCGACGGGCTCGGCGGCACAGGTCGACAGGGCCTTCTCGGTCCAGATGGGCGACTACAGCGCCGCGGATGCCACCGCGAGGTTCGTCGCCAACGACCGTGACCTGTCGATCCCGTCCTCGATCAGCTCCGACGTCATGTCGGTCACCGGTCTGGACGGAGCTCCGCCCGCGACCTTTCACACGGCACCGCGGGCGGCGAGCAGCAGCCAGCCGAGCAACTGCTCGCAGTATTGGGGTCAGCAGACGACGACGACCGTGCCGGCGTTCGCGGGAGTGCACCACGCGGCCGTCGCCGTCTGCGGGTACTCCGCCGGGCAGCTGCGTGGCGCCTATGGCCTGACCAGCGCCGACACCGGCGCCGGCCAGACGATCGCGCTGATCGAGGACGGGTCACCGCGTGACATGTCCCAGACGCTCACCGACTACGCCGCGGCCAACGGCTTGCCGGCACCGGCCGCCGCGCAGTTCCAGGAGGTCCAGCTCGGGGACGACAGCGCGTGCGAGAACGCGTTCGGGGTCGAGGAGCAGCTCGACTCCGAAGCCGCCTATGCGGTGGCTCCGGGCGCCAACCAGCTGATGATCGACGGCGACTCCTGCAACCAGGCGCTGCAGGGCATACAGCCGCTGTTCAACGCGCTCGACGAGGTGCTCGGCGGCGACGGCTCCTCGCCGATGGCGTCGATCGTCTCCAACTCGTGGGGACTGATGGGCGGGGAGCAGGACCCGCCGGTGTACGCCCAGACCGCGCACGCGATCGATCTGCGCGCGGCTGCAGAGGGCGTCGGTATGTACTTCGCCGCGGGCGACAACCCCGGAATCGCGGTCCCGGCCTCCGACCCGTACTCGATCACGGTCGGCGGGACGACGCTCGGCATCGGCGCATCCGGAAGACGCCTGTTCGAGACCGGGTGGTCTGACCAGATCGGATTGCTCAAGCACGGCAGCTGGGTCGACGAGGGCATCCCGCGGGCCGCGTCGGGCGGCGGCGTGAGCACCCTCTACACGCAGCCGAGCTACCAGGCCGGAGTCGTCCCGGCGTCGATGGCCACCGACAAGGGGCAGCTCGGCCGGACCGTGCCCGATCTGTCCGCAGACGCCGACCGCGACTCCGGCATCCTCGAGGGGGTCATGACCGCCACCGGTCATTACGAGACCTTCGATCTCGGCGGGACGAGCCTCGCCTGCCCGTTGGTCGCCGCGATGGTCGCCGATGCCCAGCAGGGCCAGACCGCGCCGTTCGGCTTCATCAACCCGCTGCTCTACTCGCTGGCCGGGACGGCCGCGTTCCACGACATCCTGCCGGTCTCCGGCTCGGCGCCGGGGGTCGACCGTGCCGCGTTCTCGCCGGAGACCACGAGCGGCTGGGGCCACCCGGCATCAGAGACGCTCGACGCACAGATCCCGGCCGACACGAGCCAGGTGACAGCGCCCGGCTACGACACGATGACCGGCCTGGGCACTCCGAACGGCACCGCGTTCATCGACGCGCTTCGCTCTGGAAGCTGACGTCCCCGGTGGCCGCGCCCCCACCCCGGGCGCGGCCACCGGAGAGCAGTCCACTGGCTAAGGTGGCGCGCCATGAGCCATGACGTCGCCGTGCTCCTGACCGGGGTGGGCAAGCGCTACGCGCTGGTGTCGGCGTTCTCGCAGATCGCCACCACGATCGCGGCCGATCCCAACCCGCTCGCGCCCGCCCAGTACGCCGCCCATCACCGGCGTGCGGTGCCGCGGTTCGACGACCCGGGCTACGTCCCGGCGCTGCAGGAGCTCTGCGCGGAGTTCTCGGTGGGCGCGGTGGTGCCGCTCACCGACCTCGACCTCGAGATCCTCGGCCACGCCCGCCACGCATCGCAGCTGCCCGCGTTCGTGCCCGACGGCGAGATCGCCCGCGCCACGTTTGACAAGTACGAAACCCATCTGCTGCTGGAGCGCCTCGGCCTGCCGAGCCCGCCGACGGTGCTCCCCGGCCAGCCGGTCGACAGCTACCCGGTGATGGTCAAGCCGCGCTGGGGCTCGGGCGCGCGCTCGATCTTTCGGGCCGAGGACCTCCGCGAGGCGGAGTTCCTGGCCGCGTACATCCGCGAGCCCGCGATGCTCCAGCGCGCGATGCGCGGCCCCGAGTTCTCGATGGATTGCTTCAGCGATCTCGACGGCCGCTGCCTGTCGGTGATCCCGCGCAACATGCTCGAGTCGCGTGGGGGAGAGTCGGTCAAGGGCCAGACGATCGACGACCCCGAGCTGGTCGAGCTCGGCCGGAGGGTGGTGGAGGCGCTCGGGTGCCGCGGGCCGTGCACCGTCCAGGCGTTTCGCGACGATGAGATCGGCCTCGGCATCACCGACGTCAACACCCGCTTCGGCGGTGCCTGCCCGGCGCATCTGTACGCGGCGCCGGCTGGACGCACGTACCCGGAGCTGATCGTTCGCCTGGCGCGCGGGGAGCGAGTCAAGCCGTTCCTCGGCGAGTACCGGGCCGGTGTGACCTTCACGCGCTACTACTGGCAGCTCGAGCTCGACGACGAGTTGCGGCCGACCGGACGGGACATCATGGACCCGCCCGGGCCGCCGATCCCCGCTCCCTCAGCCTGACCCCCTGCAGCGCCGAGGCACGGCGGGCTGGAGCCTTCGCTTGAAACAGACAGGTCTGTCTGCTAGCTTTCCGCACGTGCCTTCCAGACAGACCGGTCTACTCAGCTCAGGAGAACCGATGACGACGTCAGCCCGCCGCAGTCCGCGCCCGCATCGCCGACCGCACGCCCGAAGCCCGCGCCGCGGCGACGACTCACGAGCGCGCCGGCTCCGGCCGCCGGATCGCGCGGCTTGCGCTCACCAGTTCGATGGTGGTGTCGTTCCTCGCCGCATCCGCGGCCCCGACCCCGCTGTACGAGCGCTACGAGGTGCTCTGGCATTCGACGCCGCTGATCGGAACGATCGCGTTCGCCGTCTACGCCCTGGCCGTCCTTGCCGGTCTGCTCTGGCTCGGCGAGCTGGCCACCCACCTCGGCCGCCGCACCGTCCTGCTGGCCGCCGTCGGCGGCCAGGTGGTCGCCCTCATCCTCTTCGCGGTGGCGGGCTCGTTTGAGCCGATCCTGATCGGCCGTGCGATCCAGGGGCTTGCCGCGGGCTCGGCGCTCGGCGCACTGTCGGCGACGATGATCGAGTCCGATCCCGATCGGGGGTCGGTGGCCAGCGCGGCCTCGCCGACCGCGGGCAGCGGCCTCGGTGCGCTGGTGAGCGGAGTGGTTGTCCAGTTCCTGCCGGCACCGACGCACACGATCTACCTGCTGCTGATCGTCGTGATGGCCCTGCAGGCGTTCGGCGTCACTCGCCTGATCGACGCCACGCCCCGCCGGCGCGTGCCCCGCTCGGCGCTGCGCCCGCGGATCGCGATCCCGGCGCCCGCACGCGCAAGCTTCCTGGCCGCCGCCCCGATCATGTTCGCCGTCTGGTCCCTTGGCGGGTTCTATGGCGCGCTCAGCCCCGCCCTGTACCGCTCGCTCTCGGGCGACAGCTCGGTGTGGCACAGCGCGGTCGCGCTCTTCCTGCTCGCCTGCGTGGGCTCCGCGACCACCATCGTGCTGCGCCGCGTCGGCGGCCGAGCGCTCACCATCACCGGCGCGCTGATGCTCATCGCGGGCCTGGTCGGAACGATCATCGCCATCAAGGCCGGATCGGTTGCGCTCTACCTCGCGGTGAGCGCGCTCGCCGGAGTCGGCTTCGGGGCCGGGTTCCAGGGGCCGATCCGCGCGCTCGTGCCGCTCGCGCAGCCTGCCGAGCGGCCCGGGATGCTGTCGGCCGTCTTCCTCATCGCCTACGTCGGCCTCGGGCTGCCGGCGGTCGTCGCAGGGGCGCTCGTGAGCAGCGGCGCCTCGCTCACCGGCGTCGCCACCGTTCTCGCGCTGATCCTCGCTGCGGTCACCGCCGCGGCACTGTTCGCGACGCTACGCCAGGAGCACTAATGTCCGCTGTCATGCCCACCGCCACAACTCAGGGCTCGGCACGGGAGCGGCTGCTCGCTGCCGCGAACGAGCTCTTCTACCGCGAGGGCGTGCACACCGTCGGCATCGACCGAGTGATCGAACGGGCTGGGGTGGCGAAGGCGACTCTCTACAGCACGTTCGGGTCCAAGGACGAGCTGATCGCCGCCTACCTGGAGGGCCGCCACAACGCGATGCGCGAGCGCCTGCGGCGCGCGATCGACCGCCGCCGCTCTCCTCGGGCCCGGCTGTTGGCCGCGTTCGACGTGCAGGCCGACCTCGCCGCCGACGAGAGCTACCGAGGCTGCGCGTTCGCCAACGCGACCGCGGAGTCCCACGGCGCAAGCGCCGACGACGCGGTTGCCACCTACCGGGCCTGGGTACGCGGCACCTTCGTGGAGCTCGCCACCGACGCCGGCGCACGCGACCCGGCGCTGCTCGCCCGTCAGCTGCACCTGCTGTGGGACGGCGCGAGCTCGTCGGCGCGCATGGATCACGATCCGGCCTCGGCGCGCGCAGCGAAGGCCGCCGCGTCGGTGCTGCTCGACGCGGCGCTCCCCGCTCAGCCCAAGTAGGGCTTGATCAAGGCCAGATCGGCGGCCGAGAGCCGGTCGGCGGCACTCGCCATCTGGTGCCAGTAGGGGTAGATGAGGTCCGGCCGGCTCACCTGCTCCAGCCGCGACAGCTCGTCGGCGGAGAGCGTCAGCTCCGCGGCTCGCAGGTTGTCGGCGAGCTGCTCGTCGGTCCGGGCTCCGATGACGACCGAGGCGACGGTGGGGCGGGTGAGCAGCCACGCGAGCGCGACCTGTGCCGCGGAGACGTCATGTGCCCCGGCGATCTCGATGAGCACCTCGATCGTGTCGTAGAGCTTGTCCTCGTCATAGACGGGTGGTTCGTTCCAGTCGGTGAGATGGCGCGAGCCCTCCGGCGCGTCCTGGTCACGGCGGTACTTCCCCGACAGCAGCCCGCCTGCGAGCGGGCTCCACACCAGCGTGCCGAGCCCCTGGTCGACACCGGCCGGGATCAGCTCGTACTCGGCCGAGCGCTCCTGCAGCGAGTAGTAGATCTGCTGCGAGACGAATCGGGCCCCGCCCACCCCGCGATCGCGCTCGGCGATCCCGAGTGCCTTCATCAGCTGCCAGCCGGCGAAATTCGAGACGCCGACGTACCGGACCTTGCCGGAGTCGACAAGCGTCTGGAGGGCGCCGAGGGTCTCCTCCAGCGGCGTCGAGCCGTCCCACTCGTGCACCTGATAGAGGTCGATCCAGTCGGTCTTCAGGCGTCGCAACGAGGCCTCGCAGCCGCGGATGATGTGGTGGCGGGACAGCCCCTCGTCGTTCTCGGACGGGCCCATCGAGAAGCGCACCTTGGTGGCGAGCAGCAGGTCGTCGCGCTTGTCCTTGACCGCCTCGCCGACGATCTCCTCCGACAGCCCGTCGCTGTACACGTCGGCGGTGTCGATCAGGTTGACGCCGGCGTCGAGGGCCATATCGATCTGGCGCCGCGCGCCCTCAAGGTCGGTGGTGCCGACGTTGGCGAACTTGCCGCCGCCGCCGAACGACATCGTCCCCAGGGTGAGCGCCGAGATCTTCAGGCCGGAACGGCCGAGCTGTCGCTGGTGCATCGGAGTGTCCTCCCAGTTTTCGTATCGCGGAACGGCGGCTCCGCCCGTGCATCTCACCCTAGACGCGTGGCGGTGAACATCCCGTCACGTCTTGGACTACCCTGAGTCCTGGCGCCCGGCGCCACCTCATGCGCACCTCCTGACCGCCATCCGCCCAGAGCAGCCCGTCCGCGTCGCCGACCGCGGGCGTGACGCCGCGGACCGGCAGCACGTCGGGTGTCACGCGACTCCCTCGGGAGGTCACATGGGCCGTCCTCTACTGTCCGCGCACGAGATCGTGCGCACCATCGGAACCCGCACGATCCTGCGGGCGGTCTCGCTCGCGGTTGATGACCGCAGCCGAACCGCGCTGATCGGGCCGAACGGGTCGGGGAAGTCGACGCTGATGCAGGTCCTCGCCGGCGAGCTCGCGCCCGACGGCGGCAGGGTGGTCCGGGGACATGGCGCCGCGGTCCTCTACCTACCCCAGCTCGACGCCACCGCCGACGCGCGCCCTGTCCGCGCGGTACTCCACGAGCGCCTCGGAGTCGCCGGCGCCGCCGCCCGGATGGACGCGCTGGCCGGGCAGCTCGTCGCCGGAGACGACGTCGTCGACGCTCATGGTCAGGCCCTGGAGGAGTGGCTCAGCCGCGGGGGTCCCGATGTCGACGCCCGTTTGGACCAGGCAGCGGCGGCGGGCGGTCTCGATCCGGCGCTGCTCGATCGGCCGGCTGCCGAGCTCTCCGGCGGCCAGCGCGCCCGTGCGATGCTCGCCGCGGTCGAGGCGGCCCGCTCGGAGGTGCTGCTGCTCGACGAGCCGGCGAACCATCTCGATGCGACGGGGCTGAAGCGGCTGCGGGCGCTGCTGCTCTCCCGTGCCGGCGGTCTCGTGATCGTCGCGCACGACCGCGACCTGCTGGCGGCCGTCACCAACCGGGTGGTGGAGCTCGATCCGCACACCGGCGCGGCGAGCGAGTTCGCCGGCGGTTGGACGGCGTACGAGACCGAGCGCGGCCGGGCACATCGGCGGGCGGTCGAGGCCCACGACCGGGCGGTCGCCGAGCGCGAGCGGCTGCGCTCCCGCGAGCTGGCGATGCGCGGCCGCACCGCGGGCGTCCGGCGCCGTTCGGCGACCGAGGGCGACAAGTTCATCCGCCACGCGATGCGCCAGAGCGCGCAGCGCTCCGCGGACGGCCTGGCCTCCGCGATCGCCAGGCGCGCCGAGCGGATCGAGGTTCCCGACGCGCCCTGGGAGAGCTCCCCGCCGGCGCTCCCGTTCGCGGCCGGAGGCTCACGCTCCGGCGTCGTCGCCGCGCTCAGGGCCGCCGTCCTCACCCGGGGCGGATTCTCGCTCGGACCGCTCGACCTCGAGGTGCGTGACGGCGATCGCATCCTGCTGGCAGGCCCGAACGGATGCGGCAAGAGCACCGTGATCGCGGCGCTCGCCGGCCGGCTGCGGCCATCCCAGGGGCGCGCGCAACGCGTCGAGGGCGCCGTGGCGGAGGTCGGGCAGGAGCGCGGCTCGCTGCTCGCCGCGCGGAGCTCTGACCTGGTGAGCGCGGTGCGCGCTCACGCCGGGCTCGGTGAGCGGGAGGCGCGTGCAGCGCTCGCCGCGATGGGCCTTGACAAGATCCTCGTCGCGCGGGCGCCCGAGACGCTGTCGCCAGGGGAACGCACCCGTGCCGAGCTCGCGGCGGCGACGGCTGCCGGCGCGCGGCTGCTGCTGCTCGACGAGCCGACCAACCACCTCGACATCGAGGCCCTGCAGGCGCTTGAGAGTGCCCTCGCGGGGTGGCCGGGTGCGCTCGTCGTCGCCACCCACGACACTCGGTTGCGCGAGGGGCTGCAGCTCGAGGTGGTCGTCGATGTCGGCGCTCGCGCCTGAGATGCGGTATTCACCTCGAAGCGATCACGACGAGTGGAGAGATGCGATGCGCGCCGCTGTGATGTCCGCCCACGGTCAACCCCTGAGCGTCGAGCAGGTACCGGATCCCGAGCTCCCCGCGCACGGCGCGATCATCGGGGTCAAGGCCACCGGCGTGTGCCGGAGTGACTGGCACGCCTGGCAGGGCCATGACCCGGTCCAGCTTCCGCACGTCGGCGGTCACGAGTGCGCCGGGGTGGTGCTCGCGGTCGGCTCCGAGGTCCGTCGCGCTCGGGCCGGCGATCGGGTGACATTGCCGTTCTGCTGCGGGTGTGGCAGCTGTACGAGTTGTGCGGACGGCGAGACGCAACTGTGCGTGGAGGCGGTGCATCCCGGGTTCGTGACGTGGGGCTCGTTCGCCGAACAGCTGACCGTCCCGCACGCCGACGTCAACCTGGTCACCTTGCCCGACGACCTCGAGTTCGAGGCCGCGGCCGCCCTCGGGTGCCGCTTCATCACCGCCTGGGCCGGGGTGCACATCCACGGCGGCGTCCGGGCCGGCGACTGGGTCGTCGTCCACGGCTGCGGCGGTCTTGGCCAGGCGGCGACGATGATCGCCTCCGCGGCGGGCGCCGCGGTGATCGCCGTCGACCTCGATCCCGAAAAGCTCGTCACGGCGGAACGGATCGGCGCCGTGGCCTCCGTCGACGCCGGATCTGACGACGTCCCGGGCCAGATCCGCGAGCTCACCGGGGGCGGCGCTCACGTCTCGATCGACGCGATCGGTTCACCCGCGGTCATCACCGCCTCGATCGGCTCGCTGCGCCGCCGCGGCGTCCATGTCCAGATCGGCCTGCTCTACGGGCCCGACGCGACTCCGCCGGTGGCGATGGCTGATCTCTACAACCGCGAGCTGCGCATCGCCGGAACGATGGGCATGGCCGTGCGCCACTACCCCGCGGTCCTGCGCAGCATCGCCAACGGGGCCGTCGACCCGCGGCCGCTGATCACCAAGCGGATCGGCCTCGAGGGGATCTCGGACGAGCTGGTCCTGATGGGGTCGTTCGGGCAGACCGGCGTCACCGTGGCGACGCTGTAACCCCCGCGCTGCTAGGCGGCGGCGAGCGTGGCGTCGCCGGCCGGGCGCGACCAGCAGTCCGCGATGAACTCGGAGATCTCCGCGGTCAGCCGCTCTGGCCGCACCCGCAGCTCGAACACCGAGCGCGCGTGGAGCAGCCGTGCGTTCGGCAGCTCGGAGGCGAGCATCCCCGCGTCGGAGAACGGATGGACGGGATCACGCGGGTGGCCGATCACCAGCGCCGGGGTGTGCATCTGCACGCGCTCGCGATGGTCAGGGGCGACCCGCCCGTAGAGGATCCCCGACAGCACCGCGGCGCTCGGCTCGGGGTCCTGGGCGATCCAGTCGAGCATCACCTCAGCCAGCGATCCCTCGACGAACGGGACGCGCTCGGCCAGTCGCGCCGCGCCGGCGAGCGCGCGCATGGCGGGGGTGCCGAACTTGAGCGCGAGCAGCAGCGGGGTGAACGCCGCGCCGCAGGCCGCGATCGCGTTGTCGAGCACCGGCATCTCGATCACCATGCCGGCCAGCCGCTCAGGCGCGCGCGCGGCGACCTCGAGCGTCACGTTGGCGCCGAGCGACGTGCCGCCGAGCACCGCCCGGTCGATCTCCAGATGGTCGAGCAAACCCAACGTCTGCTCGGCGAAGGCGCCCATCGAATAGCGCCACGGCTCGATCGGGCGCGACGAGCGACCGTGCCCGAGCGGGTCGAACGTGATCACGCGGTTGCCGCCGTGGGCGAGCGCGCGGGCCAGCGGCACCTGCATCTTCTGCGAGAGCAGCAGGCCGGGCAGGATGATCGTGGTGTGCGGGCCGCGGCCGTGGACGCCATAGGCCAGCCGCTGCCCCTCGAACCGGAACGACGCCATGCGCGCGCACGATACCGGCGCGGGCCGGTACACTCCAGTACCAGACGCAGTGTTCGCTTTTGATGAGGAGGAGGGACTGACATGGCTCGCGCGCCGCGTTCATTGACCGGGGAGGTCGTTGCCATCACCGGCGGAGGCCGGGGGATCGGCCGCGCCACCGCGGCTGCTCTGCTCGCCGCCGGAGCCCGCGTGGCGATCGGCGACATCGAGCCCGGGCTCGCCGCCCGGACCGCCTCCGAGCTTGGCTCCGGCGCAGTCGGGTTCGAGCTCGACGTGACGGACTCGGCGAGCTTCGGGACCTTCCTCGACGAGGTCGAGGGCGCCCTCGGAGCGCTCGACGTGGTCGTCAACAACGCGGGCATCATGCCGGTCGGCCCGTTCGACGCCGAGAGCGAGGCGACCGCCCGGCGCCTGGTCGACATCAACCTCCATGGCGTGATCATCGGCTCCAAGCTCGCGCTGCAGCGGTTCGTGCCCCGCGGCCGAGGCTGGATCGTCAACATCGCCTCGGTGGCGGGCAAGGGCGGCTTCCCCGGCGGCGCCACCTACTGCGCCACCAAGCATGCGGTCGCCGGTCTGTCGGAGACGATCCGCGCCGAGTATCGCCGGCGCGGGATCAAGGTCACGACTGTGTGCCCGACCGTCGTCCACACCGAACTCGGCTCCGGCCTGCACGAGGCGCGCGGCATGCGCTACGCCGAGCCTGAGGACGTCGCAGCCGCCATCGTGCGGGCGCTGCAGACCGGACGCACCGAGGTCTACGTCCCGCGGGAGATGAGCGCGCTCATGCGCCTCGGGCAGGTGCTGCCGCGTCCCGCGGTTGACTTCTTCACGCGGATCACCAAGGCCGATCAGGTCCTGTACTCGCCTGACCGCCACGCCCGCGCTGCCTACGAGCAGCGGATGGCGGACGAGGAGGCGCTGGCGTCCGAGCAGGAGCCCGAGCCCGTCGCATGAGCATGGCCGCGGGCCACAGGACGCGCGACCTGTGGCATTTGGCGCCCACCACCCCCGCGGGTGGGACAATCTGAGCAGTGACTCCGGACCAGTCAGCGGTCGGCACATCGGGCGTGATCACGATCGCCACGCGCGGCCTGGATGGTCCGGGCGAGGTGCTGCTGAAGATGGGCGGCGGAACCGAGGCGTATCTCGCGTATTCGGAGGAGCCGCTGCCGACCGGCAGCGAGGTGCTGGTTTTCAACTGTCGCGGCCACCGGTCAGTGGATGTGATGCAATTCGGCGGCGGCGAAGCGGATCCGCTGACCTGAGGAAGGGACACACATGTTGGGTTATCGCGTACCAGACCCCGACGAGGCGATGCTGATCGCGGGAGGGAAGGGCAAGGTGGACGGGACGCCGTTCCGGGTGGTCACCGGCCACGGCGCGTTCGTCATGCCGTTCGTGCGCTCGGCGTCGTTCCTGACGCTCTCGATGCGTGAGGCGGAGGTCGCCGAGCAGTGCGTCACCAAGCAGGGGATCGCCCTGCAGGTGAAGGCGGTGATCGCGTTCAAGGTCGGCAACGACCCCGAGTCGATCGTCAACGCCGCCCAGCGCTTCCTCTCCGACCAGGACCAGATGTCGGTGCTGGCGGGCCGTATCTTCGCCGGCCATCTGCGCTCGATCGTCGGCTCGATGACGGTCGAGGAGATCGTCACCGAACGTCAGAAGCTCGCCACCGAGGTGCTCGACGGTTCCAAGGCCGAGATGGTGAAGATGGGGCTGATCGTCGACTCGCTGCAGATCCAGTCGATCGACGACATGGGGCAGGGATACATCGCCGCGATGGCCGCGCCGCACAACGCCGCCATCCAGCGCCAGGCGAAGATCGCCCAGGCCGAGGCCGACCGGGCCGCCGCCGAGGCCCAGCAGGAGTCGGCCCGCAAGCAGGCCGAGTACGAGCGTCAGACCGCGGTCGTGCAGGCCCAGTACAAGGCCGACATCGACAAGGCCCAGGCCGAGGCCAATCAGGTCGGCCCGCTGCAGCAGGCCGACTCCCAGCGCGAGGTGATCAAGGCGCAGACCGAGCTGGCCCAGCGCAACGCCGAGCTCCGCCAGCAGCAGCTGATGTCCGAGGTGGTCAAGCCCGCCGAGGCCGAGGCCGAGCGCGTTCGCGTGCTTGCCAAGGCCGAGGCCGACCGCATCACGATCCAGGCCGAGGCGGCCGCCTCCCACAACCGGGTGGCGCTCGATCGGATGCTGATCGACCAGTTGCCCCAGATCGTGCGCGAGGCGGCGGCCGGCCTGGCCAACGCCGACATCACGGTGCTCAACGGCGCCGACGGGCTCGGCGAGATCGCCGCAGGGCTGGTGAGCCAGGGGCTGTCGATCTTCGACGCGGTGCGCAAGAACCTGTCGCCGGCCGACGAGCCGGCCGACGGTCAATCGAAGTCCTCGCCGGCCCCGCACAACGGAACCGGTGACCCCGCGCAGCTGACCCAGGCGCCGGCGCAGTCCGACGACCAGTAGCAGCCGCGCCCCGGACCCGGCGGCCGGCGTGCCCGCGCGGCCGGACAGCGACGCTCAGCCGCGCCAGGACGCCGCGTCGGAGGCGACGGTGATGTCGATCAGCCCGCCGTCCGGCGCCCAGGCGATCAGGTCGAGCGACTGCAGACGGTCGAGCAGATCCTGGAAGGCGCCCGCCTGGGCGCCCGAGCGGTAGCGGCGCGCGATCTGAAACTGCCAGCCGGTCGCCGCCAGCGGTCGCGCGAACCCGGCGGCCTGCTGGTACTTCGTGTCCTGGACGGTGGCGGCGAGCCGCAACGGCGAGGCGCCCGACAGCGAACGGATCCGGTCCGCGAGCACCTCGAGCTCGTGCAGGGCCACCGGGCGCAGGCCCCGGTAGAGCGAGCGCGGCGCCGACACCGCCCGCGCCTGCGCGCCGAGCGAGGAGTCATAGGCGAGCCCGAGCGCCCTCGCGTTGCTCGGAAGCGGCACGAGCACGCGCCGGCGGTAGGCGGCCGACAGCTGCGCCGGGGTGCTCCAGCGCGGTGGGTCACCCGGCGGATGAAGCGTCGTCCCCCCGGCGTCGTCGGCGAGCTGCCAGGAGATCTCGCGGACCAGCTGGGCGCGGTCGGTGCGGTACAGGTGCATGAGCTGCACCGCGCCGAGGATCCGCCAGTAGTAGAGCGACGAGTCGTCGCCGAACCCCTGCAGCAGGCGAAAC
This sequence comes from uncultured Solirubrobacteraceae bacterium, assembly GCA_963744685.1. Taxonomy (GTDB): domain Bacteria; phylum Actinomycetota; class Thermoleophilia; order Solirubrobacterales; family Solirubrobacteraceae; genus Palsa-465. The sequence goes on along the minus strand of CAVUUL010000006.1, from coordinate 84,137 downwards.
GCCGCCGCGTGCCGCTCTGGGGCGGTGTCGAAGTAGAGCTGCACGTAGGGCACCGGATGCCCGCCGTTGTAGAGCCGCAGGACGCTCTGCAGGTTGCCGATCCCCATGTGGTAGCTGGAGAACGCGAGATCCTCGCGGCCGAAGGTGCGCTCGGCGTCCTGCAGATAGCGCACGGTCGCGGCGAGCTCCGTGCGAGGGTTGAAGCGCGGGTCGGCTGCCTCGCGTTCGCGCACCAGCCGCGCCAGCTTGCGCCGCGCCGCCGCTCCGGTGCCGCTGAACGACTGGATCTGGCCGGTGAGCGAGCGGCTGCGCGCCAGGTCGATGTGCATCCCGAGCAGTGAGGTGGCGGTCGAGGCGAGGATCTGGGTCAGTCCGGCCGCGTCGGAGATGCTGTTGCCCGCTATCACCCCGGGCCGCCCGGCGCTCTCGACGAACACCAGCCCCTCGAGCAGGCGCGGGTCGATGTCGGTGCCCTTCACCGCCGCGTCGATCAGCGGCCGCCACCGGGCGACCCGCTCGGCGGTCCCCAGCGCACCGCCCGGGCTCTTGGTGAAGAGGACGTTCGCGTTGCCCGCTGCTGCCCGCTCGGTGAACTGGACCGCCCGGGAGGTGGCGTAGGAGAACGGGTCGGTGCTGTGAGCCTCGACCGCCACCCCGCCGGGAGGCGCGCCCGGGATCCGCCGCCGGCCGCCACCGAGCAGCAACACGAGTACCAGCAGCACCAGTCCGGCCAGCGCGGCCGCCGCGACGCGGCGCCGGCGAAGCGTTCGCTGTCGACGCGCGCGCACGCGCGCGGCGGCGACCGAATGGTGGACCGGGAGCGGATCCGGCGGAGAGGGCACCGCGGGGGCAAGCTACCAGCCGATCCTCGTCGTATCCTCCCGTCGGGCCGCGGGACCCGGTCCTCCAGTGGCTCCGGTCGATCCCGGCGCCGTCCGATCGACTACCCTCGCGCCTTCTCATGTCCCACTCTGATCTCAGCGGCCGCCGGGTTCTCGTCACCGGCGGATCCGGTTTCATCGGCCGCCATGTCGTGCGCGCGCTGACCGCCACCGGCGCGGGCGTGCGCGTCATCGACCTGGTTCCCCATCCCGAGCCGTCGGTTGACATCGTCATCGGCGACATCGCCGAGCCGGAAGCGCTGCAGCGCGCCTATGACGGTGGCATGGACTCCGTCGTCCACCTCGCCGCGGTCACCTCGGTCCTGAAGTCGATCGAGGAGCCCGAGAAGACGTTTCGCACCAACGTGATCGGCACCAACGCGGTGTTGGAGGGCGCGAAGGCGGCGGGGGTCGGTTCGCTGGCCTTCGCCTCGACCAACGCCGTCACCGGCCCGATGACCACGCCGAAGATCTCGGAGTCGCTCGCGCTCAACCCGCTCACGCCGTACGGGTCGACCAAGGCGGCCGACGAGATGCTCATGTCGGCCTATACGGCCGTCTACGGCGTGCGGTGCGCTCCGATCCGCCTGACCAACGTGTACGGACCCGGGATGCAGGCCAAGGACTCGATCGTGGCCCGCCTGATGCGCTGCATCCGGCTCGGAACCGAGTTCGAGGTCTACGGCGACGGCTCGCAGATCCGGGACTACGTTCACGCCGAGGACGTCATGCAGGCGATGGTGCTCGCGCTCACCAGCGCGGAGTGGTCGGGCCCGATGGTCATCGGCTCCGGGGAGTCGCTCTCGGTGCTCGAGGTCATCAGCGCGGTCGAGGAGGTCTCCGGCCACAAGATCGCGTTCCGTCACGGTCCCGCCAAGGCGGGCGAGATGCCGGCGGTCGTCGTCGACCCCGCCAAGGCCCATGCGGCCGGTTGGTCCCCGCGCTACCCGACGCTCGCCAGCGGGCTCGTCGGCGTGTGGGAGGAATGGAAGAACGCTGAAGTAAAGGCCCCCTCATGAGCTCCACCCAGCCCCCCGCCACCATCGCCCCTGACGAGTTCGCCAAGCTCGTTCCCGCCGAGCGCGGCGCCGTCGATGCCTTCCTCGCCGCCCACCCGGCCGGCGCCGGTGCCCCGATCGCCGTCGTGATCCCCGCCTACAACGAAGAGCCGACGGTCGCAGAGGTCATCCACGAGATCCCCGCCGAGGCCGCCGGTCTGGCCACCGAGACGATCGTCGTCGTCGATGGCGCCAAGGACGCGACGGCGCGTGAGGCGACCAGCGCGGGCGCGCTCGTCTGCGACGTGCCGGTCAACCGCGGCCAGGGCGCGGCGCTCAAGCTCGGCTACTGGCTGGCCCGCGCGCGCGGTGCCCGGATCATCGTCACCATTGACGCCGACGGCCAGTACGAGGCCGAGGAGATCGGTCGCGTCGTCGAGCCGATCCTGTCCGGCCGTGCCGACTTCGTCTCCGGTTCACGCCGGCTCGGCGACGAGTTGACCACCGACGCGACCCGGCATGCCGGGGTGATCGTGTTCGGGCTGCTGATCTCGGCGCTCGTCCGTACCCGCGTCACCGACCCGGCCTGCGGGCTGCGGGCGATGTCCTCGCAGGTGACCGCCGATGTCGTGCTCGAGCAGCCCCAGTACCAGGCCTCCGAGCTGCAGATCTCGGCGGCGCTGCACGGCTATCGGCTGGCCGAGGTGCCGACCACGATGCGCGACCGCGGCCAGCATGCGACGGGCACCAAGAAGGGCGGGAACCTCGGCTACGGCCTGCGGTTCGCCCGCGCGGCGCTGCGCACCTGGTGGCGGGACCGTGGCGCGGCTAGCGGGCGCGCGCGCCCGCGGTGATCGACCGCAGCTTCGCGCGGAAGCGCGAGCGGCCGGCGAACACCCACTTGTCGTAGATCACGAACTTGATCACGAAGAAGACCGCCTGCACGAACACGTAGGCGGCGGTGGTGACGAGCACGCGCAGCCCGTTACCGGGCGCGATGTGGTGGGTGGTCCAATTCTGCGTATTGCCGGTCGCCCAGGTCGAGGCGGCCCACACGAGCACTGAGATGATCGTGTAGGCGACGATCTCGCGCATCCATTCGACGCGACCCTCCATCTTCCAGGCCCACTTGCGATTGAGGATCCAGTTGGGGATCGCGCCGGCGACGAACGCTGCGGCGGAGTCGATCCCGGTGCGGATACCGAGCCAGTCCATGACCGCGAACACGATCACGGAGGTCATGAGCGCGACGACGGAGCCGACCGCGTACTTCGTGATCTTCGCCGCCCAGGCGGTGGAGGTCAGGCGTCGGGGCAGGGCGTGCCGAGACACCCAGTTGTACACAGAAGACGCCATCGGTCCGCAGATGCTAGTACAGGCGGGGGTTTGAACGGGATCATGCTCATCTGATGTTCACGGTGCTGCACGCGCTCTCCTCGATTGTGCGCGGACGGGTGTGGCAGGCCGAGCAGATGCTTGCCACCGCCCGCGCCCAGTGGGCTCACTCGTCGGGCATCCAGCGGTGACCTGCGAGAATCGCGGCCGATGCTCGCCTCGCCGAAGGTGCAGAAGGGCCTGCTCGGCGCGTTCGTGGTGCTGCTGGCCGCGATCGCCGCGGTGCTCGTCGTCGACCGTGCGAGCAACCCGACGACCGGCCGCCGCGCCGCCGACATCACCGAGTTCGACGGAAACTCGCTGCCGCATCTGCGAGCGGCGAACTTCACCCTCACCAACCAGAACGGCAAGCGCGTGACGCTCTCCCACGATCGCGGCCACGTCGTCGTGCTCGCCTGGATCCACTCGCTGTGCAAGGACAACTGCCCGTTCATGGTCGAGCAGATCAAGGGCGCGCTGAACCTGTTGCCCGACCGCGGCCGCGGCGTCGACGTCATCGGGATCTCGGTCGAGCCCAAGCAGGACACGGTCCGCCACCGGCGCGAGTTTCTCGCCGATCACGAGATGACCCATCGCATGCAATACGTCAACGGGCCGCTGAAGGTGATGCGCCGCGTCTGGAAGAGCTACGCGATCCAGCCGGTCAGTGCGAGCGCCGACCACTCCGCGTTCACCTTCGTCATCGCTCAGAACGGCGTCGAGCAGATCGGCTTCCCGTCGGTCCAGCTCACCTCGGGTGCGCTCGCGCATGACATCCGCGTGCTCGAGCACCAGCGGGGCTGAGTCCCTCAGCGTCCGCTCACGTCGCCGGATCGATCACGCGGTCGGCGATCTGCGCCAGCAGCGTCGCCGCGCGGGATCCGAACAGGATCCGGTGATCGCACGCGAGCGTCAGGGAGAGCAGCTCACCGGGGACGACGGCGCCGTCACGCACCACGGGGGCCGGGAACGGCGCGCCGGCGGTGAGCGCGGCGGCCTGGGGCGCGATCACCAGCGTGCTCCAGCGCTGGGCGCCGGGGTGCGCGGACATGTCCGAGAGCGTGAAGGTCGTGCCGGCCTGCTCGGGCGGGGTGAGCTCCCCGTCCCGCGCCCTGGCCGACAGACGGTCGATCTCCTCGGTGAGGTCCGCCAGGGACTTGGTGTCGGCGTCGAGCACCGCCGCGATCAGCTGTGACCCCCCATCTCTGACCTGCACGGTGACACCCACGTTGACGCGCCCGTAGCGCTCGAAACGCCCGTCTCGATAAGCCGCGTTGGCCCACGGCGACTCGCGCAGGGCGAGGGCGCTGGCCCGGGTGAGGATCGCGGTCAGCGAAGCGCCGCCGGAACGCACGAGGCTCAGCGCGGCGCCGGCGTCGACCTCGCGGCCGAGTTCGAGGTCTGGCACCGTGGCGCGGATCTCGGCGGCGCGACGCCCGATCGCGCGGGCGGTCCGGTCCGGCTCCTCGATGGTCGAGTCGCCCTTCAGCGAACCGGAGGTCTGGGCGGTGATCTCGGTCATCAGGCGAAGACGGTAGCTCAGCCCCCGTCAGCGCCCTCCCACAGCGCGAGGAACTCCGGGGCGCTCATCGCGACCAGGTCCTCACGCAGCTCGCGCACCAGCCGCGCCGCGTCCCGCGCGGGAAGGTCCCAATAGAGCAGCAGCTCGCCGTCGTCGATCGAGACGACCTCGATCCGGTCGTGACGGCCGCGTTCGGACATGAACCGGGGCTCTCGCGCGCCCGGGGTGACGATCAGCCGGTATGCCCGATTCGCCCGCATGGTGCGGGAAACCTTCTTCGACCTCAGCCCGAGAAACCTTCCCCGCCTCGGACGGCCGGGCTCAGCGCGGCGATCGCCTCGTCCAGGGCCCGCGGGCCGCAGACGGTGACCCCGCCGGCCAGCTCGAACGCCGGCAGCGCCGTCACTCCGGCCGCCCGCGCCCGCTCGCCGGCCCGCGCCAGCGCGCCGGCGGTCGACCTCAGGCCCGCGCCCTTGAGCGCGGCGGTCGGGTGGATCTCGCACGCGGCCGCGGCCAGCAGGACGGTCGCCTCGTCTCCGAGATCGCGTCCGCCCGCGAACGTCTGGCGGAAGGCGGCCAGCGAGAACGCGATCGACTTGCCGGCCCCCTTGGCGTAGGTGGCGACCCGCATCGCCAGCGAGCTGTCCGGTGGCCACACCTCCGGCATCCGCAACGGCAGCAGCGCCAGCGCAGTCACCGCGGCGGCGAGTGCCTCGCGGTCCGGCGGCGCGTCGTGTCGCCCGCTGCCGTCGGGCAGCCCGACCGCTGCCCCGTCGACCGGTTCCCACTCGCAGACGACCGGAAGCTCGGCGCGGATCCGCTCGGCCACGAGGTAGCAGTCCGGGCTGGCGAGGTCGTAGTAGAAGACGGCGTCCGGCGGCTCGGGCTTGGCGTGAGCCTGCCCGCCCGGGCCCGCCTGCACGACCTCCAGGTCCACTTAGCCGTGGACGAGCCAGCCGTCGGCGGCGCGAGCTGCCTCCAGCACCGCCTCGGACATCGTCGGGTGGCCGTGGACGAGGTGCGCGAGCTCGGGGTAGCCGCCCTCCAGCGCCTTGGCGTTGACGAGCTCCTGGATCATCTCCGTCGACTTGGCGCCGACGATGTGGCCGCCGAGGATCTCGCCGTACTTGGTCTCGCCGACGATCTTCACCAGACCGCTGCGGTCGCCATACACCGTGCCCGCGCCGACCGCGCCGTACTGGACCTTGCCGACGACGACATCGTGCCCGGCCTCGCGCGCCTGTTCCTCGGTGAGCCCGAAGGAGGCGACGTTCGGCGTGCAGAACGTCGCGCGCGGTACGTCGATGTATTCGATCGGATGGGTCTGCAGGCCCGCCGCGTCCTCGATCGCGATCACGCCCTCATCCGAGGCCTTGTGCGCCAGCGCCGGCCCGGGCACCAGGTCGCCGATCGCGTAGACGCCGGGCAGGTTGGTCTTCAGCGCGCCGTCGACCTTGACCAGGCCACGGTCGTCGCGCTCCACGCCGGCCTCGTCCAGGCCCAGGCCCTCCACGTCGGGCCCGCGCCCGGCGGCGATCACCAGCCACTCGACCTCGCCCTCGGCGTCGCCGAAGGTGAACTTCACCGACTTCTTGCCCGACTCGATCTCCTGCACCAGGGTGTTGGTGTGGATCGACATCCCCTGCTTCTTCAGACCGCGCTCGACGAGCTTGGAGATGTCGGCGTCCTCGGTCGGCAGCACCCGGGAGAGCGCCTCGAACAGCAGCACCTCGACCCCGAGCCGCGCGTACGCGGAGGCGATCTCAGATCCCGACGCGCCCGCGCCGACGACCGCCATCGAGTCGGGGAGTTTCTCCAGGGCCCACGCCTCCTCGGTGCCGATGACGCGTCCGCCGAACCGCATCCCGGGCAGCGGCTTCTTGACCGACCCGGTTGCCAGCACGATCGTCTTGGCGTCGATCGTGGTGCCGTTGACGGCCACCTTGCCGGCGCCGGCCAGCGAGCCAGTGCCCTCGATCACGTCGATCTTGTTCTTCTTCATCAGCCCGGCGACGCCGCCGGTGAGCGTCGACACCACCTTCTCGCGGCGTTTGGAGACCGCGTCGTAGTCGACCTCGGGCGGGCCGACCTTGATGCCGAAGTCATCGGCCTCGCGGATCTCCAGCAGCACGTCGGCGACCCGCAGCACAGCCTTGGCAGGAATGCAGGCGTAGTTCAGGCACCGGCCGCCGATCTTGTCCTTTTCGACGATCGCGGTCTTCATTCCAAGCTGAGCGGCGCGGATCGCGGCGACATAGCCACCGGGTCCCGAGCCGATTACAACGGTGTCATAGGCAGTTTCGGGCATGGACGAGGAATCTAGTGCTCTCTAGGTCTCGCGCGGCATCTGCAGACGGCTGAGAACCCGCACGAGCTTGAAGAACAGGTAGCCAGAGACAGCGATGATTGCCAGCGCCACCACCACTCCCAGCAGGTTCGAGGCTTCGATCAGGAAGAGCGTGAACAGGATCGCGATGATCGCCATCAGGCACATGAAGGCGAGCACGGCGCCGGTCCGCATCCGCCACAGGCCGACGGCGCAGGCCAGGAGCAGCGCCGTGAAGATGAGAATGCCCGTCGCGGCCGGATGGTGGCCGGAGATCTTCAGCCCCGCCAGCCAGGAGATCAGGTTGGCCAGCGCGATCGCCGCCGCGATCGCGGTGCAGGCCAGCACGATGCGCGGTCGCTCCCCCGGCGCATAGGGCACGAGGGTTGCCCGGATCTCGGCGTTGCGGGCCTCAGATCGGCTCTCGGCCGGGGGCGGGAGGTGCGACGGCAGCGGGCGGCCGCGAGGCATGGTGGCCCGCGCCGCCTGCGCGTTCCCCTCGGCGCTTGCGTTCGGCTTCGGCCTGGCGGCCGCCTCCGGCGCTGCGGTCGGGACGGCCGGCGGGGGCGCGCCGTGCCGGCCGCGCTTGCGGCTACGCCCCGGCAACGCCGGCCTTCCGGTCGCTGCCGCACACGGCGGCGCGGAGGGCGCGGGCGGCCTGCTCGGGATCCGTCGCCTCGGTGATCGCGCGCACAACCGCGACCCGCTGAGCGCCCGCCTCGCGGACCGCCAGCACGTTCGTCGTATCGACCCCGCCGATCGCGAAGAACGGATGCGTGGCGTGCGCCGCCGCGTCGCGCACGAGCGCGGTCCCGACGGCGGGGCGGCCGGGCTTGGTGGGAGTCGCGTGGACGGGCCCGACGCCGATGTAGTCGACGTCGCTGTCGTTGGCGGCGGCGATCTGCTGTGGCGTGTGCGTCGAGAGCCCGATGATCCGCTCGGGCCCGACGAGCTCCCGCGTCGCCGCGACCGCGCGGTCATCCTGGCCGACGTGGACGCCGTCCGCCGCGGCGTCGGCGACGAGATCGGGCCGGTCGTTGAGGATGAACAGCGCGTCGTGGGCCCGGCACAGCGCTGCGTACCGGCGGCCCGCCGTGACGAGCGTGGCCTCGTCGGCGTGCTTGTCACGCAGTTGCACGATGTCGACGCCCCCGCGCAGCGCCGCCTCGATCAACGCGTCCTCGCGGATGTCGCACACGAGGTACAGGCGGGCATCGCGCAGCCGCTGTCGCCTGAGGTCCATCGCTCGAGTCTGGCAGGCGTGCGGCGGTAGCATCCCAGGCAGATACGGGAGCCCCACACATGGGCTGAGAGGGCGGGCGCGGGTCCGCCGACCGTCGCACCTGAGCGGGTAATGCCGGACAGGGAGGCGCAGAGCATGGCCACAACCGAGCAGACCGCTGACGTCGTGGTGATCGGCGGGGGCGTCGTCGGCCTGACGATCGCCTGGCGTGCGTGCGCGCGCGGGTCGCGCGCGCTCGTGCTCGAAGCCGGAGCCGTCGCTCACGGGGCCTCCCGACACGCGGCGGGCATGATCGCGCCGGTCGCCGAGGTCGCCCCCGGTGAGGAGCCGCTGCTCGAGCTCGGCCTGCGCAGCGCAGCGCTGTACCCCGAGTTCGTTGCCGCCCTGGGTGAGGACGCCCCCGGCGTGGCCATCGGGTACACCCGCTGCGGCACGCTGATGGTCGCCCGCGACCGCGACGAGGCCGAGGCGCTGGAACGCGAGCGGGCGTTGCGTGAGGAGCGCGGTCTCACGGTGCGGCGACTCGCGCCGAGTGAGGCCCGTCGCCTCGAACCTGCGCTCGCCCCGGCGCTGCGGGCGGCGCTCGAGCTCCCCGACGACCACGCGGTCGATCCTCGGTCGCTGTGCGCAGCACTGGCCACCGCGGTCGCCAGCCGGGGTGGTGAGGTCCGCGAACAGTCCCGAGCCGCGCAGGTGCGTACCGGCGAGGTGCGGCTCGACGACGGCTCGCGGGTCGCGGCGGGAGCGGTCGTGATCGCGACCGGCGCGCTCGGTGACTCCCTGGATGGTGTGGGCGAGCCGGTGCCCTCCCGGCCGGTGAAGGGGCAGATCATGCGATTGCACGACCCGGAGGGGCCGGGGCTGCTCAGCCGCGTCATCCGCTTTCCCCCGAACTACGTGGTCCCCCGCGGCGACGGCCGATACGTGATCGGCGGGACATCGGAGGAGCGCGGCCTGGACACGACGGTCACCGCCGGCGCAGCGCTTGAGCTGCTGCGCGAGGCCTCCGAGCTCGTCCCCGGAATCTCGGAGCTCGTGCTCGACGAGTTCACCGCCGGGATCCGGCCCGGAACTGCGGACAACCTCCCGGCGATCGGCCCGGCGAGCGTCGATGGCGTGTGGTGGGCGACCGGCCATTACCGCGGCGGCGTGCTGCTGGCCCCAGCCACCGCGGAGCTGCTCGTGGGCGCCCTCTCGGGCGAGCCGGCCGATCCGCTGCTGGCGGCGTTCGATCCGGCTCGGCTGTGGAGCCTCGCGCGATGAGGGTCGTGCTCAACGGCGAGGACCGGGCGATGCAGCCGGGCGCTACCGTGGCCGACGTGGTGCGCTCGCTCGATCTGGCGGCGGAGGCCCGCGGCGTCGCCGTCGCGCTGGACGGCGAGGTCGTGATCCGCGGCGAATGGTCCTCCACGGTGCTGTCCGAGGGCGCCCGGATCGAAGTGCTCGGCGCGATCGGCGGCGGACGGTGAGCTCGGACCCGCTGGTCATCGGCGGACGCGAGCTGTCCTCGCGGCTGATCCTCGGCAGCGGCGGCTTCGCCAACCACGAACTGCTGCGCGATGCCTGCGCGGCCGCGCGGGTCGAGCTCTGCACGGTCGCACTGCGGCGGATCGGCATCGGCGCCGAGGCCGGGGGCGGGCGCTCGATCCTCGACGTGCTCGAGGATGCGGGGGTGGAGGTGCTGCCGAACACCGCCGGGTGCTTCACCGCCCGTGACGCGGTGCGCACCGCGCAACTCGCCCGGGAGGCGTTCGCCACCGACTGGATCAAGCTCGAGGTGATCGGCGACGACCGCACGCTGCTGCCTGACGCGGTCGAGCTGATCGTGGCCGCCGAGCAGCTCGTGGCCGACGGCTTCCAGGTGCTCCCTTACACGACCGACGATCCCACGCTGGCGCGGCGCCTGGAGGACCTCGGCTGTGTCGCGGTGATGCCCCTCGGCTCGCCGATCGGGTCCGGGATGGGGATCTGCAACCCGTACAACATCTCGCTGATCGTCGAGCACGCAACGGTGCCGGTGGTGCTCGACGCCGGCGTGGGGACGGCCTCGGACGCCGCGCTCGCGATGGAGCTCGGCTGCGATGCCGTGCTGTGCGCCAGCGCGATCTCGCGCGCCCACGACCCGGCGGCGATGGCGGCCGCGATCCGCGCCGGGGTCGACGGCGGACGGCTCGCTCGGGGCGCAGGCCGGATCCCGCGGCGGCGGTACGCCGAGGCCTCGACGCCGATGGCGGGGCTCCCCGCGCTGTGACCTCGCCCGTCGACGAGCTGATTGACGGCTGGCAGGCCGCCTGGTCAGGCCACGACGCCGGTGCGTTTCGCGAGTTGTGCGCGCCCGGAGTCGGCTACGAGGATCCGCTCACCGATCGGCTGCTGTCGGGCGTGGACGAGCTCAGCGCCCATGCGGAGCGACTGTGGGTCGGCTTCCCGGACGCGCGCCTGGAGAAGACCGGGGAGCGGCTCAGCGGCGGCTCGTTCGTGGCGGCGCCGTGCAAGCTGCTCGGCACCCACCGTGCGCCGCTCGAGGGTCTCCCCGCCTCGGGCCGGTTTCTGGTGGTGCACTGCGTGTTCTACTGCGAGCTGCGCGGTGGCCGGCTGCTGCGCGTGCGCGGCTTCTTCGACGTCTACGACGCGGCCGTTCAGCTCGGTGTGCTGCCGGCCCGCGGCACGCTCGGGGAGAAGGCGCTGATGATGCTGCGGGGCTTTGGGATCCGGTCCGGGCGCGGCCCTTCCTAGGCGTCGCGTCTTCGCGCCGCTTCTGGCGGTAAAGAACATAAGAACATCTTGTTTTGACTCTTGACGCCGGAAGTATGAGTAGGTATAGCTCCCGGCATGTTCAACTCGCCCTCGGTCAGGCGGTCGCGCGACGTGCATCTCACGGTCGCCGATGTCACCGATCGGATCGCCCGTCGCAGCCGTCCGTCCCGCACCGCGTACCTCGACCGCATCGACCGTCACATCGAGCAGCAGCGCACCGAGGGGCGTCCGCGGGCGCTCGCCGGTTGCGCCAACCTCGCGCACGGCGTCGCCGCCTGTGGGGCCGAGGAGAAGGGGCTGCTCGCCGGCCGCAGGGACGTCTCGAACGTCGCGATCGTCTCGGCCTACAACGACATGCTCTCGGCACATCAGCCGCTCGACCGTTATCCCGCACTGCTCAAGCGGGAGATCCTGCGCGCGGGAGGGGTGGCCCAGTTCGCCGGCGGCGTGCCGGCGATGTGCGACGGGGTGACCCAGGGCCGCCCGGGAATGGAGCTGTCGCTGTTCAGCCGCGACGTCGTCGCGCTTGCGACCGCTGTGGCGCTCGCCCACGACATGTTCGACGCGGCGCTGCTGCTTGGAGTCTGCGACAAGATCGTGCCGGGGCTCGTCGCCGGCGCGCTCTCCTTCGGCCACCTGCCCTGCCTGTTCGTCCCCGCTGGACCGATGCCCACCGGGATCCCGAACGCGGAGAAGGCGCGTGTCCGGGAGCAGCACGCCGTGGGCCAGGTCTCCACCGACGCGCTGCTGGAGTCCGAGATGGCCTCCTATCACGCTCCGGGGACCTGCACGTTCTACGGGACCGCGAACACCAACCAACTCGTGATGGAGGCCCTCGGCCTGCACCTGCCCGGCGCGAGCTTCGTCGCGTCCGGGACCGCGCTGCGGCGTGCGCTCACCGAGGAAGCCGGCCGCCGGATCGTCGCGCTCGCCAAGCCCGAGGCCCACACGCCGATCGGCCGTGTCGTCGATGAGCGCGCGCTGGTCAACGCGATCGTCGCGTTGCTGGCCACCGGCGGCTCCACCAACCACACGATGCACCTGGTCTCGATGGCGGCCGCGGCGGGGATCCGGCTCCGCTGGCAGGACTTCGCCGACCTCTCCTCGGTCGTCCCGCTGCTCGCCCGGATCTATCCGAACGGCAGCGCGGACATCAACCAGTTCCAGCAGGCCGGCGGCGTGGCCAGCCTGTTTGCGGCGCTGCTCGAGGTCGGCCTCATGCATGAGGACGTGCTCACGGTGGCCGGCCCCGGTCTCGCGCGCTACTGCGCGGCCCCGGAGCTGTCGGATGGGACCCTCGCCTGGGCGCCCGTGCCCGCCGCGGGCGACGTGGACCCGGCCGTGCTGCGCGGCGCCCAGCGCCCGTTCGCCCGGGACGGCGGCATCCGCGTGCTGGAGGGCTCCCTCGGTCGCGGTGTGATCAAGGTCTCGGCGGTTCCCGCGCAGGCGCGGGTCGTGGAGGCGCCCGCCCGGGTGTTCGACGATCAGCAGCAGTTCCTCGACGCCTTCGCTCGCGACGAGCTCACCGGCGACGCCGTGATCGTCGTGCGCTTCCAGGGACCTCGCGCCAACGGCATGCCTGAGCTGCACCGGCTCACTCCCGCGCTCGGCGTGCTCCAGGGCCGCGGACGGCGCGTGGCGCTCGTCACCGACGGGCGCATGTCCGGCGCCTCGGGAAAGGTGCCCGCGGTGATCCACTGCACGCCTGAGGCCGCCGACGGCGGTCCGCTCGCCCGGCTGCGCGACGGCGACCTCATCCGTATCGACACCCTCGCCGGCGAGTTCGAGGTGGTCGGCGACGATCTCACCGCGCGTGAGCCCGCCGCCGCCCCGGCTGCCGGCCTGCAGGGAACCGGCCGCGAGCTGTTCCGACTGTTCCGCAACGCGGTGAGCAGCGCCGACAGCGGCGCGACGATCTTCGACATCCCCGACCATCCGCGCCCCGCGGATGAGCACGCATCACGGAGGCCAGTCCATGCACACGCCGTTTGACGAACTGCTCGGCGACGTCCGGATCGTGCCGGTCATCACCGTGCCGGACGAGCGAATCGCCGTGGAGCTCGCTCGCGCGCTCGTGAGCGGTGGCCTGCCGGTTCTGGAGATCACGCTGCGCACTCCGGCCGGGCTACCGGCGATCGCACGGATCGCCGACGAGGTCGACGGCGCGATCGTCGGTGCCGGCACGGTGACCACGCCCGAGCAGCTGCTCGCCGCCCGTGACGCCGGGGCCCGCTTCATCGTGTCGCCCGGCTGCACGGATGCGCTCATCGATGCGGCGGCGTGGGCGGGCGGCGCGTTCCTGCCGGGCGCGGCGACCGCGACCGAGGTGATGCGCCTGCTCGAGCACGAGATCGGGCTGATGAAGTTCTTCCCCGCGGAGACCAGCGGTGGGATCGCAGCGCTGCGCGCGCTCGCCGGGCCGTTCCCGGCGGCCCGGTTCTGCCCGACGGGTGGCATCGGCGCCGAGCTCGCCCCGCGCTATCTCGAGCTGGCCAACGTCGCGTGTATCGGTGGCTCATGGATGGTCCCGCCGGACGCGATCGCCCGAGGCGATTGGGATGCGATCCGCTTGCTTGCCGCGGCCGCCGCCGGACGGTCGCTCGGGGAGCCGGTCTCGGCCTGAGGCCGTGCGGGGCGGCCGAGCGGCCGCTCAAGCCGGGGGGCGCTGCCAGGTATGGTGCGCGGATCACCGAACCCGCCTCAGCCGGCTCCGTCCTCGCTCTGATCCGCTCTGGCGAGGCGAGCACCCGCAACGAGCTCGCCGAGCGACTCGGCATCGCGCGCTCGACCGTCGTTCAGCGCCTGACGGTGCTCAGCTCCGCGGGGTTCGTGCGCCTCGCCGGCGACACGCAGTCCAGCGGCGGCAGGCCGGCATCGATCTTCGCGTTCGACGAGTCGGCGGCGGTCGTCGCGGTCGGCGACCTCGGCCAGACCGGTTGCCATCTGGCGATCTGCGATCTCGGCGCCGAGCCCCTGGGCGAGCTCACCGCGTCGCTCTCGATCGAGCAGGGGCCGGAGGTTGTCCTCGCCTGGGTCAAGGACCGGTTCACCGAGCTGCTGGCCGAGCTGGGCCGTGACTGGAAGGCGGTGCTCGGCGTCGGGATCGGCGTCCCGGGCCCGGTCGACTTCGAGACCGGCCGCCCCGTCAACCCCCCGGCGATGCCCGGCTGGGACGGCGTCGACGTGCCCAGCCTGTTCACCGATGTCAGCGACTGCCCGGTGCTCGTCGACAACGACGCCCGCATCATGGCCGTCGGCGAGCATCGCGCCGCCCGGCGATCGGACTCCAACATGATCTTCGTCAAGGTCGGCAGCGGCATCAGCGCAGGCCTGATCGCCGAGGGCGAGATCCTGCGCGGCGACCGCGGCGCGGCCGGGGACATCGGCCACATCGTCGTCGACCCCAAGGCCTCGGAGGTCTGTCGCTGCGGCAACGTCGGCTGCCTCGATGCGGTGGCGGGCGGTTGGGCGATCGCCCACCGGATGGGCGACATTGCCCCCACGCCGCCCGACGTGGTGCGCCTGGCGCAGGAGGGTCACCCGGAGGCGACCAAGGAAATACGGCGCAGCGGCCGGCTCGTCGGCTCCGCGCTCGCCGACGCGGTCAATCTTCTCAACCCGACGTCGGTCGTGATCGGCGGCAAGCTGGCCGAGGTCGACGAGCAGGTGTTCGCGGCGGTGCGCGAGGTCGTCTACAAGCGCGCCACCCCGGTCGCCTCGCGACACCTGGAGATCGCGCTGACCGAGCTCGGGCACATGGCGGGCGTGATCGGTGCCGCCCACATGGTGATCGACTACGTCCTCGACCCCGGCCGGGTCGAAGGACTGCTCGAGCGTCGTTCCGCCTGATCGGCGTCACCGATCGACGATCGCCACCGCCGCGTCGAGCGCGCGCCGGGCGGGATCGTCGAGGCACCGTCGCACCCGCCAGCGCGCCCCGGAGAAGGACAGGTTCGCCACCGTGGCAAAGCCTCCCTCGTCGGAGCGCAGCGCGAGCAGCAGATGAGCGATCCGATCCGCGCGCGGCAGCGGCTCCCCCGTCGCGTGGACGCAGTAGCACTGCACCCGCCGCCCGCCTGGTCTGATCAGCAGCGCACCGGCCGGTCCCAGCAGCCACACCCCGAACCGTCCTCGCTCCAGCGCGAACCCGGTCTGCGCCAGCACCGAGCGCGCCTCATGGCCGACCAGGTCGCCCAGCAGCCCGAGCGCTCGTCGCTGCGCCGCATCGTCGGGCGCGTCCGCCGGCGGCGCGCCCCACGGCCGCGGTGGCGCGACGACGCCGGCGCCGCGGTTGGCGTAGAGGTGGGGGATGAACCAGGCAAAGCCGAGTGCGCCGGCCGACAGGACCCCGAGCACAGGGGACAGCAACGGCAGGCCGGCCGCGGTGAGCAGGAACGGCACCTCCTGGCCGACGGTCCAGCGCGTCCAGTGCCGGTCGATGCGCCTCAGCGACCCCTCGTCGGCACGCCGGCGCCAGGCGACTGCGGCCAGCTCGGGCAGCGTCCCCTCGAGCGAGAGCGCCGTTCCGGGATCGGCCGCCGCGCCGTCGGTCATCGTCGCGGCTCGATCGCTCAGCCGCCCGCTATCGGCCTGCGCAACACGACGAGCTCCGCGTCGAGCGGCAGCTCGCGCACCTGCTCGGCACCGCCGTCGGGCCCGGTGGCGACCGCGAAATAGCCGTGGTCCAGCTCGGCGGCGAACGCGGCCCGGGCCTGCTCTACCCCGGCCCCCTCGACGTTCCACTCGGCCAGCTCGGTGTGACCGGTGCGGTCCAGGCGGATCAAGCGCGACATGCTGTTCCCTCCTCACTCAGAGACGATCGGGGCCTCTCGATCATACGGCTCGAGACCGCTCAGATCGCCAGCGTCACGGCGACTGGAGCGTGATCGGAGAGCCTGCCCCGCTCAGGACGCGCGACCGTCTCCAGATAGGCCTCGATCGATCCGCTGCACAGCACGTGGTCGACGTCGGAGGAGGCGACCACACGCAGGCGCTCGCATTCGATGTCCGTGCTCGCCCGCAGGTTGAGATCGCCGCCCAGGATCAGCGGCAGGCGCCGAGCGTCGGCCCACCCCCACGAGGCGCGGACCGCCTCGCGCAGGTCGCGCTGCGCCGCCGGGGAGGGACCCGCGCTCGCGTGGAGGTTGGACACCCACACGCCGCACGCGAGCGCGACGCCGTGGACGCGGCGGCGCTCGGGCCAGTGGCACAGGGTCGCAGCCCGCGCGCTCACGATCCGGTCTGAGCGCGCGAGGATCGCGTTCGCCCCGCCGCCGCCGGAGCGCATCAGGTCGGGCGCGCGGACCGCGAGCGAGTGGCGGACGGGCAGGAGCGCGTTGCGGGAGGTGAGCACCGCATGCGCCTCGCAGCGCAGTGTCCGCCGCAGGCGCTCCGGCCACCACGGAGGCACTTCCTGCAGCAGGGCGACGTCCCACGCCCACTTCTCGAGCGCGGCCGCGAACTCCACGTACAGGTCGCGCCCGGCGCCGGGAACGCCGCGGCCGTGGAACACGTTCCAGGTGAGCACCCGCAGGTCCATCTTGACGGCCTGAACGTACACTGCGCGGCGTGATCCGCCACTTCGTGACCGGCGCCGAACTGTCCGCGGACGAGCTCACCGGGCTGCTCGATCGCGCCGCGGAGCTCAAGGCGGCGCCGCTCTCCTCAAATGCGCTGCGCCGCCGCACGATCGCGCTGATCTTCCAGGCGCCGTCGACGCGCACGCGTACCTCGTTCGAAGCGGGCATCGTCGAGCTCGGAGGGCACCCGATGGTGCTGCGGCCCGACGAGATGCAGATCAGCCGCGGCGAGTCGATTCGCGACACCGCCTACATCCTCTCCCGCAACTCGTCGGCGATCGGCATCCGCACCGGGCCCGACGAGCTCGTCGAGGCGCTCGCCGAGCACGCAAGCGTCCCGGTGGTCAACATGCTCACCGCGCTTCACCATCCCTGTCAGGCGCTCGCCGACCTGCTCACCTTGCGTGAGGCGTTCGGTGAGCTCGACGGGTTGACGGTCGCCTACGTCGGTGACGGCAACAACGTCGCGCGCTCACTCGCGGTGCTCGGGCGCCTCGCGGGAATCAACCTGCGGGTCGCGGCGCCGGCCGGCTACCAGCTCGAGCAGCTTGACGGCGTGCAGCTCACCGATGACCCCCACGCGGCCGCCGATGGCGCCGACGCGCTCTACACCGACGTGTGGGTGTCGATGAGCGACCCGCCGGAGTCCGCCGACCAGCGTCGCGCCGATCTGGCCCCGTACCGCATCGACGACACGCTGCTCAACCTGGCGAGCCCTCGGGCGATCGCGTTGCACTGCCTCCCGGCGCACCCCGGCGACGAGATCACCGCCGAGGTTCTGTACGGCGAGCGCCAGCGCATCTGGGACCAGGCGGAGAACCGCCGCCACGCCCAGAAGGCGCTGCTGGAGTGGCTGGTCGGCAGCGCCGAACACGAGTGAGCGATTCGGCCGGCTTCGCCCGCCTCCGATTTCCCGCAAAGAGCGAACAGAGATGTGCGTAAGCAGGTACTCTCGCCCGCATCCCAACGCTGATCCTGAACTGAAGTCGCCACAGGAGCCCACCATGCCCCCCGCGAAGCGCGCGTCCTCTTCCACTGGGAAGCCATCATCGAAGCCGGCCTCCGCCGCGTCCAAGCGACGGACGGCGGCGAAGTCCGCCGCTCCGAAGTCGAGGGCGAGCGGGAGCAGCTCGGCGGCTTCCAAGTCGAGGGCGACCGCGAGCAAGTCGGGCGCTCCGAAGGCCAAGGCGAGCGCGAGCAGGTCCGCGGCCCCGAAGGCGAAGGCGAGCGCGAGCAGGTCCGCGGCCCCGAAGGCGAAGACGAACGCCACCAGCACCACCAGTGCCACGAGCGCCGCGGCGCCGCAGGCGAAGGCGACGCGCACCACGGCGCGCAAGTCAGCGGCCGGCACCAGGACGCAGGCCAAAGCCACCGCGACGCGCACCGCCAACGCCGCCCGGGCGGGCGCCAGGGCGACGGGCGCGTCCGCCAAGCAGACCGCGGCGGGTGCCAAGCGCACGGCGGGGACCGCCCGCAAGGGCGCGACCCGGACGGCCGCAGCGGCCAGGACCGGCGCCAAGGGCACCGCCACCGCGGCCGCCTCGGGAACCCGCGCGACCGCCGGCCGCGCCAAGGCGACCAGCACCCGCGCCCGCTCCACCGCCCTCAGCCGTGACCAGATCACCCTCACCCGCGCCCGCGTGCAGGAGGTCCTTGACGACGCGGCCTCGCGTGGTCGCATCACCCGCAGGGACGCCAACGACCTTGTCGCCGAGATCATGCGCCGCGGTCGCCACACCGGCGACGAGGTCGCCGACCTCGTGACCAAGGGCCGCGCTCAGCTGGAGTCGACCGCCAAGAAGGTCCGCAAGGCCGAGCCCGTCGACCGCCTCGTCCGCGGCGCCGACCGCGCCCGCCGGGCCGCCCACGTCGGCCCGACGTTCCCCATCAGCGGCTACGACGACCTCAACGTCTCCCAGGTGCAGACCCGCATCAAGGAGCTCACCAAGCCCGAGCGCCGCAAGGTCCTCACCTACGAGCGCAAGCACGCCAACCGCAAGTCGGTGGTGGGTGCGCTGGAGAAGACCCTCTCCTGAGCTGACGCTTCCTTGTGGGGTTCGCGAGGTAGCGCCCCGGCGTCGGCCGTCAAGCAGCGCCCGCAGTTCGTGGCGTCCGTGTGAGGTCGGTGGCGCTGCTGTGACTGCCGCCGCCGTGTGCGCTACTGGGCAATGAGGTCGAGCCCACTTCGTGTGCACGACCTCGTGCCAAAAGGGGACTCTTTGAACGGCCTCCTTTGCGGCCCCGAGAGGGCAGGCGGCGAAACTTTCTTCCCACTCGCTGCGGGTGCGGACGGTGGTTGGGGTGTCGTGTTGTCCTGGCGATCGGTTCTGCCCACAAGCGCCCGGGCGGGCCGGTGCGTGGGTGGTTTTGCTCGCCGCGGCCGCCCTCGCGCCGGTGGCGGGCGGTCTCGGCGGCGGCGGCGCGTGGGACGTTGCGGCGTCCCAGCCGCCGTCACACCCCACGCACGTCTGCCCAACCGACGCGTGGGGCACCACGGCATCCCAGCCGCCGCATCCACCCACGCACCGACCACCCCCGCCGTCGCAGCAGTGGTCCCCCGGTGGGGGGCAGCACTTGTGCGCCCCATCACTGCGAATGGCATGACGGGGCGACGGCAGTCAAGCGGCGCCATCGCCGCTCAAAGAGTCCAAGCGTCAGGGCGCCGCTTGACGGCCGGCGTCACGGCATGCCACATCGCGAACCACACACCAAACACCAGCGCCCCGAGCGCCAGCAACCGCCTACCCCCGAGCCTCCTCGGCCAAAGCAGCCCGCAGCGCCTCATCGAACCCGATCGGCTCGATGTCATACAGCCCCATCCCCGACGGATCAGTCACCGTCGTAGCGGTCGAAAGTCCCTCCACGAGCGGTCGCGCGACCCCGGCGTCGACCGGCGTGACGAGGCCGATCCAGTGGGAGGAGAGCCACGGCGTGAGCAGCGGCACCGGGATCCGCGGCCGCCGGCGCCTCCCGAGCGCGTCGGCCATCCGATCGAGCATGTCGCCGTAGCTGAGCACCTCCGGCGCCCCTATCTGGATCTCGCGTCCGCGCGCCTGCGCCACCTGGAGTGAGTCGCCGAGGTAGCTCAGGACATCCTGGACGGCGATCGCCTGGGTCGGGGTGGTCAGCCACGAGGGCGCGAGCATCAACGGCAGCCGCTCGACGAGGTAGCGCAGCGTGCGGTAGCTCTCAGAGCCGGCACCGACCACCATCCCCGCCCGCAGCCAGGTGAGCGGCGGGCCCTCGTCGCGCAGGATCTCCCCGACCCGCAGCCGTGAGCGCAGGTGCGGTGACCGCGGCTGGTCTCCAAGGCCGCCCAGGTACACCACCTGCTCGATCCCGGCGCTGCGGGCGTATCGCGCGAACTGTGATGCGGCGCGGACGTCGCGTGTCTCGTATCCACCGCCCCCGCCCCTGCCCATCGAGTGCACGAGGTAGAACGCCGCGTCGTAGCTGTCGCCGATCGCGTCCAGCGAGCCGCGGTCGAGCATGTCGGCGCGATGGACCTCGACCCCGTCCGGGAAGCGCGTGCGTGTGGGATCACGAGCCGCGACGCCGACCTGCATCCCGCGGTCCAGCAGGTGATCGACCAGACGGCCGCCGATGTAGCCGGTAGCACCCGTGACAAGCGCCCGGGTCATGTCCGCGTTACCAGTGCCCTATCGCCGCAGAAGCAGAGAGGTTCAACATGGCGTTGCGACTTATCGTACAAGTCGTGCGTGACCCGCCGTCCGCCTTCCGGGGGAGCTGTGACCCGCGATCTCATCCCTGCGGCGTATTGGCGACCGGCGAAGCGGCGTGCATAGTCAATGGAGCATGATCGAAGTCGAGCACGTCACCAAGCGCTATGGGGACAAGATCGCGGTGAGCGATCTGAGCTTCAGCATCGCTCCAGGGATCGTCACCGGGTTCCTCGGCCCGAACGGGGCCGGCAAATCCACGACGATGCGGGTGATCCTGGGCTTGGACCGTCCGGACTCCGGCCGGGCAACGGTCAACGGCAAGCCCTACGTCGACCTGCCGGCGCCCCTGCGCGAGGTAGGCGCGCTGCTGGAGGCCCGCGCGATCCACACCGGGCGCTCGGCCTATCACCACCTGGTCGCGATGGCACAGACTCACGGGATCCCTCGCAGCCGGGTGCAGGAGGTGATCGAGCTGGTGGGGCTGTCCGACGTCGCTCGCCGGCGCGCTGGTGGCTTCTCGCTCGGCATGGGGCAGCGCCTCGGCGTCGCCGCGGCGTTGCTCGGCGATCCCACGGTGCTGATCCTCGACGAGCCGGCCAACGGGCTCGATCCCGAGGGGATCCTGTGGATGCGCAACCTGTTGAAGTCGCTGGCCGCCGAGGGCAGGACGGTGTTCCTCTCCTCGCACCTGATGGCGGAGATGGCCCAGATCGCCGAGCACGTCATCGTCATCGGTCGCGGTCGCCTGATCGCGGACACCACCGTGGCCGAGCTGGTCGCGCAGGCCTCCCACGGCGCCGCGGTCCGCGTGCGCTCCCCGGATGCCGCCGAGCTTCGAGCTGCACTGGCCGCCGACGAGGTGACGATCGCGAGCCCAGAGCCCGGAGTGCTCGAGATCCACGGGCTGACGAGTGCTGAGATCGGAGCGGTGTCGGCCCGGCGCGGATTCGAGCTGCATGAGCTGATTCCCCAGACCGCATCGCTCGAGGACGCGTTCATGGGCCTCACCGACGACGCGGTCGAATACCACGGTGGGCGCGACGAGTCAGAGAGGCAGGCCGCGTGAGCGCGACTGGCGCCACCGTGGCACCCGGCTCCACCCCAGCGCCCGCGTCGGCCGACGGGGTGACGATGAGCCGCGTGCTCACGTCGGAGTGGACGAAGCTCTGGACGCTGCGCTCGACCCGTTGGACGCTGCTGGTGGCGTTTGTGGTGATGTCGGCGCTTGGCCCGATTGCATCCGCCGTCCAGATGGCGCATTGGGCCACCATGAGCCCGCAGGACCGTGCCACCTTCGACGCGATCAACACCGCGACCGGGGGCTGGCACGGCGCCCAGCTCGCGATCGGGGTGCTCGGGGTTCTCGTCATCTCAGGTGAGTACTCGACCGGAATGATCCGATCGAGCCTGATGGCGGTACCGCACCGGCTCCCGGTGCTGTGGGCGAAGATCCTCGTGTACGCCGGGGTGACGTTCCTCCTGATGCTGGTCGCGACGCTGATCTCGTTCTTCGCCTCCCAGCCGATCCTGACCGAGCATCACGTGCAGCATTCGCTAGGAGACCCCGGTGCGCTGCGGGTGGTCATCGGCTGCGCGCTGTTCATGACCGTGCTCGGCGCGATGTGCGTCGGCTTCGGCGCGCTGCTGCGCAGCACCGCCGGCGGCCTGGCCACGTTCGTCGGCCTGCTGTTCGTGCTCCCCGGCCTGCTCGACATCCTCGGCTCGAGCCTCAACAACACCGTCTCGCCATATCTGCCGCTCAACGCGGGCATGACCGTGGTCTCCCACAGCTTCGATAGCCCCCACCACCTCAGCGTGTGGGGTGGTTTTGCGCTGTTCTGCGGCTACGCGGTCGCTGCGATCGCAGCCGCCGCGGTCATGTTGATCCGCCGCGACGCGTGACGCGGGCGCACACGCGGCCTCACGCAGGGCACTAGTCGACCGGCTCGTCCGCCGATGCGGCGGCCCGCGCGGCCGTCTCGGCCCGCCAGCTTCGCCATACGCCCAACAGCACGAACACGACCACCAGCCCGATGGTGATCAGCAGGCTGTAGTGGGTGATGTCGTGCGCGACGTTGACCGCGGAGTGCCCGAGCCCGTATCCGAGCCCGACCATCAGCGCGATCCAGCCGAAGGTGCCGATCAGGTCAAGCACGAGGAACCAGCGCAGCCTCATCCCGGTCCAGCCGGCGGCGGCGTAGATGATGATGCTCGGGACCGGCAGGATGGGAGCGAGCACGACCGCCCACGAGCGGGCTCGCTCGATCAGGCGCATCGCGATCTGCACGCCGCGTCGCTGTGCCGCCCCGCGGCCGGCGATGACGTCGACGACCTCAGGGCCCCACAGGCGCCCCGCCCACCACACGAACGGATCGCTCATCATCAGCGTCGGCACTGGCGCGAGCAGCACCAGCGCCAGCGACAACCGCCCGATGCGCGCAAACGCCCCGGCGGCGACGAGCGACGACGTGGAGCCGCGCAGCAGCTCCAGCAGCAGCGGGTGGGTGCCGATCAGCGATGCGGTGGCGAACAGCAGCACGAGGCGATATGCGCCCTGGAGGATGAGGATCCCGGCACAGAGGGCCTGACGGCGGTCCATGCTGAACTCGGGGCGCTCGGGCTCCGGCGTGGTCTCGGCGGGCGTGGACTCCACCGCACCAGTGTGCCCGGTGATTCTGAGGGGCTGCTTATCTACACCCGATGGAGACCTCGCAGACGATGCCTCGCCCGCAGCGCGGCGACGAGCTCACCCTCACGATCGACTCGCTCGCCTACGGCGGCGCGGGTGTCGCCCGGACCGAATCCGGTTACGTCGTGTTCGTCTCCGGGGGGATGCCCGGCGACACCGTTCGAGCGGTGATCGGCAAGCGCAAGCGCTCCTACGCCGAGGCGCGCGCGGTGGAGGTCATCACCCCGGGGTCAGACCGGATCGATCCGGTCGCCGACCATCCCGGCGCCCCGTGGCAGGTGCTCGCCTACGAGCGCCAGCTGGAGATCAAGTCCGAGCAGGTCCGTGACGCGCTGACCCGCATCGGCGGCTTTCAGGACCTCGCGCTTGAGCCGATCGTGCCCGCTGTGCAGCAATGGCGCTACCGCAACAAGCTCGAGTACTCGTTCGGCACCGGACCCGACGGCCAGCTGGTGTGCGGCTTCCATGCCCCCGGGCACTGGGAGGAGATCGTCCCGGTCACCGACTGTCTGCTCGCCTCCGAGGCGTCCAACGCGGTCCGCGACCGGATCGTGCAGTGGTGCCGCGAGCAGGGGCTCGCCGCGTATGACCGGCGCACCAACCAGGGCTTCCTGCGCAACCTCGTCATCCGGGAGGGTCGCCGCACCGGAGCCCTGCAGGCGCGGCTCGTGACCTCCGACGACGCCGACGGCCTGGATCGCGAATCCCTCACGGCGGCGGTGGCGGCCGAGCTCAAGGGTCTGCTGTGGACCCGCCTGGACTCGGTCGGCGAGACCACCCAGGGCGGCGTCACCGAGGTCCTGGCCGGCTCGACGCGGTTCCACGAGGAGATCGGCGGCATGACGTTCCGGATCTCCGCCGAGGCGTTCTTTCAGACGAACACCGAGATGGCGGAGCGGCTGTACGACCTCGCGCTGGAGTACGCGCGCCCCGGGGGCTTCGACCGCCTCTACGACCTGTACTGCGGGATCGGGACGATCGGCCTGCTCATGTCGCCGCGGGTCGCCGAGCTGTGGGGGCTGGAGATCATCGAGGACGCCATCACCGACGCCATCGCCAACGCCCGCGCCAACGAGGTCGACAACGCGCACTTCTTCGCCGGCGACGTGCGCCTGGCGATGCGCGAGCTCGTGGAGAAGGCGGGCCGACCTGACCTGCTCGTCGTCGACCCGCCCCGCGCCGGCCTCTCCCAGAAGATCGTTCGGCGGATCATCGAGGCCTCTCCGAAGCGGATCGTCTACGTCTCGTGCAACCCGACGACGCTCGCCCCCAACGCCGCGCAGCTGGTCCGCGATGGCGGCTACAAGCTGGTGCGCGTCCGGCCGGTGGACATGTTCCCCCAGACGCCGCACATCGAGTGCGTCGCCGAGCTCGTGCGCGACGCCTGAGCAGCGAAATCCCCTCCACGCGCCCGGATCTATTAGGGCGCCCTAATCAGCTACGGTGATCGGATGTCCTCCACGCCCTTCAGCGAGCTGCTCAACGAGCAGGTCGCGCACGAGTTCGCCGCCCACCAGCAGTACGTCGCGTGTGCGGTCTACTACGAGTCCGAGACGCTCCCCCGGCTCGCATCGTTCTTCTACCGCCAGGCGCTCGAGGAGCGCGACCACGCGATGATGATGGTCCAGTACCTGCTCGACACCGACGTCCCGGTCATCACGCCGGGGGTGGAGGCGCCCAACAGCGGGTTCGCAGACGCCGTCGAGCCGGTCGCGCTCGCGCTCGAGCAGGAGAAGCGCGTCTCCGAGCAGATCAACCGGCTGGCGGCGACAGCGCGCGAGCAGCAGGACTACGCCTCCGAGCAGTTCATGCAGTGGTTCATCGCCGAGCAGATCGAGGAGGTCTCGACGATGAGCGATCTGCTGCACGTCGCCACCCGCTCTCGCGACCGGGTGATGGAGATCGAGGATTACATCGCGCGCGAGCAGACCGGTGAGGGTGCCGACCCGGGCGCGCCGCGCGTCGCCGGCGCCGCATGACCCTCGCTCGGTAAGGTCGCAACCCAATGCGCGCCACGGTCATCAAGGACGGCGAGCTCGTCGTCGAGGAGCGCCCGGACCCGGTCGCCGCCGACGGCGAGGTGCTCGTGCGGGTGCGCGCGGCCGGCCTCAACGGTGCCGACATC
This sequence comes from uncultured Solirubrobacteraceae bacterium, assembly GCA_963744685.1. Lineage (GTDB taxonomy): Bacteria > Actinomycetota > Thermoleophilia > Solirubrobacterales > Solirubrobacteraceae > Palsa-465. The sequence goes on along the minus strand of CAVUUL010000006.1, from coordinate 58,960 downwards.
ATGCAGGCCGCGGGCCGTTACCCGCCGCCGCCCGGCGTCCCGGTCGACATCCCCGGAATGGAGTTCGCGGGGGAGGTCGTCGCGCGGGGGCCGCGTGCCGAGCGCTTCGAGGTCGGCGACCGCGTGATGGCGATCGTCGGCGGAGGCGCGCAGGCGGAGCTCTGCGTCGTCCACGAGCGGATGCTGATGGCGGTGCCCGATGGCATCGACTGGGCAGAGGCCGGCGGTTTTCCGGAGGTCTTCATCACCGCCCATGACGCCGTCGTCACCCAGGCGGGCCTGGTGGCGGGCGAGCGGCTGCTCGTCCACGGCGCCGCGGGTGGCGTGGGCACGGCCGCGGTACAGCTCGGCCGCGCCGCCGGGGCTCGCGTCACCGCCACGGTGCGCAGCACCGATCACCGCGACGCGGTCGCCGCGCTCGGCGCGACCGTGATCGCGCCGGAGGGGTTCGGCGGCCATGGGCCGTTCGACGTCGTGCTCGAGCTCGTCGGTGCGATCAACCTCGCCGAGAACCTGATGGCGCTGGAGACCGGCGGGCGGATCGCGATCATCGGCACCGGAGCGGGCGCGACCGCGGAGATCAATCTCGGCATGGTGATGATCAAGCGGGCGCGCATCCATGGTTCGACCCTGCGTGCGCGGCCGCTCGAGCTCAAGGCGCTGGCCACCCGCGCCGTCGAGCGTTCGGTGCTGCCCGCGCTGGCCAACCGCCAGGTCACGGTTCCGATTGCGGACACGTTCCCGCTGGAGCGGGTCGCCGATGCCTACGACCGCTTCCGGGCGGGCGGCAAGCTCGGCAAGATCGTCGTGGTCAACGACTGACGAAAGCGGCCGCAAGCCGCTGTTACGATCACGGCCGCTGGTGCGGCGCTCACTGTGGACGAGGAGGGCATGATGCGGGGTGGCAGGCGTGGATGGATCCTCGGCGTGGCCGGAGCGGCGATCGCGTCGCTCGGATTCGGAGCGACGGACGCGGGCGCGTCGCCGGCGAGCCCGGCGACGGTCGTGATCGCGAGCACGGCTCCGCTGAGCGGCGCGAGCCTCGCGTCGACCGCAGCTGCTCCCGCGGCGCGCACCGCCGAGGTGCACGTCTTCCTCGGGAGAGACCAGGCCGGCCTGCAGGCCCTGGATGAACAGGTCTCCGATCCCCACTCCAGCTCCTACGGACAGTTCCTCACGCCGGCGCAGGTCGCCGCCCAGTTCGGCGCCACCTCCCAGGAGATCGTGGAGGTGGCCTCCTGGCTTCAGTCACAGGGACTGCACGTGACCGACCAGAACCCCTATTACGTGTCCGCGAAAGGGCCGTCCGGGTCGATCGCCAGCGGCTTTGACACGACGCTGGTCCCGACCACCGCCGGCCAGGTGACCAACGCGACGCCGATGTCGATGCCCTCCGACATCGCCGGCCAGGTCGTCACGGTCACCGTGACCGGAACCCGCCCGGTGCCGGAGAAGCCGAAGCTGGTCAGGGCGGCGCGGCAGACGACCGGTCCGGACTGCTCGCAGTACTACGGGCAGCTGAAGGCGGCGGGCGTGCCACCCGCGTACGGGCAGCAGCTCACCTGGGCACCCTGCGGGTACACCCCGAACCAGCTGCGCTCAGCGCTGTTCGCGAAGGGCAGCGGTCTCACCGGACAGGGCGTCACGGTCGCGATCATCAGCGGCGACAACGACAAGACGGCATTCGCCGACGCGAACGTCCAGGCCAGCCAGGACGGCTTTGCCCCGCTTCCGGCCTCGCAGTACATCGCCTACGTCGAGAAGGGCTCGAGCTACGGAGTCGGCGACGTGGAGAGCGCGATCGACGTCGAAGCCGTGCACGCCACCGCGCCAGGGGCGACGATCGCCTACGTCGCCGGCGGCAAGGGCGAGACCGACGACCCGACGCTCAACGCCCTGGAGCAGATCGTCGGCCAGCATCTCGCCGATGTCGTGACCGATTCCTGGGGTCTGTCGGAGAACTTCACCACCGCGATCGAGAACGCGTTCACCAACGCGTTGCAGCGCGCGGGGATCGAGGGCATCACCGTCGATACGGCCTCCGGTGACGTGGGCTCCAACCCGCCGATCAGCTATCTGTTCCCGGCCTCCGAGCCGTGGCTGACGACGGTGGGCGGCACCAGCCTGGCCATCGGAGGCAACAGCCAGTACCTGTGGCAGACCGGCTGGGAGGACGGTGTGTCCAAGCTGCACGACGGCAGCTGGAACCCCACCCCGCCCGGGAACTTCGACGGCGGCTCGACGGGAGGGGTGAGCACGCTCTTCCAGGAGCCCTACTACCAGCAGGGCATCGTCTCGGGCAACGTGGTCGGCAAGACCCCGATGGAGGTCTACCCCGACGTGTCGGACCTGGCCGACCCCGACACCGGTTACTCGGTCGCCTACACGGTGAAGCCCAAGCAGGGCGTCGTGGTCGAGACGTGGGGCGGCACGAGCCTGGCCTCGCCGCTGTTCGCGGGCACCGAGGCCGACCTCATCCAGGCGCGCCACCACGCCCCGCTCGGCTATGCGAACCCGATGCTCTACGGCTACTACGGCTCGGAGGCGTTCAACGACGTCACGGACACGCCACAGGGCGCCGGGGTGACCGAGGCCGTCGCCTTCCCGTCGTTCACCGGCTCCAAGATCGAGCTCGGAACCCTGGGCCAGGCGCAGCTCACCGGCCTGACAGCCGGCCCCGGATTCGATGACGTGACCGGACTGGGATCGCCGACGGCACAGTTCTACAGCCTGCTCGCCAAATAGCCGACAGAGCCATGCTCCTCTACGACAACGCGATGTCGGGCAACTGCTACAAGGTCCGCCTGTTGCTCAACCAGCTCGGGATCGCGTTCGAGAGGCGGGAGCTGAGCGTAATCGACCGCTCGGATCGCCAGCAGATCCTCGGTGATCTCAACCCGGGGCTGCGCGTCCCGACGCTCGTGCTCGACGACGGCCGGGCGCTGGGCGAATCGGGTGCCATCCTCGGCTACCTGGCGCGCGGGACGGAGTTCTGGCCCGACGAGGACTACGCGCACGCGCAGACGTTGCAGTGGCTGTTCTTCGAGCAGTACAGCCACGAGCCGCACATCGCGGTGGCACGGTTCTGGGCGCACTCGGGGTTCACGCCGACCGAGGAGGAGCGCGAGGCCAAGCTGCGCAGCGGTGGCGCTGCGCTCGGCGCGATGGAGCAGCACCTCGCCACCCGGGACTTCTTCGTCTCCGAGCGCTACACCATCGCCGACATCGCGCTCTACGCCTATACCCACGTCGCGCCCGAGGGCGGGTTCGACCTCGAGGCCTATCCGGCGATCCGGGCGTGGATCACGCGCGTCGCGGCCCAGCCGGGCCACATCCCGATCACCGCCTGAGCGCGTCGGCTCAGTAGGGCGGCAGGTCCTCCCACCACTGGCCGAGCACCTTGAACGCCGACCAGAACAGCCGCTTGGCGTCTTCGTCGTCCAGCGAATCATCGATGTTCGGGACGAACAGGGCCTCGATCGACGGGGTGAGCCGCTGCATCTCGCCGGGCGCTGCGGTGAGCGGTCGGGCGAGCGGGACCTCGAGCTCGTTGAGCACCATCAGCGCGTCCTCGCCCATCACGACCACGATCTTCGGCCGCACGATCGCGAGCTCCTCGAGCAGCCGCCCGACGCACGCCGCGTCGGCGGTCTCCGGCTCGAACACCGGGCACTTGATGCAGAGCGTTCCGTAGACGGCGAGCGGGTCGATCCCCAGCCGCTTGAGCGACTTCATCAGCGCGTTGCCACCGCGCCCGTAGAACGCGACGCCCTCCTCGACCTCGGAGGGGAGCGCGGAATGCTTGAGCAGCAGGATGTCGGCCTGCGGATGGCCGGAGCCGAGCACCGGCATCAGCTGCCCGCGCGGGCAGTGCTCGCACTCCGAAAGGCGTTGGGCAAAGGAGTTCAGCTCGCGAATCGCACGCTCGAGGTACTTCTCGCGAATCTCGTCATCTGTGGCGGGCACGCTGCCCTGATTGGCGGTCTGGCGGTCTTGTCCTTGGCGCTGCATCAGGACTTGCGATGCGTTGCGCGCCTGACCCGCCGCTCGCGTGACGCCCGTCGGGCTCCCGGCGGCATCGCCTTCGTCTGCAGGAACTTCAGCGCCTGCACGTAGAGCAGCGATGCGGGGTTGCGGATGATGTCGGCGTCGCGCAGCGACTGCAGGAATTCGTCCGGACCGTCGAATGCGCGCATCCGGATCCGGACCGAGCCCAGGCCCTGCGGCACGTGCGCGTCCGAGCCCGCGCCGGCGATCATCCGGTACTTGGCGGCGAACCGCACCGCCTCCTCGTTGAACTCGGCGATCGCCACCCGCGGGTTGAAGACCTCGATCGCGTCCACGTCGTCGATCACGCCGAGCAGGTGCTCGTAGTCGGGGACCGCGTGCATCCGGTCGAATGGGTGGGGGACGTAGACCAGCCCGCCCTGGCGCTTGATCTCGTCGATCGTCTCCTGCAGCGTCATCCCGCGCGGGATCTTCTCCTCGATGAACAGGCCGATCACCTCGCCCTGCTCGGCGGTCTTGACCTCCTCACCGACGATGACCTGGATCCCGGTGGCCTTCGCCCGCGCCTCCAGGGCCCCGGAGATCTCGTTGTGGTCAGTGACCGCGATGGCGCCCAGTCCGCGCTGCGAGGCTTCGGCGAGCAGCACCTCCACCGGGGTCGCGCAGTCGTAGGAATGGTCGGTGTGCATGTGCAGGTCGACGTCGATCAGCGGGCGCTCGGAGAGCCGGCGCCGCAGCTGTCCGTCGCCTTCGGTCGCGTGCCGGCGCGCCACCAGCTCGCCGTAGATCGCCTCGTGCTCGCCGGCGACCCGCTCCCAGCTGAGCTCGCGGCGCAGCCGGGCGTGGAATTCGTCGTCGCGGCGGCGTGCGCCGGGGTCCGCCAGCAGCCGCGCGAGCTGTGCGCCGAGCGTCTGCACCTCGCCGGGCTCGAACAGCAGGCCGCGCTCGCCGTCGGCGAGGACCTCCTCGTAGACGGGCAGCCGTGGCGCGACGCACGCGACTCCCGCGCCGAGGGCGCGCAGCAGCGTCCCGGGCGTCGGCCGCAGCCCCTCGGAGCCGAGCACGAACACGTCCGCGCCGGCCAGCGTCTCGGCCGCGCTGCTCGTCTCGGCGTCGATGAACGTCACGCGCTCGCGCAGCGTCCGCGTCAGCGTCGCGGGCGGCGGGAGCGGGCGTGGTGACCAGACGGTCGCGTGCCACTCGGCGTCCTCGGGCAACAGCCGCAGCGCCCGCAGGAACGTCCTCAGCGCCGCCCGCTCCTCGGTGGCGAGCATCACGAGCTCCGGGACCTCGTTCGCGCCTCGAACCAGCGAGGGCTCACCGTCGGCCGGCGCGTCGCTGCCCGGTCCGATCACGCGATAGTCGCCGGGGAAGAAGGTCTGCAGGAGGTTCCGCGTCGCCGCGTAGCTTGCGGTCCGGGCGTCCATGCGGCTGAACAGAAGCCGGACGAGCGGCCGGGTGAGCTGGGTGGAGAGGATCCGCTCGGTGGGGGAGTGGAACGACCCGACGGTGAGCGAGCGCGAGTGGCGCAGGGCGACGGAGGAGGCGCTCGGCGCAAACGGCTCGTGGACGTTGACGATGTCCAGCGGGACCGCGGTCAGCGTGTCCTCGATCGTGCGTGCGACGTCGACCGGCAGCGATGCGGCCCTCGCGCGGTTGGGGGCGAACTGGATCACCTCCCCGACGCCGAGCACCCGCACGCCGGGCTCGGCGACGAGCGACTCCGGCGCCTGGCGGACGAGCCGTCGTGACTCACGCACGAGCTCGTGGTCCTGTGAGGGCGCGATGATCAGCACGCGGTGCCCGCGCGCGGCGAGCTCCTCGGAGATCTGCGCCACGTAGTGATTGACCTCGCCCGAGACCTCCCACGCGAACGGCGTCACCTGCGCGATCGCGAGCGGTTCAATGGGCGCCGCAGCCGGTACGGGCACGCGTTGATCTTATGCCGCCACGCGTCGGTCGCCACCGGGAGCGCCTCGCGGCGCCAGCCCCTGGACCGGACTTGGTCGTTTTTCAGACTGCTCGTCTGGAAACCGACCAACCCCCTTTGGTGGCGTCGAGGCCGCCAGGGTGGCCTGTACGTGGTGGGCGCCCGGCCGGCCGCCGAGCGAGCCGCCGTGCCGGGGGCCTCCGGAGCGGAGTTGGTCGATGCTCAGACGTGTCGTCTGGAAACCGACCAACGGGTCCCACGGGAGCGGTCGCCGGCGGGACGCGGGCCGCACGTAGAATCGGCTGGGCTGTCCACCGAGGAGTGAGCGTGACGTCTTTCCGGAGCCTGAGAAGCACAGCCCGTCCCGGCATGACGCGCCGGGTCAAGCTCGCCGCGGCGCTGGCCACGACGACGCTGACCGCCGGCGCGCTGCTCGCCACGGGCGACCTGGCAGTGGGCGGCGCCTCGGCTTCCGCCACCCGCCCCGCCTGCACCCGCCACGCGCTCTGGCAGGGCCTGTCACGCGGCGACGCGCAGGTCCGCCACGCGCACATCGTGCGGCCGTTCGGCTGCGACGGCAGCTGGGCCTATGCCGCGGTCGAGACCGGTCGCTTCGAGCTCACCTCGCTGTTCCGGACGCGCGGGGGCGAATGGGTGAGCGCACAGCGCGGTCGCCCATGCTCGCGGCGGGAGGTCCCACGCCGCATCCGTCACGCGGCCTGCGACTCCAATTAGCGCCGCCGCTCGTACCGAGGCCGCGGCGCGGCTGAGCCCGCTCGCCGCCCGGCGGATCGCGCTGCGTTCCCAGGGGTTCGGACGCCCACGCGCCGGCGACGGGGGTCCGGAGCCGACGGCGGCCCGGATCACGGCGCTCGTGCGCCGGCTGGGGCTGTTGCAGCTCGACTCGGTCAACGTCTTCCTGCGCGCGCACTACATGCCGGTCTTCTCGCGGCTGGGGCCGTATGACCCGGCGGTGCTCGACCGGCTCGCCGGACACACGCGCGGCCGGCTGAACCGCCGCCTGGTCGAGTACTGGGCGCACGAGGCCTCGCTGATCCCGGTCGAGACCCACCCGCTGCTGCGCTGGCGGATGGCCAACCTCGACGGCGCATGGGGGTCGATGCAGCGCATCCTCACCGAAAACCCGACGCTGATCGACGACACGCTCGCGCTCGTCCGCGACGAGGGCCCGGTCCGCTCGGGCGACACCGGCTTCTCACGCGGTACGCCGGCGGCGGGGCAGATGTGGAACTGGCACGACGGCAAGGTCGCGCTCGAGCACCTGTTCTACACCGGCCAGGTGATGGCGGCGCGCCGGATCAACTTCGAGCGCCACTACGACTTGCCCGAGCGGGTGCTCCCCAGCGAGGTGCTCGGCGCCCCGACTCCCAGTCGCGAGGACGCGCAGCGCGAGCTGGCCAGGATCTCGGCCGCCGCGCTCGGCGTCGCCACCGAGCCGGACATCGGTGACTACTTCCGCCTGCCGCGCGCCGACTCCAAGCTCCGGGTCGCCGAGCTCGTCGACTCGGGTGAGCTGCTGCCGGTCGAGGTCCGTGGCTGGGGGGCGCCCGCCTACCTGTGGCACCAGGCGCCACGCCCCCGTCCGGTCACCGGCCGCGCCCTGCTCTCGCCGTTTGATCCGCTCATCTGGTTCCGGCCGCGCGCGGAGCGGCTGTTCGGCTTCCACTACCGGATCGAGATCTACGTCCCCGCCCCGCAGCGCGTCTACGGCTACTACGTGCTCCCGTTCCTGCTCGACGGCTCCCTGGTCGCCCGCGTGGACCTCAAGTCAGACCGCCAGGCCGGAGTGCTCCGGGTCCAGGGCGCGTTCGCGGAGGACGGCATCGACACCGACCGCGTGAGCGCCGAGCTCGGCGCCGAGCTGGCCGGCGTCGCTGCCTGGCTCGGGCTCGAGGGCGGGGTGCAGGTCGCCGGTCGCGGCGACCTCGCACCGGCGCTGGCCGTCGCGCTCCCGCGCTGATCGCTTAGCTGCCGATCGTCTGCACGGCGTTCCACAATCCGTAGCCGGCGAACGCGGTCGCCAGAATGCTCAGCGTCCAGGCGGGCGCCATCGGCTGCCCTCGGCGGTGCGCGAACCGCGGATAGACGGCGAACACGATCAGCTGGCTCAGCCACAGTGCGATCAGCGAGGGCCGGGTGAGCGCGTCGTAGATCCCGGTGGGGTCGATCAGCATCAATGGAGCGGCCGCCAGCACGAACGCCCCGACGCCGAGGGTCACCTTGCGGACGGGCCAGCCGCCGGCCGCGTGCAGCAGCCGCGTGAGGGCGACGAACTCCGCGAGGATCACACCGCCGACGCTGGCCGCGGTCGCGATCCCGATTGCACGTCCGGCGCCGCCGCCCGCAAACCGAGCCAGCACCGCCGCGCCGGGCACTTGGGTGTGGGCCAGGGCGGGCGCCGCCGCCAGCGGCGCGACCGCGAGCACGACGAGCGTCCCGGTGAGCAGGTAGGCGCCTGACATGCCTCGTCGGATCGTCCGCGCCGGACGCCTCAGCTCGCCGCCGAGGAAGAGCGGCAGCCCGGCGCAGATGTAGAGCAGCGAGGTCTGAGCGCCGGACTGGAGGACCTCACCGGTGCCGGCGCCCGTGCCGAACGACGAGAGCGGGAGCCCGAGATGGCCGACCGCGACCCCGTCGAGCACCGCGGCGAACGCCACCTGACCGGCGGCGAGCAGCCCGAGCGTGACCAGTGCGGCGGTCCGCCCCGCGACCATCACCCCGACGATCGCGGCCGGGATCAGGAGCGCGAGCGGCGTCTGCCAGCTCCGCTCGCCCGCAAGCACCTGGGGGAGCAGCTCGTAGACGATCTGCGTCGTCGTGTAGACGATGTACAGCAGGTAGCTGAAGGTCCAGATCGCGGCCTGGACGAGCGCGATCCGGCGCCCCGCGGCGGCCTCCACGAATCCGTACAGGCCCCCCGCGCCGCTCACGTCGCGGGACCAGCGCAGCCACAGGGCCAGCGGCGCGGCGAACATGACGAGCGCGGCGACCATCTCGAGGCCGCCCGAGCGGATCGAACCGCCGGTGATCGCCGGTGCGATCAGGCCGGCGATCGCCAGCGGTCCTCCGATCGAGGCGATCGCCACCCCCGCAAAGGCCCAGTCCCCGATCGGCCGGCCCGGAGAACCGGGCCGGCCGATGTCCGGGGGGCCGGGAGTGACGGGCAGCTCGCTGGTGCCCGTCGCCATCTTTGGACTTAGCCCCAGCCGCCGGCGGCGGAGCTGGTCGACGAGGTCGTGGTCGCGGAGTAGCCGGAGCCGCTGCCCGAGGAGCTGCTGTGGGTGATCGCCGCGCCGGACGGGCTGACCAGCCACCACTTCGCGCCGAAGCCGTTGTTGCCCTCGCCCTTGATCATGCCGCGGTGGGAATCCTCGAGGAAGTAGTAGAGCGGGTGCCCGTTGTAGGTCACCTGGCGCTCGCCCCCGCTGTGGGCGATCGTCCCGAGGTCGCTCGCCCTCACGCCGCTGCCGGCCGAGGGCTTGGACTTGCTGAGGACCGGAGGCCAGAACTTGGCGCATGCGCCGCTGCAGTGCGACTTATCGCGGCTGTCGGCCACCCACAGGTAGATCGCCCGTCCGCCCGGCCCGGCAAGGTAGCGACCGTCCTTGCCGGACATGATCGAGATCTGCAGGGTCTTGTCGGACACGGGGGTCCCGCTCACCGCGGAGCTGCCGGAGCCGCTCGCGGCACTGCCGGAGTTGCTGGGGTGCGAGCTCCCGCACGCGGCGACCAGCGCGGCCACGCCGATCGCGGCGATGGTTGCGCCGGTCCTCGTTCGGATCGTTCTGGTCTGGGTCATCAGCGAGGCGCTCCTGTCAAATCGAAGAAGAGTGGGTCACCGCTCAAGACCCCGAACGCGCCCGATCCTTCCCGATCCTCGCTCAAGCTCGGCGGCTCGCGGCCGATCGATGAACGATGTCCGCGACCATCAGGCCGGCCCCCGCGCGGACGGCGACCGCGCTCGAGCCCGGGGAGCACGGCGCTCGGCGAGCCCGGTTCCTGCAGGTCATCGCGGACTCGCTGGCGACTTGCCTGGCCGACAACGTCGACTATCTCTTCCACCCGCTCGGAGTGGAGCTGCCCGCCGCAGAGCAGGCGGGGGCGCGGGTAGCCACCCAGCTCGACCTGCTCGAGCGTGCGGACACGCTGTGGTCCCAGCTCGGGGATGAGGCCAGCCGCGAGCTGCTCCTGCGCTTCTTCGACTTCCGAGCGCTGGGCCCCGCGCATGTCCCCCTGCAGATGGAACCGGAGATGTACCGCCGCTCGCCTTCTCGCAATACGCCTACCGCGACGAGAGCGTCCCAGCCCGGCCGAAGCCGGGCGACGTCGTCCTCGACATCGGTGGCATCAAGATCGACGTCGAGGGCGCCGAGCTGTCGGTCCTGCGCGGCGCCGCGGAGACGATCCGCGAGCACCGCCCCGTGCTCGCGATCGCGATCTACCACCGTCCCGACGACCTCGCCGTGCTCCCAGACTTCGTCGCTTCGCTCGGCGTGGGGTACCGCTGGTATCTGCAGTGCTCGACGATGACCGACATCGACACGGTCGCGTTCGCCGTCCCGGATCCCTCCTGACACGGCGGGCGCTGGGCATCAAACGTCACTCCTGGTGACGTCCGATGCCCAGCTGCTGAGGATCAGGCCTTGGCGGCCGCGCGGGTCCGCTTCGCCGGCGCCTTCGCGTTGGCGCCGGGCGTGGCGGCGCGCGTCCTGCGTGCCGGAGCGTCCTGCTTGGCCGCGGCGGCGACGCCGGGCTTACGCGCGTACTTGGCGATGAACTTCTCGGTGAGCTCCTGTGCCTCGGTGTCCGGGCGCTGGTGCATAGGGGACTTCATGAGGTAGGAGCTCGGACCGTCGAGCTGGCCGGCCAGGCCGCTGTTGAGCGCCAGCTTGCAGCAGCGCACCGCGTCGGTGACGATGCCCGCCGAGTTGGGCGAGTCCCACACCTCGAGCTTGAGCTCGGCGGTCAGCGGCACGTCGCCGAACGCCTGGCCCTCGAGCCGGATATGGGCCCACTTGCGGTCGGTCAGCCACGGCACGTAGTCCGACGGGCCGACGTGAACGTCCTCGGGCGGGAGCTCATGGCCCATGATCGAGGTGACGGCGTTGGTCTTGGAGATCTTCTTGGACTCCAGGCGCTCGCGCTCGAGCATGTTGAAGAAGTCCATGTTGCCGCCGACGTTGAGCTGGCTGGTGCGCAGCAGCTTGACGCCGCGGTCGTGGAACAGACGGGCCAGCTGGCGGTGGACGATCGTGGCGCCGACCTGGGACTTGATGTCGTCGCCGACGACGGGCAGGCCGGCCTTCTTGAAGCGCTTGTTCCAGTAGTCCTCGCGCGCGATGAACACCGGGATGCAGTTCACGAAGCCGCAGCCGGCCTCGATGATCTGCTCGACGTACCACTTGGTCGCCTGCTCGGAGCCGACCGGCAGGTAGGAGACGACGACGTCGGTGCGGGTCGCCTTGAGCACCTCGACGATGTCGACGGTCTCGCCGGGCGCCTTGGTGATCCTCTGCGACAGGTACTTGCCCAGCCCGTCGTGGGTCATGCCGCGCATCACCGGGACGTTGAGATGCGGGACGTCGGTGTCGAACTTCAGCGTGTTGTTCTGGCCGGCGAAGATCGCCTCGGACAGGTCCTTGCCGACCTTGTCGGCATCGATGTCGAACGCCGCGGAGAACTCGATGTCCCGGACGTGGTAGCCGCCGAGGTCGACGTGCATGAGGCCCGGGACCTGCTGGGTCGGATCGGCGTTGCGGTAGTAATGGACGCCCTGGACGAAGGAGCTCGCGCAGTTGCCGACGCCGATGATCGCGACGCGGACCTTGTCGTACTGGTGGCGCGAGGATCCGTTGGTGGAGGTGCTCACGAAAGTTCCTTTCGGGTGTCAGCGCCCGCGCGACGGTCGCAGCAGGCGTACACGGAATCTATCCCGCGACGCCCCATTCGTTACAGCCAGATGCACACCATCCGGTGTACCGGGCGTGACGCAATCGCCGTACCCCACGTCCATAACCACACCGATCGATCTACAGCAAGGCCCTCAGTCGATCGCAGCCTCGAGCAGCATCCGGGCGATCGCCGTGGCCTCGGCCGCGGGCCCCGGGTCGTCCGCCGCCAGCACCGACGCGGCTGCGCCCGAGTAGAGCACGAGCAACCGCCGGCCGAGCTGCTCGGCCTGGCGCGCGCCTGCCTCACGGCACAGCTCGCCGAGCAGCTCGCCGAGCTCCTGCTGGCGGCGTGCGACCACCCGTCGCCCCGGATGACGCGGGTCGGCGAGCTCGACGGCGGCGGCGATGAACGGGTCACCGCGCAGGGGCCCGCGGCCGTCGCCCAGCGCACCGAACATCTCCAGCAGACGCGCTCGTGCGGTGAGGTCCTCGCGGGTGAGCAGCCCTTGAGGCGCTGCCTCGGGGTCGGCGGCCAGCTCGCGCAGGTAGGCGACCACGAGATCGTCCTTGGAGGCGAAGTGCTGGTAGAGGGTGCGCCGCGAGACTCGCGAACGTTCGACGATCTCCGCGATGCCGGTCGCGTTGATGCCGGGATCGGAGAACAGCTCGCGCGCGGTGCTCAGGATCCGCGCCCGGGCGCCGCGGCCGAGCGAGCGTGCGGGAGCGGGCGACACCTGCCCAACGGTACAGCCCGCCACCGTGCCCGGAGGCGCAGCCCGCGCCTCCGGGCAGGCCGGTGGAACCGCTCCTTGATCTTCGCGCGGCCCGTGGCCACGACCACCGACGAGTGGCCGACCGTCGACTTCACCACGATCGCGACCGTGCATGGCACGACGCGGCAGGCCACCCGCGCGGTGAGCGTCTGATGGGTCCGGGTGACCGGCCCCTTACCGTGGGTCAGTGACCGCGTTACCGGGAGCCCGGCCTCGGCGATGGGACAGGGCGCGCCAAGCCCCGAGGCCTACTTCAGGATGGTGAGCTTGGCGCTGCCGCAGAGGCTCTTGGCGCGCTGGAGCAGCTTGTTGCCGCTGTAGATCGCCTGCCATGAGTAGCGCCCCGGGCGCAGCGCCCTGTGCACCCGCGCCGACGCCGGAACCCGGCCGTCGCGGATCGTCCGGCGGTTGCCGTTCAGCACCCGGTGGCGCACCGCGCAACTGCGCCCGCGGAACAGGCTATAGCGGACCGTCCCGGTCGCCTTGCGCACCCCGGTGCCGTGAAGCGTGGCGCGTACGCGCTCGCCGGTGGTGCCGCGGGCCAGCGACGTCGAGGCGCGGGTCCGGTGGTGACGGACGGACTGCAGCAGGCTGATCCGTACTTTGTGGCGCGAGGTCTCCTTGCCCTGGCCGCTGGACGAACCGCTCCCGCTGCCCGTGCCCGAGCCGGCTCCCGATGAGGTTGTCCCCGTCGCCACGAAGTTGGTGTGCGCGACGTACTGCGCGCTGCTGTTCCCCGCGAGGCTGAACGACCAGCTCAGCCCGATGGCGTTGTCCTCGCTGACCGTGCAGTCACAGCTGTCCGGGAGGTTGGTCTGCGTGTCGACGTCGGCCCACATCTGGTTGTAGTTCGTCTCGAGGTAATGGCTGCCGGCGGTGACCGGATCGAGCTCCTCGACGGGGCCGCCCGACGCGTCGTTGGGCGAGCTGGAGCAGACGATCGATCCGTCGCTCTCCACAGCGCCATATCCGTTGTCCGATCCCTGCAGGTAGCAGTCGAACGCGCGGTAGAGCACTCCGCTCACCGGAGCGGCCGTCGTGTTGGTGAGCGTGATCGCGGTCGTATAGCCGTTGCTTCCGGTCACGTAGCGGTCGCTCTCGCCCACGGTGACGCCGGCGGTCCCGGTGGTCGCGCTGGTCACGATCCCGTAGGGACTGGCAGCGGTTCCCGCGCCGGTCACGGCGGATTGGGCGGCCGGGCTGTAATCGAGGTAGTTGCCCGCGGTGGTCATCGAGATGCCGGTGCCGGAGGCGAGGTTCTGGTCGAAGTCCGGCCCGTAGACGGTCGCGCCGACGGAGACGAAGGTGCCGCAGTCACCGGTCGCCGGGTTGTTGCCGATCGAATCGGTGGGGTAGAACGCCCCGCCCGCCCACCCGGCGTACTGGACCTGGCAGTCGAGATCGTTGCCGACGATCAGTCCGGTCATCGGCCCCGCCGAGGAGATCGTCTGCGTGGCCGTGGTGGCGAGCGCCGGCCCAGCCGAGGCGAGCGCCCCGACAACGGTGGCCAGGGCTCCCAGGCCGCCGAGGCGGCGTGCGCGTGGTCGTCCCATTCCTTAACCCCTTTGTCCGGGCATTCGTGCCCTCGTCGTGAAGGGATCGATCGTAGACCCGGACCGGCCGAACTTGACCCTCGCGGGTCCGGACTGGACGAATGGACGATGCTCGGCGGTCAGCCGGCCTGTGCAGGAGCGTTGAGCTCCTTGCGGACGTGCCAGATCCGCTGTGCGACGGTGAACAGGCTGAGGACCGCAAGCACGTAGACGGCCGGAGCGAGCAGGTAGAAGTGACCGAGGCCTGCTCCGCGGGCGAAGACCAGCCCGGCCGACAGGATCACCACGCGGACCGGCCGCGTCGCCAGTCCCACCTTGCACTGCACGCCGAGCGCCTCGGCGCGGGCGCGGGTGTAGGAGACCATCAGCGAGGCGAGCACGGCCATGACGACGGCCGCGACTGCCACCTGATCGTGCTTGGAGGCGAAATACGCCCCGGCGGCGGTCAGGACGACACCCTCCTCCAGGCGATCGAGCGTCGAGTCGAGGAATGCGCCAAACGGCGTGCCCTTGCCCGACATCCGCGAGTAGCGCCCGTCGAGCGTGTCCATGATCGACCCGATGATGAACGCGAGCCCCGCCAGGAAGAACCAGCGCTCGAACAGCAGCACCGCGGCCGCGACGTTGAGCACGAAGCCGGTGAGCGAGATCGCGTTCGGCGTCAGCCGGGAGTCGATCAGCCGCTGCTGCATCAGCTCCGGGTTGAGCCGTGGGCTCATCCCGCCTCGCTCCGCGGCGCGTTGACGGGGGCGTGCGCGGGGGGTTCGCACGCGGGAACTCGGTTCCGGCGCCATCGACCTCGACAGGGTAGACGCTCGGGCGGAGGAAGGCGCGCCGGGGCGGTTAGCCGGCCGGCGAAGAGGTGATCTCAGCCAGCCCGCGGACCCGCGACGGGTTGAACGACCACGCGTCGGGACGAGCCCTGGCCAGCAGCTGCCCGGCCAGCAGCGCCGACAGGCCCGCGGTGCCCATCCCCAGCACGCAGTCGGTGAAGTAGTGGTTGCCGGTCGTGATCACCACGAGCGCGACGAGCGGGGTGTAGAGCGCCCACCCGAGGCGGGCGAGCCGGCTGGAGGAGAGACGCGTCATCGTCGCCCCGATCATCAGCGCGAAGCAGACGTGCATCGACGGGACCGCGGCGTACAGGTTGAGGAATGCCGCCGGGGCGCCGCGCTGCGCTGTGACGCCCGTATAGAGCTGGACCACGTCGGTGAAGCCCCATTGGGGCATCAGCCGCGGTGGAGCGGTCGGAAACACCGCGTACCCGACCAGCGCGACCACCATCGCGATCAGGAACATGTTGCGCACGCAGTAGAACGAGTCGTTACGGCGCAGATAGATCCACAGCAGCGCGCCGCCGGTGATCTCGCAGTTGCCGTTGACATAGAACCATGCCGCCGCCGCCATCAGCGAGTGGAAGTGGAGCGCCCACTGCTGGACCTGCGGCTCCACGAACAGGTGCAGTCTCCGTTCGAAGTCGATGATCTTCGTCGCGTTGCCAGCGGCCCGGCCCGGCGTGTCGCTGGCGTTGGCCATGCCGCGCACAACCTGGTAGAGCGCGTAGGCGCCGACGAACAGGCCCACCTGGCGCAGGGCGTCGACTCTGCCCCGCGGCAGGACGCTCTCGCCGATTCGCCGCAGCTGGAGCACGGATCGAATCTAGCCCCGGCTCACCGGCCCTTCACCCCTGCGCAGGCCCATTTCTGCGGTGGCGCGTCAGCTGAGGGCAGGGGTCAGGACTGGGCCCACCGGGACGTGCTCCAGGCGTGCGGCGGCCGCGGCGCCCGCCTCTTCGCCGAGGAAGCGGCCGACGAGATGAACGCCCAGGTCGAGTCCCGCGGCCGGTCCCCCGGACGTCACCACGTCGCCCACGTCGACCACCCGGGCCTCTCGCTCGACGATCGCTCCGGAGGCGGCGAGGTCGTCGAAGGCGCCCCGATTGGTCACCGCCGGGCGGCCGTCGAGCAGGCCGGCGGCGGCAAGCAGCATCGCGCCCGTGCACACCGAGGCGATCACCGCTCCGCGCTCGTGCAACGCCGCCAGTCGTGCCGGCAGCCCGCCGGTCGTATGCGTACGCACGCCGGGCCCGCCGTCCAGCCAGCCGCCGCCGGGCACGATCACGAGTTCCGCGGTGTCGTCGAGTACCGCGTCGATCTCGAGCCTGAGGCCGTGGGCCGTGTGGACCGTCGTCGGGTGATCGGCGGGGCGGACCGCGCTCACCGGAAGTCCGGCCGCGGTGAGGATCTCGAGCGGGCCGACCGGATCGAGGTCGTCGACGCCGTCGAAGAACAGCACCTGGGTACGGGGCATGGTGGTCATGGCCGCAATCGTGGCGTGTCCGGCCGCGC
This sequence comes from uncultured Solirubrobacteraceae bacterium, assembly GCA_963744685.1. Taxonomy (GTDB): domain Bacteria; phylum Actinomycetota; class Thermoleophilia; order Solirubrobacterales; family Solirubrobacteraceae; genus Palsa-465. Next base: position 42,436 of record CAVUUL010000006.1, on the reverse strand, counting down.
TTGACCAGTGGCAGGAAAGACAACTATCGTCGATTTCATGCCACGCCCACATCATGTCGTCGCACTGGCGCTGCCGACGGTGATCATGCTCGATCTGGCCGCCCCGGTGCATCTGTTCGGGCACTGCGGCGAGGACCGCTACCGGTTCACGCTGGCCGGCGTTCGACCCGGACCGGTGGCGTCCTCGACCGGCGTGGCGATCTCCACTCACGCAGGGCTGAGTGCGCTGCAGGACGCCGACACCGTCGTCGTGGCGGGGATCGACGATCTGGAGCCGACCGCCGATGTGCGCCGAGCCGCGGCCGCGCTGAGACGGGCCCACGCTCGGGGCGCTCGCATCGTCTCGATCTGCACAGGTGCGTTCGTGCTCGGCGAGGCGGGACTGCTTGACGGCCGCCGAGCGACCACCCACTGGCACTCGACGGCCGAGCTGGCTCGCCGCTTCCCGGCGACGCGCGTCGACCCGGACGTGCTCTACGTCGACGAGGGCACGGTCCTGACCAGCGCCGGCGTCGCCGCGGGCCTCGACCTCTGCCTGCACCTGGTTCGATGCGATCACGGCGCGGCGGTGGCCGCGGCGCTCGCCCGGCGGCTGGTGATCGCCCCCCATCGAGAGGGCGGGCAGGCCCAGTTCATCACCGGCCCCGCGGCCGCACCGACGACGGCCGGGTCAACCGAGGGCGCTCGCGCGTGGGCCCTCGCACACATCGGCGGGCCGCTGCCGGTCTCGCGACTCGCGCGCCAGGCCGCGATGTCGCCACGCACGTTCGCCCGCCGCTTCCGCTCCGAGATGGGGACCACGCCGGCTCGTTGGGTGCGTGAGCAGCGGGTGCGCCACGCCCAGGTCCTCCTGGAGACCACGCGCGATCCAGTGGAGACCGTCGCACTGCGCAGCGGCTTCACGGACGGCGCCGCGTTGCGCGCCTCGTTCGCGGAGCGCCTGGGCACCACGCCGACCGGCTACCGGCTGCGCTTCGGAGACCGCGCGGAACGCTGAGGTGCGTCGGCTCAGCCGGTGCAGCGCGCCGAGTCCGCGGCGATTCGCCCCAACGCGAAGCGGATGGCGAGCCTGACGGTCCCCGCGCGCCGCAGCACGAGGCGCGTATCCCGTCCCGCGGGAGCGACGCAGCCGGCCCCCCGGACAACTGCCCAGTAGGGCGAGTAGTGCACGTGCACCAGCACGCTGCCGGGACGGGTTGCCCGCAGAGTCAGCCAATCGGGGCCGAGTGCGGTGACCTGGGCCGGGCCCTGCGCGAGCGGCGTCGGGTGACGGACCGCGTAGACCCGCCACGCGCCGACGTGCGCGACGGGGCGAAGGTACGACGGCCCCGAGCGGATGAGTGCCGCCTCCGCGCGGGCGGATGAGTCGACCGCTGTGGCGGGCAGGGCGACGAACCGAACCGCGTTGGCGTGCAGCCATGTCCGGTAGGCGGTGGCGCTGAGCGCGCCGCGGCGGTAGAAGATCGGGTTGTCGCGGACGTCGAGCTGGCGCTCCCAGCCGCGAGCGATCGGGAAACGGGTGGCCACCCGGTAGGCCTCCCAATGCAGCGCCGTGAACGGGATCTCGATCCGGAACGGCGCATCACCCTGGCGCTGCAGGAAGCCCAGCAGCGGCCGGTAGAACGCTGCCGAGATCGACGGCTGCCCGCTGGAGACGACGACGTTCTGGACGGGAGCCTGAATCCCGATGTAGAGCAGCGGCACGATCGCCGCCGCCAGTACCCGCGGACGTCGTTGCCAGAAGACGACCGTCGCCACCGGCGCGGCGAGCAGCGTGCCCATGCGCGCGAGGTTGGAGCCGACCGCGCTCGGGATCAGAGAGCCGGCCACGAGCGCGAATGCGTAGACGGCGAGGCACGCCCGCAGCGTTGGCTGGCTGCGCTCGGTCAGCGCGAACCCGCCGACCGCCACCGCGAGCACCGGCAGCAGGGTTCCCAGCCCAAACGGCTCGGTGCCTCCCTCGGGGACGGCGACGGCGAGCGCGAGGACCGGCAGCAGCGACGCGGCGGCGACGGCGACGCCGGGACGAAGGGGCCGTCCTTTTGGTCCAGACCCGCCGCTGATCACGCCGCCGACGGCATACCCGAGCGCGACGATCGCGGCGAACAGCGCGGCCACTGGGCTGCACAGCGCCGACGCCGCCCCCAGTAGGCACGCGAGCGGCCACCACCCGAGGTCGAGCGCCAGCACCGCGGCCGTGGCCGGCAGCAGCCCGAACGCGAAGGCAAGCCGCCCGGTGAACAGGTCGACCGCGGTGAACGCCCCGAACAGCAGCGAGCCCGCGACCGCGGCGGGGCCGCGGTGGCGCCAAGCGAGCGCCGTGAACGGCGCCGCGGTCGCGGCCGCCGCCAGAGCACCTGCGAGCTGCGGCGTGAGCGCCGCCGAGACAGGCGGGAACAGGACGCTGTAACCGAGGGTGCTGTGCCCTGAGTACCAGAGGTTGTTCCACGTCCCCCACGGCGCGTGATCAAACAGCCATGCGCGAAACAGTGCCGCGGAGAGATCGAGGCTCGGCGGCGAGACGATCACGTAGGCGGCCGCCAGCGCCGCCGCCACGATCGTCGGTCCGGCGAGCTTGATCTCGCGTCGCATGGGCGGCGCTCAGGGAGTCGGCGCGGTCCTGATCGTCGCGCAGCCGGTGGCCGTGCGGGCGTAGCTCTCCATCAGTGCCGCGCATCGTTCGAGCGGCAGCGAGCGGTTGCCGTCGATCACGTGCAGCCCGTAGGCGTCCTCGAGCGCGACCAGGTTGCGGGCCACGTCGAGCGCCGGCTCGAGGTCATCGCGGAAGTGCCCCTGGCTCTGGCCGAGTTCGAGGATCCCGAAGTACAGCGCCACCTGACGGTCGTAGAGCCCGCTGGAGAGCAGCCCGTGGACCGGATCGCCGCGCTTGTAGACCCCGATCTCGTACAGGGCGATCACGATCTCGTCCTCCGCCGAGCGCGGCAGCCCGGTGCGGAGGGTGATCCCGAGCTTCTCCCTCGCGTCGCGCGTGTCGGCGACCGCAGCCAGGCGCTCGTCGTAGAAGCGGTCGGCGGCGAGCGAGTGGACCTCGTGCAGCAGCCGGTCGAGGTCGTCGAAGTAGTAGTGGACGGTCCCGGTGGCGACCCCCGCCACCTCGGCGACGTCCCGGATGCGCAGGCTCGCTATCCCGCGTTCGCGGATCGCCTGAAGCGCCGAGTCGACGAGCTGCATCCGTCGCGCCGTCTGGTTGCGGGGTCGCGCCATGCCAGAGGAGGCTACCGGTCGCGTTCATCCTGAGTCTCAAATCAATGAACACCTCCAATACCCCGAAAACGCTTGACTTAAGGGTGTCCCATTGCTTGACTCTCGCATCAAGGAATACCTGAGCCACGGCGCGCCCGCCGTCGCCGGAGGAGGGAGAGTCATGCAGGAGGAGCTGGCCGAGGACCTCAAGGCCGCCGCTGTCACCGCGGGTGCCAAGGGGCCTGGCATGGAGCCGCCGCCGGCCGTGGCGGCCAAGTACTCGCAGGACCTCTCGCGGTCGCTGACGTTCCGCGAGAACATCCTGATCACGCTCTCGTCGGTCACCCCGGCCTCGAGCGTGTTCATCATCATCCCGGCCGCCATCACCGGCATCGGCGGCGCGTCCGCGCTGGCCTTCGTGGTCGCGGCGCTCGTCGGGATCACCGTCGGGCTCTGCTACGCGGAGCTCTCCAGCGCGTTCCCCATCACCGGCGGCGAGTACGCCCTGGTGGCGCGCACGCTCGGCCGCCCGTGGGGGTTCGCGCTGTTCCTGGTCACCCTGGTGAGCGGCGTGGCCATCCTCGGGGTGATCGCCTCAGGTGCGCCGCTGTATCTCGGGGCGGTCGTCGGCGGTCTCAGCGGCAGCTGGGTCGGGATCCTCGTGATCCTGCTCACCTCGATCGTCGCCTGCGTCCAGATCCGGGCCAACGCGTGGATCACGGCCGTCTTCCTGGTGATCGAGCTGGCCGCGCTCGTCGTGCTGCTCGTGCTCGGCGTGCTGCACCTCCACAACCCGGCCTCCACCCTGTGGACGGCACGCATGCCGGCCGGACATGGTCTTCTGCGGGCCGCGTCGGCCGGGCTCGTCGTCTCCTACTGCGCGACCGCGCTGTTCGCCTACAACGGCTACGGGACGGCGGTCTACTACGCGGAGGAGACCAAGCAGGCGACCTCGACGATCGGCCGCGCGATCATGTGGTCACTGCTGATCACCGTGGTCGCCGAGCTGCTGCCGCTCATCGCAGTGCTGCTCGGAGCGCCGAGCGTGACCGCGCTGGTCCATGCGTCAGACCCAATGGGCTACTTCATGCGGGCCCGGGGCGGGACGGTGCTCGCCGACATCGTGTCCATCGCCATCGCGATCGCGATCATCAACGCGGTGCTGGCGATCGTGCTCCAGATCGGGCGGCTGCTGTACTCCTCCGCCCGTGACCGCTCGTGGCCGGACGCCATCAACCGCCCGCTCGGGGCCGTCCACCCGACGCTCAAGACGCCGGTCGTGGCCACGCTCGTGGTCGGCGTCGCGGGCGCGCTGCTGCTGTGGCTCGTGCCCTTCAACGTGATGCTGATCATCACCGACTCCAGCCTGCTGGTCACCTACATGCTGGTCGCGCTCGGCGCTCTCGCGGGCCGCCGGACGGGAACCACGTCCCACGCCCGGTACCGGATGCGGGGCGGGCCGCTGGTGCCGGTCCTGCTCGCGGTTGCGATGATCGTCGTGACCTACGAGAGTGTGAAGGCCAACTGGGTTCCCGTCGTGGTCACCCTCGGCGTCTTCCTCGCCGGTTTCCCGTATTACTGGTTCGTGATCCGCCCACACCCCGAGACCCGCTGGACCCTGCCCGACCCCGCCGACGAGGAGATCGTGTGACGCTGAGTGTGACCCCGGCCCGCCCGCGCGACCTGGGGATCCCGTTCGATGGGACCCCCGGGCCGTTCAACGCCATCACCGACGTGCCCGGAGTCGAGGTCGGCTACACGACGCTGGTTCACGGCGACGGCCCGCTGCGGGTCGGCGAAGGCCCGGTGCGGACGGGCGTCACGGCGCTGCTGCCGCGCGGTCGCGAGGGCGCCGGCCGCGCGTGCGCTGCCGGCTGGTACTCGCTCAACGGCAACGGGGAGATGACCGGCACCACCTGGATCGAGGAGAGCGGCGCGCTCGGGATGCCGATCGTGATCACGAACACCCATTCCGTCGGGCCCTGCCACGCCGGCGCGGTCGCGTGGTTCGTCGAGCACCACCCCGACGTGGCGCGCCAGTGGATGCTTCCCGTCGTCGCGGAGACGTGGGACGGCTACCTCAACGACATCAACGGCGCCCACGTGACCTCCGCTCACGCGGTCGCCGCCATCGAGACGGCCCAGGGCGGCCCGGTCGCGCAGGGCGCGGTCGGCGGGGGCACCGGCATGACCTGTTACGCGTTCAAGGGTGGCTCGGGGACGTCCTCCCGCCAGGTCGGGTTCGGTGACGACCGGTACACCGTCGCCGTGTTCGTGCAGGCGAACTTCGGCTCCCGCCGCGAGCTGACGATCGCCGGCCGGCCGGTCGGGCGCACGCTCGACGTGGAGAACCCGCAGGAGGACACCGACTGGTTCGCCCCTCCCGGGTCGGGCAGCGTGATTGGCATCGTCGCCACCGACGCGCCGCTGCTCCCCGGTCAGTGCAAGGCGCTCGCCCGCCGGGTGCCGCTGGGCCTGGCGCGGACCGGCACCTCGGGCTCGCACTTCTCCGGCGACATCTTCCTCGGCTTCTCGACGGCCAACGACGACATGCTCACCAGCCGCCTGGGCCGCGGCGCGCCGGAGTACGCCTCTCTGCGGTTCATCCCCTGGGGGCTGATCGACCCGTTCTATGCGGCGGTCGTGCAGGCGACCGAGGAGGCCGTGGTGAGCGCGCTCGTCGCCGCCGAGACGACCGTCGGGATCGACGGGCACCTGAGCCCCGGTATGCCCAACGACCAGGTCGCCGCGCTGTTCGCCGGATAACGTCCGCGTCGTGCCAGCCGGTCTGACGCGCGAGGCCTGGACGCGCCCGCCGGCGCGGCGTGTGCGTGCCCTCCGCGACCGGCTACGGCTCGTCTACGGGATCCCCGGCGCCGAGCCCCACGGCGACCCACTCGCCGAGCTCGTGCTCACCGTGCTGTCGCAGTCGACCAACGATCGCAACCGTGATGTCGCCTACTTCCGGTTGCGCGACCGCTTCGCCTCATGGGACGAAGTCCGCGATGCGCCAGTCGACGCGGTCGAGGAGGCGATCCGTCCCGGCGGGATCTCGAAGGTGAAGTCGGCGCGGATCCGGGACATCCTGGCCGCCATCTCCCCCGACGGTGAGGTGGAGCTCCCGCACCTGGCGTCGATGACCGTGCCGGACGCGCAGGACTATCTGTGCGCCCTCCCGGGGGTCGGGCGCAAGACGGCCGCCTGCGTGCTCCTGTTCGCGCTCGGCATGCGCGATGTGCCGGTCGACACCCACGTTTCGCGCGTCGGCACCCGGCTGGGACTGTTCCGCCCGGGCGCGGGCTTCGAGGAGATGCACGACGAGATGCTCGCCCTCACCCCGCGCGGCGCCGAGCTCGAGCTCCACCTCAACCTGCTGCGTCACGGCCGCCGGACCTGCCACGCGCGCCGGCCCGCCTGCGGAGAGTGCGCCCTGGCGCGCATGTGCCCCAAGGTCGGGGTGCAGTAGCCCGGCACGCCTCACGTTTGACGCACTGCGGGCGTCAAATCAGGCGTCATGCCTCAAGCCACGCTCAGAGTCACGACCCGCGTCGACAGTTCGTTCTGCGACGAAGCGTCCCGGGGCTAGCGTGGCCCGTATGACCACGCCCACCGTCGCACCCGCGGCCCGGGCGGCCGAGCCGCAGCGCGCCACGACACCGTCATGGACCGTCCCCGCGGCGGTGGTGGTCGTGCTCGTCCTGTGGGCGTCGGCGTTCATCGCGATCCGCTCGGCGGCGCACTCGTTCACACCGGGTCCGCTCGCGCTGATCCGGCTCGTCGTCGGCGCGGTGGTCCTGGCTCCGGCAACGTTGCGCCCCCGGCGACGGCTTCCGCGCGGGCGGTCTCTCGGGCTCGTTCTGCTGTATGGCCTGGCCTGGTTCGGTGGGTACAACCTCCTGCTCAATGCCGGCGAGCGCCACCTCGACGCCGGGACCTCCGCGATGCTCGTCAACGTCGCCCCGGTGCTGATCGCGCTCGCCGCCGGGTGGCTGCTGAAGGAGGGGTTCCCCCGCAGGTTGCTCCTCGGCCTGGCGGTCGCGTTCGGTGGCGTGGTCGTGATCTCCGTCGGAGACGGCTCGCACCGCGGTGACGCCGCGGGCGTCTGGCTGACGCTCGCAGCGGCCGTCCTCTACAGCATCGGCGTGCTCAGCCAGAAGTTCGCGCTGCGTACGGTCCCGGCGGTTCAGGCGACCTGGCTCGGCTGCACGGCGGCGGCGATCGCCGTGATGCCGTTCGCTGCCCAGACCATCCACGAGCTTGCGCACGCGCGCGCAGGCGACATCCTGCTCGCGGTCTACCTCGGCGCTTTCCCCACCGCGCTCGGCTTCCTGTTGTGGGCGTTCGCGCTCTCCCGCAGCACCGCCGGCACGCTCGGATCGACGACGCTCGCGGTGCCGGCGATCGCCGTGCTCATGTCGTGGATCCTGCTCTCGCAGTTGCCGACGGCGACCGCGGGCGTCGGCGGCGCCGTCTGCCTGATCGGGGTCGTGATCGCCACCGCGCGTCTGCGGCGTCCGAGTGCACGTCGCCGCTGACGCGCCGGGCCCGCCGCCCGACGCTCAGCCGATCGGATCGGACAGCCCGAGCGACCAGACGGCGAGTCCGTGCAGGCCCAGCCTCGCCGCCAGCGCCTGACGCAGCCCGAGCGTCCGGGAATCCGACCACCACACGACGTCTCCGTTGCCGAGCTCGGCGGTCCATTCCCCGACCGAGGCCACCCAGCGGGCGTGCCCACCCTGCTTGGCGACGAGTGCCCGGGCGCCCGCGTCAGAGAGCTGACGCCGGCCACCCGGCCCCCAGACGTACCCGTAGCCGGCGACGCCGAGATCGACCCGCGATGGAGGGACCGACGTCTCGAGCGCCCGCAACCCGCGCGTCACCCAGCTCGTCGCGCCCACCGGCCCTGGCGTCTTCTCCCACGGTCCGTGCTGGTCATAGGCCATCAACACGATCTGACTCACCGGCGCGGCGAGCCCGGCGAGGTCGTAGCCGTTGGCGCGATACGCCTTGGCCGAGGTGAGGTTCGACACGCACACCGTCAGTGATGGGCTCGCGCCGAGATCGGTGCGCAGGTCCGAGAGCAGCGTGACGAGTCCAGCTGCGTCGCGGGCCTGAAGAGACTCCAGGTCGACCGAGATTCCGTCCCAGCCTCCCGAGTTCACGTCGGAGCTGAGCGCAGCGGCGAGCTTGCCGATCGCACGTGCCGAGCTCAGCGTCCTGTGGGCGAGCGGCTCGGAGAAGTCGTTGATCTTGTCTGACCAGTTGCCGACCAGCAGGACCGCCGGAAGCCCCGCGGCGTGTGCGGCCGCCAGCTGAGCGCGGTCGCTCGCCACGGGCGCCGACACTGCTCCCGGCCGACCCGTCAGGTCGACGCCATCGACCCCGACCGACCCGAGCCCTGCCGCGTCCTCGCCGATCAGCGAGGTCCGCGACCCATCGGATTGGAAGCCGAGGATCGGCAGCGCGGCGGGCGCCCCGCCGAGCGCCAGCGCCAGCGATCCGAGCAGCGCGGCGATCATCGGCTGCCGACCGCCGTGGCGCCGCTGAGAGGCTTGGCGAGTCGCACCTCCGTGGCACGCTCTGGCGCCAGCAGGGCCTCCAGTGCCGGCTCATAGGCGGGCAGCGCGAGCACCGTGCCATCGTGCAGCACCATCAGGAAGCGGTCGAGCGCCTGCAGGAACGCGCGGTCGTGCGAGACTGCGACCACCGTGCCGGTGAACCCGTCGAGCGCGGTCTCGAGCGCCTCGGAGGAGTCGATGTCGAGGTTGTCGGTCGGCTCGTCGAGCAGCAGCAGGTTGTGGCCCTCGAGCTCGAGCACGAGTACCTCGAGCCTTGCCTTCTCTCCGCCGGACAGGACCTCGTAGGGGCGGCGCGAGGCGTCCGCCAGCCCGTAGCGAGCGAGCGCGCCCATCGCCGCCTGGACGCCGTTGACGTGCTCCAGCACGATCTCCAGCACCGACCGGCCCAGCCAATCGGCACGCGTCTGCAGCTGGGTGAAGAAACCGGTCGAGACCCGCGGGCCGAGGCGCGCGTCCTGGCCGTCCTCGCGCGCGCCCGCCAATGTACGCATCAACGCCGTCTTGCCGCCGCCGTTGGGCCCGATCACGCCGACCCGCTCGCCGAAGTGGATCTCATCCGAGAACGGCCGCACGAGCCAGCCGTCGCCGTCGGCCGCAGGGATCCCGTGACCGCGCAGGTCAAGCACGATCCGGGCCGAGTCACCGCCCCTGATCCGCACCGTGATCGCCTGGTCGACGACGGGTGCCGGGGGCGGTCCGAGCTCGACGAACCGCTTCCAGCGAGTCTCGAACGCGTTCGCGCGCGGCGCGAGCACGGCGGAGTACTTCGCGCGCTCCTTCCAGATCCGCACCAGCTCACGCAGCCGCTTCTCCTCCTCCTGCCAACGCGTGACCGCGTCGCCCATCCGCTCCTGGCGGCTGCGCCGCGCCTCCGGGTAGCTCGCGTAGCCCTCTCCGTGGATCCACGCGCCATGGCCCTCGAGCGTGACGATCGAGTCGACGGCGCCGGTGAGCACCGCTCGATCGTGGGAGATCATCAGGATCGTCTTGGAGGACTGGCGGATCCGGCGCTCGAGCGAGATCTTGGCCGGCACGTCGAGGAAGTTGTCGGGCTCGTCGAGCAGCAGCACGTCGGCGTCGGAGGCGAGCAGCACGTCGAGCACGAGCTGCTTGCGCTCGCCGCCCGAGAGCGTGGCCGCGGGCCGGTCGGCCAGCTCGGCGAACCCGGCGCGGACGATCCGCCGGCAGGAGCTGTCCCACTGGGCCTCCAGCTCGTAGCCGCCGAGCGCCGACCAATCGCCGATCGCCTCGCCGACCGCCAAGCCCGCATCCATGTCGCCGCCCGCCAGCCGCCGCTCGGACTCCGCGAGGCGCTCCCCGGCGTCGCGCAACGCGTGCGGGGCGAGCCCGGTGAGCAGCCCTCGGACGGTCTGGCCGGTGATATCCAAGCCGACGTCCTGGCGCATCAGCAGCAGCCGCCCGCCGTGCACCGCCTCGCCCTCGGCGGCCTCCAGCTCACCCGCGAGAATTCGCAGGAGCGTCGATTTGCCGACGCCGTTGGCCCCCACGAGACCGGTGTGGCGGCCCGGGGCCAGCCGGAACGAGACGTCCGAGAACAGCAGGTCGCCGCCGGGGTGGGCGTAGGCGAGCCCGGAGACCGCGATATGCGCCATGACCTCAGTCTCGCATCACTGTCGAAAGCCCGCCCAGATCTGACACGTCGTGACTGAGATCTGCTACGCTCAGGCGCAGATTTTCAACCCCCACCAAAGGCAGACAACGAACATGGGAAAGACGATCGGAATCGACCTCGGCACGACCAACTCCTGTATGGCGGTGCTCGAGGGTGGCGAGCCGACGGTCATCGAGAACGCCGAGGGCGGCCGGACGACCCCGTCGGTCGTGGCGTTCACCGCATCCGGTGAGCGTCTCGTCGGAACCGTCGCCAAGCGCCAGCAGGTGACCAACCCCACCAACACGATCTTCTCGATCAAGCGCTTCATGGGCCGCAAGGAGGCCGAGGTGCGCGATGAGGAGTCGATCGTGCCCTACAAGGTGGAGTCGGGGCCCGGCGGCGACGTGCGCGTCGACGCGCAGGACAAGCAGTACACCCCGCCTGAGATCAGCGCGATGATCCTCGGCAAGCTGAAGGCCGACGCCGAGGCGTACCTCGGTGAGACGGTCGACAGCGCCGTGATCACCGTCCCCGCGTACTTCAACGACGATCAGCGTCAGGCGACCAAGGACGCCGGCAAGATCGCCGGGCTGGACGTCAAGCGGATCATCAACGAGCCGACCGCCGCGTCGCTCGCCTACGGGCTGGAGAAGGACGCCGACCAGACAATCCTCATCTTCGACCTCGGCGGCGGCACGTTCGACGTGTCCGTGCTCGAGATCGGCGACGGCGTCTTCGAGGTCAAGGCGACCGCGGGTGACAACCACCTCGGCGGCGACAACTTCGACAAGGCGATCGTCGACTGGCTCGTCAGCGAGTTCAAGAAGTCCCAGGGCATCGACCTCTCCGCCGACCCGATGGCGCTGCAGCGGCTCTACGAGGCCGCCGAGAAGGCCAAGATCGAGCTCTCCACGACCCAGGAGACGCAGATCAACCTGCCGTTCATCACGGCCGACTCCTCCGGCCCCAAGCACCTCGACATGCGTCTGACGCGCGCCAAGCTCGGCGAGCTGACCTCCGCGCTGATCGACCGCACGGTGGCTCCTGTCCGCCAGGCTCTCGACGACGCCAAGGAGAAGGGCGCCTCGACGATCGACCACGTCGTGCTCGTCGGTGGCATGACCCGCATGCCCGCCGTCCAGGAGAAGGTCAAGGAGCTCACCGGCAAGGAGCCACACCGGGGCGTCAACCCCGATGAGGTCGTCGCCGTCGGTGCCGCCATCCAGGCCGGCGTGCTCGCCGGCGACGTCAAGGACGTGCTGCTGCTCGACGTCACCCCGCTCACCCTCGGCATCGAGACCAAGGGCGGCGTGATGACCAAGCTGATCGAGCGCAACACCACGATCCCGACGCGCAAGTCGGAGGTCTTCTCGACCGCCGAGGACAACCAGCCCTCGGTCGAGATCCACGTGCTGCAGGGCGAGCGCGAGATGGCCAGCTACAACAAGTCGCTCGGCAAGTTCCAGCTCACCGGCATCCCGCCGGCGCCGCGTGGAATCCCGCAGATCGAGGTCGCCTTCGACATCGACGCCAACGGCATCGTCAACGTCTCGGCCAAGGACCTTGGGACCGGCAAGGAGCAGAAGATCGAGATCCGCTCCGGCGCCGGCCTGTCCGACGACGAGATCAAGCGGATGGTCTCCGACGCGGAGTCCCACGCCGAGGACGACAAGCGTCAGCGCGAGCTCGCCGAGGCCCGCAACACCGCGGAGAACGCTGCCTACCAGGCCGAGCGTCAGCTCACCGATCTCGGCGATGCGGTCGACGCGTCCTCCAAGGAGGAGATCGAGTCCGCGATCAAGGCGGTCCGCGAGTCGCTGACCTCCGAGGACGCCGAGGACATCAAGGCCAAGGCCGACGCGCTCAACTCGGCCTTCCACAAGGTCTCCGAGGCGATGTACCAGAAGGCCCAGGAGCAGACCGCGGCCTCCGACGCGGCTGACGGCGCCTCGACCAACGGCGGGTCCTCCGGCGCGGGCGCCGCTGCCGACGAAGAGGACGTCGTCGACGCCGAGGTCGTCGACGAGAACTAGGTCCGACGATGACCAACTCCGAGAACAATCACCACGCCAAGGAGGGGACTGCGGATCTTCCGCAGTCCCCGCCCGGCGCGCCCGAGGGCCACGACGCGGCCCCGGGGGGACCGGATGAGCCGTTGATCAGCACGCGTCAGACCGAGGCGGAGATGGCCGGAGACGGCGCCGGCTCTGGGTCGGCTTCCCCGGCGGCGGATCCGGGGTCCTTCAGCGCCACAGAGCTGCAGGCGCTGCTCGATCGGGCCGACAAGGCCGACGAGTACCTGGGCCTGGCTCAGCGCAAGCAGGCGGAGTTCGAGAACTTCCGCAAGCGCGCCGCGCGCGAGACCACAGCCGCGCAGGAGCGCGGCGCGACGAAGCTGGCCAAGGAGCTGCTGCCGGCCGTCGACAACCTCGAGCGTGCGCTGCAGCACGCACCCGATGACGACGACGACCACGGGTTCGTCGCGGGCGTCAAGCACGTCCACGCCGACCTGATCGCTGCCCTGCAGCGCGCCGGGATCGAGCAGTTCTCGCCCCAGGGCGAGCAGTTCGACCCGACGCAGCACGAGGCGATCGCCCAGACCCCGATCGAGGGCGCGGATCCCGGAACGGTCGTCGAGGTCTACCAGCGCGGATACCGAGTCGGCGAGACCGTGGTCCGCCCCGCGCGCGTCGTGGTCGCCGGTTAGGGCGCTACAAGAGGAACACCATGGCTGAACGGCCCGACTACTACAAGATCCTCGGCGTCGGCAAGAACGCCTCCGAGGACGAGATCAAGAAGGCGTACCGCAAGCTCGCGCGCAAGTACCACCCGGACACCAACCAGGGCGACAAGCAGGCCGAGGAGCGCTTCAAGGAGATCTCCCAGGCCCACGATGTCCTCTCGGATCCGGACAAGCGCAAGCAGTACGACCGCGCGGGCACGACGTTCGGTCAGTTCGCCAACGCCGCAGGAGGTGGCGGCGGCTTTGATCCGAGCTCGTTCAGCGGCGGGTTCGGCGACATCCTCTCCAACCTGTTCAACGGTGGACGGGGCGCTGCCGGCGACGCGGGCTCGGTGCGGGGCGCTCGCCCTCGGCCGGCGCGTGGGCGAGACCTCGAGACGGAGGTCTCGCTGACCTTCGACCAGGCGGTCAGCGGCACCCAGGTGTCGCTCACCGTGCCGACCTCCCAGCCGTGCCCCACGTGCAGCGGCACCGGCGCCAAGCCGGGGACCGCGCCGCGCCTGTGCCCGGTGTGCAACGGCACCGGCATGGAGGCGCAGAGCCAGGGCATCTTCTCGATGTCGCAGCCATGCTCCAACTGTCACGGCCAGGGCACCGTGATCGACGACCCGTGCCCGACCTGCCACGGTTCAGGCGCCCAGCGCTCGGTGCGCAAGCTCCGCGCCAACATCCCCGCGGGCGTCAAGGACGGCAGCCGCATCCGACTCGCCGGCAAGGGCGAGCCGGGATTGCGCGGCGCGGACCCTGGTGACCTGTACGTGATCACGCGCGTCGACGAGTCCTCGGTGTTCAAGCGCAGCGGCGACAACCTCGAGGTCGAGGTGCCACTCACCATCCCCGAGGCGCTGCTCGGCGGGATCATCGAGGTGCCGACGCTCAAGGGGTCAAAGCGGCTGAAGGTCGCACGCGGGACGAAGTCCGGTTCGGTGCAGCGGCTGCGCGGTGAGGGGCCGCCGAAGCTCTCGGGCAAGGGCCGCGGCGACATCCACTACCGCTTCGTGCTCGACGTTCCCGCGTCGCTCACCTCCGAGCAGACCGAGATCGTCGAGCGGCTCGCCCAGACAATGTCGGACGTCGACCCCCGGGCACGCCTGTTTGCGGAGGCATCTGGGTCGGGTCCCACCCACCCATCTGACGGCGACCGCGCGCAGGCGGCGGCATGATGGCCCGCCGGGTGCGCACCGAAACGCGCATCGAGGTCTCCTCCGATCGTGGCGTGTTCATGATCTCGGTCGCTGCCGAGCTCGCGGAGATGCACCCGCAGACGCTGCGGATGTACGAGGCGCGGGGCCTGATCGAGCCCAAGCGCTCCCCGAAGGGCACCCGCCTGTACTCGCACAAGGACGTCGATCGCCTGCGCCGCATCCAGGAGATGACGGCCGAGCTGGGAATGAACCTCGCCGGGGTCGAGCGCGTGTTCGAGCTCGAGGAGCAGCTGGACTCGATGGCCCGCAAGGTGGCCTCGCTGGAGAAGCGAGCCGCCCAACTCGGAGCCGAGGTCGCGCGCCTGGAGGCGCTGCGCCGGGAGCTGCGCGCGGAGATCGTCCCCTACGAGCGCGGTGGTGCGCTCGTGCGCCGGGCGGACCTGGAGCGCCAGATGCCCAGGTCGCGGGGCGCGTCGCCCCGCATCTGACCCGTCGGTCGCTCGCGCAGTCCCTGCCGCGCCGGAGGTTCGGCCCACCGCGGCTGGCCGCCGACCCCGTGTGCGACCATGAACCAATGCGCGGGGGAATCCGACTGTTCTGGGCACTCCTCGTGCTCATGATCATCCCTGCCGCCGCGCAGGCCGCAACCCCGGGGAGGAGAGGTGGGGCCGTCACGCACGGCCGAGCCGTCACCGTGCACCGGGTCGGCCGCGCCGTGAGCACCCGGACGATCGCGCTCGAGTTCCCGCTCGCCGTCAACCAGCGCGGCCTGGCCCGGTTCGCGGCTGCGGTCTCGACGCCCGGCTCGCCTCAATACGGCCGGTATGCCTCGATCCCCTGGCTGTCTCGCCACTTCGGGGCGTCGGCCGTCACCCGCGGGCGTGCGCTCGCCTGGCTGCGCGCCCATGGGGCACGCCAGGTGCGGGTCGACGGTACGGGGCTGTTCGCCGACGCGACGATGCGCGTTGGGCGGGCCGACCGCCTGTTCGGGACCTCGCTGGCCCGCTTCCATTCCGATGCGACGTCGACGAGCGGCGCCTATGACTTCCTCGCGCCCGCGTCACGGGCTCGGGTCCCTCGGGCGCTGCATCGCGCGGTGACCGGGGTGATCGGTCTCGATACCCGCCGGCTGTCGAACATGGGCCCGGTCAGGGCCTCGGGCGCCGCGCGCGGGCGGGCGTATCGAAGCGCCGCGCAGGCGCGGTTCGCGCGTCAGGTGACCCCCGCGCCGAGCTCCGGATACTCCGCGCGGTCGGGAACCCCCGCGGGATGCGCCCAGGCGATCGCCGGTCCCGGCTTCACGCCCAACCAGTATCTCGACGCCTACGGCTACCAGCCGCTGCAGGCCCTCGGGCTGGCAGGCCAGGGAGAGCGGGTGGCGCTGATCGAGATCGACGGCTTCCGGACGTCTGACGTCAAGGCGTTCGCCGCCTGCTACGGCCTGGTGGCGCCGCCGATCGACGCGTTTCGGGTCCGCATCCCGCACCCGCTCGCGCCCGGCGGAGAGGCGACGCTTGACCTCGAGCTGCTCGACGCCGCCGCTCCCGGCCTGAAGGAGATCGACGTCTACGAGTCCCAGGCGACCGCATCCGATGTGCTGCGCGCGCTCACCGACGCACTCGCCACCCGCGGGCGCAAGCCCGACGTGATCTCGGCCTCGCTGGGCACCTGCGAGGCGGACGTCCGTGCCGCCATCGGCACCGCCGGGGTGGAGACCGTCGAGCAGACCCTCCAGCTGGCGGCGGCCACCGGCGTGTCGGTGCTCGCGGCCAGCGGCGACAGCGGCTCGACCGGGTGCCTGACCTCCCGGGGCGCGCCGCTGGACACGCTCGGCGTCGACTTCCCCGCCTCCTCGCCCTGGGTGACCGGCGTCGGCGGAACCAATCTCACCCTCAGCACCGCCAACACGATGGCCGACCCGGTCGCCAACCAGGTCGTGTGGAACGACGAGCCGACGCTCGCGGGCGCGGGCGGGGGAGGCACCTCATTGTTCCCCCGGCCCAGTTACCAGACCGGCTTCCAGACCTCCTCCCGCCGTGAGGTCCCGGACGTCTCGATGCTCGCCGACCCCCTGCCCGGCTACGAGATCTACTGCACCGCCACCACCAACTGCGTCTCCACCTCTCAGCCCAACCCCTGGATCGCCTTCGGCGGCACGAGCGCCGCCACCCCGCTGCTGGCAGGCGGCCTCGCGCTCATCGACCAGGATCTCCGCGTCCACGGCCAAGAGGACATCGGCTTCGTCAACCCGCTGCTCTACGCCACCGACCACAGTGCGGCGGCCGCCACCACCCTCTCCGACGTCATCAGCGGATCCAACGACATCAGCGCCCAGCTCTTCGGCCGCCCGCTCGGCTGCTGCGCCGCCCGCACGGGCTACGACGAGGCGTCGGGTCTGGGCAGCGTCAACCTCTCCGGCCTCGACGCCGTCGCCCGCGCCCGCGTCGCCAAGCAGGTCGTCGTCGGACTCACCGTCCCGTCCCAGCCTCGCGCGATCGACTCCGGCCACCTCCTCGCCACCGTCTCCTGCACCAGCGAGTGCCTGATGGGCGCCTACGCCCAGATCCAGATCGGCACCTCCACCAAGTCCTTCAACGCCTACTCGACCGCCTACGAGCTCATCTCCAAGCGCCGCCGAACGATCGAGATCCCTCTCGGAGGCTCGACCCGCACCGCGGTGACGGCCGCCCTCGGTCGCCACCAGCGCGTGGTGGCCACGATCCACGGGGCGCTCATCGACCTGAGCGGCGAGATCGTGCGGCAGACGGTGGGGAAGACGCTCACCGTCACCGGCTGAGCCTTCGGGCGTCAGCGTTGTTCGTGGGGTTCGCGAGGTAGCGCGCCCGTCGTCGGCCGTCAAGCAGCCCCCGCAGTTCGTGGCGTCCGTGTGGGGTGGGTGGCGCTGCTGTGATTGCCGTCGCCGTGTGCGCTACTGGGCAATGAGGTCGAGCCCACTTCGTGTGCACGACCTCGTGCCAGATGGGGACTCTTGAACGGTCTCCTGGGCCCCGGGAGGGCCGGGGGCGGAACTTTCTCCCCACTCGCTGCGGCCGCCGGGGGTGCGTGGGCGGCGTTGTTGTCCTGGCGATCGGTTCTTCCCACACGCGCCTGCGCGGGTTGGTGCGTGGGTGGTTTTGCTCGCCGCGGACGGTTGGCGGTCGCACCGCCGGCGGGCGCGGTCGCACCGCCGGCGGGCCGCGGTCGGTCGCCGGCGGCGCGTGGGACGTTGCGGCGTCCCAGCCGCCGTCACACCCCACGCACGTCTGCCCAACCGACGCGTGGGCCAGAACGGCGTCCCAGCCGCCGCACCCACCCACGCACCGCGCACCCCCGTCGTGTCAGCAGAGGTCCCCCGGTGGGGGGCAGCACTTGTGCGCCCCCATCACTGCCATTAGCGCGACGGGGCGACGGCAGTCAAGCAGCGCCACCCCCGATCAGGGCCACCCCATAGCGTGTGGGCGCTGCTTGACGGCCAGCGACACGACGCGCTACCTCGCGAACATTTCGACCCGCACCAAACCCCTTGAGGCGCCACCCCTTGAAACCACCACCAACCGGTGCGATAATCTTAGTCAACCAGACTAAGATCTTGAACCTGACAAACTGAGAACCGCTTATGCAACCAGACCGTTTCACCATCAAGTCCCAGGAGGCGCTCCAGGCCGCCCAGCGGCTTGCCGACGAGCGGCACAACCCGCAGACCACGCCTGAGCATCTGCTCGCGGTGCTGCTGGAGCAGAACGAGGGGATCGTTGCGCCGGTGCTGCGCAAGCTCGGCGTCGAGCCGGGGACGGTGCGCCAGGCGCTGCAGACCCGTCTGCAGTCGCTGCCCGTCGCCCGCGGCTCCGCCAGCAGCGAGCCGGCCGGTGGCTCCAGCGAGCTGGCCAACGTGCTGCGCGCGGCCGAGAACGAGATGCGCGAGCTGGGCGACGAGTACGTCTCCACCGAGCATCTGCTGCTCGCACTCACGAACGCCACGACGGGCACCAGCCCGGGTGCGGGCTCCGGCGCCGGCGAGGTGCTGCGCGAGCTCGGCGCCGATCACGATGCGCTCAAGCGGGCGCTGAGTGAGGTGCGCGGCTCCCATCGCGTCACCGACCAGAGCCCCGAGGACAAGTTCCAGGCACTTGAGAAGTACGGCCGTGACCTCACCGAGGCGGCGGCAGCGGGCAAGCTCGACCCGGTCATCGGCCGCGACGACGAGATCCGCCGTGTCATCCAGGTGCTGAGCCGGCGCACGAAGAACAACCCCGTGCTGATCGGCGAGCCCGGAGTGGGCAAGACCGCGATCGCCGAGGGTCTCGCGCAGCGCGTCGTCTCCGGCGACGTGCCCGAGGGCCTGCGTGACCGCCGGGTCGTCTCGCTTGACGTCGGCGCGCTGATCGCCGGCGCGAAGTACCGCGGCGAGTTCGAGGACCGGCTCAAGGCCGTCCTGAAGGAGATCGAGGACGCCGACGGCACGGTGATCCTGTTCATCGACGAGCTGCACACGATCGTCGGCGCCGGTGCGTCCGAGGGCGCGGTCGACGCCGCCAACCTGCTCAAGCCGATGCTCGCCCGCGGCGAGCTGCGCGCGGTCGGCGCCACCACGCTCGACGAGTACCGCAAGTACATCGAGAAGGACGCCGCGCTTGAGCGCCGCTTCCAGCCGGTGCGCGTCGGCGAGCCGTCGGTGCAGGACACGATCGCGATCCTGCGCGGCCTCAAGGAGCGCTACCAGGTCCACCACAAGGTGCGCATCCAGGACTCGGCCCTCGTCGCCGCGGCGACGCTGAGCAATCGCTACATCGCCGACCGGTTCCTGCCCGACAAGGCGATCGACCTCGTCGATGAGGCCGCCTCGCAGATCCGGATGGAGATCGACTCCAAGCCGACCGAGATCGATGAGGTCGACCGGCACATCATGCAGCTGGAGATCGAGCTGCAGTCGCTCGGCCAGGACTCCGACGATGACGCGGGCACCGCCGCCCGCCGTGAGGAGCTGGAGCGCGCGCTCGCCGAGGAGCGTGAGCGCTCGGACGCGATGCACGCCGAATGGCAGCGTGAGAAGGACTCACTCGGCGCCGTCGCCGAGGTCCAGGAGCAGCTGGAGGAGGCGCGCATCGAGCTCGAGCGCGCCCAGCGCGAGGCCGACCTCGGCCGCGCGGCCGAGCTGCAGTACGGCACCATCCCCGACCTCGAGAAGCGCCTGACCGCCGCCGAGACCGCCGAGGCGGAGGCTGCCGCCGGGGCAGGCGCCGACGGCCTCAGCAACGGGCGGGCGGGGTTTCGCTATCTCAAGGACGTGGTCGACGCCGAGGACGTGGCTGCGATCGTCGCCAAGTGGACGGGCGTGCCGGTCACCCGCCTGATGGAGGGCGAGATCGAGAAGCTCGTCCACATGGAGGAGCGCCTGCACCAGCGGGTCATCGGCCAGCAGGAGGCCGTGGAGGCCGTGTCCGCTGCGCTGCGGCGCTCACGTGCCGGGCTGTCGGACCCCGCGCGGCCGATCGGGACGTTCCTGTTCCTCGGCCCGACCGGGGTCGGCAAGACCGAGCTCGCCCGGGCGCTCGCCGAGTTCATGTTCGACACGACCGAGGCGATGGTCCGGATCGACATGTCGGAGTACATGGAGAAGCACTCGGTCAGCCGTCTGGTCGGGGCCCCCCCGGCTACGTCGGCTACGAGGAGGGCGGTCAGCTCACCGAGGCGGTGCGCCGCCGGCCCTACTCCGTCGTGCTCCTCGACGAGGTCGAGAAGGCACACCCCGACGTGTTCAACGCTCTGTTGCAGGTGATGGATGACGGGCGGCTCACCGACGGCCAGGGCCGCACGGTGTCGTTCAAGAACGTCGTGCTGATCATGACCTCGAACATTCCCGATGGCCGTGTCGGAGCCGAGGGCCACTTCCGCCCCGAGTTCATCAACCGCCTCGACGACATCGTCGAGTTCGAGCCGCTCACCCGCGACCAGCTGGGCGAGATCGTCGAGCTCCAGGTGGCGCTGGTCAGCGGCCGCCTGGCGGAGCGCGGCATCGCGATCGAGCTCTCCGACGACGCCCGGACGCTGCTGGGCAACCTGGGCTATGACCCGACCTACGGCGCCCGGCCGCTCAAGCGCGTGATCCAGAAGCGGCTCGTCGACCCGCTCGCGCTCGCGCTGCTGGAGGGCCGCTTCGTCGCCGGCGACACGGTGCACGTCGGTGCCTCCGAGGGCGAGCTCGCATTCGAGCGCGCCGCGGTCGAGGACCCGGCGGTCGCGGTCTGATCGGAGCTGGGCATCTCGGTGCGCTCCGTCGGCACTGAGATGCCCAGCCTCCGTCTACGGTCCGCGGCCGGGAGAGAGACGGCCGGCGGAGTGGCGGCCGGGAGGAGGACCGGCCGCACGGACATCTTGGCAGCCGCTGGCATGCCAGATGTTGTCCTAAAGTAACCCGATGGCCACCACCTCGTCCGGGCGAACGGCCGGCGGCGCCACCTCAGCCGGACAGCGCCCGGTCTCGGCGACGACGACCGCCTACCGGTTCGCCAAGCAGCGGCTGCTTGACGGTCGCTTTCCCGCCGGGCAGTTGCTCTCCGAGAACGAGATCGCCCGTGAGCTCGGGATCAGCCGCACGCCGGTGCGCGAGGCGTTCCTGCTACTCGAGGCGGAGGGACTGCTCGAGCTCTATCCGCGCCGCGGCGCGCTCGTCACTCCGATCTCACCGACCGAGTCCGACGACCTGCTGGAGGCGCGGCTGCTCACCGAGGGCCACTGCGCCGCGTCGGTGACCACGCCTGACCAGAGGCTTGACGTCGCGCTCGCGGAGGCGATCGAAGCCCAGGAAGAGGCCGTCGCCGACGGGGAGATGGAGAGCCACATCTTCACCGTCGCCGACCGCGATTTCCACCGGGCGATCGTCGCGGCGCACGGCAACGAGATCCTCACCCGCCAGTACGACGCGCTGCGCGACCGCCAGCAGCAGATCTCCGCGATCGCCGTCGCCCGCAGCCGCGAGCGCATCCTGCAGTTCATCGCCGAGCACCGCGAGATCGCGGCCGCGTTTGCCGCCGGCGAGGGAGAGCAGGCCCGCGTCTTGATCGAGGAGCATCTGCGCCTCGCGTACGAGATGGCCCGCGCTGCCCGCCGCTGACGGGCATGCCGACTCCCCAGGAGATCACCCGCCACCACGAGTCCGATCCCGGCCAGGATCCCTGGGTCGTCCGTCCGCCGGCCGAGGAGGTCGTGTCGGTCGTCGCGTACGACCCGGGCTGGCCGGATCGCTACGCGGCACTTGCCGCCGAGATCGGTGGGGCGCTCGGTGCGCACGCGCTTCGTCTGGAGCATGTCGGCTCCACCTCGGTCCCCGGCCTGGCCGCCAAGGACGTGATCGACATCGATCTCACCGTTGCCGATCCGCGCGACGAGGCTGCGTACGTCCCCGCGCTCGAGTCCCTCGGCTACGTCCTCACCGTCCGCGAGCCGAGCTGGCACGAGCATCGGTGCCTGCGCCACGCCGAGCCACGCGCCAACCTCCACGTGTTCGGCCCTGACTGCCCGGAGACGATCCGCCATCGCATGTTCCGCGATTGGCTCACCACCCATCCCGATGACCTCGCCCTCTACGCGGAGGCCAAGCTCGCCGCGATCCCGGGCGGCGGCACCGTGATGGACTACAACCGGCGCAAGGAGACCGTCGTCCGGGAGATCTACGACCGGCTGTTCCGCGCCGCTGGGCTGCTCGATGAGGCAGCGCCCGAGCCGTCCCGCAGCCCGCTCCACAGCCCGAGTCGCTCGCGCCAGTAGCGGGTGATAAACACGTCGTCTGGATCGAGCTCGGCGCGCAGCGCCAGGAAGTCCTGCCAGCGCGGGTAGCGGGACGCGAACAGCTCCACCCAGCGCTGCTCGGCCGGCGAGGACGGAGGGATCTCCTTTCCCCAGTGCAGGCGGAACGGGATCTGGCGCTCGCGCAGCAGCTCCCAGAACTGGGGAAAGAAGCGCTCCAGCGGGTCCTCGGCGTTGTCGGCGAACCAGTAGACGTCGAGCCGCATCGCTCCGTCGCGCCACTCGTCCTGGCCGTCGGAATGGCCGGGGTGCACCCACCCCGGCGAGGCCGGCGCCGCGTAGAGCTCGTAGGCGAACAGGCCGGTGCGGTGGTAGGCCTCGCGCGCCGTCCGCGGCTGCGCAAAGTACGCGCGCACGGTCCGCACGAGCTCGGCGCTGCGCCCGAGCGGCACCCAGAGCTCGGTGAAGCGGCAGCTGAGCAGGACGTCGCTGGCCTGGTTGTCCATCGGCAGCCCCTGCCACCCCCAGTCGCGAAATGACTGCGGCTCGCCGCGTCGCATGCCCGGCTTGTGCTCGTCGAGCGTGAGCACGCGATCCAGCGCGCCGGGAACCAGCCAGGGCAGGCAGGCGCGCAGCACCGGCGCCAGCCGCGCCAGCATCGGGGCGCAGCGGCCGACCGCCCGCAGCAGACCGGGGAGCAGCCGCGCGATCCGGCGCCGGCGCGGGGTGAGCCGCCCCGCTGTCTCGAGATGATCGAGCGCCATCCCGACGTGGTCGGCGTTGCGTCGCAGCAGGCCCCGCACCCGGCACGGATCGGCGAGGTTGCCGAAGATCACGAACAGCAGGCTGAACAGTGCCTCGCCGAGGATCGGATAGCGCGTGAACTCCTCATAGCGAGTGGGGCGAAAGCCCGGCTGGACCTCGGTGCGCTGCGCCTGCCAGACGATCAGCCGCTCGGCTCCGCGCTGCGGCCACCACTCGATCCGGCAGTACTCCACCGCACGCAGAAACGCGACCAGCGACGGCCGATCCGCGTCCCCCGGTCCCTCCAGGTCGAACGGGGCTCCGGGAAGGTCGACGATCGCCTCCTGCCCCGAGATCGTGAACAGCGGCTCGCACCGCAGGGTGACCTCCGTGATCACGCCGAGCAGGCCGAGGCTCGGCAGGACCGCGGGCAGCCCTCGCTCCCCGTCGCTGCCGGAGAACACCTGTGGCTCCCCGCGCCCGTCGATCAGCCGCACCTCGACGACGTGGTCGAGCAGGGAATGCTGCAGCGAGCCGCCCGCCGAGGCGGTCGCCAGAAAGCCCCCGAGTGTCTGATGGGTGATGCCGCCGGTGGACCCGAGCGTCCAGCCGTGTTCGTCGGCGAGCCGGCGCAGCAACGACTCGGCCAGGCTCCCCTCCTGCGCCGGTGCGGACGGATCGCGACCCAGGTGGATGCCCGCCTGCACGGCCACGAGCAGCGCGGACTCGTCCACGACGCGCAGGCTGCGCATCCGGTCGAGTGAGAGCACGACATCGCCCCTGTCGTCGCCCGCGGCCGCGCCGGGCGGCGCGTGGCCGGCCCCGCGGACCCTCAGACGGAGACCGGACGCCGCGGCGAAGCGGATCGCCTCGGCGACGGCGCGCTCATCCGCGGGATGGACACGACCGTCCGCACCGCGTTCAGGCGAGGGCGAGAGGTGCACATGCTCAGGCTAGGGACGCTCCGGTCCGCCCGCGGGCGGCGGGCGATCAGTCCTCGACGGTGACGAGGTCAGTCTCCTCGACCGCCCCGGAGATCCGCTCCAGAGCGCTCGACAGCGTCGCCTCGCTCTGACGGGTGGCGTCGCGCTGCTCGACGACCGTCTGCTCGATGCGGTGCGTCGCATCGTCGACGGTGGCGAGCGTCTCGCTCGTCTGCTGGACCGCCTCGACGACCGATGCGCCATGCTCGCCGACCTGAGCCATATGCCCGAGCACGCGCTCGGCGGCCAGGCCGGCCTCGTCGGCAAGTGATCCGACGTCGGCGGCGACGACCGCGAAGCCGCGGCCCTGCTCGCCGGCGCGGGCCGCCTCGATCGATGCGTTGAGGGCCAGCAGGCGCGTGCGGCGCGCGACCGCGGAGATCTCCCGGGTGACGTCGGCGGCGGCCTCGGTGGTCCGCTGTAGCGCCAGGCTGGACTCGACCGCCTCCGCGACGCGGGTCCGTGCTACGCCTGCCGCCTCGACGGTCTCTGCGGCGATCGCGTCAATCGTGTCGCTGGAGCGAGCGAGGTCGGCGAACGACTGCTCGATCTCCTCGAGCGCTCCGTGCGCGGCCGCGGTGCTGCGACGGCGCGCCTCGCGCGTGGCCTCGGCGGAGGCCTGCGCGGCCTCGGCTGCGGCCTGCCGGCGGTCACGCTCCGCCTCCTCCTCGAGCTCGGCGAGCTCGGCGGCGCGGCGCGCGTCGGCGGCCACGGCGGCCTTGGCGTCGGCATCGCGCTCGGCGGCGCGACGTGCCTCGGCCTGCGCCTCGCTGGCGGCGGCGTCGGCGCGATCGCGCTCGGCGGCGTCCTGGCGGGCGGCCATCTCGGCAAGCAGCTCGTTGACGCTGGCGGCCAGCGGCGCGAGGTCTCGCGACGGAGCCTGCACCTCGCTGCCGACCGCTGCCGCTTCGCCGACCGCGCGCCGGAAGGCGCCGTTGCGGCGGCGGATCGCGGTCTGCTGGGCCAGGATCGAGACGAGCAGCAGCAGCAGGCCCAGCACGCCGACGATGAGCGCGATCCGAGTGGTGCTCGACAGCGCCGCCTGGTGAATCGGGCGCGGGAAGGTGACGACCAGGCGCAGGGGGGTTCCGCCCTGCACCGACGATGCGGTGACGATCAGGTCGATGCGACGGGGCCCGGTCTGGCGGGTCTGCACGTGGAGGGTGCCGAACGCGCTCGCCAGCGGGGTCGAGCGTCCGCTGACGGCTGATCGTGCCACCGAGACCGCGAGGCCGGCGCGCTTGCCGAGCGCGCGCGCTCCGGCGGCGTCTAGGGACTTCAGACCGACGAGCGTCCCGACGATCGGTCCGGCGCCACTCGTGTGCTCGACAGCCGCCGAGCAGAAGATGTCGTGTGTTGTCCCCGCGCTGAGCACCCCGCAGGCGACCGTGCCGGGCTTGTCCGACGGGTTGATCAGCACCGGCCGGTGTGAGAGGGCGGCCGCCAGGCTCGGCGACACCGGCAGGTAGCGCTTGCCGTTGGAGGAGATCGGGCCGCCACTGACCACCTTGCCGTGGTCGTTGACGCCGATCACGGCGCTCAACCCGAAGCCGCGCATCTGATACGCGGGCAGCAGCGAGCTCATCGGGACCTTGCCACCGTTGCGAATCGCGGCATCCATCGCGTCCCACTCGGCCTCGGTGGAGATGATGTTGGCCGCCAGGGTCCGCTCGTAACCGAGCGTGGTGGCGACCCGCGCGGCCTGACTGCGGGCCTGATGGGCCTCGAGACGGTCGAATGTCCCCGTCATCGTTGAATGGAGCACGAGGTAGGCGAGGAGCACGAGGACGACGAATGCTCCGCCGATCCAGGTGAATTCGCTTTCGGCGATACGCCGGGAAGTAGTTCGGATGGCCACGATCCTGACTATCGGCGGAAAGCTGCGGAGGTTTAACCGACGACCGGGAACGCCCGCCACCGCTGCCGAAGGCGACCGACCTCGCGATCGGGTACAACGGACCTGACAGCGAGGAGGGAGTCCGCACCAAGATGCCGACCTACATCATGCTCACCAAGCTGACTCCCGAGGGAGTCCAGACGATCAAGAACAACCCGGGGCGGATCCGCGAGGTCAACCGGGAGATCGAATCGCTGGGTGCGACCGTCACCGCGCAGTGGGCGACGCTCGGCGAGTACGACTTCGTCAACGTGATCGAGGCCGACTCCGCGGAGGCGATCGCACGGGTCTCGCTCGAACTCGGCTCCCGCGGCACCAGCCGCTACGAGACGCTCACCGCGATCCCGATCGATGACTTCATCGGGGCGATGTAGTTGACAGCGGCCCCCACCGTGCTGGTGCTCGGCGGCGGGGCCCGCGAGCACGCGATACTCCGTGCGCTGGCGCGCTCGCCGCAGCAGCCGCGGCTGCTGTGCGCTCCGGGTAACGCGGGGATCGCCCGTGAGGTGGAGGTGATCGCGACGCTCGACCCGTGTGACCCCGAGGCGGTCTGCGCGCTCGCGCAGGAGCGTTCGGTCTCGCTGGTCGTCGTCGGACCCGAAGCTCCACTGGTCGCCGGCGTCGCCGACGCGCTGACCGCCGCCGGTATCCCGTGCTTCGGCCCCGGTCGCGCGGGGGCTCGGCTGGAGGGGTCCAAGGCGTTCTGCAAGGAGGTGATGATCGCCGCCGGGGTGCCGACCGCCGCGTACTCGGTGGTCAGCGACCCGGAGGCCGGCCTGGCCGCCGTGCAGCGCTATCCGGTCGTCATCAAGGCCGACGGCCTGGCGGCGGGCAAGGGCGTGATCATCGCGGCCGACGAGGCACAGGCCCGCGGTGCACTTGAGGATCTGCTCGTCGCTCGTCGCTTCGGCACCCAGCAGGTCGTCGTCGAGGAGTACCTGGACGGGGAAGAGCTCTCGCTGCTTGCGCTCTGCGATGGCGAGACGGCGCTTCCGCTCGCGTCAGCCCAGGACTACAAGCGCATCTTCGACGGCGACGAGGGGCCCAACACGGGGGGGATGGGTTCCTACTCGCCGGTGCCCGGGGTCGGCGCCGAGCGGGCACGCGAGCTCTGCGCGGCCGTTCACCAGCCGGTGCTCGACGAGCTCGCCCGCCGCGGCATCCCGTTCCACGGCGTGCTCTACGCCGGGTTGATGATGACCGCGGCCGGGCCGAGGGTGCTCGAGTTCAACGTCCGCTTCGGCGACCCCGAGACGCAGGCGATCCTGCCCCGGCTGCGCAGCGACCTGCTCGCGCTGATGTATGCGGCAACCCGGTCCGGCGGCCTCTCCGAGGATCAGGCTCGAGGCCTGGAGTGGGATCCGCGCATCGCGGTCACCGTCGTGCTCGCCTCCGCGGGATATCCCGAGTCCTCGCGCAACGGCGACCCGATCAGCGGCCTGGATGCGCTCGGCGCGCAGGTCGAGGTCACCCACGCGGGGACCGCTGCCGCGCCGGACGGTGCGATCGTGACGGCGGGTGGCCGCGTGGTGAGCGTCACCGCGCTCGGCGAGAACGCCGGTTCGGCGCGCGCCGGGGCGTACGCCGCCGCCGAGCAGATCGAGTTCGACGGCCGGCAGATGCGCTCGGACATCGCGCTGCGGGCCACCCGATGATCGACGATCCGGTTCCGGGCACGAGCACTCCGGCACCGCTCACCGCGGTCCCCGATTCCGCCGAGCCCGCCGAGCCGGTCCCTGAGACGCTCGAGCAGACCGCTGCCGAGATCGAGCAGATCGACGTCGACGCTCCGCGCGTCGCGATCGTCGTCGCCGAGCGCGAGGACCTGCTCACCCTCGAGCGCGCCGAGACCGAGCTGCAGAACCGCGGGATCACGTCCGAGGTGCGCGTCATGTCGGCCACCGAGGAGCCTCGCGCGGTCGCGGACTACACCGAGAACGCCCAGCTGCGCGGCATCCGCGTGATCATCGCCGGAGCGGGGCCGCAGGCTCGCTTGGCCTCGATGATCACCGCGCGTACGGAGCTGCCGGTGATCGGCGTCCCCCTGACCAGCCAGGGCGCGAGGTCCGGCGGGCTCGATGCGCTGCTCTCCGGCGGCGGCGCGACCGGCTCCGAGCCGGTCGCGTGGGTCGCGCTCGATGACGCGACCGGAGCCGCCATCCTGGCGGCGAGGATCCTGGCGACTTGACCGCTCAGGCGGTCGCGGGCTCCCGCGTGAGATCCTGGATGTACTGCGCGACGACCGCGGCCAATCCGTGGCGGATGCGGACGACGTTTGAGGATGGGCGGCTGATGGGGTTGGATACGGACTTGCTCATTGTGAACTCCAGTAAGCCGTTGTACGATGGACGCCGTACGATATCAGTTAGTTCGACTGTTGTCGTACAAGCGGGAAGCTGTTCCTATAGTGAGGGGC
Organism: uncultured Solirubrobacteraceae bacterium; assembly: GCA_963744685.1. Taxonomy (GTDB): domain Bacteria; phylum Actinomycetota; class Thermoleophilia; order Solirubrobacterales; family Solirubrobacteraceae; genus Palsa-465. The sequence continues at coordinate 14,367 of CAVUUL010000006.1, read as the reverse complement.
GCAATGACATCGAATACTGAGCAGATCGTCCATCCCGACCCCGAGCAGCTGGAGCTCGGCGCGGTCCTCCACGCACTGTCGGACCCCGTCCGGCTCCAGATCGTCGCCGAGCTCGCCCAGGGCGAGGTCGAGTGCACGTGCGGGAGCTTCGCGCTCCCGGTCACCAAGTCGACCTGCACGCACCACTTCAAGGTGCTGCGCGAGGCCGGCGTGATCAAGCAGCGCCAGCAGGGCACGACCCGGCTGAACACACTGCGCCGCGTCGATCTCGACGCCCGCTTCCCGGGGCTGCTGGACACGATCCTGCACGCCGCCCGCACCACCCCGGGTGGGGCCGCGGAGGCCGCCGCGTCGTTGACCGCGGTCGCCGGCACGGTGGGCGCCTCGAGCGTCCGCGCCGCGTAGCCATCCCCGGTGATCGCGCGCTACACCCGCTCCGAGCTCGCCGACGCGTGGTCAGACCACGGGCGGTTCGAGGCGATGCGTCGCGTCGAGGTGGCGGCATGTGAGGAGATGGAGGGCCCGACCGCTGCCGAGCTGACCGCGATCCGCAGGGCGACATTCACCGTCGAGGCGATCGACGAGCGCGAGCGCGTCACCGACCACGACACGGCGGCGTTCGTGGACGTCCTGTCGCAGTCCGCCGGGCCGGCCGGCCGCTGGATCCACTACGGCCTCACCTCCTCCGATGTGCTGGACACCGGCCTGGCGTTGCAGTTACGCCAGGTCGGAGAGCTCATCCTTCCCGACTCCGCGCGGCTGGTCGCCGAGCTGGCCGCTCAGGCGCGTGCGCATGTCGACACCCTGTGCGTCGGGCGCACCCACGGCATCCACGCCGAGCCGACCACGTTTGGCATCAAGCTCGCCGGGTTCGCATTCGAGGCCGAGCGCAATCGCGTCCGGTTGGAGCGCGCGTTCGCGCAGGCGCAGGTCGGCGCGGTGAGCGGTGCGGTCGGGACCTACTCGGCCACGTCGCCCGACTTCGAGCAGCGCGTGCTCGAACGACTGGGGTTGCAGCGCGAGCCGGTCTCCACCCAGGTCGTCGCCCGCGACCGCCACGCCGAGCTGCTGGAGGCGATCGCGCTCGCCGGCGCGGGCCTGGAGCGCCTGGCCACCGAGCTGCGCCACCTCGCCCGCACCGAGGTCTCCGAGGTGCGTGAGCCGTTCCGGGCCGGGCAGAAGGGCTCGAGCGCGATGCCCCACAAGCGCAATCCCATCAAGTCCGAGCAGATCACCGGCCTCGCCCGGCTGCTGCGCGGCTACGCGAGCGCCGGTCTGGAGGACGTCGCGCTCTGGCACGAGCGCGACATCTCGCATTCCTCGGTCGAGCGCATCGCGCTGCCCGACGCGACCACGCTGCTCGATCACATGCAACGCCGGATGCTCGGCCTCATCACCGGGATGGTCGTCGACCCCGAGCGGATGCGCGAGAACCTCGAGCTCACCCACGGTGCGCTGTTCTCCCAGCGCGTGCTTCTGGCGCTCGTCGCGGGCGGCTCCACGCGCGACGACGCCTACCGGATCGTGCAGCGCCTCGCACAACGGGCGCTCGACAAGCGCACTCCGATGCGCGATCTGCTCGTCACCGATGAGGCGGGCGCCGGGCTCGACCTGCGGGCGATCTTCGACTACGAACCGTTCGTCCGCCACGCGCACGAGATCGTCGGGCGCCTGGACGAGATCGTCCCGGCCGCCGACTGAACCGCGAGACGGAGCCGGGACGGTGCTCTACCGCGGCTTCGCCACCCAGGCCGAGATCGACTCCGAGTACAACGTGGGCGCGCTGCGCCCGGATCTCGCCACGCTCGAGGCGCGGATGGAGGCGCGCTCGGCACAGCTTCGCCACGCGCATCCCACCGCGCGGCTCGGAGTCCGCTTCGGGCCGACGCGCGCGGAGTACCTCGACCTGTTCTGCGCCGGCGAGCCCGACGCGGCGAGCCCGCGGCCGGTGCTGGTCTTCATCCACGGCGGCTACTGGCGTGCCGGGTCGGCGGAGGATTGGTCGCTGGTCGCCGCCGGACCGCTCGGCCACGGGATCGATGTCGTGGTCACCAACTACGCGCTCGCCCCGCTGGTGGCGATCGACGAGATCACCCGCCAGAGCCGTGCCGCGCTCTCCTGGGTGCACGCCAACGCTGCCGGCTGGGGTGGGGACCCCGACCGGATCTACGTCACCGGTCACTCCGCGGGCGGCCACCAGGCCGCGATGGTGCTGGCGACCGACTGGGCTGGCGCGTACGGCCTGCCTTCGGATCTCGTCAAGGGCGGCGTCCCGCTGAGCGGTGTCTTCGACCTGCGGCCGCTGGCGTACTCCTACCTCGCCCCGGCGCTGCAGCTCAGCCGGCGCACCATCGAGACCCAGAGCCCGCTGCTGCACGACATCAGGCCCGATCCCGCGCCCTGGCGACCGCCCCGGATCGTCGCGTGGGGCGGGGGCGAGACAGGCGAGTTCGCCAGGCAGTCACTCGCGTACATCGACCACTGCCGCGCCGCGGGGATCGACGCGCGGCCGCTGGCCCTCGGCAGCGACGATCACTTCGACGCGGTGCTCGAGCTGTCCAACCCCGGCAGCGAGCTCACGCGGGCGATCGCAACGTTCCTCAGGTAGACCCTCCGGGGCTGTCGCAGCTTCGCGGCGCAACCGGGGCGACAGATTCGGCGCGCAGCAGGTCCGCCAGCCCGTCGCCGACCAGCGAAAGCCCCAGCCCGACGGCCACCACGACCAGGCCCGGGATGGTGGTCAGCTGCCAGTGGGTGGACAGGAAGTTCTGCCCGTCGTTGATCATCGACCCGAGGTCGGCCGTGGGCGGCGGGATGCCCAGGCCGAAGTACCCGAGCGTCACGATGGCCAGGATGTCCTGGACGATGTCGGACATGGCGTAGATGAACGCCTGGGTGATCACGTTGGGCAGCAGGTGCCGGCCATGATGCGCAGGTTGGACAGCCCGCCGGAACGGGCGGCGGTCACGTAGTCCTGCCGCTTGGCCACCAGGATCTCGCCGCGGATGATCCGCGCGTAGGAGACCCAGCCCACGGCCGTGATCGCGATGTAGATGCTGCGCTCGCCCGGGCCGAGCACGAAGACCAGGGCGATGACGAGCACGTAGAACGGGAACGCCAGCACGATGTCGACCAGCCGCATGATGATCGCGTCCACCCAGCCGCCGAAGTACCCGGCCAGCGTGCCAAGCACGGTGCCGAGCACGAACGGGAACAGCACCGCGATGAACGCGATCCGCAGGTCGAGCCGCAGCCCGTAGAGCAGCCGGGTGAAGGTATCCCGGCCCAGCTGGTCGGTGCCGAGCAGGTGCTTGCCGCCCGGCCCGAGCAGCGAGTCGGTGAGGTTCTGGGCATTGGGGTTGTACGAGGTGATCAGCGGCGCGGCCAGGGCCATGCCGACCAGGATCACCAGGATCACGATCCCGGCCATCAGGGCCGGCTGCCGGTACCAGCGGCGGTCGGCCCGCCGCTGCGCCCGGCGCCGTGCTCGCGTCCGCGTCCGCGCGACCGCGATCGTCGTCATCGGTCAAACCTCACCCGTGGGTCGAGAGCCGCGTAGGACAGGTCGGCCAGCAGGTTGACCAGCACCACCATCACCCCGAACACCAGGGTGACCCCCTGCACGACCGGGAAGTCCCGCTGGAAGATCGAGTTGATCATCAGCTGGCCGATCCCGGGAACCGCGAATATCTGCTCGATGATGACGGTCGCCCCGATCAGGAAGCCGATGTTGATGGCCAGCACGGTGACCGCCGGGATGACGGCGTTCCGCAGCACGTGCCGCAGGAACAGCCGGTGCGGCGGAACCCCCTTGGATCTGGCCGTGACGATGTACTCGGCCTGAGCACGTTGAGCATGCTGGCCCGCAGGCTGCGGATGACCACCGGGGTGAGCGCGAACGCGACCGTCAGGCCGGGCAGGAACATCGACTGCAGGTGCCCGGTGAAGCCGGTGCCGTACCCGCTGACCGGGAACAGGCGCAGCGAGATGGCGAACCCGTAGATCAGCAGGAACCCCAGCCAGAACTGGGGCATGCCCAGGCCGACCAGCGGGACGGCCCGGACCACGTGGTCACGGATCCCGTCCCGCCGGCTGGCCGCCAGCGCCGCCAGCGGCACGCTGATCAGCACGGTGAGCACGACCGCGTAGGCGAGCAGCCACAGCGTCGGCGGCAGGTGGCTCCAGATCAGGCTGGACACCGGGCCGCCGTAGTACAGGCTCTGGCCCAGGTTGCCGTGGAAGAGCCGGTCCATGAACAGCCAGTACTGGCTGGGCAGCGGCCGGTTCAGGCCCCACTGCTGGTGCAGCAGGGCGATCGCCTTCGGGGTCGCGTGGATGCCGAGGATCGTCGCCGCCGGGTCACCGGGGATCAGGTGGACCATGAAGAAGACGATGATCGTTACCCCGACGGCCACCGGCACCAGGAGCAGCAGCCGCTGGACCACGAACCCCGTTCGTCCCATCTGTCTGCCTCCCGCTACGGGCCCGGCCCTACTTACTCATCCAGACGTTCTCCAGGTGGTAGTTGCCGAGCGGCGTGACGTAGAAGCCGTGCACGCTGGAGGTGGTGGCGTAGGCGTAGGGGGAGTAGTACAGGAACGCCATGAACGCGTCGGCCGCCGAGTCCGACTGGACCGTGTTGTACAGGTCCTGCCGGGCCGAGGTGGCCAGGGTCTGCTCCGCGTCGTGCGTGTCCTTGACCACGGTCGGGTTGTTGTAGTTGGTATAGAAGGACTTGGCGCCCGAGCTCGGGTCGACGGCGAAGGTGGCCAGCTCGTCGGGGTCGGGGATGTCCATGGTCCAGTAGGTCAGCGTCATGTCGTACTTGAGGCTCTGCTGGTTCGTGTACACCGTGTTCGGGTCGAGTTGCTGGATCTTCAGGTTGATGCCGAGGGGCTTGAGCTCGGACTGCAGGATCGTGGCGATGGTCACGTCGTCGGAGAAGCCCGAGGGCACCAGGATCGTCGTGGAGAAGCCGCTCGGCACGCTGGACTTGGCCATCTCGGCCTTGGCCGCGGTCAGGTCGTACTGCAGCCCCTGGGTGGCCGCCTGGTAGTAGGGCACCTGCGGCGGGAAGATCGAGTTGGCCGGCTTGCCGTTGCCGAACAGCACCGCCTTGACCAGCGCGGCCCGGTTGACGGCGAGCGAGATCGCCCGGCGCACGTGCACGTCCTGGAACGGCTTCACGGTCTCGTTGAAGGCCAGGTAGTCGGTCCTGGTCGAGTTGAACAGGTTCATGGTGACGTTCGGCGTGGTCTTCAGGCTGGCCACCGTGGACCAGGCCGGGAACTCGTCCACCTGGGCCTGGCCGCCCTTGAGCTGCAGTTCCCGGGTGTTGTCGCTAGGCACGTCGGTCCAGGTCACGCTGTTGAGGTACGGCTTGCCTGGTTCCCAGTAGTTGGTGTTGCGTGACCAGCTTGAGCGCGCTGCCCTTGTGCCAGAAGCCCCACTTGAACGGCCCGGTGCCGACCGGGGCGTTGTAGAACTCGGTCTCGGTCTTGCCGCCGTAGTTGGCGGGCACGATCCCGTTGGAGAACAGCGACAGGTCGGCCAGCAGCGGCGCCCACGGGTACTTCAGGTTGACCACGACCGTGGACGGCGAGGGCGCCTCGACCGACTTGATCGCCGTGTCGATGTAGCCCCAGCCCTTGGCGGCCGCGCGCGCCTGGTCGAGCGAGAACTTCACGTCGGCGGAGGTCATCGGCTGGCCGGTGGAGAACTTCACCCCCGGACCGCAGGGTGAACGTGTAGGTCTTCTTGTCCGCCGAGACCTTGTAGCTGGTGGCCAGCTCCGGCTGGACGCCCTTGCCGTTCGGCGTCACCGTGTACAGGGTCTGGAAGATCTGCTCGAAGACCCAGATCGACTCGTTGTCGAACACGGTCGTGTTGTTCATCGACTGCGAGTCGGCGGTCCGGGCGATGACCAGGTTGCCGCCCTTGACCGGCGTGCCGCTGGCGGCGGCCCGCCGCGCCCGAGCCCGAGCCCGAGCCTGAAGAGCCCCCGCAGCCGGTCAGGGCCGCGAGCGCGCTGACCGCGATCAGGGTTATCGCTGTGGTGGTCCGGTGCTTCACGGTAACTCCCTGCAGTGTCCGGGGTCAGCCTGGGATGCCGGCCGGCGGCCTGCCCCGCGGGCGCTTCAGGCGGCAAGGAAGAACAAACCTTTGTCTAAGCCAAGATGCGCGAAAATCGCCGGTTGGCAAGAGCCAGATTGATGCCTCAGTGAAGGTTTTACGCCGTTGTTACGCTTCGGGCCCTCTCGTAACGTTTCGCGATCCGATTACATGCTGTAGCGTTACGCGCCGTGCGCTACCTCGTGCTCGGCCCGGCGCCCGGCGGTGCGGTCGCCGTCCGGCTGGTCCGCGGCCATTCCGACAGACCATCGTCCCGGCCGCGGGCGCCGTCATCGCCCGGTTGGCAATAGCCGAGCATTGGTGCCCGCAGTGAAGGTTTTACCTCCGCTGTTACGCTCCGCGGCCGTCTTGTAACGTTTCGCGATTCGATTACGTGCTGTAGCGTTACGCGCCGTGCGCTACGTCGTCATGCTCCCGGCCGTACGGAGCGGCGTGGCCTAAGCGAGTTGAACAACCAAGATGACGAACGAGCCAGGCTCCTCGCCCTCCCCCCTTCCCCGACGCCTGGGTGGCCGAGAACATCGCGGGCTACGTGCCAGCCGCACCGGTGCGTGACGCGCTGCTGGCGGCCGCCTCGGTCAGCGATCAGCCGCTCGCCGACGTCCTCGGCGACCCGGATTACGCGCCGCTGCTGCTCGCGCTGGCCAGGGAAGTGCTGGCCCGCCGGACCGCGGCGGCCCCCTGGACCAGCGGGTCGTCGAGCTCGTCACCGGCCATCGAGCAGGGGCGTCGTTCGTGCTCAGCGGAAAACCTGGGCCTGCTGGCCGCGCTACGAGCGTCTCGAACGGCTCGGCCGCCCGCTCAACGCGGTCTGCGCGGCCATCGGCGCGCCCGACCGGGCTCCGGACGGGCCGCTGGCCGGGCGCCCGGTCGGCGTCAAGGACATCATCGCGGTGGCCGGCGTGCCGACCCGCTGCGGCAGCCCGGCCAGCGACCCCGCGCCCGGCCCCAGGCGACGCGGTCGTGGTCCGCCGCCTGCGCGCGGCCGGGGCCGAGGTGTTCGCCACCACCCAGTGCCTGGAGTACGCGGCCGGGTTCGCGCACCCCGAGGTGGGCGACACGCGCAACCCCCGCGACCCGTCCCGCACCTCGGGCGGCTCGTCCGGCGGATCGGCCGCGCTGGTCGCGGCGGGCGTGTGCGACCTGGCCCTCGGCACCGACACCGGCGGCTCGATCCGGATCCCGGCCGCCTACTGCGGCGTCGTCGGCCTCAAGCCGACCTACGGCCTCCTCCCGCTCGACGGGATCTTCCCCCTCTCGCCCAGCTGCGACCACGCGGGCACCCTCACCGCCACCGTGGCCGGCGCCGCCGACCTGCTCGCCGTCCTGGCCGGGTCCCGCGCGCCCCCACCAGCCGCCGGCCCCCGGCGCCGCCGGACGTTCACGGTCGGCGTCCTCGCCGCCCAGCTGGACGATCCGTCGGTCACGCCCGCGGTGCCGCGACGCCGTCCGCGGCGCGCTGGCCGCGCTGGCCGCGGCCGGCTGGCGAGGTCACCGAGCTGACCGCGCCGTGGCTGGCCGAACTGCCCGCCTGGGAGGACGTCCTGGCCGTGATCGTGGCCCGGGAGGCGTACCTGGTGCACCGCGACCGCGACACCAGCCGCTACGCCGAGGGCACCCGGGCGCTGCTCGCGTACGGCGCGTCGGTCACCGACGACCGCTACGCCGCCGCGCTCGAACGGCAGGCCGAGCTCACCGCCGCGGTCGAGGCCAGCCTCGCGGTCGTCGACGTCCTGGCCGGCCCGACCGTCGGCTACCAGGCCCCGGAGCAGGACCCGCCGTTCGGCACCGGCGAGGACCACGGGGAGAGCCGCTTCACCGGCCCGTACAACCTGACCGGCCACCCGGCCGTGTCGCTGCCCGTGCCCGCCGGCCCCGGCGCCCTCCCGGCCGGCCTGCAGCTGGCCGGCGCGCCGCGGCGCGGACGCGGCCCTGCTCCGGGTGGCCGCCGCCGCCGAGCCCCTGATCGCCGCCCGTACCCCGCCGCTAAGCCCAGGAGGACCGACGCATGCCCACGACCACGCGCCGTCACGCGCTCACGCTGGCCGGCCTGGAGGTACCCGTCATCGAGCTGACCGGCGCCGGGGACGGCCCCCGGCTCACCGTCATCGCCGGCGTGCACGGCTGCGAGTACGCGTCGATGGACGGCGTCCGGAAGTGGGCCGGCCAGCTCGAGGAGCGGAACTGCGCGGCCGCGTCGTCGCGGTGCCGGTGCTGAACCTGCCGGCGTTCCGCGCCCGCAGCCCGTTCGTCGTTCCCGACGACGGCAAGAACCTCAACCGCTGCTTCCCCGGCGACCCGGCCGGGACGCTCGCCGACCGGCTCGCATACGACGCGTTTACGCAGCTCATCGCGGGCTCCGATGCCCTGGTGGACGCGCACGCCGGCGACATGGTCGAGGCGCTCGAGCCGTTCGCGCTGTACGACGCGGGCCCCGCCGAGGACCGGGCCCGCGAGCTGGCCACCGCCTACGGGCTCGGCTACGTCATCCGCCAGGCGCCCGGGCCCCGGCCGCGCGGTCGGCGGCTCCACCAGCGCGGCCGCCGCCGCAGCCGGCATCCCCGCGATCATCGCCGAGGCCGGCGGCTGCGGCCTGGTCGAGCGGGCCGCCGTCGAAGCACACGTCCGCGGGCTCGACGGGATCCTGGCCGCGCTCGGCATGGCCGGCCCGCCGCCGGCCGCCGCCCCCGCCCGGCCGCCCGCCCACCTGGAGCAGCTTCCTGTGGCTGCGCTGCCAGGACGAAGGCTGGTGGGAGCCCGCCGTCCAGCCCGGCCGAAACGGTCGCCGAAGGGCAGCTGCTCGGCACCGTCAGCAGCCTCGACGGCGCCCGCACCCTGCAGACGATCACCGCCCCCGCCGCCGGCGTCCGATGTTCATCACCAGTTCCCCAGCCGTCGCCGCCGACGGCCTCCTCCTCGGCCTCGGCGCCAGCTAACCCCAGCCCCAGGCCCGTCCTCAGCACCCAGAAACTCCGGCCCCTTTCCAGCGGTTTGGCTGCCCTACCCCCGAAACCGCGGACAAAGCGTCCCGGGCAGGTACTAGCTCGTGCTCCAGGCCCGGACCCGGCCGGGACCGTGCGCTCGACCGAGTCTTGACACCGGTTACATCGACTGTTTAGCGTCATCAGCTAGATGGCAATGTAAGCGGTTTCAAGATCAGGACTGGCGATAAGGTCGATGACGACGGTTTACGACGTGGCCCGGATGGCGGGAGTCTCCACGGCCACGGTCTCCCGCGTCATGCGCGACTCGCACCTGGTGCAGGCCGAGACGCGCCAGCGCGTGCAGGCCGTGATCGAGGCGCTCGGCTTCGTGCCCGACGCCACCGCCCAGGGGCTGAGCCTGCGCCGCAAGGACATCATCGGCTTCGTCGGCCTGGAGCGCGGCGAGGCCGAGATCGACATCGAGCGCGAGAGCCTGCTGTTCGTCGACCAGATCGTCCACGCGGCCGAGGCGGTGCTGCGGGATACCGAGTACTCCCTGCTGCTGACGTTCGGCTCCAGCGGCCAGCCGTTCGAGCGGCGGGTCCGGGCCCTGTCCGGAAAGGTCGACGGGCTCCTGGTGGCCGAGGAGGTCATGGCGGTCGCGGACCTGCGCCGCCTGGCCGGGCGGATCCCGGTCGCGGTCATCGCGGGCAGGCGCGACGAGACCGGGCTCGACGTCGTGCTCGCGACAACACCGGCGGCATCACCGCGCTGGTGGCGCACCTGGCCGGCCAGCACGGGTACCAGCGGCTCTGCTTCGTCACCGGGCCGCCCGACGCGCCGGACGCCAGGGACCGGCAGGCCGCCTTCGAGAACGCGGTGCTGGCCAGCCCGGGCTGCGTCATCGACCAGGTCGTGCACGGCGACTTCTCCGAAGGCAGCGGGACCGAGGCGGCCCGCGTGCTGCTCGCCCGCGGGCCGCTGCCGCAGGCCGTGGTGTGCGCCAACGACCAGATGGCCATCGGCGCGCTGCGGGAGTTCCAGCGCGCGGGCGTCAGGTTCCCGGGCGACGTGGCGCTGACCGGGTTCGACGACGTGTACCCGAGCCGGCTGGTCGACCCGCCGCTGACCACGGTGAGCCAGCCGCTGCGCGAGCTCGGCGTCCGCGCGACGCGGCGCCTGCTGGCCCGGATCGAGAACCGGGCACTGCCGCCCGAGACGAACGTGCTGCCGACCCGGGTCATGATCCGGGCCAGCTGCGGCTGCCAGGGGAGGGACACCACCCAAGCGGGAGTGGGGACTCACCGGTAAAACCCGAAAGGAGCAGCGCCGTGCGCAAACATCTGGACTGGCTGACGGGGTCGGGGACAGGGGGCGCGGCCAGTGTAAGCGGCAGGGTAGCGGGCAGGGTCACGCGGCGGGCGGCGGTGGTGCTGGTCGCCGCGCTCGTCCCGGCCGCGGCGATGCTGGTGACGGCGGGAGGCGCCAGCGCCACCACGGTCCCGCCGCCGCCGGCCGGCTGGACGACCACGTTCAGCGATGCCTTCTCCGGAGCCGCCGGGTCCGGCGTGGACGGAAGCTGGACCTACGACCAGGGCACCCAGTACACCGGCAGCGGCTGCGCCGCCAACTGGGGCACCGGCGAGGTCGAGCGCAACACGAACTCGACCGCGAACGTCTCCGAGGACGGGAGCGGCCACCTCAACATCACCCCGGTGAACTCCGGCGGCTCCTGGACCTCGGGCCGCTCGAGACCGTCTCGAGCAGCTTCGCCGCCCCGGCCGGCGGCGAGCTGGAGGTCAGCGCCTCGATCAAGCAGCCCAACCCGGGCAGCGGGCTCGGCTACTGGCCCGCGTTCTGGATGCTCGGCGCGGGCTTCCGGGCCAGCGGGGCCGGCACCTCAGGCACCATGACCTGCTCCAACTGGCCCTCTGTCGGCGAGATCGACGTCATGGAGGACGTCAACGCGCTGTCCGAGGTCGCGGGCACCCTGCACTGCGGCGTGGACCCCGGTGGTCCGTGCAACGAGACGACGGGATCGGCAGCGGCCTTGTCGCCTGCTCCGGCTGCCAGACCGGCTTCAACACCTACTCGATCATCATCGACCGGACCAACACCCGCCGCCGAGTCCATCTCCTGGCTGCAACGGGACCGTCTACCACACGGTGACCGAGGCCCAGATCGGCACGTCGACCTGGCAGGCCGCGGTGGACCACGGGTTCTTCATCCTGCTGGACGTGGCCATCGGCGGCGGCTTCCCGAACGGCGTCTGCAACTGCTCGACCCGGTCGCCGCGACCAGTTCGGGCGCGGCCATGAGCGTCGGCTACGTGGCCGTCTACTCCAAGGCGGCCGCCGGCGGGGGCGGAGGCGGCGGAACCGGCGGTGGCGGCACGTCGTGCACGACCACGGCCACCGCGGACATCTCCGCCGACTGCTACAGCGCCAGCCAGGGCACCATCAGCAAAACCACCACCACGGACACCGATCCGGCCGGGGTCGACTCCAACCAGGTCGCCCAGCTGACCAACGGCGAGTACCTGAAATACAGCGGCGTCAACTTCGGCTCGGGCTCGACGCAATTCGACGCCCGGGTCGCCTCGGGCGCCGCGGCGGGCGTGAGCGGCCTGGTGGAGGTGGTGCTTGACAACCCGGCCAACGCCCCGGTGGGCAGCTTCGCGGTCGGTAATACCGGCGGCTGGTCGACCTGGAAGACCGTCCCGGCCAACATCTCCTCCGTCACCGGAACCCACGACGTCTACCTGGAGTTCTCCTCAGGAGCGGGCGGTAATCCGCCGTTCGTGAGCCTGCACTGGTTCAGCTTCCCGGCCCACTAGGCCCCGAACGGGCGGCGGGAACCCCGGCCGGGGTTCCCGCCGCCTCCGCCGTACCCGGTGCCCTGCTCGCGGTCATCCCGGCCCGCGGCCTCGTGCCTGGCCTCCCGTGCTTGAGGTCCATGATGATGTCGATCTTGGCGTCGATGCGGTGAACGACGTCGACGATCATGTTCAGGCGCTGCTCCAGCTCGTCGAGCCGGGACTTCAGGTCGGCTGTCGTCCCCGGCGGGCCTCGGCCGGATCCTGCGGCAGGCGGCCGTTGAGGACGGCGTCGAGCTGCTGCCGGGGCCAGCCCAGTGTTTTGGAGAGCGACTCCAGGGTCCGCGGATTCCGGCACCGGCTGATCCGGTGCCGCTGAATTTCCCGGATGGTCGCCACGGATACGTTCGATTGCACCGCGAGATCACGCTGGCTCAATTTAAGCTCGCGCATGCGGCCGGTAATGGCCTCGGCAACCCCGACCCAATCCTCCGACACGAATTCCTCCGCGCTCAGCTTCGGCGCACAGGCTAGCGGATTACCGCATTCTGCGCCATGGCAAGCCGCGCCTGGCGGGACGTCTCCGGATGAATAGTCGCTCTTAGCGTCAAGTTAAGCGCTGAAACCGCTTATATTCAACGCTAATTAAGGCGACGATGCCTTATCGACTACAGTCGACTATGGTGATGAGTCCCCCCGGCCCCGGGATTTTCCTGGCGGCCAGATCGTTAGTTCCCGCGCTTTTCAGCTGGCCTGGCGCGGATTTCCCGAACGACAAAAGAGAGCGAGTCGCGATGACCATCGTCATCTCGTTGGCTATCCAGGGACCGCTGCTCCCGGGCACCGCCATCGGGACCCTGGCGGTGATCATCATCGCCGCCCGCGGCTGCCCGGCCGCGCGTTCCGGACTTCCCAGCCACGCTCCAGCGCCGCGCGAGCTCGGCCCCGGTACCGTGGCTGAGCGCGCGGGAGGATGCCATGACGGGGCTGCGGTTCGGGATAGTCAGCGAATCGGTCCTTGTGGGGCGGGCGTGGCTGGACTACGCCCGCCAGCTCGAGGACGCCGGGATCGGCGCGCTGCTGATCCAGGGACCACCTCGGCGGGCGCCTTCGGCCAGCAGTTGGCGCCGTTCACCGCCCTGGCCTCCGCGGCCGCGGTGACCGACCCGCCTGCGGCTGGGCACCCTGGTCCTGTCCAATGATTTCCGGCATCCCGCCCTCGTCGCCCACGAGGCCGCCAGCCTGCACCTGGTGTCCGCGGGACGGTTCGAGCTCGGCCTGGGGGCCGGCTGGTACCAGCCCGAGTACGACGGCCGCCCGGATCGGCTTCGACCCGGCCGGGCGGCGCATCGGAGGCTGGAGGAATCGCTGGGCATCATCAGGGCCCTGCGCGCCGGCGCCCCGGTCGCCACCCGGCCCCTGGTACCAGGTGGACGGGCTCGACCTCGACGTGCTCCCCGAGCGCCGCGGCCGGCTCCCCGCGGCTCCTGATCGGCGCGGGCGGGCCGCGCATGCTCCGGCTGGCCGCCCGGTACGCGGACATCATCGGCCTGCTGCCCGCGCCGATCAGGAACGCGACGGACAGCGACGACCCGGCCGGACCGGCTGCCCGCGGCGTTCGACGCCGAGATCGCCGTGCTCCGCGCGGCGGCCGGTGACCGGTTCCCGGCGCTGGAGCTCAGCGCGCTCGGCACCTTCATCCTCACCGGCCGGCGGCGCGCCGCCACCGACGAACTGATCCGCGCAGCGCGGCTGGTCGGGCCTCGACGCGGAGACGGTCTGGCGGATGCCGACGTCTTCGTCGGCAGCGCCGCCCAGATCCGAGCGACCTGCGCGCCCGCCGCGACCGGTTCGGCCTGTCCTACCTGGTCGCCGGCGAGAGCGCCCGCTCCGACCTGACCGAGATCATCAGCGGCCTCTGAGGGGATCGGTCACCTCACGAGCCCGCGGGCCACAGCTCGACCAGGGTGTCGGTGAACGATTGCATAGTCCGGGTGGACTCCTGGACCCCCACGTCAAGCACGGTGATCGTCACCGCGTCGCCCGGCTGGGCCAGCACGAGGGAAGGGACCGACCGAGGAGACCGTGCCGACGTAGACGTGGCCGCGGGCACGGCCAGGGTGATGTACCAGTACTTCTGCCCGCCGGTGATGTCCCCGCCGGCCTGCGCGATCTTGCCGGTCACGGTCTGGACCTGGCCGCCCTGCTCGGGGGCGCTGCCGTTGGCCGTGGTCTCGCCCGACAGCTGGGTCAGGTAGTTCTGCAGCGCCGCCGACCGGCTGCTGCCGAACACCACGTTGTTGGCCGTGGCCTCGTACGCGTCGACGAAGCCGACGCCGACGAAGCTCGGCGTTGGAGCTCTCCGGCTTCGTCGGTCGCCATCCAGGTGAGGTGGCCGTAGATGACGTGCAGGGTCAGGTTGACCGCCTGGTAGTGGTTGGCCTTGACCAGCGCGGCGCCGACCCCGGAGCCGTTGTCGAAGGCCTGGTACACGGG
>CAVUUL010000005.1:0-554263 GCA_963744685.1 uncultured Solirubrobacteraceae bacterium | reverse complement strand
CCGAGGACCGTTGCCTCTACCTACAGAACTTTGAATGCGACCTTCACGCCGGCGCTCGAGAGACCGAAGCGATCGGTCGCGGTCGCCTCCAGCTCGTACTGGCCGCGGCGGAGCGATTTCCCGGCGATCTTGCCCGAGAAGGTGAAGCTGTCCGCGCCGCCATGCGCCGTGCGTGAGAAGTGCCCGATGACCACCGTGCGGCCGCGGCGACGAGCTGTGACGACGAAGGTGACGCTGCCCGCCTGTGAGTCCCGGAAGGAGACGTGAGTACCGGCCCGGAGGATTGACGTTTGCGGGGGCGTGGGTGACGAATGCCTTGGGGCTCAGACGCAGGTCGCTCAGCCGCGGGTCAGTGATCGTGGTGAACACCTTGATCACGCTCTCGGTCGTCCCTGACGCGTTCACCGCGACGACCTGCGCGCAGTACCGCGTTCCGGCAGCGAGTCCGGCGATCTGGACGGTGACGTGATGGGTGCTTGAATCGGTGGCCGAGAGCGTTTGGGTTGTGGTTGTGCTCGAGCCCGCGCCTGTGCCTCCGCCCACACAGAACGGACTGTTGGCCGGCGCATAGGCCGCGTGGTAGGTCGTGCTCTGCCCGCCCGGGTTGATCGACGCGACGAGCGTGGCCTCGCGTGGCGAGGTCACCGAGACCGTCTGGACCGCCACCTGAGACGGAGGTCCAACGGTCGGAGCAGCGGGGGCGGCGGTGCCGGTGGGCGTGGCTGCGGAGCCATCGCTCACCGTGGTGAAGCTGACCTGGGCGCCGGCGATGGTGCCCTCGTCATTCTGGGCGAAGATGGCGGCGCAGTATGACGTTCCCGGGAGGAGCCCGCTCACCGCTGCGGAGACGCTGTGGGTGAGCCGATCCGTCTGCGGGACTGAGATCGGAGCGCTCGAGTAGTTCGGCAGGCCGGAATGCCCCTGCGACGAGCACCAACGGGAGCTCGCGAGGTCGTAGGCGGCCCAGTAGGAGGTGGCGAGACCGGCTGGGTTCACCGTGCCGTTGATGGTCGCCGACGTGTCTGTCACGCCCCCGAACGTCGTGGTCGTCGCGGTGAACGGGTAACCCGCGGTGAACGGGAGTTGCGCGGAGGGACTGGTGTAGGTCCCGACCTGGTTGGCATCGTTGAGGGCGACGAACTCGGCGCAGTAGTTTTCGCCCGGTGCGAGTCCGGTGAGCGTCACCGAGACCGTATGGGCGAGGTTGTCGATGGCCCCGAGCGCCACGTGACCTGTCGCGAAGGTGGCACCCGACGGGTCCCCGCCGCCGCTCTGGCACCACGCTGTGCTCGCGGCGTCGTACGCGACGTAGTAGCTGGTCGCCTGCGTGGTCGGAGTGACCGCGCCGACGAGGGTCTCGGAGGTGTCACTGCTCGCGGTCGAGCTCGACACGGCGGCGGACGGCAGGCCTGCGACGAACTGCGACTGGGTCCGGTCGTCGAGCCGCTCTGATTGGTGGCGACGATCGCCTCGCAGTACGTCGTCCCGCTCGTGAGGCCGGTGAGGGACGACGGTCACGGGCTGGTCGCTCGTGTCCGCGGAGGGCAGGCTCACTCCGGTCGTCGTACCCGCCGGGCTGCCCGCCTGACCGTTGCACCACCGGGAGTTCTCTGTGTCGTATGCGACCTGGTAGGTCGTGCTCTGTCCCTCGGCGTTCGCCGAGCCCGACACGACGCTCCTCGTCGCGGTCTGATCGACGATCCCTGAGTCGCTGGCGTGGGGCGCGATGCCGGCGGTGAAGTCCTGCGGGGGGCCGCCGATCGTCTGGGATGGCGAGCCACTCTGTGCGTTGGAGCCGTTGAGGGAGGCCAGCGCAACGCAGTACTGAGTACCCGGGGTCAGACCCGTCATCTCGACGCTCACGTTGTAGACGCCACTGTCGGCCTGGGCCAGCGTCACGGGGGTCGAGGAGAAGGAGGGGGCTGCCTGTCGTCCCGTTGCTCGCGCACCACGTCGAGTTCTGTAGGCCGTAGACCGCGTAGTAGGTGGTGGCCTGGCCGGATGGCCCGACGACTCCGTCGAGCTCGGCGGTCGTCGGCGCATCCGGGTTGACGTTTGAGGTGCTGGCGGTTGGCAGACCGGCGGTGAACGGATCAGGCAGGGGACTGAGAGTCTGGTCGGGAAGCTCGCCACCATCGGACACCCCCATCGGGGTGTTGTCGGACTCGAGCGAGACGCAGTAGCTCTCGCCCGTGGTGAGTCCGGTGATGTTCACGGTCACGTTGTGCGGGCTCTCGTCCTGGGCGTTGAGCGTCAGCGGCGTCGTCGTGTTCGTGGGCGAGCCGCTGACCTCGTCGGTCTGGCACCACGGGGAGCTGACCGGCGCGTAGGCGGCGAAGTAGGTCGTGCTCACGCCGTCGGGGTTGACAGAGCCGGCCAGCTGGGCGCTGGTCGCGCTCGTCGACTGGATGGACGTCGTTTTGACCGCTCGATCGGTGGTGAACGTCGCCGGGGTGGTCGTCCCGAAGACCTGCGCGCCCGCGGTGGTGGACGATGGGTTGGCCGCCGCGATGGCCGCGCAGTAGGAGGTATTCGACTGCAGAGGGGTGGACGCGGTCTGATCCGAGATGTTGACGGTCACGTTGTGCGCCACGGCGTCCTGCTGGGAGAGGGTTGTGCCCGCGGTCGTGAAGTAGCTCGGCGAGCCGCTCAGCCCGTTGCTCGTGCACCAGGTGGAGGTTGCGAGGTCCCAGACCACCCAGTAGGTGGTCGACTGGGTGGCCGGGTCGACCGTGCCCTGGACCGCGGCCTGCTGCACGCCGGTCGCGGCCGCGGTGGTCGTGGTGACGGTCGGCAGTCCCGCCGTGAACGGGACCTGGCTGCCGACGGTCGTGCCGGCGCTGTTGGTGGCCGCCAGCGCCACGCAATACGTGGTCCCGCTCGTGAGCCCGGGGACCGCAAGGCTCAGGTTGTGCGGATTGGAGTCCGTGAAGCCGACCGAACTGCTCGAGGTCGTCTGCGGAGATCCGGAGCTCCCGCCGGAGGTGCACCACAGGTCAGTCGAGGCCGCGTATTCGACCGAGTAGCTGGTGGACAGACCGCGCGGATTGATCCAGCCAAAGACGAGTTCCTGCGATGACGTCGTGGCCTGCGGATTCACGGCCGTCTCGGTGTTGCTCGCGTTGTTGTAGTGCTCGCCGGTATGGACAGTGGGGGCCACTCCCGCGAGCGCGGTGGCCGGCACCAGGAGCGCCGAGAAGGCGAGCAGGCACGCGAGCAGTCCGGCCCGCGCGAGAAAGGCGCCGGCCAGATCGGCCGCGCGAGCAGGGACCCGAGTCATGGGCCGGTCATCGGCAGGACCGTACGGTCGCTGAACGATCTGGTCAGGATTTGGACACTCGGCGGTGGCCGGCGCCGAACGACCGGAGAGCGAACGACGGGCCTCGAACCCGCGACCTTCGGCTTGGGAAGCCGACGCTCTACCAACTGAGCTACGTTCGCGACGCAGCGACCGATTCTAGGCGCACGGACCCGGACGCGTCGATCGGCCCAGCGGTCCGGAGCCAGCCGGCCCGGAGGACGGCTGTGGACGGTCTCGGAGCCACGAAACCGCAGCATTTTCCCCACACGCCGCGGTCGCCGACGGCGTGTGCCGGCTTTTGCTGCCCGGCGGAACTTCCGCCGCACGCCCGGTCCGCGGAGGTCACGCGTGCGGCATCCTCCTCGCCCTCTCGGCCCCCCGTGCGAGATCCAACCCATGCGGCTCCGCCGCCGCCCTCGCCCCGCTCATCCGGCCGCCTCCGCCCCCCCGGCGCCGGCCACGCCCGTCCCCCGCCCCACGTCAGACCGTCACGCCCCTGACCCGAACGCGCCGACCAAGCGCGCCCTCCCCCACCCGCCTCGCTCTACCATCGACTCGCCCATGAAGAAGTTCGTGATTCCGAGCGCGGTGCTGGTGGCAGCAGTGGCCCTGATCGCGCTCCTCACGTGGGGTGTCTCGACGCATCCGGACACGGCCTCGATCGACTCGCGAGTGGCGCGCCACGACTATCCGGTGGTGCCGGGCTACCGGGACGACCTGCCGCTGCTCGGAACCAATCGCAGCGCCTCGCTCGCGTCGTTCAAGGGCCGCTGGATGCTGCTGAACGTCTATGCCTCGTGGTGCGCGCCGTGTCATGCGGAGGCGCCGCTGATGGCCAAGGAGCAGCATGTGCTCGCCCACCATCACGCGCTGCTGGTCGGGCTCACCTACCAGGACGCGGTCTCCGCCACCGAGCAGTTCAACCGCCATTACGGACTGCATGAGCCGGTGCTGCGCGACCTCAGCGGCAGTTTCGTCCACAACCTCGGGACCTATGCCGTGCCCGAGTCGTTCCTGATCAGCCCGCAGGGCAAGATCATGGCGCTCATGCGCCTCGGGGTCTCGAACAAGTGGCTGACGCACACGGTGCTCCCCCTGATCTCCGGACAGGCGTGAGCGTGCGCAGCCGGCCGATCCGGACTCTGATCGCGCCTGTGCTCGCCGCACTGCTCGCGCTCGCAGCCGTCACCGCCGCGCCGCCTGCCCTGGGGGCCGCCCGTCACGGAACGGTCTCCTTCACGCAGGCCCAGCAGCAGTTCAACTGCACGATCTGCCACGAGCCACTCAACGAGGCGCGCTCGGCCGAGGCCTACCAGGAGAACGCGCTGCTGCGCACGCTGATCGCCAAGGGCGACACGATGGCCCAGATCAGGCGCGCGATGGTCGCCAACTACGGGGTGGCCGTGCTCGCCAATCCACCCAAGCACGGCTTTGCGGTCCTCATCGTGATCGTTCCGGTCGCCGTGATCGTGCTCGGGCTGTTCGTGCTCGCCTACACGATCCCCCGATGGCGGCGCCGCGCCGCCGATCAGGAACGCCGGCCGCGCCCGGCGGCGCCGGCGCTCAGCGACGCCGATCAGGAGCGGCTCGCCGAGGACCTCGCGCGCCGCGAGTGAGCGCGCCTACATCGAATCCGGTGCGCTGACTCCGAGCAGGAACAGGGACTGAGCGATCACCTGGCGAGCCGCCTGCGAGAGCGCGATGCGGAAGGACTCGACCGATTCGGGCTGCGCTCCGATCACCTTGCAGTCGCGGTAGAACGCGGTGAACTGCTGGGCGAGCTCGAGCGCGTAGGCCGCAACCCGGTGCGGGGCGCGCCGCTCGGCGGCTTCATCGATCTCGTCGGGGAACTGCGCAAGCGCACGGATCAATGCGCGCTCGGCTTCCTCGAGCGGCAGCCCCTCCCCGGTCCGCCACCCTTCGCCCTGCAGCGCAGCGGTGACCCGCTCGGCCTCCAGCCGCCCGAGCATGGTGACGATGCGCGCATGCGCGTACTGGATGTAGTAGACGGGGTTCTCGCTGGACTGCTTGCGCGCCAGGTCCAGGTCGAGGTCGACCGTGCGGTCGTGGGAGCGCTGAAGCATGAAGAATCGGGTCGCGTCGACGCCGATCTCACCGGTCAGCTCGTCCAGCGTGATGAAGTCGCCGCGGCGCTTGGAGAATGCCGCCCGCTCGGTGCCCTCGACGAGGTGGACGAACTGGAGGATCGGCATCTCGAGCCGGTCGGGGTCACCGCCGAGCGCAGCGAACGCGGCCTTCATGCGCGGCACATAGCCATGGTGATCGGAACCGACCGGGATGATCTGGCGGTCGTAGCCGCGCTCGATCTTCTCCAGCAGGTAACCGAGATCGCCGGCCAGATATGTCGGTTCGCCGTCGCTGCGACGGAGCACCCGGTCGGCGTCGTCGCCGTATGCCGTGGAGCGAAGCCAGAGCGCCCCGTCGGACTCGTATGACTGCCCGCCGCCGGCGACCAGGTCCAGCCCGCGCTCCACGTAGGAGGGCGAGCCCTCGTGAACCGTTCGCTCGGAGAAGAATCGGTCGAAGTGCACGCCGTAGCGTTCGAGCGTCTGCTTGATCTCTTCGATCAGCAGCATGGCCGCCGCGGTACCCGCTGCCGGAGCATCCATCTCGGCCGCACCGTCGATCTGAGCAGCGAGCTCGACGACGTACTCGCCCTGGTAGCCGTCCTCGGGCGGATCCTCGCCGCGGGCCCGCGCGACCACCGACTGGCCAAGCCGGGTGATCTGCCCGCCCGCGTCGTTGAAGTAGTACTCGCGTGAGACGTCGTGGCCGTGGTGGGCGAGGATCCTCCCGAGCGCGTCGCCGTACGCCGCCGACTGGCCGTTGGCGGCCACCATCGGACCGGTCGGGTTGGCCGAGACGAACTCCAGCAGCACCCGCTCGCCGCCTCCCGCGCGTGCCGCGCCGCCACCGCCGAACGCCTGGCCAGCTGCGAGCACGGTGCTGAGCGCTCGCCGGTACCAGCCATCGCTCATGGTCAGGTTGACGAACCCCGGTCCGGCGACCTCGAACGAGGTGAGGTCCTCGCCGAGCTGCGCGGTCAGCGCCGCGCCGACTGTCTCGGCGATATCCCGCGGCTTGCCACCGAGCGCGGGTGCCAGCAGCATCGCCACGTTCGTGGAGTAGTCGCCCTGGCCCGCCCGCTTGGGACGCCCGACCTGCAGGCCGGATGGCGTCGGCGCTCCCACCGGGTCCGCCTCGCCGGTGCGGGCGGCGATCGCCACGTGAGTCACGACCTCCCGCAGCGCCGCGAGCGGATCCGCGGAGTCCGCACTCACGACGATGCCCCCGCAACCGCGGGCTGGAACTGCGCCTCGAGCGCGCCGAGCGCTTCCGGGCGACCGATCGCCACGAGCATGTCGCCGGCCTCGATCACGCGCTCGGGGGCCGGCTGGGGCTCCAGGCCGCCGTCGGTTCGCCGCAGCGCGACGATCAGCGTCTCCCCGCGCACCGTCTCGATCGACTGACCAACCCCTCGACACGCATGCGGCACCTCGATCTCCTCCATCCGGTAGTCGGCCACCTGGACGGCACCGCCGACCTGTGGGTGCAGCGCGGTCCGCGCCATCTCCGAGCCAGATGTCTTATAGGGCGAGATCACCCGGTCGGCACCGGCGCGCAGAAGCTTCTTCTCGGAGTCGTCCGCGGAGGCCCGGGCCACGATGAGCACGTCGGGCGCGAGCTCGCGCGCGGTGAGCGCGATGAAGATGTTGTCGGCGTCTGAGTCGACGCAGGCGATCACCGCGCGCGCCCGGGCGATTCCGGCCTCGAGCAGCACCTCGTCGTCGGCGGCGTAGCTCTCGA
The DNA here is from genome assembly GCA_963744685.1 of uncultured Solirubrobacteraceae bacterium. Taxonomy (GTDB): domain Bacteria; phylum Actinomycetota; class Thermoleophilia; order Solirubrobacterales; family Solirubrobacteraceae; genus Palsa-465. The sequence goes on along the minus strand of CAVUUL010000005.1, from coordinate 547,134 downwards.
TGAAGCTGACGCCCATCGACTCGGCCGTCTCGCGGTTGGCCGGCTCGGAGTCGATCGCCACGTGGGCCACGCCGGCGGACGTCAGGTCGCGTGACACGGCGCGGCCGACACGGCCGAAGCCGCAGACGATGACGTGGTCGGTGAAGGAGTCGATCATGCGCTGGTTGCGTCGCTGCTCGAGCAGGCCGGTGAACTGGCCGGTCACGAAGAACTCGGCGACCGTCGCCAGGCCGTAGAAGAGCGTACCGATGCCGAGGATCTCCAGCAGGACGACGACCACTCGCCCAGCCGTCGCATGCGGGTCCTGGATCGAGCCGAGCGTCGTGACCGTGTCGAGCGTCCAGACGAAGCCATAGCCGACCGACACCCCGTCGGTGATCGTGAACGCGATCGATCCGGCGATCACCAGCACCGCCAGCGCGATCAGCAGCGCGGCGAGCCTCCGGGTGAACATGTGCAGCTCGCGGCGGGAACGATCACGCTGGGCCAGGGCGCGGCGCCGGAGCTCGACATCCTCCTCGTGCTTTCGAACCCTTCCCCGCTCGGCCATCAGTAGTGGTACGGCTCCCCGGCGATGATCTTGTGGGCCCGGTACAGCTGCTCGAGCAGGACAACCCGCGCGAGCTGGTGGGGCAGCGTCATCTCGCCGAGGGACAACGAGTGGTCGGCGCGGTCGACCTGGAGACCGCCGAACGGGCCCCCGACCACAAAGCACAGATCGCGGCCGCTCACCCGTCGCTCCTGCACCCACGCGGCGAAGCGCTCGGAGGCGAACTCCTCGCCCCCCGCGTCGAGCAGCGAGGTGAACGCCCGCTCGGGGATCCGGCGGGGCACGGCGGCGTCGTCACGGACCTCGATCAGCTCCAGGCGGGTGTGGCCGGCGAGCAGCTTCTGATAGTGCTGGACGTCATCGGCGAAGGGCGGACGCAGCTTTCCCACGGCGACGACGGTGATCCGCACGGTGGGGGCATACTACGGCGATATGAGCGATCCGAATCAGCCAGAGCGCCACATCAACATCCATTTCGCGCCGGAGGTCATGGCCGGCCACTACTCCAACTTCGCGAACGTGAGCCACTCCGATTATGAGTTCACGATCACGTTCGCGCGCGTGGACCACGAGGTGGAGGACGCCGAGATCCCCGGAGTGGTCGTCTCGCGCCTGAACCTGTCGCCGAAGTTCATGCGAGAGCTGATCGACGCGATGGAGGACAACTTCTCCAAATGGCAGACCCGCGAGGGGATCAAGAACCTGCCGGAGTTCGGCCCCGGCGGCGGTATCACGGGCACGGGCGGCAGCCCGGGCGAGTACACCGACGACGAGGCCTGAGCACTGCCTGAGGGCACCGGACAGGGCGCCGTCTGCGGCGTCCTGCTCCCCACGTTCGACCCGACTCGCACCGGCGCCCGCCTGCCGATCATCGAGGCGGCGCGGCTGGCCGAGCAGCTGGAGTTCGCCGCGTTGTGGGCGGGTGACCACCTCGCCTGCCCGGCTCCGGGGCTCGACGCGCCAGCCGCGCTCGCCGCCGCCGGGGCGGTCACCGACCGAATCGGGCTGGGGTTCAGCGTCATGCTGCTCGGGCTCCGGGCGCCCGCGTGGGCAGCCAAGCAGCTGCAGACGATCGAGCATCTCGCCGGTCCCGGCCGGCTGCGGCTCGGCGTCGGGGTCGGCGGGGAGTTCCCCGAGGAGTTCGAGGCCGCTGGGGTCAACGTCCGCGAACGTGGCGCCCGGCTCGACGACGGGCTCGATGTGCTCCCCGATCTGCTGAGTGGCAGACCGGTCGATTACACCGGCCGGGCCGTCAACGTCCGATCCCCCGCACTCGGCCCCGCGGTCGGCTCGCTGCCTCCCGTGTACATCGGCGGCCGCGGCGAACCCGCGCTGCGGCGGGCGGCGCGCGTCGGCGACGTCTGGTTGCCGATGTGGCTCTCACCGTTCAAGGTGGCCGAACGCGCGGCGCAACTGGCCGAGATCGCGCTCGAGTACGACCGCCCCGTGCCCCGCACGGCACTGCTCGTCTTGATCCGCATCGACGAGGACCGAGGCCGAGCACGTGACATCGCCGACGCACATCTCCGCGGCCAGTACCGCATGGGCCTGGACAAGGTCGAGCATTGGACGGTGCTGGATAGCATCGACGGCGCCGTGGAGAGACTGAGCGAATACCGAGCGATCGGCGTCTCGGAGATCCTGATGCTCACGCTCGGCCCCGACGCGCTGGACCAGTACGAGTCGCTCGCCGAGGTCAACGCCCGCCTCAGCGCCGCCTCGTGAGCACCGCGTCCGCCTACCGGTACGACGCCTCCACGCTGCGCGAGGTGTTCGAGCATCGCTTCACCTACGTGGCGGGAATCGAGCGCAACAGCCACCGCTTTGCCGGAAATGGCGCGTTGCGTGACCCGGCCACGGGTCGCACCTGGACCTACGCCGAGCTCTGGCGCGACGCCGGCCGACTGGCCGACGCGCTCCGCGCCCACGGGGTCGCCCCGGGAGAGAGCGTCGTCTACGCGCTGTTCAACGGCCCTGAGTTCGCGCTGCTGTGGGTCGCGTGTCAGCGCCTGGGCGCCGTCGCCACGCCGATCAACTTCCGCCTCTCCGCCGGCGAGATCGCGCATGTGCTCGACGACTCACGCCCGCGTGGGTTCGTGTTCGACGAGGCACTCGAGCGGACCGCCGCAGACGCGCTGACCCGAGCCGAGCACCAGCCATCGCTGCTCGCGGCCGTCGGGGAGGCGACTGCACCGGTGTTCTCCTTCGAGGAACTGCTCGACACGGGCGACCCGGGCGCCGACATCCACCCTCCCGACGGCACGACGATCTATGACGAGACGACGCGCCTGTACACCTCGGGGACCACCGGGATGCCCAAGGGCGTGTCACTGTGCAGCCTCAGCGAGACGCTCTCAGCGCACGACGTGATCATGCACTTCCCGCTCGAGCCGCAGGACCGCACGCTCAACATGACGCCGTGGTTTCATCGCGGAGGCCTGTATTCCGGGGGGCCCAACCCGGTCCTCTACGTGGGCGCCGAGTCGGTCGCGCTGCGCCAGTTCGACCCCGCCACCGTGCTGGACTGGGTCCAGGAGCATGGCCTCACGTTCCTGATCGGCGCCCCGACGAACCTCGCGATGCTCACCACCGAGCAGCAGAGCTCGCCGCGAGACCTGAGCAGCCTCAAGGGGATCGTGACGATGGGCGCTCCGCTGGACCGCGAGGCGTGTCTGCGCTACCAGCGCACGCTCACCGCGCGGATCTTCAACGGCTACGGCACGACCGAGGCGTTCTGGAACACGTTCCTGCGCCCCGGCGATCTGCCTGACCACGCGGGCTCGGCCGGCCGCGCCTGCACCGACGACGACGTGGCGGTGGTGCGCATCTACGACGATCGGCTCGCTGCTCCGACCGACACCGTCGCCAAGGACGGCTCCGAGGTCGGTGAGGTGGCGGTGCGCTCGGTGAAGTCCGGCTACGCGTACGTCAACAACGCGACCGAGCAGGCCGAGCGATTCCGCGACGGCTGGCTGTACATCGGCGACCTGGCCACCTGGGACGAGGACGAGTACGTGACGATCGTCGGCCGCAAGGACGACATGATCATCTCCGGTGGGGAGAACGTCCATCCCACGCAGGTCGAGGCCGTGCTCGCCGAGCATCCGGGGGTACGGGACGCGGCCGTCATCGGCCTGCCCGACGAGCGCTGGGGTGAGATCGTCGTCGCCTACGTGGTCGCCTCCGACACATCGCTCGACGCGGCGACGCTGGAGGCGTACTGCAAGGATCATCCGATGCTCGCCGCCTTCAAGCGTCCCCGGCTCTATCGGTTCGTGGACGAGCTGCCGATGACGGCGACCGGCAAGAAAGTGCACTACCAGGTCCGTGAGATGGCGCAGCGGGACGCCGCTGCCGGGCTCCTTCAGCGCGCGTGAGCGATCCAGTCGTCACCGGCATCGGCGCGCTGACGCCGCTTGCGCAGAACGCCCCTGACAGCTGGGCCGGGCTCGTCGCCGGCCGCTCCGGGATCACCCGGATCGAGGGCATCGACATGGAGGGAGTGCCGGTCCACGTCGCCGGTCAGATCCATGGCTTCGACGCCGAGGCTCACCTCGGCCCCAAGAAGTTCCGGCGCACCGCTCGTTTCTCCCAGCTGGCGATCGTCGCGGCCCGCGAGGCGGTCGCCGACGCCGGGTTCGACGCACGCGCGGAGCCGGAGACAACCGGCGTGGTCATCAATTCCGCGGTGTGCGGCTGGCCCGAGATCGAGTCGAACATCCTGCGAATGCGCGACCAGGGCCCGCGCGAGCTCTCCCCCTTCCTCATCTCCACCGCGATCCCGAACATGCCCGCCTGCGAGGTCGCGATCGATCTCGGGGTGCACGGTCCGGTGAACGCCAGCGCGCTCGCCTGCGCGAGCGGCACCTACGCGCTGCTGGAGGCACGCCGGCTGATCCAGACCGGCGAGGCCGAGGTCGTGATCTGCGGAGGAACCGACGCGGGCATCAGCCGCTCGATGTTCGCCTCGCTGTCGCTCATGGGGCCGCTGTCGGAGTCTGACGCCGCGCCGGAGACGGTGAGCCGTCCGTTCGACCTCGAGCGCACCGGCTTCGTCTTCGGCGAGGCGGCGGTCGTGTTCGTGGTCGAGTCCGCCGAGCACGCCGCGGCGCGCGGCGCCAGGCCCTACGGGACGGTCGCCGGTGGGTCGCTGACCTCCGACGCGTTCCACATGGCCGCGCCCGAGCCGACCGGCACCTACGCCGCCCGGGCGATCTCCCAGGCGCTTCGCAACGCACGCCTCGATCCCACCGACCTGGACTACATGTGCGCCCATGGCACGGCGACGCGGGCCAACGACGTCGCCGAGACCAAGGCGATCCGGCTGGCGCTCGGCGACGCCGCCGACGGTGTTCCGACGAGCTCACCGAAGTCGATGGTCGGCCACCTCATCGGGGCCGCCGGGGCTCTGTCGGTGATGGCCTGCCTGTACGCGATCCGCGACGGCGTACTGCCGCCGACGATCAACCTCGAGACGCCCGACCCCGATTGCGACCTCGACTACGTGCCGAACGTTGCCCGCCAGGCGACCGTCCGCAACGCCGCCGCCAACGCGTTCGGCTTCGGCGGCCAGAACTGCGTCGTCGTGGTGCGCGCGATCGACTAGTTCGACCCGCGCTCGGAGAACGCGAGCGCGGCGCCGATCCGCTCAACCGCCGGCGGGTGACTGGCCAGCGCGCGGGCGATGCGACCGGGCTCCAGATCGGACAGATTCTGCAGCGAGGCCCGGCGCTCGAACGAGATGAATGCCTCGGGCGCACCCGCCACGGTGAGCGAGAAGTCGTCGGCACGGCGCTCCATCGCGCGTGACAGCGCAGCCGCGATCGGCGACAGCGGTGCGCTGACGATCGCGGCCGCCAGCCCGAGCGCGGGGAGCATGGCCGCGTCGACGGGCGCACCCGGATCGGTGCCGGCGAGCGCGGCGGTCACCTGCTGGGTGGCCCAGCACAGCGGGCCGGCGAGGATCGCGGCGTAGGCGACCCCACGCATCACGTCGCGGTGGCGCATGTGCCCGAGCTCATGGGCCACCACCAGACGCACCTCGTCGCGGTCGTAGCGATCCAGCAGCGTGTCGTAGAGCACCACGCGCTTGGTCGGCCCCAGGCCGGTGACATAGGCATTGGCGGCGGTCGTGCGGCGGCTCGCGTCGACCGCGTAGACCTCCCCGACCTCGACGCCTGCGGCGTTGGCCAGCGCGAGCACATCGGACCGCGTCTCGCCCTCCGGCAGCGGCTCGAAGTCGTTGAAGATCGGGTCGAGGACCACCGGGGCGAGGCCGCCCGCGAGCGCGCCGATGGCGACCATCGCCAGCGCCGCCGCCTGCCACCAGCGTTCGCGGTAGCGCGCCGAGAGCCGGGCGACCCCGCCGCCGAGCGCCGCGCTGAACAGCGTCTCGATCGCGGCCGCCTTGCCGAGATCGACCGCCCAGCCGCCCCAGGACTGCGTATCGAGGCCGACGGCGACGGCGCGGCGCCGGGCGATCGCCCGCAGTGGCAGCCCCGGAACCGCGAACGCGAGCGACAGCGCCGCCGCGGCGAGCGCGGTGTCGCCCACCGGGTTGATGCGACCCCGGGCGAGCCCCGCCGGTGGCTGCCGGACGAGCCTCACGAGCAGCGCCGTCGCCACGGTGGAGCGCGCCAGCCCGATCCGGCGCTGGGGGCGCGAGAAGGAGCGCCCGCGGTCGATCTCCGGCGCTGAGAAGTGGTCGTGGATGTCGACGGGAACCGGCGCCGTGACGGGCGCGCGCGGGCTGAGAACCCGGCGTCCGGCCTCGGCCGCGACGCTCGTGACCAGCAGCGCGCGGAGGACCTGGATGCCGTGCCGTCCGCTCACCCGCGAGACTGTAGTGGTGCGCATCGCGATCGTTTCCGACGTCCACGGCAACCGGCACGCCTTCGAAGCGGTGCTCGAAGCGATCGCCGCGCGCGGCCTCGATCGCATCTGGTCGCTGGGGGATCTGGTCGGCTACGGTGCCGAGCCGGACGCCTGTGTCGACCTCGCGCGGGAGCACACCTCTGTGTCGCTGGCGGGCAACCACGACCTGGGCGTGTCCGGGGCGATCCCCCTCGAGCAGTTCTCGCGCGGCGCGGCTCTGGCCGCCACCTGGACTCAGGAGACGATCCGGCCCGACACGCTTGACTACCTGCGCGGGCTGGAGTCCGCTTCGGTGCTGGATGACGTCGCGCTCTATCACGCCAGCCCGCGCGATCCGGTCTGGGAGTACGTGCTCTCTCCCCTCCAGGCCGAGCTCTGCCTCGACGTGCAGGGACGCCGGGTGTCGCTGATCGGTCATTCGCACGTCGCCCTCTACTTCGCGCGGTTCCCCAGCGTCGCGGCGACCGGCGGAACGCGGACCGATGGAGAAGGGCTCGATATCGGCGACGGTGAGTGGCTGCTCAACCCCGGCAGCGTGGGACAGCCTCGCGATGGCGACCCGCGTGCCGCCTGGCTTGAGTTGGACCTCTCCGAATGGACCGCCACCCATCGCCGGGTGGAGTACGACATCGCCGGAGCGGCGGCTGCAATCCGCGCCGCACGACTGCCCGACTCGCTCGCGGAACGCCTGCAATACGGCCAATGAGAGTGCGCTTGCTGACGACTCGGCCCGGAGTTCGAGGTTCTAGAGTCAGCCCGCAGTGCCTGCTCCCTCTCGACGTTTCATCACCCGCGCGCTGCTCGCCGCGGTGCTCGGCTTGACCGCCGCGTTCGCGGTGGCGTGCGGATCGAGCGGCAGCGGCAAGGGCCTCCTCTCGGCGGGCGAGAGTCGGACGATCTCCAGCGCGTTGAACGCGGTCTCAAGCGCCGTCCGGGCACACTCGTGCACGCGCACGAAGTCCGCACTGAGCGCGCTCGACGCGTCGCTGCAGAACCTCTCGGCCGGGACGAACGCCAAGCTCGTCCAGAACCTCGGGCACGGTGCCTCGACGGTGAGTCAGGCCGCCCTCACGCAGTGCGCGCACCCCGTCAAGACCACGTCGACGAGCTCGACGACGACCACCGCCAGCACCTCCACGGCCGTGACGACCACGACCACGGCGGCGAGTACGACCTCGAGCGTCCCGACGACGCAGAGCACCCCCACGACGAGCTCGACCCCGGCCACGACGCCGGCGACGACCTCGTCCACCCCCACTCCGGGAACGGCAACGGCAACGGCAACGGCAATGGGAACGGCAACGGGAACGGCGGCGGTGGCGGCGCCGGCCTGACCGGGCAGGGCTCTCAGTGATGGCCAATGAGCAGACCATCGCCGGCAGGTACAGGATCGAGGGCAGGCTGGGCGTCGGCGGGATGTCGACGGTCCACCTGGCGTTCGACAGTCGGCTGGAGCGCTATGTCGCGATCAAGCTGCTCGCCGAGCACCTCGCGGACGATCCGACGTTCGTCTCGCGCTTCCGGCGCGAGGCGCTCGCCGCAGCCCGGCTCGTGCACCCCAACATCGTGCAGGTCTTCGACTTCGGTTTCGACTCCGGAAGCCACCGGCACTTCATCGTGATGGAGCACGTCGCCGGCAACTCGTGCGCCGAGCTGCTGCGCGACCATGGTCATCTCGGGGTCGCGGAGACGGTCGGGATCATCATCCAGGCCTGTCGCGGCCTCGACTACGCGCACCGCAACGGTGTCGTCCACCGCGACGTCAAGCCCGGCAACCTGCTCCTGTCCGACCAGGACGTCGTCAAGCTGGCCGACTTCGGCATCGCCCGCGCGACCGACCAGTCCTCGATCACCCAGGTCGGGTCGGTTCTCGGTACCGCCGCCTACCTCTCACCCGAGCAGGCCCGCGGCGACGAGGCGGGCCCGCGGGCCGACCTCTACTCGCTCGGCGTCGTCACCTATCAGCTGATCACGGGGCGCCTCCCGTACGAGGCCAGCTCGCTGTCGGAGCTCGCGCTCAAGCAGCAGCGTGAGAGCCCGATCCCGCTCGACGAGCTTGTGCCCGCCGCGCCGCGCGCGCTCGCCGAGACCGTCCAGAGCGCGCTGGCGATCGACCAGCGCGACCGGCCCGGGGAAGCGATGCAATTCGCCGCCGAGCTGCGCGACGCGGCCAAGGGAATCAGCTCTCCACACACACAGCCGGCCGCGACGAGCGCAACCCGCGTCGCTCGTCCAGCGACGTCCACCACGCGCGTCGCTCGTCCCGACTCGCCCCAGACCGCCGAGCACGGCCGTGGTGGTGGCCGCGTGGCGCCGCCCCGGCAGGTTCCCGCCGGGCGTGCACCGCGCCAGTCCGCGCAGGCCCGCCGCGTCGAGCAGGGGACCGCGGCTCAACCGCGCTCCCACAGCGGCCTGCGGCGGCTGATGGTGGCGCTCGTGCTGATCGCGATCATCGCGGTGCTCGTCGTGGTCGCGTTCGTGATCGGCAGCTCGGGGTCGACCGAGGGCCTGCATCTGCGCACCATCGTCGGTCACGATGCTCAGCAGGTGATCAGCCAGATGCGCTCGCTGGTGCACGACAACACCCGCTGAGCGCGGGTCACGCCGCGAGCGCGAGTCCTGAGGGGGCGCTGCCGCTGAGGATCGCGGCGACGGTATCGGCGAGCACCCCGGCATCGATCGCGGCGCGCAGATCCGCCATCAGTCGCGCGATGAACGACAGGTTGTGCTGGGTGATCAGCCGCAATCCGGTGACCTCGTGGGCACGGAGCAGATAGTGCAGGTAGCCGCGCGTGAAGCCCTGGGCGCAGGCCGGGCAGGGGCAACCTTCCAGGATCGGGTCCTGGGACTCGCGGAAGCGGCCCTTGAACAGATCCATCCGCCAGCGGTGGCCGGGATCGGGCACGACGGCGACGCCATGGCGGCCCAGGCGGGTCGGCATGGCGCAGTCGAATGTGTCGATTCCCTGCTGTACCCCCGCGAGCAGGTCGTCGATGTCGCCGATCCCGAGCAGGTGGCGCGGGCGGTCGGGCGCGAACCGCTCGAGCTCGGCGGTGGCATGGTCGACGACCGCGTGCATCTCGGTCTTGTCCTGGCCGAGCGAGCCACCGATCGCCACGCCGCCGGCGCGGCTCTCGGCGATCGCCTGCACCGAGATCGTGCGCAGCTCCGGGTCGGTTCCGCCCTGGACGATGCCGTAGACGAGCTGGTCACTCGGGCCGTTCTCCTCGTGCCAGTTCAGGCAGCGCTCCAGCCAGCGGTGGGTGCGCTCCATCGACCGCGCCCAGTACTCCCGGCCGGCATGGAAGGGCGTGCATTCGTCGAGCACGAGCGCGATGTCCGAGTGCAGCGCGGCCTGGGTGGCCATCGAGGTCTCGGGACCGAGGAACCGTTCGGCGCCGTCGACGTAGGAGCGAAAGCGCACCCCCTCCTCCTCGATTGCGATGATCGCTCCGCCGCTCTCCCCGTGCGCGGAGCCTGCGGTCCTCGGGCGATTGCGGCCCTTGATCTCGTCCGCGACGCCGCCGTGGCCCATGCTGAACACCTGAAAGCCGCCGGAGTCGGTGATGATCGGTCGCGACCAGCGCATCATCTCGTTGAGGCCGCCGAACGCGGCGACGCGCTCGGGCCCGGGCGACAGCAGCAGGTGGAACGTGTTGCCCAGGACCATCTCGTACCCGAGCGCCTCTACGTCCCGCGGCTCGAGCGTCTTGACCGCCCCGCGGGTGGCGAGCGGGACGAACGCGGGGGTCTGGACGTCGCCATGCGCCAGATGCAGCGTCCCGGTGCGAGCGCGGCTGTCAGCGGCCCGTGTGCGGATCTCGAACATCGCCGCCCGAGCTTATGCGGTTACGTCAGGCGAGATCCCAGCCGAAGTACACCTCGGTTCGCGCCACTCGGTCGCCGTCGAACCCGAAGATCTCGGTGTTCTGGAAGCGCGTGCCGTCGGCGCGGGTGCCGACGTAGGTGACCAGGACCTCGTCGCCGACCTCCACGAGCCGCAGGAAGTCGAAGCTGTCCGCGTTGGTGCCGGCCATCGGCCAGCAGCGCTCGAAGTAGCCGGCTCGATCGAGGCTCGGGTCCGGCTGCGAGGAGAACGTGTAGCTGTCGGCGAGCACGCGCTCGATCAGCTCGCGGTCGCCGGTGCGCCATGCGGTGTAGACGTCACGGACGAGTTGCAGGCGGTCGGCCATTGGTCAGGGACTACCCGTTGAAGGCCCGGTCGCATCGCCGCTCTGGACGCGACGCCGCCCGGGCCGGCGCTGCGCCGGCCCGGGCAGAGATAGGAGAGCTTTTCTGGGGACTGCGCTTGGCGAGTGGCGAGTCGCCGCTACGCGGCGGCGGGCTCGCGGGTCTCGGCGCCGTCCTGCGCCGGGGCGTCATCACCGGCTGCGGCCGGCTCGGAGCTGCCGATCGCCTTCGGCGCGGAGCCGACGGTGATCGCGATCGAACGCGGGGTGGCGCGCTCGGGCTTGGGGATGGACACCTCGAGCACGCCGCGGTCGAAGTTCGCCTCGATCGCGTCGCCGTCAACGCCCTCGGGCAGACGGACCGAGCGGCGGAAGCTGCCGCTGCTGCGCTCGTAGCGGACGTAGCCGCCCTGGCGCTGCTCGGACTGCGAGCGACGCTCGCCGGCGATCGTGAGCACGTCGCCGTCAAGCTTGAGGCTCAGGTCCTCCTCGGCGACGCCGGGAAGATCGGCGCGCAGGATGTAGTGGGTATCGGACTCGACGATGTCGGTCGCAGGGGCGAACCGCCGCACCGGCGGGGTCATGCCGGTCGGAGTGTCGAAGAGCGAGGTGAACAGCCGGTTCATCGGGACCGGCTCCCAGCGGATAAGTGCCATGTCGTTCCTTTCAAGGTGGCCGATACTACCTGTGGTCGGAGTATGAAACCTAAGTCTAGCCGTGTCAAGTTTTCTCGAGTTCTTGGGTTCGCGATGTGGCATGCCGTGTCGCCGGCCGTCAAGCAGCGCCCGCAGTCCCATGGCCTCCGTGGGGGGTGGGTGGCGCTGCTGTGACTACCGTCGCCCCGTCATGCCTTTGGCAGTGAGGTCGGGCCCACTCCGTGTGCACGACCTCGCACCAAAGGGGACTTTGGAGCGACGCTTTTCGCCTACTCGCGACGGGGTCCGCGTCGGGTTGGGTGATCTTCTCCGTGAGGCGCACCACATCACCCGCACAGCCTCCGCGGGCGCGGTGAGTGTGCGAAACGTTCCGCCTCCGGAGCCAGCTGGGCATCAAACGCAACCAGGAGTTGCGTTAGATGCCCCGCTGCGTCCCGCGGACGACCCGCACCAGCCCGAGTGCGGGGCGCACCTGTGCGACCCGATCAGGAAATCAGCGAACGCCCCGTCATCTCGGCCGGCTGCTCCACCCCGAGCATCTCCAGCAGCGTCGGCGCGACGTCGGCCAACGCCCCACCACCCCGCAACGAGACCCCCTCGACGGTCACGATCACCGGCACGGGGTTCAGCGAGTGGGCCGTGTTGGGCGATCCGTCGTCCTCCAGCATGTGATCGGCGTTGCCGTGGTCGGCGGTGATGAACAGGGCGCCGCCGCTGGCGAGGACGGTCTCCACGACCTCGCCGAGGCACCGGTCGACGGTCTCGACCGCCTTCACCGCCGCCGGGATGACGCCGGTGTGGCCGACCATGTCGGCGTTGGCGAAATTGATGATCCCGAAGCGGAAGTCCTCGGCCTGCCAGGCGGAGACGAACGCATCGGCCGCTTCGGGCGCCGACATCTCGGGCTTGTAGTCGTAGGTGGGGACGTCGCGCGGGGAATCGACCAGCGAGCGCACCTCGCCGTCGTAGGGGGTCTCCTCCCCGCCGTTGAAGAAGTACGTCACGTGCGGGTACTTCTCGGTCTCCGCCACGTGCAGCTGGCGGCCGCCGCCGGCGGACACGACCGCGCCGATCGTGGTCGCGGGCCGCGCGGGCGGAAAGGCGATCGGGTAGGACCAGCTCTCGTCGTACTCGGTCATCGTCGTGTAGCGCTCGACCAGCGGGGCGTCGCCGCGGTCGAAGTCGGCGAAATCCGGGTCGCACAGCGCGAGCGTGATCTCGCGCATCCTGTCCGGGCGGAAGTTCAGGCCGATCACCGAGTCTCCGGCACGGATCGAGGAGTCCTCCTCCCCCACCCGGGTGGCGGTGATGAACTCGTCGGTCTCCCCGCGCGAGTAGGCATCGCGGCAGGCAGCCGCCCCTGAGTCCGTCACGTGATCGGCCTCGCCACCCACCAGCAGCCGGTAGGCCTTCTCCACACGGTCCCAGCGACGGTCACGGTCCATCGCGTAGTACCGGCCGATCACCGAGCCGATCCGGCCCACGCCGGCGTCGGCCATCCAGGTCTCGACCTGCTCGAGGTAGCCCGCGCCGGCGGTCGGCGAGGTGTCACGACCGTCGGTGAACGCGTGCACCACGAGGTCTGACACGCCGAGCTCGGCCCCCATCGCGATCAGCGCGCGCAGGTGCTCCATGCTCGAGTGCACGCCGCCATCGGACACGAGTCCGATCACATGCACGCGACCGTCGCTGCCGGCCGCCCCGAACGCCTCGCGCAGCGCGGCGTTGCCCGCCAGCTCGCCATCCTCCACGGCGGCGTCGATCCGGGTGAGGTCCTGCATCACGACCGAGCCGGCGCCGAGATTGAGATGGCCGACCTCGGAGTTGCCCATCTGCCCGTCGGGCAGGCCGACCGCACGGCCACAGGCGGTGAGCGTCGTCGTCGGATAGCGGTCCCAGAGCGCGTCGAACACGGGCGTCCGGGCAAGCGAGACCGCGTTGCCCGGGCCGTCCGGCGCCAGCCCCCAGCCGTCCAGCACGACGAGCACCGCCCGTTTGACAGGCAGACCGCTCACGACGAGGCGGCGTCGACGATCGCCGCGAACGCCTCGGGATCGAGCGACGCGCCGCCGACCAGTGCGCCGTCGATGTCCGGGCACGCCAGGAGCTCGGCGGCGTTGTCGGGCTTCACCGATCCGCCGTAGAGGATGCGCGTGCGCTTGGCCTGCTCACGACTGCGGTCGGCGACGAGCGCCCGCACGAACGCGATCGCCTCCTGCGCCTGTTCGGCGGTCGCCACCTTGCCCGTGCCGATCGCCCAGATCGGCTCGTAGGCGATGACGATGTCGCCCAGGCGTGCCTCATCGACGCGCGAGAGCCCCTCCTGAACCTGGTGGCGCAGCTTGCGCTCGGTGTCGCCGTTCTCCCGCTCCTCCTCGGTCTCACCGACGCAGAGCACCACCTGGAGGTCGGCCGCGAGGGCGGACGGGACCTTGAGCGCGAGCGCGCGGTCGGTCTCACCGAACAGCTGTCGCCGCTCGGAGTGACCGAGGATCACGCCGGTGACGTCGAGCTCGACGAGCATCGGCGCGGAGATCTCGCCGGTGTACGCGCCGGAGTCGTCGTGATGCATGTTCTGAGCCCACACGGCCACCTGCGAGCCGCGGGTCGAATCGACCATCGCGCCGAGCGCCGTGTAGGGCGGGCAGATCGCCAGCTCCACTCCCGACGCGGTCGACACGCGCGGCAACAGCCCGCCGATGAACATCTCGGCGTCGGCGACGGTCTTGTGCATCTTCCAGTTGCCGGCGATCACCGGCACTCGCCCTGAGGCCTCGGTCATGAGAGCGCCACCACCCCGGGCAGCTCGCGCCCCTCGATCAGCTCCAGCGCCGCGCCGCCGCCCGTCGACAGGTGGGTGACCCGGTTCTCGTAGCCGAACTGCACGAGCGCCGCGGCCGAGTCTCCCCCGCCGACGACGGTGACGCCGGATGCGGCGGCGACCGCCTCGGCGACCGCCCGCGTGCCGGCGGCAAACGGGGCGAGCTCGAACGCCCCCATCGGGCCGTTCCAGAAGACCGTGCCCGCACGGGCGATCTCGGCGGCGTACGCCTCGGCCGTCCGCCGGCCGATGTCAAGGCCCATCATCCCCTCGGGCACATCGATCCCGTCGAGCTCCCGCGCGTCCGCGTCGGCCGAGAACCGGTCGGCGATCACCAGGTCCGCGGGAAGCTGCAGCGTCGCGCGGGCCGACATCTCGTCGCCCAGCAGCCTGCCTGCAAGCTCGACGTCCTCGTCGGCGCACAGCGAGTCGCCGACCGGATGGCCCTTGGCCTTCAGGAAGGGGAAGCACATCGCCCCACCGATCAGGATCGCATCGGCGCGCTCCAGGAACGCCTCGATCACGCCAAGCTTGTCGGACACCTTTGCCCCGCCGAGCACCGCGATCAGCGGACGCGCGGGCGAGCCCAGCAGCTCCTGAAGCACGGTCACCTCGCGCTCGAGCAGCAGGCCCGCCGCCCGGTCTTCGATCAGTCGCGCCGCACCCTCGGTCGAGGCGTGGGCGCGGTGCGCGGCACCGAACGCGTCATTGACATACACCTCGGCGAGGTCGGCGAGCGCCGCCGACAGGTCAGCGTCGTTCTCGGTCTCGCCCGGCTCGTAGCGGATGTTCTCGAGCAGCAGTACGTCACCCTCGCGCAGAGCTTCGGCCATCTGCCGGACCTCCGCGCCGGTCGCCCCGGGCGCGAACGTGACACTCGTCTGCAGCAGCTCGGACAGGCGGGCAGCGACCGGAGCGAGCGAGAGTCCCGGATCGCGTTCCCTGGGGCGGCCGAGGTGGGAGACCAGGATCAGCGCCGCCCCGCGCTCCAGCAGCGCCCGCAGCGTCGGGAGCGCCGCCCGGATCCGCGTGTCGTCGGCGACCGAGACCGCGTTCCCGGTGCGGTTCAGCGGCACATTGAAGTCGACGCGGACCAGCACGCGCCTGCCCCGCAGCTCGCCGAGGTCGCCGAGCGTCCTCACCTGTGGCCCTCCGAGACGCTCGGCACCACTAGATCTTCTGCACCAGGTCCACGACGCGGTTGGAGTAACCCCACTCATTGTCGTACCAGGTGACGACCTTGACCATGGTGCCGTCCATCACCGCGGTCAGCGCGGAGTCGACGATCGACGAGGCGGGGTTCTTGACGATGTCGGAGGAGACGATCGGGTCCTCGGTGTAGAGCATCAGGCCCTTCAGCGGGCCGGAGTCGGCGGCGGCCTTGAGCGCGCCGTTGATCTCCTCGACCGACGTCTCGCGCGCAGCCTCGATCGTCAGGTCGACGACCGAGCCCGTCGGAACCGGCGCCCGGACCGCGAAGCCGTGGAGCTTGCCGTTGAGCTCGGGGATGACCAGGCCGATCGCCTTGGCCGCGCCCGTCGAGGCGGGGATCAGGTTGACCGCGGCCGCCCGGGCGCGACGGAGGTCGCGGTGGGGCATGTCCTGCAGCCGCTGGTCGGCGGTATAGGCATGGATCGTGGTCATCAGCCCGTGGCGGATGCCGACGGTGTCCTGCAGCACCTTGGCGACGGGCGCCAGGCAGTTGGTCGTGCACGAGGCGTTGGAGATCACCTGGTGAGCGTCGCGGTCGTAGACCTCGTCGAAGTTGACGCCGAGCACCACCGTCGCGTCCGGATCGGTCGCGGGGGCCGAGATGACGACCTTCTTGGCGCCGGCCGCCAGGTGCTTGGACGCGCTCTCGCGGTCGGTGAACAGGCCGGTCGACTCGATGACCACGTCGGCGCCGAGCTCAGACCAGGGTAGGTTGCCCGGGTCGCGCTCGGCAAGCACGCGAACCTCATGGCCGTTGACCACGATCCCCGCGTCGGTGGCGGAGACCTCACCCGGGAACGGCCCGTAGTTGGAGTCGTACTTGAGCAGGTGGGCGATCGTCTTGGGATCGACGAGGTCGTTGAGCGCCAGCCACTCGATGTCGGCGCCGCTCTCGTGCGCCGCCCGGAAGACGTTCCTGCCGATCCGGCCGAAGCCGTTGATTGCCACCCGTACCGCCATGCGCGCTCTCTTTCTGTTCCCGCCAGTTGCTCAGGCCGGCGGGGACGCTGCGCACAGCGACCCCCGGGCCCCGCGACACGTTACCTCAAGCGCCGCCAGACGCCGGGGACGTCAGCGACGTGAGACGATCTCGACGCGCAGCCCATCGGGGTCGGTGAGATACGCCGCGTAGTAGCGGCGTCCGTACTGTGGCCGTTGTCCGGGCTCCCCTCGATCCGCCCCACCGTGAGCCAGACCCACGGCGTATGCGGCGTCGACCGCCGCCTTGCCGCTGGCCTGCAGAGCGATGTGCCCGTACGCCGGGCCGGGGCCGATCCCGCGCACGACGAACCAGACGACCGGCCCGTTGACCCCATAGGCGACCGCGTGCTCTGCATCGTGCATCCGCCGCGCTCCGAGCGCGTGGAACACCGGGTCGTAGAAGCGCGTCGTGCGCGCGAGGTCGGAGACCTCGTAGCCGACGTGGTCGATCACGCCGCCCGCGCGATGTCGCGGTGGGAGACCTCGACCTCGTAGGCGTCCTCATCGCGGTAGCGCGCGGCGAGGTGCTCGGCGATGGCCACCGACCGGTGCCGGCCGCCGGTGCAGGCGATGCCGACCATCAGGTGGGACTTGCCCTCCGCCAGGTACTGGGGCAGCAGGTAGTCGAGCAACGGCAGCAGGTGCTCGTAGAACCGCTGCAGAGCGCCGTCGCGGTCGACGTAGGCGACCACCTCGGGATCCCGTCCGGTGAGCGGCCGCAGCTCGGGCTCGTAGTGCGGGTTGGGGAGGAACCGCACGTCGAACAGCACGTCGGCATCACGGCTGGCCCCGTACTTGAAGCCGAGGCTCTGGAAGGTGACGGAGAGATGGCCGGACGTCTTGCTGGGCAGCAGGTCCTCGGTGACCCGCCGCCGGAGCGTCGCGGCGGACATCGCGCCCGTGTCCAGCACGATGTCGGCGCGCGCTCGCAGCGGCTTGAGCAGCTCACGTTCGCGGGCGATGCCCTCGGCCACCGAGCCGTGGGGCGCGAGCGGATGACGTCGCCGAGTCTCCTTGTAGCGGGTGATCAGCGTCGCCTCATCGGCCTCCAGGAAGACGATCCGGTAGCGCAGCCCGCTGTCTCGCAGGCCGTCGAGCATCGCCGCCAGCCCGTCGAAGTAGCTGCCGCTGCGCGCGTCGGAGGCGACGGCGGCGCGCTCCACCTTCGATCCCGAGTGCATGAACAGATCGACGAGCGAGCTGATCATCTCCGAGGGCAGGTTGTCGACGCAGAAGTAGCCCTCGTCCTCGAACACCGCCATCGCGGTCGACTTCCCCGCCCCCGAGTACCCGGTGATGATGACGAGGTCGGTGAGCGCAGTCGCGGTGTCCATCCCGGTACAGCTTAGGGTCACGCGGGGCGCGCCGATCGTGTGAGCGATCTGCCGAATTGCTGCAGGCGCCCGCATGGATGTAGCGCATTATTTCTGGCGCGCGCCACACCGAGAACAGGATGAGGAGGATGCCTCGCGCCGCACTTCCTCGATCGATACCCGGAGGTATCCATGCGCCCTGTCACGGCACGCCGGCTGGTCGTGAGCTCGATTGCCGCCGCGTTGCTCGCCGTCCTCCCGGCCACCGCAACCGCCAAGAGCCCCGGACCGTTCACGCTCCCCGCCGGCGACACGTTCACCCTCTCGAGCACCTACCTGTGGGGATGCGATCCGGACTCCTACGGCTACAGGATCGGCCGCCAGCCACGGGTCATCCTCGGGACCAACGCGGGCTCGCTGTGCCAACAGGACTTCCAGCCGCCCGTCACCGTCGGCCCGTTCACGAGCACGCACACCTTCCGCCTGCTGCTGATCGACGGGTCGACCACTCCCGCCGACACGTTCTTCTCGACCAACGGCAACCACACGGCGATCACTGGACCCAAGGACAACTGGCAGGTCCAGATCGGGGACAGCAACTTCGGTGCCGCGCCGCCCTCGGTCCCCTACCACGCTCACAACCTGTCGACGACACTGTCGATCGTCACCGGATGCGCGCTGATGCCGACGGCGCCTGACGCCGGCCGCGCCGGGCTCGGCGGGCGCCCGAGGCCGAACTGCTGACTCTCGGACACCCGGGTCGCGATCGGCGATGGCTAGTGGTGCGAGGCGAGGTGCCGCACCGGCGGGCGGTGCTGCGCGGACTGCCCAGCGCTCGGCGGGCCGTTCGAGCTCTGCATGCCGGCCGCGATCCCGGAGGCCGAGGAGGCGCTCGATCCAGCCGAGCAGGTTCCGTGTCCACCCGAGGATGGCGGGCAGCTCGGCAGGGCGGGCGTCGGCAGCGTCTCCGTGCTCGTGCCGGATGAGGTGGTCAGGGTCGCGCGCGTCGCGTCAGTGCTCCCGGGCCACCAGGCGGCAAACCATCCGTTCTCGGTCGTCGCCTGAACGGTCTTTCCGTCACTGAGGTCGAGCATCACCGACGAGACCCCGGAGCCGACCTGGCCCTCGATGAACGTGTAGCCGTTGCCCTGGCTCACCGCCTGGGCCTGTCGCATGACGGTCATGCCGTCGGCGGCAACCGTCACCGGAGCCGGGGCACGCATCTCTGACGCCGAGGTGAACCCGGGGGCGTCAAAGCAAGCCGCGCTCGCCGTGTTGTCGGGGTTGGCGTACACGAGGAACGTGAACGGGCCGCGCGTATCGGAGATCACCTGTGACATCGAGCTCAGCGGCGGCAGCAGCGGGGCCCCGGTCTGACCCGCGGCGGCACGGTCGGCGGCGGAGCCCGGCATCGCCTTGAGCTTGTCGACGCAGGAGGAGCCGGCGTCGGTGACCTCGTTGGCCCTGGCGCTGGTCGGATGCGCCTTCCACCCGGCAAACGCCGGCGACGGATGGCTGAGCCCGAGCGCCACCGCCAACCCGCCGGCGGCCACGGCGCAGGCGAGCGCGCCTCCGGCGACGGGCGGACGCAGATCACGCGTGCGTGGGCGGTACTCCCGGCTGCGGACCCGCTGCAGGGCCGCGGCCGGGACCTCGTCGGCACGAGCGGCAAGCGTCTCGCGCAGCTGGCTTTCGAGCATGTCGTTCATCAAGACTCCTTGGTGATCAGAGATCGGTCTAAGGCGAGCTCGTCCTGCAGCCGTGCGAGGCCGCGGGATGCCGAGCTCTTGACGGTTCCAACCGAGCAGCCGAGCGCGTCGGCGACCTGGGCCTCGGAGAGGTCCTCGAGATAGCGGAGCACCAGCACGGCGCGCTGACGCGGCGGCAGCCTGCCGAGCGCCACGAGCAGCTCGGCGCGGACGCCGACGTCCTCCAGCGCGCGGGCGGCGGTGTCATCCGGACGCTCGCGTTCCCCGGCTCGCTCGACGAGCTCGCCCCGGCGCCGGGAGCGGGCCGGCCCCTCACGCAGCGCGAGGTTGACCAGGATCCGGCGGGCGTAGGCGTAGGGATGCTCCATTCGCCGCACCCGCGGCCAGCGCCGCGCCACGGCAAGCAGGCACTCCTGAACCAGATCCTCGGCCTCGGCGAGGTCCCAGACGATGAGGTATCCGGTGCGCACCAGGCCCGATGAGCTGTCGGCGACGAACCGGTCGAACTCGGCCCGGCGGCGGTCGGCGTGGCCGGTGACGGCCGAACGAATGGTCATGTCCTCACAAAGGCCGAGGCGCCCCTGAAAGGTTGACTCGCCCCAAAAGTCCTTACACGCCCGACTTGTGCAGCTCGCGATACATGTCGCGCGCGAGCTTGCCCGGGACGCCCGGCACCGCGGCCAGCTCCTCGCTGGAGGCCGACAGGATCGCGTCGGGCGAGCCGAAGTGGGCCAGCAGCGCCCGCTTGCGTGCCGGGCCGACGCCCGGCAGCTCGTCGAGCACGGAGGCGGTCATCGCGCGGTCGCGGCGGATCCGGTGGTGGGTGATGGCGAAGCGGTGCGCCTCGTCACGCACGCGCTGCAGCAACTGCAGCTCGGGCGTGTCGTGGGCGAGGACGAGCGGCTCGGAACGCCCCGGGAGGAACACCTCCTCGATCCGCTTGGCGAGCGAGATGACGGTCACCCCGCGCTCGCTGAACGGCGCCAGCACCCGCATCCCGGCGGCGAGCTGCCCCTTGCCGCCGTCGATCACGATCACGTTCGGCAGCGCCGCGAAGCCGGGGTCGTAGTCCTTGTCGTGGGGTGAGAGATCGCGCTGACTCTCCCAGCGGGCGACGCGGCGGCCGAGGATCTCCTCCATCGAGGCGAAGTCATCGGGGCCGTAGTCGTCATCCGAGCCGTCGCCGACCGTCCGCACCCGGAAGCGCCGGTAGTCGGACTTCTTCGGCGCCCCGCCCTCGAACACGACCATCGAGGCGACCGTGTTGGTCCCCATCAGCGTCGAGATGTCAAAGCACTCGATCCGCAGCGGGATCGTGTCGAGCCCGAGCGCCTGCTGCAGACCGTCGAGCGCCTCCACCCGCTGCTGGCGGCGCCGCTCGGAGCGGAGCTTCTCCTGGTCGATCGCCAGCCGGGCGTTGCGCTCGGCGAGCTCGAGGATCCGGCGCTTGTCGCCGCGTTCGGCGGCCCGCACCTCGACGCGCGAGTCACGGCGCGCGGCGAGTGCATCCTGCAGCGGTCCGACCTCGGTGAGCTCGCGCTGGACGACGATCATCGGCGGCACCGACATCGCGCTCGCGTAGTACTGCAGGATGAACGCCTCGGCGATCTCAGGCGTCGAGCTGTCGGTCGCGTTGTCGAGATAGAAGCTCTGGCGGTCGGAGAGCACGCCGTCACGGACCTGAAAGACCTGGGCGTTGGCCTCGCCGTCCCCCTCAGCGACCGCGATCGCGTCGAAGGAGCCCGCACCCTCGTGGGCGACGCGCTGGCGCTCGAGCAACGACCGGATCGCCCGCAGCCGGTTGCGCTCGCGCGCGGCGTCCTCGAAACGCTGCTCGGCGGCGGCGAGGCGCATCTCGTAGTCCAGCCGCTGCTCGATCTCCTTGTAGCGGCCTGACAGAAACGCGATCACGCCGTCAATCGCCTTGCGGTACCCCTCGCGGTCGACGTAGCCGACGCACGGTGCCTCGCAGCGCTTGATGTAGTAGTCCAGGCACGGTGAGCCGCTGCGGCGCCCGGGCGTCGGCCCGTCGCAGGAGCGGAACATGAACACCTTGCCGAGCACCTCGAGCGTCGCGCGCACGCGCTTGGCGTTGGAGTACGGCCCGAAGTACGCCCGGTCGCGGCGATGGCGCTCGCGGGTAAAGTAGACCCGCGGAAAGTCCTCGTCGAGCGAGATCGCGATGTACGGATAGGACTTGTCGTCGCGCAGGCGGATGTTGAGCCGCGGCCGGTACTGCTTGATGAAGTTCTGCTCGAGGAGCAGCGCCTCGGACTCGGTGTGGACGACGAGCGTCTCGATCTGGTCGATCATGTCCAGGATCTCGCGCCCGGCCCGGGTGCTCGGATTGGAGAAGTGCGAGGCGACGCGCTTCTTGATCGACTTGGCCTTGCCGACGTAGATGACCTTGCCCTTGGCGTCGCGGAACAGGTAGACGCCGGGCTCGTCGGGGAGATCGCGCCGCCGGTCGGCGGTGAACAACGACACTGTGAGCCCCTAGTAGCGGCGGGCCGACAACAACACCCAGATGCCCGCGTAGATCCCGCCCGCGATCAGCACCAGCCAGGCGACCGAGCCCAGCGAGGAGCCCCACATGCGGCTGGTGGCGGTGAGCGCCACCGCCACGACCCCGACGGCGACGTACAGCAGCGTGCGGCGGCGAGCGCCCAGGGCGTACAGGGTGTTGCGATGTTCGCGGTAGGACAGCGACGCCACCCAGGCGAGCGCCGCCAGGAAGATCAGCGAGACCGCCGTGACCACGACGTCGGCAGCGGTGCCCCCGCCGGGCACGATGTCGACGATCGCGGCCAGCGCGAGCACGATCGCGATGTTGCGAGCGTCCTTGAGAGCCATACCTCAAGAGTACGCCGCGCGGCCCCGGACCCGCCCCGGATCAGCCGGCGACGGTCTCGTAGCGCTCGTAGAGCTCGGCCACGCGCTGCTTGGCTTCCTCGTGGCGGGCCGTCGAGCGGGCCGTCGCCTCGGGCGTCGCCCACGCCGAGGGATCGGCGAGATCGTCCTCGACGACCGCCAGCTCCGCCTCTGCCGACTCGATCTGCTCCTCCAGGCGCTTGGCACTGGCCGCGTTGTCCCGGCCCTTGGCGGCAGGCCTGGGCCTGGCCGGTGCGGCCGGCTTGGCGTTGAGCTTGGTGGCGTTCGCCTTCTTCGTCGCTGAAGGCTTGGCCGCCCGCTCGGCGCGGACGCGAAGGTACTCCGGCCAGCCGCCCACGTAGGAATGCAGGTCGCGTCCGTGCAGCTCAATCGTGCGAGAGCCGACGGCGTCGAGCAGCGCGCGGTCGTGGGACACGAGCAGCAGCGAGCCGGGGAACGCGGCCAGCGCCGCCTCCAGCGCCTCGCGGCTCTCCAGGTCGAGGTGGTTGGTGGGCTCGTCGAGGATCAGGAAATTGGCTCCGGAGTGCACGAGCACCGCGAGTGACAGCCGCCGGCGCTCACCACCCGACAGCGTCTCCAACGGCTTCTCGGCATCCTCGCCGCTGAACAGGAAACGGCCGAGCAGCGCGCGGGTCTCCCCCGGCTTGAGTCCGGTGAGCCGCTGCGCCGCCTCCAGCACCGTGCGCGCGCCCCGCGCCCCAAGCTCCTCGGCGTGCTGGGAGAGGTAGCCGATCTGAACGTTGTGGCCGACCCGGAGCTTGCCCGTGGCCAGCTCGCGGCGGCCGGCGAGCGTCTCGATCAGGGTCGTCTTGCCGGTCCCGTTCATGCCGACGAGCGAGACGTGCTCGCCGCGCTCCAGCCACATCTCCGCGTTGTCGAGCAGGCGCTTGTCGCCCGCCGCGAGCGCGGCGTCCTCCAGCTCGAGCACGACCCGTCCGGTCCGCGACGGCGCCTTGAAGTCGAACTGCAGCCCCGCCCCGTCCTTCGGATCGCGGGTGATCCGGTCCATCTTGTCCAGGCGCTTCTGGCGCGCCTGGGCCTGGCGGGCCCGGGTGCCGGCCCGGAAGCGGGTGACGAACCGCTCAAGCCGCTCGATCTCGGCCTGCTGGCGCTCGATGGCACGACCGAGTGCCAGCTCGCGTGACGCCTTCTCCTTGCGCCAGCTGTGCCAGGTGCCGGCGAAGAACCGGCTGCGACCAGCCTCGAGCTCGAGGACCGACGTGCCGACGGACTCGAGGAACCAGCGGTCGTGGGCGACGAGCACGACGGCGGCGTCGAGCGCGATCAGATGCGCCTCGAGCCACTCCAGCGACTCGATGTCGAGGTGGTTCGTCGGCTCGTCGAGGAGCAGCAGGTCAGGGCGGCCGGCGAGCGCCCGCCCGAGTGATGCTCGGGTGAGCTCGCCCCCGGAGAAGGTGTCCAGCGAGCGGTCGAGGTCGGCCCCCTCGCGGAAGCCGAGCCCGCGCAGCGTGTCCAGCGCGCGGTCGCGCCAGTCATAGCCGCCGGCGGTCTCCAGCCGTGCCTGGGCCGCCGCGTAGCGTGAGAGCGTCGCCTCCTCGTAGTCGCCGTCGGCCATCCGATGCTCGAGCGCAGCGAGCTCCTGCTCCAGCTCGACGAGCTCGGTGGCGCCCGACAGGATGTAGTCGCGCAGCGAGATCGACCGTTCGCGGGGCGGGCGCTGGTCGTGAAGCGCGACCTTGGTGCCCTTGGCGAACACGAGCTCGCCGCCGTCCACGGAGGCCTCGCCGGCGAGCATCCGCAGCAGCGTTGTCTTGCCCGCGCCGTTGCGGCCGGACAGGGTCATCCGGTCACGGCGCTCGAGCTTGAACGACACGCCGCGCAGGAGCGGCTCTCCGGCGATGTCCTTGGCGAGATCTGATGCGATGACGACGGCCATGGGTCGCCCTCATGGTAGGTAGCCTCGCCGGATGGTCCGCACCCCGCCCGCCCCACCGATCCCGCCGTGCGAGATGCCGCCGGCCCGGACGGTCTCGATCCCCGGCCGCGGGGAGTTCTTCGTCCGTGACACCGCTCTGGGATCCGCGAACGGCGCCTCGCCCGCCGCCGGCCAGCCTCCGGTGCTGCTGCTCCACGGCTGGGTGGTCTCCGCCGATCTCAACTGGCATGGCGCGTATGACGCACTTGCGCAGGCCGGCCATCGGGTGATCGCGGTCGATCACCGTGGCCACGGCCGCGGTCTGCGCGCCCCATCACCGTTTCGCTTGTCGGACTGCGCTGCCGACGCGGCCGCCGTCCTGCGCGCACTCGACGCCGCACCGGCGGTCGCCGTCGGCTACTCGCTCGGGGGCACGGTCGCCCAACTGCTGGCGCGCGATCACCGCGAGGTCGTCTCGGGCGTGGTGCTGAGCGGCACCTGCCAGCATTTCCAGGATCCCGAGACGATCAAGGCGTGGCGGTGGATGGGTGTCCTGGGGGTCGCGATCGGTCTGCTGCCCCGGACCTTCTACCGGGCCGGCTTCCGGCGCAACGGGCTGGCGCTCGACGGTGAGCTCGGCGCGTGGACGATCGGCGAGCTGATGCGCCACGAGGCGCGCGATGTCGCCGAGGCGGGTCGTGAGCTGGGGCGCTTTGACTCCCGCCCGTGGCTTGGATCGGTCGACGTGCCGGCCGCGATGGTCCTCACCTCGCGGGATTCCGCCGTCTCCCCGGCCAAGCAGCGCGAGCTGGCCGATGCGTGTGGGGTCGCGCCTGAGCGGCGGTTCGAGGTCGCACTCGACCACCTCGAGCTCACCGCCCGGACCGACGTCTACAACCCCGCCCTGCTGGCGGCGATCGCGTCGCTCGACGTGTCCGCCGGCTGACGCTCCGTCGCCGACCGATCGGGTACTGTGTGCGCCGATGCGCCGAACCCGCTTTCTGGCTGCACTGACGACCTTCACGGTCATCGCGCTCACCTGCGCGCCGAGCGCCTTCGCCGGCGTCCGTGACCACGGCGGCCAGGGCTGGTACGGCGAGTCGACCGACCCGGTCATCACGAACATGATGTTCATCTGCATCGCCTTCTTCCCGGTGATCATCATCATCTTCTCCACGCTCCAGTGGTACCTGGACAAGCGCAAGCACGCCCGGTATGACGCCGAGA
The DNA here is from genome assembly GCA_963744685.1 of uncultured Solirubrobacteraceae bacterium. GTDB lineage: Bacteria > Actinomycetota > Thermoleophilia > Solirubrobacterales > Solirubrobacteraceae > Palsa-465. Next base: position 521,833 of record CAVUUL010000005.1, on the reverse strand, counting down.
AGGCACGCGCCACCAGCGCCGAGTGGCGCGGCGGCTGGTAGCACCCCCACCCGGGCCGCCCAGGGCCGGACGGGCCCTGTCAGATCTTGAAGACCTCGAGCAGCCGGGGCTCCGTTTCGGCCTCGATCCGCGCGATCACCTCGATGTAGTCCTCCAGCCCCGAGCCGCGCAGCTTCTCGGCGAGCAGCTCGTCGACCTGGAAGATGCCGGCGCTGTTGGACATCGCGATCTCGACCCGCACCGGGCGGTCCTCGCCGGGAACGATGTGGACTTCCTCGATCGCGTACGCGGAGATCGAGTGGATGTTGTGCTGGCCGGCCTCGAACGGGATCCGGGAGCGGCCCCTGGCCATGTCGAGGGCGTCGGCGACCCGAACGATCCCCGCCTCGACGGTGAACGGCGCGCCGTCGGATCGGTGACCGATGATCGCGTGCAGTGACTCGGCCACGATGATCGAGCGCTCCGGCTCGTCGTAGATCTCCGAGAGCAGCGACCCGAGCTTGTCGGCGGTGAGGAACAAGCTGTAGCGCTCGTGGTCACGGCGATGGATCGACATGCCGACGCAGTGCATGAGGCAGCCGGCCGCGACGACCACTTCCGCGTCGCGCTCGGTCATCGCGAAATCCGCCACGACGCTCGGCACCACGTCGCGGCGGAACAGCAGCCGCGCCAGCCGCAAGCCGATGTTGAGCACGATCTGGATGTGGACCCAGGAGTGGTCGCTCATCCCGAGGCGCCGGGTGGCGTTCACCGCGGAGATGTGCCACCACGCCTTGAGCTGCTCGTCCGCGTTGACGGTCTCCAGCAGCTTCTCCAGGCGACGGTTGCCGCGCGTCGGGGCGCGGATGTGGACGTCGGCGAGGGCCTCGCGTGGCGGGATCGGGGGATCGGCCGGCGTCACGCGCTCTCCGCCGTCCAGCAGCACGCCTTCGCGGACCCCGCCGCGGCCCACTATGACCTCGGCGCCCAGCCGGTCGCCGAGCGCCTGCAGGATGAGGATCCCGGCGGGCAGCAGCCGCACGCGCTCGGCGTCGATGGAGTGGCGCGCGGCGGCTGCGGCCGCGGGCTCGGCCGTGAGCAGTGCCAGCGAGCGCGCCAGTGAGGCCGCGTCAAGCGTGGGGCCTGCGATGCGGCCGAGCGAGGTGGCGCTGCCGCCGACCGCCACCGCTCCGGCGACGGGTGGCGGATCGAGTGCGTCGAGCGCGCCCTCGACCGCCGAGCGCGCCGCTACCAGCTCGGACTCGGTGGGCGGATCGCTGTGCAGATGGCCACGCGCGATCGAGCCTGAGCCGATCGGCATCGAGCACCACCAGTCGATCCGGTCCGGGGCGCGCCCCACGACCACCTCTGAGGAACCGCCCCCGACGTCGAGCACCCCGAGCGGCTCGGGCGCCGGCCCGGCGAGGGTGCCCGCAGCGCCCTGAAAGGCCAGGCGCGCCTCCTCCTCGTCGGAGAGCACCGAGAGCTCGAGCCCGGTGTGCTCGACGACGATCTGCACGAACTCGGCGCCGTCGGGCGCCCGGCGGATCGCCGCGGTGGCCACCCCCCGGACCTCGCCCGCGCCCAGCGCCCGCGCCGACTCAAGCTGGGCGGAGACGACCTCGATCACCTCCACGCGCTTGCTCTCGGGGATCGTGCCGTCGTCGGCGAGCGCTGCGCCGATCCGGGTGAACACCCGCTCTTCATGGATGGCGACCAGCCCGTCGGCGCTCGTCTCGGCGACGAGCAAGCGGGTGGTGTTGGAGCCGATATCGATACAGGCGCGTCGCAACGGCCCATCAGTCTGTCAGGCCGGGGTGTGGGAACGGATCTCGGCCTCGTCGTCGAGCTCGGAGGTGGGGTCGCCCCCATCAAGCCCGGACGCGTCCGCGGGCGCGGTGTGGCCGGCCATCAGACCGACGAAGCCGAGCCCGGCGAACACGACGCTCGCCATCGCACTGACCCCGAACGCAAAGCGGACCGACACCAGCGACCCGAGCACGCCTCCCAGCGCGATCCCGATGCCCGGCGCAAGCAGCAGCAGCGACTGGTTCAGGCTCGACGCCAGCGCCATCCATGACTGCGGCACGATCTCCTGGAGCTCGACCGTGAACAGCACGGTGTTCAGGCCGTTGCTGATGCCGATCAGGACCGCACCGATGAGGGCGACCGCAAGCGTCGGAGCCACCGCCAACTCACCGAACCCGGCCGCTCCCAGCGCGATCCCCAGGCCGAGCAGCACGCGGGTGTCGCCGTGACGCAGACGCGCGTAGGCGACGCTCCCCACAAGCGCGGCTCCGCCCCAGACCGCCATCAGCACCCCATAGCCGGTCGAGCCGGCGTGAAGCGTGTGGACGGTGTAGACGACTTCGAGCGGCGTCGAGATCGAGAAGCAGATGTAGACCACCGTCTGCATCGCGAGCAGGGCCATCACGGGTCGGCTGCGGCGCAGATGGGCGAGCGCCGCGCGAAGCCGATGGCGCTCGGGTCCCTCGTGGACGGTGATCGATGGGATCGAGCGCGAGAGCAGCGCCACCGCCATCACCGCGAACACCGCGCAATTGAGCAACAGCGCTGCCCTGGTGCCCCCGATCGCGGTGACGAACGCCGCCGAGCAGCGGGCCTGCCAGGTAAGCGGCTGAGAACGCGATGCTCGCCAGCGCGCCGCCCTCCCGCACCAGGCCGGCCGGCTTGAGCAGCTCGGTCCGGGCTGCGGTGGCGATCGAGCGCGCCGCCAGCGCGACCACGCCGTCGATGACCACGATGATCAGCAGCGGAGCGAGCGAGAACCGCGTCGTGAGCCAGGCGAGCACCGCATACAGCGCTGCCTCGATGACGTAGAGCGCCGGCAGCAGGACGCGCGGCGACCGGCGGTCCAGCTTGCCGACGAGCGGCGGGCCGAGGATCGCCGGCGCCGCCTGGGAGCACAGGAAGAATCCGGAGGAGCCGAGCACCGAGCCGGTCTTCCGGTACACGAGCACCGACAGGGCGATCGTCCCGACGAACCAGCAGAGCTCGTTCAGCGCGGCAGCCGATGCAAGCCGCCAATATCCGGGGAGCGAGAAGAGCTCTCGCATCCTGCGCTGTTCCCGCTCGTCGCCGGGCACCGGCTCTCCCATTCCGGCGAGGGACCTTACACAGCGGCACCGGCGCCGCCCAGCGGCGCGGTCAGCGCTGCCACCGGGGCTACCCTTCAAGGTGTCCATGAGCTCGTCCTCCGGCACTTTCTCGCTCGGTCGTGAGAGCGAAGGCGACGGGTCCTTCCGCCGCCAGGAGAGCCGGTTTCGCGATCTGGTCTCCGGCGATGAGTCGGCCCGTTTTCCGGTCGAGCCCGGCCGTTACCACCTGTACGTGTGCCGGGCCTGCCCATGGGCGCACCGAACCCTGATCGGACGCGCCCTGATGGGATTGGAGGATGTGATCGGCGTCTCCTACGTCGACCCGATCCGCGACCAGCGCGGCTGGGAGTTCACCGGCGGCGAGTACGTGGATCCGATCAACGGCTTTCGTCTGCTCGCCGAGGCCTACGCGGCATCAGACCCGGCGTTCGAGGGCCGCGTATCGGTCCCGGTGCTCTGGGACAAGCACCGCGCCACGATCGTCAACAACGAATCGAAGGACATCCTGCGGATGCAGGAGACCGTGTTCGCCGCCCTCGCCGCCCATCCGGTCGAGCTCTACCCCGCGGCGCTGCGGGAGGAGATCGACGCGCTCGGCGAGGAGATCTACGACAACGTCAACAACGCGGTCTACAAGACGGGATTCGCGAGGCGCCAGGAGGTCTACGACCGCGAGGTGTGCTCGCTGTTCCAGGCACTCGATCGGCTCGACCTGCGCCTCGCCGACCGTCGCTTCCTGTTCGGTGACTTCCCGGTCGAGACCGACTGGCGTCTGTTCACGACGCTCGTCCGCTTCGACGCGGTCTACCAGATCCACTTCAAGTGCTCGATCCGCAAGCTCGACGAGTACGAGCACCTGTGGCCGTACGCCCGGGACCTCTACCAGTGGCCCGGGATCGCCGAGACGGTCAGCTTCGACGAGATCCGGGCGCACTACTACCGCACCCATCCTCAGATCAACCCGAGTGGGATCGTGGCCGCGATGCCGGCCGCCTCGTTCGAGGAATCCCACGGGCGCGGCTGAGCCGCGCCCGGGACTCAGGAGCGGCGGCGCAGCACCCGCAGCGCGGCCAGGAAGCCGATGACCAGCGCCGCCAGCGGCGCCGGGTTCTCCTTGACGCGCCTGAGCGCAACGGACCCGACCAGCGAGACGGCCGAGATCGGCTCGGGCTCGGGCGCCGCCGGCCGGGGCGGCGTGGCGTCGGCCGGGGGCGTCGGCGGGGCGGGGGGCTGCTGCGGTGGCGCAGGCGGGGGCTCCTCGGCGGCCGATGCGACCGGCGTCGCGCCCTCGATGGCGGCGTCCGGGTCCTCGGCGGGCGCGGCCCCGCCGCCACCGTTCGCCTCAGCCGGGGCCCCGCCGTCACCGTTCGCCTCAGCCGGGGCCTCGCCGGCCGGCGCCTCCTCATCCGGCGCACCCTCGGCGGGCGCGTCGGCGACCGCCAGCGCCTCCGCGGCGACCGCCTCGGTCGGGGGTGCCTCCGCCGGCGGGGCCTCGCTCGCCGTCGGCTCGGACTCCCCGCCGGCGAGCATCGCCTGAAGGTTCTTGGCGAACTCGCCGAGCAGGCGGTTTGAGATCTCCTCGATCATCCCGCCGCGGCCGAAGCGCGCCAGGCGACCGGTGATGTGGTAGTCGGTGGAGACGTCGACCCGGGACTGACCGTCGGCCACGGAGGCCACGGACGAGACGATCGTCGCCTTCGCGCCACCCTGGCCGCGACGATCGGTCCCCGACGCCTGCATGGTGGCGCGGTGGCTCTCGGCGTCGATCGTCTCCATGTTGAGCTTGCCGCTGTACGCCGCCGAGGTCGGTCCGATCTTGACCTTGAACTCGCCGGTGTAGGAGCCGTCGTCGTTCTTGCCGGTGACCGACGCACCCGGCAGGCACGGCGCGACACGCTCGACGTCGATCAGCGCCTCCCACACCCGCTCGAGCGGAGCGGCGACCTCAAATGATTGCTCTAGCTTCATCCCGAACCTCCTCAAGGTCCTCTGGTGTGTCGACGTCGCGACCGGAGCATAGGTGCCCTGCCTCGATCGTCCTCGCCCCGCGCAGCAGCGCACGGGCCCCCTCATCTCGATCGCCGCCGCCCTGCAGCAGCACGGCGATGTGCTCGCGTCCGAGCGCGACCGGATGGCCGGGTCGGCCATCGTAGACCGCGCGCAGCGGGTCCTGATCCTCATCCTGCGCAAACCGCGCGACCAGTTCGCGGGTGACCAGAGGCGCGTCGCCGAGCGTCACCACCACCCGGTCGGCTCCGCTCACGGCGCGCAGGCCGTGGCGCAGAGATGCAGACTGGCCCGACGCCCAGTCGGGACAGACCGAGACCTGGGCGCGGCCGAAGTCGATCTGCGTCCGGACCTCGTCGGCGTGGGAGCCGAGCACGACGACCACCGGTGAGAGCACATCGGGGTCGACGCTCGTCTGCGCGTCGACGGCCCACTGCAGCAGCGGCCGGCCGCCGAGGTTCGCCAGTTGCTTCGGCGCGTCGCCGAAGCGCGTTCCTGCGCCCGCGGCGAGCACGAGCCCGGCAGCGGTCACGGGCGCCCCTCCACGTGGATCGCGTTGGCGCTCGAAGTCAGCCGGCCACCCTCGCGCTCGTGCAGCGCGGCGACGGCCTCGGCGAGGATCGCCAGCGCCGCCTCGCCGGCGGTCGCGCCGCCGAGATCGAGCCCGGCCGGCCCGCACAACCGGGCCAGCTCTCCCTCGCCCAGCCCCGCCTGGAGCATCCGCTCGCGCCGGCGCCCCTGCGTGCGCCGCGAGCCCATCGCTCCGACGTAGAAGGCGGGCGAACGCAGCGCCAGGATCAGCGCCTCGTCGTCGAGCTCCGGCGCGTGGGTGAGCGCCGCGACCGCCGTCCGCTCGTCGAGTCCGCCGAGCTCGGAGAGCGCCTCGGCGGGCCATGCGACGAGCACTCGTTCGGCCGCCGGAAACTGATCGGCGCGTGCGAACCGTTGCCGCGGGTCGATCACGTACGGCGTCCAGCCGATGGTGCGCGCGCCGGCGCACAGCGCCGTGCTGAGCGGGACGGCGCCGAAGATGATCAGGCGGATCGCGTCGCCGCCGTCGGCGGCGAAGTTCGGCCCGTGGACCTCCGAGCTCTCCGCCCACTCGAGCTGGTCGGCCGACAGCCGGCTCTCATCCATGGTGCTCATAGTGCCTCCAGAACCTCGGCCAGCTCCTCCAGCGAGGCGATCGAATTGCCGGCGAGCAGCCGGTCGGTGTGGGGCACCGCGGCCTGCATCCCGCGCGTGAGGGGTTCATAGTCCGGATGCGCGGCCAGCGGGTTCAGCCAGATCACGCGATAGGCCGCGCGGCGCAGGCGGGCCATCTCCTCGCGTAGCTGCTCGGGCTCGCCGCGGTCCCAGCCGTCGGACAGCACGACGACGACGGCCCCTCGCCCCAGACGCCGGCCGTGGACGCGGTTGAGCACCGCGAGCGCGGCGCCGATCCGGGTACCGCCGGAGAAGTCGGTGACCGCCTCGGTGGCGCGGGTGAGCGCCGCGTCGGGGTCGCGGCCCTGGAGCTCCTGGGTGATCCGCGTCAGGCGGGTGCCGAACGCGAACGCCTCCACCCGGCGGCGCGCCGCCACCGACGCCTGCATGTACTGCAGCAGCATGCGTGCGTAGGGGGTCATGGAGCCCGAGACGTCGCACACGAGCACGAGCTGGCGCGGTCGCTCGGTCGGCGTCCGCCAGCGGCGGGCGAGCGGCTCGCCGGCGGTCCGCAGCGATGCCTGCACGGTGGCTCGGAGGTCGGGCGCATGCCCCCGACGGCGTGAGAGCTGGGTGCGGCGTGAGAGCCGCATCGGGTGGCGGCGCGCCAGCCGCGCGATCAGATCTCGCGCGAGCGCGTTCTCGGCTTCGGTGTAGCGGGCGAAGTCCTTGTGGAGGAGCACCTCGATGGCGCTCCACGCAGCCGGGACGGGCTCGGCGTCGGGGTCCGCCTGCTCTCCGGTGGGGTCGGCGGCACCGGCTTGTGGAAGCACCTCCTGCGGGATCTCACCGAGCGCCGCTATGTCGTCGCTCGGATCGTGCGGGATACGCGCTCGGCCGTCGCCGAACACTGCCGCGAACGCCTCCTCGAACCGTTCGCGGTCCCGGTGCTCGGAGCAGAGGACGACCGACAGCGCAAGCGCGACGTCCTCGCGGCTGGCGGCGTCGACGTGCTCGAGCGCGCGGATCGCGGTGAGCAGCTCGCCCGCGCCGACGCGGGAACCGCGCAGGCGCATCTCGCGCGCGAGCGCACCGATCCGCGCAGTGACCGCGTCGCCGGCGGCCAGGCCGCCTTCCATCCCCTACACGCCCTCCAGGACCCCGCGCTCGCGCACGCGCAGCAGATCCTCGTGAACCTTGAGGACCGCGCCGAGAGTGTCCTCGAGGGTGACCTCACCGTCGAGCGCGAGCAGCGCCCGCGCCCACACGATGGTCTCCCCCACGCCCGGCTGCTTGTAGAGGTCGCCCTGATCGCGCAGCCGGGCGACCGCCTCCACCACCCGCGCCGCGATCTCGTCCGGAACCTCGGGCAGGCGTGCACGGACGATCTCCCGCTCGCGCACGGGGTCGGGGTAGTCGATCCACTCATACAGACAGCGGCGCTTGAGCGCGTCGTGCAGCTCGCGCGTCCGGTTGGACGTGAGGACGACCACCGGGCGGCGCTTGGCGGTCACCGTGCCGAGCTCTGGGATCGTCACCGCGAAGTCCGACAGGAACTCCAGCAGGAACGCCTCGAACTCGTCATCGGCGCGATCGACCTCGTCGATCAGCAGAACCACCTCGTCGTCGGCCTCCAGCGCCTCCAGCAGCGGCCGGCGCAGCAGGAAGCGCCGCGCGAACAGCTCGCCCTCGTCGACCCCGCCCTCCGCCGCCCGCAGGGCGAGCAGCTGGCGCGGGTAGTCCCAGTCATAGACCGCGTGGTGGAGGTCGATGCCCTCGTGGCACTGCAGCCGGATGAGACGGGCACCCGTCGCCGCGGCCAGTGCCCGGGCGACCTCCGTCTTTCCGACACCGGCCTCGCCCTCGAGCAGCAGGGGCTGCTCCAGCGCGACCGCCAGCGACACCGCCAGCGCCAGCCGGCGATCGGCCAGGTACCCCTGCGATTCGAGCGCCTCGCTCGCGGCGCCGACTGATCCGAGCTCCGCGAGCGCGACTGTCATGTCTCGGAGGCTACCCAGCGTTCCCAACGGCGTCGGTGATCGCCCGCTTGGTGAGGACGGTCGCCAGGTGGCGCTTGTACTCGGCGGATGCGTTGAGGTCCGAGGGCGGGTTCGTTCCCTCGGCCGCCAGCGCCGCCGCGGCGGCGATGTTCTCGGCACTGAGCTCCTTGGAGCGCAGCGCGTCCTCGGCGGCGGTGGCTCGCAACGGCACCGAGCCCATGTTGGTCAGCCCGATCCGGACGTCCTCGCACGTAGCTCCGTTCGCCTTGACGACCGCGCACACGCCGACCATCGCCCAGTCCTCGGAGCGGCGGTTGAACTTGTGGTAGCTGTGGCCATAGCCCTCGAGCAGCGGGACCCGGATCTCGGTGAGCACCTCCTGCTCGCCGACCGCGGTCGTCAGGTAGTCCTCGAACAGCTCGGCGCAGGCGAGCGTCCGCTGCCCGTCGGGGCCCTGCAACGTCACCTCGGCCTCGGTGACGAGCATCGCCGCCGGCAGGTCGGAGGCGGAGTCGCCGTGGGCGAGCGAGCCGCCGATCGTCCCTCGGTGGCGGACCTGCGGATCGGCGATCGTCGCCGCCACCTCGCTGACCAGCCCCAGCTCGGGCGAGTCCTCGAGCGTCGAGTGCGTGGTGAGCGCCCCGATCCGCCAGTGCCCGTTCTGGCGCTCGATTCCCGACAGGCCGGGGAGCTTGCGCAGGTCCACCAGCAGCGCCGGGGCGGCGAGCCGCAGCTTCATCAGCGGCAGCAGCGAGTGTCCGCCGGCCAGCAGCTTGGCGTCCTCGCCGCCGTCGGCGAGCGCCTGAATCGCCTGCTCGAGCGTGTCGGGCGCGACGTAGTCGAATGCGGCCGGGATCATGACTCGCTGGCTCCCTTGGTGTGGATTGCCTCCCAGACCCGCATCGGGCTGAGTGGCATGTTGATGTAGTCGACGCCGAGCGGCCGGATCGCGTCGATGACGGCGTTGGTGACCGCCGCCGAGGCAGCGATGGTGCCCGCCTCGCCGACGCCCTTGACCCCCATCGAGTTGACCGGCGAGGGCGTCACCGTGCGATCGGTCTCGAACATCGGGATCTCCGCCGCCGTGGGGATCGCATAGTCGACGAACGTGCCGGTGACGAGCTGCCCCTCCGTGTCGTAGTGCACCCGCTCGTAGAGAGCCTGGCCGATGCCGTGCACCACGCCGCCGTGCACCTGGCCGTCGATCAGCAGCGGGTTGATCGGGTTGCCGCAGTCGTCGACGGCGACGTAGCGGATCACGCTCGCCTTGCCGGTCTCCGCGTCGACGTCGACGACGCAGGCGTGCGCGCCGAACGGGAACACGAAGTTCTCCGGGTCATAGAAGGTGGTCTCCTCCAGCCCGGGCTCGAGGCCCTCGGGGACCGCGCCGATGTACGCGATGCCCGCGACGTCGGCGAGCGCCATCCCGGTGTCCGGGGAGCCCTTGACCGAGAACTTGCCGTTCTCCACCACGATGTCCTCGGCTGCCGCCTCGAGCTCTGCGGCGACGATCTGCTTGGCCTTGGCGACCACCTTGTCGGTGCACTTGGCGACCGCCTCGCCGCCAGTCGCCAGCGAGCGCGAGCCGTAGGTGCCCCGACCCTCGGGCCCGGTGCCGGTGTCGCCGTGGATGACGTCGACGACACCCGCGTCGACGCCGAGCTTGTCGGCGACGATCTGGGCCATCGCGGTGTCCAGGCCCTGGCCGTGGGGCGAGGTGCCGGTGTAGACGGTCACCGCGCCGGTGTTGTGCACCCGGACCATCGCCGACTCCCAGAGCCCGGCCTGGACGCCGACCCCGGCCGGACCCGTGATCCGCGACGGCGCCAGGCCGCAGATCTCCGTCCACGTGCACAGTCCGAGACCTCTGTAGATGCCCTCCGACCGCAGACGCTTCTGCTCGGAGCGGAATGCCGCGATGTCGATGTGCTCGAGCAGGCGATCGAGCGAGCCGTGGTAGTCGCCGGAGTCATACACGACGCCGGTCGCGGTCGCCGCCGGGAAGTCCTCCTTCGGGATGAAGTTCCGGCGCCGGATCTCGACCGGGTCGAGCTCGAGCTCATGCGCGAGCTGGTCGAGCGTGACCTCGATCATCTGGGTGGCCTCGGGCCGACCCGCGCCGCGGATCGCATCCGTTGGGCACTTGTTGGTGAACACCCCGACGATGTCGGTCTGAACGTTGGGGATCTTGTAGCAACCGCCCATCACGAACGCACCGAGCGACGGGATCAACGGCGTGAGGATCATGTTGTAGGCGCCGAAGTCGGCGAGGATCTTCACGTGCCAGGCGGTGATCGTGCCGTCGCGCTTGGCTCCCATGCGGACATGCGAGATCTGGTCACGGCCCTGATGGGCGACCGACATGTTCTCCGAGCGGGTCTCCACCCACTTCACGGGCCGGCCGAGTCGCTTCGACGCCCAACAGGCGGTGAGCTCCTCGCCGTAGACCTGGAGCTTCTGACCGAAGCCACCGCCGACGTCGGGCGCGATCACGCGCACCTGATCCTCGGCGAGTCCCAGCAGGATGGCCATGAACAGGCGCACGAAGTGCGGGACCTGGGTCGAGGTGTGCAGCGTGAGCGAGCCGGCGCGGTAGTCGGCGATCACGCCGCGGCACTCGATCGGCGCGCCCGCGATCCGGTGGTTGACGACGCGGCGTTCCACGATCACGTCGGCCTCGGCGAAGCCGGCCTCGACATCGCCGCCGGCAAGGGTCCATTCGTGGACCTTGTTGGTGCCGAGGGACTCGTGAACGAGCGGCCCACCGGCGATCGCCTGCTCGGGATCGACCACGGCTGTCAGCGGCTCGTATTCGACGAGCACGTCCTCGACCGCATCGCTCACCGCATAGCGGTCGTCACCGATCACGACCGCGACCGGGTCGCCGACGTGGTTGACCTCGTCACGGGCGAGCGGCCAGTGCTCGGGGTTGTTGACCTCCACTCCCGGCGGGACCCAGGCCATCGGCAGCGGCCCGCCGAGGTCGGCCATGTCCGCGCCGGTGAACACCGCGACCACGCCGTCGCGCTGCGCGGCGGCCGACGTGTCGATCGAGACGATCTTGGCGTGGGCCTCGGGCGAGCGGACGAACGCCATCCAGAGCATTCCGGTGACCGAGATGTCGTCGAGGTAGCGACCCATGCCGGTGATCAGCGGCGGGTCCTCCTTCCGCCGCAGCGCCGCGCCGACCGACCCGCCGGGCGCGGCGCTGGTGACGCTCATGCCGACACCTCCTCGGAGACCGATTGCCCCGACGCGTCCAGCACCGACTTGATGATGTTGTGATAGCCGGTGCACCGGCAGAGATTGCCCTCGAGCCCGCGGCGGATCTCGTGCTCGGTCGGCTTGGGGTTCTCCTCCAGGAGCGCGGCGGCGGCCATGATCATGCCGGGAGTGCAGTAACCGCACTGCAGGCCGTGGTTGTTCCAGAACGCCTCCTGGACGGGGTGCAGATCGCCCTCGGAGCCGAGGCCCTCGATCGTCCTCACCTCCGCACCATCGGCCTGCACCGCGAGCACCGTGCACGACTTGACCGACTTGCCGTCGAGATGGACGGTGCAGGCGCCGCAGTTGGACGTGTCGCAGCCCACGTGGGTGCCGGTGAGCCCGAGCTGGTCGCGGAGCGCGTGCACGAGCAGCAGCCGCGGTTCGACCTGGAGCTCGTGCTCCTCGCCGTTGACCTTCAGTCGGACGTTGACGGCGCCGCTGCTCATGTCTCTCCCCTCGACGGATCGGTCCAAACTCCCGGGGCACGATACTCCTCGGCCCGCTCCCGATCCCCCACAGCTGCAGCGTTTTCCAGTCGCATAAGCACTGCCCCGGCACTCTGCTCGGCCGCCCATGCGATGCCCATGCGGAGCGGGCGGACGTCGATTGTTGCGTGCGCAAGTGTTAGGGTGGCGACCATGTCACTTGGACGCCTCGCTCTCCGCACCACCGTCGGTGGTCTCTTCATCGGCCACGGCACCCAGAAGCTGTTCGGCTGGTTCGACGGCTACGGCCTGGACAACACCGCGCAGATGTTCGGAAGCCTCGGGTTGCGCCCCCCGAAGGCGCACGCGGTCGCGGCGGGCGCCGCGGAGGCCGGCGGCGGCGCCGCGATTGTGCTCGGCGCCTTCACCCCGCTGGCCAGCGCGACGGTGATCGCGACCATGCTCACCGCGATCCGGACCGTCCATGGCAAGAACGGCCCGTGGGTCACCAATCAGGGCTATGAGTACAACCTTGTGCTGATTGCGGCCGTGCTGGCGCTTGCCGAGACCGGGCCGGGCACGCCGTCGATCGACTCCGCGCGCGGCCGTGAGTCGCATGGCATCGCCACCGCGGCGTTGGCACTGGGCCTCGGTGTCGCGGGAGCAGCCGGGGCGCAGGTGATCTCGGAGATGTTCCCCGAGGCGGCCGCGCCCGCGGCGGCAGCCGAGGCCGAGACCGCATCCGAGCCGGCGGACGGCGCCGCGGCCTGATCAGCGACCGACGGTGCGAGTCAGGTCGCGGGCGCGCAGCGAGACGCCCGACAGCGTCTCCCGCACCGATGAGAGGCCGGCGCGCAGCTCCGGATCGCCGACCTCGACCGGGAGCATCGAGTCCTGCAGGTCGGCGATCGCCTGATCGGCGTCCGCCACGGCGTCGACCGCCCGCTCGATCAGCGACTGCACCGACTGCCCCGCGGGGCCTGGTGAGTGTGGCTGGAACGTGCGGCCCTTCAGCCCGCTGCGAGCGGCGAACTCCGAGTGCGTCCGTTGCGAGCGCCCATACGCCGCCTGCACGGGTCGAAACAGCTTCTCCTCGAGCACGTCACCGGCGCGCTCGTCGAGCTGCTCGTAGGCCTCGCCGAGTGCGGCAAGCGCCTCGGCGATCTGCTCGATGGCCACCGCCAGGTCGCCCAGCACCTGCTCTCGTCCCTCGGCGGTCGTATATGCCATCGAGGGTGAATCTAGACGCTCTTCACTGGCCTGGAGTGAAGAACCGATGAAGGCTCAGCGACGAGCCGGGCGTTGTGAGTCCGACAGGCGCCAGCAGAGCGCGGCGGTCACCGCCGAAACCGTGAGCACGGCCGGCCAGGCGCCGATCGCGTGGCCCAGCGGATGAGACGCGGCGAACGCCACCAGGCCGGTGGCGGTGAGCGCGACGGTGGTACGCCGCCTGTCGCGGCGCGACGAGACCCCGATGCAGGCGATCCCGAACGCCGCCAGGACGGCGCCGCCGAGCGGGCGCGAGCCGGTCGACACGGCGACCCCGAACCCGCCGATCAGACCGGCGGCGGCAAGCGGCGCGGTCGGCACGCGCGCCAGTGGGTCCGCACCACGCACCGCGGGAGGGTTGCTCTGGGTGATCATCGTGGACCGATGATCGCAGAGCGGATCTCCGGTCATCGAAGCTCCCTCCCGGGTAGGTTTGAACGGACCTGACCGAACGCGAGACCACGACAGGAGTTGCGATGGGCTTCGACCAGTACCACGAGCCTCCCGAGGAACTGCCGGAGGAGACTCGGACGTTCGCGCGGCTGTGCGCGTCACTGACCGAGGAGGCCGAGGCGATCGGCTGGTACGAACAGCGGATCGCGGTCGAACGCGACCCCGAGGCCGCCGCCGTCATGCGCGACGCCGTCGGCGAGGAGTACAAGCATTTCTCGATGGACCTCGAGTTCCTGCTCCGCCGCACCCCGGTCTGGCGGGAGATCGCCCGCGGAATCCTGTTCAAGGCCGGCGACATCGTCGAACATGGCGAGGATGCCGAGGAATCGGCGACAGAAGGCGGGCCGGCCCAGCCCGGCACGATCGTGACCAGCGACTATCTGGGCTCCTCCGAGGGCGAGGCCGCCGCCGGCAGCGGTGCCGGCGGCTCGCTCGGGATCGGCAGCCTGAAGGGGGCAGTTCGATGAGCAACCACCTGCTGCGCTCCCACGCGCCGATCAGTGACGGCAACTGGACGTTGCTCGACGACGAGGCCCGGGAGCGGCTCGCCCCCGCGCTCGCCGCCCGCCGCCTGGTCGACTTCGCCGGGCCGCTCGGCTGGTCACACTCGGCGACCAACCTGGGTCGCGTGGAGCCGTTGTCCCAGAGCCCGTGCCCAGGGGTCGGTGCCGTCCAGCGACGGGTGCTGCCACTCGCCGAGCTGCGCGCCGAGTTCCAGATCTCCCGCAGCGAACTGCGCAACGACGACCGCGGCGCCTCGGACGCGGACCTCGCGCCGCTGGATACCGCCGCCCACGACATGGCCGTCGCTGAGAACAAGGCGGTGCTGCAGGGCTGGCCCGAGGCCGGGATCACCGGGATCGCAGAGGCCTCGCCGCATCAGGGCCTCACGCTCCCGTCGAGCGCGGACGGCTACCCCCGCCCGGTCGCCGGCGCCGTGCAGGAGCTGCTGCAGAGCGGCGTGGTCGGACCCTACGGTCTGGCACTCGGCAGCGAGGCGCACCGTCGCGTCTCCGAGACCGCGGAGCACGGCGGCTACCCGCTGCGCGACCACCTGGCCAAGATCCTGGAGGGCGGGCCGATCGTGTGGGCGCCCGGGATCGAGGGCGGCGTCGTGGTCAGCCTGCGGGGCGGCGACTTCGTGTTCGAGTCCGGGCAGGATCTGTCGGTCGGCTACCTGGAGCACGACCGGGAGACGGTCACGCTCTACCTGGAGCAGTCCTTCAGCTTCCATGTCGCCACCCCGGAGGCGGCGGTCCCGCTGAAGGCAGGCTGACCTCGACCGCCGGCTCAGGCGAGCGCGACGACCGCCCGGGTCGCCGCGCTCGCGCGGGCGGCGTCCAGCACGCGCAGCGCCGCCAGCGCGTCACGCGGATCGACCGGCGGCGGGCCGCCCGAGCCCAGCGCGTCGCGCAGCAGCGCATAGAACGCCGGCCAGTCGCCGGGCGGTCCGGTGAGTGGCACGCTGCGCTCGCCGGCGACCAGGCGCGGCCGGTTCGGCGTCCGTTCCACCCCCCAGTCCTCGATGGTGTCGGGTCGTTCGCCGGCGCGCAGCCGGTCCTCCTGGGTGTCAGGCTCGGAGACGATCAGCGCCGCCTCGCTGCCGAGCACGCGCAGCCGCGGTCCGGGCGCGGCGGTCACCACCGACGCCCGCAGGTGGCTGACCACGCCGCCGGCGTGGGTCAGCGCGACGAACACGTCGTCATCGCCGGCCAGGCCCCGGCGGGCGTCGACCTCCGCATAGACGTGCGTGACCGGTCCGAAACGGTGCAGCGCCTGGTCGACGAGATGGCTGCCGAGGTCGAGCAGCTGCCCGCCGCCCGCCGCCGGTGGCGCGGTGTCGCGCCACCGGCCCGGCTGCGGCTCCGGACGCCAGCGCTCCAGCCGCGACTCGTGGCGCCAGACGGTGCCGAGCCCGCCGGTCTCGATCACCTGAGCGAGCAGCAGCTGATCGGAGTCCCAGCGGCGGTTCTGAAACACGGTGAGCAGCACCCCCGCGCGCTCGGCGTGCGCGATCAGGCCTTCGGCCGCGTCGGCGGTCGGCGCCAACGGCTTGTCGACCACGACCGGCAGCCCACGGTCGATCGCCGCGGTCGCCAGCGCGACGTGCGCGTCGTTGGCGGTCGCGACCACGATCGCGTCAAGCTCACCGGCCTGCGCCCAGAGCGCCTCCGGGGATCCGTGGACCGTGGCGCGCGGGTGATCGTGCCGGGCCTGAGCAACCCGGCCAGGGTCGGCGGTGACGATGGCGGCGACGAGCAGGCCGTCGGTCGAGGCGATCAGCGGGCCGTGGAAGACTCGTCCGGCAAGTCCGTAGCCGACGATCCCGACGCGGAGCTCGCTCATCCGCGGCCGGCCATACCTGAGCCTGGGGCGAGCCAGCGACCGTGGCCATGGACCCGGGCGAGCATGAGATCGGGTTGCGCCGAGTCGCCAAGCGAGAGCAGAGCCGGTCCCCTGTCGCTGTGCTCGAACGCGATGTGGAACAGGCGGCGCCGCGCCCCGAGCGCCTCGATCGCCCGGTCGAACAGCCCGCGTCGCTCTGGTGGGACATGGATGCGAACCATCGAGTGAAAGACGACCAGATCGGCGTCGACGGCGATCCGCTCCTCATCGAGGCGCCCCAGCAGCTCGATTGCGTCACCGCCGATGATCTCCGGCGGCTCCGCGGCGACGGCGTCCAGCGCGACTCCGAGCTGTGCGTAACGGTCGACGTGCTCGGGCCAGACGAGCGCCTGCAACCAGTGTCGCTCCTCGGGGTCGGTCGCATCGACCGGGTGCAGGTCGACGCCGAACCGCTCGCGGATCGGGACGATGGCATCGAGGTCGGGAGGCCCGTCGGCGCCGCGCCACTCGGTCTCGACCGTCAGCGGTGGATCGAGCGGACCGAACCGCCGGCCGCCCGTCCGGATGCCCCACCGGTCGAACCGCAGCTGAATGCCGGCGCTCGGCCCGATCTCCAGGAATGTGACCGGCCCGTTCGTGCGCCGTCCGACCTCATGCAGCGCGTACCGGATCGCGGTCGCCCGTGCCGGCTCGTTGGTCTGCACCAGCCGGGTCTCGAGCAGCTCGACCAGCGCTTGGCGATGGTCGGTGCAGAACGCGGCGTACTCGTCACCCGCCACCGTCGGCGGCTCGGCCGCGGCTCCCGCGACGGTGGGAAAGAAGCGCGCGAACGCCAGCGACGGGTCGCCGGCGACGATCCGGTGCGTCGCCGCCATCATCAGGTTGAGCGGCTGCTGTCCCGCGCGGGCGTGTGATGCGATCTGGAGCAACTCGTCCTCGCGCGCGACCGTCGCGGTCAGCGCCTGGTAGAGCGGCGAGTCGTTGAACCAGCGGCCGCCGGCCGCGAACTGCGTGCGGAGCGCCTCGAGGTCCGACGTGGCCCGCGCTGACATCGAGGTCAGGCGGTGAGCAGCAACGGGGTGCCTGCAGTGATGACGAGCGTGTGCTCGGCGTGAGCAGACAGCGCGCCGTCGGCGGTCCGAATCGTCCACCCATCGCGGTCGGCCACGACGGCGCCGCTGCCGGCGGAGATGATCGGCTCGATCGTGAGCACCAGCCCCTCGGTGAGCGGCTCGTCGAAGGAGGCGACGTAGTGATTGGGGACCGTCGGGTCCTCGTGGATGCGCCGGCCGATCCCGTGGCCGCTGAGATCGGTGCACACGGCGTGACCGCGAGCGGTGACCGCGGTCTCGACGGTGGCGCCGATCGCGTTGAGCGGCGTCCCGGCCCGGGCGACGGCAAGCGCGTCGTTCAGCGCCCGCCGAGCACTCGCGGCAAGCCGCAGCGTCTGGGGAGCGGCGCGCCCGACCGGGACCGACACGCACGAATCGGCATAGAACCCGTCCAGCTCGGCGGTAACGTCGAGCTTGACCAGCTCGCCCTCGCGCAGCCTCCGCGGACCGGGAATCCCGTGCACCGCCTGGTCGCCGACGCTGATGCAGTTCACACCTGGGAACCCGTAGTCCAGCTGCGGTCCCGAGCGCGCGCCGTGGCGCCGGAACACCCGCGCCCCGATCGCATCGAGCTCGGCGGTCGTGACGCCCGGCCGCACCGCGCGGCGCATCGCGCCCAGTGCCTGGGCGACAACGCGTCCCGCCGCGCGCAGCGCGTCAAGCTCCTCCTGGGTCTCGATCGACATGCGCTGAGGGTAGAGTGTGGGCGGTCAGATGGAGTCCTGACGCAGCGGGATGACCCGCAGTGCCGCCCGCTCGAACCGCCCACCTATGACAAGGGCTGATGGCTCCTTTCGCGTACCACCACGAAAGGAGCCGTGTCGATGAAGGACCCTCGCGAGCTGGCCGCGATCTTTGCCGGCGGCGCGCTCGGCGCCGCCGCGCGTGTCTGGATCACCCGCCACCTCGTCACCGCCGACGACCAGTGGCCGTGGGCGATCTTCCTGATCAACGTCTCCGGAACGATCGTCCTCGCCTACTCGGTGACGCGCCTGCAGGAACGGCTGCCCCAGTCGACCTATCGCCGGCCGTTCCTGGGCACCGGCTTCTGCGGCGCTTTCACCACGTTCTCAACGATGGAGCTGGAGATCCTCACGCTGCTGCGCGACGGCCGCATCGGGCTGGCCATCGGCTACGCAGCGGCGAGCATCGCCTGCGGATACATCGCGATCTGGGTCACGACGGCGTGCGTGCGCGGTCTGCGGAGGCCGGCGTGACCGTCGGGCTGTGGTGCGCGGTGGCCGGTGTCGGCGGCTGCGGGGCGATCGCCCGCTTCCTGCTCGACGGCGCGATCGGCGCCCGCATCGGCCGCCCGTTCCCGTTCGGCACGCTTGCGATCAACCTCAGCGGAGCGTTCCTGCTCGGCCTGCTCACCGGCCTGAGCCTGACGTCCGACGCCCTGCTCATCGCGGGAACCGCGACGATCGGCTCCTACACGACGTTCTCCACCTGGATGCTCGAGAGCCAGCGGCAGACCGAGGACGGTGACGCGCGCGGCGCGGCGGTCAACCTGCTGTTCAGCCTGGTCGTCGGCGTGGCCATGGCCGCACTCGGCCGCACGATCGGAGCCCACCTGTGACCGACGACGACTGCCTGAAGCTCACCACCTACTTCGGCGAGCGCGACCGGGTCGCGCCTGCGCGCGGAGGCGGTCGGGGACATCTCCTCGCCGACGTCCTTGCCGACATCTACGAGCAGCATCGGGTGCGCACCTCCGTGCTGCTCCGCGGCTCAGAGGGGTTCGGAACGCTCAACCACCTGCACACCGACCGTCTCCTGTCGCTGTCGGAGGACCTGCCGGCGGTCTCGGTCGCGGTCGATCGTCGCGAGATCGTCGAGGCGATGCTGGGGCCGCTCGCTGCGACCGGGCAACGGGGCCTCATCACCCTCGAGCGGGCGCGGCTGCTCACCGGGGAGATCGGTGCGGTCACGCTGCCCCAGAGCCTGCATGAGGCCACGAAGCTGACCGTGTACGTCGGTCGTCTCCAGCGCGCCGGGGGCACGGCCGCCTATGCCGCGGTCTGTGCGCTGCTGCACGCGGAGGGCATCGCCGGCGCGACCGTTCTGCTCGGGGTCGATGGCACCCGCGAGGGCCGCCGCGCGCGGGCCGGCTTCTTCGGGCGCAACGGGACCGTCCCGGTGATGATCATCGCTGTCGGCGAGGGCGCGCGAATCGCCGCGGTCCTGCCGAAGCTCGGGTCGCTGCTCGACGAGCCGCTGCTCACCCTCGAGCGGATCCGGGTCTGCAAGCGCGACGGCCGGCTCCTCACCCGGCCCCATGAGCTCCCCGGCGCCGACGCACAGGGTCTGGCGATGTGGCAGAAGCTCATGGTCTACAGCTCGCAGGCGGCCACGCACGAGGGGAGGCCGCTCAGCCTCGAGATCATCCGGCGCCTGCGCCGTACCGACGCGGCGGGGGCGACCAACCTACGCGGGATCTGGGGGTTTCACGGAGACCACGCGCCGCACGGCGACCGGTTGCTGCAGTTGCGCCGGCACGTCCCGGTGGTGACGATCACGATCGACACGCCCGAGCGGACCGCAGCCGCGTTTCAGATCATCGACGAGCTCACCGCCGAAGAGGGGCTGGTGACCAGCGAGATGGTCCCGGCGCTCGGGGCGGTGAGCGCAGGCTCCACGGTCGGCGGTTTGCGCCTGGCGCGCCACGAGTTCTGAGACGGTGATCACGCAGACGTATCAAAGCTCGCCCCCGCAGCTCTGAGCAGTCGTAACTCACACCAGAGCGGATCGGGTGATCCGCCGGAAAACAATCGGGGGTTGTGATGAAGAAGAGGTCATTTCTGAGTGCGGGCACGAGCTGTGTCGGCGTGATCGCCGGGCTGTGCGTGGCGGCGGGTCCCGCGGCCGCCAAGGTCCCCGCGTCGGTCGCGGCCGGTTATCACCCGGCCCACCAGACCGCTTCGCTCGGAGTTGTGTCACCGAACACGGGCGGGTCGACCAACGCGTTCTTCGGCGGCTATAAGCAGGCCGACTTCGGAGGGCTGTCGACCACGGAGACCGTCCAGGTGCCGACCGCCAAGTGCGCCAACCGCAACGATGACGAGGACGTGTTCCTCGGAGTCCAGCTGTCACCGTCGGGCGGCAACGCGTACCAGGGCGGCAGCAACGACGGTGGCGCGGACGTCATCATGTTCTGCGACGGCTCCAGCACGACGCCGACCTACTGGCTGGAGGCCTATACCGCCGGCGGCGGAGACAACTACGGCGCCGTGGCCAACCCGGGCGACCTCGTGCAGTTCAGCTTCTCCGACGCCTACGGCGGCTCCGAGTCGGCGACCACGACCGATCTGAACACCGGCGGCTCCGAGACATCCACGGGCGCCTCGACAGGCGTCGACACCGAGCTGTATCTGGGCGTGATCCCGAACCTGTTCTACGAGCAGGCCGGCTCAGTGGTCGACAAGGCGATCCCGAAGTTCGGGACGCTGAAGTTCGACAACGCGATCATCAACGGCCGCCCGTGGACGACGGCGCGCCCGGGCGTCTCCTCGTTGGAGCAGAACAGTGACATCCAGATCAAGGCGCCGGCGGTGCCGACGACGTCGACGTACAACCTCACGCTCACCGAGGCTCACACCCTCTGAGCAGTGACCCCGGCTGGGTGTCCGTGCGGCCGGCACGGGCACCCGGTCAGCGTGTGATTGCGCAACCGGCTGCCCGACAGCGAACGCTGTTTGATCAGCTCGTCGCCCACTGACCAGACTCTGGGCGGCGACCGCCGTCCCACTGGTCGCGACGATCAGGCAAGGCGCAGCGCGACTCGACGCCGCACCGCCCGTCCGGCATGATTCACACCCACCGATGAACCGGGCGAGCGCATTCCAGATCGTCGCGGGGGCGCTTTGCCGATGAGCGCCGGCCGCGCCGCCGCGATCACCGAGGCGAAGATCACCGCCGCGGTCGCCGCTCAGACGGAGTGGATGGTCGATGTCCTGCAGCGGCTGGTCGCCGCGCCGACGGTGCTCGGCGACGAGGAGGCCGGCCAGGTCGTGATGGAGCAGGCGCTGCGCGATGTCGGCCTTACGCCGCGGGACGTGTGGCTGGACGCCGACGCGCTGCGGGCCGATCCGGGGTCCTCGCCATTCTCGTGGGACGTCTCCGCCAAGCGCAACGTGGTGGCAACCTGGGAGGCGGGCGCCGAGGGCGGGCGGTCGCTGATGCTCAACGGCCATGTCGATGTCGTGCCCCCGGCCGCGCCCGAGCTGTGGTCCTCGCCGCCGTTTGACCCGCGCCGCGAGGGCGATTGGCTGTACGGGCGAGGCGCGGGCGATATGAAGGCGGGCCTGGTGGCGATCGCGGGCGCCATCCGCGGGCTGCGCAGCCTGGGGCTTGCGCCGTGCGCAGATGTGCACGTGCAGTCTGTCGTGGAGGAGGAGTGCACGGGCAACGGCGCGCTGCAGTGCCTGTTGTCCGGCCCGACGGCCGACGCGTGCGTGATCGCCGAACCCCATCCAGATCACATCACGACCTCGCAGGTCGGAGTGTTGTGGGCCCACGTCGACATCGTCGGCCGCCCCGCCCATGCCGCCAGGGCGAGCGCGGCGGGCTTCAACGCGATCGACGCGGCGTCGACGCTGTCGCTGGCGTTGCGAGAGCTCGAAGCCGAGATGAACGCGGTCAAGCCGCCGCCCTTCGAGCTGTTCGAGCATCCGATCAACCTCAACCCCGGGGTCATCCACGGCGGGGACTGGGCGTCGACCGTGGCGGCGCAGTGCACGGTGTCCTACCGGCTGGGGATGTACCCCGGGCAGTCGCCGGCGGACGTCGCCGCGCGGGTCGAGCAGGTCGTCGCGGCGGCCGCTGCCGCGCACCCGTTCCTCGCCGAGCATCCGCCGCGTGTGCGCTATGACGGCTTCCGCTGTGAGGGGTTCACGTTGCCCGCAGACGAGCCGGTCTCCCTGGCCCTGGCCGATACCTATCACCGCGTGGTGGGCACCCAGGCGCCGCTGCTGGCCACGACGGCCACGACCGATGCGCGGCACTTCGTGCGGCGGGGGATCCCAGCGGTGTGCTTCGGGCCGTTGGCAGAGGAGATCCATGGAATCGACGAGCGGGTGTCGATCGCGTCGATGGAGCGGGCCGCTCAGGTCCTGGCGGTGTTCGTCGGGGACTGGTGCGGACTCGTGAGCGAGTGACGGACAAAGGAGACGGTGACACCATGACCAGCACCGGCGAGCAGGCGGGAGTGTTGCGCGGCATCTCGCAGATCCGGGGGTTTCTGCGCACCAACCCACACCCGATCTATTTCGTGTCACCGACGGCGTTCAACCTGCTGGGGATCGATCGCTGGGTGCGATCGTTCTTTTATGTCAACTGGATGGACTCATTTGACGGCAACCATCCTCGGGTGTTCGTCCCCGGCGACCGCAGCGGCTATGAGTTCACCTCGATGGAGGACGTCTGCAACGCGCTCGTGGCACACCCCGAGGTCAAGGCGTGGTCAGGGCGCCATGGCGCCAAGCCGAAGGTCTGCTTTGTCATGTTCGACGAGGAGAGCGAGAAGCTGGTCGCCGACGCCGGAATGGAGATCATCCTGCCCTCCTGCGACCTGCGCCGCCACATCGACTCCAAGATCGTCACCACCCAACTCGCTGAGGAAGCGGGTGTCGCCAGCGTCCCCAACGTCCTCGGCCGCGCCGCCACCTACCCCGAGCTGGTCACCCTCGCCGACAGCCGGTCCCTGGGCCACGACCTGGTGGTCCAGACGCCATACGGAGACTCGGGCAAGACGACGTTCTTCATCGCGAGCCTCGACGACTGGGAGCGCGACCAGGAGGCGCTGATCGGCGAGGACCTGAAGGTGATGCGCCGCATCAACTGCGCCGCCGCGGCGATGGAGGCGGTCATCACCCGGCACGGCACGATCGTCGGGCCGGTCATGCACGATCTCACCGGTCACCCCGAGCTGACCCCCTACCGCGGCGGATGGTGCGGCAACGACATGTTCCCCACCGCACTGTCGCCCGAACATCGCAGCGCCGCCCGCGACGCCACCGCCAAGCTCGGCGACCGGCTGGCCAATGAGGGGTACCGCGGCTTCTTCGAGGTCGACTACCTCATCGATCGGGACACCGGCGATCTGTACCTGGGTGAGCTCAACCCCCGGATCAGCGGCGTGACCTCGATCACCAATGTGACCGCGGCCGCCTACGCCGACATGCCGCTGTTCGCGTTTCACCTCATCGAGTACCTCGGCGTCGACTACGAGATCGATGTCGACGAGATCAACGACCGGTGGGGCCGCGTCGAACTGCTCGACGTCTGGACGCAGATGGTCATCAAGGACACCGACGAGCAGACCGAGCTGATCGACGACGCGCCGCGCACCGGGATCTACCGTCTCGACGACGATGGGGCGATCCGCTGGAGCCGGTGGGGCAACGACTGGCACTCCATCCAGGATGAGTCCGAAGCGTTCTATCTCCGCGTGGCCGGCCCGGGTGAGTACCGGTACAAGGGCGGTGACCTGGGAATCCTCGTCTCCCGCGGCCGCTTCCAGGCTGACGACGGCGCTCTCACCGAACGCGCGCGCCACTGGATCAGCCAGATGAAGGGCAAGTACACCGGCACCCCGATCGCCGAGACGCCTCAGACGCCGCTCGCCTTCCCGGCGGCTGTGAAAGGCGTCTGATCTGGTGCCACGTCCGACGCGGCCGGCTCAGCGCGCCGCGCCGTCGATGGCCGGCGTGCGGACCACCGGCGATTCGTAGACCTCGGTGTGCTCCAGAGTGACGAATCGGTCGAAGCTCTCGGTCCACTGCTCACCGCTCGGCCAGCGCATCTCGACGCGCCCCTCGCCTGGGTAATACGACGCGGTATAGAGGGTGCCGGTCCCCGAGCGGTAGCCATTTGAGTGGATCGGCGCGGACAGGAACGCGCTCTGCAACCGCTCGGCGGTCATCGTCGGGTCATCGATCAGGGCCAGCAGGCAGTTCTCGCGATCGACGCTGTGGATGACCTGCTCGTACTCGGGCCACTCGACGGTGCCCTGGTGGTTGGTCGTCACCGGGGTCTTGACCAGGCGCAGCGGCCGGTCGGGCGCAACGTAGGCGGTCATGTAATCGCCGGTCCCGTCGACCAGCGTGACGTTCTGGCTGGCGTGGACCGGCACACGAGCCAGGACCTCGCACGCCTCGGTGACTGACGTGCACGTCTCCAGGATGTAGCGGACCACGAGCGGGATGGCGAATCCCTCGCCGGTTGCCGTGCGACCTCCGAACGTGAGCGAGACGGCGAGGCCGGCGTCGTTGACGCCATCGAGCAGGCCCCAGAGGCAGTCGCTCATGCCGATCACCCGGCGGCCCGACCACGCGGTCTGCACGAGGACGCCCTCCAGGCGCGAGATCGGATAGTCGTAGTTGCGGATCAGCACCGGCGTGCCGCGGACCCAGGCCGCCTGCGAGCAGCCCGTGATGAACGGCGGCGGGTCATACAGCGACAGCATCCTGGCGTCGATCTCGTCATTGCCGGCGAGCTCGACGAGCTCGCGGTGGATCGGCACGAGCTCCGGCATGTGCTGCGCGAGCTTGGCCTCGCAGACCTCCAGCGACGGTCGCGCCGCCTCGCCGGCGCCCAGATACCACGTCCGGTAGGCATCCCGCAGGGCCTGGAAGCGCTCACGCCACTGCTCCCCGGGCCGGATCTCGCTGCGCGCGGAGAACGACAGCATCGCGGGGGGCGCAGGCGCCTTCCGAGGCCCGCCGGGGACCCCTACGGTGGAGCCGCGGGCGGTCATGAGCAGGCGAGCGCCCCGGCGTGTCGGTCGCCGGTGAGCGAGAAATCGAGCTGGTCGTCTGCCGTGCAAAGCATGTCCTTCCAGTCTATTTACGCGGATGGCGGCAACCTTTGTGTGAGCCTGGTTGGAGCGCGCGGCCCGCCCCCGTTGGCCACTGACGCCACTTGATCTCATCCCGGCGCTCGGCAAGACTGCGGCGGATGGACCCCTCGGGCAGGATGGAGCGCGGTGAGCTGCTCGGCGGCCTGGCCGGCGACGAGCAGCCGACCGCCCCGTATCTCGACGCGGTGGTGGCCTATGCATTCCGCGGCACCGGGCGCTACCACGTCCCCGGTCACAAGGGCGGCCCCGGAGCGGATCCCGGCGTCCGCAAGGCGATCGGTCCCGACGCGCTCGCCGCCGACGTTCCGCTGCTCATCCACGGCATCGACGTCGGTCCCGAGCCGCGGCCGTATGACCGGGCCGAGCGGCTGGCGGCGGAGGCGTACGGAGCTCGACGGACGTTCTTTCTCACCAACGGAGCGACTCAGGGCAACCACGCACTGTGCCTCGCACTGGCACCGCTCGGCGCTCGGATCGTCGTGCAGCGCAACGCCCACGCCTCGGTCGTCGACGGCCTCGTGCTCAGCGGCGGGATCCCGACGTTCGTCGCCCCCGAGTACGACCCCGAGCTCGGCATCACTCATTGCGTGACGCCTGACGCGCTGCGTGAGGCGCTGCGGGCCACGCCCGGCTGTCGCTGCGCGCTCATCACCTCCCCGACGTACTACGGGATGGCGGCCGACATCGCCGCGCTCGCCGAGGTCGCCCACGGCGAGGGGGTTCCGCTGGTCGTCGACCAGTCGTGGGGGCCGCACTTCGGCTTCCACGCGGCGGTGCCGCCAACCGCGCTCTCGCAGGGCGCCGACGCGATGCTGACGAGCATCCATAAGACGGCGGGCTCCCTGACCCAGAGCGCGATGCTGCACATCGGTGATGGGGAGCGCCTGGACACGGGCGCCATCGCGCGGGCGCTGCGGTTGCTGCGCTCGACCAGCCCCTCCTCGCTGCTGCTGCTCTCACTCGACGGCGCCCGCCGCCAGCTCGCGCTCCACGGTGAGCAGCTTCTGCACGAGACGCTCGAGGCTCTCGACGTCGCACGCGCCAAGCTCGGATCGATTCCCGGGATTGCGCTCGTCGATGCCTCGCTGGTCGGCTGCTCCGGGATCGCCGCCTACGACCCGATGCGCATCGTCATCGACGTCCGCGGGACCGGCTGCACGGGCTTTGAGATCGCCGACGAGCTGCGGCGCGCCTACGACACGCACGCCGAGCTGCCCACGGAGGCGACGATCGTGTTCATCGTCGGCCTCGGTGAGACGGTCTCCGCGCTGCGGCGCCTGGCCGGCGACATCGACGAGGTCGTCAAGCGGATGATGCGGCCTCAGACCACGACGGCCCTCGTCGCCGAGAACGTCGGGACCGCGAACGAGATGGCGGTCACCCCGCGTGAGGGCTTCCTCGGCGCGGCCGAGATCGTCGCCACCGAGGACGCGGCGGGACGCATCTCGTGTGAGTCGATCGCCCCCTATCCCCCTGGGATCCCGGCGCTGTTGCCGGGCGAGCGGATCTCCGCGGCGACCGCCGAGCACCTCCGTGCGCTCGCCGACGGCGGAGCGCGGCTGCACGGCGCCAGCGACCCCGCATTCCGGACCATCAACGTGCTCAAGGAGGACCGATGATCGACCCGCTCCAGCGGTGGGCGCGCTACGGCGAGAAGCCCGACTACGCGGGCCTGCTGACCTTCGCCGGCCAGCCGTACACCCAGGACCCTGACGAGCTCGCGGGCCACGACGTGGCGATCGTCGGCGCCCCGTTCGACGACCTCGTCTCCGACCGTCCGGGGGCACGGTTCGCGCCGCGGGCGATCCGGGCGGCGAGCTGCCCGCCCGGCCCCCACCTCGAGGCGAAGGTGGACGCGTTCGCCCAGCTGCGCGTGGTCGACTTCGGCGACGCGCCGGTCATCCCCGCCGATCCGGTGCAGTCGCACCGCGCCATCGAGGAGACGGTGGGACAGGTGCTCGCCGCGGGCGCCGTCCCGGTCATCCTCGGCGGCGACCATTCGATCACCCGCGCCAACATCCGCGCCTGCGCCGCGGTCCACGGGCCGGTCGGGGTCGTGCACTTCGACACCCATACCGATACCGGCGAGGAGGTCTTCGGCGTCGCCACCTCGCACGGGACGTTCATGCGCCAGCTGCTCGACGAGGGCCATGTCGACGGGCCGCGCTACGTCCAGATCGGCCTGCGCGGATACTGGCCCGGGGAGACCGAGTTCGCATGGCAGGCCGAGCGCGGCATCACCAGCCTGTTCATGCACGACGTGCGTGACCAGGGGATCGTCGAGATCACCCGGCGCGCGATCGAGATCGTGGGCAGCGGCCCCGTGTTCCTCACCGTCGACGTCGACGTGCTCGAGGCGGCGCTCATCCCCGGGACCGGCACGCCCGAGCCCGGCGGCATGTCGCCGATCGATCTGCTGCTGTCGGTGCGCACGCTGGCCCACGAGCTGGATCTCATCGGAGCCGATGTCGTCGAGGTGATCCCGACGAACGTCGGGTCGGCCGACGTCTCGGCGCTGGTCGCCGACCGCGTGATCCGCGAGGCGCTGACCGGGATCGCCCTCCGGCGGTCAGCCTGATCGGGCCGGGCGACAGGCGTGGGCTGACGGTGGCACGTCGAGCGCCGGGTTGCGGTCGAAGAAGCCGACCGGCTTGAGCCAGAACGACGCGACGTCGACCGACATGATCGGCCACTCCTCGGGGCGGGTGATGTGGTGGATGCCGAAGACGTACCACAGCACGACGTCGGTGTCCTCGATCGACCGGTTCTGCGCCGTCCAGACCGGAAGCCCGCGATCGTCGCGGCTCTGGACGACGAACTCGCCGCACGGCCAGCGCTCCTCCTCGTCAAACGGGGTCACCCACAGGGTGTGGCCGATCACCTGCGCGCGGCGGACGACCGGCGACTCGGGGTCGAACATCGGTGGCAGCGCCGCGCCGGGGACGAGCTTGTAGCCGACCGGCGTGCCGAGCCGGTTGCGTACCCGCTCGTTGACGATCTTCCAGGCGCGCTGCGTGTTCCAGTTGTAGTCCTGAACCCCTTCGGACTCGGTGCGCAGCGGCGTGCTCAGCTGACGCAGGGCCAGACCGTGCGGGTTGTCGGGGCCGATCGGCAGCGCCTCGGACTCCGTGACGTGCACCGTGTTGGCTTCACCGTCGACGTCGAGGTCCAGCCGCGCGACGAGGAAGTGCTGGTGAAATGGCGCGTAGGTGCGCTGGTCGACGATGGTGCCATGCGCAGGCTGCTCACCATCGGCGAAGTGAGTCGTCACCATGATCCCGGTCGCCCGCACCTCGGCCTCGATGTTGCCGTCCTGGTAGAAGCGCCAGTAGATGAGGTACTCGTAGTTGGCGACGGTGACGTGGGAGGAGATCACCAGCCGCCGCTGGCGCCGCGTCTCGGCGCCATGCTGGGAGTCCACATGCTTCCACAGCACGGCGTTGTCCTCCTCGTGGATGCACACGGCGTTGACGATCGTGTACGGCTCGCCGCGTGAGTTGTGCAGGACGGCGTCGAGGTAGCTGATCTCGCCCAGACAGTCACATCCCAGCTCCAGTGACGTCGTCATGAAACCCAGGCCCCACTCACCGATATCGAACGCGGTCCGTCGGTAGTGGTCGTTGGACGGGTCGCGGTAGGGCACGACCATCTCGGCAAACGACATCCGGTGCGCCACCGGGCGCGTCCGGCCCTCGTCGTCATAGCCGACGGTGTGCAGGATCAGCCCCTCGCGGTAGTTGAAGCCGACCCGCACCGACCACTTCTGCCATCGCACGAGGTTGCCGTCCACCTGCAGCGACGAGCCCTCCGGCTGCACGATCTCCAGCGGCTTGACGTCCTCGCGCAGCCGCTGGCCGGGGACCAGTCCGGGCACGTACTCGCCCATCGTGTCGGGCTCCGGGACCGAATCGTCATCCTCGACCTCGAGCAGCTCCATCTTGTTGAGGTCGACGATCAGGTGCAGGCCCGACACCGGGTTGGCGTATGGGCTCGAGCCGGCGTCCTTGCGATACCACACGTCCGCCCATCCCAGCCGGCGTCCCGGATACTCCTCGGGGAGCAGGTGCGCGCCGTAGGCCCAGGTGTCGATGAGCACGAGATCCATGTCGGTGATCCCGCGTCTGCGCAGGGCCTCGATCACGCGCGGATCCCGGCGCAGCGCCGCATCGCACTCGTAGTACTCGTCGTTGGTCATGTTCGGCTGACCGTCGGGCTCTGAGCGCCAGCCCACGACGCGATCCTCGGTGAGCGAGACGAGCCCCTGGTAGACCGAGCCGCTGTCGCGGTCCCAGCAGACGATCCGCGCGGCACGATCGATCCGATCGCCGTCGCGGTGCTCCCGGACGGTCTGCTTTGACGGCTCGCGCAGCTCGATCGAGGCGAACCGCCACCGCTCGCCGACCTCACGGTCGCGGCGGACGATGGCGACCGCCGCCCGGATCTCGTCGGCGGTCAGTGGATCCAGCGGATGAGCGCTCATGCGCGCCGATCCTAAAGTGCGAGACGTTCTCCCAGGATTTCCCGTCGGCGCGTGTAGAGAACGGCGGGTCGGCTCCGACATCTGGGTACCGGCGGCCGCGGGGCCGCCAGCACGAGAGGAGCGCAAACGATGACGAAGGTGATCGCCCAGATGTCGGTGTCCCTCGACGGCTTCTACACCGGGCCGCGGGACGCGCGGAATCCCAAGGACATGAGCGGCTGGATGCAGGGGCCCGAGGCGCCCGGCTTCTTCCGGGTCACCCGCTGGGTCGTCGACGCCATGGCGTGGCGTGAGCGGCTGGGGTTCGCCGGCGGCGAGCGGTCGATCAACTCGGAGATCATCGAGGAGACGTTCGCCGCGGCCGGTGCCCATGTCATGGGCCGGCGCATGTTCGACGCCGGCGAGGTCCCGTGGGGCGAGGAGCCGCCGTTTCAGGCCCCGGTGTTCGTCGTCACCCATCGTCCCCGGCCGGTGCTCGAGCGCGGGGGTGGCACATCGTTCACCTTCGTCACCGACCCCATCGAGCGCGCGATCGAGCTGGCCCGGGACGCCGCCGGCGGCCAGGACGTGTCGGTGGCCGGCGGAGGGGAGGTCCTGCGCCAGGTGCTGGCCGCCGGGCTGCTGGACCAGTTGGAGCTGCACGTCGCTCCCGTGCTGCTCGGCGACGGGCAGCGCTTGTTCGACCTCAGCCTCGGCCTCGGCGCCGACGACGGCATCGAGCTGATCCCGACCCGGGTCGTGGAGGCGCCCGACGTCACCCACATTCGCTACACCGTCAGCGGCCGGTCGAAGTTGGTGCTCGACGATCGCGGCGCCAGCGGCGATCTGGTCGCGCCGGCGCAGCCGACGCCGCCGGAGAGGAGTGAGCCGTGACGTGCCGACTGCTGGCCGGTGCCGCGCGGCTCGGGTGAGTTCAGCGAAACGCCCCCCGACCAATGGTGCGGAGGGCGTTTCGGATCCTTCTCAAAGGTGGAGACGGCGGGAATTGAACCCGCGTCCGCGGTCGCGTGAGTCAGGTGTCTACGAGCGTAGCCGGCTCTCTGATCTCATCCCCCGCTCGCCGTGCCGGCGGGGTTGCGGGGGACCAGCTCCTGAAATGTCCCCGGTGCGGTCGGAGCGAGCCGCCTCGGGTGAGCCTGCTTGAAACCGCTCAGCGCCGCAGGCGAACCACTGAGCGACGTTCGCTACTCGGGCCTATTGACTAGGCGGCGAGAGCGAACTCGTGGGTGTGAACCTTAGAGTTCGCACTTATTTTGTTCCTGGGTGTTTTACGAGGCCTCCCAGGACCTCGGCTCGCAACCATCCCCGCGGATCCGACCACGTCGAAGCCTGTCGTCCCCGGGTATGTCTTGCTCACCCGAGTATAGGACGTGACGATCGTCACGTACTGAGGGCGCAGGCGGGCCGCTCGGGGGTGCTGGGCATCTGACGCAACCAGGAGTTGCGTGAGATGCCCAGCAAAGCCCTCGGACCGCGACTCCGAGCTCGACGGCGGTGGCGGCAGTGCAGCACCCGGCGAGGCCCCGTCCGGCGGCTGCGAGAATGAGAACGAGAATGGACGCTCCTCACCCGATGCTCCCCGAGCCCCCGTCCGAGCCCTACGCGGACACGCGGCCGGTGTACGGGCCGTGGCCGGAGCCCACCGCCGACGACCCGCCCCCACGCCACGCCTCGTTCCTGCGCCGCCGTCTCGCCCCGCTGGGCGCGGCGATCCTGGCGTTCCTGGCCAAGGTCAAAACGATCCTGCTGTTCCTCGGGCAGTTCAAGCTGCTGGTCACCGCAGGCTCGATGGCCGTCTCGCTGGTCGCCTACGCCACGATCTGGAACTGGACCTTCGCGCTCGGGTTCGTCCTGCTGCTGCTGGTTCACGAGATGGGCCACGTGATCGCGCTGCGACGCGAGGGCATCCCCGCCTCCGCCCCGATGTTCGTCCCGTTCCTCGGCGCCGTGGTCAGCTCACGCTCGCTGGGAGATGACGCGCTCGCCGAAGCCCGGGTCGGGCTCGCCGGCCCGGTGCTGGGCTCGATCGGCGCCGGCGCCTGCCTGCTCATCTGGAAGCTCACCGGAAACGACTACTGGCGCGCGCTCGGCTTCACCGGGCTGTTCCTGAACCTGTTCAACCTGCTGCCGGTCGTGCCGCTCGACGGCGGCCGCGCGATGGCGGCGATGTCGCCGTGGATGTGGTGCGCAGGCTTCGCGGCGACCGTGGCGCTCGCCGTCGCCTTCCCCAACCCGGTGATCATCTTCATCGCGATCTTCGCCGCGATGGAGACGTGGCGACGGCTACGCGCTCGGCGCTCCGGCGACGAGGCCGAGGCGGCCTACTACCGGGTGTCGGCACGCGGCCGCGCGCTCGTCGGCTTCACCTATCTGGCGCTCGTCGTGCTGCTCGTCCTGGGCATGCACGCGACCCACCTGCATCGCACGCTCTAACCCGCCGGACGAAACGCCCGCGGGTCGCCCCAGGCTCAGAACGGCCGCGGCCGGGGAGAAGCCTCCCCGGCCGTGACCTCGCTCTGACTCAGCGAAACAGAACTAGTAGCGGTCGACGCGCTGCTCTCTGACGACCGTCCGGTCAGCCCGGCGAGACCACACGAACGTGTACCAAATCGACAGCACCAGCCCGATGAGCCCGACGATGATCAGAATGAGACCCGCCGTCTGGATGTTGAATCCCTTCGCGGTCGTGGTGACCGCCCAGCGGAGGATCGCGCCGACTGCAATGAGGAAGATCGATGATCCGATTGTCATAAAGAGGGTCTACCCGGTTCTCGCCACCGGAACACCGCACTTTGCCCGATCACTCAGCAATCGCTCAGCGCCCGACCTCGCGCAGCTCACGCTGCACCTCGCGCATCGTGTCGCGCTTCTTGATCGCCTGGCGTTTGTCATACAGGTCCTTACCACGCGCAAGCGCGATCTCGACCTTCGCGCGTGAGCGGTCACCGGCGAAGTAGATCCGGGTCGGGACGAGCGTCAGGCCCCGCTCCTGGGTACGACCGACGAGCCGTTCGATCTCCTTGCGATGCAGCAGCAGCTTGCGAGGCCGTTCGGGGTCGTGGTTGTCACGCGAGGCGGGTCCGTAGGGCGCGATATAGACCCCGTAGAGCCACACCTCGCCGTCGCGCACCGCGGCGTAGGAATCCTTGAGCTGAGCACCGCCGTCGCGCAGCGACTTGACCTCGGTCCCCTCGAGCACCATCCCGCACTCGAAGCGCTCGAGCAGGTTGAAGCGGAAGCTCGCCTGCCGGTTTGTGGCGACGTCGCCCGACGCCGTTTTGCGCTTGGAACCCTTGGCCATCAGAAATCACTCACTCCGGATCGGCTGCCGGGATCAGGTCGACCCTCCCCCGGGGCGCGTCGATGCGCCCGACACGGACCTCTACGGTATCCCCCAGCCGGATCGTCCCGCCATCGCGGGATCCGACGAGCATCGTCGCCTCCTCGTTGAGCTCCCACCAGTCGCCGCGCATCCGGCGCACCGGGAGCATCCCCTCAAACCGGCCGTTCTCCCCGAAGGCGATGAACGCTCCCGCTCCGATCAGGCCGACCACCTCGCCTCCGAACACCTGCTCACGGCCGCCGCCACCGTCGAACAGACCCCGCTCGAGCAGGAAGCACGCGGCCACGTCGTCGGCGTCGCGCTCGATCACCATCGCCGCCCGCTCACGCTGGGAGGTCCACGGCGCCGCCGCGTGGACCCACGTACGATCGGGCGCGGGCTCGCCGGCCACGATCGAGAGCAGCGCCCGGTGGCAGATGAGGTCCGGGTAGCGCCGGATCGGTGAGGTGAAGTGGCAGTAGCCGGTCGAGGCCAGGCCCGCGTGCCCGAGGTTGCGGTCGTCGTAATGGGCCTGCTGGAGCGACCGCAGCACGAGCGAGCTGAGCGCTCGTGCGCCGCGCCCGTCCCGGCGCGCGACCCACTCCGCGACCAGCAGCGAGGCCTCCCCCACGATCTCTCCCGCCTGCTGGGGCGTCATCACGTCCGGCACCGCGGGCGTCGGCACACCGAGCGAGCCCAGCTGCTCGACCAACCGCTCCACCGCGACCGGCTCCGGACGCTCATGGACGCGATAGAGCGCCGGGACGCCGTGGTCGGCGAGCACCCGCGCCACCTGCTCGTTGGCCGCCACCATCAACGCCTCGATCAGGCGGTGGGACTCGGTCTGCGCGGACAGCTCGACGTCGACGACATCCCCACTGCGATCGAACACGAAGGACGGTTCGGCCGAGTCGACGACGAGCGCCGACCGCTCGGAGCGCAGCTCGCCCAGCGCGGCGGCGGCCCCGCGAGCGGCGGCGAGCGGCGCGCCCCACGGCTCGGCGGCCTGCTCGCCGCCGGCGAAGATCCGGTCGACCCGCTCGTAGTCGAGCCGTTCGTCGGACCGGATCAGCGAGCGGTACATCGAAGCGGAGCGCACGCCACCGGGGCCGATCGCCATCTCGACGGTGACCGTCGCGCGCACATCGCCCGGGACCAGCGAGCACGCTCCGTTGGAGAGCTCCTGGGGCAACATCGGCTCGACGGCCCCGGGCACGTAGACCGATGTGCTGCGCCGGTAGGCCTCGCGATCGACGTGGGAGCGGGGCGGCACGAACGCTGAGACGTCGGCGATGTGGACCCAGACGCGCCAGCCGTCCCCATCGGCCTCGGCGGAGATCGCATCGTCGAAGTCACGGGCGCTCGCCGGATCGATCGTGAACGTCGCCAGCGCCCGCAGATCCCGCCGTTTCGCATCCGAAACCGCCTCAGTCGACTCCGAAGCGGCGCGCGCCTCACGTGCGACCGGCGCCTCGAACCCGCGTCGCAGCCCCCGATCGAGCATCAGCGCCTCGATCACGTCGCGCGCGACCTCGGGTCGCCCCAGGCGGCGCAGGACGCGCACCCGGTTGCCCCCCGCCTGCCGCTGCGATTTGCGGCCGCCGACCGGCTCGCCGATCAGCACCAGATCGCCCTCCGAGTAGCGCGTGTCGCGGCTGACGACCTGACGCGGCCCGGGCCCGAAGAACCCCTCGGCGACGAGGAACTTCCCGTGCCGGGCGAGCAGCGCCACGCGCGGCCCGCTGTGCGGTCCGTCCGGGCCGGAGCCCGAACGCGACCCGCGAGCCGCGGCCGACCCCTCGGAGCCTCGAGGACTCACTTGAGCTTGGAGACCACGATGCGCTCGGCGACCGCGAGCTGATGGGCGGCGCCGTTGGCCTCGACGTCCGGAGCGATCCCCGGTCCGCGCTGCACCCAACGGCCCGACGGCGTCCTGGACTTCCCACCGGCGCCGAGGTTCTCGCCGTTCGGGGTGAAGTACTCGCCGACGGTGAAATCGAGTGCGCCGCCGTTGAGCAGCGGCTGGATCTCCTGAAAGACGCCCTTGCCGTAGGTGTGGGTGCCGACGAGCGTCGCGCGGCCGCGCTGCTGCAGCGCGGCGCTGACGATCTCCGCGGAGGAGGCGGTGTTGCGATTGACGAGCACGACCAGTGGGATCGATGCGGGGATCGCGTCACCCTTGGCGAGGTACACCTGGCGTGAGATCGAGCGCCCGTCGGTCGAGACGATCGTGCCGCTCTCGATGAAGATCGACGCGGTCGCCACCGCCTGTTCCAGCAGCCCGCCGCCGTTGTCGCGCAGGTCGAGGATCAGCGCGCGCGCCCCCGCCTTGCGCATCTTCTGCACCTGGGCGCGGACCTCGGCGCCGGCGTTCTCGGAGAACTGGGTGAGGTCGACGTAGCCGACCTTCGCGCCGTTGTGGTGCAACAGCTTGCTGGAGGCGACCGGGACGCTGATGGTTTCACGCACGACGCGGATCGTCCGGGTGGTGCGGTGATGGCGGACTCGGAGCGTCACCGTCGTGCCGGCCTTGCCCAGGATCTGTCCGATCGCAAAGCCCTGAGAGCGCCCGGCGAACGAATGTCCGTCTGCCGCCAGGATCGAGTCACCGGGGACGATTCCTGCCTTGGCCGCCGGCGTGCCCGGGTACGCCTCGCCGACGACAAGACCGCCGTCGGTGAAGGACTGGACGGCAACCCCTATCCCGCCCTCGATCTGAGGGTTGGTCGTCGTGTCCTGGAAGTTGTGGTAGTTCGACGGGTCGTAGTAGTGCGAGTAGGGGTCGTTGAGGCTCGCCACCGCGCCGGCCAGCCCGTCGTTGACCAGAGCCGTCCGGCTGAGCGTGCGGTAGTAGTCGTGCGTGAGCAGCCCGTAGACCTGGTTCTCCAAGCGCTGGTCCTTGCTCTCGGAGACGAATGCGGAGCGCAGTGGGGAGGGCAGCCAGCTGGGATGCCCCCCGAACCACAGACCGACCACGAGCAGCAACAGGCCCCCGGCCCCGAACAGCAGTCTGCGCAGCGTCGTACGCGGTGGCGGGGCCTGGAACATCGTGGTCGGAGGGTAGCTCCCGACCCGCGGCGACGGGCCGGGCTCAGACGCGCAGGAAGCGGCGCAGCGACAGGCCCGAACCGAGCGCCGAGACGCCCACGCCGGCTCCCATCAGGACCGCCACGAGCACCAGGAACGGGATTGTGTGCGGAGCGGCGATCAGCGTCCAGCTGTGCGCAAGCGGATCGAGCAGCAGGACCTTCGCCGCGCCGAGGACGATGAGCGCCAGCACCGCACCCGCCGCGCCGACGATCACACCCTCGATCACGAACGGCCAGCGGATGAACCAGTCGGTCGCGCCCACGAGCTTCATGACCTCGACCTCGCGGCGCCGCGAGTACAGCGACAGCCGGATCGTGTTGGCGATCAGCAGCACCGATGCGAGCGCCAGCAGCACCACGAGGACCGCGGCGGTGATCGTGACCAGGTTGGTCACCTGCAGGATTTTGCGGGTATCGGTCGTCTTGTTTGAGACGTTGGCGATCGACGCGTCGAGCACGCCCGGCTTGCCGTTCGTCCCGCTGGGCGTGAGGGCCTCATGGACGTCGAGCACGTACTGGGGGTTGGTCGTGAACACCTCGAAGGTGTCGGGCAGGGGGTTCGAGCCCAGCGCCTTGTAGGCGGAGGGGTCGGCCTTGGACTGCTGGGCGAACGCCTGCTTCTTGGAGATGTAGTCGACACGCTTGACGTGCGGGATCGCGAGGATCTCCTTGCGCACACGGGCCTCGTCGGCTCTGGTCGCGCCCGTCTTCATGTAGACGTTGACCTGGACGCGGTCGCGCACCGTGTTGGCCGCCCCGTTGGTCGCCTGCACGATCGGGATGAAGACGCCCAGCACGAGCAGGGTCACCAGCACGGTGGCCAGCGCGGCGAACGACGGCGCCGGGCTGCGCCGCACCGCCCGCATCGCCTCGCGGAAGAAGAAGCCGAGCCTCATCGCGTCAGACCCCCGGCGGTCGGGTCGTGGGCGCGCGCAGCCGCTTGGCCAGGTCGCGCGTCGACTCGTCGCGGGTGTAGCGACCGGCTGACTCGTCGCGGACGAGCTGGCCCTCGTGGAGCTCGAGCACCCGGCGGCGCATCTTGTCGACCATCGCCTGGTCGTGGGTGGCGACGAGCACGGTCGTTCCGGTGCGGTTGATCCGGTAGAGCAGCCGCATGATGTCGATCGAGGTGGCGGGATCGAGGTTCCCGGTCGGCTCGTCGGCGAGCAGCAGCGGTGGGTGGTTGACGAACGCCCGCGCAATCGAGACGCGCTGCTGCTCCCCGCCGGAGAGCTGATGGGGCATGTTGTGCAGCTTGGTCGAGAGGCCGGTGAGGCGCAGGACGTCCGGCACCTTGGCGCGGATCTCCCGGCGGGTGCCGCCGGTGACCTGCAGCGCGTAGGCGACGTTGTCGTACACGGTCCGGTTGGGGAGCAGCTTGAAGTCCTGGAAGACGACCCCGATGTTGCGCCGGAAGTACGGCACCCGGCGACGGGCGATATCGGAGAGGTCGTGGCCGGCGACGCGGAGCGTGCCGTCGGTCGGATCGAGCTCCTTGATGAGCAGCCGCATGAGCGTCGACTTGCCCGAGCCGGTCGAGCCGACCAGGAAGACGAACTCACCGCGATCGACCGAGAACGTGACGCGATCGAGGCCCACATCGCCCTGATAGAGCTTGGAGACCCCGCGGAATTCGATGACCGTGCGGGAGGTGACCGGACGCGGATCGGACGGCGATATCGGACCCGCCGCGGGGGGCGCCGAGCGCCGTGATGATGGCGCCGCGGAGGTCCGCGATGAGCGCCGTGTCTGTCGTTCTGAGGCAGCCATGAAGTCGCCGCAGCGTAGCGAGCAAAGCTGTTCGCCGGGGCCGATTCGCGCCACCTGCAACGGGATTTGCAGACGGCCGTCGGCCATCGGCGGAGCGGGTGCGTAACCTGTTGCGCTCTATGTCCTCAGTGACCATCTCCACCTTGCGCAACGGCCTGCGGCTGCACCGGATTCCGATCGAGGGAACGCGCTCGGTGACGATTCTCGTCGCATTCGACGCCGGCGCGCGGACCGAGCGACCGGAGGAGAACGGCATGGCCCACTTCCTTGAGCACCTCGTGTTCAAGGGAGGCGAGAAGTTCCCCAACTACCAGGACGTCAACGAGGCCGCCGAGCGGATCGGCGCGGTGCTCAACGCCTACACCAGCCACGATCTGGTCGCCTTCCACATCACGGCTCGCGCTGAGCGCGCGGTGGAGGCCGCCGACCTGCTCACCGACTTCTCGGCCAGGCCGAAGCTCGACGGGGACGAGCTGGACCGCGAGCGCGGGGTCGTCATCCAGGAGATCGCGCGCTACGACGACCAGCCCTCCTCGGTCGCCGAGCATCTGATCGACCGGGCCGTGTTCGGTGAGCATCCGCTCGGGCGCTCGGTGCTCGGGCCTGCCGAGCATCTGCGAGACACGTTCACGCGTGACGGCATCATCGCCTTTCGCCAGCGGCGCTGGGCACCGGAGTCCGGCGGGGCGTTCGTCGTCGGCAACCTCGACTCGCTCGGCGACGACGGTGAGTTCGAGGCGCTGTTCGAGCGCTTTGCCTCTCGGCCGCTCCCGGACCGCTATGAGCCCGCCCCGGCGCAGACCCCGCGAGTGCTGGTCTCCGAGCGCGACTCCAACCAGTCTCACCTGCGAATGTCCTATCGCCCCAAGATCGACGTGCGCAACCCCCGCCAGCGCTCGGCGCTCGTCATCTACTCCACGTTGCTCGGCGGCTCGATGGGCTCGCGCCTGTTCGACGAGATCCGCGAGCAGCGCGGGCTGGCCTACTCGGTGAGCTCCTATCCGCATGCCTACTCCGACGTGCCGGTGCTGCAGCTGTCGGCGGGGCTGGAGTCGGGCAAGTGCGTGGAGGCCTACCGCCGCATGCGTGACATCGTCTCCGAGCTGCGCAGCGACGGGCCGACCGAGTCCGAGGTCGAGCGAGCACGCGCCTATGCCGCCGGCGCGCGCGCCATCGGCTTTGAGAACAGCGGCGCGGTCGCCCGCTACGCAGCGCAGCAGACGATCGTCTACGGCGAGCACGTCGACCCTGACGCCGCGATCGACCGTCTTGACGAGGTCACCTTCGACGAGGTGCGTGAGATCGCCGCCGGCGTCGACGACGAACTGTCGATCGCCTGCGTCGGCCCGCACACGGTGCAGGAGCTCGAGGCGGCCTAGTCCCGGGCCGGCCGACCGTCCCCTGTGAGACGCTGGCTCGCCGGCGGACTGGCGCTGGTCATCGCCGTCGGCGCGCTGGTGCTCGCGGTCGGCGGCACCCTGGACCGGACGAGCTCCCGCGACGCCACCCCGCCGCCGGGGGGCAAGCCGGTCACCAAGCGCCACCGCGTGGGCGCCACCTCGCGGACGGCGACGCGCACGACGAGTGCGACGACCCCTACCTCCCCCACGCTCGGGCGTGCCGGGTCCGATTCCGCCCCGCCGAGCGGCGCAGGCGAGACCCGGCTCGTGCGCACTCTGCGGCGCGACCTGCGGACCGCGGGGCCGAACGTCGGCGCGCTCGTGTACGACATCACCTCCGGCAGGGAGCTGTTCGCGGTCCATCCAACCCTCGCGCGCGCCCCCGCCTCGGTGGAGAAGATCTGGACGACCGTCGCCCTGATGGATCGGCTGGGACCGGCCGCCCGGCTGCCGACGGTGATCCTCGGCACCGGCCACCAGCGCGGCGGGGTCTGGCACGGGAACCTCTACCTGCGCGGCGGCGGCGATCCCACGTTCGGCGACGCCGGCTTCAACCTCGTCTGGAACCACGGAGAGGGCCCATCCCCGGCCCAGCTGGTCGCCCAGCTGCGCCACCATGGGATCCGGCGCGTCACCGGCCACCTGTACGCGGACCCGTCGCTGTTCGATGACAGGCGCGGAGGGCTGCTCACCGGGCAGAAGCCCGACATCCCCGACCTCGGCGGCCAACTGAGCGCGTTGACCTACGACCACGGCACGACGCTCAAGCACTATGACCCGGCGACTTTCACCGCCCACGAGGTGGCGCTCACCATGCGTGGCTCCCGCCTCCAGGTGACCGCCGCAACGCGCGCCCGGCGCACCCCCGACAGCGCGCAGCTGCTGGCGAGCGTCTCCTCGCCGACGATGGCGCAGATGACCAAGCTGATGGACGTCCCCTCCGACGACTTCTTCGCCGAGCTCTTCGCCAAGCAGCTCGGCGTCCTCTATGGCCATGGCGGCACGATCCACGACGGCGCCAAGGTGATCTCGCAGACGATCGCCTCCCAGTACGACCTGCATCCGCTGATCCTCGACGGGTCCGGACTGGCACGCCAGGACCGCACCTCGCCCCTGCAGATCGTCGATCTGCTGCGGGATCTGTGGGGGTCGCCGGCGGGCACCGAGCTGTCCGATTCGCTGCCCGTCACCGGCGTGAGCGGCACCGTGACCACGATCGGTGCCCATAACCCCGCCCAGGGCCGCTGCCAGGCCAAGACCGGGTCGCTGGACGAGGTCACGAACCTCGCCGGCTACTGCCGCACCAGGAGCGGACAGAAGCTCGCCTTCGGGATCTTCATCGACGGTCCGGAGAACGGGATCGGCTTCACGGTGGAGAGCCGGATGGTGGGCGCGATCGCTCATTATTGAAAATCGTGGCGCCGCGCCGGAGAATCACCCCTCGTGGAGCTCTCCACGGCTCTGAACCTTCGGGAGCTGCAGCGTTACCTGGGACGAATCGGCGACCGGTGGCCGCTGCAGATGGTGCTGCTCGCCGGCGCGCGCGTCGCCGACATGCGGGCCGGACGGGTGCGGCGTGACGGCCGCGGCCCCGAGTTCGTCGTGGTGCTCGTCTCCGAGGGATTCGACGGGATGCCGTGGCTGGAGCGCGTCCATCAGGCCGGCGCGTTGTGGGACGCACTGGAGATGGGCGACGGGGCCGACATCCACTGCTACACGCCCGCGGAGTACCTTCGCCGTCGGGCGACGACCCCGGCGGTGCGCGCCGCCGCGGAGCGAGGCGTACTGCTCTACGCCGACACCGAGCCGTTCGCCGCGGCCTCGCGCGAGGGCTGACCTGCGCCCACAGTCCGTTCGCGGACGGCGGGCCGAGTGTGTGACAGCCGCTTCAGAGGTCGTGGGGTCGCGCCGATATCTTGGCCAGAACTTCATGACCCTGGACGCACTGATCGAGCGAGATGGCGCCAATTGCGTGTGGTGCGGGCGTGCCCCGTGGCGCACCGATCTGACCGCCGAGCACATCGTCCCGCGCTCGCGCGGCGGCCGCACCTCGCCCGAGAACCTGACGATCGCCTGCCGCGTCTGCAACAAGCGACGGGGGACCCGCCCGGTGGTCGCCTTCGTGCGCACCCTGCTCGACGAGGGGGTCAAGCCACGCAGCGAGTCACTGCTGGTCGGCCTCGGCCGGCTGGCCGGCTCTGATCGCCGTGATCTCGCCGCCTACGGCGCACGCCAGCTCGCGCTGCTTGAGCGGCTGCTCGACGAGCAGCCCGGCGCTCCGCGGCTGCGCCGCAGCACCGACCCCGTCTAAGCGGTCGCGGGCGCCCGCTCAGGGACGGTCCGGCGCTCCAGAGAGCGGTCGGCGAGCACACGCACGGTGGCGAACGTCGGATCCGTGGCGCCGTGCAGCCGCGCCCCGGCTCTGGTCAGGGTCCGCAGGTAGGCGACGACCTCGGCGGTGACCCGTTCGCCGGGTAACAGTGTCGGGACGCCCGGCGGGTAGCCCGCGATCGACTCGCAGGAGATCCGCCCGATCGCCTCGTCGACGGCGACCGACTCACCCCGGCCGAGGAACGCGTCGCGGATCGGCACGACAGCCTCCGATTCAGTCGGTGCGGGCGGAGTCACGATCTGGCCACCCTCGCCGGGGCGCCCGACCAGCCGCACCACCTCGGCGAAGTCGTGCGCGAAGCGCTCCAGCGGCTCGACGGGCTGCCCGAGCCCCAGCACGAGCACGATCGTGGCGTGGGTGGCCAGCTCGATGTAGATGTCGTACCCGGCGCGCAGCTCGGCGGCGAGCTCGTAGCCCGTGCAGCCGGTGCCGCGCACGTCGATCACGATCCTCAGCGGATCCCAGCCGGCGACGCCGGGGCGCCCCACCATGCCCTCGCCGACGATCGCGACGCCCGGGATGGCGTCGATCGCCTCACCAGCCCGGAACGACGCCGCCAGGGTGCGGTCCAGCAGC
This sequence comes from uncultured Solirubrobacteraceae bacterium, assembly GCA_963744685.1. Classification (GTDB taxonomy): domain Bacteria; phylum Actinomycetota; class Thermoleophilia; order Solirubrobacterales; family Solirubrobacteraceae; genus Palsa-465. The sequence continues at coordinate 479,823 of CAVUUL010000005.1, read as the reverse complement.
GCCTCGCCGTGGACGGCGAGCTGGCGGCGGGCCGAGTCAAGGGACGCGAGCAGCAGTGAGTTGGGACTGGTCGAGCGCACCAGGCGAATGCACCGTGCGACCTCGTCGGGATCGACGCGCGGCGGGCTGGTGCCGTTGCCGGCGACCAGCAGCATCGCCGACTGGGTCATCGAGCCGACGATCTTGTGCGTGGACGCGAGCTCCGCGTCGGCTCCGAGGTGCAGCGGCGACTCGGGCAGTCCCGGATGGAAGCCGAAGTGCGAACCCCACGCGGTGTCGACGATCAGCGCCACCCCGTGGGCGTGAGCGACCTCGGCGCAGCCTGCGACGTCGGCAGCCATCCCGTAGTAGGTCGGGGAGACGATGAACGCCGCGCTGATCCCCGGTTGGCGGGTGAGCGCCTCATCCAGCGCCTCGGGGGTGACGCCATGGGCCATGCCCAGCTCGTCGTCGTACTCGGGCGAGACGAAGCTCGCCATGCCGCCGCTCAGCACCAGCCCGTCGACGACCGACGCGTGCGAGTTGCGCTGCACGAGCACGTGCTGGCCGGGCTTGGCGAGCGCGAGGGTGAGCGCGTGGTTGCCCTGGGTCGCCCCGTTGGTGAGAAACCAGCAGCGCTCCGCGCCGTAGGCAGCGGCGGCCAGCGACTCGGCGCGCTCGTACGGCGTCGGCTTGGGACCGGTGTCGATGCCCTCGATGTCCTGGCAGATGTCGAGCGCGAGCGCGCGCTCGCCGATGGCGGCGCGCAGGCCAGGATCGGCACCCGGGCCGCCCTTGTGACCCGGCACGTGGAAGCGTTGAGAGCCGCGGAATCCGTAGGAGACGATCGCCTCCAGGTAGGGCGCGGTCGGCGTGTCGCGCGAGCGCGGCGGGCGCGTCGTCTCCGAGGGCTCCAGCGGGTCGTCGGGGGTGCGAGTGTTCTGGTCGTCGATCTCGTGCATCGACGGTTCAGGCTACCGGGCGGCCTTCAGCAGATAGGAGCGCACGAAGCCGTCGAGATCGCCATCCAGGACACGGTTGGCGTCGCCCATCTCGAAGTCGGTGCGGTGGTCCTTGACCATCGTGTACGGGTGCAGCACGTAGGAGCGGATCTGGGAGCCGAAGTTGACGTCCTGGGCCTCGCCGCGCTCCTTGGCGATCTCCTCCAGACGCTCGCGCTCCTGGCGCTCGGCCAGCTTGGAACGCAGCACCGCCATCGCCTCGGCCTTGTTGGAGGACTGCGAGCGCTCGTTCTGGCACTGGACCACGATCCCGGTCGGCTTGTGCGTGATCCGGATCGCCGAGTCGGTCTTGTTGACGTGCTGCCCGCCGGCGCCGCTGGCCCGGTAGGTGTCGATCTGCAGATCGTCATCCAGGATCTCGATGTCGGCGGTCTCCTCGACCACCGGCGACACCTCGAGTCCGGCGAAGCTCGTCTGGCGGCGGTTGGCCGAATCGAACGGCGAGAGCCGCACCAGCCGGTGCACACCCTTTTCCGCGCCGTAGAGGCCGTAGGCGTTCTCCCCCTTGACCCGGAAGGTCGCCGACTTGATCCCGGCCTCCTCCCCCGGCGATGCCTCCAGCAGCTCGACATCGAACCCGCGCTTCTCGGCCCAGCGCATCTCCATGCGCAGCACCATCTCCGCCCAGTCCTGAGCGTCGGTGCCGCCGGCGCCCGCGTTGACGGTGACCAGCGCGTCGCCCCCGTCGTACTTGCCGCTGAACAGCCGGGCCTCCTCGAGGGTGTCCAGACGCGCCTGCACCGACTGGATCTGATCCTCGAGCTCGGTGGCCATGTCCGCGTCGTCCTCGGCGAGCTCGGCGAGCGGCTCGAGGTCGAGCGCATCGGACTCCAGCGCGCGGAACTCGGTCAGCCTGCGCGACGCCCGCGCATGCTCGGCCGACACCTTGGCCGCGTGCTCCTGGTCATCCCAGAAGCCGGGCGCCCCCATCTCCGCCTCGAGCGCGGCGATCCGCTCCTGCAGCTGAGCGGGGTCAAAGATAGTCCGACAGCAGGGTCAGCTGCTGACGGATGGCAGCGAGTCGCTGGGAGAGCGGCTCTGTGGGGGCGGTCGACATCAGGCGCGTGACGGTAGCAAGGGCCTAGGCGCCATGGCACTTCTTGAACTTCTTGCCCGAGCCGCACCAGCACGGATCGTTACGCCCGATCTGCTGCTCGGCGTCGAGGGTCCGCTGCTGCACCGGCGGCGGCGCGTCGGCGGGCTCGAAACCGCCGTGCTGACTCTGAATCGGGCCCGCCCCGGCGCCGGTGACGCCCGGGATCGCGCCCGGGCCGGCTGTGCCGGCGGCGGCGCCGGCCGCGGCCGCGCTGATCGCCGCGGCGCCCGATTGCGCGGCACCGCCGGAGTAGCTGACCCGGCCACCGCCGGTTGCCGAGCTCGAGGACGAGCTCGGGCGACTGGGGACCTGCGGGGGCGGCTGGTGCTGGAGTGTGGACTCGTCCTCCACGGTCACCTGCACGTGGTAGATGAACCGCGCGAAGTCATGCCACACGCTGTGCATCAGGTCCTGGAAGAGCGTGTACGCCTCGTTCTTATAGGCGACGAGCGGGTCGAGCTGGGCCGCCCCGCGCAGGTAGATCCCCTGCTGCAGGTAGTCCATGTCGTACAGGTGCTCCTGCCAGCGATGGTCGATGATCTCCAGCAGCAGGTAGCGCTCGACCTCCCGCATCAGCTCGGCGCCGAGCTCCTCCTCGCGCGCGTCGTATCGATGCAGCGCCTCCTCCTGGAGAGCCTCGATGAGCTCCATGCGATCGAGCGCCTCGATGTCGACCTCGTCGAACTCCTCGCTGAGCGGATAGACCTCCTCGATCCTCCGCAGCAGACCGTCGATGTCCCAGTCCTCGACGAAGTCGCCGGGCGTGGACTCGTCGACCAGCCGCTCGACCAGACCGGCGATCTCCTCGCGTGCGGCCTCGCTCATGTCCTTGCCCTCGAGCACCTCGTCGCGATAGGCGTAGATCACCTCGCGCTGCTGGTTGAGGACGTCGTCGTACTCCAGCGTGTGCTTGCGCTGGAGGTAGTGCTGCTCCTCGACCTTGCGCTGGGCCTTCTCGATCTGCTTGGAGAGCATCCCGGCCTCGATCGGCTCCTCGTTGCCCTCCTCGTCGGTCGATCCGAGCCGGTCGAGGATCTTGTAGATGCGCTCGCCGGCGAACAGGCGAACCAGGTCGTCCTGGGCGGAGAGGAAGAAGCGCGACTCCCCGACGTCGCCCTGGCGCCCGGAGCGGCCGCGCAGCTGGTTGTCGATCCGGCGACTCTCGTGGCGCTCGGTGCCCATGATGTACAGACCGCCGAGCTCGAGCACCTGATCGCGCAGCTCCTCGACGTGCTCCTCGATCGTCGGCAGGACACGCTGATAGTGCTCGTCGTAGTCGGGCATCCCCGGCTCGAGCCCGAGCTTGCGCACCTCGAGCGAGGCGAGATGCTCGGCGTTACCGCCGAGCTTGATGTCGACCCCGCGGCCGGCCATGTTGGTCGCGATCGTCACCGCGCCGGGCGCGCCCGCCTCGGCGATCGTCTCGCCCTCGCGCTCGGCGTACTCGGGCTTGGCGTTGAGCACCGTATGTGGGATCCCCTTGCCCCGCAGCCGCTCGGAGAGCGTCTCGGAGACCTCGACCGAGATCGTCCCGACGAGCACGGGCTGCCCGGTCTCGTGGCGCATCTCGATCTCCCGCTCGACCGCCGACCACTTGCCCTCTTTGGTCTTGTAGACCTGGTCGTTCTGGTCGACGCGCACCATCTTGCGGTTGGTGGGAATCTCCACGACCGGGAGCTCGTAGATCTTCATGAACTCGGTGGCCTCGGTGAGCGCCGTGCCCGTCATGCCGGCGAGCTTGTCGTACATCCGCGCGTAGTTCTGCAGCGTGATCGTGGCCAGGGTCTGGTTCTCCTCCTGGACCCTGACGCCCTCCTTGGCCTCGACCGCCTGGTGCAGACCCTCCGACCAGCGCCGGCCCTCCATGATGCGGCCGGTGTGCTCGTCGATGATCATGACCTGGTCCTCGATCACCTCGTAGTCGACGCCGCGCTGATAGAGCGCCTCGGCCTTGAGCGCCTGGATCAGATGGTTGACCAGGTGGCCGTTCTCGGCCCGGTAGAGGTGGTCGATGCCCATGAACCGCTCGGCCTTGGAAACGCCACGCTCGGTGACCGAGACGGTCTTGTACTTCTCGTCGACCTCGAAGTCGAAGTCGGCCACGAACTCCTTCTTGGTGCGCGGATCCAGGCCCTCGGGCGTCTTGCCGAGCTCCATCTGCGGGGCCAGCCGGGCGAACTTGGCGTACAGGTCGGCCGCCTGCTCAGGCGCGCCGGAGATGATCAGCGGCGTCCGCGCCTCATCGATGAGGATGTTGTCGACCTCGTCGACGACCGCGTAGTGGTGGTAGTTCTGCTTGCCCTCCTCCGCGCGCGGGCGCCCGCCGTGCTGCACCTTCTCGGCCAGCGTCTTGGCCATGTTGTCGCGCAGGTAGTCAAAGCCGAACTCCGAGTTGGTGCCGAACGTGATGTCGGCGGCATACGCGGCCGCCTTCTCCTCGACCGGCTGCATGTTCTGAATGATCCCGATCGACACGCCGAGCATGTCGTAGATCGGCTTCATCCAGAGAGCGTCACGGCGGGCCAGGTAGTCGTTGGCGGTGATCAGATGGACACCGTTGCCCGGGAGGCTGTTGAGGATGAGCGCGAGCGTCGCGGTGAGCGTCTTGCCCTCGCCGGTCTTCATCTCCGCGATCGAGCCGTCGTGGAGCACCATTCCGCCGATCAGCTGCACGTCGAAGTGCCGCATCCCCATCGTCCGCTTGCCCGCCTCGCGGACGAGCGCGAACGTCTCGGGCAGCAGGTCGTCGAGCGGCTCGCCTTCGCGGGCGCGCTCGCGCAGCGCATCGGCGGCCTCGCGCAGCTCGTGGTCCTCGTAGAGCGAGACCTCCTCTTCGAACGCGGCGATCCGGGCGACGCGCTGCTCGTAGGACTTGAACTGCTTCCCCTCGCCCAAACGAAGCGCTCGGTTCAGAAACGACATGGTCTGAAGCCTAGCGCGGGAACGGCTTCCGAACGGTGTCCGGAAGCCGCCCCTACACGGCGATTCTCGGGGGTTTTAGGGCGCTCTAGGCGGCGTCCGCCGCCGCGTCCGCGGCGGCATCGCCGACCGACGGGCCGTCGACCGCAGCCGAGCGCGCCTCCCGGCGCTTGCGCCGCTTGACCCGGTGGCGTTTGACCTGGCGAGCGACCTCGTCGGAGCACAGATTGATCGAGTGCTTCAGCTCGGGCGAGGCGTCGCGGGCGCGCAACGTGACGCCCTTGAGGTGGAGGGTGGCCTCGGCGACGTAGCAGTCAGGGTTGGCCGGGTTGCGCTCCACGAAGAGCTCAACCTCCAACTCGGCAAGCTCTGAGACCTGCCGTGACACCGTGCGAAATCGCTTTTCCACGTGGGCCTTGATCTCGTCAGAGATGGACAGGTTTCGGCCCTTGACATCGATTCGCATCGACTACCTCCTACAGGGAGCGTGGCTGTATGTCGCCTTGGAGCGTATTGGCCGCGCCGGCGTTTGTCGACCGTCACAATGTCTAGGAGGTGCTGCTCTTTTCTCTGGTTTCCCTCGGCTCCTCCGGTCCAGACGTCACGCCCCACTACAGCTGGGGATTCCAGCCCACAGTCGTCATCGGGACGCTGATTCTGTGCGTGCTCTACGGCCTCGCCTGGAGACGCGCTCGCCACAGCGGTTCCGCCCACGCGCCGGGCTACGGGCGGCTCGGCCTGTTCGTGCTGTCGATGGCGCTGGTGATCGTCGCGCTGCTCTCCCCGGTGGACTCGCTGGGCGATGACAACCTGCTGGTCATGCACATGGTCCAGCACATGATCCTGCTCGACCTCGTGCCGATCACGTTGATCCTCAGCACCAACAAGGTGCTGCTGCGCCCGGTGACCCGCCGGATCCAGGTGATCGAGCGACGGGCCGGCTTCTTCGGCAGCCCCGTGTTCGCGGTCATCGCCTACGTCGGAGGCGTCTACGGCTGGCATGTCCCCGGGGCCTATGACCTGGCGCTGCGCCACGAGTGGATCCACGCTCTGGAGCACCTCACCTTCTCGGCGGTCGGGACCCTCTACTGGTGGCACGTGCTGTCGCCGATCCGGGCGCGGCGGCGACTCACCGGCCTGGGGCCGCTCGGCTACATGGTCACCACCAAGCTGTTCATCGGCGCCCTCGGCATCGCGCTGGCCTTCCTGCCCCGCGTGATCTACACCTTCTACGCCCATAAGCCCGACTACTGGGGCCTGACGCCGATCGAGGACCAGTCGATGGCGGGCCTCGTCATGGCCCTCGAGCAGTCGGTCGTGATGGGCATCGCCTTCGTCTACCTCATCTACAAGTTCTTCGACGAGGCCGCCGCCGAGCAGCGCCGCCGCGAGCGCTACGAGGATCTGACCACCGCCGGGGGGTGAAACCGGCGGCTCCGGACGCTCTTATGGAGAGTGGACGGAAACCACCCGCTCCGGGGGAAAATCCTGCAACTTGCAGATCGGCAGCAGGGCCACGTGACCCGCGTCCAGCTGCTTGCTCTCGGCTGCAGCGGGCGATGGATCGAAAGCCAGATCGCGCAGGGACTCCTCATCCCGGTGCACGCGGGCGTGTACGCCGTCGGGCACGTCCCAATGCACGGTCGCTGCCGGACGATGGCCGCCGTCCTCGCCTGCGGCGAGGGGGCGGCCGCCAGTCACTGGTCGGCCGCGGCGCTCTGGGGGGTCGCCGATTGGCCGACCGCCTGTGAGGTCTCGGCGCCCGGCCACCGCAGGCGCCCGGGTTTGCTGACCCACCGCTCCCGCACGCTCGTGGCCCGCGAGGTCCGCCGGCGCGACGGCGTCCCCGTGACCTCGCCGGTGCGCACGGTGCTCGACCTGCAGCCGCAGCTGTCCGACTCACGGCTGACTCGGCTCGTCAACGATCTGCGGACCGCGGGCCACCTCCGAGCCACCGCGTTCGGCGACCTCTGCCGGCGCTCACGCAGGGTCGAGAGGCTGCTCGGCGATGGCGCGCTCACCCGCTCGGCGCTCGAGGATCTGTTCCGCGCCTTCGTCGTCCGGCATGGGCTGCCGATGCCGCAGATCAACGCGCGGGTGCGGATCGGGGGCCGGATGCGCGAGGTCGACGCGCTGTACCGCGAGTCCCGGCTGATCGTCGAGCTCGACTCGTGGCGGTTCCACAGCGACCGAGCGAGCTTCGAGCGCGACCGGGCGAAGGACGCCGCCGCGCTGGCCGACGGGTACCGCACGCTGCGCTCGACCCACCGGCGGCTGTCGAGCGGCGGGGCGCAGGAGGCGGCGACGATCCGGGGCATCCTCGGCGCGGGGCCGTGATCCATCCCCGGGGGATATCTCGATTTCCACCCGGCCCCGTGGAAAATCGAGACATCTCCCGCGGTCGGCCCGGCCGCAACAAAAAGCGCCGCCCCGGACGAACCGGGGCGGCGCTTGAACCATCCGAACTACGAGGGGGTCAGCCGCAGGAGGCCTCGCCCTTGATCGTCTTGGTCTCAGCCGGCTGGTTCGGCGCAGTGGCGCTGAACGTGTAGCTGAAGTGCCGCTTGCCGTGGCAACCGGTCGACGTGATGTCACGATGACCCTTGGAGGTCGTCGACTTCCAGTTCAGGGTCTCGCTGGAGAGCGAGGCCAGGTAGGGCCCGATGTGCGTGACCGCGCGCGGGACCGGGATCGTGACCAGCAGGTTGCTGCCCGACTGCTTGTAGCTGGCGGTGAACGCCGGCGTCTGGCCGGTCGTGATCTGGCCGCCGAGGCACTGTGCCTTCGACGTGGTCTCGAAGAAGAAGGTCAGCTTGCCTCCGCCGGCGTTCCAGACCTCGAGGTTGGGATCGCAGTTGAGGCCCTGGGGCGTGAACTGCGTCGCGGTGCCGAGCTGGGCCTTGATCGTGCCTGAGGCGACGAGTGAGCCCTTCGGGCACACCGACGCGTAGCTCGCCTTGTTCCAGCTGTTGACGTGCGACGCGCTACAGGTCGGGAAGCCGGTGGCGTCGACCTTGACGCCGCTGATCGAGGTGGTGACCTTGTTCAGGATCCCGGTCAGCGAGCCCGCGTTGGCGGCCTTCAGCGTGAAGTGCTGGTTGAAGCTCAACGGCGCGGGCTTGGACTTCGAGCCGGCGTTGCCGTGGAACGTGTAGCCCCCGGAATACGTGTCGATGGCGGCGATCGCGGATGCGGCCGCGACGAGCATCGCCAGGGCGGTGACGATGCCGATGGTCAGTCGTTTCAAGACGGCTCCTCCTTGTGAGTTGGTACGTCAGCGTACTGCTTGGTTTTTCACTACCCGTCGTGCGCGACTCATCAAACCCTTTATCGGGGCAATGCGCTGAGCGTCGGGAACGCCTGGTTCTGACCGGTCGTTGACAGGCCGAGCGGTGCCTGCGCCTTGCAGGCCGGTCCAGACGGATCAGCGGTGATGTAGTAGTCCTGCACGAGGGCCGCAATTGTTAACACGCTCCCGGCCACCGAAGTTGTGCTCCCCGACAGCGAGGGCGAGAGCGCGGGGAGCGGGTTGTTCGTGCACAGGTAGCTTCCGAACACCGGCAGGCCGGTGATCAGCTTCATGTAGCCGCCCGGCGATAGGTAGGGATTCGTACGATTGGTCTCCGGCCGCGCGGCGTAGGGCATCAACAGCTCGGGGTTGATCGGCGAGACGACGCGCAGGTAGTGCAGGCCGCTCGACGACCCCTGGGTGCTCGCCGCGCTGTTGGCGAAGAAGCCGGCCAGGTCGCGCCGGTAGCTGTTGATGTAGTTGACGACAGGGATGACGTTGCCCAGATACGGCGTGAGCGCCGACAGGAAGGGCACGCTCTGGGTCAGGAACTCCCGTACCGCGGGCAGGCCGGTCCGCGACGCCTTGGTCAGAGGCCCGACGACGTGTACCAGCGTGCGCAGCTTCGGCGCGAGCGCGGTGAGCGACACCAGCGCCGGGGAGAGTTGGCGCGCTGCCGGTTGCAGCTCGTCGACGAGCCCCTGGGCCGTGCCCGCGAACGCCGAGACCCTGCCGATCGTGGTGCGCGCCTGGTGCAGGAACCCGGGGAAGTCGCGGATCGTCGCGGCGAGCGCCTGGTCGCGGGCGGCCGTGGCGGAGAACAGCGCGTTGGAGTTGCGCACGAACCCCTGGACTTGGGCGGGCGAGCGCGCGAGCGCGGAGAACACCTGCGCGCCGTCACTCAAGAGCGTCCGCGTCGCCGAGCCCTGCCGGTGGAGCACCGCGAGCACCCGGTCGACGTTGGTGGCGAACGGATAGAGCGACGCGAACGCCTGGTTGAACGCCTGGCCCCGGTTGCTGAGGGCGATCCCGCCCTGCTGCATCCAGGTCTCGAACGCCCGCCGCGTCTTGGGATCGAACGCATTGAGGATCTGATCGAGCTGGACCGTGTTCTGCACCTGGTGCTGGGGCAGGGTCGCGCCGTCGCGCAGCTTGGGGCCGTTCGGGTTTCCGGACGACAGCGAGACGTAGGTCTCACCGAGCAGCGTCTTCTCCCGCAGGATCGCGCGGGTGTCCGCGGGCCGCGGCTCGTAGCGATGATCGATCTCCAGCACGGCGCGCTCGAGCCCGGTGTGGTGGTCGAGGTTGACCGAGACGACGTGGCCCACCTGGACCCCGGCGATCGTCACCGCGGCGTCGGGGGCCAGCTCGGTCGCCTGGCTGAACTCGGCCGCAACGCGGTAGCCCTGCGCGTCGAATGGCAGGGAGCCCCCGAACGACAGCCACAGGAAGATGAGCAGGCCGACGCACGATGCCGTGAAGGCGAGCATCGTGGCCATCGCCACCGTGGATGGGCGTTGCTTGGTCATCCGTTGGTCGGGCAGCTGAAGTCGGTGGTGCCGGGCAGCGGCTTGACGCCGGGCAGCTGGGCGACCTGCGGCGCGTTGAGCAGCGCGAGGATCACGCCAAGCGGCTTGTCGGACTGCTGCAGCGATGTCTCATAGAAGCTGAGCTGCGCGCAGGTTCCCATGAACAGGCCCTGGACGATCGAGCCGTTGGCGTCGCCGCTGGAGACCAGGCTGTCGGCGATATGCGACAGCCAGCCGCCGTAGAACAGGTAGCTGCGATTCCCCTTGCCCTGGTAGGCCAGCTCGTTGAACAGGTCGTTGAGCACACCCACCGAGCTGGTCAGCTTGGGCGTGGACACCTTCAGCGACGCGGCGGCGGGCCGCAGCGTGCGGGCCAGCGGCTGCAGCTTGACCGAGAATGGCTCGAGCTCGGAGGCGAGCACCGACGTGGTCGACTTGAACAGCGGCCGGGACGCGGCCAGCGCCGGGGCGAGGTGGCGCGCGAACGGCTGCAGGGCGTGAAGCGTCGTCCCGCTCGCCGAGGCGAACGAGCGCAGCGACGCCAGGGACGTCCGCGTCACCCGCAACGTGCCCGGGAACTCGCTGAGCGTCTGCTCCAGCTCGCTGTCGTTGGCGGAGATCGCCCGGAAGTTCGTGTCCGAGGCGTCGATCAGCGATGCGAGCTCGTGATCCACCCCGCCAAGCGACCCCGCCACCAGATCGAGATTGTGGATTGCCCGGCGCAGGCTCCCCTGGCGGCGGGCGAGCAGCGACGCGAACGTGCGGGTGCTCTTGCCCAGCGGAGCGAAGCGCTTGAGCGTCTCCTGCAGGGAGCTCACCGCGTCCGGACTCGGCGTCGCCGATCCGGAGGCCGAGCCGCCGTCCTTCAGCGCGCCGGCGCCGGCGGCCAATAACAGCAGCAGGTAGTTGCGGCTGTCGGAATCCAGTGAGGAGAGAATCTGCGAGACGTCGACATCCGGGGTCGTGTGTGACGTCGGGATCGTGCCGCCGGCGGGCATCGTTCCCGCGTTTCTCGTACCGGGATCGAGCTCCAGGTACATGTCCTTCAGCGGGGTCCGCGGTCGCAGCAGGACGGTCGCGTTGCGGTAGATCGGCGCGTACCTCTTCTCGATGTCCATCTGCACGACCGCGACGCCGTCGCGCAGCGTCACGCCGCCCACCTGCCCGATCGGAACCCCGGCGATCGTGACCGCCTGGCCCTGCCCGGCGGTGACCGCGGAGGCCTCGGAGAAGTCGGCGTTGACCTGGTAGTAGCTCTGGCCGAGATGGAACGCGGGCTGGTGCTCGAGCACGTAGCCGGTGACGACCACCGCGAGCACGAGCAGCACGAGGATCGCGGCAAAGTCGATCCGGTGGTTGCGGATGGCGCGCCTCACGGCCCGTTCCCCGTCTTGGTTGCGTTCAGGTTCGGCGGATTCTGCTTCAGGCACGACACCGAACGGGTGAGCTTCGGCGTCTTTGCGTCGAACGCCGGCCGGGTGCCGAGCGGCGGAAGCACCGCGTTGCCGTAGAGGGGGCCGTTGATGCCCAGCGACCCGGTCTGCACGCGCTCGGCGCCGCCGCCGGTGCTCGAGCGCAGGTAGCGGCCGTTGCCGTCGATGTTCTGGGCCGAGGACGCGATGCCGACCGCTGACTGGAACAGCTCCTGGTAATCGCGCAGGCCCGTGGTGAGCGGTGGGTCGGAGATCTTCTCGTTGCCGGTCGGGATGATCGTGTGGTTGAAGCAGCCCGCCAGCGCGTAGGCGCCGCCCAGCAGGGACCGTGTCGACCTCAGCGTCGAGGCCGTCCCCTGCACCGCGGGCGTGAGGTCGGTGAGCAGGCCGCCGAGGTCATGGCTGGAGAACAACGTCCGCGCCTGGGACAGCCACGGCAGCGCCGCGGTGATCGTCGGACCGAGCTGACGCACCCCCGGCAGGAGATCGCGAGCGAACGTGCGCGTCGGCCCGAACGAGGCCTCGAGCGGTCCCAGCGCGGAATCCGCCGCGCGCAGGGTGCCGGGCAGCAGCGCGACCGTCCGGGAGAGGTCGCCCTGGCGGGCGGCCAACGCGCCCATCGTGCTGCTGAACGCGGTGACGAAGCTCGCCAGGTGCGCTCCGGACTGGTGCAGGCCGGTGAACGTCTCCGACAGCCCGGTCACGCTGCCCGACAGGTCGTGCGGGGTCTCGCCGAGCAGCGCCTGATCGACGAGCGCCGAGGCGCGGAACGCGGCGGCCGAGTCGTTGAGCGAGCGGTTGAGCGACTGAGCCGCGGTGAGACCGCGCTGCGACGGGTCGGCGGTGGCGTCGGCCGCCGCGGAGGGCTTGTCGTTGAGCGCGGCGCCAAACCCCTGCAGCAGCGTCTGCAGGTTCGTCCGCGCGTTGGAGTTCAGCGACGAGAGCACGCGGTCGAGCTGCACCGGTCCGCTGGTGTGCGCGGCGGGCAGCACCTGCCCGGAATGCAGCACGGGCGCCCCGGGACTGCCCTGGCTCAGATCGACGTAGTAGTTGCCCTCGAGGAACAGCCGCGGCCGGATGTGGACGGTCGCGTCGGTGTGGATCGGCAGGCCGTCTCCGCTGATGTCCATGGTGACCACGGCGGCGGGCGAGGAGCCCCCGACGCGCTTGATCGCGACGACCTTGCCGACGTTGACCCCCGCCACCCGGACCGGCGACGCGAGGTGCAGCTCGGTCTGCGCGGTGAACAGCGCCTTCAGCTGGTAGCCCGAGCCGCCGAACGGAATCGGCCCACCGAACACCAGCCAGCAGACGGCGAGGATCAGGACCGCGGCGATGATCCCGGCGGCCCAGTTGGGCACCAGCGCGGTATGGCGACGGCGCCGGGTCACTTCAGGCTCCGGGTCGTCTTCTCGGTCTTGACGCCGACGTTGCCGGGCGGATTGCCGACCAGCGCGTGGGCCGAATAGCCCTCGTTGCCGGCCGAGCACTCACGGGGCTGTCCCGGCGAGGCGGTGTTCGGATACGGGTCGGAGTGCACCGGCCCGGAGTTCGTCGTGAAGCCGCCGGTGAAGAGCTTCTGCGAGGGCTCGGACTCGCGCCCGGGGAGATCGTCGATGGCGATCTGCACGAACCGCAGGAACCCTCCCTCCGAGACGTGCTGGGCGAGCACGTTCGCGGTGTTGCGCAGGAACAGCGTCACGTAGTTGCACGTCGACTGGACCGGCGTGAGGAACGCGAGCGGCTGCTTGAGGTCGTGGGTGGCCAGCGTCAGCCGGCCCAGCCCCTGCTGGACGGTCGCCGAGCTGCTGTAACTCGCCAGACGCCGCGCGAGCAGCACCGTCTGGTGGTCAAGCGACGCCGTCGGCGGCAACGTGCGCGCACCTGTCTGGAACGTGTCGGCGAGCACCGGCGCGCTCGTCTTGAGCGTGGCGAAGCCGGGACGCAGCTCGTGCAGCAGCGAGGCGGTGTCCTTGAGGAAGGTGCCGACCTTCGGGCTGGTGCGGATCGTCTCCTCGAACACCGGCGGCGTCGCGGTGATCGTGCTCTGCAGCGACGGCGCCACCGACGCCAGCGAGCGGAAGGTCGTGTCCAGCCCGACGAACAGCGAGGCCTGCTGGTCGGCGACCGGCGCCAGCGCCCCGGAGAACGCGTTGAGCCCGCGGAAGAACCCCGCCAGGTTGGTCTGCGGTGACGCGAGGTTGGCCGCGACCGGTTGCAGGTCGCCGAGCAGCGGCACGAACGCGCCGATCGCCTGGTTGATGTCGTGCCCGCGGCCCGCCAACGCCTGGCCGAACCCGGTCGTCGAGTCCTGCACGCCTTTGCGGGTGCGCGCGTTGAACATCGACAGCACCTGGTCGAAGTCGACCGAGCTCGTCGTCTGCCCGAGCGGGACGGTCGCGTTCCCGGGCAGCGACCGCGCGCTGCGGCCGCGCTCGACGGCGAGGTACTTCAGGCCGATCGCGCCCTTGAGCCGGATCGCGAAGTGGGTGTCGCTCGGCAGCGGCTCGGCGCTCTTGTCGAGCTTCAGATTGATCAACGCGATCGGCGTGCCCCCCCGGGTGCGCGACGGCCTGATCGACGAGACGATGCCGATCAGCGCGCCGCCCTCGTTGACGTCGTCGCCGCGCTGGAGCTCCTCGGCGTTCCGGGTCTGCAGGTGCAGCACGTAGGTCGGCACGAACGGCAGGCCGGTGTTTGCGTTGTAGGCGAGCGCGACGGCGACGATCGTGACCAGCACGGTGAGCGCGCCGATGAGCACGGGGCTGGTGAGCACGGACGCGTCGCGGCGACGGCGGCTGTTCATCGCCCGCTTCCCACCAGGTAGGACAGAAGGCCACCCAGCGAGCTCGTCGAGCCGCTGGCCGAGACACTCTTCAGAGCGCGGGAGACGATCGCGCCGGAGGCGGCGGCGGCCGTCGCGTCACTGCGAACCGCCGCGGACTGATGGCCGGTCGAATAGGTCGCCCCGCAGCCGACCAGCGGGCGGTGCACGTAGAACGAGCACGGGCCGGTGATCGGCTCCGCCCGCACGTAGTGACCCAGGCTGTTGAAGCCGTTCGCCGCGCCCACCGCGTGATAGAGCAGCGTCATCAGGTCCTCGATGCCGCCGGTCGAGTTGACGCTGCCCAGCAGCTTCGCCAGCGACGTCGCGCTCGGCTTGCTCTGGCGCCCGAGGGACCGCAGCTGCCGGGCGAGCGGCTCGGAGGCGATCAGATTGGCCTGCGATTCCCGCGCTGCCGTGCCGAGGCTGATCAGCGAGCTGCGCGCTGCCTTGGCGAACGGGGTCAGCTCGGTGAACTCCCTGCCCAGCGGGACGGCGCTCTGACCGAGGTCGCGCATCACCGGGGTGCCCTGGGAGGACAACGTCCCCAGATCGGCCATCAGCGGCCGCAGCTGGGCGAGGAAGTGCGGGAACTCATGGAAGGTCCGGGAGATGTCGGCGGCGCGCTGCGCGCTTGCCTGGGCAGTGGTGTTCGCCTCCCGGACGAAGCCGGCGATGTGGCGACGCTCGCGGGCCAGCGGTGCGAGCACCTTGGCCGAGCTGGAGGCGAGATCGGCGAGCGTGTGGTTCTGCGAGGCGAGGATCCGCAGCACCTTCTCGGTGTTACCGAGCGCCGGATTGGCGCGATGGATGACCGCGTTCAGGTCCGATCCCCGCGCGGCCAGCCCGGTGCCCAGCTCGCCGATGATGACCGCCAGCGACTCGCGCACCGGTTGGGTCGAGACGTTCTGGACGATGTCGGTGTCGATCGGCGAGCTCGTCCGCGTCACGGGCAGCAGGTAGTCCCCCGCCCCTGGACCACGCTCGATCCGGTGCAACTTTCGGGCGCTGCTCGTGCCCGGCGTGCAGTTGACGTACTCCTCGCCGATCAGCGACTGCGGCCGGATCTCGCAGTGAGCGTCGGAGAAGAACGGGGTGAAGCGGTTGTCGCTGATCGTGATCGTCACCGCCGCCCGCCTCTGCGGGGTGACACCGAGCGCCGTGATCGTGCCCACGTTGGCGCCGGCGATCCGGACGTTCTCGCCGGTCACCGCGAACGACGCGTCGTCGAAGATCGCGCGCACCGTGTACGGGCCACCGTCGGAGCGCGCCTGCCCGGTGAGCACGACCGCGGTCAGCCCGACCATGGCGAGCGCCAGCGCGACGGAGATGGCCGCCAGCTTCCTCACGGCACCTGGCCGGCGTCGCAGTTGCCGGTGTTGACCGGGCTCGATCCATCCGGGTTGGCCTGCACCGCCGAGCCGGGGCAGCGGTTGGTCAGCCGGGTGAGCCCGTCGTAGCGATCGGCAGGGTTCTGCTGCACGAGCTGACCCATCGAGTCGGTGGTGAACGGGTAGAGCATCGGCTCGGTCCGCGAGTAGTGGCCGTTGGCGTCGTAGTCCGAGCTTGCCTGGCCGACGTCCGCCAGCGCCGAGACGACGTCGGGCGTGTACTCGCGCAGGTAGTCGATCTGGTTCTTGGACTTGGCGAAGTTCTCGATCAGTGCCGGGAACGCCCGCTGGGCCTGGGTGAGCAGCCCCGGGGCGGCCTGCGCGAGGGTCGTGAGGTCGCCCGACTTGTCGGGATTGGCGATCAGCGCGTTGAGCTGGGTGACGGTCGGCGTCGCGACATCCGAGACTGCGTGCAGCTCGGAGGCGAACTGACCCAGGTGGCGTGAGGCGGGCTTTGCGGCGCGCACCAGCGGGTCGAGCGCGCCGAGCGTCGTATCGAGCCCGGCGAAGGTCCGCTGCGAGCGGGTCAGCGTCGAGGGCAGGAGCGAGAGCGCGGTCTGCAGCGCCTGGCTCTGCCGGGCGATCGCGCCGGTCGCCGTCGAGGTGTTCGCTATCAGGCTGCTCAGCTGACTCGAGCGGCTGGCCAGCGTCCTCATCGCGTCCGCGCCCTGGACGACGAGCCCGTCGAATGCCGGCTCGTTGCGGGCAAGCTCGTGCGTCACCTGGCTGACGCTCTGCAGGCCCGGCGCGAAGTACTCGAGCGTGCGGTTGGCAAGCTTCCCCTTGCCCTTCAGCGACGTCGCCTCCCCGCGGATGAGGTTGGACAGGCCGCGCCGGGTCGGGCCGTTGAGCGAGTTGAACAGCTGGTCGATGTTGACCTCGGCGTAGGTGTGCCCTGAGCCGATCGACCCGCCGCTGTCGATCGGTGCGGCGTGTGATGGGCCTGGTTCGAGCTCGACGTACTTTGAGGCGATCCCCGACAGCGAGTCCTCGGCGATCCGTGCGACCGTGCCCTGGTGCAGGGTGCCCGTCCCGTGCAGCGCCAGCGTCACCTCGGCCTGGCCGTCGCGGGTGAGGTTGATCGCCGACACGGTGCCGACGGCTGCGGGGCCGATCAGGACGTTGTCGCCGGAGACGAGCCCGCTGGCGTCCTGGAAGTCGGCGTGCACCACGTAGGCGGAGCCGCCGCCGAACAGAATGACCACGATCGCGGCGATGGCGGCGATCAGCGCGGCCGCCGCCCCGATGCGGGCGGCGCGCTGACCGCGAGGCGGCGGCCCCTCGCGTGGGCGCGCAGCGGCCGCCGGTGGCCGGTCCTCAGTCGGATCCCTGCTGCTGGCGAGCGGGCTCACGACCCTCCCTTCTCCTCCATACACAACGTTGTCCGGCGACGCGCAGACCGATCATCCTGCCAAAGTCCGCCCGCGGCTGTGTCAGCCCCTGAACCTGATACCCAGAATTGATGAGCGTTGAACGGGTTCAGGGGGTTGGGGTCTCAGCGTGCGGCCAGCAACGCGGCCCCCATCGCGCCGCCAAGATCACCGAGACCGGCGACGCGGACGGCCGGCGGGCGGAAGTCGTTGAACAGGTGCGGCATCATCGCGGCCTGAATCCGCTCGGCCATCGGCTGCCCGAAGCGGACGCCGAGACCGCCGCCGATGATGACCGCCTCCACGTCGAGCAGGTTGATCGCCGAGGCGATGCCGACACCGAGCGCGCACACTGCACGATCGATCAGCTCGTGCGCCAGATGGTCGCCACGCTCGAGCGCATGAGCCCAGATCGACGAGGTCAGGCGCGTGCGGCCACGGGACTCCATGATCTTGAAGAGATCGGTGTGGGCGCCCTCCTTGTCCACCTCGCGGCGCGCCCGGGCCTCCATCGAGCCGCGCCCCGCATACGCCTCGAGGCACCCGCGCCGCCCGCACTGGCAATGGGCTCCGCCGGCCTTGACCACGGTGTGGCCGATCTCGCCGGCCGCGCCGCGTCCCAGCCAGGGCGTGCCGTCGAGCACGATCCCGCCGCCGATGCCGGTCCCCCAGGCGACCATGATCAGCGAGCGGAAATCGGCGCCCGCGCCGAGCTTGGCCTCGGCTCGCGTGGCCACCTGGACGTCGTTGCCGAGATGAACCGGACAGTCGAGGGCGTCGCGCAGCGTCTTGGCCAGCTCGAACGTGCCGCTCCAATCCGGAAGGTTGCCGGCATTGGCGACAGTCCCCTCCGCATCGTTGACGTCGCCCGGGGAGCCGACGCCGACCCCCTGCAGCTGGCCGGGCTTGACCGCGGCCGCCTCGGCGGCCTCCTGCAGCACCTTCACCATCTGCGCCGCCACTCCCGCAGGGCCGCCGTCGGTGGGCGTCGGCTCGCGGGCTGACCCTCGGACCTTGTTGTCGTCGTCGACGACGATCGCCTCGATCTTCGTGCCACCGAGGTCGATGCCGCCGCGCATGCTGGTGTCCTTGCTCATCGCCGCGGAGCGTACCCCTTGGCGCGGCGTCGGGGACCGGTTCCGGACGCCCGGTCGAGGGCCGCTCAGGCCCAGACGCGGGTGTAGTCCGACTGCGCCTCGGTCGGTGCGTCGATCCGCACCCCGAGCGCGTCGAGCTTGAGGCGGCCGACCTCGCGGTCAACGCGATCGTCGACCGGATGCACCCCGGGTTCCAGCGTCCCGCGGCGAGCCAGCAGTTCCTCGATCGACAGCGCCTGCAGCGCGAACGACACATCCATGACCGCCGCCGGGTGGCCCTCCGCGGCGGCCAGGTTGACGACGCGGCCACGCGCGAGCAGGTTGAGCCTGCGTCCGTCCTCGAGCCGGTACTCCTCGACGAGCGGACGGACCGTACGCCGCCGCGCGCCTCCGAGCCGCTCGAGCGCGCCGAGATCGATCTCGACATCGAAGTGTCCGGCGTTCGCAAGCACCGCGCCGTCCTTCATCACCTCGAAATGGGGCCCGCCGAGCACCGCCCGTGAGCCGGTCACCGTGATGAACAGATCGCCGCGGACCGCGGCCTGGAGCGCCGGCATCACCTCATAGCCGGCCATCCGCGCCTCCAGCGCCCGCAACGGGTCGACCTCGCAGACGATCACCGCCGCCCCGGCGCCGCGGGCCCGCTCGGCGACGCCCTGGCCGGCCCATCCATATCCGACGATCACGACCGTGTTGCCCGCCAGCAGCATGTTCGTCGCGCGGACGACGCCGTCGAGCGCCGACTGCCCCGTTCCGTGGCGGTCGTTCAGCGCGCGTTCGGTGCGGGCCTCATTGACGGCGATCACCGGGCAGCGCAACACCCCCTCGTGGTGGAGGCGCCGCAGACGCAGCAGGCCCGCAGTGGTCTCCTCGACCCCGCCGATCAGGCTCCAGGGCTCCTCGGGACGCCGTTCGGCTCGCACGTGCGCGGTGGCGATCAGGTCGGCGCCGTCGTCGAGCGTGATCGTGTCCCGCCCGATCGAGCCCTCCAGCAGCGCGCGGACGTGGGCGACGTAGGCGTCCATGTCCTCACCGCGGCGGGCACGCACCTCCGCGTCCTGCGCGCGGACGAGCGCCGCGGCGACATCGTCCTGGGTGGAGAGCGGGTTGGCCGAGCAGAGCGAGATCTCGGCGCCCCCGGCACGGAGCGCGCGCACGAGGTTCGCCGTCTCCGCGGTCACGTGCAGGCAGGCGGCGACATGGAGCCCGTCGAGCGGGCGCTCGGCGGCGAACCGCTCTCGGATCCGCGCGAGCACCGGCATCTGGCCGGCCGCCCACTCGATCCGGTCCTCGCCCGCCGGGGCGAGCGAGGGGTCGGCGATCTCGGCCCCGGGGAGGGTCATCGTCCCTGACGAGCGGAGGTCGCCGACTGCTGGATCGCGTCTAGTAGCGGTAGTGCTCGGGCTTGTACGGGCCCTCGACCGATACCCCCAGGTAGTCGGCCTGGCTGGCGGTCAGCTCGGTGAGCCGGACGCCGAGCGCGTCGAGGTGCAGCCTGGCCACCTTCTCGTCGAGCTGCTTGGAGAGCGTGTACACGGTGTCGGTCCCGTAGGAACCGTCGTCGTTGTTGGCGAACAGCTCGATCTGCGCGAGGGTCTGGTTGGTGAACGAGTTGGACATCACGAAGCTCGGGTGCCCGGTCGCGTTGCCGAGGTTCAACAGCCGGCCCTCGGACAGGACGATGATCGTGCTGCCGTTGGGGAAGCGCCACTCGTCGACCTGCGGCTTGATGTTGACTCGCTCGATCCCGTCGATCGCGGCCAGCCCGGCCATGTCGATCTCGTTGTCGAAGTGGCCGATGTTGCCGACGATCGCCTGGTGCTTCATGTCGCGCATGTGCGCCGCGGTGATGACGTCCTTGTTGCCGGTGGTGGTGACGAAGATGTCGGCCTCGTGCAGGACGTCCTCCAGGCGGGCGACCTGGTAGCCGTCCATCGCGGCCTGCAGCGCGCAGATCGGATCGATCTCGGTGACGATCACGCGTGCGCCCTGGCCGCGCAGCGACTCCGCGCAGCCCTTGCCGACGTCGCCGTAGCCGCAGACGACCGCGACCTTGCCGCCGATCAGCACGTCGGTGGCGCGGTTGATGCCGTCGATCAGCGAGTGGCGGCAGCCGTACTTGTTGTCGAACTTTGACTTGGTCACCGAGTCGTTGACGTTGATCGCCGGGAACAGCAGGGTCCCCTTCTTGGCGAACTCGTAGAGCCGGTGCACGCCGGTCGTCGTCTCCTCGGTGACGCCCTTGATGCCGGCAGCCATCCGCGTGAACCGCTGATTGTCCTGGTCAAGGGAACGAGTGAGGAGCTCGAGGATCACCTGGTGCTCGTGGTTCTCAGCCGCGGTCGCGGGGTCCGGCACCGCGCCGTCGCGCTCGTACTCGACGCCGTTGTGGACCAGCAGGGTCGCGTCGCCGCCGTCGTCGAGGATCATGTTCGGGCCATCCTCGCCCGGCCAGGTCAGCGCCTGGTCGGTGCACCACCAGTACTCCTCGAGCGTCTCGCCCTTCCACGCGAACACCGGGACGCCCTGCGGATCCTCCGGCGTGCCCTCCGGACCGACGACGATCGCCGCCGCCGCATGGTCCTGGGTGGAGAAGATGTTGCAGCTGCACCAGCGCACGTCGGCACCCAGCGCGGTCAGCGTCTCGATCAGCACTGCCGTCTGCACCGTCATGTGCAGAGAGCCCGTGATCCGCGCGCCCTTCAGCGGCTGCGACGCGGCGTACTCCTCACGCGTCGACATCAGGCCGGGCATCTCATGCTCGGCCAGACGGATCTCCTTACGGCCGAACTCGGCCAGCGAGAGGTCGGCGACCTTGTAGTCGGTGATCGGGGCGGCGGTCGTGCTCATGCGATGGATCTCCTCAGTGGGGACTGTCGTATCTCAGGGCCGGCGCGATGATTCGCCGGTCAACGTTCATCGGTCAGACGGCCGCTGCGAGCAGCCGCTCATGCTTGTCCTGCTCGAAGCGCAGCCAGTCGTCGGCCGGCACCTCGTCGGGCCGCTCGGCCTCCGCGGCCAGCCAGGCGCTGATCGCCTCGCGCAACCGCCCGTCATGCTCCAGGCGCGCAGCGAAGGCGACCTCCGACAGCGACACCTCGAACCGCGCCAGCAGCTCCTTCAGCGTGCGCAGCCGCTGCAGCTCTCCAGGCCCATACAGCCGGTAGCCTGACGCCGAGCGCGCCGGCGCAACCAACCCGGCCTGCTCGACGTAGCGCAGCATCCGCGCCGACCAGCCGGTCGTCGCGGCGGCCTCGTTGATCGTGAGCGCCTGCGTCACGGGCGGCAACCTTACCACAACCGTGTCAACGTTTGAAGGTGGGGTGGTGGTGTGGTGGGCGAAAAGCACCGCCCCAAAGTCCCCATTTGGTGCGAGGTCGTGCACACGCAGTGGGCCCGACCTCACTGCCAATGGCATGACGAGACGACGGCAGTCAAGCAGCGCCACCCACCCCACACGGAAGCCCAGGAACTGCCGGCGCTGCTTGACGGCCGGCGTCACGGCATGCCACATCGCGAACCCCCCGCAGCAAGCACCCACCACCCACAGCACAACCAACCGACCAGCTACTGGCGAGCCTTCAACTGCCCCTTCAGCTCCACCAGCACGTCGATCTCCGCCGGGTCCACCCCATCCAGAATCGCCCGGTACAGGGTGACGAGGTCCCCCAGCAGCACCAGCGACACCAGCCGCTCGGCCCGGGTCGCCCCGACGCTCACCACCAACTCCGTCGTCGCGGCACCCTCGGCGATCAGCTCGCGGGTGAGGGCGATGCGCGTGCGGACCCGGGGATGCAGGTCGCAGTCGTCCAGGAACACCGCGGCCAGACGGCCGAAGCCCGGCGTGCGCTTCCAGCCGACCACCTCGTTGTGGTCGATCTCGGGCAGCTCACCGGCGAAGGCGGGCGACTTGGCGTTCTCGTTGAACTGGGTCTTCCAGCGGTAGGCGATCGGGGCGGTCAGCCCGGAGCCGGTGATGATCGGGATCGCTCCGTGCAGGGATCGGGCGAGCCGCTTGGCCAGGGAGTCCTCGGGCGCTCCGGGTCCCCACTCCCCCGCCAGCGCGTCCGCATGGGCCGCGGCGACGTCGATCTCGGTGCGCAGCGATGGCGCCACACCGCACAGCGCCGCCACCTCGAGCGCCACCACGAGGCCGTAGCCGACCGCGGCTCGGGGCTGGAAGCCGCCGGGGATCGGGATCACCGGGATGCCCTCCTCACGCGCGCTGGCAGCCAGGGTGCCGCCCGTGGTCGAGACGATCCGGCGCGCGCCGACGGCGCCGGCCGCGTCGAAGGCCGCGAGCGTCTCCTCGGTCTCGCCCGAGTAGCTGGCGCACAGGACGGTCGTGTCCGGCGTGGTCCAGGCGGGCAGCGCGTAGTCGCGGCTGACGACGATCGGCCGGGAAGCACGGTCGCCGAGCAGCGCCTGGGCGAGCATGCCGCCGATCGCCGAGCCGCCCATGCCGGCGATCACCAAGCCGCCCGGCGAGTCCTGCGGGGAGATCTCCGCCGACTCGACGCGCCACAGCGCGTCGCGCAGGTGGTCGGAGAGGTTGAGCGCCTCCGCGAACTGGTCGGTGGGGTCCCCCGCGGAGACCGTCTCAGGATCAAGAGTCGTCATTGTGCTCATCGAATCGCTCCGAGTCTTAGAAGGCGATCGCGCCTCAGAAGGCGATCGCGCCGTCGGGAAGGTCGACGTCCGGGAAGATACGGACGCCGGCCGTGAGCGTGTTGCCCGAGCCCAGGCGCGCGCCCTGACCCACCATGGCCGTCTCCTCGATCCGACAATGATCGCCGATTCTGGCCCCAGGACCCACGATCGATCGCGTGACGCGGGTGAAATCACCGATCGTGGCCCCGTCGAGCACGACCGAGCCGTCGACCGACGCGCCCGCTCCGATCGTCACGCCCGCGCCGAGCACGGTGCGGCCGGTGACGCTCGCGTCGGCGGCGATCGTGCAACCGGGCCCTATCACGGCCGGTGCGTGGATCGTCCCGCCCGGTGCCCCGTCCGGGCAGAGCACGCCGCCCGCCTGGCTGATCGCGGTGCCGACCGAGGTTCGCACCTCGGTCTCGAGGATGTCCCAGGTCGCCTGCAGATAGCGCTGCGGGGTCCCGATGTCCATCCAGTACCCCGACGCCGCGTAGCCGTAGAGCCCGTGGTCGACCAGACGCGGGAACAGGTCCCGTTCGATCGAGATCCGCGAGCCGGCAGGCGCCATCTCGCCGAGGACGCTCCTCTCAAGGATGTACGCGCCGGCGTTGATCAGATGGGTGTCGATCTCCTCAATGCTCGGCTTCTCGACGAACTCGCGCACCGAGTGGTCCTCGCGCCGGCGGACGAGCCCGTAGGCCGAGGGATCATCGACGGGGTAGAGCGCGAGCGTCCCGCGCGCGCCGGTCGCCTCGTGCTGGGCGAGCTGTGCGGTGAGGTCGATATCGGTGAGCACGTCGCCATTGAGCATGAAGAAGCGCTCGTCGAGCAGCTCCTCGGCGTACTTGAGCGCCCCGCCGGTCCCCAGCGGGCGTGGCTCCTCGACGTAGGTGAGTTTCACCCCCCACTCCGATCCGTCCCCGAGCACCGCGCGGACGCCGTCGGGCAGGAAGCCGCAGGAGAGGATCACACGGTCGACGCCGTGCCCTCGCAGCCACTCGAGCATGTAGGACATGAACGGACGCCCCGCCAGCGCGATCACCGGCTTGGGCACGCGGGAGGTGAGCGGCCGCAGCCGCGTGCCCTCCCCGCCGACGAGGATCAGTGCCTGCATCGTGTCGGAATTTCGCGCCGCCCCGTCAGGAGCGGCCGATCCCCTCGTAGAGCAGTCCCGCGGCGCGGACCGCCTCGCGATCGGCGAAATTGCGCCCGTCGACCAGCAGCTCACCGGTCATCCGCTCACGGACCGCCTGCCAGTCGAGCGAGGCGAACTCAGGCCACTCGGTGACCAGGATCACCGCGTCGGCCCCCTTGACCGCCGACAGCGCGTCCTCGTGGAAGTCGACGCCGCGCATCAGCTTGCGCGCCTCGCCGGTGGCCACCGGGTCATACGCGGAGACCGACGCTCCGTCGGCCTGCAGCCGGGCCGCGAGCACGAGCGATGAGGCCTCGCGCATGTCATCGGTCTCGGCCTTGAAGGCGAGCCCCAGCAGCGTGACGTGACGCCCGACGAGCGATCCGAGATGCTTCTGCAGCTTGGAGATGACGCGCCGCTTCTGCAGCTCGTTGACCTCGATCACCGAGGTGAGCAACTGGAAGTGATACCCGGAGTTCCCGGCCAGCTGCTTGAGCGCGGAGACGTCCTTGGGAAAGCAGCTGCCGCCGTAGCCGATGCCGGGCCGCAGAAAGTGCCCGCCGATCCGCCGGTCCAGACCCATCCCCTTGGCGACCTCGGCGACGTCGGCGCCGGTCTCCTCGCAGACGTTGGCGATCTCGTTGATGAACGAGATCTTCGTGGCCAGGAACGCGTTGGAGGCGAGCTTGACCATCTCCGCCGACGGGATGTCGGTGCGAAGCAGCGGAGCGCCGAGCGGCGCGTAGAGGTCGCACACGGCCTGGCCGGCCCAATCCCCGTCGTCGCCGACCACGACGCGGTCGGGCTCCAGGAAGTCCGCCAGCGCCGCCCCCTCCTTGAGGAACTCGGGGCAGGAGACGTAGGCGAAGCCCTTGCCCTGGCGGGCGAACTCGCGCTTGATGGTGGCGCCGGTGCCGACCGGGACGGTCGACTTCATCACCAGCGCGTGGCGGTCGGTGGCCGGCATCGCGTCGACGACCGCATGCACCGCCGACAGATCGGCATCGCCCGAGTAGGTCGGCGGAGTGCCGACCGCGACGAACAGCAGCCGCGCGTGCTCCAGCGCCGGCGCCAGCTCGGTCGAGAAGTGCAGGCGCTCGCGGTTGCGGGCCACGCACTCAGCCAGACCGGGCTCATAGATCGGGATCTCGCCCCGGTTGAGGCGCTCGATCTTGCCGGCGTCGATGTCCACGCACCACACCTCGTTGCCGAGCTCGGCGAAGCCCGCGGCCGTGACGAGGCCGACGTAGCCGGTGCCGATCACCGCGATCTGCTGTGGGTTGTCGGTACGGGGTGAGGTCATCGCGCGCCCCAGGGTAGCTAGCGGTCGGCCATCCGTTGCCCTGCCGTCGCCGCGCAGGCTAGTAGGTCACTCGCCCCGTCCGGACGCCTGCGGCGGTCAGCCCCGGTACAAGGTCATCGACTCGGCGATCGCCACCATCTCGTGGTTGGGCAGCGCGCTGGTGAGCGTGTTCGAGATCCAGTAGACGTCCGGTCCGACGCGGAACGAGACGTCGGTGATATGGCCGCCGTCATCCGCGAACAGGTGGTAGGTGCGGCCGCGGAAGGTCTTCGTCTCCTGGGGGTGACGCAGGATCGGTGGGTCGGTCCAGTGCAGCCCCTGGACCCCGTAGTACTGACCCAGACCGGCGCTGGTGAGGGCGATCGTCATGAAGTAGGCGTGTGCGCGCGTCCCGTTCGGTTCTTGGACCGTGTACTGGTGCGGGTAGGAGCCGGCGTAGGCGCTGCCCGGCTCAGACCCGTTGAGGCACAGCGAGGTGAGGTCGCTGCAGTACTGGGAATGCGCGTCGAGCAGGTAGGGGTAGTAGACGCCCATGTCCGGGCTCAGGCCCTTGGCCTGCGCCTTGCCGTCCAGCGGATCGGCGGTCAGACCGGCGGTGTCGATTCCCGGCTGGCCGTGACGCGCGGAAACGTGGGCCTTGTGGCGGGCCGCGGTGGTCGCCGTCGACGGCTTGGGGGCGGAGGTGTGCGTGGTCGGGTGCATGAACTCCGCGTAGGCCTGGCGTACGGCCGCACTCGACTCGGGAACCACGAAGTCCTCGCCGACCGAGCTCTGAGCGAGGTTCGCCGGGAAGGGGACCTGCTTGAGCGTCCCGCCGTTGGCGTTCAGGACGAGGTTGAACAGATCGAGCAGGCCGTTGGTGGTCTGCAGGCTCTTATCGAACGTCGAGTGCTCGGCGATGATGTGCAGCAGCCGGTCGCGCTCGTTGAACAGCTGGCGCGTGGTGAAGTTCTGCTTGGCCCAGCGCAGGAAGTCCTGCTGGCGGGCCTCACGCACGATGTCGGTATCCGTGTGCCGGAAGCGCACGAACGGCAGCGCCCCGTTGATCGCCTGGTTGTGGCCGCACAGTCGCTGGTACCCGGGCTGGATGTCGATCGAGGAGTAGTCGTTCGGGTCCCCGGTGATCCCGCTGGAGATGTTGTAGTAGCGGTGATCGACGTCGGCGTAGATGCAGCCGATCGCGTCCACGAGGTCCGAGAAGCCTCGGAAGTTGGTGTCGACGATGTGGGTGATCTTCAGGCCCGGGAAGACGTTGTGCTTGATCGTCCTGATCAGCAGGCCGTAGCCGCCCTGGCTGTAGGTCGCATTGATCTTCTCCGCGCAGTCGCCCGCCACCGGCGATGTCGCGCAGCCGGCCTGGGGCACGTAGTGCGACGGCACGTTGACCTTCAGGTCACGCGGGATCGACATCACGTTGATCGTCGAGGACGCCGCGTTGAGGTGGACGAGCAGGATCGTGTCCGTGTTGGCGTTCTTGAACGACTCGCCGGCGCGGTGGTCTGACCCGATCAGCAGGATCGTCTCAGGCGCTCCCGGGGACGGCAGCGTGAGCTGCTTGACCGACACCCCGGCATGCACGGAGAGGTCGCCGACCAGCGTGTTGACCTGCAGCAGGCCCGCAGTCGCGACCGCTCCCGCGCACGCCCCGATCACGAGCACGGCCGCCGCCAGCACCCGGACGACCATCGAGGCGCGGCTCTTGGGCACCAGGAACCGCATGGAGACCCACCATAACGATCCCGCCCGGAAGGCCGGGCCACGCGACGGCCGGCCGCCCGGGCGACCGGATCAGCCGCCGTAGGGGACGGTCGACTCCGCGATCGCGACCATCTGCTTGGTGGCGATGCTGCTGGTCAGCGTGTTGGAGATCCAGTAGGAGTTGCCGTCGTCGCGCCAGGCGACGTCGGTGGTGTGGCCGTGATCGTCCTGGTAGATGTAGAACGTGCGCCCCCGGAACACCTTCGTCCCGGCCGGATTGTCGAGGATCGGCGGGTTGGTCCAGTGCACGCCCTGCACCCCGTAGTACTCGCCCAGCAGCGGGTTGACCGCGATCGTCATGAAGTAGGCGTGCACCCGCTTGCCGGTGGTCGTGATCACCTTGTAGCTGCGCGGATAGGAGTGCGCATAGGCGGTGATCGGCTCGTCGCCGTTGAGGCACTCATACCCGGTCGCCGTGCAGTACTGGGAGCCGGAGAGGATCAGCCGTGGGTAGTAGACCGGCATGTTGGGGGTCAGCAGCTTGGCCTGAGCGATTCCGTCGGCCGGGTCGGTGGCGAGCCCGTTGGTGTCGATCGCCTGCCGGGCGTGATGCGTTCCCTTGGACGCGTGGTGCGCCCCGCTCGACGAAGAGCCCGAGGAGTGCGACCCAGAGGACGAAGAGGACGAGGACGACGAGGACGATTTGGCCGTCGGATGCATGAACTCCGCCCACGCAGAGGCAACCGCCTGATCGGACTCCTTGTAGACGTAGTCGGGCGCCGACCCAGTCGCCCCGGTGAGCGACGCCGGGAACGGGATCTGCTTGAGCGAATCGCCGTCGGCATTGAGCACCAGGTCGAACAGCTCGATCAGCCCGTTCAGGGTCTTCAGCTGGGCGTCGAGCGTCGTGTGGCGCCCGAAGATCGTCAACAGCCTGTCCTTATCCGACAGCAACTTGGACACCGGTAGGTTCTGCTTGGCCCAGCGCAGGAAGTCCTGCTGGCGCGCCTCTCGCACCAGGTCGGAGTCGGTGTGGCGGAAGCGCACGAACGCCAGCGCGCCCCTGACCTGGCTGTCGCCGCACAGCTTCTGGTAGCCCGGCTGGATGTCGATCGAGGAGTAGTTGTCCGCGCTCGGGAACGGCTGTGACTGGTTGTAGTAGCGGTGGTCCACGTCGGCCCACACGCAGCCGATCGCGTTGACGATGGCCGAGAAGCCGTCGAAGTTCGTGTCGATGATGTGATTGACCTGCAGATGCGGGAAGACGTTCTGCTTGATCGTCTTGATCAGCAGGCCGTAGCCGCCCTCGCTGTAGGCCTCGTTGATCTTCTCGGTGCCGTACCCCGGGACCGTCACCTGGAGGTCCCGCGGGATCGACATCACGTTGATCGTCGACGACGCCGCGTTGAGCCGGACGAGCAGCATCGTGTCGGTGTTCGCGC
Source organism: uncultured Solirubrobacteraceae bacterium (assembly GCA_963744685.1). Lineage (GTDB taxonomy): Bacteria > Actinomycetota > Thermoleophilia > Solirubrobacterales > Solirubrobacteraceae > Palsa-465. The sequence continues at coordinate 451,643 of CAVUUL010000005.1, read as the reverse complement.
CCCGGAACTGAGGTGAGTTGGCGCGGTGGTCGGAGCCGATCACCAGCAGTGTCTGCGGCTTGCCGGGCTTGGGCAGGGTGATCTGCTTGGTCTTCACGATCGAGCCCGGGACGACACTGATGTCCTGGACGACCTGCTGAAACTGGAGAAGTCCGGCCGTGGCGACGGCCCCCGCCGAGCAGCCGATGACGAGCACCGCGGCGAAGAACACCCGCACGACGAGCCCCACCCGGCTCTTGGGTCTGAAGAACCTCACGACGTCATCTCTGTTCGACGCCGATACCCCGACCCATGCCCGCGCTCACGCGAGGCCGCCGTCGATCGCGCGCAGCTCGCCGTCCTCGCCGGCCAGCGCGGTCGGCAGCGCGCGAACGAACTCGGCGAGCGCCCGCCGGTACTCAGCCAGCGAGCGCAACGAGACCCACTCGTCGGGACCGTGGTGACCGCCGCCGGTGGGACCGAACTCCACCGCGGAGATCCCGGCCTCGATGAACGAGGCCGCGTCCGAGGCGCCATCACGCCCCACAGAGGTCACTTCGCCCTGGATCGACCGCCGCGCGGCGTCGCACAGTCCCCGGACGTACGGATCGTGGCGCGAGACGCCGACCGCCGGATGGATGAACGTGCGGGCCACGTCGATCCCGGGAATCGCGCGGACCTGGGCCAGGATGTCTCCCGGATCCTGGCCGGGCAGGTACCGCACGTCGACGGCGATCGTGGCCAGGTCCGGGACCTTGTTCATCGCGTCACCGCCGTCGATCCGGCTGAGGTTGATCGATGGACGGTCGAACATCTCCGAGGACTCGCGGCTGAACGGCAGCGTCTCGATGGTGCGGAACACGTCGACTGCCTTGAGCACCGCGTTGTCGCCCAGCCACGGGGTCGAGCTGTGGGCGGCGCGGCCATGGACGGCGATCCGCATCGCCAGCACGCCCTTGGCCTGGATGCCGATGTGCAGATCGGTCGGCTCGCCGGTGATCGCGAAGTCCCCGCCCAGGCCGCGGGCGACCACGGCGTCGGTGGATCGCTCGTCGAGCTCCTCAGATTCCTCGTCGGGCACGACCACCATGCGCACGCGGACCGCCGGGTCGTCCGCTATGTCGCGCAGCGCGCACAGCATCGCCGCCAGCCCGCCCTTCATGTCGTAGGCGCCGCGGCCGATCAGCCGGTCGCCCTCGACCCTGGCCGAGAACTGCTCGGTCAGCCCCGGAACGACGTCCAGATGGCCGTGAAACACGACGCACGGCGCGTCAGGGCTGCGAGCCCCGACCTCGGCGACGAGCACCGGAAGACCGTGGTGGTCGATCTCGGTGACCTTGACCCCGCTGACCTCGAGCCAGCCCTTGACGAACTGGGCCGCGGCGATGATCGCCTCAGGACGTGAGGTCTCGTAGCCGATCAGACGCTCGGCGAGGACGCGTTCATCGCTCATAGGACTGCGTCCAGCGTACGGGTCGTCGATGACGGCCCGGTTAAGGCCCGCCGAGCGCCCCGCGAAGACGGCTCAGTGGTCTGAGCCGCCCTCGGCGATCGACAGAAACGCGGACAGGCGCCGCTGGCTGCGCTCCGCCACACGCCGGCGTTCGGAATCCTCACCCGCGCTCTCCATCTCGGACTCGGCCTGCTGCAGGCGCTCCCGCAGATCGGCGGCGTCCAGCGCCTCCGGGTCGTAGGCCTCCTCGACGAGCAGCAGCGCGTGGTTGCCCGCCACCTGCAGATAGCCCTCCGACTGCGCGAAGCGGACGATGTCCGACTCCGTGCGGTAGAGCCGCAGCTCGGTGGGGTCGAGCGTCGCCAGCAACGGCGCGTGGTTGGCCAGCACGCCGATCGATCCGACCACCGTGCGGGTCGAGACCATTTCGACCTCGTCGTTGAAGACCTCGCCGTCGGGCGTGAGGACCTCGACCCGGAACGGGGTGTGGGCCACTAGGACTCCTCACCCGCGTCGTCGCCGGCGTCGGCGCCCGATGCCTCGGTCTCCTCCGGAGACTCGGCCGCATCCGAGGAGTCCTGGTGATCGGAGGCGTCGTCCTCGTCCTTCTTGCCTCCGGCATCCTGGACGACCTCGTCGATCGAGCCCTTCATGAAGAAGGCCCGCTCGGGCACCTCGTCGTGCTTGCCCTCGAGGATCTCCTTGAAGCCGCGGATCGATTCCTCGACCTTGACGTACTTGCCGGGGATGCCGGTGAACTGCTCGGCCACGAAGAACGGCTGGGACAGGAAGCGCTCAAGCCGACGCGCCCGCCCGACCGCCACCTTGTCCTCGTCGGAGAGCTCGTCGATGCCGAGGATCGCGATGATGTCCTGCAGCTCCTTGTAGCGCTGCAGCACCTGCTTCACCTGGTTGGCGACGTCGAAATGCTCATCGCCGACGATCTCTCGCTTGAGGATCGTCGAGGTCGAGTCCAGCGGGTCGACCGCCGGGTAGATCCCCTTCTCGGAAATCGCCCGGTTCAGGTTCGTGGTCGCGTTCAGGTGGGCGAACACGGACGCCGGCGCCGGGTCGGTGTAGTCGTCCGCGGGAACGTAGATCGCCTGGATCGACGTCACCGAGCCCTTGCGGGTCGAGGTGATCCGCTCCTGCAGAGCGCCCATGTCGGACTGCAGAGTGGGCTGGTAGCCCACCTGGGAGGGCATCCGGCCCAGGAGCGCCGAGACCTCGGAGCCCGCCTGGACGAAGCGGAAGATGTTGTCGATGAACAGCAGCACGTCCTGACCTTCCTCGTCACGGAAGTACTCCGCCATCGTCAGGCCGGACAGCGCAACGCGCATGCGGGCGCCCGGAGGCTCGTTCATCTGGCCGAAGACGAGCATCGTCTTGTCCAGGACGCCCGACTCCTTCATCTCCAGCCACAGGTCGTTGCCCTCGCGCGAGCGCTCGCCCACGCCGCAGAACGCCGACAGACCGCCGTGCTCCTGAGCGAGATTGTGGATCAGCTCCTGGATGATCACCGTCTTGCCCACGCCGGCGCCGCCGAACAGGCCGACCTTGCCGCCGCGCGCGTAGGGCGCCAGCAGGTCGATCACCTTGATCCCGGTCTCGAACATCTCGGTCGTCGGAGCGAGCGCCTCGACGTCGGGGGCCGGCCGATGGATCGGCCAACGGACCATGTCGTCGGGCATCGGGTCGCCCTGGTCGATCGGCTCGCCGAGCAGGTTGAAGATCCGGCCGAGCGTGCCGCGGCCGACCGGCACGCTGATCGGACCGCCGGTGTCGATCACCTCGACGCCGCGGGCCAGGCCGTCGGTCGAGTCCATCGCGACCGCGCGCACGCGGTCGTCGCCGAGGTGCTGCTGGACCTCGCAGGTGAGGTAATCCTCGGACTGAGCGGCGATGTCCTCGGTCTCCTCGGCCTTGGCGGCCTCGGGACGCTTGACGATGATCGCGTGGTAGATCTCGGGCAGCTTGTCGGGGAACACGGCCTCGATGACGACGCCCGTGACCTCCTCGATGCGCCCGACGTTGCGCGCGGTGGCTGTGGTGTTGGCTTCAGTGGTCGCAGACATTCTGTGTGTGTTCTCCTTGTCAGCCGCGGCTGTCAGACGCCTTCGGCGCCCGCAACGACTTCCATGATCTCCTGGGTGATCTCCGCCTGGCGCGCCCGGTTCATCTCGAGCGTGAGGTCGTCGATGAGAGTGCTGGCGTTGTCCGAGGCGTTCTGCATGGCGGTCATCCGCGCTCCGTGCTCGGATGCGGAGGACTCCAGCAGCGCCCGATAGATCGAGACCTCGACATAGTCGGGGACCAGTCGCTTGAGGATCTCCTCGGGCTCGGGCTCGTACTCGAAGTTGCCGATCGGCTTCTGGTCCTCGCCGGAGCGGGTGGGGTCCGATTCATCGTCGTCGTCGCCGAGAATGGAGGCCTGCTGCAGTGGCAGCAGCGTCTCGCGCCGGATCACCTGTGAAAGCGGGGACACGTAGCCGTTGTAGAAGATGTCGACGCGGTCGACCTCACCGTCGATGTAGGCCGCCATCACGCGCTCCGCGATCGCGCGGGCGTCGGCGTAGGCGGGCCGGTCGGTGAACCCGGTGAAGCTGTCGACGACATCCAGTCCCCGGAACGCGAGCGAGGACGCCGGGCGCCGGCCGGAGGCGAAGTACAGGGGCGTACGCCCCTCCGCCTGGTGATCGCGGCCGGCGGCCACCCCAGCGCGCACGGCGTTGGAGTTGAAGGCACCGGCGAGACCGCGGTCGCCGGCGACGACCAGCAGCCCGACCTTGTCGATCGAGTCGCGCTCGACGAGGATCGGCAGGCTCGGAACGCTGCCGGCGGCCTCGGCGGCCAGCCGGGTCATCCGGCGGATCGCGTCGGCGTAGGGCCGCAGCGCCTCGATGCGCTGCTCGGCGCGACGCAGCCGCGCCGCCGCGACCATCTGCATGGCGCTCGTGATCTTCTGGATGTTCTTGACCGAGTCGATCCGGTTTCGGACGTCTCGCTGCGAGATGGCCATGGTGCGTGCAGAGCTCCCGGACTAGCCCTCGTCCTCGAGCGGAAGCCCTTCCTCGTCGAGGTCGTAGCCGAAGTCCTCCGCGTAGGTGCTGAGCACCGCGCTCAGGTCCTTGGGGGTCTGCTCGTCGTCCCACTTGCCCTCGGCGATCGACTTCACGAGCTCGGAGTTGCCCGAATGGACCGCGTCGACCGCTCCGTCCAGGAACCGCCCGACCTTCTCGGTGAGGATCCGGTCCAGGTAGCCGTTGGTGGCGGCGAAGATCTGAATGACCTGATCCTCGACCGACATCGGGCTGCGCTCGGACTGGTTGAGCGTCGCCACGAGGCGCTCGCCGCGGGCCAGCGACTGGCGGGTCTCGGTATCGAGGTCGGAGCCGAACTGCGCGAACGCCTCCAGGTCGCGGTACTGGGAGAGCTCCAGCTTCAGCCGGCCGGCGACGCGGCGCATCGGCTTGGTCTGGGCGTTGCCGCCCACGCGGGAAACGGAGATGCCGACATTGATCGCCGGGCGCACGCCCGAGTAGAACAGCTTCGGCTCCAGGAAGATCTGCCCGTCGGTGATCGAGATGACGTTGGTCGGGATGTACGCCGACACGTCGCCCGCCTGGGTCTCGATGATCGGCAGCGAGGTCATCGAGCCGGCACCCTCGGCGTCCGACAGCTTGACCGCGCGCTCGAGCAGCCGCGAATGCAGGTAGAACACGTCGCCCGGGTACGCCTCGCGTCCCGGCGGGCGGCGCAGCAGCAGCGACATCTGGCGGTAGGCGTCGGCGTGCTTGGTGAGGTCGTCGTAGACGGTGAGCGCGGCCTTGCCGTTGTAGAGGAAGTACTCGCCCATCGCCGCGCCGGCGTACGGCGCGAGGAACTTGATCGGCGCGGACTCGTCGGCGGCGGCCATGACGATGATCGAGTTCTGCAACGCGCCGGCCTGCTCGAGGGTGTTGGCGAGCTGGACGACGGTCGCCTTGCGCTGGCCGATCGCGACGTAGACGCAGATCAGGTCGCGGTCCTTGTTGTTGATGATCGCGTCGACCGCGATCGACGTCTTACCGGTCTGGCGGTCGCCGATGATCAGCTCGCGCTGGCCACGGCCGATCGGGATCATCGAGTCGATCGCCTTCAGGCCGGTGAACATCGGCTCGGTCACCGGCTGGCGCTGGACGATGCCAGGGGCCTTGAACTCGGCGGGACGCGTCTCGGTGGTCTCGATGGCGCCCTTGCCGTCGAGCGGGTTGCCGAGCGGATCGACGATCCGGCCGAGCATCTCGTCGCCGACGGGGATGTTGAGCAGGCGGCCGGTGCGCTTGACCGTGTCGCCCTCGGAGATGTGCTCCCACGCGCCGAACAGCACCGCGCCGACGTTGTCGGACTCGAGGTTCAGTGCGAGGCCGGTGACGTCGTGGGGCAGGTCGAGCATCTCGAACGACATGCAGTTCTCAAGGCCGTGGATACGGCAGATGCCGTCGGCCACGGAGAGCACGGTCCCGACCTCGGTGAGCTCGGACTCGCCGGGGTCGATGCCCTCGATCCGGCTCTTGAGAATCGAGGTGATCTCGTCGGGGTTGATCTGCATGTGGTGTTTGGCTCCCTTACAGCGGACGGTCGGGGGTGGGCGGCGGGCGCGGATTACGCCTGCGCCACTTGCTTTCTCAATTGTTCAAGGCGGGTGCGGATCGATGCGTCCATGATCACGTTGCCGACGCGCAGGACGATGCCGCCGAGGATGTCGGGATCGACGACCCGGGAAACCTCGATCTCACGGTCGACCTGCTTTCCGATCTTCTCCCCGAGGTGCTTGACCGTGGTGTCGTCGAGCTCGATCGCGGAGACGATCTGCACCGACAGCAGTTTGTGCGCTTCCTCCCACATACCGTCGAAGACGGCGCGGATGCGGAAGATCGCGGGCATGCGGTGGCGCTCGATCAGCGCCTCCAGGAAGTTGCGGAACTCCGGGTTGGCGTCGCTCACCGCGCGCTCGAGACCGTCCTTCTTCTCGTCGGTCGAGAAGTACGGCGAGAAGAAGAACACCGCGAGCTCGCGGTTGTCGTTCATCGCGTCCGCAAGCGCGCCGAGCTGGTCGTGGATCTCGTCGAGCGAGTCTCGCTCGTTCGCGACCTCGAACAGCGCCCGCGCGTAGACCTGGGCGATCTCCTCCACCCTACGCTCCGCTCTCGGTCCCGCTCAGCGCGCTGAAGTCGAGCTCTGACATCGCCTCCTCGATCAGGCGCCGCTGGTCCTCCTCGGTGAGGACCTTGCGGGTGACCTTCTCGGTGGCGAGCACGGTGAGGTCGGCGACCTCGCGGCGGATCTCCTGGATCGCGCGGCGGGTCTCGGCCTCGATGTCACGGCGGGTCTGCTCCATCATCTGATCGCGCTGGGCCTTGGCCTTGGCCTGGGCCTCCCGCTCGTGAGACTCTGCGGTCTGCCGCGCGCGGGCGACGATCTCGTCGGCCTGCCCACGCGCCTCCTTCAGTCGCTCGCGGTAGTCGGCGAGGACTTCATCGGCCTTGATGCGTGCCTCCTCGGCCGCGTCGATCGAGGACTCGATCGAGGCTGCGCGGGCGTCGAGCGCGGCGATGATCGCCGGATAGACCCACTTGCGCAGGACGAAGAAGGAGATGAAGAACACCACCAGCACCCAGACCATCAGCCCCACGTTGGGGGTGATCAGGAAGGAGCCGCCGGAGGCGAACGGGATGTGTGCGGCGAGCGCGGGCATCGTCGGCCTAGAGGAAGAAGGCGATGAACCCGCCGACGAGGCCGTAGAAGAAGCAGGCCTCGGTGAGCGCGAAGCCGAGCCACTGGTCGCGCTCGATGTCGGCGCGCAGCTCCGGCTGACGGGTCTTGGCCTGGATCGAGGCGCCGAACACGGAGCCGATGCCGGCACCGGCGCCCGCGGCGCCGCCTCCGGCGCCCGCGCCGAGTGCGATCGCGCGACCGGCGTCCTGAGCGTTCGTGACGCTCGACGCCGCGAACGAGATCACGGGGTGGAACATGGCGAGGATGCTCGTGAGCATGGGGGTTCGACGACTCCTTCTGTGCTTAGTGACTGTCGGATACCGCGCTACCGAGGTAGATCGCGGTCAGGATGGAGAAGATGAAGGCCTGCAGGCCGGCGATCAGGATCGCCTCGAACAGGAAGATCGCGACGCCCATCGGCAGCAGCGCCCACGAGATGACCGTGTTGCCGGTGAGTACCCCGAGCTCGCCGCCCATGAACGCGATCAACAGGTGACCGGCGAGCAGGTTGGCCCAGAGCCGGACGGTGAGCGAGATCAACCGCAGAAAGTAGGACAGGATCTCGATCGGAAAGACGAGGAACCGGATCCCGCCGCCGACCTCCGGCATCAGGCTCTTGACGTAGCCGAACGGGCCGTGTTTGCGGATGCCCTCGTACGTGAAGAGCCCGAACACGAGCAGCGCGAGGATCAGCGGGAACGCGACGTTCGTGTCCGCCGCGTAGATCTGGAAGGAGGGGATGTGCGCCCCGAACACCGTGAACTTCTCGGCGCTGTCGATCGGCAGCGGGATGTACCCGATCAGGTTCGAGACCAGGATGAAGATGAACAGCGTCGCGATCAGCGGGAAGTACTTGCGCGACATCGACCCGTCCAGCGACTCGTCGGCCATGTTGCGGGTCAGCGAGTAGAACATCTCGATCGCGACCTGCAGGCGCCCGGGGCGCTCGCGCAGCCGCTTGGCCATGTACAGCATCAGGCCGATCGTCACGGCGGCCGCGAGCAGCACATAGAGCACGCCCTTGTTGAAGTCGATCGGGCCGGCGCTGAACCAGGTGTCGAGCTTGAACTCGTTGGTCGGCGAGAAGGTGCCGGACGCGACCGCGCGGGCCTTGTCGGAGCCGAAGCCGACGACCGCGACGAAGAAGATGATCCCGCCGAGCCACACGGCGAGGATGCCAAGGACCAGCTTGCGCGCCGGGCTCATCCCGTGTCGCTCGGTGACCACGTCGGGGGTGGTGGCGCTCATGAACCGCTCCTCGGCTCCGGCGGGCCGGAGAACAGGTTGATGACGAACGCGACCGAGTAGGCGCCGAACACGAACAGTGCCGTGGTGAGGCCGTCCGGGCGGCCGCCGACGACGCCGGAGACGATGATCCCGATGGCGAGCAGCCAGATCCGCCCGAAGCGCTCGAACAGAGTCACTGTGACCTGCTGGCGACGTGTGCGCAGCCCGTCGGCCCAGCGGCGGTCGAGGACCGCGACCACGCGGTTGAGCAGCCACACCCCGGCCCCGATCACCGAGCCGAGCACCGGCGCGCCGGCCACGATCGCGACCACGGCGGCGATCACGACGAGCGGAACGTCGAGGGCGCCGGGGACGAGCGCGCGCAGCGGGCTCATGGGGCGCTCGGCGGCGTCTACGGCCACCGAGACCCCTCCGTGGACGTCACGAGGCGGCATTTGGCACGCGCACAGGGGCGCTCGATGAGGGGTCGAAGGCTTTTCACGGTCAGTCTGGGTGAATCGAGGCGTGCTGCACAGACCGGGCGAGGATCGTACCCGATGAAGGCAGACGATCGACCGCCTCTGAGAGGTGGTCAACCAACACGACGCCAATATAGCGTGACCGGCGGCTTGTTACACGCTTGTGACACCTCTCCGGGGGCTCTGAAGGACGGCTCGGAGGCACACCGGTCATCGCCCGGACCGCCGCGGAACCACGCGCTCAGCGGTCCTCGGTCTCCCGCAGCCGCAGGCGGACCAGGCGCTGCTTCTCCTCGAGCTCGGAGGCGAGCTCCCCCAGCTCTCGGCGACGGTCGCGGACCAGGTCGAGCTGACCGCTGATGTGCTCGAGCAGCTGCTCGAGGATCCGCCGGCGCTCGGCCGGCGACTCCGTCTGGGAGAGCTCGCGCCGCAGGTGCGCGCGCGCCGACTCGGCCTCCAGCAGAGAGGAGAGCTGCTCCAGCGTGAGCCCGAGCAGGTTGCGCAGCCGGACGATCTCCGAGACGCGCTGGACGTCGGCGTGGGTGTAGGAGCGGTGCTTGCCCTCCGCACGGGCGCTGGCGGTGCCCAGCAGCCCCAGCTCCTCCCAGTAGCGAATCGTGCGCGGAGTGGTGCCGGTGAGCTCGGCGAGCTCACCGATCCGCAGCGACCGCTCCCCCTGCTCGGGTTCGGCGGTCGCGGTGTCGCTCTCGCTCGGCGGCTCCATCCCCCGAGGATACGGGTTGGACGACGCCGTCAGCCGCGGCTGGGCGTGACGCGGAGCGTGACGATCGGGCTGTCGATGACGCCGTCGGACGCCGACGGATCGAGCTGCCGGATCTGGACGTAGCAGTTGCCGGCGTGGTTGTCCCACCACGCCCGGTAGGTCTGCGGCTTGACGGTCAGCGTCCACTCATCCCTATGACCGGGCCGCGGTGAGAGCTGCTGGAAGACGCCGGTGCCGTTCGTGCTGGCGGCAAGCTGACCGTTGGTGACATCGCGCGCAGTGGCCAGGTCGAGGTACGGATAGTCGCGCGTCGACTGCCGGGTCTTGGCGTTGCTGTCGTACACCACGAAGGTGACCGAGCGGTGCTCGGCGACCGAACCGCCCTCGCAGGGGGCGATCAGGTACGGCGCCGACGCGGATTTCGGCTTCAGGGTCGTACAGGCGGCGCGCGCGCTGGCGGGCAGGGCAGCAGCGATCAGTGTGGCGACCGCGAGCAGGCAGCAGGCGAGCGACGCGGGGAACGCGGCGGCATGCGAGGGCCTCCAGGTCACGGTGTTCCTGACATCGGCATGCGGATCGGGTCTCATGAGGATGCCGTCATCACTGCATCGTCAAACCCCGGCGAGCGCGAGAAGTTTTGGGAAAGCCTCATCGCTTGCGCTCGGCGCCTGCCCCGGCGATACTCCCAAACATGTCTTTGGAGGTGAGTCGCCGACAGCTCCGGGCGCTTTCGCATCCGCTGCGGCTGCGGATCCTGTCGCTGCTCACCGGGGCGGCGATGTCCAGCGCAGAGCTCGCCCGGGAGCTCGAGATGAATCACGCCGCGGTGAGCTTCCATGTCCGCAAGCTCGCCGAGGCCGGCTACCTGGAGCTCGCCGAGACCCGCTCGGTGCGTGGCGGCAAGGAGCGCCGCTACCGCCAGCGCCCGGCGGGGATGGCGCAGTGGCGCCAGGAGGAGCCGCGGCTGGCGGTCCGCGCGGTGGCCGAAGAGGTGGCCCGCCGCGCCGGCCAGTCGGCGCCGGAGGCGTGGCGGCTGGTCGGCGATGCGGAGCTGTGGGTCGATCCCGAGGTCTGGGAGGACATCGTCGGTCGCATCGCGGGCGCGATCGACGACCTCCACGCCGCCGCGCGGCCGGCTCGCACCGCGGGCACCACACACGTGAGCGCCACCGCGCTGCTGTTCAAGGTCCAGGGCGAGTGACCAGGCCCGGGCCACTGTCGGCGCCCAACTTCCGGCTGCTCGTGGGCTGTGACGTGACCTCGATGACCGGCACCGCGATGGCGTCGGTCGCCGTCCCGTTCGCGGTGCTCGCCAGCGGCGGCACGGTCAGCGACGTCGGCTTCGTGGTGGCGGCCGGGCTCGTCCCGACGGTCGTGTTCCTCATGTTCGGCGGCGTCCTGGCGGACCGGCTGCCGCGCCAGCAGGTGATGCTCGCCGCCAACATCGGCCAGGGACTCGCGCAGGGCGGCTTCGCGCTGCTCGTCCTCTCGGGCCAGGCTCGGCTGTGGGAGATGATGGCCCTCACCGCCGCGCGCGGCTGCGCGTTCGGCTTCTACATGCCCGCCGCGCAGGGGCTGCTGCCCCAGACCGTCCCCGCGGACCAGCTCGGCTCCGCCAACGCCATCCGTCGCCTCGGGCTCAACGCCGCGCAGATCGGTGGCGCCGCGCTCGGGGGGATCGTGGTCGCCGCGGCGGGCCCGGGCTGGGGCCTGGTCGCCGACTCCGCCAGCTACGGCGTCGCGGCACTGCTGCGCGCCGGGATGCGACTCCGCGCGCTACCTCCGGTGCCCCGGACCGGCGTCGTCAGCGAGCTTCGCGACGGGTGGCAGGCGTTCACCTCCAGACGGTGGCTGTGGGCGATCGTCATCCAGTTCGGCTTCGTCAACGCCGTCTTCGTGGGCGCGTTCAGCGTGCTCGGCCCGGCGCTCGCCCGCGCACGCCTGGGCGGCGCCGGCAGCTGGGGGCTGATCCTCGCCGGACAGTCGATCGGGGCTGTGCTCGGGGCGTCGCTGATGATCCGTCACCGCCCCGGGCACCTGCTCTTCGCCGCCAGCCTCGCCGTGCCGCTGCTGGCTCTGCCCCTGTTCGGCCTCGCCGCCGGGCTGACCGTCGCTCCGGTCGCGCTCGCCGCGCTGCTGGCGGGCGTCGGCGGCGAGGTCTTCGAGGTCAACTGGAGCGTCGCTCTCCAGGAGCAGATCCCCCCGCAACTGCTCTCACGCGTCGCCGCCTACGACGCGCTCGGCTCGGTGGCGCTCGCCCCGATCGGCACCACGCTGGCCGGTCCGGTCGCGCTCGCCCTGGGGATCCGGGCGACCCTCACCGGGGCCGCGATCGTGATCCTCGTCTCGACCGCGGTCGTGCTGTGTGTCTGCGAAGTGCGCACCCTCAGCCGCCGGGCGGTGCCTGACCCGGCGCCGGAGTCGCTCTCGGACTGATGGCTATTCGAAGGCCGCGACGGTCGCGATCACGACGAACGCGCCGATCAACGCAGCCCCTTCGAAGGCGCTCGCCTCGCCGTCGCCGGTGATCTGCCACATGATCAGCGCGGTCGCCGCGAGCGCCCCGGTGAACACCGGCGGCAACGCGAACGTGAGCGTCGTCGTGGTGAGCAGCGAGACGAGCACCAGCACCGGGAACAGGAACGCCGCCACCTGACCGACCGAGGACTTGATCACGGAGATCGCCAGCTCCGAGCGGCCGCGCGCGGCGAGCACCACGCCGACCGCGTGCTCGATCGCGTTGCCCGCGATCGCAACGATCACCAACCCCGCGAATGCCTGCGAGATGTGCAGCGAGTGGATCGTCGGCTCGAGCGCGTGCACGAACCAGTCCGACACGAACCCGGCGGCCGCGCCCGCGGCGATCAGCAGCGTGAGCGCGATGCGGCGGCTCAGCCGGGGCTGGCTCCCCTCTCCCTCCTCCTGCTCGGCGGCCTGGGGCGTGGTGAGGAACTGGTAGGCCCATACGCCGTAGACGGCGAGCAGCAGCACAGCCCCGACGATCGAGATCGTGGTGATGTGACGGCTGGCGGAGTCGTGCGCCGCACCGGCCAGGCCGACGAGCACGATCACGAAGCTGGCCACCAGCAGCAGCGTCGCGGTGTCGGTGGGCAACCGCGGGCTGAAGCGCATCAGGCCGTCCGGCTGCCGGCGCGCACCGGCGACGATCGCCATTCCGAGCACCAGCAGCGCGTTGACCAGGATCGAGCCGAGCAGCGCGGTCTGGGCGACGACCAGCTGGCCGGCCTGCAGCGCGAACAGGACGACGAAGAACTCGGGCAGGTTTCCGAGCGTCGACTGCAGCATCCCGGTCGCCGCGACGCCGAGCGAGGCACCGACCTCCTCGGTGGCGAACGAGACGATCCACGCCCCGCCCCCGAGCGCGAGCCCGGCGATCACGAAGGCGACGATCTCCGGCGTGCCGCTCACGTACCGGGCCACCCCGGCGAGCGCGGTGAGGAGCGCGACGGCGATCAGGCCGGCGCGTTCAATGGTCCCCAGCCCGCGCAAGCGGTCGTCACCGCACCCGGGTGAACTCGCCGGTCTCCACGTCACGGGCGGCGCGGGCCTGAATCTCCTCTTCCGGAGCCGTGGGATCCGCGCGGCGCAGATCGACCAGGCGCAGCCGGCCGAACTTGACGATCTCCAGCACGACGACGAGGTACACCGAGGCGGCGAACGCCACCAGGCCGATCCCGATCAGCACCCCCACCCACAGCCAGTTGTAGTGGGTGTTGTGCGGGTGGTAGGGCAGCAGCCGCATTGCCACCGCCAGGCCGGCGAGCACGGTCGACCAGGCGTAGAGGTAGGCGACCGTCTTGCGCTGCGAGAAGCCGATCCGGGCGAATCGGTGATGGAAGTGATTGGCATCGCGCGACCACGGGGCCCGTCGGTACTTCAGGCGCTTGGCGACGACGAAGCTCGTGTCCAGGAACGGGATCGCCAGGATCACCAGCGGCACGATCAGCGCGACGACCGCGTTGGTCTTCAGCGAGCCCACGACCGCCGTCACCCCGAGCATGTAGCCGAGCAGGTTGGAGCCCGCGTCGCCCATGAAGATCGAAGCGGGATGGAAGTTGTGCACGAGGAAGCCGAGCGCGGCGCCCGCCGTGATCGCGGCGAGGATCGCGGCGCCCGTCACCCCGAGGTTGAACGCGATGATCGTGAACGCGATCCCGTCGATCGTGCACAGCCCCGCGGCGAGGCCGTCGACTCCATCGGTGAAGTTGACGACGTTCATCATCGCCACCAGCCAGAAGACGGTGAGCACGGGGCCGGCGTGCGGGAACTGGTGGGCGCCGAGGAACGGAATCGTCACGTCGGTGACGATCGCGCCGGCCTTCACCGCGATCACCGCCGCGGCCACCTGCCCGAACAGCTTCAGCCACCAGCGCAGATCGAGCCGGTCGTCGATCGCCCCCACGAGCGTGATCAGGACCGCGCCGACGATCAGGCCCCAGGTATTGACGGTGGTGTGCTCGTTGATCGACCGGGCGCTGCGCGGCAGGGTGATGAAGTGCGGCATGAACAGCGCGGTCGCGACCACGATCCCGGCGAGGATCGCCACGCCGCCGAGCAGCGGAGTGACGCGCTCGGTCAGCCCTCCGGCGCGCGGCCGATCGACCGTCTTCAGTGCACGCGCGAGCTTCGCCACCACGGGCGACACCAACGTCGCCACCCCGGCGGCGACGAGGAATCCGAACGCGGCGTCCCAATGGTGCATTGCGCTACAGCATGGCAGGGGGCGCCGACTGGAACCTAAAGTGGGCGTTTACGCCCAGCGAGGGCGCGGCGCTCAGACGGCGGCCGCCGGAGCGGACAGCTGCGCGTAGAGCGGGTGGCGCTCGGCGATCAGCGCGGTGCGCTCGGCCAGGCCGGAGCGGACCGACTCGAACTCATCGCCGGCGGTGAGCACCGCGGCGATGATCCGGCCGACTTCGGTGAAGTCCTCGACCGACAGACCGCGCGTGGCCAGCGCCGGCGAGCCGATCCGCAGGCCGCTGGTCACCATCGGCGGGCGCGGGTCGAACGGCACCGCGTTGCGGTTGACCGTGATCCCGATCGAGTGCAGACGATCCTCGGCCTGCTGGCCGTCGAGCTCGGACTCGCGCAGGTCGACGAGCACGAGGTGCACGTCGGTGCCGCCGGTGAGGACCGAGACGCCGGCGCCGGCGTGGACCAGCTCGTCGGCGACGGCGCGCGAGCCGTCGAGCGTGCGCTGTGACCGCTCGCGGAACGCCTCGGAGGCGGCGATCTTCAGCGCGACCGCCTTGCCCGCGATCAGGTGCTCGAGCGGGCCGCCCTGCTGACCGGGGAACACACCCGAATCGATCTTCTTGGCGAACTCCTCGCGGCACAGGATCATGCCGCCGCGCCCTCCGCCGATCGTCTTGTGGATCGTGGTCGTGGCCACGTCGGCGTACGGGATCGGCGACGGGTGCAGCCCGGCGGCGACGAGCCCGGCGAAGTGCGCCATGTCGACCATCAGATAGGCGCCGACCGAGTCGGCGATCTCACGGAAGCGCGCGAAGTCGAGGTGACGCGGGTAGGCCGACCAGCCGGCCACGATCATCTTCGGCCGGTGGGTCTCGGCGAGCTGCTGGACCTCGTCCATGTCGACCAGCGAGGTCTCACGGTCGACGTGGTAGGCGACGATGTTGTAGAGCCGACCGGAGACGTTGATCTTCATCCCGTGGGAGAGGTGACCGCCGTGGGCGAGCTCGAGCCCCATCAGCGTGTCGCCCGGCGTCAGCAGCGCGTGGTAGACGGCCGTGTTGGCCTGGGCGCCCGCGTGCGGCTGGACGTTGGCATGGTCGGCGCCGAACAGCGCCTTGGCGCGATCGATCGCCAGCTGCTCGGAGATGTCGACGAACTCGCAGCCGCCGTAGTACCGCCGGCCGGGATAGCCCTCGGCGTACTTGTTGTTGAGCACCGATCCCTGGGCCTCGAGCACCGAGACCGGAGCGAAGTTCTCAGAAGCGATCATCTCGAGCGTGCGCTGCTGGCGATCGAGCTCCAGCGCGAGCACCTCGGCGATCTCTGGATCGACCTCGGCGAGTGGTCGGTTGAAGTAGTCGGGCGGCAGGTCGGCGTCGGTCACGGCGATCGATCCTACAGATCTGGCGGGCGGCTATACGGCGTCGACGACGAGCACCGCGAGGTCGCGCCGGATCCACTTCGAGACCAGCTGGAAGCCGGCGTCGTGCAGCCAGGACAGCTGGTCGGCCGCGGTGTCCGGGCGGTCGAACCCGGGGCTCAGATCGATCACGATGTCGGCCGGATCCTGGGGCACGATCACGTCGGCCAGGACGAACCGCCCGCCGGGGATCAGGCGCTCGCGGACACGGGCGAACAGGTCGCGCTTCTCGGCGGGGTCGAGGTGGTGGACGCAGAGTGCGGTGGCGACGAGGTCGAACTCCTCGTCGGGCAGTGCGTCCTGGAGTCGGCCGACCTGCAGCGTCACCCGGTCGGCGGGCAGCCGGGTTCGCGCCGCCGCCAACATCGCCTCGCTCTCGTCCACGCCCACCAGCGTCGCCTCCGGGTTGTGGTCGAGCAGCCGCGACGCGGTCTCTCCTGTTCCCGTCCCGAGCTCGAGGATCCGTCGCGCTCCAACCGCCCCGGCGTGCGCGGCGACGTCCTGGAATTCGTCGTACTCGGGGATGTCGGCGTGGATCATCTCCGCATAGCTGCCTGGATCGAAGTGGAACTGGCCGGCGAGCCTCGCCCGGACCTCGTCGGCCGCCATGCCTCCCTGGCGGACGATCTCCCACTCGCCGTCGGAGTCGAAGGTGCGCAGGTCGACGACCGTGGAGGGCGTCCCGGGCAGCTCGCCGCCGTCGACCACCAGCTCGCATTCGCTCCGCAGCTGCACCGGGACGTCCTCCAGGCGCCGGGCGTCCGGCTGGCCGGCGTGGTTGGCACTCGACTGCAGCACCGGCCAGCGCACGCCGTTGAGCACCGGCACCTCGACGACCCTGACGCCGAGGGTCCCGGGGTCCTCGCCGCAGGCCAGCGGGAAGCGCCCCGCCGGGTTGGGCAGGAGCACCGAGACCGGCCCCGGAACGAGCCGCGCAAACGCCTCACGCGTGCGCTTCCCGAGCTCGGGCAGCGCCTCGAGCGCGAGCGAGCGCTCGAAGAACATCACCGCCGACGGCTTGGTCAGCGAGCGCCGCTTCATCCGGTAGAGCCGCTCCACCGCGGTGCGGACCGACGGATCGCAGGCAAGCCCGTAGACCGTGTCGGCCGGGAACACCGCGATCCCGCCGACCGACATGCAGCGCTCGAAGGTCTCGGCCTGCGACTCGCTCATGCGCTCCCCGGCCCGCGATGGGCGACCACGACACGGTCACGTCCGCTGAGGTCGGGGCGAACCCTGACCTCGGCGAATCCGGCGGCGCGCAGCAGGTCGGTGACGGCGGCGCCCTGCGCCTCTCCGATCTCCAGCAGCGCCCACGCCGGCCACGGTCGCTCGCCGAGCTGGGAGGCGAGCCGGCGGATCACGTCGAGCCCATCCGCGCCGCCGAACAGCGCCAGCGAGGGCTCGAAGCCGGCGACGTCGACCGGCAGCACGGCATCGCTCTCCACATACGGCAGATTGGCAAGAACCGCGTCGACGCGAGGCGCCCCCTCGAGCAGGTCGCCAACCATGAAGCTGACGTCGAGGCCGAGGGCGTTCGCATTGTGCCGGGCGACCGCGAGAGCGTCGTCGCTGACGTCGTTGCCCCGGACGTGGAGGTCCGGGCGCTCCGCGGCGAGCGCAAGCGCGATGGCGCCGCTGCCCGTACCGACGTCGAGCACGCCGGCTCCGTCGGGCAGCAGCTCGACGGCGGCCTCGACGAGCCCCTCCGTCTCCGGGCGCGGGATCAGAACCCTCGAGTCGACGGTCAGCTCCAGCGCTCGGAACGGTCGGGTGCCGGTGAGATACGCGACCGGCTCGCCCTGGGCGCGGCGCGCGATCAGGCGATCGAACCGCTCGAGACAATCACCGTCGACTTCAGCTTGATGGTCGAGCACGAGGCGCGCGCGATCGACCCCGAGTACGTGCGACAGCAGGACCTCGGAGTCCAGCCGCGCGGTCTCAGAGCCCGAGCTCAGCGCGGCCGTGGCGCGGGCGAGCAGGCCGGCAATCGTGGCGCCGGCCGCGCGCTCAGTCACCGGCGGTCTGCTCGTCGAGCCGGCGCCGCTTCTCGTCGTCCTGCAGCGCGTCCGTGAACTCGTCGAGCTCACCGGTGAGGATCCCGTCGAGGTTGTGCACGAGCAGGTTGATCCTGTGGTCCTTGACGCGGTTCTCCGCATAGTTATAGGTGCGGATCTTCTCGGCTCGCTCGCCGGTCCCGACCTGGGCCAGGCGGCTGGCGCCGATCTCGGCCTGCTGCTCGGCGAGCGCCCGCTCGTAGAGGCGGGCTCGCAGAACGCGCATCGCGCGCTCACGGTTCTGCAGCTGGGATTTCTCGTCCTGCATCGAGACGACGACGCCGGTCGGCTTGTGCGTGATGCGCACGGCCGAGTCGGTCGTGTTCACGGACTGGCCGCCGGGCCCCGAGCTTCGGTAGACGTCGATCTGCAGGTCGTTGGGGTCGATCTCCACCTCCACGTCCTCGGCCTCCGGCAGCACCGCCACGGTGGCGGTCGAGGTATGGATGCGGCCCTGCGACTCGGTTTCCGGGACCCGCTGTACGCGGTGGGTCCCGCCCTCGAATTTGAACACCGAGTAGGCGCCGTCGCCCTTGATGGAGAACGTGTAGTCGCCGTCGCCGACCGACAGCGGCTCCACGGAGAAGCGCCGGCGCTCGGCGTAGCGGGTCAGCATCCGGTAGACGTCGCCCGCCCAGATGCCCGCCTCCTCCCCGCCGATCCCGGGGCGGATCTCGACGATCACGTTCTTGGAGTCGTTCGGGTCGCGCTCCACCATCGCCAGGCGAATCTCCTCCTCCAGGCGGTCCATCGCCTCGCGCGAGGTGTCCAGCAGCGCACGCAGCTCGGCGTCGTCGCCGTCCTCGGCGAGCAGCTCACGAGCTCCCTCGGCATCGTCCATCGCCCGGCGGTACTCCGTCGCCAGCCGCGAGGCCGGCTCGAGCTCGGAATAGGCACGGCGAGTCGCCGCGTAGCGCTCGCGGTCGCCGATCACCGCGGGGTCCCCCAGCTCGGACTCAAGCGTCGAGAAGCGCTCCAGGATCTGGGTGACGAGGCCATCGATCATGTGCGCTCCGAGTCTAGGTTGGGGCTCGTCATCGCTGGATCACGCGCCGCGGGCACCGCATGCCCGGCGCGGGTACGGCGCATCGCCGGCCGGCCATGATCTGGCCGGCCGGACGCTGCGCGTATCTAATTCGCCGCGGTGGTCTGGCGCGAGGTGCGCCGGCCCCTGGCCGCGCGGCGCTGGAAGCGCTCGACGCGTCCGCCGGTGTCGACGAGCTTCTGGCGTCCCGTGTAGAACGGGTGGCAGGCCGAGCAGATCTCGACGTGGATCGTGTCCTTGGTCGAGCGTGTGACGAACTGATTGCCACACGTGCACGTGACCTGCGTCTCGGTGTAGGTGGGGTGGATCTCGGTCTTCATAGCCCCTTTGAGTCTAGTCACACGCGGTTGGGGCTCGTCAGCGAGGCAGCGGGCTCACCGATGGAGCGGGACAGGAGACCGCCAGCGTGTTGTTGGAGCGGTCGAAGTCGTCGACGGCGCCGGCCGGATCGGCGATCACGGCCGGCGGGCCGGCGGGGTCGCAGACGCGGCCGATGAACTGCACGCGGGTCTGCGCCCGCGGGCCCAGGGACGCGACCGGGACGGTCTGCGGAGAGCCGCCGGCGGCGCCCGGCGCGAACTCCACCTCGAACGGGCCCGAGGCGGTGCGGCCGCGGTTGGCGATGACCGCGACGTATCGGGCGTTGCCGGGCGCGAGTCCGCTTGAGCGATCCACGACCGAGCGCACCAGCACGTCGGGACGCAACTCGCGCACCGCGCAGCGGCCGGTGTGCAGCATCTGACGGGTGAACACCCTCCCGTCCGTGCCGGTCCACCGGAACGTCACCCGGAAACGGTAGACGGCCGGGGCGTCGACGTTGAAGACCGCCTTGCGCAGCTTCCACACGTCCGCCGGCAGCCGCCCGAGCGACGCGTCGGTCGGCGTCGTCCAGTGCCCGAGGTCACCGTCGCGGACCGGCGTGGCGACGCCGCCGGGAACCTTCTCCAACAGCGAGAAGCGGACCGCGAGCGACCTCGTGCCGGGCCGGTGGCGCATGATCGAGACCACCGACACCGCGCGCTTGGCGGGGTCGAGCGTGCTGCGGCAGACGATCCTGGTGAGCGCAGCCGGTGGGCCTGACGAAGCTGACGACGCGTCGGCGGGCGCGGCGATCGTGGAGATCGCGAGCGGCGCGGCGAGGGCCGCGGCGCTCGCACCCAGAGCGGCGAGTGAACGTCTCATCGTCCTCTTTAACCGCCCGGACCGGCGAAAGTCGCGGGGGCCGGCGGTTACAGCTCGCCGGCTCGCCGCAGCCGCGCGACCTCGATGTTGGCCGCGAGCAGCTCGTCGTGCGAGGTCCCGGCGTCGATCCAGTAGCCGTCGAGCACGTCGCAGGAGAGCGTGCCCTCGGCGACGTAGCGGTTGTTGAGGTCGGTGATCTCAAGCTCGCCACGGGGCGAGGGCTCCAGCTCGGAGATGAACTGGAAGACCCGCTCGTCGTAGAGGTAGATCCCGGTCTGGGCGAGGTTGGAGCGCGGGTGCTCGGGCTTCTCCTCGATTCCCACCACGCGGTCACCGTCGACCTCGACCACCCCGTAGTGCTGGGGCTCGTCGACCTCGGTGGCGAAGATCACCGCGCCGCGGTCCTGCTGTTCGAATGAGCGCACCCGCGGGGCGAGGTCATGGGTGAAGATGTTGTCGCCGAGCAGCACGAGCACCTTGGAGCCTCGGGCGAAGTGCTCGGCCAGGCCAACCGCGTCGGCGAGGCCGTTGGCCCCCTCCTGCAACTCGATCGTGACCCGCATACCGAACTCCCGGCCGCTGCCCAGCAGCTGCAGGAAGTGCCCGGCGTGCTCCGGGTTGGTCGTCAGCAGGACCTCCTCCACCCCCGCTCGGGCCATCGCCTCCAGCGGGTAGTAGATGAGCGGCTTGTCGTAGATCGGCAGCAGGTGCTTGTTGGTCACCTGCGTGAGGGGGCGCAGGCGGGTCGCTTTCCCGCCGGCGAGGATGACGCCTTTCATGGCACCGCAGGGTGGCAGACCCGCGGCGTCAGTTGTGTGACCATCTCACAATTGTTCAGGTGAGCTGGTAGAGCGGGCCATCGCCGCCCTCGGGCACGGTGAGCCGTCCGCCGCGGGCGGTGATCGCCCCGCACTGCACGCAGTTGGTGTAGTTGACGGTCACGTCGACGTTCCCCGTCGCTGGTGCGTCGTCGGGGATCTCATACACGCCCGCCGGGCACATCCAGACCCAGCTCTCGGCCACCTCGCGGGGGACGCTTCGGCGCAGCCGGATGTGGTTGGGCGCGTCGTCGCGGGTCGCGTTGCCCGAGATATAGACCGAGGCGAGCTTGTCGAACGTGTACTTGCCGTCCGGCTTGGGATAGCCGTCCTTGGTGTCGCCGACGAACTGCGGCACCTGGTCACCCTTGTGCCACGGCAGGCGGCCCCGGGGGAGCTTGCCCTTGGACATGATCGCCGCGCCGCTCAGCGGCGATCCCTTGAGGAAGCCCTTCTGCAGCGGCTGGCGGGTGTTACGCACCTGGTAGAGCTCCTGACCGACCGATGAGTCCTCGATCGCCTGCTCGTAGGCCTCAAGCGGCGTGCCGCGCTTCAGCGAGGAGTAGATGGCGTCGCCCGCGAGCATCCCGGACTTGATGCAGTGGTGCACGCCCTTGAGCGCCGCCGCGTCGACCATTCCGCCGGCGTCGCCGACGATCAGCGCGCCCGGCATCGACAGCTTCGGCATCGACCAGTAGCCGCCGCCCGGCAGCGCCTTGGCTCCCCAGCCGACGCGCTCGCCGCCCTCGAGGATCCCCTTGACCAGCGGGTGCAGCTTGAACTGCTGCAGGAGGTCATGGACCGAGGTCGTGGCGTCGGCGTAGTCGAGGTCGACGACGAACCCGATCGAGACGAGGTCGTCGCCGGTCTTCTCGTCCTTCATCGGGTACAGCCAGGAGCCGCCGACGTGCCCGTAGCGCGCAGGCACCTTGAGCGGCCACGGACCGAGCGTGTGAATCACCCGATCAAGCGGCTTGGGGACCTTCCACAGCTCCTTGACCCCGAGCTCCCAGACCTGCGGCTCGCGGTTGGCGCCCAGGTTGAAGCCCTTGATCGCGGCGCCCGTGAGATGGCCCCAGCAGCCCTCGGCGAGCACCGTGACCTTGGCGCTGATGTCGGTGCCCGGCTCGAAGTTCCCGAGCTCCTCCCCCTCCTTGCCGCGGCCCTTGTCGCCGGAGCGGACCCCGACGACTCGGCGGCGGTCGACGATCAGCTGCGAGGCGGCGGTCTCGGTGAGGATGTAGGCGCCCCCCTCCTCGGCGCGCGCCTGCTGGAAGCGGGCCAGCGCCGAGACCGACACGACCTCGTTGCCGTGGTTCTTGAAGTTCGGCACCGCGAACGTCGGCACCGAGATCTTGGTCCGCCCGTTGGGGAGCATGTAGATCGACTCGCGGGTGACCTCCCCGAACGCGAAGCGCTCCTTGCGCCAGTCCTCGCGCGTGAGGTCGGGGAACAGCTCCTGCAGGGGGCCCGGGCGCATCACCGCACCGGACAGGTTGTGACCGCCGCACGTCTTGGCCTTCTCGATGACCGCGACGGGCACCTCGCCCAGCGACTCCATCAACTCCGGGTCGTCGCCCAGCAGCTGCAGCAGGCGGTTCGCACACGCCAGGCCGGCGGTGCCGCCGCCGACGATCGCCACGCCGACGTCGATCCGCTCATCCTCGCCGTCGAGCCCGCGCTTGATGAACTCCCTCACGGGGTTGACCGGCGGCGGATACTCGCTCGGCGCGTGGTGACCGTTGCTGCCTGAGCTCATCTCAGGAGCCCTTCTTGGCCTTGATCGCCTCGGTCAGCTTCGGCAGGAGCTTGTTGAGGTCGCCGACGATGCCGAGATCGGAGAACTCGAAGATCGGCGCGTTGGCGTCCTTGTTGACGGCGACGATGTTCTCCGAGGACTGCATGCCGACCTTGTGCTGGATCGCGCCCGAGATACCGGCCGCGAAGTACAGCTTGGGCGACACGGTCTTGCCGGTCTGCCCGATCTGCGCCGCGTACGGGTACCAGCCGGCGTCGACGACCGCGCGGGTGGCGGCCACCGCGGCGTTGCCGCCGAACGCCTTGGCCAGGCTCTCGGCGAGCTCGAACCCCTCGGCCTTGCCCAGGCCACGCCCACCGGCCACCAGGATGTCGGCGCCCTCGATGTCGACGTCGGCGCCGCGCTGCTCGCCGCGGGTGAGCATCTTGGTCTGCTCGTTCCACGGTGAGTACTCCACGTCGACGTCGGCGACCTCCGCGCTCCCGGACCCGTTCTGCTTGACCTCGAACGCGTTGATCCGGCCGATGATGATCCCCAGATCGCCCTGATAGTGGGAGTCGGAGATCTTCGAGTCCTGCAGGATCGGGCGCTCGGCGACGAGCTTGGAACCGTCGGCCTTGATCGCGATGACCTCCATCGTCACTCCCGCCTGCTTGCGGGCGGCCAGGCCGGCGCCGATCTCGAAGCCGAGCAGCCCGCCGCCGAACAGCGCGTAGCCGTGGCCGTGCTCGTCGATCACCTTCGCCATCACGTCGATCACCGGCTGGGCCAGGCCCTCGGGTCCCTTGGCGCGGAACACCTTGGTGGCGCCGTAGCTGCCGAGCGTCGCGCACAGGTCGTCGGTCAGATCATCCCCGCCGACCACGACCGCGTGGCACTCGCCGCCGATCGCCTGGGCCTGCGCGGCGCCCTCGGAGACGGCGCCGAGCGAGTTCTTGTTGAACGCGCCCTCGTTGTGGAGCACATAGGTCAGGACATCGGTCATCAGATGAGCTTCCTCTCGTCCAGCCAGGCGACGATCTTGGCGACCGTCTCGTCGGTGTCCTCGTCCTCGATGATCTGGCCCGCGGCCTTGGCGGGCGGATCGTGGAAGTCGCCGCACTGCACGCGCGAGCCGTCCACGCCGACCAGCGACGTGTCGATCCCGACGTCGCCTGCGCCCACCGTCTCCAGGGGCTTCTTCTTGGCGCCCATGATCGCCTTCAGCGACGGGTAGCGCGGTTCGTTGATCGCGTCGCCGACCGAGATCACCGCGGGCAGCGAGATCTCGACCGTGTCGTAGCCGTACTCGGCCTGGCGTTCGCAGGTGAGCGATCCGCTGGAGAGATCCATCTTGATGACCTGCGTGAGCGAGGGCATCTTCAGGTGATCGGCGACGACCGCGCCGATCGTGTAGCACTCGCCGTCGTCGGACTGCTGGCCGAGGAGCACCAGGTCGGGCGACTCCTTCTCCAGCGCCCTGGACAGCGCGTATCCGGTGGCGGCCACATCGGAGCCCGCCAGCGCGTCGTCTGAGAGGTGCAGGGACCGGTCGGCGCCGAGCGAGACGGCCTTCTGGAGCGCGCGAGTGGCGCTCGCCGGGCCCATCGTCACCGCGACGATCTCCTCGACCTCGGCCGCGCCGCCCTCACGGATCTGCATCGCGGCCTCGATCGCGTGGGTGTCGTACGGGTTGAGGTTCTTCTCTCCGGATCGATCCATCCGCCCCGTGGAGGGGTCGATGCGCTTCTCGACCGCGGCGTCCGGAACCTCTTTGACCAGGACGCAAATCTTCAAGTGTGGCCTCCTATCGATGTCCTCTCGCGGGTCCGTCTCGGCCCACGGGTCCATGCGCTCTCAAGCGGGCGACGCCGCGAAATCATACCGGGTTGACTGACGAGTCAATCGGGAACCTACACCACTGTCGCTTATGGTGAGGCCCGGGCCGGTGAGCCCGGTGTGCGAACCGTCACAGGATCGCCGATCCGCGGCCGGGGTGCTCACCGAAACGGACCCGAGGCGGCCGCCGGCGGCCCCGCCCACGCAGCCCTGGGCCGTGCGGACCCGCCGCCCACCCGGCGACCGATCGTGACCGCGGCCGCACCGCCGGCGGCCGCCGCGCCACTGAGCCCGGCCGCCCACCACAGCCGCCGGCCGAGGCGATCCAGGCGCACCACCTCCCAGCCGCGATCGGACGCGATCCGCCGCAGCCTCGCGTCGGGGTTGACGACGACCGGGTGGCCGACGCACTCGAGCATCGGCAGGTCGGACTCGGAATCCGAGTAGGCGTAGGAGGCGCCGAGGTCCAGCGACTGGCGCTCGGCCAGCTCGGCGATCGCTCGTGCCTTGCCGTCGCGGTACATGAACAGGCCGGTCGCGCGACCTGTGTACACGCCCTCGTCGACCTCTGAGAGCTGCGACCCCAGCGCGCCGTCGAGCGCCATCACCCGCGCCAGGATGTCGGCGAGATCCTGGGCGGCGGCGGTGACGATGTACGCCGGGCGCCCTGCGTCCTGGTGGTCATGGGCGATCCGGAGCATCCGTGGGTAGATCCTGGGCAGCACGCCCGCCAGCACGCCGACGCCGAGCCGTTCGAGATCGACGACCCGCGTCCCCTGCAGGCCTGCGGCGATCCGCTCACGCAGCGCCAGCGAGTCCTCGTCGGACGCGCCCTGCAACCGGTAGCGAAGGTTCGCCCACCCGTCGGTGACGATCTGGCGGCGACTGATCAGCCCCTCGGCGTACGCGGCCCGCGCGAACTGGAACGCCGAGGAGCCCTGCATGAGCGTCTTGTCGAGGTCGAAGAACGCCGCGCCGCGCCGCCCGGCGCTCTCCACCCTCGGATCGGGCTCAGCCGCCATTGACCTCGACGATCATCGCGTCGCCCTGGCCCCCGCCCGAGCAGATCGCGGCGCAGCCGAGCCCGCCGCCGCGGCGCCGCAGCTCGAGCACCAGCGCTCCGAGGATGCGTGCGCCCGACGCGCCGACCGGATGGCCGAGCGCGACCGCGCCGCCGTTGACGTTGACCTTGTCCTCGTCGATGTGCAGCATCCGCACCGAGTTGAGCGCAACCGACGCGAACGCCTCGTTGATCTCCCACAGGTCGATGTCGTCCGCGGTCAGCCCGGCCTTCTCGAGCGCCTTCCTGGCCGCGTTGGCGGGGGTGCGCGCCAGGTAGGCGAAGTCGTCGGCGACCGCCGCCTGCGCGACGATCGTGGCCAGTGCGTGCTTGCCGTTGGCCTTGGCCCACTCATCGGAGGCGAGCACGAGCGCCCCGGCACCGTCGTTGACCCCCGGCGAGTTGCCGGCGGTGTGCGACCCCTCCTTGCCGACGAGGCCGGGGAGCTTGGCCAGCCGCTCCAGCGTCGTGTCCCGGCGTGGTGCCTCGTCGACCTCGACCGTCGTGTCGCCTTTACGGCCCTGGATCGTGACCGAGACGATCTCCTCGGGCAGGCGCCCCTCGTCGGTGGCGGCGATCGCGCGCTCGTGGGAGCGAAGCGCCCACTTGTCCAGGTCGGCGCGGGTGATCTCCATCTCGTCGCCGACCTCGGTCGCCTCGTCGAACATCTGGCGCCCGCTGAACGGATTGGTGAGCGCGTCGTGGATCATCGCGTCCAGCGCCTTGCCGTCACCCATGCGGAAGCCGAAGCGCGCCTCCTTGAGCATGTAGGGAGCCTTCGACATCGACTCCATGCCGCCGCCGACGGCGACATCGAGGTCCCCTGCGCGCACCGCGGCGTCGATCATCCCGGCGGCACGCATCCCGGACGCGCACACCTTGTTGATCGTCTCGGAGGAGACCTCCTTCGGGATGCCGGCGGCGATCTGGGCCTGGCGCGACGGGATCTGGCCGGCGCCCGCCTGGATCACCTGGCCCATGACGACGTGCTGCACGTCGGTGGGCGCCACCTCCGCGCGCTCCAGGGCGGCGCTGATGGCGGTCGCGCCAAGCTCGGTGGCGGGGAGCGACGAGAGCCCTCCGCCGAGCTTTCCGATCGGCGTGCGAGCGGCCGAGAGAATGACTGTCTTGGGCATGGGCGGGCTCTCCTCGGTGGCGTGCGAAGGTGGTCTGAGGGATCCTAATGCGCCGTGCGCGGGCGGCGGCCGACCGCTTACGATCTGATGCGCTTTGGCCATCGGTCCAAGACAGTCCGCGCCCGTCGCCGCACAGGCCCCACCGGCGATCGCCGCCGCACCCGCGTTCGTGCGCTCCGGACCGCCGCCGCTGCACGGAGGTCCGCTGGAGTTCATGCGGTTCGCCCGCGCCAACCACATGCTCTCCTGGCGCTACGCGCGTCTGCTGATGCGCTGGGCCTGGCTCAAGCTCCGTTACCGGGGGCGTCTGACCACCGACGGCATGTGCTTCATCTGCCCAGGGGTGCGGTTCGAGATCGGCCGTGACGCCCGGATCCACCTCGGCCGCTGGTCCTGGATCGGAGCGGACTCCAAGGTCCGCGTCCACGAGGGCGAGCTGTCGGTCGGCGCCAAGACGGTCTTCGGCCAGGAGTGCACCATCTCGGCCTTCCAGCACATCTCGATCGGCCGCGAGTGCATCATCGCCGACCGCGTGATGATGATCGACTTCGACCACGGAGTCGTCGAGGTCGAGCGCCCGATCCGCGAGCAGGGCATCTACAAGCGCGATGTCCGCATCGGCCACAACGTCTGGATCGGCTACGGCGCCTGCCTGCTGCGCGGCGTCCGCGTCGGCGACAACGCCGTGATCGGCACGAGCTCGGTGGTGACCGCCGATGTCCCGTCCAACGCGGTGGTGGGCGGCATCCCGGCCAAGCTCATCCGGATGCGCCGGGCGCCGCGGACGTTTCGCTGGGGGGACTGAAGGTCGATCAATCTTCCCCACACCTGGGACGGTGGTCGTCTCACCCCCAGCCCTCCAGCCACGGCGCGAGCGAGCGCAACGAGGGGTCAGCCGCCTGGGTGAGCGCCTGCTGGAGCGCCGCCACGTGCCCGGCGGCCCGCTCCTCGGGATAGTCGCCGGAGAGATCGCGGTCGTGCAGAAACGCCCAGTCGGAGGCCTGGAGCGCCAGGAGCTCACGCAGCGCCCGGTCAGGCGGTGCGGCGTGGCGCGAGGCGAGCGCCCGCTCGGCGGTGCGGGCGCGCCAGGCGAACCGCGCCGCTCGTGGCCCGCTCCAGGTGCGCAGGTCCTCCCCCTTCCCCCAGCTCGTCGCGTGCGGCGAGCAGGCCTGTGGCGGCAGTGGCCGCGGCTCGTGTCGGCAGAGCGCGTCGTCGAGCGTCGTCAGCCTCAGCCCCTGCCGGCCCGCTTCGTCGAGCACGGCGCGCAGCCAGGCCGGCCCCTCGTACCAGTGGTGGCCCAGAAGCTCGGTGTCCAGCGCGCACACGCACACCCCGCCGCCGGCGACCCGCTCTCGCCCCCCTGCGACGAATCCCCGCGCGTCAGCCTGCGCCTGCACCACCGCGGACGCGTGGTCATAGGTGCCCCCGTCGATCCGACGCACCCGGTGGCGATGAGTCGTGTACCGGTGATAGTCGCGATACGGCGCCCGCGAGGGATAGCCACCGTCGCCCCACACCCAGTCGATCACGCCGCGGTCGACCGGCCACAGCACCGGCCCCGAGCCATCTGTGAACGGATGCAGGTGGCCCGCGTCGCCCAGCCCGAGCCGCCGCGTGAGCTCGACGCACGTCGCCTCCACCCCCGCCCGGCGCAAGGCGGGCCCGAGCCACGATGCGTGCGCGCACTCGGGCAGCCAGAAGCCACCGCTCCAGCCGCTGAAGCGCTGCCGGTGGGCCGCGATCCCGGTGCGGATCTGCAGGTCCAGACCGCGGTCGGTGGCCAGCAGCGGCAGGATCGCGTGAGTCGCCGCCGAGGTCCACGTCGCGTGAGCCCCGAGCGCCCCGAGCAACCCGGGGCCCCCCGGCGCTTCGAGCGCCGCCAGCCGATCGGCGGCCGCCGCGTACTCCGTGGCGGAGCGCTCGAGCTCGTCGGCTGCCCGGTCGTTGCCGGCACCTCGCAGCTCCGCCACGTCGCGCCGGTGCGTCTCAGGCCTGATCTCCCGCAGGAAGCGCACACACCGCTCCATCGCCCCGGGCGCCCCGAGCTGATCGCACAACACCGGCGTGACGCTGAGGGTCAGCGGGAGGGCCGAGGCGGTCGCTGCGTACTCGTCGAGTACGTCGAGCAGCGGCAGATAGCTGGTCGCGACGGCCTCCCACAGCCACTCCTCCCCGAACGGCCAGGTCCCGAACCCCTCGACGTAGGGCATGTGCGTATGCAGAACGATCGCCAGCTCGCCCTCGGGCATCGCGCGAGCGTACGAGGTCGCCGCGGGCCTCCGACGTGCCACCCATCCGGGCCGCACAGGCCGATGGCGGACGTCAGGCGCTCACCGCTTCAAACGTGACACCGGCCCCTTCCGGCGCGACGCGTGGCACGCCCGGGCAGCGGGCCTACGCGCCCGGGCTGCGCACGCAGGCGTCGATCAGCGCCCGCTCGCCCGCGTTGGCGACGAAGTTGGCCGCACCGCCGCTCTGGACGTAGGCCCAGACGACCCGGCCGTCGGTGTGGTACGCGGACCGGTCCACCTCTCCGAACCGGTTGGCGCGCACAACGGCGCCAGCCGCCCCCACCGACGAGGCCTGGGCCAACTCGCCGAGCGTGTGGTGGCCGAGGTTGGTCTGCACGGCGATCCGGGTGCTCGTCCGGTCCGGGGCGACGTCGGTGCCGTAGGCGGTGACGCGGAAGCTCGTCTTGCTCTCCAGGCAGCGGATCGTCGCGCCCCACCGGCCGGGCGGCAGCGTCCGCGAGTGCAGGTTGCGGCGGGGGACGACGGCGATGAGGATGAACAGCAGCACCAGCAGCCCGAGCGGCACCCACGGCCGGCGCATTCGCCGTCGCCACGCGGGACGCCGGTCGGCAGCCCCGTCCGGTCCCTCGGCGCCGGGATCGACCTGGCCGGCGCCGAGGCCGGCATCCGGGCCCATCCGGGCGCCGTCGTCGTGTCCGTCGTCGTGACCGCTGAACGAGCTCATCACGGCCGGCAGATCGCGAGGAAATCCAGGGCCGCGTCCAGGTCGCCCTCACGCAGGGCGAAGTCACGCGCGGTGATCGAGGGCGTGAACCGGTCGTAGAACGGCCGCGTGATCCCAAGCCGTGCGTGCACCGCGTCCCAGCCCCAGCGCAGCGCCAGCGCATGCAGCGCCAGTCGTCGCGCGTGATGCAGCCCGAGCACCTGCACCGTCCCGAAGACCGACCGGCACAACTGCTCGAACTCGACTGCCCGGTACTCGCGGATATGCCACGGGTTATCGGACTTCTCCGCGCCGGCGGGCGCGATCGTCAGAAGGTTCGGCGTGGTCACGTACACGACCCCGCCGGGAGTGAGCAAGGACCGCATGTGGGTGAGCACCGCAGCCGGGTCCTGGACATGCTCGATCGTCTGCAGGAAGACGACGGCATCGAAGCTGCCCTGCTCGCCGTGGCTCTCGACGGGCCCCCGCTCGAAGCTGAGATTGTCGGAGCGGTAGCGCAGCCGGGCGTGCTCAAACGCCTCCGGATTGGCGTCGACCCCGACCACGGACGCGGCGCCCCGAGCGAGCACGGCGGACCCGTAGCCCTCGCCGCACGCCATGTCGCAGACGCGGGCGCCGAGCACCCGCGCGCCGATCCATTCATAGACCGCCAGATGCCGTTGAAACCAGTAGTTCTCGGCCGGCACGTCCGGCAGCGTGCGCTCGCCGGTGAGCGTCAGCGGCGGCACGCCGGGCGGCTGATCCTGCTGGACGAAAAGGTCGCTCGTCATATCCATCGACAGGCTAATGTCCGCGCGAAGGATGAGTGCGCCCGGGACCGCAGAGGAGATCCGCGACGTCAACACGCGCTACCACGATGTGGCGGCCGAGAGCTATGACGCGAAGTGGGGCATCGACTTCGGCGAGATCGGCCAGGGGCAGGTGCTCGGCAAGCTGCGCAAGGTGCTCGGATCAGAGCTCGACGCGGGCTATGACCGGTCGCTCGAGATAGGCGCCGGGACGGGTTACTTCAGCCTCAACCTGCTCCAGACCGGCGTCGTCTCACGGGCGACCTGCACCGATATCTCGCCCGGGATGCTCGCCACCCTCTCCGCCAACGCCGGCCGGCTCGGGCTCGAGGTGCAGACCGCCCGCGCCGACGCGGAGTCACTGCCGTTCGCCGACGAGAGCTTCGACCTCGTGCTCGGCCATGCGGTGCTCCACCACCTTCCGAACCTGCGTCGCGCCTTCTCGGAGTTCCATCGTGTGCTGCGACCGGGCGGGCGGATCGTCTTCGCCGGCGAGCCCTCGCGCGTCGGCGACCGGATCGCGGCGCTGCCCAAGCGCGGCGCGGGGCTCGTGGCGCCGGTCTGGCGGCGGCTGCTCGGCGCATCCCCCGCCCCGCCCTCCGAGAGCGCCTCTCCTGGAACGAGCGCCGCCGACCACGACCTCGAGCGGTTCGTCGACATCCACGCCTTCGATCCCGGCGATCTCGCCAGGTACGCCCGCAAGGCGGGGTTCGAGTCGGTGAAGGTGCGCGGCGAGGAGCTCGCCGCCAACTGGTTCGGGTGGTTCAACCGCTCGCTGGAGGCGTCCGCCGATCCCGACGACGTCCCGATGATCTGGCGCCAATACGCGTTTCACGGCTACCTGCTGCTGCAGCGGCTGGATCAGCGGCTGCTGGAGCCGCGGCTGCCGCCCGCGATCTTCTACAACCTGCTGATCACGGCGCGCCGAGGACGCTGATGGCCGGAGAGCTCCACGAGGAGTTCCCGCTGTTTCCGCTCGGCCTGGTCGCGCTCCCCTCCGAGCTGGTGCCGCTGCACATCTTCGAGGAGCGATACCAGGCGATGATCGCGCACTGTCTGGAGCACTCCAGCGAGTTCGGCATCGTCTGGATGGCCGACGATGGCCTGCGCGACATCGGCTGCGCCTGTGCGATCGAGAAGGTTCTCGAGCGAATGGAGGATGGGCGGTCGAACATCGTCGTGCGCGGCGAGCGGCCGTTCAGGATCGTCGAGCGCCAGAGCCATCTCCCCTACCCGGCGGGC
Organism: uncultured Solirubrobacteraceae bacterium; assembly: GCA_963744685.1. Classification (GTDB taxonomy): domain Bacteria; phylum Actinomycetota; class Thermoleophilia; order Solirubrobacterales; family Solirubrobacteraceae; genus Palsa-465. The sequence goes on along the minus strand of CAVUUL010000005.1, from coordinate 420,007 downwards.
ATCGTGGAGTTCCTCGACGACGACTCCGAGCCCATCGACGAGGCCGCAGCCACCGGCGCCCGCGACGTCTACGCCGAGCTCGTCCAGCGCGCCACCGACCGCACGCCCGACAGTGACGAGCTCGCCGACCTCGACGCCTACGGAATGGCGGCCACCGTCGACTTCGGAGCCGACGCCAAACAGGGACTGCTCGAACTTCGCTCCGAGAACGCCCGGCTGCGACTCGTCGCGCGGCTGTTCCGCGCCGCCACCAAGCGGCTGGACTTCGTCGACCGCGCCCAGGCGCGGGCGCGGTCCAACGGCAAGGTCCGTTTCAGCTGACCCCGCGCGGCCTCACACGACGATCGCGGCCCCGCCGCGCCGCGGATCGCCGCCACCGCTGAAGGAGCCGTCCGGGTGTCGCTCAACGGCCTGCGCGCCGCCGAAGAACAGGTTCGGCGCGCGGAAGCGCTGGACGGTCCGGCCCGCCGCCTCCAGCGCCGTGACGTCGACTCCGGGCTCGGCGAAGACGACTCCGTCCTCGTAATGGATCCGCGGGGCCTGCACCGCGTCCTGGGCGGACATGCGCTCGTCGATGCAGCGCAGGATCGTCTGCAGGATCGCCGAGCGGATGCGATTGGAGCCCGCGCTGCCAACCGCGATCTCTGGGCGGCCCTCGCGCAGCAGCACCGTCGGCGACATCATGCTCGGCATCCGATGGCCCGGCGGTTGGCGGTGAAAGCCCTCGGGGTTGAGATCGGACTCGCCGAGCATGTTGTTGAGGTGGATCCCGGTGCCCGGGACGACCACGCCCGATGCCGAGCCGTTGGAGCAGGTCACCGAGCACGCGCCGCCCTTGCCGTCAAGCACCGCCACGTGCGTCGTGGACCCCAGCCGTGAGGCCGGCCGGAGGAACCGCTGCGCGAAGCCCGGCTCGGCGAGTCCTCGCAGGAACTCGGCGGTGCGAGCGTCCTGGGCCGACTGCATCGCGTCGGCGACCGCGGTGACCGGTGGTGGCGACGGCGCGCGGTCCAGCTGCGCGAGGGCGCTCGCCAGCAGCAGGCCGCCCGGTGAGGGCGGCGGGTTGGTGAGGACCTCGCGACCGCGAAAACCGACGCGCAGGGGGTCACGGGCGACCACCTCGTAGCCGGCGAGGTCGGCGGCGCTGACCAGCCCGCCGCGGTCGCGGAGCCATGCGGCGATCGCCGTCCCGATGTCACCGGTGTAGAACGGGTCACAGCCATCGCTGCCCAGCCGCAGCAAAGCGTCACCCACCTCCGGCTGGCGGAAGAGGTCCCCCACCCCGAGCAGCCGGTCCTCGGGAGCGAACAGCTCGGCGCACTCCGGCGTGGAGAGCACCGTCGGCCCGAGGATCTCGACGATGTAGGCCTGCTCGGGCGACAGCCTGACCCCGTCACGCGCGAGCCGGGCCGCGGGCTCGGCGAGATCGGCGAGCGGGATCGTGCCGAAGCGCCGCGACGCCTCGCAGACCCCGGCGGGAAAGCCATACGTGCCCGCGGAGGCGGGTCCGATGTGGAAGATCTGCACCGCGTCGCCGAACGAGACCTCGACCGGCACGAGCTCTCCCGCGCGCGCCCCGTCGCGTCCGGGGGACTCCACGAAGAAGTCGAGCACCACCGGCGCCGAGTCCTCGCTGACCACCAGCATGTAGCCACCCGCCCCCAGACCGGTGAGCAGCGGCTCGCAGGTGATCGCGGCCAGCATCGCGCCCAGCGCCGCATCGACGGCGTTACCGCCGGCCCGCAGGACATCGGCGCCCGCGCGGGCGCTCTCCGCATGGCCGGCGGCCACCACACCGCGCGCGCCGCTCATGGCGTGATGGCGCCTACCTGCGCGGCATGAATTCCGGCACGTCGAACTCGGGCGTGTCGCGCCGGACACGGCTCACCCGTGGCTCGCCCTCGGGCTCACGGAAGCCGCGCGGACGCTCGGACGCCCGGGCGACCCGCTCGACGGGACGAGGCTCGGCGCGAGGCGCGGCGAACGGATCCTCGGCACGCCGCCGGTACGGGGAGTCGCCGAAGCCGGTGGCCACGACCGTCACCCAGACCTGGTCCTCGAGCTTGTCGTCGACCATCGCTCCGAAGATGATGTTCGCGTCGGGGTGCGCGGCCTCCGCCACCGCCTTGGCGGCCTCGTTGACCTCCCACAGCGAGATGTCCTCCCCGCCGGTGATCGACAACAGGATCGAGCGGGCGCCCTCCATGCTGGTCTCAAGCAGCGGTGAGGCGACGGCCTGTTCGGCGGCGTCGATCGCGCGGCGCTCGCCGGTCCCCATCCCGATGCCGAGCAGGGCGCTGCCCGCCTCGGCCATGATCGTTCGCACGTCGGCGAAGTCCAGGTTGATCAGGCCGGGCAGCGTGACGAGATCGGAGATCCCCTGCACGCCCTGGCGCAGCACGTCGTCGGCGACCCGGAACGCCTCCACCATCGAGACGTTGCGGTCGAGTACCGACAGCAGCCGGTTGTTCGGGACGACGATCAGGGTGTCGACCTCGGCGCCGAGCGCCGCGATGCCGGCCTCGGCCTGCTCACGACGGCGCGAGCCCTCGAACTGGAACGGCCGGGTGACGATCCCGACGGTGAGCGCGCCGAGCTCACGGGCGATCTGGGCGACGACGGGCGCCGCTCCGGTGCCGGTTCCGCCGCCGGCCCCCGCGGCGATGAACACCATGTCCGAGCCGCGCAGCATCGCCTTGATCCGGTCGTACTCCTCGCGGGCGGCGGCGCGGCCCTTGTCAGGATCCGATCCGGAGCCCAGGCCACGCGTCACCGCGTCTCCGATATGCAGCGTCTCGTCGGCCGCGGAGATCTGCAGCGACTGGAGGTCGGTGTTGATCGCGAGGAACTCGACGCCGTTGATGTCGGCCTCGACCATGCGATTGACCGCATTGACGCCGGCGCCGCCGACGCCCACGACGCGCAGCACCGGACCGCCGGTCGCCGGAGTGCGGATCGCGGTCTCGGCGTCGAGCTCGCGCTCGGTGCGCGCATAGACATCCGGCAGCTCCTGCGGGATCGGCTCGGGCTCGGGCGCCGGCCTTGTCGGCTCGAGCATGTCCTGCGGGATGTCGGAGCTGAAAGCGGTGCGCAGACGCTCACGGGGGGTGATCTGTGCCTGCTCGGTGGGCCACCGCTCCGCCGCGGGTGCGGGCTGCCGTGCGGGAGGCGCGGGGGCCTCGGCCGCGGGCTTCTCCGCAGGCTGCGCCGGCGAGACCGCCTTGTGCTCGTCGGCGTCCTCCGCGGTCTTGCGGAAGAGATCGGCGAGCGGTCCCTCGCGCATCGAAGCGCGTTTACCGGTTGGCATTGTCAAGGACCTCCTTGGCGAGCTGCCTGTAGGCATGGGCAGCCATGCCGTCGGGATCGTATTTGAGCACTGACATGCCCTTGACCGGCGCCTCGGCGAAGCGCACGGTGCGGCGGATCCGCGAGGCGAAGACCTGCTTGCCGAAGTTCTCCTCCAGCAGATCGATCGCCTCCTGGGCGTGCAGGGTGCGGAGGTCCACGAGCGTCGGCAGGATCCCCTCGATCTTCACGTTCGGATTGAGGTTCTCGCGGATCATCTCGAGCGTGTCCTGCAGCTGCAGCAGACCGCGCATCGACAGATATTCGCATTGGACGGGGACGATCACGCGATCCGACGCCGTGAGCGCGTTGATCGTGAGCAGCCCGAGGCTCGGCGGGGTGTCGATGAAGACGAAGTCGTAGTCGTCCGCGACCGCCTTGAGCGCCTTCTCGAGGGAGCGCTCGCGGCCGATCATGGCCGCCATCGCGATCTCGGCGCCGGCGAGGTCGATCGAGGCGCAGGCGACGTCGATCTCACGCGGCGCGATCACCTCCTTGATCGGGATGTGATGGACGAGCACGTCGTACATCGACTTCTCGAGCTCGTCCGGGTCGATGCCCTGGGACATCGTGAGGTTGCCCTGCGGGTCCATGTCGCAGCAGAGCACGCGGTGGCCCTCTTCGGCGAACGCCACCGCGAGGTTCAGAGTGGTCGTCGTCTTGGCGACGCCGCCCTTCTGATTGGCGAGTGCGATCACCTTCATGTCTGGATCGGCCTTTCGATGGGTCGAGGACTCATACGCGCCCTGTATTCGAAGGTTCTGGGAGAAATCCTTCGGGTGGCCGGGGCTCGAGGGGGCTCTAAGGTTGCGGAGCGCCGTGCCCGGACTGCTCGATCGCCGCCTCATCTTCGTCACCGGGAAGGGCGGCGTGGGCAAGTCGACGGTCGCAACGGCGCTCGGGCTCCACGCAGCGCGCTCGGGCCGCCGCACGATCGTCGCCGAGCTCGCCAGTCAGGAGGGCGTCCGGCGCACGTTCGCGCAGGAGGGTGAGACGTTCGAGGAGGTCCAACTCGCCGACGGCCTGTTCACGATCTCGATCGACCCTGAATCGGCGATGGAGGAGTACCTGCGGGTCAAGACCGGTGCGCTGGGACAGGCGCTGGGCGCCAGCCGTCTGTTCCAGGCGTTCGCCATGGCCACGCCGGGGATGCGCGAGCTGCTCAGCATCGGCAAGGTCTATGAGCTCGCCCGGTTCACCCGCCACACCGACGGTGCCGACCCCTATGACCTGGTGATCGTCGACTCGCCCGCCGCCGGCCACGGCATAGGGATCCTGCGCACGCCGCGCACGTTCGCGGAGATCGCGCTCGTCGGGCCGGTCGCGGGCACGGCGCAGCGGATCGCGGCCACGGTCGCCGACCCAGGGTTCACCGCCGTGCTCGCCGTGTGCATCGCGGAGGAGATGCCGGTCAACGAGACGCTGTGGCTCCGTGATCAGCTGCGCTCCGACGGCCTGGAGCTCGCCGCGGTGTTCGCCAACGCCCTGCTGCCCGAGCGCTTCGACGCCTCAGAGGCGCGCCGCCTGCGCAGCGCCCACGACGGGGGTGGCACCGGGGCGGACGGCGCACTCGCTGCCGCGCTCTCCGAGCACGTGCGCGCCACCGCGCAACGAGAGGAGCTCAAGCGTCTGCGCGAGGGGCTCGGCACCGGCGTCCCGTCCATCGAGCTGCCGTTCGTGTTCAGCGAGACGATCGGCGAGCCCGAGCTGGGGCGGCTCGCGGACGCGATGGTGGAGCTCGCATGACCCACGCGGAGATCGGCGCGCTGCTCGACGGCGCCCATGTGTGCGTGTGCGGTGGCTCAGGCGGCGTGGGCAAGACGACGACTGCGGCCGCGATCGCGCTCGGCATGGCAGCCGGCGGCGCGCGGGTCGCCGTCGTCACGATCGACCCGGCCCGGCGCCTGGCCAACGCGCTTGGGCTCGACGATCTCGAGAACGAGCCCCGCCGCGTCGACCCCGCGCGCTTGGGCATCGACGCGCGGGGCGAGCTGTGGGCGATGATGCTCGACCCCAAGCGGACCTTCGACGAGCTGATCGAGCGACTCGCACCCACCCCTGAGCGGGCCGAGGAGATCAAGCGCAACCGCATCTATCGCGAGCTCTCCAGCGCCGTCTCCGGCTCGCAGGAGTTCACCGCGATCGCCAAGCTCCACGAGCTCTCACAGGAGGGTGACTTCGACCTGCTCGTGCTCGATACGCCGCCCTCGCGCAACGCGCTCGACTTCCTGGAGGCTCCGGGGCGGCTCACCTCATTCCTGGAGGGCTCGGCGCTGCGGACGCTGATCCGGCCGACGGGGATCGGCATGCGCGTCCTCGGCCGCGGCGCTTCGCCGCTGCTCGGCGCGCTGCGACGGGTGACCGGCCTTGACCTGCTCAGCGACCTGTCGACCTTCTTCGCGCTGCTCGGTGACATGACCGAGGACTTCCATACTCGAGCGGCCGACGTCGAGCGGCTGCTGCACGACCCGACGACGGTGTTCCTGCTGGTGACCGCCGCCTCGGGCCCCGCGATCGAGGAGGCGATCTGGTTCCGGCGCACGCTCGACCAGACCGGCTTGCAGTTCGCCGGTGCGGTGGTCAACCGGGTGCACCCCGACCGGCTCGGCGGCGGCGCGGACGCAGAGGCGGTCGAGGCGCTGAAGGGCGCGCTCGGCGCTGAGCTCGCCAAGCGGGTCGCTGCCGCGCTCGAGGACGACCAGATGCTGGCCCGACGGGACCGGCGCAGCCTCGACCGGCTCGCGGACGAGCTCGGCGGCGCGGCAGGCCCTCCGATCATCTGCGTGCCACAGCTCGACGGCGATGTGCACGATGTCGCCGGCCTGCAGCGCGTCCAGGCCTTCCTGTTCGCCTCGGAGTCCGAGCGCGAGCGGATGATCGCCGATCTCGCCGGCTGAGCCGGCCGGAGCCGCCCGGAGACGGCCTTCAGCCGTCCGGCGACGACGCACGCAGGCGCACCGGGTCGTCGGCATCGGCGGCCCACTGCGCCCAGCTGAGCACGACCGGTTGCCAGCGATCCGGCCCGATCGGCGCCCCATCAGGGTCGAGCATCTCCAGCCGACCGCGGTGAAGCATCTCCCAGACAGCCTGCTCGGCGAGCGAAAGCTGCTCCGACGCGCGCCACCCGGACTGCGCCGCAGCGGCCAGCGCGATCGCGTCCGGCAGACCGATCCCGTCGCCCCCGGCGGCGACCTCGGCGATCGCCGCCTGGAGCGCCTCGACCTCGGGGCGGACGTCCGCCCCGCGATGGATCTCGGCGAGCACCGCGGCGGTGACGTTTCGCCCACGCCGTGTCACCTCGCCCCAGCCGCGACCGAGCCCGCGATCGGAGTCGCTCAGCTCCTCGGATTCGAACACGGTCAGCTTCGTCTTCTCAGCCGGCCAGCGGCGCTCGTCGTACTCGATCGGCTCGCCGGCGACGAACGGCGCCAGGAAGCGAGTGTCGAGCTCCGCGCGATCGAGGTTGAACACCCGCGCAACGTGCGGGAACTGTTTGAGCTCGAGGTGGTACCGCGGCGGCGGGTCGGCCATCGCCGCCGAGGGTATCGGCGCCTGCCGGCCTCGACCATGCGCGCCGAAACCGGCCTTGAACGCAGAACGAGCGGGCCGTGGCCCGCTCGGCTGCAGATCGCGCTCCCCCTGACTACATGGGAGCCCCAGGACTTACTGTGTTGTGCCTGGCGGGCATAACACTCCCAGCCTCACGAGGAGGCCGAGTGGGGAGCGGTCCACGCGACAGTTTACCGCGAGACCTCTTCCGCAGCCTCCTCGAGGAGGTCGTCGGCAACCGCGCACAGGTCGGCATCGAGATGGCCGCACAGCGCGTCCCGGAGCATCGCGCGCAGGTGCGCCGCGAGCTCCTCCACGAGGCCGTCCACCGATTCGCCACGGTCGCCGCCGAACAGCGTGCGCCCGTCGCCCGGGCTCGTCATCCCGGTGACGACTGCCCGCTCGAGATCGATCGCCTGGGCCACCCGGCGCGAGAGCCCCGCCCGCGCCTCGGGTTGGGCGCAGATCACCGCCAGCCGCTGCGCCAGCCGCCCGCTCTGAGGCCCTTCGGGCTCCAGCAGAGCCCGGAGCGCGAGCAGGTGGTCGGTGAGCGCCTCGAGCGGTACGGCCCGCTCGCACCCCATCTCAAAGCGCGCGAGCGCCCAGGCCAGCTCGCCCCCGCCCGCGGCTCCGCCGCGCCGCCCGACGAGCCGCCAGAACGCCCGCAGCTCGTCCTCCTGGCCTGCCGGCACGATCGTCAGCAGACGCATCCCCCCCGTGCGACCGCTCGCACCCGTGGGCACCATCCTCCAGCGCCCGCCGCTGGGGCGCGTCCAGGCAAGCGGACCGAGTGCGTAGGTCCCCCGCTCGAACAGGCGCAGCGCGCTGAGCAGCCGCCGAAAACGTGTCCGGGCAAGGCCAACCGCCCCGGCCCGTCCCTCGTCTTCCACGACGAGCATGGCGAGCACGTTCGGCTCCTCTCCCCCTTCCGACCACACCGCTTCGAGCGGCGCACCGCCGAAGGCGTCGCCGCGGATCAGCGACAGGCTCTCGCCGAGCGTGAGCTCGGTCGTCCCGTGGTCGAGCGCGATTCCGAACACCGGCGCGATCACCGTCACCGCCGCGCGCTCGGGGTAGACGGTCCGCTCCAGCTCGGCGTACGCCGTCTCGAAGTGCGAGGGCTCGAAGCCGAAGTCGCTGCGCTCGGCATACATCGCGCACAGAAACAGCTCCAGCGCCACCATGGCGCGCCCGATCCGGTCGGGTGGAATGCGTACCTCACCGTGCGCTGCCAGGTAGAGATCCAGCGTCTCGCACTCAGCGAGCAGCTCGCATCCGTCCTGGTGGCTCGGCAGCGTGACCAGAGCCGCGCGGCGCTCGCGGATGAACGGCGCGGTCAGCGGCCGGTAGCAGTAGAGGTGCGCGCCCCCGTGGCCGCCCTCGTCGCACAGCTCGAACCCCATCTCATCCCCGGCCGCCAGTCGGGTGGACAACAGCCCGCTCGCCTCCACGGTGAAGGCCTCGAGCCGGCGGTGCAGGGCGGGGTTGCGCACGCGCCACGATTCGTCGGCGCCGAGCGCCCTCCTCCACGTGGTCGGAGGCTTGCGTGACTCAGGCGGCGACGGGCTCGCCGGTGGCGAGCTCCAGGTCGTCGGCGCAATCGGCCGACAGCCACGTCTTGCCGTAGGTGCGCATGTCCTCGATCAGCGGGACGAGCGCGCGGCCCTTCTCCGTCAGCACGTACTCGACGCGCGGCGGAACCTCGGGGAACGTCTGGCGCTCGACCACCCCCTCCTCCTCGAGCGCACGAAGGCGCAGCGAGAGGGTGCGCGGGCTGATCCCGGCCAGCGAGCGCTCGAGCTCACAGAAACGCGAGCGGCCCTCCGCGAGGTCGCGGATGACCAGCAGCGTCCACTTGCCGCAGACGATCTCCGCGGTACGGCAGACCGGGCATGTATCGCCAGAGCTCATGCTCCCGTCGATTCTAGCGCAATGCTTCACCAACTGAAGTGGACCCGACCGGCCCGCGGGCGTCGCCGCCCGGGCCGGTGGGGTGTGAGTGGTCGCGCGGCGCCGATCAGGCGGTCGCGCTCTCCCGGCTCGCGCCAGGGTGCCTGACCTCGAACTCGCCGGTCTCCTCGCCGAGGAACCGCTGGATCGCGGCCATGCCACCGCGCACGATCCCGCCCTCGAAGCCCGCTGACTCGTTGATGTGCGGGAACGCCACCTCGGGCACGTCGAGGTCGAGGAACTCGCACAGCGGCTCCCAGCCGTCGGTGATCCGCCAGACGAGCAGCCGATCGGCGGGCACCGTTGAGACGACCTCCTCGGTGTGGCGCTCGCACGCCTCGGCCATGTCCTGCAACGACATCGAGGGACCGGCCAGTCCGGTCCTCTCCCACATGCCGCACATCATGTCGATGTAGTCGCGCCAGCGAGCATCGACGTCGCAGTGGACCTGCGTGATGTGGCGGAGCAGACCGTTGCCGAAGAGCATCCCCGCGATCGTGTCCTCCATCGAGCGCGCCCACGACTCACCGTCGCGGATGCTGAGCAGCACCTTGGCCTCGGGGTACATGTCCATGAGCTCGCGCCAGTAGTACGAGCCCGGCCAGTCGATGACCGACTCGCAGTGGTCGACGATGTCACGCAGGGAGTCGTTGTCCTCGAGCGCGGCACGCCAGCGCGGCACCTCGTCGAGGTCCGCGAACACGTTCTGCATGTGGTAGCAGGGGGTCACCCCGAGGACGTCCATGGCGAGCTTCTGCGAGGACGTCGCGGTGCGGGGAAGACCGGCTCCGATGAGCTTCATGTATGTGTCCCGTTCTGTCGGTGGCCGGCTGAGCCGGCCAGGGGTTGGAGAGCAGGGCGAGTGCAGGTCATACGACCTCTGAGCGTCCGAGCTCGGTTCCGGAGGAGTCCAGCGCGACGACCTGGAAGGAGGGGCCGATCGCGTTCACCGCGATCGCCGTCTCGAATCCCGTCCAGATCTGCTCGCCGACCGGCACCAGCTGCGATGCGCTCGCGCCGCCGAGGACCTGCCAGCGCGCGATCTCCGTCGCGCCGTTCCAGCTTGCGCGGATGACGAATCCGCCGGATGGGTTCTGCTTGGCCACCACCGAGGGCTGGCCGCCCGGCTTGCCGACCCAGTCCACGGTGAACGCTCGATAGGAACGGACGCCCACCGGCAGCTGGCCGTCGAGCAACATGGCGCCGTTGGAGTCGAACTCCGAGAAGTACGGCTGGTCGCCCCAGCCGACAAAGACCCGGCCGTCTTGCAGGCGCGAGACGCTGCCGAGTGCCGGCGACACGAACGCCGCCGGGTGAAGGAAGTCCTGGACGAGGCTGACGGTCTTCGCCGACTCGTTGACGTTGAGCATCAGCCCCCGCGACCGCGTCTCGGAGCTGTTGGAGCCGTTGTCGAAGACGCTGTAGAGCGAGTCGCTCCACGCCCGTCCGTCGTGCTGCCAGTGGAACTCGGCATCGCTGCTGCTGAAGCTGAAGTCCGACTTACGGCCGCCGAGGCGCCAGATCACGTCGCCGGTCTTGCGATCGATCTTGTAGAGCGTGCTCGTGTTACGAGCCGAGATCAGCAGGTTCCCGTCGGAGGTCTCGCCGACCGAGTTGATGTGGAAGTAGTCGAGCACGGTGTTCGCGACCGGCTTGCCCATGTAGGTCTCGTTGACGGCGACGTGGTCGAGGCTGGACCACTCGAAGAGCACCTTGCCCGTCGCCATGTCGACCTCCTGTGCGTACCCGGTGAACACGGCCCCCTTGGAGGACCCGCCGATCGAGGACAGGTCCGCCGTGACCTGCTTGTAGGAGGTGAGGAGCACGGTTCCGCGCGAGGTGATGTTCAGCTCGTGCAGATCGGTCTGCAGACCCCGCCCGGCGCGCATCCGCTGGACCGGGGCGTAGCTCGAGTCGATCGCTATCCCCGAGCCGTCGCCGTGCGAGCTGTCGAGCTCCCCCGACCACCAGGTGAGCATGGACTTGCCCTGCACGGTGAAGCTGTTGAGGTCGAACGGCTTCAGCGCGTTGGAGACCGGGTGGAACCAGATCAGCCGGCCCTGGCGATCGATCATCATCAGACCCTGCTGGATCTGGTCGCCCGGAATCACGTTGTTGACCGACAGGAGCACGTAGGCGGGCGACGTGTCGGTGGTGGCGAAGTGGGTGACCTTGACCGTCGGCGGCTTCAGGTCCGGGCGGGTGACGAAGGTCTGCACCTCCTCGGACGTCACGCCGGCGGTGGTCGGATTGGGATGCTCGACGTCCTCCAGCAGCGCGCGCTCAGCCGCCGAGGTCCTCTCCGCGGGGTGCAGCTCGTATCCGACCAGGCCGGCACCGGCCAGCCCGAGCGAGCCGGCGACCGCCCGGCGCATCCACTGGCGACGCGTGACGCCGCTGCGCCGCCGCGGGGGCGCGGACCTGCGTGGAGGGCGACGATCAGGGGCCTCACGCAGCGGGATTTCGGCCTCTTGCAGGTCAAGCCGGCTGAATTCCTGAGTCGTCTCGCCGAAGTCGTCGGACACCGCCGTCGCGTCGGCGAAGTCGTCTCGCATTGCGTAGTCGTCCTCGGCGTCGCCCCAGGGGGGCTGGTCGGTCGTACTCATCCTTGATGCCCAGTGTCGAGAGAGCCGTGTCGAATCTTCATCAACTCGCCCCGATCGCGGAGGAGGTGCCCAGCACCTTGCCCGACGCGCCGATCGCCTGAACCACGATCCCGCCGCCGGAGGCGCTGAGTGGGATGGTCGTCTCAAACCCCTTGCGCGGGACGGTTGCCAGCGTGGCACCCGCACCGCTCTTCACGCGCCAGCGGGTCACCTGGGTGGCGCCGTTCCAGCTCACGTCGACGTCCGCCTTGCCACCTGAGCGGCGGATCACGGCGCTCGGCTTGGTGAGTGGCTTGCCGACCCATTTCTGCACGTATGCGCGGTAGCTCATATCCGGCGCGGGGAACGCACCGTCGAAGATGACGTCCCCCTTCTTGTTGAACTCGGTGAGGAACGGCACCTCGCCCCAGCCCACGAAGGTGTCACCGCCTGGCACCTGTTCGACGTTGCCCATGTACTCAGAATGGAACGTGACGCCGTGGGTGTAGCTGGCCAGCCGGGTGACCGTGTGAGTCGCCGGGTCGAGCTTCAGCTTCAGGCCGCGCGACGGGCCGGTCGCCGCCAGGTAGACGCCCGCGCCGGTGATGTCGCAGCAATGATCGTCGAACACGGTGAGCACGTTGCCGCCGTGCAATTGGGCATCGTGCTGCCAGGAGAAGCTGTCCGCGGCCGGGATCTTGAAGTCGGAGTCCTTGCCGCCGAGTGTCCAGATGACTCGACCGGTACGCATCGAGACGAGGTAGAGCGCCGAGGTGTTGCGCATCGAGATCAGCATCTCGTCATGCGGCTGCAGGCTGATCGAGTTGATGTGGTACGCATCCCACGGGAACCCGTTGGTGGGCGGCTGCACGCGTGACTCGCGCGGGTTGATGTGGTCCGCAGCATTCCATGTCGCCATTAATCTTCCGGTCTTCAGGTTGTAGACCTGCACGCCGGAGTCGACCATCACGCCATCGTTGACGCCACCTTCGGCCGACAGGTTGCGCGGAACGTTCTTGTTGACGGTGACGAACGCCAGGTTCCCGCGGATGACCATCTCGTGCAGCGTGATGACCCACCCGTCCTTACCGGTGATGCGCGCCACGGTCTGATAGTGCTGGTTGACCACGACGTCCTCGCCGGTGTCGATCAGCCCCGTCGCGGTGACCTTGCCCTGCCACCAGGTGAGCACCGGCTTGCCGTCCAGTCGCTGCTCGTGCAGGTCATTGGCGACGTCCTGGGTCGGCACAGGCCTGAACCACACGGGATCCAATGAGGAATCGAGCATCAGCGGCCCGCTCTGCCCGACGATCGGCGGCTTGGTGACGTCATAGAAGTTCGCGGTCATGACATACCCGTCGAGCTTGTGCTTGGTGTAGACGCTGAGCTTGGGCGGGTGCAGCGTCGGGGCGGAGGCGAAGCTCCAGGTGTCCTCGTTGGCCACCCAGCGCCCGATCGGCGCCGCGTGGCTGCGCGGGACGGCGAACTCAAAGGCGGCGAACAGGGCGAGGACGACCGCGGCGCCGCCGAGCACTCCCATCGGCCCGCGGGCGCTGCGATGCACCGTCGAGGGCACGAACGCAAACGTGAGCGCGGCGGCCACGCCGCACAGCCCGGCGGCGATCAGGTAGCCGAGCCGGAACCCATCGGTGAGCGCCTGCTCGGTGCCGGTGCCCGAGCCGATCAGGTGGCTCGTGTGCGCGGTGGCGATCGAGATCAGCACCGCCAGGCCGAGCCCGCCGCCGATCTGGCGCGCCGAGTTGACCAGGCCCGAGGCCAGGCCCGCGCGCTCGGAGTCGGCAGCCTGGGTGGCGGCAATCGTCGAGGGCACGATCGAGAGGCCGATCCCCATCGTGGTGAGGATCGTCGGGATCATCACGTACTGGATCGCCGAGCCGCCCGACGCGATCCGGCTGAGCGCGAGCAGACCGCCGGTCATCATCAGCAGGCCTGCGCCCAGGACGGGCTTGACCCCCGCGCGTCCGACCAGCTTGCCCGCCTGCGAGGCGCAGGCGAAGATCACCAGCGCGGGGACGAGGAACACCAGGCCCGTGTCGACCGGCGAGAGCGACAGAACCTGCTGCAGGTAGAGCGAGCCGATGTACCACATCGGGAACAGGGCGGCGCTGAACAGCAGCACGATCAGGTTGACGATCTTCAGCGGCCGGGTGAACGCGCCCGGAGGCACCAGCGGCGCCGCCGCGCGGCGCTCGAGCAGCGGGAAGAAGTTGAGCAGGATCGCGCCACCGATCAGCGGGATCAGCGCGGCGGCCGACCCCCAGCCGTCATTGCCGGCGTTGACCGCGCCGTAGGCCTCGACCAGGAGACCGAAGGTGAGCAGGACCGCGCCGGCGATGTCGAAGCGGCGGCGTTCGGCGGCCCGGCGATCCGGCACCACCGACCATGCCACCGAGACAGCGGCGACGCCGATCGGGACGTTGATCAGCAGGACCCACCGCCAGCTCAGGTACTGCGTGATGACACCGCTCAGCAGCACACCGACCGCGCCGCCGATCCCGTTCATCGAGCTCCACAGCGAGATCGCCCGGCGCCGCTCAACCCCCTCGGCGAAGTTCGCGGTGATGATCCCGAGTGAGGAGGCGGCCATGAGCGCACCACCGAAACCCTGAATCGCGCGCGCGACGATCAACACGCCGCTCGTCGGCGCGAGCCCGCCGAGCAGTGAGGCCAGGGCGAACACGCCGAGCGCCGCCGCGAACGTGGTCCGCTGGCCGTACGTGTCCCCGAAGCGGCCGGCGAGCATCAGGAACCCGCCGAACATGATCGCGTAGGCATCGACGACCCAGTTGAGGTCGGCGGAGTTGAAGTTCAGCCCTGCCTGGATCGACGGCAACGCGACGTTGACGATCGACAGGTCGAGGATGACCATGAACTGCGCCAGGCAGCAGACGCCGAGCAGCAGGCCCATCCGGGGGCGTCGGGACGCCTGGGACTGCGCGGGGGCGGGGGCGGGCGGGGTCTGGGTCGTCATCGAATGTGGCTACGCCGGAAAGGCCTCGTCCCAGCGCGGTGGCGCTTTGACGAACGACCCGGTCCGGCCGATCATCTGCAAGCTGGCGGAGCTCCGCTTTCGCACCCGGGCGGGATCAGTAGCCGCCCGAGGTGGTCGACTTGACTACCGTGCCCTTCGCGTTGATCAGGTACCAGACACCGCCGTCGGAGGCGGTTCCGGCCGCCGAGGCAGCACTCCCGGCGTGGGTGTACAGCGCATGCTTGTCATACAGCACCTGCGTGGTCCCGTCGCTGCGCTTGAAGCTCGAGAGCATCGAAGAGCTCACACCGGTGCCGGCCTTCGGCGCACCGGTGACGGTCACCGGCTTCCACGCCTGTGCGCACGCGCCCGAGCACTTACTCGAGCCCGAAGGGTCACTGCTGAGGATGTAGATCGGCTGGTCAGCCGCGGTGACGAGCACGGACCCGTAACCGTTGACCTTTCCGACCATGACGGTTCCCTTGCCACTGCTGGCCGAGGTGCCGCTGGACGCACTCGTGGTGCCGGCACCCGACGAACCACTGCTCTTCGATCCGCCACTCGAGCCGCACGCCGCCAGCACGACAGCGCCGGCGAAGGCACCCAGCGTGGCGGTGGCACGCCGGGTGCGACGGCGGCGGGCCGTCACAGGGGTCTCGCGGTGTCTCGGACGAATTCGCATTTCGGGCATCGTGTGCAGCCTAGGGACCTCATGTAAAACCAATGTCAGCCAACTGATGAACGGACCAGGCCGTCAGCGGGCAAGGATGGAACGGCAACGCGTCGACGAACACATGGAACTGTGGGCGCGCGGCCCTGACCAGCCTCTCATGTTCAAGTTGACGGCGTACTGAACCGCACGGCCCGGACGGACCCAAGCCGGCACGCAGCATATGACGGCGCCGCGGTGGGCGCCGTCACCAGGGACGGACGCCGCTCAGGCGACGTCGCGCAGCTTCTGGGCCTCGGCCAGAGACTGCAGCTTCTTCAGCGACTGATTCTCGATCTGACGGATCCGCTCGCGCGTGACGTTGAACGTCCGCCCGACCTCGTCCAGCGTGCGCGGGTGCTCACCGCCGAGGCCGTACCGCAGCTCGAGCACACGCCGTTCCCGATAGGAGAGGTTCTCCAGCGCCTCACGCAGCGCCTCCTTGGTGAGGATCTCGGCGGCGCGCTCGTAGGGCGACTCGGCGCGCTCGTCGGCGATGAACTGCCCGAACTCGGACTCCTCTTCGTCGCCGACCGGCTTCTCGAGGCTGACCGGCGCCTGGGCCGAGCGCTTGATCGACTCGACCTCCTCGGGCTCGATACCGGTGACCTCTGCGATCTCCTCGGCGGTCGGCTCACGACCGAGCTCGGTGACGAGCTTGCGCTCGGCGCGACCGATCTTGTTGAGCTTCTCGACGACGTGGACCGGGATGCGGATCGTCCGGGCCTTGTCGGCGAGCGCGCGGGCGATCGCCTGGCGGATCCACCAGGTGGCGTAGGTCGAGAACTTGAATCCCTTGCGGTAGTCGAACTTCTCCGCGGCACGGACGAGACCGAGCGTGCCCTCCTGGATCAGATCGAGGAACGGCAGGCCCTGGTTGCGGTAGTTCTTCGCGATCGACACGACCAGGCGCAGGTTGGACTCGACCATCTTCTGCTTGGCGTCGAGGTCGCCGCGCTCGATCCGCTTGGCGAGATCGACCTCCTCCTGCGCGGTGAGCAGGCGCACCTTGCCGATGTCCTTGAGGAACAGCTGCAGCGAGTCGGTCGTCATGTCCGGCTTGAGGTCCAGCGCCGTCTTGGCCTTGCGGCGCCCGCCACGTTTGTCCGGAGCGCGCTCTACCTCGGTGGCCGATTGAGCGGGATCGACCTCCTCGACCAGCTCGATCTCAGCGCGCTCGAGAAAGCCGTGCAGCTCCTCGACGTCCGCCTCGTCCAGATCGAGCTCGGATACCGCGCCGGCGATCTCCGAGAACGTCAGCACACCAAGCTGCTGGCCGCGGCTGACCAGACCCTTGATCTCTTCGAGTTCCTGCAGTTCCGCAACAGACATCTGGTTCCGTTTCCGTCGTTGGCGGGCCGCCTGGGCGGCGCCGGCGCTGGATGCACATTCGACCCCGAACCCTTCTCAGAGCGCAGGCTCGCTACTCAACCGTGCGTGGCAATGATAGCCACTATACTTTATGAAGTCAACGTGCTCCGGGCGGAGTTCTCTCGACGGTCGAGGCCAGTTGCTGACCGTGGCTCGGGAAGGCCCGATCCGCTCGCGGTGTTCTGTGTGCAGCTTTATACCGAGAACGTCGGGCGTGGTTTCAGGGTTTGCCACGGATCACCCCGGTTCGTGGACGCAGATTCGACCCCGGTGGTCGGAGATTGCGGCTTTCTCACGGTCCTTGCCCCAGTGACGGGCGCGCCGGCGCCCAACGTCCGTCGCCGTGATCGGAGTGGCGCGATTTTCCACCGGACAGGGTGGAAAGCGAGACATCAGGGGATGGGTGGTGGGTGGGCCTGGGTGCGGCTGGGCGGGCGAGCGGCCCGGGCGGCCCGGGCGGCCCAGGCGGCCCGCGGGACGGGTGGCCGGCGGCGGCGCCGCGGTCGGCGGGCGGCCGGGCGGCCGGGCGGCCGGTCGGCCGGCGTCGGGCGGCGGGTCGGCGGGTCGGCGGGTCGGCGGCAGCTTTCCCCCACACGTCGCACCCAACGCGGGTGCGTGGGTCATCCGTCGCGCCGCACGGCCCCTGATCACCCAGCCCGTTTCGGACGCCGCGGCGAGTGGGCGAAAACCACCTCCGGGCAGCCTCGGAGCTGCGGGCGCGGCTTGACGGCCGTCGTCACGAGATGCCCCGGCCCGATCCTCTCACCGAAGGCTGCGATCATGGCTCCGATGAGCGATGAACGTGAAGGCGTGATCGGGTCCCTTCCCTCCACCCGGCCCCACCGCCGCAGCGAGAAGCGCGGCCTGGCAAGCGGCGCGCAGGCCGCCGCCACGGAGCGGCCGAAGCCCACTGCGACGAGGAAACCGGCAGCCAAGACCGCCCGCGCGCAGACCCCGTCGGCGGCGAAGACTCCCACCGCGACCAAGGCGACCGCCAGGAAGGCCCCAACCACGGCGAAGTCAAAGTCAGCCGCCACCGAGAAGCCGACCGCCGCCCCGAAGACCCCCGCGGCCAAGAAGCCCGCCACCACCAAGGCCGCCGCCGCCAAGAAGGGCTCTTCCAGCACCCCCGCCGCCACCACCAAAAAGCCCTCCGCCACCACCAAGGCCGCCACCACCAAAAAGCCCTCCGCCGCCACCAAGGCCGCCGCCACCAAAAAGCCCTCCGCCGCCACCAAGGCCGCCGCCACCAAAAAGCCCTCCGCCGCCACCAAGGCCGCCGCCACCAAAAAGCCCTCCGCCACCACCAAGGCCGCCGCCACCAAAAAGCCCTCCGCCAGCACCACCAAGAAGCCCTCCGCCGCCACCAAGGCCGCCGCCACCAAGAAGCCCTCCGCCGCCACCAAGGCCGCCGCCACCAAAAAGCCCCCCGCCACCACCAGGGCCGCCACCACCAAGAAGCCGTCCCGCGCGACCGACGCCACCCCCGCCGCGCCGGTCCGCGCCACCCCTCGGCGCCCGGCTGCGAAGAAGGCTCCGGCGAACGTCCGGACCCGGGCGCCGATCGCCCCCACCTCACCTCCTCGGGCCGCGCCACAGCGTCCGTCGGTGGCGGAGCACAGCACGCTGGAGACGGTCGTCCAGGCCGCTGCGGAGCTCACCGAACTGGGGCTCCGAGCGGGGGCGCGCGCATTGCGCGGGGCCATGTCGCGCCTGGCGCGCCCGTAGCGCCGACGAATTCGTCCACGCAGGGGCGGAAAGCGGAGTTATGTGTAGACTGCCGCCCCAACGCCGAACGGCCGTCGTCTCCGGACGCGGCCGACGGGGGAACCACTGCGGGGTCCAACAGGACCTCGCTGGGGCGAATCGGGCCCGCTAAGGCCCGTAGCGCCATTCAAGGCGCGAGCCCGTCAGCTCACCTCGTAGGCACCATCGCCGGACCAAGGAGATTCATAGTCGTGCACGCCCGCCCATACGGACGCCCCATGACCCGAGCGCTGACGGTCCTCGTCTGCGCGCTTGCGCTTCCGTCGACCGCATTTGCGTCGGCGGGCAGCGGTGGTGGTGGGCTCACCGATGGGAGCCCCACGGGCACGGCGGCACCGACGAGCGTGCCCACGACGCCGGCGGCCGAGCCGGTCTCGGTCTCCAGCGGCGGGATCACGCTGCAGACGACCTCCTCGGCGCTGCTGCGCCACCAGCTCTCGTTCACCGGCACCGCCGGCGGCGATGCCGGCCAGACGATCGAGATCGAGCGCGAAGGTCGGGCCACGCACGGTCAGTGGAAGGCAACCGTCTCCGCGCGGGTCGCCTCCGACGGAACGTTCGCAGCGACCTGGCACACCACTCAGGTCGGCCGGTTCTCGATGCGAGCGGTCAAGCTCGCCGACACCCCCACAGCCGACTCCGCCACCGCCACCGCGGTCCCCACCGCGCTCACGGTGTCGGTCTACCGCGACGCCAAGGCGACGATCTACGGCCCCGGGTTCTACGGGCGCAAGACCGCCTGTGGCCCGCGCCTGGGACGCTCGACGCTCGGCGTCGCCAACCGCACGCTCCCGTGCGGCACCGAGGTCTCGCTGATGTTCGGCGGCCGTGAGCTCACCGTGCCGGTGATCGACCGCGGTCCCTACGCCAACGGCGCCTCGTGGGACGTCACGATGGCCACGGCGACCGCGCTGGGGATGGATGGCACGGAGTGGATCGGGTCGATCGCTCTGCCGGGTCGCGCCCAGACGGCCTCGGCGCTCAACGCGCCGTCGCTGCTCCCGCGCTGACCGCGATCCGCCGCCCCTGAGCCGCAGCCCGGGCGCTACCGCGTCCTACGCGAGAACCGCTGCCGCACCCGGTCCGGGACCACTACCGCATCCGGCGCGAGACCTCGATGCCGCGCGCGGACGCGGCGAACCGCGCCTCCTCGGCGGCCTCCATCAGCTGCGCGCACTCCATCCCGTCCTCCCCGAGGACCGCGACACCGACGCTCGCCACCAGGGGGCTGCCGCCCATCGACGGCGTCTCCCCGACCGACTCGGCGATGCGAGCCCCGAGCGAGTGGGCACCCGCGCGCGCGGTCTCACGTGCGATCACCCACGCGCGCGAGGGTGTCTCCTGCACGAGGATGTCCTGGCGCCGCAGCGCCCGGCGAACCGCCAACGCGAACTCACCGAACGCGTCGCCCGCGCCCTCGGGCCCGGCCGCGGCGGCGATCCGCTCGGCGTCCTCCATCTCGGCGAGCAGCAGCGACAGCGGCGCGAACTTCGCCTTCGCCGCCTGGATCTCGTCCTCAAGCGCGCTCACCCAGAGCGGCGCCCCCCTCCCACCGGACACCGCCTCCCCGGGGGCCGCAGGCTGCGCCCCCGCCGGGGGCCGACTGGCGGGCTGCGCCCCACCCGACGACCGATCCACAGCCTCGGGCGCCCCGCCGGCCTCCGGCGCCCCCGGAGCCTCATGCGCCCCGCCGGCCTCCGGCGCCCCCGGAGCCTCATGCGCCCCACCGGCCTCCGGCGCCCCCGGAGCCTCCGACGCCTCCGACGCCTCAACGACCGCCTCTCCCCCCACCACACGCTCCGCGCCCGCACCGCCCAGCTCGCCCGACCCCTCAGCGTCCGGCCCAGCCGGCGGCCCCATCCCCCCTGCCCGCCACTCCCCGCCCCGGACCCCCGCCCCGCCTCCCACCGGCCGGGCCCCGCCCACCGGGCGCACAGACTCAAGCCCAGGCCCACCCCCGACCCGCGCCAGGCCGGCGTCACGGATCAGTGCGCACACGCGGGTCAAGCGCGCCGCCAGATCGGCGACCAGGTCGGGGTCGGCGACTCCACGCAGCTCACCGCGCAACTCCGCCCACAGCACGTCGTGGAGGGCGTCGACCGCCTTGAGCACATGACCGGGGGTCGCCGAGCCCGTCATCTCCCCCACGCGTGAGACGAGCGGCCACAGCGCGCCGTCGCGCTCGAGGCGGCGCAGATCCGATTCCTCGGCCAGCGCGCGCAGCGCGGCATCGCAGACCCGCGGGCCGTCGCGCGTGAACGGCTCGGTGACCAGGCCGGGCGCCTCATGCAGCTCCACCTGGGAGAGCAGCGCGAACATCCACGCGCGCGCGACCTCTTCAGGGTGGGCGAGCAGCCGTTCGATTGGAGCGTCGGCGACCGGGCGGCCCGGCCGCCGGTGAGGAGCATCCGGCGCCATCAGCCTGCCTGTCTACCACGTCGGGGTGTCGGCTCCGTGGTCGCCGAACCGTGGATACCGCATATGCTCGGAAATCCGGTGTCGTTGATCGCCATCACCGAGGCCCGCCAGCTCGTCCTGGACTCCGTCCGACCGCTTCCCGCGGAGATGGTCGCGCTCTCGGACGCCCTGGATCGAGTGCTCGCGCAGGACGTCCGCGCCCACTCCAACGTCCCTCCGTTCGCCTGCTCGGCGATGGACGGCTACGCCATCCAGGCCGGGGAATCCGGCCGGCGGCTTCGCCTGGCCGGAGAGTCGCGCGCGGGCGCACCCACCGACGTGGTGCTGGTGGAGGGACAGGCGATCCGCGTCTCGACGGGCGCGGCGATTCCCGCTGGGGCGACCGCGGTGATCCCGCAGGAACAGACCGAGGCCAACGACGGCACGGTCGTCACGCTCGTCGACACCCCCGCCAACGAGCACGTGCGTGGCGCGGGCGAGGACATGGCGGAGGGCGCGGTCGTGCTCGACGCCGGGACGACGCTCGGCCCGATCGAGCTCGGCGCCGCTATCGCCGCCGGCGCCGCTGAGCTGGCGGTCGCGCGCCGTCCGCAGGTCGCGGTGCTGTCGACCGGGGACGAGTTGCGGGAGCCCGGACAGCCGCTGGGACCGGGCGAGATCCATAACTCCAATGCGACGATGCTCTCCGGCGTCGCCACCCGCTGCGGAGCGCTCGCGCTCGACCCCGACCACATCCCCGACGATCGGGAGCGCACTGTCGAGCACATCGGCAGGGCGCTGGGCGAGGCCGACGTGGTCGTGCTCTCCGGCGGCGTCTCGGTCGGCCCGCACGACCACGTCAAGGGAGCGCTCGCCGCGCTCGGGGTCCAGGAGCGCTTCTGGGGCGTCGCGCTGCAGCCGGGCAAGCCCACCTGGTTCGGCATCGCGGAGAGCGGCACCCTGGTGTTCGGGCTGCCGGGTAATCCCGTCTCCGCGGTGGTCACGTTCTCGCTGTTCGTCGCCCCTGCGCTGGCGGCGCTCCAATGTGGGCACGCGCCCCGGCCCGCGCACCGCCATGCTCGCCTCGGCGTGGCCATCCGCCGCAATGCCCGGCGCGAGCAGGCCGTCCGCGTCTCGCTCCGCGCGGCTCCCGACGGCACCCTGGTCGCGCGACCGACCGGCGCTCAGGGCTCGCACATCCTCAGCTCGCTGCTCGCCGCCGACGCACTCGCGATGATCCCGGCGGGCGAGGGCTCGCTCGAGGCCGGCGCGGTGGTGGCACTCGAGGCGCTCGTTCGCTGAGCGAGGCGGGGTAGGGTCCGCTCCAGCGCCCGTTCCCGTCACGGCGGGCGGTCACAATCCCACATCGATGTCCGTGCCGTTCGTCTTCCTCGCCATGCTCGCCTCCGCCGTCGCGGCCTGGCGGCGGGTGCACCGAGGGCGCAGCCGGCGGGCGCAGGCGGTGATCGGCTCGGCACCGCGTTCGACTGTCATCGCCCACGACGGGGCGGTGCGCTCCGTTCAGTCCGCGGTCCTCACCCTGGCCGACGAGGACCTCGAGCGACTGTGGACCGCGCCCAATCTGGAGAACCTGGGCCGGACGTACTGGCGGTTCCTCACGCGTGTGACGCTTGGCCTGATCCGCGTCGTCTACGACGAGGACTCCCGCTCGGTCGTGCTCATCGCCAAGCCGCTTACGCTGCTGCGCTTCGACGTCCCCCGCTACGAGATCGACCGTGACGAGGGCAAGGTCACCTGGCCGATCCGCGATGGGCTGCTCGTGGCGCGCGGCGGCCGCGGCTCGGGCTGGCTGTCCCTCGTGGTGGAGCGGATGCCGTCTCACCCGGGCAGCAACCAGCGCGAGGTGAAGATCGACGTCGAGGTGGCGAACTTCTACCCCGCGATCGCGTCCCGGCTCTCGACCATCGTCTATGAGATGACGCAGTCGTTCGTGCACGTGATCGTCACCCACGCATTCCTGCGCTCGCTGGAGGACCTTCGACTGGACGAGTCCCACGTCGGCGCGCTCTCCCGCCGATGACCCACGTCGATCGACACGCCGAGGCGATGCGCGCCTACTACGACCGCGGTGAGGAACAGAGCCGTCTGGAGCAGGGCCACGGCCTGCTCGAATTCGAGCGCACGATCGAGATCCTCGCCCGTCATCTCCCGGATCCGCCCGCACGGCTGGCCGACATCGGCGGCGGCCCCGGCCGCTACGCGCTGTGGCTCGCCGAGCGCGGCTACGAGGTCGAGCACCGAGACCTGATCGAACTGCACGTCGAGCAGTTGAAGGGCTCGCTCACCGGTTCCCATCGCGTGAGCACCGCGGTCGGGGATGCCCGGGCCCTGACCTTGCCAGACCAATCGGTCGACGCGGTCCTGCTGCTTGGTCCGCTGTATCACCTCTCACACCGCGGGGATCGCCTTACCGCCCTGCGCGAGGCCCGGCGTGTCGTCACGAGCGGCGGTGTCGTGTTCGCCGCGGCGATCTCGCGCTGGGCCGTCCGCCTCGACGGCTCGCTGCGCCTGCGCGGGTACCTCAACGACCCTGGGTTTGAACGGTTCGTCGTCGACAGCGAGCGTTCCGGCAGCCTGCCGCCGATCAAGATGGACGGGTTCACCGCGGTGACCCACCGACCCGGCGATCTCGCCAGCGAGGTCACCGATGCGGGGCTGAGGCTCACCGACCTGGTCGGCGTCGAGGGACCTGTCGGATTCTTCCCCGACGTCGACGAGCGCATGGCCGACGACGAGGACCGGCGCGCGGCGCTGGACTCCGCCCGCGCGCTGGAGCACGTGCCGGAGGTCATGGGCGCGAGCCCACATCTGCTCGCTGTCGCCACCCGCGACGACGAGCAGGCCGCCCGCGATCAGGTGTAGCTGACGCCGATCGACCGCATCTTGCGGCGGTCGTGACGGGCGTAGATGCGCCGGACGGTGCCCGAGCGTGAGCGCATCACCAGCGACTCGGTCGAGGCGCCGCTGTCGCCGTGGTATCGCACGCCCTGGAGTACGTCGCCGTCCGTGACGCCGGTGGCGGAGAAGAAGGCGTCGTCACCCTGCACGAGGTCGTTGCAGGTGAGCACTCGGTTCAGGTCGTATCCCTCGGCGACGGCCGCCTGGCGCTCCTCGTCATTGCGCGGCCACAGCCGGCCGAGCAGCTGCCCGCCGATGCACTTGATGGCGGCCGCCGAGATGACGCCCTCAGGCGTCCCGCCGATCCCCCACAGCAGATCGACCGGGGAGTTCTCCGAGACCGCCAGCAGCGAGGCGGCGACGTCGCCGTCGGTGATGAGCCGGACACGCGCGCCCGCCTCCCGCACCTTGCGCATCGCCTCGTGATGGCGCTCGCGGTCGAGCATCACGACCATCACGTCGCGGATGTCGCGGTTCTTGCGGTCGGCGATCAGCTGGAGCGTCTCGGCGAGCGGGCGATCGAGGTCGAGCAGATCGGCGATCTCCGGGCCGCCGGCGATCTTCTCCATGTAGAAGACGGGGCCCGGGTTGAACATCGTTCCGCGCTCGGACAGGGCGATCACCGAGATCGCATTGGGCATCCCCAGCGCACACAGCCGCGTGCCCTCGAGCGGATCGACGGCGATGTCGACCTGCGGGGGCGAACCGTCACCGATGTGCTCGCCGTTGAACAGCATCGGCGCCTCATCCTTCTCGCCCTCGCC
The DNA here is from genome assembly GCA_963744685.1 of uncultured Solirubrobacteraceae bacterium. Taxonomy (GTDB): domain Bacteria; phylum Actinomycetota; class Thermoleophilia; order Solirubrobacterales; family Solirubrobacteraceae; genus Palsa-465. The sequence continues at coordinate 395,659 of CAVUUL010000005.1, read as the reverse complement.
GATCACGACGATTCCGTCCATCGAGACGGTGTCCAGCATCGCGCGCATCGCGTCGACCGCTTCCTGATCGGCCCCCTCCTTGTCACCACGGCCGATCATCCGGGCGGAGGCGAGCGCAGCCGCCTCGGTCACCCGCACGAGCTCGACCGCGAGGTTGCGGTCCGGCTTGGAGTGCGAGGCGGTCATCGGGGAGGCAGCCTACAGTTCGCGCCGATGCGCCGCCTGCACCCCGACCCCGCTCCGGTGGACCCGATCGAGCTCATCCCGAGGGCATTGGAGGCCCGGGCCCGCAGCGATCAGCCCTACGTCGTGGCGAACTTCATAGCGAGCGCCGACGGACGGGCGACGGTCGACGGCGGCTCGACCGGACTCGGCGACGAGGGCGACAAGCAGATCTTCCGCGCGCTGCGCGGCTGCGCGGGAGCTGTCCTCGTCGGCACGGGGACACTCGAGGCCGAGCAATACGGCGCGCTCGCGCGCCACCCGACCGTTGTGGCGATCCGTGAGCGCCTCGGCCTCACCCCGCAGCCCCCGCTGGTGACGATCACCCACACCGGGCGGTTGCCCCAGATCCCGCTGCTGACAGACCCACAGGCGACGCTCATCATCTACACGGGCGCTGACATCGACCCTGGGGATGTCGCGGCCCGGGTGGTGGTCGAGCGGCGAAGCCCCGACGATCTGGCGCCACGCACGGTGCTCTCTCACCTTGCCGCCGCGCATGGCGCCGGGCTCGTGCTCTGCGAGGGCGGACCGTCCCTGTTCGGCTCGCTCGCGGCCGACGGCCTGTGCGACGAGCTCTTTCTCACCCTCGCGCCGAAGATCGCCGGCGGAGACGGGCTGACGATCACGGAGCACATGCCCGCCGCCGCGCCGACGCAACTGCGCCTCACGTGGACGCTCCAGCAGGGCGATTCGCTCTATCTGCGCTACGCGATGCGGGCCTGAGCGGGCCTCCGCGAGCCTGAATCGCTTAAGCGCCGCCGGCCCCCTCGCTGCTTTCATCGCGCCGCATGAGCGTGGCTGCGCAGCTCGGTGAATCGGTCCCGTCCGAGCCGCTCACCGCCCTCACCGAGGCCCGCCACCGCACCCTGACGCTGGTCGCAGGACTGTCCGACGCAGAGCTCGAGCGGGTCCATTCGACGCTCATGAGCCCGCTGGTCTGGGACCTCGGGCACATCGCGGCGTTCGAGGACCTGTGGATCGTCCACCGCTACGGCGGACGCCCCCTTCTGCGCGCGGACCTGGCCGAGATCTACGACGCGTTCGAGACCCCGCGAGCGGGGCGGGGCGACCTCGATCACCTCGGGCCGGCCGACGCCCGTGACTACATGGCCGAGGTCCGCAGCCGCACCGAGGAGGTGCTCGCGCAGCTCGGCCCGGGCGACGGGACGATTCCCGAGCTGATCGTCCGCCACGAACATCAGCACAACGAGACGATGCTGCAGACGATGCAGCTCGCGCGCCTGCGTGGCTTCGAGCCGACACCGGTCCCCGGCCTCACCGCGGCGTCGCCGTCCCCGACCGGCCTTGAACTGGTCGACGTCCCCGCGGGCCCCTGCGCGATCGGGGCACCCGGCGAGGGGTTCGCCTATGACAACGAGCGGCCGCGCCATCAGGTCGAGCTGCCCGCGTTTCGCATAGGGCGCTTCCCGGTGACCAACGGTGACTGGCGCACGTGGATCGAGGACGGCGGCTACACACGCCGTACGTGGTGGTCCGCTGAGGGCTGGGCGTGGCGCGAGCAGGAGGGCACCGACCGGCCGGCCGCGTGGACGGCGGACCTCAACCATGAATGGAGGCTCGGCCGGCGCGAGCGCCTCGATCCGGCGCGACCGGTGATCCACGTCAGCTTCCACGAGGCGCAGGCATTCGCCGCCGGCCGTGGGCTGCGCCTGCCGACCGAGTTCGAATGGGAGAAGGCAGCCTCCTGGGACCCGGCGACCGGCTCGACACGGGCCTGGCCTTGGGGCGACGGCGCCCCGCGTCCGGGCCATGCCAACCTCGATCAGCTCGCCGGCGGAGCCGTGCGCGCGGGCAGCCTGCCTCGCAGCGCCTCGCCGGTCGGATGCGAGCAGATGGTCGGCGACGTCTGGGAGTGGACGAGCAGCGTGTTCGAGCGCTATCCCGGGTTCACCGCGTTCCCATATCGCGAGTACTCCGAGGTCTTCTTCGGCGAGGGCTACCGAGTGCTGCGAGGCGGCTCGTGGGCGACGCGGACACGGGTGGCGACAGTGCCGTTCCGCAACTGGGACCTCCCCCAGCGCCGGCAGATCTTCGCCGGGCTGCGGCTCGCCGCCGACACCTGACTCAGATGGCCGGTCTCGACGCCCCGTTTCAGGACGAGCTCGCCGAGCAGGCGTTCGCCAACGACGTGCTTGACGGCCTGACCAAGCCGTTCAAGGAACTGCCCCCCAAGTACCTGTATGACGCCCGGGGCTCGGAGCTGTTCGAGCAGATCACCGAGCAGCCCGAGTACTACCCGACGCGCACCGAGCTGCGGATTCTGCGTGACCGAGCGGCTCAGATCGTCGCGCGGACGGGTGCGGGCGAGCTCGTCGAGCTCGGCGCCGGCGCGTCGACGAAGGCCCGCGTACTGCTCGACGCGATGCGATCCGCGGACACGCTGCGCCGGTACATCCCGCTCGACGTCTCCGAGACGGTCGTCGCCGACGCGGCGAATGCGCTTGCGGCCGACTATCCCGGACTCGAGGTCTCCGGGGTCGTCGGCGACTTCGAGCGCGACCTCGATCACGTCGGACGGGCCGGCGACACCCCCCGGATCGCGGCGCTGCTCGGTGGCACGATCGGCAACTTCGCGCCTGGCACCCGGCGCGCGGTGCTGGCCAAGATCGGCTCGCTGCTGGTCGACGGCGATCATCTGCTGCTGGGCACCGATCTGGTCAAGGATCCGGTGCTCATCGAAGCCGCCTACAACGACGCGGCCGGGGTGACGGCCGAGTTCAACCGCAACATGCTGCGCGTGCTCAACCGTGAGTTCGACGGCGATATCCCGGTCGAGAACTTCGAGCACGTCGCGTTCTACGACCGCCGCCAGGAATGGGTCGAGATGCGGCTGCGCGCCCGCCGGCCGTGCTCGGCACGGCTGCGGGCACTCGACCTCCGAGTCGACTTTGCGGCAGGCGAGGAGCTGCGCACCGAGATCAGCGCCAAGTTCACCCCTGCACGGGTCCGCGGCGACCTGGAGGCGTCCGGACTGCAGCTCTGCGAGCTTCTCACCGACCCGGAGGGGCTGTTCGCAATCTCGCTGTCACGGCCCGCGCCCTGACCCGCTGAGCGGCGATCACCGGTAACGTGGCCCGGATGCCAAGGCTCACCACGTTCCTGACCGCCGGCGCTGCGATCGGGGCCTGCGGCGTCTTCGCCGCCCAGGCCTCCGCCTCCCCCACCGCCGCCACCCCGCCCTCGATCACGGGCGCGAGCAGCTACGGCTCGACCCTCACGTGCAACAACGGCACCTGGTCGGCGGGCGCGGGCGCGTTCACCTACAGCTGGCAGCTGGCGGACGGCAACGTCCAGATCGGGACCGGCGCGACGCTACGGGTCCGCGCGATCTGGGTCGGCCTCGGGATCCAGTGCGCGGTCACCGCGACCGACACCACCGGCTCGGCGGCGGCGACCTCCGCTGCGGTCACCGCAACCCCGCTGGTTTCGACGATCAAGGTCACCGAGGCGCGTCAGATCGCGACCGGCAAGATCGCGATCAAGGGGACGATCAGCCCGGTCGCGTCACTCAAAGGTGGTGCCGGCTCGTTGATCCTCTACCGCATCACCAAGACCGGGCCCCAGCAGATCAGCTTCAACGGCGGCCAGACGCGCCCCAACCAGAAGACCGGGGCGTTCACGATGACCGCGACCGGCGAGCCCACCGGCAAGAACAAGTACGCGCTGCAGTACGTCCCGAGCGCGCTCGGCTACAGCTCGCCGGTGATGATCCGGCGGACCATCACCGTTCGCTGATCGACGTCAGAGGTTCGCCTCGGCGAACGTCACCATCCGCCCGCGCTGCTCGTCCCAGAGCTTGAGCCGAACGGCGCGCAGGCCGTCGATGAGCGTGAGCACCGGAACGCTCTGGAACACCGAGTTCTCCTCGTGCGCGCGCTGCAGGTTGTAATTGGGGATCCGCACGTTGAGGTGGTGGACGTGGTGGAAGCCGATGTTCCCGGTCGCGAACTGCAGCAGGCGTGGCAGCTTGAGGAACGAGCTGCCCTGCAGAGCCGCGTCGGCGTAGCCCCAGCCGTCGGTCCGCTGGTAGTAGGCGCCCTCGAAGTTGTGCTGGACGTAGAACAGCCAGACGCCGGCGGCACCCGCGATCAGCGCGGGCGGGGTCCAGGTGAGCGCCACCGCGACCGGTCCGAGCCACCAGACGAGCAGCCCGAAGATCACCACGAGCACCGCGTCGGTCGCCAGCACGCTGCGGCGCATGCGCTTCGGGGCGTCGCGGGAGATGAGCCGCGGCCCGATGATCATCGCGATCACCGGCCCCAGCCCGAACATGATCAACGGGTTGCGGAGCAGCCGGTACTCGGTGCGGGCCCGGGGCGATTTGGCCGCGTACTCATCGACGGTGAGCAGCGGAACGTCGCCGATCCCGCGCTTGTCCAGGTCGCCCGCAGTGTTGTGGTGGATCGCGTGATCGTGACGCCAGCGCACGAACGGCGTGAGGACGATCACCCCGAGAGCGGTGCCCAGCCAGATGTTGGCCAGTCGCGAGGGCATGAACGACCCGTGCGTGCAGTCGTGGAAGATGATGTAGGTCCGCAGCAGAAAACCGGCGCTCACGGGCGCGAGCAGGAGGGTCAGCCAGACCCCGACGTGCTGGAACGCAAGAACCATCCCAGCGCTGACGGCGAAGTAGGCGACCACGGAGGTGACGAGATCAGATGTGCTGCGCCACAGGCTCGGCGTGGCGTACGGCGCAAGCCGCTCCCGCCAGACCGCGGGCTGCTGCGGCGTGTGGTCCTCACTTGCTTGCGGACTCGCGTCGATGACTGCAGTGCTCACGTTCGGACTACCCCTTTGCTCTCAGACCCGTCATTGCCGATCCGTGTGACCGGCCTGAAGTGTGTGCAGACTACAAGGGACCCGGCGTGCGCGGTGAAAAGTCACACACAACTCTCACGAACGCCTCAGCTGACCTCGGACGATCGTCCGGCGCCAAATTGTGATCAGAGGCGCTCGATGAGCATCGCCTGGCCCTGTCCGCCGGCGACGCACATCGACTCAATACCGTAGCGCCCTCCGGTCGCGCGCAGCCCTCCGAGCAACGTCGTCATGATCCGCGCGCCCGTCATCCCGAACGGATGGCCGAGGGCGATCGCGCCGCCGAACGGGTTCAGCTGCTCGGCCTCGATGCCCAGTTGCTCACGGCACGGGACGATCTGCGCGGCGAAGGCCTCGTTGATCTCGACGATGTCGATGTCCTCGATCGTCAACCGAGCCTGCTCGAGCAGCGCTCGGATGGCGGGCACCGGCCCCAATCCCATGATCTCGGGGCGGATCGCGGCGACCGTCGACGCGACGATCCGCGCGACAGGCTGCAGGCCGAGTTGTTCAGCGCGCGCATCGGACATCACGAGCACCGCGGCGGCGCCGTCGTTCAGCGGGCAGGCGTTGCCTGCGGTCACGGTGCCGTCAGGCCGGAATGCGGGGCGCAGCCGGGCGAGCACCTCGAGCGTCGTCTCGGGCCGCGGTCCGTCGTCGCGGGTGACGACCGTCTCAGGGACCTCCACCTCCTGGCTGGGCTCCTCGGTGGAGCGTTCGCGGTGCGCGGGCACCGTCACCGGCACGATCTCCGCGTCGAAGTGGCCTCCGTCCCGTGCGGCCACCGCGCGGCCCTGCGAGATCACCGCCCACTCATCCTGTGCCTCGCGGGAGACGCCGCACCGCTCAGCGACGTTCTCCGCGGTCATCCCCATCGGGATGTAGACGTCGTAGAGCGACCCCTCAGAGCCGTCCAGGCGCGGGTTGAGGACCTCGGGCGCGAGCGTCGCGACGACGCCCCGGGAGACGGCCTCGACGCCCGCGGCGACGTACTGCTCCCCCTCCCCCGCCCGGATCGCGTGAGCGGCCATCCGGATCGCCATCAGCGAGGAGGCGCAGAAGCGGTTGACGGTGCACGCCGGGACGTGATGGTCATATCCGGCCAACAGCGACGCGGTGCGGCCGATGTTGGCGCCCTGCTCGCCGACGCCGTAGGCCGCGCCCATGATCACATCGGTGGTCTGCGCGAATTCGACATCCGGGTTTCGCTCGACGAGCGCCCGCAACGGCACCGCGGCGAGCTCGTCGGCGCGCATGCCGCGCAGCGAGCCCTTGCCGGCCCGGCCGATCGGCGTCCGGATCGCGTCGACGATGACCGCTTCAGGCACGACGTGCTCCGGCGCGCCGGTTCACAGACCGAGTCGCCGCACGCCCGCCTCACCCCAGCCGAGGTGGTGTGCGAGCTCGTGGCGCACGGTCCGCGTCACCTGAGCCCGCAACAGCTCCGGGTCATGCCCGAAGTCGCGCGTCAGCGTGTCGCGGAAGATCAGGATCCGGTCGGTGAAGTAGTCACGCGCGACCGTATCGCCCTGGTAGAGGCCGTAGGCGCGGTGCTCACGGCCGCCGTCGGAGACGACGATCGCCACGTGCTCGAGCGCTCGGTGGAACTCCAGCGGTAGATCATCGATGGCCGAGCGCACGAGCGCGGCGAAGTCCTCATCGCCATCGAGCGCGTACGCATCCTCGTCGTCGGGCCATCCGGACCCGAGCAGCTCCTCATCGGACTCGCCCCAGCGTCCCTCCGACGCGAGTTGCTCGGCATGCTGCACGAGCGCCTCGAATTCGTCCTCGTCGACCGGATCGCGCCAATTGGCAAGGTGTACGAGCGCGAACGTCACGACTGCGCCGAGCACGATCGCGCCGGCGGCGAACACCGCGATCCCCTGGATGAGCTTGACCGGGAACGAGTCGCTGAAGCCGACCCCGATCGAAACCGCGCCGAGTCCGACCGTGAGTGCGCCTGCCGCGGAGAGCAGCACTCGCCGGATGCTCGGGCTGCGGTCGGTGGCGGGCGGCTCGGGCCTCATCGCAGCGTGCGGGCGATCACGAGACGCTGGATCTCGTTGGTGCCCTCATAGATCTGGGTGATCTTGGCGTCCCGCATCATCCGCTCGACCGGATATTCCTTGACGTAACCGTAGCCGCCCAGGACCTGAATCGCCTCAGGGGTGACCGCCATCGCGGTGTCGGAGCAGAAGAGCTTCGCCATCGCCGTGTACTTGCCGATGTCGGAGTCGCCGCGGTCGACCTTGGCGCATGCCTGGTACAGGAGCTCTCGCCCCGCCGCGCAGCGAGTCTCCATGTCGGCGAGCTTGAACTGGATCGCCTGGAAGCTGTTGATCGGCTTGCCGAATTGACGGCGCTCGCGCGCGTAGGCCGCGGCGTAGTCGGTGGCGCCCTGCGCGATTCCGAGCGCCTGCGCCCCCGCGCCCAGCCGCGAGATGTCGAGCGTGGCCATGGCGATCTTGAAGCCCTGGCCCTCCTCACCGACGATGTTCGCGTGCGGGACCCGCACGCCGTCGAAGATCGGCTGCCCGGTCGGTGAGCCCCGGATCCCGAGCTTCTTCTCGAGCTTGCCCACGCTGAACCCGGGCCGGTCGGCCTCGACCACGAATGCGGTGATCCCGCGCGAATGGCCGGCGTCACGGTCGGTCACCGCGAAGACGACGTAGAAATCCGCGATGCCGAGGTTCGTGATCCAGTTCTTCGTGCCGTCGATCACCCACTCGTCGCCGTCACGCACCGCGCGTGTGAGCATCCCGCCGGGATCCGAGCCCGCCTCGGGCTCGGACAACGCGAATGCCGGCGACCACTCGCCGGTCGCGCACCGCGGCAGGAAGCGATCCTTGAGCTCGTCGGAGCCGAACAGCTTGATCGGTAACGTCCCGAGCTCCTGGATCATCAGGATGAGCGCGGTCGAGGCACAGGCCTTGGCGATCTCCTCGATCGCGATGTTGAGCATCAAGGTGCCGGTTCCGGTGCCGCCATGCTCGGTCTCGAACGGGAGTCCGAGGATGTCCTGCTCGGCCAGCAGCCGGCGGAGGTCGTGCGGGTACTCGGCCTTCTCGTCGATCTCGGCCGCGCGGGGCGCGATTCGCTCGGTGGCGATCTCTCGGATCGTGTCCCGGAAATCGAGGTATTCCTGAGGAACGGTGTACAGATCCGAGAGTGCCGACATGGTCCACTGATCCTACGTCACAGCGGGCGGGTCGGGAACCGTATGGAAGAGCAGTTTTTCCACCGGCGGCCTCGGAGCGGACCGCCCATCTCGCCGAGCGCTTCTAGAGGCCTGCCGGGTGGCGGACGATGTAGTCGCCGCCGTCGGACAGGTTGGCGGTCACGTCGGAGGGCGCAAGCCAGCGAGGGCCGCTGCCGGACGGGAACGTCGGGCCGTAGTGCGCCGTGTTGAACGCCAGACCGGCGATCACCACGAACGCGTGGCCGGCGTCGGCGTAGACCGTCATCCACTGGCCCGGGCCGGGCTGCCCGTAGGTCTCCAGCTGGCTGGAGTCCTCAGGCGAGTTGAGCAGCCCGCCGCCGTGCAGCGCGAAGCTGACGGCACCGGAGCAGTCATAGCCGGAGTCGGTGAACGAGGCGTGGCCGCCGCCGTAGATGTACGGGTCGTCGATGATCGAGTTGGCGGCCGCTACCGCGTTCTGGACGGCCGCGGGAGCGTCGGCGGGGGCGGTCGCGGTGCCGTCGGCGTTGAGCGTCGCCTGGCCGGCGGACGCCGTGGTGGGAACCGCCTTGGCGACGTCGCGCTGGAGTGTCATCTCCTCGCCGTGGATGGCGATGCCGGTGATGCGCATGTGGCTGGCGCGCTGGAACTTCATGACGCTTCGAGCGGTCCTCGGGCCGAATGCTCCGTCGACGGACGTCGGATACCCCGCGAGCGTGAGGTAGTTCTGCAGTTCCTCCACGTCGGTGCCCATCATCCCGTTGTGCAGGGTGCGTGAGCCGTAACGGCGGTTGGGCAGGTTCGGCGTGTTTGTCTCGGTGCCGATCTGAGTGCCGGTGCCGGTGGTGGTCGTACCGGTCGTCGTCGGGTGGTGGTGGTCGGCGTCGTCGTCGGGCTGGTCAGGCCGCTGCCGCCCCCCGTCGTGCCCGTGGTGGAGTCGGGTGTCGCCCCACCGCTCACAGAGCTGTCGACGGCCGCCAGGTCATAGGCGCGGATCGTCCGGAGCCTGCGCATGAAGCGCGGGCTGGCGACCCCGTCGACCGGAAGGTGATAGCGGCGTTCGAAGCCCCGCACGGTGCGGATCGTGGCCGCGTCGAAGATCCCCGTCCTGCGCACGACGAAGCCCGCCTCGGTCAGCTCGCGCTGCAGGGCGCGGACCGCTGAGCCTCGCATTCCCTGGCGCAGGACACGGGCGCCGGACCGCTGCGCGGCCGCGGTGGCGGGCAGGACGATCGCGCCGAACAGCATGGCAAAGCCGGCCAGGCGCGCAAATACTCGTAGACGAACGGGGACCACGTACTAAACCCTTCTCTTTCGTGTGCCTTCGGGGTTAGCTGTCGGGCTCGCGCTGAAAGAGTTGCGCTACGCCGAAACGTCTCGGCGATTCGCCCCTGGTCGGCCGGGTAGACCTACCAAACGGGTTCCCCGATCACCACGGTTCTGGTTCGTGGTGATTCGGCTGTGGGTGATTATCGACGCGGCAGCCTACACGACCTGCAGGATTGATGTCATGCAGCTTGGCTTGCAGGATTCCGCTGCCGAGGCTGCTAGGGCGCGCCCGGGCGGCGAAACCCGAGCAAATTGGCACAGAGAGGCCCCCGCGGGAGCCCTGAGCCTCCCACGTTCTACATTCACGTGCGATGTCTCGTGATTTCTCACCACACGAGGTCTCTCGCCTCCACGCCGACGGCGCGATCCAGCTCATCGATGTCCGCGCGGCGCACGAGCATGAGGCCGGGCACATCGCCTCCACGACGCTGATCGAGCTGTCTGAGATCTCCGCGCGCGCGGACGAGATCGACCGGGACCGACCCGTTGTCTTCTATTGCCGCAGTGGGGCACGCTCGGGGATGGCGACGGAGGCGTTTGCCAACGCCGGCTACGACGCCCACAACATGACCGGCGGGATGCTCGCCTGGCAGGCCGCCGGCCTGCCGATCGCGCCCGACGGTGGCTTCGTCTCCGATCCCTGAGTCAGCGGACGCGTTCGGGGGAAGAAGCCGTCCATGAGCGCACGCAGAGACGACGAGGATCACGAGCAGCTCGCCGACGAGCTCGAGAAGCGCGCGGACGAGATGTCCGAGCGCACCGGAGAGCTCGAGGACGAGATCGAAGGCACCCGCGGCGACTGGCGGGCCAAGCAGCGTGATGACGGTGTGGTCGGAGGGCCCCCACCGCGAGATGACGGATGACCCGCCCGCCGCATCAACGCGACGGACGGGTGCAGGTCGGTAGCCGGCCGGACGTCGGCCGGCGTGGCGACGTCCTAGATCTTCTGGACGTTGATGGCCTTGGGGCCCTTGGGACCCGACTCCTCCTCGTAGGACACCTTGGCGCCCTCCGCGAGTGAGCGGTAGCCATCCGCCTGGATGCTCGAGTGGTGGACGAACAGATCGCGGCTGCCCTCATCGGGCGTGATGAAGCCGAAACCCTTCTCGTCGCTGAACCACTTGACCGTACCGGTTGCCATTGGCAGTTTCCCTCCGGGGAATATCAGTGCTGCTACCCGGAGGTAAACCCCACCGAGGCCTGCACCTTCTTGTCGCCGCGCATCAATGCGAGGCCTTTCGCGCGGGAAAGTAGCACGGGACGCGCATTTCCGATAGCGCCGGTGCGGGATCCCCGTTTTCCTTTACGGCGCGGTCACATGGGCGTCACCCGACCCCCTCGCTCGCGGAGTCGCGCACTCGACGCGGCATCATCTTCAGACGATGGACGACCCGATGGTGATCCGAGGCCGCACCGCGATCCCGCTGCGCGAGATCACGATGCGCGCGTCACGGTCCTCCGGACCGGGCGGGCAGCACGCCAACGTGACCGCCTCCCGAGTGGAGGCAAGCTTCGACGTGGCCGCTTCCGAGGCGCTCTCGCCCACACAGAAGACGCGGATCATCGACCGCCTCGGTCCGGTCGTGACCGCCGTCGCGCAGGACGAGCGCAGCCAGGCGCGCAATCGCGAGCTCGCGCTCGAACGCCTGCGCGGCCGGCTGGCGAGCGCGCTCGCGGTCCAGCGTCCGCGCCACGCCACTCGTCCCAGCGCCGCGGCGGTGGCCCGCGGGCGCGCGGCCAAGCAGCAGCGGTCCAACCGCAAGGCGCTGCGCCGCCCGCCGCCGAGTGAGTCGTGATGCGCTGGTACGTGGACGGCATGAACGTGATCGGCACCCGGCCGGACGGGTGGTGGCGCGACCGGGATGGGGCGATGGCCCATCTCGTCGACCTGCTGGAGCGGTGGGCCGCGATCGAGGGTGAGGACGTCGTGGTGGTGTTCGAGCGCGCACCCCGCCCGCCGCTGCGCTCGAGCGTGATCGAGATCGCTCACGCGCCTCGCCCCCGGGCCGACGCTGCCGATTTCGAGATCGTCAAGCGCCTGCAGCGCGAGCCGCAGCCGGCACTCGTGCGCGTGGTCACCTCCGATCGGTGGCTGGCCGACCGCGCCAACGCCATCGGCGCCGCGGTGCACGGCGCGGACATGTTCCGTTCGATGATCGACGGCGCCTGAACGGCCGTCGTGACGGTCGGTGACACAGCGGGCTGCCTGAGTTCCTAGAGTCAGCGATACATCGCCGAGCGACCGGATCAGACCGACTTCGGCGCTTGCGACAATCACTCAGAGGCCATGCCCGACGAAAAATCACCCCGCGGCGGTCTGCCGCAGGGCGCGCGCCGCGCCAACCCCCCGGAGAACGGGAGTCGCGGGCGGCCGCCGCAGGGGCGCGCGCAGCCACCCTCGCCCGGGCAGCACGGCTGGAAGGTGACCCCGGCGCCCGACGGCCGCGGCTCGCGGCCACCCAGCAAGCCGCCGGGCTCATCGACGTCGCGGTGGTGGTGGCTCGCCGTCCTGATCATCGTCCTGCTCGTCGCCAACGTGTGGATCTCGTCGCGGGTGCTGAAGCCCAACGCGCCGATCCGGATCCCCTACAGCCCGACGTTCCTGACTCAGGTCAAGGATGGGAACGTCAAGTCGGTGTCCACCAAGAGCGCCGCGATCTCCGGAACCTTCAAGGCGAAGATCCGCTATCCGGCGGGCAGCGCCACCGCGCGCAGATCCTCGACCTTCACCACCCAGATCCCCTCGTTCGCGCCCCAGCAGGATCTGTTCAAGGAGTTGAGGGCCGAGGGCGTCACGATCAACGCTCAGAACCCGAGTACCGGCCCGTCGACGCTCACCGAGATCATCGCGTCGTTCGGACCGACGATCCTGATCCTCCTGGTGCTGTTCTTCATCTTCCGCCGCGCGGCGAGCGGGGGCGGCGGCGCGGGCGGGCTGATGTCCTTCGGCCGCTCGCGGGCACGGCGGGTGGAGCCCTCTGACCAGCACATCACCTTCGAGGATGTGGCCGGGATCGAGGAGGCCAAGGAGGAGCTCCACGAGATCGTCGACTTTCTCAAGACCCCGGACAAGTACCTCAAGCTCGGCGCACGCATCCCGCGCGGTGTGCTGCTCTCCGGGCCTCCCGGCACCGGCAAGACGCTGCTCGCCCGCGCGGTCGCCGGCGAGGCGGGTGTCCCGTTCTTCCAGATGTCGGCGTCGGAGTTCGTCGAGATGATCGTCGGCGTCGGCGCCTCGCGCGTGCGTGATCTGTTCAAGCAGGCCAAGGAGGACGCGCCCGCGATCATCTTCATCGACGAGCTGGACGCGATCGGCCGCTCGCGCTCCGCCGGCGGCCCCAACCTCTCGGGCGGCCACGACGAGCGCGAGCAGACGCTCAACCAGATCCTCACCGAGATGGACGGCTTCTCCCCGCGCGAGTCGGTGATCGTGCTCGGCGCCACCAACCGGCCCGAGGTGCTCGATCAGGCCCTGCTGCGCCCCGGCCGCTTCGACCGCCGCGTCGTGGTGTCGCCGCCCGACCGGGCCGGCCGCGAGGCGATCCTCGAGGTCCACACGCGCTCGGTGCCGCTGGGCGACGACGTCGACCTGGGCGGGATCGCGGCATCGACGCCGGGCATGGTCGGCGCTGACCTGGCCAACCTCGCCAACGAGGCGGCATTGCTGGCGGCCCGCCGCACGCACGTCGAGGTGATCGAGGAGGACTTCACCGACGCGATGGAGCGGATCGTGCTCGGCGCCGAGCGCAAGGTGATGATCTCTGAGGACGACAAGCGGCGCACCGCCTACCACGAGTCCGGTCACGCGATCATGGGCATGCTGACCCCGGGCGCTGACCCGGTCCGCAAGGTCTCCATCATCCCCCGCGGGATGGCGCTGGGCGTCACCTTCTCGTCGCCTGATGCCGATCGCTTCAACTTCGACGAGACCCATCTGATCGCGCAGATCAAGGTTGCGCTCGGTGGCCGCGTCGCCGAGGAGGTCGTCTTCGGAGACCTCACCACCGGCGCCGAGTCAGACATCCAGCAGCTCACCCGGATCGCGCGCGGGATGGTCGGCCGCTGGGGCATGAGCCGCGCGATCGGACCGATCGCGGTGCTGCCCACCGACGGCCAGAGCCCACTGCTGCCCGGGGTCTCAGAGACCTCCGAGCGCACTCAGCAGCTGATCGACGAAGAGGTCCGGCGAATCGTCGAGACCGCTCACCGCGAGGTCACCGAGGAACTCTCCTCACACCGCGCCAACCTCGACTCGCTCGTCGCGCAGCTGATGGCCCACGAGACGCTCGATCAGGTCGCCGCTTACGCGGCCGCCGGGCTCCCCCTCAACCGGCAGGCGCTGCCCGACGCCGCGGTCTCGGTCAACGGCTCAGCGCCGGACCTCGACCCGCACGACGGGCCCGAGCCGATCTCCTGATCGCGCGCCGCGGCTGACGTGACCGCTCGGATCGCGGTCAGTCGCCCAGGCGCGTCATCCGCGCGAGCGCCTCGTGGCACTCGACGACGCGGCGCTTGACCGGATCGGAGTCCGGCCGGTCGTGCACGAGGTCCCAGGTGCGGTCGGCGATCTCCCGCGCGTTCTCCGGCGTGGCGCTCTCCCACAGCCGGTTGACGAGCGTGATCTCGAACTCCTGGATCTGGGCGGCGGGGTCGCCCGGCGTCATCCGCGGCAGCGGCTCGCCACCGGTCGCTTCCCGCCACATGCCCGTCGCCACGAGCAGCCGATTGCGCATCTCGATCTGGTCCATCGGCGCCCCATCCTACGAAGCTCGGCGCGGTCTCGCTCAGCCGCCGGGGAGCGACTGCGTGGTCGACTCCAGCATGGCGAACAGGTCGCCATCGCGCGCCACTCGCTCAAGCACCTGCTCGGGCCCGAAGCTCAACATTTCTGGGTCCCGGGCGTCGCGGCAGGCCGTCACCTCATCCCAGCTCACCGGCGCCGACACCCGCGGCTGTTCACGCGCTCGCAGCGAGTAGACGGTCACCGTCGTCTTGTGGGCGTCGTTCTGGCTCCAGTCGACGAGCACGCGTCCCTCCCGCAGGCGCTTGGTCATCCGCGAGACGACGAGCTTGGGCAGCCGCTGCTCCAGCGCCTCGGCGACCGAGCGCGCCCACGGCTTGGTCTGCGCATAGGTCGCCCCTGAGTTGAGCGGCACGTACACCTGCATCCCCTTGGAGCCCGAGACCTTCGCCACCGACTCCAGGCCCAACTGTGCGAACAGTCCCTGGAGCACGAGCGCGACCTCGCAGCACTCCGGCAGCGCCGCCGGTGCGCCGGGGTCAAGATCGAAGACGAGCATCGTCGGCGACTCCGCGCCGCGGCCACTCGTGTCCACCTGGGAGAGCGATGTGTGCAGCTCGATGTCGGCCAGGTTGGCCAGCCAGACGAGCGTCGCCCGCTCCTGGCACAGCGTGTAATCGACCCCGCCCACCTTGGCCGTCTGGACCCACCGCGGCCGGTGCGACGGTGACTGCTTCTCATAGAAGAACTGCTGGTCGACCCCATTGGGGTAGCGCTTGAGCGTGAGCGCGCGATCCTTCAGGTGCGAAATTGCGACGGGCGCTATCCGCGCGTAGTAGGCGACCAGATCCCCCTTGGTGAACCCGGTCTCCGGGTAGAGCACCTTGTCCCAGTTGGAGATGGTCAGCGCGCGGCCGTCGAGCGTCACGGCCAGACCGCCGTCGGGGCGTCGCTCGATGGTGTCGAACAGCGCCGCGGGACTGGTGGGATCGCTGTCCACCGTCTCGCGGTCCTCGGCGTCGGCCGGCCGGTCCTCTCGCACGACCTGCGCGGAGGGCTTGTCGTTACGCAGCCCCTTGAACGAGGGCGCCCGCATCACCCCCTCCCCCGTCCACTCGCGGAACTCGACCTCGGCCACCAGCTCGGGCCGGACGAAGACGGCGTTGCGCGGCAGCTTCGGCTTGGGATCGAACGGCGCCCGGTCGGTGACCAGCGGCCGCAGCCGGGCGGCGAGCTCGTCGAGCGTGCGCTCGGTGAAGCCGGTGCCGACCCGGCCGGCGTAGCGCAGCGGGGGTGGGTCGGAGGTGGGCGGGTCGGAGGTGGGCGCGGCGGAGGCCGGCGCCTCGGCGGCGTGCCCGGCGGAGTCGGGCGCGGGCGCGTCGGCCGCGGGCGCGTCGGCCGCGGGCGCGTCGGCCGCGGGCGCGTCGGCCGCGGGCGCGTCGTGGACGCCCATCAGCAGCGCCCCGATCCGGTGCTCGCGCCGCCCCTCCCCCGGTAGCCAGCCGCCGATCACAAGCTCCTGGCGGTGCATGTTCTTGACCTTGATCCAGGCGCCGGTCCGCCTGCCGGGCTCATAGCGGGAGTCAAGCCGCTTGGCCACGACGCCCTCCAGCCCCTGCGCGGCGGTCGCCTTGAGCAGCTCGGCGCCGGGCCGCACGCTGCCCGGGAACGTGGCGGGCACACGCCACGCCGGCCCGCCGAGCTCGAGCTCCTGCAGACGGGCGCGCCTCTGTTCGTAGGGCAGCGCCATCAGGTTGCGCCCGTCGAGATAGAGCAGGTCGAAGATCGCGAACACGACCGGCGTCGACTTCTGCAGCCGCGCGATCGCACTCGGCGCGCCGACGTGCATCCGCCGCTGCAGCCGCTCGAAGCTCGGCGCCCCATCCTCGCCGAACGCGACGATCTCGCCGTCGAGGACCACCTCCCGCATGCCCAGGTCCTCCAGGATCCCGCGGACCTCGGGATACGCCTGTGTGATCTCGTTGAGGTTCCGGCTCTCCAGACGCAGACGGCCCGGCCTGACGTAGGCGATCGCCCGCACCCCGTCCCACTTGACCTCGAACGACCACTTGGCGTCGTCCCCGGGGAGCTTCCCCGCCCCCGCGAGCATCGGCGGGAGGTGCTCGGGCATCGGCTCCCTCGCCGGATCCTGCGGTGGATCCATCCGGTGGATCATCCAATCCGAGTCGCTGCCCGAGCCGTCGGCGCGGCGGCCGATCGGGAACAGCCCGTAGCGGCCGTGCAGCCGCTCCCCGTGGAACGTGACCTCGACCTTGTCCTCGGCCCACTTGTGCGTCTCGTAGGTCCCGGTGTCCCAGATCGTCATCGTCCCGGCGCCGTACTGGCCCTTCGGGATCTCCCCGTGAAAGTCGATGTACTGGATCGGGTGGTCCTCGGTGTGGACCGCCAGCCGGTTCTCCTCGCGGTCGGGCGGGATGCCGTTGGGAATCGCCCACGACGCCAGCACCCCGTCGTGCTCCAGCCGCAGATCCCAGTGCAACCGGGTCGCATGGTGCTCCTGGATGACGAACCGCGGCTGGTCTACCGCCGGGGCCTTGGTGCCCCTGGTTCGCTTGGCGCGTTTGGGCGCCTTGGCCGGCTCGGCCTCCGTGGCCGGCTCGGCCTCTGTGGCCGGCTCGGCCTCTGTGGCCGGCTCGGCCTGCTCGGGCGCAGCGGCCCCGGACGGCTCAGGCGTCTTGCTGGGGTCGCGCTTGCGCCGGTACGCCGTGAGCTTGTCCGTCTCCGAGCTCCTGGCGGCCATCGCCAGAGCGTACGGGTTCCTCCGCCCACTTCGCCTTCAGCATTGACGCTGAAAACGTCGGGGTCATCGCATCCTCGGGGGTCGACCCGACGTCTTCGTCGCACCGCGGGGAGAACGTCGGTCTGACCGTTGCGGCGCGGACCAACCCGACGTTTTCAGTCGGCCAAGGGGGTGGGAATCACGCGCTCGGACGCTCTACAGAACATGCGAACCAGACGCGGGGCAGATGCCCCCGGTTGGCCGGACCGGGCGATCGCCGAGATCGCCGGGCGCCAGCGGACGATGATCACGCGTCGTCAACTGCTTGCTCTCGGCGCCTCCTCAGCGGCGATCGACCGAGCTCTCCGCCGCGGGCGGCTGCACCGGGTCCACCAGGGCGTCTACTCCCTCGTACGCCCCCAAGCCCGCCCGCAGTTCGCCGCCGAGCAGGCAGCCCTCCTTGCCTGTGGGCCAACGGCCGTGCTCTCGCACCACGCCGCCGCCCGTGTGCACGGTCTGCGTCTCGCCGGCAATAGCGCCGCCCTCCATGTGATCGTGACCGATTCCGATCGGACTCGCCCCGGCATCCAGATCCATACAACAGCTGCCATCGACCCCAAGGAGCGCCACCGCGCGCAGGGGCTGCCTGTCACCTCGATCGCTCGCACGCTCGTCGACCTCGCACCGCTCTTCAGCAGCCGCCAGTTGGCGCCGCTCGTCGACCAGGCGCTGCGCCTCACGAGCCGCGCTCGGTTGCTCGAGGCGGTTGACCGCCACCCGCGGCGGCCCGGCACGCCGCGGCTCAGGCGGCTGCTCGACCCCGCGCGGCCGTCCGCGGACACGTGGTCGCAGGCGGAGGCCAAGCTGCTCGCGGCGATCCGCCGCGCGCATCTGCCGACACCCGAGGCCAACGTGGAGGTCGGTCACTACGTGGCGGATCTGCTGTGGCGTGAGCAGCGGGTGATCGTCGAGTACGACTCCGAGCACTACCACTCGGGGCCGGGCGTGTTCCATGACGACCGGGCGCGCCACAACGACCTGTCGGCGGGCGCGCAACACGAGGTGCTGCACGTCACCGAGCGGCACATCGCCCGCGAGCCCGAGCGGGTGATCGTGTGGATCACCCGAGCGCTCTCGCGCGCGGGTGGCTGGTGACGGCTACGTTTACACCCCGTGCGCGTCGTCACCTGGAACGTCAACTCGCTGAAGATGCGCATGCCGAGGGTTCTCGAGTTCATCGAGCTGCACCGTCCGGACGTGATGCTGCTCCAGGAGACGAAGGCGCCCGCGGGCGCGTTCCCCGACCTGGAGCTCGCCGAGGCCGGCTACCACGCCGTCCACCACTCCGCCGGCCAGTGGGCGGGTGTGGCGGTTATCGCGCGCAGGGAGCTCACACTCGATGACGCGACGCTGTCGCTGCCCGGGGACCCCGTCCCGGAGGAGGCGCGCTGGTGTGAGGCGACGGTCGACGGGATCCGGCTGGCCTCGGTGTACGTCCCGAACGGCCGGACGCTCGACAGCCCCGAGTACCCGCGCAAGCTCAGATTCCTCGACGCGATGGCGGGCCGGATCGCGGAGCTCCAGAGCCAGGACACTCCGACGATCGTCGCCGGTGACATGAACATCGCCCCGGCAGACGCCGACGTCTACGACCCGCCGTCGTTTGAGGGTGGCACGCACGTCTCCGCCGCCGAGCGCGGGCGCCTCGCCCAGATCCTGGACGGCGGCATGGTCGACGCCTATCGCGCCGTCCACCCCGACGAGGTCCAGTACACCTGGTGGGACTACCGCGCCGGCCACTTCCACAAGGGCTTCGGCCTGCGCATCGACCTCGCCCTGGTCAGCAGCGAACTCGCCGAGCGCCTGAGCGCCTGCGGCATCGACCGCAACTTCCGCAAGGGCAAGAAACCCTCAGACCACGCCCCGCTCCTCATCGACCTGGACTAGAAGCGCCGCGGGCCGTAGAGGCCGCTCACCGATGCCGGTCGCAAGTTGTGGGGGCCGTCGTTCTCCGACTGGCCGGTAGCGAAGGGGCGGGGCCGTCGTTCTCCGACTGGTCGCGGACGGTCGAGACACTGCCAGCGATACGAAGCTCCAGAGCATCAAAGGAGGAGAACGATGGCCCCGCTCTCCACCTCTTCAGCATTTGTTACCCACACGCGCGACAATCTCGGCCATGTCAAGAGTTCTGGTCGTCGATGACGAACCCGCCGTGCGGCGCGCGCTGGAGCGTGCGCTGCGCCTGGAGAACCACGATGTGACGCTCGCCGCCGACGGTGAGGAGGCGCTCGATCAGCTCGCCTCCCACCCCACCGACGCGGTGATCCTCGACGTGATGATGCCCAAGCTCGACGGCCTCGAGGTCTGCCGCCGCCTGCGGACCGCCGGTGACCGCACCCCGGTGCTGATGCTCACGGCCCGGGACGCGATCGACGATCGCGTCGAGGGCCTCGACGTCGGCGCTGACGACTACCTGGTCAAGCCGTTCGCGCTGCGCGAGCTCCAGGCCCGGCTGCGGGCGCTGCTGCGCCGCTCCGGCGACGGCATCGGCGAGGGCGAGGTGCTGCGCTACGCCGACCTTAGCCTGGACCCCATCGCCCACGAGGTGCGCCGCGGCGACCGTTTGATCGAGCTGTCGAAGACCGAGTTCCTGCTGCTCGAGCTGTTCCTGCGCCATCCGCGTCAGGTGCTCACGCGCTCCACGATCTTCGAGAACGTGTGGGGCTACGACTTCGGCCCGACCTCCAACGCGCTCGGCGTGTACATGGGCTATCTGCGGCGCAAGACCGAAGAGGGCGGCGAGCCTCGCCTGCTCCATACGGTCCGCGGCGTCGGCTACGTCCTCAAGGACTGATCGACCGCCGCATGGCGCTTCGCCGACGTCTGTCGATCATCGCCGCCGCGTCCGTCGGGGTGGCGATCCTGTTCGCGGTCGCGGTCTGTTACGCGGTCGTGCGCGGCCAGCTGCTCGGGCAGGTCGACGATTCCCTGCGAGCGCAACGCACCGCCGTGCAGAACACCGGAAAAATCCAGGGTTCGGTTCCCGGTATCTCGGCGAACGCAGGCGGCCCAGCACAATACGCCGAGGTGATCGACCAGAGCGGCGACACCCACGTGCTGCAGGGCAACGTCAGCCTTCCGATCGGGAAACGCTGTCTCATGGTGTGGCGTAGTCAGCGCGGCAGCTACCTCACGAGCGTTGACGTCAACGGCACGCCCCTACGGCTGGCGGTGTTCGCCGTGCCCGGATCGGGCGCCGCGGTCATCCTCGCCCGACCCCTCAACTCCGTCGACTCGATCCTCTCCTCCCTGCGCCTCATCCTCTTCCTCGTCCTCCTCGGCGGCGTCGTCGTGGCCGGCCTGCTCGGCCGCATCGCCTCCCGCCGCGTCCTGCGCCCGCTCAACGAGGTCGCGGCGACCGCGGAGCACATCGGCGAGACCGACGACCTCTCGCAGCGGCTGCGGATCCACGCCGACGATGAGGTCGGACAGCTCGCCACCCGCTTCAACACGATGCTCGACCGGCTGCAGCGCTCGCGTGCGGCGCTCGACGAGTCGGTGCGAGCACAGCGCCAGCTGGTGGCGGACGCCTCGCACGAGCTGCGGACGCCGGTGACGAGCCTGCGGACGAATATCGAGATCCTGCTCGAGACGCCCGACCTCGAGCCCCTGGAGCGTCGCGAGATGCTGCGCGACGTGGTCGAGCAGTCCGAGGAGCTCTCCACGCTGGTCAACGATCTGATCGAGCTCGCGCGCGGCGATGAGCCGGGCGCGGACGCCGAGGACGTGCGGCTGGACCGCGTGGTCGCCCAGTGCATGGAGCGCGCGCGCCGCAACGCGCCGATGTTGCACTTCACCGCCGACCTGGTGCCGGCGCGACTGGATGGCGTCGCCGAACGGCTGGAGCGCGCGGTCAACAACCTGCTGGACAACGCCAGCCGCCATTCGCCCGCGCGCGGCACGGTCGAGGTCCACGCCGGCCCGGGCGGCGTGATCGTCCGAGACCACGGCGCGGGCGTCGCGGAGCAGGATCTCCCCTATCTGTTCGACCGCTTCTACCGTGGGACCAACTCGCGCGGCCGGCAGGGGTCGGGCCTGGGGCTGGCGATCGTGCGCCAGGTCACCGAGCAGCACGGCGGCCACGCCTCGGTGACCAACGCCCCTGACGGCGGCGCGGTGTTCACCCTCGAGCTCCCGGCCACGCCGCCGGACCACACCGACGAGCACGATGTGGCGGTCGACGGCAACGCCGTCGACTCGCTCAACGTCTGAGCCAGGTCAGCCGGCGCGCGGCGCCGACCCGCGGGCCACCTGAGCCGCACGGGCCTGCCGGGCCACCCGGAACCGGTGGCGCAACGGGAAGAACAGCAGCGCGTACACCGGAATGACGATGAGCAGCAGCCAGGCGCGGTTGCTCGGGTCGCCGAACGCCGTCACGACCACCGCCTCCAGCACCACGGTGGGCACCGCGGCGAGCAGCGCCGTGTGCGAGCGGTAGCCGGCGAAATGCTCGCGCCCGGTCACTTCGGTGACGCCGATCGCGCAGATGACCAGGCCCGCGATGATCGTCACGTGGCTGTGCGTCACCAGCCCGACGCCTCCGACGACCACCCCGGCGAGGATCGCGATCTCGGACACGGGGACTCCGCCGAACAGCCCGCGCGGCCGCTCGCCCACCCGTCCGAGGTCGCGGCCGGCCCGCCGACGGTCACGCGCCGCGGCGTCCTTGGCCGCGCGCTCGTCACGCCGCGTGGACGCGACCGCTCGCGGCCCACCCCCTGACCGCCGCCGCTTGCGCTTGGATCGTGCCGCCGCCATTCGCGCGGGAGCATAGGCGCTACGGCCAGAGCACCCAAAGGCCGGTCGCCAACTGGTGGGGCTCGTGGGTTCTCCCTGATCGCGGCCGGTCCGGCGTACCGCGCGGCAGGTCGTTCCAGGAGCGCTGTCAGGGAGAACCCACGGGCCCCATCAGTCCCAACGATGCCGCCCCCCACGCAGAGCGCGCATCTCCGACACGCCGTAGGCCTCCACGCCTGCCACCTCGCCGACCGCCCCCGCCAGCGGCTCGACCGCGATCCGTCGCTCCACCGCTCCCCCGGCACCGTCGGGCTCGACGAACACCACCCGCGCCCCCGGCCGGCTCGCGACGCACCGCTCGAGCGTCGTTCCCCGGAACACAAGCGCCGCGCAATCGTCGGCCGCCCAGCCGGCGGGGAGCCGGCCGTGGCCGACGGCCGAGGCGTAGACCGGGCGCCGTTCGGGCTCGCCGTCGAGGTGCACTGACAGCGAGCCAGGCAGCAACCCGAAACCGGCGACGGGCGCGGCCGCACCACCGCTCATCGTGATCCCTCCCTCGAACCAGCACATCGCCCCCGCGCTGAGCCCGGCTAGCACGATCCCGCGTTCCCAGGCGGCGCGCATCACGTCGTCGACTCCATGCTCGCGCCAGACCGCCAGCATGTTGCGCATCGAGCCGCCGCCGACGTAGATCGCGTCCTGGGCGAGCAGATGCTCGCGAGGGTCCAGCCGGTCGCGACCCAGATGGAAGAGCGAGAGGACCGACGGCTCACACGGCCAGGCGCGGTAGCGCTCGTAGAACCGGGTGGTCTGCTCCCGGGGATCGCCCGAGGCGGTGGGCAGAAAGCAGATCCGGGGCACCGGCCGCCCGGTGAGGTCGAGCACGAGCCGATCGAGCGCCTCGCCGCGCTCGTGCATGGTGAACCCACCACCGCCCATCGCGAGGATCCGGCGCGGGTCACCCACCCGGTCAGGCGGCAAGCGGCTCGCGCTCGAGCAGCATCGGGCCGCCCAGGTAGCGGACCGGAAGCGGTCGTTCACGCACCCCGGACCGCCCGTGGCGACGCACGAACCAGGCCCGCGCGGCCGGGCGCGATGAGACGACCTCGTGCAATTCGGTGCCGACGAAGTGCAGCGCGGCGCCGTCCCCCGCGCCGTAGCCCGGCGCCATGCCGGCTCGCACCGCTTGCACGAACGCGCTCCGGCGACCCGGCTCCTCGCAGTAATGCACCGCGTTGGACCACGGCAGCAACCCGAGCCCGCTCAGGCGGCGCGGGGCGCCCTCGTGAAACCCTGACAGGGCGTCCGCGAACCAGCACAGTGAGCCCGCCGAGCCCCCGCAGAGCACCACGCCCGCCCGCCACGCGTCGGCGAGCACCTCGTCCAGTCCGTGAGCGCGCCAGGTGCCGATCAGCGAGACGAGCGAGCCGCCTCCCACATAGATGAGGTCCTGGTCGAGCAGATGCGCGCGCGGCTCGCCCACGCCGGTCTCCCGGCGGAACAGCGAGATGTGCGACGGCTCGCACCGCGAGGCGGGAAACGCGCGGTAGAACCGGACCACGTAGTGATCGGCGTCACCGGAGGCGGTCGGCAGAAAGCACACCCGCGGCCGTTCCACCCCGGTGAGCGACAGCACATGGTCGTCGAGCAACGTGTTGCCCCACTCCATCGAGAAGCCGCCGCCGCCGAACGCGACGATCTGGGACGGTCGACCGGCCATGGGCGGACGGTAGATCGCCCGCGGCACGCCCGCCTTGGCCCGGTGGCCAGATTCCGGCCCCGCGCACCGTCCGTTCTGTCAGCGGCGCGCGCAGCTCACGCGGGCCGCCCGCCGCCGCCGATCAGTTCGGCGGTGTCCATCTCCCGGAACCGGCCGGTGACGACGAACACGACCTGCTCCCCGATGTCGACGGTGTTGTCGCCGATCCGTTCCAGGCAGCGAGCGACGAGGATCATGAACATCGCCCATTCGCGCACGTCGAAGTCCTCGCCGATCTCGACGGCGCGCTGGAAGATCGCGCGGTTGAGTCGATTGATCTCCTCGTCCTGACCGGCGAGACAGCCCGCCACCTTGACGTCGCGCAGCCGGATCACGTCACGGGCCTGCACGACCTGAGAGCGCGCCAGCAGCCCCATCTTCTCGACGGCGTCGAGGATCTCCTTGTCCTTCGGCGCCTCGTGGCCGGAGAGCGGAACCAGCGTCGCGATGTTGACGCACTGGTCCCCCATCCGCTCCATGCAGCGAACGATGTGCAGCAGCGCCGTGATGAGCCGGAGCTCCGCGGCGCCCGACGAGGAGCGTGAGAGCAGCTCGAGCGCGCCCTGGTAGACCTCTCCGTAGCGGCGATCGAGCCGGCGATCATCGGCGACGACAATCTGCGCGAGCTCGACGTCCTGGTAGTTGAGCGACTCCTGCGCGCGATCGAGCTGGGAGATGACGAGGTCCAGGCCACCGAGCACCTGCGCCTCGAGGGCCTTCAGGTCCTCGCGGAAACGGTGCAGGGATTCGGGCATCAAACAGACACTACGCGGTGCTGTTATCGAGTTGTGAAACCCGCTGGTCCACCCGTTCGGCGGTCAGCCGGTATCCGAACCCGAAGTGCGTGTGGATGAAGTGCCATTCGGGCAGCGCCGCCTCAAGCTTGACGCGGAGCTTGCGCACATAGACGTCAACCGAGCGGTCTCGCGAACGCATGGGGCGCTCCCAGACGAGCGCGAAGAGATCCTCGCGCGACACGATGTGGTCCTCCTGGCGGGCGAGCTCGGTGAGGAGCCGGAGCTCACGCGTGGAGAGCATCAACACGCGCCCCTGCGCGCGTACGAGGTGTTCGTCGGGCAGGATCTGGAGCGGGCCGACGGCCAGACCGTGCTCGCTGGTGTCAAGGACCTTCTGCATACCGTGAATGCTGACTCCACACTCGTCATCCGGCGTGAACGCTTCGTGACCTCTGTGTAACCCGGATGTGAAATGGAGCTTTCACGCGTTCCATTGGGCATCATCCGCACGCGAGGCTGCAGTCATCTCTCTAAGTCGTCCTGCCGCGCAGGGGCGGGGCCGGTTCCGATGACTGTGGGGTCCATCTCCCGGAACAACCCGGTCACAACGAAGACGACCTGTTCGGCGATGTCGACGGTGTTATCCCCGATCCGCTCCAGACATCGCGCGACGAGGACCATGTACATGGCCCATTCGCGGATCTCGATGTGATCGCCGATCTCGACCGCACGCCGAAAGATCTCGCGGTTGAGGCGATTGATCTCGGCGTCCTGGGCGACAAGCCCTCGTGCGAGGCCGAGGTCGCGGGTGGCGAGCGCATCTCGGGATTGGACGAGCTGTTGGCGCGCCAGGCGTCCCATCTGCTCGATCTCGTCGAGAACCAACCTGTCGCTTGGGGTCTCGTATCCGGAGAGCGGCACGAGTTTGGCGATGTTCGCGCACTGGTCGCCCATCCTCTCCATGCAGCGCACGACGTGCAGCAGCGCGGCGACAATCCGGAGGTCGCCGGCGACCGGCGCTTGGCGCGCGAGCAGCGAGAGGACGCTCTGGTGGACCTCGAGATATCGCCCGTCAACGCGATCGTCGTCGGCCACCACGAGCGCAGCGAGCTCGACATTCTGCTGGGCGACCGCCTCGAGCGCGCGATCAAGCTGTTCGATCACGATGTCGATGCCGCCCACAACCTGGTCCTCGGTCGTCTTCAGATCCTCGCGGAACTGGTGGCGCGTCTCTCGCATCGGCTAGCCGAACTTGCCGGTGACGTAGCGCTCGGTGCGCTCGTCCTTGGGGGTGGTGAAGATCTCGTCGGTCGGCGCGTGCTCAATGACCTCACCATCGAGCATGAACACCGTCGAGTCGGCGACGCGCGCGGCCTGCTGCATGTTGTGGGTGACGATCACGATCGTGTATCGCGCCTTGAGCTCGTCGATGAGCTCCTCGATCTTGAGGGTGGCGATCGGATCAAGGGCAGAGCAGGGCTCGTCCATGAGGATCACCTCTGGCTCGACAGCGATCGTGCGCGCGATGCAGAGCCGCTGCTGCTGGCCGCCCGAGAGTCCGATTCCCGGCGAGTTCAACCGCTCGGAGACCTCGTCCCACAGCCCCACCGCGCGCAGCGCACGCTCCACCTGGTCACGCACCTCACCGCCGCGGACCCCGGCCAGCCGCAGGCCCGAGGCGACGTTGCCGAAGATCGACATGGTCGGGAAGGGGTTGGGCCGCTGGAAGACCATGCCGATCACTCGCCGCACCGTCGTCACGTCGACGCCAGGGCCGTAGATGTCCTCCTCATCAAGCAGGACGCGTCCCTCGGCCCGAGCGTTCGGGATCTCCTCGTGCATGCGGTTGATGCAGCGCACAACCGTGGACTTGCCGGACCCAGAAGGCCCGATCATCGCCGTCACCTTGTTGGGCTCGACGTTGAGGCTGACGTCCTTGATGGTGAGGCGATCCCCGTAGTAGGCGTTCAGCCCCTCGATCGAGACGCTGTGCCCGGGAGCGGGCTCGATCTGGGAGTGTCCGCGCTGACCGTCCGGCGCCGGCTCGGCGGTGCCCCCGGCCGGGACTCTCGCTGGGGTCTCCACGTGGGAGTCGGGCATCATGGGCGTTCCCTCCTGATCGAGGTTGTCGTGGGTCATGCGCCGAGCTTCCTGCGGCTGCGCTCGTTGAACGTCCGGGAGACGAGGCTCACGATGAGCACGAACCCGATGAGCACGAGCGCGGCCGCCCAGGCCTGGGCATGGTCCTGCGGGCTGGGCGATTCGGAGAGGGTGAAGATCGTCACTGGGATGTTGGGCAACGCCTGGGCCGGGTCGGTGGCGATCCCGAGGTTGGAGAAGATCGAGGTCGTGAACAGCAGCGGCGCTGTCTCGCCCGCGACCCGGGCGACGCCGAGGACCGCTCCGGTGAGCAGTCCGCCGGCCGCGGTGGGCAGGACGATTCGTAGCACGATGCGCCAGCGGCGCAGCCCGAGCGCGAGGCCCGCCTCGTGCAACTCGCGCGGGACGAGCACCAGGACCTCCTGAGCGGAGCGTGCCACGATCGGCAGCTCGACGACCGAGAGCGCGAGGGCGCCCGCCCACCCGCTCTGCGTGTGGCCGATGACGAGCAGGCCGTAGATGAAGATGCCGACAACGATGGTCGGGAGGCCGTTGAGCATGTCCAGCGCGAAGCGGATTGCGGTCGCGCTCCGCACGCCGGCGAACTCTGTCGCGTAGATCGCCACGAGGATTCCGGTGGGGATCGCGATGACGCTTGCGATCCCGATCAAAATCCCGGAGCCGACGATTGAGTTGGCGATGCCGCCGTGCGTGTCCCCAAACGGAGCGGGGTCCTTGGTGAAGAAGTCGAGGTTGATCGCCGGCGCCGCCTTGATGACGACCGAGACGATCACGAGCAGCAGCACGGCGACGGCGAGCGCTGCGGCGAGCATCGAAAGGCCCTCGATGAACCGGCTGAGCAGCTTGCGGCGGCGGTAGCGCCTGCCGCCCTGCAGCCGCGAGCCTGGGCTGGGCTGGGAGACGGCGGACATCAGCGGATCCTCTGGAAGCGGCGGACGATGAGCCGCGCCCCGACGTTGACGACCAGCGATAGCACGAGCAGGATGGCGGCCAGGTAGATGAGCGAGGATTGGCCGAGGCCCGGATTGGCGCTCTGGTAGCTGTTGGCGATCCACGAGGCGAGCGTTCCCGCCGGCTGGAAGAGCGTGGCCTTGATCTGGCTGACGTTGCCGATCACCTGGGTGACGGCGATCGCCTCGCCCAGGGCGCGTCCGAGTCCGAGGACGGCGGCGCCGACGATGCCCGGGCGGGCGATCGGCAGCACGGTCATTCGGATCATCTCCCACCGGGTGGCACCGAGCGCGTAAGCGGCCTCCTTGACCTCGCTCCCCGTCGTGGTGAAGATCTCACGCGTCAGGGCGGTGATGATCGGCAGCACCATGATCGTGAGGATCAGCGCCGCGTTGAGCATTGAATAGCCCGAGTAGGAACCGGAGAAGAGCGGGATCCAGCCCAGGAACGAGTGCAGGAACGGCTCGAAATGGTTGGACAGGAACGGGGCGACGATGATGATCCCCCACAGGCCGAGGATCACGCTCGGAATCGCCGCGAGCAGCTCGACCAGGATCGCCACCGGACGACGGATGAACTGGGGCGCCAGCTCGGTGAGGTAGATGGCGATGAAGATCGCTGTCGGAGTCGCGATGATGAGCGCGATCAGCGAGGAGACGAACGTCCCGTAGAGCAGGGCGGCCGCCCCGTAGACGTTGTGGTTCGCGTCCCAGGTGGTGTGCCCGAGAAAGCCGAGCCCGAACGTCGAGAACGCGGTGCCCGACTTGGCGAAGACCGTCTCGGCGATCCACACGAGGACGGCAACGGCGATGAGCGCGGCGAGTGCCGACAGCCCGTAGAACATCGGCTGACCGATGCGATCGGAGAGCGGGACACGCGCGTCGGCGAGACGGTTCCGAGGAGGGCTGTGAGACGTGACTGACATCAGAATCTGGTCGTCGGCAAGAGAGCGAGGCGGGCCGCTCGACGCGGCCCGCCCCTTCCGTGATCTGGTGGTGGAATCAACCGTACTTCGCTAGTGCAGCTTGTTGAGCGTCGACTTGTCGGCGCTCACGACCGCGGAGGGCAGCGGCGCGAAGTCGAGCTTCGGGCCGTCGGTCTGACCGGTCGTGATCGCCCATCCGATGAACTTCTTCAGCGCGCCGCCAACCGCCGCGGAGCTCGACTTCTTGGGGACGATCACGTAGGTGAAGGTCGAGATCGGGTACGCGCCGGCCGCTGATTTCGGCGGATCGACCAGCGAGATGCCCTGAATACCACCCTGGGGCACCGTGGTGACCGCCTTGGCCGCGGCCGAGATGCTCGGAATCCCGGGAGTCGGGTACTGGCCGGCCGCATTCTGAACAAGTGCGTAATCGAACTTATTCGCCAGGACGTAGGCGATGGCGATGTAGGCGATGGCGCCGTTGGTGCTCTGCAGCACGCCGCCGACCCCCGAGTTGCCCTTGCCGCCGACACCACCGGGCCAGTTGACCGTCGTCGCGGCGCCGAGCTTCGCCTTGAACGTCGGATCGACGTGTGAGAGGTAGTTCGTGAACGCATACGTGTCGCCGGAGCCGTCGGTTCGGTGAACGGGCACGATCTTCGTCGCCGGCAGATTGACGCCGGGGTTGAGGTTCTTGATCGCCGGGTCGTTCCACATCGTGATCTTCCCGAGGAAGATGTTCGCCAGGACCGGGCCGGTGAGCTTGAGTTTGTTCGGCACGCCCTGCACGTGGTAGGCGACGTCGGTCGCTGCGAGCGCCCACGGAATCTCGAGGCAGCCCTTGCACGCACTCGCCTGCGCGGAGGTGAGCGGCGCATCGGAGGCGCCGAAGTTCACCGACCGCCCGGTGATCGATTCGATGCCACCGCCGGAGCCGATCGCCCCGTAGGTGACGGCCACGCCGTACTGCTGGTCATAGGTCGGCTGCCACTGAGACATGATCGGCGCCACCAGCGTGGAACCCGCGCCGACCAGCTGCTTGGCGCTGCCGACCGAGGATCCGCCCGAGCTGCCCTTCGAGCTCCCGCAGGCGGCGACCAGCGCCGCACAGAGAGCGACGGTCGCGATTGCCGTGATACGTCGTTTTGACACAGTCATCCCTTCGTCATCATTTAGGTTCCTCACCAGCCTTCCCGGCTCTGCGCGTCGAGTTGTAATCGGGTGGTGAATGAGCTGTTGGGATGCTGTTGTCCGGCGGTCTGGCGCAGGCAACGCCCGCGGGTCGACGCGACCAGACACGATCAGAGGAGGCGATCCGAGCAGCCCGGGACCGCCGTGCCGCGCGGCACGCTCAGATCACCGACGCGAGGCGTCGGCGCGTCGCGGCAGAAGACTCAGCTGGTGGCCAGCGACTCAAGGTCGCCGACCACCCCGAGGGGCGGCACGGCAGACGCAGGCGCTGCGATTTCGCTGTCGCACTCGGGCGTGAAGCGGTAGCCGACACCGAAGTGCGTGTGGATGTAGCTCCACTCCGGCGAGCCGAGGCGCAGCTTCTGGCGGAGCTTGCGGACGAACACGTCGACCGAGCGGTCGCCGTGCGCCATCGCATAGCCCCACACGCGCTCGTAGATCTCCTCGCGGCGCAGCACGCGGTCCGAGCCGGAGAGCAGCTGCAGGATCTCGAACTCACGAGCGGTGAGCTCGAGACTCGTGTCACCGACATACGCCTGGTAGAGGTCGGGCCGCACGATGATCTCGCCGAACGTCTGGGAGGACTCGATCGCCGGCATCTCGACACGCCGGTGGCGACGGACCGCGGCCTCGATCACACAGATGAGCTCTTCGGGGTGACAGGGCTTGGTGATCCAGGCGTCCGCCCCGAGACGGAGACCGCGCACGCGCTGCGCGACGGAGGACGGGCCGGTGCAGACGATCACGGCCAGCCCGGGCATCCGGGCGCACACCTGCTCGAGGTAGCCCCAGCCTCCGGGGCCGAGGATCGCCAGATCGACGACCAGCGCGTTGAGGCGCATCTGCACGAGGCCATCGGCGCCGAGAGGCGAGGCGAGAGGCCGGTACTCGCAGCCGAGCGCGTCCAGTCGCTTCGACAGCACCTGCATGAATCCCGGGTCGCGATCCAGAACCGCGAGACGAAGCCGGTTCTGCCCGCGCTGGGCGCTTCCTGCGCCAGCGGCCAGCGCGTCACTGCGCTCAGTGCTCATGGCGGGGACTGTAGTTCACGTCGCCGACACATGCCGCGGGAAACGCCCTTGGTCACAACTCTTTTACATGCATACACCGCATGTTTGAGAGGTCCGGCTGCCGACCACCGCTGAGGGAAGCCATCGCCGCTCTTAAAGCTCGCCTAAGGAAGTGATCGATATCCTCCGGCTCACGACGCCCGGGGGAACCGCTCCCTGGGCTCTGCACTCTCTCTCATGGCCTCTCGCAAAGAACAGAAGGACGCGGCCCGCCAGCGGCGGATCGCGGAGGAGCAGGCGGCTCAAGCCCAGGTGCAGCGCACCCGCCGCATGCAGATGCTCGGCGGCGTGCTCGTCGTCGTCATCGCCGCCATCGCCGCGGTCGTCATCATCTCCACGAGCGGCAACAAGAGCGGCACGGTGAAGCTCCACACCGCCGCGGCGACGACCACCGCCAAGACGGTCAACGACGAGCTCAGCGGAATCCCGCAGCACGGGAACACCATCGGTGACCCGAGCGCGAAGATCACGATGACCGAGTACGGCGACCTTCAGTGCCCCGTGTGCAAGGACTTCGCCACCGGTCCCGAGACGCAGCTGATCAAGAACGAGGTCAAGAGCGGCAAGGTCAAGCTCGTCTTCAAGTCGTTCCCGACCGCCAGCCGCGACCTCAGCAACTGGCAACAGGTCTTTCCGCTCCAGCAGGACGCGGCATACGCCGCGGGCGCTCAGAACAAGGCCTGGAACTACATCCTGCTCTTCTACCACGAGCAGGGCAAAGAGGCGACGAGCTACGTGAACACCGCGTACCTCACCGGCCTGGCCAATCAGGTGCAGGGGCTGAACATGAAGAAGTGGTCGACTGACCGCTTCAACCCGAAGTACTCGGGTCAGGTCGACTCCGAGATCAAGTCGGCCACGGCGCTGAACATCCAGGGCACCCCCGGGATCATGTTCAGCGGCCCCAAGAGCCAGACCAAGCTCTACAGCGGCTTCCTCCCGTACTCCAGTCTGCAGCAGCTGATCAAGCAGGTCTCGTGACCAGTAGGACGCTGCGCCGGGTCATGCTCGTGATCACGGTGCTCGCGATCCTGCTCACGATCTATCTCGTCTACGTCCACTACTCCGGCGCGCGCCCTCTGTGCACGAGCAAGGGCGGCGACACCTGCCTGAAGGTGCAGACGTCCGTCTGGTCGAAGGTCGGACCCGTGCCCGTCTCGCTGATCGGGCTGATCGGCTACCTCGCGATCCTGGCCGCGCTGTTGGCTCCCGACCGCGACGAGGTCCGCGTGCTGACGGTCGGGATGACGCTGTTCGGGGTGTGCTTCAGCGGCTACCTCACCTACCGCGAGCTGTTCACGCTGCACGAGATCTGTGAGGAGTGCGTGACCTCGGCGGTGATGGTCACGCTGCTCTTCATCGGAGCCGTGTGGCGCTTCATCGTCACCGACGATCTCGCGGTCGCCTCGTCGTGACCTGAGCGTGCCGTCCGGCACGCTCCGCATGATCTGAGTCCTGATGAGCTGGCGGTCGACGCGCGCCTCCGGGCAGGGAGAAACCGGCCCCACCCAACCTCATCGGGTTGCCATTGCCGACCTCGGCTCCAACTCGTGGCGCCTGGTCGTGTTCAGCTACGGGGCCGGCCCGTGGTGGAAACGGACCGACGAGCTGTACGAAACGGTGCGGATCGGCGCGGGCATGGCCGCCACCGGCTCGCTCTCGGAGGCGGCGATGGCGCGCGGCCTGGAGACGCTCGACGTGTTCAGCAGGTTCTGCCGCGCGGGCCGGATCGAGTCCGAGGACGTTCACGTCGTCGCGACCAGCGCCATCCGCGACGCCGACAACGGCGAGGCGTTCCTGGGCCGGGTCCACGACGAGACCGGCCTGGAGGTCGAGATCCTCAACGCCGACGACGAGGCGTATTACGGCTACATCGCGGCGGTGAACTCGACGACGCTGCGCGACGGAGCGGTGCTCGAGATCGGCGGCGGCTCGATGCAGTTGATCCGCGTCGAGGATCGGCGCGCCGAGCAGATGGCCTCGTTCCCGCTCGGAGCGGTGCGGGTGACCGAGCAGCTGCTCGGCCAGGATCCGACCAAGCCCGCCAAGCGCAAGCAGATCGCGCGCGTGCGCCAGTACGCGCGGGAGATGATCGGCGAGGATGCGGCATGGATCAGCGCGCTGGGTGCCGATGCGGGCCACCCTGCGCGGCTGGTCGGCCTGGGCGGCGCCGTGCGCAACCTTGCGGCCGCGGCAGCCATCGCCGACGGCGTCGTCGACCTCGGCGTCCAGGGGTACGTGCTCACCGCCGAGCGGCTGTCTGAGCTCGTCGCCGATCTGGCGGCGCTGCCGGCCACCGAGCGCGGCACCGTACCGGGGATCAAACCCGGCCGCGGCGACATCATCCTGGCGGCGGCGCTCGTGATCGAGACCGTCGTGCAGGAGGGCGGCTTCAGCGGCATCGAGGTCACCGAGGCGGGTCTGCGTGAAGGCGTGTTCCTGGCCCGCACGCTGCTCGATCCCGCCGACCCGCTGATCGACGACGTTCGAGACGCCGCGGTCAACAACCTCGCGGTCCAGTACGAGTCCGACCTCCCCCATGTGCGTCACGTCGCCCTGCTGGCGACACAGATGTTCGACTCGCTCGTGTCCGGCGGCCTGTTCGAGCCGCGGCCCACCGAACGAGAGCTCCTGTGGGCGGCCGCGATGCTCCACGACGTCGGCATGACGATCTCCTACGACGACCATCACAAGCATTCGCGCTACCTGATCGAGTCCGCAGAGCTGCCGGGGTTCGATCCGCGTGAGCGCGCACTGATCGCACAGATGACCCGATACCACCGCAAGGGGGTGCCCAAGCTGGGGGCGATCGCCTCGCTCACCGACCCGGAGGACGAGGCTCTGCTCGACCGCTGCGCGACCGTGCTGCGGCTCGCCGAGCATCTCGAGCGCGGCCGCGATCGCTCGGTCTCCGAGGTGGCGCTCCACCTCGGGGGCGACGGCGTCGAGGTCCATCTGGAGGCCGCCGGCGATCTCACCCTGCCGCGCTGGTCGGTCGAGCGCTACGGCGACGACGAGGCGTTCGAGCGGGTGTTCGGGCGACGGTTGCTGATCGGCTGACCCGTCCCCGGGACGGTTTCACACGACGGTCACCAGTCGGGTTCACCCGAACCGTAGGCTGGCCGGGCGTGAACATGAAATCCCCCGCTCATGGCGCTCTCGACCACCCGGTCGGCGGATAAGGTTGCACGCGATGCTCTGGCTCCTGCGCCACGCCGAAGCGGTCGACGGCATCCCCGATGAGGACCGCGCGCTCACCGAGCGCGGCATCCGGCAGGCGACCGATGCCGGGCGCGCGCTGCAGGCGATCGGCGCCGCAATCGACGTCTGCCTGTCGAGCCCCAAGCTGCGCGCCGTTCAGACCGCGGAGCTCGCCTGCGAGGCGCTGAGCGTCGAGGTCGAGACCGAGCAGCGCCTGGCGGGCCAGCCGGTCGACGTCGAGGACCTGATCGCCGGGCGGGGCAATGTCCTGCTCGTCGGCCACGACCCGTCCTTCACACTGATCGTGCACGACCTCACCGGCGCCCAGGCCCGGATGAAAAAGGGCGGAGCGGCCGCGATCGCCAAGGGAGAGCTGATCACACTGCTTCGACCAACCGACCTATCCGCAATCGCCGCAGGGGTGACGGATCAATGACCGAGACCTATGAGGAACAGACCCACGAAGGCGACGAGGAGCCGCGCTCGCTGCGCGACCCGTCGCTGTTCGTCAACCGTGAGCTGTCGTGGCTGCAGTTCAACGACCGAGTGCTGCAGCTCGCCGAGGACGAGACGCTGCCCCTGCTCGAGCGGCTGAAGTTCCTGGCGATCTTCGTCTCCAACCTCGATGAGTTCTTCATGATCCGCGTGGCCGGCGTCAACGAGCAGGTCGACGCGCGGATCGACGCCCGCGGCCCGGACGGCCTCTCCCCCGCCGAGGTCCTGCGGGAGATCCACAACACGGTCCGTGAGCAGGACCGCCGCCACGCCCGTCAGTTCGCGCAGGTGATCCGGCCCCAGCTGGCTGAGCACGGGATCCGGATCACCACCTGCCGCGAGTCCGGCGCCGCGCCGGAGACGATCGAACAGCACTTCCGCGAGCAGATCTTCCCGGTGCTCACGCCGCTGGCGGTCGGAGCCGGACGGCCGTTCCCCTACATCTCCAACCTGTCGCTGTCGCTGATCGTGCGTCTGCACGATCCCGCCAACGACCAGGAGGCCTATGCCCGGGTGAAGGTCCCCAAGGAGGTGCTGCCGCGCTTCGTGGAGATCGACAAGGACACGTTCATCCCGCTCGAGGACATCATCGCCGAGCATCTCGATGCGCTGTTCCCGGGCATGGAGATCATCAGCCACGACCTGTTCCGCGTGACTCGTGACGCGGACTTCGAGATCTCCGACGAGGCCGACGACCTGCTTCGCGCGATCGAGAACGAGCTGCGCCGCCGCCGGTTCGGCGAGGTGATCAGGCTCGAGATCGGCTCGACCATGGACCCGGTCCTGCGGACCTCCCTGATCGACTGGCTCGGCGTCGACGAGGTGCAGGTCTACCACGTCGAGGGGCTGCTCGACCTCGGCGACCTGTTCCAGATCGCCGGGGACAAGGACCGGCCCGACCTGAGCTGGCCCAGCTGGAATCCGGTGGCATTGATCGGGCCGTCGATGCCGGCTCAGAGCGACGACGGGCTGGACCTCTTCAAGCTGATGCGCGCAGGCGACCTGCTCGTTCATTACCCCTACCAGTCGTTTACGGCCTCGGTCGAGCGGTTCGTCAGCCAGGCGGTCGACGACCCCAACGTGCTCGCGATCAAGATGACCGTGTACCGGACCTCGGACGACTCCTCGCTCGTCCCCTCGCTGATCGCGGCCGCCGAGAAGGGCAAGCAGGCGGTCTGCCTGGTCGAGCTGAAGGCTCGGTTCGACGAGCGGCGCAACATTCACTGGTCACGAGCGCTGGAGGAGGCCGGGGCCCATGTCGTGCATGGCATCCCAGGGCTGAAGACCCACGCCAAGGCGATCCTGATCGTCCGCCGAGAGCGCGACGGCGTGCGCAACTACGTGATGATCGGAACCGGCAACTTCCACGCCAAGAACGCCCGGCTCTATGAGGACTGGGGGTTCTTCACCGCTGATCATGAGCTCGGTGAGGAGGTCGCCAACCTGTTCAACACGCTCACCGGCTACGGCCACCCCGCGCCACCCGAGGAGACACTTGTGGCTCCGACCTGGATGCGCAAGCCGCTGCTCGAGCAGATCGAGGAGACCGCTCGCGCCTTCGCGGAGGGCGATCACGACGCTCGGATCACGATGAAGATGAACTCGCTCGTGGACCCCAAGACGATCGAGGGCCTGTACCAGGCGGCGCAGACCGGGGTCCCGATCTCGCTCAACGTACGCGGGATCTGCTGCCTGATTCCGGGCATCCCGGGGATCTCGGAGTCGATCACGGTCGTCTCGGTGGTCGGGCGCTTCCTGGAGCACAGCCGGATCTACTCCTTCCGCCGGCACGGCGAGTCGCGCTACTACATCGGCTCGGCGGACCTGATGCCGCGCAACCTGGACACGCGCGTCGAGTTGCTCACGCCGATCAAGGCGCCCGAGCTGCAGTCCGAGCTCGCCGACACGCTCGAGCGCTGCCTGGACGACGACACCTACGCGTGGACGATGGACGCCGAGCGCCACTGGACTCGGCGTACCGGTCGCACCCGCAGCGTTCACAACGAGCTGATGGAGCGCACGGTCCAGCTCGACCAGAGCGCCGGCGGCTAGCTCGGGCATCGCCGCCGCCGGCCGGTCACGAGCTGGCGGGCTCGCTCCGGCCGGCGACGTGCGCCCAGTTGATCAGCTCGCGTTGCCGGGCGGGCGGTTGGCGAAGGTGACCTTGACCTGCTTGGTCTGCCCGGCACGCAGGATCGTCAGCGACACCGTCTGACCCGGGTCGAACCGGGCGATCACCGAGATCAGCTGGTCGTAGCTGGTGACGGCCGACCCGTTGATCTTCGTGATCACATCATCGACCTTGAGCCCTGCCTGGGCGGCCGGGCCGCCGGCCTCCACCTTTGTGATCGTCACGCCGTTGGACTTCTGGGTGGAGAGCAGGTTCTGAGCACCCGGCGATGAGGTCGCGATGCCCAGGAACGCGTGCTGGACCGTCTTTCCGGCGATGATCTGCTGCGCGATTCGCTGGTCCTCGTTGGACGGGGTCGCGAAGCCGATGCCGGCGTTCTGGCCCTCGCCGGTCGCCGAGGTGGCGTTGGTCTCGATCTGATCGTTGAGACCCAGGACCTGTCCCTCGGCGTTCAGCAGGGGACCGCCGGAGTTGCCCGGGTTGATCGCGGCGTCGGTCTGGATCGCGTCGGGGATGTAGTAGCCGTTGGGCGCCTGGATCGTCCGCTGAGTCTGGCTGACGATGCCGGAGGTCACGGTCTCGGGCAGGCTGAACGGGCTGCCGATCGCGACCACCGGGTCGCCGACCTGTGCGCTGACGGAGTTGGCGAACTTGACCGGGTGCAGCTCGGAGCCGGGCACGTCGACCTTGATCACGCCGACATCGCTGGAGGCATCGGAGCCGATCACCTTGGCGGGCACCTTGGTCCCGTCCTGGAAGGTGACGACCACCTTGACCGCGTTGGCGACCACGTGCTCGTCGGTGAGGATGTAGCCCTGATCGTTGTAGACCACGCCGGCGCCCTCGCCCTCCTGGGTCCCGCCGCCGCCGAAGAGCTGATTCGATGAGCTGCCCGACGACTTGGACTTGACCAGGATGTCGACGACCCCGGGGCCGTCCTGGTGG
Organism: uncultured Solirubrobacteraceae bacterium; assembly: GCA_963744685.1. Lineage (GTDB taxonomy): Bacteria > Actinomycetota > Thermoleophilia > Solirubrobacterales > Solirubrobacteraceae > Palsa-465. Next base: position 358,284 of record CAVUUL010000005.1, on the reverse strand, counting down.
TAGATCTGATTGATCGACATCCCCGACGAGCCCGAGCGCGCGAACGAGGTGGGCTCACTCGTGCCGGCGCCGGTCTGCACGACGGTCGTCGTCACCGACCGTGTCGAGTTGTGATTGCCATTGGAGGCGATGACCAGCGCGATGACTCCGCCCGCGATGGCACCACCGATGACGGGGATCCATCGGCTCAATTTGCGCATGGTGATCTCTATCTCTCCTGGATGCTTGGCTTTGGGTGGGATACGCGGGTGATGCGACGTAGATGCCACCACGGCCCGGTGAGGAACCCGTCAGAGTTCGTCAAGAAGTCCATAAGAGGAGGGTAGGACGGCCGGGCGCCACCCTCGTTCAGACGTCCGCCATCGCCTGGCGCAGCAGCTGGAGCGTCTGCTGCTGCCGCGGGCCCTTCAGATCCGGGCCGAGCAGCCGCATCGTGCGCACTCCCGCGGCCGCGTGGACCGTATCCCGCTCCCGGTCGGAGACGAACGTCGCCGCGTCGCCGTGGGTGGCCTCGTCATCGAGCTCCACGATGAGCCGGTGCTCGGGCCAGTAGGCGTCGACCTCGAAGCCGGTCACCTCCACGTTCGTCAGCGGCTGCGGCAGCCCGTGGTCATCGACGAACGCCTGGAAGCGGTCCTCCAGGCCGCTGCGCGTCGGGTTGCGGCGATGGCCGAGCAGCGCTTCGGCCTCGTCGGGCGAGATCAGACCCTCCAGTCTGCCGTGGTTGGCGAGGCGCGTCCGCTGCCGCTCGGTGAGCCGAGACCGCATGTCGGCGATCGCCCGCGCGGCGCGGGTCGTCGGCACCCCCTGCCACACGGTGGTCTGGGCGCGGGTGAGCGTCGTCGAGCGGTGGGCGACGATCCCAGGTCGCCGCACTCGCCGGGGCGTGATCACCTCGTAGCGCTCCGACCAGCGTCGTAGACCCCACAGCGCGAGCGCCGAGTCGTGGCTCAGGACCGCGCCGGGGCCGGCGGCGAGGACCGCCGCCATCGCCCGCGCCGCCGGCTCAGGACGTGGGTATCCGAATGCGTAGACCCCGGCGTGGACGGGGATCAGCCAGCCGTCACGGATCCAGGCGTCGATCGTGGTCTGCGGTACGCCGAGGCCGACGAGCTGAGCGCGCGTGACATGACCGCCCTGCCTCGCGAGTGTCTGGGCGATCCGCCGACGGGTGGTCTGTGAAACGCCCACACCCTGTAGAGCCTCCGGGAAGGCCTTTTCCACCCCCTCAGCTCCAGTTCTCTCACGCTGAGTCCCCGGCGGCCCCGGCCGCGCCTTCGCCCCGGCCCCCCGGCCCCGCCCCGGCGACGGGTTGGTCGTTTTCCAGACGACCGGTCCGGGAAACGACCAACACCCCTCTCCCGCCCACCGGAACCCGCGCCCACAGGGCCCGGCCCAGCACAGATCCCGTACGATCCTCCCCCGTGACGAGCTCGATCGCCCCGACGTCCGCCAAGGTCCAACCGAGTGCAGCCGAGGCGACCGCCGACATCGAGAACGGCGCGTCGCTCGTCGTCGGCGGCTTCGGCCTGTCGGGTATCCCCGAGCAGCTGATCACCGCGGTCAGAGACCAGGGATCGACCGACCTCACGGTGATCTCCAACAACTGCGGCGTCGACGACTATGGGCTCGGGATCCTGCTGCAGACGCGGCAGATCTCCAAGATGGTCAGCTCCTACGTCGGCGAGAACAAGGTGTTCGAGCGCCAGTACCTGGACGGCGAGCTGGAGGTCGAGCTCGTGCCCCAGGGCACGCTCGCCGAGAGGATGCGCGCGGGCGGCGCCGGCATCCCCGCCTTCTACACCCCCGCCGGCGTCGGCACCCCGATCGCCGAGGGCAAGGAGACGCGCGAGTTCGACGGCACGCCGTATCTGCTCGAGCGCTCGCTCACCGCCGACTTCGCGCTGGTCAAGGCCTGGAAGGCCGACCCGTTCGGCAACCTCATCTACCGCCACACCGCGCGCAACTTCAACCCGCTGGCGGCGACCGCGGGCCGCACGACGATCGTCGAGGTCGAGGAGCTCGTCGGGATCGGCGAGCTCGAGCCCGACCAGGTCCACACCTCCGGCCTGTACGTGCAGCGCATCGTCGTCACCGGCCCCTACGAGAAGCGCATCGAGCGCCTGGTCGAGCGGGAGGACTGATGGCCACCGAACCGCCAACCGAGGCTCAGCCCGAGCCCCAACCCGACCCCCAGCCCGACCCCAAGGCCGCCGCCCGCGCGGCCCGCCGGCGGATCATCGCCCGCGCCGCCAAGGAGATCCGCGACGGCATGAACGTCAACCTCGGGATCGGGCTGCCGACGTTGCTCGCCGACACCGCCATGGACCAGCGCGACGTGATGCTGCAGTCCGAGAACGGGCTGCTCGGCATCGGCCCCTATCCCGCCAAGGGCCACGCGGACCCGGATCTCATCAACGCCGGCAAGGAGACCGTCACCGCGGTCCCGGGCGCCTCCTACTTCGACAGCGCCGAGTCCTTCGGGATGATCCGCGGCGGCCACATCGACCTCGCGATCCTCGGCGGGATGGAGGTCTCCCAGACCGGGGACCTCGCCAACTGGATGGTGCCCGGCAAGATGGTGAAGGGCATGGGCGGCGCGATGGACCTCGTCCAGGGCGCCAAGCGCGTGATCGTGATCATGGAGCATCTCACCCGCGACGGCTCCTCCAAGGTCAAGACCGAGTGCACGCTTCCGCTCACCGGCCAGGCCGTCGTCAACCGCCTGATCACCGACCTCGCCGTGTTCGAGTTCGAGAGCGGGGAGATGCGGTTGATCGAGCTCCAGGACGGCGTGACCGCCGATCAAGTGGCTCAGGCGACCGAGGCGAGCTACTCGGTCGCACTCCCCGGCTGAGCGCTCAGACGCGCGCGCCGGGCACACCCGACGCGGGCCGGGCCCGGGTGGGCGGCAGTCCTCGTCCGCCTGGACGCGGTGGCAGCGCGACCGTCACCTCGAGGCCGCCCTCGGCGCGCGGGTCGAGCACCGCATCGCCGCGATGGGCGGCTGCGATCGCCTGCACGATCGACAGCCCGAGACCGAACCCCTGGACGGTGCGTGACAGCCTCCGGAACGGTTCGGCGAGCTCGGCAGCCGCCTCCGGCTCGATCCGCTCGCCGCCGTTGGCGACTCGCAGCAGCACGCGCCGGTCGCGCGTCTCGGTGGTCACCGACAGCCAGCCGCCCTGTTCGTTGTGGCGGATGCCGTTGTCGATCAGGTTGGCGACCATCCGCTCGATCAGGCTCGGGTCCCCATCGATCCAGGCCTCCTGCAGGTCGGTCCGGATCTCGACCTGCGCCTCCTTGGCGCGCCTTGACAGGTCGGTGATGCAGTCGCCGGCGAGCTCGGCGAGATTCACCGGCTCCTCGTGGCCGGTCGTCGCCTCGCTGCGGGCCAGCACCAGCAGGCTGGCGATCAGGCTCTCGCAGCGGTCGACCGTGTCGCGCACCGCCTCCCCCATCGCTCGCAGCTCCTCGACGGACGCGTCGGGGTCGGCGAGCGCGACGTCGACCTCGGTGCGCATGATCGCCAGCGGCGTGCGCAACTCGTGCGAGGAGTTGGCGACGAAGTGGCGCTGGCTCTCGAACGCGCCGTCAAGGCGCTCGAGCATCCTGTCGAACGTGTTGGCGAGCTCCTTGAGCTCGTCCGGAGGGCCCTGCAGCGCGATCCGCTCCCCGAGGTTCTCGCCCGAGACCCGGCGCGCCGTGGCCGTGATCTTGCGCAGCGGCGCGAGCGCGCGGCCCGCCAGCAGCCACCCGGTGACCACCGAGATCGCGGTGGTGACCAGCAGCGCGGCGAGGTACTCGAACAGCAGCCGGTGAAGTGTCCCGTTGATGATGTTGACCTCGACCGCGTGCACCAGCCTGGCGTTATGGGTGCCGGGGCGGAAGCCGAGGTCGTACTCCGAGCGCGGGTGAAAGCCGAGGCGACGCAGCGCGTCGGTCAGCGGGTGATGGGTGCGCAGCGTCGAGCGCACGACCAGGTAGCCGACGGTGAGCAGGCCGGCGCTCGACAGCAGGAAAACCGATCCATACAGCGCGGTGAGCCGCAGCCGGATCGTGCGCCGCGTGAGGCGCCGCAGGCTCGCCGGGTCGCGGAGCACCTTCGCGACGCGCCCCATCACGCCATCCGGTATCCGACGCCGATCACGGTCTGCACGACGGCCGGCTCGCCGAGCTTGCGGCGCAGCGTCATGATGGTCATGCGCACGACGTTGGTGAACGGGTCGGCGTGCTCGTCCCAGACCCGCTCGAGCAGCTCCTCGGCCGAGACGGTCGCGCCCTCGGCGCTCATCAGCGTCTCGAGCACCGCGAACTCCTTGCGGGCGAGCGTGATCTCCTCGCCGCCGCGGGTGATCCGGCGGCGTGCCGGGTCGAGCTCGATGTTCCCGTGGTGGAGCACCGGCGGCCGGCTCGGCGCCGCGCGGCGGGCGAGCGCGTGGATCCGCGCCACCAGCTCGGCGAAGCGAAACGGCTTGGGCAGATAGTCGTCGGCGCCGAGCGAGAGCCCTTCCACCATGTCCTCGAGCGTTCCGGCGGCGGTGAGCATCAGGATCCCCGCCTCCGGCCGCTCGTCACGGACGGCGCGGCAGACCGCGTCGCCGTGCAGACGCGGAAGGTCTCGATCGAGCACCAGCACGTCGTACCGGACGATGCGCGCCTTGGCGAGCGCCGACTCTCCGTCCGCCGCCAGATCGACCGCGATGCCCTGGCGGCGCAGCCCACGCGCGATCGCGTCGGCCAGCCTCACTTCGTCCTCCGCGATCAACACGCGCACCACTCGAGAATGGCGGACCAGGCGTCAGGTAGCAATAAGAACCCTCGTCAGACGATGAGGACCCTCACAGACGATGACATCACCCGATGTCACAACGTTTCGTGCTACGGTACCCGCCGATGGCACAGACCCTCGTGGAACGGACGATGGCGGTGAGCCTCCGCGCGCTCAACCGCGTCGCTTCCTCCGACGCGCTGGACCGTCTCGGCTGGCGCGCCTCGGCCGAGCGCCTGATCCGCGACGTGAGCCGGGGCGGCGCCCGCACCGCCACGACGGCGGGCCGCACGTTCGTCGCCGCCCAGCGGCTCACGGCCCCGGCTCGCCAGCCGCGCATCAGCGGCCCGCGGCGTCCCAAGCTGTTCGACATCACCCCCGACGACGAGCAGCGGATGCTGCGCGACTCGGTCGGCGAGTTCGCCATCGACCGTCTGCGGCCCGCCGCCTCAGAGGCCGACACGGCGTGCGCCGCGCCGGATGATCTGCTCAGCCAGGCCAACGAGCTCGGGCTGACGATGATCGGCGTGCCCGAACAGCTCGGCGGCGCCGTAGAGCACCGGTCGGCGACCACGACCGTGCTGATGGCCGAGGCGCTCGCCCGGGGTGACATGGGCATAGCGGCCGCCTGCCTTGCCCCGGCCGCCGTCTCGACCGCGATCTCGCTGTGGGGCGACGGGGATCAGCAGGCGACCTACCTGCCCCCGTTCGTCTCCGAGGATGTGCCCGCCGCCGCGCTGGCGCTGATGGAGCCCGAGCCGCTGTTCAACCCGTTCTCGCTCGGGACGCGCGCCCGCTCGGTTCCCGGCGGCTACACGCTCGACGGCGTCAAGGCGCTCGTGCCGCGTGCGGCCGACGCCGAGCTGTTCGTCGTCGCCGCGCAGCTGCCGGCCGGCACCCCCGGCCTGTTCATCGTCGAGCCCGGAACCTCGGGCATGACCGTCGAGCCCGATCCGGGGATTGGCGTCCGCGCCGCAGCGACCGCACGCCTGACCCTTCACGACGTCGAGGTCCCGGCGGCTGCGTTGCTCGGCGAGGGCGCGCCGGAGGCGTACGCGGACTGCGTCGCGCTCGGCCGCCTCGCCTGGTGTGCGCTGGCGATCGGCACCGGCCAGGCGGCGCTCGACTACGTCGGCGAGTACGTCAAGTCCCGCCAGGCGTTCGGCGAGCCCGTGGTCAACCGCCAAGCGGTCGCGTTCACGGTCGCCAACATGGCGATCGAGCTCGAGGGGCTGCGGCTGGCCACCTACCGCGCCGCCGCCCGCGTCGACCAGGACCTGCCGTTCCACCGCGAGGTCGCGATCGCCCGTCGTCTGCTCATCGGCCGCGGTATGCAGCTCGGCTCCGACGCCGTCCAGATGCTGGGCGGGCACGGCTACACCAAGGAGCACCCGGTCGAGCGCTGGTATCGCGACCTGCGCGCCGCCGGGGTCATGGAAGGCGGGCTGTTGGTGTGACCATCAACCTCGAGGTCCCCAAGAAGTTCGACCAGCTGATCGCTCAGGCCCACCAGGCCGCAGCCGAGGTGCTTCGCCCGAACTCCCGTCACTACGACACCGCCGAGCACGAGCGCCCCAAGGAGCTCGACATGCTGGCGGCGTTGATCGACGGCATGAACGAGGGCGGCCAGATGAACGGCGCCGGCGCGAGCGGCACCGGCTCACGCGGCGGCCACACGGCCAACGGATCGTCGCCGGGCACCGACTCGACCCGCAACGGGACGAACATGGCGACCCTCCTGGGATTGATCGAGATGTGCTGGGGCGACGTCGGAATGCTGCTCGCGATGCCGCGCCAGGGCCTCGGGCAGGCCGCGATCGCCGCCGTCGCCGACGACGAGCAGATGAAGCGCTTCGGCGGCAAGTGGGCCGCGATGGCGATCACCGAGCCCGAAGCCGGCTCGGACTCCGCGGCGATCCGGACCACCGCGGTCTACGACGAGGCCACCGAGGAGTACGTCCTCAACGGCGAGAAGATCTACGTCACCAGCGGCGATCGCGCCGAGCTGATCGTCGTCTGGGCGACGCTTGACCGCTCCGCCGGACGCGGCGCGATCAAATCCTTCGTGGTGGAGCGTGACAACCCCGGCCTCAAGCTCGACCGGCTCGAGCACAAGCTCGGGATCCGTGCCTCCGACACCGCCAACTTCGTGCTCCAGGACTGCCGCGTCCCCAAGCAGAACCTGCTCGGCTCACCCGAGGTCCAAGAGGCCAAGCAGGGCTTCGCAGGGGTGATGAAGACGTTCGACAACACCCGGCCGCTGGTGGCGGGGATGGCGGTCGGCGTCGCCCGGGCGTGCCTGGAGCGGACGCGTGAGATCCTCGCCGAGGCGGGCGTCGAGATCGATTACGACGCCCCGCCGAACCTCCAGACGGCCGCCGCCGCCGAGTTCATCGCGATGGAGGCCGACTGGGAGGCCGCGCGGCTGCTCACGTTGCAGGCAGCCTGGATGGCCGACAACAAGGTCCCGAACTCGCTGCAGGCCTCGATGGCCAAGGCGAAGGCCGGTCGCATGGGCACCGATGTCGCGCTGCGCTGCGTGGCGCTGTGCGGCGCCGCCGGTCTGGGCGAGGGCGAGCTGCTGGAGAAGTGGGCCCGTGACGCGAAGATCCTCGACCTGTTCGAGGGCACCCAGCAGATCCAGCTGCTGATCGTCGCGCGTCAGCTGCTGGGCCTGAGCTCCGCGCAGCTGCGCTAGGCATCCCCGCCGGCGCCGGTGTCTCGATTTCCACCCGGAGCGGGTGCAAGACGAGACACCTCCGGGGGGAGCTCGGACTCGGCCTGGCGCAGGACCGCCCAGGCGCGGTCGATGTCCTGCTCGCCGGTGAACATCCCACCGACCGCCAGCCGCAGCACGTAGCGCCCGCCGAGCACCGCGTGCGAGATGAAGATCTCGCCGGTCGCGTTGACGCGCCGCAGCAGCTCCGCGTTGCGCGCATCATCGCCGGGCGCGCGAAAGCACACGACGGAGAATGGCCGCGGAGCGCACAGCTCCCAGCCCCGCTCGGCCATGACGAGCGACTCAAACCGCTGCGCCAGCGTGATCCCGGACCGGATGTGAGCCTGCAGGCCCGAGCGCCCGTAGCAGCGCAGGACCGCCCACAGCTTCAGTGAGCGAAAGCGCCTGCCGAGCGCCGGGCCGTACTCCGAGAGCGAGAGCGCGTCCTCGGCGTCGGGTGTGCGCAGGTACTCGGGCACCAGGCTGAAGGCGGCGCGCAGGTCCTCGGGGCGGCGGCTGTAGAGCAGCGAGCAGTCGTTGGGGACGAGCATCCACTTGTGCGGGTTGAGCACCAGCGAGTCGGCCCGCTCCACCCCGGCGAAACCGCCGCGCAGCTCCGGGCAGACCATCGCCGAGCCCGCGTAGGCGGCATCGACATGCAGCCACGCACCGGCGCGCTCGCACTCGTCGGCGATCGGCCCCACCGGGTCGACCGACGTGGAGGCGGTCGTGCCGACGGTGGCGACCACCATCGCCGCTTCGCTCAGGTCGCCGAGCGCCGCCGGGACGAGGCGGAACGCGTCATCAACCGGGACAGTTCGCACCCCCATCCCGAGCATCTTCGCCGCCTTGGCCACCGACGAGTGCGCCTGCTCGGAGCAGACGAGCTCCGAGCGGCCCGTCGCGTGGCGGGCCGCGATGGCGGCGGCGAGGGTCGACGTCGAGGCGGAGTCCTCGATGTGGCCGTGCCATCCGGAGGGCAGTCCGATCAGCTCCGCGACCCAGTCGGCCACCAGCCCTTCGAGCTCGGTCGACGCAGGCGCGGTGCGCCACAGGATCGCGACTGAGTTCAGCGTGGCCGCGATCAGCTCGGCGAGGATCGCCGGGGGCGCGCTGGCGGCGGCGAAGTAGGCGAAGTAGCGCGGATGCTGCCAGTGGGTCGTCCCCGGCACGATGATCTCGTCGATATCGCGCAGGACGCTGCTGAACGGCTCGGGATCCTCGGGCGGATGCGCTCCGAGCCTGGCGCGGATCTCGCCGGGCGCGACCTGGGCGAGCACCGGCAGATCCCCGACGCGCTCCAGATAGCCGGCGGCCCAGTCGATCGCGGCGTACCCGTCGGCACGCAGGTCGGTCATCGCCCGCTGACCTGCTCGAACACCATCCCGACCTGGGAGAGCCGGTCGATCAGCGCCTGGCCCATCGCGACCGCCGGTGTGACCATCCCGCGGGTCTCCGGAAGCTCGTCGTGAGCAAGGCACAGCGCGGATTCGGCGAGCATCTTGGAGGTCTCGCCATAGCCCGGGTCGCCGCCGCGGACCTCGCAGACCACCCTCGGCTCGGACTCGGCTCCGACACGGCCGGTGAAGCGCGCGGTGAACCAGGAGCGCTCGCGGCGCGCGGCGTCTGGGCCATCGCCGGGATCCTTGAGCCGCAGCAGCGCGCTCCGGACCGGCGGCACCTGGGCGAGCACCGCCAGCACCCCGAGACCGCCGGCGATCGCCGCCGCGCCGGTCACCCGCCGGGTGACGAACGAGAGGCCGTAACGGAAGTCCGGGCCGTAACGATCGAGTGCCCGCGCGGAGCGCAGCACGGTGTCGACGTCGATCGTCGGAGCGGTGAGCGCCCAGCCCTGCCCCACCGGGTTGGGCCGCAGCGGCGTGCGGATCGCCCCGGCCCGCCGGCCGGTCGGACGCTGCTCCAGCCGCCGGCGCTGGGTGGAAGCCGCGATCGTCGGCCGCGCCCGGCTCAACCCATGGATCAGCGAGTGGTAGGTGCCGCCGCTGAACGTCGCCCCCACCTGCACGAACTCCTCGACGGCGAGCGGCTCTCCCTCCGGCAGCCGGTCGACCGTGAACAGCGTTCCGAGATCGTGGGGAATCGAGTCAAAGCCGCAGGAGTGCACGATCCGGGCACCGCTGCGCTCGGCCTGCTCGTGATGGCGCACCCACATCGTGTCGACGAACTCGGGCTCGCCGGTGAGGTCGACGTAGTCGGTGCCGGCCGCCGCGCACGCGGCCACCAGGCCCTCGCCGTAGTGGATGTAGGGCCCGACGGTCGTCGCCAGCACGCGCGTGGACTGAGCGAGCTGTGTGAGTGACGCGGGATCGCCGGCATCGGCCTGGAGCAGGGGAAGCTCGGCGAGCGCGGGGTCGATCGCGGTCAGGCGCTCACGCGTGGCCGCCAGCGACGTGAGGTTGCGCCCCGCGATCGCCCAGCGCGTCGGCGATCCGCCGTCCGCATTGGCCCGGCGGGCGAGATGCTCGGCGACAAGACCCCCGGTGAACCCGGTGGCGCCGAACAGGACGAGGTCGTGCTCAGTCATTGCCGCCGCCGATCCGCTTCGCGAGGGCGATCGCCTCTTCGGGGTCGGTGCCCGCGCGCGCCGTCAGCCAGCAGGCGATCGGGGCGGCGATGCGCTCCGAGGAATGCGCGGCGATGCCCGCGAGCGCGAGCAGCCGGTCGATCTCCTCCTCGCTCGGTGAGTCCACCCCGAGCGCGTCGGCATAGCGGGCCAGCCAGTCGCGAGCGTTCATCGCCGGGAGGCTATCCGCCAACGCCTCCCGCCCGCGCGGTCCGCTCGCGGTCACCGGCGGTCCACCCCGCGCGGTCCACCCAGGCGCTCCCTCCGCGCGCTGTCAAGATCCGCCGCGGACTCGGACTCGACACGGAGGAGAGACATGGCACTGCTGGACGAGAAGGTCGCGATCGTCACCGGATCGGCCCGCGGGATCGGCCGCGCCACCGCCGAGCTGCTCGCCGGGCACGGCGCGAAGGTGCTGATCAACGACCTCGACGGTGACCTTGCCGCGCAGACGGCCGCCGAGATCGACGGAGAGACGCTCCCGTTCGCCGCCGACCTCACCGCCCCGGGGGCGCCGGACGCACTCGTCGCCCGCGTCGTCGAGGAATGGGGACGGGTCGACATTCTCGTCAACAACGCCGGCTACACGCTCGACGGGGTCATCCACAAGATGAGCGACGAGGCGTTTCAGCGGATGCTCGACATCCATCTCGTGGTGCCGTTCCGGATGTGCCGGGCGGTCGCGCCGCACTTCCGCGAGCCCGCCAAGCGCGAACGCGAGCAGGGCGTCGAGGTGTTCCGCAAGATCGTCAACATCTCCTCGGTGACGGGCACGTTCGGCAACTCCGGCCAGGCCAACTACGCCTCCGGCAAGGCGGGGGTGATCGGCCTCACCAAGACGCTGGCCAAGGAGTGGGGCCAGTTCAAGGTCAACGTCAACGCCGTGTTCTTCGGCTATATCGACACCCGCCTCACGCAGACCAACGCGAGCGACAACACGATGGAGATCGGCGGGGAGACGATCCAGCTCGGAATGCCCGACCAGGTCCGCCAGATCGCGACCTCGCTGATCCCGCTCGGGCGGCCGGGGACGCCCGAGGAGGCAGCCGGTGGCGTCTTCCTGCTCTGCACCCCCTGGGCCGACTACATCACCGGACAGGCGCTGGGGGTCACCGGCGGGCAGCTCGGCGGCATGATCTCCTGACCGCGGCGGGAGTTCCGGCGACAGGCTGCCGTCCGGGACGAATGGGACTATCCGTTCCCGTATGGCCGGCCGCCGCCCGGAATCCGCCCCCGGTCGCCGTCCGGGCCCCCCTGCCCGCACGGCCTCCCGGCGGCCGTCCCCCAGGACGCCCGCACCCCGGACCCCCCGCCGGGGGCCCGTCGAGGACCTCGCGCCCGGGCAGATCGGGCTTGCCGTCGCCGCTGCGGCAGCGGTCGTGGCGGCGCTGATCGCGCTGACCGGCGACAGGGACACCTACTGGATGTGCATCCCGGTGGCGCTTGCGGCAGCCTCGGTCTGCGGATCGCCGCGCAACTCCGCGCTCGCGGCCGGGGTGGTGGTGGCGGCCGCGCTGGCGGCCGCCCGGTTCGACTCCTCCAATCCGCCGGTGTGGTGGGCCGCGATCGCCGTCCCGGCCGCCTCCCTGGCAGTCCTGCAGGTCGTCCGTTCCGCGCTCGAGCGCGATCGTGACGGGCTGCGCGACTTCGCGCTCACCGATCCGCTCACGGGCGTGGCCAACCGCCGGGCGCTGCTCGTCGCCGCCGACCACGAGATCGCCCGCCATCGGCGTGCCGAGCGCCCGTTCGCGGTGGTGATGGTCGACCTCGACGGCTTCAAGCAGGTCAACGACCGCTTCGGCCACGCAGCCGGCGACGACCTGCTGCGCGACGTCGCAGCCGCCCTTGCTCAGGCGATGCGCGGCCAGGACACGGTCGCCCGCTTCGGCGGCGACGAGTTCTGCGTGCTCGCGCCGGACACCGACCTCGAGGGCGCGGGCCCGCTGTGTGACCGCGTCACCGCGGCCATCCGCGGCGTGACCGCGGGGATGCAGCACGTGCGGGGAAGCGTCGGCGCGGCCGTGTTCCCCGATGACGGCGCCGAGCCGGGTGAGCTGATCGACATGGCCGACGTCCGGCTGCTGGAGGCCAAGCGCGAGCTCTATCGCGAGCGCGGGCGGCCCGAGCGCCGCGCCGCCTGACGCCACCGGTCCGCGGTCACGAGCGATCCTCGTCATCCTGAGGGACATGCGCGAGATCCCGATCCGCGGCGACACGATCCGGCTGGGCCAGCTGCTCAAGCTGGCCGGCGTCGTCGCCAGCGGCTCCGAGGCCAAGGCCCTGCTCGCCGACGAGCAGATGCAGCCGCTGGTCAACGGCGAGTCCGAGAGCCGCCGGGGGCGCCAGTTGCACGACGGGGATGTGGTCGCGGTCGGAGGCGAGGACCTGCGGATCGCCGGAGGGCCCCGCAGGCAGGTGCCGCAAGCTCCCGCCGCGCCCGCTGCCCCCGGGGCGACCGGGCACTCGCCCGCCACCGGCCGCTCGCCCGACACCGGCCGCTCGCCCGACACCGGGCACTCGCCCGCCACCGGCCGCTCGCCCGCCACCGGCCGCTCGCCCGCCACCGGCCGCTCGCCCGAGACCGGCCGCTCGCGCGGGACCGGCCGACCACTGGTCATCGCCCACCGCGGGGCCTGGGACCCCGAGCCCCAGAACTCGATCGCGGCCTTCGAGCGCGCGATCGAGCTCGGCGCCGACGGGATCGAGCTCGACGTGCGCCGGACGGCCGACGGCCGGCTCGTCGTCGTCCACGACCAGCGCGTCGGCGTCACCCCGGTCGCCAGGCTCAGCGCCGAGCAGGTGCGTGAGCGGCTGCCGCCCGGCCAGGCGCCCGGCCTCGACGAGGTGCTGGCGGCGCTCGCGTCCCAACGGGCGCTCGTCGACCTCGAGCTCAAGGAGGACGGATACGTCGCCGACACGATGGCGACCGTCGCGCGTCATCTCACACCGGACCGCTACGTCGTCACCTCGTTTCTCGACGCGGTCCTCCCCCAGGTCCGAGCCGCCGTGGGCGAGGCGCGCACCGGGCTGCTGCTGGCGGCCCGCCGGCCCGCGCGGACGCTCGAGCGACGGGTCGCGCAGGTCACACCGGACTTCCTGGCGCTGCACACGACGCTCGCCCGCACCGGGCTGCTTGAGTTCGCGGCGCGGCGCGGACTGCCGGCGTGGGTGTGGACGGTGAACGAGCCCCGGCTGCTGCGGACCCTGCTCGCCGACCCGCGCGTGGAGGCGGTCATCACCGACCGCACGCGCGAGGCACTCGCGCTGGCCGGCGAACGACCCTGAGCCGCTCAGGCTGGGCGCCCAGCCCAGCAGAGCGCGCTCTCAGTCGACCACGGGCTCGCCCAGCGCCCCCGCCACCCGGTCCGGGCGGACCGTGGACGTTGACTGGAGGACCTCGATCTCGAAGCCCCCCGGCAGGACGATGTCCCAGGACCAGAGCAGCGGCTCGCGGCGCTCGCTGCAGGCGAGCTCCTCCAGCGCGAGGCACGCCGTGGGCGCGCGGAGCTCGAGCCGCTTTCCGAGCTCGTCGAACGGCGTCAGCAGCAATGGCGTGATGCGGGTGCTCGAGATCGCCGGCGGGGTCGAGGTGGTCGCCAGCACGTCCCACGACGTCATCGGCCTGGTCAGCATCTCGCGGAGCTCCGGCGGGTCGGGGAGCATCACCGACGGGTGGTAGACGTCCTCGGCGAGCGCGATCACCCTGTCGCCGGTCGTGACCGTGCGCCAGAAGTGGGTCGTGCGCTGGTTGGCGTCGATTTCGAGCGCCCGCCCGGCGGCCTCGCCGGCATCCCCCAGCTCGAGCGTGAGATCCCGGACCGAGTACCCGGAGGCGACCCCGAACCAGTACGAGTCGACGCGCAGGGCTCCGGACACGACCCCTCGGGGCGGCCCCATCGAGCCGACGAACGTGCCGCTGCCCTGACGCCGCACGATCTCGCCCGCCTCCTCCAGCCGGCGCAGCGCGGTGCGCAGCGTGCCGCGCGAGACGCCGAGCATCCCGGCGAGCTCCTGCTCGGGCGGCAGCCGATCGCCGGGGCGGAAACGACCGGGTGTCAGCCACCGCCGGACGGCCCGCTCAGCGCCGTCCACGAGCGACGTCCTCACATCAGGCGCGAGTGCGCTGGCTGCTTCCCCCATCATCACCTCCACGCATGAAGGACTTCTCACCACTCGGCTCCACCTGCTTTCGCTACCCGTTTCCCGCCTTCTATAAAGGAAGACCGGGGCCTGAGCAGCAGGGAGTCCGCGGGAATTCTGACGTCGTGTCAGATTTCCTACGCGATCCGGACGACCGGATCGGCCGCCCGGAGCGGTGGGCTACGACGGTGCGACGGCGCGAGCCGCCTCCAGCGTGTTGCGCATCAGCATCGCGATCGTCATCGGTCCCACGCCACCCGGCACAGGCGTGATCAGACCGGCGACCTCGGCGGCCGGATCGAAGTCGACGTCGCCGACCAGTCCGTCGTCGGTGCGGTTGATGCCGACGTCGATCACCGTCGCGCCGGGCTTGACCCAGTCGCCCTGGATCATGCGGGGACGCCCCACCGCCGCTATCAGCACGTCGGCGCGGCGGCAGACCTCGCCCAGGTCGCGCGTACGGGAGTGGCAGATCGTGACCGTCGCGTTCTCGGCGAGCAGCAGCGCCGCGACGGGCTTCCCGACGAGATCCGAACGCCCCACGACGACCGCCTCGGCACCCTGCATCGCCACCTCGTGGCGCCGCAGCAGCTCGATCACCCCCGCAGGGGTGCAGGGGCGTAGCCCCGGGAGCCCCTTCGCGAGCAACCCGGTCGAGACCGGCGTCAGCCCATCGACATCCTTGGAGGCCGGGATCAGAGTCGTCAGATGCGGTCCGTCGATGTGGTCGGGGGTCGGCAGCTGCAGCAGGATCCCGGAGACCGCGGGATCGGCGGCGAGCTCGCCGAGCAGGTCGACGACCTGCTGCTCGGGGGCATCGGCCGCGAGCTCGTGGGAGAACCCCTCGATCCCGACCTCCGCACATGCCCGTTGCTTGCCGGCCACGTACACCGCGGACGCGGGATCGTCGCCGACGAGCACCGTGGCCAGGCCGGGGCGCCGGCCGCCGCTCTGCACCCATGCGGCGATCTCGTCGCGCACCTCTTCTCGGACCGCTTGGGCGATCGACTTCCCGTCGATGATCGTCGCTGACATGCCGGGATTCATATCACCGCTGACGCCCACCGGCCCTAACCTGCCGCGGATGCTGATTCGTGACGCCGAACCAGCCCGGGACGCGGCGGCGTGCGCGGCGATCTACGCCGTCTCGGTGCGCGGTGGCGCCGCGTCGTTCGAGGATGTCGCACCCGACGACAGCGAGATGGCGACCCGGATCACCGCCACCCGCCGAGGCTGGCCGTGGCTCGTGGCAGAGCTCGACGGCTCGGTCGCAGGGTATGCCTATGGCTCTCTGCATCGCGAGCGCTCCGCCTACCGCTGGGCGACCAACGTCTCCGTATATGTGTCTTCCGAGCACCACCGGCGAGGGGTCGGGCGCTCGCTCTACGAGGCGCTGCTGGATCGCCTCGCCGGCCAGGGGTTCCGGGTGGCGTGTGCGGGTATCGCGCTCCCCAACCCCGCGAGCGTGGCGCTGCACGAGTCGCTGGGCTTCGAGCTGGTGGGCGTCTACCGCAACATCGGCTTCAAGCTCGGACGCTGGTGGGACGTCGGTTGGTGGCAGGTCGCGCTCGGTCCGGGAGAGCCCGATGCGGGCCTGCCGGCGGAGCCTCGAGCCCCGGCGGCCGACTGAGCGCCGGACCGTCTCGCGCCGCGCGTATCCGTTGAAACCACTGAATCGGTCGGCGGACCTTCCGCAAACTGTCCAATCCCTACTAAAATCGTCCCCTGCTCTGACACGGAGGTTTGACCAGGTGCTGTCGGACGAAGGGGCTCAGCCGACCCGGGCCTCCCGGGTGTTGTTGGTCGGGGAGGATCCTCGGGCGGCGACGAAGATCGTGGAGATGCTGCGCGCAGCCTGGCCGCAGGGCCTGCTGATCACGCAGGCGCCGTGCATCCCGGACGCCGTCCAGGAGCTGTCGGACCATGGGGACACCTGCGTGCTGCTGACGCTCACGGGCGCCGACGACCCGCTCGCGCCGCTGCGCGAGCTGGCGGCCGCCGCCCCGTCCGCGCCGATCCTGGTGCTCTCCGACGGCGAGGACGCGTCGGTCGGCGTCAGCGCAGTGCAGGCCGGCGCCCAGGATCACCTGTCGGCCTCCGAGCTGCATCCCGCGCTGCTGGCCCGTTGCGTGCGGTACGCGATCGAGCGCAAGCGCGCCGAGGTCAGGCTGACGCGGCGCGCACTGCAGGATCCGCTCACCGGGCTGCCGAACCGGCTCCTGTTCCGCGACCGCGTGAGCGTCGCGCTCGACCGCTCTCAGCGCACCGGGCTGGCGCCCGCGGTCATGTTCCTCGACCTCGACTCGTTCAAGGAGGTCAACGACACGCTCGGTCACTCGACCGGCGACGATGTGCTGCACCGGCTCTCCGACCGGTTCACGGCGCTGCTGCGTCCGATGGACACGGTCGCGCGCATCGGCGGCGACGAGTTCACGTTCCTGTTCGAAGGGCTCTCCGGCGAGGCCGAAGCGATGGCGATCGCCCAGCGCATCGCGGAGGCCGCGGCCGAGCCGATCGCGCTCGAGGACTCGGGCCACGAGGTCTCGATCGCGGTGTCGATCGGCATCACGATGCTCGACGACCCGGCGATCTCACTTGACGAGGCGTTGCGTGATGCCGACGGCGCGATGTATCGCGCCAAGCGGCTCGGCGGCGGCCGCGCGGAGCTCTCCGGCGACCGGACCGAGCCCGGCGATCGCAACTGGCCGTCCCTTGCGAGCGCCGCCCCTGCCGAGCCCCCCCTCGACCGACCCCGGGAGCAGCAGCTCGCCGAGCCGCGGTTCGGCGACCTCAGGGACCGCCCCGGCGCCGGAGTGATGCTGGCCGAGGAGGATCGGGACGCCGCCGCAGAGGCCCCTGTCCACGATGAGCTGGCGACCCCGACCGTCGTCGACTTCGGTCGCGTGCCCGCGAGCGCACGGGTGACTGATCAGGCGGTGACCGAGCTGCGCGAGGCGCTGGACCGTGGCCAGCTGCGCGTCCACTACCAGCCGCGGGTGACGATCAGCGGGCAGACCGGTCTGATCGGGTTCGAGGCGCTCGTCCGCTGGCACCACCCGCGGCGCGGTCTGCTGGAGCCGGCCCAGTTCCTGGGGCTCGCGGAGGAGAGCGGATTGATCGGGGCGATCGGCGACTGGGTGATCGAGCAGGCGCTCGACCAGATCCGGGAGTGGCGCCAGGCGCGGCCCGGCGTCTCGATCTCGGTCAACGTCTCGGCCCAGCAGCTCGCCGATCCCGGCTTCCCCAGCCGGCTCGCCTGGGCGATCGAGCGATCAGGCGACGACCCCAGCGTGCTCTGGCTAGAGATCTCCGCCGCCGCGCTCCTCGACGGCCGGCTCGATCCGGGCGTGGTCGCCGAGCTCGCCGATCTCGGCGTGAACATCGCAATCGACGACTTCGCTCTCGGGCGCTCCTCGCTCGGGAACCTGACCGAGCTGCCCATCGACATGCTCAAGATCGACCGCCGATTCGTCACCGAGCTGGGAGACGACCAGGAGGGCGCCGCGCTCATCGGAGCCGTTGTCGAGCTCGGCCACACGCTCGGGCTGAGCGTCGTCGCCGAGGGCGTGGAGACCGACCTCCAGCTCGCGCGGCTGCGCGAGCTGGGCTGCGACGGCGCTCAGGGCTTCCTGTTCAGCCAGCCGGTCCCCGAGGAGTCGGTCGGCGCGATGCTCGGCATCACCTGAGCCGCCCGGGAGCCGCGCTGCCGTCAGCCGTTGACGTCGCGCCGGACGAAGACGATGAACGCGCTACCGAGCGACAGCACCGCGTAGATCGCGCAGACCCACGCGGCGCGCACGATCGGCTCGGTATCGATCGGGGTGCGCAGCAACCCCTGCCAGGCGTTGAACTGCGTCGAGAGCAGGTACGGCTGGAGCGCCGTGAGCCCCGGGAGGATCCCGATGAGCTGGAAGATGATCGACAGCATGAGCGTGCCGACGACCGCTGCCGCGCTGTTGCGGGTCACCGTGGAGAGCATCAGCCCGATGCACACCACCGCCACGATCGGGATCAGGTACACCGCGAAGCTGACGTAGACCAGCAGCAGGGCCCGCGGCGCGGAGACGATCGTCCCCGACAGGCTCTGGAGCGGGTTGAAGCCCGACTGCAGCGAGCCGGCCACCACCCCCACGGTGACGCACACGAACGTCGCCACCGCCGCGTAGGTCATCGCGATCAGTCCCTTGCCGCAGAAGACCTGCCAGCGCTCCAGCGAGCGGGTGAGGATCGTCTTCAAGGTCCCGCCCTGATCCTCGGAGGCGACGATGTCGCCGGCGACGAGCGCGGCGATCAGCGGGAACAGCCAGATCGCGCCGAACAGCAGGACGACGAGCGGGATCGCCAGCCCACTGCGATCGACGTAGTCCGAGAACGCGAAGCCGCCACCCCGCTCGTGGTGGCGGCGCAGGTGGACCGCGAGGACGAACAGGAGCGGTACGAGCACCGCCATCGCCAGGCCGAGGTAGGTGCGCTTCTGGTAGCGCAGCTTGGCGAGCTCCCAGCGATAGACGGTCGCTACTCCGGACATCACGGCACCCCCGCGGGCTCCGCGTCCTGCCCTTCGGTGAGCGAGAAGAACACATCCTCGAGCGTCGCCGATTGCGGGGCGAGCTCGTGGATCAGCGCCCCGGCCTCGACGAGCGCCTGCGAGAGCGGCCCGACCGCCTGCTCGGAGGCCGTCAGCTCGAGGTGGTCACGGACCCTGCGTGCGCCCGTCACCCCCGGCTGCGCCTCGCAGACGGCCAGCGCCACGGCGTCGTCGCTGGTGCGCAGTCGCAGCACCGCGCCGGCCCGTGTCAGGTCGGCGATCTCGCCCTCGTAGACGACCCGGCCGCGCCTGACGATCGCCACGCGGTTGCAGACCTCCTCGACCTCGCCGAGCAGGTGGCTGGAGAGCAGCACGGTCATGCCCTCGTCGGCGAGGCGGCGAACCAGCCGGCGCATGTCGCGCATCCCGCCGGGGTCCAGGCCGGTGGCGGGCTCGTCGAGCAACAGCAGACGCGGGTTGCGCAGCAGCGAGGCCGCTATCCCCAACCGCTGGCGCATCCCGTGCGAGTAGCCGCCGACCCGGTCGCGCTGTCGACCGGTGAGCTCGACGATGTCGAGGGCCGCGTCGATGCGGCTGCGCGCGTCACCGCCGTCGTAGCCCGCGAGCAGCTCGAGATTGCGCCGCGCACTGAGGTACGTGTAGAACGTCGGGGCCTCGACGAATCCCGCGACGCCCTCCAGCGCGGAGACCGAGGTGATCGGATCGCGCCCGAACAGCCGGACCGTCCCGGCCGTCGGGGTGATCAGCCCGAGCATCATCCGCAGCGAGGTCGTCTTGCCGGCGCCGTTGGGCCCGAGATAGCCGTAGACGTCGCCGGCGTTGACCGTGAGGTCCACGCCCGCCACCGCCTCCAGCGCGCCGTACCGCTTGACCAGACCGCGCACCTCGATGGGCGGCGCGGCCGGGTCCGTCATCCGCCCGCCGCGAGCGCCCCGGCAGCAGACTCGGCGTCCGACGCGGTCACCGAGCCGACGACCGTGTAGCCAACGCCGCCCTTGGTGAACCGCAGGACGGTCCCCAGTGGCGTGGAGAGGACGGTCGCTCTCGCTCCGTCGACCGAGTGGGTCGGCAGCGACATGCCGTCCAGCGAAGAGGACGACGAGCCGGGACTGGACCCCTTTGACTCGATCGCAGCGATCGTCCCGAGCCCGTGGCCGTACAGCAGCAGCGCCGAGTCACCCCCGAGCAGGCGGACCTTGCGCAGCGCAAGGCCGTTGACCGTCGCCGGCGGGTGAAGGGCGAATCCGACGCGGGCGGCGACGCGCTTGGTGCCGGAGACCGGCTTGCTGTGCCGCTTGACCTTCCCCATCGACGTCGCGCTCGAGTCGCCGAGCTTGACGATGTGCGCGCCGGCGGGCGGAGCGATGTCGAACACCGACGCGGCCACCGCGCCGTAGGAGATCGAGGTCGCCTGCAGACCGAGCACCGGCGTCGTGCTGCCGCGGGCATAGACCTCGAACTGGAGCGGGATGCCTCGGCTCGCGTCCCAGGCGAGCTGGATCGACCCCAGCAGTCCCTGGGAGGTCTTGGGCGAGACGGACACGGTGTAGGCGGGCTGGCCGGCCACATTGGTGGCGGTCGGTCCGGTGACGTTGAAGCGCTGCATGAGCTGTGCCAGCTCGGTCTGGATGGTGGCGATCGTCGGGAGGCCATGGCTGGAGGACCGAGCGCCGGCGCCGGAGCCGTGAGAGCCCGAGCCCGTCGACGAGGTGTCGCCGGCGCCCATCTTCCCTTCGAAGACGACGTTCTGCACCGGGTCCGACACCCACCAGGAGCCGTGATCGACGACGATCTGCGCGTCGCCGTCGTCGGACTGCAGCTCGAGCCGGAACTGGCCGGCGGAGGTCCACCACAGCCGTCCACTGGCGCCCTGCAACAGCGGATCGACCGTCCGGCCGGTCAGGTCGGTTGAGTCGATGAGGTTGTCGGTGAAGGTGATGTCGGCGCTCACCGCGGTCACGGGGTGCTGGCGGCCCGCGCCCAGCGCTGCATGGATCCCGTTGGCGAGCGTCGTCGCCGGCGGCACCGGCCCGGTGCCCGTCGCGGCGACGGCGATCGCGGCGCATGCAGCTGCCGCGCCAAGCGCACCGAGGATGGTGACCAGTAGGCGCCGGGTGGAGGCGGTGCGCAAATACCGCATGCGCATATGGTGACACAGCGATGGCGGCCCGGCGCCATTTGGATCGGTCCTGAGAGACCTTTCACCGCGGGTGGGACTCGCGGGAGCGGGTAGGTGACCGCCATGTGTCGCCTGTTCGGCATGCACGGGGGCGAAGCTCCGGTCGGCGCAACGTTCTGGCTGCTCCAGGCGCCTGAGTCGCTCTCGGAGCAGAGCCGGCGCGAGCCCGACGGGACGGGCCTGGGCTGGTTTGACCCCGACGGCCGCCCACACGTCTCCAAGCAGCCGCTCGCCGCCCACGATGACCGCAGGTTCGCGCGGGAGGCGCAAGCCGTGCGCTCCCGCACGTTCGTCGCCCACGTCCGTTACGCGACGACGGGCTCGCTCGAGCGAAAGAACACCCATCCGTTCGAGCAGGAGGGCCGGCTGCTTGCCCACAACGGGATGGTGGAGGATCTCGACGCGCTCGAACGGGAGCTCGGTCGTGATCTGCGCCGGGTGCATGGCGACACCGATTCCGAGCGCGTGTTCGCGCTGATCACGCGGGAGATCGAGCGGCTGGGCGATGTCGGCGACGGGATCGCCTCGGCGGCGCGCTGGATCGCGGCCAACCTGCGGCTGCTGGCGATCAACCTCATCCTGATCGATGCGACCGGCCTGTGGGCGCTGCGCTACCCCGATGTCCATGACCTGTTCGTCCTGGAGCGGACCGCGGGCGGCGCCGCCGCAGTCGACGGCGCCGCCGGGTCGCTGGACCATGCCCGCGGCGGCCGGATCCGGGCGACATCGGAGGATCTCGCGGAGCGTCCGGCGGTGATCGTC
This sequence comes from uncultured Solirubrobacteraceae bacterium, assembly GCA_963744685.1. Lineage (GTDB taxonomy): Bacteria > Actinomycetota > Thermoleophilia > Solirubrobacterales > Solirubrobacteraceae > Palsa-465. Next base: position 336,580 of record CAVUUL010000005.1, on the reverse strand, counting down.
GCGACCGAGCGGATGGACGACGACCCGGGCTGGCGACCGCTTGCCTGCGGTGAGCTCCTGCACGTCGACGACTCGCTCACCGTCGACACCCGGCGGGCGATCGACGTGCCACCCACTCGCCCACTCTCGCTCTCCGAGCTCGAGGGGCGCGCGGCGGCGGCCCAGCGCGGCTGACGCGTCCGGGCGCGCCGCCCGCCAGTGGACACCCTCTAAGCTGGCGAACCCATGCCCGACGCGCTGATCTGCGAGCCGCTGCGCACTCCCGTCGGCCGCTTCGGCGGCATGTTCCGCGACGTGTCGGTCACCGATCTGGCGACGGTCGTCATCAAGGCGGTGATGGACCGCACGCAGGTCCCGGCGGAGGCGGTCGACGACGTCATCCTCGGCCAGGGCTATGCCAACGGCGAGGCGCCCGCGCTCGGCCGCGTCGCCGGGCTCGATGCGGGACTCCCGGTCGAGGTCCCCGGCTACCAGCTCGACCGCCGCTGCGGGTCCGGACTGCAGGCGATCTGTGAGGCGGCGATGCAGGTCCAGACCGGCGTCGCCGACCTGATCATCGCCGGCGGAGCGGAGTCGATGAGCCAGACCGAGCTGTACTCGACCGAGCTGCGCTGGGGCGCGCGCTCCGGTGGCGCGATGCTGGAGGACCGCCTCGTCCGCGGCCGGGTCACCGCCGGGGGCGCCAACCACCCGGTTCCGGGCGGCATGATCGAGACCGCCGAGAACCTGCGACGCGAGTACTCGATCCCGCGTGCCGAACAGGACGAGCTCGCACTGCGCTCCCACCAGCTCGCCGTCGCCGCCCAGCAGAACGGGACCTTCGCCGAGGAGATCGTCGCCGTCGAGGTCAAGGACCGCAAGAACGGCACCCGGACGATCGATCGCGACGAGCATCCGCGGGCGGACGCCACGCTGGAGAGCCTCGCCGGCCTGCGGCCGGTGATGGGCCGCAAGGATCCCGAGGCGACGGTGACCGCGGGCAACGCGTCCGGGCAGAACGACGGCGCCGCCGTCTGCATCGTCACCCACGAAGCCAAGGCCTCAGAGCTCGGGCTGGAGCCGTTCGCCAGGCTGGTCGGCTGGGCGTGCGCGGGCGTGCCCCCGCGGACGATGGGCATCGGCCCCGTGCCTGCGGTCGCCAAGGTGATGAAGCGCGCAGGCCTGTCGCTCGACGACATGTCGCTGATCGAGCTCAACGAGGCGTTCGCGGCCCAGGTGCTCGCGGTCCTGCGCAACTGGGAGCTGCGCGACGGCCTGGAGCGCGTCAACGTCAACGGCTCCGGGATCTCGCTCGGGCATCCGATCGGAGCGACGGGCGGGCGGATCCTCACCACTCTGTTGCGCGAGCTGCGCCGTCGCGGCGGCCGCTACGGGCTGGAGACGATGTGCATCGGCGGCGGCCAGGGACTGGCAGCGGTGTTCGAGAACCTGCAGGGGGCCTGAGCGATGCCCGGCGTCACGGCCGGGGCTGCGCCCGTGCTTGCTGAGGTGGTCGAGGAGCTCGCCGGCTTCGAGCGCCGCGCCGGCTCGGAGGGCGAGCACCGCGCGGCCGAGTGGATCGCGCGCCGGCTGCGCGCGTGCGGCTGCGACGCCGACGTCGAGGATGCCGACTTCAAGGCGGGTTACGCCGGCCTGATGCGCGGGCTGTCGCTCGCGGGTACGGCGGCTGGGATCGCCACGCTCGCGGCGCGCACGCTGCGCCCGCCGGCGGCGGCGGTGGCGGCTCTGGCCGGCGCCGCGATGATCGACGACATCTCCAACGGCCCGCGGCTGGCGCGCGGCCTGATCCAGCGCCGCGAGCCGACCTGGAACGTCGTCGGCACCACGGGCGAGCCGGAGGCCGCCCGCACGCTCGTCCTGCTTGCCCACCACGACGCCGCGCCGACCGGCCTGATCTTCAACGACCGCGTGCAGAACTGGGTCGGCGAGCGCTTCCCCGGCCTGATCGAGCGGACGAACACCGCGGTGCCGATCTGGTGGGGCCCGCTCGCGTCTCACGGCCTGATCGCCGCCGGAGCCGTCTCCCAGCGCCGCTGGCTGGCCGGTCTGGGGCTGTTCGGCACGGTGCTGTCGGTCGCCGCCTTCCACGACATCGCGCGCAGCCCGGTCGTCCCCGGCGCCAACGACAACCTGAGCGGCGTCGCGGTCCTCGTCGGCCTGGCTGAGCGGCTGCGAGCCGAGCCCGTCGCGGGGCTGCGCGTCCTGCTCGTCTCCTGCGGGGCCGAAGAGGTCATCCAGGGCGGCATCCAGTCCTTCGCGCGCAAGCACTTCCCACGCCTGGCGACGGACCGCACGTGGTTCCTGAATCTGGAGACCGTCGGCTCGCCGCAGCTGATCATGCTCGAGGGCGAGGGCCCGGTGGTGATGGAGGACTACCACGACAGCGGATTCCGCGATCTCGTCATGAGCTGCGCCGAGCGCGCCGGGGCCTCACTCAAGCGCGGCTTCCGCGCACGCAGCTCGACCGACGCGGTGATCCCGAGCCGGTACGGCTACCCGACGGCGACGCTCTCCTCGGTCAACCGCCACAAGGCGCTCTCCAACTACCACCTGATGAGCGACACGCCCGAGAACATCGACTACGGGACGATCGCCGAGGCGGTCGACGTCGCCGAGGCGCTCGCCCGCAGCCTCGCGACAGCCAACTGAAGGCGCTCAGCGCTCTGGAGTTCGCTGGCCGCGGACGACCTGCAGCTCGCCCGCGGCGGGCAGCGGCTCGATCGTGCCCGTGGGCGTCTCCGGCGTGGCCTCGACAGCCGGCGGGCGGGCGTTGGCGTTGCCACGGCGGCCGATCCCGATCCACGGTTGGCCCTTGGCGGGGATCGCCGAGGCGAACGCCGCGATCAGCATCGATGCCAGGCCGAAGGCGAACGCCGCGCCCAGCGCGTGCGAGAACGGCCCCGAGATCACCTGGGGGAAGAAGCCCTTGCTCACCAGCGCATGCTGCTGGACGGCCGGCAGGTGGTGCAGCGCCGAGGGCCCGAGCAGCGTCTTGATCGGGTTGTAGCCCAGGAACGCGGCGAACAGCGTGGCCACCGGCGGCAGATTCGCGGCGCGCGCGGCGTCGGCGTGGGAGACGCCGTGGGCGTGCAGGTTGGTGAGCAGCGAGTCATGCAGCGTCCCGGACAGACCGATGATCATCAGGCTGAAGAAGACCCCGATCGACAGGACCGCGCCCGAGTTCATGAACGTGGCGACCATCCCTCCCCCGGCGCCCCGCTGGTCGGGCGGCAGTGAGTTCATGATCGAGGCCCGGTTGGGCGAGAAGAAGATGCCCATGCCGAGGCCGTTGAGGACGATCGCGGTGGCGAACACCGGATAGGAGAAGTTCACCGGGAGCGCCCACAGGAAGACGAACGATCCCGCGGCGACCAGCATCCCGAAGACCGCGAACGGCCTGGGTCCCATCCGATCCGAGAGCGCGCCGGCGACCGGTCCGGCGACGAGCATCCCGGCCACGAGCGGCAGCAGGAAGATACCCGCCCACAGGGGCGTCGAAGAGAAGCTGTAGCCGTGGCGCGGCAGGTAGATGCCCTGCAACCAGATGATCAGCACGAACTGCAGACCGCCGCGGCCGATCGCCGACAGCAGCGACGCCAGGTTGCCGGCGGCGAACGCGCGCACCTTGAACAGGTCGAGGTGGAACATCGGCGCCTCGACGCGCGTCTCAATGATGCAGAAGCCGATCAGGATGACGATCCCGCCGGCGATCTCGGCGATCACCTTGGGGCTGGTCCAGCCCATCACGTGGTGGCCGTAGGGCTGGATCCCGTACGTGATCCCGACCATGATCGCCACCAGGCCGATGGCGAAGGTGATGTTTCCCCACCAGTCCATCTTCGCGGGCTTGCGCTCGGACAGGTCACGGAGCTTGGCGAAGCCCCAGATCGTGCCCAGCACACCGACCGGCACCGAGACGAGGAACACCGCCCGCCAGGCAACCGGCGCGAGCACGCCGCCGAGCACCAGCCCGATCGAGGAGCCGGCGACGGCGGCGACGCCGTTGATCCCGAGCGCGAGCCCGCGCTGGTTGGCGGGGAAGGCGTCGGTAATGATCGCCGAGGAGTTGGCGAACAGCATCGCTCCCCCCACCCCCTGCAATGCCCGCATGATGATCAGCCACAAGGCGCCGTCCGAGCCCTTCATCCAGGTCACCGACAGCAGGATCGAGAAGACGGTGAACACCGCGAAGCCGAGGTTGAACGTCCGCGCGCGGCCGTAGATGTCGCCGAGCCGGCCGAGTGAGACGACGAGCACCGCGGTCACCACGAGGAATCCGAGCAGCAGCCACAGCAGGTAGTTCGTGTTGCTCGGCAGCAGCGGGTTGATGTCGATGCCCTTGAAGATGTCGGGCAGCGAGATCAGCAGGATCGACGCGTTGATCGTGGCGATCAGGACGCCGAGCGTCGTGTTGGAGAGTGCGATCCACTTGTAGTGGTCCGGGACCGGCTCACCGTGATGATCGAGCCGTCCGTCGGTCGTGGTGATCGGACTCGTGCTCATCCTCGCCGCAGCCTAGCAGTGATTTCTTACGTGCACGTCAGGTTCTGTGAACGTTGAAGCGCCTCATGCCGCCCGCCACAACGCGTCGTCGCCGAGGCCGGTGCGTGTCGCCTGGCCACCGGCCACGAGCTCGATCAACGCCGCCTCCGCCGCCTGGCGGTCGACCGCATCGTTGGACTCGGTCATGCAGGCCGCGACCTCCTGGGTGGTCAGTCCCGACGGGAACGCGGCCAGCAGCGGCTCGGGCGTCTCGGGCGCGGAGCGGCGCTCGAGCGTCGGGTCGAGGTTGGCGACGACGACGTCGTAGGCCTCGACGGTCTGAAAGCCGCCGGCCTCCAGCCGCTGGTCGCCCAACTGGAAGATCACCGAAGGCGCCGTGTAGCGAACCGCACCGTCAGTGTTGCCCGCCTTGCCCTGCATCTCGGTGGGCGAGCCCGACGCGGTCCGGCTGGCCGCCTTGTCGGCCTCGTAGGCGGCGGTCACCTCATCGGAGTCCATCGCCGCGCGCACGGCGTCGGCGTCGATGCCGTCCACCCCGCGCATCACGTCGTGGATCTGGTCGTCGTCGTCGAGCAGCAGTCCGGTGGTGAAGTTCGCCAGCTGCAGCGCGCGATAAACCGCCCACTCGCTGCCCGGCTGCTGCAGGCGCGCGGCCACGATCGCCCGGCAGCCACGCGCGGTCCCGCTCAGCCGCGCCTTCACGTCGGTGGCGATCGGCATCCCGAAGCGGCGGAAGGAGAGCTTGCCACGCGCCTGGCGGGTTTCGGTGTACCCGCGCGAGGCGTACTGGTCGGCGTGCTCGGTGAGGCCGATCACCACGAGCTTCCATTCGAGCTGCTCCCCATAGCGCCACTCGATCACGCGCAGCGCGGGGCTGGCGGAGTACGCCCACGGGCAGGCGGGGTCGCTGAACAGCGTGGCAGTGATCATGTGGCCTCTCTTGAGAGATCGAGGGTCTGGGCCAGGCGGTCGATGAACGCCGCCTGCGCCGGGTTGAGCTTCTCCTTGGCAAGGTCGAATCCGAACCACTCGGCCCGGTCGACCTCGGGGAACGTCTGCAGCGCGCCGGACCGGGGCGGCCACGCCATCTCGAACGTGCTCGAGACGATCGTGGAGGCATCGATATCGCCGGCCAGCGCCCAGGCCCGGACGCGCTTGCCGGATTTCAGCCGGACCTCGCCCAGCGCCACCGGCTCGCCGGCCGGCGGCGGGCTGCCGAGCTCCTCGGCGAACTCGCGCAGCGCGGTCTGCAGGGGCTCCTCGCCGGGCTCGACCTCGCCCTTGGGGATCGACCACGCGCCGAGGTCGCGGCGCGCCCACATCGGCCCGCCGGGATGGACCAGCAGAACCTCGCGCTCGGACCGATCGAGCTGCCCGTCGCGATGCAGCAGGATCCCCGCGCTGGTCACCATGACATCTGTCATAGCGGATCGGGGCCGGTTGACACGTGACGAAGTCCCGCGAGCGGCCTAAGCTCTGGGTCAATCCGGAACGTCAGGTCCGGATTCCGCCCGCCCCCGCCCCGCCCTCCTGGAGGTGCTCGTCGCCGTGCGCTCGCTTGCCCGCTGGTGCTTTCGTCATGCCGCCCTGACCCTGCTTGGCTGGGTCGCACTGATCGTCGCGATCGTCGCGATCCACTCCGCGGTCGGCAGTGCCTACACCGACAAGTTCACACTGCCCAGCACGCAGAGCTTCAATGCGCTGCATCTGCTGCAGAAGGCGAACCCGAAGACGTCCGGTGAGACCGACCAGCTGGTGATCGGCGCCCGCGGCGGGCGCAAGGTCACCGATCCGGCGATCCGTGCCGATGCCGAGCGGCTGTTCACACGCGTGGGGAAGCTCAAGTACGTCGGTTCGGTCATCTCCCCCTACACGACGGCGACCGCCAAGCAGATCGCGCCCGGCGGGACAGTCGCCTACGCGGACGTGAGCTGGGGCAAGGCCGCGACCGACCAGAAGGTGAGCACCGCCGAGGCCACCCACTTCGACTCGATCATCAAGGGCGCGTCGAACGACGCCGTCACATTCGCGGTCGAGGGCAATCTTCCCGAGCAGGGCAACCCGCAGGGCTCGAACTCGAGCGTGGCGATCGGGTTCCTCGCCGCCGCGATCGTGCTGTTCCTCGCGTTCGGCTCGTTCGTCGCGATGCTGCTCCCGCTGGTCACCGCCGGCTTCGGCCTGGGCGCCGGCATCTCGATCGTCGGGCTGCTCACCCATGTGCTGAACACGGCGTCGTTCACCAACGAGCTCGCGCTGCTGATCGGGCTCGGCGTGGGCGTCGACTACGCGCTGTTCATCGTCACCCGCTACCGCCAGGCGCTGCTGCGCGGCTTGAGCCGCGAGGACGCCGTCGTGGAGGCGATCGACACCTCGGGCCGCGCCGTGCTGTTCGCCGGCATCACCGTGTGCATCGCGATGCTCGGCATGTTCGCCCTCGGCATCAGCTTCTTCTACGGCATCGCGGTCGCCTCGGCGGTCACGGTCGCGTTCACCGTCGCCTCCGCGCTCACCGTGCTGCCCGCACTGCTCAACGTGCGACTGCCCAAGCTCATGGGTGGCCGCATCGGCGCGATCGTGCCCCGCCGGCGGGAGCGCCGCGCGATCCGCGCCGGAGAGCACACGCTGAACGACGAGTCCCCCGTGTGGGCGCGCTGGTCCCGGACGCTGGGCCGGCGACCGATCGTCTGGGCCGCGCTCGCCGCGATCGTGATGATCGTGATCATGGCGCCGTTCTTCTCCATGCGCCTGGGCTCCGCCGACGCCGGCACCGACCCGACCAACACGACGACCCGGACCGCCTACGACCTGCTCGCAAAGGGCTACGGCCCAGGGCGCAACGGGCCGCTCGAGCTCGTCGCGAAGATCGACAACCCGGGACAGCTGACCGCGTTCAAGCGCGCCCAGGCGGCGGTGGCCAAGGATCCGGACGTGGTCGCCTCCACGCCCGTGGTGTTCGCCCAGGGCACCGGCAGCCGGCCGTCGGTGGCCACCGCCGACGTGATCCCCAAGGGGTCCCCGCAGGCCGCCTCAACCGCCGATCTGCTCAAACGAATCCGCTCCACGACGATCCCGAACGCGACCCGCGGCTCGGACGTGCAGGTCCTCGTGGGCGGCACGACCGCGATCTTCGTCGACTTCAGCCACGTGCTCGCCTCCAAGCTGCCGCTGTTCATCGGGATCGTGGTTGCGCTGTCGTTCCTGCTGCTGATGGCGGTGTTCCGCTCGCTGCTGATCCCGCTCACCGCGGCGGTCATGAACCTGCTGTCGGCCGGCGCCGCATTCGGCGTGCTCACCGCCGTGTTCCAGAACGGCTGGGGCAACCACCTGATCGGGCTGGACACGACCGGCCCGATCGAGGCGTTCGTCCCGGAGCTGCTGTTCCCGATCCTGTTCGGGCTCTCGATGGACTACGAGGTATTCCTGATCAGCCGCATCTATGAGGAGTGGCACCGCCGCGGCAACACGCGTGAGGCGGTCACCCACGGGCTGGCGGCGACGGCGCGGACGATCACCGCGGCGGCGGCGATCATGTTCTTCGTCTTTGCCTCGTTCACGCTCGGCGGCGAATGGGTGATCGACATGTTCGGGATCGGCCTGGCGGCGGCGGTCTTCCTCGACGCGTTGATCGTCCGCTCGGTGCTCGTGCCGGCGCTGACGATGGTGCTCGGCGACCGGACGTGGTGGATCCCCGACTGGCTCGGGCGCCTCCTACCGCACCTCAACGTCGAGGGTCAGGGCGCCGCTCAGGAGAAGAAATCGCCGAGCGCCTCGGCGGTGCCGGTCGGCTGATCCTCGGGGATGAAGTGAGAGGCATCGAGCGCCCGCCCGCTCAGCAGTGCGGGATCGCGCACCCAGTCGCGCCACACGGCGAGCACGTCGCCGTAGATGAGCGGGAGGGCGCCCTTGTCACCCCACAGCACGAGCAGCGGGCACTCGATCCGCCTGCCGGCCGCCCGGTCTGAGGCGTCGAGCTCGCGGTCGATCGACGCGCCGGCCCGATAGTCCTCGCACATCGACCGCACCGCAGCCGGGTTGTCGATGCGGTCCAGGTAGTCATCGACGATCTCGATCGGGTAGCCCGGGTGGCGCGCGCGCACCTGGTCGAAGTGGTGGGAGAAGAACGTCTCGGGCGGCGCCGCGAGCAGCATCTCCTCCGCCTGGGGCGCCGGCCGGGCCAGAAACGACCAGTGCCAATAGAGGATCGCGAAGCGATCGTTGGCCCGCTCCCAGACCTCGACCGTGGGCACGATGTCCAGCACCGCCACGCGGGTGACCACCCCGGGCCAGTCGAGCGCCATCCGGTAGCCGACCCGGCCTCCGCGATCATGGCCGGCGACCGCGAACCGCTCGTGGCCGAGCTTGGCCATCACCTGGATCAGGTCGCGCGCGAGCGTGCGCTTGGCGTGCGGGAGATGGTCCTCGCCCGGCTCGGGGTACTCCGAGTCGCCATAGCCGGGCAGGTCGCAGACGACGACGCTGAAGCGGTCGGTGAGCAGCGGCGCGGTGGCATGCCACATGAGGTGGGTCTCGGGGAACCCGTGCAGCAGCAGCAACGGCGGTCCGGTGCCCGCGGTCAGCGCGTTGACGGTGCCCCGGTCGGTCATCACGGCGTGGTACTCGAAGCCCTCGTACATGGTCGCGGCCAGAACCTATCCGGTCCGGGCGGTGGTCGTTTCTCAGACGGGTCGTCTGACCAACGACCATCGGTACATCAGTACCATTTCATCGGTACGTTTGTACCATTGGTGTGACCGCCATGGCGACCTCGACCGCTCAACAACGTCCCGCGACCCGCTCGCGCCGCGCTTCGCACGCCCGCCCACGTGGCGTGGCGCGCCGGATCGCGCTGCTCGAGGCGACGCTGGAGCTGCTCGGCGAGATCGGCGCCGACGCGCTCACCCATCGGCGTGTCGCCGAGCACGCCGGGCTGCCGCTCGCCTCCACGACGTACTGGTTCGACTCCAAGGAGCATCTGCTCACCGAGGCGCTGCGTTACGCCGCCGAGCGTGACGAGGGACGCCTGCGCGCCGCCGCCGGCCATCTGGTCGCACGTTGTGAGGACGCCGATCGTCTCCCGACCGCCGCGGAGATCGTCGCCGTGGTGCTCGATCCGTGCGCCGAGGACGATCCGTCCGTGCCCGACGCCCATGCGGCGGAGCGCGCGGCGCTGCTCGCCGCCTATGCGCTGATGTTGGAGGCCGCTCGCCGGCCCGCGCTGCAGGCGCTCTCGCTGCAGTGGAGCAACGCCTACCGGGAGACCGTCGGCGCGCTGCTGCACCGTGCCGGCTCTCGCCGGGCCGCCGACGATGCCCGGATCCTGATGGCCGCCACCGACGGCCTGCTTGTCGATCGCCTCGCGACCGGGACCGAGGGCGACTTCGACCCGCGCGCCGAGCTCGAGCACCTCGTGCACGCGCTGATCGCCGCGGGAGGCCCGCGATGATCCGGCTGCGCCGTGAAGCTCGCGCCGATGGACTGACCGCCCTGATCCGGACGGTCCGCGTCCTGCTGCTCTTTGAGTCCGCCATGTACTCCGCGCTGACCCCGGTGCTCCCGCACTACGCGCGCGTGCTGCACGCCGGCAAGCCCGCGCTCGGCCTGCTCGTCGCCAGCTACCCGTCCGGGCTGATCCCGGGCGCGCTGGTCGGCGGCTGGCTCGCCTCCCGGCAGGGCGTCCGCCGGACCACGATCGCGGGGCTCATCGGGTTCGGTGTCGCGATCGCGGGGTTCGGCCTCACCTCGCAGATCGTCCCGCTCGACCTGCTGCGGGTCGCCCAGGGTGCGTTCTGCGGCCTCATCTGGGGCGGCGGCCTCACCTGGCTGATCGCCGCCGCTCCGCTCGCTCGGCGTGGCGCGGCCATCGGCGGCGCGGTGGCCGCCGCGACCCTCGGCACCCTGATCGGACCGCTGCTCGGAACGCTCGCCGAGACGATCGGACCCGCGATCGTGTTCTGCGCGACCGGCGCGGTGGCCCTCGCGCTCGCAGCGTGGGCGGCCACGCACCCCGAGCCCACCCGGACCGGCCCCGCGCCATCCGACGCGCCCGAGCGCCCGATCACCGCCCAGCTGCGCGCGGCACTCGCCGCGGGAGGGTTTGGAGTCGGCACCTGGCTGATCTTGCTCGAGGCGATGTTCTTCGGCGCCGCCGGCGTGCTGCTGCCGCTGCGGATGTCCCATCTCGGGGTCCCCGGCTGGGCGATCGGCGCGACGTTCGTCGCCGCGTCCGCGCTGTCGACGGCACTCTCGCCGTTCGTCGGCCGCGCGGTCGACCGCCGCGGCGCGCGCCGGACGATGCTGGCGGGGCTGCTGACGAGCGTTCCGCTCGTGGCGCTGATGATGCTTCCACACGATCCGGTGCTTCTGGTGGGGCTCGCGGTCGTCGCGCTCGGCGCCCCGCTGACCGCCGCCACGATCCCCGCCGTGTCGCTGATGACCGATGCGACCGAGCGTGCCGCCGTCACGCTGATCCTCGCCACCACCGCAGTCAACCTGGCCTACGCCGTCGGCGAGACGATCGGCTCGCCGGTCGCGGCAGGGCTGTCGACCGTGGCCGGAGACCTGCTGCCGATGTTCCTGATCGCGGCGTTGATGGCCGTGACGTTCGTCATCGCGCGCCGCGGTGGCGGTTCGGACACCCCGCCGGCCCAGACGGCGGATCTCGACGGCGCGTGCGCGCAGGACGGGACGCGTCACCGGACCCGCACGAGCGGCGAGCACGAGCTCACCCGCCGCTGAACGCGGTCCGCGCTCGGACACAGCACCGCCTACACGACCGTCCAGATTCCTGGGCGTTCCCTCACCGATCGTCCGCGGGGGCCGATACACGCGCCATGACCGCCGTTGCGCCGCGCATCGCGCCTGCCGCCGCCGGTGACCGGACATCCGCTCACCGCGAGGCTCGCGCGCGCGTGTTTCACCTGGTGCGCACGCTGCAGGCCGACCACGGGCCCCCGCCGGAGCTGATCGACGAGATCATCGAGGAGGGCGTGGTCAACGAATGGCCTGACGTGGTGAAGCTCGGGATGCTGCTGCAGGTCCTCTACGCGCGGGACATCGAGCGCCGCTCGCCCGCGGAGTGCGTCGGCGAGCTGATCGAGCGCACCGAGGTGGAGGGCGACACGGTAATGACCGCGTTCGCCCTCGCCGTCCGCGCCCAGGACCGGCTGCACGGCGGTGACCGCGCCCCGGTCGACGCCGACCGCGACCTCGCGCGGGCCACGGTGCTGCTGGAGACGTTCAGCGGCCAGATGAGCGAGGCGGTCAGCGCCCACATTGAGTGCGCCGTCGCCTGCGAGGGCCGGGAGCTGTGGGAGCTCCAGCTCGCCCACTACGGGGCCGCCGCAGCCTGCATCGACCCCCACGAGGCCTCCGAGAACCGGCGCGCGGTCCTGCTCTACAACCTCGCCGAGGTCCAGCTCAACTGGGTGGCCGCACTGCGCGAGCGCCACGCCGAAGGCGAGATGCGCGAACGAGCCGCACTGGCCCGCCGCGCCCTGGACGACGCCGATGTCCCGATCATGCCCGAGGCGTGGCGGGAGGAGCTCGCCATCTTCCGGGAGCTGCTCGACGCGATGTCACCGCTGGGCGGGCCCGCCCAGCCGCCGACCCGCGAGCCCGCGGGCGACTACGCGGGGTACGTCCATCTCACACGCGCGCTGACCTTGGGATCGGTGGCCGAGGCCCGCGCCGAGTGCGACCTTGCGATCGCGGGAATCGATCCCCACTTCTCCAACCGCATGCACCTGTTCGCGCTCGCCATCGCCGTCGAGCTCGAGGCCACCGAGGCCGGCCATGAGACGGCGGGACTGCGCTGGGGCCGCGAGCTGGTCCGGCGCCGCTGGGAGCGACGGCTCGCCGCGCTGGCCTCGATGGAGTCCCTCATCGAGGTCGAGCGGCGTTCGGCCGAGCACGCCGAGCTGCAACAGCACGCGTTCCTCGACGACCTCACCGGCCTCGCCAACCGGCGCGCGCTGGCGCGCTTCACCCAGGGGCTGCTCGGCCGTGACATCACCGCCGCCGCGGTCGCGCTGGTCGACCTCGACCGCTTCAAGCTCGTCAACGACGGCCACGGTCACGCGGTCGGTGACGCGGTCCTGCAGCGGATCGCGGGGTTGCTGCGTGCAGGGGTTCGTGAGCAGGATCTGGTCGTCCGGCTCGGCGGCGATGAGTTCCTCATGCTGCTGACGATGCCCGACCGCGGCGCCGCGCGACGCCGCTGCGAGGCGGTCATGGAGTCGATCGCCGGCTGCCGCTGGGACGAGATCTCAGCCGGTCTCACCGTCACGGCGAGCGTCGGCGTCGCCGTCGGCTCTCTCGAGCGGTTCGACGATCTGTGCGCCACCGCTGACGCCGCGCTGTACCGCGCCAAGAAGGCCGGCCGGGCCCGCATCGCCGACTGACGCCACCACGCCGTTCTCATCGGCCACATCTCGGGCGACGAGCGCCGCGTAGTGCGCGCCGCGGGCCATCAGCTCCTCGTGGGTGCCGCGTTCGACGATCCTGCCCTTGTCGAGCACGACGATCTGATCGGCGTCACGCACGGTCGAGAGGCGATGGGCGATCGTGATCGTGGTACGGCCCTGGGCGAGGCGCTCCAGCTCGCCCTGGATGGCGTATTCGGTCTGGGTATCGAGCGCACTGGTCGCCTCGTCGAGCACCAGCACCGGGGGGTTGCGCAGGACGGTCCGCGCGATCGCCATCCGCTGGCGCTCACCGCCACTGAACCGGTACCCGCGCTCGCCGACGACGGTGTCGTACCCATCGGGCAGCGACTCGATCAGGTCGTGGATGCGCGCGGTGCGCGCGGCAGCCTCGACTTCGGCGTCGGTCGCCTCTGGTGCCGCGAACCGCAGGTTCTCCCTCACGGAGGCGTGGAACAGGTAGGTCTCCTGGGAGACGACCCCGACGGTGGCCGCCAGCGATTGCAGCGAGATCTCGCGGATATCGACCCCGTCGATCGAGACGCTTCCCTCCTGCGGGTCATACAGGCGTGCCACCAGGTAGCCGAGCGTCGTCTTGCCCGACCCCGTCTCGCCGACGACCGCCGTTCGAGTCCCGGCGGGGATCTCCAGCGAGATGTCGCGCAGCGTCCAGGGAGGCTCCTCGGCGCCGTCGGGGAGCACGATCGCGGTGTAACGGAACGAGAGGTCGTTGAGGCGCACCTCGCCGAGCACCTCCTCGGCGCGCAGTGTCACCGGATTCGCCGCCTCGACGATGTCGATCGGGAGGTCGAGGTACTCGAAGATCCGGTCGAACAGCGCCAGCGATGCCTCGATGTCGGCCTGCACGCCGAGCAGGGAGTTGATCGGGAACAGCAGCCGCGTCTGCAGCGTCGTGAACGCGACGACGGTGCCGATCGGCACGTGGCCGATGAAGCTCTGTCCCGCCAGCCAGTAGATCACGGCGGGCTGCACGGCGAAGATGAACTGGATCGTGCCCATCATCCAGCGGCCGGTCATGCGGCTGCGCACTTCGGTGTCGGCGATCGTCCGTGACTCGCCGGTGAAGCGCTCGGCGAGGTCGTCGCCGCGGCCCATCGTCTTGCCCAGCAGGATCCCCGACACCGACAGCGACTCCGAGACGAGCGCCGACAGATCCGCCAGCTGCTTCTGCTGGGTGAGGGTGATCGAGCGCCGCAGCTTGCCGATGCGCCGAGTGCCCCACACCGACGGCGGGACGAACACGAGCGAGAACAGCGCCAGCCGGAAGTCGAGCAGGCACATCGCCACCAGCGCCGCTATCACGGTCGTCGCGTTGGAGGCGATCGTCGTCGCCGTCGTGGTCACGACGGCGTCCAGGCCGCCGATGTCGTTGGCGATCCGCGACTGGACCTCACCGGTGCGCGTGCGCGTGAAGAACGCCAGCGACATCTTCTGCAGGTGGCGATAGACCGCGGCGCGCAGGTCGTGCATGACCCGCTGGCCGACGAGGTTGGACAGATAGGTCTGCCAGACGCTCGTTGCATTGGAGAACAGCGCGACCCCGATCATCCCCAGCGTCGCCCAGCCGAGCACCGAGCTGTCGTGGCCGATCAGGCCATGATCGACGACCGCTCGCAGCAGGAATGGGTTGAGCATCGACACGCCCGCCGAGACGATGATCATCACCAGCACGACCGCCAGCCGGGCGCGGTAGGGCATGAACAGCGCGAGGATGCGGTGCCCGTCGCGCCGGCGCGACGGATCCATCAGATCCGGCGGTTTCTTGCCGCCGCCGCGCATCGAGCGGATGGCTCCGGTGCCGGGCGTGCCCGCCGCCGCCGAGACGCCCATTCCGTGAGATCCGCCGCTGCTCATCACCCTGATGATTGCGCACGCTCGGAGGTAGCCTGTCCGGCCCCCAGTCCGAGCCGCCCCGCAGCCACTCGACGGTCGTCCCCCTGCACGACCGTCGAGACCAGCACCGCGAAGAACACGAGGTCGAAGAAACCGACGCTCATCTGCTACCAGGACCTTCGCAGGCGCGGGTGGTTTAACCTCGCTGGCCATGAAAGACGACTGGCGCGTGCGCGTCGACCTGCACGATGATGGCTTCGCCCACCGGCTCGGAGAGTCGCTGCAGGCGGAGGAGCTGGAGAGCGATCTGCGGCGCTCGTTCGCCGACCGGGTCGTGATCTCGGTCGACGGCCACGAGATGTTCCTGTACGCCGCCGACCGCGCGCAGGCCGAGGCCGCGCAGCAGGTCGTGGAGCGGATCGCCTCCGAGCATGGCTGGAGGCTCGACACCGAGCTGCGCCGCTGGCATCCGATCGCCGAGATCTGGGAAGACCCCGACAACCCGGAGCCCAGGACCGCCGACGAGCAGCGCACCGAGGACGCGATCCGCAACGCGGGCGAGCGCCGCGAGTCGGCCGAGGACGGCTACCCGGCGATCGAGGTGCGCGTCACCTGCGGCTCCAGGCACGAGGCGGTGGAGCTCTCCGAGCGCCTGGATCACGAGGGCATCGCCAACGTCCACCGCTGGAACTGGGTGCTGATCGGCGCCCGTGACGAGGAGGATGGCAAGGCGATCGCGCAGCGGCTACGCGGCGAACTGCCCGGCGCCGAGGTCGCGGTCGAGTCGAATCTGCGCGCCGTCTGGGACAGCCGGCCGGGCAACCCGTTCGCCTGGCTCGGCGGCCTGGCGGGCTGAGAGCGGCCCTTCAGCGCTTGCCTTTGGTGAACGCTCCGTGATACTGCGGCGCCGTGCGTGACGAGACGACATCAGCTGGAACGGCAAGGGCCAACGGCGCTGCTGAGGACGGACAGGCGCACGCCGCGCCGGTACTCGTTCCCCTCCCCCGGCCTGAGCCGTCGGCCCGCCTGAACCACCAGAGCTTCTTCCCGCCGATCGCCGAGTACGCGTTCCTGTCGGACTGCGAGACGGTCGCGCTCGTCGCTCCAAGCGGTGCGATCGAGTGGATGTGCCTGCCGCGCGTCGACTCGCCCTCGGTGTTCGGCGCGATGCTCGACCGCGATGCCGGCCACTTCCGGCTGGCACCCGACGGCATGCAGGTCCCGACCGCTCGCCGCTACCTGCCGGGCACGATGGTGCTGGAGACCAGCTGGGGCACCGGCAAGGGCTGGATCGTCGTGCGCGACGTGCTGCTGATCGGCAACTGGCATCACCAGAGCGATCGCTCCCACACCCACCGCCGCGCCCCGACCGACTACGACGCCGACCACGTGCTGCTGCGCACCGTGCGCTGCGTCAATGGCGAGGTGCAGCTGCTGCTCGACTGCGAGCCGAAGTTCAACTACGGCCGGGAGCCGGCCCGCTGGCGCTACAGCGGTGAGGATTACCACCAGGGCACGACGACGTGCTCGGACGGCTCGGTCGAGCTGACGCTCACCACCGATCTGATGCTCGGCTTCGAGGGGTCGCGGGCGACCGCCAGGCACCTGATGAAGGAGGGCGAGGTCGTCTACTGCGCGCTCTCCTGGTCTGAGCACGCCCCGCCGCCCGACGTCGACGAGGCCTACGACCGCCTCGTCTGGACCGCCCACCACTGGCAGCACTGGCTTGACCGGGGCGCCTTTCCCGACCATCCGTGGCGTCAGTTCCTGCAGCGTTCGGCGCTCACGCTCAAGGGGCTCACCTACGCCCCGAGCGGGGCGCTGCTCGCGGCGGCGACGACGTCGCTGCCCGAGACCCCGCAGGGCGAGCGCAACTGGGACTACCGCTACAGCTGGATCCGCGACTCGACGTTCATGCTGTGGGCGCTGCTCTCGCTCGGCTTCGAGTGGGAGGCCAACGACTTCTTCTACTTCATCGCGGACGTCGCCTCCGGCGAGGAGAAGCTGCAGGTGATGTACGGCATCGGGGGCGAGCGCATGCTCGACGAGCACGAGCTCGACCATCTCGGTGGCTACGAGCGCGCTCAGCCGGTGCGCGTGGGCAACGCCGCCTACGAGCAGGTGCAGCACGATGTCTGGGGTGCGCTGCTGGACTCCGTCTACCTGCACACCCGCTCGCGTGATTCGCTTGACGACAGCGTCTGGAAGCTCCTCTCCCGTCAGGTCGAGGAGGCAATCGTCCACTGGCGCGAGCCTGACCGCGGGATCTGGGAGGTCCGGGGGGAACCCAGGCAGTTCACCTCCTCCAAGATCTTCTGCTGGGTCGCCTGCGACCGCGGCGCGCGGCTGGCGATGCTGCGCGAGGACGAGGAGCACGCCAAGCGCTGGCGCGCCGTCGCCGACGAGATCCACGCCGACGTCTGCGAGCACGGTGTCGACGAGCGCGGGGTGTTCGTCCAGCGCTACGACTCGGACACGCTCGACGCCTCGCTGCTGTTGATCCCGCTGATGCGGTTCCTGCCGCCCGACGATCCGCGCGTGCGGGCGACGGTGTTCGCCATCGCCGACGAGCTCACCGAGCAGGGACTCGTCCTGCGCTATCGCACCGACGAGACCGACGACGGACTGCGCGGCCGGGAGGGCACGTTCCTCATCTGCTCCTTCTGGCTGGTCTCGGCGCTCTGTGAGATCGGCGAGCTTGACCGGGCGCGGCTGCTCTGCGAGCGGCTGCTCGGCTACGCGAGCCCGCTCGGTCTGTACGCCGAGGAGGTCGATCCCGAGACCGGCCGCCACCTCGGCAACTTCCCCCAGGCGTTCACGCACCTCGCGCTGATCAACGCGGTCATGCACGTGATCCGCGCCGACGAGCAGCTCTCCGAGCGGGCACGCTCGCGCTGGACCGCCTGGAATCTCGAGGGCTGAGGGCGCTCAGAAGGTCAGCGGCGCACCGCGCTCGGGCAGCCGAAGCCGTTCGGTCAACCCGTAGCCGGCGAAGCTCGCGCGCAACTGGTCGGCCCCTTGAGTGAAGTGCGTCCAGCCCTCGAAGTGCAAGGGGATGACGATCTTCGAGCCGAGGCTCTCTGCGACCTGCGCCGCGCGGTCACTTGACAACGTCAGATAGGCGCCGCCGAGGATCTCGGGGATCTGCACCGCGCCGGCGAACAGGATCGCGACATCGATCGGACCGGCGCGCTCGCCGATCTCCTGCGCGACCGGGACCGAGGCGTTGTCGCCTGAGACGTAGACGCGCGTCGAGCCGTCGCTCAGCACGAAGCCGATCACCTCGCCGACCTCGGGCTCGCAGCCGGGCGGTCCGTGCTGCGCCGGCACCGCGGTCACGTGGACGGCGCCGACCTCGGCCTCTGCCCACGGCTCCATGCCGGTGAGGTGCGCGGCTTCCGTCTGCGCGTCCGCCGCGAGCCGCTCGGCGCCACCGGCGGTCGTCAGCACGCCTCCCGCGTGTGGCAGGAACGCGCGGCCGGCCGGATCGAGGTTGTCGGAGTGCTCGTCGTGGGAGAGCAGGACGACGTCGATCGCGCCGAGCGCGTCGGCCTCCAGCGCGGGTCCGGTCGTCTTGGTCAGCTCGTCCACCTGGTCGCCGGGCGGCGACAGCGTGGGATCGGTGAGCCAGCGCAGGCCGCCGTATTCGATGAGGGCGGTCGGACCGCCGATGAGGGTCAGTTCAGCCATTGCGGCGCCATCATATGTTCTGCGCGCGCGGTGCGGCTGGTCAGGCGGCGGCGCGCGGCCCGAGCGTCACGGGCAGCGTCTTCATCTGGTTCAGGAAGGCGCTCAGCACCCAGCTCTCCTCGCCGGCGGGCGCCATCTCCGGATAGCGCGCCAGCGTCTCCTCGAGCATGATCGTCAGCTCCAGCCGGGCCAGTGCGGCGCCCAGGCAGAAGTGCCGTCCGCCGGCGCCGAACGCCTGATGCTCGGGGTGGCGATGGACGTCGAACCGGTCGGGGTCCTCATAGCGCTCGGGATCCCGGCCCGACGCCACGTACCACATCACGACCTTGTCGCCCTCGGCGATCCGCTGCCCACCGAGCTCGGTGTCGCACGTGGCGGTGCGCCGGAAGTGGGCGAACGCCGGGAACATCCGCAGCGCCTCCTCGACGGCCCCCGGGACCATCGCCGGGTCGGCGACGAGCGCCGCACGCTGCTGGGAGTCGGCCATCAGCGCCCGCATCGCACTGCAGTACGTCGCCTTCGTCGAGTCGTTGCCGGCCGCCATCAGCAGGAAGAAGCCCATGACGATCTCGGGCTCGGTGAGCTTCTCGCCATCGATCTCGGCGTGAACCAGCACGCTCGTCAGATCGTCGGTCGGATTCTCCCGGCGCGCGGCGATCAGCTCCTGGCAGCGGCGGAAGATCTCCGGCAGCGTGGTCTGCACGAGCGTCTGTGAGCCCTCTGGACTCAGATCGGGGTCCGCAAAGGAGAGCGCCGCGTTCATCAAGCGCGCCCACTCGGCGTCCTCGTCGGGCGGCACGCCCATGAACGAGCCGATCACCCGGGAGACGATCGGCTGGGCGACCTCGGTGACGAGGTCGGCGCTCGCGCGTTGTGTGAGAGAGCCGAGCACATCGACCGCGATCCGCCGGATCGCCGGCTCGTGCGCCGCGATCCGGCGTGGCGTGAAGCCCGCCTGGAACAGGTTCTTCAGCCGATCGTGGCGCGGAGGGTCCATCCCGATGAACATCGCCTGGATCAGCTCCAGCGGGAACACGTCGGTCATCAGCGTCACGCCGCCCCGCTCTGAGGAGTACGTGCGCCAGTCCCGGCTCACCGTCTGGATGTCCTCGGGCCGCAGCACCGACCAGTACCCGCTCTCCCCCGGCTCCTGCTCGATATGCGAGGTCCAGTGCACCGGACACTGCTTGCGCAACTGCGCGAACAGCGCGTGCGGCGGCCCGTCGATCCAGTGGTCCTCGTCGGTGACCAGCACGTCCTCCGGTGGCCCGAAGGGCTGCTCGTTCCGCGGCTCGTCGCTGATCGCCATCTCTCCTCCGGGGTTCGTACGCGATCTGTGGTACTGGATCGTACCTGTTGGGGTGGGCGCTGGGTGGATTCGCTCGATTTTCCCCCGGACCGGGTGGAAATCGAGACCTCAGCGCGGGCGGCGGAAGCGCCGGGCAGCTGCGGTCGACGACAGCCACCTCAAGGCCCGGCCCTCCCCAGGCCGGAGGATTTCCCGCACTCACCGCACCCTCCGAGCCCGAGTGGGAGATCCACTCCGCCACACGGACCACATCACCCAAGCCGACCAGGCCGCCGTCCCGAGTGTGCGAAAAGCTCGCCCCACGCACAACCACCCTCGCGAGGTGCATCATCCCACCACCATCCAGCCCGAAGACGGAGGCAAAGGTGAATCTCGAAGCGGATCGTGACGGCGACATCCGAGCCCGGATCCAGGAGCACTGGCACGCCTCCGAGCGCGGGGACATCGACGCCGAGCACGCCATCTACGCGCTTGACGCGATCCTCGACTACCCGCAGTCGGGCGAGCGCTTCCGCGGACGCGTGAAGATCAAGGCGCAGCGGGGAGGCCACCCCGCCGAACGCCACTTCACCGTCGGCCGGATCCTCGGCCAGGGCGATCTATGGATGAGCGAGTGCGTGATCGCGTACGACGGCGTGCCGACCTACTCGCTCAGCGTCATGGAGATGCACGACGGGGCGGTGACTCACGAGACGCAGTACTTCGCCGACCCCTTCGATGCACCCGCGTCGCGGGCGGCACTCGCCGAGCCGATTCCGCCGAACTGACGAGTGAGCCGGGCGCGCGCTCGGCACCGGTCCCAGCTGTCGCCACGGCCGGAGTGCCCGACGCGCCCTCCACCACCGGCACCCCCGGCTCAGCATCCCCATCCACCGGCTTCCCACCCCGCGACCACGACGCAGCCGCCGCCACCAGGCACGCGACGATGGCGAACAGGAACGCCTCGTGCAGGCCGGTCCGAAACGGCGCGGAGATCAGGTGCGGGAAGAAGGAGCGGCCCGTGAGCGCGTGCTGCTGGGTGGCACTCAGCTTGTGGAGCACATGGCCGGGCACGAACGCCTTGATCGGGTTGTAGCCGAGGAAGGCGGCGAACAGGATCGAGACCGGAGGCAGCTGCGCGGCGTGCGCCGCGTCGCCGTGAGGCACGCCGTGAGCCTGCAGACCGCTGAGCAGCGTGTGCGGCAGGCTGCTCGAGAGTCCGAGGATCATCAGCGTGAAGAAGATCCCGACGGACAGGACCTGGGCGGAGTTCTGGAAGGTCTGGTTCATGCCGCCACCGGCCCCGCGATCGGTCGGCGGCAGCGAGTTCATCACCGCGGCCCGGTTGGGCGAGGCGAACAGGCCCATCGAGATCCCGCACAGGGCGAGCGCGGCGGCGAACGCCGGATAGGGGAAGTCGATCGGCAGCAGCAGCAACAGGACGAAGCTGAGCGCGGTGCCGAGCATGCCGCCGGTCGCGAAGCCGCGGGCTCCGAAGCGATCTGACAGATATCCAGAGGTCGGCCCGGCGAGCAGCATCCCGAACGTGAGGGGCAGGATGTAGATACCCGCCCACAGCGGGGTGGCGATGAAGCTGTAGCCGTGCTGGGGCAGCCAGATGCCCTGTAGCCAGATCACGAGCATGAACATCAACCCGCCTCGTGCGACCGACGACAGGAACGTCGACAGCGTGCCGAAGGTGAATGCGCGGATCTTGAACAGCGGCAGGCGGAACATCGGATCGTGGGCTCGGCGCTCGGCGATCACGAACCAGACCAGGCTCGCCACCCCCGCCCCGAGCAGCGCGAGCGTCAGCGGCGATCCCCACCCGACCTGCGACCCGCCGGCGGGCCGGATCCCGTAGGTGACGGCGATCATGATCAGGATCAGGCCGAGCGCGAACGAGATGTTGCCCGGCCAGTCGATCCGCGAGCGGCGCGGCGTGGAGAGCTCACGAAGCTTCAGGTAGGCCCACACGGTCCCGAACACGCCCACCGGCACCGAGATGAGGAACACCAGCCGCCAGCTGACCGGAGCGAGCAGGCCGCCGAGCACGAGGCCGATGAACGTGCCGCTCACGCCCACGATGTTGTTGATCCCGAGCGCCATCCCCCGCTGGTTGGCGGGGAACGCGTCGGTGATGATCGCGGCGGAGTTGGCGAGCAGGCAGGCGGCGCCGATCCCCTGTACGACGCGGAAGACGATGAGGAACATCGCGCCGCTGGTCCCGGTCAGCCAGTCGATTGTCAACAGCAGCGAGGCGACCGTGTAGATGACGAACCCGAGGTTGTAGATCTTCACGCGCCCGTACATGTCTCCGAGGCGGCCCAGCGAGACGATCAGCACGCTGGAGACGACCAGGAAGCCGAGGATCATCCACAGCAGGTAGAAGCTGTTTGATGGGACCAGCGGATTGAGGTCGATGCCCTTGAAGATGTCGGGCATCGCGATCAGCGTGATCGAGCCGTCGAGGGTCGCCAGCAGGATGCCGAGCGTGCAGTTCGACAGGGCGATCCACTTGTAGGAGTCGCCGCGAGGGTCCGGGCCGGTGGTCGAAGGTGGGGCGGCGGGCGATCCGTTCGCCCCGTTGCGCTCCGTCACGACGTCCTTTTCCGGCACGTGCCGGTACTCTAGCGGAATGCCCGTTCCGCGGACTCCAGGCGGAGTGACCGTTCCGCCCCCACCGGCCTGGACCGCGCTCGCGCCTGAGGTCAAGCGCGAGCGGATCATCGAGGCCGCCATCGCCGTCTTCGCGCGACAGGGACTGGAGGCGCCGATGCACGAGGTCGCCGCGGCTGCCGGGGCCGGCGTCGCCTCGATCTACCGGGTCTTCCCCTCCAAGCATGACCTGTGGGCGGCGATCGTGATCCGCCGCGTCGAGGAGATGGCGGCCGCGTTCGACCAGGCGTTCGAGCGTCCCGGCAGGCGCTGGGACGCGCTCGTCGAGGTCGTCTCCCGTCACGTCGCCCAGCAGTCGCCCGAGCCATTCTTCATGGAGGCCCGCGCCGTGGTGGAGGACCGCCCGGAGGTCGCCGCCGCGATCACGCGCGTCGTCGCGGCTCAGGGCCGCCTGCTCGACGCCGCCCGGGCCGAGGGGCGGCTGCGCTCCGATGCCACCCCGGAGGATCTGCGGCTGCTGTTCGCCGCCGCCCGGGCGGCACGGCGCCTTGACCCGGACGCGGTCCCGCGCATGCTCGAGCTGATGTTCGACGCGCTGGACACCCGCCCAGACGTGGCGGACGGGTAGGGTTCGCGCGGTCAGCCAGCCGCGAACGGAGAGGACCGCGCCGTGAAGATCAGAGCAGCCGTGCTTGAGGAGTTCGGCAAGCCGCTCAACGTCACCGAGCTCGATCTCGCCGAGCCCCGCGCCGGCGAGGTGCTCGTCCGGCTGGCGGCCTGCGGCGTATGCCACACCGACATGTACACCGCCTCGGGTGTCGACCCGTCCGGCTACGCGCCGACCGTCCTGGGCCACGAAGGCGCGGGGTTCGTCGAGAAGGTCGGCGACGGTGTCAGCTCGGTCAAGCCCGGAGATCTCGTCGTCACCCTGTTCTCGCCGCAGTGTCGCGAGTGCGTCCACTGCCTCTCCCCCGACACGAACCTCTGCCTGGCGATCCGCGAGCAGCAGGGCAAGGGCTACCTGCCCGACGGCACGACGCGCCTGTCGCGCGACGGCGAGCCGATCCGCCACTTCATGGGCACGAGCACGTTCGCGGAGTACACGGTCATGCCGGAGATCGCGCTGGCCAAGGTCTCCCCCGACGCCTCACCCGACCACGCCTGCCTGTTCGCGTGCGGGCTCTCCACCGGCCTGGGGGCGGCGATGTACACCGCCAAGGTCAAGCCAGGCTCGACCTGCGTCGTGTTCGGTGCCGGGATGGTCGGTCTCGGCGCCGTCGCCGGCGCGCGGCTGCAGGGTGCCGAGCGCATCATCTGCGTTGACATGTCCGACCAGCGCCTGGAGCTGGCGCGCGGCCAGGGCGCAACCGACACCTGGCGGGGCGGCCCCGACGTCGTCGAGCGCGTTCTCGCGGAGACCGGCGGCTTCGGCGCCGACTACACGTTTGAGGCGACCGGACTGGTCGCGGTGATGCGCCAGGCCGTCGAGGCCGCGCGCATGGGCTGGGGACTGTGCACGGTGGCCGGCGTCGCGGGCAAGGGCGAGACTCTCGACGTGATCCCGCGTCTGCTGATCACCGGACGCCGGATCTGCGGCTCCTCGTTCGGCGGGGTGAAGGGCCGTGACCAGGTGCCCGAGCTCGTGCAGCTGTCGCTCGACGGCAAGCTCGACCTGGCGCCGTTCCTGTCGCACTCGATCACTCTCGACGACGTCAACCAGGGCTTCGAGCTGATGGAGCGCCAGGACGGCATCCGCAGCGTGATCTCGTTCTGACCGGGAACCCGCGGACGTACACTGCGGCCGGCCGTGGGTCGGGTGGGGACAACGTCATGGGTACGCCCGGCGAGCCCCGGGTAGCCCTCATATGGCCGGAAATCCGCCTTTGAGGAGGTACGGGAATGCAGAGGACACGCGGAGTGTCGCTTGCGAAGGGACCGATCGCGGTGATCGGAGTGTTGGGGATCATCTATGGGGTCAGCGCGCTCATCGTGCGCGCGCACGGGTTTGCGCTGAATTTCCCGTCCGGCCACGTGCACGGGCCGTTCTGGCTGCACCTGAAGGTCAACGGCTGGACGGCGCTGCTGTTCATCGCGGCCGGCCTGGCACTGCTGTTGTCCGCGGCCGCCCACATCACGGCCAAGACGATGGCGATGCTCGTCGGCGTCGTGATGATCGTGCTCGCGGTCATCGCGTTCTCCCAGAAGCACGGCGCGCTGGGCATCTTCGCCGCCGACCACTGGACCGAGCTGGTCTGGGCGGCCGCGGGCGTTGCGCTGCTGGTGCTGGCGATGCTGCCGCGCACCGGCGGCCGACCGGTCGGCAGCGCGCCGGTGCCGGGCGCCACCTCGACCGCCGCCCCGCGCCGGGAGGTCACCTCCGAGCCGGTCGCCCGTGACGAGCGCGTCGCGCGTAACGAAAACGCCGCGCGTAACGAGAACGCCGCTCGAAACGAGAACGTCGCGCAAGGCGAAGGCGTCACCCGTGACCAAGGCGCTGCCCGTGAGCAGCCGGTGACCCGCAACGACGAGGTCGCCTCGCGTGAGAATCCCGAGAATGCGACCTCGACCGCCTCTCACCAGTCGGCGACGCGGGACGAGCCGCTCATCCGCCGCGGCCAGCCGGTCCCGCATCGCGACGACGGGGAGTGATCAGCCCGACCGCTTGAGCTTGCCGTGGCGTTTGGCGTAACGCTCGCCCGCGCGGAAGATCGCCAGCCCGAGCGGCACGGCGATGACGCCCAGCACGATCAGCGGCCAGATGTCACTCCAGACCGCGCCCGGTCCCGCGCCGTCGAGCACGGCGGCGCGGATCCCGCGCAGCGCATACGTGGCCGGTGAGATCGTCGAGATCCAGCGCATCCAGGCGGGCAGGATCGAGACCGGGTAGTAGATCCCGGAGACGACGAGCAGCAGCCCCTGCGCGACGAAGCCGAGTTGCGCGCCGCGCTCGGGCGAGATCAGCGGCAGGACCGCGGTGATCATGCCCAGGCCGATGAACGAGACCGACGCCACGGCGACGATCAACAGCGCGGTCGCGAAGTCGGCGGTCGCCAGGTGCAGCCCAAAGAACAGGGCGATCACGACGAACAGCAGCGCGGTCCGCAGCACCCCGTAGAGCACCGCGAAGATGCCCATGCCGCCGAGATGCACGATCCGTGACAGCGGCGCCATGAACGTGTACTCGATCGTTCCCTCCCATCGCTCCCAGGCGACGGTCTCGGTGAGGATCTCGAAGATGATCCCGAGGTAGGCCCAGATGATCGCGCCGATCAGCAGCGTGGTCGTCTCACGCGAGACGTTCAGGTGCCCGCCGCCGGCCTCGACCCCCTTGGCGATGAACACCACGGTCAGCGTGTTGGCGCAGGTGTAGACGAAGAACGTCAGCTCCCACCATCCGTACCGCTTGATCAGGTAGGCGTTGCGCTCGACCACACCGCCGAGCCCGATCATCTGAGCGCGCAGCGCACTCATGCCTCCACCTCCTCGTCCTCGGATTCGTCGTCGAGCGCGGCGCCGGTCGCGCTGAAGAACGCCTCCTCCAGATCCGCGGCGCGATAGCGCTCGAGGATCTCCTCGCTCGTGCCCAGCGACAGCAGCCGCCCCTCGTGCAGGATCCCGGTCCGCTCCGCAAGCGCGTCGGCCTCGGCGAGGTCGTGGGTGCAGAGCAGGATCGTCGTGTCATGGACGGCGCGCATCTCGGTGATGAACCCCTGCACCTCGCGCTTGGAGCGCGGGTCCAGGCCGGTCGTCGGCTCGTCGAGCAGCAGCAGGGTCGGCGAGGTGAGCAGCGCGCGGGCGAGCGCCACCTTCTGCTGCATCCCGCGGCTCAGCTTCTCCATCGGCTCACCCGACCGCCTGACCGGGAAGCCGACCCGCTCCAGGATCTCCGGGATGCGCGCGCGGGTCGAGCGTGGCGTCAGGCCGTAGAACCGCGCCGCGTAGGAGAGGTTCTCGTCGGCCGACATCTTCTTGAAGAACGACGCCTCGACGGACACGCGATTGACGACGCGCCGGACCGCCTGCGCTTCACGCACGACGTCGTGGCCGAACACGCGCGCCTCTCCCCCGTCGGGCAGCAGCAGCGTCGACAGGATCCGCACCAGCGTCGACTTGCCCGAGCCGTTCTGGCCGAGGATCGCCAGGCACTCGCCTCGGCCGATCTCCAGTGAGATGCCCCCGAGCGCCGGCGGCTTGGGCTCGCCATCTGGGTCACGGCGGCGGCGCCGCTTCTCGAAGCGCTTCTCCAGATTGATGATCTCGACTGCGGGCACGGACGTTGCTCCTCCTGCTCAAAGACGTACGACGGACACGGGGCGAGGCGGCGGCCTTGGCGGCGCGCGGCAGGCACTCGCGAGTTGTCAGCGTCGAAGCAACATCGACGGCCACCGTACCTCGCACGGCGCGTTCGCGCAACCGCGAACCGACCGTCCGGCGATCAGCGGACGCGCGAGAGCTTGCGCCGGGAGCCCGAGCGCGGTGAGCGCAACGGACGGCCAATGTGCTCGAAGTGGAGCGGGACGTCGACGGCGGGACCGGGCCTGGCGATCAGATAGCCCTGGCCGAGCGTGACCCCGAGGTTGCGAACGGATTCGAGCTCACGCTCGGTCTCGATCCCCTCGGCGATGAGGTCGATCCCCATCTCCCGGGCGAAGTGCACGAACCCGGCGGCCATCGCGCGACGGGCCTTGTCGTGCTCGATCCCGGCGGTGAAGCATCGATCGAGCTTGATCGCTTCCGGAGCGACCTCCAGCACGTGGCGAAAGCTCGAGTAGCCGGCGCCGACGTCGTCGATCGCCACGCGCACCCCGGCGGCCCGCAGTTCGGCGATCGCCTCGCGCGCCCGGCTGTAGTCACCGAACATCACGTGCTCGGTGAGCTCGACGAAGATCCGGCGGGCCGGCTGCCCGGCGAGCAGGCCCATCATCCGCCCCGAGACGAGCATGTCGTAGCTGATGTTCAGCCCGAAGCTGACCGCTCCCGGAAGCTGATCGAGCTGTCGCAGCGATCGCCGGACCGCGAGCTCCTCGAGCTCGACGCCGAGCCCGACGGTCTCGGCCTCGGCAAACCAGACGTCCGGGGCACGGCGCGGCTCGCTGGGGAACCGCGCGAGCGACTCCACGGCGTTCACCAGTCCGGTGTCGAGATCGACGATCGGCTGCACGACGCTGTCGATCAGCCCGTCGGCGAGCACGGCTGCGACTCGGTCGCGAGCGGCCAGGGTGTCAGCGGAGCCCGGCTCCATCACGTTGGCGATGAACCTCGCAATCGACTCCTGGTCGCCGTCGAGCTCAGCCGCGGCGCCGTTGGCGGACCCGAGGACGTCACCAACCGCCCGAGCGGTCTCTATGACCGACGCCAGCGCGACCGCCATGAACTCCGCCACGCGAACGACACGTGCCGCGACCTCGGGGGTGAACGCCCCACAGACGCCGGAGACCATCACCAGCAGCCCGATCGGCCGACCGTCGCGCCGCAGCGGGACCGACAGCAACGACGCCGCCCGCGGGTCCGCGCGGAGGCCGGGGTCGACGCGCTCATTGGCGGAGATGTCGTCGCAGACCACGATCTCGCCTGAGACCAGAGAGTTCCCGGACAGCGTGCTGTCGACCGCCGCCACGCGTCCGATGTGATCGACCCCGATGCCCGCGCCCGAGACCGGGATGAGCCGGCCGCCGTCGTCCATCACGATCGCCACCCCCGATGCGCACGGGATCAGAGCCTGCGCCTCGTCGACGATCCTCTGCATGAGCAGCCGGGGATCGGCGGTATTGCCGACGATATGTTCGAGATTGGTCTCAGGCATCGTGGAGCGGGGCGACAGACGGTCGATGCAATGGGTATCGGCAGGCGGCGGGCGAGATGAAGCACCCGCCGCCACTACTGGACAACCGTCGATCGGTCGCGCCCCGGGCCCTGCCTAACGACGCAGCGCGGACTTCTCCAGCGCGGGGTTCGTCCAGCCGCCCGTCTCGAGGTCGAGGTTGGTGCCCGGCGGGACGATCTCGTCGATCCGGTCGAGGATCTCGTCGGTCAGCGTCACGTTGACCGCGGTCAACTGCGACTCGAGGTGCTCCAGCGTGCGCGGGCCGATGATCGCCGCCGTCACCGCCGGGTGGTTGATGACGAATGCGAGCGCGAGATCGATCAGGGTCATCCCGGATTCCTCGGCCAGCGCGGTGAGCGCGCGCACCGCCTCCAGCTTGCGGGCGTTCTCCGGAGCGCCGGCGTCGAACCGCGAGCCGCCCATGACGCTGCGCATGTGCGACACCGGCGCGGGGTTCGCACTGGTGTAGCGGCCGCTCAGCCACCCGCCGGCGAGCGGACTCCACGGGATGACGCCCATCTCGTATTTGCGACAGGTCGGCAGCACGTCCTTCTCGATGCCGCGGAACAGCAACGAGTAGGGCGGCTGCTCGGTGACGTAGCGCTCGCGGCCGCGCTTCTCGGCGACCCACTGGTTCTCGACGATCCAGGGGGCCGGGAAGGTCGAGGACCCGATGTAGCGGACCTTGCCCTGGTGGACGAGGTCGCTCAAGGCGCCGAGCGTCTCGTCCCATCCGGTATCGCTCTCCGGGCGATGGATCTGGTAGAGGTCGATCCAGTCGGTGCCGAGCCTGCGCAGCGAGTTCTCGACCTCCTTGATGATCCACCGGCGCCCGTTGCCGAACTGGTTGGGGTCGTCGCCCATCGTGCCGTGGACCTTGGTGGCGAGCACGACGTTGTCACGTCTGCCACCGGCGAGCGCCTTGCCGACGATCTCCTCCGACTCCCCGCGCGAGTAGACGTCGGCGGTGTCGATGAAGTTGATCCCGGCGTCCAGTGCGCGGTGGATGACGCGAATCGAGTCCTCGTGGTCGGGGTTGCCCCAGGCCCCGAACATCATCGCTCCCAGGCAGAGCGGTGAGACCTTCGTTCCGGTGGTGCCAAGTGTGCGGTAGTCCATGAACCCGACCCTAGCCCGCTCGTCCGCGCCCATCGCCCCGCCCCTGTCCCCGGGGGACGGCCTCTGTGGCCCGCCCCCCGGGGCCGGCCTCAGTGGCCGGCGCCTTCCCGCGCGTGGCGCGGCAGCCACAGGACCGAGATCGCCGCCGCGACCAGGAATCCGGCGGCCACGACCAGTCCGTGCTGCGCGGCATCGACGAACGCTGCCGGAGCCAGCCGGCTGCCGAGGTGGTCGAACAGCACCGTCCCGACGACCGCGATCCCGACCGACATCGCGAACTGCTGGACTGACTCGAGCAGACCCGAGGCGGAGCCGAGCTCGTGGTGGGGAACCCCCGCGAGCACGATGTCGAACATCGGGACGAACACCATCCCCATGCCGAAGCCGGTGAGCGCGAGCGGTCCGGCGAGCTGCCAGGCAGCCAGGGAGGCACCCGTCGAGTGCAGGACGACGACGGTAACGATCAGGCCCACGGCCATCACCGAGCTGCCGATCATCATCGTCAGCCGGCCGAGGCGCTCGAGCAGGATTGATGAGGTGATCGAACCGACGATCGCGGCCACCGGGATCGCCGCGGTCTCGAGGCCCGAGTGCAGCGGGCTGTCGCCGAGCCCGGTCTGCAGCATCACGTTGAGCGCGATCATCATTCCGCCCATCGCCGCGATGAAGCAGAGCACCGTGGCCAGGCCGGCGAGGTATGGCCGCCGCCGCAGGAGCGCCGGGTCGACGAGCGGCGTGCGGCCGCGACGGGCCGTCGAGTGCTGGCGCCGGACGAAGGCCGTGAACGAAAGCGCACCGATGGCCAGCAGCGCGAACGACCAGGCCGGCCAACCGTGGGCGCGACCTTCGATGAGCGGGTACACGAGGCCGAAACCGCCGACCATCGACAGCGCGACGCTGATCACGTCCGGCCGCGCACCGGGCGCGCTCGGCCGTGCGTCGGGCAGGTGGCGGCGCCCGACGGCGATCGCCACGGCTGCGATCGGCACGTTGATCAGGAAGATCGCGCGCCACCCGGAGCCGAGCAGGTTGAGGTCGATCAGCCCCCCGCCGGCCAGCGGCCCGAGGACGGCGCCGAGGCCCATGACCGGTCCGACGATCCCGAGCGCCTTCGCCTGGCCCTCGGCGCCGAACAGCTCGCGGATCAGGCCGAAGCACTGCGGCACCATGACCGCCGCGCACGCGCCCTGCAGAACCCGCGCCACGATCAGCGTCTCTGGGTCGGGAGCGAACGCGCAGAGCGCCGAGGTCCCCGCGAAGCCGACGATTCCGGTCAGCAGCGCGCGGCGGCGACCGACGATGTCACCGAGACGGCTGCCGAGCAGCAGGGTGACCGACATCGCCAGCGTGTAGCCGGCCGAGATCCACTCGAGGGTGGCGAACGAGCCGCCGAGGTCGTGGCGGATCGCGGGAGCGGCGGTCTGCGCGATCGTCGAGTCCAGGAGGTCCATGAGGCACGCCGCGATGACGACGGCGAAGCCGATCCAGGCTGACCGAACGCTGGTGCGTTCCGCGGCCGCCGCCTGTGGGGTGAGGGAGATGGTTGACATGTCGACAAGGCTCCCGTCTAATGAGGTCACCGACTGTCCTCTTTCCAGCAGCAGAGGACAGCTTCTGTCCTGTATCACCGCCATCATCGACTGCACCATGATCGAGACCTCCGCACGCCTGCTCGCGCTCCTCTCACTGCTCCAGATGCGCCGGGAATGGACCGGCTCCGAGCTGTCCTCCCGGCTGGAGGTCGACGTGCGCACGGTGCGGCGTGACATGGAGAAGCTGCGCTCGCTCGGCTACCCGATCGAGTCGGCGCGGGGGGTCGCGGGTGGGTATCGGCTGGGCGCCGGCGGCGAGCTTCCGCCGCTGCTGCTCGACGACGCCGAGGCAGTCGCCGTCGCGGTCGGGCTGCGCACGGCGGCGTCCGGATCGGTGAGCGGGATCGAGGAGGCCTCGGTGCGGGCGCTGGCCAAGCTCGAGCAGTTGCTGCCGAGCCGTCTGCGTCGTCGCGTGCGCACGCTGGGTGAGGCCACGTCGGCGTTCACCTTCCAGACCGAGCGCGTCGACGCCGACCTGCTCGCCGACGTCGCCGCGGCCTGCCGCGACACGATGCAGGTCCGGTTCTCCTACCTCACGCGCGACGAGCGCGCCGGCGAGCGCCACGCCGAGCCGACGGCGGTCGTCTACAGCGGCTCGCGCTGGTACCTGCTCGCCTGGGACCTGGAGCGCGACGACTGGCGAACCTTCCGGGTCGACCGCATCCGGGGGCGTCTGCGGCCCGCGGGGCGTGGGCGCTCACGTGCGATTCCCGGAGGCGACCCCGCCGCCTACGTGCGCACCCGGTTGCAGAGCGCGGGCGAGCGCACCGTCGGCGAGGACACCCCCCGGGGCCGGGTCCGCGTGCACGCGCCCGCCCCCAAGCTGCGGGGGCGGGTGCCGTCGCGCTGGGCGACGGTCGAGGCCGACGGCGACGACGCCTCGGTGATCACGACCAGCGGTCCCTGGCGTCAGGAGTTCCTGGTCTGGATGGCGACCCTCGGCGAGCCGTTCCAGGTGCTCGATCCGCCCGAGCTCGCCGACGCGGCTCGCGGCCTTGCCCGGAGGCTGGCCGAGGCGACTCCGGCGTAGCCCGGACCCGAGCTCGGTCGACGACGTCGTCGCCTGAACCGGGCGAGAGGCCCTGCCGGGCCTGGCGCGAGAGGCTCACCGGGCGGGCGCGGCCGCAGTAGCGTCCGCCCCATGAGCACTCCCGACACGCACTTCGGCCTCACCGGCCTGGCGACGATGGGCGCCAACCTCGCCCGCAACGTCGCCCATCACGACATCCCGGTCGTCGTCCACAACCGCACGACCAGCCGCATGACGCGCTTTCTGGAAGAGCATGGGTCCGAGGGCCCGATCACCGGCAGGGAGACGACCGGTGAATGGGTGGGGGCGCTCGCGCGGCCGCGCGTGCTCATGTCGATGGTCCAGGCCGGTCCCGCGACGGATGCCGTGATCGACGACATCGCCCCCCACCTCGACCGCGGCGACGTGCTGATCGACGGCGGTAACGCGTTCTTCCGCGACACCCAGCGCCGCGAGGCCGCGCTGCGCGAGCGGGGCATCGTGTTCATCGGCGCGGGGGTCTCGGGTGGCGAGGAGGGCGCGCTCAACGGCCCGAGCATCATGCCCGGCGGCGACCGCGACGCCTACGAGCAGTCCGTGCGGCCGATCTTCGAGGCGATCGCCGCCGACGTCGACGGCACGCCGTGCTGCACGCACGTCGGCGCCGACGGCGCGGGGCACTTCGTCAAGATGGTCCACAACGGCATCGAGTACGCCGACATGCAGCTGATCGCCGAGAGCTACGACCTGCTGCGTCACGGCTGTGGCCTGGAGGTCGCAGAGATCGCCGAACGGTTCCGCGGCTGGAACGAGACCGAGCTCGAGTCGTTCCTGATCGAGATCACCGCTCGCGTGCTGGCCCACACCGACGGAGCGACAGGCCGGCCGCTCGTCGATGTCATCCTCGACTCGGCCGGCCAGAAGGGGACCGGCCGCTGGACCGCGCAGAACGCCCTGGAGCTCGGAGTGCCGCTCACCGGCATCACCGAGGCGGTGTTCGCCCGCGCGCTCTCCTCGCTGACCGACGAGCGCGCCCACGCCGCCACCGTGCTGCGAGGCCCGGACGCCGACGGGGCCCGCGCCGGCGACGAGCAGCTGGCCCACGACCTCGAGCACGCGCTGTACGCCTCCAAGATCGTCTCCTACGCCCAGGGGTTCGCCCAGATGGCGGCAGCGGCCGACGAGGAGGGATGGAAGGTCGACCTCGGCGCCATGGCCACGATCTGGCGCGGTGGCTGCATCATCCGAGCCCGGTTCCTGGACCGGATCCGCGAGGCCTACGACGAGCAGCCCGGCCTGCGCAACCTGATGCTCGCCGGCTTCTTCGCCGACGCGCTCGCCCAGGCACAGGACCCGTGGCGGCGCGTCGTCGCGCGGGCCGCGGAGCTGGGGATCCCGACGCCCGCGTTCTCGTCATCGCTGGCCTACTACGACGGCTACCGGCGCGCCCGCGGCCCGGCCTCGCTGATCCAGGGACAACGGGATCTGTTCGGCGCCCACACCTACCGGCGGATCGATCGCGAGGGCGCGTTTCACACCCTCTGGTCGGGAGATCTCAGCGAGCTGCAGGGCTAGTGCGTCGTCATCCGCGGGGTCACCGCGAGCGGGGATCTCCGCGTCTTTCCCGGGCGGTGCATGCGCCCGCGGTGTAGGCCGCCGACCTCTTGCTCGGGCGGCAGGCATCTAACCTGCGGTTATGCCATCTCGCCTTCGCCCGGTCGATCTCGTCGAGCTGCGTGGCTTCTGCCTGGCGATCGAGCTGGGCAGCCTCGGCCGCGCCGCCGGCGCTCTCGGGGTCTCCCAGCCGGCCCTGTCCAAGCGAATGCGTGAGCTGGAGACGTTCGCTGGGACGGCGCTGCTGCAGCGCTCACCGCGCGGGGTGGTCGCCACGGCGGCCGGCGAGCGGCTCTACCGAGAGGCGCGCACGCTGCTGGGACACGCCGAAGCCGTCGAGCATCTGCTGGACGGCCTGCGCGAAGCGCAGACGCCGATCCTGCTCGCCGCCAGCCACACGATCGCCGAGTACCTCCTCCCCGCGCCGTTGGCCGCCTACCGCGAGACGCTCGGTCATGGCTGGGCGCTCGAGCTGGTCGCCGCCAACTCCGCGGTGGTGCGTGGGATGGTCCGGGAGCGGCGTGCCGACCTCGGTCTGGCCGCGATGGTGGAGCAAGCGCCGGGGCCGGGCCTCGTGGAGCGCCTGCTGTGCGACGACGAGGTGCTCGTCGCGGTCTCCGAGCACCACCCGTGGGCGCGGGCGGGAGTCATCGAGCTCGACGAGTTCCTGGCCACGCCGATGGTGATGCGCGATCCAGGCTCGAACACCCGCCACGTGCTCGACCGCGAACTCCGGGCCCTCGGCCTGGCGGCGGCGCCCCCACTCGTCGAGGTCGGCTCGACCGCCGCCGCGATCGCCGCCGCGATCTCCGACGCCGCGCCGGCGCTGCTGTCCGAGCGCGCGGTCCAGGCGGCGCCCCTGGTGGCGGTCCGCGTTCGCGGTCTCCGGCTCGTGCGCCAGTTCGCGCTGGTCACCCGTGAGAACGCGACCCCCACCCCGGCCGTCACCGCGCTGGCCGCCTACCTGCTCGAGAAGCTCACCGGTGGCCCGCCCGGTCATAACGTGCGGTTGGGACAGCTCTCGCCCATCGAGGTGTAGCGTCAACCGGCGCGGCGCAGTAGGTTGTGATCGTGGCGCCTTCGCTCGCAGCCATCGTCGCCCAGAACACGTACCTCCGGGACGCGAGCCAGCTGCAGTCGCTCTCGTTCACCGTGCACATCCCCCTGGTGTGCTTCGGGATCGCCCTGCCCGCGCTGATCGCCTACTTCGAGTGGCGCTTCTTGCGCACGGGGGAGGAGCTCTACCGCACGATCGCGCGGCGATGGACGCGGATCATGGCCGCGCTGTTCGCGATCGGCGTGATCACGGGAACGATCCTCTCCTTCGAGATGGGGATGCTGTGGCCGACCTTCATGTCGACGTTCGGCAGCGTATTCGGGCTCGGCTTCGCGATCGAGGGGTTCTCGTTCTTCCTGGAGGCGATCTTCATCGGGATCTACGTCTACGGGTGGAACCGCCTGTCACAGCGGCTGCACTTCCTCTGCGTGCTCCCGATCGTCCTCGCCGGCTTCACCGGATCGCTGATGGTGATCGCCGTCAATGCGTGGATGCAGCATCCCTCCGGGTTCCGGCTGCGCGACGGCCACGCCGTCGACGTGCATCCGCTGGCGGCGCTGTTCGGCAACAGCTTCCTGTGGAACGAGCTGATCCACATGTATGTCGCCGCCTTCATGGTCACCGGCTTCGTGCTCGCGGCTCCCTACGCCGTCCAGCGGTTGCGCGGCCGGTGGAGCCGCTATGAGCGGACCGCGTTCACGCTGCCCTTCACGGTGGCGGCGGTCGCCTCCCCCCTGCAGGTGCTGATCGGCGACTGGGTCGGGCGCGATGTGGCCACCCAGCAGCCGGTCAAGCTCGCCGCGCTCGAGGGTCTGGCCAAGACGACCCGGGGCGCACCCGAGCATCTACTCGGCTGGTACCACAGCGGGAAGATCTCGTTCGGGATCGGGATCCCGCACCTGCTCTCGCTGCTCGCCTTCCACTCCTGGAACCACACCGTCCAGGGGCTCGACTCGGTGCCGCCCGCGGACCGTCCGCCGATCAACATCACCCGCTTCGCGTTCCAGACGATGGTGGGGATCGGGACGCTGATGGCGCTCGTCGCCGTCGTGTACCTGTTCCTGCTGTGGCGGCGGCGCACGTTGCCGACCGAGCGGCCGTTCTACGCCGCGGCGGCGGTGCTCGGCCCGTTGTCGGTCGTCGCGCTGCTCGCCGGGTGGGTGACCACCGAGGTCGGGCGCCAGCCATGGGTCGTCTACAAGGTGATGACCACGACGCAGGCGGTGACGACGGCGGGGAGCGTGCCGGTCAGCTACGGGGTGATCGTGGCCGCCTACCTGCTGGTCGGCGCGGCCTCGATCTGGATCCTGCGCCGGCTCGCCCGGATGGACCTGCCGTCGCTGCGCTCATCCGACCCCTCCTCCATCCCGTCCGTCGGTGGGGCGACCGCCTGAAGCGCGCGCGATGCATCTCTACGAGATCCCGATCATCTGCGTGCTCGTCGGCCTCGCGCTCTACGTGGTGCTCGGCGGCGCGGACTTCGGCGCCGGGCTGTGGCAGCTCGAGTCGTTCCTGCTCCCCGGTCGCGACGAGCGGTCGCGGCGACATGCTGAGGAGAATCGCGAGCACGCCCACCATTCGATGGGACCGGTCTGGGAGGCCAACCACGTCTGGCTCATCTTCGTGCTGACCGTCACCTGGACCGCCTACCCCCGGGCGTTCGGCGCGATCGCCTCGACGCTCGAGGTGCCGCTGCTCATCGCCGGCGTCGGGATCGTCTTCCGCGGCGCCGCCTACGCGCTGCGGGCCGGCAGCGCGACCGCGCGGGAGTCGGCGCTGATCGACACGGCGTTCTCGCTCTCCTCGGTGCTCACCCCGTTTGCGCTCGGAACGGTCATCGGCGCGATCGTGCTCCAGCGGGTCCCGGTCGGCGACGCGGCCGGATCGATCATCGGCAGCTGGACGGGGTTGTTCTCGATTCTGCTCGGCGCGCTCGTCGTCGTGCTGTGCGCCTATCTGGCGGCGGTCTACCTCGCCGCCGATGCCGCTCGCGCCGGCGAGGCCGAGCTGGCCGGCCGCTTCCGCGCCCGCGCGATCGGCATCGCGCTGATCGCCGGGGCACTCGCCATCGCCCTGCTGCCCGTGCTGCACGCCGACGCGCACCGGTTCTACAGCCGTCTCGTCTCCGGCCCGGGTCTGGTCGGGGCGATCATCTCCGCCGTCGGCGGCATCGGGACGCTGGGGCTCGTCGTGGCCCGGCGCTTCGGTCCCGCGCGCGCCTCGGCGGCGGTGGCGGTTGCCGGCCTGATCATCGGCTTCGCGCTCGCCCAGAACCCGACCTTCCTGCCGGGGCTGACGATCGCGCAGGCGGCGGCCCCGACTCAGACGATCGTGCCGCTCCTGTTCGCGATCCTGGCCGGCATCGTGATCCTGTTTCCCTCGCTCGGATTTCTGTTCGCCCTGCATCTCGGCGGGCGCTTTGACCAACCGGAGGAGGATCGGTCGACCGCCAGGCCCGCGCAGGCGCGCGTCGGGGACATGATCAGCTCCTCACGCCAGGGGCTCGCGGCGCGCACCGCGGTGGCGGGGCTGCTCGGCGGTCTCGGGTTTCTCACCATCGCGGACGCGCCCTGGGCGCATATCGTCGGGGTGATCAGCCTCGGAGTGTGTGCGCTGACCGCGATCGCCGCCGTGCGGCCCGCGGAGCTGGCGGCCGGGGAGCCGCACGAGAACCGCTGACCTCGGCGTCGGCGGAGACGAGCCTGCGCTCGCGTGGCCCTACGCACGCAGCGGGCGCGCGGGGACTCCACCCACGGTGTCACCCGGCTCGACGTCGACCCGGACCACCGCGTTGGCCCCGATGTGCGCGCCGTCGTGGATCACGATGCCCCCCACCACGACCGCGCCGGTGCGGATGTAGACGCCGTCGCCGATGATCGGGCGCCGGCCCTGGCCGCCCTCGTAGCCGATCGTGACGTTCTGGTTGATCCAGCAGTCGGCGCCGATCCGTTCGGCCGTGATCGTCGAGCCGTGGGCATGCTCCAGGAACAGCCGTGGCCCGATCGACGGGCAGTCGATGGTCATCCCGTCCTGTCCCCGGAAGACGAGCCGGGCAGCGGACGCGGCGGCGAGCCATATGACGCCGTGCTGGGCGATCCGGTAGTAGGCCAGCGTCCGGAACTCACGGTGCTTGGCCAGCAGGTAGGTCAGCCACAAGACCCGGCCGTCCCGGGTCGAAACCGCTCGGGCGCCGAGCGGGCGCTCCCACGCGCAGGCGTCCTCCCAGACCTCGGCGGCCGCAGGCGAGATCCTGATCAGGACCAGCAGCGGAGCGAAGATCGGCGTGAGCAGGCGTACCGCGAGGCGCACCTGCGGAGGGCTGGGCGCTGGAGAGCCGTCCATGGACGAAGCCGGGCATGGTAGCGACCGAGTATTCACCGTCCCCTAACCCTGCCGCCCCTTGTGGATGCCCGGCGCGGAGGCACGTTCGGCGCCGGCGGCTGCGCTTCGGCGGCCCGATCGGCTCCCGTCGCTTGAAGCCGGGGCGCGACACCGTCACCATCCACGCGACTGGGTCCGGCGGCGCCGCAACCCACCGGCCGCCGTTCGCGCTGGCCTGACCGCCGCGGCCCCTACCCGACAGCGAGGAGAACCGAATGAACTGGAAGCGGAAGCTGGCCGAACAGGCCAAGAAGACGATCGACGCGCGCGGAGGCACCGAGAGCCTCAAGGAGGACGCGCAGGAGTTGCGCAACATCGCGCGGGGCAAGGGCTCGGCGGCCGACAAGCTCAAAGCGGCCGCCCAGGCGATCAAGACGCCCGGTGGCACGCAGTCCGAGGCTGCACCCAGCCAACCCGACGCTGCACCCACGCAACCCGACGCTGCACCCACGCAACCCGAGGCTGCGCCCGCGCAACCCAAGGCTGCGCCGGCGGACTTCGACGCCCCGCCGCCGGAGTTCGAGAGCTGATCAGCTGACCAGCCCCAGCCGCTGCGCGCGCTGCACCGCCTCGGTGCGGTTGCGCACGCCGAGCTTGCGGTAGACCGCGCTCGAGTGCTCCTTGACGGTGTGGCGCGAGAGGTGCAGCGCCTCGCCGATCTCGGGGTTGGTGCGTCCCTCGGCCATGAGCATGAGCACGTCGCGCTCGCGGTCGGAGAGACCCATCGCGCCGCTCGTCGCGGGCTCGTCGCGGCTGGAGGAGAAGACGGTGCCGCCCATCCCCACGATTCGCACCGCCGAGGCGATCCGTCGCGCCGGCCAGTCCTTGGAGGCAAAGCCAGACGCTCCCGCGGCCCGGGCCGCACGCGGGGAGATATCGCCCGCGCCGGAGAACAGCAGGACGCGCGTGGCCGGCTGGTCGGCGCGCAGCCGCTCGCACACCTCGGCCCCGGACTCCTCCCCGATGAACAGGTCGACGAGCGCGACATGGGGCCGGTAGCGGCCCGCAAGCTCAAGCGCCTCGGAGCCCGTATGCGCGCTCACGCACCGCTCCACCCAGGGCTGCTGGGTGAGCATCAGCCGAAAGCCCCAGTGCACGACGTCGTGGTCGTCGACGACGAGCACCCGCAGCCGTTCGGGCGAGCGTTCCTCTTCAGCCACCGGCAGGCCCCTCGGCGTCCGGGATCGGCACGACGAGCCTCACCTGCCAGCTGCCGCGCTCGCGTTCGCCGAACTCGATCACGCCGCCGACGCCGAGCGCCTCCAGCGCCGCCAGCCGCAGTCCCATCCCGGCCCGCGCCCGCCCGTGCGCCCCGCTGTCGACGCCGTCGTTGACGACCTCCATCCAGAAGGCGCCGTCATCGCGCCCGAGCCGGACCGAGACCCGAGTCGGCTTCGCGTGTTTGGCGGCGTTGCGGACCGCCTCGATGAGCACCGACTGCGCGAGCGGCTCGAGCTCGGAGGGCACCGAGACGTCCGCGCCGGCGTCGAGGCGGAGCTCGAGATCGGAATGGACGTGCCGCAGCCGCGCCAGCTCGGCGAGCAGCGTCGTCCCGGTCGCCCGCGGCACACGGCCGAGCGGGCGCTGCAGGGCGCTGCGCAGGTCGCTGAGTGCCGTCTGGGTCTCAGCCGCGCAGCGCTCACGCGCGGCCGCGGGCAGATCGCCTTCGCCGTCGAGCGCCATCGAGACACCGAACAACCGCTGGATCACGTCGTCGTGGATCTCACGCGCGAGGTCGATCCGCTGCTCCAGAGCGGAGGTCCGTTCGAACTGGGTGGAGACCGACCGCGCGACGGACGCCAATGCCGCCGCCTTGCCGAGCGTCCACAGCAGCCGGCGATCTCCGTCCTGGAGCTCTGGCTCGGACATCAACCGGTCGGTGAGGATCACGCCGATCATGCGCCCGCCCGCGACCATCGGCGCGCACACCAGCCGTGCGGGCTCGGCGACCATCCCCGCGAACTCGGCCGGGGTCTGCCGTCGCATGTCGCCGACCGCCTCCACGACGGAATCGGTGCGCAGCGCCTCGGCCGCGATCGGTGCCGACTCGACGGTCACGTGAGCGTCGGCGAACGGCGCGATCGACATCCCGTAGGCGCCGACCGCTCGCACGCGGCGGTCGGCGGAGTCGTAGCGGAAGATCACGGCGCGGCGCATCGAGGCCAGCTGGCACACCGCCTCGCACAGCCGGTCATAGAACCCATCGGTGCGTGATCCGGCCTCCGACTGGGAGAGCACCTCGACGAACAGCTCGAGCGCGCCGATCCCCAGCCCGGCCTGATCCCCGCCCACCCCGGGCGAGCTCATCGCGCGGAGCTCAGGCGGCGTGGGTGAGCATCAACCCGAGCCGCAGCGCCTGCTCGGGAGTGAGGTACACCAGCCAGTTCGCATCGCACTCCGGGCACTCGCATGAGACCGACGGATCGTATCCGTCGAGCGTCACATCGCGCGAGACGTCCTCGCCGTGCAGGCAGATCGGGCAGGCGAACGAGGCCGCCACCACCGCGTCGGGATCCTGCGCCGTGAAACGGGCCACATCCGCCAGGGGACCGAGCATGTGACGATCCTCACGCGCACCCGCCGGCGGCGCAAGCCGCCCCGTCGCCCCACCCCCCACCTGGGGGACCCAGGTGGAACGCCGCTGTGGAAAGCGGCCGCAGACGGACGGCCGTCGTCCCTACAGCGCCGCGTCGCCCGTCGACGCTTATCGCGCGTTCAGCGATGGTGGGATGATCCGGCTCGACCGACATGAGCGAGGCTCTGCCCGCATACCGGCTCGATGAGCTCGGCTGGCTGCAATTCGAGCGCCTGTGCTCGCTCGTGCTGGAGGCCGACGGCGGCGAGCCCGGCCTCATCTGGGACGGGGGCGCCGACGGCCTGGCGCTGGCGCGGGTCGAGCGCCCGCTGACGCTGCGCAGCGCCGAGGGCGAGCCGCTCGAGGCGCCGGTGCTCGTCGCGCTCGCCTGGATTGCCGACGTCGCGCCCGCCCAGCGGGCCGAGGCGCTCGCCCGGCGCCTGGCGCCTCTGCGAGAGCTGTCAGAGACGACCCGGCTGGTGCTCACCAACGTCGAGGGAGACGCGGCGCGCGCCGCACTCGGGCGTCAGTCGACGCGTACCGTCGTGCTCGGCGCGGGCGAGCTCAGCGCGCTGGTCGATCGCCACCCCTCGATCCGCGGGGCGCTGCCGTCCGTGCTCGGCCTCCGTGATCTCGGCGGCCTGATCGCCGAGCCTGCCCGTGCGCGCTCCTCGTTTGATGTCGAGGGCGCGCGACGCCTGGCACGGGTGTTCTGGCCGACCCGGGCACACGCTCAGGCCCGCGCGGCGCTCGAGCGTCACCGGTTCGCCGTGCTCACCGGTCCGCCGGAGATGGGAAAGACCGCGATCGCGCAGATGATCGCCCTGGCCCAGATGACCGACGGCTGGGAGGCCCATGAGTGCCGCGCCCCCGAGCAACTGTGGCGCGTGCTGGCGCCCGACCGCCGCCAGGTGTTCATCGCCGACGACGCGTTCGGCTCCACCGAGTACCGCCCGGATGCGGCCGAGCGCTGGGCGCACGCGCTCGGCCGCCTGCTGCCGAGCCTCGACGACGACCACTGGCTGATCTGGACCTCGCGCCCGGCTCCCCTGAAGGCGGGACTGCGCCGGGTCCAGCGCGAGCGTCACGCCGAGCGCTTCCCCGCGCCCGGCGAGGTGCTCGTGGATGCCGGCGACCTCGACCTCGCCGAGAAGACGCTCATCCTGTTCCGCCACGCGAAGGCGCGCGGGCTCGGCGGTGAGGCCCGCCGGCTCGTCCGCTCCTCGGCGCTGACCGTCACCGAGCACCCGCACTTCACGCCCGAGCGGATCCGCCGGCTCGTCGACAACCGGCTGCTGACCCCGGTCGCGACCGCCGAGCGCGAGGGCGCGGACCGTGTCCATGAGATCATCGCGCTGGAGCTGGCCGCCCCCACCGAGGCGATGCGGACGTCGCTGCGGGCGCTGGGCGAGGAGCATCGCACGCTGCTGGTCGCCCTCCTCGATGCCCCGGGCGGCCTGATCGACGAGCGCGAGCTGGCGGTGATCATGCGCCGCCATCACCCCGGCGGGCTCAGCCGCCCGCCCCACGAGCTGATCGACCGGCTGTGCGACCACTTCGTCCGGGTGACACCCCTGGGGATCGGCTGGGTCCATCCCAGCTGGCGCGACCTGATCATCGACGAGCTCCGCGAGGATGGTGCGGCGCGCCGCCGGTTCCTGGAGGCGTGCGGCCTCTACGGCGCGCTCCTGGCACTGTCGCAGGAGGGCGGCGCCACCGGCGGGCGAGAGCTCCCGCTGATGGTGGCCGACGACGACTGGAGCGTGCTCTCCGACCGTCTGGTCGAGCTCGCCGGCGAGCTCGAGGATCAGGAGCTGACCCAGCTCCTGTTGTCGCTGCGTGAGCTGCACACCCTGACGATGGACCCGGCGTGCTGCTGGGAGGCCAGACGACTCGCGGTCGACCTGCTCACCGCTCTGGCCGTGCGCTGGGATGCGCAGGGCCGCCCGCTGTCGGCCGGGCTGATCGGTCACTGGTACGCGTTGCGGGCGTGGTCGCAGGCGAGGGTCCCCGCGCCGTCGGTGAACCGCACCTGGGCAGAGCTCTACCCCGCGCTCGGGCCTGACGGCGCGCTCGATCGCGCCGAGCTCGTGCGCGCCGACGAGTGGCTCGCGCTCGCCCAGACGCTCGCCGCCCACGACCCCGGACGGCTCGACCAGCTCGGGTTCTTCAGCCGCGATCCGCAATTGCTCGCGCGGTTGGTGGTCACGCTTCCTCCGACGCTCACCGCCGACACGCGGACGATCGGCGAGAGCGTGCTCGCGCGGATCGCCGATCTCTGCGGCGGGGCGATGCGCACCGCGGCGCGGCAGGCTCTCGCCGGATTGAGCGCCCGCGACGAGGGGACGAGCGAGTGGTGGATCCCGGAGGACCTCGAGGCTCCGCCGACTCAGGAACCCGTCTCGCTCGCCGGCGACTTCACGCGCGCGGACGTCGCGCGCGTGTTCCTCGACCTCTGACTCGACCTCTGACCGCCTGAGCGCCTACACCAGTCCGCCGCCGTACCGCCACCGGCGCACGGAGCAACGACCGTCGGTGCGGCCCTCGATCCGGTGGAGCACGCGCTCGGCGTAGCGCGTGTAGGACTCCTTCGCCTTGGCGGTGTAGCCGCCGACGCTCACCGAGAGCATGCAGCTGCCCTCGGTCCAGATGGCCACCGCCGCGGCCGGATGCGACGCCGTGCCACCGGTGTGCTTGCCGTACACCACGAGGATCCGCGCACTCGGGACAGCCGCAACGCGCAACGGCGCCCGACCGCGCTCGTCGGAGATCACCTGGTTGAACCTCAGATACCGCGCGGCGGAAGCGGCTGCCCCTGCGCTGTGGCGAAAGGCGGCGACGGACGCCTGAGCCTCGCCGCTGTCGGGCCTGGTCACCCCGGGCTCCTGGAACTGTGGCACCTCCGCGGC
Source organism: uncultured Solirubrobacteraceae bacterium (assembly GCA_963744685.1). GTDB lineage: Bacteria > Actinomycetota > Thermoleophilia > Solirubrobacterales > Solirubrobacteraceae > Palsa-465. The sequence continues at coordinate 293,126 of CAVUUL010000005.1, read as the reverse complement.
GCCGCCGGCAAATCCGTGGGACCGCATCCAGCGGGCCACGGCGTCGCCGTAGACGACCCGCAACGTCGGCCTTCTGACCCGAGCGATCGTCAGGGTGTACGGGTTGATCTGCGGGATGTCCCCGCGCATGACCAGATCGGACGCGTACGGTGACCCGTTCGCCGAACGGGCCACCCCAGCGCCCGACGACAGCGCGGCGATCGCAACCGCCGCCGAGACCAGGGCCGATCTCCTCCGCACGCCCATCTCCCAATCCTCTCAGGATCGGCGCGCGCGGGAGCCGCTAGGCCTCCGCGCGGGCGATCGGCGACTTGCCCCAGCGGGCGCGGGTCGCGAACTCGAGCAGTCGCTCGAGGTATTCCGAGAGCGGGGTGACGCGGATCCCCGATCCCGCCAGCCGGGCGCGGGCGCGCTCGTCGCGGAACCGGGCGCCCACCGAGAAGTACGGGAAGAAGATCCGGCCCGCCTCCAGGGCGGCGGCACGGGCGACGTCGGCGCCGTCGAGCTCGGCGAACTGAGCCGGCGAGAGCACCCGCGGCGCGGGGCGGCCGAAGTAGCTCGACGCCTGAGCGCAGACCTCCTGAAGCGTCGAGGCGCGGGAGCCGGCGGTGAGGTGATAGGTCTCGATGCGGTCTGGTCCGCCCACCGGGCTCAGGTCGTGGCAGAGGGCGTGTACGGCGTCGGCGACGTAGTCGACGGATACCGCGTCGACGGGCGAGGCAGGGTCGGCGGGGATCGCCGCGAACAGGCCGCGGCTGAGCGCGCGCAGCGGCCAATAGAGCACGTTGAACGCGGCCGTCCAGCCGCTGCGGCGGTCGCCGACGATGATCGAGGGGCGCAGGATCCGCGTCGGCAGGCCCGCCGCCCGCACAAGCGCCTCGGCCTCGAACTTCGTCTGCTCGTAGGTGTTGCGAAAGCTCTGGCCGAGATCGTGAGCGTCCTCGGAGAAGGGGCCGTGGTGATCTCCGGCGACGTAGGCGGTGGAGATGTGGCCGTAGCAGTCCAGCCCGTCGCCCCGGGAAGCAGCGAGCTCGGCGATCTCCAGGACGTGCCGTGTGCCCTCGACGTTCACCGCCCGGGCCTCGGCGAGCGGCAGGGTGAACGAGACCGACGCGGCACTGTGCACGACGGTCGTGACGCGCTCGGCGATCTCCTCGCGAGTGCGCGCGCGAAGGCCCAGGCCGGGCCGCTCCAGGTCGCCCGCGACCGCGCGGACGCGCCCGCGGAACTCACCGGCGCGAGCGCCGAACAGGTCGTCGAGCACGCCATCGACTCGGACGCGGGCGGCGGCGTCGTCGGGTGCGCGGACGAGCGAGACCACCGATCGGTCGGTGCGCTCCAGCGCACGCGCGAGCAGCTCCATGCCGACGAACCCGGTCGACCCGGTGAGCAGCAGATCGCCGCTCATCGGCTACCGGGGCCGATCGTGGCCGCCGAGCGACCGGAAGGCCCAGCTCACCCGCGCGCGGGTGTCGCGCGGAGCGATCAGCTCGTCGACGTGGCCGTCTCGCGCGGCGATCTCAGGGCGCAGCATGGTCTCGCCGTACTCCGCCGCCAGGCGCGCCCGCTGCTGCTCGGGATCGTCCGCGGCCGCAAGCGCCCGTCGATGGATGACGCCGACCGCGGGCACGGCGCCCATGACGCCGATCTCGGCACTCGGCCATGCGAACACGTAGTCGGCGCCGAGATCCTTGGAGTTCATCGTGATGAACGCGCCGCCGAACGCCTTGCGCACGATCAGCGTCACCCGCGGCACGCTCGCCTCGGCGAACGCATGGACCAGGGAGGCGCCGTGGCGAATCACTCCGGCGCCCTCCTGACGGGTGCCCGGCAGATACCCGGGGGTGTCGACGAGCACGAGCAGCGGGATTCCGAACGCGTTGCAGCGGCCGACGAACCGTGCCCCCTTCTCCGAGCTCGCGGCGTCCAGGACGCCGCCGAGGTACCGCGGCTGGTTGGCGATCACGGCGACGGTCCGCCCGTCGATCCGCGCGAACGCGGTGACGAGGTTGCGCGCCCACCCGGCAGCGACCTCGAGCATCTCGCCGCCATCGACCAGCGACTCGATGACCGAACGGATGTCGTAGACGCGCCGGGGCGAGGCCGGCACCGTCGCGGACGGATCGACGCCGATGCAGTCGAGATGCGGATGCTGCGGCGGGGGCACGTCGCGGTGGCTGGGCAGGTACCCCAGCAGATCGCGTGCGGTCCGCGCCGCCTCGAAGTCGTCGGCGGCGACGAAGTGGCAGACGCCGTTGCGCCCGTGCACGCGCGTGCCGCCGAGCTCCTGGGCGCTCACGCGCTCGCCCATCACCTCGGCGACCACGCTGGGGCCGGTGAGGAACATCGAGGAGGACTCGGTCATCACGACCCAGTCGGTGAGTGCCGGCGAGTACGCGCCGCCGCCGGCCGACAGGCCGGTGACGACCGAGATCTGCGGGACGCGACCCGACAGCTTGACGGTGCGATGGAACACCCGGCCGTAGCCGCCCAGCGCACCGACCCCCTCCTGGAGGCGCGCGCCGCCGGAGGAGATGAAGCCGACGACCGGCGCGCGACCGCGGTCGGCGAGCTCGAGCACGCGCACGATCGTGTCGGCGTGGGCCTCGCCGAGCGAGCCGCCGGCGAACGAGGCATCCTGGGCGTAGCAGAAGACCGGGCGGCCATCGACGGTGCCCGCGCCACCCAGGACACCATCCCCCGAGCGCGCCTTCTCCCCCATCGCATCCGAGAGCACGCTGGAACGGATGAGCGACAGCGAGCCCGGATCGCAGAGCATCTCGAGGCGATCGAGCGGCGTGACGTGGAGCTCCGCCGCGCGGGCCTCGGCCTCGCGCGTGGCGGAGAGGCTTGTCGAGAAGCTCACCCCAGGCCCCACTCGAGCACGGCGGCGCCCCAGGTGAACCCGGCGCCGAACGCCCCGAGCAGCACCCGGTCGCCGTCATGGAGCATCCCGTGGCCGGCGGCATGGTCGAGCGCGAGCGGCAGCGTCGCCGCCGAGGTGTTGCCGTGCTCGGCGATGCAGTCGACGACCCGCTCTGGGTCGAGCCCGAGGCGCTCACCGACCGCGGTGAGGATCCGGCCGTTGGCCTGGTGGTAGACGAACAGGTCGACCTCGTCCAGGCGCAGACCGGCCGCGTGAACCGCCTGCTCGGTGGCCAGCGACAGGTGCGCCACCGCCTCGCGATAGGTCTCGTGTCCTCGCATCCGGATCTTCTGATCCACGCGCGGGATCTCGATGTGATCCGCGCCCTCGGCGTCGGCCCCCAGCACCACCGGTCCCAGGCGGCTCGGGCCGTCGATCGACTCCAGCAGGACCGCACCGGCCCCGTCGCCGAACACGGCGGCCGTCGAGCGGTCGCTGAGATCGAGCACGCGCGACATGAAGTCGGCACCGATGACGAGCGCGTTGCGTGCGCGCCCGGTCTCCACCTGTGCCGCGCCGACGGCGAGCGCGGAGAGGAAGCCGTTACAGGCTGCGCCGACGTCGAACGCGCCCGCTCCGAACGCCCCGATCTCGTGAGCGACGAGCGGCGCGGCGGCCGGCATCACCTCGTCGGCGGTCGACGTGGCGACGATCACCAGGTCGACCTCGGCGGCCGCGACATCCGCGCGCGCCAGCGCCTCGCGGCCGGCCGCGGCGGCGTGGGTCTGCAGCCGTTCGTCGGGCGCGGCCATCCGGCGGCTGCGGATCCCGGTGCGCCGCTCGATCCAGTCCGGGGCCAGGCCCAGCCGCGACTCGATCTCGGCGGAGCTCACGACGTGGTCGGGCAGGCTGGTTCCGACGGCGGTCGCCGCCGCGCCGCGCCCGATCCTCAACGGACGCTGAGCGGCGACACGGGGCAGGGCGCCGGTATCGAGCAGGGAGGCCACGAGGACACAGCCTGCGCATCGCGCGCGCGGCGGGCCAGCGACGCGCAGCCACAACCCGACAGACGGGGGGTCAACCGCAACCGGTCATGAGGTCGGCCGGGAAAGGTCAGGAGGCGTCGACCGGGCCGGCCGCGAGCTCATCGATGAGCAGGGCAAGCCGGCGCAGCAGATCGGGTGCGAGCGCCCGCTGGGAGTCGGGCAGCGTCGCGAAGAACGCCTGCTGGCGCCCGCGCAGCCAGATGTCACGGCGCTCGAGCGCCTGGCGTCCGCGGTCGGTGAGCGTGACCGTCACGCCTCGGCGATCGCCCGGTGCGCGGCTGCGACGGACGAGCGCGCGGCGCTCCAGCGTGTCGAGGATGCGCGTCGCCGTGGAAGGAGTGATCGCGGCCTCGCCGGCGAGATCGCCGATGCGAACGTCCGAGCGCTCCGCGAGCGCCTTCACGAGCGCGTACTGGGAGAGGCTGAGATCCTCGGCGTCACGTGCCGGAGCCCCCCGCGCGCGGCGGATGGCCTGGGTGAGCACGTCGAACGACTCGTGGAACGAGGCCGCTCCCGACCCTCCACCGGATTCGTCGATCGCCCGCACGTTCGTGACGATAGCAACGACTGTCATGCTAACCTTTGGCATGCCAACGAACCGCAGGTGATCCGAACCGCAGGTGATCATCATCAATGTTTCGCAACATCCTCGTCTGCGTCGATGACTCGCCTCAGGCAGGCGAAGCGCTCGCCCAGGCGATCGACCTCGCTGACTGCCAGCACTCACGGCTGACCATCCTCACGGCGGTCACGCGCCCGCCGACGTGGCTGGCGACCCCGATGACCGCCGCCTCGGTCGAGCCGCTCGGCGCCGACCTCCGGGCCGAGGCCCAGAAGGTGCTCTGCGAGGCTGTCGATCGCGTGCCCGACTGTGTGCCGGTGACCAAGATCCTCTCCGAGGAGCCGATCCGCGACGCGCTCGCGGCCGAGCTGCGTCGCTGTACCTACGATCTGCTCGTGCTCGGCACCCATGGTCGCGGCTTCGTCGCCTCCTCCCTGCTGCGCTCGCTGAGCCGCTACGCCGTGCGTCACTGCGAGATCCCCGTACTCGTGGTGCGTGCCGAGGAGGGCATCGAGTTCGAGACGGCCGCTGAGCCCGGGGACGCAACCGAGGCTGCGCCCCAGCGGCGACCGGGCTTCGCGCTCTAGCGACCCGGCGTCGCGCTCTATCGCCCGGGGTGGCCGCCCTGCATCCGGGCGCTTACCGGTCGCGCCCCTTCCCCCGCGCCCGGTCACGCGCGCGGAACTGCTTGGTGCGGGCCTTCCACAGCTGCCGCTCGGCGTGGCCCGCCAACGGGTCGTGGCGCCGGCGCTCCCACCCGACCTCCCGCGCGAGCTTGCGGTAGCTCTCCAACCGCTCGAGCGCGAGCTCGCCGGACTCCAGCGCCGCTTCCACGGCGCATCCCGGCTCGCTCTCGTGGGCGCAGTCGGCGAACCGGCAGCCTGCCGCCAGCTCCTCGATCTCGGGAAAGCCGGCACCGATGTCGATGTCCGCGGGCAGCCCGAGGCTGCGCAGCCCGGGCGTGTCGATCAACACCCCGCCCCCGGGGACCGCGACGAGCTGGCGAGATGTCGTCGTGTGCCGACCGCGGTGATCGCCCTCGCGAACCGCGCCGGTGGCGAGCCGTTCGCTGCCCAGCAGTGCGTTGGCGAGCGTCGACTTGCCGGCACCGGATGGCCCCAGCAGAACGGCGGTGCGATCCGGCGCCAGCCGCGCCCGCAGCTCGGCGGTGCCGTCGCCGGTCACCGCGCTCGCCGACAGCACGTCGGCACCCGGCAGCCGCGCGCCGAGCGCGTCTGCGACCGATTGTCCGTCGAGGTCTGACTTCGTGACCACGACGAGCGGGACCGCTCCGCTGTCCCACGCGAGCGTCAGCTCCCGCTCCACGCGCTCGGCGCTCGACCGGTCGGCTGGCGTCGTGATCAGCACGATGTCCATGTTCGCCGCGAGCGTCTGGATGCCGGTGCCGTCCGGATCGGCGCGGGTGAGCGCCGACCAGCGCGGGAGAACATGCCGCACCGAGTCGACGGCCACGGCGATCCAGTCGCCGACGGCAGGTAACGGCTCGGCGCTCAGCAGGCGCTCTTCGCCGTCGGGTCCGACCGCGACGCAGCCGGAGCGCTCGATGCGCGTCACGCGCGCGGGCGTGCATTCGCCGTCGGCGCAGCTGGTGTACAGGGCTTCGACGCGGTCGCTCCACCCGAAGGGGACGAGCGCGTCGGTGATGAGGTCAGGCACCGGAAGGGCTCCTCGGCGAGGGCCCGCTCCGGCGACCTTGAGAGGTCAGTCCCGGATTGCGGGCGAAAGGTTGACGGACGGGGTGGCCTCGGTCGGCCGAGTCGTGCATGCAGGCATGTGTCCATCCTCCCTTCGCGGTCTGTTTGCGGACCGGTCCACCGTACCACGGGGCCTGGAGATCGCGCCAGAAGCCTGGCCCCGGCCCATCTGCGACCGCTACGCTGCCCGGATGCCGCTGATCGTGATCGTCCGGCATGGACAGGCATCGTTCGGTTCTGCCGACTATGACGTGCTCTCTCCTGTCGGGCGCCAGCAGGCTCTGCAGACGGGCGGGGCGCTGAAGGCGGCCGGCCTGGAGGCCGGGCGCGTCGTCAGCGGGTCGCTGCGCCGCCAGCGCGACACCGCCGACGCGATCGGCGACGCCTACGGGCTGTCGCCGACGGTCGACGAGCGCTGGAACGAGTACGACGCCGACGCGGTGCTCGCCCATCACTCCGACAGCGCCCAGCGCCTCGAGCGTCCCGATGGGCCATCGGCGGCGCCACAGTCGCCACGCGAGTTCCAGCGCGTGCTCGAGCGGGCGCTCGAGGGATGGATCGTCGCGGGCGAGGACTCGCCCACCTCGGAGACCTGGCCGGCGTTCAACGCCCGCGTCGGCGACGCGCTGCATGCCGCGGGCGCCGCCAGCGCCGGGACGACGGTGGTGGTCAGCTCGGGCGGCGTGATCGGCGCGCTGGCGGTCGCACTGATCGGCGTGGACCCGATGAGCTTCCCGCGGCTGAACCGGGTGACGATCAATTGCGGGATCACCCGGGTGATCATCGGCTCGGCGGGGACGACGCTCGTGTCCTTCAACGAGCAGGGGCACCTCACCACCGGGATGCGCACCTACCGCTGAGCGCCGGGCGGGCTCGCCCGGCCAAGTCAGTCGACCAGGCGGGCGTGCAGGGCCGCGAGCATCCTCTCGGGGTCGTCGCAGAGGCCGGTGTGGACCCTCGAGGGCTGAACGATCGTGCTCGACGGCGCGGCCAGCCAGCCGAACCGCTCGGAGGGATCGAGGGCCGCCACCGCGCCCGCGTCCGGGGCGCCCTCGGCCACGCGGACCAGCGCGGCGAGGTGGTCTGCGAGCCTGCGCATGTCGACGGGTTCGCCGCCGAGGGCGGCAAGCCGCGCCTCGTCCACCGTCACCCGCGCGCCGAGGAAGCCCCGCTGGCGGCAGAACAGGACCACGCCGACGTTGAGTCGTTCGCCGCGCTCGACGCTCGGGACCGCGCGCAGGATGAGGTAGCTGAACGGGCTACGCGAAGCCGCGCCGGACACGTTCCGCCTCCTCCGCGAAGCCGCCCCACTCACAGCGGGCGGTGAGGTACTCGGCGTAGACGGCGGGCGGATCGCCGCCCTCAAACCACTCCGCGGGGACGAGCGCCAGCGACTCGGCGATCGCCTCCGGCAGCGAGATGCGCTCGCGCATCCGCTCCCCCGCCTCGACGATCGAGGACGCGTGACGCAGCAGCACGTGATCGGCGATCAACGGGAACGGGCGTTGCGCCAGCTCGCCGCTCAGGCCGCCGTGCTGCAGGTAGAGCGCCGCGCCATGGTCGATCAGCCACAGCCGCCCGTGCCAGAGCAGCAGGTTCGGGTTGCGCGCGGTGCGGTCGACGTTGGTCGTCAGCGCGTCGAGCCACACGGTCTCGGCGGCCAGCGCCGGATCGGGCTGCCACGCCCCGGCCGCGGTATAGGGCAGCGACCCCGGCAGGAAGTCGACGCCGAGGTTCTGACCGACACTCGCCGCCAGCAGCTCCTGGATCTCGGCGTCGGGCTCGGCGGCTCCCAGCCGGGCGTCGATCTCGATCGACACCAGCCGCGGGACGAGCAGCCCGGCGCGCCGGATCAGCTCGCCGACCAGCACCTCCGCGACGAGTGCCCGCACCCCCTGGCCGGCGCCCCGGAACTTGACCACGTACAGGCCGTCATCGTCGCCTTCGACGAGCCCGGGCAGCGAGCCGCCCTCGCGCAGCGCGGTGACGTAGCGGGTGGCGAGCACCGGGTCCAGAGCTGGCACCTGCGGGTTTCTAGCATCGACAGCGTGCTCGTCTCCGTCCTCGATCAGTCGCCGATCTCCGAGGGCGCCACCGGCGCGCAGGCGCTGCGCAACACGATCGAGCTGGCGACGCTGGCCGACCGGCTCGGCTACCACCGCTACTGGGTCGCCGAGCACCACGGCGGGCCGATGCTCGCCGGTCCCTCCCCGGAGGCGCTGATCGGTCCTATCGCATCGGCCACGCAGTCGATCCGGGTCGGCTCGGGCGGGGTGATGCTCCCCCACTACAGCCCGCTGAAGGTCGCCGAGTCCTTCTCGCTGCTCGCCGGTCTGTTCCCGGGGCGGATCGACCTGGCGCTGGGCCGCGCTCCCGGCTCTGACCAGATGACGATGTTCGCGCTCCAGCGCGACCGCCGGCAGGCCGCGCCCGACGACTTCCCCCAGCAGCTCGCCGAGTTGCTCGCCTACTTCGACGACGACCTGCCCGAGGACCATCCGTTCCGGCACCTCGCGCGCACGCTCCCCGGCCGCCCGGAGCTTCCGGTGCCATGGCTGCTCGGATCATCGGCGCAGAGCGGCGAGTGGGCCGCGGAGCTCGGCCTGCGCTACGCGTTCGCGGACTTCATCAACAACCAGGGGGCGACGATCGCCCACCGCTACCAGTCGGCGTTCAAGCCGGTGCGCGACCTGCAGGCGCCCTACACCGCGATCGGAATCTGGGTGCTGTGCGCCCCCAGCGACGAGGAGGCCGAGTTCCTGGCGACCTCAAGCCGAATGGCGTTCACGATGCTGCGACGCGGGCAGCTGATCCCGGTTCCCTCCCCCGAGACGGCGAGCGACTGGCTGCAGCGCGAGGGACGCGCGCGGGCGCCCTCCGGTCAGGGCGGCCGCCGCACGATCGTCGGCTCTCCCGAGAAGGTCCGGGCCGGGATCGAGGAGGCCGCCTCCGAGTACCGCGCCGACGAGGTGGTCGTGGTCACGATCACCCACGATCACGCCGCTCGGCTGCGCTCCTACGAGCTCGTCGCCGACGCGATGGGTCTCGACGCCCCCGCTGCGATGGCGCAGGCCAGTCCTGCCGCGGCCGCCTGAGCGACCGCGGCGTTGCCTGGGCCTGCGGTCCTAGCCGAGCTGGACCGCCTGCATCTGGATCAGCGTCACCCGGCCGTCCAGGAAGCCGAACCGGGTGTCGTAGGCGTCCTCCTCATGGGTACTGCCGCTCTTGTGGTGTCCTTGCCGCGGGGATGATTGCACGAGGCGGTCACGGGACGGACGAAACGCGCGAGCGGAGGGTCGCGATCCCGGTTACGATGCCCGCCCTATGACCCGCTGGGTCTACGACTTCGCCGACGGCTCCAAGGACATGCGAGAGCTGTTGGGTGGCAAGGGCGCGAACGTCGCTGAGATGACCCGGGTGCTGGGTGGCGACCGCGTGCCCTCTGGCTTCACGATCACCACGGAGGCGTGCGTGGAGTACATGCGCGCCGATCAGACCGAGCCCGAGGAGATGGCCGGGCAGGTCGCGGAGGCGCTCGCGCGGTTGGAGGAGCGCACCGGGAAGTCGCTGGGTGATCGCTCCGATCCGCTGCTGGTGTCGGTGCGCTCGGGCGCCCGTGAGTCGATGCCGGGGATGCTGGACACGGTGCTGAACCTCGGCCTGAACGACGAGTCCGTGGTCGGGCTGGCCGAGTCGACGGACAACGAGCGGTTCGCGTGGGACTCCTACCGGCGGTTCGTGCAGATGTTCGGCAACGTCTCGCGGGGGATTGCGGGTGAGCGGTTTGAGGATGCGATCGCCGAGGCCAAACGGGCACGTGGCGTCACGCAGGACACCGAGCTGGACGTCGACGCGCTGCGCGAGTTGACTGAGACCTTTCGGACCATCTATCGCGAGGAGACCGGCGAGGAGTTTCCGCAGGACCCTCAGGAGCAGCTGCGGCTCTCGATCCGGGCGGTGTTCGACTCGTGGGTCGGGCCGCGAGCGGTGGAGTACCGGCGGATCAACCGGATCCCGGATGAGTGGGGCACCGCGGTCAATGTGCAGCAGATGGTGTTCGGCAACAAGGGCGACACCTCCGGGTCGGGCGTGGCGTTCAGCCGCGACGAGGTGACCGGCGCGCCTGAGCCGTCAGGTGACTTCCTGCCCAACGCGCAGGGAGAGGATGTCGTCTCCGGCGTACGCACGCCCCGGGACATCCGCGAGATGCGCGACTGGCTGCCCGACGTCCACGAGCAGCTGATGGAGATCCTGCGCGCGCTGGAGCTGCACTACCACGACATGCAGGACACCGAGTTCACGGTCGAGGAGGGCCGTCTGTACATGCTGCAGACGCGCAACGCCAAGCGCCCCGCGCAGGCCGCGGTTCGCTTCGCCGTCGACGCGGTCTCAGAGAACCTGCTCAGTCGTGATCAGGCGCTGGCGACGATCGATGCCTCGTCGCTGGATGCGCTGCTGCACCCCACGTTTGACCCCGCGGCTGACTTCGAGGTGCTGGCCACCGGCGTCAACGCGTCGCCCGGCGCGGCGAAGGGCACGATCGTGTTCAGCGCCGAGGAGGCGGTCGCGGCGGCCGGCGAGGGCCGCAGCGTGATCCTGGTGCGGCCGTTCACCGACGCCGAGGACGTCGCCGGGTTCCATGCGGCCAAGGGGATCCTCACCTCCGAGGGGGGCAAGGCGTCGCATGCCGCGCTGGTCGCCCGCGGAATGGGCCGACCCGCGGTCGTCGGCGCCCAGGCGCTTCAGATCGACCTCAAGGCACGGACGGTGACCGTCGACGACGTCCAGCTGTCCGAGGGCGACGCGATAGCGATCGACGGCAGCACCGGGCGCGTCACCGTCGACGACGTGCCGTTGATCGATGCGCAGGTCGACGAGAACTTCCAGACGGTGCTCGGCTGGGCGGATGAGATCCGCCGGATGACCGTCCGCGCCAACGCCGACACCCCCGAGGACGCCATCCGCGCCCGGGAGCTCGGTGCGCTGGGGATCGGGCTGTGCCGTACCGAGCACATGTTCATGGCCGCCGACCGCCAGCCCAAGATGCGCAAGATGATCATGGCCGGCACCTCCGAGGCCCGCCGGACCGCGCTCGCCGACCTGCTGCCGCTCCAGCAGGCCGACTTCGAGGGGATCTTTGAGGCGATGGCCGGCCTGCCGATCACCGTCCGGCTGCTCGACCCGCCGCTGCACGAGTTCCTGCCCCACGCCGAGGAGCTCGCCGCCCAGGTCGAACGCGCCCGGATCGAGGAGACCGACGACCTGCCCGATCTGGAGCGGCTGCTCGACCGCGTCCATGAGATCGCCGAGGAGAACCCGATGCTCGGCACCCGCGGCTGCCGGCTGGGGATCATGTACCCCGAGATCTACGAGATGCAGGTCCACGCGCTGATGCGCGCCGCCAAGGCCGCCTCCGAGGGTGGGCGGGCACCCCATCTGGAGATCATGATCCCGCTGGTGGACTACGAGCAGGAGCTCGAGATCATGCGGCACCTCGTGGTCTCCGTCGGCGAACAGGAGGGCCTGCGGGTCGGCGAGGACTACACCGTCGGCACGATGATCGAGCTGCCCCGCGCCTGCTTCGTCGCCGACCGCATCGCCCGCCACGCCGACTTCTTCTCCTTCGGCACCAACGACCTGACCCAGACCGCGCTCGGGTTCTCCCGCGACGACGTCGAATCCAAGTTCGTCCCCGCCTATCTCGAGCGCAAGATCATCGACCGCTCGCCGTTTGAGACCATCGACAAGCCCGGCGTCGGCTGGCTGGTCCGCCTCGGCGCCTGGGTCGGCCGCGAAGCCCATCCCGGCCTCAAGCTCGGCGTCTGCGGCGAACACGGCGGCGACCCCGAGTCGGTCGAGTTCTTCCATCGCGCCGGGCTGGACTACGTCTCCTGCTCGCCCTACCGCGTCCCGATCGCCCGGATCGCCGCCGCGCAGGCCAACATCGAGTACCCGCTGGGCAGGTGGGACTGAGCGGCCGTTGGGACGGGACTCCCGGGACGCCCCGCCGCCGCCTTTTCTTCGATAACTGTTCTGGGAGAACAGTTATCGCGGAAGTGGCTCCTCCGGCGACCAGCACGGCGGCAAGCCGGATCGTGAATGGTGACTCCGGGCGCCGAGCGGGTCCAGGGCCCGCATCTGGCGCCCGGAGCGCTGAGTCGCCGTCCGGGTCAGTGAGCGAGGACCGGCTCGCCGCCCATCGACTCCTCGGTCACCTTGACGCCGCGCTCGTAGAGCAACGCGCTCAACCCTGCGCCGACGACGAAGATCAGCGCCGAGATCCAGAACGCGGTCGTGTAGCCGTGGATCGAGGCCCGCTCGACGAGCAGGGACTTACCGGCCAGCGAGTGGACGGCAGCGGCGTGCGAGCTGGCGAAGTGCGTCGCCGCGCTCGCCGCGATCGTCGACAGCAGCGCAGTGCCGAGCGCGCCGCCGACCTGCTGGCAGGCGTTGACCAGCGCGGAGGCCACGCCGGCGTCGGAGGGCTCCACGCCGATGGTCGCGCTGTTCATCGCGGTGGCGAAGATGAAGCCGAGGCCCATGCCCATCACGAGCTCGCCGGGCAGGATCGGCCACACGAAGCTCGTCGTCACGCCGATTCGCGTGAACAGCGCCATCCCGATCGCGGCGAGAACCATGCCGGTGGTGACCAGCACCTTGGGGCCGACCTTCGCCAGCAGCACTGTCGAGACGGTGACCGCGGTGACCATGATGATCGCGGTCATCGGCAGGAAGGCGAGGCCGCTCTTGATCGGCGAGTAGCCGCGGTTGTCCTGCAGGTAGTAGGTGAGGAACAGGAAGACGCCGAACATCGCAGCGGCCGGCAGCAGCATCCCCAGGAACGAGGCGGCGCGGTTGCGGTTGGCGACGACCCGCATCGGCAGCAGCGGATGCGCGATGCGGGTCTCCATCAGGGCGAAGCCGACCAGCAGGACGACACCGGCGGCCAGCGAGATCAGGGTCACCGCCGCGCTCCAGCCGTCGATCTGCGCGCGGTTGAAGCCGAACACGACCGCAAACAGACCGAGCGAGACGGCGATCGTGCCCGGGAGGTCGAGCTTGGGCTTGTCGGGGTTGGGGATGTTGTGCAGCAGCGAGACCGCGCCGAAGAGCGTGAACACGGCGATCACGTCGTTGACGTACATCGAGAAGCGCCAATTGAGCGTCTGGGTGAGGACGCCGCCCAGCAGCAGGCCGATCGAGGCGCCGCTGCCGGCGATCGCGCCGTAGACCCCGAACGCCTTGTTGCGCTCGTCGGTCGCGGTGAACGTCGTGGTGAGCAGCGACAGCGCCGCCGGCGCGAGGATCGCCCCGAACGCGCCCTGGAAGGCGCGGGCGACCGCCAGCATGACGAAGGATTGCGCCGCGCCGCCGACCGCGGACGCGAGCGCGAAGCCGATCATCCCGCCGATGAACGTCCACTTGCGGCCGAACAGATCGGAGATCTTGCCCCCGAGCAGCAGCAGCGAGCCGAACGCCAGCGAATAGGCGGTGACGATCCACTGGCGGTTGTCGTTGGAGAAGTGCAGTGCGCGCTGCGCGGACGGCAGCGCGATGTTGACGATCGTCGCGTCGAGCACGACCATCAGCTGCGCGAGGCCGAGGATCGCGAGGATCGCCCAGCGGCGCTCGTGGTGTGGGTTGATCTCATTCATAAGTGATCCTCGGTCGATTGAGAAGTGGAGAGTCTTATCCGAGTGGATGCGTCGTATCCGCTTTATCGGCAACCCTACCACGAAAGTGGATAGCGTCAATCCACTTTTTGCTACCGTGATGACCAACATGACCGTCGAAACATCGATCGAACTCGAAGGATCCGGCGAGAAGCCGCTGCGCAAGGACGCGGAGCGCAACCGCCGCCTGATCCTCGACGCCGCGCGCGAGCTGTTCGCGCTGCGTGGCCTCGGCGTGACGCTCAACGACATCGCTCATCACGCCGGCGTCGGGGTCGGAACGGTGTACCGGCGCTTCCCCGACAAGACCGTCCTGATCGAGAGCCTGTTCGAGGAGAGCTTTCAGGAGATCGCCGACCGCCTCCGCGCCGCGGCGGCCGATCCGGACCCGTGGCACGGGCTGGTCACCTTCCTCGACGGGCAGTTCGAGGCTCACTCGCGCGACCAGGGCCTCAAGGAGCTCGTCACCGCGACCCCCGACGGCGTCGCCCGCGTGTCACGCCTGCGCGACGAGCTGCTGCCGCTCTCCGAGGTGCTCGTGCGGCGCGCGCAGGAGAGCGGCGCGATGCGCGAGGACGTCGCGCCCACCGACCTGGCGATCGTGCAGATCATGATCGGGTCGGTGCTCGACGCGACGCGTGACGTCGACTCCGAAGCCTGGCGACGCTACCTGGCGATCATCCTGCGCGGACTGTCCGCCACGCCAGATGAGCTGGGGCCGCTCCCGGTCGGCCCGATCGCCAATGAGCAGGTGCCGCGGGTGATGACCGCGCACAAGTGCGCCGCTCGCGGGGCCGCGAGCGGGCCTGGCTCCCCGGCCGCCTGACCCGCCTCACCACGGCCGCACCATGCGGGCGCGTCAAGTCCGCGTCAAGCCGACCGGACCGGGCCGCATCATCACCTCTCGCTGACTGTTGGTGGAGAGTTGAACAGCCGCGCGCGCGGCCCCTACCCGAACGCAGACATGAGGACCGCATGATGCCCCGGATCACCCGTCGTTGCCCATCCCCTGCGGCCGCGGTGCCGCTTGCCACCGCGTTGCTGCTGGCGGTCGTGCTGATCGCACCCGCCGCCGCACAGGCCACCACGGTGACGGTCTTCCCGACGCCGAGCGATCGCGTGGCCACCCCGCAGACTCAGATCACGATCCGCGGGCTCCCGACGAGCGCGTTCGGCGCGATCACCGTGACCGGATCCAAGACCGGCGTGCATACCGGAGCCGTCGAGGCCGACTCCGATGGCGACGGCGGCAGCTTCATCCCCGACAAGCGGTTCGCGGCCGGCGAGACCGTGACCGTGCAGACCGCGCTCGACGTGCTCGGCGCCACCAACGGCGCCTGGAGCTTCCAGATCGCGACGCCGGGCGCTGTGACCGCCCGCAAGCTCAAGCCCGAGGCAGGGGCCAACGGCGCCACCTGGAGCTACAGCACCGACCGCTCGATCCATCCTCCCGCGATCAAGGTCACCACCAATCGCAAGGGCGCGGCGCCCGGGTACCTGTTCTTCGGCCCGCAGCTGGGCCCGATCCAGAATGGCGCCGAGATCACCAACTCGGCCGGCAAGCTCGTCTACTTCTCCCCCGTCCCCCACGGGGAATACGCCATGGACGTCCAGACTCAGCAGTTCGACGGCCAGCCGGCGCTCACCTACTGGCAGGGAACGGTCACGACCTCGGGGACGGGGACCGGGGAGGACGAGGTGTACAGCAGCTCCTACCAGCACCTGGCGACGGTCAAGGCCGGCAACGGGCTGAGCGCCGACCTGCACGAGTTCCTGATCGACGGCGACACCGCCTGGATCACCGCGTATGAGCCGGTGAT
Organism: uncultured Solirubrobacteraceae bacterium; assembly: GCA_963744685.1. Lineage (GTDB taxonomy): Bacteria > Actinomycetota > Thermoleophilia > Solirubrobacterales > Solirubrobacteraceae > Palsa-465. Next base: position 277,444 of record CAVUUL010000005.1, on the reverse strand, counting down.
CTGGGATGCCACCCACGTCAAGCACGGCTCCAAGAAGCAGGAGATGCTCAACTGCGTCGCGCAGGAGATCGATCTGAAGACCGGGCTGGTGCTCTTTCAGTGGAACAGCCTGGACCACATCCCGCTCGGCGCCAGCTACGTGCCCGTCTCGACACGGATCCCCTGGGACTACTTCCACATCAACGCGATCCAGCCGTTGAGCGACGGCACGGTGCTGATCTCCTCGCGCAACGCCAGCGCGGTCTACGACGTCGACGGCACGACCGGCCGGATCCACTGGGTCCTCGGCGGCAAGTTCTCCTCGTTCAAGCTCGGCGCCGGCGCGCGGTTCTGGTACCAGCACGATGCACGGCTGCTGGCCAACGGCCACATGACGATCTTCGACGACGCGGGCGCGCCGTTCCGCGAGAGCCAGTCGCGCGGGCTGACGCTCGCACTCGACACCGCCAAGAAGACCGCGACCGTGGTCAGCCAGCACGGCTACACCTCGCTGATGGCCCCAGCGGAGGGGTCCTTCCAGCAGCTGTCCAACGGCAATGCATTGGTCGGCTGGGGCCAGGCGCCCGACCTCGCGACCGAGTTCCGGCCGGACGGGACGGTCGTCTACAACGCGAAGTTCGCCGGCCCCAACGCGTCCTACCGCGTTTTTCGCCAGCCGTGGATGGGCACCCCCGCGACCAAGCCGGCCGTCGGCGCCCGCGTCGTCAACGGGCAGGTCACCGTGTCGGCCAGTTGGAACGGCGCCAACACCGTGAACCGGTGGCGGATCCTCGGCGGGAACTCGCCCTCGAAGCTCAGCTGGATCGCGATCGACCGGGACCGCTACTTCCAGACGAACATGCGGACGCACAAGAGCCCGCGATACGTCGAGGTCCAGGCGGTTGACTCATCGCACAAGACGCTCGCCAGCTCAGACGTCGTGAAGGTGACCGGCGGCTGAGACCGCGCTCAGGCGGCCATGTGGAGGACGTCGCTGTGGCCGACGACGTCACCGGTGGCGGCGACGGCCTCCACCTTCACCCAGCCGGGCACCTTGGAGAGTTCGATCGCGGTCTCGAACCCGCCCACGTCGGCCACCGCGAGCTCTGACAGCACGCCGCTGCTCGTGCCGCCGAGCACGCGCCACCGGCGATGGACCGTTGCCCCGTTCCAGCTGACGTAGAGCGTCGCGCGGCGCCCGTTGCGGTGCACCACGAACTTCGGCGGCGTCTCCGGCAGGCCGCGCCACTCATCCAGGAAGGCCCGGTAGGAGTTGATTCCGGGCGGCAGGCGCGCGTCGAGCACGACGGCGCCGTGACGGTCCCATTCGGTGAACCAGCTCGGCTTGCCCCATCCGACGAACACGCCACCGCCCTCGAGCGCCTGCACCGACCCGAGCGCGGGGGCCAGGATCGGCGGGACGTGGTGGTACTCGCGCAGGAAGCGGACGGTGCGGCTGTCCTCGTCGACGCTGATCACCAGCGCGCGTGACTGCAGCGCCTCGGCCGGCGGCCCGGCCTCGTTGTCGAACATCGAGAAGACGCCGCCGCCATGCGGGATGACGTGATGCTGGAAGGCGAACTTCGCGCGCGGCTCGATCTCGAACTCGGAAGTCTCCCCTCCGAGGCGCCAGAGCGTCTCGCCGGTGGTGCGGTCGACCTTGTAGATCTGCCACAGGTTGCGGCTGGAGATGATCAGGTTGCCGTCGCTCGGATCGATGGCGATCGAGTTCATGTGGAAGTAGTCCCACGGCGTGGTCTTGCGGTGGGGCAGGCCGTGGTGGGAGCCTGAGACCGGCTCTTGCTCATCGCTGCGCCACTCCAGCAGCAGGCGGCCGGAGGCGATGTCGACCTCCTGGCAGCAGCAGTACCAGTACGGGCCACGGCGCACGCCGCCATGGCCGTTGGGGATCGTGCCGTGGGCGAGGCCGTAGGTGGTGAACAGCGCCGTCCCCTGCGGCGTGATCAGGAACTCGTGCAGATCGCCCTTCAGCCCTCCGGCACCGTGGACCTCGGCGATCTTGCGGTAGCGCTCGTTGTAGATCTCGTAGTGGCCGGCGCCATGGTTGGCGACCAGGCGGCCGATCCAGAACGTGAGCACCCGCTCACCGCGGTAGCGCTGGACCCGCACGTTCATCACCCTGCGGTGGGTGCTGCCGTGATGCGACACCGGATGAAACCAGCGCAGTTCCCCGGCTCGGTTGGCGATCATCGGGCCCTGCTGCCCGCGCCCGTGCGCCTCGGTGATCACGAAGCGCTCGTCGCCGGGGTCGCGCGGCCGGCGGCTGACCTGGATCACCGGCGGTCGCAGATGCGGCTCGGAGCGGTAGAGAGCCGGCGCGACCTCCCTGGTGACCTGGGTGATCGTCTTGGATCCGAAGATCCCGCCGCAGGCGCTGAGCGCGAGTGAGGCGCCCGTCCCACCGGCGACCGCGAGGAATCCCCGGCGGCTGACCGGCCAGCCGTCGTGGGGCGGCTGCTCGTCGGGCAGCATCTCTGTCGGGCGCGGGTCTGTCATGCGGGTCAACGCGCTCGGACAGGCCCCAGAGCTCCGAGTGACGGCGAACGCCGGTCAGGGTAGTACGTCGAGCGAGGCCTCGACCCCGCTCCGAGCCGGACGGTGGTCCAGCTCAGCCGCCGAGCTCGACCTCGAGCGCGGCCAGCACCTGCGTGTAGATGCGGCGCAGCCCCTTCGGCGCGAACGTCCGCTCGAAGAAACCGCCGATCCCGCCGGCCCCCTCCCACGAGGACTCGATCGTGACCACGCTCCCGCCCGGGCCGGCCTGCACCGACCAGGTCGAGACGAAGGTCGATCCCTGATCCTGCTCCTCCAGACAGCCCGCCCGCTCGCTCACGTGAAGCCGGTAGTCCCGCTCCCGTCCGCCGGCGGTGAAGTGGTAGGCGTACACCGTGCCCTCGCCGCGCCCGCCCTGCTCGACGCGGTACGCGCTCCAGTTCTCGGTGAGGATCCGGGGGCGGCTGTCGCGATAGTCGCGCAGGAACTCGAGCACCCGGTCGGGGGCGACGGGCAGTGCGAGGCTTGCCTGGGCGATGACGCGGGCCATCTGCTCATCCTGTCAGGCGGCCGGGACGGCTTGGCGCAGGGCGGCACGGTAGGTTGTGTCCGTGCTCGCCGCCTACGCCTCCGCTTTCTCCTCCGAGGACCCGCTGAGCGGGCTCGTCGTCGGGGAGCGCCCCGAGCCGGAGGCCCGTGAGGGCTGGACGACCATCACGGTGCGGGCGGCGACGCTCAACCACCACGACCTGTGGTCTCTGCGCGGCGTCGGCCTGTCGGAGAAGGCGCTGCCCATGATCCTCGGCTGCGACGCCGCGGGCGTCGACGCAGACGGCAACGAGGTCGTGGTCCACGCCGTCATCGCCAGCGAGGACTGGCGCGGCGACGAAACCCAGGATCCGCGCCGGTCGCTGCTCTCCGAGCGCCACCAGGGCACGCTTGCCGAGCGCGTCGCGGTCCCGGTGCGCAACCTGATCCCCAAGCCGCCTGAGCTCTCCTTCGAGCACGCGGCCTGTCTGCCGACGGCATGGCTGACCGCCTACCGGATGCTGTTCACCCGAGGCTCGATCGTTCCGGGCATGACGGTTCTCGTCCAGGGTGCGGGCGGCGGGGTCGCGACCGCTCTCACCGTGCTCGGCGCGGCGGCCGGCGTGCGGATCTGGGTGACGAGCCGGTCCGAGGAGAAGCGCGCTCAGGCGCTCTCGCTCGGCGCCGACCAGGCGTTCGAGCCCGGGGCGAGGCTGCCCGAGCGCGTCGACGCCGTGATGGAGACCGTCGGTGAGGCGACCTGGGGACACTCGGTCCGCTCGCTGAAGCCCGGCGGCACGATCGTGATCTCCGGCGCGACCTCGGGCGATGCGCCACCCGCCGAGCTCACCCGCATCTTCTTCCTGCAGCTGTCGGTGCTCGGCTCGACGATGGGGACTCGCGACGAGCTGCAGCGGCTCGTCCGCTTCTGCATGGAGCACGAGATCCGCCCGCAGGTTCACGCCACGCACGCGCTGGCCGACGCCCGTGACGGCTTCGCGGAGCTGCTGGCCGGCGACGTCGTGGGCAAGATCGTCTTCACCGTCTGAGCCCGGCTCCCGGCCGGCCCAGGCGTCGGCGACGGTCAGTTGGGCCACTGGGCGAGCGCCGCCGAAGCGTGCACCTCGCCCGAGGACGGATCGGCGATCCACCGCATCGGCCCGCTGTGCAGCAGCCGCTTCTCCCCCGCCTGCGCGGGCGTGCGGTACTCCACCTCGACATCGACGGCCGCGGAGTCGTCGACCGCGGGGCCGGCCAGCAGCAGCTCCTCGTCGAACGGCGTGAAGTACGCGGCGTTGTTGACGTGCAGCGCGATGTCCATCTCGGCCTCGCGGAACGACCACAGCCGAGCGGCGGCGTCCTCCGGCGGCGCCGGATGCCCGAGGCGGGCGCGCACCGGTCGGGTGCTCGGCCCGCACCAGGTGTCGATCTCGATCTGGTGGATCGGCGTGGGCAGCTGGCGCTTGGGATCGATGTGCACCCAGATGCACGAGACCTCGACCGCCGCCTCTGACTCGCCGCTGAGCACGATGTCGGTGCGCCGCTCGGCCCACATCCGGCCCAGCCCGGTGACGTAGGTGGTGAGGGCGTAGTCGGCGTCCAGGCGCGGGAACTGCCGGACGCGGATCCGGGTGCGGCGCACCAGCCAGACCGCCAGCTCGCGCAAGCCCGCGTCCTCCACATCGGCCCACGCCACATCCTGAACCCAGCGCGCGATCGAATCCAGGCGCAACCGCCCGGAAGGCCCGACGTCGCCGACACCCGCGCGGCGCACATGGGTGAACGCGCGCACGTCGTCGGGCCGCGGGACGAGCGGCTGGAGCTCGGGCAGGCCGGGACGCGTGCTCATGCAGGCTTCTATGCCCGCTCCCCGGCCGCGTCCTGGATCGCCCGCCAGACGCGCTCGCCGTTGGCGGGCATCTCGATCGATCGCACGCCGAGGTGGGCCAGCGCGTCGAGAACGGCGCCGAGCGCCGCGGGCGTCGAGCCGATCGTGCCGGACTCGCCGATCCCCTTGGCGCCGAGCGGGTTCACGGGCGTCGGGGTCTGGATCCGCACCAGCTCGAACTGCGGGAACTCCATCGCGCTCGGGATGCAGTAGGTGACGAAGTTCGCGTTCTGCGGATTGCCGTCCTCGTCGAACGCGAGCTCCTCGAACAACGCCTGGGCGATGCCCGCGGCGACTCCGCCGTGGATCTGGCCGTCGGCGATCATCGGGTTGATGATCGTGCCCGCGTCGTCGACGGCGATCACCCGCTCAAGCGACACCGACCCGGTCTCGGTGTCGACCTCGACGACGATGATGTGCGCGCCGAACGGGAACGTGGGCGAGGCCGCCTTGAAGTCGGTCTCGACCGCCAGCTCCCCGAGCCGGCCCGAGGCGGCCAGTCGCTGGGAGAGCTGCGCCCAGTCCAGCGAAGGGCTTGGAGCGCCCGTGACATGGAACGTGCCGGCTCCGAGCTCGAGCACCATGTCGCGCGGATCGGCTTCCAGCAGCTCGGCTGCGAGCTCCTTGGCCTTCTCGACCAGCTCCTCCGCCGCCTGACGGGCGGCGGCGCCGCCGATCTGGGTCGATTTGGAGCCGTAGGTGCCGGTCCCGCGCGCCACGCGGTCGGTGTCGCCCTTGATCACGGTGATCGCCTCGACGTCGATCCCCATCTGGGCGGCGGCGATCTGGGCGAACGTCGTCTCGTGGCCCTGGCCGTGGGAGAAGGAGCCCGTCTTCAGAGTGGCGGTGCCGTCCTCTTGCATCTCGACCGCGCCGTACTCGCTCTCGCCGATGCCGTTGGTGATCTCGACGTAGGTCGACATGCCGATCCCGAGCAGCTTGGTGTCGCCCGCCTCGCGGCGGCGCGCCTGCTCGGCCCGCAGCTGCGCGTATCCGGCGGTTTCGAGCGCCGTGTCCAGCGCGCGGCGGTAGTCACCGATGTCGTAGGTGGCGCCGACCGGAGTGGTGTAGGGGAACGCGTCGGCCTCGATGAAGTTGCGACGGCGCAGGTCGGCGGGATCGATGCCCACCTCGGCGGCGAACGTGTCGACCGCCCGCTCGAGCACCTGGGTGGCCTCCGGACGGCCGGCTCCGCGCAACGCCGCGGTGGTCGTCGTGTTGGTCACCACCGACTCGAACCGCACCTCGATCTTCGGGATCCGGTAGACCCCTGAGCCCATCAGGCGGGTGAGCGTCGGCAGGATCGCGCCGATCCCCGGGTAGGCACCGGAATCCTGCAGCAGGCGCAGGTACAGCGCCTTGAACGTGCCGTCGCGGTCGCCGCCGAGCTGGAACCACATCCGCTGCGCGCGGCCGTGGCCCATCGCCACCATGTGCTCCGAGCGCGTCTCAGCCCAGCGAACGGTCCGGCCGGTCCTGCGCGCGAGCCACGCGACGAGCACGTCCTCCACGCCCAGCCCCTTGCCGCCGAAGCCACCGCCGACGTCGGGGGCGAGCACGCGCACCTGGGCGGGCTCGACGCCGAGCGCCGTCGCGAGCGCATCCTTGTCCTGATGAGGGGTCTGGGTCGAGACCCAGATCGTCAGCTTGCCGTCCTCCCATGAGGCGGCGGTCGCCCGGGGCTCGATCGGCGCGACGTGGACGCGCTGGCTCTCGAACTCGCCGCTGACCACGATCTCGCAGCCGTCGAACAGATCCTCGCTCGCCTGCTCGGGGCCGTCGGCCATCGCGGTGTTCGAGCCGGCCTCCTCGAACAGCAGCACCTCGTCCTTCACGGACTCGCGGGAGTCGGTGACGGCGGGGAGCGGATCGAACTCTGCCCACACCTGCTCGGAGGCGTCCACGGCGCCGGCGCGGTCCTCGGCGAGCACCGCGGCGACGATCTCGCCGACGAAGCGCACCTTGCCCTTGGCGAGATACGGCCGCTCCATCCGCCCGGCGAACGGCGGCATGCCGACCCAGTTGTCGAGGTCGAGGTCGGCGGCGGTGAACACCTGGATGCCGTCCTGCCCCTCGAGCGCGGAGGTGTCGATCGACTCGATCCGCGCGTGCGCCCACTCCGAGCGCACGAAGCTCACGTGCAGCGCGTCGTCGAGCCGCAGGTCGTCGACGTACTGCCCGTGTCCGGTGATGAAGCGAGGGTCCTCGCGGCGACGTACGCGCTGTCCGATCATGCCCCAATCTCCTTCTCCTGCGCGGCGCCGAGCACCCACGCGATGAATACGGCTTGCAGTGGCAACCGCGCCCACAGCGCGGTCTGTCCGCCGGGAACCTTCGGGTATCGCTCCGGGTGGAGCGCCATCTCGATGTTGGCGGGGAACACGGCAACCAGTGTCGCGACCAGCCACCGTCCGGCCCAGCGGCGCGCGGTTCCCCGAGCGGCCATCAGGCCGACTCCACCGGCGATCTCCGCCACGCCGCTGACGGCGACGGTTGCCTCGGGAGCCGGGACCCAGCGCGGCACGATCGCCCGGTAGGGCCGGGGCGCGATGAAATGCATCGCTCCGGCGAACACGAAGAACGGACCGGCGAGCGTGCGAAGCCTCTGGATCAAACCGCCCGCACGGTATCGCACGCCATGCGCACCCGGCCCATCCCCGACGCTGTGTCGATCCGTCCCGGGGGCCGGGAACGATCGACACAGCATGGCCAGGATGACCTCAGATGTGTCGATCCGTCCCGCCGCTCAAGTTCGGCGCCGTCTGACCGATCACCCCGGAGCCGGCCGGCGCCGACTGGCGCCGGCCGCTGCGTATTCCCCGACCGTGAGGTCAGCCGTCGGTGGCCGAGACGGGGTCGAGCTGGTCCTTGAGCTGCGGGTTGCTCGTGGTCCGCAGGTACTGCTGCACACGCGGGTCGAAGAAGACCTTGATCAGCTTCTGAACCTGCGGATCGGTGCGATAGGCCGAGCCGACCACCAGCTGGCCGGCGAAGCTCCGGGGCGCCTTGGGCGCGTAGATCCGCTCGCTCGTCGGGATGTGAGCGGCGTTGAACTGCATGTTGTAGGCGATCACCGCGCCGACCGAGGGCAGCGTCCGCGGGCCCGCTCCGTAGTCGACGAACACGAACCGGAAGTGATGCGGATTGGAGGCGATGTCGCCCGTGGTCGCCGACCACGGAACGGTTCCGGGCTTGAAGGTGATCTCCCCCGCGCGCTGCAGCAGCCATAGCGCCTGGGCGGTGTTCGCCGGGTCGTTGAGCAGCGCGATCTGCGAGCCCTGGGGCAGCGCGGACAGGCTCTTGTACTTCTGTGAGTACACCGAAGCCCTCTCGGACGCGCTGTCGGCCTCGTAGGCGACCTGCATCGTCTTGCCGAAGTGACTGCCGGCGACGGTCTTGGCCGACGAGCCGCCGCTGGCGAGGACGACGACCGCGATGACGACGGCGATGATCGCGGCGCCGCCCGCGCCGAGCCACAGGCGCCGCCTGCCGCTCTGGCCGCCGCGCAGGCTGAAGTCGTCCCCACCGCCGGGTGGGCCTCCACCGGTGTCCGGGCGCGGGGGATCGGTGACGTCGGTCGACATGGGACTGCTCCTTGTGAGATGGGATCAGTGGATGAGCGAGCGGACGATGCGATCGCCGCCGAACTGGATGACCTGGACCAGCAGGACGAGCAGGACGATGCAGCCGACCATCACCTGCGTGTTGAACTGCTCGTAGCCGTCGTTGATCGCGAGGTAGCCGAGCCCGCCGGCGCCGATCGCACCGGCGATCGCCGAGTACTCGATCATCGCGATCAGGTTGAGCGCGAATCCGGCAACGATCCCCGGCAGCCCCTCGACGAGCTGGATCGTGAGAACCACCTGCAGCTTGCTCGCGCCGGCCGCCAGGCCGACGTCGAGCCGCTCGCGCGGGATCTCGCGCAGCGCGTTCTCCACGAGCCGCGCGAAGAACGGGATTCCGGCGATCGCCATCGGGATGATCGCGGCCTTGATCCCGATCGTCGTCCCGACCACCCACTGGGTGAACGGGATGATCGTCGCCATCAGCACCAGGAACGGCAGCGACCGCCCGAGGTTCGAGATCCAGCTGATCGACGCGTTGACGGCCGCGTGCGGGATCAGGCCGCGCGGCGAGGTGTTGACGATCAGGATCCCGAGCGGGCCGCCGAGGACCACGACGATCGCCATCGTGATACCGACCATCGCCCCGGTCTGACCGAGCGCGGGAGCAAGCAGCGAGGGCACCTGCGCCCAGGTCGTGGCCAGGGCGATCACGGGACGCCCGCCCCGACCAGCGCCGAGGTCTCGAGGCGATCGGGCTCCTGCTGGGGTCCCTCTCCCCGCTCGGCGGCGATCCCGCGCGCGGCGAAGGCGGCCCCGACACGATCCTCGGCGATCGATCCCCCGATCTCGACCACGACGCGGCCCGCGGTCCCATCGCCCAGCGCCTCGATCAACCCCGACCGGACGGCGATGTCGATGTCGAGCTCGCGGCTGACCTGTGACAGCCACGTCGCCGGCACGTCGGCGCGGTCATAGCGCAGGTGCCACACCCGCCCGCCGGCGCTCGCAGCCGCGCCGACCGGAGGCGTCGGCAGCAGAGCTCGGGAGAGCGCCGAGTCCGAGCCGCGCACGACGTCGGCGACCCGGCCATGGGTGACGATGGTGCCGTGGTCCAGCTGAGCCACGGTGTCGGCGACCGAGCGCACGACGTCCATCTCGTGGGTGATGAGCACGACCGCGACATCGAGCTCGTCGCGCAGCGACGCCAGCAGAGTGAGGATCGACGCGGTCGTCGCGGGGTCCAGGCCTGACGTCGGCTCGTCGGCGAGCAGCACCGGCGGCTCGAGAACGAGCCCGCGCGCCAGGCCGATCCGCTGCTGCTGACCGCCGGAGAGCTGTGAGGGGTAGTAGCTGGCGCGGTGCAGCATCCCCACCCGGTCGAGCAGACGGCGGACCCGCTCGTGGCGCTCGGAGTCGGGGAGGTCGACGTAGCGCAGGGGAAGGGCCACGTTGTCGGCGGCGGTGAGCCGTGACAGCAGTCCCGCCGACTGAAACACGGTCCCGATCGCCCGCCGCGCGCGGCGCAGCTCGGCGGAACCCAGGCTCGTGAGGTCCTGCCCGCGTACCGAGATCGACCCCGCGGTCGGCCGCTCGAGCAGGTTGATGCACCGCGCGAGCGTGCTCTTGCCCGCGCCGCTGGGCCCGACGATGGCGGCGATCTCGCCGGAGGCCACCGACAGGTCGATCCCGTCGAGCACGGTCTGGGCGCCGTAGCGCTTGGTCAGTCCGCGTATGTCGATCATCGAGGTCCTTTCGAGGTCAAGACGGGTCCCTCTCCCGCGCTCACGCGACCGGGACGCCCGCGTGCAGCGGCGCGGCGTCCTCGCGCTCGTCGGGGCGCAGCGCCTGCAGCGCCGGAACCACGAGCGCAGCCGCGGTCGCCGCGATCGCGGCGAGCACCATCCAGACGCGAACGTGACCCCACGAGCCGAGCAGCAGCAGATATCCCGGCACGGTGCAGGTGGTGAACGACATGATCAGGGTCATCCAGCCGGCGACCGCGGTGAGCCGCTCTCGGCCGAGCGCGAGCACGAGCCAGAACATCCCCCACAGCACCGACCACTGCAGCCACAGCAGCCCGGTCGTCGGCGCATGGAAGCGCGTGAACTCGGTGATCCCGAACGCCGCCGCCAGCAGCGCCACCCAGGCCGAGTACCAGCCCAGGCCAGTCGCCGAGATGCCCGCCAGGTTGATGATCCCGACGTACAGATAGGTGAACCCGAACAGGAAGATCCCGGCATCGCCGAGGATCTGGTTGGCAGAGGTGGCGTGGGCGATCAGGTAGAACGGCACCGCGGTCTGCAGCGCCCCCACGAACAGGTTGAACACGGCCGCGCCGCGTGCGTCGATACGGCCCAGGAACAGCAGGCCGTTCACGAACAGCACGGCGCCGACGAACATCAGTCCGACGTCAGACATTGGCTCTCCGTCCCGCGATCAGTTGTAGGAGTCGACGGGCGGAACCCGGTCGTTGAGCAGGAAGTCGGCGGCCCGCGCGGCCTTGAAGTCGTGCGGGTTGTGCAGCGACAGCGTGCGCGCGTTGCGCCAGTGGCGATCGAAGCCGTACTTCTCGTCGACGCTGCCGGCGCCGCAGACCTGGAACAGCGTCGAACCCGCGAACAGCGCCGCGTCCGACGCGGCCTTGCGCGCCTCGCCGGTGACGACGGAGGCGACGCCGCGCGCCCGCGCCTCCTGCGGCGTGCCGATCGCGTCCACGGCGGCGTCGCAGAGGTCCGCCGCCCGCAGCGTCAACAGCTCGGCGGCGTCGATCGCGATCTTCATCTCGCCGATGTGCAACTGGTTGTAGGGGTCCTCGGTGACGCGCTCGGCGGTCGACTCGTACCAAAGGCGGGCCTTGGTGCGCAGGAACTGCACCGCGTCATCGAGCGCGTTCTTCGCGATCCCGATGAACACGCCGGTGTGGACGGCCTGGTAGTTGAGCGAGGTGACCGCTCCACCCCCGCCGCCGTCTGAGTCGGGACTGGTGAGGACGAGCTCATCCGGGATCCAGACGTTGTCGAACTCGGTGGTGCCGCTCGCGGTCGTGCGCTGTCCGAAGCCCGCCCAGTCCTCGTGGATAGTCACTCCCTCGGCGTCGGTCGGAGTGAAGAACACCCGGACGTCATCCTCGGTCCCCTCGACGCGGCACGGGCCGAACGTGATGTCCCCGGCCAGAGACCCGGTGCAGTAGAACTTGCGCCCGTTCAGACGCCAGCCGTCGCCGTCGCGGCGCACGGTCGTCTTGAAGTCGTTGACCGACTTGGTGCCGCGCTCGGAGTAGGCGTTGGTGATCCACAGCTCGCCGGAGGCGAACCGCGGCAGCCACTTGCCCTGCACCTCCGGGGATGCGAACTCCTGCAGCAGCCGGATCCCACCGGTGTGCAGCTGGTACATCTGGCCGATGTTGGAGTCGCCGGCCGAGACGGCGATCACGACCTCCATGAGATCGCGGAACGTGCCGCCGTACCCACCGAACTCGCGCGGGACCATCAGCCCGAGCAGACCCGAGGCCCGGAACGCCGCGCACTGCTCGGCAGGGAAGCTTCGATCGCGGTCGCGCTCGGCGGCGCCGGCGCGGAACTGATCGCGCAGCCGCTCCGCGACGGCCACCGGGTCGACGAGGTCCCGTCCGGCGACCACGCCCGGGAGGGTGGATGCGGCCTGCCCCGCGACCACGGGGTTGTCGAACGTCGTCACGATCTCGGCTCCTTATCTTCAGTAATTCGACTGATTTACTCAAGATAGAGCGAGATCTCCCATCCGCCCATCGGAATGACTGAGCCCGCGATAGGGGGCCGCTACCGCGTGAGCGCAAGCGGAGCGGATCCGACGACCGCGCGGCAGTGCGTGTCCCAGACCCGCCCCTGGTCGAGGAAGCGCCGGTGCAGCTCGATCACGGAACGGCCACGCGGCGCCGAGCGCCAGCGACGGACATCGAGCTCGACCACACCCCCCGGATCGTCGGCCAGCGGGCGGCATGTGATCAGCCCGCAGCGCTCCAGCGGATCGCCGATCACGCTGAACTGGGGCAGCACGGTGACGCCGAGGCCCTCGGCGACGAGCAGCTTGCCCATCTCCGCGCCCTCCGCCGAATAGGCGACGCGCGGGCGGCGGTCGCCGAGCAGCCGGTGCAGGTAGCGGTGCATGAGGTAGCCCGCGCGCATCACGATCAGCGGCGAGGCCAGGAGGTCCTCGACCGAGACCGATGCCTGCTCGGCAAGCGGGTCGTCGGGACGCACACAGAGCACCGGCGGCCCTGAGAGCAGCACCGACGAGTCCAGCTCCGGCGGCACGTCGTCTCCGGGCAGGCGGGTCACCAGGCCGAGGTCGAACGAGCCCTCGCGCAGGCCGCGGTGGATCTCCTCCTCCTGGGCTCCGACGATCTCGACTTGCGTGTCGGGATGCTCGAGGCGGAACGCGGCGATCGCCGGCGTCAGCACCGGGACCGTTCCGGCGTTGACCGTCGCCACGCGCACCATGCGGCTCATCTGGTGGTGCGCGCCGGCCGCTCGCCGCAGCCCGTGAACCGCGTCGATGACGCCGGCCACGTGAGCCAGCAGCTCCTGCCCGTCGGCGGTCAGGGTCGCGCCCGACCGTCCGCGCTGGAAGATGTCGACGCCGAGCTCTCGCTCGAGGTTGCGCACGGTCTCCGACAGCGCCGGCTGGGAGATGTGCAGCTCCTCCGCCGCCCGGCGGAAGGAGCCGAGGCGGGAGATGGCGGCGACGTATTCGAGCTGTTCGGTCCGCATGGCGGCAGGTGGTGAGCGGTGGTGCGCCTCGACAGGTTAGACAGTTTCTCTATCATCTTAGTAGGGAAGACCTATCGCGCCCTCGCCAATGCCTATTTGACCGCCCTCTCCGGCCACCCCATCCTGAGATGCCATGACCGTCACGCTTCACTGGTTCCTCCCCACCAACGGCGACTCCCGCTCTGACCTCAGCCTCGGCAATGCGGTCGGCTCCGCCGGCAGCCGGGTCCACGGCGAGTCGACCGAGCGCGCGCCCGACATCAGATACATCGGGCAGATCGCCCGCTCGGCGGAGCAGCTCGGGTTCGATGCCGCACTCATGCCGACCAGTAGCTGGTGCGAGGACGGATGGGTGATGGGCGCTGGACTCAGCCAGGTGACCGAGCGCTTCCGCTTCCTGATCGCATTCCGGCCGGGCCTGAACTCGCCCACGCTGGCCGCCCACCAGGCGGCGACCTTCCAGCGGGTGAGCGGCGGCCGGCTCCTGCTCAACGTGGTCACCGGCGGCGATGACGCCGAGCAGCGGCGATTCGGTGACCACCTCTCCAAGGAGGAGCGCTACGAACGCTGCGGCGAGTTCCTGCACATCGTGCGCCAGCTGTGGACCGGCGAGCCGGTGACCTTTCGCGGCCGCCACCACGCGATCGACGAGGCGCAGATCATCCCCGCTGAGCGCTGGCCGGAGCTCTACTTCGGTGGCTCCTCGCCTGCTGCGCTTGAGGTTGCGGCGGCCGAGGCCGACGTCTACCTGACCTGGGGCGAGCCACCGGAGGCCGTGGCCGAGAAGCTGCGGCGCGTCGGCGAGATCGCGGATCGGGCCGGGCGCGAGCTGCGCTACGGGATCCGCCTGCATGTGATCTCGCGCGACACCGCCGAGGAGGCGTGGGCGCAGGCCGACAAGCTCCTGGCTGGGCTTTCCGACGAGCAGATCGCCCGCTCGCAGGCGATTCAGCGCGCCTCCGGCTCGGAGGGCCAGCGCCGGATGACCGCGTTGCATGGCGGCCGTACCGACTCGCTGGAGATAGCGCCGAATCTGTGGGCCGGGATCGGGCTCGTGCGAGGCGGCGCGGGGACCGCGCTGGTGGGCAGCCACGAGCAGGTCGCCGACCGCATCGCCGAGTACCACGACCTCGGCATCGACGAGTTCATCCTGTCCGGCTATCCCCACCTCGAAGAGGCCTACCAGGTCGGCGAGGGAGTGATGCCGGTGCTGCGCCGGCGGGGCCTGATGACAGAGGAGCTGGGCCGGGACGCAATCGATCTGACACCTGTGGAGGTTTGACCCGATGACCCGCGACATCACCCGTGACCCGCTGCGCTTTGCGTACTGGGTCCCCAACGTCTCCGGAGGCCTGGTCGTCTCCACGATCGAGCAGCGCACCGATTGGTCGTTCGAGTACAACCGCGACCTGGCACGGATCGCCGAGCGGGCCGGATTCGACTACGCGCTCAGCCAGGTCCGCTACACCGCCAGCTACGGCGCCGAGTATCAGCATGAATCGACGTCGTTCAGCCTCGCGCTGCTGCTGGCGACCGAACGGCTGAAGCTGATCGCGGCCGTCCACCCCGGGCTCTGGCAGCCGGGGGTGCTGGCCAAGTGGCTGGCGACCGCGGATCACCTGTCGGGCGGCCGGGTCGCGGTCAACGTCGTCTCGGGCTGGTTCGCCGACGAGTTCCGCCAGCTCGGCGAGCCCTGGCTCGAGCACGACGAGCGCTATCGCCGCTCGGCCGAGTTCATCCAGGCGCTGCGAGCGATCTGGACCGAGGACGAGGCGAACCTCGCAGGCGACTTCTACCGGATCCGCGACTTCTCCCTGAAGCCCAAGCCGCTGGTCTGGGAGGGCCGGCCGCACCCGGAGATCTTCCAGGGCGGCAACTCGACGGCCGCTCGCCGGAACGGCGGCCGGTACTCCGACTGGTACTTCTCCAACGGCAAGGACTTCGACGGCGTCCGTGAGCAGCTGGCCGACCTGCGGGCGATCGCCGCCGAGGCGGGGCGCACCGACGGCCCGCGGTTCGGGCTCAACGGCTTCATCATCGTCCGTGACACCGAGGCCGAGGCCCGCGACACGCTGCGTGAGATCGTGGCCAAGGCGCACGTGGAGGCGGTCGAGGGGTTCGGGTCCGCGGTCAAGCAGGCCGGACAGTCGACCTCCGACAAGCGCGGCATGTGGGCCGACTCCTCGTTCGAGGACCTCGTGCAGTACAACGACGGCTTCCGCACCGGGTTGATCGGGACCGCCGAGCAGGTCGCCGAGCGGATCGTCGAGTACCGGCAGCTCGGGGTCGACCTGATCCTCGGAGGCTTCCTGCACTTCCAGGAGGAGGTGGAGGCCTTCGGGCGCGACGTCATTCCGCTCGTACGTGAGATGGAGGTCGGCGCGGGACTGGACCCGGCGGCGGTGCCGGTGCCGGTGGCGTCGTGAGCGCGACCGTCGCCGAGTCGCCGGCGGCGACGATCTCCACCGAGGCCGAGGCGCTCGCCGCGGCCGACGAGTTCGCGGTCTCGCTGCAGGAGACCGTGATCGAGCGTGATCGCAGCGGGGAGCTGCCCGTCCGGGAGCTCGCCCGCTTCGACGCGTCGGGACTGTTGGCGATCAGCGTGCCGGAGATCGACGGCGGGCCGGAGCTGCCGATGACGACGCTCGCCGAGGTGATCCGCCGGATCGCCGTCGTTGACCCGGCCATAGCCCAGGCGCCCCAGGGGCACTTCCTGATGGTCGATGTCGTCGCCACCTGGGGCTCGGAGCGCCAGCGTCACGCTCTGTTCGCCGACGTGCTGGCCGGCCGGCGGCTCGGCAACGCGCTGGCCGAACGCGGCGGCCACCATGCCCAGGACCTCCACACCCGGGCGCACCGGCGCGCCTCGGCGATGCATCTGACCGGTCGCAAGTACTACTGCACCGGCGCGCTCACCTCGTACTGGCTGGCCGTCTCCGCGCTCGACGAGGAGGACCGGCTCGTCCTGGCGATCGTGCGCCGTGATCGGGATGGGGTCGAGCTCGACACCGAGTGGAACGTGATGGGCCAGCGGGCGACGGTGAGCGGTGGCGCGAGCTTCGACGACGCCGAGGTGGACTTCGTCATCGACTACCAGCAGGCGTTCGAGGTCCCCCAGCAGCTCGGGGCGCGCGCCCAGCTCGTCCACGCCGCCATCGAGGTCGGCATCGCTGGAGGTGCCATGCGCGACGCACACTGGTTCGTCACCGAGAAGGCACGGCCGTTCTTCGAGGCGGCGCGGGGCGGATGGGGACTGACCGCGGCCGCCGACCCGCACACGATCCAGCGGTTCGGGCGGCTGGCGACCCAGGTGCGCGCGGCGGAGTTGATGCTCGCCGACGCCGCCGCTGTGCAGCAGGAGATCGGTCGGGTGCCCGCCGATGAGGACGCTGCCGCCCGTGGCTCGATCGCGGTCGCGCAGGCCAAGGCGGTCGCCTGCGAGACGGCGGTCCACGTCGGCTCTGAGCTGTTCTCGATGGCCGGCGCCTCGGCCGCCGACGAGAAGCACGACCTCAGCCGGCACTGGCGCAACGCCCGGACGCACTCCAGCCACGACCCGGTCGACTGGAAGTACCACCACACCGGCAACTGGCTGCTGAGCGCAGTCCGGCCGCCAAACCACGGCCAGCTGTGATCGCCGCCGACGACCTCCGACGCGCGTTGGGCCACTTCACGACCGGAGTGACGGTCGTGACGACCACGTCTGCCGAGGGCGAGCCGGTCGGCACCACGGCGTCGGCGGTGAGCGCCTTGTCGCTCGACCCGCCGCTGGTGCTCGTCTGCCTGGCGCGATCCTCCGAGACGCTCTCGGAGATCGCCGACCGCCGCCGGTTCGCGGTCAACGTCCTCTCCGACGATCAGCGCCACCTCTCCGACAACTTCGCGCGCCGGGGCGACGGAGCGGCCTGGGGCGACGTGGTTCACCGCGTCGACGGTGACGGCCTCGGCAACCCGCGGCTTGACGGTGCGCTCGCGGTGCTCGACTGCGAGCTCGCCGAGAGCGTCGCCGGCGGCGACCATGAGATCGTGGTCGGGCGTATCCAGCGGCTGGAGGTCGGCGACGGCCAGCTGCGCCCGCTCATCCACTTCCGCGGCGCCTATGCGGCACTCGCCGACGACGTGCACGCAGGAGGGTGACTTCGTGTCCCGCACGACCGAGCGCGGATCGCGAGACGACATCGACCGGGCCGAGGAGGCGTTCGCCGCCGGCTCGCCGGTGCTCGTCGGAGACGCCGGGGATCCGGTCGTGTTCATCGCCGCCGACGCGCGGACGATCGACGGGGATGGCCTGGAGCGCATCCACGCCCTGTCCGGAGGGATGACCGCCCTCGGCCTCACCGACGCCCGTGCCGAGCAACTCGCGCTCACGCCGCTCACCCGCCTGGGAGGCCCGGTGGGCGGCGTGCGCGCGGCGCTGACGCTCACCGCCCCCGTCGACGCCGCACGCGGGATCAGGGGCGGCTGGTCCCTGCGCGACCGAGCCCACACGATGCGGATCGTCGCCGACCCGCAGAGCGGCCACCAGCACCTCTCGATGCCCGGACATGTCCACGCGGCGCCGATCGGCGATCGGGCGACGCCGGCCGCGGAGGCCGCTCTCGAGCTCGCGGGTGCCATTCAGGCCGAGCCGTCCGTCGCGCTCGGCCCGCTCACCGCCCGTGACGGGGCCCCGGTGTCACTGCAGCGGGCGCTGTCGGTCGCAGCGCTCGCGCAGTTGCCACGCGCCTCGTCGGCCGAGATCCGCGCGGTCGCGCTCGCACGGCGGGCCGGCGGGCGGGTCGTCGAGTGCGACCTGCCCACGCGCGACGGCGCCTTCCGGGCGGTTGTCCTCGACACTCCGCCAGGTGCCCCGGGCCGAACCGGCGCCCACGCGAGCGAGGATCTCGGCCAGGACGGCTCGGTGATGGCGCTCATCCACGGCGACCCGGCCGCCGCCGCGCAGCCGCTCATCCACGTCCACGCCGCCTGCCTGCTCGGCGACGCGTTCGGGTCGCTGGCCTGCAACTGCGCCGCCGAGCTGGCCGCCGCGACCGACACCATCCTCGCCGCGGGCGCCGGGGTCATCGTCTACGTCAAGCCCGGGACCGCCGATCCAGGGCGCCGCTACCACTGCGGCAGCGAGGCTCCGGTCGACCTCGCCCCGGTGATCGCCGTACTCGCGGCCGGCGGGGTCCGGGCAGGACGCGCGGACCTCGCGCCCGTGGGGCGCTGGTTCAGACATCCGTCTTAGCGCTCTCCTACCGTCGTCTTGAGGGCGGCGGCGAGTCTGTGGTCATGACCAGTCTCGCCTCTCGCCCCCACAGGCGCGCGCCGCAGCCGGTGATCGCCATCCCCGACGGCGGTCCGCGCGTCGACCTCGTGATCCCGGTCTACAACGAGCAGGCGGCGCTCGCGCGGTCCGTGCACCAGCTGCACGAGTTCCTCCTGGCCGGGATCCCCTACGACTGGCGGATCGTGATCGCCGACAACGCATCGACCGACGAGACCCTGGCGATCGCCCGCGGCCTGGCCGGATCGCTGGAGCGCGTCGTCGCCGTCCACCTCGACCAGAAGGGCCGCGGCCGCGCGCTTCGCGCGACCTGGCTGGCCTCCGGCGCCGACATCGTCGCCTACATGGACGTCGACCTGTCCACCGGCCTTCGGGCGCTCTCCCCGCTGCTCGCCGGGCTCGCCTCTGGCCACAGCGAGGTCGCGATCGGCACACGCCTGGCCGGCCGCGGCCGGATGCCCCGGGTCACCCGGGGCGCCAAACGCGAGTTCATCTCCCGTACCTACAACCGCATCCTGCAGCTCGCCCTGGGCGCCCGCTTCTCAGACGCGCAGTGCGGCTTCAAGGCGCTGCGCGCCGATGTCGCCCGCGAGCTGCTGCCCGACATCTCCGACCAGGGATGGTTCTTCGACACCGAGCTGCTGATCGCCGCTCAGCGGCGCGGCATGCGGATACACGAGGTCGCCGTCGACTGGGTGGACGACAGCGACTCACGCGTCGACATCGTCTCGACGGCGCTCACCGACCTGCGCGGTGTGCTCCGGCTGCGCTTCGACTCCCCCCTGCCCCGGTTCCTGGCGATCGGCATCGCCTCCACGCTCGCCTACGCCGCGTTGTTCCTGCTGCTGCGCGGCGGCGGCCTGGGGTCCGCGCTCGCCAACGCGCTCGCGCTCGGGCTCACCGCCGTCGCCAACACCCAGGCCAACCGGACGTGGGCGTTCGGCGTGCGCGGCCGCGACGGGCTCTATCGACAGCACGCGGCAGGTGCGGCGGTCTACCTGCTCGCGCTCGGGCTGACCGACGGTGCGCTTGCCGTTCTGCACGGTCTGATCGGCGCCCCGCCACGGCTGCTCGAGGTCGGTGTGCTCGTCGTGGCCAGCCTGGTCGCCACCGCCTGCCGTTACGTCGCGCTGCGGACCTGGGTGTTCGCCCGCGGTGGTGGCTCGAGCCGCCACACCGGCCGCGCGGGGCCCGTGCGCCAGACCTAGAGTCAGGATTCTGACTGCTCCGCGGACGGCGCTGTCGCACAATCGAATGACCCGTGCCCCCCGAGACCACCACGACGTCGCCGCAGAAGACCGGCGGCGCCCGTGCACGGATGGCTCCACCTGTGCGGGGCTCGCTGCCGCAGACGACGGCCGTCGCGCTGGCCTACGTGGTCTCGATGTTCATGGCCGGCATGGACATGCACATCGTCAACGTCGCGCTGCCGACGCTCGGTCGGGACTTCTCGGCGCCGCTGACCAGCGTGCAATGGACGGTGATCGCCTACCTGCTCACGCTGGCGGTGGTGATCCCCGCCAGCGGCTGGCTCGGCGACCGGATCGGCAACAAGCGGACGTTTCTGATTGCGCTGTCTGTGTTCACGATCGCGTCGGCGCTGTGCGGCCTGGCGCAGAACCTCGGTGAGCTGATCGCGGCCCGCGCGCTGCAGGGAATCGGCGGCGGGATGCTCACGCCGATGGGCGTGGCGATGCTCTATCGCACGTTCCCGCCCGAGCGCCGCGCGGTCGTCGCCCGCACGCTCATCGTTCCCGTGCTGATCGGCCCGGGGCTGGCGCCGGTGCTCGGCGGGCTGTTCACCGAGGACGTCTCGTGGCGGTGGGTGTTCTTCGTCAACGTTCCGGTCGGCGCGGCGATGATCGCCTTCTCCCAGCTGTTCCTCGCCGACGATCGCCCGTCGCGGTCCAGCCGCCTCGATGTCAGAGGGCTCGTGCTCTCCGGGCTGGGGCTGTCGGCGTTCATGTATGCGATCAGCGAGGGGTCGGCACTCGGCTGGGGCTCCCCGGCGATCCTGGCCACGGGGATCGGCGGCCTCGCCGGCCTGGCTGCTTTCGCACGCCTCTCGCTGCGCGGCCGTGATCCGCTGCTCCGGCTCTCGCTGCTCTCCGATCGGCTGTTTCGCGCCACCAACGTCGTCGTCGGGCTCGCACTCGGCGCGTTCCTGGGCAGCCTGTACCTCACCCCGGTGTTCCTGCAGGTCGTCGGGCACCACTCTCCGCTGCAATCGGGACTGACCACGTTCGTCGAGGTGGTGGGCGTCGCCGTCTCCGCACAGACCCTCGGGCGGCTCTATCCGCGATTCGGGCCTCGTGTGCTCGCCGGCTGCGCCGGGACCGGGATGGCCGCCATCTTCGCCTCGATGACGCTGCTCGACGCGTCAACCAACCTGTGGTGGGTGCGGCTGGCGATGTTCGGCGCGGGCCTGTGCAACGGCGCGAACATGATGGCCGTTCAGGCCGCGATGTTCACGCACATCTCCAAGGCCGACACGACGCACGCCTCCGCCATCTACAACACCCAGCGCCAGGCCTCGATCGCGGCCGCGGTCGCGATCCTCACCACGATCGTGGCCGCCGTCGGCGGAGCGCCCGTGGATGGCTTCCGGGCCGCCTTCGCCGCCGACGCGGCGATCGCTCTGCTCGGCGCCGTCGCGGCCTGGACGCTCGTGCGCACCGAGGACGCCCGGGCCACGATGCGCCCGGCGCGCCGGTTGGCGCGCGAGCGAGCCCCCGCCGGCTGAGGTGAGCCGCTAACGGTCTGTGGGCGACGGGGCGGGCGGCACCTGAACGCCCGCGGCCGCCAGTGCGCGGGTCATCTCAGGGGTCACCTGACCAGCCTCGCCGTCCTCGCCCGGCTGGCCGAGCAGCCGACGGGTGAGCGCCGAGCGCTGATCGAGGAGCTCGTCGAGGACATCCTCGAGGTCTCCGACGGTCGCCGGTTCGCGCTCCTGCAGTGCCGCCTGGAGCCAGGCCCGCCGGACCAGCTCCTTGACGAACGCGCCGCTCGCCCGATCCGAGCGTGCCACGAGGCGGTCAAGCGAACCGTCATCGAGTGCGATGCCCTGCCCGTAGAGCGCGAGCAGCCGCCGGCGCTCCGCCGGACCCGGAAGCGGGATCTCGAGCGCGAGGTCGATCCGCCCGGGCCGCATGGCCAGCGCCGGCTCGATCACGTCCGGGCGGTTGGTGGTGAGCAGGAACAGAAGGTCCTCGTCCTCGGCGAGCCCGTCCATCTGGTTGAGCAGCTCGAACAGGACACCCTGGCTGTCGAGCTCGCTGGTGCGCTCGACGGCGACGAGATCCACGTCCTCGAGGACGAACGTGGCGGGCGCGAGGTCGCGACCGATCGTGACCGCCTCCTCGATCAGCCCGAGACCGCGACCGGTGAGCAGGATCGTCGTGCGACCCGCCATCGCCTGAAGCAGGTACATCGTCGACAGCGTCTTGCCGGTGCCCGGCGGGCCGTGCAGGAGCACGCCGCGCTTGAGATGCTTGCCCGCCGCCCGGAGCCGGTCCGCGCTGCGGGTGATGCCGATCGTGTGGCGCTCCAATCGCTCGAGTGCGCCCTCCGGGAGGATCACTCCGTCGCGCTGCACCTCCGGGACGGCGTGGAACCGGACCTCGACCGGACCGCGGTCGTTCTGATGCAGGGAGATGATCTGACCGCGGAACACGTTGAGCTCGAGCATCGCCGCCCGTAGCTCTCCGATGAGCTCGGACACCGCGACCGCCGAGGGCGAGATCCCCTCGAGCCGCAAGGTGGACGCCCTCATCGGATGCTCTCCCTTGGAGAGAACGAGCGCGACCGGCCCCGGGTCTCGCGAGACGAGCAGCAGCGCCCCGTCGATGCACTGCATCGTCCGGCCGTCGCCGATCTCGATGTCGACGTAGCGGACCGGTCCGGACCTCACCGCTCCGCCCACCGTCTCGCCGGCGAGGATCTCCGCGAGGCCGATCGGGATGTAGGTCAGCTGCGGGGCGGTGAAGCCCACCAGCTCTCGGTCGGGGATCACCGCGTCGAGCGCGAGCTGCAGGTTGGGCTGCGCGGTGCAGCCGAACTCGACGGTCGTCGTCGGGAGCTGGTTCGGATCGGTGCGCAGGTGGTCGCGCAGGCGCGTGGCCACCGCGGAGGGGCTGCGCTCGGCGACCCGCGTCATGGCCCGCACGAACTCCTGGTATGCCGCGCCGAACGCCCCGGGTTCGGGAAGCTCGCTCATCGCCCACCCGACCGTAGGCGAAACCCCTACGCCCCGCAACTCGCCGGTTCGCGGTGACACAAGCTGCTCCTGCACTGACAGCGCGGCGCGAGCAGGTTGGACGACGCGGCCCTTCGGTCTGCTCTAGCGTTCACGCCAACGTGAATACGAGCATTCGGAGGCAGAGATGAGCACCGTCCCCCAGACCGCCGGAGCCAGCCTCTGGAACCCGCAGGGCCAGATGGGGCATGTGCTCGGCGACCGGATCGTGATCGTCTCCGGCGAGGGCGCCAACATCGTGACCGACGAGGGACAGACGCTGCTCGACGCCACCGCGGGCCTGTGGCACGCCAACATTGGCCACGGACGCGCCGAGCTCGCCGAGGCCGCCGCCGACCAGATGCGGCGCCTGGAGACCTACCACACGTTCGGCCGCTTCGCCAATGACCAGGCGCTCGCGCTCGCCGATCGGCTCTCCGCGATGAGCCCGATCGAGGACGCGCGCGTGTTCTGGGTCAGCGGTGGCTCGGACGCGATCGACACCGCCGCCAAGCTCGCCCGCCGCTACTGGCAGGTCTGCGGTCAGGCGAACAAGCGGATCGTGATCAGCCGCCAGCAGGCCTATCACGGCCTGCACGGCTTCGGCACCTCGATCCTTGGCCTCGACATCATGCGCGAGGGCTACGGCTCGGAGTCGCTGATCCCCGAGACCGCGCGCGTCCCGGCGACCGACGCCGAGGCGCTCGAGTCCGAGATCCTGCGCCTGGGCCCAGACCGCGTCGCGGCGGTGTTCGCCGAGCCGATCATCGGCACCGGCGGCGTGATCGTTCCGCCCGAGGGCTATCTGGAGCGCATGGAGCAGATCTGCCGCGAGCACGACGTGCTGCTCGTGATCGACGAGGTGATCACCGGCTTCGGCCGCACCGGCGAGATGTTCGCCACCGAGCTCTACGGCCTGCACCCGGACATGGTGATCATGGCCAAGGGCATCACCTCCGGCTACGCACCGCTCGGCGGCGTGCTGATCGGTCCGCGGGTCTGGGAGCCGTTCTACTCCGACTCAGCCGACGCGCCGGTCTTCCGCCACGGGGTCACCTACTCCGGCCACGCGACCGCCTGCGCCGTCGCTCAGGCCAACCTGGATGTCCTGGAGAACGAGCAGCTCGTCGCGCGGGTCGCGCGCCTGACGCCCGAGCTGGTCCGCGCAATGGCGCCGCTCGCCGATCATCAGCTCGTCACCGAGGTCCGCGGCGGCGTCGGCCTGATCGCGGGCATCCAGATGGTGCCCGAGGTCGACGGCGACCGGCTGACGCGCGACTGCATCGACGCCGGCGTGGTCGTCCGGATCCTGGGCGGCAACGTCGTGCAGATCTCACCGCCGTTCGTGGTCGACGAGGACGACCTGGCCAAGATCGCCGAGGCGATCGGCGGCGCGCTCGACAATCAGAAGAGCTGACGGCGCCCGCCGTCAGCGCGCCGGGCGGCGGGCTCGAGCTCCTGCCGCCCGTCGGTGTGGATGACGACGTCACCCGCGAACTTGTCGTGCCAGCACTGCCTGTCGGGATCCCAGATCATCCACAGGTAGCCGAGGAACAGGCAGAGCGCGGAGATGATCTGGGTCAGCCAGCGCACGAACGCCCGCGGATATCCGATCGACCCGCCGGTGCGCTTGTCGACGACCCGTAGCCCGAGCGCGCGCTTCCCGACGCCCGCGCCGAGCGGCCCGCCCTCCAGAATCGTGAAGTAGGCGAGCGACAACAGCGGCGTCAGCTCCCTGGCGGCGCTGACGTGCAGCCCCGCCGACAGCAGCCCCGCCACCAGGCTCACCAGCAGCCCATCGATCATCGCCGCGCCGAAGCGCGGCCACCAGCCGGCGCGGGTCGGTCGCATCGGAGTGACGGGCACCGGGATCGGAAGGTCTCCCACCAGCGCGTCGAGCTCGCCGTACGTCGTCGACGCGAACGCCCGCGCGATGCGGTCGTCGAGCTCGTCGGCGCTCAGCCGCCCCTCCGTCGCCGCGTCATGCAGGAACGCCACCGCTCGCTCGCGGTCCGAATCCGAGGTCCGCATGCGCTCCCGGGGTTCCATCCTTGGCAGAGTACGCCCTGATGCCAGCGGCTGGCGTGGCTTCAGTGTGCCCGGACGATCTGGAGCAGGCTGTCCTCGACCGAGTGGAACTCGCCGTAGAGCCGGTCGGGGTCGGTGGCAGATCCTGAGCGCCGGACTGGCGTCGCGTCCACTCCAGTCATCGTCACCCCTTTGTCCCCATGGCTGGCCCGGGTCCCTCCTGGAACCGGCGTCGCGACTGGTACGGCGCGACGCGCGATTGCGCAATCGACCATTCGGCGTTCTGACATTTATGCGCGAGCCACAAATTCTGCTCGAGCTAACCGAGAAGACCGACAAGAAGTTGACGACCTGCTATGAGATCGTGGTGTCATGACCCGAACCGAACGCTTCGCCAACCTGCTTGGGGTGGTCGTGCCGCTCGCCGGCGTGCTCGCCGCGATCGTGCTGCTGTGGAACCGCGCCGTGAACGTCGCCGACCTCGCGATCCTCGCGGGGATGTACATGTTCACCGCGATGGGGATCACGATCGGCTTCCACCGGCTGCTCACCCACCGGGCGTTCGCCACCTACCCGTGGCTCGAGCGGACGTTCGCGACCCTCGGGTCGATGGCGGTGCAGGGGTCGGTGCTCGACTGGGTCGCCGACCACCGCAAGCACCACGCTCACACTGATCAAGAGGGCGATCCACACAGCCCCCACGTCGGCCACGGCTCGGGCCTGCGCGGCCTCGTGTTCGCCCACGTCGGCTGGCTGCTGGAGACCCAGGGCCAGGCCGACTGGAAGAAGTTCGCCTCCGAGCTGTACGAGGACCCGATCATGCGCCGCATCGGTCGCGCCTTCCCGTGGCTCGTGCTCGTCTCGCTGGCGATCCCGACGATCGCCGGCTTCTGCTTGAACAACTTCACCGTGGGCGGCGCCCTCCAGGGGCTCGTCTGGGGCGGCCTGCTCCGGATCTTCCTCGTCCACCACGTGACCTGGTCGGTCAACTCGGTCTGCCACTTCTTCGGCCGCCGCCGCTTCGAGATCGAGGACCAGTCCACCAACGTCGGCTGGCTGGCCGTCCTCTCACTCGGCGAGTCCTGGCACCACAACCACCACGCCTTCCCCCGCTCCGCCTTCCACGGCCTGCGCTGGTACGAGCTCGACCTGTCGGGCATGGCGATCCTCGGCCTCCAGCGCGTCGGGCTCGCCTGGAACGTGGTGCGCATCTCACCTGAGCGCCAGCGGGCGAAGATCGCCGGCCCCGCGCCGGTGGCTGAGCCTGCTCGCTGACGCTCCGGGTCCAGACGGCCGGGGGATGCGGGTGTCCTCGTGGCGTTCGCGATGTGGCATGCCGTGACGCCGGCCGTCAAGCAGCGCCCGTTGTTCCCGGCCTTCCGTGTGAAGCTCCTGGCGCTGCTGTGACTGCCGTCGCCCCGTCATGCCATCCGCAGTGAGGTCGAGCCCACTCCGTGTGCACGACCTCGCACCAAAGGGGGACTTTGGAGCGGCGCTTTTCACCCACACGCGACGGGGTCCGCGTCAGGTTGGGTGTTCTTCTCCGTGAGGCGCATCACATCACCCGCACAGCCTCCGCGGGCGCGGTGAGTGTGCGAAACGTTCCGCCTCCGTGACCGCCAGCTGGGCATCTAACGCAACCAGGAGTTGCGTTAGATGCCCAGCTGCGCCCCGCGGACGACCCACACCAGCCCAAGTGCGGGGCGCACCTGTGCGACCCGATCATTGCCCATAGCGCGACGGGACGACGGCAGTCACAGCAGCGCCACAAACCCCACACGGACAACCCCCCAACCGCCCGACGCTGCTTGACGGCCGACGACCCGGCGCGCTACCACCCACGCCCAGGGTCACCCCAACCGCAGCCCTTGGCCGACTCAGTCCACCCCGAGCCGGTCCAACAACCACGCCCGCAGCTCCGCCGCCTGGCGCAGCGAGGCGATCCGCCCGGCCGGCCCCGAGTGCGAGCCCTCGTCGACCTCGCAGCGGAACAGGCATCGCGGCGCCCAGTCGGGGTCGGAGTGGCGCAGCGCCTGGACCCACTTGGCCGGCTCGTGGACTCCGACTCGGGGGTCGTGGACCGCGCCGGTGACGAGCAGCTCGGGCCGGCGACCGGCCGGGGGGATGTTGTCGTAGGGCGAGTAGGCGAGCATCCACTTGAAGTCCGCGGCGCGTCGCGGGTCGCCCCACTCGTCGCGCTCGGCCGCGGTCAGCGGCAGCGAGTCGTCGAGCATCGTCGTCACCACGTCGACGAAGGGGACTCCCGCGATCATCGCCCGCCACAGTTCGGGCCGCTGTGAGAGCAGGGCGCCCTGCAGCAGGCCGCCGGCGGAGGCGCCGCGGGTCGCGATCCGTGCCGGATCGACAAGGCCGCCGATCCCCTCGGCGACCGTGATCAGGTCCGAGAACGTGTTC
The DNA here is from genome assembly GCA_963744685.1 of uncultured Solirubrobacteraceae bacterium. Taxonomy (GTDB): domain Bacteria; phylum Actinomycetota; class Thermoleophilia; order Solirubrobacterales; family Solirubrobacteraceae; genus Palsa-465. The sequence goes on along the minus strand of CAVUUL010000005.1, from coordinate 250,275 downwards.
TGCTTGTGCTCCAGGCGGCCGTCGAGCCACCAGCGCCGGCCACCCTCTCCGCCGCCGCGGATGTGCGCGACGACGTAGACGATGCCGCGGTCCAGCAGGCTGGGCAGCGTCTCGTCGAACCGGGGGTCGTCGACGATCTCATAGGAGCCGTAGCCGTCGATCACCGCGGGAGCGCTCCCGTCCAGCGGGGTGTCGCGATGGCGCACGATCGTCGCCGGGATCGCGGTGCCGTCCGGTGCCGGGAACGTCTGCAGATCGGTGATGTACAGCGACGGGTCATAGCCGTCGATCACGGTGTCGCGGACCAGCCGCCGCTCGCCCGTGGTCAGATCGACAGTCTCCCAGCGCCGCGGGCGGGTGGCCGACTCCTCGCAGATGAGGATCTCGGTCGCGTCGAACTCGGCGTTGGCCCACAGCATCAACGTCGTGCCGGGACCGCTCGGCGCGATCTCGATCGGCGCCGCGGCCTGATCGGCCCCCGCGCCGAGTGCGGAGATGCGCAGTCGCAGGACCCCGCCTCTCCGGTAGGTCGTCACCACATGGCCGGCGAACGCGTCGACGTCGTAGATCCGCTCCTCCGGGCTGTCGGGCGCGAGCTCGGCCCAGTGCGCGCGCTCCGGGGTCGCCAGCGGAGCCGCCACCAGCCGGAACTCCTGCGCGCCGTCGTTGGTGACGATCAGCGCCAGGTCGCCGCCGGCGTCCCGCGCATGCTCGACGACGTACTCGATGCCCGGACGGCGCGCCTCGACCAACCGCGGCGCCCGCTCCGGGTGCTCGGCGTCGATCAGCCAGACCTCGGAGGTGTCGCGGCTGGTCAGGTGCACGACGATCACCGCGCCCGAGCGGGTGAGCCAGGCATCGACCGAGAACTGCTCGTCGGGCTCCTCGAGGACGAGCACGTCGTCCTCGGCCGGAGTGCCGAGCGCGTGGCGCCACAGCTGGTGAGGACGCCAGGCGGAGTCGTGGACCAGGTAGAAGAACGTGCGGCCGTCCGCGCTCCAGGCCCCGCCGTAGTGCGTGTCCGCGACCCGGTCGGGAAGGTCGTCCCCGCTCTCCAGGTCCCGGAAGCGCAGCTCGTAGTTCTCCGAGCCGTTGAAGTCGACCGAGTAGGCGAGGATCCGCTCGTCGGGGCTGATCAGCCGCACGCCGAGCTCGACGTACCCGGTGCCGGGATCGAGCGCGGCCGGGTCGATGACCACCTCGGCGCTCTCCGGGTCCGGCGCCGCGCCTCGCGCCACCCGCAGCAGCTGGGTGAACTCCCCGCCGGATGGACGGTGCTCGAAATACGAGTGCTCTCGGTATGCCCACGGCGCGGTGGTGTCCTCGCGTGGCAGCCGGCCGATGAACTCCGCGGTCAGCTCGTCGACGCGCGGCCGCAGCGAGGCGGTCGCCGCGTCGTAGTAGTCGCGCTCGGCGCGCAGGTGATCGAGCGTCTCGGCGCTCGACGTGTCGCGCAGCCAGGCATACGGGTCGGGCCGGTCGACCCCGTGCAGCGAGCGAACTTCGTCGCCGCGCCGGGCGACCGGCGGAAACGTTTCGTCCATGGTCATGAGGCCACACCCTAGTTTCCGCAACCGACCGACCGGCCAGCCGGCGCCGCGCCCTACTAGGCTCGCCGGGTGCCCGTCCGCGGTTTCGCATCCGACAACGCGGCCTCCGTCCACCCGGAGGTGCTCGCGGCACTTGCTCGGGAGAACGACGGGCACGCCGCCAGCTACGGCCACGATGCGCTCACCCAGCGCGTCCACGCAGAGCTCGAACGCGAGTTCGGCCCTGGCTCGACCGCGGTCCTGGTGTTCAACGGATCGGCCGCCAACGTGCTCTCGCTGCGCGCCGCCTGCCGGCCGTGGGAGGCCGCCATCTGCGCCGCCGCCGCCCACCTCAACGTCGACGAGGGCGGCGCCCCGGAGTCGGTGGCCGGCGTCAAGCTGCTTGCCGTCGATACACCCGACGGAAAGCTCACGCCGGACCTCGTCGCGCCCAGGATCGAGCGCATCGGGGACGAGCATGCCGTCCAGCCGCGGGTGCTCTCGATCACCCAGTCAAGCGAGGTCGGGACGCTCTACACGCTCGACGAGCTGCGGACGCTCTCCGACTTCGCCCACGGCCACGACCTGCTCATGCACATCGACGGCGCCCGGCTGGCCAACGCCGCGGCGTCGCTCGGGTGCTCGCTCGGTGAGGCGGCGACCGGCGCCGACCTGCTCTCGCTCGGCGGGACCAAGAACGGGCTGATGCTCGGTGAGGCGGTGATCGTGCGCGGCGGGGCCGCCCAGGCCGGCCAGACGCTGCCCTACCTGCGCAAGCAGACGCTCCAGCTCGCGTCCAAGATGCGGTACCTCTCGGCCCAGTTCGATGTCTACCTCGCCGACGAGCTGTGGCGCAGAACGGCGACTCACGCGAACGCGATGGCCACCCGGCTGGCCGCCGCGGTCGACCCGATCGACGGCGTCGAGGTCACCCAGCCCGTCCAGGCGAACGCCGTGTTCGCCCGGATCCCGCCGCAGACGATCGCGCCGTTGCAGGAGCGATTCGCCTTCCACATCTGGGACGAGCCCCGGAGCATCGTGCGCTGGATGTGCGCCTGGGACACCACCGAGGACGACATCGACGCCTTCGCGGCCGCCATCGAGGACGTGCTCTCGGCCGCGGTCGCCCGGTCCTGACCTCTAGTAGTCGTCCTCGACACGGATCGACCAGCGGGTCGACGAGGACACCGGGCCGACCGTCACGCGATACACGCCGGGACCGCTCGCCACCACGATCGGTCGATCGACTCCGTCGCTCAGCGACAGCGTGCGCACCGTCGAGGCGCCGCTCAGCACCCGCAGGTCCGAGGAGTGGCAGAAGACGAACAGCGTGCAGTCACGTGACCCCGAGGCGCTCACGAGCAGTCTCCACTGCGCGCCGCGGATGCGGAACGACACCGAGCTTCGGCCGGTGAACGTCGTGATCGACCGCCACCGGGGCACCTCGGCCACCGACAGCCCGACCGTTCCGTGGGCGCGCACGGTGTGGCCGCCGGACGGTGTCTGCTGGGTCACCGTACCGGGGCGGATCCCGGGCGCCGGCACCGTCCGGGTGTGCGCCTTCAGGTGAAGTGAGCGCAGCTTGGCGCGCGCGGCGCGGACGGTCTCACCGACGAGCAGTGGCACCTCGACCGGGGCGCTCGCGCGCTTGGCGCCCCCGGCGCGCGCCGATCCGCTGAGGCCACCGGTGAGCAGCGCCGCCGCCACCAGACCGCCGAGCAGCGCCCCAGCGAGCGCCAGCAGGGCGGCCGAGCGCCGGCGGGCCGACGGGTTGAACACGGTGCGGGGCGCTCGGCGGGCACCGGGGATCGTGGACGGTCCGCCGGGCTGCTCGGGATGCGGGGAAGGTATTCGGTCCTCAGCGCCGACAAAGCTCCCCGCACGCGTACGGGCGTCGCCGCCACGGCGCAGCGCCTCTCCCATCGCGCCTGCGTCCGGGTAGCGGTCCGCGGGCGCCTTCGCCAGCGCCCGGGCGACCACCCGCCCAAGCTCCGGATCGATGTGCGACGGCAGCGGCGGCAGCGGATCGTCGCGGTGGCGCACCGCCAGCTCCACGGCGGTCCGCCCGTCGAACGGCGGACGCCCGGCGAGCATCTCGTAGAGGATCGCGCCGATCGCGTAGACATCGGTGGCGGGGGTCACCCGGCCGCCGTCGGCCTGCTCGGGCGCCATGTACCGTGGCGTGCCGACGATCAGCGACGCGCCGTCCACGGTCGATTCCGCCAGCCTCGCCACACCGAAATCCGCGACCTTGACCAGTGCCGTCGGGCCTTCGCCGGCGATCAGCACGTTGGCGGGCTTCACATCGCGATGGACGATGCCCTCGGCGTGGGCCCCGGCGAGCGCCGCGCACAGGCCGAGCACGAGCGAGCGCGCCTCGGTCTTATCCAGCCCCACACCCTCGGCGCGTCGCAGCCTGGCCGCCAGGTCCTCGCCGGCCACCAGCTCGGAGACGTAGTAGAGGCCGTCGGCGCAGTGGCCGACATCGTGGATCTGGACGATCCCGGGATGATTGACCCGCGCCAGCAGGCGGGCCTCCCGCTCGAACACGGCGACCCATTCGGGGTCCTCGGCCCACCACGGTTTGACGACCTTGATCGCGACCGCGCGCTCCAGGCGACGGTCGCGGCCGCGGTAGACGCGGCCGAACGCGCCCTCTCCGATCAGCTCCTCAAGCTCGTAGCGGCCGTCGAGTGCGGCACCGCGCAGGTCAGGGGCGATCGCCATCACCTCAACGTACACGCGCGCAACCCGCCGGTTTCCGCGGCCTCAGCCGGTATTGCGAAGTCCTGAAGCGATGCCGTTGATGGTCAGCTGGCTGATCCGGCGCAGCTCGGCCGCCTGTTCATGCCCGGCCGAGTCCGCGTCGCCGCGACGAAACCGCCGCAGAAGCTCGACCTGAATGAACGAAAGCGGGTCGACCGCCGGGTTGCGGCGCTCGATCGAGGCCTGCAGCATCGGCTCTGAGTCCAGCAGCCGCTCCCCGCCGCCGATCGCGACCAGCTCGGCGACGGTGAGCTCGTACTCGTCGCGCAGCACCGCCCAGATCCGATCGCGAGCGGGGTGATCGGAGAGGGCGACGTAGCGCTCGGCGATCCCCAGGTCGGCCTTGGCGCAGCCCATCTCGGCGTTGGAGAGCACGCTGGTGAAGAACGGCCATTCGCGGGCCATCTGGCGCAGCAGATCGAGCCCGTGGCGCTCACGCGCTCCGCGCAGCGCCGTGCCGAGGCCCAGCCACGCGGGCAGGATGATCCTCGACTGCGTCCATGAGAACACCCACGGGATGGCGCGGAGATCGCCAATCCCCGCGGCCGCGCTGCGCTTGGCCGGCCGCGAGCCGAGCCGCAGCCGGGAGATCTCAGCGACCGGCGTCACCGACTCGAAGAAGCTCACGAAGTCCGGGTCGTCGTGGACGACACGGCGGTAGATCGACCCGGAGTCGGTGGCCATCTCCGCCAGCAGCGCCTCGAAGTCCGCCGAGCGCACATGCGGCTGGGCGCGACCGGTGGCGAGCGTCGCCGAGGTCGCCAGCTCGAGCTCGCGGTGGGCGATCTCGCGCACCGCGTACTTGGCGGTGAGCACCTCGCCCTGCTCGGTCATCTTCAGCCGCGCACCGACGGTGTCGGGCGGCAGGGCCAGGATCGCACCGTTCGTCGGGCCGCCGCCGCGCCCGACCGCGCCGCCCCGGCCGTGGAAGAACAGCCAGCCGACGCCATGCTCACGGAGCACCTCGACGATCCGGACCTGTGCCTGGTAGGCGAGCCATGCCGAGGCGAGATAGCCGACGTCCTTGTTGGAGTCCGAGTAGCCGATCATCACCTCCTGCTCGTTGCCGACGGCGCGCAGCGCGGAGCGGTAGACGTCCTCGGCCATCAGCGCGCGCATCGTCCGCGGCGCGTCGGCGAGGGTCTGACCCGCCTCGAACAGCGGCACGATCCGCAGCGCGCACTCCTCTCCCCCGGCGCGCGCCAGCGACGCCTCCTTGGCGAGCAGCAGCACCTCGAGCAGGTCGGCCGGGCTTTCGGTGCCGGACACGATGTAGGTGCGCACGGCGCCGCGGTGGCGCCCGTGGAGCGCCTTGCGCAACATCCGGAAGGTGGTCAGCGTCTCGCGCGTGGCCTCGCTGAAGCCGTCGATGTCGGTCGGGATCAGCGGACGGTGATCAGCGATCTGGGAGGCGAGCAGCGCGACCCGCTGCGCCTCGGGCAGCCCGCGGTAGTCAGCGCACACGCCCAGGTCGGCGTAGATCTCATGCAGCGCGGCGCGGTGGACCTTGGCGTGCTCGCGGATGTCCAGGCGCGCATAGTGAAAGCCGAACACCTCGACGCGGCGGATGAAGTCCGCGAGGTCCGACGCGGCGGTGAGCCGGCCCGAGCCGCTGCGCAGCGCCCGCTCGATCCGCCGCAGGTCGACCAGCAGCTCATCGGGTTCGCGGTAGCCGGTCTCTCCAGCGCGCGTCGCGTGGACCCGCTCGCGCACGAAGCTGAGAGCGCGCCGGTAGGGCTCCTCGGGGTTGACCACGGCGAGCGTGTCCGCGAGCTCGGGGAAGTCGCGCTCGCCGGCGGCGAGGATCGGCTCCAGGCCCGGTGCCGGGCCGGTGAGGCGGTCGGACAGCGACAGCCGGCCGGCGAGCTGCTCGAGCTGGCTGTCGTAGAGCCGCAGGCACTGCTCGCGCATGAGCTCGAGCGACCGCTCGGTCGTCGCCGGAGTGACGAACGGGTTGCCATCGCGGTCGCCCCCGATCCAGGAGCCGAAAACCAGGACCGGCGGGACCTCGATCGGACCGTCGGCGGGATAGAACTCGGCCAGCGCCTCCTGGAGGTCGCGATAGATCCGCGGCACCGTGTCCGACAGCGTCGAGGCGAAGTGGATCAGCCCGGCGCGCACCTCGTCGAGCACCGTGCGCTCGGCCGCGCGGATGTCGTCGGATCCCCACAGCTCCTGCACCGTCGCCAGCAACCGCCGCCGGCAGTCGTCACGATCGTGTGGCGTGGGACGGTCGAAGCGGTCGAGCTCGCGCAGCACGCCGAACACCCGTGCCAGCTTGTCGATCGTGGTGCGACGGCGTGCCTCCGTCGGATGAGCGGTCATCACCAGCCGCAGCCGCGCCTGGGCGAGCAGCTCGACGACTTCGGCCGCACTCACGCCCGCGCCGGCCATCGCCGCGATCGCCGCCCGGACCGATCCCTCCCGCGTGTAACCCGGATCATCGGAGCCGCTCGCGTCACGATCGGCGAGCCGCCGGACGCGCTCGGAGTCCTCGGCGAGGTTGATCAGCTGAAACCAGCGGGTGAGCGCCCGAACGAGCAGCTCGGTCCGCGCGGGGTCGAGCCCGGCGATCAGCGACGACAGCGCGTCGGCGGCCGCCTGGTCACCGGCCCGCGCCGCGCGGCCCAGCTCGATCGCGTCGTCGAGCAGCTCGACCGCGTCAGGCCCGTCGCTGAGCGCGATCACCTCGTGGAGCACTTCGGTGAGAAGCGCCTCCTCGGCGGCGAAGCGATCGGTCCTGGGCGACGACAGCGAGGCGATGGCCCACACGATAGGAGGGCCATCGCCTCACCAGGCGCCGGTCAGTCGCGGTACGGGTCCCGCACGGCGCGCCCGGCCATCGCGACGCCGAGCGGTCGCAGCGTATGGGTGACGCGGATCGAGCCGCCGTGCGCCGCGAGCACCTCGGGGAGCCGCTTGTAGACCTCGGGCGCCTCGTCGGCCGCACCGCCGTGGAGCACGATGCCCTCGGCCGCCAGCCGCGTGCGAACCGCCGGCCAGTCGACCACGCCTGGCCTGATCTGCTCACGGAACCACGTGCTCATCACGCCCACGCCGGGGTGGTCCGGGCACGCCGGTCGAGCACCGGGGTGGGCGGGGTTCGTCTTGCGCGGGAACGTCCGCGGACAGTCCCGGCTGCGGCACGCCCAGCGCTTGATCCGCCGGGCCTTGCCCGCCGCCTGGGTCCGGCTCATCACCCGTCCGGCTCCGTGCACGGTGGACCGCAGCGAGGCGACCGCCTCCTCGGAGTCGACGCCCTCCAGGATCACCGACGGCTCGCCCATCGAGCCACCGACGAAGCCGCGCTGACCCGGCCATGCCGGGGTACAGCCCTTGCGGATCACCCACACCTCACGGCCGGCGTGGGTTTCACGCCACGCGTAGTTGTGATGGTTATGAACCTCGTCGAGTGCCACCGCGCCGAGCACCTCCAGCACCTTCGCCACCACGACGTCGCGGCCGGCATGGGCGTAGTCGCCGGCCAGCTGCATCGACGCGATGTACGACCGCCCGAGCTCGGAGTCGGACTCCAACAGCACGGGCGGGACGTCCATCTCGCCGTTGCGGGCGTGACCGGTGAACGGGAGCCCCTGCGCCAGCGCGAGGAACCCCGATGCCGTCTTGTGCCCGAAGCCGCGGGAGCCGAAGTGGACCCCGACCCACACGTCGCCGTGCTCGTCCTCCATCAGGTTGACGTAGTGGTTGCCCGACCCGACCGTCCCCAGCTGCTCGGCGGCCAGCCGGGCCAGCCCGCGCTGGGGCTCGAACGGCGCGTCCCGGATCCGCTCGAGCACCGGGTGGTCGACCCGCTCGCGGGCGGGGACCCCCATCCCGAACGACACGCGCCGGACGATCTCGTCCATCACGGCCTCCACGCCACCGAGGGTCCGCAGATCGTCCCGGGTGAGCCCGGTCCGCACCGCCTTGTTGCCACAGCCGATGTCGTAGCCGACGCCCGAGGGCGAGATGTGACCCTCGTAGGCGACGGCTCCACCGATCGGCTGGCTGTAGCCGGGGTGGTGGTCGGCGCAGAGCACGCCGACCATCGCGTCGCCGGCGGCCATGCAGGTCTCGAGCTGCTGGAGGCTCCGCGCGTCGACGGGGCCGAACGTGGTGATGGTCATCTCTGCGTCCTTGAGCGCTGCGTGGTTCGTGTTGCGCGCCCCGCCGGACCGTGGCGTCCGGCGAGGGCGGTCTTCTGAGCCGGAGCGGTGAGCCCGGGCCCCCCAAGACCGGGAGCTACCGCCGGTCGTCGACGGTGAACTCCAGGTCCAGGTACTCGTGGATCGCCAGTTGCGGCTGCGGTGAGGCGCGCCGTCCGATGATCTGCCGCAGCGACTCCCGACGCCGCTCGAGGCGGGTCGTTCGCCGCGGCCGCTCCGGCCTTGGCCTGGGCCGGTGCCAGGTGGAACATCGCTCGTGGTCGCGCGGGACCACGAACTCATATCGCGGGTATTGCATGAGTTCTCCAGGGTGTCAATGGATGGGATGCCGAGGTGTCAGCACACGGGTGAGCGTCACTGAGCGCAGGGGCCAGCGCCGCCCTTTCAGGTGTGTCACTTCGGTCGTCTTGTCGGTCACGCGGGCGTGGTCGCCCGGTGGCGCATGTGGTGGATGCGGTCCGCCTCACCGGCGGTGCGGCGCTCGGCTGAGCGCCCGCCGGTCAGCCGCGCGTGGCGGCTCGAAGCTGGAACGTCAGCGTTTCGAAATGCTCCATGCCATTGTGTGTCCTCCGATCAGTTGCTGACAAAGGTCGTGTGTGGGCACAAAAAAAGCGACCCCTTGGGGTCGCCCTCGTCGCGAGTCGGATGTGCGCACCTGCTCTCAGAGCACGCACCTCGCCACGAGGGCACTGGTCTCACCGGCAGCCGTCCGATCCCGATCCGGGTGGCGCACGATCGAGTCCTCTCCCGCCATCAGCGCAGCAGTCCTGCCGGCCGCGCACGCGGGGACGAACCCGGCCTCGCTTGGGTCGGTCGCCGTGATGGGGATGAAGAGGGGATTCGCCACAGGTAACTCCTTACGCGTGAAATGTAACCGATGCCACGGACGGATGCAAGCGAGGTGACACTGAAGCGTCACATTCACGACCGACACCCCACCGGCCGGACCGTGGCGGCGTCCGATCCCAGGCGCCGACCCGCCCCGCACGCAGGAGCCGACCCGGCCGCCGGGCCCGCGCGCGCATTAGCCTCCGATGACGTGCTGCACCTCCACCGCGCCGCTCGCGCCGACGTCCTCGCCGAGGCGCTCGCCCAGCTCCTCTCGACGCCGCCCGAGGACCCCTTCACCCCGGACCTGGTCGCCGTCCCCACCCGGGGCATGGAGCGCTGGCTCGCCCAGACCATGTCGGGCGTCCTGGGTACGACCCCGGGCCACGGCGACGGCGTCTGCGCCAACGTCCTCTTCCCCACGCCCCACCGGCTGCTCTCCGACGCGGTCGCCACCGCGTCGGGGATCGAGCCCGACGCCGACCCGTGGCTGCCCGAGCGGCTCACCTGGACGCTGCTCGAGGTCGTCGACGGTGCGCTCACCGAGCAGTGGCTGGCCCAGCTGGCGACGTATCTCGGGGGTGCGACCCCGCCGATCGACCCGGTGCGGCGGGAGCGGCGGCTCTCGATCGTGCGCCACCTCGCCGCGCTGTACGACCGATATGCGCTTCACCGCCCGGCAATGCTCGACGCCTGGGCGCAGGGCCGCGACGCCGACGCCGCGGGACGGACCCTGCCCGAGGGCGCACGCTGGCAGGCCGAGCTATGGAGGCGGATGCGCGCTCGCGTCGATCTGCCCGGCCCGGCCGAGCGCCGTCAGCGGGCCTGCGAGCGGCTGATCGAGGATCCGGGGCTCGTCGCGCTCCCGGCCCGGCTTTCGTTGTTCGGCCTCACGCGCCTGCCGACCGGCCACCTGGAAGTCCTCCGCGCGCTCGCGCACGGCCGTGACGTCCACCTGTTCCTCCTGCACCCGTCGCCCGAGCTCTGGGAGGCGATCGCCGCGCGCAGCCAGGAGATCGTCCCCCCGGCGATGCGCCGCGCCCAGGATCAGAGCGGCGACCTCGTGCGCAACACGCTGTTGGCCTCCTGGGGCCGGGACGCCCGGGAGATGCAACTCGTCCTCGCGGGTGGCGACACCGCGGCCCTCGCCGGCACCGACGAGCACCGGCCGGTTGCCGAGGCCGAAGCGCGCACGCTGCTCTCCCGCCTGCAGGACGACGTGCGAGCGGACCGCAGCCCGCCGGGCGCCCCACTGCCCGGCCAGACCGACGAGCGTGCGCCGCTGCACGCCGAGGACCACAGCATCGTCGTCCACGCCTGCCACGGGCGCCAGCGCCAGGTCGAGGTCCTGCGCGACGCGATCCTCCACGCCCTCGCCGCCGACCCGACGCTCGAGCCGCGCGACGTCATCGTCATGTGTCCCGACGTCGAGGCCTTCGCGCCGCTCATCCAGGCGGCGTTCGGCTCCTCCGAGCCGCTCGACGGCGAGCCGACCGCGGCGACCGGCACGCAGGCGACCGACCTGCGCGTCCGTCTCGCCGACCGCTCGCTCACCCAGACCAACCCGCTGCTCGGCGTCGTCTCCTCGCTGATGGAGCTTGTCGAGCGCCGGGTCACCGCGTCCGAGGTGCTCGATCTGGCCGACCGCGGCCCGGTCCGTCGGCGCTTCGGCTTCGACGACGACGATCTCACCCAGCTTCAGGACTGGATCAGCGCCTCGGGAATCCGCTGGGGGCTGGACGCCGAGCACCGCGCGCCGTACAAGCTGCAGGACGTCGGCGACGGGACGTGGCGTGTGGGGATCGACCGGCTGCTGCTCGGCGCCACCATGACCGAGGACGACGAGCGACGGTTCGCGGGCGTGCTGCCGCTCGACGACGTCGACAGCCGCGCGATCGAGCTCGCCGGCCGCTTCGCCGAGCTCGGGTCGCGCCTGCATCGAACCCTCGACGAGCTCTCCGAGCCCCGGCCGCTTGCCGACTGGGCCCGCGCGCTCGCCGAAGCCGCCGACGGCCTCGCGCGGACAACCGGCCGTGACCGCTGGCAGCGCGCCGAGCTGCGGCGGATCCTCGACGAGATGGCCGACGAGTCCGGCGAGACTCCGGTGATCGCCGCCGCCGAGTTGCGCTCCCACCTCGCCGACCGCCTCGCCGGCCGGCCGACCCGCGCGAACTTTCGCACCGGCCATCTCACCGTGTGCACGCTGACCCCGATGCGCTCGGTCCCCCACCGCGTCGTCTGCCTCCTCGGCCTCGACGACGAGGAGTTTCCACGGCGCACCCCGCGCGACGGCGATGACCTGATGCTCTCCGATCCGCACGTCGGTGAGCGCGACCCGCGCAGCGAGGATCGGCAGTTGCTGCTCGATGCGCTGCTCGCCACGACCGAGCGACTCATCATCACCTACACCGGCAACGACGAGCGCACGAACACCGAGCGCCCGCCGGCGGTCCCGATCGGCGAGCTGCTCGACGCCGTCGATGCGACCGTCCGCTGCCACGACGGCGACCTCAAGGCGAGCGGCAGGATCCTCGTGCGCCACCCGCTGCAGCCCTTTGACCCGCGCAACTTCACCGGCGAGTCGCCGTGGTCGTTCGACGCAGTCGCCCTGGAGGGCGCCCGCGCGCTCACCGGACCGCGCCGGCCCCCCGCGCCATTTCTCTCAGCACCGCTGCCCGAGCTCGACGAGGGCGACGTAGAGCTCGACGACCTCGTCGCGTTCGTCACCGCACCGGTGCGATCGTTCCTGCGCCGCCGGCTGGGGGTGAGCCTGTACGACGCCGACGACGAGGTCGACGACGCTCTGCCGATCGACCTCAACGCACTCGAGAAATGGGGCGTCGCCGAGCGGCTGCTTCAGGCGTGCCTGCGCGGGACCCCGTTCGCGTCGGCCGTCGCCGCGGAGAAGGCCCGCGGGACCCTGCCCCCCGGCGCGCTCGGGGACGGGGTGATCGACGCGGTCAAGCACGTCGTGATCGCAATCGCGACCGAGGCCCACGGGCTCACATCCGCCGGCGCCGAGCACGATCCGATCGACGTGCGCGTGGCGCTCGACGGCGGGCGGTCGATCACGGGCACCGTCACCGGCGTCACCGGTGACACGCTGCTGTCGGTCTCCTACTCGCGAGTCGCGCCCCGGCATCGGATGAGCGCATGGGTGCGGTTCCTGGCCCTGTCGGCAACCGATCCGGAGCGTGAGTTCTCGGCGAGGACGATCGGCCGCGGTTCGGGCCGCGACGACGTGCGGACGTGCCGTCTGGAACCGTTCTCGGCCGATCCCGACGAGCGCGCTCATGTGGCACGTGCCGAGCTGGCGGTCCTGCTCGATCTCTACGACCGCGGCATGCGGGAGCCCCTGCCGATCTTCTCCAAGACCTCCGCGGCGTGGGCGGAGGCGCGGACGGCCGGGCAGGATCCCGAGCCGGCGGCCCGCAGAGAGTGGGAGAGCGGCTACGGGAAATGGGGCTGGATCGAGCGCGAGGACGACGACCTGTCCCACACCCTCGCGCTCGGCGGCCGCCTCTCGCTCACCGACGTTCTCGCGATGGCGCCTGCCGCCGACGAGTCGGGCGACGGCTGGGCCGACGACGAGGAGACCCGGCTCGGACGTCTGGCGCGCCGCTACTGGGACCCACTCGCACAGCACGAGGACTCGAGTAGCCGATGACCGCCTCCGAACCCCGCGAGTTCGACGTCTGCGGTCCACTGCCGTCCGGCATCACCGTGCTCGAGGCGAGCGCCGGCACCGGCAAGACCCACACGATCGCCACGCTCGCGGCCCGGTACGTCGCCGAGGGAACGCCGCTGGACAAGATCCTGCTGGTCAGCTTCACGCGATTGGCCGCCGGCGAACTGCGGGAGCGCGTGCGCGCGCGCATGGTCCAGGTCGAACGCGGAATCGCGGCCGCCCTGATGACGGGCGCCGCCACCTCGGATCCGGTGATCGCGATGCTCGCCTCCGGAGACGGGGCGCGCGCCCGCGCGCGCCTGGCTCACGCGATCGCGAGCTTCGACGCGGCCACGATCGCCACGACGCACAGCTTCTGCCACGAGGTCCTCGGCGGTCTGGGGATCGCCGGCGACCTGGAGCCCGAGGCCACGTTCGTGGAGGATCTCTCGGCACTGCGCGACGAGGTCCTCGACGACCTCTACGTCCGCAAGTACCGGGCGGCGGCCGCCTCGATCCCGTTCGACGAGGCCGCGAAGATCGTCCGCAAGACGATCGACACCCCCACGGCCACCATTCCCGAGCCGTCAGAGGAGCGCTACGACGAGCGCATCTCCCTCGCAGGAGCGGCGCGGATCGAGCTCGAGCTGCGCAAGCGCCGGCTCGGGGTGATGAGCTACGACGACCTGGTCGGAAGGCTGCGGGACGCATTGACCAAAGGGAGCGCGGAGGCTGCGCTCGCCCTGCTGCGAGCGCGCTTCGAGGTCGCGCTCGTCGACGAGTTCCAGGACACCGACCCGGTGCAGTGGGAGATCCTGCGCGAGGGGTTCGGTCAGCCCGGCCAGACGCTCGTTCTGATCGCCGATCCCAAGCAGGCGATCTACGCCTTCCGCGGTGCCGACGTCTACGCATACCTCGACGCGACCGGCGCCGCGTCTGACCAGGCGACCCTCCCGGTCAACTGGCGCTCCGACCAGGCGCTGATCGATGGCCACGATGCGCTGTTCGAGGGCGCGCAACTCGGCCACCCCGGAATCGTCTACCGCCGCGTCCGAGCCGCTCCGGACCATGGCGGCTCGCGCCTGGCCGGCGCACCCCACGCAGCCGCGCTGCGCTTTCGGGTTCTGAGGCGCAAGGATCCCGGCCTCGATCTCACCGCCAAGGGATTTGCGGCCAAGCCGTCGGCCCGGGAGCTGATCTCCGCCGATGTCGCCGCCGACATCGCCAGCCTGCTCGGGTCCGGAGCGACCGCCGCGGGGGAGCTGATCCGACCCGGTGACATCGCGGTGCTGGTGCGCAACCACACCCAGGCGGCGATCATCAGGGCCTCGCTGGAGGCGGCCGGGGTCCCGGCGGTCGTCAGCGGCGCCGGCAGCGTGTTCGCCACCGAGTCGGCGCGTCACTGGCTGCGTCTGATCGAGGCGCTGGAGCGCCCGGCATCGCTCGCGCGCGCTCACTCCGCGGCGCTCACCGACTTCGTCGGATGGTCGGCAGCCCAACTGGCCTCGGCCGACGAGGCGCCCGGCCGCGACAGCGAGTCCGAATGGGAGGATCTCCACCGCAGGCTGCATGAGTGGGCGCGCATCCTGCGCGGCCGGGGCGTCGCCTCGCTGCTGCAGGAGGTCACGACCTCCGAGCGGCTGCCGGCGCGCCTGCTGCACGACGAGGACGGTGAGCGGCGCCTCACCGACCTGCGCCACATCGGGCAGATGCTCCATGCCGCCGCGACCTCCGACGGGCTGGGACCGACCGCGCTGGCGGGCTGGCTGCGGGCCCGGATCAACGAGGAGGCGGGCGACGAGGAGCGCACCCGGCGGCTCGAATCCGACGACGACGCGGTACAGATCCTCACCATCCATCGCAGCAAGGGGCTGGAGTTCCCGCTCACCTACCTCCCGTTTCTGTGGGACGGACGACCCGACGAGCTGACCGGGCCGATCACCTATCACGACGCCCGCGGCCGGTTCATGCTCGACGTCTCACCGAGCAGCCCGGGCCGGCGTGATCACGCGCGCCAATCGGTCGCCGAGGACCGCGGCGAGGATCTGCGCCTCGCCTACGTGGCGCTCACTCGGGCGCGCCACCAGGCAGTCGTCTGGTGGGCCGGCAGCTGGGACAGCCAGAACACGTCCCTGACCCGCCTCCTGTTCGCGCGTGACGAGGCAGGGGCCGTCAAGCCCTCCGTCGGCTACGTGCCCGACGACGAGGCGATGCTCGCCCGCCTGGCGACGCTCGCGCAGTCCTCGGGCGGGGCGGTCTCGGTCGAGCCCGCGACGGTCGCCGCCGGCGCGCACTGGTCGCCGCCGCTCGCCGCGCCCGACCGGCTGGATGCCTCGACGTTCGGACGCACGCTCGACCTGCGGTGGCGTCGCACGTCGTATACCGACATCACCGCCGCCAGCTACGACGCGTCGGTGGGATCCGAGCCCGAGCAGCCGCTTGTCGAGGACGAGCCCTCGGCCGAGGAGCCCGCCCCGACGAGCGCAGTGGCCGCGGTCACGGAGATCGCGGTGCCCGCGCTGCTGGGCGACATGCCGGTCGGCGCAGACGTCGGCACGTTCGTGCACAGCGTGATGGAGGCCACCGACTTCGCCGCGCCCGACCTCAGGGCCGAGCTCGTCGCGCGGATCGCCGAGGTGCGCGCCCGCCGCGCCGTCGACATCGGCGACCCGGAGCTCGTCGCCGACGGGCTGGCCACGATGATCGCCACCCCGCTCGGGGCTGTGGTCGGCGGGATCGCGCTGCACGACGTGGCGCGGACCGACCGGCTCGACGAGCTCACCTTCGAGCTGCCGCTCGCCGGCGGCGACGCGCCGCAGGGGTGGGTGACGGTCGACCGGATCGCCGCGGTCCTGCGCGACACGCTGCCCGCCCGCGATCCCCTCGCCGGGTACGCGGCGCGGCTTGACGATCCCTTCCTTCGCCGCTCGTTCCGCGGTTATCTCACCGGCTCGCTCGACCTCGTGCTCCGGCTTCCCGGCCCCAGGTTTGCGGTGCTCGACTACAAGACCAACTGGCTCGGGGAGCCCGGCGAGGAGCTCACCGCCTTCCATTACCGCCCAGAGGCACTGCACGCCGAGATGTACCGCCACCACTACGCGCTTCAGGCGCTGCTCTACACCGTCGCCCTGCACCGCTTCCTGCGCTGGCGGCTGCCCGGTTACGACCCGGGCACCCACCTGGCGGGCGTCGCCTACCTGTTCGTGCGCGGGATGACCGGAAGCGGCTTCGGCGCACCGGTCGGCTCGGCCCCGGGCGTCTTCTCCTGGAGCCCGCCAGCGGCCCTCGCCCCTGCTCTGAGCGATGCGCTCGACGAAGGGGTCTCGTGAGCGTCGGCCCTGCACAGGACGCGACTGCCGAGCGCGATCCCTTCGACGCGCGCCTTGCGCTGCAGGCGTCCGGTCCGCTGCGCGAGTTCAACCTCGCCGGGGTGCTGTCGGCCGCCGACATCCACGTCGCGCGGCGACTGGGAGCGCTCGGTGGGGAGTCCGGCGACGAGGTGCTGCTCGCGGTCGCGCTCGCGGTTCGCGCCCCGCGGATCGGTCACGTCCTGGTCGACCTTCGGACGATCCGTGAGACCGTCGCCGTCGACACCGAGGACCCGATCGATCTCGACGCGTTGCGCTGGCCCGACGCCGAGAGCTGGGTGACGTCGGTCTCCGCCTCACCGCTCGTCGCGCTCGAGGGCTCGGGCGAGCCGACGGTCCGCCCGCTCCGGCTGCGCGGCAGCTGGCTGTACCTCGACCGCTACTGGGCCGAGGAGGTCGCGGTCGCCCGCACGCTGTCGGAGATGCTCGATGCTCCGGCGTTCGCCGTCGACGAAGGGCGCCTGGAGGATGGCCTCGCTCGCCTGTTCGGCCCGGATGCCTCCGGCGACCGCCAAGCCGATGCGGTCGCCGCCGCCGCGCGCCGGCGGTTTGCCGTCATCGCCGGCGGTCCGGGCACGGGCAAGACGACGACGGTCGCCCGGATCGTCGCGTTGCTCTGCGAGCAGACGGGACCCGGCGAGCGCCCGCCGCGGGTCGCGCTCGCGGCCCCGACCGGCAAGGCCGCGGCGCGCCTGGAGCAGGCCGTCCGTGACGAGGCGCGCGCGCTCGACGTCTCCGAGGACGTGCGGCGGACGCTGCTGGGCCTGCGGTCCTCGACGATCCACCGTCTCCTCGGGTGGCGGCCGGGTTCCTCGACACGCTTTCGCCATGATCGTCGCCGGCGGCTGCCCCACGACGTGGTGATCGTCGACGAGACCTCGATGGTGTCGCTGTCGCTGATGGCCCGGCTGATCGAGGCGCTGCGCTCCGACGCACGGCTGGTGCTGATCGGCGACCCCGGCCAGCTGGCGTCGATCGAGGCCGGCGCGGTGCTCGGTGACATCGTCGACGCCGACCGAGCCGGTACCCACCCGGCGGCCTCGCATGACGGCATCGTCGTGCTCGACCGCGGCCATCGCTTCGGTGGCGCGATCGCGTCGCTGGCGACCGCGATCCGCGACGGGGACGGAGACCGGGTGATGGAGCTGCTGGCGGCGGGCACCGACGATGTGCGCTGGATCGATGGCGATGCCGGCCGCCCCGAGGTGCCGGCGCGGCTGCGCCGCGATGCGCTGCAGGCGTCGCAGGAGGTTGTCGAGGCGGCGGCCGCGGGTGACGGTGACCGAGCGCTGGGCGCGCTCGGCGGGTTTCGCATCCTCTGCGCGCACCGGCGCGGGCCGTATGGAGTTGCGAGCTGGTCGGCCCGTGTCGAAGGCTGGCTCCAGGACGTCGTCGCGGAGTTCTCCGCCACCGAGCGCTGGTACGTCGGGCGCCCGCTGCTGGTCACCCAGAACGACCCGGAGCTCGACCTTGCCAACGGGGACACCGGCGTGATCGTGCGGACGGGCGAGGGCCGCGTGCTCGCCGCCTTCGAACGCCGCGGCGAGCTCGCCCTGCTCAGCCCCAGCCGGCTCGGCGCCGTCGACACCGTCTACGCGATGACGATCCACAAGAGCCAGGGCTCCCAGTTCGGCACGGCGGTCGTTCTGCTGCCCGAGCCCGACTCCCGGATCCTCACCCGCGAGCTGCTCTACACGGCGGTCACCCGCGCGCAGCGCCGCCTGATCCTCGTCGGCCCCGAGGAGACGATCCGCGCCGCCGTCGACCGGCGGGTCGCGCGGGCGTCGGGGCTCGCCACGCGGCTCTGGGGCTGACCGGCGCGTCGGGTCGCGGATCCGCGGTCTGGATCCGGGGCCTGGTGGTGCACAAATTCGACCGCGGCCCGCGCGCGAGCCGACCGGACGCCCCCATGACGCCCCCACCGCGTCAGCTGGCGCCGAGCTGCTTGGCCAGGTTGGCCGCCGACGGCGAGCCCAGACCGGTGCAGGCGTCCCAGCCGGGACCGGCGGAGTAGGCGCCGTTGGAGCCCGAGGTGATGTCGTGGAAGGCGGTCGAGCCCAGCAGCGCGTACAGGCGCGGCTGGGCGAAGCCGAGCGGCGCCCCGACCGACTGGTTGAGCAGGGCGATCAGCCCCGCCCACAGCGGCGCCACGGCGCTGGTGCCGCCGATCGTCTCGTCAGAGCCGTCGACCCGGATCGTGTAGCCGGTCTGTGGATTGGCGTCGCCGGAGACGTCCGGCACCCCGCGCCCGGCCTTAGCGGAGTCGGCGTTGGCGGGGACATGGGCGCTGGACTGGTAGCTCGGCAGCGCGAACGCGTCGCTCACACCGCCGCCGGTGGCGCCGTTTGACGCCGTGTCCCAGACCGTCTCGGAGCTGATCGCGGTTCCGGAGATCTGAAGCGTCGTGCCGCCGCAGGCGAGCGCGTGGGGGGCGCTGGCGGGGAAGTCGACGTGGGACTTGCCGTCCGTCGCGCCGTCGCTCGAGCCGTTATCGCCCGCGGCGACCGTCACGGTCACCCCGAGCCCGCCCGCGTCGGTGAGGATCGACTCCATCTGGGTGCGCGCCTGGGCGGTCCAGCTGTCCTCCGAGCCACCCCAGCTGATCGAGACGACCGAGACCTTGTGGGCGGTGTCATGAACCGCCTCGGAGACGGCGTCGATGAACCCCTGATCGGTGTTCGGCGAGAAGTAGACGACGATCCGCGCGCCCGGGGCGACCGCCCCCACCATCTCGATGTCGAGCATCACCTCGCCGTCGGCGTTCGTGTCCGCGCCGGGATTGTTGGAGCCGCCGTCGACCGGGACCGCCGTCACCGTCGGCGGGGAGATCTGCAGCGAGTCGAAGTACGTGGTGAGGTCCGACTCCTGGTAGCCGCCGCCGAGCTCGATGATCCCGACCGCCTCACCGGTGCCGTCGACCCCGCTGGGAAAGCCGTACGCCGCCGCGACCTCCGGTGGCGTGTAGGCGACCGCGCCGGCCTGGGCAAAGCGGATCTGCGGATGCGCGACGGGGCGGTTGTCCAGGCCGAAGACGCCGGTCACGAACGACCCCAGCTCCTCCGGAACGCTGAGCGGGCCGCTGCGTGCGCGGTAGGCCTCGCCGTCCTTTGACGGCGCGTACATGCCCTCGAAGTTCGCCCCGAACGCGTCGCCCACCGCTCCCACCGAGCCCAGGAGCTTGACCTGGCGGCGCGCTTCGTCGGTGCGCCCGATCACGAGGCCATGCTCCTCGCCGAACGCGCAGACCGCGTTGACGTGATCGGGATGGGCGCCGTGCGCCTGCGCCCACTCCTCGCGGGAGATCCGCTTGCGTGAGTGCGGCTGGCGCCGTGCCTCCTCGTCGACCCATTCGGGCACCACCCGATGCGCGAGATAGACCGTGACGTCGACATCGCCGTTGACATCGACGTCGCCGACGCGCACGTGACCGGGATGGATGGTGCGTGCAGAGCCGGGGATCTGAACGCGCTGCGAACCGGACATCACTGACCTCGCGATCGAGTCGGGGGCGGGGCGCCACACACGCTACCCATCACCGGCTCCGGCCATCCCTTCCGCCCCCCGAAACGCGATAACTGTCCCCCAGGGCCAGTTTTGGAAGAAAACGAGTCAGGCGCGGACGGCGGCGCTCCGGCCGAGCTCGCGACCCGACCTGTCCAGCGCGACGGCGACGACCGGGCCCGAGCCGCGGCCGAGATCGATCGGCGTCTCAAATCCCGTCTTCGCCACCTCGGCGATCTGCCGGGCGTCGGCGCCGCTGCCCGCCAGCGCACGCCAGCGCGCCACCTCGGTCGAGCCGTTCCAGCTCGCGAACAGGCGCAGCCGGCCGCCATGCACGGTGCGCAGCGCGGCAGCCGGTCCGCCTTCGCCCAACCCCTTCCACGACAGGCGGAACGAGCGGTAGGAGTGCTGGCCGGAAGGCAGCTCGAGGTTTGACAGCAGGGTCCCGTCGGGCGCGAACTCGACCGAGTAGGGGTCGTTGCCGAAGCCGACGAAGATGTGACCGTCGGGCAGCATTTGAACATTGCCCATCGACGAGGTGAGCAGGTGCGCCGGACTCTCGTAGGAGCGTCCCACGCTCACCCGGCGCCGCGTGAGGTCGACGTCGAGGATGAGTGCGCGGGAGGCGGAGTGGCTCCTGGTGCGCCCGTCGAAGCCGTCGTCGAACAGCGTCATCCGGCCGTTGCCCATCCAGCGCGCGTCGTGGCCCCAGGCGAACTGCGCGCCGTGCTCCATGGTGAAGTCCGAGCGCTTGCCGCCCAGGCGCCAGATGATCTCGCCGGTGCGGCGGTGGATCTTGTACGCGGCCCAGGTGTTGCGGGCGCAGATCAGAAGGTGCCCGTCCTCCAGCACGTCGATCGAGTTGACGTGGAGGTAGTCAAACGGCGCGAACTCCTTGCGGTAGGACTCGTCGAGCGCCACGTGGCGCAGCGATTGCCACTCCATCAACAGCCGGCCGCTCACCACATCGACCTCCTGGATGATCGACTCCAGCACGTGCGCTCGGCGCGGCCCGCCGAGGTGGCGCAGATCGAGCGTGACCGTCCTCGGCGTGCAGGTGAACAGTGCAGTCCCCTGCGGTGTGAGCTGGAACTCGTGCAGGTCCATCGTCCGCCCGTTCTGGGCGCGCACGCGATGCAGCTCGCGGTAGGAGGAGTCGGCGATGATCGCCTCGCCGATCCCGTACCCGGCGTCCAGGCGGCCCTCCCACCAGGTGAGCACCGGTTGCCCGCGCCAGGAGCGAACCTGGAGGTTGGTCACCCAGTGGCGGTACGGGACCGGGTGAAACCAGACCAGCTCGGAGCCGTTGACGATCATCCCCCCGGCCTGTACCGGCTTGGAACGGTCAGGGCCGATGAACATGAGGCCGGGCGCAGTCGGGGCCGTCGTCTTGTACCGGACGATCGTCGGATGCAGATCGGGCGCGGAGAAGAACCGCTGCGTGGTGCCGTTGGGCGGCAGTCCGTTGCCGGAGTGGCGCAGCAGCCGATCGACGCCCAGGCTGGCTCCGGCGATCGCCACCGCGCCCCCGACGCCCGCGCCGAGCACCTGGCGGCGGGTGTAGCGGACGTCTGTGACCACCGGGCGCTCCCGGCGGTCGGTCTCAGGATCGGGTGGAGTGAGGAGCTCGGTCACGGGCGTGAGGCCGTTTTGCCTCGGATGAGCTTAGAAACGGCTTCGTAAGGCCCCGGTCAGTCGCCCGCGTCCAGGAACGCCGCGAGCGCCCGATGTGTCTCCCTCGGACGTTCCAGCTGCGGCACATGGCCGCAGTCGAGCTCCAGGTGCTCCGCCGCGGGCAGAGCGTCACGCACATGGGCCTCGAAGCCGATCGGGACCAGCGTGTCCCGGCGCCCCCAGATGAACAGGCTCGGCGTGCGCAGCGCCGGCAGGCGCGTCCACAGTCCTCGGGCGCCGTGAGGCGGCTCCAGATAGATGTTGCGCGCAGCCGCGTAGAAGGCGGCTCTCCCCCGTGGCGTGAGATAGGACCGCAGGAACTCGTCGACCCCCGCGGCGGTCCACTGGCCGCCGGACCCGTCGCTGCCCGCGATCGCGCGGACGATCCCCTCGACCAGCGGCCGCGGAGCGGGCTGCAAGAGCCCGAGCTGGGGCGAGACCAACCGCAGCAGCGGCGCCCAGGGCCGCCCCCGCAGCCAGGCGAGCGACGGCGCCAGCAGCCCGAGCCGTCCGGCGCGGTCCGGGAACCGGAGACCGACCTCG
Organism: uncultured Solirubrobacteraceae bacterium; assembly: GCA_963744685.1. Lineage (GTDB taxonomy): Bacteria > Actinomycetota > Thermoleophilia > Solirubrobacterales > Solirubrobacteraceae > Palsa-465. Next base: position 228,233 of record CAVUUL010000005.1, on the reverse strand, counting down.
AGCGCCACGCGCCCGCCGAGGCTGTTGCCGATGAGATCGGCGCGTTCGATCCCCAGCGCATCCATCAGGGCCACGACTGACCGCGCGAAGTACGGCGCGTGATATGGGGCGCGCAGCGGCTTGACGGAGTCACCGAAGCCGGGAAGGTCCAGCGCGATGGCCCGCCTCCCCTCCCCCGCGAGCGCTGCCAGGGTCGGCAGCATCGAGACCTTCGTCGCGCCCAGGCCGTGGATCAGGATCACTGCCGGGCCGGTGCCCGCCTCGTCGAGCGAGATCTCGCCCGCGGCGGTGGCGACCTGGGCGAAGTGGAGCCCGGGGCCGGTCTGCACGGCTGCGGCGGTCGCGGCGAGAAACCCGATCCCGAGGTGCAGGTCACGGCGGACGGTGAGCCGTCCCGTGTGAAACGCCTCCAGGCCGCCGCGCACGTCGGCGAGCACGCCCTCCCAGGTCTCCGCGTCGGCGGAGATGACGGCGTCGGGCCGCCCGGCGCAGTCCACGAGGAACGCGCGGTCGGCCTCGAAGACGACGTCGTGCTCGGACGGCGACGAGGCGTCCGTGACGCGCAGCCGCACCCGCGCTCCGGGCCGCATCGGCCAGAACAGCTCGGAGTCATAGCGCCCGACGAGCTGCTCGAGCGTCCTCGGTGGCGCCCCGACGCTCACGTCTGGCACACGGGGCACCAGTACGTCGTGCGGCCTCCGACCGTCGCCTTCTCCAGGTGGTGACCGTCACGCGGGCAGACCTGCTCGTTGCGGCGAACCTGGACGAACGCACCGGTGTGCGCGCCGCCGTGCCGGATCGCGTTGCGCAGGGCCGACCGCATCTCACGGCGCAGCCGGTCGAGCTCCTCGATCGACAGCGACCCGGTGTCGCGCCGGGGAGACAGCCGCGCCTGCCACAGGATCTGGTCGGCGAGCAGGTTGCCCACCCCCGAGACCGCGTGCTGGTTGAGCAGGCGGGCCTTGACCGCGGTGTGCCCGGCGCCGATCCGCGCGCGGAACTCGTCGCGCCCGATGTCGGCGGCGTCAGCGCCGACGTGGCTGTAGTCGGGGTTGAGCACCGCGCGGCCGAGCCGCCGGCGATCGCGCAGGGCCAGGCGCGAGCCGTCGGAGAACTCGATCGAGAACCGATCCCAGCGCGACGGCTCGGCGGCCTCCTCGTCGACGACGATCCTCCCGGCCATGCCGAGGTGCAGACCGAGCGTTGGGCCATCGTCGGTCTCCATCCAGAGGAACTTCCCCCGCCGCCGCGCGGCGACGAACCGATGCCCGGTGAGAGCGCCCGCGATCTCACCGGGTTGGTGCGGGCGTGAGACGTACGTGTCCGTGTCGTCGACGACCGCGATCGGGCGATTCAGCGCCGTCTCAAGCGTCTGGCGGGCGCGCTCGGCCTCGGGCAGCTCGGGCATGCTGGCACAGACTACGCCCGCGGCAGGACTCCCAAACCTGCGGTGGCGCGGGGGTCAGCTGCTGCGCGGGCCGTTCCGGCGACGGCCCAGGGTGTGGTTGCGCCGATACCCAGGCCACCGCCGGCGCCTGGCTAGCGTCGAGGCCATGACCACGATCCAGATCACCGATTTCACCGACCCCGTCTGCCCCTTTGCCTGGTCGGCCGAGCCGTCCCGTCTGCGGATCGAGTGGCTGTACGGCGACCAGATCGAGCTGCGGCCGCGGATGGTCGGGCTGTCCGACGACGTCGAGGTGATGGCCGCCAGCGGCCTGACCCCCGCGATGCTCGCACGGGGCGCCGCGATGCTCGCGGCTGCGCACCACATGCCGATGGAGACCGGGGAGCGCTCTCGGTTGGCGGCGTCCGTGCCCGGCTGCCGGGCCGTGGTCGCCGTGCGCCTCAACGAGCCTGAGAAGGAGCAGGCGATGCTGCGCGCGCTGAGGATCGTCAACTTCGCCGGAGAGCTCGTCGACGAGGTGCCGACGCTGCGCCATGCCGCGCAGCGCGCCGGTGTCGACCCCGATGAGCTCGAGCGCTGGCTGGCCGACCCCGACACGGAGGCGACGCTGCGCGAGGACATGCGGGCCGCGCGCGCACCATCGCCGGAGGGCCTCGCCCTGCCGGGAAAGCTCGCCAAGGACGCGGACAGCGCGAGCGGCTATCGGTACACCTGCCCCTCCTGGGAGCTCGTCCACGACGGGCGGCGCATGGCGACCGTGCCGGGCTTTCAGCCCACGGCCGCCTACGAGGTGGCGATCGCCAATCTCGCGCCGGAGCTCACCCGCCGAGACGATCCCGAGGACGTCGGCGAGGTCCTGCGCTGGGCCGATCAACCGCTGGCCAGCGCCGAGGTAGCCGCCGTCTGCGGGCTGACCGTCGACGACGCCCGCGAGCGACTCGAGCAGGTCGCCACCGTCGAGCGGATCGGGTCAGACGGCCTGTGGTCGCTGTCACCGGTCCCAACGGCCTGAGATGATGCGGCCGTGGCCGGCTCTGAGGCGATCGAGATCGAGGTGGGCGGGCGGACCGTCCGGATCTCCAACCCCGACCGCGTCTACTTCTCCGCGCGTGGCGAGACCAAGCTCGACCTCGTCAACTACTACCTGAGCGTCGGCGACGGGATCGTGCGCGCGCTCCGCGAGCGGCCGTGCATGCTCCATCGCTTCCCCAAGGGCACCGACGAGAAGAAGGTCCACCAGAAGCGGATCCCACCGGGGGCGCCCGACTGGCTTCAGACCGTCCACGTCACGTTCCCGCGCTTTGACCGCACGGCCGACGAGCTGTGCGTGACCGAGATCGCGTCCGTCATCTGGGCGGTGCAGATGTCGACGGTGGAGTTTCATCCCTGGAACTCGCGCCGCGGCCACGTCGAGACTCCCGACGAGTGGCGAATCGACCTCGACCCCATGGACCAGTGCCCGCTCGAGCGCGTCAAACGGGTTGCCCACGTCGCCCATGAGGTGCTCGACGAGCTCGGCGCGGTCGGCTGGCCCAAGACCTCCGGCGGCTCGGGGATCCACATCTACGTGCGGATCAGGCCTGAGCATGGGTTCGCCGACGTCCGCCGGGCGGCCCTCGCGTTCGCCCGCGAGGTCGAGCGCCGCGCCCCGGGGGATGCGACGACGACCTGGTGGCGCAAGGACCGTGATCCCCGCAGCGTGTTCGTCGACTTCAACCAGAACGCCCGAGACCACACGATCGCCAGCGCCTACTCCGTCCGCGGCTTCCCGGAGGCGACCGTCTCGGCGCCGTTCGCCTGGGATGAGCTCGACGACATCGAGCCGCGCGAGCTGACGATCGCGACGATGGGGTCGCGCTTCGCCGAGCGCGGGGATCTGCACGCCCCGATCGACGACGCGGTCTACTCGATCGAACCGCTGCTCGAATGGGCCGATCGCGAGGACGTCGAGGTGCCGGCAGACGAGGGCGAGGAGTGATCGACGACGACCGCCGGCCGCGGTTCGTCGATCCGATCCGCGCCGAGGTCACTGTCCGTGGCGCCAGTGGCGGCCCACTCGCGGGGACCAGGGTCGCCGTCAAGGACGTGATCGACGTGGCAGGGGTGGCGACGGGCGCGGGCAACCCGGACTGGCTGGCGCGAGCACCCGTCGCCGCGGCCCACGCCCCCGCGGTCACGCGGCTGCTCGACGCCGGCGCGATGGTGTTCGGGAAGGCGATCACCGAGGAGTTCGCGTTCAGCATGCGCGGCGTCAACGTGCACTACGGGATTCCGCGCAACCCGGCGGCTCCCGGCCGCGTCCCCGGCGGCTCATCGTCAGGGTCGGCCTCGGCGGTCGCGCTCGGGATCACCGACCTCGGTCTCGGGACCGACACCGGCGGATCGATCCGAGTCCCGGCCTCCTACTGCGGCGTCCACGGCCTGCGGCCCACGCACGGCCGTGTCCCGTCCGACCGAATCGTGGCGCTCGCCCCCTCGTTCGACACCTGCGGGGTGCTGGCGCGCAGCGGCGATCTGCTGCGCCGGGCGGGGCTCGCGCTGATCGGCACGCCCGCCGACGACGAGACGGCGCCGCCATCAGAGCTGGTGGTGGCCGATGATCTGCTCGAGCTCGCCGATCCGGGCGCCGCGGAGGCGGTCCGAGCCGCTGCGCACGCGCTCGCCGAGCGGCTGGGATGCCCGATCAGCCGGCGCCCGCTCCTTGACCGCCCGCCGGCCGTGTTCGCCGAGGCGTTCCGGAAGCACCAGATGCGTGAGATCTGGGCGGTGCACGGCCGCTTCATCACGACGATCCGGCCTCAGATCGCCCCGGATATCGCCGAGCGCTTCGCGGCGGCGAAAGAGCTTGCCGAGCAGGGCGATGAACCCTCAGTCTCACCCTCAAGTGAAGCCTTGGACTACCCGTCGACACGCCAGGCATTGCTTCGGATCCTGGACGGGCTTCCGCCGCGGGCCGCGATCGTGCTGCCGAGCGCTCCCGCACCGGCCACCGAGCCCGACGAGGCGCCCGACACTCGGGCCCGGCTGCTCGCCCTCACGTGCGTCGCCGGGCTGGCGGGTGCGCCCCAGGTCAGCCTGCCGCTCTGCCGCGTCGACGGGCTCCCCCTCGGCCTCGGGCTGCTCGCCCGGCCCGGCGAGGACGAGCTGCTGCTCGCCGCCGCGGCCCGCTGTGACTGATTACGTCCCGTTTGTCGCACAACCGCGCCGGGGTAAGCAACTGGGGACGACCCCTGCTGCCGCCTGACTGGAGAAGACCGACATGAACGAGACGACGAACCCGCGCACGCCCGCATCAGAGAAGCCCTCGACCGGCGCGGGACGGCTGGAGACCGACCGCGGGACGACCACGATCGCGGAGGTGGTCGTCACCAAGGTCGCGGGGCTCGCGGCCCGCGAGGTCGCCGGGGTGCACCGGCTGGGCAACGCCGTGTCCCGGGCGATCGGGGCGGTCACTCAGCGCCTCCAGGTCGGCGACGCGAGCACGCAGGGCGTGAACGTCGAGGTCGTCGAGTCAGACGCGCGTGTCTCGATGAACGTGATCATCGACTACGGCGAGTCGATTCCCGACGTCGCCCAGGCGATCCGGGACAACGTGGTCCGGCGCATCGAGGCGTCGACCGGACTGCACTGCGCGGCGGTCGACATCGCCGTCAGCGACCTGTACTTCCCCGGTGATGATGACGACAACCAGCCCACGGCTCAGAGCTCCTGACGAGCGAGGACATGGAGCGGCAGTCCCCGCACGGCGCCCCGTCGCCGCGGGTCGAGCTCGCCGCGCTCACCCGTGACGTCGCACTCGCCATCGAGGGCGTGGTGGGGCTCGACTCGGGCGCGGGCGGGCTGTTCGTGACCGCCGGCGGCGGCGTGCAGGTGCCGGGGGTCCGCTGCGTCGCCGCGCCGGAGGGCGGCTATGACGTCTCCTTGCGTCTCGTCTGCCGCGTGGTGCCGCTGCCCGCGCTGGCCGACGGGGTGCGCGCGGCCGTCGTCACCGCGGCGGCGATCGCCGGACTCAAGCTCGCAACCGTGACCATCACCATCGCTGACATCGACGTCGACGCGCCTGTGTGATGCTGCTGCTCAAGGCACTGGCCAGGCTGGTGGAGCTCCTGCTGATGGCGGCGCTCGCGCTGACCGGACTCGGGATCGGGCTCTACTGCCTCTCCCTGCTCATCTCGCTCGGCTCCGCTCGCCCGGACCGGCTGCTGCATCTGCCCGTCGTCCGCGCCCGCGTCGGCCACTTCCTGGCCCAGCTCGCCGCGCCCGGACCGACCGCGCTGCTCGCGCTGCTCGGTGGGATCGCCGCGGTCGTGATCGGTCTCGGGCTGCTGGCGGGACTGCTGGGCTCCCGGCGTGAGCGGCTGCTGGTCGTGGAGGAGGGCCCGAACGGCAGCGGCGGCCTCTATGCGCGGCAGCGGACGGTGACCCGGATGGTGCGCGCTGAGACCGTGCTCGCACCCGGCGTCACCGGCGTCAAGCGCCCGAAGGTCCGCCTCGCCCGCAGCGGCCGCCACGGCCGGGTGAAGGTGCTCGCCGCACGTGGTGCAGACCCCGATCCCGCAACCGTCGACACCGCGGTGCACCAACGGCTCGACCCGATCCTCGAGCCGCTCGGGCTCCGCGGGGACATCCGGGTACGCCTGGACGAGCCGCGCGCCGCCAAGCAGGCCTCCGGATGATCCGCCAGCGGGTCAGCCTGCGCCGCCGCACCGGTGCGCTCCTTGCACGCTCGCTGACGATCGTGTTCGCGCTCGCGCTCATCTACGGCGGGGCGCTGACCGTGCTGCTCGCCCTCAAGCTGCACAACCTCGGGCCGGTGCAGATCAACCGGATCAGCGGCTACCGGACCGCCGATCACTGGCTCGCCGGCCTCAACCGCGGTGACTTCACGACACCCCACGCGCTGATCGCCGGCTTCGGCGGGCTGCTGATCTTCCTGTTCTTCGCCTCACTGGTGCTGCGCGCGCTGCCGCGCCCGTACCTCACCCGCTCGGAGATCGGATTCCCGATCGACGAGCGCGGCGCGACTGTGGTCCGCCCCCGCGCCGTCGAGCGAATCGCCGAGGTTGCGGCCCGGGGCAACGCGCACGTGATCGGGGCGACCGGACGACTCGGCGACGGTGAGCTGCACGTCGACATCGGCATCGACGCCGCCCCGGCCGCGGCGGCGGCGCTCAGCGACGTCCGTACGCGCGTGCAGGATCAGCTCGGCCACCACGACCTGCCGGCGATGCCGGTCAACGTCACCCTCACCGGCTTTGAACCACGATGATCCATCAGAAGGGGATGTCATGACACCTCAACAGTTCGCCGCCCTGCTCGGCTTCCTGTTCGTCGCCGTGTGGGCGGCGCTCGGGTTCGGCGACGCGGTCCTGTGCCTGATCGGCGCGGCCGTGTTCATGCTCGCCAGCGCCTTCTACCGTGGCGAGCTCGACCTCGCCGCCATCCAGGAGCGCGCTTCCGGGTACCGTTCGACCCGCAGATGAGCCGTGCGCTGATCATCGTCGACGTCCAGCACGACTTCCTGCCCGGCGGAGCACTCGGCGTCCCCGACGGCGACCAGGTGATCGGCCGCATCAACGAGCTCGTGCGCGACGGCGACTTCGACGTCGTGCTCGCCACCCGCGACTGGCACCCGGAGGACCATTCGTCGTTCGCCGCGGAGGGCGGACCGTGGCCACCTCACTGCGTCCAGGGGACCCACGGCGCCGAGATCTCGCCCGAGCTCGACCACGAGCGCATCGACGTCGTCGTCGACAAGGGCGCCTCGCGCGAGGGCGAGGGCTACTCGGGCTTTGAGACCGGCGAGCTGGGAACGCTGCTGCGCACCGAGCGGGTGACCGCGGTGACGGTGACCGGCCTGGCCACAGACTTCTGCGTCGCCGCCACCGCGCGCGATGCCCTGCGCGAGGGGTTCCTGGTCACCGTCGACCGAGCCGGCGTGCGCGGGATCGACCCCGAGGGGTCGGAGCGGGTCCTTGCCGAGCTCGAGGGCTCGGGCGCCGTCATCGCCTAACCGGCGGCGAGGAACTCGGCCGAGCCGGCGTCGAGGGATTCGGCCTAGTCGGTGCCTAGGAACTCGGCGATCGCCGCCTCCCAGATGGAGAGCGCGGCCTCGACCGGTCCTCGGCCGTTCGAGGGCAACCAGTAGACGACCCGGGTGATCCCCAGGCGCTCGCACCGCTGCAGGACAGCCGGATCCGCGGGCGCGCTCATCATCATCACGTCGATCGGGCGGTCGGCGCGGGCGCGCAGCTCCGCCACGCGATCCTCGATGTTCTCCTCGACCTCGTCCCAGTTGGGCAGCCACGCATCGCCGAACGCGAGCACCCGGTCCAGCACAGTCGGCCCGCTGCCGCCGACGAGCACCGGCGGATGCGGTCGCTGGGCGGGCTTTGGCCACTGCCAGATCTCGTCGAAGTTGACGAACTCGCCGTGGTAGCTGGCGGTGTCGTTCGTCCAGATCTCCTTCATCGCCTGCACGCGCTCGGCGACGAGCTTGAACCGGGTGCGGGGGTCTGTGCCGTGGTTGCGCATCTCCTCGCGGTTCCAGCCGGCGCCGACGCCGAACTCGAAGCGCCCGCCGGAGAGATCGTCCAGCGAGGAGACGAGCTTGGCGGTCGTGATCGGGTCTCGCTGGTTGATCAGGCAGATGCCGGTGGCGACGCGCAGGCGCGTGGTCGCCATCGCGGCTGCGGTGAGCGCGATGAACGGGTCATAGGTGTGGTTGTACTTGCGCGGGAGCTCCTCATCGCCGGGGTACGCGGTCTCGCGTGATGCGGGCGTGTGGGTGTGCTCAGCGACGAACAGCGACTCCTGGCCGCGCTCCTCGATCATCCGCGCGAGGGCGGCGGGGCCCATGGCGTCGTGCGTGGGGAAATAGCCGATTCCGAAATCCATGCGGCGAGTCTATGAGCGGCGTTCGTGGTGCCGTCGGCCGGCCTGGTGAGCGATAGCTCCAGGTGGTCTGGAGAAAACGCTCAGCCCGCCACCGAGGCCGGGCCTGGGGCCTCGGTGACCGTCGCGCCGAACTCGCGCCACTCACGGAACGTGAGTGAGAAGAGCACTGTGGCGGCGACCAGTCCCCCCGAGAGCGGGAAGAAGATCGCCGGTCCGAAGCTGTGCACGATGGCGCCGCCGAGCAGCACCGACACCGGGAAGATCCCCAGCGAGCCGAGCATCAAGAAGCCCATCAGCCGCCCGAGCATCTCCGGCCGTGCCCAGCGCTGGAACGCCGTGATCGTCAGCACGTTGGAGAAGCCGTTGAGCAGCCCGAAGCAGGCGAGCATCACCGCTGCCGGCACCGTCCCGCCCAGATACGGCACCAGTGCCTCGAACACGCATTGCGCGATGAACCCGTAGCAGCCGATGACCGCCGGGCGGCGAAAGCTCGGCGCCTGTCCGGCGAGGATCGTGCCTACCAGCGCGCCCGCGCCGATCGACGCGACCAGCGCGCCGTAGCCGGCCGAGCCGGCGTGCAACGGCCCGTGGGCGAGGGCAGGCAGGGACACCTCCGACAGCCCGCCCGAGGTGAGGTTGGCGACGAGCGTGATCGCGAAGATCAGCCGCAGCACCCGCGCGGAGCGGATCACCTGCCACAGCGTCGCTGCCTGCTCGTCGCCGGGCGGCAGGACGGGGTCGATCGCACCGGAGGGTTCGGGTGGGTCCGCGGCCGGGTGCGGATCCGCGGCCGGGTGCGGGTCGGCGGCGGGGTGCGGATCCGCGGCCGGCTGCCGGCCCGCGGTCGGCCCGAGGACCCGGACGCCGAGCAGGGTGAGCGCCGAGATGACGTACGTCGTCCCATCGACGGCGAACGCCGGCGCCGGGCCGACCGCGGCGACGACGACCCCACCGATCGCCGGGCCGACGAGCGTCGCCAGCTGCGCCCAGCCCGAAGACAGCGCGTTGCCGGCCTGGAGGTCCTCGTCGGGCAGCAGCGCCGGGATGATCGCCATCGAGCCGGGCATGAACAACCCGCCGCCGAGCCCGAGGAAGACGGCGATCGGCGCCAGCAGCGCGAGGCTCGGCCGCTGAGTGGCGACGACCACGACGAGAGCCGCCGTGACGACCGCACGGCCGACGTCGGCGCCCATCATCACCGTCCACGGCCGCAGACGATCGCTCAGAGACCCACCGACGAGCAGCGCCACGGTCCGCGCGACGCCGTAGAAGGCGAGCACCCCGCCGAGCAGCAGCGCGTCGCCGTGGTGGGAGAGGACATACCACGGCAGCGCCACCGCGTAGAACAGGTCGCCGATGTTGGAGGTGAGCTGACCAAACGCCAGCAGCCGGAACTGCCGGTGGCGCAGCGGGGCGAACCCGCGCGTGGAGAGCATCGGTCAAGCCGCCCGCTGGACAGACGAGGGCAGAGGCGATCGGCCGCCGTCACGCATCCCGAGCTCGCGCCACGAGCGCCGGGTGAGCGCGCCGAGGACGGCCAGCGCGAGCGTCGCGCCGGCCAGCGGAAACAGGACCGCCGCCCCGAGCGAGTGCACGACGATGCCGGCGAGCATCGCGGAGACCGGGTAGATCCCCATGCTCCCCAGAGAGAGGAAGCCCATGACCCGTCCAAGCATCTGCCTGGGCGTCCAGCGCATGAGCATCGTGTCGGTGATCACGTTGCCCGCGCCGATCGCGGCGCCGAATGCGCACAGCAGGACGCCGGCGCCGATCACGCCTCCGATGTACGGCACGACCGCGCACACCGCCGCGCTGGCGAGGTAGATGAGCGAGGCGGCGACCGCCGGGCGGCGCAGGCCGTCGAAACGGGCGGCGAACAGCGTGCCGGCCAACGCCCCGGCGGAGGTGACCGCGACGAGCCCGCCGTAGCCGCCGGCGCCCGCGTGCAGCGGGCCGTGGACGAGCGCCGCGACGCCCACCTCGAACAGCCCGCCGAGAACCAGGTTGGCGACGACCAGCGTGAAGAACACGGTGAGCAGCACCGGCTGCTCGCGCACCAGCGAGACCAGGCCCTGCGCCGTCCGGCCCGCTTCGGGCTCGTCGGCCGCGTCGAGCGACCGCGCCCGGAGCACGCGCCGGACCCCGATCAGGGTCAGCACCGAGACGACGAACGTGACCGCGTCGACCGAGAACGCCACGCTGGACCCGAGCAGCGCCACCACCGGTCCACCGATCGCCGGGCCGAGCAGCCCCGAGAGCTGCTGTCCGCCGGCGCTCAATGCGTTGCCGGCCTGCAGCTGGTCATCGGCGAGCAGCGTCGGCACGATCGCGCCGGACGCCGGGATGAACATGCCCGCGCCGACTCCGAGCACGACCGCGATCGGGGCGAGCAACCCGATTGAGGGCCGGGCGCTCGCGGCGGTGACCGCGAACGCGACGAGCGCGACCGCCCGCACCAGGTCGGCACCGAGCATCACGATCCACGGTCGCCAGCGGTCGCTCGCGTGGCCGCCGACTGCGAGGATGGCTGTCCGCGAGACCCCGTAGATGGCGAGCACCGTTCCGAGCAGCAGCGCACCGCCGTGGCTGGAGAGCACGTACCACGGCAGCGCGACGATGTAGAAGGCGTCGCCGATCCCGGAGGTGAGCTGGCCCGCGATCAGTCGCCGGAATGCGACGTCGCGCAGCGGGGCCAACGCACGGGACACCGCTCAGTCCTCCGTCGACGGGGGCGCGATCGGGTGGCCGAGCAGCAGCAGCTCGACGGGCAGGGCGCCCTGCGGCCGCGCCGACGGGTCCTCAATGCGCTCGTACAGCCCCGGGATCTCGGCCACCAGGCGCTCTCCGAGCGCCTTGAGCTCCTCGGGCGTCATCCAGGCCAGTGACTGCGAGTCAAGCGCGGCCTCACGCCAGGCGATCGGGTAACTGCCCCGGGTGTCCTGCCACAGCCGGTAGCGCTCGAGCTGGCGGCCGCGGACCAGCGTGTAGAGCGCCCGGGCGGCGATCCGGGTGGCCGCGTCGCCCTCCTCCGTGGAGAAGTTCAGGCCGAGCTCGGTCATCCGCCACGGACGTTGACGGCCGTGACCGCCGCCGGCCTCCTCGACGAAGCCGAACCGCTGCAGCTGGCGCAGATGGAACGAGCAGCTCGACGGCGACTCCCCCACGTGCTCGGACGCCTCGGTCGCCGTCATCGCACCGCGGATGACGAACGTCTCGAGCAGCGCGATCCGGGTCGGGTGGGCGAGCGCCCGCAGCGTGTCGAGGTCGGAGATCCGCCGCGGCCTGCGGCGATGAGAGCCCGAGCCCGTGGCCTGGATTGGGGAATCGTCGTCCGCCATCGGAGTCGAAACTACTCTTTCGAAAGCCCTCTGTCAAAAGAATCCTTTCGACGCATCTTCGGGAGGGCCGCACCCCCGACTGGGGTCAGTTTCATTGTGGAGTTCGTTGAAACCGACCATGGGCACGCGGCGGCCAGCTTCCCCCCGCGCCGGCCGGCCAGGCGTCGCCGTCCGGCCGGACGTCGCCATCCGGCCAGAGGTCGCCGGCCGACCAAGCGTCGCCGGCCGACCAGGCGTCGCCATCCGGCCAGGCGTCGCCATCCGGCCAGGCGTCGCCGGCCGACCGAGCGTCGCCGGCCGACCAGGCGTCGCGGTCCAGCCAAGGCGCGGCGCGGGCCAGGCGCCCGGGGATCGTGGCCCTGGGGCAGTGTTTTTGCCCACTCGCGACTCCGGCAGGCCGCGGTTGGGTGATCCGTCCCGCCACGCGCGGTCCATCACCCACCCAGGCTCAGAGTGCGCGCCGAGTGTGGGAAAAGCCACGGCTTCCCCACCAGCCCGCGAGAATCCCCTACGCGTCCGGCCAGCTCACGCCGTCGGCCGACGCTCGCAGCTCGATCTGCTCGAGCGCGACATCGGTCCGGCGGTCGGCGACCATCGCCTCGAGCGCGTCGACGACCGACGAGCCCCAGACCCGGCGCACGACGGCAGGCTCTCCCCCGCCCGGCCCCATCTCATACCAGTCCAGGGCCACCGGGGCCTGGACGGGCTCGCCGGCCTCGGTGACCGCCCGGCCCTCGTACAGAGTGAGCTGGGCGCGCCAGCCGTGCGGGCACAGCTCACCCATCATCGCCCGCGCGCGGCGCTCGGCGCCGATCTCGGAACCGACGCGGCGCCAGCGACCGAAACGTGCGCGCAGCAGATCGCGGAAGTGGCGAACGCCCACCCGCAGCATCGGCAACAGGAGCGCTCCCGCGGCCGCGCACACTCCGATCAGCACGAGCGGGCCGACCAGGCCGCCACCGCCGTGCGGTCGAGCCTCGTACAGCACAAGCGGTGCGACCACGGTGCGCCTCAAATTACTCACCCCGTCGCCGCAGCGAACGGGCCGGGGTGGAAATGGTCTGGTCGTGGACCACGACGATCTGTCAGGGTGCGCATCATGACCCGCCCCACCGTCACCGGCCGCGCGCTCGCGGTCGCCCGCGGCGACGAGCCGGCCGATCTTCTGATCCGCGGCGGTCGGGTGTTCAGCGCCCCCACTCGCGAGTGGATCGACACCTCGCTGGCCATCGCCGACGGCGTGGTGGCCGGCTGGGGCGACCGGGACGCCGACGAGGTGATCGACGTCAACGGCGCCGGGCTCACCCCCGGCTTCATCGACGCCCACATGCACCTGGAGTCGACGAAGCTGTGGATCGACGCGTTCGTCGAGACCGTGCTCCCGCTCGGGACCACGGCCGTCGTCGCCGACCCCCACGAGATCGCCAACGTGCTCGGCCTGCCGGGCGTGACCTCGCTGATGCGGGCGGTGGCGACGCTGCCGATCACGTTCGCCGTCTACGCGCCCAGCTGCGTCCCCGCATCACCGTTCGAGGGCGCGGGCGCAAAGCTCATCGCGAGCGACATGGTCAGGTTGATCGATCTGCACGGCGCCGCCGGGATCGCCGAGGTCATGAACTTCCCCGGCGTGGTGGCGGGCGACCCCGAGATGCTGGCCCGGATCGCGGCCGCCGGGCCGTTGCGCGTCGACGGCCACAGCCCCGAGCTGAGCGGCCCGGCACTCGATGCCTACCTGGCAGCGGGGGTCGAGTCCGACCACGAGGCGACGACCGCGGCGGAGGCATTGGAGAAGCGGCGCAAGGGCATGTGGGTTTTCCTGCGCGAGGGGTCGGCGAGCCGCAACATCCGTGCGCTCGCACCGACGGTCGTCGAGCACGGCACCGATCACGCGGCCTTCTGCACCGACGACCGTGAACCGAGCACGCTGCTCTCCGATGGTCATGTGAACGACTGCGTGCGGATCGCGGTCCAGTCCGGGATCGACGAGCTCGACGCGCTCGTGATGGCGACCGCGCGCCCCGCCGAGTACCACGGCCTGCACCGGCTGGGGAGCCTGGGGCCCGGCCACCAGGCCGACGTGCTGGCCTTCGATGCGCTCAGCTCCTGGGTGCCGGCTCACGTGTGGCAGGCCGGGCGCCACCTCGTCCGCGACGGCGTCCTCGCCCCCGGTGCGGTGCCGCAGGCCCCGCCTGAGGCGCTGCTCTACGGGACGGTCAACGTCGGCCGGCTGCCGGAGCCCGCCCAGCTGGCGCCGCCGATCGCCGACGGCGCCCGTGTGCGCGCGGTCGGCGTGGAATCGAACAGCCTCACCACCAGGCACGCGGTGATCACCGTCGGCTCGGGCGAGGATCTCTGCCGCGCGGCGGTCGTCGAACGCCACCACGCGACCGGGCGGGTCGGCACCGGCTTCGCCACCGGGTTCGGCCTGAGCCGCGGCGCACTCGCCTCGACGGTCGCCCACGACGCCCACAATGTCGTGTGCGTCGGGGCCGACGGGGCCGACATGGCCGCCGCGGTCGCGCGGCTCAGCGAGATCGGGGGCGGTCAGGTGGCCGTACTCGGCGGGCGCGTGCTGGCCGAGGTCGCGCTGCCGCTGGCGGGGCTGATGAGCGACCGGCCCGCAGCGGAGGTCGCCGACGCACTCGGGACGCTCGGCCGGGCGGCCGCCGACGAGCTCGGCGTCACCGTCGCCGAGCCGTTCATGCAGCTCTCGTTCCTCGCGCTGTCGGTGATTCCCGCGCTGCGGCTCACCGACCACGGGCTCGTGGACGTCGTCGCGTTCGCCCACATAGATCCGCAGATTGCGTGATCCACCCGCGCGAACGACCGGCGCCCGTGCGATCGTTATTCACATAGTGGTAGCTCGGCGTCAACATACGTCGTGCCTGGGGAGTCCTTGAGGGAATTCGATCTGAGGAGGTAGCGGTGAGCGCGACCGTCGATCCGGATGTGACGGGTGTGGTGGCCGGCGGCTCGGTGGCCGACGAGCCTGCCTTCGAGAGCCGCGGGATCGACTACATCCCGCTGGCCGAGCGCCGGAGCAAGCCGAGCGATCTCGCGTGGATGTGGGCGGGCGCCCTGTTCAACGTCGAGTACGTCGTCTATGGCGCACTGATCATGGCGTTCGGCCTGCGCTTCTGGCAGGCCGCGCTCGTCATCGTCGTCGGCAATCTCTCCTATCTGATCGCGGGCCTCGGCTCGCTGCAGGGGCCGCGGGCGGGGACCGCGGCGTTCACCATCAATCGCGCCCCGTTCGGCCCCAGGGGCGCCAAGCTGATCGCCGGCTTCAACTGGGTGACGCAGGTCGGGTTTGAGGTGGAGGGGCTCGCGCTCGTCGTGTTCGCGGGGCTTGCCCTCTTCAACAAGGCAGGCGTCGGTTCCTCGACCGGGTTGAAGGTCGCGCTCATCATCGGCGCCGCCTGCGTTCAGCTGCTGCTGCCGCTCTTCGGGCACCGGGCGATGCTGCGCGTCCTCCGGATGATGGTGATGCCGTTCGTGATCCTGTTCGTCGTCCTCACGGTGATGTCGATCGGCAAGGTTCATCTCGGTGTCGGGCACAACGCGAGCTGGGAGGTGATGTTCGCCGCGCTGGCGGTCATCCTGTCCGCCGGCGGCTACGGCTGGCCAATGAACGCCAACGACTTCAGCCGCTACCTGCCGCCCGACGCGAGCCCGCGACGGATCGTCTGGTCGGTCGCCGCCGGCGGGTATATCCCGTCCACGCTGCTCTCGCTGCTCGGAGCCGCGCTGTTCACGATCCCGGCCGTCGCATCCGGACAGGGCGGCGCAGCCGCCACGGTCGCGGCCCTCCCCCACACGTTCGCCGGCTGGTTCGTATGGCCCTACCTGGTGTTCGTCATCGCCCAGCTGTTCGCGATCAACTCGATCGACCTGTATTCATCGGGCCTGACGCTGCAGGCGATCATCCCGCGGATCAAGCGCTGGCAGTGCGTCCTT
This sequence comes from uncultured Solirubrobacteraceae bacterium, assembly GCA_963744685.1. GTDB lineage: Bacteria > Actinomycetota > Thermoleophilia > Solirubrobacterales > Solirubrobacteraceae > Palsa-465. Next base: position 212,633 of record CAVUUL010000005.1, on the reverse strand, counting down.
CTCGACACCTGCGTGGCGAGTGGCCTGACCGCGTGGGCGATCTTCTCGACCGGCTTCAACTCGTTCATCTCGGACTTCCTGCTGTTCATCCTCATCTGGCTCGCGCCGTGGGTGACGATCTACCTCGTCGACTACTTCCTGCGCCGGGGCCGCTACGACTCACGCGCGCTGCTCGATACCGGTCCAGGGATCTACTTCCGCAAGGACGGGGTGCACTGGCCCGGCATCATCGCGATGGCGGTCGGGATGGCGGCGACGGCCTCCTGGCTGAACGCGTATCCGGCGTGGACGAGTCCTCTCACCAACCACACCGGCGGTTCGGACTTCAGTGTGTTCATGGGCGCGCTGTTCGGCGGCGTCGTCTACTGGCTGCTGGCCCGGCGCACGATCCCCGCTGAGGTTGCGCAGACGCCGAGTCTGCAGGACGAGGACGCCGCGATCGCGGCGATGCCGCCACCCGCCTGAGCGGTGACGCGTCCCGGGCCTGGGACCGCGCACGGAGTTGCAGCATTTTCCCCCAGGGCGGGGGGAAATGCTGCAACCCCCAGAGGGGCGGGCATCCCGAGCGAGCCCGCCCCTGTTGCCGTCCCTGTCTTTCCTCCCGCTACTGGTTGCGCAACGGGGCGTTGGCGAGGGCGATCACGCTGTCGCCGCCGCCGTAGTACTGCCACCAGCGACCGTCGTAGAAGTTGATGTCGTTGGTGAACACGGTGTGGGGCGTGAAGCCGTAGATCTCATATGGCGCCTGCGGCTGGAGCGTCGGCTGGTTGAGCCGGTGCGCGGGGTGCAGCAGGTTCTTCAGCGAGAAGTCGACCTGGCTGATCGCGTAGTACCAGCGACCGTGACCCATCAGCTCACCGGCGACGAACATGTCGATGTCGTTGCGGGCGGGCTGTCCGGCGACGGTCTGGTAGTCGGTGACGGCGACGCAGAACTCCCACGGTGACCAGGACGATGGGAAGCCCATCTTCACCTGCCCGACCGTCTTCCAGGTCGTCATGTCGGTCGACTGGGCGAGGAACGCGCCGTTGCCGGCCTGCCCGTAGTACATGAGGTAGTGGCCGTCGATCTTGACCGGCGTCCCCTCCGGGTCGGCCACCACGGCGGCGTCCTTGTTGTCGGGGAGCACCGGACCGATCTGCGTCCAGTGGACGGCGTCGGTCGATACCGCCTCGTTGATGCCGATGTTGGTCCCGTCATACCCGGTGAAGAAGGCGTAGTACTTCCCGTTGAGGTAGTACATCCGCGGATCCTCGACTCCGTGGGTCTCGGACGGGAGCGAGTCGGTGATCACCGGGCTCGGGAGTGCCTGAAAATTGTGCCCATCGGTGCTCGTCGCCGCGCCGATCTGCGAGTAGTCACCGTTCGTGGCGCCGCGATAGAGCATGTGGAAGACGCCGTTCTGGATGACCACGCTGGGGTTGAACGCCTCCGGGAACTCCCATTGGCTCGTGGGCGTCGGGTCGCTCGGCGGGGTCAGGATCGGGTTGCCCTTGTAACGGGTGAACGGCCCGATCGCCCAGTCGGGCAGCCCGCCGGACGAGCTTGAGGCAGCGGCCGGAGAGGCCCGGTGGCCCCCGCCCGCGGACGCCCGTGCAACGGCCCGGTGGCCCGCTCCCGCGCCCGCCCGGTGGCCCGCTCCCGCGGCCGCGCCGGCCAGCGACGGTGTGGCGCAGAGCAGTCCCGCGGCGACGGTGGCGGCGGCCAGTCCCTGCCTGACATGACGGTGTCGATTCATTGCGACCTCCCTCGCATGACAACGTTGTCAAGACAGTTACCGCGTCGGGCGCGGTTCAAACCGGCAGTGTTCGATTCACACGCCGGCGGTCGCCGGCTGCTCGGTCGCGGGCTCCTGCAGCGGGAAATGGCAGGCGGCGACGTGCTGGCCGCCGAACGAGCGCAGCGGGGGCGTCTTCTCGGCGCACACCTCCTGTGCCAGCGGGCAGCGGGTCCGGAAGCGGCAGCCCGAGGGCGGATCGATCGGTGAGGGCAGCTCGCCCCGCATCACCGCCTTGGCGCGCTTGGCCCGCTCCGCGCTCGGGTCGGGGAGGGGCACCGCCTCCAACAGGCCGGCGGTGTAGGGGTGCGCGGCGCGCAGGTAGATGTCGTCGGCGGTTCCGAGCTCCATCAGCTTGCCGAGGTACATGACCGCGATCCGGTCGGCGAGGAAGCGCACCACCGACAGATCGTGGGAGATCACGATGTAGGTGAGGTCGTGCATCCCCTGCAGCTTCTTGATCAGGTTGAGCACCTGGGAGCGGATCGAGACGTCGAGCGCCGAGACCGGCTCGTCGGCGACGATCAGCCGCGGGTTGAGCGCGAGCGCCCGCGCGAGGCTGATGCGCTGGCGCTGGCCGCCCGAGAACTCGTGCGGGTAACGCTCGACCGCGTCCGCGGGCAGGCCGACCTGCTCGAGCAGCTCCTTGACGCGCGCGGTCTGGGCGTGGCGATCCCCGACCTTCTGAATCGAGAGCGGCTCCTTGACGATGGTGCCCACCCGCATGCGCGGATCCAGGGAGGCGTAGGGATCCTGGAACATGAGCTGCAGGTCACGGCGGCGGCGGCGCATGTCGCCCTTGGAGAGCGTCGTCAGGTCGGTGCCGTCGAACAGGACCTTGCCCTCGCTCGGCCGCTCCAGACCGACGATCATCCGGGCGATCGTCGTCTTGCCACAGCCCGACTCGCCCACGACCCCGAACGTCTCGCCGCGCCTGACCTCGAAGGAGACGTCGCTCACCGCCTGCAGCGCACCGACCGTCCGCCGCAGGATCCCGGCCGAGGTCACCGAAAAGCGCTTGGTCAGCCCCTCCAGCGCCAGCAGCACGTCTCCCGGGCCGGCGGCGACTTCTTCCGGGGCACCGTTCTGAGCTGACGGGGACGCGCCCACCTCGACCCGCCCCGCGCCGCCGACATCCTCCTCGCCCATGTTGCGTGGGTGGATGCAGGCATAGGTGTGTGTCTCCTCGGCACCCCCGAGCGGGGGATCCTGCGCCCGGCATTCCTCGGTCGCATGCCGGCACCGCGGCGCAAAGCGGCAGCCCGCCGGCGGCTCGATCAGGTCCGGCGGAAGCCCCGGGATCGTCGGGAGCGCCCGCTTGCGGTCCTGATCCAGGCGCGGGATCGATGCGAGCAGCGCCTCCGTGTACGGGTGGTGCGGCGCGGCGAACAGGTCGGCCGTCTCGGCGGTCTCGACCGTGCGCCCCGCGTACATGACGATCACCCGATCGGTCCGGCCGGCGATCACGCCCATGTCGTGGGTGATGAGGATCATGGCCATCCCCAGCTTCTGCTTGAGCGACTCCAGCAACGCCAGGATCTGCGCCTGGATCGTCACGTCCAGCGCCGTCGTCGGCTCGTCGGCGATCAGCAGCTTCGGCTCACAGGCGAGCGCCATCGCGATCATCACGCGCTGACGCAGACCGCCCGACAGCTGATGGGGATAGGCCGAGATGCGCTCGGCGGGGCGCGGCATCCCGACCAGGCCGAGGACCTCGACCGCGCGCTCCATCGCCTTGTCGTGGCTCACCGGCCGGTGCAGCCGCACGGCCTCGGCGATCTGGCGCCCGACCGTCGTCGTCGGGTTCAGCGACGTCATCGGGTCCTGGAACACCATCCCGATCTCGCCGCCGCGCACGTGGCGCAGCTGATCGGGGCTCATCGCCACCAGATCCCGTCCTTCGAGCAGGATCTTGCCGCCCGTGATGTGGCCACCGGGCGGCAGCAGGCGCATGATCGAGCTGCCGGTCATCGTCTTGCCGCAGCCGGACTCCCCGACCACTCCGACCGTCTCACCGTGCCCGACGGTGAAGCTCACGTTGTCGACCGCATGGACCGCGCCGTGGCGCAGGCGGATCTCGGTGCGCAGCTCCTGGACCTCGAGCAGCGGAGGCCCGGTGGTCGGCGCCGCGGGAGCGGGTTCGGTCTGCCTGGTGTCCTCGGGGGTCATCCTCTCTCCTCCTCCTCAGCGTCTCGGTCAGCGTCCCGAGATCAGGTGCGCGGCGTGTCCGACCATCGAGTCGCGGCCGGTTTGCCGCTCGCGGCGATCGGCCGCGCCCATCATCGCGTAGACGCCGCGGACGGCGGCGAAGCGCAGCGGCTCGGGCAGCCAGCGCCGTCCCATCGACCCCACCCACGGCAGCGTGGTCAGCTCGCTGTCGCGCTCCAGGATCAGGTCGGCAAGCGTCCGGCCGGCGAGGTTGGCGGCGGCGACGCCCTCGCCGACATATCCCCCGCCCCAGGCCAGCCCCGTCGAGCGGTCGATCCCGACGGCGGGTGCCCATTGGCGCGGCACGCCCAGCACCCCGTGCCAGGCGCCGTCGACCCGCACGCCCGCCAGGCTGGGGAACAGCTCCACCAGCCGCGCCCGGAGCGCGATCGCCACCTCGCTCGGCGGCGGCTGCTCGGCCTCGGTGCGGGAGCCGTACCGGTACGGAGCCCCGCGGCCGCCGATCACAATCCGGTCGTCGGCGGTCCGCTGGATGTAGACGTAGCGACGCCGCCCGTCGGCGAGCGTGTCCGCCTCCTCCCAGCCGAGCTCGCTCCAGACCGCCGGTCCGAGTGGCTCGGTCGCGATCACGGAGCTGTACAGCGGAAGCATCACGCGGCGCTGGCCGTCCAGCGCGGCGGTGTAGGCCTCGGTGGCCCGCACGATCACTCCGGCCCTGACCTCCCCGCCGTGGGTGCGGGCGACGCCCGGATCGATCCGTCGCACCGCGGTGCCCTCGTGGATTGTCGCGCCCGCCCGCTCGGCGGCGTCGCCGAGACCGCGGACGAGCTTGGCCGGCTGAACCCGAGCACAGTGGCGAAACCAGCGGCCCGCCACGACCCCATCGACCGCCACGCGTGCCCGCACCTGCTCGCCGTCGAGCAGCATGCTGTCCTGCTCACTCAGGCCCCACGCCCGGTCCTGCTCGATGAAGTCCCTCACCCGCTCAGCCTCGAGCTCGGTCTGCGCCACGAACAGCGCGCCACCCTTCCTGAAGCCGCAGTCGATCTGCTCGCGCTCGGCAACTCGACCGATCTCGTCGACCGCCTCGTGCATCGCCCGCTCCAGCGCGACCACTCCGTCCCGGCCGCCGCGGGTCGCCCAATGCTCGCGGTCGCCGGCGAGCGATCCCTCGACCCAGCCGCCGTTGCGCCCGGACGCCCCAAAGCCGACCTGGTTGGCCTCCAGTACGACGACGTCCAAGGAGGGCTGGCGGCGCAGCAGCTCATAGGCGGTCCAGATGCCGGTGAACCCACCGCCGACGATGCACACGTCCGCGGTCCGCGCCCCGTCCAGCGCAGGGCGCGGCGGGGCCGCGTCGAGCTGGGTCAGCCAGAACGAGACCGCCGCCGCTCCCATCCGCTCAGTCCTCGGTCGGGGGGCTGACGATCCAGAGCACCTCGGCCCGCTCCTCGCCGCAGTTCTCGGTGCGGTGCGGCGCGGCGCTCGTGTACTCGATGCTGTCCCCGGCCAGGAGGACGTGGGACTGCTCCCCGATCCCAACGCGGACGGTGCCCGCGATGACGAGCAGCAGCTCCTGCGAGTCACCGTGAACGTAGGCGTCGCCCGTCGATGCGCCGGGGTCGAACTCGCCGACGTACACCTCGATGTTGCGCAGCGGCGGCGGCGTGAGCAGGAACTTGCGCGTGCCGGCCGCCGTCTCGATGCTCGGGCGGTGCTCCCGGCGCAGCACCGACATCGGTGGATCTGTGTCCTCGTCGAACAGGTCGGCGAGCGTCACCCCGAGGCCGGCGGAGATCCGCCGCAGCGTGCTGATGCTCGCGCTGGTGGTTCCCCGCTCGAGCTGGCTGAGGAAGCTCGAGCTGCTGCCGACGTGCTTTGCCAGGGCGGTCAGCGACAGGTGCCGGCGCCTGCGCAACAGGCGGATGCGCTGCCCGAGCTGAGCGCGGTGATCCTCGTCGCTGAGCGCCAGTTCATCGAGGACGGCCGCGGACGGCCGGCCGGCGTCCACTTCGTCCATGTCGTCACCCCTGGCGGACATTGTGTGTAATGATGCTACAGCTTGTTGAAGGAGCGCTTCGTGCTCCGTGAAGCTGTACTTCGAGGAAGCGTGTAGGAGGAGAGTGCTGGCCCGTCGGCTTGGAAATGCGCTGCGGCGCGGATGGCTGCTGCTCGCGATCGGCGCCTGTGCCTGCCTCGCCGCCGGCTGCAGCACCGTGAACCCAGGCGGGCTGTCGAAGGCGACGAACACGGCGACGTTCGCCTATGCCCCGGGAGATGACTTCACCTGGCTGTTCCCAATCGAGAACGCGGCCAACGCCGAGCCGTGGGACTGGAACGTCGAGTCCTACCTGTGGCTGCCGCTCTACGCCCAGGGCGACGGCGCCGCGCCGGTCTTCAACTACAAGCTGAGCCTCGCTCACAAGGCGGTGTGGTCAGACGGCAATCGGACGGTCTCGGTCTCGCTCAAGCACTACCGCTGGTCCGACGGCACCCCGGTCACCAGCCGCGACGTCGAGTTCTGGTTCAACCTGGAGCGCTGGAACAAGACGAAGGACAACTCATACACCCCGGGCCAGATGCCCGACGACATCAAGTCCGTCGACTACCCGTCCCGGTACCGCTTCGTCGTCCATCTCAAGCGTCCATACAGCGAGGGATGGTTCGACAACAACCAGCTGTCGTGGGTGACCCCGATGCCCCAGCACGTGTGGGACCGTGAGACCCCGAGCGGCAAGGTCGGCAACTACGACCGGACCGAAGCGGGCGCGAAGGCCGTATTCGACTTTCTCTACAAGCAGTCCAGTGAGCTCTCCACTTACGCGTCGAACCCAATCTGGAAGACGGTCGACGGACCGTTCCGCCTCACCGGATACGCGCCGACGACCTACGAGACGACGCTTGAGCCCAATCCGCACTACTCCGGCCCGGACAAGCCCCGCCTGTCCAAGTTCATCATCGAGAGCTTCACCAGTGAGACCGCCGAGGTCAACGCGCTGCGCTCGGGCGGCTTGACCTTCGGCTTTCTCGACGCCAACAACTACACCCAGAAGGGGTACTTCGCGCACAACGGGTTCACGATCAAGGAGTGGGTGCCGCAGTTCACGCAATGGGCGGAGCTCGGCTACACGAGCAAGACGTATGGGCCGCTGGTCAAGCAGCTGTACATCCGCCAGGCGCTCCAGCACCTGGTCAACCAGAACCTGTACGACAGGACGGTCCTGCACGGGCTCGGTCAGCTCACCTACGGACCGGTCCCGAACACCCCGCACAACCCGTTCGTGAGCCCACAGGAGAAGACCGACCCCGATCCGTACTCGATCCCCGCGGCCCGCAAGCTGCTCACCGCCCACGGGTGGTCACCGGGCGCTGGCGGTTACATGGTGTGCCGGCGCCCGGGAACCGGTACGGGACAGTGCGGAGCGGGGATCGCGAAGGGCCGTCAGCTCCAGCTGAGCCTGATGTACACGACCGAGTACCCCGACCTGCTGGCGCAGGTGGAGACGTTCGCGCAGGCGGCCAGACAGGCCGGCATCAACATTGTGCTCAACCCGCAGAACGAGACGACCATGTTCTCGATCGGCGGAACCTGCCCGCCGGGACCCTGCAACTGGGGGATACAGATCTATGACGCCTGGGAGTGGAACTACGGCGAGGGCGCGCTCTATCCCAGCGGCGACAGCGACTTCACCACTGGCAACTACTGGGGGGGCGGCTACTCCTCCCCGAAGGCGAACCGGCTGATCCAGGCGGAGCGCTACCACACCGGGCTCAAGCACGTGTTCGCGTTTGAGAACTACATCTCCCGCCAGGTCGCGGGGCTCTGGTTCCCGACCGAGGAGACCTGGTCGGTGGTCGAGAGCGACCTGAAGGGGTGGACCCCCCAGAACCCGTTCGGCTTCCCGGAGCCGTCGCTGTGGCACTTCTCCGGCCGATGAGAGGAACCCGCGAGTGATCGGTTACATCCTGCGCCGCCTGCTGCATGCCGCGTTCGTCGTCTTCATCGTCTCGATCGTCGTCTTCGGGCTGCTGCACGCGCTGCCGGGGGGCCTGGCCCGCGCCCAGCTCGGACTCGGCGCCAAGCGCCTGCAGGTCCACCAGCTGGAGGTGCAGGAGGGGCTGCTCAAACCGCTGCCGGTCCAGTACGTGATCTGGGCCTGGCACGCGTTGCAGGGCCACCTGGGTTTCTCCTACAAGCTCAACTCGCCCGTCGGCGCGCTGCTCCTGCGGTATCTGCCACGGACACTGCTGCTCGTCGGCAGCTCGACGCTGTTCGCGCTCGGCGTCGCCGTACCGCTCGGCCTCTATCAGGGGCTGCGGCGCAACCGGGTCGACGACCACCTGATCAGCGTCTCGATGCTCATCTTCTACGCGATGCCCGACTTCCTGCTCGGCAGCATCGCGATCATCCTGCTCAACCTCGATCTGCCGGTCTTCCCTTCGACCGCGACGGCGTTCGGGCTCAACCTGCGCGCGGACGTCCTCGTGCTCGTCCTGCCCGTGCTCACGCTCTTCCTCGGCAGCGTCGCCTATTTCAGCCGTTACATGCGCTCCTCGGTGATCGACAACCTGCTTGAGGACTATGTCCGCACCGCGTACGCGAAGGGGCAGACGACCGCCGGGGTCCTGTATCGGCACGTGTTCCGCAACTCGCTGCTGAGCGTGATGACGCTGATCGGCCTGAGCCTGCCCTACGTCTTCTCCGGGGCGCTCATCATCGAGACGCTGTTCAACTTCCCGGGGATCGGGCTGCTGTTCTACGACGCGGACCTGACCCGGGACTTCCCGGTGCTGCTCGGCGTGCTGCTGGTCGTGACCGTGACGGTCGTGCTCGGCTCGCTGCTCGCTGACTTCGGCTACGCGCTGCTTGACCCGCGCATCCGGCTGTTCGAGGACAAGGCATGACTGAGGACCCGGCCGGCGCATTCCCGCGTGAGGGCGCGGTGGAGACCGGCGGCTCGATCGTCGAGGTGCTCGTCCACGGCGCCGACGTCCCGCCTACGCTCGGGGCACCCACGGGCGGCAGCATGGCGCGTCGGCGCGTGGCGATGCTGCTGGAGAACAAGATGACGGTCGCCGGCCTCGTCGTCATCGCCGGGCTGATCCTGTTCTCGTTCCTCGGCCCGCTCCTGTACCACACCAATCAGACCGGGAGCTTCCTGCTGCGGGAGAACCTGGCGCCGTCCGGCAGCTTCCCGCTCGGAACCGACCCCGAGGGCCGCGACGAGCTCGGCCGGTTGATGCTGGGAGGCCAGAGCAGCCTCGAGGTCGGCTTCGGCGTCGCGGTGGTGGCGACGCTCTTCGGGATGATGTGGGGAGCGATCGCCGGCTTCGCGGGGGGCATCCTCGACACGCTGATGATGCGCATCGTCGACGCGCTGCTCGCGATCCCGCTGCTCTTCTTCATCGTGCTGCTCGCCTCGCTCATCCGCCCCAACCTGGTCTTGATCTTCCTGGTGATCGCGGCCGGCAGCTGGATGGAGATGGCGCGCCTGGTCCGCGGCGAGACCCTCGCCCTGCGCGAGCGTGACTACGTGTCCGCCAGCCGCGTGTTCGGCGCCCGCAGCCACCGGATCATCCTGCGCCACCTCATCCCCAACGTGCTCGGAGTCGTCGTCGTGGCCGGCACGTTCATCGTCGCCGACGCGATCCTGGCGTTCGCGGCGCTCGCCTTCCTCGGGCTCGGGGTCCCCCCGCCCGCCACCAGCTGGGGCGATCTGCTGACGATCGGGGTCGACAACGTCTTCAACGGCTTCTGGTGGCAGCTGTGGCCGGCGGCGGTCGCACTGGTGCTTGTCGAGATCGCGGTCAACATCGTCGGCGACGGAGTCCGGGATGTCGTCGAGCAGCGGCTGATCCGGCGCTAGCTGCCGGTCAGGGGGTGCGCAGCAGCCGCGCGGTCGGCCGGAGACCCGCGCGGATCCGGAACTCGATCGGCTCGGGACGAGAGTGCGGCGCGCGGATCGTCACCTCGAGGCTCTCGCCCGCGTGGAACGTCGCGTGCTTGAGCGCGGTCCACAGCGTTGACAGCTGCACGGCGCTCACCCGGTTCGGATGCAGCGCTGGGCAACGGGGGCCGGTGCACGCGGCCGACACGGTGCTGTGCTTGGGCAGCGGGCCGAGGTGCACCGAGTCGATCTGCGATTTCGAGCCTGCGAACGTCCAGCCCGCGGTCAGCTGCGCGCTCACCTCGCCCTTGCGGTGGGGTACTGGGGAGACCACCGGGTTGAACGTCGAGATCGACCGGCGCAGAATCGGTGCGACCGCCCCGGCCGCGTCGGACATCGTCACCACGAGCTGGTGGCGCCCGTCCGACAGCGCTCTGGTCTGCACCGGGATCTTGAGCCTGGCCAGCGGCGCGCACGGCTGGCCGTGATCGAACATCAGGCCGCCGGTCGCGGGGTCGGTGCCGAGCGCGACGCAGTCGCCGTGGTTGCTGTCCGGGACGCCTGAGTAGACGGTCGTGCCGTCGAGCTGCACGGTGACGCCATACACGCCGGGTCCGAATCCGCCGGTCGCGCCGGGATCAGACGCGGTGAACACGAGGTTCGCCAGACCGCCGGCGCCAGGTGAGAGCAACGATCCGGAGAAGCTGCGCCCGGTGGGGGTCGCGACGACCGACAGCTCGATCAGGGCGCTGGTGATCGCCACCTCCGCGTTTGCTCCGGTCCCGCCGGTCGCGGGACATGCGATCGAGCTCACGGTGCACAGGGCCGGCGCATAGATCGAGGTTCCGCCGGGGTGCCAGATGGGGAACGTCCCGCTCTCGGGCCCGCCGGTCTGGCAGGGCGACGATCCCAGCTGGCAGTTCGCTATCACGTCGGCGCCGTCATAGGCCGGTCCAGGCGTTCCGATCCACGCCTGGCCCTGGGCCGCGGTGAGCGTCGCGGTGATCGATCCCCCCGCGATCGAGGCGCCCCCGGGAGCGTTGAAGACCCACTCGGGACCGGTGTATGCGTACGCGGCGCCGTTCTGGCTTGAGATGGCCGCAAGCGAGCCGCCGGGCGTCGCGCAGGTGTTGGCGTCACCACTGCCGGCGGTCGGCCCGCCGGCCCACCAGCCGCCGGTCCAGCCGTCGGTCGGCGCGGGCGCCCCGTCGGGCTGGGTGCAGCTGATGAGCGTCCACACGCCCGCGCGCGCGTGTCCGGCTCCGGCGCACAGCAGTGTCAGGGCGCACAGCACGAGCACGGTCACCAGCGACCTCTGTACGCGAACGGCGATCATCCGCCACCGAGCGTATCGGGGGCGCCGGTGGACGGGCCTGCCGGTCGTCAGCCTGCAGCGAGGGCGGCCTCCGGCGGGAACCTCACGCCGGTGAGCTGCTCGGAGACGCTCCACAGCCGCTGGGCGACATCTCCGTCGAACGCTGCGCGCGAGCGTCCGGTGAGAGCCGCGGCCCCACGGACTCCGCCGATCCCGCTGGGCCCGGCGAAGCTCCCGCCGGGAATGTCGGCGACCGCGGCCAGCAGCGTCGGCAGCGCTCCGGACTCCTCGGACTGCCCGACGAGACGATTGCCGATCTGCATCACGATCCCGCTGATCACGCTGTCGCTGTGGGACTGGAGGTTCGTGCTGGCGTAGCCGGGGTGGGCCGAGGTCGCCCGGACCGGCGACCCGGCCTCGGTGAGCCGGCGTTGCAGCTCTAGCGTGAACAGGAGGTTGGCGAGTTTGGACTGTGCGTAGGCCGCCCAGCGCCGGTGCGACCGCCGCTCCCAGTTGAGGTCGTCGAAGTCGATCCTCCCGATCCGATGAACGAGCGAAGAGACCGTGACCACGCGATCGGTGACGCGGCCGAGCAGCAGGTTGGTGAGCGCGAAATGACCGAGGTGATTGGTCCCCAGCTGCAGCTCGAACCCATCCGCCGTCCGGCTGGGCGGCGGGACCATGACCCCGGCGTTGTTGATCAGCATGTCGACGGGCCGATCCCAGCCGGCCGCGAACGCCCGCACCGAGGCAAGCGACGCGAGGTCGAGCTGTCGCACCTCGGTCGATCCCTCCATCTGCGCCGCGGCCCGGCGTCCCTTCTCCAGGTCGCGAACGGCAAGCACGACGTGGGCGCCCCGCACGGCGAGCGCGGAGGCGGCGGCCCGGCCGATGCCGCTGTTGGCGCCCGTGATGATCGCGGTGCGGCCCGTCTGATCGGGCAGCTCCGCGGTGGAGCGCAGCGTCGTGGCGGCGAGGCGCGACGGGGTCATCGGCAGCCTCGACGACGGTTCAGACCCAGGCTTCGGGCTCTGAACCCTCGCGCCAGAGACCGCGGTTCATCGCGTCGCTGCTGAACGGGAGCGCGACCGCGCCGCGCGCGTCGACGGCGATGATCCCGCCGGTCCCGTCGACGGCCCCCACGTCGGCCAGCGTCGCCTCGGCGGCCGGGGCGAGCTCCTCACCGGCCGCGACGCGGTTGGCGAGCTGGTGGGCCGCGCCCGCGCGGATGAACGATTCCCCGTCGCCCGTGCAGGAGACCGCGACGTCGTGGTCGGCCCAGGTGCCCGCACCGATCACCGGCGTGTCCCCGACGCGGCCGGGCAGCTGCCCGCGCCGTCCGCCGGTCGACGTCGCCGCCGCCAGCCGGCCGAAGGAGTCCAGGCAGACCGCGCCGACGGTGCCGCGCTCGAAATCCGAGCCGCGCTGGGCCAGCCGCACCCGCTGGCGCTCGGTGATGAAGTAGTCGGGCTCGCAGGCCGCCACCCCGTGCTCGTGAGCGAAGCGATCGGCCGCGGGACCCATCATCAGGACGTGATCGCTGGCCTCGAGCACGGCGCGCGCCGCGGCGACCGGCCATCGGCTGCGGGTGACGATGGCGACCGCGCCGGCCGCGCGGTCCTGGCCGCGCATCAGCGCCGCCGAGAGCTCGGCCGTACCGTCGGCGCACAGCACCGCGCCACGGCCCGCGTTGAAGAACTCGACCTCGTCCTCCATGAAGGCGACTGCGGCCTGCACCGCGTCAAGCGCCTCGCCCCCATCACTGAGCGCGGCGGCACCACGCCGCAGCGCGGTGCGCAGCGCCTCACGCGCCTCGTCACGCAGCTCTGCGGGCGGCGAGGAGGGCCCGGCTCCGGCGTGGATGACGATGACGGGACGGCTCACGCCGCGCAAATCTAGCCGCGCGGCTGCTCAGGGGCCAGCTCGATCGACTCCTCGGCACGGTGGCAGGCGACCCGGCGCCCCTCGAGCTCGCGCAGCGCCGGGCGCTCCTGGCGGCAGCGCTCGACGACCATCGGACAGCGATCGGCGAACGGGCAGCCGCCGGTCACCGGCGCCGCATCCGCCGCCGCGTCGGGGCGGATGGCCGGAGCGGGCAGGGCCTCGTCGAGCTCGGGAACCGCGGCGCGCAACGCGCGCGTGTACGGGTGAGCGGGCCGCGCCAGCAGCTCCTCGGTCGGCCCCTCCTCGACGAGAACCCCGTGATAGAGCACCGCGATCTGCTCGCAGAGCTGCTCGACGACCGCGAGGTTGTGGCTGATCAGCAGATAGGCAAGTGACCGCTGGAGACGCAGCTCGGCGATGAGCTCCAGGACGCGGGCCTGGACGGTGACGTCGAGCGCGCTCGTCGGCTCGTCGAGCACCAGCATCCGCGGCTCGACGGCGAGCGCACGCGCGATCGCCACCCGCTGGCGCTGGCCGCCCGAGAGCTGATGGGGAAGCCGCTGCGCGTGCTCGGGCTCCAGGCCGACCTCGGCGAGCAGCGTCGCCACCCGCGTGGCGGCCACCTCGCGCGTGACCCGGCCGTGCGCGCGCATCCCCTCCGCGATCGCGGTGCCGATCCGCATCCGCGGGTCCAGCGTGAGATCGGGGTCCTGGAAGACGATCTGCACCGCGCGGCGGTAGTCGCGCAGTGTGCGCCCGCGCGCTCGCAGCACGTCCTCGCCGTCGTGCAGCACCGACCCTCCGGAGGCGCCGACCAGCCGCATGATCGCGCGGGCGATCGTCGTCTTGCCCGAGCCGGACTCGCCCACCAGGCCCACCCCGAACGGGCCGTCGGGGATCGTCAGCGAGACCGCGTCGACGGCGGTATCCGGGCCGTAGCGGACGGTGAGCTCGCGCAGCTCAAGCACGAGCGCCTCCCAGCCGCGGGATCGCGGCGACCAGGCGCTGGGTGTACGGGTGGGTCGGCTCGCGGAGGGTCGGCCCGGTGGGCCCGCTCTCGACGATCTGCCCGGCCTGCATGATCGCAACGCGATCGCAGAGCCCCGAGACGACCGCGAGGTCGTGGCTGACGAACAGCACCGAGATCGCCTCCTCGCGCCGCATCCGCTGGATCAGCTCCAGGATCTCCGCCTGGACGGTCACGTCCAGCGCGCTGGTCGGCTCGTCGGCGAGCAGCACGCGAGCGCGTAGGGCGACGGCCATCGCGATCGCCACCCGCTGGGCCTGCCCGCCCGAGAGCTGGTGGGGATAACGGCGCAGCAGATCGGGCGAGAGCACGACCTCGCGCATCGCCCGCGCCGCTCGGTCGACCGCCTCCGCCTTGGTCGCCCCGTGCAGTCGCAACGCGCGCACGAACTGGTCGCCGACCCGGAAGACGGGATTGAGCGAGGAGACCGGCGACTGGAAGATCATCGCGATGCGATCGCCGCGCAGCTCACGCCACTGCGCCTCGCCGAGCGTGGTCAGCTCTCGGCCGTCGAGCTCGATCGATCCCTCGACCCACGCGCCGGCCGAGAGGGCGAGGCCGATGATCGCCAGCGAGGTGATCGACTTGCCCGAGCCCGACTCCCCCACCAGGCCGACGATCTCCGCGTCGCCGATCTCAAGCAGGTCGATGTCGACGACGGTGCGATCGCCGAAGCCGATCCGCAGATCCCGGACGATCAGGCTCATCGCGACAGCACCCGCTTGGGGTCCAGCCGCTCGCGCACGCCGTCTCCGATCAGGTTGAACGCCATCGCGGTGATCAGGATCGCGATTCCCGGGAACGTCGCGTACCACCAGTTGGTGGTGAAGTAGGTGGCGCCCTGACTGACCATCAGCCCCCACTCGGATGTCGGGTCCTGCGCGCCGAGCCCGAGGAACGAGATCGCCGCCGCGGTGAGCAGCACCCCGCCGGCGTCCATCGAGATCTGCACCATCACCGGGGTGGCCGCGTTGGGCAGCACGTGGCGGAGGATGATCCGGCGGTGGGAGACCCCGAGCGTGCGGGCGCTCTCGACGTAGGGCCGGCGCACCACCGACGCCGCCTCACCGCGCACCAGGCGCGTGTACCACGGCCACCAGGTCACGGCGATCGCGAGGATCATGTGTCCGACGCTCGGCTGCAGCACTGAGGCGATCGCCAGCGAGAGCAGAAGCGCCGGGAATGCGAGGAAGATGTCGGTGACCCGCATGATCACCTGGTCGACGATCCCGCCGAAGTAGCCGGCGATCAGCCCCAGCGGGATCCCGATCGCGGCGGCGATCAGGAGCACCGCGGCGACGATCTCCAGCGACGTCCGCCCGCCGTACATCACGCGCGTGAGCACGTCACGGCCGACCTCGTCGGTCCCGAACGGATGGGCCGACGACGGGGCGAGCAGGACCTGCGTGGGGTGGGTCGCGTTGCCGGCGTCGGCCGGGAACGGCGCCAGCAGCGGCGCGAACACGGCGATGATCACGATGATCGCGAGCACGATCGCGCCGGCCGCGAGCGTCGGGTTGGAGCGGCTCGCCCGCAGCACGCGTCGAACCTGACCGCGGGCCTGCGTCGCGCCGGGCGCCGTGATCGTCACGAGACCCGGATCCGCGGATCGAGGATCGCCTGCATGACGTCGACGGCGAGGTTGAGCACCACGTAGGTGATGGCGACGATCAGCGTCACGCCCATGACCGCCGGGGTGTCCAGCGCCTGCAGCGAGTTGGCCGCGTAGCTGCCCAGGCCCGGCCAGTCGAACACCGCCTCCACCAGGAAGGTGTTGGCCAGCGAGTAGGCGAACACGAGCGCGATCACCTGGACGACCGGATTGAGCGCCGGGCGCAGCGCGTAGCGGGTGAACAGCGCCCGCTCGGTGAACCCGAGCGCGCGCGTCATCCGCACATGGCTCTCGCCCAGAGTCTCGAGCACCGAGGCCCGGACCATCCGCGCGATCAGCCCGGCCGGGTAGGCCGCCACGACGAGCGCCGGCAGCACGAGGTGGGAGAGCGCACTGCCGAGCACCGCGAAGTTGCCGGTGATGAGCGCGTCGAGCACCGGGATGTTCGTGTAGCTGGTCAGCGGGTGGGTGTAGTAGAGGTTGGGGTTGTAGATACCGGCGGTCGGCAGCCAGTGCAGGTCACCGGACAGCAGGCGCTGGAGGATGAGCGCCAGCCAGAAGACCGGCATCGAGACGCCGATGACGGAGATGATGCGCACCAGCAAGTCGACGCTCTTTCCCGGGAAGCGAGCCGCCAGCAGGCCGAACGGCAGCCCGAGCACGACCGCGATGAAGATCCCCGCGACGACCAGCTCGATCGACGCCGGCAGCGCGGTGCCCAGATCGGACAGCACCTTGTGGTGGGTGCGGTACGAGGTACCCCAGCTGCCCGAGAAGATCCCCTTCAGATAGTCGAGCAGCTGCACGATCACCGGCTTGTCCAGGCCGAGATCGCGACGGGCCGCGGCGATCGTCGCCGCCGTCGCGTGCGGCCCGGCGTAGGTGACGGCCGGATCGCCCGGGATGATCCGGGCGATCACGAACGTCAGCGCGACGACGCCGACGACGACGAGTGCGCCGAGCGCAACTCGCTTGGAGACGAACCGGAGCACGTCGTCGCCGGCCGGTTCCTACCGCGGCGTGAGGTTGTAGGCGAACACGACGTTGGGGTACGCGGGGTTGTCGACATATCCCCCGACCGAGTTCAGGTACGCCCGCTGGTAGACCTGCGTCCCGAGGAAGAGCGCGGCACCCGAGGAGATCAGCTGGCTCTCGATCCGGTGGTAGAGCGCGATCGCGCCCGGACGGTTGGTCGCCGACATCGCCTCGACGCGGTCGATCTCGGAGTTGATCGTCGGGTCGTTGAGGTAGGCGAGGTTATAGCTCACCGGATTGGCCGAATGGAACAGGTTGATGAACCACGAGTAGGGGTCGGCGTAGTCCGGCCACCAGTAGAACATCAGGATGTCCTGGCGGCTGGAGGTGTTGCTCGACTTCGCCTTGGCCCACTGGGTGGCCCACTGCAGCGGCTGGATGTTGAGGTCGATGTTCAGCGGTGCGTACTCGGACTTCATCAGGGTGGCGAGCGTCTGCTCGTCGTTGTCACCCTGGGTGTAGGTGAGTGTCAGCGTGAGCTTGCGCTTGCCCGGCCCGTAGCCGGCCTTGGCGAGCAACCGCTTCGCGGCGGCGACGTTCGTGGTCGAGCTGTCCAGGCCGGGGTCGTACCCCCACAGCCCCTTCGGGATGATCCCGTGAGAGGCGACGAACGAGCCCTGCAGGGCGGAGATCGCGCCCGAGTAGTCGGTCGCGTCCCGCAGCGCGAGGCGAACGTCCACGTTCTTGAGCGGTCCCGACGCGGTGTTGAGCATCGCGAACAGGTTCTGGTAGGAGGAGGCGCTCGTCGTGGTGATGTTCGACTGCCCCTTCAGCGACTTCCACAGCTGCGGAGTCATCTGCTCGACATAGCTGACCTGGCCGGACTGCAGCAGCTGCGCCGCGGTCGACGCGGTCGGAACCACGCGGAAGGCCACCCGCGTGTAGTGGTGGCCACTCCAACCACCCCAGTACTTGGGGAACTGCTTGAGCCGCAGCTCGGTCTCGGCGCCCTTGGTCCACTGGGCGACCGTGTACGGGCCGGTTCCGGCGTCGTGGCCCCCGTTGAACCAGGAGGTGAGCTTCGATGGCGAGCCCGCCGCCTTGGTGTCGAAGATGTACGCCGCATACCCGGCGGAGCTGATCAGGTCCAGCGGCGCCGGATACTTCAGATGGAACACGGTCGTGTAGGCGTTCGGGGTCGAGATCGTCTTGACCGCGCCCCAGATGTATGCGGCGCCCTGGTTGAGGTGGATCGTGCGCATGATCGACGCCTTCACCGATGCGGAGGTCATCTTGCGGCCGGTGTGGAAGTACACACCGTGGCGCAGGTGGAAGGTCCACTCGGTGCCCGCGGGATTGTGCGACCAGCTCGTCGCCAGTAGCGGCTTGACCGTCTGGGTGGTCGAGTCATACATCGTGAGCGTCTCGTACATGTTGTGCATCGCGATGATCTCGTTCGAGTACGCGGTCGACGGGTCCCACCCGATCATCACCTGCGTGTACGTGTCATAGGTGAACGTGCTGTTCTGGGTGCTCGCGGCCGCTCCCCCGCCGGTCCCGGTGCCACCGGTCGAGGTCGCGCCCGGCGGTTTTGACACCGAGCCGCAGGCGGCCAGCGCGACTGCGACCGCCAATGTGGCCACAGTCACCGACATACGAGACAGATGACGCATCTTCGTTTCCTCCTCACGGGCTCTGAACATGTTCTACACCGAGCTCAGCGGGCCGGCGGCCTTGACCCGCACGCGCACGGCTGGGACGTTGAGGTAGGCGAGCGGGAGCTCCTCGATCTCCACGATCTCCACCTCGTCGGCGTTGGCGCCGGCGCGCACCGTCTGCTCGTGGGCCTGGCGCGTGGCCTCCTCCAGCACGGCCTCGCGGCCGCCCGGACCGAAATGGAACACCCGGTCGACGTGAGCGGAGACCGAGGCGATCGCCGCTCCCACGGCGTTGGCGACGTCATGGTGGGGCGGGCGGATCAGCTCGCTGACGCCGGGCAGGTCCTCAGGCACGAGCGGGCCGCCGCCGCCGACGACGATCAGCGGGCGGTCGCCGCGGACCGTCTTGACCATGTCGACCGCCTCGGCCAGCCGCTCGTCGGCGATCGCCAGGCCGGCGCGCAGCAGCTCGGCGAACCGCTCCTCGGGCACCGTGCCACCGATCTGCGCCCGCCCGGCGTGTACGGCGGCGTCCGTGAGCGTCGGCGTGTCACCGCCGAACACCAGGGCCTGCTCGGGCAGGCGATGCCCGACGCTGCCCGGCCCGACGGTCACCTCGTCGCCATGGGAGCCGATCATGCTGCCGCCGCCGATCGCTATCGCCACCAGGTCGGGCATCCGGAAGTTGGTCCGGATGCCGCCGATCTCAGCGGCGGTGCTCGACTCGCGCGGGAAGCCGTTGACCAGCACGCCGACGTCGGTCGAGGTGCCGCCGACGTCGGCGACGAGCGCGTCGTCTGCACCGCTGAGGAACGCCGCGCCCCGGATCGAGTTCGCCGGGCCGGATCCGATCGTGAGCACCGGGTAGCGCAGCGCGTAGTCGAGCGCCATCAGCGTGCCGTCGTTCTGGGCGAAGAACGTGGCGGCGCGCAGGCCCAGCGACTCCAGCGCGCCGTCGAGCGTCCCGGCCACGTCCGCCGCCACCCCCACCAGCGCGGAGTTGAGCACGGTCGCGTTCTCACGCTCGAGCAGGCCAAGAGATCCGATCTCGTGGCTGAGCGAGATGTGCACGTCGTCGCCGAGCACGCGCCGCGCCACCAGTTCGGCGGCGAGCTCGTGGCGCTCGGACACCGACGCGAACACGCTCGTGATCGCCACCCCGTCGACCTTGCCGGCGAGTGGCTCCAGGAAGCGGGCGAGCGCATCCTCGTCGAGCGGGACGATCTCACGACCGTCGAACTCGATGCCGCCGGCGATCACGATCTCCCCCGCCGACACGGTCTCACGCAGATCCGCCGGCCAGGTGAACAGCGGACGGATCGCGTTGGTCGACGGCGCGCCGATGCGGACCGTCGCCACCCGGCGCAACCGCTTGCGCTCGATGACCGCGTTGGTTGCGTGGGTCGTGCCGAGCATCACGTGGGTGATGCGTGCGCGGTCGATCCCTGGCGTCTCGAGCACCGACTCGAGCGCCTTGGTGATCCCGCCGGTGACGTCGGCCGTCGTCAGTTGCTTGGTCTTGGCGAGCAGTTGGTCATTCCGGTCGAGGATCACCGCGTCAGTGTTCGTACCACCGACGTCGATCCCGATGCGAAGGTCCTGGCGCGTGCTCATCGGGCGAGCTCCTCGATCGGCGTGTAGTCGAAGTCGTAGCCGAACGCGCGAGGCCCGGCGAGCGCGAGCCCCCGTTCGGTCCGCCAGATCGCGTTGCAGGGGAACGCGATCGCCGTCACCCGCTGGCCGTAGCGCAGCCGCTCGGTATGGATCGGCGCGCCGGTGTGGGTATCGAGCACGGTGATGATGTCCGGGACCATCGCCCGGACGACGCCGTCCTCGATCGCGACCAGGTTCTCGTTCTGGATCTCCAGGCGCAGCATCCGGCCCGCGTCGTCGCGCAGTCCCTCGATCACCGCGGCGCCTCGCACGAAGCCGCCGGTCACCCGCCGTTCGACATCGACCACCTTGCCCTCGATCAGGGCGCGCAGCGAGATCGCCTCGGCAAGCGCCGCGATCGGGTCATCGGCGTCGAGCATCGCCTGGCCGACCTGGGCGGCGAGCGTCACCGTGCCGCGGGCCGTCGCCGAGCGCGCCTGGGCGACCGTCATCGTGTACTCGGTCGAGGCGCCGCGGCCTCCGAACTCGATCGACAGCGTGCGCGCGATCCGCTCCAGCCACGCTCCGTCGGTTGCCTTGATCGCCAGCCGGTTGCCACGCTCGTCGGTGAGCACGCACGGCGAGGGGTTGATCCCGGCGATCTCCATCGTCACCTGCGGCACCTCGGGGAACGCCCGTCCCATGCCATCCGCGTCGGCGATCGGCAGGCCCAACGACGCCGCCCAGCCGATCGGCTGCAGGCCGTTAGAGCCGCCGATCTCGGCCGCCATCAAGGCCGCGACCGACCGGCCGGTGAGCTCCTCCAGGCCGGCGCGCAGCCATTCGCCCTCGTGGGAGCTGCCGAGCTTCTCGATCGAGACCGTCGGCGCGCCGATGTAGCCGCAGGGCATGATCATGTCCTCGTCGTCGAGCGAGTCGAGGTCGACGACCGGCACCGGTCCGTGGGTCTGGACCGCCTGCGTGCAGGCCAGCAGCCCGGTATGGACGTCGCCGCCACCGCCCGCGCCGAGCACAGAGCACCCCCTGGCGAGCGCCGGGAGCACCTCTTCGTCAATCTGCATCCTGACCCTCCGGGTCGACGTGGGGATAGTGCGTCCGGGCGTGCTCTGCGGTGATGTAGCCCGCCCGCAGGTCGCGCCGCACGGCCTCTGGGTCGCGCTCGGCCGGGTCTCCGAACCCGCCGCCGCCGCCGGTGTGCAGGTCGACGCGCGCGCCCGCGGGAATCTTGATGCGGGTCGCCTTGGCGTGGCTTGAGCGGGTGCCGTCGGGGAGCTCGAGCTCGAGCGAGTTGGACCGTGCCGAGCCGCCCCCGGCCAGCCCCCACGGAACGTTCTTGGTCCGCTCGACCGTCGAGGTCAACCAGGAGTCCTCGCGCATCTCGAAGGAGATGTCGATCCCGAGCCCGCCGCGGTGGCGACCGGGGCCGCAGGAGTCCGCGGCGAGCTCCGCGCGACGCACGATCCACGGGTTCTTCGCCTCCCACACCTCCGTGGAGGTGAGACGCGTCGCCGCCTCCGAGACATGCATCAGGCTGCTCGCGCCGTCGCCGCGGTCCGACGCGCCCTGGCCGATCGGGTGCGGCGCGCCATCGGTCCACGGCTCGCCGGTTCCGGCGCGAGCGCCCCACCAGACGAGCGCGCAGATGTCGCCGCCGCTGGCCGCCGGGACGGCCTCGGGACAGGCGTCGGCGATCGCCCGGTAGATCACCTCGATCGCCTGATCACCGGCCCAGCCGTACAGGAAGCACGGCGCCGGATGGATCGGGTGAAACAGCGTCCCGGGCCGCGTCCGCACCTCGATCGGGCGAAAGTGGCCCTCGCACGGCGCGATCGTGCCGCCGGCGAGCATCGAGATCGCGATCCGGCTGGCCGACACGGTCGACGGCAGCGGGCAGTTGATCGGGCCCTCCTGCTGCTCGGGGGCGCGGGTGAAGTCGAGCGTCACCCCGTCCTTGCGGATGTCGACGGCGATCTCGAACGGCACCGTCGCGTCGGTGATCCCGTTGGAGTCCATCTCGCCGTGGCCGACGTAGTGGCCCTGCGGCAGCTCGGCGAACCAGTCGCGCACGATCGCCTCGCCGTGGTCGTACATGTGCGAGACCGCGGCCCGGAACCGGTCCAGCCCGTAGCGCTCGACGACGCGGATCAGGCCCGCGGCGCCGGTCCGCACGCCGACGATCGTCGCGTTGATGTCGCCGGCGACCATCTTGGGGACGCGAGAGTTGGCGGTGGCCAGCCGGAAGATGTCGCTCACCACCCTTCCGCGGGAGACGATCTTCACTCCGGGGAAGATCGTGCCCTCCTGGAAGACGTCGACCGTGTCGGTCGAGTAGGGATCCTTGCCGCCGATGTCGAGCCAGTGGGCCTTGATCGCCGCGTAGCCGACCAGCTCGCGCTCGTCGAGGTAGATCGGCATCACCATCGCCGCGTCCTGCGGGTGTGAGCCGGTGCCGTAGGGGTCGTTGAACAGGATGATGTCGCCGGGCTCGAGCGCCTCCTCGCCGCCGACCGCATCGACCGCCGCCCTCACGCAGAAGCTCATCGTGCCCATGAACACCGGCAGGCTCGGCGCCTGCGCGAGCAGGCACACGTCGCGGTCATACAGCGCCGCGGCGAAGTCGAGCACCTCGTAGATCACCGGCGAGAAGGACGTGCGCACGAGCGCGCGCTTCATCTGGTCCGCCGCCGCGTTGCAACCGTGGCGGATGATCTCCGTGGTGACCGGGTCGGCGTCCACGGTTGTGCTGCGACTGCCGGCGCCGCCGCGCGAGATCTCGATTGCGGCCTTGGTCATGTCGCCCGCCCTTCCTCGGTTGCGATGCGTCTGATGACGAGCGAGCCCTGCGCCAGCACCTCGAGCTCGCAGCCGGCGTCCAGGTAGGTCGTCGCGGTCGGCTCGAGCACGATCGCCGGACCTTCGAGCCCGCCCCCCGGCTGCAGGGACTCGCGCTCGACGATCGCGAAGGCGAGCTCCCGCGCGGCCGTGAACGACCACGCCGGCCGCGTCCGCACGGGTGTGTTCGCGGCCCCCGCCGCCGGCGCGGTCGCCGGTTGACCGCCGTTGGCGGCGGCCACCGGCTGGGCCGGGCCGGCGGCGGACGGCGAAACGGACGCGGAACCGGAACCCGCATCGACGATCGCTCGCACGCACACGATCTCGACCTGCTCGTCGATCGTCGAGCCGAACGTGCGGTCGTACTCGCGCAGGAAGGTCTCGGTGAGAGCCTCGGGCTCGGAGGCGATGGCGCCGTTCCGCATCGGGCCGGCCACGGTGAGCGTGTGCTCCTGGCCCACGAAGCGGATGTCGAGCTGGACCGAACGGCGCAGCGGCGCTTCGGCCTCCCCCGCCTCCAGCTGGGCGAACAGAACCTCGGCCAGATCGCGAGCGCCGTCCAGCCCCGAGGAGGTCAGCCCGGCCATGTAGGTGCGCGACGCTGTGCGGGCGATCTCGGCGCGCAGCAGTCCCCACGCGGAGAAGTTGCCTGCGTAGGAGGGCACGACGACCTCCCGGGCACCGAGCTCGGCCGCCAGCAGTCCGCCGAACAGGGGACCGGCGCCGCCGAACGCGACGAGCGAGGCCTCGCGCGGATCCTGGCCCCGGTCGACGGTCACGCCACGGATCGCGTCCCCCATCTGGGCGACGACGATCTCGACGACCCCCCGGGCGACCTCGGCCGCCGAGTCGAAGCCGAGCCGCTCGGTGAGCTCGGCGAACGCCGCCTCGGCGAGGTCGCGATCGAGCGTCACGCCTCCGGAGATCTCCTCGGCGGGCAGCATGCCGAGCACGACGGCGGCATCGGTGACCGTCGGTGACACCCCTCCGCGCCCGTAGGCGGCCGGGCCGGGATCGGCGCCGGCGCTGTGCGGGCCGACTCTGAGCAGCCCGCCGGCGTCGACGTGGGCGATCGAGCCGCCGCCGGAGCCGATCGAGCGCACGTCGATCCATGGCGTCTGGATCGGCAGCCCGCGCACGGTGCCCTCGTAGAGCACCGGCGCGCGGCCGTGGTCGATCAGGCAGGTGTCGAAGCTCGTGCCGCCGACATCGGCCGCCACGGCATGGTCCAGCGCGAGGTCTCCGGCCAGCTCGGCGACGGCGCGAGCACCCGCCACCGGTCCGGACAGGATCGTCTCGACCGAGCGCTCGACCGCCTCCTCGAAGGTCATCGCCCCGCCGCCCGAGCGCATGATCAGGCATTGGCCGCGGAAGCCGCGCTCACGCAGGCCCGCCTCGAGCCGCCCGAGGTAGGAGTTCATCCGGCCGCGCACGAACGCGTCGATCACGGTGGTCGTCGTGCGCTCGTACTCGCGGTACTCACCCGAGACCCGGTGCGACAGCGACAGGTGGCCGTCGAAGCCGGCCGCGCGCAGGCAATCGGCGGCGCGCAGCTCATGGACGGGATTGACATATGCGTTCATGAACGCGATCGCGACCGCGGTCACCCCCGCCGCTGCGAACACCTGCGCGGCCTCCCGCACGTCGGACTCATCCAGGGCGGTGTCGATCTCACCCGCGGCGAGCACCCGCTCGGTGACCGCGCAGCGCAGCTCACGCGCGACCATCGGCGGCGGCGGCGACCAGAACAGGTCGTAGGGGTCGTCACGGTCTCCGCGCCGCAGCTCGAGCACGTCGCGGAAGCCCTGCGTGGCGAGCAGCCCGACGACCGCGCCGCGGCCCTCGAGCAGGGCGTTGAGGCCGACCGTCGTGCCGTGACGGAAGGAGTCCGCACCGCCGCATTGCCCACCGCTGAGCATCTGGTCCAGGACCGCCAGCACCCCCTCGTCGGGCGCGGTGGGAATGGTGGGGACCTTGCCGACGATCACCTCGCCCGACGCGTCGTCTCGATAGATCAGATCCGTGAACGTGCCGCCCACGTCGACTGCGATTGAGCGTGACATAGGGCGGCAGTCTGAGTGGCGATCGACGTGCACTCAATGTACCGGAGCGACAGATCCTGCGCCAACTTTGTGCCGGGGCCATAATTCTGGCCATGCGAGTCGACGAGCTCCTGCGGGGCCGGGCGGCCACGGGCGTGACGCTCGTCGCCGGGCCGTGGGACGCACGGCCGGTCCAGCGGATCGCGATCGTCGACGACCTCGACGACCTCGCCCGGACCAGCCGGGGGGCGCTCGCCATCCTCACCCGCTCGGCCTCGGGCCGCGCCGCAGGGTACGAGCTCGACTTCGTGTTGCGCCACGCCGGTGACCGGGAGCTGGCGGCGGTCGCGCTGTACGGACCCCCGACCACGTCGCTCACCGCGATCCGGCTCGCCGACCGCAGCCGCGTCGCGCTGTTGGCGATCGCCCAGCACCTCGACCTCTCCGAGATGGCATTCGCGATGGAGCAGACCCTGCGCAGCGGATCCGACGCGATGCTGCGGCGGATCGGTGCCACGCTGGCGGCGGTGCGCGACGCCGAGGAGATGACCCTCGGCTCGATCCTCGTCTCCGCCTCGGAGGCGCTCGAGACCCCGCTTCGCTACACCGAGATCCCCGAGGGCTCGATCGCGGTCCCGGTGATGCTCGGGACCCAGGCGGAGGGCCACGTCTCGGCCGAGCACGCCGACCCCGCCACCGAGGTCGGCTGCCAGCTCGTCGCCGACGCGATCGCCCGGGTCCGGCTGTCGCTGCGCTCATCGCGCCAGGCGGCGACCCAGGCCCGGGCGGCGGCGCTCGGCGACGTGATCGCGGCCGCCGAGGGCGACGTGGCGACCGCCTCCGAGCGCGCCCGGCTGCTCGATCTGGCGCTCGACGGCTCGCACACCGTGATCGCGATCGAGCCCTTCGGGGGCGGCGGCGACGGCGCGTCGCTGCTCGGCCGCACCCGCGCGCTCGCCGAGTCGCACGGCCCGGAGTGGACCGTCGTCGCGCTGGACCACACGGTGCTCGTGGTCCGGATGCGGCGTCTCGGCGCGCGCGTCACGGTGGCCGAGGATGCCGTCACCGTCGCGGCGGCGATCGTCGGCGAGCTCGCGGGACGGCCGCGCGCGCCGGCGGTCGTCTGTGGGGTCAGCGGCGAGCACGAGGCGATCCTCGGGCTGCGCACCGCGACCCACGAGGCGCGCGCCGCACTCGCCGCCGCGCGCGCCGAATCGCGTGCGAACGAGCCGCTCAGCTTCGAGGCGACCCCGGTCCGGCGGCTGCTCGTCGAGCTCGTCTCCACCTCGACGGCGGCCCGGCATTCGGTGGAGGCGCTGCTGGCGCCGCTGGACCGCCTCGGGGAACGGCGCGCGCGGACGGCGGTCGACACGCTCCAGGTCTACCTCGACGAGCGCGGCTCGCTGGTCGCCGCGGGGCGCCGGCTGCACCTGCATCCCAACGCGGTCGGCTACCGGATGCGGCGGATCCGCGAGCAGCTCGGCATCGACCTCGAGGATCCCGAGCAGCGACTCGCGCTGCAGCTCGCCTGCCGGGCGCGGGTCATCGGCGCGGAGTGACCGGCTCGCGCGTGGTCAGGACACGGTGTGGGCCGCGAGGTCGACCGTCACCGTGTCGCCGATGTCCGTGCCGCCGCTGAGGTGATAGACGGCGGTGAGCGTGTGCGCGGCGACGTCGACGGTGATCGTGAGGTAGCCGAAGTGCACGATCGGACCTGCGGCGAGCGTGTAGTCGCCCTGGGTCGTGCCGACGGGTACCTCGCTCTGGGGCTTGGTCGCGTTGTAGCCGCCGGCCCCGGAGACGATGTAGGGGATCTGGCGCGACTTGTCCGGCGTCACCCGGGTGAAGCGCTGATACAGGTGGGCGTGCCCGGAGAGGACCACGTCGGGCCACATGCCGGCATGCTGGGCGCAGGTGTCGATGTCATCGGCCAGGCCGGTCGTGCCGCCGTGGGCGGCGTCGGCCGACGCCGGCGGGTGGTGGACGGCGAGCACGACCGCTCGGGTGCCCGCCTCGGACTCGGACTTCAGGCGGGTGAGCTCCTCAGTGAGGAAGGTCATCTGGTCGTCGTTGATCGTCGGGTACTTGCCGCCCTGGGTTGAGATCACCCCGGGCCCCTCCAGCACGTTGGAGTACAGCCCGATGATCGACACGTGCGGCGCGTCGAGGGTGAAGTAGACGCCCGGCTGATCCATCGTCGAGCGCACGAGCGCACCCGCGTCGGCCGCGTGGCCGGGCGCCGCCGCACAGAAGTTGCGCAGGAACGCGGTGAGTGTCGGGATCGCGGGCGTCGTCGCGCTCTCGCCGTAGACGACCCCGTCGTGGTTGCCCGGGACCGCGAAGATCGGCCGGTCGTACATCCGGAACGGCTCGTAGAACTGGTCGTAGTAGTACTGGTCCTCGCCGAACTGGTAGACGACGTCGCCGAGGTGGAAGAAGAACGCGGGAGTGTCTGCGGTCGGCGGCGTGATGCTCACGTCGGCGGTCATCGCGTCGGCGACCCCGGCCTCGTCGGCGAGCGCCAGGCTCACCGGATCAGTGCGGCGTGCCGCGCCCGTGTCCCCGACCGCGTGGAACGTGATCCGGCTGCCCGACGCGATCGGATCGAGGATGTCGGAGCCGAGCACGGTGCTGAGATCCAGCCGGGGCGGCGAGACCCGCGGCGCCGGGAACGGCTGCAGATCGTTCTTGTGCTTCTTGTAATAGGGCGAGGAGTAGTACTGGTCGCTTGTGTTGTCGATCTGAAAGCTCGTCTCGTCCGGGCTCGGCGTCGGGTCGGCGAACAGCCGGCCGGCGATCCCGCTGATCCGTGGCGTGAGAGTCATCGGCCCGCCTTATGAGTCATGGTTGTGGTCAGTCAGTGTCACAGTGCCCTTCTTGATGTGAGGAGAGCGAACCGGGCCGGCGACTCCACCACCAGGCCCGGTGATTCCGGGGACGGCGACGCGGGGGCCGTGTATTCGCCACAGCATGACGAGGAGTCGGAGGCCGCGCCATCCGAGCGTGCACCAGATCCCGCAGCGGCGGGTGACCGTCCTGTGAATCGCTCAGCCGTCGTCGATCTGCTCCGACAGCTCCAGCCAGTCGGATTCCAGCCCTTCGCGCTGGACGGCGAGCGTGCCGAGATCCTCGGAGAGCTCGCGCAGGCGGCCCGCGTCGGTCGCCGCGGCCGCCATCGCCCGCTGAAGCTCACCGTCACGCGCCTGAATGCGCTCCAGCTCCCGCTCGATCCGGGCGACCTCGCGCTTGGCCGCGCGGCGGTCGGCACCGGCGGCGCGGCGAACCGCGCCGGGAGTCGAGCCGCTCCTCGGGGCCGAGGCGGCGGCACCCGCGGATTCGGCCGCCGCGGCGCTCTGCTGCTGGGACAGGTACTGCTCGATCCCTCCCGGCACGTGCCGCAGCGTCCCGTCGCCCGGCAGCGCATAGACGTCGTCGCACACCCGCTCGACGAAGTAGCGGTCGTGCGAGACGACGACGAGCGTGCCCGGCCAGCTGTCGAGCAGATCCTCGAGCGCGGTCAGCGTGTCGATGTCGAGGTCGTTGGTCGGCTCGTCGAGCACCAGCACGTTGGGCTCGCGCATGAGCACCCGCATCAGCTCCAGCCTGCGGCGCTCGCCCCCCGACAGCTCGTCGAGCCGGGTGCGGAGCTTGTCCCCGCGGAATCCGAACCGTTCGGCCAGCCGGCCGGCGGTGAGCTCCGCGCCGCCGCTGGTCGTGATCCGGCCGCGGACCTCCTCGAGCGCCTCCAGCACCCTGAGGTGGTCAGGAGCCGTGGTGTCGGGGGTCAGATCGCTCTGG
Organism: uncultured Solirubrobacteraceae bacterium; assembly: GCA_963744685.1. Classification (GTDB taxonomy): domain Bacteria; phylum Actinomycetota; class Thermoleophilia; order Solirubrobacterales; family Solirubrobacteraceae; genus Palsa-465. The sequence continues at coordinate 184,042 of CAVUUL010000005.1, read as the reverse complement.
GCCAGCTGCGCCAGACGGACCGTCTGCCCGCGGGTCACCGTCCCTGCGTCGGGCGCGAGTTCGCCGGTGAGCACCCGCAGCAGCGAGGTCTTGCCCGCGCCGTTGGGCCCGACGAGCGCCACGCGCCGGCCGGGGCCGAGTCGCCAGGTCACATCGCGCAGCAGCGGCCGCCCGCCGAGCGAGAGCCGGATGTCGACCGCGTCGATCACCCGATCGCCGAGCCGCGCCGTCGCGAAGCGCAGCAGCTCGACGGTGTCGCGCGCGGGCGGCTCGTCGGCGATCAGCGCGTTGGCGGCCTCGATGCGGAACTTCGGCTTCGATGTCCGTGCCGGCGGTCCGCGGCGCAGCCAGGCGAGCTCCTTGCGCACGAGCTGGCGACGGCGGTCCTCACGGGCCGCGCGCTGGCGATCGCGCTCGGCCCGCGCCAGCACATAGGCCGAGTACCCCCCGTCGTAGCGATGCACGGTGGTGTCGGCGACCTCCCAGGTGCGCTCGCAGACGGCGTCCAAGAACCAGCGGTCGTGGGTGATCACGAGCAGAGTCCCGCGGCGACCGGCCAGATGGCCGGCCAGCCAGGCGATCCCCTCGACGTCGAGGTGGTTGGTCGGCTCGTCGAGCAGCAGCAACTGCGGTGAGTCGATCAGCGATCGTGCGAGCGCGATCCGCCGCTGCTCACCGCCCGACAGCGGACCGACGATCGTGTCCGGGCCGGCGGGGAAGCGGGTCAGGCCGACGCCGCCGAGCAACCCCTCGAGCACCGTTCGAAACCGCGGGTCCGCCGCCCACTCGTGATCGGCGCGGCTGCCGGCCAGCGCCTGGCGGACGGTGGCCGCCTGGTCCAGATCGGCACGCTGGGAGACGAGCGCGGTGCTGGTTCCGGAGGTGCGGGTGACGGTCCCGTGGTCAGGCTCCTCCACGCCGGCGATCAGCCGCAGCAGCGTCGTCTTGCCCGCCCCGTTCTCACCGACCATGCCGATCCGCTCGCCCTCCTCCAGGCCGAGCGTGACCGCCTCGAGCACCGTCCGGCTCGCATAGCCCTTTCCGACCGCGTTGAGATTGACCAGATTGCGTGGCATGGCGGCCCTGAGATGTAGCGGATCCGGGAGGCACGGATTCAGCACGCGCGAGTGTCTGATAGCCGGCGGGATCGGCGATACCCCGCCTGACGGTCTCAGAGAACCGGGATCGGCAGCTTTGATGTGGGTCAGGCAGCGTCGCTGATCAAGTAGCGCGAATCTGATGGCTGCGGTGACTGCGGGGGGCGTATGCTCCCCGCAGTCGTCGCGTGGGAGCGGCGGTCCAACTGGGAGGTGGGCAGCGATGGGACGTCGACTCCGATCGGCCGCGGCGGTGGCCGCAGGCGTGGGGACACTGGGGGCTTGTGGGGCATGTGCCCTGTCCGGAGCGGCTTCGGCGGGGGCGCACACGCTGCACCGCGCGACGGCGGACACGACCGTCGCGCCTGACGCGCCGGGCTCGCTCAGTTACTTCGACCTGGCCCGCAAGGACTGCGTCGGGACCGCGCGCAACACGACCTCCAAGGTGTGGTTCACCGTCGCCGACGGCGCGCTGTCGGACACGTACTGGCCGACCGTCGACGCGACCAACGTGCACACGTTGCAGTACCTCGTCTCCGACGGATCCACGTTCACCGATCTGCAGCAGCGTGACATGACCTACACGGTCGCCGACGACCCGACGGGCATGGCCTGCACGGTGACCGCCAGGGACGCCGCGCACGGATACAAGATCGCCACCACCTATATCGCCGATCCGTCGCACAACGCCGTGCTCATGCGGGTCACGTTCACCGGGCCCGGCGGCGACCAGCTCTACCTGCGACTCGACCCGCTGGCCGGCGGGACGGGCGGCGGCGGCAGCCAGAACGCCGGCGGGAACTCTGCCGATATCGCCACGGCCAAGGGCGTGAGCGGTCCGATCCCGGTCGCGTTCAACACCAACACGACGACCAATGCGTCCAACCGCAGCTACGCGGTGCCGACCTACGAGGCGCTCGAGGCCTCGACCGGCTTCAGCCGGGCGAGCGTCGGCTACGCCGGCACCGACAGCGACGGCCAGAGCATGCTCGACAGCGCCCACTCGCTGACGACCTACGACTCCGCTCCCGACGGACATGTCGCGCTCACCGCGCAGCTACCGGTCAGCTCCGGGGTGCCGGTGAACGTCGCGCTCGGCTTCGGCACGACCGAGGCGGCCGCGCTGAGCACCGCGCGGGCGTCGGTCCGCAGCGCCTTCTCGGGCGACGAGAGCCAGTACGAGTCGGGCTGGAGCTACTACGACTCCGGGTTGAAGTCTCCCCCGTCCTCGCTCGGCGCGGCCGGCGCTCGCGAGTACGAGGAGTCGCTCAACGTGGTCAAGGCCAGCGAGGACAAGACCTATCCGGGCGCGATCGCCGCCGGCCTGGCCTCGCCGTGGGGGCAGGCGGTCCCGGCGGGCAATGACACCAACGGCGAGCCGACCTACTTCGGCTCCTACCGCGAGGTGTTCTCCCGCGATTCGTTCGAGGCGGCCAGCTCGCTGCTGGTGGCGGGCGATACCGCGACGGCCCAAGCAGCCGACAAATTCCTGTTCGACCGCCAGCAGCTCGCCAGCGGCGCGATGCCACGCAACTCGCTGCTCAACGGCAAGGCCGCGCCCGACACCGGCGGGTTGCAGCTCGACGAGGTCTCCTATCCGATCCTGCTCGACTGGCAGTCGGGGCTGGCCTCCAACCGCGGCCTGTATCTGAACCATGTCGTACCGGCCGCGGACTTCCTGGTCGCCAACGGGCCGTCCGACGGCTCCGAGCGCTGGGAGGAGCAGTCCGGCTACTCGCCCTCGACGATCGCCGCCGAGATCGCGGGACTGACCGCCGCCGCGAACATCGCCCAGGTCAACGGCGATCGGACCCACGCTGCGATCTACCAGGCCACCGCCGACGACTTCGCGCGCAACATCAAGAACTGGACGGTGACCACCACCGGCCCGGATGCGCCGCGCTATTTCATCCGCCTGTCCAAGACCGGCGATCCCAACGCCGCCATCAGCTACTCGCTGGGCAACGGCGGCCCGACCGTCGACCAGCGCAGCGTGATCGACGCCGGGTTCCTCGATCTCGTACGCCTCGGCATCCTGCCCGCCGACGACCCGGACGTCGTCGCCTCGGTCGGGGTGGTCAACCAGCAGATCTCGGTGAGCACCCCGAGCGGCGTCGGCTACTACCGCTACGGCACCTCGGCGGCCGAGGGATCGGCCGACGGCTACGGCGACTGCTATCAGCCCAGCCAGACCAGCTGCACAACGCTCGGTCAGCCCTGGCCGACGACGGATACCGGCACCGGCCACCTGTGGCCGGTCCTCGACGGCGAGCACGGCGAGTACGAGATCGCGTCACACGACACCGGCTCGGCCCGCGCGATGCTCACCGCGATGCGCAGGATGACCTCCGGGCAGGGACTGGAGCCCGAGCAGGCGTGGGAGGATCCTGACCTTGCCGCCTCGCCCTACGGCAGCGATCCGACGACCGCCTCGATCGGGTTCGTCGACGGCCGGCCGGCCGGCTCGGCCAGCCCGCTGACCTGGGCGCAGGCGCAGTACGCGCGGCTCGCGCTGGCGATCGGCGCGGGCCACGACCTCGAGACCCCGCAGATCACGCTGGATCGGTATGTCGTCCACGGGATGCCCGGGACGCTGCCGGTGACCGTCAGCTCGCCGGCCTCCGGCGCGATCGTCGACACAACGCACGTGACGGTGACCGGGACGACGGCACCGGGCGCCACGGTGGTCGTGGAGGCCTCCGGACCGGCGGGCGGAACCGTGCCGGTGGCGACCACCACCGCCGCGGCCGGCTCGGGCGCGTGGTCGGTGAAGCTGCCCGTCGCGATGGGCACGACGACGCTGACGGTCACCGCGACCCAGGGCGACTCGACCGGCTATTCGCAGTTGAGCGTCGACAACACAAAGGTGCCCGGGACCACCGTGTTCAGCGTGACCGATCCGTCGGGCGACGACAACGGACCGGGGACCTACCAGTACCCCACCAACTCGGCGTTTTTGCCGGGTGCGTTCGACTTGCTCGGCTTCACCGTGAGCCAGACCGCGAGCAAGGTCTACCTGCAGACGCACATCGCCAACCTGGGCGCGACGTTCGGCTCGAACTTCGGCGCCCAGCTGCTCGACATCTACGTACGGGACCCGTCGGTCAGCTCGACCTCGACGGCCGCGCCGTTCGCGTCGCGCAACTACACGATCGCCACTTCGGACGCGTGGAGCCAGTACCTGGAGGCCCAGGGCTTCGCAGCCCCGGTGTGGAAGGACGCCTCGGGCGCATCGGTGGGCTCCCCGCAGTTCATCGTCGACGGCACGGCTGGGACGGCCACGCTGGTGCTCCCGCGGTCATCGTTCGGCGATGTCGGCCCCGGCTGGACATTCACGCTGGCCCTCACCGGCCAGGACGGTTTCAGCTCCGATCAGGCCCGTGGCTTCACCGTGACCCCGGGCGCCTTCTCGTTCGGGGTCTGCGCGCCGGGCGGCACCTCGCCGATCTGCGCGGTCGACCCGGCGACGGTGCCCAAGGTGATGGACACGATCACTCCGAGCGACGTCTCCCAGTCGACCGAGCTCAACCCGCTCAACGGGCCGGTCGCGCTCCAGGGCGTGACCGTCGGCTCAGCGGGTTGAGCGGGTGAGGGCGGCTGAGCAGTCTGAGTGCGGCTGGGCGGGCTGAGGGCGGCTGAGCCGGGCGTGAACGCGGTCGCCGGGACGACGGGCTGAGGGCGCGTGCGCAGCGAGGATCTGCGCGACCTCTGCCTGTCGTTCCCCGGCTCGGAGGAGACCTTTCCCTTCGGGCCCGAGAACTCCGTGTTCAAGGTCGCCGGGAAGATCTTCGCCCTCTCGCGGCTCGAGGGCGAGCCGCTGCGCGTCAGCCTCAAGTGCGAGCCGGGGCTCGCCGAGCAGCTGCGTGAGGCCCACGCCGCCATCGCCCCGGGCTACCACCTCAACAAGCGCCACTGGAACACCGTGACGCTCGACGGCTCGCTGTCGGAGTCCATGGTCCACGACCTGGTGGAGGACTCCTACGACCTGATCGTGAGCTCCCTGCCACAGAAGCGCCGGCGCGCGCTGCTGTGGAGGGGCGACCCGCCGGAGGCGTAGCGCAGTTTCGGCCCCTGGTTGGCAGGTTTAGCACCGGTGGTCGGGCCGAACCGCCCCAGAACCTCACTCCTGAAGCCGGTCACTCGAGTTTTCTCGATTTTCGCCGAAAGTGTGCCTGGGATCACAGGAACACAACTGACGAGCAGCTAGCATGCAAGGCGTCGTCCAGAACCCGAAACGCCTTGTCCTCAGTCCAATTCAGGAGACCCGGACAGATGAAGACCATCACCCACACCCTCAGCGAGCGCGTCCGCCTGTCGGTCGCGCGCAGCCGTGACCGCCGTGAGCACGATCGTGCGATGACCGACCCGCGGATCCGCGACGAGCACTTCGCCGCTCGCGCCCGTGAGGTGGCCGCCGGCGGCTCCGACTGCCACTTCTGCGTCTGATCCTCAGCCGCTTGTGATCGCCGCGAATTCGGGCGCGTCCCGAATCGCGGCGAAGTCGTCGTCGTTACGCGCGAACTCGGCGAAGTCCGAGCGCATCTCCACCGCCGTCCGCAGGTGGTCCAGCGCGTCGGCCGACTGGCCGGTGAGGCTCTCGGCGCACGCGAGGCAGTAGTAGACCGCCGCATACCGCGGCTCGGTCTCCAGCAGCGCCTCGAGGCGAGTGATCGCCTCCTCGGCCTGCCGTGCCTCGAACAGCGGAATCAGCGGCGCGATCACCTCCCACCCCTCGGCCTCGTAGGGCTTTCCCGCCGGCGCGCCGCCGACGGCGAGAATCGTCGTCCCGGCCTCCTCGGCGAACGCGGTGCGATTGACCCCGGGCTCGACCCGGACGAACGTGCCCGCATCCGCGGTGACCGGCGTGCCGTCAAGCTCGAAGCGCGCTACGCCCGACAGGACGAGGTAGAGCTCGTCCCCGCTGCCCGGCTCGCTCTCGTCGTGCTCGTTGAGGATCCGGTCCCCGGCGGCGCGCGCTGTCCATGTCGTCGCACCGAAGGTCGTGATCCCGAGGTGATGGCGAACCGGCCGGTAGGGGCAGCGGCCGTCGTTCATCTCTTCGATGTCCTGCATCCGAGCGATCGCGTACCCGCCCATTTGACCTGCCTCCTCGATAGCCGTTGCCGACGCGGAGCCTACGCGTCGCCCGCCTCGGGGGCGATCACCCCTGGAGCATGCGGCCGGCGCTCAGGCGGCGGTCGCCTCCTCGGCGACCGCTTGCTCCTCCGTCCGTGGCCGGTGGTCGGCGAGCACGCGCAGCGCATCGACCGGGATATGCACGCTCACCGGTGTGCCCTGCGAATAGCCGCCGGTGTCACCCGTGTTCGTGATCGAGGCCTGCAGCTGGACCCCGGTCGCCAGGCGGACCATCACCTGCAGGCTCGTCCCCAGATAGACCGTCCGCTCGACCATGCCCGGCAGGCAGTTGCCGCGCTGCTGACCCGCATCGGTGGACAGCAGCTCGATCCGCTCTGGGCGCGCGACGACCTTGACCGGGCCGCTCGCCTCCAGATCGCCGCAGCCGGCGCGCAACGGGAACTCGCCGACCGTCACGGTGCAACCGTCGCCTGTGCGCTCGGCGTGTGCCTCCATCAGGTTCGAGACGCCGAGGAAGTCGGCCACGAACACCGTGGCCGGATCCTCGTAGACCTCCGAAGGGGTGCCGATCTGCTCGATTCGCCCACCCGACATCACCGCGACCCGGTCGCTCATCGAGAGCGCCTCCTCCTGGTCGTGGGTGACGAACACGAACGTGATGCCAACCTCCTCCTGCAGCGCCTTGAGCTCGATTCGCAGCTGCCGGCGGATCTTCGCGTCCAGCGCCCCGAGCGGCTCATCGAGCAGCAGCAGCGCCGGGCGCAACACGAGCGCCCGCGCCAGCGCGACCCGCTGCTGCTGGCCGCCGGACAGCTGCGCGGGACGACGCTCGCCGTAACCGCCGAGCTCGACCAGCTCCAGCGCCTCCTTGACCAGCCGCTTGATCTCCGACTTCGGCGTCCGCCGCCGGCGCAGCCCGAATCCGACGTTGTCGCTCACCGACAGGTGCGGGAACAGCGCGTAGCTCTGGAACACGGTGTGCACGTTGCGCTTGTGCGGGGGCGTCTGGGCGACGTCGACGCCGTCGAGCAGGATCTCCCCCGAGGTCGGTCGCTCGAAGCCTCCGATCATCCGCAGCGTCGTCGTCTTGCCGCAGCCGGACGGGCCGAGCAGCGAGAAGAACTCACCGGCCCGGATCGTGGCGTCGATGCCGTCGACCGCTATCGCCTCGCCGAAGTGCTTGCGCAGCCCGCGGAGCTCGACCTCGCCTGTCATCAGGCCTCCATTCCGGAGATCTCCGTGAGTGCCATGAGACCTCCCTCGGTCGTCGCGGTGCGCTTGCCGAGCACCGTGTAGAGCAGATATGCCAGGACGATCCCGATCAGGGTCACCGCAACGAGGATCGTGGCCAGCGCGTTGAGCGCGGGCGTACTCGTCCCGCCGCGCGCATTGGAGTACAGGTACATCGGGATCGTCGTCGTGGTGGAGTTCGACGCCATGTACTGGGTGACGACGAAGTCGTCGATCGACAGCGCGAACACGATCAGCGTGCTGGACAGGATCGCCGGCATGAGCAGCGGCACGAGCACCAGGCGCACCGCCTGGATCGGCGAAGCGCCCAGGTCGCGTGCGGCCTCCTCGTACTGGGTGCCGATCGACGCCAGCCGGCTGCGGATGATCACCACCACGTAGGACAGCGAGAACGTCACCTGCCCGACGACCTGGGCCGTCGTGCCGAGCTTGACCAACGTGAACGGCACGATCGACAGCTGGGTGAAGACGACGAACAGTGACACCGCCATCACGATCTCCGGAGTGACCAGCGGGATCAGCATCAGCGAGTTGGCCGCCCCTGATCCGCGGCCCCGCCACCGCGCCAGCCCCAGGGCGAGCAGCACTCCGAGCGGAGTCGCGATCGCCATGTCGAGCCCCGCGAGCAGCAGGCTGTGCACCAGTGCCGAGGTGTAGGAGGGGTCATGGAATACCGACTGCGTCGGACTCCCCCACCACCAACGGATCGAGAAGCCCTGCCATACCGAGCGCGACTTGCCGTTGTTGAACGAGAACAGGATCGCGATCGCCACCGGGACCAGCGCCCACGCGAGATACAGCCAGGTGACGCCGACGAGGAATCGGGGCTGTCCCCAGGGGTTGCGCAGCCAGCCGAGCGGGCTGCGGCCACGACGGGGCGCCTGCCGCACGCTGGGGACGACCGCGGGGCGGTCTTCATAGCCGGTGACGGTCATGCGTTCAGCGCCCTGGCGTCGCGTGCGGACTGGATGATGTAGTAACTCATCCCGACGGCGAGGATCGCCATCAGCACGAGCACGAGCGCGGCGCCGAGATCGATCTGCGAGCCGCCCTGGACGAACAGGTTGATCTCGTTTCCGAGCATGCTCGTCTTCGGCGAGGCCGACATCAGGTCGTTCGTGTAATAGTCGCCGAACATCGGGAGCACGACGAGCGCAGAGCCGGCCATGATCGACGGGCGACTGAGCGGCAGCGTGACGTGCAGGAACGCGCGCCACGGCGTCGCCCCCAGGTCTCGCGCGGCCTCGATCTGGCGGCGGTCGATCCGGTCCAGACCGGCGAACACGGGCAGGATGAAGTACGGGATGTATCCGTAGGTGAGCGCGAGGATCACCGAGTACGGGTTGCCATTCAACCAGGCGGGCGGGTTGCTGATCCCCAGCGCCTGCAGGATCGAGTTGACCCAGCCGGCCGGCGAGAGCAGCCCGATCCAGGCGAGCATCCGCAGCAGATAGCTCACCCAGAACGGGATCACGAGGAGCACGATCAACAGCGACTTCGTGCGCCCGGCGTGGCGCGCGACGTAGTAGGCGACGGGGTAGCCGATCAGCAGGCAGAGGATCAGCGAGACCGACACATACACGAGCGTGTTGCGGATCGACGGCCAGTACTCCCCGCCCGGCAGCGAGCCCGACACCGCCGCGGAGACGTAGCCGGGGTTCCAATGCAGCGGGTTCCAGAACGGCACCGGCTGGAACAGGTAGTTGACCCGCCCGAAGGCGATCGCGAGCACCGCATAGGCGGGAACGATCACGAACAGCAGCAGCCACCCCACCCCGGGCATCGCGGTCGCCCGCCACAGCGACCGCAGGTCCGATGACTGAAGATCGCTCACGTCGACTGCACCGCCGCCCACGCGTTCTCCCAGAGCGTCTGCGCCTGGGTGGACTGCGGTCCCTGGACGTACCCGTTCTTGAACTGCGACTCCTCGATCAACGTGTTCTGCAGGTTCGGCGCCACGAGCTGTCGATGCGCGACCGCCTCCGGGGTCATCACCTTGAGCGGCTGCTGGTAGCCGATGTAGGCGAAGTTGGTGAACGCCGCCTCCTGGTCGATGACATGGTTGAGGAACAGGTGGGCGAGCACCGGGTTCTTGGCGCCGTGGAGGATCGCGAGCGTGTCGTTGTCGATCGGGCCACGCCCGTCCTTGGGCCACCAGTAGGCGAACGCCGACGGCTTGACGCCCTTCGGCGCATATTCAGGGGTCACCGCCATGTCCCCCGACCACGCCTGGTGCAGCCACAGCGACCCGTCGGCGAGATGCTCGTACTCGTTGGTGTCGAACTTCAGGTTGGCGGATCCGATGAGCTGCTGGATCGCCTTCTGCGCGGCCAGGATGTCCTTGGCGTTGCTCGTGTTCACATCGGTCACGCCGTTGTGCAACAGCCCCATGGTGAGGCCCTCGTGCTGATCGTCGAGCATCCCGACCTTGCCGGAGATGTGGGGACCCTCGGCCCACAGTGCACTCCACGGCTGGGCGAGCTTGTCGGGGTTGAAGTGCGGCAGGTAGTCGGTGCGCCACCCGATCCCGGTCGTGTAGATCGTGTAGGGAACCGTGTAGCGGCTGCCGAAGTCGTACCACGGGTTGACCAGCGTCGGCCACACGTTGGCCTCGAGGTTGGGGATGTAGTCGAGGTTGAGCGGCGCGAGCAGCTTGCCGACGACGAGCCGCTCGAGGTACACGAGCTCGGGCACGAACACGTCGAACTGAACATCCCCGGACTCGATCTTCGCCACGGCCTCGTCGATCGTGTTGAACGTCGAGATCTGGACGCCGACGTTGTACTTCTTCTCAAACGACTTGATGACGGCCGGGTTGATGTACTCGAGCCAGTTGTAGAGCTGCAGCGGCCCCTTCTCGGGCTTCAGGCCCGAGCGGATGGGGGCGTTGTCCTTGAAGATCGGCAGCGCCACCGGCACGTCGGGGCGGGCCAGCGCCAGCCCGCCCGGACCCTCACCGGCGCTCGCGCCTGAGATGGCGCCACCGGGCGGCGGCAGCGGCGCGGTCGTGCCGCACGCGGCGAGCGCGCCGGGCAGTGTCAGAGCGCCGGCGGCGGTCCCGGCGCGGCGCAGAAAGGAGCGCCGGGTCGACCCGTGACGGGGTTCTCGCGGGTGGCTCACGCCGTTGCCTCCTGTTCGTTGCGGGAACGACGACTGAAGGCGTAGCCGAGCTCGCGGGACGCGAGCCGAAGGCAGCACTCGACCAGACGCTGCGGCGAGACGTCGGGCTGGCCGAGTGTCACCTGGACGCCCAGGCCATCGAGCAGACCGCTCAGCACGATTGCGAAGTCGTCGGGGTCGACGTCGGTGTGGAACTGGCCGGCCTCCTGCCCCGCGATGACGATGTCGGCGATCAGGCGACGCTGGCGACGATCCAGGCCGAAGTACGAGTCCCGGACCTTCGCCTCGCGGCGCGCCCGGACCCAGATCTCCATCCACAGCGTGTAGTCGTTCAGCCCGCCCGGGCCGAGGCTCGTCTCCTCGATCAGGTGCACAAGCCGCTCGGCGGGTGATTCGATCTTCGCCTGGCCCTCCGACAGCCGGTCATAGAACTGCGTGTCGGCGAACGCCACGGCCTCTTCGAGCAGGCGGTCCTTGGAGTCGAAGTAGTACAGGATCGTCGGCGAGCTGGTACCGGCACGCTCCGCGATGTCACCGATACGAGTGTCAAACAGGCCTCGTTCGTACATCACCTCGGCAGCCGCCGAGACAATCTGTGGCTTGCGCAGATGATCGAGCTTTGGGCGCGGACTCACTGGGTGAGCTCTCCTCCGTGCGACGCGGGTGAGCGGTATACTGACTCGCGGTTCAGGAAACGTAGTCGAGGCGGCGGACACCTGTCAAGTGACTCCCGAACCGGAGAGGATTTCGATGAGGGACGTACTGGTGCTCGGCGCCGGGCTGGCCGGGATGTCGGCGGCGCGCGACCTGCTGGCGGGCGGCGCGGATGTGCTCGTGCTGGAGGCCCGATCGCGAGTCGGCGGCCGCGTCCACGCGGTCACGCTCGATGACGGCCGGCGGGTGCAGATGGGCGGCGAGGTCGTCGGCGAGGCGCACACCGCCTACCGCGAGCTCTGCGCCGAGCTCGGCCTCACCCTCGTCCCGAGTTACGTCGCCGACCCCGGAGAGATCAGCTGGGGGCTGGTCGAAGGGGTGTGGGTCGGCGACCAGGCGCCGTGGATGAGCGGCCAGGAGCGGGCGGACTTCGCACGGCTCGAGGGCGAGTTCGCTCGCCTGGCGGCCACCGTCGACCCCGACGATCCCTGGAGCCATCCCGACGCCGCCCGGCTGGACCGGCTGTCGATCTCCGACTGGCTGCGCACCCATGATGCGACGCCCGCGGTCCACCGTCGCCACGTGCTCTCCTCACTGTCGCTCTCCTGCGACGGCCCCGAGCGGACGTCATTGCTCTCGGAGCTGCGCAAGCACGCGTTCCTGCCCGGCGACGCGTTCTACGACCTCGACGCGTGGGAGGGGCTGCGCTGCTCGGAGGGGTCGGCGGCGGTCGTCGATCGGCTTGCTTCTGCGCTTGAGGGGCGGATGCGGCTGGGGGCCGTTGTGTCCTCGGTGCAGGTGGTGTCGGCGTCGGAGGTCGTCGTGACCCTGGCCGACGGCGAGGAGCTTCACGCCGAGGCGGTCGTCTGCGCACTGCCGGCCGGGCCGCTGCGCTCGGTGGCGCTGAGCGGGATCTCCGACGAGCGGCTGGCCTCGCTGGGCAGCCAGCGTCAGGCGGTGGCGGCGAAGGTCGTGGCGGCCTACCCCGAGCCGTTCTGGCAGGCGACCGGGCAGAACGGCCTCTCGGAGACCGAGTGGCTGTTCGGCTCCACCTGGCCCCAGTCATCAGGCGTGCTCTCATTGCTCGTCCCGCCCGAGCGACTCGGCCCATTCCTCGCCGCCCCGCCGGCCGCCCGCCGGGGCGCGGTCCTGGACGGACTGGTCGCTCTGTACGGCGAGCAGGCAGCCGCGCCCGACGCGCTGCTGGACCACGCCTGGGGCGTCGACCCATTCACCCAGGGCTACATCGCCAGCTGGGCCCCCGGCGACCTGCACCGGATCGGCCCGCTCCACGGCGCCCACGAGCCCCCGTTCTACGTCGCGGGCTCCGACCACTGGCTTGCCGGCTACATGGAGGGCGCAGTTCGGACCGGCCGCGGCGCGGCGAGGGCCGCGCTGCGGGCCGGGTCCCCGGCCTGACCGCCGCCGCGGGCACCGGGGCGCCGTCGGCCACTCTGAGCGTCATGAGCGGCGATACGCCCCTTTTGGCGCCCAGAGTCATGGGACGCCGGCGCCCGCGGGCCACTCTGGGCGCCTCAAGCCGCCATACGCCGCTTCAGACGCCCAAAGTCACGAGACGCCGGCGCCCGCGGGCCACTCTGGGCGCCTCAAGCCGCCATACGCCGCTTCAGACGCCCAGAGTGCACCGACACTCCGCGCGCGCACAGCCCGCACCCCAGGCGACTCCACAGGTCAGTCCGACAGCGCCCGGGCCACCGCGTCGGCGAACAGGCGGCCCTCGCGGGTCAGGACCACGTGGTCACCGACGACCGCCACACGGCCGCAGGCGAGCTCGCCCTCCAGCGCGCCGGCCCCCGCCTCCCCCAGGGCCTCGACCGGTAGCCCCTCGCGCATCCGCAACCTGAGCATCACCGCCTCCAGCGCACGCTGCTCAGCACTCAGGACCTCCCGTCCCGCGGCGGGCGACTCACCGGACCGCAGCCGGCCGGCGTAGTCGGCCGGACGCCGGACGTTCCACCAGCGCACGCCGTCGACGTGGGAGTGGGCGCCCGGCCCGATCCCCCACCAGTCGAAGGAGCGCCAGTAGCCGATGTTGTGCCGGCACCAGGCCTCCGGATCAGCCGACCAGCTGCTCACCTCGTACCACTCCAGACCCGCGCCCAGCAACCGCTCGTCCGCCAGCAGAAAGCGGCGCGCCTGGTCGCCGTCGTTTGGCGCGCGCGCCGTGCCCCGCCGAACCGCCGCCGCGAGCGCGGTCCCCGGCTCGACGGTGAGCGCGTACGCCGAGATGTGGTCGGGCTCGGCCGAGAGCGCGTCGTCGATCGTCCGCTCCCAGTCGGAGTCGCTCTCGGCATCGGTCCCGTAGATCAAGTCGAGCGAGACGTGGTCGAACCCGGCCTCACGGGCCTCACGGGCAGCCTCGACCGCCCGGCCCGGTGTATGCACGCGGTCAAGCGCAGCAAGGACGTGCGGCGCCGATGACTGCATGCCGATCGAGGCGCGCGTGAACCCCGCCTGGCGCAGCACCCGGAACGCGTCGCGGTCGACCGACTCCGGGTTGGCCTCGGTCGTCACCTCGGCGTCCTCCGCCAGCCCGACCGTCTCCCGCACACCGTCCAGCAACCGCACCAGCGCAGCGGCGCCGAGCAGCGTCGGCGTCCCACCCCCGAAGAAGACGGTCGTCGCCGGTCGCCCGTCCAACGCGTCCGCGCAGAGCCGCAGCTCGGCCAGCGCCGCCTCGACGAACCCCTCCTGCTGACCGAGCCCGTCCGGGACGTAGGTGTTGAAGTCGCAGTAGCCGCAGCGCGCCGCGCAGAACGGCACGTGGAGGTAGATCCCGAGCGGCGAGCTCACGCGGAGCGCGCCAGTCCCCCATCGAGCCCCAGGTCCTGCGCCAGCTGGCCCGACACCGCCCGCCGCGCCCGCTCCAGGGGGATCGTCTGGTCGCCGATCATCGTCCGCACCCCGTAGCCGTCAAGCAGCGCGAGCGTGCGGTCGGCGACATCGTCGGGGTCGCAGCGCTCGAACTCGCCGTCCTCGACGCCGGCGCGGACCTCATCGGCGAACCAGTCGTGCAGGCGGGCGTAGAGCTCTTCGGCGACGGGTCGGAGCTCGGGGTGACGGACCGCCCGCAGCCAGAGCTCCATCCACAGCACCCAGTCCTCGGCGAGCGCGTCGGTCGTGGGCAGGCAGACCTCGATCATCGCCGCCAGGCGCGCCGCGTGGCCGCCCACCCCCACGGGATCGGTCGCGTCCTCGATCCGGACCTCGGCGGCGCGTGCATAGGAGAAGTCGATCGTCTCGGCCAGCAGTTGCTCGCGGTCGGCGAAGTGGTAGTGGACCAGCGCGCTGGACACCCCGGCCTCGGTGGCGATCCGGGCGATCCTCAGCCCGTCGATCCCATCGCGGGCGATCGCCCGCACGGCCGCGCGCAGGATCCGCTCCCGCGCGGCCGCTCCGCGCTCGGTGCCCTGCTCGGTCTCCGAGGCGCGGGTGCTCACGAGCGCTCCGTGCCCTGCAGGGTCCCCGGCGCGCGGCGACTCATGACACCTCAGACCGCGCTCGGCTCATGCGCCGGCTCGACGGACTCTCCGAGCACCGGTGCCAGGTCGGCCCGGATCCGATCGGCGAACCACGCGACCGCGGTCTCGCGCTTGGACAGCGGTCCGCACTCATAGCCGCGCGTCTGCAGCCCCTGCTGAACGTTGTCGACGAGGTCGATGTCCTCGTCGAGCACCAGCGTGTTCAGACGCTGGTTGGCCCACTGGACGAAACGCGTCCGCGGATCGGCGTTCGTCGCACGGTAGCTGCCAAACGTGTCGGAGGTGCTCGCCACGCCGTTGGGGAGCATCTGCCAGGTCGTCACCTGGTCGGGGTAGAGGTCGATCGTCGTGTTCGGATAGATGAACACATAGCGCCAGATGCGCCGATCCTCGTCACGCAGGCCGGGCATCGGAGTCACCAGCTGACCGTACAACCGCTCCAGGCGGTTGGAGCTCGGCTTGTCGCGCATCGGCGCCTCGATCCACACCCAGTTCTCGTGCAGCTCCGAGGTGTAGTTGCGGTAGTCGTACATCCGCATCAGCCCCGGGTGCGCGATCGGGACGTGGTAGCCCTCCAGGTAGTTGTCGGCGACGACCTTCCAGTTGGCCGGCTGGGTCCCGGTCGCCGGCGCGAACGGCTGCAGCGTGTCGATCCGGTAGCTCTCCAAGCGCTGCGGCAGATCGCCCACCAGCGAGGCGAGCGGCGCGGCTCCGGGGTCGAGGTTGACGAACACCAGCCCGCAGAGCACCTCGACGCGGGCCGCCATCAGCCCGAGCTTGCTCTTGTCGAGCTTCTCGCCGAACGCGAGCCCCTCGGGCACGCCGATCAGCGTCCCGTCGAGCTTGTAGGTCCAGCCGTGATAGCGGCAGCGCAGCGCGGCCTTGCACTGACCCGAGCCGCTCAGAAGACGCGAGCCGCGATGACGGCAGACGTTGCGGTAGGCGCGCAGCTCGCCCTGCTCGTCGCGCACCACGAGCACCGGCTGGTCGCCCGCACGGCCGGTGATGTAGCTGCCGCTGGCCGGCAGATCCGCGACGTGCCCGATCAGCTGCCACGTGCGCTCGAAGATCAGCCGCTGCTCTGCTTCCACGAGCGCGGGATCGGTGTACAGGCGTGGATGCAGCGACCGCCCGAAGCCCGCCCTCTGCCCATCTCCCGCCTGTTCCGTCGCCGCCGGATCCATGTGCTCTCCTCCGTTCCTGACTTTGTGATCAGTTGCTGTAGTGTACGCGACATGGCGATCCGGCGAGCGACATGGCTGTCGATCACTCCCGAACCCGAACGCGAGCTGCCGCCGGCGGTCGCAGTGCTCGCCGCGGGGCATCGCGTCGGGGACGACGTGGTCCGCCGCGAGCGGTTGCGGTTGCAGGCGATCGTGCTGCGCAGCGGCCTGCGCCGGTGGCTGCGCTACCTGCGCGAGGTGCTCGAGCTGATCGAATTGCGCACCGGCGATCGTGATCCCGACGTCATGCGCGCCCGCACCCGTGCTCGCGTCGTACTCACCAACCATCACAACCTGCTGTTGGGGCTCCCGGGTCCGGGAGCCACGCTGACGACCCACGATCGGGCCCGCCTGGCGGAGCTCGACGACCCCGAGGAGAGACGTTCATGACCACGATCGCCGCCGACCCGACGGCGCAGTTCACCGACGAGCAGCGCGCACTTCAGCAGCGAGCAGGTGAGTTCGTCGACACCGTGCTGATCCCGCTGGAGCAGACAGCCGAGGCCGCCCACGGCCGGCTCGACGCCGAGACGATCGGCCGCATCCAGCAGGCGGCGATCGCCGCCAACCTGCACGGCGGCCGGATCCCGACCCGCCACGGCGGACAGGGCTGGACGATGACCGAGTGGTTCCTGGTCAACGAGCAGTTCGGCCGCACGACCAACGGCCTGCACTGGCACGTGCCGAACGTCTACAACGTGTGGGCAGACGCCACCGAGGCCCAGATCGAGCGTTACGTGCCGCAGGCGCTGGCCGGCCATGGCGGGGATGCATACGCCGTCACCGAGGCCGAGGCGGGCTCCGATCCCGGCGGAATCGCGTCGACGGCCACACCCGACGGTGCGGGCGGTTACCGGATCGACGGCGAGAAGTGGTTCGTCACCTCCGGCGACGTCGCGCGGGTGCTCGTCGTGATGGCGAACGTGATCGACGGCGACCAAAGGCTGCCGACGCTGCTGCTCGTCGAGCCGGACGCGGACGGCGTCGAGTTCGTCGACGACCCGCAGTTCACCCACAACTACCCCCACGGTCATCCGACGATCCGCTTCACCGGGGTGCGCGTCGACGCCGATGCGGTGATCGGCGGCCTGGGCAACGGCGAGGCGCTGCAGCGCCGCTGGTTCACCGAGGAGCGCCTCGGGATCGCCACACACGGACTGGGCGCGATGTGGCGTCTGCTGGAGGAGACGACCGACTGGGCGCTGAACCGCAAGCAGGGCGAGCACCGGATCATGGACTACCAGGGGATCTCGTTCCCGCTGGCGGACTCCGCGACCGACGCCGCCGTCGGCCGCCTGCTTGCGCTGCAGGTGTGCGCGCTGGTCGACGCGGGCGCTGACCCGAAGATCGTCCATGCGAAGGCCTCGATGGCCAAGCTGTTCGTCTCCGAGGCGGCCGGCCGCTGCGCGGACCGCTCCGTCCAGGCGTTCGGCGGCCGCGGCTACATGCGGTCGTTCGTCGCCGAGCGGTTCAACCGCGAGCTGCGCGTCGACCGCATCTGGGAGGGCACCAGCGAGATCCAGCGGCTGATCATCGCCCGTGCCCTGGAGCGGCGCGGCGTCGAAGCGACGATCCATTGAGTGCCGGGACTCAGGCCCCGGACGCCACGCCGGCCGCGACCCCGTCGCTGGAGCGCATGCTCCAGCCGCGGTCGGTAGCGGTCGTCGGGGCGACCGACCGCGAGGGCAGCTACGGCGCCCAAGCGCTGATCAACCTCGCCGAGATCGGGTTCGAGGGAACGGTCTGGGGCGTCAACCCGGGTCGCAGCGAGGTGCTCGGCCGGCCGTGCGTCGCCTCGGTCGCCGAGCTGCCCGAGCCCGCCGACGCGGTGATCGTCGCAATTCCCGCGGCCGGCGTGGCGGCGGCGATCGACCAGGCGGGGGCGCGCGGCTGTGGCGGCGCGGTCGTGTTCAGCGCCGGCTTTGAGGAGGTCGCGTCCGGCAGAGACCTCGCCCGAGACCTCGTCGAGGCGGCGGCCCGCCATGGGTTGCCGGTGTGCGGGCCGAACTGCAACGGCATCGTCTCCCCCGGACGCCGCGTCGCCCTCTGGGGAGACACGCTGGCGGCGCAGCAGGGCGGCCGGGTGGCGCTGATCTCCCAGAGCGGCAACATCGCGGTCAACGCGCTGGCGGCGCGGCGCGGACTGCGCTTCCACACGGTGATCGCCAGCGGCAACCAGTCGGTGCTGTCCAGCGCCGACTACCTGCACGAGCTCGCGCGCCAAGAGGACCTCGGCGCGGTCGCGCTGTATCTCGAGGACGACGGCGGCGCCGGGCTGCTCGACGGCCTGGCCGCGTGCGCGGACGCGCGCGTACCGGTCGTCGTGCTGAAGGTCGGGCGCTCGGTCGCCGGAGCCAGGGCGGCCGCGGCTCACAGCGGAGCGCTCGCCGGCGACCAGCGCGTCTTCCGCAGCCTGATCGACGAGGCCGGAGGGTTCTGGGCCGACGACGTCCACGAACTGCTCGAGCTCAGCAAGACGCTGGCGGTCCACCGACCCCGCCGCGGAGCACAGGCGGGGAAGGTTCTTCGACCTCAGGTCGAACAGGGTTCCCCGCAGGCCGCACCCAAGAGCGGCCTGGGGGGTTCCCCGCCGGCCGCACCCGGGGGCGGCCTGGGAGGCTCCCCGCAGGCCGCACCCGAGAGCGGCCTGGCGATCATGACCTGCTCGGGCGGCGACTCCGCCCAGGGCGCTGACGAGGCGGCCCGGCTCCGCGTCGCCCTGCCCGACCTGCAGCCCAGGACCCTCGCCGAACTTGAGACGCGCCTGCCCAGCGCCGCCACCGCCGGCAACCCGCTCGACTACACCACGATGATCTGGGGCGACGTCGAGGCGCTGGCCGCGCTGGTCAAGACGATCGGTGACGACCCGGCGATCGACGTCACGCTCGTCTTCTACGACCAGCCGTCCGACCTGACCGGCGCACCCGCCGAGTCCTGGGCGGCGGTGCGTGACGGGATCATGCTCGGTGCAGCGCAAACCGACGCGGTAATCCTCGTCTCCTCCACCCTGCCGGAGCTGCTCGACGATCAAGCGACCGTCGAATTCGCCGCCGCGGGCGTCCCGGCCGCCGCCGGCCTGCGCACCGGGCTGCGCTGCGCCCAAGCGCTGCTCGCCGCGGAGCACGCCGACACCGGCCCCGGCCGAGGTGACCGGCTGCGCGAGATAGCGGCGGTCGCCCGGACCGGACCGCCGGAGCGACAGGCGCCGGAGCGAAAGCCGCCAGAGCGACAGGCGCCAGAGCGACAGGCGCCGGAGCACCCACCCGGCGAGTGGCTGCCCGAGCACGAGGCCAAGGGTCTGCTCCGGGAGGCGGGCGTCCCCGTCCCCACCGGTCACGTGGTGACGACCCCTGACCAGGCGGTCGCCCTCGCAGCCACCGGCCCGATCGTGCTCAAGGTGAGCGCCGCCTCGGTCCAGCACAAGTCCGAGATCGGAGGCGTCGAAATCGGACTCACCCACCCCGGCGAGATCGCCGACGCGCACCGGCGCCTCCAACACCTCGCCGCAGAGCACGGCGGAGTCGTGCTCGCCGAGCAGATGGCCCATGGCGAGCTCGAGCTGATCGTCGCGGCCCACCGCGACGGGGTCGTGCCGGCGCTGGTGATCGGGCTCGGCGGCATCTGGACCGAGCTGCTCACGGATGTCGCCGTCATCCCGCTTCCCGCCGATGCAGACCGGATCGAGCAGGCGATCACGCAGCTGCGAGGCGCGCCCATGCTCACCGGCGGCCGCGGCCGCCCGCCGCTCGACATCGCAGCCGCCGCCCGGCTCGCGCAGCAGCTGGGAGAGCTGCTGATCGAGAGTGAGCTTGCGGTGATCGAGTGCAACCCCGTCCTCGTCGCCAGGGACGAGCAGGGAGCCCTCGCGCTCGACGCTGCCGTCAGGCTTGGCGGCTGACCGAGCTCCAGACCGTGCTCGACGCGCTGATCCGCGACTTCACCCAGGGCAGGCCCGCGCCGCCGCGCTGAGCCGCGGCCGCATGCGCCACGGCGACATCGCCATCGATCCAGGCGCACGCCACCAGCGGCAGCCGGGACTCCCGCGCGCAGTGGGCGATGTCCTCCCCCAGGCCCGCTGAACGCAGCGCCGCGCCGCCCCGTCCGGCCCGGAGCGCCGCCGCAGGTGTCTGGTGGGCCGCCGCCACGGCCTCGGCGATCCGCGCGGCGTCGGTGCGCTCACCCTCGAGCGCGGCGATGATCCGGCCGGCGACATAGGTGTCCTCCAGGGAGGCCCGACCGTCGGTGCCGGCGCAGACGATCTGCACCGATCCGGCGACGCTCGCCAGCGCGTCGGTGGTCGCCTCCAGGTTGAGCATCGAGGCAAGGAGCACGGAGGATGCGCTGCGGGTGGCGGCGATCACCGCCGGGGCGCCGTTCGTGGTCGCCAGGACGAGCTCGGTGCCTCCGCACGGCGCGGCATCGCGCGGCGAGTTGCCCTGATCGAAGCCGGCAGGGCGCATGCAGCGGCGCTCGCCGGCGAGCACCCGCCCCTCGCCGCGCAGCGCGAGCGCCTGCTCGAGCGTCTCGGCGAACAGAACCCGGTCATAGCCCGCCGCCAGGGCGCTCACCGCCGTGGAGGTGGCGCGCAGCACATCGATCACCACCGCCACGTCGACGGGCTGGATCTGCGCCCGCGTGAAGGCGACGTCGATCACGCAGCGGCGACCGGGTCGGGGTAGCGAGCAGCCTCACCCAGCAACTGGCGCAGCGAAACCGGAGCCAACGTCATCCATCACTCCTCGGTCGGGAGCTGGAGACCGTACGGCCTCACTCGATGACGAACCACTGGGATTTCACTGTGAGGCGACGGGAACGTCCTATGTGTCGAGCTGAAGGATGACACCCATAGACTGCCGCCGATATGTGAGCGGCAAATCAGTCTTTGACGTCTATGGGATCGGACCGTACGGTGCCGTTCAAGCTGTGTTCTCCCGAAAGGCAACCGCTCGATGACGATCACCCCCACCGCTGCGCCGCCGGTGCGCGACCGCTGGTCCGCCGGGGTCACCCCCTACGCCGAGATGGGGTACTACGACGCCGACTACGTTCCCAAGGACACCGACATCCTGGCGGCGTTCCGGGTGACGCCGCAGCCGGGTGTGGACCCGATCGAAGCGGCCGCCGCGGTGGCCGGGGAGTCCTCCACGGCGACGTGGACAGTGGTGTGGACCGATCGCCTCACCGCCCACGAGCACTACCAGGCCAAGGCCTACGACGTCTCGGCGGTTCCTGGCCGCGAGGGTGAGTACATCGCGCGGATCGCCTACGACCTCGCGCTGTTCGAGGAGGGCTCGATCGCCAACCTCACCTCGTCGATCATCGGCAACGTGTTCGGGTTCAAGGCACTGCGTGCACTGCGCCTGGAGGACATGCGCATCCCCGCCACCTATGTCAAGACCTTCCAGGGGCCTCCGCACGGGATCGTCATGGAGCGGGAGTACCTGGACAAGTTCGGCCGGCCGCTGCTGGGGGCGACGGTCAAGCCCAAGCTCGGTCTGTCGGCCAAGAACTACGGGCGCGTCGTGTTCGAGGCGCTCCGTGGCGGGCTGGATTTCACCAAGGACGACGAGAACATCAACTCTCAGCCGTTCATGCGCTGGCGCGATCGGTACCTATGGGCGACCGAGGGTGTCAACCGCGCCAGCGCGAGCACCGGGGAGGTGAAGGGTCACTACATGAACGTCACCGCGGCGACGATGGAGGACATGTATGAACGCGCCGAGTTCGCCGCCGAGCTCGGCTCCCCGATCATCATGATGGACCTCACCGTCGGGTATACCGCGATGCAGTCGATGTCCAAGTGGGCACGGCGCAACGGCATGCTGCTGCACCTGCACCGCGCCGGTCACGGCACCTACACCCGTCAGAAGACCCATGGCGTCTCGTTCCGGGTGATCGCCAAGTGGTGCCGGCTGCTCGGGGTCGATCACATCCACGCCGGGACCGTCGTCGGCAAGCTGGAGGGCGATCCGGCGATGGTCAGGGGGTACTACGACACCCTTCGCCTCGACCACGTCGCCGAGAACCCCGAGACCGGGATCTACTTCGACCAGGACTGGGCTTCGCTGCCCGCGGTCATGCCCGTCGCCTCGGGCGGGATCCACGCCGGGCAGATGCACCAGTTGCTGCGCTACCTCGGGGAGGACGTGATCCTGCAGTTCGGCGGCGGGACGATCGGCCATCCGATGGGGATCGGCGCCGGCGCCACCGCCAACCGGGTCGCCGTGGAGGCGATGATCCAGGCCCGTAACGAGGGTCGCGACTACTTCCAGGAGGGGCCTGACATCCTCGAGCATGCCGCCAAGGGCTGTCCTGAGCTCGATGCGGCGTTGCAGGTGTGGAAGGACATCACCTTCGACTTCGCGTCCACCGATACGCCCGACTACGTCGTCACGCCGACCCTCGGCTGACGCGGCCCACCGCCGAAGGAGAGCTGACGATGCGACTCACACAGGGCACCTTCTCGTTCCTGGCCGATCTCACCGACGAGCAGATCGCCGCCCAGATCGCATACTCGCTGGGCCACGGCTGGGCGATGTCGGTCGAGCACACCGACGACCCGCATCCCCGCAACGCGTACTGGGACCTGTGGGGCCTGCCGCTGTTCGACCTCGGGCCCGACGACGTCGACCTGGTCCTGCGTGAGATCCGCGCCGCCCGCGAGGCCCATCCGGACGAGTACATCAAGCTGATCGCCTACGACGCCTCCTACGGCCGTCAGACGACCGCGCTGAGCTTCATCGTGCACCGCCCCGCGGCCGAGCCCGGATTCCGTCTGGAGCGCTCCGATGATCGCGACCGGACCGTCCGCTACCGGATTCATTCCTACGCGACCGATCGGCCGGCCGGCGGTCGCTACGCCGCAACGGTGAACGGCGATCCCACCCACTCCGCCGCGCACCCGAGCTCGTGAGCGTGCTCGATCCGGTCGCCGCTCCGTCCCTCGACATCCAGGAGATCCTGCGCGAGTCCGACATCGAGGCGGTGCTCGACGAGCTCGACCGCGAGCTCGTCGCCCTGCGGCCGGTGAAGACCCGGATCCGGGAGATCGCGGCGCTGCTCGTCGTGGACCGCATGCGCCGAGAGGTCGGGCTCACCGCACAGCGCCCGACGCTGCACATGTGCTTCACGGGCAACCCCGGCACCGGGAAGACGACGGTTGCATTGCGGATGGCCGAGATCCTGCACCGGCTGGGCTACATCTCCCGCAACCACGTGGTCGCCGTGACGCGCGACGACCTCGTCGGACAGTACGTCGGCCACACCGCACCGAAGACCAGGGAGGTGCTCAAGCGCGCCTCCGGCGGTGTGCTGTTCATCGACGAGGCGTACTACCTGTACCGGCCGGAGAACGAGCGCGACTACGGCGTCGAGGCGATCGAGATCCTGCTTCAGGTGATGGAGAATGAACGTGACCGGCTCGTGGTCGTGCTCGCGGGCTACAAGGACCGGATGGACCAGTTCTTCTCGCTGAACCCCGGCATGTCATCGCGCGTCGCCCACCACATCGACTTCCCCGACTACACGCTCGACGAGCTGCTCGGGATCGCGCGGCTGATGCTCGGGGCCGCGTCCTACGAGGTGACCGCCGCCGGCGAGCAGGCGGTGCGTGAGTACCTGCAGCTGCGCATGGCCCAGCCGCGCTTCGCCCACGCGCGCAGCGTCCGCAACGCGCTGGAGCGCGCCCGGCTGCGACACGCCAACCGGATCTACGCCGAGGCGCGGGAGGGCCGGGTCCCGACCGTCGCCGAGCTCGCCCTGATCGAGCCGCAGGACATCCGCGCCAGCCGGGTGTTCACCGCACAGGAACCCGTCGCGTGATCTCCCGGCCGATCATCCTCGGCGTCGTCGGCGACAGCGCCGCGGGCAAGACGACGATCACCCGCGGCCTGGTGCGGATCCTCGGCGAGCAGCACGTCACCCACGTCTGCACCGACGACTACCACCGCTTCGACCGCCGCCAGCGGGCCGAGAACGGCATCACCCCGCTGCACCCCGAGTGCAACTACCTCGACGTGCTGGCGCAGGATCTGGTGACGCTGCGCAACGGCAACGCGATCCTCAAGCCCGTCTATCGCCACCAGGACGGGACGTTCGGACCCCCGGTCTACGTCCGGCCCGAGCGGTTCACGATCATCGAGGGGCTGCTCGGCTATCACCTTCCGGAGATGCGCGACGTCTACGACGTGCGCGTGTTCCTCGATCCCCCCGACGAGCTGCGCCGTCGCTGGAAGGTCCAGCGCGATTGCTCGCGCCGCGGCTACACGACCGACGAGGTTCTCGCCGAGCTCGACCGGCGAGAGCCCGACTCCTCGGCGTTCATCCGCCCCCAGCGCCGGCACGCCGACATGGTGGTGTCATTTCGCCCCCCACCGGGGTGTGAGGATGACGACCAGATCCATCTCGACGCCGAGCTGATGCTCCTCGAGGGGCTGCCGCACCCCGACCTCGTGCCGCTCACCGGCGAGGCGCCCGACGGGCTCACGGTCATCGAGCACGGCGATCACCGGACGATCAGGATCCCCGGGCGGATGGATCCCGCGCGCGCGGCGATCGTCGAGGAGGCGATCTGGCAGCGGCTGCACTTCGCGACGCACCTGCGCTCACGGCGGCTCGGGGAGTTCACCATCGGCACCGAGCTGCACCGCTCCGAGTCGCTGGCGCTCGTCCAGCTGCTCATCCTCTATCACCTGGTCACCGCCAAGGCGGCCGTCGCGCTCGGCGCCGAGGCCGCCCGGCGGGACAACGGTCTCACCGGCGACGCGGCGGAGGCGATTTCGGCGCGGGAGTCGTGAGCGCGACGGCGCGACCGGCCATTGCCTTCGATCAGCCGGCGCCCTCTTCCCGGTAGGCGCGCAGGAACTCGAGGAACAGGGCGACCGCGGGGCGCACCGGGCCGATCGCGGAGTGCAGCACGAACCACATCCGGGCATCGGGGCCGTCGGCGAGGCGGATCTCGCCCAGGCGCCCGGAGGCGAGCTCGCCCTCCACCGCCTCGCGGGAGAGCAGCGAGACCCCGAGACCGGCGCGTGCCGCCTGCTTGATCGCCCCGTTGGAGCCGAGCGTCAACGTCCGGGGCGCCAGCCCGCGCCGGGCAAGGAACTCCTCGTTGAGCGCACGGGTCCCGGACCCGGGCTCTCGCAGCAGCCACGGCCGCGCCTCCAGCTCGGCCGCCCTCACCGCCGAGCGTTTCGCCGCCGGGTCGTCGGGCGCGGTGATGCAGACGATCTCGTTCTCGGCGAGCGGCTCGGCGGCGAGGCGATCGTCGCTCGGCGGCCGGCCGACGATCGCGACGTCGACGCGATGGCTGCGGATCCCGTCGAGCACCCCCTGCTGGTTGGAGACGTCGAGCTCGAGCGCGATCTCCGGGTGGCGATCGGAGAACGCGTGCATCAACGGCGGGACGAACGACTCGGCGGCGGTGGTCACGGCGGTGATGCGCAGCCGGCGGGCGGCGATCTCGCCCGCCTCGCGCGCGGCCTGCCGGCCGACCTCGAGCAGCCCGACCACATCGGCGGCGTAGGGCACGAATGCCTCTCCGGCCTCGGTCAGGCGCACGCCGCGCCCGTCGCGCACGAACAGCCCGCAGCCGAGCTCACGGCTGAGCGAGGCGATCGCCGAGGACACCGTCGGCTGGGTCACCATCAGCTCGTCGGCGGCGGCGGTCACCGATCCCCCGCGGATCACCGCCAGGAAGGTCGTCAGCTGCGTGACCGTGATCGCCACGCGGTCAGGGTACGGGCAGGCGACCGTCGAGCGCGATCCGGACCTCGTCAAGCACCTTGAGCGCGCCGAACAGCGTGGAGTACGGCTTGATCCCGAAGTCGCTCTGAGTGAGGGTCGCACGGCCGGTCAGCTCACCGCCGTCGCCGCTGCGCAGCTCGAACGTGATCGGCCGGCGGGCGCCGAGCAGATCGAGCTCGCCGTGCACGCGAAGCTCCCCGTCGTCGCGGCCCAGCTCGACGCTCGAGGAGCGGAACGCAATCGCGCCGCGCTTGAGCACCTGGTCGTCGATCGTCTTCTTGATCGCGACCTTGTCGTCGTCGCCGAGTGACTGCAGGCCCCCGGTGCCCTCGAGCACCTGCAGCGACGAGGAGTTCGCGGTGAGCCGCATCTCCGTCGCCGCGGGGTCCTGGCCGGCTTGGAGCTCGGCACTCCAGTCGGTGACCTCGATGAGCAGGTCGTGGCCGGCCTTGGCGGCGGCCCCGCCCTTGCGAGTGTGGACCGTGAGCGTCGCCTGCTGCGGTCCGAGCGTGTAGTTGCCAGGGGAAATCGTCATCGTGGGGCGACGCTACCGGCCAGACCACAGACGATGTCCTGGGCTGAGCGATCCCTTAGGTCCAGCGGGTGGTCGCCCGAAGGGCCGGTCAGGCCTCCGCGACGCCGGCTGACGCGAGGACCCTGCGCGCCCGCTCGACCAGCGGACGGTCGACCATCTTGCCATCCATGGTGAACGCGCCATCATGGTCTCGCGCGGCCGCCAGTACCCGCCGCGCCCAGTCGACGTCCTCGGTCCGCGGGGCAAAGGCATGGTTGACGACCGCGACCTGATCGGGGTGGATGCAGAGCTTGCCGCCGAAGCCGAGCGTGCGCGCGCGGGCGGCGTCCGACGTCACCGCGACGCCCGCATCGCCGACCTCGACGGTGACGCCGTCCAGCGGGCCCGGCAGCCCCGCCGAGCGCGAGGCGACCACCAGCGCCCCGCGGGCGAAGGACAACGCGTCCGGGGTGTGCTCGGCCTCGATGTCCAGCGCGAAGTCGATCGATCCGAACGCGAGCCGGTCGACCACGGGACACGCGGCGATCGACGCGGCATCGCGCACCCCGCGCGCGGTCTCCACCAGCGCCACCAACCCCGCGCCCGCTCCGACCCGCCCTGCAGCGCTGATCAGCCACTCAGGCTCCTCGGCCTTGGGGACCACGATGCCGCACAACCCCGGAGATCCCGCGAGCACCTCCAGATCGTCCTCGTGCCAGGGGGTGCCCGCGCCGTTGATGCGAACCCATGCCCCGCCGCCGCCGTGGAGCCAGGCCCGGGCGTGCTCGCGCGCCGTCTCCTTCTGCTCGACGCCGACCGCGTCCTCGAGATCGAGGATCGTCGCGTCGGCGCCGGAGGCCAGCGCCTTGTCGAAGCGGTCCGGTCTCGTGGCGGGAACGAACAGCCACGAGACCGCGGAGCGCTCGCTCATCGGGTGAGCGGGCCGTACAGATCGGGCCGGCGGTCGTCGAACAGGCTGACCTGGTAGCCGCTGTCCCCGGGAGCCTGTGTCTTGGATCGCGCGAGCGCCAGGTCGAGATCCGCGACGAGCATCACCGCCGCCTCCTGGGCCTCCGCCAGGCGCCGTCCGAGCGGATCGACGATCTGGCTGAAGCCGAAGAACTCGGTGCCGGCCTCGCTGCCACAGCGGTTGGCGGTGAGGCAGAACACGGCGTTCTCCGCGGCCCGCGCCCGCATCATGAACTCGGCGAGCTCGCGCGATCCGCTGGGCGAGTTGGTGGGGTGGGCGATGATGTCGGCACCCTGAAGGGCCAGGATCCGGGTGATCTCCGGGAATCGCCAGTCGTAACAGATCTGCAGCCCGATCCGGCCGATCGCCGTGTCGTGGACCACGAACGGCTCATCGCCGGGCACGGTGAACCGGTCCGCCCCGATGCAGGCGATGTGGGCCTTGCGATAGCGCCCGATCAGGCCCTCGGGCCCGACGAGCACCGCGGTGTTGCGCAGCCGGTCCCGGTCGCGCTCGAGCACGCCGAGGACGCAGTGGACACCGTGCTCGGCGCACGCCTGCGCGATCGCGTCGGTGCAAAGGCCCGGCACCGTCTCGGCGCAGGCCCACGCAGCGGCTGCGTCGCCGAACATGTAGCCGCTGAGCGCACACTCGGGAAAGACGACGACGGCGCATCCGGCCTTCGCGGCTGCCCGCAGCTGGTCCAGGCAGCGCGCCAGGTTGCCCGCGACATCACCGAGGACCGGCGCGCTCTGGATCACTCCGGCGCGGACTACGCAAGCCACAGCGGCCCTCGCCCCGCGCCGGTCAGATCCACCGATCCGCCGGCTGCTGCTCGATGAACGCGTTGGCGATGTCCAGGCGCCGCGCAAACCACACGTCGGGGAGCGACTGGGCGTAGTCGATGAACCGGGCCAGCCCGTCCGAGCGTCCGGGGTTCCCCGAGATGCGCGGGTGCAGCCCGATCGACATCATCCGGTTGACGTCGTCGCCGTCGTTGCGCAGGCGAT
Organism: uncultured Solirubrobacteraceae bacterium; assembly: GCA_963744685.1. GTDB lineage: Bacteria > Actinomycetota > Thermoleophilia > Solirubrobacterales > Solirubrobacteraceae > Palsa-465. The sequence continues at coordinate 155,859 of CAVUUL010000005.1, read as the reverse complement.
CGAGGTTGGCCTTGGCCATCTCGAAGAAGTGGTCGGGGCTGCCGAACCCCTGCCCGACGACATAGCGCGCATCGTTGACCACCAGGCCGTAGGGGACGACGAGGTGCGGGCGCCCGAGGATCCGCGTCCAATAGGGAAGGTCGTCGCCGTAGTAGTCGGAGTCGTAGACGAACCCGCCCTCCTCCACGACCAGCTCGCGCGTGTTGACGCTCATCTCGCGGCAGTACCAGCCGAGCGGCCGGCTGCCGGTCGTGCGCTCGATCGACTCGATCGCCCGCCGGATCGCTTCGCGCTCCTCGTCGCGGGTCATCTCGAAGTGGTTGCTCCAGCGATAGCCGTGACCGGCCACGTCATCGCCGCGGCGCACGAGCTTCTCGGCCACCCCCGGATTGCGTTCCAGCGCCACGGCGGCCGCGAACCACGTGATCGGTATGCCCGCGCCGTCGAAGACGCGCATCAGGCGCCAGATCCCCGCGCGCGTCCCGTACTCGTACATCGACTCGACGGCGAGGTCGCGTTGCCCGTCGATCGCGAACGGCAATTCGTAGAGGATGTCGTTGACGCCGTCGCCCATCGCGTACGTCTTCTCTGACCCCTCCTCGTAGTTGATCACGATCTGGACGGCGACCTTGGCGCCGCCCTCCCACTGCACGACGGGCGGGTGCTCGCCGTAGCCGACGAGCTCACGCGGCGGGCCCTCGACGGGGAAGTCTCGATTCTGGAAGAACTGGGAGTCGTACGTCATGGTCGATCCATTCGGGCTCGGGTGGAGGACTCGGGTCCTGCGGCGGTCTCAGTCCAGGCCGGCGAGCGACCGCGCGCCGTCGGCGACGATCAGCTGACCGGTCACGTATTCCGCCTCGCTGCTGGCGAGGAACGCGTACAGGTACGCGATGTCCTCCGGCTGGCCGACCCGATGGCGCATCGGCACCTTCGGGGCGACCGCGGCCACACCGTCGGGGCCGAGCGAGTTGACGGGATCCAGCGCCTGGGGCGTCTCGATTACGCCGGGCGCGACGGCGTTGGCGGTGATCCCGTCGGGTCCGTAGTCGACGGCCAGGTTCTGGATCAGGCCGACGATCCCGGCCTTGGCGGCCGCGTACTGAGGGTGCAGCGGCCATGCCGACACCGTCCCGGCGACCGACGAGGTGGCTATCAGCCTTCCGTAGCTGGCCTTGCGCATGTGGGGAAGTGCCGCCCGGAAGACTCGCCAGACCCCGGTGAGGTCGACATCGAGCGTCGCGTACCAGGCGTCGTCATCGAGCTCCTCGAGCGGGACGGTACGAGCGATCCCGGCATTGGCGACGACGATGTCGACACCGCCGAACTCGGTGACGCAGCGCTCGACGAGCCCGTCGGCCTCGCCCGAGCTGCGCACGTCCACGGCGACGGCGATCGCCCGCCGGCCCACCTGCTTCACCGCGGCGGCAACCGGCTCGACGTCGTGTGGGTCGCCCGGGTAGTAGCCCAGGACGACGTCGGCGCCCGCCGCAGCGAACACGCGCGCCGTCGCCGCGCCGATTCCGGATGCCGCCCCGGTGATGACTGCGGCCCTGCCGGTCAAATCAAACATCGCACGCCTTTCGAGCTCGGTGGGTCACGGTCATCAGAGCATCACGTCCCCGCCGTTGGGTCCCAGGGTCTGCCCGACGTAGTAGGAGGAATCGTCTGAGGCCAGGAACACCGCCGTCGGCGCTACCTCGTGCGCCTGGCCGAACCGGCCCATCGGCAGCTCGGAGAGCTTCTGCGCCGCCCACTCCTCGGTCTCCTGGGCCATCATGTCGGTGAGGATGGGGCCCGGCGCGATCGCGTTGACGCGGACGCCGCGGCCTGACACCTCGCGCGCCAGTGCCTTGGTCAGGCCGATCACGCCCGCCTTGCTCGCGCTGTAGTGCACCATCTCCGTGCCCCCGATCTGGCCCAGCTGTGACGCGACGTTGATGATCACGCCGCTGCCGCGCTCGAGCATCTCGGTGATGACCGCGCGGGTGCACAGGAAGCAACCGCGCAGGTTCACGCCGATCACGTGGTCCCAGGCCTCGACGGTCAGCTCGTGGAAGAACACCTGGCTGAAGGTGCCGGCGTCGTTGACCAGGATGTCGACGTGCCCGAACTCCGACTGGGCGCGCCGCACCATCTGCTCCACCTGCGCTGCGTCGCTGACGTCGGTGGGCACGACGACCCCGCGGCGGCCCGACCTGGCGATCGACTCCAGCACCGGGGCGGCGACGTCCTCGCCGAGCAGGTCGGCGATGACGATGTCCGCGCCCTCCTCGGCGAAGGCCGAGGCGATCGCCCCGCCGATCCCGCGGGCACCTCCGGTCACGATCGCGACCCGGTCGCGCAACCTGTTCATATCGACTTCCTCTCGCTCGCTGTCGGGTGTCGGGTTACGTCTCGTGGGCAGTTGCCGTGGATGCACGCGCCCACTCGCGAACAAGCTCGTCCGAGTCTGCGATGTCGAACCGGTGTCGCATGAGCAACAGCGAGGCATCGTGCTGCGCGCGATCGTCGCTGGCGACGCAGTCCTCGGCGACGACCACGTAGTAGTCGTTGAACATGGCGTCACGGGCGGTCGACTCCACGCAGCCCTCCGTCGTGCAGCCGCTGACCACCACCGTCTGGATGGCGTTGCTGCGCAGCAGCATGTCGAGGTTGGTCCCCCAGAACCCGCTCGATCGGTACTTCCTGACCACCAGGTCCGAGTCGTGGACGGTCAGCTCCGGGATCAGGCGCTGGCCCTCGGATCCGTCTGGCGTGTAGTGCAGCGGCGCGCCGTCGGTCGAGGCCTGCATGCGCATGTTGAAGCGGATCTGCGCCGGCGAATCGCTCGCGCCTCCGGGCAGCGTGGTCATCAGGATGTAGACGACGCGCACTCCCGCGGCGCGCGCGCTGTCCACCAGGCGCACGAGCCGCGGGACCATCGGCGGATACATCGAGATATCCACGCCGAGCTGGGCGAACCTGCCCGCCGGGGTGCAGAAATCCCGTTGCATGTCCACCACGACGAGCGCCGTGTGCTCGGGGTCGACGAGCTCCTGCAGCTCGGTGAACACCAGCTTTCCGTCGACCTCGATCACGGGCGGCCCCTCAGGAGATGGAGATCGGGGCGGTGGGATCCGACGGGAGCTTGCCTTCGGCGAGCTCCTCCTCGTCCTCGGCCAGGACACGACCCACCGCCGCCAGCTTCTCCGGAGCCTTGGCCTTGAGGTAGTAGTAGGCGAACAGGCCGAGGATCAGCCAGCCGAGCACGATCCAGAACACGAGGTTGTAGGGGTAGGACTGCCCGGGCTTTGCGGTCGAGTACAGCGGATAGGCGAGGAACACGATCCCCAGGATCGGCGCGACCACGTGCTTGAAGATGCTCCGCTCCGGATCACGCCAGAAGAACTTGATCAGGCCGACGTTGGCGAGCATGTAGACGAGCACGATCGCCACGGTCCCGATCGAGCCCGTCCAGCCATAGACGTCGGTGAGCCCGGACCCGAGCCATGCGCTGAGACCGATCCCCGCCGCTATCGACAGACACGTGAGCGTGTAGATCGCAATGTGGGGCGAGTGGAAGCGCCTGTGCACCGAGCCCAGCACTCCCGGCAGCACCTTGTCCCGGCCCATCGAGAAGATGACGCGCACCGTCGCATTCTGCACCGCCAGGAAGCACGAGAAGAGCCCCAGCACGCCGGCGATGTCGATGATGTTCGTCATCCAGTTGGCGTACCGGCGAGCGAGCTCCGGGAACGGCGTCGGGTCGGCCAGGAACGCCTTGAGGCCGGAGGCGCTGTTCAGATGCGACCCGGCCGAGAGCGCGTACATCTGAAAGACGTAGAACACGCCGATGATGACGGTGGCGCCGATCACCGCGGTGGGGATGGCGCGTCGTGGATTTCGCGTCTCCTCCCCCAGCACGGCCGCCGACTCAAAGCCGATGAACGACAGGATCCCGAACACCGCGCCGAGCCCGACGCCGCTCACCCCCTTCGAGGATGCTCCCGGCGAGAAGTAGTGCAGGGTGTTGCCGTCACCGCCCTTGACGATCGCGATGATCGCCAGGATCGAGAAGACGAGCATCTCGAAGCCGAGCAGGGTCAGGTCGACGCGGACCGACGCCTTGATCGAGCGCAGCGACAGGACGTACACCAGCGACATGAGCGCGAGGCTCAGCAGCCACCACGGGATGCTGACGCTGAACTCGCTGGTCAGGTAGCTGTGCAGGAACGCGCCGTTGGCGGTGAACAGGCCGATCGCCAGCAGGATGTAGGCGGCGAAGTACAGCCACCCGGTGTAGAAGCCCGCGCCGCCGCCCAGGGCGTGGCTGCAGTAGTTGTAGAACAGCCCGCTGGACGGGAGCCGGCGGGCGAACTGGACGACCGTGTTGGCGACGAACGCCGTCCCGATGAACGCCGCCAGGAACGACAGCGGCAATGCTCCCTGGGAGTTCGCAGCCGCCGCGGGCGCATTGAGGATGACGGCGATCACCGGCGCCATGACCGCCGCGGACAGCGCGATGCAGTTGGGCAGCGTCAGCTGCCCCCGCTGCAGCCGCTGAGGCTCGTCTGTCCCAGTGGCCGCGCCCCCGACGGCCGAACCGTCAACCGACATGTGTGTTCCTCCTCGTGGTCCACCCTCTTGGCGCGAGACGGCTCCTCATGTCCAGCCCGTCTTGCTGAATGTCTGACTTAATACCGAATCTCGGCTCGGGGAGCAAGCGCGAGTGACTCAAATCCAGCCGTCGAGCGGGGTGAAGTCGCCTGGATACGGCGGATTGCGGACGGCGGGTATAAATCGTTCGATGTCTGACCTGCGGTCCGCTCCGCCCCCGCATATGGCCCGGATCGGGCTGCTCGGAGGGATGAGCTGGGAGTCGACAGCGGTGTATTACCGGCTGATCAACCAGGCGGTGCGCGAGCACTTAGGCGGTCTGCACTCGGCCGACTGCCTGGTGCGATCCGTCGACTTCGCAACCGTGGAGCCGCTGCAGCAGCAGGGCCGGTGGGACGAGCTCGGCGCCATCCTGGCCGCGGAGGCGCGGGCCCTGACCTCGGCGGGCGCCGGAGTCGTGGTGCTCTGCACCAACACCATGCACCGCGTGGCCGACGCCATCGTCGCCGGCCTCGACGCGCCGCTGCTGCACGTCACCGACGTCACGGCCGACGCCGTGCACGAGCGTGGGCTCCGTCGCGTCGGGCTGCTGGGAACGGAGTACACGATGGCGCCCGGTGCCTACCTCGATCGGCTGCAGAGCCGGCACGGGCTGGAGGTGATGACACCCGGCGAGGCAGATCGCCGCATCGTTCACGACATCATCTTCGGCGAGCTGTGCCTCGGGGAGATCCACGAACGATCACGGCACGAGTACCAGCGGATCATCGCCGAACTGGTCGGACGGGGCGCGCAGGGGATCATCTTCGGCTGCACCGAGATCGGCATGCTCCTGACCGCGGACGCGGCGCCGGTCCCGGTGTTCGACACGACCGTGCTGCACGCGCAGGCGGCGGTCGCCGTCGCGTTGAGCCTCGCTGGGGCTGCGGCCGGTTAGGCCGGACAGCAGGGGCCGGACAGCCGGGCCGGACAGGCGGGAGCCGGAGCCGGGCCGGTCAGGCGGGGCCGGCGCCGGTCAGGCGCCCCGCGCGCACCATTGCTCGATCGCCGCCGCGGCCCGCGTGATCTGCTGATCGTCGACATCGAGGTGGGTGACCGCCCGGACCCGGTGCGCGTCAAGCGCCATGAGCTCCACCTCACCGGCCACACCGGCCACCAGCTCCGCGGCGTCTGCCACCTCGAAGATGACGATGTTCGTCTCGACCTGCGCGGGCTCGATCTCGATCCCCGGCGCCGCCGCCAGCAACTCGGCCAGGCGCCGCGCACGTGCGTGATCGTCGGCGAGCCGCTCGACGTGATGATCGAGCGCGTGCAGGCAGGCCGCCGCCAGGATGCCCGACTGCCGCAGCGCCCCTCCCAGCATCTGCTTGAACCGCCACGCCTCCTCGATGAACTCGCCCGATCCGGCGAGCACCGCGCCGACCGGAGCGCCCAGCCCCTTGCTGAAGTCGAGCCACGCCGAGTCGAACTGGCCGGCGTACTCATGCGCGGGCACGCCCGAGGCGACGACCGCGTTCATCAGCCGAGCACCGTCCAGATGCGTCCGCAACCCGTGGCGGCGAGCGACCTCCAGGACCCCGCGGATGGTCTGAAGCGGCCAGACCCGTCCACCGCCGTGGTTGGTGGTCTGCTCCACCGACACCAGTCGCGACCGGGGTGAGTAACGACTGCCCGGCGGCTGGATCGCCGCCGCCAGCTGCTCGGGCGTGAAGATGCCGCCGGCGCCGTCGAGGACGTGGATCATCGCGCCGGCCAGACGTGCCGGACCTCCCGCCTCGGCCACGATCGGATGCGCCGAGCCGTCGAGCAGCAGCTCGTCACCGCCGCGCCCGATGTGGACGAGGAACGCGATCTCATTGCACATGCTGCCGCTGGGCAGGAAGACCGCCGCCTCGTGGCCGAGCAACTCGGCGACGCGCAGCTCGAGCTTGGTCGTCGTGGGATCCAACCGGCGCTGCTCGTCGCCGACCTCGGCCTCGGCGATCGCCCGCCTCATCGCCGGTGTCGGTCGCGTCTGGGTGTCGCTGCTCAGATTGATCAGCGCCATCACACGTCTCCGGGGGTCATGCGATCACGGCGGCAAAGCGCCAGTCAAGGACGTCGCGGGGGTCCCGCCCACCGGCGACCGCCGCCACCCGGGCGCGCAGGTGAGCAATCCCGCCTCCCTCCGCCAACGGCTCGATCCGCTCGAGCTCGAGGTCGGTGTAGAGGGTGTCGTCCTCGTGGACGGGCCCGAGGTGATCGCAGCTGTGCCAGGCGGGGATCGTCGCGAGGGTCGGCAGCGCGCGAGCGGTACGCGCCGCGGCGAGCGCGATCGCGTGCCCGCCGTACACCAGCCGCCGCCCCTCGCCGCCGGGCCGCCAGGCGTCGTGGTGGGCGCCGGCGACGTTCAGCGTCAGCCGGGCGAGCTCGGGCGCGCTGCTCACCACATCGCCGCCGTCGGGGCGCCACCTGGCTCCCGGGGTGAGCTGGGCAAATGAGACCGCGCCCGGCGTGACGTCGCGCAGCGGCCCCAGGTCCCATCCGCGGGCGGACGTCGCCGGGCCGGCGCCGGGCGATGGGACGGGCTCGAGCGCGTCGGACGCCCCGGTCTCGCCCTCGGGATCGCGCAGCGGCAACATCGCGCAGCGATGGAAGTCGAGCACGGTTCGCCCGTCCTGATCGGAGGTGGTCACGTGCAGCAGGGCCAGCCCGCGCGCGGGCACTCCGGGCCGGTGTGAGGTCTGACGCAGCGCGGCGACCTCGGTCTGCGTCCGCAGGGTGTCACCGATCAGCACCGCCCGGTGGAAGATCAGGTTGCGGTAGAAGAGGTTGGCGATCACCCGTCCGGTGACGGTCGTCGACTGCCCGATGGCGACATCCCAGGCCAGCGCGGGGTGGGCGAGGATCCGGTCGGCGCCCAGCACCGCCCGGGACAACGCCAGGTCGAGCGCGAGCTTCATCCGATCGCCGGCGATCGCCTGGTGCACGGCGGCATGGGCGTCGGTCAGCGTCAGCCCGGGGGCGTCGGCGAAGACATCGCCGACCGACAGCTCATCGAACCAGGGGCCGTCGAGCGTGGGCAACGGCGCGGACCCGCCCTGATCACCCATCAGCGCGACGGCTCCCCGGCCTCCAGGCGCAGCGTGCGTGACATCTCGTTGGCGACGATCGAGAGCCCCTCGTCGACCCCCATGCCCGGCTTCGCGAGGATCTGGTCGGCGCCGGTCGCCAGCGCGACATGGACGCTCGCGCGGGCCGAGCGGTCGCTCTCACAGCACGACCCCCCGATGTGGGCGAGCACCCCGTGGCGGTGGCAGTCGAGCACCGCCTCGATGCTGTTGTGCAGCCCGCCGAGGTCCGGCGTCTTGATCTGGATCATGTCCGCCGCCCCCGCGCGGTTGAACTCGCGGATGTCCTGCACCGTGTTCGCCCACTCGTCGGCGACCAGCTGCACCTCGCTGCCGAGCTCGCGCAGCCGGTGGCGCAACAGCGCCATCCGCTCGATCTGACCGGCCCGGCTGCCCGCATCCAGTGGATGCTCGACGCGCAGCGAAAACGGCCGCGCCGCCTCCTCCATCGCGCGGACGATCTCGGCGATCTCATCGATCCGCTGCTCGGCGACCAGGCCGACGACTCCATAGACGTCGAAATGCAGCACGGGCACGTAACCGGCGTGGCGGCGCAGCTGCAGCACGCGCCGGCGGACCCAGGAGACGTACTCGACGAGCGTCTCGCCCCGCTCGCCGACGAGCGCCGGGTTGTTGATCAGCCCATGCGGGATCGAGTCGACCTCGCGCAGGATCATCTTGTCGACGTTGTCGTAGCGCTGCTCCCCGCACTGCGCGTAGATCGGGATCGGGCGCAGCGGAGCATCGAGTGCCCAGTCTCGCTGGATCGTCCGCGCCATCGTCAGCCCGCCGGCGTGGGCCGCTGCCGCCAGCAGCGCCTGGGAGAGCCCGTACGCGGCGGCCGTCCCGAATCCGGGAACCGTGGCGACGAGCTCGTCGACGAGCGAGGACATCTCGCGAAACGACCCCACCTCGCGCCCGAGGAGGGCCTCACGCACGTCGCCCTCCAGCACCGGCGCCAGCGCGCCGCTGCGCAGGAGCGGGTCGCGTCCGCCGACACCGCTGTACTGCACGGCGACGCAGTCCCCGTGCGCGATCTGTCCGTCGCTGAGCCGGAGCATCACGCACACCGCCTCGGCCGGCTCGCGGATCGCGCGATACCCGGGCGTGACCGGCTCCCCGGCGATGGCGAACCCGTCGTGCACCGCGCCTGCCTTGATCGCCGCCTGGTCGTCGCAGAAGAATGCGCCGGCCGCGGGAGCCGCCATCAGGTCGGCCACCGCGCACTCGCCGGTCCCAATGTCAGACATTCGCACCGAGAGGTCGCACGCCGCTGCAGAGACTAGCGATTTGCGTGCTTGACACCGGGGTTGGCGAAGGGTCTGCCGCGGCGGCCGCACCTCGTTCGCTCGTCGCGCAGCGGCCTCAGGCGTCACCGTCCTCGCCGGCACCCGCCGGCGAGAGCTGAGGGGCGCCCGGGCTGCGACTCTCTCCTACAGCTGCCCCTCGGTCGCGGAGATCCGCTCCGGCGCGGAGCGACTGTCCAGGTTGGCAGCCGAGTCACCGAACACGCCCTGACCGTCGAGCTCGGCCAGGCGCTCGTCGGAGTAGCCGCAGATCAGTCGCAGGCACGCCGTCGTGTGCTCACCCCGGCGAGGCCCGCGCTGCGGCGGCCGGCGCTCGTCGCCCACCCGGACGGCCGTCGCAACCGTCCGGACCGTGCCCAGGCGCTCGTGCGCGGTCTCCACGATCGACTGGCGAGCGTGCACCTGCGGGTCGGCGAACGCCTCCAGAACGTCGTTCACCGGCGCGCACGGGATGCCGTGTGGCGCCAACCGCGCGATCCATTCGGCGGTCGTCCTGGTGGCGAAGATCGCGTCGAGCTCGCTGAGCAGATCGTCGCGATGCTGGTCTCGCCCGGCGAAGTCGCCATAGCCGTGGTCGGCCGCCAGATCCGGCCGCTCCACCGCCTCGCACAGAGCCTGCCAGAAGCTGTCCTTGGGACAGGCGATCACGATCCATCCGTCGGCGGTGGCGAAGTTCTGAAACGGGACGATCGACGGGTGTGCCGAGTTGGCACGCCGCGGCGGCACGTAGCCGCGCGTCGCCGCCCATGTCCCCACGTAGTTCAGGCCCGCCAGCGCGGTGTCGAACAGCGAGATGTCGCAGTCGCACCCGACTCCGTCGCGGTCCGCCTTGCGCAATCCGATCGCAATCGCCAGCGCAGCCACGTAACCGGCCATGATGTCGACGAGCGAGAGCCCGGACTTGGTCGGTGGGCCGTCGGGCTCACCGGTCAACCGCATCCATCCGGCGAGCCCCTGCATCACGTAGTCGTATCCGCCCTCCGCAGCACGCGGGCCGGTCATCCCGAACCCCGACAGCGAGCAGCAGACGATCCGCGGGTTGACTTCCTGGAGGTCCTCGTAGCGCAGTCCGAGCTTGCGGGGCTGGTCGCCGCGTAGGTTGGAGAAGACGACGTGTGACTGCCGGATGAGGTCTTCCAGAACCGGCCGGGCGGCCGGCTTGCGCAGGTCGAGCGCGATGCTCTCCTTGCCCCGGTTGAACGTCTCGAAGAACAGTGAGTCCTCGTCCTCCTGGTAGGGCGGCACGTAGCGCCCGACGTCGCCGCCCGTCGTCGGATCCTCGATCTTGATCACTTCCGCACCGAGATCGGCCAGCTGCAACGTCGCCCACGGCCCAGCCCCGAACTGCTCCACCGAGATCACCCGCACACCATCAAGAGGCAGACTCATGCCGTAAGTCTGACATTTGTAGCGATCGAGCGCTAGGCCCGAGCTGTAAACGCGCAGGGCGGGTGTTAGACATATATGATCACGCCGCGATGCGAGGCAACGGAGCACCATCGTCCGCGGCCCCACCGCCAGCTCTCGTGCGACTCGCGTGGCAAGACGAGATCGCGACTGCGATCCGCGGCGAAGGGGTGCAGCACGTCGCCTATGTCCCCGATGCCCGCCTGCGCGGCATCATCGCGGCACTGGAGGCGACGGAGGGACCGGCCATCCGAGCGCTGACCCGCGAGGAGGAGTGTCTGGCTTATGCCTCCGGGTGCCTGGCGGCCGGCCGTTCGGCGATGGTGCTGATGCAGTGCTCGGGCCTCGGCAACGCCCTCAACGTGATCGGATCGCTGTGTCAGCCCTACGGCCTCGCGATCCCGATGGTGATCTCGATGCGGGGAACGCTCGGCGAGGCCAACCCCGCCCAGGTGCCCATGGGACGCGCCACTCCGGCGCTCCTGGAGGCGATGTCCGTCCAGACGTTCACGCTGACCGACCCCGGCGCCGCTCGTCCGATGATGGCCGGCGTGCTCACCCTGGCCTATCGGACCGGAACCGGCGCGGCGCTCATCCTCGATCCGATCCTGGGAGGCGGCCGTGAAGCCGAGTGATGCGGTCGGCGCGATCCACTCGGAGTGCCGCGAGGCGCTCTTCGTCTCCTCCCTGGGCACGGCGACGTCGGCGCTGCGCCTGGCGTCCGAGGATGGCGCGCACCTCTATCTCGGGGGAGCGATGGGCTGTGGGCTGGCGGTCGCGCTCGGGGTGGCGGAGGCGAGACCGCAGCGACAGGTCGTGGCCATCCTCGGCGACGGCGACCTCGTGATGGGAGCCGGCGCGCTGTGGTCGCTCAGCGGCGTCCGGCCGGCGAACCTGCTCGCGCTGGTCCTCGACGACGGCCGCTACTCGATCACCGGCGGCCAGGAGCTGATCGCTGCGGGGGCGACGCGGGCGGTCGCGGGAGCGCTGCCGGGCGTGAGCTGCGCCGAGGCGCGCACGCCCACGGAGGTCTCGCAGGCAGCGGTGGCGCTGCCGCGGCCCGCCATCCTGATCGCGCGGATCGACGAGCCCGCCTGGCCTGGACCGAGCCCGTTCGTCGACCCTCCGCTCGTCCGGCGTCGCTTCGCCGAGCGCGCCGCGGAAGTTGTTTGACATCTCCTGACCACGTACTCTGGCCCGGTGGCAGACAGAAATGGCAGGGTTGTCCCGGTCCGCCGGGTCAGGAAGGCATATGAGCAGGTCGCAGATCAGCTGCGGGAACTGATCGTGTCCGGCGATCTGCCGCCGGGTCACCGACTTCCCAACGAGGCGGCGCTCGCCGCGCAGTTCGGCGTCAGCAGGCCGACCATCCGCGAGGCGCTGCGCGAGCTGTCGGCGCTGTCGCTGATCCGCACCACCAAGGGCGCCAACGGCGGCAGCTTTGTCACCGTGCCGACCGCGGATCACATCTCTGAGTTCCTGCGCGCCAACATCAGCCTGCTCAGCCAGACCGAGCACGTCGGACTCGACGAGTTCCTGGAGGCCCGCAAGCTCCTGGAGGTACCGGCCGCGCGGCTCGCCGCTACGCGCTGCACCGAGTCAGATCTTGAGCGGCTGCGCGCTGCGATCCCAGATGGACCGCTGGAGCGCGAAGAGCAGTTCAACTACAACAAGGACTTCCACTCCAGGCTGGTGGAGGCCTCGGGCAACATGCTGCTGTCGATCTGCGCGCAGCCCGTCTTCTCGGTGCTGCAGACCAGCCTCAAGCGCGGGACGTTGCCCCGGCGCTTCCACGATCACGTCAACGACGATCACCGGGCGCTGGTCGCCAGCCTGGAGACCGGAGACGAGGAGGCCGTCGCCCGGCTGATGAGCGATCATCTGGACTACCTGAGCGTCACGTACCGCAAGGTCTGGCGCTTCCCCACGACCCCCGCCCCGACCTCGGCCTGATCGGCAGCGCCGGCCCGCGGCGGCGTCAGTAGGAGCGGGGCATCTTCAGAACGTGATGACCGATGTGGGCCAGCACCAGGTTGTTGGCGACCGGTGCCGTCTGGTACAGCCGCGTCTCGCGAAACTTCCGCTCGACGTCCATCTCGACCGCGAAGCCCCATCCGCCATGGGCATCCAGGCATGCATTGGCAGCCTCCCAAGACGCCTCCGAGGCCAGCAGCTTGGCCATGTTCGCCTCGGCGCCGCACGCCGACCCCTGATCGAACAGGCGCGCCGCGCGCCGGCGCATCAGGTCGGCCGCCTCGACCGCCACGTGGGCGCGCGCGATCGGAAACTGAACCCCCTGGTTGGCGCCGATCGGACGACCGAAGACCACGCGATCGGTCGCGTACCGACTGGCGGTCCTCACGAACCAGCGCCCGTCGCCGACGCACTCGGCGGCGATCAGGATCCGCTCCGCGTTGAGCCCGTCGAGGATGTGACGAAACCCTCTCCCCTCTTCCCCGATCAGCGCATCCTCGGCCAGCGGCACATCGTCGAAGAACACCTCGGTGGTGGCGTGGTTGCTCATCGTCGCGATCGGACGGATCATGAGGCCCGCGGTCGCCTCGCGCATGTCCAGAAGGAACAGCGAGAGGCCCTCGGCCGGACGCTCGCACCGGTCAAGCGGAGTTGTCCTGGCCAGCACCAGCATCAGATCGGAGTGGGCCGCGCGCGAGGTGAACACCTTCTGCCCGCGCAGCACCCAGCCGGTCGCAGTTCGCGTGGCCGCGGTGGCGATGTGGGTTGTGTCCGATCCCGCCGTCGGCTCGGTCACGCCGAACGCCTGCAGCCGCAGCTCGCCCGCCGCGATCGCGGGCAGGTAGCGCGCCTTCTGCTCGGGGCTGCCGTGTCGGACCACGGCCCCCATCGTGTACATCTGGGCATGGCACGCCGCGGCACTGCCTCCGGATCCGTTGATCTCCTCGAGGATGACGCTCGCCAGGCCGAGCCCGAGGCCGGCGCCGCCGAATTCCTCGGGGATCAGCGCAGCCAGCCAGCCGGCGGCGGTCAGCGCCTGGACGAACTCCTGCGGATAGAGGTCGGGCTCAAGGTCCCGCCAGTACTCGGGCCCGAACGATCCGCACAGCTCGCGGATCGCGGCCCGGACCGCCGGCTCGTCGTCGTCGGTGGCGGTCGAGAGCGGAGGATCGGGCATTGGGTCGAGCGTACCGAGGAGTGCCGGCGTAAACGTCTGACATTGGGCCGCCGCCGTTATGATGTCCGCGCCCTGCACCGATCGCGAGGAGAGGCACGTGAGCACAGAGCCGCAGCCTGAGACGCAGTACGAGCCGCTGCTGGAGCGCGACGGGGTACAGGTGTCCAAGAGCCCCTGGGGGCCGGACGACGAGATCGGGCGGATGAACTGGATCACCGCGGAGTCCCAGCGCGCGGTGCTCGAGCACCTCGATGGGCGCGCCGTCTTCGACCTCGGGATTGAGTACTTCTTCGGCATGCCCTCGTGGGCCGCCGCCCACGACCCGAAGTACGAGATCTGGATGACCCACACGCCCCAGGGCTCGATCAACGACAACCTGTCCGGCGCGGGGCCCGAGGTGCACGAGAAGTACAGCTACTGCGGTGACTCCATCCACATGTACATCCACACCGGGACCCACCTGGACACGCTCAACCACCTTGGCTACTTCGGGATGTTCTGGAATGGATGGACCGCCGAGAAGGACCTCGGCAGCCGCGTCTGGCTCAAGGGCGGCGTCGAGAAGTACCCGCCGCTGATCGCCCGCGCGGTCCTGCTCGACATCGCCGGCCTGCACGGGGTCGACTGCCTACCTGCGGGTCATGTGATCACGCCGGACGACCTCCGCTCCGCGGCGCGTGAGCAGGGCACCGTCCTTCAGCCGCGTGATGTCGTGCTGCTGCGCACCGGACGGATGACCTGCTGGCCGGATTTCGACACCTACATCCCCGATAACCCCGGGCTGGGCGTCGCCGGCGCGCGGTACCTGTGCGAGGACGTCGGCGCGATGTGCATCGGGACGGACGCCGTGAGTATGGACGTCGCGCCCCACGAGGAGCCCGACACATTCGTGCCGGTCCACTGCTACATGTTCGCCACCGCGGGCGCGCAGATCATCGAGGTCCTCGATCTCGAGCAGATCGCCGCCGAGCGGGTCTACGAGTTCGCGCTGCTGGCGTTCCCGCTGAAGCTGCGGGGCGCGACCGGTTCGCCGATTCGGCCGGTCGCGGTCCCGCTGCGGCGCTGACCGCCGGCGGCCCGTGCGGCCCCGTCTACAGGATCTCCCCGGATCCATCCGGATGTCTGACATTGCCCGCTGGCCGTATGATCGGCCGATGGCAGCCCCGACTCTGCGGATCGCTCTCGGGCAGTTCGGGGCGCAGCTCGGAGACGTCGCGGGGAACCTGGCGCGGCTGCGCGCAATGCTGGATCGCGCGGCGAGCCAGAGCGCCTCGCTCGCCTGCTTTCCCGAGCTCTCGCTCAGCGGATATCTGCTGAGCCCGGAGCAGTACGACGAGCGGCTGCTCGACGACGTGCAGGCGGCGTGCACGACCCTCGCCCGGGACGCGGCCCGGCTCGGCGTCGACATCGTCTACGGCGCGCCGCTGCGCGGTGGCGGAGGACTGGTCAACGCGATCCTGTGGGAGCGCCACGCAGCCCAGCGCCTCATCTATGCCAAGACCCACATGGACGTCAAGGAGCGGAGCATCTTCACGCCGGGTACCGCGTTCGCGCCGGATCCCGACGGCATCATCGGTCTCGGCTGTTGCTATGACCTCGCCTTCCCGGAAGCCATCCGGTCGATCGTCCTGGCGGGGTCACGGGTCGTCCTCGTGCCGATGGCCTGGGAGATCGCGCGGGGCTTCGTCATGCGCCGTGTCGTCGCGGCGCGGGCGGTCGAGAACGTCGCCTACCTCGTCGCCGTCAACCAGTGCGGGCCGGTCGGCGATCTGCGGTTCCTCGGCGCCAGCCAGGTGATCGATCCACTTGGTGAGACCGTGGTCGAGCTCGGAACCGAGGAGGAGTTGCGCGTCGTCGATCTCGACCTCGGCGCCGTCGACGCGCTGCGCGCGCAGCAGGATGCGCGGACCTATCCGCTGCTCACCGATCGCCGTCCGGAGCTCTACGGCGGGCTGGCCGCCCCGGCTCTGTCACGCACGCGCTGACCCGGGGGCGCGGCGAGGACCGCGCCCCGAGGGACGCGGTCGTCTCCGTTCACGTGTGCGGCGTTGCGCGACACGTGGCCGTTGGCGATGTACTGCATGCAGTACATCGCGTCTGCCCCACCACGGGACGGAATGGTGATCGATGACACCGCGTTGCCGCTGTCATCCGTGAAGTAGCAGGCCGGCGGGGATAGCCCCCGCACGGTGAGGTGAAGTCAACATCACTACGGCGCGCTGTGACCCTTATTACGAGTCTGGCCATGACACCTGTGCAGTTTAGTGACGTGACGTATTTCGGTCTTTCAGCACCGGCGGGACACGGCTTCGATGGTGTGACTCAAGACACCCCCGGCGGCGATGTCTAGGCTGTGAGCAATCCCCACGCCACGATTGATGCGTGATCAACAGCGACAAGGAGAATTGATGAGGATCGTCCTGTTCGGACCCAACGGCATGATCGGCAGCTGCATCGCCACCGAGCTCTCAGGCCGCGGCCATGAGGTCGCCGGCGTGAGCCGCTCGAGCGGAACCGACATCACCGACGCGGCCCAGGTCGCGGCCGCGGTGCAGGGCGCCGACGCGGTCGTGTGCGCCATCTCCAATCGCGGCGCGGACTACACGCTCTCCGATGTCGCGCACTCACTGCTCGACGGTCTGCGACAAGCCGGGGTGAAGCGGCTCCTGGTCGTCGGCGGTGCGGCGAGCCTCCAGGTCGCCGGCGGTGGGCGGCTGCTCGACACCCCGGACTTCCCGGAGGAGTGGAAGGGGGAGGCGACACAGGGGGCGGAGGCGCTCGAGGTCTACCGCGGCGTCGACGACCTCGACTGGACCTACGTCAGCCCGGCCGCGTTCATCCACCCCGGAGAGCGCACCGGCAGCTACCGGCTCGGTGGCGACCAGCTGATCACCGACGACTCCGGCAAGAGCGAGATCTCCGCCGAGGACTACGCGATCGCGATCGCGGACCTGGTCGACAGCGGCGAGCACGCCCGCGAGCGCGTCGGCGTCGCCTGGTAGTCACCGGCGTCGCCTAGTAGCCGTCGGCGTCGCCTGGCAGCCGCCGGCGCCCCTCGCGGGGCGAGCGACTCTCCGCGCGGGGCCGGCGAGCCTCGCCGGCGCGCGACGGCTCGCGCGGTGCCTAGCGACGCCTCGCGGTCACGATCGCCGCGTCGTGCGCGGTGGCGGAGATCTGCGAGACCCGGACCACGTGTGCGACCGGGCGGGTGACCGGTCCGCCGGTCGCCCCGCGGCCGACGTCGCCCTCGGTATCTCCGCCCCAGGACCACAGACGGCCGCGCTGGTCGATCGCGTAATCGGTCTGGCCGCCGGAGCTGACGGTCACGAAATGCGCCCCGGCGGGCTCCGACAGACGGAACGGGCGCGGTCGGTTGGCGGTCGAGCCGTTGCCGAGCTGGCCGGCCGCCCCGGCGCCCCATTCCCACAGAGCGCCGTTGGACAGCAGTGCCATCGTCTGGCCGTTGTTGGCGAGGCTTCCACCCATCGACACCGACCGCACCGGGCCGGGAAGTGCCACCTTCACCGCCGTGTCGCTCTCGGTCGTCGCGCCGTTGCCCAGCTGGCCGTCGGCGTTGGTGCCCCAGTCGTAGTAGGTCCCGTCCGCCATCAACGCGCCCGCGTCGCCGTAGGCGGCAGTGAGGGCGGTCACGCGTCCGGCCGGCAGCCCGCGCACCGCGACCGGTGTCGCCGTCTGCGAGCGCAGGCCGGTCGTGCCGTTGCCGAGCTGGCCGAAGTCCCCCAGACCGCAGCTGACGATCCGACCCCCGGCGTCATACGTCGCGTGGCGCGCGGCGCCGACGGCGAGCGTCACGTGGGACAGCGGCACCTTCACCGGCGTGTCGAGCAGCGCCGGATGCGGCAGGCAGAACTCCTGGTTCATGTCGTTGCCCCACGCCCACACCCGGCCGTGCGTGTCGATCGCCATCCCGCCGTCGAACGGCATCGGGTTTGGCAGCGACGCGATCTTGACCCCGGCGGGGAAGCGGACGCGGACCGCGTTGAGCGACACTTCGGCAGCGGACCCGTCGCCGAGCTCTCCCTGCGCGCCGGCGCCCCAGGCGTACACCGCACCGGTCCGGTTGAGCGCGTAGCCGTCGGAGTTCGAGGTGGAGATCTGGCGCACCGTCCCGCGGACGCCGGTCACGATCGTCGGCCGCGTCCGCACCGGGCCGACGCTGGCGCCCATACCGGTGCCCTTCGGCATCGTGGTCACCCGGCTGCGCCCGCCGCCACCGCCGAAGCGGCCCCATGCCTCGACCGCGCCGGAGACGTGCGCGGCGCGCCGCAGCGCGGGCGAGGTCGCCGGGCGGCTTGAGCCGCACCCCGTGAGGCCGAGCGCGACGACGCACACGGCGAGAACGGGGACCGACGTTGACTTCGCGGACATCGAGCTCCTCTCGGACACGGCCCCCGCGAGCCACGGTAGACACCCGCATGGCTCCCGGCGCCGGATGGCCCGGATCCGTAGGGAACTCTCACGTGGACCCCTGGTGAATTCTCATCTTGGGCCATGGCGGACCGGCGGCCGCGGCGTGCCTACCGCGGCCACGGCGTGCGCACCGCGGCCAGCGGCCCTGTCGCGTTCAGCGGCCCTGCCGCGTTCACGGCGGGCGTACTGTTCCCGCCCGTGACCCCGCCCCCGGCCGACCGCCGCGAGCTCTCCATCGACAGCCTCGCCCCGTCGGGACCGCCGCTGCAGGTTGTCTGGCTGCGAGACGCGAGCTTCGGCGAGGTCACCGACCGCGGCGCGCGGACCCCGCACCGCCACGACTATCACGAGCTCGTCTGGACCCGGGAGGGCGAGGGCCTGCACCGGATCGACGGCACGCCCTCTTCGGTGACGGCCCGGACACTGACGGTGATCGGGCGCGGTCAGATCCACGTGTTCGAGCGCGGAGAGCATCTGTCCGGGGCGGTCGTCCGGTTCGGTGACGAGCTGCTCGACGACCGCGGCGCCGCCGCGCTGCGCGGCAGCTGGTCACCGGGCGCGAGCGCGCCGCCCTCGGTACCCGTCCCCGCCGGGGACGCCGACCGCCTGGACGCGCTGATCGAGATGCTCGCGGCAGAGAGCGGCCGCCCGCCCGACGGGCGCAGTCTCGACTCCGAGCGCCACCTGCTGGCGGTGCTCGTCCTCTGGCTCGACCGCTGGCAGGACGCCACCCGCACTGAGCGCCACGACGGCGGCGACCCGGCGATGGCGCTCTACCGGCGCTTCATCGGCCTGCTCGAGCGTGACTTCGCCCGCCACGGCGACGCCGCGCACTACGCCGAGGCGCTGCGCGTCCCCCAGTCGGCGCTCGCGCGGGCGCTCACCGCCGCGACCGGACACGGGACCAAGGAGCTCGTCACTGAACGGCGGATGCTGGAGGCCGAGCGACTCCTGCGCTTCTCCGATCTCACCGTCGGCGAGCTGGCCTTTCGCGCGGGCTTCAGCGATCCGCTGTATTTCTCCCGCGCGTTCAAGCGCCGCCACGGCGAGAGCCCCTCGGAGTACCGCAGCCGGAGCTCCGGCGACCCATAGCCGCAAGGCCTGGTCGATCCTCAGAGACCGTCTGGAAAACGACCGCCACGCGTTCGTCCATGGACTCGCGCGCATCGTCCATTCCGGATCGCGCCCGCCTGGAGCATGCTGTGGGACATGACGAACTTGACTCCTTCCCCCACTGATACGGCCCTCCCGGCCACATTGCCGGTCGCCCTCACCCTCGGCCCCGTCCACCTCACCGTCACCGACCTCGACCGCGCGATCGCCTGGTACGAGCGCGCACTCGGCCAGCGCGTCCACGCCAGCGAGGGCCGCACCGCGGAGCTCGGCGACGGCGACGAGACCGTGGTCGTGCTCTACGAGGATCCGGCGGCGAAGCCCGCCGGACGGCACGCCGGCCTCTACCACTACGCGCTGCTCTATCCCACTCGCGAGGCCCTCGCCCGCGCAGCACTGCGGCTGGCCGCCACGCGCACGCCGATCGAGGGCGCCTCCGACCATCACACCCACGAGGCGATCTACCTGCCTGACGCCGACGGCAACGGCATCGAGCTCGCCTGGGACCGCTCCCGCAGCGCCTGGCCGGCCGACCTCGGCTACGGCGGGCGCCCCGACCCGCTCGACTTCTCGTCGCTGATGGCGACCGTCGACGGTGAGGAGCCGACCCCGCGCGTCGATCCGGGCCTGAAGATGGGGCACGTGCACCTGCACGTCGGCGACGTCGACGAGGCGGTCGCCTTCTACTGCGGCCTGGTCGGGTTCGAGACCCAGATGAACCTCGGCAGCGCGGCGTTCGTGTCCGCCGGCGGCTACCACCACCATCTCGGCCTCAACGTATGGCAGGGCCGCGGCGTCAGCGGGCCGCCCGCCCATACGGTCGGCCTGCGCCATTGGACCGTGAGGCTGCCGCAGGGCTCCGACGTCGACGAGGTCCGCGCACGGCTGGAGCGCGCCGGAGTGGCGACGACCGATTCCGAGGCGGGCTTCGAGGTCAACGACCCGTGGTCCACCCGGATGCGGGTCGAGGTCGGACGATGAGCGGGCCGCAGGGCAGCGTCACCCCGGCGGTCGCCGCCGAGCGCCCGATCGACCCGCTGCTGCGCGTCGGGCACGTTCATCTGCGCACCGCCGACATCGACCGCGTCCGGGCCTTCTACGTCGGCGTCATGGGCTTCGATGTCGTATTCGAGGCCCGTGACGTCCCGGGCTGGGGCACCACCGGCGACATCCTGTTCCTGTCAGCCGGCGGCTACCACCACCATCTCGGCTTCAACACCTGGAAGTCGCGCGGCGGTCCGCCCCAGCCCGACGGGGTGACCGGACTGCATCACGTCGCGCTGAACTTCTCCACGCGCGAGCAGCTGGCCACCACGGTCTCACGGATCGTCGACGCCGGGGTCGGGCTGCGACAGCTCACCGACCACGGGACGCATCTCGCCGTCTACCTCTCCGACCCCGACGGCAACGATCTCGAGCTCGCCTGGGACCGGCCGTTCGACGAGTGGCCGCGCGCCGACGATGGCCCCGCCTTCCGCGACGCGCAGTTCACGCTCGAGGACCTGCTGGCGGACGCGCAGCGCTAGCTAGTCGAGGATCGCGAAGCGCCCGGCGAGCACCGCGTCGACCATCGATGGCCGCGGGTCCGGGCTCGGCCCCAGCTCGCCGGAGTCGTCGAGATCGTACTTCCAGTCCGGCCCGTAGGAGATGAGCCGCTCGAGCGCTGCGAGCAGCGCATCGACGTCCTCGCCACCGGTGCCGAGCCCGATCGAGACCCTGACCGCGCCGTCGTCGGCGAGGCCGAGGCGATCAAGCAGCGGGTGCGCGCAGAACCGCCCGCCGCGCACGCCGATGCCGTGCTCCGCCGACAGGTAGGCCGCGACGAGATCGGCGCGATGGCCGGGCACGGTGAAGCTCGCGACCGCGACCAGGTCGTGGCGCTCGGGCCAGATCCGCAGCACCGAGATCCCGAGCGCCTGCAGCCCGCGCTCCAGACGCGTGTAGAGCTCGGTCTCGTGCGCCGCTATCCGCTCGTGGCCGAGCTCCTGCAGTGCCTCCAGTCCGGCGGCGAGCGCGACCGCTCCGACGAGGTTCGGCGTTCCGCCCTCGTGGCGCGCCGGGCTCGGCTTCCACTCGGCGCCCTCGAGCGTCACGTTGAGGACCGCGCCGCCTCCGGGAAGATGCGGCTCGGCCTCGTCGAGCCAGTCCCGCCGGCCGATGAGCGCGCCGGCGCCGTAGGGCGCGTAGAGCTTGTGCCCGGAGATCGCGAGGTAATCGATCCCGGTCGCCGCGATGCCGACGCGGCGATGGGGCGCCAGCTGCGCGCCGTCGACCGCCAGCCGGGCACCGTGGCGATGGGCGAGCTCGGCGAGCCGCGCCAGCGGTGGGCACTCGCCGGTCACGTTCGAGGCGCCGGTGATCGCCAGCAGCGCGGCGGGCGCGCGGCCGAGCTCGCGCTCGAGCGCGTCGAACGTCTCCTCGAACGTCACGCCGGCCCGGACCACGCTGGACTCGGCGACCGACTCCAGCCACGGCAGGAGGTTGGCGTGATGCTCGATGTCGAGGTACACCACGCGTCCCGGCACCGCCGCGGCGAGCAGGTTGAGCGCATCGGTGGTGTTGCGCGTGAGCACGACCACGTCGTCCGCCCGCGCACCGGTCAGACGGGCGACGGTCTCCCGCGCCCGCTCGTAGGCGGCGGTGGAGACGCGCGAGAGGTAGCTCTGGCCTCGATGGATCGATGCGTAGTAGCTGAGCGTCCGGGTGACCACTCGGTGCACGGCGGCCAGCGGCGGCGCGCTGGCGGCGTAGTCGAGGTTGACGAACCGTGCTGTCGAGCCGTCGACCAGCGGCACCTGGGCCACGGCGTCGGCCAGCTTGGCGAGCGGCGGGACGGGGTCCGGTGTGGTGGACGAGGGCGGGACGAGTGTGGTCATTCGGGGCTCCGGGATCGCTAGCCAAGTAAGTCGACTTAAGAGGTAGGATAGTTGAGCAACGCGTTAAGCCTTCCCCATCCAGCCTACGAGTACCCTCCGGCGTATGCACGTCGCGATCGCAGGTGCTCACGGGCAGATCGCCCAGCGGCTCATCCGCCTGCTCGTTGCCCGCGGCGATGCGGTCACCGGGCTTGTGCGCAATCCCGACCACGTCCCGGACCTCGGGCAGCTCGGCGCACGCGCGGTCATCTGCGACCTCGAGCATGCCGGGCTCGACGCCGTGAGCGCCGCGCTGGCCGGCTGCGACGCCGCGGTGTTCGCCGCCGGTGCCGGACCGGGCAGCGGCGCCGATCGCAAGGTCACCATGGACCGCGATGGCGCGATCACGCTGTTGGAGGCGGCCTCCGACGCCGGCGTGGCGCGGTTCGTGATCGTCAGCTCGGTCGGCGCCGAGAACCCGCCCTCCGACGACGAGGTGTTCAGCGTCTACCTGCGCGCGAAGGCCGAGGCCGACGCGGCGGTGAAGGCGAGCGACCGTGCCTGGACGGTGGTCCGGCCCGGGCGCCTCACCGACGAGCCCGGCACCGGCCGGGTGCGCATCGACGTCGAGCCCTTCCGCGCCGACGTGACGCGCGACGACGTCGCGGGCGTGCTGGCCGCGGTCCTCTCAGAGCCCCGCTCCGCCGGCACCGTGCTGTACGTCAACGGCGGCGAGCGGCCGATCGCCGAGGCACTGGCCGGCGCGCTCTCCTGAGCATCCGGAGCCCGACGAGGCTCCAGTCATATGCAGAAACCCGCGGTTTCTTGTGTGCACTGTCACTTGGTGGTCGACTCACTGTCACCAACTGGAGGAGGAGTGACGATGGCCACGCTGACCACGGACCCGCCGATTGCGGAGCCCGCGCCCATCTCTGAGGTGACACCCGCCGGCGATCCGGCGATCCTCGGGCTGCCGATCTTTGTCGTCGGGTCGATCGCGCTCGGCCTCTCGCTTGTCGGGTACGTGCCCGCCAGCGCCGGCGGGGCGATCGTGCCGATCATCTTCGCGGCCACGGGCCTGGGCCTGGTGATGTCGACCGTGTGGGCGGCATCGCTGGCCCAGACGATGGTCGCCTCGATCTTCGGCTTGTTCGCCGGATTCTGGATCAGCTTCTCCATCCTCGATCTCGCGCTGTTCCACAACTGGTTGCTGATCCCCGCCGGCGCCGTCACCAAGAGCGTCGCCCTGTTTCTGATCAGCTGGGCGGTCGTGATGGCCGCGCTGACACTCGCGACCCTGCGGTTGCCGTCGGCGTTCACCGCGGTGATCGCACTCGTCGTGCTCGCGCTGGTGCTGCGGACGATCGGCGTCCTGGACGCGAACACCGGCCTGGACAAGGCGGCGGGGTACGTGGTGCTCGTGTTCGCCGCGCTCGGGATCTACCTGTTCCTCAACGCCGCCGACCTGGCCACCGGAGGACGCGGGTTCCCGCTTGGAGCGCCCGCTGCGTCGCTGACGCGATCCGACCGCCGGCTCAGATCGGCTCGGTGAGCCCTTCGCACAGCCGCGCGATCATCGTCTCGGCCGCCTCGAGCTGATCGAGAGCGACGGACTCATCGGCCCGGTGGGCATCGCGCATCGAGCCCGGACCGCACACGATCACCGGGATCGACAGGGTCCGGGCGTAGAGGCCGCCCTCGGTTCCGAAGTCCGCCGCGCCCCAATCCGCTCCGTCCACGAGCCCCGTGAGGGGGGCGGCCCACGCCCGGGTGTCGCCATCGGCCGGGGCGAGCCCGGGATAGCTCGACAGCGGCTCGACGGTCACCGTGCAGCCCTCGTGCTCCGCGTTCATCGCGTCCTCCGCCTCGGCGGCGAGGGCGCGGACGCGCCCCATCAGCTCCTCGGGGTCGACGGCGGGCACCGTCCGCAGCTCCACATCGAGCCGGCAATAGTCGGGCACGATGTTCACCGCCACGCCGCCCTGGACCGGGCCGACCCCGACCGTTGAGAACGGCGCGCGGAAGGATCGATCGAGCGGCCCTCCTCGCAGCTCGGTGGCGAGCGCCAGCAGGCTCGTGATGAGCGTGCCGGCGTGGGCGACCGCGTTGACCCCGTCCGCCGGCACGCTCGAATGGGCGGCAAGGCCGCTGAGCTGGACGCGCGCCGCCGCCTTGCCCTTGTGACGGTCGATCACCCGCAGTTCGGTGGGCTCGCCGACAAGCGCCCACGCAGGCCGGACCGGCAGCTCGGCCAGCACGTCGAGCAACGGCCCGACCCCTCGGCATCCGAGCTCCTCGTCGCTGGAGATGGCGATGTGGACAGGCCGCCGCAGGCGCTCCGCGAACCCCTCGCCTCGGTCCTCCAGCGCCGAGACCAGCGCTGCGATGAACCCCTTCATGTCGGTCGACCCGCGTCCGTAGGCGCGGCCGCCGTCGACCTCGAGCGCGAACGGGTCACGCGTCCACGGCTGCCCCTCCACGTCGACGACGTCGCTGTGGGCGGCGAACAGGATCCCGCCCGCCTGGTCGGGGGGGCCGAGCACCGCGTGGAGGTTGCGCGCGTCCTCGCGCGTGGAGGCGACGATCCGCACCTGCGCGCCGAGCGCCTCCAGCCGCTCCGCGAGCTCGGCGATCAGTGCCTCGTTCGAGCGCCCCGCGACCGTCGGCTGTGCGATCAGCCGCTCCAGCACTCCCAGCGCGCTCATCGCGCGCCCACCAGCGCCGGAACCTCGCCGGCGGCGACGGCATCGCGGCACCACTGGCAGAACGCCTCCACCAGCCGCGGCTGGCGCATCGCCTGCAGCGTCACCAGCCCGATGATCATCGGCCGTGCCGGCCCCTCGATCGGAACGGCCACCAGCGAGTGGCCGTCCAGCGCGCGGTCGTTGGCGGCCCGCACGTTGAGGATCGTGAAGCCGAACTGGTTGGCGACAAGCGAGCGGATGACCTCGAGATGGGGCGAGCGCCGCACCACGTTCGCCTCCAGGCCCGCGGCCACGAACAGCTCCCGGAAGTACTCGCGGCTGAGCGGCAGATCCAGCAGCACCAGCGGCTCGGGCGCGAGCTGCCGCAGGGTGACGCTCGCGCGCGCGGCAAGCGGGTGCTCGGCGGCGAACAGGGCGTAGGGCGGCAGCTCGGCGAGCGGGGCGAAGCCGAGATCAGGCGACAGCTCGAGGTCGTAGCTGAGCGCGACCGACAGCTTCCCGGTGCGCAGCCGTTCGACGATCTCGGACTGCCCGGCCTCGGTCATCTCGATCCGGGCCTCGGGATGCGCCCGCAGGAACGGGTTGCACAGCTGGGGCATGACAAGCGGCGCCACCGTCACCAGGCAACCCAGGTCGAGCGTCCCGGAGAGTCCCTCGGTGAGCTCGTCGGCGAACCGCTCGAGCTGCTCGACGTCGCGGATCAGCGCGCGGGCGCGGAGCAGGAACTCCCGTCCGGCGGGGGTCATCGAGACGCCCTGGGCGTGGTGGCGGATGAGCAACTGGACGCCCAGCGCCCGCTCGAGCTGCGCCACCGCAGCCGAGACCGATGACTGGGCCACCGGGATCGTGAGCGCGGCCTCGGTGACCGATCCGGCCTCGCAGGTGGCGATGAAGTACTCCAGCTGGCGCAGCGTGAAGCGCATCGACCGCTGTTCTACAGCAGTCGGGACGCTCACCGGTCTTCGTCGCCCGGCACCCCGAACGCCGGCGCGGCGTCCGGGTGCAGCGCGCGCGTCACATAGTCGGCGCACAGCGGCTCGTACAGCGCCCACAGCCGCCGCAGCTCGCGCACCGGCTCATCGGAGTCGTCGACGCGCAGATCGACGACCGCCCAGTCGACGTCGGCGCTCACCAGCAGCCCCGCCGAGCGCAGCGGTCCAGCCTCGCCACCCGCCTGCGCGCCCGCGTCCAGAGCCGCGAGCAGCCGGTCGGTGAGCGGCTGTCCGGCGCTCGCGGTGAACCCGGACACGAGCGCATCCAGCACGTCCTCGGAGGCGAGCAGGTTGCCCGCCGCGACGCAGCCCGGCTCGACCCGCTCCCCGTGCACGCCGAGGGTGCCCGAGCCTGACCACGCGGCTCCGGCGCCGCTTGGATCGATCGTGGACAGCTGGCGGAACTCGACGTGGGCGGCGGCGGCCCGGACCTGTTCGAGCGCTCCCCGCGCGCCGCGCCCCTGCTCCAGCGCGTCGAGCAGCGCGGGACCCAGCCGCGGATCGGTGACGTTCTGGCTGGCGGCCACCCCGACGCCGGGGCGAATGTGGGCGCAGCGCGCCGCCACCGCCGGGCTCGAGGAGGCGATCACGATGCCGAGCTCCCCGGCGGCGGGGTCGGCGGCGATCAGCGAGAGGGTCACGCGTCTTGGGGGATGACGGCGGTGGCGTCGATCTCGACCAGCCACTCCGGGCGCGCGAGCGCGGAGACGACGAGGCCGGTCGAGACGGGATGCACGCCCTTCAGCCAGCGTCCCATCACGCGATAGACGGTCTCGCGGTAGCGCGGGTCGACGATGTAGACGACGACCTTGACGATATGCGAGAGCTCGGAGCCGGCTTCGCGCAGCAGCATGTCCATGTTCGCCATCGCGCGCTCGGCCTGGGCCTCGACGTCACCGATCCCGACCGATTCGTTCGTGTCGATGTCCTCGCCGATCTGCCCGCGCAGATAGACCGTGTCGCCGGCGACGACCGCTTGGCAGAGGTCGTTGTCGAGCTCCTGCTCGGGGTAGGTGTCCCTGGTGTTGAAGGGCCGGATCCGCCGGTGGGTCATGCTCGATTCACTCCATGCCGTCGTCGGTTTCACGATCTGCGCGCAGTCTCGGGCGCACGGGCCCCGTCGGCAATACGAAGAGACGCCGTGCTGAATCGTCTCATCCGATGCATCCAGCGGGCTGGACTGATTCGAGCCCGGCGATGCGTCACAGCGAGAGAATCGATTGACGGGATGCACCGTCATGTCCACACTTCCGCTTCAGCGCCCGGAACCGGGATGGGCGGGATTGAATCCCGGACCGGTCAATCCGGAGGAGAGGAAGGAACGCACCGATGTCTGAAGACCTCGCGGCTGTAGAGGCCCCTGTCGAGATCGAGCAGCGGACGATCGCCCAAGTGCCCGCTGCCGAGCGAAAGGGCAAGGTCCGCAATCTGTTCACGATCTGGTTCGCATCCAACGTGATGCTGCTGACCGTGGTGACGGGCGCGCTGGCGACGACCGTCTACGGGCTGTCGATCTGGTGGGCGATCGTCGGGCTGGTCATCGGCAACCTGTTCGGCGGCGTGTTCATGGCGCTGCACTCGGCGCAGGGCCCGCGGCTCGGCGTGCCGCAGATGATCCAGAGCCGCGGCCAGTTCGGCTCCTATGGAGCGCTGGTCGTCGTGGCGGTCGTGATCATCATGTACCTCGGCTTCATCGCCTCCAACGTCGTGCTCGGCGGCCAGGCGATCAACAACCTCGCCGGCGGGGTCTCGGTCGACGTCGGGATCCTCATCTGCTCGGCGGTCGGCCTCGCGATCTGCGTGTACGGCCACGACATGATCCACCTCGTCAACCGCGTGCTCACCCCGCTGTGCGGCGTCGTGCTCGTGCTCGCGGTGGTCGCGTTGTTCGTCAAGGGCGCGCCCCACGGCACGCTGACCCGCGGTGGGATCTCGTTCAGCGGCTTCGTCGCGACGATCGCGGTCGCGGTGCTCTGGCAGATCGCCTACGCGCCGTACGTCTCGGACTACTCGCGCTACCTGCCCGAGGAGACGCCGGCGTCGCAGACCTTCTGGGCCTCCTACTGGGGCTGCGTGCTCGGCTCCGCCGGCCCGATGATCCTCGGCGCGCTGCTCGGCGCCGCGGCCCCGGCCCAGGCCACGATCGCCGAGATGCACACCTCCGCCGGCGCCGTGGGCTGGCTGATCGTGCTCGTGCTCGGAGTCGGCATGGCGAATGGCATCTCGATCAACATCTATGGCGGGGTGCTGGGGGCGATCACCACCGGCCAGACGTTCAAGGCCTCGTGGGTGCCGCGAGGTTCGGTGCGACTCGGGCTCTCGTTGCTGTTCACGGTGGTCGCGACGATCATGGCGCTGATCGGCAAGAACAACTTCGTCGTCAACTACACGAACTTCATCTTCCTGCTGCTGTACCTGCTGATCCCATGGACGGGCATCAACCTCGTCGACTTCTACCTGGTCAAGCACGGCCACTACGACGTCGGCTCGTTCTTCAAGGACGACGGCGGGATCTACGGCCGTATCAACGTCCCGGCGTGCATCGTCTACTTGGTCGGGGTCGCGGTCGAGGTCCCGTTCATCGCGACCACGCTGTTCACGGGCCCGATCGGCAAGTCGCTGCACGACACGGACATCTCGTGGCTTGTGGGCCTCGCGGTCGTCTGCCCGCTCTACTACTGGGCGGCCAAGCACTACCTCTCCCGCCAGCAGTTGCGCGGGGAAGCCGAACCCGAACGCGAAGCCGACCTGGAGTCCTCCGTCGTCGACGTGGGCGTCTGAGTGACCCACGATCCCGGACAGGCGAGGCCGCCGCTGCGCGTCGGCCTCGCCCAGTGGTGCGCCGTTCCCGGCGACCCTGCACAGAACCTGGCTGACGCCGCGAAGCTAGTCGCGCGCGCGGGCGAGGCGGCGTGCCGGCTTGTCGTCCTGCCCGAGCTGTGGGCCAGCGGGTATGACCCGGCGACGCTCGCCGCCGATCTGCAGGCATGCGCGGAGCCGCTCGACGGTCCACGGGGTCAGCGCCTGGCCGAGCTCGCCGCCGAGAACGAGCTGTGGCTGGCCGCGGGCAGCGTCCCGGAGCGAGATGCCGACGGGCAGGTCTACAACACGCTCGCGCTCTACGACCCGTCGGGCCGGCTGGTCGCCTCCCACCGCAAGTTCCATCGCTATCTGCCCGGCGGCGAGGATCGGGCCTTCAGCGCCGGCGAGGGCCCAACGGTCTGCGACTGCGGGCCTGAGCTGGGGATCGTCGGGCTGTCGGTCTGCTACGACGGCGACTTCCCGGAGACCGGGCGGGCGCTGCGCGAGGCGGGCGCGCGCCTGGTGCTGCAGCCGGCCGCCTACGAGTGCGGCGCCGAGACGTGGTGGGAGCGCCTCTACCCCGCCACCGCGCTGGCCAACGGACAGTGGTGGGTGCTCGTCAATCAGATCGGCGAGGGCTGCTTCGGCGCCAGCCGCGTCATCTCGCCGCTGGGCGATGTCGTCGCTCAGGCGCAGCAGTGGGACGGCTCGGACCCGGTGCCCGAGCCCGAGCTGGTCGTCGCCGAGATCGACCTGGACCGCGGTCTCGCACAGGCCGATGCGCAGGCTGCGTCGCTGTTCGAGGACCGGATGGCCGAGGCGCCGGTGCGAGTCGTGAGCGCCACCGCCGTGACGTGAGCCGGCGCTACGACGTTCTCGTCGTCGGCGGCGGGACCGCCGGCGCGGTGATCGCCGCGCGGCTGAGCGAGGACCCACAGCGCTCGGTCGGGCTCGTGGAATGGGGACCCGACGACCGTGACGAGCCGCGGGCTCTGCAGATTCGCCGCTGGTTCGAGATGCTCGAAGGCGAGTACGACCTCGACTACCGCAGCGTGCCCCAGCCGCGCGGGAACTCCGAGATCCGGCAGGCTCGCGCGCGGATTCTCGGCGGGTGCTCATCGCACAACACGATGATCGCGCTGCGCCCGCCGGATGCGGACTTCGACGACTGGGCGGCTCGTGGCGCCGCGGGCTGGGACGCCGCGTCGATGCAGCCGTGGTTCGAGCGACTCGCGACGCGCATCGAGCCGGTCGCGCGCGAGCACCGCAACCCCTACCTCGCGGATGTGATCACCTCCGCCTCGGCGGCGCTCTCCATCCCCGTGCGCGACGACTGGAACGGATCGCCGTACGCCGACGGCACCGGCTGGCTGCCGATCGGGTACACGCCCCAGACCGGCGTGCGCTCGTCATCGTCGGTCGCCTACCTGCATCCGGTCATGGACGAACGATCCAACCTCGCGGTGATCACCGGCGCACGCGCGATGCGGGTCTCGGTGGCCGACGGCGCAGCCACCGGGGTGGTGGTGCGTCACGGCGATGGCACGACCGAGGAGCTTGAGGCCCGCGCCGAGGTCGTCCTGTGCGCGGGCGCCATCGATACTCCGCGGCTGCTCCTGCTCTCGGGGATCGGTCCTGCGCAGCAGCTGCGCTCGCATGGGCTCGACGTCATCTCCGACGTTCCGGGCGTGGGCGAGAACCTCACCGACCACCCCGAGGGGCTCGTCGTCTGGGAGGCGGCGCGGCCGGCGGGTCCGGTCGCCGCGACCGATTGGGACATCACGATCATGGCGCGGCTGCTCGATCGGGCCGCGGCGGTGCCAGACGTGCTCGCCCACGTGCCGCTCATGACCTACGCCGTCCACGCCGAGCGGCTCGGGCTGCAGCTGCCCGAGCACTCGTTCTCGATGACCCCGAACGTGACTCGCCCGCGCAGCCGCGGGCGCGTCTCGCTGGCCGGACCCGATCCCGAGGCGGCACCACTGATCGACTACCGCGCGTTCACCGACCCCGAGGGCCACGACGAGCGGGTGCTGCTCGCCGGGATGCGGATGGCGCGGCGGGTCGCGGCGCACGCGCCGATGTCGGACTGGGTCGGGCGCGAGCTCTTCCCGGGACCGGAGGCCGTCGGCGACGACGAGCTGTCGGCGGCGATGCGCGCCACCCACCACACCGTCTACCACGTCTCCTGCACTTGCCGGATGGGTGCCGCCGACGATCCGCTGGCCGTCCTCGACCCGGCGTTGCGGGTGCGCGGCGTGCGGCGGTTGAGCGTCGCCGATGCCTCGGCGTTTCCGTCGCTGACGACGGTCAACCCGGTCGTGGCGGTCCTGATGCTCGCCGAGCGCGCCGCCGACCTGATCGGCCGGCGGGGATGATCGATCCCTCCAGGTCAGCTGGAAGAATCGAGCATCCCTGGCTGCCGCTCAGTTGATGGCGATGCCCGCCGCGGTGGCGCCGGCCGGGAGTGCCGCCGGATCGCTTGCGAGCTCACGCATCTGCCCGCCCGCGATGTCGAACTCCGCGACGCCGTTGGTCTTGTCCTCGAGCACGTACAGGTCGTTGCCGTCGGGCGAGACCGTCACGTCGACGGAGTTGCCGGCGCCCGCTCCATTGCGGATCGGGACCGTCTGGATCACCTTGAGCGCGCCGCTGCCAGCGACCGAGTAGCTCGTGACCGTGCCCGAGCCGGTGTTCACCGAGAACAGCGTCTTGCCGTTCGGAGTGATCGCCGCCCAGCAGGAGCCCGACTGGCCGTTGGCGACCGGCGAGCTTGCCAGCGGGCTCAGCGTGCCGTCGGCCGCGTCGATGAACGTCGACACGGTGCTGTCACCGGGCGCGTTGTGTGCGTTGGTGACGAACAGCTGCGCCGGCCTGGTCGGGCTGAACACGCTGCCGAACGGCCCGACGCCCTGGGCGGCGAACGGCGATCCCGCGGGCTGGGTGAGCAGCCCGTTGGCGTCGACCGCGAAGCTGTCGATCTCCGAGGTGCCCACGCGCGTGCCGACGAGCCGGGTTCCGTTGTCGTTGAACAGCACGTCGCCGGGCTGAGAGCCGTCGGGCAGGGTGACCGTCGAGCCGGTCAACGGCTTCAGGACACCCTTGCCCGTGAGCCGGAAGCCGCTGTAGTTCGGCGCGGTCGCGCTGGCGTTGGCCACGTACACCAGCCCGTCGTGCTCGGCGACGCTCACTGGATTGGAGCCGCCCGAGGCGACCGGGCCGGAGCTCACGGCGCTCAGGGAGCCGTTGGGATGGACGCGCAGGACCGAGAGCTGGCCTGATCCTGCGTCGACCGCGATCAGCCACTGGCCGTCGCTGGAGAGCTGGACGGCGCCCTCGGAGGCGAGGCCCGCGCCGGTCCCGGCCCCGCCCGCCATGAACGGCGAGCCCGCGATCGGCGTGAGCGCGCCGTCGGCGTGGCGGTCGAACCCTGCGACGGTGTTCGTCCCGGCGGTGTTGTCGTTGACGTAGACGTGGCCGACGACCTTCGACGGTCCGGTGTTCGCCGAGGCCGTGGCGGTGCCAACCGCGCCCGCGGCGGCGAGCGCCAGCGGGGCGACGGCGAGGCGGGCGAGCATGCGGGATGAGAGCTGCATCGTCTTCTCCTGGTGTGATGAGCGGCGGTGGACGCGCTCGATGGACTTCTCGTGGCGTTCGACCGTCCTTCACGCGCTCCGATTCCCGAATTCGCCAACTGTTTCGTTTCTCGTAAGAACCTCGGCCGTCAAGGCGCGACACTGAGACGACGATGGTCGCCTCATCCGACGAGCGCGTGCTGATCCAGCGCGCGCAGGCACGCGACGAGGACGCGTTCGAGCAGCTCGTCGCGATGCAGGCCGATCGCGTGTACGGCGCTCTGCGGCGCTTCGGCCTGGATCCGGGCGAGGCCGAGGACGTCGCCCAGGACGTGTTCCTGCGGGCGTGGCGCTCAATCGACCGCTTCGAGGGCCGGGCGCAGCTGTCGACCTGGCTCTACCGGATCGCGTTCAACGAGGCTCAGCGGCGACTGGCGCGCAATGCCTCGGCGACGCTGAGCGCCGATCCCGCAGGCGAGGACCGCCTCCGCACCGTCCAGGGGCCGGCAGGCGAACGGCCCGAGGCACAGGTCGAGGACCGAGAGCTCACGGCGATGCTCGAGCAGGCACTCCGCGAGCTACCCGAGGAGTGGCGCGCGGCGGTCGTGTTGCGCGACCTCGAGGGTCTGTCGACCGCCGAGGCCGCCCGCGTCGCCGGAGTCCGCGAGGCCGCGTTCAAGAGCCGGTTGCATCGAGGCCGGATGCAGCTGCGCGTGCTGCTCGAGCCCTATCTCGACGTGCAGTGATGTGTGACCACCTGCATAGAACGCGCGGAACCGTTCCGGCCGGTGCGCGGGTCTGAACCGGTGACGAATCTGAAAGGAGACACGATGCTGGGACACCGACACGACACCGACGAGGACGCCCGCTGGCGCGAGCAGCTGACGCCTGAGCAGTTCCACGTGCTGCGCGAGAAGGGCACCGAGCGCGCTTTCACGGGCGAGTACTGGCACACCGACGAGGCCGGCATGTACCGCTGCGCGGCCTGCGGAACCGAGTTGTTCTCCTCCGACAGGAAGTTCGACTCGGGCACCGGCTGGCCGAGCTTCACCGACCCGGTGGTTGCCGAGCACGTCAAGTTGCATGAGGACCGCAGCCTGTTCATGCGCCGCACCGAGGTCACCTGCGCGAACTGCGGGGGCCACCTCGGTCACGTGTTCGATGACGGCCCTGCCGGTCAGGACCGGTACTGCATCAACTCGTGCGCGCTGTCGTTGGACCGCGACGCCGAGTGAGCTGACGGGGCGAGACGCCACCGGTCATCGCGATGCTCGCCCCCTCACACCGACTCCGCTTCGCGCGTGACCATCGCTGGACCCCGGGCCGGCTCTCCGCCTATCTGGACGGGGAGCTCGGCCCCCGGCCGCTTGCGCGTGTCGAACGCCACCTGGCCGGCTGCCCGCAATGCCTGGCGGCGCTGCGCGGGCTCGAGCGGACGCTGCACGCGCTGCACCGGTTCGGGTCCTCACCGCCGGCGGAGGGAACCCCGGACATCGCCGCAGCGGTCCGGCGGCGGCTGCGTGAGCCACCGCCGGACCAACGGGTCTCTACGCCGCCTGGGTGAGGATCTCGAACTGAATCGCCCGGTCCTCGGTGATCGTGGCGTCCAGCACCTTGTCATCGAGAAACGGCGAGGCCGACTCCTCCACGAACACCTGGGCTCCCTCGCTCTCGATCACCTCATCGGTCGCGGAGGGCGCGTCGGCGACGCTCATCTGCAGCTCTCCGCCGCTTCCATTTTCCTCATTGGGCGCTATCCGGATCCCCGTCGCCGTCTCCGACTGCTGGAGGATTCCCTCGATCGCCTGGCATGCGTCTGCGGTCAGGGCAAGCATGAATGCTCCTTCCGTGATTTGCGGACGAACCTTTCGCCTACCCACCGCCTCCACGAACAAACGCCCCGGTGTGCAACATCTCACAGGAAGCGGTGCATCACATGCAGACCCACGACCCCGTGACGCGGATGCGCGAACGCGGCGGGCACCGTGCCGATCACCTCAAACCCGAGGGACCTCCACAGGGCGACCGCGCTGGCGTTGCTCTCGACGACCGCGTTGAACTGGATCGCCCGAAAGCCCGAGTCCCTCGCCCACGCGATCATGTCCTCGCCGAGCGCCCGGCCGACGCCCTTGCCCGACCGATCCGGGTCGACCATGAAGCTCGCCGAAGCGACATGCGACCCCGGACCGCCGCGGTTGGGGTACATGCTCGAGGACCCGAGAATCCCTCCTTCGGAGTCCTCGGCGACGGACACCCGCCCGGGCGGCTGCACCATCCACGTGCGCCGGCCGGTCGGCTCGTCCATGTCGCGGTCGTAGGAGTAGGTCTCACCGGCCGCGACGATCTTGTGGAAGAACGGCCAGATGGCGGACCAGTCGGCGGGGGTGGCGTCGCGGATGTGCACGGGGCGATTATGGCCGTGGGCGCTCTGGACGCCCGGAGTGGTGGCGCCCGGGGTGTTGGGGGTCGCCCGGGGCGTTGGGGGGTCGCCCGGGGCGTTGGGGGTCGCCCGGACGTCCGCGATGTGGCATGCCGTGACGCCGGCCGTCAAGCAGCGCCCGTAGTTCCTGGGCTTCCATGGGGGGTTTGTGGCGCTGCTGTGACTGCCGTCGCCCCGTCATGCCATTCGCAGTGAGGTCGGGCCCACTCCGTGCGCACGACCTCGCACCAAAGGGGAGGCGTCGGAGCGGCACTTTTCACCCACACGCGACGGGCGTCCGGGACGGGTTGGGTGATCTTCTCCGCGAGGCGCACCAGATCACCCGCACAGCCTCCGCGGGCGCGGTGAGCGTGCGAAAGGTTCCGCCTCCGGACGCCAGCTGGGCATCTAACGCAACCCGGGTTGCGTTAGATGCCCAGCTGCGCCCCTCGGACGACCCACACCAGCCCCAGTGCGGGGCGCACCTGTGCGACCCGATCATTGCCCATAGCGCGACGGGGCGACGGCAGTCACAGCAGCGCCACAAACCCACACGGACAACCCCCCAACCGCCCGACGCTGCTTGACGGCCGACGACCCGGCGCGTACCACCCACGCCCCACGGAGCCACCACCCGCCTCAGCCCAAAGCAGACCCGTCGATCTGCACCGGGTACCCCGCGCGCAGCACCCTGAGCGTCGAAGGCGGCGTCAGCACCTCCGCCTCTCCCCTCCGCGGCCGCCGCCGAGCCTCGCCGTAGCCGTCGACCGACCACGCCACCACCGACCCGCCGACCACCAGCGCGGGCACGCCGTCCTCCACCACGAACGTGCCGTCGGGCAGCTCCGCCCAACCCACCCGCGACGTCTGGCGCTGTCGAGTCCCCGCGACCAGCCGCTCGGCGTGCAGGGTGCCGTCGATCTCGCCGTGCAGCGGCAGCGCCCCTTCCCCTCCGGCCCACGCCGCGCGGAAGAGGTTGTAGGCCTGCCGCCGGCACAGCGCGCATGGGCGATGGCCCGCGGCGAAGGCCACCGCCTCGTCGTGGAAGAACAGCCAGGTGAGGCGGCGGGGAACCCACTGCTGACGCCGGATGCCCCTCCACTCGAGCGTGCAGATCAGCCAGTGGGGGTTGGCCCAGGGGCGGACGATGTCGGTACCCCGGTGCAGGTTGCCGCGGTTGCCGGTCCAGGCGCCGCGCAGCGGGACGGCGACGATCTCGCCCGTCGGCGTGACGCGGTTGCGGTGCGGCTCGGGCACCAAAGGGGTCTATCACCCGACCGGTTCGATGCGCCGACGATGAGCTGCAACTCGAAACTCGAGCTCGCTCATCCCTCGTCGGCCGCGCCGCCCTCGGCCGGGACGAGCCCGCGCTGACGGAGCCAGTGCTCGAACATGGGATCGGTCAGCCGAGGCCGTCGGCGGTCTGGCATGACGCCGGCGTTGGCCACCAGGCTCTCGACGCCGGCCGATGCTCGGAGCGCTTGATCCCGACCGCGCGGCCGTCTCCTCGCTGTAGAGCGGCGTCGGTCACGACGGCGATCGCCCGGGCGATGCGCCGCTCGTTCGGGCGTCAGCGCACGCCAGATGGCGCGCATCAGCGGAGCCGCGTCCGCGGCCGCCTGATCGAGGGCGGCGAGCCAGGTGCCCTCGTCGGCGGTGGCGCCGCGGGCGGTGCGCTCCCACAGGTAGTGGGCGAGCATCATGCTCGCGCTGCGGATGCCCGCGGGTGAACTCCAGCAGCGGCGACAGCGCCGGGCCGGCGTCACGTCCGCGTCTGCGCGAAGCGCTCGCTCGACGTACTCGCCGACCTCGTCGAGCGGCAGCGGCTCAAGATTGCTGCGGCACCGCCTGGTCGAGCAGCGGCCGGCTTGGGATCGGCGAACAGCTGCTGCATGACGCCCGGGCGCCGAACCGGCGAACGCGTAGGTCGCGGCATCGGTCTGATGCTGGATCACGCTGCGGATCTTGCCGTCGGCACCCTGGACGGCGAGCACGTCCTGGATCTCGTCAAACACGATCAAGCTCGTCGTGCCCTGGCGCTCGAACAGCGACGCCGGCAGCTCGAGCAGCCGCAGCAGCACCGACTCGGCGTCGACGTGCGGGTTGCGCTGCAGGGTCGCCGTGAACCCGCCGCCTCCCAGCGACAGCCCGATGTTCCAGCGTGCGCAACAGGTTCTCGACGTGGCGACGGACCGGCCCCTTGAGCCGCTCGTAGCCCCGCTCGATCCGGACGACGATCTCGGCGATCGAGAGGACGTCCTGCAGGTCGACCAGGATCGTCGGCCGATGCCATCGCGCTCGGCCGCCTCGAGCACCCGGCGCAGCAGCGTCGTCTTGCCGTAGCGCCGCGGCCCGACGAGCCGGAACGAGTGCCCGCCCTCCGCGAGCGCCAGCAGGTCGTCGGCCTCCTCGTCACGATCGATCATGTCCTCGGGCGCCAGCGGACCCGAGAAGCGGAATGGGTTGAGGTCCCGAGGAGCGGCCACCGTCCCGGATCCTACGCACTCTGACTACACCCTGCAAGCGAACTCGCATGCACGCTGCAAGCGAATTCGCATGCACACTGCAAGCGAACTGGCATGCTATCCGCAGACGAGATCAAGACGAGAGGCGGACATGAAATGCTTAGCAAGTGTCGATCCGCGTCGCCTCCCCGCAGTTCATCGGACGCGCCGCCGAACTCGCCCAGCTCGAGGCGCTCGTCGACGACGCCACCCGTGGCGAGCCGGGATTCGCGCTCATCGGCGGCGAGTCCGGGGTCGGCAAGAGCCGGCTGATCGACGAGTTCGCCACCCGGGCGACAGCGGCCGGAGCGCGGGTGATCGCCGGAGACTGCATCGACCTCGGTGACGCCGAGCTCCCGTACACGCCGCTGGTCGGTGCGCTTCGCGCGATCGACGGCGAGGAGCTCGCCGAGCTGCTCCCCCGGGGCGCTCGGGACCTCGCTCCGCTGCTGCCCCAGATCGACAGCGAAGGGGCCGATCTCGGTCCTGCGGCGCTGGCGCAGGGCAGGCTGTTCGAGATGCTGCTGGGGCTGCTGGGTGGCCTTGCCGCCGAGCGTCCGCTCGTGCTGACGATCGAGGACGCCCACTGGGCCGACCCGTCGACCCGGGACTTCCTCTCGTTCCTGATCCGCAACCGCCGGCGCGAGCAGCTCGTCGTCGCGGTCACCTACCGCACCGACGAGCTTCACCGCCGCCATCCGCTGCGCTCGTTCCTGGCGGAAGCCGACCGGACCCGGACCGTGACCCGGATGACGCTCGGCCGCTTCACCCGAGAGGAGATCGCCGAGCAGCTCGACGGGATCCTCGGCCACCCACCGGCGCCGCAGCTGGTCGAGGAGTTGTTCCGGCGCGCGGAGGGCAACCCGTTCTTCACCGAGGAGCTCGATCGCGGCCGGCGGCGAGCTCGCTGACGGACGACTGCCGGACAACCTGCGAGACGCACTGATGGTGCGCATCGAGACGCTCGGCCAGGATGCGCAGGCGGTGCTCCGCGTCGCCGCGGTCGCCGGCGCCCGGGTCCGCCACGCGCTGCTGGAAGCCGCGGCGCCACTCGATCGCGACGTGCTGCTCGCCGGCGTCCGTGAGGCCGTCGCCAACCACGTCCTCAACCAGGAGCACGACTCCGACGTCTACCGCTTCCGCCACGCCCTGCTGCGCGAGGCGCTCGCCGACGACCTGCTGCCTGGCGAGCGCGGACCGCTGCACGCGGCGATCGGGCGGGCGCTCGCCGCCGACCCGACGCTGTCGGCCTCCGGTCGCAGCGTCGCCGCCGAGCTCGCCGCGCACTGGTCGGCGGCCCACAACCTGCCGGCCGCGTTCATCGCGTCCGACCCAGGCCGGCGAGGAGGCCGAGCGCATGGCGGCCTGGGCCGAGGCGGGCGCCCACTTCGAGCGCGCCGCCGACCTGTGGGACGCCGTCTCCAGCGAGCAACGCACCGGTAGCCCGAGCCGGGTCGAGCTGCTGCGGCGTGCCGCCGAGTCCGCTCAACCTCTCGGGGGACTGCGGACCGCGCGGTTGTTCTCGGCCGCAGCGCGCTCGGCCTCGATCGACGCCGCCGCCGTATCCGGCGCACCGCGGCCGCGTTGCACGAGCGGATCGGTCGCTACCTGTGGATCTGTGGGTCGCAGCGCGACGCGATCGCCGAGCTCAGTCGCGCCGTCGCCGTGATGCCCGACGACGCCCCGGCCGCGGAACGGGCCCGGGTGCTCGGGGCCGAGGGCCATCGTGCTGATGCTTCATGGGGCGAGGCGCGCGACGCGCGCGCCCGCTGCGAGCGCGCGCTGGAGCTCGCCCGTGAGGCGCGGCGCCCGGGCCGAGGAGTGCCGGGTCTCCAACACATCTCGGTCCCGCGCTGATGATGAGTGGTGAGCTGGCCGACGCGATCGCGGTGCTCGAGCGCAACCGCGAGCTCGCCGACGAGCTCGGCGACCCCGAGGAGCTGACCCGGTCCTACATCAACCTCGCCGAGGTGCTTGATCAGGCCGGCCGGCTGGCCGACGCGGTCGAGGTCTCCCGCAACGGGGTGGCGATGGCGCGCCGCGAGCGCATCCCCGGCGTGTTGCCGATGCTCATCGCCGAGCTGGCCGCCCGGCTCGTGCGCCAGGGAGGATGGGACGAAGCCGACGCGATCCTCCCCGAGGCGATCGCCGTGAACGACGAGCTGGTCGGTCGGGCGCGCGGACGCGCTGTGCGCGCACGCCCAGCTGCAGGCGCTGCGGGGCGACGCCGGAGAGCGCCGAGCGGTCGCTGCGCCGTGGTCGACGCGGCGATGCGCGAGGCGGTCGGATCGATGTGGACGGCCCCCACCGCCACCGCGCGAGCCGACGCCGCACTATGGGACGGCCGTCCCCACGACGCCCGCAAGGTCGTCGCCACCGAGCTCGCGCGTCGCGAGGAGATCGACGACTACGAGGCCACGTACCTCGCTCCCCTGATCGCCGCCGGGACTCGCGCCGAGGCCGACCTCGCCGCCCGGGCACGAGTGATCGGCGAGACGGACGCCTGCGGGCGAGCCGTGCGCGACGCCGAGGAGATCCTCGCGACCGGACGGGCGCTCATCGGATCCGATCCGCCGCCCGAGGGGGCGCTGCTCATCGAGCTGGCCAGGCTGGAGACCGCCAGGGCCGCCGCGGCGGCATCGGCGGAGGACTGGGCGACGCTCGCCGAGCGCTGGGAGCGCCACGGCGCGGCGTTTCCGGCCGCGTACTGCCGCTGGCGCGCCGCCGAGCTCGTGCTCGCCGGCGGAGGCCCACGTGGGACAGCCGCCGAGATGCTCGCCGGCGCCCACCGGACCGCCGGGCGGCTCCGGGCTGAGCCGCTGCGGCGGGAGATCACCGACCTGGCGCGCCGCGCCCGGGTCCTCTGCTCGAGGCCGACGCGCTTGCCGCGGAAGCCGGGGCCGCCGTCGGCACACCCTCCGCCGCGGAGCAGGTCGGCCTCACCGCGCGTGAGCTCGACGTCCTGCGGTTGATGGCGGGCGGATCCACCAATCGCGAGATCGCCGGCCGAGCTCTACATCAGTCAGAAGACCGTCACCGTGCACGTGACCCGGATCCTGGCCAAGCTCGGCGCCCGCACCCGGGTCGAGGCCGCCGGGGTGGCTCAGCGCCTCGGCCTGCTCACGCCCGGCCCCACCTGAGGCGCCGGGCTCAGGCGTCGGCCACGGCCGGCGCGACCCGCGTGGTCCGGCCACCGATCGGCCGTATCCCGATCGCTGCTGCGAGCGCCAGGACCAGCGCGGCGACGGTGCACAGCGCCCCGGCCTAGACCGGTCCACGGAGACGAGCACGGGCGCCGCCAGCGAGCCGATCGCGATCCCGCCCACCGACGCGGCGAACGCGAACCCGTAGGCGCAGCCGAGCCGGCTCTCGTCGAGCGTCTGCTGCAGCCTCGTGTCGGCCACCACCTCGACGATGAATGCGCCGATCCCCACCGGCGACGCCGGCGACGATCGCGGCCACTGGGCTGTCGGCCAGCGCCAGCACGGGAAGCGGCGCCGCCACCAGCACGAGCGCGGCGGAGAGCGTCGAGCGGCGCCCGGCGACCGTTCCCAGCCGACCGGCGAGCGTGGCGCCGGCGATCCCACCCAGGCCAAGACCGGCGAGCAGGTAGCCATAGCCGCCGGTGCCGAGACCGAGCCGCTCGGCGACTAGCAGCAACAGGACAGTCTGCGCGCCGTAGACGAAGCTGCCCGCGACGTCCGCGCTCACGATCCAGCCGGCCTCGGGCACACCACGCAGCGCGCGGGCGCCCTCGCGCAGCTCGTGTGCGATTGCGGCGAAGTCGCCCAACCGGCTCTCACCAGCCTCAGAACTGCGCGCAAACGCGGCGCCCTCAGGGATGGAGGCGATGAGTAGACCGGAGACCATGAACGTCGCCGCGTTGATCGCGAACGCGACCGCGGGCGGTCCGAGCAGCAGCAGCACCGCGCCGAGGGCGGGGCCGAGCGCGACGCACGCCGGCGCGATCGTCCCGCGCGCGCCGTTGGCCGAGGCGAGGTCGTCAGCGTCGACCATCCGCGGGGTGACCGCGGCGACGCTCGGCGGGTAGGCGATTCCGGCCAGCGTCGCAGCCGCCGCGAGCAGCGGCACGAGCGCCACCGGCAGCCCAGTGAGCGCGACCAGCACGAGCGCGCCCATGATGCCGGCGCGCAGCAGGTCGGAGGCGAACATCAGCCGGCGGCGGTCGAAGCGATCGGCGATCAGCCCGCCGATCGGTCCGCCGACGACCATCGGTCCGATTCGCGCGGCGGTGGTGACCCCGAGCCAGACGGTCGAGTGCGTGCGCTCCTGGACGTAGGCGAGCAGCGCGAGGTTGTACAGCCAGTCGCCGAGCTGGGAGGCGGCGAGCGCCGCCAGGAGGCGGCCGAAGCGTGGGTACCGACGGGCGATGTGCATGGATTGAGCTTCCTCGCGGAGGATCGTTTGCACATCGGGCAACCGAGCACACCTGGTGCCGCTCCCCCTCCTAGGCCCGGCTCGTGGGGGTCCTCCGCGAGCGTCAGGGAGTCCTACGCCAGCGGACTGGCCGCCGTGGCCCGCGCTATCTCGGCCGGGTCGCGTTCACGAGACGCCCGCGCGAGCGCGCAACCCGCCTTGTACGCGCTCCGCATCCGTCGCACGAACCGCCCAGGGCGCTCGGAGTAGACCCGGGCGCCGAGCAGGACTGCTTCGGTCTGCAGCTCGCCGCGCCGGTACTTGATCAGCTCGATCACCGCGTCAAGGTCGACGGGCAGAGCCATCGCCTCGCTCTCAAGGGTCGCCGCCAGCACGCCGAGGTCGTGCTCATCGCCGAGCAGATCGGCGAGCTTGTGCGCTTCCTTCGACTGTCCCTTGACGGTGGGGCCGGCGACCGAGGCAAGCAGCCGCTCGTGGTACCAGAGGTCCTTGACGCGCTTGCGCCAGTCGTGCCACTCGGCGAATGAGCGATCGGACTGCGCACGCGCGAACAGCTTGCGCCCGTCGCGATAGCCGCGGCGAAGACCGGCCTCGATCGGCTTCCAGCCGCCGCCTTTCAGTGTCCAGTCCGCCTGCCGCTCGCGGACGGCGTGCAGCTCGTCGGCGGCGGTACCCGCCAGCGAGGAGCCGATCAGCTCTTGCCGCTCCCGGTCACGGCGTTGCTCCAGCCGTCCCCGGATCTCCCTGAACGTCGTGTCCGGGAGCTGCCCGGCATACCGCTCGGAGAGCTCGTCGAGCGTCTCCAGCATCGCCTCACCGTCTCGCGCCGTCGACAGACCTCGCGCGGCGTGTCGCAGGGCGTCGTTCTGGCGGCGGCGCTGATCACGATCCATCGAGCCACGCGCCAGGCGAAGCAGCGACCGCTCCTTCTTGACCGCCTTGCGCGCCGAATGGATCGCCTCGACGGGGTCGTCGCCGACTCGCTCGGTCAGCTCGTGCACGGCCACGTCGAGCTGCTCGGCGGCGCAGCGCCGAATGCCGTCACGGATGCTCTCGTCGCTTTCAAATCTGTAGGCCACGCTGCTCCTTTCGTCGAAATCGGACTGCAGGGCAGCTACCCGAGCGACACGGCCCGACGCAGAGCGAGCCGGCCTACCCTGCACCTCAAGCGTCAGGTGGAGACGACGCGGTTGGTCCGCAGTTGCCCGGCAAGCCGCTCCATGGCGGCATCTCCGACCCTCGCTGTGGGCGTTCATCGACCTCTACGAGGCCTGGGTCGCGCAGATGACGGAGCGCTGAGCGGGCGGTCAGACCGTCGTTGGGGCCGGCGCGCCCAGCCGTCTCACCTGAGGGGCGAGAGTCAGCAGCCGCCACGTCGTCGGCGAGACCATGAGGACGCAGCCGGCCAGCAGTCCGAGCATCGCCCAGCCCATCCCCACCGGCACGAACTGGAAGCTCACATCGTCGTAGCCGGCGGGAAGCCGCACCGCCTGGAACAGGCCGTCGACGCGGTGGATGTGCAGCGAGCGCTCGTCGAGCTTGGCGCCCCACCCCGGGAACCACGTCTCACGGCGGATGAGCCTCGTCGGTCGACGGCAATACAGGCGCACGCGGTTGAGGTGCGCGGAGCGGATCGCGCAGCCCGGGGCGCTCACGAACGGCGCGGCCCCCGACAGCCGGTAGATCCAGGCCGTCGGGCTGCGGAACACCAGGCGCAGCGCTCCCCGGTCGGCGGGCAACGAGGTGCCCGGGCGGGTCACGACGTAGCGCACGCCCGCCGCGCGATAGCCGTCGAGATGGCGCAGCAGCTCCTGGCGCGCCGAGGGCGCCCACCCGGGCTGGTAGCCGACGAAGTTGGTGAACGGGTCAAGCCGGGTGTGCACGAACTGCGCGTAGCTCTGGGGCGGGAAGTCGTCCAGGCGCAGCGAGGCCACCCGGAAATAGGACCCGTAGTTCGGCTGGATCGGGCCAAGCGTGTAGAACCGCTGCTGGTGCAGGTGGCGGCGCAGGTACGACACCGGCGTCAGGTCGGTGCGCACCGAACGCGGAGCCGAGAGCTGGGGCACCGCGAACATCACAACCGCGTCGAGGATCACCACGAGCGCGAGCGCCATCCCGCGCACTCGGTGGCGGCGAAGCAGCGCGAGGCCGCCAATCGCCACGATGGTGAGCCCCGCCCACGCGATCGACGCCTCCAGGAACGCCTCGCGCCCGGGCACCGGCCTCTGGAAGGAGGCGATCACCGGACCGGCGGCGACCGCGGCGGCGGCGACCGCGACGGCCGCCCCGAGGGTGCCCGCGGCCAGGCGGCGGCGAGGACCCATCGCCCGTATCAGGTCGTCGACTCCGATCGCCGCGAGCACGATGACCGGGAGCTCCAGCGCCGCGGTGGCGTACCGGTAGAACTGGATCCGGCCCATCTGGGGCAG
This sequence comes from uncultured Solirubrobacteraceae bacterium, assembly GCA_963744685.1. Taxonomy (GTDB): domain Bacteria; phylum Actinomycetota; class Thermoleophilia; order Solirubrobacterales; family Solirubrobacteraceae; genus Palsa-465. The sequence continues at coordinate 112,062 of CAVUUL010000005.1, read as the reverse complement.
GGCGCCGAGCACGTCGCCCAGCAGCGGCACGCCGTACATGTGGCCGAATACGAGCGCCGTCCAGCCCAGCAGGACGAGCTTGAGGCCGCGGCGCCCTGGGGTCAGCAGCGCGATCGCGGCGAGCAGCAGCGGGGCGACCGAGAGATATCCGCCGACCATCACCCAGATCCCCTGGTGATGTCCGCCGTTGACCGGGCCGAAGATGTAGGGCATGAGCAGCTGCGGCAGCTCGGACAGCGGGAGATGATGGCTGCCCAGCAACGTGCCGGTGTGGCTGGCCAGGTACGCCTGGCTGAGGTAGTCGGCCATCGCCAGCAGCATCGGCGCGGCGAGCAGCAGCGCAACCGCACCCCCGCGCAGGATCTTGACCAGGAATCGGACACGGTCGGCGCGCGGGAGGCAGCCGACGCGCCAGCCGAGCCACGCGACCGCCATCAACAGGTCGACGTAGGCGACCTCCGGGAACCCCGAATAGGCCGTGAGCGCACCCGCGAGCGCAACCAGCCGCCAGCCGCCGCGGCGCCCTGCACGCGCCGCCTCGAACGCCTGCTCGACGCCGAGGAGGAGCATCGGTAGGAAGGCGAGCGGGTTGACGGTCGCGTCGGCGAACCACGCGAACTTGCCGTTGAGCGCGAACGCGACGGCGCCCGCGATCGCCGCGGGACGGATGAGATCGAGCCGCCGCAGCAGCCGGTAGGTGCAGAACCCGGCGATGAGCTCCAGCAGCACGTGCTCGTAGAGCTGGCCGTTGGGCAGCGCGGTCAGCAGCGTCGGGGGAAACAGGGCCGCGGCCTGCGTCTCACCGACCAGCGGCATGCCGGTCCCCTCATACGGGTTCCACCAGGGCAGGCGAAGGTGGACGAGGTCGAACACCGCAAGGTGGCCGATCGCCTGTGAGTTGAACCCGTTGCTCGGATCGATTGTCGGCCTGCCGCCGAGCAAACCGGGCGTGAACGCTCGGGTGAGCTCCGAGCGGTACGCAAGCGGGTCGAGATGGACGAGCCCGAGCAGCGCGGGGAGATTGGCCAGGATGACGGCAGCGCCGACCGCGGCCAGTGCCACGACATCCAATCGCCCCCGTGCTGACCAGCGGACGATCCCAGATCGCACCCCGGCAGAGTAGGAAGCGCCACCTTAACGCCGGGTTGGCTGCAGGCAACGTTTGTGTGCCGGTGTGTGAAGAGTGCGTCAGGCGGCGGGGCGCGGACGGGCCGGAGCGACCTCATCGACGGTGAGGCCACGGTCCGGGCCGTGGGAGACGACGTTCTGGCCGGGCTCGGCCTCCAGCCGGCGCCCGTCGATCGTCACCGTCACCTTCTCGGGCTCGAACGAGATGTAGCCGCCGACCCGGTCGACCTCTCGGTAGGGCTCCAGGTAGCCCCATCCCGCGCGCGAACCGCCGGCCACATCGAAGTAGCTGCACAACCCCTTGTACGGGCAGAACGTCTGGCGATCCACGGGGCTCAGCGCATCGGCGGCGACATCCTCGCGCGGGACGTACCAGCGCGGGGCAAAGCCGGACTCGAATAGCACGAGCGCCCGGTCGGTCTCCGCCACCTGACGGTCGCCGACGTGCACGGTGAGGTGGCGCGACGTCTGACGGATGTCGATGCGGTGGTAGGCGTCGGAGGCGTGGCCGAGGATCCGCTCGTCTTCCTCATAGAAGGCGTCCATCGCATGCCAGGCGAACGCGATCCGCTCCGCGAGCATGTTGGCGTGGGCGGGCAGGCCGGTGTGCTCCCAGGCGCCCCTCGGCGCCTCGTGCTCACCGTGACGGACGGCGTACCAAGCAGTCGGCCCCAGGTCCTGATGCTCGGTCGTCCGCTCCGCGGAGCGGAGAACCCCCTCGGCGATGTCCGCCTTGGGGAAGTAGGCGACCGGGTAGCGCCCTGGCTCGTGCAGGAGCACGACATCCTCGCTGTCGACGACCCATTCGCCGTCGAACATGACGCGCATGCGCCGGCGCAGCGGCTCGGCGTACAACAGTCGGGCGGGCAGCGGTTCGGCTACCAGGAAGTGACCCACCGAGCCCGTTGCCAGTGGTCCCTGCTGCCAGGCGAGTCCCATGGCACACCGTCCCTTCACTCGTCGGTCGTGCGCCCGCGGCGCCGTTCGATCGTTGTGCGACAGCGACGGCGCCGTTCTTACCGATCGCGGAGGCGCGATTACGATGGCCCGGTGGACGGAGATCGTGAAGCGGCGGCACGAAGCGCGCTGGACCCGGTCTCACGGCGCTGGGTCGAGCAGCTCGCTCCCGGCCATCCCACCCGCGAGCAGGCGGTCGCCAGGCTGCGGGAGCTGCTGCTGCGCGTGGCCACCCATGAGCTCGGCCGGCGGCGCGGTCGCCTCGGTTCGATCTCGGGCCCCGAGTTCGACGACCTCGCCCAGCAGGCCGCCAACGATGCGGTGCTCATCATCCTCGACAAGCTCGGCGACTTTCGCGGGCTCAGCCGCTTCACTACGTGGGCGTACAAGTTCGCCGTGTTCGAGGTCTCGGGCAAGGTCGCGCGCCACGCCTGGCAACGCCATCCGCCGAGCTCGGATTCGTTCGCGCTCGAGCACGCCACGGAGCTCGCCGCGCGTCGCCCCGGCGAGACCCTGGAGCGACGCGAGCAGCTGCAGATCCTCTCGAAGGCGATCGGCGAGCTCACCGAGCGCCAGCGCCAGGTGTTCGTCGCGATCGCACTCAACGAGGTCCCGATGGACGAGCTCGCGCTCACGCTCGGATCCAACCGCAACGCCATCTACAAGAACCTGTTCGACGCGCGCCGGAGTCTGCGCGCGCGGCTGGCGGAGGCCGGCCACCCGGTGACCGAAGCGGAGCTGAGTCCGTCGTGAGCCGCGAGCCAGAGGAACTCGGCGTGCTGTTGCGCAGCGACCCCGGGGACGCCGGCTGCACCGCCGGCGAGGACATCCTCGACGCCTACGTCGAGTTGGAGCTGGCGGGCGAGGACCCGGCGAGAACCTATCCGGGCACCGCGACCCATCTGGACAGCTGTCCCGGGTGCGCCGCCGACCACGACGGGCTGCTCGAGGCCGCGCGCCGGTTCGGCGATGCGACCCCCGGCTGACCGCTGCCGGTAAGACGGGCGGCCCAGGGCTCACTCATCCCCCGATGGCAGCGACAGCTCAGCCCGGAACTGGCGACGTGGGCGGCCCGGTCGGGCGGCTGGTCTCGCTCAACGTCGGTGGCCCGCGCGAGGTCGCGTGGGAGGGCAAGACGATCCGGACCGCGATCTGGAAGGACCCGGTCGATGGCCCGCGGATGGTGCGCAGCCTGAACATCGACGGCGACGACCAGGCCGACCGCGCCGCCCACGGCGGTGAGCACCGCGCGGTGTTCGTCTACCAGATCGAGGCCTACCGCTACTGGGAGCACGAGCTCGGCCGCGACGACTTCAAGTTTGGCCAGTTCGGCGAGAACTTCACCGTCGAAGGGCTGCCCGACGACGAGGTCTGCATCGGCGATCGCTACCGGATCGGAGAGGCGCTGTTCGAGGTCACCCAGCCGCGCGTGACCTGCTTCAGGCTCGGGCTGCGGATGGCGGAGCCGCGGATGCCGTCACTTGTCGTGGCCCATCACCGGCCCGGGTTCTACTTCCGAGTCCTGCAGGAGGGCCGTGTTCAGGCGGGCGATCCGATCGAGCGGGTGCAGACCGGCCCTGAGCAGTTGACCGTCGCCGACGCGGACGGCCTGCTGTACCTGCCGCACAAGTCCCGCAGCGGGCTGCAACGAGCGCTGCGGATTCCGGCGCTGAGCGAGGGATGGAAGGGGTCGTTCCGGGCGCTGCTCGAGCAGGCCGAGGAGCCCGCCGGGCCCCGGGCGCCGGCGTGGGCCGGGTTCGTTCCACTCACGGTGACCGAAGTGCGGCGCGAGAGCGACGCGATCGTCTCGTTCACGCTTGAGTCGCCCATGGGTATGACTGATGCCGCGCCATCGGCGTCGCCCGGCCAGTACCTCTCAGTGCGGCTGCGCCCGAGCGGAGCGGACGGCTCGGCGGTGATCAGGAGCTACTCGCTCTCGCAGCCGGTCGCCGAGGGTCGCTTTCGGATCAGCGTCAAGCGCGAGCCCGGCGGCGTCGGCTCGACCTTCCTGCAGACCCACGTCGGGGTCGGCGACCGGATCGAGGCCGCGGCGCCGCGAGGCGCGTTCACGCTGAGGGCGGGAACGCGTCCAGTCGCGTTGGTCAGCGCGGGAGTCGGCGCGACACCGGTGCTGGCGATGCTGCATGCCCTCGCCGAAGCCGCGGACGAGCGCGAGGTGTGGTGGGTGCACGGCGCGCGTGACCGGGCTGCGTATGCGTTTGCCGGCGAGGTCGACTCCCTGCTCGCCGCTCTTCCCGGCGCACACCGGATCGTCGGTTTCAGCCGACCCGGCGCAGACGAGGTTCCGGGCGTGGAGTTCGACCGTACTGGACGTGTCTCGATCGAGGCTCTGACCGACGTCCCGATCGACGCCGACTACTACCTGTGCGGACCCGACGCGTTCATGCGCTCGCTGGCGGCCGCCATCATCGCGCGGGGCACGGCGCCCGAGCACGTCGCGATGGAGCTGTTCGGAGCCGGGCCGGTCATCGCGCCCCCAGGCCTCGAGGGCGAGCGACCCTCACCGCACCCGCCCGCCGGCACCGCCGGCACCGGGCCGCTGGTGACGTTCAGCCGCAGCGGGCTCACAGTGCCGTGGGACGAGAGCTACGGCAACCTGCTCGAGCTCTCCGAGGCGTGCGAGGTCCCGGTGAGCTTCGGGTGTCGCAACGGCGTCTGCCACTACTGCGAGAGCGGATTGCTCGATGGCGAGGTGCGCTACGTCACCGAGCCTCTGGAGCGCCCAGACGAGAGCCGCGTTCTTGTCTGCTGCGCGCAGCCGGCCAGTCCGGTCACGCTCGAGCTCTGAACCGAGGCGCGGTAAGAGCGTCCGCTCCCGAGACACAGATGGGACAACGATCCCGTTTGAGAGGAGCACCGCCACCATGCCCGTGACCCGCATCGCCGTCCGCCGGGGCAAGTCAGACGAGTACAAGCAGGCGTTGCTGGACGAGATCTACGAGGCGATGCGCGAGACGGTCGCTCTCAAGGAGGGCGACCGGTTCATGGCGATCACGGAGCACGGCCCGCAGGAGTTCGCCTACGGCAACTTCCTGGGGATCGACCGCAGCGACGATCTCGTCCAGATCCAAATCTTCTGGGCTCCCGGCAAGAGCGTCGCGCAGAAGCTCGCGATGTACAAACGGATCGTCGAGCGCCTCGGCGGGAACCCCGGCCTGCGCTCCGAGGACGTCCTCATCTCGGTGAACGAGACCGCCGCCGAGAACTGGTCGTTCGGCAACGGCGAGACCCAGTTCTACACCCCGTGACCCGCGTGCGGCGGTCCGCCCCCTGCTGCCAGGATTAGGGCGCGAGCGCGCGGAGCATCATCACATGCTCCGGGTTGACAGCCACCCGCAACCCCGAGTCCGCCTCCACCAACCAGGCAAGCTCCATGATCGAGCCGCGGGACGCAGACACCATCCGGGCCTCGACGTCGTGCGGCTCTCCCTCGACTCGAAGTCGCTCCCCCCCGGTGAGGGTGAGCTCGGTCACCGGAGCGTCGGGCACTCAGACAGTGTGACCGGTTCGGGCTCGCGGTGCTGCCCGCGGCTCGGCACGGGCGGCGCGCAGCCGCCGCTCGGCGCTCTCCAGCCGGCGCTGCAGCTCTTCAAGACGTGGGGTCGGGCCGGCGCCACGACGGTAGAGACGCGCCCGCAGCAGCGCGACGCTGTCTCGGTAGTAGTTGCGTTCGGCGGCGATCGCTTCGATCTCGCGAAGCGTGCTCATGACGAGAACTCCGACACCGAATACGCCGAGCACCCGAGGACCTCGACGGACTGCTGCGCCGGATCGCGCGCCTGCTGGTGGTAGACGACGAACGGCTGGTGGGGGCCCATGTCGAAGATCGCGGTGACAATGCCGCCGCAGATCGGATCGGGCGAGCCGACCGCGGTCACGCAGTCGCAGTTCCCCCGGCGGGTCCACAACTCCATGATCCGCCGCTGACTGGGAGCTCGGCCCATCGTTGACTCCGTGAGCCGGCGCATCTCCTGATAGGTCTCCTCGCCGGCCTGCCCATCGCCGAGCGGTGTGAAGAACTCAGACATCCCTCATCCCACTCTGCGAGGACGCCCAACTGACCTGCCTGGCATCGGACATCCGATTCCTTCCGTGAGGATGGGGGAGTCGAGCAACCGTGCTCGACCGGCGGGCGCTGCCTCGGGGCAAGCAACACCCGTCGATCCACCGTACCACCACCAAGCGACGCGGCAAAATGCGCCGCTTGGGTGGCTCGCGGAGTGAACTGGGCACCTCACGCAACCATGGGTGACGTTTGATGCCCAGCTCCCACCGGAAGCTCGATTACGGCATTTTCACGCACGGACTTGTCGGGTTCCGCTATCTTTCTGGGTGGCCAGGCGTCCGCCTGGCGGTTATGCAGTGCCCCGCGTTTCGCCAGTTCGCTTCCCAGCGCCCCTCGTGTCACGCAGCGCACGTGAACGAAAGGGCGAACATGCCCACAGGAACCGTGAAGTGGTTCAGCGACGATAAGGGCTTCGGCTTCATCACTCCCGATGACTCGGGGAAGGATCTGTTCGTGCATCATTCGGCGATCCAGGGTGATGGCTACAAGTCGCTTACCGAAGGCGCGAAGGTCAGCTACGACGCAGAGCAGGGCCCCAAGGGGCCGGCAGCCGCCAACGTCGTCCCGGTCTGATCCGCGCAGGTGATCGGGAACCACGTTCCCGATCACGAGCTTTTTCCTCACCGCGCCCGTTGCAGGCAGTGCCGGCAACGGGTCGCGGCGGGGACTCGTTTCTTAAACGCGCACCCAATCAGGGGACGGTGAGCCACATATGAGCTCACGCGGCAAGAAGAAGACCACCATGGCCAAGCTCAACCGCGAGTCCCGGCTACGCGAGCGGCGTGACCTGAAGCAGGCTCGCAAGGAGGCGCGCAAGGTCGCCGCGGCGCTGCCGCAGCCCGATCTCCCTGAGGCCGACGATCTCGATGGCGAACCGCTGTTGGTTGACGGCGACGATCGCGACGAGGACAGGCCATGAAGACGACTCGTGAACGCGCCGAGGAGAAGCGCCAGGAGAAGCTTGAGGACGTCCGGGCGCAGGTGCGCAACGGCTCCCTGGTGATCCGGAAGATGACCGATGAGGAGCGTCAGCTCTACCCGGTCCGCGCGAGCCCGTCGGAGTCCGGTCGTCGCCGATGAGCGCGGGCGACCGCGACGGGCTGATCGCCCGGATCCGCCAAGTGCGGCGGGTCGCCACCGCCCGAGAGCAGACGGACGCCGAGCCCCAAGCGGCGCAGAGTGGTCGCACAGCGGCACTCGAGACCCGGGTGGCGCACCTGGAGCAGATGGTGGAGGGGTTGCAGGACTCGGTCCACCGTGAATCGGAGCGGCAGTTGAAGCTGATCGCCGAGCTCCAAGCCCAGGTCCAGCCCGGAGCGATCGGCGCGGCGCTTGCCGATGACGCGCGCCACCGTGGGTTGTGATCACTCCGGGGCGATGCCGAGACGGTCTCGGATGACGCGGCACGCCTCCGGACTGGAGTCCACCAGCACGTAGCGACGCCCCTCCTGGGCCGCGACCGCGCCGAGTGTCCCGCTGCCGGCGAAGAAATCCAGGCACCAGTCGCCCGGCCGGCTTGAGGCAAGCACCATACGGCGCACGATCCCCTCGGGCTTCTGCGTCGGATATCCAGTCTTCTCCCGCCCGTTGGTGGGCACGATCGTGTGCCACCACACGTCGGTCGGGAGCTTGCCCCGCGCCGCCTTCTCGGGCGTTACGAGCCCTGGGGCCATGTAGGGCTCACGGTCGACCGCATCGGCGTCGAAGTGATAGGCGTCGATGTCCTTGACGTAGACGAGGATCGTGTCGTGCTTGGCCGGCCAGCGCGACTTCGCCCGTGCGCCGTAGTCGTAGGCCCAGATGATCTCGTTGAGGAAGTTCTCGCGGCCGAAGACCTCGTCGAGGAGCAGCTTGCAGTAGTGGGCCTCGCGGTAGTCGATGTGGAAGTAGAGCGTCCCGGTGTGGTGCAGCAGGCGGCGGGCTTCGGTCAGCCGCGGCGCTATGAAATCGAGGTACTCGTCGAACGTGTCGCGATAGGAGACATCGGCGAGCAACCGGGTCGCGTAGCGCCTGCCCTTGAACCCGACCCGATCGCCGGCGACGTCAGGCACCGTCTGGAGCGTGCGGCGACGCTGGTCCCGACCGGTGTTGAACGGCGGATCGAGGTAGATCAGCTGGAAGCTCTCATCCGCGAACTCCGGCAGCACGTCCAGGTTGTCGCCGAGGATGATCTCGTCGGTCGCCGGCGATCGCAGCACGCGGGCGAACATAGAGCGCCGGGCGGTCGGTGGCGCTCATCGTGATCCGGAGCGCTCAGGTAACGTCGGCGATTGAGATGGTCCCGATGCGAAGCGTGCTGGCATTTGCCGGAGTGGCCGCGATTCTGGTCGCGATCCCCGGGCCCAGCGTGCTGTTCACGATCAGCCGCGCGCTCACCGGGGGGCGCCGCACCGCGCTGTGGAACGTCGTCGGCAACGAGCTCGGGCTGATGGTGCAGGTGATTGCGGTCGCGTTCGGCGCTGGGGCGTTGATCGAGAGCTCCGCCCAGGTGTTCACCGTGGTGAAGCTGGTCGGGGCGGCGTACATCGTCGTCCTGGGAGTGCAGGCGATCCGCCACCGTCGCTCGCTCAGCGAGGCCGTGGCCCGCGGCGCCGGCCCTGTCGCACCCGGCCGGGCGATTCGCGACGGCGCCATCGTGGGCGCCACCAACCCCAAGACGGTCGCGTTCTTCCTGATCGTCCTGCCCCAGTTCACCCAGCCGTCGTCCGGACATCTCACGCTGCAGCTGCTCACCCTGGGCTGCGTGTTCCCGGTCGTCGCGCTCGTGATCGATGGGGTCTGGGCGCTCGCGGCCGGCACGCTCAGCCAGTGGCTCTCGCGCTCACCGCGCCGGATGTCCGCGGTCGGTGGCGTGGGCGGGCTGGTGATGATCGGGCTCGGCGTGAGCGTGGCCGCGACCGGGCGCCGGAACTGAGCATGCCGTCCAGTTGACCGGGCTCGGACGCATCGAGACGGCGGGCGGCTCCTACGTGATCCGCCGCGCCAACCGGCACGACGTCGCAGCGATCGTCGAGTTGATCGCCGCCGACCAGCTCGGCCGCGACCGTGACGGCGGCGACCTCGGGCCCTACCTCGCAGCGTTCCAGAGGATCGACTCCGACCCCGCTCAGCTGCTCGCCGTCCTCTCCGACGGCGATGACGCGATCGTCGGCACGCTGCAGCTGACGATCATCCCCGGGCTGGCACGCCGTGGCGCGCTCCGGGCGCAGATAGAGGCCGTCCGGGTCGCCGAGCGGTTGCGCGGCCAGGGCGTCGGGGGCGCGATGCTCGAATGGGCGATCGCCGAGGCCGCCCGCCGCGGCTGCGCGCTGGTCCAGCTCACCAGCGACAAGCGACGCGGGGACGCCCACCGGCTCTACGGCCGGCTTGGGTTCGTCGATTCCCACGAGGGGTTCAAGCTCCAGCTCGCCTGATCGGCGGCTGTGCTGGGATGTTCCGGGCCTTATCGCCGGCGACCTCCTGGCGTGATCGAGGAACCCGCCGGCCACGCCCACCCTTCGGCCCTGGCGTGCCGCGTCACCGCCTCGCGGCTGACGCTGCCGCCCTGGTCCAGCGAGCGCTCGGTGCCGGGGCGCTCCAGCGGGCTCGGGACATCGCGGGAGACAGGGAGATCGACTGGCGGCGAACGGTCGCTTCGGTCCTCGAACGACGCCTGGCCGACCCCGCGGTACACGATGTCCGCGGCCACGTTGGCCTCCTCATAGGACGCAAAGCGAGCCGATCGCGCGAGGACCTTCCCGTCCTCGCCGACGATCGTCCAGTAGTAGCCGCCGCTGTTGTCTTCGTATAGAAGGAATGTCACCGGGGCGGGCTCGGGCTCGGGCTGGGGCAACGCGTCCCGCGTCGCCGCCCGTCTCGTCCGGACCGCGCTGACCGTGCGCGTCAGCCGGGCAGCGCGGGTCCTGAGCGGCCGCTGGAAGTAGGCGGTCAGGAATGTCGCGAGCCCGATCACGCCCGGCGCGATCAGGAGCCAGGCCATCGGCAGCCCTGGCGCTCCGGGCGCCGGGACCCGGGCAGGGCGCGGTCTCGGGTTGGGGGTGTGCTGTGAGTGGTGCTTGACCGGCGCAGACCGAGGCGGCGCAGCCTTGCCCTTCGGACCGTTGTGCGGGCGTGAGACCTGCCCCACCGTCCGTAACGCACGACCGGTGAGCGCGCCGGCGATCCCGTCGGCCGCGAGGTGGCGCGACCGCTGGAAGGCGAGCAGCGCGTGCTCGGTCCGCGGACCGAAGCGGCCGTCGACCGGACCCGGCCCAAATCCGGCTCGTTTCAGCTGGCGTTGCAGATGGGCGACTGCGGGTGATCCATGGGCGTTCCCCTCCCCCGCGCCGAGCGTCAGCACCGGGCCGGCGCGCAGAGCCTGCCGTGTGACGGGCCCCACGATGCCATCCACGTGCAGCGCGTGGTTTGCCTGGAATCGCTCGACGGCCGCCGTGGTCAGCGGCCCGTATCGGCCGTCCACCGGCCCGGGGGCGTACCCGGCTCGGCGAAGGCCCCGCTGCAGCCGGCGAACGGCCGCCGAGCCGCGGCGCGAGCGTTCCCCGATCCCGAGCTGCAGGTCAGCCGCGCGCAAGCGTGCCGCCCGTGCCGACGTATGAAGCGATATCTGGACTTTGTGAACTGCGTGACGGTGGGCACGCGATCTGGTCTCGCTCTGCGCCGACGCAACCGCCGGCCACAGCGAACCCAGGAGCACCACCGAGACCGTCACTCGTGACAGACGTGAGACCAGGCTGCCGGTGCGACCACGCGCCCGACCTCCCGCCCACGCCCGGACTGGACGTGTCATGAAACCGTCTCCCGGTATCAGGCTGGACAGAGACGCATCCCGGGGGCTCCGTCATGCGAGCCCAGGGGTGCGATGGTCTGACAGCCGCGGCTAGCCGGGCCGCTCGAGCCGCAGCACGAGCGCCAGGGAACCGGGGGAATGCGTCGGCCGTTTGAGGCCGAGGAACAAGCTGGGCACGACCATCGCCGCGATCAAAGTCAGCAGCGCCGCTCCACCGGGCGCGCCCGCGCCGCCTCCCGAGCCGGCGGCCGAGCCACCCGAGGCCGACGCCGCGGCCGCAGGGGTGAGGAAGGCGGTCGGGTTCAACGTCGCCTGGGCGCGAGCCTCGCCGCTCGTGACGCGCGCCATGGACCCTGAACGGCCGGGGAGCGGCCGGGCCCGCGACCCGCCTACGGGTCGCCCCGGAGCGATGGCCGGGAAGGACGCCGCGTCACGAGCGGTGTGAGGGACAGATGCGTTGGCCGCGTGGGTGCCGGTTCGGGTGGGGGCGGGACTGAGCCGGACCGGCCGCGGGGCGATGGGCTTCATTGAGCGGCGCACGTGCCGGGTGGCTCCGGTCGTCGACGGGGCCGTGGTCGAGCGGGTCGTGGTCGATGGGGCGGTCAGGGCTGCGGGCGAGCCGGACGGCGGAGCGGCGGATGCGACCGGCTGGCTGTCGGCTGTCCCGGACGTCGAGGTGCTGCGCGTCGGGGTGGCCGGCGCCGCCATGGTGGTCACGGTCTTGAGCACCGGCGCCGTGGTCTTGGCCGCCGCGGTCACGACCGGCGCCGTGTCCTTCGCCGCGGTCGGCACGACCGGCGCCGCCGTCTTCGCCACCGTCGTCACGACCGGCGCCGCCGACCTTCGCCACCGTCGTCACGACCGGCGCCGTGACCTTCGCCACGGTCGTCACGACCGGCGCCGCCGTCTTCGCCACCGTCGTCACGACCGGCGCCGCGGTCTTCGCCACCGCTGTCACTTCCGGCGCCGCGGTCTTCGCCACCGTGGTCACGACAGGCGCGGCAGCCTTGGTCACGGTCGTGGCGACCGGAGTCGTGACGTGCGCCACGGTGCTGACGACGGGGGCGGCGGCTTTGCTGACCGGCGCGGCTGCCTTGGTCACCGGCGCTGCCGCCTTGGTCACCGGCGCGGCAGCCTGCGTGACCGTCGCTGCCGCCTTGCTCACGGGCGCCGCGGCCTTGGTGACCGTCGCTGCCGCCTTGCTCACGGGCGCTGCCGCCTTGGTCACCGCCGCCGCGGCCTGAGTCACCGGCGCCGCAGCCTGAGTCACCGGCGCTGCCGCCTGGTCACCGCCGCAGCCTGAGTCACCGGCGCCGCGGCCTGTGTCACCGCCTGCGTCACCGGCGCCGCAGCCGCCAGCACCGACCCGGCCCCATCCGCCAGCGCACTCCCGGGAAACGCAAGCGCCCCCGCAAGCGAGCACACCGCGATCGCGGTGCGACAGATGGACAACCGTTTGTGCGGCTCACGTCCCAAGAGTGGTGCCAACCCTCCACGTGGCTCTCTCCAGTGAGCGTTTTCCTACCCAAAGTTGCCTAAAGCTAATCAGCGACCTCTGGACTTCGTGACAGCCGCAATTAGGCGGCCCGCACCGCTGGACGACTGGACTTCGACGCCTTCCCAGGCGTGCCCGGGCATAGCGACGCTGCCCGCATCCCGCCCCCCCGGATTTCTCTCACCCGCGCACTCAACGGACCGAGACCCAGCGCGTCGACGCGGTCCCGGCGCCCGCGGCGTTTCGCGCCGTCACGCCGCACCGGACACGATGTCCCCTCAGCGAGTGGCGCTCGCGAAGCGTGGCACTCGACGCGATGCTGCGAGCGCGGCCCCGCTCGTACCACCGGTAGGAGACGCGGCTTGGCGTATTGGACCAGGTGCCGGGGCGGCAGACGAGCGCGTGACGCGTGCGTGAGATTCGAGGCGCGTGCACGACCGCCGGACGGGCGGGCGCCGGCGGCGGCGCGGGTGGAGTGGGCGGACTGGGCGCCGGCGGGGCCGGGGAGGTGACGACCCCACGCAACTGGCCCGCGGCGGAGGTCGAGAAGTCACTCTGCACATAGCCGCAGAGCAGGTAGTCCCCGGCCCCGCTGAAGGTGAACTTGAACGGCTGGCTGAACGTTCCGGAGGTGCCGACGTACCAGCCGGTCGGCGGGCTGGCCCAGGCCTCGTGACCGCCGGAGTTCATCGACGCGGCCTCTTCGGTCGCAAGGTCGGCCGCGCAGGTCGGATCGAGGTCGGCATCCTTGGCGAACACGAAGACGTTGAACCCGAACATCGTGTCCGCGGTTCACGTGCCACTGGAGATGAACGACTTCAACGCCTGTCAGATCATCGAGGAGGGATCGTTCTGCACCATCGCGATCGACTCTCCGTCGGCCTTTGCCTGCGTGGCGAGGAGAGCCAGCGCCGGAGGCGCGAGGAGCCCGGCGATCACTGAACGGCGGAGCATATGACGACGGTGGGAAGGGCGAGTCGGTCTCATGCGGCGCATCGTGTGCCGCACCGCTCAATGGACGCTCAACAAGTACTCTTCAGGCCCCGGAACGTAGGGACGTGGGGATCGTGGAACTGCTCATCCTGGGGCCGCTCGCAGCGCGAGTCGACGGCCGCCCGATCACCCTCGGGCCGCCGACCCAGCGACTGCTCCTGGCGGCGCTGCTGCTCGCGGCCCCGTCGCCGCTGCGGCGCGAGCAGCTGATCGAGGAGGTTTGGGGTGCGGCACCGCCGGCGTCCGCCCGGCACGCGGTCGAGGTGTACGTCAGCCGACTGCGGTCGGCACTCGGCGCCGGGATGATCACCGGAGGCGCGAGCGGCAGCTACGCAGTCGCGGCGCCCGCCGACGCGCAGCGCTTCGAGGCACTCGCGGGCAGCGCTCCCGACGAGGCTCGGCTCTCCGAGGCGCTGGCGATGTGGCGGGGAGCGGTGCTTGAAGACCTCACCTACGAAGGGTCGCTGCGGACTGAGATCTCGAGACTGGAGGAGCTGCGCCTCGCCGTCCGGGAGCGGCTCGCCGAGCAGCGGCTGCTGCGGGACGATCACGAGGGGGCACTCCCTGACCTGCAGCGGCTCGTGTCCTCCGAGCCGCTGCGCGAGCGCGCCCGCGGCTTCCTGATGCTCGCCTTGTACCGCCAGGGCCGTCAGGCCGAGGCACTCGACGTGTTCCGGCTGGGGCGCCGGCACCTCATCGACGAGCTGGGGATCGAGCCGAGCCCTCAGCTGCGCGAGCTGCACGCCGCGATTCTTCGCCATGACCCGGGGCTACGGCACCAGACTCGCCCGCGGCGCCGCAATCTCCCCGCACCCCCGACGCCGCTGATCGGGCGAGAGCATGAGATCGAGGAGATCGCCGCTCTGCTGCGGGGCCCGGCTCGACTGGTGACCTTGACCGGGCCTGGCGGGACGGGCAAGACCAGGCTGGCGCTGGGGGCCGGCGAGGCGTTGCTCCAGGACTTTGCCGATGGCGCGCACTTCGTCGACCTCTCGGCCCTGAGCGAGCCGGCTGCGGTGTCGCCCGAGATCGCGCGGTCGCTGGACCTCGATCCCGAAGGGGAGCTCGTCACCGAGCTCCGTGACCGCAACGCGCTGCTCATCCTCGACAATTTCGAGCAGGTCCTGGACGCCGCGAGCACCGTCGTGGTCGTGCTGGCGGGAGCTGCCGCCTGCGGGTGCTCGCCACCAGCCGGGTCCGCCTCGGCATCTACGGCGAGCATGAAGTCGCAGTGGACCCGCTGGAGCAGGACGTCGGCGTCGAGCTGTTCTGCGCTCGCGCGCGTGCGCGCGACCGCCGCTTCGCTCCCAGCCCGGCGGTCCATGACGTGGTGGCGCGAGTCGAGTCCCTGCCGCTCGCAATCGAGCTCGCCGCGCGCGCATCGGTGTGATGAGCGTCGAGGAGATGGCCGCCGGCCTGCCGTCCTCGAGCTGGCTACCGGCGGGCCGCGCGACGCCCCCGATCGCCACCGCACGCTGCGGGCAACGATCGACTGGAGCCTGGCGCTGCTCGACGAGAGCGACCGCAAACGGTTCGTCGCCCTCGGTGCCTTCGCCGGTGGCCTGGACAAGGCGGCGGCGCCGCGTGCTCGATGCCGACCGGGCCGACCTCGACCGGCTGGCCGATCGCAGCCTGCTGCGCCGCTTGGGTGATCGCTGGTGATGCTGGAGGTCCTGCGGGAGCGGGCGCTCGAGCTGCTGGAGGCGCAGGCGCCGGTGAGAGCCCGGCACGTCGCCCACTACCTCGAGCTCGCCGAGCGCTCCGAACGGCGCTGAAGGACCCGGGCAGGCCAAATGGCGCGAACGGGTCGAGCGCGAGCACGACAACCTTCGTGCGGCGCTCGAGCAGGCCGACCCGCCGACGGCGCTGCGCATCGCCGCGGCGCTCGGCTTCTTCTGGTACACGCATGGCGACAGTGCGGAGGGGATCGTCCATCTCGAACGCTCTCTGGCCGAGGTTCCCGACGCACCGCCGCGTCTCCGCTCGCGGGCGCTGCACGCGCTCGGGATCCTGCGCGCTCAGCGCGCGATGAGCGCGCCGAGGCGACGTTTCGGGAAGGGCTTGAGATGTTCCGCGTCGCGGGCGACCGCGCGCGGATCGGCGTGGCGCTCAACTCACTGGCGATCATCGCTCGCGATCACGGCGATTCGGCGGGCGCCCGCACCGCCTTCGAGGAGGCGATCGGCGTCTACCGGTCGCTTGACGACCTCCACCGCCTCGCGGACACGCTCCAATAACGGCGTGTGTCGGCGGTCCGTTCGAGGGCGCCACGCTCTTTGAGGAGAGCATCGCCCTGGACCGCAAGTTCGACAATCAGTGGGGCGTGGCCCAGACCCTGAGCGGGCAGGCCGCGCTGGCGCTCGCCCGCGGTCGTGGCGATGAAGCCGCGGCGCTCCTCGCCGAAGCGGTGGAGGTGTTCGGCCACATCGACGATCGTCAGTCTCTGATCAGGACGCTCGATCAACTCGCCGCGACTGCGGCGGTGCGTGAGGACCATACGCTCGCGGCCCGGCTCTGGGGCGCCGCGACGGCACAGCGCGAGGCGACCGGCGAGCCGCGCACCGTGGGTGAGGCGTCAGCCATCGACCGCCACCTCGATTCCTCCCGCGCCACGCTCGGAGACGACGGCTTCGCGCGAGCCGCCGCGGCGGGCGCCGCGCTCGAGCTCGAGTCCGCCCTCGCCGAGGCGCTGGGACGCTGACCTCGCGCGGCGGTCACCACACCACTCCTCTGATGTACCGCAACGA
Source organism: uncultured Solirubrobacteraceae bacterium (assembly GCA_963744685.1). Taxonomy (GTDB): domain Bacteria; phylum Actinomycetota; class Thermoleophilia; order Solirubrobacterales; family Solirubrobacteraceae; genus Palsa-465. The sequence continues at coordinate 95,869 of CAVUUL010000005.1, read as the reverse complement.
GGATGGCCGCTACGTCATCTTCTGCTCCGCACCACACCGGTGCCAAGAGCGGCCGGCCGTACATCACTCCTCTGATGTACCGCAACGAGGGTGGCCGCTACGTCATCTTCGCCTCCAAGGCAGGCGCCACCACCCACCCGGACTGGTACCACAACCTCAAGGCTCATCCGGATGTCTCGATCGAGGTCGGGCCCGACACGCTCTCGGCCGTCGCCGACGAGGTGACCGGCGAGGAGCGCGACCGGATCTTCTCCGCTCAGGCGCAGGAGATGCCGCAGTTCGCCGAATACGCCAAGACGGCCGGCGATCGGACGATCCCGGTGATCGCCCTCACGCCTGCCGGCTGAGCACGCTCAGTACTCGTCGTGCCGGCGCCACCAGGCGCCGTCCTCGTTGCGTCCCTTCGGCGCGCGGTCAAGCCACTGGTACATGCCCCAGATCCCGTCGACGCCGCGCGCGTACGCGGAATAGGTGTGGTAGACGACGCCGTCCTCGAGCACGAACGCGCTCATCCCCGGCAGCTCGCGCATATACGTCGCAGTGTCGGTGCCGGTCATCGCCGCGTGCTGGATGGGCACGCCCGCTGCATCGCCGGTCCACAGCCAGCTCGTGTCCATCGTCCGGAAGTTGTAATCGATGCTGCCCGACCGCTGCTGATCCTCGGTGCACGAGACGTTGAAGTCGTAGTTGAACTCGGTGTCGTGCGCAGACGCCCACCCAAAGCTCCAGCCCATCCGGCGCCGGTAGGCGAGCAGCTGGTCCAGCGGAGCGCGCGAGACGGCGATCAACTTCACATCGTGATTGGACAGATGCACCACCGAGCCGTTGAAGCCGTCGGCGATCGCCGAGCACGACGGGCAGCCGCCCGTGTACTGCGGACCGAACATGAAGTGGTAGACGAGCAGCTGCGAGCACCCGTCGAACAGGTCGGCGAGTGACGCGGTCCCGGCTTCGGTCTCGAATCGGTACTGCTTGTCCACCGCAACCCACGGCAGCCGGCGGCGCTGCTCGGCGACGTCGTCGCTGAGGCGGGTGAGGTGTTTCTCGGCCTCGAGCAGCTCGAGGCGCGCGGCGAGCCATTGCTCGCGAGTCGCGGTTGTGTGTGCGGTCATCGGTGAGTCTCCTCGTATGGGTCAGGTCATGGCCACGGCGATGCCAATCGCAACGATCAGCAGGGCCAGGGTTACGTCGACGACGGGGTGCGGCGCGAGCAGCTTCTGGGCGAGCACCAGTGCCCCGATGCCGCACATCAGCGGGACGCTCATCGGATCCAGCGCGATCAGCACCACCATCAGCCCGATGCTCGACCCCAGGCAGTAGACCCCGAACCGCGCGCCCGAGCGGACACGCTCTCGGCATCGCCGGCGGCACTCCCGTTTCAGCGGCGTGAGCTCATAGAGCCCGGCGCCCACGATCAGGGCGGCGGCGAGCACCGTGCCGGGGGGCCGGTAGACGACGGTCACCGCCAGTGCGATCAGCGCCCAGATGACGAGGTAGGAGCCCGCAAACAGCGGCGCGGCCAGCGCGCCGTCATGGTCCCGGGCGCGGCGTGCGATCGCGGGGGCCGCGCTGGGCAGCATCATCGCCGCCATCGCCGGGATCGACACCAGGCCCATCCCCATCGCGGTGCTCATCCCGGGGCCGGTCATGAGGCGGTCAGCCCCAGCCTGGTCGGTGCCGGCGGCTCCGGGTTGTCGGGAAGCGTGTCCCCGGTCTCGAGCAGCGTCTTGAGGTTGGCGCACACCCGCGGCCAGCCCTGGCTGATCATCGACGCGGTGATGCCGCCGGGCTCGAGGTCGTCGTGCACGACGGTGAGCTTCACCTGCTCGTCATCGAGCCGCTCGATCTCGAAGACGACCTTCGAGCGCCGTTCGGCCGACAGCCGCGCACGCTTCTCGTCGTTGAACTCGAATGAGTCGGCCCATTCGGGTGTGAACGTGTGCCAGGTGTAGGAGAGCCGGCGAAACGGCACGGACTCGAGCACCACCTGCTCGGGATCGGTGATCGTCAGGCCGCGCTGGCGCCAGCTCATCGTTGAGCCCTCCTCCCAGTCGGTGTCGAACGTGATCGACCAGTACCGGGCGGTGAACGCAGGATCGGTCAACGCCTGCCACAGCTGTTCGGGAGTGGTCCGGATGTAGGTCGTGTAGACGAACGATGGTGCTTCCACGGGGGTCTCCTCCAGTGCTCGTTTCAGGTCGGCGAGCGCGCGCACGCGGTCTCGGTCGTAGTGGGTGATCCACCGGTCGGCGATCTGGTTGATCGGCGCCGCGTTGAGGTAGTGGTGCTTCTCCCGGCCGCGGCGGACGGTGGTGACGAGGTTGGCGGCCTCCAGCACCCCGAGGTGCTTGCTCACCGACTGGCGGGCCATGTCCAACCCCGAGCACAGCTCACGCAGGGTCTGGCCGTTGCGCTCGTTGAGGCTGTCGAGCAGCCGGCGGCGGCTGGGATCACCCAGCGCCCTGAACACATCGTCGATCGAAGAATAGGCAGCCATCTAGCTGCCTATCTTATGCAGCCGTCTGGCTGCCTGTCAAGCGGCCCCACCTCCCCCGGTCACTCGACGCCGGGACCACCCGCACCAAGGCCGCGCGTCAGCCGGAGCCAACCCGGTCGAACGCCTCGAGCGCGCGGTCGACCTCGGAGTCGCCCATCGCCGTCGAGATGCACATCAGGCCGTTCCCGGCGATCAGGACCCCCTCGCCGTACAACGACCACCACAGCGCCCCCTGGTCGGCGGCGCGAACCTGCAACAGCGAGCCCTGCCCGCTCACCTCCCAGCCGCGCTCGGCCAGCGCCTCCCGCAGCCGATCTCCGAGCGCGTTGATGCGCGCGATCTCGTCGGCGGTGAGCAGGTCGAGCGCGACCGCGCCCGCTCGCATCGATACGGGGTTGGCGTTGAATGTTCCCGGATGCACGACGGGATTCGGACCCCGCGGATCGAACAGCGCCATCAGATCCTCACGTCCACCGACGCCCCCGATCGGGAACCCCCCGCCGATCACCTTCGCGACGGTCGTGATGTCAGGCTCCATTCCACAGAGTGACTGCAGGCCGCCGAACGCCAGCCGCAGCGTGATCACCTCGTCCTGCACCAGCAGCACCCCGTGACGCCGCGTCTGCTCACGCAGCGCAGACGCGAACTCCGGCCCCACGAACCGCAGGCCGGCGCGGTTGGGCATCGCGTCGAACAGGACGCAGGCGAGGCGCGGACCGTGCTCCTCCAGCGCCGTCTCGAGCCCGTCGAGATCCCCGATCTCGACGGTGACGATCTCGCCCTCGACGCTGGGCGGCACGCCGCGCGCCGGAGTCTGCATCGCCGCGTCGTAGCTGCCGTGGTAGGACCCCTGGAAGCGAAGGATCGCGCTTCGCCCCGTCGCCGCGCGCGCCAGGCGGATCGCCATCATCACCGCCTCGCTGCCGGAGTTGGCAAAGCGCCACTTGTCCGCGCTGGGAATCCGCGCGCGCATCCGCTCGGCGAGCTCGATCTCGTGCTCGGTGGGCAGCCCGAAGCACGATCCCGCGCGCAGCGCGTCGACGGCGGCCTCCACGATCTCCGCGCGCGCGTGCCCGTGCGCGAGCGACGTGTAATTGTTGAGCAGGTCGAGCACCCGCCTGCCGTCGGCGTCGATCAGCTCGCAGCCCTCACCCCTGACGGCGTAGGGCGGGCGCGGGGGCACGAACACGCTCGAGCGCGAGTTGCCGCCCGGGAGGGCGGCGAGGGCGCGCTCATGCAGGGTGTCCGCGGCGGACAGGTTGAGGTTGGCCGGACTCGTCACCGCCTCGCACGGTATCGCCGACACCACCCGTTTTTTACATATCGACAACTAACGAGGGGATCCACAGCGTCTGTTACGTTTGCCCCCCTGTTTCGTGAGGAGAGGAGAAGTCGTGAACCCGAGGATCGGGCGGACTGGGGCGCTCATCGCGCTCACGCTTGTCATGGCGCTTGCCGTGGCGGCGTGCGGAAGCAGTAAGAAGGGCAGTTCTGGGAGTTCGGGCGGCAGCGCCACGAGCTCGGGCGGAAGTGCGACGACGAGTGCGAGCAGCAGCTCGAGCTCGTCGGGCGGCGGAACCTTCAAGGTGGGTCTGGTCACCGACATCGGCGGCCTGAACGACCACGGGTTCAACCATCTCGCATACGAGGGGCTTCAGCAGGCCGGATCGCAGCTCGGGGTCAAGACGACGGTGCTGCAGTCGACCTCCGGCTCTGACTACATCCCGAACCTGACCAAGCTGGCGCAGGCGGGCAACAATCTCGTCATCGCGGTCGGGTTCCTGATGGCGTCGCCGCTCGAGCAGGTCGCCAAGCAGTACCCCAAGACGCACTTCGCGATCGTCGACAATCCCGGCGGCACGGCTCCTGACACCGCCAAGAACATCGAGGGCATCGACTTCGCCGAGCAGCAGGCGGGCTATCCGGCCGGGTTCCTGACCGGGCTCTACCTCAAGGCCCACGGCTACAAGATGGCCTCGTCGGTCGGCGGCCAGAGCATCCCGCCGGTCGACCTCTACATCGCCGGGTTCCAGGCGGGCGTCAAAGCCGCCGACCCGTCGGCGCAGCTGGCCAACGCCTACTCGCAGAACTTCACCGACGAGTCCGCGTGCAAGGAGCTCGCGCTCAACCAGATCAACGCCGGGTCGAAGGTCGTCTTCCAGGTCGCCGGAGCGTGCGGGCTCGGAGTCATCTCCGCGGGCGTGCAGACGCACACCCAGGTGATCGGCGTCGACGCCGACCAGGCCTACCTGTCCAAGCAATACGTGCTCACGTCGGCCGAGAAGCGGGTCAACACCGGCGTGTTCACGGCGATCAAGGACCTGAAGGCCGGCAAGTTCTCCGCCAACCTGCAGGAGAACATCAATAACGGCGGCGTCGGCATCGGCGTGATCGATGCGGCGGGAGCCCCGTACAAGGCCAAGATCGCGAACATCATCAGCGAGATGAAGTCCGGGAAGATCAAGCCGCCGACCAAGCTGCTGGTCACGAAGTAGCGGGACGAGGTGGCTGCTGAGAGCTCAGCCCCTCCGGTTCTCGAGCTGAAGGGGGTCACCAAGAAGTTCGGCTCGGTCGTCGCCAACGACCGAGTCGACTTCGACCTCCTCCGCGGCGAGGTGCACGCGCTGCTCGGGGAGAACGGCGCCGGGAAGTCGACGTTGATGTCGGTGCTGTACGGCCTGTACTCCCCGGACTCGGGCGAGATGCTGGTCGACGGCACGCCGGTGCAGATCACCTCGCCGGCAGCCGCCATCAAGCTGGGGATCGGCATGGTCCACCAGCACTTCATGCTGATCGACGTGATGACGGTCGCCGAGAACATCGTGCTCGGCCAGGAGCCCAACCGCGGCGGGGTGCTCGACCTCAAGACAGCTCGCGCGCGCGTGCGCGAGCTGTCAGACCGCTACGGCCTCGCGGTCGACCCTGATGCCCGCATCGAGGACATCACGGTCGGCGCCCAGCAGCGGGTCGAGATCCTCAAGGCGCTCTATCGCGACGCGCGGATCCTCGTTCTCGACGAGCCGACGGCGGTCCTCACCGCACAGGAGGCCCGCGGCCTCACCGAGGTCCTCAACCGCCTCAAGGCCGACGGGACCGCGATCGTGTTCATCTCCCACAAGCTCGGCGAGGTGCTCGAGGTCGCCGATCGGATCACGGTGCTGCGGCGCGGCAAGAAGGTCGACACCGTGGCCCGCCAGGGTGCGACCGAGCGAAGCCTGGCGCGCCTGATGGTCGGCCGTGACGTGATGCTGGAGGTCCAGAAGACCACCGGCAAGCCGGATCGCCCCCTGCTCGAGGTACGAGACCTGCGCGTGCGCGACGATCGCGGCCTTGACCAGGTCTCCGATCTGTCGCTGACGGTGCGCGGAGGCGAGATCGTCGCGCTGGCCGGCGTCGATGGCAACGGTCAGCAGGAGCTCGTCGAGGCGATCGCGGGTCTGCGCTCGCCCGAGGCCGGCTCGGTGATCGTCGACGGCACCGAGATCGCGGGCAGCGGCGTGCGCGGTGCGACCAGCGCCGGTGTGGCGCATATCGCGCAGGACCGCCAGCAGCGGGGGCTCGTGCTTCCGTTCACGCTCGCGGAGAATCTCGCACTCCGTGAGTACCGCGCACCCCAGTTCAGCGCCTGGGGCTGGCTGCGGTCCACCTTCATCAGAGAGCGCGCTGAGAAGCTGCTGCGCGAGTACGACGTCCGCGGCGGGGGCCCGGACGCGTACGCGGCGGCCCTCTCGGGCGGCAACCAGCAGAAGGTCTGCGTCGCGCGGGAGATCGCCTCCGACCCGAAGCTGTTGATCGCCCACCAGCCGACCCGTGGCCTGGACGTCGGCGCCATCGAGTTCGTGCACAGCCGGCTGATCGCCGAGCGCGACAAGGGCCGCGCCGTGCTCCTGGTGTCGCTGGAATACGAGGAGGTCAAGGCGCTGGCGGACCGGATCCTCGTCATCTATGAGGGTGAGATCGCCGGGGAGTTCCCGCCCGACGCCACCGAGGAGGAGCTTGGGATCGCCATGACCGGTGGCAACCGGCAGGCGCAGGAGCTCAGCGGATGAACCTGCTCAAGGAGGAGCTGGAGGCAGAAGCCGAGGAGAGCGGCGCCGCGGCCGCCCGCTCCCCGGCGAGCCTCACCGCGTTCAGGCGCGGCATCAGCGGGATCACCATCCCGATCCTGACCGCGATCCTCGCCTTCATCGGTGGTGGCCTGATCGTGCTCGCGACCGGACACGATCCACTGACCACGTACTCCTCGATCTTCAACGGCACCGGGCTCAACTGGCTGTTCCCGTGGGTCGGGGGCTCCGAGCGCGCGACCGCCGCCGGCAACCTGCAGCAGACGCTCATCCAGGCCACGCCCCTGCTGCTGGTCGGCCTGGCGGTCGCGTTCGCGTTCCGAGCCGGTCTGTTCAACATCGGCGGCCAGGGCCAATACACGATGGGCGGGATCGTCGCCGTGTGGGTCGGCTCCTCGTTCAACGGCATGGAGCCCGTGCTCCACATCACGTTCGCCATCGTGGCCGCCGCGCTCGCCGGCGGCGTGTGGGCGGGCATCGCGGGCTTGCTGAAGGCCACCACCGGCGCCAACGAGGTGATCACCACGATCATGCTCAACTGGGCCGCGATCTGGTTCGGCGTCTACTGCTTCCAGCTCGGAGGCCCGCTGCACAGCTCGGCGAAGGCGATGACGACCACTCCCGTATCCAACACGGTCGTGTCTGGGGCGAAGCTTCCGGTCTTCTGGGGCAGCTCCACGTTGCAGGGTCTCGACGTCGGGATCTTCATCTCGATCGGACTGGCGATCGTGTTCGCGTTCGTGATCAAGCGCACCCGCCTGGGCTACGAGGCGCGCGCGGTCGGGTTCAATCCCGATGCGGCGGAGTCCGCGGGAATGAACGCCGGCCGCACCTGGCTCCGGGTGATGATGATCTGTGGCGCGTTTGCGGGCATCGCGGCGTCGCTCGACATCCTCGGCTGGAAGTTCGACCTGTTCACCAACGACGTCCAGACGTCCCAGATCGGCGCGTTCGGAATCGCGGTCGCGCTGCTGGGCCGCAACACCGCCGGCGGCACCGCGGTCGCTGCCCTGCTGTTCGGTGCGCTGCTCACCGGAACCTCGAACCGCAACATCAACCTGTCGATCGACCCGACGCTCGTCCAGTACCTGACGTTCATGATCGAGGGTCTGATCGTCCTGTTCGTCTCGACCGATGTGATCACGCTCAGATTGCTCAAGGGCGGCCGACGGATCGGCGTGGCGCTCAGACGAAGGCCGGACGAGACCACCGAGGCGGACAAGGGCGGCGTGGCATGAGCGTCCGTGCGACCGCGGCGCTGCCGTCCGCGGCGCCGTCGCGCAGGCAGATCGGCATCGCCGCCGTCGTCCTGGCCGCGCTTGCCTGGGTGGTCACCATCCCGCCGATCCACGCCCGCTCGCTCGTCCCTTCGATCGTGCTCGCGGTGCTCGCCGTCGGCGCAGGGGCGTGGACGGCCGCGGGGGGCCAGCGCAAGCTCGGGATCGAGGCGATCGTGCTGGCGTTGCTCGCAGTTGCCGGAGCGGTGGCGTCGGTGCACTCGGCCCTGGGGACGATCGAGTCGGTCTTCACCTGGTCGGCCCTCGCCGCGGCGACGCTGCGCTACATGACCCCGCTGCTGTTCGCAGCGCTCGGGGGCGTCATCTCGGAGTCCAGCGGCGTGGTCAACATCGGACTTGAGGGCATGATGCTGATGGGCTGCTTCTGGGGCATCTATGGCGCCGACCTGCTCCATTCATGGGTGTGGGGCTTGGTGATCGCGATGATCTCCGGCGGCGTACTGGCGGCGGTCCACGCGTTCTTCTCGATCCATCTGCGCGCAGACCAGATCGTGAGCGGCTTCGGGATCATCTTCCTCGCGCTCGGGATCACCGGCTACTTCCTGGAGTACCACTACGGACCGAACGGCACGCCGCTGAACATCTCGCAGATCCCCAACCTGAAGCTGCCGTTGATCCAGCACGTCGGGTTCTTCGGCACCGCGATCGGCGACGCGAACCTCATGACGTGGGTCGGCCTGGCACTCGTGCCCGCACTCACGTTCTTCCTGTTCCGAACGCGCTGGGGATTGCGCCTGCGTGCGGTGGGCGAGAAACCGCGCGCCGCGGACACCCTCGGCCTGCCCGTGTTCAGGATCCGCTACGCGGCAGTGATCGCCTCGGGAGTGCTCTCCGCGCTCGGCGGCGCCTACCTCTCGGTCGGCTTCGTGGGATCGTTCAGCAACGACATGACGAACGGACGCGGATTCATCGCCATGGCCGCAATGATCTTCGGCAAATGGAAGCCGTGGGGCGCCCTGTGGGCGACCCTGCTGTTCGGATTCGGAAGCGCGATGGCCGACCGGGTCTCGAGCGTGAATCCGACCCTGGGGACGCTGTTTGAGTCGTTGCCGTATGTGGTCACGCTCATCGCCGTCGCCGGCCTCGTAGGACGATCGCGGCCCCCGGCGGCGGACGGCATCCCCTACGTGAGGGAGTAACGGTCCAATGGCGATCGCACGGCTGGGCCTGGCAAGCCTCAACGAGGGAGACAGCAGCCTCTCCGACGAGGTCGAGCTCTACCAGCGCACCTACAACACCCTGCTGCGCTCCAGCGGCGAGACGCATCTGCGGGTGCTGGAGTCCTCGCACCGAGCGATGGGATCGAGCCTGCATCCGCTCGCCGCCTCCGACGAGCTCGACCTCGGCGCGTTCATCTACGCGATCCGCCGGCTGCCCGACGGGATCCTCGACGCCAACCAGGTGGCGATGGCCCAGGACACCGAGGCGCTGGCCGCGACCGGAATGGACGTCGCCGACTGGAGCGAGACCGAGGCGCCGGCGCGCCGCCGGCGCTGGTACGACGACGGCGAGGGGACGCTGGCCGTGCTGCTGGCGAGCCCCTCCGACGTCGATGACCTGATGCCGACGCTCGTCGCCTTCCAGATCGAGCACAACAAGCTCCACGTCCACCAGGTCGCCGCCGGATGGTCCAAGACGATCGGCGACGAGGACCCCGATCCGGAGCGTTGCGCGTCTCTGCTGGGCGGAAGCGCCGACGACTGGGCGCGCCTGGCCGAGGGGTGGGGCGATCGGTTCGGCGAGCGCCTGCGTCAGATCGCAGCGCGCCGCAAGTCACTGCGGGTGAGGATGCTCGGCGGAGCCAACACCGGCTACGCCCGCATGACCAGACGCTGGTGGGCGCCGGTCCACGCCGAGCTCGCCGACGACGGGCTCGCTGAGCGCCCGGTCTACTTCGTCAGCTCCAACACCCACAGCCTGGTGAACATCGTCACCTCCGTCGCCCAGGAGCGTGAGGCCGAGCTGATCGGGTTCGTGGAGACAATGGAGGCAGACGACATCCTGCGACAGGAGCTTCAGGCGTTCCGCGAGGGGCGCGCCGAGGGGTCGTGGGAGAACTTCCTGTACTTCGTCGCTCGCCTGTACTTCTCCGCACGCGGCGAGGCCGGCGCGGCCGAGCGCCGCAAGGCCGAGCGGGCGGTCGGCGTCATGCACCTGCCCAGCCACACCGCGCTGCGCGTCCCGGCTCAGATCATCCCGCTGGGCGCGCTGCGGGCCGACGCCCTGGACGCCCGTGTCGGGCAGGTCGAGGCCGCCGCGCTCGCGGCCAGCGACGCCGTGATCGTCAACATCGACTATCCGCTCGGGCTGGCGGCGTACAACATCCTGCGCGAGGTGGCCGTCGACCGCGCCGCCCTGCGCGGCGTCTACGTGCTCGGCAAGGCGGCCACCCTCAACGCGGACGTCGGCGACGTGATGATCTCAAGCGTCGTCCACGACGAGCACTCGGGCTCCACCTACTGGCTGGACAACGCGTTCGGCGTCGATGACCTGGCGGCGGACCTGCGCTTCGGATCCGGCCTGGACAACCAGCGGGCGGTCACCGTCAAGTCCACGTTCCTGCAGAACCGCTCCTATCTGGACTTCTACTACCGCGAGGCGTTCACCGTCGTCGAGATGGAGGCGGGCCCGTTCTGCAACGCGGTCTATGAGATCGCCGACCCCGATCGCCATCCCGCCGGCGAGGCGGTCAGCTTCTCCAAGCTGCCGATCGACCTCGGCATCATCCACTACGCCTCTGACACGCCCTACACGCAGGCGCGCACGTTGGGCGCACGCGGACTCAGCTACTACGGGATGGACTCCACCTACGCCTCGTCGCTGGCGATCCTGCGGCGGATCCTGGTCCTCGAGGGCGTGCTCGGGGAGACCGGTTCCCCGGTCGGTCGCGCCGGCGTCCTCGGGTGATGGACCGGGTCCTCGTCTTCTGCGGGTCGAGCCCCGGTGCCCGGCCGGAGTACACCGCGGCCGGAGCGGAGCTCGGCCGACTCCTGGCCGAGCGCGGGCTGGGCGTTGTGTACGGCGGCGCCAGCGTCGGCGTGATGGCCTCCGTCGCCGACGCCGCACTGCAAGCCGGCGGTGAGGTGATCGGGGTCATCCCGCGGCTGCTGCTCGACCGCGAGATCGCGCACGCCGGCCTGTCGGACCTGCGCATCGTCGAGACGATGCACGAGCGCAAGGCGCTGATGGCAGAGCTCTCAGACGCGGTGATCGCGCTGCCCGGCGGGGCCGGGACGCTCGACGAGCTGTTCGAGATGTTCACCTGGAGCCAGCTCGGCCTGCATCGCAAGCCGATCGGGCTGCTCAACGTCGCGGACTACTGGGACGGCCTGTTGGCGTTCCTCCAGCACGCGGTCGACGAGCGGTTCCTTTGGGCCGAGCAGCGCGACACGCTGCTGGTCGAGAGCAACCCGAGCGTGCTGCTCGATCGCTGCGCGACGTACGAGCCGCTCGCGCGAGACAAGTGGATCGACCGCGGCGGCGGGCAGACGACATGAGCAGGCGCAACCTCGAGCTGAAGGCGACCGATCCCGACCCTGACGCAACCGCGGCGCGGGCGCGGGCGCTGGGGGCCGCGGAGCAGGGCGTGCTGCCCCAGCGCGACACGTACTTCGCCTCGCGCAACGGACGCCTGAAGCTCCGTCAGCAGGACGGCGCCGGCGCGGAGTTGATCGCCTACGGGCGTGGCGATGCCACGGAGGCGGCGGAGAGCGACTACGTCCTCGCCCCGGTCTCCGATCCCTCGGCCATGGCCGAGGCGCTTGACCGGTCGCTCGGAACCGTCGTCGTGGTCTCGAAGCGCCGCCGGCTGCTGTTGTGGGAGAACGTCCGGATTCACCTCGACGACGTCGACGAGCTCGGCACGTTCATCGAGATCGAGATCGTGGAGCCCGACGACCGCGCGCCCGCGCAGATGGCGCGGCTGCGCGACGCCCTGGCGATCGAGGACTCGGCGCTGGTCGCGGTCGGCTACTCCGACCTGCTGCTCGACGGCCCGCAGATGCTGCTGCGAGCCGCCCAGGCAGCGATGCACAACGCCTACGCCCCGTACTCGTCGTTCAAGGTCGGCGCCGCGGTGCGTGCGCCCAGCGGCGCGATCTACTCCGGGGCGAACGTGGAGAACGTCGCGTTCCCCCAGGGAGCATGCGCGGAGGCCGCGGCGCTCGGCGCGCTGATCACCGCGGGCGAGACCGCCATCACGGCGGTCGCCGTCGTCGCCGAGAAGGTGGAGCACTGCCCGCCGTGCGGGGGCTGCCGCCAGCGGTTGGCCGAGTTCGGCGATCCGGGGACGCCGGTTCACCTCGGCCGGCCAGGCCACGAGCCGCAGACGACCACGCTCGGGGAGCTGCTCCCGGGAGCGTTCTCACGCGGGGAACTGGACGCGTGAGCGAGGCCGCGGAGGTGCTGGCGCAGCGCGCGGGCGGCGCTGGGTTCCCTCGGGTGGCGATCGTGCTGGGGTCGGGGTTGGGCGGGGTCGCCGACGCGGTGGCCGACCCGGTGGTGGTCCCGTATGAAGAACTCCCGGGGTTCCCGCGGCCGACCGTCGAGGGTCACGCCGGCCAGGTTGTCATCGGCGAGTTGGGAGGCGTTCCGGTGGCGGTCCTGCAGGGCAGGGCGCACCTCTACGAGGGCGGTGACCCGGAGGCGATCCGGACGCCGGTGCGGGCGCTGCGCGCGGCGGGCGCGGAGATCCTGGTGCTGACGAACGCCGCGGGCTCGCTGCGACCCGAGGTCGGGCCGGGCAGCCTGATGGCGATCTCAGACCACATCAACCTGAGCGGTGTCAACGTGTTGGTCGGGCCGAACGACCCTGCGATCGGCCCTCGGTTTCCAGCGCTGGGCGACGCCTACGACACGGAGTTGCGGACGCAGCTGATGGCCGCAGCGGCTTCGCTACAGGTCGGGCTTGCCGAGGGCGTGTACCTCGCGGTGAGCGGCCCGAGCTTCGAGACGGCCGCCGAGATCCGCGCCTTCCGCACGCTCGGCGCCGACGCGGTCGGCATGTCGACCGTCCATGAGACCGTGGTCGCGCGCCATTGCGGGCTGCGGGTGCTGGCGGTCTCGGCGATCACCAACCTCGCCGAAGGGCTGAGCGACGTCGAGCTCAGCCACGAGCAGACGCTGCGCGACGGCGAGCGCGCGGGCCGTGATCTCACCACGCTGCTGCTCGGATTCCTCGAGCGCCTGCGCGACGACCCGGCCGGTTGATAGACCTGCTCTGAAGATGACTTCAGTACCCAAGGCCGAGCTCCATGTGCACCTCGAGGGCACCGCCCCTCCGGACCTCGTGCGGCGGCTGGCGGAGCGCAACGGTCTCCCGCTCCCCGAGCGGATGCTGGGCGACGACGGGCGCTTTCGCTACACCGACTTCCTCGACTTCCTGCGCACCTACGACCTGGCGGCGAGCGTCATCCGCACCGGCGAGGACTACCGGGACATCACCTACGAGTACCTGCGCAGCTGTGCCCGCGACGGGGTGATCTACGTCGAGCTGACCGCCTCGCCGGACCATGCGGCCCTGGTCGGACTCAGCGAAGAGGACCATCTGGCGGGGATCGCGCGCGGAATCGACGATGCCCGCGACGAGTTCGGCATCGAAGGGCGGATCCTCATCTCGGCCGTCAAGAACTTCGGCCTGGAGCAGGCGATCCGCGTCGCGCGCCACGCCGCCGAACGTCCCCATCCCTACGTCGTCGGGTTCTCGATGGCCGGCGACGAGGCGGGCTTTCCCAACCAGGACTTCGTCGAGCCCTACGAGATCGCGGCCGCCGCCGGGATCGGATGCACGGTGCACGCCGGTGAATGGGCCGGCGCCGACAGCGTCCGCGCCGGGATGGCGCTCCCGGTGACGCGGATCGATCACGGTGTCCGCGCGATCGAGGAGCCGGACCTGGTCGCGGAGATCGCCGCCCGCGGGATCGTGCTCAACACCTGCCCGACGAGCAACGTCGTGCTCGGGGTGTTCCCCAGCTTTGAGGCCCACCCCCTCCCCCAGCTGCGTGACGCGGGCGTTCGCTTCACGCTGGGCTCCGACGATCCGCCCTACTTCGGCGCGAGCGTCGGCGGCGAGTACGAGGTCTGTGCGCAGCGGTTCGGGTTCAGCGATGAGGAGCTGGTGCAGGTCACCTCGACCGCGATCGACGCCGCGTTCTGCGACGACGAGCTCAAGGAGTCGTTGCGCCGGCGACTGGCGGAGCCCGCGCAGTGAAGCTGCTGGTCACGGGCAGCTCCGGCCACCTTGGCGAGGCGCTCGTGCGCGTATTGCGCGATCGCGGAGAGGAGGTCGTCGGCCTCGACGTCCTGCCGTCGCCGTACACCGAGATCGTCGGCTCCGTCGCCGACCGTCCGCTGGTCCGCCGCGCGATGGCCGGCGTCGACGCGGTCGTCCATGTCGCCACCCTGCACAAACCGCACGTCGGCTCGCATTCCCGCAGCGAGTTCGTCGAGACGAACATCACCGGGACCCTCAACCTGCTCGAGGAGGCGGTCGACGCGGACGTCGCCCGCTTCGTGTTCACCAGCACGACCAGCGCCTTCGGCCGCGCGCTGACGCCCGACGCCGGGACCGCATGGATCACCGAGGAGGTCCCGCCGCTGCCGCGCAACATCTACGGCGCCACCAAGCGTGCCGCTGAGGATCTGTGCGAGCTGACCGCCCGTGACCGAGGGCTGCCCTGCGTGATCCTGCGGACCTCGCGGTTCTTCCCCGAGGCCGACGACAGCGACACGGCGCGAGCCGGCTACGACGACCTCAACCTGAAGGTCAACGAGCTGCTCTACCGGCGCGTCGACCTGGAGGACGTCGTGGGCGCCCATCTGCTCGCGCTCGAGCGCGCCGACGAGCTGAGGTTCGCCCGGTACATCATCAGCGCCACCACACCGCTTTCCCGTGACCACGTCGGCCGGCTGCGGGACGACCTGCCTGGAGTGGTCGCCGAGCTGTTCCCCGAGTACGTGGAGATCTACCGGCAGCGCGGGTGGGCGATGCTGCCTGGGCTGGACCGGGTGTACGACAACTCGCTGGCGGTTCGCGAGCTCGGCTTCTCACCGCGCCATGACTTCGGCTTTGCGCTGCGGCAGCTCGCCCGCGGAGAGGATCCGCGCAGCTCGCTGGCTCGCGAGGTCGGCTCCAAGGGGTACCACGCGGTCTCGACCGGCGTCTACACGACGCGGTAGCTGTGCGCGTCGCGGTCATCGGCGACCTGATGCTCGACGTGCTGGTCGAGCCGCTGGGACCACTGCACCCGGGAGACGACACCCCGGGCGAGATCCGGCTGGAGTGTGGCGGCCAGGCGGCGAACGTCGCGGCGTGGGTGAAGGAGCTCGGCGGACGTGCGCGGCTGATCTGCGCGCAAGCAACCGACGACAACGCCGCCCGCGCCGTTGAGCAGCTCGCGGCACGAGGCGTTGAGATCCTCGGTCCGACTGTCGAGGGACGGGGCGGCGTGGTGGTCTCCATCATCGAATCCGGCCGACAGCGGACTCTGATCTCGGACCCCGGGGACACGCGCTCGCTGGAGCCCCGTGACCTGTCCGAGGCCTGGTTCGCAGGTTGCGATTGGCTGCACGTCTCCGGCTACCACCTGTTCGACCGACGCGCGTCTGCAGCCGCGTTTCGCGCCGCGGAACTGGCACGCGGTCACGGCGCACAGATCAGCCTGGACCTCTCGTATGCCGCCCGCCTGCGAGAACTGGGCCGCGAGGAGACCAGGCGCCGAGTTCGCCGGCTGGATCCGCAGGTGGTGTTCGAAACCGACGAGGAGGCGACGGCTCTCGGAGGTCCGCCGCCCGCGCCGACATGTGTCCTCAAACAGGGGGCCGAGGGCTGCACACTCATCACCGAGCAGGGTCGATTTCCGAACGTCCCAGACCCGGGCATGGTCATCGACACGACGGGCGCGGGAGACGCCTTGGCCGCAGGATTTCTGATGGCGAACCAAAACGATCCAGCGTGTGCGATCGACGCCGGCCTGGCCGCCGCCGCGCGTTGCGTCGCGACAAGGGGAGCGATGCCAGGCGAGCCCGTTCCGATGCAGATGGAGTCCCGGTGACCGTCCGCATCCACCCCGAGGTGGCACAGGCGCTGCACGAGGGCCGGGCGGTCGTCGCGCTGGAGACGACGATCGTCGCCCATGGCTTCCCGGCGGGTGAGGGCATCGAGGTCGGCCAGTCCTGTGAGGCCGCGGTCCGGGAGAGCGGCGCCGTGCCCGCGACGGTCGGGATGATCGACGGAGAGCTCAGGATCGGGCTGGAGGAGGCCGACCTTGAGCACTTCACCGGCGAGGCGCGCAAGGTCGGCTCACGCGAGCTCGGCATCTGCAGCGCGCGGCGTGAGGTCGGTGCGACCACCGTCGGCGGCACGCTCACCGCCTGCCGGTCGGCCGGGGTGCGCGTCATGGCCACCGGCGGCCTCGGCGGAGTCCATCGCGGCATGGCGACCCGGCCCGACATCTCCGCCGACCTGGTCGAGCTCGCCCGCACCGCGGCGCTGGTCGTCTGCTCGGGCGTCAAATCGCTGCTCGACGTCGATGCCACCACCGAGCTGCTGGAGACGGCGGGCGTGCCGGTGCTCGGGTTTCGCACCGACGACCTGCCGCTCTTCTACCAGGCCCACGGCGGCCCGCCGGTCAGCGAACGGATCGAGGAGGCCGGCGAGGCGGCGGCGATCGCCGCGGCCCACTGGGCGCTCGGGCTGGACTCGGCGGTGGTCCTGGCGCGCCCGCCGGTGACCGAGGTGCATGACATGGACGAGCTGATCACCGGCGCGCTCCAGGACGCCGAGCGCGCGGGCGTCACCGGCAAGGCCGTCACGCCGTTCGTGCTGCAGGCGCTGCACGATCGCAGCGGCGGGCGCACGCAGGTCGTCAACCGTCAGCTGGCGATCGACAACGCGCGGCTGGCCGGGCAGGCCGCCGCGGCGTTCGCCGGGCTGGGCGGCTGAGGCGGCTGGGCGGCGTGGCGGTCGGGCCGCCGAGCGGGTCAGTCGAGGCCGGCCACGGCGGCGAGCACGAGGTCCCAGAACCGCTCGACGTCGAGATCGACGCCCACGTGGTGCAGCCGGTCGTGCAGCGCCCCGTCGGCCCGGAAGTCGACGACGGTCATCCCCCGGGTCAGCCGCCCGTCGGTCTCGATGTCGACGCGCGCGTCGCGCGTGGTGACCAGCGACGGATCGATCACCGACGCCACCGCCACCGCGTCATGGACCGGCGGCGACCCCATCCGGCCGCTCGTGCGGTAGCTCTCGCCGAAGAACGTGAGCAGCTCGGCCATCCACCGGGCGGCCCGTGTCTCGATCGTCGCCAACCGCTCGGCCACCTGCGGGGTGTAGAGGGCGAGGTGGGTGACGTCAAGGCCGATCATCGTCAGGTCCCAGCCGGCGGAGAACACGGCGTCCGCGGCCTCGGGGTCGACGTAGATGTTGAACTCGGCGGCCGGGGTGGTGTTGCCCCGGGTGTAGCTGCCGCCCATGAGCACCACCCGGTCCACCGCATCGACGATCTCGGGGCACATCCGCAACGCGAGGGCGAGGTTGGTCAGCGGTCCCGTCGGCACCACGGTCACCGGTCGGTCGGCGTTCGCCAGCACCGTCTCGGCCAGGAACTGCGCGCCGTGCCCCGGAGTCAGCTGGACCGCCGGCTCGATCGGCGCGGGCCCGTCGAGTCCCGACTCGCCGTGGATCTCCGGCGCGGTGCGCAGCGTGCGCACCAGCGGCCGAACGCTCCCGGCGACGATCGGCACATCGGTCATCCCGGCGACGGTGGCGACCATCCGGGCGTTGTGGGTGACGTGCGCCAGGGTCTGGTTGCCGGCCACCGTCGTGATGCCGAGCAGCTCCACACGCGGGTCGCCGGCGGCGAGCAGCAGCGCCACCGCGTCGTCGTGGCCCGGGTCGCAGTCGATGATGATCCGGCGAGGCGACTCGGCCGACACGGTCGCTCAGATCAGGTTGCTGGACAGCCCGCGCTTGACGAACCGGCCGTGGTCCTTGCGACCGATGTAGCCCGACTCGTCCTTGATCACGGTCCCGCGTGAGAGGACGAGATCGACGTGCCCGTCGATCTCCCACCCCTCCCACGCCGAGTAGTCCATGTTCATGTGATGCATCCTGCCCACGCCAACCCCCAGCGAGGTGTGGCCGTCCGGGTCGTAGATGACGATGTCGGCGTCCGCGCCCGGGGAGATCACGCCCTTGCGCCCCTCCATGCCGAACATCCGCGCCGGGGCGGTGCAGCACAGCTCGACCCACCGCTCCACCGAGATCCGGCCGTCCGCCACCCCTTGGTAGAGAAGGTCCATGCGGTGCTCCACCGAGCCGATCCCGTTGGGGATCTTGGAGAAGTCACCGATCCCCATCTCCTTCTGGTCCTTCATGCAGAACGGGCAGTGGTCGGTCGAGACCGCGGTCACGTCACCGGTCCGGATGTAGCGCCACAGCTCGTCCTGATGGCCCTCCGCGCGGGAGCGCAGCGGCGTCGAGCAGACCCACTTGGCCCCCTCGAAGTCGCCCCACTCGACTCCGGCCGCGCCGAGCTGCTCCTCGAGTGAGAGGTACAGGTACTGCGGGCAGGTCTCGCCGAACACGTTCTGCCCGGCGTCGCGCGCCTCGGCGATCCGCGCGAGTGCCTGTTTGGCCGAGACGTGGACGATGTACAGCGGCGCACCGGTGATGTCGGCGAGCATGATCGCGCGATGGGTGGCCTCCTGCTCGGTCTGCCACGGCCGCGTGATGCCGTGGTAGTACGGCGTGGTGTGGCCCTCGGCGAGCGCCTGACCGACGAGCACATCGATCGCGGAGCCGTTCTCCGCGTGCATCATCACCAGGCCGCCGTTGGAGGCGGCGGTCTGCATCGTGCGCAGGATCTGCCCGTCGCTTGAGAGGAAGACGCCCGGGTAGGCCATGAACAGCTTGAAGCTGGTGATGCCCTCGTCGATCAGCTCGGACATCGCCCGCAGCGACTCGTCGGTGACGTCGCCGAGGATCTGGTGGAAGGCGTAGTCAATCGCGCACTGGCCCGACGCCTTCTCATGCCACAGCGCCACCTGGTCCTGGACCCGCTGGCCGTGTGCCTGCACGATGAAGTCGACGATCGTGGTCGTCCCACCCCACGCGGCGGCTCGCGTGCCGGTCTCAAACGTGTCCGACGCCTCGGTCCCGCCGAACGGCATCTCCATGTGGGTGTGTCCATCGACCCCGCCCGGGATCACGTACCGGCCGGTGGCGTCGATCGTCCGCTCGGCGGTGATCGAGGCCCGCACCGCCGAGCTGGGCTCCAGCAGCGCGACGATCCGCTCGCCGTCGACGAGCACGTCCTGGCGCGAGGAGCCGGTGGCGGTGACGACGGTCCCGCCGGAGATCAGGATCGTGCTCATGGCGCCACCGTCCGCTGGTAGGACTCGGGTCGGCGGTCGCGATAGAACTGCCAGTCGTTGCGCGCCCGCACGATCTCGTCGAGATCGAGGTCACGGACGACGATCTCCTCACGGTCCTGGCTGGCGATCTCGCCGACGAAGTTGCCGCGAGGATCGGCGAAGTACGACGATCCGTAGAAGTTGGGCGCCGCGTCGCCGAACTCGTCCACCTCATGGCCGATCCGGTTGTTGGCGGCGACGAAGTACTGGTTGGCCGCGGCGGCCGCGGGCTGCTCGAGCTCCCACAGCCGGTTGGACATCCCCGGCTTGGTCGCCGAGGGGTTGAAGACGATCTCCGCCCCGCCGAGGCCGAGCTCGCGCCAGCCCTCGGGGAAGTGGCGGTCATAACAGATGTAGACCCCGACCTGGCCGACGGCGGTCCGGAACACGGGATAGCCGAGGTTGCCCGGCCGGAAGTAGAACTTCTCCCAGAACGCCGGCAGGTTGGGCAGGTGGTGCTTGCGGTACTTGCCCAGCAGCGAGCCGTCAGCGTCGATCACCGCGGCGGTGTTGTAGTACTCGCCGGCGTTCACGACCTCGTAGACCGGCAGGATGATCACCATTCCCAGCTCCGCGGCGAGCGCCTGGAACCGCTCGGTGGTCGGCCCGGGCACCGGCTCGGTGTAGGCGTAGTACTTCTGGTCCTGGACGGCTCCGAAGTACGGCCCGTAGAACAGCTCCTGGAACCCGATGATCTGCACCCCGTCGGCCGCGGCCCGGCGTGCCAGCCCCTCGTGGCGGTCGATCATCGACTCCTTGTCTCCGGTCCACGCGACCTGGGTGATCGCGGCTCGTACGACAGCCAAAGCGGGCTCCTTCTCCGGGCGGCGTGGGGGTATCAGCTCGCGGCGGCGGCGCGTACGCGCGGGATCACGTGCTCGCCGTAGGCCTCGAGCGTCTCCTCGATCTGGTCGTGCATGAGGTAGAGGTTGAACTGGGTCATCCCGCGGCTTGCGAGGTCCTGGATCTTCTCGACGTGCGCGTCAACGTCGCCGAGCACGCAGAAGCGGTCGACGATCCCGTCCGGAACGAACTCGGTGTCGGGGTTGCCGACCCGGCCGTGGTGGGAGTAGTCGTATCCCTCGCGCGCGCGGATGTAGTCGGTCAGCTCGTGCGGGACGTCACTGTCGGAGCCGTAGCGCGAGACGATGTCGGCGACGTGGTTGCCGACCATGCCGCCGAACCAGCGGCACTGCTCACGCGCGTGCTCGATGTCCGAGGTGACATAGGCGGGCGCCGAGACGCAGGCCGCAAGCGCGTCGGGGTCACGGCCGGCCTCGCGCGCGGCGTCACGGACGCGGCCGAACGTCCACGACAGCAGGACCGGGTCGGCCAGCTGGAGCACGAACCCGTCGGCCTCCTGGCCGACCGTGGCGAGCGCCTTCGGGCCGTAGCCGGCCATCAGGACCTGTAGCTCGCCGTTGGTGACCCACGGGATCCGGACCTCGCCGGCGGGCGTCTCGATCGAATGCCCGGTGGCGAGCGCACGGATCACCCGGATCGCTTCGGCGGTTCGCGCGAGCGTGGCCGGCTTGCCGCCCTGCACGCGGCGAGCGGAGTCGCCGCGGCCGATCGCGCACACGGTCCGGTTGCCGAACATGTCGTTGAGCGTCGCGAACAGCGACGCCGTCACCGTCGGGTCGCGCGTGATCGGGTTGGTGACGAGCGGGCCCACCTTGATCCGCTCGGTGGCGGCGAGGATCTGGGAGTAGATGACGTAGGGCTCCTGCCACAGGATGTGGGAGTCAAAGGTCCACACCGTGTCGAACCCGAGCTGCTCGGCCCGCTGGGCGATCTCGACCACGCGGCGCGCTGGCGGATCGGTCTGCAGGGTGATCGCAAACTCCATCGCTACCTCACCAGCGCGATCGAATCAGGCGCGTCCGCACGTGCCTCCCGCGGGGGGATGAGGACCGACAGCCCGTAGTACACGCAGGCAGCGACAAAGAAGGTGAAGAACACACCGTAGGAATAGAGATGATCGAGCACATCGGGGTGGCTGACAACCCCACCGGCGGTGGTAGCGGCATGGATGAAGCCAGGCAGCACCGGAATGACCGCCACGAGCACCGCCGCGATCGCCCTGAGGTTCCACCCGTGGAAGTAGCGGTACCGGCCCTCCGGCCGGTAGAGATCGACCGGGTCCAGTCGCCGGCGGCTGAGCACCAGAGTCACGCCGAGCAGGCTGCCGTAGCCATCGAGCCAGGTGAAGATGTAGAGCCCGCGTCGCGATAGCACCCAGGGGAACGAGACCACGCCGATCATCGCGGTGATGATCCCGCCCGTCCGGAAGGAGATGACCTTCGGCGCGAGATTGGAGAAATCGTTGGAGGGCGAGACGACGTTCGCGGCCATGTTGACCGACACCTGAGAGATGACGATCAGCACCATCGCGATCACGAGCAGCACCGGGAGGCCGCCGAGCAGCGTGCTGATCAGATCGACCGGGTTCCACACCGGATGGCCATAGATGACCACCGTGGCCGCCGTGACCGCGATGCCGACGAACGAGAACGCGGTCATGATCGTGGGCAGTCCCGCCGACTGACCGATCACCTGGGCTCGCTGAGATTTGGCGAAGCGGGTGAAGTCGGGGATGTTCAGCGAGAGAGTCGCCCAGTAGCCGAAGTTCGCCGCCAGGCCCGGCCAGAACAGTGACCAGAAGTGGCCGTGGCCCTGCTGCAGCCGGGCCGAGGCCGAGAACACGTGTGCGACTCCGTGCCCTGCATGGAAGCCCCAGATCAGCAACGCGGCCGCTCCCGCCAGCAGCAGCGGCGCGGCGATGCTCTCCAGCAGGCGGATACCGGCCACGCCGCGCAGGATGATCGTCAGCTCGATCACCCAGAGCAGGGCAAAGCACACGGCCTGATGGATCCCCAGCGTCGCCCAACGATGGTCGAGCGCCGTGATCAGCGCATCGATCGCCGTGGCGCCGATCCAGGTTTGGATGCCGAACCAGCCGCACGCGACGAGCGCACGCGCCATCGCCGCGAAGTTCGCACCCCGGGTACCGAACATCGAGCGCACGAAGACCGGGAACGGGATCCCGTAGCGGGTGCCAGCGTGCGCGTTGAGCAGCATCGGGATGAGCACGAGCACATTGCCGCCCGCAACCGTGATCAGCGCCTGCCACCAGTTCATGCCCGCCGACATGAGCGCCGAGGCGAGCGTGTAGGTGGTGATGACCACCGAGATCCCAACCCACAGCGCGAGCAGGTTGTAGGTGCCCCACGTCCGCTCGGCCGGACCGACCGGAGCGAGGTCGTCGTTGTACAGCGGGGAATCGCGAACGTCGCGGCGGAGGGCCTCCACCCTGTCCTGCGGATAGAGCTGGTAGCGCTCCGCCTCCGCGGAGCCATTCACTGGGTGCGTCATCGCTGCTCTCCCTCCCGAGTGAGTCGCTTCGGCCACCTTACCCGTCCGGCTCGGCCGGGAATCTGCGGCGCGCCGCCGGGCTCAGCGACAGAGCCGCGAGGCGGCGACCACGAGCCCCTGCGCGCAGCTGACCAGATCGTCGACCGGCACGTACTCGTCAACCGTGTGCGCCCAGTCGATGTGCCGCGGCCCGTACATGAGCGCCGGCGATCCGGTCTCCAGCGCGAACGTGGCCCCGTCATACCAGGACCCCAGGCCGCCGAGCGTGAGCGGCAGGCCGAGCGCGCCGTTGGCGCCCAGCAGCGCCTGGACGCTGTCGGCCTCGACCGGCGTCTCCCACGGGTTGGTCTCCACCGACCAGTTGAACACCGGCGGGTGCAGCGCCATCCAGCTGTCGGTGTCACACCAGCGCAGCAGGAATCCCTCGACCTCCTCGCGCACCGCGCTCGTCCAGCCCTGCGCGTCGGCCTGCTCGGGCAGCAGCAGCACGGCGAGGGTGATCTCGGCGCGGCCGGGGATCGTGACGTCCCACCCGGCGTCGGCGACCAGCCGCACCGGGACGAGATCGGGCGGGGCCAGCAGCGGACGGCGGAAGGCCGCGCGGCTGCGCCAGTCCGCGCGCAGGCGATCGACGCCGGCCAGCAGGTGGCGCGCCTTCTCGATCGCGTTGACCGCGCCGCCGTCGCGCCAGTGCGGGTGCTCCTGCTCGGTGTGCCCGGCGCGGCCGGGGATCTCGACTGTCGCGTACACGCTGCCGCGGCACGCGGGCCAGACCTCCAGGCCCGTCGGCTCGGTGACGATCGTGAAGTCGGCGGTCACCCCGCGGCGTGCGCAGGCCAGGGCGCCGGTGCCGCCGGACTCCTCCTCGGTGTTGGTGCACACGACGAGGTCACCGGCCAGCCCACCGGTCTCGGCCAGAGTCTCGGCCGCGATCACCATCGACGCGATCCCGCCCTTCATGTCGCAGGCGCCGCGGCCGGTGATGCGCCCGTCGTTGACCTGGGGCTGCAAACGGATCGTGCGCCCAGCCATCCGACAGCGCCGCCGGGACGACATCGATGTGGCCGTTGAACATGAGCGATCGCGCCGTGTCCGAGCTGCTCCCCCGGAAGCGGGCACCTAAGCTGGGGGCGCCCGTCGAAGCGGTACGTCCGATCGCCGGTCAGCGGGTGATTGGCGACGTCCTCGGGCTTGGGCTCCCAGACGTCGACCTCGGCGCCCGCCGCCTTCAGCCGCGTGGCCAGCACCGCCTGGAGGTCGGCCTCCTGGCGCGCCTCCATCTCGGGCTCGGTGCGACTGGTCGTGTCGAAGGAGATCAGCTCGCAGGCGAGCGCCACGATCTCCTCCCTGCGCGCCGCGATCCGCTCGACGAGCGCGCGCTCCTCGTCGGTGAGGGTGGCGGTGTTCAGCGGGATGTCGTTCATCTACGCCATCGTCGCAGGCGCGGTGGTCTCGCCCTCGCCCACGTCGCCAGCTCCGCACCGGCTCGGTCTCGTTGATCCACCGGTTCACCCGGCGGCGCAGACGATCGAACTCGGACGCGATCCCGCGCGGAAAGAAGATCGACGATCGCCAGCAGCACGGCGCCGAGCACGGTGAACTCGGTTCCCGGGTGGTCGATCAGCAGCTGCTCGATCAGCGTCACGATCGCGGTGCCGATGAGCGGTCCGGTCATCCTCCCCATCCCGCCGATCACGAGCATCGTCACGTAGATCGACATTGGCGTGAGCCCCATGACCGTCGGCGAGATCGAGCCGTTGTAGATCGTGTAGAGCGCACCCGCGATGCCGGCGAGGAACCCCGACAGCGCGAACGCGATCACGCGGGCGCGCAGCGGCGCGATCCCGCGCGCGGAGCCGTAGGGCAGCGAGTCGCGCAGCGTCCGCAGGCCGAGGCCGAACGTCGTGCGGGTGATGAGCGCGGTCACGGCGACCGCGACGATCAGGATCCCCAGGCACGTCCAGTACCAGGCGCGCTCGTTCCACAGCGGCGACAGCGATGGGAACAGGTTGCGGACCATCGGCAGCCCGAAGTTGCCGCCGGTCGTTCCGGTGGTGTCGTTCTCGATCACGAGCTGGACGACCTCGGCGGCGGCGAACGTCAGCAGCGAGGTGTAGATGCCGTACAGGCGCAGGGTCGGGACCGAGATGATCACCGCGAGCGCGGTGCCGGTCAGCCCGCCGCCGATGATCGCGATCACCGGTGGAATGGAGGTGTGCAGGATGATCAGCCCGGCGCCGTAGCCGCCGACCGCGTAGATGGCCAGCTGGCCGAAGTTCCACACGCTCGCCACGCCGAGGATGAAATTCCAGCTGACGTTGAGGATCATGATGATCAGCATCGTCACCAAGCACGTCCATGCCGTACTGGCTGCGATCGATGAACGGCACGAGCACGGCGAGGAACGCCACCGCGGAGCTGATGGCGACCTTCTCGCGCGTGAACGTCGCCTGCGCGGGCGTGCGCCGGA
Organism: uncultured Solirubrobacteraceae bacterium; assembly: GCA_963744685.1. Taxonomy (GTDB): domain Bacteria; phylum Actinomycetota; class Thermoleophilia; order Solirubrobacterales; family Solirubrobacteraceae; genus Palsa-465. Next base: position 70,753 of record CAVUUL010000005.1, on the reverse strand, counting down.
AGTTCACAGCCGCACCTCCAGCTTGCGGCCGGCGAGGCCCTGGGGCCGGATCACGAGCACGATCAGGATGACGGCGTAGAGGATCGGCAGCGCCCAGGTGGTGCTGATCCACACCGACACCGCCGACTGGATCAGCGCGATCGCGAAGGCGGCGTAGATCGTCCCCGGCAGCGACCCGAGGCCGCCGAAGACGACGACGATCAGGGCGATCAGCAACGGCTGCTCGCCCGCGGTCGGCGAGGCGAAGTACTGGGCGGCGAGGAACACGCCCGCGATCCCGGCCAGCGCGGAGGCGAAGCCCATCACGACCGGGAACAGGCGGCGGATCGGCACACCCATCAGCCGGGCGGCATCGATGTCCTGCGCCACCGCGCGGATCGCGATCCCGTAGCGCGAGCGGGTGAGGAACGCCCCGAACGCGACGATGATCGCCACCGAGATCCCGGCCATCAGCACCGACTGCCACGGCACCGACACGCTCTTGTACAGGTGCAGGTTGCCACCGACGATCGGCGGCACGGCGTGCTGCTGGGCGCCGAAGATCTGCAGCGCGAGGTTCTCCAGCACCATCGCCACCGCGAACGTGGTGATGAAGGTGACCATCTCGAAGTCGACGCCGCGGCGACCGATCAGCGGCTGGACGGAGAGCAGCTGGGTGAGCATCCCGAGCACGAACGTCGCGCCGAACGCGGCGAGGATCGCGATGATCGGTGACAGGCCGGCGTTGGTGAGGATCGCCCAGCCGATGAACCCGCCGACCATCACCATCGAGCCCTGGGACATGTCGAGGACGCGCAGGATCCCGTAGATCAGCGTCATTCCGATCGCGACCAGCGCGTAGATCGCGCCCAGGACGACGGTGCTCGAGAGGATGCTGACGATGTTCGTCATCCGACGGCTCCCAGGTAGGACTGCATCACGGTCTCGTCGGCCATCAACTCGGCGGCCGGGCCGGTGCGGACGATCTGGCCCATCTCCAGCACGCACACGCGGTCGGCGATGTCCTCGATGTGGGTGAAGTTCTCCTCGACGAGCAGCACCGAGGTCTCGCCCGCGGCGATCTCCCCGATCGTCTCGTAGACGGTCTCGATGATCACCGGCGCCAGGCCGAGCGACGGCTCGTCGACGATCAGCAGCCGGGGCCGGCGCATCAGGCCGCGGCCGATCGCCACCTGGCGGCGCTCGCCGCCCGACAGGCTGGAGGCGCGCTGCGTCCGCCGCTCGCGCAGCGTGGGGAAGCGCTCGAACACGCGGTTCAGCGACGCCTTGCGCTCGCGCCACGATCCGCGCGGGAACGCGCCCATGATCAGGTTCTCCTCGACCGTCAGCTCGGGGAACAGGTGGTCGCCCTGCGGCACGTGGACGATGCCGAGGTCGGTGAGCGCCTCCGCGCGCCGTCCGTCGATCCTCCGGCCGCCGAACGTGATCGTGCCGGAGCTGATCGGCAGCAGCCCGCTGATCGCGCGCATCAGCGTCGTCTTGCCGTGCCCGTTGGGACCGACGATCACGAGCGTCTCGCCCGAGCGCATGTCGAGTGAGACGTCACGGATGATCGTCGTCTCGCCGTAGCCGGCGCTGACGTCGCGCACCTCGAGGGCGTGGGCGGCGCTGCCCTCAGCCGCGGGCACGCTTGGCCGCCTTCTCGCCGAGATAGATCTCGATCACTCGCCGGTCCTGGAGCATCTCCTCGGGCGTGCCCTCGAAGAACACCTGCCCGTGGTGCATGACGAGCACCCGGCCGGCGATCTGGACCAGCGCCCGCATCACGTGCTCGATGACGACGACGGTGACCCCGAGCGCCGCCACGCCGCGGATCAGCTCGACGGTGCGGGCGATCTCGTTGGGGTTCAGCCCGCCGAACGGCTCGTCGAGCAGCAGCACCGACGGGCCCATCGCCAGCGCAGTGGCGATCATCAGCCGCTTCTTGTCAAACACGCCCAGCAGCTCGGCCGGCTCGTCGGGCAGATGGTCGAGCTGGGAGAAGTTGAGCACCCGCTCGGCGTCCTCCCGGGCGTTGCCGCCCAGCCCGGTCCAGCGATCGGCGGCTCGGCTGTAGCGCGCGCTGACCAGGATGTTCTCGTAGACGCTGAGCGAGCCGGCGACCGTCGGCTGCTGGAAGGTCCGGGCCATGCCGGCGTGGCAGCGGTCGTGCACGCTCTTGCCGGTCAGCGACTGGCCGCCGAGCAGCACGTCGCCCGCGGTGGCGGGCGACAGGCCGGTGACCACGTCGAACAGCGTCGTCTTGCCGGCGCCGTTGGGACCGGCGACGCCCAGCACCTCTCCCGGCTCGACGGTCGCCGAGACGCCATCGACGGCATGCAGCCCGCCGTAGTGCTTGGCGACATCGCGCAGCTCCAGCGACGCGGGCGCGCGCAGCGTGATCTCCGACTGCAGAGCGACGGTGCTCACGTCAGCCACGGCTGCGTCTGGTAGCTCCCGGTGGTGTAGGGGTCCGGGTTGATCAGCACCTGCTTGCCGTCCTGGATCTGGAAGGTGAGCAGCGGCGTTCCGAGCGACGGGTCCTTCGTGAACGCCGGGTAGGGCATGCAGGTCTGCGTGGTCGGCCCCATCTTGTAGGTGCCGTTGACCCCGCGGAAGATCATGTTCGCAACGTTCTCTCCGACCGCGTCGTAGTCGTATGGGTCGAGCGCCAGCCCCGCCGCCTGCGCCCACAGACGGACGAGGTCGTACTGGTTGCCCGCGTTCGCCAGACCCGGCGTCTGGTGATAGGCAGCCTCGTAGGCCTTGGCGTAGCGCTGACCGACATCGTCGTTGAGGATCGAGCCGGTGGTGGTCGCCCACAGCACGCCGTTGGAGGCGGTGCCCGACAGCTGGCGGTACTCGGGGATCGACGGGGCGTACTGCTGATAGACCAGCGACTTGGTCGGTGACTGGGCGAACTGCTTGATGAACGACGCCTCGTCGCCGGCGAAGTAGTCACTCTGGAAGACGAGGTCGGGATTGTGGCTGCGGATCTTGGTGAGTGGCCCGCCCCAGTCGGCCTGCGGGATGGTGTAGGTGTCGTACTGGACGACCTTCCAGCCCGTCTTGCCGAGGTCGCTCTTCAGTGTCTGGGCGATGCTCGAGCTGTACGCATCGTTGGAGGTGACGATCGACACCGTCTTGTTGCGCGGTGTGAACTTGCCGTCCTTGATCAGCCCGTCGAGCACTGCGCTGAACCCGTGCGCGTACCAGACCTCACTCGGACAGCCCTCGAAGATGTTGTGGTAGCCGTGCTTGACCGCGTAGTCGACGTTGCCCTGGTAGGTGTTCACGTGGAAGGTCGGGATCTTGGCCGGACCGATCACCGCCAGGTCGACGTTCGTGTAGGTGAGAAACGGTGAGAACACCGCCGCCACCTGATCGGCGGCGAACTTGCGCATCGCCCCCACCATCACATCCGGCGGCTGGTCCTTGGCGTCGAGCAGCTCGATCTGCACATGACGGCCGGCCAGGCCGCCGTTGTCGTTGATCTCGGCCACCCCGAGCTTCAGGCCGCGGAGCATCTCCTGCCCGTCGCCCGCGCTGGCGCCGGTCACCGGGATCAGCGCGCCGATCGTGATCGGCTTGCCCTTGGTGGTCGCTGCGTTTGCGTTGGTCGAGGACCGTCCCCCGAAGAAGCCGCCGGCCCCGCCGGCGAGGATGCCGCCGAACGTGGCCGCGCCCATACCCTGGACAAGCTGCTTCCGGGTGACGCGCATCGGCCGATGTGGCTGCTCGTCAGTCATCGCTTGCTTCCCTTCTCCTCTCGGCCCGACAGCCTATGGTCCGGTCCGCGAGACGGACATCCGTCAACCGACCGATGCGGTCGTACTGCCCCGGCAGGTGTGCCAGGGCGCCTGCTCGTCGCAGGGTCCGCCGCGGCGGACGTTCAGTTCGCCCGCATCGACGTCGAGGCTGACCGTCGCCAGCGTCGCCCACTGGTCGGCCAGCGCCGCAGCGGGGTCGGCGTGGCAGCAGACCGAGCCCGCGCCGCCTGAGTGGTCGGCCATCAACTGGGTGAGCTCCGTCAGGTCCGTCGCGCCGGTGCGGTGCAGCGCCCGGCGCAGGACGTCGAGGCGCAGATAGCTGTCAGGACCGAGCCGCGGCGCCTGGTCGTCGGCGGCCAGGTGGGGATCGAGGAAGTGGTTGGTGTGGAGGTAGAGCCCCTCGAGGTCTCCCAGCACGTAGCGCGGGCCATCGGGCGAGAGCTCGGCCCCGATCGCCGCCGTGCCGTTGGCCGATGCGCCGATGATCGTCAGCACGGTCGACGCCGAGGTCCGCGCGGCGCCGAGCAGCGCCACCGCGGCTCCCGGGTCGTCTGCCCGCTCCAGGACGGTGCGGGCGAGGATGTGGACGGGCGTCCCGATCGCCCCGCCGTCGCGTTCGTGCTGCAGCAGGTTCATGTGCACGCCGACGCCGCGCGAGCTGACGCCGATCTTCGCCAGGATCCCGTACTCGGTGACGGTGTGGACGACCCGCCCGTCGGGATACTCGATCGTCCACGCCAGCCAGTTGTCGGCGAACGAGTCGCGCCAGTCCCAGGTCTGGATCGTGAGCGGCGAGCTCGTGTGGTCTCGAAGGTCGACGACGGTCGAGCACTCGCCCCTGGCCGGCGCCGGCGCCGTCGCGGTCGCGGCGAGGCGGGCCAGGATCTCGGTGCGCGCGTTGAGGGCCGCGATCTGCCAGGGCTCGAGACCGGCGCCGTGGGCGATGCCCGTGATCTCCTCGGCCGCCGGTTCGGAGTAGGCGGCGATCGCCCGCTGCGCCTCCTCGCCGAGGGGCCGCAGCGCAACCGGCTCGGTCGCCACCGCGTCGAACAGCTCGACGTAGCGGTCATACGTGGCGCCGATGTCGGATGCATTGGCCGCGCCGAACGCCTCACCGCGCTCCTGTGGCGAGGCGGGCGGTGAGGCGAACGTGCGGACTTCATCCATGGGGAGACCGCACGCTACGGGTGCGGCGCCGGTTGGGCCATCGGTGAATCGACCGATCGGCGCGGCTGTCGGTCAGGCGACGGATTGCCGCGACCGGGTGCGAGACCTAGGTTTGGCGCCATGACCTCAGGCGGAATGGTTGGGATCGACGTCGGCGGAACGTTCACCGACGCGGTGCGTGCCTTCGACGGGCGCCTGCATGTCGCCAAGGTGCGCAGCACGCCAAGCGACATCACCGCCGGTTTCCTTGACGGCCTCGACGAGCTCGGCGCCGACGGACGCCCGGAGTATCTCGTTCACGGAACGACGGTGGCCACGAACGCGATCGTCCAGCGCCGCCTCGCGCGCACCGGGCTGATCACCAACCGCGGCTTCCGTGACATCCTTGAGATCGGCACCCAGATGCGGCCACACGTCTATGACCTGTGGACGCCGCTGCCGGCGCCGCTGGTCGCGCGCGAGCACTGCTTCGAGGTGGGTGGCCGGATCGCGCCCGATGGAGCGGAGGTGCAGCCCCTCTCCGTTGAGGATGTCGGGCGTGCGGCGGCGGGCCTGCGCGCGGCCGGTGTCGAGTCGGTGGCGGTGGTGCTGCTGTTCTCGTTCGCCGACGGCGGCCACGAACGGGCCGTGCGTCACGCGCTGGCCGATGCGCTGCCGGACGTGCCGGTGGCGCTGTCCTGCGAGGTCGCTCCCGAGTTCCGTGAGTATCTGCGTGCGAGCACGACCGTCCTGAACGCCGCGCTGCTGCCGCTCGTCGGTGGCTACGTTCGCTCACTCTCCGGGCAGCTGCGCGACCGGGGGGTCGGCGCGACGTTGCACCTGATGCAGTCAAACGGCGGGATCGCGACCGCCGACACCGCGGCGACGCTCCCCGCGGTGCTCGCCTCCTCCGGCCCGGCGGCGGGCGTGATCGGCGCGGCGCGCCTGGCTGAGCGCGTCGGTGAGCGCGATCTGCTCACGTTCGACATGGGCGGCACCACCGCCGACGTCGCGCTCGTCGTCGACACCCTCCCCCAGCTTCGCTTCAGCGGCGAGCACGGCGGGCATCCGGTCAACATGCCGCAGGTCGACGTGCTGTCGGTGGGCGCGGGCGGCGGCTCGATCGCTTCCGTCGACGCGTTCGGCTCGCTGTCGGTCGGGCCCGAGAGCGCCGGTGCCATGCCGGGGCCTGCCTGCTACGGGGGCGGTGGCACGCGCCCCACCGTCACCGATGCGCACCTTGTGCTCGGGGTGCTCGACTCAGAGCGGGCGCTCGCCGGCCGCGTCGCCCTGGATGTCGGTCTGGCGCGGGACGCTGTGGAGCGCGAGGTGGCCGGTCCGTTGGGCGTCTCGGTCGAGGAGGGGGCCGAGGCGATGCTGCGGGTGGCCGACGCGAACATGGCCGCGGCCTTGCGGGTGGTCTCGGCCAGCCGCGGGCACGATCCGCGGGAGCTGACATTGGTCGCGTTCGGCGGCGCCGGCCCGATGCACGCGTGCGCGATCGCCGAGGACCTGGGGACGCCGCGCGTGCTGGTGCCGCGCCATCCCGGGGTGACGGCAGCGCTGGGGCTGCTCCTCTCCGACGTCCGCCATGACCTGCGCCTCAGCTGGGTGACGCCGACCGCCGCCGTGATCAACGATCCGTCGCGGCTCGACGCCGCGCTGGAGGGGCTGGAGCGCGACGGTCAGGCGCTGCTGGAGCGGTCCGGACACGGCTCGACGGGTTCGATCGCCTACGAGCTCGACATGCGATACCGCGGGCAGGCCTACAACCTGACGGTGGCGCTGGCGCCGCGGCCGGTGACCGCGGGGTCGGTGGCCGCCGCCGAGGAGGCGTTCGTCGAGGCCCACCGGCGGGCCTATGACTACACGCCCTCGCTGGAGGAGACCGAGATCGTCACCATCCGCGCCCGGGCGACCGCGCCGGGCGCTCGGTTCTCGTGGAGCTCGTCGGCCGGCGGCCCCGGTGCCGTCAGCCGGTCTCGCCCGGTGTGGTTTGACGGGGAGCGCCGCGAGTGTGCGGTCGTGGACCGCGCGACGCTGTCGTTCGGAGAGACTGTCACCGGGCCGGCGATCCTCGAGGAGGAGGACTCGACGGTGCTGGTCAGCCCCGGGTGGACCGCCCGCACCGCGGCCGACGAGGTCCTGGTCATCGAGAGGAGCGAGGGATGAACGCGTCGGGTGTCGATGTGGGAGTGGCGGTGACCGATCCGGTCACGGCCGAGATCCTCGCCAACGCGTTCAGCACGATCGCCGAGGAGATGGCGGTCGTCGAATACCGCTCGTCCTTCTCCCCGATCATCCGTGAGATGCTCGACTTCAACTGCGGGCTGTTCGACGCGGCCGGGCAGATGATCGCCCACTCCGAGCAGATCCCCGCCCAGCTCGGGCTCATGCAGTTCGCGCTGCAGGCGGCGCTGGAGAAGCACGGCCCGCTGCTGCCCGGAGACGCGGTGCTCACCAACCACCCGTACATGGGCGGCACCCACACCCCCGACCTCCAGGTGTTCGCTCCGATCCACCACGCGGGCGAGCTGGTCGGCTACAGCGGCTCGATCGCACATCACATCGACATCGGCGGCCGCGTCCCCGGCTCGGAGAGCGCTCAGAACAGCGAGCTCTTCCAGGAGGGGCTGATCTTCCCGGCGGTCAAGCTCGTGGAGGACGGCCGGCGCAACCGCCCGCTGTATGAGCTGATCTCCGCCAATGTCCGTGACCCGAATGCGACGCTCGGCGACCTCGACGCGCAGCTGGCCGCGTGCCGGCGCGGCAGCGAGCGGCTCGGCGCGCTGTGCGAGCGCTATGGCGCCGGGGTGGTCGTCGGCGCGATGGCGGATCTGCTGGACCGCACCGCGGCACGGGCCGCCGCCGCGTTCGCGCAGTGGCCGTCGGCCGCCGTTCGGGCCGAGGGCTTCCTCGACGACGGCGGCTTCCCGGACACGCCCCCGGTCGGCATCCGACTGGAGGCGCAGGTCCGCGACGGCGTGCTCGAGGTCGATGTGACGGGGACCGACGACCAGGTCCCCGCGGGCGTGAACGTCCCGCTGGCCAGCACCCATGCGGCCGTGTTCTTCGCGGTGCGCTGCTTCATCGGGCTTCCCCAGAACGCCGGCCTGACCCGTCAGATCCGTCTGCGGACCCGGTCAGGCTCGCTCCTGGATCCGATCTTCCCCACCGCGTTGAGCGCTCGCCACCTCGCGGTCCAACGCCTCGCCGACCTGATGGTGCAGGCGCTCGGCGACCTGCTCCCCGACCGCGCGGTCGCGGCCAGCCAGGTCTCGTTCCCCGCGTTCGTCTTCCAGGCCGTCGACCCCCGGGTCGGGCGGATGACGCTGCTCGCCGACATCCTCGGCGGCGGCGGCGGGGCGCGCCGCGACGCGCCGGGCGACAACGCGATCGATCCGTACACGTCCAATTGCGCGCTGCTGCCGGCCGAGATCACCGAGATGGAGTACCCGTGGCGGGTGCTGCGCTCCTCGCTGGTCGACGGCTCGGGCGGCGCCGGCCGGTGTGAGGGCGGTCTCGGGCTGCGGCGCGACTACGAGCTGCTCGCCGACCACGGAGAGGGCATGTACTACGTCGAGCAGCGTGATCCGCGGTTCGCCCCGCGCGGCCGGGACGGCGGCGGGCCGGGCGCGGGAGGTCAGGCGCTGGTGCGCCGGGCGGGGTCCGACGCGTGTGAGGAGATCCCCAGCAAGGGCTACATCCACCTCTACCGCGGCGACGTGATCACGTTCATCGGCGCTGGCGGCGGGGGCTTCGGCGCGCCGGATCAGGCGGTGTCCGGTGGCGCCGAGAACCAGGGCGGCAGCCGGAACGTCGACTCGGCGTAGGGCGAGGGGTGCAGGATGCGCTGCTGGCCGTCCTGGATCTGGAAGATGAGGTGGGCCTGGGCGATCGACGGATCGGGCGTCTCGTCGGGGTAGGACACCGAGCACTGGCGGTCGTGGTCAAGCGCGTAGGTGCCGTTGACCCCGCGGAACGTCATCCGCCGCAGCTCGTCGCCGACCTTGCGAAACGCGCGCGGGTTGCCGACCCCCGCCCAGGCGCCGGCCAGCAGGCCGACCTGGTCATACGAGGCTCCCGCGAGCGAGTGGCCGGGCGCCGCGTCGAACGTCTGCGCGTACTGCTCGGCGAACCGCCGCCCGATCCGGTCGCCGTAGCGCCCGGTCACCGTCGACCACACGACTCCCTCGGCGGCCGGTCCGGCCAGCTCGCGGTACTCGGGCACCGACGGCGCGTAGATCCCGTAGACGAGCGCGTCGGTCGGTGCGGCGTGGAACGCCCGCTGGAACGCAGCCAGCTCGGCGGGCACGAACAGCGCGAGCACGAGCACCGCCGGCTCGGCCGCGTGGACCTGGTCGACGATCCGCTGCACATCGGCGTCCTGGGTGGGGACCTGGAGCAGCGAGTCGATCTCCCAGCCGGCGCGCTCGACGGCCTCCACCGTGGCGGCGTCGGTGATCTGGCCGCCGAGCATCCCGGTCTCCACGAACATGATCCGCCGGTTGGGCGGCGTCCACGCGCCGGAGCTCGTGATCGCCTCGACGAAGCGGACCGCGCCGCTGCCGTAGTTGATCTCGGTCGGGCCGACCTGGAAGACCTGCGAGAGGTGATCGTGATCGGCCTGCACCCAGTCGGTGAGCTCCTCGAACGTCATTGAGGAGAGGACCGGGCAGCCGTACGCTCCCACATCGACGAGATCCCCGGGACGCAGCGTGTAGGCGTAGCCGAGCGTGATGGCGTCGACCTCGGCGGCGATCAGGCGCTGCAGCGACCGCTGGACCCCGGTCGCGGTCGTGATGTCGGTGTCGATCACCAGCTGCTCGATCGGCCGTCCGGCGATCCCACCGCGGTCGTTGATCTCGCTCACCGCCAGCCGCGAGCCGTTCCACAGCTCCCGCCCCTCCCCTGCCGCCCTGCCGGTGAGCGGCAGCGCCGAACCGATGATGTACGGCCGCGGGCGGGTTGCGGGACGGCGTCTGGCGTTGTGGTGGACGCCACCGCGGCGCTGGTGGGAATCGAGTTCCGCGATGGCGAGCCCGCCGAGGCGGTGTGCGCCGCCCGGGAGCGGCAGGCGGAGCAGGCCGAGCTCGACCGACATGGCGGCGGCCCCGGCGCGCGACGCCTGCCCGAGCTTGCGCAGCACGCGCTCGACATGGGTCATCACGGTGCGGACGCTCACACCGACCTGCACGGCGATCTCGGGGTTGCTCAGGCCGCCGCCGATCAGCGTGAGCACGTCGAGCTCGCGGATGGTCAGGCCGTACGGCGGCTCCGGGCTGGCGATGATCTCCGTCGTGGCCGCCGGCTCCTGCTCGATCGGGCGCGGCAGGCGGTGGATCCGGACGACGTGCCACCGCTTGGCGTCGGTGTCGATCCAGATGAACTCCGCGCTCGTCAGGTCGCAGGCGAGCAGCGCCCTGGCGTAGTCGACGAGCTCCGGGTGCTGTTCGAGGATCCGACGGCCACGACCGTCGTTGAGCTCCGTGATCTCGCCGGACGCGTCGACGAGCGCCGACGGGACGACGGCGAGCTCATTGACCTCGTGGGACTGACTGGACAATCTTCTCCTCCCCCGGAGCGCGGCCGAGCCATCGTAACCGGTTGGGGTGGGGAGAGAGCTCAGGTGATCGTGACTCCGCCGTCGACTGGGAGGTTGGCGCCGGTGATGTATGCCGCCTGCTCTGAGAGGAGAAAGGTGATCGCCTGCGCGACGTCGCTGGCGGTGCCGAGCCGGTCCAGCGGGACGCGGGCGTCGAGATAGTCCTGTGCGGTCTGCGGGTCATCGGTGAGGCGGAGCATCGGCGTGTCGATGACCCCGGGGCTGACCGCGTTGACCCGGAGGTTCGGCGCCCACTCGACCGCCATCTGGCGGACGAGGCCGAGCAGCCCGGCCTTGCTGGCGGAGTAGTGCGCGGCGGGCTCGGCGCTGTCGGCGGTGCGGGCGGCCATCGAGGAGACGAACACGAAGCTCGCGGGCTCGGCCTTGAGTGCTGCGTGGAGGGCTCGGCTGACAAGCAACGCGGCGCGGAGGTTGATGTTCAGCGTGCGATCCCAGGCGGCGGCGTCGAGTGTGTCCAGCGGCGCGATCTCGTAGATGCCGGCGCAGTGGGCGAGCAGGGTCGGCGGCGCCTGGAGCTCGGAGGTCGCTTGGTGGACGGCGTTCTCTGCCTGCTCGGGGTCGGCCAGGTCGGCGAGGACCGGGATCGCCTTGAGGCGCTCGGCCTGTGCGGTGGCACGCTCGGCGTTGCGATCGACGATCGCCACGGACGCACCTTCGCTGATCAGGATCTCGGCGGTTCGAAGGCCGATGCCCGAGGCGCCGCCGGTGACGAGCGCCGTGGTGCCGGCGAACCTCGGGTGGTTCATGCGCCGGGCTTCGCGGTGACGTCGGCCGCGATCTCGGCGCAGGACCGGATCCGGACGTCGGTGTGGCCCTTGACGAAGCCGATGAATGCGTCGAGGAACGCCAGGCGGCTGGGGCGCCCGATGATCTGCGGGTGCATGGTGAAGATGCACACTCCGTCGAGCCGCCGGATCCCGAGGAACTCCTCCTCCCAGATCTGGCGGACCTCCCCGGTGGTGGCCATCTTCTTGTTCCAGGTGTCGTTGGCGAACCAGAAGTGCGGAGCGTCGTCGAGGATCCACTGCACCGGGAGCTCGACCAGGTCCGAATCCGGGTGGACGTAGGGCCGGATGTCGTCCATGAAGTTCGACGAGTACCGCAGGTTGGCGCCGGCGAGCAGCCCGACGGTGTGCTCGCTGAACTCCCACGACGGCGATCGGTAGCCGTGCAGGGTGGCTCCGAGGTCGGTGAGGATCTCTGTCGCCTTGGCGAGCTCGTCGCGCTCCTGCTCTGGCGTCAGGTTCTGCGGCGAGGTGTGCGTGTAGCCGTGCAGCCCGATCTCGTGCCCGGCGGCGACGATCTCCCTGACCCGGTGCGGGTGGCGCTCGCCGACCCGGCCGGGGACAAAGAACGTCGACTTGATGTCGTGCCGGTCGAGGAGCTCCAGGATGAGCGGGACCGCGACCTTCGCTCCGTAGGTGCCCTGCGAGAGCACGCCCGGCCGGTCGGCGTTTGCGGGGTCCTCGCCGATCCAGACCTCCTCGGCGTCGAAGTCGAAGGTGAACGCGACGTCCATCGACGGCGAAGCTACCGGGCGGCGCGGGTTCCGCCCATCCGTGAACTCACGGAGGCGCTACACGCGCGTGAGCTCGGCCGCCGGGGGTGTCTCCTCCCGCGCGAATGACTGCTCGAGCTCGACGATCAGGCTGGGCGCGAACTCCAGGAACGCGTCCACGAGCGCGGGATCGAAGTGGGTTCCGCTGCCGCGGGCGATCTCGGCCAGCACGTCCTGCGGGCTCCACGCGTCCTTGTACCGGCGCTTTGACAGCAGCGCGTCGTAGACGTCGACGATCGCGCAGATCCGTCCCGCCAGCGGGATCTCCTCGCCCTGCAGGCCCTGCGGGTAGCCGGCGCCATCCCACCGTTCGTGGTGTGTCAGCGCGATCGCCTCCGCCATCTGGATGAGCGGGTTCGGTGATCCCGTCAGCAGGTTGGCGCCGATCGTGGTGTGGGTCTTCATCGTCTCCCACTCCGCCCCGTTGAGCGGGCCGGCCTTCAGCAGGATGCTGTCGCCGATGCCGATCTTGCCGATGTCGTGCGCGATGCTGGCGTGCATGATCGTCTCGGCGTCAGCGGCGCTCCAGCCGATCTGAAGTGCCAACCGACGGCACAGGACTCCGATGCGATGGATGTGCTCGCCGGTCTCGCTGTCACGTGACTCGACCGCCTGCGCGAGCCGATGGACGAGCTCGAGCTGGCTGGCCGCGAGCTGGCGGGAGAACCCGTTGCGCTCGGCCGCTGCGACGGCGTAGTTGCCCACGATCATCGCGACGCTGCCGGTCACCCAGGCCGCGAGCGGATAGCTCACGCTGAGCAGCAGTCCCTGGCCGAACGCCAGCTGGGTCAGCGCGAGGTACCCGGCGACCGTTCCTGCGCCGACGAGCGCCGCGCCGGTGACTCTGAGGCGGAGCGAGGCGAGCGGGGCCGCTGTCGCGCAGAGCAGGATCGCGATGATCGCCAGCCACCCGGGCACGGGACGCAGTGGGTTGCCGTGCAGCGCGGTCCAGATAGCGTTGGCCTGGACCTCGGCGCCGGACATCGGCTCTGAGCCCGTGGTCGACGTCGGGTGGACGTCCTGGAGGGTGGGCGCGGTGGCGCCGACGACGACGATCTTCCCGGCGAAGTCAGCGGGACTGACCCGGCCGCGCAGGACGTCGGAGAACGAGTACGTGGGGATCGTGCCGGGCGGCCCGCGGAAGTCGATGTCCGCGGTGCTGTGCTGGAAGGACGCCCTGGTGACGTGGACGCCGGCGATGTGAGCTGCGGCGACCGCGAAGCTCGGGAGGCCGAGCATCCGGTAGGGGTAGCGACGGATCACGCCGCCCGCGTCGGCCGGCAGATTGGCCGCGGCCGCGACGGTGTGGGCGTGGCGGAGGTTCTGCGGTCCTCCAAGGACGTCGGTCTGGCCGTTGGCATTCACCTCGGTCGTCGCCAGCACCACGTTGCGTGCCGCACCGACCGCACGGAAGAGGGCCATGTCGTCCTTTGGATCGGACGGCTCGGTGAACTGAACGTCGTAGGCGATCACCCTGGCGCCGTCGGAGTGCAGCGTGCGGATGACCTGGGCGTCGAGCCGGCGTGGGAACGGCCAGCGCAGGTCAAGCGAACTGAACGTCGAGTCGTCGATTCCGACGATCGCGATGTCGTTGGGCGCCGACTCGGTGCCACGGACGCTGAAGCGCAGGTCGACGGTGTCGTTCTCCAAACGGGGCCACGCGTTGACCGCGTAGGTGACGGCGCCTGTGAGCGCGGCGACGACCGCGGCGAGGATCATCGCGAGCTTGCGCCCGGCGAGCCTGGAGCGTCGTGCGGAGGTCGGTGTCACAGAGACCGGCGGTTAAGGCCGGGCGAGGAAGCTGTGCCCTTGGTGCACGAGCACCGAGCGGTGGGTGTGGACGTCAAGCACGCTCACGAGGCCCTTCTTGACGAACGTGAGGGTGCCCTTGCAGTTCTCCACGGTCTTCCACACCGTGCCGCGCACGGTGGCGACGCTGTTGTGACCACGCGTGCTGTAGCGGCCATGGTTGTCCTTTGACCAGAGGCTGGTGCTCGTCCTGCTGTTCGCACGAACCGCTTGCGCGTGAATCGCGCCGTTGGCGTGGACCGGGCAGTCGAGCGGTCCGGTCACAACCCGGAAGGTCGTCATGCCCTGCGAGCCGGTCTGGCCGATCACGAAGCGACCCCCCCAGACGGCCGCGGTCTGCGCCTGGCCGTGGTTCAGCGCGGTCGTGAGATTGAGGCGGCCATTGGTGGCATCGATCAGAGACCCGAGTGGGATGTTGCGGCCACTGGTGAGCCGCCGGAGCTTGTGTGAGCCGGGGACCTCGAATTTCACCGTCCCTTGAGTGACCGAGGCAACGGCGCTCTGGCCCAGGACCGGCGGCGCGGCGCTGCTGGAACCGGAGCCGGTGGAGGCGGGTGCGTTCGTGGTGGTGAAGGTCTGGTCGGCCCCGACGCTCGTCCCGAGCTGGCAACCGCCGCAGTTGGTCGCTGTGAGCCGGAAGTGGTAGGTGGTGTTCGGGGTCAGCCCGGTCAGGGTCTGGGTGAGTTGGGCCGGCGTGGATCCCGATCCGGCGCTTGCGTCGGCCGCGGGGAGCGCCTGACCGTAGGCGGTTGTCGTCCCCCAGTCGAAGTGGTAGGTGGTGCCGAACCCGTTGGGGTTGACCGTGCCGGCGAGGGTCGCGGTGGTCGCTGCGACGGCGGCAGCGCTGCCGGTGACCGCCTGTGGCGCAGGGACGGATACGTCGGCGATCTTGCCGTGGTTGCCGTCCTCGGTGAACCACAGCATCCCGTTCGGGGCCTCGGTGATTGAGGCGGGCTGGCTGTTGGTGCTCGGGGTCGCCTGCTGGGAGATGACGCCCTGCGGAGTGATCCAGCCGATCGCGCCGGGATTGCCGGCTTCCGTGAACCAGACATCGCCGCCTGGACCACCGGTGATGCCGGTCGGCTGCCGGTTGGCCGTCAGCCCGGTGGAGAACTCGGTGATGACGCCGGCGGGCGAGATCCGCCCGATCCGCCCTGGGTTGGCCACCTCGGTGAACCAGAGGTTCCCATCAGGACCGGCGGTGATGTTCGTCGGCTGGCTGTTGGACGTCAGCCTGGTCAGGAACTCGGTGATCGTCCCCGCCGGAGTGATCTGCCCGATCCGCCCCCCGTTCCCGAGCTCCGTGAACCACAGGTTCCCGTCCGGTCCCGCCGTGATGCCCATCGGCTGGCCGTTGGACGACAGCCCCGCCGTGTACTGGGTGATGACGCCCGCGGGCGTGATCTTGCCGATCGCTCCCTTGCCGCCTGCCTCGGTGAACCACACGTTCCCATCGGGCCCTGCGGCGATGCCCTCCGGCTTGGAGCCGCCGGGCAGCGAGAACTCCGTAACGAACCCAAACCCGTCCACGCGCGCAATCCGGTTCTGTCCTGGCTCGGTCAGCCACGTGTAACCGCCCGAGACGGCCACGCCGGCAGCGGGGCCGCTGAGCGCTGGAACCTCGAACATCGAGCCGCTCGGCGTGCTGACGGCAAATTCGTTCTTCGAGCCCTGGGCGAACACCAGGATGCCGCTCGGCAGCGCCGCTATTCCGAGCGGATTGGTGTCCGACTGGGGCACCGGGAACTCGGTGACGGTCGGAGCCGCGGCCGCGGCCGCAGCCGGGAGCAGCGCCACCAGGCAGGACATGATCATGGCGCGCAGCAGTGTCCGCATAGATCGAAATGTCGGCTGCGCTCGAGGGTTCTTGAGCCACGCGGTCAGGGCGTGGACATTCGGCTGACGCCCGGCTGAGCGAGCGCGATTCAGAGGCCGCGCGACTAGACGGTGAAGCCCGTGACGAGCTTCTCCAGGTCGCCCGCCATCCCGGCCAGCTGCCCGGAGGAGGTGCTGATCTCCTGGGTGGCCGCGCTGGACTCCTGGGCGCTGGCGGACACCTGCTCGGTGGCGGCGCTGGTGCCCTCGGCGACCGACGCGACCTCGTCGGTGAGATCGACGACGCGGCCCACGCACTCAGAGACGGCCTGCACGCTGGACGCCAGCCCGTGGAAGGCGGCCTGGGTCTGCTCGGCGGTCCGCGCCGCGGACTCCGCCAGCTTTCTCACCTCGTCGGCGACGACCGCGAATCCCCGGCCGTGGTCTCCGGCGCGGGCGGCCTCGATAGCGGCGTTGAGCGCCAGAAGGTTCGTCTGATCGGCGATGTTCGAGATCTCGGCGGTCAGCGACACTCCCTGCTCCGCGGTCTCGCGCGCCGCATCAGCGGTCTCGACGGCCTCCTGAGTGGCCGCGCGCACCGTGCCGACGAGGGTGACCTGGCGCTCCGCCCCTTCGGCGACGCTGGCGGTGCTGCGCGCGATCTCGCCGATCGCCACGCCGGTCTGCTCACTGGAGGCGCTCATCTGCTGCGATGAGGCGGCGACCCGGCCGGCCAGATCCCCGATGTCGTGGATCATGCCGCCGACCTTCTCGTTGAGCCGAACTCGCATCCGGTTATAGGACTCGATCCCGCCCTGCGCCTTGGCCAGCATCGAGTTGAAAACCTCCCCCAGCTCTCCGACCGAACGGCCCGCCGCGGCCTGGATCGGCTGGGTGGCGGGGTGCACGTCGACGGTGAGGTCTCCCTCGGCGGCCGCATCGAGCCCGGCGACCAGCCCGGTCAGGCACACGTGATCCAGGCTGTCCAGCTTCTCGCGCAGCGCCTCCAGACACGATGTGTCCCCCAGCGCGCGGCGGAGGTCCTCACGCAGCGTGTTGTAGTCCTCGAGCGCGGTCTGTGCCTTGCCGAGCATCGAGTTGAACAGCTCGACCAGCTCCCGCGCGCTCCCATCAACCTCGGCGACCTCGATCGCGGTCGTCTTGGGGGCCACCGCGACAGTGAGATCGCCGGCCGTCATCGCCTTCAGTCCAGCGCCCAACCCGGTGAGACAGTGGTCGTGCAGGCTGCGCAGCCCAGCGTTCACCAGCTCAACTGAGGCCGCATCGACGGTCGGCACTACGGGTTTGGCGGCGCGTCCAAAGAGCATGTCTTGGTTCCTCGGCAGGCTTGGAGATGACGGCAGGGGCCGTTCACGGTCCTATCGACGTAGGCGCGGGGAAGCTTGAGGGCCCAAGCGTTGGGTCGGCGGCTTGCTCTTTTTGAGGTGGTCGGGCGGGGTTGCGGGCGCCACGGGCGGCACGGGCGCCGCCCGGAAACGTCGAATCGAACACGTCGGCCACCGCGGCCAGCACCTGCGCCGCGGTCCCCAGCTCCGCGTCAGACAAGTCCGACAAGCGGTCTTCTTAGCGCCCCACCCAGCTCGAGAGCCACGGCGCAGCCGGCTCCTGTCCGCGCGACGTCAGCGTGATCACATACCCCCGACGATTCGCTGGGTGGCGCGCGCTCTATCGCCCCCATCGACTCCAACTGAAGCACCGACGGGACGCGCCATCACCGCCAGCGTCAGCAATTGTGGATAGGACGGCTCTCGCCAGCGCCCTGTGACCGGCGTCAGTCGCCGCTCAGTACCCAGCCGCCACCGCACCCGAATCACGCAGCGAGCTGATGGAGGAGCGGACGATCTCCGCAGCGTCGGTGCTCATCACAGTGGACGATTCGCGCTAACGCTGTTCACCGCTCCGGAAATACAGCGGCGGGCGATCGCGTGCGCGGCAACGCGATCACGAGCGACCGCGGAATCCCACGATCCCTATGTCGCCGAAGCGCTCGTCCGGTTCGAAGCTGTCGCTTGACGAAAGCACTCGCCAGTGGAGATCCGGTTTGGGTGATGCTGCGCGGCTGCCGGATTCAGCGGCGGAGAATGTCGGCTACTACGGTGAGCGGGTCGAGTTCTGTGGCGTCCGCTGCGCCGGCGCGGTACCCGGGTTCGTCGCGGAGCGCTGGGGTGAGGGTTCGCTCGTAGCGGACGCGCTCGGCGCGCAGCATTCGGAAGCCGAGCTGCTGCTCGATCCGCTCGGCTAGTGTCCACAACCGCCCAGCCGTCGTCGCGTCATCGCTCCGTGCCGATACGCAAGCGAGACCGGCGAGGCAGTAGGACTGTGACCGCACGTCCTCCTCTTGAGGTGCAAGCGCGAGCGCCTCGAGGTAATAGCGCTCGGCGGAGCGCAGCTCACCCTTGTCCAGGTAGAGATCACCGAGGCTGTGCAGCAGGGCGGAGACGCTGCCGAGACCGTGCTCTCGCCTGAGCTCGATCGCGCGGTTGTACAAATCTGCGGATCGCTCGAACTCACCGGCGTCTCGGAGACCTTCGGCCAGGTAGAAGACCGCGCGAGCGATCCCGTCTAGGTCATCGAGGCGCTCGTAGATCGCAAGCGCCTGTTCTGACCGTTCGCGCAGCTCCTCGGGTGAGCCGGAGACAAACCCCACGCCGCCAAGGAGCAGGAGCACAGACGCCTCGTTTCGCTCGTCCCCGGCTTCCCGATAGAGCGTTAGTGCCTCGGTCAGCGCCGCTCGCGCCGGCTCGGGTGTGTCGGTGTAAGCGAGCGTGTGGCCAAAGCCGGCGAGCGCGTCGGCTCGCTCGCTCGGCGAGAGCTCGCCGGGATCCGCCAGCGCTTGCTCATACCAGCCCCTGAGCTCACTGTTGCGGCCGGCTCCCAACCATATGTGGAACAACGAACCAGCGAGCGGCAACCCGGCCGCGATGTCGTGGTCGAGTGCCCAGGAGAGTGCAAGCCTGACGTTGCCAGGGTCCCGTTGCAGACGGGTCAGAGCTTCCGCCCGCTCGGCGTCTTCGCGGCGCGCAGCTACGCCGAGTGCGAAGTACCAGCGAGCGTGGCGTGCCTGGACCTGATTCTGGTCCTCGCTCGCGTCGAATTGCTCCAGCGCGTATTCGCGCGTTGTCTCCAGCAGGAAGAAGCGGCCGCTGCGATCCCCGCGGAGCAGACTCTTGTCGACCAGAGACTGCAGGTCGTCAAGCTTCGCCTCACAGATCTGCTCAGCAGCCTCGAGCTCAAAACCGCCGACGAAGACCGCAAGTCGAGCAAATAGCCGCTGCTCGCGCTCGCTCAGAAGGTCGTAGCTCCAGGCGATCGCGGCGCGCATCGTCGCTTGGCGTGCGGGCAGGTCGCGACGGCCGCCCGCCAGAAGCGGCAGGCGCTGCTGCAACCTCGCCAGGAGCTGGCTCTCGGACAGGACCTTGACGCGTGTCGCGGCGAGCTCGAGCGCCAACGGCAGACAATCGAGACGAGCACAGATCGCGTCAACCTCTGCTCCCGGCTCGAAGTCCGGCTTAACCTGCCGCGCCCGCGCCGTGAACAACTCGAGCGCACCCGTAGGTGAAAGTGGCGGAACGGGGTACTCCTGCTCACCCGAGATCGCAAGCCGTTCACGGCTGGTGGCGATCGCCGTGCATCGCGGCGCGGACGCGAGCAACTCGCCGACCAAGGGCGCGGCATCGATGACCTGCTCCAGGTTGTCCAACACAAGCAGCAGCGACCGATGACTGAGATAACTCGCGAGATCTTCGCCGACACCCAACGCAGCGGCAATCGTCGGCAGCACAACCACTGGGTCCGTCACCCCCGCGAGCGAAACCCACCACACCCCGTCCACGTAACGGTCGGCAAGCTCCGCTGCGAGTGCAAGCGCCAACCGCGTCTTGCCCGTGCCGCCTGTCCCGGTCAGTGTGAGCAGCGCGTGACCGTCAGCCAGCTCGAGCAGCTCAGCGATCTCCTGCTCACGCCCGAGCAGCGGAGTTGTCTGTAGAGGCAGATTGGCGTGACGCAGCGTCCGTAGCGGCGGGAACGCCGCCTCACCCAACTGAAACAGACGCTCTGGTGCAGCCAGGTCCTTGAGCCGATGCTCGCCGAGGTCCCGCAGCTCTACATCGACCAGCGCCCGCGTCTGCGCCGAGACGACAACCTGCCCACCGTGCGCAGCCGAAGAGATCCGCGCCGCCTTGTGCACAGCCAAGCCGAAGTAGTCTCCCCCTGCGAGCAGGACCTCGCCCGAATGAACCCCCATGCGAACCCGCAACTGACCCTCCGCGAGAGCCGACTGCATCTCGCCGGCGGCCGCGAGGCCGTCACCGGCGCTCTGGAACACAAAAAAGAACGCATCGCCCTCCGTGCCCATCTCCACTCCGCCGTGCGCATCCGCGACAGACCGAAGCCTTTCGCGATGAGTCAGCAGTACGCTGGCATACCGCTCGGGACCGAGCTCGTCCAACAAGCGCGTTGAGCCCTCCACGTCGGTGAACAGCATCGTGACCGTGCCCGTCGGAAGGGGCTGCACCCCGGACTCCACGCACAAGACGCTATCCCACAGCCCCGACCGCAGGGTCGACGCTGACGCGACTCTGCTCCCGAGCCGGACGGCAAACGATCACGAGCCGGTGAAACGCCGCTGACGATCGCTCGCTAGGCCCGACCGCAGCGACGCGCGCGATTGCTCTGGCGACAGTCCGATCGCGGTGATGAAGGCACCGGTGGCGCGGCCCGGCGTGCTCGTTGGGTCTCCGCAAAGCGATGGGGGAACTCGAACGACGACCACCATGAAGGTGGACGGATGGGCGGTCGCGTTTTGCCACGATGCGCTATCTCCTCCGCGCGCGATAGGACCGCCTGGAGTAGGGCGATTTTACCACCGCTTCTCGCTCATCGGACCGTGATCGTGGGCCGGAAGCGTCCATGAGGTGTTGAGGTCGGGCCTGGGCGACTGAAGCTCTGGCATGCCGTGGCCGATGGCCTTCTTCGTGACGGATCTCGCCGCTTCTGTCCCTGACCTCGCGGGTGAGCAAGTAGCCGTTCAGCGAGAGCGAGCCAAGCCCGGGAGACGGACTCTCACGCATCTTGACGACGTTCTGACGCGGGCGATGGGACGGCTTTCCCCGGCGTGGGCGCTCGGGTTGGCCGCCGCCCTGTATGTCCTGCTCGGGGCGGTAGCCCCAGTGGCCCTCCATTCCGGGCGGGCTGCAACGATCGCGCTGGGCTCCCTCGGAGCGAGTTGGAGTCTCGTTGTCGTTCTCGCCGCGCTGCTGGCGGCGCAGTCTGCGGGGCACCGCCGGCTGCTGATCGAGTGGACCTCCGACCTGCGCAAGCTCGACGCGTCTGAGTTCGAGTGGCTCGTCGGGGAGGTGATGCGCCGGGAAGGGTGGACCGTCGCAGAGACAGGCCGGCGGGACAGCGCGGACGGCGGGGTTGACCTGCGCGCTCAGCGCAACGGGCGCACTCTCCTCATCCAATGCAAGCGGTGGACGGCGAACGCCGTCGGCGTTGACGAGGTGCGCAAGATCGCCGGCGTCGCCTCAGCGGGTAAAGGTGCGCGCTCAGGCTCCGTTGTCACGCTGTCGACCTTCACCGAGCAGGCTGTGGCCGAAGCTCGCCGGCTCGGAGTCGACCTCGTCGACGGGCGCGAGTTGCTGAAGCGCATCGAGGCCGTGCGGGGCTCTGAGCCGTGCCCCTGCTGCGGGACATTTATGATCCTCGACCGCTCCCCGCGCGGGTGGTGGCTGCGCTGTCCGACCTTCCCCGGGTGCGCCGGGAAGCGCGATCTCGGCGCGGACGCTGGCGCAGCGATTGATCTCCTCACCGAGTTCCCGGGTCTCTGAGCGCCAGCCGCCCAGGACGTAGTCTCATCCGGTGCCGCTATGGCGTGGTCGCCGGAGCGCCTATAAGCGCAGACGGCGACGACCGACCCGAAGCGATCGTTCGGGCCTAGACGTTCCGCGACCGAGGACGAGTGCACCGTCGCCGGTACGCTCGCGGACGAAGACGTGGCCGCCAAGCAAAGCGCTCGCCAGCCGGAAAGGTTTCCGCGGGAACGCCCACGATCCGGTGGTCGCGAGCATGCGATCTGCGGCGCTCGAGTTACGCGGCCGCGGAGACGACACCCTGAGTGCACCCAATCGGCCAGTTCTGACGCACCGCGAGACCCAGATGACCCGAGGTCAGCGGGCGGTGTGATCCGGCGGCTCGATGTGACGCGTCTGCGCGATGAGGTCACGCGGGCCGTCCTTCTTGCTTGGCAACGGCTCGTACCAGTCGGCCAACACGGGATGGCGCAGACCGAAGGCACCCAGGACCTCGCCCGGCGCAGGTGGGCTGAAGACGTCATTCCACGACTCATCGAGGTACCGAGCCCGTCCACGAATCCAGATGCTCTTCATTAGGTTCGTCGCCGCGAAGATCACGGCGATCGTTGCCTCTGGCGAGAACAGTCGTGACGCGCGAGTCCATTCAGCCGAGCGCTCTGGGTCGTGCAGCGGCCAGACCGCCAGCCAGTCGATTACGGCGCCGTCACGTCGGAATACTTCGACCCCGTCGATCTCGATCCGACGTCGTTCGCTGCCGCCGCTCAGGCCCATGCCGTGCTTGGCTGCGTTGTACGGCCCGGCGTCCAGGAAATGCTCCGCGAGGAGCCGCGTGTAGTTGACGTATGCGTCGAGGTCAGCAGTACATCCGGGCTTGCACGCGAACACGCGGGCGCATAAATCACCAAGATCGTCGCGTGGCGCCGCGACGATCGCCGCCTCAACCCAGGCCTTGAATCGCCTCGCGCTTGTCAGACCGCTCATTCGAAGCCATGGACATGGCTCCTCGGGATCCTCGTGAGCATGCACAAAGCGCAGCAGCGTCTCGGCGACATGGTGGATGAGCACTTCGGCCTCGATGGCGGTGTAGGACTGCTCAGGCGTCGGATAGTCATCGGTTTCGGGCGCCTTGATACTGATCTCGAGCGGGCCTAGCGTCAGCGGATCCGAGAATGCCGCTCGGTAGCGCTCATGGTCGCAGGCGACCAGCATCAAGTGGGCCATGCGCTGCTCGAAGTACTGCCAGGGAGTTTTCCCGTAAAAGTCCGCGTTGAGCTTTGGGTACGTAGACGGATCAGGGCGCGCAAGTGGCATACCTACGATGATGGCGCCAGCAGCGGCGTGCAGATGCGGACTTCAAGTCGTGATTCCCGCACCGACCCCTCGCTCCTGGGCCGGCCGAGGTCAGTGAGGCTCCCATTCACGACCGCATTCATCGCCTTTACGGACTCTGAGTCGCGGAGCGAAGTGGCGACCACGTGATCGTCGGAGCTAGGCAGTCCGGGGCCGCCCGAGACCCGCAGTTGGCGAATTGGGAGGTGCGCGGCGACGCGCGGGCGCAGACTCGCTTTCACCTCCGTACGGGTATCACGAGCGTGGTGCCGTGGCTGGTGTCCGGGAGCAGCAGTCTCGGAGGTGGACTCACGCTTGGCGAACTCTGCCTGCCTCTAGCCCGACGCAGACGTCTGGTGAATCCGTGGCGAGTTGCACCTATCCGTGCAACGTGCAGCGCGTGTCGCGGCCCACCGGCGGCGGCGTAGTTCCTTCGCCGTGCCCTGACTGACCACATGCCAGCGCGGCATCCGAACCGGCCACGGATTGGCACGGCCCTGCTTGAGCCGATCCGGGCCGGAGCCGGTGGCTGGCCATCACCCCCTCCGCCCGCGAGCGGTCTATGGGGTGTGAACGCTGTGAAGGTCGATTACTTCTTGCGTGATCTCGACCGGAATGTTTGGCTTCACGTTTGCGTCGAACCAGGTGTCGTGCTGCTCCTGCGTCTCCCACACCTCTGCAACGACAAAGCCTTCGGCGTCTTGATAAGTAACGTGGAGCAGGAAGCCCGGCTGCTTCTTTAGCTGCTCGATTAGTGGCGGCGCGGACTCGTCGTACTGCCCAGCGCTCATCGCGGAACGGTGTCGCATCAGGACGGGCATTGTGATCCTCCTCGTAGAGACCTGAACCGTTGGGTTGTAAGCTGCCCAACTCGTCGCGAACCACAGCGGCATTATTCGTGCGAGCTGGACGTGACGCACCGCTGCGACGGGCGCACCTACCCTATACCGGGCCAGGTCGAGCAAGAGTTTTCTTTTTTGGGGCCTCCAGCCGCGGCCAACGCTGTGCTGACGCATGAACACAGCGCTCTCCCAGGGTCGCGGCTCGCGCTTCCCCGGCGATTCGAGATGGAGCAGCAATACCGCTGTGACCGCTTGAGGCGTAATCCGGCGGTGCACGCTCGGTCGTCCCGATACCTGCTCTGCCTTCGTCAGGAGTATCTCGGTCGCGACGCGGACTTTCCTCCTGCGCGCGGAAGGCGGGGTTGCCGAGGACGCTTCTCCTTCGTCGCCGGCTGAGGCGTCTCGTTGAGGATGCTGCTTCGGCTCCTCGCTGGCCCGAAGCAGCAGCTGCCATTTCGAGGTCGTTCCGGTGTAGCGACCACGTCTTCGTGGTTGGAGAACTCTCGCGGGTCTGGTGCGAGAGCTGATGACGGAGGCCGTGCCAAGAACGACCGCGCCTCGGGGTCGGCTGCTTCTTCGGCTGGCGTGGCCGGCCTGCAGCGAGGCTCCGGCCGCCACCTACTGGCGACCGGAGCGCGGGTGCAAGGCTCCGATATTGCGCGCTCAGGGTCAGGCTGCCTATCGGGCGCAGAGCGGTCAGGCCTCGACGAGGATCACCAAGCTGTCGGCGACCACGCCGTCGTTGGTCATCGCCTCGCGCATCT
The DNA here is from genome assembly GCA_963744685.1 of uncultured Solirubrobacteraceae bacterium. GTDB lineage: Bacteria > Actinomycetota > Thermoleophilia > Solirubrobacterales > Solirubrobacteraceae > Palsa-465. The sequence continues at coordinate 46,281 of CAVUUL010000005.1, read as the reverse complement.
CGTCGCCGTCCATGGCGCCCATCACGACGTCCATGTCGGCGACATCCATGAGGACCGCCACCCGGGTTGGGTCTTGCGGGTCGACGAACGTCCGGATGTTGCTAACTCCGAGTGGTCCGAAGACCTCTTCACGCTTGGGCGAGGCCAGCCAGTGATCCTTATCCTTGACGTTGTGGTGGGCGATAACGGTGGGCATTCCGGTCCCCTCCTGGGTCGTAGGGCGGCTCGATTGCCGCCCATCTGGGAGAGCCTACGTCCTAAACAATCCGCCGGATTCTGAGCGAGACTTCTGGTTTGTCGCCGCAGGAGTCACGGAGTGCGGACTTCTGCTTTGCCCGGCGAAGCACCCGAAGCGGAAGCCTCGGCTCCGCGACGTTCGCCGGTGACGCACCCCGTGCTCCGTGGATGCGGTTGCGCGGCAGTCATCGGCTGAGACGTCTCCATCGACCCGCCTGTTAGCAGCGAGCATGCAAGCACCTATGCGCGGATATGGCGAATCTCAGGACTGGGTCCATCGTTGCGTTCGCGCCCTGCTTCCGGGACGCCGCGGGTACCGCGCCGGACGAGGCGATAGCGAGCGATCGGAGTCATGGCGAGCACGAGCCGAGCTGGCGGCGTCCCAAGACGCTAAGCGGTCCCCGCTGGCTGCCGCCGCGTGGAGCCGGACCATTTGTTGCTCGCGGGCAAGTCGGCAATCTGGGCTGCTGTCGGGGCGGGTCGTATGGGATGCTCAGCTGATGCCCACGGCCAACGTCGGAGCGCTGGTCGGACGAGAGCGGGAGGTGGAACTGCTCGGACGGTTGCTCGAGGGCGTCCTGCGCGGCGCGACGGAAACGGTGGTGATTGAGGGCGAGGCCGGGATCGGGAAGTCGCGACTGCTCAGCGGCCTAGCCGATGCCGCTGGCGATCTTGATGTGGCGGTCCTGCGTGGCGCGGGGCACCCTCTGGAGCGCACCCGTCCGTTCGGGCCGCTGGTCGATGCGCTCGGGCTTCGGGCCGGTTCGTCCGACGTGCGCGGGGCGGCGATCGGGAAGCTGCTGTCGGGCGAGGATCCCGCGGGCGCTGGGGCATACATGCCGGGGCAGCTGCAGTTCCGGGTGGTCGAGGAGGTGATCGATCTGATCGAGGCGATCTCGGACCAGGGTCCGCTGATGCTGATGCTGGACGACCTGCACTGGGCGGAGGGCGCGACGCTGCTCACCGTTGGCTGGGCGATGCGGCGCTTGACCGCTGTTCCGCTGATGCTCGTGACGGCGGTGCGGCCCGCTCCGCGCTCGGCCGAGCTCACGCAGTTGCTCGATGACGCCGCGCGGCTGTCGGCCACGTTCGTGCGCCTCGCGCCGCTAGCCGATCGGGATGTCGAAGTGCTCAGCGAAGCCGAGCTTGGCGTACCGTTGGGCCGGAGCGTTTCGGACGTTGTGCGGCGCTGCGGAGGGAATCCGCTGTGGGTAGTGGAGCTGCTGCGGGCACTGGGGTCCGAGGGGCGGATCGATCGTCGCGGCGGACTGGCAGAGCTGGGGGCGGGGGAACTGCCGGGCTCGGTCCGGGAGCTCGTGACGCGGCGGCTCAGCTACATGCCCGAGACGGCGGTCAAGGCGCTGCGCACTGCGTCGCTCCTCGGGGAGTCGTTCTCGCTCACGGATATGGCCGCGGTCACCGGCCGCCGCGTGCCGGACCTCGTCGATGACCTCGCGCCGGCGTTTGCGGCCGGACTCGTGGCCGACCATCGCGGCGTGCTCGTGTTCCGCCACCAGCTCGTCCGTGACGCGATCTATGAGGCGATCCCAGAGGCGGCGCGGGTTGCGCTGCATCGTGATGCGGCTGATGCGCTTGCCGCGGTGGGTGCGCCGTTTGAGAAGGTGGCCAGCCAGCTCGTGCTCGGCGCGGTCGCGCCCGATGTAGAAGCCGCCGCGGGACTGCGGCGCGCCGCAGGGGAGGCGGCGCCGCGGGCCCCTGGCGTCGCGGTCGACCTGTTGCGACGGGCTGCGGAGCTGCTACCGGCGGACGATCCAGGGCGCGACGGCGTGCTCGCGGAGCTCACCGAGTGCCTGGTGCGGATCGGGAGCGTGCCAGAGGCGACGGCGATCGCGGAAGCTGTACTGCGACGGCCGCACCACGCCGCGGTCGACGTTCCGCTGCGGTTCGCGCTGATCGATGCTCTGTCGCTCCAGCGCCGTGGGGTGGACCTGATCGAGCACGTCGACGCGGTACTCACCAACCCACAGGCGTCGCTGGCTGACCAGGCCCGGGCGCTGGGTCTCAGCAGCTTCGGCCGGCAGTTCTACGGCGACTCGGCGGGAGGCGAGGCGGCAGCGCGCCGCGGACTCGACCTCGCCGAGCGGGCGGGGGACCGCGCGATGGTGGCGTGGAACCTGTGCGCGCTCGGCGGCGCGATCACGACTCAGGGGCGGTATGCGGAGGCCCTCGAGGCGACCGGCCGAGCGGTCGAGGTCGCGTTCCATCCACCCGACCACCAGGCGAGGATGCGCGGACCGAACATGCTGCACGGGATGGTGTTGGGTGACGCCGACCGGCTCGAGGAGGCGGCGGCGACGCTCCACACGGCGGCGGAAGAGTGCGCCGCCGTCGAGTCGTGGTACCTGCTCGCGGACATCCAATTGCTTGCTTCCGAGGTCCGGCTGCTGCGCGGCGGGTGGGACGAGACGGTGCCCGAGATCGAGGGCGGGATCGAGTTCGCACGCGAGCGCGGGAACCTGATCACGCTTCCCCGGTTCCATGCCCACCTTGCGATCGTCGCCGCCGCCCGCGGCGACGCCGCGGCGGGCGAAGCGGTGCTCGGCCCGTTCGCGGGTGAGCTGAGTTCTGAGAGGCCGGGTTTCGGAGCCGAGTACGTCTTCTACGCGGCGGCGTTTGTCGCCGAGGTGGCCGGGCGACCGGAGGCGGCGCTCGAGTACCTGCGTCGCTTCTGGGAGCACGACGCGCTGCGGGATAACCGGAACGGTCACCGTTTCGTCGCCCCGGCGCTGACGCGCCTCGCGCTCGGACTCGACCGGTTGGAGCTCGCCCGCGACGCGGCTGATGGCGCCGAGCGTGCCGCGAAGCTCGCCGCTGAGGTACCGAGCGTTCGGAGTGCCGCGCTGCGCTGCCGCGGACTGATCGAGCGCGACCCGGCACTGATGACCGAGGCGGTCGCCCTCGCTCGCTCGTCGGGTCGCGTGCTCGATCTCGCCGGCGCGTGTGAGGATGCAGCCGCGGTTCTCGCCGGGTGCAGCCCGGCGACGGACGCGCGGGCTCTCCTGGAGCAGGCGATCGACCACTACGAGGCGCTCGGCGCGACGTGGCTCATCGCCCGCGCGAACGCGTCACATCGTTCGCTGGGAGGCCGACGCGGCCGCCGTGGCACGCGCTCCCGAGCGCAGACCGGCTGGGAGAGCCTGACCCGGAGCGAGCGCGCGGTCGCGGAGCTGGTCGGCGAGGGGCTCACCAACCGTGCGATCGGCGAGCGGCTCTTCATCTCGCCGCACACGGTCAACAGCCATCTCCGCCACGCCTTTCAGAAGCTCGATGTGTCAACACGCGCCGGCCTGGCCGGCAAGCTGCCTCCAACCCACCGACCAGGCTGAGTGTCGGGCGCAAGTTCACCTGAACGAGTGATGTTTCGCCAACCACAGCGGCGCAGACTCGCCCTTCCCACTCAACTCTCCCAGGAGGACACCATGCCAAGCATCGCTTTCGTCGCACCGATCGTTCCGGGCAAGACCGACCTGCTCCGCCAGGCCGCGGAGTCTCAGGCCCCGGGCGGCGAGCGCCGCACGGCGTACGAGGCCTCCCGCGAGCGCCACGGGATCACGCGCGAGGCGTCGTGGATCCAGCCGACCCCGATGGGAGACCTCACCGTCGTCTACATCGAGGCCGACGATCTCGAAGCGATGTTCGACGGCCTGGGCAGCTCCCAGGACCCGTTCGACGTCTGGTTCCGCGAACAGACCCGCGAGGTCCACGGCATCAACATCGAGGACGGCGTGCCATCACCGGAGCAGATCCTCACCTTCGAAGCCCACACGACAACCGCGTAGCACCCAACCCGCGCGCACCATTCGCCGAGCGGCGCCCGGACCTTCCCCCGGCACCGCTCGGCGCTCCGCGTCGATGGGCGCGGGCCCCCCGACACCCGACCGCTTGACGATGCCTCGGCGACGCTGCCGCCATGCCGAAGCTCGCGACGCCGACGCCGTCCGGCGATGAGCAACTTGGCTACAGGCGTCTGAAGTCAGCTGACGCTCGCCTTCCTTCTCAGAGCGCCGCCGCCTCGGGTTGCAGTCCGCCACGATCCCCTCATTGCTCGCACATCGGACCTGCTTCCGGACCGGGACGGGCCTCCGCTCCTACTCGCCGCCCGCCCCGCTCTGCGCGGAAAGCGCGACGATCGCTTTGCCAGTTCTCCCGCCTCACATCGCGCGATCGCGTGGGCGACATAAGGATCGTCCACAACCCCGGCGACCGCGCGATCGCCTTGCCGCGATAGCTCTAGCCCGGCTGCACCGGCGGTCGTGATCGCCCCGCCGCGGTTCGATCGCCGCCATGGGATCAGGTGGTCGTGGCGCGGCTGCCACTGCGTGTCCGACGGCCGGCGAGCAGGCCGCTCGCCGCCCCGGAGGCGGGATAGTGGTGGACTTCGTTCGGGACTGCTGACCAATCACGCGCAGTCTGCTTGGAGTTGTGCCGAGGTGTTTGGCATGGCGATGTGGAGCCGGAGCAACGGTCGTGAGGTCCCGAATGAGCGGCACTGGTCGGCGCACACCAGCGCGTCGGGGCGCAACGCTCGCGCCGATCTGGTGCTCTATACGCCCCTGCCGGCCGAGACCGGCCCGGTGTGGGCACCCGATCGATTGTCTGTGTGGCCGATGGAGGGCGGCCGATACGGAATTTATGCGCACTATCACGGCGTGACCGGGCGCGAGCGCGCTCGCGTCCAGCAATCGCGGCTGGAGAAGCAGGGCCTCGATGCAACGGTCCAGGGTGACGGGGATGGTGGTCTGATCCGTATCGGGCCGCTCGCGCACCCTGCGGCGTGGCTTGCGCTCGAGGCGTTCCTCGGCCGCCCACTCTGACCGGCGCGACGGCCTACAAGCCGTGGCTGGCTGGGATTATGGCCGCGGGGCGCTCGTGGACGGCGTGAACGATCTCGGCTTGTCGATCCCGCGCAGAATAGACCGACGTAATCGCAAGATCGGCGTGGCCGAGCTGGCGCTGAATGACCAGCAACGGGACTCCCTCGCGCGACATCTCCACAGCATGAGCGTGCCGGAGCTGATGCGGCGCGAACCGGCGCCGCGCACCGGCTCGAGCCGCGGCGTGATGTAGCTGTGAACGAACGCCGGCAGGCGCCCCCGGCCGGCCGGCGGTCGGGCCGCGCAGGACGCAGAACACCGCGCCGACCGGCAGCGTCGCACGCAGCTCAAGCCAGGGTGTTATCTGCTCCCGGGCCCAGCGGTCCATCCCGACCTCGCGGCGCTTGCCGCCTTTGCCGCGGCGCACCAGATCGCACCGCGGTGCAGATTAAGGTCGCTCTCGGTCAAGGCGAGCGCCTCGTTGATACGCAACCCGGCCCGCCAAAGCACGATGATCAGACCGCGCAGGCGGATCGCGTCGTGGTCCTCGCCGGCGGCGTGCATGACGGCGATGATCTCCTCGACGGTCGGCGGGTCGGCCGGGTAACGCTGGCCTTGTTGCGCGGCGGACGGCCCTGGTGGAAGCTGGGGGTTGTTGCGGGCGATCGGCGTCGACCGCAGGCGTCCAACTGGGTGGTGAATGGCATGCGTCCTCCTTCGGACGATGGTGTATCTGCCTATCGTCTCGCTGCCACCCAGAGGCGCAGGGTCCGAGCCGGGGCCGAGTTACCGTGGCTGCTCTTCGCGCATTGCGGTCGTCAGCATCGGCAACCCGAGACGCACCACTGAGGGGCCTGACTATGCACCGACGACTGAGCGCCAAGCGAGCGACGGCTCCTCTGGGCGAGGAGCAGGTCGATCCGGATGTTGAGCACGAGTCCTGCATTCGTGTCGGCGCGGGTTTTTGGCCCGAGGAGCTCTGTCCTGGCTCAGCTATTGGTTGCGGGCTTGGGCAGCCTCGTGTGCCTCGTGTGCTGGTTGGACGGGCGCGAGCACGAACACTTCGACGGCTAGGTCGGGGTCGATGTGGTTGTCGCTCATGAATCCGATCACCTTGCGTCCGGTGAGCTGCTCGACCTCGCGGCTCACGTCGGCTTCCATGACGGCTTGCCAGCGTCTGCGCAGATTGAGCACGACAGCACCCTGGCCGGCATCAACGAGCGTCTGCTCACCGCGCGTGAGGCTGTCCTCGAGGACTACGAAGACGCCATTGTCACCGAGCGTTGTTCTGGCTTTGGTGGGTCCTCGGCCGGTCGTGCGGGCTAGGGCGCTGACGACAGCGCTCGAGATCGCAGCGGCAAGCTCGCCGTCGTCGTGCAAACTGTCGGAGCCCGCCGGGCGCGGCTCTCCACGGGCTTGCGGTGGACGTGCCCGGGGGCTCATCGGCCTCGCTGACCGCGGGGCGGGGTGAACGTGATGTGGGGCAACATCGTCGCCTCCCTTTCTGATGTGAGGGAAAGTCCCGGACCTACTCCCTCACGTTCGAAACGTCCCTGGGCACGTCACCTAGGTCGGGATGGGCTGCTTGCCCGCAGGCTGATTGGGCGCAGCCGTCGGTGGCTGGCGCTGGTTGCGGTAATGGTCGCGCCAGATCAGCTTGTAGATCGGGATGTGCCGCGGGATGTCGCGCAGGCCGGGGATGAACGGGACCAGCAGCAGCGCGAGCGTGAGGACGGCCATCACGGCGAGCACGAGGATGTCGGCGTTGGCCGAGGTTGAGAACGGTTTGATCTGATACCAGAACGTGTAGAGCCACAGCCATGTCTGTCCGGGGTAGCTGCCGGTCTCGTTCATCAGTCCCCACTGCTCACCGAGCAGATGTTGGGTCTGGGCGCGGTTGGTCAGCACTCCGCCGTCGGCCATGAACAGCAGTGGCTTGGTGTAGTCGGTCGCATAGAACTGCTTGCTGGTCAGGAGCGCTCCGTCCAGACCGCCGGACTGCGCGAACGTGAGTAGCGAGCCCATCATCGTCGGCAGCGGCCCATAGCTGCCGGACCTGACCTTGAGTGCGCCGCTCGGGGTGGCGGAGGCTTTCGCCAGCGCCGTCTCATACGCACTCGTCCACCCGGTCTGGGTCCTGGCCGGCGCCGCCTCATAGGCCGAGACGGCTTTCTGCAGCGCGGGCTGGTTGGTCAGCGAGCGCAGCGGCGCCAGCACGAAGTCCTGCGCAGTGTTGATCGGATGACTCACCCCGAGCCACTTCGCCAGATGGACGAACGCGATTCGCTGTCCGCTTGAATTGTGGTTATAGGGCGGCCCGTAGCCTCCCGTGCCGCTCGAACCGTCAAGCTCGGTCGCCGCGGTGGTCACGAAATCGATCGGCGCCGACCGTGACCACGACTTGATCGTGCTCGGCGGATCGTCAGGCGAGGAGAACACGATCGTCAACACGACCGCCAGCGCGAGCACCACACCGAACGCCATCGTCGCTTCCTTGAGGATGTCGTAGGGCCGGTAGCCGCCCGTCCATTCACGGGCGGCCGTCTCCTCGCGACGATGAGACTCGCGACTCACGACGGGCTCCCGGCCGCTGACGCCCCGGGATGTCGGTCGCCTGCACTTCCGGCAGCGGGCGTTGCTAGCGGTCCTGTCTTTGACTCGCGCAGCCCATTGCCTGACCCCGACCCGTTGCCGATTACCGGATCGCCGGCAGCCCCCGGCGTGGCGGACAGGCTTTCGATATCGCCATTGAGCGCAAACGGCGGCACGATCCCGTGCTTGCGGACCAGCAGGATGTGCGCGGCCACGATCCCGACCACCCCCAAAGGCAGCAAGAACACGTGATAACTGTACATCTGACCGAAGTTCAAAACATTGAAGAACGAGCCGACGCCGACAGCGTTGATCGCGTCCTTGGCTTGCGTTGAGATCCACTGCGCGTCGAAGTTCTGCTGCGAGACGTAGCCGGTCAGCGCGCACGGGATCGCGACCAGAAAGCAGACGATCCCGGTCATCCACACCCGAGCTCGGCCCCCGCGCCACGCTGCCATCCAGTACTTGCCCCAAAGGTGAATGATCATGAAGAAGAAGAACAGTTCGACCGACCACAGATGGATGCTGTTAAAGAAGTGCCCAATGCTGGTGACATGCCACCAGCCCGGGCCCTTGAGCGACAGGATCGAACCCGACGCGATGATCACCACCAACGAGGCGAGCGACAGCACACCGAACACGTAGATCCACGACGACATGTACGACGGCTGACTGTCGGGCAACAGCTTGTCAGGCGGCAGCGCCCCGACCGCCCGCTCGCGGACCGCCCCAGTCCACGACCGCTTTTTCGTGGCGCTCATCGCGAGCCGGTCCGGCGGCCGTGACCCGGGAACGGCGCCAGCACCGCAACCACGAACACCATCAGCATCACGATGATCACCACCACATTGGCAACCGACATCGTGAAGAAATGCCAGTGCACCGTGTGCGCCGGATGGTTGAGGTTGACGATCGCGGCCATGCCAGCCCGCTACGCCACGAGCGACGGGTCAAGGGCAGCACAGCCGGGTTGGTCAAAACCCAATGATTCAGCGGCTGCGGACAAACGCATGCGCAGCCCCAGCGAGGAACCTGCCAATGCGAGGGTCACCGTGGACCCCCTTTCTAGTCGCGCCCAGACCGTTCCGATCCTGGCACTCCCATAGGAGCAACTTACTCTCCTCTGATTCAGCAAGAAGTCAAGCCGGGCTCACAAACAAACGGAGCCCGGAAAGAGGCGGCTGTGCGGACGGCACGGCTGCGAGGGCCTGACGGCCGTGCTGCTCGCAGGATTGCGGACGCCTAACAGGGGCCGCTCATTGGGTCTCGGTAAACCCTCGCAGAGGAACCGCACGCCTAACCTAACGCCCGGCGTCGGCAGGGCACGCAGCTGCTTGGAGATGGCCACGCGGAAGTGATCGACGTTGCCGGCAGCCGGCGAGCCTCGGGCCGCCGACCTGACCGAAGGTGCTCGCTTTTGTCACGCGGCGCCTGGAGATAGTCCCCGTGCCGAGACCGAGTGCTGGGCCGGAGCGGTGGTGCTCGTCGGGTCGTTGGGGGAGGATCGGACCTGGTTCTACTCCAGTCAAGCTGTCAAAGGAGGCGCGGTGGCCCCAGACTCTCCGCACCGTTTCGCGCATCACGGGACGTTCGGCAACGATCGGTTCGGCGTCCTCGCTGAACGCTTCGCCCGGTTCTTCGGCACCCCACGGTTCATCATCGGTCAGACGATCCTGGTCGTCCTGTGGATCGCGGCGAACGCTGCCGCATTCAGCTTCCAATGGGATCCGTATCCGTTCATCCTGCTCAACCTGGCGTTTTCCACCCAGGCCGCGTACGCCGCACCGTTGATCCTGCTCGCTCAGACCCGCCAAGCGGAACGAGACAAGAGCCGCGACGCCGCCCTCCAGGAGCATCATGAAACCGAGATGCGGCGCGAGGAGGCGTTCGAAACCCGCCAGACCGAAGTCCTCCAGCGCGAGCGCGAGCTGGTCCAGCAACACCTGACGATGCTCGCGCAGAACACCAAGCTGACCGAGGAGATCGCCCGGCTGACCACCGAGCTGCATCAGACCGTCTGCGTCAACCCGCCCGGCTCGTCCAGCAACCCGTGAACCTGGCGAGCAATCCACGTCCGCTCGAGCTTCCAGCACGAACGTACGGACAGCGCCGTCAGATGGGATGATCTCTCGATCGCCGGTGCCCCCGTTGTTGGCAGCGCTGTTGACGGCGATGCCCAGGAACGCCAGTCCCGACGCTGCGCGTTCGCGAAGGACCGGAGCGTGCTCACCGACGCCGCCACAGAACACCAGCGCGTCAAGGCCGTTCATCGCAGAGACCTGCTCTGCGAGTGCCACGAGCATCTTCAGGGTAACCCCGACTCTCCCGCGTTGCGCGGAAGGCAGGGAAGGACCTCTTCCGCGCGCAGGGCAGGCGCTGCCTAGGTAGAACGAGGCGCTGACGTAAGCCGGCGGCACTTGTGCGTAGAAGCTCGCGCGCACCTGACTGCGTTGGCCTCCGGACCATGGGTGCCTCGACAATCGAGGAGACGCACTAGCGGTCGACGAGCCGCGTTGCCCTGACAGGGTGACCGCGGGGGCCGGTCAGTCATGTCGAAGCGACCGGTGCGAAAGTGACGGTCTTGCCGAGCAGGGTCGTGCAGGCCGGGGTTGTCTCAGCGATCACGTTGCCGTGGCGGACGACGTAGCGGCGAGTCGCCCTCAGGCGGATCACTTCGATCGCGCTGGGAGCGTCGAAGATCACGAAGTCGGCGGGCTTGCCTTCCTCTATGCCGTAGTCGTCTTCGACACCGAGCGTTCGCGCACCCCGCTCGGTCGCGAGGCGCAGCATCTCCAGGATCTCCTCGCGGCCGCTCATGTAGGTGAAGTGCAGCGCAAGATGCGCGGCGTCAACCAGGTCGGCCTTTCCCATCGGGTACCAGGGATCCATGATCACGTCGTTGCCCAGCGACACGTTGACCCCGTCGGCCAGCAGCTCCTTCAGTTGGGCAAAGCCGCGGCGCTTGGGATAGGCGTCCAGCCGGCCCTGGATCAGCGAGTTGGCATACGGGTTGACGACGATGTTGATGCCTGACCTGCGGAGGAACCCGCGCAGTTTGGCGGAGTAGTACGGCTCGTAGGAGCCCATCGCCGTGCAGTGACTCGCGGTGACGCGACCCGCGAGGCCGTGTTTGACCGTATCGTCGGCCATCACCTCGAGGAACCGCGAGGCCGGATCGTCGGTCTCGTCGCAGTGGACGTCGATGCGGCGATGATGGCTCTTTGCCAGGTCGAAGACGCGATGCACTTCCCGCAGCCCGAGCTCGGTCGTCGGCTCGTAGTGCGGTATTCCGCCGATGCAGTCAACGCCGAGCCGGACCGCGTTCTCCAGCCGTCGCTCGTCCCCGTCACGGGCGTAGATCCCATCCTGCGGAAATGCGGTGACCTGGATGCCACATAGGTCGGCGAGCTCATCGCGCACCCGGAGCAATCCACGCACCATCGCCTCGTTCTCACCCGAAACGTCGGCATGAGCGCGAATCCAGAGCGTTCCCTGCGCTGCCGCCCAGCGAACGACTTCGCTCGCCCGTTCAAACACCTCCTGTTCAGTCAGCGACGGCTTCAGATCCCCCCACACCTGGATCCCCTCGATCAGGGTGCCGCTCTGGTTGAACCGGGGGCGTCCCACGGTCAGCGAAGCGTCGAGGTGGAGATGGCAATCGACCAGCGGCGCCGTCAGGAGCCGGCCGGCAGCATCGATGGTCGTCGAGGCGTCAAGCTCGAGTGATGACCCGATCCGGGTGAAGCGTCCAGCCTCCACAGCCAGGTCGACCAAACGGCCGTCGAGGAGGTGCGCGTTGCGGACAACTAGGTCGGTCATCGGTGCAGTCCTCTCGTGTGGCTGGCCACAGCAAGGATCGCCGAAGCGTAACGGCCGGCCCCACATCGACTCGCCCCTCCGGGCACTGGGCAAAGCGACCCCTGAGCGTTATCCTGCCGCGATCGGTTCAGGCCATTCCGAGGGGGGACGGCTCAATGACTGCTCGTGACTTGCCGGCGGAAGTGCCCGCCGAAGTTCGTGAAGGGATCTACGGCGACCGGGTGGGCACGGTCGAGCCCGGGGGCGCGGAGTTCATTCCGCTTTCAGAGCGACATGGGGACGTGCGAACCCTGTTCGGAACATGGACATCTCCGAACCTCGAGTTCGCGACGGTGTTCGTCGGGGTGATCTCGATCTCGTTCTTCGGCGAGACGTTCTGGCAGGCGGTCGCCGCGATCGTCCTAGGCACCGCCCTGGGATCCCTGACACATGGCGTGCTGAGCGCCCGGGGCCCCTCACTGGGCGTGCCACAGATGATTCAGAGCCGGATCTCATTCGGGTTCATCGGCAACATCCTCCCCGCAGGATTGAACTCGCTGACGGCCGGAATCGGATGGTTCGCGGTCAACAGCGTCAGCGGCGCGCTCGCTCTGAATGCCCTGACGGGAATTCCCAGCTGGGTGTGCCTGGTGTTCGTCGCGCTCGCACAGACCACGATCGCGTTCTTCGGGCACAACCTGGTGCAGGTCTTCGAGCGCTGGGCCTTCCCGCTGCTCGGCGCCGCGTTCGTGCTCGCGTCGATCGTGATCCTCTCCAAGAGCCATCCAAACGCCGTGCACGGCACCGGCGGCATCGGCGGCTTCCTGTTGAGCCTCGGCGCGGCGTTCGGGTATGCCTGCGGCTGGAACCCGTACGCGTCCGACTACACCCGCTACTTCAAGCCGGACGTCAGCCGCGTCGCGACCGGACTCTGGGCCGGCCTCGGCGTATTCGTCTCCTGCGTGGTGCTCGAGATCGTCGGCGCGGCGTCCGCGACGATTGCCGGCACATCGTCAAACCCGACCTTGCTGTTCACGAGCCATCTGCCGACCGCCATCGCCGACATCACATTGGTGGCGATCGCGGTGGGCGCGGTCTCCGCGAACGTTCTGAACGTCTACTCCGGCGTCATGTCCTTCCTGTCGATCGGCGTGCGACTGCCGCTGGCCCTGCGGCGCGCGATCGTCGCGCTCGGGTTCGGCTCGATCGGGTTCGTGGTGGCGTGGACGGGACTCCACAACGCCGGCTCGAAGTACGAGAACTTCCTGTTGGTGATCGCGTACTGGATCGGGCCCTGGCTGGGCGTGTTCCTCACCGATCAGCTCTTACGCCGCCACCTCCGCGTCGACGGGTTCCTGTTCGATCGCAAGCACACCCCCTGGGCGGGGGCGGTCGCGATGGCGATCGGCATGGCGGTGTCGATCGTGTTGTTCTCCGACCAGACAGAGTACGTCGGGGTGATCGTCAAGGCGCACCCCAAGATCGGCGATCTCACGTTCGAGGTCGGATTCCTGCTCAGCGCGATCCTGTACGCCGTCTTCTACACGTTCAGCCGCGAACGCCGATCCGAAACGATGGTGATCCCCGACTCAGCCGTCGCGACCGCCGAAACAACGTGACGGTGGCCACCCAGGTCGCACCCTAACGGCGCACAGCCGCGGCCGGAGTCCCGATGCGCCGAAACCGCGCGGTTCAGTCCTGCGTCGAGTGGTGCTCCTGCCGTAGCTGCCCCGCGTGGATCGCTGCGACGACCGCATCCGGATCAGAGAGAGCATGCAACTCCTCCAGATCGGCCAGCGTGATCCGCCCATCCGACAGCACCGTCGCCTCCAGCCACCCCCGCAGTCCCCTCCACTCCTCAGCATCCAGAAGCACCACCGGGAAGTGCGGGATCGTCCCGGTTTGGATCAGCGTCAGCGACTCAAAAAGCTCGTCCAGGGTCCCAAAACCACCCGGGCCGATCACGAACCCGCACGCGTAGCGGACGAACATGACCTTGCGGGCAAAGAAGTGCTCGAACCGCAGCGAGATATCGAGGTAGTCGTTCGACGACTGCTCGTGTGGCAGCACGATGTTGCAGCCGATCGACACTGCGCCGGCGTCCTGAGCGCCACGGTTGGCGGCCTCCATCAGGCCGCGGCCTCCGCCGGTGATGATCGCGTAGCCGGCCCTGCCGACGGCGGCCGCGACCTCACGCATCAGGCGGTAGTGGGGATGATCCGGCGGGGTCCGCGCCGAGCCGAACATCGTCACCGCGGGACCGATCTCCGCCAGCGCGGCGAAGCCCATCGCGAACTCTGCGGCGATGGCGTCAACACGGCGGGCATCGCCCGCACGGTCGCGCTCGCCCGAGGTCCCGAGCCGCTGCAGCAGCCCCTCGTCAAAAGTCTTGTCGTCGTCGTGCTCTGAGGCCACGCGCGGGACCGTACTCAACCCGCCGCACCAGACCGCGCCTCCCATAAGATCGCCCCGTGCCGTTCACGCTCAAGAACCTCAAGGGCGACCTTGAGGACATCGGATCGGTATTCGACGGCCACCCGGACCTCGAGTTCCGCACCGCGACCAAGCCGCTCGAGCTCGAGCAATCCGGGCTGACCCACCAGCGCGTCCCGCCTGGCTATCGCTTCCCGTACGGCCACACCCACAACACCCAGGAAGAGATCTATGTCGTCGTCCACGGCGGCGGGCGGATGAAGGTCGACGACGAGATCGTCGACCTCAGAGAATGGGACGCCATCCGCGTCCCGCCCGGATCCTGGCGCGGATACGAGGCCGGCCCGCAAGGCCTCGAGATGCTCGTCATCGGCGCCCCGAGCCTGGGCGACGCTCCGCGCGACGACGTCGAGGGCATGCGCGATTGGTGGCCCGAGTAGCGCAAACAAAACCAATCCCGGCCCATCGCCAGCACGCCCCGCACAACGCGATGGAGGACCGATCTGAAATCGAGCGGTTTCACGACCGCTGCAGCCATCTGATGCGCGCCCTGCTCGGCGCGCTCGCCACCACTCCCGACCAGCCGCGACCATTCCCGGCGGTCGAGGACCAGCTCACCTGGCCGCACCGGCGGATCGCGTCCGTGCTTGGCGGCGTCGCGCACGTTCGCCAGCGCGAGTTCGGAGGCCGGCGGCCATATCGCTTCCTCGACGAGCGCCACTCGGACTCGGGGCGTTGGGAGATATGGGTGGACAGCCGGCAGGCGAGAGCCATCCAGGCCGCCCAGCGCGCGGAATTTCGACAAGAACCGTGACGGCGAGGCGTCTGCGACGTAGGTGGTTAGATGGTGCTCCGTCCGTTGATCGAAGGGGGATGTCCGTGACTGCCCAAGCCCGCGCCCGAGCCGGAGTCGCCGCCGTGGTGGCGCTGATCTCGCTCAGCTTTGTCCCCGGAGCGCTCGCCGACACGACGACGTCGAACACGCTGAGCGTGAACGGCAACGGGTCGGTGATGGTCACCCCAGACGTGGCCTCGCTCTCGGTCTCGGTGACCCGGTTCGCCTCGACCGCGGCCCCGGCGCTGTCGGCCACGAACCGGACCACGAACGCGATCGTCGCCGCCGTGCGAGCCGTCGGTGTGCCCGCCTCCGGCATCCAGACCGACGGAGTGAGCACGAGCTGCGCACGGATCAAGGTCGGGCCAAAGGGACACAAGCATCGGATCCGGCGCTGCACGGCCAACGAGTCGATCTCGATCACGTCGACAGCCGCGATCGTCGGCCAGGTGATCGACGCGGCCACTCATGCCGGCGCCAACAACATCAACGGTCCGGACTTCTCGTTCTCCAGCCCGTCCGGCGGCGAGATCGCCGCGGAGAACGCGGCGATCACCGACGCCAGGAACCAGGCGAACGCCGCCGCCGCGCAGCTCGGCTACACCGTCACCGGGGTCCAGTCGGTCGTCATCAACCCGCAGTCCGGCGTCGCGACATCGGGCTCCGCATCTGCGTCGGCGCCAACGCGGACGAAGGCACCAACCCCGACCCACATCCACCCCGGCAAGCAGGAGGTCGACGCGACGGTCGCGGTCGTCTTCACGATCGCGCCTGCCACGCCCACGCCCTGATCACGACAGACAGTCCGGCACTCAGCGGCGCATATGGGTGATCGTCAACGCCTCGTCGAGCACGTCCAGCGACCGGTCGAGCAGCTCGGTCGAGATGTCCAGCGGCGGCTTGACCTTGAGGAAGTTGCCCAGCGACCCGTAGCGGCTCTCGCCGAACAGCACGCCGCGCTCCTCGGTGAGCAGCAGGATCTCCTGCAGCTCGGTCGTCGCGGGCTCCTTCGTCACGCGGTCGCGGACCAGCTCGATCCCGACCATCAGCCCCGGGCAGCGGACGTCACCGATCAGCGGATGGCGCTCGGCCATCTCGCGCAGTCGCTGGGTGGCGTGCTCGCCGTGCTCAGCTGACCGCGCGCACAGGCCGTCGTCCTGGATCGCCTGGACCGTCGCCAGCCCGGCCGCCAGCGACGGCGGGAACTGACCGAACGTCAGCTGGTCATCGCCGACCACGAACCCGTCCAACCGCTCGCTGGCCAGGATGCCGGCGAGCGGGAACCCGCCGCCAATCCCCTTGCCGAAGATGATCATGTCGGGCGTCACGCCGTAGTAGTCGGCCGCGAACATCTCGCCGGTCCGGCCAAAGCCGGTCTGCACCTCGTCCCAGATGAGCAGGATGTCGTGGCGGTCGCAGAGCTCTCGGACGCCCTCGTAGTAGTTCTGCGGGAACTCGATGTGGCCGCCGTTGCCCTGGATCGGCTCCATCATCACCGCGGCCACTCCCCCATCGACGCCCCGGGTGATCGTCCCCTCGAGCAGATCGAGGCAGAGTTCGGCTTCCTGCTCGGGGCTCATGCCCAGGCGCGTGCGATACGGGTATGGGTGAGGCACCCGGACGAATCGCGACTGGACGGCGGCGAACGGGTCGCCTGTGTGCGGCCAGCTCGCGGCCATCGTCGTGATCGTGCGGCCGTGATAGGCGTCCTCAAGCACGAGGATGTTCTTGCGGTCCGGGTGGTTGCGCAGGGCGAGCTTCATCGCCATCTCCCCTGCGGTCGACCCGTGCAGGGAGTAACCGACGCGGTTAAGGTCGCCAGGCGAGATCTCACGGAGTTTGGTGTTGAGGTCCAGCAGGACCGGGGTGTGGTACGTCGGGCGGACGTGGGCCACCTGCTCGATCTGTGCGATCGCGGCCGCCATCACGCGCGGGTCGTTGGCACCCAGGTTGTTGCACCAGGCCTGCGAGGTGCAGTCGATGTATTCCTTGCCGGTGTCGTCCCAGACGAGCGATCCGCGAGCCTTGACGAGGTTGAGCTTGAGCGCGCCCTCGACCGGGTCATGGATCATCGACCGCGCGCCGAGGTGCCCGAGAGACGACTCGCGGGGGCTCGCCTGATCGACTGGGGCGCTGCTTTCCTGGATTGCCATCTGAGACTCGCCTCCGTTGGTCGGCCATCCCCGGCCCTTCCGAGGACGACAGGGCAAGCCTCCCACCGGCTGTCGGGTCACACATTCACAACCGGTGACGACTATGAAGCGCCGCTACGCAATCCGTCAGGTCGTGGCGGCGACTCGGCGGCGCGCTCGTCGAACGCGCGCTTCACGTGTCGAGCGACCTCGACGAAGCGCGAGACGGTCCCGAGCGACTCGTCGCGCCATGCGAGCGCGACCTCGCACGGCGGGAGATCCGCGATCACCGAGAAGGTCACCCCCGGACGCGAGTAGTAGCGCGCCGCGGTGAGACCGGTGGTGGAGATACCCCGGCCCGCGGCGACCGCCTGCAGCTCCGCCTCAAACGTCGGCGCCTCCTCGACGACGTTGGCGGGTCGCCCCTCGCGCTGAGGGCGCAGAATCCAGTACCCGCGCCAGACCTCATCCTCCGTCGGGGCCGCGATGATCGGCTCATCGATGATGTCCTTCACCCGGACGTACTCGTGGCCGGCGAGCCGATGGCCCTCCGGCAGGCAGACCACCCGCGGCTCCTGCATCAGCGGCAGATAGGTGAGATCTGGAATGCGCAACGGCGGGCGCAGGAACGCCACGTCGACCTCCCCGGTCTCAAACCCCGCGTCGGGACGGGAGAAGTCGTACTCACGGAGCTTGAGCTCGACGGTGGGAACCTCGCGCTCGAACGCGCGGATCACCGCCGGGACAAGCTCGAGCCCGGCGCCGATCACGTACCCGACGCGCAACACGCCCGCCTCGCCGCGCGCCACCTCCTGGATGCGCTCGAGCGCCGCATCGAACGCCGAGATCGCGTGGCGCGCGGCCTCGAGCGCGGCGACACCGGTGGGGGTCAGCTCGACCGAACGCGTTGTGCGACGCACCAGGACCGCGCCGACCGCCGTTTCGAGCTGCCTCAGCGTCTGGCTCAGTGCCGACGACGTGAGATGCAGCGCGGCGGCCGCGCGCCCGAAGTGCTGTTCCTCGGCGACCGCTACGAACGCCCGCAGGTGGCGGATCGTGATCTGCTGCGAGACGGTCATCCGCGGATCTTACGAGCGCGGTGAGGGCGCGCGGTCTTGGTTAACCGCGCTGCGGCGCCCCCTCGGGCGAACAGGCCCAAGAGGGGCGCCGGGAGCCCGGGCTCAGGCGACGACGCCGGCGGCCGGAGGCTGGACGACCGGCTCCGGGTCGGCCTCCGCCTGGATGCGGTTGGGACCGATGGCGCGAGCGTTGATCCGTTGGCGCAGGTACAGCGCCCACCAGATCACACCGATCACCAGGCCGCCGGCGGAGTACTCGGCGGAGATGTGATTGACGCCGGGGAGTGTCAGAGCCACGATCGCCACGAACGTGTAGCCGATGCCGATCCAGGTGAGCGGCCGTAGCCACCTGCCGAGGTTGAAGTACCCCGGTGCCTCAGGAATCCGATTCTTGTGATCCCCGACGAGCACCGAGATCAGGGTGAGCATGTAGGTGAGGTAGTAACAGATGGTCACGATCGAGATGACACGGGTGACGATGCCGGCCGACAGCAGATTGATGAGCAGGGCGAGCGCCGCAATGAAGGCGATGCACGCGATCGGCGTACCGGTGCGCCCGTTCACCTTCGAGAGCACCGTGCCGCCCGGGAGCATCTGGTCGCGGCTGAGCGAATACATGAGCCGCACGGCGACGGCCATGTTCGCCAGCGCGCAGGAGAGGATCGAGATGAAGCCGATCGCCTTGAACAGGCTGCCCATCGCGTGGCCGAACTGGACGTTCAGGATGTAGATCAGCGGCGATCCGGGCTGGTTGACCGTCTTGGCGAGGCTGCCCGGGACCGCCATCTCGAAGATCCCGAAGAGGATGAACCCGCCGATCGCCGAGACGAGCAGCGCGCGCATCATCATCTTGGGCGCGGTGCGGCGCGGGTCCTTGGTCTCCTCGGCGAGGTCGGCGCAGCCTTCCCAGCCGATGAGGGTGAAGATCGGCAACAGTGCCGCCAGCCCGACGAACTCCAGGTTGACGTGGCTATGACCGGTCGGCTTTGCCTGGAAGAGCACCGAGCCACCCTGGTCGTGGTGGAAGAAGAAGAGCACTCCGAGCAGCGTGATGATCCCGATGGCGAAGGTGCCGACGATCTCGACCGACGCCGCGATGTTGTTCACCCATGTCGCGATCTTCACCCCGACGAGGTTGAGGACGAAGCAGACCAGGATGACGATCCCCGCCAGCAGCTGGATGTCGTGCTGGGTGGGGTGTGACCAGAACGTCGTGTCATAGACGTTGGCGAACGTCGTGGCCACGCCCGCGGTGCCGGCGACGAATGCCAGGAACGCGGCCCAGCCGGTGAACCAGCCGAGATGTGAGTTCCCCACCCGGCTTGACCACTGGTAGGCGTAGCCGCTGATCGGGATCCGCGCCCCGAGGTGGCTGTAGACGAACGCGATGATGATCACCCCGGCCATGACCGGCAGCCATAGCCAGATCGAGATGCCACCGATCTGGATGAGCCCGGTGGAGAAGGCGGTGAAGATCCCGGTCGTGATCGACACCATTGAGAAACCGAGCGCGAACGACGTGTAGCTGCCGACCGCTCGATGCAGCTTCGGCGCGTACCCGAGCGCTCTCAGGTCCCTGGAATCTGCGTCCTCGTCATGCGCGCCACCGGAGCGCGACCGTTCTGGCTGACTGCTCATGAGTCCCCTCTCCGCTGAGCCCCGATCTCAATTCTCCGGGGCAGATTGCGTGAGCACCGTACGTCCGTGGGGCTGAGCACACATTCGCATTCGCCCTCGATTGTGAAGGAGGGCTTCCTAATCGTTGCCGCCCGAGGCTTCTCGGTGGCGGCTGCGCGGTCATGTTTGAGCAGCGCTCGATCTGATCACACTTGAGCATGCATCGATCAAGGCCGCGCACGCCCGGTGCGCGCTGGAGGGAGGTCCCATGTCATCAGCGCCTTTGGTTCACCGGTTTTCGGCCGCGCTCGCCGCAGCAGCACTCGTCGCGGTTCTTGTGCCCTCCGCCCCCGCAGCCGCCTCCCGCAGCTCCTACAACGGTCTCGCCCTCAGTCCACCGATGGGCTACAACGACTGGTCCTACTACCAGTGCAGCGAGAACCAGCACGTGATGCTGGAGCAGGCCCGGGCGCTCGTCCGGACCGGCCTCGCCGCCAAGGGCTACGACACGGTCACCACCGACGACTGCTGGATGACCAAGACCCGCGGCGCCAACGGCGAGCTCCGCACCAACCGGTCACGGTTCCCACGCGGCATGGCCTACCTGGGCCGCCGCCTGCACGCGATGGGCCTGAAGTTCGGGATCTATGAGGATGGGGGGACGCATACGTGCGGCGGCTCCGCCGGCAGCTGGGGCCACTACAAGTCGACCGCCGAGCAGTTCGCCCGCTGGGGAGTCGACTACGTGAAGCTCGACGGCTGCAACATCCCCAAGGTCAAGGGCCAGACCCAGGAGCAGACCTACGACCAGGCCTACCTCCGGTTCTCCCGTGACCTGCGCGCGACCGGGCGCAAGATCGTCTTCTCAGCCTCGGCGCCCGCCTACTTCCAGTTCACCCCGCAATGGCACCACGTGATCAAGGCGACCAGCCGGATAGCGAACCTCTGGCGCGAAGGCCTTGACATCCCCCTCGGCCCCACCCAGGAGTACGAGAAGTGGCACGGGATCGACACCAACTTCAATTACAACGTCGGCCTCGGCCGCTACGCCGGCCCGGGCCACTGGAACGACCCCGACATGCTGCTCGTGGGCGACTCCCACCTGACGACCACCGAGATGCAGAGCCAGATGACGCTCTGGTCCGAGATGGCCGCACCGCTGATCATCAGCACCGATCTGGATAAGGCCTCGCCGGCGGCGTTACGGATCCTCGGGAACCGGCGGGTGATCGCGGTCGACCAGGATCGGCTCGGCGTGCAGGGCCACATCGTCGCGCGCGGACATGGCTTCGATGTGCTGACCAAGCCGCTCGCGGGGGGTGCCCGCTCGGTCGTCCTGTTCGACCCCGCCTCCACCGGGTCGACGCTGTCGACGACCGCGAGGACAGCCGGCCTGCCCCACGCGTCCCGCTACTCGGTGACCGATCTCGTAACCGGCCAGCGCGTCGAGACCTCGGGGACGATCGCCTCAGGCGTCGCCGGCCACGGGACGACGATCGACCGCGTGACCGCGGGCGCGCCGGCCGGCGTCCCATCGGCGGCGACGGTGACGGTGTCCTGGCCGCACAGCGCTCCGGGCGTCCCAGAGGAGGTCACGGCGACGGTCCGAGACGACGGCAGCGCTCCGATCGCCGGCGGTCAGGTACGGCTGAGCGCCCCCAGCTGGGTGTCGGTGCGGCTGCACTCAGTCGATCTGCCACGCATCGCCCCGGGCGCCCGCGCGGTCGTCCACTTCCCGGTGGTGGCCGGCCCGCCGCCCGCCGGCCGGGTCCCCTCCGACCTCGTCGCCGTCGCCACCTACCGCTCGGCCCACGGGCACGCGAGCGCCACCGGCCAGGTTGGCGAGATCACCACCACCCCCTACCCCACCCTCGCCGCCGCCTTCAACGACGTCGGCGTGAGCGACGAGTCCGACCCGGCAGCGGGCAACTTCGACGGCTACGACGACAGCTTCTCCGCCCAGGCCCTCGCCGCCGCCGGCGTCACGCCGGGGTCGACCGTGCGGGCCGGCGGCGCGGTGTTCACCTGGCCCACCGCACCGGCAGGCACGTTCGACAACGTCCAGGGCAGCGGTGCGACGGTCGACCTCTCCGGGACCGGCTCGAAGCTCGCCTTCCTGGGCGCGGAGTACGGCTCGGTCCGCGGAAAGGTCGTCGTGACCTACACCGACGGATCGAGCAGCACCGCCCGCCTCGGCTTCCCCAACTGGTGTTGCTCCGCAAAGCACCGGTACGGCGCGAGCCCGGCGATCGTGACGGACCACTACGACTTCTTCACCGGCCCGGAGAACTTCGGCACCCACTACGACATCTACGAGAACTCCGTCCCGATCGACCCGGGCAAGACCGTGGCGGGCGTGACGCTGCCGACGAACAAGCAGATCCATGTCTTCGCCATGACGCTTGTGCCCTGACGCCGCGGCCCGGCCATTGGTCACAGGATCATTGACCGACCACAACATTGAGGCTCCTATCGTGATGGCACATGTCCGCCACGAGCCCAAGCCAGCCCGAACCGAACCGCTGGGCGGTCCTGGCCCTCCTGGGCATCGCCCAGCTGATGGTGGTGCTCGACGCCACAATCGTCAACATCGCCCTCCCCTCGGCGCAGCGATCACTCCACTTCTCGACCGACAGCCGCCAGTGGATCATCACGGCCTACGCGTTGGCCTTCGGCTCGCTGCTGCTGCTCGGCGGCAAGCTGGGCGACCTGTTCGGACGCAAGTGGACGTTCATCGCGGGGCTGGCGGGGTTCTCGCTGGCCTCGGCGATCGGCGGCCTGGCGCAATCGTTCGGGATGCTGGTGGCTGCCCGTGCCCTCCAGGGCGCGTTCGGAGCGCTGCTCGCCCCGTCCGCGTTGTCTCTGCTCACTGTCACCTTCGCCGGGTCCCCCGATCGCCCGAAGGCGTTCGGGATCTTCGGCGCGATCGCCGGCGGTGGCGCCTCGGTCGGGCTGATCCTCGGCGGCGCGCTCACCCAGGCGATCTCATGGCGCTGGTGCCTGTACGTCAACCTGGTGATCGCGGTCCCGACGGCGCTCGTGTCGCTGCGGCTGCTGGTCAATCAGGCCGATCCCAATCGCCCCAGGATCGATGTGCCCGGGGTGCTGACGGGATCGGGTGGGCTGTTTGCGCTCGTCTATGGATTCTCCAACGCCGAGACCCACTCGTGGAGCGCTCCGGTCACGGTGATCGCGCTCGTCGTCAGCGTCGTCCTGCTCGTCTCCTTCGTGCTCATCGAGCAGCGTGCGGCCCATCCCCTGCTGCCGCTGCACGTCGTCTGGGACCGGGCGCGCGGCGGCGCGTATGCCTCGATAGTGCTCGTGGGCTCGGGCGTCTTTGCGGTCTTCCTGTTCCTCACCTACTTCATGCAGGACAACCTTGCGCTCTCACCGCTGACCACCGGTCTCGCCTTTCTGCCGATGACCGCGCTGATCGTGCTCTCCTCCACCACCGCCCAGACCCGCATCCTGCCGCGCACCGGCCCCAAGCCGCTGATCGTCACCGGAATGGTCTTGGGGCTCATCGCGATGCTGCTGCTCACGCGGCTGAACCCGGGCTCCACGTACGCGGGCGGCGTCCTGCCGTCGCTGCTGATCCTCGGCCTCGGCATGGGACTGGTCTTCGCCCCCGCGTTCGGCACCGCCACCCTCGGGGTGCCGCGCAACGAGGCGGGCGTGGCCTCGGCGATGGTCAACACCTCCCAGCAGGTCGGCGGATCGGTCGGCACCTCGCTGCTCAGCACCCTGTTCGCCAGCTCTGCGGCCGCCTTCGCCCGCTCGCACGTCGGCATCCACGACGTTCAGTCGGCGGCGCTGGTCCACGGCTATACGACCGCGTTCTGGTGGGCTGCTGGCATCTTCGCCGTCGGCCTGATCATCGCGCTCACCGTCTTTCCGAGGCGAGTCAAGGATGAGCTGGCCCGCAGCGAGTCCGACACGGTGGGCGGCGAAGTCTCCCTGGCGACCGAGTAGCGCTGGCTGGCGCCGTCCCGGCGACGGGGTGGACGGCCGCCGTCAGGCGTGGCGATACAGGGGCACGTTCACGCCCCACGACCGCTTGGTGGTGGTTCGCACCCGGTCGCCGACGAGGCCCTCCAGGGCGGCGTCGAAGTCCTGCTCGCTGAACGACGGCTTTTGCTGTGCGTAGAGGTCACGGAGCGCGTCTCGGGTCAGCCCTTCGGTGGCCTCGTCGGGAATGCAGGCCAACAGGAGCTCGATATCGATCGGGTCGGGCTGGGGCGCGTCGTCGGTCATTGGCGGCTCACCCCGCCCGTTCGGCGGCGGCCAGCCCGCGCCGGGCAAACGTGGCGAACACGGCCGCCGCGATCGCCAGCCCGAGGAACGCGATCGCCACCTTCACCGGCGACCCCGCCAGCAGGCCACGGCCGGCCTCCAGCACCGGGGTGACCGGGTTGAGGTTGGCGACGTCGTGGATCCAGCCGGTGAGCAGCGTGATCGGCACGTAGACAGG
Organism: uncultured Solirubrobacteraceae bacterium; assembly: GCA_963744685.1. Taxonomy (GTDB): domain Bacteria; phylum Actinomycetota; class Thermoleophilia; order Solirubrobacterales; family Solirubrobacteraceae; genus Palsa-465. The sequence goes on along the minus strand of CAVUUL010000005.1, from coordinate 22,252 downwards.
GGCAAGGAACAGGAGCACGAACACTGGCATCTGGATGAGCGCGCCGGCCTGCTCGGTGCGCAGGAACATCGCGAGGCCGACGGCCCAGAGAGCGGCCACGAGGTTCATCGCGACCCCGAGCCCGATGAGGCCGATCAACTGGACGCCGTTCCCGTCGACGTTCATGCCGGCGATCAGGGCGGCGATGGTGACCACCGTGCCGGTGAGTGCCCACCGCAGCAGGGCGCCGATCGTGTAGCCGGCGATGATGCCGCTGCGTCGCGGCGCGCTCAGCATCAGCCGCCGCGCGAAGCCCGAGTCGAAGTCACGGGCGACTGCGAACCCGGTGAAGACACCGCCGAACGCGGCCGACTGCAGGAAGACGAACACGAACTGGAACGCCGTGTACCCCGGCGGATAGTGGAAATTCGGCACGTCGCTGATGCGCGAGAGCCCGCCCGCGAACGCGACCAGGAAGAACAGCGGGAACACGATCGACGGCACCAGGATCGCCGGGTTGACGAGCGTGTTGTGGATCGAGCGCCACGCGACCCCGCGCGCGACGTTGAAGAAGCGGCTCATGTCCTCGTCAACCTCGACTTCATCGCCGCCTGCGAGAGCCCGAGCGCGATTACCAGGATCGCGAGCGCGAACCCGAACCCGAGCGCCAGCGCCTCGCCGTCCCAGCCGGTGATGACCAGGCTGCGCAGCCCCTCCAGCAGGTAGGAGACCGGGTTGTAGGTGGCGACATCGCGGAACCAGGTCGCCTTGATCAGGTTGCGCGGGAGGCTCGAGGAGCTCAGGAACAGCGTGACGAACAGCAGCGGGAACACGCCCTGGACCGCCTCCCCGGTCCCGAACCTGAGCGCCAGCAGCACCCCGAGACTCGCGAACGCGAACGCGATCACGACCGAGAGCGCAAGCAGCACCAGCGCGCCACCGACCCCGCTGGCGAACGTGACCCCGCTGGCCAGGCCGACGAGCAGGTAGACGATCGCCTGGATGACCCCAAGCACAAGCGCCCCACCGAGCTGCCCGATCAGCAGCGCCTCCCCCCGCACCGGCGTCATCGCCAGCCGATTGAGAAAGCCGGTCTCGATGTCCTTGGCGAGGTCCACCCCGGCGGTGATCGAGACGAACATCGCCCCCTGGATGAACGGCATCGCGATCAGGAAGTCCCGGTAGTTGTGGGTCGGGAAGTCCGGGATCTTGGTGGCGGAGCTGAGCGCCGAGCCGTTGATCGCGAACAGGATCAACGGAAAGATCATCGGGAAGATGATCAGCGCGCGCTGGCGGGTGGTGCGGACCACCGCGCGCCTGGCGACGGCGAGGGTCTGCTCTATGAGGCTGGGCGCGGCCGGTAGGTGGGCTTTCGGCTGCCCGGTCGATGGCGAAGTCAGCCGCCACGTCGTCTCCGGCCTCGCCGGCGGCGTCTTGGGTTGCGCGGCGTCATCTTCTCCGGCTGCGTCTTCGGTGGGCGCGCCGCTCGACCCCTCGAGCGTCCGGCCGGTCTTGGTCAGGAAGACGTCGTCGAGCGAGGGCTGATGCAGTTGGAGGGTCTCGACGTGCAAGTCCGCCCGGTCGAGGATCCGGATGATCTCGGCGAGTTCGGCCTCGCCGCCGGGGAGCTGCACGGCGACGCTTCCGTTGCCGTTGCTGCTGCGGCGCATCTCGCCGAACGGAGTGAGCAGCTCCGCCAGCCGATCGCCGTCGTCGGGGTTCACCGGGGTCACCTCGACGCTCGGGCCCCCGATCTCCGCCTTGAGCTCGCTCGTGGTCCCCTCGGCGACGATGTGCCCGTGATCGATGATCCCGATCCGGTCGGCGAGCACGTCCGCCTCCTCCAGGTACTGCGTGGTGAGGAACACGGTCATGCCCTCGTCCCGGGCCAGGCGAGCGACCTCCTCCCACAACGCCGACCGGCTCTGCGGATCAAGTCCGGTGGTCGGCTCGTCGAGGAACAGGATCTTCGGCGAGTGCACCAGCGCGAGGGCGAGGTCCAGCCGGCGCTTCATCCCGCCCGAGTACCCACCCACCCGGCGGTCGGCGGCCTCGGTCAGCCCGACCCGCTCCAGCAGTTGCCTGGTCCTGAGCTTTCGCTCAGCGCCGGGCAGCCCCTGCAGCGTGGCCTGCAGCATCAGATGCTCGCGGCCGGTGAGGATCGCGTCCAGCGCGGCCTCCTGCAGGGCGGCGCCGATCGTGGCGCGCACCTGCGAACCCTGTCGGACGATGTCGAACCCGCCCACCGTCGCGCGCCCGCTGGTCGGCGGAAGCAGCGTCGTGAGCATGAGCACTGTCGTCGACTTGCCCGCACCGTTGGGTCCGAGGAACCCGTAGATCTCCCCGGGCGAAACGGCGAGATCGATGCCGTCGACCGCGCGCGGACCCTTGCGGAACTCCCGCACCAGGTTCTCCACTTCGATGGCCGCCGGCGCGCTCATTCGCCGCCCACTCTAGGCAGCACGATCCGATGCCGTCACGCGGGCCGATCACCCAGCCCTCGCGTGAACCCATCTTGCCTTCGGTGTACCGCCTGGCGGGTCCATTTATGTACCGGCTAGGTGGTACTCTTGATAGGCCATGGCGACCGTCAACCCATTCGTCTGGGACCGACCCATCGACGACCCGGCGAAGATCGTCGGTATGGAGCCGTTCGCGCATCAGGTCGCGCTGACGCTCAAGGGACAGACGAACGTGGCGCTGTTCGGTCCGCGCGACACCGGCAAGACGACCTTCACCAACCAGCTGCGGCGCGAGCTCGAGCGCGACCACGGCCCCGATGCCCCGCCCTTTGAGGTGGTGACGATCAACCTGCAACGCGTGGTGAGCATCCCCGGCTTCATCGGGTGCGTCCATGACGCGATGACCCGCCACCCCGACAAGCGGCTGCGTCGCGCGGCGATGCGCCAGATCGGCGCCCTGGAGAAGGAGATCGGGTTCGACATCAAGGTGATCCGAGGGGCCGTCCGTCAGCCGGCCGCCACCCCGGCCCATGACGCCGAGATGTTGCACGCCCAGCTGAGCGCCGTCGCGCGCCTGAGCGAGCGCCTCGTGGTCATCTTCGACGAGTTCCAGCGGCTGCGTCACTGCCCCGGCGATCCGCTGGCGATCATCCGCTCGGCGCTCATGAGCTCCGGGACCAACCACGTCTCGCTGCTGTTCACCGGCTCGATTCGCAACGCGCTGCAGATGATGCTCGAGAGCTCCGAGCAGCCGATCTTCGGCGAGGCAGCCCCGATGCAGCTTCCGGCGATCTCGGCCGCGGACTTCCTGGAGTACCTGGACTTTCAGTTCGAGGCGACCGGGAAACCGGCCGACGAGGAGGCGCTCAGATATCTACTCGGCGCGAGCCGCGCCCATCCCCGGAGCACCCAGCAGCTGGCCTGGCGCTGCTGGATGGACACGGTGGCGGGAGAGCCGGTCACGCTTGAGACGGTCGTTGATGCCCATGATCAGCTCGTCCAGACGATCGAGCGATCGGAGTTCGCGGCGGTGATCAACACCCTGATGAGCGGCGATGAGAGCGAGGTCAACGAGGTCCGTGCGCTGCAGCTGGTGGCCGACCGCGGCGGAGACAACGTGACCAGCCGGCTGCTGGCCACGCGCTACGGGTTCTCAAGCCACTCGCGGGTTCCGACGTCGCTGGCGCGGCTGCAGCGCCGGGGGCTGGTCGACGAGCGGGACGGGACCTGGTACGTCGTCGACCCGCTGTTCTCCGAGTGGTTGCGACGGGCGTCGCCGCTGCTGCCGGAGGAGCAGGCGAGTACCTGATACCCGGTCCATTCCTGTACCGGGTAGACGGTACAAATGCGTGTGCGGGGCCTATCAAGCCTTCGGCGGCCTGGCAGTCCCGGAGGTCCCGGATGGTCGGCTATCACGGGTGCGCCAGTGGGTCTCCGAGCGCGGGCGGAGGTAGGCGAAGTAGTAGAGCGCGCCGCCGACCACGATGTAGAGCACGACCAGCAGATCCGATCCCTTCTGCTGGCTGATCGCCAGCCCGACGCCGACCAGCGCGATGATCGGCGGGACCGGCCACAGCGGCAGCTTGAACGGCCGCTCGAGGTCCTTCTGGCGCACGCGGCTGACCAGGGCGCAGATCGCGATCAGCGCATACATCGCGATGATCAGCACCGAGGTGAAGGTGACGACGCTGATCAGGCTGGACGGGATGCACAGGATCGCGCCGGTGATCCCGACGAACGCGTTGGCCACCCATGGCATCTTGAACCGAGGGTGCACCCAGGACAGCGCCTTGGAGATCGGCTCCGGCCAGGCCCGCTCACGACCCGTGGCCCAGACCACGCGTGAGAACTGCAGGGTGATCGCCAGCGACGCGTTGAAGATCGCCAGGATCGCACCCCAGGTGATGATGTCGACGGCAGTGTGGCCGAAGGACGAGCGCACGACCGCGGTCAGCGGCGTTGCGGAGTGGAGGAAGTCCTTCAGGTTGGCGGCGCCAAAGCAGACTCCGATGAACGGGATCACCTCGAAGAGGATCCCGATCGTCGCCGCAACGACCACCGCGCGCCCGACCCCGGAGGCGTCGCCCTCCGTCTCCTCGGAGAAGTTGATCGCGCTGTCGTAGCCGTTGACGGAGAACAGCGCGGTGGCCAGCGCGGCGACGATCGCGCTTGTCCCGACCGGGCCCAGACCGCTACCGGAGGCGAGATGCGGGTGGGTGAACGTACTCAGCGGCTGATTTACATGGGTGAACCCGGCCAGCGCCAGCACGATCACGACGACCATCTCGATCGCGAGGAAGACCCCGATCATCGCCGCGTTGAGCTTGACGTTCAGCGAGGCGATGATGGCCACCAGCAGCATCATCCCGGCGGCGACGTAGTTGGCGTGCAGCGAGGGGTACAGCGAGTTGAGATAGGTCCCGATCCCGAACGCGACGCTCGCCGGCAGGAAGATCGCCTGACCGACATAGTCGACCATCGCCAGGAAGCCGACCGGCCGGCCCAGCACACGAGTGACGATGCCGAACAAGCCGCCGGCGGTGGGGAACATCGAGCCGAGCTCGCCCATGCACAGCGCGACGTTGAGCGCGATGAAGCCGCCGATCAGATACGCCCACACCGACGCCGTCCCCGCGATGGCGATCACGGCGGTGCCGACGACCAGCAACGACGCGGTCGGAGTGATGTCCGACAGGGTCAGCGCCAGGTTGCCCAGCAGGTTCAGCCCGCGATCAAGCTCGGGCTCGTAGCCCATCTCCTCCAGCAGCTCCTCGCTCTCAGGCGCGTCGTCGCCGGACGGTTGGATGACGTCACTCATGAACGGCCTCCTGTCTCAGAGAAGATCGATAGCGGCATCGTCAAACCGACGTTCCACATGCCGGCGTCGACGACCTCGAAGATCTTCAGGTCGCCGGCGAGGCTGCACAGCATGTAGGCATCGCGTGCCTGGAGGCCGTGCTCCTCCACGAGCAGGTCGACCATCCCCGACACCGCCTTGCGGGTGCCCTCCATCAGGTCGGGTGCGATGCCCATCACACCCTGGTGGCCTGCCTCATCGACCGTGGGGGTCAGCGCGCCGGAGGTCCGGAAGTACGGCGCGGGGATCGTGCGGTGCTCCAACGTGAGCCGCAACGTCGCGCTCATGTCGCACTCGAGCGCCGCTACGCAGACCTCGCCGTCACCCTGCATCGCGTGCGGGTCGCCGCACGAGAACAGCGCGCCCTCGCACCACACCGGCAGCCACAGGGTCGTGCCGGCGGTCAGGTGGCGCGTGTCGACGTTGCCGCCGCCCTTGTGCGGCGGGAAGACCGCCGCCTGGGCGGGGTCGTCAGGAGCGTTGCCCATGGTGCCCAGAAACGGGGAGAACGGGATCCGGATGCCGGGAGCGAAGTCGACGTGGGTGCCGTTGCGCAGATCGAACGTGCGAAAGAAGTCCTCGGGGAAGCGATCGGGCAACGTACCCATGCCCTGCTGGATCACGCACCAGCCCCAGTCGCCGGGCGTCAGCTCGAGGATCTCGACGCGCAGCGTGTCACCAGGCATGGCCGCGTCCATGTAGACCGGGCCGAGCAGGTTGTACAGGGTGGAGAAGTCGATGTTCGTCTCCTCGAAGGACGCGCCCTCCGCGGTCTGTCCGTGACCGCACTTGAGCAACTCGTAGTGAACGACGTCGCCAGAGGCGACGGTCAGGGTCGGCTCACGGGTGTTGTCCCAGTCGTGATGGATCCGCTCGGGATCGATTGTGTGCTCGGTCGCCATGTGGGGGTTCCTCTCTCTCAGCCGCGGGGGAGGCTCGAAGGCGCGTAGCCTATGCGCGCTGGCCGCCGGCTTGCTTTGCGGCCTAGGCTGTGGCAATGGCGGGTGGCGCAACGATGGGGACGCGCGCGGCGGGCACGCGGCGGCGGCGGGCGGGCGACGCGCTTGACATGGCGGTCCGCGGTGGGCGGATCGTCACCTCAGGCGGCTCCTCGGACGCCGACCTTGGGATCCGCGACGGGCAGGTCGTGCAGATCGGCGGTGAGCTTCCGCAGGCCGAACAGGAGATCGACGCAACCGGCCTGCTCGTGCTGCCCGGCGGCATCGACATGCATGTCCACCTCTCCCCCGCCGGGCTTGGCGAGGGCGCCGAGCCGATGTGGGTCGACGACTTCGCCAGCGGCTCTCGGGCGGCCGCCGCGGGCGGGGTGACGACCGTCGGCAACATGTGCTTTCCCGCGCCGGGCGAGACCCTGACGCAGACGATGGATCGCCACGAGCGCGTGGCCTTGGAGCAGAGCATCGTTGACTTCGTGCTGCACCCGGTGCTGCTCGACGCCAGCGCGCCGCGTCTGACCGAGGTCCGCTCGCTCGCCGCCGACGGCTACGCGAGCATCAAGCTCTTCATGGTCGATATGGGGTTTGAGCGCAACGCCCCAGACTTCCTCGACGCGCTGGAGCTTGCCCGCGAGCTTGAGCTGATGGCGATGATCCACTGCGAGGACGGCTGTCTGGTCTCCCACGCGATCAAGGGCCTGATGGCGACCGGCCGCGGCTCGGTGGAGAACTTCTCGGCCAGCCGCCCGATCTATTCCGAGGTGGCCGCCGTCCAGCGTGCGATCGCGTTCGCCAAGGCAACCGGCGCGTCGATCTACATCGTCCATCTCTCAAGTGGCGAGGCGCTGCGGGCAGTGCGGGAGGCGCGCGGCGAGGGACTGCCCGTCTACGCCGAGACGCGCCCGCTCTATCTGCACTTCACCGAGGACCGGTTTTTGGAGGCCGACGGCGCGCTCGTGATCGGCCAGCCGCCGATCCGGGCCGAAGCCGATAGGCGCGCGCTGTGGGCGGGGCTGCGCTCCAAGGACATCCAGACCTGCTGCACCGATCACGCCCCCTGGCGCGCGGCCGACAAGCTCGACCCGGCCAACACCGTCGCCGACGTCCCGCCGGGGCTGGCCGAGCTGGAGACGCTCATGCCGATGCTGTACTCCGAAGGAGTCCGCAGCGGGCTGATCGACCTGGAGACGTTCGTTGAGATCACCTCGACCAACGCCGCCCGCCTGTTCGGCCTCTACCCCCGCAAGGGCACGATCGCGGTCGGCAGCGACGCCGACCTGCTCGTCTGGGACCCGAACGCGGTGCGCGTGATCACGGCCGAGGAGCAGTTCACCAACTCCGACTACACCCCGTACGAGGGGCGGTCGATTACGGGCTGGCCACGGGTCACCATCCGGCGCGGCGAGGTACTGGTCGACTCCGGTCGCATCGTGGCGGGAGCGGGCGGTGGGCGGCGGGTGCGGCGCCGGCCTGTCTCGTCACGCTGACCGGGTTACCCGGAGGCGTCATGCGGTTGGCAGCGCGGCCGCCAGGCCCCGTCACAGGACCTCGAGGAGCTCGGCAGTCAGGCGCCGGGGCGCCTGGCGAGTTTCGCGATCGACCTCGGGCCGTCGGCCATGACGCCATTCACGCTCGGCGAGCGGAGGAGGGGAAGGCCGTCAATCCGGGCGAAGCACGCGACCGTCGATCAAGAGGACGTTGCCGATTCACGAACAGACCGCCAACGCGCGGTTTCGCATCCCCAGCGCCGAGACAGCTCCGCGGACCCGACCGAGCCGTAGCGAGCGTTCAAGCCATCAGCGTTGAATTGGGCCTGAGCTCTCTTCGACGAAGATTGCGCAGCCGCGTCCTTGCGAAAGTTATTGGTACGATCCTTTCGTATGGATGCAGATGCGAAAGGAACCGGGACGTTCCGATGGTCGGAGGAGGCATGGGAGCCCTCGACGCTCGCGCTCACGGGTATCCCGAGGCGGGCACGTCGAGCTGCGCGGATCAGAGCGTACGTGCCGGCCGCGCTGTCCAAACGATCGTTCTCACTCGATGCCGAGGGTGTGCAGGCCGTGATCGATGCGCAGGACGCCGTCCGTGAGGCCCAACAGTACGCCGACACCGTGGGCGTCAACACCATCGCTCTGCAATTGCTGCGTTCTGAGGCGATCGCCTCGAGCCAGATCGAGGGCATCGATGTGCCGGGACACCGGGCCCTCGCCAAAGCCGCCGCTGGCAACCGGCACAAGCCCGGCGCGCAGCTTGTGCTCGCGAACATCGAAGCCGTTCGATGGGTGTACGACTGGGCCGCGTCGAGCAGCGATCCCTTCTCGCCCGTCGTGATCTGTGAGATCCATCGCAGGCTCGCGACCGCCGACCGCCATCTCTCCGCCCACGCGGGTCAGATCAGGAGGCGCCAGAACTGGATCGGCCGCGATTCCTACACGCCCGTCGGAGCTGACTTCATTCCCCCGCCCGCGCGCGAGGTTCCCGAGCTGCTGGAGGACCTGTGCGCCTACGCCAACCGCGATGACATCGCACCACTGATCCAAGCGGCGGCGGTGCACGCCCAATTCGAGACGATCCACCCGTTCGCTGACGGCAACGGGCGCGTCGGCCGCTCCCTGATCGGCGCGATCCTCGCGCGCCGTCAGGTCTGCCGGGACGTCATTCCACCGGTCAGCCTCGTGCTCTCGCGCGACCGCGACGCGTACATCGCCACGCTGACGACCTGGCGCTTCGAGATCGACGGCCACCGCCAGTGGATCGTCGAGCTCGCCACCGCGTGCGAAGCGGCGGCGCTGGCGTCAATCCGGCTTGCCGGCCGGGTGGCTGATCTCCAAGATCGCTGGCGCGAGGCGTCAGGGCACCCCCGGCGCGACTCAGCCGCCGCCGCCATCATCGACGCGCTGCCGGCGTATCCGATACTCGACGCCGGCTCGGCGGCCGATCTCACGGGCCGCAGCGCAGTCGCTGCCCGGCAAGCGCTCAACACCCTCAGCGACCGCGGTGTCCTGGAACAGGTGACCGTCGGCAAACGCAACCGGATGTGGGAAAGCGTCGGACTGTTCGCGCTCGTCGACGACATGGAACGCGAGCTCAGCACGGGCCTTCGCGGCCCGGCTGCAACCCAATAGACGACGCGCCGGGCGGGCGGGCGGGCGCAGGTCCGCTCGCCACGCCGCAGATCGTAGTCAGGTCTCAGGTTCGACGAGCTCCAGTTGGCTGTCGGCTCGCCGGGCGCGTTTGATGGTGACGGTGCCCTCGTAGATCTCGGGCTCGTGGAACGCCTGCATGAGCCTGTGGTGCGCGCGGTGACGTAGTGCCTGGTGTTCGTGCTGGACTGCGGCGGCGTACTCGGCGGGGTCGGTGGGGCGCTCTTCGGGGAGGCGGCGGGCGAGGATCTGCCGTGCGGCCCATGCGTAGACGGCGTTGGCGGCCGCTTCCACCTCGAGCATCCGGTAGGGCACGTATTCCGCGACGCGCTTCTTGCTGTACCCGCCGCGGCGGGCGGCGCGCTCGAGCTCCCGGAACTCCCTGCGGCCCTCATACACGGTGACGATCCCGGTCTCCGGGTCGAACTCGGCCTCGATCAGCTGGTTCTCATCCTTACGGGCGATCTCCCGCACCCACCCTGACGCGCGATGGCGGACGACCACCACCTCGAGTTGAGCCTGATGCTCGCCGGCAGTCGCGGTGACGGTGAGACGGGAGCCTGGCTCGACAGTCACCTTCGTGCGAATGCTCCCGGCGATCGCGCAGAGCCCTCGCGCCCCGGGCTCGGGGAACTCGTCGCCGCGCAGCGAGAGCGACAGGCCGGGGTCGGTGTCGACCTGGACCGGTGTGCCGGCGGGAACCTGGTCGGGGTTGGCGTGGATCGTAATCGTGCGCTGCTCACCGGGATGCATCCGGATCGGCGACTGCTTGAAGAACAACGCCGCGAGAGCCGGGGGTGACGGCGGCTCGGCCGGCTCGCCCATGAGGGTCTCCTCGGAATCAACGGGCTCGACCGTCTCGCTGGCGTCCTCGTACGGCGCGACGCGTGCGGGCGCGCTGCCTGGCTCGCGGCCGCTGCTGCCGGGATGGTCAAACGCGGCCTTGAGCGCATCGTTGAGCGCACGCAGGCCGACCTGGTCACGCGCGGTGATCGCGCGGGCGGTCCCGATCAGGTGGGCGCTGGCGCGGCGTTCCTCCGCGGCGACGATCGGCTTCAGGACCCGGTCGATCGCCGCGTAGAGCTTCTGTACCAGCGGGTGGTGCTCGTTCAGGCCCGAGCGGTCAACCTTGACCACCAGCTCCGGTCGCGGCGCATCCAGCGCGCGGCGCTGCAGCACCTCGATCTGCTCACACACCACCCCCCCATACAGATGCCGCGCGCCAGCGCGGCCCTCGCACCCCGCCAGGGTGGTCTCGTGCGCGGCGCGGCCTGAGCGGATCGTCAGCCCGCCGCGACGGGTCGCACGAGAGAACCCGACCGTCAACGCCTCAGCCGCACGCCTGACCGTGATTCGAGCGGTCACGCCAGCCATGACATCGACCTCGTCATCAAACAGCACCGGCCGCTCCGGATCAGGCTCCGGAGCCGGATAGGACACCAGCTCAAGCGGCGCGCCAGGCAGGTCGAGATACAGCTCCCGACAGGGATCCTCGATGATCGGACGCAGCTGCACCAGCTGCGAGACCAGCGCCCGCAACCGCCCCGCCGCCGGCAACCGCGCAGCCGCGAGCGGGACCGTCACCCGCGTCCCGGACTCCGAGTGGTCCGGCTGCGCCCGAGGTGGTCGACCTTCGAGCCCTCTCGACCCAGCGCCACTGTGGCCTGGATGAGAAGCGAGGTGAAGAGCTCCTCGACCGCATCGAGCTCACCGGCGAAGCCGAACACGGTGGTGAACCCCAACTCCCTCGACCACACCGCCTGACAGCCGTTGGCGACGGCGATCTCGCCGAGCAGCACGACCTTGGCCTCGGCGTAGGGATGGTCGATGCCGACCCGCCGGCCGATCGGGCGCACTCGCGGGCTTCGTCCGCCGTCCTCCAGAAGCACACGATCGATGCGGTAGCGAGCCATCAGTTCCTGAGCCTTCGCAGTGAACGCGTCGGCCTCGGCCTCGAACGTGGTCGACCCGCCTTGGCCAGCAGCGCCCGCACCTTGCCGAGCATGGTCGGCGGCAGATCGGACCCGTCGGCAGGTGCGTCTGACGCCCAGCGGCTCGGCGGGTCGATGAGACACGGCAGGGGTGGCAGGGCCACCAGCAGCCCCATGAGCCCCACGGCGTCGGCGAGCGCATCGACCCACTCATCGCGAAGCTCGCGCAGGTAGGCGCGGTCCATGCGCCGGTCGCGCCGCGCCCCGATCTGTTCAAGCTGGCCCATCCACCGCGGCTGCGCCCGCCTCCCGAGGGCCTCGTAGCTCAGAGACTGCGAGGCGATGATCCAGCGCACCAGCGGGCCTCGTGACAGCGCAGCCTCCCATCGACGACCCGGTCCAGGTCACACGGCTGCCAGCCGTTCTCCCACAGACCCGCCACACGGTCCTCCATGCAATCGGCGATCTCCTCAGCCACCCGAGCCTGCGAGGATCCGGCGAGCCTGGCCACAGCCTGGGCTGCACGGTCCCCGTCACCATGCATCTGCGCTGAAGACGGCAGCCAGGAACATTTCGGCAGGCGAGAGCGACCGATCACGCGGCGGAACAGAACCGGCCCGTTCCCGCGCGTTCGACGCACCACCGCGGGCACCAGACCTGCCATTCGAACGACGCGCCTCAGTGCGCCTGCGAGCCTTGGCAGCCCGCCGCTGCCGGTTGTTCTTTCCCACCAACGGGAGGTGTACCGAGCCGGCCGGACGCCGGCGCAGGATCGGTGCCGTGCCCGGGCCTCACCTTTGAAAGGATCGTGCCGTTGCGTGCCAACGCCGTCCTATCCGAACGCCTTGGGAAAGGATCACGCATAAGCTTTCCCGCTACTGCACGGGCGGCGCGGGCACGAGTTTGGCCTTGTCGAGCATCGTGATCAGCGACGGCCGGCGGCGGTGGCGTTCTCGCAACGCGGCCAGGCGCGCCTCGAACGCATCGATCTCTTCGGCGGCCGCAGCGGCGTCGCGCGCTCGCTTGAGCAGCCGCACGGCGGCGGCGTAGGCGCGTCGGTCGGCGGTCTGCAGCACGCCGTCGATCAGCCGCCAGTACACCGGCAGCGCCTGGGCCGGGTGGGTCTTCTGCCGAGCCTCGGCCAGCCGCAGCCAGGCGTGATCTCCGAGGTCTGCATCGGGCAGAGCCGTTGCGGTCTGCCACGCGAGCTCGTCCTCGCCGTCGTCGAGCAGCGCGTCGACGAGGGCGGGTGGGTTGCGGTCTGATAGCACGCGACGCGCGGCATCACGCTCGACCGGCCAGGCGTGGATGGCCTCGGCTGCGGTCCGCAGCTGGCGATAGCTGGAGCTGGTCGGCGTCCGTTCGTGTTGCGCGCGGCGCAGGGCGAGTGCCTCGGCCGGCTCTTCGCGTCGCCCGTGCGCGGCGCAGGCGATGTCGTAGAGCTGATCGGTCTGCCAGCCGGCGGTCTGCTCGATCCCTCGCCGCGCCCACACGATCGCTTCCTCGTCACGCCCGAGCTCGACCATCGCCTCGGCAACCCGGATGAACTGATGCGGTCGCGACAGGTCGCCTCCGAGCAGCGCGACGATCTCAGCGCTGTCACCGTCAAGCACGGCCAGCCGCTCACGCGCGTACCGCGCCGCGAACCCGTCCTGATCGGTCTGCGCCGCCAGCAAGTTGCGGAACTCCGCTAGGCCGACCTCGCCCAGCGCGGCTCGGTAGCGCACCGGATCGGCCTCGAAGAAGTCCTGATCGACGAAGCGAAATCGGATCATCCACCGCGCGAGCTTGACCGGATCGGCGACCCCAGCATCGCATGCGCGGGCGTGCAGCTCCAGAAGATCGCGAGCGAGATCCCCGACCATGCCCGACGAGTCGTCGGCCCTGGTCTGGATCACCTTGACCACGTGCGCGATCCCACGCTCAAGCAACGCGACCAGTTCCTGGGTCGGACCGGCCGCGACCGCCACGTCGAGCTCGATCATCACCGGCCGCGCGGCACGTGCCCACTCCACACACTCTCGGTAGCCGAGGAAACGTCGCGTCCGCAGTCCACGATCGACCTCGGTGCGCAACGCCCGCAGGTCACCGCTGGAGCGCGCCGCGGTCAATCGCACGCGCCGCTCGACATCCTCGTGCCACTCAGCGGCCCATCGCAGCACCTCGCGCAGCTCATCCGCCGTGAGCTGCTCGACGCCGACCTCGGTTTCGGGCTGTGCTTTGTGCGGCGTCACCGTGACTCATCCACCCGGGAGCCTGCGACGTCTCCTTGACCAAGCGGGCGTCGTCCGGGGCACCGGTGCCCACACTGTGCCAGACGGCCGGCTGATCTTCGACGGCCCCGCTCCAGCGGCCGTTGGACAGAGCGGAGCGGGTTGGCGAGAGCTCTCCCGGACACGACTTCGGCGGCACGCGCGACCATCGTGCCGAGTCGTGACAGGGCGCCCCGGCGGGTGACGCGGCGCTGGCCGGCGCTGGGTCAGGTGGGTCGCCGTGGCGAGCGGCGCGGCGCTTCTCCGGGCGAGGCGGTCGGGGTCTCGGACGGCCCTGACGGCGTGCGTGGCGATGGCGAGTCCGGTTCAGGGAGCTGGGCGGGCTCGGTCCAGGGGTCAGTGTCGGCGTCGGCGAGGTGGCCGTTACGCGGCTCGCTGCCGGCGACCGGGGTGGCCTTGTCCCAGCGGTCGTCCAAGTCGTCGAGGAGTCGGTCGAACAATCTCCGTAGGTGGCCTGACGCAGGTGGATCAGCGGTGGCGACTGTTCGGGGAAGCTGATGTGTCTGAGGGCGAGGAGGATCTGGTCGTCAGCTCGGTAGAGGATGTGGGCCGCCCCGGCGGGCGAGGCGCGGACCTCGATCGCGTCGATGTCGAGCAGCGCTTCGACGCGGTGGTCTGGATCCTCGATGATGATGCTGATGCGGCAGCCGTCCGCGGCGCGTGCGCGCAGGAGCGCGACGACCTCGGGCTGGGATGCGAGATTGGGGATGAGGATCTCGATCCGTTCGACGGCTGTTCACCTTTTCGAAGTAGCGAGGGCAGGATTCGAACCTGCGACCTTCGGGTTATGAGTTGCGAAAAGGGCCTCTAGTTCCCGCAAATTGGGCGAGATTGCGAGGCTAAAAGCCCCGCTTTTGGGGTTGTTTTAGGCCAGTTTGGTACTCAAAGTGGTACTCCACGAGAGAGTGGTACTCCACGTGGTACTCCATGAGTTATCCTTCCTCGTGCGATGCCTCCGACGAGACCCCCTTCCGACCGCCGCTCTGATCGTCCGCGAGCAGCGCGGCGAGCTGCACTACGAGGCGAAGTTCCGCTACGGCGGCCGGCAGGTCAAGCGACGCATCGGACGGGCGTGGCTGACCCGCGATGACACAGGCGGCTGGCGGCCGCGCCGCGGCCGCGTGCCCGACGGGTACCTCGACGAACGGCGTGCGCACGTGGCCGCCGCCGAGTTCGTCCGCACCTACGTCAAGGACTTCAACGAGGCCGAGCGCGTCGAGCGCGAGCGCCGCACGCGCGGCGTCACCTTCCGCGAGCTCGCGCACGGGTATCTGGAGTGGCTTGAGAAGGTCCGCGGCGCCAAGCCCTCGACGATCCGCTCCCACCAGTCCGACCTCGCCGAGCCGGGCACACCGCACAAGCGCGGCACGGGCACGACGGCGGGACTCATCATGGCCGCGCTCGGCGACCGGCCGGCGGCGAAGATCACCCCGGCCGAGGTCGAGGCGCTGCTGCAGACGGTCGCCGCCACCGGCGTGTCGGCCCGCAGCGTGAACCGGGCGCGGGAGATCGTCTGCGCCGCGTTCAACTACGGGATGAAGCCGACGACGTACTCGCTGCCGACCAATCCCGCCCTCGGCACCGACCGCCGGCGCGTGCCCGAGCCCGGGCGTGCTGCTGTTCTACTCGCCGGAGGAGATCGAGGCCATCGCCCGCTCGCTCGAGGCCGGCTTCCACCGTCCCGCCGTGTTGGCCCGCGGCGAGCTCGAGCTCTTCGAGGACGACCGCGACAGCGAAGCGATCCGCGTCGCCGCCTACTCCGGGCTCCGCCTGGGAGAGCTCCTGGCGTTGCGCTGGCGCGATGTCGACTGGACGGGCTCGGCGCTGACGATCAGCCGGTCGCTCTCCTCCGGTGTCGAGGGCACGACCAAGACCGGACACGTCCGGCGCGTGCCGATGGCCGACCAGGCCGCGGCCGCGCTCGACCGGCTCTCCCAGCGCCAGGATTTCGTCTCCGCGGATGACTACGTCTTCTGCAACGCCCTGGGCCGGCCGCTGGACGGCTCGGCGCTGCGCCGCCGCTACAAGCGGGCCCGCGACGCCGCCGGGCTGCGCCCGCTGCGCTGGCATGACCTGCGCCATACGTTCGGATCGCTGCTCGTCGCCGGCGGCGTCGACCTGGTGAGCATCAAGGACGCGATGGGCCACTCGCAGCTGACCACCACGAGCCGGTACCTCCACGCCCGCCCGGCGACCGAGCGCGCCGCGGCGTTCACCGCCGCGTTCGGAGGCGGCGCGCCCACGGCTCCGTCGCTCCGAGGGCGAGACAGCTTCGAGCAGCCAGACGCGCCGTAGCGAGATCCGAGGCTCACCTGCGTGACGACTGCCCCTGTGATCCTTCCCTTCGCTTCGGTGTTACGGAAGGATCATGCCGATCCTTTCGTATGAGGTGGATGCGAAAGGCTTATGTCCAGGGCGCTCGCGCGCGGTTCCGGCCCTCGCGAGTCCTTTTCGTCAGGTGATCGCCGCACTCACGCGGACGCCCAGTGATTGGATCCGCGGCAAAGCACTCATGCGGGTGATCCGAAGCTGGCTGCTGCATTTCGTGAGAGCACTAGCCCAGCGAGCTCTGGCATCGAGCTTCTGGTCGGCGTTAGGACTGCGGCTCACTCCCGCAGCAGAGCCGGGCCGTTGCGCAGCACCCACGCGCGGGTCGTTTCGACCGCGTCTTCCATGTCTCGTAGCCGCTGGTCAGTGGTGACCATGACGCGTACTGCAGGCCTTTCGCCCTCGCATTCGTACACGCGATAGGAGACAACGGTGCCTCGGACTCCGGCGCAGAAAATCTCCTCGAACGTTCGGAGAACGATGTGTGCGAGGTTGTCGTAGTCCTTGCGCCCTGACCCAGCGCCACGGACAGAGATGTCCAGAGAAAGTGGCGTATCTAGCCGACGAGCGAGGATGCGGGACTTGGCTTGATGCTCTTGCATCGCTTGTCGCACGACCGGAGGCCAGTCTGGTCCGCCATCGCTTTCGACCGGGAGGGGGAGGTAGAAGACGCCGGCCATGATGGGGTGCTCACGAGTCATTGCGAGTAGTTCCGGGATGTGAGCCCAGGTGAGACGGTCGATCTCTGGCACTGGGCCAGGACGGTCGAGCTTGCCTGGCTTCTGATCAAGCAGCAGACGATCGAGGATCGCTTTGGTTTCGCGTTGTCGTCGTCGGCGATCCTCGAGGCGCATTGCTCGCATCTCCGCAGAGGCGTCGAAGAGGCCACCCGGTGCGTATACGCCCCGGTCAGCAGCGTCGTCGCGATCTTCCCGACGAAGCTCGCTGAGCCGTTCGTCGTCCCGTTCGTCGTCCCACTGGCGATTCCAGAATCGAGCGCCGGCAAGGTCATCGTGGTGCCATCGGTAACGTCGGGCGGCATCGAACACCTGGTCGCGTCGCTCCCACAGCCGGTCATAGTCCGAGGTGTACAGCCGCAACGGCCTTACGACGATCCGAGCCTCGACGCCGTCATCTGGTCCCCACGGGAACTGGGCGCTTCTCATGTACGACCAGTCCTCCAGCTCGGCACGGAGAATTGGATGATCTGGCGCGTGGCGCCGGACGCGCAGATGGTGGACAAGCTCGTCGTCTCGGTACACGAGCGCTTGTTCACCGCGCTTTCCGAGGAGATCCAGGTATGCCTTGACGGACGGAGGCGAGGCCGGGGGCTGTCGGACCGAAGTCGCGTGCAGGTCAATCTCAACCGAGACAGGCCGCCGAAATGGGCGGCGGGCCTTCATCTGCTCGCGTATTTGCTCCCGCAAGTCGCTCCGGAGCCGGCCCATCGTACGGGCTTGGCTCTTGGTTTCGGGGATGCGTAGCAGCCGGTCGCTGCGCAGGTAGAGCGTCAGACCCCGCCGCTCCGAGTCGATAGCATCGAGGTAGTCCCGGCGTGGTCGGTAGCCGACCAGCGTCGCGTATCGGTGCCGCTGTTCGTCAGTGAATCGCTCGGAGGTCAGAAGATCGAGAAGCGTCATTGCGCCTGCCTCCAAGACAGCGTACGGCGGCGATTGGAGGATCAGCCCGGAGAGCGTGCGATCCATAACATGTGTCCGGCGCGGTTCGTAATCTCCGTGCCGTGGAGAGCTCGATTCGGCAAACGGGACCGTCAGCGAGCACCTCACGGCCGAGTTCGAGATGCTGGCGCGCCGAGTGCAGCAACAGCGCGAGCAAGCTGAGCGGCTCCGAGTGTTGGCTGAGCAGCTCGAGGAGCAGACGGCTCGGGATGAACACCTGCTTGAGGAGCTCTCGGCGGTTCTTGGTTTGTCCGCGCAGCTACGAATCGAGGACCTCTCAGCGCGGCTACGAGGACGCAGACTCCGGGAAGTCGCGACCGACGTACTGCGCAGTCGCTGGGGGGCAGATCGAGAGATTCACTACCGCGACTGGTTCCAACTGGTCCAGGACGAAGGGCACAGAGTCGGTGGCAAGGATCCGCTCGCGACGTTCCTCGCGCAGGTCCATCGAGCTCCAGGCGTGGAACGGCTGGGCAGTAGGACCGGGCTTTACCGCCTTCATCAGGCCGCGTGATCTCGTATCAGAGGTCGGGCAGGTAGGCGTTGAGTCCAACTCGCGTGAGTTGCTCACCTCGTTTGGAGATGCGATCTAGAGCTGATTGGCTCATCGCGGAGAAGTTGGTCGGGTAGTCGATGACCTCGGAGCGGGGGACGAGGTCGGCTGGCGGATCGATCAGCGAGGCGTCTTGCTGTCCAAGGTAGGGCAACAAGAATCCGCGGATGCCACCCGCTTCTTGGGCATGGTGCAATCCGGCGCGGCCGGCGTCTTGCACCTTGCGGTGTGTCGTCTCAAACGCTCGCTTCATCCTTGAGGGCCAGAACACCGGGGTGCGCGAACCGAACAGTCCCTGGCCGGCGTCACACGCGATCACGTAGTCAACGTCCGTGTAGACGTTCGTACTGAAGGTCTCCAGTCGGCCTGGGAGCAGGCAACTGATCCCGAGGTTGTCGAAGATCCCCCGTCTGAGAGCACGACGCGACGGCGCTCGCGCTCGCCGTTGCGGCGTACGAATTCCCACCGGCGATCGAGTGCCGGAAGCAGTACTGGGTATGCGGCTGACGCGGCGATCGCGGTTGCGACGTCGGTGTCGTTATCGATGATCGTTCCATGCCGCCAGGTGCCGCTCTCGAGACTGCCGAAACGAAAAGCAGAGCCGGTGCACAGATCGGTCGCGTTGATCACGGTGGCGATGTCACCTCGCCGCTGGCTGTTGATTGGCGCGTCCCCGCACACCCGTTTGGCGAGGACGGTGCGGAGTGCGTCTGTTCTGTTCATCCGCCGAGGAGCCAAACGAGCGAATGTGAGCAGCGATGAGGCGACCGCCTGAGGCGTCTGGGTACTGAAGCGTCCTGACGGGCAATGTCTCGCGCCAGCCCGCGGCGGAGCAGCTCGGTTACGCGTGCGTCGAACTCGTCGAATGTGTCGTTGCTGTAGGCCCATAGCCCGGTCATGACCGATCCGCCTGAGACGCCGGAAATGACGCGGACACGATCCAGCACTCCTCGGTCGTGAAGCGCGCGAAGGCAACCCAGGTGAAAGGCGATCGCTCGTGAGCCACCGCCGGAAAGAGCAAGGCCGATGTCTGGGGTGCGGGGGTCGCGCTCGGGCAGGTTGACGCGTTGGTGGGTGGTGATGGTTGCCTGATCGGCGCGAAGCTCCTCGCGCTCGAACACGTAGGCGCTGATGTCCGGTTGTGTCGCGGCCCAGCCGACGATCACGATGGTCCCGCGGGCCGCCGGCGACTCTGAGGCGTCAAGCAACTCCAACATCCCTTGGAGATCTCGCCTGCTGAAGTCCGACGATTGCCGTGGGTGTGTGTGCCACATGCCCAGAAAGCTGACGGTCCGGCTGGTGCGCGTGCGTTTGTCGTGGTCGAGTTTCTGGACCCCCTCGGTGCCGCAGAGAAACAACTCGGGGCTCTCCTGGCTGTCGGGCGGGGGTGGGGTGGCTTCGTCGATCCAGATCACGCCGCCGGCTCATCGCGCTCCCCGAAGAGCACTCCCCCCGTCTCGTGATCGGGACCGAGACGGCGCCGGCGGACTCGATCACGGCTGTGATCTGGAGACTGGCGGCGTGACTGAGGCGAACCTCGAAGTTTTGATCCGCGCTGTCGAGCACGACCGCAGGGAGCAACTCAAGGCGGGCCTGCGTGCGCCGTCGTGCTTGGCCGTGTGCAGCGCGACGAGGTGTGCCACCGCGGCTGCATTCTTCGCGGGCTCGAGCTCGGCTGCGGCTGCTGTGAGTAGCGTCGCAGCTAGCGAGACCGCTTCGGCTCCGGAGCCGCGAAAGGTCGGGGATGAGCATCCAGGCTCTGGCTGAAAGAGGTCGGTGCGGGCGGATCGGGCCAGAATTCGTGGAGGAACCCGCGAAGGCGCGGGCTGCGGGCGCAGGCGAGCTTCGTCGCGCGGAGACAATCAGCCCCGGCGCCGGTGTATGTCGAGCCGGCGATTGTGATTAGCCCGTGCTCGGCCGTGTGCCCGATGATCGCGGTTATCACCATGACATCTTGTGGATGAAGGCGACGGACACGCTCAAGCTTTGATCGGACGGCCGCCGACGCGGTCGCGTCAATCACGATGTCGGCCTCGTCGTGCCAGTTCGTGCGGCTGAGCGGGCCGCTCGTAATGTTTTGAACGTGGGCACCGACCGTCGTGCCTGGATGGATGCGGCTGAGCCGATCTGCGAGAACGCGAGCCTTCGGCGTTGCCGATGTCCTGGTCGAGGAACGGCTGCCGGACAAGCACACCCGGGTGGACCGTCGCGTAGTCATAGAGGATGACCTCGGCAGCGCCGGCCCGAACCACGCATTCTGCGATCGGTCCGCCGAGTGCGCCGCAGCCCCAGATCGCGACGCGTTTGCCGACGAAGCCGTGCAGCGGGCTCTGGCTGTCGCGACGTTCGACGACTTCGGGGCGGTCTTCGCGGACTGAGCACCATTCGACCTCGGCGGTGACGATCCAGTCGATGACCTCCTTGAGGGCCTGTTCGCCGAGCTCGCGTCTTGTTGGATTCTCCGAATCGCGGCCGATCGCGTCGGTGAGCTTCTTAGCTAGGAAGCGGGGATGCGCCAGGCGGTCAAGTGCTGCAAGGAAGAGCCGTCGGTGCCTCGTCGCATTGCCGTCCCGAGTAGCACCAGCAGCGGCTCGTCCGGCTCCCGAAAGGCGGCGACCCACCCGAGGTGCAGCAGTAGGTCTCGATATGTCATCCCTCGATCGACGAGCGCTCGAAGGAGCTCGTTGATCGTTTCCGGATACTCGAAGTCCAAGGAGTAAGGCGTCAGCAGCGCAGCCGCCGCGTTCGTGGGCGGTTCCGCGAGATCGTTGTTGACGTCAAAGTCGTCGAGCCACTCAACAACGTCGTACCGTTTGTCGATCGCATGCTCGAGCCTTGCGTAGCCGAGCCACGGATCGAGCCCAATCGCTGGAGTGTTTGCGCGCGCGATCACCAACGGCGCGCCGGCCTTGGTGTAGGCGACCGGAGGATGCAGCGGAGCATCGTCGGGGTCGAGTTCTCCGGCAGCTGCGCGCTCGAGCCATGAGAACAGGCGCTGCATGAAGCCGTACATGCCGTCGGCCGGAATCCATTCGATCGTGGGCGCCGCGTACACGCAGAGTTGCAGGCGCCACTGCACATGCGGAGTTCCCGCCCAGCGTGTGTGCGGCGTCAACGCGATCGGGTAGTCAAACGGAAAGTCCCGTGGGATCAGCAGGCCGAACCGCTCCCGCTCCCGCAGCGCGATGCCGTCGCCGTGGTGCTGGATCCCGCGCAGTTGACTGAGACATCGGCTCGCAGATACGCGCCGTCGCCGGGCTCCTCGACATCGAGAATCTCTAGCCCGGCGGGGGAGGCGAGCTCGATCGCGCGGAGCTGGCGAAGCGCCAGCTCCTGACCGTCCGTCAATGCCGTCACGCTAGGCGGCCAAACCCGACCGCCGTTTGAGCCGGCTCAGTAATCCCGCGAGTGGCCGCGATCGCGCCCGGCATCGCCGAGAAGCGCGTGGCCTGCTTGCTCACCGACTCTCTGAGCACGGCGCCGTCAGCGCTGGGCTCGAATACGATCGGTTCCGGGGCCGTGGTCGAGGGGTACTCGCCGGTGCACAGGAACTGTCCGTCGGGAACGATCTCGCGGTAGCGCTTCGCGGCGTCGGCGTGCGGAGGGTTATCGCCCGGCTGGTTGGATGACGGGATTGGCCCCGAGCTCGAGATGACGTAGCGATCGTCGCTGCCGGCGGCCTCGATCTTGTCCAGCAACGGACGCTTGAGCGTGTCCTCGGTCTCGCCAACTTCGCGGCCGTACATCACGGACTTGGAGCAGTGATGGGGAGCGAGGAACACGTCCCACGCGACGTTTTCCGCGGCGCTGACGTCAAAGATCCGCTTGACCGTCGGGTAGGAGAGGTCTCCGAGCAGGAGCGCACGTAGCGTGGCATCACCTTCGGTGATGGTTACCTGGAGTCCGAAGCTGGTGTGGTTGCGTTCAGCCTCGGCGTCCTGCTTGAACGGTGCGTGTACGAACGCGCGGAAGTGCTCCGAGCGGTCCTCACCGTCGATCCGGTGAAACTCCTTGCCCGGGGTGGTGACCGCCCCTTCGGGCAGATCCTTGTAGATGTCGCTGTGCTCCTTCAGCGCGTCGGAGAAGCCGAT
>CAVUUL010000004.1:0-138067 GCA_963744685.1 uncultured Solirubrobacteraceae bacterium | reverse complement strand
TGGATACTGCCCGGATGGCCGCCTGCCGCGTGGAGCTCCCGGGCCCAGCCGGCTCCACATTGAGGATCGTCGCGTGCGGTGACAGCGCCACGCTCGTCGCCGTCGCCGGGGTGGACACCGAGACGCGCTGGCGATGCGTGCGCCTGCTGGCTGAGCGGTTGGAGCCGGGGCTGGTCACCGGGCTGATCGGGACGGTCGCCACCTATGACACGGTGCTCGTCGAGCACGACCCGAACCTGCTCACCTTCGACGAGCTCGCCTCCGTGGTCGGGAGCGAGGTCGCCGGGGTCGGCGAGGCCGCCGCGGTGCCGCCCGCTCGGCGGGTGGTGATTCCGGTCGTCTACGGGGGAGAGTTCGGCCCTGACCTGGAGCAGCTCGCTGCCGACCTCGAGCTGTCGGCCGACGAGATCGTTCGCCGGCACACGGCGGCTCCCTATGTGATCCGCACGGTCGCCTCGCCGGCCGGGGCGCCGATGACCGACGGACCGGATCTGCCCCGGCCTCCGAGCCGGTTGGCGGTTCCCCGGGTCGCGGTCCCCGGCGGGAGCGTCGCGGTGGCGGGCAGGCAGGCGATCGTCTACGCGACGCCGTCACCCGGCGGGTGGCGGCTGATCGGCCGCACGCCGGTGACGCTGTTTGATCCGCACCGTGATCCGCCCGTGCCCTACCGCCCCGGCGATCTGGTCGAATACCGGCCGATCGACGAGGATCGGTGGTCTGACCTCGCCGGAACGGGCCCGGAGGTGAGCGTCCTGTGACACCGGTGACGATCACCGTGCAGCAGGCGGGCTGGGCGGCGATCCAGGACCTGGGGAGGCTCGGCTACGCGAGCGTGGGAGTGAGCACGGGCGGAAGCGCGGATCAGTACTCCGCCCGTTGCGCCAACGCGCTGGTGGCCAATGAGCCCGACAGCCCGCTGGTGGAGGTCACCGCGCAGCACCTGGCGCTCTCCTGCGACGCGGACTGCCTGCTCGCGGTCACCGGGGCACCGTGTGAGTTCACGGTCGATGGGATCGCCGCGCCGCAGTGGCAGCCGATCGCGGTGTCCGGCGGATCGGCGATCACCATCGGAGCGATCAGCCGTGGGCTGCGGGTCTACCTGGCGTTCTGCGGCCGTCTGGAGAGCGAGGTGGTGCTCGGCAGCGTGGCGCCCGACCGCGGGCTCGGTCTCGGGCGCTGGCTGGCCGGCGGGGATCGGCTGACCCTGTCGACGGGGTTCTCGTGGTACGAGCACCCTCACACCGGCATTCCGCTCATCCGCCCTCCGGTGTCCGTGCCCACGTTCGGCAGCCCGTGGCCGATCGACGTCGTCGAGGGACCCGACGCCGACCAGTTCGTCGACGGGGCCGAGTGGCTGACCCGACAGGCGTACGAGGTGACTCCGCAGAGTGATACCGTCGGGCTGCGTCTGGCCGGCCCGACCCCGCACCGGGTCGATGGGACGCCCTCGGAGATCCTCTCCCGGGGGGTGGCGATCGGATCGATCGAGCTCCCGAGCCCCGGGCACCTGCTGGCGCTGATGCGGGGACGAATGCTGACTGCCGGCTACCCGGTGCTCGCGGTTGCCACCCGGGTGGCCCAGTCCCGGCTCGGCCAGGTGCGACCCGGTGACACGATCCACTTCCGGCTCTGCAGCCTCGCCGATGCGGTCGCCGGCGCGCGGCTCCAGACAGCCGCCCTCGAGTGCACGGCGGCGGCCATGCGCACCATCCTCAGCCCGGGTCGCTGACGCCGGCTCACGGCTCGTCGCGCCCGGCAGGACTACGACGCTCGCGCGGCCAGCACCTCGACCAGGCCGGTCACTCTGACGCCGCGCCCTTCGAGCTCGGCCCGCACGCGCGTGGCCAGCGCCACCGCTCCCGGGTTGTCGCCGTGCAGCAACAGCGTGTCGCAGGGCACCTCGACGTCGTTGCCGTCGATTGAGGCGGCGAGTCCCTCGGTGACCATGCGTCCGACCCGCTCGGCGATCTCGTCCTCATCGTGGAGGACCGCCCCGGGCTCGCTGCGGGAGACCAGCGATCCGTCGCCGCGATACGCCCGATCGGCAAACGCTATCCCGGCCCAGGGCAGGCCGAGGGCCTGCGCCGCGTCGCGCATCGCCCCCGGCTGGGAGACGACGATCATGGCGGGGTCGACCCGGCTGACCGCCCGCGCCACCGCCTCTGCGTACCTCGCGTCGCTGACGATCAGGTTCCCCAGGCGGCCGTGCGGAGTGACATGAGTGACCCGTGTGTGGTGCGCGGTGGCGAACGCCGAGAGCGCCCCGATCTGGTACATGACATCGGTCTCGACCTCGGCGGAGGTGGCGTCGATCGCGCGGCGGCCGAACCCGACCAGATCGGGAAAACCGGGATGTGCACCGATCTCGACGCCCAGCCGCGTGCAGGCCGCCACCGTCGCGTCCATGATCCGCGGGTCACCGGCGTGAAATCCACACGCGATGTTCGCCGATGCGACGACACGGAGCATGTTCTCGTCGTCGCCCATGCGGTACGCGCCGAACCCCTCTCCGAGGTCAGCCACCAGGTTGACCATCGTGGTCATCGGCGCATCATCGTCACTGTCGAGCATAACCCACGGTGGTCACCACACGGTGACCGTTCGCCGTCGTCTTGTGTGATGGTTGCGCGGCCGCGACGCGGTGCAGCGTGGCGCGCAGCGCCGCCAGCGCCGGGTCACGGGCCCCTGCGTCTCGCGCGGAGGTGAAGATCTCCCGGTGGGGGGCCTGCGGCAGGTCCCAGATGTCGCACCGCGGGCTCGCCCCGCGCCACATCAGATCGGGCATCAGCGCCACTGCGTTTCCGGACTCGATGAGCGCGATGTGGACCTGCAGGTCGGCCGACTCATAGCGCACATCGGGCTCGAAGCCGGCACTGCGGCAGGCCTGTTCGGCCCAGTGTCGCGATGCGGCGCCGGCCGGCTCCATCACCCACGGCAGGGGGGCCACATCGGCGAGCCCGGTGACCGGGAGCGTTCCCAGCCGCCCGGGCGGGACCGCGAGGCGGATCGCGTCGCTGAGCAGCAGCCGGCGGTCCACGCCTGGGTGATGGGGCGCGGCATGCCCGGGATACTGCTCGGCCACGACCAGGTCGAAGCCACGCGCCCAGGTCTCGCGCAGCGCGGTCTCCGGTTCGTGCTGGGTCATCTCGATCCGCAGCCGCGGGTGGGTGGCGCGCATCTCGGCGAGCGCGGCCGGCATGAGCGTGAGCGCGGCTGACTGGAAGACCGCGATCCGCACGGTGCCGGCGATCTCGGCCCGTGACGTCCGCAGGTCAGCCTCCGCCCGCTCGAGCGTGTCGAGCAGCTCGCGGGTGTACGTGACGAGCGCCTCGGCGTCGGCGGTCAGCTGCACCCGGCGTCCGACCTTGCGCAGCAGCTGCACGCCCGCCTCGCGCTCGAGCGCTGACAGCTGCTGGGAGACCGCAGATGGCGTGAGGTGCATCGACTTCGCCACCTCCGCGAGCGTGCCCCGCACCGAGAGCTCGTGCAGGACGAGCAGTCGGCGGACGTCGAGCGCCGGCGGTTTCATCGTTTAGCGCAGGTGACTGGTATTGGTCATCAAGAGTAACTTTACCTGAACTGATGTACGTCTCATACTGGTGGGTGGACCAACGACCCGCTGCTCGTGAACCTCTCCTCCGCACCCCTCTCGGCCTCGACGACCGCTCGCGCGGAGCGCGTCGAGGCGCTGGTGAGAGAGTGGCTGGCCGGCACCCTTCGCCAACCGGTCACCCCAGCCGCTCGCCGGCTCGCGGAGGTTCTCCGCGATCCTGAGGGACTGAGCTTCGCTGTCGGCTTCATCGACGGGGTGGTGCGACCGGAGGACCCCGCCGTGGCCGCTCGAGTGCTCGCCGGCCTGGCGCCCTCGGCGCCGCGCTTCCTGTCTCCCGGCCTGCGTACGGCGCTGCGCGCCGGAGGCGCCCTCGCGCCCCTCGCGCCGCAGATCGCGATGCCGATCGTCGAGCGCGTGCTCAGACGCCTGGTCGGCCATCTCATCATCGACGCCAGCGATTCCCGGCTCGGCCCAGCGATCGAGCGGGTGCGCACCGAGGGGGTGTCGCTGAACATCAACCTGCTCGGAGAGGCAGTGCTCGGCGCCGAGCAGGCCGACCGCCGGCTGGCCCAGACGCTTGCGCTGCTGGCGCGACCGGACGTGGACTACGTGTCGGTCAAGGTCTCCGCGGTCATCGCACCGCATGCGCCGTGGGCGTTCGACGAGACCGCCGACGCGGTTGCGGAGCGCTTGGCGCCGCTCATGCGCCAGGCCCGTGACAAGCCCGGCCGTGGCTTTGTGAACCTGGACATGGAGGAGTACCGCGATCTCGAGCTGACCACCGCGGTCTTCACTCGCCTGCTCGACCGGCCCGAGTTCGCCGACCTCGAGGCCGGCATCGTGCTCCAGGCCTACCTGCCCGACGCGCTTGCGGCGATGATGCGACTGCAGTCGTGGGCGGCCTCGCGGGTGTCCGCCGGCGGCGCTCCGATCAAGGTGCGGCTGGTCAAGGGCGCCAACCTGCCGATGGAACGCGTCGAGGCCGCCCTGCACGGCTGGCCGCTGGCCACGTGGTCGAGCAAGCAGGAGACCGACACCAACTACAAGCGGGTGCTCGACTGGGCGATGACCCGCGAGCGCGCAGCCAACGTCCGGCTGGGCGTCGCCAGCCACAACCTGTTCGACATCGCGGATGCCTGGCTGACGGCGAACGACCGCGGCGTCGCCGACCGCGTCCAGTTCGAGATGCTGCTCGGCATGGCCCAGGCGCAGGCCGAGGTGGTACGGCGCACCGTCGGCGGCCTGCTCCTGTACACGCCGGTCGTCCACCCCGAGGAGTTCGACGTGGCGATCGCATATCTCGTCCGCCGCCTCGAGGAGACCGCCAGCGAGGAGAACTACCTCTCAGGCGCGCTCCAGATGGCCGGGGACGAAGCCGTGTTCGTCCGCGAGCGTGACCGCTACCGCGACTCGCTGGCGGCGCTGGACGACGTGGTGCCGAGTCCGCGCCGGACGCAGGACCGGCGGGTGGCGCCCGCGCCGAGCGACCACGGCCAGTTCTCCAACACCCAGGACACCGATCCCTCGCTACCGGCCAACCTCGAGTGGGCGCGCACGATCCTGAGCGCCGCGGCGGACTCGGTCCGCGGCCGGGACGAGGTTCTGAATGCCACCCTGCGCGAGGCCCGGCAGGTCGAGGCGGCGGTCACGACGGCGCGGGGCGCGGCCCACGGCTGGGCGGAGCTCGGCGCTCGCCGCCGCCGCGAGTTGCTGCACCGCGCCGGCGACGCGCTGGAGCGCGATCGCGGCTTGCTCGCGGAGGTGATGGCCGCCGAGACCGGCAAGACGATGAGCGAGGCCGACCCCGAGATCTCGGAGGCGATCGACTTCGCCCACTACTACGCCGACCAGGCGCTCGCCCTGGAGCAGATCGAGGGTGCCGCGTTCGAGCCGTCTGCGCTCACGGTCGTCGCGCCGCCATGGAACTTCCCGGTCTCGATCCCCGCGGGCTCGACGCTGGCCGCGCTGGCCGCCGGGTCATCGGTGATCCTCAAGCCGGCGCCCGAGGCTCAGCGCTGCGCGGCGATGCTCACGCAGGCACTGTGGTCGGCCGGAATCCCGCGCGACGTGCTCCAGTTGGTCGTCGTCGACGAGCGCGCGCTCGGCGCCATGCTGATCGGCCATCGGGGGGTCGATCGCGTCATCCTCACCGGAGCATTCGAGACCGCGCAGCGGTTCCGCGAGTTCCGTCCCGACCTGCCGCTCCTGGCCGAGACCAGCGGCAAGAACGCCATCATCGTGACGCCGAGCGCCGATATCGACCTGGCCGCAAAGGACGTGGTCGCGTCCGCCTTCGGCCACGCGGGACAGAAGTGCTCCGCGGCCTCGCTGGTGATCCTGGTGGGCTCGGTCGCGCGCTCGCCGCGGCTACGGCGCCAGCTCGTCGACGCGACGCGCTCGCTGGCGGTAGGGGATCCTTGGCACCCGGAGACCCAGATGGGTCCGATCATCGTTCCGGCGGCCGGCAAGCTGCAACGCGCACTGACCGAGCTCGAGCCCGGCCAGTCATGGCTGCTGGCGCCTCGCCCGCTGAGCGACGACGGGCGCCACTGGACCCCCGGAATCCGCGACGGCGTGGCGCCGAACTCAGAGTTTCACCTCACCGAATACTTCGGCCCGGTGCTCGGGATCATGTCCGCCGACACGCTCGAGCAGGCGATCGCCTACCAGAACGGAGTCGACTACGGCCTGACCGCTGGTCTGCACTCACTCGATCGCCAGGAGATCCGCCAGTGGCTCGAGCATGTGCAGGCCGGCAACCTCTACGTCAATCGGACGATCACGGGCGCGATCGTGCGCCGCCAGCCGTTCGGCGGCTGGAAACGTTCGGCCGTCGGGCCCGGCGCCAAGGCGGGCGGTCCCAACTATCTGCTCACGCTCGGTCGCTGGCGGCCCACTCCCGGCGCCCCCGCCGAGCGCCCGGCGACCCGTTCGGCGACCGCGCCGAGGCCCGCATCGGTCACCGCGCTGCTCGACGCGGCGACGAAGGTCGTCGATGGCGACGCGCTCGGAGGACTCCGGCGCGCGATCACCGCCGATGGGCTGGCCTGGGCCGAGGAATTCGGCACCGCCCGTGACGTCTCGGCGATCGAGGGCGAGCACAACGTCCTGCGCTACCGGCCGATTGCCGTCGCGGTGCGGCTGTCAGCCGGCGAGCCGCTGGCGGGGCTCCTGCGGGTCTGCGCGGCGGGTCTGGCCGCAGGCGCGGCGCTCGAGGTCTCAGTCGACAGCGCGGTCCCCTTCGCACTGGACACCGCACTGCGCGAGGCCGGTGTGAGCACGCGGGTGGAGGACGCCGCGGACTGGGCCGCCCGCCTGGCCGGCCAACGGCCGGCGCGCGTCCGCGTCCTGGGGGCGGACGGCGCCGCGCTGATCGAAGCCACCCACGGTGCACCCGAGATCGCCATCTACGACGGACCGGTCACCGAGGCGGGGCGCATCGAGCTCCTGCCGTTCGTGCACGAGCAGGCGATCTCGATCACCGCTCACCGTTTCGGGACCCCCAACCCGATCACCGACGGACTCGTCTGACGCGCGCTGGGCGGCGAGCGAGTCCCGGGCCGACCAGCGAGTGGGAAAACGCACATGCGTAGCCCACAAAGAGTGGACGCCAGCCCATTGCCGGGCCGGAATTCCTCCGCGAGGATCAGCGCCCATGTGCGGTATTGCCGGCCTCTTCGCCAAGTCACCTGAGATCGAGCTCGCGCTCGGTGCCCATCTCGGCGCGATGCTCGAGCAGCTGGGCGACCGCGGCCCTGACAGCGCGGGTGTCGCGCTCTATCGCAACCGCGTCGGGCCGGCCGGCAAGCTGTCGCTGCTGGCGCAGGACGGAGGGGTCGACTGGACCCGGCTGGCCGCCGATGCCGGCGCCGTCCTCGGGCCGTCCTCGATCCTCTGCGACCACGGTGACCACGTGGTGATGCAGGTCGATGGCGATGCCGGCTCGGCTCGCGCGTGGATGTCGGAGCATCACCCGGAGGTGGTGGTGATCGCATCGGGCCAGTCGATCGAGTTGCACAAGCACGTCGGCTCGCCGGCCGCGCTGCTCGATGGCTGCGGGATCCGCTCGCTGGAGGCGACCCACGGTCTCGGACATACCCGGATGGCGACCGAGAGCCGGGTGACGACAGCCGGCTCCCACCCGTTCTCCACCGGAGAGGACCTCTGCCTGGTCCACAACGGATCGCTGTCGAACCACAATCGGCTTCGCCGCGAGCTGCGTCGCCACGGCGTCGGCTTTGCCACCGACAACGACTCCGAGGTCGCCGCCGGCTATCTCATGTGGCGGCTGCGCGAGGGGATGACCCTGGCCGAGGCGTTGAATGCGGCCCTCGACGATCTCGATGGCTTCTTCACCTTCGCGGTCGGCACCCGCGACGGCTTCGCGGTGCTGCGCGACCCGATCGCGTGCAAGCCGGCGGTGCTTGCCGAGACCGACGACTGGGTGGCCATGGCGTCCGAGTACCGGGCGATCGCAGTTCTGCCTGGTGCGGCCGACGCCGAGATGTGGGAACCCGAACCCGCCCGGGTGTACGCCTGGTCGCGGGAGACGGTCGCCGCATGAGTGCCGTTCAGACCACCGTCTCCGAGCTCGATCTGCGCGCGCTCGGCCTGCGAGCCATCAACCATGCGCTGCACGAGGCGAGCGCCGGCGCCGCGTTCGAGGTGCTCAATCCCGATGGCGGCCACGCGCTCGCCGCCGGGTTGAGCAGCCACATCATCGTCGATATCCGCGGCCACGCGGGCTACTACTGCGCAGGCATGAACCAGCGCGCGACGGTGCGCGTGCACGGCAACGTCGGGGTGGGCGTCGGCGAGAACATGATGTCGGGGCAGCTCGAGGTCCACGGCAGCGCCGGACAGTCGGCGGGCGCGAGCGCCCACGGCGGCCTACTGCTGGTGGACGGCGACGCGGCGGCGCGATGTGGGATCTCGCTGAAGGGCGCGAGCATCGTGGTGCGAGGTTCGGTCGGCCATTCGTCGGCGTTCATGGCGCAGACCGGGCGCCTGGTCGTGCTCGGAGACGCGGGCGCAGGCCTGGGCGACTCCATCTACGAAGCACGGCTGTACGTGCGGGGCTCGGTGTCCGATCTCGGCGCGGACTGCATCGAGAAGCCGATGGGCGATGAGCACGAGCGTGAGCTCGCCGAGCTGCTCAGCGCGGCCGGGATCAGCGACGCGGCGCCGGCGGACTTCCGGCGCTTCGGTTCGGCCCGCACCCTGTATCACTGGCAGCCGTCGCGGGGCACGATCTGATGCGCCCCTCGTCGACGTTCGATTCCGCGACGATCGCCGAGATTCAGCGCGCCGCCAGCGAGGGCATCTACGCGATCCGCGGCTTCGGCGCCAAGCGACCGGTGCCCAACTTCGACGATCTGCTGTTCCTGGGCGCGAGCGTCTCCCGCTACCCGCTGGAGGGCTATCGCGAAGCGTGCGGAACCGACGTCACGCTCGGCGCGGGCCGCGCTGGGCGCCCGGTGGAGCTCGATATCCCGGTCACGATCGCGGGCATGAGCTTCGGCGCGTTGTCGGCCAACGCCAAGGAGGCCCTCGGGCGCGCCGCCACCATGGTGGGGACGAGCACGACGACCGGCGACGGTGGAATGACCGATGAGGAACGGCTCGCCTCCGAGAAGCTCGTCTACCAGTACCTCCCCTCGCGATACGGGATGAACCCCGACGACCTGCGGCGAGCCGACGCGATCGAGATCGTCATCGGCCAGGGCGCCAAGCCCGGTGGCGGCGGCATGCTGCTCGGCCAGAAGATCTCCGCGCGAGTCGCCGCGATGCGCGACCTCCCGGAGGGGATCGACCAGCGCAGCGCCTGCCGTCATCCGGATTGGACCGGGCCCGACGACCTGGAGATCAAGATCGCCGAGCTGCGTGAGATCACCGACTGGCAGGTTCCGGTCTACGTGAAGGTGGGCGGCTCGCGGCCGTACTACGACACCGCGCTCGCGGTGAAGGCCGGCGCGGACGTGGTCGTGCTCGACGGCATGCAGGGCGGGACCGCCGCCAGCCAGGATGTGTTCATCGAGCACGTCGGCCTTCCGACGCTCGCCGCGCTGCCGCCGGCGGTCGAGGCCCTGCAGGAGCTCGGTGTGCACCGGACCGGCGTGCAGCTGATCGTCTCCGGAGGGATCCGCAGCGGTGCCGATGTCGCCAAGGCGATCGCGCTCGGCGCGGATGCGGTCTCGATCGGTGTGGGTGCCCTGATCGCGCTCGGGGACAACAGTCCCGATCTCGCCGCGGAGTACGCGGCGATGGGCACGGCTCCCGGCTGCTACGACGCGTGGCACGAAGGTCAGGATCCGGCCGGGATCTCGACCCAGGATCCAGAGCTCGCCGCGCGTCTGGACCCAGAGGCCGGTGCTGAACGGGTCGCCAACTATCTGCGCGTGCTGACGATGGAGGCGCAGACGCTCGCACGGGCGTGCGGCAAGTCCCACGTGCACAATCTTGAGCCGGAGGATCTGGTGGCGCTCACCATCGAGGCGTCGGCGATGGCGCGCGTGCCGCTCGCCGGGACCAACTGGATCCCCGGCGTATCCGACGCCGAAAGGAGCTCGTAGTGAACACCCGACCGCAGACCGAGCTGCCGTCCACGTCTGAGACGCTGCCCGAGGGCGTGACCATGGTCGCGGTCCAGTGGGTCGACGTCCATGGCGTCGGCAAGGCCAAGCTCGTGCCCCGCGGCGCCTGGACGGCGACCTGCGAGCAGGGCGGCGGAGCCGGGTTCGCCGCGTTCGCCAACCACGGGTTTGCGCGCGGGCCTGAGCATCCGGAGTTCGTGACGATCCCGGATCCGGCGACCCTCGTCGTGCTCCCCCACCAGCCCGACACCGCGGTGGCGTTCGGCACGGTCATGGACGGCGACGAGCCGGCCACCTGCGATGCGCGCACCATCCTCTCCCGGGTCCAGGGCCTCGCCGCCGAGCGAGGCCTGGAGCCGCTGATCGGTATCGAGCCCGAGTTCTTCCTGCTGCGCGAGGACGGCGCCGGAGGCTACGTGCCGTTCGATGCGCTGGACCAGCTTGACAAACCTTGTTACGACCTCAAGGCGCTGCTCCGCACCGGCCCGGTGCTGAGGGAGATCGTGGGCGCGATGGAACAGCTGGGCTGGGGCGTCTCCGCGCTCGATCACGAGGACGCCAATGGGCAGTACGAGATCAACTACGACCCCGCGGGAGCGCTCACCAGCGCCGATCGCTTCTCACTGCTGCGCACGATGATCGCCGACATCGCCGCTGGACACGGGGCGATCGCCAGCTTCATGCCCAAGCCGCTGCCGGGCAAGACCGGTTCCGGGGCGCACGTCCACATGTCGGTGCTCGACTCCGGCGGTGAGAACCGCTTCGTCGATCTGGACGACCCGCGCGGCCTCGGCCTGTCGAAGACCGCCTATGCGTTCATCGCCGGGGTGCTCGATCACGGGCGCGCGCTGAGCGCGCTGACGATGCCCACCGTCAACTCCTACCGTCGCCTCTACTCCTCGGGAGGCACGTCAGGAGCGACCTGGTCGCCGAACGCGATCGTCTACGGAGGTAACAACCGGACGACGATGCTTCGCGTTCCGGCGCCCGGGCGCTTCGAGAATCGCGGAATCGACTCCTCCTGCAACGTCTACCTCGCCCTCGCGGGCATGATCGCCGCCGGCCTGGACGGTGTGGACCGCGAGCTCGATCCGGGCGCGCCGGAGACCGGCGCGGCGAGCACGCTCACCGCCAAGGTGCTGCCGCGAACGCTGGCGGAGGCACTCGACGAGCTCGAGGTCGATCCGGTGCTCCGGGACGCCCTCGGCGAGGAGGCGGTCGCCGAGTTCGTCGGCGTCAAGCGCATGGAGTGGAATGAGTACATGGAGTCAGTCAGCTCCTGGGAGTACGCCACGTACCTGCGCAGGACCTGATCTGGAACGCCATATGCTTGTCGCGGTCGGCCGGGGGGCGTCCTGAGCTTGAGCTGAGGAGGATGCGGTGAGCAGCGAAGGACTCATCGACGTTCCCGGAGGCAAGGTGTGGTTCAAGCGCGTCGGCGCGGGCGGGATCCCCCTGCTCGTGCTCCACGGAGGCCCTGGGTTCTGCCACGATTACCTGACCGCGCTCGAGGATCTGGCGGATCGGCGGGAGGTCATCTTCTTCGACCAGCTCGGGTGCGGACGGTCCGAGCGACCGGATGACGACACCCTCTGGACGGTCGATCGCTACGTCGACGAGGTCGACGCGGTCCGGCAGGCGCTGGGACTTGAGCGACACCACCTGTTCGGCAACTCGTGGGGCGGGATGCTGGCGCTGCAGTACGTGCTCGACCGCAGCCCGTCGCTGATCAGCCTTGGCGTGTCCAACAGCCCGGCCAGCATGGGCCGCTTCATCGACGACGTCCTCGAGCTCAAGCGCGACCTCCCCGAGGACGTGCAGGAGCTGATCGACTGGCACGAGGCGCGCGGGTTCACCGACTGCCCCGAGTATCAGGGCGCGATCGCCCTGTGGTTTCAGCGTCACATCTGCCGCATGCGCCCCTGGCCTGAGGGGTTGGAGCGATCGTTTGCCGGCGTGGGCGCCGGGCCGTACGGCGCGATGATCGGGCCCAGCGAGCTCTGCGTCACCGGCAACCTGCGTGACTGGGAGATCATGGACCGGCTGTCACAGATCCGCCTCCCCACACTGTTCATGACCGGTGAGCACGACGAGATCCGGCCGGCGCACATGCATGACATGCATGCGCAGGTGGCCGGATCGGAGTTCATCCACTACCGCGACAGCGCGCACCTGCCCTTCGAGGAGGAGCGCGAGCTGTTCATGGCCAACTACAACGACTTTCTGGAGCGCACCGAGCGGGCAGGCTGACGAGCCGACGGCGGTCTAGCTCGACGACGTCCTGGTGAAGGCCAGGCGGGCGCACTCCGCGAACGTGCGGATGAGCGACGAGTCGTCGTCGGCCCGGGTGACGAGCGCGAGCTCGGCCGGAGGGGCGCGGGTGAGCGAGCGGTAGGCGACGCCGTGGAGCGCGAGGCTGGCGACCGACGCGGGCACGGGTGACACTCCGACGCCGGCGGAGACGAGACCGATGATGGTCAGGGTCTCCGGTGCGCGCTGCACGATGTGGCCGGCGCCGCCCGTGGCGGCGAGCCGGCTGACGATCAGGTCGTGAAACCCGGGTGCCTGTTCACGCGGGAACAGCACCAGGGGTTCGCCCGCCAGACGGGCGAACGGGATCCGTCGCAGCCGCGCGAGTGGGTGGTCGGCCGGCACCGCCGCGATCGTCGGCTCGGTGGCGATTCGCTCGATCCTGATCTGCGCCGGCGGCTCCAGGGGCGGCCGGACCAGGCCGGCATCGATCGTGCCGGACTGCAGCGCGCGCAGCTGTTCGACGGTTGAGCTCTCGTGGAGTTCGAGCGACACCCCGGGCCGGACCTGGCGGAAGTGCTGGACGAGTGAGGGGACGACGGAGAACAGCGCCGAGCCGACGAAGCTCACCCGCAGAACGCCGGACAGCCCCTCGTTGAGCGCCCGCGCCCGTGCCGCGGCTCCCTCGAGGTCGGCGATCACCACCCGGGCGTCGCGCAGGAACGCTGCGCCGGCGGGGGTGAGCTCGACCTGACGCCGGGTGCGCGCGAGCAGTCGGCAGCCGAGCTCTTCCTCGAGTGCGGCGATCTGCTGGCTGAGCGGCGGCTGTGACATGTGCAACCGAGCCGCGGCGCGGCGGAAATGCAGCTCCTCGGCGACCGCGACGAAATACCGCAGCTGACGCAGTTCCACGGTAGGCACAGTACTGATCCGGAATCCCGATCACAAGGCCCCGCATTTGATATTGGACGGGATCAATCACCCCGCGTAGGGTCCGTCCATGTCCTACGTCTTGACGTGCCCGAACTGTGGTCCGCGCGAGGTCACGGACTTCGGGTTCGGCGGAGAGCTCCATCCCCGCCCGACCACGGCCCCGAGCGAACGTGACCTCAACCGGTACGTCTACTTCCGGCGCAACGTCGCCGGCCTCGAGGTCGAGTGGTGGCACCACCGATCCGGGTGCCGCGCGTGGTTTCTCGCCGAGCGCGACACGCGCACCAACGAGGTGAAGTGGACGGCGATGCCCGCCGACGCCCCTGCCGGTGGAGCGACTGCCGCATGACCCGGCTCAGCCCTCAAGCCGGGGAGCGCATCGATCGCTCCCGGACGGTCACCTTCAGCTTCGACGGCAAGCGCATCCAGGGATACGCGGGCGACACGATCGCCAGCGCGCTCTACGCCAACGGTCACACGATCCTCTCCCGGTCGTTCAAGTACCACCGCCCCCGCGGTGAGATCTGCGCGTGTGGCCAGTGCGCCAATTCGCTGGTCGACGTCGACGGCCGGCCCGGGATCCGCGCCTGCGCGGAACCGATCATCGACGGGATCCGGGTCACCCATCAGAACGCCTGGCCGTCGCTGAGCTTCGACGTCATGCGCGCCACCGACAAGGTCGGCGGGCCGTTCACGCCGGTCGGGTTCTACTACAAGACATTCATCCGCCCTCGGCGGCTGTGGCCGCTATATGAGAAGGTGCTGCGCAGCGCCGCGGGTCTCGGGCGGCTTCCCAAGCGCCAGGAGGATCGCACCTGGGACACCGAGTACCGCCGCCGCCACTGCGACCTGCTGGTCATCGGCGGCGGCATCGCAGGCCTCACCGCGGCGATCACCGGCGCGCAGGCCGGCCTGGACGTCGTCCTGTGCGACGAGGACGTGGTGGCCGGCGGGCTGCTGCTGGCCGAGGGCCGTGCCGACCGTGCGCGGGAGCTGGTCGATCAGGCGCGCGGCGCGGGGGTCGAGATCCTCGAGCGCGGCGTCGCACTCGGTTTCTTCGACGGCCTCGTCCCCGTCTGGCAGGGATCGACGCTGCATCAGGTTCGCGCGGCACGCCACGTGGTGGCGACCGGCGCGATCCAGCAGCCGCTGGTCTTCCCCGAAAACGACCTTCCCGGGATCATGCTCTCCGGCGGCGCCCGCCGGCTGGGCGCGGTGTACGGGGTCGCGCCCGGAACCCGCGCCGTGGTCGCCACGGTCGACGACCGCGGACTCGACGATGCGCTCGCGCTGCACCGGATGGGCGTGAGCATCGAAGCGGTCGCCGACCTGCGTCCGCAGTCGTCGCTGTCGCCTGCGGCCGCCGAGCTGAAGTCGGCCGGGATCACGGTGCTCCAGGGCGCAACCGTGGTCCGGGCGCACGGCAACCACGGAATCGAGGCCGCCACCGTCGCCCCGGTCGATGGCGGCGGCCACGCGGCCTCGGCCGCCGCGCAACGCATGGAGTGCGACCTGCTGGCGATCTCCGGAGGCAGCCACCCCGCAGCCTCGCTGCTGCTCCAGGCCGGCGGGCGTGCCGACTACGAGCCTGAGCGCGCCGGCTATCGCGTCACCGCGGTGCCCGACGACGTCGATGTCGCAGGGGCGGTCGCCGGCGACGATGCCCACGACGTCGCCGAGCTCTCCGGAGAGCTCGCTGCCCGCCGTGCCATCGCGGCGCTCAACGGCGCCGCGGTCCCCGCTGACATCGAGCAGCGCCTCTCGGAGCTGCGCCGCCCGATCAGCATCGCGACCCCACCAGCGGTCGCCATTGACGGGGAGTCGTCGGGCAAGTGCTTCGTCGACCTCGACGAGGACGTCACCGTCAAGGACATCGAGCATGCCGTCGGCGAGGGCTATGAGTCACTCGAGCTCGCCAAGCGCTACACGACGGTGACGATGGGTCCGTCGCAGGGTCGCTTCTCGCAGATCCCGTCGGCGCGGGTCATCTCCCGCGCGACCGGGATCAACCTGGGCGATGTCGGTTTGACGACGGCCCGCCCACCGTGGCAGACGGTGCCGCTGGGCGTGCTCGCGGGGCGGCCGTTCGAGGCGGGCAAGCGCTCGGCTCTGCACGACCGTCATCGCGACCGCAAGGCCGACGTGCGCTGGGCGGGCGATTGGCGGCGGGCCTACCACTACGGCGACCCGCAGGCCGAGGCACGGGCGGTGCAGACAAGCGCCGGCCTGATCGACGTCTCCACGCTCGGCAAGCTGCTCGTTCAGGGACCCGACGCCGGCGAGTTGCTGGATCGGATGTATCCCAACCGCATGTCCAATCTGGCTCCGGGCCGCATCCGCTACGGGGTGATGCTCTCCGACGCGGGGCGCATCACCGACGACGGCACGGTCTGCCGGATCGACGATGACACGTTCTATGTGACCACCACGAGCTCTGGCGCCACCGCCGTCGAGCAGCAGATGAACTGGTGGCTGGCCGCCTGGAACCTCGACGCTCGGATCACCGACGTGACCCAGGGCATCGCGGCGATGAACCTCGCCGGCCCGAACGCGCGTGTGATCCTCTCCGAGCTCACCGAGATCGATTGCTCCAACGAGGGCTTCAAGTACCTCGATGCCAAGCAGACGATGGTGGCCGAGGTCCCCGCGCTGGTGCTGCGGATCGGCTTCGTCGGCGAGGTCGGCTACGAGATCCACTGCCCAGGGCCACAGGCGACACATCTGTGGGACGCGATCCTCGGCAACGGGTCGCTCGCCGTCACGCCGTTCGGCCTTGAGCCCCAGCGCATCCTGCGGCTGCAGAAGCTGCACGTGATCGTCGGGCAGGACACCGATTCGGAGTCGACGCCGTTCAACACCGGCATGGGCTGGGCGGTCAAGTTCGACAAGGAGCAGGACTTCCTGGGCCGATGGGCACTGGAGAGCCGCAAGGACCAGACGCCGAAGGACGCGCTTGTCGGCTTCACGGTCCCCAGCGGCGACGTGATGACCGAAGGTGCGGTGGTGGTCGTCGCGGGCAAGGCCGCCGGGCAGGTGACCAGCGCCCGCTGGTCACCGCACCTCGGCGTCTCCATCGGTCTTGCCACGGTTCCGAGTGATCTGGCCGGCGACGGGCAGAGCATCCAGATCTCCTACGCCGGCAGCACGTACGCCGCCGTCGTCACGACCAAGCCCTTCTACGACCCCGACGGTGAGGTGCTGCGCGCATGACCCTCGGCTTCCTGAGCCCAGCTGTGCAAGGCGGAGCGCCGCCTGCCCAGAGCCCCATCGCCGGCGCGGCGGCGCGTGCCGGTGCCCGGCTCGAGGTCCGCAACGAGTGGGAGCTGCCCGTCAGCTTCGGCGACGAGCTCGCCGAGCGGCGCGCGACGCAGGAGACCGTCGGATTCGCCGATGCCTCCTGGATCTCCAAGACCCAGCTCGACGGCTCGGCGGAGACGCTCGACGGACTGGCGGCCGACCTGAGCTTCGGCACGGCCGCCCTGCACGCGGGGGCCTGGTGGTGCCGGCTGACCCCGACCCGTGCGTTGATCCTCGGCTCCGCGCCTGCGG
The DNA here is from genome assembly GCA_963744685.1 of uncultured Solirubrobacteraceae bacterium. Lineage (GTDB taxonomy): Bacteria > Actinomycetota > Thermoleophilia > Solirubrobacterales > Solirubrobacteraceae > Palsa-465. Next base: position 121,189 of record CAVUUL010000004.1, on the reverse strand, counting down.
CCGAGTCGGTGGGTGCTGCGCATCTGCTGGACGTCACCGCGCAGTACTGCGCGCTGCGGATCGCGGGGCCGCTCTGCCGCGACGTCATGGCGCGTTTCTGCGCGCTTGATCTGCGGCCCGCCGTCTCGCCCCCCACCGCGCTGCGCCCCGGCTCGGTCGCCCGGACGCCCGGACTGGTGGTGGTGGAGGAGCCAGACCAACTGCTGGTGCTCGTCGGCGCTGCGCTGGGCGAGTACTTCTGGACCGTCGTCAACGATACGGCAACGCGACTCGGGGGCCGAGCGATCGGAACCGACGTCCTGCGTGGCGGTGCCCTGGACCTTCAGGAGGCAAGCGCTGATGCGTGACCTGTTCCGCAAGCGGCGGATGTGGCGTCGACAGCCCGATCTGAAGTCGCACTACGACGTGGTGATCATCGGCGGTGGCTCCCACGGCTTGGCGACCGCCTACTACCTGCGCCAGCACGGGATCACCAACGTCGCGATCCTCGAGAAGGGGTACATCGGATCCGGCGCCGCCGGCCGCAACACGACGATCATCCGCTCCAACTACAAGACCCCCGAGGGCGCACGGTTCTACGACGCCAGCGTCAAGCTGTACGAGGGGCTCTCGGAGGATCTCAACTTCAACCTGTTGTTCAGCCAGTGCGGGCACCTGACCCTCGCGCACACCGACCGTGCGCTGTTCGTCATGGCCAACCGCGCGGAGGTCAACCAGCTGCACGGGATCGACTCGCGGCTGATCGGGACCGACGAGGTCCAGGAACTGGCGCCGACGATGTACTGCGGCGAGGATGCCACCTATCCGGTGCTCGGCGCTCTCTACCACCCGCCCGGCGGAATCATCCGCCACGACGCGGTCGTGTGGGGGTTCGCGCGTGGCGTCGATGCGGGTGGGGCGGAGATCCATCAGTACACCGAGGTCACCGGCCTTGAGCGGTCCGGGGACCGGATCACCGGGGTGCAGACCAACCGCGGCTCGATCAGCGCGGGCACCGTGGTCAACTGCACCGCGGGCTGGTCCTCGTTGATCTGCGGGATGGCCGATGTCGAGCTGCCGATCACGACCCACATCCTGCAGGCGTGCGTGACCGAGCCGGTCAAGCCGTTCCTGGACGTGGTGATCGTCTCCTCGCAGATGCACGTCTACCTCTCCCAATCCGATCGCGGTGAGTTCGTGATGGGCTCCGAGATCGAGCCGTGGACCACCTACCGGACCCGGAACACGCTCAACTTCCTGCAGGACCTGACCCGGCACACGCTGGAGCTGTTCCCGCAGCTGGAGCACGCTCGTCTGCTGCGCTCGTGGGCGGGGCTCTGCGACCTCTCACCGGACTACAGCCCGATCCTCGGCCGCACCGAGGTCGAGAACTTCCATGTCAGCGCGGGCTGGGGCACCTACGGCTTCAAGGCCGCTCCGATCGTGGGCAAGACGCTCGCCGAGCTGGTCGCCACCAACCGCACGCCCGATCTGATCGCCCCGTTCGAACTGGAGCGCTTCTACACCGACAACCTCGTCTCCGAGCTCGCGGCCGCCGCCGTCAGCCACTGACCACGATCTCATGACCGATACCACCACAGCCACCAAGCCGGCGGACGCCGCGGCGCCCGCCACCACGACGATGCGTCTGCTGGTCTCCTGCCCGGACCGGCCGGGGATCGTCTCGGCGGTCTCGCGCTTCCTGTTCGACACCGGCGCCAACATCATCCGCTCGGCGCAGTACTCGACCGATCCGTCGGACGGGACGTTCTTTCTGCGGACGGAGTTCTGGCTGCCCGCGGACGCGCAGGATGAGCTGGCGGAGCGGTTCGGCTTGGTGGCCGATCGTTTCGGCATGACCTGGCGCATCTGGGATTCGAGCAAGCGCAAGCGCGTGGCGATCCTCGTCTCCCGTTATGACCACTGCCTGGTCGACCTGCTGTATCGCTGGCAGCGCGACGAGCTCAACGGGGACGTCGTGCTGGTCGCCTCCAATCATGAGGACTTCCGCGGCGTCGTGGAGGCGGCGGGCCTGCCGTTTCACCACGTGCCGGTCGAGAAGGGTCACAAGCCCGAGGCCGAGGCGAAGTTGATGGAGATCCTGGACGGTCGGTGCGATGTCGTGGTGCTGGCTCGTTACATGCAGATCCTCTCCGGCGACTTCCTCTCGCGGGTGGGGGTGCCGGTGATCAACATCCACCATTCGTTCCTGCCCGCGTTCGCCGGCGCCGGGCCGTATGAGAAGGCCAAGGAGCGTGGCGTGAAGTTGATCGGCGCCACTGCGCACTACGTGACCGAGGAGCTCGATGCCGGGCCGATCATCGAGCAGGATGTCGTGCGGGTCAGCCATGCCGACGATGTCCCGTCCCTGGTGCGCCAGGGCGCCGAGGTCGAGCGAGCCGTGCTGTCACGCGCGGTTCGGTGGCACTGCCAGGACCGGGTCATCCGCCACGGCAACACCACGGTCGTCTTCTAAACGCCATGGGCTACAGCAACGTCCGGGGCGTCCCCCAGTGGGACGTCGACATCGTCCTTGAGCCCATCGCTGGGCTCGAGATGGGTTCGGCAGGTCGCGTCGGCGATCACTCCGGTCCCGGGTGGCGTCGGGCCGATGACGATCGCCATGCTCCTGCGCAACACGGTCCAGGCGGCTCGAGACAGCCTCGAGGCGGACCAGCGCGGCGATCCATTGCCTTCGACGACCTGACCGTCTACTGTCGCGGCTGACCACAAAGTCAGCGGCCGAGGAGGAAGCGATGCGTGTGGACGGCGATGGGTGGGCGGCGAGCCTCGACGCTGAGCAGCTGGAGGCGACTCTGCAGCCGCTGGAGCGGGCGTCGATGTTGCCGCCGGGGGCATTCCTGGATCGATCGGTCCTTGAGTGGGAGCTCTCCAATGTGTTCGCGGGAGGGTGGATCTGCGCGGGCCACGTCTCGATGGTCGGGGAGCCCGGCGCGTTCATCAGCCGCGAGGTGGGCGACCAGGCGTTCATCGTGATGGGCTCGGAGAGCGGAGCCCCGCGCGCGTTTCACAACGTCTGCCGCCATCGCGGCGCGCGGCTGATCGAGCAGGCGGAGGGCAAGGTGCGGCGCCGGCTGCAGTGCCCGTACCACGCATGGTCCTATGACCTGGACGGCAACCTTCGCGCGGCGCCGCACATGGACGAGATCGAGGACTTCCGGTTCGAGTGCTTCGGCCTGGTCGAGATCCCCTGCAAGGTCGCCGGCGGCCTGGTGATGGTCGACCTCAGCGGCGCCGCGCCGCCGGTCGAGTCCCATCTCGGGGACCTGCTGGGCCACCTTGACCACTACAACACCGCGCAGTTGCAACGCGGCGGAAGCCGGACCTACGAGGTCGACGCCAACTGGAAGGCGATCGCCGAGAACTACTGCGAGTGCCTGCACTGCCCTGGGGTCCACCCGGAGCTCAACGCGCTGAGCAACTACATGAGCGGCGACGCCCTCTACGGCGAGGGCGCCTGGTGCGGCGGCTCGATGACCCTGACGCAGATGGGGGCGATCACGATGGGCAAGGAGGGGGGACACGCCCACGGCCGGCCGGCGATCGCCACGCTCGCCGAGACCGACCTCCCGAACATCCTCTACTTCACGATGTTCCCCAACGCTCTGGTGTCCATGCACCCCGACTACGTGATGCTGCACACCCTGTGGCCGCGCCGGCCCGATCACACCGAGATCACCTGCGAGTTCTTCTTCGAGCCCGAGACCATCGCCCGGCCGGACTTCGACCCCAGCGACGCGATCGACTTCTGGGACCAGACCAACCGCGAGGACTGGCACGTCTGCGAGCTCACCCAGAAGGGCATGAGCTCTGCCGGATACACCCCCGGGCGCTACTCGTCGATGGAACGCGACGTCCACGCGTTCGACACGATGGTGGCGGCGCGCTACGCGGAGGGGATGCGCGAACCGGTCGCGTAGCCGTCCGCGGCGGCCGGCAGGCGATCGTCGGTTGCCCGTGACGGTTCAAGGCGCTCTGTAGAAGTTCCCAGAGTCGTCCCGCTCGCCCGGCTGCTGGCACTCTGGGAACCTGGAGCCGAGGAGCGCGGCTCAAAGTTCCCAGAGTCGCTCAGCCGCGTTTACGACCGTTTAGCCCAGCGCGTCGAGGGTGTCGCTCAGCGCCTCCGCGAACCGATCGGCGTGCGCGGCGGCGAACGGCAGCGGCGGTCGGATCTTCAGGGTGTTGCCGTCCCTGCCGGTGGCGCTGATCAGCACCCGCCGCTCTCGTAGCCCGTTGACCACAGCGAGCGCTCGTCCGCCGTCGGGCCGGCCGTCCTCCGGATCGACGAAGTCGACCGCGACGTACAGACCGGCGCCGCGGACGTCGGCGACGTCGGATCGCGAGGCCGTGGCGTCTCGCACGGACCTGAGCAGGTGGGCGCCGACGGTCCGTGAGTTCGCCTGCAGGCGCTCGTCCTCGATCACGTCCAGGACCGCGCCCGCGGCGGCGATCGACAGCGAGTTGCCTCCGAAGGTGTTGAAGTAGCGAACCCGGCTGCCGAACTCCGCCAGCAGTTCCGGGCGGACGGCCACGCCGGCGATCGGCAGACCGTTGCCCATCGGCTTGCCCATCACCGAGCAGTCCGGGAGGATCCCGTAGCGCTCAAAGCCCCACATGTGGTTACCGGTCCGCGCAAAGCCCGGCTGTACCTCGTCGGCGATGTACAGCCCGCCCGCCTGATGCACCGCTTCGACGACCGGCCCGAGCAGTCCGGGGGCGCCGACGAGGATGCCGTCGCTGGAGAACAGGCTGTCGGCGACGAACGCGGCGAGCTTCACTCCGTGGCGCTGCATCGCGGCGATCGCGGCCTCGACGTCTCCGGCGAACCTCCGCGCGACCGACTCCGGATCGCCGGTGGGCAGAGGCGGCCTGACCGTCCACACCGAGCGGCCGATCGGCACCGATGCTCCCAGACTCGGCGAGATCTCGGCCACGGCCGCGGTCACGCCGTGGTACGCGTTCTCGGTGACGATCACGCCGTCGCCGCCGGTGGTGAACCGCGCGATCCGCAGGGCAAGGTCCACTGCCTCGCTCCCGGTACAGGTGAACATCACGTTGCTCAGCTGAGGCGGGTAGGTCGCGAGCAGCCGCTCGGCGTAGTCCAGCAGCGGACGTGACGCGTAGCGGGTGTGGGTATTGAGCGCGCCCGCCTGTCGTTGGATGGCGGCGACGACGGCCGGATGGCTGTGGCCGACCGAGGGCACGTTGTTGTAGGCGTCGAGGTACTGCACCCCGTCGGCGTCGTAGAGGTATACGCCCTCGCCGCGAACGATCTCCAGTGGCTTGGCATAGAACAGCCGGTACGCCGGGCCGAGCAGCTGCGCGCGGCGCTTGATCAGCGCCTGCATCGCCGGATCCAGCGTCTGCAGCTGTGACATGTCGAAGCCGTTGACCATGGTGGAGCGGTCAGTTGGACTCATCGTCCGCCTCCGTCTGGATGCGCTGTGCGATCTCGGCGCTGGGCGTCGCGAGGAGCAGATCAAGCTGTTCGGAGGCCCGATCGAAGTTGCGCAACAGGTAGGCGCGGTTCGCGGGATCGTTGGCTGTGCGCCACTCCGGTACCGACAGCCGGAACAGCAGCCGGGCGCGCATGAGCAGCGGGAGCACTGTGAACTCGTCGGGTGACAGTGGTGAGATCGCGTGAAACGCGGCGATCAGCCGGACCGCCGGAGCGAGCAGGTCCGGCCCTTCGGAGAGGTGATAGGTGGCCGCGACCGCGACATCGTTGACGGCCGTCGAGAAGCAGGCGTCCCCGAAGTCCAGAATGCCCGCGACGCGGTCGTGTCGATCGGTGACCAGCACGTTGTCGGGGCTGTAGTCGTTGTGGATGACCTGGTGGCGAAGTGCCGGCAGGATCGGCGTGAGCTCGCGCGCCAGTTCTGCCGCAAGCGGCCGGACCTGCCTGGCGCGAGCGCCTGGCGGGAGACGATCGATCAGCGCCGGGAGCCAGGCGATCCGCGCGAGGTCCCAGAGCATCGGGCGATGCAGCGCCGGGTCATCGAATCCGCGCAGCGCGCGTGTCAGCCGCCCCAGCTGCCGGCCGAGATCCGAAGAGAGGCCGGGAGAGGTGATGGCATCGCGCAGACGGACGCCCTCCAGAAACGAGAAGAGCGCGGCGGGGCGGCCGCTGGGACCCTGGCCGAGCGATCCTCCCTCGATCGCATCGTGCGCACGCTGCACTGGCAGCGTCTCATCTGCGGTGCGGAGGTGGCGCAGGAGTTCGACCTGTAACTGCAGTGCGGCGCCGCCCGACGCGCCATGGGCGATCCTCAGGACGAAGCGCCCGGCTGCCGACGTGATCAGGAAGTTGGCGTCGGTCTCTCCGGGCAGCGGCTCGGCGGTGCCGTCGATCCCGAACTCCCGGGCGGCGCAGGTGGCCGCCTCCGCCGTGGAGACCGGCGCGGTTGCGTCGAGTGACTCGGCGGCGAGAAGCGCGTCCAATTCGACGTGCGTGTCAATCGCCGGCTCCAAGCACTGAATCCTAGGGTTCAGCCGCTGACACGACGTCGGACCGAGCTGCGCCTGGAGCAGGCGCAGCCCGGGGCGGGTCAGCCGGCGACCACGACCTTGCGCCTGGTCGACCGCTTGGCGGCGGGCTCCTTGGACTGTGCCGCGATCTCGGCGGCGCGGGCGGCGATCCGGTCCTCGTCGGTGATCAGGTACCAGGAGGTGGCGCGGCGCTGGCCCTGGCGGCGGACCTCGCCCTTCTGCTCGCTCTCCTTGAGCAGATCGAGCAGCGCCGACTGATCCCCGCCGGTCTGCTTGGCGATCGACGTCGTGGTCAGCCCGGGGTTTTCACCGACGACCTTGAGCAGCTTCTCAAGCGGGACCACCGACTTCGCCGGCTTCCTGGCGGCAGGCTTGCGCTTGCGCGGGGCCTGGGGCGACGCCGACGCCGAGGCCGCCTGAGACTGCGCCTGCGGGGTCTCGGTGACGGTTGTCGTCGCGGCCGCGGTCGCGGTCGCGGCTGCCTGGCTGCGGCGCGGCGCGCGCCGCGCCGCCGCAGCAGGCGACTCGGCCCGCTCAAGGATCTCGATGGCGGCGCGCAGGCGCTCGGCGTCGTTCTCTGCGTCCGTCAGGCACTGGCGCATCGTGGTCAGGAGATTGGTCATGGTTCCTCTCGGTGTGACTGTTCCGCGGGCCGACTACGCCCCGCCCGCGTGGTCAGATCTGATTCTGCGTGATTACAAAGCAGATCGAGCCTACCCATCGCCCTCGGGCATCGGCCCGATCGGCGATGAGATCAACAGCGAGAACCCCTCGAACGGACCGAGCGTCACGTGAAAGCTGTTGAGTTCGTCGACGGTGGCTTGCCCCTCCCAGCCGCCGAACATGTCGCTCACGGCGGACTGCGGCACCAGGAGCTCCGAGCGGATCGTTCCGATCACGTCCTCCTCTGAGAAGTTGAGGGCGAGGAGATGCTGACGGCCGGAAGGAAGCGCGTGCAGCAGGACGAGCATCGCCTTGTGCGGCACGCTGGGCACGTCGATCTGGTCGGCGAGATGGATCTCGTGCTCTCGGCGCACGGCGATGATCCGCTGCAGCCGCCGCGCGAAGCTGTCGGGGTCGGCGAGCTGCCGAGGCAGGCTCCCGTAGAGGCTGCGACCGGGCGGCAGGAGTCCCCAGGAGCGCCGCCGGGTCTCGTCCTCGTCGCCCACTCCCATCAGGTCGTGGGATCCGCGATTGATCCAGCGGGTGTCACCGTCACGGATCAGGTCGGAGACGAGCGCGGGGTCGATTGTCAACATCCCGGAGAGGTCCCACCCCGAGAGCGCGAACACGCCGGGCTGCAGAGCGTTGAACATCGCCAGCAGCAGATGCGCTCGCTTGATGCGCCCGATCTCGGCGTCTCCGATCTCCGCCAGGTCTCGGATCTTCAGCGCGGCGGCGATGAACGACGCGGAGGTGCACGCGATGCCGTTGGTGGTGAACGTCCGGTTGTACGGTGCCGCCAGCCCGGTGAGGTGATGGACCAGCTCTCCGCGGATCGTCTGGGCCAGATCCCGGCCGGTCATCTCCTTGCCGCGGAAGCCGAACTCGTCCTCGGCGTGCCCGGTCGCGAAGTGCACGAGCTCGTGGGTCAGCTCGTCGTGGTTCTGCATGCCGTGGACGAGCGAGACGGGCGTGACCCCGAGCTCGGTGGACAGCCGCAGTGTCAGCCTCAGGAACTCGGTGTCTCCCATCACCAGAGCGTGGTGGTAGGCGGGCCGGTTGACGAAGTCGTAGGAGAGGTCGGCTCCCGAGTCAGACATGGTGCGGATGTCGTCGATCGTGAGGTTGAGCTCCTGGAAGGAAAAGCCGCCGGCCTTGCGGATCATGCTCGCGATGAACTGATTGGCACCCTCTGAGAGCGGATGGCCCTCCGACCAGGCCGGCATTCCCTCGGCGCTCTTCTCCACGCCGAGGAACCCGTTGGCGTCGAGGCGCAGCGCACCTGAGCCGAGGTCGGCGAGCGAGTGCAGGGCGTCGCCGATCACCAGGCGCATGCCGGCAAACGACGGGTCGAGCCAGTTGATCGACGGCTGGCCCTCCTTGAAGTAGTGCAGGTACACCCAGCGCCGGACCACACCGTCAAGGCCGGTGATCGGACCGGTGACACTCCAGTTGGTCTCCTTGACGCCCGCCTCATAGAAGATCACCCGCTGCAGCCGCCCGATGATGTACCCCGCGTGCTCAAGGCCCAGTTCCGCCTCGGCCGACAGGTTGACCGAGTCGCGGCCGCCCGGGACGTCGGGCAGCAGGTGCCAGTCGGTCGGCGGGACGCAGATCATGTGGTAGATCCCCGGATAGTCCTGATAGCCGAGCTCGGCCAGCCGGAAGTCGGCACCCTTGCCGGTGTGGCCGGGCACGATGTCATCGATGATCACGCCCTCGTGATCCTCGGCGGTCAGGCACAGCCGGCGGAAATCGCTCTCGGAGCCGAAGTCCGGATCGACCTCCATGCTGATGCGGTCGAAGTGGCCGTCGACCGACGGAGTCTGGCGCCAACCGCTCAGGCCACCGGCCTTCTTGACCGGGCCGGTGTGGACGGCGTCGATGCCGATATCCGAGAACGCGTCCCAGAGCGACCGGTCGGCCAGGCCCGCCAGGAACGACTGGCCCTCGCGGGTGACGAACGACAGCGGATATGCCGTGAACCAGACCGACGCCCGTGACAGGGCCGCCCGGGGGTCGGGATGCGCGAACGGGTTCTGGAACATGTGCTCGGTCCCGGAGAGCTGCTTGGCGATGGCGTTGGCGTCGGCGAGCATCGAGGAGGAGACCAGCCACTCCACGTAGCGCGGATTGGCCGCCACCGCGTCGCCTTCCGCGTCGCGTGGCCCGCGCACGAGCCGGCGGGCATGCGGCCGCAGACGGCGCGGCCGCGCCGGATAGCGCTGCTCGTCGTAGGTGATCTCGCTCGGCTCGTGGACGACCGCTTCCTCGTCAGGGATCTCCGAGGGCTCTGTGGCTGTCATTCGCTTGTTGCTACCCGAGAGAGACATTTGTCAGCGCCGCCCGCGCCTCGGCCACCAGGAGGCCGACCAGCTCCCCCGCGGGGAGCTCCCGCGCCAGCTGATGGGCTTCGCCCGCCCATAGGTTGACGAGCTCCGGGTCTCCGTCCTCGCGTCCTCGGCGGCGCAGCGGCGCGGTCGCGTAGTGCAGCTCGGGGTAAGCGATCGGCGCGCCCGCGTCGTGCGCGGCCATGAACTCGTTGCGGATGCCCCGGGCGAGTCGGCCGGTGAACGCCCGGGTCAGGGCGGTCTCGCGGGTGCTGCGGATCGCCTGGCGATGCGCCGCGGTGGTTCCGGCCTCCGGGCAGAGCATGAACGCCGTTCCGATCTGCGCAGCCCCCGCACCCGCGACCAGCGCCGCCGCCAGCGTGGCCCCGTCGGCGATCGCACCCGAGGCGACGAGCGGCAGACGTGATCGCTGCGCGACCAGCGCCAGCAGTGGGTGCAGCGAGATCGGCTGCAGGTCAAGACGGTCGCTGAACGACCCGCGGTGACCGCCCGCCTCGGCCCCCTGGACGACCAGCACGTTCGCCCCGGCCGATTCGGCCTCGAGCGCCTCTTCGACGGTGGTGATCGTCACCCACACCTCTGAGCCCCCGTCCCGGAGCGCGCGGACCACCGCGGCCTCGGGGCACCCGAAGGTGAAGGAGACGACCGGCACACGCTCCCGGGCGACGAGCTCGAGCTTGGCGTCCCAGTCGTCATCGCTGTAGCGGGCGTCCCCAATCGGAAGGGTCCGCTCGTCTGCCCAGGCGCGCAGCCGCTCGACGAACGGTGCATACACCGCACCATCCGTCGGCCCGGCTCCGGGGACGAACAGGTTGACCGCGATCGGGCCGTCGGTCAGCGATCGAGTGCGGTCGATGCGCACCTGGAGATCGGTGGCCGTGAGGTAGCCCGCCGCCAGGAAGCCGAGGCCGCCCGCTGCGGTGACGGCGGATGCGAGCTCGGGGGTCGACGGGCCACCCGCGAGCGGGGCGAGCACGACGGGCGCCCGCAGGTCTGAGAGGACGGTCATCTCATGAGCAGAATCGCAGCAAACCGTCCACCCCGCTGGACTGACCTGCCGCAGGGCCCTGCCCGGCCCCGATTCTCTGGAACGCTATGGCGCGTGCGCTCCCCGTTTGCCCCGATCCCGGCTGACCGGCGCCTGCGTCGCGGCGCGCAGTTGCTGACTGGCCTGGTGATGTTCGGCGTCACCGCCGCGATGCTCGTGCTTGCCGGGCTGGGGCTCGATCCGTGGGACGTCCTGCACCAGGGACTCTCCCGGACGTTCGGACTCGGCATCGGCACCTGGGCGATCCTGGTCAGCTGTCTGGTGCTGCTGCTGTGGTGGCCGCTGCATCAACGCCCCGGCATCGGCACCGTGGCGAACGCGACGATCGTCGGAGCGGTGATCGACGTGATGTTGTCCATCGTGCACCCGCCTCACGTGCTCTGGGCTCGAGTCCTGCTCATGCTCGGCGGCGTGGCCGGCAACGGGATCGCGACGGGCCTGTACGTCGGCGCGGGGCTCGGCCCCGGGCCGCGCGACGGGCTCAGCATCGGCATCGCGGCAAGGGGTCGTTCGCTGCGCGTCGTGCGCACATGCATCGAGGCGACCGTGCTGGTGACCGGGATCCTGCTCGGGGGCACGGCCGGCGTCGGCACCGTCGTGTACGCGCTGTCCATCGGCCCGATCACGCACGTGACGATCCCCGCCCTCGCGATCGACCGGCCCAAGCAGCCCGTCACCTAGCCGGCGGCAGCGATGCCCGCCGGCTTTCAGGAAGCTCGGCCGACCTGATCTGAGAGTGCCTGGTCCCAGCCCAGCTTGCTCTCGAGCGAGGCGATGCCCGGCTCGAGCATGCCGACCAGCGTGTCGATCTCGTCGGCGGTGACGGTCAGCGCCGGTGACAGCTGGATCACGGGGCTCTCGCGGTCGTCGACGCGGCAGATCAGGCCGGCGTCGAGTAGATCCGCGAACAGCTCCTCCTTGAAGAATCGCATGTAGTCCTCGGGCGCGAGTTCGCGGCCGTCCTTCCACGCCGGGTCGATCTCCAGCGCCCAGAAGAAGCCCATGCCGCGCACGTCCTTGACCAGCGGATGGCGGCCGGCGAGCTCACGCAGTCGCTCGCCGAAGTGAGCCTCCAGCGACAGCACGTTGTCGAGCAGGCCTTCGGATTCCATCAGCTCGATGTTCGCCAGCGCGACCGCCGCGGCGACCGGATGGCCGCCGAACGTGGAGCCGTGGTTGTACATCGGCTCTTTGTCCAGCGCCTCACGGACCTTGCGTGACATCACGAGCCCGCCCATCGGGATGTACCCCGAGGTGAGGCCCTTGGCGAAGGTGATGATGTCGGGCTTGACGTCGAAACGCTCGATCCCGAACCATGTCCCCAGCCGGCCGAAGCCGCAGATGGTCGCGTCGGCGACCAGCAGGACGCCGTACTCGTCGCAGATCTGGCGCACCGCCTGCCAATAGCCCGCGGGCGGGACCAGGCAGCCGCCGGCGTTCTGCACCGGCTCCAGGAAGACGGCGGCGACGTTCTCCGCCGGGCCGAACTCGATCGCGGTGCGGATCTGCTCGGCGGCGCCCTCGGGGTCCTCGCCGGTGTTGGCGACCTGGACGAATCCCGGTACGAGCGGCTCGAACGGACCCTTGATCTCCGCCAGGCCTCCGAGAGACAGCGCGCCGTAGCTCACGCCGTGATAGGCGGAGCGGCGGCTGATGAACTTGAAGCGCTCCGGCTGGCCGTTGGCGGCGTGGTACTGGCGGCACAGCTTCAATGCGGACTCGACGCCCTCGCTGCCGGAGTTCACGAAGAAGGCCGAGGCGGGGCCGTCGACCGGCGCCATGTCTGTGAGCTTCTTGGCGAGCTCGAGGGCCGGTGTCGTGTGGGCCGACCAGTTCGGATAGAACTCGAGCTGCCCGATCTGCTTGGCGGCAGCGTCGCCCAGGATCGTGCGGCCGTGGCCCACCTGGGTGGTGTAGAGGCCGGCGAGGCCGTCGAAGTACCGGTTGCCCTTGTCGTCGAACACCCAGGTGCCCTCGCCACGGACGATCGTCGGCAGCTCGCGCCAATCCTCGTCGTTGGCGGTGAAGTGGAGAACGACGCGGTCACGCGGATCGTCGCCGCGCGGAAGTGGTGGTGTCTGCACGGCCGTGGCCGTGCTGTTCCTCTCGCTCATGGTGCGGACGCTAACAGGGTATTGAACAACTGTCCAGTAGCTGTTGGCGGGCGCCTTTCGATCCTCTAGCCTGCGCTCGCATGGCCTCCCAAGCCGTCCCTATCCGTGATCGCCGCGCCCCCGAGGAGCGGCGCGCGCTGTTGGTGGAGGCGGCCGGCGCCGTGATCGCGATCCGCGGCTTCGACGGCGCCACTGTGCGAGATGTGGCCAGGCAGGCCAACGTCTCGACCGGGCTGCTGCACCATTACTTCGACTCGTTCCCCGATCTGCTGGCGGAGGCGTTCGCCAAGGAGGCGGAGGACGAGCGCGACCGTCTGTCGGCGGCCACCCGCGCGATCCCCGAACCGCTGCCCCGGCTCGACACGCTGGTGGCTCTGTACGCCCCGCGCGCCGACGACCCGAGCTGGTTCATCTGGTTCAGCGCGTGGAGCGCGGCTCCACGCCAGCCGAAGCTGCGCCGCAGCGCCGAACGGATCCACCGCGAGTGGTCGACCCAGTTCGAGGACGTCCTGCGCGACGGAGCCCGGGCCGAGGCGTTCTCATGCGCCGACCCGCCGGGCGCGACGCGCCGGCTGCTCTCGCTGATGGATGGCCTGGCGACGCAGGTGGTCGCGATCCGCAGTCTTGACGCCTCAGAGGTCGCCGGCGACATCGCGATCGCCGTAGCGGCCGAGACCGGGCTCACCCCGCAGGACTTCCCGGAGATCGCGCGGATCGGGGTCGGCCCCCTCCTGCGCTAGCCGCCCTGGGCCGGGTCGTCGATCAGGAACAGCCTCGCCGCCGAGTCGTTTGGGTTGTGACCGCGGTGGCCGCGACCGGTCGCCAGCGTGAACGCCTCCCCCGCCGAGACGAGCATCGGCTGCTCGTCGTCGGAGAACTCGTATTCGACCTGTCCCTCGAGCACGAAGCCCGCGTGGCCGTCCAGGCACCACTCCTCCCGGCGGGCGTGAGGCCCGTACTCGACGATCGCCCAGCGGCGTCCCTGGTCGTGGGTCTCGTGGGCCTTGATCCCGGGGACGTCGTCGGCCCATGGGGTGCTCTGCAGCGCGATGACTGCGTTGCGATCGAACGGGCTGGGCGTCTGGGCGGACATGGTGCGACCTCCGGATCGTGAACAGAGTGGAATTCTCGGTGCCTGCGAACGCTCGCGGAGACAACGCTTTATGGGGTCTGGCGCAAAAAGACTGGACCGTCTGCCCGCACGACGTCCCTCCGTGGGCGCATAGGGTGAGCTCACGATGCGACCGCTGCGTGCATGATCGGACGCTACCGGCCGCTTGTCGCGGTGCCGGGGTTCTCGCGGCTGCTTCTGTCCGCGGTGGCGGGTCGCATGCCGCGCCTGTCGGTGAGCGGACTCCGAAAACGACAATGTCCGGCCACATGACCGGCGGCGAATCGACTCAGGAGGCGGCAGACGAATGACCAACCGGCACCCATACGTCTCGTTGTGGCTCGACGAAGCGTTCGCGGCCGAGGCGGGGACGCCAGAGGAACTGGTTCCGGTTCCGCCGACCGCCGACGTCGTCGTCGTGGGCGGCGGGTTCACCGGACTGTGGACCGCGATCCGGTTGCGCGAGCGGGAGCCCGATTGCCGGGTCTGCGTCGTGGAGGCCAATTACTGCGGATACGGCGCGAGCGGGCGCAACGGAGGTATCGCCGGCACCAGCTGGGCCAAGTTCCCGGTGCTGGAGCGATTGTTCGGACGCGCGGACGCGCTCGCGCTGGGCAGCGCCATCGAGGAATGCCTGCACGAGCTCGCGCCGTTCTGCGAGCGGGAGGGGATCGACGCCGAGCTGCGTTTTCAGGGCGGCGGTTGGGTGGCGACCAACCCGGCCCAGCTCGGCGCCTGGGAGCGGACGCGGGAGGCGCTCCAAGCCGCCGGCCACGACCACTTCCGCCCGCTCAGCGCCGAAGAGGCGCAGGAGCTGACCGCCTCCAAGCGGGCGCTGGGCGGGGTGGCAACCGAGGTGGAGGCCACGCTGCAGCCGGGCAAGCTCGTGCGCGGACTGCGCCGCGTCGCGATCGACCGGGGCGTCGCCGTCTGTGAGAACGCACGGATGCTCGGCCTCGACGGACAGGCGCCGGTCGAGGTCCGGACGCGTCGCGGGACCGTCCGGGCGGACAGGGTCGTGCTGGCCATGAACGCCTGGGCTGCCGGGATCCCCTCGCTGAAGTCGCATCTGTTCGTGACCTCGAGCGACATCGTCGCCACGCGGCCGCTCGGGCCCGAGGCGCTCACCGGCGGGCTGGGCCGCGGGGTGTCGATCGACGACTCACGCCGGCTGATCCTCTACTGGCGCTCCACGCCGAGCGGGCGGATCGTGCTCGGCAAGGGCGGAGGGTTCATGTCGATCGACAACCGGGTCGACCGTCGCTTCACCGGGGAGTCCGCGTTGCACGGCCAGGTCGAGTCGCGGCTGCGGTTCCTCTATCCCGAGCTGCGTGACGCGCCGGTCGAGTACAGCTGGAACGGCCCGATCGACTACTCGGTGACCGGGTTGCCGTACTTCGGGCCCTGCTACCCCGGCCGCGACGACATCCTCGTGGGGGCCGGCTACTCGGGCATGGGCGTCGTGCAGACCATGCTGGGCGGCAAGATCCTCGCGTCGCTGGCGCTCGGGGCCGACGACCCCCTTGCCGCCTCGCCGCTCACCGAGCAGTGGGAGCGGCGCCTCCCGCCCGAGCCGTTTCGGTCGCTCGGTGCGCCGATCGTCAAAGCGGCCATCCGCCGCAAGGAGATGATGGAGGACGCCGGGACGCAGCCGGATCAGCTGACGAGGTTCGTCGCCGGTCTGGACCCGACCGCCAGTCCCAACCAGACCTGAGGTCGCCTCAGCGCGGCGTGGCGGGGACGAACGGCGTGAGATCGAGCCCGGGATCGCCGCCGGTGATCAGCCGGGCGACCGCTCGGCCGGTCCCGGGCGCGAGGGTCACGCCGAGCATGTTGTGCCCGGCGGCGACGATCAGCCGGCCTGAGCGGTCGAGCGCGCCGATGAACGGCAGCCCGTTCGCGGTCATCGGCCGGGGGCCGACCCACTCGGCGCTCCGCCGCTCCCAGTCGACGCCGCGAAGATGAGGTCGCGCTGCGGCGACGATCGCCTCGATGCGCCGCCGGTCGAAGCGGTCGTGCTGGCGGTCGAGCTCCATCGTGCCGGCGAATCGAGTGGAGTCGCCGAGCGGCGTCATCCCGACATGCGCGGCGTCGAGCGCGATCAGATGGCTGGGCCGTGATTCGATGGGGACGCTGAAGCTGTAGCCCTTGCCGGGGAAGATCGGGACTCGGCCCCCCATCGTCTGAGCCAACGCGGTCGACCAGATGCCCGAGGTGAGCACGGCGGCGTCGGCGTGCACCGGCTCGCGCGAGGTGGCCAGCGCGACGCCGGCCGCGCCCGGGCGGATCTGGGTCACGCGCGTCCCCTCGCGAATCTCGGTTCCCCCCGCGCGCAGCCTGGCGGCCATCGAGTCCACATACGTCGAGCTGTCGATCACGATCTGTCCCTCGAGCGCGTAGCCGCTCACGCCGCCGGTCAGACACGGCTCCAGGGCGCACAACTCGTCCTGATCGAGCACCCGCTGGGGAACCTCGAGGTAGTCCCCGCACCAACGTCGCAGCTCGGCCAGCGACCCCTCCGCGGTGGAGCGGTCGCCGTAGACCGACAGGTAGGGCCGGTCGTTGATCGCAAACGCGACGCCGTCGGCCGCGATCTCGCGGTACTGGTCGACCGCGCCGCGGGCCAACTCGCTGAGGGCCCGGACCCCGGCGGCAAATGGAGCCTCCCGCGCGCTCAGCGCGAACCCGAGCAGGAACCGGGCGAGCGCGAGGCTCGGCTGCGGGCGCACGTAGAGGGCGCTGTCACGCCGGTGCAGTGTGCGTAGGGACGCCGAGATCACGCCTGGGCCGGGCAGCGGAACGCATGTCCCCGGACAGACCTCCCCGGCGTTGCCCCGTGAGGCCCCGCTGCCGACCCGGTCGCGCTCCACGACGACGACATCGGCACCCGCCTGGCGCAGGTAGTACGCGGTCGTCAACCCGACGACGCCACCGCCGATCACCGCGACCCGCTCGATGCTCATGCGGGTGCGCCGACCAGCTTCAGCAGCTCCCCGGCCGCCAACCGTCCCGGGCGCACCACATCCGCGTAGACGCCGAACGGGACCCCCGGGCCGCGCGACAGCTCGCACAGGCCGCGGTACCCCTTGATCTGCCGGACCAGCGTCTGATCGCGGTCACCGCGATCGGGGTGCCGGGTGATCGCCGCACACCGCGCGACGGGGTCGCCGATCCGCAGCTCGACCTGCTCGCCGACCAGCCGCCGCCCGCGCCAGCTGTCCTCCACGTGCGGTTCGTCGGTGCGCAGGCCGATCAGCATCCGGAACCGGCGCGGGTCGACCGGCTCGCCGGCCTCCGCGGCGAGGCGATCCACGGAGGCTGAGCCGAGCACGGTCACGGTGCCGATGTCGATTCCACCGCCGGGAGAGTCCGCTTTCACCAGCCGGACCGGCTGACCCGCTCGCTCGGACAAGAGTACGGTCCATGGGCCGTCGACGATCCGACCCCGTACGGACTTGAAGCCGTAGAAGTCGGCGAACACCGGCTGCCCCTCAAGGACCGGTCCGCCGCACACCACTCGCTCGCCATCCCGCAGCACGAGCTCGTCTCCGACCTCCGCGCGCAGCGACGCGAACGCGCCGGTCCGCGACAGCGAGAGCAGCTTGTCGTCCTCATCGATGATGAAGAACGCCCGATCGCCGACCGCTCCGGTCTCCCGCAGCTCCACGGTGTCGGGGTGATGCAGCCCCGTCCCCTTGATCGGAGTGATCGTGAGCAGTTCGACGCGCAGCGCGGAGCCCATGAGCACGTAGGGTACGGCGGGCAAGGCCTCGGGAAGATGGATCTTCGGACTCTCCACGCACAGCGATGGTTTGCCGGCAAGGGCAGGATCGTCGACGAGCTGGCCCAGACCGTCGACATCGGTCCCCTGGCCGTTCTCGACGTGCGCTACGCCGACGCCGGGAGACCCGAGCGCTATCTGGTCGAAGTCGATGAGCTGCGGTGGGGCGACCTGCTCGGAGCGCTGCGCGCCGCGCCGCTCACCGGCGCGACCGCCCGCCTGGAGCTCGAGCCGGGACCGGCCCTCGAGTCCCTGCTCGCGCCCGTGGGCGCCGGCGAGCGTCACGCGTCCCTTGACCAGTCCAACACGCTGGTGGTCGTGGGCGCACGCCTGCTGCTCAAGGTCTACCGGAACCTGCACAGCGGCGTGCACCCGGAGCGGGAGACGCTCGCCGCGCTTGCCGGCAGCGACGCGCCGGTGCCCCGGTTCGGCGGTTCACTGGTGCTGACCGAAGCCGGCGGGGCGCAGACGACGGTGGCCCTCCTGCAGGAATACATCGCCGGAGCCGCCAGCGGCTGGGAGGCCATGACCGCCCCGGTCACGGCGTACCTGAACGGCAAGGGGGATGACGGAGTGCTGCCATTCGCCGACGCGGGCGCCGCGTCCGCGGTGCTGCATCGTGTGCTCGCCGAGCGGCTCGGGACCGAGCGCGCACCCGCCGCCGGCGAGGGCTGGCGTCGCGAGGGTGTCGAGGCCCTCGGTGCGGCACGCGACTTGGAGCGGTCGCTCGACGAATCGATGGCCAGGGAGATCGACGCACGGCTGGCGCCACTGGCGCGGGTGCGTGATCCGCTCCTCCAGCGGATCCACGGCGACCTGAACCTGGCGCAATGCCTGTTCGCGCCGGCGCAGGTGCTCATCGTCGACTTCGAGGGCAACCCGACAATCCCGCTGGACCGCCGCCGGATCCGGGACACGCCGCTGCGCGACCTCGCCACGCTGCTTCGCTCGATCGATCATGTCGGATCGGCGGCGGCCCGGCGTACCGACGGCATCGATCCCACCGCCTGGATCGAGCGCACGCGCGCTGCAACGCTGCAGGCCTACGAGCGCGAGGTCGGCGAGCGGGCGGACCGCGCGCTCCTGCACGCCCTGGAGCTCGTCGCGGAATGCCGTGAGCTCATCTATGCCCATCGCGTCGTGCCGGAGTGGGCGTACGTCGCCCGCAACGGCCTGGCGCGCCTGCTCAACGCATCGGTCGCCCCATGAACCCTGAGCTGTTCCTCGAAGACATCCTGGCCGAGCCCGAGACCCTCGACCGAGCGGCTCGCGGTACGACGGCGGGCTCATCGGATGGGCACGCGAGCGCGGCTCGACTTGATCCTGCGCCACCGCCGGCCCCTCTCGGCGGATGAACGAGCTCCTTGACCGATCGCTCCTGGTTGCACATCCGCGGCCGATACGGGGATGTGGCCGAAGCACGCGGCCCGGTCACGATCGCGCCCATGCGCAGTTGCACTCGACATCCCCGTGGGCTGACCATCGCGTTCACCGCGATGTGGCTGCTCGTCGCGTTTCACGGCGCGCGGGCGCTCCTCGGGTTCGGCGGGCCCGAGCTGCGCTGGTTCTGCGAGCGATGGGTCTACACCGCCGCTGAGGTGGTGGCGGTCGCCGTCTGCATCGCGCGGGTGTGTACGCAGAAGGTCAACCGCCTGGCATGGGGGCTGATCGCGTTCGGGATGCTGATGTGGACCTCGGGAGACCTGGTGTGGACGGTGTGGCTCGACAACGTCGCCAACCCGCCGTTCCCGTCGCTGGCGGACCCGCTGTACCTCTCGATGTACCCCTCGATGTACATCGGGTTCATGCTGCTCATGCGGTCCCAGCGCGGCGGCTTTCGCCCTGAGCAGTGGCTCGACGGCGTGATCGCAGGGCTGGCGCTGGCGGCGGTGGGCGCGGGGCTCATCCTGCCGACGGTCCTTGCGGAGAGTCAGGGCCAATTCGTCGGCGACGCAGTCAACCTGGCCTATCCGCTGGGTGACCTGGCGCTGCTGATGTTCGTGCTGGTGGCGTTCGCGTTGTCGTCATGGCGGCCGGACCGCCTGTGGGTGTGGCTGGGCGTTGCGATGGCGATCGACGCGCTCGCAGACCTGATCTTCGTCTACGTGGTGGCCAAGGGCAGTTACGTGGCCGGCGGGATCCTGGACACCTGCTGGCCCGCCGGGCTGGCGCTGGTCGCGGTGGCCAGCTGGCAGCAGCCGCGGCGCCGTGAGACGGAGCGCTCGGCGGCGAGCTTCTCGGAGATCGTTCTCCCGGCGGGGTTCGTGTGCCTCGCCCTCGTCCTCCTCGTCGTGGCGGCGTTCACCCACATCACCCCGACCGCCGTGGTGCTGGCCGCGTGCGCGCTGGTGACGGGCATCGTGCGAGCTGTCCTCACGTTCATGGAGAACGTCCGCATGCTGCGACGCAGCGCCGAGGAGGCGGTGACCGATGGCCTCACCGGCCTCGGGAACCGGCGCAGGCTGATGAACGATCTGGACGACGTGATCGCAGATGCCGACCTCGAGCACCCCCGCACGCTCGTGTTCTTCGACCTCAACGGCTTCAAGAGCTACAACGACACGTTGGGGCACGGAGCGGGGGACCTGCTGCTCGCTCGCCTGGGGGCGGCGCTGGGGAGGGCCATCGGCGACCTCGGGCGCGCGTACCGCCTCGGGGGCGATGAATTCTGCGTCCTGCTCCGCGGGGGCTTCGCTCTGGATGACGCCGTCGTGCGAGCGGCAACGTCGGCGCTCACCGAGCGCTGCGACCTCGCCGACATCAGCGCCGCGCTCGGGATGGCCGTGATTCCCGCCGAGGCAGCCACCACGACCGAGGCGCTGCAGCTGGCCGACCAGCGCATGTACGCCTCAAAGACCCGCGGGAGCCGTGAGACCACGGCGCACACCCGCCATCTGCTCATGCAGGTGCTCGCCGAGCGCGCGCCGGATCTGCAGGACCACGTCTCCGGAGTCGGGCAGCTGGTCAGTTCCATCGGCCGCAGCCTCGGACTGGATCGGGTCCAGCTCGACCATCTGGTGCTCGCCGCCGAGCTGCACGATGTCGGCAAGCTCGGCATCCCCGATGCCATCCTCGACAAGCCGGGGCCGCTGGACGACGACGAGTGGGCGCTGATGCGCCGGCACCCGGAGATCGGCGAGCGGATCCTCGGGGCCGATCCCGCCATGCAGCCCGTCGGTGAGCTGGTTCGCTCCAGCCACGAGCGCTGGGACGGAAACGGCTACCCCGATGGTCTGTCGGCTCACACCATCCCGCTGGGCGCGCGGATCATCGCCGCCTGCGACGCGCTGGAGGCGATGACCAGCGAACGCTGCTATCAGGCGGCACGCTCGCTGCCGGAGGCGCTCGCCGAGCTTCGGCGGTGCGCGGGGACGCAGTTCGATCCGGCCGTCGTCACGGCGCTGTGCGCGCGCCTGGAGGACGCCGAGCCGGGGCCCGTGTCCTCGGCGGCCGCCAGCCTTGCCTGACACGGCACCGCGGGCCAACGCACGACCCGGGCCTGCCCGTCGACCAGATCACGCGGGTGAGGGTGCTCGACCGTACTTCGACTCGTGGGGTGACGGCTGGGCCGGGGCCGCGCTCGTGGAGCTGCGGCCCCGGCTCCGGGTCAGCTCGCCGCCGGGGTGCGCGCCAGCGCGGTCTCGGCCGGGGTGTAGTCGATGCCCTGGTCGCGAGCGACGGGGGCGTAGGTGACCTCACCCGCGGCGACGTTGAGCCCGGCGAGCAGACCGGGGTCGGACTCCAGGGCCCGGTGGACGCCCTCGGTGGCCAACTTGACCACGTAGGGCATGGTGGCGTTGGTGAGGGCGTAGGTCGAGGTGATCGGGACCGCGCCGGGCATGTTGGCCACGCAGTAATGCGTGATCCCGTCGACCTCATAGGTCGGGTCGGTGTGGGTGGTCGGGCGGCTGGTCTCAAAGCACCCGCCCTGATCGATCGAGACGTCCACCAGCACCGCCTGGCGCTTCATCAACGACAGCTGATCCCGCGTGATCACATGCGGCGCCTTGGCGCCATGCACCAGCACCGCCCCGACAACCAGATCGGCCTCGGGCAGACGCTCCTCGATCGACAAAGTGGTCGCAAAGCAGGTATCGGCCCGACCACCGAACGCAACGTCAAGCTCACGCAGACGATCGATATTGCGATCAAAGACATACACGGTGGCGCCCATCCCAATCGCGATCTGCGCCGCGTGATAGCCGACCACACCACCGCCGATCACGATCACATTGGCCGCAGCCACACCCGGCACACCACCGACCAGGATGCCGCGGCCACCCAGCGGCTTCTCCAGCATAAACGCGCCCGCCTGCGTCGCGATCTTGCCCGCCACCTCCGACATCGGCGCCAACAACGGCAGCCGGCCCCTGGTGTCCTCAACAGTCTCATACGCGATACAGGTCGCACCCGAGTCACGCAGGCCCTGGGTGAGCCCCGCGTCGGGCGCGAGGTGCAGGTAGGTGAAGAGCAGGTGCCGCGGCTCCAGGCGCGCCACCTCGACCGGCTGGGGCTCCTTGACCTTGACGATCATCTCGGCCTGGTCGAACACCGCGTCGGCGTCCGGAAGGATCGTCGCGCCCTGCGCCACGTAGGCGTCGTCGAGGATCGCCGACCCCTCGCCCGCGCCCTTCTGCACATACACCTCGTGTCCGGCGTCGACCAGCTCACGCACGCCTGCGGGGGTCAGCGCGACGCGGTACTCGTCGGTCTTGATCTCGGTTGGAACGCCTACTCGCATCACAGCTCCTCACTCGGGTTGATGCGGCAGAATCTCCCCAACTGCCACCGTTGACAAGGGAGGTGAGGGACCTTCTGTGGAATCGGAACTACTCGACCAGACTGACTTCCGAATCCTCAAGATGCTGGTCGAGAACGGAAGGGCGTCGTACGCCACGCTGGGCAAGGCGGTCGGACTCAGCGCGCACGGCGCCGCCGACCGTGTGCGGCGGCTGCAGCGCAGCGGGGTCATCACCGGGTTCACCGCCGTCGTGGAGCCCGCCAACCTCGGCCGCTCGCTCGACGCGTTCATCGATGTCCGGCTGCTCGCCACCACCTCGGCGGAGGCGTTTGAGTCGTTCGTCCTGTCCCTGCCCGCTGTGCGGGAGATCGCGTTCGTGACCGGCCGCTTCGACTACCACGTGCGCGTCGCCTGCCTCGGTGCTGACGATCTCGACGCCACGGTCCGCGCGATCCGCCATGAGGGCGCCGCCGCCACCGAGACCCGGATCGTCCTGCGCTCCGCCCAGGGCAGCGACGTCACGTCCTGAGCCCCGCCGCGACCGAGGAATATCCGTGGTCGCGATCAGGACCGGGCGTGATCAGGAGCGGCGGAGCGGAGCGCGTCCTCGCGGGTCTCGAAGGTCCCGACGTGGAGGGTGACGCCGGCAAGCCGCAGCGCGTCGTTGCTCGCCGACTTCGCGGGCAACACCAGGGCAAAGCTCTGGCCGCGGATGCTGAGCTGCTCGCGCAGCTTGAACAGGAACTGGATGCCGGCGCTGTCCAGGTAGCGCAGCGCGCTCAGGTCCAGAACCACGCCCGCCTCCTGGTTGGACGTGGTCTCGGCGATCGCCTGCCCGATCGATCCAGCGTTCGAGAGGTCGATCTCGCCGGTCAGCTGCGCGATCAGGATACCGGCCTGGTGCGTGAACTGCACGTCCCCGATGTTCATGGGTGCAGTCGCCGGCGCATGATGATCTCAGTCCCTCCTGAGGAGGTGTTCGCCTCGACGTCGTGCATCGCGGCCTTCATGATCGTCAGCCCGCGGCCGCGAAGCTCACCGCGCGGCTCGCGCCACTGTCCGCTGTCACGGACGGTGAGTGTCACCTCGCCCTCGCTCACCCGGGCGTGCAGCGTGAAGCGCGCCGGCGCGGGAGAGTAGGCATGCTCGATGGCGTTCGCACACGCCTCGCTGGCGGCGAGCGTGATCTCAGCCGCTTGGTCCTCGTCCGCTCCCATGTGGCGCAACCACCGCCGCAGGGTTCGACGCGCCTCGGACAGGACACGGGGCTCTGCCGGAAACTCCAGCATGAGCTCGTCCGGCACCGGGCTGTTCTGGATGGCGATCAGCGCCACGTCGTCGCGCAGCCCCTCCAGCGGCACCAGGTGCTGGATGGCGAGCTGGCAGAGGTCGTCGACGGCCGTCTCGTGGCCGAGCAGCTCGAGCATCGCCTCGATGCTCTGGGTGAGCGGAATGCCGGGACGCTCGATCAGGCCGTCGGTGTAGAAGACGAGCGTCTCGCCCGGCGCGAGGGTGATCTCCTGCTCGCTGCAATGGCCGTAGGGGAAGGCGCCCAGGGGCGGCGCTGGCGTGAGCTCGACAACGCGGGGTGCGTCCCCGCCCACCACCAGTGGTGGCAGATGACCCGCGCTGGCGAGCTGGACCTTGCCGGTGTCCGGGTCCAGCACTGCGTAGGCCGCCGTGGCCATTGCGAAGTCCGGCAGCGCCTGGACGAAGCGGTCGACGAGCACGAGCGTGCGGCCCGGTTCCGTCCCCTCAAGCGCATAGGCCTGCAACGCGGTGCGGAGCTGACCCATGAGCGCCGCCGCTCGTACTCCGTGACCCACGACGTCGCCGATCGCGATGCCGAGCCGGCCTCCGCCGAGCTCGAACATGTCGTACCAGTCGCCGCCGACCTCGTCGCTGGCGGGGACGTAGCGCGCCCCGACCGAGACACCGACCGGCTCCACCAGCTGCTTGGGGAGCAGGCTGCGTTGCAGGACCATCGCCACGCGCTGCTCATGCCGCAGGGCCGAGAGCAGCTGCGCCCGCTCGATGCCCGGGGCGGCACGTACCGCCGCCACCTGCAACACCGCCAGGTCCGTCGGACCGAATTCGCGCGGGGTCAGCGAGCCGACGTGGAGCACGCCGATCAGCGAGCCCTCGACGATCAGCGGGATGCCGAGCAGCGACCGGATGCCCTTCTGGCGCAGGATCGGGTTGAGGATGTCCGCGTGATTCACGTCGGCGATGAAGATGGCGACCCGCTCGGCGGCGATGCGACCAGCGAACCCCCGCCCGATCGGGATCCGCACGCCGCGCTCGACCTCTTCCTCGAGCCCTCGGGCGGCCCGCGCGACGAGCTGTTGGCTCGCGTCTTCAAACAGCAGGATGGCGACGGTGTCGACCGATAGCGCCTCTTGCACGCGAGCCAGCAACTCGTCGAGGAACTCGTCGAGCTCCAGCTCTGACAGCGCCGGGTCGCTGAGGCTGTAGAGCAGGCGGACCTGCTCGGTGGGGGCCATCTCGAGGCCGACCGGCGGTAGGACCGCCTGACCCGTCCCGCGAGGCAGATGGGAATTCGGGAACGGCTCGTCCTCGATGCTCATCCTCCCCAGTTTGCCCTGGCCGTGCCGTCTCAAGCAGTTCGGCCGCCGCCGGACGCGGGCGTCGGCGTGCCGCTCACCGCGCACACGCGGCTATTCGGCCCGCAGCACCTCGGCGACAGGACGTCGTGCGCTCAGCCGCGCGGCCGGCGTGGTCAGCCCGGCCACCACCAGCAGGGTGAGCGGGATCACCGCGATCAGCGACAGCAGTGGCGGTGGCGCCTCGGACAGGTGGCCTCCGGCGAGCTGGTAGAGCAGCAACCCCGCCGGGATCCCGGCACTCGCGGCAACCAGTGCCGGCAGCAGCTGGGCGGTCGTCAATGCGGCGCTCACCTCACGCGGTGTGGCCCCCAGGGCGCGCGCCAGAGCACTTGAGCGGCGCGCGTCGAGCACCGTCGCCCACGCGGTGAAGGCGGCGGTGGTGGCCGCGAGCGTCACAAGGATCAGGCTGAGCGCGATCAGGACATGGTCGGCGCCGCTGGCGTCCGCGTTGTGGGTGATCGGCGGCACATATCCGGATGCCGGGGTGGTCAGATCCAGATTGTGCTGCACCATGATCGACGCGACGACCATCGCGACGGCCACCATCAGACCGAGGATGTTGAATGTGGTGCGGCGGGTCTGACGGCCCACGAGGCGCATCGCCAGCGACAGCGGTGCCGGCAGGCGCGCGGAGATCCCCAGCAGACGGCGCCGGCGCCGGCGAGAGGGGAGGGTCCCGGTGAGCGCCGCCACCGTGCTCACGCGGGCGCCGCGGATCGCCGGCCCGAGGGTCGACGCGCCGGCGATGATCGCCGCGATCGCCAGGACCACGCCTGCATCGGCCAGGTCGATCTGCGCCGAGCCCGGGCTGCCCAGCAACCCGGCGCCGGGGCCGGCGAACGAGGGGGCGAGCAGACTTCCGCCGATCAGTCCGATGACCGCTCCGCCGAGCGCCATCAACAGCGTCTCGGAGAGCAGCACGAGCGTGACCAGACCAGGCGTGGCTCCGACGGCCTTGAGTATCCCGACCCGCCGTGACTGCTCCGCCATCCGTCCTCCGATCAGGATCGCGATGCTGGTGACGGCGAGGATCGACAACAGCCAGCTACCGAACAGGAGCACCTTCTCGTTGAGCGCGACGAGCTTGTGATCGTCGTGGCGGATGAACGACGACGTGGTGAACTCGAACTCCTGGCGGTCGCGGTGGACGTGACGCGCGAACGCGTTGACCGGAGCCGACATGAGGAAGCGGTCGGCCTGGGAGGGCCGGGCGAACTTCAACTCGAGCAGGTAACCGAGCGGGACCGCGCGAGTGGCGAGGCTGCGGGCGGCGGCGGCCGGCAGCCACACGACGCCCGGGACCTGCGCGGGATAGAACGGCTGCGCGGTCGAGATGGCGATCCCAGCGACCGTGAACCGGTGATCTCCGAGGTGGATCTGGTCCCCGACCGTCAACCCCAGGGTCGCGGCCAGGCCGCGCTCGAGCACCACCCCACCATCTCGCACCCAGCTTCCGGCCACGACCTTCGGGCGGTCGATCGCGGTGGCGCGTGCCGTCCGGCCCTCGGCTTGGACCGGGACGTTCACTGCGCGGGCCGTCAGACGAACGAATGCGAGCGGGAGCGGCCCCAGCGCGTCGCGGACAGCGGCCGCACGGAGCAGCCCGGCGAACCGCGTGGCGGAGACCGGCCGGCGCCCGGTGCCCGGGCCGATGGCGACGACCACGTCGGGGCCGCGCGTGGTCGCCCGAGTCGACGCGAATGAGTCCTGACCGACGTGGCGCAGGCCGAGCGCGAGGGTGAGCGTACCCGTCGTGATCACGATCACCAGCGCGAGCAGCAGCGACTGGCCCTTGCGCCGCCGCAGATCGCCGCGGGCCAGGCGCCAGATCACACGGAGGCGCCCGCTCACGATCCGGCTCCGAGTCCGGTGATCTCGCCGAGGCTGCGGCCGGTGCCGCCCGACAGCCTCGTCTCGTCCACCAGACGTCCGTCGCGCATCGTGATCAGGCGGTCGGCCGTCGCCGCGATCCGGGAGTCGTGGGTGACGATCACCAGCGTCAGGCCTGTCTGCCGCAGCTCGTGCAGCAGCCGGAGCACGTCCGCGGTGGCGGCGCTGTCGAGGTTTCCCGTCGGCTCGTCGGCGAACACGATCGCCGGGTCGTTGGCGATCGCCCGCGCCACCGCCACCCGCTGGCGCTGGCCGCCCGATAGCTCTGATGGAAGGTGGTCGGCGCGGTCGGTGAGCCCGACCTGGTCCAGCAGCTCCAGAGCGCGGCGCCGAGCGCTGCGTGGAGAGGACCGCGCGAGCAGCGCCGGCAGCTCGACGTTCTCCACGGCGGTCAGCTCATCCACGAGCTCAAAACCCTGAAAGACGAACCCGATCGTGCCGCGACGCAGGCGCGCGAGCCGGCCCTCGGGCAGCGACTCGATGCGGTCCCCGTCCAGCTGGATCGTGCCCGCGGTCGGCCGCTCCAGGCCGCCGAGCAGATAGAGCAGGCTGGACTTGCCACAGCCGCTCGGGCCGACGATCGCGACGCACTCACCGGAGGCGACGTCCAGGTCGACGTCATCGACCGCGTGCACCACCGTCGCGCCCTGACCGTGGTCCTTGCGCAGGCCGCGTGTCGATAGCAGTGAGCTGCTCATCCGATCTCTCATCCCTTTCTCGCGTTCCAGAACCGCGCGCATTCCTCGAGCCATTGCAGGTCGGCCTGCAGCCGGAGCACCACGCCCTCGAGCAGCAGCGCGGCGACCGAGTTCTCGGGTTCGGCCAGAGCCGCCCGTTGTGCCTCTGAAAGGCCGGCCAGCAGCTCGCCGCGCTGGCGATCCACCAGCCCGACCGGATCGGCCAGCTCGGCCGCCGCGGCGGCGACGAGCTTGAGATGGAACTCGGCCGGCGCCGGTCCGGGCCAGCTCGTCTCCTGAAGCCAGCTCGTGAGTCGTTCACGGCCGGCGTCGGTGAGCTCATAGACCTTGCGACTGGGCCGGTCGGCCTGGGCGACGTGTGCGGAGCTGACCAGCCCCGCCTTCTCCAGGCGGGTGAGCGTCACGTACACGTGCCCGTCGTTCATCGATGCCGCCAGCGGTCCGAGCGCCAGCGCCAGCCGAGCGCGCAGCTTGTACGCGTGTGCCGGCTCGCGTGCCAGGAGCGCGAGCAACACCTCCTGGACGATTCGCAGCTGGTACGCCGGATGCGGAAGCGAGGTGGGATCTGTGTTCTGGGGCGACATCCTTAGCTAACCGTTGGTTAGGATAACGGTTAGCTACAGACTGTCAAGTGTCCGCCCGCAGAGCCGCCTTGATGTCGAGGATCGGCGTCCCGTCGATCGCCTCCAGCCCGAGGACCTCCAGACGAAGGCCGTCGATGCGACGGATCGTCACGCGGTGCAGGCCGATCGGATTGGGGCGGTCGGGGGAGCGCGTGGCGAACACCCCGGTGAGAGGATTGCGCCGGTCTCCGCGTGGATGGACGCGCAGCGTGTCTCGGTCGGCCAGGTGCAGCCAGGTCAGGACCATGGCCTCGTCGCCCGCCGCCAGGCCGTGCAGCGCCGGCGCCGCCCAGTCACAGAGCGAGATCCAGGCGGGCGGCGCGCCCTCGTCGCCCTGCAGCGGCGCATCGCGCGGCGACCGGATCGGCGACTGGACGTGTCCGATGACGCGCAGCTCGCCGGCGCCCTCGGTCACGTGCGCGCGCCTTCTGCGAACGCGGTCATCCGACGCTCGAACAGCCGGCGCTCCATGTCGTCCGGGGTCAGCTCGGCGGCGCGCCGGTAGTGCGCGCACGCGGCATCGTCGCGGCCGAGGTGGTGCAGGACCTCGGCGCGGGTGGAGTGCAGGTAGCGGTAGTCGTCGAGCTCGAGGCCATCGAGGATCGTGAGCGCCGTCCGGGGGTCACCGGCCTCCGCGATTGCGGCGGCCCGGTTGAGCTCGACCACGGGCGAGGCGGTGAGGCGCGAGAGCTCGCCGTATAGCTCGGCGATCTGGGCCCAGTCGGGCTCGGGCCCGGCGTGCAGAGAGGCGATGGCTGCCTGCAGGGTGTAGACGCCGCGGCCGCGCAGTGCGAGCGCGCGGTCGACCTCGAGGCGGCCCCGAGCCAGCTGGTCGTGGTCCCAGAGATCGCGATCCTGCTCGGCGAGTGTGACTAGCTCACCGTCGCGCAGACGCGCGGACCGGCGTGAGTCATGCAGCAGCATGAGCGCCAGCAGGCCGTGGGTCTCGGGCTCGTCGGGCATCAGCTCGGTCAGTGCGAGCCCGAGCCCGAGCGCCTCGGCTGCCAGCGGCCCGCGGCCAGACCAGCCCTCGTTGAAGATCAGGTAGACCACTCCGAGCACCGCGGCGAGCCGGTCGGGCAACAGGTGGGGAGGAGGCACCCGGAAGGGGATGCCCGCGGTCTTGATCTTGCGCTTGGCTCGCACGAGGCGCTGCGCCATCGTCGCCTCGGGGATCAGGAACGCGCTGGCGATCTTGGGCGTCGTGAGACCGCCGAGCGTCCGCAGCGTCAGCGCCACCTGCGCCTCCAGGTCGAGCGCCGGGTGACAGCACGTGAACAGCAACTCGAGCCGCTCGTCGGAGAAGGTCGTGTCGTCCATCTGGTCCTCGGCGATCGTGGGCACCTCGAGCAGGCGGGTCTTCTCGGCCAGCGTCCGCTCACGCCGGATGCGATCGATCGCCCGGTTGCGAGCCGCGGTGATCAGCCATGCTGCCGGGTTGCTCGGCACGCCATCGCGGGGCCAGCGCTCGGCGGCGCTGGTGAACGCCTCCTGCGCGGCTTCCTCGGCGAGGTCGAAGTCGCCGAGGAAGCCGATCAGCGCAGCAAGGACGCGCCCCCACTGGTCATGGAAGACATCCTCGAGGATGGCTAGCTCTCCACGATCGGACGGATCTCGATCGCGCCGCCGAGCCGCGCCGGAGGGATCTTGGACGCCAACTCGATGGCTTCGTCGAGATCGTCGGCCTCGAAGAACAGGTAGCCGGCGAGCGCCTCCTTGGTGTCGACGAACGGGCCGTCGGTGGTCAGCGTCTGACTGTCCTGCACGCGAACCGTGGTCGCCATCGCCGGCGGCGCCATCCGCACCCCGGGTGTGACGCCGGCCGTCTGGTTGAGCTCCTGGTAGCCGGCCCAGATCGCCTGCTGTCCTTCGGCGCCCAGCTTCTCCCAAGCCTCGGGATCGTCGGGAGTCGGGGTGGTGCCCTGATGAATCAGCAACATGTACTTCATGAGTTCCTCCTGTGGGTGACTGTGTCGTGTACCAGACGAACGGCGTGCGCGGAAATCGACACCGGCCGCGCAACCGGTGGGGACGGGCACCGGTCACGGAGCGCGTTGGATGCCCGGACGCGACGCAGCGACGCGCAGCACGCGCGCAGCGCTCGGAGGCAACCACCAGTTCCAGCCGTCGAGGAGCGACACCAGCGCGGGCACCAGGACGGCTCGGATCAACGTCGCGTCAATCACGATTCCGGCGGCGAGGCCGGTGGCGAGCATCTTCAGCTCGGTCTGCGGTCCCGATGCCATCGCGACGAACGTGAGGAACAGGATCAGCGCCGCGCTGGTCACCAGGCGGCCCGTCCGGCCGACACCGCCCACGACCGCTCGCGGGGTCGAGCCGGTGCGGTCGTACTCCTCGCGGATGCGCGAGACGATGAACACCTCGTAGTCCATCGAGAGGCCGAACAGGAACGCGAAGATCATGATGGGCATCCACGACGGGATCGAGTGACTGGCGGGTATGCCCCAGATCGCGTCCGAGCCGATCCCGTCCTGCCAGACCAGAGTCACCACCCCCCACGCCGCCGCGACGCTGATCATGTTGAGCACCACGGCTTTCAGCGGCAGCAGCACTGACCGGAATGCCCGCGCCAGCAGGACGAACGTGATCGTCGCGATCAATGCCACCATCAGCGGAAACCCGCCGTACACGGCGGAGATGAAGTCCTGGTTCTGCGCCATGATCCCGCCCACCCGCACCTGATCCCCGCCGTCGGAGAGGTGGTGAGCGACCCCACGGAGGTCGCGCAGCGTGGCACGGCCCGGGGCCGAGGAGTCGGTGTCGACGGGCAACGCGTCGATCAGCGCGAGAGCGCCGTAGTGCCATGCCGCTCCGGTCGGCGCCACGGCGCCCTGGACGCCGGGCACCCGTGCGAGCGCCGTACTCAGCCGGGCGCTGTCCGCCCGCGGCGCGAGGACCTCCACGGGCGTCAATGCGCCGGCGCCGATCCCGGAGCGCTCAAGCTCGAGCAAACCCGACCGGGCAGCGCCTGAGTGCGTGATCGCGTTCGGGTTGCCGCTGCTGGCGCCGAGCCGCATCCCGGTCGCCGCCACGACGAGCGCGACGAGCACGGCCGAGGCGAGCACCGCCGCGGTCCCGCGGCGCCGGACGACCGCCCGCGCGATCGCCATCCAGGCGACGCTCGGTCGGCTCTCGGTGCGCCGGTGGGGCCACTCCAGCCGATCGCCCCAGCGGGAGAGCACGATCGGCAGCAGCGTGATCGTCGCGAGCACGCTCACCAGCGGGATCAGTAGCCCTGCGATCCCGACGCTGCGCAGGAACGGGACCGGGAGCGCGACCAATGCAAGCAGGGCGACTGCGACCGTCGTACCGCTGAACACGACCGATCGGCCGGCGTGCTCCATCGCGCGGACCACTGCCTGCTCGCGGTCGTGGCGGGTTCGCTCCTCCCGCCAGCGGACCACCACCAGCAGTGAGTAGTCGATCGCGACACCCAGTCCGACGAGCGCGATGATGAACTCGACGAGCACCGACACCTCGGTGGCCTTGGTGAGCGCCCAGACCGCCAGGAACGTGGTCATGATCGACGCGACCGCCACCAGGATCGGCAGGAGGGCCTGCAGCGACGCGAACACGAACACGAGCACGACCAGCGCACCGATGCCGCCGATCATGCTCTCGGCGAGCACGCCCGGGCCGCTGCTCTGACCGGTCGAGTTCTGGAGCGCGTCCAGGCCGGTGACACGAACCCGCGCCCCCGCCACCGTCACCCCCGCGAGCGCCCGGCTCACCGCCCTGGCCACCTTGGGACTCTGCCCGAAGCTGTGCGCATCCGGCGGCGGGTAGGCGACCACGAACGTCGTCCGGCCGTCGGCGGAGACAAACGCACGGCTCCCGGTTGAGGCAAACGACGCGACGCGCGCGGCGGGTGCGACGGTGTGGATCCGGCTCTGAACCGCTTGCAGGCCGCGCCGAACTCGCTGAGAGGAGAATGGCGTCCCGTGAGGGAGGGTCACGACGACGAGCAGGGGCGGGCTGTTGCCGCCGGTATGGAACGTGTGGGCGATGACCCGGTTGGTCTGCCAGCCCTCGCGTCCCGGGACCGAGTAGTCCTGGGAGAGTGCCCGGCTCGCCGCCCCGGCAGTCGCCATGCCGCCGAGGGTGAGCAGCACCCACGCGGCGACGACCAGCCGGCGATGGGTCAGGACCCACCGAGTGAACGATTGCATCGTGATCCTCCTGTCGGGGTTTGACAGGGAGACGTATGAGCCGGCCGAAAATCGACACCTGTCACCCGATACGGTGACTGTCGTGGTGACGACGCTCGCATGGGTCGGTGACGGTGAGCAGCGGATGGAGGTCGCGCACGTGCAACGTGTCGACGGCGGCCTGCTCGCGCGCGGGACCCAGCTCGGGGTGAGCTACGAGCTGCGCTACATGCTGCGCGCCGATGTGCTCTCCCTGGAGGTTGTCGGAGATCGCGAGCTCGACGTGGCGCTCCACGGTGCTGACTTCTTCGATCTCGGCTTCTCGCCGCTCTTCAACTCGCTCCCCGTGCTGCGCGACCGGCTGCTCGTGCCCGGACCGCCGCGGGACTACCTGATGCGCTGGGTCGACGTACCGTCGCTGACCGTGCATGCGTCCGAGCAGCGCTACGAGCCGCTCGGCGATCGGCTGGTGCGGTTCAGCGCCGACGACTTCCGGGCCGACATCGCGTTCGATGAGGCCGGCTTCGTCCTCAACTATCCGGGGATCGGAGTTCGCGCAGGCGGCTGACGCTCGGCGACAGGGCAATCGTGGGATCGTGTCCGGGTGTCGGGCGCGGCGTGCCGTAGCTGCCCAGCACCGGGACGGTGCCCGTCGACACCGAGCGCCCGTCCGATGAGTCGTCCGGACGCCGCTGCCGCCGGTGAGGGCCAGAGCCCCATGATCTGACCGGGCCAGGGAGCGGTGGGCTGGCCCGGTCCATATCCGAGTCACTGGCTCTAGGCCGGCCGCCCGAACCGCTGCACACTGCCGGCGGTGAGCATCATCGAGTTACGCCAGTACACACTGAAGCCCGGGGCTCGAGACGAGCTGATCGACCTGTTCGAGGCCGAGCTGGTCGAGGCCCAGGAGGAGTGCGGAATGCGGATCATCGGCACGTTTCGTGACCTCGACGACGGCGACAAGTTCGTCTGGCTGCGCTCCTTCTCCGACATGGAAGCTCGCACCCAGGCGCTCGAGCGGTTCTACTACGGTCCGGTGTGGAGGCGCCACCGCGACGCGGCGAACGCGACGATGGTCGACTCAGACGATGTGCTGCTGCTGCGGCCCGCCTGGGAGGGCAGCGGGTTCAGGCCCGCCACCGGGCGCCACCCGGCCACGGCGGGCGATGGAGGCGACCGCGGGACCGTGACCGTGACCGTGACCGTCGTGCCCATCCAGAGCGAGGCGGATCTCGGTTTCTTCGAAGGTGAGATCGTGCCGGCGCTGCGGGCACGCGGCGGCGCGGTGCTCGCATGCATGGTGACCGAGCATTCACAAAACGGGTTCCCAGCCCTGCCGGTGCGTGACGACGTCAACGTCGTCGCGTGGTGTACCGGCTATCCCGGCCGGGCGCAGGCGGAGATCAACGCCGCACAGTCGGCGATCATCTCCGTCTGCGCCGGCTGGCCGGGTGCTGCGGGACCCGTCGACAGCCTCCGACTGCAACCGACCCGGCGCTGCGGGCTGTGATCGTCATGGAGTCATCCGAGCACGACGGGCGCCACGACTTCGACTTCCTGTTCGGCCGCTGGGAGGTGACCAACCGCAGGCTGGCCTCGCCGCTGACGCCGGGGAGCGACGACTGGGTGCAGTTCAGCTCCTCGGTGGAGACCGAGCCCGTGCTCGCCGGGCTGGGCAACGTCGATCGCTACCGATCGCCGACGTTCCCGGGGCGCTCGGGGTGGGAGGCGGTCGCGCTCCGGCTATTCGACCCGGTGGCGCGGTCCTGGAAGATCTGGTGGGCGTCCACGGCCGCCCCCGGCGACCTTGACACGCCGGTGGTCGGCAGCTTCGACGGCGACCATGGCGTGTTCGAGTGCGACGACCTTCTGGACGGTCGCCCGCTCAAGGTGCGCTACGAGTGGAGCGAGGTCGCCTCGCGGTCGCCGCACTGGAGGCAGTCGTTCTCGTTCGACGAGGGGCGGTCGTGGCAGCCGAACTGGACGATGGTCTGGTGCCGGGCGTGACCGCCAGCTGACCATGGCCGCCTGCGTTCACAGGTCGACGATGGCCCGCACCGCGGCGGCGAGCGCCTTGATCGCCGGTTCGACCGCCGATTCGTGAAGGCGGCCGTAGCCCACCACCAGCCCTCTGGTGAGCGCAGGCCCGGCGTAGAAGTCAGACAGTGGCGGAATCAGCACGCGGGCTTCCCACGCCTTTGCGGCCACCGCGCCATCATCGACCTCATCCGGCAGTCGGAGCAGGACATGGACACCGGCGGCCACGCCGGTCACCGGCAGCTCGGGGAGCTCTGAGGCCAGAGCGTCGAGCAATCGGTCCCGGCGAACGCGATAGGCCCGGCGCGCCCGACGGATATGACGGTCATAGTCGCCGCTGCGCAGGAACTCCGCGAGCGTGAGCTGGTTCAGCACGGGCGAGAAGTCGTCGGTCAGGCACTTCTGCCAGGTCGCCTGCTGGACCAGATCCGGTGGAGTGGTCAGCCAGCCCAGCCGCAGGGCCGGCGCGAGCGTCTTGGAGACGGTCCCCATCTGCACCACGAGATCGGGCGCGAGCCCCTGCAGCGCTCGGACAGGCTCCTGGTCGTAGCGAAACTCAGCGTCGTAGTCGTCCTCGATGACGAGCGCCCCGCGATGGCGCGCCCAGCCGAGCAGCGCCCGGCGGCGGTCCGCGCTCATCACCAGCCCGGTCGGGAACTGATGAGCCGGAGTCACCAGCACGGCGTCGGCGTCGAGATCACCGACGACCAGCCCGCCCGCGTCGACCGGCTGGGCAACGAGCGTCAGCCCGGCGGCGAGGACTCGATCCTGCTGGCGGTTGTGCGAGGGATTCTCGACGGCCAGCTTGCGTGCGCCCCGAGCGCGGAGGACGCGCAGCATGACATCGACGCTCTGGGCGGTTCCCTGGGTGATGATCAGGTGGTCGGGGTCGACGATCACCCCCCGAGTACGCCCGAGATGGTCAGCGAGAGCCTCGCGCAGAGCGGGTTCGCCCTGGGACTCGCGGTAGTCGAGCACCAATTGCCCGCCCCTGCGCGCGACGCGCTGCGCCGTCGCCAGCCAGCGGCTGAGCGGGAAGAGGTTGACGTCCGGAGTCGTCGGCGACAGGTCGTACAGCGGCAGCCGGTGCGCCGGTGGGCGCGTCGGCGCCGACGGGGGAGAGGCCATCAGCGGCGCCACCACGGGCGCTGAGCGGGCGTGGACGATCAGGAATCCCTGCGACACCAGCTGGTCGTACGCGTCGGTGACCACACCGCGTGAGACCCCGAGCTCCGTTGCCAGCGTCCGAGAGGAGGGCAACGCGACGCCTGGCCGCAGCGCTCCGTCGACGATCGCCTCGCGCAGCGTCCGCTCCAGTGCACCGCGCAGGGTCTCCCCGGGTCCACGCTCCAGCGACCACCATCTCGTCGCCGCCGACTCGGTGCTTACCCCCGTCATTGCGTCCCGAGGGTGACAGACCGAGCCGCTGCGCGCGCCCGCCGGCGGTGCAGACACGCTCCAGGTCACCGGTCGGCGCCGCCATCCAGGCAGCCGGCGCGTTCTGAGACCAGGTAGATGGGGCGAAAGCACGACCTCGATGTCGCCGTGAGCGGCGAGCCCGCGGTCGCCTGGACCAGCGGCGCCACCTCGTCGCAGAAGTACATCGCCGACGAGCCGGTCTCCCGCTCTGGACGTCTCGGTCCGCTCGTGCCACTTCCCGCGGGTCTAAGCGCGGAGGTCCAGGCGCCAGTCGTTGCAGTTCATGATGTTCCCCTCGGGGAACTCGAACTCACACGTCTCACGCAGCTCGAACCCGAGCCTGCGGCAGATCGTGTTCGACGGCGCGTTGCTCACGTGGGGGAAGGCGTGCATGAAGCGGTGACCGCCGTCGCCTCGGGCGAGCTGCACCGCCTGGGTGGTCGCGGCCACGGCGATCCCACGGCCCTGGAACTCGGGCACGACCATCCAGCCGATCTCATAGACCGCCGCCTCATGCCACTGTCTCGTCCAGTAGCCGACCCAGCCGGCGCCTGCGCCGCTCGGCTCCTCGACGATCTTGAGCATCCGGTCCCCCGGTTCGGCGTGCTCGTAGCGGCCCTGGCGCTCCCGCAGCTTCTCCGGGCTCTCCGGGCCTCCGAGGTGCTCGGTCATCCGCGGGTCACCCATCAGCCGCTGCAGCAGCGGCAGGTCGTCGCTGCCCCACGGTTCGATCGTCACCGTCGCGCCCATCGCCGGAGGGTAACCGCGCGTGCGGTTAGCTTCACCCCGGAAGCCGAGGTGACGATCGCGTGGCCACAGACCCCCAGACCCTGAGCGCTGAGACCGCGCAGCTGCCCGAGGGCTGGGTGGCCCGGCGCCATCGCATGGGCGGCGATCTGGCGCCGGCGGAGGCGGTGCGGTGGCTGCGCGAGGACGCGCGCCCGGTCGCGCTCGTGGGGGAGTGGATGGAGTCCCGGGCCATCCTGGGGTCTTGTCCGGTGGCTGTGGCCAGGCCCGGGGATAACGTGTTCGCCCTGCTCGATGCGCTGCCGCGGCTGGACTCGGGCCGGGTGCGAGTCGGCGGTGGCTGGGTCGGCTGGCTGGGCTACGGGCTGGGCCGCGAGGTGGAGGAGCTCTGGCCCGATCCGCCCGCGCCGGTCCCCCGACCGCGGTTCTCGCTGGCGTTCTATGACCACCTCGTCGTCCGGGATGAGGACGGGTGGTGGTTCGAGGAGCTGTGGACGCCCGCGCGTGACGGCGCGCTGACCGCGCGGCGCGAGCTGTGGGGCGCGCGCCTGGCCGGTCCACCGCCGCCCGCGCCGCGGCGCGTCGGGACACTCTCGCCGCTGCGGATCGCGGGCAACGGCGCGGCCGGGCACGTCGCGGCGGTGGCCGAGTGCCGCGAGAGGATCGCCGCCGGTGAGCTGTTTCAGGCCAACCTCTGCCTGCGGCTGGAGGGGGCCTACGACGGCGATGGGCTCGAGCTGTTCTGCTCGGCGATCGAGGGCGGTGGCTCCCGGTTCGGGGCCTGGGTGGATGGCGCGGTGAGCCTGTCGCCGGAGCGGTTCCTGCGCCGCAGCGGCGACCGGGTGAGCACCGACCCGATCAAGGGCACGCGGCCCCGCACCGATCATCTCGCCGATGCCGCAGCTGCGCGCGACGAGCTCGAGGCGTCGGCCAAGGACGCGGCCGAACACGTGATGATCGTCGACCTGATGCGCAACGACCTCGGCCGGGTCAGCCGCTTCGGATCGGTGCGCGCGCACGAGCGGCGAGTGGAGGCGCACGCCGGCGTCTGGCACCTGGTCAGCGAGGTCTCCGGCCGGTTGCGTGACGGCGTGGGGGACGGGGCGCTGTTGCGCGCGACCTTCCCACCGGGCTCGGTGACCGGCGCGCCGAAGGTCCAGGCGATGAAGGTGATCTCCGAGCTCGAGGGGTCACGGCGCGAGCTCTATACCGGGGCCATCGGGATCGCGGGCCCGGTCACGGGGCTCGAGCTCAGCGTCGCCATCCGGACCTTCGAGCTCGCCGACGGACGGATCTGGTTCGGCGCCGGGGGCGGGATCGTCGCCGACTCCGATCCCGAGCTCGAGCTGGCCGAGGCGCTGGCGAAGGCCGCAGGGCCTCTGAAGGCGATCGGGGGACGGCTGGAGGCCCCGCGGGGGCGCTCGCCGGTCGGGTCGCATGGACCAGCCCGCTCGCCCTCGCGGAAGGGGTCGCCATCGATCCTGCGGCCCTCGCGGAGGGGGTCGCCATCGATCCTGCGGGCGCTCGCGTACGGCCGCCGCCCTGACCCGGACGCCGGCGTGTTCGAGACGGTGCTCGTGCAGAACGGCCACCCGGTCGCGCTCGACGAGCATCTGGAGCGGCTGGGCGAGAGCCTCCGGCGCCTCTACGGTCACGACCTCGGCAGTGAGGTCCGCGCCGAGATCGACCGAGCGGTCGCCGGGACCGGCGGGCAGCGCGCGCGGATGCGGATCGCGGCCACCGCCGACGGCAGGACCACCGTCTCCGCGGTCCGTGCGGCGGTCGGACCGGACACGGCCGTGGCGCTTGCGCCGTTTGTTCTCCCCGGCGGCCTCGGCGCCGACAAGTGGAGCGATCGCGGCTTGCTCGACGCGCTCGCCCAGGTGAGGCCCGGCGCGGTTCCGTTGCTGCTCGACGGCGACCACTCCATCCTCGAGGCCGCCTACGCCAACGTCTGGATCGTCGAAGCGGGGGCGTGGATCACCCCACCCGCCGACGGGCGCATCCTGCCCGGCGTCACCCGCGCCCACCGCCTGGCCGCCGAGCCATCCGCGCGCGAGGAGCCGATCCCGCTGGAGCGACTGCGTGAAGCGCCGGGCGTGTTCCTGACCTCGTCGATCGCCGGCTGCCGGACGGCGCGGCTCGGGCAAAGCGTAAGCTCGCGTGGGTGAGCCTCGCGTTCCTGCTGACGTCGCTGATCATCGTCGCGATGCCCGGCACCGGGGCGCTGATCACGCTGTCCGCCGGCCTCTCCCGAGGGGCCCGCGCCGGTGGCGTCGCGGCGTTCGGCTGCACGCTGGGGATCGTCCCGCACCTGATAGCGGCGGTGACGGGCACCGCAGCGCTCCTGCGTGCCAGCGGCGTCGCCTTCGACGCGCTGCGGATCGCCGGGGTCGCCTACCTGCTGTTCATGGCGATCGTCACCTGGCGTGACCGCAGCGAGCTCGTCGTCGAGGATGAGCAGCCCCCGCGGTCGCCGGCGAGGGTGATCGGGTCCGCGATGCTCTCCAACCTGCTCAATCCCAAGCTCACCGTCTTCTTCTTCGCCTTCCTGCCCCAGTTCGTCCCGCCGCACGCCCCGCACCAGCTGGCGCGGCTGCTGGCGCTCAGCGGCGTCTTCATGGCGATGACGTTCGTCGTGTTCGTCGTCTACGGAGTCGCCGCGTCCGCGCTCCGCCGGCATGTGATCGAGCGCCCGAAGGTCGTCCGGCGAGCTCGTCGCCTGTTCGCGGCGTCGTTCGTCGGGCTGGGCGTCAAGCTCGCCACCACGACTCGCTGACCGCTCCGCGCAGCTGGGTGGCGCTCTCGGTCTGCGGCTCCGCTCAGTTGAGGCTGTCGGGAAGCCCGAAGCGCCGGAACGTCCCGACCAGCCGGCGCTCGTCCATCGGCTGCTCGGGGAAGCGCTCGTAGGCCTCGGGATCGGCGGCCTCGATCGAGCGGACGATGAACGCGGTGACATCGCGGACCAGGTCGCCGCGGAGCGTGAGGACGTTGAGGGCGAACGGCAGATGGGTGGCGCGCGCCTCATCCCAGGAGTAGAAGGCCAGAGCGGGCTGGGCGTTGGCCCGGGTGCGGATCGCACGCCAGCGCCAGGCTCCTGACATCGACGTCTCGCGCGCCCAGATGGCGATCGTGTCACGCGGCGTGTACCAGCTGCGCAGCGGCGGCATGGCGAAGCTCGCGTCGGCGACGAGCAGCGAGGTGAATGCGTCGACGTCGTTGTGCTCCCATGCGTGGACGTATCGATCGACGAGCTCTCCCACCGCGCGGTCGCCGAGCGTGCGCAGGTTCGACTGCTGGCTCTGCTCCGGGACGCGGGCCTTGACCGCACCACGGGCCCGCTGCAGAGCGCTGTTGACCGAGGCGACGGTCGTGCCGAGCATTCCCGCGGACTCCTCGGCTGAGAAGCCGAGCACCTCACGCAGCAACAGCACGGCCCGCTGGTTGGCGGCGAGGTGCTGCATCGCCGCGACGAACGCCAGCTCGACGCTCTCGTGCTGCTCATAGCTCGCCTCTGGCGCGGCCCGGCCGGCGGGAACCCCGATCGCCTCGTCGGGGTAGGGCTCGATCCAGGTCGACTCGGCGAGCGGCCCGCCCGGCACCGCGTGCGGCTCGGCCGCCGGCCCGAAGTCGTATGGCAGCACGCGTCGCTTGCGGCGCTCGAGCTCGGTGAGACAGACGTTGGTCGCGATCGTGTACAGCCACGATCGCGCGGAGCTCGCCTTCCTCAGCCCGTCCGCGCCGCGCCACGCACGCAGCAACGTCTCCTGGAGCGCGTCGTCGGCGTCATACACCGAGCCGAGCATCCGATAGCAGTGCGCATGGAGCTCGGCTCGGTGGCGCTCGACGAGTCCGGTGAACTCGCCATCGGGAGGGACGCTGACGCTCAGCGCTGGTCCTCCACGACCATCAGCGTGTGTCCGCTCGGGTCGCGGAACCAGAACATCGGCGGCACGGGGTCACCCATCCGCGAGACCTCGGCGTCGACGTCGACGTCCCGGGCCTTCATCTCACTGTGGGTGGCGTCGATGTCGTCGGTGGTCAGCGTGATCCCGGTGTTGACCGGCACCAGCTCCGAGCCGGGCGGCGGGGGCGCCAGCGCGATTCCGGTCGTGCTCTCGGGCAGGTAGACCTCGATCCAGCGGTAGCCGCCGCCGAACGGCGTGTCGGTCCGCTTCTCGAAGCCGATCGACTCATAGAACGCGATCGCACCGTCCTGATCGACGGTCGGAACACACACCAGCGAGATGCCCTTCAGCTGAGTTGCGGTTGTACTCATGCCTGCATCCTCCTGAGGAATGGTTGACACTCGTTGAGACCGGGCGTCCACTCGAAACTCATCGGTCGCACACGAAATATTCTCCCGCAGCCCGACCGGCCAGATCCACCCTCGATGTGAACACAGCTCAGCCGGTGAGCTTGAGCGCGTACAGAGTCGCGGCCACCGCGGTGGCCAGGTTCAACGACGACACTCCCGGGGCCATCGGCAACGCCACCCGGCGGTGAGCCGCAGCCCGGAGCCCGTCGCTCAGCCCGTCGCGCTCGGTCCCGAACGCGAGGACCGCGGCCGCGGGCAGCTCGCTTGGCAGGAGCGGATCGCCGCCCGGGTCCAGCGCGATCAGCTCACGCCCGCCGGTGCGGATCTCGCGGATGCGATGAACCGGCAGCGCGAAGTGCAGACCGGCGCTGCCGCGCAGCGCGTCGGCGTGCCACGGGTTCTGGCGTCCGGTGGTCATCACCGCCGCGGCGCCGGCGGCGGCGGCCACCCGGACCACCGCCCCGAGGTTGCCCAGATGCCGCGGGTCCTCCAGCAGCACCACATGCCCGCCGCCGGCCAGCACCGTGTCCGGATCGGCCTGCTGCGGGCGCCGGGCGACGGCCACGATCTGGCCGCGCGGCACGACCTGCTTGAGCGCCTCGGCATCGACGACCTCGACCGCCATCGCCACGTCCGGGGCCAGCCGCGCGACCAGATCCTTGACCTCATCTGCGTCGGCGGTCCACGCCCCGAGGATCTCGCCCCCGAACCGGATTGCGTGCTTGACCGCGTGAAACCCCTCCAGAACCACAAGGTCACCCGTCCGGCGGGCCCGGTTGACGTCGGTGAGCTCCATCTCGGTCGAGATCATCGCTCACGGCGCTGCATTGGCGTGGGCGGCGGGTGGGCGGGTTGGTGGCTCGGCTCGCCCGGCGGGTCGGCGCCCCGGCCGCCCCGGCGCCTCGGCTCGCCCAGGCGACTCGGCCGCCCGGCCGCCGGCCGCCCGGCCGCCGGCCGCCCGACCGCCGGCCGCCCGGCCGGCTCGGCCGCCCGCGGCGGCTCGGCCGTCCGGCCGCCCGGCAGGTCCGGAGCTCAGGCGGCGGCCAACCCGGGCGCCGGCGGTGGCGGGCGCGCGGGCAGACGCGGCGTCCCAGCCGCCGTTGCGCCCCACGCGTGTCCAGTAGTGGCGCGGGCGGGCTTAGACGGCGTCCCAGCCGCCGTCACGTCCCACGCGTCCCCGCCGGCCGCACCAGCACGCCGCCCGACGCCAGGCCGCCGCCGCCGCCGGCCGCAGCGACCGCCCGGCACCGCCCGGCCACCGCCCGACCGCCCGGCCACCGCCCGACCGCCCGGCCGCAGTGACATCCCCGACGCTCATTTCGTCCCGACGCGTGGCCGCCGCCGCCTGGCCGCCGGCCGCCGCCGACCGCCCCGCCGACCGCCCGGCCGCCGACGCCGCCGCCGACCGCGACCGCCGGACCGCCGGACCGCCGGCCACCCGACCGCCAAGCGCGCCCGCAGCTCAGACGGCCGGCCCGTACGCCAGGTGCACCACTCCGTTGTCGTAGGTCTCGCTGTCGAGCAGCCGGAGCTTCGCCTGGATCCCGTCGTCGAACAGCCGCGCGCCGGACCCGAGCACCACCGGGTAGACGAACAGGTGGAGTCCGTCGACCAGCCCATCGGCCACGAGTGCCCGCACGAGCCTGCCGCTGCCGCTGACGTAGATGTTGCCGTCGACCTCGCGCTTGAGCGAGCGGATCCTCTCGGCGTCATATCCGCCGATCACCGTGGAGTTGTTCCAGTCCGGGTCGCGCAGCGTGGTCGACACCACGTACTTGGGTGACTCGTTCATGAACGGGGCCCCGGGATCCTCGGCCTCCGTCCGTGCAGACCAGCTGGGGGCGAACAGCTCGTAGGTCGTGCGCCCCATCAGCAGCGCCCCGCTCGAGCCCATGATCCCGCCGATCGCGTTGCCCATCTCGGGGGTGAACCCATACCCGGCGCTCCAGGCCGGGTTGTCGATCACGCCGTCGAGCGTGATGAATTCGTGAACGAGGAGTTCTCCCATGAGTGACCTTTCGGAGTGAGTGGTTGATCTGTGGTGCGCCAGGCTCGCATCGGGCGCGACGCGATGCAGATCTCACCAGGCCCGGCCGGCGCCGTCTTGAACAAAACCGACATCGAGCACTGGGCCGGCCTTGACGCGGGGCTCCGCCCGGTGGCCGAGGCCAGCCGCTTGTCCGGTCAGGCGCGGCCGGCAGCCGATGAGATCTCCGCCGGCGTCTGCCCGGCGAACCGCCTGAGCGACCTCGTCAGGTGGGGCTGATCGGAGTAGCCCGCCGCGAACGCCACGTCGATCGGCGCCGCGCCCTCCGAGAGCATCGTGACCGCGCGCTCGGCGCGGAGGATCTGCCGGATGCCGCCGCGGGTCAGCCCGGTGGCTCGGGACACGCGCCGCTCGACCGACCGGGCGGACACCGCCTCCACGCTGCCCTCCACCGCCGCGGCGACGAGCGGGTCCCGGACCAGCAGCTCTCTGCGCACCAGCGCCGCCACGAACGAATCGACATCGTCGCGACCGGGCAGCTCGAGCCGGTACCCGTCGAGCCAGACCGAGGATCGTGTCGACGGATCGAACGTCATCGCACTGTCCACGAGTCTGCCTGGGGGGAGCACCGGCATGAACGCCCCGTGGCTGAACTGGATCCCGAAGAACTCCGCATCTTCGGGGATCGGTGCCGTCGTCGCCCGCGTCCCAGGCCCGAGCATCGTCAGCGCAGCCCGTCCGTCCTGCCGGGTGACGACCATCTCCCAGTGACTGACCGCGACCGCGATGAACGCCTTCTCCGGCACGCTGCGCGTCTGCCACACCCGTTCGACCAGCGGCGATCTGGCCGATCCGGCCTCGAACTCGAACAGGTCGACCGCGCGCCGCATACGGCCTGCATCTTCTCATCCGGGCCACCGCCGCTTGCGTCCGTCAGCAGGTCCGCGTAGCGTCGCCCCGACGACCGACGACCGACGACCGACGACCCACCACCGACGACCCAGGCCACGGAGCGCACCCATGAGCAGGAGAGCAGTCTCGACCGACAACGCGCCGGCGGCGCTCGGGCCCTACAGCCAGGCGATCGTCGCCGGCGACATGGTCTTCTGCTCGGGCATGGCCGGAATCGATCCGGCGACCGGCGACATCCCGGAGGGCATCGAGGCGCAGACCGAGCAGGCACTGCGCAATCTCTCCGCCGTACTCGGCGAAGCCGGCTGCTCGATGCACGACGTGGTGAAGACCACGATCTTCTACGCCAACGTCGAGGACTTCGGCCGCCTCAACGACGTCTACGCCCGCTTCATGCCCGATCCGCCGCCCGCGCGCTCGGCGCCGGCAAACGTGCGCCTTCCCCGCGGCCTGCTCGTCTCGATCGAGGCGATCGCGATGAGGACAGATCAATGAGCGGTCTGATCAACCGGGAGCCGCTCTGATGGCACGTCTCGTCGGCATCAACCACGTCGCGCTCGAGGTCGGCGACCTCGAGCAGGCTCTGGAGTGGTACGGGCGGTTCTTCGAGTTCGAGCTGCGCGGGCGCGCGGGCAACCGGATGGCGTTCATCGACATGGGCGACCAGTTCATCGCGATCGCAGCGGGGCGCACCCAGGCGCCGGATGACGCCCGCCACTTCGGGCTGGTCGTCGATGACCGCGAAGCGGTGCGGGCCGCGATGCAGGAGGCCGGAATCGATGTCTCCGCGCGTGGGTCGCTGGACTTCACCGATCCGTGGGGAAACCATGTCCAGGTCGTCGACTACCGCGAGATCCAGTTCACCAAGACGGCTGGGGTGCTGCGCGGCATGGGTCTCGGTGAGCTGCCGAAGACCGAAGCGGCCCAGCGCGAGCTCCGAGAGAAGGGCCTCGGCGGCTGAGCGTCACCGCACGACCGTCGGCGGCAGCTCGAACAGGGCCGGATCGCCGAACAGCGTGATGCGCGTGAGGTGCGTCTCGGTGGTGGCCAGGACGACGACGGCGAACGAGTGAAAATCACTCGCCGGTCCCGAGGCGATACACGCGGCTCCCAGCTGACCGTTGACGTGGAGCGGCAGCATCCTCCACTCACCGCGCTCGCCGATCCCCTGGGCCGCGATGAACGGCACGCAGGTCGACTTGCCCGAGTACCAGGTCGCGGTCCCCGTCAT
The DNA here is from genome assembly GCA_963744685.1 of uncultured Solirubrobacteraceae bacterium. Taxonomy (GTDB): domain Bacteria; phylum Actinomycetota; class Thermoleophilia; order Solirubrobacterales; family Solirubrobacteraceae; genus Palsa-465. Next base: position 76,233 of record CAVUUL010000004.1, on the reverse strand, counting down.
CTCAAGAACCGCCTCGTCGGCGAGCAGCCGTTCGATGGCGGCCATGTCGGATTGCTCGAACGCCGCCATGTAGCTGTCCAGACGCGTCGGGCCCGCTCGCCGGTCGGCTCGGCGAGTTGGTCGTCGGTGAACGTATCCCGGTCGAGCCGGGACCGCGCACGCTGCAGCAGGCTCTTGAGCGCGGCAACCGACACGCCGAGTGTCTCGGCCGCCTCCGCACCCGGAAGCGCGCACACATCGCAGAGCAGGAACGCGGCCCGCTGCCGCGCCGGCAGCACCTGTGCGGCGGCGACGAGCGCCAACCGCACGCTCTGCCGAGTCGCCGCCACCTCGGCGGGATCGCCGCGCTCGTCGACGACCAGGCGATCCGGGATCGGTTCCAGCCAGGCGACGTCGGCCGGCGGGGCGCCGGCCGGCGCGAATGGAGCCGGCGAGGCCGGTCCGAGGCCGGACGGGAGGACGCGCCGCCGGCGGGGGTGAAGCGCCGTCAGGCACGCATTGGTGGCGATGCGGTACAGCCAGGTCCGCACCGAAGACCGTTCCTCGAACCGGTCAAACGCCCGCCAGGCGCGCAGATAGGTCTCCTGCACGAGGTCCTCGGCGTCGTGGGCGGACCCGGTCATCCGATAGCAGTGCGCCAGCAGTTCGCGCCGGTAGGGGGCGGTCACAGCCTCGAAGCGGTCCGGCTCGACGGAGCTCATCGTCATCATCACCATCTTGATTTTCGCCGCGTCCGAAAGGAATCGGGCTCTCGCGATTCCTCGCCGGCGCGCGGTGAGTCAAAGTGGTATGAGCGAACTCCAGCAACCTGTCCTCACCGAAGCCGTCCGCCACATCCTCCAGGGCCCCCATCTCAGCGTCCTGGCCACGGCCGACGCCGACGGAAAACCTCAGACGTCGGTGATCTTCGTCAAGCCGGAAGGCGACCAGATCCTGTTCAGCACGATCAAGGGCCGCCGCAAGACGATCAACATGCAGCGCGACCCACGGGTCAACCTGCTCGTCCACGCGCTCCCGGTCACCGGCCCGGACTACGCAGCGATCACCGGCACGGTCGAGATGACCGATGATCCCGACGCCGCGTTTCACCAGGAGATGTACGACATCTTCATGGGCGGCGCGACGCCACCGCCCGAGCCCGGAGCACGGCGCGTGATCGTCCGGCTGACCCCGACCCGCGTCTACGTCCCGTCGTGGTGATGCGCTGAGCCCGTCACAGCCGCCCCGGAGTGGATTTTCTGTGGCCGGGTGCAACGTTTGGCCCCGTCCCGGACAAGTAGAGGTATGGAGGCAGAGACCGTGGCGGTGGTTGGGCGAGAGCAGGCGGAGCTTCGCTTCGAGCGGCTCTACGCCCAACATGGCCGTGCGGTGCTCGCCTACTCGGTGCGGCGGGCTCCTGTCGACGAGGCCGCCGACATCGTGGCCGAGACGTTCCTGGTCGCCTGGCGGCGGCTGGATGACGTGCCCGCGGAGGACGCGCGGCTGTGGCTGTACGGGGTCGCCCGCCGCGTGCTCGCCAACCAGCAGCGATCCGAGCGCCGCCGCCAGCGACTCGCCGACCGGCTGCGCCAGGAGCTGCCCGCCGTCCTGGAGAGTGTGCCCGCGCCTGACTTGCAGGCCGGCGCCGTCGAGGCGGCGCTTGCGCGGTTGCGGCCCGAGGACCGGGAGGTCCTGCGGCTGTCCGCCTGGGAGGAGCTGACTCCCGTCGAGATCGCGACGGTCCTCGGCGTCAGTCAGGTCGCCGTGCGCAGCCGTCTGCACCGTGCCCGCCGTCGACTGCGTGCCGCGCTTCGGCATACGCGCGAACCAGTGTCGCCAACCCCCGTCTGCCTCGAGGAGGCGCGATGACCGTCATCGAGATCGACTCGGCCCTGGCTGCCGCCAACCCGCTCCCCGAGCGAGAGGCACTGAGACTCCCACTGGAGCGTGCCGAGATGGAGCTGATCGAGGAGATCGTCGCGATCCCGGTGTCCGCCCATCGCAGGGAGCAGCCCGGGAGGGTCCTGCGGCGACGTCGCGCCCTCGCCCGGCACCGGCGTGTCGCGCTGGCCCTGGCGGTCGTGGGGGCCATCAGCGCAGCGATCGCTGTGCTTCCGATCGGCGGCAGCGGCGATGGCGCGACGCCCGCGTTCGGCGCGGCGCTCGTCCGGTTCGCCAACTCCTCCCCGCTGGCACTGCTCAAGCTCCCGCACTGGCACGTCGTCTACGCCGATGAGGAGGCTGACGGCTTCGATGAGATGCACTTCGTCCGCGGGCCGGCGAACCGGGACGGAACCCCCCGAGGTGCGTCGCCCATGCGCGAGGCATCGCTGAAGGGTCGGGTGGCATCGCTGTCCTGGCAGCCGCTGACCTCGATCGAGCAAAAGCAGATCCGCGCCGGGCACCAGACCGCGCAGACCGGACTCGGCGTGACCGCCCGCCGGTTCGTGCTGGAGAGCAAGTCGCACGGCTGGCTCGACATCAGTGCCTTCTTCAGCTACCAGGGGCGCTACCTCACCTTCCGGGCGACCGTCACCGACATGGCGATGTTCCGCAACGAGCTGCGCGCCCTCACGCCGGTCGACACCACCACCTGGCTGCGGGCAATGCCGCGGAGCGTGGTCAAGAGCGCCGACAGCGGTGAGGCGGTCCGCGTGATGCTCAAGGGGATTCCGCTGCCTCCGGGGTTCGATGCGGCGCACATCCGCGGCGTGCGGCTCGTCCACGATCGCTACCAGCTCGGTGCGGCCGTGACCGGGACCGTGGCCTGCATGTGGATCGCCGACTGGAGCCACGCCCGCGCGAGTCACAACACCGCGATGGTGAAGCGCTCCATCGCCGCGATGGCAACCGCGCCGCACTGGCCGATCCTGCGCCAGATGGGCCATCAGGGAGGCTGGTCGCAGGTCCTGATCGGCTACGCCCGGGCGATGGGACGCGGCACCTGGTACGGACGGCCGCTGGACGGCGACGTGAATTCAGGACTCGGCTGTCGCAACGAATGGGGCATCCGCCTCTGACCCGTGCATATCCTTGCGGCCGTGAGGATCCTCGCGCTCGGCGACAGAGACCCGGCCTACCTGACTCATCGTGAGCTCGACGCCGCGTTCGCGCTGATGCCCGCCGGCGTCGATTGCGAGTGGACGCCAACCGACAGTCGCCAGGCACGGCAGCTGGACTGCGTGGATGGCGTGTGGCTGCTGCCGGGCACCCCGTACCGCGATGATGAGGCGGCGTACGCCGCGATCGCCCACTGCCGTGTGTCCGGCACGCCGTTTCTGGGGACCTGTGGCGGGTTTCAGTACGGCTGCGTGGAGCTTGCGCGGTCGCTGGCCGGGATCGGCGCAGCCGCCCACGCGGAGAGCGATCCCGACGGTGACACGCTCGTCGTCGCCGCGCTCACCTGCTCGCTCTACGGCGAGCGCAGGGAGGTCAAGCCGGTGTCCGGCACGCGGCTGGCCGAGATCTGCGGCGCCGAGCCGTTCTCTGGCTTTCACTGGTGCGGCTACGGCCTGAACCCGGCCGTCGAGCATCGCCTGCAGGACGCGGGGGTCGTGCTGAGCGCCTTTGCCCCCGACGCGGGCGTGGAGGCGATCGAGCTGCCTGACCACCCGTTCTTCGTCGCGACTGCGTTTCAGCCGCAGGTCGGTGCCGCCGACAGCGGCTCGCTTCACCCGCTGATTCTCGCGTTCCTCGACGCGTCAGCCGCCGCAAAGGATGAGCGAGGCCAGTGACGAGGTGTTCGAGTCCTGGATCGTGGCCGGCCTGCCCCACTTCACCGCGGCGTCGCCGGTGAGCCCAGCTCGGCCAGGATCTCCTCGCCGGAGACGACCGTCGTTGCGAAGTGGCGGTGCATCCACGCGAGGTGGTCCTCACGGCCGTGCACGATCCGCAAGGTGTCCCAGTTGGGGAACGGCTGCTGGGGAACCTGCGCCATCAGGCGCGGGTCGACCTCGTAGACGCCGTCGAAGCGCATCACGGTGACCTCGCTGGTCTGTCGCGCCGGTGGCGGAGTGACCTGCTCGCCGCGCCGATAGGTAAACGACCGGGACTCGCTCATGCCAGATCCTCCTCGAACGCTCCGTCGAGACCGTACTTGCCGGGGTTCATGACGTTGCTCGGATCGAGCGTTCGCTTGATCGCCCGCATCACCTCATAGCCGCCCCCGAGCTCCTCGGGCACGAGGTCGACCTCGCCCTCGCGGCACGATCCGTGGCAGGCGCTGATCGAACCTCCGTGGGCGATCGCGACACGTGCGATCTCCCGTTTTGCGTCGACCCACATCGCCCAGGTCTCGTCGTCGAGTTCCTGCTCCCAGATGCCGACGTCGATCTCCGTGAGGTAGTCGACCCCGGTGCGCCCGCTCGTGTACGAGAACATTCCCCAGTCGTCGAACACGTCGGATCTGGCGCGCAGGGCGGCGACGATCCGGTGCCACTGCTCGCGCACCGACGGCAACTGTGACCAGTTGATCGCCGCGTCCTCGCAGTGCCAGCTCATCGGCACGACCTGGCCTGCCTTCGTGCGCCCGTGCAGCGGCGTGGCGTAGCGATCGTGCCGCGCCGCCCAATCGCCCTGGGAGATCTCGTCGCCGAGGTAGCGCGCGCCGAGTGAGCGCGCGATTCGCATCAGTCGCCTCGCGCCGACGGTGACCTCGTCCTCGTTGCCGTACAGGGCCGAGCAGACGAGCGCCCGCACATCGGCCGGCTGGGGTATGTACGCCTCGTCGTCGCGGCGCAGGTAGGTCACCTTGTGCTCGTCGAACAGCACCGCTCCGGCGAACGTGGCGACGTCCGCCTGGGCCAGCGCCTGCACGGTCCGGTAGCCGGCGTCGTAGTCCTCGAACGCCCAGAACGGCGAGAACTCGGCTTCGGGTTTGGGGTAGAGCTTCAGCGTGGCCTCGGTGGCGACGCCGAGCGTCCCCTGATGACCCATGAAGAGCTGCTTCATCTGGTAGCCAGAGGAGCTCTTGGAGATCCGCTGCCCGCCGCCGTCGCCGAACCGCACCACGTCGCCCGTGGGCAGGACGTGCAGGAAGCTCAGGACGAGATCGCGCGTATGCCCGTAGCGGGAGCCGATCAGCGACCAGCCGTTCGTGCCGATCCGTCCGCCCACCAGCGAGCAGGGGTAGGACGCCGGATCGTCGGGATAGAACAGCCCGTGGCGGCCGAGTGTCTCGTTGAGCTTGAGCATGTTGACCCCGGCCCCGACCACACAGGTCCGATTCTCCAGGTCGATGTCGCCGATGTACTGCAATCGCTTGACGTCGAGCAGGATCCCGTGGCGCAGCGGCACGGCGCCGTCGGTCAGGCCGGTGCCGCCGCACCGCGGCACGACGGGAACGCCGAAGCGGTTGGCCACCCGGACGACCGCGGCGACCTCCTCGGTGGATCCCGGCAGCACCACGGCGTCGGGCACGTGATCAGCCCACCGGTGCACCGGAAACGGCGCGGGCACCCGTGCGCGGTGCATGCGGGCGGGTTTGTCGACCAGCAGGTGCTCGTCGCCCACGACCTGGCGCAACTCGCCGAGCACCTCGTCGCTGAGGCCGCGCGCGGTGGTCGTGCTCATGCGCCCCTCCGTCCGCCGACCTCGATGCCCAGCGACTCCGCCAGCAGCTCGTGGATATCCATGACGTCGATGCCGCGCTCCTCGCCCGCCTGCGACAGTGGACGCTCAGACCACGGGCAGGCGCTGACGAGCGTGTCCACCTCGAGCTCAGCCGCCCGTTCCAGGCGCCGGCCGCTGATCGCCGCCGTCAGCTCGGGCTTCTCGATCGGAAGCCCCGCGCCGCCGCCCGAGCAGTAGGACCACTGCGTGACCCGGTCGACGTCGCGGAAGTCCAGTCCGGGGATCGCGCGCAGGATCTCCCTCGGCTCCTGCCAGATGCCCTTGCGCTTGTTCAGACGACACGGATCGTGATAGGTGATCGTGCGCTCGACCGGCACGCTCGGGGTGAGCCGGCCGTCGCGGATGAGCTCGGCGAAGAGTTCGACGGCGAGGACGATCTCGATGTCGTCGTACTCCTCTCCGAAGTACTTGGGATAGTCCTCGGTGAACGTGATGTAGTCGTGCGGATCGAGCACGATCACCCGCCGCGCGCCGACCGCGCGCCAGTCCTCGAGGTTGTGGCGGGCGAACCGCTGGGCCTGATCGAGGTATCCCATCTCCGCGGCCGGCCCACCGCAGCACCACTGCTCGCGCATCAGGCCGAACTCGACACCCGCCAGCTTGAGGATCTGGGCGACCGCCCGCGGCACCGAGGTCCGGTGGAACGCGGCTTCGCAGTCGACGAACAGGACGGTCTCGCCGCCGGACTGAAGATCGAGATCGTGCGCCCAGTCGGCGACGTGCGCCTGATCGATCGGCGTCTCGCCGAGCACCGGTTCGTGGCGGCGCTCGTCGGTGAGCGAGTTCCATCGCTGCCAGCCGGCCTGGTGAATCCCCTTATCGACGGCCAGGGCACGAACCGCCTTGACGAGATCGACCGTGCGGGTGCGAAACCGGTAGAAGTCACCGGTGAAGAGGGTGTTGGGACAGCGCAGCTCGCAGGCTCCGCACTGGGTGCAGTTGACGAAGTCCTCGGCGACGTCCTCGACGGTGAGCTCGCCCTGCTCCATCGCCACCACGTTGGCGTGGAACGCGGTCGGCGTCCACGACTCGTTGCGGGTCACCTGCAGCACGGGGCAGACCTCGCGGCAGAACTTGTGGCCCGAGCTGTAGCAGTTGTACGCGGCGTTGCGCCACTGCTCGACGAACTCTTCGGTTGCGGCGTCGCCCGCCGCCGGCGGGTCCTGCGGTGCCGTGCTCATGCAGCTCCTCTCGACCGGTTCGCAGGCTAAACATATGAAGTTGGTTTTTTGATGTCAAGCGATCTTTTCGGTTGCTCCGAGGTCTAAGCTCCGGTCACTCGATGCCCAGCCACGTTCCCGTCAGCGTTCGCCGCAGCGTGCTCACGCCGCTGGACCGCGATGGCCGTGCCCGCGCTGTGGAGCGCCGCCTGACGCAGGCGATCGAGCTCGGGGTGTTCGCCGAGGGCGAGCAGCTGCCGTCCGAAGCAGCGCTGGCGGCGCAGTTCGGGGTCGCCACGGTGACTCTCCGCGAGGCGCTCGTCGAGCTGCGACGCCGCGGGCTGGTCGAGACTCGGCGCGGCCGAGGTGGCGGGAGCTTCGTCAGAGCGCCGCGCGCGGGTGCCGAGCACCAGGCACGCGAGCGGCTGCGGCAGTACTCGGCCGATGAGCTGCGCGACCTGCTCGACTACCACGGCGCGATCGCCGCCGAGGGTGCCGCGCTCGCGGCCGAGCGAGCGTCGGCGTCCGACCTCACCCGGCTGCAGTCGTCCGTGGCCATGTTCGAGGGCGCGCAGTCCGATGACGAGCGACGGCGCGCCGACGTCCGCCTGCACGTCGAGCTCCCCGCGATCGCGCGCTCTCGGCGGTTGACCACGACCACGACGGATCTGCACGCTGAGCTCGGCGCGTTCCTATGGCTGACCTTCGGCGGCGAACGGTCTCAGCTCTCCGTCGTCGAGCATCGGGCGATCGCTCAGGCGGTGAGTGTGCGCGACAGCACGCGGGCCGGCGAGCTCGCGTCGGCGCATGCGGTCCGGGAGCTGCGCGAGCTGATCGGGATGCGCGTCAGCGCCGACGGCTCGGCTGGGAAGCCGGGTGCTTCCGCCGCGGTTCTCGCGACCGCCGCGGCCGCGGTCGAGGAGGTGTTCGCGGTCGTCGCCACCGTCCATGACGAGGTGCGGCGGCTGCACAGAGGCGCCGAGCAGGCCGGAGGACCGTTGCTGCGTTCAGAGCTCGGGCCGCTGCGGACACTGCTTCATGAGCAGCTCGACCGGCTGCCGATCATGACCGGCCTGGGGATGATCTTCGCGCCGGAGATCCTGGGCGACGAGGTGCGCTGGCTCGAGTGGCTGTGGACCAGCGATGACGGGCCGCCAGAGCCGCTGCTGACCACCCTGGATCCCGCGGCATCGGATTACTACGACTACGAGGCGGCCGAGTGGTTCTACGAGCCGCGTGACCACGGTACGCGCTGGGTCGCGGGCCCGTTCGTCGACCACAGCGGCACCGACGCGCACATCTTCACCCTGACCCAGCCGGTGCTCGACGCGCAGGGCCGCTTCCTCGGAGTGGCGGGCGCCGACCTCACCGTCGACTCGGTCGAGGCGATCGCGCGCCCGGCCCTGGCCGCGGTGCGCGGACCCGCGGCTCTGCTCAACCATCGCGGACGGGTGATCGCCGCCAACACGAGTGACTTCCTGCCGGGAACGCTCTACGTGGCGGCGCCGGATGACCCCCTCGACCGCGACCCGCGCATCCCCTGGGTCGTGGTGCGCCCGCACTCCGGTGGCTGAGGACGCCGCTTCCGGACGTCGGTCGTCCGGCTGCCGCGCTCAAACCCGCTGCGGTAGCGGACGATCTACGTTCCTATGACGCGACGCCAAGCGGTCCGGATCCTGCTGTTCACACGTGCCCGCCTGGTCGGCGGCCCGAGGGCGGTGCGCTGCGCGGTCATCGACCTGTCGGCGGTCGGTGCGTTGCTCACCGTCAGCGCGCATCTGCCTCAAGTGCCGCTGCGGCTCGAGTTCGAGCTCGGCGGAGAAGGGCTGTCGCTCGATGTCGTGGTCGAGCGGGCCCCGGCTGGCAAGCAGGTCGCGGTGTCGTTCGTCGATCCGCCGGTCGATCGACTGCACCGGCTGATCGCGGTCGAGCAGCGCCTCGCGCTGGCCAAGGGACGGATCAACGTCCACGAGCGCCGGACGCAGCGGCGCGGCTCCGGCCGACAGGGCGGGGTCTCCCCGAACGGGCCTGACAAATCCGCCGGTTGATCCATACGGTCGTGGGTGATGTGCTCGCGCGGTGCCGCGATGCGCTCGCCGCACGGGCCGCGGCGATGCGCCCGCCGTCTTGGCCGGCGCCTACTCGATGACGTCGAGCGACCCGGCTGAGAGCTCGACGCGCATGCCTCCGGCGCCAACAATCTCCGCGACCTCCTCCGGGCGCTCGGCGCCGCCGGCCTGCAGCACGAGCCGGGCGACGTCCCCGCGCACGCGCTTGGCCATGTGGCTGATCACCGTGCGGCTCCCGTCCGGCGCCTCGGTGAACGCACGCACGCAGAGATGGGTCGCGCGACGCGGCTTCCACGCGGCCGCATAGGACCCGGAGCGCAGGTCGAGGACCAGCCCGCGATCGGGCAGCGCGGCGCGCAGCGGATCCCGCCAGTACGCGGCGAGCGCGCCGATGCCGGGCGGCTTGGCACTCATGTCGAGCCGGTAGGCGGGGATCCGATCACCCGGCCGGACCACGCCCCACAGCGCGCTGGAGATCAGGACGCCTTCCCACGGCAGATCATCCAGGCCGAGTGCGCCGAACAGGACGCCGGTGTAGAGGTCGGCGGCCGGAATCGCCGGCGCCCTGCGCAGTCCCGGGTCGACCGCTTCGATCAGGTGCTCGCGGGGCCCGCGCAGGCGGGAATAGACGAGCGTCGACAGGCCGACGCGGCGGCCGCGGTCGGGCGACGCCTTGCTCTGCGACGGGGGAAGCAGCACAAGCACCCGCAGCAGGCTAACCCCCCCGCCCAGTACTCGGACGCCATCGGCCATCGGCAGGTCCTACAGTCCCACGGATGAGCTGGACCGTCGAGTTGGCGCCCAACCGCGAGCGCGAGCAGGATTTGCTGCCGGCCCCGTTCGCGAGTGCCGTCGCCGAGGCGCTCGGCCGCCCTGCCGCCCAGCAGCCGACATGGCCCGATTCCGAGCAGGCTTCCCGGGTGCGCGGGGTGCTGAACGCCGTGCCCCCGATCGCGGTCGCGTCCGAGGTCGACGTCCTGCAGGCGCGGCTGGGCGCGGTCGCGCGCGGCGAGGCGTTCCTTCTGCAGGGCGGCGATTGCGCCGAGACGTTCGACGACAACACCGAGGCGCGGTTGCGGGGCACGATTCGGACGCTGCTGCAGATGGCCGTCGTGCTCACGTACGGGACCCAGATGCCGGTCGTGAAGCTCGGCAGGCTCGCCGGCCAGTACGCCAAGCCGCGCAGCGCCGAGATCGACTCCGACGGCCTGCCCTCCTACCGCGGCGACATGATCAATGCGCTCGCGCCCGAGCCCGAGGGCCGCCGGCACGATCCGGGCCGGATGATCCGTGCCTACGCCAACGCGGCCGCAGCGATGAACCTCGCGCGCGCGGTGACCAGCGCCGGGCTGGCTGACCTGCATCACCTGCAGGAATGGAACATGGACTTCGTCCGCCGGTCGCCGGCCGGGGAGCGCTACACCCGGGTGGCCACCGAGATCGACCGGAGCCTGCGGTTCATGTCGGCGTGCGGCGTCGATGACAGCTCGCTGCGGGCGGTCGAGCTGTTCGCCAGCCACGAGATGCTCGTGCTCGACTACGAACGCGCGCTGCTGCGTCCCGAGCGCGAGCGGCTCTATCTCCTCTCCGCCCACCAGGTGTGGATCGGCGAGCGCACGCGTCAGCTGGATGGCGCTCACGTCGCGCTCGGCGCGCTGATCGCCAACCCGGTCGGGGTGAAGATCGGGCCGACGATCACCCCCGAGCAGGCGGTAGAGCTGGTGGAGCGGCTCGACCCCGATCGGATCGACGGGCGGGTGACCCTGGTCTCCCGAATGGGCAACGGCGCGGTTCGGGATCGGTTGCCGCCGATCATCGACGCCGTCACGCGTGCCGGTCACCGCGTGGTCTGGCAATGCGACCCGATGCATGGCAATACCGAGGAGTCTCCGAGCGGCCACAAGACGCGGCGTTTTGATCGCATCGTCGATGAGGTGGAGGGCTTCTTCGAGGTCCACCAGCATCTCGGTACCCACCCCGGCGGCATTCACGTCGAGCACACCGGCGAGGACGTCACCGAGTGCCTGGGGGGCGCGCAGATGATCACCCACGGCCAGCTTGCCTCGCGCTACGCCACGGCGTGCGATCCGCGGCTGAACACCGCGCAGGCGCTGGAGCTCGCGTTCCTGGTCGTCGAGATGCTCCGCCGCACCGCCGGCTGATGCAGCCGATCGGCGAGTACCTGGATTACTCGGGCCGGGAGGACGCACTCGCCGGCGGGGTGCGGATGGTGCCGGTCCGGACACCGGCCGGTTCCTTCAAGGTGTGGACCAAGCGGATCGGCAACAACCCGGGTTTGCGCGTCCTGCTCCTGCACGGTGGCCCGGGTGCCACGCACGAGTACCTCGAGGCATGTGACAGTTACCTGCCGGCTGCCGGCGTGGAGTATTACTACTACGACCAGCTGGGCTCGGCGTTCAGTGATCAGCCTGACTCAGATTCACTCTGGGACCTCGATCGGTTCGTCGACGAGGTCGAGCAGGTCCGGGAGGCGCTGGAGCTGACCCCGGAGAACTTCGTTCTCTACGGTCAGTCGTGGGGTGGGATCCTCGCGATCGAATACGCCCTCGCGCATCCGGATCGGCTGAAGGGGCTCGTGATCTCCAACATGATGGCCGACGTTCCCGCCTACAACGCCTACGCCCGGGACGTGCTGAAGCCGGCCATGGATCAGGACGCGCTGCGCAAGATCGAAGCGCTCGAGTCCGCGGGCGAAATCGAGAACCCGCGCTACATGCAACTGCTCTACCAGCACCACTACGTCAAGCATGTGCTGCGGATGCCGGTCGAGGACTGGCCGGACCCGGTCCGGCGCGCGTTCGCGGCCACCAACCCGGCGATCTACGTCTCGATGCAGGGCCCCAGCGAGCTCGGGATCAGCGAGGACGCCCGGCTCGCCCATTGGAGCCGCTTCGACGACCTGGGGTCCATCGACGTGCCGACCCTCGTGATCGGAGCGCGTCACGACACGATGGACCCGGCCCACATGGAGGAGATGGCCAGGCGTCTGCCGCAGGGCCGCTATCTGCACTGCCCCGCGGGTAGCCACCTCGCGATGTATGACGATCAGCAGACGTACTTCTCAGGGCTGGTCGATTTTCTGCACGATCTCTGAAAACCGGGCTCCGGCACCGATCGCGCCGACCAGCGCGATCGCCGCCGACACCTAGGATGCGCCCCATGCACCTTGAGCAGTTCGCCATCATCGTCGACGACTACGACGAAGCCATCTACTTCTTCGTGGACAAGCTCGGCTTCGACCTACTGGAGGACTCGCCGGCGCTGACCACCGAGGCCGGGCGGCCGAAGCGGTGGGTCGTCGTGCGACCGCCCAACGCACAGACGGCGCTGTTGCTCGCCCAGGCTGACGGTGAACGCCAGGCCCAGGCGGTGGGCGAGCAGTTCGCCGGCCGCGTCGGGCTGTTCCTTCGCGTCGACGACTTCACCGCCGCCCACACCCGCATGCGCGAGCACGGTGTCGAGTTCGTCAGCGAGCCGCGCTCGGAGAGTTACGGGGAGGTCGCCATCTTCCTCGACGTCGCCGGCAACCGCTGGGACCTGCTGGGACCGCGACCGCAGTAGCGCCCGCCGGTCGTTGCGCGACGAGCTTGCGTTGGCGTCTCCGTCGGTGTAGGCTTACGGTTCGTGAAGACTTACCAAGGCGATGCGTGGATGGCGCTCGGCGATCCGACGCGCAAGGCGATCTTTGAGCTGTTGGTGGATCGCCCACGGGCGGTGGTCGAGCTGTCGGGTGAGCTGCCGGTCAGCCGTCCGGCGATCTCGCAGCACCTCAAGGTGCTCAAGGACGCCGGCCTGGTGACCGATCGCCCGCAGGGGACGCGGCGCATCTACTCCGTCGACCCTGACGGGCTGCGTGCGCTCCGGGCCGACCTCGAGCGCTTCTGGGGGAGTGCGCTTGCCAGCTACAAGACCGCCGTCGAGCAACCCGATGAGGAGGGGACATGAGTACGCACACCCAAGCGACCGCGACGTCGGTTCGCAGCTCGATCGTGGTCGAGGCGTCGCTCGAACGCGCGTTCCGCGTATTCGTCGACGACTTCGACCAGATCAAGCCGCCCGAGCACAACCTGCTCGGCGTGGAGCGAGCTGAGACGGTGTTCGAGCCCCGTGCAGGCGGTCGCGTGTTCGACCGCGGGGTGGATGGCAGCGAGTGCCACTGGGCGCGTGTGATCGCCTACGAGCCGCCCGACCGAGTGGTCCTGGGCTGGCACATCGACGGTCGCTGGCAGATCGAGACCGACCCCGCGCGGACCAGCGAGGTGGAGGTGCGGTTCATCGCCGAGACCGCCGAGCGCACCCGGGTGGAACTCGAGCATCGCAATTTCGAGCGTCACGGCGACGGGTGGGAGGACGTGCGTGACGGGGTCGGCAGCCCCGGCGGATGGCCGCTCTACCTCGAGCGCTACGCCGAGCTGGTCCCGGCCGCCTGAACCGCCGCCGGCGGGCGTCGCATCGGCCAGAAGGGCGGCCCATCAGGGAGCTGCTTCTCGCCGAGGTGGATGAACCCGAGCTGCGCGTAGAGCGTGGCGCTGCGATCGCTGCTGGCCTCGAGGGACGCGGGTACGCCCTCGCGGTCGCAGCGATCGAGCGTCGGGCGCAGCAGCGCAGTCCCAGCCCCTGGCCCTGAAACCGCGCGGCTACTCCGACATAGCGGATGTAGTAATGCGGTTCCTGCAGATGGTCGCGCTCGAACGCCCGCTGGGTCTGGGACGCCCGGGAGAGCCGCCGGCCGAACACCCGCACCCAGCCGATCGCGGCTGAGAGGGGCATGGTGTACCCCCGAGGTGCTTTGACACACGAGGTTGTGAGAGGGACAACTCGTTCCCGATCGCACCGTCGAGGCGCGGTAACGTGGAACCGTGACCGAGCGCGCGGTGTTCTTCCGTCCCCAGGGATTGAGCGGAGTGGAGGCGTTGCACGCGCGGTTCGTGGACCACGCGTACGTGCCGCATTCGCATGTCACCTGGACCGTCGCAGTGATGCAGGAGGGGGCTGCCCGGTTCGAGGTCGACGCGACCCGGCAGCGTGCCGACCGAGGCGAGCTGTTCGTCCTGGAGCCCGAGGCGGTGCACACCGGGGTGGCGGCCGTGCCTGAGGGCTGGGGCTATCAGGTCCTCTACCTGGACCCGGCGTTGGTGCACGACTGGGCCGAGCGAGACGCGACGCCCCCCCGCGCTGCCCGCTGGGTGGTGTTCCGCGATCCGGAGCTGCGTGGGGCGTTGCTGAAGATGCACGCGGCGTTCGCCACGGGAGAGACCGGCCTGGGGCGCGATGAGCTCGTCGTCGACGCGGTGGCGGCGCTGCGGCTGCATCTGCGCCCAGGCGCTCCAGAGGTCCGCGGAGGCACCGAGCACGCGGCGGTCAGACGTGCCCGGGCCTACCTCGCCGATCGCTGGGACCGGCCCGTGGCACTCGCTGAGCTCTCGGCGTTCGCCGGCCTCAGCCGCTTCGAGCTCATCCGCCGCTTCCGCGAGCAGACCGGGTTGACCCCCCACGCGTTTCAGACAAACCTGCGGATCACGCACGCGCGCACGATGCTGCAAGCCGGCGATGCGATAGCGGCGGTCGCGGCCGCATGCGGCTTCGCGGACCAGTCGCACCTCACTCGGACCTTCCGCCGGGCGGTCGGAATCACCCCCGGCCGGTTCGCGGAAGCTTGAGCGGCCCCCGCTGAGCGGCACACCCCCGGCCTCAGCTCGGCTCAAAGACCGCAATTTCATTCAAGACCGTTCGCGCTGCGGCGGCAATGCTCTCGCCATGGCGGTGACCGACTTCGACACGAAGGTGGCGGTGCTGGTCCGCGACGACCTCGCCGCGTGGCAGCGCCTCAACGTCTGCGCCTTCCTGATGAGCGGCGTGACCGCGGCCGCAGACGCGGGCGCCATCGGTGAGGACTATCTCGACGCGGACGGGAATCGCTACCTCCCGTTGCTGGTCCAGCCGGTGCTGGTGTTCCAGTCAACAGGCGCCAAGCTGCGAACCGTGCGTGAGCGCGCGGCGCGCCGCGAGGTGGAGATCGCGCTCTACACCGCCGACATGTTCGTCAGCGGCAACGACGAGGACAATCGCGCCGCGGTGAGGCGCGTCGGTGCCGGCGATCTTGACATCGTGGGTATCGCGCTGCGGGCGCCGCACCGCGATGCGGACGCGATCCTGCGCGGCCTCAGCCGCCATCCCTAGCCCGGTTGAGTCCGCCTGGGCGGACCGCCGGTACGATCTGGTCGTGGATCTCGGGCAACCATCGTCGTACCTCGTCCTGGAACGTGGCACCCCGGTGTACAGCAGCGACGGGGTCCAGATCGGCAAGGTGATGCACGTGCTGGCGGTCGAGGACGAGGACGTGTTCGATGGCGTCGTGATCGGCGAGCATCTGTTCGGACACGAGCACCGCTTTGCCGACGCCGACGACGTTCAGGGCATGTTCGAGCGCGGTGTGGTCCTCAAGCTCGATCGCTCCGAATGCGAGCACCTGCCCAAGCCACGGGCCAACCCGGCGGTGATGAAGGCCGACCCTGCCGAGTCGTCCTCGGAGTTTCGCCGCTCCCGGCTGAGGCGGGCCTGGGATCGCATCTCCGGCAACCGGTAGATCTCCGGCAACCGGTAGATCTCCGGCAACCGGAAGATCACGCCCCGCTGGGGCCGTCGCTAGTCCGAGGAGGACGGGCGCGGCTGATTGGAACAGCTGGAGGCGCGGTGGCCCGAGTTGCCACGATTGCTGGTGCGCGTCGACTGCCGGCCCGCGCGGTCGCCGCGAGCGACCCGTCCGTCGGTCGCGGCGCCAGGTCCGGTGCCGATCACATGTGTCGCGGCCAGCCTGCGGAAGAGACCGTCGACCGCCATCAGCTCGCGCTCGGTACCGCGCTGCACGACCTCGCCGCGATCGAGCACCACGATCTGGTCGGCGCGGCGCGCGGTCGCGATGCGGTGGGCGATGATGATCGAGGTGCGGCCACGCAGCAGCCGGTCGAGCGCGCGCTCGATCAGCAGCTCGGTCGGCCGGTCGATGTTGGACGTCGCCTCGTCGAAGATCAGGATGCGCGGGTCGGCGAGGAGGGCTCGTGCGATCGAGATCAGCTGGCGCTCACCCGCTGACAGGCCGCTGCCGCCCTCGCGGATCTGATGCTGCAACCCCGCCGGGAAGCGCGATGCGACTCGGTCCAGTCCCACCAGGGCGCTGATCCGCTCGAGCTCCTCGTCGGCCGCCTCCGGCGCAGCGAACCGGACGTTGTCGGCGATCGTGCCGGAGAACAGGAACTGGTCCTGGAGCACGACGCCGAGCTGCTGCCGGTAGGCGCGCAGGTCGAGCGTGCGGAGGTCAAGCCCGTCGACGGTCACCGCGCCGCCGCTCGGGTCATAGAAGCGGGCGACGAGCTTGGCCAAGGTCGACTTGCCGCCGCCGGACTCGCCGACGATCGCGCAGCAGGAGCCGGCCGGGACCGTGAGGTCGACCCCGTGCAGCACCTCGTTGTCACCGTAGGCAAAGCGGATCTGGTGCAGGCGCAGCTCGCCGGTCAGACGACCCGGGACGAGCGCGCCCTCCGGGCTGGCGATCTCCACCTCCTCGTCGAGCACCGCGACGATCTTGGTCATCGCGGCCTGGCCGGACTGCAGCTGCGAGTACACCTCCGACAGCGACTGCAAGGGCTGGAAGGCGAGCGAGAGCAGGAAGTAGGCGGCTGCGATCGTCCCGATCTGATTGGAGGGCAGGATGTGCGCGCCCACGGCGAGCACGGCGACCGTGGCGATCACGCCGAGCAGCTCGATTGACGGGAAGAAGACCGAGACGATCTTCTGTGCGTAGATGTTGGCGCGCCGGTTGTCGCCGTTGAGCTCATCGAAGCGCTCACCGAACGCGTGCTGTCGGCGGAACGACTGCACGATCACCATTCCCGCGACCGACTCGGCGACGTGGGCGGTCACCCCGGCGATCCGGTTGCGGACCTCCAGCTGCGCACGGGTCGAGGTGCGCTGGAACCAGCGGCTCAGCACCATCGCGGCCGGGAGCACGACCAGGGCGGCCAGCCCGAGTCGCCAGTCGTTGATCAGCAGTGCGACCACCGCCGCGGGCAGCAGCGCGCAGCTGGTGACCAGCGTGGGCAGGCCTTCGGAGAGCACGTCGGAGATGGCGTCCATGTCGCTGGTCAGGCGGGCGATGATCCAGCCGGCGCGCTGCTCGGAGAAGTACCGCAGCGAGAGGGTGGTCAGGTGATCGAACAGCTCGCGGCGCAGGCCGACGACGATGTCCTGCCCGAGCCGAGCCATCCCCCGGGTCATGATCCCGTACAGCACGAATCCTGAGACGCTCACGGCGACGAACGCGGCGAGCGCCAGGTCGAGGGTGGTCGTGTTGCGCTGTGCGATGCCGTTGTTGATCGCCACGCGCACGAGCAACCAGCTGCCGGTCTGCGCCAGCGCCTCGCCGACCGCACACGCGAACACGGCCGCCACCCACATCGGCCGCTGGACGACGAACCGGCGCAGGCTGAGCAGGCCGGTCGGGAGCGACCGGCGCGCAGGGCGTGTATCCGCCGCGATCTCAGGCAGCGCCGACAACGGCGTCCTCTCCGAACAGGCCGGCGAACGGCCCGCCCTGCTCGATCAATCCCTCGGGCACGCCCTCCTCGACGACGCGCCCGTCGTCGAGAACCGCGACGCGGTCGGCGAGCGCCAGCGTCGACAGTCGCTGCGTCGCCAGCAGGACCGCGCGTCCGCGCAGGCCGTCGCGCAGCCCGGCGACGATCTCGCGTTCAAGCTCCGTGTCGACTGCGGAGAGCGGGTCGTCGAGGATGAGCACCGGGGCGTCGGTGAGCAGCGCGCGCGCGAGCGCGACGCGCTGGCGCTGCCCGCCGGACAGGTTGACTCCGCGCTCGCCGATCACCGTCTCAAGCCCGTCGGGCAGCGAGGTCACGAACTTCGCCACCCCCGCCAGCTGGAGTGCGCGGGCGACCGCGGCGTCGTCTGCGTCGGGCCGGCCGGCGAGCAGGTTGGCGCGCAGGGTCTCGGAGAAGAGCACCGGTCGCTGGGTGACCAGCCCGACCGCGCCGCGCAGCTCTGACAGCGCCAGCGCGCGGGTGTCTACGCCGGCGAGGCGGACGACTCCGGCGGTGGGGTCATAGTGGCGGGCAAGCAGCGAGAGCAGCGTCGACTTGCCGCTGCCGGTCCGCCCGCACACGGCGACGATCTCGTCGGGCTCCACCTCCAGGCGGACCCCGCTCAGCACCTCGGACCCGCCCGGGTACGAGAAGTGCACGCTCTCGAACGCCACGGTCACCGGGGTGCCGGCCGGCAGCGACGCGGCGTGGCCGGCGGGCGCCTCGGGGAGCAGCGGGATCTGCTCCAGCCAGGAGAATGCGCGGCCGGCGGAGGCGAGCGCGCGCTGTCCGAGGTCGAGAATCAACCCCATCGCCTCCAGCGGCCAGACGATCTGCAGCAGCAGCTGGATGAAGAGCGCGAGTTGGCCGTAGGTGAGCGTCCCGGCGATCACCGCCCGTCCGCCGAGCAGCAGCACGACCGCCACCGACAGCGACGGGAGATAGAAGACGGGTGGCAGGAAGGTCGCCTCGACCCGCGCCTGGCGGATCATCTCGTTGCGGATCTCGGTCGCGCGATCGGCGAACCGCTCCTGGATGATCTCCTCGCGTCCGAAGGCCTGCACCATCTCGATTCCGACGACCGCCTCGTTGGCCGCGTCGGTGAGATCGCCCTTTCGCGCTTGGACCGCGCGGGAGATCGGGGCCACCTTGCGCCCGAAGCGCCACGCGAAGTACGCGATCGCCGGCATCGGCAAGGCGCTCCACAACGCGAGGATGGGGTTCGTGGCCACGAGCAGCACGCCGGTGCCGACGATCAGCATCGCGCTCTGGATCGCCTGCACCATCCCCCAGCCAATGAAGTAGCGGATGGGGTACAGGTCGTTGGTCGCCCGTGACAGCACCTGTCCGGTCGGCTGGCGGTCGTAGAAGGCGCGGGGGAAGCGCAGGTAGGCGCTGTAGAGAAGCTCGCGTACCCGTGCCTCGATCTCGATCCCGACTCGCGAGGTGGCGTAGCGGCGCAGGTAGTTGACACCCGCGCGCGCGAGCGCGAGCCCGACGATCAGCGCCAGCAATGGCGCGAGCGGCTCGCGGTGGGTGACGATCGCGCGGTCGATCGCGCGCGCCACCAGGACGGGGATCATCAACGACAGGGCGCTGTAGACGAACGCGTAGGCGAACCCGATCAAGCTCAACCTGCGCTGCTCGCGCCAGAGGCGAAGCAGCCGTCGCGCGGTCAGCGCGAGGCCAAAGGGCGCTGGGTCGTACAGCTCGGTTGAGCCAGGCCTCGTCACGACAGTCAGTCCTCCATGTGCTCCCGGGATGGGGCGGTCGGCTGGGTTCCACGCCGTCGTCCGACCTCGTCGGGGCGGGATGCACCGGGCGCCCCAAACTGGAGGGCGCAACCACTGAGACTAGACGATGGTCAGAACATGTCTGACCGGGGTCTGGGGGCGTGTCGGCTTTGCGATCATTCACCCATGATCGAGCGACACTTCGTCACTTCGTCCAACCCGACGCTGGCGGGGCTGAGCTGGCCGGTGTTCGAAGCCAGTGGAGAGCGCGACGGACCGCGGCTGACACTCATGGCCGGAATCCATGGCGGCGAATATCCCGCGATAGCGGCAGTACGCGCGTTCATGCGCGAGCTCGACACCGCGACGCTCGCGGGATCGATCGTGGCGGTGCCGATCGCGTCGCCGACGTCGTTCCGCGCCCGGTCGGCGTTCGTCGTGCCCGAAGATGGGCGCAACCTCAACCGGGCGTTTCCCGGCCGGGTGGACGGCTCGTTCACCGAGGCGCTCGCCGACCACATCTTCCAGACGTTCATCGCCGGGTCAGACCTGTTCATCGACCTGCACGGCGGAGACCTGTTCGAGGCGCTCGAGCCGTTCACCATCTACGCCGATTCACCGCAGCGCGAGATGGCTCATCGCGTCGCCTGCGCGTTCGACTTCCCATACGTCATCCGCCAGCAGGGAGGTGACCTGCACGGGATGACGAGCGCCGCGGCAGCTGATGCCGGGATCCCGGCGATCATCGCCGAGGCCGGTGGCTGCGGTCTGCTGGAGCCCGACGCGGTGCGACTGCATCTCGACGGGCTGCGCAACGCGCTCCGTGCGGCGGGCATGCTCGACGGCCCGGTGGTCGCGCCGCAGGTGCGCCAGCACCTCTGCGGCGACTTCCGCTGGTTGCGCTGTGAGAACGAAGGGTGGTGGCAGCCGGAGGTGGAGGTGGGGGCGATGGTCATCGCTGGACAGCGCCTGGGAGCGGTTCTCGATCCGTTCGGAGAGGAACTGGAGCAGGTCAACGCGCCGCTGGACGGGGCAGTCGCGTTCCTCACCACCAGTCCCGCGGTCGACGGCGATGGTCTGCTGCTGGCGATCGCCGGCGCGCTCAGCCCGGTGAGTCCTCGATGACCTGCGCGAGCGCGTCGATCGCCCGCGCGGCTGCGGTGGGCGCGAGATTGGCGTAGCCGAGCGCCAGGGCATTTCGGTCACTGTCGGCCACGGGCGCGCCCAGGGCGATGCCCGCCGTACGCGCGCGAGCCGCGACATCCGTCTCGCTGACGCCGTCGGGCAGTTCGAGCAGCACGAACAGCCCGGCGGAGACGCCGGTGACGCGGAGCGCCGGGAGCCGGGATGCGAGCGCGTCGAGCAGCGCGGCGCGCCGTTGTTGGTAGCGGCGGCGCTGGCGGCGCAGATGGCGATCGAGATCACCGCGCTCGAGGATGTGAGCCAGTGCGAGCTGCAGGATCGGCGAAGGCGCGCCGCCGCGCCGGCGAGCGGTCTCCACCACCGGGCCGGTGAGCCGGCGCGGCAGCACCAGCCAGCCGATGCGCAATGCCGGCGAGAGAGTCTTGCTCGTCGACCCGGCGTACGCCACGCGCTCCGGCGCGAGCCCCTGCAGGCAGCCGATCGGCTGGCGGTCGTAGCGATACTCGGCGTCGTAGTCGTCCTCGACGATGAGGCGCGCACCCCGGCCGGCCCACGCGATGAGCTCGCGGCGGCGGCGCGCGGACAGGACGGCGCCCGTGGGGTACTGGTGCGCCGGGGCGACCGCGACCGCGTCCGTGGATTCGAGGAGCCGCCCGACGACGAGGCCGTCGTCGTCGACCGGCACCCGGCTGGTCCGCAGTCCCGCCTCGTGCGCGGTCTCCTCGGCGCCGGGCCATCCCGGCTGCTCGACGGCGACCTCCGCCACCGCCTGCTTTGCGAGGGTGGCCCAGACAAGTCCCATGCTGTGGCGGGTGCCCGCGGTGACCAGGATGCGGTCGGGTTCGGCGAGCACGCCCCGCACGCGAGCCAGATACGAGGCCAGCGCCGTTCGAAGCTCGGGCATGCCGGCCGGGTCGGGCAGGCCGAGCCGGTCGGCTCCCACGGAGCGCAGCACGTGCCCGACCGCCGCCGTCCACGCAGCCCGCGGAAACTCGGCGACCGACGGGGTGAACGGGTTGAGGTCGTAACGCGGGGCGCAGGCGCGCAACTGCGGCGCCGGGCTGCCGGCGGGAGTGGCGGCGAGCAGCGCGACCGTGGTACCTCCGCCGCGACGGGTCGACAGATACCCCTCCGCCGCGAGCTGCGCATAGGCGTCGACCACCACGCCGCGCGAGACGCCGAGCTGGACGCACAGTGCCCGCGTCGCGGGCAGCCGGACGCCCGGCGCGAGTCGCCCGGCGCGCACCGCCTGGCGCAGCGCCCCTTCCAGCTGTGCTCGCTTCGAACGCCCCGCGGCAGGATCGAGCTCCAGGTGCAGATCCATTTGGCCCTGAATTATTGCAGCCAAGTGGACCTTCTAAAGGTGCCAAGTGAGGCGTACGGTGTGCGCCATGCCTACGAAGAGAACTCGCGTCCGCCGCGCGCCCGCGCGCGGCGTGTACGAACGTGAGGCGGTCGACGCGATCCTCGATGAAGGTCTCGTCGGCCACCTTGGGTTCGTCGACGATGACCAGCCGTTCGTGATCCCGACCCTCTATGCGCGCGTCGGGGACATCCTCTACGTCCACGGCTCCTCCGCGAGCCGCGCGATACGCCGCCTGACCGACGGGATCCCCGCGTGCCTGACGGTCACGCTGCTCGACGGCCTCGTACTCGCCCGCTCGGTCTTTCATCACTCGATGAACTTCCGATCCGTCGTGGTGCTCGGAACCTGCCGGCCCGTCGAAGGGCCCGGGGAACGCGAGGCGGCGCTGCTGGCGTTCACCGAACGGATGGTTCCCGGACGCTGGGACGAGGTGCGCCCCCCCAACCCGAAGGAGCTGAGGGCCACCCGCGTGCTCTCGATGGACCTCACGGAGTGCTCGGCCAAGGTGCGCACGGGGCCGCCGGTGGACGACGAGATCGACTACGAGCTCCCGGTCTGGGCGGGCGAGATCCCGCTGCACACCGTCGCCGGGCCGCTGATCGCCGATCCCAAGCTGACCCCTGGCATCGAGCCCTCGGCCGAGATCACGGACTGGTCGCCGACGGCGCGCCGCACGCGCGAAGTGCTCTCAACCTGATCGTGGGCCGACCGGTGGCCGCGCGCGATCATCGGTACGGTTGCCGGTCATGGAGCGAGCCGTGCAGCGGGCGCGTTGAGCCCGATCGCTCGAGTCGTCGGCGCCCTGGTCCTGATCGCGGTCGCCGGTTGGAGCGCGGTCCGGCGCCCGAGACCGGTCCGACTGGACGATCGAGCGCCGAGCGCGGACGTCCGCGGCGCTCGCACCGCTCCTGGGCCGCCGAGGGCACTGCGGGCCGACGCGGTGACGGCACGTGGTCTGTCGGTCGATCAGCTGGCCGGTCAGCGCGTGATCTATGCCTACGCCGGCCTGCAGCCGCCGCGCTCGCTGCTGACGGCGATTCGCCGCGGCGAGGCCGGAGGGGTGATCTTCTTCAGCTGGAACATCCAGAGCGTGGCGCAGATCCGCGGCGTGATCGGTCGGCTTCAGCGCATCAGCCTGGCCGGCCCGCTGCACGACCGGTTGTTGATGATGACCGACCAGGAGGGCGGGGAGGTCCGCCGCCTGCCGGGCGCCCCGACGCGGTCCGAGAAGCAGATCGGGGCCGGCCGCGACGGCGCGAGGTTGGCGCGCGTGGCCGGGGCCGGCGCTGCGCGGGAGCTGCGGTCGGCGGGGATGAACGTGAACCTTGCGCCGGTGCTGGACGTGTACCGCCGGCCCGGCGACTTCATCGATGAGTTCCAGCGCGCCTACTCGAGCAACCCGGCGGTCGCCGGGCGGCTCGGCAGCGCGTTCATCGGCGCCCAGCAGGGCGACGAGGTCGCGGCGACCGCCAAGCACTTCCCAGGGCTGGGTGCCGCTGCGCGCAGCCAGAACACGGATCTGGGACCGGTCACGCTCAACGTCGGGCTCTCCCGGCTGCGCGATGTCGACGAGGCGCCCTACCGTGCCGCGATCGCCGCCGGGGTGAAGCTCGTGATGGTGTCCTGGGCGCGATACCCCGCGCTGGACCGCTCTCGCCCCGCCGGCCTCTCGCCGGCGGTCATCCAGGGCGAGCTGCGCCGGCGGCTCGGATTTCAGGGGGCGACGATCACCGACGCGATCGGCGCCGGTGCGCTGGCGCCGTCCGGCAGGCCCAGCGAGACCGGCGTCATGGCCGCCAACGCGGGCGCGGACCTCATCCTCTGTGCCGGAACGGGCCAGAGCGGCAGTTCCCCGCTGCAGGGGCTCGCCGTGATGCACGCCCTCGCGGCGGCGATCGGCGACGGGGGCCTGCCTCGAGCGGCCGCAGTCGCCTCGGTCACCCGCATCCTCGCCCTCAAGGCCCGTCCGTAGCAGCGGCAATGGATCGTTCGTTGTTCGACGAGCCGCTGGACCGCGCCGGCTCGAACTCGATGAAGTGGGCCGGCGCGGGCGCCATGCTCACTCCGGCTCAGGCCGCCGCCGATCCGCTTCCGATGTGGGTGGCCGACACCGATTTCAAGGCGCCGCAGGCGGTGATCGACGCGCTGCACCGAGCCGTCGATTACGGGGTCTTCGGCTACCCCGCCGGCGCGAGCGACAGCTATCTGGACGCCGTCGTGGGGTGGCAGGCCAGGCGTCTGGGATGGGAGGTGCCCCGGGAGTGGGTGGTGCCCACGGCGGGAGTCATCACGACGTTGAAGACCGCCGTCCAGGCGTTCTCAGCCCCCGGCGACTCGGTGCTGATCCAGCCGCCGGTCTATGCGCACTTCCACAACGACGTCCTGCTCAACGGGCGGCGCCTCGCGCCCGCGCCGCTGCAACGCACCGACGACGGCTACCGGCTCGATCTGACCGTGTTCGAGGCCGCCATCCGCCCGGATACCAAGCTGTTCATCCTCAGCCACCCCCACAATCCGACCGGCAACGTCTGGTCAGAGGACGAGCTGCGAGCGATGGGCGAGATCTGTGCCCGTCACGGGATCCTGGTCATCTCCGACGAGATCCACGAGGACCTGATCATCAATCCGGCGCTGCGACACATCCCGTTCGCCAGCCTCGGCCCCGATTTCGCCTGCAACAGCGTCACCTGCACCGCGCCCAGCAAGACCTTCAACCTGCCCGGGCTGCAATGCGCCAACGCGTTCGTCCCCGATCCCCGGCGGCGCGCGGAGTTCGCCCGCCAGTACGACCGCAACGTGTTCCCGGTGGTGAACCTGCTGGGAATGGTCGCCGCTGAAGCCGCCTACACGCATGGTGAGCCGTGGCTGGAAGCGCTTCTGCCCTACCTGCGCGCCAACCACTCCCACTTCGCCCGGGGGATCAACGATGCGACGACGAAGTTGCGCGTCCTTCCGGCGGACTCTCTGTACCTGGCGTGGATGGATTGCCGCGGGCTGGGGCTGGACGCGGAGGCGCTGGAGACGTTCATGCTCGTCCATGCCCGCGTCTGGCTCGACCGGGGCCAGAAGTTCGGCCTGGAGGGCCACGGCTACATGCGGGTGAACCTCGGCTGCCCGCGCTCCACCGTCGACGAGGCGATCCGGCGCCTCACCACGGCAGTCGCCGCCGTCACCGGCCGGCGAGCCTGACGCTCAGACGACGTCGAAGGCGGCGGAGATGAACTGGCCCTGGGCGGTCACGGTGTCCAGCCGCAGCCGCGTCGAGTCGATCCGGCGCGGCAGCAGCGGCGCGCCTGAGCCGAGCGTGACCGGTGCTATCGACAGCTCCACCCGATCCAGTGCCCCGGCCTCGAAGAACTGCCCGGCGAGATCGCCACCGCCGGTGATCCAGATGTCGCCGCCGGCGGCCGCGGCGCGGATCTCGGGGAGGACGTCAGGGACTGGTCCGCTCACGAAACGGACGTCGGCGCCATCGGGGCGAGGCAGCCGGCGAGTGGTGAAGACGAATGTCGGCCGGCTTCCGTAGTAGGTCTGCCACTTCGCGGGCTCCGCCAGCAGGTTGGCCTCGTTCAGCACCCACTCATAGGTCGTAGAGCCCTCCACATAAACCGTGACCGTCTCCAGGAAACGCTCGTACTCCTCGCCCACCGCGTCGTCGCTCTCGACCTCGTCCAGCCACCCGAGCGAGTTCCCGCTGTCGGCGATGAAGCCGTCCAGGGTGGTTGCGGTGCGGTAGATCGCGCGTGACGTCGCCTCGGGCACGGGCCCACGCTACACCGACGGCCGGTCCGGCGGCGACCTACCGAGCGTCGTGGAAGATGATCCCGAGCGCGGTCCGCTCTCCGCTGGTCAGCGTGCTCACGCCGTGGCGCAGCCCGACCCGGTGATAGCCACGGGTGCCGCGCTGCGGGCGCTCCCGAGTGGGGAAGATCACGAACGCACCCTGCTCGGGCCGGAGCACGTGCGCGCGGCTCTGGGCGCGCGGTCGCTGCTCGACGAGCACGAACTCGCCACCCTCGTAGTCACTGCGGTCCGAGAGGACGGTGAGGACCTGGAAGGGGAAGTACACGTCGCCGTACAGGTCCTGATGCAGGGCGTTCCAGTCGCCCGTGTGGTATCGCAGGATCAGCGGGGTCGGACGCTCCTGTCCGGCCTCGCGGCATCGCTCCAGCAGCTCCGGGTGCGTTTCGGGGAACCTCGGGTGCGCGCCGGACAGCCGCTCGCCCCACGAGTTGGCGACCGGGGCCAGATGGGCGTAGAACGCGGTGCGAGCCTGTTGGATCGGGTCTGGGAGCGGGTGCGCGAAGTAGCGGTAGCGCCCGTCGCCGAACCGATGGCGGGCCATCTCGATCGTCGACCGAAATCCGTCGCCGTCGAACAGATCGGCGAGCCCGCGGCACTCGTCGCCGGTGTAGACGCGCTCGGTGATCGCGAATCCGCGCTCGTCGAGCTCGGCGGCGAGTGCGGGCCAGTCCAGCTCGTGGACTCGGTCGGTGACTGCAGGGGTGCGCGCGGCGGTCGCTGTGCTCACGTATCGGTCCTCCGTCTCGGGTGCGTGACCGTGAGACGCGCCGGCAGCTCGTTTCGTGAGGCTGATCTCCGCGGTTCTCGGCGGCGAGCTTGCGTCTCCCGATTCCAGCTGCCATAGTCCTGTCCGGACTATGGCAGACGAGAGCCGCCCCTCGCAACTGACCACGACCGAGCACGCGCTGCTCGGGATGCTCGCCCGCTACGGCGAGTCCTCCGGCTACGCGCTGCTGCGGCAGGCCGAGGAAGGCGTCGGGTTCTTCTGGTCGCCGGCCAAGAGCCGCGTGTACGACGTTCTGCCTCGGCTGGCGGATCGGGGGCTGGCGCGCCGTCGCGTGGTGCCGCAGACCGGCAAGCCCGACAAGCACCTGTGGCGACTGACGCCACGCGGGCGCGATGCCCTACGCCGCTGGATCAACGCGTCCGAGCCCGATCCGCTGGGCGACATCAGCATGCTGATGCTGAAGCTGTTCTTCGGGGACTACGGCGCCCCCGAAGCCCAGGTCGCGCTCGTCGAGCGCTTCCGCGATCAGCTGCGCGAGCACCTGGTCGCCCTGCGCCGTGTGGAGGCCGAGGCGGTGTTCGAGTCACCGGAGGAGCTTCCGCGCATGACCCTGGCACTCGGATTGACACGGATGGAGGCTCACCTGCAGTGGGCCGAAGCGACCCTCCCGGCGCTCCGTCAGCGAGTGAGCTCCGATCCGCCGCGCCCTGCGCCGTCTGTTCACCGACCCACGACCCAAAGCGAGCACCCATGACCGAAGCGACCGCGGCCGAGACTCCCTACGGCCGGTACATCACCTCCGACGGATGGTTCGTGCTCAACCTCGATGAGGCGCTGGCGGTGTCCAACCAGGAGAAGGGCGGGACGATGTTCCCGCTCGAGTCCCGCGAGCACCCGTTCAGCGGATTCGGTGCCCACGTCATGGTCCTCCAGCCCGGGCAGCCCAATGCGCTCTACCACTCAGAAGGCGCCCAGGAGGGGTTCCTGGTGCTCTCGGGAGCGTGCATCCTGATCGTCGAGGAAGAGGAACGGGAGCTGCGGCAGTGGGACTACGTCCACTGTCCCGCCGGCACCGCTCATGTGTTTGTCGGCGCCGGCGAGGGGCCGTGCGCGCTGTTGATGCTCGGGTCCCGCCCGGACGACCCGGTTCACTTCCCCGCCAGCCCCGTGGCACACCGTCGCGGTGCGTCCGCGCCTGCCGCCACCGACAGCCCTGAGCAGGCGTACGCGGACTGGCCCGGTGAGTACACCCCCGTCCGCATGCCCTGGCCTCCGGGCCGCCGCGACGACGCTTGAGCCCGAGGCGCGCCAGGTCATGGTGACCGGGGTGACCGTCAGTCGACCAGCGGCGCAAACGCGATAACTGTCCTCCGGGAACAGTTATCGCGTTTCAAGCGGCGTCTCGAGATCCTCCACCAGCGCTCGCGCCAGATGCTCGGCCAGCAGGTCGCGCGCGGGCACCCGGGGCTCGGTGCCCGCGAGCATCGCGATGCGGTAGGCGGGCAGCGCGACCGGGAGCGTCGCAACGGGCGGGCCGTCCTTCAGCAGCCAGCCGGCCGGTACGACGCTCAGCCCGAGGCCGGCTGCCACCAGCTGCCGGATCGTCTCCGGGTCGCTGGTCTCAAACAGCGGCAGCGGACTGAACCCCGCCTCGGTGAACGCGCGCCCCAGCAGCTCGCGCAGCGCCGTCCCACGCTCGGGCATGATCACCGGCCGCCCGCGCAGGACATCGAGCTCCAGCCCGCCCTCGGTCCCAAGCGCCGCCTCGGCTCGCGCCCGGCCAGACAGCATGAGCGGGTCATCCGCCGCGCCCACGAGCCACAGCCGCTGCGCGGCGAGCGTGCGCTGCGTGACGTGCGCCGGCACCTTCGGCCCGTTGCCGGCGACCGCCAGCACGGCGATGTCGGCCGTGCCGGCGGCGAGCTGATCGATCACCTGCGGCGCTGCGCCGTGGTGGAGCGCGAGCTGCACCTGTGGATGGTGGCGATGAAAGGCGACCAGGGCCTCCGGCAGGCCGGGTGAGTCATAGACCGTCGCTGCGACGCGGACGACGCCGCGCGCGCCATCGAGGTGCTCGGTGATCGACGCTCGGGCCTCCGCGACCTCGCCGAGGATGGCCCGCGCATGGACGAGGAACTCGTCCCCCGCGGGGGTCGGCTCGACGCCCTTGGGCCCACGCCGCAGCAGCGCCAGGCCGAGCTCGGCCTCCAGCCGCGTGATCTGCTGTGAGAGCGCCGACTGGGTGACGTAGACCTCCTGGGCAGCCCGCACGAAGCCGCCGTGGCGGACGACGGCGTCGAGGTACTCCAGTTGGCGCAGCTCCATCCGGCCCGGGACGCTACCTGGCCGCCATCACCGGGGCGGCGAGCGCCTCGTCAAGCTCGGCGGACAGGCGATGCTTCGGACGCGAGCCGACCAGCCGCAGCACCTCGACACCATCGCGGAAGACGAGAAACGTCGGCATCGACAGAACCTGGCGCTCGATGGGCGTCTGCTGGTTGGCATCAGCGTCGATCGTGACGAACAGGACGTCGGGGCGCTCGGCGGCGAGTGCCTCGAGGACGGGCGCCATCGTCCGGCACGGCGGGCACCACGCCGCCCAGAAGTCGACGACGACCGGCCGATCCGCCTCCAGGACGCGCGCGGCGAAGTCGGAGTCGGTGACGGGCTGGAGATGGGCGTGCATGGCGAGCCTTTCGTTTGGCAGGGCGCCCCGATCGGGGTGCGGCACCGACGATCTTCCGGCGCCGGAGCCGTCCACTCCATTCGGTTCGCTTATCGCGACCTTCAGCCACGCGGTCACGCCGGCGGGTGGTAGCGGTCGAAGTCGGCCGGCCACGGCAGCGGGAACAGATCGCGGTAGGGCCGGGCGCTCGCGATCACGCCGGCGAACGACTGCCGGTGGGCGAGCGCTCGGTAGTAGCGGGTCACATGTGGATGCGAGGGCTCGTCCCACGGGTGGATGGCGAGCGCGTAGAACAGGCCCGGCGCCGCCGCGCACTCGGCGATGGAGAAGGCGCCGCCGGCGAGGAACTCGTGTTCTGACAGCCGCGCCTCCAGCATGTCGTATGCCATCTCCAGCTGGCCACGTGCGCGGGCGGTGGCGCGCTCGTCGAACCGCTCCTCGATCGTGTCGAAGACGATCGCCTGGACGGCGTCGGTCACGTACTGGTCGCAGATGCGATCCCATCTGCGGGCGTCCAGCGAACCCACCAACCGCGGGCCCGCGACGTGCTCGATGATGATCGACGACTCGCCGATCACCTCGTCGCCGTCGCACAGCACCGGGATCGACGCCGGCGGCCACAGCTGGGCCAGGTCGGCACGGTCGAAGTCGCGCTGCTCTTCACGGACGTCGTAGGCGACGCCGAGCTCGCCGAACGCGATCAGCACCTTCTGGCAGTACAGCGCGAAGGGGTGCTCGTAGAGAGTGAGGGTGGGGGTGGCCTGGTTCTGCATCTGGCTGCTCCTTGTGGTCGGGCTCTGCCCGTGGGTCGGAGCCGGACGGCGGCGCTCGACATGGCGCCGCCGTCTCGTCCAGCGAGTCTCAACCCGCGGCCACTTCTCACCGATCAAAGGAGCACAGCGATGTCCGCGCTCCCCTCCAGCTCAGCTCTCGCCCCGGCGACGACCGACGCCGCCATCGCCGCGTTCCGGCGGCTGCAGACGAGGGTGGGGACGATCATGCTCGCCTACGAGCGTCCCGACGGCGGCTTGATCTGCGAGCGCCACCGGCCCGGCGCGCCGCCGCTCTTCTATCGCGTCACCGCGAGCGGCCGGGTCCACGGCGACCGCCGCTACGAATGCACAGCACAGCGCTTCGTCGCGGTCCCGCTGCCGTCCGGCATCGACTGATCAGCCGCCGAGGGCGCCTGCCAGCACCGCCAGCCACGGTGAGACCGCGGAGCGCACCGCCCGGGCCGAGCTCAGCGTGTGAGTGCCGGCGATGGCGACCACCGAGCGGTTCTCCGCCGCGGGTGGCATGCCGAACGGGTCGCGCTCGCCCTGGACGATCAGCACGGGGACCGACGCTGGGACCGCCTCCAGCTCGCCCAGGCGCGACTTCGATGCGTCGCCCTGGCGGGCGGGGCCCGGGGGCAGCAGCGGAAACGCCAGGCAGACGACGGCCGCCGCCTGTGCCGGGCCCGCGGTCCGGCACGCGACCCGGGCTCCGGAGGAGCGCCCGCCCACGACGACCCGGAACCCGGCCAGTGGCCCGGACCTGAGTGCGTCCATCACCGCCAGCCATGCGGTGTCGAGCTGGCGGGCCGGGGGCGGGGAGCGACGACCGGCGACCCGGTAGGGCTGCTCCACCAGCGCCACGGTCATGCCCAGCGCCACAGCTGCCTCCGTCGTCGCTCGCAGGTCGGTCGAGTTCACGCCCCCGCCCGCGCCGTGCCCGAGCACGAGCGCAAGCCGTCCTGCGGACGGCGCCTCCTCGTCTCCCTCAAGCCGCACGCGCGCGGCACCGTGTGGCGTCTGCACGTCGATCACGCTGCGACCTCCTGTCCGTTCATCCTCGCAGGGTGGCGCGGGACGGCCACTGAGCGTACGCTCGAACCACCCCCGTGAGGCGTGCGGCCACCGGCGCGCCCGAGCTCGGAGCGACCGCAAAGGAGAGAGCGATGAGCGAGTCGGCGCAGACCGACGCAGCGTGGCAGATCGTGCTCGACGGCCTGCACTTTCCCGAGTGCCTGCGCTGGTATGACGGCCGGCTGTACTTCTCGGATATGTACGGGGACACGGTGCACGCCTACCACCCTGATACGGGAGTGCTGGAGACCGTCGCCGAGGTGTTCCATCCGGGCGGCCTGGGCTGGCTGCCGGATGGGCGAATGCTGGTCGTCGCCAGCGAGGACCGCTGCATCCTCGACGTGAGCGGCGACGGAAACGTCGTCTGGGCGGATCTCTCAGAGCTGGCTGCGGGCTGGGTGAACGACATCCTCGTCGGCGCGGATGGGCACGTCTATGTCGGCAACTTCGGCTACGACCTGTTCGGGGAGGAGCCGAAGCCGACTCAGCTCATCGTGATCGACCCCGGCGGTCAGGCATCGCTGCAGGACGACGATGTCCTGTTTCCCAACGGCATCGTGAGGCGCTCGGACGGCCGGATCGTCGTCGCCGAGACCTTCGCCCGCGCGCTGACCACGTTCGCGCTGGTCGACGGGCGACTGTGCCGCGAGTCATCGCTGTCGCTCGGGCACGTGGTCCCGGACGGCATCTGCATCGACGCCTTCGACAACGTCTGGATCAGCTCCGTGTACGACCACGCGGCAGTCCGGGTCTCCCTCGACGGGGCCACCGAGAGCCACGGCGTCAGCCAGTGTGCGTTCGCCTGCATGCTCGGCGGGGCTGACCGCCGGACGCTGTTCGTGGCCACCGCGCCCGACTTCGAGCCCGCCGACCGGCGCGCCCGGACCGACGGCCGGATCGAGGCGTTGCGGGTGCAGGTGGCGGGGGTCGGCGCGCAGGGCCTCGGCGCCTGATCCTCGCCGGGCCATCCCTCGCCCGGGGGCTTCGTGGCCCGGTCAGTCGTCGGCGACGATGCCCGCGCAGAGGGCGCGCGCGGCATGGCGTGCGGAGTCCCAGGACGGGATGCCCATCGCCAGCTCCTTGTCGAGTCGTTCACGGTGAAGCCACGCCGACAGATGCGTCCAGAACGACGGGACGCCGTGCGCCGGGTCGAGATCCTGGTTGGCTCTGAGGACGAGGCCGCTCATGGCGTGAACCCGAAACAAACGCTAGGCCGTGCGCGCCGCAGACGCTACGTCCCCTCGCCGAGTGCCGCATCGGTGAGTCCGTCGATCCCCGCCAGCGGCTCGGCAAGCGACTCCGACAGGCCGTGGCGCTCGGCGAGCGCGGCCGGTGCCAGGTAGGAGACGCGGGTGGCCCCATGCTCGTCCCAGACGACGAGCTTGAGCGGCAGGTCCAGCGCGGAGAGCGGCACGGCGTCCATCACCGGCGTTCCCGCCGCGGGGTTGCCGAACATGACCAGAACGGTGTCGCGCAGATCGAGTCCGACGGTCTGGGCGGCGGCGCGCTGGTCGATCGTGGCGAACACGGTCATCCCGCGCGTGGTGATGAGATCGGTCAGGCGCGTGACCGTCTCGGCGACCGGCCACGGGCTGTGCTTGGTGATGAACATGGCCTGGATGTTGACGGTCCGCGGCCAAACCTCAACGTCGCCGACATCGTTGTCGATACCCCGGGCATGGGAGTCGCCGTGAGTCGCCCTGCCCGTTTGCTTGTTGTCGCTGTGATCGCGCCGCTGGTCGTCGCGCTGGGAGCGATGGCCGCCTGCTACGCGGGACTGAGCGCCGGGACTTGTTTCAACGTCGCCTGGACGGCTGCCGCGGTCAGCGCCACGATCGGCACGGCCGGCGCCCGGCGGCGCGCCCTACCCGAGCACCGGACGCGCTGGACGCTGTGGACGGCGGCGAACGCGGCCTGGCTGCTCGGGCAGCTGATGTGGAACCTCTACGGGATCGTCGGCTTCCCTCACGATCCCAACCTCGCCGACGTCTGCTGGTGGGGCTTTGCGATGCTCGTCACGGTGAGCATGCTGCGCCCGCCGCGCACCGATCGGTCGATCCAGGCGGTCGTGGCCGTGGAATCCGCCCCCCTGATCTGCGCCGCGATCACCCTGTGCCTCTCACTGTTGTGGCGCACCGCCGCCCACTCGGCGGCGTCGCCGGTCACCAAGCTCTCGGATCTCGTGTACCCGTGCCTCTATGCCTCGGCGACGATCCTCATCCTGCAGGCGATGCTGGGCGGCGTGCTCCGCGGCCAGCGCCATCCTGCGCTCGGCCTGGTCCTGGGCGGGACGGCCACCGTCTCGCTGGCGTTCATGCTGTGGAGCGGCCAGTTGCTGCGCGGGACCTACGTCTCCGGAACCTCGGTGCTGGATCCGCTCTGGGTCGTCGGCCTCGGCGCGATCGCCGTCGGAGGGCTTGCCGCCGCCCGCAACCCGGAGCGCCCGTCCGAGCTCCAGGAGCCCGGCCAGCTCGGCGTCATCCTGCCGGCCGGGATGTTCGGCCTGCTCGTGGTGGTGCTCGTCTACGAGGAGATCACCGGTGCGTCGATTCACGCCGAGGCGGCGCTGGTGATCGGCTTGCTCTGCTCGGGCGTCGCGCTGATCGTCCGCTCGACGCTGCTGGTCCGGCGCACGCGCGAGCTGCTGGGCCGCGAGCGCGCGACGCTGGCCAGCCTGGTGGAGCGCGAGCGGGAGCTCGCCCGTCTCAACGAGCAGCTCGTGGAGGACTCCCGGCACGATCCGCTGCTCGGGATCGGCAATCGCCGCGCCCTGTCCGACGACCTGCCGATGTACCGGGCACTGCAGCGCGAGACCGGTGAGCCGATCGCGGTCCTGCTCTGCGACGTCGACCACTTCAAGTCATACAACGACCGCTTCGGGCATCTTGCGGGCGACCAGGCGCTGTGCATGATCGCGGCGACCGCGCGGGGCACGCTGCGCAGCCAGGACGCCGCCTACCGCTTCGGCGGCGAGGAGTTGTTGCTGATCCTGCGAAACGCGGGGCCGGAGGAGGGCCAGCGGGTCGCCGGCCGCGTTCGGGAGGCGGTCCAGAACGCCGGCTTCACCCATCCGCTCGCCGACGGGGGTGTGCTCACCGTGTCGATCGGCCTCGCCTGCGGCGTCGAGGAGCCCGAGGAGCTGCTCGCACGTGCGGACAACGCCCTGTATCAGGCCAAGGAGTCAGGCCGCAACCAGGTGATCGTCGCCGACAGCGCAGCCGCCGGACGGCCCGGCCGGGTCCGCGCCGAGGACCAGGAGGGACCGGCGCCGCGTCACCTGCGCAGCATGCTCTCGGTCTCACGGGCCGCTGCCTCGGGGCAGGGCGCGATGCCCGTTCTGCAGGCGCTGGCCGACGCGATCCACCGCGAGATGTCGTTCAACGTCGTCGCACTCAGCCTGCGCGAGGCCGCGGATCAGTTCCGCACCGTGATCGTGCTCGGCGATCCGACCGCCAGAGATCTGCTGCTCGGCACCACCAAGCAGCTGCGCGAGTGGGAGGGTCTGGTCGCCTGTGGGCGTGACGTGCACGGTGCAGCATGGCTGCCGGCCGGCAGCTATGACCCCCACGACCAGCCACTCAGCTGGCGGCCCGCGGCGGTCGCGCCGCTCGGTGCGGGCGGCTGGGATCCCGACGACATGCTGCTGCTGCCGCTGCGCGGCGCTTCACGTGAGCTCCTGGGCTTCATCTCGGTCGACCAGCCGTTGCTCGGGCGCCGCCCGACCGAGGCCGAGATCGGCGTCCTCATGGGTGTCGTGGACCACGCCGGCCTCGCGCTCGAGCAGGTCCAGCAGGGCGCCGCTCGCGGCGAGGAGTCCGATGAGCTGCGCCTCGCGGCGGTGATGCTCCTCGCCGAGGCGCTCGACCTGCGCGACGCGAGCACCGCGCTGCACTCCCAGACGGTTGGACGGCTGGCGCGCCGCACAGCGGTGCAGCTCGGCCTGTCCGAGGCGGAGGTCGACCGCGTCCAGGCGGCGGGGGTCCTGCACGACCTCGGCAAGCTCGGCATCTCTGACGCGATCCTGCACAAGCCCGGCGCCCTGGATGACGCCGAGTGGCGTGAGATGCGACGCCATCCGGAGATCGGCGCGCGGATCCTGGAGCACGCGGGCATGAAGGACATCGCCGTCTGGGTGCGGGCCCATCACGAGCGCATCGACGGTCGCGGCTACCCGGCAGGGCTCGCCGGGGAGCAGATCCCGCTGCAGGCCAGGATTCTGTCGGTCGCCGACTCCTACGAGGCGATGATCGCCGACCGGCCCTACCGGGCCGGGATGGCGCCCCGGGACGCCCGCGAGGAGCTTGACCGCTGCGCCGACACCCAATTCGATCGAGAGGTGGTCGGCGCCTTCCTGAGCGCACTCGACGCCGACGACGACGGTCCGGCGTCGCCGGCGACCGACGGGTCCCAGGCGCTCATCGCGCAGTCGGCGTGAGCTCCGGCTCGCCCCGCGCCCAGGCTACGCCGCCGGTCCGGCGGACGTGGACGGCTCAGCTCCTGATCACGCGGTTGCGGCCCCGGCGCTTGGCCTCGTAGAGGCGCTCGTCGGCCAGCTTCAGCACGCGGGGCAGATCGTCGGCGCCGCCGGCGACGGCGAGCCCGATCGACGCGGTGGCGACCAGCCCGTGCGCCACCCGGCCCCAGTTCTCGGCCTCGATCACGGCCCGCGCACGCTCGCACGCGGCCGCGGCCGCCCGCATTCCGTTGGCGGGCATCAGCAGCAGGAACTCCTCGCCGCCGTTGCGCACGACGACGTCCTGCTGGCGCAGCGTGTCGCACAGCAGGCGCGCGACGCGGACCAGCACCTCGTCGCCGATCGCGTGGCCGAAGCGGTCGTTGATCTGCTTGAAGCCGTCGAGGTCGAGGGCGGCCACCGCCAGCGGCGCCGCCATCAGCGCGGAATCCGGTGAGCGCAGCGCCCGTGCCAGGAAGCGGCGGTTGCGCAGCCCGGTCAGCCAGTCACGGTCGACCTGCTCGCGCAGCTGGGCGGCCTCGAGGGTTGCGCGCTCCAGGCTGAGCTGCAGGGCGGAGAGGTCACGGAACGCCTGGCGCTCCAGCTCGGCGGAGCGGGCGAGCGCGTCGTAGGCCTCCTCGAGCAGGCCCGCGGCGCGCAGCTCCTCGGCGAGCGTCGCCAGGATCAGGCTGCGGATCTGGGGCACGCGGTCGCCGAGCCACTCCAGCGCCGCCTCGCCACGCTCCTTGGCCTCGTGCAAACGGCCGAGCGCCATCTGTGCCTGGACCTCGGCGCGCACGGTCACCGCGAGCACGTACGGGTTCGGCCACGGGTCGGCGGTCTGGAACTCGATCGAGCGCTCCGCGTCGCCGAGCGCCTCCTGGGGCCGCCCGGCCGCGAGGTTGATGTCGGCTCGGGTGGCGAGCACGACCCCCTGGGCGAAGCGGTTGTCCTCACGCAGCGAGCGGGCCTTGGCGAGCGCTCGGTCGATCTCCTCACGCGCGGCGGCGGGGTCGCTGGTCTGCATGAAACAGGCGAGGTCGTTGCGTGAGATCGCCTCCTCCCAGACATCCCCTGCCTCGATCGTAAGGGAGAGCAGTTCGTGGATGCGCTCCTCGAGATCGTCCACCTCGAGGTTGCCGAAGACTAGGCAGGTGGTCCGCCGCACGTAGATGCGCGTCCGGAGGTCGCCGGAGCCGTCGGCGTATGCGACGGCGCGCTCGGCGTGCCGCAGCGCCTCTATCGAGGAGCCGGCGAAGAAGCTGACCTGCGCGCGGACCGCGGCCACTTCGGCGCGCGCGGTCGGGTCATCGGTGAGCTCGGCGTGGCGCTCGGCGTCGATCACCAGCTCCAGTGCGCCGTGGACATCGCCGCGGTGCAGGGAGACCGCGGTCTGAAGCGCGCGGGCGCGGGCACTGGTGAGCGCGTCTCCGCGAGCCCTCGCGGACTCGTGAGAAGCCGCCGCCACCGACAGCGCCTCGGCGGGCCGCTCATAGAACATCTGCCGGGCCGCGTCCAGCCGCGTCCCGGCGGACTCCAGCGGGTCTTCGGTCGTTTCGGTGTGAGCCAGGGGAGGGGTCATGTCACGCGGGGCCGCTGAGTTGTGATCGGCCCAATGTTGTCCGATCTTGATCGGAGGGCCGGTCTTGGCCGTTCGGTGCGCGCGCTGTGAAAGACTCACGGCCGCACGATGGCCGACCACAGAGGTCAGACGATCCTCATCACCGGGGCCAGCCGCGGCATCGGCCGCGCGATCGCCCATCGCTTCGCCGACCTCGGCGGGCGCCTGGCGCTGGTGGCAACGAACTCCGAGCTGCTGGGGCGCGTCGCCGCCGAGCTGCCCGCCGGGACCCAGACGCACGCCATCGCGGCCGATCTCACGGACCCGGCCGAGTGCCGGCGCGCGGTCGCGGAGGCAGAGCAGTCGCTCGGCCCGGTGGAGGTGATCGTCCACAACGCCGGCGTGCTGACTCGCGACTTCGTTGAGGACGTGACCGAGTCTGACTTCGAGCGCGCCTACCGCCTGAACGCCGGTGCGGCACTGTGGCTGAGCCAGGCGGTGCTCCCGGGGATGCGCGCCCGCGCCCGCGGCTCGATCGTGCTCGTCTCCTCCGAGCTCGGGATCATCGGGGCGCCGACCTACGCCTCCTACTGCTCGAGCAAGTGGGCCCAGCTCGGGCTCGCCGAGGTGCTCCGCCACGAGCTGGTGGGGACCGGGATCCAGGTGTGCGCCGTCTGCCCCGCGGACGTGCAGACCGACCAGCTTCAGCAGGAGCACGCCTGGGGCCCGACCGGTGGTCAGCCACCGTCCAAGGCGCTCTCGCCCGACGCCGTCGCCCGTGCGGTGGTCCGCGGAGCGGGGGGAACCCGGCCGCTGATCATCGTCGACCGTCCGCTGATGGCGCTCGGGTTCCGGATCATGGCCGGCCCGCGCCGGCTGCGCTTCGGCCCCGTGCACGACGCGTTCAAGCAGCTGCTCAAGGAGCGAGCGCCCCGCGCGAGGTGAGTCGCGTCAGGTGAGCGATTTCGCCAGCGCGCCTGGAGAAATCGCTCCCCTCAGGCCCTGTCCGGCCGCCTCGCCGGCGAAAGGTCAGACGTTTGACGCGGCGTGTGCCGTGTGACATATTACGCGCCGCTGGGTCCCGCCCGAGGAGAGGAGACGTTGCAATGTCCGGTGCTGGTCAGGCTGACGCCGAACCGATGAGCGAGCTCCTGCAGGCGCTGCCGGACGGCCCGATTCTCACTCGCCGCACGCTGCTGCGGCGCGCCACCGCCCTGACGGCCACCGGGACACTCGGCCCGATGCTGCTCGCGGCCTGCGGCGGCTCGGGCAACTCCGGCCCGCTGCCGACCGGCGGGACGTCGACCGCCGCGCCCGCCGGCAGCGGTGGCGGCAAGGGAACGGTGACGTTCGGGATGGCCTCGCTGCCGCAGGACCTCAACATCCTGCGCGCGTTCAACATCCCGTCGCCGACCGTTCTCTCGCTCGCGCTCGAGGGGCTGACCACGTTCTCGAACGACATGAAGCTCGAGCCGGTCCTCGCCGCGGCGATCCACCACCCCGACCCGAAGGTCTACGTCTACAAGATCAAGCCCGACGTCCGCTTCCACGACGGCTCGACGCTCACCGCGGAGGACATCGCATTCTCCTTCCAATGGCAGCTGCTGCCCAAGAACGGCACCCAGCTCGGGCTGTTCTTCAACTCGGTCAAGAAGGTCGAGGCGACCGGCAAGCTCGAGCTGACGGTCGAGCTGAAGTCGCCTGACGGTCTGTGGCCCTACACCCCGGCGCACACCGCCGGGCTGGTGCAGAGCAAGAAGTTCCTCCAGTCCGCCGGCGCCAACGCCGGTACCCCTGGCAACCTGCCGATCGGCACCGGCCCGTTCAAGATCACCGGGTTCTCCCCGGGCTCGTCGGTCGCGTTGCAGCGCTTCGACCAGTACCACGGGACCAAGCCCGCTATCGGCGGCGTGTCGATGCAGGGGATCGCCGACGACTCCTCGCGCCTGCTGGCGATGCGCAACGGCTCGATCAACGGGACCTTCGACGTCCCCTACGACCAGCTGTCGACCTGGAAGCAGATCCCAAAGGCCACGGTCGAGCGCGGCTCCGGCCTTGACCTGTTCTACATCGCGTTCAACGTCAAGGCGGCGCCGTTCGACGATGTCCATGTGCGGCGGGCGATCGCTCACTCGATCGACACCAAGGGCCTGATCAAGTCCCAGCTCACCGGCGCGGGCGAGCCCGCCACCGGGTTCGTGCCGCCGCTGTTCTTCAAGCCGCTCGGAGTCGACCCGTCGACGGTCGAGGGGTGGTACGCCAAGAATCCCCAGTACGCGTTCGACCTCGCTGCCGCGAAGTCCGAGCTGAAGAAGTCCGCGCACTCCAGTGGCTTCACCACGGTCGTGCCCTATCCGCAGGACTATCCGCGTATGGGCGCCGCGCTGCAGAACCTGCAGCAGAACATGAAGCCGATGGGCGTCAACATCCAGCTCAAGGAGATGACCGAGGACCAGTGGCTGGCGATCCTCAACGGAAACCGCGCCAAGCTCGGCATGAGCGTGGTCGTCTACTTCCCCGACTACCCGGACCCCGCCGACTACGCGGGGTTTCTCACGACTCCGCAGATCAAGAGCGGCTGGAACCTGTCGAATTACAGCAACCCCCGGGTCGATCAGCTCATGAACAGGCAGGCGGCGTCGCAGAGCACCGCGACCCGGATCCAGTGCCTGCGTGAGGTCCTGGCGATCGCCCAGCAGGATCTGCCGGTCCTGCCGGTGTGGATCGAGGACAACCTGGTCGCCCTGGACAACTCCTACCGCGTTCCGATCTCTCCGGTCTTCTACCTGCAGCCCTGGGCCTCGCAGATCACCAAGGCGTGAGCGCGGACCCCGCACTGCTCACTTCGCGCTCGGGCGGCGCGGGACCCGGACACTCCTCTCCCGGGTCAGCCGCGTCGCCTCGAGCGCGTCGCACTCGGCGGCGCAGCTACGGAAGGATGCTCGCCTGGCGCCTGGTCGTGGCGGTCCTGCTGCTCGTCGTGCTGAGCTTCATCAGCTTCTCGCTGCTCGCCCTCTCGCCGGGGGACCCCGCGCGGCTGCTGCTCGGCACCCGGCCCACGACGCCGGCCAACGTCGCCGCGATCCGCGCCGAGTTCCACCTCAACCTGTCGTTCTGGGGGCAGTACTGGAACTGGCTGCAGGGCGTCGTCCAGCTGCAGTTCGGGCGGTCGATCGCGACGCTCGCACCGGTCGGCCCGACGCTCGCCTCGCATCTGGGCCTGAGCTTCGAGCTGGCGGCGGTCGGCTTCGTGTTCGCCGTGGGCGGCGGGATCCTGCTCGGCATCGTCGCGGCGGTGTGGCAGGAGCGGCTCGTCGACCGCACGATCGTGGCGCTCAGCATCGTCGGGGTGAGCGCCCCGGCGTTCGTCGCCGGGATCGTCCTGCTGATCATCTTCTCGGTCGACCTGCACTGGCTGCCGGACTACGGCAAGGGGACCGGCGGCCTCAACACGCTCGAGCATCTCCTGCTCCCCGGCTTCTCGCTCGGCCTCGGCGCGATGGCGCTCGTGCTCAAGGTGACCCGCTCGTCGATGATCCGCGAGCTCTCGTCGGACTACGTGATCTTCGCGCGGGCGCGCGGGGCCTCGACCTGGCGGGTGCTGTTCGTCTACGCGCTGCGCAACGCGCTGATCCCGATCGTCACCAGCAGCGGGCTCGTGCTCTCCTACCTGATCGCGAGCGCGGTCCTCGTCGAGGTCGTGTTCAACCTCCCCGGCATCGGCTCGATGCTCGTCTCGGGCGTCACCACCCACGACATCCCGGTCGTGCAGGCGGCGACGCTGGCGATCGGGGCGGTCGTGATCGTCGTCAACCTCCTCACCGACGTCCTGTACCTGTTCATCGATCCTCGCGTCCACCTCTCCCGGGGCGCGGTATGACGGCCACCGCGGTCCCCGTCCGGCGCGCTCGCGCGCGCAGGCTGCTGCCCACGGGCTCCAACGTGGTCGTCGGCGTGGCGGGCGTGGTGCTGTTGGCGCTGCTCGTGCTGGTCGTCGCCGGCGGGGCGATTGCGCCTCACAACGCGTCCTTCCAGGACCTCAGCGCGACGTCTGCGGTTCCCGGCCACGGTCATCTGCTGGGGACCGACAGCCTCGGCCGCGACCTCTTCAGCCGCGTGCTCACCGGCACGCGGATCGCGCTCGTCGGACCGCTGGTGATCGCGCTCGGAGCGATGCTGATCAGTGTCTTCTTCGGTCTGCTCTCCGGCTACCTCGGCGGCCTGGTGGACACGGTGATCATGCGAATCGTCGACATCGGCTACGCGCTGCCGCCGCTGCTGGTGGCGATCGTCGTCGCCGGGGTGGTGAGCGGTGGCTACTGGGTCGCGGTCGCCGTGCTCGTCGTGCTCTCCAGCCCGTACGACGTGCGCATCATCCGCGCGGTGACGCTCGAGCAGCGCCAGCTTCCCTACATCGAGGCGGCGCGCGTGCTCGGCCTGTCACGCCCGCGGATCATGGTCCGCCATGTCCTGCCCAACGTGGTGCCGTTCATCATCGTCGATGTCTGCTTGGACTTCGCGTTCGGGCTGGTGACCCTGTCGGGCCTCTCCTTCCTGGGCCTCGGCGCGCCTCCCGGGTCGCCTGACTGGGGACGGATGCTCTCCGACAACCAGGCGCTCGTCTTCACCAACGCGATCGGGGCGCTCGCGCCCGGGATCATGATCGTGCTCACCGCCGCGTCGGTCTCGATCATCGGCGATTGGGTCGCCGAGCGGTTCGCCGCCCGAGGGGTGCGGGCGTGAGCGTCTCGGGCCCGGGCGGCGGGCCGGGTGGCGACGAGGCCGCGCTGCTGAGCGTTCGCAACCTGTCGATCACCGCGCCGGGCCGCGCGGGGCGTCGGACGCTGGTGCGCGATGTCAGCCTCACCGTTCACTCCGACGAGACGATCGGGATCGTCGGCGAGTCGGGCAGCGGTAAGTCGCTCACCGCACGCTCGATTCTCGGGTTGCTGCCCCCAGGGCTCCAGGCCGCCGGTGAGATGGACGTCCT
This sequence comes from uncultured Solirubrobacteraceae bacterium, assembly GCA_963744685.1. Classification (GTDB taxonomy): domain Bacteria; phylum Actinomycetota; class Thermoleophilia; order Solirubrobacterales; family Solirubrobacteraceae; genus Palsa-465. Next base: position 34,472 of record CAVUUL010000004.1, on the reverse strand, counting down.
CGGCGTCGACCCTCTCACCGCGCCCGCACGCCGGATGCGCGCGCTGCGCGGCACCGGGGTCTCGATGCTGATGCAGGACCCGTTCACGATGCTCAGCCCGGTGCGGCGCTGCAGCCGGCACATCGAGGAGACGCTCGTCGCGCCCGAGGGTGGGCGGTTGTCTCGTGCCGACCGCAAGCGGCTCACCGAGGAGCGCCTGGCGGAGGTCGGCCTTTCGTCCGAGGACGGCGACAAGTATCCGTTCGAGGTCTCCGGCGGCATGGCACAGCGGATCGGGCTGGCCGCGGCGCTCGCCGGCGATCCCCGGCTGCTGATCGCCGACGAGCCGTCGACCGCTCTGGACATGACCACCCAGCAGGCCGTGCTCGAGCTGCTTCGCCGCGTGCAGCGGCAACGCCGGATGGGTCTGGTGCTGATCACCCACGATCTGCGGGTCGCGTTCTCGGTGTGCGACCGGATCTATGTGCTCTACGCGGGATCGCTGCTGGAGGTCGGAGGCGCGGTCGAGATCTCCCGGGCACCCCGGCATCCGTACACCCGCGGGCTGCTGCGCGCCGAGCCCGACCCGGTTCGCCGCCGTCGCGCGCTCGTCCCGCTGCGCGGCTCGGTCCCCGCGCCCGACGACGTCGCCGACCGCTGCGCGTTCGCGCCCCGCTGCGAGTTCGTCACCGACGCGTGTGTCGCCGGTCGTCCTGAGCTGCGCACGCTCGCCGACGGGCGGCTCACCGCGTGCCTGCGCACCGAGGAGCTGATCGCCGAGCTCGGGGCCGACCTGCCCGCCGACGCCGACGACCAGCCGCCGGCCATCGCCTCCGCGCAGCAGCGCGAGACGCTGCTGTCGGTCGAGGGGCTGCGCAAGAGCTTCGGCCGCGGCGACGAGGGACCGTGGGTACTCGACGGCGTCGACCTGCAGGTCGCTCCGGGCGAGAGCGTCGGGCTGGTCGGCGAGTCGGGCTCGGGCAAGACGACGCTGGCCCGCTGCGTGCTCGGGCTGGAGTCCGCCGGCGACGGGCACATCGTGTTCGACGGAGTCGACATCACGCACATGGAGCGGTTGCGCGCCGCCGAGCGCTCGCGGGTGCGGCGCGGAATCCAGATCGTCTTCCAGAACCCGTACGCGTCGCTGAACCCGGCACGGCGAATCGGATCGATTCTTGCCGAGGCGGCCGAGATGGCGGGCGATGACGCGGCGAGCCGCCCGACGGTGGAGCAGCTGCTCGGGCGGGTCGGGCTGCCCGCCGCCTACGCCGGTCGCCGGCCCGCGGGTCTGTCGGGAGGCGAGCGCCAACGGGTGGCGATCGCCCGTGCGCTCGCCGTACGCCCGCGCCTGGTCGTCTGCGACGAGTCGGTCTCGGCGCTCGACGTCTCCGTCCAGGCCCAGATCCTCACGCTGTTCACCGAGCTACAGCGCGACCTCGGGCTCGCGCTGCTGTTCATCACCCATGACCTGGGAGTGGTGCGTCAGGTCACCGATCGCATCTACGTCCTCGCCGAGGGCCGGCTCGTCGAGCAGGGCGCGACCGCCGCGGTGCTCGACCAGCCCCAGCATCCCTACACCCGGCGCCTGCTGGACTCGGTGCCCCGCCCGGTGGCCGAGCCCGAGGACGGGCTCGCGCCGGCAACGTCCAAGGAGTGACCATGACCGTCGTGCGGCTCGGAGACATCGACGTGAACTACGAGGTCGAGGGGGACGGGCCTCAGACGCTCGTGCTCGTCAGCGGCCTCGCCGACGACCTGCACCTCTATGACCGGCAGATGGACGCGTTCCTCGCGGCGGGGCTGCGGGTCGTGCGCTACGACAACCGCGGCATCGGTGCGACCTCCAAGCCGGCCGGCCCGTACACGACCGCGCAGTTCGCCGCCGACCTCCGGGCGCTGGTGGAGCATCTCGAGCTCGGTCGGTTTCATCTGGCGGGCATCTCGATGGGCGGGATGATCGCCCAGGAGTACGCGCTCGCTCATGGTGACGGCCTGGCCTCGGTCGTGCTCGCATGCACCTACGCGGCGCCGGGTCCGTTCTGCTCGCGGATGTACGCGCTGTGGGCCGAGATGGCGCCGGTGATGGGGCCGGCGACGATCATGCGCGACGTCGCCCTCTGGGGATTCACCCCCGAGTTCTTCGAGCATGGTGGCGAGTCGCTGGAGGAGGTGGAGACCGCGATGCGGTTCCTCGACCAGCCCGTCCCCGCCTACCTCGCCCAGCTCGAGTCGATCCGCACCCATGACACCTCCGACCGGCTGAGCGGTCTGACCACGCCCACGCTGGTGCTCGCCGGCGAGCGGGACATCCTGATCCCGGTCGAGCTCTCACGGCGGCTGCACGAGGGGCTGCCCAACAGTACGTTCACGCTCGTGCCCGGGGGGCACTGCTGCCTGTGGGAGGCGCCCGAGCCGTTCGCCCGGGCGATCGTCGAGTTCGTCGCGGGGCGGGACGGGGACGTCTAGTAGGCGAGGCCCGCGGGCCGCTCGAGCAGTTCGCGGATCGCGGCCAGGAACCGGGCGGCGTCGGCGCCGTACAGGATCCGGTGGTCGCAGGACAGGGTGAGCGTGAGCAGCCGGCGGTCGACGATCGCGCCGTCCGCGCCGCGGGCGAGCACATCGCGGATTGCGCCCACGCCGAGGATCGCCGCCTGGGGCGGGTTGACGACCGGGGTGATGGCGGTCATCCCGTACATCCCCAGGTTGGAGACCGTGAAGGTGCCGCCCGACAGCTGCGGCGGCGTGACCGTGCCCTCGCGGACCGCGGCCGCGAGATCGCGCGTCCGGACCGCGATCTCGCCGAGCGACAGCGCATCGGCCGCGTGGAGCACCGGCACCACGAGCGCATCGTCGCCGGCGACCGCGATGCCCACGTTGACGGCGGCGTGGAGCATGAAGCTGCCGTCGACGTACGAGCCGTTGGCGCGAGGGAAGCGCCGCAGCGCGAGCGCGCTCGCCTTGACGATCAGGTCGTTGAGCGACGGCGGGGCGATCTCCCGGGAGGCGGCGAGAACCTTCAGTTCCTCACGGAATGCCAGCGCCGAGCTCATCTCGACCTCGGTCTGGACCTGGAAGTGGGGGATCGTCGCCTTGGACTCGGCCATCCGGCGGGCGATCAGCGCCTGCAACCGGGTGGGCTCCACGCGCGTGTCGCCGTCCAGTGGGGCCGGGGTTGGCTGGGGCGTGCCGGCCGGACGGGCACCTGGTGGGGACTCCTGGGGCGGACGCACCTTCCCCGGCGCCGGGGCGGCCTCCTCGATTCCGGCGGCGCGCAACACGTCGGCGCGCACGATCCGCCCGCGCGGACCGCTGCCTGCGAGCTCGCCCAGCGCGACGCCGTGGCGCTCGGCGATCCGGCGCGCCATCGGCGTGGCGGGCACCTGGGCATCAAACGCAAGCAGGGCTGTCGTTTGATGCCCCGCACTCCCGTTGGCGGCCGTCGGCCCGGCGACGTCCGCTGCCGGGATGGCCTCCGCGGCCGGGCCGGTCTCCGCGGGGGCGGCCTGCGGGTCGGCGGCGCGCGGCTCGCCGGCCGCCTCCGCGCCGGCGCCCTTCGAGGCCCCCACCCGCGCGATCACCTCGCCGACGGCCACGGTCGTGCCCTCGGCCACCACCACCGCGAGCGTTCCGGCGGCCTCGGCCTCGTAGGTCATCGTCGCCTTGTCGGTCTCGATCTCGGCCAGCTCCTGCCCCTCGGCGACCTCGCCGCCATCCTGGACCAGCCAGGTGAGGATCGTCCCCTGCTCCATGGAATCCGACAGGCGCGGCATCAACACGTCGGTCACAGGGGCCTCCAGGTCAGATGAGGTCGAGGGCCGCGCCGACGATCGTCTCGGCGTCGATCCCGAAGTGGCGGTACAGGTCCTCGACGTCGCCGGACTGCCCGAAGTCCTGGACTCCCAGGCAGCTGATCGGCGTGTCGTTGACCGCACCGAGGAACGAGAGCGTGTGGGGGTGGCCGTCGAGCACGGTGACGAGTGGACCGGCGGACGCGGCGGGGAACAGCTCGCCCAGGACATCCGCGTCGCTGAAGGCGCCCGCGCCGCCACCGTCGAGCCCCCGTCGCGCCTGCAGAGCCCGGAACACGAGGTCGGCCGAGGTCAGGCAGACGACCGCGGTGGGGACCCCGTCGGCCGACAGCTCCTCCGCGGCGGCCAGCACCTCGGGCATCACGACGCCCATCCCGACGAGCGTCACCCGCGGTTGCGCGGATCCTGTGGCCGGCACTTCGGCCTCACGCAGCCGGTAGCCGCCGGCGAGCACCGCCCGCCGGCGCGCGTCCCGGGCCGGACCCGCCGCGGGCACGGCGGCGAGGTCCTGGTCGACGGGCCGCGTCGACAGGCGCAGGTACGCGGACTGTCCGCCCTCCCGTCCCAGGCCGGCCAGCGCGGCCAGGATCACCCACTCGAGGTCCTGTCCGAAGGCCGGCTCCCAGGCGACGCACCGCGGCTGCTCGAGGCCGACCGACGGCGTGATGATCGACTGGTGGGCGCCGCCCTCAGGCGCGAGCGTCACCCCGGCCGGCGTCCCGATCAGGATCGACTGGCCGCCCGCGTACATGCCGAACGACCACTGCTCGAGTGCGCGGTTGACGAACGGGTCGTAGATCGTGCCGATCGGCAGCAGCGGCTGACCGTCGCGTGACCAGGTGGCGCCGAGCTCGGAGAGCAGGCCGACCAGGTTGCCCTCTGCGATCCCCAGCTCGATGTGCTGGCCGTGCGAGGACTCGCGCCAGCGAACGAGCGTGTCGGTGTCGTCGGCGAACCAGTCGACCCGGTCGCCGACGTTCCACACGCCGACGCGGTTGATCCAGCCGCCGAGGTTCGTGGAGGAGGCGACGTCGGGTGAGACCGACACCACGTGCGCCGCCACTTCGGGCGCCGCGTGCGCCAGGTCGGAGAAGAAGCGCCCGAGCTCCTGCTGGGTCGATGCCCGGCCGGCGTGATCGCGGCCGACGTCGGCCGGGACCCGGGGCGGCGGGTGGAGCTCCAGCGCCGCCCGCTCCAGGCGGGCCGCGGTGCGCTCACAGAGCTCCGCCTCGGGTGAGCCCGCCGGGAACCGCGCCCACGGATCGGTCTCGTCGGCGCCGAGCTCTCCGGCAAGGCCGCCCCACTGCGCCTGCGAGAGCAGGGCCGAGTGGTTGGCGGGGTGGCCCTCGGTGGGCAGGCCCCACGCCTTGATCGTGTAGGCGAAGATGACCGTCGGACGGTCGCTCGCCTCGCCGGCCTGGGTGAACGCGTCGAGCAGGTCGGAGAGGTCGTGCCCGGCGAGGTCGCGGATCGCGGCGGTGAGCGTGGCGTCGTCGAGCTCGGCGACCAGCCGGGTGAGCTCGCGGCGGCCGCGGCCCGAGCCGGGAATCCGCTCACGCAGCTCGGCGGAGTCGGCGCGCAGCAGCCGCTGATACTCCTCGTTGGGCATCTGGTCGATCCGCCGGCGCAGCGCCTCGCCGCCCTCCCGCGCGAAGATCGAGCGCAGCAGCCGCCCGTATTTGACGGTGATCGTCTGCCAGCCGGCGGCACCGAACATCTTCCCGATGCGGCCCGCGGCGATGTCAGGCACGACGCGGTCCAGGGACTGGCGGTTGAGGTCGACGATCCACAGCACCTCGCCGAGCGAGGGCACCATCGGGTCGACCAGCGCCTCCCAGATGGCGCCCTCGTCAAGCTCCGCATCGCCGATCAGAGCGATCTCCCGGCCGGCTTGCGGCACCTCGAAATGGCCGGCCACGTAGCGGTGTGCCAGCGCGCTCCACAGCGTCGCCGTGGCGCCGATGCCGACCGAGCCGGTGGAGAAATCGACCGGGTCCGGGTCCTTGGTGCGGCTCGGGTAGCTCTGCAGCCCGCCGAAGGACCGAAGCTCGGTGAGGTAGCGCTCATCCAGGCGCCCCAGCAGATAGTTGATGGCGTGCAGCACCGGGGAGGCGTGCGGCTTGACCGAGACCCGATCGACGCCTCGCAGATGCTCGAAGTACAGCGCGGTCATGATCGAGACCATCGAGGCCGACGAGGCCTGGTGGCCCCCCACCTTCACCCCCGAGCGGGTCTCACGCACCTTGTTGGCGTGGTGGATGATCGAGGTCGCCAGCCACAGGACGCGGCGCTGCACCTGCTCGAGCGTCTGCAGCGAGGCGTCGGCCCCAACGGCGGGCGAGAGGATTTCGGTCACGCCCGCGGACGGTACTCCGGCATGCGCTCGGCCGCCGGGATGACCTGCGCGGCTGATATGCTCGTATCAATTGTTGCAAACTTCTCGGCTGGAGGGACAATGCTCGTCCGCGATGCGATGAACGCGGTGACCGTCACGATTGGCCCGTCCCACACGATCCGAGACGCCGCCCGGCGCATGATGGCCGGGGGCACCGGTGCCGCGATCGTCTTCGATCCGGAGCTGCCCGGCCCGGGAATCATCACCGAGCGTGACGTCCTGGCGGTCGCCGGCCGCGATCAGGACATCGATCACGAGCTCGTCCGTGACCACCTCACCTCCGAGCTCGTCTACGCCGAGCCCGACTGGCCGCTGCACCGCGCGGCAGAGGCGATGACCGCCGGGCGCTTCCGGCACATCGCCGTGATCGAGGACGGCGAGATCGTCGGGATCCTGTCGATGCGCGACATCGTCCGCAGCTGGGTCGCCCACGGCCTGGACCTCGCCGCCGCCTCGGGCGAGCCGCGCGTCACCTGATCGTCTGGACGCGGCGGCGACAGAGGTCGCCGCCGCTCGGGGTCAGGCGATCGTGACCTCGTCAGAGAGGTAGACGTCCTGGATGGCGTTCAGCAGCGCCGCGCCCTCGGCCATCGGGCGCTGGAACGCCTTGCGGCCGCTGATCAGGCCGGTTCCGCCCGCCCGCTTGTTGATGACCGCCGTGCGCACGACCTCGGCGAGGTCGGTGTCGCCCGCGGAGGCGCCGCCGCTGTTGATCAGGCCGGCGCGACCCATGTAGCAGTTGGCCACCTGGTAGCGGGTGAGGTCGATCGGGTTGTTGCTGGTCAGCTTCGAGTAGACGAGGTCCGAGGTCTTGCCGTAGCCGCCACCCGCAAGCTTGTTGACGGCGCCGTAGCCGTTGTTGTTCTCCGGGAGCTTCTGCTTGATGATGTCGGCCTTGATCGTGACCCCGAGGTGGTTGGCCTGCGCGGTGAGGTCGGCCGACAGGTGGTAGTCGACGCCATCGATCTTGAAGTCGGGGTTGCGCAGGTAGCACCAGAGCACGGTGAACATGCCGAGCTCGTGGGCCTCCTCGAACATCTCAGAGACCTCCTGCAGCTGCCGCGTGGATTCGTCGGAGCCGAAATAGATCGTCGCCCCGACGCCGACCGCGCCCATCTCCCACGCGGTCCGAGGGCTGCCGAACGGCACCTGGTCGGCTTTGTTCGGGTAGGTGAGCAGCTCGTTGTGATTGAGCTTGACGATGTAGGGGATCCGATGCGCGTACTTGCGCGCGGTGGCGCTGAGCACGCCGATCGTGGAGGCGACGGCGTTGCAGCCGCCCTCGATCGCCAGCTCGATGATGTTGGCCGGATCGAAGTAGGCGGGGTTGGGAGCGAAGCTGGCGCCCGCCGAATGCTCGATCCCCTGGTCGACCGGGAGGATCGACAGGTAGCCGGTGCCCGAGAGACGTCCGTGGTCGAACATCGAGCGCAGGTTGCGGATCGTGGCCACGCTGCGGTCGGTGTCGAGCATCACGCGCTCGACGAAGTCAGGACCGGGCAGGTGCAGGAGCTCGGCGCCGATCGTCTCGCACCGGTGCTCCAGCAGGCTCTCGGCGTCATCGCCGAGCAGGTCGGTGATGGTGTCAAACGACGTCTCGGTGACGCTTGCCATGGGCTTTCTCCCTGTGCGGTGTCGATCGGACTGGCCGGGGCCCGCTCGGGCCGCCGCCATCGGTTTCGACGATAGCTCAGAACGGGACGCGCAAACAGCCGTCGCGCAGGGTCAGCAGACCGTCTGCCACGAGCCCGTCGGCCGCCTCGCGGTCAGCCTGGGCCAGCGCGACGGCGCCGTCGGCGACGACGCGGCGCAGGAGCATTCCGCGCCGTTGGCGCAGGCTGCCCTCATACGGTGCCTGGCGCCGCGCCCGCGGGGCAGGATCGGTGCTCTCGCGAGCGGCGCAGCCGTCGCTGACCGGGCACGCCCGGCAGTCCGGCCGCGCGGTGCAGATCCGCTGCCCGAACTCCATCAGCGCCTGCCCGCAGCGCCACGGGTCGCCGCTGGAGTCGACACCCTCCGGGAACCGGCGTGCGAGCACGCGGCGCGTGTTGACGTCGAGCGGCAGCAGCGGCTGCTCGCGCGCGAAGCAGCCGATCGCCGCCGCGATGTAGCTCCCGACGCCGGGCAGCTCGGTCAGGTCTTGGGGCCAGCCCCCGGCGGCGACGATCCGGGCCGAGCGGTGCAGGTCACGCGCGCGGCGCGGGTAGCCGAGCCCCTGCCACTCGGCCAGGACCTCGGTGAGCGAGGCGCCGGCGAGCGCCTCGACGGTCGGCCACCGCGCCATCCAGCGCTCCCATGCGTGCGCGGCGCGGGTGACGCTCGTCTGCGCCGACATCACCTCCGAGACCCAGATCGCGTAGAGGTCACGACTGGCACGCCAGGGGAGTACGCGAGCGTTCGCGTCCCACCAGCCGAGCACCGCGGCGAGGGCGGCGTCCTCGACGGTGCATGCGGCGGCGGAGGCGCAGGACACGGAGTGATCTTCACAGAACGACCATCTGCGCGACCGGCGCCGCCCGTACCCTTCTCAGACAGTGGAGAACGAAGCAACCGCCGTCTCCGGGTACATCAACCGACCGAGTGGTCACGTGCCCGAGCACCGGATGCATCTGCACGGGAGCGGCAGTCGTGACGGGCGGCGGCCATCGATGCGGATCGCTCGCGTCGCTCTGCGCGCCTACGAGCAACGGTCCGAGCGGCGCGCCTGGATGCGCTCGTGGATGGTCGCCCGGCTGGCCTCGGCGCCGGCCCGCTGACGCCTCGCCCGGGCGGTCTTTCAGGCCCGTGAGATGAACGAGACCGTGCGCGCGCGACATGACGCCAGCGCACCCGCTTGAATGTTGAGGAGTGTCTCAGCCAACTTTCTCACGGCGAGCGGTCCTGCGAGCGGGAGCCCTCGGCGCCGCCGCGCTGGCCGCCGGCAACGTCGCGTGGCCGCTCGACGCCGAGGCCGACGTCACCCAGGAGACGCCCCTGGCGCAGGGGCGCTACACGCTTGACGCCGGGTGGTTGTTCGGCGGCGTGTATGCCGCCGGCGCCGAGCAGCCTGGCTACTCGGAGGCCGGTTTTCAGCCGGTCTGTGTGCCGCATACCGTCACCGCGCTGTCGTGGGGGTATTGGGATCCCGCGACCTGGGAGGAGGTGTGGATCTACCGCAAGCACATCTCCCAGGCGGCGGTCTCCGGCGGGCGGGTGTTCGTCGACTTCCAGGGGGTCATGACCTCCGCCACCGTGTATCTGAACGGAACCGCGCTCGCCACCCACCTGGGTGGCTATCTCCCGTTCTCGGTCGAGCTCACCGAGCACCTCGTGGCCGGCGACAACGTCCTCGCGGTCAGGGTCGACGGCACGCTGCAGGACCTGCCGCCCAACGACGTGGCCGGTGGCGACGCCTCGATCGACTTCCTGCAGCCGGCGGGTATCTACCGCGACGTCGCGCTGCGGATCGTGCCCGAGGTGCACATCGCCGACGTGTTCGCCAAGCCGGTCAACGTCCTCACCTCGCCCGCCCTCGAGGTCGCCGTGACCGTCGACGCCGGCGCGGTGAGCAACGACGTGGTCGTGGCGGTCGCGCTGCTGAACTCCGCGGGCGCGACGGTCGGGACCGCGAGCCAGACGATCTCGGTCCAGCGTGGACGGACCAGCCAGGTCGGGCTGACGATCTCAAATCTCGCGGGGATCTCGCTGTGGTCCCCCGAGAGCCCGACGCTCTACACGGTCCACGCGACGGTCACGCTCGGCCGCGCGACGGACACGTTCACGATCACCACCGGCTTCCGCGATGCGGTCTTCCAGCTGGACGGCTTCTACCTCAACGGAGCGCGCTACGAACTGTTCGGTCTCAACCGCCACCAGCTGTTCCCGTTCATCGGGATGGGCGGCTCGGCCCGGCTGCAGGCGCGCGATGCCGCGATCATCAAGAACGAGCTGAACTGCAACATGGTGCGCTGCTCGCACTACCCGCAGTCGGAGTACTTCCTGGACGCCTGCGACGCGCTCGGCCTGCTGGTGTGGGAGGAGCCTCCCGGCTGGCAGTACGTCGGTGATCTCGCCTTCCGCGAGGTCGCGTTGCAGAACGTGGAGGACATGATCCTGCGCGACCGCAGCCGGCCCTCGGTGATCGTCTGGGCGACCCGCCTCAACGAGACGAGCAACAGCCCGACCAACCAGTCGCTGTACGCCAACACCGGCCAGATCGCCACCCAGCTGGACGGCAGCCGCCAGACGACGGGCGCCATGGACATCTACTCCACTACCAGTGGCTGGAACCAGCAGGTGTTCGCCTTCGACGACTACCACGCGCAGGGCAACCAGGCGCAGCTGTGGCCGCCGCTGCCAGGCGTTCCGTACATGGTCTCCGAGGCCGTCGGCGCGCTCGACGGAGCCCAGACCTACCGCTGGTTCGACCCTCAGTCACAGCTCGCGCTCCAGGGCGAGATGCACGCTCAGGTCCACAACATCGCCCAGGGCAACGACGCCTATGCCGGTCTGCTCGGGTGGTGTGCGGTCGACTATCAGTCGCTCAACGGCGGCAACCGGATCTGGAACAATCTGAAGACGCCGGGGGTCACCGACACCTTCCGCGTGCAGAAGCCCGGCGCCGGCTTCTACGCCTCCCAGCAGCCCGCCGCCGCGCCGGTCATCGTGCCCGGGTTCTTCTGGGACTTCGGGCCGGCCTCACCGTCGCAGGGACCGGGCAACACCATCGTCTTCACCAACTGCGATCAGTTGCACTTCTACGTCGGCAACGCCACGACGCCGATCGTCAGCGGCACGCCCGACACCGGTGACTACGGCAACCTCACCGCGCCGCCCGTGGTCGTGAACTTCCCGCCGGTCAGTGGCTCGGGCTCGCCGGATCTGCGCATTCAGGGCGTGGTCGGCGGGCAGGTGGTCACCACGCTGAGGATGAGCTCGGACACCAGCCAGGATCAGTTGCAGCTGACGCTCGACGACGCCACGATCAGCGGCGACGGCACCGACATGACCCGCTTCACGGTTCGGGGCGTGGATGCGTATGGCAACCATCGGCCGCTGGCCTCGACCAACGCCACCCAGGTCACCTTCTCGGTCAGCGGGCCGGCGACACTGCTCGCCGACAACCCGTTCGCGTTCGGCCTGTACGGGGGCGTCGGCGGTGGCTTCCTGCGCTCGCAGGCGGGTGGGGCCGGGACCGTCACGCTGACCGCCACCCACCCGACGCTCGGCAGCGCGCACGCGACCCTCAACGTCGTGCCCGGTGCGCCCGCTCCGGGCTCGGCCGGCTCGAGCCTTCCCCGGGTGCTCACCGCGCCGCCGGCCCCCGCCGGGCCGCCGAGACGCCCGCGGCCCGCGGCCGACGAGCAGAGCTCGGCGCTGATGAACACGATCCGCACCGACCTGCGGCGGATGCTCACCGTGCGCGGGGTCAAAGCCCGGATCGGCGAGTTGCTCAAGCACGGCTACATGCTCACCTTCCGCGCGCCCTCCGCCGGGTTGCTCGTCGTCGGCTGGTACCGGGTAACGCACGTCTCCGCCAGCGAGGAGCGGGCCCACGCGACCGCGCTCACCCATGCCCACCCCAGGGAACGGGTCAAGCGCGAGCTCGTCGCCTCCGCCAGCGTCCACGTCCACTCCAAGGGCCGGGTCCATGTCCACGTGCATCTCACCGCGCGCGGCAAGACTCTGCTGCACCACGTCCGCCACACCGAGCGGCTGGAGGCCGAGGCGGCCTTCACCCCGCAGGGCAAGGGTCAGCGCAAGGTGAGCGTGTCGCGCTGGATCAACCTGCGCCGCTGAGCGCGGGCACGGTTGAAATGACACGGCCCGGCCGGCTCGCTGTGAGCCGACCGGCGCCGTTGCCTCGCTTGCGTCGGGCCTGGTCAGGGCCCGACGGGGCGCCGCGCCGGGGATCAGCCCCCGACGCGCACCATCTTCTTGTTGACGAACTCGTCGGCGCCGAAGCGGCCGAGCTCGCGGCCGAAGCCTGAGCGCTTGACGCCGCCGAACGGCAGCTCCGCACCCTCGGCGCCGGCGGCGTTGATGAACACCATGCCCGCGTCGATCTTGTCGGCGATGCGCAGCGCCTGGTCGGAGTCGGTCGTGTAGACGTAGGAGCCCAGGCCGAACGGGGTGTCGTTGGCCAGCTTGACCGCCTCGTCCTCAGAGCTGACCCGGTAGACCTGCGCGACCGGGCCGAACAGCTCCTCGTGGTAGGCGTCGTTGTCGGGCTTGACGTCGGTGAGCACCGTCGGCGGGTAGAAGTTGCCGTCGGCCTCCCCGCCGCCGAACGCCACCTTCGCGCCGCCGGCGATCGCCCGCTGGACCTGCTCGGAGAGCCGGTCGGTCGCCAGCTTGGAGGAGAGCGGACCAATCGTCGAGTCAGACGAGCTCGGATCGCCGGGCTTGACCGAGGTCAGCGCCGGGCCGAACTTCTCCAGGAACGAGTCGTAGAGGTCGTCGGCGACGATGAACCGCTTGGCGGCGTTACAGGCCTGGCCGGTGTTCTCCAGGCGAGCCCCGACGGCGGCCTCGACGGTCGCGTCCAGGTCATTGGTGGAGAGCAGGATGAACGGGTCTGAGCCACCGAGCTCCAGCACGACCTTCTTGAGGTTGCGCCCCGCGATCGCCGCCACGGCGGCACCGGCGCGCTCAGAGCCGGTGAGCGAGACGCCGCGCACACGCGGATCGGCGATCACCCACTCGATCTGGTCGTTGGTGGCGAAGATGTTCTTGTAGGCGCCCTCCGGGAACCCGGCCTCGCGGAAGATCTCCTCCATCGCCAGCGCCGACTCCGGGCACTGGGGGGCATGCTTGAGCAGGATCGTGTTGCCGATCACCAGGTTGGGGCCCGCGAAGCGCGCCACCTGGTAGTAGGGGTAGTTCCACGGCATGATCCCCAGCAGCGGCCCGTACGGGCTGCGCCGCACGAACGCCGAGCCCTCGCCGTCGAGCAGCTTCACCGGCTCGTCCTTGAGCAGGTCGGCGCCGTTGTCGGCGTAGTAGTCATAGATCGCCTGGCAGAACTCGACCTCGCCCATCGCCTGCTCGATCGGCTTGCCCATCTCCCGCACGATGATCTTGCCAAGCTCCTCCTTGCGATCGGCGTGCGCCTTGCCGACCTTGCGGATCATCTCCGCGCGCTCGGCGATGGTCGTGGACGTCGCCCACTCCGCGCTGGCCTTCGCCGCCGCCGCGATCGCGTCCTTCAGCTCCTGATCGGTGATCGTCGGGTACTCCTTTACCGTCTCGCCCGTTGCGGGGTTGACGACCGCGTAATCCGCCATCTCTCTTCCTCCGGTTTCCTCGCTGCGTTGCCTTGCTTGAATTCTCGCGCCTGTGACGCTACTGCGCGGTCTGGTGGGGAGGTTCCGACGGTTCGGCCAACATCCCCGGGTCCCCGTGCGACGAATCGTCGAGCCTCGCCCGTTTGACGTAGCCGCACCGTCGGTGTGCGCGGCGGTAGGTTGCCGCCATGACGACGATCCGAGATCTCCGCGCCGAGGACCGCTCCGCCTGGAACGGCCTGTGGGCGGGCTACCTGCATTTCTACCGGGGCGAGGATGAGGTCACCCCCCAGATCACCGACCAGACCTTCTCCCTGATGACCGAGCAGCGCGACGGCTGCTTCGGCCTGGCTGCCGAGGCGGACGACGGCACCGTCGTCGGGATCGCCCACTGCATCCTGCACCCCACCACCTGGTCACTGGGCCCCACCTGCTACCTGGAGGACCTGTTCGTCGACCCGACGCACCGGGGCTCGGGGGCCGCCCGGGCGCTGATAGAGACCGCCGGCGAGCGCGCCCGAGCCGAAGGCGGCGAGCTGCTCTACTGGCACACCCAGGCGTTCAACGGCCGCGCACGGTCGCTCTACGACACGGTCGCCCACCTCACCTCGTTCGTCCACTACGAGCGGTCGCTGACCTAGCGCCGCGGCCGTTAGGGCGCGTTGGGGTGGCCCGCTGGCTGCGCCCCGGGCCCCCGCGCGCCCCGTGCGCTCCGTGCGCTCCGTGCGCTCCGGACTGAAAACGTCGGGTTGACGTCCGCGGGGAGGGTCGACTCGACGAAATCGGCGCTCACCGACGAAAACGTCGGTTTCGTGCTCGCGCGGCGCGGGCTGCCGACGTTTTCAGCCAGGGCGCCCCACCACGCGCGGACTTCCTGCCGGCCACGCCGCCAGACGAGGTCGGTGCCACGTTCTCGGCGGATGGCGCCTGACTTGCGACGGCGGTCCGATCCGGACGCACCCGCGCCACGAATTCCCCCGCGCGCCCGGGCCGCTCGAGGCACGACCCCTAGGCCCGAAGCACGACGCGGCCGCTCGAGGCACAGCCCTAGGCCCGGAGCACGACCCGGCCGCTCGAGGCACGACCTCGCCGCCCCCAGGCTCCCCAGGTCAGCTGTCGAACCCGAGCCCGAGCCGGTCGAGCGTCCCCAGCCACAGCCCCCGCTTGCCCTGGCGCCGGTCGGCGGCGGCGAGGCGGTTGCGGGTGAGCTGGATCACGGCCGAGCGCACCGGCTCGGGCGGGAACGGCATCGGCCGTGTGCGCACGAAGCGCAGCCGGGTGGACTCGGTGTCACGCCCGTCGAGCAGGTCGAGCGCCACCTGGGCGCCCCAGCGCGTGGCGCCGACACCGAGCCCGGTGTAGCCGACCGCCCACACGACGCGGCCGCCGAGCTCTGAGCCGAAGCAGACCGAGAAGCGGCTGCAGGTGTCGATCGCGCCGCCCCAGCGATGGGTGAATCGCACGCCCTCCAGCTGGGGGAACACGGTGAAGAAATGCTGGGACAGCCGGCCGAACGTCGCGTCGTGGTCATCGAACCGATCTTCGACCGGCCCGCCGTGGCGGTAGACGGCGTCGTAGCCGCCGAACAGGACGCGGCCGTCCTTGGAGAGGCGGTAGTAGTGAAACTGGTTGCCGCCGTCGCCGATCCCCTGGCGGTTCTCCCAGCCGATGTCGGCCAAGCGGTCGCCGAGCGGCTCGGTCATCAGCGCGTAGTCGTAGACCGGCGCGATGTAGCGGTTGATCGCGCCCACGCCGCGCACCGCCGGATAGGCGCTCGTCCCCACCAGCGCCTTGGCGCACGATACCGAGCCCCCGGCCGCGGCGCTCACGCGCACGCCGGCACCCTCCGCCGCCACGCCGAGCACGGGCGAGTGCTCGTAGACCGTCACGCCGGCCGCGACCGCCGCGCGGCGCAGCCCATCGCCGAGCCGCGCCGGGTGCACCAGCCCTGCCCCGGTGTGACTCCACACCGCCCCGAGGTAGTGCGGGGAGTTGACCTGCGCCCGGACCTCCTCGGTGGACAGCACCGTCGCTGCGACGCCGTACTCCCGCGCGCCGGCTACCTGCTCGTCGAGGCCCTCCAGCTCGTGGGGCTCCATCGCGACCGCGAGGAATCCGTTGCGCTCCAGCTCGGCGTCGATCGCCAGCCGCTCGACGTCGGCGGCCAGGCCCTCGAAGTTCTCCAGGCCGAGCCTCTCGAGGGTGTGCATCTCCTCGGGGAAGCGCGCCAGGCCGTTGGCCAGCCCGTGGGTCAGGGAGGCTTCCAGAAAGCCGCCGTTGCGCCCGCTCGCCCCCTCCGCGCAGCGCCCGGACTCGACCACCACGACACGCCGCTGCGGGTCCTCGCGGATCGCGTGGATCGCCGCCCACAGGCCGGTATAGCCCCCGCCGATGATGCACAGGTCTGCCTCGACATGTCCGTCCAGTCGCGGCTCTGGGTCACGCGGCCCCAGCGAGTCCACCCAGTACGAGCGCACGGTCGCGTCGGCGTAGGCCGCGCGCTCGGCGGCGTTGGGAGGACGCTGCGGCCAGGGTGACGTCATCGATCCGAGAGCCTACGCGGCGGCCTGTATCGAGCGCCCGTCATCGTGTCGATCCCGGCTGGGCCGGGTGGGACACTGTGACCTCGCGCACCAGTCATCATGTCCAATCAATGGAAGTCACACCGGACCGGACGACTGGAATCACCGTCGCCGAGGCGCTCGCGCTGCCCGCGCTGCGCCGCGGGCTGCCCGAGGTCCTCGCCGGGCAGGCGTCGCTGGACCGTCCGATCCGCTGGGTGCATGCGGGCGAGGTGCCGAACATCGCCACACTGCTGGCCGGCGGTGAGCTTCTGCTGACCACCGGCATGGGGCTCGCCCCGCGGGCCACCCAGCAGCGAGCGTTCGTCGCCGAGCTGGCCGAGCGCGGCGTGGCGGCGCTGGTGATCGAGCTGGGCTCCAGCCTGCAGTCGATTCCCGACGCGCTGCGAGAGGCCGCCGTCGATACCGGGCTGACGCTCGTGGTCCTCCATCGGCAGGTGCCGTTCGTGAGGGTCACCGAGGCCATCCACACCGAGCTGGTCAACCGCCAGTACGGCCTGCTGCGCGAGGGCGAGCAGATCAAGGAGCGCCTGATCGCGGTGATGCTCGACGGCGACGGGCTGCCCGAACTGCTCCAGACGCTCTCCGAGGTGCTCGGCAATCCGGTGTTCCTGCAGTCGGCACGCGGTCGCATGCTGTTCCATGCCGGGGCCGGCGATGATCTCGATGCGTTTGAGAGCGCCGGCGCGCAGGCCGGCATCGAGGCGCCCGTGCCGATGGGGCCGGGCGGGCAGCCCGGGCGCCTCGTCGTGCTGCCGACCCGGCGGGCCCCCACCGAGCTTGACCAGGTCGCGCTTCGCCACGCCGCGGGCATCGTCGCGCTGGCGCTGTTGCGCGCGCGGGAGGAGGACGAGCTGCTCGCCCGTGAGCGCGGCAACCTGCTCGCCGAGCTGGCCGATGGCGTGAGCACCGGCGACCAGGCCGCGCGCCAGGCGGAGCGGATGGGGTTTCGCCCGCAGGGCTCCGAACTGCTGGCGTTCGCCGTGGTCGAGGTGCCGCCGAGCCCCGGCCAGGTCCGAGCCGCGCTGCTCGGCGACCTGCAGCGCGAGCTGGAGGGAAGGGCAACCCCGGTCCTGTGTGGCGGGCGTTCCGGAGAGGAGCCGCTGCTCGCGCTGGCTGCGCTGCCCGGACGGTCGGTCGCGGGCGAGCGAGGCGGCGCGGCGCCTGATCGCGCGGCGCTGGCCGAGCGTGCGGCCGCCGAGCGCGCCGCGGTCGCCGAGCGGGTGGCCGACGTGGTGGCACGTGTGTGGGCGCGTCGCCGGCCGGGCACGCGGACGATCGTCGGCATCGACGGCGCGGTCGGGTGGGACGACGCCGGGCCGGCGCTGCGGGTCGCCGCCCAGACCGCCGGTGCCGCCCGGCGCCTGCCGGAGCGACCGTGGTACGACGCTCGCGCCACCGAGCTCGAGCGCCTGCTGGCCGCGGTCGGCGACGAGCGGGTGCTCATCGAGTTCGTCGAGCGCAACCTGGGCCCGCTGCTCGACCACGATCGCGACCATAAGCTGGCGCTGCTGGGCACCCTCCAGGCGCTCTGCGCCCACGGCGGTCACAAGGCCAGTGCGGCGCGTGACCTGCACCTCCACCGCCAGGCGCTCTACCACCGGATCGCCCGGATCGAGGCGCTGCTCGGCGTCGATCTCTCCGATGCGTCGCGGCTGACCACGCTCGATGTCGCGCTGCGGGCGTTGCCCTATCTGGGCGAGCGCCCTCGCCGCTGAGAGAGATCAGGCGGCTGCCCGCGACCGCGGCGCCAAGACCGCGTGGACGACGAGGCCGGCTGCCAGTGCCCAGGTCGCCGACGCCACCCCCGCGATCGTCACGCCCGAGGCGGCGACCACGAACGTGATCGCGGCCGCCGTGCGCCGGTCTGGATCGCTCACCGCCGCGCCGAGCGAGGAGCCGAGCGTCCCTAGCAGGCCGAGCCCGGCGACCGTGCCCACCACGTCCGTCGGCGCCGCGCCCAGGAGCGTCGTGAGCGCTGTGGTGACGACCGCCAGGCAGAGATACGTGACGCCGAACGTCGTCGCTGCCGGCCAGCGGCGCGCGGGGTCCGGGTGCGCCTGGTCGGAGGCGGGCACCGCTGCGCTGATCGCGGCGAGGTTGATGGCGTGGGCTCCGAACGGTGCGCCGAGGATCGAGCCGACGCCGGTCGCGGTCATCGCCTCGCGCCACGGGATCTTGTAGCCGTACGAGCTCATGATCGCGACGCCGGGGACGTTCTGCGCGGCCATCGTCACCACGTAGAGGGGCAGCGCGATCCCGGCCAGGGCCGACCATGAGAACCGTGGCGCGGTCAGCGCCGGGTGAGGGAGCAGCGGGCCATGGACCCCATGGTGCTGCGCCGCGACGACCACGACGACGACCAAGGTGGCCGCGAATGCGCCCGGAACCGCCCAGCGTGGCGCGAGTCGCATGAACACCAGCCACACGATCAGAATCGGCAGTACCTCCGCGGGGTGGGCAGCGACCCCGTGGACCGGCGTGAGGCAGATCTGCAGCACGACTCCGGCGAGCATCGCCTGGGCGATCGGAGCGGGGATCGCGATGATCAGCGCCCCGAGTCGCGGCCACAATCCGGTGAGTACGACGACCAGGCCGACGATCACGAACGCTCCGACAGCAGCAGGCCAGCCGCCGTGCACCGCGCCTGTGCTCGCCAGCACCGCAGCGCCGGGCGTCGACCAGGCGATCGTGATCGGGATCCGGTGGCGGAGGCTCAGCAGCAGCGTGGCCACGCCCACCGCCAGGCACATGATGAGCAGTCCCGAGGTCGCCTGCGCCCCCGTCGCTCCCACCGCGCGCAGTCCGGCCAGCACGACCGCGAACGAGCTCGTGTAGCCGACGATCGCGATCCCGAATCCCGCCGAGATCTGCTGGCGATGCCGGCCGAGTTCCATATACAGAACACTAACCGACCGGGTTCTGTTTGTGGAACCCTGCCGCTATCGTCGGCCGCGATGGACGCAATCGCCGGCCTGGTGGGGCAGCGCCTGCGCGACGCGCGGCACGCGCGGGAGCTGTCGCTCACGGCGCTGGCCGCCGCCGCGGGGATCGGCAAGGGCTCGCTCTCGGAGATCGAGAACGGGACGCGCAACCCGACGCTCGCCACCCTCTATTCGCTCGCCGGAGCGCTGGGCGTGCCGCTCGCGACGCTGCTTGCCGAGCGGATCGGTACCGAGATCGCCTCCGCGGGCGTCCGCGCGGAACTGCTCGACGTCACCGAGGACGGCACCCAGACGGTCGAGGTCTACCGGCTCCGGCTCGATCCCGGCTCACGGCGCGACTCGGGCGCGCACGGCCCGGGCGTCACCGAGCATCTGCTGCTCGTCGCCGGAGCGCTCCGCGCAGGGCCGGTGGGGGAGGAGGTCACGCTCGCACCCGGCGAGTCGGCGGCCTGGGTGAGCGATGGCGCCCACTCATACGAGAACCTCAGCGCCGGTGCGGCCGACTCCGTGCTGGTGATCCGCTCGCCGCGGCCGTAGCGGCCGTAGCGGCCGTAGCGGCGGCGGCGGGCGGCGAGCGGGCTCAGCTCGGCCTCGACGATCTCCTCGTGCCAGCCACGTCAAGTCGCCAGCCGCGGGACAGTCCGACACATCTCAGGCCCCCGGAGCGGTGATGTGTCGATCTGTCCCGGCCCCCGGGACAGTCCGACACAGCTGCGGTTCCGGGCGCTGTGATGTGTCGATCTGTCCCGGCCCCCGGGACAGTCCGAGACCGCTCGGCCCCGGCGCGGTGTGGTGTCTCGGACCTTCCCGCCCCGGGGCAAACGGGAACACGTCGCCCCCAAGCGCCGGCAGCGGCTCCGATTTCGACCACCTGTCGGCAGAGATCGGAACAGCACCCACGCTCCGGGCGCAGGTGTTCCGACTCCTGCCGTCACGTCGGCGTGGTCCGGCGGCCCTGGCGGCTCCGCCCGACCCGACCCGGCCCGACCCGACCCGGCCCGACCCGGACCGTGACCTAGTCAGCGGCCGGAGATCAGCCCGGCCAACCGGGCCAGCGGGTCCGTCGAACTGCTGTCCGACGCGCTCTCGCGCTGGTCGGCGGCGCGGTAGAGCCCGTAGACGAGCCGGGCGCCGAGCCAGCGCAACGGCTCGGGTTCCCAGCGGCGGGCGCGGCCACGCACCCAGGGCAGGCGGGTCCACTCGCTGTCGACGCCGGTGATCAGGTCGACGAGCGTCCGCGCGGCGAGGTTCGTGGTGGTCACGCCGCTGCCGACGTAGCCGCCCGCGTCGCCCAGTCCGGAGACCGGGTCGAAGCGCACGGTCGGCGTCCAGTCACGGCGCACGCCGAGCACCCCGCACCAGGCGTGATCGATCGCCACGTCGATCGTCTCGGGGAACATCGAGTGCAGGATCGTCGTCAGCTGGCGGATCGTCGCCGCCTGCGTCTCGCCGTAGCGGTCGGTGCGCGAGCCGAAGCGGTAGGGGACGCCGCGGCCGCCGAGCGCGATCCGGCCGTCGGCGGTGCGCTGGGCGTACATGTAGGCGTGTGCCATGTCGCCGAGCAGTTCCGCCCGGTCCCAGCCGACCCGCTGCCAGCGCTCGTCGCCGAGCGGGTCGGTGATGATGATCGCGGAGTTCAGCGGCAGCAGCTCGCGCTCCGCGCCGGCCACCGAGGGCGTGAACCCCTCCAGGCAGCGCAGCACGACCGGGGCGCTCACCGTGCCGCGGTCGGTCACCGCGCGCCCGGGCTCCAATGACAGCACGGTCGTGTCCTCGCAGATGCGCACGCCGCGGCGCGCCACCGCTCGTGCCAGGCCGGTGACGAGCTTGGCGGGCTGGGCGCGGGCGCAGTGCGGGGAGAACAGAGCGCCGCGGGCCCCGGAGATGCGCAGCCGCTCCTCGAGCTCGCTCGCGCTCAGCGCCATCAGGTCGTCAGGACCCTCACCCCACGTGCGCTCCTCCGCCAGCATCGCGTGCATGCGCGCCTCCTGGGCGGGGCTGCGCGCCACCATCAGCAATCCCTCCTTGATCAGGTCGGCCTCGATCCCCTCGTCCTGGCAGACGGACAGGATCTCGTCGATCGCGCCCTGCATACCGCGCTGCAAGGCGATCACGGAGTCACGGCCGTGGCTCTTGGCCATGTGGTCGCGGTTGCCGGCGAAGTGGCTGGAGACCCAGCCTCCGTTGCGGCCCGAGGCGCCGAACCCCGCGAACTCGCGCTCGAGCACCACGATCTCGGCGTCGGGCCGGGCGCGGGACATGTAGTACGCGGTCCACAGCCCGGTGAAGCCGCCACCTGCGATCACGACATCGGCGCGGCGGTCACCTTCCAGCGGCGCCCGGTCGGTCGGCGCGGTGGGCGGGACTCCGATCTCGGCATACCAATGCGAGATGCCGCCGTTGCGGCGGGCGGCGGTCTCACGGCGGGTGGGTCCCATTGCGCGGAAGCTTAGGCGGGCCGCCCTGACGGTGACCTCATCCATCCCGTCCACAGTCGCGCCCCCAGCTTCAGACACAGCGACCGCTCGAGTCACCCCGAGACCGCGGAGAATCGAACCTGCACACGTCCGATGAGGGGGTCCTCACTGATGCCGGTCGACCAGGGTTCAACGCTCCTGCACTTTGCGCGCAACGGCGACTTCGCCGAGGGCGGCGCCGACCTGACCGTGATCGAGCGCGGTGAGGGCATGCACGTCTTCGACACCGAGGGGCGACGCTACGTCGACGGGCTCTCCAGCCTGTTCTGCGCCCAGATCGGCTACTCGCACGGCGAGGAGATGGCGGCCGCGGTCGCCGGGCAGATGACGAAGCTCGCGTTCTCGACGCTGTGGGGTACCGCTCACCCGGCGGCGCTCGAGCTTGCCGAGAGGCTGGCCGACATCGCGCCCCCCGGGATCGACCGCGTGTTCTTCACCAGCGGTGGCTCGGAGTCGGTCGAGTCGGCCTGGAAGCTCGTGCGCCAGTACCACGACGCCAACGGCGAGCCCCAGCGGCGTAAGGCGATCGCCCGCAACAACGCCTATCACGGCGTCACCCTGGGCGCGCTCGCGCTCACCGGGGTCGAGCGCTTCAAGAAGACCTTCGACCCGCCGGCCATCGACGTGCGCCACGTCGAGCACACCGGCTCGTTCCGTTCCGGCCTCTCCGACCAAGAGCTGTGCGCGGCCCGGCTGGCCGAGCTCGAGGAGACGATCCAGGCCGAGGGGCCGGACACGATCGCGATGATCATCGCCGAGCCCGTCCAGAATGCCGGCGGGTGCCTCGTCCCGCCTGAGGGCTATTGGCCCGGCCTGCGGGAGATCGCCGACCGCCACGGGATCCTGCTCGTCGCCGACGAGGTGATCACGGGCTTCGGCCGGCTGGGCGAGTGGTTCGGCGTGACGCGCTTCGGCGCCGTCCCGGACCTCATCACCACGGCCAAGGGAATCACCTCGGCCTACCTGCCGATGGGCGCGGTCTTCTGCTCGGAGAAGGTCGCGGCCCCGCTGTATGAGGACAAGCGCACGCTGCTGCACGGCATCACCTTCGCCGGGCATCCGGCATGCGCCGCGGTCGCGCTCAAGAACCTCGAGATCTTCCAGCGCGACGGCGTGCTGGAGAACGTGCGCGAGCGCGAGGCCGGCCTGGAGGCCCGCCTGGAGACCCTGCGCGAGCTGCCGGTCGTCGGCGACGTCCGCGGCTGCGGCTTCTTCTGGGCGGTCGAGTTCGTCAACGGCCGCGGCGACGGCCGGCTCAACGCCGAGGAGCGCGAGTCGCTGCTGCGCGGCTTCATCCCGGGCCGCCTGCGGGAGGCGGGGCTGATCGCCCGCGCCGACGACCGCGGCGAGGCGGTGCTCCAGATCGCGCCCCCGCTGGTCGCCGACGACGCGGTGCTCGACGAGATCGTCGACGCGATGCGCACGGTGCTCGCTGAGGCCGGTGAGTTCATGGGGCTGTCGGCTCCCGCGGCCGCGCTATGAGCGCCACCGAGGCCCCGCCGTTCGCCATCGATGCGGCCACGCTGAGACTCGAGGACGCGCAGCCGTTGCCCGCCGATCAGATCCTGGAGGGCGAGCCCACGGTCGCCGAGCGCGCACTGTGGACCTCGCCCGACGGGACGGTCGAGAGCGGCATCTGGGAGATCACGGCCGGTATCAGCACCGACGTCGAGGCGGCCGAGGTGTTCCTGGTGGTGGGCGGCCGGGCGACCGTCGAGGTGCAGGACGGGTCGACACTCGAGCTCGCCGCGGGTGTGGTCGGCTCCTTCGCCGGTGGGGAGCACACGGTCTGGCGGGTGCACGAGACGCTGCGCAAGCTGTACACGGTCTCGAGCGCCTGACCTGTCGGGACAACACGACGCCGACATTCCAGGTGCGCCGCCCGGGTAGTGTCCGCGCGGACGAACTGCAAGAGATCGAAGGAGCACCCGATATGCAGCTTGGAATGGTCGGCCTCGGCCGGATGGGCGCAAACATCGTGCGCCGCCTGATGAAAGACGGCCACGAGTGCGTCGTCTACGACGTCAACCAGGACACTGTCAAGCAGCTGGAATCAGAAGGGGCGGTGGGGGCGAGCTCGCTCAAGGAACTCGCCGAGAAGCTGACCCCGCCCCGCGCGGCGTGGGTGATGGTGCCCGCCGGCGAGATCACCGAGAAGTCCGTCAACGGGCTCGCGGAGGTGCTGGAGAAGGGCGACACGATCATCGACGGCGGCAACTCCTACTACCGCGACGACATCCGCCGCTCCAAGGAGGTCGCCAAGAAGGGGCTCACGTACCTGGACTGCGGCACCAGCGGCGGCACCCACGGCCTCGATCGTGGCTATTGCCTGATGATCGGCGGCAACCGTGAGGCGTTCGACCGACTGAAGCCGCTGTTCTCGACCATCGCGCCGGGTGTCGATGCCGCGGAGCGGACCCCCGGCCGCGAGGGTGAGCCGAGTGACGCCGAGAATGGCTTCATGTACTGCGGCGCCTCGGGTGCGGGGCACTTTGTGAAGATGGTCCACAATGGGATCGAGTACGGGATGATGGGCGCCTATGCCGAGGGACTGAACGTCCTGCACAAGGCGAACATCGGCCGTGAGCAGCGGGAGTCCGACGCGGAGACCGCGCCGCTGGAGGATCCCGAGTACTACCAGTACGACATCGACGTCGCCGAGGTGAGCGAGGTGTGGCGCCGCGGGTCGGTCGTCGCCTCGTGGCTGCTCGACCTCACCGCCCAGTCGCTGCACGAGTCCCCGACGCTCGAGAGCTTCTCCGGGCGCGTGTCGGACTCAGGCGAGGGGCGGTGGACCGCGCAGGCGGCGATCGAGGAGGGCGTGCCGGCCCCGGTCCTCACCGCGGCTCTGTTCGCGCGGTTCAGCTCGCGCGGGCTTGACCGCTTCGCCAGCCAGCTGCTCTCCGCGATGCGCCACGGGTTCGGCGGTCACGACGAGAAGCCGGCCGAGCCCACCGACAACGGCGACTGACGGCTGATTGCCTGGGCATCTCCGGTACGCCGGCGGTACCGGAGAGGCGCAGCGGTCATTCCTCGCTGAGCCAGCGCCGTCGCAGCGGCGCCGCCGTGATCCCGTGCAGCGCGATCGAGACCGCGACGCACACCAACGTCGTCCACACGACCACCGCGGTCTCATGCGGGGCGAGCACGCGCGTGCCGGCGATCACCGCCGCGTAGTAGACCGCGGCCACCCCACGGACCCCGAAGAACCCGAGGTACAGCCGCTGGCGGAGCGACAGCGGCGTTCCTGCCGAGAGCGCGAGCACGAGCAGCGGCCGCACGACGACGATCACCACCGGGGCGAGCAGCCACCCGCCGAGGCCCGGGACCGCGAGCCCGCCGCCGGTCACCAGCATGCCGACCAGCACGACCGCGACCAGCTCGGTGACCCCGCCGGACTGCTCGCAGATCCAATGTACGTGGGCGTGTAGGCGCTCGTCGTCCTCACCGCGGCGGAACGCGAAGCCGGCCACGAACACCGCGACCAGGCCATACCCGTGCAGCTCCTCGCATGCCGCGTAGATCCCGAACGGCACGGCCAGCACCAGCCCGTCGATCAGGACGCGCCATCGCGGCACCCCGTCCGGGCGATCGGGGCCGAACGCGCCGCGGTCGCGCAGTGCCCTGACGACGGCGATCGTCGTCACGCCGGTGAGCGCGCCCAAGGCGACCGACACCGCAACGTGGAGCGCCACGTCGGCCGCGAGCCAGTGCCCGACCCAGTCCGTCCCGCCGTGACGGGCAAGCAGCAGCGCGCCGGCCAGGAACGGTGCGGCGAGGCCGTCGTTGGCGCCGGCCTCTGTGTGCAGCGACAGCCGCGGCTCGCCGACCACCTCCTCCGTGGGCTCGCCAAGGCCGAGCTCTCCCGCGAGCACCGGGTCGGTCGGTGCGAGCACCGCCCCGAGGACCGCCGCAGCGCCGAGCCCGAGTCCCATCGCCGCGCTCGCAAACCAGGCGACCGCGGAGATCGTCGCCGGAATCCCGACCACGAGCAGCGCCCCGATCAGCCACCACGACGAGCGGGCGACGCGCCGTTCTACCGCGAGCCCGGAGGCGAACACCGACACGATCAACGCGACGTCGCAGCCCTCGCGGATCAGGGAGTGATTGCCCAGCGGATCGAGGTGCCCCGCCCCCAGGATCCTCAGCAGGAGCGAGAGCAGGATGCCGGCGAAGAGGTAGGCGAGTGCGCGCATGGTCGATCGGACGCCGACCAGTCTTCCCGGCACACCCGACGGTCGAGGCTACCGCTCCTCAGACTCCGCCAACAGCCGGTCGCCGTGCTGGATCGGGCTGAACGCAAAGCCGCCGGCGATCGCGGCCGTGAGCAACCCGGTCCCGACGTACACCGCGGCGACGTTGCCGGTCGCGTTGATGATCGCCGCTCCCGCGAGCGACCCGAGCGGAATCGCCGACCAGGCGAGCACGGCCGCCACGGTCATCACGCGCCCGAGCAGCTCCGGGGGGACGAGCGCCTGGCGCAGCGCGCCGGTGTTGATGTTGAAGAGCATCCCCAACCCCGACGCGGCGGCCCACAGCACGAGCGCGACCCAATACTCGCCGACCACCGCCATGGCGGCGGTCGCCAGACCCGAGAGGACCAGTGCCCCCAGCGCGGTCAGCTTGAACGACAGGCGCCGCCGGATCCGCGCGGCGGCCAGGCTCAGCACGACGACGCCGGCCGCCGCCGCGGCGTACAGCCCGCTCACCTCGGTGTCGGTCGCCGACAGGACGCGCTTGGCGAACAGCACGATCTGCGACCACTCGGTCGCGCCCACGAAGTTGATCAGAGCCATCATCAGCGAGATGGTCCGCAGCACCGGATTGGTGACGACGAACCGCAGCCCGTCACGGGCATCGACCAGAACCGAGCGCACCCGGCCGCCCCCCTTCGCACGCGGCGGGGGCTCGCCGGGCCCATTGAAGCTTCGCCGGATAGCGGCGAGCGTGAGCGCCGAGACGCCGAAGGACGCGGCGTCGACGAAGAACAGCTCGGGCACCGGCAGGGTGAGGACCGCGACGCCGGCAACCAGCGGACCGAGCACCTGCCCCGCATAGCCGGTGGCCATGATCCGGCCGTTGGCGGCGACGAGGTCGTCGCGGCCGACCAGGCTGGGGATCGCCGCGAACTCGCCGGCGTCGAAGATGATCCCGAGCGTCGCCTGGACGAACCCGATCGCGTAGACCACCCAGACGTGGAGCGCGCCGGCGAGGTAGACCGCCGGCAGCACCGCTATCACCACCCCGCGCAGCAGATCGGTGCGGAGCATCAGCCTCCGCCGGTCGGCGCGGTCGACGATCGCGCCCAGGATCAAGCCGAACAGCAGGTAGGGGGCGAAATCGGCGACTGTCGTGATCGCGAGGTTCGTGGCCGAGTGGGTGAGCTTGTAGACGAGCAGCGGGAGCGCGAACAACGTGAACGAGCCGCCGAGCTCGGACAGCGTCTGGCCGGCGAAGTAGATCCAGAAGTCCCGCCCCAGGCCCGCCCCGCCCGGCGCCCCTCCGTCCGCCGCGGCCCCGCCGCCTGCCGGCGCCCCTCCTGCCGGCGCCCCTCCGCCGGCCACCGGGTCGCTCATGGCGCCCCGAGCGTGACCGGACCCCGCGGCAACGCCGACTCGTCGAACCCGTCCACCAGCTCTGCCGCCGACCCGACCTGGTCGCGTTCGCACGCGAGCCCGAGGGAGTGGGCGAGCAGCGCAAGCGTCGCCTCGACCGGCTCGTCGCGATCGGCGAGGGTCGCCGCGCCGTGACGCTTGGCCAGGCGGGTGCCGTCAGCGCCGAGCACCAGCCCGACATGCGCGTACTCCGGAACCGGGAGCCCGAGCCAACCGGCGAGCAGGATCTGACGGCCCGTCGAATCGGCGAGGTCGGCGCCGCGCACGACCTGCTCGATCCCCTGAGCGGAGTCGTCGACGACGACCGCGAGCTGATAGGCGGGGACTCCGTCGGCGCGGCGCACGACGAAGTCGTCGACCACTGTGCTCTGGGGGCCGAGCAGCGCGTCCCGATACGCGACGCGGACCGCGCCCGCGTCGACCCGCAGCGCGTGGCGCTCACCGGCGGAGAACCGTGCCCGCCGTTCGGCCTCAGGCACCGCGCGGCTCTCGTCCGGTAAACGGACGGTCGACTGAAGACGAGGTTGTGTTGTTGATCTCGCCAGTACGCCGACTAATATCCCGTACAAAATTGGAAGTGCATCGGATCCTTCTTTTTTCCCGCCCAGTCGCCCCCCCACTCGAAGCCCGTTGTCCGGAAGATTTCGATTATCTCTTCGCTCATGTTTCCCGCAGTTCCCTGGGCATTAGTTTCGGGATTCAGATCAATGGCAATCCCCCAACTATGCGCGGATAGGCGCGTCCCCGTGCGCTGAGGACGGAAGGAGAAGCATCCGCCGAAGGTGGAAATTTCCGATTGAAGGCCTTTGCGTTGAATTTCGGAGAATACATTTTCGAACACGCCGACCAAGAGTTTGTGGCAGCAGAAATGGGTAACGCTTCTCGAATGGTCGAAGGAAAGCATAAGGGGAAAAGGGACCTGGGCCTGGCTCAGAAACTCTGACCACCACTGCGATTCCAGCGATCCGTCGGATTGAATGTAATTATTGATGTCTCCGAAAGCGTTAATAATCTGTTGAAGACCTTTGGGAGCGGCCAAAGGTGTGGCGGCCGTCGCGATTGTCCTGTCCGTCATGAGTTGTCCTTTTTATTAGTTCGTGAAAACATCTGGTGTCGATGATTCCGGGCGGTACTGGCCGGGACTTGTGAAAATGACTGTCCCGACCGCGGTCTGGTAATGGAAAGAGGTTTGTTTGGCCTACGACGATTTGCGAGCTGGATCGCGGCGCTTGACCGCGCTGGAGAGCTGAAAAAATTTCCGCCGAAGTAGATCCGATTCTGGAAATCACCGAGATTGCCGACCGCGTCGCAAGGAATCCCCGAAAGCGGGCGGGTCAGCGCTGCTGTTTCAAAACATCAAAGGGCATCCCGGAGCGCAGGTTCTGATCAACCAATTCGGATCGGCGCGGCGCATGAACCTCGCTCTCGAAGTGATGCTCTCGATGAAGTTGCCGACCGCATCCGGCAATTCATGGACGTGAAATCCCCGCAGGGATTTCTCGACAAAGTGAAAATGCTGCCCATGCTGGCCGAAATGGGCAAATTCTTTCCCAAGACGGTTTCCACCGGACCGTGCAAGGAAGTCATTGGACGCGACAATTTCTCGCTGGACTATTTTCCGGTGCTGAAATGCTGGCCGAAAGATGCGGGACGGTTCATCACCCTGCCGTGCGTGGTGACGCGCGATCCCAACACCGGAAAGCGCAACGTCGGATGTTACCGCATGCAGGTTTACGACCAGCAGACGACCGGGATGCACTGGCAGCGGCAGAAGGTTGCGGCGGAGCATTATCGCGAGCGCATGCGGGCGGCGGCCACCGAAAACCCCACCCTCCCGCAAAAGTCAGCGGAAGGATGGGGCACCCGGCGCGGGTTGATGTGATGGCGCGATCTTCGGGGGGATCGGTGCTGATTGAGGGCGACCGTCCTTCGGGGAAGATGGAAGTGGCGGTGGCCATTGGGACTGATCCGGCGATCACCTTTTCGGCGATTGTGCCTGCGCCACCTGATGTTGAGGAATATCTGATTGCGGGATTCCTGCGGCAGAAGCCGGTAGAGCTGGTGAAATGCGAGACGGTGGATCTGGAAGTTCCTGCTTCGTCGGAGATTGTTCTTGAGGGGCACGTGCATCTGGATGAGTTTCGAACCGAAGGTCCGTTTGGGGATCACACTGGGTTCTACTCGCTTGAAGATTTGTATCCCGTGTTTCACGTGAGTTGCATCACGCATCGCAAAAATCCTATTTACTCGACGACGATTGTGGGTAAACCTCCGATGGAAGATGGGTGGATGGGCAAGGCAGTGGAGCGAATTTTCCTGCCGCTGATGAAGCTGACCATTCCGGAGATCGTGGACATCAATCTGCCCCTGGAGGGCGTGTTCCACAATCTGATGATCGTTTCGATTAAGAAGTCGTATCCCGGGCAGGCGCGGAAGGTCATGAACGCGGTCTGGTCGCTGGGTCAGGCGATGTTTACGAAGTGCATTATCGTGGTGGATGAAGACGTGAATGTGCAGGATGTGGGCGATGTCACGTTGAAAGCGCTGAATCACATTGATCCGGAGCGGGATATACAATTCACGCTGGGTCCGGTGGATTCGCTGGACCATGCTTCGCGGCTTCCGAATTTTGGATCGAAGATGGGGATCGACGCGACCCGTAAATGGCCGAGCGAAGGATTTGAGCGTCCATGGCCAGATGAGATTTTGATGGACGCGAAGACCAAGGCGCTGGTGGATAGGAAGTGGAAAGACCTGGGGACTCTAGCCATTTAGGCTCCAATTGCCATCGCATCAGAACCAACACTTGGGTTATCACTGGTCTCGAAAAGCAGATCCCTCGCGTTTAGTTATTCAGCGCGATTCTAACGCGGGACTCGGAATGACCGATTAGATACTGCTATTAAGCTTATAGTTATAGCCTATCAGGACGAATATGCTAAATGAGACACCACGCCACGATTTATATTTGCCGTCGAATGAGTGGGTTGCGCGAATTTGTGGCGATAGGGGGGCTTGACAACATTTGAGCCGAAGCGCCTACTGACGGTTTTCCACCGTCTCCAGCATGTGGCGCTTTCTCTTGTTGGCCTGCAAAACTTTCTTTCTCAACCGCAGCGACTTAGGAGTCACTTCGACGAATTCATCGTCAGCGATGAATTCGATTGCCTGCTCCAGATTCAATTGACGGAAGGGAACCAGGCGGACGGCGATATCGGCAGTCGAGGACGCGCATATTGGTAAGCTTTTTCTCGCGGACGACGTTGACGTCGAGATCGGTGTCCTTGGCGTTCTCGCCGATGATCATCCCTTCATAGACGTCAATGGTGCGCCGACAAACAATTCTCCGCGCTCCTGCAGATTGTAAAGCGAATAAGGGGTGGTCACGCCGTCGCGGTCGGCTACCAGCGCTCCGGTGAGGCGATGCGGAATTTCACCCTGCCATTCCGTGTATCCATCGAAGAGGGAATTCATCACGATTGTGCCGCGCGTATCGGTAAGCAATTGGCTGCGGAGTCCGATTAATCCGCGGCTGGGGACTCGAAACTCGATGCGAACGCGTCCATAGCCATGGTTATGCATGTTGAGTACTTACTTTTCCGCGAGCCTAGCTGCTCCATGACTACGCCAACGAATTCTTCGGGAACGTCGATGGTGAGCTTTTCGACCGGCTCCATCAGTTTTCCGTCCACTCGCTTGGTAACGATTTCGGGCTTGCCAACCATCAGCTCGTAACCTTCACGCCGCATCATTTCGATCAGAATCGAAAGTTGAAGCTCGCCTCGTCCCGGCCACGATGAAGGAATCCGTGGTGTCGGTATCTTGAACCCGCAATGAAACGTTGGTGAGCAATTCTTTTTGCAGACGATCACGCAAGTTGCGGGAAGTCACATACGTGCCTCCCGCCCGGCAAACGGCGAGGTGTTGACGGTAAACAGCATCGCGATGGTGGGTTCATCAATGGTGATTGGCGGCAACGGCGCCGGATTCTCAGCGTCCGTGATGGTCTCGCCGATCGTGATGCCTTCCACGCCGGCGACAGCGATGATTCCCCGAGCGTGGTTTCGGTTATTCGGTGCGCTTCAGGCCGGAAAACGAGAACAGTTTGGTGATCTTGGTCTTCTGAAACGAGCCATCGAGCTTGGCAATGTCTACTTCTTCGCCTGTGAACATGGTCCCGTTAAATACGCGGCGATCGCGAGGCGTCCCAAATAATCGCTGTAGTCGAGATTGGCGACGAGAATTTGCAGGGGGCCCTTTGGCGTCCCCGGTAGGGGGTGGAATGGTTTGCACGATGGTTTCGAACAATAATTGAAAATTCTCTCCGCCACCTTTAATGTCTAGGGGAAGCTGTGCCGGCCTTGGCGTTGGTGTAGAGAACGGGAAAATCGAACTGCTCTTCTTTGGCGTCGAGATCGATGAAGAGATCGTAAACTTCGTTCAATACTTCCTGGGACGCGCATCGGGCCGGTCGATTTTGTTGATGACGAGGATCGGAGGAAGATGAGCCTCCAACGCCTTGCTTAAAACATATCGCGTCTGTGGCAGCGGACCTTCGCTGGCGTCCACCAGTAACATGACGCCATCCACCATCTTCAGGCGCGCTCGACTTCGCCGCCGAAATCGCTGTGGCCGGGCGTATCGACGATATTGATTTTGATGTCTTGATACAGATAGCAGTGTTCTTGGCGAGGATGGTGATGCCGCGCTCGCGTTCGAGATCGTTCGAGTCCATGACCCTTTCGATCATGGTTTCGTTGGAACGGAAAGTTCCGCTCTGACGAAGCATCGCGTCAACCAGCGTGGTTTTGCCATGATCGACGTGAGCGATGATTGCTATGTTGCGAATGCCTGAACTCAATGTGCTTCCTTTATTTTTGATTGGGCTATTACCACTTTACTATGTCTGAGGCATATTTCACTGGGACGGGCGCGTTACGGTGGGGTTAAAAAACTGCGGTTAGATTCTCTTAACCGATTTCGGGGTGGTTTCCGACAGCAGATAGACCATTAGAATTCCGAGCTCGGGCTCAATGGGATGACGGTACCGAGGATGCGCAAAGGTAATGTAAAAAATCAATGGATAGCAGGCGACAAGCCAGAAGAATAACCATGCATCCGGTTTTCGCTTTTGCAAGGCGCGTAGAAGGCCAAAGACCGCGAGGATGGATGAGAGAAGATAGAAAACATTTTTAATGGGGAATTTCGCAGCCTGCGGAATCCTCCCCAGTAGTAGATAAATCGCAAGCTACATAATTTTGTGAAGCGTAACTTGCCGGCGCGTATGAACGCAATCGCCTCCCGCTGGCGTTGGGCGACGTATGCAACTTCTCCCGTCTGGCGGTACAGGTTCAATTCATGGGCGTTTTTGGTGGGATGAAGATATTCCATCCAGGTTCCGTCGGCACCGGGGCCTTTCCCAGACGAAGTTCCGCTCCAAAGTTTGAGCGTATGAAAATGAACCTCCCGAAAGTTTCGTAGTTGTGCACCAGCCACGGCGCAATACAGAGAATGAAAACGGATATTGAAATCACCATGCGTGAGACGATTTGTCGACGAAACTGTGAGTGATAGAGGATCCAAAGGAAGCACGCGGGCAGGAAGGCGAGCAATGAGGTATTGGTGAGTGCCGCAGCTCCCCAGAGGAGTCCTAGCTCCAGCCAGGGTCGCCGCCCCTGGTTTGCTTCTATCAGTAGAGTGAGCCAAAAAATAATCGCGAGCAGCAGGGAAGCGAGGCTGGTTTCCCAAATCCATCGAGTGCTCCAGAACATTATTGGAGGAAAAACCGCCCACAGCCATGAAGACCATCTCGCAACTGTCGCGCCGAAACATCGGTTAGCGATCCGGAAAACAGGAATGCAGGTCAGAGCCGAGAACAGGCTGTTGATACTTAGCAGAATGATCGCAGAGGTCTTGCTGTAAATTCCAAATAGTTTAAAAACGGCGGCGATCAAAAAAGGATAAAGCGGAGGCTCCCAGGCGGTAGGTCCCGTGATCCCATGAAAGGGGTTGCTGAAACCTTGTCCGCTGGCCAAAGCGCGGGATGTGGCCCATTTCCAATCCAAAGGCGAAATTATCGTCGGTCGTCTTGAAGCGGTACGTATGTGCGATCAGGATGTAAGCGAGACGCAGCACGAACGCCGTGATTACGATCCAAAAGATAGATCTGCGGTTATCCAGCGAGGACGCGGGGCTTCCCGAAAAATTGGATGATGAGTTTGAAGTGTCTACGATGATTCATTTGTAGCCCATCGGACTGGGCTTGAGCAATAATCAGGGGAGTGCGGGAGCGATCTATGTCCAACTTCGTAAAGCTTGCGGCGGAATCGGAATTGCCTCCGGAAGGCGAGGCCCGTGAATTTCTTGCGCAGCAAGCCCATCTGCGTAGCGAACGTGAATGGAGTCATCACAGCAATGGACAATATCTGCCTGCATCGCGGCGGTCCGCTGGGCCAGGGCGTGATCGAGGGAAATAAAATTGTGTGCCCCTGGCACGGATGGCAATGGGATCCGAGCACCGGGGCTGCCTCGCACGATCCGAAGACGAAGGTTTCGGTCTATCCGATCAAAGTTGAGGGTGGAAATGTGATGATCGAGTTGTGATCGAAGAGTGTTAGATTATATTTCGGAAGCGCAGTCATTCGTTCATCGAGCATTTGAGACTGTTCAATAGTACTCACAATCCTGGATCTCTACCGGCTTTCCGCATCCCATTTTGGACATGAACCCAATATTGGGATGCACCTACGCGGGCGTGGTTAATTATATTCCGACCTATGTCACCATCCGTGACAACATATTTGTTGCGGAGGATAAAGTACGTTGGAATCAGAGATGCCTGAGAGTTTTCGAGAATTATCGCCAGGGCCTTGAAGGAGCGAGATCTCGAGACAGTTTCGGAACTAGTGGACCGTGTGCTAAAAGCAGCGGGTGAACAGGTGGAGTCGCAATTTGCGTTGTCCGCGATTTACCCGGAGGTAAGCGATTTCCCACATTCTTGACAAGACGCTTTGGCCCGCGATGTGATTAAGTGGCAACTGGGACACATCCGTTGCGTTTGGACGCCCACAATTTGCGGTACCAGACGGTGTCTAAAGAATAGGAACCCAACCGCCAGAGCTACCAGACCAAGCACCATACCTATTAGCATAAAAACGCACTTTCAGTTACTGGGGACCGAGACGATTGACGCTAAGGGGAGCGAACTTCAGATGGGCTGACTTAGTTCAGGGAACCTGAAAGAGGAGAGGATCCGCTCACTCTCTATCAAGACTACGCTCAACCTCCATGAGTGCGCAATCCCGGAAGAAACGCCCCGCATACGGTCCTTTTCGACACGTTTAAAGATTCCCGCCCTCCAGCAAATCAAATGGGTGTAATGGCCTGATTACAACAGGCTACTCCG
>CAVUUL010000003.1:0-8934 GCA_963744685.1 uncultured Solirubrobacteraceae bacterium | reverse complement strand
AGTTCGTTCCGGCGACTGTCCATCACGGCGTTCCGATCGCCAACGCGAGCGCGGTCACCGTCGCTCAGCTGGCCGACCTGGCCCGTCGATGCGGGGTCAAGGTCCTGCTCACGGGAGAGGGGGCCGATGAGCTGCTGGGCGGATACGGCAAGCTGCACGCCGCGTCCCTGGCCGCTTTCCTGCCCTGGCACAGCCGGCTCGTCCACGCTGCCGAGCCGACGCTCTGCGCCGATCCGAAGCAGGCTCTCAATCCGATGGCAGTGCTGCGCAAGACCCGCGAGCTGGTCGCCGAGGCACTCGGTCCCGCTGAGTCGCGCTGGCTGCCGGTCTCAACTCCGGACACCGGCCACCGGCCCACCGAGGAGTCGCTCGCCGCCTACGCCCACCATTCGGGAGAGCGCGGGCAGCTCGAGGCAACGCTGCTCAGCCACCTCGACTACTCGCTGTGCTGGCTGCTGAACCGCATGGACAAGAACGTGATGCAGGCCTCCGTGGAGGCCCGCGTCCCATTCCTGGAGCCCGAGGTGGTCAAGCTCGTCTTGAATCTCCCTCTCGAGGCGCGAGTGGGACCGTGGTCGAAGGGGATCCTGCGCGACGTCGCCCGGCGGGTGCTCCCGTGGTCGATCGCGCATCGCCCGAAGATCTACGGGATGGCGTTCGACGCCCGTACGTGGATCGAGAGCGCCGCCAACCCGCGGTTCCTGCAGGACGGCATGCTCCGAGATGCGCTGCGCATCCCCGCCGCAGAGTTCGCCGGCGTGATCGAGGCCGGCAACCACGTCGTCAGGGTCCGGCTGTGGTCGGCGGAGGTGTGGTGCCGCTCGACGCTTGCCGGGCACTCGATCCAGCAGATCGAGGGCGACCTCTGGCTCGACGAGCCGTCCAGCGCCTCCGGCGATCACCTCGCCGGCGCTCTCAGCGTCGCCGCCTAAACGTCCCGGGCGATTCCGGGCCCGGTCAGGGACACCCTTTGCGCTCCGGGTGTTCCTGACCGCTGCCCGCCGTGTCCAACCACGACCGGTGCCAGGTGCAGCTCCCCCGCCCTGCATTCGCGCGAGCCCAACGCATGGCCCGCGGTGAGGAAGGACACGTTCATCGCCACCCCGACGTTCTCCCCGATCTCAAGCCATTCATCGCTGCCGAAGTGACAATGTGAGGACGATGCCACAAAACCCGTGGCATGTTCGTCCGCCGCGTCCTCAGCCGGCGACGAAGCGGGACCGCAGTGTCGTCTTGCGGAACTTGCCGGTAGCCGTGCGCGGGATCGCCTCGATGAACTCGATGCGATCGGGCAACTGCCACTTCGCGAAGTCGTGCGCGAGGTGCTCCCGCAGCTCGCTCGGCGCCGCGGTCCGGCCGGCGCGCAGGACGACCGCGGCCAGCGGCCGTTCACCCCACCGTTCGTCGGGGATCGCGATCACTGCCGCCTCGGCGACGGCGCCATGCGCCATCAAATGGTTCTCCAAGTCGACCGAGGAGATCCACTCTCCGCCGGATTTGATGAGGTCCTTGGCCCGGTCGCAGATGCGCATGCAGCCGCGGGCATCGATGCAGACCACGTCGCCGGTGCGAAACCAGCCGTCGTCGGTCCACCGGTCCCCGCCGATCCCACCGTGATAGCCGGCCGCGACCCAGGGGCCGCGGATCTCGAGCTCACCGAGAGCGCTGTCATCCCAGGGGATCAGGGTCCCGTCATCGGCGCGGCCGCGGATCTCGATCAATGGGATCGGGGTCCCCGCGCGCGCCCGATACTCGAGTTGCTCGTTCACCGGCACCTCATCGAGCTCTGCTGGGAGGCGGCCGACCGTGCCCAGCGGCGAGGTCTCGGTCATGCCCCAGCCCTGGATCATCGTCAGGCCATGGCGATCAAAGCCGGCGAGCAGGCTCGTCGGAGCGGCCGCACCGCCCAGGCTGACGCGGGTCAGCGCGGAGAGATCCCATCTCTCGGGTTCGGCGTCGAGTGACTGCAGCACGCCCATGAAGACCGTCGGCACACCGGCGATGAGCGTCACCCCCTCCCCGGCGAGGAGATCAAGCAGGCTGACCGGATCCAACCGCGGGCCGGGCAGCACCAGGCCGGCGCCGGTCAGAGCGGCCGTGTACGGCAGACCCCACGCGTTGACGTGGAACATCGGCACGGCTGGGAGGATCACGTCGCGCGAGCCGATGGCGAACGCATCCGGTAGCGCGTGAGCCATCGAGTGCAGCACGAGCGCCCGGTGGGAGTACACGACCCCCTTAGGGCGCCCGGTGGTACCGGACGTGTAACACATCGCCGCCGCCTGCCGTTCATCGACCGCCGGCCAGCTGATCGGCTCAGATGCACCGATCAACGCCTCGTACGCGATGGCATCGCCGGCCAGGTCGTGCCCGGCGCCGACGACGATCACGCGCTCGAACTCCCACTCGATCGCCTCGAGCAGGTGAATCAGGGACTCGTCGACGACGATCGCGCGATCGCCGGCATCGCGCGCGATGTGGCTGAGATCCTCGGGACTCAGCCGTGGATTGAGGGTGTGCAGCACCGCCCCCATCAGTGGCACCGCGAAATACAGCTCGAGATGCTCGGTCTGATTCCACAGCAGCGTGGCCACTCGATCGCCGCCTCGGATTCCGAGCCCCGACAGGCCGCTGCCGAGCCGGCGGGCACGCGCAGCGCACTCGCCGAGCGTCGAGCGCCGGATCGAACCGTCAGCACGGCGGGACACGACAGGCGCCGATGGGCTGTGCCGCTCGGCCCGCTCGACCACGGCGGTCAGCGACAGCTGATACCCGTCCATCATCAGGCCGTTCAGCATTCCCGCTCGCTTCCGGCGCGGCCGGGGTCGACGGTGGCGCGGGTGGCCGGCGGCTCGATGCGCAGGTGCCAGGTGACGTAGTAGGCAAGCATTGAGATCCAGGCGTTGCAACGCGCTCTGTCCTCGGGAGGCCGATGAATCCGGAGGCGCTCGAGGTCTGGGTCCTCGAGTGATCCGAGCGACGTCTCCGCCCGACCGACGCTGTCGTGAATGCGCGCCAGGTCCGCGGTCGCGAGGGCGCTGGACGCGACACTGGTCCGCAGGACGGTGAGGCCGTCGAGCGCGGCGGCGGCCGCAAGTCTGTCGTCGTCCCGGGCGTAGCTGACGGAGTCACTGCCGATCTCGACCTGGAGGTACCTGCGCATCCGGTGACGGTTCAAGACCGGACCGACCTCCAGCCAGATTCGATCCGCGCCCCGCAGCACACCGCAATCCACGCGCTCGGCGATTTCGGCGAGGTCCGCCTCGGTTGCCGACAGCAGACCGTCGCGCTTGCGGGCCGCCCGTGCGGCGACCGTCAGGCTGCGGCATCCGATCAGCCGCTCATCCCCCGCGAGGCTGGCGACGCCGGAGATCTCCCACAGTCGCGCCCCGTCGGGTCCCGTGAGCTCGGCGGTCTGCGTGCGCGCGAGCTTCTTCAGCGTCGGCGCACTCAACGCGGTGATCCAATGGATGCCGGCGGTCGCCGGCAGCTCTTCGATCCTCGGCTGCGTGAGGAGCTCTGGTCTGGCGACCACGACGATGCCGGAGAGGCCGAACAGGCGCTTGCGGATCGCGATCTGGGATCTCAGCGACTTGCCCTTGCCGGGTCGCCCGACCCGCGGCTCGATCGCCACCGGCCTGCCGTCGACGTCGCACAGGAGCCAGTAGGCGAGCTGAGCACAGTGGCGCTCCTGGGTCCCGGAGGCCGCCGAGTGGCGCGGCGAGAGCAGATGGACGTCCACGTCCCGCGAGACCGCGCCATAGACGGCCGGCACCCCAGCGGTGAGGTGTCGCGATGCGAGCCGGCCCTCGATCTCGGCCTGACGCTCGAGCAGCCAATCGAGCGCGAGGTTGAGGTCGCGCTCAGTGACGCCGACCAGCCCGAGTTCGTCCGCGAGCGTCGCCTGGCTGAGCGCGTCCAGCGTTCCGAGCCGCGCCCCTGCGCCGACCACGCGCCCCAGGATCACTGCCAGGCAGAGATCCCGTTCACGGCATGGGTTGCGATCCAACAGCTCTCCGAGCTCCAGTCGCTGGGCGGTCGCCAGCGCAGCACTCACGTCACCGGCCCGCGCTGGCCGCTCGCCGGCATACCCGTTGCGGGCGCGGGCCGGCGCCGGCTCGACCGGAGGCGCCGGCGGCGACGGGGGCGCGTCGATCCCCTCGACAGCCGGCAAGCCTGTGGTGTTTGGCGCCGTGGCCGCGGGTGCCGCCTGCACGGGTGCGTCCCGGCCCCGCCGGAATTGCGCGAGCTCCAGGCGGGCGGTGACGAGCTCCTGTCGCCGCACGACGCCGAGCGCGAGGGCGAGCAGCCCGAACGCCGTGAACCCGGCGGCGAGCGCGACCACCGGGCCGAGTGGCCGGAGGACGTACGCCGCCGCGATCATGCCCGAGGAGGCCAGCACCGCCGCTGCGCAGCGCCGGACACTTCGCCGATCGAACACGTGCCTGCCGACCAGGCCGAAGCCGATGAGGTCCATGAGCACCTCGGTGGCCACCAGCGAGATCGCCGCCCCGATCGCACCATTGTGGTATCGATGCTCGGTCCACGGGATC
Source organism: uncultured Solirubrobacteraceae bacterium (assembly GCA_963744685.1). Classification (GTDB taxonomy): domain Bacteria; phylum Actinomycetota; class Thermoleophilia; order Solirubrobacterales; family Solirubrobacteraceae; genus Palsa-465. Next base: position 4,381 of record CAVUUL010000003.1, on the reverse strand, counting down.
AGCGCGAGGTTGAACAGCGGATTGATGACCGCCGCACCCCCCATCACGATCGTCCACACCCGCTGACGCTTGGCCGCCAACAGCACCGACGCGAGGACGATGTTGAGGTAGATCGGCGGGATGCAGAAGGCCAGGATCACCATCACCGGGACCGCATGCGCGAACCCGGCCCCGTACACGGTGTGGATCAGCGGGTCGGCGACGAGACCCATCGCGACGGCGATCGGGACGCTGATGGTGAGGATCAGCTCGACCGGGGTCCGAGCGGCCTCGGTCAGCTGACGGTGCCCTGAGGCGAAGGCGGCGACCAGGCGGGGCAGCCACGCGGTCTGCACCAGGACGGGCAGGAACATGAGCGTCTGGAAGAGCTGGCTGGTGATCCCGTACCAGCCGACGACCTGAGGTCGCGTCATCAGCGACAGCATGATCGTGTCGATCCAGAAGTAGACCATGCCGAACAGCCCGAACGCCCAGTAGGAGATGCTCTCCCGGCTCATGTGCAACATCCGCGCCGCGCTGGTCCGGATGTCGATCGCGAAGTGCGGGCGCAGCCACCAGAAGGTGAGCACGAGCACGACGACGGAGATGATCGTCATGTTGGCCGCGATCCCGACGACGTTGAAGCCGACGAGGACCAGTGCGATGCCGATCAGGCTCTGCGCGGTCTTGTTGATCACGTCGGCGTAGGCGAGGTACTTCATCCGCTCGATCGCCTGGAACGCGGCCTGCAGGGGCTCGGTGATCAGCGTCAGAACCGTCATCGCGGTGATCAGGTAGAGAACCGTGGCGGCTCGGTGCCCGTCTCCGGCCACGCGAGCCCAGATGACCGCCGCCACCCCGACGACCGGCGCGGTGGCGATCCGCAGGATCAGCGCCGTCCCCACCAGCTTCGGGCCTTCGGCGGGGTTCACCACTGCCTCTCGCACCAGGTAGTTGCGGGTGCCCATCCCCAGGACGATGCCGAGCACGCCGCTGACCGATTGCGCGGAGACCAGGATCCCCAGGCCGACCGGACCGAGCGCACGCGGGACCACCACGGTCCATGCGAGCGTCACCGTCCACGTGATCGCCTGGCCGCCCAGCAGCGCGCCCAGGTTGCGGGCGACCCGACGACCGGCCTCGTCGGGCGGCGGGGGCGCCGGTTGCGTCTCGGCGTCCGGCGGCGGCGTGGATTCCCGCGGCGAGGTCGCGATGGTGGACATGGTCTGAGGCGATCGTCGGACGGCGCCTGCGCACCGCGTGGAATCTCGTGTCGCCCTACACAACGGGCGCGCGGCTGCGTTACTTCCGGACGCAGGCCGGCCGGCCGCGCGCGCCGCGAAGCAGAGCGGAGCGTCAGATAGCCGACGTGATCCCGCAAACAGCGCGTGTCCTTACGGAAATGTGGAAGCTGCCGGACCGTAGGGCCGTTGATTGAGCGACTGATGTCCGGGATCGGAAGTGGCACGACACCGAGTAAGGGGTCTGCTGATTTACGGGCGACTCTGAACGCTGTGTCGACTACTCACCCCCACTCCCTGCAACCGCCCTCCAATCCGCCGGCGCGGTCGGCGCCCCCGGGCCACCGGGTGACAGCGCTCTCGCGACCGGCTGCTTCGCACCCCTTCAACCTCTGCTTTCACGGCATCGGGACGCCCCAGCGCGCACTGGAGCCCGGCGAGGACGAGTTCTGGCTGGAGGTCGATCAGTTCGAGGAGATGCTCGCGATGATCAAGCGTCATCCGTTCATCAACATCACGATCGATGACGGCAACGTCTCGGACATCAGGCATGCGCTGCCGGCGCTCTTACGGCGTGGCCTGAATGCGACGTTCTTCATCGTCGCCGAGCGCATCGACGCGCCGGGTGCACTGTGCACTGACGAGATCCGCGAGCTGGTGGACTCCGGGATGCGGATCGGGACCCACGGCCTCGCCCACCGCCCGTGGCGGAGCCTGCGCGGCCACGGCCTGGAGGCGGAGATGCGCGCGGCCCAGATCATCTCGGAGGTGGCGGGCGCGCCCGTCCGCGAGGCCGCCTGCCCGTTCGGGTCCTACGACCGGCGCGTCCTCCGCGCGCTGCGCCACCACGGCTTTCTGCGCGTGTACACGGTCGACCGCGGCCGCGCACGCCACGGAGCGTGGCTGCAGCCCCGATACACAGTCCGCAAGAACGACACCCCGGCCGATCTCGAGCGGCTCGCCTATCCGGTGCGCAACGCCATCGGCCTGCGCACCGTGATCAAGCGCCTGCGCTGAGCGCGGGACCGCGGCGCGAGTCCGGTCAGGCGCGGAGCACCCGCGAGCTGTCGTCGCGCTCCCAGCGCTCGGGCGCGGCGGTGGCGCCGACGGCCGCCTGCAGCGCGCGCACGACGCGGACACCGCCGGCGAACGACGCGTAGGTGGCCGCGTCGACCGCCCCGTGGGGGCCCGAGAGCGCGAGGCGTCGCAGGTCTGACAGCGTCGTCTGCGTCGTCTCCCGATCCCGATTGGAGCCGACAGCCCCGAGCCCATTCTCGTCCTTGCCGCGATAGGTGCGGCGCAGGACTTTGACCAGGTCACGGCCGCCGCGAGGCACGGTCACCATGACGGGCTCGCAGTCGACGATCTCGACCTCGGCGGGCTCGAACAGCAGATCGATCCACAGGTCGTCCGCCATGACGTCGGGGAAGCTGTCGAACCGGGCCCGGCCGGACGCCGAGAGCCCGTAGACGCCGGCTCCCCACAGGTGGCCGAGCAGCGATGGCATCCGCGACCGGGCGCGGAAGTAGCGACGCACGGCCGGCGAGGAGGCCTCGGCGCTGTAGACGATCGGCGGGCGCGCCGCGATGGCGCCGTCACGTAGCCGCTCGGCCACCCGCCGGGCGGCGGGGCCGCGGAGCAGGACGTCAGCGTCGAGGTACAGCCGGGGCAGCGTGCGTGCCACCTCGTCGCCGGCGCGTAGCGCGGCGGCCTTGGAGGCGGTGGTCAGCTCCAGGACGCGCACCGGGTGGCCGGACGCGCGGGCGATCGCCGCCGTCTGGTCGTGGCACCCGTTACACGCGACGATCACGTCGAGCGCGGAGGGCTCGATCCCGGCAAACAGGATGTCCAGGCACCGCCCGATCACCGCCGCCTCGTTGTGCGCCGGGATGATCACCGACGCCAGCGGCGTCCGCTCGCCGCGGGTGGTCGTCACAGGTTCGCCCGTCGCAGGACGTGGCGAACCGTCCGCAGGAGGATCTTCACATCCACCCAGAGCGACCAGCTGCTGGCGTACAGGTAGTCGATCTCGACCATCTCGTCGAGTGGCACGCGGGATCCCATCAGCTGCCACGGACCGGTGAGACCGGGGGTGAGCAGCAGCCGGCTGCGGGCCAGCCCGATGATCTGGACGTCCTCGTCGGGCACGAGCGGCCGTGGCCCGACCAGGGTCATATCCCCACGCAGCACGTTGAACAGCTGCGGCAGCTCGTCCAGCGACGTCGTGCGCAGGAAGCGCCCGATGCGCGTCACCCGCGGGTCGTTGACGAGCTTGAACAGTCCCTCGCCGGCGACGCTGAGCGATCGTAGGTGCTCCTTCTGCAGCTCGGCGTCGGTCACCATCGACCGGAACTTCACGATCGCGAACGGCCGCCCAAGGCGGCCGATGCGCGTCTGGCGGAAGAAGATCGATCCGCGTGAGTCGAAGCGGACGGCGAGCGCGATGAACCCGAGCAGCGGCGCTAGGAGCACAAGCCCGGCCGCGCTGGCGATGATGTCGAAGGCCCGCTTGGCACGACGCGCGGACCGGCGCAGGCCGAAGCGGGGAAGCCCCAGCATCACCATGCCCTCCAGCTCGTCGAAGGCGACGGCGGAGCCGACTGCCTCCAGCGCGTCCGGCACCACGCTCAGCCGCACGCCGATGCCCTTCGCGATTCGGATCACCTCGGCGGCCTCATCGGCGGGAGCGCCGCCGGGGGCGATGATGATCCGATCGATTTCGTGCTCGCCGACGGTGCCCACGACGGTCCAGAACCCATCGGCGGTCTTGAGGTCCTCGATGGTGACGCAGTCGACGACTTCCGCGTGCGCGCCGCTGGTAGCGATCCTGGCCCGGATCCGCGCAGCGCGGCGGACGTCGCCGACGATCAAGCAGCGCTCGCCGGGGATCAATCGCACCGCAACCGTTCTGGCGACCACCCGCCCTGCGAGGACCGCCAGGAACGCCGCGAGCCACAGCTCGGTCATCTCCCGGGCGGAGAACCTGTGGGTGGAGAGGATCGAGGAGAGGATGACGACCCCGAGCGCGAAGAACGCGGTGACCTGCAGCACCGCCGGCGCCTCGTCCAGGGTGGAGTGGCGCAGCCGCAGCTCGTCGCTGTTGTAGAGCCCCGCGAGCGTGAAGAGCACGACCACCACGGGCATCGCCGCCAGCCCGGTGA
>CAVUUL010000002.1:0-1166053 GCA_963744685.1 uncultured Solirubrobacteraceae bacterium | reverse complement strand
CCCGACGCTTGCGCTCCGGCTCGTCGACTGAGCCGACCGCTCAGATCACGCGAAACAGGATGGCCAGCCCGACCGCGAGGAGAACGATCCCGCCGATCAGCTCCCCGTAGCGCTCCACGCGTTCGCCCAGCCGTGCGCCGAGCTCCAGGCCGATCAGCGAGAGACCGACGCTCACGACTCCGATCGCGACGACGCTGGGGATGAGTGCGACGTTGTCAGCGCCCAGCGCGAAGCCGACCACGAGATTGTCGATGCTCAGTGCGGCGCCCAGCACGAGCAGCTGGGTCATCTTGCTCGCGTTCAGCGCGGCGTCGAGCTCTCCGTCGTCGGTCGAGCGCACCGTCTTGGCGATGCCGTACGCGCCCGTGGCGATGAGCAGCGCGCCACCGATGATGTGCGCCGAGTCGCCAAGGCTGTGTGCGATCCCGTTGCCGACCACCAGCCCGATCAGCGGCATCCCGGCCTCGAACAGACCGAATACGACGGCGATGCGCACGCGGATCTGTCGGTCGACGCCGGCCAGCCCGATCGCGATAGAGGCGGCGAAGTTGTCGAGGCCGACCGAGACCGCGATGAGCAGGATCGTGAGCACCCGCCGAGCGTACGGGTCCGCGTCGCACGGCTTTTCAACGCCTTTCTGGCGCCGTTGACGAACGGCGTGCCGAGACTCATCGCCTGCCGCTCTGCGTCGACGGTCGGCTGGTCCATACCAGTGGCTTGCCGCTGCTCAGCTTCGCGGGTCCCCACCCGCGACAATGACGCTATGCGCGTACTCGTCATCGAGGACGACGACTCCCTGCGCACCGCACTGCGTCGCGCGCTCGTGCTCGGTGGCTTCGACGTGGAGCTGGCGGCGGACGGGGAGGAAGGGCTCGCCAAGGCGCAGAGTGGGGTCGCCGACGTCATCGTGCTCGATCTCGGACTGCCGCTGCTGGACGGCACCGAGATCTGTCGCCGGCTGCGCGAGGCGGGAGACCGCACGCCGATCTTGATGCTCACCGCGCGCGACGCAATCGAGGATCGGGTCGCGGGGCTCGACGCGGGCGCCGACGACTACCTGGTCAAGCCATACGACGTACGGGAGCTGCGGGCGCGCCTGAAGGCGATCGCCCGCCGTCACCTCGACGACGCCGAGCCCGGGGTGCTGCGCTTTGAGAACATCGAGCTCGAGCCGGACGCCCACGGCGTGCGGGTGGACGGTGCGGTCGTCCAGCTGACCCGCACCGAGTACCAGCTGCTCGAGCTGTTCCTGCTCAACCCCCGGCGGGTTTTGACCGCGGAGCTGATCTACGAGCGGGTGTGGGGGTACGACGCCAGCCTGGCGACGAACTCGTTGCGCGTCTACATCGGGTACCTGCGCCGCAAGCTGGAGTCCGACGGCGCGCCTCGCCTGATCCAGACCGTGCACGGTGTCGGCTACGTGCTGCGGCCGTCGTCGTGAGCCTGCGCAGCCGCATCGCGCTGGCGACCGCTGCGTGCGTGGCGGCCATCTCGCTCATGCTGGGCGCGATCGGATACATCGGGACACGCTCGCGCCTGCTCTCCGAGGTCCGCCAGGAGCTCGCCACCCGGGCGGCGCCCTACCTGACCGCGCACGGCGGGTCGGCTGATGGGGACCGGGACGACGGGTCTGCGTCCCACCCCCCGGTCCGCGGCGCCGGAGTCTGCGCACGGCCCGGGGACCTGCATATCCGCCCGTCGGCCTTCGGCGGTCCCACCGGCTACTTCCAGTCTGTCTGTCCCGGGGGACGGGTCGTCGCCGACGAGGGCGGCGTTCCCAAGCTCCCGGTGACGCCGAGGGTGCGCGCGATCGCCCGCGCCGCCACCGGCAGCGAATATTTCTCCGCGGTCGTCGATCACACCCGAGTCGAGATCCTCGCGATCGGCGACAGGCCCGACCACAAGGCGATCGAGGTGGCGCTGCCGCTGGGAGCGACCGATCACACGCTCGATGGGTTGCTGGTGACCTATCTCGTCCTGGCGGGGGTGGGGATCGTGCTCGCCGGGGTCGTCGGTCTGGTCATCGGCAGGGCGGCCGTGGCTCCGATCCTGCGGTTCGCCGCGCGGACCGAGCAGGCGACCAGCTCGTTGACCCGGCCCGGGCGACTCGAGCTCGGGCCGACCAGCGAGTTGCAACGCCTCGCCGCGAGCTTCAACCGGATGCTCGACGCGCTCGAGGAGTCCGTGCGCGCGCAGCGCCATCTGATAGCGGACGCGTCTCATGAGCTGCGAACGCCGATGTCGGCGCTGCGCAGCAACATCCAGATCTTCCTGGACTCCGGTCAGCTCCCCGCTGAGGAGCGGCTCGAGCTGCAGTCGGCGATCGTCGCCGAGCTCGACGAGCTCACCCAGCTCGTGTCTGATGTGCTCGAGCTTGCCCGCGGCGCCCGGGATGAGGATCGCGTGGAGCCGATCGAACTGGACCAGGTCGTACGCGAAGCGGTGGACCGAGCCCGGCGGCGCGCCCCCGGGATGACGTTCAGGCTCGACATACCCCCAATCGTCATCCACGGGACGCCGGAGCTCGTCGACCGCGCGGTCGGCAACCTGATCGACAACGCGCGCAAATGGAGCGACCCGAACGGCTTGGTGGAGGTCGCCCTCGATGGCGCGACGGTCATCGTCCGCGATCACGGCCCAGGGATAGCGGACGCAGACCTCCCGCACGTGTTCGACCGCTTCTATCGCTCGGACCGTGCGCGGCGCATGCCGGGCTCCGGGCTGGGCCTGGCGATCGTCAAGCAGGCGGCTGAGGCCCATGGGGGACGGGCGACGGCGGCCAACGCCCCAGGCGGTGGTGCACTCATGCGAGTGTCGTTCACCCCGGCCTGACCTATCGGCGCGGGGGGTTCACCCTGAACCAAGCCCGGCGGCAACCCGTCGCTGGGGGTCACCGGGATGGGCAGCCGGTCAGCCCTGGTGCATGTGGGCTGTCTGGGCGGCCTGGAGCCGCCCCTGCCAGACCGCCTTGGCGCCGAGGTCGCCGACCCGGAACACCATCACCGCGGATCCGAGTGCGAGCAGCACGAGAACGACGCGCAGCGCCGTGAACAACGCGCTGGGGGCCAACAGCCTGTCCACGATCCTCAGTCCGGTGTCCATCCCACCTGAGATCCGCTGGGCGGCGAAGGTGATGATCACGATCGCGGTGAACGCGACATAGACGAACGCGAGGATGTGCGCCGCCTGGGAGTGCTGGGAGATCAGCTGCGCGGCGCGGCCGGTGAGGTGGAGGGCGCCGTCGAGGGCGCCGCCCGCCTGCATCGTCAAGAACAGCGAGCTCATCGCCGCGATCGAGACCACAGCCAGCGCGATCCCGTAGCGCGAGAGCCAGTCGGTCCTCACCATGCAGGCGAGCGCGGCGAAGATCGTCGTTGGGATCAGCACCACCGGAACATGGACGAACAACGGGTGGGCAGGCAGGCCGCCGTAGATCGTGGTGATCCGGATCGGAAGGGTGAGGAATCCGAGGAACCCGAGTGCGGTGAGCACGAACTCCGCGCGCCGCCAGTCCACCTTGGACCGTGTTCTCCTGAGCGTTTCGGTCGTCATGCCCCTGCCTTCGTGTCGTGAGCGCCCCGCAGCGCCGAATGTCGGTTGCGTCGGATCTCGGCGCGCGATTCACGCTACGGCCATGCCCGCCCTGCCACAACGATCGCAGGGACGATCTTCCGGGTCGATGGACTACGCCTCAAGAACGACCGAGGTCGAACCACGGTCGTACGATGGCGGTCGGACGACGTGTCCAGGCCCGCCTCGCGTCAGGCTCGTAGCGCCTCGGTGGGGCTCAGTCTCGCGGCTTTCATGGCCGGGTAGAGCCCGGCGACCGCACCGATCAGAAAGCCGCCGAGCGGGGCGAGGATCAGCGCGTAGGCGGGCACGACGAATGGCTCGTGGCGGCCGATCGAGTAGACCGCGGTGGCACCGGCGCCCAGGCCGAGGCCGGCGACGGCGCCCAGGGCGGCGAGCAGCGCGGACTCGGTGAGGAACTGGGCGCTGACGTGGATGCGCCGGGCGCCGAGTGCGCGCCGCAGGCCGATCTCCCCCCGGCGTTCGAGCACGGAGATCACCATGATGTTGGCGATGCCGATCGCGCCCACGAGCAGAGCGACCGCTCCGAGGCCGAGCAGCAGCGTGGTGAACTGACCCTTGGCCGCGGCCCTGGCCTTGAGCGCGTCCGAGGGCCGGGTGACCTGGACGCCGGACGGATCCTGCGGATCAGTGGTGGGGGCGAGCAGATTGGAGACGCCGATCACATCGTTCTGGTCGGCGCGGACGTAGATCTCCGACGCGTTGGGCGCCAGGCCGAACAGCCGTCGCGCGACCGGCAACGAGACGAACGCCGTGTCGTCGAGGGTCGTGTCCAGGGCGGCCGACCGCATCACCCCGACGACGGTGAACCATGTGCCGTTGAGGTCGACCATCACGTGATGGCCGACCGCCGTGAACTCGAGCGTCTGTGCGGCTTGCGCGCCGAGCACGACCTCGGGGTAGCGGTCGCTCACCCGGTCCAGGAAATGTCCACCGGCCATGTGGGTGCCCATCACCTCCGGCAGGTCGTCCTGGGCGGCGTCGACCCCGATGCCGCCCGTCTGCTCAGCCGGTATGTACGGGGTTCGAAGCACGAGTCCGGTCGACAGCTGGTAGACGGCGGCGGCGCTCTCGACGCGCGTCATGGAGCCGATCATCGTGGTCGCGGTCCGCGGGAGGATCTCAGCGTTCCCGCTGAAGGTCGTGCCCGGCGTGACCGTCAGCAGGTTGGTGCCGAGACGATCGATCTCGGCGAGCAGCTTCGCCTGCGCCGAAGCGGAGACGCCGACCACGGCGACCATCGCCCCGATTCCGATTGCGATGCCGAGCGCCGACAGGGCGGCACGCAGCTTGCGCGCGCGCAGCCCCTGCAGCGAGGCCCATGCGAGCTCCGCGAACGGCAGGCGAGCCAGGTCGCGTGTGGGCATCCGGTCCGGGCGGGCGAGGCTCGTCATCGGTCGTCGTCGGCGATCTCGCCGTCGAGCATGTGGATCCGGCGCGGGAAGGTCGCCGCGATCGCGGGGTCGTGGGTGATGAGCACGAGCGTCGCGCCGTCAGCGGCGAGCTCGTGCAGCAGCTCGATCACCTGCGCGCCGGCATGGGAGTCCAGGTTGCCCGTCGGCTCGTCGGCGAGGATGATCTCCGGCCGTTTGGCGAGCGCCCGGGCGATCGCCACGCGCTGGCGCTCCCCGCCGGACAGCTGGGTCGGCCGGTGCGAGAGCCGGTGGGCGAGCCCGACGCGATCCAGCGCATCGCGCGCAGCGGCCCGGCGGTCGCGCAGCCGCCGGCCGGTGTAGAGCATCCCGGTCGCGACGTTGTCCAGGGCGCTCATCGCCTCCTGGAGATGGAAGGCCTGGAAGACGAAGCCGATGCGGTGGGCCCGCAGCCCGGCGAGGTTCCGGTCCGATGCGTCGGTGAGGAGGCGACCGGCGACTGTCACCGCGCCGGCGGTGGGGCGCTCCAGCGTGCCCAGGACCGTCAACAGCGTCGTCTTGCCCGAGCCCGATGCGCCGGTGACCGCGACCTGGTCGCCCACGGGGACGGTCACGCTCACCTCTCGCAGCGCCATGACCTCCCCGGCATACTTCTTGCTCACCCCGTCGAGGGCGAGTGCCTGCGCGCCGCTCATCCCTGGGAGTCGGTGACGGCCAGGCCGGCATGAACCTCGGGGCCGGAGACCTGGACGTAGCCTGCGGCAAACAGGCCGACAGTGACCGGGATCAGCGTGTGCGGGGCCCTCGCCCGTTGGAGCGCATACCGGGCGCCCGCGGTCGCCACCAGCGCGGTGACGGGGACCGACAGGACGTGCCGCGCGCGGTGGGAGACGAAGGCAACGCTCACTGCCGCCTGATCGAGCCCCGCGGTCCGGTGGTGGCCGAGGAGCGCGATCGTGATCGGCACCGTCGAGGATGACCCCCCGCTCGACCCGGCTCCCTGACCGCCGCTCTGATCGCCGCCCGAGCCGGAGTTCGAGCTCTGCGCGATGCGGCTGACCGCGATGATCTCCGCCGTCACCTCGCTGCCTGCGGGCATCTCGACGCTGACACGCTCGCCGACCTGTGCCTCCGCCTGGGAGCTGGCGGAGAGGTCGACGGTGACCACCAGGCGCGTCGAGGTCGTCTGCAGGATCGCTTGGGCGCTCCCGCCGCCGCTCCCTTTGCTGCCACCCGTGCTCGAGCGATGGGTGCTCGAGTGGTGCGAGCTCGAGTGGTGCGAGCTGTTCACCGCCGCCTTGAGCGCCGAGGTCGCCGCCCTCAACTGGGTGGTCTCCGCCTTGAGCTGCCTGGAGAGCGCGGAGAGCGCCTTTGCCGCCTCGTCGGACGGCGTGGCGGTGGCGCTTGGTGTGGTCGCTGTGCTCGGTGCGGTCGAGGTGACCGGAGTGGTCCGAGAGTGGGGCGCGGTGGAGACGAACTCAGCCGTCCCCGCCAGCGGAGCGGTCCAGCCGGCCTGCGAGGCGCCCGAGGAGCCACCGCCTCCGCCCGAGCCGGTGGCGCCGACGGTCGTGTCGAGCGCGGAGACGAGCTGCGTGCCGGGAAGGAACACGACCTGACCGAGTGCCAGGCTGCCGGTCGCCGCCTCGCTCAGGGACTCCTGCAGCTCCTCGACGCCGAGCGAGGTAGCCGGCTGCCAGACGTCATCGACGGTGATCTCCGCGGCGTCGAACCCGAGCCGCTTCAGGTTGCGATTGAGCTCGAGTACGTCGTGCCCATCGACGTCGGCCGCGCTCAACGTCCGGTACGCGGGCGCCGAGCCGCTCATCAGGATCACCGGCTGTCCGTCGACCCGGTAGAGGATGCCGCCCGGCCTGATCGTGCGCCCGACCGGCGGCAGCCAGGTGAGCGTCCCGCCGAGCCGGTTGTAAACGGTCTGCGCGCCCGCGTAGCTGAGGGTCCCGGACTCCGTGTCGGTCGCGACCAGATTGCGCCGGCGCACGATCGAGGACCCTCCGGTCGTGCCCGCCGACCGGTTCGCCCCAGAGGCACGGGCGCCTCCGCCCCCCGCCGAGACTCCGCATCCGGCGAGCGCGAGCGTGACAGCCGCGAGGAGCGCTGTCGAGAGCGGGGTAAAGGTGGTGAGGCGGTCGCTGAGCATGTCGATCCGGCAGCGGTTCGGGCCGGGCACGCAGTTGTACGGACACGTCGCTCACACCTCTGTCACGCTGTTACATCGCTGTGACACGAGTCCCCGGGCGCGGTCCTGATGCTCACCGCGGCGGGCGCGCTTCCGGCGCCACGCCGCGTGACGCGCAACGGCTCCAAGCTGCACTCTCATTTCCCCGGCGATCGGCCCAGAAACTGGGTGATCGCGTTCGCGATCGCGGCGGCGGCGCGTTGCTGCCATTGCGGTGAAGTGAGCAGGGCCGCATCGGTCCCGTTGCGCATGTTGCCGCACTCCAGCAGCGCGTAGGGCTCGCGCACGAGGTTCTCGCCGGCGAGATCGTCGCGAGGCTGCAGCCCGTCGACACCGTCGTAGGTCGAGGTCTCCATGCCGGTGCCCGCCTCAAAGCGCGACCGAAGGATTCGCGCGAACCGATAGGAGCCGTGCAGGGAACGGTTGTTGATCCCGTCCGCGACCGGCTCGAGGATCGCGAAGCCGCGGCCGCCCGAGGGTCCCCCGTCGGCGTGGATGGAGATCTCGACTGCGACGTGCGCGCGGTTCATGATCTGCGCGCGCCGGGTGACGCACGGCCCGACGCCGTCGTTGCTGTGGCGGGTAAGGACGACGTGCGCGCCCGCGCGATGCAGGTCGGCGACCAGATAGCCCGCCACGTTCCAGTTGAAGCGCGCCTCGGTGTAGCCGCCGTCGGTCTCGGTCCCGGTCGTATCGCAGTCCTCGTACTCGCGCCCGTTCCAGATCTGGTGGTCGATGTAGCCCGGGTCGGTGTAGTTACGTCCGTTGTGGCCGGGGTCGACGCCGACGACGCGGCCGGCGAGCGGCAGCGTGAAGACCGCGTCCGACCGCGATCGCGTCTTCGCGTGCGAGCGTGCCCTCTGGTGATGGACGGCGTCGGCGGCCCGTACCGTGACGGTGCGGCTCGTGGTCGTCCGGTCGGCGCGCTGTCCGGAGCCACCGCACCCGGACAACCCGCCGACGACCGCCAGCGCGGCGGACACGGCGATCACGCGCCGTCCGCGAGAGATGTTCCTGGCGAGCACCGAGTGGCCGATTGTCCCAGGTCATAGGATTCGCCGATCCGAGGATGAGGAGAGCGCCGGCAGTGAGCGGGTCGCTCAGCTCTCCCGCGGTGGGCGGACCGCGAGCAGCTTGCGGGCCAGCTCACGGGAGAGTGACGGCGCCAGCCGCGCCGCCTCGGGATTGGTCGCCGCGTCGGTATAGCCGAGCATGTCGCCGGTGAGCAGGTGGGCGGCGTGGCGGCGCGAGGCGAGCAGCAGCGCCGCGGAAGTGCCCTTCGGCGTCAGCTCGAGCCGCTCGGATTCGACGAGTCCCATCCGTCGCAGGCGCCGGATCATCTCGAGCGCGGTCGGCGCCGAGACGCCCATCGACCCGGCGAGACCCTTCTGAGTCGGCGGCTTGGCAGCCGTCGCCAGCTGGTGCAGAGCGAGGAGATAGCCGGCCTCGCGTCCGCTCACGTCGGCGCAGGGGGGATCCAGCTCGACGGCGGGGCGGCGTGGGTGCCCCGCGGGATACTCCGGTGCGCTGTGAGACGGCTCGGCCAAGGTGCTCCTCCACGACGACTCTCGCATCGGGACACATGCTGCGCCGTGTCCCGGACGCGACGGTTATCGCAAGATCAGTAAGATAGCATTTCGCTCAAGAGAACGCCTTTCCTGTGGTACCGTCAGCTCCGCCCATGGACGCCCCCGAAACCGCCCTCTCCGACGCGCTCCGCGCCCGCGGGGGCCGCGTCACGCCACAGCGCCTCGCGATCGCGAAGGTGGTGCGCGAGACCGGTGGCCACGTCACCGCGGAGGCGGTCTTCGGCGAGGTGAGCCAGCGCATGCCGGGCGTCTCGCTGCCGACCGTCTACGCGACGCTCGAGCTGCTCGAGGAGCTCGGGCAGGTTCGCCGCGTGCCCGGCGCGACGGGAGCGGTGATGTTCGACGCGCGCATCGACGCCCACGATCATTTCGTCTGCCGACGCTGCGGCGCGGTCGCAGACCTCGACTGCGGCACCGATCACGCGGCCGTGCTCGAGGCGGCAACCGCGCTCGGGTTCCGCCCCGACGACGCCCAGGTCGTCGTCTGCGGGCTCTGCGCGGACTGCGCCGGGCGCAACTGAGCGCCGGTGAGCGCCACTGAGCCCCAGCCCCTGCCCGACGGCCTCACGATCGGGGAGGACGGCGTCGCCCGCTGCGGATGGGCGGGCGCGGCGCCCGACTACGTCGCCTATCACGACACCGAGTGGGGCTTCCCCAGCGAGGACGACGTCCGGCTGTTCGAGAAGCTCTCGCTCGAGGGGTTCCAGGCAGGGCTCTCATGGCTGACCATCCTGCGCAAGCGCGAGGCGTTCCGCGCCGCGTTCAGCGGCTTCGACTTCCGGGCGGTCGCCGGCTACGGCCCCGTCGAGGTCGAGCGTTTGCTGCAGGACGCAGGAATCGTGCGCCATCGCGGCAAGATCGAGGCGGTGATCAACAACGCCGCCCGCGCGGTCGAGCTGGTCGAGGCCGAGGGCTCGCTGGCGCGCCACATCTGGAGCTTCGCGCCCGCCCGGCAGCACGGCGCCGCGGACCTGGCGACCCGCCAGGTCAGGACGTTCACCGAGGAGTCGACGCGACTGTCCAAGGACCTCAAGCGCCGTGGCTGGCGGTTCACCGGGCCGACGACCGCCTACGCGTTTATGCAGTCGATGGGGCTGGTCAACGACCATCTCGGCGGCTGCGCGGTCCACGCCCGCGTCGAGTCGGCGCTCGACGCGTTCACGATCCCCCGCTGAGCTAGGTGAACGCGGAGATCCCGGTCAGCGCCCGGCCGAGGATCAGCGACTGGACCGAGTCAGTGCCCTCGTAGGTGTCGACGATCTCCATGTCGGTCAGGTGGCGCGCGACGTGGTTCTCCAGCAGCAGCCCGTTGCCGGCGAGGATGTCCCGCGCCTCGGAGCAGATCAGCTTCGCCTTGCGGACGTTGTGGAGCTTGGCCAGCGACGACATCTCCCCGGTCGCCTCGCCGGACTGCTGAAGCTCGGCCAGGCGGAAGCACACCAGCTGCATTGCGGTGAGCTCCGACGCCATCGTCGCCAGCTTTGCCTGCACCAGCTGGAAGGAGGCGATCGGCCGCCCGAACTGCTCGCGCTCCCCGGCGTAGCGGACCGCCGCGTCGACACAGGCCATCGCGTGGCCGACGCACTCCCAGGCGGCACCGCCGCGTGTGGCGGCGAGAACTCGCGAGGTGTCGCGGAACGACCGCGCCTGCTCGAGCCGGCTCTCGGCCGGGATTCGCACCCCCTCCAGCCTGATCTCCGCCTGCAGGACCGCACGCTTGCCGATCTTTCCCTCAATCACCCCTGACGGGTCGAACCCGTCGGTCCCGCGCTCCACCAGGAAGCCGCCGACGTCACCGTCGTCGTCGCGGGCCCACACCACGACGACATCGGCGATCGATGCGTTGCCGATCCAGCGCTTGTGGCCGTCGAGCACCCAATGGTCCCCGTCCCGTCGAGCGCGGGCCTCGAGCGACACCGAGTCCGAGCCATGGTCGGGCTCGGTCAGCGCGAACGCGCCGATCGTCTCCAGCCGCGCCATCGCGGGCAGCCAGCGCTGCTTCTGCGTCTCGGAGCCGAGCAGCGCGATCGCTCCCATCGCCAAGCCCGAATGGACCCCGAAGAACGTGTTCAGCGAGCCGTCGGCGCGGGCCAGCTCCCGGGCGACGATCCCCGCTGCGCGACGGGAGAGCCCGGGGCAGCCGTACCCCTCGATGATCCCGCCGACGACGCCCAGCTCCGCCAACGGCGCGATCAGCTCGAACGGGAACTCGGCGCGCTCCCAGTAGCCGTTGATGACCGGCAGGACGTGCTCGTCGCCGTAGGCCCGGACCCGGTCGCGCAGCGCGCGCTCCGCGTCGCTCAAGGTGTCGTCGAGCAGGAAGACGTCGTCCGCCGGGGCGCTCGCGCGTCGGGCGGGCCTGGCGGCCGGCGAGGAGCTCATCGGGGCCTACGCTACCCGGCTGAGGAGGCCAGCAGTCGGATCGTGGCGCCGTCCTCGCTGCCGGCATAGAACCGGGCGAGGACATCGCGGAAGAGGCAGGGATCGCCGCCGGCCCGCGCGAAGAGCGTCGCGCAGGAACGCAGCTTCATCGCGTCGACGGGGCCGAGAACCTGTTCGGCGCCGACGCCGTCGGGCAGGTCGAGCAGCGCTTGGAGGCAGTCGCGCAACCGCGGGCCAAGGACCGGGTCGGCCGCGTAACGGCGCGCATGGTCGAGTGAGCGGATCGCGTAATAGCGGGCCGTGGGGCTATGACCGAGCCCGTCGATCTGGGGGAAGATGAACCACATCCAGTGGCCCGTCTTGCGCCCGGCCCGCAGCTCGGCGAGGGCGTGCTCGTAGGTGCCGCCCGCCTGGGCGTCCAGGAACCGCCCCAGGTCCAGCAGATCGCTCAGGCGGCGGCCGCGACCGGCGCGTCGGGCCCGCAGGCGTGTATGTCGTGCTCGAGGCGCTTGGCCGTCACCGACTCCCAGCGGCCGCTGTCGACGAGGGCGGCGCAGAGGTCGTCGATGTCGCGCAGCGCGTCGCGAGCCGGTCCGTCGGACGCGAGATCCGAGCTGAAGATGAGGCTGTCAGCGGCGTGACGGATCCGGTCCTGCTCGGAGCCCAGGAGCTTGCTCGGGCCGAGCTCGTCGATCGTGCGCATGACACGCCGGTATGCCTGGGTGCGTTCGGGGCTCATCGGATTTCCCTCCCTGCGGGGGTGGTGATGACGGGCATGATGTCTGTCAAGTCGGCGGAGTTATTTGGCCGGGCGTCCAAGGTTTGCCCGCCTTCAGTTGTACAAACCCTGGAGATCGCCCTGCGCGACGCCGTCCACGATGCGCATCTCGGACTCGCAGACGCGGCCGGAGCCATCGCGGTGGCGGACGACCGGTGTGTCGGGACTCTGGGGCTTGACGCTGGCCACGACGCCGGTTGAGCCGTCGGGGAGGGTGATCTCCGAGCCGATCGGATACGGCATCGCGATATGAAGGAAGTGGTTGACGACGGTCGGGTCGAACTGGGTGCCCGCGCCGTCCTGGATGGCCCGGACGCCGATATGAGGCGGGTTGGCGGCCTTGTAGGGCCGGTCGGCGGTGATCGCGTCATAGACGTCGGCCACCGAGGCGATCCGGGCGAACGGATGGATCTCGTCAGCGACCCGGCCGGCCTCGTAGCCGTCGCCGTCCCAGCGCTCGTGGTGATCACGGACGATCGCGATGCTCAGCGCCGAGACGCGATCGGCGGGCAGCAGTGATGCCCCGGCGCTGGGGTGGGTCCGGATCAGATCCCACTCCTCGGGGGTGAGGGTCCCGGGCTTGTTGAGGACGGCCTCGGGGACGGCGATCTTGCCGATGTCGTGGATCAGCAGGCCCATCGCCATCTCCGACATCCGCGCCGAGACGCTGTCGTAGCGGCGCTGGCCGCGCCAGTCGAGCCAGCCGTCAAGGCGGGTGATGCGATGGCCCAGCACCAGCCCCAGAGTGGTGACGCGGATCGAGTGGCTGTAGGTGTAGCTGTCGGCGCTGGCGAGATCGTCGAGTGCCAGCGCGGCTTCCGGGCAGTCCTCCATCGCGTCCATCACGCCGCGAGCCGCGTTCTCGAGGTGCGCGAGTGCTTCGGTGGTGACCCCCGCCCCGGTCTCCCGGGCGCCGTCCAGGCAGGTGACCACCGCACGCTCGGCGGAGCGGCGGACCTCGTCGGACAGCGGCTGCACGGGGACGATTCCGTCGCCGAGATCGTCCTCGATCCACACCGCGCGCACGCCGCGCCGCTCCAGCGAGGAGCTGACCCCGCCCGAGAGCCGCACGCCACGTCGCAGCAGCGGCGCCGAGCCGAGCGTGGCCGCGGGGACGTCCCGGGCAAGCTCCATCCCGTCGGAGAGGCGATCGACGCGGACGAGCCTCATGCCTGCTCCCGGCGGTGTCGGATGAGGACGGGCGGTGCCATACGGCCTCGTTTATCGGCAGGGCGGTCGGGTTCCTGACCTGGAAAATGGTGAAGATCTGCCGCGCAGCCCGATCGGGGAGGCCCGCGGCCTCGTAATAAGCTCGCCGCGGATGACCGCCGCACGGAAATGAGCCCCACCGCGCCCGCCGATCGCTCCGCCTCCGGCGCCCGCCACCTCGCCCGCGTCGCGGAGGAGGGCCTGCAGCGGAGGGGGGATCATCCCGCGTTGCTCTTCGAGGGCCGTCTGCACAGCTCGGCGACGCTCGCCGAGCGCGCCGCCCGGATGGCGGGCGGCTTCGCCGCGCTCGGCCTGTCGCCGGGCGATCGCGTCGCGATCTGCATGGCGAACTGCCCGGAGGTGTCGATCACCTACCACGCCCTGTGGCGCGCCGGGCTTGTCGTCACGCCGGTGACCTTCCTGCTCGGCGAGACCGAGCTGCGCCACGTGCTCGCCGATTCAGGCGCGCGGGCGGTCGTCACCACGCCGGAGTTCCTGGACAAGATCCGCGCCGCCTCGACCGGACTGACCGAGCTGCGCCACATCCTGAGCACCGACGCGGTCGAGAGCCGTGACGCCGCGCCGGTGATGACGCTGGGCGAGCTCGAGCAGGCTCCGGCCGCTCCGATCGCCGACCGCGACGAGGACGACCTGGCGGCGCTGCTCTACACGGGCGGGACGACCGGCCGCGCGAAGGGAGTGATGCTCTCCCACGCCAGCCTGCACTACACCGGTCAGGCGGCCTATCGCTCATCCCATCAGCCCGGCGTCACCCGGGCGCTCGTCACCCTGCCGCTCTCCCACGCCTACGGGCTGCTCGTCACCGTTGCAGGCCTGCACGCCGAGGAGCCGGCGTTCACGGTGCTGCTGCGCTGGTTTGAGCCGACCCAGTTTCTGGAGATGGTTCAGGATCACGAGCTGCAGCAGAGCTCCGTCGTGCCCACGATGGTCCAGTTGCTGCTCGGGTGCCCGCTGGAGGACTACGACCTCTCCTCGTTGCGCTACATCACGTCGGGCGGAGCGCCGCTGCCCGAGGAGGCCGAGCGCGCCTTCCTGGCCCGGGTGCCGGGGACGTTGATCCGCCAGGGCTACGGGATGACCGAGACCGCCGCCCTGATCTCCTCCGCGCCGGTCGGGCGCGAGCGGTCAGGCTCGGTCGGCATTCCGGTGCCCGGCACCGAGCTCGAGGTCCGCGACGACGAGGACCGCCCCCTGCCTCCGGGCGAGATCGGCGAGATCTGCGTGCGCTCACCCGGGGTGATGCGTGGCTACTGGCGCGCGCCCGAGGCGACGGCGTCGGCGATCCGCAACGGCTGGCTGTACACCGGAGATGTGGGCTATCAGGACGCTCGCGGCTATCTGTTCGTCGTGGACCGCAAGAAGGACCTGATCATCCGCGGCGGCTTCAACGTCTATCCGCGCGACGTGGAGGACCTGCTCACCGAGCATCCCGAGGTCGCGATGGCGGGCGTCGTCGGCGGGCCGAGCGAACGTCATGGGGAGGAGGTGGTCGCCTTTGTGGCCCTCACCCCGGGCTCGACGCTGACCCCCGAGGCTCTCGTGGCGTGGGCCAAGGAGCGGATCGGCGGCTACAAGTATCCGCGCCACGTTCACGTCGTCGAGGCGGTCCCGCTCACGGCAGTGGGCAAGATCGACCGCAAGGCGTTGCGCGCGCGCCTGTACTGAGCTCGCCGTCCTGAGCCTGTCCTCCCGGCCGCAGGCTCAGATCGTCCACAGGTACTGCATCGCGTAGGAGCGCAGCGGTCGCCAGCGCTCCGCGAGCGCCGCCGCGGAGCGCGGGTCGCCGGGCATCCCGCTGCGTTCCAGCGCCCGGCGCACCCCGAGGTCGCCGGGCAGGAAGACGTCGTGGTCGCCCAGCACACGCATGATGATGTAGTCCGCGCTCCAGGGCCCGATGCCCGGCAGCTCAAGCAGACGGTCGCGCGCCGGCACCGGCTGATCGCCACGCCGCAGCACGAGGTGTCCATCGTCCAGCGCAGCGGCGAGGCCGACGAGCGACCGGGCCCGGGCGCGCGGCATGGCGAGCGTCTCGGGGTCTGCGTTCGCCAGCGACGCGGCCGTCGGGAAGACGTGGGTGACGTCGCCGTCGGCCAGCGGGCCGAGCTCGGCGCCGAACCGCGCGACCAGCTTGCCGGCGGCGGCTGCGGCACCCGCCAGCGAGATCTGCTGGCCGAGTACCGTGCGCACGCTCAGCTCGGTTGCGTCGGCCGCGCCCGGGACCCGGCGACCGGGGGCCGCGGCGACCGTCGGCCCGAGGAGCGGGTCGCCGCCGAGGGTGGCCCGCACGGGGGCCGGGTCGTTGTCGAGGTCGAGCAGCGCTCGGCAGACCGCCTCGGCGGTCCGCTGATCCCGGGGGTCGCTGAGCGTCAGTTCGCCGCCGAGCATCGGCCCGTGGTGGGCGAGCTGCAGCGTCACCACGGCCGGGCCGTGGGGGAGGGCGAGGCTGCGCGTGTATGTGCCCTGCGCGATGCGCTCGATCCCCGGTACCGCCCGGTCGGCGAAGTGATCGAGCAGTGCGGCGCCGTCGAGCGGGGGCGTGTACGGCAGCTGGAGGCGGACTCGGGTCAAGGACACGGGAGGACAGCCTGCCAGGCGGCGCGAATAGAGTGCGGGCGCGTGCAGACGACGAGTGACATCGCGGTGCTGGAGCGGCTCGTCAAGGTGACGGGGACGCGCAGCGTCGATGTCGGCTGCGGTGACGGGTGGCTCGCCCGCGGTCTTGCGGCCGACGGGTCACGGGTGACGGCGCTGGAGATCTCCGGTGACCTGCTCGCGGCGGCGCGGGCGGCCGGGGAGGACCAGGCGGGCATCGACTATGCGATCGGCCGCGCGGAGGCACTCCCGCTCGGCGACCGCAGTCAGGACCTCGTCGTGTTCATGCGCTCGCTGCACCACGTGCCGATCGATCACATGGCCGCGGCGCTGAAGGAGGCGCGGCGGGTGCTCCATGACGACGGCGCCGTCTACGTCTCCGAGCCGCTGCCCGAGGGGGACTGGTTCGAGCTGCAGTCGCTGATCGAGATCGAGACCGAGACTCGGGCAGCCGCGCTCGCCGCGATCGAGGGTTGCGGCGCGCAGGGGCTGCGGCACGTGCATACCGAGCGCTATCGCACCGAGACCCGCCTGGAGAGCGCGGACGCGTTTCGCGCCCGGATGCTGGCGGTGGACCCGGCGCGGCAGGCAGTGCTCGACGAGCGCCGCGAGGCCCTCGAGCAGGCGTTCTCCAGGCTCGGCGCCCCGGCGGCGGACGGGACCGGGAGGGTCTTCACCCACGCTCACCGCGCCGACGTGCTGCGGCCGCACTAGCGTGAGCGCGGACCTGCCCCGCGATCTCAGGAGCTGACGCGATGGATCACGTGAACCTCGGAGCGACCGGCCTGCGCGTCTCGCGCGTGTGCCTGGGCATGATGAGCTACGGCGAGCACGAGAGTCGCGAGTGGGCGCTTGCCGAGACCGAGGCCGAGCCGCTGATCCGCGATGCGGTCGAGGGCGGGATCACGTTCTTCGACACCGCGGATGTCTACAACGGCGGCCAGAGCGAGGTCATCACCGGCCGGGTGCTGCCCAAGCTGTTCGGGATGCGCGAGGAGTACGTCGTGGCCACCAAGGTCCACGGTCGCACGATGCCCGGCGAGAACGGGCGCGGCCTCTCGCGCAAGCACATCATGGCTTCGATCGAGGGGTCGCTGCAGCGGCTGCAGATGGACTACGTCGACCTCTACCAGATCCATCGCTTCGACCCGACGACTCCCGTCGAGGAGACGATGGAGGCGCTGCACGATGTGGTGAAGGAGGGCAAGGTGCGCTACATCGGAGCGAGCTCGATGTACGCGTGGCAGTTCGCCAAGCTGCAGGCCGCCGCGGTGGGCGGGATCCGGTTCGTCTCGATGCAGAACCACTACAACCTCCTGTACCGCGAGGAGGAGCGCGAGATGATCCCGCAGTGCGTCGACCAGGGGGTCGGGGTGATCCCATGGAGTCCGCTGGCGCGCGGGATGCTCGCCGGCAACCGCGCGCGCGGCGGCGAGCGCAGCACCACCCGGGCGCGGACGGACGGCTTTGCCGACACGCTCTACACCGACGCGGACTTCGACATCGTGGATCGCCTGCAGGAGGTCGCCGACGCGCGGGAGGTGGCGCCCGCGCGGGTGGCGCTCGCCTGGCTGCTGGCCAAGGACGGCGTGACCTCTCCGATCATCGGGGCGACAAAGCCGGGCCACCTCGCCGATGCGCTCGCCGCCGAGCAGCTCGTGCTCTGCGCCGAGGAGATCGAGAGCCTCGAGGAACCGTACGTCCCGCACGCGATAGCGGGCCATTCGTGATCTGTCCCCAACCGGGGTAGGAGGGCGCCATGCCATCTCGCGACACCGACACCGACACCGACACCGACACCGACCAGCGCCGGCCGTCCAACCGCGTCCTGGTGCTCTTCGGAGCGACCGGCGACCTGGCCAAGCGCAAGTTGTTTCCGGGCTTCTACCACCTGTTCAAGGCCGGCCTGATGCCGGAGGAGTTCCGGATCATCGGCTCCGGCCGGCACGCTCCGGGCTCGGACGACGATTTCCGCGACCACGTCCACGAGGCGCTCGGCGAGTTCGGGCGCATGGAGCTTGACGACAGCTGGCACGACTTCGCCCGGCGGCTGAGCTTTGTCGTCTCCGATGCGGACGACGGCGCCGAGCTCGCCGCCGCGATCAAGTCCGCCGAGGCCGAAATCGACGCCCAGGGCGAGCGGCTCGTCTATCTGTCGGTGCCGCCAGGAGCGATGGAGGCGATGGTGCGGATGCTCGGCGAGACCGGGATCGCCGAGAACGCCTCGCTGGTCGTCGAGAAGCCGTTCGGCCACGACGTCGAGAGCGCGCGAGCGCTCAACGCGGCGCTCCATGAGGTGCTCGAGGAGGACTCGATCTACCGGATCGACCACTTCCTGGGCAAGGAGGCGGCGCAGAACATCCTCGCGCTGCGCTTCGCCAACGGGATCTTCGAGCCGGTGTGGAACCGCGACCACGTCGCCTACGTGCAGATCGACGTCCCGGAGAAGATCGACATCCAGGGCCGGGCGAGCTTCTATGAGGAGACCGGGGCGTTCCGCGACATGATCGTCACCCATCTCATGCAGATCCTGGGCATCGTGGCGCTCGAGCCGCCGTCCCGGATCGATGCCGACTCGGTCCACACCGAGCGCAGCAAGGTCTTCCAGGCGATTCGTCCGCTCGATCCCGCGCGTGTCGTGTTCGGGCAATACGAGGGCTATCGCGAGACCGATGGGGTGGCCGCCGACTCCGAGGTCGAGACGTTCGCCGCGCTCGAGGTGTGGGTCGACACCTGGCGGTGGTCGGGGATCCCGTTCTACCTGCGCACCGGCAAGGCGATGTCCGAAGGGCGGCGGACGGTCACGATCGGCTTCACCGAGGCGCCGCTGCGGATCTTTCCCGGCGAGGGTCCCAGCGGGACACGTCCCTCCGAGCTGGTGTTCGAGCTCTCCGACGATCCGCAGGTGCGGATCGAGGTGCAAGCCAAGGTCCCGGGCCCGAAGATCGCACTCGGCCAGGCCGCGTTCAAGCTCGATGTCGATGAGGCGTTCGACGGTCACGACGGCCTGGAGGCCTACGAGCGGCTGCTGCACGACGTGATGCTCCGCGAGCGGCTGCTGTTCACGCGCTCAGACCAGATCGAGCGGCTGTGGGAGGTCGTCGAACCCGTCCTGACGCGCCCTCCGAGCGCGGACCTCTACCGCCAGGGCTCGTGGGGCCCCAGGGACGCGCTTGCTCTGCCGGGCGACCACGGTTGGCGGCTGCAGGCCGCCAACGGGAACTAGCGGACGGCGGTCTCGGGCCGGGCCTTGGCGCGGTCCGGCGTCGGCCACCCCGGTCCGGGGCGGCCCAGATAGAAGCCCTGGATGAGCGTGACCCCGAGCCCCCGCAACGTCTCGAGCTCGTCCGCGGTCTCGACGCCCTCGGCGACGAGCCGTCCGCCGGTGTGCTCGGCGTAGCCGAGCATCGCGGCGACCAGCGCAGCGCGGTCGGGGTCGGTGTCGATCCCGCTGATCAGCCCGCGGTCGAGCTTCAGGTAATCGGGGCGGACAGTCATCATCTGGCTGAGCCCGGAGTAGCCCGCCCCCATGTCGTCAAGCGCGATCTGGGCGCCGCGTGCGCTCAGCTGTGCGATGTGCACGGTCAGCCCTGAGGTGTCGTCCACGACGCTGTTCTCCGTGAGCTCGATGATCAGCCCGTGCAGGTCGTCGTGCCCGGCCAGCAGCGCGTGGGTGCGCGGATCCCCGAGCAGCGATCCGGAGATGTTGACGCTCAGCGAGGTGCCGGGAGGACGTTCGCCGAAGCGTTCGAGCGCCGCGCGCAGGCACGCCAGCTCAAGCTGGTCCCGTGAGTCGAGCTCGTCGGCGAGCGCGAACCAGTGCAATGGGCTGGACGTGGCGCCGGCCTCAAAACGGGCCAGCGCCTCGTACGCGTGGGCTTCGCCACGAGAGATGTCGACGATCGGCTGCACGACGATCGTCAGGCCGTCGCCGCCGATGAGACGCTCGAGGCTGCGCCGAGCGCCACCCGGGCCGTCGTCGGAGAGTGACTCGCCCGAGTAGGACTCGACACGCCCGGCGCCCCCGCGCTTGGCCACGCGCAGGGCGATATCGCCCGCTCGCAGCAGGGACTCCGCGTCATGCCCGTCCTGGCCGAGGCGCGCGATGCCGATCGACAGCGGCACGACCTGCTGCAACTCGTCGATCAGCGACCGGGCGGTCGACGCAGGCTCCGCGGCGCGCACGACGACCGCGAACTCGTCGCCGCCAAGCCGGCCGAGCAGGCCTCCCTCGCCGGCGACCGCGCGCAGGCGGTCGGCCACCACCACGAGGATCGCGTCGCCCGCGGCGTGCCCGCGGGCCTTGTTGACCGATCGGAAGTGGTCGAGGTCGATCATGAACAGCGCTGCATCCGATCCGTCGTCGGCGGCGGCGGCGAGCCCATCGAGCGCGGCGCGGAAGGCCGGCCGGGAGAACGCACCTGTCAGCCCATCGTGATCGGCCTCCCAGCGGGCCTGCTCGGCGATCCTGCGCAGTTCGCGGGTGACACGACCGCAGGTGAGCAGCAGCGCGATCGCGCCGAGGCAGAGGTCGGCGAACGGCTGGTGCAGGCCGGGGTGCGTGATCAGCGGCAGTGCCAGCGAGAGCAGCAGCAGGGCGCGGCCGAACCAGTGTTGGCGACCGCCGCGGGCCAGGACCCCGCACGCGACCGCGGCCAGCCATAGCAGCGAGACGATCGTCACCCGCGCGGGGCCGTCGCCGATGATGAGCAGCGCCGACACGGGTGCGAGCGACTCCTCGACGGCGAGCAGACCGCGGCCGGGGATCAGAAGTTGCACCGCGGCGGTGGCGAGCATGATCGCAAACCCGGCGATCACCCAGGTTCCGGAGCTGCCGACGCCGGCCCCCGACGGCTCGGTGATGACGGCGACGATCGCCGCCGCCGCTATCACCGCGCGGGCGCACGCCGCAGTGCGGCGCGACCGGCGGATGCCGGCGGACAGCTGGAGGGCGTCCGAGAGCTGCAGGGGAGAGGCCACAATGGCCGTCATCGGCCGAAGCGCGGCGGTCCATGACCGGAGGGGGCGAGCCTGTGGACGGAGAGCGGGCGCTCAGCCGGCGGGTGAGGCGACGTCGCGCGGCTCGTCTCCGAGCCACCGGCGCTCGAACGCCACCGGCAGATCCGGATCGGCGGCGGCGTATGCCACGCCCGGATCGTCTGTCTCGCTCAGGACCCCGGCGCCGTGGCGCTGTGCGACCGCGGAGACCGGGTAGCTCACCGCTAGATCGTCGCGGTCGCGGTTGCCGACTCCGAGCAGCACGCAGGGCCGCTCGCCGGCGCCCACGAAGATGTGCCGCGTGTGAGGCGGGCAGTGCACGAAGTCCCAGCGTCGTAGGCGCCGCTCCTGCTCCTCCACGATCAGCAGGCACTCGCCCTCCAGCACCAGGAAGTTCTCCTGCACGTTCTCGGCGTGGTAATAGGCGTTCGGCTGGCCGGGCTGGAGCACCGCGACATTGATACCGAGCTCGGCGAACCGGCGCTCGGCGTTCTCGAACGGCGTGTAGGCGCCGAACGGGCCGTCCTGCCACTCCGCATCACAGGCGTTGATCACAAACCAGCCGGGGCCGGCGGGTCTCATGCCGTGGAGCCCGCGCTCGAGTCTCGCCTCGGGAACCATTGAGGTCAGCTGTCCGGTTCCTGACAGCCTCAAACCTGATGAGTGACGATGAGCATTGGACACGGTTGCGTCTCCGACTAGGGTCTCCGCCCTGTGACGCTCGCCAGTGAGCTGTTCGCGCGCCGGATGCATCTCGTGCGCGCGATGACCACCAAGCTCGTCGTCGAGCGAGATCTGGCGGCCGAGATGGACGACGGGACCGTCCTGCTCGCCGATCGCTGGGTCGCCGCCGCGGAGGCGTCGCGGCCTCAGCCGACGGTGCTCGTGCGCTCGCCGTACGGGCGCAGGCAGTTCGTCGGGCTGCTGTTCGGGTGGGCGCGGTGCTCCGCGCCGTCGTTCGACATCTTCGCGCGGCTCTGCGATGTCGACGCGGCCGGGGTCTCACGCAACGTCTGCGACGCGCTGGCCTCGGTGAGCCCCGATCGCGACGAGCGCGAGCCGGACGGGACCGTCCGGCTGCGCTTCGAGCTATGGCCGCTGGGGCACCGGTTCGCCGCCGGCCATCGGATCCGCCTCCAGATCTCCTCGGGCGCCTATCCGCGCTACGCCCGTAATCCCGGGACTGGAGAGGATCCCGCGACCGCCGCGCCATCGAGCCTGCGGGCGGCCGAGATCGAGATCCTCCGCGACGGGGCGCACCCGTCGTCGGTCACGCTGCCCGTGATGGATTCCCGCCCGCCCCGCTCGGCCGGTTCGACCGACGGCGACGTCGGCGCTGCGCCGAGCTAGCGCCGGCGGGCCCGCCCGCCTGCGCGCCAGGTCGCGGGTCGTGGCGACGGCCGGTCCCGGAGTGGGCCGGCTTGGTGGTCGCGGGGCGGCCGGCATGGCGCGCGCCCTGGCCGCCGTGCTGCAGGCCGTGATCGAGGCCGAGCCGGTCGGCGAGCGCGGCGATCTCACGCCGCTGCTCATCGCCGACGAGCGTGACGGCAACGCCCGTACGGCCGGCGCGGCCGGTGCGCCCGACCCGGTGGACATAGGTCTCGTGGTCGGCGGGCGCGTCGAAGTTGATCACGTGGGAGATGCCGGTCACGTCGATCCCGCGAGCGGCCACGTCGGTGGCGACCAGGACGTCGACCTGGCCGGCCTCGAAGCGGCGAAGCGCACTCTCGCGCTGACGCTGGGACTTGTTGCCGTGCATCGCCACCGCCTCGATGCCCTCGCGGGACAGGCGCTTGACCAGGCGGTCGGCGCCGTGCTTGGTGCGCACGAACACGAGCGTCAGCTCGCGCTCGGCCGAGAGCTGCTCGACGAGTGCGTCCAGGCGGTCCACGCCGCGCAGCTGCTGGAAGCGGTGCTCGACGTCCTCGGCGGCGCGGCGCGCGGTCGGCCCGTGCTCGTGGAGGGCCGGATCGGTGGTGTAGCTGCGGGCGACCCGGCCGGCCTCGCCGTCGAGCGTGGCCGAGAAGAACAGCGTCTGGCGCTTCTCGGGGCAGGCGCGGACGATCCGGTCGACGGCGGGCTTGAAGCCCATGTCGAGCATACGGTCGGCCTCGTCGAGCACGAGGATGCGCACGGCGTCGAGCGTGAACGCCCCGCGGGCGAGCAGGTCCTCCAGCCGGCCGGGCGTGGCGACCAGGATGTGCGAGCGCGCGGCGTTCTTGGCCTGCACGGTGAGCCCCACACCGCCGTAGACGGCGGTCACCCGCAGCGCGCGGGCGTGAGCGATCGGGCGCAGATCGTCGGTGATCTGGGTGGCGAGCTCGCGCGTCGGGGCGAGTATGAGCGCCGCCGGACGGCGGGCGTCGGCCGCGGTGCGGTCGACGAGCGGCACGCCGAAGGCGAGCGTCTTGCCCGAGCCGGTGGGCGACCGGACGAGCGCGTCGCGGCCGGCGAGCACGTCGCCGATGGCAAGGTTCTGAACTGCGAAGGGCGTGGTAATGCCGGAAGCGCTCAGGGCGCTCACGACAGCATCGGACACGCCGAGTTCGGCAAAGGACTGCATGAAACTGATCAACTCCTTGGGCGGCGGGGCGCGAAGGCGCCCGTCACCGCAAACGATTCGGGAGGCGACGGCTGACCCGAACCGCTCCATGCGGGACCCAAGCAAGCTGCCTCGCGGCCGAAGGTCGACCGCCTAGCGCACGATAGCAGGGGTTTTCGGGCGCCGGGCGTGTGGCGCGGGTACGCTCGGGCGGTGAAGCGCGCCCGCCGCCGTGAACAGGTCCTCGGCCGCGGTGCCGGCGGCTTCGTCGCCGCGGTGCGGCTGGGTGCGCCCGGGGACGCCGCGGGGTCCCGCGCCGGGTACCCGTGGCAGCTGCCGGTCGTCCGCGCGCTGGAACGCGCCGAGGGGCTGGCGCTGCATCCGGGGATCACCTATCTCGTCGGGGAGAACGGCAGCGGCAAGTCGACGCTGCTGGAGGCGATCGCCGTTGCGGCCGGCATGAACCCGGAGGGCGGCTCCTCGCAGTTCGCCTTCCAGACCCGCGAGTCGCATTCGCCGCTCGGGGAGGCGCTATCGCTCGTGCGGGGCGGTCGGCGCTGGCGCACCGACTTCTTCCTGCGCGCCGAGTCGCTCTTCACGGCGGCGACCTATCTGGAAGGGCTCAGGGCCGACTCAAGGGGCGAGGCGGCTGCGCTCGGCGGCGATCCACTGGCCGCGTACGGCGGCGTCTCGCTGCACGAGCAGTCGCACGGCGAGTCGTTTCTCTCCGTGCTGCTGCACCGCTTCGGCCCGGACGGCCTGTACCTCCTCGACGAGCCCGAGGCGGCGCTCTCCACCCAGAACCAGCTCACCTGCCTGCGACGGATCGACGAGCTCGTGGGGGAGGGGTCGCAGTTCATCATCGCCACTCACTCGCCACTGATGCTCGCCCATCCACGGGCGCGGATCTACGAGCTCTCCGCCGACGACGCGCCCGTCGAGATCGCCTGGGAGGACGCCGAGCCGGTGCGCCTCACGCGACGCTTCCTCGACGACCGCGAGCGCTTTGTGAGCGCGCTGCTCTCCGACTGAGAGCGCCCGCGGTCGCCGAGTGCTTCGGTTCCTGGATCGGGAGCCGTGCCGCGCGTGTGAGCGCGACACCGCTTTGAACGCTTCCCGTCCGGAGAACTTGCCCAAACCCGATGTGCCGGGCAGACGGAGTCGCCCACCTCACACGGCGGACCCAACAGCGCTGCTTGACGGCCTACCAGGCCTGCGAGTCGCCGCAGTGCGGGCAGCCGACCGACGTCGAGACGGCGGCCGCGAACACGTAGCCGCACGGGCACGCGTAGGTCGCCTGGTCCTGGGGCACGTCCAGCCGACGGGTCATCCGCGCGGCGGTGATCGTGCTGGTCC
This sequence comes from uncultured Solirubrobacteraceae bacterium, assembly GCA_963744685.1. Classification (GTDB taxonomy): domain Bacteria; phylum Actinomycetota; class Thermoleophilia; order Solirubrobacterales; family Solirubrobacteraceae; genus Palsa-465. The sequence goes on along the minus strand of CAVUUL010000002.1, from coordinate 1,141,425 downwards.
GCCTCGGTGTCGTCTCGGTGCTCGGCGCGGCGTGAGCTCGGTGCGGCTCCGCGACCCGCCCCGGTCGCCCGGCACGACGGCGCCGCAGAATGGCGCCGGTTGTGCTTCGTGTCATCACAGTCATCATCAGTAACGCTCTCTTATCGGTTTGGTTTCCCGACGCCTTCTCCGTATTGGCGTTTGCTAACACACCACTAACAATGCCTCGGTCAGGAGGGGGACCGGCGACCGCCTCGGAGCGGGGGGCGCGCGTGCGACAATCACCAGTCGTATGGACCCGAGCCGCAAGCGCGCCATCCGCCTGACGGTCGCGCTGACGTGTGCGGTCGTGCTCGCGGTGGCGCTCGTCTACACGAGCTTCTCCGCGGGCCGCGACGAAGTGACCGCCTCGCAGCTGATCAAGCGGGCCAAGCCGGGGACGACCTACATCCTCGCCGGGACGGTCGTCGACGGATCCGTGCGGCGGACGCGCTCGGCACTGGACTTCAGCATCCGCGACCCCAAGAGCGACGTCACCGCGGCGGTTCATTACACGGGCGAGGTCCCGGATCCGTTCGCCCAGGGGCGCGCCGTGCTCGTCGACGTCACGGAGGGCCACTCGCCGACGGCGATCTACACCGGGGTCGCCAACTCGCTGACGACGAAGTGCCCCTCCAAGTACAAGGCCGCCTCGGGCGCCATCCCGAAGGCCGGCTCGTCGGGCTCCGGGGCAGAGTGACGGGCCCGGGTCGCTGATCTGATGGCTCCCGTCGGCCGCCTGCTGCTGATCCTCGGCTTCGTGACCGTGCTCTACGGGTTCGGCGCGTCGCTGTACGGCGCGCGCGCACGTGACGAGGCCTGGATCCACTCCGGGCGCCGCGCGATGTACTCACTCGCGCTGATCGCGGTGGTCGCGTTCGTGATCCTCGACGCCGCCTTCATCCGCAACGACTTCTCGTACAACATCGTGGCCGGTGGCTCGTCGTCGACGACGCCGTTCTTCTACCGCGTCGCCGCGATCTGGTCCACCCAGCAGGGATCGCTGCTGCTGTGGGTGACGTTGTTCAGCGGCTGGGCAAGCCTCGCGCTGTTCATCACCCGCAACAAGATGCGCGAGGTCGTGCCGTGGGCACAGGCGACGCTGTTCGTGCTGGTCGGCTTCTTCCTGGCGCTCAACACCTTCTTCGCCAACCCGTTTGAGACGACGACCGGCCCGAACATGCCGACGCAGGGCGCCGGCCTGGACCCGCTGCTGCGCCACACCACGATGATGATCCACCCCCCGATGCTCTACTCGGGGTACACGCTGATGCTGATCCCGTTCTGCTTCGCGATCGGGGCGCTCGTATCGGGTCGCGTCAACAGCGAGTGGGTGTCGGTGACGCGGAAGTTCGCCCTCGGCGCCTGGCTGTTTTTGGGGCTCGGGATCATGCTGGGCGCCCGCTGGTCCTACACCGAGCTCGGCTGGGGCGGGTTCTGGGGCTGGGATCCGGTGGAGAACGCGGCGCTCATGCCGTGGCTGGTGGCCACCGCCTACATCCACTCCATCATGATCCAGGAGAAGCGCGGCATGCTGCGCGTCTGGAACGTCTCGCTGGTGCTCCTGGCCGGAGTGATGGCGATGGTGGGGGACTTCCTGGTGCGCTCGGGGATCCTCTCCTCGATCCACGCGTTCGTGCCCGATCCGGCGCTCGACATCGCGTTCGTCTCGATCGTCGCGACCATGACGCTGGGCTCGATCTGTCTGGTGCTGTGGCGCTACGAGGACCTCAAGTCCGAGGCGAGCATCGCCTCGATCTTCTCGCGCGAGGCGATGTTCGTCGCCCAGAACATGTTGCTCGTCGCGCTGACGCTCGTGATCTTCTGGGTGACGTTCTTCCCGCTCATCTCCCAGGCGATCACCGGCAACGAGATCAACGTGGGCCAGGCAGCGTTCCTGCCGTTCGTCGACCCGCTCGCAATCGCGATCGTCGCACTCGCCGGGATAGCGCCGATCATCCCGTGGCGGCGCATGTCGATCGACAAGCTGCGCTCCAACTTCGTGTTCCCGGTCGCCGCCGGCCTGATCACGCTCGTCGTGCTGCTGATCGTCCCCGGGGTCAGCGCCCACACCGCGTCGCTGGCGATGTTCTGCGCCGCGGCGTTCGTGACTGCCACCGTCGTCCAGGAGTTCGTCCGCGGCACACGGGTGCGGGTCCGCGGGGCGGGCGAGGCCCCGCCGCTGGCGCTCGTGCGACTCGTCTCGCGCAATCGGCGCCGCTACGGCGGCTACATCGTCCACCTCGGCGTCGTCATCGCGCTCGTCGGCGTCGCTGCCTCCACCTCGTTCCAGCATCAGCGCCGCGCGACGCTCGCTCCCGGGCAGAGCGTGCGCAGCGACGGATACACGTTCACCTATGTGAAGCCGATCGCCGCGGCCACCTCCCAGAAGCTCGAGTTCGGCGCGATCATGCGCGTCAGCCGGGGCGGCCACCGCGTGACGACGCTGCGCACGGTCTACGGCGTCTATCCGTCGGCGACGTCCAATGCGCCGCTGGGCCGCTTCTTCGAGACGAACCTCGGTGCCTCCGACGAGTCGACGGTCGGCCTCGATGCGGGTCTCACCCACGACATCTGGGTCGTCATCTCGGCGAACACCCAGCCGCTTGACCCGATCATCAACAAGGGCGACGCAGCTTTCCTGCGGGCGATGAACGCGATCGCGAAGCTCCCGCCCGGCCAGCAGGGCCAGAAGCTCACCGATCTCTTCCAGTTGCGTGACCGCGCCGTACAGGAGCTGACCGACCGATGGGTCACGCGACCGTGGCCGACCCAGTTCCTGATCGAGGTCTCGCCGCTGGTCACCTGGCTCTGGCTCGGCGGGATCATCGCGGGCATCGGCGGACTGATCTCCCTGTGGCCGGTCGCCCCGCGCCGCCGGCGCCGTGATTCCGACGGTGACGGCGTCACGCGCGGCCGCACGCTCGACGCAGGCCGCGAGGTCGCCGGCACCTCCCGCGCCGTCGAGCGCGAGCTCATCACCCGGCTGAGCCCTCCCGATCCGGCCGCGTGATCGTCGCATGGTGTTCGGCTACCTGATCGTCCTCGTCGTGCTCGCGACCGTGTTCGCACTGATCACAGGCCCGCTGCGTGGCGCCCGCCATCGTCGCTCGGACCTCGGCGTGACCTCGGCCGACCTCGAGGCGGCGCGCGATTCCAAGTACCGCGAGATCCGGGACGCCGAGATGGATCTGCGCACCGGCAAGCTCTCCGAGGAGGACCACCGCGAGATCGACGGAGCGCTGCGGGCCGAGGCGATCGAGATCCTTCACCGGCTCGATGAGGCACAGGCCGTTGAAGCCGCCACCGCCGCCGACGACGGGAGCGACGCCGGCGAGGAGCCCGGCGCTCGTCAGCGCGCCGACTCCGAGCTACCATCGGCGCCGTGACCGCCGTCCTCGACTTCGTGCAGATCGTCCTCTGCGTCGGGCTCATCTTCCTGATCCTGATGCACTCCGGCAAGGACGCGGGACTGTCCGGGGCGTTCGGCGTCGGCACCGGCCAGGGACCGCTCGGAGGGGGCTCTCTGGTCGAGAAGAACCTCAACCGCTGGACGGTTCTGTTCGCGGTGCTGTTCGTGATCAACACAATCGTGTTGATCAAGATCTCGTAGCGCCGCTGCCGGCCCTGGTCGCGGGTCGGGGCATCGACGCATGCCCGCAGGTGTGCGCCAGGCGAACACGGTGACCGCTGTGCGCCCGTCTTCGGGAAAACCTCTACCGTGTCGAAGCACAGATGGGCGTGGAGCGGACACAGGTGGCGATCATCGGCGCGGGTCCTGCCGGGTTGCTGCTCGGCCGTCTGCTCTCGCGCGCCGGGATCGACGCGGTCATCCTCGAGGCGCGCAGCCGTGAGTACGTCGAGGCCCGGATCCGGGCGGGCGTGCTGGAGCAGGGGACGGTCGACATCCTGCGCGAGGCGGGCGTGGCCGACCGGCTCGAGCGCGAGGGGCTGCGCCATGGCGGCATCTACCTGAGCTTCGACGGCGCCCGCCACCACGTTCCGATGGACGAGCTCACCGGCGGCCGCGCCGTCACGGTGTACGGCCAGACCGAGGTGGTCAAGGACCTGATCGCCGCGCGGCTCGCCGAGGATCTGCCGTTGCGTTTCGAGGCCACCGATGTGCGGATCGAGGAGTTCGACGATCCCGGTCGGGCCAAGCCGGTGGTGCGCTACCGCCACGACGGGGCCGAGCACGAGTTGCGCGCCGAGGTGATCGCCGGCTGCGACGGCTTCCACGGCGTCTGCCGGGAGACGGTCGCGTCGCGGGTGCGGACCTGGGAGCGGACCTATCCGTTCGCCTGGCTCGGGATCCTGGTCGACGCCGCCCCGGCGACCGACGAGCTGATCTACGCACGCCACCCGGAGGGCTTCTCGCTCTACAGCATGCGCTCGCCGACCGTGAGCCGGCTCTACCTGCAGGTCTCGCCCGAGGAGTCGATCGACAACTGGTCGCACGACCGCATCTGGTCACAGCTTCACGCGCGTCAGGACGGCACCGATTTCACCGTGAACGAGGGGCCGATCACCGAGTCCTCGATCACGCCGATGCGCAGCTTCGTCGCCGCGCCGATGCGCCACGGCAACCTGTTCCTCGCCGGGGACGCCGCTCACATCGTGCCGCCGACCGGCGCCAAGGGACTGAACCTCGCCGTCGCCGACGTGATCATGCTCGCGCAGGCACTCGCCGCACGGTTGCACGACGGCGACTCGGGCCCGCTGGAGGCCTACTCGGATCGCTGCCTGGCTCGCGTGTGGCGCGCCCAGCACTTCTCGTGGTGGATGACCACGATGCTCCACAAGGACCCTGACGAGGACGACTACGGGGCCGAGCTCGCGTTATCCCAGCTGCGGTACGTGACCTCCTCGCGCGCACAGGCGACGGCCCTGGCCGAGAACTACGTCGGCCTGCCGCTGGAGCGCACCGCTTCCCAACCGCTCGCCGTGGAGGCGCACGATGGCTGAGATCACGACCCTGTCCGACGCCGTCGCCCAGCTGGTCCACGACGGCGACTCGCTGGCGCTCGAGGGCTTCACCCACCTGATCCCGTTCGCCGCCGGTCACGAGGTTCTCCGCCAGGGCCGCACCGATCTCGAGCTGATCCGCATGACCCCCGACATCCTCTATGACCAGATGATCGGGATGGGCGCCGCGCGCCGGCTCGTCTTCTCCTACGGCGGCAACCCGGGCGTCGGCTCCCTGCACCGCTTCCGCGACGCGATCGAGCACGACTGGCCCCGCTCGATCGAAGTCGAGGAGCACAGCCACGCCGGGATGGCCAACCGCTACGCCGCCGGCGCTGCGCGGATGCCGTTCGCGGTGATGCGCGGCTACGCCGGAACCGACCTGCGCGAGCTCACCAACGTCAAGGAGATCATCTGCCCGTTCACCGGCGAGAAGCTCGCCGCCGTGCCGGCGCTGCGTCCCGATGTCTCGATCGTGCACGCCCAGGAAGCCGATCGCGACGGCAACGTGCAGCTGTGGGGGATCCCCGGGGTCCAGAAGGAGGCGGTGCTCTGCGCCGACCGGTCGCTGGTCACCGTCGAGCGGATCGTCGACACGCTGCAGCTGCGGCCCGGGGGAGTGGTGATCCCCGGCTGGGTGATCGACGCGGTCGCGCATGCGCCCGGCGGTTCGCTGCCGTCCTACGCGGCCGGGATCACGACCCGCGACAACGACTTCTATCGCTTCTGGGACACGCTCAGCCGTGACCGCGACGAGTTCACCGCGTGGATGGACGACCACGTCCTGCAGGCGGCTCGGCGATGATGAAGGCGACGACGCAATGACCGAGACCCGCGACCCGACCCAGGCGAGCACCGGTGAGCTGCAGACGATCGTGGCCGCTCGCCTGCTCACCGATGCCCGCTCGGTGTTCATCGGCGTGGGGCGACCGAGCACGGCGGCACTGCTGGCGCGGATGGTCCACAACCCCGCCCTCGTGCTCGTCTACGAATCGGGCACCATCGGCGCCAAGCCGTACCACATCCCGCTGTCGATAGGGGACGGCGAGCTGGCCGAGACCGCCGACGCGGTCGTCTCGGTGCCCGAGATGTTCAACTACTGGATAGGGACCGGTCGAGTCCAGGTGGCGTTCCTGGGCGCCGCCCAGGTCGATCGCCACGGGAACCTCAACTCGACCGTGATCGGCGACTACGCCCATCCCAGGACGCGGCTGCCGGGGGCGGGCGGAGCGCCGGAGATCGCCTCCTTCTGTCAGGAGGTCGTCGTGATCGCCCCTCACTCGCCGCGGACGTTCGTCGAGCGCCTGGACTTCCGCACGACCGTGGGGTTCGGTGATTCCGAGGGCGACCGCGAGCGCCTCGGGTTCACCGGCAAGGGCCCGACCGCGGTCGTCACCGACCTCGGCGTGCTCACCCCCGAATCGGACGGCGGACCGGGCGCCCGGGAGTTGTCCCTCACCCAGATCCATCCCGGCGTCGACATCGACCAGGTGCGCCAGGCGACCGGCTGGAATCTGCGGGTCGCCGATGACGTGCCCACCACGCCGCCGGCCACCGACGAGGAGCTTGGCGCGCTGCGCGAGCTCGTGAATCGCTGACGCAGGAGACGCAATGACCGTCGAGCAGGAAGAGCCGCGCCGCATCTACACACCGATCGCCGACACACCGCTCGTCTACCGCCGCGAGCCTGAGGGCGCCCACCCGCCGCTTGACTACGAGCCGTACAAGTCGACGGCGCTCCGCCACCCCCGGGAGCCGCTCGTCTACCTCCCGCACACGCTGGGTGAGATCACCGGGCCCGCGCTCTCGCAACGGCTGGGCGTGACCGACCTCGACTCCGATCTCACCCGCCAGCACGCCGGTGAGCCGATCGGAGAGCGGATCATCGTCACCGGGCACGTCTACGACACCGAGGGCAAGCCGCTGCGCGACACGCTGGTGGAGGTCTGGCAGGCGAACGCGTGCGGTCGCTACCACCACAAGTGGGATCGGTATGCGGCGCCGCTGGACCCCAACTTCTCAGGAGCCGGGCGCTGCCTGACCGACGCCGCGGGCCGCTACACCTTCACGACGATCAAGCCCGGCCCCTACCCGTGGGGCAACCACTACAACGCCTGGCGGCCGGCCCACATCCACTTCTCGCTGATGGGCCGGGCGTTCGCCCAGCGGCTGGTGACGCAGATGTACTTCCCCGGCGATCCGTTCTTCCCGTATGACCCGATCTTCAACTCAGTCCGTGATCCCAAGGCCCGGGAGGCGATGATCTCGACGTTCTCGATCCACGGGACCCAGCCTGACTGGGCCCAGTGCTTTGAGTGGGACATCTATCTGCGCGGCCCGGCAGCCACGTTCTTCGAGGAGGAGCGGTGAACTTCACGCTCACGCCGTCACAGACGGTCGGCCCCTACTTCGCGATCGGCCTGCCCTGGGCGGCGGGGCCGCATGCGGTCGAGCCCGGCACGACCGGCGCGTTCACGATCCGCGGGACCATCTCCGACGGCCACGGCGATCCGATCCCCGACCACCTGCTCGAGACCTGGCAGGCAGACCCGGACGGGCGCTTCGCCGACATGCACGGCCACGGAGGCCCGTCCGAGCTACCCGGCTTCCACGGGTTCGCGCGGTGCGGGACCGAGGACGGCGACGGCAGCTTTGAGATCCTCACCGTCAAGCCGGGCCGGGTACAGGACCGGGGCGGGCGCCTCCAGGCGCCGCATCTCGCGGTGACGCTGATGGCGCGCGGGATGCTCAACCGCGTCGTGACGCGCATCTACTTCGGCGACGAACCCGAGGCCAATGCGAGCGACCCCGTGCTGGCGACCGTCCCCGCCGACCGCCGCCAGACGCTGCTCGCCCAGCCCGACGGCGAGGGCGGCTACCGCTTCGACATTCGCGTGCAGGGTCCGGGCGAGACCGTGTTCTTCGCCGTCTGAGCGTGTTCGACGCGATCTACGCACGCGGCGCCGTCGCCGCGCAACTGAGCGACCGGGCCTGGGTACGCGCGATGCTCGACGTCGAGGCCGCGCTCGCGGAGGCGCTCGCCGATCTCGGTGAGATCCCCCACCAGGCCGCTGCCGCAATCGTCGCCGCCTCGCAGGATGTCGATCGCATCGACCTCGCCGACCTGAGCCGGTCGCTCGCCGAGAACGCGACCCCGGTCATCGGCCTGGTCGCTGCGCTGCGCGGGGGTCTGGAACCCCCCGCCGCCGAGTACCTCCACGCGGGTGCCACCAGCCAGGACATCGTCGACACGGCGCTGATGCTGCTCCTCCGACGTGCGCTCGACCCGCTGCTGGCCGACCTGGACGGTGTTGCGCGAGCCGCCGCGGAGCTGGCCGGGGCACACCGGGAGACGGGGATGATCGGTCGCACCTTGCTCCAGCAGGCCCTGCCGACGACGTTCGGACTGCATGCCGCCGGCTGGCTGGACGGCCTGAGCCAGGCGCGGGTGCATCTCACCCACGTGCGTGACGCGGAGTGCGCGGTGCAGATGGGCGGTCCGGTCGGCGGCCGGTCTCCGCGAGTGGCGGCGCTGGTCGCCACTCGCCTGGGGCTGGTCGATCCGGCCATCGGGTGGGCGACGATCCGGGTGCGCACCGCACTCGCCGCCTCGGTGCTCGGCGTGTGCGCGGGCGTGCTGGGCAAGATCGCCCGCGATGTCGCGCTGCTCTCCCAGACCGAGGTGGCCGAGGTGGCGGAGGGTCGGTCGGGCGGTTCGAGCGCAATGGCCCACAAGCAGAACCCGGTGGCCTCCGTGGCGGTCCTGGCGTGTGTGACGCGGGTGCCGGGCGGGGTGGCGACCATGCTCGGCGCGATGCCGCAGGAGCTCGCGCGCGGGGTCGGGGGCTGGCAGGCGGAGTGGGGGACCCTCACCGAGTTGACGGCGCTCGTCGGCTCGGCTGCCGCGTGGACCTGCGAGCTGCTCTCCGGTCTGCACGTCGACGCTGAGCGGATGGCGGCGAACCTGGCTGCGGCGCCGACCGCGGGCACCCCGATTTCGGACGGGACCGAGGCGCTCATCGACCGAGCGCTCGCGGCGTATGAGGCGAGGCCGCGATGAGCGCGGTAGAGCTCTACTCCCGCGAGGAGGGGGCCGGCGACGGGCTCCCGCTGCTGCTCGGCGGGTCGCTGGGAACCTCGCTGGCGATGTGGGATCCCCAACTGCCGGCCCTCGCGCACCGCCGGCGGGTGATTCGCTTCGACCACCGCGGGCACGGTCGCTCCCCGGTCTCCAAAGGTCCGTACACGATCGCCGATCTCGGTTCAGACGTGATCGCGCTCATGGACCGGCTTGCACTCGCGCGCGCCGACTACGCCGGGGTATCGATCGGCGGGATGATCGGGCAGTGGCTCGCCATCCACGCTCCCGATCGGATCGGCCGCCTGATCGTCGTCTCAAGCGCTCCGGACACTCTCAATCCAGACGCGTTCCGGGAGCGGGCACGCGCCGTGCGCGAGGCGGGCGCCACCGAACCGATCGCGTCCGCGGTGGTCGCCAACTGGTTCACCGAGCAGTTTGCGACCGCCCAACCCGAGGTGGTGGCGGCTCACCGGCAGATGATCGTCGACACCCCTGTCGACGGCTATGCCTCGTGCTGTGAGGCGGTGGCCGCGCACGACGTCGCGGCCGGCCTGGAGACGGTGCGCGCGCCGACGCTGGTGATCGCGGGCGCGCAGGATCGCGCGATCCCGCCGTCGCAGGGCGAGCGGATCGCCGCCACGGTCCCGGATGCGCGCTTTGAGTTGCTCGACCCCGCCTCGCACCTGGCGAGCGTCGAACGCGCCGATGCGGTCAACCGTCTGATCACCGACCACTTGGAGGACCGCGATGGATGACGCAGATCGCCACGATGCCGGGATGGAGGTCCGCAGAGCCGTGCTCGGCGAGGACCACGTCGACCGCACGATCGCCCGCACGACTCCCTTCACGGCGCCTTTCCAGGACTTCATCACCCGTACCGCCTGGGGCGACGTGTGGCAGCGCGACGGCCTGGACCGGCGCGCCCGGTCGATGATCACCCTCGCCGCGCTGACCGCGCTCGGACGTGAGAACGAGATCGAGATGCACGTGCGTGGCGCCCTGCGCAACGGCGTGACTGCCGACGAGATCGGCGAGGTGCTGCTCCACACCGCGATCTACGCCGGCGTGCCCGCGGCCAACGCAGCGTTCGCCATCGCCCAGCGAGTGATCGACGGAGACGCAGCGCCCTGAGACGCAGAACGGGCGGACCCCCGGAGGGGCCCGCCCGTGTCTCATCCTGAACCCGAGCCGAGGCTAGGACTTGATGAAATGGGTGCCCGCAACTGCGCGGAGCACCTTGGACGCGGTCCATCCCGTGTCGGTCGCCGTCGGCGCGATCTCCTTACCGAGGTACAGGCCGATAGCGCCTGAGTGACGGGCCTCGACGGTCACGATCGACGCGGCGACGAGCAGGTAAGCGGAGTTGGAGATGTTGCCGGCCTGTCCGAGGTAGGCGTGCACTCCGGTGTTCTCCAGCACGTACGCCGTGGCGGCGAACGTGTTCTTGCTGGTGACCGCCTTGCCGAAGTCGAACTTCGGCTCCTTGGCCGCCTTCGAGCCAAGCGCTCCCTTGAGCAGCTTGACGTGAGCGTTCTCGTCGCGCTGGGCGGTGTTCAGGAACGCGGTGAGCTGCTTGTCGCCCCTGGCGACGCCGTTCTTGGCGGCCGCGTTGTAGAACGACGACTCGAGGTACTCGAGCGTCAGGGCGTAGTTGAGGATCCCGATGTCGCCTTTGCCGAACGTACCGGCGGGCGGCGCACCGACCTCCTTGGCCAGGGCGGCGCCCGGCACGAGTGCGCTCAGGATCGCGCCACCGCCGAGTGCGGCGCCGCCGGCCAGGGCACCCTTGCGCAGAAAGTTCAGGCGGGTGTCGCCCGATACCGCGTCCGCCGCCTCGCGGACGGCGCCGTCGACGTCGACATGCTCCAGGTCGATTGTCATGGTGATGAGACTCCTTTGCGTCGGGACCGCGTCCGGTCTGGACGCTCTGCCAGGTGAGCGGCCCGCAGCCGACCGTGGGTCAGACCGACGTCAGATATCTGACGTACGAAAAATTGCTCTCAGCGGTGATCCGCACGGCGCAGGAGCCCGTATCACACGCGTGGAGTCCGGGCTCCGCTTCCGTTCCCCGCTCAAAGGAGCATTGATGACTGAAGTCACCGGAGTCAGCCGCAGCCAGTTCATCCGCAACGCCGCCAAGGGCAGCGTGGTCCTGGTCGGCGCCGGCGGCGTTCTCGCGACGATGGATGGAGTCGCGTTTGCCAAGACGACCAAGACCGACATCACGGTTCTGCAGACCGGCTACATCGCCGAGACGCTCGCCGTGACGATCTACGGGGCGATCCTCAAGACGTACTTCTCCAAGCTGAAGCTCGATCCGGGCAACCGCAACTACTTCGAGGCGGCCTACAAGGACGAGAAGATCCATCAGCAGGCCTGGAAGAAGGCGCTCGGCCCCAAGAACACCCCGACCGGCTTCACGCTCACGGTGCCCGGCAAGTACGTCGCGAGCAAGACCGCGCTCGTCGACACCGCGTGTCTCCTCGAGGAGGCATTCGTTGCGACCTACATGGGCGCGGTCAAGGAGTTCAACTCCGAGGACCTGAAGGTGGTGGCCGCGGGCGTTGCGGCCAACGAGGCAACGCACTTCTCGTTCTTCGACGCGATCAAGCCCAAGGGGACGGCCGTGCTGCCGCCGTTCGGTCCGAAGGCGATCACGGCCTCGCAGGCCGCGGGCGCGTTGAAGTCGTTCGGCTTCCTGTCGTAACGGACCACGACGGCAAGCGGTGAACGGCCGGGCCCTCGGGCTCGGCCGTTCGTCGTTGCGGACGGCGCCTAACCGTTCGCTGCGATCGCGGCCGCGCCCACCGCGCCCGCGTTCGCGGTGGCCGTCGGACCGATCCACCGCGGCTTGGCGAGCAGCAGCTGCACGTCGCAGATCCGCCGCTCGGCGAAGCCGGCCTCGCAGTAGGAGAGGTACAGCGTCCACAGCCGCCTGAACGAGGCGTCGTATCCGAACGCCTCAAGCTCTGATGCATGGGTGAGGAACCGCTCGCGCCAGCGCCGCAACGTTGTCACGTAGCTGGCGGTGAGGTCGTGCAGGTCGACCGTCTGCAGGTCGGTGCGGCGGGCCACGTTGCGCTGGATGACCTCAAGCGAGGGCAGGCAGCCGCCGGGGAAGATGTAGTCCTTGATGAACGACCGGGACGCCTTCTCGACGTCGTAGGCACGATCGTCGATCGTGATCGCCTGCAGGAGCATCGCCCCGTGCGGGTGCAGCAGCCGTGAGCATCGGGCGAAGAAGGTCCCGATCTGCTGCCAGCCGACGGCCTCGATCATCTCGATCGAGACGAGCTTGTCGTAGCGACCGCGCAGATCGCGGTAGTCGCTGCGCAGCACCGTGACCAGGTCCTCCAGCCCCGCCTCACGGACCCGGGCGACGGCGTAGGCGTGCTGCTCGGCAGAGATCGTCGTCGTGGTCACCCGGCAGCCGCGCGTGGCGGCGGCGTGCACCGCGAACCCGCCCCAGCCGGTCCCGATCTCGATCACCTGATCCTCCGGGCGCAGCTCCAGTTGCTCGCACACCCGCTCCAGCTTGGCGACCGATGCCTGCTCCAGGGTCATGCCCTCACGCTCGAACAGCGCGCAGGAATACGACATCGTCGGGTCGAGCATGCGGCTGAACAGCTCGTTTCCGAGGTCGTAATGGGCCGCGATGTCCCGCCGGCTGCGCTGGCGGCTGTTCGGTCGCAGCACTGCGCGTATCCGCTGGCGAGGGGTCCACAGCGGCGCGGTGTACCGGCGCACCCGGTCGATGACGACCGCGTTGCGCGCCGCCAGGCGGATCACCGCGACCAGATCCGGGGTGTCCCACATCCCGGCGGCGTAGGAGTCTGCGAGGCCGCGGCTGCCGCGCAGCAACGCCTGCCAGAAGCCCGGATCGTGCAGCTCGATCGTCGCGGTCGGAGCACCACGCCCGAAGCTGAGCCGGCGCCCGGTCGGGTGGTCGACGACGAGCAGCGAGCCCACGCGGATCTGGCCCAGCAGCGCCGTCGCCGCACCGCGCCACGCGAGCGACTCACGGCTTCTCATCGGGCCCCCGCCGGATGGGGATGCGGCTGTGCGCCCTTCAGCTTCAACCCCAGCGCGTGTCCGTAGATCAGCGCGAGCACCCGCAGGCTCGCCGCCGGATGGGTCACCGCGAGGCGAGTTGCGCTGGCGGCGGTGAGCGGTCGCCGGTGAAGTCGCAGGGTTGCGTCGAACACGATCGACTCCTCGCGTTCGTTGGCGATGTGGACCGACAGCGTCGGCCCGGGCGTCGAGGCCCGCGCGTGGTAGCGATGGTCCATGCCGAAGAACGGCGAGACGTGCAGCTGCTTGTCGAAGGCGCCACCGACCACCCGCGAGTCGGCCCGGCGATCGCTCAGCACGTAGGCGCGCCGTTCGCCCCACGGCGTGTTCGTCACCTCGGCGAGCACATGGTCCAGCCGCGCGCCGCCGGGACCAAAGCAGTAGTAGAAACTCACCGGGTTGAAGCACACGCCGCACGAGCGCAGTTGGGTGAGCACTCGGATCGGGCCTGCCGGGCGCGAGCCGGCCAGCGTTTCAACGCGATCGCGGACCGTGTCCGCCAGCGACGTCCCGCTTGCCTTCTGCCCGCCGAGGTAGTCGCCGCGCCGAAAGCGCAGCAGCCCCGGGCCCGGGCGCGTGAGCCGTCCGTCGAGCAATCCCGGAAGCTCGTCGAGATCGATGTAGGCGAGCGTCACGCGGTGGTGGAACTCGTTGGCCGGGTCTCGCCTGCGATGGCGGATCGTCCCCTCGTACAGACAGCTTGCGGTGGCCGTGGCCGTGGCCGCGGCCGCGGCGGTGGCCGCACGCGGCGCCGTGGCCACGCTCACGACCGAACCCCGAGCCCGGCGGCGACGCGCTCCGCGGAGACGACGCCGTCCTCATGAAACCCCCAGCCCCAGTAGGCGCCGCAGAAGTGGGTGCGATTGCGGCCGCTGATCTCGGCCACACGGCGCTGCGCTCCCACCCCGGCGGGCGTGTAGACGGGGTGGGAGTACGCGATCCGGCGGATGATGCGCGACGGGTCGATCGCCTCGCTCCGGTTGAGCGTGACGCAGAACTCCTGCTCCGATTGCAGCGACTGCAGGCGGTTCATGTGGTAGGTGACCGTGGCACGCTGCCCGGGGTTGTCGAGCAGGTGATAGTTCCAGCTCGCCCAGGCGCGCCGTCGCCGCGGGAGCATTCCGGCGTCGGTGTGCAGCACGGCCTCGTTGGCCTGGTAGGGGAGGGCTCCGAGCAGCTCGTGCTCACGGTCCGTTCCGTCGCCCAGGAGGGCGAGCGCCTGATCGGAGTGCGTCGCCAGGACGACCTCATCGAAGCGCTCGGGCTCGCCGCCGCGCGGGGTGACCAGCACGTGATCGTCGGCGCGAACGACGCTCCGAACGGGGGTCTGCAGGCGGATGCGCCCGCGCAGACGTCCCACGAGCGCCTCGACGTATTGCGCAGATCCGCCGCTGACCGTCCGCCACTGCGGCCGGTCAGCCAGCCCGAGCAGCCCGTGGTTGTCGAAGAACTCGGCGAGGAAGCGAGCCGGAAACGTCCACATCTGCGCGGGATCCGCCGACCACACCGCGGCGGCCTGCGGGACGATCAACCGCTCGATGAACGGCCGCGAGAAGCGGTGGCGCTCGAGCCAGTGCCCCAGCGAGAGCTGTTCTGCGCCGGCTGGGAGATCGCGCACGAGCGACCGCGCGGCGCGGTTGAAGCGGACGAGGTCGGCGATCATCCGCTGAAACCACGGCGTGACCAGGTGCGCGCGCTTGGCGTACAGCCCGTTGGGAGAGGCGCCGCTGTACTCGAAGTCGCCCCGCCCATCGGACACGCTGAAGCTCATCGTGGAGGGCTGGGAGGCGACCCCGAGCCGCTGCAGGAGCCTCTCGAACCGCGGGTAGTTGCGGTCGTTGAACACGATGAACCCGGTGTCGACGTGATGGGTCTCGTACGCGGCGTCGACGCGCACGGTGTTCGTATGGCCGCCGGCGTACGCGGCGGCCTCGAACACGGTCACCTCATGCACCGGGTCGACCAGGTGCGCGACGGTCAGGCCGGAGATCCCGGCCCCGATGATGGCGATCCTCATGCGTGTGCTCCTCCCCGAGGACCGCGCCCCGGCCCGGCCCGCTTCGCGGTCAGGCGATCGGCTCGGGCGTGCGCTCCTCGGCGCTCGTCGTGGTCACCGGCGGCTTGGGCGCCGCGGTGATCTGCTGGACGTTCGTGTCGTCGGTGCGTGACTCGCCGGAGATTCCGGACTTGAAGCTGCGCATGCCCTCACCGAGACCCTTGCCCATCTCAGGCAGTTTCTTGGCGCCGAACACCAACAGCACGACGACGAGGACGATTGCGATGTGAAGCGGATTGTCAAGACCCATCGGTAAGGCTCCGTTCGATTGCTGAACGCTGATCTGTGGAGGTATACGCGTTCGGGCGGGTGCCGGATCAGAAATCTCGGAGCCCGCCGCTCAGGACAGCGACGCGTCGATCACCGGGTTGGAGGTCGGCGCACTCGTCCCGCGGGGCGCCGGCTCCGCGGTGACCATCACGCGGCTGACGCCGTACAGCGACCCCGAGACCGCCACCGAGGCGTCCCCGTTGCGGTCGACGCCGAACAGCGCGTTCGGGCGCGGGGCGTGCTTGCCGTACTGCAGCCAGACCTCGTAGATCTTGCCCTGAGGCGGCGCGGCGATATGACGGACGACGAGCTCGGTTCGGTTGGAGGCGATGTGCACCGCGGCGCTGCCGCCAACGGTCGTGGCCGCCTCGACGGTGCGTCCGTTCTGCCGGCCGGGGAAGGCGACGATCACGACGATGATGGCGGCGAGCGCGAACGCCATTGCGCCGCCGAGCACGAGTGTCGGTCCGCGCAGCCAGGTGCTGCGCCGCAGCGCGGTGTCGCGCCGGGCCCTCCGCGCGCTGGCCGCGCCGGCGGGCTTCTCGGCCAGGCCGGAGACGGCGCGCGGCTCCTGTTCGATCGCGCTCATCACCCGGCGCTTGAGCTCGGGCGGCGCCTCCAGGCTGGGTACGCCGACCGCCAGATCGTCGGCGACCTGCTGAAAGGCGCGCAGTTCGACCGGGCAGACCGCGCAGGTCTCGAGGTGGCGGCGGAACGCCTCCACCTCGGTGGCGGCGAGCCCCCCGAGCGCGTAGGCGGCGACGTCGGCGCTACAGGATTGGTCGTCGTGGTGGGGCGTGAGCTCGTCGGGACTCATTTTTCGACCACCTCCATCGGATCGGCGAGCGACACGCGCAACTTGGTGAGGCCGAGACGCATCCGTCCTTTGACGGTGCCCGCCGGCAGGTCGAGCATCGAGGAGATCTCGGTGTGGCTGAAACCCCCGTAGTAGGCGAGCTGGATCACCTGACGCTGATCGGCGGGCAGCTCGGAGAGCGCGGCTCTCACCTGCGAAGCGTCGTCACGCCGCTGGACCTCGCCCTCGGTCGACTCGCTCGACGCCAGGCGCTGCACCGCCTCCTCGTCGGACACATCCTTGCCCGCGCGGACGGTTTCACGGCGGAAGAAGTCGATCGCCCGGTTATGGACGACGCCGAGCACCCAGGAGCGGACGCTGCCGCGGCTGCGGTCATACCGCGCGCCGGAGCGCCAGAGCGACAGGAACGCGTCCTGCACGACGTCCTCGGCGGCGGCCCGGCGGCCGCACATCCGGTAGGCCAGCGAGAACGCGACATCGCCGTGGCGGTCGAAGATCACCTCGAACGCGCGGGCGTCGCCGTCCTGAACGAGGCCCATCAGGTCCTCGTCGGCGAGGGCGCTCAGGTCAGGGCGCTGCTGGCGGAAGGGAAGCATCGGTTTCATTGTGGTGCAGCGCCTCCGGCGGCCGGCCCGAAAAGCCCTCTTTCACGGCATACGCGACCGACCGGAATCCGGATCACCACAGAGACGAATGTGCGCAGACGGGCTACGCCGCGGCCACGCCGCCGCGCCCGGCGACATCCGGCACCGCGAGCTCCTCGAGCTCGCCGGGCCGCTCGCCGCGCAGCAGCCAGCCCCCCTCGATGGGACGCACGAGATCCATGCGGGCCAGCTCCGACAGTGCGCTCGTCACCGTCGGCCGCCGCGCCGCGACCATGTCGGCAAGCACCGAATGGGTGATCGACAACGGCAGCACAACGCCCTCGCTGCGGACACGCCCCCAGCGGTCGGCCAGATGCCACAGCAGCATGTGCACCCGCACGTTGACGCGTGCGTGGTGGACGATCGCCATCAGGATCTGCAGGTTGCGCGTGCGGTTGATCGCACGATCGACGAATGCGCCGGTCAGCTCCGGGAACTCCGCGAAGCGCCGCGCCGCCTCGAGGTCGAGCACCGCGAGGCGCGCGGGGGCGAGCACCCGCCAGCCGGCGGTTACCGACAAGGTCGTCGTCGCCGGGGTGTCGAAGCGCGGACGCATCAGATCGCCCTCGCCGAGGATCTCTGCCCCGAAGCGACCGTCGACGCCCACGCGGCGCAGCAGCAGGCCCTCCAGCACGAGCAGACCGATGCCGTCGTAGAGGTGCATCGAGCTCGGCACCGCCCAGCGGCCGCGAGGCACGCGCACGGTGCTCGCAGTGCAGCGCTCGACGGCCCCGGGGCGCCTGGCGCCGGGGATGGTCTCTCCGAGATCGGGATCCTCCTCGAGCACCCTGATGTCAGGAGCCGGGGAGACGGTGGACGGCATCTGGCACACCATCTTAGAATCGTGCCGGACATCGAGGGGAGATCCGATGACTGAGGCGTACGCGGCAGGGCCCGAGACGGTCCCGCTGCTGGAGGAGACAATCGGCGCCAACCTCGACCGCGCGGTCGCCCGATGGGCCGGCCGCGACGCGCTCGTGTCGTGTGCGGAGAACGTGCGCATGACCTGGAGCGAGTTCGGCGAGGCGGTTGCCCGGGTGGCCTGCGCGCTCCTGGGCGCGGGCGTGCAGACCGGCGACCGCGTGGGAATCTGGAGCCCGAACCGGCACGAGTGGACGCTCGTGCAGTACGCGACCGCCAAGCTCGGCGTGATCCTCGTCAACATCAACCCCGCCTACCGGACCTCCGAGCTGGAATACGCGCTTCGTCAGTCGGGGTGCCG
Organism: uncultured Solirubrobacteraceae bacterium; assembly: GCA_963744685.1. GTDB lineage: Bacteria > Actinomycetota > Thermoleophilia > Solirubrobacterales > Solirubrobacteraceae > Palsa-465. The sequence goes on along the minus strand of CAVUUL010000002.1, from coordinate 1,123,281 downwards.
GATGCTGATCGCCGCCGAGTCGTTCAAGAGCTCGGACTACCGGGCGATGGTCGGCGCGGTCCGAGGCGGACTGGAGACGCTCGAGCGCGTCGTGTTCCTCGGCGGTGAGGAGTGGTCGGCGTTTCTGGCCGGGGGCGACGCGGTCGATCCGACGCAGGTCGAGAGCATCGGCGAGGGCCTGTCGGCCATGGACCCGATCAACATCCAGTACACGAGCGGAACCACCGGCTTCCCCAAGGGGGCGACGCTCACCCATCGCAACATCCTCAACAACGGCTACTTCGTGGGTGAGTACTGTCGTTTCTCGGAGGAGGACCGGCTCTGTATCCCGGTGCCGTTCTACCACTGCTTCGGGATGGTGATGGGCAACCTCGGCTGCACCTCCCACGGCACGACGATGGTGATCCCCGCGCCGGGCTTCGACCCGGCCGCAACGCTCGCCGCCTGCGCCCAGGAGCGCTGCACGGGCCTGTACGGCGTCCCGACGATGTTCATCGCGATGCTCGATGACCCGCGGTTCGAGGAGTACGACCTGTCGTCTCTGCGAACGGGGATCATGGCCGGCTCGCCGTGTCCAGTCGAGGTGATGAAGCGTGTGATCGAGCTGATGCACATGCGGGAGGTCTCGATCGCGTACGGCATGACGGAGACCTCGCCGGTCTCGACCCAGACCGCGCCCGACGACCCCGTCGAGAAGCGGGTCGGGTCGGTCGGGCGGGTGCACCCATGGGTCGAGGTCAAGGTGATCGATCCCGGGACGGGGGAGACCGTGGAGCGGGGCGAGACCACCGGCGAGCTCTGCACGCGCGGCTACAGCGTGATGCGGGGCTACTGGGAGGATCCCGAGCGCACCGACGACGCGATCGACGCCGACCGCTGGATGCACACCGGCGATCTGGCGACGATGGACGAGGACGGCTACGTGGCGATCGTCGGCCGCATCAAGGACCTGGTCATCCGCGGCGGCGAGAACGTCTATCCGCGCGAGGTCGAGGAGTTCCTCTACGGCCACCCGGAGATCGCCGACGTGCAGGTGATCGGGGTCCCGGACGAGCGCTACGGGGAGGAGCTGATGGCGTGCGTCATCCGCCGCGAGGGCGCCGAGCTCGATGAGAACGGCGTGCGGGAGTTCTGTCGCGGGCGGATAGCGCACTTCAAGGTTCCCCGCTACGTGAGCTTCGTCGACTCCTTCCCGATGACCGTGACCGGGAAGGTGCAGAAGTTCAAGATGCGCGAGGAGGCGATGAAGGTCCTGGCGGAGCGCGCGGGGGCGGCCTGAGACGGGCGGCCTGAGCGTCAGCGGGCCGGGATCGTGCGATCGCGCCCGGACTGCTTGGCCTCGTACAGCGCGGCGTCGGCCCGGCCGAACAGCTCCTCGCCGGTTTCGCTGCCGTCCCAGCTGGCGACTCCGGCCGACGCGGTGAGCCCGCCCGCGGTGGCGAGTCGCAGCCGCTCGACGACCTCGACGGCGATCTCCAGTGGCCATGCCGGGATCAGCGCGGCGAACTCCTCGCCGCCGTAGCGGGCGAGCACGTCGGAGGTGCGCAGGTGCGATTGCCAGGCACGCGCCGACTCGGCGAGCACCCGGTCGCCGGCCTGATGGCCGTGCTCGTCGTTGAAGTGCTTGAAACCGTCGAGATCGAGCACCGCGATGCAGACCGGATGGCGGTCGCGCATCGCGCGCGCCAGCTCACGTCGGACGGCCTCCTCCCAGGCGCGGCGGTTCGGCAGCCCGGTGAGCTCGTCGGTGAGCGCCAGGCGCCGCAGCGAGTCCACGGCGTCGAGGCGTTCCCGGAGCATGCCCAGCAGCTCGCCGACCTGGGTGCCCGCTACCGAGAGCGCGGCGAGGACGCCGAGGTCGGGTGGGCGCGGGCTGGAGGAGAGGAAGGCGATCACTCCGGTCGCGCGGCCCCTGCGCGCGGTCGGCACCGCGACCGCGCCATGCAACCCGGCCCGATCGGCGACGGGTGCCGTCCGCAGCACCGTCTCGGCGGCGAGGTCGCCGGCCCACTGCGCTTCGCCGGCGCTGAACGCACGCTCGGTGAGGCTCCCGGGGAGCTCGTAGCGCTCCGGGGTGACCGCCTCCGCATCGAACGCTCCGGTGCTCCACGCGAGCACACGCTCGAGCGTGAGCTGATCAGCGGCGAGCTTCCAGTAGCCGCCGACCTGCCAGCCCATCGAGTTCCCCAGCGAGGCGACGAGCGACTCAAGCGCCGTCTCCGGAGCCTGGGCACGCGCCATCGCGCCGATGACGGCCTGCGTGGCCGCGAGCGCCTGCTCTGCGGACCGTGCGCTCGAGATGTCCTGCAGGAACGCGGTGATCCCGGCCGGCGAGCCCGAACTGCCGGCTGCGGCCGAAGCGCCGGTCGCGGCCGCGACGATCGCAGTCGGCGCGACGTGGCCGTCGAGGCAGCGCAGCCCGAACGTCGTGCGCAGCGCGGGGCCGTCGGGGCGAACCGCGGCGAGCAGCGCACCGAGCACGGCGCAGTCGGGCTCGATCGCCAGGACGGCGAGCGGGCGTCCCAGCGCCGTCCGGTCCCCGAGCAGCGCCGCGGCCGCGTCGTCGACGGCCACGATCACGCCGTCCGGGTCCAGCGCGATCCTCGCCTCGGGCTCGATCTGGCCGGGGGTCGTCCGCGACGCGTCAGACACGATGACCGATGATTACCAGTTGGGGATGACGGCACGCGCCAACGGTCGGCGGATGATCGACCGCGGGCGCGCCGCGGTGTCCCGGGAACGAGAAGAGCCCCGCTTCAGCGGGGCTCTCAAGTGCGCCCGAGAGGACTCGAACCTCCACGGACCATACAGTCCACAAGGCCCTCAACCTTGCGCGTCTACCAATTCCGCCACAGGCGCGTTGGGCGGGCCAGTATAGCCCCGATAGGGGCCCGGCTCGCCTCCGGCGGGCTGTGCCTGATGCATCCGTCCGTTCGCCTCGCTAGATTCTCGAACACATGTTCGACCGCGGCCATCGTGGCCTTTCATCTCAAGGAGTTGATGGCATGGATCTGACGAAACGACAGCAGGAAATATTCGACTTCATCAAGCGCTACACGGCGGAGTTCGGCTACCCGCCGACCGTGCGTGACATCGGCAAGGCAGTCGGGCTCGCGTCGTCGTCGACCGTGCACGCGCACCTGGCGAACCTCGAGCGGATCGGGATGCTCCGGCGAGACCCCACCAAGCCGCGGGCGATCGAGCTGCTCGACCGCGCGGCCGCCGGGATGCGGGCGATCATGAGCCCGGGATTGCCGCTCGTCGGGCAGGTCGCGGCGGGCGCGCCGATCGTCGCCGAGGAGAACATCGAGGAGTACATCCAGACGCCTGAGTTCGCCGGGGGCGACGCGGGGTCCTATCTGCTCCGGGTCCGGGGCGAGTCGATGAAGGACGTCGGGATCCTCGAGGGCGACCTGGTCGTGGTCAAGCCGCAGGACACCGCGGAGGATGGCGAGATCGTCGTGGCGCTCGTCGGTGAGGAGGCGACCGTCAAGCGGTTCTTCCGCGAGAGCGATCACATCCGGCTGCAGCCCGAGAACTCGGAGATGGAGCCGATCATCGCCACCGACGTGCAGGTGCTCGGACGGGTGGTCGGGCTGATGAGGAACATCTCATGACGCCGGTCGGCGTACAGGCCCGGCGGGGTCTCGCGCGGCCCGTGTCCCGGCGTCGCGCCGGTGGGCCCGGGCGATTCGCCGGCGAGACGACTCCGCGGCTGTTCCCGGACGGCGGGGACGCGCCAGTCGGAGCCGATGCGTCCGTGGACGCGCCTGAGGCGGTAGAGCCGCGGGCGCGGGAAATCCCATCGGCGGGCGGGCATGGCGACGGGATGACGCTCGAGGAGCTCATCTGCGGCGTGTGGGACGAGGTCGTCACCGCCGGGCACGCCACGTGCCCGCTGTGCGGCGGCGAGTTGGAGGGCCGAGCGAGTGCTCACGCCCGGCCGACGGAGGGACGGTGCCACGACTGCGGGACCACAATCGCCTGACCGGTCACCCGCGCCGTGGCGGGCGCGGGGCGGTGGGGCCGGTGACCGGCGCCACCGCCGGACCTTCGCTGCCGCGGCGGTGGCGGGCGCGGGGTGGGGACGCTACGCTGCGCTCCCGCAGGCTGAGCAGTCGCGGAGGTGCTTCACCTTCGAGGAAAGTCCGGACATCACAGGGCAGGGTGGTCGGTAACGCCGACCCGGGGAAACCCGCGGGAAAGTGCCACAGAAAAGACACCGCCCAAGACCGGCGCCTCCGGGTGCCGGGACGGTAAGGGTGAAATGGTGCGGTAAGAGCGCACCGGCGTCGCGGTGACGCGGCGGCCAGGTAAACCCCACCCGATGCTAGGCCAAGCAGGACCGTTCGCAGGTGACCCGCCAAGGTCCGGGTAGGCCGCGCAGATGGATGACTGCTCTCGACAAGATCCGGCTTATAGGCCTGCTACGGAAGAGCCCCGCCCAGCGCGGGGCTCTTCTATGTCCGGGACCGGCGGCAGCCGTCACCCCTCCGGTGGCGGCGCCGAGCGCTCACCCCTCCGGTGGCGGCGCCGAGCGTTCACGCCTCGGTGGGCGGCTCGATCTCGCGCTTGAGGATCTTGCCGGTCGGGCCCTTGGGCAGATCGTCGACGATCCACACCGCCCGGGGGTACTTGTAGGCGGCAACGCGCTCACGGACGTACTCGCGCAGCTCCTCGGGGGTCGCCTGCGCCCCATCGGTGAGGGACACCGCCGCGCCGACCTCCTCGCCGTACTCGTCGTGCGGGATCCCCAGCACCGCCGCCTCGCGCACCGCGGGGTGCTCATAGAGCACCTCCTCGACCTCACGCGGGTAGACGTTGTAGCCCCCGCGGATGATCAGCTCCTTCTTGCGGTCGACGATGAAGAAGTAGCCGTCCTCGTCGATGCGGCCCATATCGCCGGTGTGCAGCCAGCCGTCGATGATCGTCTCGGCGGTCGCCTCCGGTCGCTGCCAGTAGCCGCGCATGACGTTCGGGCCCTTGATCACGATCTCACCGACCTCCCCGCCGGGCACCTCGGCGCCGTCGTCGTCGACGACCGTCATCTGGGTGCCCTCGATCGGGGTGCCGATCGACCCCGGCTTGCGCTCGCGGTCGGGATGGTTGAAGGAGGCGACCGGCGAGCTCTCCGACAGGCCGTAGCCCTCCAGGATCTTGGCGCCGAACGCCTCCTCGAAGGAGCGCATCAGCTCGACCGGCATCGCCGATCCACCCGAGCCGCACAGCTCCAGCGAGCTGACGTCGTAGTCGCCGCGCTGCGGGAGATGAAGCATCGCGCCGTACATCGTCGGCACGCCCAGGAACACGTTGACGCGGTCGCGCTGGATGACCTCGAGCGCCTTTGCCGGGTCAAAGCGCGGCACGAGCGTGAGCGTCCCCCCGCCGCCGAGGGTGGCGTTCATCCCGCAGGTCTGGCCGAACGAGTGAAACAGGGGCAGCGCGCCCAGGCAGATCGCGTCCGCGCCCTTGGTGAACAGCTTGCGCGACGCGTTCGCATTGCTCGTGAGGTTGGCGTGGGTGAGCTCGGCGCCCTTGGGCTGGCCGGTCGTCCCGCTCGTGTAGAGCAGCACCGCCGTGTCCTCGCCGTCGACCTCGGCGATCGCCGGCTCCGGGGACGCGGACCCGACGAGCTGGGCGAACCCCTCGAGAGTGACCACGACGCACTCTGCCCCGGCCTCGTCCGCCCCGGCCTGGGCTTCCTCGGCGAAACCCTCCCACGCGAACAGCAGCTTGGCACCCGAGTCCGACAGGTAGTACGCGACCTCGCGCCGCTTGAGCAGCACGTTCATCGGGACCACGACGGCGCCGCGGCGGAGTGCCCCGTAGTAACAGACGGGAAAGTGGGGGAGGTTCGGCAGCATGATCCCGACCCGGTCGCCGCGGACGATCCCGTGCTCGGCGAGCAGCCCGGCCAGGTGGGAGCTCGCGATCTCGATCGCCGCGTAGTTGAGGGCGACGTCGTCGAGCCGCACCGCGATGTGCTCGGGATCATGTCCGGCGTCCGGGCCGACGACGGTGCAGGCAAGGTTCATGGGTGGCTCTCCTCCGGGAACGGCGTCAGGGGTACAGCTCCGTACCGCACGAATTCTACGAGTCGTGTCGAGGTGCGTGGGGGAGTGGAGGGATGCTCGCCGGAGGACGGCCGTGGGCAGGAGCGGGCGGGCTACTCACCGGTGAACGACGGCGGGCGCTTCTGCGCGAACGCCACGACCGCTTCCCGGAAGTCGCGTGACGCAGTGCGCTCCTGCTGCAAAACGGCCTCCAGGTCCAGCAGCTCGGCGAACCCGTCGTAGATGTGTGAGTTGATCGTGCGCTTGATGGCTGCGTAGGAGCCGGGTGGCCCCGCCGCGAGCCGGCCGGCCAGCTCGCCGACCGCCGAATCGAGGGTCTCGTCGTCGACGACGCGGTTGATCATTCCCCACTGCAGCGCCTGCTCGGCGCCGATCCGCTCGCCGAGATAGGCCATCTCGAACGCGCGCGCCGAACCGACCCGCGCCGGCAGGGATTGGGAGGCGCCCCCGTCGAGGCCCAGCCCGATGTTGACGAACGCAAGCAGGAAGTACGCCGAGCGGGCCGCCACGATCAGATCGCAGGCGAGCGCCAGCGAGCACCCGATCCCCGCGGCGGGCCCGTTCACCGCGGCGATCACGGGCTTCTCGATGCTCCGGATCCGCATCACGACCGGGTTGTAGGACTCGCGCAGCGGGGTGAGCACGTCGACCGTCCCATCGGCCCGGATCGACTCACCGTCCTTGAGATCGGCACCGGAGGAGAACGCGCGGCCGGCGCCGGTGACGACGATCGCGCGGACCGCCGGGTCGGCGCCGAACCAATCGAGCGCCTCGAGCATGTCGTCGCCCAGCCGCCGGATCCAGGCGTTGAGCTGCGGCGGGCGATTCAGGGTCATCACGCCGACGCCGTCGGCGATCCGGCACTGGACCGTCTCCAGATCGAGCACACTCATGGGCGGGCGCAACCATACCGCGCGGCCGGTCGTCAGAATGCGCCCATGGACCTCTCACCCCGCGCCATCCTGCGGCCGGCGGCCCGCCTGGGCGCGGCCGCGCAGAACGCGTTCGAGGTCGCTCGCTTCGGCGGTCTGGACGGCGGCGAGCAGCGTTCGCCGTTCATCGTCGCCGGCGGGGACCGGATCCATCGGTTGCGTCACTACGGCGCCGACGCCGACGCCTGCGCCGGCGCCGACGCCGGCGGCGACGCCGGCGGCGAGCAGCTCTCGGCGCCGATCCTGCTGATCCCGCCGATGATGCTCGCGGCCGACATCTACGACGTCTCACCCACCGCGAGCGCCGTCGTCATGCTCCGCGCTCGGGGGATCGACCCGTGGGTCGTCGACTTCGGGTCGCCGGAGGAGCAACCGGGCGGCCTGGAGCGGACGCTCGCCGACCACGTGCAGGCGATCTCCGACGCGGTCGATCGCATCCGCGAGCTCACCGGGCGCGATGTCCACCTCGGCGGTTACTCGCAGGGCGGGATGTTCGCCTACGAGGTGGCGGCCCTCCGCCGCGACGAGGGCATCGCCTCGCTGGTCACGTTCGGCAGCCCGGTGGACACCCGCGAGGGGATGCCGTTCGGCGTGCCCGAGCAGTTCGCCTCCAACCTCGCCGGGTTCGTCGCCGACCGGGTGTTCGGCGGCCGCGCCCTGCCCGCGTGGGCCAGCCGGGCCGGCTTTCAGCTGATCGATCCGGTGCGCTCGGCGCGCAACCGGCTGGAGTTCATCTCGCAGCTGCACGACCGCGAGGCCCTGCTCGAGCGCGAGGGCCAGCGCCGCTTCCTGGAGGCCGACGGCTGGGTCGCGTGGCCCGGGCCCGCGATGGCCGACTTCCTGCGCCAGTTCATCGCCGCCAACCGCCTGCTCGAGGGCGGCTTCGTCGTCGACGGGCGTTTGCTGACGCTCGCCGAGCTGTCGATTCCGATCCTCGCGGTGGTGGGCGCCCTCGACGAGATCGCGCCCGCGCCCGGCGTTCGCGCCATCCGCGAGGCGGCGCCCAGCGCGCCGGTCTATGAGCTGATGCTGCCCGGCGGACACTTCGGCCTGGTCGTCGGTGAGTCGGCGCGTGAGCGGACCTGGCCGGCGGTCGCCGACTGGGTGCGCTGGCGCGACGCGCAGCTCGCGTCCGCGGCCCGCAACGGCTCAAGCGCTCGCTCCGAGCCGCCCGAGCCGATCTCCGCGATCCCCGACCGGGCAGCGCGCGAACAGGCGGACGCGGATGTGCGAGACCGGGTCGGCTACCGGCTGGAGCTCGCCGGCGGCGTCGGAGCGGGCATCGCGCGCTCGGCGGTCGGCACGGTGCGGCGCACCGCGCGCGGTGCGCGGGATCTCAGCCGCGCGGCGGGCCAGCTGCCGCGGCTGGCGCGTCTGGAGGGACTCGGCGCCGACACCCGGATCTCGCTCGGCTCGATGCTCGAGGAGCGCCGCCGCCAGGACCCCGAGGAGGGGCTGTTCCTGTTCGGCGAGCGGGCTCACACCGCCGGCGCGGTCAATCGGCGCATCGACGACGCGGTGAGGGGCCTGATCGCGATCGGCGTGCGCCAGGGCGAGCACGTCGGCGTGTTGATGGGATCACATCCCGGCGCCCTCGCGGTGCTCGCCGCTGTGAGCCGGATCGGGGCGGTGGCCGTGATGTTGCGACCCGACGGTGACGCGCACCGCGAGGCCACGCTCGCCCGAGTGCGCCGGATCGTGGCCGACCCCTCGCTCGCCGCGCAGGCGGCGACCGCACGCGTGACCGTCCACACGTTCGAGCTGCATGAGCGCGCCGGCGCCACGGGACCGGTCCCCGCAGGCGATCCCGGCCTCACGGTGACGATTGGCTCCGAACCCGTCGACGTGGCGACCGTGCGACTGCCGCGCTGGTACCGGCCCGATCCCGGTCGGGCCTCCGAGCTCGCCTTCATCCTGTTCACGGGCGAGGGCGAGTCGATCCGCATGAGCCGCATCCCCAACGGCCGGTGGGTGACCGCTGCGCTCGGTACAGCCTCGTCGGCGGCGCTCTCGTCCGCGGACACCGTGTACTGCGTCACCCCGGCGTGGCATCCCTCGACGCTGCTGATGTCGGTCGGCGGAGCGATCGCGGGTGGGGCGCGCGTGGCGCTCGCCGCAGGGGAGCGCCAGGACGCCGGCACGTTCTGGGATGAGGTGCGGCGCAGCGGGGCGACCGTCGCCTCCTATACGTGGGCGATGCTCGACGGGCTCGTCAACGCGCCCCCGCAGTCCGGTGAGCGCCACCATCCGCTGCGCCTGTTCATCGGCTCCGGGATGCCCCGCGGCCTGTGGCGCCGCGTGCAGGAGCGCTTTGCCCCGGCACGCGTCCTCGAGTTCTACGCCTCCACCGAGACGGGAGCGATCCTCGTCAACCTCTCAGGCGTCAAGGCGGGCGCGATGGGGCGCCGGCTGCCGGGCGCCCCAGAGGTCCGCCTGGCGGCCTACGACGCGGTCGCCGACCAGCTCGAGCTCGGCCACGGCGGCTTCGTGCGCGCGTGCCGGACCGACGAGCCGGGCATGCTGCTCACCCGGGCGCGGCGGCGCGACTCGGTGGCGACGACACCGCTGCGCGGCGTGTTCGGCGCCGACGACGCGTGGCTGTCGACCGGCGATCTGTTCCGCCGGGACGCCGACGGGGACTATTGGCGGCTGGACAGCGCCCGTGAGCTGATCCTCACCCCGCGCGGACCCGTCTACGCGGGCGCGGTACGCGACGCGCTCGGCGACCTGACCGAGGTCGACCTCGTCGCCGTCTACGGGCTGCGCGTGGGGCGCCGGCGTGAGGAGCTGGCGGTCGCCGCGGTCAGCCTGCGCGAGCACCGCGCGCCGACCCCCCGCGCGGTGTCGACCGCGCTCGGCGGGCTACCGGCGGGGGTCCGCCCCGACGTGGTGCGCGTCGTCGACTCGATCCCGGTGACGACCTGGTTTCGGCCGATGACCGGACCGCTGCGCGAGCAGGGCCTCCCCGATCCCGGCGCGGCCGGCGCTCTGGAGGCGTGGTACCTGGACCGCGGTGGCGAGCGCTACCGCCCGCTGACGGCCTCCGCACGGCGGCGGTTGGCCTCGGCCTCCTAGCCGCGTCGGCGTGCGGGAAGGCTCGGCCGCGGGCATTGAGTCTGCGGGGCATCAAACGACAGCGCTGCTTGCGTTTGATGCCCAGCTGACGCCGCGGCCGCGAGCTTTCTCCCACTCACCGCACCCTCCGGGGCGTTGTGGGCGATCTGGCACGCGGCGCGGGGCAGATCCCCCAACCACACGCGCAGCCCGGCGCGATTGGGTGAAAAGCCCCGTCCCGGCGCGATTGGGTGATAAGCCCCGTCCCGGCGCGATTGGGTGATAAGCCCCGCCCCGTGGGCCACGCCGGCGCGATTGGGTGAAAAGCCCCGCCCCGGGGCCACCCGGCGCGATTGGGTGAAAAGCCCCGCCGCGGGGCCGCGATCACGCGCGGGCGATCAGTCCGCGAGCGCGAGGATCCGGCGCGCGGTGGCGACGTGCAGGTTCTCCACCATCCGCCCGTCGACGGTCACCACGCCTGATCCGGCCCGCTCGGCCTCCTCGAAGGCCTCGATCACGCGCCTGGCGTGCTCGACCTCCTCCGCGGAAGGGGAGAAGGCCTCGTTGCAGGGCTCGACCTGCGAGGGGTGGATGAGCGTCTTGCCGTCGAAGCCGTAGGCGCGCCCCTGGCGGCATTCGGCGGCGAACCCCTCGGGGTCACGCACATCGTTGTAGACGCCGTCGAGGATGGTGCGGCCGGTCGCGCGGGCGGCCAACACGCACGTCGAGAGTGCCGTGAGCAGGGGGCCGCGCGGCGGGGCCTCATCGGCGACATCGGCGTAGAGCTCCGCGGCGAGGTCGTTGGTGCCCATCACCAGGACCTCGAGCCGCTCGGAGGCCGACGCGATCTCGGCGGCGCGCAAGATCGCCGCCGGCGTCTCGAGCATCGCCCAGATCCGCGTGTGATCGGGAGCGCCGGCCTCGGAGAGCAGCTTCTCGACGCCATGCACGTCGGTGGCGTCACCGACCTTCGGCACGACGACGGCGTGCGGGCCGGCCTCGGCGGCGGCCGTCACGTCTTCGCGGTGCCACTGGGTCGCGATCCCGTTGACGCGGATCGTCACCGTGCGCGTGCCGTACGCGCCCGACGAGGCCGCGGCGCAGACCCGCGCGCGGGCGTCCGACTTGGCGGCGGGCGCGACGGCGTCCTCGAGGTCGAGGATGAGGGCGTCGGCGGGGATGTCGTGCGCCTTGACGAGAGCTCGCTCGTTGGCGCCGGGCATGTACAGCGCGGATCGCAGCCGCCGCGCCGGATTCGGGGTGGAGGACGACATGCGGCGCCGGAGCCTAGCGGTCGCCGGGCGCCTCTCACGGTGCCGCAACGCACACATGGATTTGTCAGAACGGACACATTGTCGATCGCTTGGGTGGTCTATATTCCCTACATCTTCGATAGGGAAGACCTTTCAGCTTGACTAGATCGAAGTAACAGGAATAATGCGAGATCGGAGGTCGGGGCCCTTTGATCTCTGGTTTTGAGAGGACTCATGACGACACCAATGCACCTGCCGCCACTGCGTTCCCTGCCTGCGCTCGGGCTCGCCGTCGCGACGCTGATCGGGGTCGCCGCCTGCGGTGGCTCCTCGGACTCAACCACCAACACGGGCGGCGGCTCATCCGGCGCCCAGGATCCGTCGACCAAGCTCAACCTGGTCGGCTATTCGACGCCCGAGAAGGCCTACGACGCGCTCGCCGCCGCGTTCGCCAAGACCTCGGGCGGCAAGGGCGTGGGCTTCGCCGGCTCGTTCGGCTCCTCCGGCTCCCAGAGCCGGGCCGTCGACTCAGGCCAGGCGGCGGACGTGGTCGCGTTCTCCACGACGCCCGACATGACACGCCTGGTCGGCGACAAGATCGTCGCCTCCAACTGGGCCGCCAACCCCGAGCACGGCTTCTCGAGCGACTCGGTCGTGGTGTTCGTGGTGCGCAAGGGCAACCCCAAGCACATCACCACCTGGAGTGACCTCACCAAGCCGGGGATCAGTGTGGTCACGCCGAATCCCGCGACGTCGGGAAGCGCCCGCTGGAACGTGCTCGCCGGGTATGGCGCCATGCTCAAGGAGGGCAAGTCACCGGCCGACGCCCTGGCGTACCTCAAGACGCTGATCACCAAGAACGTGTCCGACGAGCCCTCGAGCGCCAGCGACGCCCTCGCCGCGTTCACCGGGGGCAAGGGCGACGTCCTGCTCGACTACGAGTCCGACGCGATCGCCGCCGAGAAGGCGGGCGACAAGGTCTCCTACGTCATCCCGAAGCAGACGATCCTGATCCAGACGCCGATCGCCGTCACCACGAAGTCCAAGCACGCTTCTCAGGCCCAGGCGTTCGTGAATTACCAGTGGTCGAAGGCGGGCCAGACGATCTGGGCGCAGCAGGGCTACCGACCGGTGGACCCGGCGGTCGCCAAGCAGTTCGCGTCCAAGTTCCCCACGCCGCCGCAGCTGTTCACGATCGGCTTCCTCGGCGGCTGGACGAAAGTCTCCGATGAGTTCTTCGATCCGAGCAAGGGTTCGGTGACCAAGCTCGAGCAGGAAGGCGGGTTCCCCACTGCCTCCAGCTAGCGCATACGCCGAGACGGCCCCTGCGTCGTCTCCCGCCCCTGTGGCACCGGCCCCCTCGGGGGCCGGCCGCGCGGGCTCACGCGCCCTCCGCCGCGGGGCAGGCAGCGGCCTCGGGCTGGGCGCCGCGACGCTCTATCTGAGCGTCATCGTCCTCATCCCGCTGGCGGCGGTGGTCGACAAGGCGCTCTCACAGAGCCCGTCGGCGTTGTGGCACTCGATCTCCAACGCAGAGTCCGTTCGTGCGCTGGTGACGACATTGCTGGCCGCGCTCATCACGGCGGCGGTGGCGTCCGTCATGGGCACGCTCGTCGCCTGGGTGTTCGTCCGCGACGACTTCCCGGGCAAGCGAGTCCTGAACGCGATCATCGACCTTCCGTTCGCCATGCCGACGATCGTCGCGGGCCTGGCGCTGCTCGTCCTGTACGGCACGAGCAGCCCGCTGCATGTGCATCTCGCCTACACCCGGACGATCGTCGTGGTGGCGCTGCTGTTCATCACGCTCCCGTTCGTCGTGCGCGCCGTTCAGCCGGTGCTGCTGGAGCTCAACCGTGAGGTCGAGGAGGCGGCGGCGTCGCTGGGCGCCTCCAACCTGACGATCTTCCGCCGCATCATCCTGCCGGCGCTGCGGCCGGCGATCCTGTCAGGCGCCGCGCTCTCCTTCGCCCGCGCGGTGGGGGAGATCGGCTCACTCGTACTCATCACCGCCAAGGTCCCGATCGCCTCGATCGTCATCTACAACGACGTCGAGTCAGACGCTCCACATGCCGCGGCATCGCTCTCGCTGGTGCTGATGGTCGTCTCGCTGATCGTCCTGGCGCTCATCCGCCGCCTGGGAGGCCGCGTTGCTCATTAGTCCGAAGGCGAAATGGGGGCTGCGCGGCGTTGCGCTGCTCTACCTGCTGCTGCTGCTGATCCTGCCCGTGGTGATCGTCTTCATCAAGACGTTCGAGCACGGCTTCGGCACCGCCTGGTCCTACATGACGACCCCCGCCGCGATCAGCGCCCTGACGCTGTCGCTCCTGATGGCGGTCGTTGCGGTGCCGCTCAACACGATCTTCGGCATCGGCGCGGCGCTCATCCTCGTCCGCGGCCGCCATCGCCGGCTCGCGGCGGTGCTCGACGCCTTCATCGACCTGCCGTTCCTCGTCTCGCCCGTCATCGTCGGCCTCGCGCTCACGCTCGTGTACGGACTCCACGGGTGGTTCGGCAACTGGTTCGCCAGCCGCGGCATCCAGATCATCTTCGCTCCGACCGGGATGATCCTCGCCACCGTGTTCGTCTCGCTGCCGTTCGTCGTGCGCGAGGTCGCGCCGGTGCTCGCCGAGATCGGCGAGGAGCAGGAGCAGGCCGCGGCCACGCTCGGCGCCTCCGGCTGGCAGACGTTCCGGCGGATCACGCTGCCCTCGATCCGCTGGGGCGTCCTGTACGGCGTGATCCTGTCGACCGCTCGGGCGCTCGGCGAGATCGGCGCCGTCCTCGTGGTCTCCTCGCTGGTCGCCGGAACGACCCTCACCCTTCCGCTGCTCGTGTACGAGCGCACGCAGAACCCGGGCTCCGCCGGGGTCACGGGGGCGTACGCCGCCGCCACGGAGCTCGCCGTCATCTCGCTCGTCGTCCTGTTGGCGATGACCCTTCTCTCGTCCCGGAGGACCGACTCCAAATGAGCATCCAGGTAACCGACATCTCCAAGCAGTTCGGCGATTTCACCGCGCTGGAAGCGGTCACGCTCGAGATCCCGGAGGGGTCGCTCACCGCGCTGCTCGGCCCCAGCGGGTCGGGCAAGTCGACGCTGCTGCGGATCATCGCCGGACTCGAGGTGGCCGACTCCGGGACGGTCGTCATCGAAGGCCAGGACGTGTCGGGAGTCCGCCCGCAGAAGCGCGGCATCGGGTTCGTCTTCCAGCACTACGCCGCCTTCAACCACATGACCGTGCGCAACAACGTCGCGTTCGGCCTGCAGATCCGCAAGCGCCCGAAGACCGAGATCAGGGCGCAGGTCGATGAGCTGCTGGAGCTCGTCGGTCTCACCAAGTGGGCCGAGCAACGCCCCTCGCAGCTCTCCGGTGGCCAGCGCCAGCGCATGGCGCTCGCCCGCGCCCTCGCGGTGGCGCCCAAGGTGCTGCTGCTCGATGAGCCGTTCGGGGCGCTTGACGCGATCGTCCGTGCCGAGCTGAGAGCCTGGCTGCGCCGACTGCACGACGAGCAGGGCACGACCACTGTCCTGGTCACCCACGATCAGGAGGAGGCGATGGAGATCTCCGACCGGATCGCGGTGATGAGCCAGGGCCACATCGAACAGGTCGGCTCCCCGCGGGAGATCTACGACTCGCCGGCCAGCGAGTTCGTGATGAAGTTCGTCGGCCCGGTGAGCCGTCTCGACGGGCAGCTCGTGCGCCCGCACGACGTCACGATCTCACCGGTTCCGGTCGAGGGCGGCACCGAGGCGATGGTGCGTCGCGTGGTGCATCTCGGCTTCGAAGTCCGCGTCGAGCTGGAGGCGGTCGACGGCACTCAGGCGCGCGCCCAGCTCACCCGCCAGCAGGTCTCCGAGCTCGAGCTCGCCGACGGCGACATCGTCTACGTGCGGGCGCCGCAGTCCGCGCAGACGATGACGCCCGAGCCCGCCGGGCTCAGCGGGTGAGCCAGGCCCCTGGGTCCTTGGCGAGCGCCACCACGTCGTCGGGCAGGTCGCCCTGCGAGAGCTCGGCGATCGTCACACGCTCGACGACGCGCCGCAGGTTGGCGCGGACCGCGATCCATACGGTCGGCAGCTCGGAGGCGGCGCCGCCGTACTCGGCGTCCTCGGGCGGGCCGCCCCGGACCGAGGCGAGCGGACCCTCGACCGCGCGGATCACATCGGCGACCGTCACGTCCTCGGCCGGCTTGGCCAGGCGGAAGCCGCCCTCGGCGCCGCGCTGGCTGCGCACGATGCCGGCGTGGCGAAGCTCGCCCAGGATGTTCTCCAGGAAGTTGAGCGGAATGCCCTGTGCGCTCGCGACGCGCTCGGCCTTGACGGGCTTCTCGCCGTCGGCGGCGGCGAGCTCGGCCACAGCGCGTACGGCGTAGTCAGCTTTGGCCGAAATCCTCATTCCGCTGGAGATTATCCCGCAGCCCGGGGGAATCCGTATGCCGAGGCGAGCTCGGGGTCTCGGGCGGCGAGCATCTCGGCCAGGTCGACCATCACCTTGGCCTGCTTCCAGGTCGCGTCATCCTGCATCTTGCCGTCGAGCATGTGGACCCCGGCGCCGTCGGGAATCGCCTCCAGCACGCGTTTGGCGAACGCGACCTCGTCGGGGTCGGGGCTGAACACTCGCTTGGCGATCTCGATCTGGGAGGGATGCAGCGACCAGGCGCCGACACACCCGAGGATGAACGCCGCACGGAACTGGGCCTCGCAGCCGACCGTGTCCCGGATGTCGCCGAACGGGCCGTAGAAGGGGAGGATTCCCATCGCGGTGCAGGCGTCGACCATGCGCGCCAGCGAGTAGTGCCATGGATCCTGCTGGGCGCCGGCGCGTGGCGCCTGCGGATTGTCGGGGTCGGGGTCCTCGATCGAGCGGTAGCCGGGGTGCCCGCCGCCGACGCGAGTGGTCTTCATCCGCCGTGAGGCGGCGAGGTCGGCCGGACCGAAGCTCATCCCCTGCATGCGCGGGCTGGCCGCCGCGATCTCCTCGACGTTGATCACCCCGAGCCCGGTCTCCAGCAATGCGTGGATGAGGATCGGCCTGCTGACGCCTGCCTTGGCCTCGAGCTGGGCCAGCAGGCGGTCGACGTAATGGATGTCCCACGGACCCTCGACCTTCGGGACCATGATCACGTCGAGCCGGTCGCCGATCTCGGAGACGATCGTCGTCAGGTCGTCGAGGATCCACGGCGACTCCAGGCTGTTGACGCGCGTCCACAGCTGCGTCTCTCCGAGATCGATCTCCGAGCCGACCTTGACCAGGCCCGCGCGCGCTGCCTCTTTGCGCTCGACCGGGACGGCGTCCTCGAGGTTGCCGAGCATGATGTCGACGGTCGGCGCGATCTGAGGGACCTTGCCGACCATCTTCTCGTTGGAGAAATCGACGAAATGGATCATCCGGCTGGGCAGCTGCGGGACCTCGAGGATCGGAGCGGGGGCACCGATCGCCAACGGCTTGCCGAAATCACGGGGGTTGCGCACGTCGAGTCTCCTGGTAGGGGCGGCGAACGCTACCGCCCGTGAAGGTGGCGAAAGCGTGACGTATTTCACGCTGGCCGGCGCTCCGCGGTGCTTTTGCGCTGCCATGCTCCACGGCCACCGAGACCGACGAGAGGAGATTCCAATGGCGACAGTCGACACCGACCAGCGCACCCGTGAGGCCAGCGGCGCCCATCCCTACGGCCGCTACCTGGAGGAGTTCGAGGTCGGCGACGTGTACAAGCACTGGCCGGCCAAGACGGTGACCGAGGCCGACGACCACCTGTTCTGCCTGATCACCATGAACCACCACCCGCTGCACCTCAACGACGTCTACGCCGCCGGCTCCCAGCAGGGCCGCAACGTCGTCGTCGGTCCCTACGTGTACTCACTGGCCCTGGGCATGTCGGTCTCCGACGTGAGCGGCAAGGCGATCGCCAATCTCGCCACCGAGGAGCTCAGCCACCCCAACCCGGTGTTCCACGGCGACACGCTGTTCGCCGAGACCGAGGTCCTGGAGAAGCGCGAGTCGCGCTCCAAGCCCGACCGGGGAACGGTCAAGGTCCACACCCGGGTGCTCAACCAGGACGGAGTCCTGGTCGCCGAGTTCAAGCGCCTGGTGCTCGTTCCCAAGCGCAATTCCTAGGCGGTTCGCAACGGCTCGTTCGTTGAGTCTTGTGACGAGTTGATGTCGCTTGTGAGCGCTCACAGTGTCGGCGCGCTGACTGTGTGAGATATTGGTACGGCACATCCAAATTTGGCCTGTACTCTGCCGCATCCCTTTTTCATTCGGCAAGGAGTTTTAGCGAAAATGGACAATATCGCCGCGAATCGCCAAGCGACGACAAATCACGCTGGACTTCTGTCGTGGGTCAACGAAATGGCCACGCTGACACAGCCGAGTGACATTCACTGGTGTGACGGATCGGCGGAGGAATACGATCAGCTCGCCCAGGTGCTCGTCGACGCCGGCACGTTCCAGCGTCTGTCGGAGACCAAGCGTCCGAACTCGTATCTCGCACTGTCGGATCCCGGCGACGTGGCGCGCGTCGAGGACCGCACGTTCATCTGCTCCGAGGACGAGGCTGACGCCGGCCCCACGAACAACTGGCGAGACCCGGCCGAGATGCGCTCGCTGCTGAGCGGTCTGTTCGAGGGCTCGATGCGAGGGCGCACGATGTACGTCGTCCCGTTCTCGATGGGCCCCCTGGGCTCCCCGATCGCCGAGCTCGGTGTCCAGCTCACCGACTCGCCGTACGTCGCCGTATCGATGCGGATCATGACCCGCATGGGCCAGCCGGCACTCGACGTCCTCGGCTCCGATGGCGACTTCGTTCCCTGCCTGCACTCGGTCGGCGCGCCGCTGGCCGATGGCGAGGCCGACGTCTCCTGGCCCTGCAACGCCGACAACAAGTACATCGTGCATTTCCCCGAGAGCCGGGAGATCTGGTCCTACGGCTCGGGCTACGGCGGCAACGCGCTGCTCGGCAAGAAGTGCCTGGCGCTGCGGATCGCCTCGGCGATGGCCCACGACGAGGGCTGGATGGCCGAGCACATGCTCATCCTCAAGCTCACCTCGCCCGAGGACGTCGTCAAGTACGTCGCGGGGGCGTTCCCGAGCGCGTGCGGGAAGACCAACCTGGCGATGTTGATCCCGACGCTTCCCGGCTGGAAGGTGGAGACGGTCGGCGACGACATCGCGTGGATGAAGTTCGGCGCCGACGGCCAGCTCTACGCCGTCAACCCCGAGGCCGGCTTCTTCGGCGTCGCCCCCGGGACGGGCGCGCGGACGAACCCCAACGCGATCGACTCGATCGGCCGGGACACGATCTTCACCAACTGCGCGCTCACCGACGACGGGGACGTGTGGTGGGAGGGGATGACCGGCGAGCCGCCGGCGCACGCGATCGACTGGCGCGGCAACGACTGGACTCCGGAGTCCGAGAGCCCCGCGGCCCACCCGAACGCACGGTTCACGGTCCCCGCCGCCAACTGCCCGTCGATCGCGCCCGAGTGGGAGGACCCGGCGGGCGTGCCGATCTCGGCGATCATGTTCGGCGGCCGGCGCGGCTCGGTCGTCCCGCTCGTGCACGAGGCGCGCGACTGGGAGCACGGGGTGTTCATGGGCTCGATCATGTCCTCGGAGACGACCGCCGCCCAGGCGGGACAGGTCGGCAAGCTGCGGTTCGATCCGATGGCGATGCTGCCGTTCTGCGGCTACCACATGGGCGACTACTTCACCCACTGGCTCGCGGTCGGCGAACGCGAGGGCGCCAAGCTGCCCCGGATCTTCTACGTCAACTGGTTCCGCAAGGGCGAGGACGGCAAGTTCCTGTGGCCGGGATACGGCGAGAACTCGCGGGTGCTGGCGTGGATCTTCGGCCGGGTCAACGGCGACTCCGAGGCCGTCGAGACGTCGATCGGGTTCGTGCCGCCGACCGACGAGCGGGGCATCGACCGCACCGACCTCGATGTGAGCGAGGAGACGATGACGCGGCTGCTCGAGGTCGACACCGCCGGCTGGCTGGCGCAGCTGCCGCAGATGAAGCAGCACTACGCGGAGTTCGGGGACAAGCTTCCCGCCGCGCTCCACGCGCAGCTCGACGCACTCGAAGAGCGGCTGAAGAGCTCGTGATGAAAACGCGTCCTGAGGGTGCGTCCGTGCGTACCCTCAGGATGTGTCCCTAGGCTTCATCCCGTCCGACGCCTGCGTGCTCGTCGTGCAGGCGGGGATGGTCGTGGCGCCGCGCCGGCTGGGGCCCGAGGACCGGCTCGGCCGGCTTGCCGGGCGCCTGCAGAGCCGATGGTGGGCGCTCGTGCCGCTGGCATCGATCGTGGTCGTGGTGTTCGCCATCCAGGCGGCCTCGGCGACCGCCAACGGGCTCACCTGGCTGGCGCTGATCGCGGTGCCGATCCTGGCTGCGGCATCGTTCGGCTGGGCCAACCGGGGGGCGCGCTGGTGGATGGCGCCGATCGCCGCGCCGCTGCTGGCACTCGCCTGGGCCTCGCCCTCGACGATCTGGGGGCAGGGGGCCGCGACGCTGCTCACCGCGTTCAGCTGCGTCACGCTCGGCGTACTGCTGGCGAGCGTCTGCCCGCCCAGCTGGTTGAAGATCGGGATCATCCTCATGGCGGCCGGCGACAGCTACCTGGTGCTCACCGACATCCTGCAGGCGCCCAACAACGTCCTCGTGGGCGCCGCGCCGGGGCCGGGCCTGCCCCAGTTGCAGGGGATCACCTTCCAGGACGTCCTGCTCGGCTACGGCGACGTCTTCGTGGCGGCGCTGCTCGGCGGCGTGCTCGCGCGCGAGGGCCGCAGCGGCGCGGTCCAATTCGGCATGGGCGTGCTCACCCTGTTCCTTGCCGGGCTGTTCGACCTGCTGTTCTTCGCGCTCTCCGAGCTGCCCGCCACGGTGCCGGTGGCACTGGCGCTCATCTTCTCAGAGGGGTGGCTGTACCGGCGCCGGCGCCGCGCCGGAGTTGAGGGCCGGCCGCGTCAGTGGGGTTCGTCGCCCGTGGCGGCCGGCGGCCTTGACTCCTCGGCCAGCGAGGTGATGGCCAGCGTGCCGCGCGCGGCCTCCTCGAGCACCTCGGTCGCCTCCTCGGCGGAACGGGAGTAGAGCTCGACGAGCAGGTGCACGACGATCCGATCCTCGTCGTGCTTGTGAAAGCGCACGTGGGTGAAGAACTCGCGCGTGCCGTGGTC
The DNA here is from genome assembly GCA_963744685.1 of uncultured Solirubrobacteraceae bacterium. Lineage (GTDB taxonomy): Bacteria > Actinomycetota > Thermoleophilia > Solirubrobacterales > Solirubrobacteraceae > Palsa-465. The sequence continues at coordinate 1,102,795 of CAVUUL010000002.1, read as the reverse complement.
GCCGAATGCCGCGTAGGAGAGGGCGTCCCCGGCCTCGGGTCCTGAGCAGGTCTCGACGTCGTCGGCATCGACGGTGACCGTGCACGAGGCCACCCAGGGCGTCCCGGCGATCATCCGCTCCCAGCGGTCCTCAATCGGCTCGACACGCCCGTTGTGGAAGCCGAGGTGGGGCTGGTCATGCATGCACTCCAGGCACTGCACGACGGCCTCCTGCATCTCGTCGACGACCTCTCCGCGCTCCCCGCTCTCGGGGTCGATGCGGTGGATCCCCTCGTAGTGCACCTGCACCTCGAGGTTCTGGGACCAGCAGCGATAGCAACGAAGCCAGCTGCGGACCTCGGTCGAGCCCTCCATGCACAGTGAGTGTAGGAAGCGCAGGGCGACCGCTCCCATACTTGGGGTACGAGGGTGTACCATCCGCCCATGGCGGTCGTCGACCCTGCGCGCGCCCTCCGCGAGCCCGAGCCCGGAGATCCGGTGAGCCCGCTGGCGCCCCCCGGTTCGCGGTTGCCCCGGGCGCTGTCGGCAGCGTTGTTCGTGCTCGCGCCCCAACCGACGCTGCGGATGTTGCAGCGCCGTCATGGAGATCTCTTCTCGGTCTGGACCCCCGTCTTCGGCGAGGTGGCGCTGGCAGCCAGCCCGGAGCTGGTCAAGCGGGTGTTCCAGGCGCCCGGAGAGGTGCTGTCCTTCGGTGAGACGAGCCCGCTCGGCGAGATTCTGGGCCCGGGATCCCTGTTCGCGATGGACGATGCTCGCCACCTGCGCGAGCGGCGCCTGATCCTGCCCGCGTTCCACGGCGAGCGCATGCGCGGGTACGAAGGCGTGATCGAGGAGGAGGCGCGGCGGGAGATGGCGGGCTGGCCCGAGGACGAGGAGTTCCGCACCCTGCCGTCGTTCATGCGGATCACGCTCGCGGCGATCCTGCGAACCGTGTTCGGCGCTCAGGGCGCGGACGCCTCCGAGCTCGCCTCGGTTCTGCCTGCGCTGGTGACGATCGGCTCGCGGCTGGCGCTGCTGCGACCGCTGCGCCGTGACCTCGGCCCCCGCAGCCCGGGCGGGCGCTTCCGGCGGTTGCGCGCCCAATACGACGCGATCGTCGAGCGCCTGATCGACGCCGGGCGCGCAGACCCGGAGCTCGACTCACGCGAGGACGTGATGGCGATGCTGATGCGCGCCCACTACGACGACGGGGCGGGCATGTCCCGGACGGCGATCGCCGACGAGTTGCTGACCCTGCTCGCGGCCGGGTACGAGACGACCGCCACGACTCTCGCCTGGGGCGTCGAACGGCTGCGCCGCCATCCCGGCGTGCTCGCGCGATTGGCCGAGGAGGCGCGGGCGGGGGACGGGCGCGAGCTGCGGGTGGCGACGATTCACGAGCTGCAGCGCACACGGCCGGTGATCCCGGCGACCAGCCGGTGTGCGCGGGTCGACTTCCCGCTCGGTGGCTGGACGGTGCCGCGCGGGCGCCAGATCATCGTGTCCGCTTCTCTGATCCACAGCGATCCCCGGTTCTTCGCCGATCCAGAGCGCTTTGACCCCGGTCGGTTCCTGGGCCACGGGGCGGACACCTACACCTGGATTCCGTTCGGCGGCGGGACGCGGCGCTGCCCGGGCGCCGCGTTTGCGCACATGGAGATGGACATCGTGCTGCGCACGCTGCTGCGTGAGTTCACCCTGCAGCCGACGCGGCGGCGGGGCGAGCGCCGGCGCGACCGCGGGATCGCCAACGCGCCGGCCCGGGGCGGCCTGGCGGTCGTGCGCCGGTCCGCGGCAGACCGCGCCGGCTGAGGTTCAGAGGAACGCCAGCGCGTTCGCGGTCGAGCCGACGCCGCCGGGGATGTTGAGCGGGGCGGCGGTGAAGAAGACCTCGTAGCGCCCCTCGGCGCGACATGCCGCCGCCAGTTCATCGAGCACCAGGAACTCGCCGATCGCCAGGCCGAAGCGCCCGATCACGCACCGGTGCAGCGAGCCGAACTCCCCGCCGGCCGGCGGCCACACCTCCATCGCGGGGTTGTCGCAGGCGATCGCCGTGACGTGCGCGTCCCACAGGTAGCGGACCATCTCCTCGCCGTGCGCCAGACCGACGCAGCGGGGCTCCGCGGCGGCGATCTGCGCGCGGACCGCGGCATCCTGTCGCAGGTACCAGCCCAGATAGCCGGTGTGCAGCAGCATGATGTCGCCGGGCTGCCATCGCACTCCGGCGCGCTCGCGCGCCGCGTCGAGCTCCTCCACGGTGACGGCGCGGGAGCTCGCCGGATCAAATCCCTCGCCGGCGCCGCCGAGCTGCGCGTCGATGTCGATCAGGACGCCGCGCCCGGCGATCCCTCGCTGCGCCCACGCCTCGATCGTCGCCGCGCGGTGCTGCTGCACGTCCTCGGTGCTCCTGCCGCCGTAGAAGATGCCCGGCCTGTACGCCATGTGCGAGAGCGCGTCCCACTGCGAGGCCGCCTGTGGGTAGAAGTTGTCGATCTTGTCGTCGAAGCCCTCGCCGCCGTTCTCCAGGATCAGGGTGTGTGCGGGGGCGCCGCGTTCGTACATCGGAGGATCGATCGCGTCGATCGACGAGTTGAGGCTGAACATCCGTCCGCTTCTGACCAGCCGCGCCGCTGCGGCGATCCGCGCCGGCGTCTGAAGGTTGACGAGACCGAGCCGGTCGCCGTCGCCGAACATCGACCAGGTCGAGGGGCACTCCCCGGGGGTGCGCACAGCGTCATAGGAGGGGGGAGAGTGGACCGGGTCACGCTCGCCGGTGCCGTCTGCCGCAAGCAGGCCGGCGATGCGGTCGGCGGTCTCGCCCGGCTCGGAGGCGACGATCACCCGAGCGGTCTGGTGCAGGTCGACGATGCCGGCGTCGGACCCGATCCCACCGATGACCAGCGAGGCCGCGGCGAGCCCGAGACGAGTCGAGTCGGCCAGCGACCATCCGCGGATCAATCCGGCGATCACCCCGGCGCTCACCGCGTCGCCGCAACCGGTCGTGTCCACCACGCGCGCCGGGTATGCGGGCAGGTCGGTCGCCGAGTCCGCGGTGATGATGGTCGCGCCGTCAGCGCCACGGCTGACGACCACCGCCTCGGTGCCGAGCGCGATGATCCGGCGCGCGGCGTCGACGATGTCGGACTCGCCGGTGAACCCGCGCACCTGCTCCTCGTTGGGCATGAAGTAGTGGACGTGCGCCAGCGCGGGGGCGAGCCTGTCCAGTCCTCCGTCCTCGCCCGAGGTGAGCACGTCCATCGTGATCGTGGCTCCGCCGGCGCGCGCTCGCGCGGCAAGCCCGGCGAGATCCTCCGGGGACAGTCCCAGCAGGACGTCGGGTGCGCCCAGATGGACCACGGCGGCGTCCTGCAGCAGCGACCCGTCGATGTCGGTCGCAGCGAAGCGAGCGTTCGCGCCGCGCACGGTGAGCGCGGGGCGGTCGCCGTTGGGCCGGATCGGCAGGATGCTCGCACCGGTCTGAACGCCGGTGAGCGCGACGAGTCCCCGCGTGTCGACGCCGTGGCGGCGCAGTTCCTCGGCGAGGAATACGCCGAGCGTGTCTGAGCCGATCGCACCGACCGCCCGCACCGGGACGCCCAGCTTGGCGAGGTCGACGCTCGTTCCGGCCGCAGTACCGGCGGCGGTGATCCGGATCTGCTCGAGGATCCGGCGGCCCTGGCCGTCAGGGATGTCGGTGACCGGCCGGCCGAGCGCGTCGACGATGTGCGCCCCGAGCGTGACGGCGAACCGCCCAGAGGCGGCGGTCATGACTCGGTCATCAGCGCGCGGCGGCGGTGCTGCTGGCTGCGCACGCCCTCCAGCTCCTCCGCGCTCAGCGCCCGTGGTTCGACGCCCGCCGAGCGGGCGCGGAGATAGACCATCGCCAGCCATTCGAGCAGCGCCGCTCGCTCGTAGGCCTCCTCCAGCGTGGGCCCGTAGGAAATGGCTCCGTGGTTCTGCAGCAGCGCGGTGTTGCGGTCCACGAGCGCCTCGGCGACGGTGTTGGCGAGCTCCTGGGATCCGAACGGCCGAAACGGGGCCACCCGCACGCTCTCGCCGCCGAGCCGGAGGATGTAGTAGTGGACGGCGGGCAGCTGCTCGACGATCGCCGACACCGCGGTCGCATTGAACGAGTGCGTGTGCACGATCGCCTCCGCGTCGCTTGAGCGATAGATCGCGCGGTGCATTGGCCACTCCGACGATGGCACCCGTGAGCCGTCCAGCTGGCTGTCATCGGCGAGCGACATGAGGCAGATGTCGCCGGGGTCGATCGTGTCGTAGGGGATCGAGCTGGGAGTGATGGCAACGGCGTCGGCGCCGGTGCGCAGGCTGAGGTTTCCCGCGGTCCCGGTGACCAGCCCGCTGTCGATCATGCGGCGCCCCGTGGCGGCCAGCTGCGCGCGAGCCGTCGCCTCGTCGATGCGTGTGTCACGGCTGGCTTGGCTCATGCGCCTGTTCTTCGGTCGTGGGCGGGTGACGAGGCACGAGGTCCGCCACCCACCCAGGTGACGGGCCGCTGCGGCGAGGATCTATATCGGACGTCCGAAAAAGAAGCAAGTCCGGATGTGGACGGCAGCGCGTCGGTGGTGTATGAATCCCCGCCCCGATGGCCGCGATGAGCACAGCCGAGGCGACGCAAGAGGCGGAGCGCTGGCTGGATCGCTTCAACGCGGCGCTCCGGGCCGCCGAGGGCGACGCGGTGGCGGCCCTGTTCGATCCGGCGGGTTTCTGGCGCGATCTGGTCGCCCTGACCTGGAACATCGTCACCGTCGAAGGGCGCGACGCGGTGGCGGCGATGCTGGACGCGACGCTCGCCACCGCGCAGCTGAGCGACGTCGCACTCGCCGAGCCGGCCACGTGCGCAGCGGACGGGACCGTCGAGGCGTGGCTGCAGTTCCGGACCCGTGCCGGTCGCGGCCGCGGTCACGTGCGGCTGCGCGACGGCGCGGCCGTCACCCTGCTCACCGCGCTGCGGGTCCTCGAGGGGCACGAGGAGCGCCGCGGGCCGCGGCGACCGCTCGGCGTGGAGCACGGCGCCATCCGCGATCGCCGCTCATGGCTCGAGCGCCGGGCTGAGGAGTCGGCCGCGCTGGGGCGCGATGTGCAGCCCGAGGTGCTGGTGATCGGCGGAGGCCAGGCCGGAATCGTGCTCGGCGCGCGCCTGCGCCAGCTCGACGTCGCCACGATCGTCGTCGACTCCCACCCGCGCCCAGGCGACCAGTGGCGCCGTCGTTACAAGTCGCTGTGCCTCCATGACCCGGTGTGGATGGACCACCTGCCCTACCTGCCGTTCCCCGACACGTGGCCGGTGTTCGCCCCCAAGGACCGGATCGCGGACTGGCTGGAGCTGTATGTCCAGGTCATGGACATCGACTTCTGGGGTTCGACCACCGCCCGGGCCGCGAGCTATGACGAGGTCGCCGGGCGCTGGTCGGTGACGGTGCAGCGAGATGGGGAGGAGGTCCGGCTCACGCCGCGCCAGCTCGTGCTCGCCACCGGTCTGTCGGGCCGCCCGAGCGTTCCGGTGATCCCTGGCCAGGAGCGGTTTGGGGGCGAGCAGCATCACTCCTCCGCGCATCCGGGCGCGGACGGCTACGCGGGACGCCGGGCTGTGGTCATCGGCTCCAACAACTCGGCGTTCGATATCTGCGCGGCGCTGTGGGAAGCCGGGGCGCAGGTGACGATGGTGCAGCGCTCCTCCACACACGTGGTGCGATCGGACACCGCGCGGGACATCATCTTCAAGCGGCTCTACAGCGAAGAGGCCGTCGCCTCCGGGATCGACGCGGAGCGGGCCGATCTCATCTCGGCGTCGCTGCCCTACCGCCTCGCCGCCGAGGTCCATCGGGCGATCTACGACCAGGTCAAGGAGCACGACCGCGACTTCTACGACCGGCTCACCGGCGCCGGCTTCCTGCACGACTTCGGTCCCGACGAGACCGGGATGTCGATGAAGTTCCTGCGCCGCGCCTCGGGCTACTACATCGATGTCGGCGCCGCGGACCTCGTCATCGACGGGCGCGTCCGGCTGGTTCGAGGTCAGGTGCAGCGCATGGTGAAGGACGGGGCCGTGCTGGAGGACGGGACGCTCCTGCCGGCCGACCTCATCGTCTACGCGACCGGCTATGGCCCGATGAGCGAGTGGATCGCCGAGCTCGTGTCGCCCGAGGTGGCGGCCCGGGTCGGCCCGATCTGGGGCCTTGGCTCGGCCACCGAGCGAGATCCAGGGCCGTGGGAGGGGGAGCTGCGCAACCTGTGGAAGCCGACCGCGCAACCCGGATTATGGATCCACGCCGGCAACCTGGCGCTGGTCCGTCACTACTCGCTCTACCTCGCGCTGCAGCTCAAGGCGCGCGCCGTCGGCCTGCCCACCCCGGTCTATGCGCCGGGCGGACTTGATTTTAATTCAAACGTTTGAGATAACACGCCGCGTTCCACTCGCCGGAACACCCGGTTGGAGGGACGGAGAGGAGACAGAGATGCGGCCGATCCGCTTCGGCGTGGAGATGATGGCGCCCTTCGAGGGCCGGACCTGGGCCGAGTCGGCCCAGGATCTGGAGGCGCTCGGTTACTCCACGCTGTTCGTCCCGGATCATTTCGACGAGGGTTACGGGCCGATCACCGCGATGGCCACCGCGGCCTCGGCGACGACCTCCCTGCGGGTGGCCAGCGCGGTCTTCGCAGTCGACTTCCGCCACCCGGCCGTGCTGGCGCGTGAGCTCGCCTCGATCGACTCACTGTCGGGCGGTCGGCTCGAGGTCGGACTCGGTGCCGGCTATCAGGTCGCTGACTACCGCACCTCCGGGATCCAGATGGATCCGCCCCGGGTTCGGGTCACGCGCCTGATCGAGTACGTGGCCGTCCTGCGCGGCCTGTTCGCGGATGGCGCGCTGGACTTCGACGGCTTGGAGTACACGATCACCGCGCTCGACGGCACGCCACGGCCTCACCGTCCGAGCGGCCCGCCCATCCTGGTCGCGGGTGGCGGGCGCCGGATGCTCACCTTTGCGGCCCAGCACGCCGACATCGTGGGGGTCAATCCGTCGCTGCCGACGAGCGAGCGCAGGGACGAGGCGGCCCGAGATGCCGCCCCGGAGCGAATTGACGAGAAGTTCGCCTGGGTGCGCGAGGCGGCAGGCCCGAGGATCGACGAGATCGAGTTCCATGCCTGGCTGCAGCACGCGGAGGTGACCGACGCGGCGCAGGAGGCGATCGCCCCGCTCGCGGCCGCGATGGGGGTCTCGCCCGACACGGCGCTTGACTCGCCGGTGGCGCTGGTCGGTTCCGTGGAGGAGATCGTCGAGCGCCTGCACCTGCGCCGCGAGCGCTGGGGCTACACGTACTACACCGTTCAGCAACCGGTCGCGCACGTCTTCTCGGCCGTGATCGAGGCGCTTCGGGGATGACCGCCTGTCCGCAAGACCGGGTGAGGCTGGTCAGCCGGCCGTTGATTTTAAGTCGGATGTCTGAGTTAAAGACAGTGGCCGTCGCGGATCAGCGGCGAGATCAGGAGACAGTGTGAGCACCACCCCAGTCAGCCCGAGCCGCGCGATCGATGCAGACCTTCGTGAGCGGGCGCGCCGGGTCATCCCCGGTGGCATGTACGGACACCTCAACACCCGCCGCCTCGGCCCCGACTATCCGCAGTTCATGTCACGCGGCGAGGGCGCGCGGGCCTGGGACGTCGACGGGCGGGAGTTCATCGACTTCATGTGCGCGTTCGGGCCGATCCTGCTCGGGCACGCGCATCCCGAGGTCGACGCCGCCGCGGCCGCGACGTCCGCCCGGGGAGACGTGCTCAGCACCCCCGGGCCTGAGATGGTGGAGCTCGCCGAGCTCTTCACCGCCGAGGTCGATCACGCCGACTGGGCGATGTTCGCCAAGAACGGAACTGACACCAACGACCTCGCCGTTGTCGTCGCCCGCGCCCACACGGGGCGGTCCAAGGTGCTCATGGCGCACGACTCCTACCACGGCATCGGTGGCTGGGCGCTCCCACCCGAGTCTCCCGGAACGACGGCCGAAGATCACGCGAACACGGTCTTCTTCACCTACAACGACCTCGATTCCGTCGAGGCCGCGGTCGCCGCCGCAGGTGAGGAGCAGGTCGCCGCGATCGTCTGCACCCCACACCGCCACCACGTGTTCGTCGACCAGCAGCTCGCCGAGCCCGAGTTCGCCCGCGGAGTCCGGGAGATCTGCGACCGGGTCGGCGCCATGCTGGTCATCGACGACGTCCGCTGCGGGGCCCGGATCGACCTGCGCGGCGGATGGGCGGCCCATGGCGTCCGGCCCGACCTCAGCGCGTGGAGCAAGTCGATGGCCAACGGATATCCGCTCGCCGCGCTGTTCGGAACCGAGCCGCTCGCCGAGGCCGCCTCCCGGATCACCGCCACCGGGTCCTTCTGGTATGCGGCGGCGCCGATGGCGGCGGCGCTGGTCACGATCCGCGTGCTCAAGGAGACCGACGGGATCGCGAAGATGCGGGCCTCGGGCGAGCGCCTCCAGGCCGGGCTGCGCGCTCAGGCGGCGCGCCACGGATTCTCGGTGCGGGTCACCGGTCCGCCGCAGATGCCGCTGCTGCTCTTCGATGAGGACCGTGACCATCAGACCGTCCTGGCGTGGGCGCGCGCCTGCGCTCGCAACGGCGTCTACCTGCACCCGGTCCACAACTGGTTCATGTCCGTGGCGCACGATGACGCGACGATCGACGAGGCGCTGGAGCGCATCGACCTCGCCTTTGGCGAGCTTGCGTCCGAGGGCGGAGGCAGCGCCGGATGACCTGGACGGTCGAGTCAGACGTCGACGCCCTGAGAGGGTCCCATCCGGCGGTGGCCGCAGTCGGTACGTACATCATGGACGTGCTCGGCCGTCCGGTCGCCGATCTGCCCCGGGGTCAGACGAGCCGCCTGCTGGACGAGATCCGCGCCACTCCCGCGGGCACGGCCGGCGGCACCGCGGTCGACCTCGCCCGCCTGGGCGCCGGCGTCCGGGCCATCGGGGCGATCGGGGAGGACCTCGCGGGTGACTTCGTCGTCGCCTCGCTGCAGCGGGCCGGCGTCGACGCCGGTGGCCTCCATCGCGTCGCCGAGGTGCAGACGTCGTCCACGATCCTGCCGATCCACCCCGATGGCAGCCGGCCGGCATGGCACGTGCCGGGCGCCAACAGCGTGTTCTGCAGCGATCACATCGACTGGCACGCGATCGAAGAGGCCGATGCGGTTCACCTCGGCGGTCTCACCGCCCTCCCGTCGCTCGACGGGGAGCCGGCGGCCGCGCTGCTGGCGCGGGCCCGCGCACACGGCGCGCTGACCACGATCGACTTCCTCGGTGTCCGCGGTGACGCGATCGCGTCGCTCACGCCGGTGATGCCCCATGTCGACATCGTGATGCCCAATGAGGCCGAGGCGCTGGCGATCGGCTCCGACCGCGACTGCGTGAGCGCGGCCCGGCGGTTGCGGGACATGGGAGCGCGCTGCGTGATCGTCAAGCGCGGGGAGGATGGTTGCCTGATCGTCGATGATGGAGGAGAGCGGACGCTGCCGGGCATCGAGGCGCCCGTCGTCGACACCACCGGGTGCGGCGATGCCTTCTGCGCCGGGGTGATCGTCGCCCGGCTGGCGGGCTGGAGCATGGATGACGCGGCGGCGCTGGGTTGTGCGACCGGCGCACTGAACCTCCGCGGTCTCGGCTCCGACGCCGGGGCGCGGACGATCGACGAGGCGCTCGAATACCTGCGCGAGGCGCCGCGCCGGCCCGCGCGGCCGGCCGAGGCCCTCGGCGAGCTGGCCGGAATGAGCTGATGCCCAAGAACGTCGATCACGAGCTCCGTCGCGAGGAGCTGCTGGAGGCGGTGTGGCGCGTCGTCGCCCGCGACGGCCTGGAGGGGGCGACGATCCGCGGGATGGCGCAGGAGACGGGTTGGTCGGTCGGGGTCCTCGCCCACTACTTCAAGGACAAGGACGACATCCTCGTCTCGGCGGTCGATCTGGCGCTGCAGCGGATCGAGGCGCGCTGGGAGTCCCAGTTGGCAGGCCTGCGTGGCCTTGACGCGCTGCGGTCGCTCGTGCTCGACAACCTGCCGCTCGACGCCGAACGCGAGCTCGAGACGAAGTTCCTGATGAATTACTGGAGCCGAGCCATCCGCGACCGCGAACGGGTACCGCGGCCGGCGCGGCGCGGTCCCGAGCTCATCGATCGGTTGATCGAGCTCATAGGTGAAGCACAGGAGGACGGCGAGATCGACGCGGGTCGCTCGCCGGAGGACATCGCAGAGATGCTGCTCGGACTCATCGACGGCTTCAGTCTGCATTCGCTGCTCGATCCCGGGCGGCTGACACGCGAGCGGCAGGCTCGGTTGATCGAGGCGGAAGTTGACCGCCTCACCAATGAGGCACAAGGCGTCGCCGCGGGGCGCGACGCGAGCACCCAACGCGCGAGGAGACAATGATGCGCAGACACGGACCGTTCGCAGCCGCCGCGATCACATCGACCCTGCTACTTGCCGCCTGCGGCGGCAGCAGCAGCGGCGGCAGTTCCAGTCAGAAGGTGTCACTGCAGGCAAGCCTGTATGGAGCGTCCAAGGCGAAGGTGTGTCAGGGACCACCGGTGCGCGGGGGCACGCTTGTCTACTCCCGCCAGGCCGCCACAACCGGCCTGGACCCGATCGACCCCAAGAACGGTAACGGTGACATCTTCGCCGACAACCTCATCTACAGCGGGCTGGTCCGGTCCGATCCAAAGGGCTCGACGAATCTCGAGCCGTCGCTCGCCAAGAGCTGGACGATCTCCAAGAACGGCCTCGTCTACACGTTCCACCTGCGCCCCGGACTGAAGTTCTCAAACGGTCAGCCGGTGACCGCCGAGGACGTCAAATGGAGCCTTGACCGCTTCGGCAACCCGAAGATCAACACCGCGATGAGCTCGGTCGCGGTGGGATATGGCACGTCGAAGGTCATCAACAACACGACGATTCAGTTCCACCTCGCGCAGCGCGAGACCTCGTTCCTCTATGACATCAGCATCTTCCCGGCATTCATCCTGCCCAAGAACCTGGTGCTCAAGGAGGGTGCCGCCTTCTACAACCATCCGGTCGGAACCGGGCCGTTCACCGTCAAGAGCTTCGTCCGCGGCTCGCACATCACGTTCGTGCGCAACCCGTACTACTGGGAGAAGGGAAAGCCCTACCTCAACTCTGTCCGCTTCAACTTCGTCACCAACAGCGACAGCCGGATCCTCGCCCTGCGCAGTGGGGCGGCTCAGATCATGGACGGCGTGCCGTTCTCGGCGATCGCGTCGCTGCACAAGGACGCCAACATCAGCGTGCAGGCGGCCAAGGTGCCGCTCTTCCTGGGCCTGTGGCTCAACCATCAGGACAAGCCGTTGCAGAACCTCGACGTGCGCAAGGCGATGCAGTACGCCCTGAACCGCCAGGAGATGAACAAGGACATCTTCCATGGCCTGGGACAGATCCCGAACAGCGTGTTGATGGGTCTGCGCTACAACGCGCCGGACAGCGTCGTTCACCCCTACCCCTACGACGTCAAGATGGCGAAAGCGCTGATGGCCAAGTCGCCGTATCCGCATGGGTTCTCGGTCACGTTGAAGTACCCGGCCGGATATGACTACTACACCCAGCTCGTGCTGCTCATGCAACAGGAGTACGCCGCGATTGGGATCAAGGTCAAGCTGCTCCAGGAGGATCCGGCCACGAACACCACACAGTGGAACGCGGGGTCCTATCAGCTGATCTTCCCGTTCGCCTCGTTCACCAGCGACGTCGTGGTCCCCGACGAGTACGCCGACTTCCTCACCGACTGGAACAACGGCCTGAAGGGGTTCTTCTCCTACTGGCGTGACCCGACGATCCAGGCGATGGTGCTCAAGTTCAAGAGCACGATCAGCGAGTCCGCACGGGCGCAGGAGTGGCCGAAGATCCAGCAGGCGCTGATGGACCAGACGCCGGTCATCAACGTCATGGATCTCCCGTTCGTCAACGCCCACTCGGCGACGACGTGCGGGACGGACATCGACGCGCTCGGCTCTGACCATCTGGAGGACACGTGGATCGCCAAGGGCAAGAGCTGACCGGCGACCCGCACCTCGGCGCCGGTCCGGGAGACCGCCGGTGCTGATCTATCTGGTCCGGAGGGTGGCGCTCGCCGTGGTCGTGCTGTTCGGCCTCATGATCGCCACCTTCCTGATCATCCATCTCGTCCCGGGGGATCCCGTCCGAGCGGTGCTCGGCGGGAACGCCCCCCCGGCGGCGATCAACCGCATCCGTGATCAGCTTGGACTGAACCGGCCGCTGCTCACGCAGTTCGGGGCCTACATCTCGCACACGTTCCAAGGGCACCTCGGTCAGTCCTACTCCCTCGGCATCCCGGTCGGGCAGGCGATCAACGGTCGCATCGGCCCGAGCGCGGCGCTGATCATCTATGCGTTGCTGCTGTCGGTGCTGATCGGCTTCCCGCTGGCGATCTACGCGGCGCTGCACCCCAACGGCGTGCTCGACAACGTCATCCGGCTGGGGACGACTTTCATGTTCGCCATGCCGGCCTTCTGGCTGGGGCTGCTGCTCGCCCTCGTGTTCGGGCTGGAGCTGAAGTGGCTGCCGGTCTCCGGCTACACCGGCGGGGTCGGGGGAATCCTGCGCACGCTCCTGCTGCCCGCGCTGACGCTCGGTCTGCCGCTGGCGACTGTCGTCGTGCGCACCCTGCGTTCGAGCCTGCTCGAGGTGCTCGGCAGCGACTACATCGACGCCGCCCGCTCGCGCGGGCTGTCGATGCGACGGATCGTCACCCGGCACGCGCTGCGCAACGCGGTCATGAACACGCTCACGGTGCTGTCGGTGAACATCGGCTTCCTCATCGGCGGCACGCTCGTCGTCGAGCAGGTCTTCCAGATCCCGGGTCTGGGCTCTCTGCTGTTCGGCGCGGTCGAGAAGCGCGACTATCAGCTCGTGCAGGCGATCTCGCTGCTCGCCGGGTCCGCGGTGGTGTTCGCGAGCCTCGCCGCTGACCTGATGCAGGCGGCGCTGGATCCGCGCGTCAGGCTGGGTGGGCGATGAGCGCCGTCGACCTCGTCCCCGGGGCCGGCGCGCCGTTGGTCCCCGCGGGGCCCTCACCCTCGCCGAGCACGGGCAGCTGGCCGCGGCGGATCGTCCGCGCCGTCTGGGGGATGCCGCTGCAGGCGAAGGTCGGCGCCTCCATCCTGCTGTTCCTCGTGCTGCTGGCGGTGATCGCACCGCTGATCGCGCCGTCCGGCGAGAACCAGCTGGACTTCGCCAACCTGCTGGCCGGACCGTCGGGCAAGCACTGGTTCGGGACCGACGCCGAGGGGCGCGACGTGTTCAGCCGCACCCTCTACGCCCTGCGGCTCGACCTGGGCATCATCATCCTCGTCACCTATGTCCCGCTGCCGATCGGAGTGCTCGTGGGGGCAGCGGCCGGCTGGTATGGCGGCGTCGTCGACGCGATCGTGTCCCGCATCGCCGACGTGATGATCGCGTTCCCGTTCATGGTGCTCGTGATCGCCGTGATCGCGATCGTCGGCCCCGGGGTCGAGGGGGTGCTGATCGGTGTGCCGATCGTCGCCTGGGCGCTGTACGCGCGCCTCGCGCGCTCCGAGATGCTCGTCATGCGCGAGCAGCCGTTCATGCTCGCCACCAAGGCATTGGGCTACAGCGACCGCCGCGCGATCCTCCGCCACGCGATCCCGAACCTCATGCGGGCGGCGCTCATCTACTCGACGCTCGACATGGTCGTCAACCTGCTGCTGCTCGCCAGCCTCGCCTATCTCGGGCTCGGCGCCCAGCCGCCGAACGCAGAGCTCGGGTCGATCATCGCCGACGGGCAGAACACCCTGCTGAGTGCCTGGTGGGTGGCCACGCTGCCGGGTCTGGTCGTCGTCCTGTTCGGCATCGGCGCGGGGTTGCTCGGCGATGGACTGTCCGACGGCCGACGCCACGGAGGCAGCGCATGAGCGGCCTGCTGGAGATAGAGAACCTCCGGGTCGACTTCGGCACCACGGACGAACCGCTCACCGCCGTCAAGGACGTCAGCCTGTCCGTCGCCGCGGGCGAGATCGTCGGCCTGGTCGGTGAGTCGGGCTCAGGCAAGTCGCTCACCTGCCGCGCGGTGATGCGCCTGATCGATCAGCCCGGCCGGATCGCGGGCGGGAGGATCGCGTTCGAGGGCCGCGACGTGCTGGCGATGAGCGAGAAGCAGCTGCGCGATTTCCGCGCCCATGAGGCCGGGATGATCTACCAGGACCCGTTTCGCTCGCTCAACCCGGTCCACCGCATCGGGCGCCAGCTGGCCGAGACCCTGAGTGTCAACCGCGGGCTGGGGCGGACCCAGGCGCGCGAGCGGGCGATCGAGCTGCTGGACGGAGTGGGGATCCCCGATCCCCGCCGGAGGGCGCTCAGCTATCCGCATGAGCTCAGCGGTGGGATGCGCCAGCGCGTGATGATCGCGCTGGCGACGGCCTCGGAGCCGCGTCTGCTGCTCGCCGACGAGCCGACCACCGCGCTGGATGTGACGACGCAGGCGCAGATCCTCGATCTGGTGGAGCGCCTGCGCGCCGAGCGCGGAATGGCGGTGCTGCTCGTGTCCCACGACTTCGGCGTGATCGCGCGCACGTGTGATCGAGTGGCGGTGATGTACGGGGGCCACATCGTGGAGACGGCCGACATCGCCACGATCTACCGCGCGCCCGAGCATCCCTACACCAAGGCGTTGCTGCAGTCCGTGCCCGAGCTCAGCTCGGCCGGCCACCCGCGGCGCCGCGGCGGCATCGCCGGCCGGCCACCAGAGCTCGGTGAGGAGCTGGATGGATGTGTGTTCGCTCCTCGCTGTGCCTACGCCGAGTCCGATTGCACCGAGATCGAGATGACGCTTCGGGCGGTGGGACCGGCGCACCAGAGCGCCTGCCCCAAGCGTCCGCTCGCGTCCGGCCGGGCGAGCGCGCCCGCCAAGGCGGGCCCGGAGACGGCGACCTCGGAGGCGGTGCCATGAGCTCGGACACGCAGCTGCTCGGGGTGAGGAACCTCACCAAGGGGTTCGCGCTGCAGCGCTCCGTCCGGGAGACGGTGGCGCGCCAGGGTCAGGTTCACCGCGCCGTCGAAGACGTGTCGTTCTCGTTGAGCCGCGGCGAGATCCTCGGCCTGGCAGGCGGCTCGGGCAGTGGCAAGACGACCCTGGCACGCTGCATCATCCGGCTGGTCGAGGCCGACTCGGGCGAGATCGAACTCGACGGCGTCGATGTCAGGGCCGCCCACCGACGGCAGCTGCGTGAGCTTCGTCGCCGCATGCAGATGGTCTTCCAGGACCCGTACTCCTCACTCAACCCGCGGATGAGCGTCGGGGCGATGCTGCTGGAGGCGGGGCGGGTGCACCACCGGCCCGGCAGCGAGAACGGCGAGGTATTCGTGAGAACGATCCTCGAGCGTGTGCATCTCAGTGCGGCGATGGCGGCGCGCAAGCCGCGTGAGCTGTCCGGCGGTCAGCGCCAGCGCGTGGCGGTGGCCCGAGCGCTCGCCGTCGACCCGGAGCTGCTCATCGCCGACGAGGCGGTGAGTGCGCTCGACGTCTCAGTCCAGGCCCAGCTGTTGTCGCTGTTCCTCGACCTGCGTGACGAGCTCGGGGTCGCGATCCTGTTCGTCGCCCATCAGCTGGCGGTGATCGCCGAGGTGGCCGACCGCGTGGCCGTCATGAACCTCGGGCGGATCGTGGAGATCGGGGAGACGGCCACGGTGTTCCACAACCCGCAGCACGAGTACACCAAGGCGCTGCTGGCCGCCCATCCTGCGCCCGACCTGGAGGGGCACCGCGCGCAGCCGGTGTGAGCGGTCTACGCTCGGCCCGTGACGGTCGGTGACACGGTCTCTCCGGACCCGCTCGGGGTTGTGCTTGCGGGCGGAGCGGGACGCCGTCTGGGAGGGGACAAGGGAGGTATCCAGCTGGGCGGACGGCCGCTCGTGGCGTGGGTGGCCGAGGCGCTGGGGGAGGTGGTCGGTGAGGTCGCCGTCACCGTCAAGGAGGGCGCCGCCGTTCCCTGGCTGAGCGGAGTGTCGGTGTGGCGGGAGCCGGCCGAGCCGGTGCATCCGCTCGCCGGGGTCGCCTGGGCGCTCTCGCGGGCGGGGGGCAGAGACGTGCTCGTGTGCCCGGTCGACCTGCCGTTCTGCGCAGACGCGGTGCGGGCCGTGGTGTCCGCCGCGCGGGGGTGCTCCTCGGTGGTGGTTGCGGAGGGGCAGCCGCTGCTGGGGGTCTATCCGGCGTCGGTGGCTTCGGAGTTGGGGTTGGCGGTCGCCGGGGGGCGACCGGCGCGCGCGGCGGTGGCCGCCCTGGGGGCGGTTGCGGTGCCGGTCCCCGATCCGGAGCGGACGCTCTTGAACGTCAACACCCTGGAGGATCTGGCGCGGGCGGAGGCGATGGTGCGCGCCGGCTGAGGATGAGGCGGGTGAGCCGGGCCGCCTGTCCGGCGTCCAAGCGCTCGACGGTGAGGCGCCGGGTGACGAACCCCCGGTCCAGGTGCTCGTTGTCACGGTCGCGATCGGACTGGAACGTCGCCGGATCACCGTGCGTCCCGTAGTCATCCACCTCGACGATCACCTTCTCCTCGGGCCACAGGGCGTCGACCCGGCGCTCCCCGATCCATACGTTGGTCAGCGGCTGCGGCAGCCCATATCGGTCGATGAACCGCTGAAAGTCGTCCTCATGGCCGCTCTCAGTGGGGTTGCGTGCGTGGCCCAGCAGGACTCTGGTCTCGTCGCCGGAGACGACACGTTTGAGGCGGGCGTCGTTGGCCAGCCGGGTGTACTGGCGCTCGGTCAGGCGGGAGCGGATGTCCTGGATCGCCCGGGCCGCCCGGGTGACGGGGACGCCCAGCTGGACGGTCGTGTCGGCCGGTGTGAGCGTCGTGGAGCGGTGGGCCGTGATGCCTGGTCGGCCGGACTCGCTGCGGGCTGAGCCGTCACTTCAGGCTCGCGCGGGCCACCGGCGCAGTCCGCCAGAGCGCGAGCGCCGACTCGTGGCTGAGGCATCGCACCCGGGCCCGGCATGCCAGAACCGCCGCCATTGCCCGGGCCATGGGCTCGACACGTGGATAGCTGACCGCGTAGACGCCGCGCGTGGACGACGATGAGGTGTCCCGCGGGTCGACATCCAGCTAGGCAGATGGTGCCCAGGGGCGACGCCGAGCGCCAGCAGCTGCGCCCGGGTGACGTGCCCGTACTGGACGATGGGAGATTCGGGCGATCTGCCTTGCGGATTTCAGTGAAAGTGCCCAATGCAGGTAGAGCCTCCGGCGGCAGGGTTTCACCCCCCGGTCGCCGGCCCCGCGAGCTGCGCTTGGCCCCCGTGGTCACTTTCATTGTGGTGTTCGTTCCAACCGTCCACGCCTCCGCGTCTGAGCGGAGCGCTCGCCGGCAGGGGCCGATGGCGCGGTGCGGCGCGCGCCCCGGCGGCCCGGCAGTCGCGGGCGGCCCCCGGTGGCGCTAGCCGAAGGTGAAGTCGTAGGCGTCGACGCCCCGCGGCACCTTGACGGTCACGGTGCCCATCTCGTCGGCGGGCAGCGAGAGCAGGTTGTAGAGGCGCTGGCCGCGCACCACCACGGTCGAGTTGTGCACGTCGGCGCCCTCCTCAGCGGCGGTGAGCGGCCGCCCGTTGAGCAGCAGCTGAACCCGGCGTGGCCGGTCGCCCACCGAGGTGAGCACCAGATAGACGTGCTGGGCCTGGAAGCTGCCGCGGATCGTCGCCTGCCCGCTCGCGGGGGTGATGTACTGCTTGGTGGCGGTCCAGCTGCCGTTGAGGGCGAACTGGTTGAGCGTGAGCGCCTTGGAGTACGTGTAGACGGCGGTGCCCTGGTCCAGCCGCTGCAGCAGGCTGGAGCGCTCGGGGTTCAGGTAGGTCTCCGGCGTGTCCAGCCCTCGGGACGGCATCATCGCGGTGGCGGTCATCGGGGCCGGCAGGTGATGGTGTCCCGCCTCGTAGAGGAGCTCGCGGACGAGCGCCTCGTCGGAGGTGTAGTCGCCCTCGCCGAACTGCGTGTGGACGACGTCGCCCTTGGCGTCGATGAAGTAGTCCGCCGGCCAGTACTGGTTGTTGTAGGCGTTCCAGGTCCCGTAGCGGTTGTCCTGGACGACCGGGTAGTGGATGCCGTCGGCCTGGATCGCGTCACGGACATTTCCGGCGTCCTGTTCGAAGGTGAACTCGGGCGTCTCGACGCCGACGATCTCCAGCCCGTCGCGGTGATAGGTCGCGTACAGCCCCTTCAGGTAGGGCAGCGTTCGGATGCAGTTGATGCAGGTGTAGGTCCAGAAGTCGACGATCACGACGTGGCCGCGCAGCGAGCGAAGCGTCAGCGGCCGGCCACCCGGCGTGTTGAACCAGTCCTCGGTCTGGCGGAAGTCGGGCGCGGCGCCGAGGTTGGCGATGGTCGGCGTCTTGACCCCGCTGATGGCCCAGGCAACGCTCTCCGAGGACGAGCCGGGTTGACCGTGCGATGCGGCTTCCGCCGCCCGCTGGCGCTCGGCGAACCGTGACGCAGGCCGCAGCGACGCCAGACGGCTCTCGACCGCGTGCGAGCTCTCAAGCCCCTTTGTCGGGTCGGTGAAGATCGCGGGCAGGCTGCCGGCGTGGCGAGCCAGCAGGTTCTCGAAGCGGACGTCGAGGTTGAACGCCATCGCCACGCCGGTGACCACCAGCACGGCGCCGAGCACCCGCTCCACCACATGCCCGCGCAGCCGCCGGCGCAGGCGGTCGAGCACCGCACGCCCGGCGAAGCCGTAGACGAGCAGCACGAGCGACAGGCCGAGGGCGAACGAGATCGCGACGAGGACGACCCGAGCGCTCGGGCCGCCGGTGGAGGCGCTCACCGAGATGACCGCGCCGAGGATCGGCCCGGCGCACGGGGCGCAGACGAAACCGAGCGCGGCGCCGACGCCGAGCCCGGACAGGAATCCGGATCCCCGCGTCCGCGGCCCGAACCGCGCCAGCCGCGACAGCGGCGCCTGCACGCGCTCGGCGACCGCCGGGATCAGCATCACCGCACCGAAGGCGATCAGCACCACGATCGCCACCGTCCGCGCCGTGGTGCCGCCGATTCCGACGCCCGACACGATCCGCGCGAGCGCGACGATCGTCACCGTGAAGGTGATCGCCAGGCCGAGCACGATGCCCAGTGGGCGTCGCCGGCCGCCGACGGCGCTCGCCGACAGGATGGCGGGCAGTACCGGCAGTACGCACGGCGTGATTGCGGTGCCCGCGCCCGCCACGAACGCGAACGCCATCAGCACGATCATCGGACTGAACCCGGTCGCATGGCCGCGGGAATCATCCGCGACCGATATTGCGCCCAGGTGAACTCTGGGTTGTGGCGGGCAGCGCTCAGCCGCCGATTGCCGACATCGAGCGCGCGGGCTGGATGAACCCGGGCTCGCCGACGTGGTGCTTGAGCTCCTTGCGCCAGACGGCGTCGCGGATCACCTGCGTGATCTCCTCGTCGCTGGCCCCGTCACGCAGCGGCCCGCGCAGGTCGGTCTCGTTCAGCGAGAACAGACAGGTGCGCAGGCGGCCGTCGGCGGTGAGGCGGACACGGTTGCAATCGGCGCAGAACGGCTCGGAGACGGGGTTGATGAAGCCGATCCGGCCCTCGCAGTCGGCGAAGCGGAAGACCCGGGCGGTGGCGCTCGCCTCGCGCGGCTCGGCGACGAGTGGATAGACCGCGTCGATCGCGGCGCGGATCTCCTCGCCGGTGAGGACCTGTGAACGAGTCCACGCCCGGTCGGCGTCCAGCGGCATGAACTCGATGAACCGCACCTCGTAGGAGGTCGAGCGCGCCAGCCGCGCAAAGGGCAGGACCTCCTCCTCGGTGAAGCCGCGCATCGCGACCGCGTTGACCTTGATCGGGTGGGCCTCGGGGAAGGTGGCGAGCAGCTCCAGCCCCGCCAGCACCTGGGTGAGCGCGTCGCGCCGGGTCAGCTCGTAGAAGCGGTCGCGCTGCAGCGAATCGACCGAGACGTTGAAGCGGTCGACGCCGGCGGCGACCAGTGCCGCCGCGTCGCGGCCGAGCAGGAAGCCGTTGGTGGTCACCGAGAGCTCGTTGATGCCCGGAACCTTTCGCAGCATCGACACCAGGCGCGGGAACTCCCGGCGGACGAGCGGCTCGCCCCCGGTCAGGCGCACGTCGCCGACCCCCATCGCCGTGAACAACGAGACGATCCGCGTGATCTCCTCGAAGTTGAGAATCTCCTTGCGCTCCAGCCAGGGCAGCCCCTCGGCGGGCATGCAGTACTGGCAGCGGAAGTTGCAGCGGTCGGTGACCGAGACCCGCAGGTCGCCGATCAGCCGGCCGTGCCCGTCGCGCAGAAGCTCCGCATCCATGGACAAAAGGCTACCTATGCGCGCGTCCGCCACACACCGGGCCAAGCCCGCATAGGTGCTACCCGGGCACTCCTTCCCCGCGCATCACGGCGGCCCATGCACGCCGTGGCCCCGGCCCACCGGCCGGCGGTCGGACATATATCGATGACGGGTGTATGAACTCAAGTCGCCACGGAGCGATGCCGAATTCCTCAACGACCGATGAGCAACGCGTACGTGGCCCGGCAGCCGATCTTTGACCGTGACCTCGAGGTCGTCGGCTACGAGCTGCTGTTCCGCGACCCGCCGGTCACCGTCGCGAACGTCTCCGATCACCAGGCGGCGACGACCCGCGTCGTGCTCGACACGCTGACCGAGCTGGGGCTCGACCTGGTCGTCGGCACCAAGCTGGCCTGGATCAACGTCTCGCGTGACTTCCTGCTCAACGGCCTCGTGAGCATGCTTCCCCCTGAGCGCGTCGGCCTCGAGATCCTGGAGAACCAGCAGATCGACGACGCGTTCGTCGCGGCCGTGATCGAGGCGCGCGAGCAGGGGTTCTGCGTCGCCCTCGACGACTTCGAGCTCGGCACGGACAGCGACCGCCTGCTGGGGCACGTCGATGTGATCAAGCTGGACCTGATGGCGCTCGGCCGCGACGGGCTGACCGATCACGTCGCGCGGCTGCGCCACCTCGGCGCCGAACTGCTCGTGGAGAAGGTGGAGAGTCACGAGGACCACGCGTTCGCCCGCGCGCTCGGCTGCCATCGGTTTCAGGGGTTCTTCTACCGGCGGCCTGAGTTGCTCTCCAGCCGCCGGATCGACGTGGGCCGCGCGTCGCTGATGCGGCTGCTCTGCCGACTGCAGGATCCGGGCACGACACCCGAGGAGATCCGCGACGACGTCATCGTCGACGTCGGGCTGAGCGTGCGCCTGCTGCGCTACATCAACTCGGCCTCGGTGGGGATGCCACATGTGATCAGCTCCGTCGCCCAGGCGCTGACGCTGCTCGGCCCGGCTCATCTGCGTCGCTGGGCGTCGCTCACCGCGTTCGCCGGCCTGGCGCACGAGCGCTCAGAGCTCACCCGCACGGCTCTCGTGAGGGCGCGGTTCTGCGAGTTGGCCGACCACGGTCAGACCTCGAGCGCGCCGGAGCGATTCACGCTGGGGCTGTTCTCGGTGATGGACGCGCTCACCGACTCGACGCTGGAGGACGCTCTCGCCGCGCTGCCGTTCCCTCCGAGCATGCGCGATGCCCTGATCGACCACGCCGGCCCGCTCGGACACCTGCTCGGCGCGGTGCTCGCGCTCGAGGAGGGCTCGTTCGACCTCGCCGAGAGTCTGTCCCCGCATAGCTGCGAGCGCTATATGGATGCGCTCGCCTGGGCCGATGCGACCGTCGCCACGCTCGACGAGGCCACGGCGCCCGTTCAGGTCTGAGCCCGGGCCGACGGGTCGCCCGCCAGCAGGCCGAAGCAGACCATGTCGACACGGCTCTCCGGCTCCGGTCCGCGGCCGTGATCGCGCAGCACCGCCTCGCGGGTGAACCCGGCTCGCTCGGCGACCGCCTGCGAGCGCAGGTTTGCCGTGGCGGCAAATAGCTCGATGCGCTCGAGGCCGAGCTCTCGCAGACCCCAGCCGCAGATCAGGCGCGTCGCCCGCGTCGCGTGCCCGTGGCCGCGCGCCGGAGCGCCGAGCCAGTAGCCGACCTCGCCGCGACGGTCGGGCCAGGTGAATCGCATCAGCGAGATCGAGCCGAGGAGCGGGCCGCCTCCCGGCTCGGCGATCGCGAGATCGAGACTGCGCCCCGCGTGGAGCGAGGTCTCGCTGGACTCGATGAAGGACCGGGCGTCCTCGCGCCCGTAGACGGCGGGCACGCCGGTCCAGCGAGAGATCTCAGGATCCTGGCAGAGCTCGGCCAGCGGCTCGAGATCGTCCGCGCGCCAGGCGCGCAACGCCGTGGCCCCGTCGACCAGCTCGCCACGAGGGCGCACGATCCGAGCGGCGGTCCACTCTCGATCGCTCACGCGAGCACCCGCTCTCGCAGCATCCGCGCCAGCGTGGCGGCGTCCAGCAGCGGATCCCAGCCGCCCAGCAACGCGAGCGCGGCGCGCCGGCCGCCGAGCGCGCGCAGGCCGCGATCGCCCAGCTCCGCGTGGACATCGGCCACCGCGGCGTGGCGGCGGCTCGCCAGGCGCCTGGCGGCGACGTCGATGGAGTCCCGATGGCCGTCAAGCGCGGCCACGAGGTCGTCGATCCCCGTCGGCGGCGCGGCGCTCGAGACGGCGACGACGGGCGTGTCGCGGCTGTCCAGCGAGCGCAGCGCGGCGCGCAGGTCGGCCTGGGTACGCAGGGCGGCGCGGCCGAGGTCGGCCTTGGTGACGACGAGCACGTCGGGGATCTCCATGATCCCGGACTTGAGGAACTGCAGCACGTCGCCCGACCCGGGCTGGACGACGACCGCGACCGTGTCGGCGAGGTCCGCGACGTCGGTCTCCGACTGACCGACCCCGACCGTCTCGACCACGACGAGATCGAAGCTGACCGCAAGCACCGAGGCGGCCGCGCGGGTGGCGGGGGCCAGGCCGCCGAGGCGGTCCCCCGCGGCGGTGGAGCGGATGAACAGCCCGTCGTCGTCTGCGTCGCGCTCGATCCGGGCCCGATCGCCGAGCAGTGCGCCGCCCGACCGCCGCGAGCTCGGGTCGACCGCGAGCACGGCCACCGTGCGCGCTGCGGCCCGCCAGACGCGCGCAAGGCGCGAGAGCAGGCTCGACTTCCCAACGCCCGGCGGTCCGGTGATCCCGACGATCGCGCCCGGTGCCTCTCGCCCGAGCTCCGCGGGGGAGAGCGCCGCCTGCAGCGCCTGGGAGGCTGCCCGGTCCCCCTCGCCGCGGCCCTCGAGCAGGTTGAGCACGGCGGGGGCGACGGCGAGATCGCCCTCGCGCAGCCGCCCGGCGAGCCTCGCTGCCTCGGCGCGGTCGCTCACACCGCCGCGGCAGCGTCGATGCCGTGGCGCTCGGCGACCAGCGTGACGATGCCGCGCATCATCTGGTTGAGATCCCAGTCCTTCGGCGTGTAGACGGCTGCGATGCCCTGCTCGCGCAGCGCCGACGCATCGGCGTCGGGGATGATGCCGCCGACGACGACCGGGGTGTCGCCGATCCCGGCCTCGCGCAGCGCGGCCAGCACCGACGGGATCAGCTCGGCGTGGGAGCCCGAGAGGATCGAGAGCCCGACCACGTGAACGCCCTCCTGGGCGGCGGAGGAGGCGATCTGCGCGGGGGTCAGCCGGATCCCCTCATAGACGACGTCCATGCCGGCGTCACGCGCACGCACGGCGATCTGCTCGGCGCCATTGGAGTGCCCGTCGAGGCCCGGCTTGCCGACGAGGAACTTCAGCCTGCGCCCGAGCAGATCGCTCACCCGCTCGACCTCGTCGCGCAGATCGGACAGATCGCCGCCCGCCACCGCGCTCGCCTCGCCGACCCCGGTTGGGGCGCGGTACTCGCCGAAGACGTCGCGCAGGGTCTGCGACCACTCGCCGGTGGTCACCCCGGCGCGCGCCGCCGCGATCGACGGCTCCATGATGTTGATCTCGGGGTCGGCTGCCGCGGCGGCGAGCGCCCCGAGCGCCTCGCGGACGGCGTTGTCGTCGCGCTGCGATCGCCAGCGCTCGAGTGCGGCCCGCTGCTCGGACTCGACGGCCGGGTCGACGACCATGATCCCGCCGTCGGCGTCCGCGGTGAGCGGGGACGGCTCGGTCGAGTCAAAGCGGTTCATGCCGACCACGGTGAGCTCGCCGGACTCGATCCGGCGCCAGCGCTCGCGATGGGACTCCACGAGCGACGACTTCATGTAGTCGACCGCGAGCACCGCCCCGCCGAGCTCCGCCACCCGTTCCATCTCCGCGCGGGCGCCTTCGGCGAGCTCGGCGACGAGGCCCTCCATGACGTGGGATCCCTCGAAGATGTCGGGGTAGTCGAGCAGATCGGTCTCGTAGGCGAGGATCTGCTGCAGACGCAGGGACCACTGCTGGTCCCAGGGGCGGGGGAGACCGAGCGCCTCGTTCCAGGCGGGAAGCTGCAGGGCGCGGGCGCGGGCCGAGCGTCCGAGCGTCACCGCGAGCGCCTCGAGGGCGATCCGGTACACGTTGTTCTCCGGCTGGGCCTCGGTGAGGCCCAGCGAGTTGACCTGCACGCCATAGCGAAAGCGCCGCTGGCGCGGGTCATCGACGCCGTAGCGCTCGCGGCCGAGCTCGTCCCACAGCTCGGACATCGCGCGCAGCTTGGCGTGCTCCTCGATGAACCGCACGCCGGCGTTGACGAAGAACGAGATCCGGCCGAACACCTGATCCATCAGATCCGCGGGGACCCGCTCGCGCACGGCGTCGAGCACCGCGACCGCGTTCGACATCGCGTAAGCGATCTCCTGGACGGGCGTGGCGCCCGCCTCCTGCAGGTGGTAGGAGCAGATGTTGATCGGGTTCCAGCGGGGCACGTGGACGACCGTGTAGGCGATCATGTCCGCGATCAGCCGCATGCTCGGGCCCGGCGGGAAGGCGTAGGTGCCGCGGCTCAGATACTCCTTGAGGATGTCGTTCTGGGTCGTGCCCTGAAGCCGCTGGGGCCCGATGGGCGGATTCTGGGTCTCGGCGGCGACGATGTACAGCGACAGCAGCCATGCGGCCGTGGCGTTGATCGTCATCGAGGTGTTCATCTCGTCGAGCGGGATCCCGTCGAGCAGCGTCCGCATGTCGCCGAGGTGGGCGATCGAGACGCCGACCTTGCCGACCTCGCCGCGGGCAAGCTCGTGATCGGGGTCGTAGCCGGTCTGGGTGGGCAGATCGAAGGCCACCGACAGGCCCGTCTGACCCTTGGCGAGGTTGCGTCGATACAGCTCGTTGGAGCGCGCGGCGTCGGAGTGCCCGGCGTAGGTCCGCATCACCCACGGCCGGTCGCGTTCGGGCAGGCGCGGGCTCTCCGACTCGCTCATCGCCACATCGTACGGGAGCCCTCTTGGCCCGACGTGCGAGAATCGACACACGTCGGCCGCGCATCTCGCGACCCCGGCCGCAAGGATTCAAATGCCCGATCAGAGCTCAGCAGCCAGCGAGCACGCGCTCCTCCAGGAGATCACGGCGCCGCTTGAGACGCTCCCCGACGACCCGTTGGCGCTCGTCGAGGCGGAGTTCCCGAGCGCGCTGCGCGGCTATGACCGGCACGCGGTCGACGATTACGTCGACCAGATGACGCGGCTGGTCGCGGAATTGCACGCCACCCGCTCGCCCGAGGCGGCGGTCCGGCGCGCGCTGGAGCGGGTCGGCGACCAGATCACGGGCGTGCTGCAGCGCGCTCACGAGACGGCGGAGAAGATCACCGCGCAGTCGCGGATGGAGGCCGAGGACCGGCTCGAGCGGGCCCGGCGCGAGGGCCTGACGATGATCGAGGCGGCCGAACGCCGCGTCCGGGAGCTCGATGCGGACGCGGACCGGATATGGGCCGAGCGCGCGCGGATCGTCGCCGACGCCGAGACGCTGTCCGGACAGCTGCTGGCGGTCGCACGCGACGCGGCGGGGCGGTTCCCCGACGAGGAGACGCGCCCGCCGGCGATCACCGACCACCAGGCCGCCGCCGAGCCCCTGGCGCCGCCGTTCGACGATCGGCAGCCCGGTGGCGAGGGGCTGATGGAGGTCGAGGCGCCCACCGAGCATGACGAGGGGCTGATGGAGGTCGAGGCGCCCACCGAGCATGACGAGGGGCTGATGGAGGTCGAGGCGCCGACCGAGCTGCCCGCCGAGGGCGCTGACGCCGAGGCTTCCGGCCCCGAGGAGGCGCCGGACGCGGAGGCCGCCGAGGCTGTCGACGCCGACCGCGACGAGGGGCCCGCCGGCGACGTCGGCGGCCCGCATGCAGACGGCCCCGCCGGCGCCCACGAGGCCGAGGACCCGACCGTGCCGATCGATCCGACCGAGCGGATCACGCTGTCCCAGGACGACTCGACGCGGATCATCCCGCCGTCGTCCGACGCGGCCCGCCGCCGCGAGAGCTAACCGGCGCGTGCGGATCATCGACCTCATGCACCTCGGGCGTCCGCGCGTGATCGGCGCGTGGCTCGACGGCGAGGTGATCGTCGACTGCGGGCCGAGCTCCACGCTCGACACGCTGCTGGAGGGGTTGGGCGATACCCGCCCGTCCGCGCTGCTGCTGACCCATATCCACTTCGACCACGCGGGCGCCGCCGGCTCGCTGGTGCGCCGCTGGCCTGACCTGCCGGTCTACGTCCATGAGCGCGGCGCCCGCCACATGGCGGAGCCCGAGCGCCTCTACAACAGCGCCAGGCGGCTCTACGGGGACAACATGGAGCGGCTGTGGGGCGAGATGCTGCCAGTGCCCGAGGAGAACCTGCGGGTGCTCACCGGCGGCGAGACCGTGCTGGACCGCTACGAGGTGGCCTACACGCCCGGCCACGCCTCCCATCACGTCTGCTTTCGTCGCGACTCCGTCGCATTCGTCGGCGATGTGGGCGGGGTGCGGATCACCCCCGACGCGATCGCGATCCCGCCGACGCCGCCGCCCGACATCGACGTGGAGCTCTGGCATGAGTCGATCGACGTGGTTCGCCGCTGGGCCCCGGAGAGGCTGGCGATGGCCCACTTCGGCGAGTCCTCGGATGTGGCGGCGCAGCTCGACGAGGTCGACGGGCGCCTCGACGCCTGGTCACAGCTCGCGCGCGAGGGCGGCAGGGAGCGATTCATCGCCGTCGTGCGTGAGGAGATCGCACGCCACGGGTCCGCCGAGCAGGCGGCGCAGTATCAGCAGGCCGCGCCGGCCGAGCAGCTCTACGCCGGGTACGAGCGCTACTGGGCCAAACGGGCGTCAGCCGCCGATTGAAGGCCGCATTCCCATCTGTATCCTCGGTTGCGCATGTCAGTGACGGTTGAACTGCCTCGTACAGGCGGTCCCGGCAGCGGGCTCGGAGGTCCCTGGCGAGTGGTGGTGCTCAATGACGAGCACAACACGTTTGACCATGTCGCCGAGACGCTCGCACGGGTTCTGCCGGGAATGACCCTCGCCGACGGGTACCGCAGCGCCGACAAGATCCACCACACGGGTCTCGCGGTCGTCTGGAGCGGGCCCAGGGAGGACGCCGAGGACTACTGGAGCCAGCTCGACCACGCCGGCCTGACCATGGCGCCGCTGGAGTGCGGTTAGCCGCCGGTCGGGCTAAGCGGGAACGTTGCGGGTGCCGGGTGCCGTCGCGGCCGACTTGGCGGTCGCGATCAGCTTGGCGGCCTGTCGCTCCGGGCTGATCCGGACGACGTTCCAGATCAGGCCGAGCTTCTCCAGCAGAGCGATGATCCAGCCGGTCGGGTCGGCGAGGCGTTCGGACCAGGTGAGGCCGTGGAACGCCGAGGTGGGGAAGGCGTGGTGATTGTGGTGCCAGGCCTCGCCCATCGAGAAGGGAGCGAGCCAGAACACGTTGCGGGACTCGTCCTCGACGTCGAAGCGCTTGCGCCCGAAGAAGTGGCAGACCGAGTTGATCGACCAGGTGACGTGGTGCAGCAGGAAGATGCGCACGAAGCCACCCCAGAGCAGACCGACGACCGCCGCCCAGAGCGTGCCGCCGACCAGCCACCCGACCACGAACGGGATGACGAGCCCGAGCGCGGCGAACACCGGGAACGATCTGTCCACGACCTGGAGCGTGCGGTCCTTGAGCAGGTCGGGCACGAAGCGCTGACGCTCGGCCGTTCCGACGGTCTCAAACAGCCAGCCGACGTGCGCGTGCCACAGCCCCTGCACCGCGCCCTTGAACCCCGGGCCGAAACCATGCGGAGTGTGGGGATCGCCGTCCTGATCGGTGAACGCGTGGTGCTTGCGGTGGTCCGCCACCCAGGTGAGGACCGAGCCCTGCACCGCCATCGAGCCCAGGCCGGCGATGATCGCGCGGAATGCGGTGGAGCCCTCGAACGATCGGTGGGTGAACATCCGGTGGAATCCGAGCGTGATGCCGAGCGCGGTACACACGTACAGGCAGCCCATCACGATCAGGTCGACCGGGCCGACCGCCTTGTGCCAGAGCAGTACGACGGCAAAGGCCAGCGCGACCAGTGGAAGTGGTACGGCGATCAGGTTGACGATCTTGTGGCCGCGGGTCATTCGCATCTCGGGTTCCATGCCATGCAAGGTTACGTCGGTCACGTGCAATTTTCTCCTATGCTTGACACGACATGGCCGCGGAAACTTATATCGATCGAACAAAGATCGACGACTATCCGTGGCGTCAACTCGATCCGGCGACCGTCGAGGTCCTGCGCCCCGTGCTCGACGACACCGCCGAGGAGATGATTCAGGCGGTGGTGTCCAGCGTACCGGCGTATGCGCGACCGATCGAGGGCGAGTTCGGTGTCGGCATCGTCGCGGGTGTGCAGGCAGCCCTCAGCCACCTGCTTGCGGAGATCGAGGAGGGCGGCCCGGTCGGCAGGCCGGATGTGTACCGCGCGCTGGGCCAGGGGGAGATGCGCGCCGGCCGCTCGCTGGACTCGCTGCTCAACGCCTACCGCATCGGCGCTCGTGTGGCGTGGCGGCGGTTCGCCGCGGCCGGGGTGGGTGCCGGCCTGGAACCGGACACCCTCTACCTCCTCGCCGAGGGGATCTTCGCCTACATCGACGTGCTCTCGAGTGAGTCGGCCGAGGGCCACGCCGCCGAGCAGTCGGCGGCCGCCGGCGAGGCCGAGTTGCGCCGCCGCAGGCTCGTGCGCCTGCTCGTGCGTGAGCCGCCCGCCGACGCCGCCGCGGTTCGCGCCGCCGCCACCGCGGCCGAGTGGGCGCTGCCCCGGTCGCTGGCCGTGCTCGCGATCGCCGGCGACGAGCGAGCGCTCGCCGCCTCCCGGCTGCCCGTCGGCTCGATCACCGAGGATCTCGGTGAGGTCACCTGTGCGGTCGTCACCGACCCTGACGGGCCCGGGCGCCGGGCGGAGATCGAGCGCGCGATCGTCGAGACCGGAACCAGCGCCGGACTTGGCACGACCGTCGAATGGGGTCGCACCGCGCTCAGCTTCCAGCGCGCCCGCGCGGCGCTCGCGCTCGCGGGCTCCACACCCGGCCTGCTGTCCGCGCGCGACAACGCCGGGCGGCTGCTGCTCGCCGCTGATCCGGCGCTGGCCGCGGAGCTGGCGGCGACCGTACTGGCCCCGTTCGACGAGCTCGGGCCGGGCTCACGCGCGCGGCTGCGCTCGACGCTGAGTGCGTGGCTGGCCGAGCAGGGTCGTCTCGCGCAGGTCGCCGAGCGACTCGGCGTGCACCCGCAGACCGCGCGCTACCGGCTTGGCCGGCTGCGCGAGCTGTTCGGCGAGGACCTGGCCGATCCCGACCGTCGGTTCTGGCTCGAGCTCGCGTTGCGCGCCGCGCCCGAGGAGCGGAGCGAGTAGGCCCGCGACGGAGGATGCGCCCGAGGCGGCGCGAGCCCGCGCTCAGAAGGCGTCGGTGTCGGACATCGTCGGCATCGTCTCGAGTTGCTCCGCGGTCCCCTCATGGGACACGTAGATCTCGGCATCCGCTCCGCCGACGGCGACCTCGGTCGCCCACGCGTAGGTGATCGGAATCTGGTACTTGCCCATCCAGCGCGACCGGAACTCGATCATCTCCGGGCCTTCCCAGAACGCGTACCAGTTCTTGTGGTCGGGCACCCACGTCATCTGGTTGATCTTGTAGCGGTCGTCGTTGTCGACGTGGACGCGGTACTGAGTGGCGCCGTAGTGCAGCGACACCGGGGCGATCTCCGCCACCCGCTCGGCGAACATGTTCTGGCGCAGAACCGTCGCGTACCACTTGACCACCATCAGATCAGCCATGGGTGGAAAGGCTACAAGAATCGGTTGACGGCAGGCCCGGTCCGGACGGTCCGGCTGCGGACGGTCAGGCGCCGACCTCCGCGCGGATCGCCGACGGGCCCTCGGCGGTCCGTCCCTGGCCCTCCTCGGTGGCGCCCACCAGGATCGCGATCTTGCCGAGGTGCTGGTTGTCGCGCATCAGCTGGTGGGCCTCCGCGACCCCCTCGAATCCCATCGTGCGCCACAGCACGGGGCGGATCTTGGAGGCCTCGATCAGCGCGTTGGCCTTGTTGGCCTCCCAGGCGTTGGCGAAGTGCGAGCCGATGATCTCCTTCTGGCGCATCCACAGGTAGCGCACGTCGAAGTCGAGCTGATAGCCGGAGGTGGCTCCGCAGATGACGACCTTGCCCATCGGCTTGACGGCGAGCACCGAGGTGGGAAACGAGGCCCGGCCCACATGCTCAAAGACGATGTCCGGAGGGCCGCCGAGCATCTCCTCCAGCGCGTTGCAGAAGCGGCGGGACTCCTTGAACCGCGCCTTCTCAGAGACGGGATCCTCGTCACCGTGGCGCATCATCCCGTCGAAGTCCCGGCGGTTGAGGTAGCCGATGGCGCCGAGCTGCTGGATCAGCGCGCCCTTCTCGTCGCTGGAGACCACGCCGACGGCGTCGGCGCCGGTGAGGCGGCACAGCTGCGTGGCGAACACGCCCAGGCCGCCGGCCGCGCCCCAGATGAGCACCTTGTTGCCGGCCTGCAGGTCGCAGCGATCCATCAGCATCCGGTAAGCGGTGAAGTACGTCAGCCCGTAAGAGGCGGCCTCCTCCCACGCGAGGTGCCTGGGCTTGGGCAAAAGCTGCTGGGCCTGGACCTTGCAGAACTGCGCGAACGAGCCCCAGGTCGTCTCATAGCCCCAGATCTGCTGGCTGGGGGCGGCGAGCGGGTCCAGGCCATGGACCTCGGGATCCTCGTAGGAGGCCTGGTTGCAGTGGATGACGACCTCGTCGCCGGGCTTCCAGCGGGTCACGCCCTCGCCGACCTTCCAGACGACGCCGGACGCGTCCGAGCCGCCGATGTGATGGCCCCACTGCGGATGGTCGCCGTAGCGCCAGACCCCGATCGGCTCGCCGAGGGCGGCCCACACGTTGTTGAAGTTCACGCCCGCCGCCATCACCCGCACGATCACCTCAAACGCGGCGGGGGCCGGGACCTCGATCTCCTCCAGCTGGAAGGCGTCCATCGGCTCGCCCTCACGCTCCTGCCGGATGACCCACGCCGCCATCGTCTCCGGGAGCTCACCCGGCTCGGTGTCCACGGTTGCGATACGGCTGACGTCGACGGCCACGGCTCTCAACATCCTTCCTTCGGAGGTGTAGGAACGGGATCGTACCTGTTGCAAGACGCCGCACCGAGGCCTCTCTGTGAGGCTCGGCACACGACAAACGGTCAGGGCTGGAGCAGGCTTGCGCCGCTACTGGGGCGGTGACGCCCGACCCGCAGGCGTGCCCCAACGACATGCGACGGAAGCGTCCTCTGCGCATCCGTGCGCCGGCCCGCGGAGGCGGCGGTCAGCGTGTAGCCGCCGCGGTTGAGATCGACCTTGAGCTGGGTCACGCCCTGAGGGTTGATCGGCGCGGTCCGAGCGATTGCGTGCCCGCCGTGGAGCAGCCGGAGCGCGACAGCATGGTCGCTCTGGTTGGTGACGGTGAGGAGGATCGGTCCGGCACCGAAGTGAGACGGCGAGACCCGGATCTGGCCGGCGCCCACGTAGGCCGACACGACGATCGGGTTGGGCGGCGCGGGGCGCGAGGCGGCCGGTGAGCCCGCGCTTCCACAGGCGCTCAGGCTGAGCACCGCCGCCGTCGAGACGAGGCATATCCGGATGCGCATCGTCCCGGGAGTGTCGCGCATCCCGCTGTGAAAGTGCGGCTACTCGAACGCGGCTTCGGAGTCGCTGAGCTGCTCGCGTCGCTCGTCCAGGCGGCGCAGTTCGTTCTGCAGCTCCTCCCACGACTCCGACTCGACGCGCTCGTACTCCTCGCCGCTCAGCTCACGTAGGCGCTCGCTGTAGTGCAGCCACGCCTGACGCGTGTCCTCATCGAGCTCGTGGAGAGTGTGCAGTGGGGCGATCGAGGTCATCGGATGGCTCCTTCCCAGTCGGGTGACGCCGATGCTACCCCTCGGTGGGGTCACCACAACCCGCACGGACCGGAATCCGGGGACCCGCACGGTGACGTGCACGTCGTCCGGACCGGGGCGTATCACCGCGTGATGGCCCTGACCGCCCCCGACGACCTGCTGAGCGCGCCGCTGGCGACCGCTGAGTTCCTCGTCGTCGACACCGAGACCAACGGCCTAGCCGGGGACGACTGCGAGATGACCGAGCTGGGAGCGGTGCTCGTCGGTGGCGGCGAGCTGCACGACCGCTGGAGCTCGCTGTGCCGCACAAGCGTGCCGCTGCGGCGGGGGATCCAGCGTTTCACCGGCATCACGCAGGCGATGGTCGACACCGCGCCCTCGCTGGAGGATGTGATCCCCGGGTTCGCCGAGCGGTTGGAGGGCCGGGTACTGGTCGCCCACAACGCGCCGTTTGACCGCCGGGTGCTGCGTCAGGCGTTCGCGCGGATCGGCCACGACTGGCCCAACCCGCCGGTCATCTGCACGGCCGCGCTCGCGCGGACGATGCTCCCGCTGCAGCGCAAGCGCGGGCTCGGAGTGCTCGCCGACGCGCTCGGCATCGAGGTCGACCTCGCCCATCGCGCGCTGGCGGACGCGGAGACGTGCGCGCGCGTCCTGTGCGCCCTGTTCCCGCGCCTGTGCGCGCACGCGCCGACGGTCGGGGACGCGCTCACCGTCCTCGGCCCTCGCCGGCGCTCCAAGACACCGCGTCGCCGTGACCCTCGACTGGGCCGGCCGGCCCGTGGGATCGCAGGTCCGCTCGTCGACCCCGCGGACACGGCCGCGCTGGAGGACCGGGCGCGGTCGCCGAACTTCGGGGAGCTTCCGACCGATCCGGGCGTCTACATCTTCCGAGACCGGCGCGGCGAGGTGCTCTACGTCGGCAAGTCGGTGTCGATCCGCTCGCGTGCCCGCGCCCACTTCGCACAATCCTCGCCTCCCGCCGCATGGACGGCGCACGCGGATGTGGTCGACTACCGGACGACGACGTCCGAGCTCGGCGCGCTCGTGCTGGAGAACCGGCTGATCAAGCAATACCGGCCGCCGGGCAACACGCGGCTGGTGCGCGACGACGACCGGCTCGTCTACATCCGCTGCAGGCTCGACATCCCGTTTCCGATCCTGGAGGTGGCCTCAGATCCGGCCGCCGGCCACGCCGTGACGATCGGGCCGGTGCACGGCCGGCGGCTGGCAGGTGAGCTCGTCGAGCAGCTCGACTCGCTGTTCGGCCTGCGCCACTGCGGGCGCAGGCTGCCGCGCCGCGACCATCCGTCGGCCTACGGGCAGATGGGACGCTGCCTGTCGCCGTGCCTCGGAGACCTCGACCCGAACCTCTACCGCCGGCGGCTGAACGAAGTGCTCGGGCTGTTCGCGTCAGGCGACGCGGGCCGGCCGTTGCTGAGTCATCTGGACCGGCAGATGCGCGCCGCCGCCGCCGAGCGCCGCTATGAGCGCGCCGCGGCGCTGCGGCGCCGCAGCGGGCGGCTGGCCACGATCCTCGGCCGGCTCGGACCAGTCCTCGAGGCCACCCACGCCCGTCCGCGGCTGGTCCTCGTCGGCCATCCGGCCGATCCGGCGCGCCGCGAGGCGTTCTGGCTTGCCGGCGGGCGGCTCGTCGACGTCGGACCCGAGCCGCGGGACCCGGACGAGCTCGCCGAGCGCGCCGCCGGTGCGCTGCGACACGCCGGGCGCACCGGGGAGCTTGGCGCCCACGTACCGCCCGACGAGGTCGCCGAGGTGCGGATCGTCACCACCTATCTCGCCTCCCACCCGGAGGTCGAGCAGCGGGTGCTGCGAGCAGCCGATCAGGCCCCCTGCGGCTAGGCGACGAACGGCAGCTCGACGACGACCGCCTCCACCTCGTCAGGCCCGACCTGGACCTGTGAGCCGGGCGGCGCCTCACGGCGCACGATCGCCAGCGCGACCGGGCCGAGCGACGGCGACTCGGCGACCGAGCCGAGATGGCCGACGACGCGATCGCCGAACGTGATCTCGGCGCCGGGGTCGACGGGCGTGGTCAGCCGCAGGCCACGCAGATGGCGGTTCGGCTTGCCGCGGTAATGCAGGCGCGCGACCGTCTCCTGGCCGACGTAGCAGCCCTTGGTGAACGAGACCGCGCGCGCGTTGAGGTCGGCCTCCTGCGGGATCACGGTCTCATCGAGGTCGATGCCATACCGTGGCCGACCGTGCTCGACCCGCACAGTGTCGGCGACGGCCTCTGAGATCGTCACCGCGCCCGCCTCGGTCAGCGCCGCGGCGAGCGTGCCGGTGTCGGCCGCGTCGCAGAGCAGGTCGACCCCGAGGTCGGTGCGGATCGCTCGCGCCCGCATCGAGCCGATCTGGACCGGCAGGTGGGTGTGCTCCTCCTCGCCGAGCGAGTTCACGCCGGCGATCTGCGCCGACTTGGGTCCGATGAGCGACAGCAGGCCGCTCTCGAGCGTGCGCTTGTGCAGCGCCACGTCGTAGCCGAGACTGAAGCGCCGGATCACGTTGAACAGCTCCTGCAGCGCGACCCGCTCGGTGTCGAGCAGCAGTTCGCCGCCGGCGTCGAGGATCCGCAGGTCGGCGAGCATCTTGCCCTTCGGGGTGAGCAGCGTCGCGTAGCACCCGGTACCGGGCGAGAGCGCCAGGACATCGTTGGAGACCTGGCCCTGGAGGAACTCCTTGACCTCGGCACCGGTGAGCGCGAGCTTGCCCCGCTCTGAGCGATCGAACAGGCCCGACGCCGTCGTGGCGGCGAGATATTCGACCCCTGCGGCAGCGTGTGCGGTCACTTCAGGAAGTGTAGGAACGCACAATGGGCCGATGACCACCACCTCCCGTCACGATCTCGTGCGCGCGCTGCTGAGCGCGCGAATGACCGTCCTCGCCGACCTCGACCGCGGTGAGCGCGCACCGGAGCGCCTGCTCGTGCGCTCCGACGCGACCGGCAGCTTCCAGCTGTCCGAGCTTCGTGAGGGCGGCGGGCTCGTCGTCCTCACCGAGCTGCCCGAGCCCGTGGCCTCCGCGCGGTACGTCCCGGGCTCGCGCCGGGCGGTCATCGAGGTCGATGACGGTGGCAGCGAACGTCTCCAGCTGTTCATGCTCGATCTCGACCGCGACGCCCCGGTCCGGTCCTTCGATGAGCTCGAGCCGCTCACCGACGATCCGCGGCACGGCCATCACAACGCCGGGATCTCGCCCGACGGCCGGCTGCTGGCGTATACCTCCAACCGCGGCGACGGGATCGACTTCGACGTCTACCTGTGCGATCTGGAGAGTCGCGAGCATCGCCGGCTGTGGAAGTCCGGCAGCTGGGCGCATCCCGCCTCGGGCTTCTCACCGGACGGGCGCTACCTCTCATCGATCGTGCCCGGCGAGTTCCCGCTCGACGAGCGCCTCGTGCTCATCGGCATCGATGACAGCGACGGCGTGAGCATCACGGAGACCCCGGGCCGGGCGTCGATATCAGGGCCACCGGCGTGGCTGGGCCCTGACGAGTTCCTCTACTCGACCAACGCGCGCGGCGATCTGCGGGCGATCGAGCGCCGCGGGCCTCGAGATCCCGCGGCACGGGTGCGGATCGGGGGCAGCGGCGAGCGCTACGACACCGGCGTCGTCTCGAGCCGTGACGGGACCACGGCGATCGCGGTCGAGAACCGGGACGGCGCGCTGGCGATGCGGCGGGTCGACCTCGAGGCGGGCGCGCTCGGCGACGAGATCCCGGCCCCGGAGGCCGGGGTGATCGAGCCCACGCTCTCGGCCGACGGATCGATCGTCTACTACACGCTGAGCTCGCCGCGCATCCCCGGCGACGTGTTCGCCCACGACATGCGGACGGGGGAGACCCGCCGGCTGACCACCAGTGCGCTCCAGATCGGATCCGGGGAGCTCGCCGAACCCGAGCTCGGCGCGGTCGAGAGCTTCGACGGCGAGCGCGTCCCGTACTACGTCTACCGGCCGCATGGCAGCGAGCAGGCGCCGGTCGTCGTTCACGTGCACGGCGGGCCCGAGTCCCAGGCGCACCGGCTCTTCAGCCCGGTGATCCAAGCGCTCGTCGCCGCCGGATACGGCGTCGTGGTGCCGAATGTGCGGGGCTCCACCGGCTACGGCAAGCGCTACGCATCACTCGATGACACGACCCGTCGCCTGGATTCGGTGCGGGACCTCGCCGCGATCCATGGCGCGCTCGGCCCGCTCGGCTTCGACCCGGCTCGCGCGGCGCTGTGGGGCGGGTCCTACGGCGGCTACATGGTGCTCGCCGGGCTGACCTTCCAGCCCGAGCTATGGGCGGCGGGCGTCGACATCGTCGGGATAGCGAGCCTGGTCACGTTCCTGGAGAACACCTCCGCCTATCGCCGCGCCCACCGCGAGCGTGAGTACGGGTCACTCGTCTCAGACCGCGAGTTCCTGATCGAGGCCTCGCCGATGACGCACATCTCGGCGATGCGGGCGCCGCTGTTCGTCATCCATGGCCGCAACGACCCGCGTGTGCCGGTGAGCGAGGCCGAGCAGATCGTCGGCTCGCTGCGGGAGCGCGGCGTCCGCTGCGAGCTGTGCATCTACGACGACGAGGGGCACGGGCTCGCACGCCTGGCCAACCGGCTCGATGCCTACCCCCGTGCGATCACCTTCCTTGACGAGGTGGTGCGAGGCGCCTGACGACCCGCTGGAGTCGCGGCCGTCACAGCTCAAACCACAACACGACCAAAGTCGAGGTTTTGGCATGCCATAATATCTGCCATGGCCACCCAGCAGGACACGCTTCGATCCTCGGCAGTCGAGGACTACGCCAAGGCGATCTACGCGCTCCAGGCCCGCTGCGACGGGGCACCGGTATCGACCAACGCGCTGGCCGAGCGGCTCGGCCTCACGCCCGGCTCGGTGTCGGCGATGTTCAAGCGGCTGGGAGAGCTCGGGCTGGTGGAGCATGCTCCGTACCGCGGCGTGTCGCTCACCGAGTCCGGGCGGCGGGTCGCACTCGAGGTGATCCGCCACCACCGGCTGCTCGAGCTGTACCTGGTCGAGAGCCTCGGCCTGCCGTGGGACCGGGTGCACGACGAGGCCGAGGTGCTCGAGCACGTGCTCTCCGAGCAGCTCGAGGAGGTCATCGCCGCCAAGCTCGGCAACCCGACGCACGATCCTCACGGCGATCCGATCCCCGGTCCGGATCTCGTCCTCTCCGAGCCCGAGACGCTCTCGCTCGCGTCGCTGCAGCCGGGTGACCGCGGCCACTTCGTCAGGGTCTCGGACTCCGAGCCGGCGATGCTCAGGTATCTCGCCGACCATGGGATCGCGCCCGGCGCCACGTTCGAGGTGATCGAGCGCCAGCCGTTCGGCGGGCCGCTGTTCGTGCGCTTCGGTACTGACGGCGGCGACGTCCAGCCGCTCGGCGGCGAGCTCGCCCGCGCGATGCGCGTCGAGCTCGAGGAGGAGAGGGGCCGGTGAGCGCTCCAGGGCCCGATGCGTTCGTCCAGCCGGCCGACGGGATGCCCGCCGTGCTGCCGGCCGAGCCGGCGCGCGACCGACCGGGGTCGCCGGCGCGCGGTCGCGGGCGGCTCAGCGTGCTCGGGCCGGCGTTCGTGGCCGCCGTCGCGTACATCGATCCGGGGAACTTCGCCACCAACGTCCAGGGAGGCGCGAAATTCGGCTACGAGCTGCTGTGGGTCGTCCTCGGGGCAAACCTGGTCGCGATGCTCGTCCAGTACCTGTCGGCGAAGCTGGGCGCGGTGACCGGTCTCTCGCTGCCCGAGCATTGCCGGGCGCGCCTGCCGCGGTGGGCGAGCGTGGGGATGTGGATCCAGGCCGAGCTGATCGCGATGGCCACCGACATCGCCGAGTTCCTCGGTGCGGCCATCGGCTTGAACCTGCTGTTCGGGATGCCGCTGCTGGTCGCCGGCCTGCTCACCGGGGTGATCGCGTTCTCGATCCTCGCGCTGCAACGGCGCGGGTATCGCAGCTTCGAGCTCGCGATCGCGGCTCTGCTCGGCATCGTGCTCGTCGGGTTCCTGTACGAGACGCTCCATATCGGCCCCTCGGCGCGCGCTTCACTGCACGGATTGATCCCCTCGCTGCACGGGACCACCGCGGCATATCTCGCGGTGGGGATCATCGGCGCCACGGTGATGCCCCATGTGATCTACCTGCACTCGGCGATGACCACCCGCAGCGCGCGCAAGGGCGAGGCGACGCGCCGCCGCGTGCTCCGCCTGGAGGCGATCGACGTCGTGGTGGCGCTCACCGTCGCGGGACTGATCAACCTGGCGATGCTGGCCGTCGCCGCCAAGCTGCTGCACGTCCCCGGGCTGATGTCGATCGACACGATCACGGGCGCGCACCGCGTGCTGCTGGAGAAGGTCGGAGGTGGCGCGGCGCTGGCGTTCGCGGTCGCCCTGCTGGCCTCCGGTGCGTCCTCATCCAGTGTCGGCACATACGCGGGTCAGATCGTGATGGCGGGTTTCCTGGGCGTCCAGATCCCGCTGCTCATCCGCCGCGCGATCACGATGCTCCCGGCGCTCGTGATCCTCGCCACCGGCGTCTCCACCACGGGCGCGCTCGTCCTCAGCCAGGTGGTCCTGTCGTTCGGGATTCCGTTCGCGGTCATCCCGCTGGTCGTGTTGACCGGGCGGCGCTCGGTGATGGGGGCAGACGCCAATGGCCCGGTGCTGCGCGCCGTCGGCTACACGGTCGCCGCCGCGATCACCGCGATGAACGTGTTCCTCGTCGTCCAGGCTCTGTAGCCTTCGCCGCGCATGTCGCTCGCCGACGACTTCACCGAGCTGGTCTCGCTGCTCCCCGACGACTGGACCGATCTGGAGATCGACGTCCGGATCTTCGACGAGAGCCGCTACGTCGACGCGGCCGTGATCATGACCACCTGCAACGGCCAGCCGTACTCCCATCACGACTGGCACTGGCGGGTGCTCGTCGCCCACCGCTTCGGGCACGCCGCGGCGGTACCGGCGGTCCATCTGGCGCTGAAGCTGCTCGACGATGGCGGGTTCGCCGGCGAGATCGCCCAGCGCGAGGTGCGGACCGGGCGCGCCGAGATCATGGAGGGGTGGGGGCGCACCGAGTCGGTGCGCCAGGAGTTCAAGAAGCTCCGCGCGCAGTAGCCGCTCACCAGTCAGCGCTCAACTCCGTCGCGCGCCGGTCGATTAGTGGAATATCGCCCGTCAATCGAGTGGGCGGGGTGACGTGTGCGCCACCCCGTTCGTCTCCGCCGGCTCGCCCGGCGACCGTTCCCGGAGGTCCTGTTGTCCGCGCTGAGCACCCCCCGCCTGTCGATCCGCAGCCAGTTGCTCGCTGCGTTCGGCGTCGTCGTCGTCCTGCTGGTCGCCGTCGGCGGTCTCGCGATCGGTCGGCTCAGCAACGAGAGCAACCATGTGACGACGCTCGCCACTCGCGTCGTGCCCGCCACCAACATCGTCGGCGAGATGGCGGCGACGATGAACAAGTACCGCAAGGACCAGTTGCACTACATCCTCTCCACGCCCGCTCAGCGGCGTGGCGCAGCCGGCGTGTCGGGCGATCTGGCCGGCGACCTCACGCTCATGCATCAGCTCCTCGCCCAGTACCGCTCAAAGAAGCTGGTTGCCGACGCGCACGACGCCAAGCTGATGAACACGTTCAGCGCCCAGTTCTTCTCCTACGTCGCCAAGACCGCGGCGTTCCGTCACCTCGCCGACACCAACCAGATCTCGGCGGCGTCCAACGTGGTCGGCAGCGGCCCGGGCGATGCCGAGTACACGACGCTGAAGGGGACCGAGGTCGGCTGGGAGAACTACAAGGGCACGATCGCCGAGCGGTCGGCCCGCTCAGCGCGCGCTGCCTACCACAGCGGCCGGGTCGAGATCCTGCTCATCCTCGGCCTCGCGGTGCTCCTCGCCGCCGGCCTGGCGGTGCTGCTCGCCACCCGTCTGTCGCGTGGGATCCAGGCGGTCGGCCGTGCCGCCGCCGCGATCGCGCGAGGTGAGATCGATCAGCGTGTCTCGGTCAACAGCCGTGACGAGCTCGGGCAGATGGCCTCTGACTTCAACGAGATGACGGCGTACCTGTCCGCCAACGCGGCGGCCGCCACGGCGATCGCCGAGGGCGATCTCAGCGTCGACATCCCTGTGCGCTCCGAGCGCGACGTCCTCGGCGTGGCGCTCGCCCGCATGACCGACGGCCTGCGTGAGCTCGTCGGCTCGATCGGCCGGGCGACGGGCTCCATGAACAGCTCCTCCCAGGAGATCGCGCGCAATTCCGAGAACACCGGGCGCACCGTCCACGAGGTCTCCAGCGCGATCGAGGACGTCGCGCGCGGCTCCGAGGAGCAGGCGCGGTCGATCGACGAGGCGCGCATCGTGGCCGAGCGCCTGGCCACCGCGGCCGACTCGGGCACCACGATCGCCCGCGCGACCGCCCAGGCTGCCGAGAACGCCCGCGCCACCGCCGGCGAGGGCGCCGCGGCCGTCCAGCGCGCGGCCGAGGCGATGGCCGCCGTCCGCGCCGCGTCGGAGTCCGCCACCGCGGCGATCACCCAGCTCGGCCACAAGTCCGAGGAGATCGGCGGGATCACCCAGACGATCACCTCGATCGCCGAACAGACGAACCTGCTCGCGCTCAACGCGGCCATCGAGGCGGCACGCGCCGGCGAGAGCGGTCGCGGCTTCGCCGTGGTCGCCGAAGAGGTGCGCAAGCTCGCCGAGGAGTCCCAGGAGGCCGCCTCGACGATCTCCGGGCTGATCGCGGAGATCCAGGCCGAGACGGCCTCGACGGTCAACATCGTCCAACAGGGCACCGATCGCTCCACCCAGAGCGGTGAGGTCGTCGAGGAGGCGCGCCTGGCGTTCCACGCGCTGCGCGACAGCGTCGGGGAGATGAGCAATCGCGTCGCGGACATCGCCGGCGTCGTCGACGAGATCGCCGAGGGCGCCCAGGTCGTCCATGCCCAGATGATCGGCGCCGCGGGCGTCGCCGAGTCCTCCTCGGCCGCCGCCGAGCAGGTGTCCGCATCGGCGCAGGAGACGGCCGCCACCGCCCAGGTGTTCGCCGGCTCCGCTGCTGATCTGAGCGATGCCGCCGACCGGCTCACCGAGCTCGTCGGCCGCTTCCGCCTCGACGCCGACGAACTGTCGATCTGAGCGGCTGCTCAGCGCGCGGCGGCGAACGCCGCGTCGAACATGGCGCGCACGTCGGGCGGGCGCTGGACGATGCCGAAGCGGGCCTCCCAGCGCGCCCAGCGGGCGAGCAGCGCCATGTCGAGCACGCCGAACCTGTGCTCGGGCCCGGTGAACGCCTTCTCGAGCCCCGGGAGCTCCGCGGAGACCAGCGACGCGTCGAGACCGCTGACCTGAGACTCCAGGGCGTGCGCTGCGGCGGCCGGATGCGCGAGGGCCTCGTCGTAGCCCTCGGTGAGCGTCTTGACCAGCGCTCGGGCACGTGATGGATCGGCCTTCAGGCCGGCGCTCGTCGCGCAGACGACCAGTTCGGGGTAGGACGGGGCGCCGTACCGGTCGACGCGGAAGATGTGAAAGCCGGGCTTGCGACGCTCGAGCGTGACGCCCTCGTCGTTCCAGAACGCCGTCGCCGCCTGAACCCGGCCGGAGAGCAGATCGGCGACCGCATTGAAGCCGATGTTGACGGTGTGGACCTTGGCGGGATCCCCGCCGCTGCCCGCCACGACCGAATGCAGCACCGCCAGGTCGCTCGGGTCGCCGGTGACGCCCACGGTCCGTCCCGCGAGCCGGCGCGGGCTGCCGATCTGCGGCGCCGCGACGACGGCAGCGAGCGGCTGCTGGACGATGGGCAGGATGCCGACGATCGGGGCGCTCTTGGCGCGCGCCAGCGCGAGGTCGTGGATGTCGAGGATCGCGAAGTTGACGCGCCCGGCCTCCAGCTCGGAGA
This sequence comes from uncultured Solirubrobacteraceae bacterium, assembly GCA_963744685.1. Taxonomy (GTDB): domain Bacteria; phylum Actinomycetota; class Thermoleophilia; order Solirubrobacterales; family Solirubrobacteraceae; genus Palsa-465. Next base: position 1,060,579 of record CAVUUL010000002.1, on the reverse strand, counting down.
TCGCGTCGGTGGAGGCGCCGGGGATCTCGACATGCAGATCGATCCCATTGCGGGTGTCGAGGTGGTGGGCGAGCGCCATGTAGATGCCGACGTGCACCGCGTTGGGCGTGAAGTCGAGCACCAGCGATGCAGGCTGGACGTGACGTGCCGCCGAAGACGAGGCGCTCCGTACGTGCGACGCGGAACCACACGCGCAGAGCGCGAGCGCCGCCGCCACCGCGGCGATGACCGCTGCCAGGTGGCGTCGCATCGGCGCTCAATATAGGTGCACGGGCGCGCGCCTAGAATGGCCCGCAGTGCGCCGCCGGGTCACCTTCAGCCGCAACCTGACGCTGTCGCTGTCTCGGACCTGTCGTTGTTATTGCAAGTACTGCGCGTTCGCCACTCACCAGGCGCATCTGCATTCGCCCGATGAGGTCGTCGAGATTTTGGACGGGCCGGCGCGCAGGCACCGGGTCAAGGAGCTGTTGGTGCTCACCGGCGAGCTGCCTGAGCACAACCGCAAGGTTGCCGCGCAGCTTGCGGAGTACGGCTTTGCGGATTTCACCGGCTACGTGGTGTGGGCATGTGAGCAGGCGCTTGAGCGGGGGATCCTGCCCCACACGAACCTGGGTGTCCTGGGGCACGAGGATCTGGCGCGGTTGCGTGAGGTGACCGCGTCGCAGGGGTTGATGCTTGAGTCGGTGTCTGAGCGGTTGATGGAGACGGTGCATGCCGGTTCGCCGACCAAGCACCCGCGTGAGCGGATCGCGACGATCGCCGCGGCAGGTGAGCTGCGGATCCCGTTCACGAGTGGGATCCTGGTGGGGATCGGCGAGACCGAGGAGGAGCGGGTCGCGTCGTTGGAGAAGCTCGCTGAGCTTTCCGCGGCGCATGGCCATCTGCAGGAGGTGATCTTGCAGAATTTCGTTCCGCATCAGAGCTATTACGGGCGGGAGCCGGCCGAGATCGCGCAGGGCGCGGCGGCTGAGTACTGGCGGACGGGCCTGAATGACGGTCCGCGCCAGGAGATGCCGAGTTGGGCGTGTCCGGTGACGCTTGAGGACATGAAGCGGTTGATCGCCGAGACGCGCCGGTTGATGCCTGATGTCGGCATTCAGGTGCCGCCCAACCTGTCGGATTGGTGGCCTGAGCTGGTCGCTGCGGGCGCGACTGATCTGGGTGGGCTGTCGGCCAATGGCGATCACATCTCGCCCGAGCATCCGTTTCCGTCGCCTGCTCAGGTTCGCAAGCGGCTGGCGCAGGACGGCTACGCGCTGTCAGAGCGGCTGTGCGTGTACCCGGAGTACATCGATCCGGAGTGGATCGCGGCGCCGGTGCTGGATGTGATCACCAGTCGCTATTGGTCGTTCATCCCGCGCCGCGGGTCAGGCCGTCGGGTGGTGCATGACATCGACGGTGGGGTGGCGCCGCGCGCGATCGAGCGCGCGCGTGATGGACGCGCGCTCTCGGCCGCGGAGCTGACGGCGTTGTTTGCCGAGCGTCGTCCGGAGGTGATCGCTGATCTGCGCGCGGCTGCTGATGAGCTGCGCGCTCGGGTGGCGGGGGAGACGGTGACGTTCGTGGTCAACCGCAACATCAACGTGTCGAACGTCTGCATCGTGGGCTGTGCGTTCTGCGGCTTCGGGCAATCCAAGCGCTCGCCCGACGCCTACGAACACTCCAAGGACGAGTTCGCTCAGCGCGTGGCTGAGGCGGTTGCCGCGGGCGCGACTGAGTTGTGCATCCAGTCGGGCATCCATCCGGATTGGACGCTTGAGGACTACCTGGGGTGGCTGCGGTTCGCCAAGCAGCTGGCTCCGGAGGTCCATCTGCACGCGTACTCGCCGATGGAGGTCGCGCACATGAGCGACGTCAGCGGGCTGTCGCCCGCCGAGGTGTTTGCGCGGCTGCGTGACGCCGGTCTGGGCTCGACGCCCGGCACCGCCGCGGAGGTGCTCGTCGACGGGGTGCGGGAGCGGATCTCACCCAACAAGCTGCCGGTCGCGCGGTGGGTGGAGATCATCGAGGCGTCGCACCGGACGGGGATCCGCTCGACCGCGACCGTCATGTTCGGTCACATCGAGGAGCCCCACGAGCTGGCCGAGCACATGCGCGTCGTCCGCGAGTTGCAGCAGCGCACCGGCGGCTTCACCGAGTTCGTGCCGCTGTCGTTCATCCCGTTTCAGACGCTGCTGGGCCGCTCTCACGGGGTCGAGGAGATCACCCGCGAGGAGAACCTCAAGCACACCGCGGTGTTCCGGCTGGCGCTCGGCGACACCGTGAAAAGCGTGCAGGCGTCCTGGGTGAAGATGGGCCTTGACGCCGCCACCGAGGCCCTGACCTGGGGCGTCAACGACCTCGGCGGCACGCTCATGGAGGAATCGATCAGCCGTATGGCCGGCAGCTACCACGGCGTTCGCCTGGAGCCCGAACAGCTGATCGCCGCCGCCCACGCCGCCGGCCGCCCCGCCGCCGAGCGCACCACCCTCTACGAGATCCGCCGGCGGTTCGAGCCAGAGCCGCTCGCCGCCTAGTGGGCACCGACCCGATCATCTCCTCCGATCCCGCCGAGCGCCCGTCGGAGCTGCTCGCCGGGATCGAGCCGATCGAGGTGTTCGTCGAGCTGCTCGCCGAACTGGATACCGACACGACCTCCACGGACTTCTATGACCGCATCTGCGAGGCGATCTGCCGGCTGACCACGATGGAGCGCGCGGCGATCTTCATGGCCGACGCCGGCCGGCGCCGGGCGGTGGTCACCGGCTCCTACGGCGGCTCGTTCCGCGACCTCACGCTGCCCTCTTCCCTGATCGCGACGCCGATCGTCTCAGATGCCCTGCGCGGAGATGCCGTCGTCGTCGCCAACGACATGGACCGGCAGGTGCCGCTCGAGTACCTGGAGCGCTACGGCATCACCACGCTCACCTGCACGCCGCTGGCGGCGGCGGGCCACGCGTTCGGAGTGATCCTCGCCGACCGGGGCGGCGGCCGGTTCGACATCGAGGACGGCGAGCGCCATCTGCTGTGGACGCTCGGCAAGACGGCCGCGCTGGTGGCCACGGCCCGGAACGCGACCCGCTCACAGGAGCGCACCCGGCGGCTCACCGACAGGATCGAGCTGGCGCGCGAGATCCACGAGCGTGTCGTCCAGCGGCTCTTCGGGGTCACCCTCGCGCTCAGCACCCAGTCACCGCTCGACGACGAGCAGCGCGAGCGGTGCCGGATGGAGGTGCAGGAGGCGCTGGGCGATCTGCGCGAGGCGCTCGAGCGGCCGCTGGCTCCGGTCGCCCAGCACACGGGTACGACGCTGGCCGACGAGCTCGCTCGGGCGGCCGAGGCGCAGCCGCCCGCGCCGCCGGTGACGGTCCGGTGGGATCCCGACGTCACCGTGCCCCCGGCGTTCGAGCCGCTGGCCCAATCGGTGCTCACCGAGGCGCTGCGCAACGTCGCCAAGCACTCGCAGGCCAGCTCGGTGCAGGTGCACGTGGGCTCCGACGAGGACACGTTCACGCTTGAGGTCCGCAACGACGGGGTCGGCTCGGGCGCTCGCGGCGCCGGGATGGGACTGCGGCTGGCCTCGTTCGAGGCGCTCCAGCACGGCGGCGTCGTCGATTTCGGCGCGCCGTCGGACGGCGAATGGCGAGTGCGCCTGGTCCTGCCGGTCAGCTCCACCCCGGCCTCCGCGCGATGAGCGGGGCCGAGCCGGGGCTGCGGGTCCTCGTGGTCGATGACCACGACGTCGTGCACTGGGGCTTCCGGGTGCTGCTCGGCGAGCAGCGCTGGGTCGCGCGGTGCCTGTCGGCGCGTTCGGGCGCGGAGGCGCTCGCGCTGCTGCCCACGCTGCGGCCCCACGTCGCGCTCGTCGACCTGTTCCTCGCGGGCGAGTCGGGCGCGGATGTCTGCGCGTCGATCCGCCGCGCCTCGCCCGACACGCGCGTCCTGCTCATCTCCGGTTCGGGCCGGATGTCGCCGGCGGCGGCACGGGCGGCCGGCGCCTCCGGGTTCGTCTCCAAGGACTGGGAGGCCAAGGACGTCGCGCGGGCCGTGCGCGCGGTCGGCACCGGCCAGACGGTGTTCGCGCCGACCTCGGAGCAGCCGGCGCCGCTGCTCTCCGAGCGCGAGCGGGAGGTCCTGGATCTGATCGCGGCCGGCTCGACCAACCGCGAGATCGCCGCGTCGCTCTACCTCTCGCCCCACACCGTCAAGGAGCACACGAGCGCGCTGTACCGCAAGCTGGGCGCCCGCAACCGCGCCGAGGCCGTCCAGCGGGCGCAGCGAGTCGGACTACTCTCGTGAGGGTCGAGATTCCCGATGAGCTTCGTTGTCTCTCTTCGATTGGTTCTCTACAGTTGCGGCGCAAGGGACGTACATGCCCACTGCACGGATGACCGTGGATGACGTCTCGCTCTGACAATCACCCCGACGGCCCGGCCGCTCAGCCCGTCGCCTCGGATTCGACAGGAAGTGCACGGATGCTTGGTTCTGCTGTCTCGATCGTCGATCTCGCTGCCGAGATCGGCGAGAACATCGCCGCCCCCGCCGCCGACGACGTCGACCGGGATTCCCGATTCCCGCGCGAGGCCGTCGACGCGATGCGTGAGCGCGGCCTGCTGTCGGCGCTCGTCCCCGAGGAGCTCGGTGGCTACGGCGCCTCGCTGAGCGAGATCTCCGGTGCGGTACGCGCGCTGGCTCGCCATTGTTCGGCAAGCGCGCTGGTGCTCGCCATGCACAGCATCGAGGTCAACAACCTGGTGCGCCACGGGGACACCGAGCCGCTCCAGGAGCTCCAGCGCCAGCTGGTCTCCGAGCAGCTGCTGTTCGCCAACGCCAACAGCGAGGTCGGCATCGGCGGCGACGTCGGGCGCAGCAAGTGCGCGCTGGAGAGCGACGGCGGGACGCTCCGGCTCGCCAAGGACGCACTGGCGATCTCCTACGGCGCCTACGCCGACGTGATCGCCGCCACCGCGCGCCGCTCCCCCGACAGCGAGCCGACCGATCAGGTGCAGGCACTGTGTCGCAACTTCACGCTCGAGCCGCTCTCGGAGTGGGACGCGATCGGGCTGCGCGGCACGTGCAGCCTCGGCTACCGCCTCCAGGCCGAGATCGAGGCCGGCGAGCTCTACCCGCTCCCGTTCTCGGAGATCGCGACGACCGGCGGGCTGCAGGCGAACATGCTCTTCCTCAGTTCGGTATGGGTCGGGATCGCCGAGTCGGCGGCCGCCAAGGCGCATGCCTACGTGCGCGCCGCGGCGCGGCGTGAGATCGGCACCACGCCCAAGTCGGCGCTGCGCCTCGCCGAGCTCTCCCGCGCGATGGACGAGATCCGCGCGCTGCTTGAGATGAGCGCCCGCCGGATCGAGGAGGCGGATGGGACCGACGAGCTCGGGAGCATCCAGCTGCTCGCGTCGTTGCGCAACCTCAAGGTGGGGACATCGGAAGGCGGCGTTCGGATCGTCCGGGACGCGCTGGAGATCTGCGGGATCGCCGGCTTCAAGCGCGGGACGCCGTTCACGCTCGACCGGCAGCTGCGCGACGCGCACGGCGGCCTGGTGATGGTCAGCAACGACCGCTACCTGCACATGAACGCCGAAACGCTCGTCGCACGCAAGCAACTGTGACCGACGCGGGCATCGATCCGGACGCGGCCGCGGCGCCCCCGCGGCGCCTGGCGTGCTTCTATCACCCGCACTCGTTCTCGGTGTTCGCGCTGCGCGAGGCGGCGCGGGAGGTCTGCGAGCTCGTCTGGGTGATCGACTCCGAGATCGAGGGCACGCAGGCGATGGTCCCGATGCTCGGTCGCATGGGCACGGTCATCGACCTCGCCGGCTGCTCTGAGCAGGAGGGCGCCGACCGCATCGCGGCCCAGCGGCCGGACGGGATCCTGACGCTGAAGGACAGCCTCATGCTGCGCACCGCGTCGCTCGCCGAACGCCTCGACCTGCCGTTTCATAGCCGCGACGTGGCCAGGCGCTTCACCGACAAGCATGTTCAGCGCAACGCGATGCGCGACGCCGGGATCCCCGGCCCGGGGTTCTGGACGGTGCCGGATCCGCGGGACGCCGAGGCGTGGGCATCGTTCGCCGGCGAGGCCCGCTTCCCGGCCGTGCTCAAGCCGCGCCGGGACAGCGAGGGCAGCCGGGACACCATCCGGGTCGCCGGCCTCGACGAGATCCGCGCGGCGTGCGGTGACGGAAGCGGGGCACATCCCGAGCTCGTGCTCGAGGAGTACCTCGCGGACCGGCCGGCTCCGGAGAGCGGGTTCGCCGACTACGTGTCGGTGGAGACGATCGTCAGCCACGGCACGGTCAGCCACCTCGCGATCACCGGCCGCTTCCCGCCCGCCGAGCCGTTTCGGGAGTCGGGGTTCTTCATCGACGCCGCCCTCTCCGACGAGGATCGCCGCGGTGCTCTGGAGCTCGCCACCGCGGCGGTGTCCGGACTCGGGGTCCAGATCGGGTGCCTGCACACGGAGATCAAGTTCACGCCCGACGGCCCGCGCGTGATCGAGCTCAACGGACGCATCGGCGGTGGCGTCCCCGAGATGCTGCTCGACGCCACCGGAGTCGAGTTCCTGCCGATCGCGCTGCGCCTCGCGCTCGGGGAGTCGATCTGGTTTGACGCCCCACCGGTGACGACCCAGGTCGCCTATCTGCTCTACGTCCAGTCGCCGGTGTGGATGCGCATGGTGACCGGGGTCGAGGGCCTCCAGGAGCTGGCGGCCGATCCCGCGGTGACCGAGGTCATCCTCAACCGCGGCCCGGGCCAGAGCGTCCACTGGCGCGACGGCAACCACGGGCACGTGTTCTCGGTGCGCGGTGTCGTCGCCGACCACGCCGCGCTGCGCGCGTTTGAACAGCGCGTCCACGAAGAGGTGGTGATCGCCGGTGACGGCGAGGCGGAGTCGGGCGACGGCGTCGGCTCTCAGGCGTTCGAGTCGCGCTGAGCGGTCAGGGAGTCGCGGCCTGAACGCGGGCGGCTCAGGGAGTCGCCGCCTGAGCGCGGGCAGCTCAGGGAGTCGCCGCCGGCCGCCGGTCCGGGTGGGCACTGAACTGACCTGAGACGAGCAGCGCGATCCCGGGCGTCCATTCGTGGACGCCGCCGTGGATCGTGTCGAGCACGACCGACGCCGCGGAGTGACACCCCGGGGTAGCTCGTCAGCGTCGACGAGCCGCTGGTCCTGGCCGACGGGGATCCGGTTCGGCAACGATCGAGCGTCGCGCACCGGCGCGCTGACAGCACGGTCGTGCCGGCCCGCTGCCCGCACGCGCTCATCGGCGCCGCATCGCCCACTCGATCACCGGCAGCTTCAGCGCATGGGGGACATGCTGGCTGGCGAGCATCGCCGCGCGCATCGGCAGGCCCGGCACGACCACCCGGTGACCGGCCTCAAGGCCCTTGACGCCCGCCTCGGCGGCCTGCTGCGCCGAGACCCAGGCGGGTCGTGGGACGGCGCTCTCGAACGTCTGACCCGAACCGACCTCCCAGCCCGCGACGTCCCAGAACTCGGTCAAGACCGGTCCGGGCGCGAGCGCGGTGACCGTCACCCCGGAGCCCCTGAGCTCGTGATGCAGCGCCTCGGTGAACGTGAGGATGTACGCCTTGGCGGCCGAGTAGCCCGCCGAGTACGGCAGCGGCTGCATGCCGGCGGTGGAGGCGACGTTGAGCACGGCGCCCGCCCCTCGCCGCACCATCGTGGGCAGGAACTCCGAGCACAGCGCCAGCGGCGCCTCGACGAGCACCCGCAGCTGGTCGAGCTCCCGCGCGGGATCGGACTGGTGAAATGGGCCGCCGGTGGCGAACCCGGCGTTGTTGACGAGCACATCGATCTCCAGCCCCAGCGACCCGATCCGGCCCGGCAGCCGCGCGCGCGACGCCGCCTTGGACAGGTCGCAACCGAGCGTCTCGGCCCGCACCGAGTGCTCGGCGGTGATCTCCGCGGCCACCTCCTCCAAGCGGTCCTTGCGCCGCGCGACGAGCACGACCGAATGGCCACGGCGCGCCAGCTGGCGCGCGATCTCCGCGCCGATTCCGGCGGAGGCGCCGGTCACGAGCGCAGCGGTCTTGGGGGACGGGGCGGGCAGGGACACGGCGCTGTGAAAGGGTACCGGCGTGGATGGACCGGGGCGCCTGTGCTGTCGGGTGCTCGTGGCGCTCGGGTGGTTGGGGGCTTCGGGTTGGTGGTTGTCGCTCGTGGGGTTCGCGATGTGGCATGCCGTGACGTCGGGCGGCGCTTTCGCCCACTCGCGACGGGGGCCGGGGCGGGTGGGGTGATCTTCTCGGTCGAGCGCACCGGATTGCCCACACGGCCATGGAAGTGCAGCGTGAGGGGGAAATCTCCGCGTCTGGCCGCCCGGACCGCCGACTTGCCCCTGCCTGCCGGGCGTGGCGACCCAAAAGGGCCGATGAGACCGGCCTGAAACGGATCGCCCCCCGAACGGGGGGAAATGGCCGAGTTGCCTGTATCGAGCTCGTAGGGTCAACGTAGGTTCGCCTGGAATGACCAACGAGACCGACAGCACAAGCGCGATCCTCTTTCCTGGGCAGGGGAGTCAGACGCCGGAGATGCGCGACCTCGTGGAGCGCGTCCGTCCTGACCTGCTCGCGCTCGCGGCGGAGGTCGTCGGAGAGGACCCGTTCGCGCGTGCGGACGAGGGCACGAACTTCGCCCAGCCCGCCATCTTCTGCGCCTCGCTGGCGGGCTGGACCGCCCTCGGCTCGCCGCTGGGCGCGATGATGGCGGGGCACTCGCTCGGCGAGTTCGGCGCGCTGGTGGCGGCCGGCGCCCTCGGCGAGCGCGACGGCCTGGAGCTCGTCGCGCTCCGTGGGCGGCTGATGCACGAGTCCGGACTTGCGGCCGGCGATGGCTCGATGGTCGCGGTGATCGGCGCCGGCGCCTCCGAGCACGCCGGCGAGATCGCGGCCGCGGCCGACCTCACCGTCGCCAACGACAACTCGCCGTTGCAGATCGTGCTCTCGGGCGAAAAGAGCCACATTCCCGCTGCGATCGACCGCGCCAAGGAGCTCGGGTTGCGCGCGATGGAGCTGGACGTCACCGGCGCGTTCCACTCGCCGATGATGGCCGCCGCCGTGCCTGAGTTCACCGCGGCGCTGGGTGAGGCCGAGTTCGCCGCCCCGCGCACGACCGTGATCAGCGCGGTGACCGCGCAGCCGTTCACCGACCCGCGGGCCGAGCTGGCCGCCGCGCTCACCAAGCCGGTCCGCTGGCGCGAGGTCATGCTCACCATGCAGTCGCTCGGCGCCGAGCGGTTCGTCGACGTCGGTCCCGGCCGCGTGCTCACCGGACTGGCCAAGCGCACCCTCTCCGGAGTGGAGCTCGTCAATGCCTGATCTGCGCTCTGACGGCTGCGCGCTCGTCACGGGCGCCTCGCGCGGCATCGGTGCGGCGACCGCCCGGGCGCTCGCCGCCGACGGCTGGGCGGTCGGGGTCGGCTACCGGTCCGGGGCCGAGGTGGCCCAGACGGTCGTCTCCGAGATCGAGTCCGCCGGCGGCAAGGCGATCGCGCTGCAGGGCGACATCACCGACCCCCAGACGCCCGACGCACTGTTCGGCGCGCTCGAGGACGCCTACGGCCGCCCCGTGCTCTGCCTCGTCAACAACGCGGGCGTCACCGACGACGACCTCACCCCGTCGCTGTCCGACGAGGCCTGGCAGACCGTCATCGACACCGACCTCACCGCGGCGTTTCGCCTCACGCGGCGCGCGCTGCGCCCGATGATGCGCGCGCGGGCGGGACGGATCGTCAACGTCGCCTCGGTCGTCGGGCTGCGCGCCAACCCCGGCCAGCCCAACTACGCCGCCGCCAAGGCGGGGTTGATCGCGCTGACGCGCAACGCCGCGGTGGAGGTGGCGCGGCGCGGGATCACGATCAACGCCGTCGCTCCCGGGTGGATCGACACCGAGATGACCGAGGGCGTCGACAAGGCGCTGCTGGAGCGCGTTCCCGCGCGCCGAGCGGGCACCGCCGAGGAAGTCGCTGCATGCGTGCGATTCCTGACGTCCGACCAAGCCGCTTATGTGACCGGCGCAGTGCTATCCGTGGACGGCGGCCTGGCCGCCTGAATGACCTTTCCCTCGAACAGCGAACTTGTACAGAAGGAGATCAGCATGTCCGTAACGACCGAACAGGTGGAGACCCGGGTGATCGAGACGCTCGCGTCCTTCGGCCCCGACCAGAGCCAGATCACGCGTTCCGCGACCTTCGAGGAGCTCGACATCGACTCGCTCGACCTGGTCGAGCTCGCCCAGGTGGTCGAGGAGGAGTACGGCGTCGTGCTCAAGGGTGAGGACATGAAGGACCTGAAGACCGTCGGCGACGCCGTCGACCTGATCGTCGAGCGCGCCGGCTAAAGGACCCTCGTTGTCGGCATCTGCAGACAAGCGCAAGGTCCTCGTCACCGGTCTCGGTGCCGTGAGCCCGCTCGGCATCGGCGCCGAGCGGCTGCACGAGCGCTGGGCCGGCGGTGTCGTCGGGATCAGCGACGGCCTGGGCCGCGCCGATGAGTTCGAGCCCGCCGAGCACCTCTCGGTCAAGGAGGCGCGCCGGCTGGACCGCTTCGCTCAGTTCGCGCTCGTCGCCGCCGGCGAGGCGATCGCGCAGGCCGGCTGGGTCGGCGGTGTGTCCGGGAGCGGAATCGATCCCTATCGCGTCGCGTGCATCATCGCCACCGGCATCGGCGGCCAGGGCACGATCGAGAGCCAGCTCGAGGTCATGCGCGAGCGCGGCGCTCGCCAGGTCTCGCCGCTCGGGATCCCGCAGTACATGCCGAACGCCGCCGCCGCGGCGATCACCATGAAGCACGGGATCCGCGGCCAGAGCTTCCAGGTCGGCTCCGCGTGCGCCAGCGGCGCGCACGCCGTCGGACTGGCGATGCGGATGATCCAGTACGGCGAGGCCGACGCGGTCGTCTGCGGCGGCACGGAGGCGACGCTCACCGAGTTCGCCGAGGCGTCGTTCGCCAACATGCAGGCGCTCTCACCGACCGGCATCTCACGCCCGTTCGATCTCCGCCGCGACGGCTTCGTGATGGGCGAGGGCGCCGGAGTGCTCGTGCTCGAGGCCGAGGACACCGCGCGTGAGCGCGGCGCCACCGTGTTCGGCGAGATCGCCGGCTATGGCTCGACCACCGATGCGCACCACCTGACCGCGCCGGACCCGACCGGGGTCCCCGCCTCACGCGCGATCGAGCTCGCCCTCACCGACGCCGGGGCGACGCCCTCCGATGTCGACTACATCAACGCCCACGGGACCTCGACCCAGCTCAACGATGCGGCTGAGACCCAGGCGATCAAGTCCGCGCTCGGTGAGTCCGCCGGGGCGCTGCCGATCTCCTCGACGAAGTCCGCGATCGGCCACCTGCTGGGGGCCGCCGGGGCGATCGAGGCGGTGGCGACCGTCCGCACGCTCGTCACCGGAGTCATCGCACCCACGCTCGGCTACGAGGTCCCGGACCCCGAGCTCGATCTCGACTATGTCCCCGGCGAGTCCCGGCCGCTGATCGCCTCCAACGGTCATCCGCCTCTCGCCCTGTCCAACTCGTTCGCGTTCGGCGGCCACAACGTCACGCTTGCGATCCGAGGAGCCCAGTCATGAGCGCCACCGCCATGCCGCTTGCAGACATCGTCCGTCCCCAACGGCTGACGCCCATGGAGCGCCTGGAGGCGCTCTGCGACACCGGCTCGCTGCGCGTGCTGCGCTCGGGCGTGATGTCGCCGCGGCTCGGCGAGCGGGCCGCGTCCGGCGACGGCGTCGTCGGCGCGACCGGGCTGGTCAACGGCCGGCCGATCGCCTGCTACGCCCAGGACGGTCGCTTCTTCGGCGGTGCGCTGGGCGAGCTGCACGCCCAGACCATCGTACGCGTGCTGCAGACCGCTGAGCGGGCCCGGATCCCCGTGGTCGGGTTCGTCGAGTCCGGCGGCGCCCGCATCCAGGAGGGTACCGCGGCGCTTGCCGGCTACGGCCAGATCTTCCGCGAGACCGTGCGTCTCACCGGCGTCGTTCCGCAGATCTCGATCGTGTCCGGCGCATCGGCCGGCGGCGGCGCCTACTCACCGGCGCTCACCGACCTGATCGTGATGACCGAGGACGCCGCGATGTTCCTCACCGGCCCGGGCGTCGTGCGCGATGCTCTCGGCGAGGAGATCGACGCGGCCAGCCTTGGCGGCCCGCGGGTGCACGACCGAAACGGCGTCTGCCACCTCGTCGAGACCGACGAGGCGAGCGCCGCGGCGCGCGTGCGTGACATCCTCGGCTACCTCCCCTCGGTCGCCGGCGGCACCCTGCCGCGCTCGTCGGTGCGGATGGCGACCGGCGAGAACCCAGGCGACTTCGTGCCCTCGGAGACGCGGCGCTCCTACGACGTGCGGCTCGCGCTGCGCGCGTTCGTCGACCGCGACTCGATCCTCGAGTTGCATCCCCGCTGGGCGCGCAACGTCGTCACCGCGCTCGCGCGCATCGATGGCCGCCCGGTTGCGATCATCGCCAACCAGCCGCGCTACCTCGGCGGCGTGCTCGACGCCGAGAGCTCAGAGAAGGCGGCACGCTTCATCGGGTTCTGCGAGTCCTTCGGACTGCCGCTGGTGGCGGTGGTGGACACCCCGGGCTTCATGCCGGGCTCCAAGCAGGAGGCCGCCGGTGTGATCCGCCATGGCGCCTCGCTCGTGCGGGCGTTCGCATCCGCGCGAGTGCCCAAGTTCACCGTCGTGCTGCGCAAGTCCTACGGCGGCGCCTACATCACGATGAACTCGCGCGATCTCGGTTCTGACCTGGTGATGGCCTGGCCGGATGCGGAGCTGGGGATCATGAGCGCCAAGGCGGCGGTCGGGATCGTCAACCGCCGGCAGCTGCGCGTCGCGCCCGATCCCGAGGCCGAGCGTGACCGCCTGGCCGAGATCTACGCCGAGGAGCACCTGCGAGCCGACAGCGCGGCCGCGGCCGGGTTCATCGACGAGATCATCGAGCCCCACGAGACGCGCGACCGGCTGATCCGTGCACTGGAGACCTTCAGTGGCGAGCTGGACGGAGCGGGCTGGACGATGACCGATGCCCTGCTCGGGCCGGCAGCGCATCCCTCTCGATGATCCTCGCGGGCAAGCGCCTGCTCATCACCGGCGTCATCACGAAGGACTCGATCGCCTTCCATGCCGCCGAGCAGGCGCAGCGCGAGGGCGCCGAGGTGCTGCTCACGAGCTTCGGACGGGTCAAGCGGATGACCGAGCGCGCCGCCCAGCGGCTGCCTGAGCCGGTCGGCGTACTCGAGCTCGACGTCAACCGCCCCGAGGACCTGGAGGCGCTCACGGAGACGCTGCGCGAGCGATGGGGAGGCGTCGACGGCGCACTGCACGCGATCGCCTTCGCGCCCCAGGATGCGCTCGGAGGCAAGTTCATGACCGCGCCGGCCGACAGCGCGGCCCAGGCCTTCACGACGAGCGCGTTCTCGCTCAAGTCCCTCGCGGTCGCGCTGCAGCCGCTGATGGCGCCGGGTGGGTCGCTGGTCGGCCTGGATTTCGACGCGACGGTGGCGTGGCCGATCTATGACTGGATGGGCGTCGCCAAGGCCGCGCTGGAGTCGGTCAACCGGTACCTGGCGCGCGACCTCGGCCCCAGCGGGATCCGCTGCAACCTCGTCTCGGCCGGCCCGATCGGCACGGTCGCCGCGCAGGGGATCCCGGGCTTCGAGACGCTCGCCGATCTGTGGCGCCGTCAGGCGCCGCTCGGCTGGGACGTCTCCGACGCGGCGCCGGTCGCCCGGGCCGTGTGCTGGCTGCTGTCGGACTACTCGCAGGGGATCAGCGGCGAGATCGTCCACGTCGATGGCGGCTTTCACGCGGTCGGCGCGGCGACCGAGGACTGAGCCCCGGGCGCTCTGTCAGCGGAACAGGTCGGTGTCGGCGCTCCGCAACAGCGGGGCGATTCCCGGGCCGTCGTCGACGCAGACGACACGCTCCATGCCGATGATCAGCACCGCCGGCTGACCGCCGTCCTTGGTGCGGACGAGGTCCGCGGCGGCGGCGAGCTCGTCAGCGATCGCGATCAGGGTGGCTTTCAGCTCGCGTCCGCGACGGTCGGCGCGCCCTCGCCAATCGTCGAGCGGCGCCAGGCCGGCGCATCCGATCGCGATGTCGACCTGCCCGTGGCGCCAGGCGCGGCCAAAGGAGTCGGTGATGATGACCGCGGGCGCGGTCCCGGTGCGCTCAGCCACCCCGGCGCGCAGCCGCCTGGCCGACGAGTCGGGGTCGCGCGGGAGCATGATCACGGTCTCGGCTTCGGCGGCGTTGGAGGCGTCCACGCCGGCGTTCGCGCAGACGAAGCCGTGGTGGGTCTCGCTGATCAGGACGCCGTGCTCGGCGCGGCGGACCACGCGGGTCTCGTCGAGGACGACCTGCACGAGCCGGGGGTCCTTGCCGCCCAGCCGCCCGGCGAGCTCGAGTGCGCGGGGGGTGGGGGTGACGTCCGCCAGGCGCCGCGTGCGCCCCTCGGCCTTGGAGATGAGCTTGTGAGCGATGACCAGCACCGCTCCCGAGGCGAGCGCGGGAGCCCCGGACCGGCCGAGCGCATCGGTGATGAGCGCGGCCGGCTCGTCGCCGGCTGAGACCTCGGGGATCCCCGGCAGAGCGGCGGCGCTGATCACCCGCGGCTGCGGACGAGTTGGCGAAGCATCCCGCGCGTGAGCGCGGCGCCGCCGCGGGAGCCCTCGAGCGCCTCGGTGAGCATCGCGAGATCCTCGGGGGTGTCGACATCGAGCGCGAGCGACGGGACCGACACGGACTCCGCGGTCAGCCCGGCCTCGCGCGCCTGCTCCAGATGCCGGTCGTGGCTGCCCTCGCCGAAGCTCGGCTCAAACGCACCGGGCGGGGTGATCAGAAGCGCGTTGGTCCCGGTCCCATGGCGGTCGGGCACGACGAGTACCGAGTTGGTGCGCGTTCGGCGCCCGGCGAACGCGTCGAGCTCGTCAGGGTCGAGCAGCGGGCAGTCCCCCGGCACGAGCAGCGCGCGCTCGGCGCCCAGCTTCAGCGCGTGCTCGATCCCTCGCCGGGCGGCGTCGTTGTGCCCCGCGTCTGAGTCCTCGACTACGTCGGCGCCATATCCGGCGCCGATCCGCTGCGCGACGTGATCGGGGGTGACGACGATCACGGAGTCGATCGAGGACGAACGCCGCAGCGCGATCAGCGCATCAGAGAACATCGCCTCCACGAGCGAGCGGCGCGGGGTGGGATCGAGCTCCACGGCCAGGCGCTGCTTGGCGCGGTCGAGCGTCTTGATGGGAAGGATGGCGATCGTCGTCATGTCTGAGAGCACGCTACCGGCGCGCGGTCAAAATCCGGAGCTTTTGGTAGGTGTCAGTCCGAGCGCGAACGCAAGCGCCGCCTCGGCAACCTCGCGGCGCCGCTGCGGAGTGTCGAGCAGCACGTCGCGTTCGAGGGTGACGATCTCAGCTGCGCGCTCGTCCGCGACGAGACCGTCGATCAGCGGCGAGTAGGCGGCGGCGATGCCGTCGCTGTCGAGGGTGTGCCCGGCCCAGGCCAGGCACGCCGCCGTCGGGCCCTTGAGCACCGCGCCGCCGACCAGCGGGCTGACCGCGACGACCGGCGCCGCGCCGTCGCCGATCGCGTCCGCCAGGCCGGGGACCGCGAGGATCGGGCCGATCGAGATCACCGGGTTGGACGGGCCGATGATGATCGCCCTCGCCGCCCGGATCGCCTCCAGGACCTCCGCCGACGGCGTCGCGGCCGGCGCGTGGCGGTATTCGACCCCGTCGATCGGCCCTTCCCCGCGCCGGCGGATCATGAACTCCTGCAGCGGCCACCATTGGCCGCCGGCGTTGATCCGGGTGCGTACCGGGCGATCGCTCATCGGCAGCACGCGCGCGCGCACGCCGAGGGCGGCCACGATCTCGGCGTGGGCAGTGGTCTGGCTGCGGCCCGCCGCAAGCGCGTGGGCGCGGTGCATGGCGATCGCGAGGTCACGGTCGCCGAGGTTGAACCAGATGTCGTGACCGAGCTCGCGCAGCCCATCCATCACCGCGAAGGTGTCGCCATCCAGTCCCCAACCGCGCTCGTCGATGCGATCCGCAAGCCAGAACGTGACCAGATCGGGGTCAGGCGACACGTGACCGCCATAGATCTCGACATCGTCGCCGGTGTTGGCGATCACGACGAGCTGATCGCCGACGACGTCGAGCATCCCGCGCGCCAGGCGCGCCCCGCCGGTCCCGCCCGCGAGCACGACGACGGGACCCGCGGATGAGGGCGCGCGGTGACCGGGAGAGGCGTCGTCGCTCGTCATCGAGATCGGCGGCCGGGGTCAGCCGTCGAGGCCGGTGATGCGGATGCCGGCGCGCGTCTTGTTGCGCACATTGATCGAGATGATCAGCGGGGTCAGACCCTCGACGATCCGTGACATCTCAAGCGCGCCGGCGTTGACCGGGCGCAGCCCGTCGATCCGGCTCACGAGCTCGATGACGCGGTCCTTGTCGGCCTTGCGGTCTCCGCAGATCAGGACGTCCTCGGCGAGTGTGTGCTCGAGGTCGGTGAGCAGCGCCGCGCTGACCGTGTGAAAGGCCGAGACGACGCGCACGCCTTCGGGGACCATCTCCTGGGCCTGTTCGGCCGCGGATCCCTGCCAGACCCCGAGCAGCCGCGTCGCCTTGCCGCTCACTGCGGCGGCGAGCGGGACGGTGGCGTCGATCACCAGCTGGTCCGGGGTCAGGACGGGCTTGAGGTTGGTCAGCGTCTCTGACTGAGAGCGAAACGGGACGCTGAGCACGACCAGCTCACAGCCGGCGACCGCCTCGGCGTTCTGACGTCCGGTGAAGCTGCCCGCCGGGACCTGCTCGGAGGCTCGGCCGGCGGCCTCCTGGGCGCGACCCGCATCGCGCGAGCCGATCACGACGGGGGTGCCGGCGCGGCCCAGCCGGAGGGCGAGCCCGTACCCAAGTGCGCCGGTTGCGCCGACGATGCATACGGGGGAGGCCATGGGCGCGTCAGTCTATTGGCGGGTCTGACGGAGCGCGGTGCGATCGCGGGCGTCCGACCGCGGACGGACGACCGCGCCAGGTGTGTTAGAACGCGGGGAGATGACCGCGACCGAGGACGAGCTGCTGCAGGTCGCCCTGGACGCGGCCCGTGCCGGTGCCGCAGAGCTGACCGAGCGCTTCGGCCGTCGCCAGCGCCAGGTCCGCTCGAAGTCCTCACCCACCGACCTCGTCTCCGAGGCCGACGTGTCGGCCGAGACGGCGATCCGCGCGGTGCTGGGCGCCCGGCGGCCACAGGACGCGATCCTCGGCGAGGAGGGCGGGGAGACCGGCGACGGAGAGCTGCGCTGGGTGATCGACCCGCTCGACGGCACGACGAACTTCCTGTTCGGCGTGCCCCAATGGGCCGTCAGCGTCGCCTGCGAGGACGAGCACGGCTCGCTGGTCGGCGTGGTCCTGGATCCGAGCCATGACGAGTGCTTCGCGGCCACGCGCAACGGGCCGGCGACGCTCAACGGCGAGCCGATCGAGGCCGGTGAGCCCGACAGCCTCGCCACGGCGCTCGTGGTCACCGGCTTCGGCTACGACAGCGACGTCCGCGCCCGGCAGGCCGTGGTGCTCACACGCGTGCTTCCCCGCGTGCGCGACATCCGCCGCGCCGGCTCGGCGGCGATCGACCTCGCCTGGTGTGCCTGCGGTCGCTATGACCTCTACTGGGAGCGAGGCGTCAAGGCCTGGGACATCGCGGCGGGCTCGCTGCTGGCCCAGCGCGTCGGGCTGACCGTGGAGCGCCTGGAGGAGAGCGAGGACGGCCCGGCGGGGATCCTCGTCGGCCCCGAGCCGTTGCTGAGCGAGCTGCGCGCGCTGGTGCTCGAGGGCTGACGCGCCCGGGGGCCGGGGCGCTTCGCCACCTTTTGCACACTCGCCGCGCCCGTTGAGGCTGGGTGTGGGGTTCGGTGCGCCAGGTGAAACGAACTGCCCGACGCGGCGCGTCTGCTGCAACGAGTGCGCGAAAGGTGGCGGTGGTCGTGTCTGGCGGGGCGTCTAAGGGCGCCTATTGAGGCCAAGTCCGCCACTTTCTCAATGCGCGGTCAGGTCGGCGCGGCCGGACCGTCCCCTCCGCTCGCGCAGCGGGGACCCGACCCGTCGCCCGCACCGCCCGCACCGCCCGCACCGCCCCCACCGGGATGGTCAGTTTGATTGCCCGGCGCAATGAAGCCGTCCACCCACCGGTCTGAAGTGCCTCCCTGGGTGCATCGGTCCGCGGCGCGGGGCGGATTAGACTCCGGGGCCCCTGCGCGGCGGTGGTGGAACGGTAGACACGACGGACTCAAAATCCGTTGTCCGCAAGGACGTGAGGGTTCGAATCCCTCTCGCCGCACTCTCGGTACCGGCAGGTCAGGTCGCTGCCGCTCGGCCGCCGCCGAACGGGGTGCCGGCCTGGCCGCCGCGGCGCCGTCGTGCGGCGGCCTCTGCGTCAGGGACCTCGAGCTCGACGTTCCAGCCTTGGGCGAAGCCGACGATGGCGACCACGATGAGGACGACCTCGACCGGGACGAGCAGCAGGATGAGGGTGCCGATCGTGTCGGAGCTGAAGCCGTGGCCGCCGCCGAGCGAGTGCGCGGCCGCGTAGCTGGAGTTGGAGCGGTCGAACCAGCTGGTGCCGCCGAAGCCGACGGAGGCGATCAGGGCGATCGCGAGGAGCAGGAGGCCGAGGACGCCGGCGATCGGCAGCAGGCCGCGGGCCCAGCGGGCAATGAAGAACGCCATCACGATATAGACCGCGCACCAGATGAAGTTGACCGGCGTCATCCCCTCGAGCTTGCTCCAGGCGCCGACGGTGACCGCCAGCATCAGCGCCACCGAGACGAGCAGCACGATCACCACGAAGATCCGGGTCACCTTGCAGATCGCGCGGTCGCGATTGGGGTGGATGACCGTGTACCCGGGACGGACGTCTCGATGTTGTGCCACGGCGGCACCATACCCTGATAGGCCCGATTTCTGTACCGGCAGGCGGCCGTACAATCGACCGGGTCGTCCGCGGGCGTGGCGGAACTGGTCTACGCGCCGGCTTTAGGTGCCGGTGGGCTATGCCCTTGGGGGTTCGAGTCCCTCCGCCCGCATGCTGTCCCCGCTCCCGCGCGGCGGGTGATTGGCGGGCACGGCTCGCTACCATCGCCAAGCCCTCAGGGGGACTGGTGTAATGGCAACATAGGGGTCTCCAAAACCCTTGCTCGAGGTTCGATTCCTCGGTCCCCCGTCACCCGGGCGCCGGCCGGTTCCGGCGCCCACCACGAGCCCTTTTACCAATGCTCTCGCCCACGGTGACCGTCGAGTTGTTCCGGGCGCCGCTCGACCTCGACGCCGACCAGCTCGAGACGTTCGCCGCGACGCTGTCCGCCGACGAGCGTGCCCGCGCCGACGCACTTCAGTCCCCGCGGGCGGGCCGGCGGATGATCGCCGATCACGGCTGGCGCCGCCGGCTGCTCGCCGAGCACACCCGCCAATCACCGTCCGACGTGGCCTTCATCACGAACGATCAGGGCAAACCGCGGCTCGCCGGCGCGCAGCCGCCGCAGAGGCCGCAGCTGCACTTCAGCGCCTCCCGCAGCGAAGAGGTCGCCTGGTACGCGGTGAGCGAGCAGGGGGAGGTCGGGGTCGACATCGAGCTGGTCGACCGCGAGCGTCCGCTGGAGCGCCTGGCCCGCCGCCTGCTCTCAGACCGGGAACGCGCGGTGTACGAGGCGATCCCGGAGACCGACCGCGCCGAGGCGCTCTACGCATGCTGGACGTGCAAGGAGGCGGCGGTCAAGGCGCTCGGGAGCGGGCTGGTGTTTCCGCTCACCACGCTGGAGGCGTGGACCGGCGACGGCTCGCCGATCCGCACCGCCGCGCTCGAGATCCGCCCCCTCGCCGCCGGGGACGGCCGTGCGGCGGCGGTTGCGGTCGTCGTGGAGCCGCACAGCACGGTGGCGATCAAGGGGATCGCCGACCTGTCCGCCGCCTGAGCGCCCCGGGGCGCCGCCTGAGCGACCCCCGGCGACGCGGTACGCTCACCGTTCCCGCGGGCGAAGTGTTGTGGTTGCACAGGAGCCTTCCAAGCTCTTAGGGCGGGTTCGATTCCCGTCGCCCGCTTGACTCGGCGCCGGACCGGAGTCCGCCGGCCGACCGACGGCGCGCGGCGGGGCGGTTATCATCGGCTCCTCGTCACGGGGAGTGGCGCAGTCTGGTAGCGCACCCGGCTGGGGGCCGGGCGGTCGCAGGTTCAAATCCTGTCTCCCCGATCGAAGGGCCACGGGCAGGGACAAACCCGAGGGGGATCGATGAGTGCGTTGTTGTCCGAGTTGCCCGCTGCGTCCGTGAGGCGGGCGTGAGCACGTCGAAGCCGAGCGTCGTCATCCTCGGGGCCGGGTTCGCCGGCCTGGAGCTGATGACGCGACTGTCCGAGGCGTTCGGCGATGAGCTGGACATCGTCGTGATCGACAAGAGCGCCTCGTTCGTGTTCGGCTTCTCCAAGCTGGACGTGATGTTCGGCCGCAACGTGCCCGAGGGTGTCCGTCATCCCTACGAGGACATCGTCAAGCCCGGGGTGCGGTTCGTCCAGACGGCGATCGAGTCGATCGATCCCGCGGCGCGCACGGTGCAGACCGAGGCCGGGATGTTCGAGGCAGACATCCTGGTGGTCGCGCTCGGCGCCGATCTCGCTCCGGAGGCCACCCCCGGCCTGGCCGAGGGCGGGCACGAGTTCTACACGGTCCCCGGCGGCTTCGCCGCGCGTGAGGTGCTCGAGCGCTTCGCGGGAGGCCGGGTGATCATCGGCGTGCTGTCGACGCCGTTCAAGTGCCCGCCGGCTCCCAGCGAGACGGCGCTGTTGCTGCACGAGTACCTGACCGATCGAGGGCTGCGGGATACGTCTGAGATCGCCCTGGTGATGGACTTCGGGCGCCCGATCCCGCCTTCGCCCGATGCGTCGGCCGCGATCCTCGAGGCGTTCGCCGAACGATCGATCGACTGGCATCCCCAGCGCGAGGTCTGCGAACTCGACCCCGGCCGAAGCGTGGCGCTGCTGCGTGACGGCGGCGAGCTGCCCTATGACCTGTTCCTCGCGGTTCCCGTGCACCGTGCTCCGGCGGTCGTCGTCGAGGCGGGGCTGACGGTCGACGGGTGGATCCCCGTTGACCGCGTGACGTTCGAGACCGGCCATCCCGGCGTGTACGCGCTGGGCGACGTGGCGGCGGTCGGGACCCCCCGCGCCGGGGTGTTCGCCGAAGGGCATGCCGGGATCGCCGCCGAGCACATCATCGCCGCCATCCGCGGTACCACGAGCGAAGCGGAGTACGCGGGCCGCGGCGTCTGCTACCTCGAGTTCGGGGGCGACGAGGTCGGGATGGTCGACGTGACGTTCTTCGGAGACAAGCGCTCGGGCGCGCTGATCGGACCGTCGCCGGAGCTGGCCGCCGAGAAGGCCGAATTCGGATCGACACGCGTCAAGCGGTGGTTCGACCGAGAGTGGCGAGCCACCGCCACCGCCAACGCATAGCCGGCCCCCGCGCCTAGGCGCCGATCAGCAGCCTCGCGGCCGTGCCGACCATCACGATCCCCACGAACGCGTCCATGACCTGAGCGGCCCGCGGGCGGCGGAACCAGGGCCTGATCGCCTTGGCCGCCGCTCCGAGCCCGGTGAACCAGAGCGCGCTGGCGACCATCGCGCCGCAGGCGAACCACCATCTGCCGCCGAGATAGGTGTCCGCCACCGACCCGAGCAGCACCACCGTATCCAGGTACACCCATGGGTTCAGCCACGTGAACGCCAGGGCGGTGCCGGCAACGGCCCCGCGCCGATGAGCCGCGGCGGGGACGCTTCCGCCCGGCTCGGCGATGACGCCGCCGCGGGGCCGCCACGCGCGCCGCAGCGTCAACCCGGCGTAGCCGAGGACGAATGCGGCACCGGCCAGGCGGGCGACCTCCAGGACGGAGGTGTCATTGCCGACCAGGCCGCCGGCACCCGCGGTTCCGGCGACGATCAGGACCAGATCGGAGAGCAGGCAGATCGCCACCACCGTGACGACATGTCGTCCGACCGCCCCCTCCCGGAGGACGTAGCTGTTCTGCGGCCCGATGCTGACGATCAACGACGAGCCGAAGAGGAGGCCGGCGAGCGCGGTGGAGATCATGGCCCGACCGTAAGCCGCTCGATGTCACAAGTACAGCGAATGATTCTGACGAACCATTAGAGTTCCTGTCGATGAATCTCGACCCGGATCAGCTCGAGGCGCTCGCGGCGAGCATCAGCGAGGGCACGTTCGACGCCGCCGCTCGCAAGCTGCACGTCACCCCGTCGGCGGTCAGCCAACGGATCAAGGCCCTTGAATCAGCCGTGGGCCGGGCGCTGGTGATCCGCTCCAAGCCGGTCCGACCGACAAGCTCCGGTGAGACCGTGCTGCGCGCCGCACGTCAACTGCAGGCGATCACGGCAGACCTGGAAGCCGAGCTTGGCAACCCGGCACGCGAGGACGGCCCGTCTCTGAGCGCGCCGGTGGTGGTTCCGATCGCCGCCAACGCCGACAGCCTCGACACCTGGCTGCTGCCGGCTCTCTCGCGGATCGACGCGCCGATCGCGTTCGACATCTTCCGCGACGACGAGGGACGTACCGCCGAGTTCCTGCGCCAGGGCGAGGTCATGGCGGCGGTGACCGCTTCATCTCTGCCGATCTCCGGTTGCACGGTCACCCGCCTCGGAGACATGTGGTACCGCCCGAAGGCGGCTCCGGGGTTCGTCGAGACGTGGTTCCCGGACGGCGCCACCCCGTCCGCGCTCGGCGCGGCTCCGGTCGTTCGATTCGATCGCAACGACGACCTGCAGGATCGATACATCCGCCGCCGTGCCCACCGCGCGCTCGATCCGCCGGGCCACTACGTGCCGGGATCCCACGCGTTCTACGAGGCGGTCAGGCTCGGGCTGGGATGGGCGATGATCCCTGACCTCCAGGACGACCCGGAGGCGAGCGGGCTCGTCGAATTCGACGCTCGTGGCGCCGTCCCGGTGACGCTGCACTGGCAGCAGTGGCGGCTCGGCTCGCGACCGCTGGGGATCGTGGCTGCGGCGGTCAGATCCGCCGCGGCCCAGATGCTCGACCACCCCGATGCGCCGGCGGGCTCGCCATCCGGAGCAGGGAAGTAGGGTGGAGGCGACCGACCGACCAGGAGAGCCCATGAGCAACGAGACGACGATCCCGCCGCTGGGCGACCGCCCCGCCTGGAGGCAGCTCACCGAGCACCACGCCAAGATCGCCTCCACGACGCTGCGCGAGCTGTTCGACAGCGATCCGAGCCGCGGCGACCCGTCGTTCACCGCCGAGGGCGCAGGACTGTTCCTGGACTACTCCAAGAATCGCATCACCGCCGAGACACTCGAGCTGCTCATCGCCCTGGCCCGCGAGTCCGACCTGGAGGGGCGCCGCGACGCGATGTTCGCCGGCGAGCGGATCAACGTCTCCGAGAACCGATCGGTGCTGCACGTCGCGCTGCGGATGCCGAAGGGCTCGACGCTGATGGTCGAGGGCACCGACGTCGTCGCCCAGGTACACGAGACGCTCGACCGGATGACCGCGTTCGCCGAGCAGATCCGCGCCCGGACGTGGCGCGGCCACACCGGCGAGCCGATCACCAACATCGTCAACATCGGCATCGGCGGGTCCGACCTCGGGCCGGTGATGGCCTACGAGGCGCTCAAGCACTACGCCGACCGCGGCCTCACTCTCAGATTCGTCTCCAACGTCGATTCGACCGACTTCGCGGAGAAGACGCGCGACCTCGATCCCGCGCAAACGCTGTTCATCATCTCCTCCAAGACGTTCACCACCCTGGAGACGATGACCAACGCCCATACGGCCCGTCAGTGGACGCTGAACCAGCTCAAGGACGACAGCGCCATCGCCAAGCACTTCGTCGCCGTCTCCACGAATGCCGAGAAGGTGTCGGCGTTCGGCATCGACACCGACAACATGTTCGGCTTCTGGGACTGGGTCGGCGGCCGCTACTCGATGGACTCCGCGATCGGCCTGTCGACGATGATCGCGATCGGCCCGGGGCAGTTCGGCGAGATGCTCGCCGGGATGCATGAGCTCGACGAGCACTTCCGCACCACCCCGCTCGCACAGAACCTGCCTGCGCTGATGGGGCTGCTCAACGTCTGGTACAGCGACTTCTTCGACGCACAGACCGTCGGGGTCATGCCCTACGAGCAGTACCTGAGCCGCTTCCCCGCGTACCTGCAACAGCTCACGATGGAGTCAAACGGCAAGCACGTGACGCTTGACGGCCGCCACGTCGACTACCAGACCGGCGCGATCTTCTGGGGCGAGCCGGGGACCAATGGGCAGCACAGCTTCTACCAACTGATCCACCAGGGCACGAAGCTGATCCCGGTCGACCTGATCGGGTTCGGTCGCTCGCTCAATCCGATCGGCGAGCATCACGACGTCCTCATGTCCAACGTCTTCGCGCAGGCGGAGGCGCTCGCCTTCGGCAAGACCGAGCAGCAGGTCCGCGAGGAGGGCACCGCCGAGGCGGTCGTCCCGCACCGCGTGATGGAGGGCAACCGCCCGACCAACACGATCCTCGCCGAGGAGCTCACGCCGCGGATCCTCGGTGCGCTGATCGCGCTCTACGAGCACAGTGTCTTCACCCAGGGCGTGATCTGGTCGATCGACTCCTTCGACCAGTGGGGCGTCGAGCTCGGCAAGGCACTCGCCCAGCGGATCATCCCCGAGCTCGAGGCTGCCGACGAGCCGGAGCTCGGCCACGACAGCTCGACCAACGCTCTGATCCGCCGCTACCGATCGATGAAGTAGCGCCTGGGGGCGACGGGGCCAGGGCTGGGGGCGGGCGGCTCAGGGCTGCTCGCTGCCCGCATGTGCTCCTCGGCCTCGCCGGCCCAACCCGCCGCCCAGCGGTTGAAGCCGACCGCGTATTCGGCGGTCATCCGGTCGTAGACGTCGTCGAACTCGTCCTCCTCGAGCCGCGCCTCGAGAGCCTGGACGCGCCGCTCATGCAGAACTCGCAGCCGGTGGATCAGCGCGACCCGGTCAGTGGGTGGCGCGCGGCCGATCGCCGCGATGGCCGGTCGCCCTGATCCCTGACCTGACCTGACCTGCCTCCGGGTCACCGCCTCTGTGGCCGATTCAGCCGGAACCCCCGGCCGGACCGGCCGCACGCGGCGTCCCGGACGTTCTGCGACCTGCGGGCCGCCGGGCGGGCAGCCGGCCGGCCGCGTGATCTTCTGAGAAAATGGTGGAGCATGCAGGTGACACGCAGTTGTGGCCGGCCGGGGAGGGATCGATGACGATCGTCGCCATCTCCGCCGCGTACGGTGCGCGCGGTGGACTGATCGGTCCCGAGCTCGCCCGCCGTCTCGACGTGCCGTTCGTCGACCGCGCGCTGACCTACAAGGTCGCCGGGGCGCTCGAGGTGTCCGTCGAGGAGGCCCACCAGCAGTGGGAGCCGCCCAGCCAGAGCTTCCTGGAGCGGATCCTGTCCTCGTTTCACGGCGTCGACACGGGCGCTCCCGTCGGTCCGCCGCCAGAGACCAACTCCCCTGAGGACTTCCGCCGCGCCGCCGAGGCCGCAGTGCTCGAGCAGGCGGCGACCGGCGAGGGCGTGATTCTCGGCCGCGGGTCGATCGCGGCGCTGCGTCACCACCCACACGTGCTGCGCGTCCGCCTTACCGGGCCGCGCGAGCGCCGACTCCCGATCGCGATGCAGCTCAGCGGGCTCGACGAGCAGGACGCGAGCGCCGCGATGCGCCGCCTTGACCGATACCACGCCGACTACCTGCGCGAGTTCTATGACGTCGACATCGATGACCCCGCGCTGTACCACCTCACGATCGACGCGACCGCGCTCGGCGTGGAGCCCTGCGTCGAGCTGATCGTGACCGCCTCCAGGGCGATCCACTGAGCGACGGCCGCGATCCCCCCCCGGATGGCGCCGCCGCCTGACCACGCGGCCGGGCACCCGCGGCGGCTCAGGCGGTCATCTCGGCCGGCGCGGACGCGAGTGCGGCCTCGATCGCCGTCACCAGTTCCCGCGCCGAGGCGGCGGTGAGCTCCACCGCGACCCGCGCACCCGGGCCGCGCGAGGGGTCTGTGAAGTCGATGTTGAGCGTGTGGTCGGCCATCGCATGGACCGGGTGGTCGAAGTAGACCGTCCCGTCGGTGACGTGGAACCACTTCGAGTCAGGACCCTTTGCGCTGCCCTGCAGCTGCGTCTTCACGGTCGCGTAGGTGCACATCAGCTGCCTCCCAGGTAGGTGGAGAAGAACGCCTCGACGCGCTCCCAGCCATCGAGCGCGGCCGCGACCCGGTAGGCGGGCCGATCGACTGAGAAGAACGCGTGGCCGGCATCGTCGTAGCGGTGGAACTCATAGGTCTTGCCGGCCTGCGTGAGCAGTCGCTCGAGCTCGTCGACGTCCCCGGGACTCGGATGCGAGTCGTCGTTGCCGAACAGACCGAGCAGCGGGCAGCGCAGCGCCGGGATCTGCTCGGGGAATCCGGAGATCGGCAGGGGAAAGCCCTCCGGCGGGGTTCCGACGACGAACGCCCCGTAGCAGTCGACCGCCGCGTCGAGGTCGAGGTTGCAGGCGGCGAGCACCGACTGACGGCCGCCGGAGCAGTATCCGATGACTCCGACCTTGCCGTTGCTGTGCTCCAGCGCCCGCAGGTGGGCGGCAGCACCGCCGACGTCCCCGATCAGTCGCTCGTCGGGGACGCCGCCCTGGGCACGCGCGGTCGCCGCGGCGTCATCGGGGGCGGCCCCGGGCGCTTCGCGGTGGTAGAGGTTCGGGCAGATCGCGTCGTAGCCGAGCTCGGCGAAGCGGCGCGTGATCTCCTTGGTCGCGCGGTCATAGCCGGGCATGTGGTGGATCACGACGACGCCTCCTCGCGGGGCGCCGGTCAATGGTGCTGCGGTGTATGCCTCGATCTCGTCGCCGCCGTGGCCGGCGATGGAGATCGTCTCGGCGATCATGGAATCACTCATCGCGACCATCTTTGCACGCCCCGGACTGGTCATTCCGGTCGGGTGCCGGCGGGCGCGGGCTACGCGCGGCGGGGCCGGGCGTGCGCAGCCCGCGCCCCATTCAGGCGTGGAGTAGCGCGCGACGCGGCGAGAGGGGCGACCAGAACCTGCACGGTCCCTCCGGCCTGGCCCGAGAGCCGCCCGGAGCGACGGTAGCCTTCGGGCGCGTGGATGAGCAGCTCCAAATCGAGGGGATCAGCACGCGCTGCCGCACCGTCGGAAGCGGCCCCGAGGTGCTCGTCCTGCACGGTTGGGGCGCGAGCATCGAGGCCGTCGCGTCGATCGTCCACGCGCTGGAGCCGACGTGCACGGTGCATGCCGTCGATCTCCCCGGATTCGGGAAGAGCGGCCTGCCTCCCGGGCCGTGGGGGGTCGAGGACTACTCCGACTGGACCCGCGCGCTGCTCGACGGACTCGGCCTGGCGCGCGTATCCATCGTCGGGCACTCGCACGGCGGCCGCATTGCGATCCACCTCGCGGCGCACCATCCGGAGCTCGTCGACAGGCTCGTGCTCGTCGATGCCGCGGGGATCCGCGCCCCGCGGACGCTGCGCTGGTATCGCCGGGTCGCGATGGCCAAGCTGGCCAAGCACGTGCTCAACCGGCTCGGGTCGCCGGGACGAGCGCTGAGCCGGCGGCTCGTCGGTCGTACCGCGTCGGGCGACTACTCCGCCACCGCCGAGGCGCTGAGGCCGACGTTCAACCGGCTGGTGAGCGCCGACCTGACCCCGCTGCTGCCGGAGGTACGGGCTTCGACGCTGCTCATCTGGGGGGAGAACGACGAGGACACGCCGCTGCGCGACGGGGAGACGATGCAGCGCCTGATCCCGGACGCGGGCCTGGTCGTCTTCGAGGGTGCCGGCCACTTCGCCTATGCCGACCAGCCACAGCGCTTTGCCCGGATCGCCCGGCACTTCCTCGGCGAGACGGGCGAACCGGAGCCCGCTACCACCGCGGTGCGATGAGCGTCGGCTCGATCGGCGCGCTGCTCGCCTGTCTGGCGGCGGGCTGGCGGTATCACACGCGCTCACGCCGAGCGCTGCACCTTCTCCAACTCGAGCACTACGAGAACGCGCGGCTGCTGCTGTGGCTGAGACGGCGAGGCGAGGTCGCGCCCGTCGCCGACGTGGCGGCTGCGCTGGCCGCGATCGTGATAGCGGCGTTCTCGGCCAGCCGCGCGCATCACTGGATCGAGCTCGCCGGCTTCGCCGCGATCGCGGCCGTGCTGGCAGCGCGCCAGCTGACGCGGCCACCCCTCTCCGAGGTCAAGCCGCTGGTGATGACCGAGCGCGCTCGCCGGCTGTGGGGCCTGGCGCTCGCCGTGCCGGCAGCCGCAGCGCTGGTCGGGGCCGCGCTCACGGTCGCACTCGGCTCCGACATGCCGTTCGCGGTCGCCACGCTGCTGGTCGTCGCATGCGTCCCGGCCGCGCCCTGGGTGATGTGCGCGGCCAACCGGGCGCTCGCCCCCGTGCAGCGGCGGATCAACGCCCGGTTTGAGACGGCGGCGCGCAACAAGCTGGCACGGATCGCTCCGCAGGTCGTGGGGATCACGGGCAGCTACGGCAAGACGACGACGAAGGTCTGCATCGGCGCGGTACTCGAGGAGGCGATGTCGACCCTTATCACCCCGGCCAGCTTCAATTCCCAGCTCGGCGTGATTCGCACCATCAACGAGCACCTCACCGACCGTCATCGGGCGTTCGTGGTCGAGATGGGCATGTACCGGGCCGGCGACATCGCGGAGCTGTGCGAGCTGGTCCACCCTCAGATCGGGGTGCTCACCGCGATCGGCCCGGCCCACCTCGAGCGGATGGGCACGATCGAGGCGATCGCCGACGCCAAGGCCGAGCTTGCGCTCGCCCTGCCGGCCGACGGGCACTTCGTCACCAACGCGGACGACCCCCGCTGCCTGGAGATCGCCGGCCGCGTGAACGTGGACACGCTGCTCTTCGGGCTGAAGAACCCCGTTGCCCAGGTCCGCGCCGAGGCAATCGAGATGGCGGAGGGGGAGACCCGCTTTGAGCTGGTCATCGGCGAGCAGAGGATCACGGCGCGCGCCGGCCTGCTCGGCCAGCACAACGTCTCCAACCTGCTCGCCGCGGCCGCGGTCGGGCATCTGTGCGGGATGACCATCGACCAGATCGCCCGCGGGCTGCGGCGCATCCGCCCGCCCGAGCACCGGCTGCAGCCGATCCCCAACCCCGGCGCGGGGATCGTCGTCATCGACGACGCCTACAACTCCAACCCGGCCGGTGCGCAGGCGGCGCTCGAGGTGCTTCGCGCCCACCCGGCGCAGCGGCGCATCCTGGTCACGCCCGGGATGGTCGAGCTCGGCGCCCAGGAGGTCGACCTCAACGAGCGCTTCGGCCGCCAGGCCGCGGCTGCATGCGACCGGGTCATCCTCGTCGGCCCCGAGCGCACCCGCCCGATCGCGGCCGGTCTGGCCCATGAGGGCTTTGACCCGCAGGCGATCACCGTGGTGCGCGATATCGGCGCGGCGACCGAGGTGCTGCGCGGGCTGACGCGGGCGGGCGACGTGATCCTGTTCGAGAACGACCTGCCGGACATGTACGCCGAGGATCGGGCCTCCTGACGACCGAGGCCTGACCGGCGCCGCCGCCGGCCCGGGCAGGCGAGGGGCGCGCCGGGGATGGCCCCGGGGGCGGGTCCGGCGGGGCGAATACACTCCCGCGCCGTGCCCCCCCGTGGACTCCGCGTCGGGGTCGTGTTCGGCGGTCGCTCCGTCGAGCACGACGTCTCGATCATCACCGGACTGCAGGCCTGCGAGGCGCTCCAGGAGCGCCATGAGCCGGTCCCCATCTACATCGATCGTGGTGGTCAATGGTTCTCCGGCGATTCCCTGCGCGATCTCGCCACCTACCAGGCCGAGACGCTCGTGGCCACGCCGGTGACCCTCGACCTCTCCAGCGGCATGCTGCGACCGGGAGCCACGAGCCCGCCGCCCGATGACCGTCGGCGCGGGATCTTCGGAGGCTCAGGGCGCGACCGCGCGAGCACCCCCGAGGTCCCCCCGCGGCTGGACGTCGTCATCCCGGCGACACACGGCACCCAGGGCGAGGACGGATGCCTGCAGGGCGCCCTGGAGCTGGCCGACATCCCCTATGCGGGGCCGACGCTTGAGGCGGCGGTGCTCGCGATGAACAAGGCGACCACGAAGTCGATGCTCCGCGCCGCCGGGGTTCCGGTGCTGGAGGACATCACCGTGCGCCGTGAGGAGTTCGAGCGCGACGGGGCGCGAGGCGTGATCCAGCGCGTCCGCGCGCGCTTCGGCCTTCCGGTCTACGCCAAGCCCGCATCGCTGGGCTCAAGCGTCGGCGTCCGCCGCTGCACCGATGAGCCGACCCTTGAGGAGGCGCTCGAGCTGTGCTTCGAGCTCGACCGGCTGGCGATCGTCGAGCCGGCGGTCGAGGGCGGACGGGAGATCAACTGCGCCGTGCTCGGCCGCCCCGGCGTCGAACCGCGGGTGTCGCTGTGCGAGCAACCGGTGCCCAGCGACAGTGGGTTCCTGTCCTACGAGGACAAGTACATGCGCGGCGGGGGCGGCAAGGGCGGTGCGGACAAGACCGGCGACTCCGATCCCGGGGTGAAGGGGGGAGGGATGAGCTCTGCGCATCGGCTGATCCCGGCGCCGATCGGCGAGGAGCTCACCGCAGCCGTCCAGGACCTGGCGCGACGGACGTTCGAGGCGATCGGGGGCGCCGGCGTGACCCGCGTCGATCTGCTGCTCGACGATCAGGAGCGGCTCTTCGTCAAC
Source organism: uncultured Solirubrobacteraceae bacterium (assembly GCA_963744685.1). Taxonomy (GTDB): domain Bacteria; phylum Actinomycetota; class Thermoleophilia; order Solirubrobacterales; family Solirubrobacteraceae; genus Palsa-465. The sequence continues at coordinate 1,029,750 of CAVUUL010000002.1, read as the reverse complement.
GAGCCCAACACGATCCCCGGCTCGTTCGCGTTCTATCTGTTCGAGCCCGCCGGGCTGCCGTTCCCCGACCTGATGGACGCGCTGATCGAGCTCGCGATCGGCGAGCACGCGGAGCGTCGCCGGACGACTCGCACGTTCGAGAGCAACCTGCTCGCCATGCGGGGTGAGGGCGCCAAGCAGTGAGCGGCGGGCCGATCGCGATCGCGCGAGGCGGGACCTCGATCGAGCGGGAGGTGAGCCTGCGAGGGGCGCGGCGGGTGATGGCCGCGCTGCGCCAGTCCGGGCAGGAGCTCGCCGAGATCGAGATCGATCACACGGTGATCGAGCGCGTACGCGAGCTCTCTCCCGAGTTCGTGTTCATCGTCGCCCATGGGCAGAGCGGAGAGGACGGATCCCTGCAGGCGCTGCTCGAGTTGCTCGACGTGCCGTATACGGGCTCGGACAGCCTGGCGAGCGCGCTCTGCCTGGACAAGATCGTCACCAAGCAGCTGTTGCGCCGCGCCGGCCTGACCACCCCGGCGTTCCACGCCTTCAGCCGCCACTCCTTCCAGGATCTCGGCGCCGCTGCGCTGTTCGACGAGGTGATGCAGCGGCTCGGCGCTCCGGTCCTGGTCAAGCCCGCACGACAGGGATCGTCGTTCGGGATCAAGTATGTGGCCCGGCCCGAGCAGCTGCGCACCGCGGTGCTCGGCGCGGTGGCCTATGACGACGAGATCCTCGTCGAGCGCCACGTGAAGGGGCGCGAGCTCGCCGTCACCGTGCTCGGCGGCCCCGAGGAGGGCGCCGGTGCGGTCCCCTACGAGGCGCTGCCGATCGTCGAGATCCTGGGAGCCGCGGAGGTCTACGACTACGAGGCCCATTACGACTTCGACGCGGTCAGACTCGACGCGCCGGCGGACCTGCCTGACGCCGCGCGTGAGGACGTGGAGCGCGCGGCCCTCGCCGCCTGCCGCACGCTCGGCACGCGTGATATGGCACGCGTCGACCTCATCCTCGAGCCGTCCGGGGAGGTGCAGATCCTCGAGCTGAACACCATCCCGGGCCTCACCGAGACCGGTCCGACGCCGCTCGCCGCCGAGGCTGCGGGCATCGGATTCGCCGGGCTCGTCGACCGTCTCGCCCTCGCCGCGCGCGCCAGGCGCACAGCCCGCTCAAGCTGAGCAAACGGCGCGGCCGGTCAGAGATGAATCGGAAGGTTTGCGTTGCGAGACGCAGTTCCGGGTATCCCTCCCGATAGCCCGGACGCCGCTTCACGGCGATGGCGGGTGGAACGGAAGACGACGGCGGTGGCCGCCAGCAGCGGTCTCTGACGGGATTTCGCTCTTGACGCGACCCCAAACGGAGGAGACCTCAGATGTCCACGACCACCAGAGCCGCGCCAGCGGGCGCGGATCCAATCAACGCATTGGCGCTCCGCTGGCAGGAGGAGGGCGACCAAGCCGCCCGCGACGAGTTGTTTCAGCGGTTCCAGCCGCTCGCGCGTCGGCTCGCCGCGCGCTACACCAATCCCCACGAGCCGCTCGAGGACCTCGTCCAGGTCGCCTACCTCGGATTGCTGGGCGCCGTGGACCGATTCGATCCCCGGCGCGGAGCCCGCTTCTCCTCGTTCGCCATCCCGACGATCCTGGGTGAGCTCAAGCGATATTTCCGGAACACCGGCTGGTCGGCGCACGTGCCGCGAGGCGCACAGGAGATGGCGCTGCGCGTCGACCGCGCCTCGGCGCGGATGGCCGCGGATACCGGCCGGACCCCGCGCGTGGCCGAGCTCGCCGAATATCTCGAGGTCAGCCTCGAGGACGTGATCGCGGGCCTGGAGGCCGGCAGTGCGCACTATTCCGTCTCGCTCGATGCCCCCGCGCCCGGCAGCGGAACCGAGGAGCCACAGTCGCTCGGCGACGGGCTCGGCGCCGGCGACGACGGGTACGCGCTCGTCGAAGCCAAGCTGTCGCTGTCGGCGGCGATGACGCGACTGCCGCACCTGGAGCGCCGCGCACTCGCGCTTCGCATCGACGGCGACCTGAAGCAGAGCGAGATCGCCGAGCAGATGGGGTGCTCGCAGATGCAGGTCTCACGCCTGCTGCGCCGCGCGCAGGCGAACCTGCGCGCGCTCACCGATCCGTCGGCGCAGCCGATCGACTCGAGCCCGCTGTGATCTCGACGAGCGCCCGGAGCAGGCTCTCCATGCCCGCAACCTCGTAGATCGCGCGCTGGCGCCCAGCCCCGCCCCCGTCGGCGACGAGCGCGTGCAGTGCGTCGAGCTCGGGCTCGCAGCCCAGCTCGGAGGCACTGCCGGAGCACAGGTCAAGCGTCGCTTCAAGCACCCCCTCCAGCGGATGCAACTCGCCGCCGGCGTCGGGTAGATCGGCCCCAACGCCGAAGCGGGCGGCGCGAAACAGCCCCTCCTCGATCACCTCAGGGGGCGAGGGCGCAGCCAGATCGCGCTCCGCATGGTGGTGAGCCAGGCAGTGCACGAGAGCGGCGAGCGCCGCCGTGTCCTGCAGATGCGGCTGAGCGTCCAGCGATCGGACCTCGACGGTGCCGAGCCGCGGATGCGGTCGCAGTTTCCACCAGAACCAGGTGTAGTCCGGGACCCCCGCGGCGCGGGTCATCAACGCGGCAAGCACACGGAAGTCCTCATAGCTCTCCAGCGCGCGTGGAACACCCGATCGCGGCCAGCCGCGCATGGTCACCTCACGTGCGGAGGCCAGACCGGTGTCCCGCCCGTGGCGCAGCGGTGAGTTGGCCGAGAGGGCCTGCAGCAGCGGCAGATGCTCGCGCAGCCCGTTGTACGCCCGCACCGCAGCCTGCGGGCTTGACATGCCCACGTGGACGTGCAGGCCGCTGACCGGCGTCAGCACCGCGTCGCCGAGCAGCTCCCGGATTCGCTCGTAGCGGTCCTTGTCGGTGATCTCGGCGTGTGTCTCAGAGGCGCTCGGGTGGGTCCCGGAGGCGAGCAGACCGGTGCCCGTTTCGAGCAGCGCGCCACGCGTCTGCGCGAGTGCCGCGGTCGCTTGGGCCGCCGTCCGGCTCACCGGGCTGATGAGCTCGACCTGGCACGCGTGGAGCTCCCGCTCGATCTCGCCCGCGCTGTTGCCGACGCGAGCGATCACCGCAGCCGAGGCGTTGATCAGCGCTCCGCTCAACGGGTCGACGAGGAACAGCTCCTCCTCGATCCCGATCGAGAAAGGCCGCTCGTTGCCGAAGGCCGGACTGGCAAGTCCGTCATCTGAGTTCGAGGGGCGCACCGAACGTACCGCCTACCCGAGCGCGACCGGGCGGAAAACGCGCCGAGCTCAGCTGAGGGCGTCGCCGAGGCGCGGTGTGGGGGCCGCGCCGCGCCGGCAGCTGCGGTGCAGCAGCACCATCGTGCCCGCGAAGATGAGCACGTCGCCGACCGAGAGCACATTGGGCAGCGGGCCGGGCCACGGGATGATGTCGCCGAGCCAGGCGAGGTGCGCATGGTCGACCGGGGCGGAGTTGTCAAAGCCCGCGCGCAACGACAGACCGGCGAGCCGCTCCGCCGACCTGGATGCCGGCATCACGCCCAGGTTGGCGACGATCGCGGCGGCGTTGCAAGCGGCGCCGAGGGTCAGCAGCCGGATCCCGGCCACACGGCGGTTCGACCACAGGAACAGGCCGATCATCACGTAGGTGGCGATGTGCAGGCCGCGGTGCAACGTCAGGTTGCCGGCCGGGACCACGACCGTGATGATCACCTGGACGGTCAGGGCGACGAGCGGGATCCACAGGCCGCGGAGCCGGATGTCCGCAAGCCGCGCGAGGTTGCCGCCCGTGAGCGGGACGGTGGCCACGCAGATGAGGGCGAGCGCGATCAGGACCATTGGGCGACCTCCGGTTGTGGGCCGAACGCCGGAGGTGGGGGGACCTCGGCGGTGAATTCGGCGCTGAGCAGCAGCTGGGTCGCCTCAGGGGCGCGTACCGGCCGCGCGATCGCGTACCCCTGCGCGACGTCGCACCCGAGCGCCTCCAGGCGGCGGATCTGGGCGAGATCCTCGACGCCTTCGGCGACCGCGCACAGCCCGAGATGGTGCGCGAGGTCGATCGTCGAGCTGACGATGATGTTCTCCTTGGCATGGGCGTCCATCTTCATCACGAAGGAGCGGTCGATCTTGACCTCGGACACCGGAAGATCGGCGAGGTAGGCGAGCGAGGAGTAGCCGGTGCCGAAGTCGTCGATCGAGATCTTCACGCCGAGCGCGTCGAGCTCGTGCAGGACGGTGTGGGCGATCACCGGATCGGCCATCAGCGCGCTCTCGGTGACCTCCAGCCGCAGCGAGCACGGAGGCACGTCGGCTTCGTTGAGCGCGGCCACGACCTGGCCGGTGAAGTCGCGGTCGACGAGCGACCGGGTGGAGACGTTGACCGCGACCGTCGGCGCAAGACCGAGCCCGCGCCAAGCGGCGACCTGGGCGAGCGCGGTTCGCAGCACGTGGTCGGTGAGCGGCTTGATCAGGCTTGTCTGCTCGGCCATCCGCAGGAACGCGTCGGGAGCGAGCAGGCCGCGTCCGGGGTGCTTCCAGCGGACGAGCGCCTCGACGTCGGTGAGCTGGCTGGTATGCAGATCGAGCTGGGGCTGGTACCAGACGACGAGCTGGGGGCCCGGGACCGCGGCGCGCAGCTCTCCGGTGAGCGCGAGCTTGCTCGGGCTGTGGTGGTCATGACGCTCGTCGTAGAACTCGATGTCCGCGCTCGACTCCTTGGCGCGGTACATCGCCACATCCGCCTTCTGCAGCAGCGTCTCGATGTCACGGCCGTGATCGGGGAACAGCGCGATGCCGACGCTCGCCTGGACGTCGACGACCAGCTCATCGAGTTCGAAGGAGTCACGCAGCGAGTCGGCGACCGACTGGGCGAGGTCGCCCGCCTGCTCCTTGGAGCAGCCGGCGGCGATCAGCGCGAACTCGTCGCCACCGAGGCGTGCGATCTCGCCGCGGTTGGAGACGACCGCCCGGAAGCGAACCGCGACGTGGGAGAGGAGCAGGTCGCCCACGCGGTGGCCGAGCGTGTCGTTGACGTCCTTGAAGCGGTCGAGATCGAGCAGCAGGACGCAACCGGCCTCGGCCCCGTTCTCGAGGATGCTGTCGGCGGTCTGCTGGAAGAACATCCGGTTCGGCAGGCCGGTGAGGGAGTCGTGGCGCGCGAGATGCTCGGAGCGCGCCGACTGCGAGATCGAGTTGTACATGGCGACGATCGGCGCCAGGCAGAGCGGGACGATCGCCACCGAGTAGCTGGCGGCGGCGAGCACGATCGGTGCGGTGAGCAGGATCACCGAGCCGGTGACCATGCCGAACACCCCGTTCTCCCGGAAGTGGGCACGCACCGTGACGCCCTGGTACAACGCGACGGCGACGCCGACGACCAGGCGGTTGACCAGCGCGAAGATGACCGAGCCGACGAGCATCGCCGGCAGCTGGCCGCTGGAGATCGGATGCAGGATGTCCAGGCGGGGATCGACGCCGAACAGGCGCACCACCAGCCACGCGACCAGCATCGCGACGAAGTACTGGCCGAGGTTGAAGCGCACCCTCCAGCCCGGCTTCTTGGAATGGATGTCCTGGACGATCGATGCGACGCCCTGGGCGATCAACGCCGGTCCCAGGCCGCCGGTGATCAGCAGCGCCAGTGCGAACGCGCCCGAGAGCGTGAGCTCTTCATAGTCCTCACCGCCGCGCCGCGGAATGCGGATCGGCAGCATCTCGCCGAGCAGCACGCCGGCCGAGAGCAGCGCGAAGCTCACCGGCTGCTGGAGGATCCAGACCATCCGCGCGTCGGGCAGAGCGAGCGCGGCAAGGCCGATCCCTGCCAGGAAGACGGCGGCACAGTAGAGGCGGACGGGGTGACGAGGGGACATTGACCCAGGGCGAGGTGTGCGGGCGCCGGCCCAAGGGCGCGCGGCGCCCGCGACCTCGAACTAGAACTTCCAGCCGGCTCCGGACGCGATGGCGACCGTGGCGATCGCCGCAAGAGCGGACGCCGCCTGGTAGAGACGCAGCTTGTTCATGAGTACCTCCTTGGTGTGGTGTCCCGGCCCGCTTCCTTGGGCCCCTCCTGCACGTGTCGTCAGCCACACCAGATTCATGAGACAGTCCTGACCGGTTGGACGTTCGGTCGATGCCGCCCGTCCACCGCCGCCAGGTCGACCTCGCCGAGCCTCACGCGCGATCATCCGTGACCGTGCGTGATTACGTGTTCGGGTATGGCTCGCTGGTCGCCGGGGAGTTCATCCCGAGTCGTGGGTGGCGCGAGGAGGGATTCATCGCCGACCTGTGCGGGATGCGGCGGGGTTGGGGGGTCGCGATGGACAACGGGGTCGATCTCCCGGGTTACAAGTGCTACCTCGATGCCCAGGGCCGCCGGCCGCCGGTCTCGGTGTGCTTTCTCGACATCGTCGACGACGTGCCCGGGACGCACGTGAACGGGCTGTGCCTGCCCGTCGGCAGCGCCGATCTGGCTGCGCTCGATCGCCGCGAGCGCAACTACGACCGGATCGATGTCAGCGGCCGGATCCGGGGCGTCGCCGGGGTCCGCGTCTGGACCTACCGCGGCTCGGTCGGCGGGCGAGCTCGCTTCGACGCGGCGGCGCGTGCGGGCACGGCGGTCATCCACGCGGGCTATCTCGAGATGGTGCGCGCCGGCTTCGCCGGGCTCGGCGCCGCGGAATCGGAGGCGTGCGAGCCGTCGCTCGACCCCGGTGCCCTGCCGGTGGTCGAGCTGGACCGCCGCGATCTGTCCTAGCCTCCGGTCAGGAACGATCCAGAAAGAGGAACGGTGGAGATGGATCGCAAGTGGTGGACGTTGATCGCAGTGTGTACGGGGACGTTCATGCTGCTGCTCGACGTGACGATCGTCAACGTCGCGCTGCCCGACGTCCAGAGCGCGCTGCACGCCAACTTCTCGGATCTGCAGTGGGTGATCGACGCGTACTCGCTCGCGCTGGCCGCGCTGCTGCTCACCACCGGTTCGCTCGCCGATCTGTTCGGCCGGCGCCGGATGTTCACGATCGGCCTGGTCATCTTCACCGCCAGTTCGCTCGGATCCGGTCTGGCGCAGTCACCGCTGATGCTCAACCTGTTCCGCGGAGCCCAGGGGGTCGGCGGGGCGGCGATGTTCTCGACTTCGCTCGCGCTGCTCGGCAGCGCGTTCCAGGGCCGGGAGCGGGGCGTCGCGTTCGGCATCTGGGGCGGGGTGACCGGTCTGGCCACCGCGGTTGGGCCGGTGGTCGGCGGAGCGCTCACGACCGGCCTCTCCTGGCGGTGGATCTTCCTGGTCAACGTCCCGATCGGTCTGGTCGCGATCGTGCTCACCCAGATGCGGGTCGACGAGGTCCGCCAGGAGGGCAGTCATCACGTCGACCCGATCGGCGTCGTCACCTTCAGCGTCTCTCTCGGCGCGCTCGTGCTCGCGCTGATCAAGGCCGACTCGCGCGGATGGGGTTCGACCTACATCCTCGTGTTGCTCGCCTGCGCCGCAGCGGGGATCGCGATCTTCATCGTCGCGGAGGCGCTGCAGCGCGACCGGGCGATGTTCGACCTTCGCCTGTTCCGCAAGCCGACGTTCGTCGGGGGCTCGCTCGCCGCGTTCGCGCTCTCCGCGGGGCTCTTCTCGCTGTTTCTCTACCTCACGCTCTACCTGCAGGACATCCTCGGCTACTCGGCGCTCCAGACCGGCCTGCGGTTTCTCGTCGTCTCCGGCGGGATCCTGCTCACCTCGACGCTCGCGGGCCGGCTCACCTCGCGGGTGCCGATCCGGTTTCTGATCGCGCCCGGGCTCGCGCTCGTCGGTGTCGGGCTCCTGCTGATGCGGGGGGTCGGCGCGGGCACCCACTGGGAGCACCTCATCCCCGGGTTCGCGGTCGCGGGCATCGGGGTGGGCTTCATCAACCCGCCGCTCGCCTCAACCGCGATCGGGGTCGTGGAACCGGCCCGGGCGGGCATGGCCTCGGGCATCAATTCGACGTTCCGCCAGGTCGGCATCGCGACGGGCATCGCGGGACTCGGCACCCTGTTCACCCACGTGGTCACGACGCACATCGAGTCACTGCTCCGCGGCGTCCCGGGCCTCGACCGGCGCGCCGCGGACGGGATCGCTCAGTCCGTCTCCCAGGGCGGCGGGGCCCGCACGCTCGCCGCCCACGTCCCTGCGGCGGCCCGCGCGCAGGTCGGTCACGCCGTTCGAGCGGCGTTCACGGCGGGGATGAACGACGTGTTCCTGATCGGCGCGGGCCTGTCGCTGGTGAGCGCAGTGCTCGTCCTGTTCCTCATCCGCAGCCGGGACTTCGAAGCGTCCGCCGCCCGGAGCATGGGCGCACCCGCCGAGGGCCCGGCCGCCGGCTGAGGTCTACATCCGGAAGACGCCGTAGCGGACGTCCTCCAAGGGCGCGTTGGCGGTCGCCGACAGCGCCAAACCGAGCACGTCGCGCGTCTCGCGGGGATCGATCACCCCGTCGTCCCACAGCCGAGCGGTCGCGTAGTAGGGGCGCCCCTGCTCCTCGTAGAGCTCCCGCAGCTGCGCGCCGGTCTCCTCCTGGCCGACCTCGCGCATCACGGTCGCCGCCTGCTCGCCGCCCATCACCGAGATCCGCGCGCCCGGCCACATCCACAGCATCCGCGGCGAGAAGGCGCGGCCGCACATCCCATAGTTGCCCGCGCCGAACGACCCGCCGAGGATCACGGTGAGCTTGGGCACGCGGGCGGTCGAGACGGCGGTGACCAGCTTGGCGCCGTGCTTGGCGATGCCACCGGCCTCATAGTCGCGGCCGACCATGAACCCGGTGATGTTCTGCAGGAACACCAGAGGGATGCGGCGCTGGTCGCACAGCTCGATGAAGTGGGCACCTTTCAGCGCGGATTCGGAGAACAAGATGCCGTTATTGGCGAGGATCCCCACCGGGTGGCCGTGGATGCGCGCCATGCCGGTGACGAGCGTCGATCCGTACAGCTCCTTGAACTCGTGCAACCGGGAGCCGTCGACAAGCCGCGCGATCACCTCGCGGACGTCGTAGGGGCGGCGCAGATCGGCGGACACGACGCCGAGCAGCTGCTCGGGATCGACCGCGGGTGGCTCGGTCGCGATCCGCTCCCACGGCACGGCCTCCGATGGGGCCAGCGTCGCGACGATCTCTCGCACGATCTCCAGCGCGTGCCCGTCATCGTCGGCGAGATGGTCGACCACGCCCGAGCGGCGGGCGTGCAGATCGCCGCCGCCCAGCTCCTCGGCGGTCACCGTCTCGCCCGTGGCGGCTTTCACCAGCGGCGGTCCGCCCAGGAAGATCGTGCCCTGGTCGCGCACGATCACCGTCTCGTCACTCATCGCCGGCACGTACGCGCCGCCGGCAGTGCAGGAGCCGAGCACCGCGGCGATCTGCGGGATCCCGCGCGCGGACATGGTTGCCTGGTTGAAGAAGATCCGCCCGAAGTGCTCGCGGTCAGGGAAGACGTCGGCCTGCTCGGGCAGGAAGGCGCCCCCGGAATCGACCAGGTAGATGCACGGCAGCCGGTTCTGCAGCGCGATCTCCTGCGCGCGGAGGTGCTTCTTGACCGTCATCGGGTAATACGTGCCGCCCTTGACGGTCGCGTCGTTGACGACGATCACGCATTCGCGGCCGGACACGCGGCCGATCCCGGTGATGATCCCCGCGCCGGGGGCGGCGTCGTCGTAGAGACCGAGTGCCGCCAACGGCGAGAGCTCGAGGAACGGCGCACCGGGATCGAGCAGGCGATCGACCCGGGCGCGAGGCAGGAGCTTGCCCCGTGAGACGTGGCGATCCCGCGCCCGTTCTCCGCCGCCCAGCGCCAGCCGCGCCTGCGTGTCGCGGAGATCGTCGGCGAGTGCGCGGTTGGCCTCGAGGTTCGCCCGGAACTCCTCCGAGCCGGGGTTGGCTGTGGTCTGCAGAACGGTCATGTCTCGCGGGGTCCCTCGCTGTCGATGCGAGCGAGCGGTTGGTCGAGCACGACCGCGTCGCCGGAGGTGACGGTGAGCTCGGCGATCGTCCCGTCGGCCGGCGCCGCGAGCGTGAGCTCCATCTTCATCGACTCGATCACCACGATCGGGTCGCCGTGTGCGACCGCGTCGCCGACCGCGGCCAGCACCTGCAGCACCTGGCCGGGCATCGGGGCACGCAGCTGGCCGTCGACGACGCCGCTCGCGCTCCGTGCCGCGGTGACGGCGTGGACCGGCCATGCGTAGCCGCCGTGCCCGATCCACCAGCCGGTCTCGCCGGCCTCGAGCAGCCACTCGCCCCGCCCGTCGATGACGAACCGCCCAGGAGCGATCCGGTGAGCCATCGCGGCCCACTCAGCCGGGACGTCGACGTCCAGCGGCTCGGTGCCGCTGCCGACGGCGAGCCGCCAATGCGAGCCGGCCCGCCGGCCGCTCAGGCGCCAGCCGTCGCGCCGCGCGAACGGATCGCCGTCGAGCGCTCCGTCGGCGGCCGCGTCGGCCACGAGCAGCATCCCGGCGGTGGTCGCCACCGCGTGGCCGTCCATCGGACCCGGTAGCGGCCCCAGTCGTTGCACCAGGCCCGTGTCGAGGTCCCCGGCCATGACCTCGGGGCGCGTCACCAGCCGGCGCAGGTAGCCGACGGAGGTCGTCACTCCCAGGATCGTCGTATGGGCGAGCGCGCGCTCGAGGCTGCGCAGCGCGGCGGCCCGGTCCTCGCCGTGCGCGATCACCTTGGCCAGCAGCGAGTCGTAGCTGGTGTCGATCACGGTGCCGGTCTCGATCGCGTCGTCGACGCGGACCTGGGGAAAGCGGGCGGCGTCGGGCCGCTGATAGGCGAGCACCCGGCCGGCCGTGGGAAGGAACCCGCGGTCGGGATCCTCGGCGGTCACCCGGGCCTCGATCGCGTGACCGACGAGCGCGATCTGCTCCTGGGCGATCCCGAGCGGCCGGCCAGCGGCGACGCGCAGCTGAAGCTCCACCAGATCGAGGCCGGTCACGAACTCGGTCACCGGGTGCTCCACCTGGAGCCGGGCGTTCATCTCCAGAAACCAGTGGCGCTCCGGATCGCTGGCGTCGGCGATGAACTCGACCGTGCCCGCGCCGACGTAGCCGGCGGCGGCCGCCAGCGAGGCAGCCTCGGCACCCAGTCGCGCCCGTAGGGAGGCGGAGACGACGGGGGAGGGGGCCTCTTCGATCACCTTCTGATGGCGGCGCTGCAGCGAGCACTCTCGCTCGCCGAGGTGGAGCACCGTCCCATCGTTGTCGGCAATCACCTGGACCTCGAGGTGGCGGGCGCGTGGGACGAAGCGCTCGATGAACACCCGGTCGTCCCCAAACCCGGCGCGCGCCTCGCGACGCGCGGACGCGAGCGCCGCGTCGAGCCCTGCCGGTTCCTCGACGACTCGCATCCCACGCCCGCCACCACCTGCGGCGGCCTTGACCAGCAGGGGATATACGTCGCCGGCGGCCTCGCGCGCGGCCTGCTCGGAGAACGTCTCGACGGTCGGCACGCCGGCGTCGATCGCGACCTGCTTGGCGGCGAGCTTGTCGCCCATCAGCGCGACCGCATCGGCGGGCGGCCCGACGAAGGCGATCCCGGCGGCGGCGCAGGCGCGGCTGAGCTCCGGATTCTCCGACAGGAACCCGTAGCCGGGGTGAAGCGCCTGGGCGGGGTGGGGACCGGACGTGGCGGCCGTGATGATCGCGTCGATGTCGAGATAGCTGGGCACGCGGATCGCGACCGACGCCTCCCGGACGTGCGGCGCCGCGCGATCGGAGTCGGTGTACACGGCGACCGAGGCGATGCCCAGCCGGTCGAGCGTCCGGATCACCCGCCGGGCGATCTCGCCCCGGTTGGCGATCAGGACGGCGTCGAACATCCGGTCACGGCTCCGCTCAGGCTCCGAGCGCCCGGGCGATGACCATCTGCTGGACCTCATCGGTGCCCTCTCCGATGGTGAGGATCTTGGCGTCGCGGTAGAAGCGGCAGACCGGGTACTCCTCGATGAACCCGTAGCCCCCGTGGATCTGAACCGCCTCCTCGGTCGCCCGGACCGCCAGGCGGCCGGTCTTCAGCTTCGCCTGCGCCGCGGTGAGCCCGAACGGCTTGCCCTGGTCCTTGAGCCACGCGGCGTGGTAGGTGAGCAGCCGCGCGGCTTCGATCTCGGTGGCGATGTCGGCGAGCTTGGCCTGGATCGTCTGGAACTTCGCGATCGGGCGGCCGAACGCGCGGCGCTCCTTGGCGTAGGCGAGAGCCTCGTCGAGCGCGCCCTGGGCCAGCCCGACCCCCATTGCGGCCACGCCGATCCGGCCGATGTCGAGCACCTGCAGGAACTGCTTGAAGCCCCCGCCGCGCGGGCCGAGGAGGTTCTCCTCCGGCACCCGGCAGTCCGAGAACGACAGCGGGCGGGTGTCGGAGGCGTTCCAGCCCATCTTGCGGTACGGCTCGCCGGTCTCATAGCCGGGCGTGCCGCTGGGGACGATCAGGTTGGAGACCTCCTCGTCGCCGGTGCGGGCGGTGATGCAGACCACGCCGGAGATGTCGGTGCCGGCGTTGGTGATGAACTGCTTGGCGCCGTCGATCACCCAGTCCGATCCGTCAAGCCGCGCCCGCGTGCGGACGTTGCCCGCATCCGAGCCCGCCTCCGGCTCGGTGAGACCGAACGCTCCCAGGATCTCGCCGGCGCACAGCCGGGGCAGCCATTCCCGCTTCTGCTCAGCCGTGCCGAACAGATAGATCGGCTGGGTGCCCAGCGACGTGTGGGCGCACATCGTGATCGCCACGCTGGAGTCCGCGCGGGTGAGCTCCTCCACCGCGATCGCGTATTGCAGCGAGGTCCCGCCGGCACCGCCGACCTCCTCGGGGAAGGGGATGCCCATCCAGCCCAGCTCGGCCATCTGGGCGACGATCTCATAGGGGAAGGAGTGCGTGCGGTCGAGCTCCCCGGCGGCGGGGGCGACCACCTCCCGCGCGAACTGGCGCACGGTGCGCTGCAGCAGCGCGGTCTCGTCGTCGAATCCGAAGTCCATGGCGCGCCAGCTTACAGAATGGACGTTCGAAGTTCGAACAAGTATTCGGTAGAGTGCGGCGGCACGTCATGGCTGCCTCTCCGCCGACCCGCCCCGCGCTGCGCGAGCGCTATGACCGCCGACAGGATGAGCTGGTCGCCGCCGCGGCGCGCGAGTTCGCCACCCGCGGCTACGACCAGACGACGATGGCGCAGCTGGCGCGCGCCACCGGGCAGGCGACCGGCGCGCTCTACCACTACTTCGGCGCCAAGGAGCAATGGCTGCGCGCGATCTGCGATCAGCTGATGGAGCCGCTGCTCGAGCAGGCCCAGGAGCTCTGCAGCCCCGGCGCGGCCGCCGCGACCCCGGCGCAGCGGCTGCGGTCGCTGGTGCGCCTGTGGGTCGCCCACGTCTGCACCCACCGCGACCACATGCTGGTCTTCCAGCAGGAGCGCCATCAGATCGAGTCCGGAGAGCGCTGGAGGAGCGTGCGCGCGTCGCGCAAGGAGTTCGAGCGACTGGTGGCGGCGGTGCTCGATGATGCCGGGGCCGACGGCCCGTTGCCGCTGCTGGCGCTGCTCGGGATGGTCAACCACACCGCGCAGTGGTACCGCCCGCGTCGCGCCCTGAGCCCTGAGCAGATCGCGGACGGCTACGTGGATCTCCTGCTGGGCTGACGTGGGTCACCTGACCGTCGCATACCGACGGTCAGGTGACCCACGTCAACCTGTCCGGGAGGGCGAGGGGCTCAGGCGGCGGAGACGGTCTTGCCCGGGTTGAAGATCCCGTCAGGATCGAGCGCGCGCTTGATCGCCTGCATCATCTCGACGGCCGCGTCGCCGTGCTCGGCGCGCAGGAAGCGCGCCTTGCCATAGCCGACGCCGTGCTCGCCGGTGCAGGTGCCGCCCAGCGCGAGCGCGCGCTGCACGAGCCGTGAATGGAACGCCTCGCCGCGCTCCACCTCGGCGGTGTCGGTCGCGTCGAGGATCAGGCACGTGTGGAAGTTGCCGTCGCCGACGTGGCCGACGATCGGCGCGAGCAGACCCTCGCGCACGATGTCCTCCTGGGTGGCGACGATGCACTCAGCGAGCGCCGACAGCGGGACGCACACATCGGTGGTGAGCGCCGCTGCGCCCGGACGCAAAGCCCGCGCCGCCTCCATCGCCCCGTGCCGCGCGTGCCACAGACGGCGCCGCTCGGACTCATCGGCCGCCCACGCAAAGTCTCCGCCGCCATGTTCGGCGGCCAGCTCGGCGACCTCTCGCGCCTGCCCGGCGACCTCCTCCTCGCTGCCGCCCTGGAACTCGAGGAACAGCGTGGGAGCGACCGTGAACGACGTCTGGAAGTGGCGATTGATCGCCTCGATCTGTGGCTGGTCGGCGAGCTCGATGCGCACCACCGGGATCCCGTACTGGCTGACCGCCATCACGCAGTGCACCGCGTCCTCGATCGATCCGAACGTGCACTGCGCGGCGGCCGTCGCGTCCGGGATCGGGTGCAGGCGCAGCGTTGCCTCGCAGATCAGCCCGAGCGTGCCCTCAGAGCCGATCATCAGCCTGGTGAGGTCATAGCCGGCCGAGGACTTGCGGGCCCGCGAGTGGGTCCGGACGACCCGGCCCCGCGCATCGATCACGGTGAGCGCCAGCACGTTCTCGCGCATCGCGCCGTAACGGACGGTCGTCGTCCCCGATGCGCCGGTCGCGATCATCCCGCCGATCGTTGCGTCCGCGCCGGGGTCGACGGAGAAGAACACCCCCTCCGGGCGAAGCCGGGCGTCGAGCGCGCGGCGGGTCGCGCCGGCGCCGACGGTCACATCCAGATTGTCCAGCGACGGTCGCCCGATCCAGGCCATCTCCCGCATGTCGACCGACACGCCCCCGGCAAGTGCGGCGACGTGACCCTCCAGCGACGTGCCCGCGCCAAACGGGACGATCGGCACCCGCTCGGCCGCGCACGCCTCGACGATCAGCGCGGCCTCCTCGATCGAGCGCGGCAGCACCACCGCGTCCGGGGCGGCGGCGGGATGAAACGACTCGTCGTGGGCGTGCTGGGCCAGCACGTCGGCGCCGGTGAGCACGCGCTCGGCGCCGAGCCGCTCGCGCAACGTGCCCAGCGTCGCCGACAGCGCGGCCCCGGAGGGGCGCGGCGGCGCGGGTGCCGCGCTCACCGCCATGAGGCCGCCTGCGGCTTGAAGCGGGCCAGCGCCGGATACAGCGCCCGGTAGCGCTCGTGCTCGGCGGCGTAGGCCTCCACCAGATCGGGGTCGGGTGCGACCTCGCCGGTGACGTGCACTGTCGCCTTCGCCGCCTCGGCCGGGTCGCTGAACACCTCGCCCGCGACACCGCCGAGCAGCGCCGCCCCGTACGCGGCGCCCGCGGACGCCGACGCGGTGTGCTCCAGCGGGAGATCGAGCACTGCGGCGAGGATCTCGCACCACAGCTGCGAGCGTGCGCCTCCCCCGGAGACCCGGGCGCTCACCGGGCGCGTCCCGGTCTCGTGGATCAGGTCAAGCCCGTCGCGGAGCGCGTGGGCGACTCCCTCAAGGACCGCGCGGACCATCGCGCCGCGGTCGTGGCGAAGGCCGAGCCCGACGAATCCCCCACGCACGTCGGAGTCAGGGTGCGGGGTGCGCTCGCCCGAGAGGTAGGGAGCGAACAGCAGCCCCTCGCAGCCCGCGGGCCAGGCGGCGGCCTCCTCCAGCAACGCCGGGATGCCGTCGCCGTGCCCGACCGCGCCGTCCAGCCAGGCCAGAGCACCCGCCGCGGCGAGGATCACCCCCATGACGTGCCAGCGGTCATCGAGCGCGTGACAGAACTCGTGGAGCCGGCCCTCAGGCTCGGCGGCGTAGGCGTCCTGGGCCGCGAAGATCACGCCCGAGGTGCCGAGCACCAGCGACGCCGGGCCGGCGGCATCGATCACGCCGACGCCGAGCGCGCCGGCCGCCTGGTCTCCGGCGCCGGCCGCAACTGGGACCCCCCACGGCGTATGGCCGACGACATCGGCCGACTCGTGGACGGGTGGCAGCCAGGCGGGATCCACCCCGAACAGCTCGCACAGGGCGTCGCTCCAGCGCCGGTGCTCGACGTCGAGCAGCAGCGTCCCGGAGGCGTCGGTGACCTCGCAGGCGGCCTCGCCGGTGAGCCGCAGCCTCGTGTAGTCCTTGGGGAGCATGATCCGGTGGATCCGCTCACGCAGCTCCGGCTCATGCTCGGCGAGCCACAGGAGCTTGGGGGCGGTGAAGCCGGCGAGCGGGCGGTTGCCCGACAGCTCGACCAGATGCCGGAGCCCCACCTCGTGCAGGAGCGCGTCGATCTGCGGTTGGCTGCGCCCGTCGTTCCAGAGGATCGCCGGTCGCAGCGGCCGATCCTCGGCGTCGAGCGCGACCAGGCCGTGCATCTGCCCGGTCAGCCCGATCCCGTCGCAGCGGTCTGCGCCGAGCTCCTCCAGGGCGGACTCGGTGGCCTGCCACCACAGCGCCGGATCCTGCTCGGACCAGCCGGGGTGCTCCATCGCCACCGGATAGCTCCGATCCGCGCTGCCCAGCACCGCGCCGGAGGCGTCGACGGCGATCGCCTTGACCGACGACGTCCCGACGTCGACCCCGATGACCCTGCCGTCGCTCACGACCTACATTGTGTGTCATGGCGAACACGAACGCACGCTTCACCTTCGGACTGTGGACGGTTGGCAACCCCGGGCGCGACCCATTCGGCGAACCGGTCCGCGCGCCTGTCGACCCCGTGGACAGCGTCCACCGGCTCGCCGAGATCGGTGCCTGGGGCGTCTCGCTGCACGACGACGACCTCATCCCGTGGGGCAGCTCGGCCGCCGAGCGCGACCGGATCGTCGCCCGCTTCAAGGACGCCCTGCAGCAGACCGGGCTCGGCGTCGGGATGGCGACGACCAACCTCTTCACCCACCCCGCGTTCAAGGACGGGGCGTTCACCTCCGGCGACCGGCGCGTGCGTCGCGCGGCGATCGGCAAGGCGATGCGGTCGATCGACCTCGGCGCCGAGCTCGGTGCGGAGGTCTACGTCTTCTGGGGCGGCCGTGAGGGCACCGAGGTGCAGACCGCCAAGGACCCGCGCGACGCGCTGGAGCGCTACCGCGAGGCGATCGACCTGCTCGGCGACTACGTCCACGATCAGGGGTACGACCTGCGCTTCGCGATCGAGCCCAAGCCCAACGAGCCGCGCGGCGACATCTTCCTGCCGACCGTTGGTCACGCCCTGCACTTCATCTCGATGCTCAAACGCCCGGAGATGGTCGGCGTCAACCCCGAGTTCGCGCACGAGAACATGGCCGGCCTCTCGTTCCATCAGGGCGTCGGTCAGGCGCTGTGGGCGGGCAAGCTGTTCCACATCGATCTCAACGCGCAGCGGATCGGCCGCTACGACCAGGATTTCCGCTTCGGTGCCGAGGACCTGAAGGAGGCGTTCCACCTCGTCCGGCTGCTGGAACGGTCGGGTTATGAGGGGCCGCGCCACTTCGACGCCCACGCGTATCGCACCGAGGACGCCGACGGGGTCTGGGACTTCGCCCGGGGCTGCATCCGCACGTACCAGACGCTCGCCGAGAAGGCCGCGCACTTCGACTCGCTCCCCGAGGTCCAGGAGGCGCTCGCCCAGGCCGGTGCCACCGGCCTGTCAGAGCCGTCGACCGGCTCGGGAGACAGCCCGGATGCGCTCAAGGCCGAGGGCCTCGAGCTCGACGCGCTGGCAGCCCGCGGCTACGGCAACGAGCGACTGGACCAGCTCGTCATCGACGTGCTGCTCGGCCTGCGCTGAGTTCTCAGCGCGCAGCGGTCAGCCGACCGCGGCCGCGGCGATGGCGTCGGCGACCGCAACGGCTCCCGCTCGGCCCATCGCGATCGTGTAGTGATTGCAGTCCGGAACCGCGACTGCACGGCGCAGCTGGGGCGCGCCCGCGACCCATGCCGTGACAACCTCCTGTGGCTGCATCGGCGGAGGCCGGCCGTCCAGGCCGCGTGGCGCGTGCAGCTGCACCGCCTCGCAGGTGAGGTCGGCCGCATCGCGCGCGATGAGCACGTCGGTCCCGTCGACCTCGACGACCTCGGGCCGGACCGAGGACCGCAGGCGCGGCGCCTCGCCGCACAGGTCGTAATCGGCGTAGTCGCGCAGCAACTGAGGGTCGATGTCGCCGTCGCCGAACGCGGGGTGCGCCGACCACCAGGAGCGGTAGGACTCCCGGTCGGGGAACTCCGTGCGCAGCCGCGCGACGACCGGCCCGAGCAAGGTCGCCGGATCGGCGCCCGGCGGCAGACCCGGGATCGGCAGCCCGCCGTCGACGAGGACCAGCGACGCGACGCGGTCGGGGTGGCGGGCGGCCAGGCGGCACGCGATGTAGGCCCCGAGCGAGTGGCCCGCCACCACCGGGCGTGTCAGGCGCCGATGGTCCAACAGGGCGAGCACGTCGTCGGCGTGGACCCCGATCCCGAACGGCGGTCCGACCGGCGAGCTGGCGCCGCGGCCGCGCAGGTCCAGAGCGATCAGCGCGGCGCGGTCGCCGAGCGCCTCGGCGATCGCGATCCACGCTCGACTGGTCGAGGTGATGCCGTGAACGGCCACGACCTCCGGGGCGCCGTCGGGCGCGTCGCCGAGTCGCCAGGCGGCGAGTCTCCCGTCCGCGACGGGGACCTCGATCCCCTCGATCCTCACCGCCGCGACCGTATCACCCGCTGAGCTCGTCGACCCCGATCGCCTGCGTGTCGACAGCCGGGGGTTCGTCGGCGGCCGCCGCCCCGTTCGTCGCGTCGGCGGGCAGCCGCTCCCAGGGCCGCGCGTAGATGAGCCACGCGGCGCCGCCGGCCAGCAGCGTGGCGCACAGCACCCAGCCCAGGGTCTGCGTCGGCACCTGGACGTACTTCAGGCCCGAGGCGAAGATCGCGAACGCGATCACCGGGCGCACGTACTTGTCCGGCACGCTCGAGGAGAGCAGCGAGCCGAGGAAGACCGCGGGCACCGAGCCGATGATCAACGAGCCGGTGATTCCGAACTCGACGTGTCCGAAGATGAGCGCGCCGCAGGCGGCCGCGAGCGTGAGCGGAACCGCCTGGGTGAGGTCGGTGCCGACGAGCTGGTTGGCGCCGATCATCGGATAGAGGAACAACAGGGCGACGACCATGAGCGAGCCTGAGCCGACCGAGGTCATCCCTACGATCACGCCGCCGATGATCCCGACGAGCAGCGTCGGGATCGGCCGTGCGTTGATCTCGGTGATCGATGCGTAACTCCGCCCGCCACCGCGCCGGTCGATCACGAAGCGCAGCGCCATCGCGGCGGCGCCGATGAGCAGCGCGGCGCCCAGGAAGTACTCGATGTTCTTCTGCGCACTCGACGAGTCGTGCGTCACGTGCAGCAGGTAGGAGCCCAGGAAGGCGGCCGGCACCGAACCGGTGACCAGCCAGCGCACGAGCTTCCAGTTGACGGTCCCCGCACGCACGTGGACGATCGCGCCGAGCGGGCGCATCAGCACCGCGGCCACCAGATCTGACGAGATCGCGCTCGACGGCGTGACGTTGAACAACAGGATGAGCATCGGCGTCATCAAGGCTCCGCCGCCGGCGCCGGTCATGCCGACGAGCAGGCCGACGACGGCGCTGCCCAGGATGATGTAGGGATCGAGGTGCATGCGCACAATGATGAGCGATTCCCTCGACAAGCGCCATCGCGGCGCGTGGAGGGGCGCTCAGGGCGCGGTGTGGCCGTTGCGACCGAGCTCGCCCGGCGGCTCGCCGGAGAGCAGCCAGCCTTCCTGCACCGACTTGACCAGGCCCTCACGCCCGAGGTCGCTGAGCGCGCTCGTCACTGTGGGGCGCCGGGCGGCGACGAGGTCGGCGAGGATCGCGTGGGTCAGCCGTAGCGGGACCAGGACTCCGTCGGAGCGGACGCGTCCCCAGCGTCCCGCCAGGTGCCAGAGCAGCATGTGCAGGCGAACATCGACCCGGGCCTGATGGACGATCGCCATGTTGACGGCCATCTGGCGCGTGCGGAGAACCGAGCGTCCGAACAGCCGGCCGGCGAGCCGGGGGAACGTGGCGAGCTGACGGACGAAACGCTCGTCGAGCACCGCCAGCCGGGTCGGCTCGAGGATCAGCCAGCTGCTCGACATCGCCAGAGGGGAGAGGGCCTCCTCGTTCACCGAGCGCAGGATGTCGCCCTCGCCCAGCAGCTCCGCGCTGAAGCGCCCGCCGATCCCGACCCGGCGTATCAGCACGCCCTCCAGCACCAGGAGCCCGACGCCTCCGTCGATCAGGAGCGGGTCGCCACCCCACGCCCCCGCCGGGATGTCGAGCTCGCGCGCGGCGAGCGCACCGACGGCGGCGGCCCGGTGTCCAGGGTCGATCGCTTCGGCGAGCTCTGAGTCCTCTTGAAGCGGGTAGCAGACGCTGGCCGGACTTCCGGCCATCAGCCGGCCACCTCGCTCGGCGCGCGCGAGGGCTGTGGCGATGCGTCGGGAATGAGGAGAGATTCGGTGAGCAACGTGCGCAGTGCGGCGGCGACCTGGTCCGGGCGCTCGAGCGGGGACATGTGGCCGGTGCGATCCAGGACGGTCAACCCTGCAGGCGAGGGTAGTGCGCCCGCGATCCGCTCCGAATGGGCCGGCGGGGTGAGCCGGTCGGAGTCCCCCGCGATCACGATCGTCGGGACGGTGATGCGAGACGCCGCCTCCAGCACATCGAGGTCGGACAGGGTGACCCCAACCGCGCCGCGCACGCCGGCGTCGGTGCTCAGGAGCATCCGCTCGTAGAACGCGATCATGCCGGCGCTTGCGTCCGGGCCGAAGGCGACGCGCCGCGCGATCGCCAGCGACAGCGGCGTCGAGACGGGCAGCATCGGCCGCCCGGATCCGAGTACCGCGCGGCTCACCGATTCAGGGGCCAGGCGGGAACCGAGCTCACCGAGGACCAGCGCGCCGCCGAGCAGGCTCGAGAGGCCGGTGTTGATCATCGCCGCGGCGCCGATCCGGGACCGCACCTCGTGACCGGCGGCCCAGGCGGCGATCGACATCGCGCCCAGCGAGTGCCCAGCCACCGCCGTGCCCTTGGGGTCGCCGCCGGCTGCGGTGAGGACCGCGTCGAGATCCTCTCCGAACCGGTCGAGCGCGTAGTCGCCGTCCCGTGCCAGCTCGCTCTGCCCGTGGCCGCGAAGGTCATAGGCGATGATCGTGAGATCGTCGGAGGCCAGGCGGCGGATGACCGGCCCCCAGTACGCGAGCGCCTCGGTCCAGCCATGGGCCAGCACCAGCGTCGTGCTCGCGTGGGGCGGGCCGAAGCGCTCGGCGTGGAGCGTGGTGCCATCCGCCGAGTCGACCGCGAGCACCGCGTGCTCGGAGCCGGCATAGGTGAGCGGAGCGTTCAGCGCCCGGAACTCATCGTCGGACGCCAGCGCCCTGAGGTGACGACGCTCGGCGACCGCGCTCGCCGCCACGCCGCCCACGAGCGTGCCCGCGAGCAGGGCCTGGCGCGTGATACGGCGTGCGGGGGAACGACCAGGGTCAGACATCGGGGAACGGAACCGTACCGCCCGCCGCCGCCGTTGTCTGTACCGGCCGAGCCAGCGCGAGCGTGATGGCCTTCGTAGGATGGGCGCGGGATGCGTCTGGGACTGCTCACCGGCGGGGGCGACTGCCCTGGGCTGAACGCCGTCATCCGCGGTGTCGTGCGCAAGGGCATCGACGGCTACGGTGACTCGTTCGTCGGCTTCCGCGACGGCTGGCGCGGGGTGCTCGACGACATCGGTGAGGAGCTCACCATCGAGTCCACCCGCGGCATCCTGCCCCGCGGCGGGACGATCCTGGGAAGCTCGCGCACCAATCCCGACAAGCGTGAGGACGGTGCCGGCGCGGTGCGGGCGACGCTCGAGCGCCGGGAGCTCGACGGCCTGATCGTGATCGGCGGAGAGGACACGCTCGGAGCCGCGCACAAGCTGAACGAGGCGGGCGTGCGGGTGATCGGCGTCCCCAAGACGATCGACAACGACCTCGGCGCCACCGATCAGACCTTCGGCTTCGACACCGCGCTGCAGATCGCCACCGAGGCGATCGACCGGTTGCACACGACCGCCGAGAGCCATCACCGGATCCTCGTCGTCGAGGTGATGGGCCGTCACGCGGGCTGGATCGCGCTGCACTCCGGGCTGGCGGGCGGCGCCGATGTGATCCTCATTCCCGAGATCCCGTTCGACATCGAGGAGGTGTGCCGGTTGATCACCCGCCGGCACAGCCGCGGCCGGTATTTCTCGATCGTGGTCGCGGCCGAGGGCGCGCTTCCCCGCGAGGGCACCATGTCGGTTGCCACCGGCCAGATGGACGAGTTCGGGCATCCGCGGCTCGGCGGGATCGGCAACGCGCTTGAGCGTGAGATCGAGCAACGCACCGGCTACGAAACCCGCGCCACGGTGCTCGGCCACATCCAGCGCGGCGGAACCCCGACCGCGTTTGACCGTGTGCTCGCGACACGACTCGGGCTTGCGGCCATCGACGCCGCCCACGCCGGTGAGTGGGGATCGATGACCGCGCTGCACGGCACCCAGATCGAGCTCGTCCGACTCGCCGACGCGGTCGCCCAGTTGCGGGTCGTTCCGCTCGACGAGTACGAGCGATACGGGGTCCTATTCGGGTAACAACCCGCTGGACGCCCCGGACTATCCTGCAATGGACGACGGGGAACCCCGACATACGGAGGCGTAAGCCACGATGAGTACGACTGAAGCGACCAGCGTGAACCCCAACCTCCGCGCTCTGGCTGACGCGGGGACCAGTCCCTGGATTGATCTGCTCGGCCGCTCGCTGGTGCAATCCGGCGAGCTCGCGCGACTGATCGCCGAGGACTCGCTGAGGGGAGTGACCTCCAATCCGTCGATCTTCGAGAAGTCGATCCTCGAGTCCGAGGACTATGACGAGCAGCTCAAGGAGCTGCTCGGCGACGATCCGAACCTCTCCGCCCAGGACCTCTATGAGCACATGGCGATCGCTGACGTCCAGCACGCCTGCGACGTGATGCGCCCGGTCTGGGAGGAGAACCACCACCAGGACGGCTTCGTCTCGCTCGAGGTCGCCGCCGACATGGCGCACGACAGCGAGAAGTCGATCAACGGAGCACGTGACTTCTGGAAGCGCGTCAACCGCCCGAACGTGATGATCAAGATCCCCGGCACGCCGGAGGGAGTGCCCGCGATCGAACAGGCGATCTACGAGGGCATCAACATCAACATCACGCTGCTGTTCTCCGTCGACGCCTATGAGACCGTCGCCGAGGCCTACCTGAAGGGGCTGGAGCGCAGGCAGGCTGAGGGACTCTCGCTCGACGTCGCCTCGGTGGCCAGCTTCTTCGTCTCGCGCATCGACTCCAACGTCGACAAGCGCCTGGACGGCACCGGCCACGACGAGCTCAAGGGCACCGCGGCGATCGCCAATGCCCGCAACGCCTACCGCAGCTTCCAGCGGATCTTCGCCGGGCCGCGCTGGGAGGGGCTGCATCACGACGGTGCGCACGTGCAGCGGCCGCTGTGGGCATCGACCAGCGTGAAGAATCCCGATTACAAGGACACGATGTACGTCGAGGATCTGGTCGGCGCCCACTGCGTCAACACGATGCCGCCGGCGACCATCGAGGCGGTCGCCGACCACGGGAAGATCTCGGGGCCGACCGTCGAGCACGACCCGGAGCCGGCGCTCACCGCGCTGGCCAAGGCCGGTATCGACCTGCAAGTGGTGACCGACGAGCTGCTCGAAGCCGGTGTGGTGCAGTTCGAGGAGGCGATGACCCGGCTCCTCGACGGGATCGAGAAGAAGCGCGGCGCGTGAGCGCCGCCGAGCCGGTCATCCTGCCCGGCGGCGAGCCGGGCGAGAACCCGCTGGTCGAAGGACTGGAGCGGACCCCGGTCCATCCGACGTCGCTGGTCATCTTCGGCGCGACCGGCGACCTGGCGCACCGGAAGCTGCTGCCGGCGGTCTACAACCTGGCCCACGAGGGCCAGCTTCCGGAGCGCTTCGAGGTGATCGGCGTCGGCCGGCGCGATCAGGAGCACGAGGACTTCCGTGACACCCTGATCGAGTCGGTCGGGCGCTACTCCCGCCGGCGGCCCGACGCCGCCGTGCTGGAGGAGCTCGTCAAGGACAGCCGCTACATCCAGGGTTCGTTCGACGACGACTCGATCTATGAGGATCTCGGGCGCACGATGCGTGAGTTCGACGAGCAGGCGGGATATGCGCTGGACCGCGTGTTCTACCTGTCGACGGCGCCGGAGTTCTTCCCCCTGATCGCCGGCAAGCTGGGCGCGGCGGGTCTCAACGCGGTCGAGGGCGCCCAGACGCGGATCGTGATCGAGAAGCCGTTCGGTTACGACCTCGCCTCCGCGCGACGGCTCAACGTCGAGCTGCTCGAGGTGTTCGACGAGAGCCAGATCTTTCGGATCGACCACTACCTCGGCAAGGAGACGGTCCAGAACATGATGGCGGCCCGGTTCGCCAACGTGCTGTTCGAGCCGGTCTGGAACCGCAACTACATCGACTGCGTGCAGATCACCGCGGCCGAGGAGATCGGGATCGGCAGCCGGGCCGGCTACTACGAGCACGCCGGTGCGCTGCGCGACCTGGTCCAGAATCACATGCTCCAGCTGCTCGCGCTGCTGGCGATGGAGCCCCCGACGGCGTTCACCGCCGACCGGGTGCGCGACGAGAAGCTCAAGGTGCTGGAGGCGATCGTGCCCGGGTCCGTGGGCTCGGTCCCGTCGATGGCCGTGCGCGCGCAGTACTCGGGCGGCGTGGTCGGCGGAGTCCGGGTTCCCGGTTACCTCGAGGAGTCCGGCGTCGCGGCTGACTCACGCACCGAGACCTACGCGGCGCTGCGGTTGAACATCTCCAACTGGCGCTGGTCGGGGGTGCCGTTCTATCTGCGCACCGGCAAGCGGCTCGCGCGCAAGCTCACCGAGATCGCGGTGATCCTCAAGCCGGTGCCGCATGTGGCGTTCCAGAGCGCGGGTTCGGTAGGGGTGCAGGCCAACCAGATCATCTTCACCCTGCAGCCCGACGAGGGCGTGTCGGTCTCGATCGGGGCGAAGATCCCCGGCTCGCGGATGCGGATCCGTCCGGTGAACATGGAGTTCCGCTACGGAACCTCGTTCGTCTCGGAGTCTCCCGAGGCCTATGAGCGCCTGATCCTCGACGCGATGCGCGGCGACCCGCTGCTGTTCACGCGAAACGACGAGATCGAGGCTCTGTGGGGGATCATCGATCCGATTCTCGAGTCGTGGCGACTGGACAGGTCGACGCCGATGGCGCGCTACGAGGCGGGCTCCACCGGTCCCGCCGAAGCCGACGCGTTGCTCACGCCCGGGCATCGCTGGCGGCGGCTGTGACCGAGGACACCTGGTCCGCGCGCGACACGACGCCCGAGGCGATCGAAGCGGCGTTGCGGGAAATGCTGCGCGAGCAGCACGCCTCCAACACGACGCTGGCGCCCGCCCGGGTGCTCAACCTGATCGTGATCGTCGACCGCGAGTGGAAGGGCGAGGTCGCCAACCGCCTGGAGCGCGTCGGGCGCTACCACGCCTCCCGAACCGTGGTCTGCGCCGTTGAAGCCGGGCGCACGACGCTCGACGCGCGGGCCACGATCAGTCACGAGGACCCGCAGGACGGCCTCTCGGTGGTGCGCGAGAGCGTCGAGCTGGACATCGGCCCCGACCATCTGATCGCGCTCACCACGATCGTCGATCCGGTGCTCGTCTCCGAGATCCCCACGGTCTGCTGGTCCCCGCACGGTCATACCGAGGTGGTCAAGGCGCTGCTGCCGGTGATCGACGTGATCATGCTCGACTCCGATGCCGAGGGCGATCCCGGGGTGGCGTTCGAGCGCGCCGAGCGCGTCCGGGAGGATGCCTACGTCGTCGATCTCGCCTGGCTGCGCACGACGCCATGGCGCGAGCGGCTCGCCGCCTCCTACCACCTCGGCTCGCGCCGTGCGCGGCTGGGGCGACTGCTGTCGGTCGAGATCCGCCACCGCGAGGGCTCGACCGCCAGCGCCCTGCTGCTCGCGGGATGGCTGGCCTCTCGGCTGGGCTGGGAGCGGGTGCCGCTCACGGTCGGCCGCAGCGAGATCGACATGGAGGGCGCGCAGCTGCGACCCGGCGGACAGGTCGCGGTCACGCTGCGCCGCTCCGCCCAGGAGGCGCCCGGCCTGGCCGGCGTCACGGTCTCCTCCGAGCACGGCAACTCGCTCTCGCTGCAGCGAAGCCTCGGCGGACTGGACGCCGTGGAGCACCTCGGGGGCCGCGGGCGCAAGGAGTGGAAGATCCTCGGCGCATCGCGCGGCGAGGCGGGGATCCTCGGCGAGGGGATCCGGCAGGCGCTGCTGCGCGAGCCGACGTATGGCCCGGCGCTGCATGCCGCGCGCGAGATGTGCCCGCGGTGACTCCGACGGTGTGACAACGAGACGCGGACAGAGGAGGAGCGAGAGCCGATGAGCGTGAGCTTCGAGGTGGTCAAGGACCCTGCGCATGCCTGCGCGGCGATGATGGTGGGCGCCGCGAGCGGCGGAGGCGACATCGTGCTGACCGGTGGTTCGACGCCCAAGGCGGCCTACGAGCACTTCGTGGAGGCGGTCCAGCGGGTCGGCGTCGGCCTCGAGGGCACGACCTTCTGGGTCGGCGACGAGCGCTGCGTGGATCCGAGCGACGAGCGCTCCAACTACCGGATGATCCGTGAGTCGCTGCTCGATCCGCTCGGTGACCGCCCGGACCCGCCTCAGGTCCACCCGATGCGCGGAGAGCTCGGCCCCGAGGAAGGAGCTGCGGATTACGCGCGGTTGCTCTCCGAGGCAGGCCCGCCTGAATTCGAGCTGCTGCTGGTGGGGATCGGGCCCGACGCGCACACGCTCTCGCTGTTCCCCGGCCAGGCGACGGTGTCCGAGCGCGACCGGCTGGTGGTCGGCGTCCCCGAGGCCGGCCACGAGCCGTTCGTGCCACGGGTGTCGATGACGCTCGCCGCCGTCGGGCTCGCCCGGCAGGTCGTGCTGCTCGCCTCGGGCCAGTCCAAGGCCGAGGCGATCGCCCGCTCGTTCGGGCCCGACGCGTCGCCCGATCCCGACGTCCCGGCCTCCATGCTCGCCGGCGCGGCGACAGAGCTCGTCGTGCTGATCGATCCGGCCGCCGCGTCGCAGCTGCCCGGCCAGGGCACATCAGCGTGAGCCCGGCCGCGGGGCGCGAGGTGGTCGGCGTCGACGTCGGCGGCACGAAGATCGCGGCGGCGTGCCTGTCGGGGAGCACGCTCGGTGAGTCGGTGATGGTCGAGACCGACCTCTCGAGCGCCGACCAGATCATCGAGCAGATCGTCGAGGCGGTCTCGAAGTGCCGAGGCGAGCAGCTCGACGGCGTCGGGCTGGGGTTGCCGTCGGTCGTCGACTTCGAGGCCGGGAGGGTCGTCTCCTCGGCGAACATCCCGCTCGCCGACGTGCCGCTGCGCGAGGTGCTCGGCCAGCGGCTGGGAGTGCCCGTGTTCGTCGACAACGACGCAACCGTGGCCGCGCTCGCCGAGGCCCACGACGAGGATCTGGTGATGGTCGCCCGCGATCTCGTGATGCTCACCGTCGGCACCGGGGTGGGCGGCGGGCTCGTCCTCGGCGGTCGGATCTACCGCGGCGCGTCCGGTGGCGCGGGCGAGCTCGGGCACACGATCGTCGGCATGGACATGAGCTCCGCGGTGCCCGCGGCCGGCCAGTTCCCCCAGCCCGGCTCCCTGGAGGGGGTCGCCGCCGGTCATGCGCTCGACGAGCTCGCCCGGATCTGCGCGCGCGAGAACCCCGACACTCCGCTGGGCCGCCGGTTCGCCGACGGCAAGAAGGTGACCGGCGCCGACCTCGTGCAGGAGGCGCAGGACGGCGACGCGGAGGCGGCGCGGGTGGTCGAGCTGTGGGGCGAGCGTCTGGGGATCGGCGTCGCCAACGTCATCAACACGTTCGACCCCGCCGAGGTGGTGATCGGCGGCGGCGCGGCGCGCGCCGGTGAGCAGCTGCTGGAGCCCGCGCGGCGCACCGCGGCCGCCTACGTACTGCCCGGCCTCGGCCGCCGCACGACGATCCGCGCGGCCCGCCACGGGGTCAGGGCGGGCGTGCTCGGCGCCGCGTTGCTGGCCGTCCACGAGCTCTCGGAGGGACCTGGGCTCTCGCCGACCGAGCGGGGTGGCTCGGCCGCGCCGCCCGCGGAGACCTCGCGGTGATCGTCGCCTGTGGCTTCGACCACGCCGGGTACGCGCTGCGCGAGCGGTTGCTCGGGGTGATCGCCGACGCCGGGCACGAGGTGCTGGATTTCGGGACCGACCGCCCCGAGCCGGTCGACTATCCCGACAAGGCGCTTGAGGTGGGGCGCGCGGTCGCGTCCGGCCGCGCCCAGCGCGGGATCATCGTCTGCGGCTCGGGGGCCGGGGTGTCGGTGGCGGCCGGCAAGATCCGCGGCGTCTACGCGGCGACGATCCACGATGCGTACACGGCGCGCCAGGGGGTCGAGCACGATGCGGTCAACGTGCTCTGCCTCGGGGGCCGGGTGATCGGCTCCGAGGTCGCCGCCCAGATCGTGGCGGAGTTCCTGGCCGCATCCGTGTCAGGTGAGGAGCGGCATGCGCGGCGGCGCGCGAAGGTGGCCGAGATCGAGCGGACGATGGGCGCTGTGGGCTGATGGCGTCGGAGCTGTGGATCGTGCGCCACGGCGAGACGGAGTGGTCTCGGTCCGGGCAGCACACCTCTCATACCGACATCCCGCTCACCGAGCATGGCCGTGAACAGGCGCGGCGGGCGGCGCATGCTCTGGGCGGGGTCGGGTTCTCACTGGTTCTGTGCAGCCCGCTGCTGCGAGCGCGGGAGACCTGCCGCCTGCTCGGGTTCGAGCAGGCCGCCGAGTACGACGATGACCTGCACGAGTGGGACTACGGTGAGTACGAGGGCATCACGTCCGACGAGATCCATGAGCGCCGCCCGGACTGGGACCTCTGGCGCGACGGCTGCCCGGGCGGCGAGGCCGGCCCGGACGTCGGTGCACGGGTCGACCGGGTCCTCGCCCGGGCCGCGTCGGTGCCGGGGGAGGTGCTCTGCGTCGCCCATGGTCACGTGCTGCGGGTCCTGACCGCCCGCTGGCTGGGGATGGACGTCTCGGCGGGCGCGCACTTCGCGCTGGCCACCGCGGGGGTCGGGGTGCTCGGGTGGGAGCACGAGACGACGCCCGTGCTGTCGCGCTGGTCGATCTGAGCGGCTACGGCCAGAGCAGCCGAGCGGGGCGGGGCGGCCGGGCCCGGGTGCTCCGGCCGTCGCCCTCGGTTCTCCAGCGGTCGCCCTCGGTTCTCCGGCGGTCGTCCTCGGTTCTCCGGCGGTCGTCCTCGGTTCTCCGGCGGTCGCCGTCGGTCGCCGTCGGTTCTCCGGCGGTCGCTCTGGAGTCTCCCGGCTTGCCCTCGGGCGGCGAATTCGTCGGTCCCGTGCCCGCGCGGGCGGTGCTCCCGACCTTTTCAGCGGATGGCGATGAGTTCGTCGGTTTCGTCCCGTCGGCGCGGACGGCCCCGACGAAATCAGCGCCCTGCCGGAAAACGTGACACCGGTGCGCCACGACGCCGCCGATGGCACGGATGACGCGGAGAGCGCTGACCTCCCGCCATCGGCGCCGCCAGCCGAGACGCCCGGCACGAAATCGCGAAGCGGTCCGCGCCCCAGGCGCGGCGCGGCCCCGGCCGCTCGACGAGGGAGTGTCCCGATCAGACCCTGACAACTGTCACCCCCGATTCCGGTCACGCGCCACTTACCGCGCGCCAGACGCGTCCGTAGGCTGGCCGCATGATCCAGTCAAGGGAGTCAGAGCGAGGTAGCGCGGCGGGGGCCGACGAGCGCCCGGTCGCGATCGAGGCCCGTGGCCTGCGCAAGGCCTACGGGCAGCTGCAGGCAGTCCGCGGAGTCGACATCACGGTCCGTCGGGGAGAGGTGTTCTGCCTGCTCGGCCCCAATGGCGCGGGCAAGACGAGCGTCGTGGAGATCCTCGAGGGATATCGCGCGGCGAGCGGCGGCGAGAGCCGGGTGCTGGGCATCCCGGTCGGTGGCTCGACCGCGGCGTCGCGCGAGCTCCGTGAGCGTGTGGGCATCGTGCTGCAGTCCTGCGGGGTGCAGCCGGACCTCACCGTCGCGGAGCTGGTCGAGATGTACGGGCGCTACCACCGCCATCCGCGCCCGGTCGACGAGGTGCTCGAGCTCGTCGAGCTCGAGGCCAAGCGCGGCGAGCGCGCCGGCGAGCTGTCCGGCGGTCAGCGGCGCCGGCTCGATCTAGCGCTCGCGCTCGTCGGCGACCCGGAGCTGATCTTCCTCGACGAGCCGACCACCGGCTTTGATCCCGCAGCGCGGCGGCAGGCCTGGTCGGCGATCCGGTCGCTGTGCGATCTGGGCAAGACGATCTTCCTCACCACGCACTTCATGGACGAGGCCCAGTACCTGGGCGACCGCGTCGCGGTGATGCGCGCCGGCGAGATCATCGCCGAGGGAACGCCCGACGAGCTCGGCGGCCGTGACCAGCGACCCGCCGAGATCCGCTTCACCCTCCCCGAGGGCGTCGCGCTCCAGGACCTTCCCGAGGTGCCCAGCGAACAGCGCACGCTCGACGCCGGGCACGTGCTCGTCCACACCAGCGACCCGGTCCGGGCGGCGCACACGATCACCGGCTGGGCGCTGCAGCGCGGGATCACCCTCGGTTCCTTCCAGATCGCCCAGCCCACCCTCGAGGACATCTATCTCGAGCTCACGCGCGGCGACGGCACCGAGCCGTCGTCACAATCCCAACCGGTACACGAGGAGATTCAGGCATGAGCGTCCACACCGAGACCCGCTCCGGGCTGGCCCGTGACCTGGGGCTGGTGGCCTGGCAGATCCGCTACGAGCAGCGATCCTACTGGCGCAACCGTGGCCGCGGGCTGTTCACATTCGCCTTCCCGCTGATGTTCCTGGTGATCTTCGCCAGCCTCGACAGCTCGGCCCACATCAAGAGCCTGGGCGGCATCTCCTACGACGACTTCCTGGTCCCGGGGATCCTCGCCTACGCGGTGATCACCACCACGTTCGTCAACCTCGCGATCTCGACCGCGATCCTGCGCGACGAGGGCGTGCTCAAGCGGATGCAGGGCACGCCGCTGCCGCGCTGGGCCTACGTGGCGGCGAGGATCGGCTCGTGTGCAGTGGTGATGGCCGCGATCACGGTTGTCGTCGTGCTGGCGGGTGTCATCTTCTGGGGCCTGTCGCTGCGCCTGGAGGCTCTGCCCGCGATCGTGCTCACGCTGCTGCTCGGCACCACGGCGTTCACCACGCTCGGAATCGGGATCCTGCGGTTCGTCAAGAACGCCGACACGGCGCCGGTGATCGTCAACCTGTTCGTGCTGCCGCTCACCTTCATCTCCAACATCTGGTTCCCCACCAACACGCTGCCGAACGCGCTGCGGTCGATCGCCTCCGCGTTCCCCATCAAACCGCTGGCCAGCTCGCTGCAGTACGCGTTCGATCCACGCCATCACGGCGCTGCGTTCGACTGGGGCTCGCTGCGCACCCTGCTCATCTGGGCCGCGGTCGGGATCTTCCTGATGGTCCGCTTCCTGCGCCGGCCCCTGGGAGACGACGTTCCGTGAGCCCGCGGCTCCGGTTCGCGCCCGACGAGGGGCACGATGGCCGGCCCCGGCGCTCAGGCCCGGTCCGGACGGCGATGCTCACCGTCTGGCTGGCGTTCGTCGTCTTCCCACCGGTCAACGCGATCACCGGCACGGACAACGGTGCCCGGTACTGGCTGGCGATCGGGGGCGCGCTCCTGTTCAGCCTGCTCTACGCATGGCTCGTACTCATCTGGGCGGACCTGCGCGGAGGTGCGAAGGAGATCGGGATCTCGATCGCGCTTGCGCTCATCGCGCTCGGGCTCACGCTCGGGGTCAACTCCAACTGGGGCTACCTGTTCACCTACGTCGCGGCATGTGCGGCGCTCACCACCCCGCCGGCGTTCGGGTTCCCGGCGGTGCTGGCCTGCGCCGCCGTCGGCACCGGTGCCGCTTTCGCCGCGGGCGGGCACAGCGGCTCGATCGGGATCGGCGCGAGCACGCTCGGAGTCGGGCTGCTGCTCACGCTGATGCGCGATCTGCGCCAGCGCAATGCCGAGCTCAGCAGTGCCCGCGCCGAGCTGGCGCGGACTGCGGTCGCCGCCGAGCGCGAGCGCTTCGCGCGCGACCTGCACGACCTGCTCGGCCACAGCCTGTCGGTGATCGCGATCAAGGCCGAGCTCGCCGGGCGACTGCTCCCCGACGCACCCGAGCGCGCCGCGTCCGAGGTCGCCGACCTGGAGACCGTCGCCCGCTCGGCTCTGCGCGAGGTCCGTGACGCGGTGAGCGGCTACCGCCGCCCGACGCTCGAGGGTGAGCTGGAGGGCGCCCGGATGGCCCTCGCCGCCGCCGGGATCATCGCCGCGATCGAGCACGCGACCGACGCGCTCTCGCCCGAGGTCGAGGCAGTGCTCGCGTGGGCGGTGCGAGAGGGCGCGACGAACGTGATCCGCCACAGCGGCGCGCGGCACTGCGAGGTCCGCGTGCACGGAGGCACCGGCCAGGTCGAGGTCGAGATCCTCGACGATGGACGCGGGGTGGCGGAGGCCGCGGCGTGCGGCAACGGCCTGGAGGGACTGCGAGAGCGTGCCGCCGCCGTCCGCGGACGGCTCGAGGCCGGCGCGGGCACGGGTGGCGGCTTCCGCCTGGCCGTCTCGGTCCCGGTCTCGGCCGGGGAGCTCGCGCCATGATCCGAGTGCTGATGGCCGAGGACCAGGGGATGGTGCGCGGCGCGCTGGCCACGCTGTTGTCGCTCGAGCCCGATATCGAGGTCGTCGCCCAGGTCGCCCGCGGCGACGAGGTCGTGCCCGCCGCGCTGCGCGAGCGCCCCGACATCGCGCTGCTCGACATCGAGATGCCGGGAGCGACCGGGCTGGAGGCTGCCGAGTCGCTGGCCGCCGAGCTCCCCGAATGCCGGATCCTGATCCTCACCACGTTCGGCCGCCCGGGCTACCTGCGCCGGGCGATGGAGGGCGGTGCGGCCGGGTTCCTGCTCAAGGACTCACCCGCCTCCGAGCTCGCCGCAGCGATCAGGCGGGCGCTGGCCGGCGATCGGATCGTCGACCCGGGGCTCGCCGCGGCCGCGCTGTCGCAGGGCGAATGCCCGCTCACCCCGCGCGAGCACGAGGTCCTGTCGGCCTCGCGTCGGTACGCCACCGTCGCCGAGCTCGCGCAGGCGCTGTACCTGTCGCACGGCACGGTCCGCAACCACCTGTCGTCGGTCATGCAGAAGCTCGACGCGCGCAACCGAGCGGAGGCGGTCAGGATCGCCGAGGAGAACGGCTGGCTGTGACCGCATGAACGCGAAAGCCCCGCTCGCCGGCGGGGCTCTCGATCACGATGCGGCTGAGAGGACTCGAACCTCCACGGGCGCAAGCCCACACGGACCTGAACCGTGCGCGTCTACCAATTCCGCCACAGCCGCCTGTGGACCCGGTCAGGCTAGCAACTGGAGGCGGTCCCGACACGGTCGCCGCGCCCTCGTCAGACTCTCGGCGAGATGGCGGCCATCACGCAGATCGGCAGGCGCGGCTCCGGCGTGGCGCTCATAGCGGTCCTCGGCCTCCTGGCGGGCGGTGCCGCACGAGCCGCCGGGCAGGGGACCAGCCCCCCGGCGGCAGGTCGTACCGTCACGGTGAGCGCGGCCCAGGCGCGGAGCCTGCCCGGCGAGTCCGTTGCCGTCAGCCGCGCTGCGCACGGACGGCGGAGGCCCGCCGGCTTTCTGTCGATGTCGTTGCAGTACCGGACCGTCGGCCAGTGGGGCGCCTCGGTCAGCCCGCTGCTCGTGGCGCTCGTCGACCAGCTCGACCCCGGCGGTGGCGAGGTGCTGCGGCTGGGCGGCCAGGGCGGCGATCGCGTCTGGTGGCCGATCCCGCACGTCCGCCGCCCCGGTGGGGTCAGCGACACGCTGTCGCAGCGCTGGATCCTCGCCGCCCGCCGGCTGGCCAAGGCGCTGCGCGCCCGCTACGAGCTGCAGATCAACCTCGAAGCCGACAGCGTCCGGATCGCGCAGGTAGAGGCCGATCACCTCTATCGCGGCATCGGCCGCTCGTTGATCGCACAGTGGGAGATCGGCAACGAGCCCGAGCTGTACAAGTCGATTCCGTGGTACTGGGAGATCGGCGGCAAGCCACTGCCGTGGTACGCAGACCGGGGAACGCCGTTGTATGCCCGGACCTACGCCTACGGGCCCGAGCAGTTCCTCGCGCAGTGGCGGCAGTGGGAGCAGGTGCTGCCGGGGGGGATCCCGCTCGCGGGGCCTGACCTGGTCGAGACCGGCTGGCTGCCGAGCTTCGCGGCGATGCTCAGCCCGCATTCGCGGCTGCGCGCGATCGACGTCCACGCCTATCCGGTGATCAAGTGCGTCACCAACCCGGCCTCGCTCAAGTACCCGTCGATCGCGCACCTGCTCACCTTGCCGGCGTCACGCGACCTGCTCGGCGGCACCGCGACCTATATCGGGCGCGCCCACGCCGACGGCGCGCAGTTCGTCCTGGACGAGGTCGGTCCCGACAGCTGCGGCGGCAACGCCGGGATCAGCAACTCGATGGCGTCGGCGCTGTGGGCGATCGACATGTTGTTCTCGATGGACCACGCCGGCGTCGACGCGGTCGACCTCCACAGCCTCCCGGGAACGGTCAACGCGCTCTTTGACATCGCCCGCCATCACGGGCGCTGGCGGGCGCGGGTGTTCCCGTTCTATCTCGGGGCGCTGCTGTTCGCGCAGGGGGCACCGGCCGGCTCGCGTCTGCTCACGGCCACCGACGACGATCAGGCGACGCTGCGCTCGTGGGCCACCGTCGGCGCCGACCGAATCGTCCGGGTGACGCTCGTCAACGACGGCGGTGCACGCGTGATCACCCTCCACCCACCCAGAGGTGCGACCGCTCGCCTGGCGCAGCTCGAGGTGCTTCGCGCCCAAGGAGCCGCTTCGACAGGTGGGTTCGTGCTCGCGGGGCGACACGAGGGGGTCACCGAGACCGGCGCCGTCGGCCCGATGCGCGACGAGCTGGTTGCCCGCCACAACGGCGACTATCGCTTCGTGATGCAGGGCGGCAGCGCGGCGGTGCTCACCCTCAGCGCGCCGCCCGCCACGACGGGCTGACCGCTCCCGATCCTGCGTACCGAGAGGTTCACAGCGCTCTCAGCGCGCCCTCATGGACGCCTGGGAGTTTCAGATGCCATGCGCAGACTCCTCCCGATCTCCCTCACCATCCTGACCCTCGGCGCCGGGGTGGCGACCGCGACGGCCGCCGCCGGGACCGCCCACGGTCACTCCCGTCCGGTGGCAGCACCACGCGCCAGCGGAAGCTTCACCAGCCACACCTTCGCCTCAGGCGCGCGGATCATGCACCAGACCGCCAAGGGCAAGGTGGCGATCACGCAGCCCGACGACATCACCGCGCTCGGTCACACGATCTACGTCGCGTTCCAGAACGGCGTCGGGCCCCAGGGCCAGCCCAGCCCCACCGGCGACACCGCGAGCACGGTCGTCGCGTTCAACCACACCGGCCACGTGGTCGGCAAGTGGGACATCACGGGAAAGTGCGACGGGCTCACCGCTGACGCCGCGATGCACGGCGTGATCGCGACGGTCAACGAGGACGCTCACTCCAGCCTGTACGTGATCGGACACCCGCACACGCCGCCCGTGCACTACGCCTACAGCCGGCCGCTGCCTTCCAAGGGAGGCACGGATGCGATCTCGATCGATCACGGAACGGTGCTGATCTCCGCCTCGGCGCCGGGGACGAGCGGTGCCGCCGCTCCACGCCCGGCCTATCCGGCCGTCTATCGGGCCACGTTCCACGCCGCCACCCACAAGGTCACGATGCACGAGCTGTTCGGCGACGAGGCCACGGCGACGGTGGCCAACACGGGCGCCTCCCAGGACTCGACCGCGCATCTGGCGCTCACCGACCCGGACTCCAACGAGATCGTCCCAGCGTTCGCGCCGCGGTTCGCGGGAGATTTCATGCTCACCAGCCAGGGCGACGAGGAGCAGATCTTCCGCAGCCGCGCCGGCGCGTTGTCGGTGCTCAAGCTCGAGCGCCTCGGTCGACGACACCGCCTGGCCGTCGAAGCCGAGCGGGACGTTGTACGCCGTCGACAACGGCGCGGACACGATCGACGCGGTGACCGGTCCGTGGGTCCGCGGATCGGTGGTCGCCGCGGTCACCCCGTGCGACGAGAGCACGGCCCCGAGCACGTGCCCAGGCCCCGGGTTCCCGGCCAACTATCTGGGAACGATCGATCCGCAGAGCGGCCAGATCACAGCGCTGACGGTCACGGGCCGGGTGCCCCAGCCGCAGGGTCTGCTGTTCATCGGCTGACGCTTGACGCGCGGGGTCAGAAGGTGCCGACGCGCTAGTCTCTGACCCCGCGCCTCGCGCGCGATCCCCGCCGCTATCGTCTAGGGGACTAGGACGCCGCCCTCTCACGGCGGAAACAGGGGTTCGAATCCCCTTAGCGGTACTGACAAATCCCCTGCTAATCGCGGGGGTTTTCTGTTTTCAGGCTATGCGTGCGACAGTTGGCGCGACAGTCGGTCTTAAGAGGTAATTGTCGAGGCGTGCTGCGGCCTCGCTCTCGCCGTCGGGCACGAGGTGTCCGTAGCGGTTCCGGGTCTGGCGTACGTCGCTATGGCCAGCCCATGTCGCGATCTGTTTCCAGTCCGTGCCAGCGGTGGGTCAGCGTGCCGCGGATGGGTAATAGCCGGAGCATCATCAACGAGGAGAGGCGACCGTGTTCAAGCGGATCATCGAGTTCATGACTCTGAAATGGCTTTGGGACCGCTCAAAGGGGTCCAAAGGTAAATCTCGTCGCAGAAGCTCCAAGGGGAGGGCTCGTCGAGCTCGCAAGTGAACCTCGCGGCGGGTCGGCGATTCCCAATCGATAAAGCTTCAGTTCAGGCATGACGCCTCGTACGCCACGCCCTCGTGGACGCGACCCACGGGCCGGATCGAGCACGTCGACCGCGTCAGGGACGCTCGGGGCCGCGCCGACCCTACCGGTCCGGAACGGCCGCAACCGTTGCGTCCTTTCTTACTGCATCAATCTTCGATGTCGAGGCGCTCGAGAATTCCGGTGATCTCGAAGAGTCGCCGGACCTGGGGCCTGCCGAGGCGCACCACGAGGTGGTTGCCGTTCGCGTCAGCACGGCCATGAGCGCGCACGATTGATCCAAGGCCGACGCTGTCCATGAACTGCAGCTCCGAGAGATCGACCAACACACGGTCATGCCCATCGGCGGTGAGCTCGTCGAGGAGCAGATCGAGCCGAGGTGCGGTCGCGAGATCTAGCTCTCCCTTGACCCGGAGGCAGACTCCTTGCGGGCCGCGCTCGAGCAGAAACTCCAGGCGGCCGGCGTCGTCGGCAGATCTCTCCGATGCTCCTGATGCGCCCTCCGGCATCAGTGACCACCCCCAGCACCTGAAGATGAACGCAGCATCGGAGACCCGTTCAGATCACGCGAGCTATTCATTGATCTGCCGCCATCCCGCTGCACCTGCTTGGCGCGGTGGGACGACCGTACAAAATCTAACAATTTGGGCCCCAGTTCAGCGAATGAACTACTTACGACTCGGGATCAGACGGCCTTTGCATCGTCGACCTCGAGCTCAGCCCAGACCCAGTACCCGTCAGGTCGCTCTGATCCCCATCTCTTGGCGATGCGGTCGATCAGCTGTAGTCCCCAACCGCCCGGTTCCGAGCGTCCAGTTGGGACCGGCGCAGCGCTCTGCGCCGAGCGCCCTGGGTCATGCACCGCGATCCGCAGAGCGCCAGGGCAGCGTGCGATCTCGATGCTCAGTCTGTCGTCGGCTGCGCAGTCCGAATGCTGTACGGCGTTGGTGACCAGCTCGCTTCCCACCAGCAGACCATCATCCAATGACCATCGACCGTCGTGAAGACCGGTCAAGAGGTCCCTGACCTTCATCGGTGCCAGTCGATCACAGGGCATCTCGACAGACACGATTTCCTGAACATCAGACACGACCGACTGCTACCCGCATTCCGGCGTCATTCCCTTTTTCGACGATTGGCTGTCGCGACGGTTGGGAATGCTCCGGCCGATCCGATGCTGAAGGAAGCGTTCGAGGGAGTCGCTTTTGAGCCGACCAAGGCCTCTCACCGCCAGGCGGCGCTGCAGATTCCCGGGGTTCGAATCCCTTAGCGGTACTCCTCATAGCCCTGCCCAGCGCGGGGCTTTTTCGTGGACGCGCTGGTCCGGCGGATCACCGGTCGCGCCGGCGGCCGCGCTCAGGAGGTCGCGCAGCGCGCGGGTGCCGGGCGACAGAGACCGATCGGGACGGGAGATGAGTCCCACCGTCCGGGTCAGCGGCGGGGTGAGGGGGAGGGCGCAGATCTCCGATCGAGCGTCTCGAGCCGTCGACTGAGGGACCAGTGCCACCCCCAGGCCCTGGTCCACGAGGGCGACCAGACGGTCGAGGTTCCCTGTCTCCAGCGCGACCCTTGGGCTGAAGCCGGCCTGGCGGGCGGCGCGTTCGGTGATCGCGTGCAGCCCCGTCCCGGGTCGGAACAACACGAACGGATCGTCGCGGAGCCGGCCGAGCTCGACCGCCGCCCCGCCGGCGAGCGGGTGACGGCGAGGCAGCGCGACCAGCACCGGCTCGGTGACCAGCGCCCGCGCGGTCAGGCCATCGGGGACCGCGAGGTCGAGAGCCGCGATCGCGAGGTCGAGCCGGCCCTCGAGCAGCAGTTGATGCATGCGCGAGGTCGAGTCCTCGCTCAGGGTGATCTCGATCCCCGGGTGCTCGCGGTGAAAGCGTGCGATCGCCGCCGGCAGATCGAGCCGGCCGAGCGCCTGCATCGCTCCGAGGCGCACCTTCCCGATCCGGAGCCCGGTGATGGCACCCAGCTCCTCGCGGCCGGCGGCGAGCTCCGACATCGCGCGTCGGATCCGGGGCAGGAGGATCTCGCCCGCCTCGGTCAGGCTCACCCCGGCGCGTGATCGATGGAACAGCGCGACGCCGAGTTCCTGCTCCAGGCGCTTGATCTGATGCGAGAGCGCGGGCTGCGCGATCCCGACCGCCGCGGCGGCGCGGGTGAAGTGCCGATGGCTGGCCACGGCATCGACACAGATGAGCTGACGCAGTTCGATAACGATTCGTGATTGAAGCAGCCTGAAGATGTCTTGGACAGATGAACGCCGACGCGCAACGCTATGGCCTCCCAACGAGTGCGAGGAGAGCCGGCATGCCCCATATCAGCTACGTCGACACCGACAGCGTGACCGACCCCGAGCTGCGGGCGATCATCGAGCGCGCGCGGACCTACGGCACGCCGCGCCCGGAGAGTCAGGCGATCCGGTTGCACCACCCCGAGGTGATGAAGGCGTTCAACCAGGCGTGGGAGGTGTTCTTCCGCCAGGGCGTGACCGATCACGCGATCAAGGAGCTCTGCCGGCTGTACATCTCCAAGTCGGTTCAATGTGAGTACTGCGGGGGACAGCGATCGGTGCTGGCGCGTGAGCAGGGCGCGACCGAGGCGCAGGTGGACGAGATCCTGGAGTTCGAGTCCTCGGACCGTTTCGACGAGCGTGAGCGCGCGGCGCTCGAGTGGGCGATGGCGATCGCGTGGGATCCGACCCTCGCGGCCGACGACCTGTGGGAGCGGCTGCACCGTCACTTCAGCGAGCCCCAGCTCGTCGAACTGGGGCACTTCATCGCGCTGACCCTCGGCCAGCAGCGCTTTCTGAAGACGCTGGGCATCCGGCACGGCGAGGTGCTCGCCGACACCGAGGCCGGCCTGGCGCCCGACGAAGCGCAGCGAGTACGCGCCGCCGCCGCGCGGTGACCCAGCCCTGACTAGGCCGCGACCCCGAGCCGGGAGCGAACGCTGTCGGCGATCGCCTCGGCCTCGGGCAGGAACGCGTCCTCCAGCGTCGGGCTGTAGGGGATCGGGGTCTCGGCGGTCGTCAGCAGCCAGGCGTCGTCGAGCTCATGCAGACCCTCGGCCGCGACGGCGCCGAGCAGCCCGGCGGCCCAGCCGCCGGTCTGCGGACCCTCCTCCACGGCGAGGATCCGGTTGGTTCGCGCGACGGACTCGAGCACGGTCGTCACGTCGAGCGGCCGGAGCGTCCGCAGATCGACCACCTCGGCCGCGATGCCCTCGGTGGCCAGTGCGTCGGCAGCGGCCAGCGCATCCGGAACCCCTTTGCCGACCGAGACGATCGTCAGATCCTCTCCCGAGCGCGCGATTCCGGCGAGGCCCAGCGGCAGCGTCTCCAGGCCGTCGGCCGGCGGCGGGCCCTTGACCGAGTACAGCCGCTTGTGCTCCAGGAAGACGACCGGGTTGTCGTCCCGGATCGCGCCCTTGAGCAGGAGCTTGGCCTCCGCGGGGGACGACGGGAAGACGATCTTCAGGCCGGGCACGCCCTGGAACCAGGTGGCGTGGATCTGGGAGTGGATCGCGCCGAAACGGCCGCCGGCGCCGACCGCGGAGCGCACGACCAGAGGCACCGTGCCCTGTTCGTGGCTGATGTACCAGAACTTCGCGGCCTGGTTGACGAGGCTGTCCATCGGCAGCGCCATGAAGTCGCCGAACATGACCTCGAACACCGGTCGCAGGCCCGTCACCGCGGCTCCGTAGGCAGCGCCCGCCAGGGCGAGCTCCGAGATCGGGGTATCGAACACGCGGTCGGGCCCGAAGCGCTTGTAGAGATCCGGCGTGGCCTTGAACACGCCACCCGCCGCGGCGATGTCCTCGCCGAAGAAGATGACCGACGGGTCTCGCTCGATCTCCTCGGCGAGCGCATCGCGGATCGCGACGCGGAACTCGAGCGTGCTCATGCGGCGTACTCCGTGGCCGCGTCGACGGCCGGGTCGGGATAGGGCGCGGCCAGCGCGCTCTGGATCGTCCGGTCGATCAGCGCTTCGATCTCCTGCTCGGCGGCGACGATCTCCTCCTCGCCGGCGCCGGCTTCGGCAAGCCGGGCGCGTGCGATCTTCAGCGGATCACGGGCCATCCACTCCTCGACCTCGTCCTTGGTCCGATACGGCGCAGGATCGCTCTTGGAATGGCCGAAGTGCCGGTAGGTCCGACACTCCAGCAACGTCGGCCCCTCACCGGAGCGAGCCCGCGAAACCGCGGCGGACGCCGCCTCACGCACGGCCCACAGATCGTTACCGTCGACCACCGCGGCGGGCACCCCGTAGGCGGCGCCGCGGCCCGCGATGTCCACGCCGGCCGTGACGTCGGCCATCGGC
The DNA here is from genome assembly GCA_963744685.1 of uncultured Solirubrobacteraceae bacterium. Lineage (GTDB taxonomy): Bacteria > Actinomycetota > Thermoleophilia > Solirubrobacterales > Solirubrobacteraceae > Palsa-465. The sequence continues at coordinate 988,438 of CAVUUL010000002.1, read as the reverse complement.
GTGAACTCGCCGTAGAGGTTGTTCTCGCACACGAAGATGACGGGCAGCCGCTGGACCGCCGCCATGTTCAGGCACTCGTGGAAGTAGGCCTGATTCGTCGCCCCGTCGCCGAAGAAGCACACCGACACCCTGCCCTGGCGCTTAGCCGACAGGCCTGCCCCGAGCGCGGCGGCGATCGAGCCGCCCACGATTCCGTAGCAGCCGACGAGCCCATGCTCGAGGTCGATGACGTTCATCGATCCTGCCCGCCCGCCGCATACGCCGGTCGCGCGACCGAGCATCTCGGCCATCAGCGGTTCGGGCTCGGTCCCCTTGGCGAGCGCGTGGCCATGGCCGCGGTAGGTGCCGGCGGCGTAGTCGTCGGGCTCGAGCGCCATGCAGACACCCACCGCGACGGCCTCCTGGCCGGCGTACAGGTGCGTGGTTCCGTGGACCTCGCCCTTGAGGAAGAGACGGTGCATCGCGGCTTCGAACTGCCGGATGAGCTGCATGCGCGCATACGCCTCCACGTAGGCGCCGACGGCCTGGTCCTGCTCCTGAACCTTCGCCATCCGGTCTCCTTCCACGTCGCCTTCGGGTGCGTTACGATGCTACCGCAATCGTTTGCAAAATGCATCCGCCGGAGGAGGTCCTGTGGCCGTCGACATCGTCATGCCCCGCCTGTCGGACTCCATGGAGGAGGGGACCGTCCTGCAGTGGTTCGTCGCCGAGGGTTCGCCCGTGGCCGAGGGCGAGCCGCTGGTGGAGGTCGAGACCGACAAGGCGAGCGTCACGTACGAGTCCGAGCACGACGGCGCGCTGCTGAAGATCCTCACCGGTCCTGGCGAGAGCGCCGTCGTCGGTGCGGTGATCGCCGTGGTGGGCGACCCGGGAGAGGCGCTGGTCGCCCCGGCCTTGGAGGATCCCGCGGCCGCGCCCGCCTCCCAGGCTCGTCCACCGGCGCCGGCGATGGCTCCGACCCCCGGGCTCGCCACCGCGGCCTCTGCATCCGCCGTGCGGCCCAAGGCGTCGCCGCTGGCTCGGCGCATCGCCCGGGACCTTGGCGTCGACCTGACCGAGCTGGTCGGATCCGGCCCGCACGGCCGGATCGTCCGGGCCGATGTCGAGCGCTCGGCGGCCGGCGGCCGCAACGGCGCCGGCACCGAGGCGACGGCACCGGACGAGACCGCGCCCGAGACGACCGCGGGCGCAGCCAAGGGACAGGTGACCCGCGAGCGGCTGTCGCGCCTGCAGCAGACGATCGCCCGCCGGATGGCCGAGTCCCGGGCGACCGTGCCTGATTTCGAGCTCCGGGCGGAGGTCGACATGAGCGCGGCGGTCGAGCTCCGGGCGCAGCTGCGCGAGGTGAGTGATCCGGCGCCCTCCTACAACGACTTCCTGGTCAAGGCCGCCGCACTCGCGCTGCGCGAGTTCCCGCGGGTCAATGGCGCGTTCCGCGAGGGCGAGTTCGAGCACTACTCGCGCGTCAACGTGGGGATCGCGGTCGCCGGCGAGGACGCGCTCGTCGTCCCGACGATCTTCGACGCCGACCGGCGCCCGCTACGCGAGATCGCCGCCTCGGCGCGGGAGCTGGCCGCGAAGGTCCGGGACGGCTCGATCGCTCCCGCCGAGCTCGCCGGCAGCACGTTCTCGGTCTCGAATCTCGGCATGTTCGGGATCGACAGCTTCTCGGCGGTCGTCAACTCACCGCAGGCCGCGATCCTCGCGGTGGGGGCGCTGAAGCCGCGGCCGATCGTCCACGAGTCGGGCGCGATCGTCGCCCGGCCGACGGTCCAGCTCACGCTGGCCTGCGACCACCGGATCCTGTACGGCGCCGATGGCGCGCGCTTCCTGGTCCGAGTGCGAGAGCTGCTCGAAACGCCGGTTGCGCTGCTGCTCGGCTGAGGGCGACCGGGCCCGCCCGGCGGGGACAACGCCGCCCGCCGGCGGCTACTGGGCCAGGGCCTGGCGGCTCATGACCTGCGACGGATCGTGCCCGAGGTCGGTGAGCATGACGATCGCCGCGTTGCGGCCCGGCCCACCGGTCACCGAGCCGCCGGGATGCGTCGTCCCACCGGTCTGATAGAGCCCGGGGATCGGCATGCGGTGCGCCGCCCAGCCCGGCGCTGGGCGCAGGGCGCCGGAATACGCTGCCGAGCGGTCGCCGCCGTGGAACGTCCCGTGCCACATGTGGGGGTTGGACTGCTCCAGGTCGACCGGCGAGACGATCAGCTCGGCCAGGATGGCGTCATCGGTGAAGTTGGGAGCCGCCCGGCGCAGGTGGGCCAGGTGCTCGGCGGCGATCTCGTCGCGCAGCTGCGCCCACCGCTGCGGCCCTCCGCCCGGGTCGTAGGGCTGCATGCCGAGGATCTTGACCGTGTGCTGCCCGGCCGGCGCCCGGGTCGGATCGGCCGCGGTCGGCGTCGGGAACAGCAGCCACGCCCCGTCGTGGACGAGACGGCCCTCACGCACGTCCCGGCCCATGCGCAGGATGTCCTCCGGCCAGCCGCTGACGCCCGCCGAGACGACCTCCAGCTCCTCCCCGGAGTGGGAGGTGTAGCGCGGCGCCCGCGCCGCGGCATAGTGCGCGGCGAACGCGGAGATGCCCTCGTCATAGGTGTCGATCGCGTAGCGGAAGTCCTCACCCCATGCGTCGGCCGGCGCCATCGCCACGAGGTCCTTGACGTGGATCGTCGACAGGACCGCCGACCCGGCGCGGTGCTCCTCTCCGTCGGCGGTGACCACGCCGACGCACCGTCCCGACTCGACGATCAGCTCCACCACGCGGCGATCGCACAGGACCTCGCCACCGCCCTCGGTCACGACGTTGGTCAGCGCCTGCGCGAGCTCGCCTGAGCCGCCCCGGGGGATCGACCAGCTGCGACGCTGGCGGCCGAAGATGAGCGAGTACGCCAACGGGCCGGATCCCGCGGAGCCGACGGGCTGGCCGGTCTGGAAGGCCATCCAGAGCATGAACGCGCGCACATGGCGCGACTCGAACTCGTGGCCGACGACGTCCCAGGCGCTCATCAGAACCCGTCGTTGCCACCTGGCGGCGCCGGGGCGCCCCTCGAGCATCTCGGCCAGGCTCGGGCCGAAGCCGATCGGGGTGAAGCGCTGGCGGCCGAACGCGTCCTTGACGGCGTCGTACTCGTCGAGCATCCGCCGGTAGGCGCGGGCGTCGGCGGGCGAGAAGCGAGCGATCTCCGCACAGGTGCGCTCCAGGTCCAGCCACATCGTCAGCGATTCGCCGTCGGGAAAGACCACGTGCGCCACCGGGTCGGGCTCGATGTAGGTCAGGCCCTGCTCGGAGATCAGGCCCAGCTCGTCGTCGAGGATCAGCGGGTTGGTGAGCAGGATCGTGTGTCCCGTGGAGCAGGAGTCCAGGCGAAAGCCGTCAAGCAGCAGCTCCTCGGACGCGACCCCGCCGCCGGGAACGCTGCGGGCGTCCAGGACACGGCAGCGGTACCCGGCGCGCGTCAGGTAGGCCGCCGTGATCAGGCTGTTGTGGCCCGCACCGGCGACGACGATGTCGGCGACGGGGCTCACACCGCGGAGGACTCGGTGGATACGTCGCCACCGAGGTACAGCGCCGCGATCTCGGGGTGACCGAGGACCTCGCTGCCGGTCCCGGTCAGCCGGACCATGCCGTTCTCCAGGACGACCCCGTGAGAGCTCAGCCGCAACCCCGCACGGGCGTTCTGCTCGACGAGCAGGATCGTCTTGCCCTGCTGGGTGTTCATCAGCGCCACCATGTCGAACACCATCTGCCGGGTCTGGGGGTCGAGGCCCATCGACGGCTCGTCGAGCATGACCAACACTGGGTCGAGCATCAGGCAACGGGCGAACTCCACGAGACGCTGCTGGCCGCCCGAGAGCGACCCGGCCTTCTCGTGGGCTCGATCTGAGACGATCGGGTAGAGCTCCTGCACGGCCGCCAGGCGCTTGGCGACCAGGGCCCGGTCAGAGACGGTGAACGCTCCCATCTCGACGTTCTCGTGCACGGTCATGTCCGGAAACAGGCTGTGCGCCTGGGGAATCTGGGCCACGCCGCGGCCGAGGATCTCGCGCGGGGACCGGCCGGAGATGACCTCGCCCATGAAGCGCACCTCGCCCAGGCGGGGGCGCAGCAGGCCGCTCACCGTTGCCATCAGCGTCGATTTGCCCGCGCCGTTGGGCCCGACGATGCAGGTGATCCCTCCCTGAGCGACCTCGAGGGTCACCTCCTTGAGGATGTCCCCGCCTCCATAGCCGGCGGTCACGCCCGACAGGGTCAGCAGCGCCTGGCTCTGGACCGGCTCGCGCGCCGGCGCCGCGGCCGTGGGGACCACCGACACGTGACCTCGGCCGTGGCTGAGCGCTTCGTCGGCCAGTTCCCGCTGGGTGTCCGGGTCGTCCTCGCCGCCGAGGTACGCATCGAGCACCGCGGGATCGGACCGGACCTCGGCGGGGCTGCCCGCGACGAGCGCCGTGCCCTGGGACAGGACGGTGATACGGGAGCACAGCCCCATCACGAACTCCATGTTGTGCTCGACGATCAGGATCGTCTTGCCGCCCCGGTTGAGCTCCTTGATCCGATCGGCGAGGTGCCCGATCAGAGTCGGGTTGACCCCGCCCGCGGGCTCGTCGAGCAGCAGGATCGCCGGATCGGCAACCAGCAGCGAGGCGAGCTCCAGCAGCTTGCGCTGCCCGTAGGAGAGATTGCCGGCGGGCTCGTGGGCCAGCCGGGTGATCCCCACGAAATCGAGCAGCTCCATCGCACGGCGCTTCTCCGTCACCGACGCGGCGCGGCGCATCACCCCCCGCAGCCAGCCATCGTGACGCTGGGTGGCGACGAGCATGTTCTCCAGCACGGTGAGCCGGGTGAACAGCCGCGTGAGCTGGAAGGTGCGCCCGACGCCGAGCTTGAACACGCGATCGGGAGGGGCGTTGGTGATGTCGTTGCCCCGGAAGCGCACCTGGCCGCGCTGGATGCGCTCGTACCCGGTGATCACGTTGAACAGCGTCGTCTTGCCCGATCCGTTGGGGCCGATCAGGCCATTGATCGCTCCTTCACGGACCTCGAGATCGCAGAGGTCGAGCGCCTGGACGCCGCCGTAGGCCTTGCAGACGCCGGTGACCTCGATCAGGTTGCTCATCAGGCCGCCCCTGCCACGCCGCCGGGCATAGAGGTGTCGCGGCCGTCGGCGTCCCGTTCGCCGGTGTAGGCGTGGACCGCGCGCGTCCGTCGCCGCGCCAGCCGCTCGCTGATCCCCGGAACGACCCCTCGCGGCAGCACGAGGATGACAAGCAGGAAGAGGACGCCGTAGGCGATCAGGTAGGTCGCGTTGCTGGAGAACGTCTGGGTGAGGTACTGCTGCAGCGACTCCAGCACCAGCGCTCCGAGCAGCGGCCCGACGATCGTCCCCAGACCGCCGAGGAAGGTCATCAGCGCGATCGACAAGTCGAACAGCGGGTCGAAGGCGAAGTTCGGGTAGATCTGGCCGAGGAAGTAGAAGTAGAGCCCTCCGACCATGCCGACCGGCACCGCGGAGATGACGAACGCGGTGAGCTTGACCCGGCGGGTCTGCACGCCAAGGCCGAGCGCGCGGTCCTCGTCGTCACGGATCGCCAGCAGCTGCAACCCGAACCGCGACCGCCTCACGCCCCAGGAGACGACGACGGTCAGGACGAGGATCGCGAGCGCGACGTAATAGAACGGCTGGTTGTAGTTCGCGGCCGAGAACGGGGCGAACGGGAGCGTCAGCCCCGAGGTGCCGTGGGTGAAGCCGAGGTTGTACGCCGCCAGCTGAAAGATGAAGAAGATCGCGATCGTGACCACGACGAACGTGTGGCGCCGTGTGCGCAGCGCGACGAGCCCGACCGGGATCGCAACGAGCCCCGCCATCAGTCCGCCGAACGGCAGCAGCGCGAACACCGGCCACCCGCCGGCGACATGCCAGCTGTTGGATGCCATGGCGACCGCGTAGCCACCGGTCCCGAAGAACACGGCGTGGCCGAGAGCCAGGTAGCCCGAGTAGCCGCTGAAGATGTTCCACGAGGAGGCGGCGACCATGAACACCAGTGCGAACACCGCGATCGACGTCGTGCTCGGGTCGGTGACCACGAGCGGAAAACCGAGGAAGAGCACCGCGACCACAGCGATCACCCCGGCCCTGATCCGGCGCGCGGCGGGAGCGGCCGTCGCCTCCGGCGGCGTCTGCGCGGCCGCGTCCTCCGGCCCGACGCTCATTGGGCGCGCACCGCCGCTCGGCCGAACAGACCCTGCGGACGGATCGAGAGGACGAGGACGAGCGCCGCGAAGTAGACGAGCGGGGCCCAGGTCGGCGACCACGCGACCGCGACCACGTCGTTGATGACCAGCAGGAAGATGGCGGCCGCCATCGCGCCCCCGATGCTCCCCATGCCGCCGAGGATCACGATCGCCAGCAGCCGGGAGATCAGGTCATAGCCGCTGTTCGGGTTGAACGCGTTCGTCGCCCCGAACACCATCCCTCCGATCGCGGTGACCGACACCCCGATCCCCACCGAGATCGTCCTCACCCGGTTGACCTCGATGCCGATCAGGTCGGCGGCCGTCCGGTTCTGCAGCGAGGCCCGGACGGCACGGCCGAACTTCGTGCGGTACAGCAGGTAGTAGAGCGCCGCCATCAGCAGCACCGCCAGGGCGAAACCGATCAGGTAGATGTCGGGCAGGTAGAAGCCGAGGAAGTGCACCGAGGAGGAGACGTAGGAGGCCGACAGCTGCTGGTAGTTGACGCCGAAGATGGCGGTCAGCACCCCCTCGATGACGATGGCCACCGCGTAGGTGACCAGGATCGACATCTGCGTGCGATCCTGATCGCGCAGGCGCCGCATGAAGAAGTACTCGATCGCGACGCCGACCAGGAACATCGCGGGAGCGGTGATCAGCAGCCCGGGCAACAGGCCGATCCCGACGTGCACCGACAGCTCGAAGCTGAGGTAGGCGCCGAGGATCACCATCACGCCCTGCGCAATGTTGATGATGTCCATGACGCCGAAGATCAGCGTCAGGCCGGTCGCCATCAGGGCGTACACCCCTCCGGTGAGGATCCCGTCGACGATGGCTTCGATCAGCGCAGTGGATGACAACGGTCAGGACCCCCAACCGGGCTTGGGGAACAGCGGCGACACGGATCCGGCTGCGGTCTTGGGCAGAGTCTGCACGAGGCTGCCCTTCTGCCACTGGAACACGAGCGAGCTTCCGATCGTGTTCTCACCCTTGGCGTTGAACTTCGCTGGTCCGATGACCGTGTTGAAGGTCGCTCCGCTGTGCAGATAGGTGATCAGCTTGGAGTTGCTGAGGCTGTGGGTCGCCTGTACCGCCTGGGCCATCACCTGTCCGACGGAGTACGCCTCGGCGACATCGGCGTTCACGTCCGATGCGGAACCGCCGTACTTGGCGATGTACTCCTTGACCATCTTCTGACTGGTCGCCTGGTGGTAGCCGCCGTACCAGAGCCCGGGCACGAAGATGCCGTTCTCGTTGCCCTGCCCGACCGCCTTGACGAACTGCGCGCCCTGGTCAGGCCCGGCCGTGGCGATGAACGCCCTGGGGCTGTAATGCTGCTGGACGAAGACGTGGGTGAAGGCCGAGACGGTCGGCACGTCGACCGAGCCGAGGATGACGAGGTCCGCCTTGGAGGAGGCGACCTGGCCCGCGATCGCGGTGTAATCCGTGGCCTCCGCCGGAAAGACCTTGTTGACGACTGTCTTGACCCCGGCCGCCTGCAGGATCTTCTGAGCCACCGGCAGCTGAGGCTGCGTGAACGGGTCGTTGACGGTCACGTAGGCGGCGGTCTTGGGCCGCTGGGAGGCGGGCAGCGACGCGATCCACTGGGCGAAGCTCACGAGCTCGTTGACGACCGGGATCTGGACCGAGAAGACGTTGTGCAGGCCGGTGCCGAAGACCGCGGGCCCGGCGCCCGCCCCCTCGACGAACGCGTAGCCGTAGCGCGCCGCGACGCGGGCCGAGGGCAGCGTCAGGAGCGTGGAGAACGGTCCGAAGACGAGCTGGTCCTTGTTGGAGCCGATCAGCTTCTGATAGTTGCTGACGACCTGCGCCGGGCTCGAGGAGTCCGACAGGACGCTCAGCTTGATCTTGTGGCCGAGCAGCCCGCCCTTGGCGTTCTGGTCGGCCGCCCAGAGCTGGTAGCCGCGCTGGAACGCCTGACCGTCGGCGGCGAAGTCCCCCGACAGCGACAGCGAGGCGCCGATCGTGATCGGGCCCTTGGCCGCGCCTCCGGACCCCCCGGATCCGCCGCCGTTGGACGATCCTGAACCGCCGCAGGCCGCAAGCGCCACCGATGCGCCTCCGGCGAGCCCCGCAATGACGCACCTTCGAAGCACTCTCATCCTCTCGCTCCTCCTCGCTCTCTCCTCGAACCGGCGGCCAGCGCTAGCACTTCAATCGTTTGCAGAACGTACATCGACACTCGGACGGTGTCAACCGCAATCGTGTGCAGGCCGGGTTAGGAATCGGTCTCGGAACGGTCGAGGCCCAAACCCGCAGCCTCGGCCTGAACCGCGAGCATCGACGCGAAATCGTCCTCTCCGTGGCCCGCGTCGATCGCCTCCTGGACCTGCCGGCGGACGGCCGCGGTGACCGGGAGCGGGAGGTCGATCCCGGCGGCTGACTCCAGGCCGAGGTCGAGGTCCTTGCGCAGCAGCGCCGTGGTGAAGGTCGCGGTCCAATCCAGGTCGAGCAGAGCGGGGGTCTTGTAGGCCGAGAACGCGGAACCCATTGGGCTGTCGTTGATGAACTCCAGGTACGCGCGGCGGCTGACTCCCGAGCCCTCCATGAGCAGCGACGTCTCGATCAGCGACTGGATGACGGCTCCGAGGAACAGGTTGTGGGCGATCTTGACCAGCCGCGCGGTGTCCTGCTCGCCGATGTAATGCGCCCCGCGACCGAGCATCTCCAGGTACGGGCGCACGATCTCCACCTCCGGCTCAGGTCCGGACACGGCGAACAGCGCGCCGCCGGATGCCACGTGTCGTCCGTTGCCGCTGACCGGCGCGGCGAGCAGGGTGGCGCCGCGCCGCGCCGCCGCCGCGCGAACCGCCGAGGAGGCCTCGACGGAGATGGTCGAGCAGTCGACGATCACTCGGGGCGCGGCCGTCGAGTCGCTCAGCAGCGCGCCCGGCCCGTCGAGCATGACCGCGGTGAAGTCCGCCGGCCCGGCGACGGTGGAGAACACGATGTCGCGGTCGGCGAGGCCGCGCGCCTCGTCGACGATCTCGGCGCCCAGCTCGCTCAGAGGCTCGGCGGTGGCCCGGGTCCGGTTGTAGACGGCGACGTCGCAGCCCGCCTGCAGCAGCCGTGTGACCAGCGGGCGGCCCATCCGGCCAACGCCGATCCAGCCGATCCGATGGCCATGTGGGATCTCGCGCACGCGCCTCTCCTCTCGCTCCGGGACGACAGCGAGCGCCCCAACGTTGACAACGGGTGAACGGGCTCATACTGTCATTCTTGTGCGAACGATTGCAAGACCGCTCCCGGCGGTGATCCGGCACGGCACGAGGAGGAGCTCGCCGGTGCCGGGCGCATACTGGAGGCGGTGAAGGTTCAGGGAGTGACGCCCTCGGTGACCCTGCGGGAGGTCGCCAGACATGCCGGCGTCCATCCGGCGACGGTGTCTCGCGCGTTGAACCCGGAGACCCAGCAGATGGTCAACGCCGACACGCTGGAGCGCGTGCTCGCGGCGGCGCGGGAGCTCAACTACCGCACCAACACGATCGCGCGCAGCCTGCGCACCCAGCGATCGCTGGCGGTGGGCGTGGTCATCCCGGACATCACCAACCCGCTCTTCCCGCGGATGCTGCGGGGCATCGACGACACGCTGGAGAAGGTCCAGTACACCTCGCTGGTCGCCTACACCGACGGCCGGGACGAACGGCTGCTCGACCGCTTCGAGCTCCTGCGCCAGCGGGGCGTCGACGGTCTGATCGTCGCCACCGCCAGTCACGACGATCCGACTCTGGACAGCCTGGAGGCCAGCGGCGTCCCCGTCGTGCAGATCAACCGTCACTCGCGCAACGCGGCCATCCCGGCCGTGACGGCAGACGATCGCGGCGGCGTGCGAACCGCGGTGGAACACCTCGTGTCCCTCGGCCACCGCCACATCGCCCACGTCGGCGGTCCCCAGACCCACAGCACAGGCTGGTCGCGCCTGGCGGGGTTCCAGGCCGCGATGCGGCGAGCTCGGCTCGAGGTTCCCGCGGGCTACGTGCAGCTCGGCCAGTCCGTGACGCTGGAGGAGGGAGCCCGGGCGGCGGCTGCGCTGCTGGCCACGCACCCCGAGGTGACCGCGATCGTGGCCGGCAACGACCTGGTGGCGCTCGGTTGCTACGACGCCGTGCGCGCCGCCGGTCTCTCATGCCCACATGACGTGTCGGTGATCGGCTTCAACGACATGTCGTTCGCCGACCGCTTCGATCCGCCGCTGACCACCATCCACTTCGACCACTACGAGATGGGCGCGGTCGCGGCACGGGCGCTGCTGGACCGCCTCGGCTCCTCGGCGGGGGACCCGGTCACCCAGCTCGAGCTGGAGACCAGGCTGGTCGTCCGGGCGTCCACTGCTCCGCCGCGCTGAGACGATCGGCTGCCGTGCGGTCGGGAACAACCGCGGGCCACTTCTTGCAATCGTTCGCAGTGATGTGCACAATGGGCGACCGTGCCCTCGGGCGCCGGGTCGTCGGCGCCGACCAAGAACGTCGCTGGCGACTGCCGGACATGAGGGATCGACAGGAGGCTTCAATGGTCGTGACCACCGGCCCCGTGACGACGAGCATCGATCTGGCGTACTTCACACCCACGATCGTCGACGGTCGGTCACCGTCGCCCCCCGGGTCGGCTAGACACCCGGCACCGTCCGTCAACCCGGATCGACCCAACCCCCGTCACCCGAGGAGAGCATGTCCGAGAGAGCGTTCGTTCCCACGCCCCAGCTCGAGGAGTACGCGGCCCGGTTCCGCGACTACTTCACCTTTGAGCGCCGCGCCGACGGCGTGCTGCTGGTCTGCGGTCACACCGGCGGCGGCTCGATCAAGCTGAGCGTCGAGGATCACCGCGCGCTCGGCCAGATGCTCAAGACGGTCGGCGCCGATCCCGACAACGAGCTGCTGATCCTGACCGGCACCGGTGAGGAGTTCATGATGGAGGCCGACGAGGACGGCTTCGCGCTGGAGGAGCAGGACCTGCCCTACTGGGCCTACGAGTACGCCTTCAAGGACGGGCGGATCAACGTGAGCGCGCTCATCAACGATCTCGAGATCCCGACGATCGGCGTGCTCAACGGTCCCGGTTTCCACACCGAGATCTGCCTCATGTGCGACCTGTCGATCTGCAGCGACGACGCGGTCATCTTCGATCTGCACTACGACATCGGGTCGGTGCCGGGCGACGGCATCCACAGCTGCTTCCAGGAGCTGCTTGGGGTCAAGCGCGCCGCCTACGCCCTGCTCACCGGCGAGGCCATCGACGCGCGCAAGGCCCTGGAGTACGGGATGGTCAACGAGATCGTGCCGCGGGATCGGCTGCTCAATCGGGCCTGGCAGCTGGCCGACCACATCATGAGCCAGCCGCGGACGATCCGCCGCCTGACCACGCAGATCGTCCGCCGCCCGTGGCGCCAGCGGATCACCGACAACCTCGACGGCGCGTTCGGGATCCAGATGTTCGGCCATGTCGCAGAGAAGGCGAACGTCCACGGCGAGGGACACATCAAGGGCACCGTGGACTACGTCCGCGAGGGCCGGCGAAACGGCTTCGACCGATGAGCCAGCGATCGCTGGCGGAGCTCGCGCGGCGCATCAAGCTCGATGCGCTTGAGATGGTCGCCATCCGCGGCTTCGGCTACCTCGGTCAGGCGCTGTCGGCCGGCGAGCAGTTCGCGGTCCTGTTCGGATCGGCGATGCGGCACGGCCGGGACCGGTTCGTCCTCTCGCCGGGCCACTACGCCGTCGTCTACTACGCCGCAGCGGCGGAGCTCGGACTGCTCGAGCGCGAGGTGCTCGCGGGATACGGCGGTGACGGGGCGCTGCTGGAGGCGATCTCCACGGAGCGCACGCCCGGCCTGGATCTCACCTGTGGATCGCTCGGCCAGGGGCTGTCAGGCGCGATCGGCTTCACTCTCGCCGATCGCCTGTCGGGGGAGGACCGGCGCACCTACGCGTTCCTCAGCGACGGTGAGCTGGAGGAGGGGCAGGTCTGGGAGGCGGCGATGTTCGCCGCCCACCATCGACTGGGCACGCTCACGGTGGTCCTCGATGCCAACGGGTCACAGGTCGACGGGGCGATCACCAGCGTGACCACGGTCGAGCCCATCGTCGACAAGTGGACGGCGTTCTCCTGGCACGTGCAGGATGTCGACGGCCATGACGTCGACGCCCTGGATGAGGCCTTTGCGGCGGCGAGCCGATCCGAGCGCCCGTCGGTGATCGTTGCCCGGACCGACATCCTCGGTCGGCTGGAGTCGATCCCGCCGACCGCCGACGGCCATTTCCTCAAGCTCGACCATGACCTGGTCGCAGCGATCCGATCCGAGCTCGAGCAGGGCATGGAGGTGCGCGGATGATCTACCCCCCGCCGTATGAGACGGTGCTGAAGCCGTTCGGGGAGGCGCTCGTCGATCTGGCGGCTCGCCGGAGCGACGTCGTCTGTCTCGGTGCGGACCTCACCCGCCAGACCGAGACCGATCTGTTCCGGGACACGTTTGCGGACCGCTTCTTCAACGTGGGCATGGCCGAGGCAAACGCGATCGGAATCGCCGGAGGCCTCGCGCGGGCCGGGCACACCGTGTTCTTCGCCACCTTCGGCGTGTTCGCCACCCGGCGCTGCTTCGACCAGCTCGCCATGGCGATCGCGTACCCGGGCTGCCGCGTCACGATCGCGGGCTTCATGCCGGGGCTGTCCAGTCCGGGGGGTCCCAGCCACCAGGCCATCGAGGACGTCGCGCTGATGCGCGCGCTGCCGAACATGACGGTGGTCGACGTCGCGGACGCCACCGAGACCCGTCAAGCGGTCTGGGCGGCGGCCGAGCAGTCCGGCCCGGTCTACCTCCGTCTGGGGCGGGGGGAGATCCCGGTCATCTTCGGCGAGGATCATCGGTTCTCGCTGGACCGTGCGCAGGTGCTCTCGCCGGGACGGGATCTCGTCCTGATCGGTTCCGGGATGATGCTCGGCGCCGCGCTGGCCGCCGCGGAGACGTTGCGTGCCCGCGGCGTCGACGTCGGGGTCCTCAACGTCCCGGTGATCAAGCCACTGGACGTCGACACGATCGTGTCGGCGTGCGAGGGCGCGCAGGGGGTCATCACTGCCGAGAACCATTCGGTGATCGGCGGCCTGGGGTCCGCCGTCGCCGAGGCGCTGGCCGAAGCCGGGGCAGGCGTGCGGCTGAGCCGCGTCGGGATCGGCGACCGGTTCGCGGAGTCAGGCAGCCGCCCGTACCTGTTCACCCGCTACGGACTCTCCGTGCGGCGGATCGTGGCCGAGTCCTGGCGCACGCTCGGCCGCGCCGGTCCGCCGCCGGCGGTGGACGAGATCACCGCTGCCGACGGGGCCTACGCTCCGGTCTGAGCGCCGCCGCCCGCCGCCCTGAGGCGCAGCGCAGACACCGCCGGCGGCTCAGCCGGCGGTGGGTGAGGGGACGACGGTCGTCGCGCCGTTGGTGCCGGGGGCCAGCGGCGAGAGCCCGTCGTCGACGTCGACGTTCTCGGGCTTGAGCTCCAGACCGGCCGCGGCGGCGGACATCTCGAGCAGAGCGGCGAAGTCGACATCGTTGCCCTTGATGCCCTCCAGCGTCTGGACGATCTGCTCGGTCGCGGCCGCGAGCGGCATCGCGACATCGAACGACCTCGCGGCCTCGAACCCCAGATGGAAATCCTTGAGCAGCAGCTCGGGGGTGAACGTGGGGGAGAAGTCGAGGTTGACGTACGCCGGGCTCTTGTACCGGGTGAACGTCGAGCCCATCACGCTGTCGTTGAGGAACCCGAGGAAGTCCGCGCGAGAGACTCCGCCCTTCTCGGCGAGCACGGTGATCTCGGCGAGGCACTGGGCGACGACGCCGAGCATCAGGTTGTGGCAGATCTTCACCAGCCGGGCCCGCTCGCCCTCGCCGCAGTAGGTGACGCCGCGGCACAGGACCTCGAGATAGGGCCGGGCGCGCTCCCACGCCTCGGGTGGGCCGGACGCGACGATGGTCAAGCGCCCGGCGGCGGCGACCTTGGGGTTGCCGCTGACCGGGGCGGCGAGCATCGCGGTTCCCCGCAGGAGCGCCCGCTCCCGGATCACCTCGGCCGCCGACGGCGAGATCGTGGTCGAGTCGATGATCAGCCCCGGGTGGGCGTCCTCGCGCGAGAGGATCCCCTGGGGCCCGAGGATCACCTCCTCGACGTCGGAGGAGCCCGCCACCATCGTGAACACGATGTCGCGCGTCGCCAGATCAGCGGGCGAGTCGACGATCGTCGCACCGGCGCCCTCCAGATCGAGGACCTTCTCGCGCGTCCGGTTGTAGACGGCGACGTCGTGGCCGGCGTCGAGCAGGCGCACGACGAGCGCGCGACCCATGCGCCCGACGCCAACCCAACCGAGACTCGTCGTTTCCGGGGCGTCCATGGCTCTAGCCGATCCTCCTGGTGCAAACGATTGCGATCGATGAATCGTAATGTTGCGCCGCCTCGCCGTCAAGTGCCGTAAGCTGGCTGCAATCGGTTGCAAGAACGATCGGAGGCGAAGCGGTGGGCCTGCACAGCTACGGAACGATGGGCGTCGACTGGGAGGAACGGGTCCGCTACGACCGTCTGCGCGAGGAGCGGTTGGCCCGGGTCAACGAGCGGCTGGCCGCGTCGGAGCTCGGCGCCCTGCTCTGCTTCGACATGAGCAACATCCGCTACATCACGGCCACGCACATCGGCACCTGGGCGGCCGACAAGCTCAACCGCTTCTGCCTGCTGCCGCGCGGCGACGAGCCGATCATGTGGGACTTCGGCTCCGCGGCGCGCCACCATCAGCTCTACAACCCGTGGCTCTCCGACGGTCGCTCGCGCGCCGGGATCTCGACCATGCGCGGGGCGATGTCCCCGCAGGCCGGCCGGGCGGAGGACGTCGCCGCCAAGATCCGGGTCGAGCTGGAGCAGCGCGGCCTGCTGGGCGAGCCGGTCGGAATCGACGCGATCGAGCCGCCCGTGCTGTTTGCGCTGCAGCGCGAGGGCATCCAGGTCGTCGACGGCCAGCAGCTGATGCAGGAGACGCGGATGATCAAGACCCAGGACGAGATCACCCTGCTGAACATGGCCTGCGGGATGGTCGACGCCGCCTACGAGGAGCTCTACCGCGCGATGCGCCCGGGCTTTCGCGAGAACGACTGCGTCGCGCTGGTCAACCGCGTCCTGTACGAGATGGGCTCCGAGTTCGTGGAGGGCGTCAACGCCATCTCGGGCGAGCGCTGCAGCCCCCATCCCCACGTCTACACCGACCGGGCGCTGCGCCCCGGAGACCCGGCGTACTTCGACATCCTCCACAGCTACATGGGCTACCGCACCTGCTACTACCGCACGTTCGCGGTCTCCAGCGCGTCACGGCCGCTGCTCGACGCCTACAAGCGCTGCCGGTACTACCTGGACGCCGCCATCGCCCTCATCCGTCCGGGCGTGACCACGGCCGAGGTGGTCTCGTTGTGGCCCAAGGCCCAGGAGTTCGGATTCCCGGACGAGGAGGCGGCGTTCGCGCTCCAGTTCGGCCACGGGGTGGGCCTGACGATCTGGGAGAAGCCGATCTTCAGCCGGCTGGTGTCCCTCGACCATCCGGAGGTGATCCACGAGGGGATGGTGTTCGCCCTGGAGACCTTCTGGCCGGCGAGCGACGGCTGGTCGGCTGCTCGGATCGAGGAGCAGCTGATCGTCACCGCCGACGGCTGCGAGGTGATCACCCGCTTTCCGGCAGAGGACCTGGTGATCGCCGGCAAGCCGTACTACACCGTCGGAGGCACGCTGCCGCTCGAGCGCGACCGCCAGTCCAACCTCAACACACAGCTGGACGCCGATGCCCAGGAAGCGGTGCCGCGGGCCGTCCACACCGATCCTGCCTAGCCGTCGGGGTTGCGGCTGCACGCGCGGGACTCGCAGGCCGCGGGTGTACGAACAGGTCCGCCTGCCGGAGAAGAACCAGCAGCGGCGGTCGGCCGAGGTCACCCGTGTGGAAAAGGTGCCGGCGCGAGGTCACTCATCCGGTGCCTCACCGGCAGGAATCCCGGGTCCCGACCGGCCGGCAGCCAGCACGGCGGCGACGATGCCCTCGTAGCCCGTGCACCGGCACAGGTTGCCGGACAGCTCCTCCCGGATCTCTCGCTCGGAGGCGTTCGGGCGACGGCGCAGCAGCGCGTCAGCGGTCATCAGGAAGCCCGAGGTGCAGAACCCACACTGCAGGGCGTGATAATCGGTGAACGCCTGCTGGAGGGCTGAGAGCTCGCCGCCGTCGCCCGCGAGGCTCTCCACGGTGCGCAGCGCCCGGCCGTCGGCCTGGATGGCCAGCATCAGGCACGAGCGGATCGGCTCGCCGTCGAGTTGGATGGTGCACGCTCCGCAGACCCCGTGCTCGCACCCGACGTGGGTGCCGGTCAGCCCCGCCTGGTGGCGGACGAAGTCCGACAGCAGGGTCCGGGGCTCGACCTCGCCCTCGTAGGCGGTCCCGTTGATCTCGACCGTGATCCTCATGCGCCCGGGCTCCGGTCGGTGGGGCGCCAGGCCCGCTGCAGCGCCCGCCGGGTCAGCGCCCGCAGCAGCGCGCGGCGGTAGGGATCGGCGACCCCGGCCGCGGCGAGCTGCGCGGCCTGCGCCGGGCTCGCGCCGTCCCGGAGCGCTCGTTCGACCGCCGCGTCGGTGACGGGGACCGGGCCGGCGCCGAGCAGCGCGACCGACGCGTGGCCTCCCGGCGCGATCACCGCCGCCGCTCCGGCGAGAGCGAAGTCCCCATGGGTGCGGGCGTGCTCGGCGAACCCCATCCGCGCGCCCGGCGGCGGCGCGGGCACATCGATTTCGACCAGCAGCTCTCCGGGACCGAGCGCCGTGGACAGGGTTCCGGTGAAGAACTCCCCGGGAGCGAGCACCCGGTCGCCCGCGGACGCGCGAACGCGGAAGCGGGCGCCCAGGGCGGTCAGAACGACCGGCAGCTCGGCGGCGGGGTCGGCGTGGGCCACCGAACCGCCGACGGTCCCCCGGTTGCGGGTCGCGGTGTGCCCGACGTGGGCGATCGCGTCGGTCAGCAGCGGCCAGCCGCGCGCGACCAGCGCCGAGCGCTCGAGCGCGGACTGCCGTGTCATGGCACCGATGCGCAGCCCGCCGTCGACCTCCTCGATCCCAGCCAGCTCGGCGACCGGGTTCAGATCGACGAGCAGTGCGGGAAAGGCGAGGCGGAAGTTCATCATCGGGATCAGGCTCTGGCCGCCCGCGAGCGGCCGCGCGTCCTCGTCCTCGAGCGCGCTGAGCGCCGCGTCGAGGGTGGTCACCGCCTGGTAGGCGAACTCGGCAGGCTTCATCCGTCTGGATCGGGCTGGTCGCCGTGCAGGGCATGCCACAGCCGCTCGGCGCTGAACGGGAGGGCCACCCGCCGGCCGTCGAGGGCATCGGCGACCGCGTTGGCGACCGCCGGGACGGTTCCGACTGCGCCGCCCTCTCCGGCTCCCTTGGCCCCCAGCGGGTTGAGCGGCGAGGGCGTCTCGATCTCGCCCGTCGTGATCGGCGGCACCTCGGCCGCGGTCAGCAGGTTGTAGTCCAGAAACGAGCCGCTGCGCAGCTGCCCGGCGTCGTCGTAGACCGCCTCCTCGGTGAGGCACTCGCCGAGACCCTGCACGACGCCGCCGAGGACCTGGCCACGGGCGAGCAGCGGGTTGATGAGCGTGCCCGCATCGTCGACCGCCACCAGGCGGCTGATCGTCAGCGCGCCGGTCTCTGAGTCGATCGCCACGTCGGCGGCGTAGGCGCCGGAGGAGAAGACGTTGGCCGACTGAAAGCGGGCATCGGCTTGCAG
Organism: uncultured Solirubrobacteraceae bacterium; assembly: GCA_963744685.1. GTDB lineage: Bacteria > Actinomycetota > Thermoleophilia > Solirubrobacterales > Solirubrobacteraceae > Palsa-465. The sequence continues at coordinate 970,410 of CAVUUL010000002.1, read as the reverse complement.
CGGCGGCGAGCCCTCCGCCGCCAGCTCGGCCCAGGTCACCGCGCCCTCTCCGTGCGACGCGAACCCGCCGGCGGTCGGCCGCACCGCCGAGGGCTCGACCCCGAGCCGCTGTGCGGCGCGCTCGGTCGCACGCAGCACGAGCTGGTCGGCGGCCAGCGCGACAGCCGATCCCGCCTGGGAGACCGAGCGGCTGCCGAACGTCCCGACTCCGGGCGGCGAGGTGGCGCTGTCGCCGAAGGTCAGCCCGACGGCGTCGGGGGACACCTGCAGCCGCTCGGCCGCGATCTGCGCGAAGGTGATGTCATGGCCCTGGCCGTGAGGGCTCGAGCTCGATGCGACCTCGAATCGCCCCCCGGGGGCCAGCGCGATCTCCGCTGTCTCCCACCCGCCGCCGGCGCGCTCCACGTAGAGCGCGATGCCCGTCCCGGACACGGTCACCCCGCCATCGGCTTGGGGGGCCGCGGCGTGGACGGCGCCGTTGGTTGCGGTCTCAGCGCGCGCGTGCTCGAGCAGCTCCAGCGCCAGGTCGAGGCACGCTTCGAAATCCCCGGAGTCGTACTCCAGCCCGGTCACGGTCCGATAGGGAAAGGCGCGGATGAGGTTGCGGCGGCGCAGCGCGATCCGGTCGATCCCGGTCTGGCGAGCCGCATCGTCGATGAGTGCCTCGATCATGTACGCGGCGTCGGGGCGGCCCGCGCCGCGGTAGGGGCCGGTCGGAACCTTGTTGGTCTGAACCCCGGTCAGCTCGACCCGGGCGGCGGGAATGTCGTAGCAGCCGGCGATCAGCGTCGCCGCGGTGTGGGGAGGCACGGGCGTCGTGGTCAGCAGATATCCGCCGAGATCGGCCCACAGGCGAGCCCGGAGGCCGAGGATCCGGCCGTCCGCGTCGAGCGCCAGTTCCAGCTCGCCCTCGATCCCACGGCCCTGGTAGGCACCGACGAGGTTCTCAAGCCGGTCCTCTGCCCACTTGACCGGCGCACCGAGGCGGATCGCCGCGGCGGCGACGGCCGCCACCTCGGGGGCGATCACGCCCTTGCTCCCGAACGCCCCACCGACGTCGGGAACGATCAGATGGATCGAATCGGCTGCGCGGCGGAGGATGTGGGAGAGCTGTGCCAGCGGACGGTGGACGTCCTGGGCCGAGCACCACACGGTCAACCGGTCGCTCTCCGCGTCGTGGTCGGCGATTGCGCCGCGCGTCTCCATCGGTGCGGCCACCAGGCGGGGCAGGGCGTAGTCGCCGCGGACCACGTGGCTCGCGGCGGCGAATGCCCCGTCGACGTCGCCGCTGCCCCGCGACCAGCCCACCATCGTCAGTGGAGCGGTGCGCGGATCGAGCTCGACCGGCCGCGGCTCGTAGTCGACCTCGACCGCCTCGGCGACGTCCTCAGCAAGCGCGCGGCTCGCCGCCAGGACGATGGCCACGGGCTGCCCGGCGTAGCGGACCTCGCCGCCGGCCAGTACCGGATGGGCCTGCGCCTCAGCGATCTCGCAGCCGTCCGGGCGCATCACCGGGAAAGCGCGCAGTTCGCCGAGATCCGCGGCGCAGAGCACGGTGACCCCCGGCGTGGGCTCCGGAGTCACGATCTCGGTGATCGCGGCGTGCGCGTGGGGACTGCGGACGAAGGCGGCATGGACCAGCCCCGGCCGATCGATGTCGTCCAGATAGCGGGTCTGCCCGCGGAGAACGCGGGCGTCCTCCCGCCGAGGCAGCGCCTCGCCGATCACCCGAGCCGGCTCCGGATCCAATCGGAGACGAGCGGCCGGTACCGGAAGGGAATGTTGTTGCAGACGTGGGTGCCGTCCTCGTAGAGCACCCACTCGGCACCGGGCACGGCGTCGGCGATCCGCTTGGTGTTCTCCCAGGAGATGACGCGGTCCAGCTGTCCGGTGAGGACCAGGCAGGGCCGGCGTACACGCTGCGCGACGCCGTCGAGATCGAGCTCCTCGGCCCGCTGCCGCGCTTCGTCGTCGCCGCGCGCGCCGGTGTGGTGGGCGACGGTCTCCCGGGTCAGCTCGGGCATCGTCTCCCAGTCGGCCCCGAACTGGAACGGCCCGCTGACCCCAGCCAGCGCGCGGATGCGCGGCTCAAACGCGGTGGCGCGCACGACGTAGTAGCCGCCGAGGCTCACGCCGACAGCACCGACGCGGGCCATGTCGAGCTCCGGCCGGCCGGCGACCGCGTCGAGCGCGGCCGCGACCGCGACCTCGTAATCAGGCCGGATGTGCGTTCGCCAGCCGGTTTCGCCCTGCCCGGGGCCGTCGAGCGAGAGGGTTGCCATGCCGCGCTGCAGGAACACCTCCTCCCAGACGAAGAACTCCTCCTTGGTCGAATCCAGCCCCGGGATGAGGACGACCAGCGGCACACGGCTGCCCGCCTGTGGGGGCCGCCGCAGGTTGGCGGCGATCTGGGCGCCGTCGGCCACCGCCTCGATTCGCTCCGCGGTCGGGTCCAGGCGCTCGTGGGCGGCGTACATGCACGCGATCGCCGCCTCGGTGTTGCGGTGGTTGAGCTCTGGATCGACCACCCACACGAACTTGGAGAAGTGAAAGGCGACCGCGGCCAGCAGATACGCCTCGCCGGCGCTGCGCCGGTGGCCGTCGGCAGCCGCCTGCTCGGCGCGCCGGCGATGGCTCTCGGCGACCGCCGTCCAGGCGGGCAGCCACTGGGCCCAGGTCTCGATCGTCCCGGTGGTGCGGACGAAGTCGTTGTACGCGACGCCGTTGGCGATGAACCGGCCGGCCCAGTTGCGGATCGCCGCCGCCACTCTTTCGTCGGGCATGGACGCGGGTCTCTCTCTCGTCGTCGGGTGGGTGAGACGTCGGGCAGCGTAGCGAGAAGACCGCTCTTCTGCAATCGTGTGCAGTAGGCTCTGGCCGATGCGGATCGTCGCCACCGAGGAGCACTTCGTCACCGATGGCGTTGCCAGTGCGTGGGGCGAGATGAGTGCGACGGCACGCGCGGACTCTCGCGCCGGCGTCCCGCCCGGCGAGCTCGGCGAGCGCCTGCGCGAGGTCGGCGAGCGGCGGATCGCCGCGATGGACGCGGCCGGGGTCACGGTTCAGGTGCTCTCCCTCACCTCGCCGGGGCTGCACCCGCTCCCCGCAGCTGTGGCCAACCGACTGCAGGTGGAGGCCAACGAGGCGATCGCCGAGCTGCTCGCGGCCCATCCCGATCGCTTCCAGGGCCTGGCCACCCTTGCGCTGCCGGACCCGGAGGCGGCTGCGGGCGAGCTCCAGCGCGCGGTGACCACGCTCGGCCTGCACGGAGCGATGGTGTTCGGGCGCACCGGTGAGCGCAACCTCGATCATCCCGACAACTGGCCGATCTTCGAGGCCGCCCACGCCCTGCGAGCGCCGCTCTATCTCCACCCCCAGATACCGCAGTCGCCCGTCCGGACGTCGCTGTACTCGGGGTTCGGCGACGCGGTGGACGCGGCGTTTGCCACTCACGGCATCGGATGGCATTACGAGACCGGGGTCCAGTTCCTGCGGCTGGCGCTCGCCGGGGTATTCGACCGGTTCCCCGATCTGCGGATCCTGCTGGGTCATTGGGGAGAGGTCGTCTTCTTCTACCTCGATCGCGCTGACGCCCTGGCGACCGGCGCCGGCCTGGATCGCACGTTCTCCGAATACGTCCGGGACCACGCGTACATCACCGCCGGAGGGGTGTACAGCGAGCGCTACCTGCACTGGGCGGTCGAGCTGGTCGGGGTCGAACGGGTCCTGTTCGCGACCGACTATCCCTACCGGCCCGCCCCGGAGAGCGGCGCCGCCCAGTTCCTGACGGGCGCGGGGCTCACGCCACCCGAGGTGGTGGCGGTGGGCTCGGGCAATTGGGACGCGCTCGTCGCAGAGATCCGTCGCTGAGCGCGCCCGCACGTCGGGACCGCGGCTACCGGGCGTGGGCGGGATCGTGCAGTTCTGGGCGGCGTACGAAGCCTTCTGCACGGGATTGGCCGGGCCATCCTGCGCACTCCCGCGGCCGAAACATCCCAAATAGCGCACTTTGCTTGGCTGCGCCATGGCTCGCCGACGCGGTTGTCGGGGTAACGGGTCTTGTCGTGCGGGCGCAGCAAAGCGGGCCCGCGACCGAGCTTCCAAGTTGCTGGTCGCGGGCCCTTGCGCGCGTCGTGGGGGCGCAGGACGCGCGCGCAAGCTGTAGATACCCCGAACAGGCCGGGATACCTGCACCAATATGCCGATCGGGTCGCCGAGCCGGTCGGCGGGGTCGCTCAGGTGGCCGCCCAGATGCCGCCATCGACCGGAATGATCGCGCCGGTGACGTAGGCGCCGGCGCGGCTGGCCAGGTAGACGGCGGTGCCCGCCATGTCGTCGGGACGGCCGATCCGGCGCAGCGGCGCCGAGGCCGCGATCACGTCGCCGAACTGCTCCAGGGTGGCCGCCATCATCTTGGACTCGAACGGTCCCGGAGCGATCGCGTTGACGGTGATCCAGCGCGGGCCGAGCTCGGCCGCGAGGACCTTGGTGAGCTGATGCACGCCCGCCTTGCTGGTCGAGTAGGAGTAGGTCGGCAGGCCGGCGACGCGCAACCCGTCGATCGAGCCGATGTTGATGATCCGCGAGGGATCATCCTGCGACGCGCGCCGCTCCAGCAGCTGGAGGAACGCCCGCGTGCAGAAGAAGGGCGCCTTGAGGTTGAGCGCGAGCACCTTGTCCCAGGCGCCGTCGGGAAAGGTGGCCAGCGGCTCCCCCCAGGCCGCGCCGGCGTTGTTGACCAGGATGTCGACATGGTCGTGCAGCGCGCCCACCTCCGCCGCGAGGCGCTCGCATTCGGCCTGCGTGGACAGGTCGGCGGGAATCGAGACCACCGCCCCATCGCCGGCCAGCTCGTTCACCGCCCGCTCGCCGGCGTCGGCCTTGCGAGAGCTGATCACGACGGTTGCGCCGGCCTGCAACATCCCGCGGGCGATCATCAGGCCGATCCCGCGTGTCCCGCCGGTCACCACGGCGACCTTGCCTTCGAGCGAGAAGAGCTCCATGCAGACGCGCAGCGTACCGACCGACGGGAAGGGCCGCGGCTGCCAGTAAATTCTCCTCGCGCATGACTGACCAGACCGCACCGACGGACCCGCTCGGGATCATCGACGACGTTCGGGCCCGCTCCGCCGAGACCCTGGCCCTCGCCTCGCAGCACCTCGACCCCTCGCTTGTCGACGTGCTGTCGATCATCGGCTACGACTACGACTACACGACCGCCCGTGGCAGCCTGATCTACGACCTGCACGGCCGCGAGTTCCTCGACTTCCACAGCGGCGAGGGGTTTGCGACTCTCGGGCACAACCACCCCGACATCAGCGCGGTCATCAAGGCCACGCTCGACGAGGAGCTGCTCGACGGGGTGCAGATCCAGTACTCGCCGCTGGCCGGAATGCTGGCCGAGGCGATCACCGCGCGGCTGCCGCGGTCGCTGGATGCCGTGTTCTTCGGGTCCACCGGTGCCGAGATGGTCGACTCCGCGATGAAGTTCGCCCGCGCCGCCACCGGCCGCAAGGAGATCGTCTCGACGATCGGTGGATACCACGGCGTCACCTACGGCCCGCTGTCGATCGTGGGCGAGGATTTCTTCAAGGAGGGCTTCGGGCCGTTGCTGCCGGGCTGCCGGCGGGTGCCGCACGGCGACCTCGACGCGTTGGAGAAGGCGCTGAAGAAGCGCCGCGCGGCGGCGTTCATCGTCGAGCCGATCCAGGGGGTGGGCGTCAATCCCCCGCCTCCGGGCTATCTGGAGGGGGCACAGGAGCTGTGCCGCCGCTACGGGACGCTGTTCGTGCTCGACGAGGTGCAGACCGGCCTGGCCCGCACGGGCCGCTGGTTCGCGCTCGAGCACTGGAACCTCGAGCCGGACATCGTGACGCTCGCGAAGGCGCTGTCGGGCGGCTTCATGCCGACCGGGGCGATGATCACCCGCCGTGAGATCTTCCAGAAGGCAGTGGGGACGCTTGAGCGCTGTTACGTCCAGCAGTCGACCTACGGCCGCAACCGGCTGTCGATGGCGGCGGGTCTCGCCGCGATCCGCGTGATCGAGCGTGACGGGCTTGTCGAGCACGCGGCGCGGATGGGGGAGCGGCTCCGCGACGGTCTGTACACGCTGCGCGACCGGTACGAGATGCTCGACGACGTCCGCGGAATGGGGTTGATGTGGGGGATCGAGCTGGCCGCGCCGTCGGGGCGGATGGGGAAGGTCAACTGGCACCTGATCCACGCCGCCAGCGGGGGCCTGTTCCCGCAACTGGTGGTGATCCCGCTGCATCGTGACCACGGCGTGATCACGATGGCCTCAGGCAAGAACGATGTGGTCAAGCTGCTGCCTCCGATCACCGTCACCCCTGACGAGATCGACCGCTTCCTCACCGCGCTGGATGCGGTGCTCGCCGACCTGCACGGCTCTTCGAGCCGCAACTGGGGGGTCGTGCGGGAGATCGCCACCACGACGCTGCGCCGGCATCTCTCACGGCGAGATGCGAGCGCCACCGGCCTGGCGCCGTTTGGCGGCACCCCCGTCGACGTCACGCGCGGCGACGTCCACCTGATCACCGGCGCGACCGGCTTCATCGGAAGCCACCTCGTCGAGCGGCTGGTCGCCGACGGCAAGCAGGTGCGCTGCCTGGTGCGGGCCGGCAGCGACACCGCCCGCCTGGAGTCCCTCGGGGTCGAGCTCGCCCCCGGGGCGCTCGAGGATCCCCGCTCGCTTCACCGGGCGGTCGAGGGCTGCGAGTACGTCGTGCACTGCGGCGCGATGGTGAGCGACTGGGGTACGGTCGAGGAGATCGAGCGCGCGAACGTGACCGGGACGCGCAACCTGGTCCAAGCCGCCGCGGCGGCGTCGGTGCGCCGGCTGGTCCACGTGAGCACCACAGACGTCTACGGCTACCCAGGGGACCCCGGAGTCGAGGAGAGCGCGCCGCCTCAGGGGTTCCGCAACTGGTACGCCCAGACCAAGCTCGACGGCGAGCAGGAGGTCCTGAGGGCAAGCTCAGAGCTCGGCCTGGAGACCGTCGTCCTGCGGCCGGCGACGGTCTGGGGTCCCCGGTCGACGGCCGTCGTCGGTGAGATCGGCGGCGCGATCAAGGGTGGCTACATGTTGCTTGTCGACCAGGGCCGGGCGAACGCCGGACTGGTCTACATCGACAATCTCGTCGACGCGGTCGTGCTCGCGCTCGAACACAGCGGAGCGGCCGGTGAGGCGTTCAACGTGACCGACGGGCTGGATGTCACCTGGCGACAGTTCACCGACGGCCTTGCCGACGGGATCGGGGCGCGCCGCACTCGGCTGTCGATGCCCTATCCGGTCGCCAGCGGCCTCGGCAGCGCGCTGGAGCAGGGATATCGCGCGGTACGCCGCGCGACCCATCTGCAGACGCCCCCGCTGCTCTCGCGTCAGGCGGTGCAGATCATGGGCATCGACCAGGACTTCTCCAACCGCAAGGCGCGCGAGGTGCTCGGCTGGGAGCCGCGTGTCGACTACGCGGAGGGCATGGAGACGACCGTCGCGTGGCTGCGCGACGAGCACCTGGTGGGGCGATGAGTGGGCGGTCGTTGCGTCGGACCGCCGGGCTGCTGTCCTCGCTGTGCGTTCTGTTCGGATGCGGCGCGGGGCTCGCCGCCGCGGCCGCCGCGAGTCCGGTCTGGGTCGGAGTGAACCGCGCGCCGCTGACCTCTCCGCTGCCGACCGGCTTCCTCGGGGTGGCCCTCGAGGTCTCGACCATCCCCCAGTGGGTGGGCAACGCGACGACGCCCGCCCAGGTCAACCCCGTTCTCGTCCAGTTGCTGCGCAATCTCAACCCGGTCGGCCCGCCCTCCATCCGGATCGGCGGCCAGAGCACCGATCGCTCGTGGTGGCCGGTGCCGAACCTCAACGACCCCTCCGGTGTCACCTACGCGATCGGGACCTCGTGGGCGAAGGCGGCGCTGCTGCTCGCCGAGCGACTCGACGCGCAGTACGTGATGAGCGTCAACCTGGAGGCCGATTCGACCCGAATCAGCCAGTACGAGGCCTACCAGCTGCTCGACGTGATCGGCACCCGATACATCAAGTACTTCGAGGTCGGCAACGAGCCCGACCTCTACACCCACACGCCGTGGTACCGCGTGCAGAAGGGCAAGCGGGTGCCGTGGTACGTACGCGTGGGGACGCCCTACTTCGCGCGGCCGGCCGGATTCAACGAAGCCGACTTCCTGGCCGAGTGGCAGCAGACGCTCGCGGCGCTGCCACCGAACGTCCCGCTGGCCGGGCCGGACACGGCCAGCGCCCAGTGGATCGGCCCATTCAGCTCGCTGACGGGGCAGACCAACCGGATCGGGATGCTCGACTCGCACGCCTACGCGCTGTTCAACTGCGTCACCGACCCATCCAACGCGAAATACCCGTCGATCCCTCATCTGCTCGCCCAATCCTCCGCCACGCGGATCGTCCGCGGCGCCACGGAGTTCGCCCCGACGGCCGAGCACGAGGGGATCCCGTTCCGCATCGATGAGATGGGCTCGGTCAGCTGCGACGGCCACGCGGGGGTCAGCGACGCGTTCGCCTCGGCGCTGTGGGCGACCGACGCCCTGTTCGAGGCCGCGCGCGCCGGTGTCTCGGGGGTCAACCTGCACAGCTTCCCGAACTCGAGCAACGGCCTGTTCGACCTGGCCGACACCGCGAGCGGGTGGGTCGCCGACGTCCATCCGGTCTACTACGGCGCGCTCATGTTCGCGCAGGCCGACCCGGAGGGCGCGAGGATCCTCTCGCTCTCCACCGGCTCTCCATCGACGTTGCGGATCTGGGCGACGATCGGCGAGGACCACCGGGTGCGGGTGATGCTCATCAACACCGGGCCACACCGGCTGGTCACGATTCATCCGCCCACGGGCTTCGGTTCACGCGACGGGACCGTCGAACGGCTGCTCGCGCCATCGGTCGCGGCACGGACGGGCGAGACCATCGGCGGCCAGACGCTGACGGGCACCGCGACCGGCGATGTGCCGGCGCCGACGCTGCAGACCGCGCGGCCCCGGTCCACCGGCTACACGATCGCCGCGCCCGCCGGCTCAGAGACGCTGCTCACATTGCGCTACCGGCTGCCGGCCGCAAAGACGAAGACCGGGTCGGGCAGCGGCAAGACGGGCACGACGAAGAGCCCGACCACGACCACAACCACGACGACGACGTCTACATCGACGACGAGGACGACGACTGCGCCGCAGACGACGAACGCGGGGTAGCGCCCAGCACCATCCAGCGCTCGCCCCGAAAACGCGCTCCGCACGTCAGATCTCGGACGATCATCAGCACGATGAAGCCCGACCAGACGCCGGTCAGGCCCCAGTGCAGCAGCAGCGAGGTGATCGCAACCGCCACGTACGCGCCGCCCGAGACGATCATGCTGCGGGCCAGGAACGTCGTCTCGCCCGCGCCGAGCAGGATTCCGTCCAACGCGTAGGCGACCGCCCCGACGACCTGCAGCAGGCAGAGCAGGGGCCACAGCACGGCCGCGCGCCCCAGGACGCGAGGATCGTCGGTGAAGGCACGAGGAAGGATGCCGCGCAGGGCGAACAGGATCGCCCCGAGCACGATTCCCCCCAGCAGGGACAGCTCGATCATGCGCCGCGCGATGGCACGAGCCCCTGGCCCGTCGCCGGCGCCGAGCCGGCGGCCGACGATCACCTGCCCGGCGATCGCGATCGCGTCGAGCAGCAGCGCGAGGAAGCCGAACAACTGCATCCCGATCTGGTGGGCGCCCAGTGACGCGGGGCCTACGCGTGCGATGACCGCGGAAGCGACGATGAACGCCCCGTACAGCGAGGCCGTGCGCAGGACGAGCGCGCCGCCCATCTGCAGCAGAGGCCTCATTCGCTCCCAGTGGGGACGGCGGTCTGCACGCGCTCCCGCGGCACGCCACAGAGCCGCTGTGAACGCCGCTCCCATCGCCGCCTGCGCGATCACGGTGCCCCACGCCGAGCCGGGAAGGCCGAGGTGCAGCCCATAGACGAACCAAAGCTCGAGCCCGACGTTGAGCAGGTTGGCGGCGACGACGACGATCAGGGGAGAGCGCAGGTTCCCGGTGCCGCGCTGATAACCCTGCCCGGCGAGCGCGATCAGGGCGAACGGAAGCCCGATCGCCCCGATCCGCAGGAAATGGGTGGCGAGCACCCCGACATGCCCGTGACCGCCGAGCAGCGCGATCAGCGCTGGTGCCGCTCCCGCGGCAATCGCCGCCACCGCCACGCCGACCGCCAGGGCGACCCACAGCGCCTGGACGGCGAGCTCCCCGGCGCGGTCATGCTCGCCCGCGCCGTGGAGGCGAGCGACGTGGGCCGTCACCCCATAGGTGAGGAAGTTGCAGAAGGTGGCCAGCGCATCGAGCAGCGTCGAGGCGAGGGCGAGGGCAGCCAACTGCGCCGTGCCGAGATGGCCGACGATCGCGGTGTCGGCAAGCAGGTAGAGCGGCTCTGCGGCGAGCGCACCGAGCGCGGGGAGTGCCAGCGTGAGTATCTCCCGGTCATATGGGCCGGGCTTCCAGCGGGATCGCATGTGGAGCGGTTCCGGCCGCGTAAGCGGCGGCGCGCGGTCAGCTCGAGGCGCTGGGCGCGTGCTCCTCGGTCCGCGTCCGGTCGTCGCCGCACAGGCCGTCCTCGCCGGTCCCGAGCTTGGGAACGTCGACGCCGGTGAGCGTGTGGCGCAGCCCGACGAAGGCGACCGCGCCGAGAATCGCCGGAACGGCCACCTGGAAGACGCGGTAGGCGAGCACCGCCGCCGTCGCGGTCGCCAGCGGGCTTCCGTAGAGCACCAGCGCGCCGATGAGCCCGCCGTCGGTGCCGCCGACGCCGCCGGGCAGCGGGATCAAGCCGCCGAGCTGGCCGATCACGTAGCCGAAGACGATCGGCCCGAGCGCGTGGTGGGACCCGAAGGCGGCGAACGCGACGAGCAGCGCCGCGATGTCGAACACCAGGTAGCCGATCGCGCCCAGGATCGCCTTCCACCGCCGCTCGGAGATGAGAGTCCCGACGTCCCGGATGCCGCCCGCGAGCGAGACGATGATGATCCGCAGCTTGCCGGTCAGCCGCCCTTGCAGACGGTTGTGCGCCAGGCGCCGCAGGCCGAACGGGAGCAGCGCGGTGACCAGGGCCGTGGCCCAGGCCAACGCGGTGAAGACGATCGTCCAGGTGGCGGGATCGGTGCCCGTGAAGACGTGCAGGAGCAGCAGCGGCCCCAGGAGCGCGGTGACCGCGAAGTTGGGCAGCGAGGTGAGCACGAAGAACGCGACGCTGCGCCGCCCGATCGCCTCACTCTCCATGCCGCCCTGGTGCAGGGCCCAGGCGCCCAGCGCCAGCCCGCCGGCGCCACCGGTCGGGAGCAGCACGTTGGTCGCCTGCTCGGCCATCCCGAGGCGATAGCTGAAGCGCCAGCTCATACGCCTGCAGAAGACGTCGCGGAAGGCGACGATGTTGGCCAGGCAGGACGCGAGCTTGAGCGCCGCGATCACGATCAGCAGCCGCCAGTCGACCACGCTGAAGCGATGGCGGAGGCCGCCGAGCCCCGGAAGCGAGATCACGGCGATGGCCACGACCGCGATCAGGATCGCGAACCCGATCAGGCGGCGAACGATGTGGCGCGAGTCGAGCTCTTCAGGGATGTCGTTGCGCGGCTGATCCGGTCTCGACGTTGCCGCCATCCTTCAAACTTATCTCGCTCTTAGGCGTTTGTTCACGTAAATCTCACGTGGGCGTCCGAATTTCGCCCCGAATCGCCGCCACGGCGGCGATTTCCTAATGCTGGCGGCGAGCGCGGGCGAGGTGCAACGTGACGCCGATCAGGACGCACGCGGCGACCGGAACGGCCAGCGAGTGGTCGTGGAGCAGCGCCCGCGCGCCCAGCCGAGGCGCGGGAGACTCGGCCTCCGGAGCGGCCGCCATGGAGGCCCGCAGTCGCTCGGGGTCAAACGACTCGCCGAGCACGGCCGCGGGGGAGAGGGCGGAGAGCAGATCCGGAGCGGGCTCCGGCGTGGGGGCAGGGGCGGGCGCCGGGGCCGGGGCGCTGCCGTTGGCGGTGGCCGCGTGGGGTGGGTCCGCGACGGCCACGGCTGAGCGTTGTTCAGCGGCGGCGACGAGGGGCTCGTCGGCGATCGGCTCGGGGTGGACCTGCTCCGGTTCGGGGACGGGCGTATCGAACCGAGCACTTGGGAGCGGATCCGGGATGAGCGGTCGGGTCACGTCCTGGGGATCCGCGGCGGGCTCGGGCTCAGGGCCTGTAGCGGGCTCCGGCGCAGGCACGGCGGTGAGCTCCGGCTCGAGCTCAGCGGCGTGCTCAGGCTCCGGCTCGACGGCGGGCTCAGGCTCGGGCTCGACGGCGGGCTCAGGCGCCAGAGCCGGTTCGGGCTCGACGGCCTGTGATTCTGCAACGAGCACTGGTTCCGCCGCCGGCTCGGGCTCTGCCGCGGCCGCTGGCTGTGCAACGGCCGCTGGCTGTGCAACGGCCGCTCGTGCGGCGCTCTGTGCAACGGCCTCCGGCTCAGTGACGGGCACCGGCTCTGTGACCGCGCTCTGGCTTCGCGCTCCGTGACCGGCCTCGGGCATCGCGACCGGCTCGGGCGTCGCGACCGGCTCGGGCGTCGCGGTCGGCGCGTCCATGGGATGGGCGCGGAAGGTGGTGACCGGGGCGGTGGGATTGTCCGACGAGCGGGACCCGCCGCTGCGGCGAGCCGCCGGCACAACGACCATGATCAGCATGATCACCAGTGCGCCCGCGCCCGCGATCACCAGGGCGGTCACGAAGTCGCTCCCGCCCGCTGCCGCCATTGGGGTCGAGGCCGACGCAACCGCGGGAAATAGTGCGCCGAGCAGGGTGATGAAGACAAGGGGACCGGCAATTCGCACTCGCCCATGCATAGCACTTCGTCTACCCAAAGGCGAGAAAACCTTCCCAAAAGCTGTGATCGCACACGAATGCAAGTCCACATGCAAAAAACGCAGTCAGGTGCCCCAAACGTCCGCGGCGACGTTAACGATCAGCTCGAGCTTGGCGCGCTCCTCGTCGATCGTCAGCCGGTTGCCCTCCTCGGTGGAGGAGAACCCGCACTGCCCCGACAGGCAGAGCTGGTCGATGTCGACGTAGCGAGAGGCCTCCTCGATCCGCCGCTTGAGCATGTCGGCATCCTCCAGCTGCGGGCGCTTGGTCGTGACCAGACCGAGCACCACCTGCTTGCCGGGCGGGACGTAGCGCAGCGGCTCGAATGTCCCGGATCGCTCGTCGTCGAACTCGAGGAAGTACCCGTTGACCTTCAGGTCGCCGAACAGCGCCTCTGCGACGAAGTCATAACCACCCTCCGCGGCCCACATCGACTGATTGTTGCCGCGACACAGGTGGGTGGTGACGACCAGATCGTCGGGCTTGTCGGCGAGCACCCGGTTCAGATTGGCGATGTACTGCTCGTGCAGATGGTCGGGGTCGCCGCCGATCTGCTCGATGTGGGCGCGCTGCGCCGGGTCGTTGATGTAGGCCAGGCTCGTGTCGTCCAGCTGCAGGTACCGGCAGCCGAGCTCATACACGCCGAGCATCTGCGCCCGATAGGCCGCGGACAGGTCCTCCCAGAAGACCGTGGGATCCGGGTAGGCGGACGGGTCGAGCGCCGAGTTGCCGCCCCGGTAGTGGACCATGCTCGGCGACGGAATGGTGAGCTTCGGCGTCTGATCCTCGTGGGCGTGGTCGCGCAGGAACTCGAACGCCTCGGAGAAGATCGTGCGCGGCAGCGTCACCTGAGCGGTGATCGCCATCGCCGGCGGGGCATAGTCGTACTCGCCCTGCTCGTCGCGGAATTGGACGTGCAGCGACTCACCAGCGACCTGCTCGACCCCGCCGAGCTGGTAGATGAAGTCCATGTGCCACGACGTGCGGCGGAACTCACCGTCGGTCACCGTCTGCAGCCCGGCGCCGCGCTGCAGTTCGATGACATCGAGGACGGCGGCGTCCTCCGCCGCGCGCAACGCGTCCGCGTCGATGGTGCCGGCCTTGAACTCCGCCCGAGCCCTCGTCAGTTGGGATGGGCGGAGCAGGCTGCCGACGTGATCGGCGCGGAACGGCGGGAGCGCGCGGCGGGACATCGGTTCTCCTTGCCCCTAGAGCAGCTCGAGGCCGACCTTGGTCACGAGCCTCGGAGATGCCTTGCGGGAATAGGACTTGCGCGAGTCGATCTGCAGGTGGTACTCGCGATGTTGGGGCGTGGCGGGATAGAGCCGCGCGTGGGCGGTGAGCAGACCGCAGGGGCCCTTCGCCTTGCCGAAGCTCTGGCGGGCGACGGTCTTCTTGCCGTAGATGTAGTGGGCGTAGATCGACTTGCCCTCGGGGAAGCCCGAGAACGTCCACTTGGTCTTGAAGGTGAGCGCCTGGAGGCCGTGCGCGCGCTTGGTCTTGTTGGCGCTCGCTCCGAGGAACGAGAGCTCGGTGCGCGCGCTGCCGACGTATTCGTTGCCGTCGGTGGAGTAGTCGGTGGCGCTGATCACGTCCGCCTTCTCTCCGGGGCTGTTGAAGAAGGTAACTGGAGCGGGGCCGGTGGCGGTGATGGCGCCGGACGCGTCGGCGGTCACGTTCTGGTCGAACGAGCCGCTGGCGTCGCTCACGTTGACCGGGTCGCCCGGGATGTATCCGGTGCCGGTGACGACCATTGTCGGGCGGGTCTTGCCGACGGTGATGTAGCAGGCCTGGTTCACGGCCAGGGTGGCCGGAACCGTGGCCGCGGCAGCGGTCCCCACGACGCCCAACGACGCCCCTGCGGCGACGATCGCGGCAGCCGCCGCTCGCTTGCCCTTGTCAGACATCGCCATACAACACTTCCCCTTGCTCTTGTGATTGGTCGCGGGCCAAGTCTACGGGCAACGAACGGTTGACGAAGGCTGATCTGCAGGGTTCTGGCCGAACGGAGGACCGGCGGTCAGGCGGCCGGCCACGTGGGGTCCAGGCGCTGTACCTGGTAGCCGGCGGCATCGAGCTCGGCAACGATCGCCGACCCGTGATCTCGCCCTCGGGTCTCCAGGGTGATCTCCACGGCGGTCTCACGCACGTGCAGGGCGGCGGCCTCACGAACGTGGTCGGCGTGCACGACGTTGCCGCCGCTGTGAGCAATCGAGGTGAGCAGCGCGGCGAGCGCGCCGGGCCGGTCCGAGATGCGGGTGAGCAGCCGCAGCCGGCGTCCTTCGGTGGCCTCGTGTCGCTGCGCGATCTGTGCGAGCAGCCCCGCGTCGACGTTTCCGCCCGAGAGGATGACGCACGTCGCTCCGTTCGCGGCGGGGGAGACCGCGCCCAACAGCAGCGCCGCCACGCCCACCGCTCCGCCACCCTCGACCACGAGCTTGGAGCGCTCGAGCAGCCACACCATCGCGTCGGCGGTCTCGTCCTCGTCGACGACGACGAGCTCGTCGACCCAGCGGCGGACCAGGGCCAGCGTCGTCTCCCCAGGCCGCTTGACCGCGATGCCGTCCGCGATCGTCGCCGCCCGCGGCGTGATCGTCTCGGGCTGCCCGCTCGCCAGCGAGGCTGGGAACGCGGCGCAGGCGGCCGCCTGGACCCCGATCACCCGAGTCTGGGGCCGCACCTCCTTGATCGCGCCGGCGACCCCGGAGATCAGGCCGCCGCCGCCGACCGGGACGATCACCGTGTCGAGATCCGGCACGTCCTCCAGGAGCTCGAGCCCGAGGGTCGCCTGACCGAGGATCACATCGGGGTCGTCGAACGGGTGCACGAACGCAGCGCCGGTCTCCTCGGCCCGGGCGATCGCGCGCGCCACCGCCTCATCGACGGACTCAGCGACCAGATCGACGGTCCCGCCGAATGCCTGCACGGCGGCGACCTTGGCCACCGGAGCCTCTCTCGGCATGAACACCTCGCACGGGATCTCACGTGCGCGGGCGGCGTAGGCGAGCGACTGCCCGTGGTTGCCCGCGCTGCCGGCGACCACGCCGCTCGACTGCTCAAGCAGCGAGAGCCGGTGCGCGGCGCCGCGCAGCTTGAAGGAGCCGGTGCGCTGCAGGTTCTCGGCCTTCAGAACGACCTGGCCGCCGCACGCGTCGGAGAGCCCGCGCGACGTGAGCAATGGGGTGCGCCGCGTGAGCTCCGCTATCCGCGCCGCCGCCTCGCGCACCTCGCCCTCGACGATCCGGCGCGCGACCTCCTCCGCCCGCTGTTCACCCACGCCCGCGCACCGTGGCTCAGACAGTAGAGCTCTCAGGCGGCCGCTGCGGCGAAGACCGTGGTGCGATCGCGCCCGGCGTGCTTGGCGTCGTACAGCGCGAGGTCTGCCTCGGCGAGCAGCGATGTGATCTCGCCTCCCGGTTCGCCGACGCGCACACCGGCGCTCAACCGCACCGCGGGCAGGCCGCCGGTGTGGTGGACGAGCGACTCGCGGACGCGGTCGGCAAACCCCTGGGCACCGGCGATGTCGGCGTCGGGCAGCAGCGCCACGAACTCCTCCCCGCCGAAGCGGGCCAGGATGTCTGCGTCGCGCGCCTGCTCGCGCAGCAGGTTGCCGACGTGACGCAGCACGCGGTCGCCGACGTCATGGCCCCACTGGTCGTTGACGAGCTTGAAATGGTCGATGTCGAGGATCACCAGCGCGAACGGCCGTGAGCCACGCGAGGCGGGGTTGAGCTCGGCGGCCGCGCGCTCGTCGAAGCCACGGCGGTTGAGCAGACCGGTGAGCGGATCGACCCTGGCTTCCATCGAGAGCGTGGCGAGCAGCCGCTCATTGCGGTTCTCCAGCGAAGTCACCACAAGCGCGATCGCGGTCGTCGAGACCATCACGTCGACCCAGCGCTCGGGATATCCGTAGCGGCCGAGCAGATGCAGCGCGAGGGCCTCACCGGCTGCGACGAGCAGCAGGATCGCCACCGCGCCGCGCCGGCCGAAGAAAAGGCACTGCCAGAGCACGGGCAGCGCGAACAGCACCGCCGAGTCCGAGGCGGTGACCTTCGTCGTCGCCAGCGCGTAGGAGACGAGCGCCACCCCGAGCGGCCCGTTGAGCACGATCACCCGCCGAGGCAGGCGAGGCCCGACGAAGAACATGAACGCGGTCATCGCGGCCACGACGTAGATCGGCAGCACCGAGAAGTTCGGAACGTTCGGCAGAACCAGCTCGATCGCGCCGTCGAGCGCCGCCGCGGCGTACATCGCCGCGGCGCAGTAGGCCATGATCTTGCGGTTGTGGCGGATGCTCTGGTCGTCCACATCGACTACATCGGCCGTGGGCCAACGGGCCATGACGTTTGCCGCAGGTGCCGTGGACGGCGCGGTCCACGCTGAGACCCTCGTTTGGGGCGTGCGCAGTGGATGTGTGTGGCGTTCGCGAGGTAGCGCGCCGGTCGCCGGCCGTCAATGCACGACCTCGGTGCGTGGCGATTTCGCTCGCCGCGAGTCACGCGCGGGCAGAAATGACATCCCAGCCGTCATATCAGCCCACGCGTGAACCACCCCGCCGTCACGACGCGCTACCCCGCGGACGCCACGAACCACCGCGGCGCAGCGACTCAGTTCAGAGCGCCCCGAGCCACCGCCAGGCACGCCTCACAACGCGGCCATGGCGGATTCCACGGGTATCCGGTCACGTCCACCCCGCACAGCGCGGTATCGGGATCTGCCTCGGTCACCAGATGGCAGAGCTCCTCGAAGCCCTCGCCGTTGCGCTCCGGGACGTTGATGCAGGCCGGATGGACATTGGGCGCGCGGGTCGGGGTGGGCGCCGAGGGCACCGCGCGAGCATACCCCCGCGCCGCGGGCGTGTCAGCCGCTTTCCACGCGGCCGCCCATCACCGCGCGCAGGTGGGTGAAGGGCCGGCCGTCGCGCAGCTCGCGGATGACCGCATCGATCAGGCCGTCGGACTCGATCATCCGTCCATCGGTGACCGCTGTGACGGTGGCGCGCTTGGCCTGGATGAGCCGCGACATCGTCTCATCGATCGTGTCGGCGGCGAGCAGGTACCAGGCGGTGACGGCGTCGCGCTGACCGATGCGATGGCAGCGGTCCTCGGCCTGGTCGTGGATCGCGGGCGTCCACTCGAGCTCGAGAAAGGCGACGTTGGAGGCGCGGGTGAGCGTGATGCCCTGGGCGGCCGTGCGGGTCGCGCAGACGATCAGGGACGGCCCCCCGGGATCCTGGAAGGCGGCGATCGCCCGCTCGCGCGCCGGCAGCGAGTCCTCGCCCAGCAGGTGAAGCGCGTCCGGGAAGCGGGCCACGACCGCCTTCTGGACCTCGATGTGGCGCGCGAACACCACCAGCGCCTCACCGGAGGCCAGGAAGTCCTCAATCCAGGCCATCGCGGCGGCGAGCTTGCCGCGTGCCGCCAGCCGCTGAAGCGTCCCGAGCTGCGCCAGGCGCTCGGCGCGCAGCGTCGCCGAGATCTTGGCGTTCAACTCGGAGAGGTCGAGCGGCTGGGTGCGCAACCACTCGATCACGTCGCGCTGGGCGAGGCGGTACTCCGATTCGTTGGTGAGTGCGATCGGAACCACGACCTGGCGCTTGGCCGGCAGCTGGGGGAGCACCTCGGACTTCAGGCGGCGCACGAAGCAGTGCCGGCGCAGATGCCAGTGCAGACGCTCCTCGGACACGCCGCCGATCCGCGCGCGGAATTGGTGGGAGAAGCGCGCCCCGGAGCCGAACTCCCTCAACCGGTCGATCACCCGCAGCTGCGCGATCAGCTCATCGGGGTGGTTGAGCACCGGAGTGCCGGTGAGCGCCAGCTTCAGCCCCCGGGGCGGCAGCGTCCCGGCGAGAGACCGCACCGCATGGGTCCGCTTGGCGCTCGGGTTCTTGCAGTAGTGCGCCTCGTCGACCACGAGCGCCCGCAGACGGCGGCGCGCGAGCGCGTCACGATGTGCGGCGACGATCTCGTAGTTGAGGATCGTGATGTCGCCACTCGGCGGCACCGCGACGCGGCCGTGGACGACCGCGACCGACCGGTGGGGCAGCCAGCGCTCGGTCTCCCGCTGCCAGGTGAGCTTCATCGCGGCCGGACAGACGACGACCGCCGGGAAGGCGCCGTCGGCCTCCAGCGCGGCGAGCGCCTCGACGGTCTTGCCGAGCCCCTGCTCGTCGGCGATGAACGTCGCCCGGGCTTCCAGCGCGTAACGGACCCCGGCCCACTGAAACGGAGCGAGCTCGCCGCCGAGCCGGGCGGCGACGTCGTCGATCGGGTCCGCCGCGGTCGCGCGGCTGCGCGCCACGGCATCGGCGGCGCGGCGGTTCTCGGCTCGGAGCTCCTCGAGCACCTCACGGGCGGCCGCGGTGATGGCGAGGCGATGCTCGACGATGAACGCGTCGAGCTGGTCGACGACCCACGGATCCACCGCGACCGCGCGGGTGCCGCCCGCACCGGGCAGCTGCTCGAACGCTGCGCCGATCTCCGGGTCCCACCCGACCTCCAGTCGCAGCTCCTCGCCCTCGACGCCGCGGTGAAACGCCAGCCGGGCGGCCGGGGGGATCTCGCCGTGCTCGATCGCCTGCAGCACCCGTTCCGCGGGGGCATCGAGCCGGGCGGACCGCTCACCGCGCAACGCGCCGGCGACCTCGACGGTGAGCGGCGCCAGCGTGCGGCCATCCTCGGAGGTGATCGCGCAGGCGGCGACCTCCTCGGGCAAGGGGCCGGCGAGCGTCTGCAGCACCAGCCAGCCGAGCCCGTCGTATCGGGTGGTGGTGACGGTGCCGATCCAGCGGCGTCGGACGCCGCGCAGCCATTCCTCGACGTCGGCGCCCGCCTGCAGCTCCGGATAGCGCTCGAGCATCTCCTCGACCTTGAGCGCCGCCCAGTCCGAGGCCGGCGCCGACCACTCGCGCGAGTCCCAGTCGAAGCGGCGATGCGGGATCGAGCGGGCCATCTCAACCAGCGTCCGCTCGTAGGGGAAGGAGAGGACGACCGTCTGGAGGCCGTCGGCCTCGTGGCGCAGTTCGACGTTCGGCCGGCGGTCAACCAGCTTCATGGCCCCGACCTTAGAGCGGCCTGAGGCGGCGGGTCAGTGAGCGACGAGACGCGCGTCGGCGCCGGGAGGCGCCGCGGCGGTCTCCTCCTCGATCGCCTCGGCGGCGCGCTCCGCGGTTCGGCGAGCCCACGGCGTCGTCGTCGCGAATCCGACCGCGAACAGGATCACGCCGATCCCGACGGCGAGCCACCATGCAGCATGGGTCGCC
Organism: uncultured Solirubrobacteraceae bacterium; assembly: GCA_963744685.1. Taxonomy (GTDB): domain Bacteria; phylum Actinomycetota; class Thermoleophilia; order Solirubrobacterales; family Solirubrobacteraceae; genus Palsa-465. The sequence continues at coordinate 950,242 of CAVUUL010000002.1, read as the reverse complement.
ACGGCGAACCCGGCCGACACGCCCGTGATTCCGCGGCTCCCGGCCAGCACGCCGAACACCGCTACCCCGAGCGTCGAGCCGCCCTGCCGGGCGGTGGAGGCGACCGCCGCCGCCACGCCGGCCATCGAGGGCGGCATGCCCGACACGGCGGTGTTCGTGATCGGCGGGTTGAACAGGCCCATGCCGAGCCCGATCAGCACGTAGGCCCCGAACAGGTAGATCATCGACGTGGTCGGACTCAGCTGGGTGAGCATCAACCCGCCCGCCGTGGTCGCGACCGCGCCCGCCAGCAGCGGCACGCGGGCTCCATGAGTGCCGACGAAACGACCGGTGATCGGCGCCATCACGAGCAGCGGGAGCGCCATCGGCAGCGTGTCGAGGCCGGCGTGCAGCGGGCTGAAGCCACGCGTCTGTTGCAGATAGAGCGTGTTGAGAAACAGGAAGCCGCCCTGGATGGTGAACACGCCGACCGCCAGCGCGGTCGCGCCCGAGAACGGCGCACTGCGAAAGAAGCGCATCTCGATCAGGGGCTGGGGCACCCGCTGCTCGTAGCGGATCAGTGCGGCGAGCGCGATCACGCAGACGCCGCCGAGCGCCAGCGTCTGCGCCGACAGCCATCCGGCGGAGGGCGCCTCGATGATCGCGTAGACGACGCTGGCCAGCGCAACGATCACGAGCAGCTGCCCGATCGGATCGACGCGGCGCGGGCGGTCGGCGCGCGACTCCGGTACGTACAGCGCGGTGAGCACGATCGCCAGGATCCCGATCGGCACGTTGACCAGGAACACCGCTCGCCAGGAGAACGTGTCGACGAGCAGGCCGCCAACCACCGGCCCCAGCGCGATCGAGATCCCGATCATGCCGCCCCACACGCCGATCGCCTGCGCGCGCTCTCGTGGGTCGGTGAAGACGTTGCGGATGATCGACATCGCCACCGGGTTGAGCATCGAGCCGCCGATCGCCTGCAGCGCCCGCGCTCCGATGAGCAGTCCGAGATTGGGCGCCAGGGCGCACATCAGCGAGCCGAGTGAGAAGAGCGACAGCCCGATCTGGAAGACGCGACGGCGCCCGATGCGGTCGGCCGTCGATCCGGACAGCATCAGCAGCGTGGCGATCACGAGCGTGTAGGCGTCGATCGTCCACTGCAGCCCTGCGACGCCGGCGTGCAGCGACCGGTGGATCGCCGGGAGCGCGACGTTCACGATCGTCACATCGAGGCCCACGATCAGCAGGCTCATCGAGCAGATCAGCAGCACGATCACCCGCGCGCGGCGGTCCGGAACGGGCGACGGGTGCGACTGGAGCGGAACGGCCATTCCGCTCAGCTTAGAACGGTCCCCGGCCGATCAGGACAACTCGACTGCCCAGGCCTCGATCAGCCGGCGCGCCGCCTCGATGTCCGGCGCGAGCGGCCGGTCGGCGAGCTCGGGGTCGAGCGCTTGTGCCGCCCCCTGCCAGAGCGAACGGTCGCCGACGGGCTCCAGGCCCGCCAGCCGCAGCGCGCGCACCGCGACGACCAGCTCGCAGGCGACGGCGACTCGCAGCGCATCGAGCGTCTGACCCGCGCGACGGATCGCGGTCGGCGCAAGGCTCGAGTGCGACTCCACGCCGCGTGACACCGCCACGGTCTGTCCGGCGACCGGAGTCACCAGCGAGCGGACTTCGGCCACCGCGGCATGGGCGGTGTACTCGACGACGAGCGCACCGGATTCGGCCCCGGCGCGGCCGGGCCGGGTGAGGAACGGGGTGAGGCCGGTCAGCCCGGAGTCCAGCAAGGTGGAGACGCGGGCGGCGATCAGCGCCGCCGAGGATGCGAGCGCGGTCCGCAGCCCGTCGATCGCGTTGGCCAACGGGGCGGCGTGCGGGTTGCCGTTGGGCAGCGCGACCCCATCGACCACCAGCGCGTTCTCCCCCGCGAAGTTGAGCTCGTGGCCGACCGTGACCTCGAGCGCCGCCAGCGCGTCGTGGACGGCGCCGTCGACCTGCGGCTGGGCGCGGAACGAGTACGGGTCCTGGACGGGGATCGGCTCCTCGGCGCCGACACCGCCGGGCTTGCGCCGGCGCCGGCCGGTGAGACCGCCCAGCAGCTCGCGCATGCGCGCGGCGACCGCCGCCTGACCCGGGCGATGGTGAGGGGAATGGATCCGCGCATCGAGCACGACAGGGTCGGCACCGGCCGCCTCGAACGAGAGCGCCGCCACCGAGAGCCACGCGTCGAGCAGGCGCCGTGCGTCGACCACCAGCAGCGCGGCCGAACCGACCGAGACCGCGTTGGAGCTCATGAACGCCAGTCCGTCGCGCGGACCGAGCACCGCCGGCTCGATCCCGGCATCGCGAAGCGCCGATCCGGCGTCGACGAGCTCGTCGCCGCGCCAGACCTCGCCCTCGCCGAGCAGGCACAGCCCGATGTCGGCGAGGTTGGTGAGATCACCGGTCCCCAGCGAGCCGAGCTCCCGGGTGAACGGCGACAGCCCGGCGTTGAGCGCCTCCACCAGCGTGTCCAGCAGCTCGGCGCTGACCCCCGCGCCGCCGGCGGCCAGCTGGTTGGCGCGCGTGGCCATGGCGGCGCGCACGAGGCTGGCGGGCAACGGGCGTCCCGCGCCGCCGGCGTGGCTGCGCAGCACGGCATGCCCGGTCCCGGCCTGATCGGCGGGGTCGACGGGGTGCTCGCGCAGAGCGCCGACACCGGTCGAGACCCCGTAGAGCTCCGCGCCGGACTCGATCAGGGCCGCCAGCGTCGCTCGCGCCTCGTCGTTGCGGGCGCGCGCCCCCGGTGCGAGCAGCGCCTCGGCGCCCTCACGGGCGATGAGCGCCACGCCGCGCGGCGTGAGGGTGTCCCCATCGAGCGAGACGGGGTCCGGGTGCACGACGGCGTCGGGCGGATCGATCGCGGTGGCCACCGGCGCAGTATCGTCGCTCGCCTCGCCTCGTCGTCCTCAGGGCCTCAGCAGCCACGGCGGGAAGACTGGAAACCATGGCCGAGCCCGTTCTGATCACCGGCACCGATCTTGACCCCTGCGCGCTGGAGGCGATTGCCCGCGAGCGCGCCCCGGTGACGATCGATCCCGGAGCGCGGGCGCGGATGGCCGAGTCGGCGGCGATCCTCGAGCGCGCGGCGACGTCCGGGCAACCGATCTACGGCGTGACCACCGGGCTCGGCTCCCGCGTGACCGATGTCGTTGCGGCCCGTGAGAGCTCCGGATACCCGCTGCGCACGATCCGCGGCCGCGCCACCGGCGTCGGCGATCCGCTCCCGCGCGAGCTGGTGCGGGCCGCCATCGCGGTCCGCGTGAACGGGCTCTGCACCGGCGGGTCGGGCGCGCGCCCGACCCTCGCCGAGGGCCTCGCCGCCCTGCTGAACGCCGGCGTGCACCCGGCGATCCCGCGCAGCGGCTCGATCGGCGCCTCGGATCTGTGCCTGATGGCGCACGTCGGACTGGCGCTGATCGGCGAGGGACGGGCCGAGCTGGACGGCGAGTGGATGGAGACCGGCGATGCGCTCGTCCGCACCGGCCTGGGCCCGGTCCCGCTCGGCCCCCGCGACGGCCTGGCCATCTGCTCGAGCTCGGCGATCGCGATCGGCGCCGCCACCCTTGCGCTGCGCGATGCGCGGGTGTGCCTGGAGGCTGCGCAGGTCTCGGCCGCGTTGTCGATGGAGGGGTTCCGCGCCAGCCTCACACCGCTGGACCCGCGCGTGGTCGCAGCGCGCCCAGCGCCCGGCCAGGCATGGTCCGCCTCGGGCCTGCGGGCACTGTTGGAGGGCGGCGCGCTCATCGGGGTCGCCCGCCCGCGCCGGCTCCAGGACCCGCTGAGCTTCCGCTGCGCCAGCCAGGTGCACGGCGCCATGCACACCGCCCTGGACGCGCTCGAGGCAGCGGTCGTGCCCGAGCTGGTCGGTGCGGCCGACAATCCACTCGTGCTGGGGCCGGGGTCCGAGGACCGGGACGGCGGGGGGGAGCCGGAGATCCTCTCCACCGGCAACTTCTCCTCGCCGGCGCTCGCGCTCGCCCTCGACGGCGTCGCGATCGCGTGTGCCCAGGTCGCCCATGCGATCGCCGAGCGACAGGCACGGTTGAAGGAGACGCGGCTGAGCGCGCTGCCGGCCAATCTCGTCGAGGTCGACCCCGATCGGGCGGCCACTCGCTCCGGGGTGGCGCCGCTGTCCAAGACGGCGGCCGCGCTGGTGCTCGAGATCCGCCACCTTGCCGCTCCGGTCTCGATACTGCAGGCGGTGACTGCCGACGGCGTGGAGGACGACACGACGGGGGCGCTTCAGGGGGCACTCCGGCTGGGTGAGCAGCTCACGCGCCTGCGGCTGCTGGTCGCGCTCGAACTGCTCGTCGCGGCACAGGCGGTCGACATCGCCCAGCCGTCGCGGCCGGCCAACGGCGGAGACGGCCGCGGGCTGGGCGCGGGCACCGGCGCCGCCCACCGCGCCGTGCGCGAGCTGGTCCCGCCGCTGCGCGAGGATCGCGCGCTCGGACCGGAGGTGGAGCGGTTGGACCGGATGCTGGTGGCGGGCGGCGTGCTCGGAGATCGGGTACGCGCCGCGGAGGACGTCGCATGAGCATCGAGCTCACGTACCTCAACGGGCCTGCGGTCTCCGCGCTGGAGCTCAGCGACGACGAGATCCTGAGCGCCGTCCGTGCGGTGCTCGCCGCCCAGGGGCGGGGCGAGACCGTCGGTGAGCCGCGCACGCACCTGTTCCCGCACGGCGCGCATGGGCACTTCAACGTCCTGCGCGGCGCCACGCCGCGGTTCGCCGGGGTCAAGGTCGTGGGGGACTTCGTCGACAACCACCGGCTCGGCCTGCCGTCCGAACTGGCGATGCTGCTGCTGATGGACCCGATGACCGGCGTCCCGCGCGCCCTGATCGACGCGACCGCGATCACCGAGATGCGGACCGGTGCGGTCACCGCTCTCGGCGCCGAGGCGCTCGCCCGGCGAGACGCGAGGATCCTGGGCCACATCGGAGCGCGCGGGACGGCGTACTGGAACGTGCGGCTGTCCCGCGCCGTGCTTCCCGAGCTGCGGGAGGTGCGCGTCCATTCCCGTCGCCGGGAGAGCCGCGAGGCGTTCGCCGAGCAGTTGCGGCGCGACGTCGATGTCGACGTCATCGTCTGCGAGGACTGGGAGTCGTGCGTGCGCGGCGCCGATGTCGTCGTCGAGGCCAGCCGTCTGACCGAGCCCCAACCGCTGCTGCGGACCGAGTGGATCGCCCCTGGGGCGCTCGTCGTGCCCTATGGGACCGTCAGTGCGATCGAGCTGTCGCTCACCGATGCGATGGACAAGGTGGTCGTCGACGACTGGGTGCAGGCGCAGGTCGGCCCGCTCGGCTCACTGCGTGTCCACGTCGACTCGGGCCGGGTGACCGCGGAGTCCCTGCACGCCGAGCTCGGACAGATCGTGGCCGGCCTGCGTCCGGGGCGCGAGCGCGACGACGAGACGATCCTCTTCTGGCACCGGGGCCTGTCGATCACCGACGTGGCGCTCGGCGAGGCGCTGCTCGACAAGGCGATGGCGTCACAGCTCGGCACGACACTGCTGTACCGCGACTGACCGCGCGCCGCAACCGTCCACCTGTCCGGATGACGGTGCGCCGGCTCCAGACGACCGCAGGGGCGGCCGAGGTCAGCGGTGATGCTTTGCCTGCGCAGGTTCCTGACCGCCGCGCTCGTTGCGCTGGCCGCGCCCGCGGCGCCGGCGGCCGCATTCGCGCGTCCGGCCGCGCCGCTGCCCTCCGCGGGCGTCGTGCGCGGGACGGTTGTATCGCTCGACTGGGCCGAGCTCACCGTCCAGCGAACCGGGCCCCGCATGTCGGTCATCGGCGCCCTGACCCATGCGGCAAACCAGCTGTCGGCGCGGGAGTATCCCTACGTCTGGGGCGGCGGCCATGCATTCGCCGCAACCGCGAGCACCGGCAGCCGGGGCGGCCCGGGGTACAACGGGCGGCGGATCGGCTTTGACTGCTCGGGCTCGGTCGCCGCGGTGCTCGCCGGCGCCGGGCTGTGGGTGCCGGGGACCGGGGTTCCGGGCGACGCTGGAGTGATCGCGCAGCTGCGCCAGGCCCACCTGATCGCTCGCGGCGCCGGTTCGGGCCCGAACACGGTGACGTTGTGGGACGAACGCGGCGTCCACATCTTCATCGAGATCGGGGAGCGCTTCTTCGGCACCTCCGACGGCGGACCGCCGAGCCCGGCCAACCCGCGCGGTGGACCAGGCTGGCTCAACGACGGCGCGCCGGACACGCTGGATCGCCACTACCGGCCGTGGCACCTGTTGCCCGCGGCGCTCCGGGGACGGGTGAACACCGGACAGACGGTGACGGTCTCGATCGGAGGAGCGCTCGCGGACGCCGTCACCCAGGTTGCGGTCGGCGACCGGGTGAGGGTTCGATACCAGACTCGCCACCGGGCGCCGGTCGCGGTCACGGTCGACACCCTCGGCGGACCTCCGATTCCCGTTCAGTGAAACGATTGCCATCAGGTGATACATTGCCGCAGTGCCTCGAGGAGCCGATCGCCCCGCTGACGCCGCCGCCCCCGCGACGCGGACGGTCGAGCGGGCGCTCGAACTGCTGCAGGCCGCGGCATCGGCGGCCGACGGGCTGACGCTCACCGAGCTCGCCCAGCGAACCGACCTCTCGGCGAGCACCGCGTCGCGGCTGCTCTCCACGCTCCAGCTGCACCGGTTCCTCGCCCGCACGCCGGACGGGCGGTTCGGGGCCGGGCCGCGGCTGCGCCAGCTCGCCGTCTCGGCGATGCGCGAGGACCCGCTGTACGAGCTCGCCGGGCCCCATCTGGCGGCGCTCGCCCGTGAGACCCAGGAGACGGCGAACGTCGGGATCGCGCTCGACGACAGCCGCGTGCTCTACCTGCGCCAGCATTCCAGCCCCCAGTTCGTCCGCGTCGCGGGCTGGACCGGTCGCACGATCCCCCGGCCAGGGACCGCGTTGGGGGCGGCGCTGGACGGCGAGACCGGTCCGGACGGGTTCGTCGTGCGGCGCAGCACGGTCGAGCCCGACGTGACGTCGATCGCCGCGCCGATCCACGGTGACGACGGGGCGATCGTCGGGGCGTTGAGCGTGCTCGCGCCGCGGTATCGGACGACCGAGGCCCAGGAACAGGAATATGGCCGGCGCGTCGCCGCTCACGCCCGCGAGCTGTCGGAGCGTGTGGGCCTCGAGACTGCCGGAGAGATCAACGACGAGATCGAGGAGGTGGCGTGATGAGCGTCAGTTCGGTTGGCCTGGAATGTCGCGGCTGGCAGCAGGAGGCCGCGCTGCGGATGCTGCGCAACAACCTTCACCCGGACGTCGCCGAGAACCCGGCCGATCTCGTGGTCTACGGCGGCATCGGCAAGGCCGCGCGCAATTGGGAGAGCTACTACACGATCGAGCGGGAGCTCAAGCGGCTCGGCGACGAGCAGACGCTGCTCGTACAGTCCGGCAAGCCCGTCGCCGTCTTCGACACCCACGATCGCGCGCCGCGCGTCCTGATCGCCAATTCGAATCTGGTGGGCAACTGGGCCAACTGGGAGACATTCCGCGAGCTCGATGCCGCCGGACTGATGATGTACGGCCAGATGACCGCCGGCTCCTGGATCTACATCGGATCCCAGGGGATCCTGCAGGGCACCTATGAGACGTTCGCCGCGGCGGCACGCAAGCGGTTCGGCGGCACGCTCGCCGGGCGGCTGGTCGTGACCGCCGGACTGGGCGGGATGGGCGGCGCGCAGCCGCTGGCGATCACGATGCTCGACGGCGCCGCGCTGTGCATCGAGATCGACATCTCCCGGATCGAGAAGCGGATCCAGACCGGCTACCTGGACGAGCGCGCCGGCGATCTCGACGACGCGCTCGCGCGCCTCGACGCGGCACGCGCCGAGAAGCGCGGGCTGTCGATCGGGCTGGCGGGCAACGCCGCCGAGATCCTCCCCGAGCTCGTACGCCGCGGCATCGAGGTCGACGTGGTCACCGACCAGACCTCGGCGCACGACCCGCTCAACGGCTACGTGCCCGTCGGCCTGACGCTCGAGCAGGCCGTCGCGCTGCGACAGTCAGACCCCGATGACTACCTCAAGCGGGTGGGGGAGTCAGCCGTGATCCACGTGTCGGCGATCCGCGCCCTGCAGCAGGCGGGGTCGGAGGCGTTCGACTACGGCAACGCGCTGCGCGGGCTGGCCCAGGAGCACGGCGACAAGGACGCGTTCTCCTACCCGGGCTTCGTGCCCGCCTACATCCGCCCGCTGTTCTGCGAGGGCAAGGGCCCATTTCGGTGGGTGGCACTCTCCGGGGACCCGGCAGACATCCACGCGACCGACCGCGCCATCCTGGACCTGTTCGGGGACCAGGAGCACATCGCGCGCTGGATCGAGCTGGCGTCCGAGCGCGTGCATTTCCAGGGGCTGCCGGCGCGGATCTGCTGGCTGGGCTATGGCGAGCGCGAGCGTGCGGGCATGCGCTTCAACGAGATGGTCGCCTCCGGGGAGCTCAAGGGCCCGATCGTGATCGGGCGCGATCACCTCGACACCGGGTCGGTGGCCTCGCCCGAGCGCGAGACCGAGGCGATGATGGACGGCTCAGACCCGATCGCCGACTGGCCGCTGCTCAACGCGATGCTGATGACCGCGTGCGGCGCGAGCTGGGTCTCGATCCACCACGGCGGCGGCGTGGGCATGGGCAAGTCGATCCATGCCGGCCAGGTGACGGTCGCCGACGGCACGGAGCTGGGCGCCGAGCGCGTCCACCGTACGCTCACTGCCGACCCCGGGCTGGGGGTCGTGCGCCACGCCGACGCCGGCTACGAGCTGGCGCTCGACGCCGCCCGGCGTGGCGGGATAGCGATGCCGATGCTTGACCCGGCCGGTGAGTGACGCCGGCGGCGGGCCTCGGTCCGTCGCGCTGAGGGCCGCGGCGCAGGTGCTGCTCCCGCCCAAGCCGGGCCTGGCGCACCTGCGCGGGGCGCAGCTGGACGATCAGACGCTCGAGCCCGGCTCGCTGTCGCTGCGCGACGGTCGCATCGCGGCGCTGCAGGACGATCCGCTGGCGGAGCTCGCGATCGACTGCTCGGGCTGTGCGGTCCTCCCGGGGTTCGTCGACTGCCACACCCACCTGCCGTTCGCCGGCTGGCGCGAGCGCGAGTACGAGCAGAAGCTGACCGGCGTGCCCTATGAGGAGATCGCGCGCTCGGGCGGCGGCATTCGCTCCTCCTCCCGGGCGCTGCGGGAGTCCACCGACGAGCAGGTGCTGGCGCAGGCGACCGATCTCGCGGCCGAGATGCTCGCGCACGGCACGACGACGTTTGAGTGCAAGTCGGGTTACGGGCTGTCGCGTGAGGCGGAGATGCGGGCGCTGACCCTCGCTCGCGAGCTTGAGATCGCGGTGCCGCAGACCACGACCTCGACGGCGCTGCTCGCCCACGCGGTGCCGGACGGCTACACCGCCGACCAGTGGATGGACGTCGTGAGCCAGATGATGGGGGAGGTCCTCTCCGCGGGCAGCGTCACCGCGCTCGACATCTTCGTCGAGTCGATCGCGTTCGACCTGGGCCACCTGGAGCAGATGGGTGAGCTCGCCGCCGCGGCTGGCCTGATCCTCCGTACCCATCTGGAACAGCTCTCGTGCATGCGCGCCATTCCGGTCGCGCTCGCCGCGGGGGCGCGTTCGGCCGATCACCTCTCCCAGATCCACCTCGACGACATTCCGTTGCTCGCCGCCGCGCCGTGCGCCGCGGTCCTGCTGCCCGCGGCGGAGTTCCTCGGCGCCGAGCAGCGGGCTCCCGGACGGGAGATCGCCGACGCGGGCGCGATCGTCGTGCTCGCCACCGACGCCAACCCCGGGACCGCGCCCGTCGTCTCGATGCCGCTCGTACTTGGACTGGCGGCTCGGATGTATGGCTTCTCGGTCCGAGAGCTGCTCGGCGCCTCTACGCTGAACGCCGCATGGACGCTCGACCTGCATCACGATCGCGGATCGATCGAGGTCGGCAAGCGCGCCGATCTGCTCGTGCTCGACGGCCCTGCCGAGCGAATCCCCTATCGCTTCGGCCACAATCCGGTGCAGATCGCCCTCATCGGCGGCGAGGTCGTGTACCTACGGGACGAGGCAGCGGCCGGGAGGCTCGGCGATGACTGAACGACGGCGGCGAATCGCGGCGATGCCCAATGCGCATTCGCACGCGTTTCAGTTGGACCTCCGAGGCGTCGGGGAACGCGTGACCCGCGGCGGCGGCGACGACTTCTGGAGCTGGCGGACCGAGATGTACCGCCTCGCCGGCATGCACGACCCGGCGTCGATGGCCGAGGTCGGCAGACGCGTCTACGGCGAGATGGCGCGCGCGGGCTACGGCGCGGTCGGCGAGTTCCACTACGTCCACCACCAGCCGGACGGCACTCAATATGCCGATCCGAATGCGATGGCGATCGCGCTTGCCGAGGCGGCGATCGAGGCGGGGCTGGAGATAGCGCTGCTGCCGGCGGCATATCACCGCGGCGGCTGGGCCGACGGAGGCGACCTCCCGGCGGCAGAGGGCCAGCGGAGGTTCTGTGACCCGAGCATCGACGCCTATCTGGAGCGCGTCGACGGCCTGCGCGCCTGGGCATCCGAGCGCGACGGGGTCACGGTCGGGGTGGCCGCGCACTCGGTGCGTGCCGTCGATGCTGAGTGGCTGACGGAGATCGCGGGCTATGCGGATCGTCATGGGCTCGTGCGCCACGTCCACGCGGCCGAGCAGCGCCGCGAGCTTGCCGAGTGCGAGGCCGAGCATGGCTGCTCGCCGATCGAGTTGCTGCACCGCACCGGGTTCCTGGGGCCGCGGACATCGATCGTGCACGCGATTCACGTCAGCGCCGCGGACATCTCCCGGCTGGGTGAGAGCGATTCGATCGTCGTCACCTGCCCGACGACCGAGGGCAACCTCGGCGACGGGATCCTGCCCGGCCTGCGGTATCGCGACGCCGGTGTCCGCCTGGCGATCGGCACCGACGAGCAGACGCGGATCGATCCGTTCGAGGAGCTGCGCGAGATGGAGACGCTCGCACGGCGCGAGGGGGAGACGCGCGATGCGTTGCTGGCGGCAGCCGGGGGCGAGCTGTGGGACGTGACCGTCGCCACCGGTCGCGCCTCCCTCGGGCTGGCCTCGACGACGGAGATCGAGATCGACCTCGACCACCCGGTGCTCGCCCCGGTCGCGGAGGAGAACCTCGGCTGGGCGCTTGCGACATGCGCCTCCGCGGCGGTCGTGACCGCCGACGCGCGGGCGCTGCGCGGACGCGACGTACACCCCGGGGAGTAGACACAGACACATCCCCGGGGCGATTGTCAGGCCAGGGGGGCGCGACGAGAATCTGGGCATGCTCTCGACGCTCGCGTATCGCCTCAGCCGCCGTCCCCGCCGCACCCTGCTTGCCGTCCTCGTGTTCGTGATCCTCGCCGGAGTGATCGGCGGACCGGTCGCCGGCTCCCTCCGGAGCTCGGGCGGCTTTGCGCCGTCGGGCGCGGGTTCGCAGATCGCCATCCGCCAGATCGAACGGGCCACCGGAGCCGAACCGGCGGCGGGCGTGGTGCTGCTCGTGCGCACCCCGCAGGGTGCCCGCTCCGCGGCCGGGCACGGGGCGCTCGCCGGTGCGCGGGCGCGGCTCGCCCGGATCGACGGGATCGCCCACGCCACGATCGCCGGAATCGCGCCGAACGGACGCGAGGGGTTCGTCGCGGGGACGATCAGCGCATCGGCGTCGGACGCCGATGTCGCGTCGGCGACGATGGACGCCTTCGCCGCTGACCGGTCGGTGTCGGTGGGCGGCGGCGCGGTCGCCGCCCAGCAGGTCGGCTCCACGATCACCAAGGACCTCGGATTCGCCGAACTGCTCGCCGCGCCGCTGCTCATCATCCTCTCGATCCTGCTCTTCCGCGGCCGTGCGGCGCTCATGCCGGTCGTCGTCGGCGTCTCCACGGTGCTCGGGACGTTCCTGGTCATGCGGGGCGTCAACGAGCTCTACGGGCTCTCGATCTACGCCCTCAACCTGGTGATCGGTCTCGGGCTCGGGCTCGCCGTCGACTACACGCTGTTCATCGTCACCCGGTTCCGGGAGGAGCTCGCCGCCGGTCGTGAGACGGCCGACGCGATCTCCGAGACGATGAGCCACGCCGGCCGCACCGTCCTGTTCAGCGCGGCCACCGTCGCCGCGGCGCTGGCCACGCTGACCCTGTTCCCGCTGGAATTCCTGAAGTCGATGGGCCTCGCGGGAGCGATCTGTGCGCTCGTCGCAGCGGCCGCCGCCGTCTGCATCTCCCCGGCGCTGCTCGGCCTGTGGGGCCGCAAGCTCGCCCGCGGCGACGCCGAGCGTGCCGCCCGCGGCAACGGCCGCTGGTACCGGCTCGCGCACGCCGTCATGCGGCGGCCCGGGCCGGTGGCGCTGCTCACCGCCGTGGTGATGGCCGCGGCAGCGGTTCCCGCGCTGTCGGTCACGTGGTCGCCGTCCAACGATCCGTCCGTCGTCCCGACGGGCCAGAGCGCTCGCGTCGTCTCCGGCGCGCTCAGCCGTGACTTCGGGGCGTCGACCGACGCACCGGTCACGGTCGCCATCTCCGCGCCGAGTTCGGCCGGGGCCCAGGTGCAGGCGTTCGCTCACCGGGTCGGCGAGATCGCTGACGTCGACGGCACGCCGGCGCTGCGCGACCTCGGCCACTCGACCTGGCAGCTGGTCGCCCAGGTCCATGGTGACTCCAGCGGCGTGCGCGCCCAGGCGGTCGTGCGTCAGATCCGCGCCACGCCCCGTCCGTTCACGGCGCGGGTGACCGGCGACGCGGCCGAGTTCATCGACCAGCAACAGGCGATCAGCTCCCAGCTACCGCTCACCCTCGGCCTGCTGGCGGCGCTGACCTTCCTCATCCTGTGGCTGATGACCGGCTCATTCGTGCTCCCGCTCAAGGCGATCGTCATGAACCTGCTGACGGTCGGCGCCGCGCTCTCGGCGATCGTCGTCGTCTACCAGCACGGCCGGCTCACCGGGCTGTTGCACTACACCTCCGACGGTGGGGTGGAGCCGACCGACTTCGTCGTCTCGGCGACGGTCGTGTTCGCGCTGTCGACCGACTACGGGGTGTTCCTGCTCGCCCGCATCCGCGAGGCACGGGAGCGGCTGCTCGCCGCCCCCGGGCAGACCGGGTCGCTCACCGCGGCGCAGGAGCGCGAAGCGGTGGCCGCCGGTCTGGGGGCGACCGGACGGGTCGTCACCGGGGCTGCGATCCTGCTCGCAGTGGCCATCGGCGCCTTCTCGACAAGCGAGATCTCGTTCATCCAGCAGATCGGCGTCGCCGTGGCCGTCGGCGTCCTGCTCGACGCCTTCGTCGTGCGGTCGCTGCTGGTGCCCTCGCTGATGGCGCTGCTCGGGCGCCTGAACTGGTGGGCGCCGGTGCGGCGCCGGCGCCCGCGGGGCAGGCCCGTCACGGCATGAACGTGGCGAGGCGAGCCCCGCCGCAGTGGGTGACCGACTGGGCACCGGTCGCCGTGCTGCCGCCGGTGTTCGTGCTCGATGCGGTCGTCGGACACGCGGGCAACCCGCTGACCCCGCTGAACGTCGCCTGCGCGGTCCTTGTCTGCGTGCCGCTCGCCGCGCGACGCCGCGTCTCGATGGCGCCGCTCGTCGCCCTGATCGTCGCGGGCGTCGTGCTCGTCATGTGGCAGTTGCACCCCGGCAACACGGTGGTGCTGCTGCCGATGATCGCCGTGTTCGAGCTTGCCCGCCGCTACGACCGGCGCCGTGCGCTCTGGATCGCCGCGATCTGCGTACCCGGGGTGCTCGCCGGCGTCCTGCCGTTCTCCAGCGGCCTGCAGCACACCGCCGGCCTGATCGTGCGCAACCTCGTCCTCTGTCTGGTGGCGGTCGCCGCCGGTGACTCGCTGCGCGCCCGCCGCGAGTCGGCCGAGCGGGCTGCCGACCTGCGTGAACAGGAGACGCTGCGCCGGTTCGCCGACGAGCGGCTGCGCATCGCACACGAGATCCACGACGTCGTCGCCCACGGGATGACCGCCATCAACGTCCAGGCCGGAGTCGCGGCACACCTGCTGGAGCGCGATCCCGACCAGGCGCACCGGGCACTGCGCGACATCAAGCGTGTGAGCGGCGAGGCGCTGGCCGAGCTGCGATCGACGCTCGCGGCGCTCCGTGAGCCCTCCGAGTCGGCTCCGCTGGCACCGGCGGGCGGCCTGGGCGACCTCGAGCGGCTGCTCGACGGAGTCCGCGCCGCCGGCGTCGCGATCGAGCTCGACGTGCGGGAGGTCGGGCCGGTGCCGGCGGCGATCCACCACGCCTCCTACCGGATCGTGCAGGAGGCGGTGACGAACATCGCGCGCCACAGCGGCGCGACCCACGCCCGGGTGTCGGTGGAGCGCCGCGGGGGTGCGTTGCTGGTCGAGATCGCCGACGACGGCCGGGGCGCCGGCCCCGAAGCCGCCGACGCACTCGGCAACGGTCTGCAGGGAATGCGCGAGCGAGCGCGGGCGCTCGGAGGCAGCCTTGAGGCCGGTGACGGGCCGGACGGCGGGTTCGCGGTCCGGGCGCGGATGCCGGTGCCCGATGTGGCGGTGAGCGCGTGATCACGGTCGCGATCGCCGACGATCAGACCCTGGTGAGGGCCGGCTTCAGGGCGCTGCTGGACTCCGAGCCCGACATCAAGGTCGTGGCCGAGGCCGCGGACGGGGAGGCCGCGGTCGCGTTGGTGCGCTCGCACCGGCCGCAGGTGGTGCTGATGGACATCCGCATGCCCGGTCTCGACGGGCTGCAGGCGACCTCGCGGATCACCGCGGACCCCGAGCTGCAATGCACGCGCGTCGTCGTGCTCACGACGTTCGAGCTCGACGAGTACGTCTTCGGCGCGCTGCGAGCGGGAGCATCGGGGTTTCTGCTCAAGGACCTCGAGCCTGCGGATCTCCTCTCCGCCGTCCGCGTGGTCGCCGCCGGAGAGGCTCTGCTCGCGCCGCGCCTCACGCGACGGCTGATCGAGGCGTTCGTGGCCGGCGGAGGTGGCGGCGTGCCGGTCGGCGAGGCGGCCGCGCGGATCGAGCCGCTCACCCCGCGTGAGCGCGAGGTCCTGGCACTCGTCGGCCGCGGCGCATCCAACGCGGAGATCGCGGAGACGCTGGTGGTCTCGCCGCTCACCGCCAAGACCCATGTGGCCCGTCTGTTCGCCAAGCTGAGCGCACGTGACCGGGCGCAACTGGTCGTGATCGCCTACGAATCGGGGCTCGTCGTCCCCGGCGTGTCCTCCTGACCCGCCCCGCCGCCGGTGGCCGACATGCCCAACGACGGCGAATGATTCGCTCCGTTCGCGGACGGGATGCGTGCGTACGCTCGCGTCATGGGCTACGAAGCGAGTGTGGAGCTGGGGCGAGTCGACCGTGACTGGGTGTGGCGAATGCTGTCGGTCGAGGCCTACTGGCTGCGCTGGCGCACCCGCGCCGACGTGGAGACCCAACTTGACGGTGCGTGGCGAGTCGCCGGCGTCTACGATGCCGAGACGGGCGCCCAGGTGGGGTTCGCGCGGGCGTTGTCGGATGGCGTCGCTCACGCGTACCTGTCCGATGTGATCGTCGACCCCGCCCATCGCGGCCGAGGGATCGGCAAGATGCTCGTCGAGGCGATGGTGGGCGACGACGCGGGATCGCGGATGCAGTGGTTGCTCCACACGTCCGACGCCCACGGGCTCTATGAGCAGTTCGGCTTCCAGGCGCCCGATCAGCGGCTGATGGTGCGGCCCGCTCCGGGGCGCTGATCGCGGCGCGTCCGGCCGCGGGTCAGGGGCGGAAGCGCAGCGGTGCGTCGGCCACGTCCTCGTAGAGCCGCACCGCGCTGATCTCGCCGGCGGTGTCGCCGTAGACGAGACGGGCGCGCCGATGGATCTGCTCCACGAGGCCCAACATCTCGACCGGGACCCCGGAGTCGCGAGCCAGTTCGACGGCGAGCCCGAGGTCCTTGGTCACGAGCTTCATCGCAAAGCCCTCGTCGTAATCGCCGTCGTCGAGCACCATGCGCACGTCGCGCTCGAGAAAGACCGAGTTGGCGGGTGAGTTGACCAGCGCGGTGTGCAGACGATCGAGCGGCACGCCGGCCTTGACGCCCACCGTGAGCGTCTCCGCGGTGGCGACCGCGTGCATGAACCACAGTTGGTTGAGCAGCAGCTTGACCGCATAGCCGGTCCCGCTCGGCCCCATGTGCAGGATGCGCTGGGGGTCGCCCATCGCCTCCAGCAGCGGCACCGCCCGCCGAAAGGCCCGCTTGGTGCCCCCGGCATAGATCGCCAGGGTTCCCGCCTCGGCCCCGATCGTCTGACCGGCGACCGGCGCGTCGACGAACTCCGCGCCATGGACGCGGGCGGTGGTGAGCACCGAGCGTCCGACCTCGCGGGAGCTGGTGCTCATGTCGATGACCAGCCCGCCGCGGTCCATCTGGGCGATCGCGCCCTCAGCGCCACACAGCACCGCCTGGACCTCCGGTGGCCCGGGGAGGCTCGTGATCAGCACCTCGGCATTCGCGACGCAGTCGGCGATTGATCGCGCCGGGCGGGCGCCGTCACGCCGGGCGGCGCGCAGCGCGGTGGGGTTGAGGTCGAACGCCGTCACCTCGTGCCCGGCGGTGCAGACGTGGCGGCACATGTGGCCGCCCATGTGGCCCAGGCCGATGAAGGCCACGCGCCGTGTGTGGACGCTCATCGCGCCACCTCCAGTGCGGCGACTGCCGCCTCGTCGAGAACGATTCCCAGCCCGGGCCGGTCGGGGATGACGAGCATCCCGTCGCGATCGATCGTCACCGGCTCGGCGAGCATGAAGTCACGCCGGGCCGGGGTCCAGCCCGGCGGGTCATACGGGAACTCGACGAACGGACCGCCGCCGACCCCGCAGACGACGTGCAGGTTGGCCAGCAGGCCGATCCCGTTGGTCCAGGTATGTGGCGTGAACCAGCGGTTGGATCGCAGCGCGAGCTCGGCGAGCGTCCGCGCTGCGCTGATCCCGAGCGCGAGCACCACGTCGGGCTGAAGCACGTCGAAGGCGTCGGCGTCGAGTGCCCGGCGCAGCTCGCCGAAGCTGGCCGCCATCTCGCCGCCGGCGATACGGCATCCGGTCGTCTGGCGGAGCATCCGCAGGCCGGCCAGGTCCTCGGAGGCGAGCGGCTCCTCGACCCACAGGACGTCGAGCTCGGCGAGCTCGTCGATCACGGCGCGGGCCGCTTGGGGGCCGAGCCCGGGCACGATGTCGCCGGCCATCCGCCAGCCCTGGTTGAGGTCGACCATGATCGCCAGCGCGTCGCCGACGGCGTCGCGGATCGCACGCACCACGGCGATGCCCTCGGGGATCCGGTCCCGCGCGATCCGGACCTTGGCGGCGCGAAAGCCGTCCTGGAGCAGCGCCCGCGCGTCCTCGGCGCGTGCCCCGGGGGAGCGCAGCTCGCCAAGCGAGGCATAGGCGGGCAGGCGGTCGCCGGCGCCTCCGAGCAGCGAGGCGACCGGGACTCCGAGCGCCTGGCCGGCGATGTCCCACAGCGCCGCCTCCAGCGGCCAGCAGCGGCCCGCGTGAAACGCGATCGTCTCCAGCGTGCGGGCGTGCGCCGCGAGAGCGAGCGGGTCACGGCCCAGGAACAGATGCTCATAGTCCGCCAGGCCCGCCATCGCGTCCCCGCTGGCGACCCCGGTGATTCCCTCATCGGTCTCGACGCGCACGATCGCCGCGTCAAAGTTCGTCCGGGGGGAGGGGTCCCACGCCGCGAGGAACGGCGGGTCCAGCCCGAGACTCAGGTGCTGCACCGAGATCCCGGTGATCTTCACGGCTGCCCTGCATAGAACGGGCTCGTCACCGAGTCCCGCCGCTCCACGAGCGCGCGGGCCGCCTCCGGGTCACGGCCCCGGGCCGCCACCCGGACCGCCTTGAGCGTCGCGGCGCGTGAGGCGCGCCGGACGGCGGTCTCGTCGTCGGCGCCCGGATCGATGTAGATGGCGATGAAGACGAGGATGCCGCCGCTGCAGGGAATCAGATCCTCCGCGACGGCATCGAGCACGCCCTGGGCGATGCCGAGCTGTCCAGCCCCCCAGGTGATCGTCTGGTGGCGCTCCTCCAGCGCGGTCGCCTTGTTCATCATGATCGTGGGCGGCCACACGGGCTCGTAGTGGTCCTTGTCCTCGCCGACGACGACCAGGATCGGTGTATGACCGGGTGACGGGGCGGTCAGCGTTCCCACCAGTGCCGCGTGGGTCGGCGACCCGCGCTCGGCGAGCACCAGATTGACGTGCGCGCCGTCGGGGTCGGTACCGCTCCAGCCCTCGCCGATCCGGCCGTCGAAGGGTGCGTGGCTCATCGTGCCTCCTCAGGGGTGGGAATCTCACCGATCGCCTCGATCCCCGCGATCTCGGGGTCCATGACGATGATCGAGCGGCCACCCTCGCCTGTGCGCAGGCGATCGAGGGCGCTGGGGAGGTCAGACAGCCCGATCAGGTGCGAGACGACGCCCGCCACCTCGAGCCGGCCGGCCCGCACGAGCTCGACGAGCCCCGGAAGTGTCTCTGCCGGATCGGCGGAGCCGTAGTAGCTGCCGATCAGCGCCTTCTCAGAGAGCAGCTCGATGGCGGGGAGCGAGACCTCCACGCCGGGGGGCGCCAGGCCGACGACGACCGCCGTTCCGCCGGGGGCGAGCGCGTCCCAGGCGAGCCGGATCGTCGCCGGGCTGCCGACGACCTCGAACGCGTGGTCGACGCCACCGGTGATGGCGAGCACCTCGCGGGCCGCGTCGCCGGCGCTCGCATCGATCACGTGGGTCGCGCCACCGCGCAGCGCTCGCGCGAGCTTCTCAGGGCGCCGGTCGATGGCCACGATCGTGCCCGCCCCGGCGAGACGAGCCGCGGCGATCACCTGCAACCCGACCCCGCCGCAGCCCACGACGCACACTCGCTCGCCGATCTTGACCCCTGCGGCATGCGTCACCGCGCCGAAGCCGGTGAGCACACCACAGCCGAGCAGCGCCGCCTGCCAGAGCGGCACGTCGGCGGCAATCGGGATGGCGCCCGCCGCATTGACCACGGCGTGTTCGGCGAAACAGGCGACGGTGAATCCGTGCTGGAGGATCGTCCCGTCCTGTGCGGTGAGCCGGGAGGTGCCGTCGCCGAGCATCCCGGCGACCCCGAGCGCTCCCGCCGGCCCGCACAGCGTGCGCCGGCCGGCTCGGCAGGCGGGACAGGCGCCGCACGGCGAGACGAGGCTGAACACGACGTGGTCGCCCGGGGAGACGTGCGTGACCCCGTCGCCGACGGCTTCGACGATGCCTGCTCCCTCGTGTCCGGGCACCAGCGGCCAGCGCCCGGGGCCAAGCGCGCCGTCGACGAGGTGCAGGTCGGAGTGGCAGACGCCCGCCGCCGCGATCCGCACCCGCACCTCCCCGGCGCGCGGCGACGCGAGGGTGACGGTCTCGATGCCCAGTTGACCGGGCTTGCGCAGGACGCAGGCCTGCATGGTGAGCGTGGTGTCCGGGGCCGGCGGGGAAGAGAGGGCGGTCATCGCTTCAAGCTCCGTGGAGAGGGGAGGGCTGTCATCGGCTCAGGCGCCGTACTGGGTACGGACGGAATCCATCAGGGTCAGGGCGACGAGGCTGAGGTCGCGGTGGCGTGGCAGGCAGAGCGCGATCGTGCGCTGCAGGAGGATCTCGCGCGGCTCCAGCCAGGTGAGCGACGGCTCCACCAGACCGGTGGCGCCCAACCGGTCCAGGAAGGCGTGGCCGAAGCCTGCGCCGACCAGCCGCTGCAGCGCGAGGTTGTCGTCGGTGCGGTAGACGACGTTGGGACGGATCGCACGGCGCCGCCAGGCCTCTTCGAGCTCGATCTGGGTACGCCACCGCCGGTTCCAGGCCACGACGTCGACGCCGTCGAGCAGGTCGAAGGTCGGGTCATCCGCGGAGGCGAGCTCTGAGTCGCGCCGGGTGACGATCACCCACGGGTCCTCCAGCAGCGGGATCGACCGGATCCGCTCGTCGGGGATCGGGTTGATCAGGAACGCGACATCGAGCTCCCCGGCGGCCAGGTCGTCGAACGCGCGTGCGTTGGTCTGGATCTCGGAGAGGACGACCTCGACGTCGGGCCAGTGACCGCGCAGCTCGCGCAGCGCAGGGGGCAGGAGCTCGGTCGTAGCGGTCTGGAAGGTCCCGATCTGCAGCGTCTGGCGCTCGCCGGTCCGGAGAGCCGAGACGTCGGCGCCGAGCGTCTCCACCTCGCCCAGGACCCTCAGAGCGCGGCGGTAGACGACCTCGCCCGCCGTCGTGAGAGTGATCGCCCCGCGCCCACCGGGCCGGGTGAACAGCGGCGCCTCGAGCCCGCGCTCGAGCGTCGCGATCTGGTGGGACACCGCGGACTGGGTGTAGCCGAGCGTGCGCGCGGCTCCACGGAACGAGCTCTCGTCGGCGACGGCGACGAGGGCGCGCAGGTTCTTCAGGTCAATCGCGCTTTGATCCATTTAGTCGATCGTAACTGCTCAAAACCGTCATGTAACACCCTGCGTTTGCGATCGTATCTTGTCTGCCCGACGCCGTCCACCCCACCGATCGTCAAGTCATCCCCACCTGAACCGATGCCGTCCACTTCTCTGATCCCCGCCCGCGCCCGCCGTCTGTCCAGCGGGACCGCCGCCGTCGCGCTCATCGTCGACGCACTGTTCTTCGTCTCCGGTCTCAACCAGACCGCGATCGTGCCCCTGCTGCCGCGGATGGCGAGCGAGTTCGGCCTGAGCGCGTCCGCGTCGGCGTTTGTGCTCTCGCTGCCCGCGCTGGCGACGGTCGCGGTCTCGATGCCCGCCGGGATGCTCGCCGACCGGTTCGGCGCCCGCCGGGTGGCGATCGCCTCCGGGGTGCTGCTCGTCATCGGGTGCCTGCTCGGGTGCGGCGGCACCCTGGGCGCGCTGCTCGCCGGTCGTGCGGTGTACGGCGTCTCGTTCGGCATGCTGTGGACGGCCGGCGCCGCGTGGCTGACCGAGCTCGGGGGCCCTCGCCGGGTCGGGCCTGCGGTCATCGTCTCGTCGGTGGGAACCATGGTCGGCCCGACTCTGGGCGGCCTGCTCGCAGCGGGCGCCTCGCGTGCGGTCCCGTTCACGCTCATCGCCGTCGCGGCGGCCACCGTCACCGTCGCCCTCGTGCTCGCGCCTGGACGGCGCGACGTCGATCCGGGACCGGCGCAGGCGCCCGACGGCGGTCGCGCCGCGCGCGTCCCGGTCACGGGATTGCTGCGAGACCGCCGGGTGATCGCCGGTGCGGGCTCGCTGATCGTCTCCGGTGCGCTCAGCGGCGCCACCCAGCTGCTGATCGCCAGCGGGCTGCACCGCGACGGCGTGTCCACAGCTTCGATCGGCCTTGTCTTCTCGGCGTGCGCGATCGGCTACATCCTCGTGAGCTGCTCATTCGTCGCGGTCGGTGCCCGGGGCCACACGCCGCTGATCAACATGGTCGTCACCGGGCTGGGGGCGATCGCGCTCACCCCGGCGCTGGTGAGCTCCGCGCCGGCCGTGCTGATAGCGGGGCTGATGTTGACCGCGGCGCCGCGCGGCGCGATCAGCGTCGTCGCCTACAACGTGGCCGGCTCCGGTCGTGAGAGCGGGTCCGGCGGCGGTGGCGCTGTGTTCGGCCTGCTCGGCGGCGCCTGGGCGGCAGCCAACGTACTGACGCCGCTGTCCGCAGGGGTGATCTCCCAGCACGCAGGTCCCCACCTCGCCTACCTCGCCGCGATCGTCCCATCGATGCTGATCACGATCGGGCTGCTCGTCGCGCTGCCACGCGCGACCCGAACCGAGTGTCCGTCCGAGGGCCGGACGCGGTCGCGCGCGCTGCTAGGCCGGGGGCGAGCCTGTCGTGGCAGGCCCTTCGGAGGCAGGCGCGCCGGCATGGTTGGCGGGGCCGGCGCCGTTGGCTCCGTCGGCGGTCTGGAGCCGGCGCAGCTCAGCCAGCGGGATGTGACAACGGATCCCGTGCCCCGGCTCCTCCTCGACGAGCTCCGGCTCCGTCGTCTCGCAGATCTCCCCGATCTTGCGCGGGCAGCGCGTCTGGAACGGGCAGCCCGACGGCGGGTTCGCCGCGCTGGGGATCTCGCCCTCCAGTCGGATGCGGAGCCGGTCGAGATCGTCCAGGCTCGGCACCGCTGAGAGCAGGGCCTCGGTGTAGGGGTTGTGGGGGCCGGCGAAGACCTTCTCGGCCGGGCCGACCTCCATCACCCGGCCGAGATACAGGACCACGATGCGGTCGGCCAGGTAGCGCACGACCCCGAGGTCATGGCTGATGAACAGATAGGCGACGCGCTGGGAACGCTGCAGCTCGGTGAGCAGGTTGAGGATCGCCGCCTGAACCGAGACGTCGAGCGCCGAAGTCGGCTCGTCGCAGACGACGACGCGCGGCTCGCCGGCGAATGCCCGGGCGATGGCGACCCGCTGCTTCAGGCCGCCCGAGAGCTGCTGGGGGCGCATCGGCAGGTAGCGCTCGGGCAGACGCACCGCCGCGACGAGCTCGCGCAACCGTGACTCGAGCGCCTCACCGCTCAGCCCGGCAAGCTTGGAGAGCGAGCGCCCGATGAGCCCTCGCACCGAGTGGCGCCGGTTGAGCGCGGAGTCGGGGTTCTGGAAGACGAGCTGCAGCGCCTTCTGATCCTCGGCGGAGCGCTGGGTTGCCAGCGGCGCCAACGGGCGGCCGTCGAGCGTCAGCTCCGCTCCTTCGTCGGGGCCGATCAATCCCATGATCACCCGCGCGAGCGTGGTCTTGCCGCTGCCCGACTCGCCGACCAGCCCGATCGTCTCGCCGGCCGCGAGGTCGAGATCGACGCCCTTGAGCCCGCGGATCAGCTCGCCATCCTGGCGGAACGTCTTTGACGCGCCCCGGATGCGGATCACCGGGCCGTCGGTCTCCGGCGTCAGATCGACCGGAGCCAGCTCCGGCGCTGAGTCGTCCTGGCCTGGCTCGCTCTCGGTGGTCACCACGGGGACGGACTGAGCGCGCTCGTGGAAGTGGCAGCGCGACCCGCGACCGCCGCCGAGCTCATACATCGGCGGTGCCTCGTCGTGGCAGCGCTGCTCGGCCAACCCACAGCGCTCAGCGAAGATGCAGCCCGCGATGACCGAACCAGGGGCCGGCAGCGAGCCGGGAATGGTGGCCAGCGCCGGGCGCTTGCCTGCAGACGCACCGGAGCGGTCGTCGACGGGCTCCCGGCGCGGGATCGAGCGCAGCAGCCCGACCGTGTAGGGGTGCCGGGGGGAGCGGAAGACCTGGGTGGCCTCTCCCTCCTCGACGAGCTCGCCCGCATACAGGACTCCGACCCGGTCGCACATCCGCGCGATCACACCCAGGTTGTGGCTGATGAACAGCAGCGACGTGCCGGTGTCCTGGCGCAGGCCTCGGATGAGCTCGAGGACCTCGGCTTCGACCGTCGCGTCGAGTGCGGTTGTCGGCTCGTCAAGGATGAGCAGCGAGGGCTCGGCGGCGAGCGCCATCGCGATCACCACCCGCTGCAGCATGCCCCCAGAGAGCTGATGCGGATAGCGGCCCATCACCGAAGTCGCATCCGCGATTCGCACCCGCTGGAGGACCTCGAGCGCATGCGCCTTCGCGGTGTCGCGGCTCTCCCCGGCGATCTCGTAGACCTCGGCGACCTGACGCCCGATGACCAGCGAGGGGTTCAGCGCCCGACCGGGCTCCTGGTAGACCATCGAGACAGAGCGGGCTCGCAGCTTTCGCAGCTCCTCCTCGCGCAGCGACAGCACGTCGCGGCCGTCCACCTCGATCCGCCCGCCGGTCACCCGGCCGTTGCGGGCGAGATAGCGGACGATCGCCATCGCGATCGTCGACTTGCCGCAACCGGACTCGCCGACCAGACCGACCGACTCGCCCCGGGTGACGTGCAGCGAGACGTCGCGGACGATGCGCTGCATGTTCCCGCGCACCCGGTAGCCGATCTCGAGGTGCTCGAGCGTCAGCGCATCCGGCGCCTCCGCCACCGCGGCGCCGCCGGATCGCGATACCGCCGGTCGGGTCGCGCTCGGGGTTGTCGTCGGTGGCGTCGCTCATGAGGCGTCCAGCGCCGATTCGACCGAGGTGGCGAACATGTTGATCCCGATCACCAGCGTGGCGATGGCGAGCGCGTCGAACAGGGACTCCCACCAGTACCCGCTCGTGATCAGCTGGTAGTTGTTGGAGATGTCGGCGCCCCAGTTGGGCGACGGCGGCTGCAACCCGAAGCCGAGGAACGAGAGCGTCACGATCGTGAACACCGCATACCCGACGCGCACGGTGAACTCGACCATGATCGGGGCCAGCATGTTGGGCAGGATCTCAGCGAACATGATGTACGCCGAGCTCTCACCGCGCAGCTTGGCTGCAGCCACGTAGTCGAGGTCACGCTCGCCGAGCACCGCAGCTCGCACCGTGCGGGCGATCAGTGGGGTGAACACGATCCCGATGACGATGATCAGCGTGACGTTCGAGCCCCCGAGGGCGATCACGCCGAGGATCCCGGTGACGACGAGCGGCAGCGCCAGGAACGCCTCGACGATCCGCCCGATGACATCGTCGAACAGTCCGCGGAAATAGCCCATCAGCAGGCCGAGGATCGTCCCGAGAATGGTCCCGAGCAGGGTGGCCAGCGGCGCCACGATCAACACGTCGCGAGAGCCGACGATCACGCGCGCGAGCATGTCTCGCCCGAGTTGGTCGGTGCCGAACCAGTGCGCCCCGGACGGTCCCTTGTTGATCGACAGGAGGTTCTGACCGTACGGACTCCCCGCGAACAGCGAGCCGAAGATCGCGGAGATCACCCAGAAAAGGATGATCGCCGAGCCGATCATGAATGCCGGCTGGCGCACGAGCGAGCGGATGAACTCGCGACGAAGGTCTGGAGCGCCGCGGGCGGCCTCCAGCGCGGCAGCCGATTCGACCGGGACCGCACTGAGGCTCATGCGGCGCCCGCCACCCGAATTCGGGGGTTCAGCAGGGAGTACAGGACGTCGGCGACGAGCGTCACGATCATGTACGCGGCGCCGATCACGATCACACCGGCCTCGAGCATCGCGAAGTCCTTGTGGGTCGCGGCGTTGAACAGGAGCGTCCCGACCCCGTTCCAACGGAACAGGGTCTCCACGAGCACGAGGCCGCCGATCAGGTATCCCGTCTGGCTCGCGATCACCGTGATCGTCGGCAGCAGCGAGTTGCGCAGGATATGGCGGCGGATCATCGTTCTTCGTGGCAGCCCCTTGAGCGTCGCCGTTCGCGCGTAGTCGGAGTTCAGCGCCTCGATCGTGCCCGCGCGCGCCATCTGCTGGATGTAACCGAACAGGATCAGGACGAGCGGGATCGCGGGCAGGATCAGGTGATAGATCGTGCCGCCGAAGCCGCTGCCTCCGCTCGCTTCCACCGGCAGGACGTTCAGCCACAGGCCGAATACCGCGATCAGGATGATCCCCGAGACGACCTCGGGGATCACGGTCGCCGAAAGACCGAACACGCTGATCACGCGGTCGACGCGAGTGCCGTAGCGCAGCGCCGCGACGACCCCGCCGAAGATGCCGAGCGGGACCACGATCACAAACGCGAGAGCCGCCAGCTTGAGCGAATTGACGACCGCCTTGCCCAGCAGGGGCCCGATCGCCGACTGGAACTGCGTCGAGGTGCCGAAGTTCCCGGTCACGATGTGCCCGAACCACGTCCCGTACTGGGCGATCACCGACCGGTCGGTGCCGAGCTGGTGATCGAGCGCGCGCACCGCGGACTGAGCCGCGAGTGGCCCCAGGACCTCCCGGCCGGGGTCACCCGGGAGGACCTGCGCCGCGAAGAACACGATCAGGCTGAGGATGATCAGCGTGATGATCGCGAGCGCGATTCGCTTGAGGACGAAGCCGAGCACGATGCGGTCCCGGGCCCGGTTCCTACGCCGAGATCGATGCCTTGTGCAGGAACACCTGTGAGATCGAGGTCGGAGAGACCCCGCTCACCTTCTTGGTCGTCGCGCACAGCCCGTCGATGAAGTACGGGATGACCATCGGGTGTCTGGGCCAGCAGCAGCCTCTCGATCTTGCCCGCGATCGACTTCTGGGAGGAGAGGTCGACGGACGCGACGTACTGCTTGACCAGGGCGTCGTACTGCTTGTTGTTGAAGTGCGCTGCGTTCCACGGGCCTCCCGTGGCCAGGGGCGCCTCCAGGAACACGTTCGGCACACCGCGGTCGCCGTAGTCGACGAGGCTCATCGTGCCGTCGAGCCAGTCGGAGTTGCCGAACGTCGCCTTGCCGTAGTAGGCCGACTGGGTCTCGACCTTCAGCTTGATGTTGACGCCGATCTTCGACGCCGACTGCTGAATGACCTGGGCCAGGGCCGGGATCTCCTCGTACTGCTCGGTGAACAGGGTCGCCGAGACCTTCGAGTGGCCGGCGGCGGACAGCAGCGCCTTGGCCTTGGCCAGATCCTGGGCGCGCTGCGGGACGCTCGTGTCGGTCGAGGGGAACTTCGGCGCGAAGGGGCTGTCGTTGCCGACCTGGCCCAGGCTCTGGAGCAGCGCGCTGACCATCGCCGGGCGATCGAGGCTGAGCGCGACGGCCTCGCGCACCCGCGGGTCGTTGAACGGCGCCTGGTCGCAGCGCATCGACAGCTCGCGGTGATTGGACGACTTCAGCTTGATGATGTTGTAGTTCGAGCTGTTGGTGAGCGCCTGGGCGCCCTGCGCGACGAACTGCACGATCACGTCGACGTTGCCGCCCGACAGCGCGGTGATCTGCGGCGCCTGGCTGGCGTAGAAGCTGAACTGGGCGGTGTCGATGTTCGGCTTGCCACCCCAGTAGTCCGGGTTGGCCGTGAACGAGGCGCCCTGGTTCTGCGTGTAGCTGCCGAGCTTGAACGGACCCGTCCCGATGAACGTCTTCTGCCACTTGCCCCAGTCGGTCCCCTTGGGCACGATGATCGCGTTGTAGTTGTCGGAGGAGACGAGATACGGGAAGTTGCCGTTCGCCGCCTCGAGGTGGAACTCGACGGTGTGGCTGTCGACCTTGCGCACGCCCGCCGGGGTGAGCACGCCGCTGAACGTGGAGAGCGCGTTGGAGGCGTTCTTCTTGTCGGCGAGCTGCTGGATCGTCCACACGACGTCGTCGGCCGTGAGCGCGCTGCCGTCGTGGAACTTGACGCCCTGGCGGATCTTGAAGGTCCAGACCGAGCCGCCGTTGCTC
The DNA here is from genome assembly GCA_963744685.1 of uncultured Solirubrobacteraceae bacterium. Lineage (GTDB taxonomy): Bacteria > Actinomycetota > Thermoleophilia > Solirubrobacterales > Solirubrobacteraceae > Palsa-465. Next base: position 923,031 of record CAVUUL010000002.1, on the reverse strand, counting down.
GCCTTCCAGCTCGTCGCGAGCATCGGCTGCAGCTGGAGCGCCTGGTTGTTGTCGAGGGTGAGGAACTCGCCGGTCATCGCGAGCATGCACAGGCCGCCGGCGTCGGACACCGTCAGCGGGTTGACCGCTCCCGACGGGACCTGACTGGCGAGCCGCATCGTCCCGCCCTTGGTCGCCGGGGTCGTGCTGCCGCCCGCGGAGCTCGAGGTGGTCGCGGCGCCCCCGCCGCCGGTCTTGTTCGCGCTGCCGCACGCGGAGAGCACGGCGCCCATGACGCCGGCCGACATGCCGAGCGCCGCACCGCGGCGCAGGAACTCACGTCGGCCGAGCCGGCCGGCGACGAGCTCGTCGATGTAGTGGTTCTCGAGCTCCGAGCGGCCCTCGCGGGCAGCATCGAGACGACGGGAATCGGTACGCATCCTCATTTCACCTCTCGGACGGGCAGCCACCGCCGGCCCCCGCATTGATCTGAACCCCGGCTCCCCAGCCGGGGCCTATGGTCGATGGCGGGCTCTCCTCCCTCACCGCAAGTCGCAACAAGTGGTGCATCATGACAGGAACAGCGGCGTTTGGTGAGGTTGTTCTCCGGAGGCCTGACTGAAGTCCCGCGAGTTAGTCGATCAGCTTGGTGCGCATGACGTCGCTGATCACGTCGGACACGGCGAGGATGTCGGCCATGTCGGCGCCCTCCTGGGGGGTGTGGCTCTGCCCGCCGCGCAGGGGGACGAACACGAGCAGGGCGGGTGCATAGGCAGCGATGTGCTGGACATCGTGGCCGGCGCCGGACCAAGTCTCCGCGGCCGCAACCGAGCGGGCCGACGCCGCGGCGAGCGCCTGCCGCGCCAGTTCGGGATCGAGTGCGACCGGCGTCCCACCGCGGGTCAATCTGGTCCGCGTCTGCACGCCGCGCCGCGCACCGGTCGCGTCCACGGCCTCCCGGATCGATGCCTCGAGCCGGTCCAGCGGCTCGGGCTCGACGGCGCGCATGTCGATGCCGAGCCGTGCCGCGCCCGGGATCACGCTCACCGCCCCGGGGGAGACCGAGAGCGTGCCGACGGTGGCGACGGTCGGCCGCGGCTCGGCGCGAGCCGCCCGCTCGACGGCGAGCACGATCTCGGCCGCCGCGGCAAGCGCATCGCGCCGCTCGTCCATCCCGATCTCGCCGGCGTGGCCGGCTTCCCCGGTGACGATGATCTCCAGGCGGCGCGGCGCGGCGACCCGGGTCACGATCCCGAGCTCGTCGGGACCGGCGCGCAGCGCGACGTGTACCTCGGCGTGAGCGCGGATCCGATCCAGCGGCGGCCGCTCGAGGCGGGGGAGGTCGGCGAGCCGGCCCAGGTACTCGTCTCGCGCCCGGGCGGCGCTCACGCCCTGCGCGTCGTGCAGCTCGACGAGCTCGGACTCGATCAGGGAGCCGGCCAGCAAGCGCGAGCCGACGGTGCCGGCGCCGAACCGCGGAGCCTCCTCGGCCGCGCACACGAGCAGCGCGGGCCGTGCGCCCGCCGCGGCGGACTCGGCGGACAGCTCCGCGGCGAGCTCGAGTGCCAGCACGGTGCCGAGCGCTCCGTCGTAGCGGCCGCCGTCGGGGACGGTGTCGACGTGCGAGCCCGAGGTGAGCAGTGCACCGTCGTGATCAGGGGGCAGCGCCCACAGGTTGCCGTGGGGGTCGATCGCGGCTTGGAGGCCGAGCTCCCGCGCCCAGCCGGCGACCAGCCGCGCCGCCTGAGCCTCCGCCTCGGAGTACGCGGGCCGATCGGCTCCGCCGCCGGGGCCGCGCGCGATCTGCCACAGCTGCTCCAGACGGCCGGCGATGCGGTCCGCGTCGGCCACGCCTCCGCTCAGACCGCTGCGGCGCTGTACCCGGCCGCCTCGTCGGAGGTGGCCTGGGGCCGGCGCTCCGGCAGCCCGAGCGGCTCTGTGGGCAGCATGCGATCGAGCAGTTCGATCGACGAGTCGGCGAGCGACTGCAGGGTCGGACCCAGCGCCGTGCCCAGCGCGTCACGGCCGGTGAGGCCGCCGCACACGTCGTCGGCACGCAAGCGGCGCACCGCCACCGCCGCCGCGTCGCCGGCGAGCGAACGCGCGGCGGCCCGCGCCAGGTCGCCGTCCTGCTCGCCGACCCCGAGGCGCGCCGCGGCCCAGACCGCCGCGCCCGCGCACGCCCACGCGGCCTCGCGTCCGGCGCGCCCGAGCCGCACCTGAGCCGCCCAGCTGGTGATCGGGTTGCCGCCGGCCGTGAAGGCGGCGGCCCGGGACCGGCGCGCTGCGACACGCGCCTGCTCCAGCGGGTCAAGCGCGGCGTGCAGCGGACGGGCACCCGTGATCTGCGGCCGGTTCGCCAGCCGCGCGGCATGCACGTCAAGCGAGACCAGCGACAGCCAGTGCGGCGCGTAGGTGCGGATCAGCCAGTCCATCGCCAGCCACGCGCGCCGCTCGTCCAGCCCGTCGCCGGCGGTGCCGATCGTCCGCGTCAGATAGGGACGGAGGCGCTGGCGCGGTCCGTTCGGCAGGCCGTCGTTGAGCGCGATGCACAGCGCTCGCAGCACCGGGCTGACGCACACAGGAGAGTCCGAGTGCTCCTCGCCGGCGAGGTAGCTGACCCATTCCATCGCGCAGCGACCCTCGTCGGGCGTCGCGTGCGTGCCAATGGAAAGGGTGTAGTCCTCGGTCATGTCCGGTGCCTCCTCGTCATCCGCCGATCGGGTCCCTGGTGTGTTACCGCATTGTCGCGGGACGCGGGCGTGGGTGTCGAGGGGTGGCCTCGGGCGTCACTCTGCGAGGAGGGTGGTCGGGTGACCCTGGGCGTGGGTGGGTAGCGCAAGTGCGCCCCGCACTTGGACTGGTGTGGGTCGTCCGAGGGGCGTTGCTGCGACGTGATTTGGCCGATTTGGGCGCGTATGGAGCCCGGATCGGCCATCTTTGGGTCGCCACGCCCGCGCGCCGGGCGATTCGGCGCTCCGGCCGGCCCAACGCGGAGACATTCACCCACACACCGCACCCGCCAAGGCCGCGCGGGCGATCCGGTGCGCCTCACGGAGAAGATCACCCAACCAGACGCGAACCCCGTCGCGAGTGGGCGAAAAGCGCCGCCCCACACTCCCCAGTTGGTGCGAGGTCGTGCACACGAAGTGGGCCCGACCTCACTGCCAATGGCATGACGGGACGACGGCAGTCACAGCAGCGCCACCCACCTCAAAAGCAGCCCCAAAACTGCGGGCGCTGCTTGACGGCCGACGTCACGGCATGCCACATCGCGAACCCCACGCACACACCACCCAGACGCCAGCCAGCCCCAGCCAGCCCAACCCCAGCCGCCCAACCCCACAAACAGCTACAGCGCGATCTGCGACCCGCTCAGAACCGTCCGGTTCCCCGGCAGCCCGAAGTGATCGATCGGGCTCGACGAGTTGCGCGCCATCAGCACGAAGAGCTTCTTGCGCCAGCGGGGCATGCCCGGGTCGTTCTCGGGCTTGATGGTCATGCGGGAGATGAAGTAGGAGGCGTGCTCGAGGTCGAGGTTGCGCTCGAGCAGGCCGCGCTTGCGGGCGAGGGTGAGCTGCTCGGGGATGTTCTGGCGGTCGCGGTAGCCGACGTGGATGGTGATGTGGTGGATCTTGAACAGGCCCTTGCCGACGCGCTCGACGCTGAAGCGATCGTCGGGATCGACGTGGGGGATGGCGACGGTGTCGAGTGAGACGATCACCACCTTCTCCTGGAAGGCGTGGTAGTGCTCGACCTGGGCGCGCAGGGCGAGCGGGGTCGTCGCCTTGCTCGGGGCGAGGAAGATCGCGGTGCCGGGTAGGCGCACGATCCGTGGCGCCTCGGCCTCGCACAGACCCTCGAGGAACTCCTGCAGCGAGCCCTCGGCCTGGTTGCGTCGCCGGGTGATCAGCTCGCGCCCAACCTGCCACGTGTACATGATCTGGGCGACGCAGAGGCCGACGATCAGCGGGATCCAAGCGCCGTGCGGGATCTTCGTGAGGTTCGAGGTGAAGAACGAGAGCTCGACGATGTAGAAGAGCGCGGCGAGAGGCCGCCAGCTTCCAGGGCTTGGTCTGCCACAGGGAGTGGGCGACCGCGACGAACAGAGTCGTGTCGAGCACGAACGTGCCGGTCACCGCCATGCCGTACAGGTCGGTCAGGCGGGTGGAGGAGCGGAAGACGAGCACGAGCACGACGACGCCGATCATCAGCGCCCAGTTGACCATCGGGACGAAGATCTGCCCCTCCGTCTCGGAGGTGTGCACCACTTGCAGCCGCGGCAGGAAGCCGAGCTGGACGGCCTGGCGGGCCACCGAGAAGGCGCCGCTGATCACTGACTGAGAGGCGATCACGGAGGCGAGCGTCGCCAGGACGACAAGTGGCAGCTGCGCCCAGGCGGGCGCGAGCAGGAAGAAGGGGTTGCGGGCGTCGCCGTGATGTGCCAGGATCAGCGCGCCCTGTCCGAGGTAGTTGAGCATCACGCCGGGCAGGACGATGGCGAACCAAGCGATCCGGATCGGTCCCGCACCGAAGTGCCCGCGGTCGGCGTACAGCGCCTCGGCGCCGGTGACACACAGGACGACGGCGCCCAGCGTCAGCCACGCATGGACCCCGTGGTCGAGGATGAACTGCGCGCCCCAGGTCGGCGACAGCGCCTGCAACACGGCGGGATGCGCCACGACCTGACCCGCGCCGAGGACGCCGATCACCAAAAACCACAGGAGCAGGACCGGACCGAACAGCCAGCCGACGGCCCCGGTCCCGAACCTCTGCACCAGGAACAGCCCGATGAGGATCACCAGCGCGATCGGCACGACCAACGGCGCGATGCCGGGCGTGGCGACCCTGAGGCCCTCGATCGCCGAGGTGACGGTGATCGCCGGAGTGATCATCCCGTCTCCCAGGAACAGTCCCGCGCCAAGCAGACCGAGACTCGACCAGCACCGCGGAGCGCGGGATCCGCTTGCGGCGGATGAGGGCGGCGAGTGCCATGACCCCACCGTCCCCGCGGTTGTGGGCGCGCATGATCACCCCGGCGTACTTGATCGAGGCGATGATGATCAGCGCCCAGAACACCAGCGAGGTGACTCCGTAGACCCCGACCGGCGTCGCATGGACCGTGTCGCGGTACTGATGGCTGAACAGCGTCTGGACGGTGTACAGGGGGCTGGTGCCGAGGTCGCCGTAGACGACGCCGAGCGCGCCAAGGGAGAGGACGAGCTTGCCCGCGTGGGCGACGACGTCGCGGTCGTCGTCGGTGGCGGCGCGGAACGCGTCGGACGGCGTGTGCTCCTTCCGGCGAGGTGCGGGGCCGACGGCGACATGGCCGAGCTTGTGCGCGGCCTCGTTGAAGCTGCGCTTGCCCGATCGCGTCGTCCCGGAGTCGGAGTCAATCGGTGGTTGCGGCTTCACGGTGTCCGATCGCGACGATACCGCCTTGGAAAACCGAATCCGCCGGCGGATCGGATCTTGATCGGTCATGCCGCGAACCTATAGCCAACGCCGGCGTCGGTGCGGATGTACCCGCGTGACACGACCCCGCTCGTCTGCCCCGCGTCGGTCCGCTCGCCGCCCGCCTGGTCGAGCTTGCGGCGCAGGTTGGCGATGTGTGCCCGCAGCACCTGGGTGTCATCGCCATATCCGGCGCCCCAGACCGAGACGAGCAGGTCGCGGTGGGTCATCAACCGGCCGCGGTTGCGCGCCAGCAGCGCCAGCAGGCTGAACTCGGTGGGCGTGAGCCGCACCTCCTCGCCGGCGACCGTCACGGTGCGCGAGGCGAGATCGATGGAGAGCTCGCCGGTGGCGATCACCGGCGAGTCGCGCTCGGGCTCGATCCGGCGCATGTTCGCCTGCAGCCGGGCGATCAGCTCCCGGGGCCCGAACGGCTTGGTCACGTAGTCGTCGGCCCCGACCGCGAGCGCCCGCACCTTGGCGTCCTCGTCGTCGACCGCGGAGAGCACGAGCAACGGGACATCGGTCCACTCGCGCAGCCGGCGGCACAGCTCGATCCCGTCCATGTCGGGCAGGACGAGATCGATGATGCCCGCCTCGGGACGGGACACCGCCGCGACGTCGAGCGCCTCCTCGCCGGTCGACGCGGGCAGGGCCTCGAACCCGGCGTCACGCAGGATCACCCGCAACGCGCGCAGGATCTGAGTCTCGTCATCGCAGACGAGAACCCGTGGGCGGTGGGTTGCGGTATGTCCGGTGGCTTTCTGCGGATCGGTCATGTCGTGGCTTCAGTCCCCGCGCGCTCCCCGCCCGTCGCCTCAGCGATCGGCAGTGCGATCGTGAAGCTCGTCCCCTGGCCGGGGAGCGAGGCGACCGAGATGGTGCCACCGTTCGCCTCGACGAAGCCCTTGACGATCGCGAGCCCCAACCCCGATCCGATCGCCCGAGCGGGCGCCACGCTGCGGCCGTGAGAGCTGGTCGCCGGCACTCGATAGAACGGCTCGAAGATCCGAGGCTGTTCGGCCGGCGGGATTCCCGGCCCCTGATCGACGACCGAGATCAGCACCTGCTCGCCCTCGCCGTCGCGGGTGGCACGGGCGGTGCGAATGTGCACGTGCACCGGCTCACCGCCGCTGTAACGGCGGGCGTTCTCCAGCAGGTTGGCGACCGCCCGCTCGAGTTGGGCGGCATCGGCGCGGATCTCCGGGACGCCGGGGTCGACCGACAGCGCGTAGTTGAGCGGCTCGCGCAGGCCCGTCTCGGCAGCCGCGGTGATCAGCTCCTCGACCGAGACCCAGTCGGTGCGCGGCGGGGCGGCGCCTGCCTGCAGCTTGGAGAGGTCGAGCAGCTTGTCGACGAGGTCGGCCAGACGGGTCGCCTCCAAAACGACGGACTCCGACAGCTCGGCGCGCTCCTCGGGATCCAGCGACTCCGAGCCGAGCGCATGCCCGGCCGCCACCACCGAGGTCAGCGGGGTGCGCAGGTCATGGGAGACCGCCCGCAGCAGCGCCGTCTTGATGTCGTCGGAGCGCCGCAGCGCCTCAGTCTGCACGCGCTGGGCCTGGAGCGCGTCGCGACGCCGAGCGATCCCGACCAGCGCGGCGAGCGTCGGGGCGACCTGGTCGGTGAGCCGCAACACGGTGTCGGGGCTGACATCCAGCGGAACGAGGAGTGCCCCCGCGGTCTCGCCGTCGGCCAACCGCAGCGGGATCACCAGCCGGCGGGCCAGCTCGCTGGGGTCGAGCTCGGCGAGCGGGGTGGTGGTGATCGCCGCCGCGCTGAGACCGAGCGCCTCGGCGACGCGACGCGCGGTCGAGCCCAGCGCGCGCGGCGTGTCCTCGCCGAGCAGCAGCTCACGGGCCATCGCGGCGGCGAGATCGGCCTCGCGGCGGCGCCGATCGGCCTCCAGGGCACGTGATCGGGCGAGCTCGGCCACCGCGGAGACCGCGAGCGCGACCACGACGAACGCGACCAGCGCCACCCAGTTGCTGCCCCGGGCGATCGTGAAGCGGCCGGTGGGGGGAACGTGGAAGTAGTTGAACGCGGCCGCACTGAGCAGCGAGCACAGCAACCCGAGCGAGATCCCCCAGTAGATCGAGACCAGCAGCACCGCGGGCAGGTAGACGACACCCAGCGAGACGACCGGCGCGACCTGCTTGAGCAGCGAGATCGCCGCGGTCGCCACCGCCACCACAAGCAGCGAGACGACGATTCCGACGGCCGCCCTGGGCCGGCGCACGAGCAGGGCGCGCTGTCCGAAGGCATTGGTCCGCGACCAGGGCTGCTCGGGCGGGTGCGTGACGCTCGTCATCCGGGCCGCCGGTCAATTGGTCTCGTAGGAGCCCGGGGGCGCGGCAGCGCCCTGGGCCGCCTCGATCTGCGCCAGCAGTTGCGAGCCGCTGGTGCCGCCGAGCACACGCAGTCGCGGAAGCGCATAGGGGTCGTCACCGCGAGCGGCCCATCCGGGCACCACCGTGGTGGAGCCGACGAACCCGGCGGCACGGACGGCGTCGATCACCGTCGAGTCGTACTGCCCCGACGGGTAACAGAACCAGCGCACCGGCACGTGGTAGCGACGCTGCAACACCGTCCGGGCATGGTCGATCTGGAAGCGCAGCCCGGCCGCATCCTCGGTGACCAGGTCGGCATGGCTGATGCCCTGGGTGTCCAGCTCCCATCCGGCGGCGAGAAGGCCGCGGAACTGCGCGGTGGTCAGCCCTCCCTGGGACGGCGGCAGGCCGCTCAGCTGCGTATTGAGGACCGCGGTCCAATGCAGGCTGTGGAGGATCGGCCGCGCGTTCGTGTACTGCGAGCGATAGCCGTTGTCGAACGTGATCACGATCGGCTTGCTCGGCAGCCGGTTGCCGTGGCGCCAGTTCGCCCACAGGTCGTCGAGCGTCACCGGGTGATAGCCGGCGTGCTTGAGGGCGAGCATCTGCTCGAGGAACTCGCCGCGGGGAACGTACAGGCCCGGGTATGGCGCTCCGGCGGGGGGCGGGTTGATGACGTGGTACATCAGGATCGGAGCGACCGCGTGGCCCGGCTGCCCGGTCGCCGGACCGATGCGCGCACCGGTGCGGACGGCGTGGGTGACGTGCGCCACCCGCCGGGGGTGATGATGAGACCCGGCACCGGATCTGCCTGCATCCCGCTGGGTCGTCGTGTGGGCCGGATGGGAGGATCGTGGGAGAGAGACCACCACGATCAGGACGACGATCCCGATCGTCGCTGCGAGCGCCGCGGCCGCGGCGATTCGGCGGCGCCGCTGACGGCGGCGGCGCTCCTGCGCGCGTTGCGCGCGTCGCCGCGTGAGGGACTCTTGATCCATGCGTTCGCTCGCCGAGCGAGCGTACAGCGTGCGGCGGGCGGTCCGTCCGGGACACAGGCAGGAACCGTGCGGCCAAGCGCGAAACCTGAGCGCATGCTTCTGCGCCACCGCACCCCGGAGATCGACACCGCTCCGCTCACCCCCGCACATGGACTCGAGCACCTCCAGCCCGGATGGGTCACCGTCCTGCGCTGGCTGAACACGTCGCGCATCGACTATGTCCTCGTCGGCACGGTCGCCCGCGCGATCCACGGCGAGCAGACCGGGGATGGACCGGTCGCGATCGTGCCCGCTCCGTACCTGCGCAACTACGAGCGACTGGCGGCGGTCCTCACCGAGCAGGGAGCGACCCTGCGTTCCGAGCGCGGCGTCCGCGGCGCCGATCCGCGTGCCGATGTCCGCCTCGACGCCGACAAGCTCGCTCGCGGCCGTCGCTGGCTGCTGCATTTCTGCGGCTACGACCTCGACGTGGAGAGCTCCAACCTCGCCGCGCCGGCGCACTCCGTCCACGGGCCGCACGAGCCGGCCGCGCCCGCGGGCGACGGCGCCCGCTACCAGGAACTGCTCTACGAGGCCACGCGCGTTCGCATCGCCGAGGGGGTGAGCGTCGAGGTCGCCTCACCGGAGGATCTCGAGCTGTACTCCCACATGCGGCGCACCGGGACGGCCCCGGAATTCCGGATCACCCGCTCCAGCGGAGCCCAGACCGGATCCACGGCGCCGTCGCAGCAGGACTCATAGTTTTCTTCAACTTCTGAGCGCTGGGCGCAATACGCTCGTGGGGTGAGCATTCCACGGCGCGCACGGATGGCGTTCCTCGGAGCCGGCCTCGGCGTGGTCGCGCTCGCGCTCACCTGGTACGCCGCACACGAGATCGGGTGGCTGCGACGCGTCGACGTCAACATCCTGCTCGGCTTCCTGGCGCTCAACCGCCCCCGCGTCGACTGGATCGCGCAGGCATTCGTGTGGCTGTGCGACCCGTCGCATTACGTGGTGCTCGCAGCGACGCCGATTCTGCTCGCCATCGTGAGGGGCCGCCGCCGGCTCGCGGCGACGGCGCTGGCGCTGCTGATCGGCGCCAACGGGACGACGGAACTGCTCAAGCCGCTCACCGCCGGACCTCGCGACCACGTGACCGTTCCCGGGATCGTGCTCTCCAACGCCACCTGGCCGAGCGGGCATACCACCGCAGCGGTGTCGCTGGCGCTCGCGCTGATCATCTGCCTGCCGGGCCGCCTGAGGCCCGCCGTGTCGGGGGTGATGGCGTTGTTCGTGATCGGCGTCGTCTACTCGCTGCTCGCGCTCGGAGCCCACTACCCGTCCGACATCGTCGGCGGCTTTGGGGTTGCGGTGACCTGGACACTCGTCGCGCTGGGCGCGCTGTGGACCTACGAAGCGCACCGGCCGAAGCTGGCGGCCAAGCTCTCACAGGCGAGCGCAAGGTCCTCGATCGCGCAGGTGCTGGTGCCTCCGGTCCTCACGCTGCTCGCTGTGATCGGCGTCGGCCTCGTCGTGGTCGTCAGCCGGCCGCACGCTGCGATCGGCTTTGCCGGCTCGCACGCCGCGTTCACCACCGCCGCCACGGCCATCGTGGCGCTGAGCTTCTCCTGCGCGACGGGTCTCAGCCTGCTGCTGCGCCGCCCTCCGGCTCGCGGTAGCGGCCCGGCTCCCACAGCGGCTCGCCGCTCCCGGACTGAGCGTTCGCTCCTCGGCTGAGGATGAACAGCAGGTCCGACAGCCGGTTGAGATAGCGGACGACCTCCGGCGAGCAGTCCTCGCCGCAGGAGATCGCCGTGCGCTCGGCACGCCGGCAGACGGTGCGGCAGACGTGGAGCGCTGCGGCCGCCGGGGTTCCACCGGGCAGCACGAACGAGCGCAGCGGCTCGAGCGTCGCGTTGATCTCGTCGCAGCGAGCTTCGAGCCACGCGGTCTGCTCGGGGATCACGCGCAGCCGCTCACGCGCGGCGTCCTCGGGAGCGGCGATGTCCGCACCGACGTCGAACAGATCGTTCTGGACGCGAGCGAGCCACGCCTCGTAGAGGCGCGGCATGTCCTCCAGCGTGCGCGCCCAGCCGACCTGCGAGTTCAGCTCATCGACGGTGCCGTAGGCCTCGATGCGGTGGTGGGTCTTCGGCACCCGGCTCATGTCGCCCAGGTGGGTGTCGCCACCATCGCCGTGACGCGTATAGATGCGCGTGAGGTTGACCGTCATCACCGGTCAGTCTCGCAGACACCGACTGGCATGATGGGGTGTGGCGAGCAGCTACGATCGTTCGCCGTTCAGGGTCGGTGGTCATGGGAAGCCGGTGAGAAGCCGGCGCGGACCCGCCACTGTGACCGGGGACGTCGGTCGCACTCCGCCACTGGTCAGGCATCCGCCAACCGGGAAGGCGCGACCGATAGGCCCGGAAGCCAGGAGACCAGCCTCCGACCATCCCGCCAAAGCCCTCGTGGAAAGGGGTGGCTCTCCAATGAAGCTCCGACGTTCCCTCCTGTTGACCGGTGCGCCGCTGGCCGCCGGACTCACGCTCGCGTCCACCGCACTCGCTTCCGGATCTGCACCCTCGGTCTCCGTCCGAGTCGAAGGCGCGACCCGGACGCTGCTGCAGACCAGGACGGTCAGCGCTCCGACGAGCGGCTCGATCACCAAGGGCGGCACCCCGTCGGGCAGCTGTCCGGCCGACTCCGCCGCGGGGGCCCTGGCTCGCGCCACCCATGGGCGGTGGGACGGCAGCTACTTCAAGGGTCTCGGGATCGACGTCTCGACGATCCTCGGGACCAAGCTCAGCTTCTCCAAAGGCTCCTATTGGGGTTTCTACGTCAACGACCGCCTGGCGTCCAAGGGCATCTGCGACACCACGCTGGCCAAGGGCGAATCGCTGTTGTTCGCACCCGTCCCGGCCAAGGGCGCGGCGCCGAAGCCGATCGTGGTCAAGGCGCCGGCGACGGTGACGGCGGGCAGGCCGTTCGACCTGCGGGCGTTCGTCTACGCCGGCAAGGGCAGCGCGACGAAGCCGCTGCGGTCGTGGCACGCCGCTTGGACCTGGTCGACGATGCACGGTGGCCGGCCGAAGCTGACCCGGTCGAAGACCTCCCCCAGAGGCGAGCTGCGGTTCACCGTCTCGGGCACCAGCTCGGCGACGCTGACGCTCGTCGTGTCGGCCAGGGGCGACATTCGTTCGGCCGCGACGACCATCAAGGTCGTCAAGTAGCGAGATGAGCAGGTCCCGGGCCCTGGCCGCAGTCCTGATCGTGCTCGCCACATCACTGGCCTGCGCGGGCTGCGGCTTCGGTCTGGGACTGAAGGCGGGCGCCGTGCGCCTGCGGGTGACCCAGGACTTCGGCACGCGGCAGATCGGTTTCATCTCGGCGTCCAAGCCCGGAAACGGGGAGACGGACCTCGCGTTGCTCAAGCGCCGCTTCCAGAAGGTGACGACCAAGCCGGTGCCGCTGGGCAGTACGAGCAGCGGCGTCGTCTCGGTAGCCGGTCAGAGCGCCACACCGCCCGAGCGCTGGACGCTGTTCGTCAACGGCGTCCACACGACCAAGTCGGCCGCCGACACCCAGGTCCACAAGGGCGACCAGGTGTGGCTGGATCTGCACGATCAGAGCGCCGCCGGGACGATCGCAGCGGTGGTCGGCTCCTTCCCGGAGCCGTTCACCAGCGGGATCAACGGCCAGCGCTATCCGACGACGCTCGAGTGCGGCGCCGGATTCAAGTCGCAGTGCGCGTCGATCACGCGGCAGCTGCGACGCGACGGTGTCGTCGCCTCGCCCGGGGGCCCGGGCTACGGCTCGGGCCCGGACACGCTGTCGATCAACATCGGCACGTGGCACGAGCTCTACGGCGAAGTGGCGGCCCAGCTGGTCAAGCACGGGCCCGGGGCAAGCGGCGTCTATGCCCGGGTGATGGCGGGCGGCAAGGAGATCGGCCTGGAGAACGCCGCGGGCCAGGTGGTCAAAACGCTCGGGCCCGGTTCAGGCCTGATCGCGGCGACCGCCAACTCAGACGACCCGGCGCCCACGTGGTTGGTCACCGGCACGGACGCCGCCGGGGTCCGCGCGGCGGTCCGCGCCCTCACCCCCCGTTCCCTCGCCGGTCACTTCGCCCTGGCGGTGCATGGCGCCACCCACTACGCGGTGCCCCTGACCGGCGGCGGATCATGAGCCGCGCGAAGCGGTACGGACTGACGGGACTCGCGGCGCTCGCCGTCTCGCTGCTGGTGCTGCTGCCGGCGTCCGGCCGCGGCTCCGTCCTGCGAATCGGCGCGGGAGCGCCTGACGCGTCGTCGGTGGCGGCCGCCGCGCACCGGGCCGCCGCCTATCTGCAGCGCGCCGAGAACCCCGACGGCGGGTTCGGCGAGGCCCCCGGGCAACGTTCCGCTGCGCTCTTCTCCGGCTGGGCGGCGCTCGGCCTGGCCTCGGACGGAATCGATGTCGCCACGCTGCGACGCCATGCCTCGGATGCGACCGTCCTGCAGTATCTGCAGCGCCACGCCTCAGCGACCGATAGCGGATCTCTCGAGCGCACGATCCTCGCGCTGCGCGCCGGCGGCGCTTCGGTGACGACGGTCGGCGGCCAGGACCTCGCGTCAGAGCTCGCGCGCCGCGTCTCGCGGCAGGGCGCCGTCGGCAAGCTCGTCAACCTCACCGCGTTCGGTGTGCTCGCGCTGTGTGCCGCCGATCAGCGCTCGGCGCCGGCGCTCGAGGACCGCGCCGCGAGATGGCTGGCCGCCGAGTCCAACCGTGACGGCGGCTACGGGTTCGCCGGGCGCGGCTCTCAGAGCGATGCCGATGACACCGGCGCGGTCCTCGAAGCGCTGCACTGCGCGGCGGGCGGGACCGGCTCCTCCGCCGCGACGATCAGCCGCGCCCGCCGGCGCGCGGTGGACTACCTGCGCCAGGACCAGGATCGCGATGGAGGGTTCCCCTCGGCTCCGGGCGCGGGCTCCAATGCGCAGTCGACCGCATGGGCGATCCAGGGCCTGATCGCCGCGGGGGTGAGCCCATCGACGCTGCGACGCGACGGCCACACGCCGCTCGGCTATCTCGTCGGGCTCGTCAGCCGAACCGGTGCGGTGAGCTACGCGCGCGGGCAATCGGTGACGCCCGTCTGGGTCACTGGCGAGGCGCTGCTCGCGCTGACCGGGACCACGTTGCCGTTCGTCGCGCCCCAGAGGGCGGTGGCGGCGCTCACGACCCGTGGGTGAGCCACAGCTGGACCGCCAGGCCGAGCCCGACGGCCGCCACCGCGATCCGCAGCGCTCGCTCGGGCATCCGGCGGGTCACGCGCGGGCCGATCATCGCCCCGAGGAACGCTCCGATCCCCAGCGGGACCACGGCCCCCCAGCGGACCGAGGCGAACACGGCGAGCCCAACCGCGGCGACAACCGTCGCCGCGCCCACCAGCATGTTCTTCAGCGCATTGGCGACAGGCAGCCGGTCGTCTGACGCGACCAGCAGCAGCGCGAGCGTCATCACCCCGGAGCCCGCGCCGAAGTAGCCGTTGTAGACGGAGATGACCAGCAGCGCGACCGCCATCCAGACGGGGTCACGGTGCGCACCTCCGGCGCCCGACAGCCGCCGCAGCCGCGGGGTGGCCAGCAGCGCGAGCGCGCCCGCGGCGACCAGGAACGGCACGATGCGCCTGAAGGCGCCGCTCGGCGTGGAGAGCAGCAACGCAGTCCCCGCCGCACCACCGGCGGCTGCGATCGCGCCATAGCGCCACAGCCATCCGGCGCGGCCCGTGAGCTCGAGACGCGAGCTGAGAGCCGACCCCGGCCAGGTCGTGGTGATCGCGACGATGTTGGCGACGTTCGCGCCGAACGCCGGCACGCCCGCCAGCAGCAACGCCGGGAAGGAGACGAGCGAGGTGATCGCGCCCGCGGTGCCGACGATCCCGGCGAGCACCCCTGCCGCCACCAGAAACAACATGTCGCCCACGGAGAGCACCCGGCCATTCTGCCCGGGTAGGCTCGCGCGACCGTGCCGATTCGCTACCCGCGCCCACTTCGCCCCGGCGACCGCATCGGGGTGACCTCGCCATCGGCAGGGGTGCAGGCACCTCTGCGCCCGCGTCTTGAGTTCTGCGTCGGCTGGCTGCGCGAGCGCGGACATGAGGTCGTCGTCGGAGACTGCATGGACGGCGAGGGGGTGACGAGCGCTCCGGCGCGCGAGCGAGCATTAGAGCTCACCAGGATGCTGTGCGACCCGTCGATCGCCGCGGTCGTGCCGCCATGGGGGGGAGAGCTGGCGGTCGAGACCCTGCCGCACCTCGACTTCGAGGCGATCGCGGCGGCCGAGCCCACGTGGCTGGTGGGCTACTCCGATATGTCCACGCTGCTCACCCCGATCACGCTGCTCACGGCGACGGCGACGGTGCACGGCCACAACCTGATGGACACCCCCTACCGCCTCGGCCCTGAGCAGAAGGCGTGGTACGAGGTCATCGCGCTCCCGGCGGGAGCGGCCATCGAGCAGTCCGCCTCCCCGCGCGTGCGATCTGCCGCGGCGGGGTTCGACCGCTGGCAGGACTCACCGGAGATCGCCGCATCGACCGAGTACACGCTCGACGAGCCGGCCCGCGGCTGGTCACTGCTGCACGGCGGCGACGCGCTCGAAGTGGAGGGAAGGCTGATCGGCGGCTGCATCGAGGTGCTCGGGCCGCTGGCCGGCACGCGGTATGGCGACCTCGGCGGGTTATCGGGCGCCCGCGCGGACGGCCTGATCGTCTACGTCGAGGCCTCCGAGGACGCGGCGCTGAACATCGCGCGTCATCTGTGGTCGATGCGGCTCGCGGGGTGGTTCACGCACGCTCGGGCCATCCTCATCGGCCGCACGCACGCCGCCGACAGCCCCGGGTTCACCCAACGCGACGCGGTCCACAGCGCGCTCGGTGACCTGACGATCCCAATCGTCCTCGACGTCGACTGCGGACACGTCGTCCCTGCGCTGGCATTGGTCAACGGAGCACACGCCCGCGTAGAGCTCGGGCCTGGGGGCGGACGCATCGTCCAACGGTGTGTTTGAGATGACAGACGCTTGTGAGCTACGACACAGCGCCACAAAGTGCTGATCGGTAGTCTGGCCGCCCCATGAGGATCGGCGTCCCGAGAGAGACGGCCGAGGGCGAAAGGCGCGTCGCGCTGGTCCCCGAGGTCGTGCGTAAGCTCCGCTCCGCGGAGTCCACCGAGGTGCTGGTGGAGCGGGGTGCGGGTGTGGGCGCGGTGATTCCGGATGAGGCGTTTGCGCAGGCCGGGGCGCAGCTGGTGGATGGGGCGGCGGCGCTGGCCGCGGATGTCGTGTTGAAGGTCGCGCCGCCCAGCGAGGAGGAGATCGCCGCGCTCGGCGCCGAGACGACGTATCTGGGCTTTCTCGCCCCGCTGACCAACGGCGACGGGGTGGCGGCGCTCGCCCGCGCGGGGGTGACGAGCTTTGCGATGGAGGCGGTGCCGCGGATCAGCCGCGCGCAGTCGATGGACGCGCTCTCCAGCCAGGCCAACATCGCGGGCTACCGGTCGGCTTTGATCGGGGCTCAGGAGCTGGGCCGCTACTACCCGATGCTGATGACCGCCGCAGGGACGATCCGCCCGGCGACGGTGCTGGTGCTCGGTGCCGGAGTCGCCGGCCTGCAGGCGATCGCCACGGCGCGCCGGCTGGGAGCGGTGGTCCAGGGGTTTGATGTGCGCGCCGCGGTCAAGGAGCAGGTGCAGTCGCTGGGCGCGACGTTCCTGGAGTTCGACCTCGGTGGCGACCTGGAGGGCCAGGGCGGCTATGCGCGTGAGCTCACGCCCGAGCAGCAGGCCCGCCAGCAGGAGCTGATGGCCGAGGCGATCGGCAAGGTCGACGTCGTGATCACGACCGCGCTGGTGCCCGGCCGCCGCGCGCCGATCCTGGTCACCGAAGAAGCGGTGAAGCTGATGAAGCCCGGCTCGGTGATCGTCGATCTGGCGGGCGAGCAGGGCGGCAACTGCGCGCTGTCTGAGCCTGGGCAGACCGTCCTGGTCCACGATGTGAAGATCTGCGCGCCGCTCAACGTGCCGTCGAGCATGGCCGAGCACGCCTCCCAGCTGTACGCGCGCAACCTGCAGGAGCTGTTGAAGCTGATGACCGGCGAGGACGGCGAGCTGTCGCTGGACTTCGAGGACGAGGTCATCGCGGGCGCCTGCATCACCCGCGGCGGAGAGATCGTGCACGAGGGCGCCAAGCAGGCCGCCGGCGCCGCCTGACAGAAAGGAAGGGATCTTCTAGATGGACAGTCTCGTCATCGATCTTGCGGTGCTCGTGCTGGCGGGCTTCGTCGGCTATGCGGTGATCTCCAAGGTGCCCAACACGCTGCACACGCCGCTGATGTCGGGCACCAACGCGATCCACGGGATCGTGGTGCTCGGCGGCATCCTGCTGATGGGCGAGTCCCACGGGGTGCTGGAGAAGATCCTGCTGGTGATCGCGGTCGCGTTCGGCACGATCAACGTCGTGGGCGGCTTTCTGGTCACCGACCGGATGCTCGGGATGTTCAAGCACAAGGATCCGCCCAGGGATGAGGAGGCGGAGAAGTGAGCATGGCGCTCGCCACGGTGTTCCTGCAGACGACGAACTTCATCGACGCCTGCTACATCGTCGCCTTCGGGCTGATGATCTACGGCATGAGCGGGCTGACCGGCCCGCGGACCGCCGTTCGGGGCAACCAGATCGCCGCGCTCGGGATGGCGGTGGCAGTCGTCGCCACGCTGCTGCGCCGGGGCGAGTTTCACGGCTCGAGCACGGTGTGGCTGATCATCGTCGGCATCGCGATCGGTACTGCCGTGGGCGTGCCGGCGGCCAGGAACGTGAAGATGACCGCGATGCCGCAGATGGTGGCGCTGTTCAACGGCGTCGGCGGCGGCGCGGTGGCGCTGATCGCGTGGGTCGAGTATCGCCACGCCTTCGCCCACGGCGATCTCGGCGGATGGCCGCTGCGGGTGGAGATCTTCGAGCTGTTCGGCGCGATCGTCGGCTCGATCTCGTTCTGGGGCTCGGGCATCGCCTTCGGCAAGCTGCAGGAGCTCCTCCCGGGCCGGCCGATCAAGCTGCCTGGAGCACAGCAGTCGGTACTGAACCTGGTGCTGCTCCTGGTCGCGGTCGGCTCGGCGGTCGTGCTCTGCGCGGGCACCCACTCCCAGCTGTTGTTCATCGTCGGGATCCTGGTCTGCTCCGCGGCGCTGGGCAACCTGCTGGTGCTGCCGATCGGCGGCGCGGACATGCCGGTGGTGATCTCGCTGCTCAACGCGTTCACCGGCCTGTCGGCGGCGGCCACCGGCGTCGCATTGTCCAATCCGGTGATGATCGTCGCGGGCATGATCGTCGGCGCGTCGGGCACGATCCTCACCGACCAGATGGCCAAGGCGATGAACCGCTCGGTGCCGAGCATCGTCGCCGGCGGGTTCGGCGGCGAGGTCGCGGCGCCCGCCGGCGGCACCTCACCGACCGGTGGAACGGTGCGCGCCACCACCGCCGCGGACGTCGCGATCCAGCTCTCCTACGCCCGCCAGGTCGTGGTCGCCCCCGGATACGGGATGGCAGTCGCCCAGGCCCAGCACGCCGTCCGCGAGCTCGAACGGGCACTGGAGAACAAGGGCGTCACCGTCAAGTACGCAATCCATCCTGTCGCCGGGCGCATGCCCGGTCATATGAACGTGCTCTTAGCGGAGGCCGACGTCCCCTACGACCTGCTCAGGGAGATGGATGACATCAACCCCGAGTTCAGCCGCACCGACGTCACCCTGATCATCGGCGCCAACGACGTCACCAACCCCGCCGCCAAGAACGAACCCGGCTCGCCGATCTACGGCATGCCGATCCTCGAAGTCGACCGCTCCGCCGCCGTGATCGTGCTCAAACGCTCGATGGCCTCCGGGTTCGCTGGCATCGACAACCCACTCTTCTACGACCCCAAGACCTCGATGCTGTTCGGCGACGCCAAAGCTTCGGTGAGTGACATCACAGCCGAAGTCCAGGCACTCTGAAGTCCGGTAGGGTCCCGGCTCGTGGACGTCGCCCGGCTCACCGCGATCCCCTTGTTCTCGGAGCTCTCGGCCGAGGAGGCACGACGGCTGTCGGCATTCGCCACCGAGACAAGTGCCGCACAGGGTCAGGTGCTGATGCGCCAGGGCGACTACGCGACCGAGTTGATCGCGATCGAGGAGGGCACCGCCGACGTCGTCCGCGACGGCGCGGTCGTCGCCAACCTGACCGCCGGTGACGTGATCGGCGAGATGGGGCTGCTCGAGCACAAGCCTCGAAGCGCCGACGTCATCGCCACCGCGCCGATGCGCCTGCTCAAGCTCAGCCACTGGGAGATCCGGCGGATGTCCGACGCAACGGTCGACCGGATCAAGTCGCTGGTGCTGGCGCGCTCGAGCGCCGCCTCTGAGGGCTGACGACCTCGGCGTGAGCGGTCCGCCGCGACGTCTGCTGACCAGCGACGGCTCGCTGACGCTCGGCGGCGAGACGACGCCGCTGATCATGGGGATCGTCAATGCGACCCCCGACTCCTTCTCAGACGCGGGCCTGCACCAGACGCTGGACGAGCGCGTCGCGCTGGCCGCCGCCCAGCTCGCCGACGGCGCCGCAGTGATCGACATCGGCGGCGAGTCGGGAACGACCGACCGGCCGGCGGTGACCGCCGAGGAGGAGATCACGCGAGTGGTCCCGGTGATCGAGGCCGTCCGCTCCGCGCTGAACGTCCGAGTCTCGGTCGACACCTACAAGCCTGCGGTGGCGCGGGCGGCCATCGCCGCCGGCGCCTCGATCGTCAACGACGTCAGCGGACTGCGCGACCCCGAGCTCGCCGACGTGTGCGCCCAGACCGGGGCGGCCCTGGTGGTCATGCACACGATCGCCCCACCCAAGCAGCGGCTGCACGACCGCGCGCTCGACGGTCTGATCGTCGACGAGGTGCGTCGCTTCCTCACCCAGCGGCTCGAGCTGGCGGTCGACCGCGGGATGGCGCCCGAGCAGCTGATGGTCGACCCAGGCCCTGACTTCTCCAAGACCCCGGCGCAATCGATCGATCTGCTGCGCTCCCTGCGGTCGCTGCACGAGCTCGGGCGCCCGTTGCTGCTCGCGGTGTCGCGCAAGGACTTCGTCGGAGCGCTCACCGGCCGGGCGCCGCGCGAGCGGCTCGGGGGGACCCTCGGGGCGGTCGCCCACGGCGTGCGCAGCGGGGCGCACATGCTGCGGCTGCACGACGTCGCGGCGGCGCACGACTTCCTCGTCGTGCTGGACGCGCTCGAGGGCACTGATCCCATCGATCCCGCGCTCCAGGTCGAGGAGCGGCTGCGCTGGGCGCGCGGCGACGGAACCGTCGCGCCGACGCGATCCGCCTGACGGGGTACTAACCTCCGGGCCGCACGTTCGCCGGTCGCTGTCCCTACGCGACCGGAGCCCACCGATCATCCCAAGGAGTCCCACTATGTCCGTGCTTGACCGCAGTGCCCTGGTCGAAAGCCCTCTCGCCGACCTCCACGCGATCGCATCCGAGCTCTCGATCGACGGATACCGTCGCCTCCGTCGCGACGAGTTGATCGACGCCATCATCGAGAAGCAGGGCGGCGACCCGTCCGCCGGTAAGGGGGACGCTTCCGAGGAGGAGCCCGCGACCACCACGCGGCGGCGACGCAGCCGTCGCAGCGGCCGGGCGGCCGCCGACGCCGAGGGCGAGGGGAAGGCCGAGGGCGAGGAGAAGGCCGAGGGCGAGGTCGACCAGCCCGCCGACGCCGAGGCGCAGCCCGAGAGCGACAAGGAGGATGCCGAGGAGGCCCCCAAGCCGCGCCGTTCCCGGTCGCGCTCGCGTAAGGCCGACACCGAGGAGGCGCCAGAGGTTGACGAGGCGCCGAAGGCCGATGATGCGCCCGCGGCCGAGGAGCCGGCGGAATCCTCAGCGGAGGAAGAGAAGAGGCCGGCGCGCAGCCGTCGTGGCCGTGCCAAGGCCAGCGAGGAACGAGCCGAGACGGCCGATTCCGACGAGGAGACCGTCGAGGGAACCGTCGAAGTGCTTCCCAACGGCTCGGGCTTCGTCCGTCTCGGTGGCTCGGCAGACGGCGACGTGTACATCTCCTCGGCCCAGGTCAAGCGCTGCGAGCTCGTCTCCGGCGACACGGTGACCGGGCCCAAGCGTGCGCCCCGGCGGTCGGAGCGCTACGCCTCGCTGATCCGGATCGAGAGCATCAACGGGCGGCCGGCCTCCGAGCAGGCCGACACCGTCCGGTTCGACGATCTGCCCGCCAGCCTGCCCACGCAGCTGATCGATCTCGCCGGTGCCGACGCGGCACTGAAGGCGGTCCAGACGATCGCGCCGTTCGGCCGCGGTTCACGGGTGACGATCACCGGCGCCTCGCGGGCCGGAAAGACGGAGCTGCTGCGGACCTTGGCTGCGGCGCTCGCCGGCCAGAGCGAGCTCACCGTCTCGGTCGCCCTGGCGGGCGTCCGTCCCGAGGAGATCACAGACTGGTCCGACGGCGACTCCGCGCTGCCAGCGCCGACCGGCGCAGTGAGCCTGGCGGGCTCCGAGGACGCCCGAGCGAGCGCGCTGGAGCCGGTCGTCGACCAGGCCCGTCGCCTGGCGGCCCGCGGCAGTCACGCCGTCGTGCTGATCGACACGCTCGACGGCCTCAGCGCGCACGCCGCGCGCAAGCTGATGGCCTCGGCGCGCAACATCACCGAGGGCGGCTCGGTGACGATCATCGCCACCGCCGCCGCGCCGGTGGGCGGGGAGACGACCGTGATCGCGCTCGACTCCACGGGCGCTGTCACCGGCCGGTTCCCGGCGATCGACGCCCTGGCCAGCGGCACGCTGCGCCCCGAGCGCCTGGTCGGAGAGACCGCCGCCAAGAAGATCATCCGCGAACGGGCCAAGGCGCTCAAGGACTGAGAGGACCCACCCCGCGCCGGCGGGTCAGCGCGAGACGGGCTCGCCGCTCAGCGCGACGCGCTCGATCAGCTCTGCGGCGCGCACCGTCCCGGGATGCGCCCGTAGCCGCTGGCCCGCCGCAGCGCTGCGGGCGCGCAGCGCGGAGTCGGTGAGCACGCGGTCAAGGGCGCCGGCGAGGGCCTCGGCGGTGAGCGAATACGTCGCCAGGCGGATCCCGTACCCGCACTCGTCGACTCGCTGGGCGTTGTCGTGCTGATCCCAGAAGATCGGCAGCAGGATCATCGGCAGCCCGAACCACATCGACTCGGTGACCGTGTTGTTGCCGCCGTGCGTGATCACCGCATCGACGTGAGGGAGAACCGACGTCTGCGGAAGGAACTCGGCGCCGATCATGTTCTCGGCAAGCTCGTACTCGTCGTGGCGCGGTCCGGCGCTGACGATGTAACGGTGCGGCGTGTCAGCCAGCAGCGCCACGAGCTGTTGCATGAGCTCGAGGTCGGCGGAGCCGAGCGACCCCAGGCTGAGATAGATGAGCGCGCGCCCGTCTCGCTCAGGGGGCGTCCACGCCTCGTCCGTGGCGCGCACGCAGGTCTGCAGCGTATGCCAGGTCGGCGCGGTCGGCTCACTGCGCTCGTAGCCCAGCTCGTCGGGATACAGCGCGAGGTTCAGCCACGGTGATTCGTGGATCAGGTCGATCCCAGGAAGCGGTGGGGCGCCGCGCTGCACGCACCAGGCGTTGAACTCACGCTGCAGCGGTCCGACGCAGCGCTCGTACTCGGCCTCGAAGGCCCGCCACTGCGAGCGGTCACCCGTCGCCAGACCGGAGAAGGCCGGCGGAAGGGCAGGGTCGCGCAGCTCGAGCGGGTTGCAGGACATGATCCGCGCCCAGGGCCGACCGGATGCCGGCAGCGCCGGAAAGGCGCACACGTTGTCCTCGACCAGGAGATCCGGGGCCAGCTCGGCGATGATCTCGACGAGGCGATCGTCGACGTACCGGGCGCCGTCGATCAGTGCCTGCCACGTCGGGGCGATGAAGCCCTCGAGCTGGTCGAGCGTGCTCGCGCGGAACACGGGCGCGGTCTCGCGGACGAAGTCCTTCCAGAACTGGCCGGGGGCCTCCGGGACCTCGGGCGGCGGTCCGAGCCGCATCAGCCGTTCCTCGAAGCCCTTGGCCCGCAGGGTGCCCGCGAACGACTCCTCGACGATGAAGACCACGCGGTGGCCCCGTCGGCGCAGCACGTCGCCGATACCGACGCAGTTGTTCGTCGGACCGAAGGCGCCCTCGGGGAAGAAGACGATCGTCTGTGGGTCGAGAGCGGGCGTGATCGCGGCAGCCTAGCGAGGCTCCCGCGCGAAGCGGCGATCGGCGCGCCGGAGCCATTTGTGACCGGGGTGAGAAGCTTTTCGACGGTTTTTGTCGGCTTTGGTAGCGTCGGGTGCGGGACGCCAACGAGACGGGGAGACGTGAACGCAGTGCGATGGCTTGGCCGGTTGACGGCCGTGATGGTGATGCTTACGGGTGCGCTCGGGGCCGGAGCCGGCCTCGCCGACGCATCCGCGACCGGGGCGACCCCGCTCGCGGCGTCCTCCTCCACCGCGAGCGGGGGCCCCGCGGACTGGCTCACCGTCGCCACGCCGCCCATCACCCACCCAGGGGACCTGCTGCTCGCCTCCCTCGCGGTGCGCGAGGGCGGCTCAACCGTGGTGAAGGCGCCGGCCGGGTGGACCGAGGTGGCCGGCGCCGAGGGGCAGACCGCGACCCGAGGCGTCCGGACCGAGACCGCGACGTTCTCCGAGATCGTGGGAAGCTCGCCATCGCCGACCGACACCTTCTCCGCCGCTGGGCACGGCGACTGGGACATGGTGATCACCGACTTCGCCGGTGCGGCTGACCTCGTGGAGACCGCCGCCACCCAGGTCTCGTCGACCCCATCGCAGACGGTCACCGCACCGTCGATCACTCCCAGCGCGCCCGGCGCGACCCTCGTGTTCGTCGCCGTCGGCGGGCCTGGCGCGGTGTGGACGGCGCCAGCGGGCTTCGCCGAGCGGGCAACGGTGAGCGGCAGCGGTGGGGATGCGGTCGGCGAGCTGGTCGCCTCCGAGACCGACCGACCCGCGACTGCGAGCGGCCCGGTGAGTGCCACCGAGCCGAGCTCCGCCACGGGCGCGGGCGTGCTGATCGCGATCGCCGCGACGCCGGACCAGACCGCACCGCCGGCGGTGAGCGCGGGCACGCCGGCGACCACGGCGGCGACCGACATCTCCAGCGGCAACGCGGCACTGGGCACCACCGCCCCGGCCCGGTGCTCGGGCGGCTGTGAGGTGTGGACGCGATGGCGGCCGTTCCCATCGGCGGCCGGCGCGCCCTGGACGACCGGACCGAGCGCCCCGCGTGCGGGGCAGAACGTCTTTGAGGCCTACGACCTCGCGGCGAGTACCAGGTACGAGTACGAGGTGTGCGACAACCTGTCGGGGACGCAGTGCTTCGATGCGCAGGGGATCGCCGACACCGGCGCGCCCGGCTCCTCACCGTCGGTGTCGACCTTCGCGACGCTCAGCTGCGCGGCGGCGCGCGGAGGCTACGGCGGATCGCTGGCGACCGCCGCGGTCAACTTCGGCGCGATGCCGAGCTACATGTGCCCGCCGTTCGCCGACGGCCCGGCAACGGCGTGGAGCCGGCAGGCCCCGAGGAGCACCACCGCCCCGGACCCGCCGCTCGTCAACGACTCCGCGGCGATGGTCAAGGACATCCTGGTGCACGGCATGTCGAACATCAGCGCCGGCAAGGACAGCACCGGCTGGCCGGTGTACTACAGCTCGGCGAAGGACCCGGTCTACAGGCTCGCCTGCTCCTACACCTGTCCTGCCTCGACCAGCGTGCACGTCCCGGCGGGGGTCCGTCCCGAGAACGATGCCGATCACCACCTCAGCATCGTCGACCAGAGCGGCTCCACGCCAGTCGAATACGATCTGTGGGGCGTGCGTTCGGTCTCATCGGCGCCGTGCCGCCCGTGCGTCATCCACGCGCTCAACGCCGGAAGCGCCACCGTGACGGGCGATGGCGTGGAGACCGGAAGCGGAGGCGTCGGCGCCGACGCCGCCCACGACGCCCTGCAGGCCGGTGCGCTGCGCGCCGAGGAGCTGTTCGGCGCGGGCTTTGACCAGGCGGCGCCGCAGGGGCTCAGCATCCGGCACGCCCTCGCGATCGCCGTGCCGTGCACCGCCGACCACCATCAGGGCAACGAGAGCTACCCGGCGGCCGGCAACGACGGAAAGCCGTGCCCGGCCAGCGAGGCGGACGCACCGGAGATGGGCCAGCGATTCGTGCTCACCGCACCGGTGGCGCAGATCAACGGCTCCTCCGAGCCACCGTGGAAGAAGAACCTGCTCCTCGCGCTCGACTACTACGGCGCGATCGTGGTCGATACCAACGGGGCGAACCGGCAGACCTCGATCCGCTACCAGAACGACGAGAGCTACCAGCTCCCGAGCGCCGCCGCCTCGGGGTGGGGAGATCCCTGGATGTCGTTCTCCGCCGCCAACGACGACGAGACGAACATCACGGGCTACTCCTCCTCGGCCGGCGCCCCGCCCACGGTGTACTCGCTCAACCTCAGCCGCGACAGCTGGTTCGAGAACGAGCTCAGCCGGTATCTGGTCGCGGTCAAGCCGTGCGTCTCACTCGGCAACTGCGCCGCGGCCCCGTCAGTACGCCGTGCAGCGGCTCCGCTGCCGCGGCCTGGCCTTGTAGTGCGGCTGCTGTCCACGGTGCCACAGCAGCTGGTCGAGTTCGGCCGCCGTGGCGCGATCGGCGCGCGCTGCCACCATCAGCTCAACGGCATGCAGGGCGCAGGCGCGGATCTCGATCTCCTCGGGCGAGCCGTGCTCGATCGGCTCTCCCTTCTCGATGCGCTCCACCAGCCGCGGGTCGAAGCTCAGCACGCCGTCGAGGCGCAGCACGTGGGGCACCAGGTTGTCGGCGAACATCGTCAGCTGCTCGAGGTCGCGCCAGCTCGCGACGCCTGCGCGCTCGAGGTCGGCGGCCGCGATCTGGGCGCGCTTGAGGAACGGCAGCGCGAGCTCCTCGTAGGACGAGCGGTCGGCGAAGCAGGGCCAGCCGCCCAGCCGCCAGGCGAGCGCGACCGCGGAGCCGCCCGCCCCGTCGACGAGCGCGAGCACGTCGCCGCCGCATTCAGCGAGCAGTCGAGCGCCGAGATCGTTCAGCGACAGTGCGAACAGCTGCATCAGCTCGTGTTTGAGATCCTGGTCGAGGATCGCCGATACGGCGGCTCGGTCGAGCGCACGTAAGCTGCGCGCGCTGAGGGTCGTCCCTCGCGCTCGCAGTGTGCCCGCCACGCTGCCGAGACCATGCCGTAGCCGGAGCGGCGGGCATCCTTACGCAGCGTCGGGAACCAGCCCGAGCCGAAGTTGATCGCGTCCAGGGTCAGCCAATAGGCGGCGCGGTCCTCGCGGTTTGCAGGCGTCGACGCCGGCGGTGTGTCCTCGACGCACCCGGGAAGGAGCTCGAGCGACTGCGCGTAGGGCCTACCACGGCCTCCTCGATCCGGACGTGCCGCGCCCGCCGCGCCACCTCCGCGGCGGCGGCGCGCAGCTGGTCGGTGGCGTCGGTCACCGGGGCTCGGCGCCGGCCGCGGGGCCGCCGGCCGCTGGGTCGCCGGCCGCTGGGTCGCCGGCCGCGGGAGACTCGGACCGGATGCCCTGCCAGACGAGCTCGCTGAACTGCGATGTCGGCACCTCGTAGGCGCCGTAGCGGGCGAAGTTCTCGGTCAGCCCGCCGCAGTCGACGAGCGTCCAGCGCCGTCGCTCCCGCACCGACTCGACGAGCGCGGCAAGCGCGATCGAACCGGCGTGGCTCTCCAGATGGAACATGCTGAGGATCCCGAAGGTTCGTCCGACCTCCAGGCCCCACAGCCCGCCCAGCAGCTCACCGTCGCGGTAGGCGCCGACGCTCGAAGCGAGCCCCAGCGAGCCGACCTGCCGATACGCGGCGGCGGCGCTCGGGGTCAGCCAACCGGCGCGGCCGGCGCGCGTGTGCTCCAGGACCGCCTCGAAATCCTCGTTGAAGCGGACCTCGAGCGCCTCCTTGCGGATCACCGACCTGAGCCTGCGAGGGACCTTGCCGCTTTCGGGGGTGATGACCGCCCGGGTGTCGAACCGGCGCCAGATGAGCGGCGCCAGGCGTGCGTCCGGACGCCCGAACAGCACCCAGCCGCGCCCGTAGTTGGCGACGATGTCCGAGGCGGTCACCGCGGAGGCGGGGAGGCCGATCCGACGTGGCCGGCGATGGTCGCCGAGGCGTGCGCCAGCAGCCCCGTGGCGACCGACAGCGATGACCGCGCGCGGACCTCGAGACGCGTCTCCGACAGGGGTACCTCGGGCCCACCGGTCACATGATGCCCGATGGTGGGCGCGACGGTGCCTCGACCGGCGCCGAGACCGCCGGGTCTGTCGCTAACGTCGTCCGCGCCGCCATGACCGAGCTGACAGAAGAGCTGGAGGCGCTGCTCTCAGGCCTCAACGAGCCCCAGCGCGAGGCGGTGACCCACGGTCCCGGGCCCCAGCTGATTCTCGCCGGCGCCGGCTCGGGCAAGACACGCGTGCTCACCCACCGGATCGCGTACCTGGTCGCGACCGGCGCGGCCAAGCCGAACGAGATCCTCGCGATCACGTTCACCAACAAGGCGGCCTCGGAGATGCGCGACCGCGCGGAGCTGCTCGTCGGCCGCCGCGTCCGCGCGATGTGGGTGATGACGTTCCACTCCGCGTGCGCCCGGATGCTCCGCGCCGAGGCGGCGCGGCTGGGCTACACGCGCCAGTTCACGATCTACGACACCGCCGACCAGCGCCGGCTGATCAAGCGGATCCTCGACGAGCACGGGATCGACCCCAAGCGCTTCACCCCGTCGGCGATCGGCTCCCAGATCTCCGATGCCAAGAACAAGCTGCGCGACGCCGACGCATACGGGCAGATGGTCGGCTCGTTCTTCGAGCAGACGGTCGCCGACGTGTACCGCGCCTACGAGCGCGAACTGCATCGCGCCAACGCCATGGACTTCGACGACCTGCTCGTTCGAGCGGTCAACGTCCTCGAGCTGTTCCCCGAGGTCCGAGAGCGCTACGCGACCGGCTTCCGCAACGTCATGGTCGACGAGTACCAGGACACCAACCACGCCCAGTACCGCTGGCTGCAGCTGCTCTCCGAGGAGCACCGCAACCTGATGGTGGTGGGGGACGATGCTCAGTCGATCTACGGGTTCCGCGGAGCTGACATCAGCAACATCCTTGAGTTCGAGGATTCGTATCCCGACGCGCAGGTGGTCAAGCTCGAGCAGAACTACCGCTCGACGCAGACGATCCTCGATGCCGCCAATGCGGTGATCTCCAACAACCGCGGCCAGAAGCCGAAGTCGCTGTGGACCGACATCGGGCGCGGAGACCCGATCAAGGTCCGTGAGCTCGACGACGAGCACGCCGAGGCTCGCTACGTGAGCGGTGAGATCCAGCGACTGGTCGACGAGGGGACCTCGCGCGCCGAGGTGGCGGTCTTCTACCGCACCAACGCGCAGTCGCGCGTGCTCGAGGAGACTCTCGGACGGGCGGAGATCGCCTATCAGGTGATCGGCGGCACGAAGTTCTATGACCGCGCGGAGGTCAAGGACGCGATCGCCTACCTGACCGTGCTCGTCAACCATCAGGACGCCGGCTCGTTCACCCGGATCATCAACTCGCCGCGGCGCGGGATCGGCAACACGACGATCAGCCGGCTGCTCAGCCACGCCAACACCACCGGCGAGACCGTCTGGGAGCTTGCCGCCGCGCCCGAGGAGGTGCCGGGGCTCGGCGCCGCCGCGGTCAAGTCGCTGCGGCGCTTCATGAGCACGATGGAGGTGCTGGGCGAGCGGGCCGAGGCCGGCGAGACCCCGATCTCGACGCTGCTGAAGGAGGTGCTCGCCGAGACCGGGTACCTGGAGGCGCTGGAGAACGAGCGCACGATCGAGGCTCAGGGCCGGATCGAGAACCTCGAGGCGCTGGTCAGCGGCGCCGCCGAATACGACGCGGACGCCACCGCCGCCGCGGAGGGCAACGAGCACGGCCTCGCCGACTTCCTGCAGCAGATCGCCCTCGTCGCCGACGCTGATTCCCGGACCGACGACGAGGGCCTGGTCACGTTGATGACGCTGCACAACGCGAAGGGGCTTGAGTATCCGATCGTGTTCCTGATCGGTTGCGAGGAGGGAGTGTTCCCACATTCACGGGCGCTGGACGAGGGCGGCCTGGAGGAGGAGCGGCGCTTGGCCTACGTCGGGATCACGCGTGCCGAGCGCGACCTGTACGTGACCTCCGCGCGCACCCGCACGGTGTTCGGCGCTCGGAGCTTCGGCGTCCCCAGCCGCTTCATCGGCGAGATCCCGGCCGAGCTGACCGATCGCGACAGCCAGCCCGCGCGCTCGCCACGCGCTCGGATGACCAGCTGGGAACGCACGACGGGCAGCGCCTGGGGGAGCGGCTCGAACCGGTCGTGGGACTCTGAGGGCGCCGCCGGGGATCTGTGGGACGCCGGCAGCCCCGCCCCAACCGCGTTTCGCCTCGGTGACGATGTCGTGCACGCCGCGCTGGGCGATGGTGTCGTGACCGGGCTGGAGCCCGGCGGGATCGTCGTGATCCGTTTCGCCAAGGACCGTGCGGAGCGAAAGTTGATCGCCGACTCGGCCCCGCTCACCCGTCGGTGAACGTGTCCAAGCTCCGGCTCGGTGAGTACCTCGCGGCGCTCGGCTCGGTGGCGCTGCTGGTGGCGCTGTTCGCGCTCAACTGGTACTGCAACCCCACGATCGGAAGCTGGCGCGCGATCCCGACCCTCCGCTGGTTCCTCCTGTTCTCCGCCGTGCTCGGGCTTGCCCTGGTGCTCACTCAGGCCGCGATGCGAGGCCCGGCACTGCCGGCGACGCTCGACATGATCGGGATGCTCGTCGCCGGGCTGACGACGATCCTGATAGTGATCCGGTTGATCACCGCCGGTGCCACCGTGTGGACGGGGGCCTGGGTCGGGGTGGGGGCGGCCGCGCTCACGACGATCGGCGCCTTCCGCGCGTTTCGCACCGAGCAGGGCTGGACACCCGGCCGCGATCGGGAGATCGAGATCATCGATCTCGGCGACGACCCTCCGCGCGGGGCCGACCATGGCTAGCGGCGAGGAGCTGCGGTGCCGGGTCCGGGATGCGGCGCGCGGCGGCGCCGCGTATCTGCGCGGGCAGCGCTCGGTCGACTGGTACGTGGCTCGCGGACTGTCGATCGGCGAGCGCCACGCGCTCGAGCAGCCATTCGAGCTGGATCGCTCGCATTGCTGGCTGATCACGATCGGCGACGACGTGACCTTCGCCCCGGATGTGTACGTGCTGGCGCACGACGCGAGCACCAAGCCCGCGACCGGGCACACCCGGATCGCCCCGGTCCGCATCGGCAGCCGGGTGTTCGTGGGGGCGCGGACGATGATCCTGCCCGGGGTCACGATCGGCGACGACGTCATCCTCGGCGCCGCCAGCGTCGTCACCCAGGACGTCGCCTCCGGCACCGTGGCCGTCGGCAACCCCGCGCTTCGGTCGGCACGACGAGAGTTACCACGAGAAGCTTCGCGAGCGGTTCGAGCACGCGCCCCGATTCGGGCCTGAGTAGACGGTGTGGGGCGTCATCACCGACGAGCGCCAGGCCCGGATGGCGGCCGAGCTGGGCGACGAAGATTTCGTCGTCTAGCGCGGAGCTCGGCGGTGGAGCCGCGCCGTCCCGCGGATGCCGTCCCGCCTACACTCAGCCCATATGCTGCAACGCGCACAGGTCGTCCACGTCGCCCGTCTGGCCCGCCTGGAGCTCGACGAATCCGAGCTCGCCCGGATGGCCGAAGAGCTCTCCTCGGTGCTCGAGCACATCGACCGCATCCGCGAGCTTGACCTGACCGGCGTGGAGCCGACGGCGAGCACCGCGGCGCCGCCGAATGCGCATGGATCGGCGGTCGCGATGATGCGGCGCGACGAGCCGGTCCCCGGCCTCACCCAGGAGCAGGCGCTCGCCTCCGCGCCCGAACCGGTCGACGGCTCATTCGGCGTCCCCAGCCCCGGACCGGCCGAATGACGACCCAGCGCAAGCAAGCGACGCGCCGATGAGCGAGCTCACCGACTTCAGCGCGGCCGAGGCGGCCGCGGAGATCCGCGCGGGGGCGATCTCCTCGCGCGAGCTGTTCGACGCCTACCGCGAACGCGCGGCGGGCGACGACCTCAACGCGTACACCTGGGTCGCTGACGCGGCGCCCGCGGAGATGCCCGCCGCGAGCACCACGCTGGCCGGCGTCCCGGTCGCGGTCAAGGACCTCTTCTGCACCGAGGGAATCCCGAGCCAGGCCGGCTCGCGGATCCTCCAGGGCTACCGCCCGCCCTACACCGCGACGGTGATCGCGCGCCTGCTCGAGGCCGGTGCCTCGCTGCTGGGCAAGACCAATCAAGACGAGTTCGCGATGGGCTCCTCCAACGAGAACTCCGCGTTCGGCCCGGTCCTCAACCCGTGGGACCGGAGTCGCGTGCCCGGCGGCTCGTCGGGCGGCAGCGCCGCGGCGGTCGCGGGAGGCACCGCGCCGTGGGCGATCGGCACCGACACGGGCGGCTCGATCCGCCAGCCCGCGGCGCTGTGCGGAATCGTCGGGCTGAAGCCCACCTACGGCGCCTGCTCGCGCTACGGGATGATCGCGTTCGCCTCGTCTCTGGACCAGGCAGGCCCGTTCGCCCGCGACGTCACCGACGCCGCGCTGCTGTTCGCCCAGATGGCCGGCCCCGATCCGCGCGACAGCACCGAGCACCGGACTGCCCGCGCCGATCGAGCTGCCCACCGCGGAGGATTTGCGCGGAACCCCCCTCGGGGTCCCGGCCGACCTGCTCGGAGACGGTGACGAGAGACGGCGGGATCGGGATCGAGCCCGGGGTCCGGGCCTCGTTCGAGGCCGCGCTGGCGCTCGCCGAGGGGCTGGGCGCGACAATCAGGCCCTGCTCGCTGCCGCACGCGCCCGCATGCGCTGTCGGCCTACTACCTGATCGCGCCCGCCGAGGCGTCGGCCAACCTCGCGCGCTACGACGGCGTGCGCTACGGCCTGCGCGTGGCGGGCGATCAGTCGCTGGAGACGATGTACATCCGTACCCGCGGAGAGGGTTTCGGCCCCGAGGTCAAGCGCCGGATCATGCTCGGCACCTACGCCCTGTCGACCGGCTACTACGACGCCTACTACGGCACCGCGCTGAAGGTCCGCACGAAGATCGCCGAGGACTTCCGCGGCGGCTTTTGCCGAGGTCGACTTCATCGTCACCCCGACGAGCCCGACGACCGCGTTCGAGCTCAGCTCCAAGACCGCGACCCGCTCGCGATGTATCTCAACGACTACTGCACGGTCCCGATGTCGCTGGCCGGGACGCCGGCGATCTCGATCCCTTACGGGCTTAGCGAGGGTTGCCGGTGGGTTTTCAGCTCGCGGGTCCTGCTTTTAGTGAGGGGAGGTTGCTCGACGCCGCGTACGCACTGGAACGGGCGATCGGTTTCGACGGCCGCGCGGTGGCGAGGGAGCTGGGTGCAAGTGGCTGACGGGCGTTCGAGCCGGTCATCGGCCTTGAGATCCACGTCCAGCTCGCGACGCGGACGAAGATGTTCTGCGGATGCGAGCTCTCCTTTGGCGAAGCGCCGAACACGCACGATGCCCGGTTGTGCCTCGGCCTGCCCGGCGCACTTCCCGTAATCAACGCCCGGGCAATCCACTACGGAGATCCGGATGGGCCTTGCGTTCGACTGCACGATCGCTCCGCGCTCGATTTTTCACCGGAAGAACTACTTCTACCCCGACCCGCCGAAGGCGTACCAGATCTCCCAGTACGACGTTCCGCTTTGCTCGGTGGGCCGAGCTCGGTGATGTTCGAATCCACCGGGTTCATCTCGAAGAGGACGCGGCCAAGCTCAGCCACATCGGGGAGTCCCGGCGAATCCACGGCTCCGACGCCCGCGTCGTTGACTTCAACCGCTGCGGGACACCGCTGGCCGAGATCGTCACCGAACCCGACATCCACTCCGCCGAAGAGGCTCAGGATTTGCTCACCCTGCTGCGGGTACTATGCGGCAGCTCGGGGTCAGCGACGTCAATATGGAGGAGGGCTCGCTCCGCGCGACGCTAACGTCTCGTTCCGCCCGGTCGGCTCAGAGCGAGCTCGGCACAAAGACCGACTAAAGAACATGAACTCCTTCCGCTTTCTCCTGCGCGGCGTAAACGCCGAAATCGCGCGCCAGGCCGCGATCTCGAGGCCGGCGGGGAGGTCGTGCAGGAGACACTCCACTTCGACCCCGGCTGGGAACATCTCACTCGCTGCGATCAAAGGAGGAGGCACACGACTACCGCTACTTCCCCGAGCCCGACCTCTGCCGCTGCTCCAACAGAGGAAATGGTTACCTCGGCCCGGGCGGAACTCCCCGAACTTCCCGCGGCGCGTGCCGAGCGGTTCGCGTCCGATCTCGGCCTGCACCCCGACCGCGCCCGGGACCTCGCGTTTCGCAAGGAGCTCGCCGACTACTACGAGGCGGGGACTCGCCTCCGGGGACGGCGGTTCTGCCGCCGACCCGGTGGAGCTCGCCAACTGGATCCCGCTGCTGGTCGAGCAGATCGGCTCCGACACCGACCCGGCGACCACGCGCGTGAGCCCGGCGGCACTGGCACAGCTGGCGGCGATGGTCGGCGCCAAGGCGGTCAGCCGCGACGCCGCGCGCCACGGTGCTCAAGCTGCTCGTCGCCGAGGGCGGCAGCGCCTCGGCCCCCTGGTCGAGCGCGAAGGGCTGGGTGCGCTGGAGAGCCGACGGCGGAGCGGGCTGTCCGCGGACGGTCGACGCCGCGATCGCGGGGCGATCCGGATGCGGCGGCCAAGGTGGCCGCGGGGAACATGAAGGCGATCGGACCGTTGGTGGGGGCTTGTGATGCGTGAGGTGAAGGGGCGGGCCGATGGGGGGGACGTGACTCGGTTGATCCGGGAGAAGCTCGGCCTTTAGTGGGCGGTGGCTCGGGGCGCAGGACGCGTGCTCCCCTCATCCTCTGAGGCCGCGGAGCGAACGGCGGCTGGCCGTGCGGTTGACGGGTTCGCACAAAAAAACGGGGCCCCCGTGGGGGCCCCGCTGACATACTTCTGAAGTTTGAGGCGAACGCGCTTGTGGCGCAGTCGGACTCTGAGATCAGATCCGGTTGGTTGCCGAGGCGCGACGAAGTACGACGCCCGCGCCCAGCAGAAGCACTGCACCTGCGGCGAGAGCGCCGAGGTCAAGACCCGTGAAGGGAAGCGATCCGGTCTGCGTGGTCTCGGTGTCCGAGACGCAGGTGCCGGAACCACTGGACGAGCTCGACGAGCTCGACCCCGAGCTGCCTGAGCCGCTCGAGCAGTTATTACGGGCTGCGGTGACATGCTTCACCGACGAGTGGCCATAGTTCGCGGTGGTCGAGTTCGCGGATGCGATAGCTGCCCCCGGGATCATCAGCGCCATGCATGTGAGCAGCGCAACGGTCCTTTTCATTGCTCTTCGATCCTTTCGCTTGTCAGAGCGGTTGGAAGCCTCCTGCTTCCAACGTTGCAATAAGTATAGGGTGAAGTTCGGATAGCGCAAGAAAGCATTACACCGGTTTCCGCGCTTTTTGTCTATGGAACGTAGTTGATCTCGTCAAAGGCCTCCGCGGCTGTGAGTGGGTGCTGGGTGCCGACGCGCCGGAACGCGTCACGGACGGCAAGTTGATCGTGGTCGAGACGCATCGCCACGCGATAGGCGGAGCGTGCCTCGTCCACCTGGCCCTGCATCGAGGCGGCGAGTCCTCGGCCGAGCCACGCGATCCAGTCGCCGGGCTCCAACGAGGTCGCCTGCCGATAGAACGCAGCGGCCGCGCTATAGCGTCCATTGACGAGCGCCACCGATCCGCCGAGCGTGCCCGGATCGGACATGAGCGGGTTGAGCGAGTGCGACGAGCGGAAGTCAGCGAGTGACGCGCCCACGCTCGTCTGGCTCTGGCCGATGCCGAGGTTGAGCTCGCGCACCGCCAGGTAGGGGAAACCGAGGGCGACGGTCGCGGCGCCGAGCGCGAGCGCGCCGGCCGCCACCGCCACCGCAGCCGGCAGCCGGCGGCGCGGCGTCCGCGCCGCCGCGGCGCCAGCCCGCCTTGCGCCGGCCGGCTCGGCCGAGACCTGCTCAGGAGCCCCACCGGCGCGGTTGCCGATCGCCATCGCCAGAAAGGCGAGCGCCGGCCCGCTCAGCGCCGGGAACTCCCAGAACCAATCGATCGAGCCGTGGATCAGCCACACGCCGAGCGGCAACAGCGCGGTGCCGACGAGGATTCGATCGCCCTCGATCCCCCGTCGACGCGCGGCGATCGCGGCGACGAACGCCGCCACGAGGAACGCGGCGAAGAGCAGGAGGCCGACGACTCCGGTGCTCGCCAGCAGGCGCAGCTCCAGGCTGTGGGGCCACAGCGGCTCCTCGACGGTGTGTCGATGGGTCAGATACCAGTCGCCGAAGTTGTCCTGACCGAGGCCGCCGAGCGGATGGGCGCGGAACGCCTGAACGGCCGAGCGCCAGATGTCGTAGCGGCCGCTGCCGACCTCGAGGAAGTGGTTGCTGGTCGCGGTGTTGGTCGGCTCGCTGGTGAACCCGCGCCACTCGCGCGAGATGAAGGACGCTGGGTGATGCTGGGAGACGACCCACAGCCCCGCGGCCATCGCCACCACAGCAACCACGATCGCGCCAGCGCCGAGCAGGCGCCGGACCGCCGGGCGCAGCGGCCCGCGCCCGCGGGCGGACTCGACCATCGCCAGCAGCGTGACCACCGCGAACACGCCGGCGCAACTGAGCAGCCCGATCTTGCCGGCGTGGACCGCGTTCTCGGTGAGCTGGTGCGGGGAGCCGACCTGGAAGAGGTGCAGCAGCGGGCGCAGATCGACCAGCGTGGCGGCCGCCGCGGCGATCGCGACGGCGATGCTCCGCAGCCGCTCGCCGGCGAAGATCACCGCGAAGAATCCGACCAACGGCAACGTGAACAGCCAGCCACGGCTCTGCGGCGTGAACGCCAGCATCAGGTCGGCGGCGGCGAACGCGGTGTAGAGCCCCCGCAGCGGAGAGGGCAGCGCCCGACGCGCCGACAGGCCGATCGCGACGAGCCCTCCGATCGTGAACAGCGCCGCGTTTGAGTTGAAGTACCCGGTCGGAGAATCGAGCCGGCCGTCGAGGAACAGCCCCGGCACGTTGTCGCCCAGCGCGAACCGGAACAGGAACGCGATCGCGATGACGCCGATGCCCGCCCCGTAGGCTCCGAGCACGATCGTCGCGGTGCGCCGGCGCCATGGCACCGCCGCCAGCAGCGTGAACATGAGCAGGTAGAGCAGCGCGCGGTTGGCGCCCTGCAGCGCGAGCCCCGCGTACGCCGCCCAGGCCATCGACAGGTATGACCACGCGACGTAGAGGGCGAAGCAGCCGAGCGCGATCCGGGTCGCACGGGGCAGCCTGGACAGGGCTCCGCGGGTGAGCACCAGCACCGCGGCGGCCCCGGCGAGCGCCAGCAGCGCTCCCCAGTACCAGGTCACGGCGTCGGTCCCCCCGTCGTCGACCGACCAGAAGATCATCAGGAACACCGCAAGGCCTCCGGCGAGGACGGCGCGCAGGTCGCCGGGCAGCGCCGCGCGGTCGAGCGCGGGGAGCGACCTGGGACGCCGGCGCGCTCCGGCGGGGGCGTCTGAGACCGTCATGGCCTCAGCCGCCTTCGCGGAAGCGCAGGATCTCGGCGACGGTCATCGCCAGGATCCGGAAGTCGAGTCGCAGCGACCAGTTCAAGATGTAGTAGTTATCCCACTCCACGCGGTCGGCGATCGAGGTCTGCCCGCGCAGCCCGTGGACCTGAGCCCACCCGGTGATCCCCGACCGGACGCGGTGGCGGTTCTCGTAGCCGACGACCTCGAGGACGAAGCGCGCGACGTACTCCGGGCGCTCCGGACGGGGGCCGACGAGGCTCATGTCACCGCGGAGCACGTTGAAGAGCTGAGGCAGCTCGTCGAGTGACAGGTCGCGCATGATGCGACCGATCCAGGTTCGGCGGTCGAGTCCCTCGACGCCACCCGGGGCATGGCCGGCGGCGAGCACGAAGGTCGTCTGTGCCGCCTCGGCGGGCGCGGCGCGCATCGAGCGGAACTTGAGCAGGTCGAACTCGTGCCCGTCGCGGCCGACTCGCCGCTGGCGGAACAGGATCGGACCGGGGAGGAGAGCTTGATCAGCACCGTGAGCACGAGCAGCAGCGGCGAGGCGAACAGCAGCCCGATGCCCGCGCCCGTGCGGTCCAGGGCGTGCTTGACCGCGAACTGCCAGCCGTGCGGGTCGACGGTGTGCAGCGTGAGCAGCGGCAGGCCGCCGACGTGATCGAGCGTCGTGCGCTCGTTGATCGACTCGTACATCCGCGGGATGAGCGACACCTCGACTCCGAGGTCCTGGCACTCCCGCACCTTCGGGGCGAGCAGGTGATCGGGCTCGGAGGAGAAGGCCAGGATCACGTGGCGGGCGCCGGTGACACGGACGGCGTCCGACAGCCGGTCAAGACCACCGAGCACGGGCACCGGCGCGGCCTCGAACTGATCGGCGTTGGACAGGGGGTCGGGGTCGAGCAGGCCGACGGGACGCAGCCCGTAGCTGCGATCGGAGAGCAGCCGGCGCGCGAGGTGGCTGCCGATGACGCCCGCGCCGATGATCAGCGTCGGTGTCGCGTAGACCTCGCCGGAGACCGCGCGGCGGCGGATGATCAGCAGCATGTAGCGCGCGACGCTCAGGTAGACCGAGGCGTACAGCCACAGTCGCACCGACAGGCTGAGGGGCCGGCCGACGTGGAAGATGGACGCCGCCGCGATCACGAGCATCGTCGCAAGGGAGACGCCGGCGACGACCGTGCTGATCGTGTCGACGAAGGTCTCCTTCAGCCGCTCGCTGGCCCAGCCCCGCGCTCGCAGGACGGTGAGGCTCACCAGCGGGTACAGAGCGGCGAGGATGAGGTCGCCACGCGTGTAGAAGCGCCCGTCGACGACGAGCGCCGCGGCCGCGGCGATATAGAGGACGGCGAGGTCGATGACGAGCCGAACCTGGTTCCATGCGCGCGCGTCAAGCCGCACGCGCGGCCGGCGCGTCTGGGACCGCGTGTCCGTCACCGACGTGAGTTCGGGCGTGACGTCTTCAGGGACGACAGAATCCGACGAAATGGGTTGCGCTCCCTGCGCCCCGGACCGGGGCGCCACCGGTCGATTCGACCCAGACGCTCCGCTCCCGTTTCTCTCATCCGCAGGGACGGCGCCCGGAACGGGCGATTCTACCTCTGCCCGAGGCAGATCTCGAACCTGGGCGGTGACGTGGTGGGGTGTGTTTGCCGGGGTCACGCCCGTCCCATCGACCCTTGTCGCCTCTGCCTTGAGCAAATGACGCAGCGCTCGACGGGGGGCCGACGGCACCCGTCGGCAACCGCCATGAGCGCCCGGCCCGATCCCCCCAAGCGCTACGGTTAACGGGCGATATGGGCGCTCGACACCAGCCTCCGAGCGAGGTGCCGCGGTGAGCGGCGGCGGCTACGGCCTGCTCGTCATCCTGTTCTTCTTCGGCCTGGCCGGCGGGCTGATCGGTCGCATGAAGGGCAGTTCGTTCGTCCTCTGGTTCCTCGTCTCGTTCTGCGTGCCGTTCATCGGCCTGCTGTGCGCGATCTTCTATCGCTATGAGAATCGGGAGCTGCGGCGGCAGTGCCCCCGCTGCGGGCGGGTCACCAAGCTCTACGACGCCGTCTGCGTCGTCTGCGGCGAGGAGCTCGACTTCCCCGAGCAGGCCATCGCCTCCGAGGAGCGCGCGCGTATGCTCGCGCGCCGGCGCCAGGCCTCCACGCGCGCCTGAGCTCCGGGACCCGTCGGGTAGACTCCCGCGTCCGTTCGGGTGGGGCTCATCACGTCCTGCGAGCACCCGCCTCGGAGCCACTTGCTCGAAAGGAGGGACGTATGCGCGCAGTCGACGCACTGATGGAATGCCTGAAGGCTGAGGGTGTCGACGTCGTATTCGGCCTTCCCGGCGGCGCCAACCTTCCCACCTACGACGCCTTCTACGACGCCGGCGATCCGACACATTCTGGTGCGCCACGAACAGGGCGCCGGGCATATGGCGGAAGGCTATGCGCTGGCAACCGGTAAAGTGGGCGTTTTGTTTGGCGACATCCGGCCCCGGCGCGACAAACCTCGTCACGCCGCTTTGCGATGCGATGATGGATTCGGTCCCGATTGTGGCAATCACAGGGCAGGTGCGCACCGACGGGCGATCGGTACGGACGCTTTCCAGGAGGCGGACATTACCGGCATTACCATGCCGATCACCAAGCACAGCTTCATGATCCAGCATCCGCTGGAGTTGCCGCGCACGATCCACGAGGCGTTCCACGTCGCTCGCAGCGGACGACCGGGTCCGGTCGTGGTCGACATCCCGTCACGATCTCAGCCGCGCCGACATCCCCTACGAGCCGGTGGAGCGACGTCCATCTGCCCGGCTATCAGCCCACGACCAACGGCAACCAGAAGCAGATCCGGCTTGCGGCCAAGGCGCTCGCGGGCGCGCGGCGCCCGGTGATCTACGCGGGCGGCGGAGTCGTCTCCGCCGGCGCGGCCGCAGAGCTGCTCGAGCTGGCGACGGTCGACCGGCTGCCGGTGACCTGCACGCGTCGATGGGACTGGGCGCGTTCCCCGCTCCGCACGAGCAGTGGCTGGGGATGCTCGGCATGCACGGGACGCGCACGGCCAATTACGCGATGGACGAGGCGGACCTGATCGTCGCGGTCGGCGCCCGCTTCGACGACCGGATCACCGGCAAGCTCTCGGAGTTCGCCCCGCGGGCGAAGTTCGTCCACATCGACATCGACCCAGCCGAGATCTCCAAGAACGTACCGGCCCACATCCCGATCGTCGGTGACGCGGCCAACATCCTGCCGCGGCTGACTGCCGAGTACCGCGCGCTCGAACCCGACCCGGCGCGCCTGGAGGAGTGGTGGTCGCGGATCGGTCTGTGGCGCGAGCGCCATCCGCTCCGCTACGAGGACAGCGCCGACGCCGAGATCAAGCCGCAGTACATGGTCCAGGCGCTGTGTGAGGCGACCGGCGGCGACGCGATCGTCTGCTCGGACGTCGGCCAGCATCAGATGTGGGCGGCGCAGTACTACGACTTCTCCGCGCCGCGGCGGTGGATCAACTCGGGCGGTCTGGGCACGATGGGCTTCGGCCTGCCGGCCGCGATGGGCGCGAAGGTCGGCTGCCCGGATCAGACCGTCGTCTGCATCTCCGGCGACGGCTCGATCCAGATGAACATGCAGGAGCTCGCGACGTGCTCCCAGGAGGGGATCGACGATCAAGACGTTCATCATGAACAACAACTACCTGGGCATGGTCCGCCAGTGGCAGGAGCTGTTCTGGGACGGTCGCTACAGCCAGGTGGACACCGGGCAATGGCCCGACTTCGTCAAGGTCGCGGAGGCGTACGGCGCGACCGGCGTGCGACTCACCGACAAGCACACCCTCGTCGAGGACATGCGGGCGGCGATCGCCACTCCGGGTCCGGTGCTCGTCGACGTGCGCGTCGGCCGCGAGGAGAACGTGTATCCGATGATCGTCCCGGGCCAGGCCGCCCGGGACATGAGGGGGTGAGCGCGATGGGTGAGCCCGCCACCAAGGAGCTGCTGTCGCTCGACGAGCTCGAGGCCGCGGTGGGTCTGCGGACCGGGCGCAAGCACATCCTCTCGATC
The DNA here is from genome assembly GCA_963744685.1 of uncultured Solirubrobacteraceae bacterium. Classification (GTDB taxonomy): domain Bacteria; phylum Actinomycetota; class Thermoleophilia; order Solirubrobacterales; family Solirubrobacteraceae; genus Palsa-465. The sequence continues at coordinate 882,501 of CAVUUL010000002.1, read as the reverse complement.
CTCGTGGAGAACAAGCCGGGTGTCCTGACCAGGATCACCGGGCTGTTCGCGCGGCGCGGATTCAACATCGACACGCTTGCCGTCGGACCGACCGACGACGAGACCATCTCGAGGATCACGATCACGCTCGACGGCGCGGTTCAGCCGATCGATCAGGTCACCAAGCAGTTGCACAAGCTCGTCAACGTGCTGAAGATCCGTGACCTCGAGCCCGGAGAGACGCTGGCGCGCGAGCTCGCGGTGTTCAAGGTCTCGACGGCGGACGGCGGCAGCCGCGCAGAGGTCATGCAGATCTGCGAGATCTTCCGCGCGAAGGTCGTCGACGTCACCAAGCGCTCGCTGATCGTCGAAGTCACGGGCGACTGCGAGAAAGTCGACCACCTCGAAGGGCTGCTGCGGCCATTCGGCCTGATCGAGATGGCGCGAACCGGCGAGATCGCGATCTCGCGCGGGCGCAGCGAGACCTGAGCCCGCGGGCACGCCGGGCCGGGACAAGAGGACGATGCGGATCCTGCAGGTCATCGAGAGCTTCGGCGGCGGCTCGATGCAGGTCGCGCTGACGATCTCCGAGCGCCTGGCGGCGGCCGGTCATCAGCTCGCGGTGGCGCATGGATCCGTCGCCGAGAGCCCGCGCGACGCCCGCGCCGCCATCGCGGCGGAGATCGAGCTGTTCCCGGTGCGCTGGGGACGTGCGCCCCAGAACCAGGCGCGGGCGATCAGCGAGTTGCGGTCGATCACGCGCGGCTGGTCACCCGACGTCGTGCACCTGCACTCATCGTTCGCCGGGTTCGCCGGGGCGATCGGACTGCGGGGGTTGGCGCCGTTGGTCTATACCCCGCACGGCTACTCGTTCATCCGCACCGGCCAGAGCCGGGCGCACGAGGCCGCGCTGCGGCTGGCGGAGGCATCGGTCGCCCGCCGCGTGGACCTGGTCGGCGTCGTCTCCGAGGAGGAGCGTGCCCGGGCGCTGGAGATCCGGGCGCGCCGGGTCCAGGTGGTGCCCAACGGGATCGCCGAGCTCGACCACCCGCCCGGCGCACCCGAAAGCCGGCCCGCCGACCCGCCCAGGGTGGTGGCGCTCGGCCGTCTCGATCCGGCGCGGCGCCCCGCGGAGGCCGCCCGGATCATGGCGGGGCTGCGCGACATCGCCGAGCCCGAGTGGATCGGCGGCGGCGAGGAGGCGCTCGCCGCCGCGGTCCACGCCGAGGGCGTGACGACGACGGGCTGGCTGGAGCGGGCAGGGGCGCTGCGGCACCTCGCCGACGCGACCGCCTGCCTTCACTGGTCGGCCTGGGACGCCCAGCCGCTGTCGGTGCTCGAGGCGATGGCGCGCGACGTGGTGGTGGTCGCCAGCGACATCGGCGCCAACCGGGAGCTGCTGGGGGCCCGGCAGGTGTGTGCGCGCGAGGAGGACGCGCAAGCGTTGCTGCGCGCGGTGCTCACCGACGCAGACCTGCGCGAGGAGCTCCTCGTCGAGCAGCGGCGCCGGCGCACCGGCTACAGCGCGGCGCGGATGGCCTCGCAGTGGGAGCGGGTCTACTCCGAGCTGGCCGGCACGCCGCGTGCCCGCTTGCGAGAGCGTGCGGGCGAGGGCCGGGCGCCGCTCTCGGTCGCCCACGTGAGCGCCTCGATGAACTACGGCGGCGCGGAGCGGATGCTCGCCGACCTCGCGGCCGAGCAGGTGCAGGCGGGCGCCCGGGTGTCGATCATCGCGCCCCCGGGCGCGCTGGACCGCGACTGGGCGAGCGCCGGAGTGCAGCGGATCCCGATCCCGGAGGCGAGCCGCGGACCGGTCGACGTCGCGCGGATGAGCCTGGCGGTCGCCACCGCGCTGCGCCGCGCCGCCCCCGACGTGATCCACGCCCACAACGTCAAGGCGACCGGCGTCGTGCTGGCCGCGCGCGCCGTGGGCCGGCGGGTGCCGGTGCTGACCACGCTGCACGGCGTCGCCGAGGCCGACGGCGATCGCGCCGCGCGGATCCTGCGCCGGGCCGATCTCACGGCGGCGGTATCCGACGCGGTCCGCGACGATGTCGTCGCACGAGGGCTGTCGGCGGCTCAGGTATGCGTCGTCCGCAACGGGATCGGCTCGGTGGAGAGCGTGGACGAGACGCGCCGGGCCGCGTACGCCGCCGAGCTCGGGCTCGGTTCCAAGGTCGTCTCGGCAGTGGGGCGCCTCGTGCCCCAGAAGGCACACGAGCGGGTCCTGGCGGCTGCGGCGGTCGTGCGCCGGACCCACCCCGATGTGACGTTCCTGATCGTCGGCGACGGCCCGCGGCGCGCGGAGCTCGAGGCGCGCGCCGCCGAGCTCGGGGTGCAGGACGTCGTGCGCCTGACCGGCGCGCGCGACGATGCGCGCGCGCTGATCGTGTTGTCGGACCTGCTCGTTTTCTCCTCCGACTGGGAGGGACTCTCGATAGCGGCGCTCGAGGCGCTCGCCGCGGGAACCCCGGTGGTGACCACCGACGTGGCGGGCATGCGCGAGCTGCTGTCCGGCGGTGCGGGAACGATCGTGCCCGGACACGATCCGGACGACCTGGCGGCTGCGATCTCCGAGCTGCTCTGCGACGAGCCGCGGCGCCTGGAGATGGCGCGGATCGGCCAGGAGAAGATCGCGGCAGAGTTCTCCGCGACGGTGATGCGCGAGCAGTACTCGGCGGCGTACCGCCGGCTGATCGGCTAGGCCGCGCGCGTGTGCCGAGCGCGCGTCGTGGCCTTGCGACGCGCAATCCGCTTGTGGGCGCTCGTCCGCAGCCGCGAGCGGGGCGCGAACTTCATGTGCTGACGCAGGAAGGCCGACAGCGACTCGGCGTGATGGTTGCGCAGCCAGCGCTCGTACCACCAGTGACGGGTGTGTGTCGGGTGCGAGTCGGAGACGGTTCCGTTGCCGCCCGAAGTCGTGGTGCCGCCGGTGGTCGTCCCGGAGCCGCCGGTCGTGCCGCCCGTGGTGCCGGTGCCGCCGGTCGTCGTCCCGGTCCCCCCCGGGGTCGTGCCGGTGGGGCCGGTGGTCGGGCCGGTGGGGCCGGTCGACCCGCCGCTCGGCGAGGAGCCGGAGCCCGAGGTCGAGGGGCCGCCACCGCTGCCGTTGCCGGTGAGCACCAGTCCGCTCTGAGGCGCGAGGGTCACGGAGCTGACGTTGGAGAGCCCGGAGCCGGAGTAGGTCCCGCCGAGGTCCACGGTCTGGCTGGAGCCGGTCGGGTTGACGAGCGCGATTCCGCCGGTGAAGCTCCGCTGGTACACGCCGTTGGACGACACGGTGTAGTTGCCCGTCGGCTGTCCGACCTGATACTCGTACTCCGGGAACCAGGTCGCCGTCGAGTAGTCCTGGGCCAGCGAGTAGGACGCGGTGCCGTTGCTCGCCAGCAGCTCGGTCGCGTAGCCGTAGAGCGCGGCCTGCTCGTCGCCGGCGGCGGAGTGCGTGACGCCGAGGAAGATCTTGTTCTCAGATGAGGCGAGCGCCACCTCGTGAAGCTGGTTCTGCCAGGTCCACTGGTTGGCATATCCGGCGCCCGCGGTCGTGCCCCACTTGACGAACTCCTCATCCATCGCGCCGCTGAGGTACTGCAGCCAGGAGTTGGTGGTCGAGCCGTACGATGACCACGAGCCGATGTTGGCGATGGCGAGCTTGCCCGCGTTCTGGATCTGGGAGCCCACGTTCTGGACGAAGCTGCCCATCGCCGCTCCGTAGGTGGCGTCGCTGGGGTACCGGGCGACGCAGCTGACGCAGTAGTGGTAGGAGATCGTCGGGTTGACGTCGTCGAGGAAGACGCCGTCCCACGGAGCGCTGTCGAGCTTGGCGATGACGTTGGAGGCCCAGGCGTTCTGGTAGCCGGTCGAGCCGATGTCGGTGGCGTACAGCCAGTTCTCGCCCTGGAAGGTGAAGCTCTGCCCGCTGGTGTTGGCCAGCAGCCAGCCGTTGGAGGCGGCCTGTGAGTAGGGGACGCCGGTGGGGTAGATGCCGGTCGCCGACGCGGAGGTCGAGGCGCTCGACGCGTTCTGGTACATGAGCACGATCGTGCTCGGATTGGCGGCCTTGATCGCCTCCAGCTCATTGGTCTCCCAGGCCTGCAGGATGACGACGTGCTCCTTGGAGGCGGTGGCCTGTGCGGCGGCGGTGGCGGCGGCGTTCCAGGCGTAGTTCTGGGTCACCGCATTTGAGTTGATCGCCACCTGAAGCTGCCCGACGGCGCCGGTGTCGGCGAGGGCCGGGCCGGCGCAGGATGCGCCCACGGCACAAGCACAGACAACAGCGAGGATCAGACGGCGCAGCATGCAGTGGTTCCTTTCGGCGGCTGGGCGGTCTGCGGGAGACCCCTGGCTTTGCGACCCCACCTCGCGGCGGGAGTGCCCTTGTCGAGGCGCCGGTGCCCGTCCCGGCTCGCTCACGGGTACATCGACCGGCCGAGCCGACGCTGAAGGGTTCTGCGTCCGTCTGGACGGACGTACGAGTCCGGGAATCCGGACGGCGGTCAGACCTCCTGCGCTGCGTCCATCTGTTCCCGGCCTCTGACAAAGGGCTCAAGGTCCTGCGGCGACGGCCGATCACATGGGTGCGGCGACCTGGGCCGCATTGCCTTTTGAAAAACGCACACCCGCCGCGAGGTGGGGTCGCAAAGCCGTGGATCTCCCTGAGATCGCCCGTCTTTGAAAGGAGTGCGCCGCTTGCGCCGTGCGCTGCAGTCACTGCTGACATCGGTCTGCGTCTCGATCGCCGCGCTGCTGGTGATCGCCACCTCGGCGCACGCCACCGCGATCGCCCATGTCGTCGGCCACGTCGACATGCCGCGATCGACTCTGACGCCCGTATCGCCAATTACGGATACACCGCGGGTCACGAGCAGGTGGTGATCCTGCAGGCCTGGGAGACCGCGGAGCTGCGTCGGCTCAAGCGCGCCAACCCCGGCGTGAAGGTGCTGATGTACCAGAACGCGTTGAGCGCCTCGACCTCCGCCGCATACGACGGCCTGTACCCGACCGGGGTCTCCTCGGCGAGGCACCGCCCACAACTGGCTGCTCGACGACACCAGCGGCCAGCCGTTCACCTTCGAGGGCGAGGACTGGCTCTACGCGGCCGATATCGGCTCCCGCGGCTATCAGCGGGCATGGGCCGAGAACGTCGTGCGGGAGCTCTCGCGCGCTCCCTGGAACGGCGTCTTCATCGACGACCTGAACCCCACGATCCGCTATCACGACTGCGTCAGCTGCGTGGCCAAGTACCCGACCGACGCGCGCTACGGGGCCGCCATGGGCCGCTTCGCCCGTTTCGTGGGCCGCCGTGTCCGGGCCGCCGGAAAGCTCGCCGTCGCGAACATCGGCTCCTGGGACGGCTATCAGCACCGCGTCAACCGCTGGCTGCACTGGCTCAGCGGCGCGATGGACGAGGAGTTCGTCAAGGTCGGCAACGGCCCGCACATCGGCTACATGAACGAGGCGACCTGGCGCGAGCAGCTGCACGAGGTGCGCGTCACCCAGTCCGAGCACAAGATCTTCATCGGCATCACCCATTCCAGCGCCGACGACCGCCGCGCCGCCCTGTACGGGTATGCGACCGAGATGCTCGCCGCGTCGGGCGACGCGATCTTCGCGATGAACGCCAACTACAGCACCACGACGTGGTTCGGCCCCTACGGCTACCGCATCGGGACGCCGACCGGCCGTTACCGGATCGATCGCGGCGGGGTCTACGCCCGCTCGTTCACCGATGGGCAGGTGCTGGTCAACCCGACGACCCACGCCGCATCCGTTGCCCTGGACGGCCGCTACTCGGGCTGCGGGCTGCACGGCGTGCGCCACGTCACTCTGCGCCCCCAGACCGGCCTGGTCCTGACCGCGTCCAGCCGCGCCGCGCGGCCACCGCGCGCTCGTAGACGGCGAGCGTCGCGCGGGCGTTGGCGTCGACCGTGTAACGCTCGGCGAACCGCAGCGCGGCGGCGCGCGTCTGGGCCGCGGCGAGCCCCGGATCGTCGAGCAGCCGCTCGATCGCCGCGGCGAAGCCGTCGACGTCGCCGGGCGTCACCAGCTGAGCGCCGTCCTCGCCGACAAGTTCCGGGATGCCGCCGGTCCGCGAGGCCACCACGGGGATGCCCGCCGCCATCGCCTCCAGCACCGCCATCGGGGCGTTCTCGAACACCGAGGTCATGACCAGCATCGAGAGCTCGCCGATCGCCTGCGCCGCGGGAACGAAGCCCGGGAACGCGACAACGGCGTCGAGGCCGAGCTCGCCGGCGAGCCGCTGCAGCGGCTCGCGCTGGGAGCCGTCGCCCGCGATCGTGAACCGCAGCTGTGGCCGCCGGGCGTGGAGCGCGGCCGCAGCACGCAGGAAGGTGGGGAGGTCCTTGACGGGCTCCAGCAGCGAGAGCGTCCCGATGGCGGCGCCGCGCTCGGCCGGCAGGGCGAGCGGTGCGACGCCGTTGGGGACGACCACCATCCGCGTGCTCGGGAAATGCAGTCGCCGGGTGAACTCGCGTGCGAGTGCCTCGGAGGGCAGGATCAGCGCGTCCGCCCGCCGGGCGAGGCCCGCGTCGACGACCTCGTAGGCCAGCCGGTCGCGAGCGGAGGGGCGCTCGTCGCCCACCGGCGGGGGCAGATAGGGATCCGGCAGACCGTGCACGGTGTAGATGCGCCCACGTGGCGCATGCCGGGCGCCAGGCGCGTCCACAGCCCGGCGCGCCGGTCCTGCCGTGGACGACATCGGCCCCGCCGATCCGCCGCCACAGGCGGCCGGCGCCGCGCAGGTCGCGGGCGGAGGTCACCGGGACGTGGAGCGTGGCGATCCCGCCGCGTCGAGGCGCGCGCGCAACGCAACGCTCCCGCAGGCGACGGCGACTCCGACGCCCAGCGCGGCCAGGCCCTCGGCGAGCACCGCCGTCTGCTCGACCGGGCCGCCGCGGTCGAGCGTGGAGACGAGGAGGACCTTCACCCGAGCGAGGGCGGTGCCAGAGCGGGACGCTGCCGCCCCGGCACGAGCGCCGGACGCGGCGTCGCCGCCGCGGAGAGCTCGTCCTCGGAGTGCTGGGCGCGAGCCAGATTGATCGACGGCGGGATCCCGCTGATCAAGAACAACGGGATCGACAGCTGGCGGGTGATGAAGACCATCGTCACCAGCGTCCAGAGGAAGCCCGCCATCAGCGCGTCGGCGAGATCGACCCCCCGCCGGTCGCCCGCGGCCGCCGCCAGCCGCTTGGCGGTGCGCAGCGCCTGAGCGGTCGACAGCAGGAACCCCAGGTACAGCAGGAAGCCGACGATCCCGCCCTCGGCGAGGATCTGCAGGTAGGTGTTGTGCGTCTCCGGGTTCAGCAACACGATCGGGTCGTTCTGGATGTAGCTCTGTGCCTCGACGGTGAAGCCGTTGGGGCCGACGCCGAGGATCGGATAGTGCTCGGCCATGTGGATGGCGGCCGTCCAGAACGCCATCCGCGAGACGACGTTCGTGGTGGCGATCGCCGACTTCTCCTGGAGATGCTGGTCGATGACCGGCTTGAACATCAGGTAGCCGACCCCTCCGCCGATCGCCAGCGCGACGACGATCGAGGCGATCACCCGGAAGGAGATCCGGCCGGAGAGGAACGCCCAGATGAGCACCACCGCGAACCCGGCGGCCGCGCCTCGCGACAGGGTCGCCAGGAGGGTCGCGACGATCAGCAGCGCGCCGATCCGCCACAGCCAGCGGCCTCGGGCGGCATGGCGGGCGAAGTAGGCGGCCAGCGGCAGCCCGCCGGCCAGCGTCGAGGCGTAGTCGTTGGGGTCAGCGATCGGCCCCAGGCGAGGTGGGCGACGCCCGCGGTGAACGTCGCCAGCCCGTAGAAGGTTCCGACCGCGATGGCGAAGGCGTAGACGCCCAGACAGCGATTGATCTCCTTCTCGGTCCGGATGCTCTGGACGAAGATCGCCAGGAACATGATGTACAGGACGTAGGAGATCGTCTCCGTCGACCCGGCGCCGGGGTAGACGGCGAACATCAGGTAGAGCAGCGTCACGAACAGGAACGCGAACGCCCATCCCATCTGCGGGGTGAAGCGCAGGTTCCTGCGTCCGCTGATCACCGCGAACGCCCAGCCCGCGAACGCGAGGAAGCCCAGGATCTTCGGGATCAGATCGTCGAGGTGGGGAAGTTCAGCGCGTCCGTCCATGGCTCGACCGCCACCGCGGCGAGCAGCAGCATGTCGGCACCGAACAGGATCAGCCCGACCGTGGCCCCGCCGAACAGCACGCCGACCGCCGCCAGCGGGCTGAACCCGGCCAGCGCACCGGCGACCCCGCCGATGAGCAGAGCCCACCAGGCATCCGGGCGCCGGAGTAGCCGCATCACTTCCTGGCGGCGTCGCGGGTCTGCGGCTCGATGACGCGCTGCTGCGCGCCGGCCGGCTTGGCGGCCGCGTCCGGTCCGTGCCGGCTCAGGCGTCGGGGTGGGTCCCGGGGTCACGTTCTCAGGGCGCATGTAGTAATTGCCGTAGATCGGCGCCTCGCCCGGTGTCTTCTTGACACCGTTGAGCACGACCCCCGCGACGTGGCTCTGCGTCGCGCGGAGCTGATCCACGGCGGTCTTCAGCACCGAGGACTTGCGCTTGCCGGCCGCGACGACCACGACGACCGAGTCGGCCTGGGAGGCGATCAACCGCGTGTCGCTCACCGCGAGGATCGGCGGGGTGTCGATGACGATCAGCCGTCCGAGTCCACGCAGGCGCTCGATGGTCGACTCGATGCCCGAGGCGAGCATCTCCGTGGGGTTGTCGGGCAGCGGGCCGGTGGTGAGCACCGAGAGGTTGTGGATGCTCGTGCGCTGCAGCGCGGGACGGTCCTTGGTCATGTCGCCGCGCATCAGCGTCGACAGGCCGCGGGCATTTGAGAGGCCGAAGATCAGGTGCTGGCGCGGCGCCCAGAAGTCCGCGTCGACGAGAGCGACCTGCATGCCCGTCTTGGCGATCGCGACCGCCAGGTTCGCCGAGACGGTCGACTTGCCGTCCCCGGGGGAGGGGCTGGTGATCTGCAGCACCTGGGCATCGTCGTCCAGCGACAACTGCAGCGTCGTGCGCAGAGAGCGCATCGCCTCCTGCATTCGGAAGAGTGCCGGGTCATCGTTCCAGACCAGCGACTTGGCGCCCCCACCGCGCAGCGCGGAGTTGAGCGGGATGTAGCCGAGGCCCGCGAGGCCGGTGGCGGCGGTGACGTCGTCCTCGGTGGAGACCCGATCGAACCAGCGATCGGTGACGAGCGCCAGCGCGAAGCCGAGCGCGATCCCCAGGATCAGGCCGACCCCGACGATCAGCGGCCGGTCGGGGGAGGACGGAGCGGTTGGCACCTGCGCGTCGGCGACCACCTGCAGCGTGAGCACCGGCTGCTGGACGACCGTCTTGGAGTTGATGAATGCGGTGCTGACGGCCCGCGCCGCGGCGGCGGCGGCGTGCGGATCGGTGCTCGTGGCGGTGATCCGCAGGATCCCGGTTCCGGCGGTCGTCCCGGCGCTGATCGCCGCATCGAGCGGATGGCCGAGAGCGGCGACGGCGGCCGATTGGGTGTTGGCGGCCTGCACGACCAGTGCGTAGGTCGGAAGCAGCGTCTCGAGGCTGTTGGCGCCCACGACCCCGCCACCCTTGGCGAGGTTCGGCGTCAGCGCGATGGTCTCGGTGGACTGGTACTGGTTGATCCGGGTGACGGCGAGGGCGGCAGCAGCGCCGACGGCAGCCACGATCGCGATGACGACAACCAGCCGGCGCTTCCAGGCGATGGCGATGAGGTCTTTGAGATCCATTGTCGAGGCTATCGGTCCAAACCGCTCAGACCTGAAGTGGTTTTCCTCGTGACTCGAACACCCAGATCGAGCGAGAAGTTGTGAGCATACTGTCACCAACCCTCGTCATCGCTCCATGGACCTTCGTCCCGCCTCACACCACTCTCACCTGCGCGGGACCCGAGCGGTCCGCCGTCTCACCGCCGTCCTGATTCTGGTCGCCGGTCTGCTCGTTTCCGCCGCCGCACCGCCGTCGGGCGCGGCGGTCGCGTCGCACCTGACCCTCGCGCTCTCCAGCCCGGTGCGCCTCGGGCCACTGCGCGCGGTCGCACGGCGCAGCGCCTACGTGGTGCTTCAGCCCTGGCAATCGCGGATCGCCCGCGTGCTCAAGCGCGAGAACCGGCACCTCGAGGTACTCGTCTACCAGAACCTGGGGTCGATCTCCGCCACCGTCGCCGCCGACGGACTGTCGAGCTCGGGAGTGCCGTACGCCCAGGCGTCGGGCGCCCACGGCGGCTGGTTTTTGACCACGCCGTCGGGCACGAGGATCCGGGAGAACGGTTATCCGTACCTGTTCATGGCGGACCCCGGTGACCGTGGATACCAGCGCCGCTGGACGGCAGATGTCGTCAGCCTGCTCCGTCGCGGCCCGTGGGACGGCGTGTTCATGGACGACGTCAATGCCAGCCCGCGCCCCGAGGCCGGCGCGGCGACGATCGAGCGTTACCCGACCGACCGGCCTATGCGGCGGCGGTCGGGTCGATGCTCCGTTACGCCGGCCCACGGATCAAGGCCGCCGGCAAGCTCGCCATCGCCAACATCGGCGAGTGGGTCGACCATCCCGCGCTCGCGCACTCGTGGCTGCGCGACCTGGATGGCGGGATGGACGAGAAGTTCGTCAAGTGGTCGGCCGATCCGGGGGTCGGGTACCGGGAGCCACACCAGTGGCTCAGCCAGGAGCGCGAGGTGCTCACCACCGAGAAGATGGGAAAGCGATTCCTCGCCGTGACCGCCGCGGCCCCCGTCGACGCTCACGCCGCGCTGTACGGGTGGCGAGCCTGCTGCTGGTCGCCGACGGGGACGCCGCCTATCTGGCAGCGCAGACCTACGAGGGTCCGCACCCTGGCTGGAGGCGTACCGAACCCGCCTCGGACGGCCGCTGGGGGCGATGACCGAAGGCCGGGGCGGCATCTATCGCCGCGCGTTCTCCGCGGGCCTCGTCGTGGTCAACCCGACCGCGGGGGCGGTACGGGTCTCGCTGGGAGGTCGTTCGACGGCCCCGGGCTCACGCACGTGCGGGCGACCACGCTCGCGGCCCACGGCGCGCTGGTCCTGGTCGGCGCACCCGCGCCGGTGGCCACCCACTGGTGGTGGACGGCGATCGTCGGGGCCGGACTGCTGGCCCTCCTCCTCCTGCTCGCGCTCTGGCGGCGCAGGCGCGCCGGGCCGGTCAGGACCGCGTCGTAACCCCGAAACGGCGGACGAGCGGCCCGATCCGGCCCCCCATCCGCCCGGCCAGAACCTCCGACAGCCACTCGGCGTCCTCGGACGACAGGATTCCGAGCCGCGTCCCCGCCAGCCAGCTGACGAGCATCGAGGCGACGAGCGCGACCGCGAAGGCGGGAATCGCCGGCAGCAGCAGGATCGGGACCAGGGCCGCCGCGCCGCCGATCACGGCCACCACGATCGCGCGCAGGATGATCCGGAGGTCGAGAGCGGACGGGCGCAGCAGGTGGCCGACCAGCCACAGTGCCGGGATCCCGCTGGTCAGCAGCGAGAGATCGTTGTCGATGGCGGCGCCGACAGCGTGGAAGCGCGGGATCAGCGCGAAGCCCAGCACGATGTCGACGATCACCGCCGCGATGCCCGAGATCACCAGGAAGCGCATCTTCTGAAGCGTCCAGAGCAGCGCCGTCGACAGGCCCATCATCGGAAGCACGAGGTAGGGGACGAGCAGGAGCGCGAGCACGGGCTCAGCGGGATGGAACCTCGAGCCGTAGGCGAGCCCGAGCACCGAGCTGCCGAGGATCGCCGACAGCGCGACCAGGACCGGCGAGATCGACGCGAGCAGCCGCAGCGATCTCCAGTACCCGCTGCGGATGCGATCGTGCTCGCCGGCCCCGTAGAGCGACGCGACGGCCGGGATCGCCACCACCGTGATCACGTTCGGGATCCGCGCCACCGCGAGCGTCGCGGCGAAGGCGACCGAGTAGAAGCCGACCTGCGCCGCCGTCGAGTAATGGTTGAGGAACAACACCTCGACCCGGCTGAGCACGACGAACTCGACGAGCGCGAAGAACGTCGAGGTGCGCATGAAGCTGCGGAAGTCCCCTCGCAAGCGCGGGAGATCGGCGTCGCCGGGGGCAGCGCACGTCGCAGCGGGCGCACGAGCCTCCAGGTCCAGATCAGACCCCCGGCGCCGAGCGCGACCTCGACCAGGAAATAGCCCGGGATGCCGCCTCCCGCGGCGAAGACCACGACCATGATCGCGCAGGCGAACGGCGTGAGGATCGTCCCCGGCAGCACCGACTCGCGCCAGCGCTGCGAGGCCGACAGCAGGCCGCCGAGCCCGTTCTGCAACACGACGAGCGCCGTCGCGACACCGGCCGCGATCCACGCCAGGCGCGGCGTGCCGGCCAGGAATGCGTACAGGGTGAATCCCGCGATGAGCAGGGCGGCCAGGACGACCTGCGTGCGCCACGTCCAGCGAAACAGCCAGTTGACCGCGCCGCGTTCGCCCGCGCCGAACAGCTGCGCGCCGAACCGTGACAGCGCCGCGGGCATGCGCGCCGCGAACACCTCACTGAAGGAGATGCTCACGAACGCGATGAGCGTCTGGCGACCGAATCCCGCCGCCCCCAGGAAGCGTGCGGCGACAACGGAGACGATGAACGTCTGCACCGGCGGCAGGACGGTCGCGAACGCGGTCCACAGCCCGCCCGAGAAGACGCTCGAGGCGCTTGTCAGACCGATCTCTTCGGCCTGCTGGGCTCGGCCTGGGTCGCCATCGTCTCGAGTATCGCGTAGGGGTGGAGAGGATCAGGCCGGCTCGTGGCCGCTGCCCGCGGCCTGGAGGGACCGCTCGGCGAGCCGCAGTCCACGCTCGATCCCGGCGTCGAGCAGCGCGTGCGCATCGCGCTGCAGCGAGACCGACTCCAGCGTGTGCGCCATCACCCTGCTGTCGAGATATTCGACTGTCACGTGCGGGGAGGCTCCGATCTCCTCGATGCGGCCGTTGCGCTCGAGCTCGAGGCGCAGCGGCTCGCCGGCCCCGAAGATGAACGTGAGCTCCTGGTCGGCACTGACCAGCCGGTGCAGAAGCAGGTCGACCTCGTCGGTCACCACCGCGCCCGCGCCGGCGCTGCGACGCCGCAGCGCAAGGCGCGCGGTGGCCTTGATCGCGTGCAGCAGGCGCTCGGTCGGAATGTCGCCGCGCACCAGCCGCTGCCAGAACTCCCGGCTGCGGAGCTTGGCGACGTCGTTCTGCGCGCTCTGGAACTCGTTCCAGCGCAGCGCTGAGCAGTTGACCAGCGCCGCGCCCGCGACCCGTTCGTCCTCGCGCAGCTGATTGAGCGACCAGTACGCGCCCGACGAGATGCCGGCGAGGATGAACCGCTGACCGTGCCCGTGCTGGCTGAGGTAGTCGATGACCGCCTCATACTGCTGCGGGAACTCGACGGAGAAGTGATCCCAGAGGATGTCCCCGGGACGGCCGTGGGCGGGGTGGAAGCGACCGAACACCTCGGGTGACAGGTCGCTCTCACGTGAGAGGTCGAACCGCACGGTGCGCACGCCGCGTGCCGCCCACCGGCGGCCGAGCTCGACCCACATGCGGTTGGGCCCGACGCGGCGCAGCGTCCCGGAGTTGACCAGCACGAGCGTGGGGCGGGCGTCGTCGGGCGGCGCGACAGGCTCGGTGGCGATCGCCAGCAGGCGACCTCCGGCGTGCGTGACCGCGAACGGGCGCTCGGAGAGTTCGACGCCATCCCAGCGAACCCGGACCTCGTGGTGTTCCACGGGGGCTGAGCGCGGAGCCTCGGTGACCGGGGCTCCGGGCGCCCGGTCAAGCCACGCGCCGACGGTGGCGATGACCTCCTCAGGGGCGACGGACTCATACGGCGCAGCCATCATCTGCCAGAACCCGGGACCCGGCGCGCGCTCCAGTTGAGCTCCCCAGGCCTCCAGCGCAGTGATGAGCCGCTCCTCGACATCCATCCCGTCTCGATCCAGCAGCAACGTACGACGACCCGCGCCGCCGCCCGGCGTGAGCGTGGTCAGATCGATCGCGCGGATCGCGGCAACCGTCTCGGCGGACAGGACGAAGCCCGCGCTCTCCATCGAGCCGTCGTCTCGGCTCTCAACCTGCGGCGCCGGGGGCGGCCGATCGCCATCGGTCTGGTCTGGAGCCTCATAGACGCGAGCGGCGAGCATCGCCTCGAAGATCCGCAGCTCGCGGAGGAACTGCCGGCCTCGGGATGGCGCCGCCCACAGGACGAGATCGTCGATCGGCGCGTCCTGGTCGGCCGCCTGGCAGGCGATCAGCCCGCTCAGGCCCAGACCGATCGCGACGGTGCGCAGGCCGTAGGTGGCGCGCAGCCAGGTCGCGGCCGCCGTGACCGCCTCGGTCCAGCTCTCGACGACCCTGGGATCCTGCGGGGCGCCGACGCTGTCGCCGGTCGCCGGAAAATCGATGCGGAGCGTCGGGTGCCCGGCGATCGCCAGCCGCTGCGCCCACGTGCGGCGCGGCATGTAGGAGCCGTTGTCGCTGTTGCCGAACGGGGGGCAGATCAGGACCGCGCAGCCGCCGGGGGTTCCGGCCGGCGCATGGAGGATGCCGAACGCCTCGCAACCCTCGGCGCCGATGTAGAGCGGCCGTGGGTCCGGGACGGTGGCGGGAGCGGAGGAGGTCGTCGCGAGGTCGTTCATCTCTGGTCTTGATCGACGGATGGGCTCGACCGGTTGAGCGCTGAGCGGAAAGGATGCCGCGACAGGCCGGAAAGCCAGAGTGCACACCGCCCCGACGAAGCGCCCGTCAACTCTTGCACAATCCTTTCGGTGTGCGATCCTCAAGCCCTTCGGCCGGGGTGCCGAGAAACGATCTTGGAGGCCGGCGGCATCGTGGATGTCCTGCGCTCAGAGAGCGCGCGGCCGATGTCAGCATGGTCACAGGAGGTTGTGCAGGTGTCCGACGAAACAGTCACTCAGATCCGTAGCGTGCTCGCGCAGCACGGTCGCCTTTCGACGAGCGCCGATGCGCTCGCTCCCGACGACGACCTCTTTGCAGCCGGTCTGAGCTCTCACGCCAGCGTCAACGTGATGCTTGCGATCGAGGACGCGTTCGACGTCGAGTTCCCCGACTCCATGCTCAACCGCAGCGTGTTCTCGACGATCGACGCGATCGCTCAGGCGGTCGGCCAGCTCCAGGGCGAGCCCGCGGCCGGATGAGCCGCGAGGTCCGTGAGGCGTCCGCCGACCAGGCGGAGTTCCTCTCCGAGCTGATCGACGCAGGGCTGTTGCTCGAGTCGGGCGTCCCCGGCGTCTACGGGCACAGCGACACCTTCGAGGAGATCCGTGAGCGGCTGGCCGAGCGGCTGAGCGTCGAGGCGTCGACCCGTGGCGCAGAGCGCCTGCGCTTCCCGCCGGTGCTCCCCCGCCGCCAGCTCGAGTCCAGCGGCTACCTCGCGTCGTTCCCGCATCTGGCCGGGAGCCTGTACTCGTTCGAGGGTGATGAGGCCGACGCGCGCGTCCAGGCCGATCGAGCCGCCGCGCACGAGGACTGGAGCGAGTTCCAGGAGCCGACCGAGCTGACCATGATGCCGGCCGCCTGCTACCCGGTCTATCCATCGATCGCCCGCCGCGGCCGGCTTCCGTCCGGAGGCGTGTTCGTCGACGCCGGCGGCGCCTGGGTGTTCCGGCACGAGCCGTCGCACGACCCGATGCGCCGCCAGATCTTCCACCAGCACGAGCTCGTGCGGATCGCGGAGCCCGACGCGGTCCTCGAATGGCGCGACGAGTGGGCCAATCGCGGCCTTGAGCTGCTGCGCGGATTCGGCCTGGAGGCCGAGCTCGACGTGGCCAACGACCCGTTCTTCGGCCGTCGCGGGAGGATGCTGGCCCGCAACCAGCAGGCTGAGAAGCTCAAGCTGGAGCTGCTCGTGCAGATCGCGGGGCCCGAACCCACCGCGTGCGCATCGTTCAACCACCATCGCGATCACTTCGGCTCCAATTACGGCATCGAGCTCTCCGACGGCTCGACCGCGCATACCGCGTGCCTCGGGTTCGGTCACGAGCGGATCGTGCTCGGGCTGCTGCGCGCCCACGGCTTCGACCTGGCCACGTGGCCCGCCGCGGTCCGCGCCGAGCTGTGGCCTGGCGGCTGAGCGCCCGGGCATCTCACTAGTCTTGCCGGGGATGACCGTCTCCGGCTTCGCCGTCACTCCTCTGGCTTGATCGCGCGTGCGGACGACCGTTTTGAGAGGCGTGTGCGCAATCGGCGCTGCGCAGTGCCCGCCGGACCGGCGCGGCGCAGCTGGTCAGCGTCACCGCGCCGCTGGCTGGGGCGGTGGACCCGTCGGCGATCGTCTGTGCCTCCCGGGTCGCCGGCGAGTCGTGGTTCTGCTTCGAGCAGCCCGACCGGGACGCGATCGCGCTGTCCGGTCTCGGCTGCGCGCGCGCACTGGAGGCCACCGGCACCGACCGGTTCCGCACCTTGGCCGAGCGTTGGCGCGACACCGCGGCGCGGGCGCTCTCCGACGAGATCTCCGACCGGCCCGCGCCTCCGGGCGCCGGACTGTGCGCGCTCGGCGGCTTCGCGTTCGCGCCGGAGGGCGGGGAGACGCGCACCTGGGCCGGCTTCGCGCCCGGGTCGCTGATCGTCCCCGAGCTCTGCTTCGCCCGTCGGGGACTGGCGACTTGGCTCACCGTCAACGCTGACGTCGCGCCCGACGACACCGCCGAACAGGTCCAGGAGCAGATCCACGGGCGCCTCGGCGGGTTGCGTCAGGCGCCGCTGCCGCTTGTCGATCCGGCGCCGGTGGGGTCCTTCGAGGTATTCAGCCCGATGCCGCCCTCGCACTTCGAGGAGGCGGTGCGCCGCGCCACCGAGCGGATCGCCGCCGGCGAGTTCGAAAAGGTCGTGCTCGCGCGCGAAGTCGACGTCCACGCGCCCTCCCCGCACGATCCGGCCGCGGTGCTCGGCTTACTGCGCGAGGCGTTCCCCAGCTCGTTCGTCTACGCCGTCGGGCGCAACGACGCGACGTTCATCGGCGCCACCCCGGAGCTGCTCGTGCGCCGCCAGGGTCAGCGCGCGTCGACGGTGGCGCTGGCCGGCTCAACGCGCCGCAGCGCCGATCCGGCGGTCGACGATCACCTCGGCGAGCAGCTGCTGCGCTCCGACAAGGAGCGCGGGGAGAACGCGATCGTCGCGCGGCGCATCGCGCGCACGCTCGCGCCCGTGTCGGTTTGGGTGACAGCCGCCGAGGAGCCGGTCGTGATCAAGGTCGCCAACATTCAGCACCTCGCGGCTCCGATCCGGGCGCAGCTCACCGCGCCGATCGACGCGGTGACGCTCGCCGGACTGCTGCACCCCACCCCCGCCGTCGGCGCCGAGCCGGCCGCCGCGCTCAGCGCGATCCCCGCGCTCGAGGGGTTTGACCGCGGCTGGTACGCCGGCCCGGTCGGCTGGGTGGACGCGGCCGGCGACGGCGAGTTCTGCGTCGCCCTACGCTGCGCGCTGCTGCGCGGCGCCGAGGGGCGCTGCTACGCGGGAGGCGGCATCGTGCGCGACTCCGATCCGGCGTCGGAGCTCGCGGAGACGGAGATCAAACTCGGAGTCATGCTCCCGGCGCTCGCCGGCTGAGCCCCAGGAACGGGGAGACAGATCGTGAACTGCGTGGTCACCGGCGGTGCCGGCTTCATCGGCTCGAACATCGTCGACGCGCTCGTCGCCCGTGGCGACGGCGTCACGGTCATCGACAACCTCTCGACCGGCAAGCGCGAGAACCTCGAGGGCGCGATCGCCGCGGGCGCCGAGCTGGTCGTCGCCGACGTGCGCGACGCCGACAAGGTCGAGGAGGTGTTCGCCTCCCAGCTCGCCCGAGCTCGTCTTCCACCTCGCGGCCCAGATCGACGTCCGCTCCTCGGTGACCGATCCGATCAACGACGCCCGCACGAACATCTTCGGCGCGATCAACGTGCTGGAAGGGGCGCGACGGCACGGAGCGCGACGGCTCGTGAACACGTCGACCGGTGGCGGGTTGTACGGCGATGCAGACGTGCTGCCGACGCCCGAGGACCATCCGATCCACGCGCTCGCACCCTATGGGACGAGCAAGCAGGCCGCGGAGGGCTACGTCGAGCTCTACGACCGGCTGCACGGTCTGTCGACCGTGTCGCTGCGTTACGGCAACGTCTATGGCCCCCGGCAGGACGTGCACGGCGAGGCCGGCGTCGTCGCGATCTTCTGCGGCCTGGCGATGAGCGGCGGCTCGCCGACCGTGTTCGGCACCGGCCGGCAGACGCGTGACTGGGTCGAGGTCTCCGACGTCGTCGCCGCCAACCTGCTCGCCGCCGGCAGCGACGTCACCGGGCCGGTGAACATCGGCCACGGCCAGGAGACCTCGGTGCTGGCGCTGATCGAGGCGCTCAACGACGTCGCGATCCCGGGACTCGGTGAGACCGTGTTCGCCGACGCCCGCGCGGGCGAGGTCGACCGCAGTTGCCTGGACGTCAGCCGCGCCCGCGAAGTGCTGGGCTGGGAGGCACAGGTCACGCTGCGCCAGGGGCTCGTCCGCATCTTCCAGTGGCTCGGGGCGGATTTCCGAGACCCACGGCCGCCTGAGGGCTGCTGAGGCTGAGCTGGGCGGTCAGTCGCTGCGGCCCGCACCGGCGGCCGACAGGCCGGCGTCCGCCAGTCGGCGATGCAACGCGAGGTTCTCGGCACGGTCGCTGGGGACCTCGATCAGCGTCACGCGCCCGGAGCCGGTTGCAGCGTCCAATGCTGCGTTGAGTTGGTCCTCGGCGGTCGCCGCGACGTGGTCGAGCTCGAACAGCGCCGCGACCCGCTCAAGCGAGAGGCCGTGCGGGGTGGCGACGTGCTCCTCGAACGCGTCGCCCTCACCGCTGACCGGCAGGAAGTGGAAGATCCCGCCACCGTCGTTGTTGAGCGCGACGATCGTCAACTCGAGACCGAGCCTGCGAGCGGCGACGAGCCCGCCGAGGTCGTGCAGCAGGGCGACGTCTCCGATCAGCAGCACGACGGGATGTCCCGGGTGGGCGGCGGCCGCTCCGAAGGCGGAGGAGATCGTGCCGTCGATCCCGTTGGCCCCGCGGTTGGAGAGCACGCGGGGGAGCGGCTCGCGCGCGGGGAGCTGCAGCTCGAGGTCGCGGATCGGCATCGAGGAGGCGACGAACAGGGTCGCGTCGGGGCCGAGCCATTCCCCGAGCCGGCGCGCGACCAGCGGCTCGGAGAGGCTGCTCTCCGCGGTGAAGGCGGCGTCGAGCGCGGCGACCGCTGCCGCGTCGGTGTCGCGCCAGACGGCAAGCCACGCGCGGTCGGGCGTGCCGTCGAGCGCACGCAGCATCGTCCCGGGATCTGCGGGCCAGAGCCGGCCGATGACACCCGCGGGGTCCTGCCAGCTCGCGCACGGATCGACGAGCGTCTGCTCGATCGAGGCGGGCAGCGCCGCCAGCCAGGCGCGCAGCGGCTTGGACGTCGGCAGATCGCCGATGCGGATGACGTGGTCGGGCGTGAGGCGCTCGGCGACCGAGGGGTCGCGCAGCAGCAGGTCGTAGGTTGCGATTGCGCTTGAGCCCTCGCGCGCCCTGGTCTGAGGGTCGGCCAGCACCGGCACGCCGAGGCGCTCGGCGAACACTGCGACTTCGGAGGCGACGTGGTCGTCGTTCTCGGTGCGACCGGCGACGACCACGGTTCTCGGGGGCAAGGGCGGGAGGTCGGTCGGCGCGGCGGCCGTCCGGGTCGCGGCGCGCATGACCCACGGTTGTCCGCCGGGCCGGCCGGCCAGCGCCCCGGGCTCGGGAGCGAGCGGCTGGGTCAGCACGAGCGGCTCGCGCAGCGGCACATTGAGGTGGACCGGGCCCGGGCGGCCCTCGACCGCGGTCCAGTAGGCGCGGCAGGCGAGCTGCCGGATCCAGCGCATCCTCTCCCCATCGAGCACGGGTGGCAGCTCGAGCTCGCAGAACCACTTCGCGTGGTCGCCGTAGAGCTTGAGCTGATCGATCGCCTGGCCGGCGCCGACGTCGCGCAGCTCGGCGGGCCGATCCGCGGTGATCACGATCAGCGGGACCCGGCCCCAGTGCGCCTCCACCACGGCCGGCATGAGCTCGGCGGCGGCCGTACCCGACGTGCAGGTCACCGCGACCGGTCGCCCGCTCGCCCGCGCCGCCCCGACCGCGAAGAAGCCGGCACAACGCTCGTCGATGTGGGAGAAGCACCGCAGCCGCGGCTCGCGGACGAGCGAGAGCACGATCGGGGTATTGCGCGACCCGGGCGAGGTGCACGCCTCGCGCATCCCGCACCGCGCCAGCTCGTCGACGAGCGCGCGCAGCATCCGGTGCTGGTCGACGGAGTGGCTCGGGTCCGGCACGGCGGCGATGCTAGTCACGACACGGTGATCGAGCGGCTCCGGGCCTAGCCTCCGTATCGTCCTCGCCATGACCGAGCTCGTCCTGCTGCACGGCTTCACGAACACGGGGGCGAGCTGGGACGGCGTCATCCAGGCGCTGCCGCACAGCTACCGCGTCCAGGCCCCGGACATCCGCGGCCACGGCGTCGCCTCGGGCGCCCGCCCGGTGACGCTCGACAGCGTGCTCACCGAGGTCGACGCGCTCGCGCCGGGCCGCTTCACCCTCGGCGGCTACTCCCAGGGCGGGCGGATCGCGCTGCACGCCGCAGTTGCCATGCCCGGCCGGGTGGAGCGCCTCGTCCTGATCGGCGCGAGCCCCGGTCTCGCGGATGGACCCGAGCGAGAGGAGCGCCGGCGCGCCGACGAGGCGCTCGCCGCCTGGGCCGAGACGGTCACGATCGACCAGTTCGTCAGCCGCTGGTCCCAGACGCCGGTGCTCGCCGACCAACCGCCGGAGGTGCGAGCGGGCGTGATGGCCGATCGACTGCGCAACACCACCGACGGACTCGCCGCCGCGCTGCGCGGGCTCGGCACCGGCACGCTCCCCTCGCTGTGGGACCGCCTGGGCGAGATCACGATCCCGGTCGAGCTGATCGTCGGAGACCGCGACCGCAAGTTCCGGCGGACCGCCGAGCGGATGGTCGACGCGCTGCCGGACGCGCGGCTGCACGTGGTGCCGGGGGCGGGGCATGCGGTGCATCTGGAGCAGCCCTGGGCGGTGGCGGGGTTGATTGTGGCGACTGGGGGGTGAGGTGGGGGTTGGGGCTGGGCGTTGAGGGTTGGGCGGCTGGGGTTGGTTGGGTGGTTGTGCGTGGCGTTCGCGATGTGGCATGCCGTGACGCCGGCCGTCATGCCATTGGCAGTGAGGTCGGGCCCACTTCGTGTGCACGACCTCGCACCAACTGGGACTGTGGGGCGGCGCTTTTCACCCACCCGCGACCGGGTCCGGGGCGGGGTGGGGGATCTTCTCCGTGAGGCGCACCAGATCACCCGCACGGGCTTGGAGGGTGCGGTGGGTGGGTGAACTTCTCCGCGTTTGGCCGCCCGGAGCGCCGAACCGCCCCTGCTTTCGGGTGTGGCGACCCAAAAGGGCCGATCGAGGCTCCATACGCGCCCAAATCAGCCAAATCACCTCCCAGCCACACCCCCCGGACGCCAGGCACCAGTCCAAGTGCGGGGCGCACTTGTGCGACCCGACCATTGCCCGTAGCGCGGCGAGGCGACGGCAGTCAAGCAGCGCCACCCACCTCACACGGAAGCCGAGGAACTGCGGGCGCTGCTTGACGGCCGACGACCCGCCGCGCTACCACCCACCCCCAAGGGTCACCAAACTCGCGAACGCCCCGACCCCGCTAGTACCAGTCCACCAACCCGGCCCCCAACCCCGCCCCACCCGGCAACTCAACCACCCCGTCCCGGGCCGGCAGCGGATCACTCCCCTCAAACAGCGCAAGGGTGGCCAGCCCACACGCCCGCTCCGGCCGCAGGGCGGCCGCCACGTGCAGAGCGGCCGCGATCCCGAGCGGCCCGTCGAGCGTCGAGGCCAGGAACACCTCGTAGCCGGCGACGCGAGCGTCGGCGGCCGCGGCCAACAGCCCGCTGATCCCTCCGCAGCGGGCGATCTTCAGGCAGGCCAGGTCCGCCGAGGCGGGGGCGGTGAAGGCGAGCGGATCGGCGGAGGTCTCGTCAAGGGCGAGCGGTATTCCGCAGCCGCGCAGGGAGGCGATCTCGGCGAGTCCGTGGACGGGCTCCTCGCAGAGCTCGAGGCCGACCGGCTCAAGCGCGCTGAGCATGGCGGCGGCTTCCTCGACCGTCCAGGCGCCGTTGGCGTCGATGCGGATCGCCATCTGGGGCCCGGCGAAGGCGCGGACCGCGGCGAGGCGACCCGGGTCATCGCCGATCCCGACCTTCACCTTCAGGGTGCGAAAGCCGGCGGCGCGCGCCTCGGCTGCCTCGCGCGCCGCGCCTGAGCGGTCTGGCGCGTCGATCGTCCAGTTGACCGCCACCGGGCCGCCGTCGGCGGCTCCCAGCAGGCGCCATACGGGCTCGGCGACCCGCTGGCCGGCGAGATCCCAGAGGGCGAGGTCGATCGCGGCCAGCGCCTGGGCGACGATCGTCCGCTCGCCGCACCGCGCGATGACGTCGGCGATCGGCGCGTGGCCTGGATAGTCCTCCAGCACCGGCCGGCAGGCCTCGAGCGCCTCGATCACCTCGCCGACGCCGACGCCGTCGTAGGAGGGCAGCGGCGCCGCCTCACCATGGCCGATGAGCCCGTCGCCGGCCTGCAGGGAGATGAGCACGAGCTCGCGCTCGCTCACCGTTCCGTGCGCCGCCCGGTGCCCGCCGGCCCGGAGCGCCCTGCGCACGGTGTGGAAGCTGAGCTTCACCGGCTGAGGAGCACGCCCGCGGAGAGCAGCACGCAGAACACGAGCTGCAGCATGCCCGACCGGGCGAGAGCGCCGTTCAGCGTCGGTCCGTCGGTGTGAGTGGCGACCGTCCGGACGAGGGCGACCGCGAGCGGAGCGGAGAGCCAGCAGAGCGCCACCCAGGGGCCGAGCGGCCCGAACGCCCAGGTGACGAGCGCGAGTACGAACGCGAGCGAGAGCATCACCGCGAACATGACGCGGGTCCGCTCCCGGCCGAGCCGCACCGCGAGGGTGCGCTTGCCCGCGCGGCGGTCGGAGTCGATGTCCCGGATGTTGTTGACGACGAGGATGGCGGAGGCGAGCAGGCCGACCGGCACCGAAAGGGCGAACGCCTCCCAGTCGAGGTGGCGCACCTGCACGAAGTAGGAGCCCGCGACCGCAACCACCCCGAAGAACAGGAACACGAACACCTCACCCAGGCCCTCGTAGCCGTATGGGCGCGGGCCGCCGGTGTAGAGCACACCGGCGATGATCGAGGCGACGCCGATCACGAGCAGCAGCCAGCCGGCGACGACGATCAGATAGATCCCGGCGAGCACCGCGAGGCCGAACGAGACGTAGGTGGCGATCAGCACCTGCCGGGGCGGGACCAGCCCGCCGGCGGTGACCCGCACCGGCCCGAGCCGATCCTCGGCGTCGGCACCGCGGCGGGCGTCGGAGTAGTCGTTGGAGAGGTTGGTGCCGACCTGGATGAAGATCGCGCCCAGCAGCGCGGCGAGCAGCCGCAGCGGATGGTCGATGTGCTGGAACCCGGCCAGCGCGGTGCCGACGAGCACCGGCGCGATCGCCGCCGGCAGCGTCCGCAGCCGCGCGGCCATCACCCAGATCCTGACCCCGCTCATCTGGCGCGCCCCCGGTCCCGCTACGCCCGTCGCGGGAAGCGGCCGAAGTCAGTCGGCCGCTTCTCCAGGAACGCGTTGCGGCCCTCCTGGGCCTCCTCGCTCATGTAGAAGAGGTAGTTGGCGTCGTGGGCGAGCTGCTGGAGGCCGGCCATCCCGTCCTCGTCGGCGTGGAAGCTGGCCTTCATCATGCGCAGCGCGAACGGGGAGAGCGCGAGCATCTCCCGGCACCACCGAACGGTCTCTGCCTCGAGCTCGGCAAGCGGCACGACGGTGTTGACCAGACCCATCTCCAGCGCCTGGGCGGCGTCGTACTGGCGGCACAGAAACCAGATCTCCTTGGCCTTCTTGGGCCCGACCAGTCGCGCGAGCTCTGAGGCGCCGAAGCCACCATCGAAGGAGCCGACCTTGGGGCCGACCTGGCCAAACCGGGCGTTGTCGGCGGCGATCGTCAGATCGCACACCACATGCAGGACGTGGCCGCCGCCGATCGCCCAGCCGGCGACCATCGCCACGATCGGCTTGGGAAGCCGGCGCATCTGCACGTGCAGGTCTGTGACATGGAAGCGGCCGACTGCCTGCTGGGCGCCGGCGTTGGCGGGGTCGGCGTCGGTCACGTAACCGCCCCGGTTGCCGCGCACGCGCTGGTCGCCTCCCGAGCAGAACGCCCGGTCCCCCTCCCCAGTGAGAATGATCGCGCCGACGCGCGGGTCCTCGCGGGCGCGGTCAAAGGCGTCGATGAGCTCGATGATCGTCTCCGGCCGGAAAGCGTTGTGGACCTCGGGCCGGTCGATCGTCAGCTTGGCGATGCAGGGATCGGTCGGCTCGGGCTCCTCGGAGAGCTCATAGCGGATATCGGTGTACTCACCAGCGGGCGTCCATTGAAAGCTCACGCGTTCGCTCCTATCTTCCATCTCACTGGCCGGGGCACTCTAGTTCACGTGTCCTCGCATCCCGGATGAATGGAGGCGGTCTTCGACGGGCCGGCCGGGGTCGCACGGAGTCCACGAAGGGCACCCGGGAGATCGTCGGCGATCTCTTGAGTTATTGAGCAATGAGCCATGAGCAACTATCTTCGAGTGGAATCCGAAGGGGACGGAATCGGAGGCCAGGGATGACCCAGGGACTGAAGGACCGAGAGACATCGCTTCCACGGCTGGCGGTGATGTACGAGGCGGGGGCGTTCTCGCCATTCGAGATCAAAGAGGCAGCGCAGGGGCTGTGTGAGCTGGTGTGGGTCACCGGCTGGTCATCACCGCTCGACCCATCGCTGGCGCGGATCCTCCCGCGGCTGGGCAGCGTGCTCGACGCCACCTCGCTCGATCAGGACGGAATCGTCGAGGCGCTGCGTCAGGCCGACGTTCATGGGATCGCCGTCTTCAGCGATGTCGGCCAGCAACCGGCGGCCGAGATCGCCGGAGTGCTCGGCCTGCCATTCCACAGCCCGCGCACCGCACTGCTGCTGCGTGACAAGTTCGAACAGCGCCGCGCCCTGCGGGCCGGAGGACTCCCCGTTCCGGGGGTGGTGCCCGTGGAGCACGGACGCCCCGCATGCCGCACGGACGCCGAGGACCTCGAGATCGCCTGGCCCGCGGTGCTCAAGCCGAGACGCGGATCGGGCGGGCGGGAGACCTTCCTGGTCCACAGCCCCGAGCAGCTCGTCTCCTTCCTGGATGACGCCCCCCAGCGGGAGGAGTTCATCCTCGAGGAGTATCTGCCCGACCGTGAGGACCGGGTCGGCGGGCCGGTCGCGGCCATGGTCTCCGTCGAGCTCGTCGTCGTCGACGGGACCTCCCGCCACGTTGCCGTCAGCGGTCGCTTCCCGATCGTCCCCCCGCTGCGCGAGAACGGTGGATTTCTGCCCTCTCACCTCGGCGCAGAGGAGGCCGACGAGGTGGTCAAGGCCGCCAAGCAGGCGGCACAGGCGCTCGGGGTCACGCGCGGCATCCTGCACATCGAGGTCAAGCAGACTCCGGTCGGCCCCCGGATCGTCGAGGTCAACGGCCGCGTCGGTGGTGTCGTCCCGACGCTGCTGGCAGGGGTGGGCGGACCGCCGCTGCTGCACTGGGCGCTCCGGCTTGCTCTGGGGCTCGACATCCCGCCGTTTGAGCCGATCGGCCCGGATTCGCGCGTCGCGTTCTACTACGCCTGGCTG
This sequence comes from uncultured Solirubrobacteraceae bacterium, assembly GCA_963744685.1. Lineage (GTDB taxonomy): Bacteria > Actinomycetota > Thermoleophilia > Solirubrobacterales > Solirubrobacteraceae > Palsa-465. Next base: position 856,711 of record CAVUUL010000002.1, on the reverse strand, counting down.
CCGCCGGTCGGCGAGTACACCGTGCGCGAGGTCGAGCGCTTCGACGTGGTGCGCGCGATGCCCGAGGTCGACCGCGCCTGGCTCAACCGCGAGCCCGGGGACCGGGTGAGCTCACGCGAGGGTGGCATGTTCGGCCATCTCGCCGCCGCGTACGGCACCGTGTCCACACACGACGAGCTGTGGCCACTGGCCGCCGAGCTTCAGCGGGTGCCTGACTTCACCCTCGACGCGTCGCCCTCCCAGCTCATCGTCTAGGCGCCCAGCCCCCGGGGCGAGAGCCTAAGCTCGTCGGAATGGAGCCCTGGCTCAGCCGCGCCGCCAGCATCCATCCCGGCCGGGCGGCGCTCGTCACCCCGGGGCGCATCTGGACCTACCGCGAGCTGCATGCGGAGTCGGCGGCGGTCGCCGGTGCCCTGCACGAATGGGGCATCGGCCACGGCGACCGGGTCGCGCTCGCGCTGCCCAGCGACGAGCTGATCATCGCCCTGCACGCATGCCTGTCGATCGGCGTCGCCGCAGTCCCGATCGACCTGCGGCTCACCGACGCCGAACGGGCGCTGCGCCGCGAGGGTGTTGCGCGCACCCTCACCGAGCTCCCGTCCGGACCGCCGGTTGCCGAACGACCGCTCGAGCTCTTCGACACGGCCACCGTGATGTACACATCGGGGACGACCGCCGGACCCAAGCGGGTCGAGCTGTCGCTCTCCAATTGGCTGTGGAACGCGATCGGCTCGGCAGTCGCACTCGGCCTGGATCCGGCGGAGCGATGGCTGTGTCCGATGCCGCTGGCCCACGTCGGCGGACTGTCGATCGCGTTGCGCTCGGCGATCTACGGAACGACGGTCGTACTCCACGAAAGTTTCGACACCGATGAGGTGCGAGACGCGCTGCTCGATCCCGGCGAGCGAGTGACGCTCGTGTCGCTCGTGCCCACGATGCTCAACCGGCTGCTGGACGCAGGGCTGCGCGAGCCGCCCACCCTGCGACGCGTGCTGCTCGGCGGGGGCCCGATCGCGCCGGCGCTGCTGGCGCGGGCGCGCGACGCCGCGATCGCCGTGGCTCCCTCGTTCGGGATGACGGAGACCTGCTCGCAGATCGCCACCGACGGGGTAGCGCTGCTGGGCGCCGAACTGGCGCTCTCCGACGCCGGGGAGCTGCTGGCACGCGGCCCCAGCGTCGCTCGAGGCGCGATCTCGGGGGACGGGTGGCTGCACACCGGGGATCTCGCACGGTTCGACGCGGCCGGCCGCCTGGAGATCGTCGGGCGCACCGCGGACACGATCGTGTCCGGCGGCGAGAACGTCGCGCCGACCGAGGTCGAGGCGGTCCTGCTCGAGCACGATGCGATCTCCGACGCGGCGGTCGTTGGACGACCGGACCCGGAGTGGGGGGAGGCCGTGGTCGCGCTCATCGTGCCGCGGTTGGGCACGGTCTCGTCGCACCCCGACGGCGCCGCGGTCGACGGCGTCATGGCGGATGATCTGCGCGACTTCTGCGGCGCGCGCCTGGCCGGCTTCAAGGTGCCCAAGCGCTTCGAGCTCGTGGACGCGTTGCCGCGCAGCGCCACCGGGAAGTTGCAGCGGCGCGAGCTCCACTGAACCACTGATGTCACATCGGCTGATGTCACATCGGTCACCGGTACCATCTGAGCGCGTGTCCGCCGAGCTCACGATCGAGCAGCTCGCCGCCGCGTCCGGCATGTCGGTGCGCAACATCCGCGCGCATCAGGCCCGCGGTCTGCTCGCACCGCCCGAGGTCCGCGTGCGCGTCGGCTACTACGGCGATGAGCACGTCGCGCAGCTGAAGCTGATCCGCGAGCTGCAGGCCGACGGGTTCAACCTGGCGGGGATCAAGCGGCTGCTCGAGGACGGGCGCGGCACCGCGGAGCGGCTGGCCCGCGTGCGCGAGGTGCTGTCGGCGACGAGCGGCGCGGAGACGCCCGAGACGCTCACGCGCTCCGAGCTCGGCCACCGCTTCGAGGTGGAGGCCGATCGAGCGCCGCAGGTGCTGGCCCGGGCCGAGCGCCTGGGGATCCTGTTGCCGGCCGGCCCGGATCGATTCCTGGCGCCGAGCCCGTCGTTGCTCGCCGTCGCCGAGCGCGTGGTCGCCAGCGGCGTCTCGCTCGACGGCGCGCTCGCGGTGCTCGAGCAGGTGGAACGACACTGCGATGCCGTGTCGGCCGCGTTCGTGGGGCTGTTCATGGACCAGGTGTGGCGTCCGTTCGAGGTGGCGGGGATGCCGGAGGAGCGCTGGGAGGAAATGGACGCGTCGGTCAGATCCCTACGGCCGCTGGCCGCCGAGGCGCTGCACGCAATCCTCGAGCAGCGGATGAGCGCGCAGATAGAGGCCGCGTTCGGAGCGCTCACCCGACGGCTCGGCAACGCGACCGAATAGGGTGTCGGCGGTGAGCCCGCTCGACGACCCCGACCAGTTCCGCGCCGACAGTCGGGAGGGCTGGGAGCGCGCAGCCGAGGGGTGGGGGAAGGTGGCCGACCGCGTCCACGACTGGGCGGTCGGCGTGTCAGCGACCATGGTCGACGCGCTCGCCCCCCAGCCCGGCGACCGCGTGCTCGAGCTCGCCGCCGGCCCCGGGGACACCGGATTCATGGCCGCCGAGCTGATCGCCCCGGGCGGCACGCTGATCTGCAGCGACGGCGCGGAGGCGATGCTCGAGGTCGCACGCGCGCGAGCGGCGGCGCAGCACATCTCCAACGTCGAGTTCCGCCAGCTGGAGCTCGAGTGGATCGACATGGAGACCGCGTCGGTCGATGGCGTGCTGTGCCGTTGGGGGATCATGCTGATCGCCGATCCCGAATCGGCGGCGCGGGAGATCCGTCGGGTGCTGAGGCCCGGGGGACGCGCGGCTCTGGGGGTGTGGGATACGCCTGAGAGCAACCCGTGGGCGACACTGCCGCGCCAGGCGGTGGTCGGCCTCGGGCTCATGGAGCCGCCCGATCCGGCGATCCCCAACCAGTTCTCGCTCGCCGGTGACGGCATGCTCGAGGAGCTGCTCGCGGGCGCGGGGTTCCTCGACGTGAAGGTCGCGCCGGTCCCGATGCAGCGCTCGTTCGGCTCGCTCGATCACTACTTCGCCGAGATGGTCGAGATGTCTCCGTCCTTCGGCGCGACCGTCGCCGGATTGGACGAGGGGCAGCGCGACGAGATCCGCGACCGCCTCGCCGAGCTGGCGAGGCCATTCACCGACGACGACGGCTCGCTTGTCCTGCCCGGCAGCTCGCTCGTCTCCAGCGCCAGCGCCTGAGCCACCGCTCCCGGGCCGCGTGAAAGCGCGGTTGCACCGGTTGCCCGAGCGGCCGAGGCCCGCCAGCCTGGGCAATGATGAGAAACCTGATCCGCCTGATTGCACTCGTGGCCGTCGCCGTGCTCGCGCTCCCGGTCGCCGCCCTCGCCGACGTCACCCACACCGTGCGCCACGGTGAGACGCTCACCTCGATCGCCGCCGCAGACGGTCTCTCGGTGGCGCGGCTCGCCGCCGCCAACGGCCTTTCGACCCAGTCAGAGCTGACCGCGGGCTCGCAGATCCAGATCCCGCCGCAGGACGGCCCGATCGCGGCGGCCGGCGTTCCGGCAGAAGCGACCCCCGCGAGCAGCGAGACGGCGACGAGCTCCTCGAGCTCAGGTGGATATGTCGTTCGCCCCGGCGACACGCTGAGCGGGATCGCCGCGCGCTGCGGCACCAGCGCCGCCGCGCTGGCGGCCGCCAACGGCATGTCGGTCAACGGCGTGCTGCTCGCCGGGCGCAGCATCACCGTGCCCGGCTCGACCGCCGCCAGCAGCGTGAGCTCCGAGGACGTGACGGCGCCCGTCAGCTCCTCCGGCGGCTACGTCGTGCGCTCGGGCGACACGCTGAGCGGGATCGCGGCGCGCTACGGCACGAGCCCCGCCGCGCTGGCCGCCGCCAACGGCATGTCGGTCAACGGCGTGCTGCTGACCGGGCGGACCCTGACCGTTCCCGGCGGCGCCACCGCGCCGGCCGCACCGGCGACCAGCTCCTCGGGCGCGCACCCGGTCGCCGAATACGTCTCTCCGGGAGACGTCGGCTCGATCGCGGCGGCCGACGGCGTGCCCGCTCCGCTGGCCGAGGCGATCGCCGACCAGGAGAGCGGCTTCAACGACGCCGAGGTCTCCTCCAGCGGCGCGATCGGCGTGATGCAGCTCGAGCCCGCGACCTGGTACGACCTGACGACCGTGGACGGCCTGCAGCTCTCGCCCGACTCGGCGCTGGACAACGTGCGCGGCGGAGTGGCGGTGCTGCGCTCGTTGCTGCTCGCCACCGGGGAGAACCAGAACGAGACGATCGCCGCGTACTACCAGGGACTGCAGTCCGTGCGCACCCGCGGCATGCTGCCCTCGACTCGCCGTTACGTGCGCGACGTCCTGGCGCTCGAGAGCCGGTTCGGGGGCTAGCAGCCGACCGGGCTTCGGCCCCGATCAGACGTGGCTTTGCGCCTTGTAGGCTCGGGCCATGTTCTACGACGACGACGCTGATCTCTCCAAGCTCGACGGCAAGACCGTCGCCATCATCGGCTACGGCTCACAGGGCCACGCCCATGCGCTCAACCTCAAGGACTCCGGCGTCGACGTCGTCGTAGGACTGCGCGAGGGGTCGGCCAGCCGCGCCAAGGCCGAGAGCCACGGGCTCCGCGTGCTCGAACCGGCCGACGCCGCCAGCGAGGGCGACATCGTGATGCTGCTGGCACCCGACGAGTTGCATGGCCAGATCTGGGAGGGCGGTCTGAAGGACGGGATTGCGCCTGGCAACCTGCTGCTCTTCGGACACGGATTCTCGATCCACTACGGGGAGATCGTGGCGCCGCCCGACGTCGACGTCGCTCTCGTCGCCCCCAAGGGGCCTGGCCACCTGGTCCGGCGTCAATACACCGAGGGCTCCGGCGTGCCGTGCCTGGTGGCGGTCCATCAGGACGCATCCGGCGACGCGCTCGGCCTCGCGCTCGCGTATGCCAAGGGCATCGGCGGCACGCGCGGCGGGGTGATCGAGACGACCTTCAAGGACGAGACCGAGACCGACCTGTTCGGCGAGCAGGCCGTCCTCTGCGGTGGCGTCACCGAGTTGGTCCGTGCCGGCTACGAGACGCTCACCGATGCCGGCTATGACGAGCGCCTGGCGTACTTCGAGGTCCTCCACGAGCTCAAGCTGATCGTCGACCTCATGTACGAGAAGGGCATCTCCGGCATGCGCTACTCGATCTCCAACACGGCCGAGTACGGCGATCTGACGCGAGGCAGCCGGATCATCGGCGAGGAGACGCGCGCGGCGATGAAGCAGGTGCTCACGGAGATCCAGTCCGGCGACTTCGCTCGCGAGTGGATTGCGGAGAACCGGGCCGGTCAGGAGAACTTCCTGCGGATGCGCTCCGAGCAGGCCGGCCATCAGGTCGAGACGGTCGGCAAGGAACTGCGCAAGCAGATGGCCTGGATCAACGACACCGACTGGCAGGAGTAGCCGCCCGGCGGACCCGCCGGCCGCCCCGTTGTGAACACGACGTGAGCCCCGGGGCGGCTGGCTATGATCGGCGCAGCCGTCGTGACTGGCGCGAAAAGGTGGAGGCGACCACCGGGGAGCGACGGCCATCATCCTCACCTCGCCGCGCGCCTGGGCACGCCCACCCTCTGACCCCTACGCAAGTGGAGCGCCCATGACCGAGATCACCTCCGTCGAGATCCCTGACGACCTCAAGCCGGCCGACGGCCGCTTCGGCTCAGGTCCATCGCGCGTCCGGCAAGCCCAGCTGGACTACGTGAGCGGCGCGGGCGCCGCGATCATGGGCACCTCGCACCGCCAGAAGCCCGTGAAATCGCTGGTCGGCCGGATCCGCGCCGGCATCGCGACGCTGTTCTCGCTGCCCGAGGGCTACGAGGTCGTGCTCGGCAACGGCGGAACGACGGCGCTCTGGGACGCGCTGACCTGCTCGATCGTGCGCGAGCGAGCGCTGCACCTCACCTACGGCGAGTTCTCCTCCAAGTTCGCGGCGTGCACCACGGGCGCACCGTTCCTCGGCGATCCGATCGTCGTCGAGGGTCCTGCGGGCGACGCCCCCGAGCCGCGCGCCGACGCATCGGCCGACGTCATCGCCTGGGCGCACAACGAGACCTCGACCGGGGTGATGGTCCCGGTCGCGCGCCCGGCCGGCTCGGACGGCTCGCTGATCCTGGTCGACGCCACCTCGGGCGCAGCCGGTCTGCCGGTCGACGTCAACCAGGCCGACGTCTACTACTTCGCGCCGCAGAAGGGGTTCGCCTCCGACGGTGGCCTGTGGCTGGCGGTGTGCAGCCCCGCCGCGCTGGAACGGATCGAGCAGATCGAGCGCGACCGCCCGGCGACCGGCGCCCCGCGCTGGATCCCGGATTTCCTCTCGCTCTCGACCGCGCTGGACAATTCGCGCAAGGACCAGACCTACAACACGCCGGCGATCGCCACCCTGCTGCTGCTCGCCGACCAGCTCGACTGGATGCTCGATCAGGGCGGACTGCCCGCGATGGTCGCGCGGACCTCGGCTTCCAGCTCGCACCTGTACCAGTGGGCCGAGGCCCATGCGCACGCCGCTCCGTTCGTCGCCGACCCGGCGAAGCGCTCGCTGGTCGTGGGCACGATCGACTTCGACGACGAGATCGACGCGGCAGCGGTCGCGGCCACCCTGCGCGCCAACGGCATCGTCGACGTCGAGCCCTACCGCAAGCTCGGCCGCAACCAGCTTCGCGTCGCGATGTTCCCCGCGACGGACCCCGCCGACGTCTCGGCACTCACCGCCTGCATCGACTACGTCCTGGAGCAGCAGTCATGACAAAGGTTCTCGTCGCGGAGAAGATCGGCCAGTCCGGAATCTCCCTTCTGGAAGAGCACTTCGACGTCGACGTCGAGACCGGGCTCTCGCGCGAGGAGCTCGCCGAGCGCCTGGGCGGCTACGAGGGCATCCTGATCCGCTCGGCCACCAAGCTCGATGCCGAGCTGCTCTCCCACGCCAGCGCGCTGCGCGCGGTCGGCCGGGCAGGCGTCGGTGTCGACAACGTCGACGTGGGGGAGGCGACCAAGCGCGGAATCGTTGTCGCCAACGCACCGGAGTCGAACGTCGTCACCGCGGCGGAGCACACCATGGCGCTCCTGCTGGCGCTCGCGCGCAACGTCCCGCAGGCGCATGCCTCGCTGGTCGCCGGCCGCTGGGACCGCTCCAAATACTCCGGCACCGAGCTGTTCGAGAAGACGCTCGGAGTGCTCGGGTTCGGCCGGATCGGGCAGCTCGTCGCTCAGCGAGCCCGCGGCTTCGGGATGCGGGTCGTCGGCTATGACCCGTATGTGTCGGCGGAGCGCTACCGCGAGCTCGGGGCCGAGCGCGCCGAGACCCCCGACGAGCTGTACGCGCAGGCCGACTTCCTCACCATCCACCTGCCCAAGACGCCCGACACCGAGGGCTGGCTGAACGCCGGCGTGTTCGCCAAGTGCAAGGACGGCGTGCGAGTGCTCAACGTCGCTCGCGGTCCGCTCGTCGTCGACGAGGATCTGCAGGCGGCGCTGGACTCCGGCAAGGTCGGAGGCGCCGCGCTCGACGTGTTCCGCTCAGAGCCCGTCACCGAGCACCCACTGTTCGGGTACCCGAACGTGATCGTCACCCCGCACCTGGGGGCGTCGACCGCCGAGGCGACCGACCGTGCCGGTTACCAGGCGGCCGAGCAGGTGGTGGCAGCGCTCACCGGCGGCGTGGTCACCAGCGCGGTCAACGTGCCCGCGGTCGCCGCCGAGGATTTCGAGGTGATGGGCCCGTTCCTGCCGCTGTGCCGGGCGCTCGGGCGAATCGCCACCGAGCTCGCCGTCGCCGGCGGCGGTTCGCTCGACGAGATCCAGATCGATCTCCTCGGACGGCTCGCCGACCGCGATACCCGTCTGCTGGCCATCGAGGTCCTGCTCGGGGCGCTGCGCGGGCGGACCGAGGAAGAGGTCAACGCGGTCAATGCGCCCGCGATCGCGGAGGAGCGTGGCATCAGCATCGTCGAGGCCAAGCACACCACCGCGCACGACTTCACCGACCTCGTGCGGGTGGCGGTCAGCTCGGGAGAGAACGCGGTGCGGGTCGCGGGGACCCTGATCGGCCGTCAGAACCGTCCGCACCTGCTGGAGGCCTGGGGCCAGCGGTTCGACATCCAGCTCGAGGAGCACGTGACGCTGTTCCGCTACCGCGATCTCCCCGGGATGCTCGGCCGGGTCGGCACCGCGTTCGGCGCTGCCGGAGTCAACATCATCTCCGCTGCGGTCGGCCGCCTGCCCGAGGGCGTGGAGAACGCCGAGGGGCTCGCCGCGATGGCGATCACCACCAGCGAGCCGGTGCCGCAGCCGGTCGTCGACGAGATCGCCTCCAGCGAGGACTTCGTGCTCGGCGTGACCGCCGCGCTGGTCTAGCGGACGGGCTCCCGGTCGCCCGTCGTCTCGGCGGGTGGCCGGCCCTGAGCCATCTGGTCGTACTCGCGTCGGATCGAGAACGAGTACACCGCCCCCGATACCCAGCCGAACAGCATGAGGCCCCCGCCGGTTCCCCCGGAATCGACGGCGGCGATCACCCAGCCGGCCACCACCGGCGTGGTCCAGATGAGCCCGAACGCGACCCACCGCGGGCGACCGGCGCGACGCCCGGCATAGATCGGCGCCCAGGCTCCGAGCCCCAGCGGGATCAGTGACAGCCACGGCCAGCGGCTGCGCCGTGGAGTCGTCGGGCGAGGCGATCGCATCAGGCGGCCATCATGACGGACCGGTGAGCGGCGGCTGGTACTCTGTGCGGCGAGATGGCCTTCCGCCTCGATCTCGCACTGCTTCTTCTCCTCCCCCTTCGGGGGGAATAGCGCGCCGGCGGCCGCACGTAGCCGCGAACCAGCTGAAGCAGACCGAGGATCGAGAAGACAATCCGGATCCGTCCGTCCGAAGGACTGGACCGACACGAAAGGCATCACGATGAGTACCGAGCCCGACCCGCAGCGGGTCATCCTGTTCGACACGACGTTGCGCGACGGAGAGCAGTCGCCGGGCATCTCGCTGAACCCGTCCGAGAAGCTGGAGATCGCCCAGCAGCTCGCACGGCTCGGCGTCGACGTGATCGAGGCCGGGTTCCCGATCGCCTCGCCGGGTGACTTCGAGGCCGTCGAGACGATCTCACGCCAGGTCGACGGTCCGGTCATCTGCGCGCTCGCCCGCGCCCAGGCGCCCGACGTCGATCGCGCATGGGGCGCCATCAAGGACGCCTCCCGGCCGCGCATCCACACGTTCATCTCGACCTCGGACATCCACATCGTCCACCAGTTCAACTCCACCCGGGAGGACGTCAAGGGACAGGCGCGCGCCGCGGTCGCCCAGGCCCGGGCGCTATGCGAGGACGTCGAGTTCTCCCCGATGGACGCCACCCGCGCCGACGTGGAGTACACCGCCGAGGTGCTGCAGGTGGCGATCGACGAGGGCGCGAGCACGATCAACATCCCGGACACCGTCGGCTACGCGGTCCCGCATGAGTACGCGGCGTTCCTCACACGGCTGTACGAGCTGGTCCCGGACCTGCGCAACGTCGTGCTCTCGGTCCACTGCCACGATGACCTGGGCTTGGCGGTCGCCAACTCGCTGGCCGGCATCAGGGCCGGGGCGCGGCAGGTCGAGTGCGCGGTCAACGGCATCGGCGAACGCGCCGGCAACACCTCGCTGGAGGAGATCATCATGCTGCTGCGCACGCGCCAGGGCGACCTCGGCTTCACCACGGGCGCGGTGCCCAAGGAGATCGCCCGGACCTCGCGGATGGTGTCGCGCCTGTCGGGCTACGTGGTCCAGCCCAACAAGGCGATCGTCGGCCGCAACGCGTTTGCGCACGAGGCGGGGATCCACCAGGACGGCGTCCTGAAGGAGCGCTCCACCTACGAGATCATGGACGCGCGCGAGGTCGGACTCGACGGCTCGGGCTCGCTGGTGCTGGGCAAGCATTCCGGCCGCCATGCGCTGGCGCAGGCGATGTCCGAGCTCGGCTTCGAACTGAAGGGCCAGGCGCTCAACGTCGCGTTCCGGCGCTTCAAGGAGATCGCGGACAAGAAGAAGCAGGTGACCGCGATGGACCTCGAGGCGCTCGTCGCCGACGAGCTTCGCGAGGAGATCGCCGGCTACACCCTGCAATGGTTCGAGGTCGAGGCATCCTCCCGCCGTCCGCCGCACGCCACAGTGGCGGTGACCGGGCCCGATGGCGACGAGCTCACCGGCTCGTTCACCGGCGACGGCCCGATCGACGCCGTCTTCCATGCCGTCAACGCCGCCACCTCGGTCGACGCCAAGCTGCGCGATTTCCGGATCGAGGCGGTGACCGGCGGCCAGGACGCGCTCGGCGAGACCTCGGTCGTGGTCGAGGTCGGAGGAGTCGCGGGCTCAGGGCAGGGCGTGTCCACCGACATCCTCGAGGCCGCGGCCCAGGCGTATGTGCGCGCTCTGTCCAATGCGGTGCGCCGCCAGGCGGTCGCCGACGGGAGCACGGAGCCCTCGCGTCAGTTCGTCCGGGCGCCGTGATCCGACGCCCGGTCAGCCGCGGGCGATCTGCAGACCCTGCCGGTAGGCCGCCGACAGGACCCGCACCCGCGGTTCGGCGGCCATGAAGTTCGCACCCATCTCGGCTGCGCACTCCGCGTTGGGTGCGATCGTCCGCACGCGAGCGCCGCGGCCGCGCAGTGCGAGCCCTTCAACAGAGGCCGCTGACCGCGCGACCGTGCGCATCATCGTCAGCAGCGGGTGGCCGGCGGCCAGCGAGGCGGTGGGGTTCAGGCACAGCACCTGCGTGTCGCGCCCGACCGGTGCGGCGTCGAGGTTCGTCGGACTCCAGACGCCACCGTCGACGTAGTCGCGGCCACCGATGCGCACGGGGGCGAACAGCCACGGCACCGCGCAGGAGGCCTCGACCGCCTCCGCGACCCCCGCGTCCGGCGCACCCGGGCCGCCGAACATCACGCGCCGCCCGGTTTCGCGATCGACGGCCGAGACGCGCAGCCGGCCGTCGAATCGAGCGCCGCTGGCTTCGACCGCCTGACGCAGCGAGACGAGCGTGTCGACCGGCTCCGGGACCGCACGCAGCATCAGCCCACGCAGGAGCGCACCTCCGGGTGCCGCGATCCCGAGCGCCAGCGGAGCGAACGCCGCACTCGCCGCCACCGCGGTCGAGCCCGCCCGGCGTGCGGCGCCGGTGGCGACCGTTGCCAGGCCGGCGACCGCCCCCGGCGCCCCGGGGCGCCCGACCGCGTTGGCCAATGAGACCTCGGTCGACAAAGAGGAGGGTCGGCGCGGTGGGTTGCCGGCAGCGAGATGAGCGGCGACGATCGAGCCTGCGGAGGTCCCCACGAACGCCTCGCACTCGCGCAGGTCGATCCCCTCACCGTCCTCGACGCCCGCAAGCACACCCATGATCCACGCCTCGCCGAGCACGCCACCGCCGCCGAGCACGAGCACATCGGGGCGGAAGCGCATCGCCGGAGCGTAATCGGCCGCCGGGTCCCGCCGCCCAAAACGTGACAGACACTTGTACGTGATAACGTACACGGAGATGGCGGTCACCGACAGCCACCTGACCTCACCGGTCATGCTCGGGGCGCGCGTCCGATCCCTGCGCGAGGCGATGAACCTGTCGCTGCGGGATCTGGCGGAGCGCTCGGGGGTGAGCGCGCCGATGCTCTCGCAGGTCGAGCGCGGCGAAACCAGCCCCACGCTCCATACCGCGCACCGGATCGCTCACGGGCTTGAGCTGCGGCTCTCCCAGCTGCTGCGACTCGACGAGGAGGGTGCGATCTCGATCGTCCGCGCCGGTGAGCGGCGCAGCGGGCCGGTCGCCCGGGGCAGCGGCGGCCACGCCTACGAGATCCTCACCCCGCCGCTACCCGGTCAGCGTGCCGAGCTGTCCCGCCACACGCTGCGGCCCGGTGCGGTCACCGGCGGCCCCGGGGATCCGCCGATGCACGAGCCCGGGAGTCGCGAGTCGGCGCTCGTCCAGTCCGGAATCGTCGTGTTGCACTGCGACGGCGCCGCCCATGAGCTGCACGCCGGCGATTGCGTGACCTTCGACGCCGACCTTCCCCATCACTTCGAGAACCCGTCAACCGACGCCGAGGCCGTGCTGCTCGCCGTCGTCAGCGCCGGTCTGCGGCGCAGCTGAACCGCCCCGAGGAGACCCGATGCCCACCAGCCTGTTCGACAAGATCTGGGCCGCCCATGAGGTAGCCCCCGGTCTGCTGTTCATCGACCTGCATCTCGTCCACGAGGTGACGAGCCCCCAGGCGTTCGACGGCCTGCGCCTCGCCGGGCGCCAGGTCCGCCGCCCGGATCGCACGCTCGCCACCGCCGATCACAACACACCGACCGACGGGACCCCGACGGCCGACCGCATCAGGGACGAGCTCAGCCGCGTCCAGGTCCAGACGCTCGAGCGCAACTGCGCCGAGTTCGGAGTCCCGATCTACTCGCTGGGCTCCGATCGTCAGGGGATCGTGCATGTGATCGGACCTGAGCTGGGGGTCACCCAGCCGGGGATGACGATCGTCTGCGGCGACTCGCACACCGCGACGCACGGCGCGTTCGGAGCTCTCGCGTTCGGCATCGGCACCAGCGAGGTCGAGCACGTGCTCGCCACGCAGTGCCTCGTACAGACCAAGCCGAAGTCGATGCGGATCTCCTACGAGGGCGAGCTCGGGTTCGGCGTCACGGCCAAGGACCTGATCCTCGCCACGATCGGCCAGATCGGCGTCGCCGGTGCGACCGGGCACGTCGTCGAGTACGCCGGGCCCGTGATCGAGGGGCTCTCGATGGAGGGCCGGATGACGATCTGCAACATGACGATCGAGGGTGGCGGGCGCGCGGGGATGATCGCCCCCGACGAGACGACGTTCGAGTACGTGATCGGCCGCGAGGCGGCACCGGCCGAGGTGCCCGATTCCTGGCGCGGGCTGCGCACCGATCCCGGCGCGTCCTTTGACAGCGAGATCACCGTCGATGCGTCGGCGGTGAGCCCGATGGTCACCTGGGGCACCAACCCCGGGATGGTCGTCGCGGTCGGCGCGGAGGTGCCCCAGCCCGCATCCGAGCAGGACGAGCGCGCACTGCACTACATGGGCCTTCAGGGCGGCACGCCGGTCCAGGACATCGCGCTTGACCGCGTCTTCATCGGCTCGTGCACGAACTCGCGGATCGGCGACCTGCGGGCAGCTGCGTCGATGATCAAGGGGCGCAAGGTCGCCGACACCGTCTACGCGATGGTCGTCCCCGGCTCCCAGCAGGTCAAGGCCGAGGCCGAGGCCGAGGGTCTGGACGAGGTGTTCCGCGCGGCCGGCTTCGACTGGCGGGTGGCCGGCTGCTCCATGTGCCTGGGCATGAACCCCGACATCGCGGCGCCCGGAGAGCGCGTCGCCTCGACGTCGAACCGCAACTTCGAGGGACGCCAGGGGGCCGGCGCGCGCTCCCACCTGGTCTCGCCTGAGATGGCCGCCGCGGCCGCCATCGAGGGCCACTTCGTCGACATCCGGAATTGGAACCCGTCCACCCACCCCCTGACCACCGAGAAGTCATGAGAGCCATCGAGACGATCACCGGCAAGGTCTCGGTGCTCAACCGCGACGACATCGACACCGACCAGATCATGCCCAAGCAGTTCCTCAAGCGGGTCGAGCGGACCGGCTTCGGCGAGTTCCTGTTCTACGACTGGGCCAAGGAGCCCGACTGGAGCCTGCCGAAGAACCCGATCCTCGTGACCGGCCGCAACTTCGGTTGCGGCTCCAGCCGCGAGCACGCCCCGTGGGGGCTGGAGGACTACGGCTTCCAGGCGATCATCGCGCCGAGCTTCGCCGACATCTTCCGCAACAACTGCACGAAGATCGGGTTGCTGCCGGTCGTCCTCGACGAGGCCTCGGTGGCCGCGATCCGCGAGGCGGGGGAGGCGCAGGTCGATCTCGCCGCCCAGGAGGTCCGCTGGCCGGGGGGCTCGGCCTCGTTCGAGATCGATGCGCAGACCAAGCACCGGCTGCTGAACGGCCTCGACGACATCGCGCTCACCCTGCAGCAGGACGACGCGATCGCCGCCTACGAGGCCGGCCGGGAGCGGACCGGCCCGGTCACGAGCGCGCTGTGAGTGCGGGGGAGGCGATGTCCGAGAAATCCGTGCGCGACTGGGACGCGGCCACCTATGACCGGATCTCGACCCCGCAGCAGCGGTGGGCGGCCGAGCAGCTGGACCGCCTCGAGCTGGCCGGCGACGAAGTCGTGCTCGACGCGGGCTGCGGCTCGGGCCGGGTCACGCTCGAGCTCTGCGACCGCCTGCCGCGCGGCACGGTCTACGCGGTCGATGCCGCGCCGGACATGATCGCTCACGCCACCGCGACGCTCGCCGGGCGCGCGACCGTGCTGCACCAGGACATCGCCGAGCTCTCGCTGCCCGAGCCCGTCGATCTGATCTTCTCCAACGCGACCTTCCACTGGGTGCCTGACCACGATGCGCTGTTCGCCGCGTTGCACCGCAACCTCAAGCCCGCCGGGCGGCTCGTCGCCCAGTGCGGCGGGCGCGGCAACATCCAAGCGGTCCGCGCCGCCGCCGAGCACACGATGTCCCGCGAGCCGTTCGCGGCGCACTTCGCGGGCTGGCCGTGGCCGTGGACATATGCGGCCGCCGATCAGACCGCAGATCGCCTGCAGCGTGCGGGGTTCACCGCGATCGAGACGTGGCTGGAGGACCGTCCGACGGCCGTGGAGGACGGCCGCCGATTCCTGGAGACGGTGATCCTGGTACGTCATCTCGACCCGCTGCCGCCCGAGCTGCGCGACCGGTTCGTCGACGAGGTGATCCGGCAGCTGCCGGAGCCGCTGGTGTTCGATTACGTCCGCCTCAACATGCGCGCCCGGCGCGTCTGACGCTACGGTTCCGCGACCATGAGCAAGCGCGTCATCCTGCTGCCGGGCGACGGCATCGGCCCGGAGATCATCGCTCCGGCGATCGAGGTGCTGGGCGCCGTCGGCGCCGATTTCGAGTACGAGGAGCATCTGTTCGGCGGCGCCGCCATCGATGAGTACGGCACGGCGCTCACCGACGAGACCCTGGCCGCGTGCCGCAGCGCCGACGCGGTGCTGCTGGCGGCGGTGGGCGGCCCGAAGTGGGACACCACCAACCCCAACGCCCCCCGCCCCGAGCAGGGCCTGCTGGGGCTGCGCAAGGGGCTCGGGCTGTTCGCCAACCTGAGGCCGGTCACGCCATTGCCCTCGCTGTATGACTCAAGCCCGCTGCGACGCGAGGTGATCGAGGGGACCGACCTGCTCGTGGTACGCGAGCTCACCGGCGGGATCTACTTCGGCGAGAAGACCCGGACCGCCGACAGCGCGACCGACGTGTGCACCTACACGCGCGCGGAGATCGAGCGGATCGCGCGCGTCGCGTTCGCGGCCGCCAGACGGCGGGTGACGAGCGTCGACAAGGCCAATGTCCTGGAGACCAGCCGGCTGTGGCGTGAGGTGGTGCGCGAGCTGCACGTGCGGGAGTTCGGCGAGATCGAGCTGGAGCACGTGCTGGTCGACAACGCCGCGATGCAACTCGTCTCCAACCCGTCCCGGTTCGACGTGATCGTCACCGAGAACATGTTCGGCGACATCCTCTCCGACGAGGCCGCGATGCTCACCGGCTCGCTCGGCATGCTGCCGAGCGCCTCTCTGGGCGGCAGCGGGGGCGAGCACGGCGCGGGCGGGGTCGGCGTCTTTGAGCCGGTGCATGGGTCGGCGCCGGACATCACGGGGCGCGGCGTGGCCAATCCGCTTGCCATGTTTCTCTCGGCGGCGCTCATGCTGCGCCATGGATTCGGGATGGAGAGCGAGGCCGCGTCGGTAGAATCCGCGGTCAATTCAGCGCTCGCCGGCGGGCTTCGGACGCCCGATCTGGGCGGCGACGCGACCACTGCGCAGGCCACCCAGGCCGTGCTGCATCACCTCTAGCGACACAAGGAGCCGACGTGGAAACAGCGGACCTCATCTGGCACAACGGAGAGCTCGTTGCCTGGGAGGACGCGAAGGTCCACGTACTCACGCACGGCCTGCACTACGGCACCAGCGTGTTCGAGGGCGAGCGTGCCTACGACACGCCGCACGGCACCGGGATCTTCCGCCATCTGGATCACCTTCGGCGCCTGCACGCCTCGGCGAAGCTCTACTACATGGAGCTGCCATACAGCGTCGAGGAGCTGCGCGCGGCGACCCACGAGCTGATCGCCGCCAACGGGCTGCGCGAGTGCTACATCCGCCCGGTCGCCTTCCGCGGCTACGGCCAGATGGGCATCAACCCGCTCGACTGTGAGGTCTCGGTCTCGATCGCGGTGTGGCCATGGGGCGCATACCTCGGCGAGGCGGCCAAGCAGGAGGGCGTGCGCGCCAAGGTCTCGAGCTGGCGCCGGATCGACGGTGGCTCGCTGATCCCGCACGCCAAGGCCGGCGGCCAGTACCTCAACAGCGTGCTCGCGAAGATCGAGTCGCTCAAGGCCGGCTACCAGGAGGCGATCCTGCTCGACTCCCGCGGCTTCGTCTGCGAGGGGACGGGGGAGAACATCTACGTCGTGCGCGACGGCGAGATCATCACGCCGGCGCAGACCGCGTCGATCCTCGACGGGATCAGCCGCCGTTCGATCATCACGATCGCGCGTGATCTCGGCTACACCGTGACCGAGCGCGACCTGGCGCGTGCCGAGCTGACCCTCGCCGACGAGGTGTTCCTGTCCGGCACCGCGGCCGAGCTCGTCGCGGTCGCCGAGATCGACGACCAGACGATCGGCGCCGGGGGCACCGGACCGGTCACTGCGGAGATCCAGCGCGTCTACGAGGATGCGTTGCACGGCCGCGATGAGCGTTACCGGGAGTGGCTGGACTTCGTGCCCGCCCGGACGCCTTCCGCACCCGCGAGCGCGGGGTAGGCATGTCCCGGATCGAGCTGTATGACACGACCCTGCGCGACGGAATGCAGGGGGAGGGAATGTCGCTGTCGGCCGGCGAGAAGCTGCGTGTCGCCCATCGCCTCGACGAGCTCGGCATCGACCTGATCGAGGCCGGCTTCCCGAGCTCCAACCCCAAGGAGCTGGAGCTGTTCGGCCTGCTCGCACACGAGACGTTCGCCCACGCCCAGCTGGCGGCCTTCGGGATGACCCGCCGCCGCGGTGCGCGGGCCGACCAGGATCCGGCGTTGCGGGTGCTCGCCGACTGCGTCGCTCCGGTCTGCACGCTCGTCGGCAAGACCTGGTCGCTGCACCTGGAGAAGGTGGTCAAGGTCTCGCGCGAGGAGAACCTGGCGATGATCGCCGAGTCTGTCGAGTTCCTGCGCGCCGAGGGCAAGCGGGTCATCTACGACGCCGAGCACTTCTTCGACGGCTTCTCGGATGACCCCGGTTACGCGCTGGACTGCCTGCGCGCGGCCGCGGCCGCCGGCGCCGAGACGGTCGTCTGCTGTGACACCAACGGCGGCACGCTGCCCCATGTGCTCGGCGAGGCGATGACGGCAGTGGTGGTGGGCCTGTCAGCGAGCGGGGCGCAGGTCGGGATCCACACGCACGACGACGCGGGCTGCGGGGTCGCCTGCGCGCTGGCCGGCGTGCTGGCGGGCGCGACCCACGTGCAGGGGACCATGAACGGCTACGGCGAGCGCTGCGGCAACGCGAACCTCGTCTCGATCATCCCCAACCTCCAGCTCAAGCTCGGCCACGAGTGCATCACCACCGAGCAGCTCGCCTCGCTGCACTCCGCGTCCGCGTACGTCGCCGAGCTGCTCAACCTCCCGCCCGATCCCGACGCCCCGTACGTCGGGCACAACGCGTTCGCGCACAAGGGCGGGCTGCACGTGGCGGGCGTGAGCGCCGATCCGGCGACGTTCGAGCACATCGCGCCCGAGCTCGTCGGCAATCGCCGCGAGGTGCTCGTCTCCGAGCTCTCCGGTCGCGGGACGATCCAGTCACGCGCGCGTGAGGCCGGTATCGAGCTCGACGACGAGGCGGCCGCGCGGTTGATCGAGCGCGTGAAGGACCTCGAGCATCAGGGGTACCACTTCGAGGCGGCCGACGGCTCCTTCGAGCTGCTCATGCGACGCGAGACCGGCGCCCTGGAGGAGCTGTTCACGCTCGAGTCATGGCGCGTGATCGTCGAGCGTCGCCCGGACGGCCAGTTGGTCACCGAGGCGACGATCAAGATCTGGATCGAGGGCGAGCGCTTCGTGCGCACCGCCGAAGGCAACGGGCCGGTCAACGCGCTGGACCGCGCCCTGCGTGAGGCGCTGTCGGCGATCCACCCTCACCTCGCGGACATCGACCTGGTGAACTTCAAGGTCCGCATCCTCGACGAGACCAAGGGCACCGACGCGGTCACCCGGGTCCTGCTCGACGCCTCCGACGGCGAGCGCGAGTGGGGTTCGATCGGGGTCTCGGAGAACGTGATCGAGTCCTCGTGGGAGGCACTCGTCGACTCGTTGCAGTACGGCATGGAGCTGAGCCGCGCGCCGCGGCACGCGGCCCGGGACTCCTCGGTGGGGCTCCCCGACCGCCCATGACGGTCGCCGGCTCCCCCGAGCAGATCCCACTCGCCCAGCCGGTACTCGGCCCCGAGGAGGAGGCACGCGTGCTCGACGTGCTGCGCTCCGGCCGGCTGTCGCTGGGCCCCGTCGGCCCTGAATTCGAGGGCGTGTTCGCACGGGCGGTCGGCGCGCGGTGCGCCTCGGCCGTGTCGAGCGGAACCGCCGGCCTGCACCTCGCGCTGCGGGCGGTCGGCGTCAGCGACGGCGACGAGGTCGTCACCAGCCCGTTCTCGTTCGTCGCCTCCGCCAACGTGGCGCTGTTCGAGCGCGCCCGGCCGGTGTTCGCCGACATCGACGAGCGCACCTTCAACCTCGATCCCGCCGCCGCGGCCGCCGTGGTCACCGGTCGCACCGCGGCCCTGCTGCCGGTGCATGTTTTCGGCTACCCGGCCGACATGGAGGCGCTCGAGGCACTGGATCTGCCGATCGTCGAGGACGCCTGTGAGGCGCTCGGCGCAACCTATTCCGATGGACGCGCGGTCGGCTCGCGCGGCCATCCGGCGGTGTTCGGGTTCTACGCCAACAAGCAGATCACGACCGGCGAGGGCGGAATCGTCGTCTGCTCCGACGAACAGATGAAGGCGCGGATGGACTCCGAGCGAAACCAGGGCCGGGCGCCGGACATGGGCTGGCTGGACCACGACCGGCTCGGCTTCAACTACCGCCTCTCCGACGTCAACGCCGCAATCGGAATCGCACAGCTCGAGCGCCTGGAGGAGCTGCTGGCCGGCCGCGCCCGCGTCGCCGCCCTGTACGCGGAGGCGCTGGACGGCATCGAAGGGATCCGGCTGCCGTGCGAGGATCGCGGCCTTGAGCGTCGTGGCTGGTTCGTCTACGTCGTGCAGCTGCCCCGCGGCTCCGACCGCGACGACACCGTGCGCGCGCTGGGCGAGCGGGGCGTGCCCGCCAAGCCGTACTTCCCGGCGATCCATCTCATGACCTTCTACCGCGAGAGATTCGGCCACCGCGAGGGCGAGTTCCCGGTGTGTGAGGACATCGCCGCGCGGTCGATCGCGCTGCCGTTCTTTCCCGCGATGACCGAGGGCCAGGTGGGGCGGGTGGCCGCCGAGCTGGCCGCCGTCCTGGGCCAGGGCGCGACGGCCGGAGCGAGACCGTGAGCGTCGCCCGCAGCGCAGGCCGGTTCGCCGAGCCCTCGGCCGACGCGTTCCGGCTGCTGAACGACTCGATCGGGTACGACTGGCGGCTGTCGCCCTACGACGTCGATCAGTCGGTCGCCCACGCCGCGATGCTCGCCGAGCGCGGCATCATCACGGTCGAGGATCGCGACGAGTTGCACCGCGGCCTCGAGCAGGTGCGGGGCGAGCTCGCCGACGGCTCGTTCCCGTTCGACGCATCCGACGAGGACATCCACATGGCCGTGGAGCGTCGGCTCACCGAGATCGTCGGGACCGTGGGTGGCAAGCTGCACACCGCGCGCTCGCGCAACGACCAGGTCGCCACCGACGTCGCGATGTTCGTGCGCGCGCACGCTCACGAGGCGCGCCGCCGCATCGAGCACCTGGCGGCGGCGCTCACCGACCAGGCCGAGGCCCACCTCGACTGGCCGATGCCGGGATACACCCACCTGCAGCGCGCCCAGCCGATCTACCTCAGCCACCACCTCCTGGCGTACGTGTGGATGCTCATCCGCGACCGCGAGCGGTTCGCGGGCGTGCTCGCCGCGTGTGCCCGCCTGCCACTGGGCGCCGGGGCGCTGGCCGGCGTCAACTTCGACACCGACCGCCGTGCCGTCGCCGAGGCGCTCGGCTTCTCGGGCGTGGCCGAGAACTCGGTCGATGCGGTCTCCAATCGCGACTTCGTGCTCGACTACCTGTCCGCGGCCGCTACCTGCGCCACGCACCTGTCGCGGCTGGGCGCGGAGATCGTGCTGTGGTCCTCGGAGGAGTTCGGCTTCTGCGAGGTCTCCGACGCCTGGGCGTCGGGCTCCTCGATCATGCCCCAGAAGAAGAACCCCGACGCCGCCGAGCTGCTGCGCGCCAAGGCGCCGCGTCTGGTCGCCAACCTGTCGGCGCTCCATGGCGTGATGCACGGGCTGCCGCTGACCTACAACAAGGACATGCAGGAGGACAAGGAGCGGCTGTTCGACTCCTGCGACACCTTGGAGCTGTGCCTGGAGGCGGCCACCGGGATGATCTCGACGATGCGCTTCGATCGCGAGGCGCTGGCCGGCGCGGCCTCGGACGAGATGCTCGCCGCGACCGACGTCGCCGACCTGCTCGTCCGCCGGGGGATGCCCTTCCGCGAGGCGCACGGCGTGGTCGGAGCGATCGTGCGCACGGCGCTCGAGCGCGGCAAGGTGCTCTCCGAGCTCACGCCGGTCGAGCTCGCGGAGCTCTCGCCGCTGCTCGACGAGGAGTTCTACCGGCTGCTCAAGAACGGCGCGTGGCTGGAGACCAAGGTCTCCGAGGGCGGCACCAGCCTGACGCGCGTGCGTGAGCAGCTGGGACGCGCCCGCGCGGAGCTGGCCTGAGCCGGCCGGTGGCGGCGCGGGGGGGCCCGTCGCTGCCGGCGGCGTTCTATGACCGTCCTGTGCTCGAGGTGGCACCGGCGCTGGTCGGCTGCGTACTCGCCCACGGACAGACCTCCGGGGTGATCGTCGAGACCGAGGCCTATCACGAGTCTGAGGCGGCCTGCCACGCCTACGTCGGGGTCACCCGCCGCACCGCGACGCTGTTCGGCCCGCCGGGCGTCGCCTACGTCTACCGCTCCTACGGGATCCACGCGATGATCAACGCGGTCTGCGAGCCCGAGGGGGTCGGCGCGGCGGTGCTGATCCGGGCGCTGCAGCCGCTCGCCGGGATCGAGCAGATGCGCGAGCGCCGCGGCGCGCTGCCCGACCGTCAGCTCTGCTCAGGACCCGGCAAGCTGACGATCGCGCTCGGGATCGAGCTCGACCTCAACCAGTCGAGCCTGGTCGACGGCCCGATCGAGATCCACGCGCGACCGCGGGAGTGGCGCGATGTCCAGATCGAGACCGACCGCCGTATCGGCATCACCAAGGCCGCCGAGTTGCCGTGGCGGTTCACCGCTTCGGGCAGCGCCTGGCTCTCACGGCGGGTCGTCCGCGCCTAGGACGGCCGGTCGTCCGCGCCCGAGACGCCGGTGGTCTCGGGGTGAGCGCGGCCCTACCCGCCCGGGAGGCCCGCGCCGCCGGTCCCGCCGGTGCTGGGCGTCGTCGAGCCGCCGGTGGCCGGCGTCGTCGTGCCGCCGGTGGCCGGCGTCGTCGTCGCCCCGCCACCGCCGCTGGTGTTGGTCTGCTGGGCGGGGGTGGTGTTCGCCGGCGTCGTCTGGACGGGCGTGGTGGCGGTGGCGCCGGAAGTCGGAGTCGTGGCCGGAGTGGTCGCCGGCGTGGTGGCGGCAGAGGTGGCGGTCGGAACGCTGATCGTCGGCGTGGAGGCCGTCTTGCCGCCGTGGTGACCGGACCGGGACTCGCTCTGCTCGGCCGTCTCGATCTGGATCGCCTGCTCGGTGAACGACTTCCAGATCTCTGCGGGGAAGGTGCCGCCGGTGACCGGATTGCCGCCGTACTGGGTGAGCATCGGGATCAGCTTGTTCGGGAAGCCGACCCACACGGCGGTCGTGATCTGCGGCGTCCAGCCGACGAACCACGCGTCGCCCTCGTTGTTGGTCGTCCCGGTCTTGCCGACCACGTCGACGCCGGGGATGTTCGCCGACATGCCCGTGCCGCTGTGGACGACGCCCTCGAGCAGATCGTGCACCTCGGTGGCGACGGGCGCCGGCATCACCCGCCGGTAGTGCGGGGTGGCGATGAGCTTGCGCTTGCCCCGGCACTTGACGAGCGGGCAGTAGATCTCGCTGATCCCGACCGGCCCCTGGCCGGGTGAGCCGAGCACCGGGTCATACACCCGCCGCCCGCCCTCAGCGAAGGTCTCGTAGGCGTGGGCCATCTCCAGGGGCGAGACGCCCACCTTCAGCCCGCCGATGATCATCGCGCAGTTCTTGGAGACCGGCGTCTGAATCCCCGCGGCGCGGGCCATCTTCGCGATCCGCTTCGTGCCGACGTTGGAGGCCATCCCCAGCTGGGTGAACACCGAGTTGTCGGACTGGGCGGTCGCCGTGGCCAGCGAGACCACCCCCTCGTACTCGTTGTTGAAGTTGCGCGGTGAGTAGTTGGCCTGGCCGCAGACCTTCGGGTCCTTGAAGTCGACGGGCTTTGAGTCAAACAGCGAGTCGGCTCCGTACCCATGCTCCAGCGCGACCGCGAGCGTGAACGGCTTGAACGCCGAGCCGGGCTGCCGGCGGGCCTCGGTGGCCAGGTCGAACGGGTACTTGTTGTAGTCCTCGTGCCAGCCGTCGCTTCCGTCGACCAGCGGCCCGCCGATCATCGCCCGGACCTGGCCGGTCCGGTTGTCGATCGCCACCAGCGACGCGGTCGGCTCGTTGGGACCGCCCGGCAGCATCCCGCTGATCGCTCGTTCGGCCGCCTGCTGCATCTGCAGGTCGATCGTCGTGTGGATCCGCAGCCCGCCGTAGTAGGCGCGGAACTCGGCGACCTTCGCGGAGACGCCATGCCCGAGCCCCATCGCGGACAGGATCTGAGGCGCCAGCCAGCTCGTGAAGTACGGCGCGCCGCTCGGCTCGGTCGGGGTCTGGATATCGGCCGAGGTGGGCAGCGGCCAGTTGTGGAACTTCTCGTACTGCGCCTCGGTGATCTTGCCCTGGTGCAGCATGTCCTGGAGCACCAGGTCGCGGCGCGCCTTGGCGGCCGTCGGGTTGTAGATCGGGTTGAAGGCGCTCGGGTTGGCGACCATGCCCGCCAGCAGCGCCGCCTGGGCGGGGTTCAGGCGGATCGCGCAGGTGTGCAGCTGGGGCTTGCGCGGATTGTTCCCGCACCTGCCGGCCGCCGGTTCTGACGGGTCGTAGCCGAGCTGCTTGCCGAAGTAGACCCGCGCCGCGGACTCCACCCCGTAGGCGCCGTTGCCGAAGTAGATCGAGTTCAGGTACTCGGTGAGGATCTTCGTCCGCGGCCACTCGTGGACGAGGTGGAAGGCGAGCGTCGCCTCACGCAGCTTCTCGAAGATCGTGCGGTTGTCCTCCTCGGCGAGCGCGCTCTTGATGAACTGCTGCGCGATCGTGGACGCGCCCTGCGTCGCGTGGCCGGTCGCGTCGGCGGCGAGCGCTCGCAGCGTCGAGCGCAGATCGATCCCCGGGTCGGTCCAGAAGTTCTTGTCCTCTACGGACACGATCGCCTCGCGCATGTTCCGCCCGAGGCCCTGGAAGTTGTCGATCACCTCGGGGTCGGGTGGGGAGAACAGCCCGATCAGATGGCCCCGGTCGTCGTAGAGATACGAGTTGGCCTCCGGGCCGTACTGCCGCTTGTTCTCCAGCTGGGGCAGGTTCGAGGCGACGGCCATCATCATCCCGAACACGAGCGACGCGATCGCGATCGCGCCCAGGCCGAAGACCACCGACAGCAACCGCAGCTTCTTGATCTTCGGCCGCGCGGGCCTCCCATCCCTGCCTCGTCGCAGACGCCGTTTCGGCGGCCCGAACGGGATCGGCGCCGGCGGCGCGGGGCGGGGTGGGGAGTGGACGTCTTCGTCGCTCATGCGTTCGCGTGAGAGGTGCCTCCAGGAAGGCCGTCAACCGCGGCTCTCCAGCCGGGGCGAGCGGTCTGCCTCACGTTCTTGCAGGGGGCCAGCGAGGCGTCCGGGCGGCGGCGTCAGTCTAGTACAGGAGCCCGGTCCTCACGCTGAGCTTTGGTGAGCATTTCTCCACTTCCCAGCGGGGTGTCCGCGGACCCGGATTCTTCGAAAACCGTCCCTGGGGAACAGTTATCGCGTTTATCCGACGCCGAGCCACTGCGGGGTTCCGCTGGGCGGCGGCCGGGTTGGGGCTGCGGACCGCAACCAACCGGTATCGCACCGCCGGCCCCGCCGCCAGTCCCGTGGATACGATCAACCCGTGCCCCGCTCCACCACCACGATCGTCCGCGCGCGACCGTGACCACGACCGGCGGCGAGGGACCCACCGAGCAGGCGCGAGAGCAGGCGGCCTGGCTGGCGCGCAACGCGGTCGACTGCCTGCCCGAGGGTGCGCTGGCGGCCAAGCTGTCGCTCGGGCGGCCGCTGAGGGTCAAGTTCGGGGTCGACCCGACGGCACCCGACATCCATGTCGGCCATACAGTCGTCTTTCAGAAGCTGCGCGAGTTCCAGGACCGTGGCCACAAAGCGGTTCTGATCATCGGCGACTACACCGCCCGCGTCGGGGACCCGAGCGGGCGCTCGACGTTGCGGCCGATGTTGGCGCCCGAGGAGATCGATGCCAACGCGAAGACCTACCAGGAGCAGGCGCTCAAGATCCTCGACCCCGACCCCGACCGCCTCGAGGTGCGCTTCAACGGCGAGTGGCTCGATATGTCGATGGAATCGCTGTTCGCCCTGGTGCGCACGACGACCGTCGGCCAACTGCTGGAGCGCGACGACTTCGCCAAGCGCTACGCCGCGCACGAGCCGATCTCGGTGCTCGAACTGCTCTATCCGCTGATCCAGGGCTATGACTCGGTCGCGGTGCGCGCCGACGTCGAGCTCGGCGGCACCGACCAGAAGTTCAACTTCCTGCTCGCGCGCGACATCCAGCGCTCCTACGGCTGCCCGCAGCAGGTCGCGCTGACCATGCCGCTGCTCACCGGGATCGACGGCGAGCGCAAGATGTCGAAGTCCTACAACAATCACGTCGGGATCACCGACCCCCCCGACGAGATGTACGGGCGGACGCTCTCGATCCCGGACGAGTCGCTTGAGACCTGGTACGACCTGCTGCTCAGCCAGGAGCTCGATCCGGCGCTCGGACCGCGCGACGCCAAGCGCGCCCTGGCACGCGCGCTGGTGACGCGGTTCCACGGCGAACCGGCCGCTCGCGAGGCCGAGGAGCGGTTCGACGCCGTCCATGTCCGCCACGAGCTGCCCGACGAGATGGACGACGTCGAGTTCATGGTCGACGGTGAGTCAGGGGTCGTGCACCTGCCGGCGCTGCTGCGCGCGGCGTTCGGGGTCTCGACCTCCGAGGCGCGGCGGTCGCTCGGTCAGGGCGCAGTCCGGATCGACGGCGAACCCGTCCCGGACGGGACGCTGGACGTGGAGCCCTCGGCGATCGACGGGCGCGTGCTCCAGCTGGGCAAGCGGCGCTTCGCGCGCGTGCGCCTGAAGCCCTGAGCCGGCCCTACACGGAGGGGGATTGGGACGTTCGCAACGTTCGCAATCGGACTCCGCAGCACCGCCGGCGACGCTTGGGCCGCACTGCGGCTATATTGGACCGTCGCTGAGAGGTTCGGCTGGCCGGCCCGCAGGAATTGCGGACGGCGTCCAGTTCGAGCGCTATACTCTCCGGCCCGATCTGGTGCCGGTTTTTGGCTCCAGGCGCATCTCTGAAGAGGAAGCCCCTCCAGAGGCGGTGCGGCGGTCTTTGAAAACTCAACAGCATGCACACTCTTCGATCGATTCCTCGATCGAGATTGTGTGTCCAGGTTCGACGCCGTCGCCCGGAAGGATCCTTTGGGATCCCGACAGACGACGGTGCCAAGATTGACCCCGTCTTGCGCCCGGCAGCTCCCCGTGTACTTGGAGCGGCCACGTAGTAGGCGCAAGGGTCCGAATCCCACCAGGGACGGACCCGGGACCTGATCGCCGCCGGCGACGGGCATAGTCCCGCCTCCGATTACGGCGATCAGTGAATTCCTGACGACTCTTTGTGAAGTTCTTCACGGAGAGTTTGATCCTGGCTCAGGACGAACGCTGGCGGCGTGCCTAACACATGCAAGTGGAGCGACGAACCGGGCTTCGGCCCGGGGCAGAGCCGCGAACGGGTGAGTAACACGTGGGTAACCTGCCCCGATGACCGGGACAACCCGAGGAAACTCGGGCTAATACCGGATGTGCCCTCCGACCATAAGGTCGCTGGGGAAAGGAAGCTTCGGCCTCCGTATCGGGATGGGCCCGCGGCGCATTAGCTTGTTGGTGAGGTAACGGCTCACCAAGGCGACGATGCGTAGCTGGTCTGAGAGGACGATCAGCCACACTGGGACTGAGACACGGCCCAGACTCCTACGGGAGGCAGCAGTGGGGAATCTTGCGCAATGCGCGAAAGCGTGACGCAGCAACGCCGCGTGGGGGAAGACGGCCTTCGGGTTGTAAACCCCTTTCAGTTGGGACGAAGCTCAGGCGGTGAATAGCCGTGCGGAGTGACGGTACCTTCAGAAGAAGCCCCGGCTAACTACGTGCCAGCAGCCGCGGTAATACGTAGGGGGCAAGCGTTGTCCGGAATCATTGGGCGTAAAGAGCGTGTAGGCGGCTCGGTAAGTCCGCTGTGAAAGTTCAGGGCTCAACCCTGAAAAGCCGGTGGAAACTGTCGAGCTAGAGTCCGGAAGAGGCGAGTGGAATTCCTGGTGTAGCGGTGAAATGCGCAGATATCAGGAGGAACACCAATGGCGAAGGCAGCTCGCTGGGACGGTACTGACGCTGAGACGCGAAAGCGTGGGGAGCAAACAGGATTAGATACCCTGGTAGTCCACGCTGTAAACGATGGGCACTAGGTGTGGGGGGTGTCGACTCCCTCCGTGCCGACGCTAACGCATTAAGTGCCCCGCCTGGGGAGTACGGCCGCAAGGCTAAAACTCAAAGGAATTGACGGGGGCCCGCACAAGCAGCGGAGCATGTGGTTTAATTCGACGCAACGCGAAGAACCTTACCTGGGCTTGACATGTTCCTGACCGCCGTGGAAACACGGTTTCCCTTCGGGGCAGGATCACAGGTGGTGCATGGCTGTCGTCAGCTCGTGTCGTGAGATGTTGGGTTAAGTCCCGCAACGAGCGCAACCCCCGTCGCATGTTGCCAGCATTTAGTTGGGGACTCATGCGAGACTGCCGGTGACAAACCGGAGGAAGGTGGGGATGAGGTCAAGTCATCATGCCCCTTATGTCCAGGGCTACACACGTGCTACATTGGCGCATACAGAGGGTTGCGATACCGCGAGGTGGAGCGGATCCCTTAAAGTGCGTCTCGGTTCGGATTGCAGGCTGAAACTCGCCTGCATGAAGGCGGAGTTGCTAGTAATCGCGGATCAGCATTGCCGCGGTGAATACGTTCCCGGGCCTTGTACACACCGCCCGTCACACCATGGGAGTGAGCAACACCCGAAGCCGGTGGCCTAACCCTTTTGGGAGGGAGCCGTCGAAGGTGGGGCTCGTGACTGGGGTGAAGTCGTAACAAGGTAGCCGTAGCGGAAGCTGCGGCTGGATCACCTCCTTTCTAGGGAGCCCTCTTCGGAGGGCGCCGGATGCCGGAGTCGGCCGTGCGAGCTCGCAAGAGCCCGCGTCTAGTCGGCCATCCACTCTGAGCGCATCCGGTCTCTAGCATGTCGACCGAACCTGGCAGGTCATGGGGTCACGCCTTAGCGCGTGGTGACCGTGACCGCATGCTGTTGAGTTTTGAGAGACCGGCATCCGCCGGCTCACTTGAGCATCCTTCGGGGCCTGGTGAGTTCGGCGGAACCGCTTTGCTCTTCACGGACCTTGAAAACTGCACAGTAGCCAATGTAAACGGGTATCACCGGGCCCCAGCTCCTCGGAGCGGGACCCATTGAAGATCACCGTCAAGATAGTAAGGGCACACGGTGGATGCCTTGGCACCAAGAGTCGATGAAGGACGTGAACGGCTGCGATAAGCCGCGGTGAGGCGCTGAATAGCCATTGACCCGCGGATCTCCGAATGGGCAAACCCAGCACCGGTAATGCGGTGTTACCTCTCGCTGAACACATAGGCGAGCAGGAGACAAGCGGGGGAAGTGAAACATCTCAGTACCCCGAGGAAAGTAAATCAAACGAGACTCCCCGAGTAGTGGCGAGCGAAAGGGGATCAGCCCAAACCTATTGCGTGTAAGCGGTCATGCGTTGCGCAGTAGGGGTTGTAGGGCGCCTGGTCTGGGTCATGACCGACCCAGCAGAAGTTACAAAACCATGTGGTAGCTGAAGCGCGTGGAACCGCGCACCGAAGAGGGCAATCGTCCCGTAAGCGAAATCGCATGGTCTTCTGCAGGCGTACCTGAGTAAGTCCGCTCCCGTGAAACGCGGACTGAACCTGGGGGGACCACCCTCCAAGGCTAAGTACTCCTTGGTGACCGATAGCGGACAAGTACCGTGAGGGAAAGGTGAAAAGTACCCCGGAAGGGGAGTGAAATAGTACCTGAAACCGCGTGCCTACAAGCGGTGGGAGCGTCCTCGTGGCGTGACCGCGTGCTTTTTGCATAACGAGCCGGCGAGTTACTCGTCTGCGGCAAGGTTAAGCGATGAGCGGAGCCGTAGCGAAAGCGAGTCCGAATAGGGCGATTTAGTCGTAGGCGGTAGACCCGAAGCTGAGCGAGCTACCCATGGGCAGGTTGAAGCGGGGGTAAGACCTCGTGGAGGACCGAACCGACCTAGGTTAAAAACTGGGCGGATGACCTGTGGGTCGGAGTGAAAGGCTAATCAAGCTCAGTGATATCTGGTTCTCTCCGAAATATATTTAGGTATAGCCTCGGATCAATTCCGTGGCGGCCGTAGAGCACTGTTTGGACTAGGGGCCCTACCAGGTTACCGAATTCAGGCAAACTCCGAAGACCGTCACGGCTACTCCGGGAGTCAGTTGCTGGGGGATAAACTTCAGCGTCAAGAGGGAAACAGCCCAGACCGCCAGCTAAGGTCCCCAAGTACTAGCTAAGTGGTAAACGATGTTCGAGTGCACAGACAACCAGGAGGTTGGCTTAGAGGCAGCCATCCTTTAAAGAATGCGTAACAGCTCACTGGTCAAGTGTTCGAGCGCGGACAATGTAACGGGGCTCAAGCTAGTCACCGAAGCTGCGGGTGCCACGTATGTGGCGCGGTAGGAGAGCGTTCCGCCGCCAGTGAAGCAGCGCCGTAAGGTAGCTGTGGAGGCGACGGAAGTGAGAAT
The DNA here is from genome assembly GCA_963744685.1 of uncultured Solirubrobacteraceae bacterium. GTDB lineage: Bacteria > Actinomycetota > Thermoleophilia > Solirubrobacterales > Solirubrobacteraceae > Palsa-465. Next base: position 827,139 of record CAVUUL010000002.1, on the reverse strand, counting down.
GCCGGCATGAGTAACGAGAGAGGGGTGAGAATCCCCTCCACCGATTGCCCAAGGATTCCTGAGTAAAGTTCGTCTGCTCAGGGTTAGTCAGGACCTAAGGCGAGGCCGAAAGGCGTAGTCGATGGCCAACGGGTTGATATTCCCGTACCACGTCGCGACCGTTTGACCGATGGGGGGACGGAGAAGGCTATGGGATCCCAGGCGATGGTTGTCCTGGGGTAAGCGTGTAGGGGCAGCTCTAGGTAAATCCGGAGCCGCATAACCTGAGGCGCGATGCCAGCTGGCTCTAAGCCGGCGAGTCCCGGATGCCATGCTTCCAAGAAAAGCCTCTAGGGAGGTCGCGCGTGCCTGTACCAAAACCGACACAGGTGGGCAAGTGGAGTACACTAAGGTGATCGAGATAACCCTCGTTAAGGAACTCGGCAAAATCGCCCCGTAACTTCGGGATAAGGGGCGCCCCAGTAGGGTGAAACTCTTCGCGAGTGGAGCCCGAGAGGGCCGCAGTGAATAGGTTCAAGCGACTGTTTACCAAAAACACAGGTCTCTGCTAAGTCGCAAGACGACGTATAGGGGCTGACGCCTGCCCGGTGCCGGAAGGTTACGTGGAGGTGTTAGGGGTAACCCGAAGCACCGAAACTAAGCCCCGGTAAACGGCGGCCGTAACTATAACGGTCCTAAGGTAGCGAAATTCCTTGTCGGGTAAGTTCCGACCTGCACGAATGGCGTAACGACTTGAACGCTGTCTCAACGAGGGGCTCGGTGAAATTGCAGTCTCGGTGAAGATGCCGAGTACCCGCGGCTAGACGGAAAGACCCCGTGAACCTTTACTACAGCCTGGTATTGGGGTTCGGTCCATTTCGCTCAGGATAGGTGGGAGACTGGGAAGCACCGGCTGCGGCTGGTGTGGAGTCATCCTTGAGATACCACCCTTGGTGTATTGGATCTCTAACAGCGCGCCGTGAAACCGGGCGCTGGACAGTGACAGGTGGGTAGTTTGACTGGGGCGGTCGCCTCCCAAAATGTAACGGAGGCGCGCAAAGGTTCCCTCAGCACGGTCGGAAATCGTGCGTAGAGTGTAAAGGCAGTAAGGGAGCTTGACTGCGAGATCGACGGATCGAGCAGGTACGAAAGTAGGCCTTAGTGATCCGGCGGTAGCAAGTGGAAGCGCCGTCGCTCAACGGACAAAAGGTACTCCGGGGATAACAGGCTTATCGGGCCCAAGAGTCCACATCGACGGCCCGGTTTGGCACCTCGATGTCGGCTCGTCGCATCCTGGGGCTGAAGTAGGTCCCAAGGGTTGGGCTGTTCGCCCATTAAAGCGGTACGCGAGCTGGGTTCAGAACGTCGTGAGACAGTTCGGTCCCTATCTGCCGTGGGCGTTGGAGAGTTGAAAGGATTCGTCCCTAGTACGAGAGGACCGGGATGAACGCACCTCTGGTGTATCTGTTGTCCTGCCAAGGGCATCGCAGGTTAGCTACGTGCGGATCGGATAACCGCTGAAAGCATCTAAGCGGGAAGCCGGCCTTGAGATGAGCTCTCCCATCCCCTAGAGGGAGTAAGACTCCTGGTAGACCACCAGGTTGATAGGCCAGATCTGGAAGAGTGGTGACACTCGTAGGAGACTGGTACTAATAAGTCGAGGGCTTGACGGATATTTTTTATCTTCTCGATACCCGTTTCATTGGCTGTTGTGTGGTTTTGAGGGCCCGTGAAGGGCGGTCTCCAACCTCGTTGGAGCGCCTCTCGGGATGCCGTTTCCGGCGCCCGTTGGGCACGCGCTCCTGACAAGTTTCCGGTGGCTATAGCGAGGGGGAAACACCTCTTCCCTTTCCGAACAGAGCCGTTAAGCCCCTCAGCGCCGATGGTACTTGGCCCGCAAGGGCCTGGGAGAGTAGGTCGCCGCCGGTTTTTCGTGAACATCGCCCCGTCAGCCTCTGGTTGGCGGGGCTTTGTTGTTGGTTGTGGGTGTTGGAGGGGCGGGGTGTCTGCCCTGCTTGCCCCAAGAGTGCGTGCCTCGCGCTCGGAGGCCTGGGCGCGGGGTTTGCCGTCCGTCTGGCGTGGGTGTGACTTGGAGGCACGCGATTGGGACCTTCAGGGCAGGCACCCCGCCCCTCCAGCCCATCCCGAGTTTGCCGGCGAAAGGCTGACACCGACTGACCGTGGCCGGCGGGACCTACCGGTCTCCTGCGGCCGGCGACCGGCGGTGGGTGGGGTGAGGGTTCTGGTGTGACCGCGTCGTAACCGTGGAGGTGGGACAATCTGATGATGAGTACTTCGAATGACGCAGGGGAGCCGATCACCGAGGAGGGGTTGGCGGCTCTGAAGGCGGAGATCGCCGAGCTCGAGACGGTGGGGCGGCGTGACATCGCCGCGCGGATCCTCGAGGCCCGCGGTCATGGTGACCTCAGCGAGAACGCCGAGTACCACGCGGCCAAGGAGGATCAGGGCCACATGGAGACCCGGATCCAGCGGCTGCGACAGCGATTGCGCAACGCGGTCGTCGTGGAGACGACCGGCGGCGGGGGCAACACCATGGATTTCGCCGTCGAGGCGGAGGTTCGTGACCTCGGGACCGACGAGGTCCACCGCTGGACGATCGTCGGCGCCGCGGAGACGGATCGCGCGGCGGGCAAGCTCTCCGCCGAGTCGCCGGTGGCCAGGGCGCTGCTCGGTCACGCCGTTGGAGAGACGGTGGAGCTCGACACGCCTCGTGGCGTGCGCAAGCTGAAGATCGAGCGGCTCGTCTAGTCGGAGGAGCCGAACCGGTCGGCTCGCAGGCGGTACAGGACGTGGCGCTGAATCGGGCTGCCGGGCAGACGAGGATGGTCGAAGTCATCGGCGGGGTCGTGGGTCATCGACAGGCGCTCCATCACGCGGCGTGAGCGGTCATTGGCGACCGCTGTGAAGGAGACCACCTCCTCGAGTCTCAGCTCGCCGAACGCATAGGTGAGAGCGGCTCGCGCACCCTCGGTGGCGTACCCGTGACCCCAGAACGGCCGCGCCAGGCGCCAGCCGACCTCGACGGCCGGCGTGAAGTGGGCCTCGTAGGGCACCACGGAAAGCCCGATGAACCCGGCGAACGACGTCCCGCCCGCTCCGTCGGGTGCGTCCACCGCCCAGAGCCCCCAGCCCCGCTCGGCGATGATCCCCTCCGCTCGCTCGGCAAGGGCGTCGCTCTCCGCTCGGTGCAGCGCGGCGGGAAAGTGGCGCATCACCTCAGGGTCGGCGTTCATCGCAGCGAACGGCTCGCGGTCCTCGAGCCGCCACTGGCGCAGCAGCAGGCGGTCGGTGCGCAGCTCGGTCACCGCAACCATTGTGCTGGTTGGCAGCGCCGCACGACCCGCCGCGGGCCGCAGCGGTCGTGTCGCTTGACACAAGGTCGTGGCCAGAGGACGCTGTAGGCACCCGCAGCACGCCAAGAAGGAGCGTGAGTCATGTCGCGCGATGCAGGGCGTTCGTCTGTCCCGAGCAGGAGTCTCGGAGATGTGTCCCCGGAGGTAGCGCGTTGTGCGCGGGTGGGGGAGCGGCTCAGCCGAGCCCGGGGTGACGAGCGCGATCTCGCCTGGTACGTGATGGCCTACCACGTGGGCGACCTTGGCGCTCTCGTCTCAGCCCGGTTACGGACGCCCGCCGAGACGGGCCCTGGCGGCTAGCGGACCGTCGCGCGACTGCGCTGGGCCGCCGGGCGCTGGATCGGCGAGAGGCAGTGGGCCCGACGTGACGCCACGCTGCCGGAGCGGCGCTCGATCCGCAGCTGGACCGTGCGCGCATGGGGGTGGGGGGCGGCGATCTCCATGTCCTCCTCAGGCGCGCCGACGAGCATGTCGTCGACGACGTCGAGCAGAAGCTGCAGCCGCTTCTTCGTTGCCTGGAACATATGTTCGAGACTACGCGGCGGCTCGGACGGAACGTATGTTCTGAAAGGAATCTTGCATCCCGCCTCGAAGCGTCGCAGATCCCGCGTCTGAGCGACCGGACGCCGAGCATCGCAGGCGTCACGGCGGATCAACGCAGCGCGCCCGGGGGTGACCGAGCAGTGAGATCCCGCCGGGCCGGTCGCCCTCGCGCTCGAGGTGACAACGACGTGACCCGCGCGGTGCGGCCGGAAAGCGACGCCACTGAAACCCGCCAGACTCAGGAGCCGAGCGAGGACCAGACGTCGAGCTTGGTGGCGATCCGCTCCACCACCGCTCCGGTGAACTCGGTGGTCCCGGCGTGCCCGCCGAGATCGGGCGTCTTGACGCCGCCGGCGATCGTCTCCAGGGTTCCCTCGTAGATGGCGCGCGAGGCGCGCTCGAAGTCCGGGCCGTGACGATCGGCCGCGTGTCGCAGCAGCGCACCGCAGGCGAGGATCATCGCCAGGGGATTGGCTACGTCCTTGCCGAGCAGCGCAGGCGCGGTGCCGTGCGGGGCCTCTGCCATCGCCACCGTGGTCCGGTCACCTTCGAAGGAGAGCAGCACCGACTCCGCCCCCGCGATCGAGCCGAACATCGGCAGCACCAGATCAGACAGGCAGTCCCCGTCGCGGTTGAGCGCGGGGATGACGAGCGGCGCGTCGGTCGCGCCGGAGAGCAGCCCCGCGTAGGTGGCGTCGATCAGCACCGGCTGGTAGGGGATGTCGGGGTGACGCTCGGCCGCCGCGTCGAGCTCCTCCTTGAGCATCCCCTCGTATGTCGGCGAGACCGTCCACTTCGGGCCGCCGTAGACGCGCGCGCCCATCTTGGCCGCCGCCTGGAAGGAGTATTCGGCGACCGCGCGACAGGTCGAACGGCTGATCTTCTCGGTGCGGTAGGCCATCTCGCCGTCGCTGCCGGCGTCGCCCTCGCGGCTCTCCGCCGCGCCGTAGGCATCATCGACCGCCATCCGCACGACCGAGATCGGGTGGTGGACGCCCGCGATCGGCGCCACACCGGGCAGCCGGCGCCCGGTGCGCACGATGACCTTGCCGTCGACCTTCTCTCGCAGGATGGCGTTCGGCGACCCGACGTCATCGCGCCCCTCGGGCGTGATCGTCGCCGCCTTCAGCCCGAGGCCGGACTCACGCATGGCGGCGGCGGCCTGATCGACGATCCGGTTGGAGGTCTCGCGCCGGTTCTCCAGCGAGAGATCGAAGCGCTCGAGCTCGAGCGCCGGGAGCCCGAGCAGCTCTCCGTCGAGCACGCGCAGCGACTGCTCGAGCAGCTCCTGACCGGTCTCGTCGCCTTCCAGGACGACGATCGGGACCGCGGCTCCGTCGGCCATCAGCCGGCGGATCCTGTGGCAGCCGGCATCAGCTCGTCGCGGCGCTCGGCGAGCGCCGCGATCACGAACGCGACGTGCTCGTCGAACTCGACGCCGAGCTCGGCTGCGCCGCCGGTCAGATCCTCGCGGCTGACCGCGGCGGCGAATGCCGGCGACTTCATCTTCTTCTTGACCGACTTCGGGGTCATGCCGACGAGCCCCTCCGGGCGGACGTAGGCACAGGCGAGCAGGAATCCCGACAGCTCGTCGACCGCGAACAGCGCCTTCTCCATCGCGGTGTCTCGGCTCACGCCCAGAAACGAGGCGTGTGAGGCCACCGCGCGCACCAGCTCCGGCGGATAGCCCCGCGCCTCGAGCTCACGCAGCGCGGTCCGCGGATGTCCCTCGTCGGTGTCCATGTCCGGGAACCGCTCGTAGTCGAGGTCGTGGAGCAGGCCGGTCAGCCCCCACAGCTCGACGTCACCGCCGAATCGAGGGGCATAGGCGCGCATCGCGGTCTCCACCGCGAGCGCGTGACGGCGCAGCGAGTCGCCCTGCGTCCACTCGCAAAGAAGGTCCCAGGCATGGCCGCGCGAATCCTCCACCACGATGCCCGGTACCCTAGCTCACGCCCCCGTCCACGGATCGAGGTCGATTCCCCTGGAGAAGTTCGTCATCGAAGGCGGCGCGCCGCTCTCTGGCACGTTCACGCCCGCAGGCAACAAGAACAGCGCATTGCCCATCCTCGCCGCGACGATCCTCACCGAGGATCCGGTCGTGCTCAGCAACGTCCCGCGGATCGCCGACGTCGAGGCAATGGTGCAGCTGCTCGAGATGCTCGGCGCGAGCGTGGACTGGGTCACCAACAGCGAGCTGCGCATCGATGCCTCCGGGATCGACTCCACCTACGTCGACCCGGCGATGGCCGAGCGGATCCGCGCCTCGTTCCTGCTGGCGGGCCCGCTGCTGGCGCGCTTCGGCTCCGCGCACATGCCGCCTCCCGGGGGCGACGTCATCGGACGCCGCCGCCTCGATCCGCACCTCGACGCGTTCCGCGCGCTCGGTGCCGAGGTCGACGACCGCTGGAACGAGGTCGATCTCACCGCTCCGGCCCTGGGGCTGCGCCCCTGCGACTTCCTGATGGACGAGGCGTCGGTGATGGCCACCGAGAACGCCCTGATGGCGGCGGCCCTGACGCGCGGCACCACCGTCATCCGCAACGCCGCCTCCGAGCCCCACGTCCAGGACCTCGCCCGGATGCTCGCGGCGATGGGCGCCCCGATCGACGGGATCGGCTCCAACGTGATGACCGTGCACGGTCAGGCGACCCTGCGCGGTTGCACTCATGAGATCGCGCCGGACCACATCGAGATCGGCTCGTTCATGGCGCTCGCCGGCGTGACCGGCGGCGAGCTGCGGATCAAGGACACCCGCCCCGCCGACCTGCGCATGATCCGCCTCGTGTTCGAACGGCTCGGACTGCGCTCTGAGGAGCAGGACCGTGACCTGATCGTCCCCGGCAACCAGGACCTCGTCATCCGCAACGACCGCGGCGACCACGTGCCGACCGTGCAGGACGGGATCTGGCCGGCGTTCCCGGCGGATCTCACCTCGATCGCGGTGGCGCTCGCGACGCAGTGCCGAGGCTCGGTGATCATCCACGAATGGATGTTCGAGAACCGCCTGTTCTTCACCGACAAGCTGGTGGCGATGGGCGCGGAGATCATCATCTGCGACCCCCACCGCGTGATCGTCAACGGCGCGCGCCGGCTGCGCGGCGGCCGGGTCGAGTCTCCGGACATCCGCGCCGGCATGGCGATGCTGGTGGCGGCGCTGTGTGCCGACGGTCGCACCGAGATCGGCAACATCCGCCAGATCGACCGCGGCTACGAGCGCATCGACGAGCGCCTGCGCGATCTCGGCGCCCGCATCACCCGTCTGGAAGACGCACCCGTCACCGCCTGATGGTGTGACCGCGGGGAGCCGTTCTCCAGATCCGGAGCCGGACCCCGCTCGCCCCGTCAGGCGCGGCTCCGATCGCATCCCGAGTGGGACCCGCGATGTGCTGCCAGACGAGATGCGGGAGCTGCGGGCGATGACCGATCGGATTCGCGACGTGTTCGCCGCGGCCGGCTACGGCGAGGTCTCGACGCCCGCGCTCGAGCACGAGCAGACGTTCGCGCGCGCAAACCTGCCGGTCTCGGCATCCGCCTACCGGGTGTTCGACGGCCAGGGCGACGTGCTCGTCCTGCGCCCGGACATGACGGTCCCGATCGCTCGCATGGTGGCCACGCGCTACCCGCACACGGAGGACGCGCTGCGCTTCTGTTACCTGGCGTCGGCATGGCGCGGTGTCGCCGCCGGACGCGGGCAGTCCCGCGAGGTGCTTCAGGCGGGAGTGGAGCTGCTGGGGGTCGGGGGAGCCGCGGGGACGGCGGAGGTGCTCACCGTCCTGGGTGCCGCACTCGACGCCGCGGGCCTGGACAGCTACCGGATCGGCCTCGGCGACGCCTCGCTGTATCCGTCGCTGCTGGAGGCGGTCGGCGTCGACGCCGAGGAGCAGGAGCTGATCCTGTCCGAGCTCGCGCGCGGGGACTTCGTCGGCGTCGAGCGGGAGATCGAATCGCTCGGACTGCCTGGTGAGCAGGTCGAGCTGCTGTTGCGCCTGGCCCACGCCCGTGGCGGACCGGAGGTGCTCGAGGGACTCGAGGGCGCGCTTCACGACGCGCTGGCGCCCTTGCGCGAGGTGCACGCACTGCTGCCGGCCGGCGTCGCCGAGCGGGTCATCTTCGACCTCGGCCTGGTGCGCAGCCTCGGTTACTACACCGGCGCGGTGTTTCAGATCTACGACCCGGCGTTCGGGATGCCGATCGGGCGCGGCGGTCGCTATGACGACCTGCTGGGGACGTTCGGGCACCCGCTGCCGGCGGTCGGGTTCGCCCTCAACGTCGAACGGCTGCACATCGCGCTCACCAGCGAGGAACGGCTCGCGCGATGAGCCTCCTCCGGATCGCGGTCCCACGAGGCGCGCTGCTCGGCGAGACGCTCGACGTGCTCGACGGGCTGGGCATCGACACCGCCGAGGTGCGCACCAACGACCGCCGCCTGCTGTTCTCCGACGTGGGCATCATCACCATGCGCCCGACCGATGTGCCGATCTACGTCGAGGCCGGCGCCGCGGATATCGGGATCACCGGCAAGGACGTCCTGATGGAGCAGTCCGAGCGCGAGGTGTATGAGCTGATGGACCTCGGCTACGGTCGCTGCGAGATGGTGCTCGCCTCCGAGGCGGGGCAGGATCGCAGCGAGGAGGCACTGCGCCGGCTCGGCGTGGTGAGGATCGCGACCAAGTACCCGAAGACAGCGATGCGCTACTTCGCACAGACCGGTCGTCAGGCCGAGATCGTCGAGGTGAAGGGCTCCGTTGAGCTGGCGCCGCTCACCGGACTGGTGGAGGCGATCGTCGACCTCACCGCGACCGGGACGACGCTTCGCGAGAATGGGCTGGTGATCCGCGAGCAGATTGCCGTCACCACGGCCCGATTGATCGCCAATCCGGTTGCGCACAAGCTCAGGGCCGCCGAGATCGACGCGCTGACGGAGCGAATCCGTGCAATGTGAGCGCCAGGCGCTGTCGGGCGATGCGGCGACGCTGGCACGCGAACTGCGTGAGCTGGTGCCCGCACCGGAGTCGGTGTCCGAGACGGTCGCCGAGATCATCGCCCGGGTGCGCGCCTCCGGCGACGACGCGCTGCGCTACTACACACGCGAGTTCGACACTCGCGGAGCGACCCCCGCCTCGCTGATCGTGCCCGACGCGGAGCTCGACACCGCGCTCGAGCGGCTCGACGATGACATCCGCGCCGGCCTCGAGCTCGCCATCGCGAACGTCACCCGGGTCGCCGAGGCGCAGTTGTCGGTCGATCGGACGGTGACCTTCGACGGAGCACGCGGCGGCCACGAGGTCCGCGTCCGGGAGGTGCCGCTCGCGCGCGGCGCCGTCTACGTGCCCGCAGGGCGCACGCCCTACCCGAGCACGGTGGTGATGGGTGTCGTCGCGGCACGCGTCGCCGGAGTGGGGGAGATCGCGGTCTGCTCGCCGCCGGGCGAGACCGGCGACGTCGATCCGGTCCTGCTGGCGGCCTGGCGGCTGGCCGGGGCGACCGTCGCCTACCGGATGGGCGGGGCGCAGGCGATCGCCGCCCTTGCCTACGGCACGGAGTCGGTGACCGCGGTCGACGTGATCGTCGGACCCGGCAACCTGTACGTGCAGGAGGCCAAGCGGCAGGTCTTCGGCCAGGTGTCGATCGACGGCTTTGCGGGCCCGAGTGACCTCGTGGTGATCGCGGACGGCAAGGACCGAACGGTCGACGTTGATGCGCTGGCGCTCGATCTGCTCGCCCAGGCGGAGCATGGACCCGGCTCGATCGTGATCCTGCTCTCGGACTCCGACGCGCTGCTCGACGCGGTACAACAGCGCGTGGCGGCGGCCGACGACGGGGAGGCGATCGTCCGGCTGATCGCGGTCGGCGACCTGCATCAGGCACTTGTCATCTCCGAGACGTTCGCCCCCGAGCATCTGCAGCTCATGGGCAAGCGCGCCGAGGCGTTCTCCGCAGACATCCGCCATGCCGGCTGCGTGCTGATCGGCGCCAGCTCAGGTACTGCGTTCTCGGACTACGTCGCGGGTTCCACGCACGTGCTCCCGACCAACGGCGCCGCGCGCTTCGCCTCCGGGCTGTCGCCGGCGCATTTCCGCCGTCATTTCTCGGAGGTGCGCATCGGCGCGGGCGCCGGTGCGCTGGCCCGCGCGGCCGCGCCGGTCGCCCGAGCGGAGGGCTTCGAGCTGCACGCCCGCTCCATGGAGGCTCGCGCCGATGGCTGAGCCGCGCCGCGCCGAGCTGCAACGCCGCACCGGCGAGACCGACATCACGCTGTCGCTTGCGCTCGAGGGGACGGGCAGCGGCGAGCGGGCGACCGGGATCGGGTTCTTCGATCACATGCTCGACCTGCTTGCGCGCCACGGCCACCTCGATCTGACGGTGCGGGCGTCGGGCGACCTGCACACCGGCGGCCACCACACTGTGGAGGACGTCGGCATCTGCCTTGGCGAGGCGCTGCGGGTGGCGCTCGGCGACCGCTCCGGGATCGCTCGCTACGGACAGGCGACGGTTCCCATGGACGAGGCGCGAGCGGCGTGCGCCATCGACATCTCCGGCCGCGGACTGTGCGCATTTGAGGCGTCGCTGCCCACCGGCGCCATCGGGGCCTTCGACTACGAGCTGTGCGAGGAATTCATGCGCGCGGTCGCCATGCACGCGCGGATCACGCTTCATCTCACGATCGAGGCGGGCACCAACGTGCACCACATGATCGAAGCCGCGTTCAAGGCAACCGCGCGGGCGCTGCGGTGCGCCGTGGCGATCGATGCCACCGAGACGGGAATCCCGTCGACGAAGGGATCGCTCGTGTGACCGAGCGGCCTGCGCGCGGCCGGCGGGTGACAGTCGCGGTCGTCGACTACGGGATGGGCAACCGCAGATCGGTCCAGAAGGCGCTCGAGCACGTCGGCGCCCGGGTGGCGGTCACGCGCGATCGGCGCTCGCTCGCCGCGGCCGACGCGCTGGTGGTGCCCGGCGTCGGCGCGTTCAGGGCGGCGATGTCGTCGCTGTCCGAGCTCGATCTGATCACGCCGATCCGGGAGGCGGCCGCCGGTGGCCGGCCCGTTCTGGGGATCTGCCTGGGGATGCAGCTGTTGTTCGAGCGTTCCTCCGAACTCGGCGACACTGCGGGCCTGGGACTGCTCGCCGGCCAGGTCACGCGACTCGACATGGGGTCGTCAGGGCTGCGCGTCCCCCACATCGGCTGGAACGAGGTCCGGCCGGTGCGACCCGCACCGTTGACCGCCGGGCTGCCGCCCCAGGGCGCGGCCTTCTACCACGTCCACTCCTACGCCGTCAGGCCGGCCGACCCCGAGGACGTCGTGGCGACGACGACCTACGGGGAGACGTTTGCCACCGTCGTCGAACGTGGCTCGGTGATGGGAACCCAGTTTCATCCCGAGAAGTCCTCGGCCCATGGTCTGCGATTGCTCGCCGCGTTCTGTGCGCTGGTGTTCGACGCGTCTCACGCGGTCCCCGCATGAGCCAGCCCATCGTGCTGTGGCCCGCGGTCGACATCCGCGGCGGTCGGGCGGTGCGCCTGGCCCGCGGCGAGTTCGACCGCGAGACCATCTACGACGCCGACCCGCTCGACGCGGCGCTGCGATGGGTCTCGGACGGGGCGAGGGCGCTGCACGTCGTCGACCTCGACGGCGCGCGGGCGGGGGCTCCGGCCAACCTCCACCACGTGGCGCGGATCACAGCGGCGGTCGAAGTCCCGGTCGAGGTGGGCGGCGGGCTGCGTGACTCCGACGCGGTGCAGCGTGTCCTGGCTGCCGGGGCCGACCGGGCGATCCTCGGCACCGCGGCGCTGCGCGATCCCACGTTCGCGCAGGCGATGGTGTCCGCCCACGGGCCTGAGCGGATCATCGCCTCGGTCGACGTGCGTGGCGGCCGGGTCGCGGCGGCGGGATGGACCGAGCAGACCGACATCACCGGCGCCGCTGCGCTGACGGCGCTGCGAGAGCGAGGGGTCACGCGGTTCGTGTTCTCCTGCATCGAGCGCGACGGGATGCTCGCCGGCCCAGATCTGCCGGCGCTGCGCGCGGCCTGTGACGCGGTCGCCGCCGGGGACGAGATCGTGTACTCGGGTGGCGTGTCCAGCGTCGCGGATCTTGGCGCGCTCCGGGCGGCGGCGCTCACCTCGTTGCGTGGCGTGATCGTCGGCACCGCGCTGTTCGAGGGCAGGCTCACCGTCAGCGACGGACAGCGGGCGCTGGAGGACTGACGCGCCCGGGATAGCCTGGCTGCTCGTGCACTACAAGCGGATCATCCCGTGCCTCGATGTCGACGCAGGCCGGGTCGTCAAGGGCACGGGCTTCGTCGATCTCCGTGATGCGGGCGACCCGGTCGAGCTCGCCGCGATGTATGACGCCGCGGGCGCCGACGAGCTTGTGCTGCTCGACATCACCGCCACCTCCGACACCCGGGAGACCGTCGTCGACCTGGCCCGCCGAGTCGCCGACGAGCTGTTCATCCCGTTCATGATCGGCGGGGGCATCCGTTCGGTGGCCGACGCGCAGGCGGTGCTCGACGCCGGTGCGGACAAGGTCTCGGTCAACTCCGCCGCGCTGCGTCGCCCCGAGCTCCTGGACGAGCTGGCGACGCGCTTCGGCGCCCAGTGCGTGGTGCTGGCGATCGACGCCAAGGCGAGAACTGGCGAAACCGATTCAGGGTGGGAGGCGTTCCTGGCCGGCGGCAGGACGGCGACCGGCCGTGACGCGGTCGCCTGGGCCTCGGAGGGAGCGCGGCGAGGCGCAGGGGAGATCCTGCTCACCTCGATGGACCGCGACGGCACGAACACGGGCTACGACCTGCCGCTGACCCGAGCGGTCGCCGAGGCGGTCGACGTTCCCGTGATCGCGTCAGGAGGCGCCGGCGGCGTCGAGGATCTGTGCGCGGCGCTGCAGACGGGGGCCGACGCCGTGCTGTGCGCATCGATCCTGCATTACGGCTCGCTCACGGTCGCCGAGATCAAGGCCTCACTCGCCGCTGCAGGGCTCCCCGTGCGCGCCACAGGGTGACGCGGCACGCTCGCCGTGGCGAAGGCACGTCTGAGAAGTTGGGTGGGGGTTCCGGGGCTTGTGAGCCGGCCGCGCTACGCGGCTTCTTCCACGTATCCGGCCGCAGCGCATGCATCGCAGTACGCGGCGGGCGGAACGCGCGGCTCGTAGCAGCCGGGCCGGCAGCAGGTGGACGACCGCTTGGGCCGGCCACGTCCGATGCGAGCAGCCGCGGCGTCCTTGAGCTCCTCGCGCATGCGATCGAGCTCAGCTGCGTGCTCCGCGCAGAACCGGCGTCCGTTCTCGGCCGGCTGCTGACAGTGACTTCCACTACGACAACGCATAGACGGTCCAGTCTAGCACCGGTGTCGATATCCCTGCTGGGCGGGGGTTTCCGGGTCCATGCGTCGGCTCACGAGTGACGGCGGCGGTGATGGGCGGAGTGGCGGGTGCTCTTTCGCTGACCGTGCCGCGCCGCATGGTGAGTCGTGTGGTGCCCGGACTTCGACGAGTGCCGGCGGTGCGCCCTGCGCTGGGTGGGGAGCATCTCGTAGATCGAACCGTGCCCGATCACGAACAGCGCCTGCTCGTCGGCGACGACGGGCGTGAAGGCGCCGTCGTTGAAATAGAACACCCGGGATCCGGTCGTCGCGTTGAGCCCGGTGCTCGTATGGCTGGCGAGGTCGGAGTAGTAGACGTCGTTGCCGATCACCGTCGCCGAGCCCGAGATCTTGCCTCCGGCTAAGTGGCGCCACCGCACATGCCCCGACTGGGCGTTGAAGGCGTAGAAGTAGCCGTCGTAGGAGCCGGCATAGACCGTCGGACCGAGGTGCTTGGGATCGGCGACAGCCGCCGAGGAGTAGACGTAGCCACCAGTGGTGGTGGCCCATGCCAGAGTGCCGTTGCGCGCCCCGAAGGAGTACATGCGACCGTCGGTGTTGCCCATGTAGACGCGGCCGTAGGCGACCGCAGGGGTTGTATAGAACTGCCCGGAGCCGAAGCCGAAGTGCGCGCCCTCGGTGGAGGCCGCCCAGACCTGACGGCCGTTGGAGGAGCGCACCGCGTAGGCACGCCCCGAGTAGTCGCCGAAGAACAGGTTGCCGTGCCACAACGCCGGCCCGCCCTTGATCGCGCCTGAGGCCCTGTAGGTCCAGCGTACGTGGCCGTTGGCGACGTTGAGGGCGTACAGAGTGCCGCCGCTGTCACCGAAGTAGACGGTCCGGCCGTTGACGATCGGCGAGGACTCGCTGCCCGCCGGCAGCGGATGGGACCACTTCACGCGGCCGGTGGCCATCGAGAGCGCGACGAACTGCCCATTGCCGGGCTTGGTGCTGTGATCGGACAGAACCGGCATGAGCACGATCCCGGCCCTGGGATCGATCGCGGGCGTCGCCGCGGCGAGGGTGCCCAGATGGCGGGTCCACCCGATCTTGCCGGTGCGCGTGTTGATCTCCCTCGCGTAGCCGCTGTCGTCCAGGAAGAACATCTGGTCACCGTGGATCGATGGCGGGAACTCCAGCAGGGCGCCCGAGCGGTATGCCCAGCCGCGGTGGAACGGCGGATGCATGTCGCCGGGGGCGACGAAATCCCGGGTCCGCGCGGCGTTGTAGCCGTACCACGGCCAGGAGAACGCCGGCGGCTTGCGGGTGTGGCGCTTGGTCGTGGTGCTCGTGGTCGTCGTCTGCGGCGCGGTGAACTGGACGTTCGGATGCGAGACGTTGCCGGGCCGGCTGAGCACGACCACCAGGCCGGCGACAACGACACCAAGGGCGACAACCGCGAGCCCCAGGACCGCTCGCCACAGCGGACGCCGCGGTAGGAACCTCATGGCGGGCCATCCTAGAAAGTCGCCCTGTGGCCACGCGAAGGATCGTCCGCGGGGCGACCATCGGCGCCGCGACGCCGGGCGTCGCCGCCGCGCGCGATCATGGGCGGTGGGCATGCCCGACCCTCGCGAGCTCTCAGACCGGATCGCCGCGCTGCCCGGCGGCCCACACGTGCTGGCCGCGATCGCAGCCGGGCCTGAGCACGTCTACCTGGTCGGCGGGGCCGTGCGCGACCTCGCGCTGGGGGACGCACCGGCCGACCTCGACCTGGTCGTCGTCGGCGACCCGGGCGGGTTCGCCGCGCGCCTGGCGGAGGGGGAGGGACCGCTCCGCGTGCACGGCCGGTTCGGGACGGCGACCGTCCAGGGGCCGCAGGGGGTGCGATACGACCTCGCGGCTGCGCGTTCGGAGACCTACCCGCGACCGGGAGCGCTGCCCGTCGTCGCCCCAGCCGGTATCCGTGAGGATTTGACGCGGCGCGACTTCACCGCCAACGCGCTCGCGCTCGGGCTCAGCGGACCGGATGCGGGACGGTTGCTCGCCGCGCCCGGCGGGATCGAAGACCTCGAAGGACGTCGGTTACGGGTGCTGCACGACGCGAGCTTCCGCGACGACCCGACTCGGCTGGTGCGGCTCGCGCGCTACGCCGGGAGACTCGGGTTCGCGGTCGAGCCGTCCACCGCCGAGCTCGCCCGCGAGGCGGCGGTGGCCGGCGCGCCGGAGACCGTGAGCGGCGCCCGGCTGGGCACCGAGCTCCAGCTGCTCGCCGCGGAGGCCGACCCCGCGGCGGGATTCGAGGTCATGCGCGCAGTCGGGATCGACGCGGCGATCGCCCCGGGCTTCGGGCTCGATGATCCCGAACCGGTGCGACGCGCCCTTGCGTTGCGGCCGGGACACACCGCTGACCAGGCCCACGTGGTGCTGGCAGCCGCGCTGCTCGGAGTCCCGGAGCCGCAACGGCGAGCGCTGCTCGACCGCCTCGGCCTGGACCGCCGCACGCGCCAGGAGGTGCTCGCCGCCGCGGATCAGGCGCCCCGGCTCGCCGCACGCGTCCCGCCCCACGGCCCGCCCTCTGCGCTACTGGAGGCGCTGCCGGCCGACCAGCCGGCCACGATCGCGCTCGCGGCCGGCCTCGGCTCTCCGGAGGTGGCAGCGGCGCTCGAGCAGTGGCTGTCGGAGTACAGGCTGGTGGGCCTGGAGATCGACGGCGGCGACCTGATCGACGCCGGGGTGCGCCGCGGCCCGGCGGTGTCGGCGGGGCTGCGGGCCGCGCTCGGCGCGCGGCTGGACGGGACGGCGCTGACCCGTGAGCAGCAGCTCGCGGTCGCTCTCGGCGCCGCCCGCAGCGCCGGATAGCCTCGGCAGGGAGATGACCGTGCCCCACCCCTTCCGCGAGCAGAACGGGCAGTTCACGATCGACCTCCCCGGCGCCCGGGCCGCGTTCACGACGCGCCGCGGCGGTGTCTCGGCGGGGGCGTACGCCTCCCTGAACCTCGGCTTTGCGACCGCGGACGAACCTGGGTGCCAGGACGCCAACCGCGCCCGCCTGAGCGAGCTCGTCGATGCGCCGCCGGCCGCCTGGATGTATCAGGTCCATGGCGACCGCGTCGACGTCCTGGACGATCCCGGCGCGCTCGGCGAACGGCCCGAGATCGACGGTCGCGCCACCCGGCTGACCGGCGTCGCCCTCGGCGCGCTCGGTGCGGATTGCCTCACTGTCGCCGTGGCGGGCGGCGGAGCGGTGGCCGTCGCCCACGCCGGCTGGCGCGGGCTCGCGGCCGGGGTGCTCGGGCGCACCGTCGACCGCGTCCGTGAGCTCGCCGACGACGGCGCGGAACTGCAGGCCGCGATCGGCCCGGGTGCCGGCCCATGCTGTTACGAGGTCGGTCCGGAGGTCCACGCGGCCTTCTGCGACCGCCCGCAGGCCCATCACGGCGCCCACCTCGATCTGAGCGCGGTCGCCAGGGCCCAGCTCGCCGAGGCCGGGGCGGACGCGGTGCACGCGATCGAGCTGTGCACGATCTGCCACCCCGAGCTGTTCTTCTCCCATCGCCGTGACCGCGGGGTCACCGGCCGTCAGGCGGGGCTTGCGTGGTTGACCTGATCGAGCAGCTGCGTCCCGAGACGGTGGCGTCCAATCTCGAGCGCGTCCGGGCGACGATCGCGGACGGGGGCCGCGACCCGGCCACCGTGCAGATTCTGGCGGCGATCAAGTACCTGCCCGCCGAGTGCCTGGCGGCACTCGCCGAGGGTGGCGTGACCGTGGTGGGCGAGAACCGTTCTCAGCAGCTGATCGCCAAGCAGGAGGTGGCGCGCGAGCGGTTCACCTGGGACTTCATCGGTGCGCTGCAGAGCCGCAAGGTCCGAGACCTCGTCGGCCGAGTGCGCTGGATCCATTCGGTCGCCAGCGATTCGGCGCTCGCTCAGCTGGGGCGCCACGGAGCGCCGGATTGCGAGGTGCTGGTCGAGGTCAACGTCGCTGGAGAGGGGGGCAAGAGCGGAGTCGGCGTCAAAGATCTGCCGGCGTTCCTGGAGCGCTGTCCGGTCCGCGTGGTCGGTCTGATGACGATGCCGCCGCAGGCCGCGTCGCCCGAGGACAGCCGCCCGCACTTCGCCGCGCTGGCCGAGCTGGCGGCCGCGCACGAACTGCCCGAGCTGTCGATGGGGACCAGCCAGGATTACGCCGTCGCCGCCCAGGAAGGGGCGACGATCGTGCGCCTCGGCACGATCTTGTACGAGAGCGCGGCATAATCCGGTGCAGGGTTTTCGGTCTCACAGGCGAACCTGATTCAGCGCACATGGCGATTCGTGACACATGGCACCGCACTCTCGTGTACTTCGGCCTCGCCGAGGACGATGACTACGACGAGTACGACGACGAGCCGTATCCCGAGCCCGAGGAAGAGATCCGAGAGAGCTACGCGGAACGGCCCAACGTCCGCAAGCTGACGGGCGCCCGGCGGCGTCAGGACGAGATCGACGACATCTTCGCCGACGACCCCGTCGCCCGGCGGACGACGTCGCTGCGCCCGGTGGCGACCCAGCGGTCGAGCGGTAACGGCCGTGCGGGCGGGGACGTTCGCGTCCACTTCGTGGCACCGAAGTCGTTCAACGACGTTCAGGACGTCGCTGACAAGTTCAAGGACTCGATCCCCGTCATCATCAACCTCCAGGGGACCGACACCGACCTGGCCAAGCGGCTGATCGATTTCTCCAGCGGGCTCACGTACGCGCTCGACGGGGGGATGCAGCGCATCGCCGACAAGGTGTTCCTGCTGACGCCCCACAACGTCGAGGTCTCCGCCGAGGAGCGGGCGCGCCTCGTCGAGAAGGGCTTCTTCAACCAGTCCTGACGGCGGCCCGTCCTGGGCAGGCCGTCCCGTCCCACCCGATCGCGCCGATACATTCCGTGCCTATGAAGGTCGGACTGATCGGCGCCGGGAACATGGCGCGAGCGCTCGCCCGTGGCTGGGGCGACCCGGTGCTGTGCTCGGACTCGGGCTCCGGCCGCGCGCAGGCGCTGGCCGACGAGCTCGGCGGCCGCGCCGCGTCGAACCTCGAGGTTGCACGCGAGGCCGATCTCGTCGTCCTCTGCCACAAGCCCTATCAGCTCGAGACGGTCGCCGAGGAGATCGCCGACGCCGTCGGGACCACCCCGGTGGTGTCGATCCTTGCGGCCACGGGGGCGCAGAAACTCCGAGCCGTCTATCCCAAGGCCGCCGCGGCAATCCGGATCGAGCCGAGCACCCCGGTCGAGGTCGGCCGCGGCGTGCTGCTGTACGCCGAGCCCAAGCCGCACGAGCCGCCGATCGATCCCGCGCTCGAACGCGAGGTCATCGAGCTGTTCGAACGTGTCGGCTGGGTCGCGCGGGTGCCTGAGAACCTGCTCGGCGCCGCGGCCGCCACCAGCGCCGTCGGTCCCGCCTACCTGGCGCTGGTCGCCGAGGCGTGGGCGGACGCCGGAATCCGCCACGGGCTCAAGCCCGCGCTGGCGGGACGGCTCGTCGCCGAGACGATGGCCGGGACCGCCGCGCTGCTGGCGGCTCGCGAATGGGACACGCTGGCGGTGCGACGCGAGGTGACCTCCCCGGGCGGCTCCACCGCCCGTGGGCTCGATGCGCTCGAGCGCGCCGGCCTGCGCGCCGCGTTCGCCGACGCGATGGATGCGGTGGACAGGGTGCAGCGATGACGCTGATCGCCGCGGTCACCCGCGATGACATCGCGAACTACGTGAGCGCGCTGATCTTCGTCTACATCGTCCTGATCTTCATTCACATCCTGCTCTCGATGCTCTTCTCGTTCGGGATGCGGATGCCGTACGCGCACTGGACCGACGCGGTGCTCAGCTTCCTGCGCGACGTCTGTGAGCCGTATCTGCGCCTGTTCAGACGGTTCATCCCGCAGTTCGGCGCGTTCGACCTCTCGCCGATGGTCGCGATCATCGTGCTGTACGTCATCCGCATCGTGATCGTGTCGCTGATCACGAGCTGAGCGGCGGACCGGAGCTCAGGTGAAGCAGGTTCTCAAGGCCGCGCTCCTTGCCGCCCTGGTGATCGCGGTCGATCGGGTCACCAAGCACATCGTGCGCGGTGACATCGGCCTGACGCAGTCGCACACGGTGATCGCGGGCGTGCTCTGGCTGGTGCACTACACCAACACGGGCGTCGCGTTCGACTTCCTCTCCGGAGCCGGACTGGTCGTGATCATCGTCGAGGGCCTGGCGCTGCTGGCGCTGCTGGTCTACTTCGCCCGGCACCCGACACGCCGAGGCCTGTGGATCCCGACCGGGTTGCTCGTCGGCGGCGCGCTCGGCAACCTGCTCGACCGCCTGATCGACGGGTCGGTGACCGACTTCATCAAGTTCCCGCACTGGCCGGCGTTCAACGTCGCCGACATCGCGATCACCGTCGGCGTGATCACGTTGCTGGTCGTGCTCGAGCTGTCCGGGCGCAGCGAGCGGCGGTGAGCGAGCTCCGGCTCCAGGTCGGCGACCAGGACGCCGGCGCGCGCCTGGACCGCTTCCTCGCCGGCCCGCTGGGGTCCCGAGCCCGAGCCCAGGCCCTGATCGAGGCCGGCGCGGTCACCGTCGGCGGCCGCGCGGTCGCCAAGCGCCACGCGCTCTCGACGGGCGAGGAGGTGCTCGTGACCCTGCCCGAGGCGCCCGCGGCGCCCGCCGGGGACCCCGGGGCGGGGGAGGGGACGCTGTTCACGATCGCGTTCGAGGACGAGCACCTGCTCGTGGTCGACAAGCCCGCCGGGGTCGTGGTGCATCCCGCCCGTGGCCACCACACCGGGACGCTGTCTCAAGCGCTCGCCTCCCGCGGCGCCGGCGGGGGCGAGGATCCGAGCCGCGCCGGGATCGTCCATCGCCTGGACCGGGACACCTCGGGGCTGCTGGTGGTGGCGCGGTCAGACGCCGTCCATCGAGCGCTCAAGGAGCAGCTCGCCCGGCGCGAGCTGAGGCGTGAGTACCTGGCGCTCGTCGACGGGACTCCGCAGGCGCGCACCGGCACGATCGAGGCGCCGGTCGGGCGAGATCGCCGGGACCGGGTGCTCATGTCGATCGACACCGACGCCGGCCGGGAGGCACGGACCCACTTCGAGATCGAGCAACTGCTCGCCGAGGCGGCGCTGCTGCGGGTGGTGCTTGACACCGGCCGCACCCACCAGATCCGCGTCCACCTCGCCGCGATCGGCCTGCCCGTCGCCGGCGACCCCCAGTACGGGCGGGTCGGCGCGTTCGGTCTGCGCCGGCAGTTCCTGCACGCCACCCGGCTGGCGTTCGCCCACCCCGTCACCGGCGATCCCGTGGACGTCGTCTCAGAGCTCCCCGCAGACCTCCGCGACGCGCTGCGGCGCGCCGGAGGCTGAGCCGATCAGGACTGGGACGGCGACGGGGGCGGCCGCTGGCCCGGGCACGCCTTGCCGATACCGACTCGGACACGGCGGCGCCGGCGGTCGCTGGTGACGATGAGCGTGGCGCAGAGCGGACGCCGCACCCAGTACCCGCCCACGAAGTTCACCCAGGGGGAGCGGTTCGGGCGACAACCGCGATCGATCAACGTGGTCCCGTGATTGCCCTCGCCGGCGTTGCCCCAGGTCATCGTCACGCGGCCACGGA
This sequence comes from uncultured Solirubrobacteraceae bacterium, assembly GCA_963744685.1. Classification (GTDB taxonomy): domain Bacteria; phylum Actinomycetota; class Thermoleophilia; order Solirubrobacterales; family Solirubrobacteraceae; genus Palsa-465. Next base: position 806,309 of record CAVUUL010000002.1, on the reverse strand, counting down.
GCGCCGTGGTGACCGTCAGCTCGAAGCGCGCCCCCGAACGCACCCACAGGCCCGATTTGGCGAACAGCCGCGCGCCGGCGCGACTGGTCTGCAGAGCACGGGACTCGACTGGCCTGCCCGGGAGCCCGACGGAGCCCAGCACCACGCGCACCGCGTGCGTCGGTGGCATGTCGCCGACGAAGTCAGAGCAGGGCAGCCCCCACTGACCTCGGCCGAGTCCCGTTGCGGGCACCGGCGAAGCCGACGGGCCCTTGCCCGCGGGCGCAGGGTGGCGAGCATGCGTCCCGCTCACCAGCACGACGGTCAGGACGGCGGCGACGACCGCCGTCGTGGCGAGCGGCAACAGCACGCCCCAGACGCGGCGCGGGCTATGTGCGACGGCCGCCCGGCGCTGCTCGGCTCTGCGCAGCTCACCGGCCAGCTGATCGAATCCGCGGGTCATCATGGCTCCTTGTCGAGTTGGCGGCGCAGCGCGGCCAGGCCCCGGCTGACTCGCTTTCTCATGGTTGGTTCGGAGACGCCTGCGACCCGCGCGAGCTCCCCGTAGCCGAGCTCGTCGACGACGTGCGCCTGGACGGCGGATCGCTGTGGCTCCGGGAGCTCGGCGACCAGACGCTCGAGCGACCCGGGCTCGACGCCGGAGACGTACTCCAGATCGTCCTCGGACCAGGTGATCTCGGCCATGCCGAGCCGGCGCTGCGCCCGGCGCTCGACATATCCGCGCCGCAGTGCATCGCTCGTCTTGTGCGCAGCGATCCCCAGCAGCCACTGACGCGCCGATCCGCGTGCCGGCGAGTAGTCCGCACGGGCGATCAGCGCGGCGGCGAACGTCTCGGCGGCGAGATCCGCGGCCAGCTCGGCGTCCCGGGTGCGGCCGAGGCAGAACGCCAGCACCATGTTGAGGTGGGCGCGGTAGAAGCGCTCGAAGTCCTCACGCAGCTGACGCTCGGCGTCCATTCGGCAAGTATTCGCGCGACGGCCGCCGGGTGTGACCGGCAGGCGCCGGGACTGGCGTAGACTGGACACCGCTAATCACCCCGACCCCGCCTCAACGGGTCGGAGACGTGGACCCTGCCTCGGCGCTCGATGCCGAGGTCCGCGCTTCCGGCAGAGGCGGGCATCCGACGTACCAATCAACACAAGGGAGCAGGACCATGCCCGAGATCGGGATCAAAGAGCTGCTGGAGGCCGGCGTGCACTTCGGCCACCAGACGCGACGCTGGAACCCCAAGATGCGGCGCTTCATCTTCGGTGAGCGCGATGGCATCTACATCATCGATCTGCTCCAGACCGACGCGCTGCTGCAGGAGGCTCGGGCGTTCGCCGACAACATCGCGCGCCGCGGCGGCACCGTCCTGTTCGTCGGCACCAAGAAGCAGGCGCGCGACGCCGTCAAGGACACGGCAACCGCGGCCGGCATGCCCTACGTCAACCACCGCTGGCTGGGCGGCCTGCTCACCAACTTCCAGACGATCTCCCTGCGGATCAAGCGCCTCCACGACCTCGAGCGCTACGAGGCCGAGGGCCAGCTGCAACTGCTGCCCACGCGCGAGCGGATGGCGGCGCAGGCCGACATGGAGAAGCTGCGCGCCAACCTCGGGGGGGTCAAGAACATGCAGCGCGTCCCCGACGCGGTGTTCGTGATCGACCTGAAGACCGAGGTGATCGCAGTTCGCGAGGCGCAGCGTCTGCGGATCCCGATCATCGGCCTCGTCGACACCAACTGCGACCCCGAGGGGATCGACTACGTGATCCCCGGCAACGACGACGCGATCCGCTCGTGCGCGGCCATCACATCGGCGATCGGCGACGTCGTGGCCCAGGGCCACAACCAGTTCCGTGAGGAGGAGGAGCGCGCCCGTCTGGAGCGTGAGCGTCAGGAGGCCGAGGAGCGCGCCCGCCGCGAGGCCGAGGAACAGGCGCGCCGCGAGGCCGAGGAGAAGGCGCGTCAGGAGGCCGAGGAGAAGGCCCGTCTCGAGGCCGAGGAGCGCGCGCGCCAGGAGGCCGCGGCAGCCGCTGCCGCCGCCGCGCCTGCCCCTGCTCCGGCTGCGGCCACGCCGGCCGAGCAGCCGGCCGCCCAGGCTGCTCCCGCGAAGGCCGAGGCTGCTCCCGCACAGGCTGAGGCCGCTCCTGCAGAGGCTGAGGCCGCCCCTGCAGAGGCTGAGGCCGCTCCTGCAGAGGCTGAGGCCGCTCCTGCAGAGGCTGAGGCCGCTCCTGCAGAGGCTGAGGCCGCTCCTGCAGAGGCTGAGGCCGCTCCTGCAGAGGCTGAGGCCGCTCCCGCAGAGGCCGAGGCCGCTCCTGCAGAGGCCGAGGCCGCTCCTGCAGAGGCCGAGGCTGCCCCCGCAGAGGCCGAGGCTGCCCCCGCAGAGGCCGAGGCCGCCCCCGCAGAGGCCGCGCCAGCAACGGACGAGACGCCCGCCACCGAGGCTGAGGCCGCGCCCGCGGAGAGCGCCGAGACCCCCGACACCGACGACGCAGCAGACCAGGAGAACGCATCGTGAGTGCCATTGCCGCCAAGGACGTCAAGGAGCTGCGCGACCGCACCGGGGCGGGCATGATGGCCTGCCGCGACGCGCTCGCCGAGACCGGCGGAGACATCGACAAGGCGGTTGAATTGCTACGGGCCAAGGGCGAGGCTTCGGCCGCCAAGCGCGCCGGCGCCGCCACGACCGAAGGCGTCGTGCAGAGCTACATCCACGCCAACAACCGGATCGGCGCCATCGTCGAGGTCGACTGTCAGACCGACTTCGTCGCCCGCAACGACAAGTTCGTCGAGTTCGCGCGTGACGTCGCGCTCCATGTCGCCGCCTCTCCCGTGCTGGCGATCAGCGAGGAGGACGTCCCTGCCGAGGACCGCGAGCGCGAGCAGCGGATCGCCGTCGAGCAGGCGGCCGATCGCCCGGAGAACGTGCGCGAGCGGATCGTGCAGGGCAAGCTCGCCAAGTGGCTGGACGAGGTTGTGCTGCTGCGCCAGAAGCACGTCAACGAGGACAAGCACGGCGGAAAGACGATCGAGGAGATGCGATCGGCGCTCTCTTCGGAGACGCGCGAGAACATCGTCATCCGCCGGTTCGCCAAGTTCACGGTGGGCGACTGACCGCGAGCGGAGAGCGAGGAGAGGCGATGAGTGATTCGGAGATGATCGACGAGCTGCTGGCCGACGCTCGCGACCGCATGGCCAAGTCGGTCGAGTCGACCCGCGACCAGTTCGGCTCGGTTCGCACCGGCCGGGCGTCGCCGGCACTGCTCGATCGCGTGAGCGTCGACTACTACGGCGCGTTCACACCGCTGCGTCAGCTTGCTCAGATCACCGCTCCCGAGCCGCGGCTGCTCACCGTACAGCCGTTCGACAAGAGCTCGATCAAGGCGATCGAGAAGGCGATCATCGAGTCCGACGTGGGGCTGACCCCCGGCAACGACGGCAACATCATCCGCCTCTCGGTCCCGGAGCTCACCGAGGAGCGCCGCCGAGAGCTCGTCAAGGTCGTCCGCCACATCGCCGAGGAGGGACGCGTCGCCATCCGCAACATCCGGCGCGACGTGATGCACGATCTGCGCGAGCTCAAGGAGGAGGGCGAGGTCGGCTCCGACGACGAGCACCGCGCCGAGACCGAGCTGCAGAAGGTGACCGACGCCAGTGTCTCCGAGCTCGACGGCGCGCTCAAGCACAAGGAAGACGACATCCTCGAGGTGTAGATGACTGCGCTGCACCCCACCCCGTTCGGCGCCGACCGCAGAGAGGGGTGGCCCCGCTACGTCGCGATCATCACCGATGGCAACGGTCGCTGGGCGCAGCGGCGCGGTCTGCCGACGCTCGCCGGCCACGAGGCGGGCACCGACACGGTGAAGGCGACCCTGCGAAGCGCCGCGGACTTCGGCGTCGAGCAGCTCACGGTCTATTCGTTCTCCACCGAGAACTGGACGCGCTCGGACGACGAGGTCGCCGGGCTGATGGCGTTGTTCGAGCGGCGCATCACCCACGAGGCGCAGGAGATGCACGAGGAGGGGGTCCGCATCCGCTTCATCGGCCGGCGTACCCATCCGGTGCCGCCGAGCCTTGCAGAGCGGATCGAATGGGCCGAGCAGCTCACCGCCCAGAACACGCGGATCACGCTGTTCATCGCGTTCAACTACGGCGGGCGGGCGGAGATCGTCGACGCGGCGCGAACCTTCACAGGGACGACCGAAGCTGAGTTCGCCGCCCATCTGTACGCCCCTGACATGCACGATCCCGACCTTCTCATCCGGACGAGCGGCGAACAGCGGGTCTCCAACTACCTGATCTGGCAGACCGCCTACTCCGAGCTGGTGTTCTGCGACGAGATGTGGCCGGACTTCTCGCGTGAGGTGTTCGCCCATGCCCTCGACCAGTTCGCCGAGCGCCGCCGGCGCTTCGGAGGTCGCTGATGTCGGCGCAGCGGGCTGATCGCGTGAGCTCAGAGGAGCGCGGGCCGGAGCGCCGCCCGCCGCGGCGAGAGCGCGAGCCTCCCAGGCGGCGTTCGCAGGGGTCTGACCTGTTCGCGCGGGTGGTGGTCGCGGTTCCGCTCGCGTTCATCGCGATCGTGTTCGTCGACTTGGGCGGGGCTGCGTGGATGGGACTGATGGCGGTCGTCTCCGTGCTCTGCATGATCGAGCTGTACCGGATGCTCGATCGCTGGAGGCCCGCCACGCTCGTGGGCTACGCGGCAGCGGTCGCGCTGGTGATCGCGGCGCGTTACGGGAGCGACCGGACCGTGCTCGAGGTGGCCATGGCGAGCCTTCCGGTCGCCTTCCTCGCGGTCGTGCTCGAGGGGCGCCAGAACATGCCGACCGTCGCCATCGCCGGCACGATGCTCGGGATCTTCTGGGTCGGCCTCGGCTTCGCCCACGCCGAGCTGTTGCGGCAGTTGCCCCACGGCAACTCGATCGTGATCGACGTGATGCTCGGCACCTTCCTGGCCGACACCGGCGCGTACGTCGGCGGCCGCATGTTCGGACACCGCCCGCTCGCTCCGGCGATCTCGCCCAACAAGACGGTCGAAGGGCTGTTCCTGGGCATGTTCACGGCCGTCCTGACCGTGTTCATCGCCGGCCGCTTCCAGCAGGCGTGGCTGACCGAGGGCGACTCGCTGCTGCTCGGCCTCACGGTGGCCGTGCTCGGGCCGATCGGCGATCTGTTCGAATCCGTCGTCAAACGCGACGCCGGGGCCAAGGACGCGGGCACGCTGTTCGGCGCCCATGGCGGTGCGCTGGACCGGCTCGACGCCGTGATCTTCACGGCGATCGGCGGCTACTACGTCTGGATCGGGTTGCTGCACTGACCGCCCGGCAACGGGCAGCGGGCACCTAGAATCGCCGTGATGGCACGGCGGGTGGTGATCCTCGGCTCGACAGGATCGATCGGCGTCCAGGCGCTTGACGTGGTGTCACGCGCCGTGGGCGAGATCGAAGTCGTCGGGCTGTCAGCGGGCAGCGGGTGGAGGACGCTCATCGAGCAGGCGCGCTCCCATGGCGTGCGCCGGGTCGCGCTGGCCGACCCCGACGCGGCCGCGCAGGCCGCGGAGGCCTGGACCGACGGGGAGGTCCTCTCCGGGCCGGAGGGACTGGTGCGGCTGATCGTCGAGGAGCCCTGCGATCTCGTGCTCAACGGGATCGTCGGCTCCGCAGGGCTGGTCCCGACGGTCGCGACCCTCACCGAGGGCATCGACCTCGCACTGGCCAACAAGGAGTCGCTGGTGGTCGGTGGCGAGCTCGTCACCCAGCTCGCGGAGGCCACCGGCGCAGCCATCATTCCCGTCGATTCCGAGCATTCGGCGCTGCATCAGCTGCTCTCCGAGCAGCCCGCGGGCACGGTCGATCGGCTGATCGTCACCGCGTCGGGCGGGCCGTTCCGCGGCCGCAGCGCCGAGGATCTGGAGGATGTGACGATCGAGCAGGCGCTCGCCCACCCCACCTGGGCGATGGGTGGCAAGATCACCATCGACTCCGCGACGCTGATGAACAAGGGCCTGGAGGTGATCGAGGCCCATCACCTGTTCGCGATGCCCTACGAACGCATCGACGTGATCGTCCACCCGCAGTCGATCGTCCACAGCCTCGTGCAGCTGTGTGACGGCGCGACGCTCGCGCACCTCGGGTACCCCGACATGCGGGTGCCGATCGCGTATGGGCTGCACTACCCAGAGCGCGTCGAGGTGCCGGTGCGGGCGCTCGATCTCGCCGAGCTGGGAGCGCTCACGTTCGAGCCCGTCGACGACGAGACCTTCCGCTGCCTGCGTCTCGCGCGGGACGCCGGGGTCGCCGGCGGCACGGCACCGTGCACGCTCAACGCCGCCAACGAGATCGCGGTCCACGCGTTCCTGCAGGGGCGGCTGGCGTTCACGGCGATACCGCGCGTGATCGAGGAGACGCTCGAGCGCACGCCCCAGCCACCGGTTCACTCCTTCGACACCCTCGCGCATGCCGACGGCGAAGCCAGGCGCGTGGCCGCCGAGCTCGTCGAGACGCTCGCCTCGGCGTGACCCCGGGCTTACGGGGCTCATAACCTCGGCTGCGAGACTTCTGGCGCTGTTCATGGACTTCGTCTTCGCCTTCCTCGGGTTCGTCGCCCTGATCGTCCTGCACGAGGCCGGCCACTTCACGGCGGCCAAGGCTGTCGGGATGCGGGTTGAGCGCTTCTGCCTGTTCTTCCCGCCGCTGATCGTCAAGGTCAGGCGCGGCGAGACCGAGTACGGGATCGGCGCGATCCCGCTCGGCGGCTACGTGAAGATCACCGGGATGTCCCCCAACGAGGACATCCCACCCGAGCTGCTGCCCCGCGCCTACTACAACCAGCCGGTCTGGAAGCGGATCGTGGTGATCGTCGCGGGGCCGGTGGTCAACATCGTGCTCGCGATCATCATCGTCTGGATCCTGTTCGCCAACGGCAGCATCCCGGGAACCGGGACGGTGAACCGCAGCGTGGCCAGCGTGGTGAAGGGCAGCCCGGCGGCCCAGGTGCTCAAGCCCGGCGACCGGATCGTCTCCGCCGACGGCGTGTCATCGCCGGAGGCGGCAATCCGCCGCCAGATCGAGAGCCATCGATGCGCCGGCGGCGCGAAGGTGCTCGGCTGCACGGCCTCCACGCCGGTGGCGCTCGTGGTGCGGCGCGACGGGCGGCTGGTGCATCTCTCGCTGCGACCCAAGTACGCACGTGTCGACGGCCTGCGCGGCATGTTCATCGGGATCTCCTTCGGGGTCACGCCACCCGGGGTGCTGCAGTCGGGCTCATACGCGGTGCGGAGCATGTGGAAGGTGTCCGAGAAGACGGTCTCGACCGTCGTGCACATCTTCGAGCCCAAGGAGCGCAGGCAGCTGCACGGGGTCGTCGGCAGCTACGACGTCACCGCCAACGCGATCGGCACCAGTTCGAGTCTGGCATTCCAGGTGCTTGCGCTGATCTCACTCTCGCTCGGGATCATCAACCTGTTCCCATTCCTGCCGCTCGACGGCGGCCACATCTTCTGGGCGCTCGCCGAGAAGGTCCGCGGCAAGCGGATCCCGTTCAGCGTGATGGAGCGGGCCGGCGTCGTCGGCTTCGTGCTGATCCTCGTGCTGTTCGTGATCGGCCTGTCGAACGACATCACGGGCCTGTCCAGCGGCGCCTTCAACATCCGGCACTAGCGCTCACCGGACGTCACCGCGACCTCCGGGGCGACCAGCTCCGCCGAGCCTCGCTCCATCCGATCGGTATCCCCGATCGCGGTCGGCACCGCGATCGGGGACCCGGGCAACGGCGCTACTTGACGGTGATCGGCTGCGCGCGGCTGACGATCGTCGCGCCCGCCGTGCCCAGCGGCAGCAGCGAGTCCGACGACGCCGAGGGATAGGTGTAACGCAGCCGCACGTCGCCGCTCTGGTGGAACGTCGGGCGCACGAGGAAATAGCCGTTGCTCTTCACGGTGTCGATCGTCTTCCAGGCCCCCTTGCCGCCGGCCTGGAACTGGATCTCGACCGACTGGGTCTGCTTGGTCGCCTTGCCGGCCCAGAACGCCGGGCGGGCCTCACCCCAGACCTTGTCGCGGCCAGGCCCGCGCAGCGTCGCGCTGGGCAGCCACAGCGGCAGCCGGTAGGCGTCGAGCGTCGCCTTGGGCTTACCGTCGGACGAGTACAGGCCGGTCGCGAAGCCACCGTTGTTGGTGACGGCATTGGGGGCGCCGTCCTGCAGCAGGTACTGGTCGTAGCTGGCGACCCGAGGCTCGTTGTAGGTGAGGTACTCGGCCCAGTTGATGTACGTCGCGGCGACCGAGACAGGCACCGAGTGACTCTTGTTGGTCTGGGGCGGGTCGGTGATGTAGCCGTACTCGTCGTTGTAGATCGAGTACTGCTTGTGCGATCCCCAGGCGCCGTTGGCGTGGTCCAGCGCGGACTCGAGCTTGGGCAGGTTGGGCAGCGTCGCCCAGTCGGGATTGCCCTTGCCGTCGCTGCGCGGAGTCGCGTTGTTGGCGTACGGGTGGTCACCGACGCCGGAGGCGTGGAACAGTCCAGGGTTGTCCTTGCGGAAGTTCGCCCGGCCCTGAGCTGTCGTCGGGCAACCGACCTGCTGGGCGGCGGTCCCGCTGAGCTTGCCGCCGTTCTGGTTGAGGCAGTAGAGCGTGTGGACGAACGGGATCGGCTGGGTCTGACCGGCGTTGCCGGGCAGCCCCTGGGGCCAGGTGCGGCCGTGCCTTCCCATGCTCAGAGACGAGCCATGCGCGGCGAACTCGCCGATCAGGATCGTGTCGTGACGATGTCCGGTCTTGGTCAGCGCGTTGTAGCCGGCCTGCACGAGCCTGCGGTAGAGCATCGGCGCGTAGGAGATCCGCGATGTGTCGGTCGCCTGGGGACCGAGGTCCTCGCCGAAGTTCGGCTCGTTCCAGAGGGTCCAGAAGCGCACCCGCGGCAGCGTCGCGCCTCCGGAGGGCGTGAACTTGCCGTCGTAGCGCGTCGCCATCGCCTGCAGGAACGCGCCGTAGTCCTTCGCGCTGGGCTTCCACGCGAAGTACTTCGCGCTCGGGTTGTGGGCCACGACGTAGTTGGACGGGATCCCCGGGCCCTCCGCCCAGCGGGGCGCGCCCTGAGCGACGACCAAGTCGACCGTCATCCCGACCGCGGCTGCCGCCCGGACGACCGCGTCATACGGCGCCCAGCCGGCGGCGGGGTAGGCGTTGGGATCGGCGGCATTGAAGCTCGGCTGCTTGGTGCTGGCCGGCCGAGGCGCGATGTTGCTCCAGTAGACCTCCAGCCGCACGGTCTTGGCGCCGAGCGCCTGCATCTGCGCGAGCGTGCCGGACGGGTTGGCCAGCAACTGGCCGTCGTCCTGGATCATCGCGATCTGGGAATGCGAGGCGGCAGCGGTGCCGGGCAGGGCGAGGCCGAGTGCGGCCACCGCGCCGGCCGAGAGAGCTCCCGCGGCGGCGAATCGATTGGTCAGTACGGAACGAATGCGAGTCGGTGTGAGCATGGTCTCCAGAACAGGATTTGGCGGACGGAAGTTGCGGATTCCTCGCGTTTTCTGACTCCGGACGGATCCGGAGGCCGCGGTCAGCCGACGGTGATCGCGGCGCTGCGGCTGGTGATCGCAGCGCCCGAGGGCGGGGTCCAACGGGTGCGGACCGAACCCGACGCCGGGAACGTCACCTGCACGTCGAAGTAGCCCTTGGCCGTCCGGGTCGAGACGGTCTTGACCGTCTTCCATGTGCCGCCAGACGAGGGCTTGAACTGGATCTCGGCGGGCGCGCGTTTGGACATCGAGTACGTCTTGGCCGGGCCGACCTGTCCCCACACCTCAACTGGCCGGCCCTTGGGCTCGTGGGCGGCGGGCAGCCAGATCGGCATGCGGGTGGCGTACCAGCCCGGCTTGATCTTGCCCTTGTAGGTTACGATCCCGGAGGCGAAGCGCGTATAGGGCTTTCCGGGGACCGGGGACGGGTCCTGGAAGGAGTACTGGTTGTAGGACAACAGCCGCGGCAGTCGCCAGGAGATGTACTGCGACCAGTTGAGCCACGTCGCCGCCTTGGCCGGGGTCACGTATCCCTGCTGGGTGTCCGGCGGATTGGTCTGGTAGCCGTACTCGGTGTTGTAGACGTCGAACTGCTTGGAGGAGCCGTAGTCCTGCTGCACCCGGTCGAGCGTGCGCAACAGCTTGGGCAGGGTGGCGAGCACCACGTCGTCGGGCCCGTCGGGGACCGACTCGTCGGGCGGCAGCGCCTGGGGATAGGGATGGGCGGAGAACGCGGTCGCGTGGAAGAGCACCGGGTTCTGAGCGGCGAACTGCTTGGACGCGGCGCGCGTCGCCGGGCAGTGGCGCAGCGTGGCCGCCTGGCCGCTCAAGGGCTTGAGATCGGTCCCGACGCAGTAGAGGGCGCGCACGAAGCGCAGCGGCATCATGTTCGCGAACTGACCCGGGTATTGAGGACCGACGTTGCCGATCGGTGCGATCTCGCCCAGCAGCGTCGTGTCGCCACCGTGTCCGGTCTTGTGCAGGGCGGTCCAGGCGGCATCGGCGAGCAGCCGGTAGTGGTAGGGCGAGGATTCCACGGCGTTGTGGTCGATCGCCTGTGGCGAGATCCCGAGCGAGCCCTGGTTGGGCTCGTTCCAGATAGACCAGAAGTTCGCCTTCGGCAACGGGCTCTTCTGTCCCTTGGGGGTGTAATGGCCGTTGTAGCGGGTGCCGACCGCCTGGACGAACTGCTCGAACATCGCGGGGTTCGGGTTCCAGGTCGCCGGACTCGTTGAGGGCTTGGGCTCGCCGGGCCCCTCGGCCCACCGGGGGACGTACGGGGCGAGCGTCAGGTCGACCCCGAGGTGGTACTGCTGGCACAGCCGCATGATCTCGTCGTAGATCGCCCAGCCGGACGCGGCATACGCGCCGGGGTCGGTCGCATCGAAATGCGGCAGCCGCGGAGAGGACGGCTTCGGCGCCACGGAGTTCCACGCGAGGTTGACCTTCACCCGGTCAAAGCCGAGCGCGTGCGCCTCCCGGATGATCCCGGTCGGGTTGGAGAAGATCTCGCCGTCCGGGGTGTAGATCGTCTCCAGGTTCTGGCGGCCGGAATCCGCGGCCGGCAACGCGATCTTGCCGATCTTCAACTGCGGGATGCTCCCGCCGCCGGAGTTGGCCTTGCCGCCGGACGCCACCAGCACGATGACGATCGCCACCGCAACGACCAGCAGGACACCGGCACCCGCGGCGAGTGCGCGGGGCGAACGGGACAGGCGGGTGAGGAGGGGCTCGGGTCGGGGGTCTGATCCGGGCAAGCGGATGAGAATAACGACGAGAGTGCGGTGAAGTTTCGGGTTGGCGATCGATCGTGTTGGCTCTCGATTGACGGTGTGTTGGCTCGGCCGGGACGCCCAGGTCCGTCCGGAAGGCGCCGATATGCTGCGGGCCGATGAGGCGCCGTCCCCCTCTCGCGCTGGTCTGTGCGCTGCTCTGCCTGCTCCTCGGAGCAGGGTCGGCGACGGCTGCCGACAGCCACCATCACCACCATCACGCGGCCACCAGCGCCCAGCACACCACGTCCGCCACCGCCACGGGCACGGCCACCGCAACTGCGGTGTCGACCACCGGCGCCAAGGCGACCACCAAGGACGGGCTGAAGGTCCTCAACGACTGCCAGAACCACGGGCAGCTCACGCACGTCTACCCGGCCGCCTGGCTGCACAAGGCGCTGTCGATGATGTCCTCCGACACCGCCCAGTACTCCAACTGCTCCACGGTGATCCGCCAGGCGATCGTTCACTCCGTCCACGGGGGCTCGGGCGGCTCGAGCAACTCGGGCACGACGACGATCGTGATCATCGTCGTGGTCGTGCTCGTCATCCTCGCGGCGCTGCTCGGGGTGCTCGCGCTGCGGCGCCGGCGCGGCGCCGGCGGGCCTCCGCCCGCGGCGTAGGGCGCCCCCGCGGCCCACCGGGGCACCGGGGAACCGGCACTCCCGGGACCTGCCGGGAGCGACAGGATCGGCAACTAGACTGGGCCTCATGCCCTCCGAGCGCCAGATCCACGTCGGCTCCGTGCCGATCGGCGGCGGTGCGCCCGTCGCCGTGCAGACGATGACCAAGACCGAGACCGCGGACCTGTCCGCGACGATGGCCCAGGTGCACCGCGTCGCCGAAGCGGGCGCGGACATCGTGCGCGTCGCCGTACCGCGCGAGAAGGACGCCGAGGCGCTCAAGACGATCGTGGCCGAGTCGCCGATCCCGATCATCGCCGACATCCACTTCAACCACACCCTGGCCATCAAGGCGCTCCGGGCCGGCGCCCACTGCGTGCGCCTGAACCCGGGCAACATCGGCGGGCCTGAGAAGGTCGCCGAGGTGATCACGGTCGCGCGTGAGCTGGGCACGCCGCTGCGGGTGGGCGTCAATTCCGGTTCGCTGCCCGAGCATCTGCGCTCGCTCGAGTACGAGAACCCGGTCGAGGCGCTGGTCACCGCCGCCACCGAGACCGTCGAGTTGATGGAGCGCCTGGACTTCCGGAACTTCAAGGTCTCGATGAAGTCGACGTCGGTACCGAACACGATCGCGTCCAACCGGCTGCTCTCCGAGCGCATCCCATACCCGCTGCACCTCGGTGTCACCGAGGCCGGGACGAAGTGGTCAGGCTCGCTGAAGTCGGCCGTCGGCCTGGGCACCCTGCTCGCCGACGGCATCGGCGACACGATCCGCATCTCGCTGTCGACCTTCCACGCCGAGGAGGAGGTCAAGGTCGCCTGGGAGATCCTCAAGGCGCTCAAGCTCCGCGAGCGCGGCCCGGTGCTGATCGCCTGCCCCACGTGCGGCCGCCTCCAGTTCGACATGGACTCGGTGGTCGCCGAGGTCGAACGCCGCCTGGAGGCCTATAACGACCCGATCGAGGTCTCCGTCCTGGGCTGCGCGGTCAACGGCATCGGCGAGGCCCGCCACGCCGACTTCGGCATCACCGGCGCCAAGGACGCGGGGATGATCTACTCCAAGGGCGAGCCGCTGCGCAAGGTGCCCACCGACGACCTCGTCGACGTCCTGTTCGAGGAGATCGACAAGTACTACGAGCGCGGCAAGGTGGTCGAGTTCGACCAGGCAGCCGCCGCCGAGGCGGCCGAATGGCTCGCCGAGAACGAGGACGCCACGGCCATGACACCCGAGCGCCTGGCCGCGATGGAGCGGGCAGCCGCCGAGCATGGTCCTGACATCACCGCCCGGCTTGACGAGGTCCAGTCGCCGGTGGTGGGCCGGCGGTTCACTCGGGCCTGACGCTCGGTTCGCGGGACCCTGGGGCGTGGGGGAATAGCGCGTCGAGTCGTCGGCCGTCAAGCAGCGCCCGCAGCTGGTGGTCGTCCGTGGGACGTGATTTGGCCGATTTGGGCGCGTATGAAGCCTCGATCGGCCTTCTTGGGTCGCCACGCCCGCAGGAAAGGGGCGATTCGGCGCTCCGGGCGGCCAAACGCGGAGAAGTTCACCCACACACCCCACCCGCCAAGGCCGTAGGGGTGATCTGGTGCGCTTCACGGAGAAGATCACCCAACCCGTCCCGAGGCCGGTCGCGAGTGGGCGAAAAGCGCCGCCCCAAAGTCCCCATTTGGTGCGAGGTCGTGCACACGAAGTGGGCCCGACCTCACTGCCAATGGCATGACGAGACGACGGCAGTCAAGCAGCGCCACCCACCCCCAAGGAAGCCAGAGGAACTGCGGGCGCTGCTTGACGGCCGGCGTCACGGCATGCCACATCGCGAACGCCACGCACGCCCACCAACGCCCCAGCCGCCCCACGCCCCAACCAAAACGAGCGGCCCCACCCGGGGCCGCTCGCACAACCAACAACGACCGCGCAGCCTCAGCCGGCCGCGTCGAACAGCTCGGCCACCTTCGACCAGTTGACCACGTTCCAGAAGGCGTCGATGTAGTCCGGACGCTTGTTCTGATACTTGAGGTAGTAGGCGTGCTCCCAGACGTCGACGCCGAGCAGCGGGGTCTTGCCGTCGCTGATCGGGTTGTTCTGGTTGGGGTAGCCGGCGACCTCGAGGCCTGAGCCGTTGTGGATCAGGAACGACCAGCCGGAGCCGAACTGGTTGACGCCCGCCTCCTTGAACTTCGTCTTGAAGTCGGCGAAGGAGCCGAAGGCGGAGTTGATCGCGTCGGCCAGGGCCCCGTCGGGCTCACCGCCGCCGTCGGGCGACATCCACTGCCAGAACAGCGAGTGGTTGTAGTGACCGCCGCCGTTGTTGCGGACGGCGTTCAGCTTGTCGGCGGGCAGCTTGTCGAGGTTCTTGAGCACATCCTCGATGGACTTGCCGTCGAACTCGGTGCCCTCCAGGGCGGCGTTGACCTTGTCGACGTAGGCCTGATGGTGCTTGTCGTGGTGCACCTTCATCGTCGCCTCGTCGATGTGCGGCTCGAGCGCTGCGTAGTCGTAGGGAAGATCCGGAACTGAGTAGGCCATCTAAGAGGCTCCTTTGTCACGGGATGTGTGGCTCGTCGTCTGGAACATACCCCGCCGCGGGGGGACTTACGGACTGCCGTCGGTCACGCCCAGCGCTCGGTGCGGCACTGGGTAGGCTGTGGCGCGATGACCCGCCTGTCCGGCTACTTCCTACCGACCGAGCGCGAGCCCCCCGCGGATGCCGAGGCGGTCTCGCACAAGCTGATGGTGCGCGCCGGCTTGGTGCGCCAGGTCGGGTCCGGTCTGTGGTCGTGGCTGCCCGCCGGCTGGCGGGTGCACCAGCGGATCGTGCAGATCGTGCGCGAGGAGATGGACGCTGCGGGCGCCCAGGAGATGCTGATGCCGGTGCTCCATCCCGCCGAGCCGTGGCGCAAGACCGGACGCTACGAGATCGAGGAGCTGTTCAAGCTCACCGACCGCCGCAACGCCGACATGGTGCTCGCGATGACCCACGAGGAGATCGTCACCGGTCACGTCGCCCAGACCGTGCGCTCCTATCGCGACCTGCCGCTGATCCTCTACCACTTCCAGGTCAAGGAGCGCGACGAGCCACGGCCGCGCGCCGGCGTCCTGCGGACCCGCGAGTTCATCATGAAGGACGCCTACACGTTCGACCGCGACGCCGCCGGCCTCGACGCCCAGTACGACCTGCTGGCCGAGGCGTATGACCGGATCTGCGATCGCTGCGGGCTGGAGTGGTACAAGGTCGCGTCCGACGTCGGGATGATGGGCGGCCACGGCGCCGACGAATACATGGCTCCGTGCGCGGCCGGCGAGAACGACGTCGCGCTGGCCGCGGGGTATGCCGCCAACGTCGAGGTTGCCTCCGCGGATCCGCAGCCGGTGCAGCTCCCCCCGGCTCGCGACGCGCCCGAGGAGGTCCACACCCCGGGCGCGACGACGATCGAGGCGCTCGTCACCCAGCTGTCCATCCCGGCCGGAGCGACGCTCAAGGCATTCCCGGTTGTGCTCGACTCCGGCGAGATGCGGCTGGTGGTCGTCCGCGGCGACCACCGCGTCAACGAGGTCAAGCTTCAGAACGCGCTCGGCGAGCCGTTCCGGGCTGCCCGCGCCGACGAGATCGAAGCACGCCTCGGGCCGCCGGGCTACATCGGCCCGGTCGGAGCGCAGATGGACGTCCTGCTCGACGCAGCGGTCACCTTCGCCGGCGACGCCGGCGGCGTCTACGTGGCGGGAGCCAACCGGCCCGACGCCCATCTTCAGGGGGTCGCGCCGGGCCGTGACTTCCCCTACACGACCGTCGACGTGCGTGAGGTCGTCGCCGGGGACACCGTCGGCGGCGCGACGGTCCGGATCGAGCCCGCGATCGAGATCGGCAACATCTTCAAGCTCGGGACGCGCTACTCCGAGCCGCTCGGAGCGACGTACCTCGACGAGTCGGGCAAGGCCCAGCTGGTGTGGATGGGCTCCTACGGTTTCGGCCCCGCCCGCGCGGCGGCCGCGGCGGTCGAGCAGTACGCCGACGAGACGGGCATCTCCTGGCCGCGCGCGGTCGCTCCCTTCGACGTCGAGCTGGTCACGCTGGGCAAGCCCGGCAGCGACGAACGGACGTTCTCCGACCGTCTCTACGACGAGCTGCGCGAGACCGGCCTGCAGATCCTCTACGACGATCGCGACGCGGGCCCGGGGGAGAAGTTCGCCGATGCCGAGCTCGTCGGGTGCCCGCTGAGGCTCACCGTCGGGCGCCGAACGCTCGGCTCAGGGGAGATCGAGGTGCAGGTGCGCCGCGGTCGGGAGTCGCGCGCCGTGCCGGTCGCCGGCGCCGCGGAGGCGGTCGCCGCGCTCTGGCACGAAGTGCCCTGAGGCGGGCTGGGAGACAGACGCGTGAGCCCTCGAATCTCGCGCAAGCGGCTGTTCGGCATCGACCGCTCAGGCCCCAACCCCGAGCAGACCCGCTCCGATCAGCCGTTGAACCCGTGGACGATCCCCAACGGAATCGGCTACCTGCGGCTGCTCGGGATCCCGGTGTTCCTGATCTTGCAGCTCTCCAGCCGCCATGGCCAGAACACGGCCGCCATCGTCATCTACGCCGTGATCGCCTGGGCGGACTATCTCGACGGCTTCGCGGCCCGGCTGACGGGCCAGTACAGCCGCCTGGGCGCGCTGCTGGACCCTGTCATCGACCGTCTGCTGATCATCTCGGGCGTGGTGGTCGCCTTCGACTTCTCACTGCTGCCGCGCTGGGCGCTGGTCGTGGCCGTCACCCGCGAGGTGTTCATGCTCGTGATCAGCCGATACGGCATGTCGCGCGGACTGGAGATCGAGATCAACTGGTTCGGCCGCATCGGGGTGGCGCCGATGATGGGGGCGCCGTGGTTCGCGATGGCGGGCGTGCACTGGCTGGCGCTGATCATGCTCTACGTGGGGCTCACGCTGGCGCTGGTCGCGACCGCGCTCTACGTGCGGCGTGGGATCGAACTGACACTCTCAAGCTCAGCTTGACCCTCCGGGCGGGACGGTTATACTCGCGCTCGCCCAGTCATCCATCTCATCCTGGGCCGGAGGAAGACACGAATGGAAGAGACGTTTCCCGATCTTGGTTCGCTGAGCGACCAGGAGCTGAAAGATCTCATCAAGCAGCTCACCGAAGAGGAGATGGAAGTCTCCTATCAGCGGCGCATCCTTCACGGCAGGATCGACATCCTTCGGGCTGAGCTCGTCAACCGGCTGCGCAAGAAGGACGAGACCGGTGAGCTGGTCATCACAGGCGCCGACGTCCAGCAGCTGACGGACATCCTCTCTGGGCGCGTCGCGCTCGAGGACGAGCCGAAGTAGAGGGTCTCGGTCAAGCGACCGGGCACGACGACCCGCCCCATGGCTCAGCACTGCCCCGAGTGCGGCTTCGCCAACGACGACGGTGCGAGCTACTGCCAACGCTGCGGGGCCTTCCTGGCCTCCAGCGAGCAGTCGCCGGGCGTGAGCACCGCCACCTATCGGATCGGCGAGACCGGCGAGGTGGAGGCGGTCGAGCTCCCGGGCGTGGTCGCTCGAGGCGCCGCGCTGGTGATCCGCTCCGGCGGCGGGCGCGCGGGCGAGAGCTTCCCGCTCACCGGAGACCGGATCTCCGTGGGCCGGCGGCCCGAGTCCGACGTCTTTCTCGACGACGTCACGGTCTCCCGGGATCACGCGTTGATCGTGCGCCGGGGCAGCGACTACCACCTGGACGACTGCGGCTCGCTCAACGGCACCTACGTCAACCGGCACCGAATCGATTCACACCGGCTCGCCGACGGCGACGAGCTGCAGATAGGCAAATACAAGCTCGCGTTCCTGTCGCGATGACAGGGACCCCGCCGCACTACCCGCGGACGGACCGCCTTCGGACCGAAGGGGACAAGGACTGATGGCCTCCATCGACACCACGAACAGGCAGATCGACGGCGCAGAACCAGACGCGCCAGAGCTCTCGCTTCCCGGCGCGGACGCCATCGAGGAGGTGGCGCAGGCCGACGCGCGGCCGGCGCCCAAGGCGGTGACGATCGGCTCGGTCTGCAAGGCCCTGGTCCAGGAGTTCCCCGACATCTCGATCTCCAAGATCCGCTACCTCGAGGATCAGAAGCTGCTGCAGCCGCGCCGCACCCAGGGCGGATACCGGCTTTACACGCAGAACGACATCACGCGCCTGCGCACGATCCTGCGCTTGCAGCGCGACGAGTTCCTGCCGCTGCGGGTGATCCGCCAGGAACTCGCCGGCGGACGCACGGAGCGCGACGTGACGCCGGGGAACTTCGGCTCAGGCCAGGCCGCGGAGCGGATCGGCGTGCGCCGTTCGGCGGTGGCCGTCCGCGACCAGGGCGCGCAGTACGCGCTCCAGGACGTGGCCGAGGACACCGGCGCGGACGCCGACCTGATCCGCGAGCTCGTCGACTTCGGCGTCATCAAGGGCGAGTCGCGGGCCGGAACGCGGTTCTTCGACGAAACCGAGCGGGAGATCATCCGGGCCGTCTCCGAGCTCGCGCGCTACGGCGTCGGCGGGCGCAACCTGCGCGTGTTCCGCAGCTCCGCCGACCGCGAGTCCCAGCTGTTGCAGTCGATCCTGGCTCCGGCCCTGCGCTCACGCAATCCCGAGCGCCGCAAGGAAGCGATAGAGGCGCTGGAGAACCTGGCGTCGGTGACGACCCATCTCAAGCATCTGCTGCTGATCCGCGATCTGCGCCGGATCGCGACCTGACGCCTTGCCCGAGCCGACGGTTGACCTGCGGGCGCTGATCCGGGAGATCCCGGACTTCCCGCGACCCGGGATCCTGTTCCGCGACATCACCCCGCTGCTGCTGGACCCGGATGGTCTCGAGCAGGCGATCACGCGGCTGGCGGAGCGCGTCGGAGATGAGCGCGTGGACTACGTGGTCGCCGCCGAGGCCCGCGGCTTCATCCTCGGCGCCGCTCTCGCCCGCCAGCTCCACGCGGGGTTCGTCCCGGCGCGCAAGCCCGGCAAGCTGCCGGCCGACACCGTGAGTGCGGAGTACGCGCTGGAGTACGGCCTGGACGCGCTGGAGGTCCACGCCGACGCGCTGGCTGACGGCGCGCGCGTGCTGGTGCACGACGATCTGCTGGCGACCGGCGGGACCGCCGGCGCGCTGTGTGAGCTGGTCACCTCGCTGGGCGGGCGCATCGTCGGCTGCTCGTTCCTGATCGAACTCGAGGCGCTTGGCGGGCGCGCCCGCCTGCATCAGCACCCGGTCAGCTCGCTGATCCGGTTCTCGGAGTAGGAGCCGCCCGAGCCGTGGAGGTCGGCGTGACGACCGTCGAGCGCTCGCGTGTGGTCGGCGCCGCGCCCGAGACGGTGTGGGCGATCGTCAGCGACCCGCACCATCAGCCCCGGTGGTGGCCCGGGGTCGAACGGATGGAGGGGGTCGAAGCCGATCGCTTCACGCAGGTGCTCAGGACGCGCCGGGGCCGGCCGGTGCGCGTCGACTACGCCATCTCGGAGGCCACACGGGAGCTCGAGCTTGCCGTCTGGTGCCAGGAGCTGGAGGGCAGCCCGTTCGCGCGGGTGCTGAGCGCCGCGGAGGTGCGGATCAGGCTGGTGACCGCCGACGGAGGCACCCGGGTGACGATCACGCACGCCCAGCGGCTGCGAGGATCGAACCGCACCGGCGGCTGGATGCTCGCCCGCGCGACGCGCAAGCGCCTGGACGAGGCGCTCGCGGCCCTGGCGACGATCGCCTGATCAGGAGAGGCCGGTGATCGTGCCGCGCAGCAGCACCGGCCCTGGATGGGTCGGCTGCTTGGCCGTCTCGGTGGTGACGATCAGCTGGCGGTAGCTGCCCGCGTTCTGCGGCAGCGCGTTGACGATCGAGAAGCGGCCGTTCCTGCCGACCGCCGGGCTGACGAACCCGAGCTTCTGGAAATGGGTGGGCGAGCTGTAGAGCCAGACCTCGTAGGAGTTCTGCTTGGTGTTGGGCGGGATGTGCTGCCCGAGCATCTCGATCCCGAGAGTTGAGCCCTCACGGAACACGATCACGGCCCCGACGGCCTTGCTGCCCGACGCGGCCGGACTCAGGTTGATCTGCGCGAGGGTCTTGACGGAGCTCGATGTCGTGCTCGACGTCGTCGAGCTCGTGGTCGTCTGTGTGGCGTGCGTGTCCGCCGCCAGGCCGCTCGTCCTCGCATGATGATTGGGGTGGGTGACGATGAGCACCACGATCGCCGCGACGATCACCGCCAGGGCGAGCCCGATCACCACCATCCCGCCGCGGCGGGAGCTCGGAGGCCGTTGGGGGGCGACCTGGCCCTCCGCTGGGGCGGCTTGGTCCTGCTCGGAGGCGACCTGGTCCTCATGAGGCCGGTCCGGATGCCCACCCGCAGCGGATGCCTCGCGCGGCGGGATCCGCGGCAGCGGATCGACCGAGACGGGCTCGAGGGCGGGGGTGAGCGCCATCGCCCAATCACGCGCCTCGGCGGAGCTCGCCAGCAGCTCACGGGCCTCGGCCTCCTCGGCGGCCGGGAGCTGGGACAGCAGGTAGTCGCAGATCAGCTGCCGCCCACCGGGCGCCAGCGGGGTCGCGGGACCGAGAGCGTCCATCGCGGCGAGGGCGCGCTCGCGGACGGCGCCGGGCGCGATCGAGAGCATGCCGGCGATCTCCTCGTACCCCCTCCGGCGGCCGAGGACGAGCTGGAGTACCGCCCGCTGATCGCCGGCCAGGGAGTCAAACGTCGCCATCCGCCCCAAGCGTAGTGCTCCACCGTAAGAGTGGTCACCGCCCCGGCGGGGCTATCCTCCGCCGCCGCGATGGACGTCACGACCCCCTTCCGCTTCCCCGGCGGACTCGACGAGCTGCTCGGCCTGATGATCACCGAAGTCGCCGACGGGCACGTCCGGGCAGAGGTCCCGATCCGTGCCGAGCTGTTGCAACCGCGGGGGCTGGTGCACGGCGGCGTCTACGCGGCGGTGGCCGAGACCGTGGCCTCGACCGGAACCTACCTCGGGGTAGCCGACGAGCAGGCGATGGTGATGGGACTCTCCAACCTGACCAGCTTCATGCGACCGATGACCGAGGGCACGATCCATGCCAGCGCCCGCGCCCGGCACCGGGGCCGGACCACGTGGATCTGGGAGGTCGACCTGCTCGACGACGCCGAGCGCCTGTGCGCCTCGTCGCGGGTGACGATCGCAATACGGCGGCCCGACCGGGGCTGAGCGCCGCTACTGGTTGCCGACGATCGAGCTGGTGCGGCCGGCCGCCCCGTGCCCGAGCCAGCGGGTGGCGAAGGTCCTCAGATCGCCGGCGCTGTCAGAGCGCAGCAGGTGGGTCCAGGCGACAGCGGTGATCGTCGACAGGTTGGCGCGGCGGGCGAGGATCACGGTCTGACCAGCGGCCGCCAGCGCCGGCGTGAAGCGCGGCGCCACCTGGTCGGCGACCGCCTGCAACCCGGTCGGCGGGGTAGTCGAGCTGTAGAGGAAGACGACGTCTCCCAGCGAGAGCGCCTGCAGGAGCTGGTCGTCGGAGATCTCGGCGCCGTTGCGCGTCACGGGCCGCGGCACGTGGGCGCCGCTGGTGGGGGGGTCGGAGTTGTAGGTCGGGCGCGGATCACCGGTGGCCAGATGGTGATCGCCCAGGTCGGGGTACGTGTGTCCGGGCACGGCGGCGCTGGCGACCGAGATTCCCGGGTTGTCGCGCCCGCCGGCCAGCCCGCCGGACAGCAGCGCGATCACGCCGACGCTCACCGCGAGTGAGGCGAGGACGACCGCGCCCCGCTCAAGCCAGCGACCCATGCGCGGGCTCACGGCGTCTTTGCGGAGGCTGCACGCCGGCGCGGGCGCCGCGCCGAGCGCGGGCTCGGACCGGCCGCCGCGACCAGCTCGGCGACGGCAGCGCTGAGGTCGCCCGCCAGATCCTCCAGGTCCGGCAGCGCGTCGTAGTCGGCGACGAGCCCGAAGTTCAGCCGCCCGTCGTAGCTGATGATCGCGATCCCGAGAGCCTGGCCGCCCGCCAGTGGGACCATCGGGTACATCGCCTCCAGACGGCGCCCCAGCATGTACAGCGGGTACTGCGGGCCGGGAACGTTGGTCACGACCAGGTTGAACATCCTCTGGCGGGTCTGCAGGCGAGCGGCCTGGGCGACGATCGTCGGCGGAGCGAACCCGGTGAGCTCGGTCAGCACCTGTGCCCCGACCGCCTGTCCGGAACGCTTGACGCCGTCCATCTCATGGCTGATCGTGAGCAGACGCTGCACCGGATCCTGCACGGAGACCGGCAGCGCGGCCCACATCGCGGCCACGCGGTTGCCGAGCGCGCCGCGCTCGAGGTCGGCGCGCACCGACACGGGCACCATCGCGCGCAGCGTGAGACCGTCGGGCAGTTCCCCGCGCCGGCCCAGGTAGCGGCCGAGCGCGCCCGCCACGACGGCCAGCACGACATCGTTGACCGTACCTCCGAGCGTCTCCTTGACCATCTTGAGGTCGGCCAGGTCGGCGGTGACCCAGCTGAACCGGCGGTGCGGGCCGATCCGGACGTTGAGCGCACTCGGCGGCGCAGCCTGCACGACCCGCGCCAGCGCGCCGACGCCGACGGCCGCGCGGCCCAGGCGCATCGCGACCTGACGCGGGCCGCGGAACGCGTGGCGGATCCCGCGCGTGATCTCGCCGGGGACCGTCGCGCGCTCCAGCAATGCGTCGGCGAGCAGCTGGGCATCGGACGGCAGAGGCCGCGGCACCCACTCCGGGACCGGTCCGGCGGGCGCCGGGGTGGGGGAGGTGTCGAACAGGACGGTGGCGATGTCGACCCCCGAGACCCCGTCGACGAGTGCGTGGTGGGTCTTGGACAGCAGCGCGAAGCGATCGTCGGCGAACCCCTCGACGAGCCACAGCTCCCACAGTGGCCTGGACCGGTCCATCTCCTGGGAGAAGACCCGCCCGCACAACCGGCGCAACTCGGCCTCGCCGCCGGGAGCGGGAAGCGCCGTGTGACGGACGTGGAAGCCGACGTTGAAGTGGGGGTCGTCGACCCAGACCGGCCGACCCTGCCCGAAGGGCACGAACGCCAGACGCTGGCGGTATCGGGGCACCAGGTGCAGGCGAGAGATGATCTGGTCGACCAGCTCGTCATAGGCCGGAGCTTTGCCCTCGAGCACCATCGCACCGGCAACGTGCATGTGCACGCGGTTGCGTTCGAGATGCAGGAAGGAGCTGTCGAGCCCGGTCAGCCGGTCTGGATTGGCCATATCGGCGCTCATTGTGTCAGTCATGAGCACCCGGTTCGCCCGCGGACCGCGGCCGTCTGACTGTGCGTAGGGTCACATAAAGCTACCCAAACCGCTGCAACTCTGCGTGCGTCCAAAAAACCGACCTGCCGAGTCGCTCACGCTCCGCGCGTGGGCGAGCGGGGGACCCACTGCCGGGCATTGTCCTTCCAGGACGCGCCCGGCCGGGGCGAATCGGCCGCCTGAATCTCAGCCGCGGCCGTAGCGATCTCTTCGATGTGGTGGCGCAACGCGCCCCGGTCGTGGGCTCGCGAGCCCGACAGCTAACCACGTAGGCACCCGGTCGATTACTCAGGAGGTCCTCGCTTTGAGGTCCGGATTCCGGCCGCGTGCGCTGCGCGCGGCTCAGTTCACCATTGCATTCACGATGCTGGCAGTTCCCGCCGAGGCGTTCGCGCTCTCGGGCACCGCCGGCTCGTCCTCGACAGATTCCACTTCCGCGGCACTCCCGGTCCGTGTCTCCCCGCGCCATGTACGCCTCGGCGCCCCGGTGAAGGTGACCGGCCGCCTGCCGTCCACGGACGCGGGCGCGACGATCGAACTGCAGTCCGCACGCTCCGCCCGCGGTCCCTGGAATCGCCTGACGACCGCGCGGGTCGGCTTCACCGGCAGCTACACGCTGCATGCGCGGCCACGGCATTCCGCGCTGCTGCGGGCGGTTCCGCTGGCCGGCGCGGCGAGCGCCTCCGCCACGGCGAGCAGCGTCCCCGCTCGCATCGTCCACACCCAGAACCGTCGCCCGGCGATCTCGCGGATGGCCGCGGTCCAGGTCAAGGCCGCCGTGCGCGTGGCGCACCGCGCGCGAGGCGTCGTGGCCGGCCACGACGTGGCTGTCGCGGGCCGGCTGCTTCCCGGCCGGGGCGGGCGGGACATCGCGGTCCAGCGGCTGCGCGGTCATGCGTGGCGCACGGTCGCCCACGGGCGCACCGGTCGGCGCGGCGGCTTCGCGGTTCGCTTTCGCCCGGCGGCCGGCGCACACGGCGCGCTCCGCGTCCTCTTCGCCGGTGACCGCGCCAACGGCCGCGCGACCGGCGGGGCCGGGATCCTCTCGGTCTACGAGCCGGTCGTCGTCTCCTGGTACCAGGACGGCGGGACGACCGCATGCGGCTTCCACGCCACCTACGGGATCGCCAACCGGTCATTGCCGTGCGGCACGCGAGTGCGGCTGCGCCGCGGCGGCCGGACCGTGACCGCGACCGTCGATGACCGCGGGCCGTACGTGTACGGCCGTGAGTACGACCTCAACCAGACCACGGCCGGCGCACTCGGATTCTCGGGTGTCGGCACGGTCGACGCGAGCGTCCAGTAGCAGCCGACCACATCGTCTGACCGGAGGCCTACCGTGTCGAGGTGGGATGGAACGTACGATCGCCCACCTCGACATGGACGCCTTCTACGTGTCCGTCGAGCTGCGTCGCCGGCCTGAGCTGCGCGGACGGCCGGTGATCGTCGCCGGGAGCGGGCCGCGGGCGGTCGTCACCACCGCGTCCTACGAGGCGCGGCGCTTCGGCGTCGGCTCCGCCATCCCGGCCTCCCGGGCGCGCCGGCTGTGCCCTGACGGCGTCTACCTGCCGCCTGATTTCCCGTACTACCGGGCGGCCTCTCGCGAGGTGATGGAGCTCGTGCGCGCCGCGGCACCGGCGATGGAGCTGATCGGCCTTGACGAGGCCTACCTCGACCTGTCTGCGGTCGACGAGCCCGTGACACGGATGCGCGAGCTGGCCGCCGCGATCGAACAGCGCACGCAGCTGGTGTGCTCGATCGGCATCGGGCCCAACAAGCTCGTGGCGAAGGTCGCCTCCGATGCGGAGAAGCCGCGCGGGTTCGTCGTGCTCTCCTGCGAGCAGGCGCGCGCACGCTTTCGCGACGCTCACCCGGGACTGATCCCCGGGATCGGGCCCAAGACGGCCGAGCGGCTGCGCGCCGCCGGGCTGACCACGCTGGGTGCGCTCGCCGCCGCCGATCCGAGCGCGCTCGCTCAGCGCTTCGGTCCGCGGCTCGGGCAGGCGCTGATCGCCCGAGCGCGCTTCGAGGACGATGCGCCCGTGACCCAGGTGCGCAAGGTCGTCTCCGAGTCGCGGGAGACGACGTTCGACAGCGACATCGCCGACCAGCTCCAGCTCGAGACGGTGCTCACATCGCTCGTGGAGAAGCT
Source organism: uncultured Solirubrobacteraceae bacterium (assembly GCA_963744685.1). Lineage (GTDB taxonomy): Bacteria > Actinomycetota > Thermoleophilia > Solirubrobacterales > Solirubrobacteraceae > Palsa-465. The sequence continues at coordinate 781,012 of CAVUUL010000002.1, read as the reverse complement.
CTGCGGTGACCTCTCGGCGGCCGGCAGGCGCGGACGCACCATCGGGATCAAGGTTCGGCTCGACGACTTCTCGACCCACACCCGCGCGCGGACGCTCTCCGAGCCGGTGGCGAGCGCCGAGCGCGTGGGCCCGGTCGCGCTGGAGCTGCTGCGCCGGTTCGCCGCGCCACGGCCCGTCAGGCTGCTGGGCGTCCGCATCGCCGGGCTCGAGCACGGGCCAGAGGCTGCCGACTCCCGCGGCGAGCAGCTCGCGCTCGCGGTCTGAGCGGGGGGGCCGGGGCTCAGTAGAGCGCCGTGGCGAGCCGGCGGCGCGCCTCGCGGGCCAGCTCGGAATCGGCCCCGAGCTCGTCGAGGATGCCGACGACGACACGCCGGACGTCGTCCTTGACGCCGTTGGCGGTCGGCAACGCGACGAGCAACAGGTCCAGCGCGCGCTCGGTCTGACCGGCGTCGAGCGCTGCAAAGGCGTCGGAGAGATCTGGATCGGTCATCGCGGCCAGGCCGATACGTGCGACCAGACCGTCGGCGGTGAAGGAACCCGGCACCTCGCGCAGCAGCGCGAGCGCGCCGTCCTGATCACCGCGCGCCAGCAGCAGCTTGGCGAGTGGCACCGCGGCATCGGCACGGGACGGCTCGAGGGCGACCGCCTCGCGCAACGACCCCTCGTCCCCGAGCGCGACCAACTCGTCAGCGCGCGACGGCAGCAGCCCGTCGAGGAATCGCTCGACCTCGGTCGGCGGCTGCGCGCCGATGAACTCGGCGGTCACCTGACCGCCCTGGAACGCCTTGACCGCCGGGATCGACTGGATGCCGTAGGTACGCGACAGATTCGGGTTGGCATCCACGTCGAGCTTGGCCAACTCGATCTTGCCCTGCCGGGCCGCGACGGCCTTCTCGATCACCGGTCCCAGCTGGCGGCACGGACCGCACCATTCCGCCCAGAAGTCGACGACGACGGGGACGGTGTGGGAGCGCTCGACGACGGCGCTCTGGAACGTGGCCTCGGTGACTTCCATACCGATCAATGCTAGTCAGGCACCCGCCCAGAGGCCGGTCCGAGCCCGGACGGAACTACGATCGATCGATGGGCGATCGGGTGATCGAGCGAGACGGCGTCGAGCTGTCCGCAAGCGACGATGGCGAAGGGCCGGCGGTCGTGCTTCTGCACGGGCTGACGGCGACCCGCCGCTACGTGGTCATGGGCTCGACCGCGCTGCAGCGATCCGGGCACCGCGTGATCGCCTACGACGCGAGGGGCCACGGGCACTCGCGCCCCGCGCCGGACTCGGCGTCCTACACCTACGACGATCTGGCGCTGGATCTCGAGGCGGTGCTCGACGATGCCGGCGTTGAGCGGGCGGTGCTGGCCGGCGCCTCGATGGGCGGCCACACGCTGCTGAACTTCGCGCTGCGGCGCCCCGAGCGCGTCGCGGGCATCGTCGTCATCACCCCGGCATTTGGAGGGGCCGAGCAGGCCGACGATCCGGCTCGCCTGCAGCGCTGGGACGCCCTCTCAGAGGGGCTGCGCGACGGTGGCGTCGACGGGTTCCTGGCCGCGCAGGACATCGAGGCGATTCCCGAGCGCTGGCGCGAGACCGCCGTCAAGGTGATGACCCAACGACTCTCCCAGCACGATCATCCGGACGCCGTCGCCGACGCGCTGCACGTGGTCCCGCGCTCACATCCATTCGCCCACATCGACGCCCTCGGCTTGCTGTCGATGCCGGCGGTCGTCGTGGCCTCCGGCGACGAGGCGGACCCCGACCACCCGCGGGCGGTCGGCGAGGCTTACGCGGCTGCGATCCCAGGCGCCCGTCTGGTCACCGACGAGCCGGGGAAGTCGCCGATCGCCTGGCAGGGCAGCCAGCTCTCACGGATCATCGGCGAGGTCGCCGCGCAGGACGGCTGAGCGCCGCGGTCAGCCTCCGCGGAGCACGAATACGCGCGCACAGCCGAACCGGTGGACCTGCGCGATCTGCGGCCCGAGCACGCCGATGAGCTGCGCCGTGCCGCCGGCGTGGTCGCAGTCGGAGACCAGCAGGCGCGCGCCGGTGACGCGTACGAAGCTGCGCGCCACCGCCGGATCCCGCATCCGGCCCGTGAACAGCCGGCCGGCCTCCCGCGCGCGGGCCGGGTAGTCAGGGCTCCAGTCGCCGTGACCGACCCAGACCGCGCGACCGGTCTGGGAGGGGATCACCGCCGTGAACGGGGCGGGAGCGAGAACGCCCCCGGCGGGCGCGTGGCGAGCGATCCAGCGCAACGCCGCAGTGTCGGGTCCGGGCAACGCGTATTGGACGAGGCCACTGCGGCTGGTGCGGACGAACTTGCGCGCGTCGTAGGCGAGCCCCGGCACGATGAGCGCGACCACACCCGCCCAGGCGAGCACCGCGGGCAGCCGCACCCGCGTCGCGCCGCGCACGATCAGCACCGCGAGCGGCACCATCAGCCCCTCGAAGGCGTGAGTGGCGAACGCGCCGTTGAGCCAGTAGGTGGCAAGCCCGGCGGGGACCCACAGGATCAGCGCCTGCTCAGCCACGTCCTCGCCCCGCGCCCGGCGCAGGCCCGCGGCAGCGAGCAGGACGAGGGGACCCAGGCAGGCGAGCAGCACCGGCCCGGGCAGGCGAGGCCCCTGCTCGTTGTGCGCCGCCATCCGCCAGGCGGCGTCCCCGTGCTCGAGCAGCGCGTAGTAGACGAGGGGGAGCGCGAGGGCGAGCAGCATGAGCGTCCAGACCGGGAGGTCTGCACGACGACGGCGGATCACCGCGAGCCCGATCACGATCAGGCCGAGCGTGATCCCCTGCCAGGGGTGAAGCCATCCGCACAGCAGTGCCGCGACCGCGGCAGCCGGCAGCGCGCGCCGGCGGTCGCCAGCGAGCGCGCGGTCGAGGCAGAGGAGGGCGGCGCACATCAGACCGATCGACAGCGCCGCCGGCACATAGCCCCAGAGCTTGGTCGCGGCCAGCAGCTCATCGCCCGCCAGGTAGACGTCGAAGCGAAACCGCGCGGAGCCGAGCTGCAGCCAGTTGATCAGGGCGGTCGCCGGGGTGACGGTGAACAGCGCAAGCGCGATCGCCGCCAACCGCGCCGCGGGCCGGCCAGGCAGCAGCCGCCGGCACCACGCGGCGACCCCGCCCGCGAGCACCATCACCGCGAGCGCCTTGACCACGAGGTAGCCGGTGACCAGGCCGAGGCCCAGTGCCGCGAATCCGCCGGCGATCCCGGAGGCCGGTTCCAGGTAGACGTGGCCGGAGCGACCGAGCGTGAACAGGTCGGCGGCGAGACCATGCCCGGCGACGCTCCGCGCCCAGGCCAGGTATTGCAGCTGGTCTGCGCCGAGCACACCGTCAGCGCCGATCAGTCCGTCGGCGCCGGTCCAGCTCGCATGGATGGCGCTCGCGTGGGCGACCAGCAGGACGACGGGGAAGAACGCCCACGCGGCGAGCGCGAGCACGGCCACCGCCGCGACGGCTGACGGGAGGCGCCGCGTCATGGCCGGGCAGCCTAGGGGACCGGCAGCCCAGGGGCCTGCCGACGGGCGCCGGCGCGGGACGGTCTGTCCGTCCCGCGCCGCGTGCCCTCAGGGTCTCAGCGGCCGACCGTCACGTGGTCGGTCGTGGTGCTGGCGGCCAGGTAGCCGTTGCCCGCGTAGGCGACGACGACCCGGACTCCCACGCGACCCCGCCCGTGACTGTGGCGGAAGCGCGTCTGGACGCTGAAGCTGCAATTGGCGGCGACGTTGGCGACGCCCGAACCCAGCTTGCGGCGGCCGTTGTAGAAGCGGACGTCGACGGTGCCCGTGCAGCGTTCGGCGGCGGGGATGAAATGCCCGCCGCGGAGCGACCCGCGGGTGGTGAACGAGTACGGTGAGCGGGCATCTCGGCCCGGTGTGGTCCGGGCGTGCAGCCCCGGCTTGGGCGCGTGCAGCGGTCGGGTGAAGAACGTCTGGTCGGCTCCGTAGCTGGCCACCGCCCCGTGGAAGGCGACGATCCGATAGTGGAACAGGGTCGCCGGGGCGAGCCCCGCCAGCGTCGTCGATACCGGAACCGCGACGCTGCCGGCCACGATCGTCGACGGGAACGTCTGCAGTCCGTAGGCGGCCCCGAGGCCGTACTGGACATACCAGGTCGTCGGCGCTCCGTTGGGGTTGATCGCGCCGGTGACGCCGGCCCTCTCGGCCCCGACGCCGGTCGCCGGACCGGTCCAGACCGCCGACGGCGGGTTGCCGCCCGTGGTGAACGTGACGTCGGCGCCCGCGGTCGAGCCGCCGGCGCTCACCCCCGAGATCCGGAAGTGGTACGTCGTGCCCGGCTGCAGGCCGGTGATCTTCTCGGCGACCGCGACCTTCTTGGTGCCGCTGCCCGCGCTCCGCGCGGCCGTGTTGGTGCCATAGCTCGCCGTCAAGCCGTAACTGAACGTGTAGTCGGTGTCGACGCCCCCGGGATTGACGCTCCCGTGCAAAACCGCACTGGTGCCCCCGATCTGAGTGGCGTGGCCGGTGATCACGGCCGGTGCGGCGGCCTCAGCGACCCCCGTCACCGACAGGGCAAGCGCTGCCCCGGCGATGATCACCGCGATGATGCGTGTCCTCACTGCAACCTCCTCGGTTGGTCTCCCCGCTTGATACCGCACGGCCCGGCAGAGTTTCGGTGCCGCCTCCGGAATCGCCGCGCACGCCGGCGCGGGCAGGGATAAGGTTCTGCCCGTGATCGCGGCCGAGCACATCGAGGACTGGCGCGGCGCGGAGGTTCGTGACCCCGCAGATCAGTCGCTCGGCAAGCTGCAAGAGGTGTTCCTCGACGGGCCGACGGGGACGCCGATCCTGTTCGCCATCAAGAGCGGCCTGCTCGGTCGCCACTTCAAGCTGATCCCCGCCGACGGCGCGATGGTCGGGCCCGGGTACGTGCGCGTCAATCACGACAAGGCGAAGATCGATGGCTCACCCGACTCCGACCGCGAGCTGACGCCCGACGCCGAGGCACTTGACGAGATCGGCAAGGCCTACGGCCTGCGCTTCTCGGAGAAGGTGAGCCTGGAGAGCGCGACCGACGCCGACACCCGCCGCGCCGCCGCCGCAGAGGCTCGGCGCCGCGCCGAGGAGCTCGAGGCCGCGGCCGCGGACAAGGCGACGGCCCATGAGCAGGCTCGAACCCGCTACGAGGGCGCGAGCGCCGAGGCCGAGCGCGCCGAGCGCGAGGCCAGGCAGGCCCGGGAGGCCGCCGAGAAGGCGCGCGCCGAGGCCCAGCGCCACGACGGGTCCTGAGCGAGGCCCGATGAACGCCGGCGCGTCACCCTCGTGAGCGTCTCGGCGACAGCGCGCGTGCGCGCCACCGCGGCGTCGGTGCTCGACCGCGTGCCCGCACCCGGGCCTCGGGTGCTGGCCGATCCGCCCGCCGGCAGTGGCCTGAAGCCGGTGATGGGGGAGCCAGGCCTGCCGTTTCTCGGGCAGACGCTGCCGATGTTCGTCGACGGTCTCCGGTTCTGCCGTCGCGCCTACAACCTCTATGGCTCGGTCTCGTGGACCAACGTGATCGGCACTCAGGTCGCGATCGTGCTCGGCGGAGAGGGAATCTCCACCGTGCTGGCCAACCGCGACGGGGACTTCTCGAGCGCGCGCGGCTGGGACTACTTCATCGGGCCGTTCTTCAACCGAGGCGTGATGCTGATGGACGCGCCCGAGCACCGCCACCACCGCCTGATCATGCAGCAGGCGTTCAAGCGCGAGCGGCTGCGGGGCTACCTCAACCGGATGCATCCGGCGATCGAGCGCGGGATCTCGGGGTGGCCGGTGACCGGGGAGCTGCGCGTCTACGCGGCGCTGAAGGCGCTCACGCTCGACATCGCGACCGAGGTGTTCGTCGGCGGCGAGCTCGGATCCGAGGCCGACGCCGTCAATCGCGCCTTCGTCGACGCCGTGGTCGCGGGGCAGGCACTCATCCGCGCCGACGTCCCGATCCCGGGCGCGAAGTGGCACCGGGGGATCGCGAGCCGCCGCCGGCTGGAGGCGCACTTCGGCGCGCAGGTCGCCTCCCATCGCTCGGGAGAGGGCGAGGACCTGTTCAGCGTGCTGTGCCGCGCCGAGTCAGAGAACGGCGAGAGGTTCTCCGATGCGGACGTCGTCAACCACATGATCTTCGTGCTGATGGCCGCGCATGACACGAGCACGATCACGCTGGCGATGATGATCTACTACCTCGCCCTCGAGCCGGAGTGGCAGCAGCGCCTGCGCGTCGAGTCCGAGGCGCTGGGCACCGACGCCCCCTCCTACGAGCAGCTCGACACGCTCTCGTCGTTCGACCTCGTGTTCCGCGAGACGCTGCGCATGAATGCGCCGGTCGGCATGGTCGCTCGCCGAGCCGTCCGCGACACCGCTGTGGACGGGCGCTTCATCCCTGCCGGCACCCTGCTGATGCTGGAGATCTACCCGACCCACCGCATGGAGCCCTGGTGGCGTGACCCGGATCGGTTCGACCCGACCCGCTTCGAGGCCGAGCGCGCCGAGATGGGAACCCACCCGCCCTCGCGCGACTCCTGGCTGCCGTTCGGCAGCCATGCGCACAAGTGCATCGGGATGCACTTCGGCGCGATGGAGGTCAAGGCGATCCTGCACCGCCTGCTGCTCAGCCGCCGCTTCTCGGTCGCGCCGGACTACCTGCCCCCGCTCGCCGCGGGCACGGGGCCGTATCCGGCGGACGGTCTGCCGGTCAGGATCGAGCCGCGCTGACCGGCGCGATCTCCGGCTGAGCGCCTGGGCGGCCGGCCACGTTCCACTACGCTCACAGGATGCCCGCCCTCAGATCTCGGACTGTCACCCATGGCCGCAACATGGCCGGCGCCAGGGCCCTGTTGCGGGCCGCCGGCGTCGCGCGGGAGGACTTCGGCAAGCCCATCGTCGCGATCGCCAACTCCTACACCCAGTTCGTCCCCGGCCACACGCATCTAAAGCCGGTCGGCGAGGTCGTCGCCGAGGCGGTCAGCGCGGCCGGGGGGATCCCGCGCGAGTTCAACACGATCGCCGTCGATGACGGGATCGCGATGGGCCATGGCGGGATGCTCTACTCGCTGCCGTCACGCGACCTGATTGCGGACTCGGTCGAGTACATGGTCAACGCCCACTGCGCCGATGCAATGGTCTGCATCTCCAACTGCGACAAGATCACGCCGGGGATGCTCAACGCCGCGCTGAGGCTGAACATCCCGACGGTGTTCGTCTCCGGCGGGCCGATGGAGGGCGGCACCGCCACGCTGGTCGACGGTACGGTCCGCAAGGGGCTGAACCTGATCACCGCGATGGCCGAGGCGGTCGACGAATCGGTGTCTGACGAGGACATCGCCCGGATCGAGGAGGCGGCCTGCCCGACCTGCGGCTCGTGCTCGGGGATGTTCACCGCCAACTCGATGAACTGCCTCACCGAGGCGCTGGGCCTCTCGTTGCCGGGCAACGGCTCGACGCTGGCCACCCACACCGCACGGCGTGAGTTGTTCCAGTCCGCCGGGCGGACCGTGGTCGAGCTTTGCACGCGCTACTACGGCGACGATGACGCCTCGGTGCTGCCGCGGGCGGTGGCCAGCCGCGAGGCGTTTGAGAACGCGATGACGCTCGACGTGGCGATGGGCGGATCGACGAACACCGTCCTGCACATCCTCGCCGCCGCCCAGGAAGCGGGGCTGGACTTCACGATGGCCGACATCGACGCGATCTCCCGGCGCGTGCCCTGCCTGTGCAAGGTGGCGCCGAGCTCCAGCTACCTGATGGAGGACGTGCACCGCGCCGGCGGGATCCCCGCGATCCTCGGCGAGCTGCGCAGAGCCGAGCTGCTGCATCAGGACGTCCACACCGTCCATTCCCGCTCGTTCGCGGAGTGGCTTGACGGTTGGGACATCCGCAGCGGCTGCGCCGCGCCGGAGGCGATCGAGCTTTACCACGCGGCGCCGGGATGCGTGCGCTCGGCCGAGGCGTTCTCGCAGTCTGAGCGCTGGGAGTCGCTGGACACCGACGCGGCCGAAGGCTGCATCCACGATCTCGCGCATGCGTACTCCGCCGACGGCGGCCTGGCGATCCTGTACGGGAACATCGCGGTGCGCGGCGCGGTGGTCAAGACGGCGGGCGTCGATGAATCGATTCTGCGCTTCAGCGGGCCGGCGGTCGTCGTCGAGTCCCAGGAGGAGGCGGTCGACGTCATCCTCGGGGGCGGGGTGAAGGAGGGCGACGTGGTCGTCATCCGCTACGAGGGCCCGCGCGGCGGACCGGGAATGCAGGAGATGCTCTATCCGACCTCCTACCTGAAGGGCCGCGGCCTGGGCAAGGCGTGCGCGCTGGTCACCGACGGGCGGTTCTCCGGCGGCACCTCTGGGCTGTCGATCGGCCACGTCTCCCCGGAGGCGGCGTCCGGAGGCGCGCTCGCGCTCGTCCAGACGGGCGACACGATCGTGATCGACATCCCGCAGCGCCGACTCGAGCTCCAGGTATCCGAGGAGGAGCTCGCCGAACGCCGTGAGGCTCTTGAGTCCTCCAGCGGCTACGTGCCTGCGGTCCGCGACCGCGTGGTATCGCCCGCGCTGCGCGCCTACGCGGCGATGGCCACGTCGGCCGACACCGGTGCCGTCCGCGACGTCAACGCCGTCGAGCGCGCGGTTGCCGCCGCGGCCGAGGCCCGCTCGACCAGCTCGCTGTAGGGACGCGGCCACTGGCCGCCGTGATCTGACCGATTGGGCAGGTTTGCGGGCTGGTGTACGCTCGGCGCACGTTTCGGTGAAGCGCTGCGGGCCGCAGGGGCTCGCTGCCGGGGCCTTCCCGCGATCCAGAACAAAGGACATGTGCTGATGAGACGACTGGGGCTACGTGCTGTGATGACGGCTGCGCTGGCGGCGCTCGTGATCCCGCTGGCCGGAGCCGGTTCGGCCTCGGCGAGCACGTCGGTGTGGCCCGCGGCGGCCGCGCTCGGTCTGCCGAGCGGCGCCTCGGCGAGCCAGACGGCGACGAGCCTGCCGTCGGTCAGCTGCGGAAGCTCGACCCAGTGCGTGGCGGTCGGCGCCTACAGCGGCGCGACCGCAACCCAGCCGATGGAGGCGACCGCTGCCAATGGCGCCTGGACGGGCGCGTCGGCGATCGCGCTCCCCTCAGGAGCGAGCTCTGGATCGCTTGCCTCGGTGAGCTGCACCGCCGCCGGCACCTGCATCGCAGTCGGCGAGGACGACTCGTCGACTCACCCGATCGCCGCCGCCGAGGCCAACGGCGCATGGGCGGCGGCCGGGGAGGTCACCGGCCTGCCGTCGGGCGCCTCCGGCGGCTCGCTGTCGGGAATCTCGTGTCAGACCGGCGGCAACTGCACGGCGGTCGGCACCGCCGCGATCAGCGGTTCAAACCAGCCGATGGCGATCAACGTGGCCGCCGGTGTGTTCGGCCAGGGAGCGAAGATCGCTCTGCCGGCGGGCGCAACCAGCGGGACGCTCAACTCGGTGGCCTGCACCAGCCCCGGAAACTGCTCGGCCGCCGGCCAGTACACGGACGCGGGCGGTCAGACCCAGGCGATGGTCGCCACCGAGAGCGCCGGCAGCTGGGCACAGGCGACCGAGGTGGCACTGCCCACCGGCGCCGCCGCGGCCCAGGGCGCCACGCTGAGCTCGATCGCCTGTCCGGCGAGCGGGCAGTGCAAGGCCGTCGGCAGCTACAGCAACTCCGCCGGCCAGCAGACCGCGATGCTCGTGCTCCAGAACGGAACCTGGGGACAGGCGATCCAGTTCACGCTCCCCGCGGGAACCACCGCGTCGCAGTTCGACTCGATCTCATGCACGGCCTCGACCTCCTGCACCACCACGGGCTCGGTCGTCGCCGGCACCACCGCGCCGCTGTCGGCGACCGACACCGGAGGAACCTGGTCGGTGGCATCGGCGCTGGCGCCCCCGGCGGGCGCGGGTTCCAGCACCACGCTGTCGGCGGTCTCGCTGGCCGTCGGCTGCGTCGGAGCCTCACACTGTGACGCCGCCGGCACCTACCCGACGGCGGCCGGCGCGGGCGCGATGACGATCAACTCGCACCCGAGCCTGGCGATCACGACCCACTCGCTTCCGGCGGGCGCGGTCGGAACGCACTACTCCGCGCACATCGCCACCTCGGGCGGGACCGGTGGCAACGTGTGGGCGCTGACCGGCGGCTCACTGCCGGCCGGACTCGTGTTCAACGCGCTGAACGGCACCGTCTCCGGCACCCCGACCACGGACCAGACGACGACGTTCACGGTCTCGGTCAAAGACAGCGCGAGCCCGCCCGACCAGGCCTCCGGGACGGTGTCGATCCGGATCGGCCCCGCGACCAAGCCCCCGAAGTCCACCTCGACCAAGCCGGGCAAGTCATCGGGCAAGGGCAGCAAGAAGCACTCCAAGAAGACCAAGGGCGCCAAGGTCGGCGGCCTGAAGGTCCTGCACGGCTCGTCGGTGCGCGTCACGGTCAAGTGCCTGCGCCAGCGCCACTGCGACGGCCGCGTGGCGGTGGTGGTCGTCGAGCACTTCCGAGGCAGGAAGATGATCGCGATCAACGCGACCACTCACCGCACCCGCGGCACACGCACCAAGACGGTGTGGCTCGGCTCGGTGCGCTACGCGCTGCGTGGAGGCAAGAAGGTCACCAAGACGATCCACATGAATCGCACCGGCACGCGGCTGCTCAAGGCCCATCACAAGCTCAAGGCAGGTGTCGCGCTTCGGCCGGCATCGTTCAAGCACGCCACGATCGAGCACACGGTCAAGCTCCACGAGCTCAAGGCCAAGAAGCACAAGCAGAAGTCAGCGCACAAGAAGCAGAAGGGCACGACCTCCGCCTGACCGAAGGGCGGCGCAACGGCAGGCGCGGGCCGTCTGGAGACGGCCCGCGCTCAAGCCGCGCGCGGGATCCGTCCGCACGGTCTGAGCGGGCCGCACGGTTCTGAGCGGGCCGCACGGTTCTGAGCGGGCCGCACGGTCTCAGCGGGCCGCACGGTCTGAGCGGACTGGGGTGGGGCGGACGGAGGGCACTCTGAGCGCCTTACCGGGCACTGCGCCGCCTATCACGCCAGAGTCGATCACCGCGCTGCGCCCCGTTCTTCGAAAACTGGCCTCGGGGAACAGTTATCGCGTGACTGCGTGAGCGCGCGGCGGTGCGAGGCGCCAGCGGGCCGGGTGAGCACCTGGCTGGCCGGGGGTGGTCGCTCAGGCCGCGACGGGCTCGTCGAGCGCGGGGAGGACGAGCTCGAGCGGACCGGGGCGACCGAGGTGGTAGCCCTGCCCGTAGTCGATCCCCAGCGAGCGCAGCAGCTCGACGGTCGGGTCGTCGCCGACGAACTCGGCGACGGTCTTGGTGTCGAGCCCGCGGGCGATGTCGACGACCGCGCGGACGACCAGTTGGTCGGTCGGCGTGCGCGACAGCTGGCGGATGAACTCACCGTCGATCTTCAGGTAGTCGAAGTCGAGGTGCTTGAGGTAGGTGAAGGAGGCGAAGCCCGAGCCGAAGTCGTCAAGCGCGAAGCGGCAGCCGAGCTCGCGCAGCTCTGAGGCCAGCTCACGTGCGCGGTCGAGGTTGACGATCGCCGCGGTCTCGGTCACCTCGAGGATCAGCTTGTCGGGCGAGACCGGGTGCTCGACGAGCAGCACGGCGAGCTCCCCGGCGAGGTCGAGGTCGTTCATCGTGCGACCCGAGAGGTTCACGGACAGGCTGATGTCGTTGCCGGCGCGCTCGTGGGCCTCGATCAGGCGCACGGCGCGGCCGAGCACCCAGCGGTCGATCTCGCCCATCAGGTTGAAGCGCTCGGCGTTCTGGAGGAACTCGGCGGGTCCGATCAGCTGCCCGTCCTCGTCGCGCAGGCGCAGCAGCAGCTCGTAGCGGGGAGTCTCGTCGGCGCAGATCCCGCGGATCGGCTGCGCGTGCAGGACGAAGCGGTCCTCCTCGACGCCGGCGCGCAAGCGCTCGGTCCACGACCGGCTGCGAGCCACCTGGCGGTGATCGGACCTGGTGCGGTCATACAGCACGCGACAGTTGCGGCCCAGCGCCTTGGCCTCATACAGGGCGACATCCGCTTCGGCGACGAGTTCCGCGCCGGTGAGCCCGGTGTCACCGTCGAAGCTGGTCAGGCCGATCGAAGCGGTGACCTCGGCGTGCTGGTCGCCGACGGTGATCTGGCCGGCGGCGCGCACCGAGTCCAGGATGCGGGTGGCCAGGCGCTTGGCGTCCTCGGCGCCCGCCTCGGGCAGGATGACCACGAACTCGTCGCCGCCGAGACGCGCGACGATGTCGGTGGTGCGGACCGTGTCGCGCAGGAGGGCGCCGATGCGCGTGATCAGCGCGTCGCCGACGGGGTGTCCGAAGCGGTCGTTGACCTCCTTGAACCCGTCGAGATCGAGCTCCAGCAACGAGGCGCGCCGATGGTAGCGGCGGACCTCGGCGGTCACGCGGGCCAGCTCTGATTCGAACCGGTGACGGTTGAGCAGGCCGGTGAGCGCGTCGTGGTCGGCAAGGTGGCGGAGGTGGCTCTCGAACCGCTTGCGCTCGGAGATGTCGAGGATCTGGGTGATCGCGCAGCGCAGCGAGGTGTGTGCGGGATCCGGGAGCGGGGTGGAGGAGAGCAGCACCCAGACCTCGCGGCCCTCGCGGTGGGCCAGGCGAAGCTCAACGGAGATCGCGCTGCCCACGCTCAGCTCCTGCAACGCACGGACGGTGGCGTCGCGGTCCTCGGCGAAGGTGATCGAGGTGAGTGTGCGGCCGGTGAGCTCGTCTGCGCCGTAGCCCAGCATGCGGGTCAGCGCGGGGTTGGCCTCGACCAGGCGGCCGTAGGCGGCGCCCTCCAGACCGGTGATCGCGATGCCGACCGGTGCGTGGGTGAAGGCGGCGCGGAAGCGTTCCTCGGCGGCACGACGCGCCATATCGACGGCGTGGCGCTCGGTGAGGTCGCGCGTCACCTTGCCGTAGCCGCGCAGCTCGCCGCGGTCGTCACGGATCGCGGTGATCACGACGCTCGCCCAGAACAGGCTGCCGTCCTTGCGCACCCGCCAGCCCTCCTGCTCGACACGGCCCTCCGAGCGGGCGGTGGCCAGCAGCGTGTCGGGAGTCCCGTCGGAGATCGCCTGCGCTGGATAGAAGACGGAGAAGTGACGGCCGATGATCTCCTCGGCCTCATAGCCCTTGAACCGCCGCGCCCCGGCGTTCCACGTGGCCACGCGGCCATCGAGATCGAGCATCAGGATCGCGTAGTCCTGGACCTCGGCGACGAGCAGGGAGGTCAGTTCCTGCGCATCCATCGCAGGATCGCGAAGTTGTCCGTCACAGTGCGGCCCAGGCATGGGCTGGTGTATCGGCGCACCGAGACCGAACTTGAGCTTCGGTCGCCCACCCACCGGGCCGGAAACGCCGAAGGCCCGCTATTGCGGGCCTCGGGCATCAGAAGGTCGGGCGTTTATCGATTGCTCGGGGGGCGTTCTCTGGGAAGGGCTCATCCCGCAGGGTGCCGTCGCTGTCTGACGGCCCATTCATCGGCACGTGCCGGCGGAACCTGAAGCGGCGGAGGTGACGCTCCCGGTTGAGCGCGGGGGCTATCCGTCGCCGAGCAGGTCGCCCAGCGCCACGTCGGGATCGGTCAGCCGCCGCCGATCGAAGGATCGGCGCGAGCGGATCAGCGACTGGATCTCTCCGGAGACGTCCCACACGTTGACGTTCATCCCGGCGAGCACGCGGCCGTCACGAAGCCAGAACGCGATGAACTCCCGGCCCGCCGGATCGCCGCGGAATGCGACCTCGTCCCACTCGGTCACGTAGCCGGAGTACTCCATCCCGACGTCGTACTGGTCAGAGAAGAAGTAGGGGATGCGGTCATAGGAGACGGGCTGGTCGAGCATGCTGCGTGCCGCCGCCGGCCCCTGGTGCAGCGCATTGCTCCAGTGCTCGACGCGGATTCGCGTGTCATAGAACGGGTGGTGGGCGGCGGCGACGTCACCGGCGGCGAACACGTTCGGAGCCCGGGTACGCAGCCGCTCGTCGACCTCGATGCCGTTGTCGATCCCCAGGCCGGCGGCCTCGGCGAGGGCGACGCGGGGAGCGACACCGACTCCGATGACGACGAAGTCCGCCTCGATCCGCCGGCCGCCGGCCAGACGCACCGCCTCGACCTGTCCTGAGCCCTCGATCGCCTCCACGTGGGCCTCGCCGACGAACTCCACGCCGTGATCGACGTGGATGTCGCGGTAGATCGCGCCCAGCTCGGGGCCGAGCACCCGCGCCAGCGGCAGCGGCACCGCCTCCAACAGGGTCACATCGCAGCCCCGCTGCCGGGCCGACGCGGCGACCTCGGATCCGATCCAGCCGGCGCCGATCGTCACCAACCGGCCGCCGGAGTCGATTCGCGCACGGATCGCGTCGGAGTCCTCGACCGTGCGCAGTGCGAGCACGCCGTCCAGGTCCGCGCCGGGCAGGGGCGGCCGCCGCGGCCCGGCGCCGGGCGTGAGCAGCAGCCGGTCGAACCGGAGCGTCTCACCGCCGGCGAGCGAGATCTCGCCGGCTGCCGGGTCGATGCCCTCCACAGAGGTCGACGTGCGCAGGTCGATGTCATGCTCGGCGTAGAAGGACTCGTCGTGGACGAACGGCTTGGAGTCGGCCTCACCGCGCAGGTACTCCTTGGACAGTGGCGGGCGCTCGTAGGGCCGTTCCGACTCGGCTCCGATGAGCACGACGCGCCCGTCGAAGCCCTCCTCGCGCAGCGTCTCGGCGGCCTTGGCGCCGGCCAGCCCGGCACCGACGATGACAAACGTCCGCATGGGGATCACGCTCTCCCAGAGGTCAGGTTCAGAAACTCCTCGCGGGTGCGCGAGTCGTCGCGCACCAGCCCGTGCAGCGCCGAGGTGACCGTTCTGGCGCCCGGAGTGCGCACGCCGCGCAGCGTCATGCACATGTGCTCGGCCTCCATCACCACGCCGACGCCCTTGGGCTCCAGGCGCTGCTGCAGCCAGTCCGCAACCTGGGTGGTCAGCCGTTCCTGAACCTGCAGATCACAGGAGAGGACCTCGACGATGCGAGCCAGCTTGGAGAGCCCGACGATCCGCGCCCCCGGCAGATATCCGACGTGCGCGACGCCATGGAACGGCAGCATGTGGTGCATGCACAACGAGCGAAACGGGATATCGCGAACCACGACGAGCTCGTCGTATCCCTCATCGTTGGGAAACGTGGTCGCCTCGAACGGCTCGGGCGTCAGCATCTCGAGGTACGCGTCGGCCATTCGCCGCGGGGTGTCGCGCAAGCCCGGCGCGCGCAGGTCGGCGCCCAGTGCGGCCAGCAGGTCCGCCGAGGCCCGTTCGGCCGCCGCTCGATCGATCGGCCGCCGGGCTTCCGGGAGCTCTGCGACATGTGGATGGGACCGGTCGCGTCGCTCGGGGCGATCGCCATCGTGCGCGGCAGCGAGTTTCGGATTCATGGCCAGTTAGCGTCGCGCCTCCCGGATTTCTTACCCCGGCGCGGTAAGAAACCGCCCCGACGCGTCGCAAACGAGATGATGTGTCGGTGTCCACCTCCCGTTCCCAGGTTCGCCGCGCTCCGGATGCGGAGTCCCACGGCTGGCTGGAGACGCTGGCCGGCGACGGCGCGACTCGGGACGAGGCGGTCGGGCGCCTGCATGCGCTGCTGCTGCACGCCGCCCGCGCAGAGCTGGCCCGCCGAGGTCCCGGTCTTGACCGCCAGGAGCGCGACGACCTCGCGGTGCAGAGCGCCGACGATGCGCTCGTCGCGGTGCTCGCCAAGCTCGATCAGTTTCGCGGGGCGAGCCGCTTCACCACCTGGGCATACAAGTTCGCCGTCCTGGAGGCCGGGGTGAAGCTGCGTCGCCGCGAGTGGCGCGGTCGCGAGCTGCCGATCGAGCCCGAGAACTGGCCTGAGACGCGCGACGGCGGACCAACGCCGCCGGCCCTCGCCGAGCAGAGCGAGCTGCTTGGCGCAATCCGCGTGGCGATCGAAACCGAGCTGACCTCGCATCAGCGCGAGGTGCTGCTCGCGATCGCGTTCGGCGACGTGCCGATCGACGTTCTCTGTGAGCGACTCGGCACCACACGAGGGGCGCTGTACAAGACGATCCACGACGCCAGACGCAAGCTGCGGCGGCGCTTGGAGGCCGACGGTCACCCGATCGAGGCGGTGCTGGCGGGATGAGCCACCTCAGCGCCTCCGACCACGCCCTGCTGTGGCGCCTGCTCGGACCGGCGGGCCCCGAGCTGAGTTGCGAGGAGTGCTTCGCGGAGCTCGACCGCTACGTCGACCTCGAGCTCGACGGCGTGGACGCCGACGGGGTGGTGGCGGGCATGCGGGCGCATCTGCAGGGCTGCGCGGCCTGCCGGGAGGAACATCTCGGGCTGCAGGCCCTCGCCCGAGCCGACCGCTGACGGGACCGATCGGCGGGCGAGGAGCGGGGGCGCCGTCAACCTCCCCGCACCCTGCGTCCGTCCGGAGAGCCGGACTAGTTGATCAGGTTGAACAGGCCCGACGCGATCGGCGTCCCGAGACCCGACGCCATGTCGTACTGCGACGTGGCCGGGTACGAGCCTCCATGGATCTCGCCGTAGTCGTTGTTACCGGCGGTGATGTCGTTGAACAGCCCCGACCCGGTGGACGCTCCCGAGTAGAGCGTCGGGTTGAGGAACCCCTCCCGGTGGCTGGTCTTGGCCGTCGCGATGTCGGCGACCATCGCCGCCCACAGCGGCGACGACGCGCTGGTGCCGCCGATGTCCTGCCAGTTGCCGCCGTAGCGCACCATGTATCCGCCGACCGGGTCCGCGTCGGCGGACACGTCGGGCACCTCGCGGCAGTCGCCGGAGGCTGCGCCGCACGGGTGGCCGCTGCTGAACGAGTTCAGCACGCCGGGACCGGTCTGCCAGGAGGGCATCGCCCAGACGTGCGAGATCCCGCCGCCCGCGGCACCTTCGCCGATCGCCGTCTCATTCCAGACGCTCTCGATGGGAGGCGGTCCGACCGAGGCGAGGGTGGTTCCGCCGACCGTGGTGGAGAACGGCTGGGAGCCGAGGTCCGAGGTCGCAAGCCCGGTGCTCCCGTCTCCGTTGCGCTCACAGCCCTCCGAGCCGGTGTCTCCCGAAGCCGAGGAGGTCGAGATCCCCTCGGTGGATGCCTGCTGCAGCAACGTGTTCTCGCTGGCGATCAGGCCCGGGTAGTCGGCCTGGACGGTCCGCTCGCAGATCCCGTAGCTGATCGAGAGCACCTGGATCTTGTTCGCGTCGAACATCGTGGTCAGGTTGTCCACGACGTCTGAGGAGTACGAGCCCGACGGGTTGGCGTCGTAGACCAGGATGCTCGACTTCGGCGCCAGCGCGATCACCGTGTCGATGTCGAGGGCGGCCTCACCCTCGCCGGGGCCGGTGCCCGCTCCGCCGTCCACCTTGACGAGCTTGACCGGCACCGTGGTCTTGTAACAGGACTGGAACTTGCTGACGTCGGTCGTCGAGTACGCGTCGATCTCGAACAGCCCGACCTTGACCCCCAAGCCGTTGTGCTTGGCGGTGATCAGGCCGCTGATGCCGTACGCGTTGGCCAGCTTGTCGTACGTGTAGCCGTCCTGCTCGCGCGCCCGCGGTGGTCGCCGCGGCGCACGGCGTCGGCCCCGTCGCCGCCGCTGGGGTGACGGCGGCCTGGGCGAGTCCGGAGCCCATCGGCGGAGCGGTGTTCTGGTAGGGCAGGGTGTCGAGCCCGATGACCGCCTGGGTGATCGCCGCCAGCGAGCTGGGCAGCCGCGGCGCGGACGTGTTGGCGACGAAGGTCGCACCGGACTGCAGGCGATAGCTCGCAAAGCTCGTGCCGAGGCTCTGCTGCGCCTGAGCAACCGTCGTGGTGACCGGGATCGTCAGATGGTTAGCGGTGACGGCGCCGGGGGTGAGGCCCATCGACCGCAGCGAGGCGTCGGCCGCGCGGATGGCGGCGGGCGTCTGGCCGTAGCGCGCCGCGACCTGCGCGACGCTCAGAAAGTCTCCCTGCTGCGGTGATCCGGGCGTCGACACCGCGAGCGCCTCGGCCTGCAGGCCGGCGGCGTCACGAGGCTGGAGCATGACATCGAGCTTCAGCGGCTGCGTGCTCGGGGCGGCGCCGAGGGCGACCGCGCCGCTCGGAATGGACGGCGTCGCGCCGACCGATTGGACTGCGTCGTCGCCGGCGCGTGCGCGAGCGGCTCCCATGATGACGGTGGCTGCAAGTGCGACCACGCACAGCAGCAGCGCACGCCTCGGCGCATCGCGCCCCAACCGACAGGTCATCTCGTACCCCGAACGTTTGTTGCGCCAGCATCTGCTGGCTTGATCCCTGCGTCCAAGCGCCGACATCCTAAGGAGCGCCTCGGAGGGATGTCAATCTGGCGTGGTTGTCCGTCCAAGAGGAGGCCCCTTTCGATCACGTTCAATGCTCGATAATCGGCCTTATGTAGACCACTGATGGTCAAAGGGCCTGAACACGGTCGTCAAGTGGGGCCAGGACGAGGACCCGCTCCCCGGCACGGAGGGTGAGGCCCGGCCGGGCCGCGGTCACCTCACGCCCCTCGGTCACGGCGACGACGGTCGCGCCGTCGGGCCAAGCGATGTCCGCCAGGCGGCGCCCGAGCGCCGGCGAGTCATCGTGGATGCGCAGCTCCAGCAGCTCGTGACCCGGCAACGGCCGGTTCGGCTCGTGTCCGGCGCCCCCGGTGCCGCTCGACTGCTCGGCGACGGTCGCGCCGCGCTCGATGTCCTGCTCAGCGGAGTTGAAACTGTCGGTGAGCGCAGCGAGCACGTCGGCGCGCGTCAGCCAACCGCGCAACGTGCCGTCGTGGGACATGACGGGGAGCCCATCTCGTCCGTAGAGGACGAGCTGTCGACGGGCGTGCTCGAGGTCTTCGTCGCCGAACAGCATCTGCGGCCTGCGGCGCAACGTGACCGGACCGACGAGGTCACGCCAGGCCTCGCCGTCGAGCTCACTCGCCGGCAACGAATCTCCACCGGTGAAATGCAACGGCTGGCCGTCCGGCGCGACGATCGCCTGCATGACCTGATCAACGCGAAGGGCGCGGAGGGCGTCGATCGCCTTCGGCCGCTCGATGTCGATCCCGCGCCGCAGCAGTTTCGTCGTGTACACGCTGCCCCTGGTCATCTGACGCGCGAACTGAGCGGCGAGGCCGCACGCGAGCATGATCGGAAGGGTCAACGTGAAGTTTCCCGTCATCTCCGCGACGCTGGCGATCGCGGTCAGCGGCGCCTGGGCCGCGCCGGCGAACACCGCGCCCATGCCGACGACACCGTAGAGCGCCGGTGGGCCGGCGGCGAGACCGAAGAGATCGTGGACCCCCACCCCGAAAGCCATGCCGACTGCTGCGCCGATGAACAACGACGGGGCGAAGACACCGCCTGACCCGCCGATCCACAGGGTCAGGCTCGTCGCGACGATCTTGCCGACCCCGAGCAGCACCACGAACCAGAGCAGGTAGTTGCCGGCGAACACGCGGTCCATGACCGGATAGCCGACCCCGTACATCTGCGGTAGCGCGAACAGCAATAAGCCGAGCAGGGCCCCGCCGGCGATCGGGCGCAGCCACGGGGGCCGGCCGTGCCAGAGGCCGTTGGCGACGTCTTCGCCCACATAGATCGTCTTCTGGAACAGCACCCCGATCGCGCCGCAGATCAGACCGAGCACCGCGATCAGGAGGAAGGCCACGTCGTTCGAGATCATCAGGTCGTGGGGAACCGCCGCGAAGAACGGAGCCGACCCGAAAAACGCCCGGCTGATGACATCGGCCGTGACGGCAGACACGATCGTCGCAGCCAGCGCCTCCCCCGAGAACTCCTTGAGCACGATCTCGAAGCCGAAGAACAAGCCGGTCAGTGGAGCGTTGAACGTCGCCGCGATTCCCCCGGCGGCACCACAGGCAACGATCACCCGCAGGCGGCCCTCGCTCATCTTCACGAGCTGACCGAGCGCGGACGCCATCGCAGAGCCGATCTGCACGATCGGGCCTTCGCGACCGACCGAGCCGCCACCGCCGATGCAAACAGCCGACGCAAGCGCCTTGACGAGCGCCACCTGAGGGCGGATCCGCCCGCCGTTCTCAGCCACCGCGAGCATCACCTCGGGGACCCCGTGACCGCGGGCCTCCCGCGCGAATCGCTGGATCAGCGGGCCGTACGCCAAGCCTGCGATCACCGGGGCCACGACCACGAACCAGATGCCGAGGAACGCCAGGTGCAGGCTCGGCGTGTGACCGAACTGGCCGTAACTCTGATGACCTGTGAAGAGCCACGTGCACAGGTAGATGAGGTCCCTGAACCCGGCTGCGCCGAGGCCCGCCACGGTTCCCACGAGCAACGCCATTACGACCAGGCCGAGCTTGGAGGCGGCCAGCCACTCGCGTGGCCCCGGTGCCGGGCCTGCGCCGCGGGGAACTGCGATCGTCTGCTCCGGCTCGCTCATGCCTCGTCGCCGGGTCCAGCGAGCCCGGCAAGCAACGCGCACAAGCCGAGCTCGAAGGCCTGGTCGGCATCGAGCTCGATCAGCTCTGCGGCGCGGCCGGCGAGGATCGGGAATCTGTCCACGGGAAGCGCCAGCAGCCGCCCCAGGCCGCCTGGCCCGGCCGCGTCGACCGTGAACCCGGTGGCCTCGGCGAGGGCGTACCCGCGCGCGTAGCTGACCGTGGCGCGGTAGATCGCCAGCGCTGTGCCGGGGTCGAACCCGGCGCCGGTCAGAACCTCGAGCAGGCGCTCGACCGGGGCGAGCGACTCGCTCGGCAGCGGTTCCATGGCGGCGAGCTTGAACGTCGCCGGACGGGCCACGGCGATCCGCCGCAGGCCGGTGGCGAACGCTCGGCAGGCGGCGCGCCACTCCGCGCCGAGCTCCAGCTCTCCCAGCGGCCGCAGGAGGCGGCCGGCGAGACCGGCGAGCAGGTCCTCACGCCCGGAGAAGTGGTGGTAGATGGCCATCCCCTCCACCCCGAGCAACGCGCCGAGGCGGCGCATGCTCAGCGCATCCGGCCCATCGCGCTCGATCAGCGCGATCGCCCCGTCGAGGATCGCCTCGCGGTTGAGTGGTGGCTGGCGGTGGCTGGTCTCGGAGTGGGTCATCGCGGCACCTTACGACGTAAAGCTTACGCCGTAAAATCCCGACGAGTCTCCGTTTACTCGGACCCCCTACAGCGGCGGCACCTGTGCATCGACCTGGGGCCCGTGGTACAGGTTGCTCTGATACCAGCAGCCCCGGCTGAAGAAGAACTGGATGCTGTCGCTGCGGACGCCGTTGTAGCTGGCGTACATGGTCACGTACCCCCCGGTCCCGACCGGGCAGTTGGGATCGGTGCTGGCGATCACCCTGACGTCGACCTTGATGATGTTGCCCTCGTAGCCCCACATCCGCCCATAGTGGGTGTGGTAGACGATGCGGCGCTCAAGCTGGACGGCGACCGCACGCGTCCCGGCGCCGGACTGGGAGACGTACTGGCAGATCCGGCCGGAGATGGTGCCGGCACCCAGGTCGATGTTCCCCCAGCCGTGCGAGTAGCCGTGGCGGTGTCCCGATAGCGACTGGGTGGCGTGAAAGCCCCACGGGGGAATGCCGCTGCCCGGCGGGATGCCGCTTCCCGAATAGTGGGAGCAGTAGGGCTCGGCGCTGGCCGCCGCCGGGCCCAGGCGCACCGTTCCCGCGGTGCAGACCGCCGCCAGGAGCGCGATCAGGATCATCCACCTGCGGTGGATTACCCCTGACTTCATCTGTTCCTCCGTTCAGCTGCTCGACGGTCCCTCAGATGCTGATCACTCACGTAGACCGCACCAATCTACTCAGAGGATCCCCCCGAGGACAAGCGAACCGATGACGACGAGCACCAGCGCCGGCGTCCGGCGCCAGCAGCAGGCCCAGGTCGGTCTGGTCTCGTAACTCATGCACACATCATTCCATGAATCTGTGTGCATAGGACATCACGGCGCCGGAGTCCCGATATTCCGCCGGTTCTGTGAGCCTCGGGCGCCTACATTGGACTGATGCTCGCTCGCTACCGTGCCGTCCTCGCTGCCCCCGGAAGCGTGCGGTTGTACGTGACGGGTGTGTTCGCGCGGCTGCCGCAGGGGATGTCGGGACTGGCGACGCTGCTGCTCGTGCGCGAGGCGACGCACTCCTACGCGCTCGCCGGCCTCGCGGTCGGCATCCAGGCGGTCGCCATCGCCCTGGCGGGGCCGCTTCAGGGGCGGCTCGTCGACCGGCATGGGCGCACGCGGGTGCTCGTGCCCTGGGCCACCGTCCAGACCGCACTGTTCGTCGCGCTCGTCGTCGGCGCACACGCCCACGCGTCCGGCGCGGTGCTCGTCGTGATCTCGGCCGCGATCGGGGCGGCGCTGCCGGCGATCGCGCCCGCGGTCCGCGCGCTGCTGCGCGCGGTCATCGTCGACGATGCCGCTCAGGAGGCGGCCTACGCGCTGGAATCGGTGATCCAGGAGCTGATCTGGATCACCGGACCGCTGGTCGTCGGGGTCGTGATCGCGGTCGGCTCCCCCTCCCTCGCGCTGCTCATCTGCGCCGGGGTGTCGTTCGCCGGAACTCTCCTCTTCGTCACCATGCCGGCCTCACGGGCGCGCCCCCCCGTGCCGGCGCAATCGGCCTCCGGCGGCCTGCGTGAGCTGCCGGAGCTGCGCGCGCTGTTGCTGCCGATCGGCTTGATGGGGTTCGCGATCGGCTCCACGGAGGTCGGGTTGCCCTCGCTCGCGCTGCACGCCGGCTCACGTGCGTCGACCGGCCTGCTGCTGGCGATGTGGAGCCTCGGGTCGTTGATCGGCGGGCTGCTGCACGGGTCCCGAGACTGGGACACCGGCCTCTCGGAGCGCTACCAGCGACTGCTCACCGCAGCGGTGCTGTGCGCCGCCCCGCTGATCTTCGCGCACACGATTCAGTTCGGGCTGGTCGGAGCGCTCCTCACCGGTCTCATCATCGCGCCGGTCTTCTCATGCCAGTACGCACTCGTCGGCCGGATCGTCCCCGACGGGGCTGAGACCGAGGCGTTCACCTGGATGTCCTCAGCGCTCGTCGGAGGGATCGCCGGGGGGTCGGCCCTCGGCGGCGCGCTGATCGGCGCCGGAGGAGTGAGCGCACCGTTCATCGTCAGCTGCGGTGCACTTGCCGTCGCCGCGGTCACGTCGATCCGCGCGCGCAAAATCACGATGGTCGCGTGACCGGCGCGATCCCGCTGGCGTGACCAATCCGCTCGCGCTGCCGCTCCCGCGCGAGCCCGCGGTCCCGGAGTCGCTGGACGAGGTCGCGCCCGAGGGGCTCGATCCGGAGACCGTGCTCGAGCAGGTTCAGCTCGGCGACTGCGACCTGTCCGGGGTCCACGCCCCCGGGGTGGCGATCCGCGAGGCGCGCCTGCGGAGCACCCGGCTGGCGGGCGCCGAGCTCGAAGGTCTCGAGCTCACCGATGTCGAGCTGCGCGGCTGCGACCTCGCCAACCTGCGTGCCGGCCCGCAGGGCGGCTGGATCCGGGTGCGGGCGACGAACTGCCGGATGACCGGCCTCACCTTCACCGACGGCGTCCTGCGCGACGTCTCGCTGCACGGATGCCGGATCGACCTCGCGTCGTTCGGAGGCGCCCGGTTTCAACGGGTCACCTTCGAGGAGTGCGACCTGTCGCAGACCGACTTCCTCGAGGCCGAGCTCGACGGGGTCCGCTTCACCGACTGCGCGATGGCCGCCACCGACCTGCGCGGCGCCAAGCTGCATCGCTGCGAGATGCGCGCCAATCGCCTCGATGGGCTGCTCGGCGTCGAGCGACTGCGGGGCACCGCGATGCCCTGGGTCGACGTCGTCGGCGCCGCCGGACTGTGGGCGCACGCGCTCGGGATCTCGGTGCTCGACGACGACCGAACGGAGTCCCGGCACGGCGAGGACGAGGACTAGACTGCGGGCCATGCCCAAGCAGCAGCGCGTCGTGCGGATGGAGCAGAAGGGCCAGCTCGCCGCCATGCAGCAGATGGAGACCAAGAGCGACGAGGAGCTCGAAGCCGAGACCCGGTACAAGTCGGCAGCCCAGGCGATCCTCGGAGCTCGCGCGGCCGAGCGCTACGACGCCAAAAAGGCACGGGCCCACTTCCAGCGCGCGATCGCCGCCGCCCGACCCCAGGAGCGGATGCAGATCCGCCGCATGGCCGACGCGTCGCTTGCCCTCGCCGAGCGACGGCCGGAGGACCTGCGCAAGGCGACCGAACGGCTCGGCGTCGAGGGTCCGACCAACCGCCAGCTGTGGGGCTTGCGGATCATGGGGGTCGTCGCGCCGCCGTCGAGCGCCGGCATCCTGGCTCGGCTGCGCGGGATCCTGATCGTGCTTGTGGCGCTGGCGGCGATCCTGTTCGCCGGGTTCGGCATCGTCTCCGGGATCGCCCTGGCCGCGGGCGGACTGTCACTTGATCTCCGGATCTTCTGGGGCGTCGTGCTGGTGATCGTCGTCTTCGTGGTGCTGATCGTGCTCGGAAGACGCCGCCAGAAACGCGCTCAGGCCGAGCGCTCCGAACGCCTGGCGGCGCGGACGCGCTGAGCGCCCGTGTGCGGTCGCTACAGCCTGGCCGCGCCTGATCCCTCCCAGATACGCGCGCGGTTCCCGGTCGGCGAGTCCGTTGAGATCCGACCGCGTTTCAACGTCGCGCCCACCGACGAGGTGCTGACGGTGACGACCGATCGAGAGGGCAACCCGCGAGGCGAGCTTCTGCGCTGGGGGCTGATTCCCGGCTGGGCGGACTCGCCGAAGATCGGCGCGAAGATGATCAACGCGCGGGTGGAGAGCGTGGCGGAAAAGCCCGCGTTCCGAAACGCATTCCAGCGCTACCGCTGCCTGATCGTCGCCGACGGGTTCTACGAGTGGCAGCGCCACGGCGACGGCCCCAAGCGGCCGTTTCGCATCACCCGCGACGATGGCGCTCCGTTCGCGTTCGCCGGCCTGTGGTCGATCTGGCACGGACCGCAGGAGGAGACGATTCGCTCGTGCACGATCATCACCCGCCCCGCCAATGAGCGGATCGCCTCGCTGCATGACCGCATGCCGGTGATCCTCGATCCGGCGCATGAGTCTGACTGGCTGGACACGGCGACCCCGCCGGGCGCGCTGGAGGAGATCCTCGCCGGTCTGCCGGCCGAGCACACCGCGCTCACCGAGGTCGGCATCGCGGTCAACGACGCCCGGCATGACGAGGCCGACTGCCTCGACCCGCCGGCGCCTGAGCCGCAGACCTCGCTGTTCTGAACACCCGCCGGTGGGTCACGGATTGGGCGAGGTGACGACCAGGCCCGAGGCCGTGGTCGTCCAGCCGCCCGGCGACCGGACCGGCACGGGAGCCGGTGCCGCGGGCGGCAGCGAGCCGACGCCGGGCTGGCGCGGAGTGTCGGCCAGCCAGCGGCCGAACGCGTCGGCGGCGAGCGGGCGGCTCAGGTGGTATCCCTGCGCCAGGTCGCAGCCGAGCGTCGCAAGGTGCTCGAGCGTCGCCGAGTCCTCGACACCCTCGGCGATGATCCGCAGCCCCAGGTCGTGCCCGAGGTTGATCGTCGAGCGCACGATGATCAGGTCGCTCTCGTCCTCGAGCATCGGCGAGACGAACGAGCGGTCGATCTTCAGATCGTTGATGGGGAGCCGGCGCAGGTTGGCCAGCGAGGAGTAGCCGGTGCCGAAGTCGTCGACCGACAGCCGCACGCCGAGAGCGGATAGCCGCCCGACGGTGGCCAGCGCGCGCTCCGGGTCGGTCATGATCATCGACTCGGTGATCTCGAGGTGCAGCGCCTCCGGCGGGACCTGGTAGGTGCCGATCAGGCGCGCGATCTCACGCGGCAGATCGCGGTCGAGCAGGTTGCGCACCGACAGGTTGACGGCGACCGACATCTCACGGCCCTCGCGCCGCCACTGGGCGCACTGGGCGATCGCGTGCTCGAGCACGTGGCGCGTGAGCGGCCCGATCAGCCCGCTCTGCTCGACGGACTGCACGAACGCCCCCGGGGGGATCAGCCCATGCTCGGGATGCTCCCAGCGGACGAGCCCCTCGGCGCCGGTGACCATCCGGTCCTCCAGATCGACGATCGGCTGGTAGTGGACGACGATCTCGTCGCGCGTCAGCGCGCGGCGGATGTCGGAGAGCACGCTGAGCCGCCGCTTGGTGTGCTGGTTCTGCTCGGCGGTATAGAACTTCACGCCGGTCTGCGCCTCCTTGGCGGCGTACATGGCGACGTCGGCGCAGCGCAGGAGCGCGGTGGCGTCCTCGCCGTCGTTCGGGAAGCGCGACACGCCGACCGACGCGCCGATCTCGATCGTGAGGTCGTCGATGGCGAACGGCTCGCTTGCGGTCGCCAGCAGGCGCTCGGCGATCGGGGTCACATCGGCGCGGGAGTCACAGCCGCGCGGTAGCAGGATCCCGAACTCGTCGCCACCCAGCCGTGCCACCAGGATGCCTTCGCCGGCCGCCTGCACCAGACGCGGCCCGAGGTCACGCAGCAGCCGGTCGCCGTAGGTGTGACCGAGCGTGTCGTTGACCTCCTTGAAGCGATCGAGGTCCATGAGCAGCACCGCAAACTGCAGACTCGGCTCCGGGTCGGCGATCCGGTACTCGATCCGCTGATGGAACTGCTGGCGGTTGGCCAGGCCGGTGAGCTCGTCGGTGGTCGCCATCGTGTGCAGGCGCTGGTGGCGCTGCTTCGAGGTGATCAGCTCGGCCAGCAGGTATTGGCAGATCGCCAGGAAGACCCCGAGGACGATGAGGCCGATGAGGTGCAGTTGCGTGGTGACGACCACCGCGACGACGGCCAGGATCGCCGAGAACAACTCGGCGGCCAGCACCGGCCCGACGATCAGGACGATCGTCCTGATCA
This sequence comes from uncultured Solirubrobacteraceae bacterium, assembly GCA_963744685.1. GTDB lineage: Bacteria > Actinomycetota > Thermoleophilia > Solirubrobacterales > Solirubrobacteraceae > Palsa-465. Next base: position 754,164 of record CAVUUL010000002.1, on the reverse strand, counting down.
CTGGCTCGCCGCGGATCAGCCGCATCCCGAAGGCGACCAGCCACAGGTTGAGCGCGGAGGACAACAGCGCGGCCGGGAACACGAGGAGCACGAACGTGGGTGTGCCCTGATGGACGCCGAACCCGCTGATCGCCGCATGGAACGCGATGCCCGTCAGCAGTGGGAACCAGAGGGTGCTGACCAGATTCTGGCGGAAGCTGAGGCCCGGTTCGCGCGTCCGTAGCCACCCGGCACACATCGCGAGCATGCCGACCGCGGCGGCGGGCGGCCCTCCGTACAGCGCCGCAGCGAGCACCACCCCCACCGAGCTGCCCGAGACATAGACCTTGTTGACGGTCGCATCGAGCGTCACCAAGTCGGAGCCCAGTGCGTAGACGGCGATGACGACGAGCGGCCAGAGATCCCAGTGGGAGGATCCCTGCACGAGCAGAGCGAGCGCCACGCCGCCGACGAGAAGCAGCGATTGCAGCAGGGTCACCATGAGACGGCTCGGCCGGGGCCTGTCGGTTTCCATACCAGCCCGATCGGCATTCACGGGAGGGGCCTGAACAAATGTCGAGTTCCCCTAGACGATTCACGTATCGCCTGCTGACATCCGATCCTAGAAGTGGCGGGAGAGCGCCGGCACATCGCCGACCCTCCCCCGCACAACGTCGGTTCAGCCGATCTTATAGATCATTGGCGAGCTCACTCTCGTCGATACGTGGAACCGAAAACGAAGGAAAGAGCGCCGGGTTGCAGCCCGGCGCTCGTCTTCGCGCTCATTTGTACTCCAGAAACTTCAAGAAGTGAAATCTGGTGTGGGAATACCCTCAGATCGGGGAACGTCCCCGGCCGTGATAATCGGCCGTCGGCCCGCGCAGCCCCCGACCGACCATGCCCCTCTCCACCTTCATCCGTGCGTATGAGCACATTTTGCTCGACTTGGACGGCTGCGTCTGGGTCTCCGACGAGCTCACGCCCGGCGCCCGCGAGGCGCTCACCGAGCTGCGCGCCGGCGGTCTGACGCTCAGCTTCATCACCAACGACGCCGCGCATGCGCCCGAGGAATATGTACGCAAGCTCTGGTCGCTCGGTCTGCAGGCTTCGCTGGAGGAGGTGGTGACCGTCGGCGCCGCCATCCAGTTCCTGCTCGCCACCGACAACGGCGACGGGCTGGTGCGCCGCTCGGCGTTCGTGATCGGCTCCCCGGCGATCCACCGGCACGTCGTCGAGGCGGGCATGCGGGTCCTCAACGGCTCCGAGCGCGCCGCGAACGCCGAGGTGGTCGTGGTCGCCGCGCACGAGGGCCTCTCCTACGACGAGCTGCGCACCGCGACGCGGGCGCTGCTCTCCGGCGCCGACCTGATCGCCGCGGGGCGTGACGCGACCTATCCGACCGCCGACGGTCCCTCGCCGGGTACCGGAATGCTCGTCACCGCCCTGCAGGACGCGACCGGATGCACGGTCCGCAACGCCGGCAAGCCCGACCCGCTCATCTTCCGCGCCGCACTTGACCGACTCGAACCTGGGCGCACACTGATGGTCGGCGATCGGCTCGACTCTGATCTCGCCGGCGCCCACGCGGCCGGCCTGGACGGCGCGATCGTGCTCACGGGGGTGACCACGCGCGCCGAGGCGGACGCCGCGAGCGATCCCGCGCCCGTGCAGATCGCCGCATCGCTCCACGATCTCGTCGTCGCCGCCAGATGAACGCGCCGCTACGCCTGATCGTCAACCCGCTCGCCGGCGGCGGCCGTGCGGGGCGTGCCCTGGCGTCCGTGCGCCATGAGCTCACCCGGCTCGGCCTCGTCCACCGCCTGGCCGAGACCCGCGATCTCGCGCATGCGCACGCGCTCGCGCGGGAGGCCGCGGCCAACGGCGAGCTGGCGGTCGCTTTCGGCGGCGACGGCCTCATCGGCGCCATCGCCGATGCGCTGCGCGGCACCGACGGCGTGATGGCCGTCCTGCCCGGCGGGCGCGGCAACGACTTCGTGCGCGCGCTTGGAATCCCGCTCGACCCGGTCCAGGCCTGCGCGGTGCTCGCGTCCGGCCAGCCGCGGGCGCTCGATCTGGGCGAGGTCGACGGCCGCGGGTTCATCGGCATCGCCTCATGCGGCTTTGACTCAGACGCCAACCGCATCGCCAACCAGGCGCGGCTGATCCGCGGCAATCTCGTCTACGCCTACGGGGCGCTGCGCGCGCTGATGCACTGGCGCACCGCGACGTTCACGATCGCAATCGACGGAGGGCGCCCACGGACCGTCAGCGGCTACACGGTCGCGGCGGCGAATTCACGGTCCTACGGTGGAGGGATGCAGCTCGCGCCCGCCGCAGATCTCGCCGACGGCCAGCTCGACGTGGTCATCATCCACGAGCTGTCGCGGCCCCGCTTCCTCACGCTGATGCCGACCGTCTTCACCGGGGCCCACGTCAACCAGCCGGTGGTCGAGGTAATCCGGGCGCGCACGATCGAGATCGCCGCGTCCCGGCCCTTCCAGGTCTACGCCGACGGCGACCCGATTTCGGATCTTCCGGCGCGGATCTCCGTGCTTGCGGGCGCGATGCGAGTGATCGTTCCCGCCGCCGCGCCGGAGCGCGCGCCGTGGAGCGATCCTGCCGCGGCCACCCCGAGCGCGACGGACGCGCGATGACGGCCCTCGATGTGAAGGTGGAGGCCGCGCGCACGGCCGGGCGCCTGGCACGGTTCGCGGGGCGCGGCGGCGGCACCAGCCTGCCCGGCAAGCTGCTGATGCGCATGGAGCCGGATGCGATCTCTCGATTGGCCGCTCGCCTGCCCAAGGGGACGCTCGCGATCTCGGCCACGAACGGCAAGACGACGAGCGCCGCGATGACCGCCTCGATCCTCGAGCGTGCTGGCCTGCGGCTCGTGCACAACCGAGCGGGCGCCAACATGGCCTCGGGCGTCGCCTCCACGCTTGCCGCAGCGGCGGGCCGCGGCGGGCGCATCGATGGCGAGCTGGGCCTCTTCGAGGTCGACGAGTTCTGGCTTGACCGGGTCGTGCCGGAGCTCGCACCGCGGTCGCTGTTGCTCGGCAACCTGTTCCGAGACCAGCTCGACCGCTATGGCGAGCTGGAGACGATCGCCGATCGCTGGGCGGCGATGGTGGGCGGGATGGCCCCGGGCGCGCAGCTCGCGCTCAACGCCGATGATCCGCTGATCGCCGACCTCGGCCGCGACCGGGCCGGCGTCGTGTACTTCGGAGTGGAGGACCGCTCGCTCGCGCTCGGCGAGATGCAGCACGCCGCAGATTCCAAGCACTGCCGTCGCTGCGGGACCGCGTACGAGTACGAGGCGGTCTACCTCGGGCATCTCGGCATCTACCGCTGCCCGGGCTGCGGGGCGGCCCGACCCGCGCCGACGGTGCGCGCAGCGAACGTCCGGCTGTTCCGCACCGATGCCGCATCCTTCGAGCTTCAGACCCCCGCCGGCGCGGTGGACGTCGCGCTGCCGCTCCCCGGCCTCTACAACGTCTACAACGCGCTCGGCGCCGCGGCACTCTGCACCACGCTCGGAATCGCGCCCCGAGTCATCGCGGACGGCCTCGGCACGGTCAGCGCGGCGTTCGGCCGGGCCGAGCGGATCGTGATCGGCGAGCGGACGCTGTCATTGCTGCTCATCAAGAATCCAGCGGGCGCCAACGAGGTACTGCGCACCCTGCGTCTCGAGGAGGAGGAGCTCGACCTGCTCGGCGTGCTCAACGATCGCACGGCCGACGGCCGGGACATCTCATGGGTGTGGGATGCAGACTTCGAGCTGCTGGCGGGCCGGACGCGGAGGCTGACGTGCGCCGGCACCCGCGCCTCCGAGCTGGCGCTGCGCTTCAAGTACGCGGGCATCGATCCCGACCGCATCCATGTCGTCCCCGCGCTGCCGGCGGCGCTCGACGACGCGCTCACCGGCGCGAGCGGCCGACGCGTGTTCGCGCTGCCCACCTACACGGCACTGCTCGAGCTGCGCGCCGAGCTCTCCCGGCGCGGACACGTCGAGGAGTTCTGGTCCCGGGAGCCCGCATGAGTCCCGCCCCCCACGTCATCTGGCACGACCTCGAATGCGGGTCCTACCGCGAGGACCTTCCGCTGTGGCGTGCGCTCGCCGCTCGTCACCACGGTCCCGTGCTCGATATCGGCGCAGGCAGCGGACGGGTCGCCCTGGAGCTGGTACGCGCGGGGCACGAGGTGATCGCGCTGGACCGGGACGCGGTCCTGCTCGCCGCGCTGCAGGAGCGGGCGCATGCGGCCGGTCTGGCGGGTGTGACCACGATCTGCGCCGACGCGTGCGACTTCACGCTCAGCGACCGGGTCCAGCTCTGCATCGTGCCCATGCAGACGATCCAACTTTTGCACGGAGCAGATGAGCGGGCGCGCTTCCTGGCGCGAGCGCGCCTGGCAGTGCGATCCGGCGGGGTACTCGCGCTCGCGATCGCCGACCGGCTCGAGCCCTTCGAGGTGGCGAGCGGATCACCCGAGCCGCTGCCGGACGTCGGCGAGTTCGGCGGGACCGTGTACTCGAGCAGACCGCTGGCGGTCCGCCCTGAGGACGGTCGCTTCATCCTCGAGCGCCGCCGCGAGACGGTCACCCCCACCGGCGACCTCCTCACCGAGACCGACCTGGTGGGCCTGGCGGCGCTCGACGCCGATGCACTCGAGGCCGAGGGCCGCGCCGCGGGCTTCACCCCCGCACCACGGGAGGCGGTGGCGACCACACCGGACTACGTCGGCTCGACGGTGGTGATGCTCGATGGCTGACGCGAGTCCGATCCTCCGGGTCTGCGCGCTGTACCCCGACCTCATGAACATCTACGCCGATCGCGGCAACCTGTTGCTGCTACAGCGCCGCTGCGCATGGCGTGGGCTCGGCTTTGAGCTGTCAGCGGCGCGTCTGGGCGAGGAGCTCGACCCCGGCTCGGCCGACCTCTTCTACATCGGCGGCGGACAGGACCGCGACCAGTCACTGTGCGCGCGGGATCTCGCCTCGATCAAGCGCGACGCACTCCATGCCGCCGCGGCGCGCGGAGCGGTGATCCTCGCGGTCTGCGGCGGCTACCAGCTGCTCGGCCACTCCTACCAGCTCAACGCCGAGACGCTGCCCGGAGTCGGCCTCGTCGACCTGGAGACAGTCCGCTCCGACGGTCCCCGCCTGATCGGCAATGTCGCGATCGAGGTCGAGCTCTCGCCGGGGGAGCGCCGCGTGCTGGCGGGCTTTGAGAACCACGCGGGGCGCACTGTGCTCGCCGATGACAGCGCGCCGCTGGGCCGCGTGCTGCGCGGCCATGGCAACAACGGCTCCGACGGCCACGAAGGGGTGCGCGCCGGTTCGGTGATCGGCACCTACCTCCACGGGCCGCTGCTGCCCAAGAACGCCTGGTTCGGCGACTGGCTGATCCGCACGGCGCTCGGTCTGTCCGAACTCGCACCGCTCGAGGATCGGCTGGAGGACGCAGCTCACGCGGAGGCGCGACGTGCCGCGGGTGTCTGAGCGTCGCGGACAGTCTCCGGCGGCATTTATGATCGGCCAGTCGTTGATGGATCCTCTGCCCCACCCGCATCGCTCGCGACGGTATTCGCGCGGGCTCGTCTCACTGCTCGCCGCCGGCGTCCTCGGAGTGGTGATCGCGGGCTGCGGCGGGGGCGGCTCCCACACCGTCACCACGACGACATCACGCACGGTGACGTCGACGTCGACGTCGACGTCGACGAGCACCGCCACCCAGCAGGCGACGACCACGACGACCACCACCGCGCCGCTTCCGGGAACCGGAAGGCCCGCGGTCACGATCGGTGACAAGAACTACGCCGAGCAGTTCGTGCTCGGGCAGCTCTACCTGCAGGCGCTCCAGGCGCAGGGGTTCAAGGTCAGCATCACCCAGAACATCGGGCCGCCGAGCGTCGTCCTCGGTTCGCTCAAGGACCACACGCTTGCGATGTATCCCGAGTACATCAACGTCGTGGTCGAGACGCTCGCGCACGATCGCCGTGCGATGAAGTCGCTCGCTGCCGCGCTCAAGGCGGGCCAGCTCTGGGCCGGCCGCCACGGCCTCCAGCTGCTTGCGCCGACGCCGTTCAGCGATACCACGGGCGTCGCGGTCACCGACGCCTACGCCGCCGAGAACCGCCTTCACAGCCTCGGGGACCTGCTCAACGTGGCCAACACGCTCACCATCGGCGGCGCGGTGCAGTTCAAGACCAACCGCTCGGGGGTGCCCGCGCTCAACGTGTACGGCGTCCAGCCGGCGAACTTCACCCCGTTGGCGGTCGGTGACGAGTACAGCTCGCTGGACTCCAACACCGTCCAGGCCGCGTTCATCAACACCACCGACGGCGAGCTTGCCACCGGCGACTACAAGGTGCTGGCCGACCCACAGACCGTGTTCGGCTACGGCAACGTCGTCCCGGTCGTCACCCAGCAGGTGGTCGACCAGGAAGGACCGGCGTTCGCGGCGACCATCGAGCGCGTCGATCGCACGCTCACGCTCTCGACGATGCGCCAGCTCAACAACGCCGCGAGCGTCGCCAACCTGCCTCCGGCGAAGATCGCGCAGCAGTACCTGCAGACCCACGGCCTGCTCGGGCCGCTCGCGCCGTCTGACTACTGAGCGCCGCGCCCGGGCCTCAGGGCGCTCAGGGCGCTCAGGGCGCCGGGAGCGTCAGCACGGTGGCGCCGAGGCGGGCGCGCGCCCGCTGCGAGCGCGCGTTCCAGGCGAGCGTCACGGTGACCGGCGTCAGATGCGCGCCACGAACGGTGAGCGTGCCGGCGGTGGCGCCGTCCGCGGCCCGGTATGTACCCATGCCGCTGACGCGCGAGTCGGTGGTGAAGCGGATCCCCCGCAGCCGATAGCGATCGCCGCCGCGCAGCCTCCAGGTCCCGCCGTATAGCCCCACACCGTGATCGGGGAGGAACACCTGAAAGCGAATCGTGGCGTCGGCCAGCGCCCCGGCGGCCACCGTGACCGCACGACGCGCCGCCAGACTCAGCGCGGGCCCCGAGACGATCGACGCCGCCGTGGCCGTGACGAGCGTGCGCGGATAGGCGCCTGGGGTCTGCAGCGGCGGTATTCGCGCCGCGCAGCGAGTGCTCATCGTCTGCAGAGCCTCTGGGGCGAGTACGAAGCGGTCGATGATCGAGCGCGCGCACCGCGCACCGGCGTCGAGATAGGTATCGCCCTCGGATGTGACGTGCACGGTGTTGTGGAGATCGACGACGCGCACGTCACGGCCGACCGTCCGGCCGAACCGACGGGCGTCGTGCAGCGGCGTGAGGTCGTCGAGGTCGCCCCCGACGACCAGCACCGGGACCGAGGCCGGCAGCCGCCGCGGGCCCACCGGTGCGAGCATCGGCTGGGAGTGGACCGGGACCGGCCAATGCAGGCACGCGTCGTAGGTCTCCGAGTAGCCGGACATCGTCACCCATTCGGCGGCGGTGAACGGCCGGAAGGCGTCCGCTGGTGCGGTGGCCAGCGACTGCGCGTACTGGGCGGGCCGTTGTCCCAGCGGCGCGTCGAGGGAGAACAGCTGTGGGTAGTCGGTGCAGCTGACCGCCATGTAGTCCCCGTCGCCGAAGTCGAGCGGGTTGGCCACGCCGCCGTTGTCGGTGTCGTCGACGATCGTGCGCAGCATCGGGGTCGGGTCGCCGGCGAGCGCCGCGCGCACCGAGGCGTCGAGCTCCCGCCACGGGTAGGGGTCCGAGCCGCCGTCCTGGAACAGGTTGACCAGCGCCGTGGGGGTGATCGCGGTCCGGGCAGGGCCGCGGCTGGTGAGCACCGTCCCGCGGATCGGGTGGTGGCGGACCCGGGCCAACAGGGTCGCCAGGCGGCTCACCGGCGACCCGTCGCCCCGGGAGTCGATGCGGCATGCGAGGCTGCGGGCGCATACTCGGTCCATCGCCGTTCGCCCGGACAGCCCCGATGACGCATACCAGGGGTCGAGGTTGTGGATGGCGTAGGTCGAATCGAGGATCACCGCGCGCAGCTGTCGCGGGTAGCGGGCCATGAACGCCTGGCTGAACCACGAGCCGTACGAGTCCCCGTAGAGCGTCACCTTGCCGGTGTGCAGGCGGTCCAGCACAACGTGCAGGTCGGTGACCGCGTACTCGGTGGCGAACAGGTCCGCCGCATGGATCGGGCTCCCGCTCGCGGTGTGGTACTCCCGGTCGATGTGGGTGGCGCACTCGCCCACGAGCCGGTCGAAGACGCGACCGTAGGCGGGGCTCTTCTTGTGGTAGCGCTGCAGCTGGCGGCAGCGGATGACCGCGGAGCGGCCCGTGCCGCGACTGTCGACCATCAGCAGGTTGTGGTGGGCCATCGCCCCGCGGAACGTGCCCAGGTACTCGTGGTAGCTCCCGCTCGAGGGGTAGCCCGGACCGCCTTCGACGGCGACGATCGTCGGGTCGTGCGGGTTGCGGTCCCGGGCGGGAATCTCGTCGACCTCGATCGGGATCTGCGGCGTCCCCTTCAGCCCGGGGTCGAGCGGGCGCTCGATGTGGCCGCAGTACCCCGGGAACCCTCCGGTGCAGCGGCGCAGGGTGACCGTTCCGACCCGCAGCGTGCCGTCGGCGTGGGCGATCGGGCCGCGATCCTGGTGGGCGACCGGGCCGCTGTCGGCGTGGGCGATCGGGCCGCTGTCGGCGTGGGCCACCGGGCCGGCTGCGGTGGCCGCGCCCGTCACGCCGGCCGCCAGCAGCGCGGCGGCGCCGACGGCCGTGAGACGAAGGCGGGCGCGAATCATGGCCGGGCATCGTTCCAGACGTGGCGGACGCGCGTATCTCGATCTTCACCCGCTCCGGGGGAAAATCGAGACACGAACGCGGCGGTCAGCCCGCCGCGGGGTCGATCGCGCGCCGCAGCCGGTGCCGCGGGGGCCGGTGCGGCGCATCAGGAACGTTGCCACTCCACGCTCATGGCGGCGGTAGAACGCCGCGAACGCATCGCTGTCGACGGTCTCGGAGGAGCGGATGGCGCGCATCTCACCCTGTCAGTCGAACGAGCGGCGGCGATTGTGACCGCGGCCCGCCCGATCAGGCGCCGCTGGACCCGAAGCCGGCCGCGCCGCGGACCGACTCCTCGAGCTCGGTGACCTCCTCGACCTCCCCCAGGCCGACCTCGACGAGCACCAGCTGCGCGACGCGATCGCCGGCAGCCCAGGTGAACGATTGCGCGGAATCCGTGTTGAGCATCAGGACCCGGAGCTCGCCGCGGTAGCCCGCGTCGATCAGCCCCGGCGCGTTGACGAGCGAGATCCCGTGCCGCGCCGCCAGGCCCGAGCGCGGGAGCACCAGGCCGCCCTGCCCGTGGGGGATCTCGACCGCGATTCCGGTGCCGACACTCGCCCGTTGCCCCGGCGCCAGGGTTCCGCCTTCGAGCGCGCACAGATCCAGGCCCGCGTCTCCGGGGTGTGCGCGGGTGGGCAGCACGCCCCGTGGATCGAGCCGCCGCACCCGCAGCGGCGCGGCGCTCGCGGGCACGTGGTTCACACCTCGGCGGCGCCGCTGAGGGCGAAAGCAGCGAACCGGGCCGCGACGCCGGCGGGCAGCCGGGCGGAGATCCGCACCCCCTCGGGGGTGTCCTCGCGCTCCAGGTCGCCCGCGAGCTCGTGCAGCTCGGCGAGGCGCCCGCCCTCCTGATAGGGGACGAGCAGCTCGACCGGCGCCAGCCGCCGCTGAAACTCGGTCTCGATCCGGGACACCAGCGCGGGCAGCCCCTCGCCGGTGCGGGCCGAGACGAGCATCGCGCCGGGGTGGCGGTGGGCGAGCTCGCTGCGGCGGTCGGCATCGATCTGATCGGCCTTGGAGAGCACGAGCACGCGCGCTGCCTCGCCGGCCTCGATCTCCTCCAGCACGTCCTCGGCCGCGCGCGTCATCGCCTGCAACTCCTCCTCGTCGGCGGAGGCATCGGCGACGTGCAGGATCAGATCCGCCCGGATCGTCTCCTCGAGCGTCGCGCCGAACGCATCGACGAGCTGATGGGGCAGCTTGCGGATGAACCCGACGGTGTCGGTGATCAGATAATCCCGCCCGCCGGAGCGCATCACCCGCGTCGTCGGATCCAGCGTGTGGAACAGACGATCGCGGACCGGAACGTCGGCGCCGGTCAGTGCATTGAGCAGCGTCGACTTGCCCGCGTTCGTGTAACCGGCGAGCGCGACCTGCGGCAGGTGCGCGCGCTCGCGCTCAGCGCGCATCACACCGCGGGTCGAGCGCACGTGCGCCAGGCGCCGCTTCAGCGCGGAGATCCGGTCCCGGGCCAGCCGGCGATCGGTCTCGATCTGGGACTCGCCGGGGCCTCGGGTGCCGATGCCGCCGCCGAGTCGCTCCAGGTGGGTCCAGAGCCCCCGCATCCGGGCAAGGTTGTATTCCAGCTGGGCGAGCTCCACCTGGAGCTTGCCCTCCGCGGTGTGGGCGTGGTCGGCGAAGATGTCGAGGATCACCGCGGTGCGGTCGACGACCGGCATCTCGAGCGCCTTCTCCAGGTTGCGCTCCTGGCGCGGCGAGAGCTCGTCGTCGCAGGCGACGACGTTCGCGTCGGCGGCCTTCAGCTCCGCCTTGAGCTCCTCGAGCTTCCCGGGGCCGAGATACGAGTTCGGATGCGGCGTGTCCCGGTGCTGGATCGTGCGCCCGACGGCGGCGACCCCCGCGGTGCGCAGCAGCTCCTCGAGCTCCGCGAGGTGGTCATCCTCGCCGGCCGGAAGCGCGGCGATCATGAAGGCGCGCTGCCGCGCCCGGCCGGATGGACGGGCGGGTTGCGGACGGCGCGGGGGCCGGCTGCCGTTCGTGCTGATCTCAGGCGAAGCCAAGCAGGATTGATGGTAGCTGCCCCGGCGGGGTCAGCCGCGCAGGCGGGCGAGGCGGTCGACGGCCTCCGTCAGGCGCTCCTCCGGACAGGTGAGCGAGATCCGGAAGAACCCCTCTCCATTGGGCCCGTAGGCGCCCCCGGGCGAGATCACCACGGCGGCCTCCTCGAGCACGTGCTCGCAATACTCGGCGGCGTTCTCGTAACCCCCGGGGATCGGCGCCCACACGTAGATCGTTCCCTTCGGCCGCGTCACCTCGACTCCGGCGGCGGCGAGCGCGTCGCAGACGAGATCGCGACGGCGGGCGTAGACCTCGTTCATCGCCCTCACCGACGCGTCGACCTCGGGCGCGAGTGCGGCGGCGCCGGCGAGCTGGATCGCTTCGAACAGCCCCGAGTCGACGTTGGACTTCAGCCGCCAGTACTGGGCGATCGCCTCGGCGTTGCCGAGGATCGCGGCGCACCGCCAGCCGGTCATGTTGTAGCCCTTGGACAGCGAGAAGACCTCGACGCCCACCTCCTTGGCCCCTGGCGTGGCCAGAAACGAGGGCGCGACGTAGTCGTCGAACGTCGTCTCCGAGTAGGCGTTGTCGTGGACAACGAGAAAATCGTAGGCACGGGCGAGCTCGATCGCGCGCTCGAACAGACCGTCGGGCACGACCGCGCCGGTCGGGTTGTTGGGGTAGTTGAGGAACATCAGCCGGGTCCGGTCGAGCACGTCGGCTGCGATCGCGTCGAGATCGGGGGCGAAGCCGAGCTCCGGCAACAGGCCCATCAGGTGCGACTCGCCTCCCGCCATCAGCGGGCCACCGGTGTAGACCGGGTAGCCGGGGTCGGATGCGAGCGCGATGTCGCCCGGGTCCAGGAACGCCAGCGACAGGTTGAAGATGCACTCCTTGGCCCCGATCGCCGGCATCACCTCGGTCGCCGCGTCAATCGCGACGCCGAACCGGCGGTCATAGAAGGCGGAGAGCGCCTCGCGGAACTCCTGACGGCCGCGGTTGCTCGGATATCGGTGGGTGCCCGGGTCGGCGACCGCCTGCTGGGCGGCCGCGATCACCAGCGGGTAGGTCGGCGTGTCGGGGTCGCCGATGCCCAGCGAGATGACGTCGACGCCGGCCGCCTGCTTGTCTGCGATCTTGCGCTCGAGCTCGGCGAACAGGTACGGCGGAATCTGCTGCAGGCGCCTACTCGGTTGCATGGAGCTCCTCGACGAATTCATCGGACAGACGCCCGGAGAACACCGGGACCGCCCAGCCGCTCAGCGTGACGTGCAGATCCTCCCCCACCTCGACCACCAGCTCGCCCCCATCGAGCACCACCGTGACCGGCGAGTCGCCGCCGCGGAGCACGTGCGCGATCGCCGCGCCGCTCGCACCGGTCCCCGAAGCGCTGGTCTCGCCCACGCCCCGTTCGAAGATGCGCGCGCGGATCCGATCGGAGGCCAGCGGGACATACCAGGACACGTTGGTGCGGTTGGGAAACAGCTCGTGACGCTCGATCCCCGGACCGACATGCGACAGCTTGAGGTCGGCGAGCTCGGCCTCGCTGCTGAGGCGCATCGAGCACTGGGGGTTGCCGATCACCACGTGCTGGAAGGACCAGGTGTGGGCGTGACCGCCGTGATCGTCGATCAGCTCCCCGCGGCCGTCGGGGGCGCCACTGGGGTAGTCGGCCGTCTGCAGGCGTGCGCGGCCGAGGTCGACCGAGGCCGTCGTCGGCGAGGTGATCGTCGGGCGGATCTCGCCCGCCACCGTCTGGATGGAGAACTGATCTGCGCTCGCCCAGCCGCGGCGGCGCAGGTAGAGCACGGCCTCGCGCGAGCCGTTGCCCGACATCTCCGCCTCGGACCCATCGGGGTTGAAGATCCGCAGCCGCGCGACGAAACCGGGCTCGTCGGGCGCGGAGAGCAGCAGGATCCCGTCGGAGAAGACGCCCGTGTGCCCGGCGCAGATCGCCCGGATTCGAGCCGGGGTCAGCTCGAACGGCAGCGCATCCTGTTCCACGATCAGGTAGTCGTTTCCGAGGGCGTGCCACTTCTCGAACTCCACGCGGCGGCAGTCTAGGCGTCCTCATGACCACGGTCACCCCGGCACCCCTGCGAGCGCTGTTGCGCTCCCCCACCGCGCCACTGCTGGTGCTCGCGCTCATCTCGCTGCTCTCGCTGGGGGCGCGCGCCTATCAGCTCGGTCAGCCGTGTCAGCTGCCGTGCACGACGGCGAACGACCACACGCTCATCTTCGACGAGGCGTACTACGTCAACGCGGCTCGTGTGATCGCCGGCATCCGGCCGTCCGCCGGGTCGCACTACGACCAGTCGCCGCTGGGAACCGACCCGAACGCCGAGCACCCGCAGGGCGCAAAGCTGCTGATGGCGGGCGCGATCGAACTGTTCGGGGACGGGCCGTTCGCGTGGCGGATCGGGTCGGTGATCTTCGGCACGCTGGCGATCCTCGGGATGTATGCGCTCGTGCGCGCCGCCGGCGGCGGACGATGGTCGGCGGTCGGCGCGGCCGGGCTGATGGCGACCGACAACCTGATGATCGTCTCCGGCAGGATCGGGACGCTCGACATGTACGCGCTCGCGCCGATGCTGTTCGGCGCCGCGTTCTACCTCCGTGGCCGAATAGTCCCCGCCATCCTCATGCTGGCGCTCGCCGATTGCATGAAGGAGGTCGCGCCCTATGCGCTCATCGTGCTCGCGCTGGTCGAGCTCGGCCGGGTCCTGCTCGTCCGGCGAGACCCCAGCCTGCCTGCAGACTGGCGCCCGCGCGCTTCATGCGTGCGGTTCGCGCTGATCTCCGTTGGCAGCTTCGCGGGATTCATCCTCGGACTCTGGGTGATGGGGCTGATCGCGACACCGTACGCCGACAGCGCCCACCAGCTCATCACCGGGGGACCGTTCGCGCATCTGTGGCACATCATCACCTACGCGGAGGCACTCACCGATCCGCATGGCGCAAGCGGGATCGCCTCATATCCGTGGCAATGGCTGTTCGACAAGGGTGCGATCACCTACCTGGGCGTCAGCGCGCCGCTGCCCGGACACGCCGCCGGAATCCTGCCGGTGTGCCGGTTCCTGGGGGAGATCAGCCCGCCGATCCTCGCCCTCGCGATCCCGGCGCTACTGGTGTGCCTGGCGCGCCTGACGGGCCTGCCGCGCCGCCTCGGCGCGCGACCGGCGGGCGAGATCCAGCTCGCGCTGCTGGCAGTCGCCTGGTTTTTCGGGACCTGGGGTCCCTACGAGCTGCAGAGCGCGTTCGAGCACCGCATCAGCTACCTCTACTACATGCTGTCGGTGATGCCGGGCATCTACCTGGCGGTGACCCTCCTGGCATCACTGCTGTGGCGGACGCGCCGCGGATGGGCACGCGGGCTGACCGGCGCCTGGGCCGCATCGGTCGTCACGTTCGCGGTGATCATGTATCCGTTCGTCGCCGGGTTCTAGAAGGTCTGCAGTACCTGCCCGGGGCTCAGGGGACCGCGGCCGCCGGGACGCGGTTGAGCGCGTTGACCGCCTGCATCAGCCCGCCCGCGCGGAAGAAGTTGACCGCGACGAGATTCGGAAAATGGTCACGCTGTCGCTCGCAGGCCCGCAGCCGGCGCAGCAGCGGCGCCCGGGCGTTGACCTTCTTCGCATTGGAGACGAGCGGGACCGGATCGGTCGACACCCAGTTGTTGACCAGGAACAGCGAGCCGCCGGCCTTCGGGCCCCGTCCAGGCCGGCAGCTGCGCTTCAGCTGAGCCGGATCGGTGAGCTGCGAGGACGTCGAGAAGGCGTAGGGCGTCTCCTCCATGATCCGCCGGTAGGCGAGGTGGTACCAGGGCGCTGCGCCGGCGTGGTGCTCGGCGAGGAACAGGACGCGGCCGCCGGCGGAGATCATCCTGCGCAGCGTCGGCCAGCTACCGGTCGTGGGCCCGCGGTAGGCGATCGCCCCCAGGCCCGAGGCGTCGACCGACTTCACGAACGCGCTCGGCGCGACGTAGTCCTCGTTGATGATCACGAGCACCTGCTCGGGATGGGCGACCATGTAGTCGTCGATCTGGCCGAGCACCGTGGCCAGCGGTGTGCCGCCGAGCTCGCAGAAGCCGTGACAGAGATACATCCCGCGCGGCCCGCTGCCCTGAAAGCCGACCTTCCGTCGCAGCCGGTCGGCGGACTGGCGCGTCGCGTCGGAGACGTCGCTGAGCGGGCCGCCGGCATAGGGGCCGCTGAGCACGGTGCGCAGCCGCCCGTTCTTCAGGCGCACCGCCTCGTGCGTGTCGATGAGCAGCCCGCGGACTCCCTCCTGGAGCTGGCCGGGGATGCCGACCTCCTGCTCGGCGGCGTACCAGCCCGGCAGCGGGGCCGACATCGCGTTGTGGGTCGCCGCGAGCGCGATCTGGGGCAGCCGGCGGTTGCAGAGCAGACTGCTTCCGTTGCAGGGCGCGGGCGCTGGGCCGCTGGCCTGCAGCGCGTCGGAGCCGGCCAGCGCACCGATTCCGCCGGCGAGGCAGATCGCGACGGCCACCACCGCGAGCGCGCAGCGCCGGGCGGGGATCCGCTCGGTCAGCACCGCCGCCGCCGGCTGGGCGGTTCCAGCCTGCCGCGCGCCCGGCGGACGCGGGTCGATCAGCTCGTAGGCGAGCGTCAGCAACGTCGTGACGCCGCGGTAGACGAGCGCGATGCCCAGCCCGGTGACGAGCAGCGTCACCACGGCGCCGGCGTTCGAACAGGCAGAGTGCGCCGAGGCCGATGAACAGCAGGGCTCGAGCCGACCGCGCCCAGCGGCCTCGAGGCTCACCGAGCGCGATCCGCACGAGCCGGCGTAACTGCTCCTCGACGGCGGCGGGCCGCACCACCGAGACGGCCGCCGCGGCGAGCACGGCGCCCAGACCCGCGACCACCCACGCCTCCATGCGCAGGTCGCCGAAGAACGAGCGGTAGACCGCCTCCGCCGCTGCACGCTCCTCACCCGCGGCGACCGCATGGCCGATCAGGACCGAACCGATCTGCCAGGCGACCACGAGCAGCACCCCGGCCAGGGCGACCGCGACGCCGAGACCGCTGAACGCGCGGCGGCGGTCGGCGGCCAGCAGCACCGAGCCGATCGCGGCGAGCAGGGCGATCACTCCGAGCACGATCGTGGTCAGGCGGGCGCGCGCGGCGATTCGCACGAGCACCGCCCCGACCCCGGCGACGTGGCGTCGGAACAGCTGGACGTGGTCGCGCACCCGGAGCTTGTCCGCCAGCGACGGTCGCACCAGGTCGAGCCCCGAGGCGGCGAGCGTCCCGGCATCGGCCAGGGTCAGCGTCACCGTGTTCTGATCGCCGTTGACCGCCGCGCGGTGCAGGTCCCGAATCCCGGCGCGGAACAGGTCCGCGAACGCCCGGCCGCCGATCGAGGCCGAGACGGCGCTCTGGATCAGGGGACGCGCCGCCAGCAGCTCGCCGGCGTGGCGGATGACCAGGTCGTCGGTGATCCGCCGTGCGACGAGGGCCCGCACCGCCGGCGACCGCAACGCGTTCGTCGCCCGGTCGGCGAACTGGTCGGGGCCGGCGGCGATGTCGTGGACGTATCCGGCTGCAAGCGCCAGGATGAGCGCGAGCCCGGCGATCGCACCGAGCACCCCCGACAGCCGCGAGTGCCCGCGGCGGGCAGGCCCCGACGCGCTGGACCGGGCCGACGGGCTCATTCTGGGCGCCCCCCATCGAGCCGGCGTTCGATGGCGGCGGCCACCGCGTCGGGCTCGCTGCTGGTGACGTCGATGACGACGACGCCGGCGAGCTTGCGCATCCAGGTGAGCTGGCGGCGTGCGTAGTTTCGGGTCCGGCGCTTCATCGACTCGACGTCGCCGGCCAGCAGATCGTCGAACCCGAGCGCCTTGCGGGCCGTGGCGGAGGCCCCGGCCGCCGCGGCGCGCCGCACCTCCTCACCGGCTCCGGCCGCCACCATCGCATCGACGCGAGCGTCGATCTGCGCGTAGAGCGCGGCCCGCTCCATGACGAGCCCGGTGAGCAGCGTCGGGTGTCGCGTGTCGGCGGTCCACAGCTCCGACCGCGACCGGTCCGGTCGATCGCCGCCCGGGGGCGGCAGCGTGCCGCTGTCGAGCAGCTCGAGCGCGCGGACGATCCGGCGCCCATCGGTCGGCGCAAGTGGCTCGGCCGCCCACGGAGCCCGCGCGGCCAGCCGCGCGTGCAGCTGGGCGGGACCGGTGCGCTCCAGCTCGGCCACCCAGCGCTGGCGCACGCCCTCGGCGGGCGGGGGGAGCAGGCTCAGCTCGGTGAGCGCGGCACGCAGGTACAGGCCCGTCCCCCCCACGATGATCGGTCGCCGTCCGGCGTCGAGCAACCCGTCGATCTCGGCGTGGGCGAGCTCGGCGTAGCGCCCGGCGCTGAACTCATCGGTGACCGGCACGAACGCGAGCAGCCGGTGCTCGAGCTCTGCGCGCTCGAATGGCGCGGCGGCACCGGTGAGCGTCTCCAGGCCCGCGTAGACCTGCAGAGCGTCCGCGGAGACCGCGACTGGATCCTCGCCCCGGGCGCGCAGCCGGCGGGCGAGGGCGACGGCGACGGCGGTCTTGCCGACGCCGGTCGGCCCGAAGAGCGCGATCACCTCTGCCGGGGGCACCGGAGGAGTATCGCCCGCCGTCACCGGGCATAGTGTGGGCCATGGCCTCCGGCTCCTCGCGTTCAGATCAACGGGTCGACGGCGCTCGTCACCGGGGCCACCGGCGGCCTCGGGCACGCGATCGCGATCGCCCTGGCGGAGCGTGGAGCGCAGGTGATAGCCACCGGGCGCCGCGAGGCTGAGCTCGGGCTGCTCGCCGGCGAGCTCGGCGGTCGCGCGATCGTCGCCGACCTCGCTGCGCGACACGACGTCGACCGGCTGATCGCCGAGGCCGCCGAGGTCGATGTCGTCATCGTCAACGCCGGTATCCCGGCGACCGGCCGGCTCTCCGAGCTGAGCCGCGGCGAGATCGATCGGATGCTCGAGATCAACCTGCGCGTCCCGATCATCCTCGCCAGGGAGTTCTCCGACCGGATGGCCGCCCGGGGCCGGGGGCACCTCGTGTTCATCTCGTCGCTGGCCGGCAAGGCGGCGTCTCCCGCCTCCTCGATGTACTCCGCCACGAAGTTCGGCCTGCGCGGGTTCGCCCTCTCGCTGCGACAGGATCTCGGCCGTCACGGCGTGGGCGTGTCGGTCGTCTCGCCGGGCTTCATCCGCGACGCCGGGATGTTCCATGAGTCGGGCGTCCGGCTCCCGCCCGGCACCGGCACGAAGACCCCGGCGGACGTTGCGGGCGCCGTGATCCGCGCGATCGAGGAGAACCGCGCGGAGATCGAGGTCGCGCCACCGCAGCTGCGCATCGGCGCCGCCATCGCCACGCTGGCCCCCGGTCTGGCGGCGCGGGCAAGCCGTCGCATGGGCTCACCCCGCGTCGCGCGTGATCTGGCGGCGCGGCACGCGGCCAACGGCCGCGGCCGCTGACCCGCGCGGCGCCGGCCAACGGCCGCGACCGCTGACCCGCACGGCGGCGGTCAGCGGGCGTCGGCGGTCTCGTGCTCCCCGGTGACCGAGGCGAGCGCGACCATGATCTCATCGGCCAGGCGCGGTCCGTCGTCGGCCAGCTGCGGCGTCGCCTGGACGCGGATCACCACGTCGTTTCCGTCGACCTCCTCCAGCACGACGCCCTTGGAGCTCGTCGGCGTTGCGATCTCCTGTTCGAGGATCGCCTGGACCTGGCTGGGACGGACCCCGTGGGTCAGGCGCACCTTCACGTCGACCGAGTCGGGCTCCTTGAGCGGCACGACGACCGCGGCCAGCACGACGTTGTTGGGGATCATCCACTTCTCCGGGCCCTGGGTGAGCGTCGTGTAGAGCAGGCCGAGCGAGCTCACCACGCCATCGATCTGGCCACCGGTGGCGCCGGCCTGCAACCGCACCCGCTCGCCGACCCGGAACGGGCGGGCGCTCAGCAGGACGATTCCCGCGAACGCGTTGCCGAGCGTCTGCTGGGCGGCAAGACCGACGACGACCGCGGTGAAGCCACCACCGACGGCGAGCGTCTTGATACTCGTCCCCGCGACCGACAGCACTGCGAACAGGATGATGATCACGACCACGATCCGCACCACGAACCCGACCGTGCCCGCAGTCGCGGGATCCATCCGCCGCAGGAACGTCGGCCCGGCGAGCTTTCCGAGCGCGCCGGCCAGCTTCCAGCCCACGGTGACCAGGGCGACAAGCGTCGCGATCAGCAGCACCGTCGGCCATGCCGTATGGAACTTCAGATGATGAAGGTGGTGATGGACGTAGGAGATGTGGGCGAGGATCTCCCAGTGGTGGCCCCAGAAGATGAGGATCGCGATGAACAGCGGCAGCAGCACCGCCGTCTGACGCCGCGACCGCTTGACGATGCGCTTGTTGAAGCCCACGGACAGGCCGGCGGCCTCCCACGCGTCGCTGCGCGTCTCGAACATCCGGTCGAGATTCAGGTCCTTTGGGGATTTGAACTGTCGTGGCATCGCTTCTCAGGGTTGCACGCGTCGTCGTCGGAAAATCGCCGCGGAGATCATCCGCTGACATCTCACACCACGCTACGCGCGATTTTGGAGGGTTTCAGCAGAGATCGAAGAGCCGCTCCTGTCCGCTCGCGGAGACGGACGCCGCCGGCGGCGAGCGCAATGGCGACTCAAGCTCCCGTCCGCGGGCCCATTCCCCCTCCACAGGGCCCTGCGAGCGGTCGAGCAGCGCTGCAAGTCTCCGGCGCTCACCGGCGGGCGCGTACGCTCCGCGCCGGTACAGCTCACGATAGCGATCGACGAGCTCCGGGCGCTCAGAGCGCAGCCACTCCATGAACACCTGCCGCACCCCGCTGCGCAGGTGCAGCGCGATCCCTGTGACATACGCGGCACCCGCCTCCGAGCACAGCCGCAGGATCTCCCGCACCTGCTCCGGGTCGTCGTTGATCCCCGGCATCAGCGGCGCGACCAGCACCCCGGTCCGGATCCCCGCGGCGGTGAGCTTGGCCACCGCCTCCAGCCGTGCCCGCGGGTTGGGCGTATGGGGCTCTGTCGCCCGCCATGCCTTCTCATCGATCGTCGGCACCGACAGCGCAGCGCTGAAGTCCGCCTGCCGGCTGAGTTCGAGCATCAGATCCAGGTCACGCAGCAGCAACGGCGATTTGGTAAGCACCGACCCTGGATTGCGCGCGTCGATCATCGCCTGCCAGATGCCTCGCATCAGCTTGTACCGGCCCTCGACCCACTGATACGGGTCGGTGTTGGTCCCCAGCGCGATGTGCTCCCCCTTCCACGAGGGTCGCCGCAACTCGACCCTCAGCCGCTCAGGCGCGTTGACCTTGACGACGATCTCTCGCTCGAAGTCGCGACCTGCGTCGAGGTCGAGATAGAGATGCGTGGGCCGAGCGAAACAGAAATTACAGGCGTGCGTGCAGCCTCGGTAGGGGTTGATCGTCCAGCGGAACGGCATCCGCGAGGCCTCGGGCACGCGGTTGAGGATCGACTTCGCGCGAACCTCGTAGAACCGGGTGGGGACGGCGTCCGGCGCCTCGAAATGGCGCACCACGGCCTCGTCGCGGTACCCGGGCAGCGCCGTCCGTTCCTCGGCCTCGATTGTCTGCTGGCTCCATCGCACGAACGCATGTTCGCATAGATGCCGGACGGACGCACGCACACCGCCGAACGGCACTCCCGGACGTGATCCGTGGCTCCGGGGGCTCCGCGGCTCCGGCGACGTCAGGACGCGACGCGTGAGAGCAGCGAGGCGTCGCCGGTGAGCGTCTGGCTGGTCGCGCCGGTGATCTCGACCTCCACGAACTCCCCCGGATCGCCGAATCCCTCGAAGTTCACGACCTTGTTGTGGCGCGAGCGACCGCGTAGCCGCGTGGGATCGGTCCGCGAGGGGCCTTCCACCAGGACCTCCAGGGTGCGACCGACGAAGCGCTGGGCGCGCTCGCGGGCGCGGCGCTGGACGACCTCGACCAGGCGCTCCATCCGCTCCACCTTGACTTCGTGGGCCACCTGCCCGTCCATCTCGGCCGCCTCGGTCTCCCGCCGCGGCGAGTAGACGAACGTGAACGCGCCGTCGTAGCCGACCTGCTCGCAGACCTCGAGCGTCTGGGCGAAGTCGTCCTCGGTCTCGCCCGGAAAGCCGACGATGATGTCGGTGGTGAGCGCGCAGTCGGGCACGTGCTCGCGGATCAGCGCCACGCGGTCGAGGTAGCGCTCGCGGGTGTAGGTCCGGCGCATGCGCTTGAGCACCGGGCTCGAGCCCGACTGCAGCGGCAGATGGATGTGCTCGCACAGCGTCGGCAGCTCCGCGTGTGCGCGGATCACGTCCTCGCGCATGTCCTTGGGATGCGGGCTCGTGTAACGGATCCGGCGGATGCCGTCGACCGCGTCGAGCTTGCGCAGCAGCTCCGAGAACGCGACGCGCGACTCACGCGGCAGGTCACGCCCGTAGGAATTGACGTTCTGGCCGAGCAGCGTGATCTCGCTCACCCCGTCGTCGGCGAGCGCCCGGACCTCGTCGATCAGCTCCACCACCGGCCGGCTCACCTCGCGACCGCGCGTCGAGGGCACGATGCAGTAGGAGCACACCGAGTTGCAGCCGACCGAGATCTGCACCCAGCCCTGGAACTCCCGCGCGCGCTTGGCGGGCAGGTGACCGGTGAAGCCCTCGAACTCGAAGAATCCCTGGGCGGTGAGCGAGTCGCTGGTGAGAAACTCGGCGAGCCGGTGCACCTGGCCCGGGCCGAAGGCGACGTCGACGAACGGAAACTGGCGGAAGACCTCGTCCTTGACCGACTGCGCCCAGCAGCCGCCGACGCCGACGATCCGTGCCGGGTCCTCGCGCTTGAGCCGCTTGGCCTCGCCGAGGTGCGCCACGAACTTGCTGTCGGCCGCCTCGCGGATCGAGCAGGTGTTGAACAGGATCAGGTCCGCGCCCTGGCGGTCGGGCGCCTCGCCGTAACCGAGCGACTCGAGCATCCCCTTCATCCGCTCGGAGTCGTGCTGGTTCATCTGGCAGCCGAACGTGGTGAGGTGGTACGTCTTGGCCATCGGGAATGACGTTATCGGGGCTTCATCACTTGGCGTACTGGACCGCTCGGGACTCGCGGATCACCGTGACCTTGATCTGGCCCGGGTACTCGAGCTCCTTCTCGATCTCTCGCGCGATTTCGTAGGAGAGGGCGCTGGCGGCGTCGTCGTCGATCGCGCCCGGAGCGACCATCACGCGGATCTCACGGCCGGCCTGCATGGCGTAGACCTTCTCGACGCCGGGGTGGCGCGTGGCGATGTGCTCGAGGTCGCGCAGGCGCTTGACGTACTGCTCCAGCGATTCGCCGCGGGCGCCCGGCCGTGCGCCCGAGAGCGCGTCGGCGGCCTGGACGATGACGGCCTCGATCGTCTGGGGCTCGACCTCGTTGTGGTGGGCCTCCATGGCGTGGGCGACTGCCTCGTCCTCGCCGTAGCGGCGGGCCACGTCCCCGCCGACGAGCGCGTGCGGACCCTCGACCTCGTGCGTGACCGCCTTTCCGATGTCGTGCAGCAACGCGGCGCGGCGCGCGGTCTTGGGGCTCGCCCCGAGCTCGTCGGCCATCATCGCCGACAGGTGCGCCACCTCGATCGAGTGGGCCAGCACGTTCTGGCCGTAGCTTGTGCGGAACCGCAAGCGGCCGAGCATCTTGATCAGTTCGGGGTGCAGGCTCTGCACGCCCGCGTCGAACGCCCCCTGCTCGCCGAGCTCCACGATGTGCGCCTCGAGCTCGGACTTGGTCTGGTAGTAGGTCTCCTCGATCCGGGCGGGATGGATTCGGCCGTCCTGGAGCAGTTTCTCGAGCGTGAGCCGGGCGAGCTCGCGCCGCACACCGTCAAAGCCGGAGAGCACGACCGCCCCGGGGGTGTCGTCGATGATGAAGTCGACGCCGGTGATGTTCTCCAGCGCGCGGATGTTACGGCCCTCCCGGCCGATGATGCGGCCCTTCATGTCGTCGGAGGAGAGCTGGACGACCGAGACGGTGGTCTCGGCGGCATGGCCGGCGGCGAGCCGCTGCATCACGACCGAGAGGATGTTGCGCACGCGGCGCTCGGCCTCGCGCTTGGTCTCCTCCTCGATCTGGCGGATCCGGCGCGCGGAGTCCTGCTTGGCCTGGTCCTCGATCTCCTGAAGCAGGACCTGTTTGGCGCGCGCGGCCGACATGCCCGCGAGCTGCTCCAGGCGACGCTCGGCCTCAGCCCGCTGACCGGCGAGCGACTCACGTTCGAGCTCGAGCTCGGCCTCGGCGTTCGCTATCGCTCCCTCACGTCGCTCGAGGAGTTCCCCGCGCTCGGCCAGGGCGGCCTGCAGCGCGCTCGCGGTGGCGGCAGCGGTGGATGACTCCGTGGCCGGCGGCGTCGCCGCCGGTGCGGCCTGCGCGGCATGTGCTCCGGGGCGGGTGCGTCCGTACACAACCGCGGCGAGGACGATGCCCAACGCGATCACGGCGGCCCCTACGATCACTTCCATTGTCGTTCCTCTCACGTGACCGCGTAGGCGGCCACGTCCCTTCAGTCATTTGTGATGTGAGAGCGAACGACCGGTCCGTGCAGTCGCACGAACGGATCCGGCACGGCGCCCGGCCGCCAGACAGGCGGGACGCCGAACGCTACGAGGCGGGCGAGTGGCCTCAGACCTCCAATTCAGGCCGCGGACACGGCCCGTCGACGGTGGAAATGCCGAATTTCAACGGATTCTGGATCACTGGTTTTTGCTGGAATTTCATGGGTCGCGAGGACCGTCGTTCACTGCGGTCATCGTAGTACCGCAACGGTGCCTCCGCAATGGCCGCAAGCGCGCGGCCGGGCAGGTCAGGCAGCGCGCCCGTGAGCCGCCAGCGCGTCGACCGCAAGCTCTGACTCATAGCCCTTGCGCAGCAGCATCGAGAGCGCACGATCCCGGTCGCGCCGCTCACGCGGCGGCTCGGGGAACCGCCGGCGCAGCAGCTCGAGGGCGCGATCGAGCTCGGTCTGCGGCTCGCCCCCGCCGGCCAGATCCACCTCATCGGTGGCCGCGAGCGCCCGCTCGGCGAGTTCACGGTCGACACCACGCTCGGCCAGCCCGCGCCGGATCCGCTCACTCCCCCACTGCTCGAGCGTCCGCTTGTCGGAGACGAACATCTCCGCGAACCGAGCGTCGTCGACGAGCCTCTGATCGACGAGCGCTTCGACGACGCCCTCCGCGGTCACCTCTGAGACACCCTTACGAGCGAGGTGGGCGCGGACCTCGGCGGTCGTGCGCTCCCGCCGGTTGACGAGCGACAGCGCCCAGGCAAGCGCCTGGGCCTGTCGCTCCTCCTCGGTCTGCGGTGTGCGCTCGGCGGCGCTCATCGCCACTCAGCGCGGCGGACGACGGCGTGACGGCGGCCGGGTCTAGGCCGCTGTCTCCACCGCTGCCAGCGAGCCGGCCTGCTCCTCGTCGTGCTCGATCTCCTTGACGAGATCACGGCTGAGCCCGAGCGCGGCGTAGATCTTCTCCTGGATCTCGGCGGACATCTCGGGATGCTCGTCGAGGAATGCCTTGGCGTTCCCGCGGCCCTGACCGAGACGCTCGTCGCCGTAGGAGAAGAACGAGCCCGACTTGGTGACGATGTTGTGCTCGATCCCGTAGTCGAGCAGGCAGCCCGAGGTGGAGATGCCCTTGCCGAACTCGATGTCGAACTCGGCCTGCTTGAACGGCGCCGCGACCTTGTTCTTGACGACCTTGACCCGCACCCGGTTGCCGACCGCCTCGGTGCCGTCCTTGAGCGTCTCGATACGGCGGATGTCCAACCGCTGCGAGGAGTAGAACTTCAGCGCCCGGCCACCCGGCTGGGTCTCCGGCGAGCCGAACATGACGCCGACCTTCTCACGGATCTGGTTGGTGAACAGGCAGAGCGTCTGTGCACGGTTGAGGTTGCCGGCGAGCTTGCGCATCGCCTGGGACATCATCCGCGCCTGAGCGCCGACGGTCTGGTCGCCCATCTGGCCCTCGAGCTCCGCACGCGGCGTCAGCGCGGCGACCGAGTCGACGGCGACCAGGTCCACGGCACCCGAGCGGATGAGCATGTCGACGATCTCCAGCGCCTGCTCGCCGTAGTCGGGCTGAGAGACGAGCAGCTCGTCGATGTCCACCCCGATCTGCTGGGCGTAGAGCGGGTCCATCGCGTGCTCGGCGTCGACGAACGCGCACACGCCTCCGAGCTTCTGGGCCTCGGCGATGATGTGGTAGACGAGCGTCGTCTTGCCCGAGGACTCCGGGCCGAAGACCTCCACGATGCGACCGCGGGGCACGCCACCGATGCCGAGCGCGATGTCGAGCGAGAGCGCACCGGTGGGGATCGCGTCGCAGTTGACGCGCGCACCGGGGTCGCCCATCCGCATCACCGTCCCCTTGCCGAACTGACGCTCGATCTGGGTCAGCGCGCCCTGGAGGGCGGCCTGCCGCTTGGCGTCGGCCTTGGGATCGGGCGCGCCGACGTTTGCGCCTCTGTCGTTCACGCTCATTCTCTGGCTCCTGTGGTCATCGCGCGTTGGAACGGTCACGGTAGGCGGAGGGTCGGACGGAACCGAGTCGAACGCCCGTTCCGTTCACCCCCCGCTCGAACTGCTCCCACCGTAGGCCCGACAGCTGTCACCGAACAAGACATGGACGTCACATCTGTGTGCCGATTTCGTGGTCGATCGTGTCCGTGTGGGCGTCGCCCGGATGTTGAGGCGGCCCGAGCCGCCCGACGGGCTCAGCGGGGAAGGTTCGTCCTCCCCAGGCGGACAGAGGTTCCCCCACCCCCACCGTGGCGGCGCCTCACAGCGCGACCCGGGCGAGTGCCTCGTAGCGCGATCCCGGCCACGAGCGCATCAATGCGATCCCCGCCGCGCCAAACGGCTCCATCGCCGGCGGCGGTGGGTCGCCGGCTCGGGCCGCACGAGCGCCCCGTGAAACCCGGGCGACCGTCACGTGCGCCAGCCACTCCCGTCGCTCGGGCGCATACCACCCACCGGCCGCCAGCCTCGCGCTGAGCGCCGCCTGCAGCCCGGCCGCTCGCCCGCCGCGATCGCGCAGCGAGACCGCGCACACCCGGGGCCGACCCGGAGGCAGCCAGCGGACCGTCTCGGGCTCGAACACGAGCGGACCCCCGGCTGCACCGACTGCAACGCCGACGACGTCCGAGATCGCCGTCGAGATCCCATCGACCGCGCTCAGCGAGACTCCGCCGAGAAAGCACAGCGTCAGGTGCAGCGCCTCGGCGTCGAGCAGGCGCACTCCGGGCTTCCCCTCGCCGGACTCCCGGCCGCCGGGCTTCCCCCCGCCGGGCTCCCCGCCAACTCCGTCTGCAGCCACCATCTCCCGCGCCCAGCCCGCCAATCGCTCGCACACCTCGGCCTCGAGAGTGAGGGCGACGAACAGCCGCGCACGGCCGCCCGGGCCGCCGCTCACACCGCGCGGCCGTCGGCCGCCCGCGAGTCCACGTCCGCGTCGGAGTCGCCCAGCAGCAGCCGGCGCAGCAGGTGCATCGCAACGGTCACCGAGCGGTCACGGACGTCGGCGCGACTGCCGGGCATCTGCGGGGCGCGCGTGATCTGCCGCCCATCGGCGCTGCACACCGAGATGCAGACCAGGCCGACCGGCTTCTCCGGCGTGCCGCCGCCAGGGCCGGCGACCCCCGTGATCCCGACCCCGTAGGTCGCGCCGAGGCGCGAGGCGATCCCCGAGGCGAGCTCGCCGGCGACCGCCACCGATACGGCGCCGTCGCGCTCGATCAACTCCGCCGGCACTCCCGCGATCAGCGTCTTGGCCTCGTTGGAGTACACGACGCCGCCGCCGAGGAAGTAGGCCGAGGATCCAGCGCGCTCGGTGAGGCGAGCGGCGAGCAGACCCGCGGTGCATGACTCCGCGACCGCCAGCGTCGCCCCGTCCGAGAGCAGCAGTTCGGCCACCTGGTCGTCGACCGTCGACCCATCCTCGGAGAAGAGCATCCGGCCGTGCCGCTCGCGGATGAAGCCGAGCATCGCGTCGTATTCATCCTGCGCGGACGGCTCGTAGCGCGTCGCGATCTCGATCTCGCCCCGCCTCAGGCACGTCGTGATCTCCAACCCGCCGAGCTGCAGACCGGCGGCTGTCGCAGCCTCCAGCGTGGCGGCGATCTCGGACTCGGGCAGCCCGTAGAGCCGCACGATCTCACGACGGTATTGCGTCGCCCCGGCGATCGCCGTCTCGAACGGGTCGGTTCTGACCGCCATCTCCCACATCGGGCGCAGCTCCCCGGGGGGACCGGGCAGCACGACGACGGTCGGGCCCGGTCCGTCGGCTCCGGACCCATGCCAGGGCACGACCAGCCCGGGTGCGGTGCCGATCGGGTCCAGCACCGTGGATCCCTCGGGGATCACCGCCTGTTTGCGGTTGGCGCGGCGCACCGCCTCCTGGTCGAGGTTCGCCCAGCGGCGCATCAGCGGTCGCAGGATCTCCGCGATCCGCTCCTCGAGCGCGTCGTCGAGCACCATCTCGCGCCCGGAGAAGCGACCGACGATCTCCGCGGTGAGATCGTCCGCGGTCGGTCCGAGCCCGCCGCTGGTGATGATCAGCGACATCCCGGCCGCGCGCATTCCCTGCAGCGCGACGAGCAGGTCCTCGGGGCGGTCACCGACGATCTCGATCATCGCGGGGTCGACGCCGAGCTCGCGCAGCCGCTCAGACAGCCATGGGCCGTTGCGGTCGGTGATGATCCCGGTCAGCACCTCGGTACCGGTCACGAGGATCCCGGCCCTGGGGACACGACCGGTCGTCGATGCGGCCGAGCTGTCCGGTGGCGGGTCCGCGCTCACGCGCCGCAGGTCATGTTCGGCGTGGTCGACGTGATCACGCTGTGGCCGGTCGGCAGGATCCGGTAGGTGACCGGCGCGGTGGTCGCCGTGTTGGCGATCGTCTTGCCGTTGGCCTTGATCGTCACCGACGGGCTGGAGACGGTGAGCAGCAGCTTCTTGGCGGTCCCGCTGGGGATCGGCTGGCCGGCCGCATAGTTGCCGTCGACCAGATGTACGCCATGGGCGTTCTCCAGGCAGATGAAGGTGCTCGTCGCGCTCGTCGCCGTCAGCGCCACCGTCACCGTGCTCGGGGCCGGGTGCTTGGTCGCGGTGTGATGATGGCGGACGTGATGATGGTGCCGGTGGCTGCTCGTCGTCGTCACCGTGTGGTGGACCCCGGTGTTGCCCGCGTTCTGATTGTTGTTGCCGTTGTGCTTGCCGACGAAGTACAGCACCCCCGCGACGATGACCAGGACCACCAGCACGATCGCCCAGGGCGGCACCCCGATCGGCCCGCCCGGTTGGCGACGCCGGTCTCGGTCGCGCCGGTCACGGCCGGGAGGCGCGATCGGCGGCGGCTCGTGATCGGAGGGCTTCTCGTAGCGCCGGCGGAACTCGTCGAGCAACGCGCGCGAGTCGAGTCCCAGGAAGTCCGCGTAGGTGCGCAGGAAGCTGCGGACGTACACCTCGCCGGGGAGCAGATCCCACTCCTCGTTCTCCATCGCGCGCAGGTACTTGGCGCGGATCTTCGTGCGCAGCTCCACCTCGCCGGTGTCGATGCGCATGCGCATGCGCGCCTCGCGCAGCTGGCTACCGATCTCGTCCATTCCGTTGAGCAAGGCTACCGGCGCGTCCGCCCGTGGGCGGTGGGCCGCAGCCCTCGCTAGGCCTCGTCGGTCGGGGTTGCAGGAGGCCCGTCGGGCGTGCCCGGCTCGAACCGCCGGACGGCCGTCTCATCGGCCTCGGCCGCAACCGGAGGGGCGACCTCGACCGGCGCCGGCGCGCTGGAGGCGGGTGAGCTCGACGACGAGGAGCCCCGGTCGGCCTCGGCGAGGTTGGTGAGGATGCGCGGCACGTCGGACTCGCTGATCAGCACCTGCCGGGGCTTGGACCCCTCATAGCCCGAGATGATCCCGCGCCGCTCGAGCATGTCGATCAGGCGCCCAGCGCGGGTATAGCCGAGCCGCAGCCTCCGCTGGAGCATCGAGGTCGACGCTGTGCCCATCTGCGCGACGAGCGAGATCGCCTCCTCGAGCAGCGGATCGGAATCGGCGTCGTTGGGGTCCTCCGCCGCGCCGCCATCGCCGCCGTCCTCGGACTCGACCTCCTCCAGCAGCTCCTCGTGCAGATCGGGCTCGCCCTGCTTACGCCACGCCTCCGTGATCTCCAGGATCTGGGGCTCATCGATGAACGCACCCTGGATGCGCTGCAGCCGCGACGAGCCGACCGGGGAGAACAGCATGTCGCCCTGGCCGAGCAGCGACTCGGCGCCGTTCTGGTCGAGGATCACGCGGGAGTCGGTCTGGCTGGAGACCGCGAACGCGATCCGGGACGGGACGTTCGCCTTGATCATGCCGGTGATGACGTCGACGCGCGGCGACTGGGTCGCCAGCACGAGATGCATGCCGACCGCGCGGGCCTTCTGCGCCAGGCGGATGATGGAGTCCTCGACGTCGGCGGGTGCGACCATCATCAGGTCGGCGAGCTCGTCGATGACGCACAGGATGTAGGGCAACGGCGGCTCGCCGCGGGACTCGCGCACCCGGTTGAGCTCCGGCAGGCTGCGAGTGCGCGCGAGCGACATGATCGAGTAGCGCTGCTCCATCTCGCGCACGAGGTTCTGGAGGGCATTGGCGGCCTTGCGCGGGCTGGTGATCACCGGGGTGAGCAGGTGCGGGATCGACTCGTAGTGGTTGAGCTCGACCTGCTTGGGGTCGACGAGCACGAGCCGCACCTCATGGGGCGTGGCCCGCAGCAGGATCGAGGAGAGCATCGCGTTCACGCAAGCCGACTTGCCCGCGCCGGTGGTGCCCGCGACGAGCAGATGCGGCATCTTCGCCAGGTCGGCGCCAATCGCCTTGCCGGCGATGTCCTTGCCCAGCCACACGGTGAGCGGCGACCAGTCCTCGGGGGCGGGGCTCAGCACGTCGCCGAGGTGCACGATCCGCCGGCGCGCATTGGGCACCTCGATGCCGACCGCCTGCTTGCCCGGGATCGGAGCGAGGATGCGGATGTCGGTGGCGGCCAGCGCGTAGGCGAGATCGTCCTTGAGGTTGGCGACCTTGCTCATCTTCACGCCCGGCGCCAGGCGGATCTCGTACCGCGTGATGTGCGGGCCCGAGACCTTGCCCACGACCTGCGCGTCGATCCCGAAATGGCCGAGCGCCTCGACCAGGGAGCGTGCGGTCTGTGCCTGACCCGCGGTGTCCGGCCGCGCCTCGGCGCCGGTCGAGCGAGTCAGGTTGCGCGGGCTGGGCACCCGCCAGACGAAGTCCGGGTCCTCGGTCACCGACGCGCGGTAGCGGCCCTGGGGAGTGAGATCTCCCTCGTCGACCTCCCGGCCAGGGCCTGACCGTCCGTCGGCGGCGTCCCCGTCGAGCTCCAGTTGCGCGGGCTCATCCTCCATGCCGAGCTCCGGCAACGCGTCGAGACCGTCCGCGGCCGGATCCGCGGATCCGCCGTCGGGATCGGGCACGGGCAACTCGCCGAGCGCGGGCTCCACGGCCCGCACGACGATCTCCTCACCAGCGGCCGCGTCGGCGCCGGCGAGCGGATCGAACTCCTCCCCTTCGGGGTCTGCGAGTACCGAGCGCCGGCCACGGATCCGCTCCCCCGCTGCGCTCGTGGCGGCAGCTGTCGCAGGGCGGCGGGTCGCCGGACGGTCGCCACCGACCCCGCTGACCTCGCGCAGCGCGCGCCCGGTGCTCGCGACGTGCGCGCCGGTCATCCGCAGCGCGCCGGCCAGACCGGCCCCGCTGACCAGGATGGCGCCCGCCACGAGCAGGAACACCGCCAGGATGTCGGCCCCCGCGTGTGAGATCAGGTGCGCGCAGACCCAGTACTCGGCGCCACCGAGGATGCCGCCGCGCCGCTCCAGGGCGGCCGCGCGCCACAGCTCGCCCGCGGGCGCGGCGCCCGGGCCGATCCCGAACGTCCCCGCGGCCAGGCCGAGCGTGAGCGCGATCGTCAGGCAGATCGTGCCCGTCCGCAATGGGCGCGCGGGCGGGCGCAGCTCGCGCAGCAGGATCAGCGCGCCGGCGGCGACGAACGCGGCGGGCACGACGTAGCCCAGTGCCCCGAACAGGAACCGCAGCACGGTGACCGCGCCGTTGCCGAGGGCGCCGCCCGACCACCCTGCGTAGGCCACGCCCGAGATGAAGATGCCGACCGCGACCAGCGCAAGTGCGGCTATGTCGACGTGATGGCTCTCCAGGGCCGGTCCCCCACGCCCGAGCGACGGACCGCGGGAGGCCAGCAGTGACCGCCGCGCCCGGGTCTTCGGCACGTTGGACCCCGTGCGCGTGGCCGGCTGGCCACGGCCCTTCGCGGCGGGACGGCGCTTGCTCGTGGAGCTGGTGGCCCGCTTGCGAGTGGCGGCGGTGCGGGACTTCGTCGAGGCGGGCATCGTGCGGGTTCACTGCTTCGACGCGCGCGGCCGGGCTCCTCCCCACGCCCTAAACGCCCGGTAAGAACGCGGCCCGTCCTCCCCGATGCCCCGTACCATCCCGCCTCGAGATGGCCGATTTCGACCGCCCACCGCGCGTGCTCGTCGTCGAGGACGACGACGCCATCGCTCAGGTGCTCCAGCGCTCGCTGCGGATGGAGGGCTATGAGGTCCGCGTCGCCGAGGACGGCCGCTCGGGCCTGGATGCGGTCCATGGCTTCCTGCCCGATCTGGTGATCCTCGACCTCGGCCTCCCCGGCGACCTGGACGGGCTGGACGTCGCGCGCACGCTGCGCGCGTCCGAGGACGACGTCCCGATCCTCGTGCTCACCGCGCGCGATGCGGTCGAGTCCCGGGTCGAGGGACTCGACACCGGCGCCGACGACTACCTGGTCAAGCCGTTCGAGCGCCAGGAACTGCTCGCACGGCTGCGCGCGCTGCTGCGCCGCCGGCCGCCGCGCGGACAGGCGAACCTGGCCGTCGGCGATCTGAAGCTGAACCCCGACACCCACGAGGTGATGCGCGGGGACCGTCTGGTCGAATTGACCCAGCGTGAGTTCGAGCTGCTCGAGTACCTGATGCGCAACGAGCGGATCGTGATCTCGCGTCAGCGGCTGCTGGACGAGGTCTGGGGCTATGACCCGTTCTCGATGACGAACACGATCGAAGTCTTCGTGTCCAACCTGCGACGAAAGCTGGAAGCCGGTGGCGAGCCTCGGCTCCTACACACGATCCGCGGCGCGGGGTACGTTCTCCGCGTATAGGTCCGTTCCGATCCGCTGGCGATTGGCCGGCGGCTCGGCGGCGCTCACGTTCGTGATCCTGGCGAGCTTCGCCGTGATCGTCGGCATCCTCACCAACCGCCAGGTCCGCAGCCAGTTCGACACCCAGCTGATCACCGCCAGCGCGCGACTGAGCTCGCAGCTGACCAAGCAGGTGAAGATCAGGAACGAGAGCACCAACTGCAGCCCGCTCAACCTCGGCTCGTTCGCCGCCGCCGAGCATGCGGTCATCCGGGTATTCGACGGCTTCACCAACAACCTGCTGTGCGCCCAGCGCCCGCTGCCGCCCAGACGCAAGCGTGAGAACGTCCCGTTCACGGTGATGCCGACCCGTCCGGGGCGGTTCGACGAGGCGGGCTACCGCGTGATCGTGCGCACCAACATCCCGGTGCGCCCCAAGTCCTTCAAGG
Source organism: uncultured Solirubrobacteraceae bacterium (assembly GCA_963744685.1). Lineage (GTDB taxonomy): Bacteria > Actinomycetota > Thermoleophilia > Solirubrobacterales > Solirubrobacteraceae > Palsa-465. Next base: position 721,699 of record CAVUUL010000002.1, on the reverse strand, counting down.
CCACACTGCTCTACGCCCAGCCGCTGTCGGACATCGACCAGACGCTCGCGCGGGTCCAGGCGTTCCTGTTGCTCGGGGTACTCGGCGGCGCGGTGCTCGCCCTGCTCGCCGGGTTGTTCGTCTCCGATCGCGCGATGTCGCCGATCAAGGAGCTGACCCGGGCCGCGGGTGAGATCGGGCGCACCGAGGACACCCGCCGGCGGATCCCCCACCCCGAGGCCGAGGACGAGATCGCCGAGCTGGCACGCACGCTGGAGGGGATGCTCGGCGCACTCGACGCGTCACGGACACGCACGCAGACGATGCTCGAGCGCCAGCGAGAGTTCGTCGCCGACGCCTCTCACGAGCTGCGAACGCCGCTCACCAGCGTGCTGGCGAATCTCGAGATCCTCGCCGAGGAGCTCGAGGGCGAGCAGTCTGAGACCGCCGAGGCGGCGTTGCGCTCCACCCGCCGGATGCGCCGCCTGGTCGGGGATCTGCTGCTGCTGGCGCGCGCCGACGCCCGGCGCTCGCAGCCGCACCGCCCCACCGACCTGGGCCAGATCCTGATCGAGGCGGCCGCCGAGCTCGGGCCGATGGGCGACCGGCATGAGCTGCTCATCCATGCCGAGCCGGCCCCGGTGCTCGGCGCCCGTGACGAGCTGCACCGCCTGATCCTCAACCTGCTGGAGAACGCGGTCCGTCACACGCCGCCCGGGACACGGGTGCGCGCCCAGACCTCGACGATCGGCACCGACACGGAGCTGATCGTGGAGGATGAGGGGCCCGGCATCCCCGCCGAGCTCTCAGATCGCGTGTTCGAGCGGTTCGTGCGCGGCGGACGCGACGGCGCCCGCGGCTCGGGGCTCGGTCTGGCGATCGTGCGGTCGGTCGCCGAGGCGCACGGCGGGACGGTGCGGCTGGAGCCGACCGCACCCGACGCGGAGATGAAGGGCACCCGCTTCGTGATCCATCTGCCCCAGGAGCATCGCCAGGACGCCTCCCCGTCAGGAGAGATCGTCGGCCGGGACGGCTCGACGGTCGCGGCCGAGCCCGGGAACCCGCCCGGGGATCAGACCACGACGACGACCGGCAGGACCATCGGCCGCCGGCGCAACCGGTCATAGACGAACGCCGCGAGATCGTCGTGGAGCTCCTCCTGGAGCAGATCGATCTCGCGGATCCCCTCGCGCGCCGCCTCTGACAGCGACTCCTCGACCGCGAGACGGATGTCGTTGACCAGGTCGTCGCCCTGCTCGACGAACGGCACCCCGCGGAAGATGACCTCGGGCGGGACGACCGACTCCCCGGTCTGCTCCGAGATCGTCGCCACCACGATGAAGATGCCGTCGTCGGAGAGCATCCGGCGGTCGCGCAACGCCACGTCCGCAGGGTCGCCGATGTTGACGCCGTCGACGAAGATCATCCCCGACTGCACCGGAGTTGCGAACGCGGCGCTGCTCTCGGTGATGTCGAGCGGCAGGCCGTTCTCGGACTCGAAGATCCGGTCGGAATCGATGCCGATCGCCTCGGCGAGCTCCGCGTGCAGGCGGATCCGCTTGTGATCGCCGTGGATCGGCATCACGTAGCGCGGCCGCACGAGGTTGAGCATCAGCTTCAGTTCCTCCGCGTACCCGTGGCCCGAGGCATGAATCGGAGCCTCCCGGGGTGTGATCACCTCACACCCGATGTGGTAGAGCCGATCGATCGTCTCGTTGACCGCCCGCTCGTTGCCGGGGATCGGCGTCGCCGAGAAGACGACGGTGTCGCCCTCGTGCAACGTCACCTGGCGATGGTCGTCGTAGGCCATGCGCCGCAGGGCCGACAGCGGCTCGCCCTGCGACCCGGTCGAGATGACGACGATGCGGTGATCGGGGAACTGCTCGATCTCATGAGGCTGGATCAGCATGCCCTCCGGGACCTCGATGTGCCCCAGCGAGCGTCCGATGTTCACGTTCTTGCGCATCGAGCGGCCGACCAGCGCGACCTTGCGCCCGAGCGCTCCGGCGGCGTCGACGACCTGCTGGACGCGGTGGATGTTCGAGGCGAAGCTGGTGACGATGATCCGCCCCTCCGCGCGGGCGAACACCTCCTCCAGGTGCGGCCCGACGCCGCGCTCGGAGGGCGAGAACCCCGGCCGGTCGGCGTTCGTCGAATCGCCGCACAGCAGTAGCACGCCGTCGGAGCCGAGCTCGGCCAGCCGTGCGAAATCGGCCGGGCCGCCGTCGACCGGCGTCTGGTCGAACTTGTAGTCGCCGGTGAGCAGGACCGTCCCGAGCTCGGTGGTGACTGCGACCGCGCACGAGTCGGGGATCGAGTGGGTCATGTGGATGAGCTCCAGCGTGAACGGCCCGGCCTGGATCTCCTCGCCCGTCGGCACATCGTGGAAGTCGACATCCCGGAGGTTGTGCTCGTCGAGCTTGGAGCGGGCCATCGCGATCGTGAGCGGACCGCCATAGATCGCCGGGCCAATCGGGTTGGAGTCCGCGCCGAGCTCCCGGCGCAGCTCGCGGATCACCCAGGGCAGTGCGCCCAGGTGGTCCTCATGGCCGTGGGTGATGACGATCGCCTCGATCTGGTCGGCGCGCTCGCGCAGATAGGCGAAGTCGGGGAGCACCAGATCGATGCCGAGCATGTCGGCCGTCGGGAAGCGCAGGCCGGTATCGATCACGACGAGCCGCTCCTCGTACTCGAGCACCGTCATGTTCTTGCCGATCTCGCCCAGGCCGCCCAGCGGCAGGACGCGCAGTGTCCCGCTCACGCCGCGTGCGCCAGGAGACCGCGGCGCTCCAGCAGACCGCGGACGACCGAGAGCTCGGACTCGTCGAGCTCGACGTACGGAAGGCGCGGTGCGCCGACGGGCACACCGATCAAATTGAGCGCGGCCTTGACCGAGCAGGCAGCGGGCGCGACGGCGAAATCGCGGTACACGTCGGCCAGCGAGTCGTGGATCTCACGGCGGCTCTCGGGCTCGTCCACCATCCGCCGCATCTCCGACGCGAACAGGTGGCTGCCGGTGAGGATCCCACCCGGCTCCCCGAGGTCGAGCACGTCGGCGAGCATGTCGTCATTGCCGGCGTAGATCGAGAGGCCGTCGATCGGGGCGAGGTTCGCGTGGTTGGCCTGCTTGACCGCCTCGATGCGGTCCAGCTGGGCCAGCTCGTCGAGGAACTCGTTGGGCAGATCGGCGCCGGTGCGCTGCGGGATGTTGTAGAGCACGATCGGCAGGTCGGTGGCGCGCACGACCTCGCGGTAGTGCGCGACGATCCCGCGGCGGCTCGGCCGGTTGTAGTACGGGTTGACCGACAGCAGCGCGTTCGGGCCGATGGCGGTGGCGCGCTCGGTGAGCTTGACCGCGTGGCGGGTGTCGTTGGAGCCCACGCCGGCGATGACCGGGCAGATCGACCGCATCTCGCCGACGGCGATCTCGATGACCCGCAGATGCTCCTCGTCGTCCATCGTCGCCGCCTCACCCGTGGTGCCACAGACGACCAGCGCCTCCGTGCCGTGGTCCACGAGGTGATGCATGAGTCGCACCATCGCATCCTCGTCGACGCGGCCACGCGCGTCGAACGGCGTCACCATCGCGGTGATGATCCTGCCGAGATCCAGGGGCACGTCCCTCATTATCGCAGGGGCGGGGGCGTCAACGTCCTCGCGGCCGACCGGATCGGTCAGCTCAGCGACCGCTCGTAGATGCGCCAGCGCTTGACGATCGTGCCGCCCATCGCCTCCAGCGCGCGGTTCATCGAGTGGTTGGTCTCCAGGATGAACCCCGCCTCCCCGCGCTTCTCCCGGGAGCGCTCGGCGACATCGAAGTGCTCCATGTAGAGCGCGGCCGCCACGCCGGTGTGCTCGAACTCCGGCATCACGCCGAGGAACCCGACGCGCAGCCGGTCGATGATCCGGTGGCGCAACGCGTAGAAGATCCAGCCGACCGGAAGGAAGTGGCCGCGCATCAGCTTGTAGATCTGGGCCACGTCGGGGATCGTGATCGCGATCCCGACGGTCTGACCGTCGATCTCGGCGACCATGTACCAGTCGCGCGAGTAGATGAGCTGCTGGTCGAACCAGTACATATCGAGGTCGGCCTTCGAGTAGGGGACGAACCCCCAGTTGTGCGACCAGGCCGCGTTGTAGACGCGGGCGAACTCGTCGAGATCGCGACGCAGACCTCGGCGGCTCATCTTGCGGATGGTCATGCCGTACTTGGTCCGCGCGCGATCGGCGATGCGCGGCAGCCGCGGATCGAGCCGGTCGCGATTGGACACGTCCAGGCTCCAGCTGTAGTTGTCCATCGCCTTGACCAGACCTGCCTGCTCCATCCGCTCGCGGTAGTACCGCGGATGCCACGGGTGACGGACCTGGGGCTCGAGCTCGTAGCCCTCGATCAGGATGCCGCCCTCGTCGTTGATCGTGAAGTCCATCGGTCCGAGCATCCGCTCGATCGCGCGCTCGCGAAGCCAGCTCTCCGCCGCGCCCAGCAGCGCGTCGACGATCTCCTGGTCGTCCTCGAACTCGATGAAGCCGAAGTTCCCGGTCCGGCTGCTGTGGTAGTCGTTGAACGCGTAGTCGACGTGTGCGGTGATCCGTCCGACGACCCGTCCGTCACGGCGCGCCAGGAAGTACTCGGCGTCGCCATGGGTGAAGAACGCGTTGAACCGCCGCATCATGAACAGGTAGCGCTCCTCCTTGAGCGGCGGGATCCACTGGGTGTGCTTGTGCAGCCGGTAGGGAAGGTCGACGAACGCCCTCAGCTCCCGCAGGCCGCGCACCGGCTTGACCTCGACTGACATGGCCGCGGAACGCTATCGGAGAGCGGGGCTTCTCGATCCGCGACCGTCCAGAACCGGTCTCGCCGACCGGGTCAGGCCGCCTGGGCGAGATCCGGGGCCTGCGCGCGCGGCTCGCAGCCGTCGGGGGCACGGTAGGGCCCCGGCTTGGGCCGGGCCTGCCCGCCCGGGAACGCCAGACGCAGGATCGTGCGCTGCACCATGGCGAGCTGGCGCAGGAACGGGCCGCTGTTGTAGGGCAGCTCGTAGCGCTCGCAGATGTCGCGGACCCGGGGCGCGATCTCCGCGTAGCGGGTGCTCGGCATGTCCGGGAACAGGTGGTGTTCGACCTGGAAGCCGAGATTGCCGCTGATCACGTGGAAGAGGGGCCCCCCCTCGATGTTCGCCGAGCCCAGCAACTGGCGGCCGTACCAGCCACCCCGCGTCTCCCGCGCCGTCTCCTGCTCGGTGAACGTGTAGGTCTGGTCGGGGAAGTGACCGCAGAAGATGATCGCGTAGGACCAGACGTTGCGAATCAGGTTGGCGGCGATGTCGGCGGTGACGGTGCGGACGAACGGCTCGCGGAAAGCCCGGCGGGCGACGAGCTGGGCGACCAGCGCCCGCGCGGCGGGCTTGCGCCGTCTCGAGCGCCGCCCCCGCCGCCTGGGCCTGGAGACGCCCTCCTCCTGGTCACGTGCCGACAGCACCGCGGTCTCGATCGCGAGCATCACCAGGCCGCTGATGAGCGGCCAGGCGACGTAGTCCTTGACGATCTGTGCGCGGGCCTTGCCGGCGATGCCGCCGATCTGCGCCCACACCTCCTCCGGCGTCTTCTCACCCTTGCCGATCGCCGCGTAGTCGAGGTCGTACAGCGCAACGCCCCACTCGAAGAACACCGACAACAGGATGTTGTAGACCGGCTGCAGGAGATAGACCGGATTCCAGCGCTGGGCCGGGTCGATCCGCATGATCTCGTAGCCCAGGTCACGATCCTTGCCCAGGATGTTGGTGTAGGTGTGGTGGACGTAGTTGTGGGAGTGCCGCCACGCCTCAGCGGTGGAGGCGGTGTCCCAGTCCCATGCCCGGGAGTTGATCACCGGGTCGTTCATCCAGTCCCACTGCCCGTGCAGGACGTTGTGCCCGATCTCCATGTTCTCGAGGATCTTGGCCAGCCCGAGGGTGGCCGCGCCCAGCGCCCACGGCCCGCGCCAGCGGGACGCGATCAGCTCGGCGCGGCCGAGCAGCGCGAGGCGGCGCTGGAGTCCGATCATCGAGCGGATGTAGCGCGCGTCGCGCTCCCCCAGATCGGCCCGCACCTCGTCGTGGAGCTCGTCGAGCTCGCGTCCGAGCGCCTCGACCTGCGCCTCGGTGAGGCGGTGCAACGGGTTGGCGGCGGGGGTCATGACATGCCTTTCAGAATTCACAGGTCGATCTCGATCGGTCCCTCGGGGGCGTGGATGCAGGTACGGACGGTCTGACCGGCCCCGCCGTGCAGCCGGCCGGTCCGCAGGTCGCGCACCATCCCGGAGCGCAGCTCACCGACACAGGTGTGGCAGATGCCCTCCCGGCAGCCGTGGCGAAGCTCGAGGCCGACGGACTCTCCCGCCTCGAGGATCGCGGTGCGACCGTCGGAGTCGGCGTCGCGGCCCGAGCGCAGGAACCGGATCGACCCCCCGGATCCAGCCGGACCTGCCGGCAGCCCGAGCCGCGGCTGGAAGCGCTCGGTATGCAGTCGTTCGGAGAGCCCGGCCTGCGCGTAGTGAGCGGCGAACGCGTCGAGCATGGCGGCGGGACCGGAGATGTAGAGCTCACGGGCGCGCCAGTCGGGCACGAGTCGCTGGAGATCGGAGGGACCGATGCGCCCGTGCGCCGCGGTGTGCTGTTCGTGGAGCACGAACCCGGGCTGGGTCAGCCCGAGCTCGCGCAGCTCGGCCCCGAAGATCACCTCGTGGGCGTGACGGGCTGAATGCAGCAGCACCACGTCGCGCAGCTCGCCGGTCTGTCCCAGATGGCGCAGCATCGAGACGATCGGGGTGACGCCGCTGCCGGCGCTGACGAAGAGCAGCCGGGCCGGAACCCGCTCGGGAAGCCGGAAGTCGCCCTCCACGCCGCCCAGCGAGACGATCGTGCCCGGGCGTCCGCGCCGGACGAGATAGGGCGAGACCCGTCCGGTCTCGACGTGCTTGACCGTGATGGCGATCATGCCGTCACGCCTGAGTGGATCCGAGGTCAGCGAATACGCCCGCCAGTGACGGACCCCCTCGATGTCGAGCCCGATGCGCAGGTACTGGCCGGGGTGGTGACCGCGCCAGCGATATCCCGGCTTGATGGTCACTGTTGCGGCCTGCCACGTCTCAGGCCGGATCGACTCGATCCGCCCACGCAGCTCCCGCGTCGACCACAGCGGGTTGACGAGCTCGAGATAGTCATCGGGCAGCAGCGGCGAGCTGAGGGCGCGCAAGCCACGCATGATGCGGCGCTGCAGGGGGTGGACATCGGGTCTGGCTCCGCGCTCGGGCATCGTGTCGCTGACGACCTCTCGTCCGTGCGACCGCCGCCTCGACGGCGCGGCTCGCGCTGAGAATTTTAGGGGTTACGCGGGCTTCGCTGCCCGGCGTTGATCACACTCACCCCGGCGCCAGGGCGACGCCGGGGTTGAGGATCCACGCCGGATCGAGCGCGCGCTTGATCGCCCGCATGGCCTCCAGGTCCCCGGGCGGGCGGGTGAGGCCCAGGTGGCGGACCTTATGGACGCCGATTCCATGCTCGGCGCTGATCGTGCCGCCGCATTCGACGGCGAGCGCCAGCACCGCCTCGTCGAGCGGTTCGGCCTCGGACTCCCCCACCCCGAGCACGTTGACGTGGAGGTTGCCATCGCCCAGGTGGCCGAAGATCACCGGCCGCGCGCGCGGTGCGCGCGTGGACACCACGTCGCGCACGCGGTTCCAGAACTCGCCCAGCGCGTCGAGCGGCACACCGACGTCGAACTTGTGCGGCACTCCCTGTGCGTTGATCGCATCCGCGTGTGCCTCGCGGATCGCCAGCAACCGCTCGCGGCCCGCCCCGTCCGCGGCCGTGATCGCGCCGTCTGCGACCCCGGCCCGGTCCAGCGACTCGGCGAGGGCCTCGAGCGGATCTCCCGCCGGCGCGGCGCATTCGAGCAGCACGCACACCGGGGTGAGCTCGAATCCGGGGTTGATCCCGAGATGGGCGCACGTGAGCTCGATCCCGGCGCGTTCCATCACCTCACAGACCTCAAGCTCCGGCAGGGCCGGTCGAAGCGCGCGGATGAGGCCAACCGCCTGCTCGGGCTGCTGGAGCCCGACGAGCGCGACCGCCCGCGCATCCCGGCGAGGCACCAGCGACCAGCGCACCGCGGTGATCACCCCGAGCGTGCCCTCAGAGCCGACCAGCAGCGCTCCGAGGTCGTAGCCGGCCGTGTCCTTGACCAGGCCCGACATCCGGGTCCGCACGATGGTGCCGTCGGCGAGCACCGCCTCCAGCCCTGAGAGCTGGCGCCGCGCGGTGCCGTGACGCATTGCCCGCAACCCGCCCGCGTCGCAGGCCAGCAGGCCGCCGAGCGTCGCCGATTCACGAGCTGCGAGGTCGAGTGCGAGGTCGAGTCCCGCCGCCCGGGCCGCGCGTCGCCCGTCGGCGAGCGTCACCCCCGCCCCCGCAGCCAGCTGTGCGGTGCCGGTATCGACGCCGTCGATCGTGTTCAGACGGGTGGTCGACAGGACGATCTGGCGCGCGCCGCCGCCGCCGCTGCCGGCCGGTCGCGGCACCCCGCCGCCGACGAGGCCGGTGTTGCCTCCCTGGGTGACGATCGGCGCCCCGGCGCCGGCGCAGGCGCGCACCACGGCGGCGACCTGCCCGGTGTCCGCCGGACGCACCACCGCGAGCGCGTCGCCGCGCCAGCGTCCCGTCCAGTCGCGCTCGTAACCGGCGCGCAGCGACGGGTCGCTGAGTACATGAGCCGAGCCGGCGATCCCGGCGAGCGTGTCGAGCAGCGTCTCCGCCATGGGTCCAGTGTGCCGCGCCGGGAGATCCGTCACCATGTCCGTGATGGGCCACCGCGAGATCCACGCCTGGCTGACCGACATGGATGGCGTGCTCGTCCACGAGGACCGCGCCATCCCGGGGGCCGCCGAGTTCATCGACCGCCTGCGTGAGCGCGACCTGCCGTTCCTCGTGCTCACCAACAACTCGATCTACACGCCGCGCGATCTCTCAGCGCGGCTGCGCGCAAGCGGGATCGACGTGCCCGAGAGCCGGATCTGGACCTCCGCGCTCGCCACCGCGAGGTTTCTCGACGACCAGCGGCCGGGAGGGTCGGCGTTCGTGATCGGCGAGGCCGGCCTCACCACCGCCCTGCACAACGCCGGCTACACGCTGACCGAGCGAGATCCCGACTACGTGGTGCTCGGCGAGACGCGTACCTACAGCTTCGAGCGGATCACCCTCGCGATCCGCCTGGTGGCCTCCGGTGCGCGGTTCATCGCCACCAACCCCGATCCGACGGGACCATCGGTCGACGGCCCGCTGCCGGCGACCGGGTCGGTGGCCGCGCTGATCACCCGCGCGACCGGGATCGAGCCCTACTACGTCGGCAAGCCCAATTCGCTGATGATGCGCTCCGCCCTCAACGCGATCGATGCGCACTCCGAGTCGGCTGCGATGATCGGCGACCGGATGGACACCGACGTGATCAGCGGGATGGAGGCGGGGATGCACACCGTGCTCGTACTCACCGGATCGACGACTCGCGCCGAGGCCGACCGCCACCCGTTCCGGGCCAGCCGGGTGCTTGACTCGGTCGCCGATCTCATCCCGGAGCTGAGCGCCCTGGAGCAGGCGTCATGACCGAGAAGGCGCGTCTGGAGCAGACCGAGACCGGGCAGCGCCCCGCAGACGGGGGCTGGTACATCCTCAACCTGGCTGAGATGTGCTGGCGGGGCTATCCGGGCGGCGGCGCATACACGTCGTTCGAGTCCGGACCCGAGCCCTCCGACAGACTCGGGATCGGCGTTCACATCCTATGGGCGGGCGACAGCCCGGGGTACTACCACGCCGAGGAGGATCTCGAGGGGTTTCTCGTGCTGAGCGGCGAGTGCGTGGCGATCGTCGAGGGAGAGGAGCACCGGATGGGCCCCTGGGACTACCTTCACAGCCCTCCCGGCACCGCCCACATCACCGTCGGAGCAGGCGCGGAGCCCTGCGCGATCCTCATGTACGGCACCCGCACCGAGGGCGCGACGATCCGCTACCTCCCGAATCCGGTCGCCGCCCGCTATGGCCATTCGGTGCCGCGCGAGTCCGGCTCGCCCGCGGAGGTCTACGCGGACCGCCCGCCGATCGAGGACGTGGGGTCCTGCTGGCCGCCGCCGGCCCACCCGCCCGAGCCGCCCGCCTGACGGCGCCGCGCGCGCCGACTCAGCGCGCCGCGCTGGCGGCCCACTCGCTGTCGAGCAGGGCGAAGTCGATCTCGTCCGACCACTCCCCCTTGAACCACTCGTTGGCGTTCAGCGCCGCCTCGCGCCGCATCCCCAGGCGCTCGCAGAGACGCAGCGACGGTCCGTTGCGCGCGTCGACCCGGGCGGTCACCCGGTGCAGCCCGGCGCCGAACATCAGGTCCAGCCCCGCGCGCGCAGCCTCGGTCGCAAAGCCATGGCCGCCATGGGCGGGGTGCAGCAGCCAGCCGATCTCACCGCCGCGATGCTCGGCGCTGATCATCATCAGCGTGAGGTCGCCGATCAGCTCTCCGGTGTCGACTCGTTCGAAGCCGACGACGAGCGCTTCGCCCTCGCCGATCCGGGTCTGTGCCCAACGGCCCTGCAGTCGCTCGGCGATCAGCTCGGGGCTCATCGGCTCAAACGGCACATAGCGGGCAACCTCCGGCATCGACCGGTAGGCGTGCAGTGCATCCGCGTCCTCGTCCCGGAGCATCCGCAACAGCAGGCGCGAGGTGCGGATCGGCTCCTGGAGCGTCAGTTCGAAGTGCGGGTCACTCATCGAAGAGCAGCGACTCCAGGCCGACGGTCGGCGACTGCTCGAGCGTGCCGACCCGCCGCACCGCGAGCAGGACGCCGGGCATGAACGACTGCCGGTCGATGGAGTCGTGGCGGATCGTCAGCGTCTGGCCGACGTCGCCCAGAATGACCTCCTGGTGGGCGACGAGCCCGGGCAGGCGCACCGAGTGGATCGGCACCGGGTGGCCAGAGGCCTCCTCCATCAGCGCGGCGGTGCGCGCGGCGGTCCCACTCGGCGCGTCGAGCTTGCGATCGTGATGCAGCTCGATGATCTCCGCGCTGGCCAGGTGACGCGACGCCTCGGTGGCGAAGCGCATCATGAGCACGGCGCCGATCGCGAAGTTCGGGGCGACGAACACGTTGGCCTGAGCGCCTCGCAGGTCATCCAGCTCGGCGATCGCGAAGCCGGTCGCGCCGATCACGACGTGGGCCCCGGCCGCCACCGCCTGGTGGGCGTTGTCCACCACCGCGTCCGGCACGGTGAAGTCGATCATCACGTCAGGCAGGGAGGCGAGCGCCTCGCCGACGCCCACTCCGAGCGCCGGGTCCGCGCGCGCCACCAGCTCCATGTCGTCGGCGGACTGGACCGCCTCGCACGCGGCGGCGCCCATCCGTCCGGCGGCTCCGGCGACGGCGACTCGCAGCCGCTGCGCCACCCGCTCAGCTCCCCTGCACGCCCGCGGCGACGATCTCGGGCACAGCCTCTGCGAGCGCGGCGTCAAACCGTGCGCGATCTGGCCCGATCCCGGCGGCGCAGATCCGCTCCGGAGCCCACAGCTCGGCGGTCAGCTCGGCGAGATCCTCCAGCGTGACCGCGTCGATTCGCTCGGTGACCTCATCGAGCGTCAGCAGCGGTTCACCGGCGAGGATCTCGGACCCGAGCCGGTTCATCCGCGCGCCGGTCGATTCCAGCGCCAGCACCACCCGGCCCTTGAGGTTCTCCTTGGCGCGGCGCAGCTCGTCCGCACTTGCCGGCGACTCCCGCATCCGCGCGAGCTCGGTGCCGACGACCGCCATGGCAGGCCCGAGGTTGTCCGCGCGAGTGCCGAGGTACAGGCCGACCTGGCCGGTGTCGCGGTAGCCGCTGGTGAAGGAGTAGACCGCGTAGGCCAGGCCGCGCTCCTCGCGTACCTCCTGGAACAGGCGGCTGGAGGACGTCCCGCCGAAGATCGTGTCGAGTACGCGCAGCGCGAACCGGCGATCGTCATGGCGCGAGAGCCCGATCGCGCCCAGGCACACGTGGTACTGCTCGGTGTCCTTGCGCTCGAAATGAGCGGCCGGCGGGCTGGTGGTCGCGGGGCGCAACTCCGCCCGCGGTGGGCCTGCCGTGAGATCGGCGAGCCGCTCGGAGGCCAGCGCGACGAACGGTTCGTGCTCGACCGCCCCTGCCGCAGCGATGACGACGTTGCGCGGCTGGTAGCGCTCGGCATGGAACGCGGCGATCTCCGGGGCGGGAGTCCCGGAGATGACATCCGCGCGGCCGATGATCGCCCGCCCCAGCGGGTCAGATCCGAACATCGCCTCGCCGAGGATGTCGAACACCTTCTCCTGGGGGTCGTCCTCGTACATCGCGATCTCCTCCAGGATCACCTCGCGCTCGGACTCGATATCCGCGAGCGCCGGGTGGAACACCATGTCGGCCATGACGTCGAACGCGTCGGCCAGATGCGCGTCGATGACGCGCGCGTAGACGGAGGTGGTCTCCTTGCCGGTCCCGGCGTTCAGCTCCGCTCCCATCGTGTCGAAGATCTGGTCGATCTCCAGCGACGCGTAGCGCGCGGTGCCCTTGAACAGCAGATGCTCGAGCAGGTGGGAGAGCCCCGCCTGCGCAGCGGATTCGTAGCGCGATCCTGTGCCGATCCACAAGCCGAGCGACACGGACCGGACGGAGGGCATTGCCTCCGTCACGATCCGCACGCCCGACTCGAGGGTCGTCAGCCGGTGACTCTCGTCCACGTCCCGGTCGATCCGTCGATCCGGCCGGGTGGCCGTCAGCTGCGCTCGGGGTCGCGGTCGCGGACCCGCCCGCGGTCGCCGTCGCCACCGCCGTTGCGGTCACCTCGGCCCCCACGATCGCGATCTCGGTCACGGCCGCGCCCGCCGCGGTCACCACCGCGTCCACCGCGGTCACCGCCGCCGCCGCCGCCGCGCGGGCGGCTGGCCTCGGCGGCCGCGATCTCACGCAGCTCCTCGGGGTTCTTGCCCTGGATCTCGGGATCCTCGCCGAGGCGCAGGCCGATCCGGCCCCGCTCGCGGTCGACCTCGACCACCTTGACGGCGATCTCGTCGCCCTTGTTGAGGACCTCCTCGACGGTCGCGATCCGCTTGCCGGGCGCGACGTTGGAGATGTGCAGCAGGCCGTCGGTGCCCTTCATGAGCTCCACGAAGGCGCCGAACGTCGTCGTCTTGACGACCTTGCCGGTGAACTCGTCACCGACCTCGACCTCCTTGGTCATCGAGCTGATCCGGGCCACGAGTGCGTCGCCGAGCTCCCGGTTGGACGCGTAGACGAGCACCTGACCCTCGTCGTTGACGTCGATCTGGGACTCGAACTCCTCCTGCAGGGCACGGATGGTCTCGCCGCCCTTGCCGATCAGCAGCCCGATCTTCTCGGGGTCGATCTTCACCGAGGAGATGCCGGGCGCGTACTTGGACAGCTCCGAGCGCGGCGCGTCGATGACCTTGGCCATCTCACCGAGGATGAACTCGCGGGCGACCTTCGCCTGGGCGAGCGCGTCTCGCATGATCTCGAACGTGACGCCCGTGATCTTGATGTCCATCTGCAGGGCGGTGATCCCGTCCCGCGTGCCGGCGACCTTGAAGTCCATGTCGCCGAGGTGGTCCTCGACGCCGGCGATGTCGGTGAGGATGACGTAGTCGTCGCCCTCCTTGATCAGGCCCATCGCGATGCCGGCCACCGGCGCCTTGATCGGCACGCCGGCGCTCATCAGCGACAGCGTCGAACCGCAGACCGAGGCCATCGACGAGGAGCCGTTGGACTCGAAGATGTCCGACACGACGCGGATCGTGTACGGAAACTCCTCAAGCGACGGGATCATCGGCACCAGGGCGCGCTCGGCGAGCGCACCATGGCCGATGTCACGGCGCTTGGGACCGCGCATGAACCCGGCCTCCCCGACCGAGAAGGGCGGGAAGTTGTAGTGGTGGAAGTAGAACTTGCTCGTCTCCAGCCCGAGGGTGTCCAGGCGCATCTCCTCGCGCGTGGTCCCGAGCGTGGCCACCGAGAACGCCTGCGTCTGGCCGCGCGTGAAGAACGCGGAGCCGTGTGTGCGGGGGGCGACGTCGATCTCGATCGAGATCGGACGGATCTCCTCGGTGCCGCGGCCGTCCGGGCGCTTCTTCTGCACCGCGATCCGCTCACGGACGTAGGTCGACTCGAGCTTCTCGAACGCGCGCAGGGCGTTTGAGCGGAACTCGGCATAGGTGTCGGCGCTCGGGTCCCCGGAGTACTGCTCGAGCACCGCAACCTCGACGGCCTTGGTCGCGTCCTGGCGATCGAGCTTGTCGACGACCTGGGTGGCGGCGTCCAGAGCGGCGCCGTGCGAGCCCTTGATCTGCTCATACAGGTCGGGGTGGACGGTCGGGAGATCGACCTCGTCCTTGTCCTTGCCGGCCTTCTCCTGCAGCTCCCACTGGGCCGCGCAGAGCTTCTTGATCGCCTCGTGCGCGATGTCCAGCGCATCGAGGATCTCAACCTCGGGGATCTCGTTGGCGCCGGCCTCGACCATCAGGATCGCCTCTTCGGTGCCGGCGACGATCAGATCGAGGTCGGTGTTCTCCAGCAGATCCTCCTCGTCGGGGTTGACGACGAAGTTGCCGTCGATCTTGCCGACTCGGACCGCGCCCACCGGACCGGGGAACGGGACGTTGGAGATCATCAGCGCTGCGGAGGCGCCGTTCATGGCGAGCATGTCATAGGGGTTGACGTGGTCAACCGACATCGGCAATGCCACGAGCTGGGTCTCACGGCGCCAGCCCTTGGGGAACAGCGGGCGGATCGGACGGTCGATCAGGCGCGCGGTGAGCGTCGCCTTCTCTCCGGCGCGGCCCTCGCGCTTGAAGAAGGAGCCGGGGATCTTTCCGGCGGCGTACATCCGCTCCTCGACATCAACGGTGAGGGGCAGGAAATCGACATCGCGGAGGTTGCCCGCGGTCGCGGTACAGAGGACCATCGTCTCGCCCGACTGGACGACGACGGCACCCGAGGCCTGCTTGGCCAGTTTGCCGGTCTCGAAGGAAATCTCTTTCCCCTCGATCTCGACGGAGACGCGCGTAACAGCGGCGTCGGACATATGTTGTCCCTTCTGCTCCGCCCTTCGGTCGGCGGAGTGCATCGTTCTTCGTTTCGTTCCGAACCCGCGAGATGGTAGCGGTGCCCGTCGCGACGGCGCTTCGACCGGTTCACGAGATTTAAACGGACTCTTGGGTCCGCTTGGTGCTACGTTAAGCGGACCCTTGGGTCCGTTTCAACCGCGTCGTCTCTCAGAAGGAGCCACCCCGTGACCGATCTCACCGCCGCACCCAGCACGAGTCCACCGCCGGGCTCCGGCATCGCCTCGCGACAGTCCTGGCTGGTGCTCATCATCGCCGGGCTCGCCCAGTTCATGGTCGTGCTCGACATCACCGTCGTGAACATCGCCCTGCCGCACATTCAGTCGGGCCTGAATTTCTCGGCCGCCAACCTCCAATGGGTGGTCAACGGCTACACCCTCATGTTCGGCGGCTTCCTGCTGCTCGGCGGTCGCGCGGCCGACCTGATCGGCCGAAAGCGCCTGTTCGTCGCCGGGGTCGTCCTGTTCGCCGCCGCGTCGCTCTTGAACGGCTTCGCGCAGTCCTCAGGAATGCTCATCGTCGGCCGCGGATTGCAGGGGCTCGGTGGCGCGCTCGTCTCCCCCGCCGCGCTGGCGATCGTCACGACCACCTACACCGATCAGAAGCAGCGCACGACAGCGCTGGCCTCGTGGGCCGCGATCTCGGCCGCCGGCTCGGCCCTCGGGCTGCTGCTCGGCGGCATCCTCACCGATATCGCCACCTGGCGGTGGGTGTTCTTCATCAATGCGCCGATCGGACTCGCGGCGGTGCTGCTCACCCTGCGCCACATCCCCGAGTCCCGGCTCCAGACGGCGACACGCCGCTACGACCTGGCGGGCGCGTTCACCGTCACCGGCGGGCTCATCGTCCTGGTCTACGCGATCGTCAAGGCGGAGGCCTGGGGCTGGGGGTCGGCCCGCACCATCGGGGGCTTCGCCGTGGCGGTCGCGCTGCTCGTCGCCTTCATCGTCATCGAGCAGCGCAGCAAGCACCCGTTGATGCGCCTGTCGATCTTCCGCGTCCGCTCACTGGCGACCGGGGACTTCGCCCTCCTGCTGGTCGGCTCTGCGATGTTCGGGATGTTCTACTTCGCCTCCCTCTACGTCCAGGACGTGCTCCATGACAGCCCGCTCACGGCCGGATTGGTGTTCCTCCCGGTCACGGGCGCGATCATGATCGCCTCCGGGTTCGCCCAGCAGACGATGAAGCGCCTCGGCGTGCGCAACCTCGCCGCCGCCGGGACGTTCATCGCCGCCATCGGGCTGCTCGTGCTCACGCGTCTGCCCGTGCACGGCCACTACGTCGAGGATCTGCTCCCCGGCCTGCTGCCGCTCGGGTTCGGACTCGGGCTCACCTTCGTCGCCCTCACCGTGCTCGCGACCAGCGGGGTGGAGACCGGCGACGCCGGGCTCGCATCCGGCTTGTTCAACGTGTCCCAGCAGGTCGGGGGCTCGCTCGGACTCGCGATCCTCGCCACGCTCGCCGACAGCCAGACCAACCGGCTCCTGCGCGGGCACTCCGCATCACCAATCGCCGCGCAGGTCTCGGGCTATCACGTCGCGTTCTTCGCGGCGGCGATCATGCTCGCCGGCGCGGGTATCGCACTCGCGGTTCTCCTGCGCCGCTCCCATCTGGCGGCGGTCGAGCGCGAGCTCACCGCGTCCGAGGGAGTGGCGGTGGTCGGCGCGTGAAGCGGCCCCTGACCGAGGGTCCCGGCGGCGACATGGATGCCGCCGGGACCACGGAGTGCAACAATCCTCAGGAGATGGACGACCAGCCCAAACGGCTGCGCGCCGACGCCGAGCGCAATCGGCAGCGCCTCATCGACTCCGCGACCGAGCTGTTCCGCGAGCGGGGCCTTGAGGTCGGCGTTGGCGAGATCGCCGACCGCGCGGGCGTCGGACGCGGGACCCTGTTTCGCAACTTCCCCTCCAAGGACGCGCTCGTGATCGCGGTCGTGGTCGAGCGGATCAAGGAGTCGGTCGAGCGCGGCCGCCGGCTGCTCACCGAGGAGGATCCCGCGGCAGCGGCGTTTGCGCTCGTCGACGAGGCGATCCAGCGCCAGTCCGCTGACCGCGCGCTGTTCGAGGCGCTCGCCGGTGACTGGATAGCGCACCCCGAGATCCGCGCCGCCCATGACGACATGCTCGCGGTCCTCGAGCAGATCCTCGCCCGGGCCCAGGCGGTCGGCGCGATCCGCCCGGATGTGAGCGCCGTCGACGTGATGCTCGCCATCAAGGGCGTCTGCGAGGTCCAGCGGCTGTTCCCCGGCCTCCCGGAGGGCATCGGCCGCCGGCAGCTCGAGCTCGTCAAGGCCGGCCTCACCCCCCACGGGGAATTCGTCCCGTTGTCAGGCCAGCCGCCGCACTGCGCCGATCTGGACTGCGCGATCGCGATGCGCGCCAACGGTGAGTTCACGCTCGCCGACGCCGAGCGCGCGACCGCCTGATCACGCCACACCGGTCGCCGGCCCGGGTCGTTCAGCCGCCTGCCAGCGCGACGAGCGCCTCGCGATCGACCGGCGCAAACCCTCCGTCCGGCGCCGGGATGAACGCCGCCGGCGTCGTCACCACCCCGGCCCTCACACCGGCCCGGAAGTCACGCCGCACGCGGTCTGCCACGTCGTCGCGGCGACGGTCGTGGTCAAAGCGCTCCAGGTCCAGCCCCAGCCCTCGCGCGCGGTCCCACAGGTGGGGATCCTCGAGCCGTGCGGGGTCGGCGAAGAGCGCGTCGTGCATCTCCCAGAACCGGCCCTGTCGCGCTGCCGCCTCAGCGGCCTGCGCCGCCGGCCAGGCCCGGGGGTGGCTGGAGCGAACCGGGAAGTGGCGGAAGCACACACGCAGCGCGAGAGCGTGCAGACGGGCATGCAGAGCCGCGCAGTGCGGACACTCGAAGTCGGCGTAGAGCACGAGGGTCTGGGCGGTGGCCGGCCCGCGGAGGTGGTCGGCGGCGGGATCGACCGGCGGCAGCGGCGCCGAGCCGAGGTCCGTCATCGCCCTCGGTCAGGCCGCCGGGGACGAGGCGAGCGCGTCGAAGATCAGGTTCGCGCCCGGCAGCACGCCCGGGTTCTCGCCGAGCCAGCTCCACTGCACGACCCGGTCCGGTCCCACCAGGACCAGCGCGCGCTCGGCCATGCCGGCCGCGTGGTAGGCGCCGAAGGCGCGGCAGACCGCGCCCTTGGGCTCGAAGTCCGACAGCTGCTGGATCGAGACGCCGAGCTTCTCCCGGAACGCGATCTGCGACGGGCTCGCATCACAGGAGACGGCGAACAGCGTCGCTCCCTGCGAGGTGAACTCCTCGAGCACGTCCTCGTAGAGGTTGAGCTGGTCGGTGCAGACCGGGCTGAACGCGAACGGATAGAAGACGAGGACCGTGCGCCTGTCGTCCAGGTCGGCCGCGGTGAACTCGCTGCCGTCCTCGCGCCGCAGGGTGAAGTCCGGAACCGCAGTCCCGGGCTCGATCACCGGCGCAGGCCGAGCTCGCGGATCACCGTGCGGTAGCGCTCGAGATCCTCGTGCTGCAGATAATTCAGGAACCGGCGGCGGCGCCCGACGAGCATCAGCAGCCCCCGGCGCGAGGAGTGATCCTTGCCATGGGTGCGCAGATGATCGGTCAGCTCGTTGATGCGCTCGGTGAGCAGGGCGACCTGGACCTCGGTCTTACCGGTGTCGGTCTCGCTGTCGCCGAACTTGGCGACGAGCTCCTGCTTACGCTCCTGAGTCATCGTCATGCGGCCGGTGAATGTAGCAGGGTCGGCGCGACGGCTCGGCACTGCGGCTCAGCCCGCGTGCGAGGTCCACCAGGCACGGGTGTCGGCGATGTCGTCGTTCATCTGGGCGATGAGCGCGTCGGCGCTGTCGAAGCGGCGCTCTCCCCGCAGCCGGGTGAGGAACTCCAGGCGCAGCTCGGTGCCGTACAGGTCGGCGTCGGTGTCGAGCAGATACGCCTCGACGAGCAGCGCGAGCCCCATTCCGAACGTCGGTCGCACCCCCACGTTGACGGCCGCGACCGCGTCGCCGCAGCGCGCGACGTAGACGCCGTGCCCGGGGCACACCAGCCCCTCCTCCGGCACGAGGTTGGCGGTCGGAAAGCCGAGCTCCCGGCCGCGCGCGTCGCCATGGACGACCTCACCGCGCAATTGGAACGGCGACCCGAGGAAGCGGGCTGCGATATCGACCTCGCCGGCCTCGATCAGCGCGCGGATATGAGTGGAGGAGACGATCTCGCCCTCGACCTCGACCAGGCGGACGACACGGGTGTCGAACCGATCGTCGGCGCTCAGCATCTCGGTATCCCCGAGCTGGTCGTGTCCGAACCGGAAGTTCTCGCCGACCGAGACATGCACGGCCTGCAGACGGTCGACCAGGATCTCCTCCACGAACGCCCGCGGCGAACGTGACGCGAACTCGTCGTCGAACGTGATCACGACGAGCTCGGCGACGCCCAGCGACTCGACCAGCTCGGCCTTGACCTCCAGCGGCGTGATCAGCCGCGGCGCGCGGGTCGGCGCCACGATGCTCAGCGGGTGGGGCTCGAACGTGAGCACCGTGTCGGCTCCCGCTATCACCTCGCGGTGCCCGAGGTGCACGCCGTCGAACTCCCCCACGGCCACCCGCCGCGGGCGCGGCGCGACGTCTGCGAGCTGGGTGACCTGCATCGCAGCGACAGCCTAGTGGGCTAGCCCCGGAGGCCCACGGTCGGCGCGAGCACCGCCAGGCCGGGCTCGTCGCCGGCCCTCAGCTCGCCGAGCGCGACGAGCCCCGCGGGGTCGACGATCCGGACCGCGGGCGCCGGCTCGGTCGCCAGCACCAGCCGCTGGCCCTGGGCCACGCACCGCCCCTGCTCGGCGTCGAGGCGCACCTCGGGCAGGAACGAGACCGCATCGGCGAGCGCAATCGGTGATGCGGGATCGGCATCCCCGACGTCGAACGGCCCGACCGCGGTCCGGCGCAGCTCCACGCAGTAGGCGTCGCCGAGATCGGCGACCAGCGACCGCACGTAGGTGCCGCTCGAGCACTCGATCACGAACCCGCGACGGTCCCCGTCACGCCAGAGCTCCTCGAAACGCGTCACGGTCACCTCGCGCTCGGGCAGCTCGACCTCCTCCCCGGCCCTGGCGAGCGCGTAGGCCCGGCGTCCGCCGACCTTCACCGCAGAGTAGGCAGGCGGGCGCTGGCGGACGATCCCGGTCGGCAGCGCAAGCGCGCCGTCGGGAACCACCCCGGTCTCGGTGATCTCGCCCTCAGGGTCTCCGGTGCTCGAAACCGCTCCGAAACGCGCCACCGTCTCATAGCGCTTGGGGAGGGCCATCAGGAAGCGTTGTGCACGCGTCGCGCGCCCGACGAGCACCAGCAGCAGCCCCGTGGCGAACGGATCGAGCGTCCCGGCATGCCCGACCTTGGTGCGCCGGGGCAGCTCCCGGCGCACGGACGCGACGACGTCGTGCGATGTGACTCCGGCGGGCTTGTCGCAGACGAGCACATAGTCGGCCGCGGTGGCGGAGGGCGGGACCGTCTCCCGCGTCGCTCGCTGCTCTTGCACCGGCGCCTCTACAGCTGGGCGGCCAGCTGCTCGCGCAGGAACTGCACCAGCTCGTCGTGGGAGAGTGCGGTCGAGAAGCCCGCGGCCTGCTTGTGGCCGCCACCGCCCTGTGCCCGGGCGATCACCGACACATCGATCCCCTCGCTCCCCGATCGCAGCGAGACCTTCCGCGTCTGGACGACATCCGGGTTGCCGATCCGGTCGCGAACGAGCGCCGCGATCTGGGTCCCCTCGACCGCGCGCAGGTGGTCGATGACTCCCTCGGAGAAGCTCTCCTCCGCCTCGGAGTCAGAGAAGTCGGTGGCGGTGAGCGCGCTCACCGTCAGCCGGCCCTCGTCGTAGCGCTCGACATTCGCCAGGCCCCGGGCCAGCAGCGCCAGCTTGCCGTAGGGCATGTCCTCGTACACGCGCCGGTAGATGTCGTGCACGTCGACGCCCGCGTCGATCAGGTCGGCCGCCATCAGGTGCGCGGCCCGTCCCGTGTTCTCATACATGAAGCGCCCGGTGTCGGTGATCAGACCCACGTAGAGCGCCTCGGCGACGGTCGTGGTCGGCGTCACCCTCAACTCGTGCATGAGCTCCCACACGATCTCCGCGGTGCACGAGGCGTCGTCGACGACCAGGTCGACGGTCCCGAACCGCGTGTTGTCGTGGTGGTGATCGATGTTGAGGATGTGTGGGTGGGTGGGGGCCGCTTCCCGGAACGCCTCGGCCGGGTTGCGCTCGAGGTTGCCGCAGTCCAGGAACACCAGCGTGCGCTCCGACAGGTCTCCGGGCGGCTCGGTGACCAGGTTCTGCAGCGGCAGGAACGTGTACTCCTGAGGCAGCGGAAGGTCTGACTGGGCGATGAACATCAGGCAGTCCTTGCCGATCGCCGCCAGGATCCCCTGCATCGCGATCAGGGAGCCGAGCGCGTCGCCGTCCGGGTTCTCGTGGGTGGCCACGACGAACTTGTCCGCCCGCTGCAGCTCATCGAGCACCTCGGCGCGCTCGGCGCGCCGTCGATCGGCCACCGCCTCGCTCACGAACCCGCCCCGTCCGGATCGTCGGGGGCGACCTCGTGGAGCAGTTCGGTGATCCGCATCCCCCGGTCGACGGAGTCGTCATACGCGAAGGTCAACGCCGGTGTGTGCTTGAGCGTCAGCTCAGTGGCGAGCCGGCGCTGGAGATAGCCGTGCGCGGAGCGCAGCCCCTCGATCGTTGCCGCCCGCTCCTCGTCGTCGCCGAGCACGCTGACGTAGACGCGTGCGTGCCTGAGATCGGGACTGGTCTTGACGGCGGTGACGGTCACGAATCCGACGCGGGGGTCTTTCAGATCGGTGGCGATCGCATCCGACAGGACCATCCTCATGGCCTCGTCGACACGGCGCAGCCTGCCTCCGCGCATCCTATCCCTCGCAGCCTTCGTCGCGGGCGGCGCTCATCCGCGCAGATCCTCCACCGAGACCACGTGGCGCTCAAACCGAGCCCCCTCCGGACAGCGCGACAGCACGAACCGCTCGGCCTCGTCGGCGGCCGCGCCGAGCGTCCGCAGATCCGGTCCCGCGAGCGCGGCGGTGAGCGTGGCGCGCTGCCAGGTGTCCTGGTGGTCGGTCTCGGCGGCGGACACTCCCAGCCGCGTGCGCAGCTGGCGCTTGAGCGAGCTCAGCTCCTGACGCTTGCTCTTCAGCGAGCCTGCCTCTCCGAAATGCAGGTGGATGACCATCACGGCGACGTACCCGCCGCTGCTCATCGGGCGGAGGAAGCGGCTTCCCGTCAGGCGAGCTCGCGCTCGACCTGACGAGTGGTGTAGGTCTCAAGCACGTCGCCCTCTTTGACGTCGGCGTAGTCGCGCAGCACGATGCCGCACTCGTAGCCGGTCGCCACTTCGCGAGCATCCTCGTTGAAGCGGCGCAGCGAGAGGATCTCCCCGTCCCAGATGACCGTGCCGTCGCGCACCAGGCGGACCTTGGAGCCGCGGGTGATCGTCCCGTCGGTGACGTAGGAGCCGGCGATCGTGCCGACGCGGGAGGCGCGGAAGGTCTGACGGACCTCCGCGGTGCCGAGTGCCTCCTCGACCTCCTCGGGCACGAGCATGCCCTGCATCGCCTGACGCAGTTCGTCGATGGCGCGGTAGATCACCGAGTAGTGGCGGATCTCCACACCCTCGCGATCGGCGACGGCGCGCGCATCCCCGACGGGGCGCACGTTGAAGGCGAGGATGATCGCCTCCGACGCCGCGGCGAGCATGACGTCGGACTCCGTGACGGCGCCGACCGCGCGCCGGATGACGTTGACCGAGACCTCGTCCTGAGGCAGCTTGGCGATCTCGTCCTCGATCGCCTCCAGCGACCCGGCGACGTCGGCCTTGAGCACGAGGTTGAGCTCCTGCAGGTCGGAGCCGAAGATGTTCTCCAGCGACACGCGCTTGCCGCTCGAGACACGCGCCAGCGATTCGGCCTTCAGCCGCGTTGCGCGCTCACCCGCGAGCTGGCGGGCACGGCGCTCGTGCTCGACCGCCCGGACGTGCTCGCCGGCCTCGGGCACGCCGTCGAAGCCGAGCACCTCGACCGGCTCACCGGGACGGGCCGCGGCGATCCGGTTGCCGTTGTAGTCGATCATCGCCCGCACCCGGCCCCAGGCGGCGCCGGCGACGAGCGCGTCGCCGACCTCGAGCGTCCCGCGGCTGATCAGGATCGTCACCACCGGGCCGCGGCCCGGCTCGAGCTTGGACTCGATCACGGTGCCCGACGCGGCCGCGTCGGGATTGGCCTTCAGCTCCTCGACCTCCGCCATCACGATGATCGTGTCGAGCAGATCCGACAGGCCCTGATGGGTCTTGGCCGAGACGTTGACGAACTCCGTGTCGCCGCCCCATTCGACGGGCTGCAGGCCGAGCTGGGTCATCTCGGTGCGCACGCGGTCAGGCTGCGCGCCCTCCTTGTCGACCTTGTTGACCGCGACGAGCATCGGCACGCCCGCGTCCTTGGCGTGATCGACGGCCTCCTGGGTCTGGGGCTTCACGCCGTCGTCGGCGGCGACCACGATGACCGCGATGTCGGTCACCTTCGCGCCGCGGGCACGCATCGCCGTGAACGCCTCATGACCCGGGGTGTCCAGGAAGGTGACCATATGGCCGTCGTGCTGGACCTGGTAGGCGCCGATGTGCTGGGTGATGCCGCCCGCCTCGCCGGCGGCGACCTGGGTCTCCCGCACGGCGTCGAGCAACGAGGTCTTTCCGTGGTCGACGTGCCCCATGATCGTCACGACGGGGGCGCGCTCGACGAGATCCTCGGCGGCGTCCTCGAACACCGGATCGGTCACCGTCTCATCCTCGGAGTGGATGATCTCGATCTCCTTGCCGAGCTCCGCGGCCAGCACCTCGATCGAGTCATCGGACAGCGTCGCGGTGAGCGTCATGAACTCGCCCAGCGCCATCAGCTGCTTCATCACCTCGGGTACCGGCACGTTGAGGTACTCGGCGACGTCCTTGACGGTCGAGCCCGAGTTGATCTGAATCGCGCTGGTGTCGACCTTCACCTCGGTCGGCCGCGATTCGGCCACTTCGTCATAGACGCCGCGCCGGCGTCGCCCGCGGCGTTGACGGCGTGGCGGCTGGTTGGAGGGGCCTCCCCCGGGTCCGCCCTGGGCGCGTCGCGAAGCCTGGGAATCGATCACGACGCGGCGCCGGCCGCCCGAG
The DNA here is from genome assembly GCA_963744685.1 of uncultured Solirubrobacteraceae bacterium. Lineage (GTDB taxonomy): Bacteria > Actinomycetota > Thermoleophilia > Solirubrobacterales > Solirubrobacteraceae > Palsa-465. The sequence goes on along the minus strand of CAVUUL010000002.1, from coordinate 697,367 downwards.
TTGGCGGGAGCGCGCTCGCCCTGCAGGGAGTCGCGAGTCGGCCGCTGCTGCTTGCCATCGCCGCCCTGTGCCTGGGTCGCGGTGCCACCGCGGCTGGAGCCTCCGTTGCCGTTGGCCGCCTGTGCGGCCTCGGCGGCCGCGCGCTCCTTGGCCTTGGCGGCCTCGACGGCCGCCTGGCGAGCGGCCGCTTCACGCGCCGCAGCGGCGCGCGCGGCTGTCTCGGCGCGCGCCACGGCCTGACGCTCGGCGGCGATGTTGGCCGGCTGCTCGACGGCGGTGCCGCCCGCGCCGGACGGGGTGTCCCCGGCGAGCACGCGCGCCGCGACCTGCTCGTCAACCGACGAGGAGGCTGCCTTGACGTTGACGCCCGCGGCCTGCAGCTTTGCCAGCAGGTCCTTGGGCGGCATGTCGTTCTGCTTTGCGATCTCGTGTACGCGCTTGGCCATCGGGATTACCCAGTCTAGGAGGGTTGGTTAGGCCGCTTGAACCTGGTCGGAGTCGGTGCCTTCGAGCGCCTGGTGGGCGGGAAGGCCGCAGTACCGCGAGCCCGGGAGGGAGGCGTTCGGGCAACGGCGGCCGTTGGTGAGGATCGCCGCGCAGCGGCCGGAGGTCTCCTCTTCCTCGTAGCCGTGCTCGGCCTCCTCGGCGGCGAACTCGGTCTCGGAGCGGATGTCGATTCGCCAGCCGGTGAGGCGGGCGGCGAGGCGGGCGTTCTGGCCTTCGCGGCCGATCGCCAGCGACAGCTGATCGTCGGGGACGATCACCGTGGCCTGCTTGCCGGCGTCGTCGACGAGTACCTCACGCACGCGCGCGGGCGAGAGCGCCTTGGCCACGAACCGGGCGGGCTCCTCGTTGTAGGGGATGATGTCGATCTTCTCGCCGCGCAGCTCAGAGACGACCATGCGCACCCGCGAGCCACGCGGGCCGACGCATGCGCCGACCGGATCGACGCCGTCGACGTGGGAGACGACCGCGATCTTCGAGCGATAGCCCGGCTCACGTGCGACGCCGGTGATCTCCACCAGTCCGTCGGCGATCTCCGGGACCTCGAGCTCGAACAGCGACTTGATCAGCTCCGGATCACGCCGCGAGACGATGATCGACGGGCCCTTGGTCGAGTTCGAGACGTCCTTGATGACGGCCTTGATCCGCTGGGAGTGGTCGTAGCGCTCGCCGTCGACCTGCTCTGACTTCGGCAACAGCGCCTCGACGCGCTCGCGCAGCTGGACGAGCGTGTAGCGCGAGTCGGACTGCTGCACGATGCCCGTGATCAACTCGCCGACGCGGTCTCGGTACTCCTCGAACATCATGTCGCGCTCGGCCTCGCGGATCCGCTGGAGGATCACCTGCTTGGCGGTCTGCGCCGCGATCCGGCCGAAGTCCGACGGGGTGACGTCCTCGGTCTCGATCTGATCCTCGTACTCGCGCAGCTTCTCCATGTCGATCTCGGGCTCGGGCGCCTCGCGCATCTCGCCCGTCTCGGGGTCGACGGTCGGCTGTGCGTCCTCGGTCGCCTCGACGAGCAGCTGCTCCTCGAGCTCCGGCGGGATCTTCAGCTCCCAGACGATGAAGTCGCCGCTGTCGCGGTCCATCTCGACCTTGGCGTAGGGCGCCGAGCCCGGCGTCTTCTTGTAGGCCGAGAGCAGCGCGTCCTCGAGCGCCTCCATGAGCTTGTCGGCTGAGATGTTCTTTTCCGCTGCGAGGCCCCGTACGGCCTCGACGATCTCCTTGGACATGGTTCAGTCTCCGGGTACGAGGTTCGAGCGAACGATCTGGTCATAGGGAATCGTGACGACGCCCTCGCCCGCGGCGAGCGTGACGTCGCTGTCGGTGGCCCCGACAAGCTCGCCGACGACCGTCTTCGACGAGGGCGACTGCTTCGCGCTCGTCGAAGGCGTTCCCGCGGCGACCTCGGCCGGCTCGCGCAACCGCACCTTTGCACGCTGGCCGAGGAAGCGGCTGTAGTGCTGAGGCCTGGTGAGCGGGCGATCCTGACCGGGCGACGACACCTCGAGCGAGTACCGCTCGCGATAGTCGGAAAGATGGCCGGAGATCCGCTCGCACAACTCGAGCGTGACTCCGCCAGGGTGGTCGATGAACAGCCGCAGTCTGGGTCCGGAGGCCTCGGCGAGCAGCACCTCGACCTCGGGCTCCACACCGGCAAGCCGGGCTTCGATCTCGGTCTGTAGGGCGGTCACGTTCTCCTCCGTCTTCTCAATAAAAAAAGCGGGCGAGCGCCCACTTTCGGTACTGCGCCGGGTCGGTCCGGCCGGAAAGCTGTGTTGCTCAGAGTAGCACCGGGCCCGCGTCCGGGGACGAGCTGGGCACCCTGCTCGGGCCGCTGACCAGGGCCGCCCGGGGCGTCGCGCGACCAGGCCGCCGCGGTGCCGCGCTCAGGCTCCGCCGGCGGTCAGTCGCCGCGCGCCTGAGCGGCCCGAGCACGCGCCCGGTCGCGGTATTCCCGATAGTCGCGGCGCCCCGGCTGCAGGCACGCCGCGAGCGCCAGCGGCCGCCGCGCCTCGGCGTGCCGGCCAAGCAGCTGCAGGCTTCGCCCGAGACAGAACAGAGCGAAGTCATTGGTCGGCGCGCGGTCGACCACCGCCTGGAATTCCGCCGCCGCCTGCTCGTAGCGCTGAGCGCCGAACAGCGCCCGTCCGAGCGCCTCGCGGATCGATGTCTTGTCGGGCTCGAGGTCGCGCGCCCGCGCAAGCGGGATCACCGCCTGATGGTTGTGCCCGCCGTTGAGGAGCTCGGTGCCTCGCTGGTAGAGGTCGTATACGTCGTCGGTTGCCACGTCCTACTTATGGTAAGTGGGTCGCGGGTTGGTGCTGAGGTCGGGCCCACTTCGTGTGCACGACCTCGCACCAACTGGGGACTGTGGGGCGGCGCTTTTCACCCACTCGCGACCGGGTCCGGGACGGGGTGGGGGATCTTCTCCGTGAAGCGCACCGGGTCCCCCGCACGGGCTTGGAGGGTGCGGTGGGTGGGTGAAAGTCTCCGCGTTTGGCGGCCCGGAGCGCCCGGACCGCCCCGTAGTCGCGGGCGTGGCGACCCAAAAGGGCCGATCGAGGCTCCATACGCGCCCAAATCGGCCAAATCACCTCCCAGCAACGCCCCTCGGACGCCCACACCAGTCCAAGTGCGGGGCGCACCTGTGCGACCCGACCATTGCCCATAGCGCGGCGAGGCGACGGCAGTCAAGCAGCGCCACCCACCCCACACGGCAGACCAACACGTGCGGGCGCTGCTTGACGGCCGACGACCCGACGCGCTACCACCCACCCCCCAGGGTCACCAAACTCGCGAACGCCCCAACCCAAGCACCGCACCTCGGACGACGACGACGACGCCCTCAAGGCCGCGGCGGCAACGCCCAGAGCGCCCGCAGCCGCCCTGAAACCCCAAGCCCCGAGGCGAGCTCGGAGCGCACCGCTCTCCGCCCCGCCGCCGTCGGCGCACCCGCGGGATGGCCGTAGCGCTCCAGGCGGAGCGCCCGGACGTAGGCGACGGCGTCGGGTGAGCCGTGGAAGCGAGTCTCGAGCCAGGCGAGGGTCGCCCCGCCGGGCAGCGGCCGGCCGGTCCGGGCCAGGGCGCGCTCGAGCTCGCCGAGGCGGTCGGCCGGACCGCGGCGGGTGCGCATCCGGATCCAGGCGGCGAGCAGCAGGAGCAGGACGACCCCGCCTGCGATCCAGGGCCAGCCGCCGCCCGAGCCGCCGCCCGACGAGCTGCCCCCGGCGGCGCCGGCCACGTGGGTGGTCTGGCGGTTCGTGGTGGTTGCGGTGCGCTTGCGGGTGATTGGCTGGGCCGCGTGGCCGATGTTGAACGCTTTGTTGATCGCGCCCGGACGGGGCTCGTCGGCGAGCGCGGAGTTGCGCAGCGCCGGAGCGTTGGACGGGGTCGGATCAAAGCGCACCCATCCGAAGGTCGGGAACCACACCTCGACCCAGGCGTGGGCATCGGTGTCGCTCACGGTCCACAGGTGACGGCGCCTGTCGAGGCTGCCCGGCGTGAAGCCCGCTGCCACGCGCGCGGGTACGCCGCCCATCCGCAGCAGCATCGCCATCGCGCCTGAGAACTGCTGGCAGTAGCCGATCCGCGCCTGGAACAGGAAGTCCACCAGCGGGTAGCGGGAGGTCTGGGGGCGCTGGTCGTAGATGTAGCGCCCGTTGTCGAGGTAGGCCTGGACCGCGCGCACGAACGCGTACGGGGTCGGCGAGTTCGCCGCCAGGCGGCGGGCGAGCGTGACCGCGCGGCCGTAGGGCGAGGAGCTCAGGGCGGCCTCGCGCAGCCGCCCGAGCGGCTGATGGAACGGCGCGAACGGCAGCTCGGTGCTCGAGCCCGCGCGCTCGGGCAGCACGAGCGACAGATCGGGGATCAGCGCGTTCCACGGGTAGACCTGCTCGCTCGCGGTCTGCAGCTGCGCGGAGGACGGGGTCGGCGAGTAGGTCGTGACCGTGTACGTGTCGCCGTGACCGAGCGGATGAAACGCGCGCCAGGTCCCGGGCGCCGAGCTCTCGGTCACCCCACCCGCGATCTGCGGCCGCAGCGTGACGCCCGACCCGCCGATCACGTCGAACGTGCTCATGCTCCCCATCGTGATCTGGGCGATGTGGGTGTAGCGGCGGACCGCGCCAGCGCTCGGCAGGGGAAGCGATTGCACTGTGTGCGCGGTGACCGACGCGCCGGCGAGCTGCACGTCGGTCTCCGCGAGCAGGCCGCCCTGATCGTTGGCGCCGACGTCCGGTCCCGCCACCCAGGCGGTGCCGTTGAAGGTCGTGAGGTCCTCGGCCTTCCAGTAGTCGCCGGTCTGCGCGCGCACCTTGAACATGACCTGACCGTGCTGAGGCCAGATCAGGGGCCCGTAGGTCTGGTTCCAGTTGAAGCTCTCGGGGCCTTCACCGACGCCGGCGGCGCCCCAAGCCTGGTAGTTGACCCACGGGCGGGAGGAGGAGAGCGCCGGCACTGCGATCACGCCCACGAAGCCGGCGGCGCACGTCAGGCCCAGCGCGGCGCCCCGCCGTCCGATGACGACCCGCTCTCCCCAGACGAAGAGCGCGAGCAGGCCGAACAGGATCAGGCCCTGGATCGCCGGCGCGCTGACCGGTACGAGCGTCGAGGGCACGATGGCCAGGGCGACCAGCGGCAGCGCCGCCGCCGCGCGGCGGGCGTCTCCGATCTCGCCCCCGGGGCGCCCGCCGAAGGCGAGGGCGGCCGCCCCGTCGAGCAGCAGCACCGCTGGGCCGAGGTTCATCACCAGGCGGATCGGATACGCGTGGCCCAGATACGGGACCAGCACCGTGCCGATCGCGTTGAGGCCATGTCCGATCGCCCGGAGGCTGACCGCGATGCGAACGTCCCAGATCCACTCGACTCTCAGGCCGGCGATCGCCAGCGCGGCGACGATCACCGCCACCGTCAGCACCGCACCTGCCAGCCATGCCCACAGACGGCCGTGCTCGCCCCGGCCGCCCGCCAACCGCCGTGCGAGCGGCACGATCTCGGCGAAGGCGACCGCCAGCGCCGCCAGCCCGTAGAGCCGCCACAGCGACGGATGGGCCAACAGCTCGCTCCAGCGCTGGACTCCGTAGGCGCAGAGCCCCGCGAACGCGACCGTGCGCACCCACCGCCGCGGACGAGCACGCGCCGCGCTCCGCATCGCAGGTAGGTCGGCGGGGGTGACGACCGGAATCGAGCTCATCTGCCCGCTCTCCGCATCGCGGCGGCGGCGTACCGCTCCTCGCGCGGAGCGCTCAGGGCGAAGCCGCTGCACCCGGTCACCGACAGCACCGTGGCGGTCGGCCCGACCACTCCCCGCGGGCGGCCGTCGACGAGCTCGGACTGCGGCACCACCAGCACCACCGAGCCACGGCCGCCCGCGCGCAGCGCCAGCCCGAGCCGCTCATGGGGGGCGGCGGTCACGTAGACCAGCGGGACGCGCCCCGCCACCCGGTCGAGCGCCGGCGCCCGGGCCCGATTCGGATCCGCGTCGGTGCCCGCGACGGCGAGCCGAGCGTGGACACCCGGCCACGCCGAGAGCTCAGGGTCGACCACGGTCGCTCGTGACTGCCCGGGCAGCAGCAGCGCGCACCCACCTCGTCGGGCGAGCTCGAGCACCAGTGACGCGGTGGCGCGCACCGCGGCATCGAGCGGCTCCTCAGCCCCGCGGTGGGCACTGGTCAGCGTGCGTGTGTCGAGCACCACGAGCGGACGCTCGTCGCCGTCGGCTCGCAGGCGGCGCTCGATCAGACCCTGGCCGCGAGCGAGCGCGGACCAGTGGATCCGGCTCGCCGGAGTTCCGGGCCGGTAGGGGCGAAGTCCGTCGAGGTCGCTGGCGGCCATCGCCTCGGCACCGAGCCGGCCGTCCTCGCCGTCTGAGCGGCGGATGCGGTTACCGCCCGTCCACTGGATCGGCTCGGTGCGAGGCAGCACCAGCACCACCTGTGACGCTCCGCGGCCCGGCGATTCGGCGCGGGCGAGGTCGAACGGATCACGCGCGGTGATGGTCGGAGGCCCGAAGACATGCTCGCCGCGTCTCGGCATCGGTGCCGACAACTGCACGCACGCATCGCGCACAGCGCGCAACGGCGATTGGGCGCCGCCGAGCGCGAGTCGCTGGCCGGTGAGCTCGTCGACGATCTCCAGCCGCCCCCAACCGCCGGCGGCGATCGAGCGATGGACCTCGATCGCGGCGTGCAGCTCGGCGCCCTCGGTCACACGATCGGCGACGAGGATCCGTCGCGCCCGAGCGCCGCCCGCGCTCGCCAGCACCCAGAACGGGGTGATCACACCGATCGCGGACAGCGCGACGCCCGCGACGAGCAGCGGCGTGGCCGCGAACAGGAACGAGACGAGGACGAACGCCAGGCCGGCGCATCCGACGAGGACGGCGCGGCGGCAGTGCAGCGTGAGGCGGGGCGTCGCGGCTCGCTGGGAAACGCGCCTGCCCATCATGCGCCCCTACAACGCGCGAACCGCGTGGATCGCGTCGAGGATGACCTCGCGCGCGGCGGCACGCGGCGTCTCGGGGGTGAGCACCAGGCGGTGTGCGAGCACGGGCCGGGCGAGCGCCTGGACGTCGTCGGGGAGCGCATGGTCCCGGCCGTGCATCATCGCGTTCGCCTTCGCGGCGCGAAGCAGCATGAGGCCTGCGCGGGGGCTGGCGCCGAGCTCGACGCGGGGGTCCTCGCGTGTGCGCCAGAGCAGGTTGACGATGTATTCGCGCAACGGTGCCGAAGCCCGGACCCGCGCGGCCGCGTCCTGGGCGGCGAGCAGCTCGGCGGCGGTGGCGACCGGTGTGAGGGCGAGCACCTGATCGCCGTTCTGATGGGCTTCGAGCATCCCCGCCTCGGCGGCCGGTTCCGGGTAGCCGAGCGAGATCCGGATCATGAAGCGGTCGACCTGAGCCTCGGGCAGCGGGTAGGTCCCCTCGTACTCGATCGGGTTCTGAGTCGCGAGGACGAGGAACGGCCGCGCGAGCTCGTGAGTCTGCCCGTCGACCGTGACGCGACGCTCCTGCATGCACTCCAGCAGCCCCGACTGGGTCTTCGGTGAGGCGCGGTTGATCTCGTCGACCAGCACGATGTTGGCGAACACCGGCCCGGGCCGGAAGCGGAACTCCTGTTCGCGCTGGTCATAGATGTTGGCGCCGACGACGTCGGCGGGCAACAGGTCGGATGTCCCCTGCACCCGCGCGAACTGGCAGTCGATCGAGCGTGCCAGCGCGCGCGCCAGAGCCGTCTTGCCGACGCCCGGGTAGTCCTCGACGAGGACGTGTCCCTCCGCGAGCATGGCGACGATCAGATGATGGAGGCTCTCCGCTGGGATCTGAACCGCGCGGGTGACATTTGCCTCAAGCGCTCGCGCCGTGGCGGCGAACGCCTCACACTCGTGCGGCGCGATCGGTGCCGGCTCCGCGGACATCCTCTTCCCCTCCTGTGGCCAGATCCTCGATCAGGTCGAGGATTCCGTCGGCGATCCTATCCTTGCCGGCGCGCGCCAGTCGCGTTTCGCGACCGCTGCCGGTGAGGACCGTGACTTCATTGTCGGTGGCGTCGAAGCCGATCCCGGCTCGTGACACGTCGTTGACGACGACTGCATCGAGACCCTTGCGGGCGAGCTTGTCGCGACCGTAGTCGAGCGCATGCGCGCCGTGCTCGGCGGCGAAGCCGACGATGATCTGGCCCGGCCGGCGGCGCGCCGCCAGCCCGGTGATGATGTCCGCCGTCGGCTCGAGCTCGACGACGGGCGGCGGCCCCTCGGTCTTCTTCAGCTTGTGTCCGGCGACCTCGCGCGGGCGGAAGTCCGCGACCGCGGCGGCCATCAGCAGCACATCGCATTCGGCGAAAGCGCTCTCGCACGCAGCCTGCAGCTCGGCGGCGGTGCTGACCTCGACGACGTGGATGCCGGCGGGGGGTGCGAGCGAGACGTTGGCGGCGACGACGGTCACGTCCGCGCCGCGCGCCGCCGCGCGTCCGGCGAGCGCGTAACCCATGCGCCCGCTGGAGCGGTTGCCGATGTAGCGCACCGCGTCGATCGGCTCGCGCGTGCCGCCGGCGGTCACGAGCACGCGGCGACCCAGCCAGGCGGGGGCGGCGCGCTGGGAGGTCCGGGCCAAGGCCGTCTCGACCGCAGCGAGCAGCTCCGCGGGCTCAGACATGCGACCGTCGCCGCGCTCACCGTGAGAGGCGAGCTCGCCGCTGGCGGGGCCGACGATCGTGACGCCGCGCTCGGCCAGCAGCGCGAGGTTCGCCTGGGTCGCGGGGTGGTGGTACATCCGGTCATTCATCGCAGGCGCGACGATCACCGGCACGCCGTCCGCGCCGCCGGCGGCGAGCGCCGCGGTGGTGAGCAGCGAGTCGGCCAGCCCGGCCGCCAGGTGCGCGATGGTGTTGGCGCTCGCGGGCGCGATCAGATACGCGTCGGCCCGCTGCACGACGGCGAGATGCGTGATCGGCGTCCGCGAGCCGGCGGGAGCCGCCTCGCCGGGGTAGGCCCCGCGCAGCGGATCCTGCTCGAACTCATCGGTAAGCACCGGAGCGCCGGTGATCCCCTCGAAGGTCGCCGCACCGACGAACGCCGTCGAGCGCATGGTCTGGATCACCCGCACGGCATGTCCGGCGCGAATCGCCAGCCGCGCGGTCTCGACCGCTTTGTACGCAGCGATCCCTCCACTGACCCCGATCAGCAACCGGGCCATTTCAGCGAATCCGCGCGCGGGACCGCGGGCTCAGCGGTAGTGGTACTTGAGCTTGCCCTGGGCCACTTCCTCCAGGGCGATCGTCAGGTAGTTCTTGGAGCGTGTGTCGACCATCGGCGGAGGAAACTCGTCGAACGTGCCTTCGCCGAGGTTGTGGTAGTAGCTGTTGATCTGGCGGGCGCGCTTGGCGGCGACGACCACACTGGCGTAGTCGGAGTCGACGTGGTCCAGGAGCTTGTCGATTCGGGGAGAGATCACGGGGAGTTCATCCTCTGCGTTGGAAGGCGACGGCCGTCTCGGCCGGAACAGTCAAGGGTAGCCGACCGCCCGGCGATGTCGGCGTCGCCGCTCAGCCCGTCCGCAGCGCGTTGTCGACGATCGCGACCAGCTCGTCGGTCGCCTGCTCGAGCCGGTCGTTGACGATCACGTGCGGGAACTCGCTCTGCGCCGCTATCTCCTGCTCGGCGGTGCGCAGCCGCTGCTCGATCTTCTCAGGAGCGTCCGTTCCCCGGCCGACCAGCCGCGTGCGCAGAGCGTCGAGCGACGGCGGGAGGATCAGCACCTGGAGCGCTCCGGGCATCGCGTCTCGGACCTGGCGCGCGCCCTGCACCTCGATCTCCAGGACGACGGTCGCGCCTTGCGCGGTCCGGCGCTCGAGCTCGGAGCGCAGCGTGCCGTAGCGGCGCCCGAGGTAGGAGGCGCTCTCCACGAACTCGCCCGCGTCGACTCTGCGCTCGAACTCCTCGGGGTCCAGGAAGTGGTAGTCGACGCCGTCCTCCTCTCCGGGCCGCGGCGCGCGGGTGGTCGCCGAGATCGAGAGCTCGAGCCCGGGCAGCCGCTCCAGAAGGCCGCGGATCAGCGTGCCCTTCCCGACGCCGGAAGGGCCAGCGATCACGATCACTCCGGGCACGCGCGCGCGAGGAGGGTCGGTGCCGGAGCGGGCGACCTAGCGCCGGCGCAGCAGCGCGACGAGCTCGCCGCGCTGGCGCTCGGATAGCCCGCCAAGGGTCTTGCTCGGCGAGATCCGGCACTGGGACAGGACCTTATTGACCTTCACGCGGCCGTACTTCGGGACTGCGAGCAGCAGGTCGAAGACCTTGGCGGTCATGACGTACTCAGGCGGCTCGAGCAGCAGCTCGTGGATCGGCTGACGACCCGACTTCAGGTCACGCTTCAGCTGCGCGCGGCGGCTGCGAATGTCGTTTGCGCGCTGGAGCGCCTCCATGCGCTGGACGAGCGACCGCTCCGGAGCGGCGACAGGCTTCTGAAACGACTCACTGACCGGCGGCATGGGCGGCGACTATACACCGCGGAACTGGGCGATCAAGGGCTCGCGCCCCAATTCGACTCGACCTGAAGTTGAGCTTGAGGCTACTCGAGCACGATTGCGACAATAGTGAGGTTTTGCAGGGCCTTTTAGTCAACAAGGGTCAATGTTGCTCATTCTCGGTGATTCTGTGATCGAGGCTCCGTCAGACGGGCTCTGATCCAGGATCGCACGGCCGCTCCACGGGGCCGCCCGGACGGGGCTGCAACCGCTTAGACGGCGGTGCCGTGCAGCTCCTGCAGCGATACGACCCGGGGCTCGCAGCGGCGTGCGGCGGTGATCGCTCGGGCGGCCGCCATCCCCCCGCTGATCGTCGTGATGCAGGGGATGCCGCGCGCGACCGCAGCGGCGCGAATCTCGTAGCCGTCCGAGCGCGCCCGGGTTCCGGTCGGAGTGTTGATGACGAGGTCGACCTGTCCGCGCACGATCCGCTCCACCACGTTGTCCGGCCCTTCCCCGATCTTGTTGATCGCCGTCGCGCGGATGCCCATGCGCCGCAGTGCCTGGGCCGTCCCGCGGGTCGCGATCACGTCGAAGTCGAGTTCCTGGAGGGCACTCGCGATCCCGGTCGCGGCCGGCTTGTCGCCGTCGGCCACGGTGATGAACACGGTGCCTGACTGGGGCAGCCGGGCGCCGGCCGCGGCCTGCGCCTTGGCGAACGCGGTCGGGAAGTCCTCGGCGATCCCCATCACTTCGCCCGTCGAGCGCATCTCCGGGCCGAGCAGCGAGTCCGCGCCCGCAAAGCGGCTGAACGGGAGCACCGCCTCCTTGACGCAGACGTGGCCGATCCCGTCGCCACCCGGCTGAGGCCAGGTCTCGGGCAGGCCCAGGGCCGCGATCGATTCGCCGAGCATGATCCGGCAGGCGAGCTTCGCGATCGGCAGACCGATCGCCTTCGAGACGAACGGCACGGTCCGTGACGCCCGCGGGTTGGCCTCGATCACGAACAGCTGCTCGTCGCCGTGGATGGCGAACTGCACGTTGAGCAGCCCGACGACCCCGAGCGCTCGGGCGATCCCGGTTGTCTGGGACGTGATCCGCTCGAGCATCTCCTCGCCCAGGGTGTGCGGCGGCAGCACGCAGGCCGAGTCGCCGGAGTGGATCCCGGCTTCCTCGACATGCTGCATGATGCCCGCGATCCACACCTCGTCGCCGTCGCAGAGAGCATCGACATCGACCTCGATCGAGTCCTCGAGGAAGCGATCGAGGTAGATCGTCGAGGGATCGGACCCGGTGTGGACCCGGCGCAGATAGTCCTCCAGCCCGCCGAGGTCGTAGACGATCTCCATCGCCCGCCCGCCCAGCACGTAGCTGGGGCGCACCAGCAGCGGGAACCCGACCTCCGGGGCCCGGTCCAGAGCGTCCTGTGCGCAGCGCGCGGTCGCGTACGGAGGGGCGCTGTATCCGAGCGTGTCGAGCAGCGCGCCGAACCGGCTGCGGTCCTCCGCCAGGTCGATCGCGTCGATCGAGGTGCCGAGGATCGGGATCCCCGCCGAGTCGAGCCCGGCGGCGAGCTTGAGCGGCGTCTGGCCGCCGAACTGCACGACCACCCCCTCGGGCCGTTCGAGCTCGCACACGGCGACGACGTCCTCGAGGGTCAGCGGCTCGAAGTAGAGCCGGTCTGAGGTGTCGTAATCGGTCGAGACCGTCTCGGGGTTGCAGTTGACCATCACTGCATCGCGGCCAGATTCACGCACGGTCTCGGCGGCGTGCACGCAGCAGTAGTCGAACTCGATCCCCTGCCCGATCCGGTTCGGGCCCGAGCCGAGGATGATCACCGACGGGCGGTCTCCGCGGTCGACCTCGTGGGTCGGCGCGCCGTCGCGGCCGGCGCGCTCGTGGGAGGAGTAGTAGTACGGGGTGCGGGCCGCGAACTCCGCGGCGCACGTGTCGACCGACTTGTAGGTCCTCACCCCGGCGGCCGGAACCGGCGCGGCGGCGGCTGGAGGTTCGCGCACGAGCTCGGCGAGCTCCGCCAGGAACCACGGGTTGATCGAGCTGCGCTCGTTCAGGACGACCGGCGAGATGCCTCGCCGCAGGGCCTCGAGCAGATAGTCGAAACGCGCCGCCCCCGGACGCGCGACGAGCGCGAGCAGCTCCTCGTCGCTGTCGGGCGACTCGGGCATCGTGTCGAGCTCGCGCGAGCGCAGCGCCTTGGCGAACGCCTCCTGGAACGTCCGCCCGAGCGACATCGCCTCCCCCACCGACTTCATGTGGGTGGTCAGCTCGTCCTCGGCGCCGGGGAACTTCTCGAAGGCGAATCGGGGCCACTTGACCACGCAGTAGTCGAGCGCCGGTTCAAAGCTCGCGGGGGTCGCCTGCGTGATGTCGTTGGGGATCTCCTGCAGCGTGTAGCCGACGGCGAGCCGGGCGGCGATCTTCGCGATCGGGAATCCGGTCGCCTTGGAGGCCAGCGCGCTGGACCGCGAGACGCGGGGATTCATCTCGATGACGACGATCTCCTCGGTCTCCGGGTTGACCGCGAACTGGACGTTGGAGCCGCCGGTCTCCACCCCGACCGCCCGGATCACCGCGATCGACTGGTCACGAAGCTGTTGATAGAGACGATCGGGCAAGGTCTGCTGGGGGGCGACGGTGACGCTGTCACCGGTGTGCACTCCCATCGGGTCGAGGTTCTCGATCGAGCAGACGATCACCACGTTGTCGGAGTGGTCGCGCATCACCTCGAGCTCGAACTCGCCCCAGCCGAGGACCGACTCCTCGATCAGCACCTGGCCGATCGGAGACGCGGCGAGACCGCCGCCGACCACCCGCTCGACGTCCTGCTCGGTGTGCACCACCCCGCCGCCGGTCCCGCCGAGCGTGAACGCGGGGCGCACGATGAACGGCAGGCCGAGCGACGGGAGCGCGTCGTGGGCGTCCTGCAGGCTGGTGGCGATGAACGATTTGGGGACGCGCAGGCCAGCCTCGGCCATCGTGTCACGGAATCGCTCGCGGTCCTCGGCGCGATCGATCGCCTCGTAGTCGGCGCCGATCAACTCGACGCCGTACTTCTCAAGCGTGCCGTCCTCGTGCAGCGCCTTGGCCAGATTGAGCGCCGTCTGACCGCCGAGCGTCGGCAGCAGCGCGTCGGGCCGCTCGCGCTCGATCACCTGGGTGACCGGACCGGGCAGCAGCGGCTCGATGTAGGTCGTGCTGGCGACCTCCGGGTCGGTCATGATCGTTGCCGGGTTGGAGTTGACGAGGACGACCTCATAGCCCTCCTGGCGCAGCACCCGGCAGGCCTGGGTGCCGGAGTAGTCGAACTCCGCGGCCTGCCCGATGACGATCGGGCCCGAGCCGAGCAGCAGGATCTTGTGGATGTCGTCGCGGCGTGGCATCTCGAAAGGGTGGGTAGGCTCCGAATCAGTGGGTGGTCGCGGCAGCCGCGATCTCGTCGACGAAGCGGTCGAAGAGGTAGCGCGCGTCGTTGGGGCCGGGACCGGCCTCGGGGTGGTACTGCACGGTCGCGCCCTGGACATCGCGCAGGCGCAGCCCCTCGACCGTCCGGTCATAGAGGTTGATGTGGGTGAGCTCGGCGGCGCCGAACTCCGTCTCCCACCGCACCGGTTCGTCGTTCTCGATGGTCCGCGCCCCTCCCGGTCCGAGGACCGCGAACCCGTGGTTCTGACTGGTGATCTCGGTCCGGCCGGTGGTGAGGTCCTTCACCGGGTGGTTGGCGCCGTGATGTCCGAACGGCAGCTTGTAGGTCTCAAGCCCCACCGCCCGGCACAGGAGCTGATGGCCGAGGCAGATGCCGTAGACGGGCAGCTTGCCGACAAGCGAGCGGACGGCCTGCACGACGTGGTCAAGCGCCGCCGGATCTCCGGGCCCGTTGGCCAGGAAGATCGCATCGGGGTGCGATGCGGTGAGCGCCGCGCCGTCATCGGTGCATGGATGCAGCTCGACGATCGCCCCACGCGCCCGGAGGTTCTCGACGATCGAGCGCTTGACGCCGGTGTCGATCATCGCGATCCGCACCGTGGCGCCGCTCGCGAGCGCGCCCGTGGCCTGCAGCACGATCGTCTCGGGGGGGCTGACCTCCGCGGCGAGGTCACGGCCGCTCATGGCGGGCTCGGCCTCGATGAGCGCGCGCGCCTCGGCCTCCGTGATCGAACCGGGGAACACTCCGCCGCGCATCGAACCTCCATCGCGCAGGTGGCGCACCAGTGCGCGGGTGTCCACGCCGGTGATCGCAGGGATCCCGTTGTCGGTGAGCCACTCGCACCAGCCCGCCACCGCGCCGGGCGCATCGGCGCGGTCGACGGCGGCGCGCATGATCGCGGCGCGCGCGTGGACGCGATCGGACTCCATCGCGTCGGCGCGAACCCCGTAGTTGCCGATCTGCGGGAAGCTGAAGACGATGAGCTGACCGGCGTAGCTGGGGTCGGTCACCGTCTCCTGGTAGCCCGCCATCGAGGTGGTGAACACGATCTCGCCGACCGTCGATCGATCGGCTCCGACGGCGATCCCGTCGAAGCGGGCGCCGTCCTCGAGCAGCACGTAGGCGTCGCGGGCGCTCATTGTGCGACCGCCCGATCCGACGCGGCGACGAGCATCGGCCGCTGGTGCACGATCGCGCCGGCGGCGAGCGTGAGCATCACGCGCCCGTGCAGCCGGCGCCCGTCGAAGCTGCAGTTCGACGACCGGCTCGCGTAGCCGTCCTCACCGACGACCCAGCTGGCCTCCAGATCGATCAGCGTCAGATTGGCCGTCTCGTCAACCGCAATCCGCGGAGTGAGCAGGCCGTAGAGCGCCCCGCCCGCCGTCATTCGCTGCACGAGCACGTCGAGCCCGAGGACGCCAGGCCGCACCAGCTCGGTGTAGACGGCGGCGAACGCGGTCTCAAGCCCGGTGGTCCCCATCGGCGCCTCCTCGAAGGGCACCTCCTTCTCGTGGGACGCGTGCGGGGCGTGATCTGTGGCCACGCATTCGATGACGCCGCTGCGAAGACCGTCGATGAGCGCCTGGCGGTCCCCCTCCGAGCGCAGCGGCGGGTTCATCTTGAACCGGCTGTCCAGGCTCTCGACCTCGGTGTCGGTGAGGGTGAGGTGATGAGGGCTCGCCTCCCCGGAGACGCGCGCGCCGTTCGCCTTGGCGATCTGCAGCGCCTCCACGGACTCCACGCAGGACAGATGCTGGAAGTGCACCCGGGCATCCTCGTAGCGCGCGAGCGCCGCGTCCCGGGCGACCATCGTCGACTCCGACACCGATGGGATCCCGGTCATGCCCAGACGCGCCGAGACCGCACCCTCGTGCATGACCCCCTGGCCGGAGAGCGCCGGATCCTCTTCGTGCAGCGCGATGATCCCGCCGGCAAGCCGCTGGTACTGCATCGCCTTGCGCAGCATCCCGGCAGAGACGACCGGCTTGCCGTCGTCGGTGAAGCCGATCGCGCCGGCGTCACGCAGCTCCGCCATCTCGGTCAGCTCCTCCCCGGCGAGGCCGCGGGTGATCGCCGCCAGAAAGCCGGTGGGCACGCGCGCCTCGGATCCGGCGCGGGCCACCAGCGCGCCGACCACCGCGGCGGTGTCGACGGTCGGACTGGTGTTCGGCATCGCGACGACCGCGCAGTAGCCCCCCGCAGCGGCCGCCCCCGTGCCGGTCGCGATGTCCTCCTTGTACTCCTGGCCCGGGACGCGCAGGTGGACGTGTGGGTCGACGAAGGCGGGCAGCAGGTACCGGCCGCGGCCCTCGACCGTCGTCGCGCCCGCCGGCGCGCGCAGCGTGCCGGCCTCGCCGAGCTCGGCGATCCGGCCCTCACGGACGAGCACGTCGCGGATCTCGTCGATTGCGGTGCGCGGGTCAAGCACGTGCGCCTGGCGGATCAGCACGTCGGCCGGGGCCCGAGGCGCGCTGTAGAGCTGACCGGCCGGATCAGATTGGGTGGGGCTCGTGCTCACGGTCAAGCGACCGCCGCCGCGATCACGCTCGGCGAGCCGACCAGCAGCTCGTAGAGCACCGCCATGCGCACGGCGACGCCCGCCTTCACCTGAGCCCCGATCAGCGCCTGCGGGGAGTCGATCGTCGCCGAGGAGAGCTCGACGCCGCGATTGACCGGGCCGGGATGCATGACCAGCTGCCCGGGCCGCAACCGGCGATCGTTGACCTGGTAGCGCGCTGCGTATTCACGCAGCGAGGGCACGAAGGACTCGGTCATCCGCTCCTGCTGCATGCGCAGGACGTAGACGACGTCGGCCTCGTGAATGCGGTCCAGCGTCGGCTCGGCACTGCAGCCCAGCGATTCGATCTGGCGCGGCAGCAGGGTCGGCGGCCCGGCCACCGTCACCTCGGCGCCCATGCGCTGGAACGCGAGGATGTTCGAGCGCGCGACGCGCGAGTGGGTCACGTCACCGACGATCCAGATCTTCAATCCCTCCAGCGAGCCGAGCCGGCGGCGCAGCGTGAACACGTCGAGCAGCGCCTGCGTGGGATGCTCGTGCTTGCCGTCGCCGGCGTTGACCACCGTGGCGTCGGTCCAGCCCGCGACGAGCTGCGCGGCGCCCGCGTGCGGGGAGCGGATGACGATCGCGGCCGGGTCGTAGGCCGAGAGCGTCTGGACGGTGTCCTTGAGCGATTCGCCCTTGGTGACGCTCGACGCGGCGGCGCGAATCGAGACGACGTCCGCGGACAGCCGCTTGGCCGCCAGCTCGAAGCTCGAGCTGGTGCGCGTCGAGGCCTCGTAGAACAGGTTGACAATCGTGCGTCCGCGAAGCGCCGGAACCTTCTTGAT
Source organism: uncultured Solirubrobacteraceae bacterium (assembly GCA_963744685.1). Taxonomy (GTDB): domain Bacteria; phylum Actinomycetota; class Thermoleophilia; order Solirubrobacterales; family Solirubrobacteraceae; genus Palsa-465. The sequence goes on along the minus strand of CAVUUL010000002.1, from coordinate 680,111 downwards.
CTCCCGTCCGGCGACCTCGGCGAATGAGTCCGCGCGGTCGAGGATGCGCTCGATGCCCGAGCGGTCCAGGTCGTCGATCGAGATCAGGTGGCGGCTCACTGGCCGGCCTCCTCGCCGGCCGAACCGCCGCCGGCCTCCTCCCCGCCCTCGCTGAGGACGATCGCGACCTCATCACGGCCGTCGACCTCCTCCATCCGCACCGAGATCACCTCCTGGCGTGAGGTCGGGATGTTCTTTCCGACGTAGTCGGCCCGGAAGGGCAGTTCGCGGTGGCCTCGGTCGACCATCACCGCGAGCTGGATCCGGCCCGGACGGCCGTAGTCGAAGATCTCGTCGATCGCCGCCCGCACCGTGCGCCCGGTGTAGAGCACATCGTCGACGATCACGAGCGTGCGGCCCGCCACCGCGAAGTCGAGCTGGGTCGCGTTGACGACGGGGAACTCCGTGCGGGTCGTCAGGTCGTCGCGGTAGAGCGTGATGTCGACCGATCCGAGCGGCACCTCGGTGTCGTACAGCTCGGCGACGGTCTCATGCAGCCGGCGGGCGAGATGTGCCCCGCGACGGTGGATACCGACGAGCGCGACCTGGCCGTCGGGGTTCTTCTCGACGATCTCGTGCGCGATCCGCACGAGCGTGCGCCGCATGTCGTCGCGGTCGAGGACGACCGTTTCCTGCGCGTCCATCTTTACGCTCCTTCCTGGCCTCACGGGACCCGGTTAAAGGGTTGCGCTCGGGAACATAACACGGCGCGCGGCTGGGCTTGCGGGGGCGTCCGTTCTCGCCGCCCCGCTTGCCGTCCTCGATCCGTCCGCTGCCGATGAGACGTTCGCAAGGGCGGCGAGCCCGGACGCCCCCGCCGCCGGCAACCGGCCCGGGAAGTCCCTCACGGTGGGCTGGGTTCTGCCTCCACCGCCAGTTCGGCGCGTTCCTCCCAGCGGACCAGGCGGGGGGCGCCTCGCTCGGGGTAGGGGATCTCGATCGTGTCGAAGTCCCGGGGCAGGACGGTGTCGGCGAAGACGGCGCGAGCCTCGTCGCGGAGCAGGCGGAGCGGATGGCGAGTGGAGACGTGGGTGAGCGCGAGCATCCGGACCTCGGCGTCACGGGCGATCTCGGCGGCCTGGCTGGCTGTCGAATGGCCGTTCTCATAGGCCCGCCGGCGCTCCTCCTCGGCGAACGTCGCCTCGTGGACGAGCAGGTCGGCGCCGTGCGCGGCGACGCGCATCGTGTCGGTCGGGCGCGTGTCGCCGGAGACGACCAGCTTGCGCCCGGGGCGCGCCGGGCCCATCACGTCCGCGGGGGAGACGCCGCCGACGGTCTCCCCTCGTTGCACGCGCCCGAAGTCGGGACCGGGCTCCAGTCCAGCCGCTCGCGCCGCGTCGGGATCGAAGACCCCCGGGCGCTCATCCTCGAACAGCACGTAGCCGAGCTCGGGCCCGCGATGGTCGCCGGCGATCGCCGCGATCCGGAAGCCGTCGCGCTCGAGCACGGCGCCCGGCTCGAGCTCGGCCACTCGCAGCTCGAAGCCCGGCCGGCCGCTCATGCGCGTGACCAGTTCGAGCAGCCGCACGGCCCCGACCGGGCCGTGGATCGTCAGCGGCCGGTCACGCCCGCGCAGGTTGAACGTGTTGAGCAGGCCCGGAAGCCCGAGCCAGTGATCGGTGTGGAAATGGGTGAGGAAGATCTCGGTGAGATCCGCCAGCCCGACCGAGGCGACGAGCTGGCGCTGCGTGCCCTCGCCACAGTCGATCAGGATGCGGTCCGCGCCGCGGCGGACGAGCAGCGCGGGCAGCCCGCGCCGAGCCGACGGCACCGACCCGGCGGTGCCGGCGAAGAAGACGGAGAGCTCGACGCCGTGGGTGCTCATCGGTGTGCGAGTCTGCCAGCCCGCTCGACGGCAGTCGCGTGAGCGGCCGCCGCACGGTCTCAGTCGAGCGTGACGAGCTCGAAGCGCAGGCAGCCCCGCGGGTCGAGCTCGGCGAGCGCCATCGTGTGGGTCGGCGCGCGCCGGCGTTCGGTCGGGCTGCCCGGGTTGACGATCACGAACGCGCCGTCGGCCGCCGTCTCGATCAGCGGAATGTGCGAGTGGCCGAAGACGACCGCGTCGGCGCCGGGGAATCGCCGGCGCATCCTGGTCAGGCGTCCGGCCGCCGGCCCGGCGTCGTGAACGACGGCGATCCGTCGCTCACCGAGCGAGACCATTGCCGCCGCGGGCAGCACCCTGCGCAGCGCCGCGTCGTCAACGTTGCCGTAGACGGCGGTGACCGGCGGTCCGAGCGCCCTCAGCTCGTCGAGCACCGCCTCCGTGCACAGGTCCCCGGCGTGCACGATCGCCTCGGCGCGCGCCAACCGATGCAGGCAGGCATCCGGCAGGCGTCGTCCGCCCTTCGGCATGTGAGTGTCGGAGATGATCGCGATCATGGCGGTAAGCTCCCTCGTCCGGTCCACGCGACCGCGCGCGCCCGTAGCTCAGTGGATAGAGCGTCCGCCTCCGGAGCGGAAGGTCGCAGGTTCAAATCCTGCCGGGCGTACTTCACCGGCCCCCGCGCGCGTCCTTGACGTCGTCGCTCATCGACATGGCCTCCTCCAGATCCCGGCGCCCACGGCCGACCCGCTGTTGCGGGGGCATCCTAAGCCCGGCATTGAAGGCCCACAACGCGTAGGCTCCCGCCGAACCCTCCGCGAAAGGCCATCACGCGCATGAGCGACCTAGAGAACGAGATCAAGGAGCTCCTATCAGGGCACCGGCTGAGCCACGACCAACTCCAGGGCCTGCAGGAGGGCCAGTCCGGCGCTGACACGGTGCGCAGCCTCCAGCGAATGCTCGCCAACACGCAGAACGCGCTGCTGAGACTCGCCCGCGAGATCGACGAGCTTCGCGCCCGTTGACCCAAATGGCCGCGTCAATCGCGGCGTGCAAAGAACTCCACAGACCGCGCACATCGCGGGACGAGCGGTTGCGGTGCTAGTCATCTCGGCCGACGCGGATCAGACGATGAGCAGCACGGCCACGATGACGATGAGCGCCGCGGTGCTCCAGTGGACGCCGTAGGCAATGGCTCTGGGCCCGTGTGTCTGTATGACGATCGTGCCGTCAGCGATCGGGATCAGGGCAGTGGCCAGCATCAAGTAGGCGAGCGGACGGTGCCCGACGGTCACCAGCAGCAGCGCGATTGCGATGCCGATGGCGATGTCGCGCACGCCTTTGACGGCAAGCCACGCGGGCTCCGCCCCCTCACCGGGGATCCCGAAGCCGGCCGCTGCCGGCGTCGGGGCGAGCAGGTACCGCGCGCCCATCAGGATGATGGCAACGGCGAGTAGCCCAGCCAGTGCGGTGCCGAGCTCGTTCAGCATGCGGTTTCACCGGCGGGGCGCTCGACACTGCGAGTGATCGCCCGGGGACGTGCACCTTCGGGGATGGTCATGGGTTGCTGCTCCCTCCTGCGGTTGCGGGGTGGTGCCGCGCCGATCGGACGCGATGGAACTTGATCCGGGAAGGGTCTAGGCTCGGTGTGTCTGTGTTCCGGAATCGGGATCGATGATGGCCGTCGAGCCCCCGCATCACATCGGCGGTATCGCCGGTGAAGGCGCCGGTGTGCACGGGCGAGGGCTCACGGATGCCTCGAGGTCGCGTCCGGCCCTCCTCGGCCGCGCGGCTGAATGCGCTGCGGTCAAGCGGCTGCTCACGGCTGCGGCCCGGGGTGAGAGCGGCTCACTGGTGCTTCGGGGCGAAGCGGGGATGGGCAAGACGGCGCTGCTCACCCATGCCGTCGAACAGGCGTCCGCGATGACGGTCCTGCGTGCCACGGGTCTGGAAGCGGAGTCCGACCTGACGTACGCCGGCCTGCACGCCCTGCTGCGCCCAATCCTGGATCAGCTCCATCGACTGCCTGAGCCTCAGCGCGCAGCCCTCGCGGCCGCCCTCGGGCTGGCGACCGGCGAAGGAGCCGATCGCTTTCTGGTGTCGGCAGGTGTGCTTTCGCTCCTGGCAGCCGCCGCCGAGTCCCGGCCGACCCTCTGTGTGGTCGATGACGCTCAGTGGCTGGATGCGCCGTCGGCTGATTCCTTGGTCTTCGCGGCGCGCCGGCTTCTGGCGGAGGGGGTCGTGATCCTGTTCGGGGCTCGGGACGGCGAGTCGGCGCGGTTTGAGGCGGCGGGACTCGACGAGCAGGCGCTCCGCGGGCTTGACCGCAGGTCGGCCTCGGAGTTGCTCGATCGCGGCGTGCGCAAGCTCCATACCTCGGTGCGTCAACGGCTGATCGCCGATGCCAGCGGCAACCCGCTGGCACTCCTCGAGCTTCCCGGCGCGCTTTCCGATGCACAGCTGGCCGGGCGGGAGCCGTTGCCTGACGCGCTGCCGCTCAGCGCACGCCTGAGCACGGTCTTCATGCAGCGCATCGAGCGCCTGCCGCGCACCGCGCGCGCCGCGGTGCTCGTGGCCGCGGCAGCGGACGCGAACGAGCTCGGGGCGATCCGGCGGGCGATCGCTGAGCTCGAGCTGCCTCAGGACGCGCTCGAACCGGCCGAGGCGATCGGAATGGTGCGGACCGACGGCCCGATCCTCGGCTTTCGTCATCCACTGGTGCGCGCGACGATCTATGAGTCGGCGACAGCGGAACAGCGCCGAGGAGCCCACGCGGCCCTGGCCCGTGCATTGAGCGGGGGATCCGATCCCGACCGGGCGCTCTGGCACGAGGCGATGGCGGCGTCGGCTCCCGACCGGACGATCGCGGACGCCCTCGAACGGGCGGCGCATCGGTCCCAGCATCGGGGCGGCCATGCGTCGGCGGCGACCGCGTTCGAGCGCGCGGCTCAGCTCACCGACGAGGAGCAGTCGAGGGGACACCGGCTCGGTCTGGCTGCGCAGGCGGCGTGGATGGGCGGGCAGACCGGTCGTGCACGCCGTCTGATCGACCGCTCGCTACCGCTCGCCGATCGGGGCCAGCGCGCGCGGCTGCTCTATCTGGCCGGGACGATCGAGGGCCGCAACGGCTGGCTCGACGATGGGGTGAGAACGCTGGAGGAGGCGGCCGCGCTCAGCGGGGATGCCTCACTCACCCTTGAGATCCTACGCGAAGCCAGCGGCATGGCCACCTACGCCGGCAACTACGAGACCGCCGTTGCGCTGGGCCGTCGGGCCGCCACACTGACGCCGGCCAGCGACCGAGACCGCTTCAATTCAGCCGCCATCGTCGCGCTGGGCGTCGAGATGTCTGGCGACTACGCGCGCGGAGCAGCGCTGTCAGAACAGGCGATCGCGCTTGCCGAACGTCTGGACGATCCGTCGTCCCTGATCTGGGCAGCGCTCACCGCGGCGCGCGAGGGCATCGCGGCCGACGGGCTGCCGTACGCGACCCGTGCCGTCGAGATCGCGCGGGAGCGAGCGCTTGTGACGACCCTGCCGATCGCATTGCAGATGCAGGCCGCCGGGCTGATCGGCCAGAGCCGGTTGGATCTCGCCTACTCGACGGCAGAGGAGGGTTTGCAGCTTGCGCTCGACATCGGGCAGCCCTGGGCCGCGAGTTGGAACCTCGCGCATATGGCGATGATCGACGCTCGCCGGGGCGCCGAGGAACTGGTCCAGTCGCATGTCGACCGGCTGCAAGCGCTCGTTGCGAGCAGCGGAGCCGATGCCGTCGGCGCCTACGTGTGGCGGGCGCTGGGCCTGCTCGACCTCGGTCTCGGCCGAGCCGCGCAGGCCTTTGAGCAGTTGCAGATGGTCATCGCCTCGGTCCGCCCCGAGTCCCACCCGCTGTTCGTGCTCGCGCTGCCCGATGCGGTCGAGGCCGCCGTCCGGGCCGACCGTCGGCCCGAGGTCGGCGAGCATCTCGAACGATTCCGCGAATGGACGCAGAGGTTCCCCAACCCTGCACGCCTCGCCCTGCTCGAGCGCTGCCTCGCACTTGTGGAGGAACCGGACACCGAGCAGCACTTCGCGCAAGCGATCGAACTGGCGCCCGCGCTGTCGCCGTTTGACCAGGCGCGTACCTGGTTGCTGTACGGGGAGTGGCTGCGAAGACAACGGCGGCGCGTCGAGGCGCGCCCCCATCTGCGTGCCGCCCTCGGCCGGTTCCAACAGCTAAGCGTTTCGCCCTGGGAAGCACGGGCGCGCTCAGAACTCCGAGCGAGCGGCGAGACCGCACGTCGACGCGATCCCTCCAAACGCGACCAACTCACCCCTCGAGAACTGCAGATCGCGAGTCTGGTCGCCAGAGGGATGTCCAACCCGCGCATTGCCGAGCAGCTCTTCCTGAGTCCGCGCACGGTCGACTACCACCTCCGCAAGGTCTTCGCCAAGCTCGACATCACATCCCGGGCCGACCTCGTCGGCACCGACCTCGATGAGCCGGTCGCCGTATGAGACGCGACTCCACCGGGGGCCTCAGCGGAGCGGAGCCAGGCCGGCGATGCACTCTGCGTCGTACGGATCGCGGCGGTTGCGAACCCACGAGGTGAACCTCTCGATGCCTTCGATCACATACTCGAATCGAACCGAGTGCAGCAGGTCGAAGGAGTGCTGGGCTCCTGGCAGCTGCGCGTAAACCACCGGGTTCATCGAGGCGGCACGGAGCGCCTCGACGAAGCCCAGGGCCGCCGCCGCGGGAGTGAGCGTGTCGTTGTCGCCGTGCACGACGAAGAACGGCGGCGCGTCGCTGTGAAGGTAGGCCCACGGCGAGGACGGCACCGACCCGGCCAGCTCGCGGCTTCCGTAGAAGCCATAGAGACAGATGGCGGCGCTGACCGAGGTATCCGCGTGCTCGAAGCCCGGTTGGAACCGCGGATCGTTCGGTGTCAGCGCAGCCATCGACGCCAGATGGGCGCCCGCAGAGCTCCCCGCCACGACCACCAGCGAGGAGTCGAGGCCGTACTCGACCGCGTGAGCGCGCACCCAGGCGATCACCTGCTTGGCATCGATCAGTGAGGCGGGGAAGCGGCCGGGCCGCCGTACTCGATAGTCAGCGCTGATGCACACCCAGCCCTGGCTTGCGTATCGGTACATCAGAGCCCGCGCTTCGCGGCTCTTACCCCCCGTCCGGAAGTGTCCCCCGTGGAAATGGATCAGTACCGGCGCGCCCGCGGGGCACCCCCGGTGGCGATACAGATCGAGTCTCTGGCGGCGGCCGGCGGGACCGTAGCTGATGTTGACGATCCGGTGCACGCCGCGGGCTCCGAGCGGCAGCGGCCACACCACGGTCCGCGCCGGCAAGCGCCGGCGCGCCAGCCGATCATCCGGCGGCCCGGCTGTGCCGCCGAGGCCCAGATCACGGCTCACCGAGCCCGCGACCGACGGACCTGCCCGCAGCGCGCGCCACATGATGCGCGCAAGGGCGGCGGCGGTCAGGAGGACCAGCGCGAGGACGGCCATCCCGGCGGGCGAGCCGGGCCTCTCACTTCCGAGCGCGAGCAGCGCCGAGGCCACGAGCCAGCAGAACGCCAGGAACGGGAACTCGTTCACCAGGTAGCCAAGCCAGAAAGCCAGGTTCGCCGCCGTTCGAGGACGGCGCGGCGGCGCCAGCGCGGCGAATGTGACCAGCGCGACGGGGACGACCGTCAGAACGTGACTCATCGCCAGGCCCTTCGTTGCGCGATCGCGGCCGCCCGCGCGTCTCGGTCGAGGATCTCGCCCAACTGGCGCCGTTGGGCCTCGTGCTGGAGCTCGGCGATGCGTTGTCGCGTGATGACGTACAGAAGTTGAGGGCTCATCGTTGCCTTTCGGAGTGCTGCGGCGATCCGCAGAGCATCCGCGCTTGTGCCCTGCCTCACATCAGTGACCTCGCCGGTCCTCACACCGGGTTCGGTCCACCCGCTTGCAGGTGACCAAACATGGGAGACTGGACCCGGTGTGCCGGACGGCCGCACCGGGTGAGAGAGGAACCGAATGACCGAGACGACCCCCCGTCCTCAGACGGATGTCCACACGATCGCCCAGATGTCGGCGCGGGCCGTGGAGCGCTACGGCGATCGCCTCGCCTCGCGTCACCTCGTCGACGGCAAGTGGGAGCAAGCGTCGTATGCCGAGACCGGCGCCGAGGTCGATGCGATCGCCCGCGGGCTCGTCGCGCTCGGGCTGGCGCCGGGCGACCGGATCGGGGTACTGGCGGACACGCGGCGGGAGTGGACCCTCGTGAGCTTCGCCATCGGGGCCGCCGGGGGCGTGGTCGTCCCGGTCTATCCGACCAATTCGGCACGCGAGTGTGCGTGGGTGCTCGGCGACTCCGGGGCGCGCGCGGTCATCTGTGAGGACCCCGCTCAGGCGGCGAAGATCGCATCGATCCGCAGGCAGCTGCCCGATCTGGGGCACGTGATCACGATCGACGGTGACGCCGGCGCGGACGCGGAGCTGACGCTGCCCGAGCTGCGTCAGCGTGGCGACTCGGTCGCGCAGGAGGCACTGGACGCCCGGCGTGCCGCGGTCATCCCCGCGGACGTCTACACGATCATCTACACCTCCGGCACGACCGGACCGCCCAAGGGCGTCGTGCTCACCCAGTCCAACGCGATGGCCGCCTGCGAGATGATTCGCGAGCTCGCCGTGCTGCGCGACGACGAGGTCTCCTACCTGTTCCTGCCGCTCGCGCACATCTTCGCCCAGTCGACGATGCTTGCCTCGTTCGAGCTGGGCACCGCGATCGTCTATTACGGCGGCGATACCAAGCAGATCCTCCCGGAGCTGATGGCCACCGAGCCGACCTACCTGCCATCCGTGCCGCGGATCTTCGAGAAGCTCTACGGGGCGGCGATGAAGCTGCGTGACGCGGGTTCCGAAGAGGACCAGGCGCGGTTTGACGCGGCGGTACGCGTCGGGGTCCAGGTGCGCCAGATGCGCGAGCGGGGCGAGCCGGTTTCCGACGAGCTGGCCCAGGCCTTCGATCGTGCCGAGGAGAACCTCTACGCCCGGGTCCGGGCGCTGTTCGGCGGGCACATCAATCAGGCGCTCTCGGCGGCGGCCCCGATCGCACAGGAGATCCTCGAGTTCTTCTACGCCTGCGGCGTGCATGTGGTGGAGGCGTGGGGAATGACCGAGACGACGGCGCTGGGCACCCTGTGCACCCCCGATCACTACAAGTTCGGCACCGTCGGCCGGGCCGCCCCCGGGGTCGAGATCCGGATCGCCGAGGACGGCGAGATCCTGGTGCGTGGACCGAACGTCTTCCGCGAGTACTGGAACAACCCTCAGGCGACCGCGGACACGATCGTCGACGGCTGGTTGCACACCGGCGACCTGGGAGAGATCGACGAGGACGGCTTCATGTCGATCACCGGCCGCAAGAAGGACATCATCATCACCGCCGGGGGCAAGAACCTCACCCCGGCGAATCTGGAGAACGACCTCAAGCAGTCGCCGTTCATCTCACAGGCGGTGATGCACGGCGATCGCCGGCCCTACCCGGTGGTGTTGATCACCCTCGACATCGAGGAGATCGCCCCGTGGGCGCGGGAGCGAGGGCTCCCGGAGGACCTGGCCGAGCTCGCCCGCGAGCAGCAGGTGGTCGAGCTGGTGCAGGGCGTCCTGGACCAGGCCAACGCGCACTACGCCCAAGTCGAGCAGATCAAGCGATTCGCGATCCTCGAGCGCGACCTCACGATCGACGACGGGGAGCTGACCCCAACGCTCAAGGTCAAGCGCTCGGTCGTGGGCGAACGTCACGCTGCGGTGTTCGAGTCGATGTACGGCTAGACCGTCGCCCCGCGACCGCATCAGGGTCCGGAACCGGCTGGCGCGATGTGGAGCCGCCGGCTCAGGGAACCGGCGTTCTCGGGCGCGTAGCCACACCAGTCGTTGTTGAAGTACGCGTAGACGTCCTCGTGCCTGCGCCACTGAGCGATCCGCCGCGCCCAGGTGGCGAGCTCGCCCTCGGAGTAGCGTCCGTTCGTTCCGTGCGCGCCGTAGTGCAGACGCACATAGCGCCACCCCGTGGTCGCCACATGGCGCTGGAACGGCCGCTCCGGGTGGTCGCCGATCGTCAGCGCCACGCCATGGTCGCTGAGCGCACCCAGCACCGGGCGCACGAACCAGCTCGGATGACGGAACTCGATCGTGTGCCGAACCCGCCAGCCGTCCGCGGCGGCGAGGAAGCCGGCCAGCCGGGCGTCGTCGCGCACGAAATTCTCCGGCAGTTGCCAGAGGATGGGTCCGAGTCGCCCGGCGCTCGCCATCGGCTCCAACCGGACCTGCAGGCGCCGCATCCCGTCCGAGACGTCTCTCAGCCGCCGGATGTGAGTGAGGTAGCGGCTGGCCTTGATCGCGAAGCGGAAGTCGTCGGGGGTCTCCTCGCTCCACCTGCGCACCGTGTCCACCGCGGGCAGGCGGTAGAAGGTCGCGTTCACCTCCACGGTGTCGAAGTGCTCGGCGTAGATCTCGAGCCAGCGGCGCTGCGGCACGCCGCGCGGGTACAGACCACCCCGCCAGTCGCGATAGTTCCAACCCGAGCAGCCGATGCGTACGCGCGTCACGCGCCGGGTACCCCGCGCCGGTGAGCCTGTTCGACGAGCAACCTTTTCCACCCGTACCCGACCGGCCGTCGCTGACAAACCTGCGTGAGTCGATCGGCGGCTGCCAGGCGTGCGAGCTGTACGAGCACGCCACGCAGCCGGTCATCGGCGAGGGCCGCGCCGGCGCGCGGCTGATGCTCGTCGGCGAGCAGCCCGGCGACCGCGAGGACCAGGAGGGCCACCCGTTCGTGGGCCCGGCCGGACGCGTGCTCGACGACGCACTGGAGCGCGCCGGCATCGATCGCCGCGACGCGTACGTGACGAACGTCGTCAAGCACTTCCGCTTCACACAGCGGGGCAAGCGGAGAATCCATCAGACCCCCGAGCGCATCCACGTCGCGGCCTGCCGGCCGTGGCTCGACGCGGAGCTCGACGTCGTGAGGCCCCAGGCGCTCGTGCTGCTCGGCGCCACCGCCGCGCAGGCGATCCTCGGCGCGCACATCCGGATCGGCAAGGACCGGGGCGTGCCCCAGGAGTCGGCTCTCGCCGACTACGTCACCCTCACCGCACACCCGTCCTCGATCCTCCGCGCCCACGAGAAGGCGCGCGCCGAGGCGATGGATCAGCTCGTCGACGACCTCGGATCGGTCGGGGCCTGGATCGCCGCCCACCGCGATCGCTGACAGCGTGCCGAACGGTCAATAAACTCGCTTCTCACCCGACGTGCGAGGTCACCCGGTCCCATGCTCCAGGACAACGCTTCCATCCCTGACGTCTCGGTCCAGATCACGCCGACGGCGCCCGCGCTCGAGATCGCCAACGCGATCGCCCGGCTGCACAAGGAGTTCGTCGGCCGCGGGCCGACGAACAGCCGCACGACGATCGACGGCGAGCTCGTGGTGGTGCTGCTCGAGGGCGGATTCACCCGCGCCGAGCGGACACTCGACGACAGCGAGCGCCGCGACCTGGTGATCGCCGGGCGACTCGGCCTTCAGGACGCGATGCGCACGGCGATGATCGGCGTCGTCGAGCGAGTGCTCGGCCGGCGCGTGCGTTCGTTCATGAGCGCCAATGATCTCGAGCGCAACCTGCAGAGCGAGATCTTCGTGCTCGAGGGGCCGACCACGCCCGACGTCGTCGACGATCCTCCCGTCTCGCGCTGACCGCTTCCGGATCCCGGCGCCCGTATCATCCCCACGATGCAGGGGGAGCTGGGTGCCGGAGTCGCTGAGCGCGCTGTCAGTCGATGAGCTGTTCGCGCGGTATCGCGCGACCGGCGACCCGGCGATCGTGGAAGAGCTCGTCGTTCGCTTCGAGCCGCTCGTCCGTTCGGTCGCGCGCCGATACCACGCCCGCGGCGAGCCGCTCGACGATCTCGTGCAGGTGGCGAACGTCGGGCTGCTCAAGGCGATCCAGCGCTTCGATCCCGACCGCGGGTTCGCCTTCACGAGCTTTGCCACCCCGACGATGCTCGGCGAGCTCAAACGGTACTTCCGCGACAGCGGCTGGGCGGTCCACGTTCCCCGCGGTGTCAAGGAGCGTGCGCTGCAGATGGCCAACGCAACCGACAAGCTGTCGGCACGCCTGGGCCGCAGCCCGTCGATCGCCGAGCTCGCCGACGAGCTAGGGGTCAGCCAGGAGCAGACGCTCGACGCGCTGGAGGCCTATCACGGCCGCCACGCCAGCCCACTGGAGCGCCCGGGGGATGACGACGACGACGGCTCGCCGTCACCCGCGACCATGATCGGGGTCGAGGACGAAGGTCTGGAGCGCGCTGAGTACATGACCGTGATCGCCCGCGGCGTCGACGCGCTGTCCGACGAGGACCGGCGGTTGTTGCACCTGCGGTTCGAGGAGGATCTCACCCAGACCGAGATCGCCAGGCGGATCGGCACCTCGCAGATGCAGGTGTCGCGGCTGCTGCGTGCGGCGATCGAGAAGATCCGCCGGGTGAGCGGCGAGCTGGAGCCGCCGCCGGCCAACGACATGGCCTGAGACCGCGCCGCCATCCCGGAATCGGGCAGCGCCGGCGGGCTAGGCCGAGGAGATGCGGACCGGCGTGGCGAGCGGGATGTGGCGGATCAGCCACTGCCCGTCGGCGAGGCTCAGGCGCATGCAGCCGTGGCTGACCGAGTAACCGATCGAGTCGGTCTCAGGCGTGGAGTGAATCGCGATGCGGTTGCCGCCGTCCCAGCCGCTGATCTTGTGCGGCGCCTTGGCCGAGAGCGCGAGGATGCAGCAGCCATAGGGCCCCGCGGGGTCGCCGGTGGTGAGGCGATCGGTCACCGCGAACAGCCCGGTCGGTGTCGGCGCGGTCGGCTTGCCGGTCGCGATCGGGAAATGCTCGACGAGCCTGCCGTCGCGATAGACGTCGAGCTGGTGGCGAGACAGGTGGGCGTGGATCGACCAGACGTCGCGCTGTAGGTTCACACCCGTCGCGCGGATCCAGCCAATGTGATTGTTGCCCGCGGCCGTGTCGACGACTCCGAGCCAGTGCCCCTTGACGTGCCGGACCAGCACGAAGGTGGGTGAGCCGAAGCCGGTCTTGGTCTGCAGCACGGCGATCGCATGCCCTCCGGGCCGTGCGCGCAGCGTCGTGTCGCGCGAGATGTAGCCGATCAGAGCGCCGCTGCCGCCGGGCAGCGCGAGGCTCGAGCTCGCCGGCGAGTGCGCTGCGGCCGCGCTCGGGGTGTGATGGCTGGAGCTGTGAGCGGGGACCGGCGTGTAGGCGGCGGTCTGCGTCGTCTCCACGGTGGCGGCGCCGGGCGAGCCACCATGCAGGAAGACGCCGACCAGCAGCGGCACCCCAGGGACGAGGATCGCGAGCACGGCGGTGATCGCGATCCACGGCGCGGAACGACGGGGGCGCGGTTCGGTGGGCTCGGTGCTCGGCATCAGGGGTGAGGACGGATTGTCCCACTCCGCATCGACGGCATCGCCGGTCGCCATGATCGACCGGCCGCTGGAGCGGACCGATCGCCGAGACGCTGCGGCGGGCGGGCCTGGTTCGGCTCAGCCGCCGGCCACGGCGGGGAGGATCGTCACCTCGTCGCCGTCGCTGACCGGAGTGTCCAGCCCGTCGAGGAAGCGGATGTCCTCGCCGTCCACGTAGACGTTGACGAACCGGCGCAATCCGCCGTCCTCGGCGATGCGGCTGCGCAGCTCGCCGAAGCGCGCGTAGAGCGAGTCGAGCACCTCGCCCACCGTCGCGCCGTCGACGGAGGCGGTCGCCTCGCCGTCGGTCGCTGACCGCAGCTGAGTGGGGATCTTCACGCGGACCGCCATCGCCGCCATCCTATGCGAAGGCGGCGACGGGCTCATCGCTGGCCTCGAACGCCTCGATGGTCGGATCGATCTCCCGCACGCTGAACGTCCCGCGCACCGCATCGAGCGTCTTGAGCCCCTCGCCGGTGATGTAGGCCACGACCCGCTCGCCGGGATCGATGTCCCCGCGGCGGGCCAGCTTGGCGAGCACCGCCGTGGTCACCCCACCGGCGGTCTCGGTGAAGATGCCCGTCGTCTGGGCGAGCAGCCGGATCCCCTCACGGATCTCATCGTCGGACACCGAGTCGATCGAGCCACCGCTGCGCCGCGCGAGATCGAGGGCGTAGGGACCGTCGGCCGGGTTGCCGATCGCCAGCGACTTGGCGATCGTGTCGGGCTTGACGGGCTGGCAGAAGTCCCGGCCCTCCGCCCATGCCGTGGCGACCGGCGAGCAGCCGTCCGCCTGGGCGCCGTTGAACGTGGGCAGCGTACCCTCCAGCAGCCCGGCGTCGATCCACTCCTGAAAACCGCGGGCGATCTTCGTGAACAGCGAGCCCGACGCGATCGGCGCCACCACGCGGTCGGGCAACTCGTAGCCGAGCTGCTCTGCGGTCTCGAACGCTAGCGTCTTGGAGCCCTCGGCGTAATAGGGCCGCATGTTGATGTTCACGAACGCCCAGTCGTGCTCGCCCGAGATCTCGGTGCACAGACGGTTGACGTCGTCGTAGTTGCCGCGGATCCCGACGATGTTGGTGCCATAGACGCCGGTGGCGAGCACCTTCTGCTCCTCGAGGTTGGACGGGATGAACACGTAGGACTCAAGCCCCGCCGCCGCCGCGTGAGCGGCGACCGCGTTGGCGAGGTTGCCCGTCGACGCGCACGCGATCGTCTCGAAGCCGAGCTCGCGGGCGCGCGCCATCGCGATCGAGACGACGCGGTCCTTGAACGAGTGCGTCGGATTGGCGGCGTCGTTCTTGATCCACACCTCACGCAACCCGAGCCGCTCGGCGAGCTGGTCGGCCTTGAGCAACGGTGTCCACCCGGCGGGCAGCACTCCCTGCGGCGCGGTGTCGACGGGCAGGAAGTCGGTGTAGCGCCACAACGAATACGGGCCGGACTCGATCCGGCGCCGGAGCGCCTCGGGGTCGGTGTCGACCCGCTCAGCGTAGGCGACCTCGAGCGGGCCGAAGCAGCGCTCGCAGACGTACCGCGCGTCGAGCGGGTACGTGGTCTGGCATTCCTTGCAACGAAGAGACTCTGGCGGCATATGTCAATCCTCCGCCGGGGTCAGTGGTCGGAGGTGATTCGAAAACCGCCTTTCCACATCTCCCAGGCTTGTTGTAGGCCTGATGGAATTGGCACCGTTCCCTTTCGGGAGGTTGCCGGGGTTTCGTAGGGCCAAATCCCTCCACCCCTCTGGATGCGTACTGCTATGTCCGCGGGAGTATAACTCTGGCCGCGGCGGGAGCGATGCGCCCGTCCGCAACCGGACGGTCTCGGCGTCACGCGTAACGACCGCGGGCCGCCGGTGTTGGAAGATCGCGAAATGTCGACGACCAGCAGCGACCCACTCGCCCGCCTGGAGGCGATGGTGAGCCTCGAAGAGCCGGCGACGCCCAGCCGGCGGATGCTCATCATCGTCAATCCCTACGCGTCGACGGTCTCAGACCGGTTGCGCAACCTCGTCGTCTACGCGCTGCGCGGCCGCTACCAGGTCCACGCGGTCGACACCGAAGCGCGTGATCACGCGACCGAGATCTGCCGGCAGGCGGCCGCCGAGGGCTACGACGTGGTCGTCGCGTTCGGGGGCGACGGAACCTTCAACGAGGCCGCCAACGGCCTGGCGGGCACCCAGACCCCGCTGTGCTGCCTGCCCGGTGGGCGCGCGAACGTGTGGTGCCGGATCACCGGTATCCCGGTCGACATCGTCGATGCCACCGAGCACCTGCTGGGGATGGCTCACGACTGGCGTCCTCGCCGCGTCGACATCGGCCGCGTCAACGACCGCTACTTCCTGTTCTCCGCGGGGGTCGGCCTCGACGCGAGCGTCGTGGAACAGGTCGACGCGCACCCGCGGCTGAAGCGCAGGCTCGGCGAGTGGTACTACACCTGGACCGGGGTTCGCACCTTCAACCGTCGCTACCTGCTCAACCCGCCGCGGTTCTCGGCCGAGGTCGGCGGCGAGCGGATCGAGGGCGTCACCGCGATCGTCCAGAACGCCGAGTCCTACACCTACTTCGGCAACCGCCAGGTCCACATGGCCGACGGCGCCTCCCTGTCCAGCGGCGACCTGTCGGGGATCATCCTGCGGCGCGCCAGCCTGATCGACATGCCGACGATCATCCTGCGCGCGTTCTCCTCAGGTCTGCGGGTGACCGGTCATCGGCGGGTCACCGCGGTTCGCAGCAACGACGAGATCCTGATCCGCTCGCTCGACGAGCGGCCGTTGCCGCTGCAGGTCGACGGCGACTACATCGGCCAGGCCACGCAGGCCAGCTTCCGGGTCGTCCCAGACGGCCTGACGATCGTCTCCTAGCTCCACGCCGGGGGTTGGAGTTTTCGGCGTGTGCCCTCCCGGGGGGGTGAAAACCGGGCGTCCGCGGCCTCTACCGGGTAGTGGCGTCCTCACCCTCCACCCCGCTGCGGCTCACCGCGCGTGATCGCGAGATGCTGTCGTTCCTGGCCGAGCACCGGTTCGCGCTGGCGGTGCAACTCGGGCGGGTCGTGGGAACCTCGGCACGAGCGGCGGGCCGACGACTGGGCGCGCTGCGCGCGGCCGGGCTGGTCCGGGCGGCGCGCCCGCTGCGCCACGATGCGACAGCGTGGGCGGTCACCCGCCGCGGGCTCGCGGCGTGCGAGAGCCCGCTCGGGCTGCCGCGCGCGGTCGACCTCGGAACCTATCGCCACGACGTCGGGGTGGGGTGGCTGGCGGCCGGCGCACGCCGCGGGGTCTTCGGACAGCTCTCGGAGATCGTCAGCGAGCGCACGATGCGCTCGGAGGATCGGCGGGCGGATCGCCCGCAGGACGCGTCCACCCACGGCGTCCGGCTCGGCCATGGTTCCACCGCTCGGCTGCATTACCCCGATCTCCTCATCGAGACCACCGGCGGCCACCGGGTCGCCTTCGAGCTCGAGCTCTCGACCAAGTCGCCACGCCGTCGGGAACAGATCCTCGCCGCCTACGCCGACGATCCCCGGATCGACGCGGTCGTCTATCTCGTTCCGACCCGGGCCGCGGGCCGGGCGATCGCTCGATCGGCGGCGCGGGTGGGCGCGGCCGACACGGTTCGCGTGCAGGAGTTCGGCTGGGCCGGCGGCCGCGCACCCGGCGAGCCGGCTCGTGGCGGACCCGAGCGTCACCCGCCGGCGGTGCGCCGTCCCGCGGCGCGGACGGCCGCGGCGTCCGAGCACGCGGTGCGTCGGCCCGCGGCGCCTGGGCGCGATCTCGAGGCGAGCCGGTGAACGCCGCAACCGGACGCCGGCTGGCGTCGGCGGCAGCCCTGCTCGGTCTGCTGGCGCTGCCCGCGTCGTGGGCGCTGGCCGGCGCGCTCGGGTTTCTGGCGCTCGCGGCCACACGGCGAGCGGCGCGCGCGCTGGGTCGGCTGCGCGCGCGGTCTGCCGGTGTGGAAGACGGAGCGGCGCGGCTGGGACGCGACGCGTCGGGCCGCGAGGTCGGCCTGTCCGACCTCCAGCTCGGCGCGCACGCGCTCGTCGTGGGCGCCAGCGGCGCCGGGAAGTCGACGACGCTGCAGACGATCCTCACCGACCGGATCGCCCGGGGACAACCGGTGGTGGCGATCGACATGAAGGGGTCGCCCTCGTTTGCGCGGGCGCTGGCCCTCGCCGCCCAGGACGCACAACGGCCGCTGCGGATCTGGACGCCCGAGGGACCGAGTCATTGGAATCCGCTCGCCCACGGCGGGCCGACCGCGTTGAAGGATCGGCTGATCTCGGCCGAGCGATTCTCCGAGCCGCATTACAAGCGCGCCGCAGAGCGCTTTCTGCAAACCGCCCTGCAGGTGCTCGACGCCACCGGACCGGGGCGGGCCCCGGCGCTGCAAGATGTCGTCGCGGTCCTGGATCCGGGCGCGCTGCGGGCGCTCGCCCGGCGTGCGCCGCCGGCGCTCGCCGAGCGTGTGGCCGGCTACCTGGACGGGCTGACGCCCGACCAGCTGAGCGCCGCGCGCGGGCTGGCCACGCGGCTGGCGCTGCTCAGCGAATCCGACGCGGGGCCCTGGCTCGCACCTGCCGAGGACGGCGTGGCGCCGACCGTCGATCTCGGGCGGGCACTGTCCAGCGGCGATGAGGTCGTGCTGCTCTCGATCAACTCGAGCATCTACGGTGCGCTCAGCGCGCAGCTCGGGGCCCTCGCGGTGCAGGATCTCACCAGCGCCGCGGGGCGCCGGCTCGGCGAGAGCAGCGCGGCGGGCCGCGTGGCGCCGGCGATTGTCGCAGTCGACGAGTTCTCCGCGCTTGGCGCCGACAACGTGCTGTCGCTGCTCGCCCGCGGTCGCGAGGCGGGCGTCGGCGTGCTGCTCGCCACCCAGGAGCTCGCCGACCTGGAGCGCGCCGGGCGCGGGTTTCGCGACCAGGTGCTCGGGATCACCGCGGTGACGCTGGCCCATCGTCAGGAGGTCCACGAGTCAGCGCTCGCGATCAGCCGCATGGCGGGCACGCGGACCGTCTGGCGCGAGACGCGACCCAACCCGGCCCCGCTGGCGGCGCTTCGGCGCGGTGGGCCTCACCCGGGCACCCGGCGCCAGCAGGAGGAGCCGGTCGTCCATCCCAACGCGATCAAGCGGCTGCGGACGGGACAGCTCGTGCTCCTCACCGGGGTTCCGCGTCCGATCGCGGCACGGGTCCAGGTCGAGCCCGTCGTCCGCAACGGCGATCGGGCCGGCCGCGGGAGCGGGCTCGTCGCCCGGATCCGCTCCGCGAGCCGCGACGGTGATCAGGCTGCGCCGGGGGTGACGCGGTAGACGTCGAACACCGCGTCGATGTTGCGCAGGCGGTTGATCGCCTGGTCGAGGGTCCGCGTATCCCCGACCTCGACGACGAACCGGTCCTTGACCATCGGATGGCTCACCGTGCAATGGGCGTCGAGGATGTTGATCCCGGCCTCTGCGAACGTGCGGATGATGTCCTCGAGCAGGCGATGGCGGTCCCAGCCGTCGACCTGGATCTCGACCTTGAACGCGGTCTCGGCATCGCCGTCCCAGTACACCGGGGTGAAGCGCTCGGGATCCTTTTTGAGCACCGCGACGTTCGGGCAGTCGTCGCGGTGGATCGTGATTCCGCGGCCGAGGGAGATGTAGCCGACGATCTCATCGCCGGGCACCGGATGGCAGCACTTGGCCAGCCGCAGCATCACCTCGTCGATGCCGTCCACCGAGATGCCGAACTTGCTCGAGGAGGTGGTCGGGCGCGAGCGGCGCCGGCCGGTGTGGAGCAGGTCATCGGCGGCGGTCGGCTCAGACTCGGCGGTCTCGCCCTGCTTGAGCCGCTGCATGACCTTGTTGACGACGACCTTCGGCGAGATCTTCGCCCCGCCCAGCGCGATGTAGAAATCATCGCCCTTGCGGAAGCCCATCTCACGGATCACGTCGGTGAGCAGCGGCGAGCCGACGACCTTCTGGGCGGGCAGGCCCGCCTTCTTCAGATGCTCCTGCAGCAGCTCGCGCCCGGCGTGCTCGTCGTCACGCCGCGACTCGGCCTTGAAGTACGCCTTGATCTTGTTGCGTGCCCGGGTCGTCTTGACCAGCGCGAGCCAGTCGCGCGACGGACCGCGCTCGCGCTTGGAGGTCAACACCTCGACGATGTCCCCGGAGCGCAGGACGTAGGAGAGCGGGACGATCTTGCCGTTGACCTTCGCGCCGACGCAGCGGTGCCCGACGTCGGTGTGGATGTCGTAGGCGAAGTCCAGCGGCGTCGCTCCGGCCGCCAGCGACTTCACCTCGCCCTTCGGGGTGAACACGAAGACCTCGTCCTCGAACAGATCGACCTTGAGGTTCTCCATGAACTCGCGCGGGTCGGCCATGTCCTGCTGCCAGTCCAGCAGCGAGCGCAGCCACTTGAGCTTGCCCTCGGGATCGCGCGGACGCCCGTCGACGGCGGGCGCGCCCTCCTTGTACATCCAGTGGGCGGCGATCCCGAACTCGGCGAGGTCGTGCATCTCGCGGGTGCGGATCTGGATCTCCAACGGCCGCCCCTCGGGCCCGATCACCGTCGTGTGCAGCGATTGGTACATGTTGAACTTCGGCATCGCGATGAAGTCCTTGAAGCGACCGGGCAGCGGCTTCCACAGGGAGTGGATGACACCGACCGCGCCGTAGGTGTCCTTCACCGAGTTGACGATGACCCGCATCGCCGTCAGGTCGTAGATCTCGTTGAACTCCCGGCCCTTCTTGGTCATCTTGGAGTAGATCGAGTAGAAGTGCTTGGCGCGTCCTGAGATGTCGGCCTCGATGCCGAGCTGCGCCAGCTCGCTCGCGACGGTGGCGCCCGCCTCGTCGACGTAGCGCTCGCGCTCGTCGCGCTGCTGGGCGACGAGCACCTTGATCTCGTTGTACTTGCGCGGGTGCAGGGTCTGGAACGCCAGGTCCTCGAGCTCCCACTTGATCGCGTGGATGCCCAGCCGATGCGCGATCGGCGCGTAGATGTCGAGTGTCTCCCGTGACTTCTCGAGCTGCTTCTGCTTGGACATCGCCGAGATCGTGCGCATGTTGTGCAGCCGGTCGGCGAGCTTGATCAGGATGACCCGGATGTCGGAGGCCATCGCCACCATCATCTTGCGGTAGTTCTCCGCCTGCGCCTCGTCGCGGGACTGGAAGGTGAGGCCGGTGAGCTTGGTGACGCCGTCGACGAGACCCGCGATCTCCTCGCCGAACGCCTCGGTCACCTCGTCGAGCGACGCGCTCGTATCCTCCACGGTGTCATGCAGCAGCGCGGCGCACAGGGTCTCGGTGTCGAGCCGCATCCCGGCGCAGATCTTCGCCACGCCGACCGGATGGGTGATGAAGTCCTCCCCCGACATGCGACGTTGGTCGCCGTGGTGCACGCAGGCGTAGACGTATGCCTCCTGAACGCGGTCGCGATCGATCAGGGCGGCGGCGTGGTCGGCGTGTTCCTCGACGATCGCAAACAGGTCGCCGAGCAGCATCTGCTGGGCCTCGGTGAGCTCGGCGACCGGCGGCGATGCCCCGTTGACATCGGTTCCGGTCGGCGGGTGAACGGCGTCGACAGGCTCGCGGCGCTCGTCGATGACCGCCGAGGACCCGGTCGCCGCCCCGCTGTCTCGCACCGGCTCGGCCTCCGGCGAGCCGCCGTTCTGGTTTCGGGCACGACCATTCGACGGGGTGGATTCACCCCGTCCGATCGCCCGGCTCAGCCGGTTGGCGGGTGGTTTGCGCTGCTCAGGAATCGCTTGCCGTCCTCGTATCTCTCAGCGTAGACCCTGAACGAGGGAGAGCGGTCAAGCGCGGTCGGCGCCGGCCGCCCCGCGATCGCCAGGGCCGGCAGGTCCCGATCGAGGCTGACGAGCTCCAGCTCCACGAGCACCCGGATCAGCCGTCCGGCCAATGGGGCCGACCGGCCATGCGGGCCATCACCGCGGAGCAGACGCTCAAGCTCCTCGCCGGTCGCCCGCTCCCGGGCCCGGAGGGCTCGATAGAGGGCGACGAGCGACGGACGAAGTCCGTACTCACGCTCGTGTACCTGCTCAGCAAAGCGTAGCTCAGCGGGTCCCCACGCCAGGTGGGTCACGCCCGCGGACGGGCCAGTCAACAGCCCGTGCTCGAACCGGCCGGCGGGCGGGTCGAGGGCGACGATCTGATCGAAGCACGCGGTCGCCGCACCGTCAGACGCGGCGAGCTCTCCATAGGCGGCAAGCGTGAATCCGCCGACCCGAGCGCACAACCCCTCCAGCCGGCGGGGCACGTCCGCGCAGACGGCAAGCACTTCGTGCGCGGACGCCATCGCGTCGGTGAGCACCGCGAGCGGGCTCTCGCCGCGGCGGTCGATCACCGTTCGGCCCGGGCTGGCGGTGGAGTCCGCCGCCGCAGGGGCATGGGCGCCGCGACCCGTCGAGCCGCCGGGGAGCCCGGCCTCGAGCTCGGCGAGGACCTCGGCGAGATAGCCGACGTCCTCGCGGAGGCGCCGGATCGGGGCAGGCGCGCAGCGCTGCGCGTGGCGGAGCACCAGACGGGGCTCAACCGCACCGTTCCACGCGTTGCGCTCCAGCCGGAAGGTCGCATCGTGCGGCGCCTCGGGCTCGGCGGTGACCCGGCCGTCGCAGCCGAAGGCGACCGCCTTGGCACGCACGCCACCGGAGATCACATTGAAGCGGGCGTGGCGTCCCTCGCCCATCGGCCGGACGTCGCCGAAGCGGCCGCCCGGGACGAGCAGCCGCGGCGCCGGGTTGCCCATGCCGCACGGCTCGAGTGCCTCGAGCTCCTCGGCGAGCGCGAGCCCGAGCTCGCCGCCGGAGACCACGGCGTCGACGCGTTCGATCGGGACGAGCATCTCCGGGGTGAGCATCTCGGAGGCGTGCGCCTCGAACGACGCGCGGAAGTCGTCGAGCGAGGAGAGCTCCAGGGAGAGGCCCGCCGCGGCGCGGTGCCCGCCGTAGCGGCCGAGGTGCGCGGCGGCCGCGTGCAGGCCGCCCAGCAGGTCGAATCCGGGAATCGAACGCGCCGAGCCCGTACCGGTCCCGGACTCCGGGTCAAGCGCGATCAGGACCGCGGGACGGTGGTGGGTCTCGACGATCCTCGAAGCGACGATTCCGACGACGCCGGGGTGCCACCCCTCACCCACCAGCACGTAGGCGCTCGGCGTGCGCTCGCCGTCGCGCTCGGCCCGCTCGCGGATCTGGGTCTCGGCCTCCCACAGGATGCGCTGTTCGACCGCGCGTCGCTCGGCGTTGACCGCGTCGAGCTCGGCCGCGATCTGACCGGCGCGCGCCCGGTCCTCGCAGAGCAGCAGCTCCAGGCCGGCATCGGCGCGGGCCAGCCGGCCCGCGGCGTTGATCCGCGGGGCCAGCCGGAAGCCGAGCGCCGAGGCATCGAGCGCGCTCGGATCGACCTTGGCGACCGCCATGAGCGCCCGCAGACCGGGGCGGGCAGTCATCGCCAGAGCGCGCAGGCCCTCGCGCACGAGCCGTCGGTTCTCCCCGGTGAGCGGCACCAGATCGGCAACCGTCGCCAGAGCGACGAGCTCGGCTTCCTCAGGGGCGGTCGGGGCGCCGAGCGCCAACGCGAGCTTGTACGCGGCACCGGCGCCGCAGAGGTCCGGGCACGGGTAGCCGCCGACCGCCGGGTGGACGATCGGGCAGTCGGGAAGCCGGCCGTCGGCGCGGGGCGCGTGATGGTCGCAGACGACCACATCGACCCCGTGTGCCCGAGCGAGCGCGACCTCGTCGACGGCGGTGATCGCGCAGTCCACGGTGAGGATCAGCCCGGTCCCTCGGGCCGCCAGCCGGCGGACCGTCGCCTCCGAGAGCCCGTAGCCGTCCTGAAGACGACCGGGGATGAACCAGTCGGCGTCGGCGCCGAGGCTGCGCAGCGCACGCACCATGATCGCGGTTGCGCAGACGCCGTCGACGTCGTAGTCACCGTGCACGGTGATCCGGCGGCCGGCGGTGATCGCGCCTCCGATCGCCTCCAGCGCCGCGTTCATCCCGGCGAATGCGCGCGGGTCGTGGCACTCGTCGGCGGCCAGGAAGGCACGTGCGGCCGCCGGATCGCCGAGGCCGCGGCGGACGAGCACCTGGCTGAGCACGTGGCCGATCCCGAGCTCGCGCTCCAGCGCCAGCGCCTCGCCCAGCTCGTAGCGCGAGAGCGCGAGCGCCCGCTCGGGCGCGGCGGGTGGGGTGTCGAGCAGAGCCACGCGGTCACGGTATGTGCGCGAGCGGACGGACCGGCCCCTGCGATGATCCGCCGATGCCCACGACCGTCCGCACCCCAGGCCTCGTTCTCACCGAGCACACGATCACCGTCCCGCTCGACCACGATCACCCCGAGGACGGGCGTACGATCAACCTGTTCGCCCGCGAGGTCGCCGATCCCGAGGGCACCGACAAGCCCCTGCTGGTCTACCTGCAGGGCGGTCCCGGGTTCGAGGCGCCGCGCCCGGCGGGCAACCCCCGAGCGCCGGGGTGGCTGGACCGGGCCCTGAAGGACTTCCGCGTGCTGATGCTCGACCAGCGCGGTACCGGCCGCTCGACGACCGTCGGGCCGGCGACGCTGGAGGGCCTCGCGCCCGAGGCACAGGCGGAGTACCTCACCCATTTCCGCGCCGACTCGATCGTGCGCGACGCGGAGGCGCTGCGCGAAGGGCTGGGAGTCGACCGCTGGAGCGTGCTCGGCCAGAGCTTCGGCGGCTTCTGCGTGGTCACCTACCTGTCGATCGCGCCCGAAGGACTGCAGGAGGCCCTGATCACCGGCGGAGTGCCGCCGCTGCGCACCCCGATCGATGAGGTCTACCGCGAGACATACACGCGGATGATCGAGCGCGCCCGCCGCTTCTACGCCCGGTATCCCGGCGATCGCGAGCGCATGCGCGCGTTGCGGGAGGCGGTCGCCGAGGGGTCGGTGCGGCTTCCCAATGGCGATCTGCTGAGTTGGCGGCGCGTGCGTCAGCTCGGTCAGTGGCTCGGGATGAGCGATGGCGCCGACTCACTGCACTACCTGCTCGAGCAGCCGTTTGACTCGCCCGGCTTCCGCCACGACGTCGCCGCGCCGATGGGATTTGAGCGCAACCCGCTCTACGCGGCGGTGCACGAGGCGTGCTACGCCGACGGCGGCGTCACCGCCTGGTCGGCCGAGCGGATGCTCCCAGGCGAGTTCAGCGAGGACCTCGATCTGCTCACCGGCGAGCACATCTATCCGTGGATGTTCGAGGACTACGGCGAGCTGCGGCCGTTCGCGCAGGTGGCCGATCTGCTCGCGCACCACGAGTGGCCGACGCTGTATGACCCGGACGCACTGGCCGGCTGTGAGGTCCCGTGCGCCGCGGTCATCTACCACGAGGACCCCTACGTCGAGCGCGTGTACTCCGAGCGCACGGCCGCGGCGATCCGCGGGATGCGGCCGTGGGTGACCAGCGAGTACGACCACGACGGCATCCGCGCCGACGGCACCCGCGTGCTCGGGCGGCTGCTCGACCTGGCTCGCGGGCGCGCCTGAGACGGCCGCAGGCGATGCGGCTGGGCCCGGGTCAGCGGGCCGGCGCAGGCCGCCGGCGTCCGCTCGCGGGCGGTGGCGGCGATCCGTCGGCCGACGACCGTTCGCGACGCATTCCCTCGGCGTAGATCAGCGCCATGCCGATCAGCGAACCGGGGATCCCCTCGATCGCGGTGATCACGTGGGTGTCCCGAGTACCGGGGATCGAGAAGCCGTGGATGATGAGCCCGACCAGGATCGCTCCGATGATCGAGCCGATGAACGCGCCGACGATCCCGCCCCAGAACCGATCCGGCAGCCAGATCGTGAAATGCCAGACGGCCAGGCCCATGATCACCCAGGCGAGCAACCCCATGCCTAGCGCCTCCCGTGTCCGCGGCCACGGCGGCGCGAGCTGCGCGCGCCACGCTGGTTGCGGGGGTTGCGTGAGTCGTTGGGCAGCATCCCCTCGTTCTCCACTTCGTCGGGCGCGTGCTCGAAGCCCTCACCGGTCTGCTCGTCGGCGGCGGGCTGCTCGTCCGCCGGCGCGTCGCTGGAGGGCGGGCCCTGCTCGGAGGCAGGCTGGCGCGGCGAACGCTGCCGGCGGGCACGACGCGCAGCCCGGTTTTCGCTCAGCTCGTCCTCCTCGGTGTGGGCCTGGCGGCGGGTCAGCATCGAGGTCCGCCCACCCGGCTCGGCCTCCTCCTCCATGATGTCGCGCTTCATCTGCTCGAACTCGGCCGCGGAGACGTTGCCGGTGTCGCCGGCCGCCAGCCCCTCGGTGCGGCGCAGCCGGGCGCGCTCGCGCGGAGCGACGTCAGAGCCGGTGGGCGCGTAGGCGGGGACCATGCCCTGGTCGGCCTGAATGCGTGCCCGGCGTGCGCGGTACAGCGACTCGCGCTCCTTCCAGTGCGTGAGCACCGGGGAGGCGATGAAGATCGAGGAGTACGCGCCGGAGGCGACGCCGATCAGCAGCGCGAACGCGAAGTCCTTCAGCTGGGAGCCGCCGAAGAACAGCAGCGCCAGGATCGGCAGCAGCGTGCAGGTGGTGGTCGCCAGCGATCGGGTGATCACCTCCGACATCGAGCGGTTGACGACCTGGGAGAACGCCGCGCGCGGCATCCGCGGGATGTTCTCTCTGACCCGGTCGAACACGATGATCGTGTCGTAGAGCGAGTACCCCAAGATCGTCAGCAGGGCCGCGACCGTGTCGACCGTCACCTGCCTTCCGGTCAACGCGTAGACCCCGGCGGTGATCAGGATGTCGTGCGCCAGCGCGATCAGCACCGGCACCGCGAACTTCCACTGGAACCGCAACGCCACGTAGGCGGAGATGACCAGCAGCGACGCGATGATCGCGATGATCGCCGCATGCGTCACCGACGCCCCGAACGTCGGGCCGACCGAGGTCACGTTCGCGTTGTTCGGGTTGCCGCCGAAGTGCTGCGCCACTGCCGCCCTGACCTGGCTCGCCTGGTGAGGGTTGCCCTTGAACGAGATCTGGAAGGTCTTGGCGGCGCCCTTGCCCACCTTCTCGACGGTCGCGTTCGTGATCCCCTTGACGTGATCTGCCACCGCCTGCACCTGTCCGACGGTCGCCGGGCGGGTGACCGTCTGCCTGACCTGCGAGCCGGAGGTGAAGTCAATCCCAAGCTTCAGCCCGCGACCGCCAACCGCCAGCGCACCGATGAGCAGGATCACGCCGGACATCGTGAAGAAGTAGCGGGAGGCACCCATGAAGTCGAAGCGGATCTGCCGCTTGGGCTTGCCCGCGCCGAGCGCCGACGGACGCGCCAGTGTGCGGCTGTCGCCCGCGGTGGTGAGGATCGCCTGGGTGGCCAGCACCGCGGTGAACAGCGAGACGATCGTGCCGATCCCGAGCGTGAACGCAAATCCCTGCACCTGCTGAGTGGAGAGCACGAACAGGATGAACGCGGTGATGATCGTGACCACGTTCGCATCGATGATCGCCGACAAGCCCTTCTTGTAACCGGTGGCGATCCCCGCGCGGACCGATCTGCCCGCCCGGATCTCCTCCTTGACCCGTTCGAAGATGACGATGTTCGCGTCCGCCGCCACGCCGATCGTGAGGATCAGGCCCGCGATTCCCGCGAGCGTGAGCACGATCGGGATCAGCTTGATCATCGCGTAGAAGTACACGGCGTAGATCAGCAGCGTGGCGGTCGCGATCAGCCCGAGCACCCGGTAGTACGCGAGCAGGAACAGGATGACGATGATCAGGCCGACCCCGCCGGCGAGTACGCCGTCGTGCAGGGCCTGGCTGCCGAGCGTCGCCGACACCTGGTTCTCGGAGATCAGATGCAGGTTGATCGGCAGCGCGCCCAGTCGCAGCTGCGTGGCCAGATCGCTTGCGGTCTGCTGGGTGAAGTTGCCCGAGATCTCGGCGCCACCGCTACCGCCGGTGTTGACGATGCCGTCCGGATACTGGTGGTAGTCGATGATCGGGACGGTGAGCAGCTGCGTGTCCAGCGCCGTGGCGAAGTGCTGGAAGTTGGAGTGGGAGCCGAGCTGCAGGTTCGCGCCGCGGTGGGCGATCTGTCCCGTGACCTTCTGGAACGCGCGCGAGCCCTTCGACGTGAAGCCAAACGTCACGTCGGGGTGCCCGGCGGAGTCGGTCGACGCCTGCGGGTTGGTGACCTCCGAGCCCTTGAGCGCGTAATGGTCATGCAGCACGTAGAACTGAGCGCTCGGATCGGAGAACTTGACCTGGTTCTTGGCGTTGGTCGACGTCTGTGCCGCCTGCAGCACCACCCAGCCCTGCGGCACCTTCAACAGCTCGTTGCCCGCGATCGGGATCCCGCGCGTCAGGTTGCTCCCGGTGAGGTCCTGCTGCAGCTGCGCGCGGGTGCCGATGTCCGCGCCGCCGGCGATGAAGCAGTGCGCACCGGCAATCGGCTTGGTGTGCTGGCGCGCGGCCAGGGTCTTGCAGGCGGCGCTGCCCGGCGCCCCGAACAGGAAGTACTCCGGACCGAGCCTGGAGAGATACTGGCGACTGGCAGCCGTGGTCGGCGCCGCCGGCTGCTTGGAGGCAAGCTTGACGGCGGCGTACAAGCCGAGCGAGCCCTCGCCGGGGTTGCCGGTACCGCCGCTCCCCCCACGCCCTGGCTGAGCGTGGTCGCGCTGGGGTCCTGAGCGAGCAACTGCGAGGCAACGGTCTTGCCGTTCGGCGTGATCGCGTTCGCCTCCCAGTCATAGAAGTACAGCTGCGACGTGCTGCCCACGATCTTCTCGGCGCGCCCGACGTCATGGACCGCGGGAAGCGCTACCTGGATCTGATTGCCGCCCGAGGTCTCGATCGCCGGTTGGCTGACCCCGATCGAGTTGACCCGGGCCTCCATGATCGATACCGCCTTGTTGAGGTCGCTCTGGTCGACCTTCGGGTGGGCGGGGGTGCCAGTGGCCTGATACACGAGCTGGACGCCGCCGCGCAGGTCAAGGCCGAGCTCGGTCTTGGCCGTGAACAGCGCGATGATCGACCCGGCCAGCAGGCCGGCGACGATGAGCAGGACGAAGCCGTGACGCTTGCGGTCAGACATCAGCGAAGATGGGTCCTCACGGGCCGAAGAGTAGAGGGTCGCTCAGGCTGGGGCGCGGGGTCAGGTGGTCTGTCGGCACCGTGGTCAGGAGTCGTTGGTCTTGGTCGGCGTGAGCACGACGAGCACGCCTCCCTCTTCGTCGTCATACGCGGGGAAAATGTCGGCGACCGCTCGGGCCGGGAGATCGTGCTCGGCATTGACCCGGACCGGCTTGTTCTTGACCCGGACCTCCCACTCGAGCGCCGTCGAGATGTGATCAGAGCCGTCATCGAACTGCAGGCCGAGGACGTCGGCCACCGAGCGGCCGATCGCCTGCTCGGTCTTGATGCCCGTCAGCTCGAACGACCCGCGCCCACAGTCGACGATCCGGGCGTCGTTGTCGAGCGAGAAGAACGCCGCATTCGGGGCCGGGTAGTAGTCGTCCAGCAGCTCGAACAGGTACGCAAAGCCGCAGCGATCGCAACCCCTCGCCTCCCGCCGGAAGCCCGCGGTCCGGTCGGTTCCCATTGAGCGCGTGCCGCAGTGCGGGCAGATGAAATAGTGCTCCCGGCTCATCGGACGATGCAGGATAGACGCGGAGGCAGGGGCTCCGACGCCGTTCATACGGAGTTCCTCTAGAGCAGGCGGCCCTGATCTTCGGCGGGCGGTTGGAGACCCAGGTGGTCAAAGGCGCGCCGCGTGGCCGTACGTCCGCGCGGTGTGCGCTCGATCAGGCCCTGCTGAAGCAGATAGGGCTCATAGACGTCCTCGATCGTGTCCTGCTCCTCTCCGACCGAGACCGCGAGCGTCGAGAGCCCCACCGGACCGCCCCCGAACTTGCCGCAGATGGTCCGCAGGATCTCGCGATCCAGCCGGTCCAGACCCGCGCCGTCGACCTCGAGCGTGTCCAGCGCCTCGGTGGCGACCTCCTCGCTCACGACGCCACCATGGCGTACCTGAGCGTAGTCGCGGACCCAGCGCAGCAACCGGTTGGCCACCCTCGGGGTTCCCCGGCTGCGACGGGCGATCGCCGCCGTTCCGCCGTCTCTGATCTCGACGTCCAGCAGGCGCGCCGAGCGCTTGACGATCAGCGCGAGGTCGTCGGTGCCGTAATGCTCGAGACGATGCTGGATGCCGAACCGGTCGCGCAGCGGCGCGGTGAGCAGGCCGGTGCGGGTCGTGGCGCCGATCAGCGTGAACGGCTGCAGCGGCAGCGTCACGATCCGCGCGCCGGCGCCCTGGCCGACGGTGATCGGCAGGACCTGGTCCTCCATCGCGGGATAGAACGTCTCCTCCAGCGCCCGGGGCAGCCGGTGGATCTCGTCGACGAACAGCACCGAGCGCGGCTCGAGCGCGGTCAGATAAGCGGCGATGTCGCCCTTGCGCTCAAGCGCGGGGCCGGCGGTCTGGACGAACGGCACGTCGAGCTCTGCGGCGAGGATCTGCGCCAGCGAGGTCTTCCCCAGGCCCGGCGGGCCGGCGAGCAGCACGTGGTCGAGCGCCTCGCCGCGCTCGCCCGCCGCCGCGATCGAGACCGCGAGCTGGTCGCGGATCGACTCCTGGCCGACGAAGTCCTCCAATCGACGCGGGCGCAGGGCCCGATCGAGCTCGAGGTCCTCACCCGGCAGTTCGCTCGGATCCTGCACGCGGGCCTCCTGGTTGGTCGCGCTCATCGGCGCGCGCTCCGCAACGCATGCGCGATCAGATCCTCCGCGCTTCCGCCGTCGGCAGCGCCCTTGAGCAGTGCATCGATCTCGTTGGGCCCGTACCCGAGCCCGGTCAGGGCATCGCGCGCGACCGTCGCCGGTTCATCCGGGGCGCCGCTGCTGACGCTCACCTCGTCGCCGACGCCGCCGTCATCACCGGGCGCCAGCGCGTCGCCGACCTTCTCGCGCAGCTCGACGATGATCCGCTCCGCGGTTCGCTTGCCGACTCCGGGCGCCTTCAGGCGCGCGGCCTCGCCGGAGGCGACGGCCGCCATCAGCCGGCGCGGCGCAGCGGTGGACAGCACGGCGAGCGCCACCTTTGGCCCAACCGTCTGCACTCCGAGGAGCATCAGGAACAGGTCGCGCTCCTCCTCGGTGGCGAACCCGTAGAGCTGCAGCGCGTCGTCGCGCACGACGAGGTGGGTGTGGAGCATGATCTCCTGATCGACCGCCGGCACGTGCTTCAGCGTCTCGGAGGAGACCGACAGCCGGTAGCCCACACCGCCGGTGTCCACCACCACATGGTCGGCGCGGCGGACCGCGACGCGGCCTGAGATGAGCGCGATCACCGCTGCGCCCCTCCCCCGCCCGGGCGCGGGCGAGCGTCGCGGCCGAGATCCCTCGGCCCGTGCCGGCGGGGCGAGCCGGGCGACGTCCGGGCACGGTCGGGCGCGCGCCGGCAGCGGGCGATTGCACCGCCGCGCCGACGAGCCCGGTGAGCGGCGCACGGTTGAGCTCGGCGACGGCGACCGCGAGCGCGTCGGCCGCATGGTCGGGCGTCGGCACCTCGGCGAGGCCGAGCAGCCGGGCGACCATCCGCCCCACCTGATCCTTGGCCGCGCGACCAGAGCCGCAGACCGCGGACTTGACCTGCTGCGGCGTGTACGAGCGGGCCGGCAGGCCACGCTGGCCGGCTGCCAGCAGCACCACGCCGCGCGCCTGACCGACCGCGAACGCGGTCTGCACGTTGGCGCCGAAATACAACTCCTCGATCGCCAGCACGTCGGGCCGATGCTGGTCCAGCAACTCCGCCACCCGAGCGTGGATCTGGGACAGCCGCAACTCAGGCGCCACCCCCGACCTGGTCGCGATCACCCCATGCTCGACCGCAAGCAGACGCGCCCCGGTGGAGGCGACGACGCCGTACCCCGTGGACGCGGTGCCCGGGTCGATGCCGAGGACGAGCATGGTGAGACATTCTGCGGCGGGTGGCGGACGCCTCCCTGTGACCCTGGGCGTTCGCGGCCCGCGACCTTCGGCGTTCGCGACCGTGACCTTCGGCGTTCGCGAGTTTGGTGACCCTGGGGGTGGGTGGTAGCGCGGCGGGTCGTCGGCCGTCAAGCAGCGCCCGCAGTTCCTCGGCTTCCGTGTGAGGTGGGTGGCGCTGCTTGACTGCCGTCGCCTCGCCGCGCTACGGGCAATGATCGGGTCGCACAAGTGCGCCCCGCACTTGGACTGGTGCCTGGCGTCCGGGGGGTGTGGCTGGGAGGTGATTTGGCTGATTTGGGCGCGTATGGAGCCTCGATCGGCCCTTTTGGGTCGCCACACCCGAAAGCAGGGGCGGTTCGGCGCTCCGGCCGCCAAACGCGGAGAAGTTCACCCACACACCGCACCCTGCAAGCCCGTGCGGGTGATCTGGTGCGCCTCACGGAGAAGATCCCCCAACCCGCCCCGGACCCGGTCGCGAGTGGGTGAAAAGCGCCGCCCCACAGTCCCCAGTTGGTGCGAGGTCGTGCACACGAAGTGGGCCCGACCTCACTGCCAATGGCATGACGAGACGACGGCAGTCAAGCAGCGCCACGAACCCCCCACGGAAGCCACGGAACTGCGGGCGCTGCTTGACGGCCGACGTCACGGCATGCCACATCGCGAACGCCACGCACCACCACCAACGCCCCAGCCCCAGCCGCCCAACGCCAGCCGCTCAGTCAACGCCCCAAGCACCCACCGCCGCCGTCACCACCACGGCCCCACCCCAACGCCACCGCCGTCCACGCCCCGCTCCGCGCCACCACCCGGTCCCGGGTCAACGACGGGTCGATCGCCGCCGGGATCCCGGTGGCGATGTCCGCAGGCCCGATGAAGTCGACGCCCGGGCGGGTCATCGCGGAGCCGACACGCTGCAGGGTGACCCGCAGGTCCCAGGCGAGTGCAGGCTGGGCGGAGTGGTTGACGGCGGCGAAGCTGCTCGGGCAGGGCAGGACCGCGGCGCGGCCGCCCGCTGCGTCGATCGAGCTGCTGAGGCCATCGAGGGTCTGCTGAGCCAGCGCGGCCTGTCCCTCGGCGCCGAGCAGCAGGTCGACAGCCCCGCGGCTGACCAGGATCGAGCCCGCCACCAGGACCACCGCAGCGACGCCTCCCACCGCCACGGCGACCCCCGCCCGCCCGTGGCCACCCCGAGTCCGGGCCCCGCGGCCCTGAGCCCGAGCCCCCACGCCCTGCGCGAACGAGGCCATCCCCGCCCCGCCGAGAACGCACACGACCGCGGCGGCGGGCAGGAAGAAGCGCTCCAGCCCCGGGTAGCCGAGCCAGATGGTCATCACGATCACCTCGACCCACCAGACGCAGACGAACGCGCCCATTCCGCCGACCGTCCAGCCGCGCTCGGACACGGGCCGCCGGCGCACCTCGCCGACCACCACCCATGTGACCAAGAGGAACGCCGCGGCGAGCAGCGGCCAGATCTGGACGTCGACGGCACGCCCGACGACCGCGCGGAGGGGGTCGGGGCCGAGCTGTCCGTTGTAGAGCGCCGCATTGTGGGCGGCGAGCAGCGGATCGTCGCCTCCGAGCCACGGCGGGCCGAACCAGCCCAGCGGGATCAGCAGCAGGCCGCCCAGCACGACCGCCCGCCCGCGCCACGATCGCCACCGGGCGCCGCCGCGGATGGCCAGCCACGCTCCGAAGGCGACGGTATAGGGCCACCACTCCGGCCGGATCAGCGACGCTGCGATCAGCAGCCAGAGCGCCGAGCCGTGCCGGCGGGCGAGCAGCCGGTCGACCGCCCAGAGCGTGCAGGCGACCAGCGCCGGCTCGGAGGCGCCGCGCATGAAGTAGTAGCCGTAGTCCTGAGTCGTGAGCAGTCCGGCGACCGCGGTCGCGCCCGCGACCCAGCCCCAGCCTCCGGGACACAGGCGCGCCGCCAGCCGCCACGCGGCGACCCAGCCGAGCAGCCCGGCGAACCGCGCTGTGATCACCCAGAGCGCCGGCGCGGCGCTCCCGAACAGGGCGTAGACGACCGTGAAACCAAACGGGAGCGGCTTCCAGGACGGTCCGCCGCCGACGTAGAACGCCAGGTGCGGCTCGATGACCTCCCGGCCCCAGACGATCCAGGAGAACGGGTCATAGCTCGGAACGGTGGGGAGCGTCGCCCAGGAGAGCACGGCCAGCGCCGCGCAGCCGATCGCCCAGCCGCGCGGGGACGGCGTCCGGGACCGGATCAGCGCGTCCATCGGCGGCCGGTGAGAGGAGCCGTCCTGCATGGGAAGCGAACGGTGAGAATGGTGGCATGGACCAGCCCGCGCCGATCCGTGAGGAATGGCTCACCGGCCTTGCGCCGGCCCAACGAGCGCAACGGCGGGCGCTGCTGCAGCGGCTCGCCGCGCAGGGCTTCTCCGCCGAGGAGATCGAGCGGGCGATCGCCGACGACCGCTTGGTGCTGCTGGGCATCGAGCGGGTGTTCGGAGCGGTGCACAGCGCCGAGGATGTCGCGCGGCGGACCGGGGTGCCGGCGGCGATCCTGACACGAGCGCGACGCCTGCTCGGCCTGCCCGAGCCCGCCCCCGAGGAGCGCGTGTTCACCGAGGAGGACATCGCGGCGGCTCAGGCGATCCGGCTGTTCACCGACGCCGGCATCGAGCAGGAGGCGATCGACGAGGTGACGGCGGTGCTCGGGGAGGGCATGGCGCGGCTGGCCGCCACGATCGACGGTCAGTTCCTGCAGACCTTCCTGCGCGCCGGCGAGTCCGAGGAGGACGCGGCCGAGCGGCTTGCGCTGATCGCGCAGGAGCTGACCCCTGCGTTCGGCCCCGTGTTGATGGCGGCGTTCACGGCGCAACTGCGGGCCAGCGTGGCACGCGGTGTGCTCGGCCGCGATGAGCTCTCCAGCGGCCGGCCTGCCGCCGAGCAGGTGCTCGCGGTCTGCTTCGTGGACATGGTCGGTTTCACCCGGCTCGGGGTCGAGCTCGAGGTGCTGGAGCTCGGCACGATCGCCCGCCAGCTGGCGCGGCTGGCGGCCACGGTCGCCCAGCCGCCGGCCCGGCTGATCAAGACGATCGGGGACGCCGCGATGTTCGTCTCCCCTGATCCCGCCTCGCTGGTCGAGGTGGCGCTCGATCTGCTCGACGGCGCCGCCGAGCAGGATCTCCCGGCGCTGCGCGCGGGCATCGCCTACGGGCCCGCGGTCGAACGGGCCGGAGACTTCTACGGCAACACGGTCAATCTGGCGAGCCGGGTGACGGGCATCGCGCGACCCGGGAGCGTGCTCTGCACCGCCGAGGTCCACGACGCCTCCGCGGACGCGTTCGACTGGTCGTTCACCGGCCGGCATCGCCTCAAGGGCGTGAGCCGGCCGGCGCCGCTGCACCGGGCCCGGCGCGCGGCTACTTCGAGACCTTGAGCAGGTCGACGTCGAAGATGAGCGTCGAGTTCGCCGGGATCGCCGACTGGGCGTGGTTGCCGTAGGCGAGGCTCGGCGGGATGATCAGCTCGCGCCGGCCGCCGACCTTCATCCCGGTCAGGCCCTTGACCCACCCCGCGATCACGCCACCGCCAGTGCTGGAGGCGGGCGACAGCGCCGTGGTGAACGTCGAGCCGTTCTTCCACGACGCGTCGAACACCTTGCCGGTCTTGTACAGCACGCCGACGTAGTTGACGACGATCGTGTCGCCCGGCTCGGCGGTCGCGCCGGTGCCCTTGACCAGGTCCTTGACTACGAGCTTGGTCGGGGCGGGCGCCGACGGCTTGGCGATCGTCGGCTCCTTGGAGAGCGGACCGGAGGTCGGGGTCGACGTGGTTGCGGTCGTGGAGGCCGCCGTCGCGCCCTGGCTCGGGGCGGGCACGATGCCGGCCACGCGGGCGGTTCCGCAGCCGGCGACCGCGGTGCCGAGCGTGCCCGCGGCAATGAGGAGAGTCAGTTTCTTAGGCATAGAACGTCGCCGAGACTAGCGAGCGCTGCGCCAACGACGCGCGCCCGCCCCCCAACTCTTCACCGGGTCTTATCCGGCGATCCGCTCCAGCACGTCGGCATCGACGTCGAAGTTCGCGTGGACAGCGCCGACATCGTCGGACTCCTCGAGCATGTCGATCAGCCGCAACAGCTTGGCCGCCTCGGCCTCCTGGACGGGGACCCGGACCTTCGGGCGCTGGGTGACATCGGCCGATTCGATCTCGATCCCGGCCTGGGCCAGCGCGTCACGCACCGCCACCAGGTCGCCGGGCGCGCTGATGATCTCGAACACGTCGTCATCGAGCGAGATGTCCTCCGCCCCCGCGTCGATCGCGATGATCAGGTCGTCCTCGTCGTAGCGGCTGGAGTCGACGACGATCACCCCGGTCTTGTCGAACAGATATGAGACCGAGCCGGGCTCGCCGAGGCTGCCGCCGTGCTTGGACAGCGCATGGCGCACATCAGCACCCGTGCGGTTGCGGTTGTCGGTGAGCGCCTCGATCAGGATCGCCACCCCACCGGGGCCGTACCCCTCGTACAGCACCGTCTCGATCTGGTCGGCGTCGATGCCCTCGCCGGTGCCCTTGGCGATGGCGCGCTCGATGTTGTCCTTGGGCATCGAGGCGTCGCGGGCCTTCTGAACGGCAAGGGAGAGTGAGGGGTTGCCCTCGATGTCGCCGCCCCCCTCCTTCGCGGCGACCGTGATCGCCCGGGAGAGCTTGGTGAAGTGCTGGCCCCGGCGCTGGTCGACGACCGCCTTCTTGTGCTTGATCGAGGCCCATTTCGAGTGTCCGGACATGCCCTGTCACTATAGGCCCGACATGAATCCATCCATCTTCAAGGCCTACGACATCCGGGGTGTCTACGGCGACGACATCGACTCCTCCACCGCCCATTCGATCGGCCGCGCGTTCACTCGCGTGATCGCCGCGATGGCCGACAAGCCCGCCGCTTCGCTGACGCTCGGACTGGGCCGCGACATGCGCCTGCAAGCCCCCGAGATGGCCCGTGCCTACTGCGACGGCATGGTGGCCGAGGGCGCGACGGTGCTCGATGCCGGCCAGGTCGGCACCGAGATGCTCTACTTCCTCGTCGGCTCTCGTGAGCTCGACGGCGGGCTGATGTGCACCGCCTCGCACAACCCCAAGCGCTACACCGGCGCCAAGCTCGTGCGCCGGGGGGCGCTCGCGCTGTCGGGCGACGAGGGCATCGGCGACATCCGCGACATGATCCAGGCCGGTCTCGGAGACGCCGCGCCGACGCCCGGCTCCGTCGAGGCCGTCGACATCTACGACGAGTTCCACGCGGCGGCGCTGAAGGTGATCGACCCGGCTCAGATCAACGGGCTCAAGGTCGTCGTCGACGGCGGCAACGGGATGGCCGGGCCGATGGTCGGGCCGCTGCTGGAGCGCCTGGGGCTCGATCTCGAGACCGCGTACTGGACACCGGACGGCGACTTCCCCGACCACGAGCCCAACCCGCTGCTGCCCGAGAACCGCGAGTTCATCATGGGCGAGGTCAAGGCGCGCGCAGCCGACCTGGGCATCGCGTGGGACGGCGACGCCGATCGATGCTTCTTCATCGACGAGACCGGTGAGTTCGTCGACGGCGACTTCCTGACCGCGCTGATGACCGAGTCGATGCTGGACAAGAACCCCGGGGCCACGGTGCTCTACGACGTGCGCGCCAGTCGCGCCGTCGCCGACACCGCCGCCGCACACGGCGGCACGGCACTGGTCAATCGCGTCGGTCACGCCTTCTTCAAGGCCCGGATGCGCGAGGTCCCCGAGGCGGTGTTCGGAGGCGAGGTCTCCGGCCACTACTACTTCCGGGACTTCTACTGCGCCGACTCCGGAACGCTGCCGGCACTGCTCATCCTGGAGCTGCTCTCCGAGCGCGGAGTGACGATGTCCAAGCTGTTGGAGCCCTACCGGTCTCGGTACTTCATCTCCGGCGAGATCAACTCGGAGGTCGCCGACGCCCCCTCCAAGATCGAGGAGATCGCAGAGCGCTACTCCGATGCGGAGATCACGCGCCTGGACGGGATCTCGATCGACTATGACGACTGGCACTTCAACGTCCGCGCCTCGAACACCGAGCCGCTGCTGCGCCTGTGCCTGGAGTCGCTGCGCTCCCGCGAGCACATGGAGCAGATGCGCGATGAGGTGCTCTCGATCATCCGCGCTGAGGGCGATCGGTAGTTTCCCGCAGACCTGACGCGGGATCCTTCCGACTCGAGATCCGGGGAGATCGGCCGATATTCGAGACGATGTCTGCTGAGCGCGCCACCAGTGAAGGCGGCGCGGCCCCACTCCCGCGGATCGCCTTCGCCACGAGCCCCACCGACGACGCCGGCGTGATGCAGCGCGTGCGCGCCGTGCTGTACTCCGCGAGCTTCGGGCCCGACGGTCCCTGGTACTACGTCAGCCCGCAGATCGAGGCGATTCTGGGCTACACCCCGCAGGAGTGGTGCGCGAACTCGTCGATGTGGCGACTGCGGCTGCATCCCGACGACGCCGAGCGCGTCCTCGCCGGCGAGAAGGAGCCCGATCTCGACGACGAGGGCGGCGGCTACAACGAGTACCGGCTGCTGCACCGCGATGGCCACGCGGTCTGGATTCGCGACGACGCACTGCTCGTGCGCACCGCCGACGGCGATCTGCGCTGGCACGGCGTCCTGTCGGACATCACCCAGCGCAAGCGCACCGAGGCCGACCTGGTGCGGGCCGCTGCCCAGCACGCCGCGCTCGCCGCGCTCGGCGAGCACGCGTTGGAGGGCGCCTCGGCGACCGAGCTCGCCCAGGAGGCGGCAACCGCCGCCGTCGAGCTGCTCGGGCTCGACCGCGGCGGCGTGATCGAACTCGACGACGATCGCCGCCGGTTCACCTTCCTCGCCTCCCACGGGATGCCTGCTGAGGCTCTGGATCCGCTGCCCTTCGAGCCCGATACGCAGCCGGGGTACGCGATCGGCCACGGCACGGTGATCGTCACCGATTGGCAGACCGAGACGCGCTTCCGGCCGACCGCGCCGATCGAGCTCACCCCGACGCGCAGTGGCATGTCGATCGTGATCGAGGGCCGCCGGGGGGCGTTCGGCGTGCTCGGCGTCCACGCGGACACCGCGCGGGAGTTCTCACCGATGGAGATCGACTTCGTCCAGGCCCTCGCAAACATCCTCGGCGACGCGTTCGAGCGCCAGAAGACCGAGGACGACATCCGCCATCGGGCGCTGCACGATCCGCTCACCGGCCTGCCGAACCGCGCGCTGTTCATGGACCGGCTCTCACACGCCCTGCAGCACCTCAGCCGCCGGGGATCGAGCGCCGCCGTGCTGCTCCTCGATCTCGACCGCTTCAAGCTCATCAACGACTCGCTCGGGCATGAGGTCGGCGACGACCTGCTCGCGGCGGCGGCCCCCCGCCTGAAGCAGATGCTGCGCGCGTCGGACACGATCGCCCGCTTCGGGGCCGACGAGTTCGGGATCCTGCTCGAGGACATCGCCGGTGAGCAGGATGCCGTCGACATGGCCCAGCGCATCGCCGGAGCGTTCAACCGGCCGTTCGTGCTCGACGCCAATGAGCACTTCGTGAGCGTCTCCATCGGGATCACGCTCGCCGCCGGCGGCGAGCGCGCCGAGGACCTCGTCCGCGACGCCGATGCCGCCATGCACCGGGCCAAGGAGCGCGGCCGCGCACGCTACGAGCTATACGACGAGGCGATCCGCGGCCGCGCGATCAGCCGCCTGCGAGTCGAGAACGACCTGCGGCGCGCACTCGAGCGCAGTGAGCTCACGCTGGAGTACCAACCGATCATCGGCCTGGAATCCCACGCGGTCATCGGCGTCGAAGCGCTTCTGCGCTGGAATCATCCCGAGCGCGGGCGCGTGCCCCCACTGGAGTTCATCCCAATCGCGGAGGAGAACGGGCTGATCGAGCCGATCGGGCGCTGGGTGCTCGAACACGCCTGCCGGCAAGCCGCCGACTGGTACGCGAGTCGCCCCGATGCGATGCCGATCACGGTGGCCGTCAACCTGTCCGCCGCCCAGTTCGACAGTCCGGCGCTCGTGGAGAGCGTCGCCGCGGCCCTCCGTGGCGCCCGGCTGGATCCCACCCTGCTCGCGCTGGAGCTCACCGAGAGCGTCGTCATGGGAGAGAGTGAAGAGCTCTTCCAGACCCTCGCCGACCTCAAGGCGCTCGGAACGCGCCTGATCCTCGACGACTTCGGCACCGGCTATTCGTCGCTCTCCTATCTGACCCGCCTGCCGCTCGACGTGTTGAAGGTCGACCGGTCGTTCATCGACGGGCTCGGCACCGAGACGCGCGACACCGGGATCACCGAGGCGATCCTCGGGATGTCCAACGCCCTGTCTCTGCGCGTCATCGGCGAGGGCGTCGAGACCGAGCTCCAGCTCTCAGAGCTTCAGCGGCTCGGCTGCCATGCGGTTCAGGGTTTCTTCTTCTCGCGTCCGGTGCCGGCGGCGCGGATCACCGAGATCCTCGACGCCGGTCAGGACTGGGTGGCGCGACTGCTGCCTCCATCCACCGACGTCTGACGCGTCAGTGGAACGCGGTCGTCCCCGGCTGGACCGGGGACACCGAGACGGTCCCGCCGCACTCGGCGATGCCACCGTTGACCGACACGCGCATCGTGGCGGTGTCGTTGGGAGCGATCACCTGCACGGACTTCGCCGTCACGCACCCCGCGTTCGATCCCCCGGCACCGACGTGGCTGACCCCGAGCCGGAAGGAGACGGTCGCGCCCGGGGCGACCGTGACCTCCTGCAGCGTCGTGTGCCCGAAGAAGTCCGACGTCGTGTGGTCGGGGTGGGTCGGAAGTCCCCGCCCGGCGCCGCTGAGGAACAAAATCCCCGGGTAGCCGCCGGTCCGGCAGCTGTGCGATGAGGTGTTGCGCAGCGCGAAGCCCAGCTCGGCGTGCCCGGTGGCCCCGTTGCCCCCGAGGAAGGTGAGCGCCAGATCGGCGGCCACGCACTGACCGCCTGCGGCATGCGACTGCGTGCTCGTCGTCGCCTGGGTGCTCGTCGATTCGGTGGGGGTCGGTTCGGTCCTCGGCGCACCGCTCGAGGTGTGCGTGACCGTCCGCGTCACGGTCGTCGGACCTCCCGCATCGTTTGACCGGTGCGCGCTCGATCCGCACGCGGCAAGCAGGCATGGCAGCACCAGCGCGCCCAGCAACGTCCGCGCGCGCACCGACCCATCGGTTCGCGTTCGCATGCGTCTCATCCTGC
This sequence comes from uncultured Solirubrobacteraceae bacterium, assembly GCA_963744685.1. Lineage (GTDB taxonomy): Bacteria > Actinomycetota > Thermoleophilia > Solirubrobacterales > Solirubrobacteraceae > Palsa-465. The sequence continues at coordinate 639,606 of CAVUUL010000002.1, read as the reverse complement.
CACGCAGCCACGATGGTCCTGCCGGCACCCGGCGGCGGCGCACCCCACGCGTCAGGCGATCAGCCCGAGGACCATCTCGTGCAGGCGCGGCTCGCCGCTCAACTCGGGGTGAAATGAGATCGCGACGATGTTCCGCTGGCGGACGGCGACCGGATGGCCGTCGACCTCGGCGAGGATCTCCACGTCAGGACCGGTCTCTGCGGCCCACGGTGCGCGGATGAACACCGCATGGACGGGCTCGCCGCTCACCCCGGTGATCTGGAGGTCGGCCTCGAATGAGCGCACCTGACGGCCGAACGCATTGCGTTGCGCGAGGACGTCGAGGATCCCGAGATGCCGGCGGTCCAGGATGATCATTCCCGCGCAGGTGCCGAGGATCGGGGTGCCGGTCGCGGCAAGTGCCCGCAGCGGGTCGGCCAGGCCCTCTCGCTCGATCCCGAGCGTCATCGTCGTCGATTCGCCGCCGGGGAGCACAAGGGCATCCAGACCCTCCAGATCCGCCGGCACGCGCACCTCACGCGCCTGAGCGCCAAGTCCACCCAGCAACCGCGCGTGGGCCTCGAAGTCGCCCTGCAGAGCGAGCACCCCGACGCACGGGGTGCCCTCCCGCGAAGTACCCGTCACTACCAGCCGCGAGAGGCGAGCAGCTGCTCGGACTCGAGCTTCGAGGTCTCGATGCTCATCATCGCCTTGCCGAGCCCCGTCGACGCCGCGGCGACGCGCGCGGGATCACGGAAGTGCGTGGTCGCCTCGACGATCGCCTTGGCCCGGCCCGAGGGATCCTCCGACTTGAAGATGCCCGAGCCGACGAACACGCCCTCCGCGCCGAGCTGCATCACGAGCGAGGCGTCGGCCGGGGTGGCGATCCCACCCGCGCAGAACAGCACGACCGGGAGCCGGCCCTCAGCGGCGATCTGGCGCACGAGCGGCAGCGGAGAGGCGAGCTCCTTGGCGGCAGTCGGCAGCTCCTCGGGGTCCATCAAAGTGAGCGCGCGCATCTCGGAGCGGATCCGCCGCAGGTGCCGGACGGCCTCGACGATGTCGCCGGTGCCGGCCTCGCCCTTGGAGCGGATCATCGCCGCGCCCTCGCCGATGCGCCGCAGGGCCTCGCCAAGGTTGGTGGCGCCGCACACGAACGGAACCTTGTAGGACCACTTGTCGATGTGGTTGGCCTCATCGGCCGGGGTGAGGACCTCGGATTCGTCGATGTAGTCGACCTCGAGCGCCTCGAGCACCTGGGCCTCGGCGAAATGACCGATGCGGGCCTTGGCCATCACCGGGATCGTCACCGCGTCCTGGATCCCCTTGATCATCTCCGGATCGGACATGCGAGCGACGCCGCCGTCCCGGCGGATGTCGGCCGGGACACGCTCGAGCGCCATCACCGCACAGGCTCCGGCATCCTCGGCGATCTTCGCCTCCTCCGGGGTGACGACGTCCATGATGACGCCGCCCTTGAGCATTTCGGCGAGGCCGCTCTTGACCGTGAAGGTCGCCTCGTCGCGGGAGTTGTGGCCGTTCGTGCTCATGCAGGCGAGTTTAGACGCACGCTAGGTTCCGGGCCGATGAACGCCCCGGCGCTGTTTGTCCGCGATGGCCACGGATACGTTGCGGACCCGGTGTGCGACGGTCCGTGGGCGGAGGGCGCGCTGCACGGCGGCGCCCCGGCGGCGCTGCTGACCCATCTGCTCTCGGCCGAGCTCGACGGCACCGGCCTGGCGCTCGCGCGGCTGACCTGCGAGTTCGTGCGGCCGGTCCCGCGCGGGCCGCTGACCCCGCGCATCGAGCTCGTGCGGCCGGGCCGGCGCGTGACACTGCTCGACGGCGCGCTGCTCGGCCCCGACGGGCAGGAGGTGACTCGGGCGCGCGCCCTGTTCCTGGCTGTGAGCGAGATCGACGGACCGCCCGACGAGGGCCTGCCGTTCCCGGGCCCCGAGGACGGCACCCCGACCGACTGGGCGGCCCGCCGGCCGATGTTCCCGACCGACGGCGTGGATATCTCGTTCGTCGAGGGCCGCTTCTTTGAGCCCGGGCCGGCGACCGCGTGGTTCCGGCTTCGCTACGACGTCCTCGCGGGAGACGAGACGCGCCCCGCCGACCGGGTGGCGGCCGCCGGCGACTTCGGCAACGGGATCAGCTCGGTGCTGAGCTGGCAGGAGAACACGTTCATCAACCCCGACCTCACGATCTACCTCGAGCGACCACCGGTCGACGAGTGGATCGCCCTGCGCTCGAGGATGCGGGTGCACTCGGGGAGCGTGGCGAGCGCGGAGAGCGTGCTCTATGACCGGCGCGGGCGGATCGGCCACGCGACGCAGTCGCTGCTGGTCGCCGCACTCGCGCCGACCGGCCCGGTTACTTGAGGCGGAAGGCCTTGATGCGCACGTCGTACTGCTGGGCGTCACGCGCGTAGACGCCGTAGGCGAGCGCCTGGATGATCGACAGCAGCGCCGTGTGCGAGCGGACGAACGCCGGGGTGTTCGACGAGTAGTACAGCCGGATCCGCGCCAGCCGCGCGACCTCGGAGAGCGTCGCGTCGGTGATGGCCAGCGTGGTGGCCTTGCGGTGGCGCGCGAGCTTCATCGTGCGGGTGATCAGTGGATGCGGGCGTCCGGCGGAGAGGCCGATGACGAGAGTGTCGGCGTCGATCCGCGACAGCCGGCCAAGCGCCTCCTGAGACGGACTTGCCACCACCTCTGCGCGAAGGTCGAGCAGCATCAGCAGGTGTCGCAGATAGGAGGCGAAGAACGCCATCTGGTCGGTTCCGGCGATCAGCACCCGCTCGGCGGAGACGATCGCGTCGACCGCCGCCTCGACGTCGGTGCGCGAGAGCTTGTGCGCCGTGTCCTCGAGGTTGACGTGGTCGGCGGCCAGCGCCGCCTCGAACTCGGTGTGATCCAGCGAGAACAGAGGCGTGGCTGCGCTGGTCTCGCCCGCGAACGCGGCGCCCGCGCCGATCCCGCCCACGAGACGGCGGTACTCGTCGCGCGCGGCCTGCTGCAGCTCCGGGAACCCCTCGAAGCCGAGCGCCTGGGAGAAGCGCACCACCGTGCTGGAGGAGGTGTTCGCCCGGCGCGCGAGCTCCTCTGCGGTCTGGAAGGCGGCCTCGTCGAGATGGTCGACGATGTACTGGGCGACGTCCTTCTGGGAGCGCGAGAACTCGTCGAACCGGGTCTTGATGTAGCCGGAGAGCGCCTGGTGACCGTTCGCTGCTTCGGCGCCGGCGATGGGAGTGGTTGCGTGCTTCATGGGCAGGCGTCTCATTCGACGCGCCCCGGCGACGTTCCTTCAGAGAGGTTTCATGAGCCTGCGGTGCGCGGCCGCGATCGGGCGCCGCATGCGGTCCCCCACACGGGCCGGATCAGCCCGCCCAACGCCCGTTGCCCCGGGGCGTCAGCGCCGGTGCTCGCCGCGGTCGTACGCGGCGATGCGCTCTTGGTTCTGCTTGCGTTCGGCCATCGCGGCGAACACCGCGTAGCCGATGAGCAGATTGGCGACGACGCCGATACCGAGGAAGGTGATCGCCAGCGCGAGCGTCTCGCCGAAGGAGCTCGTGGAGTGGCCGAGGCCGAGAAGGTCTGCCAGGACAAGCATTGCGCTGCAGATCATACCGGCGCGCCTGACGGGAGCGCGCCCCCGCACGGCCATCGTGCTGACCGTTCCGGGCTCCGGACCGGTACCGTGTGGCGCCGCGGCCCGGTAGCTCAGTTGGTCAGAGCAGCGGACTCATAATCCGTCGGTCCTGGGTTCAAGTCCCAGCCGGGCCACTCTGGCCATGGGCAACAAGCGCGACAGACGACGGGAGCGAATCCTCGAGGTGGGAGCGCCGCTGCGGGTCGCACCCGGCAGCGTGGTGAGGCTGCCCGAGGACTTCGATCCCGGGCAGACCGTGGCGGTCCACGGCAAGCGCAAGGGTCGCACGCTTCTGAAGACGGCGGTCTCACTGATCAGCGACTACCAGGAGCGACTGGCGGCCGAGGCTCACCACTCGCTGCTCGTCGTCCTTCAGGCGATCGACGCAGGCGGCAAGGACAGCACGATCCGCAACGTGTTCAGCGGCGTCAATCCCGCCGGGGTTCGAGTGCACAGCTTCAAGGAGCCGACCGAGGAGGAGCTCGCTCACGACTACCTGTGGCGCTACCGCCAGAGCCTGCCGGCCGCCGGGGAGATCGCGGTGTTCAACCGCTCCCACTACGAGGAGGTGCTGGTCGTCCGCGTCCATCCGGCGCTGCTGGAGGCCCGCGGGATCTCCCCCGCGGGCGACCTCGACGCGGTGTGGCGCGAGCGCTACCGGGAGATCAACGCCTGGGAGCATCAGCTCAGCGAGGGCGGCGTCCGCATCGTCAAGCTGCTGCTCAACATCTCCAGGGAGGAGCAGCGCCTGCGCTTCCTGCGGCGCCTCGACCTGCCCGAGAAGAACTGGAAGTTCTCGGCGTCGGACGTGCGCGAGCGCGCCCACTGGGATGACTACCAGCGCGCGTTCTCGGAGATGGTCTCCCAGACGAGCACCGTGTGGGCCCCGTGGTACGTCATCGGGGCCGACCATAAATGGTTCGGGCGCCTGGCGACTGCGTCGATCGTCCTCGACGCGCTCGCAGCCATCGACCCGCGTGTCCCCCAGCTCGACCCCGGCGAGCGGGCGGAGCTCGCCGCGGCGCGAGCCGAGCTGCTGGCCGAGGCGCCGCCCGGAGAGCCCGCGGACCCGATCGCGGAGCGGCCCTCCGCCCACCCGCCGGTCGGGCCCTCGCCCGCCTGACCCGCCCGCCACTCAGCCCGGCTGGATCGCCGTCAGCCCAGCGCGTCGCACACGCGCAGGAGCGGTTCACGCTCGGGCCCGGCGCCCTGCCCGAGCACGATCCGCGCCCGGATCCGCAGCCAGGCGGCAAGCCGGTCAGGGTCCTCGCCGCTCGCCCGGCCGTACTGAGCCAGCCGTGCTCGCAGCCAGGCGCGGGCCGGCGCGCGATCGCCGGGAAGCTCGTCCAGCGGAGCGCCGTCGAGAAAGCCGTAGATCTCGGCACAGGGATCGCCAATGCACGGCTTGGGATCGATCGCCAGCCAGCCGCCGGGCCCGCGCAGGACGTTGAGCGCGTGCAGGTCGACGTGGAGCAGCCGATCGCCCGTGCGCGGGACGAGCAGCGCGGCCAGTTCGCCCTGCTCCCGCGTGCCGGTCAGCGACCGCAGCCAGCCGTCGCGGGCGGCGTGCTCGGCAAGCGTCGGGAACCCCGCCTCCCCGAGCCCGTCCGCGCGGACATGGATCCGCCGGCAGAGCGCCCCGATCGTCGCGACGACCTCGTCGGCGCTCGCCCCGCTCTCCCCGAGCGGATCGCCCGGCCGGACGCGTTCCAGCAGCAGCGTCGTTCCATGGTCGCGCGCCGCGATCACCCCGGGCGCGGCGTCGTGCTGCGCCCACAGCGCGAGGGCTGCACCCTCCAGCGAGGCCGGCTCATCCACGCTCCTCGGGCTCAGCTTGAGAACCGCATCCGCTCCCGAGGCCGCCCGCACGGCGAGGACGAGCGCAACCTGCCCGCCACCCATCGGCTCCAAGCCCTCCAGACCCCAGGCGCGCCGCGCCGCCTCGCACCGCGTCAGCACGTCGGCCGCGAGCGCGTCGACGTCGCCCAGACGCCAGTCCGCCCAGTTGGCCAGCAGATGGCGCGGGACCCGGACCACGGCCGCAATGTACCCGGCCGGCCCGGGACGCCTCAGCGGGTCCGCGGCCGGGTCGCGGTCGCCCTCAGCCGAGCTCGCGCAGCCGGCGGCCGATGAAGCGCCGATCGGGCTCGGATCCGGCAAGCTCGAGCGCTTGCGCGTATGCGCTGCGCGCCGCCTCGCGATCGCCGCGGCGGCGCAGCAGGTCTGCACGCGTGGCGTACAGCAGGTGGTATTGGGCGAGCTCGCCGGAGCGGTCCAGGCGGTCGACGATCGCCAGCCCGCCGTCGAGATCGCCGGCCATCGCCACCGCCACCGCACGGTTGAGGTGGACGATCGAGGTGTCCATCACCGTGCCGAGCAGCCCGTAGAGGGCCGCTATCTGCTCCCAGTCGGTCGCCTCGGCATCGGGAGCCTCGGCGTGGCAGGCGGCGATCGCCGCCTGCAGCTGGTAGGGCCCGGCCGCCCGCCGCCGCAGAGCCGCCCGGAGCACCGCCAGTCCCTCGGCGATCTCCGGGCCGTCCCAGCGGGCGCGGTCCTGATCCTCGAGCGTGATGACATCGCCCTGCCGATCCACCCGCGCGCGCCGACGCGAGTGCGCCAGCAGCATGAGCGCGAGCAGGCCGGAGGCCTCGGGCTCGTCAGGCATCAGGGTCACCAGGGCCCGCGTGAGCCGGATCGCCTCCTGGCACAGCTGCGCGCGGATCAACTGCTCCCCACCGCTGGCCGCATAGCCCTCGTTGAACAGCAGCCAGAGCACGGCCAGCACCCCCGCGGTCCGCTCGGGCAGCAGGTGGGCCGGTGGCACCCGGTAGGGAATCGCCGCGCGCGCGATCTTCGACTTGGCGCGGGTCAGCCGCCGCGCCATCGTGGACTCGGAGACCAGGAACGCGTGGGCGATCTCGGCCGTGGTGAGCCCGGCGAGCGCCCGGAGCGTGAGCGCGACCCGGGCCTCGAGCGCGAGCGCCGGGTGACAGCAGGTGAAGATCAGACGCAGCCGGTCATCGCCGATCTCGTCGGGCTCCTCCAAGAGCTCCCGCATCGCTCCGTCCTCCTCCTCGTCGTGCAACGGGCCGAGCGGATCACGGCCGATCGTCTCCAGCAGCTCACCGCCGCGCCGGGCGCGACGCAGCCGATCCAGAGCGCGGTGGGAGGCGACCGTGGTCAGCCAGGCGCCAGGGCGCTCGGGGGTGCCCTCGCGCGGCCAGCTGTCGAGCGCCTGGGCAAACGCCTCGGAGGCGCATTCCTCCGCCAGGTCCCAGTCGCCGGTCCGGCGGATCAGCGCCGCCACGATCCGCCCCCATTCCTCGCGGAACGCGGTGTCGGCGGCCGCCCGCGCGGCCGCCGACGATCGGTTGACCGATCGACTCACGCGTCCTCGAAGGCCCTGACCTCGACCCGATGGTGGGCCGCCAGCGGATGCTCCGCGGCCAGCCCGATCGCCTCCTCGCGGGTGATGCCGTGCAGGATGGCGAACCCTCCGATGAACTCCTTCGTCTCCACGAACGGCCCGTCGCTGAGCAGCGTCTCGGTCCCGCTCAGGCGCACGCTGGTCGCCGTCTCGGCATGCGCGAGCGGCGCCCCGACGACCAGCGTCCCACGCTCGTAGAGCCGGTCTCCCCACTCCCGGCTTCCGGTGCGGACCGCGGCCTCGACCTCGTCGGAGGCCGGGATCCCGTCGACGCACATGAACAGTGCCCAGCTGTCGCCCGGCTCGGTCCGCGCCCAGTCGCGGGCGCGGTCGGGAAACTCGATGTCGTTGAGGAACGGACGCACCTCGACCGCCCCGAACGACGCCACCGGATGGTTGGAGGCGATCTCGATCGCGTCATCGAGATCGCTGCACTCAACGATGTCAAAGCCCGCGACGAACTCCTTGCTCTCCGCGAACGGCCCGTCGCTGAGCAGCATCTCGCCGTCGCGCACCCGGACGGTCACCGCGGTGTCGGGTGGATCCAGCGGCCGTCCGAGCAGCCCCTTGCCGGCGCGGTCGATCTCCTCGACCCACTGGTCGATCTCCATCCGCGGGGTGGCCGGCTCACGGTCCTCACCGGCGCAGATCATCAGCAGGTACTTCATCTTCGATCCTCCTCGTCTCGGGGTCGGTCCATCCAGACGACGAACGGAACCGGCTCGAAAGGACAGCTCCCAGATGATCGCTCAGCCGGGGAGCACGAACTGCCGCGCGCGGGCCGCGCTGGCGTGCAGCAGCCCCAGAAACCGATCGAGCAGCTCTGGTTCGACTGCCGCCACCGGGATCTCTCCGCAGACGATCACCTCACCGGCCCGGTTCTCGGCGAAGCAGACCAGCGGCGCCTGACCGTTCCAGAACAGCAACTGCCGGGGCGCGATCGTCTCAGGCGGGAGCACCGGCGCCTCGGCGCGCAGCAGCGGTCCGCGCAGCGCAAGCTCGATCGCGAGTGGATACCCCGCGCACTCGATGACCAGCCTCCAGCGCTCGGGCGCCGTCCGCTGCGCTCCGGCGGCCAGCGCCGACAGGTGATGCTCGATCGACTCCGCCGCGTCCACCGCCGCGAGCTTAGAACCGTCGGACCGGGTCACCAGCGACCCCCAGCCCGGCGGCTGACTGCGCGGAGGCCGACGTCGGGGCCGGGGTGGGCGCAATACTCCGGCCGTGCCCGACCGCAACGTTCTCGGTACCGAGCTTGAGCCATGCGGCAGCGATCCCGTCACCGGCTTCTTCCGCGACGGGTGCTGTCACACGGGGCCCGAGGACATCGGCAGCCACACGATCTGCGCGGTGGTGACCGCCGAGTTCCTCGCTCACCAGCGCACGATCGGCAACGATCTGCAGACGCCGATGCCCACCTACGGCTTCCCGGGGCTGGAGCCGGGCGACCGATGGTGCGTGACCGCCGCCAACTGGCTGCGTGCGCACATGGACGGAGCCGCCGCGTATGTGGTGCTGGCCTCCACGCACGAGCGGGCGCTCGAGGTGGTGCCGCTGCAGGCGCTCCAGGAGCACGCCGTCGACGTCCCCGCCGATCCCAGCGCGCTGGAGCAGTGAGGGCGCGCCGGTGGCACGGCGCCGCGCGATCGACCCGGTGCTCGCCCGCGACGGCGAGTTGATCGTCGAGCGCGATCCCGCACGACCTTCGGGGCGACTGCTGATCCAGCAGGAGATGGAGAGCTCCTACATCGACCTCGCCGACCCGACCCACCTCGAGTTCGACTACCTGCGCTGGCTGCGGATCGTCCTGCGCGTCACCGGCGCACGACGCATCGTGCACGTCGGCGGCGGAGCCTGCGCGCTGCCACGGGCGTTGGCAGCCGAGTGGCCCGACGGTCGCCAGGAGGTGTGCGAGCTCGATTCCGGGGTGCTCGCCCTCGCCCGCGAGCACATGGGGTTGCGTCGCGCTCCCGGGCTGCGGGTGCGCCACGCCGACGGCCGCGAGTGGCTCGCCTCCGAGCCCGACGACAGCCACGACGCGGTCGTGATCGACGCGTTCCTCGGTGCCCGGATCCCGTCGCGGCTGATCACCGTGGAGGCGCTGCGCGATGTCGCGCGGGTCGCGCCACTGGCGCTGGTCAACGTCGTCGACGATCGTTCGCGCCGGGTCGTCGACCGCGTCGCGGCCGGTCTCGCGGAGGCGTTCGAGCACCTGTTCACGGTCGGAGGCCGGTCGGGCAACACGATCGTGGCCGGCGCCGCCGGGGACCCACCGCTGGAGCGGATCGGGGCCGCCGTAGCGGCCGACCGCTCGCCCGCGACGGTCACCGCCCCGGCGGCACTCGCGCGCCGGCTCGCTGCCGCCTCGCCCGCCCGCGACCAATTATCGTCGCAGCGGTGGCCGGTCGCCCGCGGGTGCGCGCGTTGACCGCCGGTCCCGGGCGGCGGATACTGTGATCACATGCTCCGGCGGACGCTCATCGCGGGCACGCTCGTCGCGCTGGGCATCGCACTGCCCGCTGCCGCGGATCCGGTCAACCGGACGCCCCGGGCCGGCTCGCCGTTCACGACCGCGGCGGTGAATCGCGCGGTCGCCCGGACCTGGGCGGCGCGGTTGGTCTCCGAGTTGCGCATGCCCCCGTCGGCCGTCCGCTCGGCGGGCAAGCCGGCCGGCTTGGGCAGCTCGCTTGACTCGCCGGGGTTCTCCCTCACCACCCGCCAGCTCGTCGACGAGACGTCGTGGTGGACGGTCGACGAGCCGCCGTCGGCGATCGTCACGTTCGTGCACGCCCATCTGCCTCACGCGCTGCGCATCGTGGGCGTCAGCGTCGGCAGCGAGCCGGGCCACGTGACCGATGGCTTCTGGTCCTACGCAGCGCCCGCCGGGCTCTCGCAGCTCACCGCAGCAGTCCAGACCGACGCACTGACCAACGGGCGGACCGCGGTCCGGCTCGACGGAGAGGCGACCTGGCTGGTGCCGCGCCCCGCCTGGGACCGGATTCCCACGTCGGTGCGTTCGGTGAGCTATACCGCTCGCGCGAACGTCGCGGGCTTCGACGGCGCCGGCCCGTCACACGGCCGTCGCTCGGCACCGCACACCCTCGGCGCTCGGGACGCGCGCCGGCTGGCGGCGGCGGTCGACCGGCTGCAGCGCCTGCAGCCAGGCGTCGTGTTCTCCTGCCCGTTGGACGCGGTGCAGCCGCGGATCACGCTTCGCTTCCGGGGCGCGGGCGGGCGGCCGCTCGCCGTCGCGATCGACCGGCCGTCGGGGTGCGCAAGCCTCTCCCTGTCGGTGCGCGGAAGGCGCGGACCGCCGCTCGACGACATGGCAATCCCCGCGAGGCCGATCGAGCAGCAGATGGTCAGGCTCGGGGCGATCCCCGCCTGTCGATCCGATCAGCTGGTGGCTGGACCTGCCGCACTGGCGCTGGCGGCCCGCCGGCCGACGCTCACGCTGAGCGTGCGCGACCGGTCTGACGCCGTCTGCACGGCGCGTGGGTTCGCCCGGGTGACGCTCGTCGGCTCGCGCGGACACGTCCTGGGCCGGCGCCACCACGATGTCGCGCCTCGCGTGCTGCAGCGCAAGGGAGTCGCGGGCACGGTCATCCTCTACCCGGGAACCTCGGCGCAGTTCACGGCGCGCTACGACACCTGCCCCGCACGACCCCGTGCGGTCATCGCGCGGATCCGGGTGCCCGGCACGAGCAGCGATCTGCACGAGCGCCTGGCGAGCACCGGTCGGCGGGTGACGCCGTGCCGCGGGACCGTGCTGCGCGTCGACCCGCTCTCGCCGGCGCTCTGAGCAGGGACGCACGCCCGGTATCGTCGCTGCGATGGCGGGCGGTCGTGAATCGTCAGGGGGCGCCAAGACCCGAGCGGCGATCGTCGGCGTCTGCTCCAACAGTGCCCTGATCGCGCTCAAGCTCGCCGCCGGCCTGATCACCGGGTCGGTGGGGATCATCTCGGACGCGGTCCACTCGCTGATGGACCTGATCGCCTCGATGATCGCGCTGGCGTCGGTACGCAAATCCGACGTTCCCGCCGACGCGACCCATCGCTACGGCCACGAGAAGCTCGAGGACGTCGCCGCGGGCGCTCAGGCGCTGCTGCTGCTGCTCGGCGCGGCGTTCATCACGGTGGAGGCGATCCGGCGGCTCGTCAACGGCGGCACCGTGCAGAGGATCGGGATCGGCATGATCGTCGCCGGAGCGGCCGCGATCATCAACCTGGTCGTCTCCACCTACCTGCGGCGCGCGGGGCGTGCGACCGGATCTGCCGCGCTGGCCGCGAACTCCGCCGATCTGCGGACCGACGCGGTCGTCTCGATCGGAGTGCTCATCTCACTGACGCTCGTCCAGCTCACCGGCAGCGAGTGGATCGATCCCGCGGTCGGGCTGATCGTCGCCGGTGCGGTCTCGACCACCGGTGTGCGAATCCTCAATGACGCCACCCGCCGCCTCGTCGACGAGGCGCTCCCGCCCGACGAGCTCGCCGCGCTTCACGAGGTCGTCAACGGGTTCATCTCCTCCGAGGTGGTCGGCGTACACGACCTGCGTGCACGGCATGTCGGATCCAACCACCAGGTCGATCTGCACATGCAGTTCGCCGACGGGACGAGCCTCCGGCGCGCCCACCAGCTCTCGCACATGTTGCAGGACGCGATCATCGCCCGGTTGCCGGGCACGACCGTGCTCATCCACCTCGAGCCCGAGGATCGCGTCCGTCCCGATCGATTCTCCGAGGAACACTCGGCGCCGACGAACGCCTGAGGCGCCCGCCGGCGTCGGCTGCCGTCAGGCAGCCGCTGACGAGGGGTCGGGCCGCACGACCACGGTGTCGATCAATGGGATGATCTCGTCGACGGGGAGGTCGGCACGTTGTGCGTGCTCGCGGATCGCCGCCGGGCTGGATGCCTCGTAAACGCAGAACGTGCCCACGGCACCTTCGCCCTCGTCGAGCACGTAGCTGCGGATCCAGCGGATGTCGCTGGACATCTCCTCGTCGCCGACCTGGGTCGAGCGGGCGGCCGCGGCCTCGAGATCCGCCCCTGTGCGCCAACCGTCGCGGCGCAGGATTCCGTAGAGCTGCATGAGATGGTCCCTCCGGGTTGTCGTGACCGGTCCGCGGACCCTACCCCGCCTGCCGCGGGGCGTCCACCCTCCGCCGCGCGTCGATGCGCGCGAGCACCTGCCGCCGCTGCTCCGCGCTCGACGAGCCCCAGAGCGCGATCTCCTCGAGCGTCCGCAGGCACCCCTCGCAGAGCCCGTTTGCCTCCTCGATCACGCACACCCCGATGCAGGGGGACTCGACTCGACGGCGCTCCTGCTCGCTCTCGGAGCTCATGAGGGCAGCGCGCCGCGGGCGTACTGGTCGAGGTAGCGCAGCCCCGCGATCGCCCGGCTGCCGTACCAGGAGGTCATCTCACCGTCGATCAGCGTCACTTCGGCGCCGGGAACGAGCGCCGCCACCTCGGCGACGTGCGCCTGCTTGAAGTGAAACGGCTCGGAGGAGAGCAGTACGCGGTCGACCGCCCCGGCGAACGCGGAGAGGTCGATCTCCGGGTACCGCGCCTCGGTCTCTCGCGGGAGGGTGCGCCAGCCGACGAGCTCGAGCGTCCGGGCGATGTAGGTGTCAGGTGCGATCGTCATCCAGGGGTCGCGCCACACCAGGTAGAGCACGTCGGCGGGATCGGGCGCGCGGTGCCGGAGCTCGCCGAGCGCGCGCTCGAACTCATCACACAGCGACCCCGCCGCCTGCGCGACGCCGAACACCTCACCGATCAGCCGGTAGAGCGCGAGGTTGTCACGCGGGCGCAGCGGATGGGTGACGATGACGTGCTCGACGAACTCGGAGAGCGCGTCGGCCGTCTCGCGCCGGTTCTCGTCGATGTTGAGCAGCACGTGCGTCGGCTCCAGGGCCCGGACCTTGTCGAGGTCGACGTCCTTGGTGCCGCCGACCTTCGGGATCCCCCGCACCGTCTCCCACGGATGGATGCAGAATCCCGTCCGGCCGACGAGCGATCCGGCGAGCCCGAGGTCGCACACCAGCTCGGTGAGCGACGGCACGAGCGAGACGATCCGCGCACATGCGGGATCGGTGACCGGATGCACGGTTCCCGCTGCGTCGAGTGTGTCCGTCGGCGTGTCGCTCACATGTTGCGACGGTACTCACCGCCGACGCCGTAGAGCGCGCGGGAGATCTCGCCGAGGGAGGCGACCTTGACCGTCTCCATCAGCTCCTCGAACACGTTGCCGCGGGCGGTGGCGACCTCCTGCAGCCGGCGCAGCGCCTCTGGCCGGCGGTCGGCGGCGCGGGCGTTGAACGCCCCGACGGTCTCGATCTGGGCCTGCTTCTCCTCCTCGGTCGATCGGGCCAGGGCGATCTCGGAGTCCACCTCCCCGGCGTGCTCGCGGGGCAGGAAGGTGTTGACGCCGATCAGCGGCAGCGTGCCGTCGTGCTTGAGGCGCTCGTAATGGAGACTCTCCTCCTGGATCCTGGAGCGCTGGTACATCGTGTCCATCGCGCCGAGCACGCCGCCACGCTCGGAGATCCGCTCGAACTCCGTATAGACGGCGTCCTCCACGAGATCGGTCAGCTCCTCGATCACGAACGAGCCCTGCCATGGGTTCTCGCACATGTTCAGCCCAAGCTCACGGTTGATGATCAGCTGGATCGCCACCGCGCGGCGGACCGACTCCTCGGTGGGAGTGGTGATCGCCTCGTCGTAGGCGTTGGTGTGCAGCGAGTTGGTGTTGTCGAAGATCGCGTACAGCGCCTGGAGCGTGGTGCGGATGTCGTTGAACGAGATCTCCTGCGCGTGCAGCGACCGCCCCGAGGTCTGGATGTGGTACTTGAGCATCTGACTGCGCTCGTTCGCGCCGTAGCGCTCACGCATCGCGCGGGCCCAGATCCGCCGCGCGACCCGTCCGATCACCGCGTACTCGGGGTCCATCCCGTTGGAGAAGAAGAACGACAGATTGGGCGCGAAGCGATCGATCTCCATGCCCCGTGCCAGGTAGTACTCGACGATCGTGAAGCCGTTGGCCAGGGTGAACGCGAGCTGGGAGACCGGGTTGGCCCCGGCCTCGGCGATGTGATAGCCGCTGATGGAGACGCTGTAGAAGTTGCGGACCTGGTGCTCGGTGAAGAACTCCTGGACATCGCCCATCATCTTCAGCGCGAACTCGGTCGAGAAGATGCAGGTGTTCTGCGCCTGGTCCTCCTTGAGGATGTCGGCCTGGACGGTGCCGCGAACCGTGCTCAGGGTGTCGGCGCGGATCTTGGAGTACACCTCCGGCTCGAGCACCATGTCCCCGCTGGCACCGAGCAGGCCCAGCCCGATGCCGTCGTGGGATTCGGGCACCTCGCCGTCGTAGACCGGGCGGCCGCCATGCTCGGCGAAGTACCTCTCCAGCTGCTGCTGAGCCTGCTCCCAGCCGCCCGTACGCCGCAGATGGCGTTCGATCTGCTGGTCGATCGCGGCGTTCATGAAGAACGCGAGCACGATCGGCGCCGGCCCGTTGATCGTCATCGACACCGACGTCGACGGCGCGCACAGATCGAAGCCGGAGTACAGCTTCTTGGCGTCGTCGAGCGTCGCTATCGACACTCCCGAGTTGCCGACCTTGCCGTAGATGTCGGGCCGCGGCGCGGGGTCCTCCCCGTACAGGGTGACCGAGTCGAACGCGGTCGACAGCCGAGCGGCGGGCTGGCCGGCGGACAGATAGTGAAAGCGCCGGTTCGTGCGCTCCGGGGTCCCCTCCCCGGCGAACATCCGAGTGGGGTCCTCGCCGATGCGCCGGTAGGGGAACACGCCGCCGGTGTAGGGGTACCCACCGGGCAGGTTCTCCTTGGATGCGAAGCGCAGGCGGTCGCCCCAGCCGTCCAGGCGGGGAGCGGCGATCTTCGGGATCTTCAGCGCGCTCAGGGAGGTGCGGTGGCTCTCGCCGGTGAGCTCCCGCCCCCGGACCGTGTAGCTGTAGGTGTCGGCGGTGATCCGCGCCACCATCGTGTCCCACCCGCGCAGCAGCTCGAGCGAATCGGCGCTCAGCTGGTCAAGCGCCTCGTTGTGCTGGGCGCGCAGCGCGGTGAGCTCGTGGTCGCTCTCAAGCGCGGCGCGTGGATAGGCGTCCAGCGGCGCGGGGAGCTCTGGGTCGCCGAGCGTCCGGAGGGCGGCGTGCAGATGCTGCAGCGTCGCGGCGGCCTGCACCTGGCGCTCGATCTCGGCCCCGATCCCGCGGCCCTGCTCGGCGATCTCCGCCAGGTAGCGCACCCGCGCCGCGGGAATGAGCACGTGGGGGACCGGCTCGTGAGCGGCGGGCTCGAGCCGGGGGTCGAACCGCTGTGGGTCCTGCTCGGGCAGCGCCCCGATGGCAGCACAGAGCTTGACGAACATCCAGGTGAGGCCGGGGTCGTCGAACTGGCTGGCGATCGTCGGATAGACCGGCAGATCCTCCTCGGGCCGGTCGAACGACACGTGGTTGCGCCGCCATTGCTTGCGCACGTCGCGCAGCGCGTCCTGGGAGCCGCCCTTGTCGAACTTGTTGATCACGACCAGCTCGGCGAGGTCGAGCATGTCGATCTTCTCCAGCTGGCTGGCGGCCCCGAACTCGCTGGTCATCACGTAGAGCGGGAGATCGACCAGGTCGACGATCTCGGAGTCCGACTGCCCGAT
Organism: uncultured Solirubrobacteraceae bacterium; assembly: GCA_963744685.1. Classification (GTDB taxonomy): domain Bacteria; phylum Actinomycetota; class Thermoleophilia; order Solirubrobacterales; family Solirubrobacteraceae; genus Palsa-465. Next base: position 623,872 of record CAVUUL010000002.1, on the reverse strand, counting down.
GCCGGCCGTCTCGACGATCACCAGATCGACGCCGGTCGTCCGGGTGAACGCGATCGCGTCGGCGAGCACGGCCGCGGTGGAGGCGTGGTGGCGCCGAGTCGCCATGGAGCGCATGTAGAGCCGCTCGTCGCGCAGGCTGTTCATCCGGATCCGGTCCCCGAGCAGGGCGCCACCGGTGCGCCGGCGAGTGGGGTCGACGGCGAGCACCGCTATCCGCAGCCCGCCGAAATGCTGCAGAAATCGGGAGAGCAGCTCGTCGGTGACCGTCGACTTGCCCGCGCCGCCGGTGCCGGTGATGCCGATCACGGGGGCGCGCGCGGCGTTGGCGTGGTCGCGCCACGCGGCGCGGAGCTGGTCAAGCGCGGCGGTGTCGATCACCCCGTCCTCGATCGCGGAGAGCATCTCGGCGATCTGCAGGTCGCTCGGGTCGTTGTTGTCGCTTTCCAGGACGGGCACCTTGGACGTGCGCCGCTCGGCCAGTGTGCGCTCGACGAGATCGTCGATCATCCCGACCAGGCCGAGGTGGGCTCCGTCGTTGGGGTGGTAGATCCGGGTCACGCCATCGCGCTCGAGCGCCTCGATCTCCTGCGGCGTGATCGTGCCGCCGCCGCCACCGAACACGCGGATGTGACCGGCGCCCAGCTCGCGCAGCATCTCGACGGCGTAGCGGAAGTACTCGGTGTGGCCGCCCTGGTAGGACGAGATGGCGATCGCGTCGGCATCCTCCTGGATCGCGGCGCGGACCACGTCGCGCACGCTGCGGTTGTGGCCGAGGTGCACCACCTCGGCCCCGGAGTCCTGGATCAGCCGGCGCATGACGTTGATGGCGGCGTCGTGGCCGTCGAACAGCGACGCGGCGGTGACGAACCGCAGCGGCGGCTCGTCCTCGGAAGGGGGTGAGCTCTGGGGCGGGGTGTGGGGCTGGACGGCCATCGGGTCTGGTTACTCCTCGCTGGGCGCAAGCGCCTCGGTCATCTGGCGCTTGAGGTGTGCATGCTGCTCGGCCACGCGTCCGTGGTCGGGGGTGTCGGGGTCGGCGACCAGCCAGGCGTAGACGATCCCGACGATCTGGGAGACGAACTGCTCCGCGACGCCTCGGACGTCCGCGTCGGCGCGGACCGTGCCCGCCTGCATCCCACTGCGGATCCAGCGCTCGACGTCGTGGCGGCGGCGCTCGTGGATGCGTGCGATCTGGTCACGCAGCGCCGGGTCCGGTCCGACCGAGTCAAACCACAGCGTGTAGAACGCGCGAAACCGATCGGGCGACTCGATCAGGATCGCGCAGTGGGCGTCCAGCGCGGCGTGCAACGTCTGCAGACCGGTTGTCCCGGCGGCGGCGCGGCGCAGCTCGGCCAGCCACTCCTCGCCGATCGTGTGCACCAGGAACGCCCACAGTCCGGCCTTGGTCCCGAAGCGGTAGCCGGCGAGGCCGCGGCTGTAGCCGGCGCGGACGCCGACATCCTTCAGCGTGGTCGACGCGGCGCCGCGTTCGCAGATGAGCGCGACCGCGGCTGCGGCCATGGCGGCGTCTGAGACCGCCTGGCGTTCGGGCTGCGTACGGGCTGCCGTGGCCATGTGATCGCGGATCGTACCTCGTCGGCTTGCTTTGAACAAGCAAGTTGCATTGGAGGTAGGCCCGCGCCGGCGCGGCGCGCGCTCAGTTCGCAGCCGGACCGCCCGCGCAGTCCGCGCAGGTGCCGTGGAGCACGATCTCGTGCTCTGAGACGTCGAGCGGGACACGCTCGGCGACCCGCTCGACGGCCTTCTCGAGCGCCTCGTCGGTGAACGGCTCGAGGTTGCCGCAGCGATCGCAAACGAGGTGGTGATGGTGATGGTGGTCTCGGCCGAGCGGTTCGTAGCGCGTGATCCCGCCCCCGACGTCGACTCGCTGGACCGCGCCGACCTCTTCGAGCTGCTCGAGGATGCGGTAGATCGACGCTCGGGAGACGCGCCGCGGCCCGGCGGCCAGTTGGGCCTCGATCTCGAACGCCGACAGCGCGCAGCGCTGCTCGGCCATCAGCTCCAGCAGCTCGCGCCGGGCACCGCCGCGACGGTGTCCGGCGTCGGCGAGCAGGTCGGTGACCCGGTCGGCCCAGCTGGTGGCCTCGTGGCTCATCTCAGCCATGCTAAGCCGCCACCGGCTCGGCGGCGCCGTGATCGGCGCGCCGGCGATGGGCTCCGACGAGCCTGCCGAGCACGTAACAGCCGGCGCTCACCGTGCCGACGAAGAACCCCACCGGGTAGTCGGTCTCATAGGACCCGGCGATCGCCACCGAGACCGCACCCAGCGCGATCGCCACCGACAGCGCCAGCGCGCGGCCGGGCCGGTCGCAGGCCGCGCGCGCGGCGGCGGGTGCGCCGATCATCAGGCTGAACACGAGCAGCGTGCCCACGACGGGCACGGTCATCGCCGTGGCGAGCGCGACGATGAGCAGGAAGCAGAGCTCGACTCGCCCCTCTGAGACCCCGCGCGCCTGCGCGGATTCCGGCACCACCGAGGAGAGCAGCAGCGGCCGGTAGAGCAGGCCGAGCGCGAGCAGGCACACGCCCGTGATCAGCGCGGTCGGTACGAGCTCGGCCGAGCTGATCCCCAGGACCTCGCCGAACAGGAGCGCGTACACCGCCGGCGCATAGTCAGAGCTCAGGTCGAGGAACAGCGCGCCGATCGCCAGCATCAGGACGAGCACCAGCGCGGTCACCGCGTCGTGGCGCCCGCGCCGCCCCAGCCCCGCTATCCCGAGCGCCCCGAGAACGGCGAACACCGCCAGGCCGACGAGCGTGCTCACGCCGACCAGCGAGGCGCCGGCCGCGCCCGCGAACGAGCCGTTGGGCAGCGCATGGGCCACGAACGAGGACCCTCGGATGACGACGAAGAACCCGACGGTCCCCGCGAGCAGCGCGACGAGGATCGCAGCGAGCCAGGTGTCGACCATGAATCCGGAGAACACCGTCGCTCAGCCCCCGAGCGTGGCGGGCGGCGCCGTGTCGAGGCTGGGCGCGAGCGATCGGCGCCGGCCTGCGGCCAGACCGCACACCAGGTACTCGACGAACACGAGCGCCACCACGAAGAAGCTGACCGGCCAGCCCCTGTGATGAGGCGGCCAGTCGTAGCTGTCATAGGCGAGCAGCACCCCGAGCCAGGTCGCCGCGATCCCGAGCCCCGCCGCCATCGCCATCGCCTGCCCGGGCCTGCGGCAGATTCGCAGCGCCGCGGCGGCCGGTCCGATCAGCAGTGCGGTCGACAGGATCGAGCCGATCGTGATGGCGCACAGCGCGACCGACAGCGACAGCGACACCAGATACGCGAACCCCACCAGTCCGACGCGGACGCCACGGGCCGCGGCCAGCTCCGGGCTGGTGGAGGCGAGCAGCAGCGGCCGCGCGATCACCGCGAGCGCGACGAGCACCAGCAGCCCGAACACGAGCACGAGCGGAAGCGTCGAGCCCGCGACGCTGAACAGCGAGCCGAACAGGACCGCCACCGGCGCCCCCGGCGTGTTGTGCACCGTCGAGTCGAGATAGAACAACAAGGCCGCCAGCCCGAGACCGGCACCGAGCACAACGCCCGTGGCGAGGTCCCGTCCCCGGCTGCGCTGGACGCCGAGCAGCTCCATCAGCGCACCGGCCGCGACGTTGATGACGAGGAACCCCCAGAGCGGACCGACGCCGACCAGGAATCCGCCCGCGCCACCGGTCGTCCCGGTGTCGCCGAGCGCCTCGCCGGCGAACGACTGGCTGCGAATCACCGTGAACACGCCGAGCGGGGCGGAGACGAGCGCCACCGCCGCCCCGACCCCGAGCGCGGTGCGCACCGCGGAGCTCGAGAAGAATCCGGAGGCGACGATCGACGCGGCCGCGCTCACGAGACGACCTCGACCCCCGAGGGGACCGCGCTCGGATCGGCCCCGGCACCGGCCGCCACCTCGGCGACCACGAGGACGCGGCCGCGGACGTGGAGTACGTCGACCGGGTGCCCGTAGAGCCCGGTGAGCACGTCGGCGCGCACGACCTCGTCCACGGTCCCGTGCACCGCGCGACCGCCTGCGAGGTAGAGGATCCGATCCATCACCGGCAGCAGCGGGTTGATCTCGTGAGCGGAGATGAGCACCGCCAGCTGCTGCTCGGACGCGATCCGCGCGATCAGCGACACGACCTCGCCGACGCTGCGCAGGTCGAGATTGGCGAGCGGCTCGTCGAGCAGCAGCAGCTTCGGGCGCCCCATAAGGGCGTGGGCGAGGAGCACGCGCTGCTGCTCACCGCCTGACAGCTCTCCGACCCGCGCCTCGGCGAACCCGCGCGCGCCGACGGACTCGAGCATCTCCTCCACCGCGGCGCGCCGGCCCGCGGACGGCAGCGCGAAGCCCAGCCGATGGCCGTCGAGCCCGAGCGCCACGAGGTCACGGGCGCGCAACGGAACGTCGGGATCGAGCAGCACCTTCTGTGGGACGTAGCCGATCAGCGGGTTGCGGCGCGCGTGCGCGGCGCCGCCGACCAGCACCGTGCCCGAGCTCGCGACGGCGCGGCCGCGCAGGCCGAGGATCGCCCGCAGCAGCGTCGTCTTGCCCGCGCCATTGGAGCCGATCAGCCCGGTGAACTCGCCGGGCTCGATCGCGAACGAGATCTCCTGCAGGACGGGCCGGCCGGCGAGGGCGACGCTGACCCGGTCCACCGTGAGCACCGCAGGGCTCATGGCGTCAGTTTCCGGGTCGACGTCCCGTGTGCCACCGCGCGCTCGACCGCCCTGAGCTCGGCCATCATCCACGACTGATAGTCATAGCCCGGGGTCGGCATCGTCTCGTACACGCCGACCACCGGGACGTGGGCACGGGCCGCCGCCGCGAGGAACCCGCGGGTGATCGAGTCGGTCACCTGTTGGTTGTAGACGAGCACCTTGACCTTGTGCTGGGAGAACAGCCGGTTCTGCAGGGTCACCGCCTGGGGAGCCGGGTCGGTCCCGTTCATGATGTCCGCCTGCAGCGAGAACGGGGTCAGGTCGCGGATCCCGGCCGCAGCCAGCAGGTCGTCCCCGACCGGCTCGGTGGTGGCCACCGTCGTTGCGGGATTCCGCTTGGAGAACTGAGCGAGCGCGCGATCCCAGGGCGCGAGCGACGCGACGAACCGACTCGCCCGCGCGCGGAAGTAGGCGGCGTGGCGCGGCTGGATCGCGGCCAGATCGGAGGCGATCGCGCGTGCGACCACCGGCATGGTGCCCGGGCTGTACCAGAGGTGCGGGTTCGGGGTCGAACTGGGGAGGTGGCGCAACGCCTGCACGTCGATCACACGGCGCGCGCCGTCATGGGTGGCCGCCTCGATCTTGTTCATGAAGCCGTCGTAGCCGAGCCCGTTCTGCACCACCAACCGGGCTCGGGCGACCGTCTGCGCGACCGACGCGTTTGCCTCGAAGCTGTGCGGATCTGTGTTGGGGTCGCTCATGATCGCGACCGCGTCGACATAGCGACCGCCCACCTGGGAGATCACGTTCGCGTACTCGTTCTCGGCGCCGACGGCGAGGATGCGGCCGTGCAACGAGGCGGGCGAGCCCGCCGCGCCGCACCCGGCGAGCAGCAGCGATGTCAGGCTGGCGGCGACGGCAGATACGAGCCGGACGCGACGACAGGACCAGGCGGCGGGCATGGCCCGCACCCTACCATTAAATAAGACTGATTCTCATTCTCGAGCAGCCGCGCGCCCGACCGCTTTCGGCCCGGCGCTCAGGCCGCCTGCCATTCGGGCTCGCGCGCCGCCAGTGGCGGCCGCGGCCGGTCGGTCTCGTACATCGGAACCAGCACATTCGCGCGACCGCGGCAGCGTGGGCAGTTGACCTCGGCCGCGTGGCCCGGATGCGCCTCGACGCTGAGGCCACAGCGCGGGCAGTTCAGGTAGGACATCGTCGTTGACATGGGTCTTCCTCGTGGTACGACGAGCGGATACCCGGACCCTTCCGCCGCACGCAAAGAATCGGGTAAGAATCGGCCCGCGGCCGGCGTCAGGCGGCGGAGGTCAGAAGCTCGCGCAACCGAGGATCGGCGAGGGTTGCGAGCGTGCGCTCCGCGCCGATGTCGACCCCGTCGAGGGTCGGCACGCCGATCGTCCGCATCCCCGCCGCGCGAGCAGCGCTCACACCGGTCGCCGAGTCCTCCACCGCGAGCGCGTCGCCCGGATGTACACCCAGGCGCGAGCAGGCGGTGAGGTAGAGATCCGGCGCGGGCTTGGGATGGGAGACCTCATCGGCCGCGACGGTGACAGTGGGCACCCGTTCAAACCCACCGACGGCGAGCGCCTGGTCAAGCAGCGCGCGTGGCGAGTTGGACGCGACCGCCGTCGGCACGCGCTCGAGCGCGAGCGCCATCAATTCGACCGCGCCCTCCATCGGCCGCCCTTCGCGCGCGACGACCTGGTGCACCCGGACAAGCAGCTCCTGCTCGATCTCCTCGGCGGTCGACCCGTCGGCGAAGCGGTCGGCGAGCAGCGCGCACGCGGCCGGGACGGCGATCCCGATCATCGCCTGCTTGTCGGCGGTCGCGTAGGTGAGGCCACGCTCGCAGAACAGCCCGGCCTCGGCGACCGTCCAGCATCCCTCGGTGTCGACGAGCAGACCGTCGCAGTCGAACACGATCCCTCGCGGGCGCCATTCACCGAACACGGTGTCGAGGGTATTCGGGCTCAGTGTGTGACCGGGCGCGGGCTCACCGCGGCGCCCACGCCGTCGGGCTCGGCCGCGCCGGGCTTCGCCGCCGGCGATCCCGCGCCGTGCTCGATCCGAGCGCGCTCCGCGTCCTGGACCGGTCCGAGCGAGCGGCGGTAGAAGACGAGCAGCCCGACCGAGATCGCGGTCATCAGCGCACCGAGGTAGAACGGCGCCTGGACCGAGACGTGCTCGCCGAGCTTGCCGGCCACGAACGGCGCCACCGCGCCACCGCAGAAGCGCACGAAGCTGTACGACGAGGAGGCGATCGGGCGCGGCACGCGCGCGGACTGCATCACCACCTGGGTCATGAGTGTGTTGGTGACCCCGAGGAACGTGCCCGAGACGACCACGCACACGATCAGCGCTGCCTGGGAGCCGTGCAGCAGCGCCATCACCAGAAGGATCGCTCGCTCATCGCTCGCCTCCCCCTGCAGCTGAGCACCGACCGCTCGGACTAGACGCGATAGCGGTCGAGCGCCTCCCGTCGGGCCTCTGCATGGTCGACGATCGGCTCCGGGTAGTCCTCGCCGATCCTGCAGCCGCACCGCTCCTGGGTCGCCTCGTCCATCGTCCACGGCTGCGCCAGGTACCCGTCCGGGACGTCGCGCAGCTCCGGCACGTACTCGCGCACGTAGCTGCCGTCCGGGTCAAACCGCTCCAGCTGGCGGGTCGGGTTGAACACGCGCTGGAAGGCAGGCGCGGGGTCGACGCCGACGGAGGCGATCCATTGCCAGTTGCCGTTGTTGGATGCCTCGTCGCCGTCGATCAGCATCCGCATGAACCAGCGCTCCCCCCACCGCCAGTCGATCCCGAGGTCCTTGGTGAGAAACGAGCCCACGATCAGCCGCGCGCGATTGTGCAGCCACCCCTCCCGGCGCAGCTGGCGCATCCCGGCGTCGACCGCCGGGTAACCGGTCCTGCCCTCGCACCACGCCTCGAACTGCTTCTCCGCGTGGCTCCAGCTCAGCGTGCCGCGATAGCGCTGCTGGAACTCATGGGTGGCGTTCTGGGGGAAGTGACCGAGGACATGTGCATAGAAGTCACGCCAGCAGAGCTGACGACGGAACGCCTGCGCGCCCGCCGACCCCCCGAGGCGCTCTTCGATCTCGCGCGGAGAGATGCAGCCGAAGTGCAGGTAGGGCGACAGGCGGGAGATCGCGGGACCGGTGAGTGTGTTGTGCTCGTCGGCGTAGTCGTCGACCGGTCCGGCGAGGAACCGCGTGAGCGCCGCTCGAGCGGCGCGCTCTCCACCTGGCGCCGGGTCTGAGACCTCCTGCTCGAGGCCGAGTGACTTGAGGGTGGGCAGCGCGCCGCCCTCTGCCTCGCGACCGGTGGGCGGGAGCGCGCGCGGTGCTCCGGCGGTCACCCGCCGCGGCTCGCCGAGCCACGACTTGTAGAACGGCGTGAACACCGTGTAGGGCTTGCCCTGCCCGGTCCGCACCGGCTCCAGCGCGTCGAGCGCGAACATGCCGGGGTGCGTGAGAAATTCGACCCCGGCCTCACCGAGGGCGCGCCGGACCGCGACGTCGCGGCGGCGCGCGAACGGCGAGACGTCGGCGCTCACGTGCACCGTCTCCGCCCCGGTCTCCTTCGCCAGCCGCGTGATCTCCCGCGAGGGGCTGCCGCGACGGACGAACAGCCGGCTTCCCCGATCGCGCAGCTCCGCGTCGAGCTCGGCCAGGGATTCGAGCAGGAACTGCGTCCGCGGACCAGATGCGTGGCGGCCGGTGAGCAGGGCGTCGTCGAAGCAGAAGACCGGGATCATCCGGTCGGCGCGGCGGGCGGCCTGCAACGCCGGATGATCGTGGATCCGCAGGTCGCGGCGCAGCCACAGGATCGACGTGGTCACGGCTTGCCACCCTCGAGGAGCTCGGCGACCGCCGCACGCCGGTGGGCGAAGATGCGCTCCAGGTCACGAGCGACCAGGATCCCATGGGCCAGCTCCCCCAGCCCGCCCAACGGCGGCGCATAGTGGACCTCGTCGCTGACGATCGTGCCCTCGCCGGACGCCGAGAAGCGGTGGCGGTGATGCCACAGCGAGAACGGTCCCCGGATCGCACGGTCGACGAACTGCGGGGCGGGTGGTTCCGGGTTCCACACCTCGATCTGCGAGGTCCAGCCCAGCGGGATGCCGTGCAGGCGCAGCCGGTAGTCGATCAGCGTGCCGACGGCCATCTGCACGGGGTCGGGGGTGAGCACACGAAAGGAGAGCCACGGCGGGGTGATGCGCTCCAGGTTCCCCGCTTCGGCGAAGAACGCGAACACCTCGTCGAGGGGGCGCGCCACGAACTGGCGCCGCTCCAGCCGATGGACCGCCATCAGCGACCGCTGGCCATGCCGGGTCGGCGCGCCCGGGCCGCACGTGACTCAACGCAGGACATCGGCCAGGGCCTCCTCGATCCGCGTGTGCGAGAACCGGTAATCGAGCTCCTGCAGGCGCACCGGGACCGCGCGCTGGCCGCCGGTCACCAGCTCGGCCATCTGGCCGTAGAGCAGCGAGACCGCGAACCCGGGGACCGGCAGCACCGCCGGCCGTCGCAGCACGCGGCCGAGCGCCCGTGAGAGGTTCTGGTTGGTGGCGGGCTCGGGTGCGGTCAGGTTCGCGGCGCCGCTCGCGTCGGGCCGGTCCAGACAGTGCACCAGGCCGGCGGCGACGTCGTCGAGATGGATCCAGGGCACGTACTGGTTGCCGCCGGCGACCGGACCGCCGACGCCGAGCTTGAAGAAGGGGAGCATCTTGGCCAGCGCCCCTCCGCTCGGAGAGAGCACGACGCCGGTGCGGGTGCACACCACGCGGACGCCGGCGGGCGCGCCGTGGGCGGCCTGCTCCCAGGCGACGACGACCTCGGCGAGCCATCCCGCCCCGGGTCGCGCGTCCTCCTCCAACAACTCGGCGCCGCGGTCGCCGTAATAGCCGACCGCCGATTGGGAGACGAGCACGCCCGGCCGTTCGGCCTCCGGCAGCGCTTCGAGCCCCGCGACCAGCTGCTCGGTCGACTTCACCCGGGAGTCGTGGATTCGGCGGCGGGCGTCATCGGTCCAGCGCTGATCGATCGGCTCGCCGAGCACGTGGATGATGCCGTCGACGCGCAGCGCGTCGGCCGGCGGCGGCGTCGCCGTCGGATCGGGCCAGGCATGGACTTCGACGTCAACGCCGAGCGCGGCGGCGGCCCGCGCGGAGTCGCGCGATGTCGCGACGATCTGGTCCCCCCGCGACCGGACGCGGTCGGCGACCGCCCGGCCGATCGTGCCCGTCGCCCCCGTGATCAGAACTCGCATGCTCGTTTCCCTTTCCGCTCGTCGATCGCGTGAAACACGACCGCTTGTTTTGTAAAGCGTAACAACGTGTAGAGTTATCTTCGTGGCTGCCGTCGTCGCCTCCGCCTCGCTGAGCACCGCGCAGCTCGCCGCACGGACCGGGCTGCCGGCGGGCACGCTGCGGATGTGGGAGAGCCGGCACGGGTTTCCCGCTCCCGCGCGGCTTCCGGGCGGCCATCGCCGCTACTCCGAGCACGACGTCGAGGCGGTGCTCGAGGTCCTGCGGTTACGTCAGCAGGGCCTCTCGCTGCCCGCCGCCATCGAACGTGCCAGCCGCCAGGAGCAGCCCGGGGAGAGCTCGGTGTTCGCCGGACTGCGCCATCGCCGGCCGGAGATCACGCCGTCGAGCCTGAGCAAGACCGCGGTCCTGCAGATCTCCCACGCCATCGAGGACGAGTATCTGGCGCGCGCCGCGAGCGGCTTCGTGTTCGGCTCCTTCCAGCGCGAGCGCTTCTACCGCCGCTCGGAGCGCCGTTGGCGCGAGCTGGCTCGCACCGCAGAGGTCGCGGTCGCGGTCGCCGACTTCTCGGAGATCCGCAGACCGGCGGCCGCGCCCACCGAGGTGCCGATCGAGCTCCGGCAGCCGCTGGCGCGCGAGTGGACGTTGATCATCGATGCGCCCGGCGCGCGGGCCTGTCTGGCCGCCTGGGAGCAGCCGAGGCAGGAGCAGGTGCCCGACCGTGCACGGCGCTTCGAGACGTTGTGGTCGTTTGAGCCGGAGGTGGTGCGCACGGCCAGCGAGGTGTGCGCGGAGCTGCTGTGGAAGCTCGCGCCCGAGATCGCGCGCAGGCTTCCGGAGCCGGGGGCCGACGCGGCGCTCGGCGCCGACGAGCTGCGATTCGCCAGCGCGCTGGCGCAGCGGATCGTCGGCTACCTCGGCGCCCGGGTGGCGTAGTTCCGGTGCGCGGGGATCCCGCGCGCGTCCACTAGTCTTGCGCCGCACATGCGGCTCGGGCTGAACGTCGGCTACTGGGGGATGGGCATCGGCCGCCAGGATCAGCTCGCGGTCGTGCAGGAGGCCGAGCGGCTCGGGTTTGACTCCGTGTGGGCCGCCGAGGCCTACGGTTCCGACGCGGCGACCGTGCTGGCGTGGCTGGCCGCGCAGACCGAGACGATCCGCCTCGGCTCGGCGATCTTCCAGATGCCGGCCCGCAGCCCGGCAATGACCGCGATGACGGCTGCGACGCTCGACGAGCTCTCGGGCGGACGCGTGCTGCTCGGTATCGGGACCTCGGGGCCACAGGTCGCAGAGGGCTGGCACGGCCAGCGGTTCGGGCGCCAGCTGCAGCGGACGCGCGAGTACGTCGAGGTCCTGCGGCTGGCGCTCGCCCGCGAACGGCTCGTCTACGACGGCGAGACGCTCACGCTGCCGCTCCCCGACGGACCGGGCCGGCCGCTGAAGCTGATGATCGCGCCCGTCCAGGAGCGGATCCCGATCTACCTGGCCGCGATCGGACCCAAGAACACCGCGCTCGCCGGTGAGATCGCCGACGGCTGGCTGCCGACGTTCTTCTCACCCGAGCACGTGGGCGGACTGCGCGCGCTGCTGCAGGAGGGCGCAGACCGCGCCGGGCGCTCCCTCGACGACTTCCAGATCGTCCCCTCGGTGGGCCTCGCCGTCTCCGACGATCAGGCGGCCGCGCGGGATCTGATGCGCCCGATGCTCGCCCTCTACGTCGGCGGCATGGGGTCGCGCAAGCAGAACTTCTACAACCAGCTGGTCCAGCGCTACGGCTTCGAGCAGGCCGCGCACGAGGTCCAGGACCTCTATTTGGACGGCCGCAAGGAGGAGGCGGCTGCCGCGCTGCCCGACGAGCTCATCGACATGGTGTCGCTGTGCGGCCCTCCGGGCGCGGTCCGAGAGCGGCTCGGTGCGTTTCGCGAGGCGGGGGTCGGCACGCTCGCGGTCATCCCGATGGCGTTTGACCTCGAGTCGCGGATCGCCCAGCTGCGCGCCGTCGCCGAGCTCGCCGCCTGAGCCCCCGTGCGGGCGTTCCTCGGGGCGTTCGGCGACCCCGGTCACGCGTTCCCGATGCTCGCGCTCGGCGCGGAGCTGGTGACCCGCGGCCATGATGTGACCTACGAGACCTGGTCGCGCTGGCGCGAGCACGTGGAGGCGGCGGGGATGCGCTTCCAAGCCGCGCCCGAGTACCCGGTGTTCGCCACCCGCGACCGCCCGATGAGCCCCTACGAGGCGGTGGCGGCTGCGGTCACGGATTCCCGCCCGGGGTTCGCCGCCGTCGCGCCCGAGGTGGTCGTCCACGATGTGCTGACGCTCGCCCCGGCGCTCCTCGCCGAGCTCGAGGGGGTGCGGTGCGCGACGCTCATCCCCCACCTCTACCCCGTCGGCGAACCTGGACTGCCGCCGTTCGGGCTCGGCGCTCGTGCGCCTCGCACGGCGGTCGGCGAGCGGCTGTGGCGCGGGTTCGATCCGCTGGTGGCCCGCGGGCTGGAGCGCGGGCGCCAGGAGCTCAACGATGCGCGCGGCCGCCTCGGGCTCTCGCCGGTGTCCCGCGTGTTCGGCGGGCAGAGCACCGAGCTGGTCCTCGTGGGGACATTTCCACAGCTGGAGTATCCGCGCGCGTGGCCGGACCACGTCCACGTCGTCGGCCCGTTGTTGTGGGAGCCCGGTGGCCCGCTCGTCGACCCGCCCGCCGGCGACGACCCCCTGGTCCTGATCGCGACGTCGACCGCCCAGGACCCGGAGAACCGGATGCTGCGGGCCGCGCTGAGCGGGCTCGCCGGAGAGCGGCTGCGGATGCTCGCGGTCTGGAACGGGCGGGCGATGTCGCCGCCGGTCCGGATCCCGCCCAACGCTCGCGTCGCCTCCTGGCTGTCCTACGCCCGCACGATGGGAGAGTGCGCGCTCGTGGTCAGCCACGGCGGCAGCGGCACGGTCGGCCGCGCGCTGGCCAGCGGCACCCCGCTCCTCGCCGTCCCCCACGGCGGCGACATGCCCGAGAACGCGGCACGCCTGGCCTGGAGCGGCGCGGGACGGCGGCTGCCCTGGCCGCTGCTGTCACCGGGCACCCTGCGCCGGGCGGTCAGGCGCGCGCTGGCCGACCGGGCGCTGGCTGCGCGCGCAGGCGAGCTGGCGGGCTGGGCCGCGGCACACGACGGCGCGGTGCAGGCGGCCGATCTGGTCGAGCGGCTGGCTGGGCGGCAGGCCGGCTAGGCGACAGCTTCACCGCGGGCTCCGAGCGTCAGGCCGCGCCTCGGTCTGCGCGCGGGGACCGGGACGAAACTGCGGGGGTGGGACTCGAACCCACAACCTAACGGTTAACAGCCGTTCGCTCTGCCATTGAGCTACCCCGCATTGGGCTACCCGGGAGGTCCCCCCGGGGGTCGCGTCAGTTTATCGGCAACGGAGCCTCCGGGATTGAGGCGATGCCGCTTTCGACCTCCGCGTGGCAGTTGGAGCACAGCAGGACGCATTTGGCGATCTCCTCGCGCAGCGTCTCGAGCGAATGACCCAGACCACCCGCGGCGATCCCCAAGCGCTTGGTCACGGGATCGAGGTGGTGGAACTCCAGGGCCGAGACACACCGGTCATACCCGCACAGGCAGCACTGCCCGCCGGCCTCCGCCACCAGCGTCACCTTCAGCGCCCGCCGCCGGCCACTGACGTGCTCAGATCTGCAGCGCTTGCAGCGGTAGTACCCCCGCCCCTCGACCGCGAACGCAGTGAGCCCATGCCGGGCGCACTCCCGGTCGACCTCATGCGGATCGGTCAGTACCGCTCGCCGCGTCCGACTGGCGTGCCTCGTCCCGTCGGTGCGAAGGCCGTGCTTACGCAGCCAGTACCTCACCGTGCCCTTTCCGCGGCCCAGGGACTCCGCGATCTCGGCAATCGACCGGCCTTCGGCCACGAACTCCTGCAGACACTCCAGCTCGATTCCGCCCTTCGCCGCGTACCTGTCCCGGTCGGGCGCCTCGAGCCCGTACTTGCGCATCCAGTACGCCACCGTCGACGCGTTCCTCCCATACCTCCGGCCGATCTCCACGATGCTCAGCCCCTGGGCCAGCAACAGCTTCAGCGAATCCTCGTCCATCCCGTGCCTCCCGTCTCCCTTACCTGAGAACGTATGTTCGCATCGGGGTCGGACGGAAAGCGCTGGCTGCGGCCGGGGCTAGAGCGTTCCCTCCAGCCGCGACACGACCTCGTGCAGCTGGGCGCGCACGGCCTCCCGCTCACGGGCGAGCTCGCTGGTGCCCTCGCCCTCCGCCCGGGCCCGCAGCAGCGCGCGCTCCAGGCGGTCGAGCTCCAGGACCAGGCGTGCATGCTCGAGGCGATCGGAGGAGGGATCGGGCACCCGGCCGGCGAGCTCGACCAGCCCTGACATGACGCGAGCGAACTCCTCGTCGTCTGCGGGAAGCTCGGACAGCGGCGCGCGGGTGCGGGTCCGCAGATGAGTGGCAGCCTGGCGCAAGGTGTGCGAGGTGAAGAGCACCGGGACCCGGTCTGTGCTCAGCGCGGTCGTCCCCGCCTCCGGAACCGCGATGCAGAGGGCGAGGAACAGCCGTTCGGCCTGGCTGCCGGGGATGGACCGCGCGGCACCCGGGACGACGCGGCTCGGTCCCGCGCCCGCCCCCTCCCGGCCGTTGCGGCCCTGCCCGGACCCGCCGGTGCCGGCACGCGCCGGTGGGCTGTCGAGCAGCGCCTGCAACCGCGCGTCGGAGAGCTCGAGCGCGCCGGAGATGCGCCGCAGCAGCTGGTCGCGCAGGACGCTGGGCGGCAGCGAGGCGAGCGCGGGCGCCAGCTCCGCGAGCGCGCGGTCCCGGCCTTCGGCGCCGCTGACGTCGGTCTGGGTGAGGATCCGCTCGACGTCGAAGGAGACGAACGGGATCGACGCCGAGACGCGGGCACGCAGCGCCTCGGCGCCCTCGCTGAGCGCGAGGTCGGCCGGGTCGGCGCCCTCGGGCAGAACGACGACCCGCAGCTCGATCCCGCGCCCGGTCGCCATGCGCGCGGCGCGCAGCATCGCGTCCTGACCGGCACTGTCGGCGTCGAGGCACAGCTCGAGCACGGTGACGACGCGCATCAACTCGAGCAACTGCTCCTCGGTGAACGAGGTGCCCATGATCCCGACCACGTTCTCGATCCCCGCCTGATGCAGGGCGAGCACGTCGGTGTAGCCCTCCACCAGGATCATCCGGCCCGCCTTCGCCGCGGGCCCACGCGCCCGGTCGATTCCGAACAGAACCTCGCGCTTGTGATAGAGCCGCCCATCCGGGGTGTTGACGTACTTGGCGACGCCCTGGTCCTCCCGCATGCGGCGCGCCCCGAAGCCGTGGACCCGGCCCCGCGCGTCGGCGGCGGGAAACGTGATCTGCTCACGGAAGAAGTCGTAGGCGCCGGCTCTGGAGCGCTCCGAGCGCCGGACCAGCCCCACCTCGACGAGGTCGGCGTCGGTGAAGCCGGCCTTGCGCGATGCGCTGAGAATGCGATCCCAGGCGCTCGGCGCGTAGCCGACGCGGAACGTGCGCAGCGTCTCCTCGGCCAGCCCCCGCCCGGCGAGGTAGGCGCGGGCCTCCGCGGCCTCGGCCGACTCCCACAGGCAGCGCGCGTAGTAGCCGGCGGTGCGGCCCATGAGCTCGTAGAGGCGCTCGTCGCGCCGTCTGAGCTCCGCGTATCGGGGATCCTCGTCGACGGCCTCCAGGGGTACGCCGAAGCGGGTGGCGAGCGACTCGAGCGCCCCCTTGAAGTCAAGGCCCTCGGTCTCCTGAACGAACGTGAACGCGTCCCCGCTCGCCTGACAACCGAAGCAGTGGTAGAGCTTCTCGTCGGGGCTGACGTGAAAGGAGCCGGTGCGCTCGTCGTGGAACGGGCAGTTGCCGAAGTAGCTGTTGACCCCCGCGCGCCGCAACTCGGTGCGAGCCGAGACCAGAGCCACCATGTCGACCGCGTCGAACACGCGGTCGCGTGAGTCAGGCGCGTAGCGGGTCACGGGGCGATGAAGGCGTCCGGCACGGTCAGGCTCTGGTAGACGCGGATGCAGAAGCGGTCGGTCATGCCGGCGATGTAGTCGGTGACTCGCGTGGCGAGCTGGCCGGCGGGGATCGTGTCGGGGATCTGCTCCGGATGCGCGCAGTAGTGGTCGAACAGGGTCCGGATCACACCGTTGATCTTCGCGTGCTCATGGGTCGCAACCGGACCGAGGTACACCCGGTCGAACATGAACTGGCGCAGGTCCGCCATCGCGCCGCCGATCGCCTTCCCCTGGACGATGTCCCCGGCCTCGTCCGACGCCTCGACGAGGTCGTGCACCAGCGTGTCGATCCGCCGCGGGCCGGCGTCCCCGAGCAATGCGATCGGCGCGGCGGGCAGATCGCTGGGAGCCAGCACCCCGGCCCGGACCGCGTCATCGATGTCGTGGTTGATGTAGGCGACGCGGTCCATGATGCGCACGATCCTGCCCTCGAGCGTGCGCGGCATCGCAGCGCGGCCGGAGTGACGCACGATCCCATCCCTCACGCTCTCATTGAGGTTGAGCCCGCGCCCGCCGCGTTCGAGTCGCTCCACGACGCGCAGCGACTGCTCGTTGTGATGGAAATGCCCGCCGAAGCGCTCGCGCAGGCACCTGTCGAGTGCCGCCTCGCCGACGTGCCCGAACGCGGAGTGGCCGAGGTCGTGCCCCAGCCCGATCGCCTCGGTGAGATCCTCGTTGAGCGCGAGCGCCCGGGCCACCGTCCTCGAGATCTGCGTGACCTCCAGCGTGTGCGTGAGCCGGGTGCGGTAATGATCGCCGACAGGAGCGACGAACACCTGCGTCTTGTACTTCAGCCGCCGGAAGGCCTTGCAGTGGACGATGCGGTCGCGGTCGCGCTGAAACGGAGTACGGAGCCCGCACTCGGGCTCCTCTACAGCGCGATGGGCCGGGTAGGAGCGCACAGCCAGCGGGGAGAGCCAGGCGGCCTCACGTGCCGACACACGCTCGCGGAACGCCTCGGCGACCGGCCCGGATGGATGCGGATCGAGTTGTGTGCCCTGCAGATGGTCCACACCCCGATTCTGACAGCGCGGCAGGGGTGCGGCGCGCGGCCCGGTCGATGCAAGAGCCCGCAATTCGGTGCGTGGTCTCTACGGATTGATGGACGTTCGATTGCCGCCGATCACATCTGAAGGGCTCCGGCCCTCCTCACGTCATGCGTCTGCGCGACCGCATAACCGGGTTTTCGCCCCGCCGGCTCGCCCTGAGCATGCTCGTCGGGGCAGCGACCGTCCTCGCGACCGCTGCCGGCGCCGCGCCGGCAGCGGCGAGCGCCGCCGCCTGCACCAACAGCTGGAACGGGAACGCCGGCGACGGCCTGTGGTCAGACGGGGCCAACTGGAGTACGGGCAGCGCGCCGGTGAGCAGCGACGTGGTCTGCCTGCCGTCGGGCGCCGGCGTGGAGGTCGACCCGGCCACCACGAACTTCACGGTCGCCGGACTGGAGCTCGACGGCGCCACGCTGACCACCGGCGGCTCGGAGAGCCTCACGGTCAGCGGCGAGCTCGATCTGCAGAACGCGACCCCCGGCAGCTCGGGCACCCCCGACGTGATCGGCTCCGGCCTCTCGCTCATCGCCCAGGGGTCGGTGACCGTGGATCCCGACCTCGATGTCTGCCTGGCCACAGGCGGCGCACTCGCCAATTCCGGCACGCTCACCCTCGGCGACGGCGCCGACCTCGGCGGCGCCGGCCAGACCGACTGCTCCGGATCCACCGGCGGCGGCGTGACCAACACCGGCACGATCGTCTCGCAGGCGACCAGCACGCAGGCGACGGTCGACAACCTCACCTCCGACACCGGGAGCTCGCTCGACGGCCCCGGGACGCTCCACCTCGGCTCGACGTTCTCGCTGCCCGCCGGGTCCGGCGGATTCGTCGGGATCGCCGACCAGCTGACCCTCCAGGACGACGCCCTCACGACCGTCGGGGCCAACGTTCAGGTCTGCACCGGGCCCAACGTGCTCGTGACGATCGGTTCCAGCGCCGCCGTCGCGCTGGGGCAGCAGTCCAACCTCGGCGACAACAACGACTCGACGGGACTGTGCGACAACGGCACCGGAGGCGGGTCGATCGTCAACCAGGGAGCGATCACCGCCAGCGGAGCCAGTGGAATGGTCAACATCGACCCGGCGTTCTTCGACAACGCGGGCTCGGTGACGGTGAACCCGGGCACCACGCTTGCGGTCCCGGCCCAGAGCAGCGATCAGGGATCCGACACCGGCACGTATGCGATCGGCTCCGGTGCGACCCTCAGCCTGAGCGGGACCGAGCGCGACATCGACTACGGCGGAGCCTCGGGCACGACGTTCAGCGGCGGCGGCACCCTGGTGATCTCCGGCGGCCTGACCGACTTCCAGACCGACGCCGACCTCAGCGGACTCAGCCACTTCACGGTCGCCCAGGGTGCGACCGCCCAGGTCGACGACCAACTCGAAGGCCCCGCGGCCGGCAGTTCTCCCGGCTCGGCGATCAGCGGGGACCTGAACGGCTATGGCACCGCCACCGTTGCCCAGGGGACGAGCCTGTCGTTCACCAGCACCGGAGCTGAGCTCGGTGAGGACGTCTGGCTGATCAACAACGGCGCGCTGTCGGTCAGCTCCGGCGTGAAGGCGTGCATCGACGCGGACGCGACCCTCGAGAACGGAGCCTCGGGCGTCGTGACCCTCGGGGCGGGCGCGATGCTCGGCGCGAACCCCGCCAACACGAACTGCGGGGGCGGAACGCTCGAGAACGACCCGTCAGGGGCGATCACCGCCGCCTCGGGCGCGACGGTCAACACCGCGCTGTTCGATAACGCGGGAACGGTCACGGCGTCGGGCGGAACGCTCGCGATCGACGCCTCCAACCAGGACACCGACACCGGCAGTTACTCGGTCGCGGGCTCGGCGACGCTGTCGATCCAGGGCGGCGCGGTCCGCGTCCTCGACGGCGCCCTGTCGGGCACCGGCAGGCTCCAGCTCTCCGCCGCGGGGGGCGCGGGCGCGAGCCTGGAGGTCAGCCCGTTCGGGTCGGTGTCGATCGGGTCCCTGAGCATCGCGAGCGGGACGACGCTTCAGATCGACGGCGGCTCCTCCACTCCGCTGGGCGGCTCATCGTCGCCGGTCCCCGTCACGGTGAGCGGGGTAGCGACGTTCTCCGCCAACAGCAACGTCGCGTTCAACGGCGACGCCCTCACCTCCCCGAACTCCACAGAGACGCTCGCGCTGCTGAGCTTCGGTTCTCACAGCGGCACGCCCGTATTCCCGCCCGACGACAACAACTGGCACGCCGCGTTCGGAACGATCGCGGGCACGCCCGGCGTCGTGGCCACCATCACCCCTGTGCCTCCTCAGAACCAGACGCCGCCGACGATCGGCGGGTCGGCCGTCGCGGGCGGCACGCTGACCGTGACCCAGGGGTCCTGGAGCGGCACGCCGACCCACGTCAGCGATCAGTGGGAGCAGTGCGACCCGTACGGAGATCCGTGCACAGCGGTCGCAAGCGGCTCCACCTACAGCCCGACCCAGAACGATGTCGGCAATCAGATCGAGGTCGTCGAGACCGCGTCGAACGCCGGCGGCTCGAGCACCGTCGACTCGGCGATGACCGACGCGGTCACGACCCTCGCTCCGATCAACCTCAGCCCACCGGTCATCAACGGCGACGAGGGAACGGTCGGTGAGCTCCTCTCCGAGGGTCCCGGTGCGTGGCAGAACAACCCGAGCATCGGTCTGCAGTGGGAGGACTGCGACATCACCGGAACCGTCTGCACCCCGATCCCGGGCGCCACCGGCGCGTCGTACACCACGACCGAGAACGACGTCAACGACTCGATCGTGGTCGTCGAGACCGCCACCAACGCCTACGGCTCCGCGCAGGCCGCCTCGGACCCGACCGAGCCGCTGATGGACCTCGGCGTCGGCGGATTCGGCGCCGACCCCACCGACCCCACCGGGACCGGGACGGGTGGGGGCCGCTCAAGTGGCGCCGCGACGGTCTCGGTGCCCTCCCACACGGTCTCGGGCACCGATCTGTCGATCGCGCTGCGCTGCTCCAAGCAGGCGGCCTGCCCGGTGACGATCACGCTCACCGCCACCGAGGCCGTGGCCGGGTCGCACGCTCATTCGTCGGCCCGAGGCCACCGGTCCCGTTTCAAGGTCGTCGTCGTCGGCTCCCAGACCGTGCGGGTCGCGGCCGGCGACCATCGCACGGTGACCGTTTCGCTGAACCGGACCGGCGCCAGGCTGCTCTCCAGCACGCACACGCTGCGCACCGTGCTCACCGCATCCAGCCTGCACACCACGCTCGAACGGACGTCGGTGACGTTCACGGCGGCGGCGAGCGCGAGCTCGAAGAGCTCCAGGCCCAAACGCTCGACGACGAAGCGCCCGAGCTCCAAGCACACCACGACGCGCAGGCCGGCCGGCGCGACGCATCGCACCAAGCGCACGCCGCGCTCCAGCGCCCATCCTCAGCACTGAGTCGCCGGCGGTCAGGCCGCCAGCAGCGGGCGCAGCCGCACGTTGGCGTGATGCTCGGTCGTCTCCCCGATCGCCCGCTCGACCTGGCGCAGCACTCGCTCGTCGCCGTCGGGAGCCTCGACAAGCGGGCTGCCGAGCGCGGCGACGAGGAAGCGATAGGCCTCCTCGGTCAGACCGAAGGACCCGGCCTCGCAGGAGCCGCACACGACTCCGCCCGCCGCGCCCGAGAAGCCGCGCAGGTGCTCGGTCTCGCCGCACACGGCACACGCCGACAGCTGCGGGACGATCCCGGCGGCCAGCAGCAGCTTCAGCCGGAATGCGAGCCCGTTGCCGGGGCGACCGTGCACCGGGTCGGCGGCGAGCAGCGCGAGCTCGTTGGCAAGCAGGTGAAAGACCTCCGGGTGGGGCTCGCGCGTCTCGAACAGCCGCGCGACCGCGTCGCAGGCGCGAGCGGCCACGTCGAGCGTGGCGGCGTACTCGCGCAGACCGCCGTGCGTGGCCACGGTGTCGACGGCGGTGACCGTGAGCAGGTCGCTGCGGCCTTCGTGCAGCTGGGCGCGCACTCGCACGAACGGCTCCAGCCGAGCTCCGAAGCGGCTGCGCGCGCGACGGGCGCCCTTGGCGATGGCGGCCAGGCGCCCGTGCTCCACCGTGTAGAGATGAAGGATGCGATCGGCCTCTCCGTAACGGATCGACCGCAGCACGATCGCCTCGGTTCTCAGTGGCCCGGCCACGCCCACACCCTTGCTATACTAAATGAAGTCATGAAGCCCGTGATCCTTTACACCACCGAGATGTGCCCGTTCTGCGTCGGCGCCAAGAAGCTGCTGGCAAAGCGTGAGATCGAGTACACCGAGATCAATCTCGCACGCGACCCGGACGGTCGCGACGAGCTGATCGCGAAGACGGGGATGTACACGTTCCCGCAGATCGTGATCGACGGCGAGTCGATCGGCGGCTTCCAGGAGCTCCTCGCGGCAGACCGCGAAGGGCGACTGCCCAGCCTCCTCGCCGCCTAGCTCTCCCGCCTCGCTCACACCGTTCCGGTCGCCTGGCGCTCCGTCGCCGGGCGGCGCGGAGCGATCCGTCTGCGCGGACGCGGCTGGCAGTGCTCGCACACGTAGGTTCCGCGGCCACCGACGACGAGCTTGCGGATGGTCGTGCCGCACCGAATGCACGGCTGACCCTCGCGAAGATGGACGAGGAACTGGTTCTGGAAGGACCCATAGGCGCCGTCGAGGTGGCGGAAGTCGTCGATCGTGGCGCCCTTGGCCTCGATGCCGGCCGCCAGAGCGGCATCGATCCCCTCGCGCAGGGCCTCCAGTTGAGGGGGGCGCAATGAGCCGGCCGCCCGGAGCGGATGGATTCCCGCGCGGAACAGCGCCTCGTCGGCATAGATGTTGCCCACGCCGGCGATCCTGCGCTGATCCAGCACGAACGCCTTGACCGGCGCCGTGCGACCCCGCGCGGCCGCGCGCAGATACGCGGTCGTGAACTGCGGGGTGAGCGGCTCGGGCCCGAGCCGCCCACCGAGGTAGGCCGCGCGTTCGTCCGAGCTCTCAAGCAGATGCCCGGTCCCGAAGCGGCGCGGGTCGAGGTACACGAGGCGATGGCCGTCCGAAAGGGCGATCCGCACGCGCGCGTGGGGTGGGTCGGCGGGCGGGTCGTACAGCAGCGTGCCCGTCATCCGCAGGTGCATGAGCAGGTGAAGGTCCTCCGACAGCTCCCAGATGAGGTACTTCCCCGCGCGTCCGAGCGCGCGCACCGTGCGCCCGGTGAGCGCCGCGGCGACCTCTTCAGGTGGGCGGGGTGCGGTCCAGCGCGGATCGAGGACCTCGACCGCGGCGAGCATCCGGCCCTCCACGTGCGGCGCCAACTGGCGGCGGATCGTCTCGACCTCGGGCAGTTCCGGCATCGGCCTATCTATAGCCGCCGGTCGCGCATCTGGTGTCCACCGTCGCCACGCCGCCGACCGTAGTCGATGGGGTCGGCGCCGGGGCATGGATGCTCACACGAACGAGCGGCCGGGCAGCGAGCTGTCCTCAGCGTCGGCGAGCCATGCGAGCACGCTCGCGCCGACATCGGCCATCGGACCATCGTGGCGCCGGCCCCCATGCCCGGCGAACCGGGCGAGCAGCGGGACATGCTCGCGCGTGTGGTCGGTGCGCGGCGATGCCGGGTCGCAGCCATGGTCGGCGGTGAGCACGAGCATGTCCTGATCGCGCATCGCCGCGACCCAGTGCGAGACGGCCTCGTCGATCCGCTCCAGCGCCGCCGCGAATCCCTCCATGTCGTGGCGATGCCCGTAGACCTGGTCGGTCTCGATCAGGTTGGTGAAGACGAGGCCGTGCTCCAGTCCGTCGATCAGCCGCGACGTCTCATCGATCGCGATCGCGTTGGTCGACCCGGGATGCTCGACGTCGACGGACCGCCCGGCGAAGAGCTGACCGACCTTGCCCACGGTGTGTACCGGTGCCTGATGGGCCCTGAGCGCGTCGAGATAGTTCGGCCCCGGGACCAGTGCGTAGTCGCGCCGCCCATCGGTGCGCCGGTAGGCACCATCGTCCCCCTCGAACGGGCGCGCGATCACGCGGCCGACAGCGTGTTGCCCGGGCAGCACCTCGCGCACGCGGGCACAGATCGCATACAGATCCTCGACTGCGACGACGTCGACATGCGCCGCGATCTGCAGGACGGAGTCCTGGCTGGTGTAGACGATCAGATCTCCGCCGCTGACGTGCTCAGCCCCGAAGCTCTCGATCGCCTCTATCCCGTTGTCCGGTCGGTTGCAGATGACTCCGCGGCCACCGGCCGCCGCCGAGATGATCTCCAGCACCTCATCGGGAAACCCCTCGGGGTAGGTCGGTGAGGCCTGCCGCGCGACGAGGCCCATCAGCTCACGATGGCCGGCCGTGGAGTCCTTGCCGGCGCCGAGCGCGTGCAGGCGGCCATGGAGCACCGGCCGGGCCGCGCGCGGGACTCCTCGCAACGGGTGGGCGCTGCCCAGACCGAGCTGCTGGAGCGCGGGTAGGTTCAGCCCCTCCACCGCCGCCGCGAGATGTCCGAGCGTGTCGGTGCCCGCGTCGCCGTAGTCGGAGGCGTCGGCCAGCGCGCCGACGCCGCATGCGTCGAGCACGATGACGAAGGCGCGTCGCACGGCGTGCGTGAGCTGGGGCGGGGCGCTACTCGCGCCCGTCGGAGCGGTCGATCTGCGCGCGCGGGTGCGCGTCGAAGTAGACGTCGCGCAGCCGCTCAGTCGACAGGTGGGTGTAGATCTGCGTGGTGCCGATGTCGGCATGTCCGAGCATCTCCTGCAGGGACCGCAGGTCACAGCCCCCGGCGAGCAGATGGGTGGCGAACGTGTGGCGCAACGTGTGAGGGCTCATCCGCTCCTCGAGGCCCGCGGTCCGTGCGTGTCCCTGGACGATCTTGTAGAGCCCCTGGCGCGAGAGGCCATGGCCCCGGAGGTTGAGGAACACCCGCGGCTCGTCGCGCAGCCCGATCAGCCGCGGGCGCCCCTGCTCCAGGTAGACATTCAGGCTGTCCACCGCCTTGGAGCCGATCGGGACCAGCCGCTCCTTGGAGCCCTTGCCGTGGGCGCGCAGGATCGCCGCCTCGAGGTCGAGCTCCGCGAGCTCGAGCGAGATCGCCTCGCTCGCGCGCAGGCCGCAGGCGTACATCGTCTCCAGCAGCGCACGGTCGCGCAGAGCGCCTGGTGCGTTGCCGCGCGGCTGGGCGAGCAGGCACGCAACCTCATCGCGCGAGAGGACGCGTGGCAGCCGGCCGCGCGAGCGTGGCGGGCGCAGCTCCGCAGTCGGGTCGTGGTCGAGCAATTGCTCGCGGCGCAGATGGCGGTAGAAGGAGCGCAGACAGGCGATCTTGCGCTGCAGCGTCGCCGGTGCGACCGGCGGGCGCCCATCCCGGCCCGCCGCCAGCTCGGAGACGAAGGCGGCGAGGTCGGCGGGCGTGACCTCGAGCGGATCGCGTTCACGCTGGCCGAGGAACACGCCAAACTGCTGCAGGTCAGAGCCGTAGGCCTCGAGCGTGTTGCGTGACAGCCCCCGCTCGAGCTCGAGGCTGGCCAGGAAATCGAGCGTCAGATCGGTGAGCCGACGCTGGGCGGCGGTGGCCTCGACGGTTGCCATCGTGGTGTCGGAGGTTCGCCGCCGTCACCACGCTCTCCTGCCGCGGTGCGTGGGGGCGGCAGATTTCGTTCACGGGCGGGGCCCGGTCAGAGCCGTCCGGCTGCGCGCTCGCGGGCAAGCCACTGCAGCGCGATCAGCGTCTTGGCGTCTTCGGTCTGGGCGATTGCCACGTCGATCTCGGCCAGCGGCCACGGGACGATCTCGATCCGTTCGTCCTCGTCGCCATGAGCCCGGGCCTCGCTGTCGCGCAGCCCGCGCGCGAGGAACAACCAGATGTACTCGTCGGAGAACCCGACACTCGTGTAGAAGCCGCGGAGCTCTCGCCAGTCGGCCGCATCCTTGTCGATCTCCTCGGCGAGCTCGCGCTGGGCGCAGGCGAGCGGGCGCTCGCCGGGGATATCGAGCTTGCCCGCTGGGATCTCCAGCGAGGCCATCAGCCCCGCGACCTCCCGCGGCTGTCGGGTCAGCCAGACGACGGCGTCGTCGAGGGCGATGATCCCGACGGCGCCGGGGTGCCAGACGGTGTCACGCGCCACCACCGCTCCGTCCGCGTGGCGATAGTGGCTGACCCCGGCACCGATCACCGCCCCGCGCCAGCGCTCCTCCGAGCCGATCGGCTCAAAGCCGCCGAGCCGGCTCATCGCCCGGTGCCGACGGGTTGCCCGTCAGGCGACAGCTCGCGCACGGACTCCTCGACGATCTCCAGCGCGACGTCGAGCATGTCCTCCAGCGCCTGGGTGGTCACCCGCTCCGACGACGTGTGGTTGGCCTGGACGCCGTCGGCGAGGCACACGCACGGCAGGCGATCGACCATGAACGAGTTGACGTCGGACGCACCACCGGAGACGATCCGCTCCGGGGTGTAGCCACAGGCGGTCAGCGCGCGCTCGGCGATCGCCAGCTGCCCCGCGCCCGGAGGAAGGCGATAGCCCTGGAACATGCGTTCGAGGTTGAGATCGAGATCGCACTCGCCGGCGTCGGCCCCATCCTGAAGATGGTCGATCAGCTGGGTGGCGAGCGCCGCGGCGCGGGCGTCGTCGATGCTGCGGACCTCGGCGGTCACCTCGCAGTACTCCGGCACGACGTTGATGGCGGACCCGCCGTGGATCATCCCCACGTTGGCGGTGGTCTGCTCGTCAAGCCGTCCGAGGTCCATCGCCGCTATCCCGCGCGCCGCCGCGTGGATCGCCGACCGGCCGGCCTCCGGGCGCACACCGGCGTGCGCGGCGCGGCCGTGGAGCCGGGCGATGATGCGGTAGTGGGTCGGTGACGCGACGATCACGCCGCCGATCGGTGTGGCCTGGTCGAAGACGAAGCCATAGGTGGAGCGCAGCCGCGACGTGTCGAACGCGGCGCTCCCGCCCAGGGACGTCTCCTCGCTGATCGTGAACACGAACTCCAGGCCGATCGGCGGCACGGCTCCGTTGCTGTAGCGGCGCGCCAGCTCGGTGAAGATGGCGACCGCCGACTTGTTGTCGGCGCCGAGGATCCCCTCGTTGACGTTCTCCCACGCCCCGTCGATCAGCGCAGGCTCGACCGGCGCGGCCAGCGGGACCGTGTCCATGTGGGCACAGAACAGGATGTGAGGGGGGGCTTGGGCGCCCCCACGCTCCGACGCGCCGGGGATCCTGGCGTAGAGGTTGCCCGCATCCGCGCCGACCGTGTCTCCCGCGTCGTCCTCGTGGACGTCGAGCCCCATCGCGGTCAGCTCGCGCGTCAGCCAATCTGCACAGCCACGCTCCCGACCCGACGGGCTCTCAATCCGGCAGAGCGCCGCAAAGGTCTCGTGCAACCGATCGCGCTCGGCCGCGCCGGCGCGGGTCACGAACGGCTTGCGGCGATGTCCCCGGCCGCCGCGTCCGTCGCGGCGTAGTCAAGCGCGGCGCCGACGAACTCGCGGAACAGCGGCGCGGGACGCTCGGGCCTGGACTTGAACTCCGGGTGGTACTGGGAGGCGACGTAGAACGGGTGCGCCTCGGCCGGCAGCTCGACGGCCTCGACCAGCCGCTCGTCGGGCGACGTGCCGCTGCAGACCAGCCCCGAGCTCTCCAATCGCCGGCGCAGGTGGTTGTTGACCTCATAGCGGTGGCGATGGCGCTCGTAGACGACCGGCTCGTCGTAGATCGCTCGGATCCGCGTCTCATCGTGGAGCTTGACCGGATCGGCGCCGAGGCGCATCGTCCCGCCCATGTCGGCGATCTCCTTCTGCTCCGGCAGCAGGTCGATCACGGGGAAGGGCGTCTCGAGGTCCATCTCGGTCGAGTTGGCACCTTCCATCCCGCAGACGTGACGGGCGAACTCGCTCACCGCGACGTGCATGCCCAGACAGATGCCCAGATACGGGATCCGGCGCTCCCGCGCGATGCGGGCGGCCTCGATCTTGCCCTCCCAGCCACGGCCGCCGAAACCACCGGGAACCAGGATGCCGTCGACCTGGTGCAGCAGGCGGTTGACCTCCGGCTCGGTCACGGTCTCGGAGTCGATCCACTCGATCTTCACCTTGGCGCCGTGGTGGACACCCGCGTGCCGAAGCGCCTCCGCGACCGACAGATAGGCGTCCTCGAGCTGGACGTACTTTCCGACGAGCGCGATCCGCGTCTCACGGTCCGCGGCGGCGGCCCGGCGGACGATCGCGTCCCAGCCGGAGAGGTCGGGCGGTCCGGCGTCGATGCCGAAATGCTCGGAGAGGATGAACTCGTCGACTCCCTGGTCGTTGAAGGCGAGCGGCACCTTGTAGACGTCGTCGACGTCGTAGGCGGAGACGACGGCGTCGACCGGCAGCGATGCGAAGAGGGCGATCTTCGAGCGGATCTCGGTCGACAGCTCAGAGGTCGAGCGGCACATCACCATGTCGGGGTTGATGCCGATGCGGCGCAGTTCGTTGACCGAGTGCTGGGTGGGCTTGGTCTTCAGCTCCCCGGCATGGCCGATGAACGGCACCAGCGTGAGGTGGATGAACATGCAGCGGCGCCGGCCGACATCGACCGGGAACTGGCGGATCGCCTCCAGGAACGGCAGCGATTCGATATCGCCGACCGTGCCGCCGATCTCCGTGATGACGAAGTCGACCTCGGAGGAGTCGGCCATCAGCTTGACGCGGTGCTTGATCTCGTTGGTGATGTGCGGAATCACCTGCACCGTCGCGCCGAGGTAATCGCCGCGGCGCTCGCGGCGGATCACCGTGTTGTAGATGCCGCCGGCGGTGACGTTCGAGGCCCGGCTGGTGTTCGCGCTGGTGTAGCGCTCGTAGTGCCCGAGGTCCAGGTCGGTCTCGGCGCCGTCCTCGGTGACGAACACCTCACCATGCTGGTAGGGCGACATCGTGCCGGGGTCGACGTTGATGTACGGGTCGAACTTCTGCAGCTGCACCGACAGGCCCCGCGCCACGAGCAGGCGCCCGATCGACGCTGCGGCGATGCCCTTGCCGAGCGAGGAAACGACCCCGCCGGTGATGAAGATGAAGCGCGTTTCGCCGTGAGCCATCAGCTGGTCCTGGACTCTAGCCCGCCCTCCGGCGGACTCTCGACGCGGTTCTCGGAAAGTGCAGCTTCGGCGGTTCCAGTCCCTCGCCGGCTTTGGTGGTGGGGTGGCGCGTGAGAGCTGTCCTGGGCCGCGCGTGCTTGCTGGCGACGAAGCCGTACTGGGGTATGGGACGTTCGCGAGCGCGGCCCAGGACAGCTCTCACGCCCCCTCTCTTGCCGCCGCTTGGTTGGCCGCGGCCTGCGCTGTGCTGGGGCCATCCTTCGCCGACGCGCTTCAATTCGCCCCAGCTCAAGGCTGGAGGACGCCCCGCCGATCGCCGGCGATCCGAAGGTGGCGTGAGCGCTCGCGTGGACCGCGCTCGCGGACGTCTCATCGTCCTGAGCCGCCGCGTCGCCCCCAAACCACGCGCGGTCCACGCGAGCGCTCACGCCGCCACCCGAAGCAACTCCCGCGCATGATCGGCGGCACCCGTGTCCTCGTCAGCCGCCCCCATCATCCGCACCAGCTCAGTGACGACCGCATCGCCCTCCAGCGCGGCCACCGTCGTCCTCGCCGGCCGCGCCCTGGTGTCCTTGACGATCGTGAAGTGACGCTCGCCCAGCGCGGCCACCTGCGGCAGGTGCGTGATGCACAGCACCTGCCGGCCGACGGCGAGCGCCCGGAGGTGCTCGCCGACGGCCCGCGCGGTGTGGCCCCCGATCCCGGCGTCGATCTCGTCGAACACGAGCATCGCCCGGGCGGCAGGATCGCTTCCCTGCGCGCTGCCATGGGCGACGCTCAACAGCGCGAGCATCACCCGTGAGAGCTCGCCCCCGGACGCGACCTCGCGCAGTGGCGCGAGGGGGTGGGTGGGGTCCGGGTCATTCGGGGCGATCTCCATTTCGATCGCGTCCGCGCCACGCGGCCCGCAGCCGCCCTCCCGTGGCTCGATCGCGATCTCGAACCGCGCATCGCCCATCGCGAGCTCCGCCAGCCGCCCGCGCACCGCGCGTGCGAGCCGTGGAGCCGCTTTGGTGCGAGCGCGGGTCAGTCGCTCGGCGAGCGCGTCACGCCCGTCGGTGGCGGCCAACAGCTCTGTCTGAACCGCCTCGAGGTCGCTCTCGGCTCCGGTGAGCTCCTCGTAGCGGCGACGACAGCGGTCTGCATGAGCGAGCACCTCGGCGATCGATCCTCCGTGCTTGCGCTCCAGGCGGGCGAGCAGCGCCAGCCGTTCCTCGACCTCCTGCAGCCGCGCTCCCGGCGCCGCCTCGCCCCCGTCTCCGGCGAGTCCCTCGACGTAGGCGCGCAGCTCGGCGCCGAGATCGGCGGCCTCGTACTGCAGGGCGGTCAGCCGGTCGGCGAGCTCCCGCAGCCGCGGGTCGAGCTCCGCGGCGGCCGCGATCCGCGATCCCACGCCGGCGATCGCCTCCGCCGCACCGCCGCTCTCCCCGGCCAGCACCTCGGCGCCGAATCCCCCGGCCTCGATCAGATCCTCCTGGTGACGAAGTCGGTCTCGCTCGGCCGCGAGCTCCTCGGTCTCCGCTTCGCGCGGCTCGGCCGCCTCGATCTCATCGAGCTCGAAGCGGAGCAGATCGAGCTCGCGATCGCGACTGCCCGCCAATTCGGTGAGCTCCGCAACGCGGGCGGCCAGCGTCCGCACGCGCTCGTGCGCCTCGGAGAGCCGCCGGCGCAGCGACTCGTGCGTCGAGCCACCGTAGGCATCGAGCAGCTCGAGCTGCTCGACCGACAGCATGAGCCTCCGGTGCTCGTGCTGGCCGTAGAACGCGAGCAGCCGGCCCCCGAGCTCCTGCAGGTCGGCCTGGGTCGCCGCCCGCCCGCAGACGTACGCCCGCGTGCGCCCATCGGGCCACACCCGCCGCGCGAGCACGAGCTCCTCGGCGCCGGTGGGGATCCGCGCGTCGGCGGCGAGCGACGGTTCGAGGTCGAACACGCCCTCGACGTAGGCCTCGGCGGCGCCGGGGCGCACGATGCCGCGCCGCGCGCGCCCGCCGAGCAGGAGATCGAGGGCATGGGCCAACAGCGTCTTGCCCGCGCCGGTCTCGCCGGTGAGCACGTTCAGTCCCGGCCCGAGGCGAAGCTCGGCCCGTTCCATCAACAGCAGGTTCTCGACGCGCAGTTCCTGAAGCATGCGAACACTTGTACGCCCCCCTCCGGACGGAACGCATGTTCGCCTGCGGGAGGCGAGCGCTACAGCGGGGTCGCCAGCCGCCCGAACTTCTCGCGCAGCCGCGCGTAGAAGGTCGTACCGGGGATCTGGGCGAGCGCCCCCTGATCGGTGAGGAACCGGGTCCGCAGCCGTTCCCCGGCGCCGAGGGTGCACACGGGCCGGCCGTCGATCGTGACGTCGACGGGCTCCTCCTGGGAGCGGTTGTCGACCGACACCTCGTCGCCGGGCGCGACCACGAGCGTCCGCGCGGTGAACGAGTGCGGCGCGATGAACGAGACGACGTAGCCGGCGACCCCCCAGGCCATGACCGGGCCGCCGTTGGCGAGGTTGTATCCGGTCGACCCCGCCGGCGTGGACACCACGAGACCGTCGCAGCGCACGCGGCCGACGTCCTGAGGGCCGACGCAGTACTGCAGGTCCGCCACGCGCATTCCCTGCTGGCGGTGCATCGAGACGTCGTTGAAGGCCAGCCACCGTCCGCGTGCGCCGGCGGCCTCGATCGCGGGGAGGGACAGGACCTCGAACTCGCCCGCGATCGCCCTGCGGAAGCCGTCGCTCATCTGATCGCGGTCCACCGTGGTGAGAAACCCCATGACCCCGAAGTTGATCCCGAACACCGGCACGCCGGTCCCGGCGTACTCCCGCAGTGCGCTGAGCACGGTCCCGTCGCCGCCGAGGGCGAGGCACAGATCGATCCCCTCCCCCGGCCCCTCGCGATCACGCACGACGACGCCGTCGCCGTTGAGATGGGCGTGTTTGGACGCCTCGTCGGGCGTGAACGAGAGCGTCACCCCGGCCGCCTGCGCAAGCGCGACCAGCTCCTCGAGCGCGGCCGCGGTCTCCTCGGGCCGCCGATGCGTGACGAAGTCGATCGTTGCAATCCGCCTCATTCGCGGTCCCCTCCGCTGTCGTCCGGCTCCGCCGCGGCGGCCGCGGCACCGATGTCTGCAATCCCGGCCCGGCCGCCCTCGGCCAGCCACACGAACGTCTCCCGGTTGCCCTTGGGACCGGGCAGCCCCGACGACGCGAACCCCTGCACCGAGGCGCCCAGGGCGAGCCCGCCACGCGCGACCGAGGCGAGCGCCGCCCGCCGCACCCCGGCATCGCGCACCACCCCGCCCTTGCCGACGCGCTCGCGGCCGACCTCGAACTGGGGCTTGATCATCGCCAGGCAGTCGAACCGCTCCGCCGCACAGCCGAGCACCGCGGGCAGCACCTTCTCCAGCGAGATGAACGACACGTCGATCACGATCAGCCCGGGCGTGAAGGGCAGCGCGGCCCGGTCCAGCGTGCGGGCGTTGACCCGTTCGATGACCGCCACCCGAGGGTCTGAGCGCAACCGCCAGTCGATCTGGCCGTAGGCGACGTCGACGGCCGCCACGCGCGCGGCGCCCCGCTGCAGCAGGCAGTCGGTGAACCCTCCGGTCGACGCGCCGACGTCGAGTGCGTCCGCACCCGTCACGTCGATCCCGAACCGCTGCAGTGCGTTGGCGAGCTTGATCCCGCCCCGCGACACGTAGGCGGGCACCTCGTCGAGTGACAGCTGCACGTCGTCAGCCACCAGCTGGCCCGGCTTCTCGGCGCGCCTTCCGTCACCGCCGATCCGGACCTCCCCCGCGATCACCGACGCCGCGGCGCGCGAGCGCGACTCAAACAGCCCACGCTCGGCCAGCAGGGCATCGAGTCGCAGCCGCCGTGTGCTCACGGCGCACACGGTACGCAACCCGCCCGCTTCTCGTCAGCCCGTGTGCGCGATGTCGCTGCGCTCGGCGACTGCCGCCTCGACCCGCTCGGCGATCCGCCGACCGGTGTACCCGACCTCTTCGTGCAGCAGCGCGGGTGCGCCGTGGGTGACGTACGCGTCGGGTAGCCCGACCCTCATGATCCGCGGGGTCATTCCCTGGTCTGACAGCGTCTCCCACACGCCGGAGCCAAAGCCGCCGGAGAGGACGCCCTCCTCGACGGTGACCAGCAGATCGTGCTCGGCGGCCAGCTGCGCGGCGAGCGCGACGTCGATCGGCTTGGCGAACCGGGCGTCGGCTACGGTCACGGCGATGCCATGCTCGGAGAGGATGTCGGCCGCCTCCAGCGCCTTCTGCACGCCGGTTCCGTAACCGAGCAGCGCGACCCGCGGGGCCGTGCCCTCCCCGCCGGGAGATTCGCGCAGGATCTCTCCCCGCCCGATCTCGATCACCTCGGGCGTGTGCGGCAGCTCGACGCCCACTCCCGCGCCGCGCGGGTAGCGCAGCGCGATCGGCCCCTCGTTGTACGCGAGCGCGGTGTGGAGCATGTGCACGAGCATCGCCTCGTCGCGCGGGGCCATCAACACGATGTTCGGCAGCGGCCGCAGATAGGCGATGTCGAAGGCGCCGTGATGGGTGGGCCCGTCGTCGCCGACCAGGCCGGCGCGATCCATCGCGAACACGACGTTGAGCTTCTGCAGGCAGACGTCGTGGACGATCTGGTCAAACGCGCGCTGCAGGAAGGTCGAGTAGATCGCGGCAACCGGCTTGGCGCCCTGCAGGGCGAGGCCGGAGGCGAACAGGATCGCCTGCTGCTCGGCGATGCCGACGTCGAAGTAACGCTCGGGGAGCTCGCGTTGCAGGATGTTCAGTCCGGTACCCGAGTTCATCGCGGCGGTGATGCCGACGACCCGCTCGTCGCGCCGCGCCTCGGCGACGAGCGCCTCGCCGAACACGGTCATGTACTGGGGCGGCGCCGGGCGGGCGCTGGGCGGCACGGCCTTGGCGGCGGCCGGGACGCCGCCGGAGATCGACTTGGGCTTGGCGGCATGCCACTTCTCCATGCCCTCCAGCCCGCCCTCCTCGGCGGGTGCGAAGCCCTTGCCCTTGACCGTGGCGCAATGGACGACCACCGGGCGTTCGGCGGCGAGCGCCTCGCGCAGGGCGCGGCGCAGGGCGCGCACGTCATGCCCGTCGATGACTCCCATGTAGGCGAAGTCGAGCTCCTCCCACCACATGCCCGGCGCCCAGAACGCCTTGATCGACTCCTTGAAGTGCGGGCCGAACCGCTCGAACGCGTTGCCGATCGGCGCCGGGAGCTTGGTGAGGCCCTCCTCCACGTCCTCGCGCGCGTGCCACAGCTTGGGCGACAGCCGCACCCGGTTGAAGTAGCGCGACATCGCACCGACGTTGGGCGAGATCGACATCCCGTTGTCGTTGAGCACCACGACGATCGGGGTGCCGAGGCCGCCGGCCTGGTGGACCGCCTCGAAGGCGACGCCGCCGGTGAGCGCGCCGTCGCCGGCGACCGCGACGACGTGCCCGTCGGGGCCGTGACCGTGTCGCATGGCCTCCTTCAGGCCGACCGCGTAGCCGATCGACGTCGAGGCGTGCCCGGCGCCCATGATGTCGTGCTCTGACTCCGGGATCGAGCAGAACGGAGCCAGCCCGCCGTACTGGCGGATCGTCGACAGCGCGTCGCGCCGGCCGGTGAGGATCTTGTGGGGGTAGGCCTGGTGGCCGACGTCCCAGAGGATCTTGTCGCGGGGCGAATCGAGCAGCGAATGGAGCGCGACCGCGATCTCGCAGGCGCCGAGATTGGCGCCGAAGTGCCCGCCGACCTCGCCGACGGTGTCGATGATGTGCTCACGCACCTCCTGCGCGACCTGGACGAGCTCGTCCTCGGAGAGGCCCTTGAGGTCCGCAGGCCCGTCGATGCGCGACAGCAGTTTCGGTTGGCTCATGACAGTCAGTAGCTCCGATTCGCAATGAAGTCCGTGATCTGCTCCAGCGCGGCCGCGCCGCCGGGAGCCGCCTGAGCGAGCGCGGCGGCGGCACGCGCGCGCGATTCCTCGGCGAGCGAGCGAGCGCCGTCCAGCCCGAACTCGGTGACGTAGGTGCGCTTGCCCAGCCGTACGTCGGCCCCCTGCTGCTTGCCGAGGGTCTCCTCGGATCCGGTCACGTCGAGGATGTCGTCGATGATCTGAAAGAGAAGTCCGATCTCACCGGCAAACGCTCGGAACGCATCCACCGTCTGGGAAGGCTGCCCCGGGTCGAGCAGCAACACACATTCGATCGACGCGGATATCAGCTGTCCGGTCTTCAGCTCGTGCAGCCGCCGCAGCTCGACGCTCCCACCGCCCGCGGTCTCGGTGACGTCGATGTACTGACCGCCCACCATCCCCTGCACACCGGTGGCGCCCGCCAGTCGCGCGGCCGCGGCGAGAACGCATTGCGGGTCGCCGGGCTGGCGGGTGAGAAGCAGCTTGAACGCCTCGGCGTAGAGGGCATCGCCGGCGAGGATCGCGACGTCCTCGCCGAACATCTTGTGACAGGTCAGCCGGCCGCGCCGCAGGTCGTCGTCGTCCATCGCCGGCAGGTCGTCGTGGATCAGCGAGTAGGTATGGATGAGCTCGAGCGCGGCGGCCAGCGGCAGCACCGACTCCCGAGGACGCCCCGCCGCCTCCGCGGTGGCCAGCGCGAGCACCGGCCGGATCCGCTTGCCGCCGGCCAGCAGCGAGTAGCGCATCGCCTCCTCCAGCCCCGCGGTGGCGAACTCCTCGGAGAAGCGGACCTCCTCCAAATACGCCTCGATCTCGGCGCGGAGGTGCTCCGGGTAGACCGGAGGGGACGTGGCGGCCGCCGACACTCAGCTCGCCGGGAGGGGGAGCTGTCCGGGGAGGTCGGGCAGCGGCTCGAGGGCCGCGCGAACCTGGTGGTCGACCTGTGCGCTGGCCTCCGAGGCCAGATGCGCACACTCCTCGATCGCCTGGAGGGTCGCTTCGGGCTCCAGCTGCCCGTGGCGCAGGAGTTCGGCGGTCCGCTGCAGACGGGTATTGAGCTCGATCAGGGGGTTGATCACCCAGAGAAGCCTATCGACCGGCAAGGTCGCCATGAGCGTGCGGCGGAAGAACTCGCGGCGGATCTCAGCCGGATCTCATCGGAGCCCGTCGAGCGCAGCGTTCACCAATGCGTCCGCCTCGGCGTTCTGCGCCCGCGGGACGCTGCGGATCGACCAGCGCTCGAACCCCCCGAGGCGCTCTGTCGCCTCCTCGAAGAGCGGCCGCATCGCGGGATGCTTGACCTTGTAGACGCGGCTGATCTGCTTGGCGACCAGCTCGGAGTCGTTGATCACGTCAAGCTCACGCGCTCCGAGCTCCGCGGCCCGCTCCAAGCCCCGCAGCAGCGCGCGATATTCCGCCACGTTGTTGGTGGCAACGCCGATTCGCTCGGCGAGATCGCCGACGCGGTTGCCGTCCCCGTCGTCGATGACGACACCGATCGCGGCCGGGCCCGGATTACCGCGCGCGCCGCCGTCGACGTGCAGCAGGAGGCGCCGCGCGGCGGGCGGCCGCCCGCCGGTCAATCGCCCGTGCTCGCCAGATCGGGCAGCTCGCCGGGGATCGTCCGCCGACGGCGGTCACGAAGCTCGCGTTTGCCGCCGCCGGTCACGCTCTGGTTGCGGCGCGAGCCGCGGCGGCGGTCGACGATCACCGAGACGTTGGGGTCGTCGGCGTAGTACTCGGTCAGCTTCGGGAGCAGCTCGTCGGCGAGCGCCTCGGGGACAACGCAGTAGATCACGCCTGAAGCGTAGTGAACCCGGAGGACGGGCGCATCCGGCCCGCGCCGGTCACCGGACGTCAGGCGGTGAGCAGGCCGTCGCCGTCGGCGGCGACGTTCGTCTGGCGCTCGAGCTCTGTGAGCTCTGAGAGCTCGTACCCCTGGCCGGCGGCGCGTACCACCGGGTGCTCCTCGGAGAGGTCGACCTCGTAGCGATACCAGCACAGCTCCCAGCAGACGACGATGTACACGATCGCGCCCGTCGGGTTGGCGGGATGCACGGCGACGTCGGGCAGCCCCAGCGAACGACCGATGCCTGCGACGGTGCGGGGGTGCTCGGAGCGGTTGAACAGATCGACTGCCGCATCGATGCGATGCTCGACCGAGGTCGGCACCGCATGCACGTGGCGCGGCTCTCGCGGAGCACCGTCGCGCGTGCCGGATTCCGGGCGCGTGGACTGGCCGTCCTGGCGCGAGGCAAGCCCGGAAGGGCGGCGCGTGCGGCCACCCCGTCCCCGGCGGGTGCCGCGAGCGGGCGGATCGGGCCACTCGGGAGCCCCGGCCCGATCGCCCCCGGGCTCCGGCAGCGCGAGGGGGTCAGGACCGTCCGCCAGTCCGGCGCCCTGGGCCTCCCAGGGCGCCGAGTCATCGTCATCGTCGGCAAATGGCGGCGGCGCCGCCTCGATCGTCTCCGGAACGTCGGCGCGCCGGCCCTTCCGGCGGCGCCCGAGCAGCGAACGGCGCTCGGCGCGATCGCTGGACTGCCCGTAATCCGGAACCGTGCCCTCGCGCACCCATCCGCCGTGCAGGGCACGGGAGGTGCACAGCTCGCACACCGAGCGGCGCGCGCCTCCGGTCACATAGATCTCGGCGCGCTCGCCGCGCAGCAGGGTGCGCCCGCACACGTCACAGGCGACCTGCTGGGTCGAGGTGCGGATGGATCGCGTGCTGCTCACGGACGCACGAGAGTACTACGCATTCACCGCTTCGCGCTCGGCCTGTGCGGCGGAGACCACTTTCCCCGCCAGGTGCCCGGGCACCTCCTCGTAGCGTTCGAACTCCATCGTGAACTCGCCCTGGCCGCCGGTGAGGGCACGCAGATCCGGAGCGTAGGAGAGCATCTCGGCCATCGGGACCTCGGCCTTGATCTCGGTCATTCCAGCCCCGACCGGCTCCATCCCGAGCGGCCTGCCTCGGCGGGAGTTGAGGTCACCGATCACGTCCCCCACGGCCTCTTCGGGCACATTGATCGTCGCCACCATGACCGGCTCGAGCAGGACCGGCGATGCCGCCTCCAGCGCCTGGCGCATCGCCTGGGAGCCGGCGAGCTTGAACGCCATCTCGGAGGAGTCGACCGAGTGGTAGGAGCCGTCGAACACGCGAACCCGGACATCCTTGACGGGGAAGCCCGCGACCACCCCTTCCTGCATGGCTTCTTGCACCCCCTTCTCCACCGCGGGGATGAACGAGGTGGGGATCACACCTCCCTTGATCGCGTTGACGAACTCGAACCCCGTGGGGTGGCCGGGATCGTTGAGTGGCTCGATCTCGATGTGGCAATCGCCGAACTGGCCGCGCCCACCCGATTGCTTCTTGTGCCGGCCGTGTGCCTTGGAGGAGCCGCGGATCGTCTCCTGATAGGGAACGCGAGGCGGCTTCAGCGACACCTCGACCCCGAAGCGGGCGCGCAGCCGCTCGATGATGACCTCGACGTGAACCTGGGACAGGCCGGCGACGATCTGCTCACCGGTCTGCGGGTCGCGGTGAAGATCGATCGTCGGGTCCTCCTCCTGCAGCCGGCGCAGCGCGGTGAACACCTTGTCCTCGTCGCCCGCCGAGCCGCCGCCGATTCCAGCGATCGCGAACGCCATCACCGGCGCGGGGAGCGTGATCGACGGCATTGAGATCGGCTCGTCGCGGGCTGCGAGCCAGTCGCCCGCACGGGTCTCCTTGAGCTTTGCGACGGCGCCGATGTCGCCCGGGCCGAATTCGTCGGCATGGACGGTGTCGGTGCCCGAGAACGTGACCAGCTGCCCGATCCGCTCCTTGTTGTGGGTGCGCGTGTTGAGCACCTGCGCGTCGGGGGTCATCGTCCCCTGGTAGACGCGGAAGAGGTTGATCCGCCCGGCGAAGGGATCGGCGCGGGTCTTGAACACGTAGGCGAACAGCTCCGCGTCCTCCTCGGCGTGGAGCGTGATGTCACCGGCCTCCAGCCCGCCGTGCTTGACCGGCGAGGGCAGGTCTTCGACGATCGCGTCGAGCAGGCGGTTGGTGGCGAGATTCTGGGTCGCGACGCCACAGGTGACCGGGAACAGCGACCCGTGGTTGGTCCCCTCCTTGAGCGCGGAGACGATCTCGTCGTGGGAGATCGGCTCGCCCTCCAGATAGCGCTCCATCAGCACGTCGGAGGTCTCTGACACCTCATCCATCAGCTTTTCCCGATACCCCTGCGCGCGCTCGGCCTCGGCGTCCGGAATCGGGATCTCGGCGCAGTTCTCGCGGGAGTTGCCGGTGTACTCGTAGGCCTTCATGTCGATGAGGTCGATCACCCCGCGCACCTCGTGCTCGGACCCGATCGGGATCTCAGTGGCGACGACGTGAGGACCGAATGCCGTCTTGAGCGACTCGAGCGTGCGGAAGAAGTCGGCGCGCTCGCGGTCGAGCATGTTGACGAACACCAGGCGGGCGAGGTCGAGCTCGGCGGCCCGCTGCCACAGCCGGCTGGCGTGGATCTCCACGCCCATCACGGCGTTGATGACGAAGATCGCCGACTCGCAGACCCGCAGTGCGCCCAGCGCATCGGCGATGAAGCTGGAGTCGCCGGGGGTGTCGAGCAGGTTGACCTTGCGCTGCTGCCATTCGAACGAGCTGAGCGCAAGCGAGATCGACATCTGACGCGCCTTCTCGTCCGGATCGGCGTCCGAGGCGGTGTTGCCCTCGGCCACGCTTCCGAGGCGGCTGACCACTCCCGCCTCGTACAGCAGCGCCTCGTGCAACGACGTCTTGCCGGCGCCGCGATGGCCGACGAGGGCGACGTTGCGGATGCGATCCGCAGCCTTGTGCATGGCTGACTCCTCTCTCTCGCCTACGGGAGCGCCAACCCTACTCCTGTGACGGTCCGCACATGCGCCCGCCAGACGGACGGCCGAGCGGCCGGAGCGGCGGTGGCTCTACTCCAGCTCGCCGGCGAGCTTGGAGCGCAGCCGCAGCACCGCTTTGGTGTGCAGCTGCGAGACCCGCGACTCGGTGACGCCGAGCACCTCGCCGATCTCGCGAAGGGTGAGGTTCTCGTAGTAGTAGAGCGCCACCACGAGCTTCTCGCGCTCGGGCAGCGCCGCGATCGCATCCGCGATCCGCTCGCGCAGCTCGGACTCGTCGACCAGCGACTGCGGGTCCGGCGCGCCGGAATCCGGCAGCGTGTCGAGCAGCGACACCTGATCACCGCTGGCGTCCGACACGTTCCACATCTCGTCCAGGGCGACGATCGTCGAGTTGGAGATCTGGACGAGCTGCTCCTGGAAGTCCTCGATCGAGAGCTCGAGCTCGGTGGCCATCTCCTCGTCGGTCGGGGCCCGCTGCAGCTGGGCCTCGAGCTTCATGTTGGCCCGCTCGAACTGCCGGGCACGTGCGCGCACCGAGCGCGGGACCCAGTCGAGCGTCCGCAGCTCGTCGATGATCGCGCCCCGGATGCGGGTGATGGCGTAGGTCTCGAACTTGATCTCGCGGGTGAGATCGAAGCGCTCGATCGCGGAGATCAGACCGCCCAGGCCGTAGGAGATGAGATCCGCCTCCTCGACGTGCGCGGGCAGCCCCGAGCTCATCCGGCCCGCGACGTACTTCACCAGCGGCGAATAGGCGACGACCAGCCGCTCCCGCGCGCGCTCGTCGCTCGTCGCCTTGTACCGCTTCCAGAGCTCCTGGAGCTCGATCCCTTTGACGTTGGTTTCCATCCTGAAGTACCTGTGTTATGCCCGCGGATGCGACGCGCGGTAGGCGTAGCGCAGGCGCTCGGACTCTACTCGAGTGTAAACCTGGGTCGTTGAGATGCTCGCGTGGCCGAGCAGCTCCTGAATCGCCCGCAGATCCGCGCCGCCTTCGAGCAGATGGGTCGCGAACGAGTGCCGGAGGGCATGCGGATGGGCCTGGGAGATCGCCGGAGCGTGTCGCGCGGCCTCGCGTGACCAGACCCGCAGCCTCCGCCGAACGTCTGAGGTCGACAACCGCCGCCCGGTCTTGGAGACGAACAGCGGCCCGCTCGCCGCCGACGCCAGAGCCGGGCGCCCGGTGGCCAGCCAGCGGTCGATCGCGCGAGCCGCATGCTCTCCAACCGGGACCAGACGCGTCTTGTCGCCCTTGCCCTCGACCCGGACGGTCTCTGCGTCGAAGTCGACGGCGCCGACATCGAGGGTGACGAGCTCCTCGGCGCGCAGGCCGGCCGCGTAGGCGAGCTCGAACAGTGCGCGGTCGCGCACCGCCAGCGGATCGGACGCGGGGATGCGATCGAGCAGCATCGCGACCTCGGCGGGCTTGAGGACGTGGGGCAGCACCTGCGGGCGCTTCGGGGCGCTCAGCAGGTCGGCCGGATTGTCGGCCCGCTCGCCGAGCGTCAACTGCACGCCGAACATCCCCCGCAACGAGGCGAGCTTGCGCGCGACGGTGCTCGGCGCTCGGCCTGCCTGGGTCAGCGACGCGACGTAGCGGCGCAGCGCGCGTACGTCGACGGCGGCGGGCTCCAGCCCGCGGCCGGCTGCCCAGCCGGCGAACTGCTCGCAGTCCTGGGCGTAGGCGAGCCGCGTCCGGGCAGCGACTGCGCGGCGTGCCAGGTCCTCATCGAACGCGTGAAGCGCGGCGTGCCAGGCGGGGGTGAGCGAATCGGACATGGGCGTCATGTCAATTCGCCACGGGCGCGCCCAACCCCTGCGCGGAGGGCCGAGAACTCAGGCGTTGACCTGGACGAGGGTGCCGATCGGCGTATAGGGGTACACCGCCGCGGCGTCGGGCTCGTTCATCTCTACGCACCCGTTGCTCTGGGGGTAGCCGTATCCGGGACGCGGGTAGTAGTGCAGCGCGTCGCCACCGTTGAAGTAGC
This sequence comes from uncultured Solirubrobacteraceae bacterium, assembly GCA_963744685.1. Taxonomy (GTDB): domain Bacteria; phylum Actinomycetota; class Thermoleophilia; order Solirubrobacterales; family Solirubrobacteraceae; genus Palsa-465. Next base: position 583,008 of record CAVUUL010000002.1, on the reverse strand, counting down.
TCACCCACTTGATCCCGGGATCGCTGTAGTGGCTGCCGTCGACGTTGGTGCCCGTCATCGTGGTCACCGGGATGTGCTCGAACACGGGATAGGTTCCGGTCGCGGTGTCCGCGCCGGGCACTCCGGTGTTGACCGGGACGTCCGACATCACCGTCTTGCCGTTGTGCCAGACGAACAGGGACTCCGGCGAGCCCTCGCTCACCGAGACGAACGTGTAGCCGAAGGTGTTGTGCTGATTCTTGACGATCGCCTGGAAGAGTGCGTTCCACGTCTCGGCGTCCTCGTAGCCGGTCACGCTGAGCGCGTGGTCGTACTGGAACTTCATCAGTGCGCCCTGGGTCATCACGCCGGCGCTCGACACGCCGCTCCACTCGGCCTTCAGGCCCGACGGCGTATCGGAGTACTGCCAGCCCACGGTGGCGGCCGGCGGATCCTCGGCAGCGACCTCCTGGGCGGCGAGCGTGTTCGCCGGTGCGGCACCCTGGTAGTGGACGGTCAGCGGCAGGTAGCCGAGCTCGGCGAGGAGCTCCTGTAGGCGGGTGGTCGAGCCTTGAGGGACGTTCCAGGTACCAGTGCTCGCGCTCTTGGTGTCCGAGGCCCCGGAAAGACGGACGCCCGCGGGCAGCGCGATCGCCACCTTGGTGCCGAGGCCGTAACCGACGCCGCTCGGGACGAAGCGGATCTCGTGGCTGGTCATCCGGTGCCAGGAGCCGGCGTTCGCGGGGCTGACGGTTGGCATGTGGGAGCCGAGCACCTGCGAGATGGGCTTGGAGAAGCTGAGCGTGATCGGCGTGTTGGAGCGGATCGACTGGCCTGAGGCGGGTTGGGCGACTGCCGTCGCCTTGGTGCCGGCGGGGAACCAGTTCACCGTCGAGGTGGTCGACGTCTCCCACTTCTGGGCCGACGCCGACAGATAGAGCGTGCCGGCGCTGCCGTTGTGCGGGACGGTGACCGTGCTCGTCGCGCGAGGCAGCGAGCGAGTGGTCAGGTGCGACGAGGACGAGCCGTAGGCGATCGTGCGAACCGGCGCGGAGAACCGGACGCGCAGCGCTCCGCTCTTGGTGAGCGTGATGTAGCGACTGCGCAGCCGGCTGGTGGGTGTGGTGATCGTCTTGGTCAGCCGCTGGGTCTTGCCCGTCAGCCAGGAGATCCATCCCGGACGGTGAACGACGAGGCTGACGGTGACCTTCTCACCGGAGGCGATCTTCTGCGCGGGCACGATGATCGGGTCGCCGGTGAGGTGGACCCTCACGAACTTCTCCCGATTCTGCACGCCGGTCGTGGCGCTCACATCGCTGATCGTGCCGCCGCCCAGCGGCAGCGTGATCTTGGCCAGCGCGCCAGACGCGCCGGAGATGGTCGGCTTCGACGAGGAGACGATGAACGCCCCGGCGGCCAGCGCGATCAGGATCACGACGAGGGTGCCGCCGATCAGCCACGGCGCGCGGCGGCGCCGGCGAGTCGTCCCCGCGCCGCCCGACGGATAGATTCGACTTCGCGCCCCGGCAGGCGTTCGCAGGTAGGAGACGTTTGCCACGGCCGCGAATGGTACTCGGGCCCCTGACCATCCCGCATAAGATCCTGTGAAGACGGGGGTGCGGGAACCCTGCAAATACGCATCATTCCTGTGCACGCGGTGGTGTGCTTGCAACGCGTCTTGCATGGGCGGCGCTCCGCCGCCCTGCCTGGGCGAGATGGCGGCGGGCCGGGTTATTGGCCGGCGTCGGCGAGCGGGGTCTCGCTGGGGCCGTCTGCGGGACCGGCCGGATCGTGTCCGTGCCGGGCGGCGGCGCGAATCCGGCCGCGTTCCCACTGCGACAGCCGCCACAGGTCGCGCTTGACGCGCGTGGGGTCGAGCTGGCGTCCGGGCAGGTGCATGTTCGCGGTGGAGATCAGGCGGGTCTCGTCGCCGGTGAGCGCCATCCACTTGGCGAGCACGTCGTCGGAGTCGGGCAGCCGCGACGACCCGTAGGGGCGGGTCTGGTCCGGGAACGCCACGCAGTACTCGCTGAGCAGGCGGTGCGTCTGCGCCAGGTAGGCGACGATCGCCCGGTGGGGGTAGATGAGGTAGCCGTAGGCGGCGCCGCCGGTGCCGCCCTCCCGTCCGGGTCCCTCGGCCTGAGTCCCCCACACCCTGATGAACCCGAGGTCGCGGTACATCGCCCATTCCTCCTCGCCCACGCAGGAGCGCAGCAGGGTGCGCGCACGCTGCTCGGCGCGTCGCTCGCGGCCCGGGTCGTAGCCGAGCGTCTCCGCGGGCCTCCGGCGCGCCCTGAACCGCGTCCACATCTCATCGATGCGCGGCAGCAGCTCCTCGGAGAGCAGCGCCAGAGCGACGAGTGCGGTCGCGACGAGCGCCAGAACCATCGGCGGGCCTTCAGCGGCCGCCGGCCGCGCGCGGGAAGAAGATCACGCGCTCGGCATCCCGCGGCACGTCCTGGAAGCGCTTGACCATCTGGGCCTGACGCCGACCGTCCTCGACCGTCGGCACGGCCGCCCAGAGCCCTTCGTCGAGCTGGACGCGGAACTCCTCGATCAGCCGCCGCTCGTCCTCGGCGAGCTCCACATCACCTTCGGCGATCAGTACCTCGCCGTGGCCCGGCTTCATTCGCAGAAACTTCACCCCGGGATTATGTCACGGCACCGCGCCGGAGGCGACCGGTCCCGGTGACGCCGCTACCGATCCCCGGCGGTCACCCGATCCCGAGGATGTCCACCGGTCCCGCTCCCGCGCCGATGAAGCGCAGGCCGTCGCGGACCGCCTCGCCGGCTCGCCGTCTGGCCACCCGGGCAGCCTGCAGCGGTGTCTCCCCGCGCGCGAGGTGCGCCGCGAGCACCGAGGAATGGGTGCACCCGGAGCCGTGGGCGGCGCCCGACGAAAAGCGCTCGCCGGCGATCTCCACCACCTGCGATCCGTCATAGAAGACGTCGACCGCCTCGGTCCGGTGTCCGCCGGTGACGATCACGACCCGCGGGCCGAGCGCGTGGATCGCCTTCGCCAGCGCCACCGCGTCGTCCTCAGCGTCTCCGGCACCGGCGAGCACCCGTGCCTCGGGGAGGTTCGGGGTGACGACCGCGACCCGCGGCAGCAGCTCCTCGACGAGCGCGCGCCGGGCGTCTGACCGCAGCAGTCGCGCGCCCGACTCGGAGACCATCACCGGGTCGAGGACGACGGGCGGGGGGGCGCCGGGGGCGATCCGGCGGATCTCGCCGAGCGCCTGGACAACCGCCCCGATCGTCTCCGCCGTGCCGAGCATCCCGATCTTCACCGCGTCGACGCCGATATCGAGCGCGACCGCGCGCACCTGCGCTCGGATCATCTCCGCCGACACAGGCTCGATCGCATCGACTCCGACGGTGCTCTGGGCGGTGATCGCGGTGATCGCCGTCATGCCGTGGACCCCGCAGGCGGCGAACGCCTTCAGGTCCGCCTGGATGCCCGCGCCGCCGCCCGAGTCCGAGCCGGCGATCGTCAGAGCGCAGCGGATGTGAGGGTCGCGGCCGGCCATGGTTGGCTTCAGCTTGCCATCACCGCACCAGATACCTCCCTCCCGCTGCCCGGCGCACGAGGCCGTCGAGCTCGAGCCGCGCCAGCGCCGCCAGCCCCGATTCGCTGCTCAGGCCCGCTCGCGCAAAAGCGGCCTCCCCCTCCTCCCCCTCCGCGATTGCCTCCAGCAGCGCGGCCAGTGCGGGCTCCAGGAGCGCCGCCCGGCGTTGGGGAGCGAGCACCGCGCCGACGCCGTAGATCGCGTCGAGCATGTCCTGGGCGCACGTGATGAGCGTCGCTCCCTCGCGCAGCAGCCGGTGCGGACCTGCGGAGAGCGGGGCGGCCGCCTGGCCGGGAACCGCCCCGACTTCGCGTCCGAGCCGCGCCGCCCACTCGGCGGTGAGCAGCGCGCCGGAGCGCTCGCGCCCCTGGACGAGCACCGTGAGCTGCGCCAGCGCAGCGATGATCCGGTTGCGCGCGGGGAACATCCATCGCCGCGGGGCCACTCCCGGCCCCAGCTCCGACACCGCGACCCCGCCCTCCCGGACCCGCGCCAGCAGCCGCCGGTGGCGGGCCGGATAGGCGACATCGGCACCGCCGGGAAGCACCGCGATCGTCGATCCCCCTGCGTCGAGAGCACCCTGGTGGGCGACGGCGTCGATCCCCAGCGCCATCCCGCTCACCACGGTCAGCCCGGCTCGGGCGAGCTGGCCGGCCAGGCGACCGGTCGTCTCCAGGCCATAGCTCGTCGGGCGGCGGCTGCCGACCAGCGCGACTGCGGGGTCGCCGAGCAGCCCGGCGAGCCGGGCGAGGGGGCCGGCGACGTAGAGGACCGCCGGCGGCGAGGGCAGGTCGCGCAGGGCGGCGGGGTAGGCAGGATCGCAGCGGCACACGGCGCTGAGACCCGCCTGCTGCGCGCGGGCGCCGAGCTCGGACGGATCGTGGACCGCGAGTTCGTCCTCGATCGCGCTGCGACGGCTGCCGCCGACCGCGGCGACGAGCGCGCCGTCGTCGAGCTCGAGCAGTTCGGCGATCCGCTCCCTGACCTGGTCGAGGTGCCCGGCGAGCCGTTCCAGCAGCCACGCCCGCCGCGCGCAGCCGGGGCACACCTGCGCGCTCACCCCGCCCCCACCCCCTCCTCGGCCACGCGCTGGCGCAGGCTGAGCGCGAGGAGCAGGTCCGCGCGGCGGATGCGCTCGCTGCCTGCGAGGTCGGCGATCGTTCGCGCCACACGCACCACCCGCAGCCGGCCGCGTGCGCTGAGCACCCCCGCCGAATAGGCGCGGCCGAGCTCGGATTCGGCCTCGTCGCCGAGGCCGGCACTGGTTCGCACCGTCCGCGCGTCCATCTCGCCGTTGCACCCGGCGCCGGTCCCTGCCAACCGCGCGAGCTGGCGCTCGCGCGCGGCCGCGACGCGCTCCCGGGCCTGATCGGAGGTCAGGATCGGTGGGCCGCGCAGCTCCGCGTCGGCAGGCCGGCGCACGTCGACGAGCAGATCGAGCCGGTCCAACAGCGGCCCACTGAGCCGGCGCCGGTGCCGGCGCAGGTCGGCCTCGCCGCAGGTGCAGCGATCCCCGACGCCGGCATAGCCGCACGGGCACGGATTGGTAGCTGCGACGAGCATGAACCGCGTCGGGAACGAGAGCGACCGCTGACCGCGCACGATGGTCACGTGTCCGTCCTCGAGCGGCTGGCGCAGCGCTTCGAGCGCGGGGCGCCCGAACTCGGAGAGCTCATCGAGGAACAGCACTCCGTGATTGGCGAGCGTCGCCTCGCCCGGACGCGGCGGCGATGCGCCACCGGCCAGGCCGGCGGCCGATATCGAGTGGTGGGGAGCGCGGAACGGACGGCTCTCGATGAGCCCGCGGGCGTGCACGCCGGCGACGCTGTGGATGCGGGTGACCTCGATCGCCTCCTCGCGCGACAGCGGGGGCAGGATCGACGGCAGCCGGCGCGCCAGCATCGTCTTGCCGGTCCCGGGCGCACCTTCCATCAGGAGGTTGTGGCCGCCCGCCGCCGCGATCTGCAGCGCCAGCAGCGGCGCCTTGTGTCCGCGGACGTCGGCGAGATCCGGGACCGGATCACGTGGATGCGGATCGTCCTCGGCGTGCGGCAGCTCCGGCGCGGGCGCGCCCGAGAGGACGGCGGCCGCCTCGCTCAGGGTGGTGACCGCGATGACCTCCAGCCCCTCGACGAGCGCCGCCTCCCGCGCGCGCTGGCGCGGGACGATCAGCCGCGTGCAACCCGCCCGGCTTGCGCCCTCGGCGACGGCGAGTACCCCGGGCGAGTCGCGCAGCTGGCCGCCGAGCGAGAGCTCGCCGAAGACCGCACAACCTTCGAGGCTCGCGATGGGCAGTTGGTCGCTGGCCGCGAGCAGCCCGATCGCCAGCCCGGCGTCGAACCCGGGACCGGCCTTGCGCAGCGACGCAGGCGCCAGGTTGGCGGTGATCCGCCGGTCCGGAAAGCGGAAGTGCGAGTTGAGGATCGCCGCGCGGATCCGGTCTCTGGACTCCCGGACCGCGGTGTCGCCGAGGCCCACGATCGTGAATGCGGGCAGGCCCGCGCGGATGTCGACCTCGAGCCACACCTGGCGCGGCTGCACCCCGTCGATGGCGAACGTCGTGACCTGTGCGAGCATGAGCTGCACGCTACGCCCGATCGCGTCACAGGTGGGTGTCGCTTCGTCAAGATTTTGTGCCGATTTACAGGGGCAATTGGCACACAATCGTTGCTTTTCGGCACCCACATGTCACCGCTTTCCCCGTAGCGTTCCCGGAGTCATGAGCACCGCCCGGGACCCCCGCCATATCGCCGAGACCGATCCTCGCCGCACACTCGGCGCCTCGGGCGAGGAGCTCGCCGCCGCGCATCTGAGCCGGCTCGGCTACGCGGTGATCGAACGCAACCACCGCACGCGCTGGGGCGAGATCGACATCATCGCCCACGCGCCCGGGATCCTCGTCTTCGTGGAGGTCAAGACCCGGCGCGCAAGCGCTCAGACGGGTTCGCCGTTCGACGCGGTCGATCCGCGCAAGCAGGCGCAGGTGCGGCGTATCGCGGCCGCGTGGCTGGCGCAGGTGAGCGACCGGCCACGCGCCCAGGACCTGCGCTTCGACGTGATCGGAGTGACCGTCGACAGCGCGGGCCGGCTGCTCGAGCTCGAGCATCGGGAGGGGGTGTTCTGATCACGCCCCGGCCCGGGCGCGGCTTCAACCGAGGACGAGCTGCGTGTAGGCAGTCGACTGAAACGACATGCGATGCAGCGGGGAGACCCCGAGGCGTTCGATCGCCTCGCGGTGCTCGGGCGTCGAGTAGCCGACGTGCTGGGCGAACTGCCAGCCCGGATGGGAGGCGTCGACGCGGCGCATGTAGCGGTCGCGCGTCTCCTTGGCGAGCACGGATGCGGCGGCGATCGCCGCGCTCTTGGCGTCGCCCCCGATCACCGCCCGCTGCTCATGCCCCAGCCGGGAGACCGGGAAGCCGTCGCTCAGGCAGATGCAGCCTTCGACCGCCACCCCCGCCAGCGCGTCTCGCAGCGCCGCGAGGTTGGTCTTGTGCAACCCGCGCGCATCGATCCCCGGTGCGCAGCGGCTGACGATGCAGACCCGAGCGGCAAGCCCGAGGATGACCGGATACAGCGCGGCGCGGCCCTCGGGGGTCTGCTGCTTGGAGTCGTTGAGCGTGCCGAGCGCCCGCGCCTGGGCGGGCCCGATGCGCTCGAGGTCGAGCAGCACTCCGGCGGCGACCAGCGGTCCGGCGAGACAGCCACGGCCTGCCTCATCGGCGCCGGCGACGAAGCGGACGCCGAGGCCGCGGTCATGACTCAGCAGCCGGCGCCCGGGACGGGCGCGGCGGCGTGGGCGCCGCGGTGGGTCAGATCGTGCCGATCCGGTCAATCGGCCAGTAGGTGAAGAATGCGACGCCGATGATCCATTTCTGCGGGACCGGTCCCCAGAAGCGGCTGTCGTCGGAGAGGCCACGGTTGTCCCCCATCATGTAGTACATCCCGGCCGGAACCTTGATCGTCTTGGAGAACGTGCACTGGCCGAACCCCTCGGTGCAGGACTGGATGTAGCGCCCGGTCTCCTCCTTGCCGTTGCGCCACACGTGCCCGCCCGAGATCCGCAGCGTATCCCCGGGCAGTCCCACCACCCGCTTGACGAACGTCTGGGAGGACTCGCCCCGGGTGGGCGTGTCGCACGGCTGGCCCTTGCCGTAGCCCTCAGACGAGTTGCCGCAGTAGGCCTGGACCTGGGGGTTGGCCGGAGTGGCGCCCGACGGCGGATGGAAGACGACGACATCGCCGAGCTTGGGATGGGTGGAGAGCCGGTTGACGAGGATCCGCTGGCCGACCTTGAGCGTGGGGACCATCGAGACGCTCGGGATCCGGTACGGCTTGACCACGAACGCCTGGATCAGGAACGCGAGCGCAATGGCGATCGCGACGGTCACGATCAACTCGACGATGCCGCCGAGCGCAGACTTGCGCCTCTTCTTCGGTTTGGACGTGCTCGCCATTGTCAACGGGACGGGCTCATGCGGTCAGCCGCCCCGGCGCCAGAAGCTCGGACCAGCGCCCGAGCGCGCCACCGGCTACTCGTCGGTGGCCGCGGGCTCCTCGTCAGGCTCAGGAGCGGCCGGCTCGTCATCGGTGCTGGGAAGCTCGGCGCCGGCGTCCGGGGACTCGGCGGAGCCCTCCTTCAGGGCCCCCTCGCTCAGCGGCTCGACGGCGCCGTCCTGCTCGACGGCCTCCTCGGCGGTGGTGCCGCTGACGTCGGCCGCCTCCAGCGGCTCCTCGGTGTAGAGCAGCTCGCGCTCAACGGCGACCTCCGGGCCGGTCGAACGGCGCTCACGCACCCGGGCGCGCTTGCCGATACGGCCGCGCAGGTAGTAGAGCTTCGCGCGCCGCACGTCACCGCGCGCCGCCACCTCGATGCGCTCGATCTTCGGCGAGTGCAGCGGGAACGTGCGCTCGACGCCGACGCCGAAGGACTGCTTGCGGACCGTGAAGGTCTCACGCGCTCCGTGGCCCTGGCGTTTGATGACGACGCCCTCGAAGACCTGGGTACGGCGGCGGGTCCCCTCGATCACCTGGAAGTGGACGCGGAGGCGATCTCCGGCGTCGAACTCCGGGACGCGGCGCAGCTGGGTGCGCTCGAGGCTTTCGATGACAGTGCTCATGGTGAAAAGGTGTGGGTTGCGAGTGGCTGGTACGGCCCCTCACAGATCAACCGTCCGGATCGCCGGCGGGCGCTTGAGTCCGTGACGGCGGTCCATGCTAGCGGCTCCGTGAGGGACTGCATATTGGCGCCCGGTGAAGCCCGCCGTGGCCCTCCACGCGCCGCGCGAGCTCCCCCGAAGACCGGCTAACGCCGAGGCGAGTCGCCCCCGGATTCGCCTCGGGCCCGCGCGCGGCTCTGCTCCAGGCGCCATTCGGCGATCCGCGCGTGGTGGCCGGAGAGCAGGATCTCGGGCACCTGCCATCCCCGCCAGTCCGCCGGCCGGGTGTAGTGCGGGTACTCGGGGCCGCCCTCGAGCGCGGCGCTGAACGACTCCTCGACCGCGCTGTCGGCGTGGCCCAGCGAGCCGGGGAGCTTGCGCAGCACCGCGTCGCAGACGACCATCGCGGCCAGCTCGCCTCCCGCCAGGACATAGCGGCCGATCGACAGCCGGTCGGTGGCGAAGTGCTCGACGATGCGCTCGTCGAATCCCTCGTAGCGCCCGCACAGCAGGGTCAGGTCGGTCGCCGAGGCCAGCTCGTCCACGAGCGCGTCGTCGAGCACCCTCCCGCTCGGCTCAAGCGCGATCACCCGGCGGTGCTCTCCGAGGCGCACGGGATCCTCGTCGTAGCGCGCGCGGAGCGCCGCCTCGACCACGTCGACGCGGAGCACCATGCCCGCCCCACCCCCGAATGGGGTGTCGTCGACCTGACCGGCGCTCAGCGGGGTGTGCGTCCGGTAGTCGATGAAGTCGAGCGCGTGGCCGGCCGCGAGCGCGTTGGCCACATGCCGCTGGCCACAGAACCAGCCGAACCAGTCCGGGAACAGCGTGAACACGTCGATCCGCACAGCGCGTTCATTCCTCCCCGAGGAACGCGAGGTCGATCTCGATCACGCGCGCGTCCGTATCGACCTCGCGGACGGCGTCTCGGATCAACGGGACGAGCAGCGCGGGCCCGTCCACGGTGCCCTCGCGCCGGACCTCGAGCACCTCACAGGAGGGCAGCGCGAGCAGGGCGGTGACGACGCCCACCGTCCGATCACCGTCCCGGACCGTGCAGCCCTCCAGGTCCTCGGCCCACCACTCGTCCTCCTCCAGCGGCGGTGCGGAGGAGCGCGGTATCACCAGCTCGAGCCCGCGCAGCGCGTCGGCATCCTCCCTGCTCTCGGACCCCTCGAGGCGGACGATCGGGCGGGCGGCGTGGCCGGCGAGCCGTGCGATGCGCCGAGATCGCCCGCCGACGAGTAGTTCTGCGCCCACCTCGAGCAGTCCCACGACGTCCTCCACCGCCGCGCCGACGTGGAAGCTTCCGTCGAGTCCGTGGGCGCGCCCGATCGTTCCGGCCCGCAGACCGGACGGAGTCGGTGTCTGTGCCGGCGGATCGACGCGACCAGGGTCGCTCACTGCCGGCCTCTCAGTCGTCGACGATGTCGACGAACACGCGGCGGCCCTCGCGCGTGCCCGCGGCCTTGACCACGGCACGCAGTGCCTGGGCGGTTCGCCCACCACGGCCGATCACGCTGCCGTAGTCGTCGTCACCGACCGACAGCTCGAGCACGACGGAGCCGTCGTCCTCGTCGAGCTCGTTGACACGCACCTCGTCGGGATGCTCGACGAGCCCTCGGGCAAGGAACTCAAGAAGCTCCCGCACGGCGGGCTGATCGGCCACCGACGTCTCCTTCAGGAGATGCCCTGAGTGCGGAGCAGCTTGCGGACGGTGTCCGAAGGCTGCGCCCCGCGCCCGAGCCAGTCACGGATGCGCTCTTCGTCGAGCACGATCGTCGAGGGCTCAGTCTGGGCGTTGTAGTGCCCGACGGTCTCGATCACGCGACCGTCACGCTTGGAGCGCTGGTCGGCGACCACGACGCGCCAGATGGGGTTCTTGCGTCCGCCGATGCGGGTAAGTCGGAGTCTGACTGCCATAAGCGAGCGACGAGCATAGCGTGCGGAGGACCCGTTCCTGCTCAGCGCTCTGCGGCGGGGCCCTCCGCGGCCGCGCTGAGATCTAGGTGGTGCTCGCCAGCAGGCAGAGGACCACGACGATCGCGATGCTCACCGCGACCGCGATCGCCGGCCACGACTGACCCCAGCGGCGACGCACCGGCCCTCGTGCCTACCGTCCCCCGGCCTGTCGCATGAGCGCACCGAGGTCGGGCATGCGGCCCTGGGAGACCTGCCGCATCACCTTGCGCATCTGCTCGAATTGCTTGATCAGCGCCTTGACCGCCTGGACGTTGGTCCCCGAGCCCTTGGCGATCCGAAGCCGCTGGGAGCCCTTGATCAGCTCAGGCCGGCGGCGCTCCTGCGGCGTCATCGAGAGGATGATCGCCTGCAGCCGGTCGAACTCGCGCTCGTCGAGCTTGACGCCGCGCAGCTCCTTCCCGACCCCTGGGATCATCCCGAGCAGGTTCTGCAGCGGTCCCATGCGGCGGATCTGGCGCATCTGATCGAGGAAGTCGTCGAGGCCGAACTCCTGCTTGCGGAGCTTGCGCTCCAGTTCGGCGGCCTGTTGCTCATCGAAATTCGCCTCGGCGTGCTCGATCAGCGACATCACGTCGCCCATCCCGAGAATGCGCTGCGCCATTCGGTCGGGGTGGAAGCGCTCGAACTGGTCGAGCTTCTCGCCGGTGGACGCGAACAGGATCGGCTTGCCGGTGATCGCCTTGACCGAGAGCGCGGCGCCGCCGCGGGCGTCGCCGTCGAGCTTGGACATGATCACGCCGTCGAAGTCGACCGCCCGGCCGAACTCCTCGGCGACGTTGACGGCGTCCTGGCCGGTCATCGCGTCGACGACGAGCAGGATGTCGGTCGGCTTGACCGCCTTCTTGATGTCGACGAGCTCGGACATCAGCTCCTGATCGACGTGCAGGCGGCCGCTGGTGTCGACGATGAGCACGTCCTTGCCCTCGGTGCGGGCGCGGTCGGCCGCCCAGGCGGCGATCTTCACCGGCGAGACGTCCGTGCCCTGCTCGTACACGTCGACGCCGACCTGGCTCGCGAGCTTGACCAGCTGGTCGACCGCAGCCGGCCGGTACACGTCGCAGGCGGCGACCGCGACCGATGAACCCTGCTGCTTGAGCAGCCGCGCGAGCTTGCCGGTGGCAGTCGTCTTGCCGGAGCCCTGCAGCCCGGCCATGACGATGATCGTCGGCGGACTCGGCGCGAACGCGAGGTCCTCGGCGGCACCTCCCATCAGCTCGGTGAGTTCGTCGGAGACGATCTTGACCACCTGCTGACCGGGGTTGAGCCGGCCGATGATGTCGGCGCCGAGTGCCTTCTCCTTGACGGTCGCGGTGAAGGTGCGCACGACCTTGAAGTTGACGTCGGCCTCCAGCAGGGCGAGGCGGATCTCGCGCATCGCCGCGTTGATGTCGTCCTCGGTCAGCGTGCCGCGGCCACGCACGTCGGCGAGGGTCGCCTGCAGCTTCTCTCCGAGGTTGTCGAACACGTCGCCTCAGTCTACGTCCGTCGCCGAGCGTGCCGCGGCGGATCCTGCGGCCGACCGCTCAGCCGGCGCCCACGAGCGCGCGGGCGAACTCGTCAGCGTCGAAGGGGCGCAGATCCTCCAGCTGCTCGCCGACGCCGATCAGCTTGACCGGGATGCCGAGCTCGGAGGCGATGGCGAGCGCGATCCCGCCCTTGGCGGTGCCGTCGAGCTTGGTGAGCACGATGCCCGAGACGTCGACCGCCTCGGAGAACAGCTTGGCCTGGCGCAACCCGTTCTGGCCGGTGGTGGCGTCGACGGTGAGCAGGGTCTCGTGCGGCGCGCCCGGGATCTGCTTGTCGATCACACGCCGCACCTTGGCCAGCTCGGCCATCAGGTTGTCCTGCGTGTGCAGGCGACCCGCGGTGTCGATGAGGACGACGTCGGCATGCTCGCGCCGGGCCGCGGCCACCGCCTCAAAGGCGACGGCGGCGGAGTCGGCGCCGAGGTCGCCCTTGACGAACCCAACCTCGGCGCGCTGAGCCCACACCTCGAGCTGCTCGACCGCCGCCGCGCGAAAGGTGTCGCCGGCCGCGAGCATCACCCGCCGGTTCATCTCTCGCGACAGGTGCCAGGCGAGCTTGCCGAGCGTCGTGGTCTTGCCGGTCCCGTTGACCCCCGCGACCAGGATCACCGTCGGTTCGGCACGCAGGTCGATGGTGTCCTCGCCGGTCTTGGCGATCCCCGCCAGCAGCTCGACGAGCCGGTCTGACAGCTCCTGGCCTCCGGTCAGCTTGTTCTCGGCGGCCTCCTGCTCGAGCTGGGCAACGACCTTGGCGGTCGTCGAGGCGCCGACGTCCGCGTAGATGAGCGCCTCCTCAAGGCGCTCCCAGGTCTCCTCGGAGAGATCTTCGAACAGCGTCGCCTGGATCTCGGTCTGCAGCGCCTGGCGAGTCTTGCGCAGGCTCTCTCGCAGCCGGCGGAAGCGACCGACGCGCTTCTCCGGTGCCGCCTCGCCGTCAGCGGTGTCCGGGAGCTCGCCGTCGATGATGAAGATCTCTCGCCAGTCTCGGGCCATGTCCGGCGCGAGGTTACCCAGGCGCGAGCCCGTCACGACCTGCGGTCACCGGTCACGCGGGCTCGGCGCCCGGCGCTGACCAGGGGACAGAGGGTCAGCGCCGGGCGTCGGCCGGCAGCACAGCGGCGAGGTGCCGCCTGCGCATCGCCGCATCCGAACGCAGGGAGCGGCGTCGGCACTCAAGCCGCGCCACCTCGGCGGAGAGCCCCTCCCAGCGGCCCTCCGTGGTCAGGTGGTGCGGCCCACCGTGCGCTCGTTGCGGACTGGGCGCCTCCGAGCGCGAGCTGGTGCGGCAGGCGAGTAGCAGCGCTGCCATCGCCGCGACGGGGGCGGCGGCTACAACGATGAGGAGCATGCGGCCAATTTAGGTTTTCGGGAGCGCCGGAACACGTCAGATGGAGAATTTGCAGATGTTCACCCCGCAGCCTCGTCGCCGGAGTGTATGACGCAACCCTATGGCGATCGCCGAGGGGGCGCAACAAAAGGTCCAGAACCGAGGTCGGCGGACGGCGCGATGCGGGATCAGGCGGCGCCGGCAACCGCAGCCGGCAGTCGCCGGGAGATCACCTTGGAGATGCCGTCGGAGGCCATCGAGACGCCGTAGAGCGAGTCCGCGGCTTCCATCGTGCGCTTCTGGTGGGTGACGACGATGAACTGCGCCCGCGAGGAGTACTCGCCGAGCAGCGCCAGGAAGCGGCTGATGTTCAGATCGTCGAGCGCCGCCTCGACCTCGTCGAGGATGTAGAACGGGCACGGACGCGCGAGGAAGACCGCGAACAGGAAGGCGAGCGCCGTCATCGACTTCTCTCCTCCGGAGAGCAGCGACAGACGCTTGGGGTCCTTCCCAGCGGGCGTGATCTCGATCTCGACGCCGAGCAGGTCCTCGCGATGGCCGTCGTCCTCCTCTGGCGCGCTGCTTCCCTCCCCGTCGGCGTGCTCATCCACCTCATCGGAGTCCTCGTCGTCGACAGACTGGCCGCCGATGACCCGGGCCGGTCCGTGCTCGGAGACGAGGCGCAGCCGTCCGCTGCCACCCGGGAACAGCTGCGCCGCGAGATCCTCGAACGCCGCCGCAGTGGCGGCGAAGGTCTGCTCGAACGTAGTCCGGATCTGCTTGTCGGTGTCCGAGATCAGCGAGGTGAGCTCGCGCATCGCGGTCTCCAGGTCGTTGCGCTGGGTCTCGAGCTCCTCGACGTGCTGCAGCGCCTCCGCGTACTCCTCCTGGGCGAGCGGGTTGACCGGGCCGAGCTGCTCACGGCGACGGGCGACTCGCTCCAATCGAGCGGTCAGTGATGTGCGGCTCTCGTCGTCGAGGGGCTCCTCGGCGGCGGCGGCCTCCAGCTCGAGCCTGCCGGCCAGCGCACCGAGCTCGGTCTCGGCGTCGGCTGCCTGGTCGCGGCTGCGCTGCAGCGTCACCTCGGCGCCGGTGAGGGCATCGTTCTCACGTCCCATCCGCTGATGCAGCTCAGCCTCGCGTTGCGCGCACTCGCGCAGCTGCATGGCGGCGGTCTCCCCCGCTTCGCGGTCGGCGGTGAGCGCTGCGTCGAAGGACGCAAGCTGGCCGGCGACGAGCTCACCGGCGGCGCGAACCTGCGCGAGCACCCGCTCGATCATCGGAATGAGCTCGGCGTCACGGGCGGCGGAGGCCCGGGTGCGAGCGAGGCGGCTCGCTCGCTGCTCGCGCTCGGCGGCGACCCGCTCGAGCGTCGCGCGCTCGGCGCGGATCTGGGCGGTCAGCTGCGCGCGGCGTCCGGCGTTCTCGCCCTCGTCCGGGGCCGATCGGCGGCGTTCGATCTGCGCTCCGAGCCGGCGAACCGCCTCGCGGGCCTCGTCGAGCGCATGGGTCGCAACCCGGTGTGCGGCGGTCTGACGCTCGCGCTCGGCGTCGGCGATCTGGGCGCCGCCGGCCGCCTCCAGCACCGCTGCCTTGGCGGCCACCTCGGCGCGGACAGCCCGCTCGCTGTCGGCGACCAGTGCGTCGCGACGGTTGCGCTCGGCGAGGACGCGCTCCTCGCCCACCGCCGGAGCCTGGCGCAGCTCGCGCGTGCGCACCGACCACACCCGGCCGGCGCGGGTGACCGCCACACCGGCGAAGTCCTGCGGACAGGTGCTCAGATCGTCGACCACCCAGGTGTCACGCAGCAGCGCCGCGATCAGCCGCGCCGCCGGAGGCTCGCTGCAGCGGACGTGTGCAGCCAGTGGCTCCGCGTCCCCCGCTCCCGTCCAGCTTTCGCCGTGAGCCCCGGCGCTCTCCGCGTCGGCGTCGGACACAAGCGCCCGGCCTCCGTCGGCGCCCGTCCGGTCCAGCAGACCCGAGGCAGCGTCTCGACCGTCGACGACGGCCGCGGCGAGCCGGCCGTCGAGCGCGGCGGCGACTGCGAGCTCGTAGCCGGGATCGACATCGAGCGAGTCGGCCAGCGCGCTCGCGCCCTGCGGGGTGCGTGCGTGGTTGCGCAGGAACTGGTTGACCGCAGCGAGCTCGCCGCCCACACGGGCGGCCTCGCGACGCGCCGCCTCGGCGGCTCGCTCGGCCTCGCGGATCGCCTGGCGGGCGCCGTCGGCCGCCAGCTCAGCCGCCCGGCGAGCGCGCAGCGAGGCTTCGAGCTCCTCAGCGCGCGTCTGCACCGCGCTCGCCGCCTGTTCGCGGTCGCTCTCCAGCTCGGTCAGCTGACGGGCGAGCTCGGCCTCGCGATCTCGCTGCAGCGCGTGCAGCTCGCGCTCCATCGACTCGATCCGGGCGGCGGCCTCGGGGTCGTCGCGCGCGGCGGCGATCTCGGACTCAAGCCCCTCCGCGATCTGCTCAGAGCGGGTTCGCCGGCCCTCGATCGAGGTGAGCGATGCCGCGATCGAATCCGCGCGATACCCGATCCGCTCGCCGGCGCTCCGCGCAGCGTAGGCGCGACGAGAGAGCTCCTCGCGGTGAGCGCTGCGCGCAGCGAGCGCCTCCTCCGCCGCCTCGCGCCGCTGAGCCGTCTCGCGCAGTTCGCCGGTCAGAGCCTGCCGGCGCTCGCGGATCTCAGCCGCCGCCTTCTCGGCGGCGGCCAGCGCCTGGCGCCGCGCGCGCACATCGTCGCGGACGAGCTCCCAGCGGATCTCCAGCGACTGGCGCTCCAAGCGTGCATGCAGCTCCGCGGCCTCTGCCTGGCGCTTGAGCGGCCGCAGCCGCGCACGTGCCTCGCGCTCGACGTCGAGGGCGCGGTCCAGGTTGTCCTCGGTGCGGGCGAGCTTGAGCTGGGCGCGGTGCCGGCGCTTGCGGTGCTTGCCCAGCCCAGCCGCCTCCTCGATGAGCATCCGTCGCTCACGCGGCTTGGAGGTGACCAGCGATTCGACCCGTCCCTGGGAGATCACGGAGTGCATCTCCTTGCCGAGGCCCGTGTCGGACAGGAGCTCCTGCACGTCGGCCAGGCGACACCGGGCGCCCGACAGCCGGTACTCACCCTCGCCGCTGCGGTCCAGCCGGCGGCAGATCGAGATCTCCGGGACACCCAGTCCGAGCGTGCCGTCGGAGTCGTCGAGGACGAGCTCCACCTCGGCGCTCGTGGCCGCCTTGCGCCCGGGTGCGCCGCCGAAGATGACGTCCTGCATCGACTGGCCGCGGACGGCCACCGGCGACTGCTCGCCGAGCGCCCAGAGAACCGCGTCGGTCACGTTGGACTTACCCGAGCCGTTGGGGCCGACGATCACGCTGGTGCCCGGCCCGAAGTCCAAGCGGGTGCGGTCGGGAAACGACTTGAACCCTTTGACGGTGATCGACTTCAGATACACGCGACGCTCCTCGTCACTCGTCCACGCCTTCCAAGTCGATCGTCTCGAGCGCCAGCTGCGCGGCCTCCTGCTCGGCGTCCTTCTTGGAGCGCCCCACGCCGCGTGCCAGCACGGTCCCGTCGACGGCGGCGGTCACCGTGAAGGTCCGGTCGTGCGGCGGTCCCTGCTCGCCCACGACGGTATAGCCGACGATCTCGCCGCGGCGCGCCAGGCGCTCCTGCAGGGCTGACTTGAAGTCGACCGGATGGTCCAGCGCCTCCGCGATCTGCGGCGCGAACGCCTCCACGACGGCCGCCGCGGTCCTCTCGTATCCGAACTGCAGGTAGATCGCGCCGATGACCGCCTCGATCACCGAGGCGAGAACCCGTTCGGTGCAGATCAGCGCCGCGGCGCCGGCCGACGCACTCGCGGGCGCCGCCTGGAGCAGTCGTTCGGGCACCCCGAGGCGCTCTGCGACCACCCGGCACGAACGCCCCGACACTGCCTGGGCGCGAATCTTGGTCAGCCGCCCGGGCCCGTAGCGGTCGGCATCCAGACGAGGGAAGAGATGCGTGCTCACCGCAAGTGACAGCACGCTGTCGCCGAGGAAGGCCAGCCGCTCGTAGGACTCCGAGCGCTTGGCCGTCCAGGAGGAATGGCGGAATACCGGCGCGGCGCTCTGGGGCTCCAGCTGCTCGAGCAGATCGCGCAGCGCCGCCGCCGAGTCCTCGGCGGTCGCCTCGGCGCCGGACGTCGGGACGAGTGGCTCGGTCACTCAGAGTCGGGGCCCGCGCTCGTGGTCGGCGCCACTGCGCCACTGGCGAGCACGAAATCGACTGCCTGACCGACCGTGAGGATGTGGGCGGCCTGCTCGTCGGAGATGGTCACGCCGTAGTTGTCCTCGAGTTCCTGTACGAGCGTGTACAGGTCGAGGGAGTCGGCGTCGAGGTCCTCCTTGAAACGGGTCGCCTCACTCAGCGAGTCCGGATCGAGCTCCAACTCGTCGGCGAGATGGGCTCGGATCAGGGCGAGGACGTGCTCTCGATTCATCGGGCGGTCACCGTAGAGGTCGGGTCGGACACGCCCGTCACACTACTACCGGTCAATCCCGGTCCTTGGCGCGTTTTCCGCCGGGTTCGCGCAGCGCGCCGGCGGCGGTGAGCGCGGCACGAGTCGCGCTCACGACGTCCTCCTCGACCCCCCGCGCGGCCACCTGGATCGCCCGCGCGAAGCCGTTTCGCGAGAACCGTCCGTGGGCGACCACGCCCAGCCGTCGCAGGCCGAGCAGGTATGCGCCGCCGGGTGCCTCAGGATCGATGTCGGCGCGCAGCCTGCGCATCGAGGGCTCCACCATCCACGCGCCCAGACGCGACCGGGGGGAGCGCATTGACGCGTCGTGGACCCCGCGAAGCATCCGGCCCGAGACACCTTCGATCACCTTGAGCGTGACGTTGCCGATGAACCCATCCATGACGACGACGTCGGCGACGCCGTCGGTGATGTGGGTCCCCTCGATGTTGCCGATGAAGTTCAGACCGGTCCCGCTCTCGCCGGCCAGACGCTCGTAGACCTCGATCAGCTCCGGAGTTCCCTTGACGGCCTCCTCGCCATTGGACAGCAGCGCGACCCGGGGACGCACGCGACCGAGAACCGCATGGGAGAAGGCGGACCCCATGTGCGCAAACTGGACCAGATGCTCTGGCCGGCAGGTGACGTTGGCGCCGACGTCGAGCAGCAGCACCGGCGGTCCGGCCAGCATCGGCAGCGGCAGCGCGAGCGCAGGGCGATAGATCCCGCGGTCGCGCTTGATGTTGAACAGGCTGGCGGCCAGCGCCGAACCGGTCGAGCCGCCGGACACGAGTGCCTGCGCGCGTCCTTCCGCAACCGCCTTGGCAGCCTGGACGATCGACGCATCCGGTGTGGAGCGGACCGCATAGGCCGGGTCCTTGGCCTTGGCGATCGAGATAGGGGCGTCGATGACCTCCACCCCCTCGCCGACCTCTCCGATCTCCGCGGCCGGACCGAAGAGCAGCACGGAGACTCCCGCGGCGGCGGCCTCACTGGCGCCGGCCGCTACCTCCGCGGGTCCGAGGTCGGCCCCGCCCGCGTCGACGGCCACCGTGACCATGCGCGCGGGGCGGTCTAGGCCGACTGCGAGCCGGACTCGGCGATGATCTCGCGGCCCTTGTAGTACCCGCACTCCGGGCAGACCCGGTGGGGACGACGAGGGCTGTGGCACTGCGGACACTCGTTGTACGTCGGCGCGCTGAGCTTGTGCTGCGAGCGACGCTGCGTGGTCCGGGCGTGAGACTGCTTTTGCTTGGGGACGGCCATCGGTGCGTGCAGGCTAGCAGCCAGGCGACGCCGGGCTCGGGCGGCCACTACCGTGCCAGAGATGACCCCGGCCGCGCGACGCTCCGCCGCCTTCAGCGCTTTGCGCGCGGTGCGCGCGCGACTGACCCCGGAGCCACCGGACGGCGAACTCGCCGCCGCGGTCCGCCAGGATGCACTCGCTCAGAAGATCCTCGGATGGGTCCGCGGTGACGCTCCGCCCGAGGGACCGGTCGAGATCCATGCCGAGGGTGCGGCCGACGCGCTCGCGGCGTTCCTGAGTGCCCTGGAGCACCACGGGCAGCTCGAGGCTCAGGACGTCAAGGCGGAGGGACACGAGCAGTTCGGAGTCCGTGGCGTCGCCGCCGGCGTGTTCGTCGTCCAGGAGCATCAGGCGTCTACCCACCACTACGACCTGCGCCTCGAGGTGGAGGGTCGGATGCGCTCGTGGGCGGTGCCCAAGGGGCCGTCCCTCGATCCGGCCGCCAAGCGCCTCGCCGTCCAGGTCGAGGATCACACGCTGTCCCACAATGACTTCGAGGGGCTGACGGGCACCGGCGGGGTGATCATCTGGGACCGTGGCACCTACGAGCAGGGGGGCCGGGTGACATGGCCGGAGGCGCTGGACCGCGGGCATGCGGTGTTCGTGCTGCGTGGCGAGAAGCTGAGAGGCGGCTTCGCGCTGCAGCGCACCCGCCCCACCGACCCGCCGCAGTGGCTGCTGGTCAAGCGCCGCGACGACGAGGCGCGATCGGGATCGGACGTCACCGCCGAGCGACGGGAGTCGGTGGTCAGCGGCCGCACGCTCGAGCAACTGCTCGGCGACTCCTGACCCAGATCGCCTCTATTCGAAGTGCAGCTCGGAGAGCTTGGCCCAGCGCGGGTCGGGCGCCGACTCGTGCCGGTGGTCAGGCCCCGCGTCGTTGAGGTTGGCGCCGCAGACCGCGCAGAGCCCCGCGCAGTCGAAACGACACAGGATCTGCGCCGGCAGTGCGAGGGCGAGCGCATCGCGGGCCCAGCCGCGCAGGTCGAGCACGCCGGCGTCGTCGACGTATGGCGACTCGAGCTCCTCGCCGGCGCCGGGCTGCGAGATCTCCCGGGCGTCGATCGAGAACTCAGGGTCGGCGCTCGTCAGGCAGCGCATGCAGGGACCGTCGAGCCGTGCGGTGAAGCGCAGGCGCAGCGAGTAGCCCTGGCCGGTCGTGCGCGATATGTCGAGCCGCACCGGGACCGTCTCGGGGTCGGGCTCGTAGCGCTCTCCGCCGAGATCGAAGCCAACCAGGCCCACCTCGAGGTCGAGGTGGCGGCCCTCGCCCGAGCTGAGTCGCAGGCCGCTGAGCTCAAAGCTGTCTGAACGCGGCGACATCTCTCCGGAGGCTATCGTCGGGCTTCTGACCCCAGGCGACGGCCGCCGAGGGGGCGCGCCCGCTATGTCGACCTGGTTTCGCAGCTACGGATACGGCGAGGTCCACCCTGGATTGATCGTGGGCGCATATCCGCTCGACCAGGGCGACGTGCACCAACTCGGTCTGATGCACGTGGAGCGGGTGCTCAATCTCGTCGAGGACAGCGAGTACCAACCCGGTGACCGTGAGGAGATCGAGGCGGCCTACGCCAGGCGGGGAATCGACGAGACGCGGATGAACCTCGTCGATTTCGGCCATCTGCCCGCGGACCGGCTGGAGGAAGCTGTCTCGACCCTCGTCGACTGGCTCAGGGACGGCCGCCGCGTGTACGTGCACTGCCGGGCCGGCTGGCAGCGCTCGGCGGCCGTTGCCTCCGGGGCGGTCGCGGTGATCCGCTGCATCTCGATCGACGACGCCCTGCGCTCCGTGCAGGAGCAGAAGCCGAGCGCCGATCCGCTACCCCACCAGCGTGCCGATCTGCATGCCTGGTGGGAGGCGCGTTCGACGGCCGCCGAGTCCTGACCACGGTCAGCCGGCAGGGCGAAGCCGCCGTGGCGGGGCCACCGGCTCATCGTCGGGGCGTCCGGTGCCGACGTCGAGCCGCAGCTCGGCCGTCTGCACGCTCCGCGCCCGGCTGCCGACCTCCTCCAGCGAGGCGAGCTCCGCGCCCTCCGCGACCGCACCGTGGTCCGCGAACCGCCGCGCGCTGGGCAACACGCGCGATTCATAGGAGCCGACCGCGTCGTTGTAGGCCTTCACCGTGCTGTTGAGGCGGCTGCCGACCGCGGACAGGTGGCCGGAGAGCTTCGCCAGCCGGCCGTGCAGCTCCCGGCCGAGCTCGGAGATCGCCTGGGCGGACTCGGCCACCCGCTCCTGCTGCCAGCCATAGGCGACGGAGTGCAGCAGCGCCAGCAGCGTCGTCGGCGTCGCGATGAGGACATGCCGGGCCATCGCGTCACCGAGCAGATCGGGGTCGGCGTCCAGCGCCGGACCGAGAAGCGACTCTCCGGGCAGGAACATGACGACCAGATCCGGCGTCGAGTCGAGGCTCGCGTAATAGGCCTTGTCACCGAGCTGCTTGATGTGGGTGCGCAGCAGCCTTGCGTGGTCGCGCAGGCGGGCTTCGCGCTCGGCCTCGTCGCGCGCTTCGTAGGCGTCGAGCAGGCCCTGCAGCGGCGCCTTGGAGTCGACGACGACCGACTTGCCGCCGGGCAGCTTGACGATCATGTCGGGCCGCAGCGTCCGCTCGTCGCCCTGGTAGGAGACCTGTTCGATGAAGTCGCAGTGGCGGACCATGCCCGCCTGCTCGACGACGTTGCGCAGCTGCATCTGGCCCCACTGACCACGCGTGTTGGGCTTGCGCAGCGCGGTGACCAGCGCGGAGGTCTCGACCCGCAGCCGCTCGCCGTGGTCGCCCAGCGACTTCAGCTGGGCCTCGAGTCGGCCCTGCGAGGAGCGCCGCTCCTGATCGAGCTTGGTCAGCTGGGTGTCGACCCGGGTGAGCTGCTCGCGGATCGGAGCGACGAGCTGCTCGACCTGATCCCGGCGCTTGTCGAGATCGCCCCTGGCCTCGATCTGCGTGGCACGCAGCTGGGCCTTGGCGAGCTCGGTGAGCTGCGCCATGTTCGACTGCAGCGCCTCCGCACTGAGTGCCTTGAACGATGTGGACAGCCGCTCCTGGGCGTCGGTGATCGCCGACAGCCGCTCGGCGCCGAGCTCCCGCTCGTGCGCGAGATCGGACTGCGCCTGGAGCAGGGCTCGGTCGAGCTCGTCGGCGCGCGCCGCGTCAGCCGCGAGCGTCCGGAGACGACCGCGCACGGCGAACAGGACGATCGCCGCTCCGAGAAGGACTCCGATGGCAAGCCAGAGTGCGGGCATCAGGCGGTCCACGATGTCGCGCGCTGCGGACGGAATGGGCGTTCTGGCTGCAAGAATCCGTGCATGTCACCGGATGTCGTGCGCCGCCGCTTGATCCTGACCGGTCACGTGCAGGGCGTCTTCTTCCGCGCCTCGGTGCAGGAGGCCGCCGAGAACGAGGGCGTGGCGGGCTGGGCGTCGAACCGCTCCGACGGCTCGGTCGAGGTCGTGCTCGAGGGCCCCGCCTCAGCGGTGGAGTCGGTCCTGGGCTACTGCCGGATCGGGCCTGTCAATGCGCGAGTCGACTCCGCCGAGATCAAGGAGGAGGACCCGAAGGGGCTCAGCGGCTTTCAGACGCGCTGAGCGCGCGGGCACGCGCTCAGGAGATCTCGACGGGCTCGTCCTTGCCCGCCAGGCGATCGCGGCCGCGCTGCACGGCGGCGATGAACTTCGACAGGTTGACCTCGAGCGTGCCCAGGATCTCGTCGGCGTAGTCCTCGGCGCCCAGCCGGATCTCACGCTCACGCGCCCGCGCGTCCTCGATGATGTCCTCGGCGGCGCGCTCGGCCTGCTTGGTGATCTCCTCCTCGGAGACGAGGCGCTCCTGGCGGTCCCGCGCCTCCTTGACGATCCGCTCGGCCTCGCGCTTGGCCTCGGCGAGCATCTCCTGGCGCTCCTTGACGATCCAGCGGGCCTGCTTGATCTCCTCGGGGATCGTCGCCCGCATCTGATCGAGGATGTCGTAGATCTCCTCCTTGTCCACGCGCACCTGATCGGTCAACGGGACCGGTTTGGCGTTGTGGACGAGGTCGTCCAGCTTGTCGATCAGTACCAGGACATCCATCTCGCGCACCTCTGTTTCGTCATCGGCCGAGACGTTCCTTCAACTGCTCGGCCACCTCGTCGGGAACCAGATCGCCGATCTCACCTCCGAAGGTGGCCAGTTCCTTGACGCCGCTTGAGCTGATGAAACTGTACTTAGGCGAGGACATCAGGTACACGGATTCGATCTCGGGGGCCTGTCTGCGGTTGAGCTGATGCATCTCCAGCTCGTATTCGAAGTCCGAGATCGCGCGCAGACCCTTGACCACCGCGATCGCCCCCTGCTGACGCGCGAACTCCACCAACAGGTTGCTGAACGTGGCGATCCGCACGTTTTCGAGGTCCTCGGTGGCGTGGTGCAGGAACGCGACCCGCTCCTCGGCGCTGAACAGCGTCTTGCCCTTGCGCCACGGCAGGTTGACCACCGACACCACGACCTCGTCGAACATCACCGAGGCGCGGCGGATGACATCGAGATGTCCGTAGGTGACGGGGTCGAAGGTGCCCGGGCAGAGGGCGATGCGGTCAGTGTGTTCCATGGATGCGGATCAGGGTGTCGCCGTACCGGCGCTCGTCAAGGAGGGGAAGGTCAAGTTCCAACGGGGTTCGCCGGTCGCTCTCGGTGACGGCCCGGCCGCCCGGGCCGAGCAGCGGCGCCAGCACCGCCGTCAGCTCGTCACCGAGGTCGTCCCCGTGGCGATATGGGGGGTCAAGGAAGATGAGATCGTATTGCCGCGCCGCACGGAAGGCCCGCACGCAGAAATGCAGAGCGTCCTCCGTGGCCACCTCGGCCTCGATTCCCAGCTCGCTCAAGTTGCGCCGGATCGCCTCCTGGGCCGGCCGTCCGGAGTCCACCAGCGTCGCCTCGGCGGCACCTCGCGAGAGCGCCTCGACGGCGAGCGCGCCGGTACCGGCGTAGAGGTCGAGCACCCGCGCGCCGGTGATGTCGCCGAGGATCGAGAACAGCGCCTCACGCACGCGGTCGGAGGTGGGGCGGGTGCCGCGGCCGCGGGGGGCGTGGAGGGTGCGGCCACCGTAGGTGCCCGCGATGACGCGCATGGGGCGAGGGTGGCATGGGGGGCGGTCAGGGGCTCGGGTGGTGGTTGGGGTGGTGGTTGGGGTGGTGGTTCTGGTGGCGTCCGAGGTGCGTTGCTGCGAGGTGATTTGGCCGATTTGGGCGCGTATGGAGCCTCGATCGGCCCTTTTGGGTCGCCACCGCCCGCGGGCAGGGGCGATCCGGCGCCCCGGGGCGGGTGAACCGGAGACTTTCACCCTCACGCCGCATCCCCCAAGGCCGTGTGGGCGATCTGGGGCGCCTCACGGCGAAGATCACCCACCCCGTCCCAGACCCGGTCGCGAATGGGCGAAAAGCGCCGCCCCAAAGTCCCCATCTGGTGCGAGGTCGTGCACACGAAGTGGGCCCGACCTCATTGCCAATGGCATGACGGGGCGACGGCAGTCAAGCAGCGCCACGAACCCCGCACGGACGCCATGGAACTGCGGGCGCTGCTTGACGGCCGGCGTCACGGCATGCCACATCGCGAACGCCCCGCACCACCACCAACTCCAGCCGCCCAACCCCACCCGCCCGAGAGCGCACCCAACCCGCTCAGGCGCGAATGGGCGCCCCCGCCTCGGCCCCGAACCGGTCGGTGAGCGCGTCGCCGAGCAGCACGTGCTCGGGCTCGGCCAGGTCGGGGTCGGCGGCGTCGATCGCCTCGGCGCGCATGCGGGCGCGCTCCTGGAGCTCGCGGTCGCGGGGGAGCTCGGCGACGCGGAACTGGGCCAGTCCGCTCTGGCGGACTCCGACGAGCTCACCCTCGCCGCGGAGCTCGAGGTCGATCTCGGCCAGGGCGAAGCCATCCGAATGCTCGGCGAGCGCGCGCAGGCGGGCCGAGCCCTTGGGGCCGAACAGCAGGCAGAGCGAGGAATGCTCGCCGCGACCGATGCGCCCGCGCAGCTGATGCAGCTGGGAGATCCCGTAGCGCTCGGCGTCCTCGATGAGCATCACGGTCGCGTTGGGGACATCGATGCCGACCTCGATCACCGTCGTGGCCACGAGCACGTCCGCCTGGCCGGCGGCAAAGCGCTGCATCACCGCGAGCTTCTCCGCCGAGGGCAGCTGGCCGTGCATGAGCACCACCCGGAACTCACGCAGCTCGCCCGCCGACAGCCGCTCGTACTCGGCGGTCGCCGCGCGGGCGGCCAGCGCCTCGGACTCGGAGACCAGCGGGCAGACGACGAACGCCTGGCGTCCGGCGCGGAGCTCCTCGCGGATGCGCTCGTAGGCTCGTGCGCGCTCGGCGTCGGTGGCGCACACGTGGGTCTCGATCGGCCGACGGCCGCGCGGAAGCTCGGCGAGGACGGTGAAGTCGAGATCGCCGTAGTGCGAGAGCGCGAGCGTGCGGGGAATCGGGGTCGCTGTCATGTGCAGCGAGTGCAGCCCGCCCGGGCGGGTGGGATCGGATTTATGCTCGGCCTTCGCCTCCAGGGCGGCTCGCTGGCGCACCCCGAAGCGATGCTGCTCATCGATGACCGCGACGGCGAGCGAGTCAAAGCGCACCGGCTCCTCGATCAGCGCGTGGGTCCCCACCAGCAGCGAGAGCTCGCCGGTGGCGAGCTTGCCGAGCAGGTCTGCCCGGCGTCGGGCCGGCGTGGATCCGGTGAGCAGCCCGATCCGGACCGGTTCCCCGCCCATCAGCGCCTGGATCGTCTGAAAGTGCTGTTCGGCGAGCGGCTCCGTCGGCGCCATCATCGCCCCCTGGTGACCATGCTCGACCGCTCGCAGCAGCGCGTACAGCGCGACGACCGTCTTGCCCGAGCCGACCTCCCCCATCAACAACCGCTGCATCGGCCGCTCCTGGCCGAGGTCAAGGTCGATCTCGGCCATCGCCCGGCGCTGGTCTCCGGTTGGCTCGAACGGGAGCATCTCCGCCAGCCACCGCGCGCTGAGCGACGGCGGATCACCGAGCACGGCCGCAACCGCCCCGGCGCTACGCAGCCGCCGGCGGCGCAGCAGGGCCAGCTGGACCAGCAGCAACTCCTCGAAGGCGAGCCGGCGAAGCGCACCCAAGGCCGAGCGCTCGTCCTCTCCGAAGTGCATCGCGGCAAGCGCCTCGCCGCGGCCGGCGAGCCGCTCGAGCGCCCGCAGCCGTGCGGGGAGCGGCTCACTGACGTCGCCCAGGGCCGACGCGTGCGCACGCACCAGCGCGAGGATCTGAGTCGAGGAGAGCCCGTCGGTGGCGGGATAGTGCGCGACCGCCTCCTCCCCGGCGCCGTCCGCACCCCCGACCCCGGCGCTGCGGGTCACCGCGTGGCCCTGCACCCGGAAGCGGTTGCGTGCCTCGTACTTCCCGTGCAACATCAGCCGCGTGCCGGGAACGTAGCGCTGGGCGAGCCATGGCTGGTTGAAGAACGTCGCCTTCATCGAGCCGCTGGCGTCGGCCACGGTCGCTTCGACCAGCGGCCGCATCCCGCGGCGGCGCACCGGGCGCGAGGAGATCGCCCGGACCTCCACGGCCACGGTCGCGACCTCGCCGATCACCAGTTGGGCGACGGCGCGAGCCTCGCGCCGGTCGCGCGGCAGGTGCTCAAGCAGATCCCCGACGGTGACGAGCCCCAGCGTCGCCGCCGCAGCGGCCCCCTTCGCTCCTTCGACCTTCAGTTCGCGCGCCAGCGACGACGGTCGCGGGTACCGCACCGGCGCGGCGCGGAGCTCGGCGGATTCCAGGCGGCGCCCGTCGGCGAACGCGGTCACGGCCCCAATCGGGGTCACGGGGTCGGCGGCAGTACCCACTCACTCCATGATGACGACCGCAGCGGTCGGCCCTACGCCGCCGCGGCGGTCAGCGAGCCTTGGTGACCTTGCCGGCCTTGAGGCAGCGTGTGCACACGTACACGCGCCGCGGAGTTCCCGCATCATCGATGCGGACGCGCTGGAGGTTGGGCTCGAAGCGGCGGCGGGTGGCGACCATCGAGCGGCTACGGCTGTTGCCGTAGGCGGGTCCCTTCGCGCAGACGTGACAGATCTTGGCCATCGCGGGCAGTATAGGAGCCCTCACGAGGTGGGCACGAGTCCGGCACTCCGAATAGGATCTCAGTCGGTCGTGGTGAGTAAGCACCTCACATGGGTACTTTCTGCCCCCGATGAGTCCTGACACCAACCAGTCCCTCGAGCGGCCGCTCGGGCTGCCTGACCGCTACCGGGTCAAGCGCCACATCGCGAGCGGCGGCATGGCCTCGGTCTGGTGCGCTGAGGACCTCGTCCTCAGCCGCAACGTCGCGGTCAAGGTGCTCTCCGAGCGCTTCGCCCACGACCACGTCGCGGTGCTCCGCTTCAAGCGCGAGGCCCGGGCGGCGGCCCGAGTCTCAAACCACGCGCACGTGGTCACCGTCTACGACGTCGGCGAGATCGAGCCTTCGGCCGGCGCCGACGCCACCCGGGAGACCGGCGGCGCGTTCATCGTCATGGAGTTCCTCGCCGGCGGGACCGTGGCGGACGCGATCCGCTACGACTCGGTGCGCCGGCAGGAGGCGATGCGCTGGCTCGCCGAGGCGGGGTCGGCGCTCGATCACGCCCACGCTCGCGGGATCGTGCACCGCGACATCAAGCCGGCCAACTTCCTGCTCGACCGCGGTCGCACACTGCACGTCGCCGACTTCGGGATCGCCCACCTCGCCACCGAGGAGACGATCACGACGTCCGACCAGCTGTTCGGGACCGCCGCGTACCTCTCGCCCGAGCAGGCGCTCGGCCAGGAGGCGACCGGCGCGTCGGACCGCTACGCGCTCGCCGTCGCCTCGTTTGAGCTGCTCGCCGGCGAGCGTCCGTTCTCCGCGCCGCATTTCTCCGCGCAGGCCAGGCAGCACATCGAGGAACCGCCTCCGGCCGCCTCCGAGATCGACCACAGCCTTCCGCCCGCAGTCGATGAGGTGCTCTACGCGGGATTGGCCAAGGATCCCGCCGAACGTCCCGAGAGCGCGGGCGCTTTCGTGGCCGCGCTCGACGACGCGCTGCGCGGCAACTGGCCCGCCGACCGGGCCGGCACGACTCGCCGGCCGCGCTCCCGGATGCCCGATCCGGCCGCGCCCGCCGCGTCGACGGCGGCCGCCCGTCGCCGCGAGCGGGCGACCCCATCGACCCGGCCGCCGACCAGCCGCATGGCCGCGCAGCCGAAATCGAGCGGCGGACGGCGTCTAATCGCTTTCGGCGCCATCGCGCTTGCGGTCCTCGTCCTCACCGGGATCGCGCTGGCCACGATGCACAGCGGCAAGCGGCGCTCGCAGGGCAGCGCGCAGGTCGCCGACCGGGCGAGCACGAAGACGACCCACCACACGAGTTCCGCGCGCCCGGCGACGACCCGCGCCACGCACACCCACACGACGACCACGAGCAGCTCGACGACCGAGACGCAGACCGCCGCAGACCTCGAGTCCACCGGTCATGACGACATCGTCAACGGCGACTACACCACGGCGATATCGGTCCTCAAGCAGGCGATCGCAACCGCACCGCGCGACAGCACCACCTATGCCTACGCGCTCTACGACCTCGGACACGCCGAGGTGCTCAGCGGAAATCCCGAGGCGGCGATCCCGGTGCTGCGCCAGCGGCTGCAGATCAACAACCAGCGCGGCGTGGTGCGGTCGCTTCTCGAACAGGCACTGCAGCAGAGCGGCCAGTCCCAGACGGCGAGCGGCTCGGGCGGCGCGGCCCCAGGTCAGACCACATCGACCACCGCCACCACGCCGACCACTCCCGCGCCGCCGACCACCACCGGCGCGGGCCCCGGGTCGGGTTCAGGTGGCGCCGGCCTGCCTGGCGCGGGCGACGGTAAGCAGAGCAACGGCGACAACACGACTGCCCAGGCCAAGCAGGGCATCGGGGCGATGCCCCACGTGCGCCACCTCGCGATCGGCCCTCACGGGCGGCGGTGGTGGCGCCACCATCGCCACCACCACTCGGACTTCGATCTGCTCGTCGCCGCGATCAGCTGACGCAGCACCTCGCTACTGCGAGGTGAACTGCGCCGTCTCGTCGATCAGCAGGCTCTCCAGCGTCACGCTGTGTGGTCCCGGGGCCAGCTTCAGCTTCTACGGGTCGATCGCCTCGGTGACGTCGCCGAGTGTGCTCGCGGTGATACCGCTCGGCGGCGCCGCGTCAATCGGATCAGGCCGGCCGCAGATCGTCGCGTGCCGCCAGGCAGGCGAGCACCGCCTCCACCGCGTGGCGACCGCTGTCGCGCTTCTCGCCGCCGGCGACCCGCGCGAGCGCCTGCTCCATGGTGTCGACGGTGAGCACACCGAAGCCGCACGGGACCCCCGTGTCGAGCCCCACACGCAGGATGCCGTCGGCGGCGGCCGAGCACACGTAGTCGTAGTGGTCGGTCTCCCCGCGGATCACCGCTCCGAGGCAGACCACCGCGTCGAACCGACCCGATTCCGCGGCGAGCTTGGCGATCAGCGGCAGCTCGAACGCGCCGGGCACGTCAAAGCAGCCGACGTCGAGGATCCCCGCTTCGGCGAGCTGCTCGCGCGCGCCGCGCTCCAGGCGTTCGGCGAGCTCGGTGTAGAACCGCGCCACGCACAGTGCGACGCGGTACGGCGATCGGCCCGACCAGGGTTCAGCGGCCATCGCCCGACGCTCGCCGCTCACGGTCGGTCTCGACCTCGCGCTCGATCATCTCCTCGTCCAGCGCGAGACCTTGGTGATGGAGCGTATGACCCAGGCGCAGCGCCTTGGCGCGCAGGTACGCCTCGTTGTGCGGATTGGGGGCGTGCTCGATCGGGACCTGGTCGGTGACCGACAGCCCGTAGCCGATCAGCCCCGAGATCTTCTTCGGGTTGTTGGTGAGGATCCGCATCGACGAGAGCCCGAGGTCGACCAGGATCTGGGCGCCGATGCCGTAGTCGCGCAGGTCGACCGGCAGGCCGAGGCGGAGGTTGGCATCGACGGTGTCCAGCCCCTCCTCCTGCTGGAGCTTGTAGGCCTTCAGCTTGTTGAGCAGGCCGATGCCGCGCCCCTCCTGGCTGAGGTAGAGCAGCACCCCCTTGCCCTCCCGCTCGATCATCGCCAGCGCCGACTCGAGCTGCTCGCCGCAGTCGCAGCGCAGGGAGTGAAAGACATCGCCGGTGAGACATTCGGAGTGGACACGCACGAGCACGTCGCTCTGTCCCGCGACATCGCCCTTGACCAGCGCCACGTGGTGCTTGTTATCCACCAGCGAGCGATAGCCGACGGCGACGAAGTCCCCGAATGCCGTCGGCAGCGTGGTGTCGACGACCCGTTCGACGAGCTTGTCGTGCATCCGTCGATACGCGATCAGGTCGGCGATCGTGACCATCTTCAGCTCATGCTTGAAGCAATAGACCGCGAGGTCCTCACCGCGGGCCATCGAGCCGTCCTCGTTCTGGATCTCGCAGATGACCCCAGCCGGGTTCAGGCCGGCCAGGCGCGCGAGGTCGACGGAGGCCTCGGTGTGACCGGTGCGCTCCAGCACGCCTCCCGCCTTTGCCTTCAGCGGACGAACGTGGCCGGGCTTGACGATGTCCACGGCGCCCTTGGTCGGGTCGACCGCGACCTGCATCGTGTGCGCCTGGTCGCCGACGCTGATCCCGGTCGACACCCCCTCGCGGGCCTCGATCGTCACCGTGAACGGCGTCTCATGGGCGCTCTCGTTCTTGAGCGCCATCATCTCGAGGCCGAGCTCGTCGCAGCGCTCGGGCGTGAGCGCCAGGCAGATCCAGCCGCCGGCCTGCCGGGTCATGAAGTTGATCGCGTCGGGGGTGATGAACTGAGCGGCCATCACCAGGTCGCCCTCGTTCTCCCGGTCCTCGTCGTCGACGACGACGATCATCCGTCCGGCGGCCAGCTCCTCGAGCGCCTCCTCGATGCTCGAGAACTCGATCTCCGTCGTACTCGTCACGCTGATCGCCTCCTCTCGGCGTCCGGCCACGCTGGTAAGTCGGCGGCGTGAATCATCCGGCTACCGACCAACCTCTCTACGTACTTGGCGAGCACATCGACCTCCAGGTTGACGACCGTGCCGACCCCGGCGGTGCCGAGGTTGGTGCGCTCGAGCGTTTCCGGGATGAGGGAAACCGCAAACGTGTCCGAACCGAGCTCGGCGACCGTGAGGGAGATCCCGTCGATCGTGATCGAGCCCTTTTCGACCACGTAGCGCAGCACCTCCTCGGGCGCGCGCAGCTCCACGCGGCGGGAGAACCCATCGTCGGCCACCGCCACGATCTCCCCGGTGGCGTCGACGTGGCCCTGGACGACGTGGCCGCCGAGCCGATCCGAGGCGCGCAGCGCGAGCTCCAGGTTGACCGGCGCACCGCCCACCTTGGCCTCGGCCAGCGAGCTGCGGCGCAGCGTCTCGTGCATGACGTCGGCGTCGAAGACCCCGACACCGGAGTCGATCGCGGTCGCGGTGAGGCACACGCCGTTGACGGCGATCGAATCGCCCTCCGAGAGCTCGCCCGTGAGCCGGCTGGCAACGGTCAGTCGCACGCCGTCGGCGGAGTGCTCCGCGCCGACGATCTCCCCGAGATCGGCGATCAGCCCGGTGAACATCAGGCACTCACCATGTTCTGATCCTCGCCGAGACGAGCATGTCCTCGCCGATGCGCTCACAGCGCAGCGACTGGGCGCGCAGGGCGTCGGTGATCTGCTCGACGCCCTCGCCCTCGAGCGGGTCGCGCGCGGTGCGCCCGCCGAGGATCACCGGGGCGAGGAACAGTCGCATCTCGTCGATCTCGCCCGCATCCAGGAACGCTCCCGCCAGCCGGGGGCCGCCCTCGAGCATGACCGATGCGATCTCCGCGGCGCCGAGCAGATCGAGGGCCGAGACGACGCGGGCCGGCTCGTTCTCGCCAGGCGCGACCAGGACGTCTGCGCCATGCGCCTCCAGCGCATCGGTCGCCGATCGCGGTGCCGCCCGCGAGACGATGACGGTGAGCGGGATCTCCCGGGCGTCGCGGACCAGGCGGCTGTCGAGCGGCAGGCGCCCCAGCGCGTCGAACACGACCCGCCGCGGTTGGCGCTCGACGCCGTCGATTCGCGCCGTCAGCTGTGGATCGTCGGCGAGCGCGGTGCCGATGCCGACGACGACCGCGTCGCATTCGGCGCGCCAGCGGTGCGCGAGCGAGCGGCTCTCGGTGCCGGAGATCCACTTCGAGTCGCCCGAGCGGGTGGCGACCTTGCCGTCGAGCGTCATCGCCGACTTGAACAGGACCCACGGCCGGCCGGTGCGCGCATGCTTGCGAAACGGCTGATTGATCATCCGCGCGCGGTCGGCGAGATCCTCGGTGGCGAGCACGACCTCGACGCCCTCGTCGCGCAGGATCCCGAGCCCGCGGCCGTTGGCGTGCGCGGACGGGTCGTCGGAGCCGATCACCACCCGGCCGATGCCCGCGGCTCGGATGGCGTCGGTGCAGGGGGGTGTGCGCCCCTGGTGGCAGCAGGGCTCGAGCGAGACATACAGCGTCGCGCCCTGCAGATCGGCGTCGCCGGCGGCGGCGATCGCGGCGACCTCGGCGTGCGGGCCGCCGAGCACGTCGTGGTAGCCCTCGCCGATCACTCCTGATGGATCGGCGATGACCGCACCCACCAGCGGATTGGGCGACACGCGACCCCGCCCCTGTTCGGCGATCTCGATCGCGCGTGCGAGGTGGCGGCGATCGATGTCGGTATCGAAGCTCATCGGTGCGAATTGAGGATAGAGATGCCCTTCACCGCTACCGTCCGCAACATGAAGCTGATCATCCAGATCCCGTGCTTCAACGAGCAGAACCAGCTCGGCTCCACGCTCGCCGACCTGCCGACCGAGGTCGAGGGCTTCGACACCGTCGAGCGGCTGGTGATCGACGACGGCTCGACCGACGCGACGCTGCGGATCGCCCGTGAGCACGGGGTGGAGCATCTGGTACGGCTGACGGGACATCGGGGTCTTGCGGCGGCGTTCCAGGCGGGGATGGACGCCTGCCTGAAGCTCGGGGCCGACGTGATCGTCAACACCGACGGCGACGGGCAGTACCGCGGCTCGGATATCCCGCGCCTGGTCGCGCCGATCCTCGCGGGCACGGCCGACCTGGTCGTCGGTGACCGCCAGATCGGCTCCAACGAGCACTTCTCCCACAGCAAGCGCGGGCTCTCACGACTGGGCTCCTGGGTCGTGCGCCAGGCGTCCTCCACCGAGGTCCCCGACACGACTTCGGGCTTTCGCGCCTATAACCGTGAGGCGGCGCTGCAGGTTCACGTCGTCTCGAAGTTCACCTACACCCTGGAGACGATCATCCAGGCGGGCAAGCAGTTGGTCGCGGTGCAGACGGTGCCGATCGCGACCAACCCGCCGACGCGACCTTCGCGCCTGTTCCCGTCCGTGCCGGCCTACATCCGCCGCAACGGCCTGTCGGTCTTCCGCATCTACTCCCAGTACGAGCCGCTGCGCGTCTTCTGGAGCGCCGCGATCCTCATGGGGCTGCTCGCGCTCGCGGTGTTCGTGCGCTTCATGGTGTTCTTCGTGGAGAGCCCCGCCGATGCCGGCCGCGGACACATCCAGTCGCTGATCGCCGGTGCCGTGCTGTTCAACGCCGCGATGCTGCTGGGCGCGATCGGGGTCATCGGGGATCTGCTCGCGGCGCAGCGAACCCTCTCCCAGCAGACGTTCGAGCGGGTGCGCCGTATCGAGCTCGAGCTGGGGATCGACCCCTCCCACTACGAACCCGGACGCGAGCCGGTCGAGCTATGAGCACCCCGGTCGGGGTGCCGACCGGAAACACCTTCGACAAGTACGGCTCCGCCAACCCGGTGGTGCGCCGGCTGGTGGCGGGCTTTGAGCGGACCGCGACCGAGCTGCTGGAGCGTGCCGCGCCCCGCTCCCTGCTCGACGTCGGCTGCGGAGAGGGCGTGCTCACCGAGCGCTGGGCGATGCGCGACCCCGGGTGCGAGACCGTCGGCGTCGACCTCGAGGACCCCGCGCTCGCCGCGCACTGGGCCTCACGCACGCGCCCGCCCAACCTGCGCTTCGCCGCGATGGAAGCGGAGACGCTGGCGTTCGGGGATCGGTCGTTCGAACTGGTGGCGGCCACCGAGGTGCTGGAGCACGTCGCCGACCCGCAGGCCGCGCTGACCGAGATGGCGCGCGTCGCGGCCCGGTGGCTGCTCGTCTCGGTGCCGCGCGAGCCGCTGTGGCGCCTGCTCAACCTGGCCCGCGGCGCGTATGTCGGCGAGCTCGGAAACACCCCCGGCCACCTGCACCATTGGACGCCCACCGCGTTTCGAAGGCTGCTCTGTGCCCACGGGGAGATCGTGTGCGCCCGCGCGCCGCTGCCATGGACGATGCTGCTCGTCCGGGTCGGCTGATGCCAGGTGCCGACCCTGCGGTCGCCGAGCCCGGCCAGGTGCCCGGACGCTCGCTGGCCGCCGGGACGCGCGTGCTGACGATCGGCATCGCGTCGACCGGGATCTTCACGTTCGCCTATCTGGCGACCGCCAGCCACGTCCTCTCGCCGCGCGCCTACAGCCGCGTCTCGCTGTGCTGGGCGGTGATGTTCGTGATCCTGTCGGTGATCTACCGGCCGATCGAGCAACTGCTCTCCCGCACGATCGCCGAGCGCCGCGCCCAGGGGATCCGCGCGCATTCGCTGAGCGTCCCGGCGGCGCTCCAGGCCGGCTTTGCGATCTCGTTCCTGGTCGCCGCGCTCGCCGCTCGCCATCCGATCGAGTACGGGATGTTCGGAGGCTCGAGCGCGCTGTACTGGGTCCTGGTGATCGGCGTGCTCGCCTACGCGGGCAGCTACTTCGCCCGCGGCTGGCTGGCGGGCCATCAGGCGTTCGCGCTCTATGGCGCGCTCGTCTTCCTGGAGTCGGTGTCGCGCTTCTGCTTCGCGCTCGCGGTCGCGGTGGGGGTCGCCCATGGGCTCGGTGCGGTCGCGCTCGGCATGGCGGTGGCGCCGTTCGTGTCGCTGACGGTGATGCCGTTCGCGCACCCGCTGATCCGTGGGCGTGTCGCCGGCGAACCGTCGAGCGAGGCCGCGACCGGGCGGTCGCTCAGCTTGCGCCACGGTGGGGGCTTCGCCGCGAGCGTGGTGGCGATCATGCTCTCCGAGCAGACCCTGATGAACGCCGGCGTGCTCGTCGTCGCCGCCTCCGTCGGCTCGACCGACCTCAACGGCGGGCTGGTCGGGTTCGTGTTCAACGTGATGCTGATCGTCCGCGCGCCGTTGCAGCTCTTCCAGGCGGTGCAGACCTCGATCCTCCCGCACCTCACCGGCCTGGAGACGCGCCGAGATGCCGCGGGCGTTCGCCGCGCGGTGGCCACCACGGTGGCGCTGACCGGCGGATTCGGGCTCGCGGTGGCGCTCGGGCTGTTGGCGATCGGGCCGCCCGTGATGGGCATCGTGCTGGGGCACAAGGGGTTTCACTACGGGCGGCTGGGCCTGGCCGCGGTCGGCCTCGGCATGGGGATGCACCTGATCGCCGGCACCTTCAACCAGGCCGCGCTGGCCCGGGGCCAGGCCGCCCGCGCGGCGGGCTGCTGGCTGGTCAGCGCGGCGCTGTTCCTCGCCTTTCAGATCGTGCCTCTGCTCGGTTCGCGGGTGGCTCGCGTCGAGGTTGGCTACTGTGGCGCGGCTGCGCTGCTCGCGTCGCTGCTGTGGGTGGTCTACGCGACCGGCTCAGACGCCGCCGGCGGCCGCGGTGAGCGCCAGATAGCTGGCGGCCGGGTCCGCGGAGCCGAATACGGCTGACCCGGCCACGAGCAGGTTGGCCCCCGCCCGCGCCACCCGCGGTGCCGTCTCCTCGTTGACGCCGCCGTCGACCTCGACTCCGACCTCGTCGGGGAGCATCCGCCGCAGCCGGTGCAGCTTGTCGAGCGAGTTCTCGATGAAGCTCTGGCCACCCCAGCCCGGGTTGACCGACATGCACAGCGCCATGTCCAGAACCTCTCCGGCGACGTCCGCGATCGTCTGCACCGAAGTCGCCGGGCACAGCGCCGCACCGGCGGTGCAGCCGGCCTCGCGGATCGCCTGCAGCGAATAGTGCACGTGCGGGGTGGCCTCGACGTGGATCGTGATCGAGTTCGCGCCCGCGCTCGCGATGTCGGCGATGTGGCGCTCGGGCCGGTCGACCATCAGGTGCACGTCGATGATGCCGCCCGCGTCGTGGACGAGATCGGCGATCGCCTGCACCGCGACCGCCCCGAAGGTGATCGGCGGCACGAAGTGACCGTCCATGACGTCGACATGGATGACCCGCGCGCCGGCATCCAGCACCTCTCCGACCTGCGAGCGCAGCCGGCCAAAGTCGGCCGACAGGATCGAGGGGGCGACGCGGCGCTCGATGAGCGTGACCGGCCGGAAATCGTGAGGCGCCATCGAGGGGTGCAGGATATGCGCCGGCGGCGGAACGGGCTCAGACGGCGACGAGCATCGAGGCCTGGCAGTGGTTGCACTCCACCAGGGCCGTGCTCGACATGCGCACGATCGTCGAGTGTTCGCCGCAGTTGGGGCAGACCGACACGAGCTCATAGCGCTGCAGGCAGTAGACGCAGCGGTAGCGGCCCGGGACCGTCGTCGGACGCAGCCACGGCTCGTGACAGTGGGGACACTCGGGACCGAGGTTGACCGCTGGCTCGCTCATCGCCGGCCTCCAAGCCTAACCGGTCACCCTGGCGGGCCAATGCCTATGCAGCGCGCCGGCGTCCCAGACGCGCGATGAAGAAGCCGTCGGTGCCGTCGCGATGCGGCAGCAGCCGCCGGAACGGCCCCTCGTCCGCGGCGCCGGCGACCGGCGCGACCTCGAACCCGGGCTCTGCCTCAAGGAAGCGCTCGATCACACCTTCGGACTCGGCCCGCGAGATCGTGCAGACCGAGTAGACCAGCGTCCCGCCGGGCATCACCAGCCGCGCGCCCGAGCGGAGGATCCGCAGCTGGACGTCGGGCAGCGCGGCGACGCGCTCGCGGGTTACTCGCCAGCGGATGTCAGGACGCGACTGCAGCGTTCCCAGGCCGCTGCACGGCGGGTCGACCAGCACGCGATCGAACCGCTCCTCGGTCTGCAGCTCACCGGCGTCGGCGACCGCCACCTCGGCGCAGTGGACCCGCATCCGGCCGAGCGTGCGCTGCAGCGCCGCGGCGCGACCGGGGTGGCGCTCGACCGCGAGCAGACGCCCCTCGTCGCGCATCCTGGCGGCCAGCTGGCCCGTCTTGGCGCCGGGCGCCGCGCACAGGTCGAGCACGCGCTCGCCGGGCTGCACATCGAGGAGGTGCCCAGGCGCCATCGATCCGCGCGACTGGCCCATGATCGCTCCCTCGTGCCACAGCTTGGAGCCCTCCAGATCGAACGGCCCGTCGAGGACCAGGCCCTCCGGGATCGATGCGGGACGGCTTGCAACGGGCAGCGCCGCCGCCACGACGGCGGGGGTGGCAACGAGCGTGTTGACGCGCACCGCCGACTCGGGCGCGCGGTTGACGGCAGCCAGCAGCGCCCGGGCCTGCTCGGCGCCGAGCTCCTGGAACCACATCTCGGCCAGCCACTCCGGCACCGAGTACAGCACCGCCGCCTGCGCCGGCGTGGCGTCGTCGAGCTCGGCGAGCAGGGCGGGCCCTTCCCGGACGGCGCGGCGCAGCACGGCATTGACGAACGAGGCGGCGCCCCGGGAGGATCGCTTGGCCAGCTCGACGGACTCGTGCACGGCTGCGTGATCGGCGATCCCGTCGAGCAGCAGCAGCTGCGCCAGCCCGAGACGCAGCGAGGCGAGTGCCACCGGATCCAGACGGGCCAGCGGCCGGTTCGACAGCGCCGACAGGACGTGGTCGAGCGTCGCTCGGCGTTGCACCGTGGTGTAGGAGAGGGCGGTCGCGAGCGCCCGGTCACGCGGGCCGAGCCCGCGCGCCTCGGCGGCGAGCGCGCGGTCGGCGTAGGCGTCGTGCTCGAACACCCGCCGTACGACCGTGAACGCGCACGTCCGCGCCGGAGAGATCTCGCTCACCGGCGGGTGTGGCCGCGGGCCCAGGCCGCCGCCTCCATCCGCCGCCCCCCGGCGGGCTGGACCTCGTCGAGGACGAGCGCACCCGAGCCCGAGCAACCGAGCACCGGCGCGGACGACGCCAGGTCGAGCACGCCGGGGGCCGGGTCGCCCGCAGCTGCCGAGCGAGCGTGGGCCGCCCACACCCCGAGCCGGTCTCCACCGGGAAGCTCGAGCGCTGCGCCGATGTGCGGGCTGAGCGCCCGCACCCGGCGCTCGAGTGCCTGCGCCGCGGCGGCCGTGCCGTCCAGAATCCGGTCCTCGGCGGCGATCTTCTCGGCGTAGGTGACCCCCTGCTCGGACTGTTCCTCGAACCGCAGGCCGTCCGCCCCCGCGTCAAGCGCCTGGATCAGCAGGCGGCTGCCGAGCGTCTGCAGCCGTTCGGAGAGCGTGCCGTAGGTGTCGCCGGACTGGATCGGCTCCTCGGCACGCAACGCGACAGGCCCGGTGTCGAGACCGGCGGTGAGCCTCATGATGCAGACCCCGGTGCGGTCGTCGCCGGCCATGATCGCCCGCTCCACCGGTGCCGCGCCTCGCCAGCGCGGCAGCAGCGAGGGGTGGACGTTGAGGACCTCGTGGTCGGACAGCAGCGGCTCCTTGATCAGTGCGCCGAACGCACAGACGATGAGCGTTTCGGGCGCCGCGGCCGCGATCCGGGCACGGGCCTGCTCGTCATTGACCGACGCGGGCTGGTCGAGCTCGAGGCCCAGATCGCGCGCCGCATGGCGACTGGCGGGGCAGCGAGCCGGCGCCCGCGGCCGCGGGGCCGGTCGGGACGGGTGACGACCAGCGCGGGACGGTGGGCGGTCGCCGCGAGCGCTCGCAGCACGGCGGCGGCGAACGGCGAGGTGCCCAGGTAGACGGTCCGCATGAAGATGGACCCGGCGGCGGGTCAGCCGTCGCCGAGCGCCGCGCGCAGGGCCTTCATGGCCTCCTTGCGCTCCGAGCGCGAGATCCGGTCGAGCACGAGCACGCCGTCGAGATGGTCCATCTCGTGCTGGATGACCCGCGCTTCCAGGCCGGAGGCCTCGATCACGATCGGCTCGCCGTGCTCGTTGCGCGCGCGGACGCGAACGAACACCGGACGTTCGACCTGGACGTGCACGCCCGGCAGCGACAGGCAGCCCTCCTCGAGCGTCTCCGCCTCCCGCCCGGCCCATTCGAGCTCGGGGTTGACCAGGGCGGCCACCGGGGACTGTGGGTGGACGCGGTAGACCAGGACGCGGTGCAGGACACCGACCTGGGTCGCGGCCAGGCCGACGCCGATTGCGTCGTTCATCAGCCGGCCCATCCGCTCGACCTCCTGGACGAGCTCCTCGTCGAAGCGATCGACATCGCGGGCGCGCGTGCGCAGCACCGGGTCGCCGAACTTCCGGACGTAGGCGAGCGCGCGGTCGCGCCGGGCGCGCGTCTCCGCGTCGAGCTCGAGCGGCTCGTCCTCCTCGGCTTCGACCTCGACCGCGTCGAGCTCTGCGTCGGTGGCGTTTTCGGTCATCAACTCCAGTGTAGATAGGGCATTCCGGCGCTGTCGCTACTGGGGGTCGACGTCGACGCTGACGTTGACGCCGGCGCGGGCCGCGGCGGGTCCGACCTCGTCGACGGCTGCGCCGACCGCATCGATGGCCGGCTGGCGCTCGCGCGCCTTGACCACGATCTGCGTCCGGAACCGGCCGCGCAGCTTGAACAGCGGCGCCGGCCCGAGGAGCATCGCGTCTCCGTGGACCAGCCGTTCGTGGATCTTGACCGCGGCCTGGAGCGCGGGTGACTCCTCCTCGGAGGAGCAGATGATCCTGATCAGCGACGCGTATGGCGGATAGGAGAGCGCCCGGCGGCGGGTGAGCTCATCGGCGACGAAGCCGTCGGAATCATGCTCGGCGGCGAATTGCAGCGGTCGCGCGTCTGGCGCGAGCGTCTGCACGAGCACGCGACCCTGTGGCGCCGCCGACTCCCCCGCCCCGCCGCCGCGGCCGATCCGACCGGCAAGCTGCGTGACGAGCGCGAACGTCCGCTCCTCGGCGCGGAAGTCGGGGAAGCGCAGCGTCTGGTCGGCGTCGAGCACCACCCCGAGCGAGACGTCGGGGAAGTCGTGCCCCTTGGCGACCATCTGGGTGCCGACGAGCACCCCCGCCGGCGCCCGCTCAAACGCCTGCAACGTGCGCGCCCGTGCCTCCAGCGTGGCCGCGCCGGCGTCGAGGCGGAACACCGGGAAGCGGTCGGTGCCGACCGCCTCGCGCAACTCGTGCTCGACCCGCTCGGTGCCGGCACCGTGCCGGGCAACCGACACCGAGGCGCACTCGGTGCAGCGCTCGGGGACCGGCTCGCGATGCCCGCAGTGATGGCAGGCCACATAGCCGTGCAGCGACTGCGCCGTCCGGCTGGCGCCATGCAGGACGAGCGCCACGTCGCAGTTGGGACACAGCCAGACGTGTCCGCAGGACCGGCAGGAGAGGAAGTTCGACCAGCCCCGGCGGTTGAGCAGCATGATCGCCTTGCCGCCGCCGTGGCGCAGGTCGGCGAGCGCCATGCGCGTCTCAGGGTGCAGCGGCTGGTGGGATTCGCGCATGTCGAGCAGCTCGACCGGCGGCATCGCACGGCCGTCGACACGGCGCGGCAGCGAGAGCCGGCGCATCTGGAGCACCGTCTCCGGGCGTGGAGTCGCCGACCCGAACACCAGCAGCGCGCCATGGTGCTGCGCGCGCCAGCGCGCCACGCCCCGGGCGTCGTAGCGCGGGTCGCCCTCGTGCTTGTAGGAGCTCTCGTGCTCCTCGTCGACGACGATCAGTCCGACGTCCTGCAGCGGGGCGAGCACGGCGGAGCGCGGCCCCACGCAGACGCGCGCCTCCCCGGCGCGCAGCCGCATCCATTCGTCGTGGCGTTCGCCATCCGACAGCGCCGAGTGCAGAACCGCGACGACGTCGCCGAAGCGGGCCTGAAAGCGGCCGAGAGCCTGCGGCGTGAGCGCGATCTCCGGCACGAGCACGATCGCCGTGCGCCCGATGTCGAGCGCGACCTGAACCGCGGCGAGGTAGACCTCCGTCTTGCCCGAGCCGGTGACGCCCTGCAGCAGGAACTCCTCGCCCGCTGCGCCACCGGGCTCGCGGAGCGCGGCGAGCAGCGCGTCGGCCGCGGTGCGCTGCTCGGCGGTCAGCGGCGGGGCGAGGACGTCGGCCCGGCCGACGGTGAGGTTGGCGGGCCGGCGCGGGACGATCCGCGGCGCGATCGTGACCAGGCCCCGGCGCTCGAGGCGGCGCAGCGCCTCGGTACCCAGCTCGGCGGCGAGCGCGGTGCCCCCGCGGGCTGAGAGCTCGTGCAGCAGCGTGCGCTGTCCGTCGGTGAGCCGCGGCCCGGTCGGGTCCTGGGCATCGGAACGACGTGTGACGTCGTTGAGATGGCCTCCACTCCGCGGGAGACCCAGCGCGGCGGCGCCATCGGCGGTGAGGGTGGCCGCGAGCGAGCGTTTGGCTCCGCGCCCCGCGGCCGCGCCCGCCGGGAGCATCAACGACAGGGCGCGCGCGGGGGTCGAGCAGTATTCCCGCGCCATCCACTCGGCGAGGGCGACGAGCTCCGGAGTGAGTCCGGCTCCGATCACCCGCTCGGGTTCGGCGAGCCGGTCGGGCGCCAGCTCGGAGCGATCGGCGAGCTCGACGACCACCCCGAGCTCGCGCCTTCGCGCGAACGGCACGCGCAGCAGCGAGCCGACCGCCACTTCGTCCGCCATCGTGCCGGGCACCGCGTAGTCGAACGGGCCGCGGACCGCACGCGTGCGGGTCAGCGGCTGCACGCGCGCGATCATCGGAGCGGACGGATCAGGCCGGCGTCCGGCGCCGGGAGCGGCCGTCGCCGCCGGCGGACGCTCCGCCCTGCCCCTGCTCGCCACGCTCGACGAAGTCGATGATCGTCGGCACGCCCTCCAGCCGGTAGCGTTCGCGCAGGCGGTTCTCCAGGAAATACGCGTAGTCCCGAGTCACCCGGGCGCGCGAGTTGACCTGGATGGTGAACCTCGGCGGGCGCTCCTCGGTCTGGGTCATGAACAGCAGCCGCAGGCGGTGGCCCGACCGGGCTCCCTTGCCGCTGTTGCCGACCGGCGGCTGGCGCAGCGCCACCGCCTCGGACAGGAAGCGATTGAGCTGCGGCGTCGGGATCCGGGTGCGTGAGCGATCGGCGAGCGCGACCGCCTCCACCAGCAGCCGCTCCACGTGACGGCCGGTCTTCGCCGAGGCGGTGAGCACGCGCGGACGCAGTCGCAGCTTGCGCAACACGCGGGCTCGCTCGTGGTCGAGATCGACGTCCTGGGCGATGTCCCATTTGTTGAGCACGAGCGCCGTCGCGCAGCCGGACTTCATCGCCAGCTCGGCGATCCGCAGGTCCTGGGTGGTCACACCGTCGGTCGCATCGCAGACGACGAGCGCCACGTCGGCGCGCTGCGCGGCTCGCTCGGAGCGCAGCGAGGTGTAGTACTCCACCGAGTCCCCCACCTTCGCCTGGCGTCGGAGGCCGGCCGTGTCCACGAGCACGATGTCGCGCTCGCCGAAGCGCAGCGGCAGGTCGATCGCGTCACGCGTGGTGCCGGCGACCTCGGAGACGATGACGCGCTCGGAGCCGGCAAAGCGGTTGAGCATCGAGGACTTGCCGACGTTCGGGCGGCCGATCAGCGCCAGACGGATCGCGTCCTCGGGACCGCCGTCGTGGTCGGCGGCCTCGGGCGCAAGGGCGACGATGCGGTCGAGCAGGTCGCCGGTGCCCAGCCCCTGGGCCGCGGAGACGGCGATCGGCTCGCCGAACCCGAGCGAGTAGAAGTCGGCGGCGAGCGGAAGGTCCTTCACCGAGTCGATCTTGTTGGCGGCGACGAGCACCGGCAGCGGCCCCCGGCGCAGCATCTCGGCCAGCTCCTGGTCACCCGGGCGACTTCCGGCGCGGGCGTCGACGACCAGTACCGCCACGTCGGCCTCGGCGAGCGCGGCGCGGGACTGGGCCTGGATCTGCGCGGCCATCGCGTCGGCATCCTCCAGGTCGACGCCGCCGGTGTCGATCAGCGTCAGCTGACGTCCGTTCCAGTCGGTGCGCAGCTCCTTGCGATCGCGCGTGATGCCGGCCCGCTCGTGCACGACCGCCTCCCGGGACTCGGTGAGACGGTTGACCAGCGAGGACTTGCCGACATTGGGATATCCGACGATTGCGACCTTCATAGGCCCCTCAGTATGCCCCGGGGTCAGGCGTGCGCCGCGGCGACCAGCGCAGCCACCCGCTCGACGACCTCCTCCAGCGAGAGGCCGGTCGTGTCCAGCGTCACCGCGTCGTCAGCGGCGCGCAGTGGCGAGTGGGTGCGCGCGATGT
The DNA here is from genome assembly GCA_963744685.1 of uncultured Solirubrobacteraceae bacterium. Classification (GTDB taxonomy): domain Bacteria; phylum Actinomycetota; class Thermoleophilia; order Solirubrobacterales; family Solirubrobacteraceae; genus Palsa-465. The sequence continues at coordinate 539,276 of CAVUUL010000002.1, read as the reverse complement.
CACGGGCGTCGCGCTCCTGGACCTGCGCGAGCACCTCTGACACCGGGAGATCGAGCTCGGCGGCGCGGCGCTGCGCGCGAGCCTCCGGGGAGGCGGTGAGGAACACCTTGACCTCGGCCTGGGGCCAGACGACGGTCCCGATGTCCCGCCCCTCGGCGACCCAGTCGCCCCCGGAGCCGAGCAACGCCCGCTGCTGGCCGACCATCGCCTCGCGCACCTCCGGTACTGCCGCCGCCATCGACGCGGCCTCCGTGACCGCGGGCTCGCGGATGAGCGTGGTGACCTCCTCGCCGTCGAGGATCACGATCCCCGGCTCGAGTTCGATCGAGACGATCGCCGCAAGCTGACCCGCCGAACCGGGATCGATGCCGCGTCGCAGCGCCGCAAGCGCCACCGCCCGGTACATCGCGCCGGAGTCGAGGTAGACCCCTCCGATCCGCTGCGCGACCGCGCGCGCGACGGTCGACTTGCCCGCCCCGGCGGGGCCGTCGATCGCCACGACGGTCATCTCGCCGCCTCCACGACCGCGCCTGTCCGCGGCCACAGGGCAAAGAACGAGGGGCATGTCTTGGCCACGACGCCCGGATCCTCGAGCTCGATCCCGACCCGCGTGCCGATCAGCGAGAACGCCATCGCGATGCGGTGATCGTCGAAGGTCGGCAGCCGGGCCGGCCGCGGGGTCCCGGGATGGACTCGGAGCCAGTCGCGCCCCTCCTCGACCTCGATCCCGAGCGCGCGCAGGTTGCGTGCGGTGGCGTCGACCCGGTCGGACTCCTTGACCCGGGCGTGGCCGATCCCGGTGATCGTCGTCGGCCCGGCGGCGAACGGCGCCGCGCAGGCGAGCGTCATGAACACGTCCGAGCTGGAGTTCATGTCGACCTCGACGCCGCGCAGCCGCGAGGGTCCGGTGAGCGACAGCGGTGCCCGCGCCGCGACCTCGCAGCCCATCGCCTGCAGATGTCCGACGAGCTCGATGTCCCCCTGCCCCGTAGTGTCGAGGTCCAGCCCGGGGAGGGTCACCGTGGTGCCGGTGACCGCGGCACTGGCCAGGAAGTAGGAGGCGGTCGAGACGTCGGGCTCGATCTCCAGTGCCTCCACGGCGCGGTAGCCGCCCTCCTCGATCCGGAGCTCACCGTCGGTACGCGTCACCGACGCCCCGAACGTCCGCATCGTGTCCAACGTCAGGTCGAGGTACGGCGCGCTCACCAAAACGCCGAAGCGCAGCGTCGTCGCCGCGCGGGCGAGTGGCGCGGCGATCGCCAGTCCCGACACGAACTGGCTGGAGACCGAGGCGTCGACCTCCATCACGCCGCCCGCCAGCCCGTGCGCGGTCACCACCAGCGGCAGCGACTCGCCCTCGATCTCGGCGCCCTGGGCTCGCAGGGCGGCAAGCAGCGGCCCGAGCGGGCGGCGGCGCAGCTGCGGGTGGCCGTCGACTGCGAAGCGACCGCTGCCGGCGGCGAGCACCGGCACGAGGAACCGCCCGACCGTTCCGGCCATGCCGCAGTCGACCGCGGTCCTCCCTGCCGCCGCGGCCGGCGGTCCGCCCAGCCCCAGCACCGTCACGTCGTCTCCGTCGGCGCCCGCCACCCGGCCCACGCGGGCACCGAGCTGCTGCAGGGCCGCCATCATCACCTCGGTGTCATCGGCGATCAGCGGTGCAATCAGCCGCGTCGTCCCCTCCGCGACCCCGGCGAGCAGCAGCGCGCGGTTGGTCAGGGACTTGGAGCCCGGGACCCGCAGCGACCAGTGGGCCGGCGGCGAACCGGGTGCGACGCGCACCGCCGTCGCCGCTGCGAACACCCCGTTCACCCCCTCGCCACCGGGAACCCGAGTGCCTCGATCAGCGACGCGGCGCGGGCCGATGCCTGGCTGCCGGCGATCCACAGCGCGATCACGCCCTCGCTCATGTCGGGCGCCGGCGACAGCGCCATGTCGGCGATGTTGACTCCGGCACGGCCGAGCTCCAGCGCGATCCGGGCGACGACGCCCGGCTGGTTGGGCACCGAGGCCCGCAGCTGGAAGACCTCCTCACCGGCGAGATGGGACTCCAGCAGGGTCCGCCGATCCTCGGCTGCGGCATCGTTCCATGCGGTGATGGCCTCCGGGTCGCCGCGCTCCAGCGACTCGCGAACCGCCCGCAGCCGGGCGAGCGCGCCGTCGAGCTCGCGTAGAAGGGCGTCTCGGTTGGCGAGATAGATGTCGGTCCAGATCGCGCTCGGCGCGCCGGCGACGCGCGTGGCGTCGCGGAAGCTCGGGCCGGTCGCAGGCAGCCGCTCCCCGCCCGCGTGCAATGTGGCCGCTGCCTGGGCCACGAGCACGTTGGCGAGCACGTGCGGGAGATGCGACACGGCGGCGAGCACGCGATCGTGCGTGTCGGCGTCGATCGCCGCGGGGTGGGCACCGATCCCGCGCAACAGCCGGTACAACCGCTCGTAGAGCACGCCGGAGGTCGATTCACGCGGGGTGAGGTACCAGACGGCGGCGTCGAACAGGTCCGCTCGTGCATGGGCCACCCCCGCCGTCTCGGCTCCCGCGAGTGGATGGCCGCCGACGAATCGCGGATCCGCGAAGGCGGCGGTCACGGCTCGCTTGGTCGAGCCGACGTCGGTGACGACGCACTCCGGGCCCGCCCCGTCGAGCGCCTCGGCGACCAGCGCCTCCAGGCGCGCCACGGGCGCCGCGCAGAAGACCGCGTCCGCGCCGTCGACGGCTTCGGCGACCGATCCGGCCGCGCGGTGCAGTGCCCCGCGCTCAAGCCCCGTGTGGGCCGCCTGGGACGCCGGGTCCCACCCGACGACCTCGGCGTCCAGGCGCTGGCGAGCAGCGAGCGCGACCGAGCCACCGATCAGCCCCACGCCGAGCACCGCGATCCTCACGTCGCCCACCGCTCCGGAAGGTCCGCTCAGCGCTCGCGCCGCGCGCGGACGGCCGAGGCCAGCCCGTCGAGTACCTCGACGGTCTGCTCCCAGCCGATACAACCGTCGGTGATCGACTGGCCGTAGACGAGCGGGCGGTCGGGGTCGGCGGGATCGTGGTCCTGACGGCCCTCGACCAGGAACGACTCGATCATCACGCCGACGATCCGGCCGTCGCCGGCCGCGATCTGGTCGCCGACCTCGACGGCGATCTGCGGCTGGCGCTCAGGCCGCTTGCCGGAGTTGTCGTGGGAGAGGTCGATCATCACCCGCTCGGGCAGACCGACCGCTGTCAGCCGCTCGCATGCGGCCTGGACCGAGGCGGCGTCGTAGTTGGTGATGCCGCGCCCGCCACGCAGGATCACGTGACAATCCGGGTTGCCGGTCGTGTAGAGGATCGCCGGCGTCCCCTGAGCGTCGATGCCGGCGAACGCGTGCCCCACGCCGGCGGCGCGAACGGCGTCGACCGCGACCTGCACGTCGCCATCGGTGCGATTCTTGAACCCGATCGGCATCGACAGACCCGAACCGAGCTGGCGGTGGATCTGGCTCTCGACGGTGCGCGCACCGATCGCCCCCCAGCAGACCGCGTCGGAGATGTACTGCGGGGTGATCGGGTCCAGGAACTCACAGCCGACCGGCAGTCCGACGCCGAGCACCTGGACGAGCAGCTGGCGGGCCATGCGCAGGCCGGTGTTCACGTCGCTTGAGCCGTCGAGATGCGGATCGTTGATCAGGCCCTTCCAGCCGATCGTCGTCCGCGGCTTCTCGAAGTAGACACGCATCGCGATGCACAGGTCCTCGTCGTACTCGGCGGCCTCCTCGGAGAGGCGCTCCGCGTACTCACGGGTCGCGTCGACGTCGTGCACGCTGCACGGTCCGACGACCACCAGCAGCCGGTCATCCTCGCCTCGCAGGACTCCCTGCACGTCGGCGCGGCCGCGCAGCAGCACCTCGGCATGGACGTCGGAGAGCGGGATCTCCTCCATCAACCGGCTGGGGGCCGACAGCGGCACGTGGCGCAGGATCCGCTGGTCGCGGATGCGGCCGCTGCGCGTGGAGGGATCGGACATCGTCAGCAATACCCCGTGATCATCGAGAGGTTCCTCGCCGGTCTGCGCCGTGGCGCTCATCTGGTGCATCTCACTCGGTTCCCTTTCTACAACGCCTGAAGGTCGATCTGCCCGAGCCGCGGGCGCAAGCGGGTCCGCCAGCGGACCCGCACAACGCAGATGTCGGCGCCCGACCTCCGGATCTGCCGCGCGGCTCGCGGGCTGGGAGTGGGCCGAGCGCCTAGCTCAATCGCCAGGCGTGATAGCGCGCGTAGAAGCACCACCGGAAGGAGGAATCGCTGCCGAAGCTGATGGTGCGTTCGCTCATGCGCGCGTCTATTTCTACCAGGCGCGGCGCGGCGAGCGCCAGCCCGGTCAGGAGATGGTCACATCCATCTGACGATCGCAGCGGGCCGCGATCGAGGCGGGCATGTTCAACGCGCGGACCCGCCAGCTGTTGGCGCCGAACTGGGTGAAGAGCACCATCCGGGTGTGGTGGCGGATCAGCCAGGACGGGTTGAACAGGACCTGGTTGCCGTTGAGCCCCATCGTCCACGCCATCTGGGTCTGGAACTGGTTCTTCGCCGCCGGCGGCCCGCACGCGAGCACCGCCGCCGATCCCCCGGCGCGCGCCACCGCCTCGGTGAGGTGGTGCTTGACCCTGCCGTAGTTGCGAACCGCCGGAACCAGGCCGCGGACCCGCGATTGACGGATGTGCAGGAAGTACCCGAGGCCCGCCATGAGGCCGACCGCGACCAGCGGTGCAGCGATCGCCAGCGCCCAGCGCCCGGAGCGGCGGCTGAGCCCCTTCCACGGCCCGGCGAGCGCCTGGCCGATCCCGTAGGCGCCGACCGCGACCATCAGGTCCGCGGGCTCGATCATGTACCGGGCCACCGCCGAGAAGCCGTGCAGAGCGAACAGCATCTCGACCGCGAGCCACACCGCACAGGCGGCGGTGATCAGCAGCACCCCGCGGTCCCGGCGCAGCACGCCGAACACGACTCCGAGCAGTGCGGCGACCTGCATCGGCCACTCGTAGAAGGTCGCCCATCGCTGGATGACCGGCCACACGGGCTCGCCGGTGATCGTGCTGGCCTTGCCCTGGTCGAGCTTGCTCGCCTGGAAGATCGACTTGGCGGCGACCGCCGTCGGCAGGTACCAGGCGACCGCGGTCAGCACCCAGCTGCCGAGCACCAGTGCGCGCGTACCCGGCACCTTCCACATCAGGTACAGGCCGTAGAGCCCGACGATCGCCCAGGCCTCGGGCCGGTTCAGGCCGGCAAAGAACAGGAGCAGATAGGCGAGCTTGGGACGACGCGCCAAGTGCGCGTCGACCGCGGCGAGCACGATCGCGGCGCACAGCGGATCGGAGTCGGCGATGAAGGTGAGCCGCCACAGGCTCTGCGGGGGCCCGGTGCTCGGTATCGGCAGACCCTGCAGACCGAGGACCGCGATGGCCGCGATCAGCCCGGCCACCCATGCCGCGCCCCGCACCCGCCGCGTCAACGATGGTCCACGGTCGGTCACGAGCAGCCGATAGGCGATCCGCGCCGCGAACGGCGCGGTGGCGAGCGTCCCGGCGGTGGTCGCGATCGCCAGCAGCCGTGGCGGCAGGTCGCCGGTACCGAACAACGCCATCGGCAGCGTGAAGATGATCATCAACGGCTTCCACGACGGCGCCGCGTTGAGGTTGAGGTTGCCGTACAGGACCTGATGGCCCCAGACCAGCCAGCCGTAGGCGTCGAACGACGGCGTCATGCCGGTCGCGAGCACGACCGCCACCGCGCCGCCGATCACCGCGGCGGCGACGACCACCCACACCCACCAGCGCCACAGCGGGGGCGCGGCGCCGTCGCGGACCGCGCCGCCATCGACCGGCGGGACCTCGACCGTCGCCGCCGTCCCCACCGCGCTAGAGAAGCTCACCCATCGCCTCGAGGAAGCGCTGGTTCTCGCCCTCGGTCCCGATCGTCACCCGCAGCGCCCCGGCCCGTCCCAGCGAGGAACCGGCCCGCACGAGCACGCCGCGCTCGCGCAGGCCCCCGACGATCTCCGCCTCGACGTCCGGGTCGGGCAGGTGGGTCCACACGAAGTTGGCGTCCGACTCGGCCACCCAGCAACCGAGCCCGCGCAGTCCGTCGCTCAGCTCCAGCCGCGCCCCCACGGTGTGGACGACCCGGCGTTCGACCTCGTCCTGATGAGCGAGCGCCTGCACGGCGGCAGCCTGGGCGGGGGCGTTGAGGTAGAAGGGCTGGCGGACCTGGTCGATCGCCGCGCGCAGGTCCTCGGAGCCGCACAGTCCATAGCCGACCCGCATCCCGGCCAGCCCGTAGGCCTTGGAGAATGTGCGTAGCAGCATCAGGTTCGGGTGGCGGCGCAGCAGCTGCAGGGAGGCGTAGGTATCGCCGAGGACCAGCGCGAACTCGCAGTAGGCCTCGTCCAGGATCACCGCGCAGTGCCTCGGCACGCGCTGCAGGAATCGCTCGACAGCGTCGAGCCCGACGGAGGTCGACGTCGGGTTGTTCGGGTTGCAGACGAGCACCAGACGGGTGGCGACGGTGATCTCGGCAGCCATCGCGTCGAGGTCGTGGCGGTCATCGGAGTCGAGCGGGACCTCGATCGCCCGTCCGCCCGAGGCCGCCGCAAGATGGGGATACACCGAGAACGCGGGCCAGGAATAGACGACCTCGGCGCCCGGCTCCAGCAGCGCCTCCCCCGCGCACAGCAGGATGTCGCACGAGCCATTGCCGAGCACGATGCGCGAGAAGGGGATCCCGTAGCGGTCGGCGAGCGCCTGGCGCAGCGGCTGGTAGGCCGGGTCCGGGTACCGGTTGACCCCGGCCAGCGCCTGGTGAGCGGCCGCAATCGCGTCCGGATGAGGTTCGAAGCAGGACTCGTTGGACGCGAGCATCGCCACGTCCTCACCGAGGTCGTAGCCGGCCGCCAGCGGGTAGGCGGGGATCCGGCGGATGCGCTCTCCGAACTCGATCGGCATGGGTCGATCAGATTATTGGGACGTTTATTGGGCGGACGTGAGGTCTTGCCGTAGCGCCTGCGTCGCCCCGAGGTAGACGTGCTGGGGCTCGTGCTCAGGATCGGCGTAGTAGTGGGCGAGGACGCGGATCACCGACGGCAGAGCGCCGGGCACGGGGATCTCCCGGGCGCAGAGCAGCGGCACCCGGTCAAAACCCAGGCGCCGCGCGGCGACCGCCGGGAACTCCGCGTCGAGATCCGGCGTGAGCGTGAAGATGCAGCTGACGAACGCGTCGACGGCGATCGCGTTGCGGCTCATCATCTCGCGGATGAGCGCGTCGGTGGCATCGAGGATCGCGGCTTTGCCGTTGGCCTCGACGCTATTGGCGCCTCGGAGCGCGAACAGACGCATCGCGCGGATACTAGGGCCCACTGCGCGATCGAAGCTGCCAGACGGTCGCGCATCCCAGCGGCACCTCGTCGACCCATAGCCGACCCAGCTCACGGTCGATCGCAGCGCGGCGGGCGCCGCATCCGCCGAGCACCCATCCGGCGCCGGTCGAGCGGACGAATCGCTGCGCTGCGGAGGGCGCCGTCCGGCCCTGCAACAGTGCCTCCATCGCCCGCTTGCGTGCGTCACAGCGCGGCTCAGACCACAGGCAGTCGCCGACGTACGTGCTGTGGCCGGTGACGCCGGGCACGAGCTGGCCGAGCCGGAAGGCGGCGAGCACACCCCCGTGGCGCCCGGCGGCGCTGAGGTAGCTCAGCGCACGGCTCTCGGAGCGTGTGACGAAGTTCGCGTTGTCGCTTGCGGGCTTCAGGAAGGTGTGCGCATACCCCATGCAGTACGCGGTCGCCGGAATCGTCACCACCGCGACCGCCAGGCATGCGAGCAGGCGGCCGCCGGGCAGCCGATCCAGCCCCGCGCGGTGGACGCCGCGGACCGCGAGCACCGCCAGCGGCAGCGGTAGCCCGCCGACGGCGTGCAGCGGGGTGGCGCCGAGCGCGCTCTGGGAGAACACCCAGATCAGCGCAGCGGTGGGCAGCCAGGCGCGCAACAGCAGCTCGAGGGTGTCCTGCGGTCGACCGCGGTACCCGAGCAGCGCGACCGCGAGCAACGGGGCCGCGGCGAGCAGCGTCGCCGACGTGGAGAAGGAGTGCCGGGCGCGCTGCTGGCCCATCCGCCAGACCGCGTCGAGGTGACCCAGGCCGTAGTAGTACAGCAGCGGCAGCGCGACCAGAGTCAGCGTCAACGCCGCCAGCGCGAGCGTGCGGTCGGCCGCCCGCCGCTCACCGGATCCGCGCCGGCGGCGGGTCTCCGCGGCCCGGCAGAGCTCGGCGATGACCACGATGCCGAACATCAGCTCGCCCTGCCAGGGATGGAGTGCCGCCGCGAGTGCTCCCAGCAGCCCGGGGACCACCGTCAGCTCTCCCCGATCCCTGGCGTCGGCGTACCTGATCAGCCCGAAGGTGATGAGCGCGGCGGCGATCAGGCCGAACGGATATCCCCAGGACTGCCACATCGACATCATGTCCCCGATCACGCCGAGGGAATGGTTGACGTCGCTCAGCGAGGCGTAGAAGACCGCGAGCACCAGGGCCGCGCGACGGTCGAACGCCCGCTCGAAGCAGCGCCGGGAGAGAGCCACCGCGGCGAGCACGATGACGAGCACGGCGACCGGCTTCCACAGCATCAGCGCCAGCCAGGTGGCGACTCCGGCGCGGACGAGCAGTCCGGAGAGCAGGATCGCCGGCTGCAGATAGTCGGCCGGGGTCGGCCGCAGCACGAACAGGTCGCCGATCAGCCAATGCTGGGAGGAGGACCGGATCCAGGAGAGATACTGGAGCTGGTCGACGGGGAAGAAGCCGTCGGTGCGCGTCCAGATGAGCGCGTGTGCGTGGGCGATGACCAGGTCCGACGCGACGTCCCACATCGACAGCGCCGCGAGCAGGGCGAGCACTCCGAGCTCGAACGGATCGAGGCGAAGCCGGGAGCGCACGGGTGGTACTCAGAAGGCCAGCCGGTGCTGCAGCGAGAGCGCCGCCCGGCCCGCCTTGGTGATCGTCAGCAGGCTGAGATCGTGGTCGTTCATGAACTGAGTGGTCGACGGTGCGAACGTCAGCAGCAGCCAGACGGTCATCAGCACCGAGGCCCACCGAAGTCCCCTCGAGCGGCCGAGGACCGCGAACGGCATCACCCACACCACGTACCAGGGCACCACCCAGGAGAGGCTGAGGACGAGCGCCACGGTCGACCAGCCGGCGCCCTCCAGCCAGCGATCGCGACGGCGCACGAGCTGGTAGGCGACCACCGCCACGAGCAGCACCGTCGCGATGTGCAGGATGGTCGGGGAACCACCGACACCGAAGATCAGCCCGACCAGGTTGGGGCCGCTGAAGTTCGTGAGCAGCGTGCTCTGCTGGGAGAGGTTGGGCAACGATGTGCCGAACAGGGCGAGGCTCACCGCAATGATCGGGATCAGGGCGATCACACCCCCTTCCACGAACCGGCGCCGTCGCGGCCAGGTGGCGAGCGGGATGAGCAGGAACGGACCGAGCAGCACCGCGGTGAACTTGACGGCGATCGCCGCCATCAGGCAGGCCCCGGCGGAGCGGTCCCGCCCGGAGAGCACCAGCAGCAGGGCGCCCATCATCGGCACCAGCATGAAGAAGTCGTTGTGGAAGCCGCCGACCGCGTAGACGATGAAGATCGGGTTCAGCGCGACGAACGCGATCGCCCGCTTGGGGTCGGCGTCCAGCCGCGTCGCGCAGCGCTCGATCAGCCAGACGAAGCACAGGCTGAGCGCCACGGTCACGACCTTCACGATCCAGTACGCGGCGGCGAGCGAGATCAGCCCGAGCGGATAGCTGACGATCGTGAACAGCTCGCCGTACGGGCTCTTGAGGTCGTGCCAGCTTGAGAGCAGGAAGGCCGGGTCGTAGGTCTCTGAGGAGATCGGGTGGGTGTACGGGTTGAGGTGGTGCAGCCCGCCCAGCCGCGCGTAGCCGAGATAGTTGAACATGTCGGTGAGCTGCGTCGGCGGGCCCAGGAGCAGGATCACGTGGAGCGCGATGACGACGGTCCAGATCGTGCGGCGGCTCAGCGACGGCAGCGCCCCCAGCACGATCAGCCAGGCGACGAACAGCACGCCCAGTGCGACGCTGAGCAGGTCCTGCACGACGAAGCGGTTGCTGAGCACCTCCGGGAGCAGGCGGTGCAGTGGGCCGGCCTCCCAGCCCGGGTAGGCGAATCCGCTGCGCGGCACGAGGATCGACGGCCCCGCCGTGGCATCGAGGACGAGCAGCAGGGTGATCACGGTGATCACGCCGAGCCCGCCCATGCCGGCACGCGGCCCGAGCCGGCTTTGCAGCCGGGCACGTGCGTCACGGGCGCGCCGGCCGGGCCGTGCGGGCTGCGCCGTCACGGAGGAGGCGGGTGTGGAGGTCGACATCTCGATGGGAGGGGCTTCAGGATTGTGACGCGCGCCTCAGCGTCTCCACCTCGGCCGGGCTGAGGCGGCGCGAGGTGCCGACTGCCAGATTGCCGAGCTCCAACGGCCCGAAGGAGACCCGGGAGAGCGTGCGCACGCGGTGACCGACGGCCTCGCACATCCGGCGCACCTGCCGATTGCGGCCCTCGTGGATCGTCAGCTCGATCGCGTTGTCTGCGCGCGCGCCGATCCGTCGCACGCGGGCCGGCGCGGTGCGGCCGTCCTCGAGCGTGACGCCGGAGCGCAGCGCGCGGATCTTCGCGTCGGTGATCGGCGATCCGTCGAGACGGGCCCGATAGGTCTTCGGGACCTCGAAGCTCGGATGGGTGAGCCGATGGGCGAGCTCGCCGTCGTTGGTGAGCAGGATCAGGCCGGTCGACTCGGCATCGAGGCGCCCGACCGGATACAGCCGTGCCGCGACGCGCACCAGCGAGACGACCGTGGTCCGGCCCTGCGGGTCGCTGGCGGTCGAGACGACGCCTGCGGGCTTGTGCACCGCATACACGACCCTGGCCTCCGATTCGCCGACCCGGATCGGACGCCCGTCGACCCGCACCTCGTCGGCGTCGGTGACGTCACGGGCGGGATCGGTGACCGTCTCCCCGTTGACTGTGACCCGGCCGGCGGCGACCATCGTCTCGCTGGCGCGGCGCGAGGCCACGCCGGCGGTGGCCATGTACTTCTGGAGGCGCATCCACCGAGGATCGCAGGCGCGGCTGCTTCCATAGTGGGCGCGATGGATCTTCAACTGCTCGACCGCACGCTGACCGAGCTCGACCAGCCGCGCTATCGCGCCCGCCAGATCTGGCGCTGGGCGGCGTCGGGGGCCGACGGCTTCGACTCGATGACCGACCTGCCGCTCGGGCTGCGCACCGCGCTGGCCGAGCGGGTGCCGTTCTCCTCACTCGAGGTCGTCGAGGAAGCCCATGCGCGCGATGGCACGGTGAAGGCGCTCATGCACACCGCCGATGGACGCCCGCTCGAAGCGGTGCTGATGCGCTACCGCGACGGGCGGCGCTCCCTGTGCCTGTCCTCGCAGTCGGGATGCCCGCTCACCTGTTCGTTCTGCGCGACCGGGACCATGAGGTTCGGGCGCAACCTCACCGCCTCGGAGATCATCGATCAGGCGCTGCACTTCCGCCGGACCGGCGACGTCGACCACGCGGTGTTCATGGGGATGGGCGAGCCGATGATGAACCTGGACAACGTGCTCGCCGCCTGCGAGCGGCTGCCTGAGATCGGCATCACCCACCGCCGTACCGCCATCTCGACGGTCGGCTGGATCCCCGGCATCGATCGGCTCACCGAGCACCCGGCCCCCATCCGCCTGGCGCTCTCGCTGCACGCCGCCGACGAGGCGCTGCGCTCTGAGCTGATGCCGGTCAACGACCGCTACCCGCTGTCGGAGGTGCTGGACGCCTGCCGTCGCTGGTATGAGCGCAAGCGCCGGATGGTGTTCGTCGAGTACGTGATGCTGTCCGGCGTCAATGACTCCCACGTTCAGGCCACCCAGCTCGCGCAGGTACTCGACCCGCGGATGTTCAAGGTCAACCTGATCCCGTTCAACCCGACCGACTCGCCCTATGAGGGCTCCTCGCCCAAGGCGATCGACGCGTTCGCGGCCGAGCTCGAGCATCACGGGATCGGGGCGACGGTGCGCCTCACGCGCGGCCGCGACATCGCCGCCGCCTGCGGCCAGCTCGCGGTCCGTGGTGGCGGCTGAGCGGCGCGCCCCGGCGCTTCTGCGCCGGCGCCTGCTCGCGCAGGGGCTCGCCGGACCGCCCCTGGGGACCGGCGCCGAGGGACCGGTGGCGGTCGCCCGGCGGCTGCTGGCCACCCAGGGACAGGATCCACGGGGGTTTCGCCTGGCGATCCGAGCCCGCACCCGCGAGACGACCGGGGGCGACGTCGACCGTGCGCTCGGCGAGGAGCGTTCGCTGCTGGTCACCTGGCTGAACCGCGGCACGCTGCATCTCGTGACCCGCGAGGACTATCCGCTCCTGCAGGCGCTCGTCGCCCCGTGGCAGCGAACCGGCGCGATGACCCGGCTGGCCCAGCTCGGGATCGACGCCGACCTCGCGGACCGGGCGGTGGCGCTCGTCGACCGCTGGCTGGCGGACGAGGGACCGCTGTCTCGCACCGCCCTGCGTGAACATCTGATCGCCGCGGGGATTCCGGCCGAGGGCCAGGGGCTCGTCCACGTCCTGTTCCGCGCGTCACTCGACGGCGTGCTCGTCCGCGGTCCGCTGGCCGCGGGCGGCACCGAGCAGCTCTACGCCCGCGTTGCGGACTGGCTGCCGGAGGCGCCGCGGGCGGTCGCGGACGTGCGGCGCGATCCGGAGCGTGGCTACGCGGAGATCGCGCGGCGCTACCTGGCCGGCCACGCGCCCGCGGACCCCCGCGACCTCGCCAAATGGCTCGCCGCCCCGCTGGGAGCGGTGCGCCGGGCACTGGCGGCGCTCGGCTCGCGGGTGGTTGAGGGCGACGGCGGTCTGATGGAGTTGGCAGGGGCGGACGGCGGAACGGCTGCGGCGGGCGGCGCCGCGACGGTGCGCCTTCCCCCACCCCGGCTGCTGGGCTCGTTCGAGCCGCTGCTGCTCGGCTGGCGCTCGCGTGAGGCGGTGCTGGGCGGCCACGAGAGCACGGTCATCTCCGGCGGGGTGTTTCGCGGGATCGGTCTGGCGGGAGGTCGCGCGGTCGGCGCCTGGCGGTTCGGCGGCGCCGGCGTCGACTTCAGCCCGTTCGGTGTGCTCAGCGAGTCGGTCGCGCGGGCATTGGAGCGCGACGCGCAGGCGCTGCTGCGGTTCCTCGGGCGCTGAGCCAAAGCGCGACCCTCGCTACCTCAATCATCGTCGGCGGCCTCGGCAGGCTCGTTGTCGGCTGCTCTGCCGGCCAACTCGCGGGCCGCCGCCTCGTCGTCGGCCTCGTGGTGACCTTCGTAATCGGGCACGGCGCTCGCCTCCAGGTCCGGCACGGCGGTCGGGCCGGTGGCGGTGATCCCGGCGACGCCGGCCCGGACCTCTCCGGCGCGCAGCAGGCGATCGCGGAGCTCCTGCTCGAAGTCGGGCGAGGGGTCGAACCCCTCGATCTCGGGCAGTGAGCCGGTGGCATCGAGCCCGAACAGCTTGAGGAACAGGTCGGTGGTGCGGTACATGACCGCGCCGAACTGGGAGCGGCCGGCCTCCTCGACCATGCCGCGCTCGAGCAGTGTGGTGGCCGCCGACTCCGCGCTCACCCCGCGGATGCGGGCGATCTCAGGCCGGGATACCGGCTGCAGGTAGGCGATGATGGCGAGCGTCTCGGCCTGGGCGGCGGTGAGCGGCGGCGTGCGCGGCTTGGCGAACAGGCGCCGTGCGGCGACCTCCGCGTCCGGGTGGCTGGACAGGACGTATCCGCCGGCGAGCTCGCGCAGGACCAACCCGTGGCCGTCGCGCTCGTAGTGGGCACGCAGCGCGCGCAGCGCGACCTGCACCTCCTCGGCCTCCACGTCGGCGGCCTCGGCGAGCGCGTCGATCGATACCGGCTCGGGCGTGAGGAAGAGCAGGGACTCGAGGATCCGCGTGAGCTCGTCGAGCTCCGCGGGCCGGTGCTCGGCGTCGGTCATCTCCTCCGTGTCGGTCGCGCTCACGCGGTCAGCCTCCGCTCCGGGCGCTCCTGCGCAGGTGCCGGAGCGGTCGCCGGTGCCGGAGCGGTCGCCGGTGCCGGAGCGGTCGCGGGCGCCGGAGCGGTTGCCGGCGCCGGAGCGGCCGCCGGTTCGGAGCCGTGGATGGTGATCTCCGCGAACGGCTCCTCCTGCTCCCAGGTCGCCTCACCCTGCTTGTAGAGCTCGAGCAGCGCGTACAGGGTCACCGCGACGGTCACCCGATCGCTGTCGCCGACCGCATCGGAGAACGTGAACCTGCCCCTGGACAGGAGCTCCCGCAGGTGCGCGAGCCGCTCGGCGACGGTGACTCGGACGATCGTGATGTGACGGACGTCGACCGGTGGCGGCACCTCGAGCAGCGAGCGGACCGCGTCAGAGAGCTGCACGGGGTCGTAGACCGCCCCGGCGTCGGCGAGCGACGCGGTGCGCAACTCGGAGGGCAAGGGCGCGGAGCGGAACCGGTAGCCCTGCTCGCGCTCGAGCCGGGAGCCGAGGTACTCGGCCGCCGTTCGGTAGCGCTGAGCGGCCACGAGCCGCGCGACGAGCTCCTCTGCGGCCTCGCCGGGATCGAGCTCGAGCTCCTCCATCTCCTCCCCGGGCAGCAGCAGACGTGACTTCAGCTCCAGCAGCGCCGCGATCAACACCAGGAACTCGGTCGCCGCCTCCAGATCGAGTTCGCCGCGCCGCTCCAGATGGTCGATGTAGGCGATCACGATCTCGGCGAGGTCGACCTCCATCAGGTCGACCTCCTCGCGCAGGATGAGGGTGAGCAGCAGGTCGAACGGCCCTGCGAAGACATCGAGGTCGAGGTCGAGGTAGGTCAGCGTCACGCGATCAACAGTAACTGGGCGCGCGGACCGCACTGGGCGCGTCCGGCTCGCCGACGGCGTCCGGCGATCGGGTGCCGCAGCGCGGGTCGCGGGCTCAGTCGGCCGCGGCGGCGGGCACACGCGGCCCGACGCCCATGACCGCGCGCACGTCGGCGACGGTCACGGCGGCGATCGCCTGGGCCTTGGCGGCGCCGACCGCGAGGGCCCGCTCCAGACCCGGCTCGTCGGCGCGCAAGTCGTCGTACCGCTCCCGGACCGGTCCCAGATAGTCGATCACCGCCTCCGCGACGGCGGTCTTGAACGCTCCGTACTGCGAGCCCGCGAACTCCTGTTCGATGGCGTCGGGGGTGGCTCCGCGCACCGCGGCGAGGATGTCGATCAGGTTGGAGATCCCCGCCTTGTCAGGCCCGCGCCGCACCTCGGATCCCGTGTCGGTCACGGCCGAACGGAACTTCTTGGCGATCGCGTCGGGCTCATCGGTCACATAGACGGTGCCGGCCGGGTTGCCCGAGGTGGTCGACATCTTGCGGTCGGGGAACTTCAGGTCCATGATCCGCGCCCCGATCTGCGGGATCCGCGCCTCCGGGACGACGAGCGTCTCCCCGAAGCGGGAGTTGAAGCGCTCGGCGACGTCTCGCATCAACTCCACGTGCTGGCGCTGGTCGTCGCCGACCGGCACCTCGTGGGCGCGGTAGGCGAGCACGTCCGCGGCCATCAGGACCGGATAGTTGAACAACCCCGCGGTCGCCAGGTCACGCGCGCGGGCGTTCTCGGTCTTGTCCTTGAACTGCGTCATCCGGGTGAGGTCGCCGTAGGAGGTGACGCTCATCAGCAGCCAGGTGAGCTCAGGATGCTCCACCACGTCGGATTGGCGGAAGAAGATGCATCGCTCGGGATCCAGGCCCGCGGCCAGCAGGGTCGCGGCGGTGTCGTAGACCGCGTCTCGCAGCCGATCGGGCTCGTAGGCGACCGTCAGGGCGTGCAGGTCGACGACGCAGTAGATCGCCTCCCCGCGGTCCTGGCCGGCGACGTACTGGGTGATCGCGCCGATGTAGTTGCCGAGATGCTTGCGCCCGGTCGGCTGGATACCAGAGAAGATGCGCACGGTCGCCACCAGCCTACCGAGCACGGGATGCTGATCCCGGCCCGGCCGGCGCGGCGGCGGCGGACGATTGGCCTATCTGGGCGAAGGGGACGCCCAGATCGGCCAAATCACGTTCTTGGACGTCCTCGCGCCAGTCGGCTCAGCGGTCGAGCGCCCGGTCGAGCGCCGAGTGCAGATCGGCGCCGCCCAGCGAGGAGCCGCTGCCCGCCCCGACGGGCGAGACGCCCGCGCCGGCCGGCCCGCGCCCGACCCGGCCTCTGGGCGCCGAGAGCAGCCACGCCGCGATCACCCCCGCGATCCCACCGCACACGTGGTCCTGCCAGGAGACCCCGGCATGCGGGACGACGCTCGACACCAGCGCGCCGCCCCAGACCACCCCGACGACGAGGCCGACGCCGATCTCCAGCAGGCTGCGATTGAAGATCCCGCGCGCGATCAGATAGGTCGCATAGCCGAAGACGAGCCCGCTGGCGCCGAAGGTGTCGCTTGCGGAGGGTGAGATCAGCCAGGTTCCGATGCCACTGAGCACGATCACGATCAGGGTCACCACGGCGAGCCGGCGCGCGCCGTGCAGAGCGATGATGACGCCCATGAACACGAGCGGGATCGTGTTGTCGATGAGGTGCGGATAGAAGTTCTCGTGCAGGAACGGAGCGGTGAAGATCGACCACAGATGGTCGACGTTGCGCGGCCAGATCCCACCCTCCTTGGACAGCCCGCGGTGATCGAGTGCGTTGACCGCCTCGACCACCCACATGAGCGTGACGATCCCGAGGAGCAGCATCAGCCCCGAACGGGCCTCGCGGCGGGGTGTGAGACGCTCGCGCATGGCTCAAGGATCGCACGCCGCGGGCGTGATGCTCACTGATTCTTACCCGGCGCTTCGGCAGGTGGCGCGGCGGCGCTTCGTCAGTCGCGCGGCGCCGCCGCGTCCACGGCGGCGAGCGCCTCCCCGGCGAGAGCGAGCGCCACCTCGGCCCGGCTGCGCAGCGCGTCGCGCAGGACGAACTCCTGAGGCGTGTGGGCGCCGCCGCCGCGCGGACCGAGGCCGTCGACGGTCATCGGGATCGCCTGGGCGAAGTGGCTGGCGTCCGAGGCTCCGCCGCGGGGCACGCCGACGATCGGACGTCCGAGCCGTGCTGTCGCCGCCTCCAGGAGGCCGGCGGTGGCGGCCTCGGCGTTCATTCCCGGCCAGGCGCGGCCCATCCGCGTGGTCATCGCCACCTCGTCGCGCTCGGCGGGGACGGCGGCGAGCACCGGCTCGAACGCCTCCAGCCCGCGGGCGCGCATGTCGCAGATGAGCTCTGCGTGTGCGGGCACGACGTTGAATGCCTCACCGGAGCGCATCACCGTCGGCACGACCGAGAGCTGATCCGGCCCGTCGGGGTCGTGGAAGCCGGCGACGTGGTCGGCGATCCGCGCCAGGGCCAGGAGCGCGTTGCGACCCTGGTCCGGGGCCGATCCCGAATGCGCCGCGCGGCCCTCGGCGTCGACGAGCAGCGTGCCCGCGGCCTTGCGCCGCACCACCACCCCCTCCTCGCCATCGCGAGTCAGATAGCCACCCTCGAAGCAGAGGCAGGCGTCGAAGCCGGCGAACTCCGCGACGCGGACGAACGGGTCGACGCGCCATTCCTCGTCGCACACCATCACCACCGCGAGCTCGGCGAACCTGGACGGCTCGGCGGCGATCGCGCGGGCGACGCCGAGCGCGAGGATGTCGCCGCCCTTCATGTCGATCGTCCCCGAGCCGTACAGCCGGTCGCCCTCGTCGCGCAGCGGTGCGTGATCGCCGTGGGCGAACACGGTGTCGACGTGGCCGAGCAGGATGAGCCGCCCGGAGCCGGTCCCGCGCAGGCGCGCGATGAGATCCGGGGCACACCCAGGGGTCGAGCACTCCGGTCGGGTGATCGTGGCGCCGTCGGGCAGCAGCGAGATGCAGACCTCGACGGCTGCCTGCGCCCCCGCGACGTCGCCGGAGGGCGAGGAGATGTCGACGAGCGCCGCCAGCTCGGCGTCGACCGCCCGCTCCGCGATCTCCCGCGCCTGCGCGGCGATCACCGGGTCGGCGGCGACGCGGCCCTCGAATCCGTTCGCGCTCATGTCAGCACCTCCGGGAACGCATCGATGTCAAGCTCTCTGGGACCTCCGCCGCGCCGTGCGTGTCGATCCGCGAGCCGGCAGAGCGCGTCGTTGAGCGGGGTGGGCACGCCATGCAGCCGGCCGAGCAGCGAGATCTCGCCGTTGAGGTAGTCGGTCTCGAGCGTGGCCGGGTGGGTGGGAGATCCGCGTTTGAGGCTCTGCCAGGTGGAGGAGCCGCCGCGGATCCGGCCCTCGATCGCCGCCACACCGAGATCCTTCCAGCGCGTCTGGCGGTCGCTCGCATGGGGGTCGTCGTGTGGGATCGACGCCGCCTGCAGCACCGCTTCGCCCTCAGTCCGCACACGCGCCTCCAGATCCGATAGTTGCGGCGCATCCGCGAACAGCGCGCCGACGACGTTGGCCAGGTTGAGCAGCAGCTTGGCGTGCTTGAGCCGCATGACGTCGTCGACGGCGCGGGAGACGAAGCGGGCACCCGACAGCGTCTCGGCGATCTCATCGCACAGCCGATCGCTCCCGGACGGGTAGCGACCGAAGTACAAGAACCCGGAGAGATTCGACCCGGTCGCCTCGACCACGCCGGGCTCGAGGTGGTTGGTCGGCGCGAGCACGTAGGCGCCGTAGACGTCGCTGAACCGCCGCTGGGCGACCCGTTCGTTCTCGACGCCGTTCTGGACGCAGACGACCGGAACGGCGTCGGCGCCCGCAGCGCGCAACCGGTCAAGCGCCCCGAGCGTGTCCTGGCTCTTGACGGCGAGCAGGACCACGTCGCCGTCGCGCCCGACGTCCAGCTCGGCGGGATCGGCAGCCGCGGGGATCTGCAGCGTCACGTCCTCGATGGGCGTGAGCAGCCGTAGGCCATGGGAGCGGATCGCCTCCAGATGGGCTCCACGGGCGATCAGCGCCACGTCGTGCCCGGCCTGGCTGAGACGAGCGCCGACCACTCCGCCGACCGCGCCGGCACCGAACACGACGTATCGGGTGCTCACAGTGGCTGGCGGATGACGGGGCGCCGTGCCGCGGCGGCTTCGTCGAGGCGGCGGACGGGGGTGGTGTAGGGGGCGCCGCGGGCGATCGCGGGGTCCTGGCGCGCCTCGGCGAGGATGTGGGCGACGATCTCGGCGAAGCGGTCGAGCGTCTCCTTGGTCTCGGTCTCGGTCGGCTCGATCAGCAGCGCCTCGTCGACCAGCAGCGGGAAGTAGACGGTGGGTGGGTGCACGCCGTGGTCCAGCAGCCGCTTGGCGAGATCGAGCGTGCGGATCTCCAGGTCGCGCTTCATCGGCCCGCCGGAGAGCACGAACTCGTGCATGCACAGCCGGTCGTAGGCGGCCGGCAATTCCTCGAGCACCCCGAGCGCGCGCAACCGCGCGAGCAGGTAGTTGGCGTTGAGCACCGCGGTCTCCGAGACGTCCTTCAACCCCGCGGCGCCCAGTGAGCGGATGTAGGCGTAGGAGCGCACGAACACTCCGTAGTTGCCCTGAAAGCCGCGCAGCCGCCCGATCGACTTCGGGCGGTCGAAATCGAGATCGAACCCAGGCCCGTGTGAGCCGTTGCCGTTGGAGGCGCGATCGCGGCGGACGACCTGCGGCCGGGGAAGGTAGGGCTCGATGCGGTCAGAGACCGCAATCGGACCCGCGCCGGGCCCGCCGCCGCCGTGGGGCTGGGTGAAGGACTTGTGCAGGTTGAAGTGCACGATGTCGAACCCCATGTCCCCTGGCCGGCAGATCCCCATGATCGCGTTCAGGTTCGCCCCGTCGTAGTACAGGGTCGCGCCGACCCCATGGACGAGCTCGGCGATCTGCTCGATCTGCGGCTCGAACAGCCCGAGCGTCGAGGGGTTGGTCAGCATCAGGCACGCCACATCAGACGTGGCCTTGGCGCGCAGATCATCGATATCGACGTTCCCGTTCGCGTCGGTGCCGACCTTGACCACCTCATAGCCGGCCATCGTCACCGTCGCCGGATTGGTGCCATGCGCGGTGTCCGGGGTCAGCACCTTGGTGCGCCGCTCCCCTCGATCCTCGTGATACGCACGCGTCAGCAGCACTCCGGCCAGCTCGCCGTGGGATCCCGCGGAGGGCTGCAGCGAGACGTGCGGCAGCCCGGAGATCTCTCCCAAGGCGTCCTGCAGGCGCCACATCAGCTCCAACGCGCCCTGCGCTCGCGATGGGTGCTGCAACGGGTGCAGCCGGGAGTGCCCCGGAAGCGCGGCGATCCGCTCGTGCAGCTTGGGGTTGTGCTTCATCGTGCACGACCCCAGCGGGTAGAAGCCGGTGTCCAGATCGAAGTTGCGCTTGGACAGCCGGTTGTAGTGGCGCACGATCTCGGGCTCTGCGACCTCAGGCAGCCGCGGACCCTCGCGCCGGCGCAGCGCCCGCGGCAGCAGCTCGTCCAGCGGACGCTCCGGCACCCCTGATGGCGGCGCCACGAACGCTCGCCGCCCCGCGCGTGAACGGTCATAGATCGTCAACTGATCATCCGCCGCGGCGTTGGAACCGACCACCCCCTCCGAGGACACGCTCACCTCGACCGTCATGCGCTCGCTCCCGCGTGCGCGTGATCCGCGGCGCGCTCGGCGGTCACCGCGGCGCCCAGCACCTCGGCCAGCCGGTCGATGTCCGCGCGGGTGCGCTGCTCGGTGATCGCCACCAGAAGCCCGTTCTCGATGCCCTCCCCCTCCAGCGGATACCCCGGGTTGACCCCCGCCGCGACGCACCGTTCGACCACCGCATCCACCGGCGCGTCCACGCGGACCGCGAACTCCCGCACCACCGGCCGCTCATGCACCGCGTGCACACCGTCCAGCGCGATCAGGGTCCGGCGAGCGTAATCGGTGCGCTGCACCAGAAGCTCGGCCAGTTCGACCACGCCCTGCCGGCCCAGCCAGCTCAGGTAGATGACTCCGGCCAGCGCGTTGAGCGCCTGGGCGGTGCAGATGTTCGACGTCGCCTTCTCCCGGCGGATGTGCTGCTCACGGGTCTGCAACGTCAACACGAACCCGCGCCGGCCATCGAGATCGACCGTCTCCCCCGCGATCCGCCCCGGGATCCGGCGGATCAACTCCTGCGTCGTGGCAAAGAACCCAAACGACGGACCGCCGTAGTCCAGGCGGTTACCGAGCGTCTGTCCCTCCCCCACCGCGATGTCGACCCCACACTCCCCCGGCGTGCGCAACAACGCCAACGGCAACGGATCGCAGGCCGCCACGCACAACGCGCCCGCTTCATGCGCCGCCGCGGCCAGCGCCTGCAGATCCTCGACCGCGCCCAGGAAATTCGGCTGGGAAACGATCACCGCGGAAACGCTCTCGTCCAGCTCGGGCAGCACAGTCACCCCGTCGGCCAGCTCAACCTCGACGACCTCCATCCCCCACGCATGCGCCAACGTGCGCAGCGCCTCACGCGCGTGCGGGTGCACTCCGCGCGAGACCACGAACCGGCGACGCTGGTTGACGTGCTTGGCGATGTAACCCGCCGCCGCCACCGCACTCGGCCCCTCATAGACCGACGCGTTTGACACCGGCAACCCGGTCAGCTCACAGACCGCCGTCTGATACTCGAACATCGCCTGCAAGCCACCCTGTGACACCTCGGGCTGATACGGCGTGTACGGCGTCAGAAACTCAGAGCGGCTGAGGATCGAGTCGATCAGCGCCGGCACATAGTGGTCATACATCCCGGCACCCAGGAACGAGACCTCATCCTCACACGAGACGTTCCGGGCCGCGAGCGCGCGCAACTCCGCGTACACCTCCTGCTCTGACAGTCCCGGGTCCAGCGCCAGCCCGTCGGCGACCCGCAGCGACGCCGGCACATCGGCGAACAACTCCCCGATGCTCGAGACGCCGATCGCCGCGAGCATCTCCTCACGATCGGCGTCGGTCGCAGACGTGTACCGCGTCACGACAATGTCGCCTGATAGGCGGCCGCGTCCAGCAGCGCCTCCTGCTCAGACGGATCCGACAGCTTCACCCGCACCAGCCACCCCTCGCCATACGGGTCCTCGTTGATCTTCTCCGGCGAATCCGACAGATCGTCGTTGACGGCCACGATCTCACCCGACAACGGGCAGATCACGTCCGAGACCGCCTTCACCGACTCCACCTCGGTGTAGGGCGAGTCCCTGCTCACCCTCGAACCCACCTTCGGCGGATCGAAGAACACCACCTCACCCATCGAATCCTGCGCATACCACGTGATCCCGAACACCGCCTCATCACCTTCGACCCGGGCCCAATCATGCTCAGCGTGATACAGCAGATCCTCCGGATAACTCGCCTCAGCCACGAATCAACGCTCCTTGCAATAGATCGGCTTCTTCACCACGGTTGCCGGCCGGACACTGCCTCGCACATCGATCTCGATCCGAGTGCCCGGCTCGGCGCTCCCGGCCGGCAGATACGCCATCCCGATCCCGCACTCCAGTGAGGGTGAGAACGTGCCCGAGGTGACCACCCCGCCACCGCGAACCTCGTTGCCCTGGCGCGCGATCCCCGGCCCGTCGATCACAAACGCACACAACTTCTCCGCCGGACCATCGGCGCGCACGCGGGCCACCGCCTCGGCGCCGATGAACCCAGTCCGCTCAGCGCACGCCCACCCCAGGCCGGCCTCGATCGGCCCACGCTCGAGCATCAGGTCGTTGCCATACAGGTGGTAACAGACCTCCAACCGCAGGGTGTCACGCGCGCCCAGCCCCACGGGCTCCACGCCCGCGGCCAGCAGCGCATCCCACACCGCGGGAGCCTGCACGGGGTCCAGCAGCAGCTCACAGCCATCCTCGCCGGTGTACCCCGTGCCGCACACCAGCATCGGCGCCCCCGCGACCGTCCGCTCACAACAGTGAAAGCGCGACGGCAGCGACCCATCAGCCAGCTCCCCGAGGATCGAACGGGCGTCCGGCCCCTGCACCGCAAGCATCGCGAAGGAGTCGATCCGGTCGATCACGTCGACGTCAAAGCCGTCCGCCTGCGCGCGAAACCACTCGAGGTCACGCGCGTGATTGGCGGCATTGGTGACCGTCAAGAACACGCATTCGGCCAGGCGGTAGGTGAACAGGTCGTCCAGCACCCCCCCGTCCTCGCGACAGAGCAGGCTGTACTGGGCGCGGCCCTCGGCGAGCTTGCGCACCTCGTTGGAGAGCAGATGCTGCATGAACTCCGGGGCCTGCGGCCCACGGGTCTCGATCTCCCCCATGTGCGAGACGTCGAAGACGCCCGCGTGACCGCGCACCGCCTGGTGCTCGGCGCGGATCCCGGCGTACTGCACCGGCATCTCCCAGCCCGCAAACGCGATCAGCTTGGCGCCGGCCGCAAGATGACGATCATGCAACGGGCTGCGACGGAGCGTCTCGGCAAGCTGAGCCATGGACGGCAGGCTAGTCGGTCGCCGAGGTCAGTTCACGACCCCCGGCGCGGCCCCGCGGTCAGGGCTTGATCACCGAGTTGCGGATCGTGGGCGCGTGGGCGCCGAGGAAGTAGATGCCCGGGAGACCGGGCGTCTCAAAGCCCTTGCTGGGGTTGGCGATCAGCTTGCTGCCGGTGATGGACAGCGTGCCGGCGCGGTTGTCGCTGACGAAGAAGATCGCACCGCCGCCCTCGTTGGCCGAGTTGTTCTCCAGCGTGCTGTCGATCAGCGAGAGGTGCATCTTGTTGCCGTCGTTGTAGATGGCGCCGCCGCTGCCTCCACCCGGGGTGCCCTTGGCCGGAGGGTTGGCACCGTTCCCGACCGCCTGGTTGCCGGTGAACGTGCTGTGCTCGACGGTCCAGGAGGCGCCGATCGAGCTGAGCGCGGCGCCGTTTGAGCAGACGTTGTCTGAGAACGTCGAGGCGGTCACCACGACCGGGGAGTGCATGAGGTAGGCCCGCACCCCGGCTCCGCCGACGTCGGGCCCGGTCGGCGCGCAGCTGTTGGAGCTGAACGTCGAGCCGCTGATCGCGAGCTGGTTCTGAGTGGCGAACACCGCACCACCGCCGCCGCCGGCACCACCGTTGTCGCAGACGTTGCCCGTGAAGCGGCTGCCCGAGATGCGCACCGTCGACGAGTGGTCCTGCCAGAGCGCCGCTACCGCTCCGCCGCCGACGTCAGGGCCGCTCGCCGCCGCGCAGCGGTTATCGGCGAACGTCGAGTTCTCGATCGTCAGCTCGCCGCCGAACGCGTACACGGCGCCGCCGCCGGTCTGGCCGTCTCCAGTGGACTCGCCGTCCTGGATGGTCATGTTCTCGATCACGAGCTTGGGCGTCGACTGCTGCTGGCAGTGCGAGGTCGTCCAGACCTGTTTGCGGTCGCAGGTGTCCATGTACAGGATCCGTTGCGCGCCCTGGCCGCTGAGGGTCACCTTGCCGCCGCCGTTGATCACGACCGAAGGGCTGGTGTTCACCACCTTCGCGGTCTGCGCCATCGTGATCGTGACCGCGCCGGGACCGCAGTCGAACGAGATCGTGCCGCCCTGGGCGACGGCGGACACGACCGCCGCCGAGGTGCAGCCCGCGGGGGTGCCGTTGCCGATCACGGTCGCGGCGGCGCGGTCGGCGAAACAGCCGGCCAGGGCGATGCTGACGATCGCCGCGATGACGGCTCGGCGCACCACTGATGCCCCCATCGGCATCCGAACGCCCGGACTGAAGCCCGATCGCACCGGCTCAGTCCTCCGCACCGGCGCTGAGCGCGGCGAGATCGGCGTCCACCATCCGGGCCACGAGCTGCTCGAAGTCGATCGTGGGCTCCCAGCCGAGCCCCTGCCGCGCGCGCGCCGGATCGCCGACCGGAGCGGCGATCTCCGGGGCCCGGACGAGCGAGGGGTCGACCTCGACGTGGTCGGCAGGGTCGAGGCCGAGATGGGCGAAGGCGGCGCGCACGAACTCCTGGACACTGTGCCCGGCGCCACTGGCGAAGATGTAGTCCCGAGGGGTTTCGTGACGCAGGGCGAGGCAAACCCCGTGCATTACGTCTCCCGCGAACGACCAGTCCCGTATCGCGGACAGGTCCCCGAGCGTGATCGTCTGCTGACGGCCGAGCGCGATCTCGGCGGCGCCGCGCGTGATCTTGCGGGTCACGAAGCGGTCGGGCCGGCGCTCGGACTCGTGGTTGTAGAGGATCCCGGAGACAGCGAAGATCCGCTCGCGGGCGCGCAGCTGGCCCACCAGCTGATGGGCGGCGAGCTTGGCCGTCGCATACGGGGTGCGCGGCCGGCAGGGGGTGTCCTCATCCTGCGGGCTGCAGGGCGCGTCCCCGAACATCTCGCTGGAGCCCGCCAGGAAGACGCGAGTCTGCGGCAGCCGCTCGGCGACGAGCGCCAGCAGCGCCGCCGCCGACCCATGGATGGCGTTCATCGTCGAGCTCGGGTCCCGCCACGAGTCGGGCACGAACGTCGGCGCGGCGAGATGGTAGATCTCGGCCGGCGCGAGCTCGGCGATACGCGCGCGGGTCTGGGGATCCAGGACGTCGCCCTGCAGCAGCGAGAGACGGTCGCGCAGCGGCTCGCTGCATCCGAGGTCGTCGTCCGGGCGCCGGCGGGTGAGGCCGAACACCTCGGCCCCGTGGCCGAGCAGCTCCTCGGCCAGGAACGATCCATCCTGCCCGGTGATCCCGGTGATGAGAGCCCGCCCGCCCGATGAGAGCGGACTCCCCTCCGGCGTCACGACCGCGCGCGTCCGGCGAGCAGCTCGTAGTCGGCGTCGACCATCAGCCGGATGAGCTGCTCAAAGCTCGTCTCCGGGGCCCAGCCGAGCATTCGCTCCGCCTTGGAGCGGTCGCCGATCAGCTGGTCGACCTCGGCGGGTCGTCTGAGCGAGGAATCGATCTGGACGTGATCCCCGATCTCGATACCCGCCTGATCGAAGGCGATCTCCAGGCAGCGGCGCACGGTGTGGGTCTCGCCCGTCGCGATGACGAAGTCCTCGGGCTCATCCAGCTGGAGCATCAGCCACATCGCCTTCACATAGTCCTTGGCGTATCCCCAGTCGCGCTGGGCGTCCAGGTTGCCGAGCTTCAGCGTGTCGGTGAGCCCGAGCTTGATCGCGGCGGCGTGCCAGGTGATCTTGCGGGTGACGAACTCCAGACCGCGGCGCGGAGACTCGTGGTTGAACAGGATCCCGCTCGTCGCGTGGAGGTCGTAGGACTCGCGGTAGTTGACCGTGATGAAGTGCCCATAGGCCTTGGCCACGCCGTAGGGCGAGCGCGGATAGAACGGCGTCGCCTCGGTCTGGGGGACTTCCTGGACCTTGCCGAACATCTCGCTGGAGGACGCCTGATAGAAGCGCGCCTCCGGGCACACCTCGCGCATCGCCTCGAGGATCCGGGTGACGCCCACGCCGGTGAACTCGGCGGTGAGGGTCGGCTGGATCCAGGAGACCGCGACATAGGACATCGCGGCGAGGTTGTAGATCTCGGTCGGCCGTGACGCCTTGAGTGCGTCACTGAGCGAACGCTGGTCGAGCAGGTCGGCCTGATGCAGGGTGATCTTGTCCCGCAGGTGCTCGATGCGGTCGAACTTCTCGGTGGAGGATCGGCGGACCATGCCGTGGACCTCGTAGCCCTCGTCGAGCAGCAGCTCGGCGAGATACGAGCCGTCCTGGCCGGTGACGCCGGTGATGAGCGCAGTTTTTGACACGGCGGGCAGCTAAGCAGATGCCGCCGCGCGCCCTACCGATCCTTCAGGAAGGACGGGATGTCGATGTCGTCATCGGAGATCTCCAGCGAGGAGCGCTGGCGGTCATCCATGCGCACGTCCCGGCGCCGCGGCGAGGCGGGTCCAGCGGGGCGCGGCTCTTCGATGGCGCCCAGCCCCCCGCCGCCGGTCTTGTCGAAGCCGGTGGCGATGACCGTCACCCGGACCTCGTCACCGAGCGTGTCGTCGATGACTGCGCCGAAGATGATGTTGGAGTTGGAGTCCGATGCGCTCTGCACGATCTCGGCGGCCTCGTTGACCTCGAACAGGCCGAGGTCGTTGCCGCCGGTGATGTTGAGCAGGATCCCGGTGGCGCCCTCGACGGACTCCTCGAGCAGCGGCGAGGAGATCGCGATCTTGGCGGCCTCGGCGGCGCGGTTCTCCCCGGCGGCGGTGCCGATGCCCATCAGCGCGCTGCCGGCCTCGTGCATGATCGTGCGCACGTCGGCGAAGTCGAGGTTGATCAGGCCCGGGATGGTGATCAGATCGGTGATCCCCTGGACGCCCTGGCGCAGGACGTTGTCGGCCTCGCGGAACGCCTCCAGCACGGTCGTGCGCCGCTCCACGATCGAGAGCAGCTTCTCGTTCGGGATGACGATCAGCGTGTCGACGTTCTCGCGCAGGCGCGCGATCCCCTCCTGGGCCTGCTTCCCGCGCTGGGTGCCCTCGAAGGAGAACGGCCGCGTGACGACGCCCACGGTGAGCGCGCCGATCTCGTTCTTGGCGATCTCGGCGATCACGGGCGCCGCGCCCGTGCCGGTGCCGCCGCCCTCACCCGCGGTGACGAAGACCATGTCGGCGCCCTTGAGCGCCTCCTTGATCTCGTCGCGCGACTCGGCGGCCGCCCCGTGGCCGGTGTCCGGGTTCGCGCCGGCGCCGAGACCCTTGGTCAGCTGGTGGCCGATGTTGAGCTTGATGTCGGCGTCGCACATGGCGAGCGCCTGCGCGTCGGTGTTGCACGCGACGAATTCGACGCCCCGCAGCCCGGCGTCGACCATGCGGTTGACGGCATTGGTGCCGCCGCCGCCGACGCCGACGACCTTGATGACTGCCAAATAGCTTCCGCTTTCCATGTGTCTTCGACCGACCCTCTAGGTGGGGTTGAGTGTTGTGGCCGCGCAGACCTGATGCGCAGCGTGATGCACGGTATGCCCTGAGCGCACGGGGTGTCAACGGCAAGCAGCCGCACGCAACGATCTTTGCAGATCGCGGAAGTCTCGATTATGACCCAAGGCTGCCTGAGAGTGCAACCTCAACCTCTACTTGAGGTTCAGTTCGTGGTCGTAACCCCCGGTGTGGTCGTCGTTTGCCCCGTGGTCGCGGTGAGCGCCGAGGTGGTCGTCAACGGCTCCGTGGCCTGGGTGTCCGAGCCGGTGCCGGCGGCGGGCCGGGTGGGGTCCGTGACGTCGATGTAGCTGGCACCGGCCGAGCTTGGATCGGCCAGCACGCGGATCACCGACCGCCATTTCTCCGCCAGCTGGGTGTCATCGCCGAAGTAGACGACGGGTCCGTTGCGAAGCGTGACGGCGAGCCCCCGCCCCGGCTTCCACCCCGCGGTCGCCAGCTTGGCGATGATCGGATAGGGCGCGGCGCCGAGCAGGTAGACGTCGGCGCGAGCGGTGCCGGTCACCGTGTTCGCGCGTGCGCCGGTGGCGGAGCCCGACCCGCTCGCCGCGGTGATCGTCGGCAGTGGTTGAGCCGACGTACTCACCCCGGGCAGCAGGGTGCCGTGCGCCGAGACGGTGGTGCCGTCGAGGACTCCGACCGGCACCTGCTCGAACACCGCGATCGTCGCTGAATGCGGCAGATGGGTGCTCACGCGCAGCGAGCGGACCACCGAGTACTCCGAGACCGCCGCCCGAAGCCGGCGGATGTCGATATCCATCGTCGTCATGCGCTCCGCGGTCTGCACCAGCGACTGGCGGATCGCGGTCGCGTCGGGCCCGCTCACGCCGGTGACGGTGACTCGCTGCACGGCGACGAGCGAGGACTGACGGACCCAGAAGAACGCGCCGGTGATCAGCGCCGCCACGACGAGCAGCCCCACCGCAAGATGCAGCAGCCAGCGGCCCCCGCGCGGACGCGGCAGCCTCGGTCCTGGCAGCCGCAGACGACGCCGGGATCGATGACGGGTGACGGTGCTCACGAGCGCCGCCACTCCGTCGGCAGCCCGACCGGCCCCAGCGTCTGCACCTCTGGCTCGAGCGTGATCTCGAAGCGCTCGCGCACCCGGTCTCGGGCGGCGGTCATGACCGCGATCACGTCAGCGGTGCTCGCGGTTCCGTCGTTGACGACGAAGTTGGCGTGCTTGTCGGAGATCGACGCGCCGCCGACCCGCAGGCCGCGGCACCCCGCCGCGTCGAGCAGCATGCCGGCACTGCGTCCCTGCGCTCGGGGGTCGTCGGGGTTCTTGAACGTCGAGCCGAACGTCTTGATGCCCGAGGGCTGCGCCGCGCGTCGCCGCTCACGCAGGTCCGCGAGCGTCGCCTTGACCGTCTCGGGCGGTGTCGGGGTGAGCGCGAATCGCGCCCGCGCCACGATCTCTCCGGTCGCGATCGCCGAACGCCGGTAGGCGAAGCCGAGCTCCTCGGGAGCCCGGCGCTGGACCCCGCCGGCGCTGACCACGTCGACCCACTCCAGGGTGCGGGCGAGCTCGCCGCCGTATGCGTTGGCGTTCATCCTCACCGCGCCGCCGACCGTGCCCGGGATGTTGACCCCGAACTCGATCCCCGAGAGCCCGACCCGCGACGCATGGGCCGAGACCGCGGGCAGGCGCGCCCCGCCGCCGCACTCCAGGCGGTCGCCGTGCTGCTCGATGTGGGACAGATCGCGATCAAGCTTCATCACCAATCCGCGGACGCCCTCGTCCGCCACCAGCAGGTTCGACCCCGAGCCGACGACCCCTACCTCGATCTCCTCGGCCGCCGCCCACGCCAGCAGCGCGTGCAGCTCCTCGACGGTGCCCGGCCGGGCGAAGAGCTCGGCGTGGCCACCGGTGCGGATGGTGGTCAGGCGCGCGAGCGGGTGGTCGCGGCGGACGCCGTCAGGGAGCTCGGGCATGGGGCCTGCGAGCGTAGACCGGCGACCGGCGGGAGAGCCAGGGCCGCCGCCGCGCTGCGCGGCCGGACTACGCGGTGTCCGAGGAGGCGGAGCCCGGTCCCGGCTCGCTCACGGGAGTCGCCGACTGGGACCGCGCCCCGGGCGTGGCCAGGCCGACATTCAGCAGCGAGTCGTCAGCCGACGAGATCGGCGTGCTCAGCATGACGTCATCGGTCAGCGCCCGGCGCTCGATGACCCGGGCCGGATTACCGACCGCGATCCATCCCGCGGGAACGTCCCGCAGCACGACGGCGCCGGCGCCGGTCTCGGCGCCCGCTCCGAGACGGATCGCGCCGACGACATGGGTGCCGGCGCCGAGCACCACGCCGTCCTCGAGGACCGGGGAGCCCTCACCCGAGCGGCGCACTCCGATCGTGCAGCCGTGCTTGATGTCGCAGTGCGCCCCGATGACCGCGCCGTGGTTGACGACGGTGCCGATGGAGTGGTTGAGGCGAAGGCCCGGCCCGACACTCGTGCCGGGCGGAAGCTCGATGCCGAATCCCCAGGCGACGACGACCGTGTAGAGCAGTCCGATCGGTCCGCGGACGATGCGTGGGAAGGCGGGCTCGGACGACAGCCGGAACAGGACCATGGAGATCTTTCCCCGGGCGTCGGAGTTTGCGGCGAGGTCAAGCCGGAGCGTCTCAATCAGGGCGGGCAACCGCCCGGAGTCTGTCATCACGCCGTCGCGGTCAGACGAACCACGGTCCCCGGCCCGAGAACTCGTAGCGGAGATCGCGCGGGCGCTCCCCCACCTGCGTGGCCGGCAACCCTGCCATGACCGCATAGGGAGGCACGTCCTTGGCCACCACGGCACCAGCCGCAATGACCGCGCCCTCCCCGATCGTCACCCCCGGCAACACCGTGGTGCGGAAGCTCAGCCACGCGTGGTCCCCGATGACGGCGGGCCGGCTCACCACCCCGAAGTGCGGATCCCTGAGATCGTGCTGCATCGTCCAGATGGCGACCTCGCTGGAGAGGTTGACATTACGGCCGAGCTCGAGCCCTCCTCGCCCGTCGAGGATGCAGTCAAAGCCGACGATCGTGCCGTCCCCGATCGTGATCCAGTCCGCGCGGCGCAGCTCGAGTCCGCGATGGATGACCACACGGTCGCCCGCCTGAAGGCCTGACCATCGGTAGTAGGCCATCCTCAGCTGTCGCGACGGGATCCGGCCGACGATTCCGGCGGCCTGGAGCGCCATCCCGCTGCGGGCGTCCCATGGCAGCGCTTCCCACAGGCGCCGGCCGAGGGCCGGCTTGGGCTGGCTCGGGGTCACGGACCCGTACCTTAACGGCACGTCCCGGAGGGCCGGCCGCGCGTCAGCGTGGCCGGTGGGCGCGACGCGCGCGGCGGCGAGCCCGGCTGCGCCTGGCGGCGCGAGATCGCCGGTGGTGGCGCCTGGCGGTGCTCCGGCCGGCTTTCGCAGGGGATTTCGTCGCGGCGGGCGCAGTGGGCGCCCCGGACGCGGCGGGCGCCCCGGACGGGGCCGTAACGGCGGACGCGGCGGCCTCCGTCGCCGTCGGTGCGGCCGGCGCAGTGGCGGAGGTGGGCGCGGGGACGGTGGTCGTCCCGGCCTGGCCCGTGGCGGAGGGGGGCGGAGGCGCCTGGGGGTCGGTCACCGTCGGGCTGACGTTGTCGCCGTCATCGGAGCCGGCCGCCCAGCCGCCGTCTCCGAATGCAGAGGTGTACGCGGCAAGGCTCGCCGGCCCCTGCTGCAGCTCGTTCTGCCACTCGTGGTTGAAGAAGTAGCTCTGAAAGGCCACGTCGTTGCCGGCGATGACGCTCGCCAGGCCGTTGACGTAGCCGGGATCGTCGCCGCCGGCGAGGTTGCCGGCGCTGCGAACCCCGACCCCCCACTCCGGGAACGCGACCGGCTTGCCGTGCGACTGCGCAAAGGAGACCAGCGCGTTGACGCCGTCCACGCTCGCGGAGACCTCGTTCCAGTCGCCCCCATCGTCGGTCACGCCCATGTCGTAGGCGTCATCGCCGACGATGTCGACGACATCGTCTCCGGGGTAGTAGCTGGCGAACGGCGTCGCCGGAACCCGGTTGTTGATCGTCCAGACGAATTGGAAGTGCGCACCCGGCACCGAGCGCATCGCGGTGACCGTGTTGCGCCAGGTCTGCACCCAGTCGGCGATCTGGGTCGGGGTGGAGCCGATGTAGTCGTACTCCCAGTTGCCGTTCGCCTCGGCCGCCAGCACGATGATCGCGTTGGACAACCCGGCGCTGATCAGGTTCTGAGCGAGCGTGCGATCGTCGCTCTCGAATGCGCCGGCGGCGCCCTGCTCGCGCCAGTCGCTTGAGGCGATGCTCGACGGGATCAACGTCGTGTTGACGATGAGCTGCCGCGGGTCGTTGCCGGGGCTGCTGCGGACCCAGTTCGCCCAGTTGTAGTTCGGGTCGGTGTAGTGCAGAAACCACGGGCTGTCCCAGCCGGCCCAATCGGGGCTGTTGACGTACACCATCCCGCAGTCGACGGTGGCGCGGCCGACCAGCGCGGCGAAGCTGGGCAGGATCGCCGTCTGATTCTGGGTATATGCGCAGACCTGCTTCTTGCCCGGGCCCAACGTGGTCGCCCGAGCGGTCGCGCTGAGCACGAGCGCGACGCCACAGACGGCGGCCCAGAGGACGAGGCGGGAGGACAGCGGGCGGACGGACATTGGCGAGGGCTCCTGGGCACGACGAAGCCCGGCAGGCGAGATCGCCTCCGGGAGAGCGGTAGCGGCTTGTCACTGCATCGCCCTCCGCGGCCGGTCCAGCCAACTCGCACCCGATCCGCGGACGAACATCCGAGCCCCGCCGGCCCGCCCGGGCCTGCCGTCCCGCCCCGCCGCCGCGGCTTCGGCCGCGCCGGCGGAGGACCCGCCTCAGGCCCTGACGGCCGCGCGGGGCGCCGGCACGTCGTCTCGCTCGGCGACCTGGACCTCGGCGAACCGGTCCTTGAGCCTGAGGAACGGCTGCTCCCAGCACCGAAACGAGATCGCCGTGATCAGCAGCGTGGCCAGGAAGCCGACCACGCCCGCCTGCAGCCGACCGGCGCTCCGGAGCAGGAGCTCGACGATGGCGTAGTGCCAGAGGTAGAAGCCGTAGGAGCGGCGGCCGAGCCACACGAGCTCGCGCCGGGCGAAGCAGCGGGAGATCGCGCCGTCATGGTGGACGACCAGGTGCGCCACGATCGGCCAGGCGACGACGGTCGCCAGCGGCCACGCCCACCATCGCGCCGGAACCAGCAGCTCGAAGATGGCCAGGCCGGCGAGACCGGCGGCGCCGGCCGGCGCGCTGGCCAGGGGGCGCAGCACCGCGGGAAGCTGCGGCCTGTGGTCCAGCGCAAGCGCCAGCCCGACGCCGGACAGCAGCTCGGCGACATGCGCGTTCGGGAGGAACTGGGTCAGCGGCACGTTGGTATGGGCTGTCAGGTAGGTGACGCCGATCCCGATCGCGACGACCGCGAGCAGCGCGCTGCTGAGCCTCCAGCCGCGCCAACCGCGCCGCAATGCGATCACCAGCAGAGCCGGCCACACCAGATAGAACTGCTCCTCGACCGCCAGCGACCAGGTGTGCAGCATCAGGCTGAAGTGCTCGCCCACATTGGCCCAGAAGTTGGTGACGTAGAACAGCGCCGCCGCGCCGTCGAGAATCGGTTGACCGATCCGGTCGTGCAGGGCGATCGGGGTGACCGCCACCACAAACAGCAGCAGGGCGGGCCACAGGCGCAACCCGCGCCGGATGTAGAAATGGCGCAACCTGATGGCGCCCGTCTGTGCATTTTCGCGCAGCAGGAGGCTGGTGATCAGGTAGCCCGAGATGACAAAGAACACCTCGACGCCGATGTAACCCCCCGGAAGGGCCCGCTGATCGACGTGCCCGACGAACACCAGCAGGACCGCCAGCGTGCGCAGGCCGTCCAAGCTATCGATCCGCCGCATAGGTGAGGTCAGGCTAGTGCGGGATGTGCAAGCCGCATATGTCACTACCGCGAGACGGGCGCGGACGTCCTCACGCCGAGCGGCCGAGCCGGGACGCCGCCGACGGTCGTCTGAGCGGCGACGTCCCGAGTGACCACCGCGCCGGCCCCGACCGTCGCGTCATCCCCGATGATCACCTCACCGAGGATCGTCGCACCCGCGCCCACGTACACACGGTCACCGAGCGCAGGCCCACGATCGGCCGGCCCGCTGTTACCGAGCGTGACGCGGTGATAGAGGGTCACGTCCTGCCCGATGCGCACGGTGGGGTGCAGGATGACGCCCCGTCCCGCGTGCGGCAGTCGCAGGCCGGGACCGGCCTCCACCTCCGGTGGAAGCTCCGCGCCGATCATCAACCGCAGGTAGATCAGGTCGAGGATCCACCAGGCAAAGCGCAGAACAGTTCGACGGGTGTGAACCTGTTGACCAAACCGGAACACGACCAGTGTCGCTCGGTCGAGCGGCCCGCGATTGCGCTCGAAGTCCCGGCGCAGAGCGCCCATGCCGATCAGGCTCGCTGATCTGACCGATCTCACCGGTGCGCGAAGCTTTCGCGGTAGACCGCCTTCAGCGCGGGACTGGACGTGAGCGCAGTCTCATACTGACGGGCGAAGAAGTAGCACTCGTACGCGCTTCGCTGGTGGCGCAGCACGTCCTCCAGTCCGCGGATGTATGGGGCGCCCACGCCGGGCGCGCTGGACACCGCGCCCCACTCCGGAACGCTGAGCGGCTTGCCGTGCTCGGAGGCGAAGTCGGCGACGCTGCGGACCCCGTCCGCACCGTTGGCCAGATACGACCAGCCGCCGTGGTAGCTCACCGGGTCATACGCATCGATGCCGATGATGTTCACGACATCATCGCCGGGATAGAACGCGCTCAAGCGCACCGGGCGCACCAGCGCGTTGACGTCCCACTCGAAGGTGAAATGAGCGCCGGCCACCGATCGCATCGCCTCCGCGGTCCGTCGCCAGAACTCGCGCCACTGCGCCAGGCCTGCAGCGGTCGTCGGCAGCGAATACGGCTCCCACGTGCCGTTGGCCTCTGGTCCGAGGCGGATGATCACGTGGCCCAGGCCGGCGCTGATCAGATCATGCGCCAGCTCGACCGCATAACGCGCGTACGCGCCGCGGCTGCCGCGCGCCAGCCACGGCTGCCCGTCCATGCCGAGGGGGATCAGCGACTGGCTCAAGATGAGCTGACGACCGGCGGCTCCGTGCACCCACGCCGCCCAGTTCATGTTGGGCTGAGACGTCGCCACCGGAAAGGGGTGTGACCACTGCTGCCAGCTCGTCGCCGAGGCGTTGAACATCTGCGTGCACTCGATGGAAGGACTGCCGGTGACCTTCTCGAATGCCCGCAGCCCGCTGATGCCACCTTCGGTGTAGGCGCAGTGACGCGTCCGCGGTGGCCGCGGGTGAATGAGCAGCACGACGCCGAACGCGCAGCACAACGCGATCAACCCGAGGAGCGGCAACCATCTGCGACGCGGCCTCCTCAGACGCCGGCCGACATGCGCCCGACGAGTCTCTGTGCGCGGAGGGACTCGCAAGAGTGAGTCGATCGTAGCGGCGCCTTCGACACCTCACCGGTTGGCTTCTGCCCCGTCGGCGACTCGCCCGGACGGGCGCGGCGACCGGGTGAGCAGGAAGATCACGAACGCGACGAACGATGCCGCGAAGCTCGCCGCGCCGAACGTGTCCGTCCGGGGCCAGCGAGAGAGATGAGTGAGCGGGAGGTGCAGGGCCCACGGAGTGATCAGTGCATTGGCCGCCACATACGCCCAGGCAGCGAATCCGTACGCCGCCACTGCGAGTGCGCACACGTTGAGAATCCGTCTCATATATGTCCTTTTAGGAAATTCGTCATGTTGTGGTCGCTACCCTCGAGACGGCGATCCTGCGGAGGCCTCGACCGCGGCTGCAGCGACGAGCTCGTCGATGCGTGTCTGCGCCGTGACCGGGGAGATCTCCGCGCCACTGTCTATTGAAGACGATCGCCTGTTCCACCGGTTTAAGTGACGAGAGCACCGCCGTCGGGCGGTGTCGCATGCCATGAGTGCTGACGCCCCAAAGAACCGAATGTCACGAACAGCTATCACCCGGGCTCTCGCAGCCGCCGCGCTCCTCGGCCTCGTCGCCGCAGCGGTCGTCTGGGCCCAGACCTCATCCGGACGTGCGTTCCTGCGCCGTGCACACATCTCCGAGCCGGCGACCGGCTATGTGCAGTTGTACTTCCACGGCCCGCGTTCGCTGCCTGACTATGTGGTCTCAGCCCGTGCACATCAGCATGTTTCATTCGTTCTGGTGAACGATGAGCAGGGTCCTCGCACGCTGCGGTGGACCGTTTCGACTCAGGGGTACCCGCCCGCAGCACAGGGAGAGGCCCATCTCACGGCCGGCCAATCGTCAGTCGTCCACCGCACGATCGCCGTTCGTTGCACTCGGCACAGGGTGTACGAGATGGTGCACCTCGCGTCTCCCAACCAGTCGATCGGCTACTGGATCTCGTGCCCCTCCTCCGCGGTCAGGGGACGCTGACGTGCCGCGTCCGCTCGTCGCATTCGTCACAGACGCAGTCGCGCCCTACAACCGCGGCGGCAAGGAGGAGCGCTACCGGCAGATCGCGCCCCGCATCGCGGCCAGCGCGGACGTGCGCGTGTACACGATGCGCTGGTGGGGCGGGGATGAGGACGAGGTTCAACTCGACGGTGTTCGGTATCGCGCCATCTGCCGGTATCTGCCGCTGTACTCCGGCGAGCGGCGCTCGATCCGCCAGGCGGTCGGGTTCGCGCTCGCCTGCCTGCGATTGATGCACGGGCGGCTGGACGCAATCGAGGCCGACCACATGCCCTATATCCAGCTGTTCGTCCTGCGGATCGTCGCGTGGATCAGGGGCGTGCCGCTGATCGTGACCTGGCATGAGGCCTGGGACCGGACCCAATGGCTGGGATATCTCGGCCGGCTGGGCGCCGTCGCCTGGGCGATCGAGCGCGTCGCGATGCTCCTCCCCGATCGGATCGTCGCCGCGTCTCCGGAGACCGGGGCGCGGGTCCGGCGTGCCGTCTCAGGGCGCGTCCCGGTGGTCGTCGCACCCAACGGCATCGACGCCGACTCGATCCGCCTCGTGCCGGCAAGCCCCGAGCGGGTCGACATCGTGAGCGTCGGGCGGATGCTCTCCCACAAGCGCCTGGACCGCCTGATCGACGCGGTGGCGGCGCTCGTCGCCGAGGGCCGCGGTTACCGCTGCCTGATCATCGGCGACGGCCCAGAGCGCGATCGGCTGGCGGCGCAGATCCAGGAGCTCGGCCTCCAGCCCCACGTCGAGCTGCGCAGCGACCTGGCCGAGCACTCGGAGGTCATCGCCCGGATCAAGGCATCCAGGTGCTTTGCATTCCCGTCTGAGCGGGAGGGATTCGGGATCGCCGCGCTGGAGGCGATCGCATGTGGGATTCCGGTGATCACGACCTCGGCCCCCGGCAACCTCGCACGCTCCCTGGTCGAGCGCTCGCGGACCGGCACCGTCTGCGAGCCGACCACGACGGCCCTCGCTGACGCGATCGACCGTGTCCTCAGCGCTCCGGAGACCGAGCCGGGGGCCATCGAGGACTGGGTGCGCGAGTACGACTGGGACGCGACCGCGGACTCGGTGCTGCGTGCGCTCGGCGTCCCCGCCGCGCCGGGAGCCCGCGCATGATCGAGGCCAGCTTCGTGATCATCGCCTTCAACGAGGAGGAGCGGCTGGAGCGAGCCCTGCGCTCGATCAGCGCCCAGCAGATGACCGGCCGCTACGAGATCCTCGTCGTCGACGACTGCTCGTCGGACGCGACGGTCGCGATCGCCGAGCGCTACCGGGAGACGGACCCGGCCACGCGGGTCGTCCGCCACGAGACGAACCGGGGCCGGGGCGCGGCGCGCGCGTCCGGGGTCCGGGCGGCCACAGGTCGCTTCGTCGCGATGGTCGACGCCGACATCGTGCTGCCGCCCGACTGGTACGCGCGCTGCGCTGCCGCGCTGGGGTCCTGTGACGCGGTGTCCGGGATCCCGATCCCCGATGGGGACGCGATGTTCATCTACCGGACGTTCGGCTTCGAGCCCAGGCCCGTCCGCAGCACGGGGTCGATCACCGGCAACAACGCGTTGTTCCGCTCCGAGGTCTTCGAGCGCGTGAGCTTCGAGGGGTCGCTGCGCAACGGCGAGGACGTCGCGCTGTCTCATGCGCTCGAGCGGGCGGGGCTGCGCGCCCAGACGATCGACGACCTCATGGTCCGCCACGAGGAGGGCAAGGGGTTCTGGAGGTCGGTGGCGTGGATGTTCGAGAGCGGCGACGGGGCCAACCGCCAGTTGCTGCGCTACCGGGTCGTCCGCGCGCCCGACCTGGCGTTCCTCGTCTGGCTGGCCTCGATCGCCGCCGCGCTGCGCGCGAGGCGCTACCGCGCAGCAGTCCTGCCGACCGCGGTGACCGCCGCCGTGAGCGCGGCCCACCTGCAGCGCAAGTTCCGCCTCGCCGGCGAGCCGGCTCCCCGCGTCCTGGCCGCCCTCGGCGCCGGGACCCTGATGATGTCGGCGTACCTCTGCGGCCGCCTCTGCGCCGGCGTGCGGACCCTCGCGGGCAACGGCCATCAGACCACCACGATCTCGGGTGACGGAAGGTGAGCGTGTCCACCTCCAACTCCGGCCAGACCGCAGCGCGATCCGTGCCGCGGCCGCTCCCCGCCACGCCCGCGACCAGCGGCGGACGCCCGTGGCTGGTGGGCGATCTGGCCGCGCTGGCCGGGCTTGGCGCGACCGTCGGGCTGGCCTGGATCCACTCCCTATGGCTGGTCAACGGCATCGAACTGGTGCTGCTGCTCTGGCTGCCGGGAGTCCTCCTGCTGCGTGCGCTCGGGCTGCGTGCCGACATCGCGCGCGCGAATCCGGCGTACGGGGCAGCGGCGTCGCTCGCGGTTCTGATCGCCGCCGCGCTGCTCATCAACTCGGTCGGGCCCGGCTGGGGGATCTCCCGTCCGCTGGATCGGCTGCCGCTCGCCTGCAGCCTGGCCGCGATCTGCCTGGTGCTGCTCGTCGCCGCCCGGCTCCGGTCAGGCCCTGACTTCCTGCACTACGTACCCCGGCTTGATCGGGTGCGGGCGCTGACCTTCGCGCTGCCGGTGCTCCCCGCACTCGCGGCACTCGGCGCCCTGTGGCTCACCAACGGGCGCGGTGGCGCGGCGGCCACGGTGGCAGTAGCGCTCGCCGGGGCGATGCTGCTGGTCGGGGGCGTCACCGCAGATCGCCTTGACGGCAGACGGTGCCGGGCGATCCTCTACTTCGTCTCGGTTGCGCTGATGTTCTCCTTCTCGCTGCGCGGGCGGTTCGTCTACGGCTCAGACATCCTCGCTGAGTACCACGACTACGTGAGCGTTCTGGCGGCCCACCGCTGGGACATCCATCCGCACAACCCGGCGTATTACTCGATGATGAGCCTCACGACGCTGCCGAGCATGCTGTCGGTGCTCAGCGGGGCGGCGCCGCTGTTCGTCTTCAAGTTCGTCTATCCGGCGCTGCTCGGCTTCTTCCCCGTCGGCATCTTCGCCATCGCCGAGCGCTTCCTCTCACGCCGCTCGGCCTTCGTGGCGGCGATGCTGCTCTCGGTCCAGAGCTACCTGTTCGCCGAGATGCCGGCGATCGCGCGTCAGATCATCGCGCTGATCTTCCTCATCGCACTGCTCGGCGCGCTGTGCGATCTCGAGATGACCAGCGGGCAGCGACGGGCGGCGATCGCGGTGTTCGCCCTGGGGGTGGTCGTCTCCCACTACGGGACGACGTACTTCATGATCCTGATGCTCGTCGTGGCGCTCCTGGTCGGCCTGGCGATGCGCGTTCTGCTGCGCCGATCCGGACTCCCGCTCGGCGACCTCGCCCTCGGCGTCGCCGTCCTGGGGATTGGAGCGTTCGTCTGGTACGTGCCCGTCACTCACTCGACGGCCAACGTGTCCGCGGTCTTCACCGCGCTTCGCAGTCAGGGCTTCTCGCTGCTGCCCGGCAGCAAGACTCACAGCGGGATCGGCTCCTATATCTCGGGCAACGTGCCCAGCGCGGTGAGCCCGAACCGCCTGCAGCAACTCGTCGCCTCCCAGTACAAGCTTCACGACGACTTCATCCATCCGCTCAGGGCAGCGAGCAGCCCTCGGTGGCGGCTGCAGGCAATCGCCGACCAGACGCCCGCGGTCCGCGCGCCGCACGTCGTCCACGCCGTCACCCTGCTCAACACGATCGTCACCCAGCTGATCAACCTGCTGGGGGTCATCACCTGCCTGTGGCTGGCGTTCCGGCGCACGGAGAACCCCCGGCTCAGAGCCCTCGCTCTGATCGGGATCGGGACGCTCGGCGGCCTGGTCGTCATCCGAGTGAGCGGCACCATCGCCAACCAGTACAACCAGGAGCGCGCGTTCCTGCAGGCGTTCGCACCGCTGTCGATCTGCATCGCATGGCTGCTGGACTGGTGCCGCACTCGTTGGCGCCCGCTCGCGGCGCTCGTCTCGCTGGCGCCGCTCGCCCTGATCATCACCTTCTTCGTCACCTCCGGGCTGGCGGCGCGGGTGCTCGGCGGCAACCTGACCGCCAACCTCAGCAACCGCGGACAGGAGAGCGACCAGTTCATCGTCACCGAACCCGAGATCACGGGCGCGCGCTGGGTCGATCGAGCCGCCGGCAAGGCGCTGCTGTACACCGATCGCTACGGCCAGCTGCGCATCACGGCCGCCACCGGTCGGGTCGGCGGCATGTTCATCAACATCATGCCCAGGGCGCTCGACCGGTACAGCTGGATCTATGCCGACGAGCGCAACGTGCGGTCCGGCGTCGTCAGTGCACAGCTCAACTCACAGACCGCGATGTATCGCTGGCCTGCGTTCGTGCCGCACTTCTGGAACCGCGTGTACACCAACGGCTACTCAGCGGGATACGAAAGAAAGTAGATGGACGTCAACGAATTCCCACCGGAGGTGCTCGTGTTCCCACGAGACGCCAACCCGTACCAGTCGCGGCTCTACGACGCGATGCAGCGGGCCGGGGTTCGCTCCCACTACATCGGTGACCTCGGCCCATCGCACAGCGTCAACCTGCTGCTCATGCCCCTGGAGTTGGTCTGGTGGCGGTTGCGTGGAGCCAGAATCCTTCACCTGCACTGGGTCTTCGGCTTCGCGTTCACCGGATCAGAGCACCGCGCCTGGGTGCGACGGGTAAGCTACGGGTGGTACCTGGTGACCCTCGCGTGCGCGCGTGTGACCGGGATCCGCATTGTCTGGACGCTGCACAACGTCCTTCCCCATGAGCAGGTGTTCCCCGACGATCGGCGGGCCAGGCGCCGGCTGCTGCAGGCCGCCTCGCTGGTCATCGCTCACTCCGAGCGGGCACTCGCCGAGCTGCGCGAACGGGTCGGGCAGCCGCGCCGTGCCATCGTGCTGTCGCACCCCAGCTTTGACGCCGGAAACCCGGCCGGGCGACGCAACGCGTTCCCACGCCGGGTGCTGGTGTTCGGTCGAATCACGCGCTACAAGGGGGTGGAGGAGACGATCGAGGCGTTCGATCTCGTCGCCCCGGCGACGACCGTCGAGCTCACCGTCGCCGGCATCTGCCCGGATGCCGACCTGAGGTCTCGGCTGACGGCGCTGCGGGCGCGCCACCCCGAACGGGTCCATCTGCGGCTCGAGCACGTCGCTGGGGACGCGCTTCCCGCGCTGTTCGCGGCGCACGATCTGCAGTGGCTTCCCTACCGGCGCGCGACGACGAGCGGCGCCGCGGTGCTCGGCGCCGAGCTCGGGATCCCGCTCGCCGTTGCGGAGCTGCCCGCGTTCGACGGCGTACCCGGTCTCCGGCTCGGGCAGAGCGTCGATGGGCTCGCCGCCGCCCTGCGCATGGTGGACGCGGTCGACGAGCGCCGGCTGGCCGAGCTGTCGGCGCTCAGCCTCGAGTGGTCGGCCGGACTGGGAACGTGGGACGAGATGGCCCACCAGACCAGGCAGGCGATCCTCACCATGACCGCGTGTCAGACCCCGATCACGGCCGGTCAGGCCAGTCCGCACCAATCGGTGAGCTGAGAATGTCAATGCCCATCCAGTTTCCGTCAGTCTCGATCGTCACCATCACCAAGGACGACCCGGACGTCGCAGTGACCGTCGAGAGAGTCCTCGAGGAGTCCCGGCGCTATCCAGGTGACAGCGAGGTGCTGGTCGTCGATGCGACCCCCGGCACCCCGCACCGGATCAACGACGCAGACGTGCGCTGGATCGCGTTCGAGCCTCGCGGCGTCAAGGCGTCGATCCCCGAGCAGCGGAACCTCGGCGTCGCGCAGTCGAGCGGCGATGTCGTCGTGTTCATCGACTCCGGCTGCGTGCCCGGGCCCGAGTGGCTGCAACGGATGACCGCGCCGATCCAGGCCGAGGACGAGCGGATCGTCGCCGGGGCCCACACCGCATCCGGAGGCGCGAGCATCCGCGACAACGATCTGGAGTTCCGCGGCGAGGGTGACTATCTGCGCGAGGCGCCGACGATCAACCTGGCCATCGTCAGGAGTGTGTTTGATGCCGTCGGCGGCTTCGACGAGACCTTCGGCTACGGATCCGACGTGGACTTCACCTGGCGCTCCGTCGCCGCCGGCTACCGCATCCGCCACCAGCCCTCGGCGGTCGTCAGCCACGACTGGGGCGCGGCGGGCGATGATCTACGCCGCAGTTGGGTCTACGGACAGGCGCGCTTCAAGCTGTACGCCAAGCACCCCGGCCACCGGTCGCGAGTGCTCAAGGACGATCCGATCGCCGTCCTGTACCCGGCGTTCCTGCTCGCGGTGCTCGTCTCGCGCGGCGATCGCCGGATCCTGGCCACCGCGGCGATCCCGATGCTGAAGAACCTGCGCCGGCGTCCACTGCTCACCTTCGCCCACAACGTCGCGTTCGGCGCGGGAGTCCTGAAGGGCGCCTGGCGCACGCTGACCCCCACGGCCTCCTGATCACCGGACCATCGGAGACGACCCCGATCATGTCCTCCGCATCGGTGGCCGACGAGCCGGCGCCCACGCTGCGCCTCAGCGGCGGCGGCACGCGATCGCGCGGGCGCCGCCTGACCCTCAAGCAGAACTCGGCGCTCAACCTCGCCGGGACCGCGCTCGGCCTTGGCCTTGGGCTCGTCGTCACCCCCTACGTCGTCGTCCGGCTGGGCCTCCACGCGTTCGGCTTCGTCGCGCTGATCTCGGCATTCAGCCAGTACGCGGCGGTGTTCGACTTCGGAGTCGGCACGACGGTGATGCGGGCGATCGGACACGACGACGAGCGATCCGACGTCGACGCGATCCGGCGCAAGGCCGCGTCGGCTCTCTGGAGCTCGGCCGCGTTCGCGATCGTGCTCGTCGCCGCCGTCGGCGGCGTTCTGCAGGCGCTGCCCGCCCACGCCCTCGGCTCCCTGGCCGATTGGAAGCCGGCGGTGCTCGCGGTCGCGTTCTCGGTCGGCTGTACGTCGCTGGCCTCGGTCTTCCAGGCGTTCCCGTCGGGCATGGGCCGGTGGGACCTCACCAACGCCTCCTCGGTCACCAACCAGGTCATCTACAGCGTCGTGGTCGTCATCGCGCTCTCGTTCACGCGCAGCATCGAGGCGGTCGCGGTCGCGACCGCCGCCTCTGGGCTCGCCGGCCTGCTGGTGGCGTATGTCATCTACCGCCGGCGCTGGCATGTGCGGCTCACCCCGCAGGCGGCGCGGCGCGGCGAGCTGTGGGGGCTGTGGTCCTACGGGCTGTCGACACAGACCGTCCAGCTCGTCTCCGTGGTCAACGCCCAGGCCGACAAGCCGGTGCTGCTCGCGTTCGCCTCGCTCAAGTTCGTCGGGCTCTACGAGATCGGCTCGCGTATCACCCTCGCCATCCGCGCGCTCGCGGTCACCGCGTTCGGACCGCTGAGCGCAGAGGCGGCGCGGGCCTTCGGGCGGGGTGGCCGCCGGGCGGTGGCGGAGCTGTACGAGGGCTCGTATCGCTCCACGCTGTTGCTGGGCCTTGCCCCGCTCACCGCGCTGTTCGCCCTGTCGTACGTCTTCGTGCTCGTCTGGGTCGGGGCCGACTATCGCTCCAGCGGAGTGATCGCCCTGATCCTCGGTTGCGGCTACGCCGTCAACCTCGCGACCGGCGCGGGCACGTCGATCGCGATGGGCGCCGGACGCGCCGATCTCGACCGTAACTACTCGATCCTCGGATTCGTCCTGAACATTGTGCTCACGATCGCGCTCGGGCTGCTCGTCGGCGGATGGGGGGTGATCGTCGCGACCGCGCTCGGCCAGATCGCCTCGAGCTTCTGGCTGCTGCACACAGTCGATGCATGGCTGGGCACCTCGATCCTGCGATTGCGCAACATTACCGGCGACCGCCTCTCCACGCTGCTGCTCGGGCTGGCGGTCGCGCTGGGCGGCGCGGCGACTGTCATCGCCGGCGCCTTGCCGATCGACGACCGGTTGTCCGCGGCGCTCCTGCTGGCAGCGACCGGTGCGCTGTTCCTGATCGCATGGGCGTCGGCGCTCGCCAGCGTCGGCGTCGTCTCGCCCACCGCCATGCTGAGCCGGTTGCGGGCGAGGGCGTTGGGTCACTCCACCCGGACCGGCCCGGCCGCAACCGACCCGGCCCACATCGACCATCCGACCTCCGA
Source organism: uncultured Solirubrobacteraceae bacterium (assembly GCA_963744685.1). GTDB lineage: Bacteria > Actinomycetota > Thermoleophilia > Solirubrobacterales > Solirubrobacteraceae > Palsa-465. The sequence continues at coordinate 494,772 of CAVUUL010000002.1, read as the reverse complement.
CCCGCCAGGGAGCGATCCCCCGCCAAGCGACCCGCCCGCGATCGAGACGGCCGCACTGGCGAGCGCGCAGGCCGCCACCGACCTCCCGGCCAGCATTGCGGTGGCCTCGTCGCGGGCCCCCGCTCCGGAGCCCGCCGCACCGGCCGCCGAGGGCGCCGGGCCGCGCTACGCCGCCAGCGTGATCGTCATCTCCCACAACGGCGCGGAGCACATCGGCGAGACCCTCACCCGGCTCGGACGCCAGACGGTCGCACGCGAGCGGTTCGAGTTGATCGTGGTCGACGACGCCTCGACGGACGCGACGACCGAGATCGCGACCGCCGCCGGAGCCCGCGTCGTACGCCTGCACACCAACCAGGGTCCCGGCGCCGCACGCGCCGCGGGCGTGACCGCGGCCACCGCGGAGATCGTGGCGTTCACCGATGATGACTGCCTGCCCGAGCCCGACTGGCTGCGGGAGATCCTCGCGCCGTTCGCGGATGCGAGCACCGACGGAGTCGGCGGGCGCATCGAGCCCCTCACCGAGCCGGGGGTGATCGCGCGGTTCTTCGCGATTCGCAACCCCTGGAGCCCGCTGTCGGATGACTTCTTGAGGTCGACCAACCGGTGGTTCCGGCTGTGGCTGTATCTGCGGTCCGTCGCCTACGCCGATACAGACCCCCGCGGGAGCGGACTGTTCAGCGTCGCGGGCGGGAACATGGCATTTCGCCGCTCCGTGCTGGACTCGGTCGGCGGGTTCGCCACCACACACCGCGTCTCGGAGGAGACCGAGCTGTGCCGCCGCCTGCACAACCGTCCCGGCGGGGCGCGGATCGTCTATCGCCGCTCCGCGATCGTCGCGCACCAATTCGACGCTGGTCTGCGCAGCGTCCTGCGCCGAGCCCACCGTTATGGCGGCGGGAACGCGCGGATGGCACGGACCCATGAGGACATCGGCCTGATCGCGTTCCCGTTCCCGCTGTTCTGCGGCGCCGCGCTGCTGGCGGCGTTGCTCAGCCGCCGCCGTGCGGTGCTCTTCTGCGCGCTGGCCTCTCCGCTCGCGCTCTATTTCGGATGGACGCGTCGCGCGGCGCAGGATCGTGACTCCGGCACGCTCGTGTTCCCGTACGTGCAGCTGGCCATGGAGAGCGCGACGATGCTGGGCGAGCTCGACGAGCTGGCCCGGCGCGCTCGCGGCAGCCGAGCCGGCCCATGATCGCGCCTCTGAACCGTGCGGATCTCGGCGTGATCATCCTCAGCTATGGCCATGAGGAGGAGTTCGCGCCGCTCGTCGACGATCTGCTCGCCCACCACGAGCTCGCGCCCGACCAGATCACGATCGTCCACAATCCGTTCGGTCCCGACGACGACTGGAGGCCGACCGTCCCACCCGGCGTGCACCTGCTCGCGCTCGATGACAACCGCGGCTACGCGGGCGGGCTGAACGCGGCGCTGCGATCGCCAAGCGACACCACCTGGAGGCTGCTGCTGACCCACGACGCGCGACTGGGCGCGGGCGCCGTGGAGACGATGCTCCGCGCCGGCGGCCAGGATCCGCGTATCGGCATCATCGGCCCCCGCCTCACGCTCCAGGACGCCACGACCTGGAGCACGGGCGTGACGGTCGCCGCCGGGGTTGCCCGCCACGTCAGCGAGCAGGCGACCCGCTCGGGCGTGGTGGCGCGCGACGCGGTGGACGGCACGATCATGCTGGTGAGAACCGAGATGGCGCGTGCCATCGGCGGCTTCGACGAGCGGTTCTTCATGTACTGGGAGGAGACCGAGTTCTGCCTGCGAGCCCGGCGCGCGGGCTGGCGGGTCGTGGTCGCGCAGGACGCGGTCGCGGTCACCCGGCCGGGCTCCTCGCGCCGTCACGCCGTCCACGCCTACCTGCTGACCCGCAACGGCCTGGCCTTCGGCTGGGCGGACGCTCGCGGCCGGGGCGTCGCCGGCCAGCTGGCCGAGGCGGCGCGACGCTGCTTCAACAGCCTCCCGCACCCGATCGGCGCCCACTGGCGTGAGAGGGCGATGTGGATGATCACCGCCGATCGGGTCCTCGGGACCGCAATGGGACTGGTTGACTTCCTGCGCCGGCGGTGGGGCAAGCCGCCGGAGCTGCTGCGGCGCCGCAGCGACGTCGCCTGAGCCGCGCGCCGACCCCCGGCGAGACGGCGATCAACCGCCGAACAACGTGCGGTACAGCCGCAGGCTTCGTCGGTCGTGGACGAGCTCGGTGGCGAACCCGTGGTTGAAGAAATACGACTGGTAGGCGACGTCGTGGCCACGAACGATCTTCGCGATTCCGCGGACGTACGTGGGATCGTCGCCCCCACCGTCGCCGACCCCGGCGCCGGACAGGCCCCACTCCGGGATGCTCAGCGGCCTGTGGTGGGCTCTTGCGAACGCCAGCACGTCTCCGATCCCGTCGGGCCGGTGATAGATCGACGCCCATCGGGGTTCGCCCGGCGCGATCCCCTGGTCGTAGGCATCGATTCCGATGATGTCGACGGTGCGGTTCCCCGGATAGAACGCGCGGAGCGCCAGCGGGCGGACTGCGGCGTTGATCGAGAAGTCGATCGTGAACGTCGCGCCCGATATGTGACGCATCGCCAGGACGGTCCTGCGCCAGCATTCGGCCCACTCACGCATCTGGCGCGTGTCTGAGCCGACGTTGTCGATGTTCCATGTCCCGTTCATCTCGCCCGCCAGCCGGATGACGCTGTGCGACAGCCCCGCGGCGACCAGGTTTCGCGCCAGCGCACGCGCGTCCGCGGTAAACGCCCCACGTGCGCACGCCGCGCGCCACGCGGTGTGCGCGAGCGAGGTCGGGATCAGGCTCTGATCAAAGACCAGCTCGCGGTGGCTGCCGCGAACCGTGGCCCACTTGGCCCATGCATAGCCCGGCTGGTCGTTGAGGAACCACGGATGGGCCCACTGCGCCCAGGTCTGCGATTCGTTGTTGTAGACCTCGACGCAGTTGATCCGTCGGTGGACGAGCGCCTCGAACCGGGCCAGCACGCTCTCGGAATTCGCCGAGTAGACGCAATCACGCTTGCTGTCACTCGCCTGCGAGGCCCGGATCCGTGCGGTCACCGCTTCGGCGACCGGCGACATGGGACGCACCAAGGCGCCCGGGACCGCCACCCGTGCCTGGGGGGTGGTGGAACCGCTGGCCGGGCTGGCCCAGAGCGCAACGGCGAGCAGCAGAGCCGCCGCAACGGAGAACGTGATCGCCAATCGAGAGCGCATGATCGTCGGATGCCGCACACAATTGTGCGCCGCAACCTTGGGATCGAGCGCCGTGCGTCATCGCACCAGCCTCAGGCCCCGGGGTGGCCGGATGTTTGACGCCGCGCCGCGCGCTCAGCCTTCGACGGCGCGACGGCCGTCCGCTTCGTCGGCCGTCTCGAGCTCGGAGAGGATCAGCGTCGAGACGGCAAGCGCCTCGAGCGGGTCCTCCACACGCTGCGGTGAGCGCTTCTGCTTGGGCGCCGACCGGACGCGGGCGAGCACCTGCAGGCACTCCACCCCATCACGCCACGTGATCTTCTTGCCGTGGGCGGCCGAGCGGCTGTGATAGCTCACCGGGATCTCGAACGGCCTCACCCCGCGGTGCAGCAGCTTCGCCGTGATCTCCGTGTCGAGCCCGAAGCCATCCTCTCCGAGATTCATCTCCCTGAAGAGGTCCAGCGGCAACAGCTTCAGGCAGGTGTGGATGTCACTCAGGGAGGCGTTGTACATCAGACTCGCCGCCAGGGTGAGTGCACGATTACCCAGTGCGTGCTTATAGGACTGATAGCGAGTATTGGTGCCAAACAGCCGCACGCCGTACACCACCTCGCACCGGCCGTGCATCACCGGCTCCAGGAGGCGGGCGAGGTCGTTGGGCTCATACTCGAGGTCTGCATCGAAGGGCACGAAGTGTGTGCCGGTCGCAACCGCAGCCCCGGTCTGGAGGGCCGCACCCTTGCCGAGGTTGCGTGGGTGGTTGATCACCCGCGCGCGCGGGTGATTCAGTGCCTGCAAGATCTCGGTCGTGCCATCCGTGCTGCCGTCGTTGACGACGATGAGCTCAAATGGGCACGGCAGTGTCGCACTCATCACCTCGGCGATCGCTCGGGCGATGGTTCGGCGCTCGTTATAGGCCGGCATGACGATCGACAGCATCGTCTGCCGGGTCGTGGCAGTTGGCTCCTCGGCCGCCACCAGGCGGGGCCGATTCGTGGTATGGACGTTCATGGATGCACCCACATCATTGGTTCGCGTTACTCGACACCTTTGGTTCGCATCGGCTTGGCCCAGCGCAGGACGCACGCCGGCTGTCATTCACCTACCGCGGCGCACGCCGGCACCGCCCAACATGACGCACGTTGGCGTCACCTGCGTACTGCAACAGCGCACCTCGCCAGATGTTTCGAACTCCGGAGAGTTCTTAGAACTGCAACGGACACTCCAAGAGGGCTCCCGAGGAACCGCTCAGTCGAACTTAGCCCGTGCGTGCACGGTTAGTTGGGAACGTGTCCCGGCTTGTCGCGAATACGTCGCCGTACGCGTCTTCGACCATCACCCTACCAAGCATCCGCTGTGGCCGAGACCGTCCGGTCAGACTAATAGGTTGTGTGCAATTTCTCACTCTGCGGTGCCCGGCGACGCATGGTGCCCGCGGCCTCTGCCACTCACGCCGCCACCCGTTTAACTTTCTCAATAGATTTGGTCGAGTTTTGATCGTAGCGACTCACCCAACACCCTTGTGACGGTTCACACGAGAGCGTCGGGCAGCGTCCATCCTCTGACATCGAAGCGTGGACCGCTCCCGGACCGGCCCTCGCTTCAAGAGAGACGGTCGGGCGCACACACATGATGACGCGACTCGGGCACAGTTGACGAGAACGGCAGCTTTGGGGGCAAGTTCAGGGGCCATACGCCTGCCAAACCCCCACGGAATTCCGGATCGCAGGGCAACTCTCATCGGGTTGCCAAAGGACCCTTTTGCGGACCGCTGGGGAGTCCGCGGCGACGACCGATACCGTTGCGGTGTGTTCATCGCCCTTCGGCTGCTGAAGCTCGCGATCAAGCTCCTGGTTCTCCTGGCGCTCGCCTTTGTGGCGTTCGTGGCATGGGGCAACTTCTGGCCGGCGCCGAGCCACGCGCCGGCGATCAACTGTCCACCCCACCTCGCCGACCCCTGCCACGTCGTGAGCGGTCGGGTGCTCTACCACACCGCGTTCGGAGTCAACCATCGCGCCCACGTCGTGCTGATGAGCCGCTCCTCGGTCACGCTGCCGGGAATCACCTCGATTGAGCTTCCGCGACTGCGCTCAGAGCCTCCCGGCTTCGGCATCGGCGACTGGATCACCGTGTTCGGCAAGCGGGCGCGGGGCGGGCACGGAGAACGTGATTTCCACGTCCGTGGGTTTGCCACGATGAAAGTCGCGATGCGCTGCGGGACGCCCGATGAGCGCTTTCCCTGCAAGCGAGTGCCCCTGGGCGATCCCAACGCGCTGACGCACTGAGCCGACTACCCGGCGCCCGTGATCCCGGCGCGCACCAGCAGACGCTGGTAGGCGTCGCCCGCCTGCTCGGGCGGGGCGAGCAGCAGTGGCCGCACCCGCACAAGCACCGCCAGCGCACCGCGCAATGAGTCGCGGTGGTAGGCCGACCACAGACTGCCGGCGGCGTAGAGCAGGCATCGGTAGGCGCCGTAGGTGACGACTCGGCGGCGGTTGACAGAGCCGCGCTCGGTGTGGCAGGCGACGACGTAGGCGCGGTTGGCGATGTTCGTCGCACCGCGGATGCGCCCGGAGCCGCGACCCCCCGGGAACTGCATGTGGAAGACGAGCGCGCCCATCGCCTGGGCGATGATCTTGGTGCGCCCCACCGAGAAGCCGAGATGGAGGTCCTCGAAGGTCGCGTAGTTGCGCAGGTGCTCGTCGAACCCCTCGGCGCCGCGCACGACCTCGGTCCGGAAGGTCATCCGGCAGCCGCGGACCCAGCAGTTGGGCCGGCCTCCCACCTCCTCCAGCCAGCGCGGGAACCTCCCATCGCTGACGTGCCTGCCATGAGATCGATATCAGCGGGTCGAGCACCAGCTTGCGCTCGAGCCGTGCGCGGGCCGGGCTGATCAACTGGCGCAGCCGTGGCCCGAGCGACATCTCAGGCAGACCGGGGCCTGGTCGTCCTCGCTGTCGCGCATCCGGGGGCGATGGGTCCCGGTGACGCCGCCGACCACGCGGTCGGTGTCGCGCTCGTAGATCCGCATGACGTGCTCGGCGTAGTCGGGATCGCACAGCGAGTCATCGTCGGGGAAGAAAACCACCTCTGACTCGACCAGCTTCAGTCCCTCGTTGCGCTGCACGCTCGATCCTCGCGGGGAGCGTCAGCACGACCACCTCGCACGGTCCGCCCGCGCTCAGCTGGGCCACGACCCGCCTGATCTCCCCATGATCGTCGGAGGAGTCCGCAACGATCACCCGGCGCGGCGGCCGGGTCTGCGCGAGCAGCAGCGGGATCGACATCCGAAGCGCCTGCGGCCGGTTGCGGGTGCAGATGACGCACTCGTAGTCCAGCTGCTCGGCCGCCACGCGCCCGATCCTACCCTCGAGCCGAGACCGGATCGGGGCGCCACGCGGCCAGCAGGATCCTGCGACCGGTCGATCTGGTCATGATCCGGAACCCGGCCTCGGAGAGCAGGCGCCCGGCACAAGCGACCGGGTCCGGCTCAGGACACCCGCGACGGTGGGGCTCCAGGAAGACGACTCGCGCGGCGCTGCGCTGCCAACTGTCCGTGGGCGAGCACTCCCCACTCCGCGCCCTGGAGGTTGAGTGCGATCACATCGCACTCGCGGAGCATCGTGGACGCATCGACCGGCACGGTCCGCGCCTGTCGCCGTTGCTCGGTCATCTTCGGCCCGAACCGGCCGTACCCGGGGCCGCGCAGGTAGGCGCCGTCACCGACGGCCGCGAGGATCTCGCTCCAGCCGGTGAACCGCGGATTGGCGCGGATCGCGCGCCGCAGGATGACGGCGCTGATCGGATCCGGCTCGACGGAGGTCACGCGGGCGCCGGGATACTGATCGAGCAGCGCCAGCGCGGTCATCCCCGGCCCGGCGCCGAGATCGAGCACGTTGATCCGGTCCAGCGCGCGCAGCTGCTCACGCGCCTGCGACGGGACCGCGAACACGCGCCGACCGAAGGCCGCGATCAGCCGATCGACGTCGCGGGTGCCGTGGCGGACGACCGCCGAGGCCTGCCGGCCGCGGAGCGTGTAGGTGACCGCGCGCGGTCCGGCGAGGCTGACCGTCTCATAGCGCAGAAACTGCAACGGCCGGTCGGTGAGCGTCGCGGCGGCGGCGGATCGCGCCACGTCGCGCCAGGTCATGGAGGGGTGGATGACGCGCATGACCGACGGCCGCGCGATGGTAGCATCGGGCCGCGTGGGCGAGGGCACCCCGTGGGAGGCACACCGCTTCATCTTCATCGGCGGCGTGCACCGGAGCGGCACCAGCTTCACCGCCCGCTCGATCGCGACCAACCCGGCGGTGAGCGGATTCCAGCACACCGGAGTGCAGGAGGACGAAGGCGAGCACCTGCAGTCCGTCTACCCGCACAGCTGGGACTTCGGCGGGATGGGACGCTTCGCGTTCCGGCCGGAGATGCATCTCACCGAGCACTCTCCGCTGATCAACGACCGGTCGCGCCGGATCCTGTGGGAGGAATGGGGCCGCCATTGGGACCTCTCGCGGCCGGTCCTGCTGGAGAAGTCACCGCCCAACCTGCTCAAGATGCGGTTCCTGCAGGCGCTGTTCCCGAACTCCGGCCAGGTGCTCGTCATCCGCCACCCGGTGTCGGTGGTGCTGTCCTCGCTGAAGTGGCGGACGTCGGTCAACGGCCTGTTCACCGCCCATCGGATCATCGACCACTGGCTCGCGGCCAACGAGATCGCGATCGCCGACCAGCCGCGGATCGAGCGGCTCTACGTGCTGCGCTACGAGGACCTGATCGCCGACTCCGACCGTGAGATGAGCCGGCTCTCCGAGGCGCTGGCGCTCAGCGACGACTTTCCCTCAGAGGCGCTGGACGCCACGCGCAACGACCGCAACTTCGACGACTGGCGGGCACTCACGTCGGGCACCGGGCGCGGCGCCTACTTCCGCTGGATCGAGCGTCGCTACGAGCCGCGCATCGCGCGGTTCGGCTACTCCTTCAGCGCGACGCGCTGACCGCGCCCGACGGGAGACCGTCGCCGTCGTCCAGCCGGCCGCCGTAGCCGTAGCGCTCCAGCAGATCGCCCCAGCGCTCCAGGAAGACCTGCTCGACGCGCGGAGTGAACACCGCCCGCCACTGGCCAGAGCTCGGATTGCGCACGTGCTTGCTCTTCTCGGCGACCGCGTGCTTGGCGTCGAAGCGCACCGCGTTGCGCTGGATGCGCGCGCGCAGCGGCCATGCCAGCCCATAGTGGGCGGCGATCTCGCCCATCACCCGCCGCTCCTCACCGAGAGTGTCCTCGTAGCGCCACACCCGGATGCGGGAATCGTCGGCCGGCCACTCCCGCATGGAGTCGAAGTGGCGAGCGCGCAGCTCGATCTCCGCGAGCAGGCCCTCCTCCTGATCGAGGCGGTTCAGGGCCATCTCGAGCGATTCGCCCCGGCGCACCGCCCCGGGGACCGGCCGGTTGCGCTTGGAGAGCCACTCGTCGGGATCGGGATCGATCTCCTTGCACCACGGCTCGGCTCCCTTGCGGTGGTAGAAGTACCCCGAGACGACCAGGTCCCGCGGATCACGGATGAAGCGGCTGATCCGGTAGTCGCCGAGCGATTCCAGGTCCAGCGCGGTGTTGTTGACCGACGCGACGCGGAAGTTGTGGCGATCCCTCTCAAACGCCGCCAGGTCGCTGTTGAAGTGGCGGTATCCGCCGAACGAGGACATCGATGGGGTCATCGTCCGCCGGAAGAAGACGGTCAGACACTTGTGATACGCGCAGTGAACGAGTGCAGTCACCGTGGCCCCGTGATCTCCCGCTCCGAGGATCTGGCGATGACGATACGGGACACCGGAACGGTTGGCAATCGGGCGGTCACCAGGCGGTCACCAGGCGGTCACGAGGCCACCAGTGCCCGCCCGAGGCCGTCGATGTTGCCCGCGCCGATCACCAGGCACAGGTCGCCCTCGCGCAGCCGCGCTCGAAGATCTGACTCTGCGTCGGAGAGCTCGGGGTACCAGGCAACGGGGCGAACGCCCTCGGCGTCGGCAGCCGCGACGGCGACGGTGCGGCCGCTCACCCCGGGGAAGTCCTCTGCGCGCTCGCGTGCCGGGTAGATGCCCACGACCACGACCGCGTCGGCCGCCGCCAGGGCCCGGCCGAAACCATCCGACAGCGCGCGGGTGCGTGAGAACAGGTGGGGCTGGAAGACCGCGACCACCCGCCTCGGAGCCATCGAGCGCGCCGCGGCGATCACCGCCGCCACTTCGGTGGGATGGTGGGCGTAGTCGTCGTAGACGGCGGCGCCCGACTCCGTGTGCCCCAGCAGCTCCATCCGGCGCCGGGCCCCCGCGAAATCCGCCAGCGACGCAGCGGCACGACCGGGGTCGGCCCCGGCCAGCGCGGCCGCGGTCAGCGCCCCCGCGGCGTTGCGGGCGTTGTGGGCACCGGGGACCGCGACCCGCACCTCGATTCCGCGCCAGGCAAAGCGTGACCCTCCGGGCCCGAGCTGAGGGTCCGGCGCATCGAACACCTCGGTGCCGGGGGGGCACAGCGCCCGGAGCTGCGGCCGGTCCCAGACCACGCCGTGATCGGCCGCGGCCATGAACTGCGCGAACGTCGCCTCGAGGTCGGCGAGCGAGGCGTACGTCGCGTGGTGGTCCAGCTCGGCGTTGGTGAGCACCGCGATCTCGGCCGAGAGCTTCAGCAGCGAGCGATCGGACTCGTCGGCCTCGACGACGAGCCACTCCCCCGCTCCCCCACCCCGCGTTGGAGCCGGTGGCGCGCAGCTCGCCGCCGATCACGTAGGACGGGTCCATCCCGGCGCCGCGCAGCGCGTGGACCACCATCGAGGAGGTCGTCGTCTTGCCGTGGGTGCCGGTGACCGCGATGGTGCGGCGCAGCCGGGTGATCTCGGCCAGCAGATCGGCGCGGTGCATCTCCGGCGCTCCGCCCGCGCGCTCCGGGTTGTCGGCGCCGACCGCGCTCGAGTAGACGAGCTCGGCGCCCGCCGGCACGTTCTCGGCGCGGTAGCCGATCGCGCGGCTCGATCCCGAGCTCGCGCAGCGCGGTCATATACGGCGTCTGCACGCGATCGGAGCCGGTGACGGTCGCGCCGAGCCGGTGGGCGATCAGCGCCAGGCCGCTCATCCCGACCCCCCCGATCCCGACGAAGTGCAGCGCGCGGCCGCTCCAGGGGGTGTCGACGAGGTTCGAGGGATGCACGGGCGCAGCGTAGTCAGGGCGGCAGGTGGTCAGACGGTCCGCGCCACCGACAGCACCTCGCCGGCGATCGCCTGCGCCGCGTCGGGGCGGGCCATCGCCTCTGAGGCATTGGCCATCGCCGCCAGCCGGCCGCGGTCTCCGAGCAGCCGGCCGACCTCGAGCGCCAGCCGCGGGCCGGTGAGCTCGGCGTCCGGGATCACGACCGCCGCGCCCGCCTGCTCGAAATAGTGCGCGTTCGCAGCCTGGTGGTCGGCCGTGGCGTGTGGGTACGGGATCAGCACCATCGGTCGTCCGTGGGCGGCGATCTCGAACACCGAGCCCCCGGAGCGCGCGACCACGAGGTCGGCGGCCAGCAGCGCCTCGCTGAAGTCCTCGATGTAGCCGCGCAGGTCGTAGTGGGCCCCGGGCGAGACGAGGTCCGGGAGATCGCGGGTGCCGGCGGCGTGCAGCACCCGGAAGCGCGCCCCGGCGAACGCCTCGATCGCGGCCTGGTTGATCGAGCGCGCTCCCTGCGAGCCGCCGAAGACGAGCACGCACTGCTCGTCCTCCTCGATCGAGAACCGCGCTCGCGCCGCGGCGCGATCGGTGGCCGGCGGAGGAACCGGACGCCCGGTGAGCACGTAGCGGCCGCCCGTCGCGCCCGTCGATCGGGAAGCCGAGGCAGACGCGGCGGGCCAGCGGCGCGAGCGCGCGGTTGGTGAGGCCGAGGTGGCTGTCGGCCTCCATCAGCACGAGCGGGACCCGCTGCAGGGAGCTGGCCAGGCCGACCGGCCCGGCGACGTAGCCGCCGGCGCCGAGCACCGCCGAGGGGCGCAGCCGGCGCACCAGGCGCGCGGCGGCCGCGCAGCGCGCCCGCGTCGACGGCAGCCGCTCGCGCGGCGCCCGCCGGGACTCCGGCGCGGCAGCGGGACGACCCGCAGCGCGTGCAGCTCGTAGCCGGCCGCGGGAACGAGCTCGCGCTCGGCTCGCTCGCCCCCCGCGAACACGACGCGGGCTCCGCGGTCGCGCAGCGCGTCGGCGACGGCCAGCGCCGGAACGACGTGTCCGGCGGTCCCGCCCGGCGCCGATCATGACCAGCGGCTCGCTCATGTCGTCCACGCCCGGCGCAGGCGGATCACGGCCACCGCGCGCATCGTCAGCCGGCCGATCGCCGGGGACGCGCGCCTCGCCGTTGGTCGCGCTCCACCCGGCGCCGTTCACGCTCCCCGTCCGCGCGTCGGGAGGCCTTCACCCCGTCGACCGGATCGACCACTTTCAACCGCCGTGCCGCCGGCCGCGAGATGTTGAGCAGCAGCCCCACCGCCGCCAGCATCACGCACAGGTTGCTGGGCGCGTAGGAGATGAACGGCAGCGGCACGCCGGTCAGCGGCGCCAGGCCGAGCACCACGAAGATGTTGAGAACGCCCTGGCACAGGATCAGCGAGGTCAGCCCGGTCGCCAGCAGCTTTGCATACCGCGTGGCCGCCCGGCGGGCGGTGCGCAGGCCGGCGTAGGCGATCATGCCGTAGAGGAACACCAGCCCGAAGATCCCGGCGACGCCGAGCTGCTCGCCGACCACCGCGAGGATGAAGTCCGTCTGGGCCTCGGGCAGAGACAGGATGTTCTGCACCGACTTGCCCAGGCCAACGCCGAACAGCCCGCCCGAGCCGAGCACCACCTGCCCTTGGTAGCCCTGGTACTCAGGGCCCTGGATCGACGCGGCGGACGCCGGATGCAGAAACGAGGTGAGACGCTCTCGCTGGTAGCGGCTCTGCATCACGATCACCAGCAACAGCACCGCGGCGCAGCCGATGATGATGAGCAGGTGGCGCCCCGGCAGGCCGGCGGCGAGCAGCAGCACGAGGACGCTGGAGGCGACGACCAGGGTCGTCCCGAGATCGGGCTCGATCGCGATCAGCGCGCACGCCGGGAGCACGACGAGCCCGATCGGCTTCAGCGCGTCCACGAACCCCGTGGTCATGCGCCGTGGGTTGTTGGCCAGGTAGCGGGCGACGTGCAGCACCAGCGCGAGTTTCATCAGCTCCGAGGGCTGGAACTGGAACCCACCGACCGAGATCCATCGCCGAGCGCCGCCGATGTCGACGCCGCCCAGCTTGACCCCGACGAGCAGCACGAACGACGCGAGGAGCAGGACCGTCGTGAATTGCTCGTCAACCAGCTGCAGCCCCTTGCGCTCCAGCACGTACATCCCCCCCAACCCGAAGCTGCCGTACAGCACGTAGCGGATGAACGTCCCGGTGCCGTTGCCCCCACCGGTCAGCGCGCTGCCCGGCGAGGTCGCGCAATAGACCATCACCGCGCCGAACGCGAGCAGGCACAACGTCGCCGTCATCAGGATCCGGTGCTCCAGCGGCGGGGCGACGCGCCGGGCCGCAGGGCGGCGCAGGCGTCGTGACGCAGGGGCTGGGGCGCGCCGAGGCGGGCGCGCAGATGTGGCGGCGGCCATCTGCACCGAGATCTTCGACGCGGCGCCCCGCTCTCCTCTGCGCCGGAAACCGGGCTCAGGACAAGGCGTTCACGAGCGCGCGGAAGGCGTCGCCGCGAGCCTCGAAGTCACGGAACTGATCAAAGCTCGCGCATGCGGGCGAGAGCAGCACCGTGTCGCCGGGCGCGGCGGCTGCGAAGGCCCGTTGCACCGCCGATTCGAGCGTCTGCGCGCGCACCACGTCGACCGAATCAGCGGCCAGCGCCCGCGCGATCTCCTCGGTCGCCTCGCCGATCAGGTAGACGGCCTGACAGCGCTGCGCGATGGGCGCGGCGAGCGCGACGAAGTCCTGGGCCTTGCCGCGGCCGCCGAGAATGAGATGGACCCCGCCGCTGAACGCCGCCAATGCGACCAGCGTCGACGCGACGTTGGTCGCCTTGGAGTCGTTGACGTAGCGCACCCCGCCGATCGAGCCGACGTCCTGCAGCCGGTGAGCGACGCCCGTGAAGGTCCGCACCCCCTCCGCGACCGCGTCGCGGTCCACGCCGCCGGCCAGACACGCGGCGGCCGCGGCCATCGCGTTGGCCCGGTTGTGGGCGCCCGGCAGCGAGATCTCGTCCACCGCGACCAGCGCCTGCTCGTCCCACCACAGTTGACCGGCGGCGACGGAGAGCTCGGCGCCCGGTCCCTCTCCCACACACACCCGGCGCGCGCATCCGCCGAGGTCCTCCACGCCGAGACCGAGGGGCGCGACCGCGATGTCGTCGTTGCCCTGCCGCGCGAAGATCTGGAGCTTGGCCTCGACATAGCGCTCGAACGTGCCGTGGCGATCGAGGTGGTCGGGCGTGAGGTTGAGCAGCACCGCGGTACCGGGCGCGAACGCGAGCGTGTCCTCCAGCTGGAACGAGGAGCACTCGCAGACGATCGTCGCCTCACCGTCCACCTCGCCCACCAGGGAGGACAGGGCGGTCCCGACGTTGCCGGCGACGGCGACCGGGCGGCCCGCGACGCGCAGGATGTGGCCGATCCACTCGGTCGTCGTCGTCTTGCCGTTGGTCCCGGTGACCGCGATGAAGCGGTTGGGCAGCAGGCGCCACGCGAGCTCGAGCTCCCCGAGCACGGTGACGCCGGCGCCGAGCGCGTCCTGGATGACGCGCAACCTCCCGCGGCACGCCCGGGCTCTTCACCAGCGCGCGCACGCGACGCGCCCGGTCGCCCTCGAACCTCGCATGCTCACCGAGCGAGACCACGGCCCCGGCCGCTCGCAGCCGGGCGGCAACCTCGGCGAGCGCGGGCGAGTCCGCCGATCCGGAGTCGAGCGCCCAGACATCCTCTCCGCGCGCGCGCAACGCGAGTGCCGCCGACACCCCGGAGCGGGCCAGGCCGACCACCGCCCAGGGCCCCGGTGGGAGGTCGGGCCGAGCGCCCGCGCTCACCATCCGCGCAGGCTCTGCTGGTACACGACGAACCCGATCGCGCCGCAGGCGGTGGCGACGATCCAGAAGCGCAGGATGATCTTCGTCTCCGACCACGCCTTCAGCTCGAAATGGTGATGGATCGGCGCCATCAGGAAGACCCGCTTGCGGAACGACTGGAACGAGATCACCTGGATGACGACCGACAGCACCTCGATCACGAAGATGCCTCCGAGCACGATCAGCAGAAACTCGGTCTGGGTCATCACCGCCAGGCCGGCGATCGCGCCGCCGAGGCCGAGCGAACCGGTGTCGCCCATGAAGATCGATGCCGGGAAGCTGTTGAACCACAGAAACCCGATGCAGGACCCCACCAGGCAGGAGGCGAGCAGCGCGAGGCCGTGCTCGCCGACGGAGATGAACGTGATCCCGAGGTAGGCGACGAGCGTGATCGCCGTGCAGCCCGCCGCGAGGCCGTCGAGTCCGTCGGTGAAGTTGACCGCCGTCGTCGTCCCGGCGACGACGAGATAGATGAAGACCGGGAAGAAGGGACCGAAGTCGATCGAGGCGTCGACGAAGCGCAACGGCACCGATGAGCCGATGTGCGCCAGGCGCGTGGCGATCAGCCACAGCCCGATCGAGATGAGCACGGTGACGATGAGCTTGGAGCGGGCCCGCAATCCGAGCGACCGGCGCTTGATGATCTTCGTGTAGTCGTCGGCGAACCCGAGCAACGCGCAGGCCAGCGCGACCAGGAACACTCCGAGCGAGCTCCAGTCGCGGCCCGATAGCGCCAGGTAGGGAACGATGATCGCGGCGAAGATGATGATCCCGCCCATCGTCGGCGTGCCCGCCTTCGCCTTGTGGCCCTGGGGTCCCTCCTCGCGGATGTTCTGGCCGAACTCGCGCCGGCGAATCGTCTCGATGAAGCGCGGGCTGAGGAACAGGCACATCGCCATCGACGCGGTGCCGGCGATCAGGATGACGCCGGAGGTGGAGCCGCTGCTCATGAGCGAACGCCTGATCCGCGCAGGATCTCGCGCGCGACCGACACGTCGTCGAAGGGGATCTTCCGCCCGCCGGCGAACTCCTGCCCCTGCTCATGGCCCTTGCCGGCGATGACGACCACGTCGCCGGGGCCTGCGTCGGAGATCGCGCGGGCGATCGCCGCCTCGCGGTCGGCCTCGTGGAGCACTCCGGCGCCGGTGCCCACGAGCACCTCCGCGATGATCGCCTCGGGGTCCTCGGACCGGGGGTTGTCGGAGGTGACGATCACGTCGTCGGCCAGACGCCGAGCGATCTCCCCCATCTGCGGGCGCTTGCCCCGGTCGCGGTCTCCGCCGCAGCCGAACACCACCCGCAATCGGGCGCTGGTCAGCGGACGCGCGGCGGTGAGCACGTTCTCCAGTGAATCCGGCGTGTGGGCGTAATCGACGATGACCGCGAACGGCTGGCCCTCGTCCACCGTCTCAAACCGGCCGGGAACCTGGCCCGCGGTCGCGATCGCCTCCGCGCACACCCGGGCCTCCACCCCGAGCGTCCGGGCGGCGGCGAGCGCGCCGACGACGTTGTAGACGTTGAACTCTCCTCGCAGCGGCGAGCGCAGAGTCAGCGGCCCGTCGGGGGTGGCGACGGTGAAGCTCGAGCCCTCCAAGCCGGTTCGCACCCGCTCGGCGCGATAGTCGGCCTCGGTGCGCAGCGAGAAGGTGGTCGCGCGGTCGCCGAGCTCCCGCGCCAGACGCGCTCCGTACGGGTCGTCGACGTTGACGATGAACGCGGTCGCCGGCCCCGCCACTCCGCCGCGGCCGGTGGTGAACAGGAGTCGCTTGGCCTCGAAGTACTCCTCCATCGTCGGATGGAAGTCGAGATGATCCTGGGTGAGGTTCGTGAACACCGCGGCCGAGAAGTGGATGGCGTCGGCCCGGTGCAGCGCGAGCGCGTGGGAGGAGACCTCCATCACGCACGCCCGGTCGCCGCCGTCGGCCATCTCCCGGAACGTCCGCTGCAGATCCAGCGCCTCGGGCGTGGTGCGCGTCACCTCGGCCTCGACACCCGCGACGACGCTCTTCACCGTTCCGAGCAGCCCGGTCTGCCGTCCCCCGGCCTCCAGCAGCGCGCGCTCCAGGAATGCGGTCGTGGTCTTGCCGTTGGTGCCGGTGACGCCGACGACGGCGAGTGACGCGGTGGGGTCTGAGTAGAAGGCCGCCGCGGCCGGCGCCATCGCTGCGCGCACGTCATCGACGACCACCTGCGGGATGTCAAGCTCGAGCTCACGCTCGACGACCAGCGCGGCGGCCCCACGGGCGACCGCGTCGGGCGCGAAGTCGTGTCCGTCACGCGTGAAGCCCGGGACGCAGAAGAACAGCGACCCGGTCGTCACGAGTCGGTTGTCGTAGGAGAGCCCGGTGATCTCCGGATCGCCCGCGCCGATCGTCCGAGCGTCCGGGAGAACCTGGTCCAGGCGCATCGCCGCCAGAGAGTAGCGGCGCGACCGACCCCGGGCTCGAGCGCGCGCAAGCCCGCGGCCGCAGCGCGCGGGCCGGCGCGAAGCGGAGGAGGAAGAGCAGAGGGGAGGGAGGCGGGATAGGGAGAGAGGAGCGAGGGGTACCGTGGGTTGAGGAAGGGCGGAGAGGAAGAGTGGTCGACGCAGGGGGTGGGAGTCCTCAAAACGCGAGGTCGCTCGCGGCGCGCACCGACGTCGGTGGGGTACGCGCTACACGCGAAACCCGCTGCCGGCCTGCGGCGGGCCGTCTCGCCGAGCGAGCTCCGTCGGGCGCTCGGTGGTGGGAGCGGCGGCTCCACCTGCTCCCGTCTTGTGGTTCGCTCTTTCTGGGGGGCCGTACCACCGTCCGACATCATCCGTAGACTCGCCGAGTGCGTCCCCTTCGGTACCGGATGGCCTCGATCACGTGCTATTTACACACCGGACGACCACAGCGGCAGGGGCTCCACGAGAATGGTTGCGACCTCTATCCCCCGTGTCGCGGTCCTCGATGCACACCGTGCGTTCGTGCGCGAGCTGCTGCCCCGCCCCCCTCCCAAGCCGGCCTGAACTGGGGCCTAAGGAGGTTCGGCTCTCTGCCGAGTACGGGCTTTATCTGCGCCTCCTCTTCCCGCGGGCTAGGTTCCTCTTCCTCACGCGAGATCCCCGAGAGCCTACAGCTCCTATCGCCAGCGCCCGCAATGGTTCGAGCGGTGGCCGAGTTCACAGGTTCGCACGCCCCACGCGTACGGTCAGATGTGGCGCCGTCTCGCCGAGAGCTTCATCATCTACGAGGAGGCGGTGGACGCGACATTGCTCCGCTACGAGGATCTCGTCGAGGGCGGGGACGCGGTCGATCGTCTCGAAGCGCTGCTCGGCGCGCTGATCGATCACACCGTTCTTGTGCGTCGGATCGCCGGACCGGCTCGACGTCGCGCCGGCGGGCCCACGCCTCTGGAACTGGATGCTTGACCGTGCGACCCGTCCGACTGCCGGCGCGCTCGGTTATCACAAGTAGACCGCAGACGCGTCATGGCGGCAGCTCTCGATCCGGTCACTCGCGTTTTCCTCCTCGGATGCCCGCGATCAGGGACGACTCTGCTGCAGGCCTCCTCGCCGCGCATCCGATGTCGTCTCCTTTCCTGGACGCTCTTCTTCACGAAGGTGATACCGGGTGGCGGGGTCGCCGTGACCGCTCCATCTCGCTCTGGCCGAGCTCGATCCGCGCTTCGCGACTTGGATGCACTCGGCATCGACGCCGATCCCGCGCCTCCTTTGCTCCCGAGCCTCACGGTAGGCGGGTACGCCCACCGCTTCGTGCGACGTATGGACCGCTCTGCCCGGACGCGGGGGTAACCACATGGCTTGAGAAAACACCTAGTCATGCACGCCACATCACCCGAATTCAAACCGCCGTCCAGGGCGCTCTCTTCATCCATCTTGTCCGGGAGGGAACCGCAGTCGTGGCTTCCTTGAAGGATGCGCATCTCAACGACCCAAGATTTGGCCGACATCCAGCACCGGCGACTTCATCGCGCTGTGGCGCTGTACCTCAGCCTCTCTGCACCGTGGATTGGTCATCCCAATCACACGTTTGTGTCGTACGGCGTCTGGCCAGTGACACCGAGCGCGTCATGCGTGCTCTCTGCGCTTTACGGGCCTTCGAACCGACGGGACGATCCTTTTTGACCTGCTTACTGATATCGAGCAACATCGCTGCGAGTAATGGCGGGTGGACCACTCCGATCGCGTACCGACGCTATTGGCCGAACCATGGAAGCAGAATGTCGCAAGTGACATCGTCAACCGCAACGATGAGAAGTTCGAGCAGCTCTTCACGGTAACCGAGCGCCAGCAGATCATTCTCGCGGTCCAACAGGAGCGCGACACCCTCCGGGCGATGCCGTTTCTCTGAGGCTCGGTGGTCTCCGATGCGCCCGACCGTCCACCGGCGGACCAGCTTCGCAAGCGCGCCCCTTGGCGTTGGGCGGCGGACGGACGCCTACAGAGGGCCAGAACCTTCCTCGCAGATATGTTGGTGCTACGCGCCGCGCGCAAGATGACACGCGTTCCCGTCTTGACTCGGGTGTTTGGCGTCGAGCGCCAAACGCTGGCTCCGCCGACGGGAGCGATCATCACCAACCCCAGCATCGTCATCGTTGAGCGCCGACGGCTTGTAGCTACGCGAGAGGTGGATTACGAGCTCAGGGCAGGCGCCGGAGCGGAGCAGCTACTCGCGCACATGGCTGTATGACTATGCACCGGCGGCTTGCCGGCCCCAACGGTAACTCGCTTGGCCGAGGACCACGGCACTAGCGAGATCGGAGCCACCGGGCTCGAGCCCTCGGTTGATTGTCGTCGGCGGACGCCTCTGGTCGCTCTGGACCACCGGCGAGCCAGCCGGGATCCCAGCGGCTTCGAAACCGCATTGTCCTCGGTGAGATCGTGGGCAAACCGTCGGTCAGGGCTGCATCCCGCATGGCCGCGACCGAGAGAAGAATTGATGCCGTTCACGATGCGGCAGACTCTACGGTGTACGACATATCAGTAATGGAGGTGTACGAGGTAGTTGACGGAGAGCTGCATCTTGTGACCGGCTCCAGGCTCCGATCCCAGAGCTCACGGGGCTCTTAGGGTCGTCACAGCTGATCCGCTGCGGCGATGATGACTGGCTATGCGTATGTCATCGGTCATTACGCAATGAGCCACGCGCGCGCGGATCACCTCTGTCTTCTACCTGCACCACCTCGTTCTCATATCTAGTGACTATCGTTGAAGAAGATATCGCCCGGTTTCTTTTTCTCGCGTCCAGGTGTCGAGTTCTGCGCTGGCATCGCGATCGAGGGCGGATTGTCGTGATGTCGTACGGCGAGAACGACGCGACGCGATGCTGATCGAGCTCGAACTCGCCCAGGTGGAGTCGCTGTTGGGCGTGAGCTCGCTGTTGGCGTGATGGGATGGAACTGCAGCGGAGCTACGCCGGTCGAGACGAGAACCTCACCCCGGGAACCCTCGCCGCGACCCGCGGGGCGGCGGTCGATCACCCGGTCGACCAGCCCATAGGCGAGCGCCTCCTCGGCGGTGAAGAACCGGTCACGGTCCATGTCGGCGTGGACGCGCTCGATCGCCTGGCCGGTGTGCTTGGCGTAGATCTCGTCGACGCGGGCCCGAAGGGCGAGGATCTCCTTGGCGTGGATCTCGATGTCGGTCGACTGGCCCTGGAAGCCGCCGGAGGGCTGGTGGATGAGGATCCGGCTGTCGGGCAGCGCGAAGCGCTTGCCGGGGGCACCGCCCGCCAGCAGGAACGACCCCATCGACATCGCGATCCCGTAGCAGATCGTCTGCACGTCGCAGCCGATGAACTGCATCGCGTCGTAGATCGCCAGACCGGCGTAGATCGACCCGCCCGGCGAGTTGATGTAGAGGTGGATGTCCTTGTCGGGGTCGTCGGACTCCAGATGGACGAGCTGGGCGACGATCAGGTTGGCGGTGTCCTCGTTGACCTCTCCGCCGAGGAACACGACCCGGTCGTTGAGCAGGCGCGAGTAGATGTCGAACGAGCGCTCGCCGCGCGCGGTCTGCTCGACGACCATCGGAATGAGTGTCATGGAGTCCTCCTGGGAGCGGTGCGATAATCTGCAACCGAACGGTTGCGGGCTGTGCACCGCACCGTAGCAGACGCGCAACCCACCAGTTGCACATTGACGAGAGGAGCGCCACCGTGACCGACCGAATCGAACGTATCTGCGAGCTCGAGGCGACGCCGGCCGCGGTGTGGCGAGCGCTCACCGACCCCGACTGGCTGAGCAGCTGGCTCGCGGACGAGGCCGAGCTGGAGCTCGTCCCCGGCGGTGAGGCGCGCTTCGTCGTCGACGGGCGCGAGCGCGCCGGCTGGGTCGAGGAGGTCATCCCGCCCGCGGATGGGCGCGCCGGGCGGCTGTCGTTCTGGTGGCAGCAGGACGACGAGCCCGCGTCGCGGGTGACCTTCGAGCTCGCAGCCGAGCGCGGAGGCACCCGTCTGCGGATCGACGAGACGCGGCCGCTGGAGGTGCTCGACCTCGTCGGGATCCCGCTGCGCAGCGCCGGCGGCGCCGGCAGCTCCTCGTTCGGACCGGCGCTCGTCGCCGCCTGAGGACGCGAGCGCCGTGACCGGCACCGACCCCGCGGGACCCGTGTTCGAGGCGCTCGCCGACCCCGTGCGCCGCAGGCTGCTCTCCCAGCTCTCCGCGGCACCCGCGACGGCGACCGAGCTCGCGGCGGGCCTGCCGATCTCCCGCCAGGCCGTCGCCAAGCACCTCGCCTCGCTGTCGCAGGCCGGCCTGCTGGAGCGCGAGCGGGCCGGTCGCGACGTCCGGTACCGCGTGACCCCGGAGCCGCTCACCGAAGCGGTGAGCTGGATGGCGCAGGTCGGCGGCCAGTGGGACGACCGACTCGCCCGGCTCACCAGCTGCGCTGGGACGGCGCCGGTCAGTAGCCCCAGAGGCAGACGAGGTCGCGCCCCAGGTGCTCGCCGAGGGCGACCACCTCGGGTCGCAGCCGGACGCGCAGCTCGGCGAGCACTGCCGGGTCGACCTCGCGAGGCGCCGACTCGCGCAGACGGTCCCGCGCGAACGCGATCGCACGCGCCCGCGCACCTCGGGAATCGCCTCACGGGCGGTCCGATCGCCTCCCGAGGCCCTGGACCGCTGGAGCGCGGTGAGCACATAGAGCGCACGCTGCGCGCCCGGCGAGCGGACCTGCACGCTCGGGTTCGCCCGGCTCGGCGTGATCGTCACCTCGTCGCGGACGCCCGAGGAACTCGAAGATCCGCGTCAGCGTGCCCCGGTTGTCCGCGCGGAATTCCTCGTAGATCAACGGCAGGATCTGCTCGGGCGGAATTTCTCGCTCGTAGCGCGCCAGCTGCTCGACGTACCGGGCCGCCGCGTGTAGAGCAGCCCGCCAGGCCGCGGCGCGAGCTTCGGCACCCGCCGGCCCTGAGCGCGCTCTCCTCCAGCGCGAGCGCGCGGCCGAGGTCGGCCTCGGACTCGTAGCGGTTCTGGACCAGCTGGCGGTGCATCGAGACACCACGAAGTCCGCCGGGTCCCGGAACAGCACGATGATCCGGGCGTCCGGCCCGACCGCCGCGATCTTGGCGCGCCGCCTCCTCGGAGTAGATGTACTGGGTCGAGGCGTCGCCGCGAGCTGGTCCTCCCGCGCCTCGGCGAACAGCCGGTGATAGCGCTCTCTCTCCGATCGCGCGCCCGCGGTGCTCCGGCGCGAAGCATCTCGTTGGCGAAGAACCCTGGCTCCTTGATCCGCGGGATGAAGACCTGCTCGTGCTGGCCGAGCATCTCGGCCAGCGCAGTCGTCCCGCTCTTGGCCTGGCCGACGACGAAGAAGTCCGGCCAGCGAGCCGGGACCGGGCTCCGGGCTGACGCCGCCGCTGGACGGGGGGCTGCGTGCTCAAGAAGCGCTGCCCGCCGACAGGATCGCCGACGACCGCGTGATACGAGGGACCCGCGAAGCGCCCGGAGGCCGCGCACAGCTCGAAGAACACGTAGTCCCGCGCGTACCAGCGCTCGAGGTTCTCCCGCGCGAGCTCGCTCAGCGTCCGGTCCACGTTGTCGGGGCTGCGGTGCGCGCGCACGTCGTCGCTGGGAGCACGACCGTGTCGGGCAGCCCGAGCGCCTCGCGCAGCTGAGGGAACGTCGCGGTGAGATCCGGGACCCACTGGATCAGCAGCATGTCGCCCAGGCGCCGCTCGAAGTACTCGCGGTTGCGGAACCAGTCCCAGTAGGAGTCCCTCACGTGCTGCAGCGACATCATCGCGGCGGCCGCCCGGCCCCGCTCCAGCGGATCCTCGGACGACAGCGCGCAGCCGAGGCTGTCGACCGACGGATAGCGCTCGAACACGACCTTCTCCAGCGGCGTCCACGGCAGGTGGTAGCGCGGCTGCCCCTCGCGCAGGCGGCTGTTGAACCCGCTCACGAAGCGGTCGACGGGATCCCGGATCACGAAGAACACCCGCTCTCCGTGCGGAATGTCGCTGAAGCGCATGCCGTGGTTGTGCAGCAGCAGCTCATAGCGCCCGGCCGACTTGACAGGCATCAGCGCCTCCTTCATCGCGGTGCCGCCGGTCTTGCCGATGTGCAGCAGATGCGCGGGCTCCGCCTCGCGGGTCGCGGTGCGCCGCGCTCGCCGCATCGCTGGCCGCACCGTGCGTCTCACCCAGCGCCGCGCGTCCCTGCGCCCGAATGGTACGCGACCACGAAGCGGGTTCATCGAAGCCAAGAGCCTACTCAACCGGGATCGGATTGTAGGTGCCCGACTGCGGCTCATCGAGCTCGGGCGGGCAGCTCACGGCACGATCCCGCGGCGCGCAGCTCCTTCAGCAGCGCATCCACGGCCATCGGCGCATCGGAGGGCCGCAGCACGACCTCCGCGTTCCGCGGCGCCTCGTAGGCGTCGTCGACGCCGGTCATCCCGACGATCTCCCCGGCCCGCGCCTTCGCGTACAGGCCCTTGGGATCCCGGCGCTCGCACTCGTCCAGCGGCGTGTCGACGAACACCTCGATGAACGTCGACCCCGTCGCTCTCGTGGATCTCGCGCGCGACCTGGCGGCTTGCCGCATACGGGCTGACCACGGTCACGATGGCGATCGTGCCGGCCTCGGCGAGGAGCTTGGCGGCGTGGGCGGCGCGGCGGATGTTCTCGGCGCGGTCGGCGGGATCGAAGCCCAGGTTGCCGTTGAGCCCGTGGCGCAGGTTGTCGCCGTCGAGGCGCAGCGCGGCGATCCCGGATGGTGATCAGCCGCTCCTCGAGCGCGTCGCCGACCGTCGCTCTTGCCGGCCGCCGGCAGACCGGTGATCCAGACGCGTCGCCCCGACCCGGCCCGAGCGCCGCCCAGCGCTGCTCGCGGCTCGATCCGGCCCGGCTGCCAGACGACGTTGGTGCGCTGCTGATGCGCCCCCTCGCCGGTCGCGGCGGGCGTCGTCGGCGACGCCGTGGATCATCCCCGCGGCGACGGTCTCGTTGGTCGCCTCGTCGATCAGGATGAACGCGCCGGTCGGCGGTTGCGGTCGTAGGGGTCGAACACCAGCGGCGCGCCGGTGCGCAGCCGGACGCGGCCGATCTCGTTGAGCGCGAGCGTCGTCGGCCGACTCGTCGTGGTGCAGCGTGTCGACGTCGATCCGGTGGACGAGCTCGGAGATCGACCCCGCGCGATCGTGTGCGCGGTGTGCTTGACCAGGTAGCGGCCGTGCGCGCGACTGGGCGTCCTCGGCCATCCAGCAGACGATCGCGTCGATGTCGCGCGAGACCGTCGGGTGGTTGCGCGGCCGGCAGATCATGTCCCCGCGCGAGATGTCGATGTCGTCGGTCGAGCTGCACCGCCACCGACAGCGGCGGATAGGCCTCGGTCGAGCTGCCTGGAGATGGTCTCGATCGCCTTCACGTGCGAGCGTCTCACCGGAGGGCAGCACCACGCACCTCGTCGCCGACCCGCAGGACGCCGCTGGCCATCTTGCCGGCGTAGCCGCGGTAGTCCTTGTGCTCGTCGCCGTTCGGGCCGGGGCGGATCACCCACTGGACCGGCAAGCGCACGTCGATCAGGTTGCGGTCCGAGGTGATCTGAACGTGCTCGAGCTGGTAGAGCAGCGGCGGCCCGCCGTACCAGAGCATGTGCTCCGACGGCTCGACGACGTTGTCGCCCACGCAGCGCCGAGATCGGGATGAACGAGAGGTCGCCGATCTCGCAGCCGCGAGGCGAACGACCGGATCTCGCGAGCAGATCGCGTCGAACACGCGCCTCGTCGTAGTCGACGAGATCCATCTTGTTGACGCACACGACCACGTGCGGGATGCGCAGCAGCGAGGCGATGAACAGGTGCCGGCGCGACTGCTGCACGAACCCGTTGCGCGCGTCGACGAGGACCAGCGCGAGGTCGGCCGTCGACGCCCCGGTGACCATGTTGCGCGTGTAGCGGACGTGCCCGGGCGTGTCGGCCAGGATGAACGCGCGCTTCGCGGCGTGGCGAAGTGGCGGTAGGCGACGTCGATCGTGATCCCCTGCTCGCGCTCGGCGCGCAGACCGTCGGTGAGCAGCGACAGGTCGAACTCGGTGCCGCGCCCGCTCGCTGGCTTCGCGTCGATCGCCTCGATGCTGGTCCTCGAAGATCTGCTTGGAGTCGAAGAGCAGCCGCCCGATCAGCGTGCTCTTGCCGTCGTCCACCGAGCCGGCGGTCGCGATGCGCAGCAGGCCGCCGTTGACGGCGGCGTGGTCGTCGAGCGTCGTCATCAGAAGTAGCCCTCTCGCTTGCGGTCCTCCATCGAGGCATGCTCGGACGCGGTCGTCGGCGCGGGTCTGGCCGCGCTCGGTGATCCGCGTCGCGGCGATCTCCCGGACGACGTCCTCGAGCGTCGCGGCGCTCGACGCGACCGCGCCGGTGCAGGTCATGTCCCCGACGGTGCGGTAGCGCACGACCGCCTCGAACGGCTCCTCTCCCGGCAGCTCGGCGCGAAGTCGGAGGTCGGCGTACAGCATCCCGTCGCGCTCGAACACCTCGCGCGTGTGCGCGAAGTAGATCGAGGGCAGCTCGAGCTGCTCGTCGCGCGATGTACTGCCAGACGTCGAGCTCGGTCCAGTTGGAGATCGGGAACACCCGGACGTGCTCGCCGCGCGCGATGCGGCCGTTGTAGAGATCCCACACCTCGGGGCGCTGATTCTTGGGGTCCCACCCGCCGAAGTCGTCGCGGAAGGAGAAGATCCGCTCCTTGGCGCGCGCGCGCTCCTCGTCGCGGCGGGCGCCGCCGATCACCGCGTCGAAGCGGTGCTCGGCGATCGCGTCCAGCAGCGTCACGGTCTGCAGGCGGTTGCGCGACGCGCGCGGCCCGGTCTCCTCGCCGACGCGGCCGCGCGTCGATCGAGTCCTGCACGCTGGCGACGATCAGCCGCTCGCCGAGCTCGGCGACGCGCCGGTCGCGGAACTCGATCACCTCGGGGAAGTTGTGCCCGGTGTCGACGTGCATCATCGGGAACGGGAAGCGCGCCGGCCGGAACGCCTTCTCCGCCAGGCGCAGCAGCACGATCGAGTCCTTGCCGCCGGAGAACATGCAGCACCGGCCGCTCGAACTCGGCGGCGACCTCGCGCATGATGTGGATCGCCTCGGCCTCGAGCTCGCGGAGGTGGCTGACTTCATATCCGCCGCTCACGGCCGCCCGGTTCTCCTGCTCATCCGCCGCGGTGACGCCCTACGTCCACCGCGCATGGGTTCTGACATTGCGTCTCTTTCCTGTTCTCGATCGCCGCGCAGCTGCCCAGCAGCGTCTCGCGTCCGCTGTCCATGGTCTGATCTGCGAACGCCGTCATGCGATTTCCGTACCGTGGTCCCCGTCCCGTCAGCCGTGCGCGGGCCTCCTGACGCTCACACTCGCTGCAACAAGAAGAAACCCGTTTTTATCACAGCTTTCCGGATCGTCAAGCCTAGCGTTAAGCAGATGTGAGCGAAGCAGGCCGTCGACCCGTACTTGGCCGAATTCGCCTTGAATCGCGACGGATATGGTCTACCTTGCCGGGGCGGGGTCGCGAGATTCCGCGACGGGGGCTTGCAGGGGCCCCGGGTGCAGACCCGGACCGGTCGGACAACCGCACAGCTGAGCACTCCATCTACCCGACAACGGAGAAAGATGCCGAAAGGCGGACGCCGACGACGGCCACGAGCGCGGCTGCAGGCGGAGCGGACGCGCGGCAGGTGAAGCACCCGGACCGTCGAGCTCAAGGCGTCCCAGTGGGAGCGCCTGCAGGCGCTGATCGGCGACCGGAAGTGGCTGGTCGTTCGGGCTCGGCGCTCTCCTCGACGATCGCGGGCATCTGCGAGGCGGGCATTCTCGCCGTCGCCGCCTCGTCGCCGTCCGCGCTCGTCTACGGACAAGCAGAACGTCACACGCAATCTGGGGCCGTTCATGTGCATATCTAGCGTCCGGGACTGCTCCTGGCCGGCGTCGGCTCGCGGTCTGCGGCTGCTGCTGCAGATCCCGATCTCCTATCTGCCCGCGCTCATCGCCGGCGACGTTCAGGCGTCGATGCGCCGGCGGCTTGATCCGGGCCTACACGCACTCTTCATGGGAACTGCAGTCCCAGGATCGTGAGGGCTACTTCCAGGAGATGATGACCAATCAGATCACGCAGGCCAGCCAGGGGGCGATCCAGGCCTCGAACCTCACTGTCTCGCTTCTCACCTTCCTGATTCTGGTCCTCTCGGCATTCGCGCTCAACCCGCTCGCCGCGGTCGCCGTGTTCGTGGCAGCGGTCTTTCTTCGCCGCGCTTCGGCCTGTGCCAACGGTCGCCAGCGCGCCTCTCGCGCAGGTTGTCGGCCGCCCAGTTGGAATACGCCGGTCCGTCGGGGAGGCCAACCGAATGGCCGAGGAGACCAATGTCTTCGGTACGTCGAGACGCTAATTCAGTCGCGTCGACCGGCTTTATCGGACCGGCGCGCGACCTTTCGTGAAGGCGCAGGTGCTCAGCCGGCTGATCCCCAACGTCTACCAGAGCATGATCTACATCGTTCTCGTCGTCGGACTGCTCTGATCAGTCTCGGCCAACGTCGACCGGGTTCTCATCGTTGGGCGCTGTCGTGCTGCTGCTGATCCGCGCGGCAAGCTACGGCCAGCAGGTCCAGAGCTGTGGGTCGCGTTGCGGCAGTCCCTCCCTTACGTCGAGCGCCTCCAGAGCTCGCCGATAGCTACACTGGAAGCAGCCGCGAAGCGGGCACCAAGCAAGCTCGGCACGCTCGAGACCTTTCCTTTGACGAGGTCCGGTACTCATATCGGCGCGCGGCCAGTGCTCCGGGCATGTCATTTGACGTGCGCGGCGGGGAGACGATCGGCGTGGTCGGACCGTCCGGCGCGGGAAGTCCACGATGGTGCAGATCCTGCTCCGGCTGCGCGAGCCGCGGCCAGGCCGATTACCTGATCAACGGCGATCGACGCGGCGGACATCAAGGTCAGGACTGGCACGCGCGGGTCGCCTACGTCCCCCAGGCGCCAAACTACTGCACGCAACTGTCGCGGACAACGTCCGTTTCTTCCGCGACTACGCCGACGCAGAAATCGTCGCAGGCATGCCGGCTGGCGCGAATCCACGATGAGATCATGAGCTTGGCCGGGGGTTACCAGACGATCGTCGGACCTCGCGCCGACGCGGTCTCGGGCGGCCAGCAGCAGCGCATCTGCCTTGCGCGCGCGCTCGTCTCACGACCCGAGCATGCTCGTCCTCGATGAGCCGACAAGTGCTCTCGATCCTCGGTCCGAGGCGCTGATTCAGGAGTCGCTGGAGTCGATGCGTGCAGGAACTGACCCTGTTCATCGTCGCCCACCGCATGTCGACGCTCACGATCTGCGACCGTGTGATGGTCGTCCTCGACGGCACGATCAACGCGTTCGATTCTCTCGGCGACGCTCTCCAATGACTACTACCGCTTTGCCTCAGGCCTTGCCGCCGGCGTCCCTGCTTCGGCACTTGACACCGGGCCCGATGCAGCCGGATGCTGACACTCGACGCTGAGCCAGACAAGCTGTCCGATCAAAGGTTCGCTTTCGGCGATCCGCCACCGACTCGAAGAGCGGAGCCCTTGGGTCCTCCAAGCGAAGATGGCGCTGGTGGCCGTCCGGCGACGCCGAGCCGCCTCGACCGCGTTCTCGGGCGTCCGACCTCCATCGGCTCGCGCCAACGCGTGCAGCGCGGGACGCCCACGGTCAGCGCTGCCGTCGAGACACTTCGGGAGAGGATCGAGCCAAACGCCCCGGTGCCGGCCGATCGACCTTTGTTCATCTTCTCGGCGGGGTGGCCGAGTGAATCCACGCCGCTCCAGAGGCTGATCGCCTCCAGCGAGCGCTCCTTCCTCTCGGAAGAGCTGTATCACCAGACCGACGCCATCCGGGGACTCGCGGAGTCGCTGCTCCCGCTCGCGACCGGATGGCCACCGGAGGAGGCCGTCAATCGATCGGCGATCGAGGGCAACGGCGACCTCCCGGCCAACTGGATCGCGAATCACCACCCACTAGGGTCCAGCCTGCTCAACGCCCACCGAGCGTTTCTGCGCGAGCTCCTTGCTGCGCCCGCCCCGCGTCCCGGGCCCGTTTGGCGCGAAGGAGGTCAGTCTGTCGGCCGAGTACGGGCTCTATCTCCGGCTGCTGTTTCCCGCGTCCCGTTTCATCTTTGTTGTCCGAGACCCGCGCACTGCCTACACCTCCTATCGCGAGCGTCCGACATGGTTCGAACACTGGCCACGGTCCCAGGTGCGTACGCCCTGGGCGTACGGGACAGGTCTGGCGGCGTCTCGCCGGAAGCTTCCTGGACTACGAGCGATCACTAGACGCTGTCCTGATCCGCTACGAGGACATCGTCGAGGGTGGAGAGGCCGTCGAGCGAGTCGAGCGACTGGTCGGCGCGCCGATCGACCGTTCGGTACTTGAGACCATAATCGACGGCGGACCAACCTGTCGCCCACGCGGGCCCTCGGCTCTCGAGCTGCGGATGCTTAATCGCGCGACGCAGCCGGTCGCCGGTCGCCTCGGTTATGGGTCCCCACGTAGCGCGTGATTGTGTCCGACCGCGACACTGCTTGCGACGAAGCATTCGTACGCTACGAGCGGCTGGTCGCCGACCCAACGTCGGCCGCCTCCTACCTCTGGTGGCTCCAGCAGCTCGATGACGATATCTCGCCCACAGCGTCGTGAGCCGGGGCAACTCCCATCGCTCATGTCACATCAAGGATGACGCACCATGGAACAATGCGACCGGCCACGAGATCACCAATCGCAAAGGTGGGCGGCTGGTCAGATCTTTTTCCCGGCCGAGCGCACGCACTTCACGAGTCCGTCGCAGCCGGTGAGCCGCAGCCGGGCGACCTTCCGTTCCTTTGAGGCCTGCCGCGGCTCGAGGACCCCGACAGCGAGGCCGGCGCCGGTGAGGGTTGCCTTCTTCCCCCAGTCCGAAGGACCCGGCCGGATTCCTTGCGCTGTTGAGCGATGCGGTCGCGGCGGCCGGTGCGGCGCGTGTGCCGACGAGTGGACGCGGCATACGGTGGAGCATGACGGAGTCGGGCGTCGACGTCGCACACCTGCACTGGCTGGAGTACGTGGCGACTCCCGACCCTGCTCCGATCATCGGCTGGGCGCGCACATGGCTCCGGCTGCTGCGACTCGTGATCGTGCTCGCCATCCTCCGGGCGCGCGCGATCGGCGTCGTGTGGACGGCCCATAACCTAGGCCCGCACGAGCCGGCGCGCCCGCGGGCGGAATTGGTGCTCTACCAGGCGGTGTACCTGTTGGCTGACGAGATCATCGTGCACTCCGAGTACGCCCGAGAGCGTGTGCGCGCGCGGTTTTGGGGCCGGCGCGGGCGGAAGATCACGGTGATCCCGCACGCGAACTACGTCGGAGCGTTCCCTCCCGAGCATCGCAGCCGAGCTGAGGTCCGTGCCGAGCTGGAGCTTCCGCAGAACGCGTTCGTGTATCTCGCGTTCGGCATCATCCGCAGCTACAAGCGCCTTTCCCTGGTGACCGAGCAGTTTCGACGGCTGGAGGGCGACGATCTGCGGCTGCTGATCGCTGGAACGCCGAGCCCGCCGACGCAGACGGACGCGCTCCGCGCCCACGCCACGGCGGATCCGCGGATCGTCCTGCGCGCCGAGTATGTCCCCGATGAGCTCGTCAGCGGCCTCCACCTGGCTGCGGACGCCGCAGTGATTGCTTATGCCGACGTGTTCTCCAGCGGGGCGCTACTGCTCGCCCTCACCCACGGGCTCCCCGTCGTGGCGCCCGCCGGCGGCACGGCGCGGGAGCTGTTCGCGCCGCCGGCCGTCGAGTTCTTCGACGGCGACAACGACCTCGCCGACGCGCTCACGCGCGTCCGGAACGGTGATCGCACCGACTCTGCACGCCGCTCCGCGGAGCGCTTTCCTTGGTCAGAGGTGGGCCTAGCAACGGTCGAGGTGTACCACGCGCGGCGCACCGGGTTCGCTGAACCCTGATTTACCAAAAATTGATCGTTGCACAGACTTTGCAATCACCGAATGGGCTGTTTGTCCATGTCTGCACACCCGGCTTTCAGGTTGCGGAGGGCCGAGGGCGATACGAGAACTGTGTCCTCTGGGTCACGCGCCACCTGCCCCCGCCCGCCTCGTCCCCCCTCTCCTATGAACTCACGTATCACTATGCTGGCCGCGCCCACCCTCGCGGCCCTCTCATTCCTCGGCCCCGCGTCCTCCGCGCAGGCCGCTCCGCATGGTCACCATCACGAGTCCATGCCGCCATCGGTCAGCGGCTCGGCCCCTGGCATCCAGGGTGTCCCCCTGCAACTCCCGGCTTCCAGCTACAACGTCAAGAACCAGTCCCAGCTGCTGGCGGCCCTGCAGAGCGCGCAGCCCGGTCAGGTAGTCCACTTGGCGAGCGGCGCGGTGTTTCCCGATCTGTGGGACCTGCACGCCCGCAGTGGCTGGGTCACCGTGAGCGGGGCCGGTGACGCCGTCGAGCCGATCATCGAGGGCGCGAATCTCGAGGGCTCTCAGTACCTGCGGTTCACGAACGTCGAGTTCACCCAGCGCCTCCTGATCGCGCGCAGTCCCAGCCGCGGCAGCGCCCAGCCGGCGTCCACGTGCAGATCCTCAACAGCGACGTTAACTGCGGTTCCAACCAGACCAACCCCAAGACGACCGGGATCGTGGTTCGACAGGCCTCGCAGAACGTCACGCTCGCGGGCGACTGGGTGCATAATTGCACGCTCGGCTTAACTTCCGTCGCCCAGGACAACCCCACCAACGACCTGACGATCACGCACGACCTGTTCCAGAACTTCTACGGCGACGCGATCGACCTCGGGGGGCTTAGCAACACCACGATCGCTGACAACGTCGTCGAAAACATCCACCGCAGCCCGGGGACGATCTACCACGACGATGGGATCCAGTTTCTCGGCAACACGACGAATACGCTGATCCAGAACAACGTGCTCGCGAACTCCGGCGATCAGCTGCTGTTCATTCAGGCGGCGATCGCGGGACGCTTCAACGGGGCGCAGACGAACTTCAATGTCGTCGCCGATCACAACCTGATCTATGGCGCGGGCGCCGCCGCCGTCCAGGACGAGGGCGCAGTGAACTTCCGTTTCGTCGACAACACTGTGTGGGACGCCAACGACGCCGCGTTCATCATCCGCAAGGGCACCCAGGGTACGACCGGAGCCACAACGACCCTAGTGGGCAACATCATGCAGAGCTACATCCAGATGAGCGCGCCCGGCTCGGAGAGCAACAACATGATCTACGCGACCTCTCCTCGGACGCAGACCACGCTGAGCCCGACCGACGTCGTCGGCGTCGCTCCGAGCTTCGTTAATGCGGACCAGGGCGACTTCGCGCTGGTGCCCGGGACGACGGGCTCCGGCACGTCGAACCCGAGCCCGACGGTGACCACGTCGTCCACCGGCGTGGCCACGAGCGGCTCGGCCCAGGGCAACGCCGCGACGCTGCTTGGAGCGGACCCGGCCGACTTCCCCTACGGCGCCCCGATCTACGGCGTCGCCTCCTGATCTCGGGCATCATCCCAACGTCGCACGCAGGCCCGCTTTGAGCGGGCCCGCATGCATTCCGGGATCATGGAGGTGCTGGGAAGATCCGGTCCGGCCGTCCGTAGCCCTGTCGCGCGGCGGTCGCGACGGTGAACCGCGGCTCGCCGTGCGGTAGGCCGAGATGATCTTCAGGGCCGCCGCGCCCGCACCCGCGCGACGGGACATCGACATCAACACGGCGGGGGGCGCAGCTGAACCGCGTGCGGGTGAGCGATCATCAGCCCAAACTGGCCAGCGCTCGCGTCCACGAAACCCGGGGACGTGGCGACGCGGTCGCTTTGGGCGTGCGCGTGGGTGATCGCTCCGAAGACGTTGTAGCCCTCGACGACGCTCGGCACGCGTTTGAGACCAAATTGCTGGATGATGTTGTCGGCGATTAGCGTGTGGGTCGGCTCGATGTGCGAGTAGGGGCTGCGGCGGACGAGCAGCGCTCCGTCGTGGGTATCCCAGATCGTGTTGCCGATGAACTGAACGTTCACCCCGCCTTGGTCTTGGACCGCGATTGCGCCCGCCCCGTAGATGAGGTTTCCGAGAACGAGGATGTCTCGGTTGGTCCTCACGCCGCTGTATTTGTTCTTGATCGCGTCCTGGATGAAGATGAGCTGATCGGTCGAGTTCTCCTCGACGTTGTAGGCGATGACCACGTTCGCGGTGTTCCCGAAGAACTGGATTCCGTCGTCGTGATAGCGGTGACCCTTGGAGCGGTGGACCCCGCTAATCAGGTTGTCGGAAAGCTCCATTCCGTCGACGCCGCCCAGATCGATCGCATCACCGTAGAGGTTCTTGAAGCTGCAATGGACGATCGAAATGTTCTTGGAGTAGTTGTCGGCGGCCACCGAGGTGAAGCCGACGACGCAGTTCTCGATCGTGTCCCCGGCGAAGGTGACGTTCTGTGCGGCGCCGCGGACGGAGATACCGGGGTGGCCCTTGCCGGTAGCGGTCGCGCCGCAATCGATCACGCTATTGAGCACCGCGATGTCACGAGCGTGCAGCCCGCCCGCCGTGGAGTGCACGATCTTCACCTTCCCGGCGAAGCGCACGTCGACGAAACGCAGGTGCTCGGCGCCGACGACACTGACCCCGGCGATCACTGGCCGCGTGGGGTCGCCGGCGCCACTCACTGTCACCCAGGTGCTGCGGCGGGCGGTGTCGTATATCGCCGGGTAGTTGCCAGACGCGAGGTGAATGACTTCGTTCGTCCGCGCTTTGGCTATGCGCGTGGACAGCTCACGGGTCCCTAACTGCCCGCTGGTCTTTGAGGCGGTGAGCTCTGAGGTCGCCTTCGGCAGTGCGATCGGGACGGCCCGCGCGCCGGGCTGGCCGGGCTGGACGGCCGCAAGCGAGGGGCTGCCGACTAGTTCTTTCGGAACATTGCCCGAGGCCACCGAGTGCCGGTGATGCTTATGGTGGCCATCGTGCTTGTGACGGCTATGGCGGCCGTGCGGAAGGTGGCCGTGCCCACCTCCGCCGCAACCGGCCAGCAAGAGCGCCGCCGCCACTGCCGTCATCGTCGATATCGCTCGTGACCGCGCGCCCATCAGCCGCCCCCTGCCGATCCATCGTTCCCGGCCAGGCGCGCGGCCAGGATCGACTCGAGCTCACGGGCCCGGGCGTCCCAGGTATTGGCAAGCGCGAACGCTCGGCGCTCGGCGGCGCCAGCGCCGTCCTGAACCGCAGCGACGATCGATGAGACGAACTCCTCGTCGTTGTTGGCGAACTGCACGAAGGCCGGGTAGTCGGAGAGGATCGAATAACCAGAGCCGACGATCGGTGGCCCGGCATACAGGTAGTCCCCAGCTTCAGCGGTGAGCCGTGGTGCGACCACACGGTGTCGCGATAGGGGATCAGCAGGCAATCCGCGTGCACGAGATAAGGGGGTAGCAGACTGCGGTCCCGGGCGCCGAGGAGATAGATGTTCGGCTCCTCAGTGAGCATGGAACAGACTCCTCGCCCGGCATCCGCGGACTGGTGGGCCCGATGAGGATCACTGATCCCTTCGGAAAGGCTCGCGCGACCGCGCGAAGCTTGCATACGTCGAGGCGGGCGTCCACGCGTCCGGCGAACACAATGCGCGGGCCCGGGAACGCCATCAGTTCGACCGGTGGGTCACCTTGGTACGCGTCCAGCGAGATCCCAGTGAAATCCATGACGCAAGACCTCGGACGCGATCCCGACTCGCGCGAGCGACTCCTGAATGGACGGGGAGATCGCCAGCACGACGTCGACGGCGGCGCAGATCTCGTCGCGCTCGGCGACCAGATCCGCGGCTGGGCGCCCGAGGAGTCCCGCGTCGTCGAACACCCAATCCTTGACGATGTAGCTCGACATCCGCTCGCACACGCCACCGACCGTGCCCGGACGGGAATCACCGATCACCACGAGCGCACCTTGCATCCCGAGACGTTGCACAACGGCGCGAAGCTGCGCCTGGTAAAGCGGCGCCGAGGCCCTCGCTGACAACACTCGTGAGCGCAGGGGCAAGACGACGGGACGGAACACGACGAGTTGGCGACCGTGGAGCGTGACACGCCTGAGCCGGCACGTCCCGTCCTCGCCCCGACGTCGGGGCACGATCTGTGGCGGCTCGACATACAGGACCGGGTGATGTTCGGCCAGGGCGAACGCAAGGTTCTGTTCGGTCAGCCAGGGGGCGGTCCAGCGCGCAGTCCCCACCACGATGGCTGACATTCGCTGCAGGGAATCGGCGGCTGATGCCATCGTCGCGGCCCAGCGTACCAACCGGGATTTGGCGCTCTCCGTCGTCCCACGCTAAAGGAATGTTGGCTGCGAATGACCCTTAAGCATCTTCACAAGACCCTCATCTTCGGCTTGATAGAGTCGCGCCGGTCGCGGTCATCACGGACGGCTGGATCGCGGCAGAGGCACTCTTCCCGCGCCCCCGTACACCGGAGGACACTAACGTTATGGAAATAGGAGCGCGGCTGCGCAAACGGTGGTATCTCGTCATCCTTGCGGCGATCATCGCGCTGCTGGTGGGTGCGACTGCCGTCGCCAAGATCGGTCACAAGGGCCTGAAAGTGAATCGGTCCGTGTATCGAGTCGGCATCGGCCAGCTGCTGGTCGACACCAATCCCTCGACGCTGACCAACATCACCGCCGGTTCGGGTGCCTTGGGTGGGCGCGGGGCGCTGATCGCCCAGTACTCGACTAGGCCCCAGGTCGTCGACCAGATCGCCAAGCTCGCCGGGGTCTCGCCCGCGAGCCTCACCCTTCAAGCCCAAACGACGAGCCGCCACCAAGACCGGCGGCTCGTCGTCCAAGAGCCTGGCCACCCCCGGCGCCGGCACCGAGTCGGTGCTGCTGCGCACGGTCGGTCAGAGCCCGACGATCACGATCACCAGCCAGGCGCACACCGACGCCCTGGCCAAGTCACTCGTGTCAGCAACGATCCGCGCGATGATCCGCTCGCTTCGGCAACTGCAGAACTCCCAGCCCTACAACCATCTGACGCCGGTCACCACGAGCACTACCACCAGCTCGACCTTCGACGCAACCACCTCAGGGGACAGGCGCCGGTACGGGCACGTCCGGCAAGGGCTCGGCGACGGCCTCCCCGACCGGTCGGCCGCCAAGGCAGCCGAGCGCGCGCAGGCCGCTCGCGAGCCAGAAGGCGCGGCAGATCCAGCAGTCAAAGCTCGTGCTGCGCCGGCTCGGCGCGGTCCGCGTCACCAAGGTCGTCGTCAGCCCGAGCAAGTCGAAGGCGATCGGTTACGCGGTCGGCGCATTCATCGTGCTGCTGTTGCTGATCCTCGGCCTCGACGCGCTGCTGCGCGGCTCGGGGGACGCGCAAGGCGCCGCCCGCACGCTGGCGCCGCCAGTGCGAGGTGGTGCGTTCCGGAGAGCCGCCGATCGCGACGCGCGGAGGAGCCGTCCGCGCAGCCGGCCGCGGAGGACGCCCGCGCCGGAGCCGTCCGCGCAGGGACTAGGCGACGCTGGTGACCGGCTCCGATCACGCATGAACCTCCACGCGGTCGCGGTCCGTCTGTGGGAGGAGCGCCTCGCCGGGCTGATCTGCGCAGTCCTGGCGATCATCGCGGCGATCCTGCTCACCTTCCAGATCTCGCTCTCACCGCTCTCTCTGCGCCCCAAGGCGCTCAGATGGGTGTCGCCGGGACCTCGGTGCTCGTCGACGGCACAGCTCCTCACTGGGAACGGTGCACGGCGACTCCAAGCGGTTCGACAATCTCGCCGGCGACTACGCGGAGTTGATGAACAGCCAGCAGATCATCGCGCCGATCGCGAGCGCGATCCACGCCGCCCCGGACGAGATCGGCGTGCAGGTGCAGATCACCAGCCGTGTGCCGCTGTCCCAGTCCCAGCCGCTGGAGCCGCAGGTCGGAACCGAGATCCTCGCCACGCGCCGTCACTACTACGTCGTGGCACGTGTTCAGGCCGGCACCCAGATCGTCCAGCTCTACGCGCAGGCGCCGTCGGGCAACGAAGGCGGTCACGATGGTGCAGGCCGCGGTGGCCTCGCTGGACGCAGCTTCGTGCGCACATCCGAGCACAGCGCCCACGCCCCGCGCTCTCAACGCGTCGTGATCCGACCGCTGGGCCACGTTTATCGGCGGACGCTCAATAGTCATGTCAGCGTGGAGGCGGCGGTGCTGATCGTCGTCGTCGGCTGGGTGCTGGCGATGATCGCCGTGATCACCGTCCGCGGCCAGGCCCGGTGCGCGGCCGCCAAGCGCGCCGTGGCCCAGCCGACGCAGGTCTAGGCGCAGCGCATCGATGGCGACCCTCGTTTGCTGATCCCGCCGCTCCGACCCGCCCGCGCAGGCCCGCCATCCGACTGGAGCCGGTCGACGCCTGGCCCCGCACCAAGCGGCCGATGCCGTGGCTGATCGCGGTGTTCATGGTGATGGTCTACATGATCCCGTTCGACTCCACGACGCTGCCGCTCAAGCTGCCGTTCAACGCGGGGCTCGACCGGCTCGTCCTGGTCGCGATCTCGATCGTCTGGCTGTTCGTCTCGCTCGCCGGGCGGCGCCCGCCGCGGTTCAGCCACACCGCGATCAACGTCGCCGTCTGGGTGTTCGTCGCGCTCACCGCGTTCAGCCTCGTCCACAACCTGCGCGACCTCAGCTGGGACGAGGAGCTGTCGCTCTCGTTCAAGCAGCTGCTGCTCGTCTACACCTACCTGTTGTTCTTCTTCGTCGCGGCGAGCTCGCTCACGCGCGAGGACGTGATCGGGTTCTGCAAGTTCCTGGTGCTGCTCGGGGCCGTGTCCGCGATCGGCACGATCCTTGAGTACCGCTCCCACGTGGTCATCTTCACCGACTTGGCGAAGCTCATCCCGGGCGCGAAGGTCCGCTTCCAGGGGGTCGTCGGCGGTCGGCTCCGCATTCGCACGCCACTCCTACGGCGGCCCGGCCAAGCACGGGCTCGCCGATGCGACGATGCTCGTCGCTGGCGATCCCGTTCGCGATGGCGCTGCTCTCCCGCGCGCGGACCTGGCCGTGGCGGATCCTATGGGGGGTCTCGCTGGCGATGCTCGTCATCGGCTGCATCGCCACCGAGGAGAAGACCGCGTTCATCCTGCTCGTCGCCACCGTCGCCATCATGGTCGTCTCCAAGCCGCGGCGCTACGTCAAATGGTGGCCGCTGCTGATCGTGGCGGTGTTGCTCACCAGGGTCGTGGCGCCCCACTCGATCTCCGTCGCTGCTCTACCAGATCCGGGACCTGGGCAAATCGAACTCGACCTCGGGACGCACCACCGACTACCCGGCGGTCGCCCCGTTCCTCGACACCCATCTGCTGTTCGGCCGCGGGCTGGGCAGCTATGACCCGCACAAGTACCGGATCCTCGACGACCAGATGCTGCTGTTCCTGATCGAGACCGGCGCGTTCGGGGCGCTCGCCTACACGATGCTGATCTTCTCGCCGCTGATCGCGGTGTTCCGGCGCGCGTGGCGGAGCATCACGCTGGAGGACGAGCTGCTGGCCGGGCATCGCGGCCGGATGCGTGGCCTTCTTTTTGTCGAACTTCCTCTACGACTCGTTCTCGTTCCGCCAGGGGCCCTACGTGTTCTTCATCATCGCGGCGCTCGCCGCCGCGGCCGTCGGCCGCCGGAGCGGGCCGACGCGCGACTCATCCCCGAGCGCCGTCGTCCGACACCGCGACCGACCGGCCGCCGAATCGCCGCCTCCGCTCCCCACCGCGTGAGCGGCTGATGGCCATGCGGGACCTGGCCGTCGTCGTCACCGCGATGAACGAGGCGCGGTGGCTGGATGCACTGCTGCCGACGATCGCGGCGGGTCACGGCCCGATCGACTTCGAGGTCGTCGTAGCCGACATCGAATCGACCGACGACACGCGGCGGTGATCGCCCGGTTCCCGTTCGCGCGCGCGGTTCCGGTCGTCAACCGCGGCTTCGCGCATGCCAACAACGTGGCCGCGGCGACCACCGACGCCCGCTATGTGCTGTACCTCAACGCCGACACGGAGCTGGCCGAGGGCACTCTCGCCGAGCTGGTCGCCGCGATGGACGAGCGGCCCGAGGTGGGCTGGCCGGAGTCCGTCAGCTGAACTCCGGCAGGGTACTGTCTGCCGACGATGCGCCGGTTCGCCTCCCCGGCGCGACGGCTGGCGATGGCGCTGGGGGGAGAACGGTTGGCCCCGGGACTGGGCAAGCGGGTGCTCGCGATGGACCGCTACTCGCGCGAGCTCTCCTGCGACTGGACCGTCGGCTCGTTCATGCTCGTGCGCAGGGAGGCGCTCGAGAGCGCGGGAGCGCTCGACGAGCGGTTCTTCTTCACGGCCGAGGAGGAGGACTTCTGCCTGCGCATCCGGCGCGCCGGCTGGGATGTCCGTCATCTGCCGCACGTTCGCGATCGTCCACCACGCCGGCAAGCGCGGCATCGACGCGCGCTTCGCCCGCCAGTTCGCGTTCGCCGAGATGCAGTTCGCCGCCAAGCACTTCGGCCCGGTTCGCCTGCGGGCGTTCCAGGCGGCGCTGGCCCTCAACCACTCGCTGCGGCTCCTCTCCCCCGCGCCCGGCCGGCGCCGGGCGTCTCGCGCCGCGCTCGACGCCACCCTGGGCCGCGTCGGCTCGCCGTTTCAGGCGCCGCCCGGGACCGCGATGCCCTCCGGGCAGTTCGCCCGGGCGCGCTCCGGCGAGGCGACCTGAGCGGGGATCCGCTCCGGTCAGAGCGCCGCGAGCGCCTCGGCAAGCGCCTCCCGCATCGAGGGTCCCGGCAGCGGGAGCTCCTCCGGCGCGACATCGGTGCGCCCGAGCGCCAGCGCCTGCTCGGTGACGCCGTCCTGCAGCGGCGCGAGCAAACCGAGCGATCCGAGCTTGGAGACGATCTCCTGCTGATGGTCGTCGATGTGCTCACCGTCGCGCTCGCGGCGGGCGAGCGCGAGCGGGCGGCGACCGGCGCGGATCGCGGTGGCGATGATCCCGGCGCCGCCGTGGCAGATCACGATCTCCGAGGTGCGCATGAGCTCGGCGAGCTGTTCCGGGGGCAGGCTGGGCACCGTCGTGATCAGATCGCTCGGGTAGGAGAACTCTCCGACCTGGGCGGTGACCGGCTGCGGCAGCAGACCGGCCGCCACCGCCTCCTCGACGATCCGCATCAGCCGCGTGAACGGCTGCCAGTGGGTGCCCAGCGCGACGAACGTCCCGCGCCGCTGCACGGGAGGGCCGCTCGTCACCGTGCGCCAGCAACGGAGGCGAGCAGCGCCGGGCGCCCGGATACACCTCGAAGACTCTCCGGCCACTGGACGAGCGTCGTCTCGGCGATCCGCGAGAGCACTCGGCCCGCCCGGCTGCCGCTGGTCACCCGAGCCATCGTCTCCATGTAGACGACACGAGCGCCCAGGGCCCGCGCCATCAGGCAGTACGGGACCACCACGCCCGCGCCGGAGGTGACGACGACCTCGGGCGGACGCGGCGCAGGCTGCGAGCCACATCGCGCAGGTTGCCCACCAACGCGCGAGGACTCGAGCCGAAGATGCGAACCGGCGCGGTTCGCTCACCGTCGGCGGCGAGGGCGTCCCTGCGGGCGCCCGCGGGAAGCACCCAGAGGCGATCGGCGTCCTGCACCGCCCCGGCGAGCGCAATCAGCAGATCGATGTGACCGCCGGGCGATGCCGCGAGGGCGATCCGGCGGCGCCTGCCCTCAGCGACCGCCGCAGTCACGCGCCACCTGGTCTGAGAGCTTGCGCTGAAACGCCTCGGTGGAGAACGTCCGGGCGTGCGCCTGAATCGCGTTCGAGTCCCAGCCACGCTCGCCGACCGCCTGCATCGCCTCCGCAAAGCCGGCGGGTGTGGGTGGATCGACGAGGAAGCCCGTGACCCCGTCGACGACGGTTTCCAGTGCCCCTCCGCGCGCGGTGGCGATGACCGGCCGTCCGGCCGCCTGCGCCTCGACCGCCGCTATGCCGAACTCCTCGACGTTGGTGACGACCAGCGCTCGGGCGCGGGAGACCAGTGAGGTGAGCTCCGCGTCGTCGATGCGGCCCAGGAACTCCGCGCTGTCGCCGTACTGCGCGTGCAGGCGGGGCGCGTCCTTTCCCGAACCGACGACCTTGATCGGCGCCCCGATCCGCCGCGCCGCCTCCAGGGCAACCTCCACGCGCTTGTGGCCGATCAGCTCACAGACGGTGAGGAAGAAGTCCTCCGGCTCGCCGACCGAGAAGCGCTCGACGGCAACCGGCGGGTGAATCACGACCGAGTCACGTCCGTAGCACTCGGCGATCCGCGATTGCGTGATTCGCGAATTCGCGATGTAGTGGGTGACGCGCGACGACGCTCGGCGGTCCCACTCGCGCTGACGGTCCAGGTACCGGCGCGCCAACGGCCGGGCGCGCGGCGGGAACTCCTCCAGCGCCCGGCTGCGCTCGAACCAGACGTAGCGAAACGGAGAGTGGCAGTAGCACACGTGCGCCGCGTCGGCACGTGGCCGCACCCCGTGGGCGAACGCGCTGCTGCTGGAGACGACGACGTCGAAGTGGCTGACGTCCAGACGCTCCACGGCGGGCGCGTAGAGCGGCAGCAGATGCCGGAAGCCGTTCTGGCGGACGCCCAGCCGGTTCAGGGGCGACGTCGCGGACCGAGCGCCCCGCCATGTCGGGGCCGAACACCGCCTCGTCGAACAGCAGCGTCGAGACCGGTGCTCCGGGCCAGCAATCGGTCATCGCCAGAAAGGTCCGCTCCGCCCCACGCCTTGACCAGCAGGTAGTCGTGGACGAGTCCGATCTCAGGCACGGCGCGCCATCTTAGGTTCGACCTTGAGCGCGCGGCGGCCGACGGCGCGGATCCGCGCGAGGTCCTCGCGCCGTGCGAACGCTCGTGTCTCGGGCTCGAGCCGCGGGTAACGGCTCAGCGCCGCGCCTGCCCACCCGATCAGGTAGAAGAGGCCGCCCAGCACCACCGGCCGTTGCCGGGCGCGCCGCAGTGCGCCCGCCAGCACCCCGAGCGGGTGGGCGCCGTACGCCCAGGCGCAGACCCCCCAGCGCCGGTAGCCCCGGAGCAGGCCGTCGAAGCCGCCGGTCGGCCGCAGGTGAATGACGTCACCGCCGGTCGCCGCGAACGTCTCGGTGCGCCAGCCGGCGGCCCGTGCGCGCAGTTCGTCGAACGCGTCCCACCCGAGTTGAGCGGGGATGGGCGAGATCTGCTCGTAGCACGTCCGCCGGTAGAACTTGTTGGCGCCGCGGACATGCACCGGCGGGATGTGCGTTGCGGACCAGCCCGCCGTCCTGCGCCGCCTCGCTGAACCAGACGCCGGTCAGCCCCAGGCGCGAATCGGCGCGCAGCCGGGCGCGGACGTCGGCGAACAGCGAGGCCGGCAGCCGGAGGTCGCCGTCGAGCTTGACGACCACCTCCCACGGCTCGGCCAGCGCCGCCACGCCCGCCTCGAACGCCCGCCACTCCGGCGCGTCGGCGAGCCGGTCACGCACGCCGTCACGCCGCTCGCGCGTCAGCACGGTGACCGACGGACGCGTGCGCGCGTAGCCGGCCACGATCTCGGGGGAACCGTCTGAGGATCCGTCGTCGACAAGCATCACCTGCTCGGCCGGCTCGGTCTGCGCGTCGATCGACCCCAGCAACGTCGGCAGATGCTCGGCCTCGTTCTGAAAGCAGACGACGACGGCCAGCCGAAGCGGCCCATCGGTCCCCGGGGCGTGCCCGGCCGGCCTTGGCTGTGCGCCAGCATGCCCCATCTGGCAAGGCAATTTATCGCTCCGGCCGAGCGGGGCGGGCGACCGGTCGGCGCCGTCTCACCCGGCGCTCAGATCAGACGCGGGGATTGCCCGTGGGCCGAGCATCCCTGGGCGTGCCCCAGAGTCCGAAGCGCTCAGGAGCCGGGGGCGACGTGGTCGGGGTTCGGGTTGATCCCGAAGTACGGCACCGCCCACCCGACGATCTTCTGAAACGCCGGTGCCGCCACCGAACCACCGTAGATGTTCCCGCGCGGGTCGTCGACGACGACCGCGACGACGAGCTTGGGGTCGTTGGCCGGGACCATCCCGATGAATGAGGCGACGAACTGGGTCTTGGAGTACTTGCCGTTGACCGCCACCTCCGCGGTGCCGGTCTTGCCCGCGAGGTCGTAGCCGGGGATGGCGGCGCCCGACGCGGTGCCACCGTCGGCGAGCACGCCGCGGAGCATGTCGCGGATCTGGGCGGCGGTGCTCGCGGAGAGGATGCGGTGCCCGCGCGGCAGCGGCTGCGCCTTGCCTCCTACCGCCTTGACGATCCGCGGCGCGCGCAGGACCCCGCCGTCGGCGATCGCGGAGTAGGCGTTGGCCATCTGCAGCGGAGTCACCGCCTCTCCCTGGCCGAACGGCAGGTTGAGCATCGAGACCCCGTTGTACTGGGCGGGGTTGAGGATGTAGCCGTTGGCCTCCCCGGAGAGGTCTGACCTGGTCGACCGGCCCAGCCCGAAGCGGTGCACCCAGTAGTTGAAGCGGTCCGGGCCGAGCTTGGCTCCGATCAGGTCGGCGCCGATGTTGCTGGAGTACTTGAGGATCTGCGAGGTCGTGTAGTTGACGTAGCCATGGGACTCCGCGTCAGTCACGATCTTGCCGTAGGCCTGCAGCTGCGGGGGAACCGTGAACGCGGTCTCCGGGGTGATCAGGTGGTCCTGCAGGGCGCCCGCGACGGTGATCGCCTTGAACGTCGAGCCGGGCTCGTAGGTGAAGGACACCGCGTGGTCCTGGATCGCGTTGTTGATCACCGAGACGGGCGCGCCGGCGTAGGGATCGTTGTCGTTGACCCGCGGCCAGTTTCCGTCGGCGAGGATCGCGCCGGTCTTGGGCTGCATGACGATCGCGGTGGCGAACCTCGGTTGCCATTCGCGGCCGACCCCCGCGAGCACCTGCTCGACCTCGGACTGCAGCGGCGAGGAGACCGTGAGCTGCAGCGACTTGCCCTGCTTGACGCGGCGAACGGTTCGAATCGAGATCGGCTCGCCGGTCGCGGGGTTGTCGATCACCTGGCGCTTGCCGTTGACTCCCGACAGCAGGTGGTTGAACCGGTACTCGAGGCCCGAGACCCCGGTGCTGTCGCCGTTGAGGTACCCGAGTACCTGCGAGAGCTCCCAGGGCCGTGGGTACACCCGCTTGCTGTCGGGCTCGATCGACAGCCCGTTGATCGGCTTGCCGTTGACCGTCAGCTTCATCGCCTGCTGGGCGACGGCCGGGGCGACCTTCATCGCGACCGGCGAGTAGCCCCCAGCCTTC
Source organism: uncultured Solirubrobacteraceae bacterium (assembly GCA_963744685.1). Classification (GTDB taxonomy): domain Bacteria; phylum Actinomycetota; class Thermoleophilia; order Solirubrobacterales; family Solirubrobacteraceae; genus Palsa-465. The sequence goes on along the minus strand of CAVUUL010000002.1, from coordinate 450,730 downwards.
ACGTTGTCCAGCGTCGTGATGATGTCACGCGCCTTCATCCCGAGCACCGGCGCCAGCGCGTCGGCCATCGCCCGCGCGTCGTGGTCACGCGCGATCAGGTAGGGGTCGGCGATGACATCGTCGACGGACTCCGACAGCGCGAGCGGCGTGCCGCTCGTGTCGGTGATCTCGCCTCGCTGGGCGGGGACGTTCTCGGTCTTGACCTGCTCGTTGAACGCGGCCTGCTTGAGCTGGGCTGACTGCACCCCGCCGAGCCAGAGCGCGCGCACGAGCGCGATCGTCAACAGGCCGATGAAGACGACGAACAGCCAGCCGACGCGGCGATCGATGACTTTCATCCGGTGGGCATACGGCGGCTCATCCGGTGGTCCTAGGCGCCGGAGCTGCTCTGGACCGCGGCGGCGCGATGCGCGGCGAGCGCCGCCGCCCGGGACTCGAAGGCGGTGGGGTCGGGCTTGTGGATGTTGGCGAGCGCGCGGCGCAGCTCGCCGCGCCCGCCGAACAGGAACACCGGGGTGTAGGCCGCCGGCATCGACAGGCCCATGTGCGCGGCCCGGGACTCGATCCGCTGCACGTCGGACATCTGCGAGACCGCGTTGGCCAGGCGCTGATCCTCGCTCTGCAGCTGCGCGGCACGGACCACGCCGTGCCCGAGCGACGCGTTGAGCTTGAGGATCTCCACCTGCGAGGCGACGATGCCGACGAGCAGGACCCCGAGCAGCGGGATCCAGATGCGGCTGCGGATGAGGCGGTCCAGCAGCGAGTGGTCGGGCAGCGAGCGCGCGAACGACAGCGCGCGGGTGCGCAGCGGCAGGCTCGGAGCCGCCTGGCGGCGGGCGCGGGTGGCGCGCGACGTCCGGCGCTTGGGCGCGGCGGTGCGGGGCGTGGCCCGCGACCGGCGGGCGGGCGCGGACGGGCGGGCGCCGGTCGACGGCCGGGCGGGCGTCGATGGGCGAGCGGGGCCGGAGACTCTCCGCGGGGCGGCCGGCGCGCTGGAGCCGGCGCGCGCCGTGCGGTGCGCGGACCGCGGAGTCGAGGGGTGCGGGGAGCTGGGGCGCTTGGTGCTCTTGGGCCGTCCTCGCGCCGTTGGGGGCGCCCTTGGTGGCGGTTGAGCCGGGGTTCCCCTGGGGGGCCGAGCCCTCCGTCCGCTTGGAGCGGGCGGCGGGCGTCACGGCGGTCGGAGTCATGTCGAGGGAACCTCCAGCTTGCGAGCGGCGCGCAGGTGAGCGGACCGGGAACGAGGGTTGTCGGCGATCTCGCCGGGGGTCGGCGCGATCGCCCGGCGGGTGAGCAGCTCCGCCTCCGGCTCGCGGCCGCAGACGCAGATGGGCAGCTCGGGCGGGCAGATGCACCCGCGAGCGCGATCCACGAGGAACCGCTTGACGATCCGGTCCTCGAGCGAGTGGAAGGAGATCGCCGCCAGACGGCCGTTGGGCGCGAGCAGCTCCCAGGCGCGCGGGAGCGCCTCGGTGAGCTGGCCGAGCTCGTCGTTGACCGCGATCCGCAGCGCCTGGAAGGTCCGCTTGGCGGGGTGACCGCCCGCGAACCGGGCGGGCGTCGGCACGGCCGAGGTGATCACGTCGACGAGCTCCTGGGTCCGCGTCAGCTCACTGCGGCGGCGCTCGCGGGCGATCGCGCGCACGATCTGCCGCGCGAAGCGCTCCTCGCCGTACTGACGCAGCAGGCGGACGAGGCGGCTCTCATCCCAGGTGTTGACGATCTCCAGGGCGGTGAGCTCCTGCCGCGGGTCCATCCGCATGTCGAGCGGCGCGTCATAGGCGTAGGAGAAGCCACGCTCCCAGGTGTCGACCTGCATCGACGACATGCCGAGATCGAGGTACACGATGTCGGCACGCAGCCGCTCGTCGCGAAGCTGCTCAAGCGCGGTGGCGAAGTCGGCGCGGATGAAGCGGGTGGCGCAGTCGACCTCGGCCGCGAGCTCGGCGAACCGCTCCTCGGCGGTCGGATCGCGATCGATGCCGATCAGCGTGCCCGCCGGACCGATCCGGTCCGCCAGCAGCCGAGCGTGGCCGGCGCCGCCGACCGTGCAGTCGACCGCCGTCTCACCGGGGCGCGGATCGACGACCTCGATCAGCTCACCGGCGAGAACCGGAACGTGCTCTCTGGTCATGTCAAGCAGTGTCGCCAAGGCTCGCAAGAAGGTCGGGGAGGCGGTCGAGGCTCGCCTGCAGGCTGCGCCCATGCGCACCGCGGTCCAGCACCTCGAGGTACTCGCCGGAACCGAGGACCGTGACCTCCTTGGAGAGGCCGGCATAGCTGCGCAGGAACTCCGGAATCATCACGCGATGGGCGGAGTCCAGCTCGGTCTCGAACGAGTTGGCGTGGAGGAAGCGCTTGAGCTCACGCGCTCTCGGACTGGCGGGGTTCATGCCCTCAAGCACCGATCGGGAGTACTCGTCGTACACGGCCGGGGTCCAGATCGCGATCGCCCGCGGTGCGTTCGCCTCGACGATCTCCGGTGAGACCGCCAGCACCACGCCGGGAGCGAGCGCGGCGCGAAAGCGCGCCGGGATCGTCAGCCGGTACTTCGCGTCGAGCGAGTGTTCGTAAGTGCCGCGAAACGTCAAGTGAGTGCATGGAACGAAGGAAGTTTTGGCTCCAGATCGCTGGGCGGCCGGGTGGGAGGAACCCTCCGCCCAGACCTGAAGCGGGGCTCACAGTAACCCACTCTCTCCCACAATGCAACCCATCGCCCACCTCCTGTCCCACTAGCCCATCACGCCGCTCCCCCAAGCGTCAATTCCGCCGTGCTGACAGGGCATCTGTGGCACCGCCGGGTGCCGCGCGGTTCCTCCTCGTCGTGCACATCTCCGTGCACGACGTGGAGCGGGGCGCGAAATTGCACTCCGGGGTCGGTTCCGTCCGAGCGGTGTGCGTCGGGGTGGGAGGTCGTGGGAGGCCTCGGGGTCATCGCTCGTGGCGTTCGCGACCGGGTCACCCTGGGCGTGGGGGGGATAGCGCGTCGAGTCGCCGGCCGTCAAGCAGCGCCCGCAGTTCCTCGGCTTCCGTGTGGGGTGGATTCGCGCGTTTTTCCCCCGGACTGGGTGGAAATCGAGAGATCGACTGCGGGGCGCTGAGGCGGGTCGCTCGAGCAACGGATTTGGCCGATTGGGGCGACCCCTCCGCCCAGATCGGCCAAGTTCGGGCTCCGCCCCGGCGGGCGGTGCGCTCCGGAGCGCCGGGCGCACGAACGCGGACATTTCCACCCACGCGATGCACCCTCAGAGCCTGTGGGCGGCAAAAGCGTCGCCCCGCGGAGCGGATTGCCCAACCCGGCCAGGTCGCCGTCGCGCGCGGGCGAAAGTCTCCGCCCCGAGCCCACGGTCACGCCTCGGCTCGCCCCGCCGCCCCAAGAGTCCCAGATGGTGCGAGGTCGTGCACACGAAGTGGGCCCGACCTCACTGCCAATGGCATGACGGGACGACGGCAGTCAAGCAGCGCCACCCACCCCACACGGAAGCCAGGGAAGTCCGGGCGCTGCTTGACGGCCGACGTCACGGCATGCCACATCGCGAACGCCCCGCAGCACCATCACCGCCTCGCCTCCCAACCACGCCCCCCACCACAGCCCCCAGACTCAGCCACCCCCAACCGACCCCGCCCCACTCCCCTCCCGCGCCGGCAGCGAGAGCACGATCCGCCCACCGCGCACCACCGGCGCCGCCGCCACCGACCCTCCGTGCGCGGACGCGATCGACGAGGCGATGGCGAGCCCGCGGCCTCGAGCTCCGCGACCGGCTCGCGGGCGGCGGGCAAGCTCGGCGACCGGCGCGGGCAACCCCGGGCCGTCGTCGTCGACCGTGATCCGCGCGCAGCCGCGGCGCAGCTCGCCGTGGATGCGGACGTGTCCCCCACCGTGCTCCACCGCGTTGGACACGAGGTTCCCGAGCGCCTGGGCGAGCCTCAGCCGGTCGCCCCAGACGATCGCGCCCGCGCCGCGCCAGGCGCCGGTGACGGTGGCGCCGGCCGCCTCGGCTCGACCGGCCGCGGCGGCGACCGCCTCGTCGAGCAGCGGCCCGAGCGCGACCTGGTCCAGCGCGCGGGGCGCGAGCCGTCCTGTCCGTTGCCTCGGTTCACCCCGGGCGCGAGCCCGCGTGAGGTCCTCGAGCGCCAGCGAGGCCCGCCCGAGCTCGGCCTCGAGCGCCGCGAGCCTCCCCGGCTCGACGCTCGCCCCCGCGGAGGCAGAGGGAGAGGCCGAGCCGCACCGCGGTGATCGGTCCGCGCAGCTCATGGCAGGCGCGCGCAGCCGCTTCGTCGCGCGCCCGGCGGTCGCGCCACAACGCGACGGAGACGATGCTCGCCAGAGCCGCCACCGCCCAGCCGGCGAGCGGAAGCGCGGACGTCATGGCGCCTGCGCCTGCCGGCCCGCGGGCTCTGGCTCGTCACACAGCCGATAGCCCACCCCCCAGACGTTGATCACGAACGCGCGCCGGCCCGCCGAGAGCTTGCGCCGCAGCCGATGGGCGTGCGTGTCCAGGGTGCGGGTCTCGACCGGAGTGCGGTAGCCCCAGACCTCACGCAGCAACTCGTCGCGGGTGAACGTCCGCGTCGGCGCGGACGCGAGCATCCGCGCGAGGCCGAACTCCTTGCCCGACAGGTGGAGCGGGTCGCCCTCCAGCCACACCTGTCGGCTCTGCGGGTCGATCTCGAGCGTGCCGACGCGGATCCGCCCGACCGATGGCCGCAGGGTGCTGCGGCGCAGCAGGGCCGCGATCCGCGCGCGGAGCTCGCTGTAGCCGAACGGTTTGGCCAGGTAGTCGTCGGCCCCGCGCGAGAGCCCGCGCACCCGGTCGATCTCGGAGGCGCGGCCGGAGAGCACGATCACCGGGAGATGCGGGTCCAAGCCCGGGTCCGGTCCGCCGAGACCGCGGAGCTCGGCGAGCAGGTCGAGCCCGTCGCCGTCGGGCAATCGCAGGTCGAGCACCGCCACCGCAAGCTCCCCACCGCGGATCTGGCGACGGGCATCGGCGAGCGTCGGCGCCTCGAGCGGCGCGTAGCCGTCGGCGGCGAGGTTGTCGGCGAGGAAGCGGCGAGTGAGCTGATGGTCCTCTACGATCAGGACCGAGGGAGAGTCGATGGAGGCCATGTCCGGTAGAGCCTCCGACGGGGTCGGATTCACCCCCTGCAACATCGCATTCAGGGGAGGGGCCGAGAAGGACTTGCCCATATGATGCCGACGCCCCATGAACCGACGCGGCAACTACAGCTCGGGAGATGACTTCGTCCTCGAGTACGGCGAACTGCGGTTCACGTTCAACGAGCGTGACTTCGCCGAGCGCTGCGAGCAGGCCGCGCGCAAGCTGGGGTTCCTCGCGGACACCGTCGAGGAGGACGAGGCCGAGGACCTGATCAACCTGGTCGTCAACGGCGAGGTGACCGATCCGGCGTCGGCACTCGGCGAGCACGTCAACGAGTGCTGGGCCGAGCTGGTCGGCCCGTCGGAGCGCTCGCTGGTGCACTGGCTGCGCCGCCTCATCTTCCGCGGCGCCTGGCTGGACCAGCGCGTCAAGGAGGGCGAGCTGGACATCGCGTTCGACGAGGAGACGCAGGGATTCGTCTATGTCCAGCCCGACCGCGGCGGCGAGCCGATCGAGCTCGCGCCCGAGCCGAGCTGGAATCGCGTCGCCTACGTGCGGCGCTGACCCGGGCCGGCCCGCCTGACGGAGCCCGCCACGTTCCGCGCGGCAACGCTCTGCTCCACCGGGCAACGGTCTCAGTCCATGTGGCCAGCCGGCCGCTTGATCTGCTCGCCATGCGGCCATTTCCCGCGGTTGCGTGTTTCGGTGGGATTGTTATTCTGCAAATCGCAAACGCATTTCTCACGCGGCACGAGCCAGTGCAGAATGCGATCGGCCGTCACCTCGGGGAGCGGGGTGTGGTCGAATCCGAGGGACGAGAGGGCGCTGACGGCGTCGGAAAGGACATGGCCTGAAGGGAGCAGCGGTGAGTCCATTGGAAACGTCTGCTTTCCAAGATGGACACACCGGGATCCGCAACTCGATCCAAGCTCAGGGCCGCGGCCGTCCGAGGTCGTCGGAAACACACAGCGACGGGAGCAATTGAATGCAGACCGCGTGGCGAACCAGGGATGAGACGGAGCAGCAGGAGCCCCCCCGGGCCGTAGAAGGCCACGGGTCGGTCGGCGACATCTCGCCCGTCTGGGAGGTTCTGCCACAGGGTCACACCGAGATCGGTCCCCGTCACGCCGTCCTGGTGCGTGACGCTCGGCTGCGTCGCGCACTGGCCTGCGCGGATGTGGTCGCCGCGTTCGTCTCGCTGTACGCGGTGATCCACCTGATCGACCCCAACCGGGTCCACATGCGCACCACCGCACTGCTCACGGTCCCGTTCGTGCTGCTCGCCAGCAAGGTGATCGGTCTCTACGACCGCGACCAGAATCTGATGCGCAAGACGACGATCGACGAGGCCCCGTCGATCTTCTATCTGGCGGTCATCTACTCGCTGGGCGTGTGGCTGTGCGAGGTGTTCCTGTTCAAGAACTTCCTCTTCCGCCCGCAGGTGCTCGCGCTGGTCATGCTCACCTTCCTGCTGGTCATTCTCGGCCGGCTGATCGTTCGCCGCCTGGCGGTGCTCGTCGCCCCCTGCGAGCGTTGCATCGTGATCGGCAATGCCGTCGAAGCCGGACGCCTGGCGGCGAAGCTCAACACGTCGTCGTCGGTGAACTCGTGCGTGATCGGCCGCGTCTCGCTGCTGCAGACCGCCCAGCAGGCGCGCGAGCTCCAGCCCGGCGAGGTTCCGGTGCTCGGCGACTACGCCCAACTGGGCCGCATCGTCTCCGAGCACGAGGTCGAGCGCGTGATCATCGCGCCGCGCAACGACGGCCAGGAGCAGATCCTCGACGCGATCCGGCTGGTCAAGGCGCTCGGCGTCAAGGTCTCGGTCGTCCCCCGGCTGCTGGAGGTCGTCGGCTCGGCTTCAACCGTCGACGAGATCGACGGCGTGTGGATTCTCGGGGTACGCCAGTTCGGCCTGCAGCGCTCCTCCGTCATGCTCAAGCGCGCGGTCGACCTGCTGATCACGAGCACGGCGCTGATCCTGCTCGGCCCCCTTTTCCTGCTCCTGATGCTCGCGATCAAGCTCGACTCGCACGGACCGGTGTTCTTCAAGCAACCGCGGATCGGCCAGCGCGGAGAGACGTTCTGGATGCTCAAGTTCCGTTCGATGGTCAAGGACGCCGAGTCGCGCAAGGCGGAGCTGCTGGCGATGAACGAGGCGCAGGGCGGCCTGTTCAAGATCGAGCAGGATCCGCGGATCACTCGCGTCGGGCGCGTGATGCGCAAGACCTCGCTGGACGAGCTGCCCCAGCTGATCAACGTGCTGCGCGGAAACATGGCCCTGGTGGGGCCGCGCCCACTCGTCCCCGACGAGGATGCCCTGATCGAGGGCTGGCAGCGCCGACGTCTCGCGGTCAAGCCGGGCATGACCGGGCTCTGGCAGATCTTCGGCTCGGCCCGGATCCCGATGCACGAGATGGTGAAGATCGATTACATCTACGGCGCCAACTGGTCGCTGTGGCTCGATCTGCGGATCCTGCTCCGCACCGTGCCCTACGTGCTGAGTCGTCGCGGTCAGTAACCGGCGCCGACCGGCGGGGCGCCGGTCGCGGGAGCGTCGGCCGGGATCGCCCGGTGGCCGGGCGCGGAGGGGGCCTGCCCGGTGATCGCCTCGGGCGTCACCGCGGGGAGATCGGTGTCGAGACCCTGATCGTCGGCGAACAGGTCCTCATAGCCGTGCAGCGTCGCACGCCGCCGGCCGAGCACGGTCGAGCCGACGTAGAGACCAGCAACGACAACCGCGGGCAGCAGGACGATCCAGCCGATGAGGAGCATGAGCAGCATCGGTGTTCAGTCTTCCCTCTTTGAGTTGCCCGCCGTTGAAACCATCGTTACGTGGGTGTTCGGCTCTCCGAACGCCTTTCTTTACCCTCAAACGTCACAGATCGGACGAACGTCCATGTTTATATCTACCCACCCTGACCTTTAACCGATCCGACATCCTGCCTGCGCGGGGGCGGATTGTCGAGCAGCAGGCGCGGGACGCTGACCAGCCGGTAGCCACGGTGGCGCAGTTTGCGGATGATCGTCGGCAGCGCCGTCACGGTCTGCGCCCGATCGCCGCCCCCGTCGTGCAGCAGGATGATCGCCCCCGGCGTGGCTCCGGTGAGCGTGTTATGAACGATCTGTCTGGCGCCCGGCCGCTCCCAGTCGTCGGTGTCGACCGACCACAGCACCATCAACATGCCGCTCTGGCTCAGCAGCTGCAGCGTGGTCTCGTTCCACCTGCCGAACGGAGGCCGGTACATCGCCGGGAACGGCGCACCCTCGTTGCCGATCACCGACGCCTCCCGGAGCAGCTGTCGCTGCTGGCGGCGCTGCGACAGGTGCGCCATGTCCGGATGGCTCCACGTGTGGTCACCGATCGGATCGCCGAGGCGAACGATCTCGGCCGTTGAGGCACCGAAGTAGCGCAGCTCCTCGCCGACCTCGAAGAAGGTCGCCGGCGCGTGCGTGCGACTCAGGATCCGCAGGATCTGCGGCGTGTACGGGCCAGGCCCGTCGTCAAAGGTGAGCGCGATCTCGCGGTGCTGGGTGCCCGCCATCCGCACGATCGGCACGGTCAGCCGCGTGCGCTGCAGCGCCTCTGCCTCCCGAGTCGCGAGGCTCGCCCGCGCGACGGGCACCGGGCGCAGCAACGTCCCCGGCGTCGTCTGCTGCAGCGCGGCAGGCGATCCTCGATGGCGTCCGCTTCCGCGCGCGACCGCGCCGACCACGATGCCGACGACAAGCGCCACCAGCGCCACCCCCAGCAGCGCTCCCGCCCGCCGGCGACGGCTGCGGATCAGGCGCGCGCGCTCGGCCGCGGAAACCGGACGCCCGCCGCGGCCCGCCCCTCCCCCTCTCCCGGACTCGGAGCTCGGCCTGGCCGCTGTCGCGTGCGAGTCGTCCATCGCCAATCTCTCCCTGTTCGCCCATGATGGCGGCCCCCCTGCCCGGGTGTCGTGCATGTCGGCGAACGGCCGCTCTCACGATCAGTGGATACGCTTGCGAGCCCATGGCTGCTGACGTCTGGTTGATCATCCCCACCTACAACGAAGCGGCCAACGTGGAGCGCATCGTCGCCGCGGCCCGCGGCGAGCTCGAGCGGGCACTGCCCGGCGCCTTCCGCATCCTGATCGTCGACGACAATTCGCCGGACGGCACCGGCGAGATCGGCGACGCCCTCGCGGCCGGTGACGAGGCCGTCGAGGTGTTGCATCGCCCCACCAAGGCCGGGCTCGGCCGCGCGTACCTTGCGGGCTTCGCCCACGCGATGGCCGCAGGCGCCGAGACGCTCATCGAGATGGACGCCGACTTCTCGCACGACCCCGCGTACCTGCCCGTGCTGCTGGAGGCCTCCCGCACCGCCGACCTCGTGCTCGGCTCCCGCTATGTCCCGGGTGGCGGCGTGCGCGACTGGGGCGTGGTGCGCCAGTTCATCAGCCGGGGCGGCGGTCTGTACGCGCGGTGGGTGCTCGGGGTCTCGGTGCGCGATCTCACCGGTGGGTTCAAGTGCATCCACCGCTCGGTGCTCGAGGCGATCGACCTTCCCAGCGTCCGCGCCGAGGGCTACGTCTTCCAGATCGAGGTCACCTACCGCGCGATCAAGGCCGGCTTCACCGTCCGTGAGGTCCCGATCGTGTTCGCCGACCGAGTCGCGGGCACCTCGAAGATGTCGGCGCGGATCGCGTTCGAGGCGATGGTCCGGGTGCCGGGGATCAAGCGCGAGTCGGCACGCGCGCTCGCCCGGCGCGACCAGGTCACCGAGCACCGCCACCCGGTCGCCTGACCGTCGCGGCGCAGGTGAGCGGCGCCGCAGAGCGCCACTTACACGATCCTCACGGCCGCCAGGCACACTCAGGGGGCGCGGACGGACGACTCGTCCGTCAGGCGGCATCGGACATGAACGTGCGTGGATCGTGGACGGACTCGCCCTCCGCCGGGCTGCTCGCCTCCGGTGCGCCGACGCGCGTCCGCGACACCGCCACGACCCCAGCGGCGCGGCTCGCGCTCGCCGGCGTGCTCGCGGCGGGCGCGCTGGTCGCGACCGGCGCCGCACACACGGCGTCACTGCTACCGGAGTCGATCCGGCCGGCTCCCGCCTGGCTGCAGGGCGCGTTTGGCGCCATCCACCTCGACCTGCACGTCGGCGGCGCGGTCGCGGCGCTCGCGCTCATGTTCGTCGCCTACGCCCTCGTCGTCCACCTCGCCGGCCAGATCAACGCACGGACGCTCGCGGTGGCGATCGTCCTCCTGCACCTCCTCATCCTGCTCGCCCCGCCGCTGGTGTCGACCGACGTGTTCAGCTACCAGGCATACGGACGGATGGGTGCGCACTACGGCGTCAACCCATACCTGAACGGGCCGTACGCGATCCGGCTGGACAGCGTCTTCCCCTACATCGGCGCCAGATGGTCCTCGACTCCGAGCGCCTACGGGCCCGTGTTCACGGCGAGCAGCTATCTGCTGGCACGGCTGACTGTCGCCTCGAGCGTGATCGCCTACAAGTCGATCGCGGCCGCCGCGAGCCTCGGCCTGGTGGCGCTCGTCTGGCGCTGCGCCAGGATGCGGGGGATCGATCCGGTCCGGGCGATCGCGCTCGTCGGCCTCAACCCGCTGCTGGTCGTCTATGGCGTCGGGGGCGGGCACAACGACCTGCTCATGCTGCTTGCGGTGACGGGCTCGCTGACCATGTTGCTGGCGGATCGTGAGACGAGCGGCGGAGCGCTCTCGATCCTGGCCGTCGGCGTCAAGCTGACCGGGGGCCTCCTGCTCCCGTTCGCGCTCGCTGACGGCGGGGGGCGCCGCCCCATCACCGGCCGGCGGCACCTGCTGCTCGGCTGCCTGGGCGGCTTGGCGCTGATCGGCGCGTTGAGCATCGTGTTGTTCGGCACGGGATCGCTGCACGTCGTCTCGACCGTCAGCCAGGCGCAGCGCGCCGGCGGCTGGCTGTCGGTCTCCGGGGCGATCAGGGAGAAACTCGGGCTCAGCGCGCTCGGCCGCGTGGTGGGCGACGGGCTCATCGCGGGCTTCGTCCTCCTCTGCGTCGCGATTGCTCGTCGGCGTCTGGCGCGGCGCCGTGGACTGGATCGATGCGGCAGGTTGGGCGACCCTGGCGATGGTCGTCGCCTCGAGCTCGCTGCAGCCCTGGTACGTCTGCTGGACGCTGCCGGTGGCCGCGGTCGGCCGCGACCGGCGCCTGCGCGCGGCGGCGGTCGGGATGACCGGCGTCGTGCAGGGGATCGAGCTGCTCGGATACATCCCCCATGGCTGAGCCCGGCGCCGCGGCGCAGCGGCGGGCGCCCGGCTCGCGGGTGCCGCGAGCGCCCGTAGGATTGACATGGTGAACGAGCCCGCCCCGCAGGCGTTCGACCACCGCAGGTTGTCGCTGCTCAGCGTCGTCGCCCCGGTCTTCAACGAAGACGCGCTGATCGACGAGTTCTACTCGCGGGTGACCACCGCGCTGCAGGACATGCCGTTCGAGCTCGTGCTCGTCGACGACGGCTCGACCGACGGCACCGCGCTCGCCCTGGACCGGCTGGCGGACGCTGATCCACGCGTGCGGGTCGTGTCGCTGTCGCGCAACTTCGGTCACCAGACCGCGCTCACCGCGGGTCTCGATCACGCCACCGGGGACGCGGTGGTGATGCTCGACGCCGACCTCCAGGATCCGCCGGAGCTGATCACGACGATGCTCGACCACTGGCGGGCGGGATGTGACGTGGTCTACGCGGTCCGGCAGGCCCGCGCGGGCGAGTCGCGCTTCAAGCTGGCGACGGCGCGCTGGTTCTATGCGCTGTTCGACCACCTCTCCCAGATCGACCTGCGGCGGGACTCCGGCGACTTCCGGCTGTTGGACCGCCGGGCGCTCGACGCGCTGCTGGCGATGCGCGAACGCAACCGGTTCCTGCGCGGCATGACCGTCTGGGTCGGATTCACCCAGGCCGCGGTTCCCTACTCGCGCGATGCGCGTTACGCCGGCACGACGAAGTACACGTTGACGCGCATGCTGCGGTTCTCCGCCGACGCGATCCTCTCGTTCTCCGATCGGCCGCTGCAGCTGGCGACGCTGCTCGGTCTGATCATCTCGACGCTCGCGTTCGTCGCGATCCCGGCCGTGATCGTGCTCCGGCTGCTCGGCCAGTACCTGCCGGGGTTCAGCACGATCACGATCGCCGTCCTGCTGCTCGGGGGGATCCAGTTGATCTCGATCGGGATCATCGGCGAATACGTCGGGCGGATCTACGACGAGGTCAAGGGCAGGCCGCTGTATCTCGTCAGAGCGCGGCGTAATCTCGCCGAGTCCGGGGTAACGAATCACGGGGGGCCTGCCGATACAGCTCAGGCCGGAGACCGTCGACCGTCAGAGCCGACATGACCACGCATTCCTTCACGCCACGCCCCGCTCGGCGCCGCCGCGGCCGCGGCGCCGTCGCTGTGGGCCGGCGTCGACGCCGTGATCGATCGCACCGGCAGTCTGCGCGACCTGCGCGCGCATCGGCTGCAACTGCTGGCCGCGCGCCGCTGGCGCGAGCTCGGGCGGGATGTACCGACCGAGCTCGTCGAAGAGGAGTTCCGCTCGGCCTGGCAATTCGCCGCGTCCAAGGCGGTGCTCCGCGACGCCGTCGCCGCCTACGACGGACCGCTGCTCGTGCTCAAGGGCCCGCACACCGCATCGTTCTACCCCGCCCCCCAGTTGCGGCCGTTCAGCGACGTCGACGTGCTCGCCGCAGATCCTGTCCAGGCGCACGCGGCGCTGGTCGCCGCGGGCTTTGAGCCGATCGGCTTCGATGACGACTACTACCGGGGGCTGCACCACCTCCGGCCGCTGCTCGATCGCGAGCGCAAGCTGGCAGTCGAGATCCACCGGTATCCGAACTGGTTCAGCTGGAGCGATCCGCCGGACCGGCATGAGCTGCTGGCGACCGGAGAGAGCGACGTGCTGGGCATCCCGGGCCTGCTGGGGCTGGCGCCGGAATATCACGCGCTGGTGCTGGCAGCGCACGGATGGGTCGAACTGCCGTTCCGACGCGTCTCTGACCTGCTCGACGTTGCCGCCGTTGCCGCGGTCGCCGATCCGGGCGCCACCGAGCTGCTCGCCGGTCGCTGGCAGATGGAGCGTGTCTGGCGCACCACGATCGCCGCGGCCGACGCGATGTTCCACGGCGCCGAGGTGCCGGCCGCGATGCGGGTGTGCGCCGGGAACTTCCTCGGCGTGCGCGACCGCACGGTGCAGGAGACGCACGTGCGTCGGCTGGTGGCGAGCTTCTGGGCGCTGCCGCTGCGCCGGGCGACCGCCGAGTTCGCCCACGCGGTCGCGTTGACGGCCCTTCCCAGCCCGTCCGACACCTGGTCGACGAAGCTGGCCCGCGGCCGCCTCGCCCTCCGCCACCGTTCGCAGCCATCCTCTGAGCACGCCGAGCTGCTCGGTACCGACGCCCAGCGGGCGCCGCGGCTGCACCGCCGCTGACCTGGACCCGCTAGAGCACGAGCAGCCGCTCGTGGCCGTCGCCCGGCGGGAGGAGCGCGCGACCGTCGAGCTCCACCCAGGCGTGGGCGTCGAGGATCGCCGGTCCGGGCTGGACGGCGATGATCAACTCCCCGTCCACGATCCCGCGGCGCGCCATCAGCCGCAGCAGCACCAGCGAGCGCATCAGGCACTTCGTCCCGCCCGGAGTGAGGACGAGCGCGCGCATCACCGCCCGGCCCAGGCGGATCCCGTCGACGCGGGGGTCCGGGAGCGGAAGATCCCCGACCGGCGGCGCCTCACGCAGAGCGCTGACGACTGCCGGTAGCTTGCGGCGCGAGCTGAGCCGGCGCACCGCGAGGTAGGCACGGACGATCTCGGCGCCGAGCACGAGCCGCTGACCGGGGCCCAGCCGTGGAGCGGGCGCGCTGAGTTCAGCCGTTGCCATCAACCGTCCCGCTGGTCGCCGCCACCGGCGCGGCGCCCGGACCGCGAGCGCGAGGCAAGCCAGGCGGATTGCAGAAGCGCCGCCGACAGCCCATGCGGGTGGTCTGACAGCCACATCGCCCGCAGCGCATCGCCGTCGACGATGTCGGGATCGATGCCGCTGCGGCCGTCCCAGTCTCGGGCGAACCGCCTGGTGTGCAGACCGAAGTACGACTCGCTGAACTCGGCCTTCGTCTCTCGCTCGACGAGGGCGGGCGGCAGCAGATCGCCGGCCAGCAGCCGCATCACGGCGGTCCGGTCGCCGATGCCGAGCCTGCCGCCCGCGGCCCCGAGAGCGGCGAGGAACGCGCGGTCCAGCAGCGGGGCGTGGGTGCGGACGCCGTGCTGCGCCGCGTGCAGGTCCATCGCGTGCTGCGAGATCGGCCACATGCGGCGCCGCCCCAGCCACTGCATGCGGGCGCTCCACGTCCGCGGTGATCCCGCCATATCGGCCGCGATCATCCGCGCGGCGAGGCGATCGTGCGGTGGACGCAACCACGGCAGCCGCACCCAGCGTCGACCCGCGGCGTAGCGGTCGGCACGGACCCCGGCCGGCGCCATCCATCGCGCCAGTCGCTTGACATCGCCCGGGCGCGGCGGGCGGCGCCGTGCGACCATCGCGGCGATCCCTTCGAACGGCCACTCGCCGAGCACGTCGTCGCCGGCGAACCCGGTGACCACGCTCCCGGATCGCGCGACCGCGGCAAGCGGCACGACCATGTGAGCGTTGCCGGGATACGTCAGGCCATGTCGGACCAGCCCGTCACCGGCGATCGGCCCGACGAGATCCAGATCGGAGCCCTGGGGAAGCCGGATCCAGTCGTCCAGTCCCAGATGGGCCACGACCAGCTCCTGCCACTCGCTCTCGCGACTGCTCTCACCGTCGAACTCGAGCGTGACCGGGATCGGGAGCGCGAGCCGCTCCCGGCGAGCCTCGCGGACCGCGAGCGCGAGCAACAGCGACGAGTCCCGGCCGCCGGAGAACCCGATCACACAGGGATCCCGCTCAAGCGCTGGGCGCAGCGCCGCTCCGAGGGCGCCGCCCGGGTCCGCGGGTGCGCCCTGAGACCGCGCCGGCTGCGCCGCCGCGGGCAGCGATCCGGCCACGAATCCGTAGGCGACGTCGGTCGCGGACAGCGCGCCGGCAGGATCGACCCCGTCCATGGCGCTCGTCATAGCAGACCATCGCCCAGCACGCTCGAGACCCCTCCCTTAACGCAGCGAACGGCGGCGCGAATCGCGCCGCCGTTCGTGACACTCAGATGTGCCGCTCGCTCAGGAGCCGCCGCCGAAGCCGTTCCCGTCGGTGTAGGAACCGGTCGTGTGCAGCGTCAGCTCGGCAAGCGAGCCGTGGTCGACGACCGTCGGGGCCTCGTAGGGGGCCTCCTCGGTGCGCTCGTCCTTCTCCGGTCGATTGTCCATGGTGTCTCCTTTCGTCACGATCGTCAGGTCAGATGATGATCGGGGAGATGCAGGTCTCGACGAACTGACCGCTCGGGTACACGACGCTCAGGGCATCGCCAAGGAAGGAAACTCCCTTGTACTGGATGTTGCACGCCTCGGAATACGTGGCGTAGCTCCCCGGGAACGGGATCATCTTCTTGCCACCGGGCTTGTCACCGGCGGTTGCACTGGTCTGCTTGTTGTTCAGGTCGGCGGTGCAGCTGCCGACCAGCACGAGGTCGCTGAACTCGACGTAGTTCGTCGTGTCCTTCGAGAAGAAGTTGGCGTAGTTGCCGTTGCCCTCGGGCACCGTGCACTCCGACAGCTTGCCGTGGTTGACGACGACGGCCGTGCCGGCGGCCGGCGACGCGGTCGTGGCCGCCTTCATGCGGGAGTTCACCAGCGAGTGCTGCTGCGCGCTGAGCTTGGCGCCGTTCGAGAACGACGGGCCGATGGGCTTGGCCAGCGCCGGACCTGCGGCTACACCGAACGTGGCCGCCGCGATCGCGGCCGATGCCAGAAACTTGCGCCCCATGCCTTTCCTCCTTGGTATCAGTGAGATCCGAGGACCTCCGGCCCTCGGATCAGGGTGCGATTTACAGTAGACGAGTTCTCACCGGTGGGAAGGTGGAAAAAAGTTGGAGTCGGAGCGCGAGGCGCCTCACGCGGCGATCGCCTCCTGCAGCCGCTGAACCGCTGCGGCGGCGGACGCCCAGCCGTGCGGTCTCTCGAGGCGGAGAATAGGTCGCTCCACCAGTTGCAGCAACTGCGCGAACTCGGCGCCGAGCCCTTGGACCCGGCGGTGCCGGGCCAGCGCCGCAAGAGCGGCGACGGGCTCGAGTTTCTGGACGGCGACCGCGTCGCCCCACGCCAGCTCGACGAATCCCGCGAGGGGCCATCGCCCCTCGCACGGCGCAAGCGGCAGACGTCGGCGACTCGTCGAGCGCACCGGCACCGTGATGCCATCACGCAGCCCCAACCGCTGGACGACCTCCGGGCGCAGGTCGAGCGATCGCGGTCCCGCGAAGCATCGTCCCGCCTCGACCACGAGCAGGTCGTCGGCCAGCACCTCGGCGCCGCCGAGCGCGAGCATCGCCAGAAACGAGGTCTTGCCCCCGCGGCTGTCGGCCATGACCGCCCAGGCCCCGGCGTCCCCGGGCCGGGCGAACGCGCCGGCGTGCAGCGTCTCGGCGCCGCGCCACCGGGCGAACACCGCCCCGACCGGCCACAGGCAGGGGTGGACGAGGTCCACGTCGGGCACGGTCGCGGCGGACCGCACGCGGACCTCGGCACATTCACGGTCGACGAGCAGCGTCGCCGCCGGGTTGACGATCGTCGCCCCGTCCTCGCGCACCTCGCTGCCGCCTGAGGGGACCTCGTCGGTCAGCTCACGCGTGAAATGGACGACGGGCCACGCCTCGGCCCCGTAAAGAGCCAGACCCGGCAGCGCGCCGAGGCCCTGGACACGGAGGCCATACGCGGCCGTGACGGGGGCCGAGCGGCCGGGCTTCGGTTCGTCTTGCGCCATCGGCTACCCGCTCGAGCCGCCGGCTCGGTCAGGACTCGTTGGGAACGATCTCGATCAGACCGCGCTCGAGCAGCTGCGCACATAGCCCGAGAACGTGGCCGCGAACCTCGTCCTCGCTGCGATCGAAATGGCGTGCGACCGCCACCGCCGCCTCGGAGACGGTGTGGCCACGCCCCAGCTCGGTGAGCATCGCGCCCGCCGTGGGGTTCAGCCCGTGGTACTGCTCGGTCTGCAGGTTCAGCACGACCGTTTCCGCCGGAAACTCCCGAAACACGACGTGCTGCGGCACCCGTACGCGCGCGCCAAGCAGATCGTTGTCCCCATCGGTGCGACCCGTTGAGTCGCTCACGTTTGCATCCCTCCGACGATGTCGTGCCCTGGATAATGCCCCAGCCGGACCTTCCGCCCAGTCCGAATCGCGACGATTCTAACGCGCGAATCGATGGAGTGGACAAAACCTACTCATTATTCACCACTTGGCTTTCGTCACCGCCGCCGGGAAGCGGCTCAGAATCGATCGGCGCGGCACCGAGCGACATGATGCCGATCGAGAGCCCGAATGCAGGATTGACGATCAGATCGACGGCCTCGTGGCGCGAGCGGACCCCGAGCTTGCCGAAGGCGGATGAGAGGTGGCTCTTGACGGTGCTCTCGGCAATGAACAACCTGGACGCGATCTCACCGTTGGAGAACCCGAGCGCGACCAGCCCCATGACCTGCTTCTCGCGAGTCGACAAGCCGGGCTGGACCCCGCTGAGCGCGCGGCGCGACGGGACCGCGATCTGGCCGGCGCGCACCGCTTCGATCGTTGCCACCAGCGAGCGCGCGGCCCGCTCCTGCTGCACCAGGCCGGCGGCGCCGGCCGCCAGCAGCATCCGTGACGCGGAACTTCCGAAACGCTCACAGACGACCACCACGTGCGCGCTGTGACGCGATGTCCGGGCGATCAGATCGACGAGCCGCTTGTTCGAGCGCAGCGCCGCGACGACCGTCACCTCCGGCTCCTCGCCCCGCGGAGGCGGACCGAGCTCGTACCCGGCGAGCGCGAGGACACGTTCAAGCTCGGCCGTTTGGACCCCGCGGTCGATCACCGAGACGCGGACCGGCTCGTGCCCGGCGGAAATCCCGACCATCATCCGCCCGCGGGGCTCGGTCCGAGCGACGGATTGCTGCGACCGTCGCTCTGACGCGCTGCCGCTTCACGAACGCGTTCCACCGCGTCCGGGGCGTCGTCGTCGGAATCGGCGAGTGCCTCGAGCGCCTCGACCCGGCCGGCCAGCCCGCGGATCGCCTCGGCCACCGGATCGGGGAGGTGAACCCAGTCGGCGTCCGGTCCCTCCGGCCGCCGGCCCTCGACGCGAACCGGGTGGCCGGGGTTCCCAACCACCGTCGTGTTGGGCGGCACGTCATGGATGACCACCGAGTTGGCGCCGACCTTCGCTCCGTGACCGATCGTGATCGGCCCGAGCAGTTTCGCGCCGGAGCCAACCGTGACGTTGTCCTCGAGCGTCGGATGGCGCTTGCCGGTCGCGAACCCCGTACCGCCGAGCGTCACCCCCTGGTAGAGCGTCACGCCGTCCCCGATCTCGGCGGTCTCGCCGATGACGACGCCCATGCCGTGGTCGATGAAGAAGCTGCGACCGATGCGGGCCGCGGGATGGATCTCGATCCCCGTGGCCGCGCGAGAGATCGCCGCGATCAGGCGGGGGAGCACCGGGACGCGCGCACAGCGCAGCGCATGCGCGGTGCGATGAGCGAGGAGCGCGTGCACCCCCGGCCACAGGGCGATGATCTCCAGGGCGCCGACGTCGGCCGCGGCCGGGTCGCGCGTGCGCACGACCGTGACGTTCTCACGCAGCTCCGCCGCGATCCGAGCGAGCGTGCCCGCGCGACCCATCGATCAAGCGTACCGGGGCGGCTGCGCGCTCACGGGGCAAAGAACGGCGTCGACACGTAGCGCTCGCCCGAGTCGGGAAGCACCGTCGCGATCCGCAGGCCGCGGGCATCGGGGCGGCGGGCGATCGACAGAGCCGCCCAGACTGCGGCGCCGCACGACAGCCCGGCGAGCACCCCCTCGCGGCGAGCGAGCTCTCGAGCGGTCTCGATGGCGTCCTCGTCATCGACCGCGATCACCTCGTCGAGGATCTCTCGATTGAGCACCTCCGGTACGAACCCCGCGCCGATCCCCTGGATCTTGTGCAGCCCGGGAAGCCCGCCGGACAGGACGGCCGACGTGCGCGGCTCCACGGCCACGATCCGGCAGGCGGGATTGCGCTGCTTGAGCACCTCGCCGACGCCGGTGATCGTGCCGCCGGTGCCGACGCCGGCCACGAACACGTCGACCTCGCCGTCGAGCGCCTCCCACAGCTCAGGTCCCGTGGCGCGCCGGTGCGCCTCGGGGTTGGCCGGGTTGGAGAACTGGTCGGGGAGGAACACGTCGTCGCGGGTGGCGAGCGCCCGCGCGGCATCGACCGCCTCGTTCATGCCGCCCAGCGATTCGGTGACCTCGACGGTCGCGCCGTACAGCCGCAGCAGGGCCTCGCGCTCTCGGCTCATGCCCTCCGGCAGCGTGAGGGTCAGCTCATAGCCCTTGGCGGCGCAGACGAATGCCAGCGCGATGCCGGTGTTGCCGCTCGTGGCCTCGACGATCGTCGTGCGGCCGGGCTCGATCCGTCCTTCGCGCTCGGCGGCCTCGATCATCGCCACCCCGATCCGGTCCTTGACGCTGCCGCCCGGATTGAACATCTCGAGCTTTGCGAACAGCCGGGCCCCCAGCCCCTCGGTCATCCGCGTCAACTCGATGATCGGCGTGCGCCCGACGAGCGAGGAGACGTTGCTCGGAATCGCGCGCTTCACGTGCCGAGAATCTACCGCCCCGAAGGCGCGGCCGCCCGTGGACGGGACGCTCAGATGTAGCCGAGCTCGCGGTTGAGCGTGCCGGCGATCCGCTCCGTCCTGGCCGCGAGTACCGGGTCGAGCTTGTGGCTGGGGCGCCTTGCGCGACCGGCGTCGATCGCCGATCCGCCACGCTTGCGCGCGGCCGAGCTCACCTTCTGGTTGCGCCCTCGGCCATCGTGGTCGAAGCGGTCGTAGTCAAGGACCCGCGGATCCCAGCTCTCCCCCAGCCAGTCGAAGACCCCTCTGAGCGTCTCCTCGGTCGCGCCGACGAGCTCCTCGAAGCGGATCTCCCGGTAGCGCGCGGCGGCGGCCGAGCGGCCGTGCGCGCGCGCCATCTCGACGCTCCGCCGCCAGATTGCGGGCATCGCCCAGGCGCGCCGCCATCCCCAGCGCGAGAGCGCCGACGCGGTCACCTGACGGGCGTCGCGGATCAGGTGGAGGACCTGCGCCTCCGGAAACAGCGCGGTGACGAACTCGAGGTGCTGGGCGTGGCTCGGAGTCTTGTCGGCCCACCTCGTCTTGCCCCTCCGGGCCGCGTACTCGGCCTGAAAGCGCCCGAACAACTCGGCGTACGCGCTGTGCCAGAAATCCATCTCGGCCCCATAGCGCTGCAACCGGATCCAATGGCGGCCGAGGCTGTCGTCCAGATCGGAGAGCACGTGCGTCTCCGGCCCACAGGCGATCGACGGATGGCTGTCGAGGATCAATCGCAGCAGCGACGTCCCCGACCGCGGAGAACCGACGATGAAGATCGGCTGCGCAGTGCTACCTGTTCGGTTCGATGCGAGGCCGTCCATGACCAGCTCACCCCCGGTTCAAGCGGTGATCACGACTTGTTAAAAGTTAGCTCATCTTCATCGAACGTCAACATAATCTCTCGCTAGATTCACGGGGGAGACGGCCACTGAAGGAGCAGCGTCTCGATCCACGCGGGGGCACCGCGGGGTTGTAAGGGCAATTTGGATCCGGACGGCTGGAGGCCCGCCCGGGGGCACATAGGAAAGGATCCCCAACATTGAGTTCGTTCCGCCCTGGCCGTATGTCCGGCCCCGAGGGCGAAATCTTCAGCAACGAGCGCACTTCACCGAAGTTCTGTCGAAGAGACGGCCAACTTCCCGCGAGTTTTCGCGTTATTGCTCGTTATAGATGACAGAGGCTCAGTAATCCTCCCATGTTCGATCTCACCCTCATGACGATTCTCTCCCTGCTCGCCCCGGCGGTCATCGCGCCGCTCGCCTGCGTGGGCTGCCTGCGAGCCATCAGGCGCGCCGAATCCGCGCGGCGGCTCACCCGCACCGCGCCCGCACCCCACATCGTGCGCGAGTCCGCCGCCCCGCTGGCCGGGGACCATGTGCGCGAGCGCAGCGTCGCCTGACCGAACCCCGGCGGCGTCACGGTCAGGCCGCGGCGTCAGATGTAGTACATCGGTGCTGCCGTCGCCCGGACCTCGTCCTCGGCGATCGAGGCGACGGTCGCCTCCGCGAGCACCGCGCCCGCCGCTGCTGCGGCCTGCGCGAACACCCCGCCGGCGCTGGCGCCCAGCGGGCCGTCGAGCAACTCGACGAGCTCCAGCACGGTGATCTCGTCGGCGGGACGAGCGAGGGTGTAGCCGCCCTTGACCCCGCGCTGGGAGCGCAGGATGCCGGCGCGCCGCAGGGTCGCGAACAGCTGCTCGAGGAACTGGACGGGGATCGAGCGACGCCGTGCGAGCTCGGCGATCGGTACCGGACCGGCGCCACCCTGACGATGGAGCTCGACGAGCGCGCTCAGCGCGTAGGGCGACTTCGTGGTGATCGACAGCATCGACTCAGACGATGCTAACCGGGCCACAGGTCGTGGCGGAGGGCGCGGCTGCGCCCTGGACTCAGATCCAGCCGCGTTCGGTGGCGATGAGCACGGCCTGGGCGCGGTCCATCGCGCCGAGCTTGCCGTACACGTTGTGCAGGTGGGTGCGGATCGTGCTGGTGGACAGACCGAGCTCGGAGGCGATCTGCTTGTAGACCATCCCCTTGGCCAGGCGCTTGAGCACGTCGAGCTCGCGGGCGGACATCGGGCAGGGCTCGACCTGGCGGGGGCGCTCGCCCGAGGAGGGCAGCGGCAGCTCGTACATGACGGTGCGCAGGCTCGCCGGGTTCAGTCCGACGGTCCGGGAGGCCTCGAGCATCGCCGAAGGTGAGATCGTCCCGCCGAGCACGTAGTGGGCGAGCATGTCCGCGAGGCGCACGATCGCGGCTTCGTCGGAGGCGTCGGGCGCGTGATGGCGCTCGATCACGCTTGCCAGCGTGCGCGGCAGCGCCCAGCGTCGTGCGAGCACTCCACCGACCAGGGCATGGTCGACGCCGAGCTCACGGCGTTCCTTCTGCAGCCGCTCCTCCGGGGTGCGGGCCTCGCCGTGGACCTGGCCGGGGTAGCCGGGGTAGGCGTGGACGAGGACGAGCTTGCCGATGTCGTGCAGCAGTGAGCTGACCATCAGTCGGTCGCGGTGCTCATAGCCGATCTCCCGCGCGAGCCGGTCCGCGGCGCGCTGGGTGGCCGTGGCGTGCAGGCGGAACCGCTCGGGGATCCCCTGCCAGACGGCGGTGCGCTCGAAGAAGTCAAAGGTCCGGGCCCGCGAGGCGATCGCGTGCACCGTGTGCGGCGAGAGCACCTCCACGCCGGAGACGACGCTCTCCACCCGGCCGCGAGTGGCGCCGTCGACCTGGTTGGCCAGGCGGACGACCGTGACGGTCAGCGCGACGTCGGCCTCGACGGCGCGCGACGATGTCGGCGGTCGAGGGCTCGGTACCGCCCTCGAACAGGCGAAGGATGCGATTGCGGGACTCGACCAGGACCGGGTAGGCCTCGAGCGCCTCAAAGGCGGTCGTCAGCCGTCGGCCGTGTCCCTCGTTGTGTCGTCGGTCGCGACCCGCGTACGGGTCAGTTGGGCCCGCGGGGCCGACGCCCGGTCGGTCCAGGCGTGCTGCTGTGTTGGTAGCCGTGGCCATCGCCCCTGGTCATCGGCACGTGCCTACCTGAAATTGAGGGCTCGCTGCCAAAATTTCTCAGGCGCCGTCTGCGCGCGCGAGTGCATCGTCGATCCGCGCGAGTGACTGCTCGCGGCCGAGCAGCTCCAGCGACTCGAAGATGCCCGGTGAGATCGTCGTCCCGGCGATCGCCACCCGCACCGGCTGGAACACCTTGCCGGGCTTGACCTCGCGCTCCTCGACGACCGCTCGCAGCACCCGTTCGATCGCCGCTGCGTCGAACGGCTTGACCTTGGCGAGAGCCTCGCGTGCGGCCCGCAACCCGTCCGCCCCGCCCTCGGCTCCGATCGTCCGCTCGAACGCGGCCGGGTCATCGACGGGTCCGTCGAACAGGAACGCCACCAGCGGCCAGAACTCGGCGAGCGTCTGAACCTTCTCTCGCGAGATCGCGACCGCGTCGGCGAGGCCGGATCTCCCCGTCCGCTCCTGGAGGCGACGCGTGAGCTCGTCTGGTGGCAGCTCGCGGATGTACACGCCGTTCATGTGGCGCAGCTTCTTCTCGTCGAACACGGCAGGGTTCTTGGAGACGCGATCGAGCCGGAAGCGGGCGGCGAGCTCCTGCAGGCTGAAGAACTCCTCGTCGGAGGCGAAACCCGCCCCCAGCAGCGCGATGTAGTTGTCCACCGCCTCGGGCAGATAGCCCCCGTCTCGCAGCTCCTGCACCGACGCCGCGCCGTGGCGCTTGGAGAGCTTCTTGCCGTCGGGACCGTGCAGCAGCGGCAGGTGGGCGTACACCGGCGGCGGCTCGCCCAGTGCCTCGTAGACGAGCAGCTGCTTGGGGGTGTTGGAGATGTGGTCCTCGCCGCGCACGACGTGAGTGATGCGAGCGTCGAGGTCGTCGACCGCGACCGCGAAGTTGTAGAGCACCGAACCGTCCGCGCGGGCGATCACCGGGTCGTCCATGTTGCGATAGGGGAACCGCGTGTCGCCGCGGATGACGTCGGCGACGATCGCCTCTCCCTCGTCGGGCACGTGCAGGCGCACCGCCCCTGATCCTTCGTCGCTGCCGCGGAATCCGCGGTCGGCCCCCTCGCGGGCCTTGAACGCGCGGACGTCATCGGCGGCCGCGCTCGAGCGATAGGCGTGGCCGGAGTCCAGCAGCCGCTGCAGCGCCGCGGCGTGGCGCGGCGCGTTCTCGCTCTGCATGATCGGGCCTTCGTCCCAGTCGAGATTGAGCCAGCGCAGCGCGTCGAGGATCTGCTCGACGTTCTCGGGCGTCGAGCGCTCGCGGTCGGTATCTTCGATCCGCAGCACGAACGTTCCGGCACGAGCGGCAGGGTGGGCGGGGTCGTCCCCCGGCTTGTGCGCCAGCAGCCAGTTGTACAGCGCCGCCCGTGCGCCACCGATATGCAGCGCCCCGGTCGGGGAAGGAGCGAACCGAACCCTCATGGACATGATGATCTGATGCTAATCGGCGCGCACGTCTCTCAGTCGGGCGGTCTCGCAAAAGCCGTCGGTCGTGGGGTCGACCTCGGCTGTGAGGCGATCCAGATCTTCAACCAGTCCCCGCGGATGTGGAAGCCGACCGCGTACACCGGCGAGGACTTCGCCGCGTTCCGCGAGGCGATGGACGACTCGCCGATGGGCGCCGTGATCATCCATGCGGTCTACCTGATCAACTGCGGCTCAGACGACCCGGAGATCCGCGAGAAGTCGCTGGCCTCGCTCATCCAGTCGCTGCGCGTCGGGGCCGGCATCGGCGCCGCCGGGGTCGTGCTCCACCCGGGCTCGGCGAAGACCGGCGACGTCGGCGAGGCGATCGCTCGCGCCGGAGAGGTGATCGCGCAGGCGCTCGCCGAGACCGAGACCTGCGAGCTTCATCTGGAGGACACCGCAGGGACCGGCGGCACGCTCGGGCGCTCCTTCGAGGAGCTCAGCGCGCTGATGGAGGCGGCCGGAGGCGATTCGCGCCTGGGGGTGTGCCTGGACTCCTGCCACCTGCTGGCGTCCGGATACGACATCCGCACCCCCGCGGGCATGTCGGAGACGATCGACCGCTTCGACGAGGTCGTCGGCCTGCAGCGGCTGGGGTCGTTGCACCTCAACGACTCGGTCAACCCACTTGGATCCAACCGTGATCGCCACGCCGACATCGGCACCGGGGAGCTCGGCGACACCGGCTGCGCCGCCTTCCTCTCCGAGCCGCGCCTGGAGAGCCTGCCCTGCGTGCTCGAGACGCCGGGGCCTGACAAGCAGGGTCCGACCAAGCAGGAGATCGACCACTGCAGGACCATCCGCGAGCAGGCGAGCTGCAGCGCGCAAGCGCAGCCGTGGGAAGGCGACCCGATGAACGCCCGCGCCCTCGCCGCCACCGGCGACGCACTCGTGGCCTTCGGGATCACCGGCGACCTCGCCAAGCAGATGACGCTGCGCTCGCTCTACCGGCTGGACCGCCGCGGATTGCTCGACGTGCCCGTGATCGGTGTCGCCTCCAACGACTGGACCGACGAGCACCTGCGTGACCACGCGCTGTCCGTCGTCCGGGCGGCCGGCGAGGACATCGACGAACGGGTCTGGCGACGGTTCTCGCGCCGCCTGCGCTACGTGAGCGGCGACTTCGACGACCCCGGCACCTATGAGCGGGTGAGCGCCGCGCTCGGCCGCGCCACGAACCCCGTCTTCTACCTGGAGATCCCGCCGTCGCTGTTCTCGATGGTGGTCGGCCACCTCGCCGCGGCGGGACTCACCGGGACCGACCGCCGCGTGGTCATCGAGAAGCCCTTCGGGCATGACCTGGAGTCCGCCCGGGCCCTCGCCGCCGATCTGCACACGCACATCTCCGAGCCCCAGATCTATCGCATCGATCACTTCCTCGGGAAGATGGGACTCGAGGAGATCCTCTATCTGCGCTTCGCCAACGCGATCCTCGAGCCCGTCTGGAACCGGCGCTTCGTCGACTCGGTCCAGATCACGATGGCCGAGTCGCTCGGGGTCCAGGACCGGGGCTCGTTCTATGACCCGGTGGGCGCGCTGCGCGACGTCGTGGTCAACCATCTGATGCAGATCGTCGCCGCGGTGGCGATGGACCCACCGGCCGGCGCCAGCCCTGAGAGCCAGAAGGACGCCAAGCAGGCGGTGTTCGAGGCCGTGCTCGACGCCGACCCGGCGCACTGCGTCCGCGGCCAGTACCGGGGCTACCGCAAGGTCGACGGCGTGAAGGCCCGCTCGGACACCGAGACCTACCTGGCGATGCGGTTGCAGATCGACAGCTGGCAGTGGGCCGGCGTCCCCTTCTTCATCCGTACCGGCAAACGCCTGCCGGTCCGCGCGACCGAGATCCGGCTTGTCTTCCATCATCCGCCGCGCCTCCCGTTCCTCCCGTCCGGGCGCCGCCGGCCGGCTCCCGACCAGCTGATCGTGCGGATCGACCCCCACACCGGGATTCGCATGACGCTCGACGCGCAGCGAGCCGATCATCCGGGCGCCTCCGAGATCCAGCTCGACATGGACTTCGCGTCGGAGGGCGGCGAGGGAGCCACCCCGTACGAGGTGCTGCTGCGCGCCGCACTCGACGGCGACTCCAGTCACTTCACGCGCCAGGACGCAGTCGAGGAATGCTGGCGGATCGTGCAGCCGATCCTCGACGCGCCGCCGAAGGCGATCTCCTACGCCCAGGGATCATGGGGGCCCACGCAGGCCGCGCACCTCACCGCCGGCCACCTCGGCTGGCAGTCGCCCTGGCTGCCGAGCTGACGCCGCTCAAGCGCCGTCGGCCGTGCGGCCGAGCCTGGCCGAAAGCCCGGAGAAGCGCGCCCAGCTGAGGCTTGCCAGCGGCCCGTGATCGACCACCGCCGGGACCTCGTATTGGAACCGGGGTGGCTGGATGGGCTCCTGCGCGCGCAGCTCGGGAATCGCACAGGTGCCGATCGGCGCCCCGGATGGGACAAGATCCGCCCGACCCGCCGCCCTTCTGAGCCTGCCTCCCATGTCCCACCCATTCCTCTCGTGGCGCATCGCTCGGTCCACACGTCTTGTTGAAACGCGCGGATCCTATGCGAACGACCAAACTGCTGTGGAAACGAACCCGTGACCGACCCGAGGCCAGAGTGTTGACCAGCGTCGACGAGGGTTGGCCAGCGATCAGGCCGCGGACGCGGTCGCCGGAGAGGCTGAGGGCTCTTCGGCGAGAAGCGCGGCCCCGAGCAGCGAGTCAAGCTCGGCGTGGAGCGCGGCGCCTCGGGTGATGCGATAGGCGGGGCCGAGCTTGAGACGACGCCGGGAGCGGGTCCCGCCCGCGAGGTCGGGTCCGGATGGAGTCGCCAGTTCGATCACGACGTCCGTCTCGCCGGGGAAGCCGGTGAGCAGGTCACGCAGATCGCCCAGCGCGCTGGCCGGCAGCGCCGCAGCGTCGAGCCGCAGCCGAAGCGCCTGGCGGGCGCGCGCCGCGGCACCGGCGGTCGACGCCGTCGGCCCACCGAGCGTGGCCTCCTTGGCCTTGGCCTTCTCGATCTCCTCGGCCGTCGGCTCGAAGCGCTCGATCTGCTGGGCGACCAGCGACGTCGCGTCGCGCTCCTTGTGCTCGACCTTGCCGCGGATGAGCACGATCGAGTCCAGCTCGAGCGCGCTGCCGGCCGACTCCATCACCTTGCCGAACACGATGCACTCGACCGAGTCCTCGGTGTCCGAGAGCGTGATGAAGCTCATCATGTCGCCCTTGCGGGTCTTGATCTTCTTGAACTGGGTGATGATGCCGCCGACCGTCACCCAGTCGCCGTCACGGCGGTCCGCGAGCTCGCCGACCGTGAAATCGGCCTTGGCGCGCAGCGCGGGACCGATCTCCTTGAGCGGATGCGTGGAGACATAGAGCCCGAGCGACTCCTTCTCGGCGGCCAGGAGGTCGGTCTGGTCGAATTCCTCGGCCGGAATCGGCGCGTGGCTCGGCCCCGCGAACGCGGCGGCCGCGCCGGTGCCACTCGCGCCACCGGCATCCATCGACAGATCGAAGATCGAGCCCTGGCCGATGAGCGCGTCCTGTTGGGACTTCGAGCCGGCCGCCTGGGCCTGCTCGAGCACCGCGAGCATCCCCTTGCGGCTGTCACCGGTCGAGCCGAACGCACCGCACTTGATGAGCGCCTCGATCGCCTTCTTGTTGACCGCGCGGTTGTCGACCCGCTCGCAGAACTCGAACAGGTTGGTGAAGGGCTGCTCGGGCTGCGTCGAACCGGGGGCGACCGGTCCGCGCGCGTTCTTGATCGCCTCCACCGCCGCGTAGCCGACCCCCTTGACCGCGTCGAGCCCGAACCGGATGTTGCCGTCGACGACCACGAACTCGTGGTCGGAGAGGTTCACATCCGGAGGCAGGATCTCGATCCCCATCGCCTCGGCCTGGCCGACGAAGAACGGCACCTTGTCCTTGGTCGACATCACCGATGAGATGAGCGCCGCCATGTACTCCGCGGGATAGTTGGCCTTCAGCCACGCCGTGCGGTACGCGATCAGCGCGTAACAGGCGGCGTGGGACTTGTTGAACGAGTAGTCGGCCGACTTCTCGTTGGTCGCCCAGAGCGACTCGATCACCGACTCCGCCGTGCCCGATGCACGACACCCCTCGAAGAACTCGGGCTTCAGCGCGGCCATCGCCTCGCGGTTCTTCTTGCCGATCGCCTTGCGCAGATCGTCCGCGCGGGCGCCGGAGAAGCCGCCGAGCTCCTTGGAGATGAGCATCGCCTGCTCCTGGTACAGGATCACGCCCTTCGTGTCCTCGATGATCGGGCGCAGCCGCTCGTCCTGGTAGACGATCGTCTCGGGGTCGCGCTTGCCCCGCGCGTAGGTCGGGATCTGGTCCATCGCCCCGGGCCGGTAGAGCGCGACGAGCGCGATCAGGTCCGCGAACTCGGTGACGCCGACGCGCCGCAGCGCCTCCCGCATCCCCTCGGACTCGAACTGGAACACCCCGATCGAGTCGCCGCGGGCGAGCATCTCGTAGGTCGTCGCATCGTCGAGCGGCAGCACGTCCATGTCCGGCCGCTCGCCGGTGGAGCGCTCGATGATGTCGAGCGCGTCCTCGATCACGTCGAGGTTGCGCAGGCCCAGGAAGTCCATCTTGAGCAGGCCGAGCTGCTCGACCGGCTTCATCGAGAACTGGGTGACCGTGCGGAAGATCTTGTCGCCGTTCTCGTCGGTCGTGCCGGTGTCGGCGATCTGCAGCGGCAGGATGTCGGTGAGGTCGCGATCGGAGATGACGACCGCGGCGGCGTGGATCGACGCGTTGCGGATGATCCCCTCGAGGCCCTGCGCGACGTCGATGATCTGGCGGGCCGTCCCGTCGCGGTCGATCTCCGCCCGCAGCGGCTCACCTGGCGCCAGGCACTTCTCGAAGCTCGGCGCACGGCCCTGCTCGGGATCGGGGATCAGCTTGGAGAGCCGGTCACCGGTGGCGTAGTCATGGCCGAGCACCCGCGCCGCGTCGCGCGTGGCGGCGCGCGGGAACATCTTGCCGAAGGTGACGATCTGGGCGACCGCCTCCTTGCCGTACTTCTCGGTGACGTAGCGGATCACCTGTTCGCGGCCGCGCACCGAGAAGTCCATGTCGATATCCGGCATCGACACGCGCTCGGGGTTGAGGAACCGCTCGAACAGCAGGTCGTACTTGAGCGGGTCCAGGTCGGTGATCGCCAGCGAGTAGGCGATGATCGATCCGGCGGCCGACCCGCGGCCGGGGCCGACCGCGATGCCCGCGCTCTTGGCGTACCGGACGAAATCCCAGACGATCAGGAAGTAGGCGTTGAAGCCCATCGAGTCGATCACGCCGAGCTCGTAGTCGGCGCGCTCGCGGGCACCCGAGGGGATCGGGTCCCCGTAGCGCCGGCGCAGCCCCTCGTCGACCAGCTGACGCAGATAGGCGCGCTCGTCCGTACCATCCGGCGTCGGGAAGCTCGGGATCAGCTGACCTCCGAGCTCGATCTCGACGTTGCACCGTTCGGCGATCTCCATCGTCGTCGGTAGCGCCTCGGGCCACTCGGCGAACGACTGTGCCATCTCCTCGTTGGAGCGCAGATAGAACTCGTTGGTGTCGAACGTGATCTTCGGGGCGGCGAGGGTCGACTTCGTCTGTACGCACAGCAGCGCCGCGTGGTGGTGATAGTCCTCGCGCCGCAGGTAGTGCACGTCGCCGGTGCCGACGACCGGCCGGCCGACCTCATGGGCGATCTTGACGATCCCCTCGTTGCACTTGTCCTGGAGGTCGATGCCGTTCTTCTGGACCTCGAAGTACACGTTGTCAGGGCCGACCGCCTCCATCAACTCGCGCGCGTGCGTCCGGGCGTCGTCGAGCCGGTCCTCGCCGAGCAGCCGGCAGAAGCGCGAGGCCAGGCATCCGGTGAGCGCGATCACGCCCTGGCCGTGCTCGGCCAGCTGAGCCATGTCGACACCGGGCTTGCCCCGG
Organism: uncultured Solirubrobacteraceae bacterium; assembly: GCA_963744685.1. Classification (GTDB taxonomy): domain Bacteria; phylum Actinomycetota; class Thermoleophilia; order Solirubrobacterales; family Solirubrobacteraceae; genus Palsa-465. The sequence continues at coordinate 420,423 of CAVUUL010000002.1, read as the reverse complement.
TGGTAACCCTCCAGGAAGCCGCGCGAGGACAGCTTCACCAGATTCTGGTACCCGGTCTGGTCGGCGGCGAGCAGCGTCAGGTGGTAGCGCTCCATCCGGCCCGGCGCGCGGTCGGCATGGTCCTCGACCATGTAGACCTCGCAGCCGACGATCGGCTTGATGTCGTGCTTGCGGCACGCCTGGTAGAGCTCGACCGACCCGTTCATCACACCGTGATCGGTGAGGCCGAGCGCAGGCTGGCCGAACTCGGCGGCGCGCGCGGCGAGCTTCTCGATCTTGCACGCTCCGTCGAGCAGCGAGTACTCGGAGTGGACGTGGAGGTGGGCGCAGGTCGAGGTCATCGTCGGCTCAGCGGCTGCTCAGATGCGAACGTGCGCGCCGGTCCTGCTGCACGCGACGTGCGTGAGCGGTCGCTGCGTTCCAGAGTAGGCAACGGCCCGGACGGTCCGCCGCTCAGCGCGCGCCGTGTCCGCTCTGTGCGCGATTTGCCCACGTGCGCACGAGCGTCAGCGGCCCCTGATCCCCGCGCGCGGCCACCCCGGCGCTCACGGGCGGCTGCGACTCCCCGTCGGCGAACATCTGCCACAGCCCGGCGGCCGGCCCGCGGAGCTGGGTCGCGATCCGGCCTGCCGGTGGCTCGAGCGAGACGAGGGGCGGTTGCCCGTCGCGGATCTGGAGGAATACCGCGTGGCCACGCTCGTCGGTATGGGCGATCGTGAATCGCTCGCCGTGGGTCCAGGCCGGCTCGATCATCGCCGCCAGCAACGTGAAAAGCGTCTCGGCGTCGAGTGCGACGCCGGCGCTGCGCAGTGCTCCCAGATCGAGCGGCAGCGCAAGCAACGCCCGCAGGGCGCTCGCCCCTTCGCGCCTGCCGCGGACCCGTGCGAGGCCGATCCGCACCAGACGGCGCAGCGGCCCCGCGGTGAACAGGCGCGCCAGGCGGGAGGGTCCACCGACGATCTGGAAGACGACCTGCTCCCGGGTCCGCGCTGCGCCCGCGCGCTCGACCGATACTCCGCGCTCGCCGACCGTCACCTGCACGGTTCCATAGCCGGGGCCGAGCACGAGGTCATAGGCGACGGCGTGCGGCCAGGCGGCGCGCTGGGCCCCGAGCAGTCCGATCAGCAGCCGGCCGGCGCGCTCGGCGTCGCGGTTGGCCAGCCGGCGGAACGGCTGCTCGACCGTCGGGCCGCCGACCGCTGCCGGCAGCAGCGAGAACGCGGTTGGGGCGGGCGCGGGGGTCTGGGCCACCGGCAGCGCCGAGGGTGCCGCCGGCAGGTGGGGGGCCACCGGCAGGGCCGACTGCGGCGATGCGGGCGGCCCGAGCAGCCCGCCTGCCTCGATCCCGACGGGCGTGGTCCCCTCCCCTGCCGTCTCCCACCCGGGCTCCTGTTCACGGGGCTCCACGTTCTGGCGCAGCCGCGTCAGCGCGTCGGTCAGGCGGTCCGGCGTGACCTCGCCGGCGGCGGCGGCCGGTCCGGGCAGGCCCGGGCCGGCGCCGGCCGGTCCGGGCGGGCCCGCGGGAGCCGGGCGCGCCGGGTCCGCGCTCGTCGCCAGGACGCCTGTCGCCGGCGGTGCCCCGGTCGCCGGCGGTGGCCCGGTCGCCGGGGGTGGCCCGGTCGCCGGGGGTTGTGCGGTCGTCGGCGGGGGCGGGCGCAACAGCTCGATCGCCGAGCGCAGCTCCTGGATCGCCGCGTGGGCGTCACGCGAGCGCTCGCGCTGTCCGCCCAGCTCGGCCCGCAGCCGCGCGGCCGTCTCCTCGGCGGCGCCGCGGCGAGCGCGTTCGCGCTCCAAGGCGACCTGCAGGCGCCCGAGTTCCGTGCGCAGCTCCGCCAGCACCGCGGTGGTCCGCTGCTCGAGCAGCACCCGGGCGGCGAGCCGGGTCTCCGCCTGCACGGTCCTGGCGCGCAGGCCGGCCTCGGCGGCGACCCTTGCGCTCAGCTCGCGGCGCAGCGCCGAGATCGTGTCCAGCTCGCCCGGCCGGCCCTGTTCTGCCTCCACGGCCGGCGGGCCCGGATCCGCCTGGCTCGGCGCCGACGGGACCGGCGGCGCACTCGGCGCCGGCAGCCTTCCTGCGTGCGCCGGAGGCGGCGGCGGCTCGGACGGGACCCGCAGGCCGGCTCCGCGCCGCGCGGCCCGGAGCGCATCCTCGGCGCGCAGGCGGCCGCGCTCGGCGCTCGCCAGATCGTCGGGCACGACGCGCTCCCCGGGCTACGGCGCGCTCCCGGGCACGGCGCGCTCCCCGGCTCGACGCGCTCCGCCGCTGCACGCTCCGCGGCCGCCGCACGCTCCGCGCGCTCTCGCTCCAGGGCGCGCTCCAGAGCGCTCACACGCTCGCCGAGCTCGCCCGCGGTTCGCTCCGCCGCGTCCGCTCGCCGCCACGCCCGCTCGATCTCCAGCCGGCCGGGGTCGCGCTCGGACGGCGCGTCGGACGGGCCTGGGTCCGAGGGTGCGCGCGCCGGGTCGGGCGCTGCGAGCGGCGACGTTTCCGGAACCGCCTCGGGCGCGGGGGCGGCTGCAGGTCCTGCCGCCGACTCGGGAACCGGCAGCGGCACGGTCACGGTTCCGAGGGCCAGCCACACGTGACCGCCGAGCCCGTGTGCGAGCTCGGCCGGTACCGAGAAGCTCAGCCGCCAGGTGCCGGGCGCGGCACCCCCGAGGCTCGGTGGCTCCGGCGTGGCGGGGAAGCGCTGACGCCGTCCCTCCGCCTCGATCACGAGCATCGTCGGGCCCCGCGACTCCACCCAGCCCCGGCGTCGCCGCCAGCGACCGGTGACGCGCACGGTGATCTGACCACCGACGGCGTCAAGCCACTCGACGCTCTCTATGCCGACCGCCGCGCTGGACCCGAGTTCGCTCACCGCGTCGTCAAGCTACGTCGGGGTCCGGACGGACGAGGTGGGTGCCGGTGGCCTCATTTCCGGAATCTGCGGCGTTTCGTGGCGAGGGCCGGGTTCGCGGTCCCGGATTCGGTCAGGGCGAGGACTCGCCACGCAGGCGCTCGGTGAGCGCCCGTGCGTCGGCGAGCAGCTGCTGGGCCTCGCTGAGCTCGTCCCCGGCGCCACCGCCCTGCTCGCGCATCACCGCGATCTCACCGCCGAGGCGCTCCAGCTCGGCCCGAAGCCCGCCGACCTCGCCGAGCGCGGCATCCCGGGCCACGTGGGCCGCCGCCAGCTGCTCGCGCAGGATCGCGGCCTCCTCCGCACGCCGGCGCTCGCCGGCGGTGCGCTCGCGCAGCCGAGACGCGAGCTCGCGCGCCTCCACCTCAGCGGCCTGCGCGCGGCTCTCGGACTCGCCTCGCACCGCCGCGAGCATCGTCTCGGTCTCCTGGCGCGCTGCCTGGGTCTCGGTCTCGGCCTCGCGTCGAACAGCGGCGAGCGAGGACTCGCCCTCCGCGCGCACGGCCGCAAGCTGCTGGTCGAATTCGGCGCGCGCGCTCGCCAGCCGGCTCTCGACCTCGCCGCGCGCCGCGTCTCGATCGCCACGCGCCTGCTCGAGCTCGGCACGCGCGCCGTCGATCTCGGCGCGCGCGTTCGCAAGCTGAGATCGCGCCTGCTCGAGCTCAACGCGTACCGGGGCGAGCTCGGCCCGCGCCTGATCGAGCTCAGCGCGCGCCTGATCGAGCTCGGAGCGCCTCTGGTCGCGCTCGCTGTGCGACTGCGCGACCTCCTCCGCCAGCCGGTCGCGCTCCTCGTGCACAGCCGCCAGCTGCTCATCGAACTCGCGACGCTGCTCTCCGACCGCCTCCATCAGCCGGCGCAGCTCCGCACGAAGCTCGGCGTGCGCGGTCTCGAGCCCCGTATCCGCGGCGCTGCGGCTCTCTGACTCTCGCTGGGCCTCGGCGAGCCTCGCCCGCAGCTGGGCCGCCTCGGTGGTGCGCTGCTCGAGCTCGGCACGCAGTGCGGTCACGGTCTCCTTGAAGAGCAGCTCCGCCAGCGGCCCCGAGCGCCCGGCGGTCTCTCCCGTTGGCTGGTGCTCAGCCGTCGGTTCCTGATCGGGGTCGGTCGATCGAGCGTCGTGCGCCCCGATCTCGGCGACGCGGTCCTCGTGATCAGTCGCCGGCCGCTCCACGGGGGGAGCTGCTGCTCCGGGCGCGGGAACCGGGACGACGTCGTCGCCGACCCACAGCACCGCCTGACCCGGCTGCTCGGGCACGGCCCAGTCCGGAATCGTGAAGCTGGCGACGAACTCGAGGCCGGGCTCGTCACGCGGATCCTCCCGGGTGGCCGCGAACCGGTGACGGCGTCCGTGCATCCGCACCACGAGCAACGCCTCGGATCCCGCCGCCACCCCCTCCGAGCCGCTCAGCCACCGTCCGGTGAGCCGCAGGCGAACCTGGTCGCGCTTGGCGCGTGAACGCTCGACGCGATCAATCGCGAGGGGAAGCGTCGGCGGGGCGGTCACGGGCATTGTCGGTGGGCGCTCCGCGCCGCGCGAGGGGCGCGGCGGGCGCGTGCTGGCCCTTTCGCTGTCGCCCCCGCCGATCCCTGCCTAAACCTTTGCGAAGAGCGCGGCGTTCACGAGTCGCTCGCGCCCTGGCGACCCGCCGCGACCACGCCCGCGACGACCGCCGCGGCGAGGCCGCCGACCGCGAGCTTGGACGTGGCGCCGCCCAACTTGCGCCGCGCGTACCACTTGCCGCCCTGCCAAACGATGAAACCGAGTGTTTTGTAACCCATGCTCTGATCCTTACCCGCTCATCCTGTCAGCCGAACGTTTCGGTGATCTGCACGCGCCATTCCTCACTGGCGAGCGTCCGGAAGCGATCGGGGAACTCCCGCCGAGCGGCATGCTCGTCGGCGGCGAGCCGGTCGACGAGCACCCCCATCGCCAGGCACGCCGCCGGACCGCCGGGCAGCACCGCCACCTCGTCGGCGAGCGAGCGCACCAGCGTCACCTGCACCTCGCGGTCCTGATGGCGGCCGAGCAGGTCCTGCAGGCCCTTGAGCACCCGCACCAACGGCTCGACGACGTCATGGTCGAACAGGGGCATCCCGAACAGCTCCAGCAGATAGCGCAGGTCCTTGCCCCTCTTGCGCAGCTCGTGGTAGCTGTCGGCGGGGGTGTCCGGCGCAATCGCCTCCCCCATCCTCAGCATCCGGCCGTAGACGGCGCTCACGCGCTCGCCGGTGAGCGAGCCGATCGAGCGCTCGGCCGACGGCCGGTCATCGACCGGTAGCTCGACCAGCGACTCCAGCAGCCGTTCCCAGTCGGAGAGCAGCTCCTGCAACCGCTGGGACCGAAGGGTTCGCGCAAGCTCCGCGCGGGCGCGCAGCCGATGCTCCATCAGCGTCACGCGGAGCGGCTCCAGCGCACCGCGCAGCGACTCGGGCACCAGCTCTGAGAGCTTCTCGAACTCCTCGACGTGGACGTCGAGGTCACGGGCCAACCCGGTCGCCCGCTGCAGCCAGCGGAAATCGGATCGCAGCCCGGGCAGCTCGAGCGCCGGGAACGCGCCCTTGAACTGCCGTTGCACGGTCCGCGAGCGACGTACGGCGATCCGCAGCTGGTGCAGATACTCGACGTCCTCGCCCACGATGGCACCCTCAATGTTGAAGCCGACCACATCGATCAGCGAGCGAAGCACGGCGGCCGCGGCCGCATCCGCGCGCTGCTCGTAGCCGATCGCGACCTCGACCTTCGCGTGCCTGACCTCGGTGGCGCTCACCCCAGCAAGGTACCGAGCCGTCCGACGGCCTCATCGATCTCGGCCTCGGTGACGATCAGCGGAGGCTCGAATCGGATCGTCGACGGCCCGGTCGCATTGAGCACCAGGCGCTGCTCGAGCAGCGCTCGGCGGACGATCTCGGGCGCGTCGAGCCCCGCGGCGAGATCGGCCCCGACCATCAGCCCGCGGCCGCGGACCGCCGCAATCTGTGGGAGCTCGGTCAGCGCATGGCGCAACCGCTCGCCGAGCGCGCGCACCCGCTCGAGCAGCTCGGGGTCACTGCAGATCTCGACAGCGGCCAGCGACGCGGCGCAGATCACCAGCCCGCCGGCGAACGTCGAGCCGTGATCTCCGGGCTGCAGCACGTCGGCGAGCCGTGGCCCGGTCACGAGCGCGCCGATCGGCAGACCGCCGCCCAGCGCCTTGGCGGTGGTCAACGCGTCGGGGACGACCGGCGTCTGCTGGTAGGCCCACATCGTCCCGGTCCGGCCCATCCCGGTCTGGATCTCGTCGAAGATCAGCGCGGCGCCGGTCCGATCGCACGCCTCACGCGCGGCAATCAGCAGCGCGTCGTCGAGCGGATGGATGCCACTCTCGCCCTGGATCGGCTCCAGCAGGACCGCGGCGGTGGAGCCGGTGACCGCCTCGGCCAGCGCCTCCGGGGTCTTGGCGACCGCGGTGAACCCGGGGACCAGCGGCGCAAACGGGGCCTGCTTGGACTCCTGGGGCGTCGCCGACAGCGCCCCGTAGGTGCGGCCGTGGAAGCCGTCGCGCAACACGACGATGCCTCCCCCGGCCGGGCGCGGCGGGCGAGCTTGATCGCCGCCTCGTTGGCCTCGGCGCCGGAGTTGCAGAGGAACACCTTGCCGCCGAGCGAGCCGGACGCCAGCGCGGCGGAGAGCTCCATGGCCGGCGCCGTGTAGAACAGGTTGGAGACATGGCTGAGCTCGGCCGCCTGGGCGGTGACCGCCGCCAGCACGCGCGGGTGGCTGTGGCCGACGTTGAGCACCGAGATCCCGGCGAGGAAGTCGAGGTACTCGTGTCCGTGCTCGTCCCACAGCCGCACGCCCGAGCCGCGCACGAACTGCACGGGCAGCCGCACGAACGTGCCGACCGCATGCTCGCTCTCCAGTGCCTGCAGCTGGGACAGAGTCTTCATCTAGATGATGTCCCCGCCGGAGATCTTCGTCCCCGAGCCCGCGTCGGTGAACAGCTCGAGCAACAGCGAGTGCGGGACGCGCCCGTCGACGATGTGGGCGTAGCCGACGCCGCCATGGATCGCGTCCAGGCAGGCGGCGAGCTTGGGACGCATCCCGCCGCTCACCGACGGCAGTGCCGCCTCGAGCTCGGATGCCGACACCTCGGAGATCGTCGACTCCGGATCGCCGGGGTCGCGCAGCCAGCCGGCGACGTCGGTGAGGAACATCACCTTGTAGGCGCCGAGCGCGCGGGCCACCGCCCCCGCCGCGTCGTCGGCGTTGATGTTGTAGGAGTTGCCCTCGCGGTCGGCCCCGATCGAGGCGATCACCGGGATGTAGTCGGCGGCGAGGTGCCTGAGCACGCCGGTGTCGACATGCTCGATGCGACCCACGAAGCCGATGTCCTGGCCGCTCGGCGCCGCCTGGCGCGCGGCGCGGAACAGCAATCCGTCGTCGCCGCACAGGCCGATCGCCGCGGACCCGTGCCGGTTGAGCAGCCCGACGATGTCCTTGTTGACTTTGCCGACGAGCACCATCTTGGCGACCTCGACCGTCGCGGCGTCGGACACCCGCAGGCCGTCGACGAACTCGATCGGCAGGTCCAGACGCCGCATCCAGCCGGAGATCTCCGGACCCCCTCCGTGGATCACGATCGGGTTCATGCCGACGTACTTGAGCAGGACCACGTCTCGCGCGAACTCCGCCTTGAGCGCGGGATCGACCATCGCGGCGCCCCCGTACTTGATGACGATGGTGCGGCCGTGGAACTCGCGGATGTACGGCAACGCCTCGAGCAGCGTGGTGATGTCGCGCGGCGGGCGCTGGGCGGCCGAGCTCACGTCGTGTACTCCGCGTTGATCGTCACGTACTCGTGGCCGAGATCGGAGAAGTAGCACTCGGCCTCGGCGCCGTCTCCGGGAAGCGTGATCTCGTACTCGACCTCTGCGCGTGAGGCGGCGGCGGCGAGCGCCTGCGGGTCGTGGTCGACGCCGCTGGAGGCCGAGCACACCGGCACCCCCTCGATCGCGATGTCGACCGGAACCGGGATGGACCCCACCGGATCACCACCGGTCGGCAGGGCCTGGCCGACGGCCTGGATGATCCGCCCCCAGTTCGGATCGCCGCCGTACAGGGCGGTCTTGACCAGCGGCGAGTCGGCCACGGCGCGGGCGACTCGGTCCGCGCAGCCCGGGTCACCGCCCCGCACGATCACCCGGCCCACGCGGCGAGCCCCTTCCCCGTCGCGCACGCAGCGCAGCGCGAGCTCGCGCATCACCGCATCGATCGCCTCGCCTAGCCGCAGCTCGTCCTCGGTCTCGGGCTCGACCGACACGCCCGACGCGCCGGAGGCCTGGAGCACGACGGTGTCGTTGGTGGACAGCTGGCCGTCGACCGAGATCCGCTGGAATGAGCGCTTCACGCACGTGCCCAGCAGCAGGGCACAGGTCGCCGAGGACATCGCCGCATCGGTCTGCACGAAGCACAGCAACGTTGCGAAGTTCGGCGAGATCATGCCCGCGCCCTTGCACTGCGCGGCGACGGTCACGGTCCCCGAGGGCAGGGCAGCCTCCACGCACACCTGCTTGTCGATCGCGTCGGTGGTGCGGATCGCCCGGGCGAACGCCCCGCCGCCGTCGGGCGAGAGCGCATGGGCGCAGGCGAGGATCCCGCGGTTGACCTCGTCCATCGGCAGCGGGACTCCGATCACGCCGGTCGAGCAGACCGCGATCTGGTGCTCGCGCACTCCGCTGACCATCGAGGTCGCGCCCTGCATCTTGGCGGCGTTCTCGAACCCCGCCCGGCCGGTCGCCGCATTCGCATTGCCGGCGTTGACGACGACCGCGCGGATCCCGCCGAGCTCGCATCGCTCGCGGGTGAGCGACACGGGGGCCGCCGGAGCGCCAGAGGCGGTGAAGCGCGCGTCGCTCGTGCACCCTGCCTCGTCGCAGACGAGCAGCCCGACGTCGAGGTCGCCGCTCGGCTTGATCCCCGCGGCCACGCCGGCGGCGCGGAACCCGCGAGCCAGCTCGGTCGCCGGGCGCTCGGTGAGGTGCGACGGACGCTGCACCCAGCGGCTCGCAAAGAAGCTGTCGCTCGCGTCGCCCATCACTGACCGATCCCTTCGCCCTCGGGGCGTCCGAACATCAGGTTGAGGTTCTGGACCGCCTGCGACGCGGTGCCCTTCCACAGGTTGTCGATCGTCGCGAACACGAGCACGCGCCCGGTGCGGCGGTCAACGTGGACGGAGATGCGGCACATATTGGTCTCGCGCACGTCCTTGACGCCGGGCAGGCGATCGAGGACCTCCACGAAGGACTCGTCGGCGTAGGCCTCGGCGAACAGCGCCCTGGCGTCACCCTCCTCCAGCCGCCCGGCCGGGGTGACGTAGCAGGAGAGCAGCTCGCCCTGATCGAGTGGGATCAGGTGGGCGGTGAACGTGATCGGCTGCCGCGCCCCGAGCGCGGCCAGCTCCTGCTCGATCTCGGGCGTGTGGCGGTGGCGCGGCACGCTGTAGGGGTTCATGTTCTCGTCGACGCTGACGAAATGAGTCTTGTCAGTCGCGCCCCGGCCCGCTCCCGAGACCCCCGTCTTGGCGTCGATCACCACGTCGGCGATCGCACCTGCCCGCGCCAGCGGCGCGAGCCCGAGGATCGCCGCGGTCGGAAAGCAGCCGGGGTTGGCGACGATGCCCGCGGTCGCGATCTGCTCGCGGTAGAGCTCCGGCAGCCCGTAGACCGCCTCGTCGATCAGCTCCGGCGCCGGATGGTCGCGATACCACTCGGCGTAGACGCCGGCGTCGCGCAACCGGAAGTCGGCGCTCAGGTCGACCACGCGCACGCCGCGGCCGCGCAGCTCGGCGACGAGCTCGGCGGCGGCGCCGTGCGGATAGGCGACGACTGCCGCCTCCACGTCGCTGTGGCGGTCGATGTCGAGCTCCTCGAGTACGCGGGCCACCCGATGGTGGGGGTAGACGTCGTCCAGCGACCTGCCGACGTCCGACCGGGCGGTGACCGGGCCGAGCTCGAATGCCGGATGTCGGTCGATGAGCCGTGCGCAGAGTGCGCCCGCATAGCCGCCGGCGCCGAACACCGCCACCCGGGTGAGCGGCTCAGGCGTCACGGACCCGGCCCTCGAGCCGTTCGCTCAGCGCGCGCGCGATCCGCCGGCGCCGGCCGGAGACCTCCTCGTCGGTGAGCGTGCGATCCGCGGCGCGGAAGCGCAGCCGCAGCGCGAGCGAGACCTTGCCCTCGCCGACGCGTTCGGGATCGCGGTAGACGTCGAACACATCCGCGTCGCGCAGCAGCGCGCCACCCGCATCCCGGACGACGGCGAGCACCTCGGCGGCCGGCACGGCGTCGGCGACCACGACCGCGAGGTCCTCCCGGACCTCGGGGAAGCTCGTCACGTCGGTGAAGACCGCCATAGCGGTGCGCTCGGCCGCCAGGTCGAGGTCGAGCTCGAAGCACGCCACGGGCTCCTCGATGTCGAAGCGGGCAGCGACGGACGGGTGCAGCTCGCCGACCCAGCCCGCGACGACCGGGTCGACGCCGTCCCGCTCGCCGGGGAGCACGATCTCGGCGCTGCGGCCCGGATGCAGGAACGGCGGCGCCGAGGGCGCGACCGGCCGCACCGTCCACGGCACGTGGATCGCCGCAAGCGCTCCGGCGAGCACGCCCTTGATCGAGAAGAAGTCCCCCCGCGCCGGGTCAGGCTCACGCCACGTCGCCGGGCGCACCGCCCCGCAGGTCAGCGCCGCCAGGTAGCGGGGCTCGGCGGGCGGCTCGCCCTCGACCGGGAGATAGACCGCGCCGCTCTCGAACAGCGCCAGCGCAGCGGCCCCCCGCGAGCGGTTGCGCGCGGCAACCTCCAGCAGCGACCCGAGCAGCGTGGTGCGAAGCCGCGACTGATCGATCGACATCGGGTTTCGCAGGGTGACCGCCGGCCGCTGCTCGAGGCCGAGACGGGCGGCGAGCTCGGGGCCTTCGAACGACCAGCCGACGATCTCCGACAGCCCCGCCCCGGTGAGGGCGTCGGCCGCGGTTCGCCGCAGGCGCTGGCGCTCGGTGAGACGGCCGGAGGCGCCGCGCCGAGGTGGCAGCGTCGCCGGCAGGTGCTCGAGCGCGCCGATCCGCGAGACCTCCTCGATCAGATCGACCTCACGGGTGACGTCGGCCCGGCGGAACGGCGGCACGACCGCGTCGAGGCCGTCGCCGGTCTCGGTGCACTCAAATCCGAGCCCGGTGAGGATCTCGCCCTGGCGTCCGCGCGGGACGGCGACGCCGAGCAGCCCGGTGACCCGCTCCTCACGCAGGTGGATCGTGTGCGGCGGCGGGGCGATCCAGCGGTGCCCATCGTCGGGGTCGGAATGCGTCGGACCGCCGATGTCGATCGTCCCGTCGAGCACGCGTGCACCGCAGACCTCCACCATCAGGCGGGTGGCGAGGATCTGTGCCTCGAGCGCGGTCTCGGGCGCGAGTCCCTTCTCGTTGCGCCCGGACGCCTCGCTGCGCAGACCGAGCGACAGGGAGGTGCGATGGACGTTCGCCCCGCTCCAGGTGGCGACCTCCATCAGCACCCGGGTCGTCGTGTCGGCCACCTCGGAGCGGGCGCCGCCCATCACCCCGGCCAGCGAAGTCGGACCGTCTGCGTCCTCGATGACGACGATCTCGGGATCGAGCGTCCGCGTCTGGCCGTCGAGCGTCTGTATCTGCTCGCCGGCGCGGGCGCGCCGCACGGTGAGCTGTGCGCCGGCGACGCGATCGAGGTCGAAGGCGTGCAGCGGCTGCCCGGTGAGCAACATCACGTAGTTGGTGATGTCCACCACGTTGGAGATCGGGCGCTGCCCGGCGGCCATCAGCCGCGCCTTCAGCCAGGCGGGCGACTGGGCGATGGTGACGTTCTCGAACACGCGCGCGGTGAACCGGCGACACAGGTCGGTCTCGACGGTCACGCGGGCAGCCGACAGCGGGCCGGCGCTGCCGAGATCCTCAGACCAGGGCGGCAGGGCCAGCGGCGCTCCGGTCACGGCGTGCACCTCGCGCGCGACGCCGTAGACCGCGAGGCAGTCAGGCCGGTTGGGTGTGACCTCGAGCACGAGCACCTCGTCGCTGAGCGGCAGCACCTCGACGAGCGGCGTACCGGCGACCAGCGCGTCGTCGAGCACCATGATCCCATCGTGATCGGTGCCGATCGCGACCTCGTCCTCGGCGAGGATCATCCCGTGGGAGAGCTGGCCGCGGAGCTTGGCGGTCTTCAGACGGGTGCCGTCCGGCATCACCGAGCCGGGCTTGCCGACCGCCACCGTCTGCCCGGTGGCCACGTTCGGAGCCCCGCAGACGATCTGGCTGGGCTCGCCGTCGCCGGTATCGACCTGGCAGACCGACAGCCGGTCGGCGTCGGGATGCCGGTGGGCCTCCAGCACCTTGCCGACGACGAAGTGCTCCAGCGCGCTGACCCCGTGGGTCTCCACCCGCTCCACTTCGGTTCCGGTCATCGCCAGGCGCTCGGCGAGCGCGAACGTATCGAGCTGCGGCGAGCAGTACTCACGCAGCCATGAGACCGGGACGCGCATCAGAACTGCTCCAGGAAGCGGATGTCGTTGTCGAACATGAGACGGAGATCCGAGACGCCGTGCTTGAGCATCGCGATGCGGTCGATCCCCATCCCGAACGCGAACCCCGAGACGAGCTCGGGGTCATACGCCGGGTCACCGACCTCGGTGAGGACGTTGGGGTCGATCATGCCCGCGCCGAGGATCTCGATCCAGGCCGTGCCCTTGCACAGCGGGCAGCGTCCCCCGTCGGGAAGGATCCCGCGCACGCAGTTGAAGCAGGAGACGTCGACCTCGACGCTGGGCTCGGTGAAGGGGAAGAAATGCGGGCGCATGCGCACCTCGCGCTCGGCGCCGAAGATCGCGCGCGCGAACTCCAGCAGTGTGCCCTGCAGGTCGGCGAGCGTGACGCCCTCATCGACCGCCAGTCCCTCGACCTGGTGGAACTGCGGGACGTGGGTCGCGTCGGAATCCGGGCGGTAGACGCGGCCCGGAGCGATCACGTACAGCGGCGGAGGCGAGGCGCGCATCGCCCGCACCTGGACGGGCGAGGTCTGGGTGCGCAGCAGCAGGGTCCCGGGATCGAGCAGGTCGAAGCGGTGTGGTTCGGGGGTCTGCAGGTAGAAGGTGTCGGTCTCCAGCCGTGAGGGATGAGTCGGCTCGGCGTTGAGCGCGTCGAAGTTGAGGTACACGGTCTCCACCTCCGGGCCCTCGGCGACATCGAAGCCCAGGCCGATGAACACGTCCTCGATCTCCCGCCAGGTCTGGGTGAGCAGGTGAAGCCGACCGAGATGCGCGGCCGGGTCTGCGGGCAGGGTGACGTCGAGGCGGTCGGCGGACAGCCGCTCGGTGAGCTCGGCGGAGGCGAGCTCCGTGGCGCGCGCCTCGATCGCCGCCTCCAGGCCCTGCCGCGCCTGGTTGGCCGCTTTGCCGGTGGCCGCCCGTTCGGATGGTTCGAGCTCGGCGACCCCGCGCAGGATGTTCGGCAACTCGGCCTTGCGCCCGAGATAGCGGACGCGCACGTCCTCGAGAGTGGCGCTGTCCGCGGCGGCGGCGATCGCCTCCCCGGCTTCGCCGCGGATCTGCTCTATGCGGTCCAGTGCGGTCATGTCCGCGGCATCCTACGAGCCACCTCGTACAGGGCGACGGTCGCCGCCATCGCGGCGTTGAGCGAGTGGGTCACGATCGGGATGCGAGCGGTGTGATCGGCCGCCTGGACCAGCTCGGGCGCGAGCCCTTCCCGCTCGGCGCCGATCATCAGCGTGACCTGCCGGGCGGCTGCCTCACCGTCGCGCTGAGCCAGACCGAGCTCATGCAGCGGCGCACCCCCATCGGCGACCAGCGCGACCGTGGGCCCGGGTAGCTCGGCGAGGCGCTCGAAGCGGGCCAGCGCGACCTCGAACACCGCTCCCATCGATGCCCGGACCGCCTTGGGGCCGTAGGGATCCGCGGTCCCCGGGCCGATCGCGACGCACGCCGCGCCGAACGCGACCGCGCTGCGCAGGATCGTGCCCACGTTGCCGGGATCGGCGACGCCGTGCAACGAGACGCACAGCGGTCCGATCGGCTGCTCTGACCACCGCGCCTCATAGACCGCAAGCGTCCGCGTCCCCGAGCCGAGCTCGGAGACGGCCGCGAGCAGCTCGGGCTCCACCTCGGTGCCGGCAAGTCCGCTGCCGGCCGAGCAGTAGCGCTCCACCGCGGTCCACCCCGCCGCGTCGGCGGTGGCGAGCAGGTCCTCGCCCTCGGCCACGAACCGGCCTGTCAGCTCACGGGCCCGGCGGCGCTGGCCGAGCTTGCGCAGTTCCTTGAGGTGAGCGTTGTGGGCGGAGGTGATGGTCATCGGCGGTCGGTGGGCTGTGGGGTGCGAACAACAAAAAGGGCGCCGTCCCAGTTGAGGGAGCGGCGCCCGATGAGAGCGGTGCTGGTGTCGGCGTCTGGAACGTCAGCCGGCAGCCAGCGCCTCACGGGCGCGCTCGGCAAAACGTCGGAAGGTGTCGGCGTCGTTGACGGCCATGTCGGCGAGGATCTTGCGATCCAGCTCGACCCCGGCCTGCTGCAGGCCGTGGATGAACTGCGAGTAGGACATGCCGTTCAGGCGTGCGGCTGCGTTGATGCGCGTGATCCACAGCTTGCGGAAGTCGCGCTTGCGGTTGCGGCGGTCGCGATAGCGGTACTGGTCGGCTTTGAGCACCGCCTCCTTGGCGGTCCGGTAATGCCGGCTGGCATCGCCCCGGTAGCCCTTGGCGAGCTTGAGGGTCGCGCGGCGCTTCTTGCGCGCGTGGACTGAGCGCTTGACGCGGGTCACTTGGTCTTGGCTCCCAGAAGTCGCTTGATCTGCTTCTCGTTGTCCTTCGACATGATCGCCGGCTGCCCGTGATGGCGCTTACGCTTGGGCGACTTCTTCTCGAGGATGTGGCTCGTGAAGGAGTGACGGCCCCGGACCTTGCCCTTGGCGGTCAACTTGAAGCGCTTCTTGGCGCCCGAATGGGTCTTCATCTTCGGCATCGCGACGGGGGAGTAAAGCAGACCGGGCGCGGCTCGACGCGTCAGTCGCCTGCGCCGCGCTCGGCGTCCTGCACCATCAGCGCGATCTGAACGCGGTTGTCGAAGCCGAGCTCGGCGAGCATCGAGGAGACATGGCTCTTGATCGTCGCGACGCTGAGGTGAAGCTCCTCGGCGATGGCCGCATTCGGCTTGCCCGCGCCGATCCCACGGGCGATCTCACGGTCGCGCTCGGGCAGCGACGCGAGGCGCTGCACCGCCGCGCGCTGCTGGGCGTCGGAATCGGCCTCGCCCGCGAGCCGCTCGATCAGCCGGCGCGTGACCGTCGGAGACAGCATGCTCTCCCCGGCCGCGACGAGCTCGATGGCGCGAACGATGTCGGCGGGCGGGGTGTCCTTGACCAGGAACCCGGCAGCCCCGGCCCGCAGCGCCCGCAGCACCTGGTCGTCGGTGTCGAACGTCGTGAGCACGAGGATCCGTGGCGGGGAGGGCTGGGTGCGCAGCAGCGCCATCGCCGCCAGCCCGTCGACCTTGGGCATCCGCAGGTCGAGCAGCACCACGTCGGGCCGGTGGTGGTCGACCGCGGAGAGCACCTCGGAGCCGTCGCTCGCCTCGCCGGCGACCTCCACCTGGTCGGTGCCGCCGAGCATCATCACCAGCCCCGCGCGCACGAGCGGGTCGTCGTCGACGATCAGGACGCGGATCGGCCTCACGGTGGGGGCGCCTCGCTCTGCCAGGGCAGCGTCGCGCACAACCTGAAGCCGCCGCCGGGCTGGGGCCCGTACTCGAGCGTGCCGCCGAGCAGCGCGACGCGCTCCCCGAGGCCGATCAGGCCCGTCCCGGAACCGACGTGCTCAGGCGCGCCGCCATCCTCGGCCCGGCCGACCACCGGCTGGTTGGTCACGCTCACCCGCACCCCTCCATGGTGACCGCCGACGACCGCGATCGTCACCACGTGCTCAGGAGCGTGCTTGTGGACGTTGGTCAGGCCCTCCTGGATGACCCGGTACACCGTGCGCCCGAGCGTCGGCGGCAGCGTCACCGGGTCAAGTGCCGTCGCCACCCGGACCTCCATGCCGGCTGCCCGCGACTCAGCGATCAGCGGCGCCAGATCGTCGAGGGTCGGCTGCGGCGGCTCCAGCGGGTCGCTGTGGACGGCGGCGGGCTCCGCGGGATCGGTGCGCAGGACGCCGATCACCTCGCGCAGCTCCTCCTGGGCGGCCCGGGCGCTCTCGCGGATGACCGCCGCCGCCCTGGCGATCTCCTCGGGCGATGCGTCCGGGTTGAACTCGAGCGCTCCGGCGTGGACCGCGAGCAGGGAGATCCGGTGGGCGAGCACGTCGTGCATCTCACGCGCGATGCGGGTGCGCTCGGCCTGGCGCGCTTCGGAGACACGCAGCGCCTGCTCCTCCTGGAGCGTGCGCGCGCGCTCGCGGAGCGACAGCACGAGGTCCCGGCGCACGCGCACGAACGCGCCGAAGACCGTCGCGATGATCGTCCCGAGCACGCCGAGCACCATGTTGTGGATCCCGTAGGAGCTGTTCTGGCCCGGGTAGAGCGCCGGCGTGATCGCCGCCGAGGCCAGCGACAGGGCGAACAGCGTCGCCACGCGCCGCTGGCGGCAGTAGATGGCGGCGCTGAACATGGCGGCCAGCGCCGCGCCGCTTGCGCCGTCGCTCACCGCCGCGGCGCCGATCGCGATCAGCGCAACCGCCCACGGGTAGCGGCGGCGCACCCACAGCGCGCCCACGGCGGGAACCGTCATCGCCGCGTCGAGCACCAGCAGCGGCGTCGAAGCCGTGGTGCGGTCGGTCCAGACGCCTCCCACGCCGATTCCGAGCGCGCCGACGAACAGGACGATGTCGACGATCCAGTCGCGCAGCGAGCGCTTGAGATCCACGCCCTCGCTGTCGCCCTGATCGGCGTGGTCGGCGTGGTCGGCGCCGAGCACCGCCGGCAGCAGCGAGCGCTGCCAGCGCGGCAGTTCCCCGGGTGCGCGGGGGCGACCGGGCGAGGGGTCCTCGCGGTGACGCAGGCGCTCGGCTCGACTGCTGGCCATGGCGCAACCGTAGGCCCTCGCGGGCGATGGCGCCATCGACTTAAGTCGATCCACGGGCAGACCGACGGCTCACCAGATCTCGACCGTCGGCCCTGTTGCGGCCTCTCGCAGATCGCGATGCTGCTCCCATGATCGAAGCCAACTCACTCACCAAGCGCTACGGCGCCCGTGCGGCGGTCCAGGACGTCTCGTTCTCCTGTGCGCCCGGCACGGTGACCGGCTTCCTGGGACCGAACGGCGCCGGGAAGTCGACGACCCTGAAGATGCTCTGCGGCCTGGCGCACCCGAGTTCCGGCAGCTCCACGCTGCTCGGGCGCCCGTTCAGCCAGATCCCCAACCCTGGCCGGCACGTCGGCGTCCTGATCGACGCCTCGGCCGCGCACTCGGGTCGCCGGGGCCGCGAGACGCTCTCCCTCTCGGCGCAGCTGCTCGGCGTGAGCGACTCACGCGTCGACGAGATGCTGGAGCTCGTCGGCCTGGACAAGTCGGCCGCTCGCAAGCGCGTCGGCCAGTACTCGCTCGGCATGCGCCAGCGCCTGGGGATCGCCCACGCGCTGCTCGGCGATCCCGAGCTGCTCATCCTCGACGAGCCGGCCAACGGCCTGGACCCCGAGGGCATGCGCTGGATGCGCGGACTGCTGCGTGATTTCGCGGGGCGGGGCGGCACGGTGCTCCTGTCCTCGCACCTGCTGCACGAGGTCGAGGCGATCGCCGACCGCCTGGTGATCATCTCGGGCGGCAAGATCGCCGCCGAGGGCACCCGCGACGAGCTCGTCGGCGATCACGCGACGACCCGCGTGCGCTCGGCCGACGATCACGCGCTGCGCAGCGCGCTGCGCAGCTTCGCGATCGACGTCTCGGTGAGCGACGACGGTGCGCTGCTGGCCGAGGCGAGCCCTGAGCAGGTCGGCGACGTCGCCCTGTCGGCGGGCGTCGCGCTACGCGAGCTCGGCTCCAGCCGGGTCGGCGGGCTCGAGCGGCTGTTCTTCGAGCTCACCAACGCCGACGGCGCCGCGTCCTCACATCATGAACCCTCCGTTATGGAGGACCCCTCGACCCTTCAGGAGACCGTTCGATGAGCGCGCTCGCCACTCATTCCATCCCCACCGCGGAGCGCCGGCCGGCGTTCGCCCGGCTCGTCAATGTCGAGCTGCGAAAGATGGTCGACACCCGTGCGGGGTTCTGGCTGCCGATCGGCGTCGCCGGGGTCACGCTGATCACGGTGATCATCACCGTGCTCGTCCACGGGGGACACGACGCGACGTTCGCGCACACGGCCCGCAACGCGCTGATGCCGAGCTCCTTCCTGCTGCCCGTGCTCGGGATCCTGCTGGTGTGCGGCGAGTGGACGCAGCGCACCACGCTGGCCACATTCACGCTCGTCCCCGATCGAGGCCGGATCCTGTCGGCAAAGCTCGCCGCGAGCCTCGTGTTCTCGGTGGCGGCCTTCGTCGTCTGCCTCGCCTTCAGCTTCGTGTTCGCCGAGCTGGTCGGCAACGCCCCCGGCGGCGCCGGTGGAATCTCGCTGGCGCTCCTCGCCCAGGGCCTGCTGTTCCTGATGACCGCGATGATGATCGGCGTCGCGTTCGGCGCGGCGATCCTGATCTCGGCCCCCGGAATCGTGCTGTACCTGCTGCTGCCGACGGTGTGGAACGCGCTCGCCGGCGCGATCCATTCGCTGCAGTCGGTCGGCGACTGGCTGGCGCTCGGCAACACCTGGTCAAAGCTCCCCCAGGAGACGCTGAGCGGGACGCAGTGGGCACAGGTCGGTACGACGCTCGTCCTGTGGCTGGCGGTGCCGCTGGCGATCGGCTGGTACCGCTTCCGCACCCGAGACGTGAACTGAGCTGAGCGACAGCCAGTTTTGGAAGAAACGCGGGCGGTCCCGGGGTCCCGGGGCCGCCCGTTTTTGTTGCAAGGTTGGTGCAATTCCGTGACCCACGTGTGACGCGATCGGTGAGACCGTGAGGGGGTGGGTCACCTCAGCGACGCATACAGACGGTCAGGTGACCCACGTCTGGCGGGACTCGCCTTTCGGCGGCACGCCGTGGTCACCTTGGAGGAGTTCTTCGAGCTCGGGTACACCGAGCGGCGGCGGCGGACGCTGACCGAACACGGCATCATTCACCGGCGCTTCCCCGGTGTCTACGCCGTCGGCCATACGCGCCTCACCCAGAAGGGACTGTGGATGGCGGCGGTCCTCGCCTGCGGCGAGGGAGCGCTCCTCAGTCACCGGGACGCCGGCCGCCTGCACGGGCTGCTTCGAGGCGTCGGCTCGGGGCCGATCCACGTGAGCGCCCCACGCCGCCACCGGTTGGCGGAGATCCGCTGCCACCGCACTCGCAACCCCGATCCGCGCGATGCCACCGTGGTCGATGCAATCCCGGTCACCTCGTGGGCGCGGACTGCGCTTGACCTGGCGACCGAGCTCCCGGGCTCTCGCCTCCGGGACGCGCTCGAGATGGCCGAGCGCCAGGGGCGCGACTTCTCAGAGCTGCGGGAGGTGATGGAGCGCAGCAACGGCCACCACGGCCTGGGTCTGCTGGCCGCCGCCATGGCAGCGCTCGGCGACAGCGTCCCGGACCTCCGCTCACCCGCCGAGGTCGACCTGCTCGCGCTGATCCGCGAGGCCGGCCTGCCAGAGCCGCACACCAACGTGGTGGTGGCCGGCGAGCTCGTCGACTTTCACTGGCCCGCGCATCACCTGGTCGTCGAGGTCGACGGCCGCCGATGGCATGGCCTGCAGCGCGACATGGAGTCCGATCGCCGCAAGGACGTCCGCCTCACGCTGGCCGGGCAGCGCCCGGTCCGTTACACCAAGCGCCGCATCACGGCCGAGCCCGCAGCCGTCATCGAGGAGATCCGCGGACTGCTCGCCGCCGATGTGTAGAGCGGGTGCTCAGGCGGTGGCGTCGGCCGGGGTCGACGCGGCGTCGGCCGCATCGGCGTCAGCGTCTGCATCGGCATCCGACTCAGCGTCGGCGTCTGCATCCGCAGTTGAGTCAGCGGCCGCGGACCGCTTGGCGTTCCGGGAGGGCTTGGAGGCCGCAGGCTTGGCACGCTTGGGCGCCGCCGCACGCTTGCGCGTCTCGGTGGGTGCGGCCGCCTCCTCGGGTGCGGCGGCCTTGGGCGTCTCGGGCGCCGCGGCCGTGGACGTCTCGGACGCAGCAGCCTTGGGCGTCTCGGGCGCAGCAGCCTCGGGCGTCTCGGGCGCAGCAGCCTCGGACGTCTCAGGCGCAGCAGCCTCGGACGTCTCAGGCGCAGCAGCCTCGGACGTCTCAGGCGCAGCAGCCTCGGACACCTCAGGCGCAGCAGCCTCGGACGTCTCAGGCGCAGCAGCCTCGGACGTCTCAGGCGCAGCAGCCTCGGGCGCAGCAGCCTCGGACGTCTCGGGCGCAGCCGACGCCTCCGTGTCCGGCGACGCCTCGGGCTTGACGGGCTCGCCGTTTGAGCCGATCTCGCCTGACAGCACAGCCTTGGAGGGCGCGAGCATCATCGTCATGTTGCGCCCGTCCTGGATCGGCCGCTGCTCGACGATGGTCAGGTCCGACAGCTCCTCGGCCAGCTTCTCCAGCAGCGCGGTGCCGCGCTCGGGATGGGTGACCTCCCGGCCGCGGAACATGATCGTCACCTTGACCCGGTCCTTGCCGAGCAGGAAGCGCCGGACGTGGCCCTTCTTGGTGTCGTAGTCGTTCTGCGCGATCTTGGGACGGAACTTGATCTCGCGGATCGTGATCTGCTGCTGGTGCTTGCGCGCCTGCTTCTGCTTCTGCGCCTGCTCGTACTTGTACTTGGAGTAGTCGAGCACGCGGCAGACGGGCGGGCGGGCGTCGGGAGCGACCTCGACCAGGTCGAGATCACGCTCCTGCGCGTACGCCAGAGCCTCGGAGGTCTTGATAACTCCGATCTGCTTTCCGTCTTCGCCGACCAGGCGAACCTCGGGTACGCGGATCCGTTCATTGGTCCGCGTCTGGTCCCGCTCCGGCGGTCGCCGGTCAAACCTGCGAGGGACCGGCACTTAGCTGAGAAGCGCGGCGGGGTGGGTCAAGCGAGGCCGCGCCGGGTGTGGTGAAGGAAGATCAACGAGGACGAGTATAGCGTCGAGACCCGTAGGTCAAGCCCGGTTGCCGACCTCGCGCAGGACGCGCTGCGCGAACGCCTCGACGGCCTCGGAGCCGGTGTCGCCATCGCCGTGTGCGCGGACGCTCACCTCACCCGTATCCACCTCGCGGTCGCCGACGACGAGCATGTACGGGATCTTGCGCAGCTCGGCGTCACGGATCTTGCGTCCCACCGACTCGGTGCGCTCGTCGAACTCCGCCCTCAGGCCGGCGGCGGTGAGCCGGGCGAGGACGGTCCGGCAGAACTCCGCATGGCGGTCGGCGATCGGCAGCACGATCGCCTGGACCGGCGACAGCCACAGCGGCAGCTCACCCTGGAGGTGCTCCAGCAGGATCCCGATGAACCGCTCGTAGGAGCCGAACAGCGCCCGATGGATCATCACCGGCCGGTGCTCGGCGTTGTCGGCGCCCGTGTAGGTGAGATCGAAGCGCTCGGGGAAGTTGTAGTCCAGCTGGCAGGTGCCGAGCTGCCAGGAGCGGCCGAGCGAGTCGGTCATGTGCATGTCGATCTTCGGGCCGTAGAACGCGCCGTCGCCCTCGTTGACCGTGTACTCGCGGCCGAGGCGATCCAGCGCACCCCGCAGCGCGCTCTCGCTGTGGTCCCACAGCTCGTCAGAGCCGATCCGCTGCTCAGGACGGGTCGAGAGCTCGAGCGAGACGTCGAAGCCGAACACCGCGTAGGTGGCGAACGCGAACTCCAGCACCCCCGCGACCTCGTCCTGGATCTGCTCCTCGGTGCAGAAGATGTGCCCGTCGTCCTGGGTGAAGTGCCGGACGCGGAGCAGGCCATGCAGCGTCCCGGACAGCTCGTTGCGATGCAGCGGCCCGGGCTCGGAGTAGCGGGCCGGCAGATCGCGGTAGGAGTGCGGGCGCATCAGGTACAGCTGGCAATGGCCGGGGCAGTTCATCGGCTTCAGCGCCATCGGCCGGCCCTCGGACTCGGTCGTGAACATGTGGTCGCGGTACTTCTCCCAGTGCCCGGACGTCTCCCACAGCGAGCGATCGAACAACAATGGGGTCTTCACCTCGGTGTAGCCACGCGGCCGGCCCATCTCCCGGCTGAGCTCGACCAGCGAGTTGTAGACCTCGGTCCCGGCGGGGAACCAGAACGCGGAGCCCGGAGCGGTCGGCGAGAAATCGAACAGCCCGAGCTGCGGCCCCAACCGGCGGTGGTCGTTGGCGCGGGCGCGCTCCAGCAGCTCCAGGTACGCGGCGAGGTCCTTGGCGCTGAAGAACGCCGTCCCGTAGACGCGGGTGAGCATCTGGCGGGTGGCATCGCCGCGCCAGTAGGAGCCGGCGACCGACTGCAGCTTGAACGCCTTGATCCGCTTGGTCGACGGAGCGTGTGGCCCGCGGCAGAGGTCGGTGAACGGGCCGTTGGTGTACAGCGACACCGTCTCGGCGGACTCGCTGGCGATCAGGTCCTCGATCAGCTCCACCTTGTAGGGCTGGTCCTCCGCGCGGAAACGCTCCAGCGCCTGCTCGACGGTCACGTCCTCGCGGGTGAATGTCTCGTCGGCGTCGATGTGGCGCTGCATCGCCTCCTCGATCGCGGGCAGATCCGACTCGCCCACGACGACCCCCTCCGGGAAGTCGAAGTCGTAGTAGAAGCCGTTCTCGATCGCGGGCCCGATCGAGATCTTCACTCCCGGGTACAGCTCGAGCATTGCGGCCGCGAGCACGTGCGCCGCGTCGTGGCGGACGAGTGCGAGGGCGTCATCGCCGCTGCGCTCGGTCAGGATCTCCAGACGCGGCGTGTGGCCGTTTTGCCCGCCGTTGAGCAGCGGCCGGGCGAGATCGCGCAGCTCGCCGTCGACCTTGACCGCGAGCGCCGCGCGGGCGAGCCCGGGCCCGATCGCGGCGGCGGCATCCGCGCCGGTCGCGCCGTCGTCGAGGGGCAGCAGGGTGCCGTCGGGGAGCTCAGCCTCCATCGCGCGATGATCCTAGGGATTTCGCGCGGGGCTCAGCGAGCCGTGACGCGGAAGTGGAACGTCGCGAGCGTGCGCGGAGCCATGATGAACATGGGGCACGCGATGAACCTGGCCTTGATCGGCCCCGGAGCGGTGCAGTCGGGCTGCACCTGGTAGGTCACCCGCCCCACATACGTGCCGGTGCACCAGCGACCGCCGAGCCAGCGCGGTCGCAGCATGTGGCGAATCATCGTCCCCTCACGCGCGGCGGCGAGCACGATTCGCCGCGAGCCGATGCACTGCGCACGCGACGGACCGGCGACCTCGAGCGCTTCGACCAACTGCTCGACGCCGATGTCTCCGGTCGTGATCGGCTGGCGGAAACGGAGCAGCACATCGGTATGGGTGCCGATCGCGCTCGGCCCGACCTGGACATGGGTCACGGGCACGAACTCGTTCAGCGCGGACGCGCCCGCGGGGAGCGCAAGCGCGATGCCCGCTGCCACCAAACCACTGAGAACCCGCATCCTCACGGCGACCATCATAAAGCCCTCGTGGGGGCCGCGCGACCGCTACGATTATCGATCCCGGACGATTAGCTCAGCTGGGAGAGCGCCGCCTCGACAAGGCGGAGGTCGCTGGTTCGAGCCCAGCATCGTCCACTCCGAGGCCCGCGAGTGATCGCGGGCCTCGCGCGTTGCAGCGGGGGGCCTTCCCGGGCATGAGGAGCTTCTCACCGGTTTTCGTCACTTTCGGTAGCCTGGGCGCAGGCGCCGGGTGGGTGCCACCACGGATCGGGCGAAGAGAGGAGCAGCATGCGGAAGGGGCTTTGGGTCATGGCGACAACCGTCGCGGTCGGTGGGGCGATTGCCGCGCCCGCATGGGCGGGCAAGTCGCCGATGGCGACCACCGCGCTTCCCCCGCCGCACGCCGGCGTGTATGTCGGGAGGACCAGCCAGGGGCTGAGGTTCGCCGTCTCCGTCGCTCAGTCGCGCACGACGCTCTCGATGGCCAGCTTCGGCTTCCGGGTGCACTGCGCGGATCACCGCACCCTTCAGTTCTCGGTGTCGCCGATCGTCAACGCGGACCCGTGGCGACTGAACACCACCGGCGGGACGGGGTTCACCCGCGCCTTTCACGACACCAGTGGGGAGCACTACTGGATCCACGGCCGCTTCACCGGCACCGGTTCGGTGACCGGCACACTGTCGACGTCGTGGCATTCGCCCCACAACGGGGTGTGCCGCAGCGGCCGGCTGGCCTGGCACGCCAGCCTCCGCCACTGATCGGCCGTCAGCCGCCGCGAATGGTGAACGTCGCGCTCCCGACGAGGCCGACGACGCGGACGTACTGCGGGCACGGTGCAGACCCTGTGCAGTGGGCGCTGCTCAGTTCCAGCACCCGCGCCGAGTAGCGGCCCGCGCACCAGGGCGCCTGCAACTCGGCGGGGCCGAGGACGATCTGCACGGTCGCGCCGCGGGCGACCGGCGGCGATCCGGTCTCGTGGGCGCCGACGCACTGCGTCCCGCCGGGCCCCACGAGGCTGAGGCTGTAGCTGATCTGGTGCCGACCGTGCACGCCGGTGGCCGCGCGCGCGGTGAACCCGAACGTGATCTCTGAATGCGTCGTCGGGTCGGCCGGGCTGACGCTGAGCGCGCGCGAGTGGCCGGAGGGCGACGTGCTGGTGGTGGACCCGGTGGTCGGAGTCGAGCCCGCGCCCGGGGCCGTGCCGCCCGAGGCCGTGCCGCCGGAACCCGAACCTGAGCCGGCGGAGCCCGAACCTCCGCACCCGGCCACCGCCGCCGCGACCAGCACCGCCGCCCCGGCCGCCGGGACGCGCATCCAGCAGCGATGCGCGAGGTCCATCATCGCCTCTCGAGAGTAGACCCGGGCCGTCCGCCGTTCCCTCCCCACGCCGCCGAAGGCCGTTGATCAGTCAACTACAATGATGGGATATGGAGACCATGTCCGACAACCGGCTGGACGGCGTCGCGCTGGACGCGTGGCGCAGCTTCCTGCAGAGCCACGCGGCGATCGTGCGGGCGCTCGACGCCGATCTGGCAGCGGCACATGACCTCACCACGCGTGACTACGAGGTGCTCCTCTACCTCGCGCAGGCCGAGGACCGCCGCCTGCCGATGTCCGCGCTCGCCGAGCGCACGATGCTCACGCGCTCGGGCATCACGCGGCTGATCGATGGCCTGGTCGCGTCGGACCTGATCCATAGGGTCGCCTGTCCGAGCGACGCCCGCATCTCCTACGCCCAGCTGACCGACAGCGGCCACGAGAAGCTGCGCCGGGCCGGCTGCTCCCACGTGGCGAGCATCAACCAGCAGTTCGTCGAGCGCTTCAGCTGCGAGGAGCTTGCGACGCTCTCCGAGTTGCTCGGCCGGCTTCCGGGCGCTCACCCCGACGGAGTCTGCTCGATCTCCTGACGGCGACGCCGGCGATGGGCGGGCGGCAGCGGGGTCTCACCGCTACTCTTGAGCGTCGCGGCGACGTGGCGGAGTGGCTACGCAGCGGCCTGCAAAGCCGTCTACACCGGTTCGATTCCGGTCGTCGCCTCTGACCGGCCGAGCGCGTGCCCCGGAGCCCCGGGACGCGCGGTTATACTCGGCCGCCTCGCGGCTGTAGCTCAGTTGGCTAGAGCGTCTGCTTGCCATGCAGAAGGTCGAGGGTTCGAGTCCCTTCAGCCGCTTGATCTGAAAGCCCCGCTCCGGCGGGGCTTTCTGTTTGTGGGGACTAGTCGTACGATCGATGGCCGCATCGTTCGGGACGTCGATCAAGTGGGCGATCTCAGGCTGTTCTCAGATGTCTCGCATACGCTGAGCGCCGAAGCGGAGGGCCCCTCAGGTTCTCGCCGGAACGGATGCGTCCGTGGCTGAATCGACTGAAGATGTGACGCCGGTCGAGACACACCCCGGCGCCGCTGAGACGTCTCCGCAGACTGCTCACGTCTCGCTGGCCTACATCCGGACGATTGCGTTCGTGGTGGGCGGGGCGAGCCTCGGGGCAGAAATCTCGGCGGCTCGCTTGCTCGCTCCCTACTTCGGAGCCTCGACGATCATCTGGGCGAACACGATCGCGACGGTGCTGGTCGCTCTCTCCATCGGCTACGAAGCTGGCGGGCGTCTCGCCGACCGCCGCGCGGACCTTCGTGGGCTCTGCGCGATCGTCACGACCGCAGGTGTGCTCCTGGCGGCGGTTCCGTTCGCGGCCGATCCGTTCCTGAGCCTTTCGGTCAAGGCGCTGGGAGCGCTTGCGGTGGGTGGGTTTCTCGGTTCGCTGGCGGCGGTGATGGTGCTGGTCGCGGTACCGGTGCTGCTGCTGGGAACGGTGGCGCCCTACGTGAACCGGCTCGCAGTCGGCCGCGTCGGACAGACCGGATCGGTCACCGGGCGCCTGTATGCGATCTCGACCGCGGGGTCGCTGGTCGGGACGTTCGTCTCGGCGCTGCTGCTGATCCCGTTGATCGGCACTCACCGCACGTTTCTCGTCTTCGCGATCTCACTGACGGTGGTGGCCGCACCGGGGCTCCGGGCCCGGCGGTTCCTCATCGTCCCGCTGGCGGTGGCGGCGCTGCTGGTGATCCCGCCTGCGGCGATCGGGTCCGATGTGCCCGGCGCGAAGGTGATCTACGAGACCGAGACCCAGTACCAGTATGCCCGCGTCCTTCAGTTTCGCGACGGCGTCCGCTGGCTTGAGCTGAATGAGGGCGTGGCGATCCACTCGATCTATGACCCGCGCAGCTACCTGGTCGGCGGCTACTGGGACGACTGCCTGGTCCTGCCGCTCGCGGGAGCACGCGGAGTTCCTCGGCGGATCGCGATTCTCGGCGACGCCGCGGGCACCGTCGCCCGAGCGTACGGCCACTACTTCCCCCGGACGCGAGTGGACGCAGTCGAGCTCGACGGAGAGCTGACGACGATCGGCAAGCGCTACTTTCACCTCGGCGGCCCACACCTTCACCTGTACACCGCCGACGCCAGGCCCTGGCTGGCGGCAAGCACTGCCCATTACGACGCGATCTTCGTCGATGCCTACCGCCAGCCCTACATCCCCTTCTACATGGTCACGCGCGAGTTCTTCGCCTCGGTGCGATCTCACCTGCGCCCCGGCGGGGTGGTGATCGTCAACGTCGGCCATCTTCCGGGCTCCAACGCCCTGGAGAAGGTCGTCTCGGCCACGGTCGGCGCCGACTTCAACTACGTGATGCGCGATCCGGTGAACACGGGCAACTCACTGGTGATCGCCAGCAACCGCCCCATCTCAGGACAGAGGATCATCAACGCGGCCGGGAGAAAGGCGCTCTCGCCGGGCCTTGATGGTCTGGCGACGAAGGTGGGCGGACGCCTCGCCCCGGCGCTCCGGGGCGGGCCGGTCTACACCGACGACCGCGCACCGGTCGAATGGCTGACCGACCTCTCGATCCTGCGCTACGCGGCGGGAACGCGCTGAGGCGGGGGTTCACCGTGAGAGGCCGTTGCGGTAGGCGAACACGACGATCTGGACGCGGTCGCGTAACTTGAGCTTCGCGAGGATGTGGCCGACGTGGGTCTTCACGGTTGCGTCTGACATGAAAAGTCGCTCGGCGATTTCGGCGTTGGACAGTCCCTGGGCGACCTCGGTCAGGACCTCGCGCTCGCGCGGGGTGAGCAGGTTGAACGCCTCATCGGGCGGCGCCGATGCCTCGGACTCGGCCAGGTGGTGCCCGAAGCGCTCGAGCAGCCGCCGCGTCGCGCTTGGTGCAATCACCGCGTCTCCGGTTGCTACGGCGCGAATCGCCGAGAGCAGGTCCGCCGGGGGCGCATCCTTGAGCAGGAAGCCGCTGGCGCCGGCCTGCAGCGCTGCATAGACATAGTCGTCGAGGTCGAACGTGGTCAGGATGATCACGCGGGAATCGGCGCCGCTATCGACGATCTGCCGGGTCGCCTCGACGCCGTCCATGACCGGCATCCTGACATCCATCAGCACGAGATCGGGTTGCAAGGTGGCGGTCATCGCGACCGCCTCGGCGCCGTTGCCCGCCTCGCCTGCGACCGTCAGGTCGTCCTCGGCTTCGAGCCCCATGCGTAACCCCATCCGCAGATACGACTGGTCGTCGACCAGCAGCAGCCGGATCGCCATCAGGCGCCGGCCTCCGGCATGGCGGGCGGATTGAGCGGCAGCCGCGCCCAGACACGCCAGCCACCTCCAGGAAGCGGTCCGGCGTCGATGCTGCCATGGCAGAGCGCGACGCGCTCACGCATCCCGCTCAACCCCCGGCCGGGTTCGGCCGCCCCGACGCTCGTGCCACTGTTGGCGATCGTCAGCTCGAGCTGGGCTGAGTGGATCTCGAGTTCGACGTCTGCGGACACCGCACCACGGGCATGTCGCAGGACGTTGGTGAGCGCCTCCTGGACGACCCGGAACGCGATGAGCTGGAGCCCGTCCGGGATCGCTGCGCTGGAGCCGGTGACCGTGAGCCGTGCCGGCAGCCCAGCGCCTCGCAGCTGTTCCACAAGCTGTTCGATGTCCGCGAGCCCCGGCTGAGGGGCGAGAGCGTCGCCTGCTTCGTCGTCGCGCAGCACGCCAAGCAGCAGTCGCATCTCCGACAGCGCCTGACGGCCGGTGGCCGAGGCGGCGGCGATCGCTTCCGCGGCGGAACGATCGGGCAGATCCTCCAGGACACGGCCTGCGCCGTCCGTCAGGGTGATCATCACGGCGAGATTGTGAGCGACGATGTCATGCATATCGCGGGCGATCCGGGCTCGTTCGGCGGCCACGATGAGCTCGCGCTGCTGGTCGCTCTCGAGCTCGAGCCTCGCCGCCCGCTCCTCAAGCGATTCAAGCAGTGCGCGCCGATCGCGCTTGCGGATACCCATCAACGTCGCGGCCAGGCTGAGACCGGAGATGGTGACGAATGACTTGAGACTGCGGTAGTCGGCGAGCGGAAACCGAATGCTGGCGAGGATCGCTCCAGCTTCCAGAACCAGGCCGGCGAGGATCGCCGAGCGCCGGGGCGCTCGGTCGGCGACCGTGTAGGCCGCGACCAGAAGCGCTGCGTCAGCCGCGGTCCAGACGTCAAGCAGCCATTGGGCGAAGGCGATGCCTGCGAGCACGCCGAAGACAAGCTCTGGGAAGCGTCGACGCCAGAACAGCGGCACCGCCAGTGCGACGCCGAAGACAGCCATCTCGAGGTGACTGCTGAACGTATGCACGTGCAGCTGCGGCACGGCCAGAGCCAGCACCGTGACGACCGCCAGCAGGTCGACCGCACGCTCGTGTGACCGCAACGGCGCCAGCCGCCCGGTCAGGAGGCCGCCCGAAGGCGCGCCGGCCGAGCGGCTGAGCTGTGCATCGCCGCGTGAGTCGCTCAGCGCCACGTGATCAAGCGTCTCGCTTCCGAAGCAGATAGGCCGCCGTCACCAGCATCACCAACGTGTATCCACAGAACAGCCCAAAGCCACCCCACGGACTGAGCGCGTGGCTGCCGGCATCCGGGCGGGGCGGTGTACAGCGTCGCAGCCGCGTTCGACGGCAGGTACGGGCCGACGGCATTGCTGACCGGGATGATCCGCTCGACAACCGGTCCTGCGGCGTCATCGTGTGCCACCGCGACATGTTGACGGCCGACACGATGATGCCCACTGCCGCCATGCCGATGAACGCGACGGCGCTCGTCCAGCGGGTCGACCGCAGAGACCACAGCTTGGCCCATTCCGAGTGCAGGACGCGGGCCTGGGTGACCACCCCGTGCGCGCAGCCCGTGGGACGTACGGGGCCTCGGCGGTGATGGCGCTCATGCGACCAGCTCCAAATCTTCGTCGTCGGTGGTCTGGGTCTTGTATTCGACGGCGTCCCGGGCGATCCGCATCAACGCATCCTCCAGCGACACCTGCTGAGGACTGAGCTCGTACAGCATGATCCCGGCGTCGTGCGCCAGGGCACCGATCCGCTCGCTCGTCGGGCCGTGGATCTCGAGCACCCCGCGCTCATCGGACGTGGGCGTCGATCAGCTGCTCCCGCAGCCTGCCGGCATCTGGTGTGCGAACCACGACGGCGGCGCCGACTGAGGCCTGCCGCAGGAAGTCGTCGACGGTCGTGTCGGCGATCAGCCGTCCGCGACCGACCACCACCAGGTGCTCGGCGGTGAGCGCCATCTCACTCATCATGTGCGAGGAGAGAAAGACGGTGCGTCCTTCTCGCGCAAGACTCTTGAGCAGGTGACGGACCCAGCGAATCCCCTCAGGATCAAGGCCGTTGACCGGCTCATCGAGAATCACGGTCTGCGCGTCGCCCAGCAGCGCGGCCGCGATGCCGAGCCGCTGGCCCATACCGAGTGAGAAGCTGCCGACCCGCGTGCGAGCCACGTCCAGGCCGACGAGCCTGATGACCTCGGCGACCCGCGACATCGGGATCCCGTGGGTGAGAGCGAGTACGCGCAGGTGGTCGTAGCCGGATCGTCCCGTGTGAATCGCGCGCGCCTCGAGCATCGCGCCAACCTCGTGCAGCGGCGCCGGGAAGTGCAGATAGGACCTGCCGTTGACCGTTGCCTGCCCGAACTCGGCGCATCCAAGCCGACGATCATTCGCATCGTGGTCGACTTGCCCGCTCCGTTCGGCCCCAAATGTGAGAGCGCCTGAAGTCGTAGACCGTTCGCAATACGCGACCTGCCGCCTACGGGAAGCTGAAGGACCGGTGCGGGGGCACGTGAGGTCCGACCTCGAGCACGATCTCGGCGTGCCGCGTGAGCGGGATCTGACGTGGAGAGGTCCGGATCCACCGCCGCCCATCGACGTACGCCGTGACCCTCCCGTGGAACGACAGCAGCCGATCGGCCATCAACGGCTGCCCCCAGGAGCGCATCAGGTCGCCGATCGTCAACCGGCTGCCGGTGCGTGCGAGGACGACGCCGGTGGGGTCACGCGTGAGCACCGCGCCGAAACATCGGGCAGAGACGATCCGTCCGTCGACGCGCCGGACTGGAGCGTGAGCGCCGATCCCGGCTGCGATGAGCACGACCCGGTTGGCGGCGAACAGCTCGACATGGACGGCGACGCGGGGTCCCACTCCACGACGACACGGGCCGATCGGTTGCCCGCGCACGGGAGGATGAAACGCCGGACCGCGACCGATCGGCCGGGCCTGCTGCACCAGCGCGCGCGGGAGTGCCGTGCTGGAGTTGGCCGATCGGTGCGCCTGGGGCTCGGACACGCTGCAGCCCACCGTCGTCACCGCGATCGCCGCAAGCACCAACAACCTGGGCGGGCGCGACACGGCAGGCGGTCAGGTGGTTGGATTCCACGGCGTCGGCGTGGCCAACGCGGACGGAGCTGCGTCATCATCGCTCAGACGGTCGGATCCCGCTCGCCTGCCGGTGCGCGTGTCTCCGGGTCGTCCGCGATCGGCCATCACGATCGCGATCGGCAGCAGGGCCAGCCCCGCGCTCAGGCACGCCACGTCACCCAGACGCGCCAGCAGCGGAGTGGTCGCGACGAGCGCGTCGCCCTCCAGCAGAGTCGTGAACAGGGAGACGCCCTCCCACAACGCGATCATCGCGATGATCAAGAAGGTCAGCCAGCCGGGTCGCCCGCGCACCAGCGATCCGAGTGCCCAGGCGCAGTAGACAAGCTCGAACCCGAGCACGATGAGCTGCCAGACGGTGACAGCGGGGCGACCATGCAACTGCCGCCCGGTCGCGCACAGGGCGATCCCGGCGAGCGCCAACAGACCGAGCGCGCTCGCCATCCGCTGGTCGAGCGCCGGTCGGCGCAACCGCAGACCGGCCAGCGCGCAGGCCAGCGCGACCACGATCGGCCAGAACCACACCGGGGAGGGGTCCGGCCAGCGGTAGAGGCGGCCGGTGATCCGCGCCGGCCGGCCGTTGAGCCGGAGCGGGATTGACCAGCGCCCGGCATCGTCTGATCCTACGGGGAGCACGGTCCGCGACAGTGCCTGCAGCCGGCCGTCCTGCCACAGGAAGGAGTGTCCGGAGCTGATGCGCCGCCAGCGTAGAGGCGTCCCTGGGCCGAGCGAGATCGGCGGCGTCAGTGGTGGAACCTGGTTGACGTACCACATCGCGCTGTTGCGGTTGACGAACACGCCCCGGGGCGAAAAACGCAGATAGGGCACGCCTCGGTAGTCGATCACCTCGACGGTGACGGTGGGGTCGGCGCGCAGCCACAGCCGCAGGTCACCGTCGACCGCCTCAGCGTGCAGGCCTGCGGGGACGTGCGTGACCCGCGCCTGCCAGCGTGACGCCGCCGGGTTGGTCGGGCCGTGCGCAGCCGCCGTCGCCGGCAGCATGAGCGCCCCCGCGGCGACCGTGAGTAGCCAGATCGCCCACCTGATGGCGAGGCACGATCTGACAGACTCAAGCACCGTTGGCAGACTTTACCCCTCCTTGTCCTGCCCAGCGGCTGTGGCCCGCACTCCGGGCGCTTGCGGTGCTGACCACGGTGTGGGCGCTGGCCACGGGGCCCCTGGCGCCGACCGCACGAGCGGATGGGGATCCGGCCTCGGACGTGTTGGCTGAGCAGGTGGCGTTCGTTCCGGCCGGGCGCGGGATCCCGGTCGCCGATCAGCAACGGTTGCAAGCGGTGATCCGCTCGGCGGCGCGTCGCGGCGTTTCGGTCCGCGTGGCGCTGATCGCCGCCCGGGGTGATCTCGGCGCCGTCACCACACTCTGGCGTCAGCCGGCCCAGTACGCGCGCTTTCTCGGCACCGAGCTCACCGACGTGTTTTCAGGGACGCTCGTCGTGGTCATGCCCAACGGCTACGGCGTCTGGATCGTCGGTCCACACGCCTCGAGGGCCTCGCTTGAGCGTGCCGGGTCAGCGCTGGTCGGGGCGCCACTGCCCAAGTCCGGCCAGGCGACCGCGTCGGCGGCAGTCGTCGCCGTGCGCCGGGTGGCGGCGGCCGCCGGCCACCCGCTCCCTGTCCCGCGGGTCACGGCTGCCGCCACCGGGCGCGCGTCCAGCGGAGTCGGCTCGATCGCGGGGAGTGTCCTGGCGGCAGGGGCGCTGCTCATCCTGGCCGCCTGGACGGCCTCACTGCGCGCGCGCCCCTGGCGCCGGACCGACGATGCCTCGGCAGCGCCTCCCGGAGTCTGAGCTGCGACCGTTCAGTGCGATGTGGGGCGTTCATCGGTCCGGTCGTGATATCGCTTTGCGTTCATGCCCCGATCCGTCAGGAGAACTTTGATGTCGCGTTATCTCAAGACGGCGGGATTGGCGGGATTGGCCTGTGTCGTGCTCGCGGCGTGCGGCAGCTCGGCGGGCTTGAGCACGGGAGGGTCCGGCGCCGCCACCACGAATGCGGCCGCAATGGGGGCGACCGGCACCGGCACCGGGATGGGGTCGATGAAGATGGGTTCGCAGGAGGCAGCCGCGGACAAGGTGGACGGGATCAAGGCGATCCCCACCCAGATGCTGGGCAACTCTGAGTGGCAGGGGATGAAGATCTCGGCGATGGCAATGACAGCGGTCCCATTCGTGATCTTCAACGGCACCCGCGAGCGGACCGTCAAGCCGCCCAAGGACGTGAGCTTTCATCTGATGGTCAGGCTCGACGACGCGCACACCAACTATCCGATCCCGTACGCGAGCGTCTGGGCGACGATCCGCAAAGCCGGGAAGGTGATCTTCGACGAGCGTCAATGGCCGATGCTCTCGGAGTACATGGGACCGCACTACGGCAACAACGTCACCCTGCCCGGCGGCGGCGTCTACCAGCTGACCCTGCTGATCAGCCCGCCGGTCGCGGCACGGCACGTCGAGTACAAGAGCGTGTGGCTCAAACCCCACCGGGTCAGCTACACCTTCCGTTGGAAGCCGACGTCGTGAGCCCATCCCGCTGGTCGCGCGGCGAGAACCGGCTGTCGCGCCGGCGGTTTCTGATCGGAGGGGCGACCCTGGCGGCGGGCGGCGTCTCCGCGGGGATCGTCGTGGACCAGACATCCGGTGAAGGGCGCACTGGGGCCGCTCACCCAGCGGACGATCATCGGGCGGGGCAACCGCCGCCGCTGCCGTTGGTCGCGCTCGGCGATCAGCCTGCCGGACTGCCCGCTCGCCAGCACGCCTGGGAGGTCACCGAGACCCGGGATCGGCACGGCAACCCGGTCGCGCCTCGGTTCGATCGGCTCCTGTTCTTCGATGTCCGGGGGCGGGCCTCCACGCGCCACGCCCGCGTGCTGGAGGCCGCGCTCCGCACGCTCGAGCGGCGATACCACTGGGGGCCCGACGGACTGCTGTTCACCGCCTCGTGGGGACCGCGGTACTTCACCCGGATTGGTGCCCGCTCACCGATCCCCATGGCGAAGGCGCTCTCGGACTTTGAGCTCCCGACGATCGACGACTACGAGCTCTGCCTGCACCTTGCCTGCGACGACCAGTCGCGACTGGCCGACGTCGAGGCGGCCCTGCTGCACCGGGCAGGCCTGCCGGGTGCGACCGGTCACCTGGACGTATCGGGCGCGCTTGTCTGGCGTGAGACCCGGACCGGGTTCACGGGAGCCGGCCTCCCGGCCGCCCATCAGGAGACCGGCGGGATTCCAGCGGGCCGGCCGGTTCCCCAGGCCGCTCCCCTGTTCATGGGCTTCAGGTCCAACCTGAAACGCAACCAGGCCAGCGAGGACTCGGTTGCGATGACGTCAGGACCGTTCGAGAATGGCACCACGATGGCGGTCAGCTACATGCGCCTGCGCCTGGACAGCTGGTACCAGGACCTCTCCGAGCGTGAGCGCGTCGCCCGAATGTTTGCACCGCAGGTGACGCCGGCCCAGGCCGCCCGGTTCACGACCGACGCCGAGTCCGATCCCGGCAAGCTCGGCGAGGCGATCTCCCGGTATGGAGTCCTCGGTCACGCCCAGACCTCGGCCCGCGCGCGCAGGCATGGCAAGCCGATCATCCTGCGCCGCGACTTCAACACGGTCGACGGAGGACTGGCGGGGCTGCACTTCGTCAGCCTGCAGCGCGACATCGAGGACTTCGTCCGCACGCGCGCGGCGATGAACGCCAGCTCGGCACAGCTGCGCAACCCGGCGATCACCGATACCGTGAACAACGGCATCAACGAGTTCATCTTCGTGCTGCGACGGGCCAACTACATCCTCCCCGCCCGGGCACACCGCTCGTTCCCGTCGTTGAGGTCGCTGTGAACCTGGGACGTCGTGGCGCTCAGCGGCTGGTGACCGCGCTCCTGGTGGCGGTGCTGGCGGCCGCCTGGACGCCCGGCAACGCGCTGGCGGATGGGGACCCGGGATCGGACGTTCTCGTCTACCAGCCGTTGTTCGTCGCCTCGGACGCCGGTGTCTCTCTCGCCGAGCAAGTGAAGCTCGGCAACCTGCTGCGCTCGAGCGCGCACTCCGGGGCGCCGCTTCGGGTGGCGATCATCTCCCACCGCAGCGACCTCGGCGCCATCACCGGTCTGTGGCATCGCCCGCAGGCGTATGCCCACTTTCTCGGCTACGAACTGTCGCTGGCGTACAGAGGTGAGCTGCTGGTCGTCATGCCGGACGGTCTCGGGTTCAACTGGCCGGGCCATTCGACCACCGCCGCTGCGCGCGTGCTCGGTTCTATCGCCATCCGGCCGGGCGGCGCCGGTCTCGCCGCTGCCGCCCAGGCGGCGACGTCGCGACTGGCGGCGGCCGCCGGGGTCCACCTCAAGCCGGTCCCGGCCGCCTCCGGCGGCACGGCAGGCCCGGCCCAGTCCACGACGACGTCCCACGGCGCGACGATTCCCACGATCACCGGCCCGGCCGCGGCCACGAGGTCCACCTCGGCCGCGCCCGGAGGATCGACCGACCGCAATGTGGCGATTGGAACCGTCGCGGTACTCGCGCTGTTCGGGCTCGCGGTCGTGCTCTGGCGTCGACGCGGGTCGCTTGGCGCCAGGTTCTCGAGCGGCCGAGAGCCCGTCGCGCGGCAGCCGGGAAGCCGCTCCGGGGTGCCGGTCGTCCGAGTCGCGCTTGTGGCCGGCATCGTCGTGGTCGTCATTGCGGCGGCGCTGGTCGTCCGCCTCCGTCCCTCGGGGTCCACGGCAAGCGCGCTGGCGACCAACCCGTACCTGGACTACGGAACCGCCCTGGACAATCGGTCCGCGCCCCGCTTCACGCTGACAGACCAGTACGGACGCCGGGTGTCGTTGAGCTCCTATCGCGGGAGGGTCACGATCCTCGACTTCAACGACTCCGAGTGCACGACGATCTGCCCGCTGACGACGACCGCAATGCTCGACGCCAAGCGCATGCTCGGACGCGCGGGCGCGCGGGTCCAGTTGCTCGGCGTCGACGCCGATCCGAAGGCGACCGCTATCGAGGACGTGCTCAGCTACACCCAGCTGCATGGGCTCGTCGGCAAATGGCAGTTCCTCACCGGCTCGCTCCCCCAGCTCAGGCGAGTGTGGCACGCGTACGGCATCCAGGCCGACGTGCAGCGGGGATTGATCTCCCATACCCCCGCGCTGTTCGTCATCGATCCGCAGGGACGGCTGCGGGCGCTGTACATGACCCAGCAGAGCTACGCCTCGGTCGGCCAGCTCGGGCAGATCCTCGCGGTCAAGGCGG
The DNA here is from genome assembly GCA_963744685.1 of uncultured Solirubrobacteraceae bacterium. Classification (GTDB taxonomy): domain Bacteria; phylum Actinomycetota; class Thermoleophilia; order Solirubrobacterales; family Solirubrobacteraceae; genus Palsa-465. The sequence goes on along the minus strand of CAVUUL010000002.1, from coordinate 383,864 downwards.
CGAGCCTGCTGCCAGGTCACCCGGCGGTCCACTCACACCTGACTTACAACCCCGCGCCGACGATCCCGCCCAGCCGGGCGACCGCGCTGCCCAGGGCGGGTGGCGGGCGGGTCACACTCGGTCCAGGGCGGGCTCACCTCTACGTGTTCTTCGATACCTGGGATCGGGAGGTCATGGGGATCGGCGGTGAACTTGACGCGCTCAACCGATACGCGACCACCGCCGCGCGCGAGCGTCTGCCCGGGTTGACGGCGGTCGACGAGGGGTCGGTGGAGCCATCGCCGGCAGCGCTGCCGGCGTTCCTGCACGGTCTGGCCGCGCCGCTGCGCTACCCGGTGGCGATCGACACGACCGGCGAGGTCGGCGACGGCTACGAGGTCGAGGGCGCTCCGTGGCTCGTGCTCATCTCGCGCAGCGGACGAATCGCCTGGTACGACGCGGTGAACCTCGGCAAATGGCCGACCGTGTCGGAACTGCGCGCGCAGGTGCGTGCCGCGCTCTCGCATACGCACAGCGGCGCGGGAGCGCCGGCTCTGATCGGCTCCCCGAAGCCGCTGGCCACCCTCCACGCCGAGGCGAGCCGGCTGATCGGCTCAGAACCGGCGCTGAAGGCGCGCATCGATTCACTGCGTGGATACCCGATCGTCGTCAATGTCTGGGCCTCATGGTGCCCGCCATGCCGCGCCGAATTCGGGCAGTTTGCCGCGGCCTCCGAGCAGTACGGACGGCAGGTCGCCTTCCTCGGTGCCGACACCAACGACTCGTCGGGTGATGCGGCGGCCTTCCTGCGCGCCCACCACGTGAGCTACCCGAGCTACTCCGCGACCTCCAGGGACATCCAGCAGATCGTCCCCGGAGGGCTCGAAGGGACACCGACCACGGTCTTCATCAACCGCGCCGGGAAGGTCACCCACGTGCACACCGGCCCCTACGACGCCCAGGGCACACTCGATGCCGACATCGCCGCTTTCGCAACGAAGGCCGGTCACTCGTGACGGCAAATGCCACTCGCACATTGGTCCGCGAGACCAGGCGCACACCCGGATTCGGCGGGCGACTTGGTGTCTACCTCTTCTCGGACAGCGCGCGACGGTTGCAGACAGCGCTCGGGGTCATCTGGCTGCTGGACGGGGGCCTGCAGTTTCAATCGTTCATGTACTCGCGCGGGTTCCTGCGAATGATCGACGCCAACGCCGCCGGCCAACCCGCCTGGCTGGCAAGCTCGCTGCACTGGGGCGCACGAATGGCCAACGGCGACCTGGCTGTCTGGAACACCCTGTTCGCGCTGATCCAGGTGGCGATCGGTCTCGGGCTGTTGTATCGCCCACTGGTCAAACCCGCCCTCGCCGTCTCCTTCGCGTGGGCGCTGTTCGTCTGGGGGTTCGGCGAGGCGTTCGGGATGCTGTTCATGCAGATGGCCCAGCCGCTCACCGGCGCGCCCGGAGCGGTCCTGCTCTACGCGTTCATCGGCCTGCTCGCCTGGCCCAACGGTCGTCCCGGCGGGTTGCTCGGCGTCCCCGGCGCGAAGGTGCTCTGGTGCGCCCTGTGGTCGGTGATGGCATACCTGTGGCTGCTGGCGCCGAGCAGCGGCGCGGACGCCACCCATGACGCGCTGACCTCGATCCCGTCGGGGATCGCGGCACTGACCAGCGTGCAGAGCAGCCTCGCGCGGGCGACCGCCGGCCACGGTCTGCCCATCGCACTCGCGCTCGCGGCGCTGACTCTGACGATCGCGGTGTCGGTCGTGGTCGGCTGGCGCCCGCGGACGTGGCTGGCGATATCTATCGTGCTCAACCTCCTCTACTGGGTGTTCGGCCAGTCGCTGGGAGGCATCCTCGCCGGTGGCGCCACCGATCCCAACGCTGGTCCGCTCTTCGTACTGCTCGCCTGTGCGATGTTTCCGGTGGTCGCCGGTGCCGCGCCGCCGGAGCACACCGCTCCGTGACAGGGAAGAGCGGGAAGGATTGTGCGGTCACGGCGTCTTCCTGGGAAAGCCACTCGTCCGTCTGTGAAAGACCAGGTCCCCTTGATCCACTCGTCCGCACCATCCCTGTCGCCCGTAGCACTCACCCGGCTGCTGCTAGCGCCGGCACGACCGGCGCGAGCCATCCGGGTCATCCTGGGGCTCGCCGCCGTCGCGGTGGGCGTCGCGGGGTTTCTGCACGGCCGCCTGTTCCACGAGGGCTACAGCGAGGTCACGGTGATCGGCCCGCTGTTCCTGCTCAACGAGATCAGCTCGGGGGTGGTGATCGCGCTGCTGCTGCTGCGCAGGCCCTGGTTGTTCGCGCTCAGCGCGCTCGGGATCAGCGTCGGCGCGGTCATCTCGATCGTGATCTCACACACCACCAGCCTGTTCGGCTTCGCTGAGCATGCCTACTCCACGGCCGCGGCCACGATCGTCGTCGCCGAGTGTGTCGCCGCCGTGCTCGTGCTGGTCGCGCTGGGACTGGCGGCCCGTCTCGGGCTCGGCATCGAGGAGCCGGGAGCATGACGCGCCGTCTCGGAGTGATCGGAGCGGTCGTGGTCCTGGTGGTCACGGTCCTCGTCGCCGCCGGCGTCGGCCAGGGTTCCCCGCCGGCTGCCTTCCCGCTCTCTGAGAAGGCCGTCCGCGGCGAGCTGGCCGCGGTCGCGCACAGCAGCGCGCTCGCGCGACACGGCCAGCACCTGTTCGGCACGCACGGATGCGGCGACTGCCACACGATCGCCGCCGGAGGCTACGGCGGCCGGCTCGGCCCGCAACTGGACGCCATCCTCCAGGGCACCGGTGTGAGCCAGATCGAGGCCGACATCATCCACCCGCCTCACAGCATCCCCGGATTCGAGGCGGGGCTGATGCCGGAGAACTTCGGCTCTCGCCTGCCCCAGGCCGATATCCACGCCCTCGCCGCGTTTATCGAGGCGGCGGCGCAGGGAGCGGCCAAGAGCAGCGGTCAGTGAACCGGCCGGACCGGAGGGTGCGAGTCGCCTCGCACCCTCCGGCCATCGGTCAGTGGAGCACCTTCAGGGTGTTGTCTCCGTCGTCGACGAAGTAGATCCGCTTGCCGCTCGGCGCGACGACCAGGCCGAACAGGGAACCGGCCCCGGTCTTGGTGTCGACTGTACGCGTGGCCACCTGCTGGCCGGCGCTGTTGACCTCGACCATGTTCCCGTCAGCGGCGTTGGCGGCGATGACGTCGCCGTTGGGGGCCATGGCGAGACCGAGTGGCTGATTGAGATGACCGCCCGCCGTCACCGTCGCACCCGCGTCCGCCGCCGGGTGCATCCGGGTCATCGCGTGCGGAATGGCGGCGATCCGGTTGTCGAGCGTGTCGGCGACGTACAGCCGCCCGCCCGAGCCGAGCGCGAGCCCCGTCGGGCCGATGACCAGCGCGGCCGGATCGTCGCGCCGCGGGATCTTGTTGGCGATCACCGTCTCGCTCATCACCTTCGGAGCGTGCCCGGCGCTCGACTTCAGCTGGATCCGGACAACCGTGGAGTTGTCGACGGTGTGCTTGCCTGCGGCTGCGCCGCCGACCAGCGCCATGCTGACGAACAGCGACGAGGTCGAGCCCTTGCTCATCACCGTCGAGTCCCATGGGCCCTGGATCTTCGGTCCGGAGATCGTCGAGACCGGCTTGCCGGAGCTGTCGAGCACGATCAGGCACCCCACCTGCGCGGTCGCGGATGTCCCATCCGAGGTGGGCAGGCTGCCGACGACGACATACCCGCCGGGCAGCACGTTGAGCGCGGTGGTCAGCCCGACCCCGCCGGGACACGACCCGGGCAGCATCTGGCTGGTGATGTGGGCGAACAGCGACCGCTGCCCGCTGGGAGAGACCTCGACGATCGTCGTGCCAGTGCCCTGTTGGTTGGCGCTGCTGTTGAAGTTGCTGATCAGCAGGTCGCCCGCCTGCAGCGAACCACGCGTCGCCTTGACCTTGGCGATCCCGTATGGGTTGACGTCACCGTTGCCCGGGACGGTCGAACCGACGTTGGTGACGTGCGTGAGCCGGGTCAACAGCGGCGTCGTCATGCTGGCGGCCGATGTCGCCGCCTGCGTCGCCGCGAGGGCGCCAACGCTGACCGCGGCAGCGGCCAGGGTATGTCTGAGCATCCTGTCCTCCGATGGGTTGGCAGGTCGCCGAGCCGTAGCCCGGTGATGGTCCCACCGCCAAGGACGCCGCGGAGGGCCGGATCCTTCCCGAGATCCCGCAGGTTGCGCAATTCCCCCCATGTCGGGGATACGGCTCGGCCGCGGCCGCGATGGCCTGGCGGCCGCGCGCCCGTCACTCAGGCGCGCGACCTGCCAGTCCCCCAATCACGACCGTCCGGTGCGGCCGTGTCCTGGCTCGGTCTCGCACGCGCGAAACGTCGTGCTCCCGCGCTCCGAGAACCAGCCGTCCCTCGAGGAGCGGTGGTCCTTCAGAAGCGAGATCTGCGGCGGAAGGGCAGCGTTCCCTTCGACGCGCCGGCCGCGGGCGCTTGCCCGTGGGCCTGGCAGCGGCCGGCCTGTCTTTCTACCCGCCGTCGTCGCCAACGTTGATTTACACATGAACGATCCCGGCCAAACTGTCAGAAGCGTTTTGCCTGTGACGGACCGGAGACGGCGGCCGGAGTGCTCGGTCGCCCTGATCGTTCCGCGTTTCACGCGTGCAACTCCCGCCACGGCCGGTGACCGTCGGAAAGGTGTCGCTTGGCCAACGATACCAACCACGGGTTCGACGCTGTCGCCGCCGGCGCCGGAACAACCCCCGAAAGGCAATACGCTCCGCGTGCAGCTTTCGCTCGGGTGCTCTTCCGTCTCTCTGCCCTGGTGGATCCTTCGGGACGAGACGGAGACGGGAACCAGGATGTCCCCACCGGAACTGTCGGGTGGCGCCCTCAACTCGGCGCTGGCCAACGAGCTGGGCAAGCTGATAGCGGACTTCACCGGCCGCGGAGCGCAACGATCCCGCGCGTTCGTCCATCAGGACATCGTCGTCCTCCTCCTCGAGGACACGGCCACCAGCGCGGAGAAGCGCCTGGTCGAGGCCGGCAAGGCCGATCTCGTCCGCACCGGGCGAGACGCACTTCAGCGGGCCATGGCGCCGGAGCTGGTATCGGCCGTCGAACGGCTCACCAGACGCACCGTCCGTTCGTTCCTCAGTGGCAGCGACTGAATCCGGCGGTGATGCGATCGAGGCGTTCGTACTGGAGCCCGAGATCCATCCCGCCCGCGGGTCCCCATCCCGGTAGCCTTTGCACCGGCAGGGTTCGATGGGCCACCGGCACATCACGCCAGGTCTCAGATCACAACGGCGGACGGCGCCGGCCTCGCTGGTCGGCACCGGACAAAGGAGCACAGTGGAGGACCCGTCCCAGCAATTCGGCCCACCGCCCCTGGCCGGTGGGAATCTGCTTGCGGCGATCTCGACGCGCATCGTCGCGATTCTTCGCGAGCACTACGGCCGGGGCCCGATGCGCGCCAAGACCTACGTCCTCGACGACATCATCGTCGTGGTGATGCGCGGCAGCGGGTTCACTCCACTGGAGCAGACGATCATGGACAGCGGCCGTCCTGACCGGGTGGTTCAGATGCGCGAGGATTTCCAGCAGGTCATGCAGGAGCGTTACAAGCAGACCATCAAGGAGCTGACCGGACGCAACGTGACCGCGTTCATCTCCCAAGCACACGTGGAGCCGGACATCACCGTTGAGATGTTCTTCGTCGACGGTGCCCTCAGAGGGTTCGGAGCGCTCGAGATCACCGAGCCGGAGCTGCTGAACCCCGACGTGTGAGTCCGCGCTCCGGCGCGCCGGATCGGTCATGGCTCCGACCAGATCGAGCAACTTGTTGCGTCCCCGCAACTCTCGTGCCGATGACGCGTTGTGACGACGAATCGACAAAACCAGCCGAGTCGCCGTGCCCAAGGGTGCGGCGAGCGGGGGACCCAACCGGGGCGGCCATCACGGCGTCCCATGGGGCGAATCACCGGCATCGTGCCGGCGTAGCGCGACTCTTTCCGCGCGAGCCCGTCAGCTCACCCCGTAGGCGCCCGAAAGAGAAGGGTCTGCTGCTGTGCTCAACTTCATCCGCGCCTGCGTGCGCGCCGTGCTTCCATGTGTCGCGTTCGCCGCTGTGCTGTCATCCCGCGAGCGCAATGGCGTCCGCGGGAGGTGGTGGAGCGACGATCGCTCACCCCTACCTCAACCGCTACCACGCCCACAACGGCGCAAACCACTCCGACGACGACGACGCTGCTCGGCCGGCGCGTGCTGCGCGTGGGGATGCGCGGCGCGGACGTCAAGCAGATGCAGCGCGCGCTGACCGCCGCGGGCTACCCGACCACCGCCGACGGCCAGTTCGGCCCCGGCACACGGGCGAGCGTCAAGCGCTACCAGCGGGCGACCGGGTTGCGGTCCAACGGCATCCTGACCCGGTCGGAGGCTCGCACCCTGCAATCCGCGACGCGGACCACGACCCGGACCGCCACCGCGACGTCCTCGGCGACGACTGCCAACGGGAGGGCGACGATCGCCTCCGACGGCGAGCTCGAGCTGCCCGCCGGAGCCCCCGCCGCGGTCCAGCAGATCGTCGCCGCGGCGAACTCGATCATCGACACCAACTACGAGTGGGGCGGCGGTCACGCCAGCTTCCAGAGCAGCGGCTACGACTGCTCGGGAGCGGTCAGCTTCGCTCTGCATGGCGGAGGCCTGCTCTCCTCGCCCGAGGATTCCACCGGCCTTGAAACCTACGGCCAGCCCGGCAAGGGCACGTGGGTCACGGTCTACGGCGACCCGTCTCACGCCTTCCTCGTCGTCGACGGCCGCGCCTTCGACACCGCCGACTACGGCGGGCCGAACATCCCGAGCGGCTCCGGCCCGCGCTGGCGCCTGAGCCCGACCGGCAACCTGCAGGACGGCGGCGGGTACGTGGCGCGCCATCCCGCCGGACTCTGATCGGAGCCCGCTTGCGCTCAGCCGGCGAGCAGCTCGCCGGCGAGCGCCTGCGGGGGGCCGAAATCGACCGTCATGAGCGCTCCGCCGCCGGGTCCGTTCGCCGCGCCGGCTTTGCCGCCATGGGCCTCCGCGGCCTGACGGACGATCGCCAGGCCCAGCCCGGAGCCGGGCTTGGCGCGCGCGGTGCGCGCCCGGTGAAAGCGGTCGAACACGAACGGCAGGTCCTCGGCATCGAACCCGGGGCCGTGATCGCGCACCGCCAGCTGCCCGTCGCGTAGGCGCACCTCGATCCCGCCCTCCTCCGGGCTCCACTTCATCGCGTTGTCGAGCAGGTTGGCCACGGCCCGCGCGATCCGGTCGCCTTCGCCCCTGACGAGCGTCGGCTCAAGCTCAGCGGTGACGGTGAGCCCTGGGGCGCGCCGGCGAGTGCGCTCGACCGCGGCTGCGACGACCTCGTCGAGACGCACGTCGCCGGTTCCGGCGCTCGGCTTGCTGCCCCGCGCGAGCTCGACGACGTCGGAGACCAGTGCGGTGAGCTCGTCGAGCTCCTCGATCACATCGCGACGCAGCGCCTCCCGCTCGCCCGGGGGCAGCTGCTCCTCGTCGCGCATCAGCTGCAGATTGGCGCGGATCGTCGCGATCGGCGTGCGCAGCTCGTGCGAAGCGTCTGCGACGAGGTTGCGCTGGGCCTGGACGGAGCGCTCGAGCGCATCGAGCGTCTCGTTGAACGTCCGTGCCAGCCGTGCGAGCTCGTCGCGGCCCTGGACCTCCAGGCGGTCTGTCTCCAGACGCTCGGGCGTGGCCGCGATCGCCTCGGTCCGCCGGGTGAAGCGAGCGATCGGGGCAAGGGCGGCACGGGCGACCAGGACTCCGAGCAGAGCAGCGAGCGCGATCCCGGCGGCGGCGATGATGACGAGCAGCAGCAGCTGATGTGAGAGCGCGTGGTTGACCGCCGTCAGTGGCAGTGCGGCGACGAACGCGCCCGAGGAGCCGGCGCCGACGACGTACAGGCGCAGGTCGATCCCGCGGACCGTCGCATTCGCGAAGTAGTGGCCGTGGCCTGAGCGTGCGAGCGCCCGCATCCGGCCGTCGGCCGGGATCTGGTCACGCGGGTCGGGCGCGTGGACGGTGCCGTCGGGCGAGACCTGCTCCAGCGCTCCCTCGGCGCCTCCGAACGGCGCCCGCTGGCGATGCTCGAAGGCGAGCTTGCCGCCACGTCCCGCCGGCCCGGGCCCGGCGTCTCCGGGCGGCGCGCCACCCGCACCCTGGGCGAAGTGCTGCGCACGGTCGGCGTTGGTACGCAGCGCGCTGTCGACCTGTCCCCGGAGTTCCGAGCTCGTTCCGGCGTAGCTGGAGACGGTGACCGCGATCACCGCGATCGCCACCGCGACCCCCGCGGCGAGCGCGAGACGGACCCGCAGGCTCATCCCTGACCCTCGCCGTCTCGCAGCGCGTAACCGACGCCACGCACGGTGTGGATCACCACCTGCGTGCCGGCCTCCTCGAGCTTGCGGCGCAGGTAGCCGACGTAGACGCGGAGCGCGTTGGAGCTCGGACCGAAGTCATAGCCCCACACCCGGTCGTAGATCAGGCTGTGCGGCAGCACCCGCCGCGGGTTGAGCATGAGCAGCCCCAGCAGCTGGTACTCGGTGCGGGTGAGCTCGACGAACCGCTCGCCGACGGCGACGCCGTGGCGCCCGGGGTCCAGACGCAGGTCGACGAACACGGGGGCGCTGGAGTCGTCCTGCTCCGAGGGGTCGAACGTCGCCCGGCGCAGCAGCGCCCGTAACCGAGCGCGGAGCTCGTCGACGTCGAAGGGCTTGACCAGGTAGTCATCGGCGCCCGCGTCAAGGCCGTCGATGCGATCGGATACCGCGTCACGCGCGGTGAGCATCAGCACCGGGACGCGGTTGCCCTCGCGGCGCAGCAGCCGGCAGACCTCCAGCCCGTCGATGTCGGGCAGGCCGATGTCGAGCACGACCGCGTCAGGTGGGGTGGCCGCGATCTCCGCGAGCGCGCCGGACCCGGTCTCGGCCAGGCGAACCTCGTATCCGGATAGCCCGAGCGCACGGCGCAGCACGTCGCGCAGTCCGCGGTCATCATCGACGACGAGCAGTTGCATGACGGTGATTGTGCCGCGCCCCGGCACAACGGCTCAAGACTCCTACGCGCCGCTTACACGCTCGCGGAGCACTGCCCCGAGGATCCCGTTGATGAAGCCGGGGGCGGATGAGCCACAGAACATCTTTGCGGTCTCCACGGCCTCGTTGATGGCGCCCTCGGGTGGGATCGGCGAGTCACCGGGCATCAGGTCGGGATAGAGCATCTCCAGCAGCGCGACCCGGATGATCGAGCGCTCCAGCGGGGCGATCCGCTCAAGCGGCCAGTCGGACGCGTGCCGGCGGATCAGGTCGTCGAGCTCATCCTGGTGCTCGCGGACCTGTTCGGCGAGCGCGAGGGTGAAGATGTGCACGTCGCGCGGCAGCGTCTCGCCGAGCTCGCGGTCGAGCAGGTCGCTCTGGTAGAGCGCCCAGACGGCAGCACGGCGTTGCTCGGTTCGACGGGCCATATCCGGCGACTCAGCCGACGACGACGAGCTCTTTGGGGATGTGGGTGAGTACCTCGCGCCCGGAGGGCGTGACCACGCACAGATCCTCGATCCGCACCCCAAGCTCGCCCGGGACGTAGACGCCGGGCTCGCAGCTGACGACGTTGCCGGGCGCAAGAACATCCTGGGAGCGGCCGGAGAGCGTCGGCTTCTCATGGACCTCGAGGCCGACCCCATGGCCGAGGCTGTGTCCGAAGTGCGCGGCGTGACCGGCGGCGTCGATCACCCGCCGCGCGGCGCCGTCGGCATCGCGCCCGCCGACACCGGGACGCAGCTGCTCCAGGCCCGCCAGCTGAGCTTCCAGCACCAGGTCGTACACGATCCGCGCCTGCTCGCCGATCTCCCCGGAGGCGACGGTCCGGGTGCAATCCGAGCAGTAGCCGTCCAGGACCGCGCCCCAGTCGATCACGACCAGCTGCGCGTCGCCGATCTCCACGTCGCGCGGAGTCGCATGCGGCAGCGCGCCGTGCGGGCCGGAGGCCACGATCGTGTCGAACGAGGCGGCGGAGGCTCCGCGGTGGCGCATCGCGTCCTCCAGGGCGAGCGCGAGCTCGGTCTCCGTCCGCCCGGCGATTCCCTGCTCGAGGATCTCGCGCAGCGCCGCGTCGGCAAGCTCGCAGGCGGCGCGGGTGCGCTCGATCTCGTCGTGGTCCTTGACGGCCCGCAGCCCTTCGACGGGCGTGCCGGCCGCGACGAGCTCCACCGCGCTCGGCAGCTTCTCACGCAGCGTGGCGTGCTGGTGGACGGTGACGTTGCGGTCCTCGAACCCGAGCCGCAGCTCGCCGCTGGGCAACCACGCCGCCAGCTCCTCGAAGAAGCCGGTGCGGATGACGTGGCGCTCGAAGCTCGAGTCGACCTGGGAGGCGGCCTGCTCGACGTAACGGAAGTCGGTCAGGAACACCCGGCGATCGGGGCCGATCAGCGCAGCGCCGTTTGACCCGGTGAAGCCGGTGAGGTAGCGCAGGTTGACCAGCGAGGTGACGAACATCAGCTCGACGCCCTCCTTGTCCTGCGACAGTGCATCGACCAGGCGGCTCGCTCGATCGCTCACGACATCAGCTCCTCTCTCAGCATCTCGAGCGCGTCACGGTAGCCATCCGGGCCTCGGCCGGCGACGCGGCCAGTGCACAGGCCCGTCCAGCACGGAGTGGCGGCGAAACTCCTCGCGCGTGTCGACGTCGGACAGATGGACCTCGATGCAGGGCAGCGCGGCGATCTCCAGCGCGTCCCGGATGGCATAGGAGTAGTGCGTCCACGCGCCCGGGTTGAGCACGATCGCGTCCGCCAGACCGTCAAGGCCGTGCAGATGCTCGACGAACTCGCCCTCGTGGTTGCTCTGGAAGAACCGCGTCGACAGGCCGAGCTCGGACGCCTGCTCGGATATCCGCAACTCGAGCTGCGTGAGCGTGAGCGCGCCGTAGTGGCCGGGGTCTCGGCGGCCGAGCTGGTCGAGGTTGACCCCGTGCATGATCTCGACGCGATTGCGGGTGACGTCCGTGGGCATGTCGGGCATGACGGTAGTGGGTCTCCTGCAGGCCGCTCGACCCCCGAGCGATCGGCGGGTCCCAGAGGCGCCGCCGGGCCTAACCGGCGGTCGCCAGCTCCCGGACGGCCGATATCAGGTCGCCCGACGCGACTGCGCATCCTGGGCGCGCGGCGCCGGGCTCGCTGAGCAGGACGAACGGGACCGGGCCCTCCCCCACGCGCTTCTTGTCCCGCGCGGTCGCCATCACGACCGCATCGGGGTCGACCGCGCCGTCGAGATCGGTCGGCAGCCCCCGCGCGGCGAGCAGGTCCCGGACCTCGGTGCGGAGCGCGTCGGCGCCGGACAGGCGCAGCGCGGCCAGCAGCCCGAGCCCGACCGCCTCGCCGTGGCGATAGCGCGCGTAGCCGGTGACCGTCTCGATCGCGTGGCCGACGGTGTGACCGAGGTTCAGCGTCTGGCGCAGGCCGGTGTCACGCTCGTCGGAGGCCACGACGCGCAGCTTCGTGTGCGCGCAGCCGGCGACGATCGCCGGATCGGTTGGCTCGGCGCCGGCGCGGACCGCGTCCCACAGCCAGCCGCCGGCCAGCAGCGCGGTCTTGACCACCTCCGCGTACCCGGCAGCGAGCTCCTCGGCGGGGAGCGTGGCGAGTGCGTCGGTGTCGGCGATCACCGCGCGGGGCTGGTGGAACGCACCGACATAGTTCTTGGCCTCGGCAAGGTCGACCCCGGTCTTGCCCCCGTACGCGGAGTCGACCTGGGCCACGAGCGTCGTGGGGACCTGCACGACCCGCACGCCGCGCTGATAGGTGGCCGCGCAGAAGCCGGCGAGGTCACCGACCACCCCGCCGCCGAGTGCGACCACGATGTCGGAGCGGGTCATCGCGCCGCGCGCGAGCTCTGACCAGACGATCTCGGCGTGGGCGACGGTCTTGGACTGCTCGCCGGGCATGATCGTCACCCGGCCGTCGAGGCGACCGACCCGCTCTCCATAGAGCCGGCCGGCGTTGTAGTCGGTGACCAGGAACCGCCGGCCGCGGATCGTCGCGGGCCAGAACTCGTCCCGCGCGCCGTCCGCGCCGCCCAGCAGCCCGGGTCCGACGTAGGCGGGATAGTCACCGGACGGGCTCGTCGCCCACAGCGTCCGCACCCCGGGACGATCCAGGCCCTCCAGCGCCTCCAGCACCTGCGCGATGTCATGCACCCGGCGCTGGGGCACGATCACGTCGGCGGCCGCGGCGTACAGCGGCTCCCGGCTGGCGTGCAGCGCCCCGAACGCCGCGCGGTCACGCGCCAGCGGCCGCCCGCTGTGCTCCGCGCGCCGCCAGGCGGTCTCGACGTCGACGTCGACCCATACCACCAGGTGACGCGTCAGCGCCGCGCGCACCTTCGCCGACTGCAGCGCCCCGCCGCCCAGCGACACCGCGCTGCGACCGCCATCGAGCAGCTCGAGCGTCGTCTGCTCCTCCAGCTCGCGAAACCGCGGCTCGCCCTCGGTGGCGAAGATCTCCTCGATCGACCGACCGGTGCGGCGGACGATCTCCTCGTCGACGTCGGACGCCCTCGCGGACCGGCGCTCGGCAAGCGCGCGCGCCGCGGTCGTCTTGCCGGCTCCCATGAAGCCGACGATCGCGACCGGCCGCGTCGTCACGCTCACCGGGGCGCGACGGCGAGCGGTGCGGGCCGGCCGATCCGCGCGCGGTAGGCGTCGACGGCGGCGCGCACGTCGTCGATGTGATCGCCGCCGAACTTCCGGCGGTAGGCGTCGGCGAGCACGAAGCAGACCATCGCCTCCGCCACCACCCCGGCGGCGGGCACGGTGCAGGAGTCGGTGCGCTCGCGCAGCGCCTGAGCCGGCTCGTGGGTCGCGATGTCGACCGAGCGCAGCGGCTTGGTGAGCGTCGGGATCGGCTTCATGAACCCGCGCACGACAAGCGGGTCGCCGGTCGTCATCCCGCCCTCCAACCCACCCGCGCGGTTCGTCTGGCGGTGAAAGCCGCGCTCCTCGTCCCAGAAGATCTCGTCGTGCGCCTGCGAGCCGGGCAGCCCGGCGACTTCGATCGCGTCCCCCACGGCAGCGCCCTTCACCGCCTGGATCGACATCACCGCCTGGCCGAGGCACCCGTCAAGCCGCTCGCGCCAGGAGACGTGAGAGCCCAGTCCGGGGACGAGCCCGAAGGCGCGAACCTCGAACACTCCCCCGAGCGACTCGTTCGCCTTGCGCAGCCGGTTGATCTCCTCGACCATCGCGCGGCCGGCGTTCGGGTCCAGACAGCGGACGGGCGACTCGTCGACGGCGACGAAGTCCTCGGGCGTCAGGTCGTCACGGCGAGGTGCGCTGACGCCGGTGATCTGCAGCACGTGGGAGTGCACGCTGACCCCGAGAGCGCCGAGAAACGCCCGCGCGAGCGCGCCGCCGGCGACGCGCGCGGCGGTCTCCCGGGCGCTGGCGCGCTCGAGGATGTCCCGCACGTCGCCGAGCCCGTACTTCTGGGTGCCGACCAGGTCGGCGTGGCCGGGTCGGGGCAGATGCACCTCGTCCGGCGGGTTCTCCACCGGCCACGGGTTCATCCGCTCCTCCCAGTTGGCGTAGTCGCGGTTGGGAACCTCCAGCGCGACCGGCCCGCCGAGCGTGCGGCCGTGGCGGACGCCGCCGGTGACGATCACGTGGTCGGACTCGATCTTCATCCGCCCGCCGCGGCCGTGGCCCAGCTGGCGGCGGGCCATGTCCCGGTCGACGGCGGCGCGGTCGAGCTCGAGGCCGGCCGGCAGCCCCTGGACGACGCAGGTGAGGCCCGGGCCGTGCGACTCGCCGGCGGTGATGAGCTCGAGCTCCATGATGGCCCGGAGGTTAGATGGCCTCTATGAGGCCCGGGTCTCGGCGGGGTGGGCCTGGGCGTCGATCCCGGGCACCCGCGTGCCGGTGCCCTCGCACCACGGACAGGCGACCTCGTGCGGCGTGCCGCCCAGCCCCGAGATGAGCCGACCGGTACCGCGGCAGGCGAGGCACTCGCCCGGTGGTGTGGCTTCAGCCTCGTTGTTCTCGCTCGGGGTCACGGCCGCCACGATAGCCACCCTCATCCGCGCGGGCGGACCGCCGCGCGCATCACGGCCCGTGGCGCCGGTCGCCCGGTGAACTGCTCGAACGCGAGCGCGCCCTGGACGACGAGCAGCTCCAGACCGTCGACCGTCGGTACTCCCGCGCCTCGCGCAGCCGCCACCAGCCGGGTTTCCCCGCCCGCGTAGGCATAGTCGGCCAGCGCGCCGCACGAAGCCACCTGCGCGGCGCTGATCGGCAACTCGGCGAACGGATCGGAGCCGTGCAGCTCGACCGCGGTGCAGTTGACGAGCACGTCGACGGGCCGCCCCGCGTCCGCGGCGGTCACCGCTCGCGCCCCGAACTCCGCGGCGAGCGCGGCGGCGCGCTCGGGGGTCCGGTTCCAGATCGACAGCTCGGCCGTGCCGGCGGCTCGCAGCGCCCACAATGCGGCTCGGGCGCTGCCACCGGCGCCCAGCACCAGCGCGCTCTGAGGCCGGACGACCGGCGAGGGCAGCGCCGCGAGCGTCTCGGTGAGCGCCGGCCCGTCGGTGTTGTCGGCGGCGATCGACCCGTCACCGCGGTAGATCAACGTGTTGGCGGCGCCGATCGTCCCCGCCCGCTCGGTGGGGCGGTCCGCGATCGCCAGCGCCGCTTCCTTGTGCGGGATCGTCACGTTGACCCCCGCGAAGCCGGCGCCCCCCAGTGCGCGCAGCGTCTGCTCGATCAACGAGGGCGGGATCGGCAGCAGCTGATAGCGCCAGCCGGCGAGCCCGACGTGGGCGAGCGCTGCGTTCTGCATCGCGGGGGAGCGGCTGTGGGCGACCGGCCAGCCCACTACACCGAGCCGCCGGCTACTTGGGGCAGTGCAGCCGGCGGTCACGAAGGAGCAGCAGCTGGAACTGGGCGTAGCTGTTGGCGAACACCGTCTGATGGGTGCACGGCTTTGAGAAGAAGTACAGGTAGCTGCTGCTCGCCGGCGCGGCGGCCGCGCGCAGCGCGGTGAGCCCGGGGCTGTCGATCGGCCCCGGCGGCAGCCCATAGTGGGTGTGGGTGTTGTAGGGGCTCTTGGACTCGAGCTGTCTGGTGGTGAGCGCCTTGGTGAAGTTGCCCGTCGCATAGCGCGCAGTCGAGTCGAGCTGGAGCATCATGTGATCGCGCAGCCGGTTCTCGATCACCGAGGAGACGAGCCGGTCGTCGTGCGGCGAGGCGGACTCCGCCTCGATCAGCGAGGCGATCGTCAATACGTCGAAGGCGCTCTGGTGGCGGCCGCGCGCGCCGGCCAGGTCGATCGTCTTCATTCGCCGCTTGAAGTCCTTGAGCTGGTCGGCGACCAGCGCGGACACCTTGATCGGGTCGCGCAGCTGAAAGGTGTCGGGGAACAGGAATCCCTCGAGCGTGCCGGTCGACCTGGGGGCTCCGTAGTGGCGCGGATCCAGCAGCTTGGAGTGGCGGGTGGCCGTCAGGTAGTTGCCCGCGATGTGCTGCTTGTGCAGCAGCCCGGCGACGTACTGGCGGGTGTGGCCCTCGGCGATCGTCAACTCCGAGGTCCGCGCCCGCTTGGGGATCGCCGTGAGCTTCTTGAGCACCGCCTCGTAGCTCATGCCGCGCTGCAGGTGGTAGGTGCCGGCGCGGATGTCGCGCCGGCTGCCGTCGAGCGTCGCGCGTAACTCGAAGAAGAACCGTGACGAGATCACGTCGTCGGCGGCGAGCATCCGAGCCACGGTCGAGGAGCTCGTGCGCTCCGGGATCCGGACGGTCACATGCCCGTGGGGTGAGACGCCGAACGGCTGGAACAGCTCGATCACGAACCACGCGATCGCCGCGGCGAGCGCAAGCATGATCAGCGCCACGATCCGCCCGATCCACCGCATCAGGGGCCGGTGGGCGCGGGGGCGTTGCGACCGGGGACGGTGGGATCGGCTGCGACGTGGCGGGCGGGACCGGCCGCCGCCGGGGGCGACCCGCGACCCGCGGGAGACGCGGCGGGTGCCGGACGGCATCTCGAGCTGGTCGTCAGGGACGTAGAAGTCAGGGTCGGGCGGCGAGGGGAACGACTTGATCGGGCGCTGCGGTTCGGGCTCGTGAGGCGCCTCGGCCTGCGGCTCGGGCTCGTCAGGCGCCTCGGCCCGCGGTTCGGGCTCCGGTTCCGGGTCGGGCTCGGGCTCGGGCTCGGGCTCGGGCTGGAGCTCTGGCGCCGGCTGGGGGTCGGGCGTCGGCGGGCGCTCGGGCGCCGGCTGGGGCTCCGGCGCCGGCTCGAGCTCCGGCGCGGGCTCGAGCTCGGGCGCCGGCTCGGGGTCGGGGTCGGGGTCGGAGGGAACCAGGGACGGTTGCGCCTCGGCCACCGGTGGCTCCGACAGCTGCCCGGCCTCGGCGTCGTCGACGGGATCGGGATAGGGCTCCGCACGGCCCTCCTTCCGCGCCCGGCGGTTGGCACGCTCTCGCCGCGCCGCCTCCCGCTCGGCGGCGGTCCTTCCCCGGCTCTCAGGCACCGTTGCCCTCCTCGCCCGCGGGCGCAACCGGCCGGGCCGCCAGCCAGCCTTCAAGGAGGTGGGCGGCCGCTCGCGAGTCCTCGCTCGCACGTCCCCCGGTCCGCTCCGCCATCCGCGTCGTGAACCGCTCGTCGAACAGCTCGACCGGTACCGGGACCGCCCGTGCCAGGCCCTCCGCGAACGCGCGCGTCTCGGCGGTCTGCGCCGAGTCCTCGCCGTTGAGCGACAGCGGCAGGCCGACGAGCACGCGTTCGGCACCCGTCTCGGCGACGAGCGCGCGCAGCTGCGCGCGGCCGCGCCGCGTGTCCGGCGCGAGCACCGGCGCCAGCGGCGTGGCGAGCACGCCGGTGGGGTCCGACACCGCCGTTCCGCAACGAGCGCTGCCGTAGTCCAGTGCGAGCACGCGCACTACCGGTCCCTCACGCGAGTGGGCACAGGCACGACACTACGGGGTCAGTCGGTCAGCGCCGCCTCGATCGCCGCGCGAGCGGCGCTCAGCGCCTCTGGAAGCCGGTCGGGATCACGCCCGCCGGCACGGGCCATCGTGTCCCGGCCGCCACCCCCGCCGCCGACCTCGGCCGCCGCGAGCTTGATCACCTGCCCCGCCTTGACGCCCCGGGCCACGACCGCCGGCGCCACGGAGGCGACGAGGTCGACCTTGCCGTCGCCGGCGCGGCCGAGCACGATCGCGGCGTCGCCCAGCCGCCCCTTCAGCCGGTCTGAGAGCGCGAGCAGCGCATCGCCGTCGGCGACCTCGGCGGCGATCGTGAGCACCGGCACCCCGCCGATCTCGACCGCCGAGGCGGCGATCGCCTCGAGGTCGACCTCCGCGCCCGCGCCGTTGCCGGAGCCCTGCTTGATCTTGCGCTCGAGCTCGCGGACCCGGTCGCGCAGCTCTGTGACCGTCTCGGCGACACGCTCGGCGGGCACGCGGAGCGTCCGGGCGGCGCCTTCCAGCGCTGCGTCCCGGGCACGCATGAACGCGACCCCTTCAGGGCCGGTGATCGCCTCGATCCGGCGCACGTTGGCGGCGCTGGAGGTCTCGGTGGTGATCCGGAACAGACCGATCTCGGCGGTGTTACGGACGTGGGTGCCGCCGCACAGCTCACGTGAGAACGACCCGTCCCCCACCTCGACCATCCGCACGATCTCCCCGTATTTCTCGTTGAACAGGGCCATCGCGCCGAGCGACCTGGCCTCGTCGAGGGTGGTGGTGAGGGCGCGGACGGGATGGGCCTGCGCGATCCACTGGTTGACCTCGTCGGTGATCACCGACAGGTCCTCCGCGCTCAGCGCGCTCGAATGGGTGAAGTCGAACCGCAGCTTGTCGGGGCCGACGTAGGACCCCGCCTGGTGGACGTGGTCGCCCAGGCGCCGGCGGAGCGCCGCGTGCATCAGATGGGTCGCGGTGTGATTGCAGGCGGTCGCGTGCCGGGCGGCGGGATCGACGTGAGCGTGGACGGCCTGGCCGGGCTTGAAGGAGCCGTGCTCGGGGTCGAGCTCGAGCACCTGGTCGGACCCCAGCCGGAACACGTCGCTGACCCGTGCGCGGCATCCGCCGCCGTCGCACTCGAGCACGCCCGCGTCCGCCACCTGGCCACCGCCGGTGGCGTAGAAGGGCGACTCCCGGAGCTTGACCAGCAGGCGTCCGTCCTGAGCGGGCTCGACGGCGCCGATCGTGGTGCGCGCGTCGACGGTCTCATAACCGACGAACTCGGTGGCGAACCCGGCGGCGCCCGACAGCGCGACAGCCCGCTCGCGCCGGCCGTCGCTCCCGGCGCGGCCCCCCGCCCGGCCGCGGGCGCGCTGCTCCTCCATGAGCGACTCGAAGCCGGCCTCGTCGACGCCGAGGTCGTGCTCGGCAACGATCTCGAGCGTCATGTCGATCGGGAACCCGTAGGTGTCGTGCAGCTGAAAGGCGTCGGCGGCCGCGATCCCCTCATCGCCAGTCTCGATGGCGCGGGCGATCAGCTCGTCAAGGCGCTTGAGGCCCTGCTCGAGCGTGTGGCCGAACGACTCCTCCTCGGCCGCTATCCAGCGCCGGATCGTCTCCCTGCCCGAGTGCAGCTCGGGATAGCCGGCGGCCATCGTCTCGGCAACGACCGCGGCGTAGCGCTCGAGCGCCCCCGGGCCGAGATCGATCGAACGGCCCTGCTGGATCGCGCGGCGCATGATGCGCCGCAGCACATAGCCGCGATCCTCGTTGGAGGGCACGACCCCGTCGGCGAGCAGGAACGAGATCGCACGGCTGTGATCGGCCAGCACGCGCAGCGCTTTGTCGGTGTGCGCGTCGGCGCCGTAACGGCGGCCGGAGAGCTCCTCGCCGAGCGCGATCAGCGGCGTGAACTGGTCGGTCTCGAACACGGTCTCCACGCCCTGCTTGATGCAGGCCATGCGGTTGAGACCGAGGCCGGTGTCGATGTTCTTGGCCGGCAACGGCGTGAGTACGCCCTCGGGGTTCTGATCGAACTGCATGAACACGAGGTTCCAGAACTCCAGGAACCGCTCGTTCTCCCCGCCGGGCAGGTCGTCGGCGGTTCCGTACTGCAGCCCGCGGTCGAGGTACAGCTCCGAATCCGGGCCGCAGGGGCCGGTCGGCCCCATCTGCCACCAGTTCTCCTCGCGCGGGCACTCGACGATCCGGTCTCGCGGGACCCCGATGTCCAGCCAGTAGCCGATCGACTCCTCGTCGGGGCCGAGGCCGAGCTCGTCATCGCCGGCGAACACCGTGACCCAGACATCCTCGGGGGCCAGGCCGAACCCTTCGGTCGACAGCCGCCAGGCGAACGACTGGGCCTCGCGCTTGAAGTAGTCGCCGAACGAGAAGTTGCCCATCATCTCGAAGAAGGTGAGGTGGCGTGCGGTGGTGCCGACGACCTCGATGTCGACCGTTCGGAACACCTTCTGGCAGTCGGTCAGACGCGAGCGTGGGGGCGTCTCGTGGCCGAGGAAGTACTCCTTGAACGGGACCATGCCGGCGACCGTGAACAGCACCGACGGGTCGTAGTCGGCGGGGACCAGCGAGGCCGAGGGCACCCGCAGGTGGCCCTCGGATTCGAAGAAGGACAGGTACGTCTCGCGGATCTCGTCGGTGCTCATCGACATGGACACCGCAGTCTAAGGAGCGAGGGCGGCCGGGCGCCCGCTCAGCGGGTGATCGTGCCCCAGCCGACGACCAGCTCGCCGTCCATCAGGCAGGCGAGCTGCCCGGGCGCGGCACCGTCGACCGGCTCAGAGAGCGAGACCTCGAGCCCGCGATGGGGCCCCGCGGCGGGATCTCCGAGCACCCGCGCGGGCAGGGGCCGCGAGCGGTAACGGAGCTTGACGCGGTCCACGCGCGTGCCCTCGCGCCGCAGCCGCGCACCGCGCACCCGCACGCTGTCGGCCTGCAGCGCGCCGTGGGGGCCCACGGTGACGCGGCCGGTGCCGGCGTCCTTGTCCAGCACGAACAGGGGCTCCGTCGCGCGTGAGGACACCTCGCCCAGGCCGCGGCGCTGCCCGACCGTGAAGCGGTGCTGGCCGCGGTGGGTGCCGAGCACGCGGCCGGTGCGATCGACGATCTCCCCCGGTCGATCACCGATCCCGCCGTGGCGCTGGAGGAACCGGGCGCGGTCGGTGCCCGCCAGGAAGCAGAGATCCTGGGAGTCGGCCTTGGCGGCGACCGGCAGGCCGGCTGCCGCGGCGATCTCACGCACCCGGACCTTCGTCAGGTCGCCGAGCGGGAACCGCATGCGCGCCAGCGACGCCGGATCGAGGGCCGCGAGCATGTAGGTCTGGTCCTTGGAGGGGTCCGCGGCGGCACGCAGCAGTGGACCCTGCGGGTGATCGGTCTCGGCCACCCGCGCGTAGTGCCCGGTGGCCAGCCACGTGCAGCCGAGACGGTCGGCCAGCGCGAGCATCGCGTCCAGGCGCACGTGGCCGTTGCAGCCGACGCAGGGGTTCGGGGTCTCCCCGGCCGCATAGCCGGCGATGAACGGCTCGACGACTCCGGCGCGGAACTCGTCGCGCAGGTTCAGCGTGAAGTGCGGCAGGCCCATCGAGTGGGCGAGAGCGCGCGCCTGGGCGACCGCGGTCGCCGAGCAGCAGCTGCGCTCGGCGTCGTTCTCGTGATCGGCCCACAGCTCGAGCGTGACCGCGATCACCGGCGCGTCCTGAGCGTGCGGGGAACCCTTGTCCGCCTCAGGAGGACGAACCTTCCCCGCAGGCGTTTGGGCGCACAGGTGGGCGGCGACCGCGGAGTCGACCCCGCCGCTCATCGCCACGAGCGTCGCACCGGCCACGCGAGCCAGCTGCGCGTCGGCGCGAACCGCCCCGCCGAGTGCTCGCGCGAGCGCGTCGGCGGCGAGCTCCGCGGCGTGCAGCTTGCCGGCCGACAACCCTCCGAGCTCCGCGGCGATCTCGCCCGCGCCGATGCGCGCGGCGCCGAGCACCGGAATGCCGCGCACCAGCTCGACCGCCGCGCTGCCCGCAGCGTGCGCCGACCCACACCCATGCGCCTCAAAGCCGGCATCGCTCACGCGGTCACCGTCGACGGCCACCGAGAACGTGATCTCGTCACAGCAGGCGTAGCCGCCGGCGGTGACCGTGACCGCGCCGTCGGGGACATGACCGGCGCCCTGCGGGGAGGTGAGATGGTGTTCGAACGCGAGCGCGTCCATGTCCAGGAGGTTATGCGGCGACGCGGGGAACCTTGTTCGGCCTGAGGCCGAAGAAAGCTCCCCACCTGGCCTGGGGGTCAGGCGAGCTTGATGCCGAGCTCGCGCAGCTGCGTCCCATCGACCGGCGCGGGCGCCCCGGTGAGCGGGTCCCCGCCGCTGGTCGCCTTGGGGAAGGCGATCACCTCGCGAATGTTGTCGCGGTCGGCGAGCAGCGCGACGATCCGGTCGATGCCCATGGCGATCCCGCCGTGCGGCGGGGCGCCGTAGCGCAGCGCGTCGAGCAGGAACCCGAAGCGCGCCTCGGCCTCCTCGTCGCTGATCCCGATCAGCTCGAACACGCGGCGTTGCACGTCGAGGCGATGGTTGCGGATCGACCCGCCGCCGATCTCGTTGCCGTCGAGCACCAGGTCGTAGGAGCGCGACAGCAGCGTGGAGGGATCGGCGAGATCGGCGACGGCTGCAGGCTCACCGGCCGCCGTCGCGGGCGCCGTGAACGGATGATGCTCGGCATCCCAGCGATCCTCGTCGGGCGAGTAGTGGAACATCGGGAAGCGGACGATCCAGCGCACATCGTGCACGC
Organism: uncultured Solirubrobacteraceae bacterium; assembly: GCA_963744685.1. Taxonomy (GTDB): domain Bacteria; phylum Actinomycetota; class Thermoleophilia; order Solirubrobacterales; family Solirubrobacteraceae; genus Palsa-465. The sequence continues at coordinate 362,088 of CAVUUL010000002.1, read as the reverse complement.
CGTCTGCGACCAGCGAGAAGCGGCGGGAGAGCTCGAGTCGCAGCGCGCCGAGCGAGGCGGCCGCCACCTCGGCTGAGTCGGCGACGATGAACAGCACGTCGCCCACCGAAGCCTCGAGCCGCTCGTTGACGGCCGTGATCTCGGCGGCGGAGAGGAACTTCGCCACCGGCGAGCGCCAGGTGTCCGCATCCTCCACGAACGCCCACACCAGCCCCTTGGCGCCGTAGCGCTTGACGTAGTCGGTGAGCGCGTCGAGCTCTGAGCGGGGCAGCTCACGCGCGCCCGCGTTGATCCCGCGCACGACGCCACCGGACGCGATCGTTCCGGCGAACACCTTGAACTCGGTCTGCGCGACCGCGCCGCCGAGGTCGTGCAGCTCCAGCCCGAAGCGCGTGTCGGGGCGGTCAGAGCCGAACCGGCTCATTGCCTCGGCATGCGTCATCTGCGGCCAGGGGGCGGGCGGAACGGGGAAGTCGACGGTTGCGAACACCGCCGTCATCACCGCCTCCATCAGCTCGAGGACGTCGTCCTCCTCCACGAACCCCATCTCGATGTCGAGCTGGGTGAACTCGGGCAACCGGTCGGCGCGCGAATCCTCGTCGCGGAAGCAGCGTGCGATCTGGTAATAGCGCTCCAGCCCGCCGATCATCAGCAGCTGCTTGAACAGCTGGGGAGACTGCGGCAGCGCGTAGAACGAGCCGGGGGCCGTCCGCGCGGGGACGAGGAAGTCCCGGGCGCCCTCGGGCGTCGAGCGCGTCAGGTACGGGGTCTCGACCTCGAGGAAGTTGCGGTCCTCGAGCACCCGGCGCATCGCGCGCACGATCCAGTGACGCAGCACGAGCGCCTCCTGCATCGATGCGCGGCGGAGGTCGAGCGGACGGTGGCGCAGGCGAAGCTCCTCGTTGACCTCCCCGCCGGCCCCGTCGTCGTCGACCGGGAACGGGGGCGTCTCGGCGTCGGCGAGGATCTCCAGCGCGGCCACGGCGAGCTCGATCTCGCCCGTCGACAGGTTCGGGTTGACGTTCTCCGGGGCGCGGCGGCGGACCTCGCCGGTGACGGTGATCACGTCCTCTGAGCGGAGCTTGTGGGCCTCGGCGTGCACATGCGCCGCGCTCTCGGGGTGGAAGACGAGCTGCAGGATCCCGGTGCGGTCCCGCACGTCGATGAAGATCAGCCCGCCATGGTCACGGCGGCGGTGCACCCAGCCGGAGACGCGTGCCTCCTGCCCGGCGCGGTCGGCGTCGAGCTCACCCGCCCAGGAGTCGCGATAACGGTTGGGACGTGGGGCGCGCATCGTGTCGCTCACAGGCGCTCTCCGCGCAGCACCGCGGCGATCACCGCGCTGCGCTCGAGCTCGATCTGCTCACCGGATTCCATGTTCTTCAGGCTCGCCCGCGGGTCATCGGAGATGATCGCAACGTAGCGCGCCCCGATCCGGTCGGCGTGCTTGAGCTGGCCCTTCAGCGAGCGGGCGGCGAGCTCCATCCGTGCCGCCAGCCCCGCGTGCCGGGCCTCGTTGGCGACCTCGAACCCGGCGCGGGCGATCGACGGCTCGCGCCCGGCGAGCGCGACGAACAGATCGGTCGGCCTCGGTGCGATCGGAACCTCGCCGGCGGCCATCAGGATCCGCTCCACGCCGGAGGCCCAGCCGCAGGCAGGCGTGGCGGGGCCGCCGATCTCCTCCATCAGACCGTCGTAGCGGCCTCCACCGCCGACCCCGGACTGCGCGCCGAGCGCGTCGGAGGCGAACTCGAACACCGTCCTGGCGTAGTAGTCGAGGCCGCGCACGAGCGTGGGATCCAGTTCGTAGGCGACATCGGCGTCGTCCAGCAGCTCGCGCACGCGGGCGAAGTGCTCTGCATCCTCGGGCGCAAGGCGGTCGAGCAGCAGCGGGGCGCCGGCCATCGTGCGGCGGGTGCGCTCGTCGGAGGCGTCGAAGGCACGCATCGGGTTGAGATCGATGCGGGCGACGACCTCGGGCGAGAGCCCATCCTCGTGCGCGCGCAGGAAGGAGGTGAGCTCCTCCCGGTACTCCACCCGGGTCTCCGGGGTGCCGAGGCTCGACAGCCGCAGCCGCGTGCCGCGTGCACCGATCGCCTCGTAGATGTCGGCGAGCAGGATGATCAACTCGGCGTCGGCCTCAGGACCCGCCGCGCCGATCACCTCCGCGCCGATCTGCCAGAACTGGCGGTAGCGACCGCGCTGGGGCGCCTCGGAGCGGAAGAACGACTCGAGGTACCAGAGCTTGACCGGTTGCGGGAGCTTGTGCATCCCGTGCTCCAGGTAGGCGCGGCAGACCGGTGCGGTTCCCTCGGGACGCAGCGTCAGCGAACGTCCGCCGCCGTCGTCGAACGTGTACATCTCCTTCTGGACGATGTCGGTCGCCTGGCCGACGCCGCGGCTGAACAGCTCGGTCGCCTCGAACACCGGCGTCTCGATCCGGCCGTAGCCGGCGCCGCCGAGGATCCGCGCGACATGCCCTTCGAGCACAGCGCGCCGCTCCGCGTCGGCGGGCAGCACATCGAACGTTCCCCGAGGGGCCTGGAGCGAGCTCATCGTGTGACGGCTCGATTCAGCCGTGGTGCGCGAGCTCGCGCAGGAACGGATTGGTCGCTCGCTCGGCGCCGAGCGTGGTCAATCCCATGTGGCCCGGGTGGACGGCCATCTCGTCCGGATAGGCGTCGAGCAGCCTGCCGATGGACGCCTCGAGCGTCGGCCAGTCGCCACCCGGAAGGTCGACCCGACCGACGGAGCCCTGGAAGAGGACGTCGCCGCTGAACAGCGCGCCATGGTCCACCAGGCCGTAGCTCACGTGACCGACCGAGTGGCCCGGGACGAACTGGACGTCGAAGGTCAGCCCGGCGAGATTCAGCGTCTCGCCGCCACCGACGGTGTGATCGGCCTCGTACCCCTCGAACGGACCGAAGCCGGGCAGGCGCATGTAGGCGTTCGGGTCCCGCAGCATCTCGACCTCGAGCTCGGGCACGTAGACCGGGGCACCGGTCGCGCGCGCGACCTCGGCGACCGCGCCGATGTGATCGAAGTGCGTGTGGGTGAGCAGGATCGCCTCGAGCTCTGAGACATCCAGCGCCCGCAGCGCCTCGAGCAGCCGCGGCGCCTCCTCGCCGGGATCGACCATCACCGCGGCGCTCGCGCCCGGAAGCCGGACGATGTAGGCGTTCTCCTGCACCGGACCGACTGTGAACATGCGTGCGTCGACGGTCATGTGACCGGCTTGCCCTGCTTTCGCATCCGCCGCCGCCACATGAACATCTCCAGGTAGTAGCCGGCCGGGACGTAGAGACAGAACGCCAGCACGCCGAACACGAGCGCGTAGAAGATGTTGTGACCCTTGCCGAGCACGAGCAGCAACCCGAACATCAGCACCGAGGCGAAGGCCGCGCGGATCGCCATCGACTTCCACGTCGGCCTGCGGTTCAGCCGGTCCTGGCGGGCCTCGTCCTTGGTGCGCGCCTTGCGTTCCTTCTCGCTGGGTGGACGACCGGTGCGCCCGCGCGTGGTGACCGATCCGGCGGCGTTGCCGCGGTGCTTGGTCCGGCGCTTGCGCTTGGTCTGAGCCATCGGTGACGCGGAGTTTAAGCAGTCTCGCGCGCGGCGAGCAGATCTTCGATCGTCGCGCGCCCTCCGAGCAGCACGGAGGCCGGCCAATCGGCGAGTGCGGCCTCGGGAGCGAGCCCGACCAGCTCGGCCTCGGTGACCGGCGTGTGACGCTGGACGGCGGCGAGCACCTGCGCGGGCGTGGTCCGCGCAGGGTCCTCGATGTTGGTCGAGACCTGCGCCAGTCCGCGGCGCGACAGCGCCACGCCGATCGCGCGGACCGCGGGGAGACCTTCAGCGCCCCCCTCGCGGATGCGCGCGGCGATCACGCGGGCGCACTCCAGGTCGCCGGGCGGCTCGAGCACGAGGTTGAAGGCGACCAGCGGTGGACGCGCGGCGACGAGCACCGCCCCGGCGCTCGGGTGCGGCGCCCGTGGGCCGAAGTCCGGCACAAGCTCGCCGGAGGCCATCCGGGCGGCCAACGCCTGAAGCCCGCCCCGCCGAAGCTCTGCACGGGTGCGGCCGGCACCGAGCTCGCCATACAGGAACACCGGCAGCCCGAGCTCGTCGCCGAGCCGGTCAGCCAGCACCAACGCCTCCGCGCCGGCCCGACCGCGATCCTCGTCGGTGAGATGGACGATGGGCGCGACATCGATCGCCCCGACTCGCGGATGGACCCCGTCGTGCCCGTCGAGCGCGACGAGCTCGACGGCCCGCGCGGCGCCAGACATGACGGCGCCGGCAAGCTCCCCTGGGCCGCCCGCCAGCGTGTAGGCGCTGCGGTGGTGATCGGGGTCGGTGTGGACGTCCAGCAGCCCTGGGCCGAACGCCTGCGCGATCGAGGCCACGACCTCGGCGTCCCGCCCCTCGGACACATTCGGGTAGGCGAGCAGCGTCCTCACGGTCGGCCGGTCCGCGGTCGGCGCGGACTCAGAGCAGATAGCGGCCCGCGTCGAGCACCGAGCGGCCGTCGATCTCAAGCGACGCCTCGATCACGACGACGTCGAGGTGGATCGGGACCGATACGGTGCCGCCGATCCCGGCGCTCGCTCCGAACGCGATGTGGACGGAGCCGAGGATCTTCTCGTCCTCGAGCACGTTGCCGGTGAGCTTCGCCGATTCGTTGGTCCCGATCCCCAACTCGGCGAGGTTCGTGCCCAGATCGCCATGGGCACGCAGCTCGGCGAGGAGCTCGGGCCCGCCGCCGCGCTCGGCCGCCACGAGCTGGCCGTCCTCCATGGTCAGATGCGCGGGATCCTCCGAGACGCCGATTCCCGCGAGACTGGAGGCGACGATCGTTCCGGTCCCGTTGAGCGGTGCGATGAAGCCCTCTCCGGCCGGCAGGTTGCCGAAGGCGCCGCGCTCGGTGAGCACGCCATCGTCGGCGAGACCCGCGCGTCCGCTGAGCTCGAGCGTCACATCGGTGCCGCGCGGACAGGTGACACGTGCCTGGGCGGCGGAGTCGAGCAGGCCGCTCACGGTCCGGGAGCGCTGCACCATCCGCTCGTAGTCGCCGGCCATGACCCGCTCGAGCATCTCCGCGGTGACCCCCGGCATCGTCGCGCCGCGCGCTCCCGCCGCGGTCGCCCGCGACCGTGCCTGCGTATGGCTGAGCGACTTCGTCGTCGGCGCGATGAAGACGTCGCAGGCAGCCATCGCGGCCGCGATCGGGCGGGGCGGCTCGGCCCCGTGCGACGCCCGCTTGTCCATCGACGCGAGCGTCACCTCCGCGCCGAGGGCACGCGCGCCGTCACGCAGGGCCTGTCCGATCGGGAGCGTCTCCGGGTCGACGATCACAAGCACATCGTCGCCGCGGGCGACGGCCAGGCTCCGGGTCAGGATCGTCTCGACGGCGGGCGCGAGGTCGGGCATTCGCGGCCGATCATACGGTGGCCGGGACGAGTGCGAAGATCCCGGGATGAGCGCACCGCCGCCGGACGCCGAGACGGTGGCTCGCGCGATGGGCGCCAACGCCGAAGCGCTCGCCACGGCGCTGCCCGGAGGCTGGGCGTCGGGGCCGCCCGAGGCGCGCGCGTTCGTCACCGGCCTGCCGGTGCCGACGATGAACGGCGTGTGCGCATTCGACGAGACCGCCGTGCCGGCCGTGCTCGAACGTTCCCTCGACGAGGTGCGCGCCGCCGGCGTCCCGTTCGCTCTGCTCGCCCGGCCCGCAGGCCGTGACAGCGCCGCCCGGATCGCCCAGGCATGGGCGATGACAGCGGCCGAGGAACTGATCCCGCTCATGGCCACCGTGCGGCGAATCGCCGTCCCCCACGTCGCCGGGCTGCGAATCCGCCGGCTGGCCGGCTCCGAGCTCGGGATGCACGGCCAGGTTGCCGAACAGGCATTCGGCGTGCCGGCCGACGTGTTCGACACGGTCAGCGAGGCCGCACTGGTGCTGCCGGGCACCGAGCTGTACCTCGGCGACGTCGACGGCGCGCCGGTGACCACCAGCCTCTCGATGACGTCGGGAGGCTCCACCGCCGTCTTCAACGTGGGCACGCCCGCCGAACACCGCGGCCGCGGCTACGGCGCGGCGATCACCGCCCACGCCATCAGCGGCCGGCTTTGCCTCCGGCGCGCGCTTCGTGTGGCTGCAATCCACACCCGCCGGGCACTCCATCTACGAGCGGCTCGGCTTCCACACCCTGGAGCGTTGGAGCTGCTGGCTGTCGGCGTAGCCCCTCACTAGACTGCGCGTCCCCGCCGGAGTAGCTCAGTCGGTTAGAGCAGCGGAATCATAATCCGCGTGTCGGGGGTTCGAGTCCCTCCTCCGGCATCGTCAAAAGCCCTGCAAAAGCACGGTTCTCGGATTAGAGCCAAGCCTTTGGCCGGGGCCTGGGGCAACGGGTTGGGCAACATGACGTTCGTTGCCCGCAGGGTACGAAGGCGATGCTCATCGCGTCCTTCTCCGGCATCCCCGCAATCCCCCGAAGATCCGAGACGACGGGCTCGGCGCGGCCCCGCGTGACGGGCTCGCGGTTGGCTCCGACGCCGACGCGCCAGAGATCTCACGTATCCAGCGGCCCGAAGGAGCGTGAGACGTCTGACGCCGGCGATAAAATGGATGCTCGCGTTTAACGGGATGGCGTTTAGGGGATGGATGGCGGTAGATCGCGAGAGCAGCCTGATTGAGGAGGTCTACGCTTGCGACGTCTGTTCGGCCAGCGCATACGGGTTTACCCGCCCATCCGAGGGACGTCCTTATTACAAGTTTCCGCCGACGATCGGTGCTACGGGTCAAGCTTCGATCTTGTTTGTTGGCATAAACCCGCGTCGCTCGCAGAGCAACGCACAGTTGCACCGAGAAGCAATGGCCAACTTGCATTCATTTGAGATGCTGGCGGCCAACAAGCGTCCTTATCATGGCCGGCCGAGTGGCAAGTACATCCGCTCAAGCGGTGTCGAGCGACATTACGGCCTGCACGTGAAGCTAGTTGAGGCCGTTTTTGGCAGCGGCGCTCGATTCGAGGATTACGCGGCCGTCACAGAGTTGTTCTTGTGCGCGAGCGAAGACAGCACGGGGGTGCAGCGCGCCGTTGCTCAGAACCTGTTCCCATGTGCCGACCGCTACTTCGCTCAGGTGCTTGCCCAGGCCAAGCCGCTTGTCGTGGTGGCGGTCGGTGCGCCGCCAGCGCGGTACCTACGGCGGCAGCAGATCTCCCATGGGCCAGACAGCTATTGCATCCGTCTTGGCGGACATGAAGCGGCGGTGGTTGAGCTTCCCCATCCCAACGCGCGGGTCTCCACACCCGAACGAGAGGCCGCGTTTCATCGAGCTACACAAGAGATCAGGCGGCTGCGTAGCGAGTCATCACCCCGACACTCAGGCGCTAAGGGCGCGGCGCCTCCGGCACCGCCCGAGGTGCCGAAACCTACGCGTGCCGGGAACGCACCCAAAGAGCGGCCCGGCGGTTCGCAAACAACAACACCCCCAGAGGATCTTGCGCCGGCTGGACCACGGGAGGCTCGAAGTCGCGCAGATCAAGTTTCGCCAGAAGAGTTCACGGTGCTGACTCCGCGGACCGGCAAGCTCCGCGAGGGAACGACGGAGTCCGTCGCGAACCAACCACTTCGCGTGCCACTGAGGGAGGAGAGCGGCCCGCCGCCCCCCTACCTGGTGCCACAGGCGGTGTTTCGGCTGGCTGGGATCTTCGCATGGGCGCTTGGCTTTTGGATCATGAACCGATCTCTGAACGCTGTGCTCGTGGGACTGTTGCTGTGGTGGGCTTGGGCCGGAGTGGTAGCTGTCTGCACGGCAGCGATACGCCGCGCGCATATCACTCGGTATATCCGTCGGACTGGACAGTGGCACTTGACCGACGCCAGCCCGAGTGATCACTACCGCGCGTGGCACAGTCGCCCGCACGGGGGCGACCCAGATGAGTCAAACTATGACACTTTCGTTGCCTACCCGATTGAGAGCCACGCACGCGTCGCTGTGCAACTGCTGCAGTACCGCCCAACGATCCTTTTTACAAACTGGCGAGTCAAGGGTCTCAAGGGAAAGCGTGGCAACCCCGCCACGGTGGAATCAAAGGCGCGTGGGTTTGTGGTGAAGGTGATCGAGCAGCGCAGCCTGCCGTCAGACGCTGACACGGCAGAGGCTGCCGAGCTCAAAGCCGCGATGGATGAGCGCGCTGCTCGCGACGAGGCAGACGCCAGACTTCGGTGGCAATCTCAGCGGCAACGGCACGGAGAGACGGAACTCACCGAGGAAGATGTCAAGGACCAGGCGGCCGAGGCGCAGTCGACTGTTGAGGCGATCAAACACTGGCCACACTGACTCGCCCCCCGGCCTCCACCCCCATAGTCCGCACAGGACAGCGAGCGGCTTGACCTCGCTCCTGACCCCAAGTGCCGAGACCTCAACACGCCTCAGTCTGGGCGTCCAACCGGGTCTGGCACGTTTAGAAGAAACGGATCACCTAGCAGACCATGGCTCCTCCTAGCTACGCCTGTGCAATCTGCGGCCGCATTAGTCCGCAGCCGCGCTGCAACGAGCATCAGCGTGGCAGCCCGCGGGACCGCGGCTACGGGACGGCGTTTGAGCTTTCTCGCGATCAACTGCTCGCCCACAAACGAAGTGCATGATGTGCGGCCTCCGGCCCGCGACCGTGGCACACCACCGACCGACCCGGAAACGCCTCGTGGCGATGGGCGTCAGCAACCCGGACGCGCTCTGCTGGCTCCAGCCCGTGTGCGTCCCGTGCCACGCTGCCGAGACCTCGGCGAGCCGCTGACATCTTCGTGCAGGGAAGACGGAGTCGTTGGCGCCGCCGGCGAAATGATCGTGGAGGCACCCCGCGCTGTGATACTCGATAAAGCTTCTCCAACGGTGCCGTCCTTCGCCGACGGCTGGACGTCGCATCCATGACCGGATGCTCTGGAACTTGCCCGATTTGCATCGGGACGACCGTTACCGGCCCCCCTGCCATGGCGATCCAAATGGCCCGACGAGGACTAGCGTAACCGCATTCGAGCGCACAAGATGATTGGACTGGCGATGGCCGCCGCGCGAGCAAGCGCACCGGACCGCGAGCCGTGCGAGGCCTGGCTGGATCTGACCGTCACTCCCCATATCGCTCGGTGCTTCGGCTGCCCGCGTTAGCGCTGAGCGGATGTATCGGACATTCATCACACGTAGCCGGTGAACAGAAAGTAGCCCTCAGATGAGGTGCAGTCGCCCGCGTCAAAGCTGCCAGAACAAGACCAAGGATAAGGCGCGCCACCGCTGATCCACGCGTCGTACACACCGATCATTGTCTGGCAGGAGAGTGGCGGGGCGCCGGTCTCTAGGTAGATCGTAGTTGTGCCGGAAGGGCCGACCACGGAGGTGGTGCAGCGCGCAACTGGCCTCGGCCTCGGCGTCGGTTTCGGGCGCGGTTTCGGGTTCGGCCTGGGTTTGGGCTTAGGACACGGAGGGGCCGTCAAGTAAAAGCTGCCGCGCTTGGTCAGCGTTCTCGTGGGACCGCCCCGGCCCGCGGCCGCTCCAACATACGTGTACTGATGAAGAATGTAGGTGTAGCGAGCTGAGGTTCCGCACCGAGGGCGAACACGATCGAAGGACACTCGCCCTGAGTCGGCGTCTTTACCGCCGTCGTACAGAACGCGTCGCCCTCGCGATCGAATTGTGAGGTCCATGACCTCCCCGAGATTGTTCCAAAATCGGATCGCAGCCCAAGCTCGGTGGTTGTCGATTCTTATGTCGAGGTAATGCAAGGGTCCCGTCTGGACGACCCTAAAACGTCTCAGTGGTCCCTTCACGCCGTCCGAGATGACTCGCCACTCGTAAGTTCCTGTGGTGTTGATCCGCTCACTCTTCTGTCGAACTGAGGCGACCTGCGGGTAGCTGATGGTCCACGAACGGCCTGTATTTAGGTCGGCAGTGTTTGGACGGAAAGTCACGTTGTAGAGCGCTATGTGGTCGTGTCTCCCGTTGCTGGTCCATTTGTAGTGGACCACGCCCGCGTTCGGGCGACCCCGGGAAGGGATGACAGCATGGTCTGCTGGGGCTACTGACTGAGGGACAGTCGTGGCCGGCGGCGGCGGTGGTGGTGGCGGCGGGGGCGGCGATACGACCGAGAACGAGCGCACCGGACCGCATGCAACTGGCGGAGTAGTTGGGAACGGATTGCTGTTGCGAGGCTGCCAGTAGTATTGCCCCGTCCCCCCTGGCCCTCCCGGCAGCCAAGCGGAGTTGATCTGGGCGTAGGCAAGGGAAGGATCCGGCTCTTCTGGCGAACCGTTCCCGGGCGCGGTCTGCGCGGAGACGCCCTGCGTTGTCAAGCAGTTCCCTGAATCTACGTTTGGAGAGTTGTTACGAGGATCTCGGTTTCCCCATTCGACGGATCAATGCCCCCGGGATCGGCTACAAAGGCGAGGACGCTTCCTTGTTCAAACTGTGCCCCGGCCGCTGGGGACACCGGCTGCGGTGTTGGCGCTAAAGCCATCGCCGGGCCCGGCCTGATCAGAGCTAACGCCGTTGCCGCGAGAACTGCCGTTCCAAAGAACCCCCGACTTCTCACACCGCTTCCTTTCGGCTGATCAGCTAAAGATGTTGCGCGCCTTCTGACCCCGCTCGGAAAGTACAGGTTTTTTGACCGGTCGACTCAGTGCGAGGCGGTCGCCAGAAAGATGGGTTCCCGGCCTCCGAGTTCGGCGCCGCGTCCCACGCCGGCGAAACCGCGCGGCCGGACGCTGGATGACTGCTCTATGTCACCCACCTGAACGGCTCGCGCTCGAGCTCGACGCGGTACCGGCTGTTCGGGTAGCGGGTCTGGCCCAGGCGTTGAAGTCCTCGTCGTCTGGGAGCTCGATCGATTCGTGGCCGGTGGAGACCAGCACCCACGGCTGATCGGGGTCGTACTCGCGGAGGATGAAGTTGTAGGCGGTCATACGAACACATGTTCGCACAGTTCGGCTACGTTGGCTCAGTTAGACTCAAGGCATGCCAGCAGAACCGGATCAGCTTCTGACAGTCAAAGAGGTAGCCAAGCAGCTCAAACTGAACGAAATGACGGTCAGAAACTGGCTCGAGCGCGGAGAGCTCGCCGGCCTGCGCCTCGGCTCCCGACGCGTCCGGATTCGAGCCAGCGCTCTGGACGACTTCATCGCCGAGAGCTCAGGCGCCCGAGCGCCGGACACCCGCGAAGCGGAACGAGCCTACGCGCAGGCGGTGGAGGCTGCGTCGGCGGCCTCCAGTGACGCCGAAAGGGCCACCGCACTGCGATCCGTCGCGAGGACGACTACGCGGCTCGCTAGAGCGCTGTCGCGGTAGGGAAACACCTCGACGCAAGAGTCGCTGTGACTAATCGGCTTCGCCTGGATTTGTTCCAGCCGCGGGACCGAGCAATCCGCGCTTGCGGGCTTGCGTCACCCATCGGCCCGCAGTTGAGCGGGCCACGTGCATCTGTTTAGCAACGGCGGCGGTAGGCGCACCATCAGGCACACCCTCATCGATAAATCCGCGCGACGTCCTCTAGGTCAGCGTCTGTCAGCGGAATGCCTCGACGAGGAGCCCGCTGTGGCGCTCTCGTTGCCGCTTGGAATCCCGGTTCACGCTCCGCACCCACCCAGCGCAGATGCGAACCGCCTCCGAGCACCGGCTCGGTTACCACGAGTGCGCGCGTCCCGTCCTCGTCCTAGGCAACAACGGCCCCTCGTGATCAAGATGGCGGCCGGCGTATTCGCGCCCAGCAGCCACGGTCGCCTCGCGAACCCACGTGCCGAGCGAAAGGGTTCTCAGAACGGTCCCGGTGATCGGAGCAGACCCATCAACCCGCATGCACGAGAAGCCTTCACAAACAGCACGGCCATTCTCGATCGCGACGGTCAGCTCACACCGAGGGTATGACTCGCCCGCATCGGGTTCCAGGACCGCCGTAAACCGGACGGGAAGCGAGTAACAACCGCCGTACCGAACGAACTCCACTTCGGGGTTCGATTTGGGGGTGATCTTGACCACCTTCATAACGCGACCTTTCTAGCCGACCCACGCTGTCAGAGCAACTGAGCCAGCATACGGTTGATATAGGGCTGCCGGTCCGTATCATACCGGAAATGACAGCTTCACGAAGCCCGGAGGTCGACGCCCTGCTTCTGACCCAGGCGGAGGCCGCTCGATTCCTCAGAGTGACCACGCGCACCATCCGCCGCTGGGCACAGGCAAGGCCGTCTTCAGGAAATCCGGGTCGAGATAAGGCCGTTCGTTACCCCACCGAGAGCGTCCTCGCGTTCCTCACGCACTCACGACAGGCCTACAACAACGAGCGGACTGATGCCGCCTCCTGATCGCCTATCTGCTCCCGCGGCCGCTGGGTTCCGCGGCCCTCGAGATCGCGACGCTCCAGATATCCGCTTCTAGCGTCACCCTCAATACGGAGTCGTCAACCCGCGGATGCTCCGGACGCTGCGCACGTCGCGGCGGCACGCAGCGGAGCCGACCATGAACGGGAACCCCAGCGTTCGCCGGGAGCTACACAGCTGCGTGTTCCGAGTGCACCAACTGCTCGACGAACTCGAGGCCGACTGCACCCTCAACGAGCCCGACTATCTCTAATCGGCGTCGGAGGACTCTTCCGGATGGGCGCTGACCGCTTCGATCAACTCGAGCACTGCCTCGAAACGCATGGTCAACCGGTAACCCCGCCGCCGATCCCAATCTCCACGCCCGGGATGACAACGTGAGCGCGGGGTACAGCCTAACGGATCTCGGTAACAGCGAGCGTCTTGTGGAGGCCTACCAGCACGAACTCCAGTACGTGACAGGTAACAGCTAGCACGGCACGACGGCCAGCGTAGCGTCGGACGAGGACAGAGCAGCGAACCGGCGGCCAAGCTCGCAGGCGACAGATCTAACCGAAGCAGCCACCGTCGACGACGAAGAAGCGCGCAAAGCGCTGGTCGGTCACGCCAACCGGACCGAAGCTGAACAGCAGCTAACAGCGAGGAAAGCATCGCGCAGAGGACGAGCGAGGATCGACCAGCCCGAACAGCTGAGCCGAACCGAAGGATGAACGGCAGAACGGAACGCTCGACCAACGGACCGGACAGATAGACAACACGCCAGCCGAGACCAGGAGCAGATCGCCAGCGCTGAAACACACCGACGCTCGCAACCCAGCAATCGACCAGAACATCAAAACCACAATGAAAGGAACCAGAGCTAGAAGCGATCGGCGGCGAGCGATGAGCAACACGCTCACCAGCGACACCAGCGAAGAAGAACAGAACTACCAGCACGAGCCGACCAGCACTGGAAAGTCAACGAACGTCGAAGCGGAGAAAGCCGCGCTCGGAGAGAAGCCGCCACCGCAGACATCGAAGCCAACACGCAAGCACCGCGACGAGCGGAGCGCGCACCGACACGCGCAGCAGCGCAGCCGACGGATCGCGATCAGCGTCGAAGTTGACGACGGCAAGCGAATCGCCGAAGAACACCTCAAACAGCTGACCAGCAGCGACACGATCACAACACAGTACAGACCGCGACAACAACGAGAACCGACCGCAGATCAAGCTCTAGCTAGCCGCCAACCACCGCCATCGCGACAACGCCGAGACGACGCGAGTAGCGCCGGAACAACCAGAACCCAATCACAAGCCAAGACCCGCCAGACGAACGCGACCCGCGACTGAAGCGCACCCTCACCACCGACCCCGCGCCCGCAAAAGCTGGCAACAGCGGTCGAGAGAAACAACGAGGGCAGCAACACGAGCTGCAGAACACCGAACGAGGCGGAAGAACACAGCCGAGACGCAACGAGAACGAACCGCTCGCTGACTAGATCGCCAGCCTCACTCTCGACACGCAGCGACGACCACCGCAAAAGATCAACGCGCTGACAACGAAGCGGGGCGCCGTCAACAGCGACCAGCCGGGAGCAGCAAAGCAATCGGAGCAGCGCACCGCCATCACAGCAGCAAACCGGAGCGAACCAGCTCCCGACGCTACTAGCAGAGCATCGCGATGACGTCAAATGACAGCAAGATCAGAGAGTCGCCCTTGAAGAAGAAGCGTCTATAGAAGTCAGAAACGAGCCATAGACGTCACAGAGCAATCGGAGAGCGACCAAGAACCACCTGCCAGCTAGAACGAAGACGAACTCCAAGCCCTCATCGACGCAGAGACAGCTGCGGATCACGCTCACCGACCAACTCACCGACGAGCAGCTCGCGTCACTCGCCACCAACGTCGCACAGAACCTCAGCGACGCAAAAGCGTCTACCTCAGAGCCCAACGCTGGCTCACCGTCGAACAAGCCGCGACGCACCTCGCGATGTCCACTTAGCAGATCTACCAGCTCTGCCACAAGCGCCGCAGCACCAACTTCCCCGTCCACAAAAACGGCAGTCGCAGCTACTTCAAAGCCAGCGAACTCGACGCCTGGCGAACCAACCACAACCAGACATGAACCAACATCTCAACAACCAGACTCAGCTCGTTACCGCCTTGCAAGATCAGCTCATCGAAATCAGTCAGCGCAAGACCAAGACTGACGATCAAGAAACCTGTCGCACCGATGACCTTCACAACATCGCAGACAGGCTGCCACAGCGCGATCGACGAACTCGACAGCCTCAGCGCTGAGACGACCAACGCTCATCAGTCGAAACGAACTGGTCGCCGCTCGCCGCCCAGATGCAAGCCAACCTCGACCGGATGAGGCAACTATGACGCCACCCCACACCAGCCGCACCGGCAGGCACATAGGTGGGAGCGTAACCCCTGGAACGCCCTCACTTCCGGACCCCTAGCGTCGACGGCGCGCGCCGGGATGGTCTTGGCGATGGATCAGTGGATGGAGACCGTCCGGTGAGGTCAGAATTCGACCGTGTGAACAGCCTCGTGCTGGACGGTGTTCGGGATGGTTTGACGCTCGAGGACGCATCGTCGCGTGCTGGCGTGAGCGTGAACACGGTCGCGGGGTGGGCGCGCACCGGACGCAAAGAGCCAGCCGGCCGGTTCGGCGCGTTCGCATCGGCGCTCGACGATGCGCGCGAGACCGCGGCAGGGTCATTGCCGGCCGGTCCGATGGATCTCGAGGAGCTTCGCGAGGTCGTGGCGCAGTCGGCGCGAAAAGGCAGCGTCCAGGCGATGAAATTGGCGCTAGAACTCGTGCGCCTCGACGGCGCTGAAGGATCGAGGCCGGCTGATCCGTTTTCGGAGCTGGACGAGCTGGCCGCCGCACGCCGAAACCGCCGAGGAACACCGGCATGATCTCACCGTCAGCGGGAGCGATCTAGCTTGAGGCGTTCGCCAGGTTCTGCCAAGGCCTGACGGTCGAGAACGGCTCGCCGATGATCTTGGAACCCTTCGAAAACACGATCCTCTACGGACTTTTTCGCGGGCGCATCCGAGACGCTGGTTCTGTTGCCGAAGAAGAACGGTAAGAGCAACCCTATTGTCCGCGGTCGCGCTGTTTCATCTGCTGACGACCGATGACGCGGAGTGCGTGATCGCCGCCACGAGCCGCGACCAGGCGAGCTTGATCCTGCGCCAGTGCCACGGCTTCATCCGCCGCTCCCCGGCCTGGCGGCTCGTCTGAAGGTCACGCAGCGCGAGATCACCCACGCCACGCTCGGCGGGCGGGTTCGCGTACTCGCCGCCGACGTCGACACCGCCGACGGCTGGCTGGGCTCCCTGGCGCTGGTCGACGAGCTGCATCGCGCGAAGTCGATCGATCTTTACGGCGTGCTTCGAGACGGCGTCGGACCACGTGAGGGGCAGCTCATCACGATCAGCACCGCCGGGGATGACGAACTCAGCCCGCTCGGGCAGCTGCGCTCTAAAGCGCTATGGCCTGGCGACGCAGCACCGCGACGGCGCCTACCGGTACGCGCGGTCATCCGCCGGTCGCTTTGTCCTCCACGAGTGGGCGCTTGACCATGACCAGGACTCCGAGGACATCGAGCTCGTCAAGGAAGCGAACCCGGCGTCCTGGCAGACGCTCGAGCGGCTCAGAAACCGGCATGACAGCCCGTCGATGACGAAATGGGGCTGGAAACGCTTCGCGTGCGGCCAATGGGTGCGAGGCGAGCACTCAGCCATCGACCCAGCGGACTGGGACGCGCTCGCGAACCCGGCTGCGGTGATCCCAGGTGGCTCGGAGATCTACTTGGGGTGGGATTTGGCTTGGCGAGGCCCTGATACGACCGCGCTGGTGCCACTCTGGTGGATGTCTGACGACGTTCGGATCATCGGTGACCCGGTGATCCTCGAGGCGCCGGAGGCGGGGATGGTCGATGACCGGTCCATCACTACTGCAATTGATGAGATACGGGCCCGCTGGCAGATCATGGCTGTCGTCTACGACCCGAACGCCGGCGCCGCGGCGCTCGCACAGCAGATCGCGCGAAGCACAGGTCTGCTGCTCGTAGAGCAAAACCAGCGTGACGGGCCGATGTCAATTGCGGATAGCCGTCTGCTTGAGGCAATCCGCCGTGGCCAGCTGCAGCACACCGGCCACGAAATTCTCCGGCAGCACGTTCTGAACGCGGTGGAGAAGCCGATCGGTGATCTCGCGCGGTTCACCCGCCCGAAGCATGGACCGAGAGTACCTATCGATGCGCTCACCGCTCTAAGTATGTGTCACTCAGTAGCGGTCGCGGAGAGCCTGAAGGAACCCGAAGTGCCACGTGACACGTGGGTCATGCTCTAACCACAACCAGAGGAACAGTAATGACACAGTTCAATGGACAGATTGACACTCCGCCGACGCCCCATATCGCCGAGCGGTTCAGCCCGGCGCTTGCGAAGGCGGTCGAGGCGTACCGAACCAGCCCCGATCCGGGAGACGTAAAGGCGCTCGCGCAAGCGCTCAGCGACATCACTACCGAGCAGGTCGAGAAGGTGATAGCGGATCGGCGCGCGAGGATCGCCGAGGCGCTCGACACGCTCGAGGGGGAGTTCCCAAGGCTCGCTGAGGACCTCGCGTTCCGCGACTGGCGAAACGGCCCGATCTACCCCTACAAGCCGAAAAGCCTGACCGCCAACCGACGTCGACCGAAGGCGCTGATGCACCCGCGCGAGTTGATCCAGGATTTGTTTGCGATCTGCCATAGCCAGGCCGGCTCAGTGCAACGCGACAGTCCGCAAGGCCAGCGGCGGCTGACGATCGCGGATTTCGCTCAGCGACCCCGCATCAACGCTCATGATCTGGACTATCGGACGGGTGCGCCAGGTTCCGAGGGGCACGACACGCGCATCCTCGGTGGACGGGAGGCCGCATGAGCGACGCCGGCCGATTCGATAACCGGTATCTCCCCGCCGACCTGTTCCGGGCCTCGATAACCGGCAACCTGCCGCTTCACGAAGCACAGCGGATCGCGCGCGAGCGCTGGGAGGCTGACGAGCGCCGCGGCGGGTCGATGGACGATCTGATTCGCGCGGCGCTGGCCGGCAACTCGCGCGGCGACAAGGTCCGCCGGTTCGAGGCAGCGCGTGACGAGCGCGGCCGTTTCGCAAAGGACGAGCCGGCGGACCTGACCATGAACGAGCGCATCCGCGCGAGTCTCGGACAGACCGCGGAGGGCGGCACGATCAACGTGTCGCACCTAATGGCCAGATCCGACGACGACGAGAGCTAGGCCGTGATGCGGCAAAGACCCGCGAGCGACGCCAGGTATGTCGACTCACCCCGCGCAGATCGCCTCGGCGGCGAAGTCATAGATCGTGGAGCTGGAAGAGCTCAGGTTGCTGTGAATCGACACGACCCACTCGGAGGAACCATTCGGGCCATCAGAGGTGACGCCCGCGAACGTCGGCGGATTCACGCCGCCAGCAAACCCTCCGCCAATCAACACTTGTCCGGGGTCACAAATCGCGTAGGAGGTTGCTGTGTCCCCCGGCAGGACGAATATGTCGGGCCCATCCACAATCTGCACACTTGCGGAGGAGAACGTCCCAGTTGCGCCCGTTGCGCCCGTTGCGCCTCGTGGTCCGGCTGGTCCGGTGGCGCCTCGGGGTCCGCGGAAGCCTCGGCGACCGCGGTTGCCTTCGAGCTCGCGCCAAACCTTCGGTGTGATCTGTCGAACGTTGGATATCACGTAGTGGGTGGCAGCCACCGCGCCGCCAGCGCTGATGAGTACCCCGGCAAGGATGCCGACGATGATGCCTTTTCGCATGCTTCATCTCCCGTGGTCCCCGCGGCCCCATGCCCCGGACAACGACGACGGTACTGGAACCGCAACGCGGCGCGAGACCTGATGCGCGTAGCCAAGAACAGCGGCTCTCAGACCTTGAGCGTCGTGTCGACAAACTCGAGCGACGCCTTGAGCGATGTGAGCAGTCAGGCGAGTGACGCGCTCCAGCTACGCCCCACCACCCCACGAGTACGGCGACTGGCGCCGATCGGTTCACCCGCAGCCGTGGCGACCTCAGCGTCGTCCGCGGTTCCGAGCGAGTCGAGGACCTCACCAAGCGGGTCGAGGCGCTTGAACGCTCGAAGTCGTGATCAACCGAGCCTCTCGAAGTGTTCCGTTCGCATCAACGCGGGAATAGACAACCTCGACCTGTTCGCCCAGGTAGCGCTCGAGGTCGCCGTTCGTAGCGGCAACAACTCTCCGGCCGGCGCTTTCGCAGATCGCATAGGGATATCCGTCGCGTCCGGTGCGCAGCTCTCGCAGCACGGTGAGCAGCCGGTGGCGGCCCTTGATCTTGCGCCAGCTGGTCTGGCGTCCAGCCCGGTAGGTCGACTGATCTCGTTTCAGGAGGAACCTTCGAAGCCGAGCCCAACCAAGTGCTCGTGGATGTTTTGCGCAGCGGGCCAGGACTGGATGGCCCGGATGCGTGGTCCTGCGGGGAGTGCTCGCGCGAGCAGGGCGTCGCGTTCTGTCCACGGGAGTCCACGGGTGTCCTCGCCGTCATGCGAGAGCAGATCGAAGGCGACGTAGTGAAGCTGGCTGACGGCCGCGGAGTCGCCGTGAAGTGCGCCGTGTCCGACCGTCGCGAAGTCCTGCACCGGCACGCCATCGGCCAACTTGAGGGCAACGAGCTCGCCATCGAAAATCGTCCCGGTGGGCGCCTGCGTGAACGCGGCAAGCAGCGGCTGCAGGTGCTCGTCGAGCCGCACACCACGCCGACTCCAAGCCTGGACGTGTCGCTTCCCATCGACGGTGACGAGGAGGCGAAAACCGTCCCATTTCGGCTGGAGCATCCAGCCGTTCCCCCTGGGCCATTCCCGCGCGACCGAAGCGAGCATGGGAGCGGGCGCAAACACGTACCGGAGGTTAGGCCCGGAGCGCCTGCTGTGAGGCGGGCGGTCCGTCCCGCGTTTACGAGGCGGTGCGGGAGGCTAGTTGAGGGACAGAAGCTCGCGTTCGTGAGTATTCAGTTCGCTCAGCGCCGAGCTTTTAGAGCGGCGGGGTGCGCGTCCGGTGTTGAGCCAGACGCGTCCGCCGCTCGCATTTACCTCAGGTCGTCGGTCTCGCGCGCAAGCCCGAGCAGCGCGTTCTGGGTGTTGAGCCTACGAGTTGCGGCCTGCCGCAGCCGGGCGTACGATGCGCCGATCAATCAAGCGGCCCGGCCAGTGTTGACGCACCGACCGGGCCATGCACCGGAGGGATTGGCTCCGGCGCGCAGGGCACGCTACCGAACCGGAGCGTTGCCTTCCTCGCCCCGCTAGCTCCTCTGCGAAAGGAGCAGATATGGCGACGTTGTCCCTCGAAGTCTCAGAGCCCCTCGCAGCAGCACCCAGCGATCTGCCACTCGACGATTACGCGATGAGCCAGCTCGTCCGCGGTGGTCCACGCGAGATCAGCGATCAGGTCGCAGCCATGACCGAATGTGCCGATAATCCCGATCCGGCTGTGCTCAGGATGCTCGCTCAGCGGCTGTGCGGTTGCGCTGCCGCGCTCGAGCTGGTTGCGTGATGACGCTCGTCACAGAGGCACGCGCTCGGGTGCTTGTCGAGCATGCGTTGGAATGGCATGGCGAGTCGGAGGACGGGAACCCGCTCGTCGGCGAGGGACGGTTCGCTGACGTCATCGCTGATCTCGCCGCCGGACGTGCGGTCGTGGACCGCGAGTTGTTGGTGAGGTTCCTCTGGCAGCGAGTCAGCTTGGCGATTGAGAATCTCCACACACCAGGGGCGCTCCAGGCGTGGCACGCCGCAGTCGGCGTCTTGGAGGAGCTCGGAGAGGACCTCAGCGATATCTACGAGGGGCGACGGCTCGAAGAACTCCTCGACAGGGACCGCCGGACGGAAGGCGCGATGGCCGATCTAAAGGCACACCCCGAATACACGGTGGCGGAGATCGCCGAAACGTGGGGGTTCAGCCAGGTGATCGTCGAATCTCTCGCCCTCGCCCTCGCAGCTGGATACGGCAGAGATCACGGCGACAGCGACGAGGCGTAATGGCACGCCGAGGCCTCAACAGTCAGCTGCACCCGGGTCGCTGCCCGATGTGCCTAGCGCCGATCGTCGCGCGTGAGGACAATCCCGACGCGCGTGACCCGTATGTGCCGGCGACGATGTGGATCTGCGAACGTGGCTGCCGCGTCACCGAACCCGACTTCACAGAGGTCCCGTGATGTCTGCTCCTCTCGTCAAGACGAAAACGCCAGGGGTTTACAAGCGCGGTGACCGGTACGTCGTCGTCTATCGGTTCCGTGGCCAGCAACGCAAGCGATTCGCCCGGACGTACGCCGAAGCTCGCGATCTCAAAGCCACCCTCCAAGCGGACATCCGCCGAGGAGAACACCGCGAGGTCGCACGGCTCGGCTTCGAGGATTACGCGCGCGAGTGGGTCGACACGTATCAGGGCCGGACCACCCGCGGTTTTCGGGAATCAACGCGAGCCGGCTACCGCCGCACCATCGAAACGAAGGCAATCCCGTTTTTCTCCAAGCGGTCCGCTTCGCTGGCTGAGCTCGAGCCGCGGGACATCCGAATGTTCGTCTCCTGGCTGTTCGACGAACGGGCGCAAGGCCAACGGCTGGCGGTAGGCACCGTCAGGCAACACATGGCGGCGCTCAAGGCCATGCTCGCGACTGCCGTGGAGGACGGCATTCTCCGCCACAACCCGGCGACAGGCGTCCGCATAGCGCACCCGTACGCGCCGACGATGACCGCCGACCCGGCTGTGCAGCGTCGAGCACTCGACAGCGACGAGCTCGCGCGGTTCCTCGACGCGTGCAATCCCGACTGGCGCCTGTTCTTCGAACTGCTCGCGATGACCGGCGTGCGGATCAGCGAAGCTATCGAGCTGCGATGGAAGGACGTCGACCTCGGCGCGAGACGACTGCGGGTACGCCGGCAGTGCTTCAAGGGCGTGATCGCGGAACCGAAGTCCAAGCACGGCAAGCGGGACATCCCCCTCTCTACGACGATGTGCCAGCAACTCTGGAGGCTCCAGGGAAGCGCCGAGGACCTGATGTTCGTTGGTCCGCTTGGTAACCGGGTCGATCGCGCTTGGCTGTGGCGGCGCATCCTTAAGCCCGCCGCCCAAGTCGCCGGTACGCCGTGGGTTGGATTTCATTCGTTCCGGCATACCTGTGCGTCGATCCTGTTCGCGAACGGCCGCAACCCGAAGGTCGTGCAGATGTGGCTCGGGCACTCCGACCCTGGGTTCACGCTCCGCACCTACGTGCATCTCATCGATGACGGGATGGGCGACGCGGACTTCCTCGACGGCACGACGTGGGCAACGCCGAGGGCAACACAAGCCGCAGAAACCGGCGCAAGTCTCTCCCCTACGCTTGAAGCCGAAACCGCTGTTTAGCAGGACGAACGCAAAGCCGGTGCAACGCCAGGTAAGCCGGGATGGCTAATCATAATCCGCGTGTCGGGGGTTCGAGTCCCTCCTCCGGCATCGCAGGATTTGCAGGAACTTCCCGCCGTTACTGGGCATCCGGCCGTTTCTGGTCCGAACGTGGCAACCGCTACGAACCGCTAGAAACCGCCCGCTGGCTGACAAAACAGTCCAACGACCAGTCCAACGAGCGAACGGGCACTTTGCGTATAGCCGTCGCGGATTCGTGTTCTCGCGCGCGCTCAACTAAAGGCTGCCCGGCGTGGCCCGACGATGCTTTCACGCGTAAAGATTCCACAGAATCCTTTAGCAGCGATCCGGGTGGAGGCGCCCGGTGAGCCGAAAGACCCGGATCGACCAATCCGAGGAGAGCACCAGCCTGGCCGCGGGGTCGGTCCGGGTCCAGTCGGCCTCCGGCGTGTGCACGAGCCGCGTGGTGAAGAAGATTCGGTTGGCGGTCGTGACGACGTACTGGTACTGCCCTTGGTTCAGCGCCCTGCGCCAGGCCCGGCAGCTGGTGATGGGCCGGAACGAGCCGTGGGGCCCCCGCTGGCCCATGTACACGACGCGATTGGAATCGTCGACACCCCAGAGGGGATATCCGAAGAACCAGCCGAAGTTGCCGACGAGAGCGATTTGCGTGTGGTGCAGGGTCCGAGCCCAGCGCCACAGCTTGTAGACGGCGGACGGCCCGTCCTTGTTGGCGTATCGATGCCTTAGGTAATCCTGGGTACCCGAGTAGCCCACTGCAACCCCGGCCAGCACGAGCGAGAGAGCCAGCGTCGCGGTGGCGCGGCCGAGCGGGCGCCGGGACCTGATCAGTGACCGCGCTCTGAGGCCCGAGATCACCGACATCATGAGGAGCAGGGCTACGGCGGAGTCGGCTCCACTCAGGTCGTAGCCCGGTGTCCACTGGCGGCGGAGAGTCACCGTGGCCACGAACAGCGTGGTGAGTGCGGCTGCTGCCGCCCAGCGGCCAAGCTGGCCTTTGAACAGCAGTGCCAGGGGTGTGACGGCCAGCGCCAACGTCAGTGCGGGAGTTCCGTACCGGATGTTGGAGTGCAGGCAGTAGGGATGTCCCCAGGGACCGCACGCCGTGAGCGGAGTCAATGGGTAGGCGATGAGGGAGGCCAAGGCGATCAGAGCCGCGGCCAGGATCACTCGCTCGCGCTTGGCGAGGACACACATGACAGGACCGACCACGGCGGCGGCCACCAACCCAGGCCACCACGGCCCAAGGTTCAGGTTCAACGCCGGGATCAGCCACTGGCGAAGGATCCGAGGATCGGTGGCGTAGGCGGCCAGGGAGTAGTTGTTGCCCTGCTGCAACGGCGGGGGGTGAGGCGTCGGCAGTACACCGAAGCTGAACCACGGGAGCGGGTTCCCGAGCGCGATGAAGTTACGGGCATACCAGTAACCACCGGCGAGGATCAGCCCCCCCATCCACCACCCGGCCGTACTCCGGCGCCGGCCGCTAGGAGAAAAAGCGATCGCGGCGAGCGTGAGTGCCACTACCGGACCCAGCACGTTGAGTCTCACCGACAGCGCCAGCCCTGCCGCGACGGCGGCAATGATATTGCCGCCGCGGTATTCCCGCGCGTCGGTCGGGTTTATGTCGGCAGCTCGCATCCACAGCGCGAGGGCTGCCATGACAAAGAACACGCCAAGGAGGTCGTTGTCGGCGGTTCCCGCATTACTGCCGACCATCATCGGCGTCGCCATGACGAGTGCCGCCGCCAGCATCGACGTGGAGCCGACTCCCCGGACAGAACCGATACACCAGGCCGCAAGCAACGTGGCCGCGAGCCATATGAGGTTGATGCCCGGCGAGAGCACATCGTTGCCCATCAGCACGATGCCAAGCGCGTGCAACAGCTCAGAGGTGGCTGGGTACAGCCCGGTCAGGTAGGCATAGTCTGTGTAGCGGATCGCCCAGATCTGACCGGTCTGGGCATAGGACGCCGCATGCGGCAGGTGGTATGCGATCGAGTCAGCGCCCGTGATCCCGTGCTCGAATGAATGGAGGCTCCGTCCGGTCCATAGGAGCAGCAGGACGACCAGACCAGCTATCGCTATGAGGGTGAGTACGGCGGCGCTAGCCCCCGGCCGGGCGGCGCGGCGGCGGAGGACGACCCGCGCACTGGAGCGCGACCTCAGCCCGAGTCTCAGCGCCGATCCCGCGGCGATCGAACCCGCGATCATCGGCACCAGCCGGAACAGCCCCACGGTGCCGAGAGCCTCCATGATCCCGACCAGTAGCGCGCATCCAGTGACGATCTCGGCCAGGCGGGCGTAAGCGCCGCCCCAGTCCGGGAGCAGATATTGCCGTACAGCTGCCGCGCCCATACCGACCGAACCCACCACGCACAGCAGCGCAGCGACGCCGACGAGGTAGCGGCCGAGGCTCATCTTCGGATCCGGAACGAGGACGCGCTCCTCGGCGTGGGCGCCAACATCAGCGGGAGCCCGCCCAGCAAGCTAACCAGCGCCCCCGCAAGTAGATCATCTCCCGCCTGCACAGTGACGGTCATGTGCCGGATCATCAAAGCGGCTGGTGGAGCTGGACGAGTCAGGTCGCGAAGCGCCGCTTTGACGAGCGCGACCACCCGCGGGTTGGGAACGCGCCTCGTAGTAACCCGAGACCGCGTCACGCGGGATCTCGACGCGATCGGTCACCCGCCAAGGGGGCTGGAACAGGCCGGTGACGGAGTCGGCTGTGGTTGGCCGAGACTGTGCAGTCGCGGCGTGGCTCGAGCGGCAACCCGGTACATACATGATCAAGCGCCCGCCGATCCCCCGGTACCACCCCAGCCGGTACAGGAGCACTCGATAGCGCGAGCCCGCCGGCGCGGTCACATGCAGGTGAACGCTCAGCCCCGGCGCGACGCTGCTCTCCGAGGCGTAACCACTGATATCCGTGCCCGCGTCGGCTGGGATCTCCCAGCCCGGCGTGCCCGGGAGCGAGTTCTCTCGCTGCACCGGATTGGCGGAAGTAGCGGACGTCACGGCCGTGGCGGGGGCCAGGAAAGGCGCGCACGAAATGGCCTCAGCCGCCCCGCTCGCTGCTCGACGTTTCCACATCTTGAGCAACAGGACGCGCCAACGACATCAACCTTCCCGACCTCTGGCTCCGCAGCTGACCTGGCCGGCCGTAGCCGAGGCGTACGAGAGCTCGTGGTCCCGCGCCTTGCACATGACTCGTCAGTCGTTTCGCGCTCTCGACCAAGCCTCAGTGCCTGTGGGCGCCCGCGCGGCAAATGTGTCCGAAGCGGGGTCTCGGGCGCTGGGACCAGCTCAGAGAACCGTGGAGGAGCGCCCGGGTCATGCGCCGCCGTAGGAGACGATCAGATCTGTCCCGACGCCCGCCAGGAACCCGAGCGCGAGCAGGTAAAGCCCGAGGGTCCGGTGCCCGTAGCGGCGCACCGCCACCCAGATCTCGCCAACCACGTACAGGATCGCGCCACCGGCGAGCGCGTAGAAGCAAAGCTCGAGAGAATCCGCGTGGACCTGATAGCCGACCACCGTTCCTAGGAACGTCGGGCCGCCGCCGACCAGCCCCGCCAATCCGAGCCATCCCCATGACGGGCGTGTTCCCCCGAGCGGGCCGACGATCCCGAACCCCTCGGTGGCGTTGTGCAGGCCGAACCCAACGATCAGCACTGTCACCAATCCGATCGCACCGGCCTTGGCGGAGACGCCGATCGCGAGTCCTTCCGCGAAGTTGTGTAGTCCGATCGCAACGGCGACCGTCATCCCCGTCCGCAGCGCCACACGTCGCGTCGCATCCTCGTGTTGGGCCAGCTCCTGAGCCCTGAACGTGACCGCCGCTTCGCCGCCCGTGATCGGGACCAGCGAGACGCGGCGGCGGCGCAACGTCCGCTCGGCGACAGAGATGCCAGCCGTTCCGACTATGAACGCCACCGCGAGCAGCCCGAACAGCCCCAGCACGTGCGCGAGGCCGGTCTTGCCATCCCTCAACCCTTGCACTGCGCTGGAGATGATCCCCACGCCGTGGTTGGTGACGTCCATGAAGATGAACGCCAGGATCCCGACCGAGAACATCGCCAGCGCGACCCGCAACCGGTCATCGACGCGGCCGACCCGCCCCAAGGGCAAGCCGAGATAGATCGTGAACCCGGCGATCGCGCCCAGCAGGACCGTCTCAGCGAAGCCCACGACCACTCCTTGAGTTAGGGAGCCCTAATTAGGGTGCCCTAAGTTCTAGCAATACGGCCAGGATTGCGCGTCAGGCCGCTCCTTCTGAGACCAAAGTCCTATTGAAACTCGTACCTGCGACCCGGCAGCGTGAGAGCAGCAATCGCAATCTCCAAAAAGGAGGAATCGGGATATGTCTCCCCGTTACACACGCACCTTCGCCGCCTTGGTCGTGGCCGGTGCGATTGCAGTTCCAGCCGCCGCTCAGGCAAATGGCGGCAGAGATGATCCGCCCAATCACGAGCAGCCTGCGCATCAGATCGAGAATCACTCAGGGCGCGACCGGGTCGACAACGACCGCCGCGATCGGCACGACCGGGTCGACAACGACCGCCGCGATCGGCACGACCGGATCGACAACGATCATCGTGACGGCCGCGGAGGCGACGACGGGCCCAACCACCGTTGACGACACGGCGGCGGCATCGCGGCCGGTGCCGCCGCCCCGGCCGTCACTCTGCTACTCGCAAGATTCGGAAGTGAGGTGGCGCTGAGCCCACAGCGCGGCTTGGGTGCGGTCGGTAACTCCGAGCTGTGCAAAAACCCGGGTGAGGTGGGCCTTCACCGTCTTCTCGCTGATCTCCAGCTCCCGCGCGATCCGTTTGTTCGGAAGCCCCTGCGCCACGAGCTTCAATACCTCGAGTTCCCGAGCGCTGAGGCCGGGGCCGGTGCGGGGCCGACTCCGGTCGGTCAGCATCTCCCGCGCCGCACGCGGTGCGAGCGGGGCGTCTCCAATCGCCGCCGCCCGGATCCCGCGGATGATCTCCTCGGGATCGGCGTCCTTGAGGAGGTATCCGAGGGCTCCAGCATCCAAGGCGCCGAGGATGCGTTCCCTGTCCGAGAACGTCGTCAGAACAACGACCCGTGCTCCGCACCGCGCGGCCCGCAGCGCGCGCGTCGCTTCGATTCCATCCGCCCTGGGCATTTCGAGATCCATCAGGACGACGTCGGGACTGAGCTCGATCGCAGCGCTCACCGCTGCCTCCCCATCTGCGGCTGTCCCCACCACGGTCATGTCCTCGGCGCTGCCGAGGAGCTGGGTGAGCGCGTTGCGGACCAACGGATGGTCGTCAACGATCAGAACGCCGATCACCGCCACGGCATCACCACGATGATCGCCGTGCCTATACCTGGGGCGGCCTTGATCTCCAGGGTCCCCCCCGCGTCGTCCACCAGATCCTGCATCAGCCTCAGCCCGAAGTGCTGCTGCGGCGTACGTTCCATGATGTCAACGGGCGAGAAACCTCGACCGTCGTCTGAAACGCGGAATCGGGCGAAGCTGTCGGTCTGGGTGAGCTCGACGTGCACGTACGACGGGTCGCCGTGCTTACGGGCGTTCCGGATCGCCTCCTGCGCGATGCGGTAGAAGAGTGCCTCCGTGGCCTCGAGCAGGTCGGAATCATCTGGTACGTCGAGCCTGACCTCGATCCCCGCCGAGCGTAGCGGCGCGGCGAGGTCGTCGAGCGCAGCTCGCACGCCCGATCGCTGAAGCGTCGGCGGATAGATGTCGACCAGCAGCGTTCGCAGTTCCCGAATCGTCTCGCGGGTCTCGGTAGCCGCCTCTGTCACCGCGACGCGCAAACCGTGATCGTTGCCGCCTCCGCCGCGGCCGCGGGTTGTAGCGGCTGCAGCGAGGGACAAAGACACTCCGGCCAGCCGCTGCACCGCACCGTCGTGCAGGTCGGCGGCGATCCGTCGACGCTCCAGGTCCGACGCGTCGATGGCGCGGCGTAGCAGCTCCTCGCGTTCGCGCTGCTTGCGTCGCAGGCGGAGCGCAAGCGAGTAGGCAAGGGGAAGTTGGATGAGGTAGAGAACCACGAGCGCTCCGGCGGCCGCTGGAACCAGGCCCTCCCACTGCCGACGACTGCTGGCCGAGATGGTGCTCGAGCGTTCGTAATCCTCGTACAGCAGGCGTTTGCCGTCCGCCGCGCGGATTCCCACATACACCTCGACCAGGCGTGTGAAGCCACGCTCGCTTCGATTCTCCGGCCTGGTCAGGTCGCTCGCGTCGGCCGCTACCCCGCCGGCGCGGAGAACCGCAAGCTCGTCTTTGCCGATTTGAAAGCGCGCGCCGATGAGCTGTCGCGCGTCGGAGTAGATGATCCGTCCGTCGGCGTCCCAGATCTTGACCCTGACGATCGGCGTCCCATGCAGGATTCGCTGCCGAACCGCGTGGTCGAGCCGCGCGAGCGCCTGCCCGTTGCCGGCGAGGAGCTTCGTCGTGAGCAGCGGCTCGACGATCCCGCGACCCGCCAGCGCGGTAAGCGTCTTCGCCTGCCGGATTACGCTTGCCGTCGCGGCGTTCCGGATCAACACAAATCCGATCGCTCCGATCAGGACCACCGCTGCGAGACCGGTGATCGCGAAGCGCGCGAACAGGGGAGCGAAAGACGAATCTCGCCCAACGCGTCTCCGTCCCTGCCGTCGATGAGATCTCGCTCTGTGAAGTGCCATGCGTATGAGGTCCCGGGCGAGGAGCCTCCGCCCTACAGACTGGACGCCGGTCGGGCGAAAAGCTTCCTCCGAGGCCTCCAGTTCCGCCAGGAACAGCGGAATCGAATAGGGGCCGCAGAGCAGACGGCCGGTCGCCAGAGCAGGTGTCTAGGCGGGGATGAATGCTGGTAGTCCGAACTGGGTGAGATCGGCGTGCAGGAACGCAGTCACTTCAGCGACGCGTTCGTCTTGAAATGTGAGGACGTCAAGCCCGCCAGGTGTGTACCTCTGCGCGGTGTCCTCGAACAGGTAGGTGCCAAAGGCCGGCTGGCCGTTCGCCGTCGTGGGCAGAAACCGCCAACGGGACTGAAGGGGACCGTCACGGAGGAAGTCGCGGATTTCCTGGACGCCGTGGTACCACTGCGGCAGCGGCGGCATCGAGTAGCGCGCGTCGTCGGCCAGCAGCGCGATGATCGCGTCGACGTCCCCGGCTTGCCAGGCGTCGCTCCAGCGGGTGAGGATCGCGCTGATCGCCTCCTCGCCGTGGTCGTGTAGCACCGTCTGCTGGGTCGGCGCGGTTGAGTCAATCGTCCTGCGGGCTCGCTGCAGGGCGCTATTGACCGCCGCGGTGGATGTGTCGAGCTGTTCGGCCACTTCGGCTGCTGAGAAGCCGAGCACGTCTCGCAGGACCAGTGCTGCTCGCTGGATGGCGGACAGCTTCTGCAGCGCCGCAACGAACGCGAGCTCCACGCTCTCACGGGCGAGATAGTGGGCCTCCGGGGAAGGGCCAGGGAAGGGCTCGAGCCAACTAATCTCTGTGGCGGCCGTGCCGGGCGTGACCTCGACAGGCAGCTCGCGTCGGCCGCGTCGCTCCAGGGCGGTCAGGCAACGGTTGGTCGCGATCTTGAACAGCCACGCGCGCGTCAAGCCGCGGTCGTCGAGACTGCCGACGCTGCGCCACGCACGGACCAGGCTTTCCTGGAGCACGTCCTCGGCGTCGTGCACGGAGCCGAGCATCCGGTAGCAATGCGCCACCAACTCGCCCCGGTAAGGCGCGACCATCGCCTCAAACGCGTCCGGGTCGCCGGATCGAACCGCGGCGAGGAGTTCAGCGGACACCATGCGGCCATCATCGCGCGGTTGCGATGAATTCGCGCGCCGGCCGGGGTTACACGTTGGAAGGCATCCCACCAGGAGGAACCAGATGACCGACGAACAGCAGATCAGAACGTTGATCGAGCGCTGGGCCACAGCCGTTCACGACGGCGACATGGCCGGCGTTCTCGCTGACCACGCGCCCGACATCGTCATGTTCGACGTTCCCCCTCCAGAGCAAGGTGTCCGCGGTCTTGATGCCTATCGCGACACGTGGCCGGGGTTCTTCGACTGGCAGGCGTCCGGCGCAGTGTTCGAGCTCGAGTCGCTTGAGGTCACGGCTGGCGAGGACGTCGGATTCGCCTTCGCGCTGCTGCGATGCGGCACCCCAACCGAACTTGAGCGGGCACCGGAGCATCGGCTGCGACTGACGATCGGGCTGCGCAAGCCCGACGACCGATGGGTCGTCACGCACGAGCACCACTCATTCGCAGACGCGACACCACCGCAGGAGACCTGCGCTGCCGAGACCCGGGGCGATACATGAGCGGCACCGCCGCACGGTTCGCCATCGAGCGCGAGATGTGCGGTGCTGCGGACTGGATGTAGCGGATTGGTGCTTGCACGACCGCGGTGGGCTGGCTTGGACGAGTGCCCCCGTGAGAAATGCAATCGCCAGGTCTCGGCCGTCAGCGCGATGCCCTTGCCGCGCGAACCCCATCATCTGCGATCGAGGACGCAGTCCGACAGCTGTCGGTCTCACCAAATTGCGACAGGCGCAGTCGTGGTTCGGTGCGGCGGTTTCTCGCGAAGTTGTGACATGAACATGGGAGGGCCGCCAGGCCATAGCTCAGGAGTTGACCGCCTGCCTGAGGGCCTCTAGCTGATGCTCCTGGTGCTTGAGGAGAGCGGCCAGCACTTGTTCGAGGCTGCGTATGCCGTCGCAGAATCGAAAGCTGCCTTCTGGGGGGATGGAGGCGAGCTGGCTCTCGGTTAGGCTGGCGATTGCCCTGAGTGTGGCGCGCGTGGCGCCGAGCTGGTTGAGAAGCTCAGGCTGGTCGACGCGGGCGGCCGCGTAGAGCTTGCTGTGACCGGCATGGTCGGGTGGTCGGTGCGAAAGGGCGCGCATGAACCGCGGGATGCGGTGCCGGTCGGGACCTGCGCTGTTCGCTGCGTACATTCGGTCGCTGGTCTGGATGAACGCGGCGATCCGTTGGTAGTTGTCGCCTGTGTGCTGAGCGGATGCGGCGACGGTGCCGTCGCCGAGCTTCCCCCGACCCGAGCAGGGTCGCTTCAGCGTGCTCTGGTCGGCGTTCGAGACGAGCTCGGTCAGCTCGACTATTTGCCGGTCGATTGTGTCGTGAAGTTGCTGCGCGCGGTCGCTCATCCTGGATTGCTCCGAGCAGTTGTCAGTGGTGGGCGTGGGTGCTGGGGGAGTGATCCGCTTTTGCGGGGTCGGCTTCGAAGGCGTGCAAACAGTGGTCGGAGCAGAAGTAGTAGGTCTCGCCGTCCACCTCTTTGGTGACTGCCTTGGAGCGGTCGACGGTCATTCCGCAGATCGGGTCGGTCGCACCACGGCGGGCAGTCAGCCAGAACAGCGCAAGGAAGGTCACAACGCCCAGGATGTTGAGCGCGAGCTTGTAGTTGACTTGGACGGCGCTGAAGATGTCGGCGCGGCTTGGGCGCGCGCCTGTGGGAGTAAGTCCGAGTGCGCTGAAGATGCCGTCGACGATCAGCGCCGCGATCGCCATCGTGGTGAACATCAGCGCGGTGATCCGGACGGTGAAGCGGGTGCCGTAATACTTGCGGTAGATCGCGAGGATCGGTAGCACGATCAGGTCGGCGAACAGGAACGCCAGTACCCCGGCGAAGCTGATCCCGCCGGACCACAACACGGCGGCGAGCGGGACGTTGCCAACCGAGCAGACGAAGCTGAGCACGGCGATGATCGGCCCGAGGATCACGTTCTCGATCGTCGGCAGCGGCGCCGGCGCGTCGCGGATGAACAGGTGCTCGAAGAACCCGTTACCGAACTGGGCGATGAACCCGGCGAGCAGGAACCCGACCGTGATCTCCTTCCACAGCATCTGCCAGTCGCCGCGGAAGTTGTGCGCGACATCTGACCATGCCCGCGCTGAGCTCAGCCGTTCGCGCCAGGACAGCTGCTCGCCGGCCATGTGATGCTGATGGCCGGTGTCAGCCTCCTGTGCGTGCTCGCGCGCCTCGGTCTCGAGCTCGCGGCTCACGAACACGCGCAGCAGCACAGTCATCAGCACGATCATCACGATCCCGCCGAGGTATTCGGCGACCGTGAACTGCCAGCCGATCAGCACCCACAGCACCAGCCCGAGCTCCCACACCAAATTGGTCGAGGCGAACTGGAACGCGAGCGCTGACGCGGCCGACGCGCCCTTCTGGAACAGGCTCTTGGCAATCGCGATCGCGGCGTAGGAGCATGACGAGGACGCTGCACCCAGGCCGGTCGCCCAGCCGATCGAGCGAGCATCCGACCGGCTCATCAGCCCCTGGATCCGCTCACGCGGAACCCATGCCTGAACGATCGCGGAGATCGCGAACCCGAGCACGAGCGCCCACCACACCTCCCACGCCATCAGGAAGGAATCTCTGAGGCCGTGCCAGAGAACATCGAGAACGGTCACGACGTCAGCGTAACAGATACCCCTGGGGGGTTGGGGTACTGCTATTCTTCGGGTATGCCGAAGACTCAGACGCCCGCCCGCGGCTATACCGCGACCAAGGATCAGCTGCTCGCTCGCCTCAAGCGGATCGAGGGACAGATCCGCGGAATCGAGGGGATGGTCCACGAGGACCGCTACTGCATCGACATCCTCACCCAGATCAGCGCCGCCCAAGCCGCGCTGGACAAGGTCGCCCTGGGACTGCTCGACGGCCACGCCCACACCTGCGTGATCGGCGCCGAACCCGAGCAGCAGGACGAGCGGACCGAAGAGATGATGGCCGCCATCGGGCGCTTGCTCCGCCGCGGCTAACTTCTCCCGCCAACCATCGTCGAGGCGAACTCGCAGCACGGATCGGTGCCGCCGGCGGCCACCGACCTCACAGGAGCACCGACCGCGCGCAGGACAATTGACGCGCAGGACACCTGAACGTCCGCTCATGCGATAATGCGAGAATGAGTCATGGTGCCAGCACCGATTTGAGATTCCTCTCGGCGGGGAGCGCCCGGATGGTCGCTGAGACGATGCAGGCGCTGGCGACTCCAAGTCGGGTGCGGATCCTCAGCCGGCTGGGCGCGGGCCCGTGCTCGGTGGGAGAGCTGGCGCGCGAGGTCGAGATGGAGCAGTCTGCAGTCTCCCAGCAGCTGCGGGTACTGCGCCATCTCGGGCTGGTCGTCGGCGCGCGCGACGGACGTCAGGTCATCTACGCCTTGCACGATGATCACGTCGGGGCGCTGCTCGTCGAGGCCATCTCACACACCGAGCACCTCCGCCTGGGTCTGGCCTCAAGCCCCGCAGAGCAGGCGCTCACGGCATGAGCAGCAACACTCCCGCGCTGCTGGCCGCCGCGGCTGGCGTCGGACTGGGCCATGCGATCTTGCCCGATCATTGGGTACCGCTGGCGGTGCTCGGGCGCACGCGGCGCTACCCGCTGTCGCGGGTGGCGCGCCTGTCGGGGTTGGCGGGGATCGCGCATGTGCTGGTGTCGGTCATCCTGGGCGCGATCATCATCGTGATCGGGCTGCAGTTTCGCTCTTCGATCCAAAGCGCCCAGGACACGATCATCGGCTGGATCCTGATCGCCACCGGCATCGGCTTCGCCGCCCTGGAGCTCACCGGCCACGGCCACCACCACGACCACGACCACGACCACGACAGACCACGACGATGACGGCCACCACGATCACGAGCACTCCGGTCCGGAGCTGGGGTCACGACGTGGGCTGGGAGGCTTGGCGGCGATCATGGTTCCGTTCGGCGCCGCTGCCTCCCCCGATCTGACGATCCTGCCGGTGTTTTTGGCCGCCACCACCGCCGGGATCGCCACCGCTGTGGGCTCGCTGGTGATCTTCGCCGCAGTGACGATCGGGACGATCGTTGGGCTGACGCTTGCCGCTACCCGCGGCGGCTATCAGATCCGCGGCCAGTGGCTTGAGCAGTGGGGCAACGTGTTTACCGCCCTGGTGCTGGTCATCATCGGGCTGCTCGTGCTCACCCACACGATCTGAGCTCTCCGGCCACGAAGTCGGTCACAGTGCGTTGATGAGGTCAGTCATGGCGCTCACCTGGTTCTCCCTACGTGCCTTGTCTCGATCACGAGCGATGCGCGCGGCCCGCTCCGCCGGCCGGGAGCGTCGGTGAGCAGCGCACCCGGCTCGATAACCCGCCGGCGGCTGTTGCGTCGGGGTCTGCGACTGGAGTACGTCACGCTTGGCTGGAACGTCGTGGGCGTGGTCATCCTGGCGATCACCGCGATCGCCGCCTCGTCGGTCGCGCTGGCCAGCTTCGGCCTTGATTCGCTAATCGAGATCGGTGCCTCCACGGTGGTCGTGTGGGAGCTGACCAACACCGCCGCCGGCCGCGAACGCCTCGCGCTGCGGCTCATCGGCGCTGGGTTCTTCGCGATCGCCGCCTACATCGCGGTGCAGGCCAGCATCCTGCTTGCCGCCGGCGACCATGCCCACCCCAGCTATGTCGGGATCGCCTGGACCGCGCTGACGTTCGTCGCGATGCTCGCCCTGGCTTACAGCAAGACCCGCACCGGCCAGCGGCTGGATAACCCGGTGCTGTGCACCGAGGGGCGCGTCACCGTCGTGGACGCCTATCTCGCCGGCGCGGTGCTCGTCGGCTTGGTGCTCAACGCCGTCCTGGGGTGGTGGTGGGCCGACCCGGCCGCGGGATACGTGATCGTCATCTACGGGCTCAAAGAAGGTCGCGCCGCTTGGCGTGAGGCTCTGGCCCACTGAGCGTGACCAACCCGACAGTGCCTGTCGAGTTGCTGGTCCTGTGAGCCGGACCGAGCGACTGTGGGTCGTGCTCGTCGCCAACCTCGCGCTGATCGGGGTGGGGATCGCGGCCCATTCGCTCGGCGTCTTCGCCGAGGGGGGCGACTACCTATCGGTATCCGGAACAGAGAATGCGAATCCAGCTGATCTGGCCGTCGGTCTCGTCGTAGTAAGCCTGCTGTTCGATGAGGAACGGGCCCTCGGGGCGCTCCCCGCGGTACCGGTAGTTGACGTGGTACCGACCTGCCATCTCGGTCGTGTCGAGACGAAGTACGTCCCGGATGTCGAAGTCGCCAAACCATGTGCGCAGCACTTCGACGGCATCCTCGCGGGTGGCGGGCTCCCATGACCGAGACGGCGTCAGGGCACGGAAGTCGATGTCCTGGTGGAGCAGCTCGGCGATCTCCGTGAAGTCGTGGCGAGCGATCGCGTGGACGAGCTTCACGCCCAGTGATGTGGAGGTGGCCTCAGTAGCTGAAGACAGTCGCGGCATCGTCACCCTTCCAGTCGAGCATCGGCGTGGCGCCAGCGAGCGTGGCGTTGGCGACGTGGGTCGCCTCGTCGAGCCGGCGTGCGTTCCAACAGATCGGGCAGACCAGTAGCTCTCCGCCGCCGTCGGCGAACTGCTCAAACAGGCCAGCGAGCGGCGGGCACCCGTCGCACGCGACGGCGTGCGCATGCCCCGGAAGAGCGAGCCTCACGGCCTCCTTGGTGAGGAACATCGCCACCCGCTTACCTTTCTGAGCGGCGGCGCTGCCGACCAGGAAGGCGACCGTAACCCGCTCGGGGTCCTCCAGGCCGGTCATGAGGTTGATCAGGATCGTGTCAGGCATCGTTGCTCCTCGGACAGCCTCAGTTGGCGGCCACGACCGGATCGTGTCGCACCACGATCGAGCTTGGCGCCGGTCTGCCAGCCGCCTCGCCGGATGATTGTGTACAGCTCCATCTGAATCTCCCCTCGTCACGTGGGTCGGTGAGTGATTCGTCACGGTAGGGACGCTCGTCCGGGGTGCCATCGGGAGGATTCCCTATCTGGCGGGCGGGGCGATAGCGTGTTCGCGGGATGGAGAACGTGAGTGTCACTCGGCCGCGTCTGGTGGAGCTGGTAGCCGCGCTCTCGCTGGCGGCCGATCTCGGGCTTGGTCAGGAAATGGAGCACGGTCTACGGGCGTGCCTGATCGCGACCCGACTTGCGGAGCGCATCGATCTTGACGAGACGGCACGCGGTGACGTCTACTGGCTGAGTCTGTTGGCGATGGCCGGCTGCACAGCGGACTCGTTCGAGATGCGGCGGGTCTGGGGCGATGACCTCGCGCTCCGCGCCGGGATGTTCGAGGCCGGTCCCAGTGAGCTCGCGATGGCGCGCTACTTCCTCTCCCGCGCCGGCTCCGACGGCGGCCCGATCCGGCGCGCGAACGCCAGTGCGCGACTGCTCGCGAGCGGCATGCGAGCGGTCGTCGAGTCAATGACGACCCACTGCCAGGTGACCAGCAAGCTCGCCCAGGAGTTGCACTTCGGTCCCGGGGTCATCGACCCGCTCCAGCACACATTCGCCCGCTGGGACGGCAAGGGCGTCCCACGCGGCCTTTCAGGCGAGGCGATCGCGACCGCCGCTCGCGTGTTCGCGGTCGCCAACTACATCGAGGTCGCGCACCGCCGTGACGGCACAGATGCGGCGCTCAGGGTCGCTCGACGATTCGCCGGTTCACTGTTTGATCCCGACGTGGTCGATGCACTGACACGTGACGCTCCCAACATCCTTGCCGGGCTTGATCTACCGAGCTGGGAGGCCGTGATGGATGCGGAGCCCGGGCGCAAGAGGGCGACTCGTCGGAGACCAGTTCGACGCGGTCCTCTCGGCGGTTGGCGACTTCGCCGACATCAAATCGCCATGGTTCAGCGGCCACTCGCGGCGTGTCTCCGAGCTCGCGGCGACGGCGGCCAGCCTGCTCGGGCTCCCTCAGGACGACGTCGTCCGCCTCCGGCGCGCGGCCCTCGCGCACTCCGTCGGCCGGGCCGGCGTCCCGAACACGATCTGGGACAAGACCGGCGGGCTCACGTTGTCGGAACGGGAGCGGATGCAGCTCTACGCGTACTACACGGACCGCATCCTTCGCCGCGGGAGCCTGACTGAACTTGCCGATCTGGCCTCCGCCAGTCATGAACGCATCGACGGCAGCGGCTACCCGCGCGGGCTCGATGGATCAACGCTGGAGCCCGCGGCCCGTGTTCTGGCGGCCGCCGATGTCTACGACGCGCTGACGAGCCCCCGGCCGTACCGGGCCGCCCTCCCCGCAGACGGGGCCGCTGAGCAACTCGGTCGCGAGGTGCGCAGTGGACGGCTCGACAGCGACGCAGTCGAGGCGGTCCGCAACGCAGTCGGATACGGCCCGTCGCTGCGGCCAAAAGCCCCGGCGGAACTCACCCCGCGCGAGGTGGAGGTGCTGCGACTGATCGCGGTCGGCCACACGACCGCCCAGGTCGCGCACGCCCTCACCATCTCGCCGAAGACCGCCGATCACCACATCCAGCACATCTACGCCAAGATCGGCGCGTCCAACCGCTCCGTCGCAACCATGTTCGCCATGCGCCGCGGATTGGTCTAACGACGCTTCGGCTGACGCCCCGACAGCCGAGATTTCACTCGCTGCGGGGTCTACTGGCAGCCGCACCCCCCGGCGGCCGTCTGCGTGGTGCCGCAGCATCCGTCCTTGGCGGCCGGCTCGCAGCACTCGGCCTGTGCGTGGGTGTCACAGCAGCCGGGGTCCGGTTTGGTGGCGCGGACGATGGCGGCAGAGGCGGAGGCGTGCACCCGGTGGGTTTCCTGGATCGCGATGTCGGTCAGCCCGGCGGCTTGGAGCGCGCCCGTGAACTCCTCACGCGTCAGCGCGCCGGCGATGCAGCCGGTGTACTGAGCCATGTCGGCGCGGGTGGCGTCGTCCATGTCGGGGTCGGCGATGACGTCGGAGACGGCGAACCGTCCCCCGGGCTTCAGGACGCGAGCGGCTTCGCGCAGGACCTGGGGCTTGTCGCCGGAGAGGTTGATGACGCAGTTGGAGATGATCACGTCGACCGTGTTGGCCGGCAGCGGGATGTTCTCGATCTGGCCGCGCAGCCACTGCACGTTGCTGACGCCTGCCTCTGCCTGGTTGCGCCGCGCCAGCTCGAGCATCTCGTCGGTCATGTCCAGGCCGTAGGCCAGGCCGGTCGGGCCGACGCGGCGGGCGGAGAGCAGCACGTCGATCCCGCCGCCCGACCCGAGATCGAGGACGGTCTCGCCTTCGTGCAGTGCGGCGATCGCCAGAGGGTTGCCGCATCCGAGGGACGCCAGGACAGCGCTATCAGGGAGTCTGTCGCGCTCGTCCTCTGCGTACAGCGACTGCCCGAAGTACGCACGTTGCTCTTCGGTGATCAGGTCACTGCCGCAACACGTGTCGGCGTCGCTGCGACAGCACTCGGTGGACGCGGCCGCGGCGTAGCGGGCACGGACCTGGTCTCGCAACTGGTCCTGATCGGTGGGGATCGCCATGACTGCCTCCTTCTCGCCAGACGGGTGGGTCGGGTCAGGCCAGCCAGCCTGAGAGCTCGCTCAACGCGCCGGGGATCACGTAGTAGTAGGCCCAGAGGCCACGACGCTCGCAGTCCACCAGCCCGGCCGCCCGGAGCTTCTTCAGGTGATGCGAGAGGGTGGGCTGGGAGATGTCGAACAGGGGCACCAGCTCGCAGACGCACACCTTGCCGGCGTGCTTGCGCAGCACGTCGACCAGCTGCAAGCGGATCGGGTCGCCCAGCGCCTTGGCGACCTCGGCCATCCGGACCGCCTGATCGCGCTCGACGTCGGGGTAGACGACCGGTTCGCAGCACGGCTCCCCGGGCTGGCGCTTGGTCTTCGGGGCGAGCTCCAGATCGACGGCCATCGATATACAGATATCGATTGAAGTGACACTTGTCAATGCTTAGACTGGCGGCCGATGACCGAGTGCCCGCCA
Source organism: uncultured Solirubrobacteraceae bacterium (assembly GCA_963744685.1). Classification (GTDB taxonomy): domain Bacteria; phylum Actinomycetota; class Thermoleophilia; order Solirubrobacterales; family Solirubrobacteraceae; genus Palsa-465. The sequence goes on along the minus strand of CAVUUL010000002.1, from coordinate 323,559 downwards.
TCCCTCACCCGCCGGCTGCTCGCCGAACTGCTCGGCAGCGCGTTCCTCGCAGCCCTGGTCATCGGCTCGGGGATCGCCGCCCAAACGCTGTCGCCCAACGACGTCGGCCTGGAGCTCCTGGAGAACGCCGCGGCAACCGCCGCCGGGCTGTTCGCGATCATCCTGATGTTCGGCCCGGTCTCCGGCGGCCATTTCAATCCGATCGTCTCCCTCGTCGACGCGGCCCTCGGCGGGCTCTCCCGGCGAGACGCGCTGGCCTACCTCCCGGCGCAGATCCTCGGCTGCGCGCTCGGAGCCGTCGCGGCGAACGCGATGTTCGCCCGCCCCGGCGTCAGCATCTCGACCCACCATCGCGCCAGCCCCGCCCATCTCCTCGCGGAGGTGATCGCCACGCTCGGTCTCGCGCTCGTCATCTTCGCGCTCGCTCGCAGCCGCCGCGGATCCCAGGCACCCGCCGCGGTCGGCGCCTACATCGGCGCTGCCTACTGGTTCACCAGCTCCTCGAGCTTCGCCAACCCTGCGATCACGATCGGCCGCACGCTCTCCGACTCCTTCGCCGGGATCGCGCCCGCCTCAGTCCCTGGATTCGTTCTCGCACAACTCGCGGGCGGCCTGCTCGCCGTCGTCACGATCCGAGGGCTCTATCCGGCCATCACCCCAGACCAGGCGGCCAACGCGGTCGTGCCCCACCCGCGATGAGCACCGTCCTGTTCGTCTGCCGCCAGAACGCCGGGCGCTCCCAGATGAGCCAGGCGCTCTTCCAACGCGCCGCCGGCGAGGCCCACCTCTCCCTCTCGGCCGGCACCACCCCGGCCGGCCGGGTCCACCCGGAGGTCATCGAGGTGATGCGTGAACTCGGCATCGACCTCGGCGACCGCGTCCCGCAGCCACTCACCCGCGAACTCGCCGAACAGGCCGACATCGTCGTGACCATGGGCTGCGGCGACGAATGTCCGTTCATCCCCGGCAAGCGCTACATCGACTGGGAGCTCGCCGACCCCCACGGCCAATCGATCGACACCGTCAGGGCCATTCGAGATGAGATCCAGCGCCGTACCGCGCAGCTCGCTGAAGACCTCGAGCCCAGGATCACCCGAGGTCGCGCCCAGCGAGCAGATGGGTCATGACCGCGCGCGAAGTGATCTGAAAGCCAACCGGCGGACACGCGCGTCTGTCACCGGAGATCGGAGGCGGCACCGGGCGGCGTCGGTTGCCGGTTCGCTGCGCTCGCTGTGCGGGACGCGACTGAGCCGCGAAACCGTTCCGTTTCGGCGCTGTCGGCTTCAGGAACAGGGCGCACAACGATCGGCGCGACGGATGCGGTGGCGACGAAGCCGGCCTCGGAGCCGGCTCGGACGGCTCAGGCCGGGGCGCCGAGCAGTACGAGCACGACCCCGATCGCCCCGGCGCCGACCAGAACCTCCACGACCCCCCGTCTGGCGAACAGCAGCGCGAACGCGGCGAGGGCGAGGATCGGGTACTGCCACCAGTGCGCCAGCGCCTCGACCAGGAGGATCGCCGCGCCGCCGATCGCGCCGATCGCGGCAGGCCCGGCGCCGTCGAGAAAGCTCTGAGCGGCGGCGTTGGTGCGCAGCCGCTCGAACCGCGGGCCGCCGATCAGGATGAACGAGAACGACGGGGCGAAGGCGACCAGCGCGGCGATCAGCCCACCGAGCAGGCCGTGCGCGGCGTAACCGACGGCCGCAACGGTCGCGACGACCGGCCCCGGCGTGACCTGCCCGAGTGCGACCGCGTTGAGGAACTGCGCGTTGCTCATCCAGTGGTAGGTGTGGACCGCATCGCCCTGCATCAGCGGGATGATCACGAAGCCCCCTCCGAACGAGAGGGCTCCCACCTTCAGCGCCGTCCACACCAGCGCGCCCACTCCACCGGTCGAGGCAAGCGCGCCGGGCAGGAAGATCGACCCCAGCCCGTGCAGGGTCCCGCGCCTGGTGACGACCAGCTCCGCCAGGCCGCACGCGAGCAACACCAGCACGAGATACGGGCCGAGCAGCCCCGCACCGGCCACACCGGCGGCGAGGTACAGCAGCCAGCGAGCACACCGCCCGCGGTCTGCCCTCACCTTCTCGTAGCTCGGGCCGAGAAGGCCCCAGGCGGCGTGGGCGGCGACTGCGGCAACGGCGGCGCCCGCCCCCTCCCCCGCGCCCCGCACCCAGAGCGGCGGGCTGCTGCCCAGGAACAGCAGCGAGAGCGCGAGGATCAGGATGACGGCGGGAGCGATGAACCCGACCCCACCGACGAAGACGCCGCGCACCCCCGCGACCCGATAGGCGCAGAACATCGACAACTGGGTCGACGCCGGTCCCGGCAGCAGACCGCAGGCGGCGTTCGCGTCCTGGAACTCACGGGCGTCCATCCAGCCGCGCCGGTCGACCATGAGCTCGCGCAGCAGCGCGATATGCGCCGGCGGACCACCGAAGCCGGTCACGCCGATCCGCGTCCACTCGCGCGCGACGACTCGTAGCGGAACCGGCGTGGTCCCCTGCACGGCGGGCGTGCTCATGCCGCGACCACGGCATCGCAACCTACATGAAGCCGATTCGACGCATGTGGCGGTCCGGTGGCTTGACGCGGCAGGGTGTTCAGGCCGCGCGCTTTCACCCGCCGTTTACATCTCGCCGACGAGGGCCCTAGGATGCGGGACTTCGCGCCAGGGACGACCAGCTCGGCCTCGCCCCCGACGCGCACCTCCAGTGATTCGCATCTCATCCATCCTGCGCGGCGACGATCCCAGCCTGTTTGAGCTGTTCGAGCGGGCGGGCATCAACATCCACGCCGCCGCCGAGCTTCTCAGCGAGATGCTCGGCCACTTCCCCGACAGCACTCACCTGGCGGGCGACATCCGCGACCGCGAGCACGAGGGCGACCAGATCACCCACGAGCTGATCGCCCGGATGAACAAGACGTTCGTGACGCCGATCGAGCGCGAGGACGTGCTTCAGCTCGCCTCCGCGCTCGACGACGTCATCGACTACACCGAGGAGGTCGCCGACTTCCTTGGGCTGTACGCGATCGAGGCGCCGATGGACCAGGCCCAGCAGCTCGCCGACATCCTGGTGAGTGCGACCAGCGAGCTCGCCGCGGCGCTGCCCAGGCTCCGCGGCTTCCGTGACATCCGCCCTCAGGTCGTGGAGATTCATCGCCTTGAGAACGAGGGCGATCGCATCGTGCGCGAGGCGATCGCGTCGCTTTTCCAGCCGGGAATCGACCCGGTGGCGGTGATCCGATGGAAGGACATCTTCGAGCGCCTGGAGCAGGCCATCGATTCGGCCGAGCGCGCCGCCTACATCCTGGAAGGGATCGTCATCAAGAACGCATGAGCAGCGACCTGATCCTCGTCATCGTCATCTTCACGGCGCTGGCGTTCGACGTCACCAACGGCTTCCACGACACCGCCAACGTCGTCGCCACCGCGATCTCGACCCGGGCGCTGCCCGCGCGGGCGGCGATCTCCGCGGCGTCGCTGCTGAACTTCGCCGGGGCGTTCATCTCGCTGAAGGTCGCCAACACCGTCGGCAAGGGGTTTGTCGACACCCACGCGGTGACCACCACGGTCGTGTTCGCCGGCCTGGTGGGCGCCATTGCCTGGAACATCCTCACCTGGTACTTCGGGCTGCCGTCCAGCAGCTCGCACGCGCTCATCGGCGGACTCGTCGGCTCGACGGCCGCCGCCTCCGGACTGCATGCGGTGGATGGCAGCGGCCTGCTCGGCAACCTGATCGTCCCCGCCCTCGCCGCCCCGATGATCGCGTTCCTCACCGCGGGCGTCTCGATCCTCGCCGTGTACCGGATCGTCGGCCGCCTGCGGCCCGGCCCGACCAACCGCGGGTTTCGCCTCGGCCAGCTCGCATCCAGTGGGCTCCTCGCGCTCTCCCACGGGACCAACGATGCGCAGAAGACGATGGGCGTGATCACGCTCGCGCTCGTCGCGCATGGCAGCATCTCCGCCAGCGCGTTCCGCGTGCCGACCTGGGTGGTGATCGCCTCCGCCACCGCGATCGGCGTCGGCACCTTCAGCGGCGGCTGGCGGATCATTCGCACGCTCGGCACACGGATCGTCAAGATGGATCCCGCTCAGGGGTTCGCCGCGCAGGGCGCCGGCGCAGCGGTCATCCTCGCCGCTTCGAGCGTCGGCTACCCGCTGTCCACCACGCATGTCATCTCCGGCGGCATCATGGGCGCCGGGGCCGGCAAGCGAGTCTCAGCGGTGCGCTGGGGCGTGGCCGGCAACATCGTGACCGGCTGGGTGCTGACCCTCCCCGCGGCCGCTCTGTTCGGGGCAGCGGTCGATTGGCTGTGCGGCCGGTTCGGCCACGGCGCCGCTGGCCCGCTGGTGATCACCATCGTGCTGCTCATCGCCCTGGTCGCCACCTTCGCCCGGCGCGCGCAGCACGCGGCCGCGGCGCCGGCGACCCCCTGACGATGGCCGCGATCGATGCCCATCTGCTGCTCCGGGTGCTCTACACCGCGCTGATAGCCGGCGTGGGCGTCTCCGTCGTGTTCTCACTCACCGTCTATGGCATGACCCGCTCGAGCGACATGCGCCGGGAAGATCGGCCGGCAGCGGCGTTGAGCTATGCGGTGCTCGGGGTCATCGGGCTGGCACTGACCGCCGCGATGATCGTCTTCGGGCTGATCCTGCTCGCTCGCAAGAGCTGACCGGCCCCCTCAGACGGCGGCCAGGTCGAGCTCGTAGACCTGCCCGGTGAGCCGGGCGCCGAAGCTCTCGTGCTCCTCCTCGGCGATGAGCGAGAAGCCCGCGCCGAGGTAGATCCGCCGTGCCGCGGTCAGCGGATGGTTGGTCCACAGCCGCATGCGTGCGTATCCGGCCTCGCGCGCGAATGAGAGTGCGCTCTCGACGAGCCGGCCGCCGAGGCGCTGCCCGCGCGCGCTCGGGTCGACAAGCAGGATCCGCAGCTTGGCCACGCCCGGCTCCTCGCCGGGTACGCAGAAGACGCAACCGACCCGGCGGCCGTCGAGCTCGGCGATCCACGCAGCGGTCCCAGGCCTCCCGTTCTGACGGGCGAACTCGGCGACGATCTGCAGCACGAGGCGCTCGAACTCGCTGTTCCATCCGAACTCCTCGGCGTAGAGCTCGCCGTGTGCCATCACCACCCACCCCAGATCCCCGGGCTCGCCGAGTGGCCTGATGCTCGCCTTTGACTGGGGCAATGCTCACCTCCGTGACGGACTGAAACGGTCGTTTCAGTAGGCTACCGGATATGGAGCGCGATGCGACATCCTCCGCCCGGCGTGACGAACTGCTCGAGTCGGCCTACCGCTACGTGCTCGAGCACGGCCTCACCGACCTCTCGCTGCGCCCGCTGTCGAAGGCGATCGGCTCCAGCCCGCGGGTGCTGCTGTTCCTGTTCGGAAGCAAGGACGAGTTGGTGCGCGCGCTGCTCGCACGCGCCCGCGACGACGAGTTCCGCCTGCTCGAGGAGCTGCGCGTCAGCCGGTCGGCGGACCTGCCCACGGTCGCGATGCGGGTCTGGACGTGGCTGGCCGCTCCCGAGCACCGGGGGCTGCTGGTCCTCTGGACGGAGAGCTACGCCCGGGCGCTCGTCGCCCCCGACGGCAGCTGGGGCGGTTTCGCCACCGCGACCGTCCGGGACTGGCTGGGGCTGCTCGCGGACGCGCAGTCGGTGAAGGAGCGCGGCACGGCCTCCGGGGAAGCGCGGCGCACGCTCGTCCTGGCGACGCTGCGCGGGGCGCTGCTCGATCTGCTGGCGACCGGCGAGGAGACGCGCGTCACCGCCGCGGTGAAGCTGGCGCTCTCCTCCGCGACCGTCGGCTGAGATCGGTCCCGGGATGGGTAATACTCCTCTCTTCGGTCCATCATGCGCAAGGAGCCCCCGAGTTGTCCAGACGCCTCGCCGTTCGCCTCGTGACCGTCGTGCTGGCGGCGTCCGCGATGATCGGCGGCCCGATCGCCGCTGCGCACGCGAGCGACACCACGATCAAGCTGACCCTGCTGCACGCGGCTCCGGGGCTGCATCGCAGCGACCTGCGCCTGCGGGCGGCGTTCGCGCGGTATGCGCAGACTCACCGGGCGGGGCCCGTCGTCCGCGCCATCCGCGCGCAGGACCGCGACCTCTCAGCCCTGCAGTCCAAGGTGCGCCGGACCGCGGCGTCGACCAGGAACGGCTCACGCGCCCGCCGTGACATCGTCTCCGGCCTCGGGTACATCCTGCGATCCAACTACGCCGTCAACGCCCACCTACGCCGCCACGGAGCCGCGGGGCTGTCCCCCTCGCAGCTGCGCACGGCTCAGCGGCTCGCCCGGCGCGGTGACGCGCTCTACCGGCGAGGGATCAAACTCCTCCTGCGTTGACCACGTTCGTCAGCGTCCCGACCGGTCCGGCGACCGCCGGGCAGGCTGGGGCGTCCGGACCGGGTTGACTGGTAGTGTTCCGCGCGCTCAAGGACCGTTCAAGGCCCAGGGCCGACACGAGCGCCTCACACGAGCCACTCACTGATTCATGCGCCGCAACTCGTTCAATCTGCCATTCCTGGCACTGCTGCTGACGATCGCCTTCTCGGTCATCGCTGGTCTGCTCGTGCTCCATGGCTCTGACGACCAGCGTCATCACGTGACGGTGCTCGGCAAGCGACTTGAGCTCACGGCGTCCCAGTCGCTCGGCCATGAGGTCTTCGCTAACCACTGCGCCTCATGCCACCAGCTCGCCGCCAGCCATTCCGCCGGCGACACCGGGCCCGATCTCGACGCGATCCAGCCGAGCTACTCCAAGGTGCTCAGCGTGGTCGAGAACGGCCAGAACGGACCGAGCGGCGACATGCCGAGCGGGCTGGCCAGCGGCCCGGACCTCTACGCGGTCGCCCAGTACGTCAGCCGCGTGGCCAACCACGCGGCCTACCACCCCTAGACCGGCCTCCTCGGCCCGGCCCCCGTGCCCGCAGTCAGCGCACCGCGACCAGGTCGACGATGAACACGAGCGTCTCGTCGGGACCGATCACCCCGCCGGCGCCGCGCTTGCCGTAGCCGAGCATCGGCGGGATTGTGATCCGCCGGCGACCGCCGACCTGCATCCCGGCGACTCCCTGATCCCAGCCGGCGATCACCTGTCCCTTGCCCAGGCCGAAGGAGAAGTGCTTGCCGCGGTCCCACGAGGCATCGAACTCGCGTTGCGTGCTCCAGGCCACCCCGACGTAGTGCACGTCGACGACCTTCCCGGCGACCGCCTCATCGCCATCGCCGACGGTGATGTCCTCGATCTCCAGCTGATAGGAGGGGTCGCCCTCGGGAATCTCGACTTCTGGCTTCTCGATCTCTGTCATGCCCTGAACCCTAGTGCCGGGCATCTGCGGTCGCGTGGGGCGCCCGGGGACGCCCAGCACTCGCCTGTCACCCGCGCCGCGGCGGCCGCGGCAGGCGCGAGAGCATCTGCAGCACGCGCGCCGCGTGTACCGGCGTCGCCCGGGCCAGCCAATCGAACACGTAGGCGTCGGGGCCGACGAGCACGCGGCTGCGCCCGGCGGCCACCCCGTGATGGATGATCTCCGCCGCCCGCTCGGGGGAGGTCAGGGTGACCGCGTCGAATTCCGCGACGGCCTCATCGCGAGACAGGCCCCGGCCGAGCGGATCGGAGTGGTAGCGGGCGTTGCGCGCGACGTTCGTGCGCACGCCGCCCGGGTGCACGACGACGGCCCGCACCCCGGACCCGGCGAGCCGCAGCTCCTCGCGCAACGCATCGGTGAAGCCGCGGACCGCGAACTTCGAAGCGCAGTAGGCGCTCTGTCCGGGAATCCCGACCAGGCCGAACACGCTCGAGACGTTGACGATCACGCCGGAGTCCTGGCGCTGGAGGATCGGCAGGAAGGCGCGCGTGCCGTGGACGACGCCGCCGAAGTTGATGTCGTTCACCCACTCGTCGTCCTCGACCGAGCCCTCGGCGACCGTCTGGCAGGTCGCGACCCCGGCGTTGTTGAGCACCATCCCGATCGGGCTCGGCGCCCACTCGGCGACCTCGGCGGCGAACGCCAGCTGGCCGTGGCGATCCCGGACGTCGAGCACCCGCCAGAGCACCGGGCCGTCGATCGCCGCCGCGGTCTGCTCCAGGCCATCGCCGTCCTGGTCGACGATCGCCACCGGGCAGCCATGCGCGGCCAGTCGCTGGGCGACCGCGCGACCGATCCCGGAGGCGGCCCCGGAGACGAAAGCGGTGCGCCCGTCCACCGGGACGGAGGTGCGCGCCATCAGACGAGCGCGGGCTCGGCGTCCGCGGCGGCGGGCACGTCGCGTGGCGGGGCCCAGGTGTACTCGCCGGGGTCAAAGCGTCCCAGACGCCGCTCGTAGGCGCGCACGCTGCCGGGCCACAGCGCCGAGTTGCGGCCGGTCCGGTCCAGATACCAGCTCATGCAACCGCCGGCGGTCCAGACGCTGCCCTCGGTCCCGTGGTCGACCGCCGCCACCGACGCGGCCTGGGCCTGCTCGGTCGGCTCGACGACCGTCGCGTCGGTGCGCGCGCGGTGGGCGAGCAGCTGGCGCAGATAGTCGAGCTGAGCCTCGATCATCAGCAGCACGGAGTTGTGCCCGAGCCCGGTGTTCGGGCCGAGCAGGAAGAACAGGTTGGGGAAGCCGGCGACGCCCATCCCGAGGTGCGCGCGCGGGCTGCCGGCCCAGGCATCGGCGAGCCGACGCCCGTCGCGGCCCTGGATCCGGTCGGCGATCGGGGGGTCGGTGACGTGAAAGCCCGTGGCGAAGATGAGCGTGTCGGCCTGGTGGCGCACGCCGTGGCCGTCGACCACCCCGTCTTCGACCACCTGGCGGATCCCGGTGCTCACCACGTCGACGTTGTCCTGCGCGATCGCCGGGTACCAGGCGTTGGAGCGGAGGATCCGCTTGCATCCCAGCCGGAAGTCGGGGATCAGTCGCGCTCGCAGCTCCGGGTCGGCGACGTGACGGCGGATGTTCGCGCGGCCCTGCAGCTCGACGACGCGCGCCAGGCGCGGGTGCTGGAAGGCGAGGTGCAGCGCCTCCTGCGCGGAGAACACCGCGGCCCGGGCGAGCGCCTGCAGCCGCGGCCGGCGCGCCAGGTGCTCGCGCCAGGCGCCCGGGACTTCGGGGTTGGTGTGCGGCAGCACCCACGGAGGGGTGCGCTGAAACAGCGTCAGCCGGTCGACGCGCGGCTGGATCTCCGGCACGAACTGGATCGCCGAGGCGCCGGTGCCGACGACCGCGACCTTGCGGCCCTCCAGGGCATGATCGTGCTTCCAGCGTGCCGAATGGAACACGGTGCCGGAGAAGCTCTCCAGGCCCGGCAGCGCGGGGAGTGCGGGATCCGCGAGGAAGCCGCACCCCGAGATGACGACACCCGCGGTGAGACCCTGCACCCCGCCGGTCGGGGTGCGGATCTCGAGCTCCCAGCGACCCCGGTCCTCGTCGAAGGCGGCATGCGTGAGCTCGTGCTCGAAGCGGATGAACCGCTCGAGGTCATGGCGGGCGACCACGGAGCGGATGTAGTCCCAGATCTCCGCCTGCGGGGCGTACGCGCGCGTCCAGTCGGACTTGGGCTCGTCGCGGTAGCAATAGAGGACGCTGGGGATGTCGCAGGCGCACCCCGGATAGCTGTTGTCGCGCCACGTGCCTCCCAGATCGGAGGCCCGCTCGAGCACGACGAAGTCCTCCGACCCGGTCGCACGCAGCATCTTGGCCATGCCGAGGCCCGACAGCCCCGCGCCGATGATCGCGATCTCCGTGTGGGTCGACATCCTCTCCTCCTCGCGTGCCGTGGTACGGGTCTGTACCAGGCGCACACCCTACCACCGAGCCGGAGCGGCGCGGCGGAGATCCGTCACAAGAGCGTGCCGATCAGGATCGCCTTGATCGTGCGACCGACATTCGAGCGCAGCTCATGCAGATCCCGGCCCTGCTGGAGCGAGAGCACGAGCAGCTCACGCAGCCCGCCGACGATGATGATCGCGGTGTCCATGTCCAGCGGATGGGCCACGAGCCCCGGCTGCGCCTCCCGGGCGCGCTCGACGAGGCCGACGAGCATCTCGGCGAACCGCTCGAGCGTGGCCTGACCGCGCACTGCGCCCGGGTCGCCGAGGCCCGGAAGCTCGCGCACGAAGCTCGAGTACAGCGCCGGGTGGTTGGCGACATTGGAGATGTAGGCGTCGACCGCGGCGTCGACCTGCTCGTCGAGCGGGCGGTCAGAGGCGACCGCCGCGCTGATCTCCTCGAGCATCGTCTGGTTGGTGGCGTCGAACAGCGCCAGAAAGCAGCCGTCGCGGTCGTCGAAGTGCTCGTAGAAGTTGCGGCGCGAGGTTCTCGCCAGGCGGACCACGTCGGCGACCGTGGTGTCGCGGTAGCCGCGCTCCTCGATCGAGGTCGCCATCGCGCCGATCAGCCGCTCGCGATGACCGAGCGGCGAGCCGTCGGCGTCTCGTTCGTCGACCGCGTCGCGCGGGGGGCTGGGCTGTGCCTGGGAGGACGCGGCCACGGTGCAGACGATAGGAGCCTTCAGGAGCTCTGGCGAGCGTCGAGCCGCACACGACACCCATGTGAGGGGATCATCGTGACGTTGCGCATCCGCGGAGCCTCGGGCCGCGCGTCGGGCGCCGACAGCTCGGTGCGCCGAATGATCGCCTCCAGCATGACGCGCTGTTCGGCCATCGCCAGCGACGCCCCCAGACAACGGCGGATGCCGCCTCCGAACGGGATCCAGGTGTAGGTGCCCGGCTTGCGCCCGAGGAAGCGCTCGGGTCGGAAGGTCGCCGGCTCGGGATAGATGTCGGAGCGGTGATGCAGGCCGAGAATCGAGATCGAGGTCGCGCTGTCCGGGCCGATCACGTAGTCGCCGAACCGCCAGGGCCGCTTGACCATCCGCACGATCATCGGGATCACGGGCCGAGCCCGCATGCCCTCGTGGATCGTCGCCTCGATCCAGTCGGCGCCGCGCTGCTCGTCGCCGGAGCGCACCGACTCGCGCAGCCCGTCGTAGGCATCGGGTGTGCGCATCAGGCGCTCGGTGATCCACGCCAGCGAGTTGGCGGTCGTCTCATGGCCGGCCAGCACGAGCGCCATCAGCTCGTCGCGCATCTCCTTGTCGCTGAGCGGCCTTCCCTCCTCGTCCCGTGCCGCCAACAGCAGCGACAGCACGTCGGTGCGCTGCTCGTGGTGGGGGTCGGCGCGGCGTGCCCGGATCACCGCATACATCTGGCGGTCGGAGAACTTCAGCATCCCCGCGAGCAGGTCCTTGGGCTCACGCGCACCGTGGTTGCGCAACTCGAACAACATGTAGAGCGGCGTCGTCGAGAGGTGGAGCAACCGCCGGATCGTCTCGCGCATCCGCCCCATCGGGCCGCGCTCCCCCGGCTTCATCCCGAAGATGCCGCGCATGATCACCTCGAGCGTCACCGCCTGCATGCGCGGCGCGAGCGCAAACTCCGCGCCCGGCCGCCACCCGTCGATCTCGGCCTCGGCGACCTCGCGGATCATCTCCACGTACTGCTGGACCGCCTCGCCGTGGAAGGGCGGAAGCAACAGCTTGCGCTGGCGCATGTGCCGGTCGCCGACCGCGGTGAGCACCGAGTCAGGGCCCAGGATCGGGCGCAGCGGCGACTCCCCGGTGAGCGATGGCGCATCGGCCGGCTTGGCCTTCAGCAGCGACTGCAGGTGGTCGGGATGGCAGCTGACCGTCATCCCCTCCGGCCGCATCGGCATCCGCAGCGTCCACACGTCGCCGAACCGGCGGTGGGCGCCGATCGCGAAGCTCATCGGCCGCGCGGCAAAGCTGAGACCCTGGCGGGCGGGCGAGAGCGAAAGCTCGGGCGGAGCCGTGGTGAGCCGCTCCCCGTCCGCGGGACCGGCCGGCGAGGGTGCGTAGGACCAGACGGGCTCGGCTGCAGCCGCGGCCAGCGGCACGCCGTCGGCCGATCGCTCGGGAGAGGTGACGGAGGTCATGGTACGTAACTGTACCAGCGGGCGCGGGCGGTGTCGACAGCGTCAGCGGTCGACGGGGCGATTTCGCCTCCGACACGCACCGGATCACCCAGGCGGCTACGGGGCGCGCCGCGAGCGGGTGAAAACCGCCGCGGCCGACGGCGGGCGATCTCGGTTGTCGCCGTACTCTCGATCTCGGTTGTCGCCGCACTTCTTCCCCACGCGCGCCGGCGCCAGTGCTCGATCGGGTGATGTTGCCTTCGACGCGGCGTGGATCACCCACTCAGCCCGTGAGCGGGCCGCACGTGGGTGAAAGTCGCTGCGGCCGACCGCGGCCCCCCGCCGGCTGGCCCGGCGCCGGGACACGTACCGCCTCCTCGGCTAGACCTTGTGGCCGGCCTCAATGGCCCCTTCAGGAGAGCGCGCGCACGAGGTTCCGGATCGCCCCCGGGTAGCGATAGGAGATGCCGCCGTGCCGACCGTCGAACAACTCGAGCGTGTGATCGATCGAGTGCGCGGTCAGCTCGCGGGAGACCGCCTCGGCGCCCAGGTCGAGGTAGTACTCATCGCTGCGGCCGGCCTCGAGGTGGATGTGGCGCATCGAACGCAGCACATCCGCGTGGGCTCCGATCATCCGCACCGGGTCCTTCTGCAGCCAGCCAGCCCAGACGTCCTCGTCCAGCCGCCCGGTGGTGACGTCGAACGGGAGCAGCGCTTCGCCGGGCCGGTCGGGATCCGGCGAGTAGGCGCAGGCGTACCCGTACATCTCCATCGGCGGGCCGAAGGCGGCGTAATCGAAGGTGGGCGCCTGCGCCAGCCGCTCGTACATGACCGCGACAGAGCCCTCGTAGCGGTCGCGCAGCAGACGCGCGGCGTGCGGGAACTCGGGCAGGTAGGCGACCTCGAAGAGGGCATCGCCCGAGTGCGAGGCCAGACCGCCGAACATCTCGGGGCGGAGCATCGGCACGACCATTGCGCCGTAGCCGCCCGAGGACTTGCCGGTGATGCCGCGGTGGTCGCGGTCGGCGGCGGTGGGATAGCGGGCGTCGACGAACGGAACGACCTCGTCGCAAAGGTAGTCCAGGTAGCGCCCGGTGGAGCTCGAGTTCAGAAACTGCGACCCACCGCGCGAGGTCCAGGCGTCAACGAGCACCACGATCGCCGGCGGGCACTCCCCCGCGCCGAACATCGCGTCAAGGCGTTCCACGAGCGTCGACTCGAAGGCGGACCGGCCGAGCCACATGTCCAGCTGTCCGGTGAAGCCCTGGATGACGTAGATCGCGGGCAGCGCATCGTCGCTCCCGCACTGCACCCCGGGCGGGCGATAGACATACAGCGGCCGGCGGTCCGGGTCACCGAGCGGGTTGCCGGCGAGTGCCTCGGAGACGACCGTCAGCCGATCCAGCTCGCCTGCCAGCGGACGGTCCCACGGCGCCCCCGGGGGACCGTCGACCTCGCGCAGCGTCAACGCCCCACCCGGTCGGGGGGGACGTGTCCGGGGGCGGTCTGTGTGCTGGAAGTCACGGGGGTATAGTCGCACTTCGTCCGGCATGGCCACGTCTGAGCGCACCGCAAACCCCGCCCGCCAGAGCTCCAACGGGCACGCCTCCAACGGAGACGCGCCGGCTGGAGCACAGAGCGGCGACCCCGCCGTAGCCGGCCCGGCCGGGGACGGCCGGTCGCTTCCCGACATCGATTCCGTCGAGACCACCGAGTGGCTGGAGGCGATCGAGGCGGTCATAGCCAGTGACGGGCCCGAGCGCGCCAAGGAGCTGCTCACCCGGGTGATCGAGCGCGCCCAGCACGCGGGGACCGGCCCGATCGCATCGCTGAGCACGGCCTACGTCAACACGATCCCCGCCGATCGCGAGCCCGAGCTGCCGAGCGACCCGCTCGTGGAGCGCCGGTTGCGCTCGATCGTTCGTTGGAACGCGATGGCGATGGTGGTCCGCGCAAACAAGACCTCCTCCGAGCTGGGCGGGCACATCGCCTCCTTCCAGTCGCTGGCAACGCTCTATGAGATCGGCTTCAACCACTTCTGGCACGCGCCGTCGGCCGAGCACGGTGGCGACCTCGTCTACTTCCAGGGCCACTCCTCGCCGGGCAACTACGCCCGCGCCTACCTGGAGGGGCGGCTCACCGAGGCGCAGCTCGACAACTTCCGCCAGGAGGTCGGCGGCGACGGGCTCTCCTCCTATCCGCATCCGTGGCTGATGCCCGACTTCTGGCAGTTCCCGACCGTGTCACTCGGCATCGGCGCGATCAGCTCGATCTACCAGGCGCGGTTCATGAAGTACCTCGGCCACCGCGGGATCGCCGACACCGCCGGACGCAAGGTCTGGACTTTCCTCGGCGACGGTGAGATGGACGAGCCCGAGTCGATGGGCGCGACCGCGCTCGCCGGCCGCGAGAAGCTCGACAACCTGATCTGGGTGGTCAACTGCAACCTGCAGCGGCTCGATGGCCCGGTCCGCGGCAACGGCAAGATCATCCAGGAGCTCGAGTCCGACTTCCGTGGCGCGGGCTGGAACGTGATCAAGGTGATCTGGGGCAGCCGCTGGGACCCGCTCCTCGCCGCCGACACCGACGGCGCGCTGGTGAAGGTCATGGAGGACTGCGTCGACGGCGACTACCAGACGTTCAAGTCGCGCGACGGCGCGTACGTGCGAGAGCACTTCTTCGGCCGCGACCCGCGCCTGCTCGAGCGGGTCAAGGACATGACCGACGATCAGATCTGGTACCTGAACCGCGGCGGGCACGACCAGCAGAAGGTGTATGCCGCCTACCAGGCCGCGGTCCAGCACACCGGTCAGCCGACGGTGATCCTGGCCAAGACGATCAAGGGCTACGGGATGGGTGTCTCGGGCGAGGGCCAGATGATCACCCACCAGGCCAAGAAGATGACCGAGGCGGCGCTGTTCGCGTTCCGCGATCGCTTCGAGCTGCCGCTGACCGACGACCAGGTCAAGAACGCCGAGTACTACAAGCCGCCCGACGACTCTCCGGAGATGGAGTTCATGCGGTCGCGCCGCGCCGCGCTCGGCGGATCGCTGCCGGCACGCGTCCAGCGCGCCCAAGCGCTCGAGGCGCCACCGCTCGAGCTCTTCAAGAGCCAGCTCGAGGGCACCGGGGAGCGGGAGATCTCCACGACGATGGCGTTCGTGCGGATCCTCGCCGCGCTGCTGCGCGACAAGAAGATCGGGCCGCGGGTGGTGCCGATCGTGCCTGACGAGTCACGCACGTTCGGGATGGAGGGGCTGTTCCGCCAGGTCGGGATCTACTCACCGGTGGGACAGCTGTATCGCCCGCAGGACTCCGAGCAGCTGATGTTCTACAAGGAGCATCAGACCGGCCAGATCCTCGAGGAGGGCATCACCGAGGCCGGCTCGATCTCGTCGTTCGTCGCAGCGGGGACCTCCTACAGCACGCACGCCACCTCGATGGTGCCGTTCTACATCTACTACTCGATGTTCGGTTACCAGCGGGTCGGCGACCTGGTCTGGGCCGCGGGCGACAGCCGCACTCGCGGGTTCATGCTGGGCGGCACCGCCGGGCGCACGACGCTCAACGGAGAGGGGCTGCAGCACGAGGACGGCCACAGCCACCTGCTGTTCTCGGTCGTCCCCAATTGCCGCGCCTATGATCCCGCGTACGCCTACGAGGTGGCGGTGATCATCCAGGACGGGCTGCATCACATGCTCGACGAGCAGCAGGACGTCTTCTACTACCTGACCCTCATGAACGAGAACTACGCGCACCCGGCGATGCCCGAGGGGGCGCGCGAGGGGATCCTGCGCGGGATGCACATGCTCAGCCAGGCGCCCAAGCGCTCGCGCAAGCCGGTCGTGCAGCTGCTCGGCTCGGGCACGATCCTCGGCGAGGTGAGAGCGGCCGCGGAGCTGCTGGAGTCCGATTGGGGCGTGCTGTCCGACGTGTGGTCGGTCACCTCGTTCTCAGAGCTGCGCCGCGACGGGATCGAGGCCGAGCGGTGGAACATGCTCCACCCCGAGGAGAAGCAGCGGTCGGCGTTCGTCGCCGAGCAGCTCGGCGGCCGGCGCGGTCCGGTGATCGCCTCCACCGACTACATCCGCACCGTTCCGGATCAGATCCGTCAGTGGGTTGCCGGCGCGGGCCACCGCTACCGCACGCTCGGCACCGACGGCTACGGCCGCAGCGACTTCCGCGCCGCGCTGCGGCGGTTCTTCGAGGTGGACCGCTGGTACGTGACCGTCGCCGCGCTGCGCGAGCTCGCCGAGGAGGGCACGATCGACGCCTCGGTCGTCGCCCAGGCGATCGAGAAGTACGGGATCGACGTCGAGGCCCCGATCCCCACCAGGGTGTAAGCGGTGAGCACCACCACGGGCACGGTCGCCGTCCCTGACATCGGCGACTTCGACGATGTGCCGATCATCGAGATCCTGGTCTCCGTCGGCGACACGGTGAGCGCGGAGGACCCGCTCGTCACACTCGAGTCCGACAAGGCGACGATGGACGTGCCGGCGCCGTTCGGCGGAGTCGTGAAGTCGATCTCGGCGTCGGTCGGTGACAGCGTGTCCGAGGGCAGCGAGCTGATGGTGATCGAGCAGGGCGACGGAGACGCCGGGGGCGGCGACTCCGCCGAGCTCGCCGCGGCGGCCGGCCGCTCCTCCACCCCGAACGCCCAGCCGGCCGAGGCCGAGGCCGAGCCGGCCGAGACAGAGGCCGAGCCGGCAGCACCGGCCGGATCGGGCAACGGCGGGCCGGGTGCGGGCCAGTTGCCGGCCGAGACGATTCAATCCGCTCCGCCCACGCCCGGCGAGGCGCCGTCCGACGGCCCCATCTACGCCAGCCCCTCCGTCCGGCGGCTCGCGCGTGAGCTCGGCGTCGAGCTGCGCGGGGCGAGCGGCAGCGGTCGCAAGGGCAGGCTCACCGTCGAGGATGTGCGCGGGCTGGCCAGCGGGTCACGTGCCGACGACGGGGCCAACGACGGCGCAGCGACCGCGGCGCGGGCAGGCGCGGGCGCGCCGGCCGGCCTCGATCTGCTCCCATGGCCGCGGGTCGACTTCGAGAAGTTCGGGCCCGTCGAGCGGATCGCCCGCTCGCGCATCCAGAAGATCTCGGCGCCGAACCTCGCCCGCAACTGGGTGATGATCCCCCACGTCACCCACAACGACGAGGCGGACATCACCGATCTGGAGGCGTGGCGCAAGGACCTCAACGCCGACTACAAGGGCGCCGTCAAGTTCACGATGGTCACGTTCCTGGTGAAGGCGGCCGTCGCGGCGCTCAAGGAGTTCCCTGACGTCAACTCCTCGCTCGACGGCGACGATCTGGTGCGCAAGCGCTACTACAACATCGGCTTTGCCGCCGACACCCCGAACGGGCTCGTCGTGCCCGTGATCAAGGATGCGGACCGCAAGGGCCTCGCCGAGGTGGCAAGCGATCTCACCGAGCTGTCGGGCAAGGCCCGCGAGGGCAAGCTCGGCCCGTCGGACATGAGCGGCGCGACGTTCACGATCTCCTCGCTCGGAGGGATCGGCGGAACCTCGTTCACGCCGATCATCAACGCACCTGAGGTGGCGATCCTCGGCGTCACGCGGTCCACGATGAAACCGGTTTGGGATGGCAGCCAGTTCCTGCCGCGGCTGATGGTGCCGCTGTCGCTGTCCTACGACCACCGCGTGATCGATGGAGCTGCGGCGGCGCGCTTCACGGCATTCCTCGGCCGCGTGCTCTCCGACCTGCGGCGCGCGCTGCTGTGAGCCCTCAGACGATCACGGTCCCGGACATCGGTGACTTCGGCGACGTGCCGATCATCGAGATCCTCGTCTCGGTCGGCGACACGGTCAGCGCTGAGGACCCGCTGGTCACGCTGGAGTCCGACAAGGCGACGATGGATGTGCCCGCCCCCGCCGGCGGCACGATCGAGTCGATCGACGTCGCGGTCGGCGACCGTGTCTCGGAGGGATCACAGCTGATGACTCTGTCCGGCGGCGGGGACGACGCCGGCGGGGACGAGGGCGCCGGCGGCGAGAAGGACGCCGGCGGGAACGAGGACGCCGGCGGTGCGGCGCAGACCCCCGCGCCGGAGAGTGCCGCGGCCGCCTCCGAGCCACCCCCCGCCCCCGCTCCCGCCCCCACCGACGGCCCCGAGCGCGATTTCGAGGTGGTGGTCCTCGGGTCCGGCCCCGGCGGGTACACCGCCGCGTTCCGCGCCGCCGACCTGGGGCTGAAGGTCGCGCTGGTCGAGCGCCGTGAGCAGCTCGGCGGCGTCTGCCTCAACGTCGGCTGCATCCCCTCCAAGGCTCTGCTGCACGCGGCGCGCGTGATCACCGAGACGCAGGAGATGGCCGAGCACGGTGTCCGCTTCGGCGAGCCGAAGGTTGACCTGGATGCCCTGGTCGGCTGGAAGCAGTCGGTCGTCGATCGGCTCACCGGAGGGCTCTCGCAGCTCGCCAAACAACGCAAGGTCGAGGTCATCCACGGCGACGCTCGCTTCAGCACCGCGAACACGCTGCTGGTCGGCGAGCGCGAGGTGAGCTTCGCGCATTGCATCATCGCGGCCGGCTCGGAGTCGGCTCAGATCCCCGGGCTGCCGGACGATCCCCGGGTCATCGACTCGACCGGCGCGCTCTCGCCCGAGGAGATCCCCGGCAAGCTGCTCGTGATCGGCGGCGGCATCATCGGCCTGGAGATGGCCTGCGTGTATGACGCGCTCGGGTCCAAGGTGACGGTCGTGGAGATGATGGACCAGCTGATCCCCGGCGCCGACCCCGATCTCGTGCGGCCGCTCGCCAAGCGGATCGGCGACCGCTACGCGGATGTGCTGCTCGGGACCCGGGTCGAGACCGTGCGGGCGCAGAAGAACGGCCTGCAGGTGACGTTCGCCGGCGACGAGAAGGCGAAGCGCTATGACCGCGTGCTGGTAGCGGTCGGCCGCGTCCCCAACGGCGCTGCGATCGGCGCCGACGCGGCCGGTGTGTCGGTTGACGACCGCGGCTTCATCGAGGTCGATTCCCAGATGCGCACCAACGTCGGGCACATCTACGCGATCGGCGACATCGTCGGCGGCCCGATGCTCGCCCACAAGGCGACGCACGAGGCGAAGGTGGCGGCCGAGGTGATCGCCGGACGCGACGTCAGCTTCGACGCCCTCACCGTTCCATCCGTCGCCTACACCGATCCCGAGGTCGCCTGGATGGGCCTCACGGAGACCGCGGCCAAGGCCGAGGGCGTCGAATACGAGAAGGCGGTCGTGCCGTGGGCCGCATCCGGGCGAGCGCTCGGGCTGGGCCGCCCCGAGGGGATGACCAAGATCCTCACCGACGCAGACAGCGGCCGGGTTCTGGGTTGCGGGATCGTCGGGGTGGGCGCCGGCGACCTCATCTCCGAGGCGGTGCTGGCGCTCGAGATGGGCGCCACCGCGGAGGACATCGCCCTCACCATCCATCCTCATCCCACGCTGTCCGAGACGGTCGCGTTCTCGGCCGAGATGATCGACGGCTCGATCACCGACCTCATGCCGCCCAGGCGGCGGCGGTGACCGAGGACGCGAGGATCGACAAGCTCGCCAGGCTCATCGCCGCGGCGGGCGTCAACGCGTCGGACGGCCAGATCGTGGTCGTCTCGGCGACGCTCGGCCAGGAGGAGCTCGCCCGCGCCATCGCGGGCGCCTGCTATGACCGCGGCGCGCAGTCCGTCGAGGTCAACTACTCCGACCCGCAGCTGCGCAGGATGCGGCTGACGCGCGCCCGTGACGAGGCGCTCGGGACGATCCCGCCGTGGACGCGCCGCAAGATCCTCGACATCGAGGAGGCCGGCGGCGCCACCATCGCGCTCACCGGCCCGGTCGCTCCCCACGCGCTCGACGATGTCGACCCGGCCCGGATCGGGCGCGACCGGGTCCCGATCCCCGAGGCGATGGAGGTGGTCTCCCGTCAGCGATTGCGCTGGACGGTCGTCCCAGGGCCGACCGCCGACTGGGCCGCGCTGGTGTTCGGCGACGAGACCCCCGATGCGCTCACCAAGCTGTGGGAGCAGATCGCTCGGATCTGCAGGCTGGACGCCGACGATCCGGTGCGAGCCTGGCAGGAGCGCAGCGCGGAGCTCACCGGCATGGCCGACCGGCTGCATGCGGCCCAGCTCGACTCGCTGCACTTCAGCGGACCGGGGACCGATCTGACCATCGGGCTGCTGCCGAGGACCCGGTGGGAGGGCGGCGGGTCGACGAGCTCGGAGGGCGTGGACTACCTGGCGAACATTCCCACCGAGGAGGTGTTCACCAGCCCGGACCCGGAGCGGACCGAGGGGACGGTGGCCTCCACCCGCCCGCTGCTCGTCTCCGGCCGCGCGGTGAGCGGGCTGCGGGTCCGCTTCGAGGGCGGCCGCGCGGTCCAGGTCGACGCCGACGACGGCGCCGAGCTGATCCGTGAGCTGGTCGCCCAGGATGAGAACGCCGCGCGGCTCGGAGAGGTGGCGCTGGTCGACTCGGGCAGTCGCGTCGGCGAGAGCGGCCTTGTCTTCCACGACACGCTGCTCGACGAGAACGCCACCAGCCACATCGCGCTCGGCTTCGGCTTCACCCACCTGTGCGAGGACGAGAGCGCCGCCGCGCGGGTGAACATGTCAGGGATCCACACCGACTTCATGATCGGCGGCCTCGACGTCGACGTGACCGCAACCACCCGCGACGGGCGGGAGATCCCGGTGCTGATGCGCCAGAGCTGGGCGCTCTAGACGCTCGCTCAGCGCCGGCGCCGCCGGCGAGCCGCCAGGAGAACCGCCATCGCGGCAACCACTCCGAGCAGCACGCGCGGCCCGACGGTGATCGTTCGCTCGGAGTCCTGCGCGGGGGGCGGCCCCGCGGGAACGGCGAACTCGTCGGCCGCCAGTACGTCACGCGGGCTCGGCCCGGCACCGGGCTTGGCGGGAACTGTGATCGGGCCGCGGTGCAGCGCCGGATCCGCTGCGCCGACACCGAACTCGTCGGCGGCCAGGACATCGTGCGGGGACGCCTCATGCAGGGCCGGGTCGGCCTCCCCCATCCCGAACTCCTCGGCCGCGAGAACGTCGTGGGCTGTCTCCGGCGTGTCGTCGTGATCGGTCATCGCTCTCATGGTGGCATATCCGCGGGTCGCCGTACCCACGCCCGATGCGCGTCCGAACCACACCTATAATCTCAGTCGACACCACGCAGATCGTGTGCACGTCCCTGTTCCGAGCGGTGGTATGCTTTCCCCTTATTCTTCGTAAGTTGCTACTGAAAGTGAAGACTTGATGAGCCGCCTCCTTCTCGTCCCGCTGGACGACGTCGTCGTCTTCCCGGGCATGTCGCTCACCCTGGCGATCGACGCCGGCGACGAGGAGCGCGTGCTCCTCGTGCCCCGTCATGAGCAGGACTTCGCCTCGATCGGCACCGTCGCCGAGGTCACCGACAAGGTCCGCCTGCCCGGCGGAGGGCGCGCCTACGCCCTGCAGGGCCTCCATCGCGGCGTCGCGGGCGCCGCCCAGACGATGCCCGACGGCCGCCTGTTCGTCGAGGTCGAGGAGCACCCCGACCCCGTGCCGGTCGACGGACGCACCCGCAACCTCGATCGGGAATACCGCGCCACCGTCGAGGAGATCCTCGACATCCGCGACGCGGACGGCCGGGTGGCGGGGTTCCTGCGCTCGATCTCTGAGCCGGGCACGCTCGCTGACACGAGCGGCTACGCCCCCGACCTCACCTACGAGCAGAAGGTCAACCTGCTGCAGACGCTCGACGTCACCGAGCGTCTCGAGCTGGCGCTCGGCTACCAGCGGGAGCGTCTGGCCGAGCTTCAGGTCCGTAAGCGGATCCGCGAGGACGTCGAGTCCGGCGCCGAGAAGCAGCAGCGCGAGTACTTCCTGCGCAAGCAGATGGACTCGATCCGCAAGGAGCTCGACGAGGACGACGCCTCGGTCGTCGAGGAGTACCGCACCAAGATCGAGGACGCCCACATGCCGCAGGACGCCGAGGAGCAGGCGCTCAAGGAGCTCGGCCGCCTGGAGCGGATGGGCGAGCAGTCGGCGGAGTCGAGCGTGATCCGCACGTACCTCGACACGCTGCTCTCGGTCCCGTGGAACGAGCGCTCCGAGGAGCGCCTTGACCCCGGCTACGCCCGGGAGATCCTCGATGAGGACCACGCGGGGCTCGACGACGTCAAGGATCGCATCACCGAGTACATCGCGGTCAAGAAGCTGCGCGTGGAGCGGCAGAGTGACGTCGCCGGCAATGACGAGCTGACGAGTGCCGGACGGCGAAACTCTCATTCCGGGGCGATCCTCACCCTGATCGGACCGCCCGGCACCGGCAAGACGAGCATCGGCGAGTCGATCGCCCGCGCGACCGGCCGCAAGTTCGTTCGGATGAGCCTCGGCGGCGTCCATGACGAGGCCGAGATCCGCGGTCACCGCCGCACCTACATCGGCGCGATGCCGGGCCGGCTGGTGCGCGCGCTGCGCGACGCGGGGACGATGAACCCGGTGATCATGCTCGACGAGGTCGACAAGGTCGGCGCCGACTGGCGTGGCGACCCCAGCGCGGCCCTGCTCGAGGTCCTTGACCCGGCTCAGAACCACTCGTTCCGTGATCACTACCTCGACCTGGAGCTCGATCTCTCCGACGTGATGTTCATCGCGACGGCGAACGTCGCCGACACGATCCCCGGGCCGCTGCTCGACCGCATGGAGGTGATCCGCTTCGACGGGTACACCACCTCCGAGAAGGTCGCGATCGCGCGCGGGTACCTGTGGCCGCGTCAGCTGGAGCGCAACGGCCTGCGGGAGGCGGAGGTCGAGATCTCCGACCAGACACTGGAGCTGGTGACCACCGAGTACACGCGCGAGGCGGGCGTGCGCCAGCTCGAGCGCGACCTCGGGACGGTGCTGCGCAAGACCGCGACGAAGATCGCCTCCGGCACGCACAACGCGCCGATCACGATCGCGATCGATGAGATCCGCGACGCGCTCGGGCGCCAGCGCCACTTCCAGGAGTCCGCCATCCGCACCGCGGTTCCGGGCGTGGCGACGGGGTTGGCGGTCACCGGAGCGGGCGGGGACGTCCTGTTCGTGGAGGCCACCGTCATGGACGGGGGATCGGGGCTCACGCTCACCGGCCAGCTGGGAGACGTGATGAAGGAGTCCGCGCAGATCGCGCTCTCCTACGTCAAGGGCCATGCCGCCGAGCTCGGAATCGATCCGTCGAAGTTCGAGGAGCGGACGTTCCACGTGCACGTCCCCGCGGGAGCGATCCCCAAGGACGGCCCGAGCGCCGGTGTGACGATGGTCACCGCCCTCACCTCACTGCTCACCGGCCGTCCGGTCACCCATACGGTCGGGATGACGGGCGAGGTGACCCTCCAGGGCCGGGTCCTGCCGATCGGAGGCCTCAAGCAGAAGGTGCTGGCGGCGCACGCCGCCGGGCTCACCGACGTCGTGGTCCCCGAGCGCAACCGCGGTGACCTCGACGAAGTCCCGCAGGATGTCCGAGATGCGATGACGTTCCATTTCGCGATGACGATCAACGAGGTCCTCGCCGCGGCGCTGGAGGGCGCGCCTGCCTCCGCCGCCACGGCCTGAACCGGGGGCCCCGTGCGCCAGCACGCGCCCCGCGTGCTCCAACCCGTCGCGCGCGGGCTCAGGGCTTGTGACAAGCCCTGAGTCCGCGTGCAGTAGGTTGGCCTCATGAGCACGATCACCGCCTCTCAAGAGCAGTCCGTCGTCGATCGCGTCCCCAAGCAGTTGTTCATCGCCGGCGAATGGCGCGATGGTGAGCTGGGGACGTTCGACGTCGAGGATCCCTCGACCGCCCAGCCGTTGTGCGGGGTGGCCGATGCCTCGCCCGCCGACGCCATGTCGGCGCTCGACGCCGCCGCCGAGGCCGGGCCTGCGTTTGCCGCGATGGCCCCCCGGGAGCGCGGCGAGATCCTGCGCCGGGCGTTCGAGATGATCATCAAGCGCAGCGACGAGCTCGCGCTGCTGATGACGCTCGAGATGGGCAAGTCGGTCACCGAGTCCAAGGCCGAGGTCATCTACGCCGCCGAGTTCCTTCGCTGGTTCTCCGAGGAGGCGGTCCGCATCGACGGGCGCTTCACCCGCGCGGCCAATGGCGCCGGGCGGATCCTGACCATGAAGCAGCCGGTCGGGCCGTGTTTGATGATCACCCCGTGGAACTTCCCGATGGCGATGGGGACGCGCAAGATCGGCCCCGCGGTCGCCGCCGGTTGCACGATGGTGGTCAAGCCGGCCGGGCAGACCCCGTTGTCGATGCTCGCGCTCGCGCAGATCCTCCAGGAGGCCGGGCTGCCGGGCGGCGTGCTCAACGTGTTCACCGCGTCCTCATCCTCTAAGACGACCGGTCCGCTGATCGCCGACCCGCGGCTGCGGAAGATGTCGTTCACCGGCTCGACCGAGGTCGGTCGCACGCTCATGGGACAGGCATCGGACACCCTGTTGCGGCTCTCTATGGAGCTCGGCGGCAACGCGCCGTTCCTGGTGTTCGACGATGCCGACGTCGACGCCGCCGTCCAGGGTGCGATGCTCGCCAAGATGCGCAACGTCGGCGAGGCGTGCACCGCGGCCAACCGCTTCCATGTCTCCGGGACGGTCGCCGACGAGTTCACCGAGAAGCTCGCGCAGAAGATGAAGGCGCTGAAGGTCGGCCGCGGCGTCGAGGATGGCGTCGACGTCGGTCCGCTGATCGACGACACGCAGCGCTCGAAGGTCTCAGAGCTCGTCCAGGACGCGATCGGCCGTGGCGCCACCGCCGTGGTCGGCGGCCAGGCCCGTGACGGCGCCGGCTACTTCTTCGAGCCCACCGTGCTGGCCGACGTCCCCAACGACGCCGAGCTGCGCCAGGAGGAGATCTTCGGCCCGGTCGCCCCGGTGTTCGGCTTCGCCGAGGAGGAGGAGGCGGTCGCGGCCGCCAACGACACCGAGTACGGGCTGGTCGCCTACGTCTACACCCAGAACCTCAAGCGCGCCCTGCGCGTCTGCGAGGGACTGCAGACCGGCATGATCGGCCTCAACCAGGGTGTCGTCTCCAACGCCCAGGCTCCGTTCGGTGGCGTCAAGCAGTCCGGGTTCGGCCGCGAGGGCGGCTACGAGGGGATCGAGGAGTACCTCGACACCAAGTACGTGGCGATCAACGTGTAGTCGCCGCGGCTGCCGCCCAGGCACCGCCGGGGCGGCAGCCGCGATTGGTAGGATTCCGGCGGTTCGGCGGCTCTGGGGAGGACCCGGTCGCTCAGGGTGAGCACGCGGCCGAGCGCAGTGACATCGATCAGGAAGGAGCCTGCCGTGACCCACTTCGCTTCACGACCGCTGCGTCGGCGTGCGTGCATCGCCGCTGCCGCGATGGTCTGCAGCGGCCTCGCCGCCACGCCGGCGCTCGCGTCATCGGACGCCAGCCCGACCACCGTTCCCCAGGGAATCAACCCGACCCTCATCCCCGGTGCCGCCAAGACGGGTGCCACCGCGGCGAAGACCAGGATGACGGTCTCGTTCATCCTCAAGGCGCAGAATCTCGGCGCGCTCGAGTCCAAGGTGCAGTCCGGGTGGACCGGTCCGTACCTGACGACCGCACAGTTCGCACAGCAGTACGGCCAGACCGCGCAGTACATCGGCGAGCTGCAGTCCTATCTGTCGGGCTACGGGATCACCTCGAGCTCCGACCCCGACAACCTCGACGTGACCGCTCGCGGCACGGCCGGCCAGTTCGACCGCGCGCTTTCGGTGCTTGAGAGCAACTACCAGATCCCCGCTCGCGGCAAGGCCTCGCGGCAGAAGGTCTACGCCTCGGCCGCCGAGCCCAAGGTCCCGTCGGATCTGGCCGCGAACATCCTGTCGATCCTCGGACTGAGCAACTACGCACCGTTCGACAGCCAGGCGATCGCCGCCAAGCGCAACGCCGCCAACCGGCCCTCGGGCCTGCACCACATCCCGCTCGGTGAGCGGACCCCCCAGGACTTCGAGTCCGAGTACGGCCTCACCAGCCTGGAGTCCGCCGGCGACCTCGGACAGGGTCAGACGCTCGGCATCGTCACGCTCGCGACGCTGAACCCAAACGTTCCGCTCAAGTTCTGGAGCGCGATGGGCGTCAACGCATCACCTTCGCGCCTGACGCTCGACAACGTCGACGGCGGCGCCGGCCCGGTCAAGGTCAGGCTCGGCTCGGATGAGACCACGCTCGACGTCGAGCAGTCCGGCACGATCGCGCCCGGCGCGCACGTGGTGGTCTACCAGGCCCCGAATACCGACGTCGGTTTCGTCGACGCGTTCTTCGCCGCCGCGTCGGACAACACCGCCGGCTCGGTCTCGGCCAGCTGGGGTGAGTCCGAGACCTATGCGGCAGCCGCGATCGCCGCCGGGACGACATCGCCCACCTACACCGAGACGTTCGACGAGGCGTTCCTGGAGATGGCCGCGCAGGGCCAGAGCAGCTTCACGGCCACCGGTGACTACGGCGCCTACCAGGACACCGCGGACAACCTGACGACCGCACTGGCGATCAACAGCCCGGCCGACAGCCCGTACACCACCGCCACCGGCGGCACGACCGAGGCCGGAACGCAGACCTACCCGGTGACCAACGCGGCCGGGACGGTGACCGCCGAGGACCACGTCAACATCCCCGAGCAGATCACCTGGGGCTGGGCGTACCTGTTGCCTCTGTACAAGGCATTCGGGTATCCGAGCGAGAATGCGGCCGCCACCGACCCGAGTTTCTCGTTCATCGGCGGCAGCAACGGCGGCTACAGCACGATCGAGCCGCGCCCCGGCTACCAGAACGGGGTGAGTGGAGTCACCGCGTTCAACGACTACCAGTACTTCACCCCAACCCAGCCGACGACGGTCAACGGAATCACCGAGCCGACCGCGTTCTCGTTCACGCCGGTCCCGTCGCTGAGCTCGGCGACCGCACCGAGCGGCCGCGTGATCCCGGATCTCTCGTTCGACGGAGATCCCCAGACCGGCTATGCGCTCTACGACCCGCAGCTGAAGCCGATCTACGGGGCGAGCGTCGTCGAGTACGGCGGGGTCAGCTTCGTCGCGCCGCAGCTGAACGGTGTTGACGCGGTCTATGCGAGCGCGCTGGGGCATCGGGTCGGCTTCTGGAACCCGGTGATCTACTCGGCCGCGCAGTCGGCGAATTCGCCGTTCACCCCGATCGACATCGATCAGCAGTTCCAGGGCAGCGAGTACCTCTCGACCACGAACGCCACGACCGGCGTCACCAGGGCTCTGCCGGGAGCGTTCTCCAGCGACAACCTGTACTACACGGGCACGCCGGGGACCGACTTCAACCCGGGCAGCGGACTCGGCTACGCCAACCTCGGCGAGCTCGAGAGCGACTTCACGTCGCGCTGACGCAGTGGGCTGCGTGGGAGGACCGGAGCCGCCCGCCGGCGCCGGTCCTCCCGTTCGCACCCTCAGTAGATGAACGCCACGCCTGGCAGCCGGCCATCGGCCGCCGTCAGGCGCTGGTGTGTGACCCGCCACAACACCGGGGCGTGCATCTCGGAGATGAGAAAGGAACCGTCGGGATACACCCGCTGCACGAACGCGATGTGACCCGACGAGCCGGCGCCGAGCACGCCGGGCTGAAAGACGATGAGCGCACGGGCGCGCGGCGCGTGACCGGTGGGGATCCCGGCCTGCCGCGCATTGCCGATCCAGAACCTGGCGTCCCAGTCGCCCATGTTCTCGGGCTGGCCTGAGGAGATCTCACGGGCGACGATCGCCTTGACTCCCTGGCGCACGATGTCGGGCCGGCGCTCCTGCGCCCACATCGTGCACTGGCCGTTGTGGAACAGGGAGATGACCGCGGGGCCGTCCACGTGCCAGAACCGCTGCGCGTCGGGCTGCCAGGAGAACTGGACGGTGCGTGCCGTCGCCAGGCCTGCCGTCGCGCACAGCGTTGCCGCGAGCGCGACCAGCGTGAGGAGAATCGACCGAAGCATCCTTGCCATGTCGCTCTCGGTGTCGGCGCAAGATGGCCGAACGTCCAAGCTCCATGCCGCTCACTGGACGCTCGTTGGACCGCTGTGCTCCAACGAACGTCCAGACGGGCGCGTCCCGGCGCCTCCCTTGGGGTGGGCGCTGCGTCCAGGGAGCGGTGCGACGGACCTGGACGCCCGCCCGGACTACTTGCCGGCCGCCGGATCCACGACGCCGGTTCGACGTGCTCGGGCGCGGGCGGCCGGTTTTCAGGCCGGCGGCGGCTCCGCGTCGTCGTGGCGGATCCCGCCGAGTGCGACGCCGGCGAGTAGGAACGAGAGCAGCGCCGCGCCCCCGCAGACCACGAAGCCCGTCCGATAGGCGTGGTCGAGCGCATGGAAGGCGATGAAGTGGATCGGGTTGAACGGCTTGCCGCCGACCGTCGGAGGCACCGCGTTGGCGCCGAGCGGGCCGGACTTCACCGCCCCCACCGCCGCCGCCACCTGGGCGCGCGCGGCGGCGGGCACGTGTGCCGGAGCCGCGTAGAAGGCGGCCAGCGCCTTCTGAACCGCCGGACTGGAGGCGATGTGCTGATGGACCGTCGACGCCGCCCGGCTGAGCGCGATCGCGCCGATGATCGCCGGGCCGAGGGTGAAGCCGAAGTCGCGCAGCTGGCTGGTCGCCCCGCTCGCCATACCGGCGAGCCGGACCTCGACCGAGTTGACCGCCACGGCGGTGACCGAGGAGACCGAGAATGCGAAGCCGAATCCGACCAGAGCCAGTCCGGGCACGATCGGGCCGTAGGTGACCGTCCCCTTGGCCGCCAGCGCCAGCCAGAAGTCGCCGATGGTCATCAGCCCGAACCCGATCACCAGCATCCAGCGCGGATTCCACTTGGGCAGGATCCGCATCGTCAGCGGCACCTGCAGCAACGTGAGGCCGTTGAGCAGCAGGAACGCGATCGACGTCTTCAGCGGGCTGAAATCCTGGATCGCCGACAGCCGGACGCTCACCGCGTAACAGGTGCCGAGCATCGCGAACATGCCCGAGACCGTGACCAGCGCCGTGACCGCGAACTGGCGGCGTGAGAACAGGTCGAGGCGCAGCAGCGGCGCCGGCGCCCGGCGCTCGGCGACGACGAACAGCGCGAGGAAGACCGCCGCGACGAGGAAGCCCACGATCACCTGCGCGCTGCCCCAGCCGACCGTCGAGGCCTGGATGATCGCGAACAGCAGCCCGAACAGCGCGACCGCGATCGTGACCTGTCCCGGCCAGTCCAGCGAGCGGCCCTCCGGGGCCGACGAATTCTCCGCGAACAGCAGCGACACGGCGAAGCTCGCCACCGACAGGCCGAGTACGAGGATGAACGCCCAGCGCCAGTTGGCGGTCGGGTCCGAGCCCCAGTGCAGCCGCACGATCAGCCCGCCCAGCAGCGGGGACAGGAAGCCGCCGGTCGACAGCGCCGCGGCGAAGATCGCGATCGAGCGACCGCGCTCGTGGGCGGTGTGGGTACCGGCCGCGATCATCGCGAGGGTCGTCGGGAACAGCGCTGCCGAGCCGAGCCCCGAGAGCGCCTGGCCGATCCACAGCACGAGCACGCGACTGGAGGTCGCGGTGCCGGCGCCCGGGGTGAGGACCGAGACCAGCTCGCCCACGGCGATCAGCCCGGCTCCGATGAGCAGCAGCCGCTTGCGCCCGAACAGATCGCCGAGCACGCCGAACGACAGCTCGAACAAGGTGACCGGGACCAGGAACGCATCCGATATCCAGGTCAGCTGGGATGCGGTGGTCCCCAGATCCTGCTGGAAGAGCCCGTTGAGCACCGCCGGGATCGCGAGTGCGATCTGCGCGACACACACGGCGAGCGCCGCGGCGGCAAGTGTTCCCCTGGTGAGCCTCCAGCCCTGCGAACGAGGCTCGGCGGCAATGGCAGCGGTCGACATCGGCTCTCCTCTCTCCCGCCGGTTCCTCAACCGGCTTGACAATCACGCTCGGCGAGCCTACCCAGATCCCGGCCACGGTACGCACGACTGTTCGCATAGCGCACAGAAGAGAGGTCTGCGAGCATCGGACTCCATGCCCCGGATCGCAACGATCGGCGTCTATGGCTTCGACGGCGAGCGCTTCATCGAGGCCCTTGACCAGGCGGGAGTGACGCTCGTCGTCGACGTCCGCCAGCGACGCGGCGTGCGCGGCAGCCAGTACGCCTGGGCCAACGCCCAGCGGCTCATCCGGCGCCTGGCCGACCACCAGATCGGCTACAGCCACCATTCCGAGCTGGCCCCAACCACGGAGCTGCGCGAGCTCCAGTACGCCGCCGACGATCGGGCGGGGGTCGGCAAGCGCTCGCGCGAGGAGCTCTCGGATGGATACATCGCCCGCTACACCGCCGAGATCCTCGACGAGGCAGACCTCGACGAGCTGCTGGGCGACCTCCCGGTTCACGGCCGCGCCGCGCTGCTGTGCGTGGAGGCCGCCGCGTCAGCGTGCCACCGCTCGCTGATCGCGGCGCGGCTCGCCGAGAGGCACGGGTTCGAAGTCGAGCACCTCGGCGCGCAGGACGCAGGGCCGTTGCCGCCGCCGATCTTCTGACACGCGCGCGCGAAGGACCGGAACCACCGCTCCGGGGTTCCTATCCTTTTTGAAGCATGCCTCCAGTGCTTCGCACAGACCAATCCAGATCGCGGAGCACGTTCCGGCGACTGCTCGGCTTCCTCGCGCCTTACCGGAGGGGGACGACGGCGTCGTTCGTACTTGCCGGAGGAGCGCTCATCGGGACCGTCCTGATCCCATACCTCACCGGGGTGGCGATCAACGCGGTGCGCCGCGGCGATCGCACGGAACTGCTCGAGCTCTGCGGCGCGATTCTGCTCGCGGGGCTCGCGCGGCTGTGGTTCAGCGTCATGCGGCGGCTGGTCGCCGGTCGGGTGTCGCTCGCCGTCGAGGTCGACCTGCGCGAGGCGCTGTACGCGCAGCTGCAGCGCCTGGAGCTCGGCTTCTTCGACCGCACGCAGACCGGCCAGCTGATGTCACGCGCAACCGTCGACCTGCAGGCGGTCCGCTTCTTCCTGGGATACGGACTGCCGCTCATCACCCAGGCACTGGTCACGATCGCGCTGGCCGCCGTCGCGATGTTCGTGCTGCAGCCAGGGCTGGCGGCGATCTCGCTGTCGCCGGTCCCGTTCGTGGTGCTGATCGCGTACCGGTACGGACACCGCTCGCGGCCCGCGATGCAGGAGGCCCAGCAGCGGATCGCCGAGCTCACCGCCGACACCGAGGAGACCGTGTCGGGCATCCGCGTGATCAAGGCGTTCGCGCAGGAGGAGCGGCAGTACGCCCGCTTCGGCGTGACCGTGCAGCGCGTCTTCGACCAACAGCTGCTCGCCACCCGGATCCAGGCGTTCTACAACCCGATGATCACGCTCCTTCCCAACCTCGGGCTCGCCGCGATCCTGCTGTTCGGCGGACGCGAGGTCATCCACGGCAACCTCAGCGTCGGCGCCTTCACCGCCTTCTACGCCTACCTGCTGATGCTGATCGCACCGATGCAGCAGCTCGGCTATCTACTCGGCGCCGGCCAACGCGCGACGGCTTCGGGAGCGCGCATCTTCGAGGTGCTCGATCGGGCGCCGCGGATCACCTCCCCCGAGCAACCCGCCGAGCTGGCCCCCGGTACCGGGGCGGTCACGCTGCGCGGCGTCGGGCTCACCTTCGAGGGCGCCACGCACCCGGCGCTCGCCGACGTGGATCTCGAGGTCCCCGGCGGCCAGACCGTCGCGCTCGTGGGCGCGATGGGCTCCGGCAAGTCCGCGCTCGTGTCGCTGCTGCCGCGGCTCTACGACACGTCCACGGGCTCGGTCTCGATTGACGGTGTGGACGTCCGCTCGCTCGATGTGCACGAGCTGCGGCATGAGATCGCGATCGTCGAGGACAACCCGTTCCTGTTCTCGGCCACGGTCCACGACAACATCGCCTACGCGCGGCCTGAGGCGACGCGTGACGAGGTGCGCCGCGCGGCCACGGCGGCCCAGGCAGCCGGGTTCATCGAGCGGCTGCCGCAGGGCTACGACACCCGGATCGGCGAACGAGGGCTCACGCTGTCCGGCGGCCAGCGCCAGCGACTGGCGATCGCCCGTGCGATCCTGGCGCGGCCCCGGATCCTCATCCTCGATGACGCCACCTCTTCGGTCGACGCCTCGACCGAGCAGCAGATCAAGGAGGCGCTCGCCGAGGTGATGGCGGGGCGCACCACCTTCGTGATCGCCCACCGGCTCTCGACGATCGCGCTCGCCGAGCGGATCGTCGTGCTGGAGGACGGCCAGGTCACCGCCGACGGCAGCCACGAGGAGCTCCTGGAGATCTCCGAGCTCTACCGCGAGATCGTCGCCGGAGGCCCGGTGCTCCAGGTCGAGGACGACGAGCTGGAGGTCTCACGATGAGCTCGATGCGCGCATCACGCGGCGAACTGCGCCGGCGCCTGGCCGAGACGAGTGGCGGGACTCGCAAGCTGCGCGGGCTGGCCGAGATCCTCGCTCCGTACCGATGGCGCGTTCTGGGGATGTTCGTGTCGCTGGTGGCGGCGACCGCCGCGGCACTCGCGCCCGCCCCGCTCGCCAAGGTCGCGATCGACAAGGGCATCGAGCGCCACGACGTCGGCGCGCTGTACGCCGTCGTCGCGATCTTCCTGGTGTCGGCGATCGTCTACGGGGTCTGCACCTACATCCAGACCTACCTCGTCGGCTGGGTCGGCCAGCGAGCGCTGCAGGACCTGCGCCTGCGCCTGTTCGACCATCTGCAGCAGCTCTCGATCGGCTTCTATTCCCGCAACATCGCCGGCGTGATCATCAGCCGCATGACCAACGACGTGGAGGCGCTCGACCAGCTCGTCGAGGATGGGCTGGCGACGCTGATCGAGTCGGGCCTGACGCTGATCGGCGTCATCGGCATCCTGCTCTGGCTGGACCTGCACCTCGCCCTGCTCACGTTCATCGCCCTGCCGTTCCTGCTGGCCGGCGCGCTCGCCTTCCGAATCGCCTCAGCGGGTGCCTACCGCCTGACGCGCGAGAAGATCGCCGCGATCACCGGATATCTCGGGGAGACGCTTTCCGGGATCCGTACCGTCCGCGCATTCGGCCGCGAGCAGCGCCACCTCGATGAGTTCGCCGCGCTCAACGAGGAGAACCGGCGGGTGAACATGCGGACCGTTCATCTGAACGCCTCCTACTTCCCCGCCGTCGAGCTCGTCTCCGCCCTGGTCACGGTCGAGATCCTCGTGATCGGCGGCATCGAGGTGATCGACGGCCATACGTCGACCGGCGTGGTGTTCGGCTTCATCGCGGCGCTGAACAACTTCTTCAGCCCGATCCAGTCGCTCTCCCAGCTCTACACGACCTACCAGTCGGGCATGGCCGCGCTCGACAAGATCCTCGGCCTGCTCGACGAGGAGCCCGAGCTCGTCGATGCGCCGGACGCCGCGACGCTGCCGCCGATCCGGGGCCGCGTCGAATTCGACGGGGTCTCGTTCCAGTACGGGGCCGCCGAGGATGACCGCTGGGCGCTGCGCGACATCGATCTGGTGATCGAACCGGGACAGACGATCGCGCTCGTCGGCGAGACCGGCGCCGGGAAGTCGACGTTCGCCAAGCTCGTCTCGCGCTTCTACGACCCGAGCGAGGGCGCGGTGTCGGTCGACGGCCACGATTTGCGCTCGATCACCGCCCATTCGCTGCGCTCGCAGATGGGGATCGTCCCCCAGGAGGGCTTCCTGTTCAGCGGGACGGTGCGTGAGAATCTCGCCTTCGGCCGCGCCGACGCCTCCGACGAACAGATCCGCGAGGCTGCCCGGGCGGTCGGCGCCGACGAGTTCATCAGCGCGCTGGAGAACGGCTACGACACTCAGATCGGCGAACGCGGCGTCCAGCTCTCGGCGGGGCAGCGTCAGCTGGTCGCCTTCGCGCGGGCGCTCGTCGCCGACCCGCGGATCCTCGTGCTCGACGAGGCGACCGCCAACGTCGACATCCACACCGAAGGGCTGATCGAGCAGGGGCTTCGGCGGCTGATCGCCGGGCGCACCGCGATCGTGATCGCCCACCGCCTCTCGACCATCCGCGGCGCCGCACGGATCCTGGTCATGGAGCACGGCCGGATCGTCGAGCAGGGCTCGCACGAGGAGCTGCTGCGCGCCGAGGGCCGCTACTGGCAGCTCTACAGCGACTGGGAGCGCCAGCGCGCAGCATGAGCGTCGGCGGGCGGGGGGCCTAACCTTGGGTCGATGACGATCACCGTCACCGCCCTGCACACGACCCCGATCAAGGGGCTTCGGATCCGGGCCGTCGACTCCATCGAGCTCGGGCTCGCGGGGGCCCAAGGCGATCGCGCGTTCTATCTCGTGGACGAAGAGGGCGCCATGGTCAACGGCAAGCGGCTGGGCGCGCTGCAGACGGTGACCGCCGAGTACGACCCGGCGGCGGGCGTGCTGGCGCTCCGCTTCGCCGACGAGGAGCAAGCGGAGGCTCCGGTCCGGCTCGGCCCCGAGCTCGAGACCACGTTCTTCGGATCCGTGCGCCGCGCGCGCCTGGTCGAGGGACCGTGGGCAGAGGCGCTCTCCCGCCAGGTCGGACAGCCGCTCCGTCTGGTCGCCGACGGCTCCGCCGTCGATCGCGGCCCGGCCGGGGCGATCTCCCTGGTCTCACGCGGGTCGCTCGAGCAGCTGGGACGGGCGGAGGGACCGGCGCGCCCCGGCCCTCGCGCTCCGGTCGATGCACGGCGCTTTCGGATGCTGATCGAGATCGACGGCGTCGAACCGCACGCCGAGGATGGCTGGCTCGGGCACGAGCTCGAGGTCGGCGCGGCGCGCCTGCGCATCCACGGCAACGTCGGCCGATGCGTGACCACCACCCGCGGCGCGGAGTCCGGCGAGGTCGATTTGCCGACGTTGAAGATGCTCGCCACCTACCGGCTGCAGACGCGGACCACGGAGCCGCTGCCGTTCGGGGTCCACGGCGAGGTGCTGGCGGGCGGCACCGTGCGGGTCGGCGACGAGTTGCGGGTCGACCCGCCACGGCGATGAGCGACCGCGTCGCGGTCGCGATCGACGGTCACGTCGCCACGGTCACCCTCACGCGACCCGAAAAGCACAACGCGCTCGATGTCGAGATGTTCGACGCGATCCTCGCGGCGGCCACCCGGCTGCGGAGTGAATCCGGGGTGCGGGCGGTCGTGCTCCACGGCGACGGCCCGAGCTTCTGCTCAGGGCTCGACGTCGTCTCGATCATGGCGGCGGGCGACGGCGTGGCCGGCCTGACCGACCGCGTCCGCGGCGACGTCCCCAACTGGTTTCAACGCGCCTCGCATGACTGGCTCACGCTGCCGATGCCGGTGGTTGCGGCGCTGCACGGCTCAGTGCTCGGCGGCGGCCTGCAGATAGCGCTCGGCGCCGACATCCGCATCGCGGCACCCGACACGCGGTTGTCGGTCATGGAGGTCAAATGGGGCCTGATCCCTGACATGGGCATCACTCGCAGCCTGCCCCGGCTCGTGTCGATCGACGTCGCCAAGGAGCTCACCTACACGGGGCGGAGCGTGAGCGGCGATGAAGCGGCCACGCTCGGCCTGGTGACCCGCGTCAGCGACGACCCGCTCGACGAAGCCCTCGAGGTGGCTGCCCGTATCGCGGCGCGCTCACCGGACGCGGTCCGCCGCGCCAAGCGCCTGTACGACAGCGCGTGGACCGGTGAGCCCGCCGAGACGCTCGCGCTCGAGGCCGAGCTCCAGCTCGAGCTGATCGGCTCGCCCAATCAACTGGCCGCGGTCACGGCGGGCTTCTCGGGCGAGCCCGCGGAGTTCGCGGACCCCTGAGGAGGCTCCGGCCCGGCCTCGGCCGGACCGGCGTCAGGGCCGATGCGGCCTGAAATACGGGCGGCGCCGTGAGAGGCGCCGCCGGAGAAGCTGGGGAACAGGGACTCGAACCCCAAATTCGACATCCAGAGTGTCGCGTGTTGCCGATTACACCATTCCCCAGGGGTAATCACACCTGTGGTGCAGATCCTCAGTATAGAACTTCGGCACCTGCGGCCCTTCACTTGAGCAGGTCGGGTGCGCCCTGCCGGCGGTGGAGGGTCACCGGGATCCCGTGCAACGGGCGGATGGTGACCGTCGGGTCGAGCACGATCGGCGCGCCGGGGATGACGTCGAAGCGGAAGCGCTGGGCGATCATCGCCGCCAGGATCGTCGCGTTCATCATCGCGAAGCCGTGCCCGACGCAGATCCTCCGGCCCCCACTGAACGGAAGGTAGGCGAACCGGGGACGCTGCTTGGGCGCGTCGCCGAGGAATCGGCGCGGGTCGAAGCCGGCCGGGTTCTCCCAGACTCCCGGGTCCCGATGCGTCGACCAGATCGAGACGAAGACCAGTGTCCCCGCCGGGATGCGGTATCCGCCGACGACGTCATCCTCGATCGGAACCCGCTGCACGTGCCAGACCGGCGGGTACAGCCGCATCGCCTCCTCGAAGCAGGCCCGCGTCCAGGGCAGCCGCTCGGCGTCCTCGCCGGTCGGTATGCGCCCGCCGAGCACCGCGTCGACTTCGGCTTCCATCTGCTCGCGCGCCGCGGGGTGCTGGGAGAGCAGGTAATACATCCACGCGAGGCCATGTGCGGTCGTCTCGTGCCCGGCGGCGGTGAAGGTGAGCAGCTCGTCGACCACCTGCCGGCGGTCCATGCGCCGGCCCGTCTCCTCGTCGGTGGCCTCCATCAGTAGCCGCAGCAGGTCATTTGAATCGCCGTGGCCGTGACGCAGCCGCTCGTCCACGATCTCGGCGCTGATCTTCTGCAGCACCTCGGCCGAGCTCATCGCGCTGCGGTAGCGGCGGTGCTGCGTGACCATCGCCGCGCGCATGATCGTCATGTGAGGCAGGTACTGGGTGGCGGTCACGCTCGCCGCGCGGCCGATCGCTCCGACCTGGTGCAGGGCATTGCCCAGCGCGGCACCGAACTCGCTGGCACGGTCGGTGAAGTCGTGGCCGACCAGCGCGCGGCCCACGGTGTCCAGCCCGATGTGCAGGATCTCCTCGGCCAGCTCGAGCGGATGCCCGTCGGGCCACTGCCGCTCCCAGGCGTCAAGTGCGGTGCCGGCGGCCTGAGCCATGTGATCGGCGAACACGCCGAGATGGCGCTTGGCGAACATCGGCGCCACCAGCCTGCGCTGGCGCTGCCACAGCTCACCGGAGCTCGTCACCAGGCCGTTGCCGAGCACCGGGGCCAGCAACTCGTACTGGTTGGACTTGCGGTAGTTGTCCTGATTGGCGAGCAGGACGTGGCGCACCGCCTCGGGGCCGCGGACGACCGCGAGGTTCTGCAGGCGCGCGCGGAGCATCGTGACGTCGCCGTAGCGGTGGCCCATGCGGTCCAGGAAGTCCAGCGGCCCCTCCTGCTCGGCGAGCAGACGCAGCCAGCGGGCGGTCGACCGCGGATCGGGTCCAGGGGGCAGCGGCGCCTGGCCGGGCACAACCGGTGTCGTCATTCCCGTGGGGGATGCCGGGGCGGCGCTCCCGGCGTCGGTGACCGTCATCGAACTCGTCTCCTCGTGCTGATCGATGGGGGCACCGTACCTGCGCGGCGCGCGCGGTTCTGTGCGGTACGTCAACGTTCCAGCGACCGGGCCGCGCGGGCCCGGCCCGGGTCAGCGCTCGACGGAGGGCTCGACCTGGGCCGGCGCGAACTGCGGCGTGATCTGATTCTCGAGTCCGGGGTTGAGGATCAGCAGCACCTGATCGCCCGCACGGATCACCGAGTCGCCCTTGGGGACCGAGCCGGTCCCGCCGCGCAGCACCGAGATGATCAGCGAGCCGTCGGGCAGCGGCACGTCACGGACCATCGAGCCCGCCGCGGCGGAGCCCTCGCCGACCTCGATCTCGATGATCTCGAGCTGCTCCTCCTCCAGCGCGAGCAGCTGAACCAGGCCGTACTCCGGCACCTCGTGCTCGATCAGGCGCAGGATCAGGTCGGTGGCCGAGACCGCGGGCTGGATGTCGAGCAGCTTGAAGTGAGCGAGGTTGCGTGGGTTGTTGACGCGGGCGACGATCCGCTGGCAGCCGTACTTCTCCTTGGCCACCTGGCAGATGAGGATGTTGTCCTCGTCGTCTCCGGTGACCGCGATGACCAGATCGGCGCGCTGGATCCCAGCTCGCTCAAGCACCCACATCTCGGTGGCGTCGCCGTACTGGACGGCGTGCTCGAGCTCCTCTTCGACAATCCGGTAGCGGCGGTGATCGGATTCGATCAGCGTGACCTCCTGATCCCGCGTGATCAGCTCGCGGGAGAGGTTCCAGCCAACCTTGCCGGCGCCGACGACGATGATGTACATGCGCTCAGTCCCCCTTTTCAGTCCGCCAGGACGACTTGCTCGGCCATGTCGATCGCCTTCTGGGTCGGGCAGATCGTGATCAGCCCCTTCTCCGCGTACCAGGCTGCGCGTGCGGGATCGGCGACGCGGACGACGATCTTCGGAACGTCGAAGCGGCGCTTGGCGATCTGCGAGATCACCAGGTTGGTGTTGTCGCCGCTCGTCGCTGCCATGAAGACGTCCGCGTTCTCGATCCCGGCCTCGATCAGCCCATCGACCTCGAGCGCGGTGCTCACCGTGAAGCGGCCGCCGGCATCTTCCCAGGTGGTCGACTGATCCTTGTCGAGACGCTCGTGGGAGAGCGGATCGGAGTCGAGCACCGACACGGTATGACCGGCCTCGAGTGCCCGGCGAGCGACGGCTGAGCCGACGCGTCCGGCTCCGACGATGAGGATGAACATTCGCGGCAGCTTAGAGGCTGGTCAGGATCGTGGTGTCGCGGACTCGTATCCGCGCTGACGCGCACTCAGGGAACGTCGATCCGCGAGCGCGAACGGGCCACGGCGGCCCGCTGCGTCACGCCCCGGCTCACGGCGCCGGGCCTCTCAGGAGCTTCTTGTCGATCTTTCCGAGGTACGGGCGATCAAGCGCGGTACCCAGCGCGCGACGGCGAGCCACACGCGCGTGCGGCCAGTGCACGATCGTCGCCGCGATCAGGTTGATCCCCTCGGTCGTCATCACCTGGTGCTGGGCCGGGAACCAGTACGCGTCCGCCCCGAGGCCAAGGATCAGCTGCGGCGCTGGGGTGAACCGCTTGGCCCCGAAGATCTGCGCCTGCTCCTCCGCCTGGCGCTCCATCACCGCGAACGCATCCGGCGCACCGCTCACGGAGACCGACGCCACCACCCGCCCGGCACTGAACACGCACACCGCCGCCCCCGACCGAGCATGCGTCCTTCTCTGCTTCACCGCCCCAGGCGACACCCCGACGACCTTCGCAAACGCGGCCCTCCCCTTCACGGTGCACACGTCCGTCTGCGCAGTCGCCCGCTTCCCCGGCTTCCACGGCTTCACATGGTGCACGGGCTTCGGCGGACGCTTCGAGCCGCCGCCGCACCCAGAACAGCCGAGCGCCAGCAGCACGATGATCGCGCCCAGAGAGGTCAGGGAGGGTCGGGCGTTGACCCGGAGATGCTTGCGAACGCACCGGCGCCCCACCGACGCCGAGAGCCACGCAAGCGGCATCTCCCGGGGCAACGTCCGACCCTCCCCTACCCCACGCTCACGTGATCAGCGGAATGATGAGCAGTGCAACGATGTTCGCCACTTTGATCATCGGGTTGATCGCCGGCCCGGCCGTGTCCTTGTAGGGATCGCCAACCGTGTCACCGGTGACCGAGGCCGCGTGCGCCTCCGACCCCTTGCCGCCGAACGCGCCGTCCTCGATCAGCTTCTTGGCGTTGTCCCACGCGCCGCCGCCGGCGGTCATCGAGATCGCCATGAACACACCGACGACGATCACGCCGATCAGCAGCCCACCGAGCGCCTGGACGCTGATCACGCCCACGATCACGGTGAACACGATCGGGATGAGCGCCGGGAGGATCATCTCGCGCTGCGCGGACTTGGTCACGATCGAGACGCACTGGCCGTATTCGGGCTGCTCGGAGCCGTCCATGATCCCCGGCTTCTCCCGGAACTGGCGGCGCACCTCCTCCACGACGGCCTGGCCGGCGCGTCCGACCGACTCCATCGACAGCGCGGCGAACAGGTACACCATCATGCCGCCGACGAGCAGTCCGATCAGCACCGCGGGATTGCCGATCTCGAACGACACCGACTTGCCGTGCTGCACGAGCTCTCGCTGGAACGCGTCGAACAGCACGAGCGCGGCGAGCGCCGCCGACCCGATCGCGTAGCCCTTGGTGACCGCCTTGGTCGTGTTGCCGACCGCGTCGAGCGGGTCGGTCACGTTGCGGACCTCCTCGGGAAGATCGGCCATCTCGGCGATGCCGCCCGCGTTGTCGGTGATCGGCCCGAACGCATCGAGCGCGACGATCAGGCCGGTGAGCGAGAGCTGGGCCATCACGGCGACGCCGATGCCGTAGATGCCATTGGTGCCTCCGCCGGCGAGCTTCCATGAGCCGAAGATCCCGAGCGCGATCACGATCGCGGGGAGCGCGGTCGCCTGGTAGCCCTGGGCGAGCCCCTGGATGATGTTCGTCGCGTGACCGGTCTGGGAGGCGGCCGCGGTCGACTTCACCGGAGCGAAGCGGGTCGAGGTGTAGTAGTCGGTGATCACGAACAGGCAGGCGGTGATCACCAGCCCGATCAGTGCGCACAGGTAGTAGTGCCACCACGGCGCCGCCGCGACGCCGGAGGCGTAGTGCAGGTTGTTCATCAGCCAGCGGGTGATCGGGATGAAGACGATCGCCGCAAGGCCTCCAGAGAGGACGAGGCCCTGGTACAGCGCGCGCTCGACGTTGCCGGCGCGCGAGCGCACGGCGAACGTGCCGATGATCGACGCGATGATGGAGATCCCGCCGAGCACGAGCGGATACAGCGCGATCGCCTTGTCGTGCCCGTGGAACGAGAGGATCCCGAGCAGCATCACCGCGACCGCGGTCACCGCATAGGTCTCGAACAGGTCGGCCGCCATGCCGGCGCAGTCGCCGACGTTGTCGCCGACGTTGTCGGCGATCACGGCCGGGTTGCGGGGGTCGTCCTCGGGGATGCCGGCCTCGATCTTGCCGACGATGTCCGCGCCGACGTCGGCACCCTTGGTGAAGATGCCGCCGCCGAGCCGGGCGAAGACCGAGATCAATGAGCCGCCGAAGGACAGGCCGATGAGCGCGTCGACTGCCTCGCGCGTGGACTCGCCGAGGATCCAGGTGAGGATTCCGTAGTAGCCCGCGACGCCGAACAGGGCCAGGCCGACGACGAGCATGCCGGTGACCGCGCCGCCGCGGAAGGCGACCGAGAGCGCCTTGCTCACACCGCCGCGGGCCGCTTCGGCCACTCGCGTGTTCGCGCGCACAGACACGTTCATGCCGACGAAGCCTGCTCCCGCCGACAGCGTGGCGCCGATCAGGAACCCGATCGCCACCCGGATGTTCTGCAGCGGGATCAGGATGATGAAGACGACCACGCCGACCGCGGCGATGATCGTGTACTGGCGGGTCAGGTACGCCGAGGCGCCCTCTTGCACGGCGGCCGAGATCGACTGCATCCGCTCGTTGCCCGGCGACAGCGCAAGCAGCGCGCGGGAAGTGATGACCCCATAGCCGATGGCGCAGAACGCGCACACCAGCGCGATCACGTCACCGTGGTGCGACAGAAAACTGGTCACAGATGTCCTCTCCCAAAGAATGACGACGACCGCGCCGCGGCGCGGTCGATCATTGGAAATGCTCGGTCGCCCTTTCGCAGGCGACACGTCTCACACAAGGCGGCCGCAGTGTATCGGGAGTGGGCGGACGCCAGCGCTGCGGCCCCGCCACTGCGAGGGTGGATCAGCGCTGCCCGGGGACCCAGAGACGACCGCTGCGCTGGGCCGGGCCCGCATCGCTCGGGACCTCCCCGGGCCGCGGCGCCGCCGCCCCCGGCTCGCCGGCGCCGCCGGGCTCGCCGGGGCGGGGATCATCCATCTCCGAGGGCTCCCGGGGCGCGGGTTCTCCCGCCGGGCTCGGCGCCGGCGCCCCCGGCGCGGCGGTCTC
This sequence comes from uncultured Solirubrobacteraceae bacterium, assembly GCA_963744685.1. Lineage (GTDB taxonomy): Bacteria > Actinomycetota > Thermoleophilia > Solirubrobacterales > Solirubrobacteraceae > Palsa-465. The sequence goes on along the minus strand of CAVUUL010000002.1, from coordinate 281,639 downwards.
CTGACCACCGATCCGGACGTAGGCCATCTGCATCTGGGAGAGCGCCTGGCGGATCGCCGCCGTCTGCTCGGCGCCGACACCGTCCTCGACGAGCGGCAGCAGCGCGCGCACCCCCTCGATCGCGACGCGCACCTGCGCCGGATCACGCTCGTCCTCGGTGCCCGGCTGCAGACCGGTGCGGCGCATGCCGAGGTTGATCAGCGTCACGAGCTGCTCGAGCAGGATCTGCTCGACACGAATCTGCTTGATCTCCGCCTCATACGCGGCTCGCAGTTCCTCCTCGGACGGCTGGCCGGTGGCGCTCATGTGATCTCCTCCTCGTACTGGCCGTCAGCGTCCGCGCAGGACGGACGCCGGATCGGAAACCCCACGAGAGTACGTCTCGCGGGTGTCGGCTTGCACCTGAGCGTAGACCTCGTGAGGTCCGAGCCCTTCCTCGATCATCCGGCGCTGGCGCTGAGCGCCGTTGAGCGCCGGCATCGCGACGTCGATCGAGAGCTCATCGCGCATCGGGGCGGTCCACGCGAGCAGCCGCTCGCCGGCGGCCGCCGCCGGGTACAGCTCGCCGGAGACCAGATCGATCAGCGAGCCGTCGAGGCCGAAGCGGATCGCCCGCCACATGTTCTCCTCGATCAGCCGCCCCGCCATGAGCTCAGCCGGAACGCCCTCGTCGTGATCGCGCGCCGCCTGGGCAACGCAGGCGACGATCAGCGCGGCGAGCGCGTCTGACTGCGGTGCGGTGGGCTGCGCGTCGCAGATCCGCACCTCCACGGTCCCGAACGACAGATGCGGCCGGATCGACCACCAGACCTGCGTGTACTCGACGATCGACTGGGTGCGATAGAGCCATGCGATGTACTCCGCGAAGGAGCTCCAGTCGCCGAACGGGTCGGGCACGCCGCAGCGCGGGAAGCTCTTGGTGAACGTCTGGGTGCGCGCACTGTGCAGGCCGGAGTCCCGTCCGTCGAGGAACGGCGAGTTGGCCGAGAGCGCGAGCAGCACGGGGAGAACCGGTCGCAGCCGGTCGCACACGGCGATCGCGCGATCGGCGCCGCGGACGCCGACGTGGACGTGCAGCGCGAACGTGTTGTTGCGCCAGGCGACGTACTGAAGCCCCTGCTCGACCCGCCGGTAGTGCTCGGTCTGGATGACCGTCTGGCGGCGATAGTCCGAGAAGGCGTGGGTACCGGTCGAGCCGAGCTCCGCGCAGTGAGTCGCCGCATGGGTGAACAGCCGGCGCCGGATGTCCTGCTGGGCTGAGCGCGCGGCCGCGAGGTCCTCGCCCCGCCCTGAGCGGATCTCGATCTCGGAGGCGATCAGCTCGCCGGAGATCGCCTCGGCCAGGCCGGGATCGGCAAGCTCCGCGGTGTCACGGAGCTCCTCGAAGCGCCCGACCATCTCCAGGCTGTCGGGATCGAGGATCGCGAACTCCTCCTCGATGCCCACGGTGAAGTCGGTCGAGGACTCGAACACCGCTCGAGCTGTGTCGAGATCGCGCTCCACGGTGAGAAGCGAATGGCCTGGGGGCGAAGTGTGCAAGCCGTCAGGTGAGATAGAAGTACAACGCGTACAGCAGGTCGACCGCGGGACTCGACGTGTGGACCGTGACCTCCGGCGGCACCTGCAGCAGCGCGTCGGAGTAGTTGAAGAGGATCTTCACCTTGGCGGCGACCAGCTGGTCTGCCAGGGCCTGCGCCGCGGCGGATGGGACCGCGAGCACCGCCACCACGATGTCCTGCTCCTCCACGATCGTGGCCAGGTCCTCGGTCTGGCGGACCGTGAGCGAGCCGATACGACCGCCGACCCGCTCGGGATCGACGTCGAAGATCGCCACCACGCGAAAGCCGTGGTCGGCGAAGATGTCCGAGGTCGCGATCGCGGTCCCGAGATGCCCGGCGCCGAACAGAGCGATGTTGTGCTGGCCGGCGGTCCGCAGGATCTTGCGGATCTGGCTGACCAGCGACTCGACGTTGTAGCCGACGCCGCGCTTGCCGAACTTGCCGAAGCCGGAGAGATCCCGGCGGATCTGGGTCGAGTTGACGTGCGTGTAGTCGGCGAGCTCCTGAGAGGAGATCGTCTCCTTGCCGATCTTCCTGGCCTGCGTGAGCACCTGGAGGTAGCGCGAGAGGCGCGCGGCAACGCCCAGCGACAGCTTCTCTCCCGGCTTCTCGAGGCCTGGGACGACGGGCTCTGAGCCACGGCGCACGGTGGTGCTCATGATCGAGAAGTGACTCTAGTGGCCCGCAAGACGCTCCTGGGACCGTTGCGGCCGGTCCGCCGCCACCGCGGCGGCGAACCGTTGCTCGTCGACGAACAGCTCAAAGCGCTCGATCCCGTCGATGCAGATCACGGGGATCCGCTCCAGGTAGGCCCGGTGCAGCTCGTCGGACTCCTCGATGTTGCGCTCGGTGAGCACCAACGGGCGCGTGGCCCCGACGCGCCGGATGACCGCGCGGGCCTCCTCGCAGAGATGGCATCCCGGCCGTCCGTAGAGCACGACCTGCGGCACGGCGCTCATGCCCGCGCTCCCGCTCCGAGCGCCCGCTCGCCCGTGGCGAACACGTCGAGCGAGAGATAGTCCGGGTAGGGGATCGCCTCGACGTAGCGCGCAGCGGAGGCGATCATCGCCGCGTTGTCGGTGCACAGGGCGATCGGTGGGACCTCGAGCGCCACCCCGAGCGAGGCGAGCCGCTCGCGCAGCGGGCCGTTGGCGGCGACGCCGCCGCCGATCGCCAGCCGGTCAAGGCCGGTCTGCTGCAGCGCGCGCTCGGCGCGCACGGTGAGGGCCTGGACGATCGCGTGCTGATAGGCGGCCGCGAGGTCCGCTCGCCGGCGCTCGGTCTCCGTGGGGCCGAGGTCGCGCACGGCGTACAGGAGCGCCGTCTTGAGCCCTGCGAATGAGAAGTCGAGCCCTCTCACCCGTGCGCCCGTGGGAAACGTGAACGCCTCCGGGTCGCCGTCGGCCGCCAGTCGCTGCAGCGCCGGCCCGCCGGGGAAGCCGAGCCCGAGCAGCCGCGCGCCCTTGTCAAACGCCTCCCCGGCGGCGTCGTCGAGCGTCTGGCCGAGGACCTCGTAGCCGGCGCCATGGTCACTTACGTGCGCGAGGAAGGTGTGCCCGCCGCTGGCGATCAGCGAGACGAACGGCGGCTCGAACGGCTCCGGCTTCAAGAAGCTCGCGGCGACATGGCCGTGGAGGTGATCCACCGGGGCGAGCGGCAGGCCGACCGCCGCGGCGGTGGCCTTGGCGCTCGCCAGCCCGACCAGGAGTGCGCCCACGAGCCCCGGGCCCTGGGTGACGGCGACCAGCTCGCAGTCGGCCAGCGTCACCTCCGCCCTGCGCAGCGCATCGGCAACCGCGTCGTCGATCAGCGTCAGGTGATGACGAGACGCGATCTCGGGCACCACGCCGCCGTAGCGGTCGTGGATCCCCTGCGAGGAGATGACGTTGGAGCGGATCTCCCCGTCGGCGGTGATGACCGCCGCGCACGTGTCGTCACAGCTGGTCTCCAGCGCAAGGATCATGTCGGCGGGAAGGTCGGGTTGCGGGTGGTCGATCGGCTCGGGTCGGTGTCCAGCGCGACGGTCTCGGCGGTTCGCCACATGATCAGGGCGTCCTCGCCGTTGTCGCGGTAATAGCGCGGTCGCCTTCCGGCGGTGCGGAAATGCAGCCGCTCATAGAGGCGGATCGCCGAGGCGTTGGACTCACGGACCTCGAGCGTGTAGGGCTCGTCGGGCCCCGCGCGCTCGATCATCTCGGTCAGCATCCCCCACCCCACTCCTGCCTGGCGGTGGACCGGGTCGACCGCGACGTTCATCAGGTGCCAGATGGTGTCGTACCGCGCACAGATGAGGTACCCGAGCAGCGGTCCGTCCCTCCCCTCCACCGCCCCCAGGCACACGCTCGTCTGCTTGGACAACTCGAGCACGAACATCGCCAGAGACCACGGAGTCGTGAATGCTCGCCGCTCGATCGCGATCACCTGAGGCAGATCGGCATACGCCAGCCGTCGCACGCTGAACGCCGGCGAGCTCATCGCGCCTGGCCTCGCACGGATGCGAGCTGGGCATCGGGCTCGCGCAGGTAGTCCGGATGAACGTCGTCGGCGGTTCCCACCGGCGCGGTGAGCGCGAGGCGGCAGATCGCCGCGGCACTCACCCGGTGCAGCGGCGAGTCGTCGGCCGGAGCACGCGCCCCCGCATCCTCGACCGCCGCGCGGTAGGCGATCACGCCGTCGCCGATGGCCAGCCACGGCACCTCCGAACCGGCGAGCGCTTCCGCAAGCGCCGCGGGCGCGATGGCTCGGGCGGCCAGCAGCGGCTCGCGGCCGGTCGACCCGGTGGCCTCGGGCTCCCAGCCGGCAACGAACACCTCCCCCCTGCGAGCGTCGAGCACGGCCAGCACCCGCTCCTGCTCACCCGCCGTCCCGGCCGCACCCGCGGCGAGCGCCTGCAGCGTCGAGACGCTCGCAATCGGCATCGAGCGCGCCGCCGCGAGCGCCCGCGCGGTGGCGATCCCGATGCGGATCCCGGTGAACGTCCCCGGCCCGGCGCCGACCGCGATCAGCCCGATGCCCGACCAGTCGGTGTGGCAGTCGGCCAGAGCCTCCGCGGCCAGTGGGAGCAGCCGGGTGGTATGCCGCGGCCTCGCGCCGGAGGGCGGATCGTCGCGGCGCTCGTGCACCGCCCCGGTCTCGGTGTCCAGGACCGCCACGGACGTCGCGCGGGTGGCGGTATCGAGGCCGAGGACCTTCATCCGATCGTCACCCTGCGACGGTCCCCGCCCTCATGCTCGAGCAGCACGCGTGCGGCCGGTCGGGCGAGCGCGGCGAGCGCCGCCTCCTCGCCGCGCGGCCATTCGACGAACCCGACAGTCTGCGGGCCGAGGTAGTCGGCGAGCAGGTCGGGGTCCTCGTCGTCGAGCGTCGCCAGCCGGTAGAGATCGACGTGAGCGACGGTGCGGCCCGCGGCGGCCGGGTATCGCTGACCGATCGTGAAGGTCGGGCTCGTCACCGGCACGGTGACCCCGAGCGCGTGCGCCGCGCCGCGCACGAACGTCGTCTTGCCGGCGCCGAGATCGCCCTCGACGAGTACGAACTCGCCGTCGTTCAGGGTGGCGGCCAGGCGGGCGCCGAGCGCTTCGGTCTCCGCCGCCCCGTCGGTATGGAAGCGACCCTCCATCCGGAGGACTTTATGGAGGCAGAATCAGAACAGCCCGAGCTGCTCGGGAGCGACCGGTTCGGACCGCGCCAGCTCAGGCTCGACCTGAGGCTCAGAGTCTGCGGTCTCAGCCTGCCCCTCAGCAGCCGATGCCTCGACCTCGGGCGCCGACACCGCCCCCCGCTCGTCGACCTCGTCGGGCGTCTCGCCATCCGCGAGATCGGGCTGCGGAAGATGCGGCGCCGCGAGCAGCGCCGGGATCCGGGCGAAGTCGTCACGGAGCGTCTGCAGGGAAGAGGGCGTATAGAGGGCAGCGGCGGGATGGAACAGCGGGAGCAGGCGGATCGCACGGACCCCGATCGTGCGCACCTCGTCCCGTCCGTGCAGACGCGAGATCCCGGTGGGGTCGCCGCGCAGCAACTTGGTGGAGAAGTTCCCAAGCGTGCAGATCACCTTGGGCTCGATCAGCTCGACCTGCGCGCGGAGAAACGGATGGCAGGTCTCGATCTCCTCCGGATGCGGATCGCGGTTGCCCGGCGGCCGGCACTTGACCACGTTGGCGATGAACACCGACCCCCGCTCGAGCCCGATCTCCTCGAGCAGGGTGTCGAGGAGCTTGCCGGCGCGACCGACGAACGGAACCCCCTGCTTGTCCTCGTTCGCTCCCGGACCCTCGCCGATGAACATCAGATCGGCGTCCGCGTTGCCGGCGCCGAAGACGACCGTCGTTCGGGTCTGGTGCAGCGCGCAGGCGGTGCATCCGAGCGCGCGCTCGTAGACCTCCTTCAGCTGCTCGCGGCGTTCAGTGGCACTTCTCACACCACGGCTCAGGGTATGCTCTGCCGTGGGAGCCGCGACCGTCTGAGGCGGGGCGGACTCCGCAAACAGCAGGAATCTCTTCTCCCCCACCACCGACCGGTATCTCTCATGCGGGAACTGGAACGGCGCCTCTTGGCGGTCCGTGCACGCACCAAGCCCTCACCAGGGGTTCTGTGATGCTCATCGCACGCACCGTCCCGGAGCTGCGCGCGGCGCTGGCGCCCTCCCGGCGTGCCGGGCGGCGACTGGGCCTCGTGCCCACGATGGGCGCGCTTCACGACGGCCATCTGTCGCTGCTCAGGCGTGCTCGCCGCGACTGCGACGTCGTCGTGATGTCACTGTTCGTCAACCCGCGGCAGTTCGATCAGGCCGCCGACCTGTGGGGCTATCCGCGCGACGAGGGACGCGACCGGGCCCTCGCCGAGCGCGCCGGCACCGACGTCCTCTTCGCCCCATCGCCCGAGAGCGTCTACCCCGACGGATTTGCCACATCGATCTGCGTTGGGGGCCCGGCGCAGGGGTTGGAGGGGGCGCACCGCGGTCAGGGCCATTTCGATGGGGTGGCGACCGTCGTCGCCAAGCTGCTGAACATGGTCGGGCCCGATGTCGCGTTCTTCGGCGAGAAGGACGCCCAGCAGCTCGCCGTCGTTCGCCGGCTCGTCGCCGACCTGGACATCCCATGCGCGATTCAGGCGTGCCCGACGATCCGGGAGTCCGACGGTCTGGCGATGTCGAGCCGCAACGCACTGCTCTCCGCAGACGACCGTCGGCGCGCCAGCGCGCTGCACAAGGCGCTTCAGAGCACGCGGGCGTCCGTCGCCGACGGCGAGCGCGACCCCGACGCGGCCACCGAGGCCGGCCGCGCGATCCTGGTCGCCGCCGGCGCCGAGCTGGAGTACCTGGCGCTCGTCGATCCGGTCACGATGACTCCGCTGGACGCGGTCGATCGCGACGCGCTCGCGGTGATCGCCGCCAGGCTCGGCCCAGTCAGGCTGATCGACAACCTCGCCGTTCCCGTTCTGCACCCACCCACCGATCCCATGGCCGCGACGCCGACCGGCGCGCGGACCGCATAGAGGAGCCCAACCGATGTCCGCCACCCCCCGCATCCCCGTTCCCGAAGGCCTCGACCGGCCGCTGCCGATGACGCTGCCGAGGCTGGCCGAGAAGAAGCGCCTCGGCGAGCCGATCGTGATGGTGACCGCCTATGACTATCCGTCGGCACAGGTCGCTGAGCAGGCCGGCGTGGACGTGGTGCTCGTTGGCGACTCCGGCGCGATGACGGTCCTCGGCTACCCCTCGACGGTGCCCGTGTCGCTCGACGAGATGATCATGCTGGCGGCGGCCGCACGGCGCGGGCTGGCCACCCCGCTGCTCGTCGCCGATCTCCCGTTCGGCTCCTATGAGCAGAGCGACGCTCAGGCGATCGCGTCGGCGCAGCGATTCGTCAAGGAGGCGGGCGCCGACGCCGTCAAGCTCGAGCGCGGCGGCACGAGCGTCGATCGGGCCCGCGCGATCGCCCAGGCCGGCATCCCGGTGATGGGGCACCTCGGCCTCACCCCCCAGACCGCGACGGCGCTGGGCGGCTACCGCGCCCAGGGTCGCACCGCGCAGGCGGCGATCGATCTGGCGCGCGACGCCGAGCTGCTGCAGCAGGCGGGATGCTTCTCGCTCGTGCTGGAAGCGATTCCCGCGGCTGTCACCGAGACCCTGATGGAGCGCCTCGAGATCCCGGTGATCGGCATCGGAGCCGGCGACGCGACCGACGGTCAGGTGCTCGTCTTCCACGATCTGCTGGGCATCTACGAGGGGCACGTTGCGCGCTTCGCGAAGCGCTACGGCGACCTCCGCGCGCACATGGTGGCCGGCGTCGCCCAGTACGCCGACGAGGTCCGGCGCGGCGTCTTCCCCGCTCCTGAGCATTTCTACTCGATCGACGACGACGAGCTGCACAGCTTCCGGGAGGGTTTGCGCTCAGGACATTAGGATCCTCGGGTGCATGGACCGTTTCGCCGGCGAGCTCGCCCCCCAGGACCGCGTCTACTTCGAGCTCTTCGAACAGGCCGGGCGCAACATGACCAGCGCGGCGGGGATGCTCCACGAGCTCCTCGCCGGTTGGCCGGACAACGGGCAGCTCGCGGGTGAGATCCTCGACCTCGAGCACGAGGGCGACCGGATCACCCACGACATCATCGACCGGATGAACCACACGGCGGTGACGCCGATCGAGCGCGCGGACATCCTCGCGCTCGCCTCGGCGATCGACGACGTCGTCGACTACGTCGAGGAGGTCGCGGACTACCTCGGCCTGTACAAGATCGAGGCTCCGATGGAGCAGTCGATCCGCCTGGCCCGGGTGCTCGCCGACGCCACCGACCAGGTCTCCCAGGCCCTGCACGAACTGCGCGGCAGCGCCGACATCACCCGTCACACGGTCGAGGTCAATCGACTGGAGAACGACGGCGACCGCATCACCCGCGAGGCGGTCGCCTCCCTGTTCGACGGCGGCATCGATCCGATGATCGTGATCCGCTGGAAGGACCTGTTCGAGCGTCTCGAGGCGGGGATCGACGCCACCGAGCACGCGGCCAACATCATTGAGGGGATCGTGATCAAGCACTCCTGAAGGGTTGGGTTGTCTCCTTGGGGGGTTGGTGGTGGCGTGGGCGGGGGCGTTGGGGGTGGTGCGGGGCGTTGGGGGTGGTAGGGGTTGGGGTTGTGCGGGGCGTTCGCGATGTGGCATGCCGGAGCCGGCCGTCAAGCAGCGCCCGCACTTCTCCGGCTTCCGTGGAGGTTCGTGGCGCTGCTTGACTGCCGTCGCCCCGTCATGCCATTGGCAGTGAGGTCGAGCCCACTCCGTGTGCACGACCTCGCGCCAGTTGGGACTCTCGGGGCGGCGCGGCGAGACGGGGCGGATCGCGGGGGCGGGGCGGGGCTTTTCGCCGCGCGCGGCGGCGACCTCGTGGGGTTGGGTGATCTGCTCCGCGGGGCGGCGCGTTTGCCGCTCACGGGCTCTGAGGGTGCCGCGTGTGGGTGAAAGCTGCCGAGCCACCGGGCGGCCCGAGACGACCCCACCCGCACGGCCCACCGCCAAAGATGGCCGATCGGGGCTCCATACGCGCCCAAATCGGCCAAACCCCGTTGCTCGGATGACCCGCCCCCAGAATGACCCGGGCACGCGCCCCCGCCACACGCCTGATCTCTCGATTTCCACCCAGTCCGGGGGAAAAACGCGCGAATCCACCCAACGCAACCGATCCATCGGACGCCAGGCACCAGCCCAAGTGCGGGGCGCACCTGTGCGACCCGATCATTGCCCATAGCGCGACGGGACGACGGCAGTCAAGCAGCGCCACAACCGATCAAAGCAACCCACCAGCTGTCGGCGCTGCTTGACGGCCGACGACCCGACGCGCTACCACCCACCCCCAGGGTCACGCCCCTCGAAAGCGCCCCGAGCGACCCACCCGGCACCGGTCCGACGCACCGCCGGCCCCGGCTGGTACGCTCGCGTACTACGGCCGCCCCACTTACGCGCCGGATTTCGGCGCATAGCGATCGTCGCTCGCGGGTAGTACTTGCGCGTACCAGACAGGGAGAAGAACACATGTGGCATGGAATGCGTGGGCGCGCCCTCACGGGCATCGTCGTTCTCGCCGGATTGATCGGATTCGCCCCGGCCGCCTCGGCGTCGGTCACCGCCAGCATGAGCGTCACATCGTCCACGCCCGTCGCTGCGGGCACGAATGGAACCCTCGGTCTCGACCTGAAGTTCAGCCCTTCGGCAGGCGATGCGCCGGATCAGGTCTCCCTCAACCTGCCGCCCGGGGTGCTGGCCAATGCGTCTGTCGACAACGGCCAGTGCCTGAGGGCGACCGACACCACTGACTCGGCCTGCCAGATCGGCTCGGGCACGGTCACCGCGGACGCGCTCGGCACCCCGCTGCCCACCCCGGTGAACTTCTATCTGGTCCCTCCGCCCGCCGCCGGCGACCTGGCTGGCCTCGAGGTCACGACGACGCAGGGCGACCAGGTCGGGACCACGAACGCGATCGTCATCCGGCCCTCCGGTGACCCCGACGGCGTCGGCGTCACTCTTGACCTGACCCTCCCGAACTCGCTGTCCGGCATCCCGGTCGCCGTCACCGACATCAACTCCTCTTTCACCGGCGTCCGCTTCCCCGCGACATGCCCGGCGACGCCCGCGAGCGTCACCATGAGCGTCAACTCCTACAACGTGCCGGGGACGGCGGCGAGCGCGTCGACGCCGCTGCCGGTGAGCGGCTGCAGCGCGCTCCCGTACAACCCGCAGTACGCGATGAGCGCCACCAAGGACGCCGGCGACAAGACCGTCAAGATCACGACGACGATCACCCAGACCGCGTCGGAGTCGCCCAACGGCACCGTCGCGCTCACGTTCCCGCGGGCGAGCATGGCAGGGGCGCTCACCGGCCTGAACAACCTGTGCCAGTCGATCGCCAGCGGCACCTGCAAGCCCGTGGGCAGCGTCACCGCCGCCTCCCCGGACTACCCGACCCCGCTGACCGGCAACGCCTATCTGACCGGCACCCTGCACGGCCTCTCGCTGACCATCATCTTCCCGGCGCCGTTCCCGCTCACGCTCGTCGGCGCCGTCGACCTGACGACGAACACGACGGTGTTCAGCAACCTGCCGGACATCCCGCTGACGAACCTCACGGTCTCGCTCAACGGAGGGTCCGGCGGTCTGTTCGACACCAATTGTGCGGTGGCGACGAACACCTCGACCTCGAAGCTCACCGACCAGAACGGCGACAAGACCGCCGCCCCGTCGGCCCACTTCACGATTCAGGGGTGCCCGTCGAGCACCTCCGGCTCCTCGCCGGGCTCGAGCAGCTCACCCAGCGTGTCCTCCAGCCGGGTGTCCGGGCTGGCCAAGCGTCGCCCTTCGCTGCGTTTCACGGTCCACGCCGCCAAGCACACCAAACTCAGCCGGGTGACGGTCGAGCTGCCCAAGGGCCTCTCGTTCCGGACCCGCGCGGTGCACAGGACGCACCCCGCCCTCGGCCTCACGGTGAAGCACGCCAAGCTGAAGTCGGCGCTGGTGAGCAAGGGCCACCTCGTGCTCGTGTTCCGGCGCCCGGTGGCCTCGGCGACCGTGATCCTGTCCTCGAAGGGGCTGCGGGAGTCCGCGGCGCTGCACCGAGCCGCGGTTCACAAGCAGCTGAAGAGCCTGCGCCTCACGCTGATCGTGCGCACGTCCGCTGCAAAGAGCCGAACGCTCCACGTCTCGATCAAGCACCTGGGGCTCTGATCACATGAAAGGACCGCAGATGCGCCTCTGGCACCGACTTGCCGCCATCGCCACCGCGCTGGTCGTGGCGGCCGTAGCCGCCCCCGCCGCCATGGCGACCGCGACCGCCTCCATGTCGCTTGATCAGAGCGCGGGCACCAGCGCGGGCGGCTCGCACAACCTCGGCCTCAATCTGAGCTTCTCGGACTCGGGCAGCGACTCGCCCAAGGACCTGACGATCAACCTGCCCCCCGGGCTGCTGGCCAACGCGGCCATCGACAACGGCGCCTGTCTGACGACCGCACCATCCTCCAGCCCGCCGTCGGCGTGCGAGGTCGGAACCGGCACCGTGACCGCCCAGCCTGACGTCTCGCTGCTCGGAATCGGGATCCCGGCGCCGATCCCGATCTCGGTCGCCTTCTACCTGGTCAAGCCGCCGGCCGCCGGCGACCTGGCGGGCCTGGAGGTCACCGGGCTCGGTCAGCAGATCGGCTCGACCGGCGATGTGCTCATCCGGCCCAGCGGCAATCCCGCGGGGGTCGGCGCATCGATCAAGCTCAGCCTGCCGGACTCGCTTCCCGCGGCGAGCCTCCCAGCGCCGATCTCGACGCTGCTCAGCGGGCTGGTCTCGATCTCGATCACCAAGATCGACAGCACGTTCGACGGTCTCCGCTACCCGACGACGTGCCCGTCGACCCCGGCCGGCCTGACCGCGAGCGTGGACAGCTACGACGTCTCGACCCTGCAGAACCTGAGCCAGCCGCTGACCGTGACCGGCTGCAGCTCGCTCTCCTACAGCCCGTCGTTCTCGGTGTCCGCCAAGAAGGACAGCGCGGACAAGGGCGTCGCCCTGACCACGAACGTCACCGAGACCGCCGCGATGGCTCCGAGCCAGTCGGTCGGCCTCAGCTTCCCGACCGCGGTGCTCGGACCCAACCTCGCGTCGCTGGGCAACTTCTGCGCGACGTACTCGAGCAGCTGCCCGGTGGTGGGATCGGTGACCGCGCAGTCATCCCTGTATCCGAGCGCGCTCACCGGCAGGGCGTACTTCACCGGCAGCTCGACCGGGCCGATGCTCACCCTGGTCTTCCCGGCGCCTTTCCCGCTCACGCTCACCGGGACGATCAACCTGGTCACCAACAGCGCGACGTTCAACGGCCTGCCGGACATCCCGCTGACCAGCCTCGCGGTGACTTTGAACGGTGGCAGCAAGGCGCTGTTCGACACCGACTGCGAGACGCCATCGGGGACCGCGACCGCCCGGCTGGTGGATCAGAACGGCGACACGACCCGCAATGTCTCGGCGCACTTCGGTGTCGTCGGCTGCCCGGGCGTCAGCGCGGGCGGCCCGGGCTCGGCTGCGACCACCAGCGGTTCGACCGCGACGAGTGCCGGTCCGACGGCGACCGCCTCGGGCACCCAGCTCGCGGGCCGTAGCGTGCGTGGGCTGGCGTCGGGCAAGCCGTCTCTCACCTTCCGGGTGAGCGCGGCCAAGAACCGTCCGAAGATCCGCAGGATGACCGTGACGCTGCCCTCGGGCCTGAGTTTCCGCGGTCACCGCGCCCACCACCTCCGGCTCGTCCGCGGCATCACGCTCAAGGGCGCAAAGCTCCGCTCGGCCGTGCTCTCCCACGGCCGCCTGGTGCTCACCCTGCGCCGTACGACGCGACGTGCGACGGTGACGCTCGGACCGAGCAGCCTGCGGGAGTCCAAGGCGCTGCGGGCCAAGGCGCGGGCGCACAAGCTGACGCGCCTGCGCCTGCACGTGGCGGTGCTCAACGCGCACCATCAAACGCGCTCGCTCACCATCGCGATCGGCAAGTCGCACTTGAGCTGAGCTTGAGGGGCGGGCTGGGGGGTGTCCCGGCCCGCCGCCCTCCCCTTGCGGAGCCGCGAGGCGCCAACCTTTGTCGAAACGTCCGCGAGGGCGGTGGATCGGGGCACCCCCACCCCTTCGCGGGCGACCGGACGTTGACTGCGCGCCCCGCAAGGCGGGTCAGTCGTGGGCCATCGTCCGGATGACCCGGGCCGGGGCGCCGACGGCGACTGAGAAGGGCGGGATGTCGTGGGTGACGACGGAGTTGGCGCCGATCACGGAGCGTTCGCCGATCGTCACGCCGCTGGTCACGACGACGTTGGCGCCGCACCAGACGTTGTCGCCGATGTGGGTCGGGCCGCGGCTGGTGAAGCCCTGCCAGGTGATCGGCCGGCTCGGATCATCGATGCGATGGTCGGCGTCGGTGATGAAGCAGCCGTTGGCGAACATGCAGTGATCGCCGATCTCGACGAGGTCCAGCGCCGCGACCATGACACCCTGGTTCAGGAAGGTGCCGGCGCCGATGTGGACCCGGGCCTCGCCGGGCGCCGTGATCCACACGCCGGGCTCGAACAGGCTGTCGCGGCCGATTCGCAGCCGGCCCGCCACCAGCGCCTCCAGCACGTTGCCGTGGACCGGCCAGCGGGCGAACGCGCCGCGGCGCATCAGCTCGTAGTGGATCCGAGCGCGGTTCCAGGGCAGCGTGTTGCGCTCATACCAGCGCCACTTCTGTGCCCATAGCTTCAGCTCGGCGAGCCCGGGCCGGTCGGCTCCGGGCGCTGGCTCTCCCATCAGCGCTTGGTGGTCGCCTTCGCGCGGGCGCGGGAGCCGTTCTTCGCCGCCTTGCCGTTCTCGGCGGTCGAGCCGTTCTGCTTGGCGACGGAGCCGTGGCTCGCGGCCGCGCCGTTGCCGTTCGCGGCTCCCGCCGCGCTCCGCCGGCGAGGCTTGGCGGCGCCGTTGCGGGAAGCCGCGGCCAGCAATGGAGTCAGGAAGTGGCCGGTGTGGGATCCCGCGACCTTTGCCACCTGCTCGGGTGTGCCAGTCGCGATCACCTGACCGCCCTCGTCGCCGCCCTCGGGGCCGAGGTCGATCAGCCGGTCTGAGACCTTGATCACGTCGAGGTTGTGCTCGATCACGACGACTGAGTTGCCGGCTTCGACGAGCGTGTCGAGGACCTCGAGCAGCCGCTGGATGTCGGCGAAGTGCAGTCCGGTGGTCGGCTCGTCCAGGATGTACATCGTGCGGCCGGTCGCGACCTTGGAGAGCTCGGCCGCGAGCTTGACGCGCTGCGCCTCGCCGCCTGACAGGGTCGTCGCGGGCTGGCCGAGCCGCATGTAGCCAAGCCCGACGTCGACGAGCGCCTGAACGCGTCGCCGGATCTTCGGGATGTGGGCGAAGAACTCGACCGCCTCCTCGATCGGCATCTCCAGGACGTCGGCGATCGTCTTGCCCTTGAACCGGACCTCGAGCGTCTCGCGGTTGTAGCGCTTGCCGTGGCACTGCTCGCACGGCACGTAGACGTCGGGCAGGAAGTGCATCTCGATCTTGATCTGACCGTCGCCGCGGCAGACCTCGCAGCGTCCGCCCTTGACGTTGAACGAGAACCGGCCGGGCTTGTAGCCGCGGGCGCGCGCCTCCTGGGTCTTTGAGAAGAGCTCGCGGATCTGGTCGAACAGTCCGATGTAGGTCGCCGGGTTGGAGCGGGGCGTGCGCCCGATCGGCGACTGATCGACGTTGATGATCTTGTCGAGCTGGTCGAGCCCGGTGACCTTCTTGTGCGCGCCGGCCCGGACGCGCGTGCGGTGCAGGGCGTTTGAGACCGACTTGAGCAGCACCTCGTTGACCAGCGTCGACTTGCCCGAGCCCGAGACGCCGCACACGCTGCACAGCACGCCGAGTGGGATCTTGACGTCGACGGAGCGCAGGTTGTTCTCAGCCGCCCCCCTGATCTCGACGTACCCGCTGGGGGTCCGGCGTTTGGCCGGAATCTCGATCCGCCGCGTCCCGGCGAGGAACTGGCCCGTCGGTGACGCCTCAACGCGTGCCACCTCGTCGGCGGTGCCCTCGGCGATCACCCGCCCGCCATACTCCCCCGCCGCCGGACCGATGTCGACGATGTGATCGGCAGCGCGCATCGTGCCCTCGTCGTGCTCCACCACGAGCACCGTGTTGCCGAGGTTGCGCAGGCGCTCGAGCGTCGCTATCAGCTTCTCGTTGTCACGCTGGTGCAGGCCGATGGACGGCTCGTCGAGGATGTACAGCACGCCGACCAGCGAGGAGCCGATCTGCGTCGCCAGCCGGATCCGCTGCGCCTCGCCACCCGACAGCGTCGCCGAAGCCCGGTCCATGGAGAGGTAGCCGATCCCGACGTTCTCCAGGAACTGCAGGCGCTCCTCGATCTCGCGCAGCACGAGCCGTGCGATCCGACGATCGTGGTCGGAGAACTCCCGCTCGCGGATCCATTCCAGCGCTCGCCGCGCCGACAGGTGGCAGAACTCGTGGATCGCGGTCCCGTCGATCAGCACCGCCCGTGACTCCGGGCGCAGCCGGGCGCCCTTGCAGTCGGGGCACGGGCGCAACGTCATGTACTCCTCGATCTTCTCGCGCGAGACGTCGGAGTCGGTCTCGCGGTAGCGGCGCTCGAGGCTGCGCACGATTCCCTCGAACTGGGTCGAGTAGGAGCGGCGGCGGCCGAATCGGTTGCGGTAGGAGACCTGGATCCGCTCGCCGTTGGTCCCGTAGAGGAAGAACTCCTGCGCGTCGGGCGGCAGGTCCTCCCAGGCGGTCTCCAGATCGACGTCGTAGCGTTCCGAGATCGCCTGGGTCAGCTGGTCGTAGTAGCTGGAGGCGCTCGCCGCCCACGGCGCGATGGCACCCTCGCCGATCGACAGCGACGGATCGGGCACGACGAGATCTGGGTCGATCTCCATCTGCGAGCCCAGCCCGGTGCAGCGCGGGCAGGCGCCGTGTGGCGCGTTGAACGAGAAGATCCGCGGCTCGAGCTCCACCAGCGACGGGCCGTGGACCGGGCAGGCGAACTTCTCGGAGAAGGTCAGGATGGTGGGCTTTCTGGTGTCGTCGCCCTCGCCCGCGCGCGGCACGAGCTCGATCTCCACCAGGCCGTCGGCGAGCGCGACTGCGGTCTCGATCGAGTCAGCCAGGCGCTTGCGCAGGTCATGCTTCATGACCAGCCGGTCGACGACGACCGAGATGTCGTGCTTGAACTTCTTGTCGAGCACGATCTCCTCGTCGAGCCGTCGCAGCTCGCCGTTGACCTTGACGCGGCTGAACCCCTCGCCGCGGAGCTCCTCGAACTGCCGCGCGTACTCCCCCTTTCGGCCGCGCACGATCGGAGCGAGCACCATGAAGCGAGTCTCGTCCTCGAGCTCCATGACCTGGTCGATGATCTGCTCGGCGGACTGCCCGGCGATCGGGCGCCCGCACACGTGGCAGTGCGGATGGCCGATCCGCGCCCACAACAGGCGCAGGTAGTCGTAGATCTCGGTGACCGTGCCGACCGTCGAGCGTGGGTTGCGCGAGGTCGTCTTCTGGTCGATCGAGATCGCCGGCGACAGCCCCTCGATCGAGTCCACATCGGGCTTGTCCATCTGGCCCAGGAACTGCCGCGCGTACGCCGACAGCGACTCGACGTAGCGGCGCTGCCCTTCGGCGTAGATCGTGTCAAACGCCAGGGAGGACTTCCCCGAGCCCGACAACCCCGTGATGACGGTCAGCGAGTCACGCGGAATCGAAACGTCGATGTCCTTGAGATTGTGCTCACGGGCCCCTGAGACGACGATCTGATCCACGTTGGTTCAGTCTACCAAGGGCGAACAGATGTTCGGGGGTTGAACGGCACCGATTCACGTATCTTGTTCGCTATGAGCGAGGACATCCTGCGTTCAGGCGGGTCGTCGCCGCGTCAGCCGCAGCTGAGAGCCTCCGACGCCGACCGTGAGCAGCTCGCCGGCGAGCTGCGCGATCATGCCGTCGCCGGCCGGATCGACACCGACGAGCTCGAGGAACGACTGCAGAGCGCGTACGGGGCGCGCACCCTGGGCGAGCTCGACGAGCTCCGGCGCGATCTGCCGGCCACGCCCGAGCAGCTGGCCCTCGCCGTGCGCGAGCGACGGTCGCACCTCGTACGCCGCACGATCCAGGAGACCGGCGGTTCACTCGGCCTGTTCGCCATCTGCACCGCGATCTGGGTCGCCAGCGGCGCCACCGGCTTCTTCTGGCCGCTGTTCGTGGTCATCGGCGTGATCGGCCTGCTGCTGCGCAACGGATGGGATCTCTACGGCCCGGCCGCCGATCTCGATGCGGCCGAGGCACGGCTCGCCGCCAAGGGCCGCACGCGCAGCTCGGAGAAAGAGCAGTGGGCCAGGCACCACGCGCGGCGGGATGAGCAGCGAGCTGCCTACCACGCGCGGCAGGACGAGCGGCGAGCCGCCCGCGACGCGCGGCGGGCTGGGCGGCGCGACCGCCCCTATGACCGCTGACCCCGCGCGCCGGCGCCAGTGTCGGCCGGCCTAGGCTCCGGCGCTGGCGTAGACCTCATCGAGCAGTCGCTCGGGGTCGGCGACCGAGAAGTTCTCGGCCAGGAAGCGGGCGGTCTGCTCGCGCGGGGTGCCGTCGAGCGCCATGTTGAGCGCGATCAGCCGGACCCCGGCCGCGTCCTCCTCGGGGGCGGGGGGCTCGGGCTCGGGCGCCGCATCCTGCTCGGTAGCGGAACGCTCGGGCTCGGGCGCCCCCTCGCCCGTCCGCAGCGACGCGATCAGCGCCCCGAGCTCGGAGTGCAGATCCTCCAGCCGTCGCACTGCCGCGTCGATCGATTCCGACGCCCGCCCGGCATCTGCATGGGCGCGGGCTCGAATCGCCTCCGCCTCGTCCTGCGCCTCGCGCCGGATCGCGTCAGCGCTGGACTCGGCCGCCTCGAGGATCGCCTGGACCCGCTGAGACGCGGATGCCGCCAGCGAGGCCGAGGCGGGCTCCCCCGCGTTCATCGGCCGGCCGCCACGCGCTGGTCGAGCTGGCGCTTGAGATCGCGGATCTCGTCGCGCAGCTTGGCGGCGTACTCGAAGCGCAGCTCTTCGGCCGCGGCGAGCATCTCCTCCTCCAGCTCGACGATCGCCTTCTCGATCTCGGCGGGCTCCATCGTGGTCGCCGCCCGCTGGCGCCGGCGTCGTGACTTGGGCACCTTGGAGTCGGACATCAGGAACTCCGCGATGTCGGAGATCCCCTTGACGATCGTCTCCGGGGTGATCCCGTGCTCGCGGTTGTAGCCGCGCTGGATCTCGCGGCGGCGGTCGGTCTCCGAGAGCGCCGCCTCCATCGCGGCCGTGTGCTTGTCGGCGTACATGAGCACCTTGCCCTCGACGTTGCGCGCGGCCCGTCCGATCGTCTGGATCAGAGAGGTCTCGCCGCGGAGGAATCCCTCCTTGTCGGCGTCGAGGATCGCCACCAGCGACACCTCCGGAAGATCGAGCCCCTCGCGCAGCAGGTTGACGCCGACCAGCACGTCGTACTCGCCCAGGCGCAGGTCGCGGATGATCTGGATCCGCTCGAGCGTGTCGATCTCGGAGTGCAGGTAACGGACCTTGAACCCCATCTCGAGCAGATAGTCGGTGAGGTCCTCGGACATCTTCTTGGTGAGCGTCGTGACCAGCGTGCGTTCCTCACGATCCACCCGCCCGCGAATCTCGTTCATCAGATCGTCGATCTGGTTCTTGGTCTCGCGCACCTCGACGTCGGGGTCGATGATCCCGGTCGGTCGCACGATCTGCTCGACGACGCGCGGCGAATGGGAGCGCTCGTATTCGCCTGGCGTGGCGGAGACGAACACCATCTGCGGGGTGATCGAGAGGAACTCGGCGAACGTCTGCGGCCGGTTGTCCATCGCGCTGGGCAGCCGGAAGCCGTAGTCGACGAGCGTCTGCTTGCGGGAGCGGTCGCCCTCGTACATACCGCCGATCTGCGGCACGGTCTGATGGGACTCGTCGATGAAGCAGACGAAATCGTCGGGGAAGTAGTCGATCAGGCAGTACGGACGATCGCCCGGCCCTCGGCCGTCGAGGATTCGCGAGTAGTTCTCTATCCCGGAGCAGAATCCCAGCTCGCGGAGCATCTCCATGTCGTACTGGGTGCGCTGACGCAGCCGGTGGGACTCCAGCAGCTTGCCCTGTGACTCGAGCTCGGCACAGCGCTCGTTGAGCTCGGTGCCGATCTTCGAGACCGCGTCCTCGATCATGCCCTCGCGGACGTTGTAATGCGACGCCGGCCAGATCGCGACGTGCTCGATGCCGTCCTCGATCAGCTCGCCGGTGACCGGGTCGAAGTGCTGCAGGTGCTCCACCTCGTCGCCGAAGAGCGCGATCCGGTAGGCGGTCTCCGCATACGCCGGCCAGATCTCGAGCGTCTCGCCACGGACCCGGAAGGTGCCTCGGGCCAGCGCGGTGTCGTTGCGCGTGTACTGGATCGAGACGAGCTTGCGCAGCAGGCGCTCACGATCGATCATCTCGCCGACGTTGATCGTCTGCAGGTTCTCGTCGTAGACCGCCGGCGAACCCAGGCCGAAGATGCACGAGACGCTGGCGACGATGATCGTGTCCCGCCGCGCGAACAGCGAGGCCGTGGCGGCGTGGCGCAGCCGGTCGACCTCCTGGTTGATCGCCGAGTCCTTCTCGATGTAGAGGTCCTTGGACGGGACGTAGGCCTCGGGCTGGTAGTAGTCGTAGTAGGAGACGAAGTACTCGACCGAGTTGTTGGGGAAGAACGTCCGGAACTCGTTGCAGAGCTGGGCGGCGAGCGTCTTGTTGTGGGCGATCACCAGCGACGGCCGCTGGATCGCGGCGATCGTCGCCGCCATCGTCATCGTCTTGCCGGTGCCGGTGGCGCCCAGCAGCGTCTGAAAGCGCTCGCCGGCCTCGACGCCCTCGGCCAGCGACGCGATCGCCGCAGGCTGATCGGCGGTCGGCGAGAAGGCGCTATCGAGCTCGAACTGGGGCATCGGAGTCCCTGTCGAGGGTAGAGGATCGATTCACCGATCCCGCGTCCTCAAAGGGCGAGATCTGCCCTCAATCGCCGAGCTGGCGGCGATAGGTCTGCGCATAGCGCCGTTCCGCGCTCAGCACCTTGGCCACGTACGCGCGGGTCTCCGGGAACGGGATCTCGGCGATTCGCAGCGTGTGCCCGTGCGCTCGGGCCGCTGCCTCCCAGCGAGTGACGTTCGTCTCGCCGCCGTTGTAGGCGGCGAGCGCGAGCACCTTGGAGCCGTGGAAGTCGTTGAGCAGCTCGCGCAGGTAGTAGGTCCCGTAGGCGATGTTCGTCGCCGGATGCTGCAGGTCGGCGACGGAGAACGCGGTCGCGCCCGAGCGGCGGGCGAGATCGAGTGCCGTCTGGGGCTCGACCTGCATGAGCCCCTCCGCACCGGTCGGCGAGGTCCGCGGGTCGAACTTCGTCTCGGCGTAGATGACTGCGGCGATCAGCGCCGGCGGCACATGCTTCTCGGCCCCCTGCTGGCGGATCGTGGACGCGTACTGGAGCGGCAGGCCGAACTCGGTGACCACCGCGCGCTTGGCGAGCGGCATCATGACCACGACCAGCAGCGCGATCACGCCCAGCGCGACCGCCGTTGCGAGCCGGCGCCGCGCCCGCCGGGCCCGCGCGCGGCGAGCGATCTGCGACCGTCCGCCGGCCCCGCCACGACCGCGCCCGCCGGCTCCTCCGCGGCCACGTGCGGAGCTCCCGCGGCGAGCGCCGCCGGTGACGGTCGAAGAGCTCATCAGCAGAGTCTGTCAAGAACGGCCGACAGCTTGGCTTCAAGCTCGGCCTCGGTTCCATCATTAACCACCGAGCAGGTCGCACGTTGCGCCTTTTCGTCCTGTGAAAGCTGGCGTGCGGTCCGTTCGGCGAGCGCGCGATGCCCGCGCGCCCGGGCTCGCTCGGCACGGATCCGCTCGTCGGCGACCACCGCGATCGTCGCGTCATACCTCGGGGCGAGCCCCGCCTCGAACAGCAGCGGCGTCTCCACCACGAGTGCGCGCGGCGGCGGGTGGGCGTGCTCCAGGCGCTCACGCCATGCAGCGACCGCCTCGCCGACCCGCGGCCACAGGAGCTGTTCGAGCCAGTGGCGGTCCTCCTCGGTGGCGAACGCGCGCGCCGCGAGCGCGGCGCGGTCGACCACCCCCTGCGGGGCGACCTCGGGTCCGAAGCGCTCGACGACGAGCGCCCGGACCGCATCGGTCTCGTACAGCGAATGCACGACCCCATCTGTCGACAGGGTCGCTGCCCCAAGCCGCTCCAGCGCGGCGAGCGCCGTGGACTTCCCGGCGCCGATCCCGCCCGTCAGTCCGATGAACGGAGGGCGGGCGGCACCGGTCGCGGTGTCCGGAGTCTCAGGCGTCGGCCGGAGCGGTTTCGTCGGCGGCCGGCTCTTCGGAGGCCGGCTCGTCGGCGCTCGGCTCCTCGGCGGCCGGCTGCTCGGCCGGGGCCTCGGCCTCGGTCTCAGCCTCAGCGCCGGTCTCAGCCTCGGCCGGTCTCAGCCTCAGCGCCGGTCTCAGCCTCAGCGCCGGTCTCAGCCTCAGCGCCGGTCTCAGCCTCAGCGCCGGTCTCGACCTCCACCGGCTCGGCGGCGACCTCGGCCTCAGCCTCGGCATCCGCGGGCGCGGCCTCGACGGCAGCCGAGCCCTCCGGGCTGGGCACGTCCTCGTCGACCTCGACGTCGCCGGCGATGATCTCGTCGGAGAAGACGTCCTCGGAGAGACCGAGCTCGGGCATATCGTCGGTGGCGGCGCCGCCCTCGGACTCCTCTCCGCCGATCACCGGCTCGATCGGGCGCACCGGCAGGATCTGGCCCTCGACGCGCTTGATCGACAGCGAAAGGCGACGGCGCTCGGAGTCGATCTCCAGGATCTTCACCTTCACCGGGTCGCCCGGCTGGATGATCTCCCGCGGGTTCTCGACGTGGTGCTGAGCCAGCTCGGAGATGTGCACCAGGCCCTCGACGCCGTCGAGGATCTCCACGAACGCGCCGAAGGTGACGACCTTGGTGACCGTGCCCTCGAGCTCGTCATTGATGTTGTAGGTGTCGACGACCCGCTGCCACGGATCCTCCTGGGTCTGCTTGAGACCGAGCGAGATCCGCTGGCGCTGGCGATCGATGTCGAGCACCTTGACCGAGACCGTGTCGCCGATCGAGAGGATCTCGGAGGGGTGGTTGACGTGGGACCACGACAACTCGGAGATGTGGATCAGGCCGTCGATGCCGTCGAGGTCGACGAACGCGCCGAAGTCGACGATGTTCGAGATCATGCCCTCGACGACCTGGCCGGGCTGCAGGCGGTCGAGGATCCGCTCGCGGTCCTCCTTGCGCTGCTCCTCGAGCACCGCGCGGCGGGAGAGCACCACGTTGTTGCGGCTGCGGTTGAGCTCGATGACCTTGCACTCGATCGAGGTACCCATGTACTCGTCGAGGTTCGGGACGCGCCGGATGTCGACCAGCGACGCCGGCAGGAAGCCGCGAACCCCGAGGTCGATGATGAGCCCGCCCTTGACGACCTCGATCACAGCGCCCTCGACCGGCTCGCCGGACTCGGCGGCGGCCTCGATGCGGCGCCATGCCTTCTCGAAGCGGGCGCGCTTCTTGGACAGGATCAGACGACCGTCCTGGTCCTCCTTGGTGAGGACCAGCGCGTCGACCTCCTCGCCGAGCTGGACCTCGTCGGAGGGGTCGACCGACTTGCGGATCGACAGCTCGCTGGAGGGGATGACGCCCTCGGACTTGTAGCCGATGTCAACGAGCACTTCGTCGTTGTCGATCCGGACGACGTGGCCGGTCACGACGTCACCCTCGGTGAAGGGGTGCAGCGTCGCGTCGTAGTTGGGGACGATCTTCCCGTCGATCTCGAGCAGCAGGCCGCCGGAGCCTTCCACGACCTTTGCGTTCGGGATCTCTGAGGTTGGGGTCAGGGTTGCAGTTGAAGACATGAGTCCACCGAGGATAGCCGTCCTCGCCCCGCCGTGGGGGGGTTCGCGCGCGGAAACCCGGTCCCCGCCCGCCCCCACCGGGCGGCCCGTCGGACCGGACCTATCATGCTCCGCGGATGCCCCGCCGAGCCACCAAGCGCGGAGATGAGCGAACCGCGCTCGATCGCGATTGCGACGTGCTCATCTGCGGCGCGAGCTTCGCGGGACTGGCGGTCGCCCGCGAGCTGGCCGGCAGCGGCGCCGAGGTGCTGGTGATCGATCGCTACGAGATCGGAGAGCGCCAGACCTCCGCGTGCGGGATCCCAACCGGCTGGCTGGAGGCCCTCGACCTCACCGGCGCGCTGCAGCAGACCTTCGGCGAGCTCGTCATCCACACCCCGCACACGACGGTCCGCTACGACCTTCCGTGGACGTTCTCCACCTTTGACTATCGCACGCTCTGCGCCCTGCTCGCCGAGCAGGCCGAGTTCGGCTTCGAGACGGCGAAGGTGATCGAGCGGCGAGGGGACACGGTGGTGACCGACCGTGGTGAGCTGCGGGCGTCGCTGATCGTCGACGGACTCGGGTGGCGCCGGGTTCTCGGTGTCGGCGACAACGTCCAGCCTCCCGACGCACTGCTCTCCCGCGGGCTCGAGGTCCACCCGTTCGGCGGCGGCCCCGACCTCGAGATCTGGGTCGATCGCCGATACGTCCCCGCGGGCTACGGCTGGTCGTTCCCGGCCGACGGCGAGGTGCGGATCGGCGTGGGCTCGTTCGACCCGCGGTTTCACGTCAAGGAGCCGACGATCCGCCTGGCCGCCGACCTGGGCGCCGACACGGTGCGCTACCAGGGCAACTGGATCCCGCACGCGCTGCGCCCGGCCACCGAGGACGGCGTCTTCTTCGTCGGGGACTCCGCGGGGCACTGCCTGCCGCTCACTGCGGAGGGGATTCGCACCGCGCTGTACTTCGGCGTCGCCTGCGGACGCGAGCTGCGACGGGTGATCGCCGGCGAGCAGTCGCGCGAGCAGGCGCTCGCGCGCTACCACCGCTTCTCCGCCGATCACGCCTCGCCATTTGCCTGGATGCTGCGCGTCCAGCGGCTGATCCCCCGCGTGGCACCGCGACTGCTCGGGCCGGCGATCACCGCAATGGGCACCAAGCGGTTCGTCGACTGGTCGTTCGGCCATTACCTCGACGTCGCGCATCCCTCGTTCGTGACCGGCGCTCCGGCTCGGACGGTCTCCGTCGCCGTCGCCTGAGGCGACTGCCCGCTCACGGGTCAACTTGAGCTCAGCCGCCCGGTGAGCGAGGCTCTGCGCTTCGTTGTCACGTTCCCACCCAGGAGGCATCATGCCCAAGGCCCGTACCCTGACCCTGTCCGGCCTCGCAGCGACCGGCGCCGCGGCCGCTGTCGGAGCCGCACTCGTCCTGCCGACGGCAGCCGGGGCGCATACCAGCCGTCACCACCGCCGGCACGCCCATACCGTCACGGTCGTCGAGCACGCGATCACCGACACCGAGCAGGGCGCGGTTCCGGGCGGCACCGACGAGCCCGGAGACCCGCTGACGTTCACCAACCCCGTGTTCAACCCCGCCAACACGACACAGGTCGGTCATGACGAGGGCTTCTGCATGCGCTTGAACCTGACCACCGGCTCCTGGGAGTGTCTGTGGACGACGTTCCTCCCCCACGGCCAGATCACCGTGCAGGGCCCCTACTACGACACCCACAACTCGGTGCTATCGATCACCGGCGGGACGGGCGCCTATCGCAACGCTCGCGGTCAGATGGGCCTGAAGGCCCTCGACGGCGGCAAGGAGTACGACTTCATCTTCCACATCAGCTGATCGCGCGGCCGTGGCCGACCGCAGGGCGCCGGGTCCTCGCCGACCGGCGCCCGCGGCGGGCCCCGCGCTCATGGGAGGTTGCTGAGGGAAGTCAAGTAAGTGCGGCGGCGTCCGATCAAGCGTCCATGGCCACATCACCCGCTGCTGCTTCTCGTGTCGCCTCCCGGCGCGCCTGGATCCTCGATCGTCTCACCGTCCGCGCCCGCCTGTTCACGCTGGCTGCCGTGCTCGTCGCCCTCGGCGGCGTGTGCGTGCTGATCGCCACCGCCGGCCTCTCCGGCCAGAAGAACAAGGTCCACGCGAGCAACGTCATCTTCACCAACTCGAAGACCGCGCGTGACGCGTACGAGGGCTGGCTGACCGCCGACGATCAGATGAACATGTACGCGGCACTCGAGGTGTTGCAGGCGCCGTCGCAGCGCCAGCTCGCCAGCGTGACGTGGGGCCAGGTCGTGGCCGGTCACGCCCAGGCGACCAAGGCGTTGAGCTGGCTCGGAACGCACGCGGTCGACGCCTCGATCCGCTCCAAGGCGCGCACGACGCTGGCCGATCTCAACGCGTACTACACCTTCACGATGCGGATGCACACCGCCGCGCAGGCGGGCCAGTTCACGCGCGCGGTGCATCTGGTCACGGTCGACAACGCACCATCATCCAACCGCACGCAAGCGGATTTCAATGCGATCACCGCGTCGCTTGACCATGCGTCGGCTCGCATCAAGTCTCAGTCCGCCGCGGCCGCGTCGAGCTCGCTCGCGCTGGTCATCATCGTGGCGGTCTTCGCAGTGGCGCTCGCACTCGCGGTCACGCTGCTGCTGACTCGCTCGATCGTGCGGCCGCTGCGCAAGATCACCAGCGCCGCCGAGCACATCTCCGAGGGCGATACCTCGGTCTCGGTCGATGTGACCGCCGGCGACACCGAGATCGGGCGGCTGGCCCGCGCCTTCACCGCGTCGGTCGACTACCTCTCCGAGATGGCGGGCGTCGCCGAGCAGGTGGCCGCCGGGAACCTCGCCGTGACCGTGGCGCCCCGCTCGGAGCGCGACGTGCTCGGTCAGGCCTTCGCCCGCATGCGAGAGCGCCTCGCCTCGACGATCGAGAACATCGCCCGCAGCTCGACCGCGGTCGGTGCCGCCTCCAACGAGATGGCCGAGTCCAGTCAGCAGGCCGGTATGGCGATCGGCGAGATCGCCGGCGCCGTCGGGCACGTCGCCGAGGGCGCCGAATCGCAGGTGCAGTCGCTCGGGCAGGCCCGTGAGGCCACCGCCGAAGTCACCAGCGCCTGCGACTCCTCGGCCGCCGAGGCCCGTGAGACGGCAACCGCCGCCGGCGAGGCGCGTGAGATCTCGGAGTCCGGCGCCGCCGCGGCTCGGCGGGCGTCCGAGGCGATGCTCGCCGTGCACCGCTCCAGCGCTGAGATCACCGAGCAGATGCACGAGCTCGGCTCGATGAGCGAGCAGATCGGCGGCATCGTCGACACGATCACCGGCATCGCCGAGCAGACGAACCTACTGGCACTCAACGCGGCAATCGAAGCCGCCCGCGCCGGTGAGCAGGGCAAGGGCTTCGCTGTCGTCGCCGAGGAGGTCCGCAAGCTCGCCGAGGAGTCCCAGTCCGCCGCCCAGTCAATCTCCGATCTCATCGCCCAGATCCAGTCGGGGACGAGCCGCGCCGTCGACACGGTGAGCGCCGGGACCCGCCAGACCGAGGACGGCGTGAAGATCGTCGCGGAGGCCTGCGAGGCATTCGAGCGCATCGACGCCAGCGTGTCGGACATGGACGACCGGGTGCAGCGGATCGCCGGTGCGATCAGCCAGATCGCCGCGTCTGCAGACGGGGTGCGAGAGCGCCTGGAGCATGCGCTGGGGCTCGCCGAGAACTCGTCCGCGTCGGCCGAGGAGGTCTCGGCGACGACCGAGCAGACCAGTGCCTCCGCCCAGCAGGTGGCGGCGTCGGCCGGCGATCTGGCCCAGACCGCCGAGAGCCTGCAGGACATCGTCCGTCAGTTCACGCTGACGGCCGGCAGCTGACGCCGCGGGTCACTTCGCCGACAGCCAGTCGGTGCCGATTCCCGCCTCCACGGCGAGAGGCGGATCGAGCGGGTAGGCGGCGGACATCTCGGCGACCGCGATCGCGCGGACCTGCTCGGCCTCGCGCTCAGGGCCCTCGAACAGCAGCTCGTCGTGGATCTGCAGCACGAGCTTGGACTCAAGCCCCGCCTCGGCGAGCGCGCGATCGGCGCGCACCATCGCCACCTTCATGATGTCCGCGGCGGTCCCCTGGATCACCATGTTCACCGCGAAGCGCTCGCCCTGCTTGCGCATCTCCCAGCGGCGCGCCCGCAGCTCGGGGACCTGGCGGCGGCGCCCGAACAGGGTCGAGACGTAACCGGCCTCGGTTCCCTGCTCGATCGTCTCCTCGATGAAGCGCGCGACCGCCGGGAAACCCGCCATGTAGCGCTCGATGAACTCGGCGGCCTCCTCCTGGGGGATGTCGAGCCGGTCGGCCATCCCATACGCGGACAGCCCGTAGACGATCCCGTAGTTGATCATCTTCGACTTCGAGCGCATGCCCGGGTCGATCTGGTCGGGCTCGACCCTGAACACGCGGCAGGCGGTTGCGGTGTGGACGTCCTCCCCACGCCGGAAGATCTCCTTGAGCACGTCCTCGTTCGCGATGTGGGCGAGCAGCCTCAGCTCGACCTGCGAATAGTCGGCCGACACGAGCAGATTGCCCGGCGCGGCGACGAAGCAGGCGCGGATCTCCCGGCCGAGCTCGGTGCGGATCGGGATGTTCTGGAGGTTCGGGTTGTTCGACGACAGCCGGCCGGTCGTCGCCGCCGTCTGGTTGAACGTCGTGTGCAGACGCGACTCCTCGTCGACGAGCAGCGGCAGCGCGTCGAGATAGGTCTGCGCCAGCTTGGTCAGCTCACGCCAGCGCTCGATCTTGGGGATGATCGGGTGCTCGGAGCGGATCGCCTGGAGCACGCGCGCGTCTGTCGAGTAGCCGGTCTTGCCGCGGCGCTTGCGCGAGAGCCCGAGCGTCGTGAACAGGACCTCTTCGAGCTGACGCGGGGAGCCAAGCGTGAACTCGGTGCCGGCCAGCTCGTAGATCTCGCTCTCCAGGCGGTCGGCCTCCTCCTTGACGCGGGTCGAGATCTCCCGCAGCCGCTCGGTGTCCAGGCGCACGCCGGCCTGCTCCATGTCGCGCAGGATCCGAACGATCGGCAGCTCGACGTCGTTGAGGAGATCGGTGAGCCCGCGCCCGCGGATCTCCTCGCGCTGCCACTCGGCCAGCGCCTGCGCCAGGCGCGCATCGGCCCCCGCGCCGTCAGGGACGTCGGTGGCGAATCCGCGCTCCTCGCACAGCTCGCGGAAGGGATAGGCCCGGCGCGCCGGTTCCAGCAGGTAGGCGGCCACCTCGGTGTCGTGCGCGAGGTTCCAGGGCACCAGCCCGAGCGCCTTGGCGTTGTGGGCGATGACCGGCCGCGTGGCGATCGCGGTGACGAGGTCCTCGGGGCGCTCGGCGTGGCCGCTGTAGACCGTGTCGGTCGCGGCCGCGTAGACCCCCGTCTCGAAGCTCGTGTCGGTCTCGGAGAACAGTGCGTCGTCCGGCGTCTGGGGCGCTCTGACCGCCAGCGCGATCTCGGCGTCCTCGGGGAGGGTCTTCGGCAGATCGCCGGGGTCCGCCTGACGGGTCCTGGCGCTGATCGCGTGCTCGGCCACCGGCGCCGGCGCGGCCGCATCGGCGGACCCCAGCGCCTCCTCCAGGCGGCGCAGCGGCTCGCGCAGCTCGAACTCGCGGAAGGTGTCTCGCAGCTGCGAACGGTCGGGCTCGCGGGAGACGAGGTCGGCGATGTCCAGGCCGTCGAGCGGCAGCTCGCGCTGCATCGTGGCCAGCTGCTTGGACAGCCGGGCGTCGTCGGCGTGCTCGGTGAGGTTCTGCTTGCGCTTGGCGCCTGAGATCTCGTCGACTGAGTCGAGCACCTTCTCGAGCGAGCCGAAGCGCTGCAGCAGGTCGGCAGCCGTCTTGTCGCCGATGCCCGGGACACCAGGAATGTTGTCGGAGGTGTCGCCCTTGAGTCCGATGAAGTCGGGCACGAGCTCCGGCGGGATGCCGTAGCGATCGATCACACCGTCGCGGTCATACACCTTCGTGTCGGTGATGCCGCGGCTCGTGGTCATGATCGAGACGCGGTCGTCGACCAGCTGGTAGGCGTCGCGGTCGCCGGTGACCACCATCACCTGGATCGGCGGCTCCTCCTGCTTGGCCCGCTCGGCGATCGACGCGATGACGTCGTCGGCCTCGTATCCCTCGATTCCGAGGTTTCGGTACCCGAACGCCTCCACCAGGGGCTCCAGCGCGGGCCACTGCTCCTTGAGCAGATCGGGCCGTGAGCTGCGCTGCGCCTTGTACTCGGCGTAGACCTCCTTGCGACCGCTGTGCCCTCGGTCCCACACCACGACCGTCGCCTTCGGCCCGTAGTCGGTGAGGATCTTCACCAGCATCGACGCGAACCCGAAGATCGCATTGGTCGGTACCCCGGTCGACGTCGCGATCGACTCCGGGAGCGCGAAGAAGGCCCGGTAGGCGAGGCTGTTGCCATCGATCAGGAAGAGCTCGTCGGGCATGCGTTGTGAGCCTATCCGTCGACCGTTGAGATGGCGTGCGCGGTCGCGGTCGCGCACGCGGCCGGGGCGGGCGTGACGAGAATGGGCCAGGTCCGATCTGGAATCCATGCGAGCCCCGATCGGCCAGCACTCGTAAGCCGGGGGGTGAAAACCGGCCACCCGGAGGCTCTGACAGATATGAGCCAATTCACTGCCGTTGGGGCGCCCATCGCTGCACAACCCGAGCCGGAGCCGATCCCGCACGCGCCGCCTGCCGGGGAGGCGCGCGGGCGCTCGTACGTCCCGACCGCGGAGAAGCCCGCGTACGCGGTGAGCGTGCTCGGCGCGAGCGGAAAGTTGCTCGTGTCCGGCCGGCGGGATGCGCGCATCGGGGCGATCGCGGCGCGCCAGCGCGGCCGGGTGAGCCGCCGCCAGCTGCTCGCGGCGGGGTTGTCCACCGGCCAGATCCATCGACTGATCAGGACCGGCTGGCTGCTCCGCGAGCACGCGGGGGTCTACGAGGTCGCCTACCGGAGCGGGGTGCCTCTGGGACGGGAGACCGCGGCGCTGCTCGCCGCTCGCGACGGAGCGGTCCTGTCCCACGCGAGCGCCGCGGCGGTGTGGGGCATCGACGCGGTCGCACCCGACCCCGATGTCGTCGACCTGCTCGTCGACACCGGCGTCGCCACCCGGCGTGCGGGCATCCGCGCCCATCGCACTCGCAACCTCGCGCCCACCGATCGCCGCATCCGCCAGGACCTGCCCGTGACCTCCGCGGCGAGGATGCTGCTCGATCTGGCCGCGCGGTTCGACGACCGGGTCCTGGAGCGAGCGTTCGATCAAGCGCTCATCCTCGGCGCCGTGACGCAGGGCGACGTCGCCGACGTCGTGGATCGGGCCGGCGGACACCACGGCCGGCGTGCGCTCCGGGAACTCGCCGACGACCATCTGAACACGACGGTCACCCGCTCAGAGGCCGAGGAGCGGTTGCTGGAGCTGGTGCGCAGCGCCGGACTGCCCGAGCCGCGGGTCAACGTCGGGCTGCTCGGCTTCGAGGTCGACTTCTGGTGGCCGGAGGCCGACCTGGTCGTCGAGGTCGACGGCTACCAGTTTCACTCGACACGGGCGAGGTTCGAGCGCGACCGAATCCGCGACGCGCACCTGGTGGCGGCCGGCATCGCGGTCCTGCGGGTCACCTGGCGCCGGCTGGAGCGCGATCAATTCGCGGTGCTGGTCGAGATCGCCGGTGCGCTCGCGCGCCGGACACCGCGCGAGTCGATCGACGCATGGTCGGCGCCGAGACGGTGAACCGCCGGACCGCCGCCAAACCGCCTCAGGCCCGGCTGCTGGCCTCGGCGCCGGCCTCAGCTGCCCTTGCCAGAGACCACGAGCGCGCCGCCCGAGACGTGGGCGAACACGAACGAGTGCAGGCTCGTGTCCCCTCCACGCAGGGTGTAGGCGCCGAGCGCGGAGTCCGCGGCGTTGCGGGTCAGGCTGCGGAAGTCCGTGACGACCGTCGTGCGCTGATTGGCGTGGGTGCCCGCCTGCTGCAGGGTGGCGATCACGGCGCGCATCGCCTCGTAGCCGAAGATCGCCTGCGGCGCGGGCTGATGCCCGTAGTGCTGGGCGAAGCTCGAGACGAAGCTGTGGCCCACGGAGTCCAGCGAGGGGCTGGCGATTCCGGGCGAGGAGACGGTGAGCGCCTGCTGCGCCGCCGACGAGAGGGTCTTCACGAAGGTGTCGTCATAGAGCGCGGACGGGGCGAACAGCTTGGCGCCGCCGCCGGCCGCTGAATCGAGCGCATGCGTCGCGGCCGCACTCGGCAGCCCGGCGTAGAAGACCGCCCCGCCGCCCGAGCCCGAGCCCGAGCCGCTGGTCACGGTCAGCCCGGCCTTTCGCGCCGCGGCAGTGACCTCGCCGGCGACCGAGACCCCGTAGGTGGTGGCGTCGTGCTCGACCTCGACGCTCGTCAGGTTCTCGGTCTTCATCCGCGCGACGATCGCGCTCGCCTCGGCGATCGTCGTCGGCGCCACACGGCCGAACGTCTCGCCGTAGGTGCTGTGGGCCGGGTAGTAGTGGTTCGGTGAGCCGGGCGCCCCCAAGGTGGTCTGGGTCAGGAACGCGGCGGTGTCGGTCGGGCTCACCTGGAGCATGCCGAGCTCGTTGGTGATCTCCACCGACACGCCTGAGGTCCCGGGCGAGATCTCGCCGATGTAGGCGATCGCCTGGTTGTCGGACACCGCCTGGCGCGCGTCGGCGGACACCTCGTCGCCATGGGCGAGCACGAACCGCAGCTGGAACGGGCCGACCTTGCCGCCCGACTGCGAGAACGCGAGCCGCTCGGCGTTCAGCACATCGCCGGCGACCTGGCCGCCCGAGTCGCCCGGCGGCTGGGAGGCGACGATCGCCAGCGTGGTGCCGGAGACGGTCGCGGCCGCGTTGCTCGACGAGGCTGAGGTCGTGCCACAACCCGCCAGCAGGATCGCCGCCGCGGCCGCACCGAGACCGGCGAGAGCACCGTGTCCCCGGGGACGCGCGAGCGCGCGTGCGCAGACGGGCAGGCCTGTGAACACCAGGGTCGGGGGCGCTAGTCGCGCCGGCCGGGCAGGAACGGGAGCAGGTTCCGCACGCCGATCGCGATCAGGACCATGCCGACCGCGAAGAAGATGGCGTCGAGCCCGCTGACGTTGAGCGCCCAGACGATGATCCAGATGCAGAGGCCGGCGGTGGCGGTGAGGATGAGACCCATGGCGGCGTCGAATCCTACTTCCTCACGCCGTCGTCAGCGCCGCCGACAGGTCACGCACCAGACCGCTCACTGCCTGCGACCCTCCGTCCTGGGCACCGGCGGCACGCACCAGGCGACTGCCGACGATCACCCCATCGGCTCCGGCCGCGGCCGCGGCGGCGGCCTGCTCGGGCGTCGAGATGCCGAACCCGAGGGCGATCGGCACGCCGGTGGAGGCCCGCGCCCGGGTGAGCAGCTCGCGCACGCCGTCGTCCTGGGCGGCGCGTTCCCCCGTCGTGCCGGTGACCCCAACGACGTACATGAACCCGCGCGCCGTCGCGCCCACGCCGGCCATCCGCTCGGGTGAGGTGGTGGGCGCGACGAGCGGGATGTAGCCAAGCTCACGCGCGGAGCAGCTCGCCGCCAGCTCGCTCGCCTCCTCGAACGGGACATCCGGGACGATCAGCCCGCTGATTCCCGCGTCCCGGAGCATGTCGGCGAAGCGCTCGACCCCCCGCGCGAGGATCGGGTTGACGTAGCACATGAGGATCACCGGGACTCGACCGCCGAGGGCGGAGCCGAGCTCGACGACGTCGGCCAGTGTGACGCCGGCGGCGAGCGCGGTCGTCGCCGCCGCATGGATCACCGGACCGTCGGCGAGCGGGTCTGAGAACGGCACTCCGAGCTCGATCAGGTCCGCGCCGGCCTCGATGTAGGCCTCGCCGATCCTCCGCGAGGTGTCCAGATCGGGGAAGCCGCCCATCAGGTAGGGCATCAGCGCCGCAGTGCGCCCGTCGGCACGGGCCCGCGCGAACGCCTCGGCGATCCGCTCGAGGCCGGAGACGCTCACGTGCGCCCGAGCCTCTCCAGCGCCTCGGCGAGGTCCTTGTCGCCGCGGCCGGACAGGCAGATCACGTCCAACTCCGAATTGTCCTGGGCAGCGAGCGTCCAGGCGACCGCGTGCGAGCTCTCGAGCGCCGGGATGATCCCCTCCAGCCGGGCGAGGCGCTCGAATGCCGCCAGCGCCTGAGCGTCGGTGATCGCCTCGTAGCGGGCGCGTCCCGAGTCGCGCAGCCAGGCGTGCTCCGGGCCCGAGCCCGGGTAGTCAAGGCCCGCCGAGATGGAGTGGGCCTCGAGGATCTGGCCGTCCTCGTCCTGCATCACCGCGGAAAAGGCACCGTGCAGCACGCCGGCGCGGCCGCCGACGGTGAGCGGCGCCCCGTGCCGGCCGGTGTCCAGCCCCTCCCCGGCGGCCTCCACGCCGATCAGCGTGACCGACGGGTCATCGAGGAAGCCCGCGAACATGCCGATCGAGTTCGAGCCGCCGCCGACACATGCGATCACCCGGTCGGGCAGCCGGCCGGCCGCCTCGAGCACCTGGGCGCGAGCCTCGTCGCCGATCACCCGCTGCAGGTCGCGCACGAGCGCCGGGTAGGGCGCCGGTCCGACGCACGAACCGATGATGTAGTGGGTGGTCTCGACGTTGGCCACCCAGTCGCGGATCGCCGCCGACGCCGCCTCCTTGAGCGTCCGGGCGCCCGCGTCGACCGGTTCAACGGCGGCGCCGAGCAGGCCCATGCGCTCGACGTTCGGCTTCTGGCGGCGCATGTCCTCGGTCCCCATGAAGACGACGCATTCGAGGTCGAGCAGCGCGCAGGCGGTCGCAGTGGCGACGCCGTGCTGGCCGGCGCCGGTCTCCGCGATGATCCGCCGTTTGCCCATCCGCTGGGCGAGCAGAGCCTGACCGAGGGCGTTGTTGATCTTGTGCGCGCCGGTGTGGTTGAGGTCCTCACGCTTCAGATAGACCGCATGGCCGGCCTCCTGTGACAGCCGCCGCGCGTGGTACAGCGGCGAGGGGCGGCCGACGTAGTCACGCAGCAGCCCGCCCAGCTCCTCCAGGAAGCCGGGATCGTCACGGACCGCCAGCCAGGCGGCCTCGAGCTCGGCGAGCGCCGGCATCAGCGTCTCCGGCACGTACTGGCCGCCGTAGGGCCCGAAGCGGTGCTCCACGCCGGCCGTGCTCACGCGACCCGCTCCCCGGCGTCGGTCGCCGGCGCGTCGGTCTGCGCCGGAACCCTCTCCCCGGTGTCCGCCTCCGCCAGAGCCACCTCGCCCTCGCCCGGCTCGGCCGGAGTGGTCGCGGCGACGGCGTCGGCGAACTCCCGCAGCGCCGCGTGATCCTTGATCCCGGGCCTGGTCTCCACGCCGCTGGCGACGTCGACCGCGTACGGGTGGGCCACCGAGATCGCCTCGCCGACGTTCTCGGCGGTCAGCCCGCCGGAGAGGATCACGGGAACGGGTGCACCCCGCGGACCGGAGCGATCGTGATCGCGCACGAGCTCCCAGGCGAACGTCTCGCCGGTGCCTCCGGGGAGATCGGGGACGTAGGAGTCCAGCAGGTGGAAGTCGGTGTGAAACGGCGTCAGCGCCTGGATGTCGGCGCCGCTGCGCACGCGGGCGGCCTTGATCACGCGGCAGCCGGTGCGGCGCGCCGCCTCGGCGCAGAATGACGGTCCCTCGTCGCCGTGGAACTGCAGCAGCGTCAGCCCGATCTCGTCCGCCACGCGGGTGACGTGGTCGAGCGTCGGGTTGACGAATACGCCGGCGATCTGGACGTGGCGGCGGTGGGTGGCCGCGATCTCGACACCGACGCCCAGCCGGCAGCGGCGCGGGGACTTCGGCCACTGGATCAGCCCGATCGCCCACGCGCCGGCCGCGACCGCGGCATCGGCGTCGCCGGGACGGGTGATGCCGCAGAACTTGATCTTGGGCGCGGAGTGGTGCACGGCGTTCACTGTAGGAGCCGGTCTGGCTCAGGCCGGCGCGAGGAGCGCCCTGAGCGCCCCCTCCATGTCCCGCGAGCGCATCAGCGACTCCCCGACCAGCACGGCGTCGATGCCGGCGGCGGTGACGCGGTCGATGTCCGCGCGCGTGCGCAGCCCCGACTCGGAGACGACCGCCGAGCCGGGAGCCACCCGGCCGCACAGCTCGAAGGTCCGCTCGAGATCGACCTTCAGCGTCGTGAGATCGCGGTTGTTGATTCCGATCAGCGGCGCCTTGAATCGGCTCGCACGCTCGAGCTCGGCCGCGTCATGCACCTCGACCAGGACGTCGAGCCCGTACCCCACGGCGGACGCGAGCAGCCCGCCGAGCTCGTCGTCGTCGAGCGCCGCGACGATCAGCAGCACCGCATCCGCCCCGCCGGCCGCCGCCTCGGCCACCTGGTACTCGCCGACGATGAAGTCCTTGCGCAGCAGTGGCAGGGAGGTCGCGCGCCTGGCCCGGGCGAGGTCCTGCAACGAGCCCCCGAAGCCGACGCGCTCGGTGAGCACCGAGACCGCACGTGCACCGCCCCGCTCGTAGGCGCCGACGACGTCCTCCAGCTCCACGCCCTCACGGATCACGCCCGCCGACGGGGAACGTCGCTTGTGCTCGGCGATCACCGACAGCCCGGGGGCGCGCAGCGCCTCGGCGAACCTGCGCGGCGGGTCGTCCTCCAGGCGCCGCAGCGCCGCCGCGCGCACCGCCTCCAGGGGCCGCTCGGCGACCCGGACGGCGAGCTCCTCGCGGGTGCGGGCGACGATCCGCTGAAGCTCGTTCACGCCGGCGAGCCCTCGGCCAGGCGCAGTGTCTCGGCCACGAACCGCTCGAGTGCGGCGGCCGCATCGCCGGAGTCGATCGCCCGCTGGGCCGATGCCACCCCATCGGCGATCGTCTCCGCGCGGCCCGCCGCGTAGATCGCTGCGCCCGCGTTGAGCACCGACAGGTCGCGGGCGGGATCGCCCGGTCCGTTCTGACCGCCCAGCACCGCCCGCGTGATCGCCGCGTTCTCAGCCGGGTCGCCGCCCGGGATCGACTCGGCCGGCGAGCGCCGCAGACCGACCGACTCGGGGGTCACGGTCTGCACCCGAGCCGACTCGCCTTCGACCTCCCAGACGGTGGTCGGCGCCGAGATCGACAGCTCGTCGAGGCCGTCCTCGCTGGAGACGACGAGCGCCCGGCGGATGCCGAGCCGTCCGATGGCACGCGCCATCGTCTCCAGGTAGCGCGGGTCCGAGACCCCGACCAGCTGTCGCTCCGCCCCGGCGGGGTTGGTGAGCGGCCCGAGGAAGTTGAAGATCGTCCGAACCGCGAGCTGACTTCGCACCGGGATGACGTAGCGCGTCGCCTGGTGGTGGGCGGGCGCGAACATGAACCCGAAGCCGACCTCCTCGATGCAGCGGCTCACCTGGCCGGGAGCGAGATCGATCCGCGCCCCGAGCGCCTCCAGCAGGTCGGCGGAGCCGGACAGACCGGTGGCCGAGCGGTTGCCGTGCTTGGCGACCGTGCAGCCCGCCCCGGCCGCAATCAGCGCGGCCGTGGTCGAGACGTTGAAGGTCCGCCGCCCGCCGCCCGTACCGGCCGTGTCGAGCAGCTCGGCGCGGTCGACGGACACCGGCACCGGGGTCGCCAGCGCGCGCATGGTGCTCGCCAGGCCGGCGATCTCCTCGACGGACTCCCCCTTCGTGCGCAGCGCGATCAGCAGTCCGGCGATCTGGATCTCGCTCACCTCGCCGGCCATGATCCGCGCCATCACCTCCGCCGCCCGCTCGCGCGTGAGGTCCTGCCCACCGGCGACCGCGTCCAGCGCAGCGGTGATGAACGAGTCAGCGGTCGCCATCACCGCACCCGCTCCAGGAAGTTCGACAGCAGCTCGTGGCCGCACCGGGTGAGCACCGACTCAGGGTGGAACTGGACGCCCTCGGCCGGCAGGGTGCGATGGCGAACCGCCATCACGACTCCGTCGGCCTCCGCGCTTCGCTGCAGCTCGGCGGGCAGCTCGGGGTCGGCGATCAGCGAGTGATAGCGCCCCACCTCGAGCCCGGCCGGGAGTCCGCGGAAGATCGTCCTGCCGTCATGGTCGATCACGGTCGTCTTGCCGTGCACCGGCTGATGGGTGATGACCCGGCCCCCGAACGCCTGGACGAGTGCCTGGTGGCCGAGGCAGACGCCGAGCAGCGGTATGCCCGCCTCCGGAAAGCGCCGGACGACCTCCAGCGAGATCCCGGCCTCGTTGGGCGTGCAGGGCCCGGGCGAGACGATCACGCGGTCATAGCCGCCCGCGAGCAGCTCGTCGGCGGACGCCCGGTCGTTGCGGACGACGTCGATCGTCGGCGCCAGCCGGTCCTCGCCCAGGTACTGCACGAGGTTGTAGGTGAAGCTGTCGTAGTTGTCGACGACCAGGATCTTCATGGTCACGGCCACTCCGGCTGGGAGATCGCGAGCTCGATCGCCTGCATGACCGCGCGCGACTTGGCGACCGACTCACGGAACTCGTAATCGGGCTTGGCGTCGGCGACCGTGCCGCCGCCCGCCTGGACGTGCGCCACGCCGTCCTTGACGACCACGGTCCTGATGTGGATGCAGGTATCGAGCTCGCCGGTGTAGCTGGCGTAGCCGATCGCGCCGCCATAGCCGCCGCGCTTGACCGGCTCGAGCTCGTCGATGATCTGCATCGCGCGCACCTTGGGCGCGCCCGAGAGCGTGCCCGCCGGCAGCACCGAACGCAGCGCGTCGAGCGCGTCGACCCCGTCGCGCAGCCGCCCGGAGACCTGCGAGACGATGTGCATCACGTGGCTGTAGTTCTCGACCGCCATGAAGCTCTCGACCTGCACCGACCCGTACTCGCAGACGCGCCCGAGGTCGTTGCGCCCGAGGTCGACGAGCATCACGTGCTCGGCGCGCTCCTTCTGATCGGCGAGCAGCTCGGCGGCGATGCGCTCGTCCTCCTCGACGCTCGAGCCGCGCGGACGGGTGCCGGCGATCGGCCGGGTGGCGACCCGGCGACCGGCCACGGTGATCAGCGGCTCGGGGCTCGCTCCGGCGATCTCGAAGTCACCGAAATCGAGGAAGTACATGTACGGGCTCGGGTTGACCGCCCGCAGCCCGCGGTAGATCGAGAACGCCTCCACCGGCACCTGGCCCGACCAGCGCTGGGACGGCACCACCTGAAAGGCGTCGCCGGCGTAGATGTACTCGATGATCCGGGCGACCATCGATTCGAACTGCTGCTGGCTCATGTTCGACGACAGCTGGGCGAACTCGCGCTCGCCTCGGATCGCCTCGCCGCGGGGCACCGGACCGGCGAGCAGCGCCCGGATCTCGGCGATCCGACCTGCCGCCTCGGCATAGGACTCCTCCAGGCGATCCCCGGTCTCGACAGTGGAGAGCACGGTGACCGTGTGGCGCAGGTGGTCGAAGACGACGAGCGAGTCGGTGAACATGAGGGCCAGGTCGGGCAGCCCCAGCGGATCGGGGTTGGGCGCGCCGAGCGGCTCGACCGTTCGCACGAGGTCGTAGGCGAAGAAGCCGACCGCGCCGCCGGCGAACGGCAGCTCGAGTCCGGGCACCTCGGCCGGAGCGCGGCGGCGGGCGAGCTCGGCCTGGGCGAGCGCGTACGGGTCGCCCGCGTCGCCCAGCGACCAGCGCAGCACCGTCCGCGGACGCACCCCGATGAACGAGAAGCGTCCCACCCGGCCCTGCTCGGCGGACTCGAGCAGGAACGACGGTTGGGCGGGATGGGTGGCGTAGCCCGCCCGCAGCTTCAGGAACGCCGAGACCGGAGTCTGGGTGTCGTCGACGAACGTCTCGTAGAGCGGAACCAGGTC
This sequence comes from uncultured Solirubrobacteraceae bacterium, assembly GCA_963744685.1. GTDB lineage: Bacteria > Actinomycetota > Thermoleophilia > Solirubrobacterales > Solirubrobacteraceae > Palsa-465. The sequence goes on along the minus strand of CAVUUL010000002.1, from coordinate 242,776 downwards.
ATGTCCGCGCGCGAGCGCGCGGACCTCGGCGAGGGTCGGCGAGGTCATCGCCGATCAGCCGCGGCGCGCGTCGAGCACGCGTCCGGCATCGGCGAGCGAGAGCCCTCGGCCGTGCAGCAGCGCGAGCAGGTGGTACAGCACGTCGGCCGCCTCCTCGGCGAGACGCTCGTCTGACTCCTCGCGAGCGGCGCGGGCGACCTCCTCGGCCTCCTCCTGCACCTTGGCCCCGGCAAGCGACACGTCGTCGAGCAGCGTCGTCGTGTAGGAGCCCTCGGGCCGTTGCGCCGCGCGGGCGATGATCGTTCGCTCCAGCCCGGGCAGCGTCTCATACGGTGCGCCGGGCTCCAGATCGCCGCGGTGAAAGCAGGTTCGCTCGCCGGTGTGGCAGGCCGGGCCTGCCGGGTCCACGAGCGCCACGAGTGCGTCGCCGTCGCAGTCGTAGCGGATCGCGCGCACCGCCTGCGTGTTGCCCGACGTCTCCCCCTTGTGCCACAGCTCGCCGCGACTGCGGCTGAAGAAGTGCATCTCCCCGGTCTCACGGGTGAGGCGCAGAGCCTCGGCGTTCATGTATGCCACCGTGAGCACCTCGCCGCTGGACGCGTCCTGCACGACGCAGGGCACCAGGCCGCGCTCGTCGTATGCGACCTCGGAGTCGTCCACGGCGCTGATGATAAGGAACGGCCGCCGGGCCGCCCTGGCGGGAGCGCTCAGGCTCCGACGTCCAGGTCCACGTCCGCGCCGTCGGGAAGCTCGACGATCTCGAACCAGTACTGCGTCCACGTCTTCATCACGTCGACCAGCCCGCCGAACGTGACCGGCTTGGTGATGAACGAGCTGACCCCGAGGTCGTAGGTGGCGAGGACGTCGGCTTCGTCCTGGGAGGTGGTGAGCACCACGATCGGGATGCGGCGCAGCGATTCGTGGCCCTTGATCTCCTGCAACGCCTCGCGCCCGTCCTTCTTGGGCATGTTGAGGTCGAGCAGGATGATTCCGGGGCGCGGCGAGTCCTCCTCGGTCCAGCGGCCCTCGTGGTGCAGGTAGTCGAGCAGATCCTGACCGTCGGTGACGAACTTCATCTCATTGGCGAGCCGCGAGCCCTGCAGCGCCTCGCGGGCCAGCTCGCGGTCCTCCTCGTCGTCATCGGCGAGCAGGATGGTGAACGGCCTGTGGGGAACGTCAAACTGTGACATAGGGCTCCTGGTCACCCTCCGGGGCGCGGGGGCCCTCGGGCGCGTCCGAGACCGCGCTGGTCCGCTCGGTCTGCAACGTGACGGTGAAGGTGGCGCCCTCGCCGGGCACCCCGTCGGCGACCACGGTCCCGCCGTGGCGCTCGGCGATCTTGCGGCAGAGGGCGAGCCCGATCCCGGTGCCGGGATAGGCGCCGCGGCCGTGCAGGCGCTCGAACACCCGGAAGATGCGCGTCCGGTATTGGGGGTCGAAGCCGATGCCGTTGTCGGCGACGGTGAGCGTGAGCCAGCCGGCCTCCACGCTCGCTGCCAGGCGCACGTGAGGCTCGACGCCCTCGCGGCGGAACTTCAGCGCGTTGGAGATCAGGTTCTGGATCAGCTGGCGCATCTGCGTGGCATCCCCGTTGATGGTCGGCAGGGGGCCGACCTCTACCCGTGCCCCGGTGCCCACAACCAGCTCGGAGAGATCGTCGATCACGTCCGCGGTGACGGCGCCAAGGTCGACCGGGAGAAACTCTCCGCCCCGGGTCGAGACGCGGCTGAAGCGCAGCAGATCCTCGATCAGCGTCTGCATTCGCTCGGCGGCGGCGTTGGCACGGCGCAGATAGTCGGTGCCGCGCTCGGAGAGGTTCTCGGCCTCGGTCTCGGTGATCCGCTCGGTGAACGTCCGCACCTTGCGCAGCGGCTCCTGCAGGTCGTGGGACGCGACCTGCGCGAACTGGTCGAGCTCGGTGTTGGAACGCGCCAGCTCCCGCGCCTGGCGCTCGAGCTCGGTGTTGGAGCGCGCAAGCGCGCTGTTGGCCTGCTGGAGCCGAGCCTGAGCGGTCTCCAGGTCGTTGTTGGCGGTCGACAGTCGCTCGTTGCTGACTCGGATGCGCTGGGAGGCCTCGATCGCGCGCCAGACCAGCCACAGCGCAACGAGCGCGACGACGGCGAATGCGGCGAGGATGATCCAGGGCAGGGAGTGGTGAAAGCCGTTCACGGAGGCGAAGAACTCGCTCACCGGGATCGAGATGATCAAGCGCCAGGTCGAGTTGGGCAGGCTCACCGAGTCGAAGTAGCGGACCCCGTAGTCCGGGCTGCTGGATACTCCCGCCGCCTGATGAAGCGCACGCTCCTGCGCGGCGGTGTGGAAGGAGTAGCCGGCCGGCCGGCCGGGGACCGTCGAGCCGACGACGATGCCGTTGCCGTCGACCATGATCTGGTGCTGGCGCTGGACTCCGTGGACCTGCACGAGCTCGGCCTTGACGAACGTGCCGAGCGTCGTGCTCGGGATCCCGTTGATGATGAACCGCCGACCCGCCGGCGTCTGCACCGCAGTCCCGAAGTCCACCACCCCGCTGCCGGCGTACGGGAACCGGTTGCCGAGCGCCCAGGGATCGCCACGGCGCAGGAGCCTCAGCGCCCAGCCGGTGAGCACCGCATGGCGGGCCTGGGCGGTGAACCCGCTCGAGTGGGCGAGCACGGTCCCGGACCCGTCGACCAGGGCGACATAGTCGTTCTGGCCCTTGAGCGCCTCCAGCGCCCGGTCAGAGACCGCAGGTGCGGACAGCGTGTTGACTTCGGAGGCCGGCAGGTGGCTGGCCTGGCCGAAGATCCCGTCGAGCAGCCCCGCGACGAGGTCTGTGCGCGCGTGCGCCTGGTGCTCGAGGCTGCGCCGGCTCTGGGTCTGGCTGTCGGAGATCGCGACCGCGAACGCCGCGAGCATCGCGGCCGCCACCGCGGCTCCCACCACGAGCGCGGCGACGCCGCGCCTGGCTCTCACTCGATCCCCAGGCGGTCGAGCACGCGCTCGTCGGCACGCCAGTGCCGGCGGACCCGCACCGACAGCTCGAGGTGGACCTGGCTGCCGAGCTCGAGTTCGATCGTGCGGCGGGCAGCGGTGCCGATCGCCTTGATCATCCGACCGTGCGCACCGATCAGGATGCCCTTCTGTGACTCGGTCTCGGTGAGCACCACAGCCTCGATGCGCACCAGACCATCCTGGGGATGAGTGATATCCGACACCTCGACCTCGACCGCGTGCGGGACCTCCTCGCGGGTGCGGGCGAGCACCTGCTCCCGGACGAGCTCGGCGAGCAGGACCGATGGCGCCTGATCGGAGCGCTGGTGGGCGTCGAAGTACATGGGGCCGGCGGGCAGCATCGACACGAGGTGCTCGGTGAGCGCCGGGACGCCGGAGCCGGTCCGGGCGCTCACCGGAAAGATCTCGCCACCGAGCGCCAACGCCTCCGCGTCCTGCAGCGTGGTGGTGACCTTGGCGCGGTCCGCGCGGTCGACCTTGTTGACCGCGATCGCCACATGAACTCCGCGCTGCGCGGCGGGACGCAGCACCGAGGCGATGAACCGGTCCCCCGGCCCTATCCCCTGCATGGCGTTGACGACGAGCAGGCAGCCGTCGGCGTCGGCGAGCTCGTGCTCGACGCGTTGCTGCATTCGCTCGGTGAGCGCGTCGCGCGGGCGCTGCACCCCGGGCAGGTCGACGAGCACGAGCTGCCAGCCCGGCCCGTTTGCCACTCCGCGGATCGCGCGCCGGGTCGTCTGCGGCTTGTCGGAGACGATCGCGACCTTCGCGCCGACGATCACGTTGGCGAGCGTCGACTTGCCGACGTTCGGGCGCCCGGCCAGCGCGACGAACCCCGACCGCGTGGGGCCGGCGGGGTCCGGTTGGCTCAACTCACCCATCGCATCAGCTCCGCCTGCAGCGCGAGCATCTCTCCATGGTCGGTCTCATGGTCCATCCCCGTGAGATGCAGGGCGCCGTGGATCACCGCCTCGCGCACGTCGGCGGTGCACGGCGGGCAGATCACGATGTCGCCGAGCTCCCGGGGGCCTGCGACGGGCGCGTCCTCGTCGACGCCGAACGACAGCACGTCGGTGGGCGCGTCCCTGCCCCGGTATTCGCGGTTGAGCTCCTGGATGCGCTCCTCGGCGACGAACTCGATCGCGAGGTGGCCCTCCTCGATCCCCGCGGAGGAGAGCGCCAGGGCGCACAGCTCCTCGATCTCCACCGCGGTGGGGCGAGTGGGGTCGGCTTCCACCTCGGCCACGGCGGCGTGGGCGTCCATCCCGATCACCTCGACCTCGAGCATTGCCGCGCGAGGGCCGGCCGGGGCCGGGCCCTCAGCCTGCCTTCCGCGCGCGCAGCTCGGGCGCCAGGCGCTGGGAGTGCTCGTCGTAGGCGGCGACGATCCGACGGACCAGCTTGTGGCGCACGACGTCCTCGCCGCCGAAACGGACGAAGTCGACGTCATCCACGCCCTGCAGGATCTCCGCGACCGCCACCAGCCCGGACCCCTGCTCGCGCGGGAGGTCGATCTGCGTCACGTCACCGGTGACGATCATCTTGGAGCCGAACCCGAGGCGCGTGAGGAACATCTTCATCTGCTCGGGGCTCGTGTTCTGGGCCTCGTCGAGAATGATGAACGAGTCGTTCAGCGTCCGCCCGCGCATGAACGCGAGCGGTGCGACCTCGATCACCCCACGCTCGAGGTGCTGGGCGACCTTCTCTGGCTCGAGCATGTCGTGCAGCGCGTCGAACAGCGGCCGCAGGTACGGGTCGACCTTCGCCATCAGGTCACCGGGCAGGAACCCGAGCCGCTCCCCGGCCTCGACCGCGGGACGGGTGAGGATGATCCGGTTGACCTCGCGCCGGGACAGCGCCGCGGCGGCCAGAGCCACCGCGAGGAACGTCTTGCCGGTACCGGCGGGCCCGATCCCGAACGTGATCGTGTTGTTGCGGATCGAGTCGACGTAGCGCTTCTGGTTGACCGTCTTGGGCGCGACCTTGGTGGCGCGATGGCGCCAGACGACGTCCTCAAGGATGCGCGCTGGCGATTCGTGCTCGGACAGCGCGCCGACGACCGCCTCGACCGTCCCGGGCGCCACCTCATGTCCCTGGTCGATCAGTTGTGAGAGCTCGCGCACGACCTGGACGCCCGCTTCGACGGCGCTCGCGTCGCCGTCGAGCGTGAGCTGGTTGCCGCGGAGGAAGATGTCGCAGTCGAGCTGGGTCTCGAGCGTGCGCAGCACGGCGTCCTGCGAGCCCGCAAGCTCGGTGGCGACATCGTTAGAGAGCTCGACGACGCTTCGCATCAGCCGAGGTGAGGTTCGGTCGGCGTGGGCGGCCTCGTCATCCCGCGAGCGCCTGTCGGACGCGGGCGGAGGTCCGCTTTCCGTCCGCGCGACCATCTGAAGCGGCCATCACCGCCTTCATCACCTGGCCCATGTCCCGCGCGCTGCTGGCGCCCGTGTCCGCGATCGCCTGCGTGACCAGCCCGTCGAGATCCTCGTCGGAGAGCTCCGCGGGCAGATAGGCGGCGATCAGCTGGGCCTCGGACTCCTCCTGATGGGCGAGCTCGGGGCGATCGTTGTCACGGAACTGCTCGGCGGCCTCGAGGCGGCGCTTGCGCTCGCGGCGGAGCACCGCGAGCTCGTCATCGGAACCGTCCTTCGCGGCCTTCTGCAGCTCGGACAGCACGAGCCGCAGCGCGCCGACGCGCTGCTTCTCGCCGGCCTTCATCGCGCCGGTCATGTCGGTCCTGAGTTGCTCGGTGATTGTGGTCATAACGCCACTTTCAGGATACTCGGCGGACCGGCTCGCAGCGGATGCCGTCGGCGTGCAGCTCACGGGCGCGCACGGTGACCAGCTCACCGGCGCCCGCCACCGCGCCGTCGAGGTAGCAACGGGTGTAGTCGGCGGTGTAGCCCGAGCAGCGATCCACCGCGACCTTGTCGACCAGCACCTCGAGCTCGGAACCGAGCTGCGCCGCGCGATGCAGCCGCGAGCGCACCTCCGACAGCGCCCGCATGCGCCGCCCGCGCTCCTTCTTGACCTCGGGCGCGACACGATCGCCGAGATCGGCGGCGACGGTGCCCGGTCGCGGCGAGTAGGGGAAGACGTGGACGCGACCGAGCTCAGCGCGTTGAACCGCGCGCAGCGTGCGAGTGAAGGCCGCCTCGTCCTCGGTGGGGAAGCCGACGATCACGTCTGCGGTGACCTGGACCCGCCGGCGCCCACCCGTCGCCGCGCGGACCCGCGCGATGTGGTCGATGTACTCGTCGGCGGTGTAGTGGCGGCCCATGGCGGCCAGCACGCCGTCGTCGCCGGACTGCAACGGCACGTGAAGGTGCGGGCACACCTTCGGCTCCTCGCACAGGGCCCGCAGCAGGGAGTCCCTGACGTGGATCACCTCGACGCTCGACAGGCGCACGCGCTCGACGCCGGGGACCTGCGCGACCTCCATCATCAGCTCGCCGAGCTCGAGGCCGCGCTCGGGATCGCGGTAATCGCCCACGCTGATGCCGGTCATCACCATCTCGGGCTGGCCCTCGGCCACGCGACGGGAGACCTCGCGCAGGATCGCGCTTGCCGGGCGCGAGCGGGCCGCGCCCCGGACCGCCGGGATGATGCAGTAGGCGCAGTGGCTGTCGCAGCCGTCCTGGACCTTGACGAAGCCTCGCGTCCGGGAGGTCGCGCGGGACCGGTCGGCCCGCGTCCCGAGCCGCTCGCGAGCGAGAACATCGTGCGCGACGTCCGCGCAGGCGAGTCCGGCCCCGACCGCCTCCCCCATCTGCTCGGCGACATCGTCGGCGGTGCCGACGAACGTGCGCACCCGCGGGTCGATCGCGGCGAAGCGCTCCGCGGCGAGGTTCACCGCACAGCCGGCGACGTGGACCCGGCCGGCCTGGCGCAGCGAGCGGCGCACCGACTGGCGGGATTTGGACTCCGCCTCAGCGGTGATGCAGCAGGTGTTGATCACGTGCAGCTCGGCCCGGTCCTCTGCCACCTCGGTGTGGCCGGCCGCCAGCAGCGCGCCACGGGCGAGCATGGCGTCTGCCTGAGAGACCTTGCAACCGAGGAACTTGACCGCGAATTCCGTCACCCCCCGCGACGGTAACGGACCGGCCCGCCCCGCGGAGCACCGCGGCGCATCCCTCGCCGCGTGCCCGAGGGGCGGACCGTCCTGCTCAGCGCCGGGCGCCGCTCACGATCGACCGCCCGTCGTACTCCGGGACGCGGTCGTTCCGCCACGTGTCCTCGTGCTCGCCCGCCGGAGAGGAGAGAGGACTCCCGCGGGACCGAGGCACGAGGCTTGGGCCGCGGCACGACGACATCGAGGAGCAGGCCACCGATGGTTAGGCCGATCGCAAGTGGGTTCGGCAACTGGTTCACCTCCTATGGCTGGTTGCTGGTCAGGACAAGCGACGGGTCGAAGCATGGGGCAGGCCGGACCGATCCGGATCGGCCCCATGGACAAGATTCGGCGCCGCGCGGTTGTCCAGCCGCCGCAGCCGTCAGGGTTGCATGGCGCCGGGGGCTCAGATCACGACACGAGCGCCAGCGCCGCCCACTCGCCGCGCATGCGCCGCTGCCTCTCGCGCATCCCGCGCCGCGCGTAGGCGGCGGCGACGCGGTCGGCCTCGGTGACGAGCAGGCCGCTGAGGATCAGACGGGCCGGCAGCGCGCGCTGCCGGCCGGCCCACGCGAGCAGCGGCCCAGCCAGCACGTTGGCGAGCACGAGATCGGCCGCGGGCACCTCCTGGTCGCGCAGGTCAAACCGGCGAACCTCGATCGACACGCCCGCCCGGGCGGCGTTCTCGGCGGTCGCCTCCACCGCGAGCGGGTCATAGTCGAGCGCCAGCACCGGCTGATGGCCGAGCAGCGCGGCGACGATCGCGAGCACGCCCGAGCCGCACCCCAGGTCGACGCACGAGCCGGGACCGCCCTGCGGAGTGCGTGCGGCGTCGTCGAGCAGCAGCTCCAGACAGAGCGCGGTCGTGGCGTGCGCACCGGTCCCGAAGGCGCGCCCCGGGTCGATGACGACATCGAGGCCGGCCTGCGCCGGCGCCTCCCACGGCGGGCGCACCGTCAGCCGCGGGGCGCCGTCGCGCTCGATCACCAGCGGACGGTGAAAGGCGCGCCAGCGGTCGGCCCAGTCGTCGGCGACCTCGGTCGTCGAGACCGACACCAGCGTCCCGCCGGCGCCGGCGGCGGCAGCCTGCAGGTCCGGCAGCTCGGGGAGCTCGCCCTCGGCGCCGTAGACCGCGTATTCGACGACATCCGCGTCGACATCGACCTCCTCCACTCCGGCCGGCGCGAGCTCGAGCAGCTCGGCCAGGACCAGCTCAGCGTCGGCGCGGGCGACCCGGACGGCGAGCCTCAGCACGGCCGCGCCGGCTCAGCCACCGAAAGCGCGCCGCAACTTGGAGAGCATCGACTCGCCGGTGTCGAGGTTGCGGGCGGTGAGGCCGTCGGCGAGCTGCTCGAGCAGCTCGCGCTGCTCACGTTGCAGATGGCGCGGAATGACGACGTTGATGACGACGCGCAGGTCGCCGCGCCGACCACCGCGCACCGATGGCATCCCCTGGCGGCGCAGCCGAAGCGTCTCGCCGGGCTGGGTACCCGCCGGCACCTCGAGCTCGGTCTCGCCCTCGATCGTCGGTACGGTCACCATCGTCCCCAGCGCCGCCCTCGGCGCGGAGACGTCGACCACGGTGATCAGGTCACTCTGGTCGCGCATGAAGCGCGGGTCCTCTCGGACGCGAACCTGGACGTAGAGGTCACCCGCAGGGCCGCCCCGCTCGCCGGCGTGGCCGCGGCCGGAGACCCGGATCCGCTGCCCGTCCTCGATGCCCGCAGGCACCTGCACGGTCACCGTCGTGCGCTCGACCCGGCGACCGCGGCCCGAGCAGACATGGCAGGGATCCCGTGCGATCTTGCCGTCGCCGCCGCATCGCTCACACGCGGTCGCGCGTACCACCTGGCCGAACGGCGTGCGGGCGATCGAGCGCAGCTGGCCGGTTCCCTGACAGGTCGGACAGGTCTCGATCGGAGTTCCCGGCTCGGCACCGTTGCCGCGGCAGTGCTCGCAGAGCACGACCGCGTCGAATTCGACCGCGACCTCCTCCCCGGCGGCGGCCTGGGCGAGCGTGATCTCGACGGCGGAACCGACATCGCCGCCCTGGGTCGGTCCGCCCGGGCTCGCGCCGCCGCCGAAGATCGAGCTGAAGCCACCCTGGCCACCGCCGAAGAACGCCTCGAAGATGTCGGCGACCGACCCGAAGCCGTCGACGTTCGAGGCGTAGCCGCTGGAGCGCAGCCCCTCGTGGCCGTAGCGGTCGTAGGTAGCGCGCCGCTCGGCGTCGGAGAGCACCTCGTAGGCCTCGGCGGCCTCCTTGAAACGCGGCTCGGCGTCGGGCTCGGAGTTGACGTCGGGGTGCAGCTCGCGCGCCAGGCGGCGGAAGGCCTTCTTGATGTCGGCCTCGCTCGCGTCGCGCGAGACACCGAGCACCTCGTAGAAATCACGCGGCATCTGCGAAGCGCTCATCGCTCGTCGTACACCTCCTCCACGAACGTCGACAGCTGGGCCGCGGCCTCACGCACGGCGCCGATCACCGCGCCGTAGTTCATGCGCAGCGGCCCGATCACCGAGACCGCCCCGAGCGGCCGGCGCGGCAGGCCGTAGGCCGCCGCGACGAGCGCCACCGAATGCAATGCCGGAAGCTCGTTCTCGGCCCCGATCCTCACCGACACGCCGCGAACGGCTGGAAGCACCTCGCGCTCGGCCGCCGCATCGTCGCTGAGCGCGGTGCGCAGCACGCCGAGCATCGAGACGCGCCGCTCGAGCGTCTCCACGAGCAAATTGAGCTCGGATACGTCGCTGCGGCGCCCGGCGCTGAGCAGCTTGGCGGTCCCCTCGACGTACATCATGGTCTCGTCGGAGTCCTCCAGCTCGATGAACACCGGAGCGAGCGCCGCCAGGAACTGGCGCTCGGTCGGAGGAAGCGTCGGGTCCAGTAGGCGCTGGTGCAGCATCCGGGCACCGAGGCCCAGGCCGACCAGCCGCTCGCCGAGATAGCTCGCCACCCACTCCACCAGGCCGCGGTCGACAGGCGACGGGAAGGTGAAGATCCGCTTGGACACGCCACCGGTCGACGTGATGACGACCACCATCACCACCTGGGGCTGCAGCGGCAGCACCTCGATGTGGCGGATCGTGGAGGTCTCGATCGGCGGCGCGGTGACGATCGCCAGCAGGTTGGTCACCTGCGACAGCGTCTCGGTGGTGGCGCGCATCGCCTCATCGATCTCGTGGCGCACCAGCGACAGCGACAGCTCGGGGCGGGCGGGCGCCGGGTCGGGCAGCAGCCGGTCGACGAAGTAGCGGTAGCCCGCCTCCGTGGGAACACGCCCGGCAGAGGTGTGCGGATGCGCGAGCAGACCGAGCTCCTCGAGGTTGGCGAGCTCACCGCGGATCGTCGATGGCCCCCACTCGAAAGCCGCCGACAGGGCTTTGGAGCCCACGGGCAGGCCCGCGTCGAGGTACTCCTCGACGAGCGCCCGCAAGACCAGTTCCTGGCGATCTGTCAGCATCGCTGTGAGATTTTAGTTGGGGTCCGGGCGCTCCCCGGCGGGCGCCGGCCGGCGCCGGGAGCTCAACCGGGGCGGATCTCGCCCAGCGCGTTGCGGACGATCCGGGTGCCGTCCTGGGTCGCTTCCGCCCTGGTGCGCGTGCCGTCCTGCCCCACCTCGGTCACCGTGCCCTGCACGACGACCTCCTTCTCGGGCAGGCCCATGCCGCGGAACTGGACCGACAGCGCGGCCAGTGACTCGGGGCCGCCGAACGCCTCGGTGTGAGCCCGCGCGACCTGCGCCATCGACCACAGACCGTGGAGGATACGCCCCGGCAGGCCGACGGACCGGGCGAAGTCCTCGTCGATGTGGATCGGATTGAAATCGCCGGAGGCACCCGCGTAGCGCACTGTCAGGTAGCGGTCCGGGGTGACCGAGAGCCCGAACGGATCGCCCGCCGAGCTCATGCGCCCTCCCGCTCGCGGACGACGTTGCGCCACAGACCGTCGGCGACGAGCTCACCGCGCTGGTTGCGGCTCTCGGCGCGGAAGTCGTAGAACCCCAGGCCGGCGCGCTCACTGACCGCCGCGATGCTCACCGCGGTGGTGATCTCATCGCCGGCGATGACCAGCGGACCCCAGCGGAACTCCTGGCCGGCGTGCAACAGGCGCGGGAAGTCGATTCCGAGATCCGGGTCGAACAGCGGCTCGTGCACACCACGCCCCTGGTAGACGACGGCGAACATCGGCGGCGCGACGAGATCGGCGTGCCCGGCCTCCCGCGCCGCCTCGAGGTCGAGGTGCAGCGGGTTGGTCTCGCCCGTGGCAAGCGCGTACTCACGGATCTTCTCGCGCCCAACGGCGTACACCGTCGGCTGGTAGGTCCTCCCGACCACATCGGCGGACGTCGACATGGGCTCAGAAGATAGAGGGGGGTGCGACGTTGCCAGCGGTCCGGACCCGGCGTACGCTGTGTGCATGCCCCGCGATGGAAGCCTCCGAGCCTCCGACGCCGACCGCGAGCATGTCGTGGAGCGGTTGCACACCGCCGCGACCGAGGGCCGGCTCTCCCCCGACGAACTTGACGAGCGCGTGCACGGTGCCCTCACCGCACTGACCTATTCCGATCTCGACGCGGTCCTCGACGACCTGCCCAGCCCCCGCACGCGCAGCGACCGGGCGCCCGTCCGCCGAGCCGAGCACCGGCCTGCGCAGCGGCGGACCGTCGGCGCCTGGGCGCTGGACGAGGTGCGCGCCAACCCGCTGCTGTTGTTCGTGATGATTCCCGTCGTCGCGACCGCCGGCGCGATGCTGCTCGCGGCGGCGATCACCTGGCTGACGCTGCTCGCGGTCGTCATGCTGCTCGGCGGCCGTCGGGCGCGGGCGCTCCGCCACCGCCGCGGTCCCTGGACGCTGATGTGGAGCCCGGAGGACCGGGCCTGGGGCTCGCGCCGCCTCAGTCGCTGAGCCGCAGCTTCCAGACCGACGCCTCCAGCTCAAAGGGGGCTCCGGTGACCAGGAAGCGGTGCAGGTACCGCTCGTGATCGAGCAGCGTCGCCTCGGCGCCGACCTCGCTCTCGAAGAACCGCTCGTCGAGCGGATCGGGCTCACCGAACCGCGGGTCGTACAGGGTGACCACGAGCGGCTCACCGGTGAGCAGGCGGCAGACCGCGGCGATCACCTGGGGCGGCACCGTCCCCGCCACGGTGCCGACCGGCGCCACGCAGGCGAGCGCGTCGGCGCGCAGCGACCGGAGGTGCTCTGCCTGCTCGGCGGTCAGCGCGGTGAGATCGAGCGTGAGGTACTCGCCGTACACGCCCGGCCGGTCGCGGAGCGCCGCCTCGCGGGCCGACGCGACGATGTCGGTCCCGAGCACGACGTCCATGCCCGCAGCGCGCAGCGCCTCGCCCGAGACGCCGTTGCCCGCGGCCACGTCGATGACACGTGTGGCGGCCACGTCGCGACGCAGCGCCTCGAGGGCTCCCGCGAGCATCGCGGCGACGTGCGCGGGCGAGCGGCACCCGAGGTCCTCCTGCACGATCTGCTCGTAGACGCCGGGCAGCGCGTACACGCGCTCGTAGTCATGGAGCAGGACCTCCTCGACTGACCCGTCCTCGTGGTACACCGCGATCCGCTCGGTCCCGATCTCCGGCTCACCCTGCATCGTCGCCAGACGCGCGCGGATGACGGGCGATCCGCTCTCGCCCATCACTCGCTGAGCTCGAGCACGGCCAGGAACGCCTCCTGGGGCACCTCGATGCGCCCGACCTGCTTCATCCGCTGCTTGCCCTTCTTCTGGGCCTCCAGCAGCTTGCGCTTGCGGCTGATGTCACCGCCGTAGCATTTGGCGATCACGTCCTTGCGGTAGGCCTTGATCGTCTCGCGGGCAACGATCCGGCTGCCGATCGCCGCCTGGATCGGGACGTCGTACTGCTGGCGCGGGATCTTCTCACGCAGCTTCTCGGTGAGCATGCGACCCGCGGCCTGGGCCTTGGAGCGGTGGACGAGCATCGACAACGCGTCGATCGGATCGCCGGCGAGCAGGATGTCGAGCTTGACCAGGTCGGACTCGCGCAGCCCGGTCAGCTCGTAGTCGAGCGAGGCGTAGCCGCGGGTCCGGGATTTCAACTGATCGAAGAAGTCGAGCACGATCTCGGCCAACGGCAGGTCGTAGGTGAGGTTGACGCGCTCGGCCGACAGGTAGTGCATGCCGGCGGGCTGCCCGCGGCGCTCCTGGCAGAGCTCCATGATCTGGCCGACGAACTCCTTCGGGGTCAGGATCGAGGCGCGGATGTACGGCTCGCGCACCGAGGCGATACGCGCCGGATCCGGCATGTCGTTCGGACTGTGGACCGGGCCGACGGTCCCGTCGGTGAGCGTCACCTCGTACTCCACCGACGGCATCGTGGTGAGCAGCTCCAGGTCGTACTCGCGCTCCAGCCGCTCGCGGACGATGTCCATGTGCAGCAGCCCCAGAAAGCCGCAGCGGAAGCCGAAGCCCAGCGCCTCCGAGGTCTCAGGCTCCCAGGAGAGCGCCGCGTCGTTGAGGGTCAGCTTCTCCAGCGCGTCGCGCAGGTCGGGATAGTCGTCGGAGTCGATCGGGAACAGGCCGCAGAAGACCATCGGCTTGACCTCGCGGTAGCCGGGCAGCGCCACCGATGCGGCCCCCACCCCCCCGGACCTCGTGGTCAGCGTGTCGCCGACGCGCAGGACGCTCACGTCCTTGATGCCGGTGATCAGATACCCGACCTCCCCGGGGCCGAGCCTGGGAGCGGAGATCATCTGCGGGGTGAAGAAGCCGATGTCATCGATCTCGGCGTCGGTCCCGGCCTGCATCGCACGGATCGCCTCGCCCTTGGTGAACGTGCCGTCGACGACCCGGATATACGCGATCACACCGCGGTACTGGTCGAACTCGGAGTCGAAGATGAGCGCGCGCGGGGGCGCATCGGGGTCGCCGGCGGGCGGCGGCACGCGCTCGATCAGCTCGTCGAGCACCTCGGTGACGCCCTCGCCGGTCTTGGCGCTGATCCGGCGCACGTCGTCCGCGGGCTCGCCGATCAGGTCGGCGATCTCCTCCGACACCCGTTCGGGCTCGGCGCCCGGGAGGTCGACCTTGTTCATGCAGGGGATGAGCTCGAGGCCGCCTTCGACGGCCAGATAGGTGTTGGCGACGGTCTGCGCCTCGACGCCCTGGGAGGCATCGACGACGAGCAGCGCCCCCTCGCACGCGGCCAGCGATCGAGACACCTCGTAGGTGAAGTCGACATGTCCGGGGGTGTCGATCAGGTGCAGTTGGTAGGTCTCGCCGTCACGCGCGCTGGTGTAGGAGACGCGCACCGCCTGACTCTTGATCGTGATCCCGCGCTCGCGCTCGAGCTCCATCGAATCGAGCAGCTGGGCGCGCATCGCGCGGGGATCGACGGTGTGCGTGAGCTCGAGGATGCGATCGGCGAGCGTCGACTTGCCGTGATCGATATGGGCGATGATCGAGAAGTTGCGGATGTGCGCCTGGTCTGCCATGCGCACTGAAGGTTAGGGGCTGCTCGGCGCGGTTCAGCCGGGCTTCTCGGCGGGCGGCGGGCTGCCCGCCTTGGGCAGCGCGTGGCGGATGTCCAGTCGCTGGAGCGTCCGCACGAGCTTCGGGTGATCGGCATCCTCGACGATCTCGGAGGCGATCACGGCCATTGACATCACGCCCGCGAACAGGATCGCGGCGTCGACGGATTTGCGCCCCTTCTCGTTCCAGTAGTCGTCATGGAGATCGAGCCAGAGCGCGAACTCGTCGAGCGTGAGGGCGGCGGCCAGGCCGTATGTGGTCGCGCTGATCCGCGAGCCCCAGCGAGGTGGCGCGTCATGGCCGGTGAAGATCTGCTGGGCCCAGAGGAAGCCGGTCCCGAGCAGGCCGAAGATCCCGAAGGTCGAGTGGTGGATGTGGGTGCCACCCTTCGAGCTGAAGTTGTGAAACGGCGGGATGCCGCGCCGGATCGCATGGGTGACCGCCCGGCATCCGGCGAAGCCACCGGTGAAGCCCACCGCGGAGAGGAAGGCGCGCTCCTGCTGGGGGTCGTCCAGCAGGCCGTGCAGGATCTGGCCGAACCGTGCCATCGGCGGCAGACTACCCGTACGCGTTCACGGGCAACGGCGATGGGGGCACTTGCGGCAGCCGAATCGGGGATAGGCTGCCTCGGTGGACGAACGCTGGTCGATCATGTCGCTGCTGCGCCGTCATCCGCGGGTCAGCGCAGCCTCGCTGGTGGTCGTCGCCGTCGCGGTGGCGGTCACGGTCCTCACCGCGGTCGCCGACCCCCACCCGCAGGCTCTGAGCAGCTCGTCATCGTGCTCGCAATGGGCAGCGGCGACCGCCGCAGAGCAGCTCGCGTACTCCCACCTCTACATCGACGAGTACGGGTCCTTCGCCGACACCGCACGTGACGCGGCGCGCGTACGGACGCAGATCGGCAGGGCATGCACCCATGCCTCCTACCTGGGCGAGGCCGACGACATCACGATCCTCGCCGCGAAGCGCCACTCGTTCTAACCGATCGCCGCGTCAACCGCCACCGCGACGAACAGCAGGGCGAGGTACAGCAGCGAGTAATGGAACAGCACCGCGGCGCGGGCCGCCGTGTTCTGCCGCCACAGCCGCCACGCCAGGACGCAGAACGCTCCGCCGAGCAGCACGGCGCAGACCATGTAGAGCGCTCCGAACGTCCCGGTCACCCACGGCGCGAGCGTGAGCAGGGTGAGCGCGACCGTATAGAGCAACATCTGCCACGCGGTCGCTCTCGGCCCGCGGACCACCGGCATCATCGGGACCTCCGCCGCCTCGTAATGCGGTGCGAGCAGCAGAGCCAGCGCCCAGAAGTGCGGTGGCGTCCACAGCAGCACGATCGCGAACAGGAACGCTGCGCCGAGGCCGAGTGAGCCGTGCGCCGCCGCCCAGCCGGCAAGCGGCGGCATCGCTCCGGCCGCCCCTCCGATCACGATGTTCTGGCTCGTCGAGCGCTTGAGCCAGACCGTGTACACGACGACGTAGAAGGCGCCCCCGCTGAGCGACAGCGCCGCCGCCAGAAGGTTGTCGAACGCAGCGAGGATGCCGAAGGCGAGGACTGAGAGCATCAACCCGAACGCCGTCGCGCGCCCGGGCGCGATCCGCCCTGCCGCGACCGGGCGGGATGCGGTGCGCGAACCCATCAACCGGTCGATGTCCCGGTCCAGCACATGGTTGAGCGCGCTCGCGCCCCCGCACGCCAGAGCCCCGCCGACGACCAGCGCCACGAGTGCCACCGGCTGCGGCGAGCCACCGGCCGCGGCGAGCATCGCGCAGACCGCGGTCAGCACGAGCAGCGACATGATCCGCGGCTTGGTCAGCGTCACGTAGTCACGCGCGAGCGCCGGCCAGGCCCGGCTGACCGCCGCGGCGGTTGCGGCGGGAACGGCTTCCATCACGGTCCGTCGGTGCCGGGGTCGCCGGACGGCTCGTCGCGGCCGGGCTGGATGGGCGGTGCGTCCCCGTGGGGGCCGCTGGACGGTTCGTCGACGCGGGGGTCGCCGGACGGCGTGACCTCAGAGACCGCTTCCGGCCCCGCCGCTTCGACCACCTCGTCCGATGGCAGCGCCGGCGAGGACGCCGGCGTGTCCGCCGGGACCCGTCGGACCGCGAATACGTACCAGGTCGCGATCGCGATCAGCAGCCCCGCCGGCAGCAACAGCGAGAGCACCGCGCCGGTCAGGAAGGCATCGGCAAATGGCAGGTGGTGCATGTGCCGTCCTCCTCTCCTCAGGTGGTGAGCGCCCGGCGTGGCTTCGCCTTGCGCTCCGGTTCGAGCCAGCGATACAGGCCGATGAACAGGATGACGGAATAGGGCAGCGAGCCGATCACCCACATCACGCCTGCCGCGAGTTGCTGATCGCCCATCGCCGAGATGCCACCGGGCCGGTGCGCCAGCGTCGCGTACGGCGCGTAGATCGGATGCGAGGCGAGCACGAGCGTGATCGCGAGCACCCAGCCGACGATCATCGAGCCGACCAGGTACCCGATCCGGACCGGCCAGCTCAGGCGGTCCCGCAACGGTCCCGGCTCGACGATGTGCGCCCAGAAGAGCAGGCCGATGAAGAAGAACATCGCGTGCTCGAGGTCGTGGATCGGCTCAGAGCGCAGCGTCGCGTCGTAGGCGGCGGGGATGTGCCAGGCGATGAACATCGCGTTGAACAGCAGGAACGCCTGGCGAGGGCGCGCCAGAGCGCGCAGCCCCGCCGTCCACCGGGCCTTCGCCAACGTCCGGCCGAACGTCGTCCGCGGACCCACCGGAAGGCCGAGCCACATCCGCGGCCAGGGCCGCCCGAGCAGGATCAACGGCGGCGCGACCGAGAGCAGCAGCACGTGCTGGAACATGTGCACCCAGAACAACCGGTCGGCGTACCCGTCCAGCGGCGACTCCAGGGCGAGCACGATCGACACCAGGCCGAGCGCGAAGGCGGCCTCCCGCCACCGCGCCCGTGTCCGGGCGGATCGGCTGTAGCGCCTCCCGCCGATCCAGTAGAGCAACCCGCCGATCACCACATAGGCGAGCGGCGGCTGGATCGACCAGCCGTGCCAGCTCACGCCGGCGTCCGATCGACGTCCAGAGAGTCCGCTCGCGTCATCGGGTCAAAGCAGGTAGAGGATCACGAACGTGACCACGCCGATCGCCACATAGAACGACCAGTAGAACGAGCACGCCTCCAGGTTGGCCTGGCTGAGCCGCTCGTCGGTCAGGACATGGGCGGCCGTGTCCGGCACGCCGGAGCGCCGGCGCCGCCACGCGGTGGCGACCTGCGTCTCGATCCAGTACCCGGACATGAGCGCGAACACCGCGTAGAAGATCGTCCAGCCGGTGTAGACGCTCGCGTAGCCACCGCTCGCAGGGCCGAAGTCGAGCGACGCCCAGGCGATCACCTGCAACACGAGGGCCACCAGCAGGAGCACGACCGCCCCCGCGCCCGCTCGCACCGTGAGCTCGGCGCGCGCCACCCCCGCGCGAAGCAGTCCGGCGCTCAGCAGCAGCGCGATGATGATCCCCACACCGAGCCCGATCGGAGGATCGACGTGCCCGATCTTCCAGTCATGGCTCAGATCGAGCGAGCGCAGATAGAAGTACGCGAACACGAAGGCAAGGAAGAAGAACGAGGCAGCCCCGCACAGCTGCCGGGAGCCCACCCAGATCGCCCGCGGCTGCCACTCGGGCGGCTCGAGCTCGATCTCGGGATGGGTAGGGGCTGATGCCGCGCCTGACGCTTCCATCGCTAATCACGTCCTCCAGCGGGGGCCAGCGCCGGGCTGTCCGCCGGCTGCACGCCATAGGGGTAGGGATCCTCGTCGAAGACCGGGAACCGGTCGAAGTCGTGCAGCGGCACCGGGGTCGGCAGCTGCCACTCGATCGACTTCGCGTCCCACGGATTGCCCTCCAGCGGCTCGCGCTTGATCAGCATCGACCAGACGAGGTTCACCAGGAACACCAGCATCGAGAGGCCGAGCACGTAGGCCGAGGCCGACACCCAGTCGTTGAGCCCCTGCAATGCCACCGGGTAGGTCACCACGCGTCTGGGCATCCCCATGATGCCGAGCGCGAACAGCGGCCCGAAGGTCGAGTTGAAGGCGATGAACATCGACCAGAAGTGGATCTTCGACAGACGCTCGTTGAACACGAACCCGGTGACCTTCGGAACCCAGTAATAGATCCCGGCGAAGAAGGCGAAGATCAGGCCGCCCATGATCGTGTAGTGAAAGTGCGCCATCACGAAGAAGCTGCCGTGCGTGGTGATGTCGTCCGGCACGTCGGAGAGGAACACTCCGGAGAGGCCGCCGAACAGGAAGTTGAACGTCCACGCGATACAGAACCACATCGGGACGGTGAGCCGTATTCGACCACGCCACAGCGTGCCCAGCACGCACAGGAAGATGAAGCCGGTGGGCAACGAGATCATCTCTGTCGAGAACATGTAGAACGGCCGCAGGTCGGCGTTGATGCCGCTGACGAACAGGTGGTGCTGCCACACGAAGAAGCTCAGCAGGGAGACGCCGAGCATCCCCGCCACCGCCAGCCGATAGCCCCACAGAGGCTTGCGCGTGAACACGGGCAGCAACTCGAGCACGATCCCGAAGCCGGGCAACGCGACGATGTAGACCTCGGGATGCCCGAACACCCAGAACAGGTTCTGCCACAGGAACGAGCTGCCGCCGTTGGAGGGGATGAAGAACGCGGTCTGGGCGGTGCGGTCGAGCATCCCCATGAAGACCGCGGCGAGCAGCATCGGCGGCGCCAGCAGCATCAGCAGCGAAGTCGCGAACACCGACCACACGAAGAT
Source organism: uncultured Solirubrobacteraceae bacterium (assembly GCA_963744685.1). Classification (GTDB taxonomy): domain Bacteria; phylum Actinomycetota; class Thermoleophilia; order Solirubrobacterales; family Solirubrobacteraceae; genus Palsa-465. Next base: position 223,385 of record CAVUUL010000002.1, on the reverse strand, counting down.
CGGCAACCGCATCCACGTCATCCCCGAGGAGCGCATGGTGATGATCGTGACCAGCAGATTGAACCCGAGTAGGACCATCGAGAGCCCAACCAGCGCGAAGAAGCCCAGGTACGCGTCGTATCCGGTCACGCCCTGGTCGCCGAGCGGCTGATAGCCCGTCCAGCCGGTCTGGAAGCCGCCCAGGAAGATCGTCGTCAGGAACACGACCCCCGCCGCCATCAGGATCCAGAAACTGAGCGCCTCGATCCGCGGGAACGCCATCCTGCGGCTGCCGATCATGATCGGGACCAGCCAGTTGGCGAGTGGCCCGAGGATCGACGAGGTCATCATCCCCATCATCATCGCCCCGTGCAGACCGACCAGCGTGAGGTACTGGTTGGCGCCGAAAGCGTGGACGTTGGGCCGCAGCAGCTCGGTGCGGATCATCATCGCGTTGATGCCGGCGATGAGGAAGAACACCCCGATCCCGACGACGTACTGGATCGCGACGACCTTGTGGTCGGTACACAGACGGAAGTACCGGCCCATCCCCTCCCCCTCGGACTCGTGCTCGGCCAGCGTCGGCGGGTGGCCGAGCATCCGGCGGATCGGATAGTTGGCGAAGCCGAGCCCGACGAGGAACCCGATCGTCCCGAACAGGTAGGAGAACAGCACGGTGAAGTCGTTGCCACCGGCCTCGGCACCGAAGTAGCCGATGCTGGGGCCACTGATGACCGACCCGAGCAGGTCGCCGATCAGGCCGCCCACCGCGGCGAGAACGATTCCGGTGAACAGATTGAAGTCGAGCAGCCGGCGCCATGTGGGGCGACGTCCGGCGGGCATCGAGATCGCGGTCATCCGCCCCTCCTCGTGGGTTCCGGCGCATACGTCAGGGAATACTTCGGCAATAGCCTGGTCGCCGGGGCATAGATCTTCTGCTGCTGGGCGATCCAGCTGGCGAACTGCGCCCCGGGCACCACCCGGCCGCTGTCGTACATGTATCCGTGCCAGACCCCGCACAGCTCATCGCAGTGCACGTTGAAGTTCAGCGGCGCCTTCGTCGTCACGTAGGCGACGTTGTCGACGCCCGGGTTCGCGTCCGCCTTGACACCGAGCTGGTAGGCCCAGAACGAGTGGATCACGTCGAGCGAGGTGACGTGGAACTCCACTGTGGTATGGGCGGGCAACTCGAGATCCGGTGTCTCGACGCCTCCGTAGGCCGGCCAGCGGAAGTCGAACTTCCACTGCTGGGCGATCACCTGGACCTGCAGGACGTGGGTGCCGCTTGCGGGCTTGCTGATCGGGGTCGGCCCCTGCCCGCCGCCCGCTCCATCCTTCTCGAGCTCGACCGTGCCGAACACGGCGAGGAACACCACGAGTGCGCTGGTGACGACCAGCCACCACGTCTGGATCCGGGCGTCGCCCAGCACGCGCGGCCCTTCGAGCGCCGAGCCCGGCGCGCGCTCACGGAACGCGATCAGCGAGTAGGTGACGAACACGAGCACCGCGGCCGCCACAGGCGTGGACAACCCGAGCAGCACGGTGTTGTCGTAGACCTGTCCGGAGGACTCGACCGTCCCGTTTCCGGGCGGCATCCCAGGGGCGAGCACGAGCACGACCAGCGCCGTGCCGATCACGCTCACGACCACCCACCAGACGACGCACCGCCGCCAGTGGTTGACGTCGGGGGAAGCCGAACGCGCGCTCATACGACCTTGATGAATCCGTCCATGTAGCCCACCGTCTGCATGGGCCCTCCGAAGCCGGCGATGTATCCGGCAGCGCAGGGCACGAAGCACTGCCAGCGATACAGGCCACGCGCCGGGGTGCGGAAGCTGAAGGAGATCGTCTGGTGGGCCTGGTGCAGCGTGCAGGGGGCGTTGCCGCACGGGTTCTTGGCGTTGTCACCGACGCCCTCGAGCGGTACCGACAGTCCGATCTGCGGGATCGCGAACACGTGCGAGGCGGTGTCGGGACCGATCGTCTTGGTCGCTTTGCCGTTGAGGGTGAAGTCGCCGCCGATCGTCCCCTGCGACTGCGCGAGGAACGCGTTGCGCAGCCCCGACTGACCGTCGTACTGGTAGACCGTGACGTGCACGACGGTGTGCGCCGGCAGCACGTAGGTCGTGTCGTGGCGCCAGTGGGTCCCGTCAGGGTTGACCACGTAGTAGGAGACCCATGTGGGGTGCGGGTCGCTGGACTCGGAGGCGGGAACCGTCCCGAGGTACAGGTGCACGCCCGAAGAGCTGGTGGCCGCGACCGCAGAGCCCGGCGCGGACGTCAGGTACAGCGCGACGTACAGCCCGATCCCTACACCCAGGGCCGCCGTCGCGATCACGATGCCGACAATCCGCTTCGCTTGGGCACTCATTGCTTGCTTTCCCTCCTCCTCCAGACCGGCGCAAACCTACCGTTGGCGGCGCGAAAGGCAAGCACATGACCGCGATGTCATTTCTACGTCATTTACAAGTCATCTCGGCGCGGATATCTTGCCGCCTGGAGGAGGATGCATATGAGGTTGCTTGTGGTCGAGGATGAGACCCGGATCAGGTCGTTTCTGGCCCGCGCGTTGGAAGTCGAGGGGTTCGAGGTCGATCAGGTGGCGGACGGAGAGCGGGGCCTGGAGGCTGCGCTCTCGCACGACTACGAGCTGGTCATCCTCGACCTTCTGCTCCCCGGCCGCGACGGGCTGGACGTGCTGCGAGAGCTCCACGACCGGCGGCCGGATCTGCCGGTGCTGATCCTGTCGGCGCGCACCGAGCTGCCGACCAAGCTCCGCGGCTTCGAGCTCGGCGCCGCCGATTACATGGCCAAGCCGTTCTCGCTCGACGAGCTGTTCGCTCGCATCCGGGTCCAGACGCGCGCCCGGCACGGCGCCGACACCGAAACGACCCTCCGCCTCGGGCGGCTGTCGCTCTACATCTCCCGCCGGCAGGCCCGGGTGGGTGACCGGGTGACGAACCTGACCGACCGCGAGTTCCGGCTTCTGCATTTCCTGATGCTGCACCCCGGCGAGGTGGTGAGCCGCCAGCGCCTGCTGTCCGCGGTCTGGGGGTTCGACTTCGATCCGCGCTCGAACGTGGTCGACGTGTGCGTCCGCAGGCTGCGCCGCCAGCTCGGACCCGACGCACCGATCGAAACGGTGCGCAATGCGGGATATCGCGCTGCCGCCTGACGGTCACTGGTGGCGCCGCTACCGGCCGGAGCTGCTGTGGGTGGCGTTCGCGATCGCGAACTACGCCGCGATGATCACCTGGCCGGCCTGGGAGACGATCCCCTTCCATTTCGTCTGGATCAGCATCACGCTGCTCTACGGCTTCCGGGTGTGGCCGATGCGCGCGACGCTGCTCGCGCTGGCGTGCGTGATGACGGCAACCGGAGCCTCGATCGGCTTTGACGCCTTCCACGGCATCCAGCTGTGGGGCGAGCTGTTCGAGGTTCCGCTGATGGCTGCGATGTTCCTGGCGATGGTCTGGCACGCTCGCCGCCGCGTGGACGCCCTGCGCGTCGTCGAGCAGCGCGCCGAGGCACACCGCTCGCTGCTCGCCGTCCAGGAGCGCTTCGTCCACGATGCCTCGCACGAGCTGCGCACCCCGGTGACGATCGCGCGCGGGCACCTGGAGCTCCTGCGCGGCCGGATCGGGCAGACGCCCGAGCTCGAGGTGGCCCTCGACGAGCTGTCACGGATCGACGCGATCACCGCGCGCCTGCTGCTGCTCGCCACGATCGACCAGCCCGACTTCGTCCGACCGGTCGAGATCGAGCTCGAGCCGCTGCTCGAGGAGGTCTTCATGCGCTGGTCGGAGGCCGCCCCGCGCCCCTGGCGCCTGGGGGGACTCGCCGAAGGCTGGTTGACGGTCGACCCCGAGCGGCTGCGCGTCGCGCTCGACGCACTGATCGAGAACGCGGTCAAGTACTCAGAGCCGGCGGCCGTGATCGAGCTGAGCGCCCGCCGGGAGGGCGTCGGCGGAGTCGTCATCGAGGTAACCGACGAGGGCCAGGGGGTGCCCGCCGAATCCCTGCAGCGAATCTTCGATCGCTTCGCCCGCGCGGACCTGGCGCGCACGCGCGCCGCGGGAGGAGCCGGGCTGGGCCTGGCGATCGTCGATGCGATCGTCAAAGCCCACGGCGGCAGCGCGACGGTCGCCAATACGCCATACGGCCCTACGTTCGCCCTTCACCTGCCCCGATTCAGACCGGCCCCGGCCACGACGGCGCCGGCCCTCGGCATCGCGGACACCGACGTCGTGCAATGAACGAATTCATCTCGGATGAATCCGGGCGAATCCTGACCCGTTAGCAGAATTCTTAGCCGGATTCGGGTGTATCAGCCGGCGAGATGGGCACGGTTTCCTACAGCAGGTTTACAGGTCCCCGACATCCGGCTTACACGCCGCGCCTATACATCGAGGACAGCCCCACGAGCCCCCGACCCCCGGAGCCCACCATGACCCTGATGATCATCGCCAACGCCGCCCTAGGTTTCGCTCTTCTCGCCGTTCTGCTCATCCTTCTCGCCGGCTCGATCCGTCGCCACGTGACCGACCAGCAGCCGGCCGTCATCAACGCACGGCGCCGGCAGGCGCGGGAGCGCCGCCGGGTCGCAGCGACGGTGCCGCACCGCCAGCGCGGCTGGACGACGTCCCCCGACTCGTTGTAGACGCTCTTCCCCCCCAGGGGCGACCGAAGGCCCGGCCCGGCCGCTCAGCGGCCGCCGGGCCTTTCGTGCTACCTGGACTCGTGCGGCCGGGGTCGTCGCGCCAAGGAGTGATGCTCGGCCCGCGCTCAGCGGGCGCCCGCCAGACGCCTCATGACGAGATTCTGGATCTGGCGGGCCTCCGGGATCCGCATCGCCAGCACCAGTCGGCCGTAGAGCACGATCGCGACCGCGAACGCGACGCCCAGGCCGACCAGGGCGCCGAAGAACGAATCCCCCAGCTCGAGGTGCAGCAGGTGCCAGACCCCCCAGCCGGCCGCGGCGGCGATCGCCGTCGCCACCACGATCCGCACGGTGATCATCAGCGTCACGTCGAGCTCGAGCCGGCCGTTGAAGCCGATTCGCAGCCGCCGCAGCTGGAGATAGGTCATCACGATGTTCGCCGCCAGCGTGCCGATGATCAGACCTGCCACCCCGAGGTGCCGGTACAGCGCGAACGACACGATCACGTCGACGACCATGTTGACCATGGCCAGGGCGGTGGGGATCCACGGTCGCTGCAGCGCGAAGAACGTGCGCGTGAGCAGTAGGTTGACGCCCGAGAACGGAAGCGAGATCGCAAACCAGAAGAGCGCGACCGAGACGCGATCGGTCGACAGCGGGCCGAAGCTGCCGTGCTGGTACACCACGCGGATGATCGGGGTCGCGAGCACCGCCGTCAGCGCAGCGCTCGGGACCAGCAGCAGGTTGATCTGGCGGATCCCCTGGCCGATCAGCCGCCGCATCCCCCGCGCGTCGCTCGCGTTGGCCATCCGTGAGAGCGAAGGGAACAGGACCGTCGTGACCGCGACCGAGAAGATCCCCTGCGGCAGCATGTAGAGCCGGAACGCGTCGTTGATCGCGATCGGGGCGTGCGAGGAGACGAGGGTGCCGAGCTCGGCGTTGAGGAACGCGTCGAGGTTGATGATCCCGACCGACATCGTCACCGGGAAGAACAGGATCAGCACCTGGCGAACCCGCGGTTCCCGCCAGTTGAGCGAGAAGCCGAACCGGAAGTCGATCCTGCGCAGCGAGGAGGCGACGAGCACCATCTGCACGACGGTCGCGGCCAGCCACGCGATCGCATACGCGTATGCCTGCTGGGAGTGCCGAAACCGGGTGTGGAGCACGACCAGCAGGACGATGATCACGACGTTCCACACCGCCGGTGCGATCGCCGGCATGGTGAACTCGTCGTATGCCTGCAGGATCCCGGTGAGCAGTCCGGTGATCGAGAGCAGCAGCACGACCGGGAACAGCACGCGCGAGAGCCCGGCGGTGAGGCTGACCGAGATCCCGCTGCCCACGAACGCCGGCATGATCAGCCCGGCGATCGCGATGTAGACCACGGTGAGCGCGCCGACGATCACCACGATCATCCCCAGCAGGTCGGAGGCGAGCCTGCGGGCCTCCTCACGACGCCCCTGTGCCAGCAGATCGGTGAACACGGGCACGAATGCCGCCCCGAGCGCCGCCTGACTGAACAGGTTGGAGAACAGGTTGGGGATCTGGGAGGCGATCGTGAACGCCGACCCCTCCATCGAGGTGCCGAAGATGCTCGCCTGGATGACCTCGCGGGCGAGGCCGGCAACGCGTGACACCGCAGTCGCCAGCGAGAAGATCGCGGTCAATATGCCCATGCGCGACGAGCGGCCCCGCGGCATCTCCGGGACGACCTCGGTGGGCGCGGTCACGAGCTCTGAGGGGGTCGGCCGGGACGGGTCGGTGGACGCTCGGCGCCGGGGGTTCGACCTCCCCCCCGACCCTCGCCGACTGTCTCTGGAACCGGGCACGGAGGGCGCTATAGTACGCCGCCGTCCCGCGGTCTCTCCGGGGGCTCATCGAACCATGGCCAACATCCACTCACAGAAGAAGCGGATCCTTCGCGCAGAGCGCGAACGTTTGGAGAACCGCCGCTACACCTCGTCGATCAAGACGTACTTCCGCCGTCTCGAGCAGGCGGTCGCCGCCGGCGAGGCCGAGACGGCCGAGGCCGAGCACAAGGTGCTCGTACGGACGATCGACAAGGCCGTCAAGCGCGGCGCTCTGCATCGCAACAACGGCGCGCGCAAGAAGTCCCGCGCCGCCCGCCTGCGCCGCGGCGCCTGAACCGACCCGCGCGTGAGCGCGGCCCCACCGGAGGTCTCACGATCGCCGCCACGCCGACCAGGGGACCCGACGCAGTCGCATTCGAGATCGATCGGCTCGAGGTCGTCGACGGGCTCGCCCATGTGCACGGACGCTGGTACGGGGTCCGCGGGCAGCGGTTCGTGCGCCCCGCATTGATCCTCACCACCGCCGACGGCGCCGAGCGGCGGCTCCTGGCCGAGCTCGAGGACAAGCCGTGGGCCGCCGAGGACGGCGAGAGCTGGAGGGCGGCGTTCGCCGTGCGATCCCCCGCGGAGATCGATGGCGCCGATGGTCTGGAGCTGTCGGTCTCGCCGAACATCAACGTCGCGCTGCGCAGCGGTGGCGTGAACGCCGACGGGCTGATCCCCGCGACGGGCCGGGTGAGCGAGGAGCCCCCGCCCACGCCGGAGAACCCGGCCGCTGCGGAGCCCCAGGAGGCCACCGCTGCCGAGCCCGAGCGGGCGGACCCTGCGGAGCCCGAGAAGTCGGTTCCCAAGGTCACCCGGCAAGCCGCCGCGCCCGAGGATCCGGACCTCCCCTTCCCGACGTCGCCACGCCGCCGCCGCGCCCGCGGGGTCCCGCCCCCGGCCAGCGCCCCGGCTCCGGCGGTGGGGCTCACCGCGCCCGAGGCCGCCTCCGAGGCAGCCGCGGCACCGGTCGCCCCCCGTCCTCGCCCGGCCGCAAACCGCGCCGCCGACCTCGACCGGCTGACCAGCCGCCTGCGGTCCGCCGAGGCGACGCTCGAGCGCGAACAGGAGCGCCGCACCGAGGTGGAGCAATCGCTCGAGCGCGAGCGCGGCGAAGCGCGGCGCACGGTCGCCGAGCTCGCCCGGGCCAGAGCGGAGCTGGAGCTCGCGCGCACCGCCGAGAGCGAGTCCGCCGACACCGCCTCACAGCTCGACGCGGCCCGCCGCGACAATCACGAGCTCCGCGCTCGCCACGAGGCGCTGCGTGCCGATCACGACCGCGCGCAGCGCACGCTGGCCGAGCTGGAGGAGAAGCTCGAAGCCCGCACGACCGAGCTGCAGGAGGCGCGCAAGGAGCTGGCCAGCGAACGCCGTCAGCGCCGGGACGCCGACTCCCAGGCCGCCCCCGCCGCCGACGCGGCCCCAGAGGCCGGTCACCGCCCGCCCGCGCTCCACGCGACGGTTCACACCCCTCCCCCGCCGCGCACCGACCGGCCGATCAACCCGTCGCTGCGCCAGAGCCCGTGGCTGCGACTGCTCGTCGTCCTGGTGATCGCGGGAGTGCTCCTCGCGATCTACCTCGTGCTGCACTCGACCGTCTTGCACTAGCCGCCCCGGGGGCGGGCCGCCACTTCGTGTGCCCACCTCGCGCCATCCGGGACCGCTTGGCGCCGCGGGCGAGATGGTGCGAGATCGTGTCGTCTCGCCTCCCGGGCCGCGCACCAGATGTCTCGATTTCCACCCCGTCCGGGGGAAAATCGCGCGAATCCACCCACGCCGACACCCCTCGGACGCCGAGCACCAGCTCGCCTCAGGCGGCGAGTCGCCGCAGGGTCAGCAGCGCGGCGGTGTCCTCACCGGCTCCGCCCGCACCTCCGCCCCGGGAGGCGAGCTCGAGATCGGCGATCTCGCACACCGCCTCGCGCAAGGGCTCGGTCCCGCGGCGGCCCGCGTCGGCGATGAGCGCGTCGGCGGCTCGTGACGGCATGCGCAGGCGGCGCTTGACCTGCGCGGGCGCCTCGCCGGCGTCCAGCGCGGCGGCGACCTCGTGCGCCTGGCGGACCCGTTGCGAGATCCAGTACAGGAGCCCGGGAACACGCTCGCCCTGCTGGCGCAGCTCGAGGAACGCGCGGACGGCGGCACGCCCGTCGCCCGCGACGACGGCGTCGGCCACGGTCCACGCCCGGCGCTCGGAGGAGGAGGCGGTGAGCGCCGCGATCCGCTCTGAGTCGAGCGGCGTTGCGTCCCCGTCGGCGCCGAGCGCGAGCTTCTCCAGCTCACGCAGCAACCGCTGCTGGCGCTCTCCGACATGCGCGATCAGCGCCCGCGCGCCGTCGGAGGTCAGTTCGACGCCGAGGGCTGACGCCTGTCCGCTCACCCAGCGTGGCAGCTCCCAGGGCTTGAGCGTCGCCTCGGCGCTGATGTCGCCCCCGACCCCCTTGACCGCCTTGTGGAGCCGGTCAGGAGCCTTGGCGCGCGCCTCCTCACGGGCGAAGAACGCGATCGTCGTCTCCGGGGCGATCGCGCGTAACGCCGCCTCGAGGTCGTCCATCTCGGACTCCTTCCAGCGCTCGACCCCGTCCACGATGATGAAGCGCCGGCTGATCGCGAGCGTCATCGCCGAGAGCGCCGCCGCGGCCGCGTCGGGCGTGGAATTCTCGCCTTCGAGCAGCTCCACCCCCTCGGCGCCGCTCATCGATTCCGCGAGGCCGCGGAGCGTCGCCCGGCGCTCGGCGATCCGCCCGTGGTCGTCGCCGTGGATCAGATAGGCGGATTTGAACGCGGGCACCGCCGCGAGTCTAGGCTCAGCGCCAGTCGGCCGGTGGCGCTCAGACCTGCTCTCCGGCGCGGTCAAGCTCGTCGCGGATCCGGTCATGGAAGCTGCGGCGCTCAAACGCGGATTCGATGTCGGCGATGACGCGGCTCAGCGGGTAGGGGATCTCCTCCTCCAGTCGCGCGATCGCCGCCTCGGTGGCGCGCCATTCCGTGGCCAACCGGCTCGCGATCTCCCGCGCCTTCGGGGTGAGCGCGACCGTCTTGGAACGAGCGTCGGCGCCCTGCGTCGTCTCCACCAGCCCCGCGGCACGCATCGCCGACACCTTCTGGCTGAGCGCCGAGTGAGTGCGGTGGACCGACGCGGCGAGCTCGGTGATCGTCATCGGCCCGCGGGCCTGGAGACGCAGGATCTCCATCACCCAGCTCGTCTTGAAGTTCTCCATGCCCGCGTCCTCGTAGATGCGGGCGATGTCGTCCTCCATCGCCTGGCGCAGCAGCCGGAACGGCCTCCACCGGCTCTGCTCGGTCGGATCGTCGTCGACGCGCGGCTCAGCCGGATCGGTGCTCATCGGAATGACTATATGTCAGTGCTTATATAAGTGCTTATACTTTCTCGCCCGACCCGTGCGCCGCCTGCTCCTCGACATCTCCCCCCTGCGCAGCTCGCCGCCCTACCGGCGACTGTGGCTCGGGTCGCTGCTGTCCTCGGTCGGCTCCGCGCTCACCACGTTCGCGCTCCCGCTCCAGGTCTGGGACATCACGCACTCCGCGTTCGAGGTCGGCCTGCTGTCGGCGGTGCAGCTGGTCCCGGCGATCACGATCGGGCTGCTCGGGGGAGCCTGGGCAGACTCGCGCGATCGGCGGCGGCTGGTGCTGGGCGCGACCTTGGCCCTCGTCGCCACGTCGGCGGCACTGGCCGTGACGGCCCGGTCGTCCGGCGGCCTGCTGTGGCTGATCTACGTGATCGCGGCCGTGCGATCCGGTCTGGCCGGGATCACCGGGCCCGCCCGGCGCACGTTCATCCCGATCCTGCTCTCGCCCGACAAGGTCGCCGCCGGACTCGCGTTGGACCGCCTCAGCTTCCAGTTGATGCTCATCGCGGGACCGGCGCTGGCGGGAATCATCGTCGGCGTCCCGGCGCTCGGCCTGCGCGGCTGCTACCTGGTCGACACCGCGACATTCGCCGGGTCCCTCTACGGCCTCGGCCACCTGCCCACGATGGCCCAGGCGACGGCCCCCGCCGCGACGCGGACCCTGGGCGCCGTTCGCGAGGGCATCGCCTTCATCGCCGCCCAACCCCGTCTGATGGGCGCCTTCCTCGCCGACCTGTCGGCGACGGTGTTCGCGCTCCCGATCTCGCTGTTCCCCGCGATCAACGCGGAGCGGTTCGGTGGCAATCCGCACACTCTGGGTCTGTTCACGGCGGCAATCGGCATTGGCGGCCTGGCGAGCACATTGCTCTCCGGGCCGATCGTGCGCCTGCGCCGGCAGGCGCTCGCGATGCTGATCGCGGTCTGCGTGTGGGGCGGGGCGTTCGCTGCGTTCGCGGTCGTCCCCGGGCTCGCGCTCACGCTCATCATGCTCGGGCTCGCCGGCGCGGCGGACACGATCACCGTCGTCATGCGGGGCGCGATCGTCCAGGCGAGCACACCCGACGAGATGCGCGGGCGGGTCACCGCCGTCGACTACGTGGTCAGCCTGTGCGGCGGACAGCTCGGCAACCTCGAGGCGGGCGCGCTCGGCTCGCTCGCCACACCCGCCGCCAGCGCGCTCGCGGGTGGCCTGGCGACGATCGCGGCTGCAGGGCTGGTCGCAGCCGCGATCCCCGGCTTCGTCCGCCGCGCCGCGCTCAGTCCGTCCTCAGCTTGAGCAGCTCCCGCTCGAGCCACGCGTCGTGCTCCTGCTCGGCCCGCCGCGCGGCCCGCGGATCCCAGAACCCCGCCATCAGCAGGATGAGCGGGATGAACACGACCTCGCCACCGACGCCGACGAAGAAGAACGTCCGCCACTGCCTGGGGGAATCGGCCGCCGCCCTGGCGACCGGTGGGCCGTCGGCGGCGAGCGTCTTCAGCGCCGCGCCGAGCGACGGCGTCGGGTGGACCAGCGCCGCAAGGTTGGCCCCACCGAGCGTCTTGGCCGCGCCGGCCAGGAACCGCTGGTCGGCGGCAGTCGGCGGCGAGGAGACCTTCTGCAGCCGCGCCACGACCGCGGGATTCGCGGAGACCGCTGTGGCGACCCTGCCGATCGTCGTGTGGCCAACCGGGGCCGGATCGGTGAGAACCGCCTTGACGACCGGTCCCTGCTGCACGAGCGTGGTGGCGGTGGTGACGACCTTGGGCACGAAGAACACGCTCACCGCGATCACGATCCGGATGACGAGACCCCACACGGCGAGCCCGGTCGCGATCAGCGCCGGATTGCGCCGCTCCACGGTCTCGGTGAAGCTCGCCATCCACGGGGCGAAGGCGAGCGCCAGCGACACCGCGATGCACGAGAGGAGGATGACGAACGTCGAGTAGGAGGTCGTCGGGTGGGTCGCGGCCAGCGCGAAGATCGTCGTCGAGACGATCGCGCACACCGCGCCGAAGACCATGAACGGCTTGCGCACGCGCATCCGGTCAGAGAGCGCGCCGACGAGCAGCAGTCCACCCGCGTCGAACGCCCAGAACCAATCGCCGAGGGTGTTCGCGCGCGACTGGCTGTAGCCGAACACCGTCTCGAAGAACACCGGGAAGAACCCGACGGCGACGTAGTAGATGATCAAGAAGACGCTGATGGCGAACGCCGAGAGCAGGATGTCGGGACGCAGCATCTGCCGGAACGGGTGACGCAGCGATGCCTCGACGTCGATCCCGGCGGCACGGGCCTCGATCAGCTCGCGATCCTTGCGGGAGACCATCAGCTGGTCGCGCAGCCGCGGCGACAGCTCACGCAGTCCGACGAGCGCCACGACGAACACGACCAGGCCGATCACGCCGCTGATCCGATACTGGTCCTGCCAGCTGCGGTGCCCCGCACCCGAGACGAAGGCGGCGACCACGAGCGAGCCCAGCACGGGCCCGAGCGTCCAGAAGCCCATCGCGGAGGCGCGCCCGAGCTGCGGCGAGAAGTCGCGGATCAGCGCCGGCGTCGCCACCAGGATGATCCCCTCGACGAACCCGATCGCGACGTAGATGACCAGGAACGCGCCCTTGGTATGCGCGTTGGGCAGCGCGAACAGGCAGAGCAACCCGACAAGCGCGAGACCGGCGGTGACGATGTTGGCGCGGCCGTAGCGGTCGGCCAGACCCGCCAGCCAGGAGGCGCCCGCGCCGAGCAGGTAGCCGATCACGCTGATGTTCACGTAGTAGGTGAACGACATGTGCAGCCCGCGCAGGATCGCCGTCGCCACCCCGCCGCTCAGGTAGAGCTGGTAGTACAGGACGATCGTCGTCGCCACGACGATCCCGAGGCTGAGGTAGCGGCTCGAATTCGACGGATAGCGATCGAGCGAGCGATGCCATAGTCGCTGGATCGGCGTCCGCGCGGCGGTGACCGGTCCCAGATGTCCAGTCGTCATAAGCGACCCTCCTGTCGTCCCTCTCCGAGGCCGCATGCTACAGATCTTGAACGTGTAACGGCGACAAATGCTCGATATGTCACATACCTCGACGTCGGACGAAGCCCTCGGTGGGTCACGTGCCTACCGGGACTCCCGGCGCCTGGCGCACGGTGAGGCGCCGGGGCCCGCAACGCCCGCGGCCGCATTCCACCTCGCCCGCCGCCGGTTTCTGGCCTGCGATCGGATCGACATGCGGGCGCTCGCCGACGATCTCGGCGTGTCGCGCCAGACGCTCTACCGGTGGACCGGACCGCGGGAGGAACTGCTCGGCGACATCCTGTTCGCGCTCTCGGACGCGAGCTTCGGGCAGGCGATCCGGGAGACCGCCGCGCTGGCCGGTCCCGAGCGATTGCTCGCGGTGTTCCGCCACCACGTGACCGCGATCGTCACCAGCCGGCCGCTGCAGACGTTCGTGCGCCGTGAGACGCACGCCGCCCTGCGGATCCTCACCGCGCGCGAGGGGTCGGTCAACTCGCGCACGATCCAGCGCCTGGCCGGGCTCTACCGGGCCGAGCAGGCTGCGGGACAGTTCGCGCCCCGGGCCGACATCGACACGCTCGCGTTCGCGGTCGTCTGCCTCGCCGAGAGCTTCATCTACAACGACGCGAGCGCCGCCGTCGAACCGGAGGTCGACCGGGCGGCCGCGGTGGTCGCACTCCTGCTCGGAGCCGGCTGAGCGGTCGGCTCAGCGCGCCACGACGTTGACCAGCTTGTCGGGCACGACGATCACCTTGACCACCTCATGCCCGTTGAGGTGCGCCTGGACGCCCGCGCTGGCGAGAGCCAGGCGCTCGAGCTCCTCCCGGGGGGCGCCGGTCGGAGCGCTCACCCGGTCCCGGACCTTGCCGTTGACCTGGCAGACGAGCTCGAACCTGTCGGCGATCAGCATCGCCGGATCGGCCTGGGGCCAGGGCTGCTCCCAGACCCGCTGCCCGGTGATCGTCTCGTAGACCTCCGAGCCCAGGTGCGGAGCGAACGGGAACACGAGCGAGGCGGCCGTCGCCACCGCGAAGCGGCGCGCCCGCGGCTCGGCGTCCGGATGCCGGTACAGCTCGTTGACGAGCTCCATGATCGCCGCGATCGCGGTGTTGAAGGCGAACCGGCCGTCGAGATCGGAGGTGACCTTGTCGATCGCCCAGTGGGCCTTGCGCACGAGGGTGAGCGCGTCGCCCTGCGGCCGTTGGGGTGGATCGGCCGGCCCGCGGTCCCCCGCGCCGGACACCTCCTCGCCCAGACGCCACAGCCGCGCCAGGAAGCGGTGCACCCCCTCCAGTGAGGTCTCGCTCCACGCGGCGTCCTGATCGGGCGGGCCGATGAACAGCACGTAGCAGCGGGCCGCGTCGGCGCCGTAGCGCTCGATGATCGGCGTCGGCGAGATGACGTTGCCGCGGGACTTGGACATCTTCTGCCCGTCGGGGCCGAGGATCATCCCCTGGGTGAAGAGCGCCGCGAACGGCTCCTGAACGGACAGCAACTCCATGTCGGCGAGCGCCTTGACGAAGAACCGCGCGTAGAGCAGGTGCAGGATCGCGTGCTCGATGCCCCCGATGTACTGGTCGATCGGCGCCCACTGCGCGAGCACCTCGGGGTCCCAGGGCGCCTGGTCGTTGCGGGCGTCGCAGTAGCGCAGGAAGTACCAGCTGGAGTCGACGAACGTGTCCATCGTGTCGGTCTCACGCCGGGCGGGGCCGTCGCAGCGCGGGCAGGTGGTGTGCACCCACTCCTCGGCGGCCGCCAGCGGCGAGCGTCCGCGCGGCTGGTAGTCCTCGACCTCGGGCAGCCGGATCGGGAGATCCTCGTCGGGGACAGGCACCATCCCACAGGACTCGCAATAGACGATCGGGATCGGGCAGCCCCAGTAGCGCTGTCGCGACAGCAGCCAGTCGCGCAGCCGGTAGCTGACCGTGCCGTGCCCGCGCTGCTCGGACTGCAGCCACTCGATCATCTGCTCGTAGCCAGTGCGGTTGTGGGTGCCGTCGAAACGGCCCGAGTTGACCATCGGGCCGTCACCGGTGTACGGGAGCGCCTCGTCGGAGAGCTCGCCCTCCGGCCCCTCGATCACCCGGCGGATCGGCAGATCGTGGGCGACGGCGAAGGCGTGGTCACGCTCGTCGTGGCCCGGCACCGCCATGATCGCGCCGGTTCCGTACTCCATGAGCACGTAGTCGGCGACGTACATCGGCAGCTGCTCGCCGTTGACCGGGTTGGTCACCGTGCGTCCCAGCGAGACGCCGGTCTTCGGCTTGTCGGCCGCACCGCGATCGGCCGCGGTCTCGTTCAGCGCCCCGTTGACATAGGCGCGCACCTCGGCCTCCTGGGCGGTGCCGGCCGCCAGCTTCAGGACGTCGGGATGCTCGGGCGCCATCACGAAGAACGTCGCGCCGAACAGCGTGTCGGGCCGGGTGGTGAAGACCGGATAGTCGATCCCGAGATCCTCGGAGCGGAACGTCACCTCGGCCCCGGTCGAGCGCCCGATCCAGTTGCGCTGCTGGGCCTTGACGCTCTCGGGCCAGCGAATCGTGTCCAGGTCGTCCAGCAGCCGGTCCGCATAGGCGGTGATCCGGAAGAACCACTGCTCGAGCTGGCGCAGCTCGACCTCGTGGCCGCAGCGCTCGCAGTGGCCGTCGATCACCTGCTCGTTGGCGAGCACCGTCTGGTCGTTGGGGCACCAGTTGACCGCGGACTCCTTGCGGTAGGCCAGGCCGCGCTCGAACAGCCTCAGGAAGATCCACTGCGTCCAGCGGTAGTACTCGGGCTCGTGGGAGGCGATCTCCCGCGACCAGTCGATCGACAGCCCCCACGCTCGGAACGAGCGCTGGAACGCGGCGATCGACGCGTCGGTCGCCTGGCGGGGCGGGATACCGGTCTTGATGGCGTTGTTCTCGGCGGGCAGGCCGAAGGCGTCGTAGCCGAGCGGGTGCAGCACCCGGTGGCCGTGGCGGCGGCGGAAATGCGCGACCGCATCGCCGACCGCATAGTTCTTCAGGTGGCCGATGTGCGGCTCTCCGCTCGGGTACGGGAGCATCTCCAGCACATAGGACTTCGGCGGCGCGGTGGCCACCTCGTCCGCCGACAGGTTGGGAACCTCCCAGGTCCGCTCAGATTCCCAGACCGCCTGCCAGCGCGGCTCGATCTCGGATGGCTCGTAACGACGGTCGCTCATGTGCGTCGCGGAGGTTACCGGGGCGCCCATCGCCCGCCGCGTCGAGGCGGCGGCCCGGGGCGTTGCGATTTGCAGCATTTTGCCCCGGAGCGGGTGTTTCCCGGCCACATCGTCGGGCGCGGGGGCCGCTTGCCGGGCCGGCGCAGCCGCTTCCGGGTCCAGGTGGCCCGGCCCCGGGCTCCGACGCGTCAGTCGGCGCCGCTGAGCGACGCGAATGCCCCCGCTCGCATCGGCGCGGGAGGCCCGCCGTCGGGATCCCGCACGCCCGGGACCAGTAGCCCGGCGACGGTCACGATCGCTCCGAGCACGCCGGCGCCGATCAGCGTGGTGCGCACCCCGAGCGCCTCGCTCACCGGCCCGGTCAGCCCGTACGAGAGCGGAAGCAGGCCGATCGAGATCAACCAGTCGAGACTCGAGACGCGACCGAGCAGCCGCGCGGGCACGAGGCGCTGCTTGAGCGTGATCCAGGCGATCGTGCCCGCCGTCTCCAGCGCGTTGAACGCGACGCTGGCCAGCGCGAGCCCCCAGTCGGACCGCGCGACTCCATACCCGGCGACCGCGAGCGTGGCGATCGTCCACGTCACGTAGATGAAGCGGACCGGTCGCCGGGGCAGGCCCCGGCCGCCGACCGCCACCGCGCAGACCAGCGACCCGGCGCCACCGGCGGCGTAGACGAGGCCGAGGCTGGCCGCATGCTCGTGCAACTGCTCCTTGACGACGTACGGCAGCAGGACCTCGACCGGCCCCATGAACAGCAGGTATGCGACCGCGGCACCCGCGAGGGTCACCCACAGCCACGGCTCGCCGGCGACGTAGCGAAGGCCGTCGACGATCTCCGATCCGAGCGCACCGCCCTCCCCGGCCCGGGCCCGCCGCCCCGGCGCGAGGGTGGCCACCGCGATCCCCGAGACCGCAAACGAGACGGCGTCGGTGGCGAACGCCCCGCCGCTGCCGAGCAGCGCGACCACGATCCCACCGAGCGCGGGCCCGGCGAGGCGCAGCGCCAGCGGGCGGACCAGCTGGTCCAGCGCATTGGCCTGCGCGAGGAGCTCTCCTTCGAGCAGCTCCGGGACGATCGCGTCGCTGGCGGGGTCGAAGAACGCGCTCGCCGCCCCCTGCACCACCGCGACTCCGAGCAGCTCCGCGAACGTGAGCGCACCACAGACCGCGAGCGTGGCCAGCGTCGCGGTGGCAATCGCGCGCACCGCGTCGGCGCAGATCATCACCCAGCGC
This sequence comes from uncultured Solirubrobacteraceae bacterium, assembly GCA_963744685.1. Classification (GTDB taxonomy): domain Bacteria; phylum Actinomycetota; class Thermoleophilia; order Solirubrobacterales; family Solirubrobacteraceae; genus Palsa-465. The sequence goes on along the minus strand of CAVUUL010000002.1, from coordinate 206,121 downwards.
CGGTCGTAGCGGTCCGAGACCGCGCCCCCGAGGAGCAGACACGCGATCGTCGGAACGGTCATCGCGATCCCGACCGCGCCGAGCGCCGACGGGGCGCCCTTGAGCGTGTAGACCTGCCACGCGAGCGCGACCAGGAAGACGCCGTCGCCGAGCAGCGAGACCGAGAGACTCGTGAGCAGCCGCCGGTAGTCACGCTGCGCCAGCGGCGCGAGCAGCCCGCCGCGAGCGAACCCTCCGGGACGGTCCAGCCCCTCGTAGGAGTGGTTCACGGCGCCGGGGACGTCGCCGGCGCGCTCTCCGATCCCCGGTCCTCGGGACGGGTGGAGAGGAAGTCCAGCAGCGCGGCCGGCGGCATCGGCCGGGCGAAGAAGAACCCCTGGCCGGTCTCGCACCCGAGGTCGCGCAGCGTCGTCGACTGCTCGGGGTGCTCGATGCCCTCGGCGACAACCTCGAGCGCGAACGTCTCGCCGAGGCCGAGGACCGCCGAGGCGAGCCCGGTGGTGATCGGGGCGGCGCCTGCGGCGAGCAGCGAGCGGTCCATCTTCAGGATGTCGAGCGGGAACTGACTGAGCGTCGACAGCGAGGAGTAACCGGTGCCGAAGTCGTCCATCGCCAGGCGGACGCCGAGCGCGTGCAGCTCACCCAGCCGAGCGGTGGCGAGCGCGGTGTCGGTCATCATGACCGTCTCGGTGATCTCCAGGGTGAGCGCGCTCGGCTCCAGATCTGCGGCCTCCAGCGCGGCGACGACATCGGCGACGATGTCGTCGTCGAACAGCTGCTTGACCGAGAGGTTGATTCCGATCGAGGGCAGCAGCTCGCCGCCGATCTTGGCGCGCAGGACCTTGGCCTGACGGCAGCCCTCGTTGAGGACCCAGCGACCGATCGGGACGATCAGGCCGGTCTCCTCGGCAAACGGGATGAAGTCGTCGGGCGGGATCAGACCGCGCTCGGGGTGGCGCCAGCGCAGCAGCGCCTCCACGCCGGTCACGGCGCCGTCCTGCAGGCGCACCAGCGGCTGGTAGTGCAGCTCGAGCTCCTCCTTCTCCAGCGCACGCTCGAGGTCGGCGCGCAGCTCCAGGCGGGAGAGCATGCGCTGGTGCATGGCGGGTTCGAACACGCGGTAGCCGCCCTTGCCGTCGGACTTGGCGATGTACATCGCGGAGTCCGCGTTGCGAATCAGCTCGTCCGCGTCGATCGCCACGCCCGCCTCGGCGATCGAGATCCCCACGCTCGCTCGGATCGACAGTGTCTTGTGCGCGATCTCCAGCGGCGCCGAGAGGCTCTCGAGCACCCGTTGCGCGGTGTCCGCGGCGAACTGCACGTCGCTGACGTCCTCGAGCAGGATCGCGAACTCGTCGCCGCCGAAGCGCGCAGGCGTGTCGCCCGAGCGCACCGAGAGCGAGATCCGCTTGGCGACCTCGAGCAGCACCTCGTCGCCGGCGGCGTGGCCGAGGCTGTCGTTGATCGTCTTGAAGTCGTCGAGGTCGACGAAGATCGCCGCCAGGCCCATCGGCTCGCGCCGCGCTCGGGCGACCGCGTGCCGGACGCGCTCGTTGAACAGCGCGCGGTTGGCCAGGTGGGTGATCGAGTCATGGAACGCCTGGTGGGTCAGCTGCTCCTCGAACGCCTTGCGCTCGGACACGTCACGGCCGTTGAGCACGATGCCGCGGACATGCTCGTCTTCCCGCAGGTCGTTGAGCAGCACCTCGAAATTGCGCGGGGTGCCGTCCGGGGCGGAGAGCACGCACTCCATCGGCTCGCCCGCGGCGGTCGCCCACGACCCCTCGGCGAGGCAGATCGGCAGCCGGCCCTGCTCGGAGGGGTGCAACAGCCGGGAGAACGGACGACCCATCACCTCCTCGGCGCTGTAGCCGAGGACCGCCTCGATCGACGGGCTCTGGTAGATGATGATCGAGGACTCGTCGATCACCGTGATCAGGTCCGACGAGTGGCGGACCAGGGAGCTCAGCCGCTCCTCGGAGGCGGCGCGGTGAGCCCGCTCGGAGAGCTGCGTGCGCTCGACCGCGAGCTGGATCTGGTGGGCGAGCACCGCGAGGCTGGATCGGGATTCGACGTCAGGAGCCTGTGCGCCGGTCACCAGCAGCCATCCCTGCCCGTCGCTCTGCGTCGACAGCACGACGACCACGTTGTCGCCGGGTTCCAGGTGAAGCTGCTCGGCGACCTCGGCGGGCAGCGGGAGGGGGTCGCCGGTGGACGAGGCGGCGAAGAACTCCGCGAGCTCGGCGGGAGCGCCCCAGGCGATGAGGTCGCCCCCGACGTCCAGGCGCGCGACCTGCGATTCCTCCCCCCACAGGCGGCAGACGAAGGCCTGGTTCTCGGCCCCGGCGAGAGACTGAACCGCGCTGAGGCCGGCCGCGGCGATATCGACCAGGGCGGTGGCGGCGACCAGCTTCTCACCGGTCGCGTTCAGCGAGCGCTCACGCATCGCGCCACGCTCGCGCTGCTTGACCAGGCCGGCCATGCGCCCCACCACGAGGGCGAACAGCACGACGGAGGCGCAGATCATGAACACCAGGTCCGGATCGTGGCGGGCGCGGACGTTGACGTATTCCAGGACGGGCGCGATCAGGGTCGCGCCGGCGAGCAGGGCCAGACGGCCGGTGGTCAGGCGCGGAGCGCGCTCGACGCCCGCGTCCGAGAGGCTGTCCATCGACGGGTGCAGAGCCCCGGCACCCCACAGCAGGTAGAAGGAGATCCACCCCACATCGAGCCACAGCTGGTGGTGGTACTGGTTGTGGAGGGTGAGGATCCCGTAGATGAAGTCGGTGATGAGCAGCGTGACGATGCTCGCGATCACCAGGTAGAACGCCGGACGCCGGCGGCCGGTGTCGACGGCGAGACGGATCCCGGCGGCGAGCAGAACGATGTCGCCGAGCGGATAGGCCACCGATACCAGCTTGGGCAGCAGCGCCAGCGTGTGATCGTGGACGTAGGGGGCGATCAGCACGGTGGCGGAGATCAGCGCGAGACCGAGCGAGATGATCAGCGAGTCGACCAGCCCGGGGCCGTCGGCCCGCCGGTTGCGCTGCCGCACGAGGATCAGCAGTCCGAGCATGAGCACCGGATAGACGGCGATGTACATCGCGTCGCCGGCCGACGGGAACGGCACGTCGGCCCCGGTGAGCTTCGGATAGCTGTAGGTGTAGAGATCGCCTCCCCAGAACAGGCCAAGACCCGCGGCGAAGCACCACCACGCGCCCTTGGCCCGCGGCCGGTGGATCCGCAGGCCGACGAGGATCGCGATGACGCCGGAGAGGCCGAGCAGGTTGATGACCGGGCCCGATCCCTTCAGCGGCGGGACGAACACGTACAGCGCGGTCACCGAGCCGGTCACGGCGAGATAGATCTTCCACGCGTGCCGCCTCAGCGCGGTCGAGGCTGATGATCGCTGCGAGCTCATGCGCCCGGAGTGATGCGAGGGGTCGCAGTGTCGTCCGCTGCCTCGGAGAGGCGGAACTCGGCGGCCACCTCACCGAGCACCTCGCACAGGTGGTCCACCTGCTCGTCGGTGTTGGCGGAGGTGAGCTGCAGCCGGAAGCCGACCTCGTTGCGGGGGACGAGCGGGTAGACCGCCATCGTCACGTAGATCCCGCGGTCGAACAGCAGGTTGCCCACGTCGTCGATCCGCGACGCGTCGGCGACCGGAATCTCGATGATCGGCAGACCGGACTCGTTGGGGGTCCTGATTCCCAGCTGGTGAACGCGGTCCAGCACGCGCCCGGTCAGCCGGGCGAGCTCGGCGCGCAGCGCGTCACCGCGCTCGGCGTTGACGCGCAGGCCCTCGAGCACCGTGGCCAGCGACGCGACCGGCGATGGGCCGGAGTAGAGGTACGGCGGCGCGGCGGTCTTGAGCACCTGCTTGAGCGCCGTCGGGCAGGCGATGAACGCCAGCAGCGACGAGTACGCCTTCGAGAAGCCGCCGACCAGGATCAGGTTGTCGTAGCTCTCGCCGAGGTGGCGGACCACCGAGTTGCCGCGGACGCCGTAGTTGCACGGCTCGGTCGCCGAGCGCTCGCCGATCACGCCGAACCCGTGCGCGTCGTCGACGTAGAGCAGGACGTCGTAATCACGGGCGAGCTCGGCGTACTGCGCGAGCTCGGGCAGGTTGCCGGTCATCGAGTTGACGCCGTCGATGCAGATCAGCCCGGGACCTCGCCACTTGCCGGCTCGCAGCAGCTGCTCGAGCTCGTCCAGGCCACCGGCGAAACGCACGATCTCGGCGCCGCGGGCCCGGGCGGTCTGGCAGCCGTCGTAGATGGTCTTGTGCGCGCGGCGATCCAGGAACACGGTCCCGCCCCCGGCGAGCACCGGGATGACCGACATGTGGATGTGGGTGATCGTCGGCAGGACGAGCGTGTCCTCCGCGCCGAGCAGCTCGGTGAGCTCGGTCTCGATCTGCTCATAGAGCACCGGGCTGCCGAGCAGGCGCGACCAGCTCGGGTGGGTGCCCCAACGGGCCAGGTACTCGGGAACCGCGGCGATGATCTCCTCGTCGAGATCGAGGCCCAGGTAGTTGCATGAGGCGTAGTCGGCCAGCCACTTGTCGCCGACGCGGATCATGCGGCCGTCGATCTCGTCGATGACCGCATCCAACATGCGGTGGGAGTACTGCAGCCGCGCCAGGTCCTCGGTTGAGCTGATCCAGCGCTCGAGCCAGCGGTCATCACGGCGCCGGCCGGTCTCTGAGTCGGAACGAGTGTGAACGTTCCCTTCGGTGTTCTGAACTCGCTCATGCTGGGACATGAGCCAGCTATCGGCCACGCCCACGAGGAATTGAGCCTGGGACGTCGGCTCTGGCTGCTTTCTGGACGTTCGGTCGAGCCGGTGTCGGAACGGCGGTTCCGTCCGAGGTTGATGCGAACATGTGTTCGTGCTCGACACGAACGCCAAGGGACTTGTCGCCGAGCTTGAGATCGAGCTCGCGGCGGTGCGTCACGGCATCCCGGTGCTCACGCCCATCAGCCGAGCACTCGTCGCTCCGATCTCGCGTTCGACGTGGCGCGGCAGAATCTGGCGCGTGCAGTGCAAGTGGGCGTCGCCTCGCGACCTGCCGGCGACGTCCTGCGTCGTACGTCCACAGCTCGGCAGCCGCCGAGGCGCTGAGGGCTACATGCCGTTCGCCGTACGACGCCTCGCAGATCGAGCTACTTCGGCGTCTACTGCGGACGATCTCGACCGCTGCTTTCTCGTACCCGTCTCCGCCGCCGCGGGCCAGCACCAACTGCACCTGAGGCTGACCCCTCCTCGCAATGGGCAGCGCGCGTGTATTACCCTTGCAGACGACTACACGTTCGATGGGGCTGTAGCTCAGCTGGGAGAGCGCCGCCATGGCATGGCGGAGGTCAGGGGTTCGAGCCCCCTCAGCTCCACTCCATCACCCGAGCCCGTGACGATTGGCGTCAATGCCTTTCGTGACGGGCTCGGTTCGTGGATGGACCGGGTCGCGGCGGGCGAAGAGGTCGTGCTCACGCGGCACGGGCGGCCGAAGATCCGCATGCTCCCCGCCGCGGCTCCATGACCCACGACCGGAGCGGCCGACCGGCCGGGCGTACACTGCCGTCGTGGCGCCCCAGACCTCAGCGCCCGTCCACCCGGGGGACATCTGGCCGCTCACCGGCAGGGACGCAGAGCTGCGTCAGATCGACGCGGCGCGTGCCGATCCGCGGTGCACGGGAGTGGTCATCAGCGGCTCCCCGGGCGTCGGTCGCTCCCGGCTGGCCCGGGAGGTGTGCACCGCCGCCGAGCAGCGAGGCGACCTCGTCTACTGGGTCCAGGCCACCCGCAGCTCGGCTGCGATCCCGCTCGGCGCGTTCGCCTCGCTCATCCCCGACGACATCCGCTCCGACGAGCCGCTGGAACTGATCCGGCGCAGCACCGAACGCCTGCGCGAGCGAGCGGCGGGGCGGGCGGTCTGCCTCGGCGTCGACGACGCGGACCTGCTCGATGGGGCCTCGGCGACGCTGGTGCTCCATCTCGTGACCGCGGCGTCGGTGTTCGTCGTCGCCACGGTGCGCGAGGGCGCGACGCCCCCCGACGCAATCGACTCGCTGTGGCGCGATGCCGGTGCTCTCCGGATCCAGCTGCGACCTCTCGGCGGCGAGGTGATCGAGTCGCTCGTCCAGCGCGCGCTCGGCGACGCGGTGGAGCAGTCGGTGCTCCGGCGGGCCGCGGACTCGAGCGCGGGCAGCCCGCTGTACGCGCGTGAGCTCGTGCTGGGGGCGATCGAGGAGGGGCGGCTGACGTTCGATCGAGGGCTGTGGCGACTGCATCGCCCGGCGATCAGCCCGTCACTGGCGGCGATCGTCACCCGGCGCATGGGGTCGCTCGGCGACGAGGAGCGCGCGGCACTGGAGCTGCTCGCGCTCGGTGAGCCGCTGCGGCTGGGCGAGGCCGGGGAGCTGATCGGGCTCGAGGTGCTCGAGGCGCTCGAGCGGCGCGGGATGATCACGATCGGCCCCGGGCGCCCGGACTCGGTGGTCGGTCTCGCGCAGCCGCTCTACGGCGAAGTCCTGCGCGGCGAGCTGCCGGTGCTCCGAGGCCGGGCGCTGCAGCAGCGCCTGGCCGAGACCGTCGGCCGCGACGAGGAGGCCGAGCGGGTCCTGGCCGACGTGGAGCCGACGGCGCCCGGAGCGCCGGGGGCGCTGGCCTACCTGGCGCAGCGCATCCACGTGCTCTACTGGAGCTTGCACCGCGTGGGGGAAGCGCGGGCGCTGCTCACCCGAGCGGAGGACTGGTCGCCCGCCTCGGATTGGACCGACGAGCTCGATTCGCGGCGGCGACCACCAGGCCGCCGGCCTGGCGGCGTTCACCCTCGCCGTACTGGCGACCGCACGGGGCCGCTACCGCGACGCGACCCGGTGGGTCGGCGAGGCCGACGGCCAGTTCGCCGTCCAGGACGCGTTCGGAACCGCGTTCAGCGTCCGTGCCCTCGAGGTCGGGATAGCAAGCCTCACCGGCCACCCCGGCCGGGCCCGTGAGCTGCTGGCCGAGGTCCACGCGCTGTCTGGGCGGCGCGGAGCCGATGCCGACACAGGTGGGCTATCTCGCCCGGGCGGAGGGCTGGGCCGCGCGGGCCTTGAGCCCCGCCGCGGGCGCGGCCTCGTTCCTGAAGGCGGCGGAGGTGAGCTGCACGCACCGGACCAGGGCACCGATGCGCCTCAGATTGAGGCCCAGATCGCCTCGCTGGCCGCGCGCGAACCAGCAGATCGCCGAGGAGCTCGTTCGCTCGGTGCGGACGGTCGAGACCTACGTCTATCGCGCGATGCAGAAGCGGGGCGTCGAGCACCGCCACGAGCTGTGAGCCGCGACGAGCTCAGGCCTGAGAGCGCGCGCCCGCCTCAGCTCTGAGCGCGCGCCGCCTCCAGCGCGGCGGGAGGGTCGAGCGCCTTCGCGGGCGCCGCGTCGCCGGTCATCAGCGTGAGTGCGCGATCGGCGAGCTCGGCCGCCTCGGCGCCTCCGAGTGAGTCATCGCGCAGGGCCAGCGCGAGCAGCACGCCGCGCATCAGCTCCGGGTTGGCGAGGTCGGGCGGGGCGCCCGCGGCGGGCAGCGCGCGCAGCCGCGCCGCGATAGCGCTCGCCCCCTGGTCTGACCCGCGGGAGAACATGCCGCCGCGCGGGTGGCGGTCCTCGATGACGGCGACGATCCCGCCCGTGCCGGGGTCGACCAGCCGCGCCTTGGAGCGCAGGCCATGCCGCTCGAGCGCCATCCGGTATCCGGACAGGCGGCGGTAGCCGAGCTCCGCGGCGAGGGACACATACCCGGCAACGTCTCCGTCGCCGGCGCGGGTGTGGTGCAGCGCGATCTGCGTGCCCGCGTCCGGCAGCGCGGGATCCGGGTCGGGGGCGACCAGCAGGAAGGCCTGGGGCCCCAGCCGGCCGGCGCCGACGCCGCCGATGTCGGCCAGCAGCTGGTAGCCGCCGAGGTCGAGCGCCCCGGTGATGCCCGATGGGAGCGGGTGCTCGGCGAGATATCCGGTGGTGAACGCCATCTGGTTGGGCTCGGTCAGTTGCCGAGCAGGCCGCCGATCACGCTGCCGAGCGCATCGCCGCCCGCCTGGGACTTGCCGCCGGCCCCCTCCACCACGGGCGGGTGGTAGTAGGCGCTCTGCAGACCGACACGGCCCGGGCCGGTGAAGCGGTTGAAGACCAGGTTGCCTCCACCCCCGCTCAGAAAGCCGGTCTTGAACCCGTAGACCTCCTGGGACATCTGCACCGAGTGGTCTCGATAGACCCAGCCGCCCGGCTCGATGTCGATCGACTCCCCCGGCTCGAGGTTCTTCTCGAACACGTTGCCGTAACCATGAACCCAGACCACGCCCTCGTGGTCGGCGGCGAAGAACTGGTCGACGAAGAAGCCGCCGCCATAGAGCATGTTGGCGAAGCCCTTGATCCGGCTGTAGTCGTACTGGATGTTGCCGGTGGCGGCCAGGAACTGGTGCTCGCGGACCACGATCCCGTCCCCGGCGGCCAGATGCAGCGCAGCGATGTGTCCGGGAGCGTCGCGGCTGAAGGCGATCTCCCCCGGTGACTGTGCCTCGATGAGCAGCAGCGGCATGCCGCCGAACACGCGCCGCTTCAACCCCTTCTTGAGCGGGTGCAGGCCGATCTCCATCTGCGGGTACTTCCAGAGCAGGACGTGGTGCTCGAAGTAGACGGGGATCCGGCCGTCGAGCGCCATGTGCAGGACGGGGACGAGCTCTCCCTCCAGCCGGTAGCGCACCCCGGGCGCGGTTCCCTCGGTGATCGAGGTCGGCAGGATCGTCGGCGCGGTGGGCATCGCTGGCTCCTAGGTGACGGTTCTGAGGGGGCGTGCGGCGCCCGGCGGAAAGCCGGCCCCGGCTCGGCCGGGCCAGCGTACAGGGCCGCGCCACGTCTGCACTGACCGGCCAGCGATAATCAGTCGGATATGGGCTCGATTTACGTCACTGGTCACCGCAACCCCGACGCCGATTCGATCGCGGCGGCAATCGGCTACGCCGAACTCAAGGGCCGCGTCGATCCCAACAACCGCTACGTGCCGGTCCGCCTGGGCGAATGCAACCACCAGACCCGGTGGCTGCTGGAGCGCAGCGGAGCCAGCGAACCGCGCCACCTCCCCCACGTGCTGTTGCGCGCCCGCGACGTGATGATCGAGCAGTTCCCGGTCGCGCGCGTCGATGAATCGGTCCGGGAGGCCGGCCGTGCGCTCGCCCGCGCCGACCTGGAGCTCGTCCCGGTGGTCAACGAGAACGGCGCGCTCGCCGGCGTGCTCACCGAGCGCGCCCTCGCCCGGCGCTACGTCCGTGACTCCCAGCGCACCTCGACGCTCGAGGAGGCGCCGACGCGCATGTCGGTCGTCGTGGAGGTGCTCGAGGGCACCGTGGTGTGCGGCGAGGACCGCACGCTGTCCGGCCGAGTCTGGGTGTACGCGATGGACCCGAGCACCGACAGCGGGATCTCCGAGGGCGACATCGTCGTCGTCGGCAACCGGCCTGACGCGCTGCTGCGGGTGATCGAGCTCGGCGCGGCGCTCGTGGTGCTCTCCAACGGCGCCGAGGTGACCGAGGAGGCGCTCGAGGCCGCCGCCAAGCGCGGCACGGCGCTCGTCACCTCGCCGCTGGACAGCTACGTGTGCGGCCGGATGGTGACCCTGTCGGCGCCCTGCAGCGCGCTGATGGAGTCCGATCCGCTGATCGTCCCGCCCGACTTCCTGCTCACCGATATCGCCGAGCAGCTGAAGTGGCGCCACGACGGCGCGGCGGTCGCGGTCGACACCGACCACCGCCCGGTCGGCCTGGTCACCCGGGAGGATCTGGTGAATCCACCGCGGCGCCGGGTGGTGCTCGTCGATCACGCGGAGCAGTCCCAGTCGGTCATCGGGATCGATGAGGCCGAGATCCTGGAGATCCTCGATCACCATCACATCGGCTCGATCGAGACCCGCGTGCCGGTGGCCGCGACGTTCGACCCTGTGGGCTCGACGAGCACCCTGGTCGTCGAGCGCTTCCGCAACGCCGGGATGGAGCCCAGCCGCGCGTCGGCGATGATGCTGCTCGGAGCGGTGCTGTCGGACACCGTGATCCTCAACTCGCCGACGACGACCGGGCGTGATCACGCCGTGGTCTCCTACCTGGAGCGTGTGCTCGCGCTCGACGCCGGAGAGCTGGGCCGCGAGATGTTCGAATCGACCGCCGACGTCTCGGACCTCTCCGCCGACGAGATCCTCAACCACGATGCCAAGCGGTATCAGATCCGGGGCGATCAGGAGATATGCATCGCCCAGATCGAGGTCGTCGGCGACGCGCTCGCCGAGCGGCGCGACGAGCTGCTGTCGGCGCTGGGCACCAGCCGCGAGTCCAGGGATCTCGCGCTCTACGCGCTGATGATCACCGACGTCGTCGCCAAGGGCACCGAGATGCTCGTCGCGGGCGATGTCCAGGCGGTGGCCCGCGCCTTCGGCAAGGAGGCCGACGACTCGACGATCGAGCTGCCGGGGGTCATGAGCCGCAAGAAGGAAGTGGCGCCGAAGCTCATGTCGGCGCTGTAGGGGCGCTGCCCGCGCCGGGAGGCGCGGGGCCGCTCAGGCGACCAGCTCGGGCAGCTCCACGCGCGGCGCCTCGCCCCACAGCTGCTCCAGGCGGTAGTGCTCGCGCGTCTCGGGGGTGAACACGTGCACGACGACATCGAGGTAGTCGATCAGGATCCAGCGACCTTCGGTGAAGCCTTCGACGCGTCGAGGCAGCAGCCGATGGCGGTCCTTGAGCCCGGCGTGGATCGCGTCGTGGATCGCCTTCGCCTGACGGTCGGAGCGGCCGCTGCAGATGAGCAGGTAGTCCGCATAGCCGACCATGCCGCGCAGGTCGAGCGCGACGATGTCGAGGGCCTTGCGGTCGGAGGCCAGCTCCGCCGCCTCGGCGAGGATCCTCTCGGGATCGAGGGCGCCGTCGAGCGTCGGTGGGGCGTCCCTGTCGCTACGTGATGCGTTGGTCATGCTCTCCCTGATGGGTCGTGGGACTCCTCACGGTAGAGGCCGTGAGCGTCGATGTACTCGCGAACCGGCTCCGTGACCAGGTAGCGGATCGACCGGCCGGCCCGGACGCGGCGACGGAGCATCGTCGACGAGATGCCGATTCGTGGCATCGCGAAGAACTCGGCCCGCTCCCCGCCCGGCAGCGAGGCGAGCGCCCGCTCGACCCTTCCCCGCGACGTGCCCCGCCGTTTGGCGACGGCGACGGTCGCCAACGACAGCACCCGTTCCGGCATGTGCCAGTCCGGCAGCCCGGCGGCGATGTCGCCACCGAGAATCAGCACCAGCTCGTCTTGGGGAGCGTGCGTGCGCAGCTCCTGAAGGGTATCGACCGTGTAGGACGGGCCTGCCCGGCGCAGCTCGAGCTCTGAGACCTCGAAGCGCCCGTCGTCGGCCACCGCCCGCCGGCACAGCTCGAGGCGATGCTCGGCGCCCGGCTCGTGCTCCACCCGCTTGTGTGGCGGGATTCGCGCCGGCACGACCAGAACCCGGTCCAGCCCCAGCTCGGCCATCGCCTCCTGCGCGCAGACCAGGTGCCCGATATGCGGGGGGTTGAACGTTCCCCCGAGGATTCCGGTCCGGCTCAACCGCGAATCTGCCCGTTTCCCTCGATCAGGTACTTGAACGTGCACAGCTCCCGCACGCCGATCGGGCCGCGGGCGTGCAGCTTCTGAGTCGAGTTGCCAATCTCCGCTCCCATGCCGAACTCGCCCCCGTCGGTGAAGCGGGTCGAGGCGTTGACGTAGACGCACGCCGCGTCGACGCCGAGCTGGAAGGCCCGGGCGGCGTTCACGTCGGCGGTGACGATCGCCTCCGAGTGACCGCTTCCGTGTGCTCCGATGTGATCGATCGCCTCCTCGACGGAGTCGACGACCGCGACCGCCATCTCGAGCGCGAGGTACTCGGTGTCCCAGTCCTCCGCGGTCGCCTGCGCGATCTCCACCCGGGGCGCGGCGGCGATCGTTCGTGCGTCGCCGTGCAGCGCGACTCCGGCGTCGTCGAGCTCGGCGAGCACGCCGGGCAGGAACGCCTCGGCGATGCCGGAGTGGACGAGCAGCGTCTCGGCGGCATTGCACACGCCGGGGCGCTGGAGCTTGGCGTTGTGGACGATCGCGCGGGCCATCTCGAGGTCAGCGGTCGCATCGACGTAGACGTGGTTGTTGCCCGAAGCGGCGAACATCACCGGAACGGTGGCCACTCCCTTCAGGGCCTCCTTCAGCCCCTCGCCGCCGCGGGGGATGATGAGGTCGACCGAATCGGTCTGGGTGGCCAGCTCGGCGAGCTCGGCGCGCTCCCCGCCGGCCAGGAAGGCCAGCGCGCCGGCGGGCAGCCCGGCCTCGATGGCGACCCGGATCGCCACGGTGGCGAGCGCCGCGTTGGAGTGCAGCGCCGCGCTGGAGCCACGCAGCACGACCGCGTTGCCGGATTTCAGGCAGAGAGCGGCGGCGTCGATCGTGACGTTCGGACGCGCCTCGTAGACGACCGCGATCACCCCGAGCGGGACCCGGACGCGCCGCATCCACAGGCCGTTGGGCAGCACGTGACCGTCGAGCACCTCGCCGACCGGGTCGGGCAGCGCCGCGATCTGGCACACGCCGCGCGCCATCTCCTCCAGCCGGCGTTCGTCGAGCGCGAGCCTGTCCATGAGCGCATTGGAGAGGCGGTTGTCCGCACCGGCCTCGAGATCGCGCCCGTTCGCTTCGAGAATCGTGTCCCCGTTCTCGACGATCGCGGCCGCGATCGCCTCCAGCGCCCCGTCGCGAACGGCCGACGGCAACGCCGCCAGCACGCGTGCCGCGCGACGGGCCGCCGCGCACGTGTCGGCGATCGATGCGGTGGCCGATGCCATCGTGGGTGAAAGCGTAGAGGGTGGGCGGCCCTCCGCACTCAGGTGAGCACGAAGTAGTCCCGGTGGATCGCCTCCTCCGGGCCCTCGGGCAGCCGCGTGCGCACCGCGTCGGACTTCAGACCGCGCACGTCGTGCAGCTCCTGGGCGGAGTAGTTGCAGATCCCCTTGCCGACGTGGATCGGCCCGTTGGTGATCTCGACCGCGTCGCCGGCATCGAAGTCCCCCGTGACCTGAACGATCCCCACCGGCAACAGCGAGGTGCCGGCATCACGCAGCGCCCGCGCCGCTCCAGCGTCGATGTCAACCCGCCCGCGCGCCGGCTTGGCGTACTTCAGCCACAGCTTGAAGCTCGAGTAGCGACCGGGCCGCGGCGGAAACCATGTCCCCAGCGCGCCCGTCTCCGCGTCACCCGCGGCGACGCGCCCGATCGTCCCGGGCTCCAGCCCGGAGGCGATCACGGTGCCCACGCCCGCGGCGGTCGCCATCTCGGCCGCCACCACCTTCGATCGCATGCCACCGGTGCCCAGCGGCGAGCTCGCGTGACCGATCTGCAGCGCGTCGAGCGCGGCGAAGTCCTCGACGCTGGTCACTCGCTCGGCATCGGGGTCACGGCGCGGGTCGGCGGTGAACACCCCGCCTGAATCGGTGAGCAGGACCAGCCGATCGGCGCCGAGCAGGATCGCGACCTGCGCGGCGAGGAAGTCGTTGTTGCCGAAGGAGATCTCGTCGGTGGTCGTCGTGTCGTTCTCGTTGATGATCGGCACCACGCGCCACTCCAGCAGCTTGCGAAGCGTCTGTCGCGCGTTGAGGTAGTGGGTGCGCGCGCTCATGTCGAAGAACGTGAGCAGGACCTGCGCGGTGGGGACCCCCCGAGCGCGCAGCAACTCGTCGTAGACCTGGTAGAGCTTGCCCTGGCCGACCGCGCTCGCCGCCTGCAGCTCATCGACCGCGCGCGGCCGGGGACGGGCGGGCAGCATGTTCATCACCCCCATCCCCCGAGCGATCGCCCCGCTGGTGACGACCACCACCGAGTGCCCGGCCTCGTGCAGCACAGCGGCCTCGTCGCAGATCCGCGCGAGCACCTGGTCGCGCACCGAGCCGTCGTCGCACGCGACGATCGAGGAGCCGAGCTTGATGACGAACGTGCTCATCGGATGGATCCGGACCGGCTCACGCCTCGGGATCGAGGTCGAACGCGATCCCGGCGATCTGCACCTCGTCACCGGCTTGGAATCCCTCTGCCTCGAGCGCCCGGAGCACGCCGATCCCCTTCAGCCGCCGCTCCAGATGGGCGAGTGCCTCCTCGTTGTCGAGGTCATAGCGCGCCAGCAGCCGCTCGACGGTCTCGCCATCGACCGCGTAGACGCCGTCTCCGGCGCGCCGCACCGTGTACCGCCGCGGCGGCGCCGGACGGAACACGCGGTGCTCGACCAGGTCAGGCTCCTCGTCGCCGGCGGCTGCGGGAAGGGTCCCTCCCCCGGCCGGCGCCTCGGGCACCCGCCGCACGAGCTCGTCGGCCAGCTGCTGAAGGCCCAGGTGGGTCGCCGACGAGGTGATCAGCACCGGCACTCCGGGGCCGAGCTCCGCCGACCACAGCTCGCGTGCCGCGTCCGCGTCCCCGGGCGAGACGAGGTCCGCCTTGGAGAGCGCGAGGATCCGCGGGAGCGCGGCAAGCCGCGGGTCGTGGCGCTCGAGCTCGCGCTCGACCGTCGCGTGATTCTCGAACGGATCAGAGCCGTCGAGCGGAGCCAGATCGAGCACGTGGACGAGCAGCCGAGTGCGCTCGACGTGGGCGAGGAACTCGTGCCCGAGCCCCGCGCCGTCGCTTGCCCCCTCGATCAGCCCGGGGATGTCGGCGATCACGAGCTGGCGGTCGTGTGCCTGCAGCGTGCCGAGCACCGGCGACAGCGTGGTGAACGGGTAGCCCGCCACCTTGGGCTGCGCACGGGTCAACCGCGACAGCAGCGAGGACTTCCCCGCGTTGGGCAGCCCGATCAGACCGACGTCGGCCAGCAGCTTGAGCTGGAGCGCCAGCCACGATTCCTCCCCCGGCAGCCCGCGCTCGGCGAACCGCGGCGTCTGATGGGTCGGTCCCGCAAACCGCTTGTTGCCGCGACCGCCGGAGCCGCCGCGCGCGATCACCACGCGCTGCCCGGGGACGGTCAGGTCGTGAACCGTCTGATCGCGCTCGACGAGGATCTCGGTTCCGGGCGGCACGGTGAGCTCGAGCGACGGACCGTCGGCACCGTGGCGAAGCGCGCCCTCGCCGTTTCCGCCCTTTCGGGCCTTGTAATGGGGTTTGCGGCGAAACGTCTCGAGGTCGCGCAGCGAGTCTGAGCAGATGACCACCACGTCGCCGCCACGGCCGCCGTCGCCGCCGTCGGGGCCGCCCTTGGGCACATGGGCCTCCCGGCGGAACGACAGGCAGCCGTCGCCGCCCGAGCCGGCTTGAACGTGGATGCGTGCGCGGTCCTGCATGAGCTATGAGTGATCCTATGTCCGATCCTGTGTTCCTCATCACCGGCGCCTCCTCGGGAATCGGCGCCGCCACCGCCCGCGCTGCCGCCCAGGCCGGTTACCGCCTCGTCCTCGCCGCACGCTCGACCGACAGGCTCCAGGAGCTCGCCGGCGAGCTCGGCGGCCCTGATCGTGCGCTCGCCGTCCGCTGCGACGTCACCGAATGGGCCGAGCAGGAGGCGATGGTCGCCCAGACGCTGGAGCGGTTCGGCAGGCTTGACGTCGCGTTTGCCAACGCCGGCTTCGGCGGCGCACGCGGATTCCTCGCCGGGACGCCCGAGGGGATGCGCGACATGGTCCTCACGAACGTCTACGGAGCCGGTCTGACGATCCGGGCGACGCTGCCGGCGCTGAAGGAGGGCCAGGGCCACCTGCTGCTCACCGGCTCGGTGGCCGGCCATAAGGTCCTGCCCGGCTCGATGTATTCCGTCACCAAGTGGGCCGTCGGCGCGATGGCCGAGGCCGCACGCCAGGAGCTCAACGGCACCGGCGTGCGCGTCACCCTGATCTCGCCAGGCCAGGTCGACACGCCGTTCTTCGACAAGCAGCGCTCCGACGGCCGCCTGCACGCCGACGACATCGCCCGCGCGGTGCTCTACGCGGTGTCCCAGCCGGCCCGCGTCGACGTCAACGAGATCCTGATTCGGCCGACCGCGCAGGACGGGTGACAGCACGGCTGCAAGCCGTGCAAACCGGCTAAACGCAGCCTAAGCTTCGCCGCTCATTCATCTGAGCGAGGAGGCTGGGTCGTGTCATTAGTGCAGGAGTTCAAGAAGTGGATCATGCGCGGAAACCTCGTCGAACTGGCGGTCGCGTTCATCATCGGCGCCGTTTTCGCCAACCTCGTCAAGGCGTTCATCGCCGACCTGATCACACCGATCATCGCGCTCATCGTCGGCAAGCCGAACTTCGAGGATCTGTCGTTCTCGATCAACTCGAGCCACTTCCTGTACGGCGACTTCATCAACTACGCCATCACGTTCCTCACCACCGCGGCGGTCGTGTTCTTCTTCGTCTTCAAGCCGTACGACAGGCTCGTGACGCAGCGCGTCAAACAGGATCCAACCGTGAAGGAGTGCCCGGAGTGCACGCTCAACATCCCGATCAAGGCGACGCGATGCCCGGAGTGCACCGCGGATATCGGGGGCGTCGCGGCGGCCTGAACGTGGACGCGCAAACGGCCCGCGCCTGCGGGCCGTTCGACTGAGGTCTGTGAAGGCCGCCGAGCGGGCGGCTCAGGCGGAGGTCGTCTCGGCCGGTGCCACCGAGATGACGCGGCCGCGGCGGCCGGTGCGGAACTGGACCGTCCCCGCCGACTTGGCGAAGATCGTGTCGTCCTTACCGATGCCGACGCCGTCGCCGGGCTTGAAGCGGGTGCCGCGCTGGCGGACGATGATCTCGCCGCCGGTCACCGTCTGACCGGCGAACACCTTGACGCCGAGACGCTTGGCGTTGGAGTCACGGCCGTTGCGGCTGGAGCCGAGGCCCTTCTTATGCGCCACTTTGCACCTCCTCGGTCTTGGCCGCCGAGCGGCGTGAGCGCGACTTCGCGGGCTTGCCACCGAGCGAGGTGATCTCGATCCGGCTGAGCTCCTGGCGATGACCGTTGCGCTTGTAGTAGCCGCGCTTGGGCTTGAACTTGACGATCCGCAGCTTCGGTCCGCGCTCGTGGGCGACAATCTTCGCCTGCACCGTCGCGGACGCCAGTGCGTCGCCGTCGGTCAGCGTCTCGCCGTCGACGAGCAGCAGCGGACGAAGGTCCACCGTTGCGCCCTCGTCATCGGGCAGACGCTCGACGAGGAGGGTCTGCCCCTGCTCGACGCGGTACTGCTTGCCGCCTGTCTTGATGATCGCGTACATAGTCACTCCGTGCTCGCGGTCGATCCGGCCCGAGCGCTCGAACGGCGCCGTCCACCTCTGCGGCCGCGGCGCCGAGGCGATGAGTCTAGCTCGTCGGAGTCGCCATCCGGCTCCTCACCGTCGGCAGCCCCATTGTCGCTTGCGCGCAGCGCATCGCTGTCCACGAGGGTGGCGGTCGCCTCGGTGCGGCCGACCTCCTCGATCCGCACCAGATGCTTCTCGCCGACGTACCGTGTCGCGTCAGCGATGGAGATGATGTAGCCGTCGACCTTGGCCACGCCGGCGCCCGCCGTGTACATGTGGGGCTCGACGATCTCGACGTAGACCTCCTCTCCCTCGCGGAAGGGAAGCGCGCGCTCGAGCACGGTCTCGCGCTCGCCCTCCAGCAGCACCGCGAAGTGTTCGAGCGGCAGTCCCTCGGAGCCCTCGAAGTGGAACCACTTGCCGGTCTCCTCCTCGACCGCCTTGAGCACCCGAGCGTCGTTGCCGGTGAACTCGGCCGAGACCCGCGGGTTCATCTGCAGCAGAATCGCGTCGGCGGTGACGTTCTTGGCGAGATCTCGCATCCGCCGCTCGAAGTCGATCGCGATCGTCTCCTCGGACTTGATGACGCCCTCGCCATCGCACGTGGGGCATGGCCGGGTCATGATCTCCCGCACGCCCTCGGTGACGTTCTGCCGGGTCATCTCGACCAGCCCGAGCGGGGAGATCTCGACCACGAAGGTCTTCGTGCGGTCCTCGTCCAGCGCCTTGCGCAGTGTCTTGAGCACCGCGTCGCGGTTGCGGGCGCGGGCCATGTCGATGAAGTCGATGACGATGATCCCGCCGATGTCGCGCAGCCGCAGCTGACTCACGACCGCGTCGGCGGCCTCGAGGTTCGTCCTGGTGATGGTGTCCTCCAGGCGGGCGCTCTTGCCCCGCCCGATGAACGAGCCCGAGTTGACGTCGATGACGGTGAGCGCCTCGGCGTAGTCGATCACCAGATATCCGCCGCTCGGCAGATCGACGCGGCGGGAGAGCGTGGAGGCGAGCACGTCGTCGACGCCGTAGGCCTGCAGCAGCGGCTCGGGCTCCTGCCAGAGCTCGACCTGCTCGACGAGGTCAGGTGCGGTCCGGCTGAAGAACGAGGTGAGCCGGCGATGCTGCTTCTCGTCGTCGACCACGGCACGTTCGAAGTCGGCGGAGAAGATGTCACGCACCACCCGGACCGACAGGTCGGCCTCCTGGAAGACCAGCGACGGCGCGTTGGTCTCCTCCACGCGCTTCTCGAGCACCTCGCCGAGCTTGAACAGGTAGAGCATCTCCCGTTCGAGGTCGGCGCGCTGAGCGCCCTGAGCGGCGGTGCGGATGATCGCGCCCCCGCCCTTGAGGTCGAGCTTGGCGGCCTGTTTGCGCAGGCGCTCGCGCTCCTTCTCGTCGAGGCGACGGCTGACGCCGATCCCCTCGCCGTACGGCGCGTAGACCATGTAGCGCCCGGCGATGGTGAGGTCCATCGAGAGGCGGGCGCCCTTGGTCTTCAGCGGATCCTTCACCACCTGGACGACGACCTCCTGCCCTGGCTTGAGCAGGTCGGTGATGTTGCGGCCGTCCTTGCCCTGACCGCGGCCGCGGCGGGGCGCCTCGACGCCGGGCAGCACGATCTCGTCGACGTGCAGAAAGCCGTTCTTCTCAAGGCCGATGTCGACGAACGCGGCCTCCAGGCCGGCGAGGACGTTGTCGACGCGGCCCTTGTAGATGTTGCCGACGATCGAGCGCGCTCCGCGCCGCTCCAGATAGATCTCGGCGACCCGGTATTCGTCAGACGGCTTGGACGCGCGACGGCGCCGCGGAGCCTGTCCGGCTGTGGTCTTGCGAGACGACGGAGTTCCGGTCGCCTCCAGCAGCGCAACACGGGTCTCCCCACGGTCGACGCTGACCAGCACCTGTTTCTTCAATTTTGGTCATTCCTTTGAAAGTCTCATCGAGCAGCCTCTTCGTAGCGGGCGCTCGGCTCCTAAGAAAGTAGCGTGCGTCCCTTCGCCGCGAGTGCCGCGCGGCCCTGCACGTAGATCGACTGCAACAAACCGATCCCGATAAAGCTCGTGATCACGGACGATCCGCCGTAGCTGACCAGCGGCAGCGGGACCCCGGTGATCGGGGCGATTCCGATCGTCACCCCGACGTTGACGAACACCTGGAACATGAACATCGCCAGGACTCCCGCGGCGACCAGCGAGCCGAACAGGTTCTTGGAGATCGCGATGATACGTAAGGCGCGCCACATCAGCAGCGCGTACAGACCGAGCACGACGGCACAGCCGACGAACCCGTAGATCTCCCCCAGCGAGGCGAACACGAAATCGGAGGTGTTGACCGGGAGGAAGCCCTCCCTGGTCTGGGTCGCGTGGATCCCCTGGCCGGTCTTCTGTCCCGCCCCGAGCGCGGTGAGCGACTGCTTGATCTGGTAGGAGGGATCCGGAGCGCCCGGGCATGAGTGAGTGGAGTTCGGGTGCAGAAACGCTGTGATCCGCTGCACCTGGTAGCACTTCAGGACGTGGACGCCCAGCGCGGGGGCGACGACGAGCGCGATCGTGATCGACACCGCGAACAGCGCGATCAGCCCTCCGATCTGCCGAAACGAGGTCCCCGCGAAGAACAGGACCGCGAAGCCGATCGCCACGTACACCAGGCCGGTTCCCAGATCGGGCTGCGGAATGACGAGGATCGCCCCGACCAGCGCCAGCAGCATGATGCGCGCCGTCGTGCGCCGTTCGTGCATCTGGCGCGCCCGATCGACCATGAAGCCCGACAGTGCGAGCGTGAGCAGCAGCTTGCCGAACTCCGAGGACTGGAAGTTGACCAGCGGGACCGGGATCCAGCGGTGGGCCCCTGCCTGCGCCGGCATCCCGTAGACGACCAGGTTGAGCGCGATCATCAGGACGTAGGCGCCGTACTTGAATTCGCGCAGCCTGGTGTAGTCGATCCGGCTGACCACCAGACAGAGCAGGAGCCCGATGCCCGCGTAGATCATCTGGTGCTCGGCGACCGAGCGCCCGGCGGCGCCGCGCAGCGTGAGCGCCGAGGCGGCAACCAGGCCGAGCGCCGCCAGCAGCAGCAGCGGATCGAGGAACGGGACCCGTGGCCGGTTCTGGGCGGCGGTCTCCTCGGCGGGGGTGAGGGCGGAGATGCTCATCGCGTCAACTGGGTCCCGGCGACGTAGTGACCCGCCTTGCCGAGGAACCACTGGGAGAGCATCTGGCGAGCGACCGGCGCGGCGGCGACGTCACCGAAACCGCCGCCCTCGACCCAGACGACGATCGCGATCGGCTTAGAGGTGGCGCTCGCCGGGACATAACAGGCGTACCACGAGTAATCCTTCTCGACGCCGTGCTCAAAGTACTGCGCGGTTCCGGTCTTGCCGTACACGGGCTTGGGGAAGCCAGCCATCACGTCGCTCGAGGTGCCGCCGCCCTGGGCGGCCTCGTGCAGGCCGGTCTGGATCGCGCCCAGGAACTGCGGGTTGAGGTGCAGGCGGCGCTGGGCCGGGAACGACAGCTTCTGCAGAACTGTGCCGTCGGGCGCCTGGATGTCCTCGCCGAGGTGCGGGCGTACGATCGTGCCGCCGTTTTCGATCGCCGAGTAGACCATCGCCAGCTGCAGCGGCGACACCCCATCGTCGCCCTGCCCGACCGCGGTGTTGATGTTGTCGCCGACCGTCCAGGGGACGCCCGGGGTGCCCAATCCGCAGCCGCCGGCGCTCAGCGGATGCTTGGGCGAGCGGTGGTACCCCTTCTTCTTGGTCGCGCTGACCTGGCTGCCGTTGCTGTAGCGGAACGGCCCGGTCGCCGTCTCGCACTCCGCCTCCAGCCGACTGCGATGATCGAACCACGCCGGGGTCGGGAGGTTCCCGTAGCTGACCTGGCCGGGTGGCAGGTCGATGTGCGGATTGCGGCCGATGCCGAAGCGCCGCCCCCAGGTCTGCAGCGCACCGCCCTGGGGCCGGTCGACGTTGAGCAGGTCGCCCAGGTGGTAGAAGAACACGTCGTCGGAGACCTTGAGCGCGCCGGTGATGTCAAGCGGGCCGTAAGCGGCATTCCCTGCGTTGTGCAGGCAGGACGCCGGGTCGTTCGGGGTGGGACAGAACTGGCCGGTGTCGTCATATGTCTCGCCCGTCGTCCAGGCTCCGCTCTCGAGCGCGGCCGCGGCGGTGATCACCTTAAAGGTCGACCCCGTCGGAGCGACCGACTGCGTCGCCCGGTTGTACAGCGGTGCGTTGGCCCCCGGCGATTGCAGGTAGTTGATCTCCTTCTGGGAGATCTGGTGGGTGAACATCGTTGGGTTGAACGACGGGTTGGAGCCCATCCCGTAGATCGCCCCGTTCTGCGGGTTCATCGCGACGAACGCGCCGCCCAGACCGCTGTTGAGCGTGATCGAATGCTGCAGCGCCTGCTCGCCGACCTTCTGCAGGGAGAGGTCAAGCGTGGTCCTGAGGCTGTCACCGGCAGTTGGCTGCCTCTTGCGGCCCTGCCCGACGGCGACCCCAAAGGCATTGACCTTGACGTTCTGATAGCCGTAGCTGCCTCGCAGATACCGGTCGTACTCGTATTCCAGTCCGGACTGGCCGACAATCGCATTGAGGTTGGCGTGCTTGAAGTTCGCCTGCGACTTCTCCTGCACTGAGAGCCGGCCCACCGTACCGAGGGTTTGCGCCGCGATCGTCCCGTGTGGGTACCCCGACGTCGTCGCCTGCTGGATCTGCACGCCTTGGAACTGGCCTGCGCGCTCGGCGACGTAGTACTGCAGGTCGGTGCCGACAGGCTCTGCGATCGTCACGTCGGCGTAGGTGTTCAGTGCGATCTGCTGGGCAACCGTGCAGGCGACCGGCGAGAGGGCGCGGGTCGTCGTGTGTGGGCACGTGCCGGTGGTCGTGTTGCAGCTCGGCGGCGGCACCGCGACCACGCAGGGCTTTGGCTTGGTCGACTTGTGCAGCAGACGGGCGAGCCGGCCATAGACCGCGTCATCCTCGGGGAACGAGCTGAGGATGTTGGTCTGGTTGACCTTGACCGGAAGGTCCTCGGGCACGATGACTGCGGCTAGCCGCGTCGTCGAGGAGACGAGCACCGTCTTGCCGTTGCGGGCCAAGACCTCGCCGCGGGCCGGCGCGATCGCGACCCGCTGTGTCACATTCCGGGCCGCCGCCTCGACGTAGTGGGTGCCGGTCAGCACCTGCAGGAACCACAGGCGGAAGAAGATGATGGCGAACAGCCCCAGGATCATCGAGCCGACGATGCCGACGCGCAGCGCGAGCGCCGGATTGAGGTTTGCCCGGGTCCGGGGGTCCTCGGGCGGCTCTGACAGGCTCATCGTTCCCCGTCCCGGGAGATCTGGCCGGCAAGGCGACGCGAGGGCTGGGAGAGGGGCGACAGGCCACCGGTCGTATAGGCGCGGCGCCGGCGCCGGCGCGGGTCCTCGGGCAGTGCCGGGGTCACGATCCGGCGCACGAGCGCGTAGACCGGCAGCGCGATCAGCGTGTTGACGAGCACCGCGATGAAGATCTGCTGCAGCAGCAGCCAGCTCACCGGCGAGTCGACGCCGAGCAGGAACTGCAGGATCGCCATCCCGATCCCGGCGAACGCTGTCGTCGCCGCCCCGGCGACCAGCGGCACGAGGCCGTGCGAAGGGTCACGCAGCTCGCGCAGGCGCCCGCACCAGTAGCCGATCGTGATGTACAGCAGCGAGGTGATCCCAAGCGTCTGCAGGAGCAGCGTGTCGACCAGCAAGCCGGTGAAGAAGCCGACGATGGCCCCGGGAAGCGATCCGGTGAGCAGCCCGATCGACATCACCACGAGCGGCGTCACGTCGGCGCTGACGCCGAAGATCGACACTTGCGAGATGACCGTCTCCTGCACCACGACCGCAACGATCACGAGCAGCGCCACGCGCGCGGTGAGCTTGCCCGACCACATCTCGATCACCGCGTGCTGGCCTCCTCGCCCGTGGCCTGCGGCCTGGTGAGGATCTGGACCGAGGTGAAGCGCCGGATCGAGGCGATCGGCGTCACCGGCACCTGCCCGGAGTTGATGAGATCGTTCTGGTTGAACGACGCGACGCGTCCGATCGGGATGGCCGCCGGATACAGCGAGCCCGACCGGGTGGGGTTGGCCGGGTCCTTGAAGCCCGCGGTCATGACGAGGTCACCGGGCTGGACCGTCGCGTTGTGGGGCAGGTCGGCGAGCACGAGGTTGTTGCCGATCGCCGGCTCGAGGATGCCCGTCCCGCCTCCGCCCGCGCTCTGGCCCTTGGGGACCACCTGAGCGGCGACCTCGACGGTGTGGTCGGTGATCAGCACGACCTCGGCGTAGGAGCCGCCGACCTGGGAGACCTTGCCGACCAGCGCGCCGTCCGCTATCACCGGATCTCCGACCTCGACGCCGTGGCCGGAGCCGGCGTTGACCTGGACCTGCTGGTACCAGAGGCTCGAGTCGCGGCTGGTCACAGCGGCGCTGACCTCCCCGTAGCTCGCGGCCCCGATCGCCTGATCGAGCTTGATCTCCCGGCGTAGCTGCGGGAACTCGATCAGCTCGTACTTGTAGATCGCGTTCTGCTGGGTGAGGCTCTCATTGAGCGAGCGCAGCTGCGCATTCTCGGACTTGGCCCGCAGCGTCGTCGACACCCAGTCCGAGATATCGCGGAATGGTGAGAGCACCTTCGAGGCGCCGTCCTGGATCGGCGAGACCACGGCGACGATCCCGCGCTGGATCGAGTGCAGAGGACTCGACGGGGACTTGCCGAAGTACGCGGTGAGCAGCACGACCGAGATGACGACGAGCAGTGCGAGCACCGCGCGTCTGCGTCTGACCACTTTGTCGTGCACTGAACCTCAGGTCTCCGGGGTGTGTCCGGGTGTGTGTCGGTCGCCCGTGAGCGACGGTACTACCGGCGGCGACGGTTGCGGGAGTTCTTGCTCGAGCGGTGGATCGCCTCGAATTCCTCCAGCGACCTGCCTGATCCGACGGCCACGCAGGTGAGCGGTGACTCAGCCAGGTGGGCCGGCATCTGCGTCTCGTGACGCAGGCGCTCCTCGATCCCCTGCAGCAGCGAGCCGCCGCCCGCGAGCATGATCCCGCGGTCCATGATGTCCGACGCGAGCTCGGGCGGCGTGCGGTCGAGCGTCTGCTTGACCGCGTCGATGATCTGCGAGACGGGCTCCTCGAGCGCGCCGCGGATCTCCTCGCTGGTGAGAATGACCGTCTTCGGAAGGCCCGAGACCATGTCGCGACCGCGAATCTCGGCTTGGACCTCCTCGGGCATCACGTGCGCGGAGCCGATCTCGAGCTTGACCTCTTCGGCCGTCTGCTGGCCGATGAGCAGCTTGTACTCGCGCTTGACGTAGTTGATGATCGCCTCGTCGAGCTCGTCGCCGCCGACGCGGATCGACTGCGAGACGACGATCCCGCCCAGCGAGATCACCGCGACCTCGCTCGTCCCTCCGCCGATGTCGACGACCATCGAGCCCGTCGGCTCTCCCACGGGGAGCCCGGCCCCGATCGCGGCCGCCATCGGCTCCTCGATCAGATATGCCTGCCGGGCGCCGGCCGACAGGCACGCCTCCTCCACCGCGCGCTTCTCGACCCCGGTCACCCCGGAGGGCACGCAGACGACGACCCGCGGATGCGCGAACCGGTTCTGGTGCACCTTCTGGATGAAGTGACGGAGCATCTCCTCGGTCACCTCAAAATCGGCGATCACGCCGTCCTTGAGCGGGCGGATCGCGGAGATCGTTCCCGGCGTGCGCCCGAGCATCCGCTTGGCCTCTATCCCGACCGCGTGGACCTCCCCGTTACGGGAGTCGACAGCGACCACGCTCGGCTCCGAGAGCACGATGCCGCGACCGCGGACGTAGACCAAGGTGTTGGCCGTGCCGAGGTCGACGGCCATATCGCGGCCACCGAAGCCGGTGAGGTAGGAGAAGAAGCCCATTGTGATCGGAGAAGAAGCGAGCAGCGCGAGGCGCGGCGAAGTGCGAGCGCTCCGAGCTCTCGCGAAGACCGAGGTCGCATCCGTCCGCGGGGGCGAGTCTATCGAAGCGGGACCGTCCGACCGGTCCGATAGTGACCCCAGATCGCGGAAAATCGCTGGAAATCTAAAACCTTCTTAACGCGGCGCGCCTGCACGCCGTCCTGCAGAGCTCACAGCAGCCATGGAGCGAGCTCGGCGAGCGTCGCCACCGGCAGGCCGACGACGTTGAGATAGTCGCCGTCGATCGTGCTCACGAGCAGCGCGCCGCGCTCCTGAATGGCGTATCCACCGGCCCGCCCACGCCACTCCCCCGTCTCGACGTAATCGTCGATCTGCTGCGCGGTGAGCGCGCGAAAGCGCACCCGCGTCCGCGAGGCAGCCGTCCGGATGCGATCGCCCTCGATCAGGCAGACGCCGCTGAGTACCGCATGCTCGCGGCCGGCGAGCGCGGTCAGCGTTGCGCGGGCCTGCGCCTGATCGGCCGGCTTGTGGAAGATCTGACGGCCGAGCGCGACGGTGGTGTCGACCCCGAGCACCGGGCGTGCCGCCCCGAGCCGGTCGGCGACCGCACGCGCCTTGCGAAAGGCGTTCTCCAGCACGAGCTCCTCGGGTGGCCCCTCGGTGAGCTCCTGCACCGCGCTCACCTCGACGTCGAACGCAGCGCCGATCTGGGCGAGGATCGCCCGGCGCTGCGGCGACGCCGAGGCGAGGATCAGGCGCGGCCTGCGGACGGTCAAATCCGGGCTAGGACGCCAGGCCCGGGAAGAACAGTCCGACCTCGCGAGCCGCAGACTCCGGTGCGTCGGAGCCGTGGACCATGTTCTGACCGACCGACGTGGCGTAGTCGCCGCGGATCGATCCGGTCGTCGCCTCCAGCGGATTGGTGGCGCCGATCACCTGGCGAGCGGCGGTGATGGCCGACTCGCCCTCCAGCACCATCGCGACCAGCGGTCCGGAGGTGATGAAGTCGACGAGCTCCGCGTAGAAACCCTTGCCCTCGTGCTCGGCGTAGTGCTGGGCGGCGAGCTCGCGGGTCATCGTCATCTGCTGCAGCGCGGCCAGGCGCAACCCCTTGCGCTCGAAGCGCGCGATGATCTCACCGGTGAGGTTGCGGGCGAAGGCGTCCGGCTTGACGAGGATGAGCGTGCGCTCCATCGAGGCGTGTCTCCTTGTGAGTCTTTTGATCCGGTGTCGGGCGCTGCCCCGGCTGGGGGCGTCGCGGCCGGGAGGCTAGCGGGCGGCGATCCGGTGGCTCAGCTGGGGAACGGCTGCTCGGCCGTTTCCTCAGAGCTCACGCGGCGCCTGCGCTGGCGGCGGGGTGCGACGGCCTCGCGTCCGACCCCGACCTCAGCCTCGCAGTACGGGCACATCTTCCACATCGGATCGAGCGGACGAGCGCAGTTGTGGCAGGGGTCCTTGAGCTTGCGCATGCAGTTGGGGCAGCGCAGGAACTCGCGCTCGACCTCGTAGTCGCAGTGCGGGCACAGGTGATACCCGAGCTCCGCCAGCCGGGCCTCGGCGGTCTGCATCTCGAGCTCGCGCTCGCGCACGTCGTCCAGATACTCGGGGGGGCGCACGATCAGGTAGACGATCGAGCCGACGTAGGGCGCGATCGAGGCGATCGTCGCGCAGCCGACGAGCAGGGGGTCGGCGATCCGGCGCCGGGCGTCCGCATAGGTCCAGAAGATCAGCGCGAACCAGATCACCACAAGGAACAGGATCACTAGCTCCACCGCCAGGTTGAGCGCGCTGGTATGGATCCCGAAGATTGCGTAGGAGAGCATTTGGGGGGCGAGTGTAGTGAAGGTGCCTTCAGCCGGCGTCTGTTAGGTACGCCGTCGGCGCGTCAGATCCTCGTTTTGTGATAGCCGGTTCCGGCCGGCCGGAATCAGAGAAAGAGCCGGCCGAACAGATATCCGATCCCGAAGAAGACCAGGATGACGATCGCGACGGTGAGCGCGACCAGCCCGATCATCTTCAGGAAAGCGGGGTCGGGGCGGTGATCTGAGTCGTTCACAGGATCGATATCCGTCGTGGGACGCCGCCGGCGAGCAGGTCGCCGACCAACTTGAGCGCTCCGGTCGCGATGACGACGCCGTCGGGGCCGGCGAGCTCCCGCGCGCGTTCCAGCGCCCGCCGTGGGTCCGGCACGATCTCGGATCCGGGCCCACCGACCCCGTGGACCTGGTGGGCCAATGACAGCAGCGTGCCCGGCGACAGGGCGCGCGGGTTGCCGGCATGGGTGAGCACGAGTTCGTCGATGCTGCCGCCCAGCGCGGACAGCATCCCGGCGGCGTCCTTGTCGTCCAGGATCGAGACCACCGCCACGATCCGCCCGTGCGCACCGACGAGCCCGGGCAGCGATTCGACGACAGCGCGGATTCCGTCTGGGTTATGCGCCCCGTCGACGAACGTCGGCGGGTCGACGTCGATCTGCTGCATCCGGCCCGGTACACGCACCGTGGCGGCCGCGCGCTCCACGGCCGACGGGTCGAGCGCACCCAGGAACGCCTCCGCCGCTGCGCGGGCCAGCGCGAAGTTGCGCCGCTGATAGGCGCCGGGCGCCCCGACTTCGACCCCGGGGTCGGCGGGCGCGCGCACGATCCGCGCTCCGCGCTCGGCGGCGACCCGCTCGGCCACTGCGACCGCGTCGGGGTGGACGGCGGACCCGAGTGCGAGCGTCGCGCCGGGCTGGACCACGTCGAGCTTCTCGCCCGCGATGTCGGTGATCGTCGGACCGAGCCAGCGGGTGTGCTCCAGGCCGACGCTCGTCAGCACCTGGACGCTCGACGGGATCACGTTGGTCGCGTCGTACCGGCCGCCGAGCCCGGCCTCGATCACCGCCGTGTCGACCTCTCTGCGCGCCATCTCCGAGTAGGCGGCGGCGGTCAGCGCCTCGAACTGGGTCACGTGGTCGTCGGCCGGCGCGCGGCGATCCACCTTCTCGGCCGCCCGGCGCGCCTGCGAGACGGCCGCGCCGAACTCCCCGGGGGTGAGGTCCTGGTCGTCGATCCGGATCCGCTCGCCGAAGGAGACGAGATGCGGGGAGAGATACGCGCCGGTCCGCTGCCCGTGCTCGCGCAGGATCGCGGCGATCATCCGGGTCGTCGAGGACTTGCCGTTGGTGCCGACGACGTGGATCGAGGAGAAGGCTCGCTCGGGGTGGTCCAGCGCCGTCATCAGTCGGCGCATCCGCTCCAGCCCGAAGCGCATTCCGAACAGCTCCAGGGACAGCAGGTAGCGCTCGGCCTCGTCCCCGGTCATGGCGGGCATCTCCCTACAGCGCCTCGAGTTCGCTCTTCAGGCGCGCGAGCTTGTCGCGCTCGGCCTGGACGACGTCGGGCGGCGCTTTGCCCACGAACCCCGAGTTGGCCAGCTTCTTGCCGGCCCGCTCGATCTCGGCCTCGAGCCGCTTGCGCTGCTCCTCGCGGCGCCGCTGGGAGGCGCCGAGGTCGAGATCGCCTCCGGGAAGGATGTCCAGGACACCGCCTGGGACCACCACGCTCGCCACCGGCTGCGCGCCGTCGCCGTCTGAGCCGTCTGAGCCGTCTGTGGTGTCTGAGCCGTTTGACCTGTCTGAGCCGTCGAGCGCGATACGGGCCAGCCGCGCGAGATCCTCGCCGGTCTCCTCGTAGCCGGTGGCGCGCAGCCTCCCGGTGAGCGTTGCCCCGGGTTTCACTGACGCCGAGTCGCGCCAGCTGCGCAGCGCCTGCACCGCGTCGATCAGGCTCCTCACCGCGGTCTCGACCTGCTCGTCGACCTCCCCCACCGTCGTCTCGCCGATCACCCGCGCCGCAAGCAGACCCTCGGCGCCGGGGACGAACGACCAGATCTCCTCGGTCACGAACGGGATGAGCGGATGGGCGATCGTGATCGTCTCGGTGAGCACGTGCAGCAGCGTCCGCTGAAGCGCCGGGTCCCCCTCACGCAGCCGCGGCTTGACGATCTCCAGGTACCAATCGCACAGCTCGCCGTAGACAAAGTCGTACAACTCGAGCGCGGCATGCGGCAGGTCGAACTCGGCGATCCGCGCGTCCATCGTGGCGCGCATCCGCTGCAGGCGGCTGAGGATCCAGCGATCCTCGATCCGCACCGGGTCGACCGCGGCCCGCACATCGTCGGGGATCGAGAGCAGGATCAGGCGCGAGGCGTTCCACAGCTTGTTGGCCAGCTGCTGGCCCTGCGCGACCTTGTCCTCGGAGAAGCGCACGTCCTGCCCGCTGGACATCGCGACCAGCCCCCAGCGCAGCGCATCCGCTCCATATGCGGGGAAGTCGCCCGCGTCCTGGCCTTTGGTCTGAGCGAACACCGGGGGGCGCGGGCCACCCTCGATCAGGTCGATCGGGTCCACGCCCGTGCCGAGGCTCTTGCTCATGCGGCGGCCGTCGGGGGCCTGGATCACCGAGTGCACGTTGACGTCGGTGAACGGGAGCTCACCGGTGAACTCGAGCCCCATCATGATCATCCGCGCGACCCAGAGGTTGATGATCTCCCGGGCGGTCGAGAGCACATTTGTCGGATAGAAGGCCTCGAGCTCGGGCGTCTGGTCAGGCCAGCCGAGCGTCGCGAACGGCCACAGGGCGCTCGAGAACCACGTGTCGAGCACGTCGGGGTCGCGCGTCCAGCCGTCGCCCTTGGGCGGATCGATCCCCACGTACGTCTCCAGGTCCCGATACCAGACGGGAAGCTGATGCCCCCACCAGAGCTGGCGGCTGATGCACCAGGGGCGGATGTTCTCCATCCAGTCGAGGTAGATCTTTCGCGAGCTGTCGGGATGGAAGCGCACGGTGCCGTCCTTGACCGCCCGGATCGCCGGCGCGGCGAGCTCGTCCATGCGCATGAACCACTGCAGCGAGATGAGCGGCTCGATCCGCTCGCCGCTGCGTTGTGAGAACGGGACGTCGTGCTCGTAGGGCTGCTTGCGGGCGATCAGCCCCTGCTGGGTGAGCCGCTCCACGATCTGGTGCTGGGCGTCGGCGACGGTCAGTCCGCGGAACTCCTCGGGCGCCTCGTCGGTGATGCGACCGTTCTCGCCGATCACCGAGGGCTGGGCGAGGCTGTGGCGGCGGCCGATCTCGAAGTCGTTGGGGTCATGCGCGGGGGTGATCTTCAGCGCGCCGGTGCCGAACTCCGGCTTGACGTACTCGTCGGCGATGATCTTCAGCTTGCGCCCGACGAGCGGCAGGATCGCCGTCTCCCCGATCAGCCGGCGGTAGCGCTCGTCCTCGGGGTGCACGGCGATCGCAGAGTCGGCGAGCATCGTCTCCGGGCGCACGGTTGCCACCGTGATCGCGCCCGATCCGCCCGACAGCGGATAGTCGACGTAGTAGAGCGTGTCGGTCACCTTCTGCTGCTCGACCTCGAGGTCGGAGATCGCCGAGCCGGTCCCCGGGTCCCAGTTGACCATGTAGCGGTCGCGGTAGATGTAGCCCTTCTCATAGAGCGCGACGAACACCTTGAGAACCGCTTTGGCGTAGCCCTCGTCGAGCGTGAAGCGCTCGTGCGCGTAGTCCAGCGACGCGCCGAGGCGCTTGAGCTGGGAGATCATCGTCCCGCCGTACTCGGCGCGCCACTCCCAGACCCGCTCGACGAACCGCTCGCGGCCGAGCTCGGTGCGGCTCGAGCCCTGGCTGATCAGCAGCTTCTCCACCTGGGTCTGGGTGGCGATCCCGGCGTGGTCGGTGCCGAGGATCCACTTGGCGCGGCGGCCGCGGGCGCGGGCGTGGCGGATGAGCAGATCCTGGATCGAGCCATTGAGCGCGTGGCCGAGGTGCAGGACACCGGTGATGTTCGGCGGCGGGATCGCGATCGAGTAATTCTCGGCGGCGGTGCCCTCCGGCGCGGGGCTGAACAGCCCCGACTCGAGCCAGCGGTGCGCGATCCGCGGCTCGACCTCGGCGGGCTCGTAACGGGTGCGATCCTCAAGCTCGGACATCGACGGGGTCAGTGTAGGAGTCACCGGGCCTGCACCATCGCCTCCAGGTCGCCCAGGATTCCGGGGCGATCGTGCGTGAAGCGGAACTCCGTGACCCGGATGACCCGATGGTCGCGGCGTTGCAGCCAGGCGTCCTTGACTCGGTCGCGCTCGAGCTCCTGCGGCGTGCGGTGGTACTGCTCGCCGTCGGTCTCGACGACCAGCTGGTGAGCCGGCCAGTAGAAGTCGAGCTCCCACGGGCCGAGCCGGACATTGCGCTGTGGCGGTGGGATCTCAGGATGTTGGGCGAGCCACGCGGCGAAATCTCGTTCGAAGGCGGAAGCGCTCTCCCCGGGGTCGCCGGCGGGCGGGCGGTAGCGGATCAGGGCGCGTCTGAGGCGTGTGAGGCCCCTCAGGCCCCTGCGTCTGCCGGCCGCCGCTTCGATCTGATCGAGATCGAGCAGCCGGCGGCGGGCGAGCTCGGCGATGAGGCGGTCGAGCTCCCGGTCGGTCTCGCGGGCGGCGGCTTCGACGAGGGCCAGCGACGGCGAGGCGACTCTGAGGCCCTCGACGACCCGGATCTCGTGATCCTCCGGCGTGATCCGCGTGCGGTGCACGAGGAGCCCGTCGTGGCGAGGCGTGTGCCCCGCGGGGATCGTGACCTCGATCTGCCGGATGTTGACGAGACGCACCCCGTGCACCGCAAGGGCGGTCCGACGGCTGAGGAAAGCGCTGTCGCCCAGAGCGAACAGCGCCCCGAGGAGCCATCCGCGCTGCGTCGGCTTCATCAGGGCGTCGACGTAGACACCGCGATGACGCCGGATCAGCCGCCCCTGCCGGACAAGCAGCGCCAGCTGACGATCGCTGAGCGCGAGTTCGTGGAATTGCTCCACCCCGAACACCCCATCCTGCCGCCGACCGAGCGAGGCGAGCTCCGCCCAATGTGGAGCGGGTTGTTGACCTCCGCGGTCGGAAAGGCGCTCCGCCTCGTCCGTTGCCCCGGCTCCGGCTTCGGGTGGAGCGGGTTGCTGCCCTCCGCGGTCGGAAAGGCGCTCCACCTCACCGCGGGAGGGGCGCTCCCGGGGCTCGCACCGGGCTCGATCGCGGTCGGCGGAAGGCACCCAGCGAGCGTGGCACGCCGCAGCGCGCCAAACGTCACAAGTCTGTGCCGGTTCAGGCGGCGGCTTCGGCGTCGCCGGAGTCGTCGTCCGCGGCGGCGGTGACGAGCGTCGGCGAGACGCCCTTCTCGATCACCTCGCGGGTGACCACGCACTTCTGGACGTCGCGACGCGACGGAAGCTCGAACTGGACCTCGAGCAGGGTCTCCTCGATGATCGAGCGCAGGCCGCGGGCGCCGGTCTCGCGCTCCAGGGCCTTGTCGGCCACCGACGACAGAGCCTCGTCGGCGAACACGAGCTCGATCCCGTCGAACTGGAAGAAGCGCTGGAACTGCTTGACCAGGGCGTTGCGGGGCTCGGTCAGGATCTGCATGAGCTCGTCGCGGCCGAGCTGGTGGATCGCCGACATCACCGGCAGGCGGCCGATGAACTCGGGGATCAGGCCGTACTGGATGAGGTCCTCCGGCAGGCAGCGCTCGAACACCTCGCCGGTGTCGCGCTGGGCCTTGGACTGGATCTCGGCGCCGAAGCCGACCCCCTGGTGACCGATCCGCCGCTCGATCACCTGATCGAGATTCGCGAACGCACCGCCGCAGATGAACAGGACGTTCGTCGTGTCGATCGACAGGAACTCCTGGTGGGGGTGCTTGCGACCGCCCTGGGGCGGAACCGAGGCCGTGGTGCCCTCGAGAATCTTCAGCAGCGCCTGCTGAACACCCTCGCCTGACACGTCGCGGGTGATCGACGGGTTGTCGGCCTTGCGGGCGATCTTGTCGACCTCGTCGATGTAGATGATCCCGGTCTCGGCCTTCTTGACGTCGTAGTCGGCGGCCTGGATCAGCTTCAGGAGGATGTTCTCAACGTCCTCACCGACGTATCCGGCCTCCGTCAGCGCGGTCGCATCGGCGATGGCGAACGGGACGTTCAGGATCCGGGCGAGCGTCTGGGCCAGCAGCGTCTTGCCGCAGCCGGTCGGCCCCAGCAGCAGGATGTTGGACTTCTGCAGCTCGATGTCGTGGTCATCGGACTGCATCATCTGGACGCGCTTGTAGTGGTTGTAGACCGCGACGCTCAGTGAGCGCTTGGCCTGCTCCTGCCCGACGACGTACTCACCGAGGACGTCGTAGATCTCCCGGGGCTTGGGGAGGTTCTCGATGTCGAACGACGGCGGAGCCGTGAGCTCCTCGTCGATGATCTCATTGCAGAGATCGATGCACTCGTCGCAGATGTAGACGCCGGGGCCGGCGATCAGCTTCTTGACCTGCCGCTGGGACTTGCCGCAGAAGCTGCAGAGGAGTTGCTCGTTGGAGTCGGTCGGTCGTGCCATGGTGAGTTCGCTCTAGAGACGTCTGGCTCCCGGTTGATCGGCAGAAGGCCCGAAAGCCTCAATGCTCGGTGATCACCCGGTCGATGACGCCGTACTCCTTGGCCTCCTCAGAGCTCATGAAGTAGTCACGCTCCGTGTCCTTCTTGATCTGGTCGAGGTCCTTGCCCGTGTGCTCGGCGATGATCTCGTCGAGCCGGCGGCGCAGCTCGATGACCTCGCGCGCGTGGATCTCGATGTCGGTCGCCTGGCCCTGGAAGCTCGAGCTCACCTGGTGGATGAGGATCTTCGCGTTCGGAAGCGCCATCCGCTTGCCCGGTGCGCCGCCCGCCAGCAGCAGTGCGCCCATCGACATCGCGATGCCGACGCAGATCGTCGACACGTCGGGCTTGATGAAGTTCATCGTGTCGTAGATGGCAAGACCCGCATACACCGACCCGCCCGGGGAGTTGATGTAGATCGAGATGTCCTTGTCGGGATCCTCGGACTCCAGGTGCAGGAGCTGGGCGACGATCAGGTTCGCGATCTGATCGTCCACCGGGGTGCCGAGGAAGATGATCCGCTCGTTCAGCAGGCGGCTGTAGATGTCGAACGCGCGCTCCCCGCGGGAGGTCTGCTCGACGACCATCGGTACCAGTGGACTCATGTGCTCGCTTCTTTCGCGTCCTGCGCCGGAATCCTGCCGACTGTAGCAATGAGCCCCCCAGCCGCCACCCCCTTCTCGGCGGGTGCCACAGCTGCGCGAAGATCCGCGCCCGAGGCCGGGAAAAATCCCTGCAAACGTCCCATTCTGACGCGACCGTCAGCTGGACGTGGGCGCGCTCAGCTGCCGGGCGTCCAGAGCTTGCCGGAGCCCGCTTCCGAGCCCTCGGCGCCGCTCGAGCCTGCGGATGCGGACTCCGCCGGGTCACCCTTGTCGGGCGTCCACAGCGCCTCACGCGCCTCCGCGGCCGACACGCTGATCGGCGTCGCGGACGCGACCAGCCGCTCGAGCGCCTGCCGCGCCGCGACGTCGTCGCGCAGCTGATCGAGCCGGTTGTTCTTGCGGAGCGTCTCCACGACCTCAGCCGGGTCGGAGCCGTCGCGCTCGGCGGCGGGCCGCAAGGCCTCGATCAGGTCCTCGTCGCTCGGCTCGACCTCCTCGGCCTCGACGATCGCGGCGAGCACCGCCTCGCGCCGCAGCGCCTGTGCGGCCTCGGGCTCGGCCTCCTCGGCGAGCTCGTGCTCGCTCTTGCCGGCGATCTGCAGGTACATCTCGCGTGAGATCCCCTGCCGGGCGAGTGCGGTGAACGACTGCTCCACCATCTCGTGGGCGCGCGCGTGCACCAGCGCGGCCGGCACGTCGACGGTCGCGTTGTCGGCGGCCGCCTGCAGGACGGCCTCCTCGAACTCGCGCTCGATCGTGCTCTGCTCGGCCTCGCGCATCTTGGCCGCGACGTCCTCGCGAAGCTCGGCGAGGGTGTCGAACTCGGATGCCTCGGAGGCGAAGTCGTCGTCGAGCTCGGGCAGGTTCTTGGCCTTCACCTCGTGCGCGGTGACGTCGAAGGTGGCCTCGCGCCCGGCAAGCTCCTCGGCGTACTGCTCGGGGAAGGTGACGGTGATCGTCCGCTCCTCGCCGGCGCTGATCCCCTCGAGCTGCTCCTCGAAGCCGGGGATGAGCGCGCCCGAACCGAGCTCGATCAGCTGGTCGCGCGCTGAGCCTCCCTCGAACGGCTCTCCGTCGAGCTTGCCGACGTAGTCGGCGACGATGTGGTCGCCCTTCGCGGCAGCGCGCTCGACGGTGTCGAGCGTCGCCATGCGATCGCGCAGCGCCTCGAGCGTCTCGTCGATCTTGGCGTCCTCCACCTCGGGCTCACGCCGGCCGACCTCGAGCCCCTTGTACTCCCCGAGCTGCGCCTCCGGGCGCACGCCGATCTCGATCGAGAACTGCAGCGGCTCGCCCTGCGCGGGCAGGTCACCGACATCGAGGTCGGGCTCGCCGATCGGGACGATCCCCGACTCGTCGATGGCATCGACGTACCAGGTTCCGAGCGCGGTGCGCAGCGCTTCGTCGAGCACGTACTCCCGGCCGAGCCGGCGGATGACGACCGGGGGCGGGACCTTGCCCTTGCGGAAGCCCGGGATGCGCAGCTGCGAGCCGAGCTTGCGCGCGGCCTGCTGCAGCTGGCGCTCGACCTCGTCGGCCGGCACCTCCGCCTGCACGCGGACGCGGGACTCGGGCAGCTCGGTGACTGTCGTGGTGACGGTGGTCATGAGCAAGCGAGCTTAGAACGTCTCGCACATCGAGGGAGTGGGTGCCGCGGGGCCCCGGACGGCTCAGGAGAGCGGCGCCGCCTCGGAGGCGAGGTTCTTCAGCTCACGCACGACGACGGGCAATGTGGTCGTGTCGTAGTGCTCGGAGGCGCGGACGTCGGCGAGCACGCTGCGGGCGCGGGCCACCGACTCCGCGTTCTGCTCCAACCACGCCTCGATCGCCGCGATGCCGTCACGACCGTTCGCCCCCTGGATGATCTCCCGCGTGAGCATCCGGTGCAGCTCGTACAGGTCGTCGCGCAGCGCCGAGCGCGCGAGCGCCTGCCAGCGGTCGGACCGGGGGAGCTCGAGCACCCGATCGCGCAGCCAGTCGAGGCTGAGCCGCTCACCGATCCCAAAGTACACGCACGTGGCCGTGTACTGGTCGGCGCCGCAGGCCGCGGCGTCCTCCACGATGTCGAACACCGACAGCAGCGCCGGCATCGACGCCACCCGCCGCGCGAGCTCGCCGGGGACGCCCGCATCGGTCAGCTCCTCCAGGCGCGAGTCATACGCCTGGCGGTCCGCGGTGGTCAGCAGCTCGGGAACCGCGTCGTAGAGCTCGCGCACGCCCGCCTCGAAATGGTGAGCGGTCTGGGTCACGTCGATCTCGGTCCGGGCTCGCGCTCGGCACAGCCAGCGCGTGGCGCGCTCGACCAGCCGGCGCCCCTCCAGCAGCATCGTCATCTGCGTGCCCGCCTCGATCCGGTTGTCGAGGTCCTCGATCGCGTCCCAGAAGTCGCGCATCTCGAACACCTCGCGGGCGACCGCGAACGCCCGGGCCAGCTGCGGCGCAGTCGCCCCCATCTCCTCCCCGAGCCGGAACGCGAACGTCGTGCCCCCGCGATCGACGAGCTGGCCCGCCACGATCGTGGCCACGAGCTCGCGGCGCAGCCGGTGCTCGCGGATCTCGCGCGTGTAGCGCTCTGCGCCCTCGGTCCCCGCCGGCGCGCGGTCCGCCGACGCCGAGCCGGTGCCCAGCGGCGCCGGGAAGTAGCGCTCCAGGTCGCCGAGCAGGTATGGGTCGTCGGGGAGGTCGGATTCGAGCAGCTCCTCGTAGAGCGCGATCTTGACGTACGCCATGACGACCGCCAGCTCGGGCGAGACGAGGCCGCGTCGCTCGGCCCGGCGGTCGGCGAGCGCCTCCTCGGTCGGGAGCACCTCGATCTCGCGGTCCAGGCCGGCGTGACTCTCCAGCCAGCGCAGCAGCCGCGCCTGAACGTCGCGCATCGTCACCGACTGGCGGACAGCGAGCGACAGCGCCTGGGTCTGCGTGTAGCTGCCGTAGAGCACCTCCTCGGCAACCGCGTCGGTCATCGATTCGAGCACCGTGTCGCGCTGGTCCTCCTGCAGCTCGCCGTCAGCGATCAGATCACCGAGCAGGATCTTGATGTTGACCTCGTGATCGGAGCAGTTGACACCTGCGACGTTGTCGATCGCGTCGGTGTTGATCCGCCCGCCGTTGCCCTCCGGTCCGCCTCGCAGCGCGTACTCGATGCGGCCCCGCTGGGTCAGGCCGAGGTTGCCGCCCTCGGCCACGACGCGGCAGCGCAGCTGGGAACCATCGACCCGCAGCGGGTCGTTGGCGCGATCGCCGACCTCCGCGTGGGTCTCGCTCGCGGCCTTGACGTAGGTACCGACGCCGCCGTTGTAGAGCAGGTCGACCTTCGCGCGCAGGATCGCGGAGATGAGCTCGTTGGGCGACAGCCGGGTGGCCTCGATCCCGAGCGCCTCCTGCACCTGCGGAGTGATCTCGATCGACTTGGCGGTGCGGAGATGGATGCCGCCGCCTTCGCTGATCGCCTCCGGGTCGTAGTCGCTCCACGCCGACCGCGGCAGATCGAAGAGCCGTCGGCGCTCGGCGTAGCCGGCGTCGGGATCGGGATCGGGGTCCAGGAAGATGTGCGCGTGGTTGAAGGCGGCCACCAGCCGGATGTGGCGCGAGCGCAGCATCCCGTTGCCGAACACGTCGCCGGCCATGTCGCCGATCCCGACA
This sequence comes from uncultured Solirubrobacteraceae bacterium, assembly GCA_963744685.1. Classification (GTDB taxonomy): domain Bacteria; phylum Actinomycetota; class Thermoleophilia; order Solirubrobacterales; family Solirubrobacteraceae; genus Palsa-465. The sequence goes on along the minus strand of CAVUUL010000002.1, from coordinate 168,227 downwards.
ACGGTGAAGTCCTGGTCCGCGACATCGAGGCCGAGCTCGCGGAAGTGGCGCTTGATCGATTCCCAGGCGCCCCGGGCGGTGATGCCCATCGCCTTGTGGTCGTAGCCGTGCGAGCCGCCGGAGGCGAACGCGTCGCCGAGCCAGAACCCGTAGTCCTCCGACACGGAGTTGGCGATGTCGGAGAACCGCGCGGTGCCCTTGTCGGCGGCGACGACGAGATAGGGGTCGTCGCCGTCGTAGCGCACGACCCGCTCCGGCGCCGCGACGCCGCCCTCGACATAGTTGTCGGTGAGATCGAGCAGCCCGTGCAGGAACGTCCGGTAGCAGTCGATGCCCTCCTGCAGATACGCCTCGCGATCAGTCGCCGGCGGAGGATGCTTGACGACGAAACCGCCCTTGGACCCGACCGGCACGATCAGCGCGTTCTTGACCATCTGGGCCTTCATCAGCCCGAGCACCTCGGTACGGAAGTCCTCCCGCCGGTCTGACCAGCGCAGTCCGCCGCGGGCGACCCGGCCGCCGCGCAGGTGGATCCCCTCAACCCGCGGGGAGTAGACGAAGATCTCGTAGCGCGGCCGGGGACGCGGCAGCATCTCCAGCTTCGTCGGGTCGAGCTTGAACGACAGGTAGGTGGGGTGCGGCTCGCCTTCGACGACACGCCAGTGGTTGGTGCGCAGCATCGCGTCGATCACCACCATCACCGATCGCAGGATGCGGTCGGCGTCCAGGCTCGCCACCGAGTCGATCGCCTCGACGACCTCCTCGCGGGTGCGCTCCACCGTCGCCTCGCGCCGTGCCTGGTTGGCGTCGGGGTCGAACCGCGCCTCGAACAACGTCACCAGCTTGGCCGCGATCGAAGGGTTGTCGAGCAGCGTCGAGATCATGTAGGCGTCTGAGAACGGGATCACCGCCTGGCGCAGGTAGCGCAGGATCGCTCGCAGCACTGTGATCTGCCGGCCGCTGAGCCCGACCCGCATGACCAGGCCGTTGAGACGGTCGTCCTCCAGGCGTCCCGTCCAGACGCCCAGGAACGTCGACGCGAACTCCGCTCCGGCACGGTCCAGATCGGCCGGATCGCAGCTGAGGCCGACGTCATAGACCCAGACCGGGTCCCCATCGGCCGGGCGGATCTCGTACGGTCGCTCGTCCACGACGCGCGCGCCCATGTGCTCGAAGGTCGGCACAACCTCCGAGAGCGTCACCTGGCAGGCACTGAACAGCTTGGCGCGGACCATCCGCTCCGGGTCACCCGGGCGCCGGTGGACGGCGAGGATCGCCCGCCCGCCCGCCCGCAGCCGGTCGATGCGGGCGATGTCGTCCACCGCCGTCGACGCGTCGACCAGCGCCCGGTAGGAGCGCGGGAACGCTGCCGAGTAGTTCTCGTCGAGGACGAAACCGCGCTCCTCCCCGTGCCGCTGGGTGAGCGCTGCGCGCAGATCGTCGCCCCAGTCCCGCGTCGCCTGGGCGATCTGCGACTCCACCTCGGTGACGTCGGCATCGCGGATCCCGGCGCCGCAATGAACGGTGTAGTCGATGCGAACGACCACGGACTCCGAGAGCTGCAGGCGCCAGTCGACGTGGTCGCCGCCATAGGCCTCGGCCAGGATCGTGCTCGCCCGCCGGCCGTTCTCGGTGTTGAACCGCTCACGTGGCATGCACAGCGTCGCGGCCACGAAGCGGTCAAGCCGGTCGCGGGAGACGAACAGGCGGACCCGGGGCCGCTCGCCAAGGCCGAGCACGCCCATCGACATCTCGAACAGATCGTCGGTCCCGATCTGGATGAGCAGGTCGCGCGGCAGCGACTCGAGGATGTCGACCAGCCCCTTGGCGTCGTGGCTGTCGGGCGGGAACGCGGCCGCATGCATGATCCGCTCGACCTTGTCGCGCAACATCGGCACGTCGGCCGGCGGTGCGTGGTAGGCGCTGGAGGTGTAGAGCCCGAGGAAGCGACGCTCGCCGAGCACCGTGCCGTCCTCGGCGAAGTGCTTGACGCCGATGTAGTCCAGGTAGGCGGGCCGGTGGACGGTCGAGCGCGCGTTGGCCTTGCTGAGCACGAGCGGGTTGGGGCGGTGGGCTTCGGTCATCGCGCGCTGGGAGAGGTGCTTTGGCCGCTCGGTCCCCTCCTCGCGCAGGATCCCCAGGCCCGTTCCGGCGACCGCGGTCAGCACCCCGTCGCCGAGCTCGTACTCCCGATAACCGAGGAACGTGAAGTGTCCCTCGGCCAGCCATCCGATGAACGCGCGGCACTCGGCGAGCAGATGGCTCTCGCAGGGTGGCGGGTGGTCGTCGAGCTCCGCGGCCAGCTGCGCGGCGCGCTCGCGCATGGGGTGCCAGTCCTCGACGGCGGCCCGGACGTCCCGCAGCACCCGCTCGATCCCGCCGCGCAGCGCGATGAGCCGCTCCGGGTCCGGCTGGCGGGCGACCTCGACGTGGATGATCGATTCGGCGATCGCCTCGGGATCGGTCGCCTCCGGTGCGACCACGTCGGCGAGGATCCCCTCCGGGCTGCGCACGACGCGCATCACGGGGTGGATGAGCAACTCGATCGCGTGGCCCTGGCGGCTGAGCTCCATGGTCACCGAGTCGACCAGGAACGGCATGTCGTCGCAGACGATCTCGACGACCGTGTGCGGGGCGCCCGAGGCCTCCGGGTTGAAGACCCGCACCTTGGCCTCGCCGGCCAGCCGGCGCGCCGCCATCTCCCACTCGCCCAGCACCGTCGCGGCGAGGCCTGAGATTTCGCGCTCACGGAGGTCCTGGGCGGGCACCCAGTGGAAGAACTGGCGCACGAACTCCGCGCACGGCCAGGACGGATCGTGGCCGAGACGCGTGGTCACAGCCTCGAGGACCGAGTCGATCAGGTCAAGCTCGAGATCGTCCGTCCTTACCGCCATCTGCGTGTCGCTCCTGACACGAAGCGGAAACTTACCCCTCCACGAGGATGACCGTTTCACCCGAGTGAGGCTCAAGGGATGAGCGCGACTGCCGATCTATGCATTGATGGCCCGTCTGCCTGCCCCTGCGCTCGTCGCGTTCGCTCTGGTCGCGGCGCTCGCATGTGCGGCCGCCGCCTTCGCGGCGGGCCATCTCGGAATCGGATCGCTCCCGGCCGGCGTGTTCGTCGGGGTGATCGCGCTGGGCTATGCGGCGTGCGGCCTCGCCGTCATCCATCACGCTCGACTGAGGGCCGAGCGTGAGGCCGAGGAGCTCGACGATCTCACGCAGATGCTCGCGCGGTCGACCTCCGAGGCTCAGTCGCGTCGCCTGCTCCTGCGCTACGTCCAGCGCCTCGCTCCCGAGGGTGGAGCGGTCCTGCTCACGCGCGGCGACCCGTCCCAGGGGCTGGAGCTCACCTTCGGCGAGCGGATCGTCGACACGCCTCTGCTCGGCCTCTCCAGCGCGCGCTTCGCGTCGGGGAACTGCCGCGCGATGGAGATCGGCCAGCCGCGGGAGGTCGGCGCCGCCGCCCCCCTCGCCGCCGCGGCGCCCGACGAGGTCACCGCCTGCGGGCTCTGCGGACGGCTCGCCACCGAGCTGACCTGCGAGCCTTTGCGAGCCGCGGGACGTCAGGCGGGCGCTCTGCTCGTCGCCGACGACCGGCTCGACTCCGCCGTGCGCGCGCGGATCCGGGAGGCCGCCCAGCGGGCCGCACCGGTGCTGGCCATGCATCACAGCCAGACGGCGATCGAACGACGTGCCGGCTCAGATCCGCTCACCCTGCTGCCCAATCGCCTGGCGGCCGAGCAGACCCTGCGACGGCTCTGTGCCCAGGCCGGCCGCACGATCAGTCCCGTGGCCGCTCTGCTGCTGGCCATCGACCAGCCGCCGAGGCTCAAGACCGATCGTGAGCGGGCGTTGTCGCTGGTCAGCCGCCGCCTCACCGAGATGGCGCGCGCCAGCGACTACATCGCGAGGTTCGACACGCACGCGTTCCTGATCCTCGCACCCGACACCGATCGCGAGGGCGGCTTTGAACTCGCCGAGAAGCTGCGCCGCGACCTCGAGCTGATGACCCCCGGAGCCGAAGGGCGGCTGACCGCGAGCCTCGGGGTCGCCGCACTGCCGATGGACGCTCTCTCGCCCGACGATCTGCTGCGCCAGGTCGACCGAGCGCTCGCCGTCGCCCGGGCCTTGGGCGGCAACCGCGTCCAGGCCGCCGAGTCGACGATCGCTCCCTGAGTCGCCGGCCGCTCGCTCGCGGCCCGGCGCCCGCCCGGTGTAGGCTCACCGGACGTGGAGCCCGAACGAGCACGTGAGCTGCTGGCCCAGGAGCGAGAGCGTCTCGAGTCGGCCCTGGCGTTGCACTCCGGTGCGGCGGAAGAGGGCGATCAGCAGGTCGCGCCGGGCGAGCTCGGCAGTGAGGGGCTCTATCAGGACGAGTTGGACGAGGGTCGACGTCGTGACCTCGAGGCCCAGCTGGCCGCCCTGGAACGCGCCGAGGAGCGGCTGCGCAACGGCACCTACGGGCTCTCGGTGCAGAGCGGGACACCGATCCCCGACGGGCGTCTCGAGGCACGCCCCACCGCCGAGCTGACCGTCGAAGAGCAGCAGGCGCAGGACAGCTGACCGGTCCGATGGGCGGATCCGGAGCGCAGCGGCCGTTCACCGGCGCCGCACTCGATCGCGCGAGCGTCCAGCGCAAGGACCCGGAATGGATCGCCGCGATGGCCGCCTCGCCGGCACGCCGCGGCGTCGCGGCGGGGCGCGATCAGGTGCTCGTCTCCGCGACCGATTCCGGCCTGGCTCTCACCCGCCTTGAGCCGACCGACGAGCAGCTTGCGGTCCCGATCCTCCTGGGCCTTGACGGCGACGCGCCGCTGTTCGCGATCGACCTCGAGCAGGAGGCAGCCCGAGACCGGCCCGCCGACGATGGCAGCTGGGGCCGTGACGGCGAGACGGGCGGCCCACATCTGATCACGCTGCGCGAGGCAGGCGTCACCCTGCCCCACTCCGAGGGAGGTCTGGCCGCCTATGCCACCGCGCTGCTGGCCTGGCACCGGCGCCATCGCTTCTGCGCCAATTGCGGCCACGAGACCGAGGTGGTCGAGGCAGGTCTCGAACGGGTCTGCCCACGCTGCGGCTCCCATCACTTCCCGCGCACCGACCCGGTGGTGATCATGACGGTCGAGCATGACGATCGGCTGTTGCTGGGCCGCCGCACCGGTTGGCCGGAGGGCCGTCTCTCGGTGCTCGCCGGGTTCGTCTCACCCGGTGAGGCCGCCGAGGAGGCGGTCGTCCGGGAGGTCCAGGAGGAGTCGGGGATCGTGTGCCGCGACCCGGTCTACGTCACCTCGCAGCCATGGCCGTTCCCGGCGTCGCTGATGCTCGGCTTTCACGCCATCGCCGACGGTGGCGAGGCAACCGCCACCGACGGGGAGCTCGACGAGGTCCACTGGATCCCGGGCGACCTCGTGCGCGCGGCAGTCGACGGCGAGGACGCGGGATTCGCGCTTCCCGGCGAGGTCTCGATCGCGCGGTATCTGATCGAGCGCTGGGTGGCCGACCGCCCGAGCTGAAGAATCCCCGCAGCGCCCGGTGAGCGCCGGCGAAGAAACCGCCCGATACCGACACTCGTCTTAGGCGGCGCGTCGACGCTCGCCGCATGACGCTCTCGATCCTCCCCCTCCGCTCGACCGCGACCGAGGGACCGGCCCTCTCCGTGCCGCAACCCTCCGACTCGAGCGTGCGCCACCGGATGCGCGCCCCCGGCGCTGCCCGTGTCGCGCTCGGCGCACTTCTCACGCTCACCGCGCTGGCCTACATCTGGAACCTCGGCGCCTCCGGCGATGCGAACAGCTTCTACGCGGCCGCCGTGCAGGCCGGCACCGAAAGCTGGAAGGCCTTCTTGTTCGGCTCGATCGACAAGGCCAGCTTCATCACCGTCGACAAGCCGCCGGCCTCGCTGTGGGTGATGGAGCTCTCGGGCCGGTTCTTCGGGTTCTCGAGTTGGTCGATGCTCATCCCCCAGGCGCTCGAGGGCGTCGCCGCGGTCGCGCTGCTCGCCGCCGCGGTGCGCCGCTGGTTCGGCGCGTGGGCCGGGATCGCCGCCGGCGTCACGCTCGCGTTGACCCCAGTCGCGGCACTCATGTTCCGCTTCAACAATCCCGACGCGCTGCTCGTGCTGCTGCTGGTGGCGAGCGCGTACAGCCTCACCCGGGCGCTCGAGCGCGGCGCCAGCCGCTGGATCCTCGCCGCCGGAGCGCTGCTCGGGTTGGCCTTCCTGGCCAAGATGCTGCAGGCGTTCCTCGTCCTCCCCGGATTCGCGCTGGTCTACCTCGTCGCCGCGCCGGGACCGTTGCGCCGCCGCATCTGGCAGACGCTGGCCTCAGGCGCGGCGATCGTGCTCGCCTGCGGGTGGTGGCTGCTCGCGGTCGCGTTGTGGCCTGTGGCCGACCGGCCGATGATCGACGGCTCGGCGTCCAACAACATCTTCGACCTGATCTTCGGCTACAACGGCCTCGGCCGGGTGTTCGGGGGCAGCGGCGACGCTCCAACCGGCGGCCACGGAGTCGGCGGGGGTGGGATCGGCTCGAGCTTCAGCGGCTCGGCGGGGCTGCTGAGACTGTTCAACTCGCTGATGGGCGGACAGGCGTCGTGGCTGCTGCCGGCGGCGCTGATGGCGCTCGTCGCCGGGCTCGTCTCGCGCCGAGGCACGCCGCGTACCGACCGGACGCGCGCCGGGCTGCTGTTGTGGGGCGGCTGGCTGGTGGTCACGGCGCTCGTCTTCAGCGAGAGCAGCGGGATCATCCACACCTACTACACGGTCGCGCTCGCCCCGGCGATCGCCGCGCTGGTGGCGATCGGGGGACGTCAGGCGTGGCTGCACCGCACCTCGCGCCGGGCACAGGTGACGGTCGGCCTTGCGATCGCCGTCACCGCGGGCTGGGCCGAGGTGCTGCTCGGCCGCACCTCCTCCTGGCAGCCGTGGCTGGCCACCCTCGTGCTCGCTGCTGGGGTGATCGCCCTCGGTCTGCTCGCCGTCGCGGCGCTGCCACAGCTGTCGGCGCTCGGCGCAGCGTCGACCCGGCGCCTCGCAGCGGCCGGCGCGGTCCTCGCAGTCGTCGCATGCATGGCCGGGCCGGTCGCCTACACGCTGGACACCGTGGGCACCGCGCACACCGGCTCGGTCGTCTCGGCCGGACCGTCGAGCGCCGGCCGCGGCGGATTCGGAGGCGGTCCCGGCGGCGGCTCGTCCGGGCGCAGCAGCGGATTCCCGGGCGCCGCCACGTCCTCGGCTGGCACCCGGAGCGGACCGCCGACGGGCAACTCGAGCCCGACGCGCCTGCCCGGCGGCCGCACCGGGGGCTCCGGTTCCACCGGGTTCCCAGGTCCACGCAGCGGCGGGCCTTCGACCACGGGCGGGATGCCGGGCGGCGGAATGTCGGGCGGCGGGGCAGCGACCGCCAGCGCGGCGCTACGCCGGGCGCTCCAGGCCGACAGTGCCCGCTACCGCTGGGTGGCGGCGACCTCGGGGTCGCAGTCGGCCGCGTCCTACGAGCTGGCGACGGGCGGAGCGCCGGTGATGGCGATCGGTGGCTTCAGCGGCGAGGGCGGCAACCTCACCCTCGCCCGGTTTGAGGCATACGTCAAGCAGGGCGCGATCCACTACTACATCGCCTCAGGGGGCGGCATGGGCGGCGGTCCGGGCCGCGCCGGTTCAAGTTCGTCGATCCTGCGATGGGTCAGGTCCCACTACACCAAGCAGACGATCGGCGGGACGACCGTCTACAACCTCGCCCTGCCCACGAGCGCGAGCTGAGCGCGGCACGCGGCCGGGGACGCCCGCCGCGTCCCCGGCCATACCGGCCGCGGGATGGCGCCGGACTTACTCCGGGACCTGAGGCGGGAGTCAGAGGGACTGGGCGCCGAGGTCGAGCTCGCCGGCGGCGGCGAGTTGGGCCACCGAATCACGCAGCGCATCGAGCGCGCTGTATCGCGGCTGATAGCCGAGGACCCGGCGCGCGCGCTCGATGCTCGCGGCAAGGCCTCGGCTGACGTGCTCGCGAGTCGTGGCGGCATGGTCGCGCCCGACGCGGCGCTCGAACTCGGGCCAGTCGACGAGCTCGATGTTCGCGTCGCGTCCGAACCAGGCTGCGACTCCCATCGCCAGACCGCGGAGCGTCATCGCCTGCTCGGCGACGACATGAAAGCTCGCGCCGATCGCCGCGGGACGGTTGAGCGCTCGCTCGAAGGCCTGCGCGACGTCGTCGCCGTGCACGTGGTGCAGGATCCCCAGACCGAGCTCGGGCAGCGCCACCGCCTCGCCGGTCGCCAGCCGCCGCCAGACATCGAGGTCCAGGTTTCCGGCGGGGGTGATCGACGGCCATGGGCCGGTGATGTGACCCGGGTGCAGGACGATGCTCTGAACGCCGCCCGCGATCGTCTCGCGATGGAGCAACGCCTCGATCGCCGCCTTGCCCGTGCCGTAGTCCCCGAATGCGGTCCGGGGTTCGTCCTCGGTGACCGGCACCCGCGCCGCCGCGCCGTGGACCCAGATCGTCCCGCAGTGCACGTGCAGCGGCCGGCTGGCGCGCAGCGACTCGACGAGCTGCTCGGCCGACTCGCGCGTGAAGCAGAGCATGTCGATCACCGCGTCGGCACCCAGTCCGGCAATGCGCTCGCCGAAGGTGCCGGCGGAGTCCTCCGCCTCGCGGTCGGCGATCACGCGCTCGACCGCGCCCCACTCCGGCGCCCGCACGTAGGGCTCACGTTCACCTCGGCTGAGCCCCACGACCTCGTGGCCGGCGCGCACCAGACGGGGAACCAGGTAGCTCCCGACGTGCCCGGTCGCCCCGATGACGACGATGCGGCTCATGATCCGGCCCCTACCCCTTGGCCGCAGCGGGGATTCAGGACGTCGTGTTACCGCCGGTCGTGTCCGTCCCGGCGGTGGTGGTCGTCGTCGTGTCCGTGGTGGTGGTCGTGTCCGTCGTGGCCGTCGTCGTCGTGGCCGTCGTCGTCGTGTCCGTGGTGGTGGTCGTGTCCGTGGTGGTCGTCGTATCCGTCGTGGCGGTGGTAGCGGTCGTCGTCGACTGATCCGTCGTGGTCTGGGTGGGATCGGTGGAGGTCGGATCCGGCGTGCCGGTTGAGGACGGATTGCTCGGATCCGGGTTCACGATCGGCGCGCTCGTGCCGGGTCCACCCGTCGACCCGGTCGTGGGCTGCTGAGTCGGACCGGTCGACGACCCGGACGCGGAGCCTTGATCGCCGTTCGTCGGTCCTGCCACCGTCGGCCCGTTCCCGCCCGAGCCATTGTTCCCGGAGATCCCGGATCCCGGCGTCGACGAGGGGCTGCCGGTCGACGCCTGAGGCGCGGTCTGCGAGGGCGCCGACGAGGTCGGCACGGTGGTCGTCACCGGCTCGTGGGCGAGGGGAACGGTCTTGTGCGGCAGTGTCGTCCGCGCGACCAGGTGGTGCGTGGGTGGCTGAATCGGCCGTGGGTGAGGCGCTGCGATGCCGACGGCAACTGCGGCGGCGGTGATGACCTTCGCCACCGCATGGGACCCGAACCCACCCAGCACGGTCAATCCGGTCGCGGCCGCGACCGAGCCTCCGGCGACGGCCGCAGTGCCCGCGGCGCCCGCCGCCGCGATGCCCCCGGCAGCCGCCGCACCCGTGCCCACCGCACCGGCGGTCACACCGCCCGCCACCGAGCCCGCCGCGGTCACACCGCCCGCGATCGAGCCTGCGGCGGTCGCTCCGCCGCCGACGGCAAGCGTCCCGCCGGCGCCCGTGCCGGCGAGCGCGGCTCCGGCGGTGCCGGCTCCCGCGGTGGCGGCGCCGCCGGCTGCGGCCGCGCCGCCGGCGCCACCCGCGCCGGCGGTGGTGGCTCCCGCCGCCGCGGCGCCACCCGCGCCGGCGCCTGCTGCGCTGACGCCATGGTGGGCGGTCAGCCCGAGCACCGCGGATCGCAGCCCGGCGAGCACCGGCACCGGAAGGATCAGCGCCATCGCCGCGCGGTGGCGGCGCGTCTCGATCTCGTACGCCGCGCAACTCGGGCACCGCTCGATGTGGGAGCGCAGCATGCTGCGCGACGGGATTCGCCCGGGAACGTTGGCGATCTCCTCGCGGATCTCGATGCACGAGCGGTTGCGCGCATGGCGGTAACGCGTGAGCGCCTCGCGCGCCTGGAACACCAGCGCCTTCACCTTGGGCGCCTGCACGCCCAGGATCTCGGCAATCTCCCGCTGCGAGTTGTCACCGAGCTCGAACAACACCAGCGCCGCCCGCTGATCGTCGGGCAGGCTACGGATGTCATCGAACAGCTCGCGCAACTCCTCGCGCCGCCACACCTGGTCGGTCACGTCGGACCCCAGCGCGAGCTCGGCGCCCGCCTGGTCGGCCGCTCGGTAGGCCCGGATCTCCGACAGGCAGCGGTTGCGCGCGATCGCGTAGAGCCATGGGCGCAGCACGATCTCGGAGTCGGCGCCGCGCATCGCGCGATAGGCGGACACGAACGTCTGCTGCACGGCGTCCTCGCCGCCTTCGCGGCTGCGCAGCATATGGGTGCAGAACGACAGCAGCCCTGGCGCGTACCGGTCGTAGATCGTCTCGAACGCGCGATCGTCGCCCGTTCGCACCAATTCGACGAGGTGGCCGTCCGATTCCCCGGTCAGCCGTGCCGGGCTTGGAGCCAGGTTGAGAATCGGTGCTTCGACTGTCGCGCCCACCTAGCGCAGTGTGCACCCCCGGGCGGCGGAGCGCCACCCCTTCGGCCGAAACTTTCTCAAGTCTTGACCGACAACAGAGAAGTTGCTGTGCTGGGATCCCGTGCGCGCGTGGGCCTGAGGCCCACCAGCGCCTGGGGGGAATCATTCCCCCAGGCACTGCGCCCCCTAGATCCCTGCGTCATCCACGCGCTTGCCCCGTTGCGGCGGCGCCGGGCTGTATGACTCATGAAACGCGGCGGATCGCGGAAGGTTGGTCCGGCGCTCAGAATTTCGCCGGCGCCTCGCGTGGTGCGTCGGGCGGCGGCGTTCTGAGGAGCGGCGCGGTGGCCTTGACGCACGCGTCACGCGGTCCCGGGCCGTGCGGGTGGTTTGACGCGAGTCGGATTTGAGCGCGCGACCTTCAACGCAAAGGTCCAGCCGACCAGAGACGAGATCGCGGCCCTGCCGCGACGATCTCGCGCCCAAATTCCCAGCGCCGGTGTCCCGAGGGCGGCGGCCTAAAGACCGCACTACCAGTGCTCGGATTCCGTTGGTTGCGAGCGTCCGGATCGTCGTGGGAAGCGAGCGTCCGCGCGTCGGATTTGGTCAGTTCTCAGAGGCCTGGTCTGATGATCGCCCTCCGTTGGTTGCGGGCGTAGTTGCCGGTCAGGGAAGCCAGCGCAAGGGCGCCGGTTGACGCCTCGACAATCGTCCAGTGGCGACTGGCTGGCGTCGGGTGCTCAGCGAGGCCCGCCGATACTGATGACGATGATGGCTGCGTGTGAGCGCTGCGGGGGCGCGTTGGTCGATCAGCTTCCGTGCGGGAGTTGTTGGGAAGGATCGGCATCGGCTAACGAGGTGCGCCAGCTCGCGGTGATGCTTGACCAAGCTTCGCCGGAGCCGTCCGCGTCTGTCGGCAGCCAGCCTCGGCCGCTGACTCGGTCGGTGCTTTCGAGGATCGATGATCGGAGGGCGGCTCCTGCTCTGCGTAATTTGCTGGGTCACGGGCGCGCGTCGATCCGCGGCGCCGCGGTGCGCAGTCTTGGCCATAGCGGCGACCGGTCTGACGTGCCGCGCGTAACTGAGTTGCTCGACGATGAGCACCCTGGAGTGCGCAGCCGCGCCCGGTCAGCATTGGCCGAGCTGGGAGGAAGGGAAGCGGCCGACGCGCTGTGGGGTTCGGCTGCGGCGCTCGATGTCGGTGAGCGGGCTGAGGTACAGGCGGCGCTGGCGTGGCTGGGGGATGCTCGTGACTTTGATGCCAGCCGCGACGCCGCGCAGACGTTGCTGGGTGCCCACATTTCGAGCAGACTGATCCGCACGACGCACCAGGGCTGGGGCGCGGTGTACGCGGTGCTTCGCCTCGGGGAGGAGCGCGACGCGGCCGCTCTGGTGGACGCGTTGATCGAGCGGGCGCGCTCAGCCAAACCTCGAAACGACGGCCGGCCCGGGATGCCACCTGACCTCTACGACGCGCAGAGCGTTGCGCGCAATCTGAACCGCCGACTGGCTGAGCGAGGGTTCTCAACGCTGGCGGAGCGCTGCGATCACACGATCACGGAGCTAGTAAGACGATCTCGGGGTGCCGAGACGCGCCCACCCCTCGTCCCGATCGCCGTTGAGCCGATCGGCGGACGTTCGATTCCGCGTTTGGGGATGGCGTCACTGAGCGCCGAGCCGATCGGAGATCAGGAACGCGCGGCACGATTCGGTGGGCAGCCTGATTGGCTGGACGAGCCCGCGTGGCCGCTGGCGCCAAGTGGCCATCCGATGGTCTTCCTCGGACAGCTTCCGCTGCTCACCGAGCCAGACCGCACGGCGTTCATCTTCTTCAGCGACGAGGTTGTCGAGACGTGGGAGCCGCTCGGGCCCGGGAACGCGGTCGTGGTGCAGCCAGACGCGGTCAAACCGCAGGTCCCCAGCCTGGCGCTGCGACGTGGTCCTCAGCTCTATGAGCCGGTTCCACAGCCCGATCGCTACCAGCCGATCGACAAAATGCGTCCCTACGTGCGGTACGTCGCGTTGCATCCAGGCGCTGACCCTCAGGTCTGGGAATGGCCCGAGCTACCCGCCGGTAGCTACCCCGCTGATGGCCATCAGGATTGGAACAAGATCGGTGGAACGCCCGCCTTCCTGCAAGGCGAACACATGCCCGACGGACCCGGTTGGCGATTCGGGTTCCAATTCTCGGCAGGGTGGGCAGGCCACGAATTCGGCGACGTCGCAGAGTGCTAGGGCTTCATCAACGAAGATGGACGCGGTGCCTTCCTGTGGCAGTGCCACTAGAGGGCTCGTCCCGGCCGCCCTACACTGGACTGCTTTCCTCCCCAAGCGCCCGGCTCTCGGACACTCGCGTAGCAGCGAATCGGAGCCTCCGTTCGGTGGCTCCAGCACGATTAGCCGGCGAAGATCTCTGTGCTGGAGACCGTGCCGGCTGTCCTGCCAGGGGCCTGCTGCTCACTCCAGTAGAGGTTGGTGTGGGCGATCACCTGCTCTGGAGGTGGGGCACCCCACGCGGAGAGATCTTCAGTCGTATGTGCGTCGCCGATGAGGATCGCGTCGTATCCCCGAACCAACGCACCGTGAAGAGTCGACCGAATACACGCGTCCGTTTGAGCGCCGCACACGAGCAGTCGACCGACCTCAAGCCGCTGCAGAACATCTTCGAGGTCAGTGTCCTCGAACGCGTCGCCGTAGCGCTTCTCGATAAGCGGCTCGGACGCGGCGGGGACCAGCTCCGGCACGTAGGTCCACGCCTCGCTGCCGGGCTGAAGCTCATCGCTTGAGTGCTGTACCCAGACGACCGGCACGTCGACGCGACGTGCGTGGTCGACCAGCTGAGCGATACACGCGACCACGTCATCTCGACGATGGGCTCCGGCAACCACACCGACCTGGACGTCGATCACGATCAGCGCTTGGTTGTTGCGCTCCGGCAGAGTCGTCATGGCGCTCCCTCAAACGGGATCACATCATCGTATGTGTTCGTTGCGGATCGAGGTTCACGCCCGCTTTCGAAATCGAGATCCTGTCGTGTTGGCGCCTGCTGTGCGACGAGAGCGCGTTTGCGCTGTGCGGGCATCGGTGGCAGCGTACGGTGCACCAGCTCAGCGGTCGGGGGCTGTGGGCTATGTAGCGGGGCGAAATCCGAGGATTGGCCGCTCGACCACCAGTCGCTCTCGAGCGGGTGGCGTGCCGTCATAGCGCCAGCCGACCAGGCGGCGCAGGACCAGGCGAATGATCGGAGCCACGAGTGCGTTGCGTCTCTCGTAGTCGCCGAGGACCGCGGCCGCCTCCGGCGTGGAGAGTTGGCGGTAGGTGGGCCGAAATCGCTCGCGGGCGATCGCGATCTCAACGGCACCGCCGGCCGCGATGTTGCGATACCACTGAGCGCGTGGACCGAGCCCGACCATCACCAACAGCTCTTGCCGCTCGGGGTGCTCACCGATGACCTCCAGCATCGTCCGGTACAGAGCTCCGGATCGGCGGCCTTTGTGGGTCAATCGCAGAAACCGCCGGCCAAGCAGCCACCCGACGTTCCAGTCATACAGCGCCGCGGGTGCCCGCAGCGCTCGGATGGTGAGCGGTCGCAGCATCTGTTCGCGCATCACTTCAGTATCCAACCCCGGACCGGCGTGCGCGCGATAGGACTCGTGCGCCGTCCTCGCTAGTCACCTCACTCGCGGCAAATCGCGTCGAGCTACGGGATCGCGGCCTGCAAGTCGTTGAAGGTGAGCGTGATCGAACCGTCCGGGTTCTGGGTCAGCGCGTCCGCCGGCTGCGTGCTCGCTGTCGCCGAGACCAGCAGTACGACCGCGACAGCTGCCGCCGCGATGACCGCGAGCGCCCCGCGGTGATCGCTAAGGGCGGCCGTCGAGCCCCAGGATCCGCGCCCGCGGGCCGATGGCGGGCTGCCTTCGCCTGGAGGTGGCCTCGTCGGCGCTGTGCTCGGCGGCCAGGTACCTCCACAACCGATCCTCAAAAGGCGCTCATCATGCATCCTCCTTTCTGAGCCGGGCCCGCGCCCTGTGAAGCCTCACTCTCAACGTTCCAGCGGACACTTCGAGCACCCGCGCGGCCTCCTTCGGCTCAAGGCCGGCCACGTCGACCAGCTCGACCGCCTCGCGTTCCAACGCCGGCAGGAACGCGCACCGCTCAAGCAGCACCCGCCCCTGGCTCTGCGCATCGATCCGCTCTGCCAGCCCGTCGGTCTCATCGGCATCGAGCACAAGCCGTCCACCCAACCGCTCGATCGCGGCTCGGCCGCCCAACAGCTGCTCGCACCAGCCCGCAAACACCCGCCGGGCTACCCCGAAGCGTTACATCAGCAGGTCGGCATGGGGGGCATCAAATCAGACCATGCTCGAGCAAAAGTGCCGGAGGACTTGTGCTTTCATCGCCGGGACCACGTCTGTCTAACGCGTGCTCTGCGACTCGGTGAGCAGGTATTCGGAGATGACGCTTGGCGACCACGCCATCGTCCATGCCGCTCGCGCGTCCTTGGCGCTAACCCGATCATGCGGTCGTCGATGCCCGAGCCGGGAGCTGTCGTGCTCGCGCGTGTCCGACGCGGGATCCGGCGCCCGATCCGTCTCTGGGCGCGCAGAGGCCGGATCGGTGCGCCCGATCCCGCGTCGGTCTCCCGCGACACGACAGCTCCCGGCCGGCATCGCGACCCGATGGTCTTAGGCCGCCCGCGCGCAGGTCGGCGGTCGGGATGGTCCGGTGGCAGCCGCCGTGGCTCGTGGGTCCTGAGGTGCGCTTTGCGCAGGCCTCGTGGCGCTTGTCAGAGGACGGCGCGGGCGACGGCGGTGACGATGACGGCGGCGATGATGCAGGCAGGGGTTGGTAGGCCGGTGGCGCGGGCGACGGCGGCGGACAGGACGCCGAGGGCGAGTGGCGCGTCGGCGGAAGACCAGTTGGGGCCGAGGATGTCGGAGATGACGAGGCCAGCGAGGAGTGACGGGGCAAGGAGTGCGATGACCCCTCGGGCGCGCGAGGGGATCGGGCGGGTGCCGAGAATCGCGGGGCCGGTGGCCTTGATCGCGAAGCTCACGAGCGCGGTGAGCGCAACGCAGATCCAGATCGTGGTCACGAGTGCTCGGTCCCGGTGGCTCGGAGGCCGAGCAGCGCGGAAGCGGCACCGCCGAGGAGTGCGGGGCCTGAGGGCAGCGCGAGGAGCAGCCCGGCGGTGATGACGGCGGCGCCAGCCGCGGCGATTTGGGCGAAGCGGCTGCGTCGCGCCTCGTCGAACAGCAACAGGGCGAAGAACGCGGGGAAGACGACATCGAGGCCGGTGGCGTTGAGCAGTTGGCTGGACGGGGCGAGGGCGACTCCGAGGATGGTGCCGGTGACCCACGATGGCCACTGCGCGAGCGCCGAGCCGAACAGCACGCCGCGGTTGAAGCGGCCCTCGCCTTGGTGCGCCAGGACCCAAGAGCCGTCCACGACCGCCTGAGCCTCGACCGCATGCCGCGTACGCCCACCCCGTAACGAGGGGGCGGCGGAGAGCGCCATCGGGAAGAAGCGCAGGTTCATCAGCGCCGCCGAGGTGACGGCGGTCCATGCGGCACCGCCACCAGCAAGCACGGTGAGCAGCGCGAACTGCGCCGAGCCAGAGAAGACCGCAAGCGACGCGGCCACGGGTGCTCCCAGACCCCAACCATGCGCGCGGGCCAGCGCTCCGAACGTCACGCCGAGGACAAATGTGCTTGCCGCGAGCCCTGCGCTGCGGCGCAGACCCGTACGTATGTCGTCGTTCATTGTCAGATACCTACCCTAACAGGCTAACTCCTAATAGCCTGTTGGATACAGTGGACGGTGCAATGCCTCCCTCGTCCCGATCACGGCCTGAGTCGATCGCGCTCATCGGCGGCCACCCGGCGCTTGATCTCGTCAACACCGTGTCGTGGCGTGGTGACGCCGACCGCTGGCGCGAGAACCTCGCCGTGCCGTTCGACCTGCTGACATGGGCCTACCGCGCCACTGACCTTGACGAGCACCACCTCACCGCGATGCGCTCGGTGATGGCTGAGGACGCCGGGACGGCCGAGGACGTCCTGCGTCGAGCGCACGAGCTCCGTGAGCACTTGTACCAGCACCTCGCCGATTGGATCGACCAGCCGGGCGGCGAGCACCAGATCAGGGCGGGCTCACCGCTGCACCGCGCGTTCGTGGACGCCGTCACCGCCAGCAGCCTCACCGGCACCCCGGCGCGATGGACCCTCGAATCGCGCAGCCCGCTCGATCTCACCCGAGTCCTCGCGCTCCACGCGCTCGACCTCATCCAGACGATGCCTCCGGACCGTTTGCGTCGCTGCGACGACGACAGCTGCGGCTGGCTGTTTCTCGACAGCACTCGCAACCACAGCCGCCGATGGTGCAGCTCCAGCGACTGCGGCAACCTCGACCGCGCCCGGCGCCACTACAGACGCCACCGAACGAGCGCTCCTGGAGACGGGCCCGCGCCCACCGGCACGGAGACGAACTGATCGCGTGGCGATCCCCTCGAATGCGTTCAGGACGAGTTGCTACGCGACAGGCCCTTTTGACGTGACTCACCGGCAATGGTTCAGGCGCATGGAGACATAGCGCTTACGGCCCGGAGCAGACCTCACCGACGATCGACCCAGGTTGCACGGAAGACACACGGGCGGAGGTTGCCGACCGACCTCGCGCGCCTACCGACACGCATGCCGCCCGGGCACGCGTCGCTATTGCCGTGAAGCAGCCACGCGGGCGCCGTGACGGCCTCAATCGCCACCCAGCGGTCATCCGAATCCCGCTTAACTGCGCGAACGCTCGCATTCATGCACCAACCGCCATCGGCACGCGCCTGCTTAGCAGCGAACCCGCTATTGGCGAGGGGCGAGACGGACGCGGTGGTCCCGAGACCTGTGTTCGTGCCAGGCGCGCGTATCTGGATCGAGCGTTGGCCTCGACTCACTCCTCGATGCCCAGAAGCGCAAAGCGCGCGGCCAGCTCGTCGACGGAGTCACCGGGCGTGCCCCCGCCCGGACGCGGGAGCAGTAGGGGCAGGCCTGCTTCGGAGCGCCACAAGGCATCGCCGAGTGTCGTGCGGACATGCAGGGCCATGATGCGCTCGAGGCTGAGTCGTCGGCCCGTCAGCGTCCCGTACTGGTGGACGGTCGAGGTCAGGAGATCGACGCCGGGCCCGAAGCTGGGAATGACGCGGAAGTCGTATTCCGGCTCGGCGACACCGCTCGCTTCAAAGTCGGCCACGAGGAGCAAGCGCAGATCGAACGGGTCCCATAGCTGGTTGTAGGGGTGAAAGTCGCCATGGACGAACACGGTCTCCCCGGGGGCTGCCAACTGCTCATCGACCCAGTCGCACCAGCGGCGCACACGCGCGCGCTCCCGGGCCTTGATCATCGGCATGAAACGGAGCCGCAGCTCGTCGGTCGTGGCCTGTAGTCCGGGCTCTGGGATGCGCAGTGGATCGTCGAGCTGGTCGCGGGCGAGCGCGAGGATCTGGGGGGCGTGTAGGTTCGCGAGAAACCGCGCCAGTTCGGCGCCGAGCGCATCAACCCGCGTGGGCAGCGATGTCCGGACGAGCTCGTAGGAGAGCGGCACTCCACCTTCAAGTATCCGGGTGGCCAGACACGCGGGGTCCGGACTGGCGGCGACGACGTCGGGCACGTCGAACGCTGGCAGGTCTGTGAGCAGCTTGAGGACGCGAGCCTCGTGCCACACCCGGACAGCAGTCGGCTCAGAGAATGCGAACTTGGCCAGGAAGCGCCCGTCGACCGTCGCGCTGCCCGACGCCCAGGTAGGACGGCTCAGGTCGTTGGCGCCCGTGAGCTCGATCGGGAGTCGGTGCAGTCCGGCGCCGGCGCCGGCGACGCGGAGCGCGGATCGAAGCGCCGGCTCGGAGTACTCGTTCAGCCAGCCGAGTCGATCCATACCGAAATTGTCCCGCGTCGATCCGCGGCGAGAGGCGCATGCCCAGGGCCGGCCTTACCGCTGACCGACGCAGCTCAATCTGGCCGCGGATGAGCTGCCACGCCTGACTGAGCAGCGTGGTTGGTGTGGCTCCGCAAGCATGACCTCGTTCGCACACTCACTGTGCGACGGTCGCATGCCAGCCAGTGCAACGGGCAATCATGGCTGACGGTGCACTACCGGACGCCTGCTTCGATGCTCCCATAGCGTCTGATCTGACGCTCGCGACGCGACGGATCCGGGGCTTCGACTATCCGCCGTCGTGGTCGGCTGGCTCGGGGTTTTGAGATTGTCGACGAGGTGGTTTGTGAGTTGGGTGTCTATGGCGCGGTGAGGAATCCGGCCAGCGTGTCGCTGAGCTCGTCTGGGGCCTGTTCGGCTTGGTGATGACCGCAGTGAATCGCGGCGCTGCGTAGCTCGCCAGTGACCCAGGGTCGCCAGATCTCTGCCGGGTCTCCGTGAATGTCGATGTCGTCTTCGGTCGAGGCGAGCAGCAGCATCGGGCATTGGATCTTGCGTCCCGCGGCCCGATCGGCCCGTTCGTGTGCGCGATCGATCGTCAAGCCGGCCCGGTAGTCCTCGCACATCCCGTGCACGACCGCCGGGTCGCGGAGCGCCCGGCTGATATCAGCGTGATTCTCCGCACCCATCACCTCCGGTGCGGGAAGCGCGTACCAGCCGTCGGGATCGAGATTGATCGCACGTTCAGCCGGCTTGTCGGCCTGGGTCAGAAACCACCAGTGCCACCAGTTGCGCACGAACGCTTCGTTGAGCCGCTCCATGTGCTCGATCACGGGCAGACCGTCCATGATCACCAGCCGGCTCACCCGCTCCGGATAGTCCATCGCGGCGCGAAACGCGACCAGCGAGCCCCGATCGTGACCGACCACCGCGAAATGTGCGTGGCCGAGCCGACTCATCAGCGACACCACGTCGCCGGCCATCGCCCGTTTGGCAGACTGCGCGTGATCTTTCGCATCAGGCGGGAGCGTCGATTGCCCATAGCCACGCAGGTCAGGACAGACGATTGAGAAGCGGTCAGCCAGCCGAGCGGCGACCCGCCACCATGTCGTATGCGTGCGCGGGTGACCGTGGATCAACACCACGGGCGGTCCGTCGCCTCCGTAGCGCACGCGAAGCCTCACGTCTCCCAGATCCAGGTGGGCGAGCTCGAACCCATCGAACATCGCGCACGTGCTACCCGCAGCCAGCGTCGGCACCCCTCAAGGGCCGAGACCTCGCGCCAGGCGCCTGCCTCCAGATGCGGGCTTCGAGGAAGCCCGACGCCCGCAATGCGACTCGGTGAGACCGCCGGATCGGCGACTCCCAGCGGAAGTCGAGTCGAGCGGCTCGAGAGGGTTTGGCGGATGCGTTCGCTCGTCCGGTAGCCTCGCCTCATGCGTGAGGTGGAGCGGGGCATCTGGCACTGGGAGGCGACGCACCCGGAGTGGACGGGGCCTGAGAATGAGGTGCTCCGCCACCGCGTTGCGACCGTGGTCGGGAGGGCGGACGAAGCGACACCGAGTCTGGTCTCCTCCTACGCGATCGACGACGGCGACCGCCTGCTGCTCGTTGACCCGTTGGCTGTGCCGCGCGAGATCGAGGATCTCGCCGTCGGTCGCGAGACGGTGGTCGTGTTGACCTCGCCGTGGCACGAGCGCGACACGCGAAGTCTTGTGGAGCGCCTCGACGTGCCGGTGTTCACACCACCGCCTGATGAGGGCTCCCCAGACGTCGCGTGGCTCGTGAGCGCAGCGAGGAGCGACGCGCACTTCTATACGGCCGGCGATCGGTTGCCCGTCGGGGTCGAGGCGTTTTCCGGAAGACTGCCGAACGACCTCGTGCTGTGGATAGAGCGGCGGCGTGCGGTCATCGCCGGCGACACGCTCGTCGACTTCGGCCACGGACTTGAGATCCCGGTCGAGTGGTTGCCGGCAGACGTGACGCGCGAGCAGGTCGCCGAGGGCTTGAAGGTGCTGCACGACCTGCCGGTCGAACTCGTCCTTGCGACCCACGGCGGGCCGACCAGTCGCGCTGCGCTCGATCACGCGCTCGCTTGAGGACGCGCGTTCGCGCCACCTTGCGAGCCAGTAGACACGATCGTTTCCACTATCTAGGTCGGCTCGCGATCTCGCCGCAGACGATCCGTATGGCTCCACTGCCATGAACAGCAGCACGGTTGCTGCCGCCTGAATGGCCGCCGGCTTGTGCTTTTCGTTCCTGATACAGCCGCTCCGGGCGCTCGGATTGCAGCGATCCCGGGCGCGCGCATACTCCTCAGCCAACTGGGACAGGCCGGCTATGCGTTTAGCGACTTCACCTTCGCGAGTGGTACACAGAAGTGGTACACAGCGGCAGGGTGCGCTGGGGTCTCGCGGCCTGAAATGCGAAAAGCCCCGCAAAGCGGGGATTTTCACGAAGGGTGAGCGATGGGACTCGAACCCACGACCGCCTGGACCACA
Organism: uncultured Solirubrobacteraceae bacterium; assembly: GCA_963744685.1. GTDB lineage: Bacteria > Actinomycetota > Thermoleophilia > Solirubrobacterales > Solirubrobacteraceae > Palsa-465. Next base: position 147,154 of record CAVUUL010000002.1, on the reverse strand, counting down.
ACCAGGAGCTCTACCAACTGAGCTACGCCCACCGTGGGATGGATGAATCTACCAGCGCGCGGGGCTTCGCCCGGCCGCGGCCGAGACCGCCCCGGCCCGGGCCGTCCGTCTCAGTGGCGGCGGTCGCCGGCGTCGGCGCGGTGATCGAGGTGGAGCGCGTGACCGACGCGTCGCCTCAGACCGGCGAGGCTCCAGTGGTCGCTCGAACCCCACAGCATGATCAGGGCGGTACTGAGAACGATGAGCCAGATCACATCGTGTAGATCGGCACGATCTCGCGCGCATATGAGAGCCGCACCGAAAATCGGCAGTTTCGGCGGGGCAAACGCAGAGTTCCCGTGCGCGATCCGGCGCGATGGCCGCCGGCTTGCACGCGAATGCGACAGGTACTCTGGGGCACCCCCGCCCGCGTAGCTCAGCTGGATAGAGCGACGGCCTTCTAAGCCGTGGGTCGCAGGTTCGAGTCCTGCCGCGGGCGCTGCAAGAAACCGCGGGAAATGAACACCTCATGGCTGGCCGCCCGTGAGGAGCCGCGTCCGAACTCTGTCGCATCCTCGTCGCGCGGCCGGAATCGCGGCTGCTCGCGCAGCCATGGCGCGCGAGCGCTGACGATCTCAAGCGCGGCGCGGCCATGAGACGAGCGCATTGCTGGCAGAGGACTCGCCAGACTCAGTCATTGGCCGTGGTGGCCGTGGTGCTTGGTGTGTCCGGGCGGTTTCCTCGCCGCGTCCCGGGGCTGCTTGCCGTGTCCTGGCTTGGCTGGGTGCGGGCCCGGATGCGTCGGATGAGCAGTCGCTGATTTCGGTGGCGTCGTGTTCGCGAGCGCGGCGCCGAGATTGGTGATCGCGTGGGCGATCGCGGGTGTGGCGTGGGAGGTGATGCGTCCGTGCTGCTCGAGCATCGTCACCTGCTGTGAGAGAGCCACGAGCTGCTGGCGGGCGGTGGTGCCGTTTCCCATGTCCCACAAGTTCAGGATGTTGGAGAGGCCGTTGCCGATCTGCTGCGCGGCTTGCTGGTCGATCGCCCCGGCCTTCACGTCCTGAGTGACCAGCGCGGTCAGGGCCCCGGCCGCCGCTGAGACGGTCCTAGGCCCACCGCTGGTCGCTTGGGTCGCGACCGTCCTGAAGGTCGTGGCTGAGGTTGTCTGACGCGAGCCGACCGTCGTCTTCGTGGTGCTCGCGTGTCGGTGTGCGCCGGCCGCCGTGTCAGGGGAGCCGCCGCCGGAGCTCAGCACGATCGCGAGGATCACGGCGATCAATCCGGCCACAGCCCCGCCGAGGACCCACCACCGCTGAGCTGCCACGCGACCAATGAGCGAGGCGTTCGATGGAAGCAGCCGAATGGCGGTGGACTGCCGAACCGGCGCCGTCGACGCGGTGACCGGAGAACCGGCGGCCGATGTGATGAGCCGGTCATGCACCTGTGCCGCGGTCTGGGGCCGGCGGTCAGGGGACTTCTCGAGCATCTCCAGCATGACCGCCTCAAGCGAGCGCGGCACGTGGTTGCCCTCATCGCGAAGCGGACGCGGCGCGATGTTGGCATGTTGGTGCAGGACGGCGGCAGCACCATCGCCGGTGAACGGGGGGTGTCCCGCGAGCATCGCGTAGAGCAAGCACCCGAGTGAGTAGATGTCTGAGCGCTCATCGGCAGGCCGGCCAGCCGCCTGCTCGGGCGACATATACGCGACCGTGCCCAGCACCACCGCGTTCTGAGTCAATGTTGCGCCATCGATCGCTCGCGCGATCCCAAAGTCCAGCACCTTGACCGTCCCGTCACCGGCGACCATCACATTGGCCGGCTTGATGTCTCGGTGCACGATCCCGGCACGATGCGCCGCGGCCAGCGCGTCCGCGACCTGCGCAGCGATCTCCGCGGCCCGGTCTGGATCCAGCGGACCGCCCTGGCGCAGGATCGCTTCCAGGCTCTGGCCGACGACGAGCTCCATCACGATGAACCGCGACGTGTCATCAGCCCCCGTGTCGTACACCGCCACGACCGCAGGGTGGTTGAGCGACGCCGCTGCGCGCGCCTCGCGCTCAAAGCGCGCGACGCTGCTCGAGTCGTGCTCGGCGAGCGGGCCACGAAGAATCTTGACCGCCACCGGCCGGCCCAGCACCGAGTCGACGGCCCGAAAGACCGTGCCCATCCCGCCGCGGCCGATTACCTCGCCCAGCTCATAGCGATCGGCCAGCCGCTGATGCGCCTCCATCCCCCCATTCTCCCCGCGCCCACCGAGGGCCACTCGCCAGACGCCGCGTGCGCTATCCGCGATCCCTGCCGCGGCAAGAGAATCGCAAGCGCCGTCGTGATCGGACGACCACTCTTCTTGCAGAGCACTCATCTCCGACCTCGCGCGGATCGACGACGCATGGGCTCGTCGACCCGAGGAGCGCCGGTTCTCAGCTCGGTGGGCCCGGCGCGAGCGCCCAGCTTGCTGGAAGGGGCCCTGCCGGGGCGTAACCTGCGCGCATGTCACATCCTGATCTGTCGAGGGAGCCTGACCTGAGACCGATCGAGCTCGGCGAGGTGTTCGAGAATCCGGTGACGCGTGAGCGCGCTGTGGTCATCGAGTTGCCCTGGCAGAACGCATCAGGTCGCGTCGTTGCTGAGATGACTGCTCTGGTCGGTGCGCGTGTGGTCGGCGAGCATCTGCACCCGGGGCTGCGGGAGAGCTTCAGTGTCCTGGAGGGGGAGCTGACCGTTGTGCGCGATGGGGATCGATCAACCGTCCGCGCCGGTGAACGGGTCGACATCGAGCCTGGGGAGTGGCACGACTGGTTCAACGCAGGCGGCGTGGACGCCATCGTGCGTGTGGAGGTCACCCCAGGAGACCGGTTCGCGCACATGATCGAGACTCTGTTCGGTCTCGCGCGTGAGGGACACGTGAACGCGAAGGGCATGCCCAATCCGCTTCAACTCGCACTGACCGCCCAGGAGTTCTCGGACGTCATCGTGTTTCGCAAGCCGCCGCCACCCGTCCAGCGTCTGGTGTTCGGCGCGCTCGGCTCGATCGCGCGACGGCGTGGCTATCGGGCCACCTACGCGAGCCTGTCGCGCACAACCCTGGCTCCAAGGCCGCCGTCAACGCCGCGCTGAGCAGGGTCTGCGGCCGCTTAGCCGTGTGACAGGCCTAGGTTTGGCTTGATCGGCCGGTGCGCGACCCGCCGCGGACGGGTGCGCCGCTGAGCTCGTCGAGGAGGTCCTGGAGGGCCCAGCACATCTCCTCGAACCGTTCTGCTCCGATGCGGCGGGCGTAGTCGGCTTCAATCCGGGCGATGATCGCCCGGCCGGCATGAATCGCCTCCCAGCCGACGCGGTCGCCGGCCAGGACGCCGAGCTGCGGGGCGGATCAATCAGAGTGAGTCCCGCACCCCAGGCTCTCTGGCGAGCTGGGCGGGATCCACCGCGGGTCGGGACAGCCCACCTCGGCTGGGACCCCGGCGCCAAGTCGGCAGCACGGGGCGCTGTCGCTCCGTCATTGGGCCCTCGCGTCACGGCGCCGAGTTGGATGAGCGTCCGGACGTCGTGGTGGACGGTTGCATGAGGCTTGCGTCACGGACCTCATGCGCCCGAGCGGACCGGCCATAGCGGGCAGCTCGGGCTGCAGCGGCTTCGTCGAGGTCGTTCTCGACCAAGCGCTGGCGGATCTCACTCTCCTCCCAGTAGCGGAGGAACAGCCAGGCGAAGGCGAGCATGGTCACGATCCCACCTTCGCTGAACATGATCAGCCCGGCGATCTTCTGGTCGGTGAGGGGCGCGACGTGAGCCATGCGGTCCAGAGGCACGTAGTACGGGTAGAGCACGCGCTGATCCCAGATGAACACGTTGGACACCGCGGTGCCCACCCCGCGAACGGCGAGCGTGTACAGGGCCTTCCAGCCGTTGCCGAACCACACCGGTCCAGGCAGGGGCTCCAGCACTGCGGCCCACATCAGGCCGCCGGTCACCGCAAAGCAGGCGTGCTCCAGGGCATGGATCCCGTCATGCGCCAGCGCCGCCTGGTAGAGCACCGGGACGTGCCATGCGCACAGGCTGATGCTCCACAGCGGCAGAGCCACCAGCGGATGCGTGAGCGCCCGGCACCGTCGCAATGGGCGTAGGGCGAGCAGCGGCCGCAGCAGCGGTCCGGTGCAGCCGAGCACGACGAGCAGCGGAGCGAGATCTCCGAGCATCAGGTGCTGGACCATGTGGACCCACAGCAGCCGGTTCTCGCCCAGCCAGTCGATCGGCGAGACGAGCGCGAGCATCCCGACCAGCATCCCGGCGTAGAAGCTCACCCGCCGCGCCGCGGCGACCGGCCTGCCGCGGCGGGCCAGCTCGCGCGTGCGCAGCCGGTACAGGATGGCCAGGACAAGCAGCGGAATGAGCTGGGTGGGTTCCAGCGACCATTCGCCGAAGGTCACCGCGGCCACCTCCGCGCGACGGCCATCATGGTCCCATCGCACGTGAGGGGAGCGCTTTAGCGCGCTCCTCGGCGGCCTCGCGCTCCTCCTCGAGCTTCTCGATCGCCTGCAGCGCCAGGCACCACCGTCGCGTGACGACGAACAGGACCGCGGGCACGACCCAGATCCCGACGCGGAACAGGTAGAGCTGGAGCTGGTAGCTGAGCCCCCACAGGACGAGGATCCGATCGGCGGCGCCGAACAGGAAGATGAGGAACACCCAGCTGAGCAGCATCACCCCGAACGCCGTCCGGTTGGGCGCCTCCCGCGGCCGGTTGGCGAGATTGTGGACCCGGTGGTCCCGGGTGAAGCGCCGCTCCAGCCAGGGGAACGCCGCCAGCACGGTGAACACGACACCCGGGAACGCGATCCCACCCCAGAACGGGTTGGGGATCAGCGTGTAGTTGCCGATCGTGACGTCGAAACTGGGCATCAGCCGCAGCGCCCCGATGAGCCATCCCAGGTACCAGTCCGGCTGAGCGCCGTTCTCCGACAGCCAGGGCTCGAACGGTCCCCACTGCCAGATCGGGTTGATCTGCACGAGCCCCCCGAGCAGGAACAGCACTCCCGCGACCAGGAACATCAGCCCGAGCGAGCGCGGCGCCTGAGCAGGGAACATCGGCGACCCGACCAGCCGCTTCTCCGTCGTCCGCTCCGACTCCTTGAACTGCGTGTGGTGGCGAAGGGCGATCAGCGCGACGTGGACCCCGATGAGCGTCGCCAGCAGCGCTGGCATCACGAAGACGTGCATGATGAACATGCGGCTGAAGAACTCGGTCTTGCCCGGGAAGGGCGCGCCGAAGATCCCCTGGATGACCGGCCCGCCGATCACCGGGATCGACAGCCCGACCCCGTAGCCGATCGCCAGGCCGATCCCGGACAGCAGATCGTCGATCAGCGAGTAGCCGAGGTAGCCCTCCAGCAGGCTGATCGTGAGCATTGCGACGCCGACCAGCCAGGTGAGCTCGCGCGGCTTGCGGAAGGCGCCGGTGAAGAAGACGCGCATCAGATGGATGACCATCACCGCGATGAACATGTCGGCGGCCCAGTGATGGGTCTGGCGCATGAGCAGACCGGCCTGGGTCGACAGCGACAGGTTGAGCACCGAGTAGTACGCGTTGCTCATCTCGTGACCCTGGAGCGGCGCATAGGCGCCGTGGTAGACGGTCTTGGCGGTGCTCGGGTCGTAGAAGAGCGCGAGATAGGTCCCGGTCGCGAGCAGGACCAGGAAGCAGTAGATGGCGACCTCCCCGAGCAGGAAGGACCAGTGGTCGGGGAACAGGTAACGCAGGCCCTTGCGCAGCAACGGAGCGGAGGATGTCCGCTCGTCGATGAAGCGGACGGGATCGGCGAGTGGATCGCTCATTGGTCTGTCGCCGGGAACCTCACTGCCCACCAGCTCGGGCCGACGCGCGCCGAATAGTTGCCGGCGGCGCGCAGGTTGCCGTCGGGATCGATCATCAGCGGCAGCTGGGGCAGCGGCCGGCCGGCCGGGCCGTAGATCACCTGGGCGCCGTCGGCGGGGTTGAACGTGGAGTAGTGACAGGGGCAGACGAACGCGGGCTCGGGCTCGACGGCCGGGAAGGTCGGCTTGCGGTAGAGCTCGATCGCGCAACCCGCGTGGGTGCAGATCTTCGAGTAGGCGAGGATCCCGCGGGGCGCCCATCCACTGCGGCCCGCGGGCAGATGGATCTTGACCGGGTCGAGCCGGACGATGATGAGCGGCGAGCCGAGGTTCTCCTTGGATTCCCCCTCGGGAAAGCCGGTGTAGAACGTCTCCTTCTCGATGTCGTCGGCGGCGATCGGATTGCCGTTCTCGTCGACGACACGCCGACCGCGAGCCCAGGGGGTCTGCTGCAGCGGAGCCGTGTCCCAGATCGGCCCGAGCGACAGCGCGGGGGTGAGCGCGGCGACCGCCACGGCTCCGCCGGCGGTCGCCCCGGCGCCGAGCAGCATGCGCTTGCGGGTGATCCGGCTCCCGCTGTCGTGGACGATCTGCAGGAGGTCCTGCTGCGCCTCGGGGTCGGCGGTCGGATAGTCCTCCTCGAGCTCCTCGGTCACCACGAGCCGCTTGGCGACGATCGTGAGTGCCGCGCCGATCGACACCAGCGAGACACCGAGGCAGATGCCCAGCAGCTCATTGGGGATCGTCCCCGCCTTGAACGCCGCATAGACGACGATGAACCCGATGGCCGCCGCGGTCGCCAGCCCGAGGCAGGCAAGCACCAGGTTCTCGGCGGATCGGTCGGGCTCGCCGGCGGGGACGAAGCGCTCGGACCCGGGGATCCGCTCCTCGGGGGACCGGCTCTCCGCGTCCGCCGCGACCCCGCGCCGGTGCGCTTGCTCACCCCCGCGCCGCCCGAGCAGGAGCGCGACCAGGGCGATGATCCACTCGCGCAGCTTCATTCGCGGCGCATCCTTCGCGAGACGGCGAGGCAGCCGAGCAGGACGAGCGGAATGCCGATCCCCCACGCGACCATGCCCTCGGGGATCGGCCCGAGGTTGCCGATCGACCATCCGCCGGCGTTGTCGGGATGGTTGGTGCTCTGGATGAAGCGGATGATCGAATTCAGATCTGAGTCGGAGAGCTGGCTCTTGGTGAACTTCGGCATCAGGTAGGGGCCGATGCGCACCGCCTCGGCGATCCGCACCGCCTTGACGTTCTGCAGCGGGGGGACACGCGCGCCGGTGACGAAGCCGCCGCGCCCCTGCAGCTGATGGCAGCCCGCGCAGTTCTCGGTGAACAGCTCCTGCCCCTGGGAGATGTCGCCCTGGCCGGGGTCTGGACTGGGGATCGACGGCCCGTGCCCCAGGGACGCGACATAGGCGATCAGTGACTTGATCTCCTTGCCGCTGAACAGCACCCGGTTGCCCTCCGGCTGCTCGCGCGGGTTGCCGAGCGGCATGTAGCCGGTCCGCAGGTAGAAGTCGGCCGTGAGCGGGCCAACGCCTCGCAGCGAGGGACCCAGCCCCAGCAGGCCTCCCGCTCCCGGGCGCTCGTGGCTGATGCCGCGCCCGGCGATGCCGTGGCAGCTCGCGCAGTTGCCGGCGTACAGCTCTGCCCCCAGCTGGACGCTCGCGTGGGATGGCTCGGTCGTCGGGCGCACGATGCCGCTCGGCGGCTGCGCCGCGGCGCCCGTGGCGGTCGCCAGGGGCGCGCCCAGCGCGACGAGCAGGATGCCGATGATGCGACGTCTCATGACGACTGCTGGCAGAACGCCATGCTCGGCGCCCCGATCGCGGTGATGACCATGATGACGATCACGATGAAGTTGACCGTCAGCCCGACGACCGCCAGGAAGTGGACGCGGCCGAGCGGCGGGGGATGACCCTCGCCGCGACGCTCCTCTCCGGCGACGTCGCCGATCCGGTGGGTGCCCAGGTAGACCCACAGGCACACTCCGAGCGCGACCAGGCCGACGAGCGTGCCCGCGGCGGCCAGCCCGGTCTGCCAGGCCCGCATCGCCAGCTGCGTCCGACCGTCGGGCTGTTCGCACTGCGCCCACGAGAGGAACACGCCGGCGACGAACTCCGCGCCCCAGGCGACCCCGCCGCCGAGCACGCCGAACCAGAGCAGCAGGTTGGGGGGATGCAGGCGGTTCACAGCGACGGTGAGAGGGTCGTCAACGTGACGGCGATCGTGATCGCGATGACCACGTACCAGTAGAGCGCGAGCCCTCGCGCCCCCACCAGCCAGTAGCTGGTCAGTCCCTGGCGCCACAGCTTCCACAGGATCGCGACGCTGAGGATGAGCCCGACGATCACGTGCGCGTGATCGGCGGCGAGGATCGTGAAGTAGATCGAACCGTAGGCGGTGCTGCGCGGGCTGAACTGGCCCAGCTGCTGCTTGTAGAGGACGATCTGGATCCCCAGGTAGGCGGCCTGGACGGCGAGGCCGAGCGCGATCCAGGCCATCGCCGGGCGCTTTCGCCCGGCGCGTACGGCGCGCATCGCCACCCAGAGCATCGGGCCGGTCAGGGCGAGGCCCGCGGTGTCGAGCGCTGGGGCGGTGACCGAGGGGAGCGCGATCCCGGTCGGCGGCCAGTGCGCGACATGGAAGTCGAGGTAGTAGTAGGTGCCGATCAGGCTGCCGAACACCGTCGCCTCCGAGAGGACGAACAGCAGCATCCCCCACCAGCCGTTGGGCTCGGCCACACGCGAACGGGCGACGCGGGCCGCGGGCGGTCCGGGGTCCGCACGCGCGGTGTGCGGCGGCGGTCCGAACGCCTCGCTCACGCTGATCGCCTCCGCTCGGCGTCCGGCCTCGCCCGAAAGTCGGCGGCGTGAGTCATCCAGCTCCCTCCACCCCGTGTTGATGCCAGCCCATCAACGTCAGCAGCAGCAGGACCAGGAAGAAGACGACGATCCAGTAGTGGTTGAGCACGAGCATCGCGAACACCCCGGTGAGGGCGAGCGCGACCAGCGGCGGCCACGGCGAGCTCGAGGGCATCGACAGGATCTCGTCGACATCGGCGTCCTGGACGGTCGTGGCGGGCGTCTGGTGCGCCGCGGGGAGCAGTCCCTCGCCGCGCCGCAGACGCTCGTTGTCGCGCTCACGGTCCTTCTCGTCCCACAGGGCGTAGGGGCTGGAGACCGTCGGGATGACCGGATAGTTGTAAGGCGGCGGCGGCGATGTCGTCGTCCACTCCAGTGTGTCGCCACCCCATGGATCGTTGCCCGCCCGCTCGCCCCGGCGCAGGCTCACCGCCAGATTGGCCACGATCAGCACCAGACCTGCCGCCAGCAGGTAGGCGCCGATCGACTCGATGAAGTTGAGCAGGGCCCAGCCCATGTGCGCGGGGTAGGTGTAGTTGCGCCGCGGCATGCCGAGGATGCCGACGATGTGCATCGGGAAGAACGTCACGAACGTGCCGGTGAAGGTCAGCCAGAAGCTCAGCTTGCCGACGGCCTCGTTGTACATCCGGCCGGTGACCTTGGGGAACCAGAAGTACATCCCACCGAGGATCGGGAAGACCGCCGCCCCGAAGATCACGAAGTGGAAGTGCGCGACGATGTAGTAGCTGTCGTGCACCTGCTGGTCGAACGGGATCGCCGCGACGGTGATCCCCGAAAGCCCGCCGAGGATGAAGTACACGATGAAGCCGACGATGAACAGCAACGGCGTCTTGAACTGAGGGGTCCCGGTGAGGATGGTGGCGATCCAGGCGAACAGCTGAATCGCGGATGGGATGGTGATGATGAGACTCGCCGCCGCGTAGTAGATGTAGGTCGCGGTGGCGAAGCCCACGGTGAACATGTGGTGAACCCACACCCCGAACCCGAGGAACGCCACCAGAATCTCCGACAGCGCGACCAGCGGGAACAGCACCATCCGGCGTTCGGTGAAGGTCGGGATGATCGCGGTCGCGATCCCGAACGCGGGCAGGATGATGATGTACACCTCCGGGTGACCGAAGATCCAGAACAGGTTCTGCCACAGCAACGGGTCACCCCCGTGCGCGGCGACGTAGAACTGCATCCCGAGCTCGCGATCAAGCTCGAGGAACACGCACGCCAGGCTGAGCACCGGCAGCGCGAACAGCAGCGCGAACGCGGCGGCCAGGAACGCGTAGCAGAACAGCGGCATCCGGTTGAGTGACATCCCGGGCGCGCGGAGCTTGAACGTGGTGACGATGATGTTGATCGACGTCAGCGTCGAGGCGATCCCGTTGAAGATCAGCCCGTAGCCGTAGAAGTCGATGTTGTTGCCCGGGTCGTACTGCTTGGAGGCGAGCGGGACGTAGTCGAACCAGCCGGCGTTCGGCGCATGACCCTGCGCCAGCGCGGTGTACATGAAGATCCCCGAGCCGAGATAGATCCAGAACGAGAGCGCGTTCAGCCGCGGGAATGCCATGTCCCGCGCGCCGATCATGAGCGGCAGCAGGTAGTTGCCGAACGCCCCGGTCGTCATCGGGATCACGAACAGGAAGATCATCGTGATCCCGTGCATCGTGAACACCTCGTCATACGCCTTCGGACCCAGCACATGGCCGTTGGGTCCGATCAGCTGGGTGCGGATGAGCATCGCCTCCACACCGCCGGCACCGAACATCGCCAGCGCGGTGAAGAAGTACATGATCCCGATCCGCTTGTGATCGACGGTCGTCAGCCAGCCGAGCACGCCCTTGCGCTCGGCCCACACGCCCTCGAGCGTGTCGACATAGCGCTGGGCGTCGGGAGAGATCGTGGTCGCCATCAGCTGTGCAGGCGGGGTGTCGGGGTCACTTGAGCTCGTCGAGGTAGGCGACGATGTCGTTGATCTGGCGGCGGGGAAGCCCGAGGTCGGGCATCCGGTCACCGGGCTTGATCGCCTGGGGGTTGCGGATCCACCGGGCAAGCCACGCCGGGGTGTTGGGGATCGTGTTGGAGGCAAGCGTGGTGCGGGTCGCCAGGTGCGTCAGCGACGGGCCGATGAAGCCGCGGGCTCGGGTGCCGGCGATGTCGTGGCAGCTTGCGCATTGCTCGCTCATGAAGTCGGCCTTGCCCCGAGCGGCGGCCGCGCCGGTCGGTGTGACCGCCGGCTTCTCCTGATTGGCGAGCCATGACTTGAATGCGGGCACCGGCTGGACGTCGACGAGGAAGGCCATGTGGGCGTGCTGCAGGCCGCAGTACTGCGAGCACTGCCCGCGGTAGACGCCGGTCTGTGAGGCGTCGAGCAACTCGTGGTTGGCTCGGCCGGGGATCATGTCGATCTTCCCGTTGAGCGCCGGCACCCAGAAGCTGTGGATCACGTCGGCGGTGGTCGCCACAACGTTGACGCGCGTACGCACGGGTATGTGAATCTCGTTGGCGGTGATCGCCTTGCCGCCGTCGTAGCGGACCTCCCACCACCATTGGTGGCCGATCACGTCGATCGTCATCGCGGTCGTGTCGGCCGCGGGGGCGGCGGTGACGTTGACGAGGTAGACGTCGGCGACGCCGAACAGCACCACGAGCGCGACCAGCGGCACCCCGATGCCGAACAACAGGACCATCGCTTGCGCAACGCCTTCGCGCTCGCCGACGATCGGCAGGCCAGGCACACGCCGACGCAGGAATGCGATGAGCAGGAGCGCAACCGCACCAAAGAAGACGATGACCGCGGCGCCGAGCATCCACCACCACAACAGGCCGATGTCATGAGTTGTCTTGCTGTGGTCGGCGAGGATCGACTGGCGGCTGCACCCGGTGGTGCCAACGGCCGCCAGCATCGCCGCTCCCAGGCGCCACGCCCGTGACCGCCAGCGTGAAGGTGTTCGCATTGTTCAGAGCAGCGTCGTTCGTTTGAGCACCAGCACGTCCGACGGCGAGCTACCCCCTCCAAGCAGGAGCAACACGACGGAGGCAAAGCAAACGTCATGTGGCGAACAGAACGCAGCCAACCGACCGATCGGCGGCGATCACCGGATTCTGGTCACTGCTCTGCCGGGTATGCACCGTGGATGGCCTCTGCGGTACCGCCCGAGGACGCACCCGGGAACGCCGGGGAGCGACTCCGTCGCCGCGCCCGACGCGCGCTGGCCGGCTCAGGGGCGGTGATCCTCGCGTTACTGGTATTGGCGGGCGTCAAGTCGGCCGTCCAGCACGACACGCCGGCGGCCGCGCACGCTGCCCGCTCGATGAGCCTCGCTACCGGTACTGCGCTGCCGGACCCGCCCCGGGTTCCGTCGCTGATGCTCACCGACGCTCAGGGGCGTCGCGTTTCACTCGCACATTGGCGTGGGCGCTGGATCGTGCTTGCCCCGTCAATGACGCTCTGCGGCGAGGTCTGTCCGATGACGACGGGCGCGCTGCTGACGCTGCGCCGTCGGCTCGTCGAGGAGGGGCTGCAGCGCCGTGTCGTCGTCATCGAGGTGACCGTCGACCCCTGGCGCGACACGCCGTACCGCCTGCGCGCCTATCGTCGGCTGACCGGAGCCGACTTTCCGCTGCTGACCGGGACACCAGCCGCAATCCACCGCCTGTGGGGGTTCTTCGGCGTGGGCTACCGCCGTGTCGCCGAGGGCAGCCCGCCCGCGATCGACTGGCTCACCCACCGGCCCGAGCGGTTCGACGTCGACCACACCGACGGGCTGTTCGTCATCTCGCCCACTGGCCGTGAGCGCGTCGCCGCCGCCGGGATGCCGAACGTGGGCGGGCATCTGTCGCGCTCGCTGCGGGGCCTGCTCGATCCGCAAGGTCAGCGCGACCTCGCGCATCCACACCTGCCATGGACCGCCAGCGAGGTGCTCGATGATCTGCACGCATTGATCCGTGCGGGCGGCCAGCCTCGCCTCGCCCGCACGCTCTCCCCCCGCGCCGCCGACCGCGCGCTCGCCGGGTCGGCTTTGCCGCTTGCCGCGCTGCATCGCCAGGCCGGCCGGGTGCTCCGGTCCTCACTCGAAGACCGCCTGCGACGGCTCCGGGGGTTTCCGGTCGTCGTCAATGCCTGGGCATCGTGGTGTACGGCCTGCCGTGCCGAGACGGCGCTGCTCGCCGAGACGGCGGTCCGCTTCGGACGACACGTCGCTTTCCTCGGGGTCGATGTGGAGGACTCCCCAGCCTCGGCGCAGGCCTTCTTGCGCGCACATCCGGCGAGCTATCCAAGCTACGCAGCGTCCTCGCGGCTGGTCGGCGCGCTCGGGGTGCTGGAGGGCCTGCCGACCACGGCCTTTGTCGGCCGCAGCGGACAGGTGATCGCCCGACACATCGGGCCGTATGCGAGCGAGAACTCACTGGCCGCCGCCATCCAGCACTACTTCGCCCTCCCGGCGGGCAAACGATAAGTCGAATCAGAGCCCGAGGTTACGGCTCCCCGTTTCGGGGCACTCGGTCACCATGTGGCTTTTCGTTCCCTTCATCGTCCTCTTGGTGCTCGCCATCATCGGCGGTCTTCTCGTCGGTGGCATCTACGCTGCAGTCCTCCTTCCGATCGTCGCGATCGTCCTGGTCGCAGGGGCATCGGCCGTATTACTGCGCCGATCCAGAGCCGGCAGGAGGAGTCGCCCGCCGGGGTGGGTCGGACCGCCGACTCAAGCTGATAGCGCCGCCGGCCGCGAGACTGCACCAGACCCTGCGCTGCATCAAATCGGCGCAGACGCCGACACGACTCACCGCTGAACGCCATTCGTGGGTCGCAGGTTCGCGTCGTGCCGCGGGCGCTGGGCGAGTCGCGCCTGCAGGGACTATGCGTTCTCCCCACCGTGTCCTTCCCACCCGACCTGGAGGGTTCCGGAACCGCCGCCGTGGGTATGAGCCGGGGTGGCGCGCGACGTGGGTGCGCGCGCGGAACAGAGAGGGAGGCTCTCATGTCAGCGCTCGGTTGGGTACGACGGGTCGCGCTCGCGGCTCTGGTGGTGTGTGTCTGGACGGCGTTCGCCGCAGCGGTCCGGCCGGACATGGCGGCGGCGGACGGCTTCCACGGGTCAGGGGCCGCGGCCACGGCAGGGGTGCCCCAGGCCACGGCAGGGGTGCCCCAGGCCTCGGCGAGCCCCACGATCTCGGCTGACACGATCCTGGGCAAGCGCCGCTACGTCGCCGCCGGGACCCGGGCGTACGTGGTCGGGGTGGAGAACGGGTCGTTCCCGCCGATCGGCTGGCACATCACCGGCCAGATGGGAGGCTTCTGGGCGCCGCCGATCAAAGCTCTCGACGGGCTGTGGTTCCAGATCCATGGCTCCTGGCTGGATCACGCCGCGCAGTTCACGAGCGGGCCCGGATTCGTCCGGCTCTCCTTTGCGCCGACCCACGGCGTGCGCCCGACCCTCACCGAGTTCTCCCCGGACGGCAGCCCGGTCGTCCTGGTCGGTCTCACCCTGGTGCCGGTGAACGGGCAGGCACAGACCGTCGACCTGATGGCACAGGCACACAGCCAGGTGATGGGGGCATATCCCTGGTCGGGCACCACTCCGACGGCCGACCAGGTCGAGAACCCGGACATGGCCTCCGTCCAGGGCCACGGCGTCCAGTTCCAACAGGAGCAGACCAGCTGGTACGCCGAGGTCGGCTCCAATGTCACGCCCACGCAGGTCACCACTGGGAGCGGCGACTGGGGACCGACCACGCAGGCCGACCGGGCTGTGTTCGGCACCAAGGGCGCAGGGGGCCGGCTCTCCTGGAACCTCGACGTGCCCGCCCAGGGACGGACGCTCTGGGTCGCCGTGTCCGCCTCTCAGTTCAGCTCGGCGAAGGCGATGGCCGCCATGCGCAAGGGTCTCGCCGACCCGGCGCAGCTGCTCGCCCAGAAGGTGGCCCAGCGCGATGGGGTGGCCGGCCAGAGCAGCTTCCAGGTCCCCGACGCCGCCGTCGATCAAGCTCTGTTGTGGGGCAAGCTGAACCTCGCCGACCTCCACCGCACGGTGAAGGATCTCCAGATCCGGGACGTGAACGCGGGTCAGTCCTACCCGCCGCCGATCGCCACGGTTCCCAGCCTGTCGGGCATCGATGCCGCGTATCCCGATTACCCGGAGTTCTTCGGGACCGACGGGGCCTACAGCACATACGGCCTGGCCGTCGCCGGCCAGTGGCATGAGGCAGTCCAGCAGCTCGATGCCATCCGCACGGTCTCCAGGATCGTGAACGGCGGCACCGGCAAGGTCGTGCACGAGATCAACTCCACGGGCGCCATGTACTACGGCGACAACAGCCAGCCGGGCGACATCAACGAGACGGCTCAGTTCGCGATCGCCGCCGACCTGGTGTGGCAGTGGTCGGGCAACCCGTCGGTGCTGAAGGACAACTACGGCTTCATCAAGGACGGCGAGCACTACCTCGCGAGCCTGGACCCGAGCGCGAGCGACCTGTGGCCGGCCGGGAACGGCATCCAGGAGTCCACCGGCCTCGGGCAGCAGGCGCTCGACGTCGCCTCGGAGAGCATCCGGGCGCTCGGAGCGCTGCACGACATGGCGGTGGCGATGCACGACACCGCGACCGCCACCTGGGCGGCGAACCGTCAGTCGGCGATGCTCGCCGCGTTCGGCCAGTGGTGGATCCCCGGCCAGAACCTGTTCGCCGACTCGCTCTGCGACGGGCCGAACGGCTCGACGTGCACGCAGTCGGGCCAGCAGCTGCAGCAGCGATACTGGATCAGCGTGGCTCCGATGGAGCAGTCCGTCGCGCCGGCTGACGAGGCCAATCCGGCGCTGACCACGATGGAGGGCCCGACGTTCACCGGATCGTGCGGGCTCTACGTCGACGGGGTCGGCGGCCCCTCGGGCACCAGCGGGCAGACCTGCTACCTGGTCAACACCGGGGCGATGGCGGTGGCCGAGGCCAACTACGGGCGGATGAGTCAGTCCACCTCCTACATGGACAAGGTCGCAAGCCAGCTCACCGTCGAGATGCCCGGCTCGCTGCCCGAGCTCGCGCAGAGCGCCCAGTACAACCCCTACGAGGCGTTCACCAGCCGGGCCAACGTGATGCAGGCCTGGTCCTCCTACGGCCTGCTGTGGACGACCGCGCACGACATCCTCGGCGTGGAGCCCAACGCCCCCGGGCACTCGCTGACGGTCGCCCCCGACCTGCCATCGGCCTGGCCGACGGCGTCGGTCCAGCACCTCGACGTCGGCTCTGACCAGCTGAGCGTCGCGGCCAGCCAGGGCAGCGGCCGCTTCGAGACCGACGTGAGCGGCGCCCAGGGTCTCGCGCTCTCCATCGGCGCCGTGATCCCCTCGGGGAGCTCGGTGAGCTCGGTCACCCTCGACGGCCAGCCCGTGGCCTACACCACCTCGACCACCGACCGGGGGCTCGAGGTCCTGGCCACCGACCCGGACACCTCCGGGGCCGCGCAGTCGCTCGTGGTGCAGACCAGCTCGAGCTGAGGGCCGGTCCGCCGCCACGGCGTCGTGCCCAACGCGATAACTGTCCCACCGCAACAGTTATCGCGTTCGGGCCGGCGCGGGCCGGGCGCGGGCCGGGGCGGGCGGCCGGACCGGGCCGGCGCGGCCCCGGGCGACCCGGGGCGGCCAGACCCTCCACGTTGCCCCGCCACCACAAAAGTGATATCACTTTGGCATCAGTTTCAACGGGTCTCCCTTGGAGGGGTCATGAGCTCAGGGTTCAATGCAGATCCAACGCCGGAGGCGATCCCGGTCGGCGCCACCGGTCGCCGGGTGGAGATCCATGAGCGCGCCGGCTGGGCGGTCAACGGGTGGCTCGGGGTCGCGGTGCTCATCGGGTGCGCCGGAGCGGGTTTCGCGCTCGCCAGCTCGTCGACGCCCGGTCTGATCGCCATCCCGATCGTGATCGGCGCCATCGTCGCCAGCTCGCTGGTGATCATCCAGCCCGGCCAGACCAAGGTGGTCCGGTTCTTCGGCAGCTATATGGGCACGGTCCGGCGCACCGGCCTGTGGTGCGTGGTGCCGCTTTCAGACCGGCGCACGCTGAGCATCCGGGTGCGCAACTTCGAGACCAACGAGCTGAAGGTCAACGATGCCGACGGCAACCCGGTGGACATCGCGGCGATCGTCGTCTGGCAGGTCGCCGACACCGCCCAGGCCGTGTACGCGGTCGAGGATTTCATCGATTTCGTCCAGGTGCAGGCCGAGGCGGCGCTTCGCCATATCGCCACGACACGTCCATACGACGATGCGGCCGAGGACGGCTCGTCACTGCGAGGCTCGACCGATCTGGTCGCCGGCGAGCTCGCTCAGGAGATGGCGGAGCGCGTCGTGATCGCAGGCGTGGAGATCGTCGAGGTGCGCATCAGCCACCTGGCCTACGCCGCGGAGATCGCGCAGGCGATGCTGCGACGCCAGCAGGCCAACGCGGTGGTCGCCGCCCGCTCGCGGATCGTCGAGGGCGCGGTCGGGATGGTCGACATGGCGCTCGCCCGCCTGGACGAGCGCGGGATCGTCGAGCTTGACGAGGAGCGCAAGGCCGCGATGGTGAGCAACCTGATGGTCGTGCTGTGCGGCGACCAGCCGGCCACGCCGATCGTCAACACCGGCACGCTCTATACGTGAGCCGCGAGCGCAAGCAGGTCCCGCTGCGGCTCGACCCCGCTGTGCACGACGCGCTGTCTCGGTGGGCGGCCGAGGACCTGCGCAGCCTCAACGCACAGATCGAGGTCCTCCTGCGGCGCGCGCTCGACGAGGCCGGCCGCCTGCCCAAGCACGCCCGGCCGCTGCCCCGTCGCGGGCGCCCGCGGACCCAGCCCGAGTGACTCCCACCGCGTCGGAGGTCTACCCCCTCCTTGGGGCAGTGGGCGTGCCGGGCCCGGCGGCGATAGCGTCCCCTCCGATGAAGCGGGACGGGCGGATGGTCTACTCGACGACCGACGGGGATCTGCGCAAGGCGCGTGACCCCGGTCTCAAGCAGCGGCGGGCAGACGGCAATCGGGTCGAGGTTCGCCGTCAGGTCGCAGGGCGGCGCGGCAAGGCGGTCACGACGGTGGCCGGCGTACCCGTCGACGATGCGGGGTTGAAGGCGCTCGCGGGGCGCCTGAAGAAACGGTGCGGCGTCGGAGGGTCGGTCAAGGACGGGGTCATCGAGATTCAGGGCGACCACCGCGACGTGGTGATGGAGATCTTGAAAGCCGAGGGCTACGCGCCCGTGCTCAGCGGAGGCTGACCGATATGACCGAGGATGAGACCAAGGACGACGCGGCCGCGCCCCAGCCCGACCACGAGCCGCCCGCCGGCGCCGAGCGAAGCGCCAGTTGGAGAGCGGCGGGCACCACGGTCGACTACACGGTGAGCGCGAACTGGACGGTCCTGCGCAAGCGGGAGAAGCCCGCCGCGGAGATCTTCTCGGTCTCCTACGTCGCCGACGGAGACGACGCCCGACGACCGGTCACGTTCGTGTTCAACGGCGGGCCCGGCGCCTCCTCTGCCTACCTCCAGATGGGCGTCGTCGGGCCGACGCGCGTCGCACTCCCCGCCGACGGGACGCTTCCGGCGATGCCGCCCCAGCTGGTCGAGAACGAGGACTCATGGCTCGCGTTCACCGACCTCGTGTTCGTCGACCCGGTCGGGACCGGCTTCAGCCGCGTGATCGACGAGGAGGACGACAAGGACGTCAAGGAAACGCGCGGCGAGAAGGATCGCGAGCAGGAGTTCTTCGGCTACAAGCGCGACCTCGAGTCGCTGTGCGAGTTCGTCGGACGCTGGCTCTCACGCACGCGGCGTTGGGGATCGCCGGTGTTCGTCGCGGGCGAGAGCTACGGCGGCTACCGCGTCGGGCGGCTGGTGCGGATGCTCCAGGAGACGACCGGCGTCGGCCTCAACGGCGCGATCCTGATCTCCCCCGCGCTCGAGCTGGGGGCGCTCTCACCCAATGACTACGACGCGCTCGGCTGGATCGACGCCCTACCGACGATGGCGCTCGCCGCGGTGCATCACGGCCGATCTCGCGCGTTCGCAGCGGACACCTCGATCGAGGACGTCCACCGCGAGGTGGAGGCGTACGCGACCGGCGACTACGCAAGCCTGCTGGCGAGAGGCGCCGCGATGGATGAGTCCGAGCGTGAGCGGATCCTCGGGCGCCTGGCCGACATCGTCGGGCTGCCGACCGAGCTGGTCACCCGCTCCGAGGGCCGGATCACGATCAGCCGCTTCGCGCGCGAGCTGCTGCGCGACGAACGCCGGGTGCTCGGTCTCTACGACGCAACGCTCACCACGATCGACCCGTTTCCCGACCGCGAGCCGTTCGACGGCGCCGACCCGACGCTGGCGGGCTTTGCGCCTGCGTTCTCGGCCGCCGTCAACCGGCAGCTGCGACGCGAGATCGGCGTCGAGACCGACCGGGAGTACATCGTGCTCAGCTACGAGGTGTTCCGGGCGTGGAGCAACGATGCGCCGGAGCATTTCTTCGTGCCGCCGATCGGCGCGACGGACGACTTCCGCTACGGGATGTCGCTCAACCCGCACATGCGGGCGTTCATCACCCACGGTCGCTACGACCTGGTCACCCCGTATTACGCGAGCGACCGGCTGCGCAACCTGATGCGACTGGATCCGACGGTCGCCGACCGGCTGACCGTGCACCACTTCGAGGGCGGGCACATGTTCTACGCCTGGGCGCAGAGCCGCCGGGCGTTCACGGCGGCGATCGCGCAGTTCGTCGCCGACGCGCTGCCCAGCGGCTGAGCTCGACCCGGGCTCGGTCAGCCCGACACGGCCGACAGCGGCCGCGGCCCGCAACCGACGTAGAGCGAGGACGGCCGGATCAGCCGGCTCGTGCGCCGTTGCTCGAGGATGTGGGCCGACCAGCCCGCGGTGCGCGCACACGCGAACAGGGGTGTGAACAGCGCCTGCGGGACACGCGCGTGATCGAGGATCACGGCCGACCAGAACTCAACGTTGGTGGCGAGCACCCGGCCGGGCTTGTGCGCCGCCAACGCGGCCAGCGCCGCCTGCTCCACCTCCCGAGCGAGCTGTAGCCGTGGCGAACCGAGACGCTCGGCCAGCGCTCGGAGCGCGCGGGCGCGCGGGTCCTCGGCGCGATAGATGCGGTGACCGAAGCCCATGATCCGCTCGCCACGGGCGAGCGTCTCGCGCATGTATCGATCCGCGTCGCCGGTTCGCTCGATCTCCGCCAGCATCTGCTGGACGCGTGCCGGCGCACCGCCATGCAGCGGCCCCGAGAGCGCACCCACCGCAGCGCTCATCGCGGCCGCCGGATCGGCGCCGGTCGAGGCGACGACCCGCGCGGTGAAGGTGGAGGCGTTCATCCCGTGCTCGGCGGCGGTGATCCAGTAGGCGTCGATCGCCGCCGCCTGGCCGGGGTCGGCCTCGCCGCGCCAGCGCAGCAGGAACCGCTCGGCAAGAGTCCGCCCCTCATCGATCCGCGCCTGCGGCACCGGCGGGGGGCCTGCCCCGCGCGCGGACTGCGCGACGAACGACAGCGTCGTCGCCGAAATGCGCGCCAGCTGCTCGCGGACCACCTCGGGACTGAGGTCGACCAGTGGGAGCAGGCCCCAGGCGGGCGCGAGCGCCGCGATGGCGGACTGCACATCCACGCGCGTATCGCCGGTGCGGATGCTCAGCGCCTGCGGCTCGGCGGGACCGAGCGGCCGATCGGGGCGGCCGTCGACGAGCAGCCCCCAGACCCCCTCGAACGGGAGCGTTCCGACGAGCTCCTCGATATCGACGCCCCGGTAGCGCAGCGCGCCGCCCGCCCGATCGGGCTCGGCGATCTCGGAGGCGAAAGCCAGCACTCCCTCCAGCCCGTCGTCCACATCGTCGATCGTCGCCATGTCCATGACTCCTCGTCGGATCGGTATTGCCGTGGCCTGCAGTCTCAGCGATCCGCGCGCTTGTCTTCAACGTTGATCACGTCAATACTGACGGCCATGGACGACCTGCTCTGCACCGCCGAGGTCGCGCGCCGTCTGGGGGTGCGGCGCGAGACGGTCTACGCCTACGTCAGCCGCGGCCTGCTGGAGCGACACCCCGCCAGCGGGCACCACCGCTCGCTGTTCGCCGCCGACGCGGTCGCGCGGTTGACCGCGCGCGCCCGGCAGCCAGGCCGGTCGGGAGCGCTCGAAGTCGTCGTCGACACGGAGATCACGCATCTCGATCCCGCGGGCCGTCTCTCGCTGCGCGGCCGCGATGCGGTCTCCCTGGCACGGTTCAGCAGCTTCGAGCAGGTGGCGGGACTGTTGTGGCAGGGCGATCCGGGCGCTCCATGGCGGCTGTCGTCCTCCGACGAGGCACTGGTGCGCGCGCTGATGGCTCCGGTCGCGACCACGGCCACGCCCAACGAGCGGATCGTGATCGCGCTCACCGCGCTCGCCGGCACCGACCCGCGGCGGAGCGGCCGGCGGTCGCAGGACGTGCGCGCGGCGGGCAGTCGCATCCTCGCCGGGGCGCTCGTCGCGCTCGGGCCCGCGCGGGTGTCCGCCGAGGATTCGACCGCGGCGAGGCTGTGGACGATCTTCCGCGCCGATGGCCGCGCGTCGTCGCCGCGGCAACGTGCCGCGCTCGACGCGGCGCTGGTCCTCCTCGCCGACCACGAGCTGACCGCATCGACGCTGAGCGCCCGCGTGGCCGCCTCCGCGTGGGCGGACCCCTACCGCGTTGCGACGGCCGCACTGAGCACGCTCTCGGGCGTGCTCCATGGCGGTGCGACCGCGGCCGTCGGCACGCTGCTCGCCGAGGCGCGCGCGCCCGACGACGCGTTCACGGTGCTCGAGCGCCGCATCGCCGCCGGCGGCCCGCTTCCCGGGTTCGGGCATCTGGTGTACCGCGACCGCGATCCGCGTGCGGACCATCTGCTCGAGCGATTGGAGGGTCTCGGCGGCGCCACCGACCGCGCGCCGGTCGTCAGCGCGGTCATCGAGGCGGCACGCGCGCTGCGGCTACCGGCTCCGAACGTCGACTTCGGGCTCGCGGCGCTCGCCGACGTGATGGGACTCGGAATCGACGCTGGGACCGCGATCTTCACCGTCGCCCGGCTCGCCGGCGTGCTCGCCCACGCGATCGAGGAATATCCGCACCGGCTGCGATTCCGGCCGCGCGCACGATACGTCGGCCCGCTGAACTGATCAGCGGCCCGGGAGCTGCCGGCTCACGATCCACGCGTGCTTGCCGACCTGGCGGACCCGCGCGAACCCCTGCTCCTCCAGGAGCTCGACCGTCCCGCTGAACAGGAACCGCCCGTGCGCCTGGCGATCCGCCGTCGTCTCGGAGATCGCTTCGACGAGGCCGCCGCCCGCGCCGGAGATCTGCGCCAGCGCGCCTTCGACCGCGACTCGCGCGATCCCCTTTCCGCGGTGGCGCTTGTCCACGAAGATGCAGGTGATCCGCCAGTCCGCCCGAGGGGGCGGCTCGCGCCGGTACTCACGCAGGTGCTTGAGCGTGAGCTCGTCGGGACTGCCGTACTGGCACCACCCCTGGGCGAGACCGTCTGTGTCGAAGACAAGTGCGGCGTGGGCGCGGCCCTCGCGCACGAGGCGCTCCTTGAGAGATCGGGGATCGCTGCGCCCGCGCTCGAACGCGGCATGGAACCCGACGCACCAGCAGCCTCCGAAGATGCCGTTGTTGCGCTCGACCAGGTCGGCGAACGCCTCCCAGGTCGCCGGGGCGAGCGGACGGACGGAGAATTGCCCGGACACCACGGGCGAGGACTCAGCCATCGGCGATCGCGCTCAGCAGGTCCGCCAGTTCGTCGGGCCGGGTGAACATCGGCCAGTGGCCGGAGTCGATGTTGACGTAGTCCACCGACCCCGCGCGGGCCAGCTCGGCGCTCTGCCCCTCCGCGACCCATTGCCGGGCTTGGTCGGGTGAGAACTCCGGGCAGATGAGCGTCACCGGGACGTCGTAGCGGCGCTCGTCGCGCAGGTGCACGATTGCGGTCGCCACGCCCTCCGGGACCGGGACCGCGGTCGCCGCGATCGCCGCGCGGCGCTCGGCGTCGAGGTCGGCGATGTCCGGCCCTTCGAACGGCTCCCATCCCGGGAACCCCATCTCGCCGTCGACGATGTCGAAGAGCCGTGCGTGCTCGCGACCGTCGGCCGAGGGGAAGCCCCCGATCATCACGACGCGCGCCACTCTGTCCGGCCGCGCGTCGGCGGTCATCCATGCGAGCGTGCTGGAGGCTGAGTGGCCGACGACCATCACCGGGCCGGCACACGCGTCCACGGCCGCCAGGACGGCTTCGCGCTGATCCTCGAGCGTCGCCGCCGCGGGCGGTGCCCCCTGGCCGGGGAGCGAGACGGGCGTGACCTGGTGGCCGTGATCCTGCAGCGGGCCGACGACCGCGTCCCACGCGGACGAGTCGAGCCACAGGCCGGCGATGAGCAGAATCTCCATGATCGCCACCGTAGTACCGAATCAGGACGATCGACTTCCGCTTGAGCGCGCCGCGTGGCCTACCCTGGCCGGGTGGGACGCGACCAGAGCCCGACCGCCCGCGCGCTGCTGGCACTCGAGACTCTGCAGCTGGCGCCCGGCACCACCGGCCGGCAGCTCGGTGAGCGACTCGGGGTCAGCGAGCGCGCGGCGCGCCGCTACGTCGCGATCCTGCGCGAGGCCGGCATCCCGGTGCAGGCCTCCCGCGGGCGTGACGGGGGCTACCGGCTCGGGCGCGGTACGCGGCTACCGCCCGTCTCGTTCACCGAACAGGAGGCGATCGAGCTCGTGATGGCCGTGCTGGCGGCCCATCCGACGGCGGCGAGCTCCGACGGAGTCGTCGGCGGGGGGCTCTCCAAGGTGATCCGCGCGCTTCCCGAGCGGGTCGGACGCCGCGCGGCCGTCCTGCGCGAGCACTCCGTCGCGGCCCCGGATCGCAACGCGGTACAGCCCGATGCGGCGCTCACCAGCGCGCTGGTGGTCGCGATAGAGGCCCACCGGCGAGTGCGCCTGCGCTACCGCAGCGCGTCGGGGAACGAGTGGGACGCGGAGGTCGACCCGTGGGCGGTCGTCGTGCGCCACGGCCGCTGGTACCTGCTCTGCCACTCGCGGCGGGCCGGCGCGGTCCGCAGCTACCGCGTCGATCGCGTCCTCGCCGCCGAGCAGTCCGGCGAGTCGTTCACTCCGCCGGCCGGTCTGGACCCGGTGGCCGCGCTCGAGCAGAACCTCGGTGAGGGGTGGGCATTCCCCACGCGCGTCGTGTTCCACGCGCCGGCGACCGAGGTCGCGCGCTGGGTCCGGCGACCGATGGGCCGGTTGCTCGATCATCCGGAGGGCTGCGTGCTCGTCGGCAGCACGAACAACCCGGATATGTACGCCCAGGAATGGCTGGCCTCGATCCCGCTCCCGTTTCGGGTGGAGGGCGGCGCCGAGCTGCGCGAAGCGGTCGGCACGCTCGCCGCGCGATGCGCGGCGGCGGTCGCCGGCTGAGCTCATCGGGGCGCCCGGATTTGAACCGGGGATCTCTCGCCCCCAAAGCGAGCGCGATACCAGGCTTCGCTACGCCCCGTGTTGGATCACCAGTCTACCGCCCACCCCCGCTACCCTCCGACCGCGATGGCCGAGATCGAACCGCTGCGCGCCCTGCACTACGACCTCGCGGTGACCGGCGGGCTGCAGGACGTGGTCGCTCCGCCCTACGACGTGATCGACGCGGAGATGCGGACCGAGCTGGTGACACGGTCGCCGTACAACGTGGTGACGATCGATCTGCCCGAGGGCGGTGACGAGCGCTACGAGACCGCGGCGCTGACGCTGGCCGACTGGCGCGAGAAGGGGGCGATCGTCGCCGACGACGAGCCGGCGCTGTGGACGCTGTCACAGGAGTACACCGGGCCCGACGGCCAGCGGCGCACCCGACGCGGCTTCTTCGCGCGCGTGCGCGTGGAGGAGTACGGCCCCGGCCGGATCCGGCCGCACGAGCGAACGCACCCAGGCCCCAAGGAGGACCGGCTGCGGCTCACGAGGGCCACGCGGACCAACCTGTCGCCGATCTTCAGCCTGTATTCCGATCCGGCCGGCGAGGCGATGGCGGCGCTCGGCGAGCGCGCTGACCGCGAGCCGTTCGGGCAGACGACCGATCCCGACGGAACGGTCAACACGTTGCACCGAATCAGCGACCCGGACGCGATCGCCACCGCCCAGCGCGTGCTCGCCGCCAGCGAGCTGCTGATCGCCGACGGGCACCATCGCTACGAGACGGCCCGCGTCTATGCCGAGGAGATCGGCGGCGACGGACCTCACCGGTTCGTCCTGATGTGCCTGGTCGCGCTGCAGGACCCCGGGCTCACGGTGTTCCCGACCCACCGCCTGGTGCGCGGCCTCGACGACGAGCGGCGCGCCGCGCTGCAGCGCACGGTCAACTTCGATTTCACGATCGCCCCGCTGGCGGAGATGTCAGAGCTCGCGCCCCCGGCAAACGATGCGTGCGAGATCGGCTACCTCACCGCCGGCGGGCCCGCGGTGATGCTCAGGCTGCGTGATCCCGCGCTCGCCGACGAGGCGCTCGCCGACCACGCCGAGCCATACCGGCGCCTGGACACCGCGGTGCTGGAGGCGCTCGTGCTCAAGGGTGCGTTGCAGATGAGCGACGACGACATCGACCACCTCAACGGACTCGGCTACGCGCGGGACTTCGACCAGGCGGTGCAGCTGATCCGCGACGAGGCCTACGACGCGGCGTTCTTCATGGCGCCCACCCCGATCGAACGTGTCCACGAGGTGGCCGCCGCGGGCGAGTCGATGCCACCGAAATCGACCTACTTCGTCCCCAAGGTCCCGACGGGCCTGCTGTTCAACCCGCTCACGTGAGCGCGCGGGACGGCCCCGGCCGCGGACCGTCCCTTCCTGCAGCCCAGCCTGCGCGCACGGCGATCGCCGCGCGCCTGCGCGAGCGACTGCTCGCTCCCGCCGAGGCGATGACGCTTGACGTCCGCGGCCGCACCGACGCGGCGGTGCTGGTTCCGCTGCACCTCGGCGACGGCGTGCTCCATGCTGTGTTCACCAAACGGCACGAGGACTTGCGCAGGCATCCGGGCGAGATCTCGTTTCCGGGCGGGCGCCGCGATCCCGAGGACGCCGATCTGCTCGCCACGGCTCTGCGTGAGGCCGAGGAGGAGATCGGCCTGGCCGCGGGCGAGGTCGAGGTTCTGGGCGCGCTGCAGCCGACGCCGACGATCGCCACCGGCTATGCCGTCTATCCGTTCGTCGGCCTGATCGAGCCGGGCCGCGCCTGGGCGCTGTCGGCTCGCGAGGTGGCAGGCGTCCTCGAGCTGCCGTTTGGGGCGCTGCGCGCCGGATACGCCCGGCGCCGCCTGCTCCGCCAGGGTCTGCCGGTGCGCACCGAGACCTACGTGGTGGGCGACGACCTGATCTGGGGAGCGACCGCCCGGATGCTGGCGGATCTGTTCGAGCGGCTCGGCGACCTCGCCGGTCAGCCGGGGCCGCCGAGCAGCACCTGATCGACCGCGCCGGCCGCCGCCTTCGTCCACGCGGGCGCGTCGCCAGGGTCGGCGTCGAGCAGCGCATACGGAAGCCCCCAGCGCGCACACTCGCGCTCGACGCGCGCGGCGCCCTCGCCGAGAATCTCCGCGCCGACGGTCCCGGCGCACTCGTAGACGAGCCCGCGCAGCGTCGTGTCGACCATCTTCTCCAGCAGCATCTCCAGGCGCGTCTCATGCAGCGCCGAGAGCGCCTCCGGCGCCCCGGTCGCCGAGCCGAGCAGCACACACGCCACCCCGACCTGGGCGAATGCCGGGACGAGCGTCGCCACCCGGTCGGGATCGGCAACGAACGGCTCGACGCCGGCCGCCTGGAGTGCCGGCGCGCGTGCCGGGTCGCGCGTTGTGCCCCGCACCGCATGGCCGCGTTCGCGCAGCGCGCCCGCCAGCGCGAGCCCCCGGCAGCCGCAGCCGATGATCAGACAGCGGGCCATCTCAGCCCGGCGCGTCGGTGCCGTATCGGCGGCGGACCTCGTCGCGGTCGCGCTCCGGCAGGCCGCGCGCCCGCCGGCGGGCGTTCGTCGCCTCCACGAGCTCGTCGAGGTCGCGCTGGGCCGCCGCCTCGTCGCGTCCGCGCCGCAGGTCGCGGGCTTCTCCCGCCACGAGCATCTCGACCTCCTCCACCGTGCGTTCCGGTCGGCCGCGGCGACGCCGCCACGCGTTGTGCGCCTCCAGCATCTGGGCCAGGTCCTCGGCCTCGAGCGCCTCGCGCTCCTCGGTGATCGCCCGCGCGGAGCGCAGACCCAGCGGGCCGCTGCGCTCCGCCCTGCGCCCCCGGCCCGACCGGCCGCGCCGCCCGCCGGGCCCCTGGGCTCCCGCGCGCGGGGCCAGCCACGACCACAAGCCGATCGCGACGAGCCCTCCGACGAGCAGGATCACCAGGGCGACCACGTGGGGCGAGTCTAAAGCGAACCCGGAATCGCCAGAGGCCGTGGCCGTCGGCGCGCCCGCGGCCGGCGCAACTTCGGATCGCGCGCTGTGTCTGAAGGAGTGTCAATCGCCGCCTCACCGACAGCGCCGGATGTCAGCGTCGGCGACCTCAAGGCAGGGTTTCAGAGGAATAGGAGGCCATATGAGAGTCAGTCTTCCCATGCTCGCGTCCGCCGGTGTGGCGGCGATCTGCGCGGCAACCCCATCGATCGCCGCGGCCGCGCCGCATCCGCACGCCACCCGCGGTCTCACCATCCATGCGACCCCGTCGCACGTCATCGCCGGCGACCCGGTGCTCATCTACGGGCACCTGTCGGGGGCGCACAACGCCAACCGCCAGGTCACCCTGTATCACCGGGTGGGCACCGCGAAGACGTTCACCTACGTCAGCCGGACGACGACCAACGCGAACGGGAAGTTCTTCTTCCCGCGCGCGCAGCACGTCGTCAACACGAATCGCAGCTGGTTCGTGCGCGGACCGGGTCACACCCACTCGATGACGATCCACGAGGCCGTCGCCGCCGAGGTCACACTGACCTCGGACACCACGAGCGCCACCACCCGCAACGCAATCGCCTTCAAGGGCCAGGTCACGCCGGCCAAGGGCGGCAAGGTCGCTCTGCAGGTCCAGACCGGCGTCGGCAACACGTGGCGCACGGTCGGCACCGCACGCGTCGGCGGAGGCGGGAAGTTCACGATCAACCATGCCTGGCGCACGCCCGGCCCGCGCACCGTGCGGGTCCACTTCCCCGGCGATGCCCTGAACACGGCTGCATCGTCGAACCCGACCGCGGTCGTCGTCAACCAGCGTCAGGCGCCGTTCTTCACGATCCAGAGCTCGGATGACCTGCTCGCCGTCGGCGCGAGCGCCACGATCTCCGGCACGCTGGACAAGCCGCACACCTCGGCCGGTCAGGGCGGCGTGGCCATCGGCCTGTATGGCCGTGTCCCGCACTCGAGCGGCAAGTTCGCGCTCACCCAGACGACCACGACCGCTGCCGACGGCACGTACTCGTTCCTGGTCGGCGGAGCGTCGAACATGCTCTACCAGGCTCGGGTGGTCGGCAAGGCCCGCCATTCCGCCATCCTGTTCCAGGGCGTGCAGGACGCGGTCACGATCACGCCCAGCGCAACGAGCTCGACGGTCGGCGGCCACGTGACGTTCTCCGGCAGCGTGGCGCCCGACAACGCCGGCCACGCCATCTTGCTCGAGTACATCGGCCACGACGGGCAGTGGCAGGTCGCCGCGACATCCACCGTCCTGGCGAACTCCACGTACAGCATCCCGTGGACGTTCGGCAACGCGGGCACCAAGCAGTTCCGGGTGCGCGTCGCCGGAGGGCCGGAGAACGTCGGGGGCGCTTCGGCGCCGGTGACGATCACGGTCGCTGCGCCGACGCTGAGCTCACTGCCCGGCAACTGACCGGC
The DNA here is from genome assembly GCA_963744685.1 of uncultured Solirubrobacteraceae bacterium. Lineage (GTDB taxonomy): Bacteria > Actinomycetota > Thermoleophilia > Solirubrobacterales > Solirubrobacteraceae > Palsa-465. The sequence goes on along the minus strand of CAVUUL010000002.1, from coordinate 118,546 downwards.
AGGCCCTGACGCACCATCCCGGCCCCCGTCGCGCGCCGCGCGACGGGGGCCGGCGCCGTGGCGCGCCCTGCGCTAGCGTGGCGGCCCGATGGACGCGCCGCCCTCCCTTGCCGTGACCGCTCCGTCGACGGTCGGCGTGTGCGGGGCCGGCACGATGGGCGCAGGCATCGCGCAGCTCGCCTGCCAGAGCGGCGCGACGACGCTGCTGCACGACCCCGACCCCGCCGCGCTCGCTCGCGGCGCCGACCGGATCCGCGCGCAGCTCGCGCGCTCGGCCGAGCGCGGACGGCTCACGCAGGATCAGGCCGACCGGGCTGTCGCGTGCCTGCGGACCGTCGAGCAGATCGACGGCCTGAGCGAGGCCGAGCTCGTCGTCGAGGCGGCGCCCGAGTCGCTGGCGCTGAAGACCGAGCTCTTCAACCGCGTCGCCGCGGTCGTCGGGCAGTCCTGCGTGCTGGCGACGAACACCTCCTCGCTGCTGGTCACCGAGATCGCGGCCGCGGTCCCGGGACCCGAACGCGTGGTCGGCATGCACTACTTCAATCCGCCGCCGGTGATGCGCCTGCTCGAGGTCGTGGCGGGCATGGAGTCCTCGCCGCGGGCGCTCGCAGTGGCCCGAGCCGCCGGCGAGGCGCAGGGCAAGCACGTGATCGAGGCCGCCGACGGGATCGGCTTTCTGGTCAACCGCTGCAACCGCCCCTTCGGGCTCGAGGGCCTCAAGCTGCTCGCCGAGCGCATCGCGTCGCTGGAGACGATCGATCGGATCTGCCGCATGGGCGGCGGCTTCCGCATGGGCCCGTTCGAGCTCATGGATCTCGTCGGCGTCGACACCGGGTTGGACATCTCGCGCTCGTTCTTTGCGCAGAGCTTCTGCGAGCCGCGGTGGCGGCCCTCTCCGATCAGCGTGCGCACGGTTGCGGCCGGTCGCCACGGGCGCAAGACGGGGCGCGGCTACTACGAGTACCCGGACGGCGGCGAGTACCGGCCGGCCGATCCCGGCCCGCCCGGTGCGCCACCCCCCGCAGCGGACGAAGGGCCCGTGGTGATCGCCGGTGAGACGACGCTGGCCTTCCAGCTGGCGGACGCCGCCCTGGAGGCGGGGTGGGAGGTGCTCGCGCCCGCCGAGGCCGAGGGCGGACCGAGCCCCTTCCTCATCCTCGACCTCACCGGAGACGAGGAGCCGGAGGCGCCGCTGCAGGGAGGTCCGCAGGCGATCTGCTGCGCGGCGGGCTCGCTCGCCGCCCAGGACCCCGGCGGCTCCGCGGTCGGCTTCCATGCACTGCCGCCGTTTGAGGCGTGCCGGCTGGTCGAGCTCACCCGTGGCCCGGACTCCTCCGATGCCGCCGCCACGGCGGCGGCGCGGTTCTTCGGCTCATTGGGTCGCCAGGTCGAGTGGGTCGCCGACGCTCCCGGCTTGGTGCTGGGCCGGATCGTCTGCCAGGTGATCAATGAGGCGGCGTTCGCCCTGGGCGAAGGGGTCGGCTCGGCGGCCGACATCGACGCCGGCATGACCCACGGGCTCAACTATCCCCGCGGCATCCTCGCCTGGGCCGACGAGATCGGCCTCGACCACGTCGTCGCGGTGCTCGACGCCCTCCAACTGGAGACCGGCGACGACCGCTACCGGGTCGCACCTCAGCTGCGTCGCCTGACGCTCTCAGGTCGGCTCGGCAACGCCACAGGAGAGGGATTTTTTGCGCAAATAGAGGATTCTGGCTGATCCCGGGGCGGATCTTTATCCGCAAGTTGCGCAAATTTGATGCGTTCTCGTCCATCCGACTGGGCGATTGGGTAGGGTCGTGTGGCCCCCTGGACGTCCGCTCGCTGCGCACTGGACATCGCCGCGAACGGACAAAGCCCCCAACCCCCTGCAAGGATGATGCCCCCAATCGCTTCGCCGCGCGCCGGCGCTGCTGCCTTGCGCACGATGTGCATCGTGGCCGCGCTGTTGACCGCGTCAACTGTGCTCTTTTCGGCACCCGCGCTCGCCGCCTCCGGCCGCCGGCGCGCCTCCCAGCCCTCCCGTCGCGCCCAGGCTCAGGTCCGCCGCGTCTCCATGCGCCGCCACCGGCCGCGCTGCACCGGCTCCCACGACCGCATCGGCCGCGGGCCGAGCTCCGCGATCGAGCGCGCGACCATCTGCCTGCTCAACCGCGAGCGCACCGAGCGCGGGCTTCCGCGGCTGCGCCGCAGCCGGCTGCTGATCCGCTCCGCGCAGCACTGGACCAACACGATGGTTCACCAGCGCGCCTTCAGCCACGGCTCTGATTTCTCCGCGCGGATCACCGCGGTCGGGTTCACCTGGTCGCGCGCAGGCGAGAACATCGCCGACGGCTACCACACCGCCTCCAGCGCCGTCACCGCTTGGATGCGGTCGCTGGGCCACTGCCAGAACATCCTCACGCCCGTGTTCCGCGAGGTCGGCGCAGGCTTTGACCGAGGCTCGGCGATGGCCGGCGGAGTCAAGGGCACGTGGACGCTGGACTTCGCGCTGGGCATGAGCCAGCGCGCGCCATCAGAGAACTGGAAGCCGGCGGAGGGCTGTCCCTACCGGCACTAGCCGGCAGGGATCCCTGACCGACCCCCCGGCGCGGGCCGTGACCGCCGGAGCCGGGCCGACCGGCCCCTCAGGCGGCTGCGGCCCGCTCCGCGCTATCGAACGGGAACGGTGTGTCGCGCAGGTACCACTCCGCGTCGAGCGCTGCCTGACATCCGGAGCCCGCCGCGGTGATCGCCTGCCGGTAGGTGTGATCGACGAGGTCGCCCGCGGCGAACACACCGGGGATGTTGGTGAGCGTCGAGCGGCCCTGGGTCACGACGTAGCCCTCATCGTCGAGATCGACCTGGCCGGCGACGAGCTGCGACTGGGGGTCGTGGCCGATCGCGATGAACGCGCCGGTGATCTCGATCTCCTTGGTCGAGCCGTCCTCGGTGTTGCGCAACCGCGCTATCTGCAGCGAGTTGTCCTCCGGGATGAACTCGTCGATCGTGTAGGGCGTGAGGAACTCGAGGTTCGGCACCGCCCGGGCCCGATCGAGCATGATCTGCGAGGCACGGAACTCGTTACGACGGTGCACGACGCCGACCTTCGAGGCGAACTTCGCCAGGAAGATCGCCTCCTCCATCGCCGAGTCCCCGCCACCGACGACGATCGTCGGCGCCTGCTTGAAGAACGCCGCGTCACAGGTGGCGCAGTAACTCACGCCGCGGCCCGACAGCTCCTGCTCGCCCGTGACACCGAGCTTGCGGTGCTGGGCGCCCATCGCCAGCACGACCGTCCGGGCCAGGTGCAGTTCGTCGTCAAGCCAGACCTTGTGCGGCTCCGAGCCGTCGGGGGAGAGCTCGAGCGCGGTCACGTCGTCGGTCTCCAGACGGGCCCCGAACCGTTCGGCCTGCTCGCGCATCTGCTCCATCAGCGCAGGACCCATGATGCCGGCCGGGAAGCCGGGGTAGTTCTCGACGTCGGTGGTCTGCTGCAGCAATCCGCCCCAGGCGAATCCCTCGACCACGAACGGCTCGAGGTTGGCGCGGGCCATGTAGAGCGCGGCGGTATAACCGGCGGGTCCGCTGCCGACGATGATGGCCTTCTCGATGGTCTGATCAGTCACTTCACAAAGTATAGGCAGGCGTGGTTGAGGCGAGCCTGTCGATCTCCCACCCACGCACCGTCCGGCGCAGCTGGAAGTACGCCACCGCGCCGGGCAGCGTCGGCAGCCAGAACGCGAACGCGCGATAGGCGAGCACCGACACGACCGCCAGCGAGCCGGACACGTCGAACGCCGACAGCGCGCCGATCATCGCTCCGTCGACGCCGCCGATCCCGCCCGGCAGGGACACGAGGCGACGAACAGCACCGCGAATGTGATGCCGCGGCGGCTGAGCCGCAGCCGCGGCATGACGTCGGAATCCGGGCGCTGTCCCGCGGGTGCCTCGCCCGGCATCTGCTCAGCCGTCTCCGGAGAGGGCTTCCAGCCGCGCGGCGAGCGCGCGCGCGACCGGCGCGAGCCTCGGCGCGGACATCTGGACCGCCTCGGTGAGCAGCGCGCCACCGAGCAGGTCCGCCGCGTAGTGCTCGCCGAGGTACACGAGCGCGATGCCGAGCGTGATGAGGTAGGCGGTGCCCACCGTCCCGGAGACGGGTCCGACCTCGGAGAGCAGGTGTGCGGCCATCAGCGAGGTGGCGAAGTGCAGCGAGGGCATCGCCGCCAGAGGATTGCCCCCCAGCAGGTCGTACAGGGCGGGCCAGCGATCACCCCAGAACTGTTCCCCGTACTCGATCATCATCCTGCGTACCCGCTCGTGGTCGGACTCGCGCAGACGACCGGTCTGTGCCGCGTACCACGGCGGGGCGGTCGGGATCGCCCAGTAGAACGCGGCGCCCAGGTCGAACACGGTGTACATCCGCACCGCCGCGGAGGCAAAGCGCTCGGGCCGCCGCCACCAGACGTAGCCGACCGCGCAGTGAGGCACCGCGAACCAGACCCAGTGCGAGAACACGAGCATCCGCTCAAAGCGGCTGAAGGACGTCCGCTGGTTCGCCCAGCGGTTCTGCAGGCGCACGGTCGGCGGCACGCCGAACCCGAGCACTCGGTCGACATCGAGCGGGTAATCGATGTGGACGCGCGCCTCCTGGGCGGCGGCGTCGTCGTGGGGCAGCTCGTAGGCGGCGACGTAGGCCCACATGTTCAGGCAGACCAGGAAGAGGTCACGCCTGCGCGTGTGCGGAACCGCGACCATGAGCGCGGGCGGCGCGCTCGCGGCGGCGGCCATGACGAGTGGCCTGGGCAGCCCGATGCGGCGTCGCAGCGCAGGCGCGGCGACACCCCCGATCACCAGGGCCCAGGCTCCCGTACGGATGGCCCTTGAGAGTCGCAACGGGCCGCCAGTATAAGAACCCCCCTCACGCTCCTCTCAGACTTCCCCGCGCCCGCGCGGGTATGAGGTCACCCGCGCGGGTGCTCAACCGCGCATGTGTCCGATCGAAGACCCACCGAAGAGCCGGTGGGGCCATCTGCCGGAACGGCCCTATAGAATTCCGCCCCGCTTTGAGTCCGCACGCCTCCGACCTTCATCCGCCGCGGGGTTCGCGCCGCCGCAGCCGGTTGTTCCGCGCGATTCCCACCGTCACCGCGGTCGTCGCGGGATCGCTCGCGTTCGCGCCGTCGGCGTTCGCCAACTTCATCACGCCGAAGGGCGGCGGCTCCCCGAACGCCAACTCGATCCAGACGCTCTACCTGGTCGTCCTGATCGTCGCCGCGGTCGTGTTCGTGGCCGTCGAGGCCGCGCTCGTCTACGCCGTCTTCAAGTTCCGCGCCAAGAAGCACCCGGTGGCGCGCCAGATCCACGGCAACACCCGGCTGGAGGTCGGATGGACCGGCGCCGCCGCGCTGATCCTGCTCATCCTCGCGGTGGTGACCTTCATCAAGCTGCCCTCGATCGTCAATCCGCCGAACTCGCAGAAGGACGGCTACGCGCTCTCGGCTTCGGTGACCGAGCCCAACCCGCCCAACGGCGCCAAGCTCCGGGTCTGCGTGCAGGGGCGCCAGTACATCTGGCGGTACACCTACGGTCAGAGCTGCCTGAGCGACGCCTACGCAGCCCACGACCCGTACTCGTACACGACGATGGTTGTGCCGGTGCACACGACCGTCGTGCTCGAGATCCGGTCGCTGGACGTGATCCACTCCTGGTGGATCCCCTCGCTCGGGGGCAAAGTCGATGCGGTGCCGGGCAACACCACCTACACCTGGTTCCAGGCAACCCATCTCGGCAAGTACCGGGGCCAGTGCGCGCAGCTGTGCGGCTGGAACCACGACGCGATGGACGCCTACGTCGACGTCGTGACGCCGGCTCAGTACCGGGCGTTCCTGGCGGGGCAGACGAGCGTGATCAAACACCAGAACCGTCAGGTCTCGCAGCTGCGCTCCATCCTGACCTCCGAAAACCAACTGGGGAGCTAGCACCGATGGCGACCGTCGCCCCCGAGGAGTACGCAGTCCGGCCGGTTCCCCAGGTGCTGGCTCATGAGGTCCACGCCCCTCGCCAGAGCAAGCGGTGGATGGACTGGGTCCTCACGACCGATCACAAGAAGATCGGGATCATGTACCTCGTCCTCACGTTCGTGTTCTTCTGCATGGGCGGGGTCGAGGCACTGCTCATGCGCAGCCAGCTGGCGGTGCCGAACAACACGTTGCTGAACCCCGAGCACTACAACCAGCTGCTCACGCTGCACGGCACGACGATGATCTTCCTGTTCGTCGTCCCGGTGTGGGCCGGCTTTGGCAACTACTTCGTGCCGCTGATGATCGGCGCCCGGGACATGGCGTTCCCGCGGCTGAACGCGCTGTCATTCTGGCTGCTGGCCTGCGGCGGCATCGTGTTCTACGCGACGCTGTTCTGGAAGCCGCCGGACGCCGGCTGGTGGAGCTATCCGCCGCTGTCAGAGGCGCTGTTCTCGCCCAGCGGCGGCCAGGACGCATGGATCTTCCTGATCCACATCACCGGCATCTCCTCGCTGGTCGGCGCGATCAACTTCTACGTGACGATCGTCAACATGCGCGCGCCCGGTATGAGCTGGAACCGCCTGCCGCTGTTCATCTGGGGGATCCTGATCTACGCGATCCTGCTGATCATCGCGCTGCCCGTGATCGCCGCCGCGGTGACGATGCTGCTCACCGACCGGCACTTCGGCACCCACTTCTTCGACCCGACCACGCACGGCTCGCCGGTCCTGTGGCAGCACCTGTTCTGGTTCTTCGGGCACCCCGAGGTCTACATCATGATCATGCCCGGGTTCGCGGTGGTCTCCGAGGTCGTCCCCGTGTTCAGCCGCAAGCCGATCTTCGGCTACAAGGCGTTCGCCGCCGCGACGGCGGTGATCGCCTTCCTGGCGACGCTCGTGTGGGCGCACCACATGTTCGCCTCGCCGATCCCGATCGTCGTGCTCGGCTTCTTCATGCTCAGCTCGTTTCTGATCGGGATCCCGACCGGGGTGAAGATCTTCGGCTGGATCGCGACGATGTGGCAGGGGTCGCTGGTGATGACCACCGCCATGTGGTACTGCGTCGGGTTCATCGGGATCTTCCTGATCGGCGGCATCACGGGCATCTTCCTTGCCGTGTTCCCAGTCGACTGGCAGCTGAACGACACGTACTTCGTCGTCGCGCACTTCCACTACGTGCTGATGGGCGGCGCGGTGTTCACGGTGTTCGCCGGCGTCTACTACTGGTTCCCGAAGATGACCGGTCGGCTCTGCAACGAGCGGTGGGGCAAGATCTCGTTCTGGACGATGTTCGTCGGCTTCAACTTGACGTTCTTCGTCCAGCATGCGCTCGGGCTGTCGGGCATGCCGCGGCGGATCTACACCTATCCGCCCGGAGTGGGCTGGTCGACGTACAACCTGATCTCGTCGATCGGCTCCTACATCCTGGCCGTCGGCATCATCACGAGCATCATCAACTGGGCGATCAGCTACAAGCGCGGCAAGATCGCCGGGCCGGACCCCTGGAAGGCGAACACGCTCGAGTGGTTCACCTCCTCCCCGCCCCCGACCAACAACTTCGACGTGATCCCCCGAGTTCGCTCGGTGACGCCGATGCTCGACATCCGCCGTGAGATCGAGCGCAATACCGGCGTCACGCAGAAGCGCGCCGGGACCGAGCAGTTCCTGCGCGAGCACGAGCAGCTCACGCATTCCTAGAGGGGCGCGATGAGCTCCTCCACCGTCACGGCGGGTGCTGCCCCAGCGCGGGCCCGTTCACGCTCGCGGCAGATGGTCGCCGATTATGTCGACCTCACCAAGCCGAAGGTGCAGTCACTGCTGCTCTTCACGACGGTGACGACGATGGAGATCGCCGGCTCACCGTCGATCGGGCGAATCGCACTCACGTGCCTGGGCGGATATCTCTCGGCCGGGGGCGCGGGCGCGGTCAACCACTACTGGGACCGGGACATCGACCTGCGCATGAAGCGCACGGCGGATCGGCCGATTCCGGCGGGCCGGGTGCGGCCGGGAGCGGCTCTCGCGTTCGGGATCACGCTGGCGGCTCTGTCGTTCATCCTCATGTCGCTGACGATCAACGTGCTGGCCGCCTCCCTCGCCCTGGCCGGGTTCGTCGGCTACGTCGGCGTCTACACGATGTGGCTCAAGCGCCGGACCGCCCAGAACATCGTCATCGGCGGCGCGGCGGGGGCGATGCCGCCGCTCGTCGCCTGGGCCGCCACCCGCGGCTCGCTGTCCTGGACCGCGGTCTATCTGTTCGCGATCGTCTTCTACTGGACCCCCCCGCACTTCTGGGCGCTGAGCCTCCTGATGAAGGACGAGTACGCCGAGGTCGGCGTCCCGATGCTGCCGGTCGTCCGCGGCGAGCCGGAGACCCGCCGTCAGATCCTGCTCTACTCCGGGCTGCTCTACGCCGTGACGCAGCTGCCGTTCTGCGCCGGGGGCTTCGGGTTCATCTACCTGATCGGCTCGATCGCACTCGGGCTGGCCTTTCTGGCCGGCGCATGGCTGCTCTACCGCAGGGCGGACCGGCGCTCGGCCCTTCGCCTCTACCTGTTCTCGATGCTCTATCTGGCGATGCTGTTCGCCGTGATGGTGCTCGACGCAAAGCTCTGACCAACTCGGACACATTCCCGAAAACTCATTAGGATTGCCCCTCAATGGATAGAAAGCTCGCCCGAAAGAACCTGCGCGCCGCCTACATCGCCGGCGCGATCTGCTTCTTCATGTTCGGCGTCTCGTTCATCGCCGCCGCCATCTACCTGAGCGCATGACCGAGTACAACGAGAACGTCCCGCCCGCCGGCGAGGACATCCATCTTCCCGGGCCCTCGGTCCTGCCGCTGCTGGTCGCGATCGCGATCACCTGCATGGTCATCGGCCTCACCCTCTCGTGGTGGTTCTCGATCTTCGGCGTCGTCCTGTTCGTCATCGCGACGGGCATCTGGGTGCGTGACACCCGACGTGACATCGACGAGCTTCCCGAGGAGCACCACACCCATTAGACCGCGAGGGCCGCGGACCGCGGCCCACTGTGAGGATCAGCCTTTCCATGAGGAGCCTTCAGAAGTACCGGATGCGAACCCCCTCGACGGGACGGGAGGTCATCGTCGAGGCCGAGGCGGACCGGACCTACCTCGACCGCGAGACCGGCGAGGAGCTCGAGGTGGTCGCGCAGCTGCTGCCGCTCGCTCCGACGCCCTCCGAGCTGCCGTGGTCGATCGACAACCTCCGGTTCTGCAACTGGTGCGACCAGATGTCGCAGAAGGACCTCAACGACTGCCCGTACTGCGGTCGGCGCATGGAGCCGTTGGCTCCGGAAGCCTGATCGGCTACGCCGTGGGAGACGGGCCGTCCCCCAGGATGCGTGCGCGCGCGATCGGCCGCACGGTCCTCCTACCGCTTGCCGCCGTCTGCCTGACGGCCGGGCTGTCGGGCTGCGGCGGCGGATCGCCGACCGGCAACACCACCGGAGCCCCCGCGTTCACGGTCCCGACCGGGACCGTCGCCTCGGACACCTCGCATACTGCGGGCAGCCACACGACAAGCAGCGGCACGAGCACGACGAACACCACCAACGCCTCCAGCGGCTCCGGGGCGACGTCGGCCAGCACGACGTCGACCCCCACGACGACTCCGGCTACCACCCCCGCCACCACCCCGGCCACGACACCCCAGACGACCGGCCAGACGACGCCCGCGGGCACCGGGACGAGCGGCGGCGGGAGCGCGGGAGCGGGTTCGGGATCGGGCGGAGGCGGGTCGAGCACCACCGGCGGGGCCGGGCTCGGCTCCTTCTGCAAGCAGAACCCGGGCGCCTGCTAGGCGACGCCGCCCAGCGACGCTCGCCGGGGCGTCGCGTTGGCACCGAGCCTCAGCGGCGGATGCTCTGGCCCACGAACGTCTTCGGGACCTTGGTGTCGATGACCTCGGTCGCGCCGTACTCCAGTCGTGTCCCGGCGTAATAGCAGCCAAACGTCGCCGAGCCGCCGACATGGGTCTGCGCGGTCTGGGCCGACGCCGGGTTGTTGCAGTTGGCGCGCCGGCTCTGGCGATAGGAGAACTGGCTGTTGGGCAGGTCCAGGGCGAGCACCGGCGCCCACGTCGGCACGGTCAGCCCGATCACGTCGCCGCGGAGCACCGGCAGCGCGGTGAAGCTGGAGAATCGCGGCGGCAGCGACATCGGCTGCTGCAGGAGCTGGCCGAGGAACGGCGTCAGGTTGTAGACCCCGCTCTGGGCGACGAGCTTGTACGTGTTTCCGGGCTCGGGCGCGAGGACGCTGATCGCGAGCTCGGGCGCCCCGCCGTAACGGCTGTCCAGGCCCTTGATGATCCCGGCACGCTCCTTCGGCTTGGAGACCAGCCGCGACAGGCCGACGGTGAAGCTCGTGATCCAACCCTGCTGGTTGACCCGCATGGGGTTGATCACGGCGTCGCTCATCATCTGCAGCGCGGTCGTCCGGGTGAGGACGATGTGGCAATTGGCCAGCGAGCTGTTCTTCGGGCACGCGGGCGCACTCAGGGGCGTGGTCGTCTCACCGAGCTGGACCGTCTGTGCGGACGCGGCGGCGGGCAGCAGCCCGGCCAGGCCCGCGAGCGCAGCGGCGACCAGGGTGAGAAGGGGCGTGAGGCGTGTCGTCATGTCTGCATTCAACACGACCAGACCGCCCGTGGTTGCGCCGCCACAGAGATTGCAAACGCGCGCGGGGGCTCGCGCGACGGCTCAGAGCTTCAGGACGTGGACCGCTTTGGGACCCTTGGGCCCCTCCTCCTCCTCGTATGAGACCTTTGCGCCCTCGGCCAGTGACCGATAGCCGTCACCGTCGATGCCCGTGAAGTGGACGAACAGATCGCGGCCGCCGTCATCGGGCGTGATGAACCCGAAGCCCTTGTCGTCGCTGAACCACTTCACCGTTCCGGTTGCCATCGCACATCCCTCACCTGTCGATCAGCGGGCGGGTCGCTCCTCCCCGTCCAGAGGCGCAAAACGTACCAGTCCGCGGGCCTTGCGGGGAAAAACCTGCCGAGCGGGCGGGCGGGCGATCGCGACCGTCCTGGACCGATCCCGGGGGCCGGATGACGAACGGCTCACGCGCGCAGCAGCTCGGCGGCGGCGGCGATCTCGTCGCCGTCGCCGGGCTGAGGGATCCACGGGAGCTTCAGCGGATCGTCCTGGTAACGCGGGATCACGTGGACGTGGAGATGAAAGACGGTCTGCCAGGCATCCGCTCCGCAGGAGTTGATGAGGTTGACGCCGTCTGCGCCGAGCGCCGGCACGGCGCGCTGAGCGAGCCGCTGCGCAGCGAGCATCGTCGCGGCAAGATCCGCGGGATCGATCTCGAGCAGGTTCCTGGCGTGGCGTCGGGGCACGACCAGCGCGTGGCCTCGGGTCGCTGGATTGAGGTCCATGAACGCGACCGTGAGCTCGTCCTCGTCGACCCGCTGGGACGGAAGCTCGCCGGCGACGATCTTGCAGAAGATGCAGTCGGGATCGGTGTCGGCCATCGTGCGGCGAGCTTACCGGCGCACGACCGGCCACGGATGCTGGTGGCGGGCGGTTCCATTGAGGGGTGCAATGAAACCGCCCGACCTGCGCGGCCTCAGGGCTCGTCAGCGGCGAGCAGCTCCCGCGCTCGGGCCAGGGCGTCCTCGCGACCGGCGATCTCTCCCGCGTAGGCGGCCGCCTGAAGCTCGGCGAGGAGCTCTCCCAGCCGGGGCCCCGGTGTGATGCCGAGCGCGGCGGCGAGCTCGTCGCCGCGCAGCGGCGGACGCGGCGGATCGGCCTCGAACGCGAGCGCCGCGGGCATCACCTCCCGGGCGAGCTGCAGATGCGACTCGATCGCCCGCTGGGCGTTCGCGCCGCGGGTGGCCAGGCGGTCGGCGACGCTCAACACCGTGACGTCGACCGCGACCGGCGCGCACGCGGTCAGGTAGTCGTAGAGCTCGCGCCGGGACAGCGGGGCGCTGTGCACCAGGAACCCGAGGCGCAGGTGCGAGCGCGTGAGCGCCGCCACGTATGACTGCAGCCGCTCGGAGGCTTTCAGCCGGCTGAGGATCTCGCGCGACATCTCGGCGCCCAGCTCGTCGTGGCCCCAGAAGCTCACCCTCCCTTCCTCGTTCACCGCTCGCGTCCGCGCCTTGGCGATGTCGTGCAGCAGAGCGCCGAAGCGCAGCGCCTCGCCGCGGGTCAGCTCGTTGGCGAGCGGCTGCTGAAGCGCGGTGGTCAGCGCCTGCGCGGTCTGCTCGTCGGCGGCCAGGCGGGCGGGCGCCTGGACGAGGGCGATCGTCTCGGCCAGCGTCGCCCGCGTGTGGTCGCTGACGTCGAGGTGGTGGTACCGGCTCTGCTCGACGCCGTGCAGCGAATCGAGCTCGGGCAGGAACACCCGGGTCGCACCGAGATCGTCCATCAGCTCCAGACCGCTCAGCGCCCCGGATGCGCAGACGACGCCGCGCAGCTCGGCGAAGATCCGCTCCCCGGCGACCGCGGACAGCGCGCTCGCACTCTCCCGCGCTTGTGCCCTGGTGGCGGGCTCGACGGTGAAGCCGAGCTGCGCGGCGAACCGGGCCAGGCGCAGCACGCGCAGCGGATCATCGCCGAACGATCGCTCGGAGACCATTCGCAGCCGTCCGGCGCGCAGATCCTCGAGCCCGCCGAAGGGGTCGATCGCCGGCCCGGTTCGGCCATCGGCCAGCAACGGCTCCGCGATCGCGTTGATCGTGAGGTCACGCCGGGCGAGATCGTCCTCCAGGCTCGAGGCACCGAGGCCGAGCAGGTCGAGCTGCCAGCGATGGTCACGTGCCGTCACCCGCCAGCTGCCGAACGCCTCGGAGAGCTCGAACGCATGACCGCCGGCGCGGCGGCCGACGTCGCGGGCCAGCGCGGCCGGATCGCCGGCCACCACCGCATCGAGGTCGAGCGTCGGCCGGTCGAGCAACCGATCTCGGACGACCCCGCCGACCAGCCAGGCCTGCGTCCCGGCTTCGGCGGCCGCGGCCGCGAACGCCGCCAGCGGCTGACGACCGCCGGCCGGTCCGCCGGCGCCCGTCACGCGACGACCTCCCCGTCACGATGCCAGCGGCGTGTCACGCGCTCGGAGAGCCGGCAGAGCACCTCGTGGTTGATCGTGTCGATTCGGCGCGCCACCTCCTCGGCGGTGATCCACTCCTCGCCCGAGCGCCCGATCAGCACCACCTCCGCCCCCACCCGCACATCGCTGTCGGGTCCGAGATCGACCGTGATGTTGTCCATCGAGACGGTGCCGGCGATCGGCCGGCGACGTCCGGAGATCAGCACCTCGCCGTTGTTGGTATGCGCGCGGGCGAGGCCGTCGGCGTATCCGATCGGCACCGTCGCGATCCATGTGTCGCGCTCGGCGATGAACCGTCGCCCGTAGCCGACGGACTCGCCCGGAGCCAGGCGCTTGACCGCAGCGACATAGGAGGTCAGCGCCAGCGCCGGTTCGAGCTGCCAGGCGCCGGGATCCTGGTTCATCGGGTCACAGCCGTGCAGGGCGATCCCGCAGCGGACCATGTCGAAGTGGCTGGCCGGCTCGGCGACGGTGGCCGCACTGTTGGCCGCGTGAGCGACGATCGGAGCCACGCGCCTGATCCGCTCCACGAAGGGTCGGAACGCCGCGAGTTGCACCGCGAGGAACTCGGGGTCGCCATCCGCGGTCGCGGTGTGGGTCATCGCGCCGTGCAGCGCGAGCCCGGGTGCGGAGCAGATCTGGCCGGCGACGGCCAGCGCCTGCTCTCGGTCCCGGGTTCCCAACCGCCCCAGCCCAGTGTCGTACTTGACGTGGACCCGGACCGGCCGCGCCAACCCGAGCCTGCACGCCGCACGCGCCAGCGAGTCGACGAACGCCGGGTCCCACGCGACGAGCTCGCCACCGGCACTCAGCGCTGTGGGCAGCTCCTCGTCGCTCACCGCACCGAGCACCAGCACGGGGACCTCGGCGGCGATCCCCTGCTCACGCAGCTCCGCCGCCTCGCCGGCGGTCGCGACCGCCAGCGAGCGCGCCCCGCCCGCCAGCGCCGCACGCGCGACCTGGGCTGCGCCGTGCCCGGAGGCACGCGCCTTGACCACCGCGCACAGCGTCGCATCGCCGCTCAGGCCGGCGCACAGCCGTGCCGCGTTGCGCTCGCTCGCGGCGAGGTTGATCCGGGCCAGGGCGCGCAGCACTCGCGGACGCGCTAGGAGCGCAGCGCGCTGGCGCGCGCGTGGGGCAAGAGCTCGATGACGTCACGCGCGATGACGCCCTCTGTCGCCAGCGTCTCCGCGGCGAGCACGCCCGCGCGGGCATGAACGAGCACCCCGGCGCAGGCCGCTTCGAACGGGTCCATCCGCTTGGACAGATAGGCGCCGATGACCCCGGAGAGCACGTCGCCCGTCCCCGCGGTGGCCAGCGCCGTCGCCCCGCCGCGACTCACCGCGACGCGCCCGTCGGGCTCGGCGACGAGCGTGTCGTCTCCCTTGAGCACGATGACCGCCTGCGCGATGTGGGCAGCCTCCCGGGCGGCGGCGAGCCGGTGCGCCTCGATCTCCTCGCTGGAGCGCTCGAGCAGGCGCCCGAGCTCGCCCGCATGTGGGGTGAGCACCGTCGTCGCCGGGCGGCCGGCGAGCGCATCCAGGCGGCCCGCGAAGGCATGGAGACCGTCGGCGTCGAGCAGCAGCGGGATCTCGGCGCGTCGTGCGACGCGGCGGACGAGCTTCTGGGTGCCCGCCTCGCGGCCGATCCCAGGCCCGAGCACCAGCGCGTCCGCTCGCTCGGTGCGCTCGAGCACCGTCTCCAGCGCCTTGACCGTCAACGCGCCGTCCTCATCGGGCAGCGGGAGGGACATCGCCTCGAGCAGTCGCTGTTCGAAGACGAGGTTCAGCGAAGCCGGAACGAGCGCGGTCACATAGCCGGCACCGGCACGCTGCGCGGACTCGCAGGCGAGGCTCGGCGCTCCGGTGAGCCCGGTCGATCCGCCGCACACGAGAACCGCGCCGGCCGCGAACTTCGTCGAGTCAGGGCCGCGACGCGGGATCAGATCGACCACCTGGGGCTCGATCAGCCCGATCTGGGGCTCGGCTGGCGCTCCGGTCGGGATCGAGATGTCCAGGACCGTGATCTCACCGGCGTGCCCCTTCCCGGGCGCGATCCACAGTCCGGGCTTGGCCGCGGAGAACGTCACCGTGAGCTGGGCGCGCACCGCGATATCCGCCACCTCGCCAGTCGACGCATCCACGCCGCTCGGCACGTCGCAGGCCACGATGACCGGCGGCCGCTCGCCGTCCGCCGAGCGGTTGATGGCGGCGATCGCATCAGCGGCCTCATCTCGCGGCTCGCCCGAGAAGCCGGTGCCGAAGATCGCGTCGACGATCACCGCCGCGCCGGTCAGCGCTTCGCTGGTGAACAGCCGGGGCGCCTCGCCGGTGAGGCTGTCCAGGTTGGCCCGGGCGTCGCCGGTGAGCGCCTCGCCGGCAGTCAGCAGCAGCACGTCGACCTCACGCTGGCGGCCGCGCAGCCACCGAGCAGCGACCAATCCGTCGCCGCCGTTGTTGCCCTTGCCGCAGACGACCGCAATGCGGCCGTTGGGCACCCGCGTGTCGACGAGCTCGGCCAGCGCCCCGCCGGCGTTCTCCATCAGGTCGAGCGACGAAATCCCTCGATCCTCGATCGCCCACGCGTCGATCGCGCGCTGCTGGGCGGCGTCGGGCAACGGCGTCAGCCAGGCGGGCAGCGGCGTCATCCAGACAACTCCATCATGTCCGCTCGATTATCGCCACCGCACCGGCCTGAACGCGTGTGTGGGTCAACGACAGCCGCACCGAGCCGACACCGAGCTCACGCGCACGTACTGCGATCCCGCCGTGGAGCACGATCTCCGGCGCGCCGCCGCGGGGCGGCGAGACGACCTCGACCTCACGCCACTCCCAACTCTCCAGACCGAGCGCCTTGGCCACCGCCTCCTTGGCGCAGAAACGGGCGGCAAGGTGCTGGCCCGGGCGCGCGCGGGCGGCCGCGTACGCCCGCTCGCCGTCGGTGAAGATCCGATGCTCGAGGCGCGGCCGGCGAGTGAGCGCCTGTTCGAGGCGGTCGATCTCCAGCAGGTCGAGACCCACGCCTGGAACCGCCGCGGCGGGGGCCGCGCCGGCCGGATGCTCGCCCGGACGAGTCACTCGACGGTGACCGTCTTGGCCAGGTTGCGCGGCTGGTCGACGTTGAGGCCGCGCGAACGGGCGATGTGGTACGCGAGCAACTGCAGGGGGATGACCGCGAGCAGTGGCGCCAGCATCCAGTGGGTCGCCGGCACCCAGATGACCTCGTCGGCGTGCTCGGCGATCTCGGCGTCGCCCTCGGTGGCGATCGCGATCACCCGCGCCCCGCGGACGCGGACCTCCTGGATGTTGGAGACGAGCTTCTCCCGGACCGGCGAGTCGGTGGCGACCACGACCACCGGCGTGTCCTGGTCCAGGAGCGCGATCGGCCCGTGCTTCATCTCACCGGCCGCATACGCGTCGGTGGCGATGTAGGAGATCTCCTTGAGCTTGAGCGCACCCTCCAGTGCGACCGGAAGACCGATGTGGCGCCCGAGGTACATGAAGAAGTCCGCCTGATGAACCGAGGCCGCGACGGTCTCGATCGGCGATGCGTCACGCGCCATGAACTCGCTGATCAGGTGCGGCAGCCGCTTGAGATCGGAGATCGGCGGCTTCAGGGCCGCGCGGTCCATCACACCGCGCACCTCGGCGAGCCGGAAGGCGACCAGGTACATCGCCGTGATCTGGCTGACGAAGGTCTTGGTCGCCGCGACGCCGATCTCCAGCCCCGCGCGGGTGTAGAGCGTGCCGTCGGCCTCGCGCGTGATCTGCGCGCCCATCACGTTGGTGAGCGCCAGCACCCGCGCGCCGCGGGCCCGCGCGGTCTGCATCGCAACCAGCGTGTCGAGCGTCTCGCCCGACTGCGAGATCCCGATCACGAGGTCGTCGGGTCCGACGACCGGGTCGCGGTAGCGGTACTCGGAGGCGACCTCGACCTCGACCGGGACCCGTGCCCAGTGCTCGATCGCGTAACGGCCGATCAGGCCGGCGTGGTACGCGGTCCCGCAGGCGACCACGACGACGCGCCGGATGCGCTTGAGGAACTCGTCGTCGATCGGTGTGGCGTCGGCGCCGTCCTTCGCCGGGTCGGTGACGATCCCGAGGTCGATCCCCCAGCCGCGCGCAGCGCGCTCGCCGATCGTCTCGGCCACCGCGTCGGCCTGCTCGTGGATCTCCTTGAGCATGAAGGTCTCATAGCCCTGCTTCTCCGCCGTGTCGGCGTCCCACTCGATCTCGGAGACCTCCCGCTCGACCGGGTCGCCCTCGGCGGTGGTGAACTCCACGCCCTCGGGCCGGACGGCCACGATCTCGTCGTCGAGGATGTACTGCACGCGGCGGGTCTCGCGCAGGAACGCGGGGATCGCGGAGCCGACGAAGCGCTCGCCCTCCCCGACGCCGATGATCAGCGGGCATTCACGGCGAACGGCGACGAGCAGCCCCGGGTCCTGCGCGCTCATCGCGACGAACGCGTAGTGGCCGCGCATCTCGGCGTACGCGGCGCGCACCGCGGCCAGCAGATCGCCGTCGTAGTGATGGGCGACGAGGTGGGCGATCACCTCGGCGTCGGTCTCGGAGGTGAAGCGCGGGGCGGGGGTCGTCTCCATCAACCGCGCCTTGAGCGCGATGTAGTTCTCCACGATGCCGTTGACGACGATGTGGATGCTGTCGGTCGTGTCGAAGTGCGGGTGCGCGTTCTCCTCGGTGACCCGGCCGTGGGTCGCCCAGCGCGTGTGACCGATCCCGGTCTCGACGGCCTGCTCGGCGACCGCCACCGCCACACCGTCCGCGCCGGCGGTGCGGCGGCTGTCGCGATCGGCGATTGCGACGCGCAGCGCGTTGAGGTTGCCGACCGCGCGGACGGCGTCGATCCGGTCTCCTTCGAGGACCGAGATCCCGGCGCTGTCATATCCGCGGTACTCGAGCTTCTCGAGCCCTTCCATCAGCAGGGGGCGTGCCTTCCGAGGTCCGACGTAACCGACGATGCCGCACATGGGGTGTCCTCCTGGGAATGTGGCTCGCCCCAGGCGAGCAGAGGGCACTCTGAGGTTACTGTGCGCCGAGCGCCGCGCGGACGGCCTCGCACAGGCGTTCGCATGCCGCGTCGGCCTCGGCCTCCGTGGGGGCCTCCACCATGACGCGGATCAGCGGCTCGGTCCCGGAGGTGCGCACGAGCACCCGCCCGCGCCCCTGCAGGCCATCGGACTCACGGGCGACGGCCTCGGTGAGCGATGGGGCGTCGATCGCGCCGTCCAGGGCGTCGCGGCTGTCGGCGCGCACGTTGACCAGCCGCTGGGGCAGCTTCTGCATCGCCCCGCGCTCCCGGAGATCGCGGCCGCCCAGCGCCTCGAGGGTGAGCAGCGCACTCGCGATCCCATCGCCCGAGGGGCCGAACCCGAGCTCGAGGATATGGCCGGACTGCTCGCCGCCGAGCGCCCAGCCGCGCCGGCGCAACTCGTCAAGCACGTAGCGATCCCCGACGGCGGTGACGGCGACCTCGATCCCCGCCTCGTCCATCGCGGTGTGGAAGCCGAAGTTGGTCATCACGGTCACCGCGACCCCTCCACCGGGCAGCCGCTGCAGCCCGTGCAGGTGCAACGCGGCAAGCGCCACCAACTCGTCCCCGTCGACCACCGTGCCGTCGCCGTCGACTGCGAGCACCCGGTCACCGTCGCCGTCGAAGGCGAACCCGACCTCGTGATCGCCGGCGGTGAGCGCCGTCCGGAGGTTGTCCAGGTGCGTCGAGCCGCAGCCGTCGTTGATGTTGCGCCCGTCCGGCTGGTTGGCGAGCACCTCGACGTCGGCACCGAGCCGGCGGAAGATCTCCGGGGCGGCCTCGAACGTCGCCCCGTGCGCGGTGTCGAGCAGGATCCGGCGTCCGGAGAGGTCGAGAGCCTCAAAGCGGGTGTGGAGCTCGCGCAGGTAATCCTCCAGCGCTCCGTGCAGCTGGTGGACCCGGCCGATCTCCGCGGGTCCATCCAGCGGTGCGACCCCGGCCGCGAGCTCGGCCTCGATCGCATGCTCGGTCTCGTCGTCGAGCTTGAACCCGTCGGAGCCGAACAGCTTGATCCCGTTGTCCTCGTAGGGGTTGTGCGATGCCGAGATCACGACCGCCATCGACAGGCCGTGGCGGCGGACGAGCATCGGCGCCGCCGGCGTCGGCAGCACGCCGGCCAGCAGCGCGTCGCCACCGGCAGCGGTGATGCCGGCCGCGATCGCGGCCTCGAGCATCTCCCCGGACTCGCGAGTGTCACGGACGACGAGCACCCCGGGGCGCTGATCGGGCGTCCGCGGCAGCCGCGCCGTCGCGGTGCGCGCGATCGCCAGCGCCAGCTCGGCCGTCAGGAAGTCGCCGGCGCGCCCCCGCACGCCGTCGGTCCCGAACATCTGCCGCGCCATCGTCTCGGCCCGCGGGGTCGGACTAGCGCTTGGAGAACTGCGGGCGCTTGCGGGCCTTCTTGAGGCCTGCCTTCTTGCGCTCCTTCACGCGCGGATCACGCGTGAGGAACCCGCGGCGCTTGAGCTCGCCACGCAGGTTCGGGTCGGCCTCCAGCAACGCCTTGGAGACGCCGTGACGCAGCGCGCCGGCCTGGGCGGCGACGCCTCCGCCGTGCATGCGAGCGATGACATCCATGCGCGACTCGTAGCCGACCGTCTCGAGCGGCTGGCGGATGATCCGCTGCAGCGTGGCTCGCGGGAAGAACTCGTCCAGCGTCTTGCCGTTGATCGTGTACGCGCCGGTGCCGGGCTTGAGGATCACGCGGGCGACAGCCGTCTTACGCTTGCCGGTGGCCGTGTAACGGGCACCGGAGGCGAGGTCGATCGCGGCGTCGGCGATCGGCTGGGGTGTCTCCTCGTCGTCGCCCTCACCGGCGGCGGCCGCCTCGGCGTCCGCCTCGGCGGCGGCGCGAGCCTCGGCATCGAGGTACTCATCGCCGTCGCTGACGATGTCCGGAATGAGGTCGGCGCCCGGAATCTCGGGGCGGACGCGGGGAGTGAGCTCCTCGGCGTCCGCGCCGGCGGGCTGCTCGGCGGACTCGGCCTCGGCCTCGGCCTGCGGAGCGGGCTGCTCGGCCGGAGCGGCGGGCTCCTCGGCGGGAGCGGCGGGCTCCTCGGCCGGAGCGGCGGGCTCCTCGGCGGGAGCGGCGGGCTCCTCGGCGGGAGCGGGGTGATTCTCGCCGGCCGGCTGCTCGGCGGCCGAAGTCGTCGGAGCGTCCTGCGACGATTCCGCTCGCGGCGTGTCGGCGGCCTGCGTCGCTTCGTCCTCGGATGAGCCCGCGGGATCGGCGCTGGATGCTCCGGCGGCCTCCTCGGGGGTGAGCTCGGGCTTCTCGCTGCGCGGGCCGTCGGGGTTGTCCGTCTCGCTCACTGCGAAATCTCCATCGGTTGCGGCTGCTGGGCGGCGTGCGGATGGTCCGGACCCGCGTAGACCTTCAGCTTGGTGAGCTGCTTGCGCGCGAGGCGGTTCCTGGGCAGCATCCCCTTGACGGCGATGCGGATGACTTCTTCCGGGCGGCGATCGAGCATCTCCTGAAGCGTGCGGGACTTCAGCCCGCCCGGGTACCCGGAATGGCGGTAGTACCGCTTGTCAGAGAGCTTCTTGCCGGTGACCGCGATCTTCTCGGCATTGACCACGATGACGAAGTCGCCGGTGTCGATGTGCGGTGTATAGGTCGGCTTGCGCTTCCCGCGGAGCGCGTCGGCGATCTGGGTCGCGAGCCGGCCGAGCGTCTGCCCGTTGGCGTCCACGACGAGCCAGTTGCGCTCGCGGTCTGTGGGTTTGGCTACGTAGGTCTTCATGGCACGTGTTCGCGCCGCGCGGCCGGGCGCGCGGCGGCCGCTGACTATAGCCGCCCCCGCGCGCCCTCGACACCATCGTCGCGGCGCCCGGTTCGTACGCTTTTGCTCAATGCGATCGACCGTCGGACTCAAGCGGCTGGGGTACCGGGTCGCGTTCCGCGGGCTGCAGCTGCGCTGGGCGCTGCAGCGGCCGGTCACGGCGGGCGTCAAATGCCTGATCACCGACGGGGGCCGCGTGCTGCTCGTGCGCCACACGTACGGCTCGCGCGCCTGGGACCTCCCGGGAGGCGCCAGCAAGCGCGGCGAGGATCCGCTGGTCACCGCACGGCGCGAGATGGAGGAGGAACTCGGGCTCGGGGACGCCGATTGGCAGCTCCACGGCGAGCTGCGCGGCACCATCTACCGCCGCCGCGACGAGATCCGCGTCGTCCGCGCCGAGCTCTCCTCCCCGGACCTCCGCATTGACCCCGTCGAGATCGAGTCGGCCGCCTGGTTTGACCGAGACCGCCTGCCTTTGTGGGTCAGCCCCTTCGTCGGGCCTGTACTCGCCGGGGATTCGCGTTTTCGTGGCGTGGAGGGCTGACGCGGGTGGTGGCCCTCCGACCGCGGCTTGATCCTCCGTTGCGCGCCCGCTCGGTGCTTCTGCGATCGGCCCGTCAACCGCCACGCTTCGTCAAAAGGCCGGTCGCCACGAACGAAGGCATGACGCAAACGCCCCCTCGGGGACGTGACGTCAGCGGGCACGGCGATGGGAGTTGGGGCGAGGGGTAGCGATTCTTGCCCAATCGCGAACGCTCCGAGGTACGGAGGCGTCGCGGCCCTCAGGGGAGCGTTGTTGGGGAAGAAGCGCTACCCCTCGCCCCCGGCTTACTCCCACTCAATCGTGCCCGGCGGCTTGGACGTGATGTCCAGCACCACCCGACCAACCGGCCGAATCTCGTTGATCATCCGCAGAGAGATCTGTTCGAGCAGGTCATACGGCAGCCGGGCCCAGTCGGCGGTCATCGCGTCGTCGGAGGTGACCGCGCGGATCGCTATCACCGAGCCGTACGTGCGCTCGTCGCCCTGGACGCCGACGGTGCGGATGTCGGGCAGGACGCAGAAGGACTGCCAGAGCTCGCGGTAGAGCCCGGCGCGGCGGATCTCCTCCTGGAGGATCGAGTCGGCCTCGCGGAGGACATCGAGGCGTTCGCGGGTCACCTCGCCGCCGACGATGCGGATCGCGAGGCCAGGTCCCGGGAACGGCTGGCGCCACACGAGCCGCTCGGGCAGCCCGAGCTCGGCGCCGACGGCCCGCACCTCGTCCTTGAACAGCGCGCGCAGTGGCTCCACGAGCTCGAACTGGAGGTCCTCGGGCAGCCCGCCCACGTTGTGGTGGGACTTGATCGTCGCCGCCCCCGTCCCCCCACCGGACTCGATCACGTCGGAGTAGAGCGTCCCCTGCACCAGGAACCGCGCGTCCTGGAGCTTGGCGGCCTCCTCCTCGAACACGCGGATGAACTCGGCGCCGATGATCTTGCGCTTGGTCTCAGGGTCCGAGACGCCCTGCAGCTTGTCGAGGAAGCGGTTGCTGGCGTCGACGGCGACCAGCGGCACCTTGAAGTGGTCACGGAACGCGCGGACCACCTGCTCCCCCTCGTTCTTGCGCATCAGCCCGTGGTCGACGAACACGCAGGTGAGCTGATCGCCGATCGCCCGGTGGACGAGCAGCGCGGCGACGCTCGAGTCCACCCCGCCCGACAGGCCGCAGATGGCCTGGCCGTCTCCGACCTGGGCCCGGATCCGAGCGACCTGATCCTCGATCACCGACGCCGCGGACCAGTCGCGCGGACAGCCGCACACGTCACCGAGGAAGTTCTCCAGAACCTGTTGCCCGTAGGGCGTGTGAACGACCTCGGGATGGAACTGGATCCCGTAGATGCTGCGCTCGACGGACTCGAAGGCAGCCACCGGCGAGGCGGTGGATGACGCCAGCGGGGTGAAGCCCGGGGGCGCCGTGAACACGGTGTCGCGGTGCGACATCCAGCAGCTCTGCTCCGGCGGGGTGCCGGCCAGTAACCGTCCGGTCTCCCGCAGGTTGAGCTGGGAGCGGCCGAACTCGCCGATCTCCGCTCCCTGGACCGTCCCACCGAGGGCCCGCGCGATCAGCTGCATGCCGTAACAGATCCCGAGCACCGGGACGCCGAGCTCCAGCAGCTCGCGGTCGAGCTCGGGAGCGCCGTCGGCGTACACCGACGCGGGGCCGCCGGACAGGATCACCCCACGCGGACGCCGGCGGGCGACCTCGGCCGCCCCCACGTGGTAGGGCAGCAACTCGGAGAACACCCCACACTCACGGACCCGCCGGGCGATCAGCTGGGAGTACTGACCGCCGTAGTCGAGCACGACGACCTCGTCCGTGGTCGCGCGCACGTCGTCGAGGCCGTCGTCGCGCGGCGCCCCCTCCACGGGCGCACCGTCCAGAAGCGCGGCCGCCGCCTGGACGTGCGCCTCCGGTCCGAGCCCTTCGCCGGCCCGGCTCCCGGAGCTAATCGGTCACTCCCACGGTGGCGCTCGTGCCGCGGGCGCCCATGCCGACGCCCTGCTCGCGCTGGAGCGACTTACCCTCGGTCTGGAGGGCCGGGGCGACCATCAGCTCGGCGCGATTGAACTCGGCGATGTCGCGATAGCCGCAGGTCGCCATCGACGTCTGCAGGCCGCCCATCAGGTTGAACGTGCCGTCGTTCTCACGCGCCGGGCCCTTGACGATCTCCTCGAGGGTGCCGTTCTGCTTGGTCGCGACGCGGGTACCACGCGGCAGCGTGGGATGGAACGTCGCCATCCCCCAGTTGTAGCCGCGGCCCGGCGACTCGTACGCGCGCGCCAGCGCGGAGCCGAGCATCACGGCGTCGGCGCCGCAGGCGATGGCCTTGGCGACGTCGCCGCCGTTCTTCATGCCGCCGTCGGCGATCACCTTGACCGTCTCACCGGTCTCCATCAGGTGCTGCAACCGCGCCGCCGCCACGTCGGCGATCGCGGTCGCCTGCGGCACGCCGATGCCCAGCACGCCGCGGGTGGTGCAGATCTGGCCCGGGCCGACGCCGACGAGCACGCCGGCCGCGCCGGTGCGCATCAGGTGCAGGCCCGTGTGGTAGGAGGCGCAACCACCGACGACGACCGGCACCTCGACCTCGCGGATGAACTCCTTGAGGTTGAGCGGCGGCCGCGACTCGTCACGCGAGACGTGCTCGGCGGAGACGACGGTGCCCTGGATCACCAGGATGTCGAGCCCGGCCTCGAGCGCCACCTCGTAGTAGCGACGCACCTTCTGCGGGGTCAGCGACGCGGCCGCGACGACGCCGTGCGCCTTGATCTCCTTGACCCGCTGCGCGATCAGCTCGGGCTTGACCGGCTCGCGGTAGATGTCCTGCAACTCGCGCGTGGCGATGTCGGGCGAGAACGTCGCGACTCGCTCCATGATCTCGTCGGCGTTCTCATAGCGACACCAGATGCCCTCGAGGTTGAGCACGGCCAGCCCGCCCAGCTTGCCGAGCAGCCCAGCGGTCTCGGGCGAGACGACGCCGTCCAGCGCGGCGCCGAGCAGCGGCAGATCGAAGCGGTAGGGACCGAGCGTCCATGAGATGTCGACATCGTCGGGGTCACGCGTGCGCCGCGACGGCACGATCGCGATGTCGTCGAATCCATAGGCCCGGCGGGCCTTCTTTCCGCGGCCGATCTCTATTTCCATTGGCTGAGGGTAGCCCTCCGGTCGGACAATTCAGGGAGGAATTCGGCGCGTGGCGCCGACGTTCTCATCCTAGTCCGGCAGGCCGCGGAGGACTACCGGTCCGCCCCCTGACAACCCCACCCAGCGGGCGCAGGATCCGCCCGTCGCGCGCGGGAGGTCAGTCGACCTCGGCGCCTTCCGGAAGCTGCTCGCAGCCGACGTCGCCGAGCAGGCGCTCGACCCGGGCCGGATCGATGATTCCGGCGCCGAAGTGCTGGGTGGACTCCGCTCCGCACGCCACGCCGAACCGCAGGCAGTCGACCGGGTCCGAGCCGCCGTAGCGCGCCGCGACGTAGCCGGCGAGGAACGCGTCACCGGAGCCGACCGAGGAGCGGACCTCCTGCTCGGCGACCGTGACGCGGTAGATGCCCGGCCCGTCCTTTCCCTCGATCCGCGCAAAACAGCCGTCGGGAACGGTCATGATCGCCTCGCGCGCGCCGAGCCGGACCATCTCGGCGACGGCCCCGGCCTTGTCGTCGGCGTCATTGAACTCATGACCGACGAGCTCCTCGGCCTCCAGCTCGTTGGGCGAGACGATGTCTGGCTCCGCGCGCATCGAGAGGCGCAGCGGTTCGCCTTCGGCGTCGATCATCGTGGTCACCCCGAGGCGATGGACGTCTCGGATCAGCGAGTAGTAGATGTCGGGCGCCACGCCGCGCGGGATCGAGCCGGCGAACACGCAGATCGACGCGCCCTGGGCGAGGTAGACCAGCTTCTCCCGGAACTGCTCGAGCTCGCCGGCGGAGACCGCCGGGCCGCGCTCGTTGATCTCGGTGTGGACCCCGGTGGTCGGGTCCAGCACGGCCGTGTTGGTGCGTGACTCGTCCTCGATGCGCACGAGGTCGTTGAGGACCGACTCGCGGTCCAGCGCGTCGATGATGCGCCCGCCGGTGGCACCGCCCGCGAAGCCGGTCACGATCACCGGCTGCCCGAGCCGCTTGATCGCGCGGGCGATGTTCACGCCCTTGCCGCCCGGCATCGTCGTCTGATCGACGGTCCGGTGACGCCGCCCAGGGGTGAAGCTCGGCACCTCGAGCGTCTTGTCGATCGCGGCGTTCAGCGTGACCGTGATGATCATGCGCGCTCCCAGGTCGACGCGGTGCGCCGGACCTTCTCTCGCGAAAGACGGCCTCGGCCGCGGCCGCGCGGTCCACCGCCACCGAGGACTCTCCACCACATCCCGCCGATGCCTCCGAGCGCGGCGAGCACGATCAGCGCGATCAACCACGGCCGGTTCGAGAAGAAGCGCCCGACGAGAACCAGCCGGGGGACGGCCTTGAGCCGCCGTTCGATCACGACCGGCACGCGCGTGAGTGTGCGAGCGCCGTCGACGACCAGCACGTGCCCCACCACGGTGCCGGAGGGCAGGGGGCCGGCGAGCCGGTGGGGCACCTGCACGCGGAGCCCGACCTGGCTCGAGCGGGCGAGCACCCGCCGGAAGCCCCGCGTCGCGTGGACCGGCACCCGCAGCCCGGGCTGATCCTTGACCGGCAGCCGTGCGACGGCCTGCTGGGCGTGCAGCGGCGTGAACATCCGGAAGTTGGCGTAGCCCCATTGCAGCAGCGCGAGCGCCTCGTCGTCGCTGCCGTCGTCGGTCGGCGTGCCCAGGACGTCGTCGACGAGCCGCAGCCCGTCACGCTGCCCGGCGGCGACGAGCACCCATCCGGCGTCGTTGGTGTGACCGGTCTTGACCCCGATCACCCACGGGTAGCGGCCGACCAGCAGGTTGAGGTTGGAGACATCGGGCGCCGGCCCCGACCCCAGCGTCGCGCGGGCCGTCCGCACGACCTGCGCAAAGAAGGGATAGTGCGAGAGGTCGTACTGCGCGAGGTGCACCAGGTCGGCCGCGGTGGAGTAGTTGCCGGCGGTGTCGACCCCGCTCGGCGTGGAGAAGTGCGTCCCGGTCAGGCCGAGCATGCGGGCGTCGGCATTCATCCAGGAGATGAAGCGGGCGACCGAGCCGTGGCCGACGTTGTCGGCGAGATCCTCCGCCGCGTCGTCGGCGCTGGGCAGCATCATCGCGTAGAGCAGGTCGTGGACCGTCATCCGCTCCCCCACGCGCAGGCCGATCTGCGAGTCGTCGGCCGCGACGCGATAGTCCGGATAGGCGAAGACGGTGTTGAGGTTCTTGACGTGCTGCAGCGTGACCAGCGCCGTCATCATCTTCGTCGTGCTGGCGATCGCGCGGCGCTTGTTGAGATTGTTGGCGTAGAGCATCTGTCCGGTGGCCGGCACGTACAGAGCCCCGGCTCGCAGGGCCAGCGAGGGCGGCGCGGGGCCTCCCCCGCCGCTCACCGAGCTCGCGGCCGCCGCACCGGGCAGCGAGCACCACGCGGCGAGCACGCAGAGCAACAGCGCGAGCGCCGGCCCGCGGCCGTGCCCGAACCGCCGGAGCGCACCCGAGCGCTTCCGGCCTGCACCGTCCCGATTCATCGACTCAGCCTCAGCCTCTGTCCGGCCTGCAGGCTGTAGGGCGGGTGCAGCGAGTGGTTGAGCGACTCCAGCCGTCCCATCGAGACGCCCGTATGGCCCGCGATCGAGCTCAGCGTGTCGCCCGACTTCACGGTGTAGTACTTCGATTTGGCGTGCCGGGGGTGATGGTGGTGGCCATGACGATGGCGGTGGGTTTTGCCGGCCGAATGGGCCGGTGGGGAATGGCGCGTGGCCAGGTTGTCGTGGACGACCACATAGACACCGACAGCCACAGCGGCGATCGCGAGCAGAGCCATCAAGCGCGCGATGTAACGCGACATGAGGCCGCGATCATACCGGCGCTCGCCCCCGGACCGCCCGGGGTCGTCGACTGAGGACCGCTCGGCGTGGTGGCGTGGGGACCGCGGCTCGGTTGGCTCAGGCGTAGAGATTCCAGACCATCTCGCGCAGCCGCGCCGCCTCGGCGCGGGCCGCCTGGGCAGGATCCCCGCCACCGCGGGCCTCGGCCGCGTAGGCGATGGCGCGCGAGGCGCTCACCAGCCCACCCGCCGGCCCGGGGGCGAACGCCGCATCGAGTCCCTCGCCGCTCGCGCCCTGCGCGCCGATCCCCGGCAGCAGCAGAATCGCGTTGCCCATCGCCTCGCGCAGACGCTCCAGATGCTCGGGCGCAGTCGCGCCCGTCACAGCGCCGACATCCGACAGGCCGTTGGCACCGACCCCGGCTCGCCCCAGCTCCGCCACCAGCGAGGCGAGCGCGTCGCTCACGGTGCCTGCGGAGGCGAGAGCCAGGTCCTGGACGTCGGCGGCGCCGGGGTTGGATGTCCGCACGAGGACGAACAGGCCGCCGCTGCCGGCACGGGCCTCGGCGAGCAGCGCCTCGAGGGAATCGCGGCCGAGCAGCGGATTGGCGGTGAGCAGATCGGCTCCGAGACCGGGCAGCGGCCCGAACGGACTCTCACATCCGCCGAAGAACGCCTGACCGTATGCGCGCGCCGAGATGTCGATGTCGCCGCGCTTGGCGTCGGCGATCACGAGCAGGCCGCGATCACGCGCAGCGCGCACCGCCTCCCCCAGCGCTGCCCAGCCGGGCGCACCAAGCCGCTCGAAGCATGCGACCTGGAACTTCACCGCGACGCACTCGCCGCCCGCCGCGTCGAGCAGCAGGCGGCAGTGGGCCGCGACCGCCCGCCCGGCACGGACGAGCGGCGATCCTTCCGCGTCCCCGGCCTCCTCGCGCGCGGCCGGCCACAGCCGCGCCGGGTCGGGGTCGATGCCGAGCACGATCTGCGATCGCCTCTCGGCGACCCGCTCGGCGAGGCGATCGCCGACCGGGAGCGGCGGAGCCGGCGCCTGGGTCACCCCGCTCACCGCGAGCGCAACCCGGCTGGCTCCGCTGCACACACCCAGAGCCGTGCTACTTGACGGCCTTCTTGAGCGCGGCGCCGGCGGTGAACTTCGGGACCCGGGAGGCCGCGATCTGGATCTTCTCACCGGTGGCCGGGTTACGACCCTCGCGAGCGCTTCGGTCGGAGACGCTGAACTTGCCAAAGCCCGAGAACGTCACGTCGCTGCCGCGCTTGAGCGCGTCCTCGATCGTCTCCAGCATCGCATCCACCGCATCACCTGCGTCCTTCTTGCTCAGCCCGGCACGGTCGGCGACCTGGTCTACGAATTCAGACTTCGTCACTTGCTCCTCCTTGGGAGGTGGTTGGAATCGTCGAACTTAACAGGGCATGCGGACGCTCGTGAGCGCCGGCACTCCCCTCCTGCCCCATTCTCACCAGACCCCGCGGACGAACGCGACCGATTCCGCCCATTTTCCCGCAAATTGCGAGAATCACCGCCTGCAATCGTGGGGCGCCCATGGGGTGACCGTCCCCGTGGGTGGCCAGAATGTCCTCCATGGACCTCGGACGGATCGCCTGGATCGTCACCGTGCTCGTCTGCCTGGTGACGGCCGCCATCCTGCTGCTCCAGGGGTACTACGGCTACGCCGGAGTCACCCTCGCGGTGGGCGTCTCGGCGTTCATCAACCTGTTCTGAGAGGCCCCGACCGGCCTGGGCGAGCTCAGTCCGCGCGCTCGGTGAGCCACTGCAGCAGCGCGCGGACCGCGCGGCCGCGATGGCTGATCGCGTCCTTCTCGGAGTCGGTGAGCTCGGCCATGGTGCGAGCAGCGCCCACGCCACCGCCGGGTTGGCCATCCGTGGTCTGGTCGGGCAGGAATGCCGGGTCATACCCGAACCCGCCCGCGCCGGCGATGTGAGCGGCGAGCGTCCCCCGGCACTCGCCGAAGACGACATGCTCCTCCCCCGCCTCGGGGTCGACCCAGGCCAGCGCGCAGACGTAGCGCAGACCGCTGCCGGCGGGCGCCTCGGCGAGCAGTTTGCCCAGGTTCTCCGCGTCGCTGGCGTGCTCGCCCGCGTACCGTGCCGAGCGCACCCCGGGCCGGCCGCCGAGCGCCTCGGCCTCGATGCCGGAGTCGTCGGCGATCGCGACCCGTCCCGTCGCGGCGGCTGCCGCACGGGCCTTGGGCAGCGCGTTGCCGGCGAACGTCTCCCCGACCTCCGGCGGCAGCTCCACCGCCTCCGGAAGCGGCTCGACCGCGATCCCGGCGACCCCCAGCAGACGCTCGAACTCCCGCACCTTATGGGCGTTGCGAGTCGAGAGCATCAGCGAGCCGGGCAGCCCGCGGCGGCGCGAGTCGGTCATCCGCCGGTCGCGTCACGCACGGTCTGCTGCTGCAGCGCGCGCAGCGATTCGATCCCGCCAGCCGCGAGCTCGAGCAGATCGTCGAGGTGAGCGCGCGAGAGCGGCGTGCGCTCAGCCGTCGCCTGGACCTCGACGAGCCCTCCGTCCCCCGTCATCACGACGTTGGCGTCGACCTCGGCGCCGGAATCCTCGGAGTAGTCGAGATCGAGCAGCGGCACCCCGCCGACGATCCCCGCCGAGACCGCGGCGACAGTGCCGGTCAATGGGAAGAGCTCGAGCTTGCCCTCGGAGACGAGCCGCCGGCAGGCCAGCTCGAGCGCCACCATCGCCCCGGTGATCGACGCGCAGCGCGTCCCGCCGTCGGCGGTGAGCACGTCGCAATCGATCGTGATCGTCGACTCTCCGAGCGCCTGGAAGTCGACGATGCCGCGCAGCGAGCGGCCGATCAACCGCTGGATCTCGATCGAGCGGCCGTCGGGCCGGCCGCGCGAGATGTCGCGCTGCTTGCGCTCACCGGTGGACGCGGGCAGCATCCCGTACTCGGCGGTCACCCACCCGCGACCTGAGCCCGCCATCCAGCGCGGCACCCGGTTCTCGGCCGAGGCCGTGCAGATCACCCGCGTCTCGCCGACCGAGATGAGCACCGAACCGGTCGCTGTGGGCACGAATCCGGGCTGGACCGTGGTCGGGCGCAGCTCCCGCGCGGTGCGACCGCCGCTGCGCGCCCGCGCTCCGGAGATCTCGCCACTCATGCCGCGAGCCCCTCCACCGACACCCGGGGCCTGTCGCCGATCCGTGCCAGGTCGACGTGCGCCACCTCGCCGAGCGGCATCTGCAGGAAGCGGCTGCCGAGCTCCTCGAAGGAGTCGACCGCTCCGGTGCAGCGGAACCGGTAGCTGCCCTCGCCCGATCGCGGGTTGAGCAGGTGACGGGCGGCCAGCGCCCGCTCGACCGAACGGGTCACCGCAAACCCGGAGGTGATGAGCGTGACCCCGCGTCCGAGCATCCGCTGCAGCATGGGCGCGATCAGCGGGTAGTGCGTGCAGCCGAGGATCACGGCGTCGACGTCGGCGTCGCGCAACGGCGCACAGTGCTCACGCACGGTGGCCATGAGCGCCTCGTCGAACGGAAACCCGGCCTCGATGACGCTCGCCAGGTCAGGGCAGGCGACGCTGCGCACGAGCACGTGCGGGTCCGCGGAGCGAATCGTGCGCTCGTAGGCGCCGGACCCGACGGTCGCCGGGGTGGCGAGCAGTCCGATCCGCCCCGTCCGGGTGGCTGCGACCGCCTGCTGGGCGGCCGGCGCGAGCACACCGATCACATCGACGTCGTGGCCGCTGCGATCGAGATGCTCCTGCAGCGCGCCGAGCGCGGCGGCGCTGAGCGTGTTGCAGGCGACGACGAGCAGCTTGGCGTCGAGCGTGAGCAGGTGCTCGGCGATCTGCACCGCGAACCCCTCGAGCTGGTCGCGCGACCGGCTGCCATAGGGCATCCGGGCGGTGTCGCCGAGGTAGACGTAGTCCTCGCCCGGAAGCGAGACGAGCAGGTCGTGGAGCACGGTGAGGCCGCCCACGCCGGAGTCGAAGACCGCTATGGGTTGCTCGGAGCGCACCGGACCATGGTGGCAGAGCGCGCGGCGCCCGCCACTGCGAACGCCCGGGCGGACCGCTTCAATTGCCCCGACGTGATCCGCGCGCTGATCGTCACCAACATGTGGCCGAGCGACGCCCGCCCGGCGCTCGGCTCGTTCGTCTCCGACCAGGTCACGGCGCTGAGGGCCGGCGGCGAGGTGGACGTCGAGGTATTCGCCTTCGGCGGCGGCGCGGGCGACCCGCGCGCCTACGTCGCCGCGGCGATCCAGGCGCGCCGCCGCTTCCGCGGGCGCCGCTTCGACGTCGTGCACGCGCATTTCGGGCTGTCGGCCTGGCCCGCGCTCGCCGTCAGGACCGCGGTCCGGGCGGTGACGCTGCACGGCACCGATCTCGTCCATCCCCGATCCCGCGCGCTGACCGTCGCGGCGCTGCCGCTGCAGGACGTCGTCGCCACGGTGTCAGAGGTCCTGGCCGAGCGCGTCCCGCGCACCGCGGCACGCGGGCGACCGGTCGCCGTGCTTCCCACCGGCGTCGACCTCAGCCGGTTCGCACCGGCCCCGCGCCAGGCGGCCCGTCACACGCTCGGCCTGCGCGTGGACGGCCGGTACCTGCTGCTGCCCGCTGATCCCGCGCGGCCGGAGAAGCGGGCCGACCGGGCCCGTGCGCTCGCCCGGGCGGCCGGCGCCGAGCTGATGACGCTCGGGGCGACCCCGCCGAGTGAGATGGCCGCCTATGTCAACGCCGCCGACGCGGTGCTCGTCACCTCCGAGCGCGAGTCCTTCGGCCTGGCGGCGCTCGAGGCGCTCGCCTGCGAGGTGCCGGTGCTCTCCACACCGGTCGGCGTCGCGCCGGAGCTCCTGCGCGATCTGCCCGGAACGCTGTGCGAGCCGTTCGATCTGGAGCGCTGGCGGGCGGCCATCGACGCGGTTCCCGAGCGCCTGTCAGGTGGCCGGACGCGCGCCGAGCGCTACGGCACCGCCGCGTGCGCCGCTCGGGTCATCGCCGCCTGGCGCGCGGCGCTGCGCCGCTGAACGGCCGCAGTCCGGAGCTCAGCCGAGCGTGGGCCACCAGCGCGACAGGTGCGCGCGGGCGCCGGCCACGAGCGGCTCGCCGTCGACCGCCTCGTCGCCGTCGAGCACGGCACCCGCCCCGGGCCCGGCGGCGAGCGACCGTGCCGCCGCGACCACCGAGCCACCCAGCGCCTGCAACGAGTAGCCGCCCTCCAGCACCGCCGCGACGGGCACGCCGAGCTCGTCGCCGGCACCGCGCAGCGCCCCGGTCATCGCCGCGTACCCCGAGTCGCTGACGGTGCACTCGGCAAGCGGGTCGGCGACGTGCGCATCAAACCCCGCCGAGATGAGGATCAGCTGGGGCTCGAAGGCACGGGCGAGCGGCAGCGCGACGCCGTCGATGAGCCCCGTGAACACGCCGTCGCCCGAGCCCGGCGGCACCGGCAGGTTGACGCTGTGGCCCTCTCCGGGCCCCGATCCCACGTCCGCCAGCGCGCCGGTCCCCGGATACAGCGGCGACTGGTGGATGGAGACGAACAGGACGCGCGGGTCGGCGTGGAAGATCGCGTTGGTGCCGTTGCCGTGATGGACGTCGTAGTCGACGATCATCACGCGGTCCAGCCCCCGCTCGTCCAGCGCCCAGCGCGCCGCGACGGCGACGTTGTTGAACAGGCAGAAGCCCATCGCGCGGTCCGGTTCGGCGTGGTGGCCCGGCGGCCGGTGGAGTGAGAAGCCGGTCCGCGCCTCCCCGTCGATCACGCGGCGGGTGAGCTCGAGTGCGCCCCCGGCCGCATGGAGCGCGGCGGTCCAGGAGCCCTCCGACGCGACGGTGTCGACGTCGAGTCGGCCCCCGCCCGCCTGCGCGATCTCCCGCACCATGTCCACGTAACGCCCGGGATGCACGGCGCGCAGCGATTCCTCGGGGCACGCGGGCGACACGGCGCGTTCGTACCCACACCACTCAGCCGCGGCGAGCGCCCGCTCGATCACGCTGATCCGAGCGGGCTGTTCGGGATGGTCCCCGGTGTCGTGCTCCAGCGACGATGGGTGGGTGAGCAGCACGCCGGGAGAGTTCATGGCGCCAGACCGTACCGGCGCGGAGGCGGTGAGGACTCCGTAATCTGCGCTGAGAACCGCCCGCGCCGCGCGCTACGCCGCGCGGTCGCCGCGGTCCGAGGGAGAACCGGCTCGCAAGTCCCCATTCAGCGTCAAGCGGTGGGTACAGATTGAGCGCGCCCTTTTCTGGCTTAACGCTGAATTAACACGTCGTCGCTGCCACGCTTCACGTCCCGGCCGGATACTCAGAGGCACGCACTGCACTGGCGCCGCCACCGGCGCCGCGACGTCACGGAGCGAACCATGTACGTGTTCAGCAGGGCGATCTACCGGGAGATCGCGCACGAGATCCTCGAGGATCCGCACAGCGAGTGCGCCCACGCCAATCACGAGCGCGTGCTCAAGTCGTGCGAGGCCGCGATCGAGCGTCTGGCGACCGATCGCCACTACTTCGCCCACCCCTCCAAGACGCTGTTCAACGACATCCGGGCGTACTTCCCCATGAGCGCGCAGCCGCGGGTGCTGCACGTGGTGGAGCGCTACATCGCGTTCGCCGACGAGTTCCTGCGCCATGCGCCACCGACGGGGTTCGACGTCAACGGCAGGCCGCTGCAGTGCCGCGCGAGCACCCGCAAGGGCGCGCCGTGCCAGCGGACGCCCCTGGCCCACAACGGCTACTGCCCCTCTCACCAGCATCTCGCCGAGACCGAGGATCTGGAGCTCGCGGCCTGATCGGACGCCGGGCGGCGCGCTCCAGAGCGAGTGCGCAATGATCGGCGCATGACCAAGATCGCGTTCCTCGGCCTCGGGATCATGGGCTCCCGGATGGCCGCCAACCTGGCCCGTGCCGGCCACGAGCTCACCGTCTGGAATCGCACCGCGACGACCGCCGAGGCGTTCGCCGCCGAACGCTCGGTCAGCGCGGCGCCCACGCCGGCGCAGGCGGCCGGCGGCGCCGATCTCGTCTTCACGATGGTCGTCGACGGGCCGCAGGTCGAGTCGGTCCTGCTCGGCGCGGACGGCGCCGCCGCGGGTGCCGCGCCGGGGACGCTGTTCGTCGACTGCTCGACGATCGGTCCCGCGTGGACACTCGAGCTCGGCAGGACGCTGGAGGAGAAGGGGTACTCACTGCTCGACGCGCCGGTGACGGGCTCCTCTCCCAAGGCCGAGGACGGAACGCTCACGTTCATGGTGGGCGCGACCGAGCAGGAGTTCGAGACGGTGCGTCCCGTGCTGCAGGCCATGGGCTCGTTGATCGTCCGCTGCGGCGAGCGGGGGCAGGGGCAGATGGTGAAGCTGCTCAACAACGCGATCGCCGTCTCCAACGCCGCCACGCTCGCGCAGGCGCTGGTGGTCGGGCGCCGGGCCGGCGCCGACATGGATGCGCTCGTCGAGGTGATCGCCTCCGGGGCGGCCGCGTCGACGATGGTCGACCTCAAGGCCCGGCCGATGCTCGCCCACGACTTCACGACTCTGTTCAAGCTCGAGCACATGCTCAAGGACGTCGCACTGTGCCTCGAGGAGGGCCAGCGGCTCGCGGTCCCGTTCCCGAGCGCCGCCTACGCCCGCGAACTGCTGATCGCCGGGATGGCCCGCGGCCGGGGCTCGGATGACTTCGCGGCGATCGTCGAGCCGGTCGAGAGCCAGGCGGGCATCACGCTCTGAGGCAGGTGCGTCCGCTTACGGTCCCGTAGCTTCAGACCGCAGTTCCCCGCAAAACCCATGAATTTGCAGGGATGTTTTGAGAATCCACACAATTTTCGTACAATCTCGCAGGTTCCGGTCGCCCGTCTGCGAAGTGGCCCCGCCCCGGAACGTTTACATCCCCCAAAGTCCCCTTTTCTTCTCTATGCCGATTGCTTTTAAAGAATGGGCCGTCACTGTGCGAGCGCTGGCCGAGGGCGAACAGCTCCTCACTCTGCGTAAGGGCGGCATCCGTGAACCGGAGAAGCATTTCAAGCTCGATTACGAGCGCTTCTTCCTGTATCCGACGTTCGACCATCAGCGCACCGACCTGGTGCGCGAGTCCCACCGCCCCGAGCTCGCACGGGCTCTGGAGGAGGGCGTCTGGTCCGACGGCGAGCCCCATCCACAGGCGTTGCACCGCGGTGAGCCGCTCTCCCAGCCCGACCGTGTCCGGATCCGGGCGTGGGCGGAGGTGGCGGCGCATTTCACGGTCTCCGACCGACGTGCGGTCGACGCCCTGTCGCCGTTCTACGTGTGGACGACCGACTACGCCGAGAAGCGCCTTGCCTGGAAGCGACGGCACCCGCTGCACGTGATCCTGCTGCGGACCTACCGCATCCCGCGCCCGGTCACCGTCAAGGTCCGTGACGAGTATGGCGGCTGTCGATCGTGGCTGGAGCTCACTCGCGACCTTCCATTCGAGGGCACCCCGGTGCTCTCCGACGAGGAGTTCGAGCGGGCTTCCGAGGCGATCGCGTCGATCGCCTCCGACCGCCAGCCGGTCCTCGTCTGATCGACGTTCGGGCGCCGGCGGCGCACGCCATGGCCTGGGAGCAGTCGAACTCGGCTTCGTTCGCGGCTCGCCACGGGACCGGTGACACCGCCGACGCCCAGCGCATCCTGCGTTCCCTGGAGCACGTCCGCGTCCAGCTCGAGCAACTCGTCGACCGCCTTCCCGAGGAGATCACGGTCGTGCTGCATCCGGGGATGGTCGCGCTCGCGCTGTCCAATCCGCTGATCGGCGCGCGCTGGGCGCTGACCGCCCCGTCGGGTCGGCGATACGTGACCGGGTGGGCGGGACGGCGGGAGATCCACGTGCTCTCGCCTGAGGCGCTGCGCGACCGCGGCAGCGAGGTCAGCGGCTCGCGGGAGATGCTGCGCCTGAGCGCCGCCGCGCTCTACGCCGGGCGGACGTTCGCCGAGAGCGCGTGGGACGTCGGCCGAGGCCCCGCGATCGTGCGCTCGGTCGCGCAGGGCCGTCTCGAGCTGCGCTGGGCGTGGCACCTGGACGGCGCCGGCCGCTGGTTCGCGGGGCAGACCGCGCATGCCCGGCCGGCGATCGCGCGGCGCCTGCGCGAGCGAACGCGTCCGTCGTTCCCGCCGTCGCTGCGTGACGCTCCGCTGCTCGGCGGCACCGTCTTTGATCTGTTGACCGAGTACGAAGGCGAGCAGGCAGCGCTCGAGCTCGCGACGGCGCCCGACGGCCGCGGACCGGTCCCCGCGATCGAGCGGGCATTCGGCGTGCGGTTTGACTCGGTCGACGCCGAGTGGCGGCTGCACCTCGGCCGCCTCGCGTCCCCCGATCGCTGACGCGTCCGCCGGTGACCCGCCTGCTGTCGGCGCGGTCGCCGACTCCCGGTCAGTGGGCGACGACCAGCGACAACGCCCACATGACCGCCGCGCCGGCGAGCAGCGCGATGAGCAGGCCCGCCAGCAGCGGCCACGGCCGCACGACGGGCCGCGGCGGTCGCCCCGACCCGTCGCCAGGGCCGGCGAGGCCTGCTCCCATCAGCGTCTCACGCGCGGTCTGCAGCCCCGAGGCGGCGACGAGCAGGTCGCGCGGGCCCGCGAACAGCATGTCCGGCACGTCGAAGCCGGCGGTCCGGCGCAGCAGGCTGGGGACGCCCTGCTCGAGCAGCAGCGACTGCATGAACTCGCCCTCGGCCTGGTTGCGCACCCAGGCGACCTTGACGAGCGGCCCTTCCGCCAGCTGCGGCTTGACCAGCCGGGCGCGCCGGCGGCGTTCGGAGACGTCGGAATCGCCTGGGGGCTCCGTCCCGTTCCCCAGCACGAGCGGCAGCCCGCATTCGGCGCAGAACCGGGCGCGGCCACCGGCCCGCGCTCCGCATCCGGGGCACGTGAGCGTCGGCTCCGCTTCCCGGATCGAACCCATCGCCGCTTCGGGGCCCCTACTCGACCTGGAGCGCGCGCTCGTCGACGGCGCCGTCGCGGATCTCATAGACCCGCGCGGTGGGCTCGCCGTCCGCCAGTCCGAAGATCAGCCACCACACGCCCGGCCACTTGGCCGCGAAGTTGATGTCGGTCTGCGACGGATAGGGCTCTGAGCGGGTGTGCGAGTGGTAGATGACGCCCGCATCGCAGCCGGCGTCCTCGATCGCGAAATAGGTGGAGAACAGCTCCTGTGAGTCGATCTCGAAGCGCAGCGGGCTCGCGGCCATGTTGCGCGTCGGGTGCACGGCCACCGCGTCTCCACCGCGCGTGGCGACGAAGCCGCAGCACTCGTTTGGTGCCTCGGACTGCGCGTGGGTCACCATCTGGTCATAGAGCGCGCGGGGAACGCGCACGGTGTCTCCCTCCATGGCTCAGCCGCTCCGCGGGGCAGCGGCCATGATGGCGGCCCTTACCACCAGACGGTGGAGTCGAGGTTCTCGATCTCCTCGACCGGCCGGGTGTAGATCCCCGAGCTCAGGTACTTCCAGCCGTCGTCGCAGACGACGAAGACGACGTTGCCCTCGTCGATCTCGCCGGCGATGCGAACCGCCACGCGAGCGATCGCTCCGGTCGACACACCGGCGAACAGCCGCTCCTCGTCGAGCAGCTTCCGTGTCCAGACGATCGCGTCGTGATTGGTCACGAAGATCTTGCGGTCCAGCAGTGAGAGGTCGATGATCGGCGGGATGAAGCCGTCCTCCAGCGAGCGCAGCCCCTGCACCGGCTCACCCTGCATCGGCTCGGCGGCGACGATCCGGCAGCTGTCGCCGAGCTCCTCCTTCAGGCGCCTGCCGTTGCCCATCAGCGTGCCGCCGGTGCCCAGCCCGGCGACGAACGCAGCGACCTCGTCGAGCTCCTCGAGGATCTCGAGCGCCGTCCCGTTGTAGTGCGCGAGCGGATTTGCCTGGTTGCCGTACTGGTAGGGCATGTAGTAGTCGGCGTCCTTCTCGGCCATGTCGAGCGCCTTCTCGACGGCCCCGTTGGACCCCTTGGTGCCCTCGGAGTAGACGATCTCGGCGCCGTACATGCGCAGCAGATCGCTCCGCTCGGGCGTCACGTTGTCGGGCATGACGACCTTGAGGTCATAGCCCTTGCGGCCGCAGATCATCGCCAGTGAGATTCCCGTATTGCCCGAGGTCGGCTCGAGGATCGTCTGCCCCGGCCGGATCAGGCCCTTCTCCTCGGCGTCCTCGATCAGCGCCCGGGCGACCCGGTCCTTCACCGAGCCGGTCGGGTTGCGTGATTCGAGCTTGGCCCAGATGCGAACCCCTGGCTTGGGCGACAGCCGCTTGAGCTCGATCAGCGGCGTGTGGCCGATCGACTGGACGATGTCGCCGTATCGCCCGCCACACGGGCGGTTCTTCAGGTCCGCGGCGGCCATTGCTTCAGGAAGTGTAGCGGCCGGCCTCCGCACGCGCGCGCCATCAGATGAACGTCACCTGGACGTCAGGTTGAGGCGTGAAGGCGGTTAATGGAGGGCGTGACCGCGCCGCCCGTCACCCGCTGGGTGAAGTCGACGCGAGCCCCGCAGGAGCGGATTGACGGCCGCTCGCCCGGAGGTTCAGCGACCGCCCGCCATGGCGGGCAGGATGACGAGCGTGTCCGACTCCGAGACGACCGTCTCGAGTCCGTCGAGCACGCGGACGTCCTCATCGTTGAGATAGACGTTGACGTATCGGTTCAGCGCGCCGTCATTGGAGAACAGCTGCGTCTGGGTGTCGGGGTGCGCCTCGGCGACCGAGCGGAGGATCTCGCCGACGGAGGAGCCGTCGGCGGTCAGCTGGCGCTCGCCGCCGACCGACGGGCGGAGCACAGGAGGGATGCGGATCGTGGCCATGTTGGTCAGGTGGGTCCGGGGTTGGGGGTGAGATCGTAGGGGGCGCCGCCGGGCGCTCAGTGGGCGCCGGCGCAGAACGCCTCGTAGTCGGGGAAGACGCCCATCTCCTCGTCGGAGATCTCGTCAGGCTCACGCGAGCACACCGGGCAGTCCGGGTCGCGGCGGACCTTGACCTCGGTGATCGTCGCGGCCAGCGCGTCGTACATGAGCAGCCGGCCGATGGCGGGATCGCCGGCGTCGATGATCAGCTTGATGACCTCGGTCGCCTGCAGCAGCCCCATCGTTCCGGGCAGCACCCCGAGCACGCCGTTGGCGCCGCAGGACGGAGCCAGCTCCGGCGGCGGCGGCGTCGGGAACAGGCAGCGGTAGCACGGGCCGTCATAGGGCTTGAACACCGACAGCTGTCCGTCGAACCCGAGGATCGCCGCGGACACGACCGGGATCCGCAAACGCACGGATGCGTCGTTGAGCAGGTAGCGCGTCGGGAAGTTGTCGAGGCCGTCGACGACGATGTCGTAGTCGGGCAGGATGTCCATGATGTTGTCCGGGCCCAGGCGGACCGGGTACTTCTGGACGTTGACGTCGGGGTTGAGCGCGTGAATCGTCTGCTCGGCGGAGTCCACCTTCGGGACGCCCACCCGGTCAGAGGTGTGGATCACCTGACGCTGCAGGTTGGAGAGGTCGACCGTGTCGTCGTCGACGATCCCGAGCGTCCCCACGCCGGCGGCGGCCAGGTACAGAGCGGCCGGCGATCCGAGTCCGCCGGCACCCAGCAGCAGCACCTTGGCATCGAGCAGCTTCTCCTGGCCCTCGGCTCCGACCTCGGGCAGCAGCAGGTGACGCGAGTAGCGATCGCGCTGTTCGGCGGTGAGCGCGCGAGGGGTCTCGACCCCGTAGCCACGGTCCTTCCACAACGTGATCCCACCCGTCATCGACTCGACGTTGGAGTAGCCGAGATCCTCGATCAGCGTGCGAGCCGCCCATGCCGAGCGGTTGCCCGACTGGCAGTAGAGGATCACGTGCTGGTCGCGGTCGGGAGCCGCGCCCTCGATCCGCGACTCGAGATAGGACTTCGGCACGTGCCGCGCGCCGGGGAGATGACCGGTGGACCACTCCTCGGCCTCGCGCACGTCGATCACGAGTGCACCGTTCTGCAGCTGATCCCGCACCTCCGAGGGGTCCACCTCAGCGATCCGGCTCTTGATCTGGCGGAGAACTTCGGCTCCGGAGGGGGTCATCGGCTAAAACACCTCAAAGCGGGTCGGGATTCCGATACTTCACAGAGTGTAGCGCTGCCCGAGTGCGGGCCAAGCGGTCGCGGGGCTGTCTAGGATCGCCCGCGTGACCCGCCCTCCGAGCGACGATATCGAGGCCCCGCGCTTTCCGCGGATGGCCGTCTGGGTGAACGCCACCCGGCTGCGCATGGAGGAGCAGCGCGGCCATCCGGTGCTGATCGAGTTCTGGGATTTCTGCCGGCCTAACTCGATTCGCACCCTGCCCTATATGACCGCCTGGCACGAGCGCTACCGCCGGGCAGGGCTCGTGGTGATCGGGGTGCACTCGGCGGGCTTCGCTCCCGGCTCGGCACCGCGCGCCGTCAAGGACGCGGTGGCCAGGCTGAAGATCCCCTACCCCGTGTTCATCGACTCCGCGCTGGAGGTGTGGCGCGAGTACGACAACCTGGGCTGGCCGGCGCGCTACCTGTTCGGCCCCGACGGCATGCTGTTCGAGTACCACTTCGGCGAGGGCGCCTACCAGGAGACCGAGCGGGCGATCCAGGAGCTGCTCGGGGAGTCCGGTGAGCTGCTGGCCCCCGTACGTCCCGAGGATGACGCCGATGCGGTGCTCGCGGTGCAGAGCGACGACGTCGCCGGGCCCTACAGCGGCCCCTACGAGGCGGGTGAGGTGTGGGCGGTGCTCGAGCCGCGCCCCGAGGCGCTCGCTTCTGATCGGGTGGTGCGCGCCAACGGGACCGAGCTGTCGGTCGAGCATCCGGGGGCGTACCGGCTGATCGCCCATGAGGTCTCGACCGCAGGCACGCTGTCGCTGGAGGTCGGGGAGGGTGTGGTCTGCCACGCGGTCTGCTTCATCCCCGGCCTCGCGGGCTGACGCGGGCCGGCGCGGGCCGGCGCAGACGGCCGTCCGGAGATGGGTCGGCGGGCAGGGATGGCCGCCATCGGGGAGCCGGCCGGGAACTTCCGACACATCAGACGCGCAAACCGTTGTGCTGTGTCGATCTATCCCGGGGGCCGGGCTGGATCGACACAGCACCCCGCCCTTTCGTCCAGATGTGTCGGAAGTCCCCGGCGGGGACGCTCAGTCCAGGAGGTTGACGAGCTCGGGGGCGCTCGCCGCCCCAGGGTCGATCCAGGCCGCCCAGCCGGGGCGGTACGGGCTGCGAGAGGGATCGCTGCCCGCCAGGTGGCGCTCGCGCACCCAGCAGCCGGTGTTGATCAGGTGGGCGCCGGCGGGGGTCGTCCACTCCCCCGCCTCGTCGCCGGGCAGCGGACCGGCGCGGTGGGTGTGACCGAACACGATCCAGCGCGCGCCCACCCCGAGCCGGCCGAGCACTTCGCCGAGCGAGACCAGCGGGCCGCGCCGGAGCGCGTCACGCGACAGGTCGGCACGCAGCGGGCCGAGACCCGCCCGGTTCAACGCGGCGATCGCCACCGGGAACGCCGCCCTCGCGGCGCGTCGTCGCACGCCGCCTCCCCGCCCCGACAGCGCCCGCCACGCCGCCTGTGAGCCGTTGGTCTGTCGCTCGGCCCTGGTGTGCTCGGCGAGCGCGTCCGCCCACGCGTACCCGGGCGCGAGCGCGGCCTCGTAGTCCTCGGCGCAGCGCGGATCCAGGCTCGCCGTCAGCTTCGCCATCGCCCCGGCGCTCAGCCGTTCGAGGATCGGCACGGTCGTGTGGCGGTCGGCGTGATGGCCGTGGGTCACCCAGGTCTCCTCGCCCAGCCAGGCGCCCGGGTAGCGCACCCGCACCTGCGCTCGATCCCCGCAGGCCCGGGCGAGGACCTCCACGACCGATTCGAGCGGATCGCCGGGCGCGACCTCGACCTCGGACTCGACGCCGAGTGCGACGGCGCGGTCACGGCGCCGCAGCCACGGCTCCACGAGCCGGTGGTCGTGGTTGCCGGCCAGCAACACGATCTCAGCTGCCGGCTCACGCGCCGTCAGCGCCGAACCGATCGCCTCAAGCGCGGGCCGCGCGTCGTCCAGGACGTCGCGCATCGGACGTTCGCGCAGCTCGAGCACATCGCCGAGCAGCACGAGCCGGTCGGCGCCGGCGATCGTCTCACACAGGGCGCGCAGGCAGCCGGGGTCGCGCAGGACGGGCCTTGAGCCACGAGCGCCGAGGTGGAGGTCGGAGACGACGAGGGTGGGCAGAGCCGGCGCTCGCGGGGCCGATCAGGCCGCCGCCATCGCCTGGCGGATCGTCTTCGGGAGCATGAAGCGCACGTCCTCGGAGACGACCTCGAGCTCTCGGATGTCCGCGGTGCCGCGGCCGCGGAACAGCTCGACGACACGCTGGACGAGCTCCTCGGGCGCGCTCGCCCCCGAGGTGATGCCCATCGTACGCACGCCCTCAAGCCAGGTCTCGTCGATCTGGGTCTCGTTGTCGATCAGGTGCGCCGCGGCGCCCAGCTCACGGGCGACCTCGACGAGGCGATTGGAGTTCGAGGAGTTGCGCGAGCCGATCACCAGCACCAGGTCGACCTCGCGGGCAAGCTCCTTGACCGCGGTCTGGCGGTTGGTCGTCGCGTAGCAGATGTCATCGGTGCGTGGTCCGACGATCGCCGGGAAGCGCTCGCGCAGCCGGGCGATGATCGTGCGCGTCTCGTCGACGGACAGGGTCGTCTGGGAGATGTAGGCGATCCGCTCGGGATCGTCGACCTCGAGGGCATCGACGCCCGCCTCGTCCTCCACGAGCACGATCGCGCGCGGCGCCTCGCCCATCGTGCCCTCGAC
This sequence comes from uncultured Solirubrobacteraceae bacterium, assembly GCA_963744685.1. Classification (GTDB taxonomy): domain Bacteria; phylum Actinomycetota; class Thermoleophilia; order Solirubrobacterales; family Solirubrobacteraceae; genus Palsa-465. Next base: position 75,368 of record CAVUUL010000002.1, on the reverse strand, counting down.
CTCCTCGTGGCCGGCGTGCCCGATCAGGACGATCGTGTACCCCTGGGCCGCGAACCTCTTGGCCTCGACGTGGACCTTGGTCACCAGCGGGCAGGTGGCGTCGATCGTGCGCAGCCTCCGTTCGGCGGCGGCGACGTGGACACCCGGAGCAACGCCGTGCGCCGAGAACACGACCGTCGCCCCCTCGGGGACCTCGGACTCCGTCTCGACGAAGATGGCGCCGTGTTCACGCAGCTCGGCGACGACGTGCTTGTTGTGCACGATCTCCTTGCGCACGTAGACGGGCGCGCCGTACAGCTCCAGTGCGCGCTCCACGGTCTGTACTGCGCGGTCGACGCCCGCGCAGTACCCGCGTGGGGTTGCGAGCAGGATCGTCTCAGGATGTGCCGCCGACTCCATCAGCACCTGAGTCTAGGACCGCCGGAGCCGCCCCGAGGCGGTTCGGGGATCAGTCGTTGGCGGTGATCGCCTCGAGCACGTCCGCGAACTGACGACGTGCCGCCTCACGGCGGGCCGGGATGAACTCCGTCGGCATGCCGTCGGCCGGTGGCTGGTAGCCGCGCAGCACCTGTCGGGCGACCGAGGCGCGATGCACCTCGTCGGGCCCGTCGTAGATCCGCGCGGCTCGCGCGAACCGGTACATCGCCTCCAGGGGGAGGTCGCAGGAGTAGCCCAGGCCCCCGTGGGCCTGGAGCGCGCGGTCGATCACGTCGTGGAGCACCCTGGCCCCGTAGAACTTGATGAGCGCGATGTCCTTGCGGGCCGCGGCCACGCCCTCGGTATCCATGCGCCACGCCGCGTGCAGGGTCATCAGCCGTGCGGCGGTCATCTCGGCCTCGGAGTCCGCTATCCAGTTCTGGACGGTCTGGTGGGAGGCGAGCGGGCCGCCGTGCGACTCGCGATACAGGGAGCGCTCGCACAGCATGTCGAACGCCCGGCGGGCGACGCCGAGCCACCGCATGCAGTGATGGATGCGGCCGGGGCCGAGCCGCTGCTGGGCCATCAGGAACCCGCCGCCCTCGGTGCCGAGCAACGCCCCCGGGCCGACCCGCACCGACGTGTACCGGATCTCGGCGTGGTTGCCGTAGCGCCCGAAGCTCTCATATGGATGCTCCATCGTCGCCACGTCGCGGACGACGTCGACCCCTGGGGCGTCGACGTCGACGATGAACATCGATGCTCGCTGGTGGGGGCGCGCGTCGGGGTCGGTGACCGCCATCACGATCAGGAAGTCCGCTATCGAGCCGTTGCTGGTGAACCATTTGTGCCCGTCGATCACCCAGCCGTCGCCGTCACGGACCGCGCGGGTGGCCAGCAGCGTCGGGTCTGAGCCCGCGGTCTCGGGCTCGGTCATCGAGAACCCGGATTTCAGGTCGCCGGCGAGCAGCGGATGCAGGTAGCGCTCCTTCTGCTCGTCGGTGCCGGCGAGCGCGAGGATCTCGGAGTTGCCCGAGTCCGGTGCCGCGTTGCCGAAGACGAGCGGAGCGATCGGCGAGGAGCCGAGGATCTCGTGCATGAGGCCGAGCTTCACCTGGCCGAACCCCTGGCCGCCGAGCTCGGGGTCGAGATGCGCGGCCCACAGGCCGTGCCCCCGGACCTCGTCCTGCAGCGGCGCTGCGGCCCGGCGCAGGTTCTCCCAGCCCAGCTCGGGATAGAGGGTCTCCAGCGGCCAGATCTGCTCGCGGACGAACACCCGCATCCACTCCAGCTGCGACTCGAACTCCGGCTCGGTGGAGAAGTCCCACGCCATCGGGTCGCAGGCTATACCTTGTGCCTCTCTCGCACCCCCGTCGAGGAGAGCCGTGCAGCAACATCTCGACCGCCTGACTTCGATCGACGCGTCCTTCCTGCACCAGGAGGGCCGCTCCTCCCACATGCACATCGGCGGAGTGCTGATCTTCGACGGCCCACCGCCTGCCTTCGAGGACTATCTCGATCACGTGCGCGGCCGGCTGCACCTGGTCCCGCGCTACCGCCAGAAGCTCGCCACCCCGCCGCTGCAGACCGGACGGCCGCTGTGGGTCGACGATCCCGACTTCAACCTGGAGTACCACGTCCGTCACACCGCGCTGCCCGCCCCGGGCTCGGAGGAGCAGTTGCTGCTGCTCGTCGCCCGCCTGGCCTCCCAGCGGTTGGACCGCACCAAGCCGCTGTGGGAGATGTGGCTGGTCGAGGGGCTGTCCGACGATCGCTTCGCGGTGATCTCCAAGACCCACCACGCGCTCGTCGACGGGATCTCGGGGGTCGATCTGGCGACCGTCCTGTTCGACCTCTCCCCCGACGGCACGCCGCCGGATTCGGCCGATGAGGTCGAGCCCTGGTCGCCCCACCCCGAGCCCTCGGGAGCCGAACTGGTCGTGGCCGGTGCACGGGGGGCGGTGCGCACGGCGATCGGGCTCACCGCTCGCACACTGGGTGCTGCCGCTCGGCCCTCCGGCTCCGCCGCGGTGCTCCGCGACACCGCCGAGGGGCTCGGCGAGCTCGTCTGGGCCGCACTCAACCCCGCCCCGGATACGCCGCTCAACGTCGAGATCGGACCCCACCGCCGCTACCTGGCGGTCCGCCAGCGGCTGTCGGACTACAAGGAGATCAAGAACGCGCTGGGCGGCACCGTCAACGATGTGGTGCTCACGGTGGTCAGCGGCGGGCTGGCGGACTGGCTGCGCGCCCGCGGCGTGCAGACCCGCGGCCTGGAGATGCGAGCGCTCGTCCCGGTATCCGTGCGCGGCGACGACGCCCGCGGCGCGCTCGGCAATCAGCTGACGGTGATGCGCGGGCCGCTGCCGGTCTACATCGACGACCCGGTGACCCGTCTGCGCTTCGTCCGCCACGCGATGGACGGGCTCAAGGAGTCAAAGCAGGCCGTCGGCGCGGCCACGCTCACCGCGATGAACGACCTGGCGCCCCCGACGCTCCTGGCCCAGGCCAGCCGCCTGAACTTCTCGACGCGCCTGTTCAACCTGCTCGTGACCAATGTCCCCGGGCCGCAGGTGCCGCTCTACGTGCTCGGCCGGCGGCTGCGCGACCTGTTCCCGGTCGCCTTCCTGCCCGACAACCACGCGCTGGCGATCGCGATCATGTCCTACAACGGCTCGCTGGACTTCGGCCTGCTCGCCGACTACGACGCACTGCCGGATGTCGGGATCGTCGCCGAGGGGATCGATCGCGCGCTCGCCGAGCTGCTTGCGGCGGCCCGCGGCACCGACGTCGAGGACCTGACGGGCGCCACCGGCGACACGACCCGCGGCACCGAGCCCGGGATCACGCCGATCGTGCCCAGCGGGCGGCGGCGCACACGCTCAGGGCCGGCATCGGACATGCGCGCGGCCAAGCGCTCCTCGGGCGGGCGCCGCAGAACGCGGGGCTGAGCGGTGGACGAGGGGCCGGCGCGCTAGAAGCCGAGCGCGAACTTCGCGTCGTCGCTCATCAGCTCGGGCGTCCACGGCGGCGAGAACGTCATCTGCGAGTCGACCGAGTCGACGCCCTCGAGATCGGAGACGAACTCCTCGATCTGCTCGGCGACCTGCGGACCGATCGGGCAGCCGGGGCTGGTCAGTGTGTAGGTGACGTTGACCGCGCCGCCGTCGACCGCGACCTCGTAGATCAGGCCGAGCTCGACGAAATCCAGGCCGAGCTCCGGATCGATCACGTCGCGCAGCGCGTCGGTCACCTCATCGACAGTTGCCATGTGAGCGAGTCTAGAACGGTGGCGGACGCTGTGCCCACTGCATTCGAATGCATTGTTTGGTGTTGCCCTTGCGTGACGTCGGTCAGTTTGAGTAGGTTTCCCTGCATCGTCGACTTCACCGAGACCCCACCCGTCCTCCGCTGCGCCGGCGACGAGGACCGCAGTACCCAGGGATGCCGACGCCGTGCGCTGGCTCGCGCGCTCCGCGCCGAGACCGATGTGGTCGTCGATCTCTCCGAACTCGGATTCGCGGACGTCTCGCTGATGCTCGACCTGGCGCTGCTCGCGCGGCGCCTGCGCCGCAGCGGCCAGGCGATCATGCTACGCGGTGCCCAGCCGCAGATCCGCACGCTGATCGAGTCCGTCGGGATCCACCGGCTGCCCGGCGTCGTGCTCGACACCCTCGAAGCTCCCAAGCGCGCCGTCGTCTGAGCGCGGGCGGGTCCCGTCCGCCGGGGCCGGTGGTCCGCGCCGCGGCGGTCTGTCCGGGCTGGGCCCTACCTTGTGCGCGATCCGGACCACTCCCACGGGAGCCCCGCAATGTCCCTCTGCTTCATCGAACCGCAGAACGCCATCCGAGTCATCGCCGACTCGGTCGGCCGTGAGGCACGCCGTCAGATCCTCGGCGAGGTCGTGCGCGCCTGGGTGGACGAGATTCCCGAGGCCGAGCTGGAATCCCACTACGCCAAGGCGGTCGCCGACCTCGACGAGCACGACCTGTCGCTGCTCGCGGCCTGGCACGTCTCGCTGGAGGTGGGACACCCGCTGCCGAGCAAGGAGTTCCTGGTCAACGTCTTCCCCTCGCTGGGCGAGAACCGCCGCGAGGCCCTGAAGATCGCCGCCGGGTTCCGCGGCGAGGAGGCGTTCGAGGCCGGCGTCGGCGAGGAGCAGGCGTTCGACACCGTGCTGCCCTGGCTCTCCGACGAGCGCTGCGCGGAGCTCGCCGCCGAGTGCCTCGAGCTCTACTGCTGGGATCGCCTCGGCGTCGAGAACTGACGGCTGCCTTAGTCGCTCCCCGCGGCCGGCAGATCGTCCACCTGGGTCAGGGATCGCTTGCGCGGGCGGGGCTGATCCCGCACACGCTTCGCGCGCGGAGCGGGGGTGCGGGATCGGTTGCCCAGAGCGGTATCTATCGCCCTCCGGCACCTCGCCGCGGTCGCGCGTGTGGGATCGGTTCCGCGCCGCGCCACCTATCGCCCTCCCGCCCCTCGCCGCGGTCATGCGTGCGGATCCGCCCCGCCCGGCCGGCCGCCGCAGCCGCTCAGGCCGCCCCCGCCCGCCGCCGGCCCCCAGGTCACCTCCGGCGCAGGGTGACCAGCGCGGCACTGCCGCCGCCCACCCGGACCACCACGGTGCCATCGCCGCCCGACGCCGCGCGCGTCGTCCGCGGCGATCCGAGCGTCCCGGTCGTGGTCACCGCGCCGTAGGTGCGCCCGCCGAGCCGAACGCCTCCGCGCGCGGAGACCGACGGGGCGGTGAGCCGCTCGATGGTGACGTCACGGCGGACCATCCCGGCCGGCACGGCGAGTCGGACGGTGCGGGCGCGGCCGGGGTCCTTGTCGATCAGCACGATGCGCTCGGTGCCATCTGTGGCGCGCGTGGCCCAGGCACTCAGCGAGACGCTGCGCCCGACGCCGCGGATGCCCACCAGGCGCGATCCGACCGGTGCCGCCTGGGCGAACAATCTCAGGCCGTAGTACTCGGGCTCGACGTGAGCGCTCCAGCGCCCGCTGCCGGCGCGCGACGCGGTGAACGGCTCGTACGCCGCGTCGGGCAGCGTGTGGATGTTCACCCCCCCGACGCCCGCCGAAGCGAGGGAGAACAGCGCATCCGTCGCCCACAGCGCGCTGGCGAACGTGTCGCTCACGCCCGGCTTGCCCTTACATGCCACCGAGTTGAGCTCGTCGATGCGAACCGTGCGCCCCTGGGTGCGGGCGAGCCTGACCCACACCCGCACCCCGGCAGCCAGCCCGGCGGTCGAGTACTGCGAGAGCAGGTGGTCGATCGACGGAACCTGCGGCGAATGGTGGGCGACGAAGCAGTTCTTCAGTGGGTAGCGGTGGACGGTGAGCTGTCTGACGGCCGGCTCGCTGCGCAGGAAGCCCGCCATCCCGGTCTTCCACACCCCGGCCGCGGCGGGATCCTGACTGGCGGCGAGCGCGGGACCGGCGAGCGACCAGGCGGGCCGGGTCCGCGGCAGCGCTGCGACCACGGCGGCGACCTCGTGGCCGTAGCGCGCCGGGCCATAGCCACGAGCGCGCGCCCTGACCTTCTCGCCGTCCGCAAGCGTCCATTCCGGGATCGTCGCGAACAGGTTGGGCTCGTTGCCGATCTCCAGGGCCTCGATCGATGAGCGTCCGAACGCGGTCAGGAAGGCCCGGGCCTCGGCCGCATCCAGCGCGGGCTCGCCGGCCGCGAGGTTGAGCCCGAGGATCAAGCGCGCCCGCAGCTCATGAGCGAACGCGGCGGTGGTGGACAGCCAGCCTGGGGTGAGCGGATAGGTGTAGCCGCTGAACCGCGGCGGCTTGACGCCGGACGCCGGAACCCACGAGGCATCGGTGCTGTCCCCGCCGATGCGCAGCACGGGACGCTGGCCGGGGCTGAGATCTGCGATCAGCGTGGCCAGCACCGGGTCGACCGAGTGCGGATCGCTGCCGGTGTACTCGCGCACCGCCTGGAACTCCATCGAGATCCCGAGGAAGCCGCCCGGAACCGCGGCGCCGGCGCGCGTCAGGTGCAGCGTCGGCGTGCCCGCGGCGACGTGCACGACCGGCAGCGGCGCGAACCGGTGGGAGCCACCACATCCGGCCGCGCCCAACGCCGTGGCGCCGAGCAGCGCCCCCGCGCACGCGGTCCGTCGGGCGGCGCGCACTACGCGGCGCGGTCGCCGTCGCCGTTCAGCGCAGCCTCGACGTCCCTGATCGCCTGCTCGGTGTCCTGAAACCACACGGCCCGCATTCCGAGTGCGGCCGCCGCCTCGCAGTTGATCTGGAGATCGTCGATGAACACCGCCGCTTGCGGCGCCACCCCGAGCGCAGCAAGTGTCGCCTCATAGATCCGCGGATCGGGCTTGCGCACGCCCAGCTCGGAGGAGTCGATGACGACGTCGAAGAGCTCGGCGACCGGGATCATCGCCTGCCAGCGTGCCGACCACTCGCGGACGTTGTTGGTGCAGATCGCCATCGGCAGGCCGCGCCCGCGCAGCTCGCGCAGGAACGTCACGAACGGCTCGTTGAGCTCAAGCCCGGCGAACAGCTGCTCGCCGAACCCCGCCAGCGAGACCTCGTGGCCCCGGACGCGGGAGAGCTCGGCGCTGAGGGCGGCCATGAACTCGATCTCCGAGATCCGCCCCGTCTCGAGCGTGAACAGCGGGTTCTCGCCGCGCGCCGCGCCGACCACCGCCATCGCAGCCCCGAGCTCCTCAAGCGTCACATCCGACGCATCGGAGAATCGCCGGAACGCGGCGGCCAACGGCGTGGTGAGCACGCCGCCGAAGTCGCTGATCACCGCACGCTCGTTCGCCATCTCCGTGACCCGCCTGCTCAGAACGTCGCCAGGACGTAGAGACCGACGCCCTCCTCGCCGCGGCTGTGGCAGCGCAGCGGAGTCACCTGGAGCGCCGCACCCTGCGCACTTGCCACCGGGGCGCCCGCGGCCTCGCCGGCCGCGCGACGCGGGTACTCGTGCTCGCCCTCGCCGACCCACAGCTCGAGGTTGACCCGGGCGGGTGTCTCGGAGCCGTCGTAGGTGGTCGACAGCCGCGGTTCGGTGACGGGCAGCCAGCGCTCGCGGTCAAACAGCGTCGCGCTCGCCACGTCATGATCGGGCCGGTCGTGCCGGCGGGGACGCGCGGCGATCAGGCCGACGGCCGAACCGTCCGCAAACCACCCGGCGACCAAGCGCGCCGATCCCGTCTCCTCCTTGACCGTCCGAGGCGCCATCCGCACCCGGATCGCCTGCCAGCTGACGTCCTGACCGCGAGCGTTGCCGGTGACCCGGCAGAGCTCGGGGCCCTCGCCGGACACGAACGGGATCTCGGGCGCGTCAGGCTCATCTCCATCGCCCGCCGCCGGTGGAGTGGGCGGCGGGTCCTCGGCCACCGCGAGCAGCGAGAGCTCGCCGCTGTCGTCCTCCAGCCGCCAGCCGCCGTCAGACTGCTCGGTGACCGTCAGCGCGCCGGCTGCCGGCTCACCGGGGCCGCTCACCAGCGACCAGCCACGGCCGTCGCAGACCGCTGCGCCCCATGACGAACCGTCGGCGCTGGCGAACGCAATCGCGCGCAGCTCGCCATCCACGCCGGGCTGCGATGGGCTCATCCGTTGAGCTGCGGGTGATCGCCGTGCGAGCGCGGGCCGGCGTCGTAGGCCGTCGCGTCGACGTCATAGTCGCGCCGCGCGCCGCGCGCGAACCCAGCCGCCCGGGACACGAACCGGCTCTGGGCATTGGTGACCAGCCACCGGCCCAGCCCCCGACGGACCGCCGGCACGAGCAGCAACAACGCGAGCGCGTCGGTGACAAAGCCCGGGACGATGAGCAGCGGACCGGCGAGCAGCGCCAGCGCGCCGTCGAGCAGTCCGGGGCCCGGCGGGCGGCCGGCGGCGAGGGTGTCGCGCAGGCGGGCCAGCGCGGCGCGTCCCTCGGCGCGCAGCAGCCATCCCCCGGCCGGGAAGCCGACCAGCAGCAGCAGCACGCACCACAGGACGCCGACGACGTGAGCGACGGCGATCGCCGCGGCGATCTCGGCGACGATCCAGAGAAGAAAGACGGCGAGGAACATGCGGTGAAGGCTACTTCGCCAGGTGAAGCGAAGACGATGAAGGTTCAGTCGAGGCCGAGCGCGGACTGGGCGGCGGCGAGGGTCTCGGGGTCGGCCTCGGGCAACGGATCCAGCCCAGCCCCGTACCGGGAGCGGACCTCCCAGTTGAAGAAGCCGAGGTCGAGCGCCTCCAGCGGCAGCCCGCAGGCCTCCGCGAGGTCGGCGGCGCGACGCTCGAGCAGCATCGGATCGCCGATGCCGAGGATCCGCTTGGCGGCAAGCGTGACTCTGTCCGGGCCTCCGAAATGCAGCCGGCCGGCGCTCACCTCGTAGACGCCCAGCCGGCCGAGGGTCACGAGCAGGTCGTAGCGGGGGTCGCGGTTCATCGCGGCCAGCGAGCCGAGTCGCTCGAACACCCGATCGAAGCGGCGCTCCGGACTCCATGACGCCTCTCCCCCGAAGCCCTGCGCCTGCGAGCCCAGACGGGTGGCCCAAGCCCGGTAGGCCTCGACGGTGCGCTGCGCCCTGCCCGGGTCGCCGGCTGCCCGCGGCCCGAGCTCGGCGCCCGCCAGTGCCGGGGGCTCGCCGGACTCCCAGCTTGAGCGTGCGGCAGCGATCGCCGTGAACGGGCCGCCCTCGGTCCCTGTCTCCAGCGGCCCGAGCAGCGCGATCTGAACCGCCAGCCAGGTCCGCTCCTCGATGGGGCCGTCACCGGCGACCTCCGCGTAGAGCCCTGGGGGGTCCGCGGCGAGCACCTCCAGGCGCGTCGCGGCGGAGGCGAGATCCTCCGCCAGCCTGGCGGCGTCGGCGCCCGACCGGATCCCCGGGACCAGCGAGGAGCCGTAGCCGTCGTCGGCCTCGCGGGCCAGGCGCCGGACGGTCATCCCGCCCGAGCGGCCGCCACTCCCGCGACCAGAGCTCGAGCCGGCCTCGGAGCGCGGCCGGGTCGTGCCCGCGGAGGAGCGCGCAGGGCGCGGCTCCGGGCGCCCGCCGGGAGAGACAACCGGGCGCAGCTCGACATCCTGCTCGCGAGCGCAGATGGGACAGTTCTGAACGAGACGGTTGTGTCGGCAGAACGTCGGCATCGGGCGAGGCTGACTATAGGTCGGCAGGCCGCGAGCGGCGGCGAAACAGCCCGGAAGCAGAACCGGGGGGCCCAGATCCATCTGGGCCCCCCGGAGAGCCAGGGAAGTGGGGGCGCAGTTCCCTGACCGACAGGGGCGAGTTTCCCCGTCCCAAGCTTTTACTAAACCTCCAGCCCCAAAATCTTGATGCGGCCGCTGGTCAAAACGCGCGATCGCGCCCGTTCGGAACGGTAGCACCTCACCCCTCTATGCGGAAAATTCCGCTGCCGAATCGTCCAGCGCGATGGACGGAGCCGATCTGGATTCAGGAGCGGCGCGTCGCAGGCCCGCTGAAGAACTGATCCCCGGGCCGCAGGGAGCCCGCCGCCTCCGCCTGGTGGCGCAGCGTCTGGTCGGTCTCTCCGCTCCACGCGCCGACCGCGAGCCGCTCGCGATCGGCGTCCATCGGCGAGCCGCCGAGGTCGGCGTTGACCACGCGCGCGCATTTGCGTCCCTCCGCGATCGCCGATACGACGAGCGACTGGCCGATGCGCGCGTCGCCGCAGGCGTAGACGCGGCCGACGGAGGTGCGGTAGGTCTGCTGGGTGGCGAGGTTGCCGAGCCGATCCAGATCGACGGCGAGATCGGCGACGACACCGCCGGGCTCCGGGCCGGTGAACCCGATCGCCACCAGGACGAGGTCGGCCTCCAGGACGAACTCCGAGCCCGGCACCGGGGTGAGGTCACGTGAGGACTTGCCGGTCACCTGACGCGCGTAGACGTGGCTGACGTGACCGTCGCGCCCGCCGAAGCCGGTGACCTCGGTTCCCCAACGCCGCCGGCCGCCCTCTTCCAGTGCGTAGGTGCTCGCCGTGCGTTTGGGCGGCAGCGGCCACGGGGTCCGCGGATCCTCGCCCCCGGGCAACTCGGTGTAGACATCGAGCATGATCACGCGCGTCGCGTGCTCGCGATGGGAGTTGGAGATGCAGTCCATCCCGGTGTCACCCCCGCCGATCACGATCACCTTCTTGCCGGCCGCGCTGATCTCCGGCAGGCCGGCCTCGACGGGGGTCCGTGACGGTCGACCCTGGCTGGCCGCGACCCAGCGGTTGCGCTGATAGAGGTAATCCATCGCGGGATGGATCCCATCCAGGTGGCCGCCCTCGACCTCCAGGCGCCGCGAGACGCGTGAGCCGATCGCCAGCACGACCGCGTCATGGCGCTGCTGGAGCTGAGCGCCGCTCACGTCACGCCCGACCTCGCAGGAGTAGACGAACTCGATGCCCTCCTCCTGCAACAGTGCGACGCGCCGATCGATGATCGACTTCTCGAGCTTGGCGTCAGGCACCCCGAAGCGGAGCAGACCGCCCGGGCCTTCATCGCGCTCGTACACGGTGACGGTGTGGCCGCTCCTGTTCAGCTCGGCCGCCACCGCGAGTCCGGCAGGCCCTGATCCGACCACCGCCACCGTGCGCCCGGAGCGGCGGTCGGGCGGCTCGGCGACGACCCAGCCCTCCTGGAAGGCCCGTTCGATGATCGCGAGCTCGATCTGCTCGATCGTGACCGGATCGTCGTTGATCTTCAGCACGCATGCCGACTCACACGGCGCCGGGCAGATCAGCCCCGTGAACTCCGGGAAGTTGTTCGTCGCGTGCAGTTGCTCGCTCGCGTCGCGCCACTTGTCGCGATAGACCAGGTCGTTCCAGTCGGGGATCAGGTTGCCGAGCGGGCAGCCCTCATGGCAGAACGGCACCCCGCAGTCCATGCAACGCGCTCCCTGGCGGCGAAGCTCCTCGGCGGGCTGCACCGCGAAGTACTGGCGGTAGTCCCCCACGCGGCTGTCGGGGTCGCGCTTGTCAAAGCCGACCCGATGGATCTTCAGAAATGCGCCGAGCTCGCCCATGGGTCGTGAGATTATGCCGGGCGATGGGCGACATCGATCGAATCGTGCCCCGGGGGCCGTTCTCGCTGCAGGCGGCGGCCGAGTTCGGCTTCGGTCCCAACGAGGGACGCCCGTCCGCCTTCGACGGCGCGATGCGCCTCGCCTTTCCCCGGGACGACGGCGCCGGCTACGCGGGCGCGATCCTGCGACAGCCCGAGGGGCCGCACGGCACCGTCGAGGTCGCGCTCGAGCTGCGGGGCGAGGGCGGCGACGCGGCACGGGCCGGGGCGCTCGCTCAGGTGGCACGGATCGTCTCGCTGGACCAGGACGGTGACGCGTTCACAGCCCTCGGCGAGACCGACCCGGTGCTCGGCGCTCTGCAGCGCGCTCACCCCGGACAGCGACCGGTGCTCTTTCCCTCTCCCTACGAGGCGGCGGCGTGGTCGGTCCTCTCCGCCCGCCGGCCTCCCCGGCAGGGCGCGCAGGTCCGCACCGCTCTCGCAGTGGCGCTCGGAGAGACCTACGAGCTCGCCGGTCAGACGGTGAGCGCGTTTCCGCTCCCGGAGCGCCTGGCGGAGATCCCCGACGGCTTCCCAGGGCTGAACCAGACGAAGGTGCAGCGGCTGCGCGGGGTCGCTGCGGCCGCTCTCTCCGGCCGGCTCGATCTCGCCCGCATCCACGAGCTGGGACCCGAGGCGGCCTTTGACGACGTCCAGCGGATCGCTGGGATCGGTCCGTTCTACGCGTCGCTGATCGTGCTGCGCGCGAGCGGGTTCGCAGATGCATGGGTGTCGATGCCCAGCCACCGCGGCGTCGACCACACCGCGCGCCACTACGGGATCGAGGGTGAGCTCGGACCCGAGCGGCTGGCCGAGCTGGCCGAGCGCTGGCGTCCGTTCCGGACCTGGGCGCTCGTGCTCATGCGGGTGGCCGGCGAGCGCGGCACGCGCGTCTGACCGCTCAGGCGGCCGCCCGGGCCTGCGCGCGCTCCTCCAGGACCCGCCGGTAGTCACGCGGCATCACCTTGACGAACCGCTCCCGGCGCTGTTCCCAGGAGGCCAGGATGTTGCGCGCCGGCAGCGAGCCGGTCCGCGCGGCGTGCTCGGCGATCAGCTCCCGGACCTCCGCCCCATCGGCCTCGTCGAGCTCCTCGAGATCGACGAGCTCGAGGTTGCAGCGGGAGCGAAACCGCCGGTCCGCGTCGTACACGTAGGCGATCCCGCCGCTCATCCCGGCCGCGAAGTTGCGCCCGGTCGCCCCGAGGACGACGACGCGACCGCCGGTCATGTACTCGCAGCCGTGATCCCCGACGCCCTCGACGACCGCCACGGCGCCTGAGTTGCGCACCGCGAAGCGCTCGCCCGCGAGCCCGCGGAAGAAGGCGCGGCCCGACGTCGCGCCATAGAGCACGGTGTTGCCGACCAGCATGTTCTCCTCGGGGCGGAACCGGCCGTTCTCGGGCGGGCGCACCGCGAGGATCCCGCCGGACAGTCCCTTGCCGGTGTAGTCGTTGGTCTCGCCGCGCAGCGACAGCGTGACCCCGGGGGCGAGCCAGGCGCCGAAGCTCTGCCCAGCCGAGCCGGAGAAGGAGATCTCGATCGTCCCCTCGGGCAGCCCACGGGCTCCTCGCCGGCGCGAGATCTCACCCGACAGGATGCCGCCGACCGTCCGGTTGACGTTGCGTACCGGGATCGGACCGAGGACCACGCGCTCGCCCGCTTCCAGCGCGCGCTCGCAGCCGGACACGAGCTCCCAGTCAAGCGCATCGTCGAGCACCGGAAGCTGGGCGCGGGTGTTGCGCCGCGGGACCTCGGGCGGCAGATCGGGCGAGCCGAGCACCAACGACAGGTCGACCCCGCGGGCCTTGTAATGATCGATCGCCTCGTCGGTCTCCAGCAGGTCGGTGCGCCCGATGAGATCCTCGAAGCGGCGGATCCCGAGCTCGGCCATCAGGCCGCGGACCTCCTCGGCGATGAACATCAGATACGCCGTCACATGCTCAGGCGTCCCCTCAAAGCGCCGGCGCAACTCGGGATTCTGGGTTGCGATCCCGACCGGGCAGGTGTTGAGATGGCAGACGCGCATCATGATGCAGCCCATCGCGATCAGCGGCGCGGTTGAGAAGCCGAACTCGTCGGCACCCAGCAGCGCGCCGATCACGACGTCCCGCCCGGTCTTCATCTGTCCGTCGACCTCGACCCTGACCCGCGAGCGGAGGTCGTTGAGCAGCAGCGTCTGCTGGGTCTCGGCCAGCCCGATCTCCCACGGCACCCCCGCCCCCTGCACCGAGGACTGCGGCGAGGCGCCGGTACCGCCGTCGTGACCGGAGATCGTGATGTGGTCGGCGTTGGCCTTGGCCACGCCGGAGGCGACGGTGCCCACACCCACCTCTGCGACGAGCTTGACCGACACCGACGCGCTCGGATTGGCGCAGCGCAGGTCATAGATGAGCTGCTTGAGATCCTCGATCGAGTAGATGTCGTGATGCGGGGGCGGGGAGATCAGGCCGACGCCCGGCGTCGAATAGCGGATCCGGGCGATGTAGTCGTCCACCTTGTGGCCGGGCAGCTGACCGCCCTCGCCGGGCTTGGCGCCCTGGGCCATCTTGATCTGCAGCTGGTCGGCGTTGACGAGGTAGTTGACGGTCACGCCGAAGCGGCCCGAGGCGACCTGCTTGATCGCCGAGCGCCGCTGGTCGCCGTTGACGTCGGGCTGGAATCGCTCGGGATCCTCGCCGCCCTCGCCGGTGTTCGATTTGCCGCCGAGGCGGTTCATCGCCACCGCCAACGTCTCGTGGGACTCTCGCGAGAGCGAGCCGAGCGACATCGCGCCCGTCGAGAAGCGCTTGACGATGTCGGTAGCCGGCTCGACCTCGCTGAGCGGGACCGGGTCCTCGGTGCGCTTGAACGTCATCAGGCCGCGCAAGGCCGCCTTACGTGTCGCCTCGTCGTTCGCCTGGCGGGCGAAATCGTCGTAGATGTCCTGCGGCTCGCGGCCCACCCGGCGACGCGCCGGGCGGTCGGTCTCCAACGACTCCGCGGAGATGTCGCGGTCCCGGTTGGCAGCAGCGGCAAGCTCGGCTGTGGCCTGCGCGCGTACCGCGTGCTGGAGCGTGGCGATCGTGTCCGGGTTCCAGATGTGGCGCTCGCCGTCTCGGCGCCACTGCAGCACGCCGCCCACCGGGAGCACCTCGCGCGCGGTGCGCGGATAGGCCCGGAAGTGGCGACTGAGCGCCTCGCCGGCGAGCGTCTCGGCGCCGATCCCCCCGATGCGCGAGGCGGTGCCGGTGAAGTGGCGATCGATCAGCTCCCGCTCCAGGCCGACGGCCTCGAAGATCTGGGCGCCGCAGTAGGACTGGATCGTCGAGATGCCCATCTTCGAGATCGTCTTGAGCAGGCCCTTGCCGATCGCCTTGACGATCCGCTGCTCGGCCTCCTCGATCTCAAGGTCCTCGGGCAGCAGCGAGCGCTCGGCGAGCTCGTCGAGGGACTCGAACATCAGGTAGGGGTTGATCGCCGACGCGCCATAGCCGATCAGCGTCGCCATGTGGTGGATGTCGCGCGGCTCGCCGGACTCGATGACGAGCCCGGTGCGCAGGCGCGTGCCCGCCCGCACCAGATGGTGGTGGACCGCCGCAACCGCCAGCAACGACGGGATCGTGACCCGCTCGGGGCCGAGGTTGCGGTCGGAGAGGATCAGGATGTTGGCGCCGTGATCGACCTGATCCTCGGCTTCGCGGCAGAGCCCATCGAGCCGGCGCTGCATCCCCTCCGGGCCTTCCTCGATCGGCCAGCTGATGTCCAGCGTGGCGGCGTCGAAGATCTCATGGGAGACCTGGCGCAGCTTCTCGAGCTGGTGGTTGCGCAGGATCGGCTGGTCCATGACCAGCTGATGGGCCTGCTCGGGCGCCTCGGAGAGCAGGTTCAGCTCGGCGCCGACCCCGGTCTGCAGCGACATGACGACCGACTCGCGGATCGGGTCGATCGGCGGGTTGGTCACCTGCGCGAACAGCTGCTTGAAGTAGGCGAACAGCGGCGGCTGGCGGTCTGAGAGCACCGCCAGGGCGGCGTCGTTGCCCATCGAGGCGGTCGGCTCCTCGCCGTTGGTCGCCATCGGGGCGATCACCATCCGCAGGTCCTCCTGCGTGTAGCCGAAGGCGAGCTGGCGGGAGCGCAGCGGCTCGACTCGGGGCACCCGGGGCTCGCGCTCGGGCAGGTCATCGATGTGGACGACCGACTGCGCGTACCACTGTCCGTAGGGCTTGCGGCGCGAGACGCGGCGCTTGACCTCGGCGTCGTCGACTATCCGTCCGTCGTCGAGATCGAGCAGGAACATCCGGCCGGGCGCGAGGCGTCCCTTGCGCTGGACATGCTCGGGAGCGACGGTGATCACGCCTGTCTCGGAGGCGAGCACGACGTAGCCCTCGGTGTCCTGGACCCAACGACCGGGACGCAGGCCGTTGCGGTCGAGCACCGCGCCGGCCCACCGGCCGTCGGTGAACGCGATCGCCGCCGGACCGTCCCACGGCTCGATCAGGCAGGAATGGAAGTCGTAGAACCCCTTGACGTCCGGATCGAGGTCGATCTGTGAGCGATAGGCCTCGGGCACCATCATCATCAGCGCGTGCGGCAGTGAACGGCCCGCCAGCACCAGCAGCTCGAGCACGTTGTCGAACGTCGCGGAGTCCGAGCCGCCGGTGCGCACGACCGGCAGCACCTTGGCCAGATCGTCGCCGAACAGCTCGGAGGCCAGCTGGGACTCCCGCGCCCGCATCCAGTTGATGTTGCCCCGCACGGTGTTGACCTCGCCGTTGTGGGCGATCATCCGGAACGGGTGCGCGAGCTCCCAGCTGGGGAACGTGTTGGTCGAGAAACGGGAGTGCACGAGCGCCAGGCGTGAGGCGACCCGCGGGTCTCGCAGGTCGGGGAAGTAGCGCGGCAGCTGTGGCGCCGTGAGCATCCCCTTGTAGACCAGCGTGCGGCTGGAGAAGCTGGGCAGCGCGATCTCGCCCGCGATCTCGCGCTCGATCAGCCGGCGGATCACGTACAGCTTTCGCTCGAACGCCGCCTGGTCGGGGACGCCGTCGCCGGCTTCCACGATCAACTGCCGGATGACGGGCGCGGCGGTCTTGGCGATCTCACCGACGTAGCGGTCGTCGACCGGGACGTCGCGCCACCAGACCGGGCGCTGCCCCTCGGCGGCGACCGTCTCCTCGATCAGGTGCTCGCAGATCGCCCGTCGCTCGGGGTCGCGCGGCAGGTAGCAGACGCCGACGCCGTAGCGGCCCGGCGCGGGCAGGTTGATCCCGGCGACCGCCCCGCGGATGAAGGCGTCGGGGATCTGGATCAGGATGCCGGCGCCGTCACCGGTGTTGGGATCGGCTCCCTCGGCGCCGCGGTGCTCCATGTGCTCGAGCGCCTCGAGCGCCTTCTCGACGACGGCGTGAGTCGCCTCGCCCCACAGCTTCGCGACGAGCGCGATCCCGCAGGCGTCATGCTCATGGGTTGGGTCGTAGAGCCCGGACGGCCCGGGGAAAGCCATGCGTGACATACAGCGGTGCCTTTGCTCGCGGACAGGGGGACCAGGCACTGCGGAGCAGCGCGGTGATTCTACCGGACTCCCCGGGTCAGCTTTTGGACTTGGCGCGCGGGCGCGCGTCTGAACCGTCGGACTTCGACTTCGACTTCGCAGTCGACTTCGAGGAGCCCGAGCCGCTCTTTGACTTGGCGGGGGCTCGTTTCTTGGGCGCCACGTCGTCGGAGGAGCCGGAGCGCACCTCGGCAAGGCTCGCCTCCAGGGCGGCCATCAGATCCGGCGCGGGGCCCTCGTCCTCGGCCTCGGGCTGCACGGCGATCTCCTCGCCGGCCGCCTTCTTCTCGATCAGCTCGAGCACACGCGCGCGATAGTCGTCCTTGAACTTCGACGGATCGAATTCGGCCGAGAGCGAGTCGATCAGCTGCTGGGCCATCGTGATCTCTCGCTTGCTCGCCTCCGCCTCGGCGAGCGCGTCGAGTTCGTCGATGCGATCGGGCGAGAGGACCTCGTCGCCGAACAGCATCGTGGAGAGCCCGAGCGCCTCCCCGATCGGCCGCAGCGCGCACAGCTGTTGCTTGGAGCGGATCACGATGCGCCCGATCGCGATCTTCTGCGACTCGTTCATCGCCTCCAGCAACAGCCGATAGGCC
Organism: uncultured Solirubrobacteraceae bacterium; assembly: GCA_963744685.1. GTDB lineage: Bacteria > Actinomycetota > Thermoleophilia > Solirubrobacterales > Solirubrobacteraceae > Palsa-465. The sequence goes on along the minus strand of CAVUUL010000002.1, from coordinate 57,793 downwards.
TTGGCGCCACCGGCGGAAGGCGCGAGATAGTACGAGTGGTCGTAGTAGATCGGGTCGATCTCGGAGAGCTCGACGAACTCTTCGATGTCGATCGTCTTGGTTGCCTTGGGGTCGAGCGCGTCGAGCTCGTTGGGCTCGATCATCACGTAGCGTTCCGGGCTCAGCTCATAGCCCTTGACGATGTCCTCGAAGGCGACCTCCTCGCCGGTCGAGGGATCGACGCGCTTCTGACGGATCCGCGCGCCCGTCTTGGCGGACAGCTGGTGGAAGCGCACGGTCTTGGGAGACGTGGCGCTGTACAGCTTGACGGGCACGTTGACCAGCCCAAAGCTGATCGCGCCGCTCCAAATCGCTCGTGGCACTCACGTGTTTGTATACCCGTACTCGCGCTCGGGCAAGAGTTGGGAGCGGACTTGCCGCTTTTGACCGGGTCCGGGCGTTTGCCATCTGACATTGCAGGAGGTCTGACGATGCGCCCGCTCACCACCACCCTCACCGCCGCCGCGCCGCTGCCGCGGCGACGGGAGCCCTGCTGCTCTCAGGCGCCGGCGCGGGAACCGCCGCCACGCGGACAGCGACCACCACGCCCACCGCGACGACGGTCACGGCCACGATGATCCGGGCGCAGAACGGCACGCTGCCGGTCGGTGCACCGATTCCCGGCAACCAGGTCAACGCGCGGCGCACCTACTTCGGCAACTCCTTCGGCGTGGCGCTGGCGCACGACAGGCAGGGCGCGTTCTATCCCGTCCAGACGGGCAACGGCGGCCTGCGGTGGCGGACCGACGGCCCGGCCCTGTTCCTGCCCACGGCCGACGCCCCGCTGGCCGTCAACACCGTGACCGCGGCGACGAAGACGCTCCAGTACGCCTACGGTGGGGGCGGGCAGGTGGTCGACGTCACCCGCGACGGCGGGCCGCAATGGCGCAGCGCGATCTTCGACGGCACGGTCATGGCGGTCGCGCCCGGCATCGCGCCCAACGAGCTCGTCGCCTACGTCAACAACGGCCAGCGCGTCATCTGGCAGTACGTGACCCGCAACGGCGGGCTGACCTGGACCTACTTCCCGCGGTACGTGGGCTAGCGCCCCCTCCGCAGCGACGGTCAGCGGCCGATCGCCGTCATGTCCGGGTAGCGATCGCCTGCGGCGGCGCCGATCGGCGCCGCCTCGTCGAGCGCCGCCAGATCCGCGGCCGAGAGCTCGACCTCGGCCGCCTCGGCATTCTGCTGCAGATAGGCCCGGCGCTTGGTTCCGGGGATCGGCACGACGTCGTCACCCTGCGCGAGCACCCAGGCGAGCGCGAGCTGACCGGGCGTGCACTCCTTCTCGGAGGCGATCGCCTCCACCTTGCGCACAAGCGCGAGGTTGGCCTCGAGGTTGCTGCCCTGAAAGCGGGGATTGATCCGGCGGAAGTCGTCGGGAGCGAGGCTGTCCAGGCTCGTGATCTGACCGGTGAGGAAGCCGCGGCCGAGCGGGCTGTAGGCGACGAGCCCGATCCCGAGCTCGGTGAGCACCGGGCGCACCTCCTCCTCGATGTCGCGGCTCCACAGCGAGTACTCGCTCTGCACCGCCGAGATCGGATGGACCGCGTGCGCGCGCCGGATCGTCTCAGGACCGGCCTCGGAGAGGCCGAGAAACCGCACCTTGCCGGCGTCGACGAGCTCTGCCATCGCGCCCACGGTCTCCTCGATCGGGACGTCGGGATCGACCCGGTGCTGGTAGTAGAGGTCGATGTGGTCGAGCCCGAGGCGCCGCAGCGAGGCGTCGCAGGCGCCGTGCACGTAGTCCGGACGCCCGTTGATCGAGCGGCTGGAGGGGTTCTCCGGGTCCCGCACGATCCCGAACTTCGTCGCGAGCACGACCGCGTCGCGGCGGTCGGCGATCGCCTCGCCGACAAGCCGTTCGTTGTCCCCGATCCCATACTGGTCGGCGGTGTCCAGCAGGTCGATGCCGAGCTCAAGCGCGCGATAGATGGTGGCGCGGGCTTCACCTTCGTCGGCGGTTCCGTAGAACTCCGACATGCCCATGCATCCAAGGCCCTCGGCGGAGACCTCGAGTCCCTCGGTTCCCAGCGTGCGGCGCTCCATGGGGCCGTCAGCCTAGCGTTCGAACCCGTTGGCTTTTCGCGTAGCGGGGTAGTAGCGGAGCCATGGGTGGGCTCCTGCGCCGATTCGACGACGTCCAGCAGCGCCGCACCTGGCTTGCGGTGCCGCTCGCGGTCATCAAGAAGTCCAGTGATGACCAGGGCGGAAATCTGGCAGCTCTCGTCGCTTACTACGGGTTCTTCTCGTTGTTCCCGCTGCTGCTCGTATTCGCGACGATCGTCGGCTTCGCACTATCGGGCCACCCGCACACCCAGGCGACGCTCGAGCACTCGATCGCCAATCAGTTCCCGTCGGTCGGTAAGGATCTTCATTTCACCGGCATTTCGGGCTCGGTCGTCGCCCTGGTGCTCGGACTCGCAACGTCGCTGTACGCCGGGCTCGGAGTGACCAACGCAGCCCAGAATCTGATGAACACCGTCTGGGCGGTTCCACACAAGGACCGGCCGAACTTCGTGCAGTCGCGGCTACGAGGCCTGGGGCTGCTCGTATTTCTCGGTGCGATGTTCATCGTTTCGACGATCGTCACCGGCGCGGTGAGCTCGACCTTCGGCGGATTCGGCGCGAAGGTGGCGGGCTATGTCGTCTCGCTCCTGGTCAACGCGGCGCTGTTCTTCGCCTCCTTCCGGCTCATGACCGACGACGACGTGAGAAGCCGCGACCTGAGGACGGGGACGATCGTCGCCTCGATCCTGTGGACGTTCCTGCAGTCGATCGCGAGCGTTTACCTGCATCACGCGAGCGGCGGGCACTACGGCGTCTTTGCATCGGTGATCCCGCTGATCATCTGGCTGCACCTCGGCGGGCAGGTGTTCATGTACAGCGCGGAGGTCAACGTCGTCACCAGCCGACACCTCTGGCCGCGCTCGTTCTTCGGGCCGCCGAGCGAGCCCGCCGATCAGAAGGCGCGCGCGGCGCTGGCCAAGGTCGAGGAGCGGTCAGAGGAGCAGCACGTCGACGTTGCGTTCTCAGACGGGCCGGATCCGCCCGACGGCGGGTGACACCGCTCAGAAGAGCGTGTCCGCCGACTCGCGTCGGGTGAGCTCCAGCGGCCAGGAGCACAGGCCGCCCTCCGCCGGGCATCCGGCGCACAGTCGGCGGTGAGGATCGGGCGCGACCGCAAAGCGACGCTCGAGCACCCCGTCGGCCAGCCGACGCAACCCCGCCGCCAGCTCGTCGATCTGAGTCGACGTGAACGATGCGCTGACCGGCTCGTCGGGCGCCTCCAGGAAGCAGTGCACGACCTCCACCTCCGCGGCGCCGGCATGCAGTGCCGCAAGAGCGTAGATGAGCTGCTGCCCCTGATATCCGCGTGCCACCAGCTGCGACGGAGTGCCGCGGCCCAGCCGATCGGTCTTGTAGTCGACGACGAGCATCCGCTCGCGCGGCGGGACCCCGGGCGCGGGAGGCATCGTCTCCCGGGCGAGCACATCGAGCGCTCCGACGATCATCGGCGTCCCCGGTCGCTCGTCGAGCGCGAACGCAAAGCGCTGCTCACGCCGCACGCCACCGGCCGCGCCGAGCCGTGCACACAGCTCGCTGGAGGCAAAGCGGCGCACCACAGCGGCGAGTCCGTCGAGCTCCTCAGGCCCCGGCGGCGGGTCGAGACCCGCGCGCAGCGCGGCGGCGCGAGCGTGTTCCACACCCGGGACGACGGGTCGTCGGAAGTCCAGGCGCTCGAGCAGCGCGTGGGCGAGCACCCCGCGCCGCCGGCCACGGTCCGCAGGCGCCGGTGAGCGGGGATCCGACCGCTCGTCGTCCTCCGCCGCCTCCGCCGTCGCCGGCAGGCCCAGTACACGCTCCGCGTAGAAGCGATATCCACAGCGTGCGTAGTCGGCCAGGGCCGAGTAGCTGAGCGTTCCGACGGCTGGACCGGACGGGGTGGACTCAACGGCCGGGACGGGCGCGGCGCTCGGGGGGGCCGATGCGGGCGGCGCAGGTTGCCCGGCCGGCGCGACATCGCCTCCGGACCCGGTATCCGGGCGCTCCTGGCTCGGCTGCAGCAGTCGCACCGCCAGGCGGCCCTCGTCGTGGGCGACGATCCCGCCGCCCTCGGCGACGACCGTGGAGATGTCGGGAACGAATGCCGGGGCGATCCACGCGATCGGACCGCCGCCGACCTTCGAGCCGCCCTCCAGCCACCCGTCGAGCTTTGCGGCGCCGCTCAGCACCAGCCGCTCCCGGGCGCGCGTCATCGCCACATAGAACAGTCGCCGCTCCTCCGCCTCCTCGGCCGCGCGTGCCTCGTCGCCGATCGCGGTGTAGTCCAGCGCCGACTCGCGGCCGGCTGCTCCCGCGCGCGCCAGCCGCAGACCGATCCGGGCCGGGCGGGTGGGCGCATCGGCTCCGTCATCGGGCTCGTGGCCTGGATCAACGCGCAGGATGGCGGCGGGCGGGCGCGGGGAGCGGCCGAGATCGGCGACGCACACGATGTCGAACTCAAGTCCCTTGGAGCGGTGGATGGTCATGAGGCGGATGGCGTCGAGCGCCTCTCCCTCGACCGGGGCCTCCCCCTCGCGGGCGCCCTCCCCGCCGCGCTCGCGCACGTCGAGCGCGTCCAGGAAGCCCCGCAGGTCCGGACCGTTCAGCGTCTCGTGCTCACGGCCGAGGCGCATCAGCTTGCGGACGTTGGCCAGCCGGCGCCGGCCGCCCGGCATCGCGAGCATCGCCAGGTCATACCCCGTGAGGGTCAGTGCGCGGTCGATCAGCTCCTCTATCCCCGCCCGCGGCGCTCGCGCCCGCTCACCCTCGAACCAGTCGTGGAACCTCGCCAGCCGCGCGCCGTCGGCTTCATCGAGCCCCGCCTCGCGCAGGGTGCCGATGGCGTCCGCTCCGCCGGCGAGCGTGCGGTAGGCATCGCGTCCGGCGGCGCGCGCTCCGGCCGCGAGGATCACCAGGCCGTCGAGCGAGAGCCCGACCAGCGGCGAGGCGAGCACGCCATACAGTGCCTCCTCCTCACGCGGATTGGCGAGCGCACGCAGGTAGGCGACCATGTCGACGATCTGGGGATGGGCCCAGTACCCGCGGCCGCCGATCACGTAGGTCGGCAGTCCGCGCTGCTCCAGCGCCCGCTCGTAGGCGCGCATGTCGGTGCTCGCCCGCATCAGCACCACGATCTGGCCCGGCGACGCGCCGTCGGCGATGAGCTCGGCGACTCGCTCGGCGAGCCCGCGTGCCTCTGCCAGCCGCCACGGCGAGGCCATCCCCTCCAGATCCCAGTCCGCCCCCTTGTCGGCGATCAGCAGCTCGACCCGCGGCTGGGAGTCGCCGGTCCCCGTCCGCCCGGCGCGCAGCGCGGTGAACTGCTCGCCCATCGCGAGCGCGAAACCCGGGTTGAGCACGTCGATGATCTCCGGGCGCGTGCGGAAGTTCGTGCGCAGCGTCTCCCGGGCGCCGGTGAGCTCCAGGCGCCGCCCGCGGTCGCGAAACAGCTCCACATCGGCGTGACGGAACCCGTAGATTGACTGCTGGGCGTCGCCGACGGTGAACAGATTTCCCTGCGAGATCGCTTCGATCAGCTCGAGTTGGACACGGTTGGTGTCCTGCAGCTCGTCGACCATGATGGAGTGGAACCGCTCGGCGTAGCGCGAGCGGAGTGCGGGCTGGGTTCGCAGCAGCTGCCGGGTGAGCAGCTCGAGATCCTCGAAGTCGACCCCCGAGACGTCCGTCTTGGCCTCGGCATAGCTCGCCGCGTAGGACCTCAGCAGCGAATCGAGCGCATCCCGCACCGGCCGGGCGGCCGCCGCGCCGGCGGCTCGCCGGAACGCCGCCAGGGCGTCGCTGTAGGTCTCGCAGGCGTCGGTGCTCAGCGCGGCTCCGTTGCGGGGCAGCCGCGCGCGCCACAACTCGGCGGGCCAGACGTCCTCCGGAGCCGTCAGCTGCAGCGCCCACTGGACGCGCTCGAGTGCCTGGACCACGCTGACGCCCGGGTCGGCCACCTGGCCGAGCTCGCCGGCGAGCGCCGCCGCCGCAGCACGCAGCTGTATGGCCGGGTCCGGAGTGCCCGGCGGCGAGGGCGGCACCTCGGGCAGCCGGGGGGCGAGCTGCCCGAGCGAGCGCAGCTGGTCGTGGACGGTGAGCACGGCGGCGCGAAGCGTTCCCACGCCGTAGGCGGCGATCAGCTCCACGGGGTCGATGGCGTCGGCCGTGAGCCCCTCGAGCGCCCGCTCGAACGCCTCGCTCGCCAGCAACCCGGAGCGATCGGAGTCGAGCACCTCGAATCGGGGATCGAGGCCGGCCGCGAGGGCGTGAGTGCGCAGCACCCGGGCACAGAAGCCGTGGATCGTGGAGATGAATGCCCCCTCGGTGGCGCGGGCCGCCTCGGTGGCACCGAGCTCCACCAGCCGCGCCCGGATCCGCTCGCGCAGTTCGGCCGCCGCCTTCTCGGTGAAGGTGATGGTGAGGATCGCGCCGACGTCGACGCCGTCCTCCAGCACGGACCGGACGAACCGCTCGACGAGCACCGCCGTCTTGCCGCTCCCGGCGGCCGCGTCGAGCAGCAGGTCCCCCTGCCGGCGCTCGATCGCTCGGCGCTGCTCGTCCGTCCACGCCCGTACCGAAGCGTGCTCTGCGGCGGACCCGACGGCGCTCATCGGCTGCGGCAGATCGCGGGGTGCGCGCAGCCGTCGCGCGAGCAGGTCTGCGGGCAGGGCGCCACCGCGCCGGAGCGCAGGCCGCGGGCGAGCTCGACCGCCCGCTCGGCGGCGCCGGCGAGCTCTGCCTCGAGCTCGGCGGCGCCGCGCACGTCCTTGGGGTGGATCTCGGACCCGAGCTCCACGCCCTCGCGGACCGCTCCGCGAGGCCGCAGGTCTTCACCGCGCAGCGGCTGGTAGACGCCGGCGACCGGGTCGAGCGCCGCCAGGTCACGGACGACCAGCATGTAGAGCGCGACCTGGAGCCTGCGATCAAGGTTCCAGCGCGCGACCGGCCAGTTCGCCTGCGGCGCGCCGCTCTTGTAGTCCCGGACGATGGCGCGGGCGGGCGCTCCTGACACGCCCTCTCCCGGCTCGACGTCGACGCGATCGACCACGCCGCGCACGCGGATCTCGTCCTCGCCCGTCCCGAGGACGAGCGCCGGGAGTGAGCTCCCATCCTCGGACTCGAATCCGAACCGCCATTCCAGCGCGCGCGGCGTCCAACCGCTGCCACGTGCGGCCTCGTGGTCCAGATATCGCTCCACGTCGGCCTGGACCCCGCGCAGCGCCCCGGCCCGCACGACCTGTGGAACTCCGGAGGCGAACCCTCCGCCCGCCTGCGCCAGCGTGGAGATCTCCCGGTCCAGCGCCGCACGCGCGCGCTCGAGGTTGCCGGAGGTCACAGGCCCGCCCAGCTCGGCGATGAGTGCCTCCAAAACCCCATGGATGAGCGAGCCCCGCGCCAGCGGTTCGGCCTCAGGCTCCAGCGGTGTCGGGTCCAGCTCCGCCTCCACCAGCCAGCGCACCGGGCAATCGGAGTAGCGCTCGAGCGCCCCCGCGGAGACGACCCGCGTGTGGCGGACGTGCGCCAGCGCCGCCGTCCCGAGCCGCCGGGCGGGCTCGGGCGGGTCACCGGTGAGCGGCGCTCGCGCAGCCGCGGCAGCGCGCTCGGCCTCTCGCTCGGTGGGCGCCAGTCCCGCCGGCCACGTGACATCGGCGAGCAGGCGCCGGCGCCGCCCCGCCCTCCAGCCCGGACCGAGCAGCGTTGCCACGTCGGCGATGAACGGCGACGCCAGCGCGAGATTGCCCTCCTCGTCGGAGCTGCGGTAGGAGAGGTAGACCCGCTCGCTCGCTCTGGACAGTGCGGAGTAGAACAGGTAGCGCTCGCCCTCCAGCGCGTCCTCTCGGCCGCGGAGCACGAGCCCTGACGCGATCGCCAGCTCTCGCCGCCGCTCGTCGGACAGGAACGGCTCGGGCCGTCCCGGGGCTGGGAACTCGCCCTCCTGCAGGCCGCAGATGAACACGGCGCGAAAGCGCCGTGCGCGGATCTCCGCCGGCGCCGCCAGCCAGACCGCGTCGGCGCCCGAACCGCCGTCGGCGGTGGAGACGTCCACCGCGAGCCCGCCGATCAGCTCGAGCAGTTCGGGCGCCGACAGCCGCAGCCGGGCGCCTCGCCCGCCGCCCAGCTCGGCCAGCTCGTCGAGCGCCCGCACGAACGTGGCGAAGGCACGCGCGTCGAGCTCCTCGTCGCCGTCCAGCTGGACGGCGCCGCCGCGATGCGGAGCGGCGAGCAGCCGCTGCGCGAGACGGCGCAGCTCGGAGGCGGCACCGGGACCGAGGGGCAGCGTGGGCGCGGGCGCCGCGCCGATCCCCAGGCCGTCGGTCCGCGCGGCCGCGGCGAGCGAGTCGAGCTCGCCGAGCTCCCAGCCAAGTGCCTCGCGCGCGGCGGCGACTGTGGTGAGCGGAACCCGGCGGATCTCCGCCTCGAGGGCGTCCGCCACGTCGCGCCGCTGCAGCAGCCCCGGAGCCCGCAGATATGCCAGCAGGTCGGCCGGTGATGCCTCGCCGCCCAGCCACGCGCAGCGCGCCGCGCCGACCAGCGCCCGGCCGAGTGGCGTGTGGCGCAGCTCGATGCTGCGCGCGGCGGCGAGCGGGATCCCGTAGCCGCCCAGCACGCGGGTGTAGAGACCGGCGGATGAGTCGGGCGACCGATGCACGACGACGATCTCCGGCAACGCGACCCCGGCCTCCGCCAGCGTGAGGATCTCCCCGGCGACGAGCTCCGCCTCGGCACGAGCTCCGCCGGCCTCCAGCAGCGTCACGATCCCGTCCGCCTCGGTGGCGGCGGGCGGGGGCGTCGTCGCCGTCACGCCGTCCTGGGGTGCGTCCTGGAAGATCTCGCGCTCCAGCCGGTGCAGCACCGCGCGCGCCTGGGGCGCGTAGTGCGCGTCGGAAGCCGGCAGCTCCCGCACCTCTGCGGCGAGCGGACGCAGGTCCTCCACGGACTCCGCCCGAGCCCGCAGCGCGGTGCGTCCCGGCTCGTAGGTGAGCGAGACGGTCACCTCGACCCCGGGGATGCGGGCGAGGGTCTCCACGGCATCTCGCTCCAGCGGGGTGAGGTCGTCGAAGCCGTAGATGAACACCGCATCGGGGGTGGGACGCGTCCAGCTCTCCGGATCGGCACGCAGCGCATCGAGCGCACGCCACGCGAACAGCTCGTGGTCGACCCGTCCCAGCGCCTCGAGCTCCCGTGCATAGGCGGCGTAGATCCGTCCCAGGTCGTGGGTGAACCCGGCGCGCCGGACGTCCTCGGCGGCCCACGCCCGCAGCGCCTGGATGAACCGCTGGGGGGTGACCAGCGAGCGCTGCAACTCGGCGATCAGCTCCCCGGCGGCGAGCGCGAACCCCCGTCCGCGCGCCGAGGAGTCAAGCGCGTCGAGCCCGTCACGCCGAATCCGCGCCACCAGTGAGACCAGCAGCTGCTCGCGCTGCAGCGCGGACAGCCGCCGGCCCGCGTATCCCGCGCGCTCGGCGATGCGGCCGACCAGGCCGTCGAACGTGAGCACCGAGCCGAGCACGACCGGTGACCGGTCGCCGTCACCGTCCGCGGCCAGCTCGCGCTCGTAGTGACGGGCATCGCGGGCGGTCGGGACCACGAGCACCGCGCCGCGGCGGCTCGCGGCCGCGTAGGCGCCGAACACCTCCCCCGCCTTGGCGGAGTTGGCCGGCCCGGTGATGAGCGTCAGAGTCACCGTCCCATGGTGGCGGGTGGGTCCGACGTCACCGGCATTGCACGCCGACGCCCGTCAGCCGCCTGCGGACAATCAACTCTCAGGTGAGGCGTGTCACCGCAGCGGTGCGGCTCAGGCGGCCTCGACAGCCGACCCGTCTGCGACGGCCTGCTCGTCGCCCGCGTCGGCAGGCGCCGCCTCGGGCTCGGCCTCGGGCGGCTTGACGCCCTCGCGTGCCCACGGCTCGTCGAACTCGACGCGCCAGCGTCCCTCGTCGGTCTGCTGCAGCGCCAGACGTGCCCGGAACGACTTGCCCGAGCGGCCCTTGAAGCCGGTGACCGGTCGCGCGGTGCGCCCGGTCTTGATGAGCTCCTTGGCGACGGCGATCGGCAGCTGCTTGCCCGCCTTGCCCTTCCAGATCACGAAGCCGCAGCCCGGATCCTCCCGCGACCAGCACGAGTACCCCTTGCGGTTCTCGTTGATGTCGTGGCCGCAGACCGGGCACGGTCCGAGGTTGGCGCGCGGGATGCGCACGTCCTTGAGCTTGGTGTCGAGCTCGGTGACCGTCGCCTCGGCGAACTTGACGATGTCGCCCATGAACGCCTTCCGCGAGTCCGCGCCGGTCTCGATCTTCGCCAGCCGGCTCTCCCAGTCGCCGGTCAGCGACGGCGAGGTCAGCGGATGCTCCCCGAGCAGGCGGACGACATTCAGGCCCTTCTCGGTGACGACCAGGGCGCGTCCGTCGCGCTCGATGTAGCCAACCTGCAGCAGCCGCTCGATGATCGCGGCGCGTGTCGCGGGGGTGCCGATCCCCGATTCCTTCATCGCCTCGCGCAGCTCCTCGTCGTCGACCAGTTGACCGGCGGTCTCCATCGTCTGCAGCAGCGAGCCGTCGCTGTAGCGCGGCGGCGGCTTGGTCTCCTTGCGGTCGAACGTGATCTCCCGCACGTTCGACGACTCGCCCTCGGCGAGCTTGGGCAGCCGCTGGCTCTGGCCCTCGTCCTCCTCATCGCCACTGGACTCGGCGGGCTCCGCCGTGTCGCCGTAGACCGCGCGCCAGCCCGGAACCAGCAGCACGGTGCCACGCGTACGGAACATGTGCTCCGAGCCCGCGGCCTCGACGGTCGTCTCGATGCGTGTGTTCTCCTGCAACGCGTCGGGATGGAACGCGGCGAGGAAGCGACGGACGACCAGGTCGTAGATCCGCCAGTCGTCGGAGTTCTGGCGCATCTTGTCGATCGGGTGACGCTCGGCGTTGGTGGGGATGATCGCGTGGTGGTCGGTGACCTTGGCGTCGTTGACCACGCGCGACAGCGGCAGCACATCGAGCCCGGTGACGTAGGCGGCCGCCTCGCGGAACTCGCTCTCGCGCCCGACGAGCCCGGCGATGTCCTTGATCTCCGGGACCATGTCGCCGGTGAGGTAGCGCGAGTTCGTGCGCGGGTAGGTGAGCGCCTTGTGCTCCTCGTAGAGCCGCTGCGCGGCGGCCAGCGTCCGCCGCGCGGTGAAGCCGAAGCGGGATGACGCGTCGCGCTGCAGTGAGGTGAGGTCGTAGAGCAGCTGCGGTTTGAGCGTCCGCTTGGTCTTGGCGATCTTGGTGATTCGCCCGGTCTGGCGCTCGCACGCCGAGACAACCGCGGCGGCCTCCCCGGCGCTCGGGATCCGGTGCCCGTTGGACCCGGTGGCATGCTGATACCGGCCCCCGTAGGCGCGCCCGGAGGGCTCATCGACGACGTCGAAGCGCGCGTCGACGACCCAGTAGGGCTCGGGCACGAACGCCCGGATCTCCTCTTCGCGGCGGGCGAGGATGGCCAGCGTGGGCGTCTGCACACGGCCGAGCGACACCGCCCCGTCAAACGAGGAGCGCAGGCGGATCGTCGCCGCGCGCGTGGCGTTCATGCCGACGATCCAATCGGCCTCCGAGCGCGACCGGGCGGCTTCCTCCAGCGGCGCGTACTGCTCGGACGGGCGCAGCTCACCGAACGCCGACCGGATAGCGGCCTTCGTCATCGAGTTGAGCCACAGCCGCTGCACCGGCTTCTTGGAGCCGGCCTTCTCATACAAGTAGGCGAAGATGAGCTCGCCCTCGCGACCGGCGTCGCAGGCGTTGACGACCTCCTCGACGTCGTCGCGGCCGAGCAGTCGCTTGACGACGTTCATCTGCTTCTTGGATCGCTCGTCGCGCACGACGAGCTTGAAGCGGGCCGGCACGATCGGCAGGTCGGCCATGCGCCACTTCTTGTACTTCTCGTCGTACTCGTCCGGATCGGCGAGCTGCACGAGATGGCCGACCGCCCAGGAGACGACGTGCGTATCGCTCTCCAGGAACTGCTCGCCCTTTGGTCCCTGCTTGGTGAACGCGCCCGGGAGCTCCCGCGCGAGATCCTGACCGACCGACGGCTTCTCCGCGATGACGAGAGTCTTCCCCATGGTTCGCGGAGGGTAGCGACCGCTCCGCATGGCCCCAACCCGGACCGCCGGTTCAGTCCACGCTCTCGGCCAGCGTCTCGGCGACGCGCGACACCCGGGAGAGGCCGAGCTCCAGCGCGGTCCGCGCCGCGACGGCGATCAGGTCACGCGCGCGCTCGGAGGGGCCGAGCGCCCGGGCGAGCTCGAGCTGCGTGGTGGCGACATGGATCCGCGCGCCGAGTGTCGTGTTGGCCTTCAGCGCCCGTTCCAGATGGGCGAGCGCGTCGTCACGGCGACCGCAGGCGAGCGCCAGGCGCCCGAGGCACAGCGACACCGAACCTCCGCACACCACCCCCACCCCGAACACCAGAACGGTGTCGGCATAGGGCAGCAGACGCTCATAGAGAATCTCCGCCCTGAGGCGATCGCCGAGCCCGGATGCGACGTCCGCCAGCAGCACGGTCGCGCCCAGCCACTCCCCGTCGGCCGGGATCTCCGGCGCGTCAGGCCCGACGAGCGCCTCAAGCTCCGCGCGCGCACGCTCGGGCTCGCCCAGCTCGACCCAGCGGCTGGCCGCTCCCGCGCGCCAGGTGATCCGCCCGCCGGTCTCCGCCAGCGTCTGGGAGATCGCGCTGTCAAGCTCGCGGCTTCGACCCTGCTCGCCGCGGATGGCGAGCATCTGGGTGACGTGGTATTGCGAAGCGGCCGGCCCTTCGATGCGGATCCCGGCCGCGAGCGCGTCGGCCGACAGGCGCTCGGCGTCGGCGAGCCGGCCATCGAGCAACGCGAGCATCGCGCGCCAGGTGAGCACGGTCCAGGTGAGCAGCGGCTGGCGCAGCGGCTCGGCCTCGAGCGCGAACGCCTCGACCTGCGCCTCGACCGCACGCCGGTCGCCGGCCTCCATCAGATCGAGCACGAGCCACAGGTGGGCCTGCAACCTGAGCTCGACGTCGCCTGCGTCGCGGGCGGAGCGCAGCACCATCGTCGAGTCCGCCAGGCGCCGCTCGAGCTGACCGGGCCCCCACCACGCGCGGCGGCGCGCGTTGGCGGCCAGCGCCGCGGCCTCGGGATCGACGAGGTGGGCGGCGATCGCCGTCGCCTCCGCGGACAGCCGCCGCATCTCGTCGCGTCGTGCACTGAAGTAGAGCGCGACACACAGGCGGCTGAGCAGCCGCACACGGGTCACCGAGCGCTCCCCCGCCGTCTGCTCCAGCGCGAGCTCGAGCAACTCGATCAGCTCCTGCTCGACCAGGCCCGGAGGCTGGACGAACCGGCGCGACGCCTCGATCGCGGCGCGGATCAGCGCCTGGCGATCGCCGAGCTCCACGGCGAGCGTGGCGGCCTCGCGAAACGCGGGCCAGGCCTCGACACGATCGCCACTGCGCAGCCGCGCCTCGCCGAGCTCGAGCAGCACGCCGAGTCGCCGCTCGCGCGCGACCGGGGGCGAGTCGGTCCGGTCGATCACCTCCAGGGCTCGCGTGTAGTGCTCGGCGGCCTCCTCGTGGGCGAGCATCGCGGTGGCCTGCTCGCCCGCCGCCAGCGCGTAGGTGATCGCCCGCTCAGGGTCACGCGCGTCGCCGGCGCGGGTGAAGTGATGCGCGAGCGCGGTGATCTCGCTCTCGGTCACCACGCTCGCCCCGTCGAGCCCGTCGCCGCGGCTCGCCGCGCGGTCCTCCAGTGCGAGGCCCACCCGATGGTGCATCCGCAGGCGGCGCGGCGCCGAGGTCCCCGCGTAGAGCGTCTCGCGGACCAGTGCGTGCGAGAACGCGTAGCGGCCATGGGCGCCCGGCGCCTCCGCGATCAGCCGCGCCTCCAGCGCCTCCTCCAGCGCCTCCAGGAAGCGATCCTCGTCAAAGCCGAGCACCGCCTCCAGCAGCGACGCCTCGAACTCGAGGCCGATGACCGCGGCACCGCGCAGCCAGTCCAGTCCGTCGGGGCTGAGCCGCGCCAGACGGCGGGAGATGAGCGCTCGGACGTCGTCGGGCAGCCCGACTCGCCGCAGGTCGACGAGCCCGGCCTCCAACGGGGGCACGCCCGATTCCTGAAGGTGGCGGACGATCTCGGAGAGGAACAGCGGGTTGCCGTCTGTCTCCTGATAGAGCGCGCGCTCCAACGCCGCCGATGGAGCGCCTCCGGCACGCAGGCGCAGCAGTTGCACGGCGTCCGCGCGGCCGAGGCCGACGACGTCAAGCCCGCGCAGCAGCCCTTCACGTCTCAGCGGAGCGACGGTCGCGGTGAGCTCGCCGGCGCCGAGCTCGCCCGTCCGGTAGGCGCCGAGGATCCGCAGGTTCTCCGCCTGCGGGGAGCGCAGCAGGTGGCGGAGCATGAGCAGGGTTGGACGGTCGGCCCAGTGCAGGTCGTCGAGCGTGATCAACAGCGGTCCGGCGCCGGCGACCGAGCCGAGCAGGTCGGCGACTGCCTCAAACAGGCGGTAGCGATCGGTGTCCGGGTCGCCCGCCCGCTGCGCGGGCATGTCTGGCAGACGTCTGCGGATCTCCGGGATCAGCCGCGCGAGGTCGGCACTGGCCTCCCCCGCCCGCTTGATCACCGCGCGCAGGTCCTGAAGTGGAGCGCCGAACGCGAACTGGCCGATCACCTCGATCAGCGGCTGGTAGGGGACGAGCGCCTCGTCGGGCGCATGGCCCGCCAGCACGATCGCCCCCGAGCCGTGAACCTCGGAGGCGAGCTCGGCCTGTAGCCGGGTCTTGCCCATCCCCGCCTCGCCCGCCAGCAGCAGCATGCGCTCGCGTCCGCGCGTCCACCAGTCACGGATCGCGCTGAGCTCGGTCTCACGGCCGACGAGCGTGTCCTCGGCGAGCACGCGCAGCGCGGCGGGCAGCTCGAGCTCGGTCGTGCCGGCGGTGGCGTCGGCCGGCTTGTCGTCGTGCCGGCGTCCCGGGCGCGTCATCGCCGAGCCGGTGCCGATAAGCCGCTCGTGGACCGTGATCGCCTCGCGCGACGGCGCTGTGCCCAGGTCGTCGCGCAGCAGCCGGCGCAGCCGCTCGAACACGCGCACCCCCTCGGCGATGTTGCCCTGCGCGGCGAGCGCCTCCATCAGCAGGACGTAGCCCGACTCGCGAAACGGCTCGAGCTCGATCAGCGCGCGGCCCGCACGCTCGACGGAGCCGAGCTGCGTGCCGCCGAGCTCGAGGCCGGCGCGGCCGATCACCTCGAGCGCCTGCAGGCGCAGCTCGGCGAGGTCGCGCCGCCGCGGCTCGACCCAGTCGGTGTTGACACCGGGCAGCAGACCGCGAGCCGCGATGTTGAGCGGCACCTGCGCCAGCGCCCAGGCCGCGCGCGCGTCGTGACGATCGAGCGCCTCGTAGGCCCGGGGCAGCTGCGCGGCCGCCGCCTCGACGTCGATCCACGTGGGCTCGGGCAGCTCCAGGGCGACCTCGTCGCGGCCGACGATCGCATCGGACCCCAGCGCGGAGCGCAGCCGCGAGAGCAGCGTCCGTAGCGCGGCATCCTGAGAGCGCGGCGCGGCGTCGGGCCACATCGCCTCCGCCAGCTCGTCGCGCGACATCGCCCGGTCGCGGCAGAGCACCATGTAGGCGAACAGCAGCGGTACCTGCCGACCGCGCAGACGATCGACCAGCTCGGCCCCGTCGAACTCGATCGAGAGGCGCCCACAGAGCTGTATCCGAGCCCTCTCCTTGGTGCTCCGGACCTCTGGCAACGTTATGGAAACGTACCGCCAACGAACGCCTGTCAGGGTTTCGCCCCGTGACCACGAGTCAAGTCACGAAATGTGGCGGCCGCCGTCCAGGGCGCTCGTCACGCAGATAGCCGTCAAGGCATCAGTCAGGAACCATGACCGACACCACAGAAGAGCACACCCGGATCGCCTATTGCGAATGTGGGGCACAACTCGCCGGCAACAGCCGGGGCGAGCTCTTCGAGGCGGCGCAGTCGCACATCGCGCATCATCACCCTGAGCTCCTGGGGGCAGTTGGGGCAGATGTGGTGAGCCAGATGACGCAGGTGCGACCGGGGGCAGTGAGCGCCTAGCGGCGGGCGGCGTGCAGACCGCCGCCCGCCAGCGCTCATCCGCAAGCGCATCGGGGGATGGAGGGAGTGACAGTCGGTTCCTAGGTCCGTGGGGGGCCGAGGGACCGGCTGTCCCCCCTCCCGCTTTTTGGTTGATGTTGGGTAACTGGGGTTTGGTGGTCTCCGTGGGGCGTTGGTCGTGGTGCGGGGGGTTCGCGATGTGGCAGTGAGGTCGGGCCCACCTCGTGTGCACGACCTCGCACCAGAAGGGGACTTTGGGGCGGCGCTTTTCCCAGTCGCGACGGGGTCCGGGTCGGGTTGGGTGATCTTCTCCTGAGGCGCACCACATCACCCGCACAGCCTCCGCGGGCGCGGTGAGTGTGCGAAACGTTCCGCCTCCGGAGCCAGCTGGGCATCTAACGCAACCAGGAGTTGCGTTAGATGCCCCGCTGCGCTCCTTGGACGACCCACACCAGCCCCAGTGCGGGGCGCACCTGTGCGACCCGGCGCGCTACCACCCACCCCCCAGGGTCACCCCCTCGCGAACGCCACGAGCGACCCCGACCCCGACCCCAGCCCCGGCCTCACTCCGCGCAGTGCCCGGTCGCCACCGCCCCCACCCGCCCCCGCGCCTGGGCCACCACCGCCGACACCACACCGTTGGGGATGGCGAAGCCACCGGGCCGCGGGGTGCCGGTGATCGCGGCGAAGACCGTGGCGAGCACCTGGCCCTGCGCGTCGACGAGGGGCCCGCCGGAGTTGCCCGGCTTCACGACTCCGCGCAGCGCGGTGATCTGGCGCATCACGTGGCCCTTGCCGTATGCGTCCTGGGTGTTGACCTGCTGGGTCTGGCCCAGGCGGCCCGCACGGGCCTTGAAGGAGCCGTCGAGCGGGTAGCCGAGGATTGCGGCGGATTCGCCGGTGGTCGGGTTCGAGGCCATGGTGAGCGACGGGAGGCCGAGGGCGCGGACCCGGAGGACGGCGAGATCGTCGCGGACGTCGAAACCAACGACGGTCACCGGGATCGCCGGGCCGGTGCCGCGCAGCTGGATCTCGGTGTCACGCTCGCCGGCGACGACATGGGCGTTGGTGACGATCAGGTCGGGCGCGACCACCCAGCCGCTGCCCTCGATGCCCAGGCCGCAGGCCATCCCGTAGACCTTGACCACGCTCCGGCGCGCCGCATGCGCTCCTGCGGTCGCGAGGATCGCGCCGGTTGGCGGTCCGACGTCGGCGGCCGGGCCGTGCACGGTCGGGAGCGGATCGAAGTGCGAGAGCGCGCCGAGGACGAGCTGTGAGGGCGGGAGCACGCGGTCGAGCGCGCGCAGGATCTGTGAGCGGTCGATGTCGGAACGCAGCGGGCGCGAGCTGGAGCTGTCGAGTGCCACTGCCCCGGCGATCCAGGCGATCCCGAGCGCCACGCATCCGGTGAGGGCGGCGCCCAGCAGCCCGTCGAGGGCGCGGAAGCCGGGCAGGCGCATCCGTTCACGCAGCCGGCCCCCGAACGCCTCCAGGCCGCTCGCGCACACTCCGCCGACCAGCAGCGCGCCGACGAGCGTGAACAGCGGCGCGTAGGTGGAGCGGTCGCCGCTGCGCAACAGCAGCGGCGCGATCCGCGTCCCCAGAAACGCCCCGACCGCAAACCCGATCAGCGACAGCGCGCCGACGACAAACCCCTGCGCGTAGCCGTACAGAGCCAGCAGGGCCGTGAAGCCGAGGATCACCCAGTCGAGCATGGACAACGCGGGGAAAGTATGAGCACTCCGGCAAGCGCTCGAGCAGGATCACGTCGCTCGAGCCCGGACGGCGTCGCCATTGACTACCGTTGCGGTCAAGATGAATGAGGGTGGGGTGATCGCGGCGCGCAGCCGGCCTCCGGTGCGTCGCCGCAGTTCGCGCCGCCGGCGACTGCTCACGCGGACCGGGCCGGTGGCCGTGCTGGCGCTTGTCGCGTTCGGAGCCGGCGTGGTCGTCGGCGGAGGCCCGGGGCGGGCCGAGAAGCGGCTCATCACGCGCTACGTGACGCTCTGGACGCAAGGCGACATGACGCGGATGTACGGGCTGCTCGACCCAGAGTCCCGCGCGCGCGTGAGCGCCCGCGCCTTCTCCGCCGAGGTCATCGCCGCCGAGCGGACCGCCACCGTGCGCTCGATGAAGATGCTCGCGGTGCAGCAGGTCAGCGCCGGACATGCGCTCATTCGAATGACGGTCTCCACGCGCCTGTGGGGCACGCTGCACGAGACGCTGGATCTGCCGGTGACCGGGTCGGGATCGGGGGCCCGGATTCATCTGGAGAACTCGATCCTGTTCCCGGGCCTGCGGCCCGGCGAGTCGCTGGCGCGACACACGGTGCTGCCGACGCGCGCCACGCTGATGTCGGCCAACGGCGTCCCGCTCGCCGCGGGCGCCGCGAGGACGAGCCCCGACCCGGCGACCGCGGACGCGGTCACCGGGATGCTC
This sequence comes from uncultured Solirubrobacteraceae bacterium, assembly GCA_963744685.1. Taxonomy (GTDB): domain Bacteria; phylum Actinomycetota; class Thermoleophilia; order Solirubrobacterales; family Solirubrobacteraceae; genus Palsa-465. Next base: position 39,186 of record CAVUUL010000002.1, on the reverse strand, counting down.
GGGCCGATTCCGGCGGCCGAGCGGGTCCGCTACGAGGCGCTCGGCTACCCGGCGACCGCCAAGATCGGCCTCGACGGTCTCGAGCGGACCTTCCAGAATCGCCTGGCGGGACGGCCGGGCGGCAAGCTGCTCGCCGACGGCGTGGTCACCGGAGGACGCACGCTGGCCAGCTCGGAGCCGATCGCCTCGCGCACGGTGCGCACAACGATCAACACGAACATCGAGGCTGACGCGATCAACGCCCTCGCCAACCGGTACGCCGGCATGGCGGTGATGAATCCCCGCACCGGAGGGATGGAGGCGCTCGACGGACTGGCCTACGACGCACCGCAGCCACCCGGATCGACGATGAAGATCATCACCGCGACCGCGGCGCTGCAGGCGGGGCTGGTGAAGCTCACCACCGCATTTCCCGAATCGTCGGGCGCAACGATCGACGGGTACACGCTGCAGAACGCGGGCGGCGAAGTGTGCGGCGGAACGCTCATCTACGCGTTCGCCACCTCGTGCAATTCCGTCTACGCGCCGCTTGGGGTCCGGGTCGGCGCGACCCGCCTGGTCGCGGCCGCGCAGCGGTTCGGTTTCGATCACACCCCATCGATCCTCGGCGCGGACGAGTCGACGATCCCCTCGGCCAAGACAATCGGATCCGCGCTGTCGGTCGGCTCCTCGGCGATCGGACAGGGCCAGGTGCTCGCCACGCCACTGGAGATGGCCGACGTCGCGGCGGCGATCGCCGAAGGGGGCCGTCGCCCGATCCCGACGCTGTCGGCGGCGAGCCGGCCCCGGTTCGTGCGGGTCACCACGCCCAAGGTGGCCGGCGAGGTCAAGCAGATGATGATCGCGGTCATCGAGTACGGCACCGGGGTTCCCGCGCAGATCCCCGGCGTCCAGGTGGCGGGCAAGACGGGCACGGCCGAATTGCGTAACACGTCGAGCAAATCGGCGTCCAACAACCCGAAGAACACCGACTCGTGGATGGTCGCCTTCGCCCCGGCCAACAACCCCAAGGTCGTCGTGTGCGCGCTGTTCCCCGCGGCGGGCTACGGCGCGGCCACCGCGGCGCCTGCGGTGAGAGCGGTGCTCGAGTCCGCGCTCGGGCAGTGAGCCCGGTGGCCTAGAGGTCGAGCGGGCAGTGAGCCAGGCGGCCTAGAGGTCGAGCGAGATCTCGCCGATGCGGGTGCCCGTCGGCGAGAGGATCCAGAGCGTGAGCGGGCGGTTGGAGTAGATCGACGTGTTCAGCTTGAACAGCACGATCTTGCCGCCGCTGCCGAACGACGAGGCGATGGAGTCCTGGCTGGGCTCGGTATCGCCGTACACCAGCTTGCGGGAGTTCCAGGCGAACGGGTTGGCGTTGACGTTCAGCTTGACCGGCCGGTAGACGTTGCCCAGCGTGTCGGTGATCTCGAACTTGTCGCTCGTCCAGTGGGCGGCGTGATGCTGGTTCTTGGCCCAGAGGAAGACGCCGTACCAGAGCTGATCGGGCTTGATCCGGAACGCGGACACCTTCTTGGGCAGGCCCTTGAAGTACTGGCTGTCCTCCGCGCCCCACGGGTTGAGCACCCGGGAGATCTGCAGCTGGTAGGTGATCGGCCCCGCCGAGACGTAGGTCCCGTCGTCGTTGTTGTCGGCGACCTCGTGCCCCACGAGGATGCCGTCATGGCGCTCACGAGCCGTCTGGTGCGCGGTGTCGTAGCTCGAGGTCGCGCAGCCCGAGGCCCCGATGGCGAGGGCGAGCGCGGCGGCGATGATGCGGAGGCGCGGGTGACTCACGGCGGCGGAAGTCTAACGCCGAGGGGTGGACGGACGCTTCACCGAGCGCCTGAGCGGCGGTCCGTCTGCTGACGCCGGGCGCGGGTCATTCCTCGGCGTAGCCGGCCCGGGCGCCGCGCTCTCGTCCGTCTTCGAGGATTGAGCGCAGACGGCGCAGCGCCCGCCGGGATTTGCGCTTCTGCCACGAGCGGCCACCCAGGATCTCCAGCAGCTTGTCCGAGGGCATCCTCGGCTCGGTCTCGTACGTGTACTGCACGCGCGTCCCGCCCGGAGCAGGCTGCAGCGTGTAGACGGCGAGCATCCGGATGCGGTTGTACTTGCCGCCGCGGCCGCGCGCGAGGATGCGGAAGGGCGCCTGGAGGTCGGCGATCACCATGTCGCCCCAGGCGAAGCGGTTGCGCGGCATCTTTGAGCGAAACGACGCGCCGGCGCCCAGGCCGTACGAGTTCACGCGGGTGAGATGCCAGTCGACCAGATAGTGATCGGAGAATTCCGCGTGGTTGGCGATATCCACGAGGTACTCGTAGATCTCCTCCCGCGGGCGATTGATCGTTGTCGTCACGGTGAACGGCTCCACGGCGCGCGATATTAGATGGACCGGGCGTCCTACGGCCGCGCCGCCGGACCGACGACTATGGCGTGCCTAGGCAGCGGCCCGGGTGTCGGTGATCCGCATCGTGTGCCCGAACTCCGGTCCGTGCACCACATGCGATCCCGCGGGGGTGGTTCGCCGGCGGCGGCGGCAGAGCTCGCAGGCCCGCTCCCCGGTCGGATAGTCATAGATCCGCTCGCCGACCAGCGGCGTGCGATGGCATGTCGTGCACCGCTCCGAGGCACCGGCGAGGCGCTCGTCCAGCCCGCGCCGCAGCAGCGCGAGCTCGAGCTCCAGCATGTCCTGCGCGGAAGTCGCCATGGCGAGGTATTCGCAGTCGCGCAGGGCGATCCTCCCGTGAGAACGGACCTGGGAGATCTCGCCCAGGGGCCGTGGAATCGACCCGAACATTCGCCGAGACTTCCAACCTCTTTAGTTTCACTTTGCAACCCGAGGGCTACAATCAGCGAACCACGCTCGCGGCGCCCGACGGTTTCGCCCCGGAGCCTTCGCCCGCCAGTCCAGTGCCCCAAGGAGTCGGTCGATGAAAGCTTGGACCTCAGGAAGTGTCGCCGGGACAGGGACTTTCCGTTGCACGGAGTGCGATGCGCCGGTGTCGCTGGACGCGGCTCACGAACTGCCCACCTGCCCGAACTGCGGTGGGACCGAGTTCGTCCGGGCTTCTCTGTTCACGACCTCGCAACAGCCGCTGCTCGACCTGGGCGGCGCCACCGTGGAGGACTCGTCGTGGCTCGGTGAGATCCGCGGCGCGCTCACGGATCCCGGACAGTACATCGTGTACCGGTCCGACGATGATCCGATTGCTTATGCACTGACGCGCGAGTGGACGCGGATCGGCCGCAGCCTCGCCGCCGACATCCGTTTCGACGACCCGACCGTCTCCCGGCGTCATGCACTGATCGTGCGCCAGCCCGACGGCCTGCGCGTCCTCGACGACCGCAGCCTCAACGGCGTGTTCGTCAACGGCGAGCGGGTCGAGTGGTCCACGCTGGCCGACGGCGACGAGGTCGTCATCGGCCGCCATCACCTCCATTTCATCGACGTGCCGGCGATCACCGGGATGCGTTACCAGCGCACTCCGGACTCCAGCGCCGACGCCTCGCACGCGTAACCGGGGTCACACAACGGCGGGACCACCCGCGCCTATAGTGCGCGCGAATGGCCGAGACGATCGCTGTCCTGTCCCAGAAGGGCGGCACCGGCAAGACGACCACGGTGCGAACGCTGACCGACGTGTACCGGCGCGTCGGTCTGTCAGTGCTGGCCGTCGACCTCGATCCGCAGGGCAACCTCTCCGATTATCTCGACGTCGATCCTGACGCGTCGCCCACGATCGGCGACGTGCTCTCAGGCCGGGCGAAGGCGAAGGCCGCCGTCCACGACGGGGTGATCCCCGCCAATCTCAACCTCGCCGAGGCCGAGCTCGCGCTCGGCGGCAAGATGGGCCGCGAGCTCACGCTGAAGAAGGCGCTGCGCGAGGTCTCCGACGGCTATGACCTCGTGCTGATCGACTGCCCGCCGGCACTCGGCCTGCTCACCGTCAACGCACTTGTCGCCGCCAACCACGCACTGCTCTCCGCCGAGGCGCAGTACTTCGCGCTGCAGGGCGTCGAGCAGGCCCTCGAGGTGATCGAGCTCGCCCGGGAGACGCTCAACCCCGGACTGGAGTGGCTCGGAGTCGTGCTCAACATCGCTGACATGCGGACCCGTCACTCGCGCGAGGCGTTCGAATCGCTGCGAGCGCATTTCGGCGAGAAGCTGCTCGATACGACGATCCGCTCCTCGATCGCCTACGCCGAGTCGGCCGAACGCGCGGTCTCGATCATCGACTACCGCCCCGACCTCGGCGCCGAATACCTGGCGGTCGCCGACGAGCTGCTGCGCCGCCTGGGAATCCAGCGCGGCCGGCGCTCCCTGCGCGCGCTCATGGTGGACGTCGCTCCGCCGCAGGCCGCGCCGGCGACTGCCGACGTCGCCGACGACTAGCAACGCGGCGAGCCGGCGATCACCCGCGCGGGGTGATCGTGATCGTCTGAAGCTCGGTGAAGGACTCCATCACGTGCGCTCCGCCGACGCGTCCGATCCCGCTGTCAGCGCCTGCGCGCCCTCCGAACGGCAGATGGGACTCCCAGTAGTTGGAGGACTCGTTGATGTTCACCCAGCCGGTGCGCACCTCGTCGGCGAATCGCAGCCCGGCAGCCAGGTCCGCGGTGAAGATCGCTGCCAGCAGCCCGTAGGGCGAGCGGTTGGTGAGCTCGATCGCCTCGTCCAGACCATCGATCGCCACCACCGGGGCGACCGGTCCGAAGGTCTCCTCGACCGCGACCTGGGCGTCGGCAGCAACGCTGCTGAGCACCGTTGGCTCCCAGTACAGGTCGGTCGGGTAGCCGCCGGCTCGCGCGCCGCCGCTGAGCGCGGTGGCTCCGCGCTCCAGCGCGTCGCCCACGTGCGCGTCCATCTTGGCCGCAACCGGCTCGTTGTTGAGCGGCCCCATCGTCGTCGCCTCCGCGAACGGGTTGCCGAGCACGATCCGCTCGGCAACCGCGCGGGCGAGCTTTTCGACGTACTCCTCGTAGACGGCGCGCGCGACGAGGATCCGCTCGCCCGCGGTGCAGCTCTGCCCCGCGCACAGGAAGCACGCCGTGAGCGTCGCCTCGACGGCCGCGTCGACGTCGGCGTCGCCGAGCACCACGACGGGGCCGTTGCCGCCCATCTCCAGCAGCGCCGCCTTGCCCGCCGCCGCCGAAGCGACCAGGCGGCCCGTCGCCGTCGAGCCGATGAACCCGACCCCGTCGACGCCTGGATGGCGTGCGATCTCATCCCCGACGAGCGGCCCCGGCCCGGTCACCAGGTTGAACACCCCGGCGGGGAGGTCGGCGTCGGCGACGCAGCGGGCGAGCTCGATCGCGCACAGCGCCGTCGTCGGAGCCGGTGTCCAGACCACCGCGTTGCCGCAGGCCAGCGCCGGGGCGATCAGCTCGGCGGGCATCGTATAGGGCCAGTTCCATGGCGAGATGACGCCCACCACCCCGCGCGCGCGGCGCGCCAGCAGCACCCGCTTGCCCGGTGAGAAGGAGTTCGGCAGCGTTCCGGCGAGCCGCTTGGCGTCCTCGGCGGCCATGCGCCAGTAGTCGACGAGCTCGTCGATCTCCCCGTAGGCCTCGGCATGCAGCGGCTTGCCCTGATCGAGCGTCAGCGTGTGGGCGAGCTCGCCCCGCCGTGCCTCGATGATGTCGGCGACCGCGTGCATCTTCGCTGCCCGCTCGAACGCGGTCAGCCTCCCCCACGCCCCGCTCGAGCCGCGCGCCGCGGTGATCGCCGTGCGCGCGTCCTCCCGATCGCCCGCCGGGATCTCGGCGATCAACTCCCCGGTCGCCGGGCTGGTGGCGAGCGTCGTCTCGCCGCTCAGCGACGGGCGCCACTCGCCGGCCACGAACATCGCTTCAGCGGACATCGGGGTTCCTCCATTGGTCGGGGCGGCCGATGGCTGCCAGTATCGTCGATCGCCGACCATGTCCATCTCGCCACCGCCCGGCGGCGGCCGCCATCACCAACGAGCGCTGACGACCGCCTTCACCGCCCAGGCCGAGGGGTTCAGCCGCTCGAGTGCGGCCAACGACGCAGCGCTGCTCGAGGCGATGCTCGCTCAGGCCGCGCCCCGTGCCTCAGAGGCGTGGCTGGAGGCCGCGTGCGGGCCCGGAGTGATCAGCCGCCGGCTCGCACCGCACGTCCGCAGCGTCCACGGCATCGACCTCACGCCGGCGATGGTGCGTCTGGCGCAGCAGACCGCCGCGGAGGCCGATGTGAAGAACGCGAGCTTCGCCGTCGGCGACGCCACCGCGACCGGGCTGGCGACCGCATCGCTCGACGGCGCGATCACCCGTTTCTCGCTGCATCACATACCGGTCCCGGGTCGGGTGCTCGGCGAGCTGGCGCGCGTCGTGAGGCCGGGCGGCGCGATCGTCGTCGCCGACCACCTGGCCGACGAGGACGCGGATGCGTTCGCCTGGTCTCAGGAGGTGGAGCGGCTGCGCGATCCGTCGCATTGGGCCTCGCTGACCCAAGAGCGGCTGCACGGGCTGGCAACGGCCGCGGGTCTGCAACCCGACGGCGAGACGATCATCCCGATCGAGCTGGACTTCGGCGACTGGCTGCGCCGCGGCAGCGAGGATCCAGAGGTCCATCACCTCGTCGAGCGCCTGCTGGACGACGTCCCCGCCGCGGCTACCCGCTTCCGGCCGGCGGGCACCGGCGCCGGACGGACGCTCGGACTCGACGTCTGGGTCGGACGCTTCGTGCGCTGACCTCAACCGCTCAGAGCTCACGGACATCGGCGCCGTGGGGCTCGAACGGCGCTCGCAGCACCGCCGCCCACCCCTCGGCCTCCGATTGCAGCCGCTCCATCACCGCGCCGGTCTGCTCAAAGCGACACCACACGAGCACGGTCGGTCCCGCACCAGAGATCGTCGCTCCCAGCGCGCCGAACTCCGATGCGCGGCGCACCAGTTCGGCCGACCGCGGGAACAGATGCGCGCGATGGGGCTGATGGAGGCGATCGTCAAGTCCGGCAGCGATGCAATCGTAGTCACCAAGGCTCAGTCCGAGGGTGAGAGTTGCGATTGACGCGAGGTTCCAGACCGCGTCCGTCATCGGAACCTCCCCCGGCAGCGCCGCGCGGGCGAGCGCGGTGCGGACCGGCTCGTCAGGGACGACGAGCAGTGCCTCCAATCCCATGGGAGGGTCGAGGCGGTGGACGCGGTCGCCCTGGCAGATGACGAATCCTCCGTGCAGTGCGGCGGCGACGTTGTCGGTGTGCCCCTCCAGCGCGGTCCCCGCCGCCATCAGGTCGGCGTCGAGCTCGAACAGGTGATCGGCGGCGACGAGCCCCGCGACGATGGCGGCGGCACTCGAGCCCAGACCGCCGGTGAGCGGGATCTGGGAGTCGATCCGGAACTGGAAGTCGTCGGCGGGATGCAGGGACTCGAACGCCCGCACGATCAGATTGGACCGGTCGCGCGGGACGTCGAGCTCGGTGTGCACCGCGAAGGACCCTGTCTCCACCACCTCGACCTCGAGCGCCAGGGCCAGCGCCGCCGCCATCACGTCGAAACCGGGGCCCAGGTTCGCAGTCGAGGCGGGAACGCGAACGACCCGGCGACGGCCGAGCGTCATCCCGCTCCGAGGACCGCGTGCTCGAGCGCGCCGATCTCGGCATCGCAGGCAAGCACGCCGCCGGCCTGCTCCAGGGCCGTCTGGGGGTCCTTGAGCCCGTTGCCGGTGAGCACGCACGCGATCCGCTGCGCGCCTGCCGCACCGTGGGCGATCAGCCCCGCCACCGAGGCCGCCGAGGCCGGCTCGCAGAACACGCCCTCGGCGGTCGCCAGCAGCCGGTAGGCGTCGAGGATCTGCTCGTCGGTGACCTTGTTGACCGCGCCGCCGGAGCGGGTCATCGCGTTCATCGCGTCCTCCCAGCGCGCGGGGTTGCCGATGCGGATCGCGCTGGCGACGGTCTCGGGATGGGCGACCGGGGCGCCATCGACGAGCGGCGCGGCGCCCGCCGCCTGGAACCCGAACATCTTGGGCGCCATGCCGAGCTCGGTGAACCCCCGCCAGTAGGCGGTGATGTTCCCCGCGTTCCCGACCGGGATGCACACCGCGTCCAGCTCTCCTCCGAGATCCTCGGCCAACTCGAAGGCGCCGGTCTTCTGTCCCTCGATGCGGAACTCGTTGACCGAGTTGACGAGCGAGATCGGGTGCGTGGCGGCGAGCTGGCGTACGAGCTCGAGCGCGCGGTCGAAGTTGCCGCGCAGCGACACCACCTGGGCTCCGAAGGCGAGCGCCTGAGCGAGCTTTCCGGTGGCGATCTTTCCCTCGGGAACGATCACGGCGCAGCGCAGGCCGGCGCGCGCGGCGTAGGCGGCGGCACTCGCCGCGGTGTTGCCCGTCGACGCGCAGACGACCGCGTGTGAGCCCTCGCGCACGGCCGCGGACACCGCGCACGTCATCCCCCGGTCCTTGAAGCTGCCGGTCGGGTTGAGCCCCTCGAGCTTCAGCCAGACGTCGGCGCCCACCCGCTCAGACAGCCGAGGGGCGTGGACGAGCGGGGTCGACCCTTCGTGCAGGGAGACCACCGGGTCTCCGTCGGCGAATGGCAGCCGCTCGCGGTATCGCTCGATCAGCCCCGGCACGACCGCTAACCGAACTGCTCCTCGACGACCCGGATCGCCCGCGGACGGGCGCGCACCGGCGCAAGCTCGGCGATCTGCGCCATCGCCTCATAGAAGCGGGCCTCCGCGACGCGGTGCACGACCATCACCATCCGGGCCGCCCCTTCGCTCAGGCCCTTCTGCACGACCGACTTGACCGACACGCCGTGCTCGCCGAGCACGGCGGCGACCGCCGAGAGGACGCCCGGCTCGTCGGCGACCTCGAGGTAGAGATAGAACGCGGAGGAGACGTCTGAGGAGATCCGCAGCGACTCGTGCGTGGGCGGGACCGACGCGGGCGGGATCATCGCGCTGATCACGTCGCCCAGGACGGCGCTCGCCGTCTGGGGGCCTCCGGCGCCCGGCCCCGACATGGTGATCTCGGTGATCGACGCCGACTCGACGGTCACCGCGTTGAACGGGCCGCTGACCGAAGCGAGCGGGTGCCCGGGGTACAGGAACGCGGGATGCACGCGCACCGAGAGCGCGTCCGGCCCGACCCGTTCGGCGGTCCCGATCAGCTTCAGCCCCAGCGACAGGTCACGCGCGTATTCGAGGTCGTCCGGGGTGATCTCCTCGATCCCCTCATACATCACCTGGTCGATGTGCACCGGCGTCTCGAAGGCCAGCCGCGCGATGATCGCCATCTTGGCGGCGGCGTCACGCCCGGTGATGTCATCCGTGGGATCGGCCTCGGCGTAGCCGAGCCGCTGCGCCTCCCCGAGCGTGGTCGCGAAGTCCGATCCGGTGCGGGCCATCTCGGTGAGGATGAAGTTCGTCGTGCCGTTGACGATCCCCGAGACGCGGTCGATCTCGGCCCCGGCCAGCGACTCCTGCAGCACCCGGATGACGGGGACGACGCCCGCCACCGCTCCCTCGAAGCGCAACTGCACGCCGTGCTGACGCGCGACATCCCACAGCTCCTCGCCGTGATGGGAGAGCAACTGCTTGTTGGCGGTCACGACGTGCTTGCCCGCGCGCATCGCCTCCAGCAGCCAGGTGCGCGCCGGCTCCAGTCCCCCCATCAGCTCGACGATCAGGTCCGAGCGCTCGATCAGATCCTCAAACGGCCCGCCGCGCGAGCGCGTGATCACCCCGGACAGCTCCGGTCGCAGTCCGGTGATCTGCTCGATGCGCGACGCACGAGTGGGCAGCAGCTCGGCGAAGGCCGCACCGACCGTCCCGTGGCCGAGCAGGGCGACGCGAAACGCCCCCCCAGCCCCCTGTCCGTTCATCAGACGTCCCTGCTCATGAGGTCGGAGTATGTCTCCCGGCGCACGACGACGCGGGCTCGACCGGAATCGACGAAGACGATCGGCGGCCGCAACGCGCCGTTGTAATTGCTCGCCATCGCATGACCGTAGGCGCCGGTCGCAAGCACGGCGACCACGTCGCCCACCCCCGGGTCGGCGAGCAGCGCGTCGCGGATGATCACGTCGCCGGACTCGCAGTGCTTTCCGGTGAGATGGCAGCGCACGTCGGCGGTGGCATCCGCACGATCGGCGATCAGCGCCTCATAGCCGGCGCCGTAGAGCATCGGGCGCAGGTTGTCCGACATGCCGCCATCGACGGCCACCCAGGTGGAGACGTTGCGCTTGACCGACTCGACGGTGTACAGCGTGACGCCGGCGTTGGCCACCAGCGCTCGTCCGGGCTCGAGCAGGAGCCGGACGTCGGAGCCCAGGAAGCGATGCACGGCATCGATGAGCGTCCCCAGATAGGAGTCGATCGACGGCGGCTCGTCGGCGGCGACGTAAGCCGCCGCCAGCCCGCCTCCGAGGTTGTAGACCGGGAACGAGCCGAGCCCGGCGAGCGCGCGGACCGCGTCGCGGAACGGCTCAACGGCGAACAGCTGGGAGCCGATGTGGGCGTGCAGGCCGACCAGCCGCAGCGATCCGACGTCGCCGAGCATCTCGATTGCGGCCCGCGCGCCCTCGAGCGAGAAGCCGAACTTGGAGTCGGCCTGGCCGGTGGAGATGGCAGCGTGCGTCTCCCCCGCGACGTCGGGCGTGACTCGCACCAGGACGTCCTGGATGACGCCCCGCTCGGCGGCGATCGCCGCCAGCCGCTCGATCTCCGACGCAGAGTCGAGCACGATGTGCCCGACTCCCGCATCGATCGCCTGGCCAAGCTCGGCGGCGGACTTCGCGTTGCCGTGCAGATAGATCCTCGCCGGGTCAAAGCCGCCGGCCAGGGCAAGCGCCAGCTCACCGCCGGATGCGACGTCACAGGCGAGCCCCTCCTCGGCGAGCAGCCGGTACACCGCGGTGCAGGGAAACGCCTTTGAGGCGAAGAGCACATCCCCATCGCGGTGGCGAGCCGCCAGGCCCTCCCTGAACGCCCGCGCACGCTCGCGGATCTCGCGCTCGACGACCACGTAGGCCGGAGTCCCGAACTCGCGCGCGAGCTCGACGGCGTCACAACCTCCCAGCGTCAGCCGGCCCCGCGCGTCGACGCGCGTGTCGGCCGGCGCGATGTGCGAGAGCTCGGAGACCGCGGTGGGCACGGCCGACACGATATGCGGACCGGCCCCTGCCCTGCGTCCTGCGCGCGAGACCGCGGCGAGGAGCTAGTGGTCGCGGCCGTGCCCCCAGGCGCCCGGCAGGGTGTTGCCGGTGTCGCTCTGGGTCGCGGTTGAGTCCGAGGTCGTCGACGTCTGCGTCGTCGTCGCCGGCGCGGTGGAAGTCGTGGTCGACGTGGTGGCGGTCGTGGACGTCTGCGATGTCGACGTGCCGCCCGGGTGGATTGTCGTCGGCGTCGTCGGTGTCGTCCCCGTCGCGGTCCCCGGCGAGATCGTCACGGTGTGGCCATGACCGACGCCGACCCTGACGCCCACCGGAGTGGTGCTCGTCGAAGTCGAGGTCGGCGCCGTCGCGACCGCGGTCGTGACGGTGGGCGCGGTGGCGACCGGAGATGTGCTGGTCGTCGTCGGGGCGTTCGTGGAGGACGATGTGTTCACCGGATAGGACTTGGAGTGCAGCGGGCCGCCGCGGCCCCTGTGTCCGCTGATGTGACGAACCGGCTGGGTACGGTGCCCGGGGTGAGTGGTCCCGGTGGGCGTGGTGGGCGTGGTGGTCGCCTGATGATGGGTGGTGGACACCGGCGTGGCAACGTGGTGGCGAACGTGGGTGCTGAGCGCCGTGCCGTGCGTGAGGGTCCGCGGGGCGCTTGCGGTCGCCTGATGGTGGGAGGCCGCGCTGTGGCCGGTGGTGGTCGCGACGCGGGCGACCCGTCGTGCGACCGGGCTCGGCGGCGGCGTCACGGTGAGCACCTGGCGCGCAGGGCCGCTCAGGCTGGTCGTTCCCGGCCAGCCGCGGAAGGCGATGATCGCGCTCGCCGCGGCGAAGACGAAGGCCGCGCCGAGGGCCAACGCACCGGCGGTTCCGATACCTGCAAGATATGCCCGTGTTGCTCGCACTGTTCTCTCGATCGGCATGCCAGCGGAGAACTTGAGGCTTAAATCCGAAATGTCAGTTTGCGAACATGAACCCGTGCAAAAGCGTCCCCCCAGGTCGATCGGGCGTGACCGCGGCCTGAAGGCGCGGATGGCCTACACCGCCCTGTTGCTCGCCGCCACCTACGTGCTGATCATCACCCTGATGGTCGCCTGTGGCATTGGCGTGGTCGCGATTGCGGCAGTCATCGCGGCACTGGTCCTCGCCCACTATCTCGGCACCGAGCGGATGATCTTCAGTGCGCTTGGAGCCCGCCCCGTGGGCCCTGGACAGATGCCCGAGCTGCACGCAGCAATGGAGCGCGTGTGCGTGCTCGCCGACCGCCCGATGGTCGGGCTGGCGCTGATCGACAGCGAGATCCCGAACGCGTTCACCGTGGCGCGCAGTCCTCTCAATGCCACGGTGTGCGCGACGCGCGGCCTGTTGGACCTGTTGCAGGACGACGAGCTTGACGCGGTCCTCGCCCACGAACTGGCGCACGTCGCCTCGCGCAACGTGGTGCTGATCACGCTCGGCAGCGTCTGGGCGGCGATGGCGGCGCACGTCGTCGCGCTCGAGCGCCGCCTGCGCCGCCGTCAGGGCGGGGTATGGCAGCCGTGGACGGTGACGGTGATCTTCGCCGGAATGCTGTTCATCGTCTCGTACCTGACCACCCAGTCGCTATCGCGCCACCGTCAGTTCGCCGCCGACCGGGCCGCGTTGTTGCTGATGAGCGGCTCAGAGCACCTTGGCGTGGCGCTGCAGGCGATCTGTGAGCGCGCTGACCAGTTCGACGAGCAGGCGAGGCGGGCGGTGTGCGGAGAGCTGACCGTGCTGTCGCTGGTGGCCGTCGACGCGCCGCTCACCGTGGCCACGATGTTCCCCACGCACCCGCCGCTCGCGCTCCGGCTCGACCGGCTTGCCGGCGTCGCGCGCGAGTTGTTCGCATCCGCATGAACGGTCGCGGGCCGGCCCGCGAATGGTCGCGCATGCGCGTTAGGGACGCATGTGCGCTTGCAATTGGGCGCCGGACCGTGCGCTACCCTCACATGCTCGGCTGATCGACTGCCGTCTGCGGTCGCGGCCGCAACCTTTCGTTCGGCGCCGTACATGGAGCGGACGCCGGCCCTACGTTCCGCACCAGGGAGATACCTTGCGCATCCTGATTCTTGGCGGCGACGGCTTCTGTGGATGGCCGACCTCGCTGCACCTCTCCGCCGCCGGCCACGACGTCGCGATCGTCGACAACCTCGCTCGCCGTAACGCTGACATCGAGCTTGAGGCTGACTCGCTGACCCCGATCCGACCGATCGGAGCCCGCCTGGAGGCGTGGCGCGAGCTGACCGGCTCAGAGATCCCGTTCTATCGCTTCAACGTCGCTGAGAACTACCGGGTGATGCTCGACCTGATCCGCGACTATCAGCCCGACGCGGTCGTGCATTTCGCCGAGCAGCGCGCCGCCCCGTACTCGATGAAGAGCTCGTGGCACAAGCGCTACACGGTGTTCAACAACGTCAACGCGACCCACAACCTGCTCGCCGCTGTGGTCGAGTCGGGCATCAACCCGCATGTCGTCCACCTCGGAACGATGGGCGTCTACGGCTACGGCACCGCCGGCATCAAGATCCCCGAGGGGTACCTGGAGATCAAGATCGACGGCGACGATGGCGAGGAGATCCGCCAGGAGATCCTGTATCCGGCCAACCCGGGGTCGGTCTATCACATGACCAAGACGCAGGACCAGCTGCTGTTCGCCTTCTACAACAAGAACGACGGCACCCGCGTCACCGACCTGCACCAGGGCATCGTCTGGGGCACCCAGACCCGGGAGACGCGTCTGGACGAGCGGCTCATCAACCGCTTTGACTACGACGGCGACTACGGGACGGTGCTCAACCGCTTCCTGATGCAGTCGGCGGTCGGCTACCCGATGACCGTGCACGGCACCGGAGGTCAGACGCGCGCGTTCATCCACATCCAGGACACGGTGCGCTGCATCCAGCTGGCGATCGAGAACCCGCCCGAGGTCGGCGAGCGCGTCCAGGTCTTCAACCAGATGACCGAGACACACCGCGTGCGTGACCTGGCCAAGCTCGTCGCCGAGCTCACCGGCGCGGAGATCGACTACGTCGACAACCCGCGCAAGGAGGCCGCCGAGAACGAGCTGTTCGTCGCCAACGACCACCTGCTCGAGCTCGGCCTCAACCCGATCACGCTGCGCGACGACCTCCTCACCGAGGTCACCGAGATCGCCAACAAGTACCGCGACCGCTGCGACACGTCGAAGATCCCGTGCGTGTCGAAGTGGGTGCAGGCGCCGGCCGAGCAGCCCGCCACCGCCTGACCCCAGCACGCGCCGATCAGACGCTTGTCGCGGCCGGTGCCCCCGTCCTGGGCCTCGGCCGCGCGTCGCCTGCGGCCCTAGCCCGGGATCAGACCGTCGCCCTGGAACTCCTGCCGCGCCTCCTCAAGCGAGACATCGGGCGGCGGCAGGATGATGTCCGAGCCGCTGAGACGATCGTCATCGAGGGTCTTGCCGCGGGTGCGGACCAGCTCGAGCATCTCAGAGAAGGTCGCGTGAAACGCCGTCGCGTCGCCTGACTCGCAGGCGAGCACCGCCGCGTTGTCCAGCTCGTTGAGCGATTCCGCGTCGGCGTCGGACAGCTCGTACTGCCCCTCGGTGGAGATCCGGACGATCAACTCGCCTGCTCCTGTGCTCCCGAGCCGGAGCCCTCGCTCGATGCGGCATCGTCCGAGCCGGCGCCCAGGGCGCCCTGCGGCGCGCTGCCCGCTCCGAGCTCTGCCTTCATCTTGGCCAGCTCGGAGTCGACCTCGCTGGTGCTGGAGAGCTGGCGCAGCTGGCGGTCGATGTCGTCCTCGCCCGACCCGATCTGGGTGAGATCCTCGAACGTCCCGGCCGCTTCGAGCTCCTGTACGGCGCTCGCACGAGCCTTCATGTTCTCGGTCTTGTCCAGCGCGCGCTGCATTGCCAGGCCGACATCGGCCATCTCCTCGCCGACGCCGGTCGCTGCCTCGGAGATCTTGACCTGAGCCTCCGCGGCGGAGTACTGGGCCTTGATGACCTCTTTTCGCGAGCGGAACGACTCGATCTTCGCGCGGAGCTTCTGCTCGGACGCGGTCATCTGCTGCTGCTGGTTCTCCAGCTCGACCACCTGCGAGGCGAGCGACTGCAGCTCGGTCTGCGCCACGTTCTTGCGCTCCAGAGCGACCCGCGCGAGGTCCTCGTTGCCCGCGGCGAGCGCCTGGCGGGCCTGGGCGTCGAGCTTGACGACCTGCTGCTGGAGCTTGCCGGTCTGCAGCTGGAGCCGCTTCTTCGAGGTGACGACGTCGGCGATGCCCTTCTTGACGTTCTGGAGCAGCTCGATCTGCTTCTGGTAGCTGTACTCGAGCGTCTCGGACGGATCCTCGGCCCGATCGAGCATCTTCGAGATCTTCGCTTTGACGACCGTGGACATGCGCCCGGAAAGGCCCGGCATCGTGTCCTCCCTTGGAGTTGCTGATCTGAGTGGGATCGTAGCGGCAGGCTGCCCATAGGATCACACCATGATCGCCCGCCCGGTCGCCGAATCCGAGTCGCTGCTCGCCCACTGGATGGGTCCGACGGACGCCAACGGCACGGGCAACATCCACGGCGGAACGATCATGCGTCTCGTCGACGAGGCCGCCGGAGTTGCAGCGGTCAAGTTCTGCCGCGGCCGGGTGGTGACCGTCTCGATGGACCGGATGGACTTCCTGGTCCCGGTCTACGTGATGGATGTGGTCACGTTCAAGGCGACCGTCAACGCGTCGTGGAACACGTCGATGGAGATCGGGGTCCGGGTCGAATCCGAGAACCCGTCGACCGGCGAGATCCGCCACTCGAACACCGCCTATCTCACCTATGTCGCGCTGGACGAGCACGGCCGCCCGCGGCTCGTACCCCAGGCGGTCGCCGAGACCCCCGCGCAGCATCGCCGGATGCGCGAGGCCCAGCAACGCCGCACGAGCCGGCTGGCCCTGCGCGAGGCGCTGCTCGCCCACCGTCGCGAGGCCGGCGACCTCTGACGCGGTCAGTCGCGGCCGCCCGCCGCCGCGCCGCGCCACCGCCCCACCAGCGGCCTCCGCTGACGCGCCCGGCCCGCCGGATCGGTTCCCGGCCCCAACGTGCCCTGCTCACCCGCCTGGAGCACGGTGTCCACGAGCCGCGGCTCAAGCCGCCGGGCGGCGTCGAGGAACGCCCCGGTCCACGCGATGCGAACCGCGGTCACGGTCGCCGAGCCGTCGGGGGAACGCAGGTCCCCGTCGATCGTGGCCAGCAGCCGGCGCTCGGCGTCGGGATCGACCGCGCGCGGCTCGGGCAACCCCAACGCCTCGGCTGCCAGGGTCTCCCCAGATCCGCCGCGGTCGGCGGCGAGCTCCACCAGACCGGCCCCGAAGCGGCCATACCAGTCCTCGACGTCACCGGCGCGTTGCAGCAGCTCCCGCGCCGCCATGAAGCGACTTGCCGACGGGGCGTCGGCATCGGCCCACAGAGCGATCACGGCGTCGCCCGCGAGCCGCAGCACGGAAGGGCCGGTGGTGAGCATCGAGGTCCCCGCCAGCCCCAGCCGCTTGGGACCGAGCTCGGCCAGGAACGTGCGGTAAGTGTCGTCCAGCCGCCGCGCGGCGGCGGCGGCGGCGACCGCCTCCGGCGGGGTCGCGGTCGCGGACGTCATCCCCGGGGCGCAGCACGTGACCGCGTGCGCGATCGCTGTCGTGAGGTAGTGCGTGCTCTCCGCGTAGGCATCGGCGAGCGCCCTGGCGAACGCGGCGGTTGCCCCGCGAGGCCAGAACAGGACGCCGACCACGAGGCTCGACGCCCCGCCGAGCGCGACGTCCTCCACGCGCACGAGCCCGATCCGCCAGCCCGCGGGCGCCAGGATGTTGAACAGGATGAACAGCACGACGGTGAATGCCGCCTGACCGGCGAGGAACGAGATCGCCGCCGGCGCCACCCCGGCGATCACCACCGCGATCGGCAACAGTACCCACAGCACCGTCGTGTTCGTGCCGATCGCAAACACGAGCAACGCACCGAGCAGGAACCCGAGGACGGTCCCACCGAGCGCCCGGACGAACGTCTGCCCGGTGCTGAGGGCGTTGGAGCGCAGGATCGACAGCGTGCCGAACGAGACCCAGAACGCATGCTCGACATCGAGCAGCCGAGAGGCGAGCACGGCGATGGCGAGCGCCGTGCCCGCTCGCAGCGCGTTGCGCGCCGCCACCGAGCGCACACCGAGGTGTGCTCCGGCGCGCTCGCGCACTGAGGAGATCGGCCCGCCGATGCCCGGTGGCTGGCGTCCCAGCAACCGCTGCCACCAACTCCGGGCGTCGGCGGCGGCGATCACCCGGACGTTGGCGGCAATCTGGCCGACCATGAAGCTCGCCTCCTGGGCGCGGAACGCCGGGTCCAGCGCCGAGGCGAAGGCGGAGACCTCCACGTCGACGACCCCGGTCTCGTCGGGCCGGGTGCGACAGGCGGCGACTCGCGCGGCGTGTGGCAGCGAGACGCGCTCGGGCAGCGTCTCGGTCAAACGGAGCAGCGCGTCCTGCGCGCGCGCCAGCCCCTCGGAGCCGTCGACGGCGTGCTCGAGCACCGCGACGACCTCCGCAAGCACGTCTGCGGTCGCGCCCAGCACCGCATCCGATGCAGCGTCGGCCTCACGCGCGGCAACCCCGCCCGACACCGCCGAAGCCTCGGCGGCGCCGAGGACGATCCCGCCGAGCCATTGCAACTCGTCGACCAGACGCACGCCGGCGCGCGCGGAGGTGGTGAGGCCCGTCGGCCGATAGGGCGTCGCCAGGAACGTGCGGCTGAGCGCCGTCAGCGACTCCCGTGCGTCGGCCCGGACAGATTCGTCGTCGGGCGCCCTGAGACACGCGAGCAGTGCGCGCGCGGCGCGCAGCACGACCGCGCGCAGCGGATCGCCGACCGGCGCGGGCCACAGCAGGCAGATCGCGAGCACCGAGATCGCGCCCGACAGTCCCCATCCGGCGACGCGGTCGGGGATCTCCGACACCGGGGCGGGCAGCGAGACCGGCAGGATGAACGCCAGCAGCAGCGCCGTCGTCGCCCCGGCGAACACGGAGCTGACCACCGCGGAGAACACGATCACCGACCCGAGCACCGCCATCACCACCACCGCGGCGACCGTCGAGCGAGAGCACAGCGTGCCCAGCGACACCAACGCCGCGCATCCGAAGACGAGCGAAATCTGCGAGCGGGCGCGGTCGGCGATCGTGCCGCGGAAGTCGACCAGCACGAGCGTCGCCATCGCGCCGAATGCCGCGAACGCAGCCATCGCGGGGTTGCCGATCACCTTCAGGCAGAGCGCGAAGGACCCCGGCATGACGATCGCAGCGCGGACGGCACGGCGGAGCGCTCCGAGACCTGGATCGTGGGCGGCGAAGACAGCGCCGAAGCGGCGTACGAGATCCACTGGACGGTCCGGGCTCAGGTCGAGCGTGCGGGCACTATACAGCCGGCCTGATGCTGCAGATCACGGCGGGTGCGCACGGTAACGTGGCGCCGATGCGACTGCGCGCCCTCTCCTTCGCGGTCGGCGCGACGCTGCTTGCGGGCTTCGCGCTGAGCGGCTGCGGCGGTACCCGGCTGCTGCGGCAGACGACCACCACCAGCCCCGGGCTGTCGCCAGTCCCGAGCGTGGGCGGATTGGGGGTGCCGACGATCGCCACGCGGAACACGACGCGGATCGACGGCGTCTCCGCGGTCAGCGACGCCGCGGGGGTGGCGCTCGCCGTCTACCCGTCGCAATCGTCGGGCAGCCATCCCGCAGCGGTCACGATTGCGCCGACCGATGACTGGGAGGCGGCGATCGCCTCCTCGGTCCTGATGGCTGCGCCGATCCACGCGCCCGTGCTCCTCTCCGGAGCCTCCGCGCTGCCCAAGGTGACCGCTCAGGCGCTCTCCGCGCTCGCCCCGACGGGCGCCGGCTCACTCGACGGCGCGCAGGTCCTCCGGGTCGGCGATGTGCCGGGCGCCGGCCATCTCAAGGGCGCCACCGTAGCCCGCGCGAAGGACCCATACACCATGGCGGCCGACATCGCCCGTTTCCAGGCCGCGGCGGCCGGGCGCCCCAGCCAGGCCGTCGTGATCGTCTCCACCAGCTCGCCGGCGTACGCGATGCCGGCGGCGGGCTGGGCTGCCGAGAGCGGCGATCCCGTGCTGTTCGTGAGCGCGACCGGCGTCCCGGCCGCGACCCGGCGCGCGCTGCAGGCCGACCCCAATCCACACATCTTCGTCCTGGGGCCCAAGAAGGTGGTCGGCCCGCGGATCGTGCGGGCCCTGCGCCGCTACGGGCCCGTCGCGCGGGTCGGGCGCCAGGACCCGGCGGCCAACTCGGTCGCGTTCGCGATCTATCGCAACCCCGCGTGCCCGTTCGGCAAGGCATGCGCGGAGATTCCCGGATCGTTCGGCTGGGCGATCCGCAGCCCTGGCCACGGCTATACGCTGCTCAACGCGGCGCGCCCGCTCGACGCCGCCGCCTCCGCTGCGCTGTCGGGGAGCGGCGACTATGGCCCACAGCTGATCCTCGAGGATCCGACTACCCTTCCCAAGCCCGTGCTCGAATACTTCCTCAATTACGCGACGCCCGGATTCAGCCCCGGCGAGCAGACCGCCGCGGTCTACAACCATGGCTGGGTGATCGGCGACTCCTCGGCGATCTCCGTCCCTGTGCAGTCCGAGCTGGACACGCTGCTGCAGGCGGTCCCGGTGGCCTCTCAATGAGCTCCGCCGAACATCCCGACCGGATCGCGCCCGAGCACGAGGCGACGGTCGAAGACGTCCGGCAGCTGATGGGCGCCTCGACGCCGCATTTCGCATTGCAGCTGCGCGAACGGATCCGGCGGCTGATCAAGGGGCTGCCCGAGGGACATCCCGCCCGCGTCGAGGGCGAGCGTGAGATCGCTCGCCTCGACCGGATCGCGTTCGTCGGCGAGGTTCGCGGCCACCGGGCCGAGGATGGCCTGACGCCGATGCGCAGCCTCGGCGAGGATCGCCCCGCGGGAGTCTGACCGCGGTCACCCGTCCGCCACGGTCGGGAAACTACGGCCGTCGGGGTAGGTTAAGGCTCCAGTGACTGTGAACGACGAGCGCTTCATCTCGGTGATCGGCCTGGGCCGAGTCGGCCTTCCGCTCGCCCTGAGCTTCGCCGACCGCGGCCTCCGCGTACTCGGGATCGACACCGATCTGGTCAAGCTCGAGTCGCTGCGAGCCGGCCGGATGCCGTTCGAGGAGCCGGGCTGCCAGGAGATCCTCGACCGGGTCCTCGACACGGACCGCTTCACGCTGGCCGAGCACGCGGCGGACGCGGCACGCACCCAGGACATCGTGCTCACGCTGGGCACCCCGTCCTTCTCCCACGTCGAGTCCGACCTCTCGCAGATCCGCGCGGTGCTCGACGACCTGCTGCCGCTGCTCTCCCGCGGCCACGCGCTCATCCTGCGCTCGACGATCGCCCCCGGGACGACCGAGTTCGTCGCCGGGTATCTCGAGAAGCGCCGAGGCCTGCGCAGCGGCGAGGATGTGTTCGTCGCCCACGCCCCCGAGCGGATCGCCGCCGGAAAGTTCCTGGAGGAGATCGTCTCGCTGCCGTGCATCGTGGGCGGTGTCGGCGAGGGCTCCACCGAGCGCGCCGCCGAGCTGTTCGAGGTGTTCGGCGCGCCGATCGAGCGCACGACCCCGGTGCAGGCCGAGCTGGCGAAGATCTGGACCAACATCCTGCGCTACGCGACGTTCGCGCTGCCGAACCTGCTGATGATGGACTGCGAGAAGTACGGTGCCAACGTGTTCGAGGTGATCGACCTCATCAACCACGATTACCCGCGCGGCGGGATGAAGATGCCCGGCATGACCGCCGGCACCTGCCTGCGCAAGGACTTCGTGTTCTCCGAGGAGCGCTCGACCGCCCCGGGCATGCTGCTGGCGGTCTCGCGCGTCAACGAGGGCGTGCCGCTGTTCCTGGTGGAGGGCATCAAGCGGCGGCTGGGACCGCTCTCCTCCCGGCGGATCGCCGTGCTCGGGCTCACGTTCAAGCGCGACACCGACGACGAGCGCGACTCGCTGTCCCCAAAGCTGATCCGGCTGCTCGAACGCGAGCTCGCCGATGTGACGATCTGCGACCCGCTCGCTGCGACCCCGACCCAGCCGCTGGCTCAGGCTGTGCGCGACGCCGATGTGGTGATCGTCGCCACCAACCACTCGGCGTTCGAGACCCCCGAGGCACGGGCCACGATCCTCGACCAGGCGGGAGCGGACTGCCTGATCGTCGATCCGTGGAACAGCCTCGGGACGGCCCAGGTGTTCATGTACGCGGCCGAGTCCGCCTCGCTCCTCGCCCAGCCCGCAGACCGCGGCGCGACCAACTGATGGCGCGGGTGCTGGTCACCGGCGGCGCCGGCACGATCGGGACCGCGGTCGTGCGACGGCTGCTCGCGGGGGACGAGGGTTTCGAGGTTCGGATCGCCGATCACCGCACCCCGCCGGACTGGATGCGCGAGGCTTGCCAGTGGACCGACGGTGATCTGCGCGACCTCAGCGTGGCGGCGCGCGCGGCGCACGGGTGCAGCCACGTCATCCATCTCGCCGCGATCGTCGGCGGCATCGCGAACTTCCACAAGCTTCCGTTCACGCTCACCGAGATGAACAACGCGGTCACCGGATCGGTCGTCCACGCCGCCATCGACGAGCGCGTTGAGCGCCTCACCTACGTCTCCTCCTCGATGGTGTTCGAGCGGGCCACGGAGTTCCCGACGACCGAGGCGCACGTCGAGGTCTGCCCCCCGCCCCACTCCGCCTACGGGTTCTCCAAGCTCTCGGGCGAGGTCTACGTGCGCGCGGCCCGCGAGGAGCACGGGCTCTGCTCGACGATCTGCCGGCCGTTCAACGCCTATGGCCCGGGTGAGATGCCCGACCCCGATGAGCCGGGGATCGCGCACATGGTCCCCGACGTGATCGCCAAGGTGCTCGCCGGCCAGCGCCCGCTGCAGATCTTCGGCTCCGGGCGCCAGACGCGAACCCTCACCCACGTCGCCGACATCGCCGACGGGATCGTCACCGCCACCGCTTCGCCCGCCGGCGCCGACGAGGACTTCAACATCTCGGCGTCCGAGGAGCTGACCGTGGCCAAGATCGCCGAGCGGATCTGGGCTGCGTGCGGCGAGGATCCCGCCGAGTTCGAGCTCGAGCACCTTCCCACCTTCGAGGTCGACGTCGTGCGACGCTGGCCCTCGGTGCGGAAGGCCTAGGAGATGCTCGGCTGGGAGGCGCAGATCGGGCTTGATCAGGGTCTTGCCGACACCGTCGCCTGGCTGCGCGAGGTCGGGGCCGCGACGTGACCGGGGCCAGCGCCTATCCAGGCCCGCCTGGAGCGGCTGCGCGAATCGATGGCGAGCGCCGGCGTCGAGCTGACCGCGATCGCGCCCACCGACAATCTGCGCTGGCTGCTGGGGTTCTCTCCGCTCTACGACGAGCGAGCCTGCGCGCTGCTGGTCTCCCCCGAGGCGATCGCGATGGTCATGCCCTCGCTCAATGCCGAGCAGACCGCGGCTCACGCGCCGGGCATCGAATTGGTCCGGTGGGCCGACGAGGACGGTCCGGCGGCGGCGCTCGACGAGACGCTCGGCGCGGGTCGGATCCCTCGAGCGCCGGCACGCTCGCCGCAGACCCGGAGATGCGCGCCGACCACCTGCTGCTGCTCCAGGACGCGCTGGCGGGCACTCAAACCGTCGATGCGGGAGGCGTCATCTGGCCGCTGCGCGAGATCAAGGACGCCGACGAGCTCGCGGTCGCTGTCGCGTTCGGCGCAAGGTCGCCGACCGCGCGATCGAGGCCGCCTGGGCAGCGTGCGCCGCCGGCGTGACCGAGCTCACCGTCGCCGAGGCGATCAACGCCGTGTTCGCGGCGGCCGGCTGCGAGCCGGAGTTCGCGATCGTCGGCTCGGGCCCGAACAGCGCCTTCCCCCATCATGAGACCGGTGCGCGCCGCCTCGTGAGGGCGATGCGGTCGTGATCGATCTCGGCGCCGTGCTCGACGGCTACCACTCCGATATCACCCGCATGGCGTTACGTCGGGGAGCCGACCGATCGCTACCGCGAGGTCCACGCGGTCGTCGAGGCGGCGCTCGTCGCGGCGACCGAGGCGACCCGGCCCGGCGCCTCCTGCGGCGAGGTCGACGCGGCCGCCCGAGGCGTCATCGAGAGCGCCGGGTTCGGCGAGTTCTTCGTCCATCGCACCGGCCACGGCCTCGGCCTCTCCGGCCACGAGCCGCCCTACGTGATGGCCGGATCCGACGTCGTGTTGCAGGAGGGCATGGTGCACTCGATCGAGCCCGGGATCTACCTGCCCGGCGAGTTCGGCGTCCGCCTCGAGGAGATCGTGCACGTCACGGAGGACGGCTGCGAGCGGTTCAGCACACTGGCGCGCGACGTGCATATCGCCTACCGCCAAACAGTCCGACTTGTACAAAAGGCGTGATCGGGGCTGGCCATCTTGGCCCAGATGGGTGTTGCCAGCCAGGGACAGGTCTGGTTAGGTTCCCGCCCCACGCTGATGAGGAGAGGAACGTAGATGGATGTATCGATGCGGACCCACGACGGAACGCGAACGCACAGGCGGCGGCGCCCCGCAGCTGAAAAAGGGCGCGATCGGCTACCTGAGCAACATCGTCATCGGGGTTGCTTCGACGGCGCCCGCCTACAGCTTGGCGGCGACCGTCGGCTTCTTCGTGCTGATCACAGGGCGTCGGGGTGCACAGCCCGGCGATCGTGGTCGTCGTCTCCTTCGTCCCGCTGTTCTTCATCGCCACCGCGTACAACGCGATGAACAAGGTCGATCCGGACTGCGGAACGACCTTCTCGTGGGTGACACGGCGATGAGCCCCAGCCTCGGCCTCCTGATCGGCTGGACGGTGATCTTCTCCGACATCGTCGTCAATGCCAATCAGGCGCAGATCGCCGGGTCCTACGGCTTTCAGCTGTTCGGGCTGAACGGGGCCGCGAGCAACACGCTCGACGTCGTGATCCTCGGCGTCGTCTTCATCGTCCTGCTCACCTGGATCTGCTGGCGCGGCATCGAGCTGTCGGCCATGCACCCAGCAATTCCTGCTCGGGTTCGAGATGACGATTCTGATCATCTTCGCCGATCGTGGCGCTGATCAAGGCCTACACCGGTTCCATCACGCCGCCTCGGCGCACGTGGCGCTCGAGTGGTTCAACCCGTTCGGCATGAGCTTCAGGTCACTCGATCGAGGTGCTCCTGCTCGGCGTGTTCCTCTACTGGGGCTGGGACACGGGCGTATCGGTCAACGAGGAGTCCCAGAACTCCAACGATGGCCCTGGCAAGTCGGCGATCGTCGTCGACGATTCGTCCTGATCGGCATCTACCTGCTGGTGACGGTCGCCTCCCAGGCCTACGCCGGCACCAAGTACCTGGGCGCCAACCCCAATGACATCTTCGCCGGCGGCCTGTCCCGCGGCGTGCTCGGACCGCTGCACTTCCTGCTCACGATCTCGGTGCTGACGTCCGCGACGGCGGCGACGCAGACGACGATTCTGCCGGCGGCCCGCTCAGGCGCTCTCGATGGCACGCCGCAACGCGCTTCCGAACCAGTTCGCCGAGATCCACCCGCGCAATCTGATTCCTGCCCGGGCGACGATCTGGGCCGGCGTGCTGTCGGTCATCTGGTTTGTCGCGATCAGCATCCTGTCGAGCAACGTACTCGCCGACTGCGTGGCCGGTCTCGGCTTCCTGGTCTGCATCTACTACGGGTTCACCGGCTTTGCGTGCTCGATCTTCTACCGCTACGAGCTGCTCAAGTCGGTGCGCAACTTCATCTCCCTCCGCGTCATGCCGACCCTCGGCGGCCTCGCGCTCATGGGCGTCCTCGGTCGGGGCGTCGTCTACTACGGCACGCCGACCAACGACTACAGCCCGCCGTTCCTGGGCCTCGGCGTGCCCGGATTGGATCGCGATCCTCGGCGTCGGCGGGGCATCGTGTTCGTGCTCATCGCGCCGTGCCCAGTTGCCCCGGCTTTCTTCCAGCGAGCGCCGGGTCAAGTGTTCGGCGACTCGTTCGAGATCGGTCACCGCCGGAGGCGGACTTCGACGCCCGCCTCATCGATGCTCTGAGCCGGCTTCGGCGGCGGCGCCGTGGACAGTGATCTGCCCACGGCGCTCGCCGCGGAGCGGGCGATCGTCCGCCGCGCCGTCGCCGCTGCGCGGGAGATCGATGGCGGCTGGGTGCTGCGCCACCCGCCGCTGCCGGATGTCTGGCACCTCAACCGCGTCCATCTGACCGGAGGTCGGGGTCGGGCCGACGCGTCGTCGCTGGAGGCGCTCGTCGCGCGCGAGCTGGCCGGCGTGCCGCATCGCCGGGTGACCGTCGACGACGCTGGGGCGGCCGACGAGGTGTGGCCCGGGCTCGAGGAACGTGGGTGGCGCCGCGAGCGAGCGGTGATCATGGTCCGCGATTGCCCCGGGCCTCGCCTCCCTGTCCCCCCGGGCGTGAGCGGCGTTGCTGAGGTCGACCCGGCGCAGCTGCGCGCCTTCCAGCTGCGCGTGTTCGCCGACGACGCCGGGGTGAGCGAGGGCGGCGGTGAGCTGCCCGAGCGGCTGGCGGGGACCCAGGCCGTCCTGCGTGCGGGCACGGAGTGGCGCTCGTTCGGCGCCGGGGCGTCGGCCGGCGCGCTGCCCGCGTCAACGGCGACGCTCTATCTCGACCCCGACGTCGGCGGTCGCCGAGTCGCGGTCGTCGATCAGGTCGCGACCTTTCGCGCCCACCGCGAGCGTGGGCTCGCCCGATCAGTGATGGTCGCCACGTTGCGGGCGGCCGTGGCATGGAACGCCGGCGTCGTCGCACTGTTCGCCGATGCCGACGACTGGCCGCAGGTGTTCTACGCCTCGCTCGGGTTTGTGACGGTCGGGCGCCAGACGGTCTTTCACCGCAACTCGGTTGACCGTCTGGCGCTGGCTGGACTCCGTTGACCGACACCCGGCCGCGCACCGAACGCGTTAACTGTCGCTGAGGGACAGTTAACGAAGAACCTGCTCGACAGGGCTCGGAGCGCCCGGGGACGGTCCGACCCCGGCGGTAGGCTCGACCGTCCGGTGTCCAGCCTCTCCGCCGCCTCCGCTCCATCCTCCGGTACCCCGGGGCCATCGAAGCTGCCCGGGCCGTTCCCGGTCGGCGCGTACGCCGCTCAGCTGCGCCGCCGCCTGCGGGAGTTCGCACACGTTCAGCTCAGCGGCGAGGTGTGGGGACTGCGCATCACGCGAGCGCGTGTCTACTTCGAGCTGCGCGACGCGGCGGGGGCGCTGCCATGCGCGATGTGGCGAGAGGACTACGACGCGCTCGGCTGCCAGCTGGCCGACGGAACGCTCGTCGTCGCCGGCGGGGGCTGCGACTATTACGCCGGCAGCGCCACCTCGTCGCCGTCGTTCACATTCGCCGTCCGGGAGCTGCGCATCGCCGGGGAGGGCGACCTGCTCGCCCAGCTCGAGCGTCTTCGCCGCCGGCTCGACGCCGAAGGGCTGTTCGCACCTCAGAAGGCGCTGGTGCGCCCCGCGCTGCCGCGGTGCATCGGTGTGGTGTGCGCCCCGACGGGCAAGGCGCGCGACGACGTCCTCGCCGGGCTGCACCGGCGCGGCTGGGCCGGGCGCCTGGTGTGGGCTGACGCGCCCGTCCAGGACCGCCGTGCCGCTCCGGCGATCGCGGCTCGACTGCGCGAGCTGGCCGCCACGCCAGAGGTCCAGGTCGTGATCGTCGCCCGGGGCGGCGGCTCGCTCGCCGACCTGTTCGCGTTCTGCGACGAGACGCTGTGCCGGACGGTCGCGCTGCTGCGGGTCCCCGTGATCGCGTCTGTCGGCCACCACACCGACCGCACGCTGATCGACGACGTCGCCGCCGTGTGTTGCTCGACCCCGACGCATGCCGCCGAAGCGGCGGTGCCCGTCGACGTCGCGGCGTCCCGCCGCGCGCTCGCCGCCGACGCGGGACGGCTGCGCGATCACGGCCGGCGAGCCGTGATCTCCCGCGCGCGAGCACTCGCAGCGCTCTCCCGCGCACCGGCCTCCCACCTCGCCCGCCAGCGCACCCGCCTGCACCAGCTGCTGCGCGAGCTGCGCGCCGCGGGACGCCGGGGCACGGCTGCGGCCACAGCCCGGTC
This sequence comes from uncultured Solirubrobacteraceae bacterium, assembly GCA_963744685.1. Classification (GTDB taxonomy): domain Bacteria; phylum Actinomycetota; class Thermoleophilia; order Solirubrobacterales; family Solirubrobacteraceae; genus Palsa-465. The sequence goes on along the minus strand of CAVUUL010000002.1, from coordinate 11,935 downwards.
GGGCACCCACGCGGCGGCGCTCGAGCGCGCCGCCCGCCGTGGTGCGGGCGCTGAGGCCGCTGGCCGGCGCCGGGAGCTGGAGCGACTGATGCTCGCGCTGAGCGCCCATGACCCCGACCGCACGCTGGCGCGCGGGTACGCGCTGGTCAGCGACCGCGCGGGCAGGCCGCTGCAGAGCGCCGCCGAGGCGCAGGCAGCCGGGGCGCTGAGCGTCCGCTTCCACGACGGCGCCGTGTCGGCGACCGCCGAGACCACGACCGAGGACCACCGATGAGCACCGAGACACCGACATACGAGAGCGCCGTCGCGCGAGTCGAGGAGATCGTCCGCCGGCTCGACTCCGGCGAGGCCGGACTGCGCGAGACGCTTGAGCTGGTGCGCGAGGGACGCGGGCTGGTCGAGTACTGCGCGGGCGAGCTGGACGAGGTGAGCCGCGGTCTGGAGGAACTGTCGCTCGACGAGCTCGTGGCCCGCCTGGAGGGCCCGGCCGGAGCCCGGCGGTGAGCACCTACGACGCACTCTCGGGGCTCGAGCTGACCGTCGACGGATGGAGCCTGGAAGGGCTCCGGGCCGACGTCACGAGCGGATTCGAGCGCCTGTCGACGGTCGTGCATCTGCGCGGCGACGGGATCGAGGGGGTCGGTGAGGACGTGGTCTACTCCGCCGACGATCAGCGGGCATTCCAGGCGGTGGGCGATGCCGACCGGCTGCCCCAGCTCTCGGGCCGGTGGTCGCTCGCGGACTTCTGTGACCACGTCGACACCCTCGACCTGTTCTTCGGCGAGGAGCCCGAGCACGGCGTCGTCTCGCGCCTGTACCGCCGCTGGACGATGCACAGCGCCGCGCTCGATCTCGCGCTGCGTCAGGCCGGGCGTCCCCTGCACGCCGCACTCGGTCGCGAGCCCGGACCGCTCACGTTCGTGGTCTCGCTGCGGCTCGGCGACCCTGCCACCGCGGCGCCGGTGCAGTCGCGCCTGGAGTCCTATCCGACGCTTCGCTTCAAGCTCGACGCGACGAGCTCCTGGACCGACGAACTGATCGAGGTGCTCGCCGCGACCGGCGCCGTGGACTCGGTTGACTTCAAGGCCCATTACCACGGCACGGTGGTGGATACGACGCCCGATGGCGCGTTGTATCGCCGCGTCGTCGCGGGATTCCCGGACGCGTGGCTGGAGGACCCCGACATCGAGTCAGCGGAAACCGCGGCGGCGCTCGCGGACGCCCATGACCGGATCACCTGGGACGCGCCGATCCACGGCATCGCCGATATCGAAGCGCTGCCCTTCGCACCCACGATGGTCAACGTCAAGCCCTCCCGCCTTGGTGGTCTGCGGAACCTTTGCGCCGCCTATGACTACTGCGAGGCGCACGGCATCGGCGCCTACGGCGGTGGTCAGTTCGAGCTCGGGCCCGGCCGTGGACAGGCCCAGTACCTCGCCTCGCTGTTTCACCCCGACACTCCCAATGACCTCGCCCCGGTGCAGTACAACGAGGCGCAGGTCCTGCAGGGCCTGCCCGCCTCGCCACTGGCGCCCGCCGCGGAGGACGTCGGCTTCCGCTGGGGCAACGCGTGAACGACGGCCGCGGCCGCGCCCACCAGAACGACTGACTCAGGACGCGATTTCAGCCAGTCCGTCCGGCGGCAGATTGTGCGAGCGGCTGGTTGACTGAGCGATCCGTCACACGGAGCCAGGTTTCGCCCCGGCCTCGGAACGTTCACGTACCATCCCGCGGGTGTCCCGGGGTGGTGAGCCGCCGGGAGACGAGGCCCCTACGAGAAGAGGAGACCCCGTGCAGGAGAGAGTCGCCATCGCCGGATCAGGGACGATCGCCAGTGGACTCGCCGCCGTCGCCGCCGCCCAGGGAGATGTGCTCGTGTGGGCGCGCTCGCAGGCATCCGCCGAACGAGCTGAGCGGTCCGTGGCCAAGCACTGCGAGAAGATCGCCGAGCTGAACGGCTGCGCGAAGCGGGTACGGGTCGTCACCGAGATCGAGGCGCTGGCCGACGCGACGTTCCTGGTGGAGGCGGTGTCGGAGGAGATCGGATGCAAGGGGGCGCTGCTCGCCCAGCTCGGGGCGATGACGGGGCCGGAGGAGATTCTCGCCACGACGACATCCTCACTGTCGATTGCGGAGCTGGCGGACGTGAGCGGCCATCCCGATCGGTTCCTGGGCCTGCACGTGTTCAATCCGGTGCCGCGCATGGAGCTCGTCGAGCTCGCGTACGCGCCCGCGACCCGCCCCGAGCTGCGCACGCGCGCTCGGCAGCTGTGCACCGCGCTGGGCAAGACGGCCGTGGAGGTTCCGGACACGCCGGGGTTCGTCGTCAACCGGCTGCTCTTCCCCTACCTGTTCGACGCGGTCACGCTCATGGACCGCACCGGGATGGAGGCCGAGGACGTCGATCGCTGCATGACACTCGGCGCCGGCATGCCGATGGGTCCGCTCGCGTTGCTCGACTTCGTGGGCCTTGATGTCTCGCAGGCGATCGGCGAGACGATCGAGGTCACCGTTCCCGAGCGACTGCGGGACCTCGTCCGCGAGGGCGCGCTCGGCCGCAAGGCGGGACGGGGATTCCACGACTATTCGTGAGCGCCGGCCTGCGGACGGACGCTGCCCATAACTTATCGGTGGCCGCCCTTGTATTAAGGCTACGTTCAGGTGCGCGCACCACCATTCTCTCCGCGACGTACCTCATAGCAGCACCTCCTCCCCAGAAGCACGAAACCGGCCCGTCCCCAGCGGGCCGGTTTCTTTTTGGGCGCGGCGCGTAGGCGGCCCTCGCCTGGGCCGGACCGCCCCGCAACGACCGGAGCCGGCCCCGAGGGGCCGGCTCCGTCTCTCCTCTCAACCGCCGGACTCATGCACCATGCACCCGGACGGGCCGTTGCGGCAAATGTAACGAACCCTCGGGAAAAGTGCGCCACACTGCGCAGCCCACCGAATACACAGTCACGTTTGAGTAACTCGATGCAGGGCAAACGCGCCGCACGCATCGCTCAGGACGCCGATCGCTCCGCCTGCTCGCCCTCCGCGGTCTGCGTCCGACGCCGGATCCGGACCGCCTCGACCCGGTTCTGGCGCACGGATTCGACGCGGATCGAATAGCCGTCCGCGGCGACCTGATCGCCTCGCTTGGGCAGGCGGCCGAGCTCGGCGAAGACGAACCCGCCGACCGAGTTGAACGCGTCGGTATCGACGGGCAGATGCAATCCGTAGTCCTCGAGGTCGGTCAGCGCGACATGGCCGCGCACGAACCAGTCGCCGTTGGCGAGCTGGCGCACGGCGCCGCCGGCCGGATCGGTCTCGTCATAGACCTCGCCCACGACCTCCTCGACGATGTCCTCGGTGGTGACGATCCCGGCGGTGCGCCCGTACTCGTCGATCACGATCGAGAGCTCGGTGCGCTCGCGCTGCAGGTCGGCGAGCAGATCGTCGAGCGGCTTGGTCTCCGGCACGATCGGCGCCGCGCGAACGAGCCCGTCGAAGTGGGCCTCATAGCCGTCGGACATCATCAGCTTGACGAGCTGGTTGACGTGGACGATCCCCTTGACCCGGTCCTGGTTCCCGCCCTCGGTGACCACGAGCCGGGAGTGGCCGGTCTGCACGCAACGGCGCAGCGCGTCACGCACGTTCTCAGACAGGTCGACCGTGACGACCGCGGGAATCGGCGTCATCACCTGGCGTGCCTCCTGCTCGTGGAGGTGGAAAACGCCCGTGAGCATGTTGGCCTCCCCCACGTCGATTGACCCGCCACTGCGCGAGTCGGCGATGATCCGCTTGATGTCCTCGGGCGTGCCATGCTCGGGATCCGCATCGGGATCGGTCCCGGTGAGCCTCACCAGGCGGTACGAAGCGGCGTTCAGGACGACGATGAACGGCGCGAACAGAATCCGCGTCACGTACAGCGGGCGCGCGATCAGGCAGGCGACCCGCTCGGCGTGCTGGATCGTGTAGAGCTTGGGCGCGATCTCGCCGATGATGCTCTGCACGACGGTGATCAGCAGGTAGGCGAGGATCACGGCGATGATCACCGCCGCGTCGTGATTGAGCGCCCCGAAGATCGGCTTGACCGCATCGCTGAGCGCGGGCTCGCCGAGCGCACCGATGCCGAGGGACGCCATCGTGATGCCGATCTGGGAGGCGGCGATGTAATCGCCGATGTCCTCGATCATGGACAGCGCCAGGTGCGCCGAACGCCGGCCGTCCTCCGCCATCTCCTGCAAACGAGTCGTGCGCGCGCGCACCAGGGAGTACTCGCCCACGACGAAGAACGTGTTGACGAGGACCAGGACCCCGGTGAGGATGACCCAGAGGGCTGTCACGTGGCCCCGAGCGCCGACCCGCCGGGCACCATCTCCGGCCCGGGCATCGGCGCGCTGCTACTTCGAGGTCGGTCGTCGTCGTCGGTCATTCAGCGAGCGCGGCGAACGGTAGCACCCGCCCTCACCGGAATTTCACGCGGGCGCCGGGCGCTCAGAGCGAGTCGAAGCGCGAGGCCATCTGGAAGTCCATCTCGGTCAGACCTCCGGCCGAGTGGTTGGTGAGCGACAGCTTCACCTTGTTCCACCCGTGGACGAAGATGTCGGGGTGATGGTTGGCCTCCTCGGCGGCCTCTGCCACACGATTGACGAACACAATCGCCTCGGCGAAGTCCTCGAAACGCCACTCGCGCACGATCTCGTCCCCCTGGCGCTCCCACGCCAGGCGCTTGAGGCGGTTTTCGACTTCGTCGTCGTTGAGCGTCTCAGCCAAGGTCCCTCCGTTCGCCGGTTTCTCTGAGGTTTGCCGCGCCCGGGCATCGCCGAAACAGCGATCTGTCGGCACGAGCCGGGCCGGCGTTACGCTACACGGGCCATGCGCATCGTCAGCCTCGTGCCCGCGGCCACCGAGCTGCTGTTCGCGCTGGAGCTCGGCGATGAGGTCGTCGGGGTGACCCACGAGTGCGACTACCCGCCCCAGGTCAGGGGTCTGCCGAAGGTGACCCGGGCCGTGCTGCCGAACGATCTGTCACCCGCGGAGATCGACGCCGCGATCAAGGAGCGCACCCTCGCCGGCGAGTCGATCTACGAGCTCGACGCGGACGCGCTCGGCGACCTCGAGCCCGATCTGATCGTCACCCAGGCGCTCTGTCACGTCTGCGCGGTGTCCGCCGATGAGGTCCGCGTCATCGCCGAAGAGCTCGACTCCCAACCGATGGTCATCTCCCTCGATCCCCACACCATCGGCGAGGTGCTCGGCGACGCACGCACGATCGCCGAGGCGACCGGGCGCAAGGACGAGGCGGTTGACCTCATCCGGGAAGCCGCCGGGCGGATCGACCGAGTGCGGATCGCGACCCGGGACGTGCGCCGGCCGCGGGTCGTCGCGCTCGAGTGGCTTGACCCACCGTTCGCGGCCGGCCATTGGACGCCGCAGCTCATCTCCTACGCGGGCGGCGAGGACGTTCTCGGTTTCGCGGGGGAGAGCTCGGAGGAGCAGAGCTGGGAGACCGTGGCCGCCGTTCATCCGGACATCGTGATCGTGATGCCGTGCGGCTACGACGCCGAGATCGCGCACCGAGAGGCCGAGATGCATCGCGACGAGCTGGTCGCGGTCGGGGCCGGGGAGGTGGTCGCGGTCGACGCCGGCGCGTACTTCTCCCGCCCCGGGCCGCGGTTGATCGAAGGATTGGAGACGTTCGCGCACATCATCCACCCCGAGATCTTCCAGGTGGCGCCGGCGCCCGTCCTGACCGTCGAGCTCTGAGCCGGGCGTCAGAAGATGGTGACGCCGTTGGGCGTCAGTCCGTGCCCCAACGCGACCGCATAGGACCCGGCGATCGCCGCCGCCGCCAGCACTGCGCATCCTGCGTAGAACACCGAGTGGCGACCGCGCCGCTCGCCGAGCTCGACGTACAGCCAGCCGAGGATGACCCCCCCGATGAGCCCGCCGGCATGGGCTCCGATCGAGATGTTGGGGATCGAGAGCGAGATCAGGATGTTGAGCACGAGGGTGGCGCCGAGCCCGCTCTGCCAGATCGAGATGCCACGGCGGTTGGCGAGCACGATCAGGGCGCCGAACAGCCCGAACAGCGCGCCAGAGGCGCCCACCGAGGCGACATCGGGCTGGAACACCAGCGCGCCGAAGGAGCCGGCGAAGATGGAGGCACCGTAGATCGCCAGATACGGCTTTCGGCCGACTCCCTGCTCGAGCGCGTTGCCCACCACGTACAGGAACCACATGTTGAACGCGATGTGGATCAGGCCGTCGTGCAGGAACGCCGAGGTCAGCAGTCGGTAGGGCTCGTCCTTGAGGCCGTGGATGTACGGGCCGACGAGCATCCCGTCGAGGAACAGCTTCCCCGCCCGGCCACCGCTCTCGCCGAGCACCGGCATCCCCGTCGCCACCTCGGCGAGGAAGATGACCACGTTGATCGCCAGGATGATCTCGGTGATCGAGTAGCGCGACAGTCCTGAGCCCCGGACCACTCGGTTGCGGACGTTGGCGGCGGTCCGTACCCGCGTGCGATCACGCGCGCACTCCGGACAGCGCATCCCCACCGGGGTCGGCGTCATGCAATCGGGACAGATCGGCCGCCCGCACGCCGAACAGGCCACGCCGGTCTCGCGATTGGAATGCCGGTAGCAGGTGGCCATGCGGGAGTGGTGACGGTACCAGCGCGCGACCGCGCCCGAGGCCGGTGCGACGGACTTCTCCGCGCCGGCCGCGGCGGAGCGTGACCGCGGCGCTCGGGGGATCAGCGACCGGGAAGGACCCGGCGCGCTTCCTCGGCGACGTCGTGGAGCGTGTGCCCGGCGAGCTCGAGGATGTTCGCCGACTGCTGGAGACGGCTCTTGTGGCGACTGCGCACGCGGAGCACGACGAGCGCGGCTCCCGCACCCGCGCTGACGACGATCGCCGCCGCGGGGCGGACCCAGTTGCGCGGATCGCGCATCGCCGAGAGCTCCCAGGCCTCGAGCTCATCCTGCGCGGCGACCGCGAGGCTCACCAGCGTCGCCTCCACGCGGACCAACAGATCGTCGGGCGGATCGACCGGGCTGAGCGCCTCTTGGAGGAGCGCCTCGAAATCCGTGGAACCGACGCTCATCGCGCCTCTCCCCCGTCGCCGCCGTCCGGCGCCTCGACGATTCCCTTCAGCTGGCGGATCGCGCGATGCAGCAGCACCTTGGTGGCGCCGTCGGTCTTGCCGAGCGCGCGTGCGATCTCACGGTTGTCCATCCCGAGGGCGAAACGCATGATCAGCGCCTCCCTCCGCTCGTCAGGGAGCTTCTGGACGCCATCGAGGATCGCGCTGAGCTCCTCACGGCCCTCGACGAGCGCCTCTGTTGTGTGAGGGGCCGAGATGAAGCCCGCATCCTCGATCGCTGACTCCGGACGGCGGGAGCGATCGCGGTAGAAGTTCGCCGCGAGGTTGTGGGCGATCCGGATGAGCCAGGGCCGCAGGGGCCTCCCGTCGGACTCGCGCAGCGCTCGCTCGAAGTGCCGATAGGCCTGCAGGAAGGTCTGCTCGGTGAGGTCCTCGGCGTCATGGTGGTTGCCGACGCGGTAATAGCTGTAGGAGTAGACATCGCGCAGATGCGCGCGATAGAGCTCGGAGAACCGAGCGTCGAGTTCGGCCTTGGTCTGCGGGCTCTCCTCAGTAGCCGCCACATCGTGAGCCTACCCTCCGCCCGATCAGGCGGCCTGGACGCTCCCGGAGCGCTTGCGGCGCGGGGGCTCGGTGACGGTCGCCGCCCACTGGTCGGGCTCGAGCCGCCCGTCGAGCAGCGCGGCGAGCCCGTCGAGCGCAGGACTCTCGATAGCGGCCTGATGTGCGGCGGTGGCCAGCAACGGAACGGAATCGACGGCCTCGGTGGCCTGCCCGATCGCCTTGGGGATGTCCGCGGCGGGAACGCCCTGGGCGAGCAGCTCGCCCGCCCGCCGATTGCGCGAGCCGCTGGCGACGACCGTCGCGACGAGATCGCCGGCGCCGGCCAGGCCGGCGAAGGTCTCGGGTTGGCTGCCGCGAGCGCGCGCGAGCGCGTCGATCTCGGCGAACACCTTGCCGGCGGCCGCGCCGGCGACGTTCGGCCCGGCGACCGATGCCGCGGCGGCCGCAAGCGCCGCCGCGTTCTTCGCGCAGCCCGCGAGCTCGACCCCGGTGACGTCGGTGGTCGAGGTCACGTCGAGCTTGGCCTGAGTGAACATGTCCGACAGCTGGCTGGCGAAGCCGCGGTCGAGCGAGGCGATGACGATCGATGCGCCGCGCTCGAGCATCTCAGCCGCGTGCACCGGGCCGCCGAGCACCGCGACCCCGTGCGCGCCGGAGCGCTCCGCCGCAAACGCCGCGGGCAGCGTGCCGAGCGGCGGGACCAGGCCCTTGGACATGACGAGCACCCCGGCCCGCTGGTTGATCTGACCGCCGTGTGCGGCCAGCACCGCGGGCAGCGCCTTGGCCGGCACAGCGAAGCAGATGAGGTCATGGCCGTCGAGGGAGAGCTCGGAGGCGCGGGTGACATGCACCGACTCGGGCAGCGCCACGCCCGGCAGATAGCGCTCGTTCTCACGGCTGTCGGCAAGCAGACGCGCCTGCTCGGCTGTGCGGCAGCCGAGCTCGACCTCGAGCCCGGCCCGTGAGAGGCAGACGGCGAGGCTCGTGCCCGAGGCGCCCGCCCCGATCACCGCGATCCGCCGGACCGGGGTGAGCCCGCCGAGCCACTCCCACTGGAGCATCACGCACGGCCAGATGCGATCGGTCACCGCGCCGGCGAGGGCCGGCGACGGGTCCTGAACGGTCGGGAAGCGCAGCGGACGGCCGGCGCGGATCCGCACCTTGTGCGGCCGGATCCGCCAGCCACGGCGGATCGCCTCGGTGCCGATCACCGCGACGGGGACGACGGGCGCTCCGGACTCCAGCGCGAGTCGGCCGACGCCGCGCCGCGGCCTGCCGAGCGCCCCGGGGCGCACGCGCGTGCCCTCGGCGAAGATCAGCACGATGTCGCCGCGCGCGAGGATCGCCTTGGCGGTGGCGATCATCTCGGGGTCAGAGGCGCCGCGGGCGACCGGGAACGCGCCGAGCGCGTTGAGCAGCCAGGCGGCGATCCGGTTGTAGAACAGCTCCTGCTTGGCGACGTAGTACATCGGCCGCCGCGCCATGCACGCGATCACGAACGGATCGAGGAAGCTGCGGTGGTTGGCCGTGATCAGCACCGGCCCCTTCGCCGGCACGTGCTCGCGGCCGATCCGCTGCATGCGGAAGTAGACGAGGAAGAACGCCTGGAACGTGACCCGGACGAAGGCGTAGATCGGCAGGTTGACACCGTGCGTGCGCGCGCGGTCGTGCAGACGTTCATGGTCCATGCTGAGCCGTACCCGACACGCCTCGGGTCGTTACAGTCCGAACCCGTGACTCCCGGCCCGGATCCGACACGGACGCTGCGCGGCGCGTTGAGCGGGGCGCTGGCCGCAGCGGTGTGGGGCCTGAGCCAACCGCTGGACAAGCGGATCTTCCGAAGCTCGTTCGACGACGTCGAGCTGCTGGGCAAGCTGGTCACGCGCGAGGACGGCTGGTATCCGATCGGCTTCGCGATGCACATGACCAACGGCGCGGTGTTCGGCGCCGTCTACGCAAACCTGGCGCCCAGGATCGGTCTGCCGGCGCCATTGCGGGGACCCGCCGCCGCGCTCGCCGAGCACGCCGCCAGCTGGCCGCTGGTCGCGGTCACCGACCGTGCCCATCCCGCGCGCGACGAGCTCCCGCGCCTGTTCGGCAGTCGCGCGGCGCTCGCCCAGGCGACCTGGCGCCACCTGCTGTTCGGAATCGTCCTGGGCGAGCTCGAGCGCCGACTCAATCCGGAGCCCGAGGAGCCCGAGCCCGAACCGGAGGCGTACTTCTCCTCCAACGGGCACGGCTCGCTCGAACACGCCCTGTCGGCGAACCCCGACAGCTGAGCCCAGCCGGATCGGTCACGCGGTGCGCGCGCTGATCACGGGCGCCTCCGGGTTCGCGGGGGGCTGGCTCTGCCGGGCCTGTCTGCAGGACGGCGACGAGGTCCACGGGATCTCCCGCTCGGGCACCGCTCCCGCTGGGGCCTCCGCGGCCGTGGTCGACCTGCGCGACGGGGCGGCGGTTGCGGCGTGCGTCCGAGATTTCGCGCCCGACGTCGTCTACCACGTGGCCGCACTCAGCTCGGTCGGGCGCTCCTGGGCTGCACCCGCGCGCACGGTCGAGGCCAACGTCGGAGGGGCGGTCTCGCTGCTCGAGGCCGTGCGGGAGCACGCGCCTGACGCCCGGGTGGTGTGGATCAGCTCAAGCGAGGTGTACGGCACGGTCCCGACGATGCCGATCGGCGAGGCGGTGCGGTGCAGGCCGGAGAGCCCGTACGCGGTCTCCAAGCTCGCCGCCGAGCAGCTGGCCGGCGTGTACGCACGGGCCCACGGGCTGCGGCTGGTGGTCGCGCGGCCGTTCAGCCACTCCGGACCGGGACAGCGTCCGATCTTCCTGCTCTCCAACATCGCGTGGCAGGCGGTCACCGCGCGCCGGACGCATAGGCGCACGCTGCGGGTCGTCACCGGCAACGGCGAGGTCCGCCGCGATGTCACCGATGTGCGGGACGTCGTCCGCGCCTACCGGGCGCTCGCCGGCAGCTCGTTGTCGGGCGTCGTCAACGTCTGTACCGGCGTCACGCGCTCGACCGCAGACCAGGTCGCCACGCTTGCCCGCCTGGCGCCGGATATCGCCATCGAGCACGTCGTCGACCCGGAACTGGTGCGCGCCAGCGAGGTCATGGAGCTCCGCGGCGATTGCGCCCGGCTGGCGCAGGAGACCGGCTGGCGACCGGAGATCCCCTACGAGCAGACACTTGCTGACACGATCGACTTCTGGGAGCGCGAGCTGCCGGTGCGGTGACGGAATCGGCGACTGGGGGGAGCCGACCGCCTGATCCGGGTAGAGCAGGGTCATGAAGACGGCTTTTGACCCTCGAAGCGTGTCACTTCCCCTCTCCCGCGACGACTCTCCCGACGGCGCGGATCTCATCTCCAAGCTGGCTCGCGCAGGCCTGGTGGCCCGGGGCGTCGTCTACGGCGTGATCGGAATCCTGTCGATCGGGCTGGCTGCCGGCGTCGGCGGCAAGACGACGAGCCAGACCGGGGCGATGAAGACGATCGCTCACCAGCCGTTCGGCACCGTCGTGCTGATCGCGCTCGCCATCGGGCTCGCCGGCTACGCGATCTGGCGCCTGCTGGAGGGCGCCTCGGGCTGGCAGGCAGATGAGAAGGCGAGCACGGGCCATCGGGTCTCGGCCGTCGCCAGCGGGATCGGGTACGCGGTCCTGTGCGGCGTGGCGATCGAGGTGCTCACCGGGTCCAGCCCGTCCAGCGGTGGCGCCCACAAGGCGACCGCAGGAGTCCTCGGGTGGCCGGGCGGACCGGTCTACGTCGCCATCGTGGGGGTCGTCCTGCTCGCCGCCGGGGTCTACCAGGGCTACAAGGGGATCGCCAGGAAGTTCCTCGACGACTCCCAGACCGGGCGGATGACCCGCGAGACCCGCCGCGCGTTCACCGCGCTGGGCGTCGCCGGCTACTGCGCCCGCGCCGTCACCTTCATCCTCATCGGATACGGCCTGATCAAGGCCGCCGTCGACTACTCGCCCAAGAGCGCCGTTGGTCTCGACGGTGCCCTCCAGAAGCTCGTCCATGCCCCCTACGGCCCGCTCCTGCTCGGGATCGTCGCCGCGGGCTTCATCGCCTTCGCTCTGTTCTCGATCGCGGACGCCCGCTACCACCGCGTCTGACCCCGGCATCACCACCCCCGCATGACGACCTGAGCACCGGCGCGCGATAGCGTTTGCGCCGCATTCGCTGCGTGACGCAGGCGATGCCCGCCTAGCTCAATTGGTAGAGCACTTGATTTGTAATCAAGGGGTTGGGGGTTCAAGTCCCCCGGCGGGCT
>CAVUUL010000001.1:0-338349 GCA_963744685.1 uncultured Solirubrobacteraceae bacterium | reverse complement strand
TGATCACGCACAGCCCGCGCTTCCTCCTGGCCAAGGATGGGCTGATCACGGGAGTGTGGGGTGTGTGGTTCCTGGCCAGCGCCCGCGGTCAGCGGCCGGCGGCACTCGTCTTTGCGCGCCCGCTGATGGAGGGCGTGAGGATCTTCGGCGAGCGCTCGTGGGACGGGCTGTGGGCGAGCGAGCCCCGGTTTCGGCGCATCTGGCGCGTCGCAAGTGTGATGTGGGGCGCTGGGCTGCTGGTGGACGCAGTGATCCGCGTCGTGATCTCGTACACGCTGCCGGTCGATCAGGTGCCGGCCCTCGGCGGCGTGCTCTACCCGATCACGTTCGTCGCGCTGCAGGTGGTCACCAACATCTACTACCCAAGGGCCGGCCTCTACGAGTTGCTCGGCGCGCGCTGGGTCGAGCGTCCGCGGATCGCCCACGATCAGGGCGCCGTCAGCGGGCCAGTGACACCCCGCCGGGCCGCTGAGAACGGTCGCGGATGAGCCATCCGCTTGGCGGGAGGTCCCGGGCTTGAGCCCATCGTCGCCAGGCGGGCCTGCCCGGCGCGGGGTCTGCTACGACGTCGGGCGGAGCTTCGGGGGGCCGTCGACCCGACCGCAGCTGAACATGCGCGTCGTCCACCGGGAGCTTCAGATCATCAGGGACGACCTTCACTGCAACGCGGTGCGGATCTGCGGCACCGACCTCGGCCGGGTCACGCGAGCCGCCGAGCACGCGCTGTCGCTCGGTCTCGAGACCTGGCTGTGTCCGGAACTGTTCGAGCACGACCAACCGACGACGTTGCGATATGTCGCGCACTCCGCCGAGGCCGCCGAGGCGCTTCGCCGACGCTCGCCCGGCCGAGTCGTGCTCAGCGTCGGAACCGAACTGACCCTGTTCATGGACGGCATCCTCGAAGGCGCCCACTTCACCGAGCGGATCACGGCCCCCACGTTCTGGCAGCAGATCTCCGGCGGGTCGCATGCCGAACCGCTGAACAGGTTCCTGTCCCGCGCCACGAACGCTGCCAGGCGCACGTTCAAGGGGCCACTCACCTACGCGTCCGCTCCACTCGAGCCGGTCGACTGGAGCGTCTTCGACATCGCCTGCCTCGATCTCTACCGCGATGAAACAGACCCGGCGCGGTTCAGCGAACCGCTTAGATCGCAGCTCGGGCACGGGCGCCCGGTCGTCGTCTCCGAGGTGGGCTGCTGCACCTACCGCGGCGCCGAGAACGCCGGCGGCATGGGTTGGGCGATCCTCGATCACTCAAGCCACCCGCCGCGACTGGACGGCGACTACCAGCGAGACGAGGCGCTGCAGGCCCGCGAGCTGATCGACATGCTTGAGCTCCTGGAGGGCGACGGGGCCGATGGAGTGTTCGTGATGACGTTTGTCTCACCCGTCCTCACCCATCACGACAACCCCCGCTGCGACCTCGACATGGCCAGCTACAGCCTCGTCAAGTCCTACGCCAACCGGACAGGCACGAGCTATCCGGACATGCCATGGGAAACCAAACAATCCTTTCACGCGCTCGCCCAGCACTTCGCCGCGTGGGCCCGATCCGAGAACGGCAAGGCGCGGCCCAGGGTTTGAGAGAAGCCCTACCGCCATCGGGACCCGCGCCAGTCGGCGCTGATGCCACCATCGCCTGCGACCTGCAGACGCTCCTCATGTCGCGACGCCGGACCGCTCACGGCCGCCCGGGCGCGACGCGAGCGCGGCGCCCGCATCGACGGGGGTCCCGATGCCGTCAAGCGCGCGCTCGGGATCCTGCGGCGATCGACCTAGCTGATGCGCCCCGGGCGCAGCTGGGCATCAAACGTCACTCCTGGTTGCGTGAGATGCCCAGCTGAAGCTCGGCCCGCGGCGGCGCGGGGCCGAGCGGGTCCTCGCGTCATGCCGACGATCGTGATCGCACTGCGCACGCAGACTGAGCAGCGCCCCCATCCGGACGGCCATCCGGTGAGTCAGCCCTCGTTGCCCTCCGCGCCGAGTTCGTAGCTCAGCGGGTCGTAGGGCAGGTCGGGGTGCTCGCCCGGCTTGGCCAAGTCGTACCGGCGCAACTCGCCGAGCTCCTGGTCGAAGGCGATCGCGTGGGTGAGCGTGAAGGTCGGTGGCGGCGCCCCGTTGAGCAACGACAACAGGCGCTTCGCGATGTAGCCCATCGCGCTCATCGCGCGCATCCTGCCGGCGAACAGGTCCTGCCCGACGAACAACGCGTTGTCGCGCAGCGCCTCGGCAAGCGTGCCGGTCGTGCCCGCGACCGCTGCCGCCTCGTCCTTGGCCCACGCCGCCAGCTCGTAGGTGGTGCGGTCGATGACCGCAATGCGGGTGTGGAAGCCGTAGAAGACCTGATGCAGTGCGTCCGCGCGATCTTCCCGCGGCAGTCCGCTCAGGTACTCCTCGAGGCTGTCGACGAGCGTCGGGGTGGACTCGGGCGTCTTTGCAGCAGATGACATCGACTACACGGTCTCTGTCGCAGGCGCCCGCGTCAAGAAATCGGACATCTTCCAGCCGTCCTTCGTCGCCGCCCCGAAACCGCGGGCGAGCGCCGGCGTTGGTACGGTGCCGACCCCGTAGCAGTGAACCCCTCACCGTTACGTCCGCATGCCCACGGCGTTCCCAACCTCCTGCCTACGCGCCGACGCCAACGCCGGCCGGGTGGCGCTCGTCACCGGCGGCGGCACCGGGATCGGCCGGGCGACCGCGCTCGAGCTCGCCGCCACCGGGGCGAGCGTGATCATCTGCGGCCGCCGCGCCGACCCCCTCCGTGATACCGCCGTGGCGATCGAGGCGGGCGGCGGGTCATGTCTCGCCCTGCCGGCCGATATCCGCGAGCCCGATCAGGTCGCCGCGGTCGTCGACGCCGGGCTGGAGCGCTACGGGGCGATCGACGTGCTCGTCAATAACGCCGGCGGACAGTTCGCAGCGCCGGCGGAGGAGATCTCCGACAACGGCTGGCGGGCCGTGCACCGACTTGCGGTCGACGCCGCCTGGACGGTGACACGCACGGTGGCCGTGCGCTCGATGATCCCGCGCCGCGACGGCCTGATCGTGTTCATCGGTTTCTCGCCGCTGCGAGGCAGTCCTGGCTTCGCTCACGCATACGCCGCCCGCGCCGCGGTGGCGAACCTGGCCAGCGGACTGGCGCTGGAGTGGAGCCGGCACCAGATCCGGAGCGTGTCATTGGCCGTCGGCACGGTGCAGACCGAGGGGCTGGAGCAGTACGGCGCCGACGCCGCCGAGCGGTGGCGGCGGGCGATCCCGCTCGGTCGGCTGGGCACCCCGGAGGAGGTCTCAGCGATGGTGGCGTTCCTGGCCAGTCCCGCCGGCGCCTACATCACCGGCACCACGATCGCGATCGATGGGGGCATGGACGCATGGGGGCTCGCGGAGCTGCCACCCGAGCCGGAGCCCGCCCCGTGACCTCCCTGTCACCCACCTGGACCCCCGAGGAGCAGCCATGCCTGAGCTGATCGAAGTGACCGAGGCCGAACACGCCTGCGTGATCACCCTGCGCCGGCCGGCCAAGCTCAATGCCATCTCCAACGCGATGGAGGGGGAGCTGTGCGCCGCCGTCGCCTCTGACGCCGTGCGCGGGGCGCCGGCGGTCGTCTTCACGGGTGGCGCCGACTTCTTCTCCGCCGGCGCCGATGTGCACGAGATGCGAGGCCAGGACCCGGACGCAATCATCAGCTACTACGGCATGACAGGCGACTTCGCCGAGCGGATCGCCGATCTGCCGCAGCCGACATTCGCGGCGATCTCCGGCTGGTGCCTGGGCGGCGCACTCGAGCTGTCGCTGGCCACCGACTTCCGGATCGCCGACGAGACCGCGGTGTTCGGGCTGCCCGAGGTCGAACTCGGGATCCTGCCCAGCTCAGGCGGTACCCACCGCCTCGTCCGGCTGCTCGGCCCGGCACGCGCGAAGGAGCTGATCCTCCTGCGCTCGCGGGTCAGCGCAGCCGACGCCTACCGCATCGGACTGGTGTGCGAACTGACCGAATCCGGCGTCACACCACTGGACCGGGCACTCGAGCTCTGCGAGCGGCTGGCATCGCTCCCGCCCCTCGCGGTCAAGGTGACCAACCAGGTCGTCGACGTGATGGCCGAGGCGTCGCGCGCGGCCGGCTTGGGCCTTGAGCGGCTCGCCTACGGAATGCTGGCCCAGACCGACGATGCTGAGCATGCGATGGCGGGACGACTACGCGATTGAAGGCTGCATGAAGCTGTCGATGACCGACGTGGAGGTTCGCTTCAACCGAGCGATGGGGCCGGTGTACGGGCGCCTCGATCTGCTGCTGGCCGAGTCATCACTTCCGGGCGAGCTGCGAGGGGTCGCCGAGAGCGGAGTCGCGATCCTCGGCGACCGCGTGTATCTGCGCGAGTACTGGCCGCTTCGCGCCGCCACGGCCGAGCAGATGGATCGGTGGCCCGCGGAGCGATGGGTCAATGACACGCAGCTCCGCGTTCCTCCGGCCTCGTCGAATCCTGAGTGGCGCGCGCAGCTGTTGGGCTGGGGTGTGGTGGTCGCGCTCACGCTTCTGCGAGACGCCCGTCAGCGGCGTTGCCCGTTTGATCTGCAGGCAATCATCAGCCTGCAATCCGCCCCGGGGCACGCCGACCCCGAGAACCCGTTTGAGCTGGGTGCGATGAACCTTCACAGCGTTCAGAGCGCGGCCGACGATCTGTCCTCGGACACCGAGACGTTCCAGGAACCGGTCGCGACGCTGACCCTGCGTTCGCCGGCCGCTCGCTGATCAGCGTCGCGCGTGAAGCTCCTCGCCGGCCTCCTGCAACGTCACCTGGAGGATGTCGACGATCTCGCTCAGGACGTCCTCGTCGGCGACCAGCGGAGGTGCGATCTGGACGACCGGGTCCTGGCGATCGTCCAGGCGGCAGAGCAGCCCGCGGTCGTAGAGCCGCCCGGAGAGGAAGTCATGCAGCAGCCACTGCTCCTCCTCCGCGGTGAACGTCGCGCTGGTCTCCTTGTCGCCGACCAGCTCCAGGGCCCAGAAGAGTCCCATCCCGCGGACGTCACCGACGATCGGCAGCTCCCGGAGGGCCTCCAGACGGCCCGAGAGATAGCCCGTCTGCGCGTTCACATTTCCCAGGACGTCCTCGCGCTCCATGATCTCCAGGTTCTTGAGTGCGACTGCGGCCGCAACCGGATGGCCGCCGAAGGTGGCGCCATGGGAGTAGAACGCGCGACCGTCGAGGAACGGGCCGGCGACGCGATCATGAATCAGGACCCCGCCGAGCGGGACGTGCGCCGATGTGATCCCCTTGGCGAACGTGAGCAGGTCAGGCTCGTAGCCGAACTTCTCGGCGCCGAACCAGGTGCCCAGCCGGCCCCAGGCGCAGATCACCTCGTCCGAGCACAGCAGGATCCCGTAGCGATCGCAGATCTCACGCAGGCCCGACCAGTAGCCGTCGGGCGGCACCAGCGATCCGCCGGCGTTCTGGACCGGCTCGGCGATCAGCATGGCAATCGTCTCAGGGCCCTCGAACTCGATCGTGGCGACGACCTCGTCGAGCAGCGCGTGACAGAACGCCGCGTCGTCGTGCCCGAGCGGATGGCGAAACCGGTTGGTGTTCGAGACGAACGCGGTGGGAACGGCGAGAGGCTCAAAAGGCGTCCGGCACGAGGGGATCCCGGTGAAGGAGAGGGCGCCCATGGTCGTGCCGTGGTAGGCGTAGCGCCGGGAGATCGCCTTGCGCCGGCCCGCGTCACCGCGCGCGGCGTGATACTGACGCGCGATCTTCCACGCCGACTCCACCGCCTCAGAGCCGCTGTTGACAAAGAAGCTCCGATTCAGCCCGCCGGGCGCCAGTCCCGCCAGCTTCTTGGAGAGCTCGATCGCACGCGGGTGGGCGGTCGTCCAGTTCGTTGTGTACCCCAGCTCGCTCATCTGAGCCAGGGCCGCCTCGCCGAGCTCGCGGCCGAAGCCGTGCCCGATGTTGGTGCAGTACAGCCCGGCGAGTCCATCGATCTTGCGAGTGCCGTCCGCGGTGAAGACATGGCAGCCCTCTCCGCGGACCAGCACCGGGACCTGCTCATGCTGCAGGCGCTCCATATCGGTGAAATGCAGCATCAGGTGCGCGCGGGCATCCTGCTGCCAGTCCACAGCGGGTTGAGTTTCAGTGTCGACTGTCATATCTACCTCGAGAATTTCGTGAATGGGCAAAGGGTTACGACGTCGTCCGCGGTCAGACCGAGAGACTCCCGTAGCGCTCGTCGCGCCAGCGCAGGGCAGCTTTGAGGCCCTCTCGGCCCGCGATGTCGTCGAACTGCCGCTGCTCGGGCGTGTCGCAGCCGTTCAGGATCGCGGACAGGTCGAGGTTGGAGTTGACCGCTTGGGTCAGGCCCATCGCCTCGTAGGTGCGCAGCAGCCCGAGCTTGGTGTATCGAAGGACCGCCACCGGGGTCGGCGCGATCTTCTTGACCATCGCGTCGACCTCCGCGCCCAGTCGGTCGGCGGCGACCACGCGGTTGATCAGCCCGATCTGCTCAGCCCGCGTCGCATCGATCGCGTCGCCGGTGAACAGCAACTCGTTGGTGTGCTTCTGCCCGATCAGGAACGGCATCAGCATCGTCACCGGCCCTGATCCGTAGCGGATCTCCGGCTCACCGATACGCGTCCCCTCTGCGGCCAGGATCAGGTCGCAGGCCATCGCCAGGTCACAGCCACCCGCCAGGCAGTAACCGTGCACTGCCGCGATGGTGGGCTTGGGCAGCCGCAGCAGCTGTAGGGTCACCGCCACATCCTTCTCCAGGATCTGGTGCCACTGATGCGCATTCTGGACCTGGTCGGCGACCTCCTCACTGAGGTCATAGCCCGCCGAGAATGCCCGGCCCGCTCCCTGCAACACCACCACCCGAACCCCCTCGTCGCCGGCCGCTCGCGCCAGCGCCTCGCTCAGGCCGTCGACCAACGCGTAACTGAGCGCGTTGAGCTTGTCAGGGCGGTTGAGCGTGATCCGGGCCGCCGGCCCTTCCACCTCGTAGAGAACCGGGGACGATGCTGACTCAGCGGGCACTGATGCTCCTTTCCGTGGTGACGACCAGAGCGTCAACGGCGATGGCCGACGCTTCGTCGGCGATGATCGGATTGATGTCGACCGAGGCGATCTCGGGGTGCTCGTCCGCCAGACGCGACAGCGCACCCAGCGCGACGATGAGATCGGCGTGACCCTGGGTCCCGGGGACCGGCCCGGACACTGACCGGATCAGCTCCTCGGCTCCTTCGCGGTCAAGCGGCGCCACCGCGATCGCGCTGGCACCCAGCGCCTCGGCGCCGGCCCCGCCATGGCCGATCGACACCACAGGCCCGCAGGTCGGGTCGCGCACCACACCGACGATGATCTCCTGAGCCGGTGGGAGCTGTCGGGCGACCAGGACTCGGCCGCCGAGTCTCCGCGCGGCAGCCGCTGCCGCCGCCGCGTCGCCGACGTCGAGCTCGACGCCGTCCGAGTGTGCCTTATGGGCCCTGTCGTCGACCTTGACGACCACCGGGAACCCGAGCTCGGTGGCGGCCGCGGACGCCTCCTGGGCGGAACGGGCCCGGCGAAACGGGGCGAATTTCACGCCGTAGCGGTGCAGCAGCGTGGCCGACTCGAACTCGGGGAGAAACCCGTCTCGCAGCAGGTCGCCGACCTCGATGATCTGCTCGCTCGCCTCGGCCCGAGGCAGGCGAGGGCGCCAGGCCGCGACGGCATACAGAGCACCCACCGCGGCACGGGTGCCACGCAGCAGCGCGATATCCGCGTCGCGGGCGAGCTTGGCGATCTCCGGCGGTGGGTCGACGCAGCCTGTCGAGATCACGACCGGGAATATCGGGTCTCCGCGAGTGGTCCGGTCGAGGTCCTCCACCACCGCGCGGCACCAGGCGATGTCGCTCTCGCTCCGGAACTGCGTCAACTCGACGACCGCAGCGAGGATGTCGTAGGTACCGGCGTCGCGCAGCCTGGTGAACGCGCCCCTGAATATCCGGTCGACTGAATCCACCGCCCAGACGTCGAGTGGATTGGCGGGTTGGGTGAAGTTGGGGAACTCCTCGCGGAGGTCGGCGACGACCGCTGCGGGGATCGGCTCAAGCACCAGTCCTCCGGCCTCCGCCTGATCGGCGAGGAGCGCCGCCTCGCCTCCGGACTCCGAGACCGCGGCCAGCCGTGGACCCCTGGGACGGCGTCGGCGGCCGAGGACCTCGAGGGTCTCCACCAGATCAGGCACATCGGTGACCTCGATCACCCCGTACGCAGCCAGCAGCGCAGAGAACGCGCGGTCCGATCCGACCATCGCGCCCGTGTGAGTCAGCGCGACGGTCGCAGCGACGGCGGAGCGTCCGACCTTCAGGCAGACGACGGGTTTGGCGGCCCGAGCGCAGGCCTCCAGCGCGGCGCGAAACGCATCCGGCCGGCGCACCGTCTCCAGGAACAGCCCGACCGCGTGCGTCCCCTCGTCACCGGCGAAAGCGGCCAGGTAGTCGGCGGCGTCACGGTTGAGCTCATTGCCGCAGGAGATCGCCGTGCGAAATCCGATCCGTGGTCCGCTGGCAAGCAGAGCCTCGGCGATCGATCCCGACTGAGCGACGACCGACACCCGCCCCGCGATGGCTGCCGAAGGCGGGGTTCCCACCCACAGCGAGATCCGCTCCGGCTGGACGAACCCCATGCAGTTGGCGCCGAGCACAGCGGCCTCGGCCTGGTCGGCGAGCGCGGCTATCCGCCGGCCGATCTCCCTCCCCTCCGGCCCGGACTCGGCCCCCAGACCGGGCAGGACCAACGCCTTGACACCGGCAGCGAGCACCTCCTTCACGGTCTGCTCGGCGAACCGGTGACCGACGACGACCAGCGCCGCTTCCGGCAAGACCGGCAGCTCGGAGATATTTCGGTAGCAGCGCCTGCCCAGGACCTCGTCACGGCTTGGGTTGATCAGCCACGTCTCGGCGGGTCCCGCGCACGCCGTCTCGACGATCGCCGGGTGGCGCTCGGACGCGCCGACGACGACGACCGACGCCGGATCCAGCAGCGGTCCCAGGCCGCGCAGACCCCCGGGCTTCACCGCGGCCGCCTCAGTCATCGGTTCCGAGGGAGACCGAGACAAATTCCGCGACGCGGGTGCGCGCCATGGAGAGATCCATCGCCGGGTCGCGCAGCAGCGCCCGCAGACCGAGCCCGTCCAGCAATCCCATCAGCGTGTCGGTGAAAGCGTCGAGGTCGTCCGGTGGGGTGAACTCACCGTTCTGGACACCGGCAGCGACGATGTCGCGCAGCCAGGCGTGGTACCGCTCGTACAGACGTGCCGCAAGCGGCTGGAGATGGGGATCGCGCGCTGCCCGCAACCAGAGCTCGACCCACAGGACGAAGTCGCGCTCCACCTTCCCGGGCGCCGGGAGGCAGACATCGATGGCCCGCGCAAGCCCGGCGACGGCGCTCGCCGCCGGCCCCTCGACCTCTGAAAATCGCTCAGCGGCGACCGCGTCGAAGGAATGCAGGATCGCCTGCTCGAGGAGCTCCTCTCGCGTCGAGAAGTACCGGTGCACGAGCGCCGTCGATGCACGAGCGCGCATCGCCACCCGCGCGATGCGAAGGTCGTCGACCCCCTCGGCGGCGATCAGGTCGCAGGCCGCCTCAAGGATGCGCTCTCGGGAGCTCCCGCGCTCGGGCATGGCCGCAGTCTAACCCCAAAGTAACTTTGTAGTCACTTGCACAATCGTGGTAGGTTCCACCGATGACCGTAACCAGCCAACCCGCGCACACCCCAGATCGATCTGCGAACGGCTCCGGCGGCTCGACCTACGACGCGATCATCGTCGGCGGAGGGCACAACGGCCTGACCACCGCCGCGTACCTCGCCCGCGCCGGTCGGCGCGTGGTCGTCCTCGAGCGACGCCCGCTGCTCGGCGGCGCGTGCGTGACCGAGGAGGTCTGGCCTGGCCGGCGGGTCTCGCGAGCTTCCTACGTCGTCTCGATGCTCCAGCCCCGGGTCATCCGCGAGCTTGAGCTCGAGCGGTTCGGCTATCGCGCGGTGCCGTTGGATCCGGCCTACGCCGCATTGACCGACGACGGACCGATCTTCTTTCGCGACGACCTGGCGGCAACCCTCGAGTCGATCCGCCGTGTCTCCCCACACGATGCCGACAACTACGCCGCCTATGAGGCACGCCTGTTCCGGGTCGCCGACTTCCTGCGTCCGATGCTCTTGCGTGAGCCTCCGGCGCTGGGGTCAAGGCAACCTGGCGATCTCCTCTCCCTCGTTCGAGAGGGCGTGCGCGCCGCAGGGCTGTCACGCGCCGAGGTGCACGAGATCGTCCGGATGTTCACGATGTCGGTCGGCGATCTGCTCGACGAATACTTCGAACACGACGGGCTGAAGGGCTCGATCGCGTCGACCGGTGTGGTCGGGGTCTGGGCCGGTCCCTACACGCCTGGAACCGCCTACAACCTCCTGCACCACGCGCTCGGCGAGCTGAATGGCATCAAGGGCGCCTGGGGGCACGTCATCGGCGGAATGGGCGCGATCAGCGAGGCCATCGCCGCGTCCGCCCGCAACGCCGGTGCACATATCCGGACCGACGCCGAGGTCGCCTCGATCGACGTCGAGGGGGAACGGGTGGTCGGCGTGACACTTCTCGACGGGGAGCGGCTGCGCGCCCCGGTGGTCGCTTCGGGAGCCCATCCGCAGACGACGATGCTCGGGCTGGTCGGAGCCGAGAACCTTCCTGAGGAGGTGGCGGCGGAGATTGGCCGCTACCGAACTCGCGGTGGCTCGGTCAAGATCAACATGGTGCTCTCCGAGCCCCCACGGTTCGAGGGGCTCGCAGACGACGTGCAGCGCGTGCTGCACCACACCGGCGTCACGCTGTGTCCCTCGATCGGCTACCTCGATCGTGCCTGGATGGACGCCTGCGGTGGTCACCCGGCAACGCACCCCTACGTCGAGTTCGAGCTTCCCTCAGCGGTGGACCCGTCACTCACCGACGACGGCACCTGGATCATGACCATGTTCACCCAATATGGGCCGCCCGACGAGGCGGCCTGGGGTGACGGCGGCCGCGATCGATATGCCGACGACTGCATCGGGCACCTCGCGCGGTACGCCCCGAACGTGCCTGACGCGATCCTTGAACGGGAGGTCCTCGCCCCGCCGGATCTGGAGCGGATCTTCGGCCTCACCGGTGGCTCGATCTTCCACGGCGAGCAGAGCATGGACCAGATGGCGTTTCTCCGTCCGTCCCCCCTGCTGTCGGGATACGCGACCCCCGTTCGCGGTCTCTACCTGTGCGGGGCGGGCACGCACCCAGGGGGCGGTGTCATGGGAGCATCGGGTCACAACGCAGCGCAGCGGATCCTCCACGATCAAAGAAGCGCCCGGCGGCGGCAGTGGCTCGCGGCCAGACGCCGGCGCTTCGAGGTCGCACGCTAGTTCCCTTCGAGTCGCAAGCTCCTGCGGATTGGTGCCATGGTCGGCACCGGGGCTGTCGTGAGAAAGTCGAGGATGACCGTATTGCAGAGCGTCGGCTTCTCGACGAGTAGTCCATGCGAAGTTCCGGGGATGACCGCGAGCTCGCTGTCGGACAGGCTGCGATAGAGCTCGATCGCGTGCTCGAGCATGACCTCGTCGTCGTCGCCGATCATCACCAGCGTGCGGCTGCCGATCCGAGTGAGATCGCCGACGGTGAGCGTCGGTCCCTCGAGGTGCATCGTCGCCAGCTTGGCGACGACGACCGCATAATGCTCGGGGCCATCGGGCGAGATCTCGCCGTAGAACTGCTCGAGGAACACCGGAGGGGAGTTTGCTGGGTCGATGACCCCGGGCGCCCACCCGCCTCGGTGGAAGACCCCAGCGATGAACACGAGCGTCCGCACCAGATCCGGCCGACTCAGCGCGACGTGCAGCGCCACGATCGCGCCGTCGCTGCTGCCGACCAGATGAGCTGGCTCGCCAACCACCGCATCGATGAACGCGATCGTGTCCTCGGCCATCAGCTCGAAAGTGATCGGCCCCTCGACATCAGGCGTGCGGCCGTGAGCGCGTCGCTCGGGCGTGAAGACCCTGAACCGCTCGGCGAACGCGGGGAGATTCGGCCCCCACGCCCGCGCATCGACCCCTGCTCCGCCTGGATGCAAGAGCACCAGCGGCGCCCCCTCCCCGGCTTCGTCGTACCACGTCTGGATTCCGCCGACCTCGACGTACTCGGACATGTTTACCTTTCGCTCGACCGGTCGTGACTGCAGACTGGCACGCAGGTCGAGTTCACCGCGAACGGCTCACTCGCATCGTTACGCTGCGCCGATGGACAGCAGCGCCCTGGAGCGATTGCGGTCATGGGCGATCGGACGCCGCGGTGGGTGGGTGCTGCTGGGACTCGTGCGCGTTGCCGCATCTCCTGCCGGGTGACCAGGAACTGCTGGTCGCGACGCGGTGTCCGGCCTGTGGCACGCCCCACCCTGGGGGGACTGCCCGACTGACGCCCCCCGCATCGGCGGGACCCGTCTGGTCGGAGATGCGGACGGTGGGCGATCGCCAGACGACCCGTCTGGAAATCGACCTTGTCCCGGGCGGGGACTCGCTGCAGAAGTCTGCCAGCCACCGCATGAAATCGGCACGTTTGGGCGAACTTACCCCTGAACGCGCTCCACCGGGGCAGCAGACCTGTCATACCTATCCACCTGTCGAGATGCCATCCGTCGACTCGAGCATGACTGACCACTCTCGCTCGCCGAGCCGCAATCCCGGCGCGGGAACCGATGGCAACGAACGACTGACCGTTCACACCGGGCTGCTGCTCGTGGTGCTCTTCGCGGGACTCGGTGTGACGATCGTCGGCATCGGCCGGCTGTTGTGGCTGCACCTGTTCCTGGGCCTGCTTCTGCTGGGGCCGGTCGCGCTCAAGCTGGCCAGCACCGGATATCGGTTCATGCGCTACTACACCGATGACCGGGCGTACCGTGCCAAGGGGCCGCCGCTGCCCTTTCTCCGCTGGCTTGCGCCGATCGTCGTGTTCTTCACTGTCGCAGTGTTCGGCACCGGGATCGCATTGCTGCTGCTCGGCCCGAGCTCGCGTCAGCCGCTGGGCGAGTTGCACAAGCTGAGCTTCATCGCCTGGATCGTGGTGACCGCCGTCCATGTGCTCGGTCACCTTCCCGAGACGGTCGATGTGCTCTCCGGTGCGCCCGGCACGCGCCGCGACCTTTTCGCGTCAACTGTCGCAGCACGGTCCGGCGATTCCCGTCGGCAAGCCGGGGCGGCGGCCACCCTGCCAGGCGGACGGGCTCGAGCCGTGGCGCTCGTCGTCTCGCTGGTGAGCGGACTCGCGATCGCGATCGCCCTGATCGGCCAGTACTCGGTCTGGACCCACTGACCGCGGCGGTGCGGCATATCGCCGGGTGGGTCGGGCGGTCCCCCCTCAGTTCCCGTCCTCGTCGAGAAGGAGCGCGAGTGTGGGGCAAGCGGCCGCGGCTCGCCGCGCCAGCGCCAGGAGCTCGGGCGGGACCTCCGCCGCTGTGATGACCGGGTAGCCCCAGTCGTCGAGGCGAATCAGCTCCGGGAGCAGATCCGCGCAGAATGCGTGCCCATCGCACATGATCGGGTTGATACGCAGGCGGGCAGTCATCGTCTCAGCCGATCGGGAGCCCGGCAGCGCGCGCGCTGCACCGTCCGCGCCGGTGGCGCTCGAATTCATGCCCGAAGACGGCGATCGTGCTCTGGACGAAGCGGGCGGCGCCGTCGGGGTGATGGCAGGCCCCACGCCCGCGCACTTCCTCAGTCCACCGCTTCAGGCGCGTCAGTTCGCTGGGGTGCGCGTCGCCTTCCGCCAGCGCGTCGACTGAGTCCGCGATTGCGGCCAGGCCATGGACGCAGGGGCCGCACTGCCCAGCCGACTGGTCGGCGAGATAGCCGATGATCCGAGCGCTCTCGTGTAGCCCACACGCGCTCTCGCCGAGCGCGATCACCACCCCGGCGCCGAGCCCGCCGCCGACCAGACGGAGGTCTGCGCGTGAGAGACGGAGCGTTCCGCCTCGCTGCGCAGTGATCCAGGTGCCGAAGTATCCGCCGATGAGCAGTGCCTGCAGCGGTTCTGTCGCCCCACCCGCGGCCCTGAGCACGTCGGGCAAAGCGGTGCCGAACGCAAGCTCGTAGACGCCCGGGTCGGCCACGGCCCCGGAGACCGTCAACAACACCGATCCCGGATCGGCCGTCGAGCCGAGCTGGCGAAACCAGTCAGACCCATAGCGTGCGATGAGTGCCAGGTGCGCCAGGGTCTCCGGATTCTGCACGAGCGTCGGACGGCCGTGCAGACCACGCTCGTACGGGCGCGGCGGGACGAAGGTCGGCTTGGCGATTCCGCGCTCGAGGTGATGGATGAGCGCCGTCTCCTCCCCGGTCACGTATCCCTCGGGACCCGCGACGACCTCAAAATGGCCAGCGTCCGGTCTCACCGCGAGTGCCGATTCCAGCGCCCCGAGTGCGCGGACCCCGCTATCGCCGATACGGATGATCACCCGGTCGGAGCCGACCGCTCGTGCAGCGAACGCGGCCCCGTCAAGGACGAGATGCGGCAGCCGGGAGAGCAGCAGGCGGTCCTTGGCGCTGGCGGGCTCGGTCTCCGAGCCGTTGACGATCACGCTCGGGCGCCGCCGCCCGGCCACCGCGCGCAGCTTCACCGCAGTTGGGAAGTCGGCGCCTCCGCGGCCGCGCAGACCACTGCGGTCCACCAGCTCGATCAGCTGCGGCCCCGACACGGCCGGTGACGAACCGTATCGGTCAGCGTGCTCGGAGAACGTCATCGTCGCGCCATCGTCGCCCAGCCCGGCGAGGAGCCGCGGGAGCCCGACCGGCCCCGGACGTGGCACGGTCTGCTTTCGGCCGGTCATCGGGTCGCCCGCACCTGGCCGGTCACCGCTTGGGTCTGCTGATCGATCGTCAGTTGGCCGTGGAGGGTCAGCGCCGCGCCGCTCGCGCTCGCGACTCGCGCCTGGAAGGCGGTCCCCTGCAGCGCGTCGATCCTTCCAGCAAAGACGTCGGGGTAGCCGTGAACGATCAGATCGACCTGGCTGCCGGTCATCGACAACCCTCCGCCGGCGAGCGGCGTCCCGCCGAGACGGACACGGAGCCGGCCCCGGGCCCCACCGGTCAGCCGCACCGAGATGTTGACGATCGCGCCCACCGAGGTGTTGCGCTGCGTCAACCGGCCACTCAGACCGGCGGTGAACGGCCGGACGGTCCCGGAATGGGTCGAAGGCCTGGCGACCCGTGCCACGCTCACCCGGCTGACGTGCGCCGCCGGATGAGCAAGCAGCCGCGACGGGGTGCCCGAGCGGCGCGCCCATCCGCGTTGCAGCGGCCCGGCGAACGTGAACACCGCCATCCCGACGACGACTCCGGCGCAGACGGCCATCCCCGGAATCCGGACACCTCTGAGCGTCCGCTCACCCTGCGCGAGGCGCGCGGCGACCGCCCCCGCGACAGCCGCCACGCAGGCTGCCGTGAGCAGAAGCATCCACCAGAGCCGGGTGTCACTGCCGGTGCCCAGCCCGTGCAGCACCGCGACGGGCCAGCTCGCGTAGGCGAGCCAATGCACAAGCCGCCAGCGCGCGTAACCCAGTCTGCGTCTCGCCAGACTCGTGATGACCACAGCCAGCAATAGATCGAATGAAAGGGCACCCAGCCCGAGCCAGACCGGCCGGTAGCTTGAGATGAACGGGATCACGGCGGCGGTAATCGCGATCGGAGCGAAGCTGTCCAGCACGGTGGTGACGATGTGGACCGCAAGGACCGCGAGCACGAGCAGCGAGATATCGCGGTGTGCTGCCTCGATCGCGTAGCGCGGCCAGGCGGGGCGCGACACGCGCATTGCGCCGAGCAGGCCGAGAACGACGCTCGCCGTGAGCAGCACGAGCGCGACCGCCCCGGTCGCCCGGGTGAGGAACCAGTAGACCCGCGATGTTCCCGCAGCCGCCTGGAGCAGGATCACGCGACCGCCCCTCCAGTCCGACTCGGCGTCAGGTCGTCGCCCTCGGACGGCCATCCGGACAGGTGGAGCACCTGCCCGGAGACGCTCACCAGCCGGCTGGGCAGTCCGAGCGACTGAAGCCACGCCGGCGCTCGCCGGCCGCGGACAACCGCCGCGGTGCTCGCGATGTTCGCATCCACGCAGCTCGCCGCGGCGACGCTCACGGTGCGCCACCCAGCGTTCACCGGGCGCCCGCTCTTCGGATCCAGGAGATGATGGACCTCCTCGCCCTGGTGGCGCCAGCGACGGACGACCGTGCTGGAGCTCGCCAGTCCTCCGTCGGCGACCGTGATCCACTGGCCGGGCGCCTCGGGGCCCGATCGGTGGTCGTCGGTGACCCGGACGCGCCACCCCCCTTCGGGGGCGGGGCCCACCGCGGCGATGTCGCCGCCGAGGGCGACGAGCACTCCGGCGCCGTCGGCTGCCTGGGACGCTGCCGCGGCGGCGCGGTCGGATGCAAGTGCCTTCGCGGTCGCGCCGAGGTCGAGGCGTACACCGCGGGGCACCGTCACAGTGCCGGCCTCGGGGCTGATCCGAATCGCCCGCCAGCCGGGAACTGCACCGAGCCGCGGCAGAGGCCGCGCGCGGCGCTCACGGAGCGTGCCCAATCCGTTGTGGCGTGGGGTCTGGTCGGAGTGGTC
Source organism: uncultured Solirubrobacteraceae bacterium (assembly GCA_963744685.1). Lineage (GTDB taxonomy): Bacteria > Actinomycetota > Thermoleophilia > Solirubrobacterales > Solirubrobacteraceae > Palsa-465. Next base: position 321,698 of record CAVUUL010000001.1, on the reverse strand, counting down.
ATCCAGACCCGCGGCAAAATCGCGGTCGTATCCGAGATCGACCAGCACCGCACCGAGGGTGGGGTCGACATCGCCATCGGTGAGCACCGCGGCGCGCACCGCCACCCGCAGAGCGTCGAGCAGCGTGGGCGAGACCTGCGTGGCGCGGCCGGCCGTGCGCTGCAGCGCCAGCAGCTCCGAGTCCTGGCGAAAGCGCGAGCACGCAGCGTCGATCTCATCCGTCACGCGAGTGACGGCGGCGCAAGCCTCGGACAAGGCGGCTTCGGCGGTGACGACGACGACCGTGCTCCCGAGCGCGGGGAACGTCGCCGTTGCGTTCACGAGCCGCCGGAGACCGGGGCCGGTGCCGGCTGGGACTGCGACTGCGACTGCGACTGGGACTGCGAGGCCGGCGCGGTGGGAGGTGACTGGGGCGCGCTGCCGGGTGGCTGCAGGCCGAGTTGTGCGGCGTCCGCGGCGGGAGGCATCGAGGCCGTCGGCCGGGCGCGGTGAGCCGCCGTCTTCACCGAGGCGGTTGCGCTGGTCTTCGCGGAGGAGCGGCCTGGCGCGATGGCGCCCACCAGCGCCGCGAACGCCGCGGTCAGTCCGGCCGCTGCGGCGCCGGACACCCAGCGCGTACGCGTCACCCGCGCGAGCAGCGCATCGCGACGCATCTGCGCCCCATCACGACGCCCGCGGTGATCGGCCCTCATGCCAGCCACATTAACCGTGGCCGGTCAGAACCTTGTAAGACCAACGTGAGAATCCTCACCGGCTAAGGAGCTTGGCACAAGGCCCGCGCGACCGTTTCTGGATGAGAGTCCTGCCACCCGATTCACTCAGCGCGCCACCACTGCGAAGAAGTCCCGGCTGTAGGGGAGCAGGAACTGTCCATACACGCCGTACTGGCCGGGTATGACCGGGACATAGCGCGGTTGTTCGCCGCGATGATGGCGGTACAGGTACGCGGCGACCCAATCGGGGTTGATGTCGAGCTCGGCGGCGCGGCGGACTCCGCCCTCGATCAGTCCCTGGGCGAGCGTGGCCGGGGTCGCCGACGCCGCGGCCCCATAGATCAGACGCCCGCGTGCATCGATTCCGAGCGCGGAGCGGGCCACGGAGAGCACTCCACCCACGGTCGCGCCCCAGCACGTCTCGATGCAGTTTGAGACATCGCTGGCGGCAACCCCGTGGTCGACCAGCAGGTACAGGTTCTGACGCACGGAGGCCACCGGCCGCCGTGCGGGCACCCCGTGTCCCCACGCGCCGATGTCGGTGAGACCGTCGCGGTAGGTGACGACCGAGGCGCGCCCTGACGCGAGTGCGACGGCCGTGCGCTTGCCCGACTGCCAGCCGCCGGCACCGGTGTCGAACTTGAACCCGGAGTTGAAGGCCGCGATGAGCCGGCGGCGCTCCGGCCCGACGATCGCGTCACCGTGCTGCCATGGACCACCACCCGGATCCGCCGAGCCGGCGTGCAGCACCAGCCGCGCGTCACGCTGATCGAAGCGGAGCATCGTCACGCCGCCGCGTTGGGCGATCCAGACCGCCGTCCGTCCCGCCACGGTGACGACTGCGCGCCAGCGGCTGCCGGGCTGACCGAGCCTTGACAGCACCGGGTAGGTCGGGAAGTGCGGGCGCGGGCGCGTTTGACTCGTGGTGGTGGTCGCGCTGGCGGCGGTGATCGCGCCCGTCGTAGCGGGGGTGCTCGTCCGCAGCGGCGAGGTCGTGGCCGCGGATGTGCGCGCATTGGCAGAGACGCGTTGGGTGTCAGCCCCGCAACTGGTGAGTGCGCCGAGTGCGAGCGCCGCCGTGGCGAGGCCGCGAATGACCTTGCCCGTGGCTATCATGCCCCGCGGATCGCGCCGCCTCGTGAGCACGCACGCGCCCGGCCGGACAGACGCATGGCTCGCACCGTCGGCTCGCCGTGCGGAAAGGCGCATTCACGATCGCGGGTGGCGAGCAGCAGAGAAGCCTCGGCGCGAACCGGCACCGTGCGTACCTCGATGAACCCGGCCTCCCGGGCGAGCGTCTCCCAGCGGGCTCGGGAGAGCGGTTTCTCGCGCAGGCGGAGTCCGAAGCGCCAGAGGTTCTTGAGAATGCGCCACCAGCCCGCCGGCCCACGCCTCATCAGGATCTGGAGCTTGCGCGCGACGATCCGGCGGTCGTCGGGCGCGGCGCCGCGCCCGAACATCATGTCGCCGACGACGAGCCGGCCTTCCGGGCGCAGCCAGCCAAGCGCTCGGGCCAGCAGCCGCGCCTTATCGGCGTCGCGCAGATGGTGCAACGCGTAGTTCGAGACGACCAGATCGACACTCCCGAGCGAGAGCTCGAGAGTCTCGAGCGGCTCGACGAAGGTGTCGACGTTGCCAATGCCGGCTGAGGCACACTTCGCTCGCAGCCTCTCGATCGACCGGGGACTCACATCGATCCCGATCACCCGCTCACAGCGCCCGGCCAGAGGAATCGTCACCCGGCCGGTTCCGCAGCCGAGGTCCACCGCGATCGTTCCGGCCAACGGCTCACACGCCTGGAGCACAGCCTCGACGACGGCCGCGAGCCCTGACGCACCGTGGTCGTCCCAGCTGCCAGCCCGTCGATCCCACAGACGGCGCTCTGAGACGACCCCGATCCACTGCGCGAGGTTCAGCCGGCCGCGACCGGTCACCGGGCCGTTGCGGCCGCGAGAGAGCTCATCGGTGTGTATCGATCCACGGCGAGGGAACCCGAACATCGCAGGCACAGTCCAGCCGGGCGTTGAAAGGTCCCTCAAGTGCAGGTGAAACCTTCCTCACCTACCCACGACCGCGCGCACATGGACCGGGTCGACAATATGCGTCGATGACTCCCCGCGACGACACCGAACCACCGCGGCACGGGACTCGGAGGCGAGCCGGTCGCATGGGCAGCGTAGGGCCAGATCCCATTGCGGTCGGGCGCCGCCGGTTGGCGGCGTTCACGGCGCTCGCGATGGTCTTGGCTGCCCTCGGCTTCGTGCTCTTCTCCGTGCTGGGCACCGCCGGGCGTGCCGGCCCCTCCCGTGTCGCAAGCACGCGGACTGCTCTGGCGTCTCGGTCGCGGCGCCCCTCCACACCGGCAACCGCCCCCGGCGTGCATCGGCAGTCGACAGTCCCGCGCGGCCCGTTTCCCGTGGCTCACACCACTCTCTCACTCGTCGAGCCGGCGTCGGCCGCCGCTGCGGGAGACGGGGCGCGGCAGCTGTCCACGGTCATTCGCTATCCACGGATGCCCGCTTCTGAGCGCGCGGGACCGTTTCCGTTGATCGTCTTCTCCCAAGGCTTCGCGGAGTCCGCCGAGGCGTATGCAGCCCTGCTGAACGCCTGGGCGGCCGCAGGCTTTGTCGTGGCTGCGCCGACCTACCCGCACACCGACCCCGCCGCGGCGGGTGGTCTCGACGAGAATGACATCGTCAATCACCCCGCCGACCTGCGGTACGTGATCAAGGCGCTCACGGGCGCCGCGACCACTCGACCGGGCCGCCTGCGCCGCGTGATCGACCGGCGCGAGGTCGCGGTGGTCGGGCAGTCAGACGGTGGGGATGTGAGCCTCGCGGTGGCCGACAACAGCTGCTGCCGCGATGTCAAGGTCCGCGCAGCGGTGATCCTCTCCGGAGCGGAGCTCAGCTCGTTCCCGGGCCGCTACTTTGCCGACGGCCACGTACCGCTGCTCGTCGTCCAGGGCACCGCCGACACGATCAACGCACCGGCATGCAGCGCACTCATCTACGACCAGGCCCCTCAACCGAAGTACTACCTGGATCTGGTCGGCGCCCAGCACCTGCCCCCATATCTCGAGCCCGGGCCGGTGCGAGGCGACGTCGCCCGGGTGGTCACCGCGTTTTTCACGGCGTTTCTCGAACATCGACCATCGGCACTGCAACGGTTGGCGGTGACGTCGACGCTCAGCCAAGGCGTGCAGCTCACCCACGGCCGCGGCGCGCCGATCCCGGAGGGGGTCTGCCCCGGCGCCCCGTGAGCGGCGCCGGCGCGATCAGCGGGTGATTCCGGTATGACCCAGGGAATATCGTCCGGGCTGCGGCCAGACGCATAGGCCGTGGGGCCCGAGGCCGACCGGAATGGCGGCTCGCAGATGGCCGTTGGTGGTGTTGATCGCGTAGACAACGGCGTTGTAGCGCCCGCTGAGCCACAGCGTCCGGCCATCCGCCGACACGCCACCCATGTCGGGACTGGCGGGCTGAGGAAGTTGCCAGGTGGCGATCACATGGCGCGTCTTGAAGCTGACCACGGAGATGGAGCCGGCCTGCCGGTTGGACACGTAGAGCTCCTTGGTGTTCCGGCTCGGATACAGGCCGTGGGCGCCGGCGCCGGTGGGGAGGAAGCCGATCACCTTGAAGCTCCGCGGATCGATCTCCCAGAGACCGCCGTTGGTCATGTCGGCTACATACAGCACGCGTCCATCTGGCGAGAGCTTGACGTCCTGCGGTGAGGCGCTGCCGCCCTTGAGCGTGATCGTGTGCACGACCCGCTGCGTCTGCAGGTCCACTTCGATCACGTTGCCGTTGAACTCGCAGCTCGCGTATGCATAGCGTCCGTTCGCCGAGAAATCCATGTGGTCGACGCCGTAACACATGGGGACCGACAGTGAGTGCACAAGGCGCATGGTCTTGGGATCGCGGAAGTCGAGACGTCGCAAACGCTCCGCGACCACGATCGCGTACCGACCGTCGGGCGTGAAGTACAGGTTGTACGGGTCCTCGACCGGGATCGGCTTGCCGGGAAGTCCGGTGCGCGGATTGATCGGCGTCAGGCTGTTGCCCACGTCGTTGTCGACGTACAGCGTCTTGAGGTCGTATGAGGGGGTGACGTGCTGGGGCAGCGCCCCGGTCGGAAACTGGCGGATGATCTTGAAGGTGCGCTGGCTGATCTCATCGACGGTGTTGCTCTCGCTGTTGGGCACGTAGACGAGTGCCGGGTCGCCTCGGACCGCGACGCTGAGGTCTCCCGCGCGGGCCCCGGCATACACGTCGAGAGGGCCTCGGCGGCGGGTCTTGACACGAGTGGGTCCCCCCGCGGTGGTCGTCGTCGACGAGCTCCGCGCGGAGGTCGACGTGGTGGAGGATGCGTGATGGGCCGCCCCGCACGCGCTCAGCAGAAGCCCGCAGACCGGGAGGACACAGAGACCGCGTCGAAAGCGCACGGCTGAGCATCGCCTGTCCCCGCTGAAAGCCTGGTAGCGGGAGCGTGAGAGTCTTCATGTCCGGCACAGCGATTCCGCGATTCGGGGCTAGGCTGACGCGCGTTTCCCTCCGGCTCAAAACCCAACTGACCGTCGCCGTGCTGGCGTGCGCCGGAGTGATCTCAGGCTGTGGCGGCGGCTCGCACAACACTTCGCAGTCGGGCTCGTCCTCGACCCGCCAACGCACACGCGCCCACACCTCCCGCCGCAGGCCGACGCGCCCGGTCAGGCTGGCGTACCGGCATCTGTTCTCGCTCGAGGCACCGCTGCGGGACCCTGCCAGTGCACCACTGGTCACCGGCCGGTTCGTGCTACTCGGCGGGCTCGACGCCTCCGACACGTCGACCGCAGGGATCGAGGTCGCCGATCTGCACGGAGTCACCCACACCGCCGCCCTCCCGATCGCTCAGCACGACGCCCAGGCGGCAACGCTCGGTGGCACCGTCTACGTGTTCGGCGGAGGCTCGTACTCCGAGCTTGACCACATCGTGAGCTTCGATCCGGCGAACGGCACGATCGCAGCCGCGGGCACGCTGCCGAGCGCCCAGTCGGATGTCGCCGTCACCCAGCTCGGTGGGCGGGCATACGTGGTCGGCGGTTTCGACGGCACGTCGTGGAAGAACACGATCCTCGCCTGGCGGCCGGGCTCCCCGGTCAAGGTAGCGGCACAGCTTCCTGTGGGCCTTCGCTACGCGGCGGTCGCTGCCGCCGCAGGACGCCTGATCATCATCGGTGGATCGACACCCGTCCGTGCGAGCGACGCGATCTTCAGCTTCGACCCGACCACCGGGCGGGTGCGGCGGATCGGGACCCTCCCGCAGCCGATCACCCACGGTGGCGCGGCGACGCTCGGCTCGAGCGTCTACCTCGTCGGGGGTCGCGGTGACGCGCTGAACGCGCAGACCGCGAGGGTGTGGGCTATCGATCCGCTGACTGGAGCCGTCCGTCTCGCCGGACGCCTGCCGCAGCCGTTGTCCGACGCTGGGGTACTCGCGGTCGGGCGCGGGATCGTCGTCGCTGGCGGGCTTACCCGGACGGGCGCAACCGTCGGGGACGTCGGTGAGCTCATACCGACTCAGCGCCGCTGAGACTGGACGGAAAGGATGTAATCCGCGACCGCACGCAGCTGCGCGCTGCTCGGCGGCGGATGGACTGGCATCTCTCGCATGAATTGCAGGAGCACCGTCCGGCTCAACTTCACCGAGAGCAGATCACCACCCTGGCGAGAACGAGACTCAACCCCCGACAGCGTGTGGCACGCGCCGCAGTCGCGCGCGAACAGGCCGCGCCCACCTGGGGCGGCTGCTCCGCATCCGCCAAGCACGACCGCGAGTGCCGCACCCGCCAGCGGCCTGGACCAACGCATGTCGGCAGAGGCTAGGGCGCCGGATCGTGGTGCTTCGCAAACCACACCGGGGAACCCACGGAGCAGCCGCCAACTCCCGGGAGGGGGTAGACAATGACCATGGCCTCTTCACACGTCGAGCGACATCTCAGCTACCGGGCCGGCTGGCTGCGGGCCGCGGTGCTCGGGGCCAACGACGGAATCCTGTCGGTCGCGAGTGTCGCTCTCGGGGTCGCCGCTTCCGGGGCGAGCCGGGCTGCGGTTGCGACCGCCGGCGTCGCCGCGCTCAGCGCCGGCGCAATGTCGATGGCAGCCGGGGAGTTCGTATCAGTCAGCTCTCAGCGCGACACGGAGAACGCGGACCTGGCGTTGGAGGAGCGCGAGCTCGCCGCCGATCCCGAGGGTGAGCTCCGGGAACTGACGCGCATCTACGTCGACCGCGGACTGCCTCCGGATCTGGCTGCCGACGTCGCTGAGGCATTGACCGCCCGGGGGGCGCTTCAGGCTCACGCGCGCGACGAGCTCGGACTCGCCGATGACCGTCGCGCGCAGCCGGTTCAGGCGGCGCTCGCCTCGGCGGCGTCGTTCTCGGCGGGGGCGATCCTGCCGCTGCTTGCCGTCGTCATTGCCAGCAGGACCGCCCGGATACCTGCGTGTCTCGGTGTCGCGATCGTCGTGCTCGTGCTGCTCGGCGACCTCGGCGCGAGGCTGGGCGGCGCGCCGCGGCTGCGTGCGGTCCTCCGTGTCGCGGGATGGGGGCTGCTCGCGATGGGTGTGACCGCGGGGATCGGCGCGATCACCGGCGCCGTGACCAGCTGATCCGGCGGCCTGCGCCTCGGGTCAACCGGTTGGATGACTCACGAGCTGGAGCTCGATCACCGCGAGGACGCCGTCGCCCCGGACGGTCGGCGGCGCCGAGCCTGTCGACACCGCGGCGTCCAGCGCGTTGAGCTCGACCTCGGTGCCGCTGCCGTCCGCCAGCACGACGCCCGGGGTCAGGCAGACGAGCACGATCTCGCACGCGTCGGGGCCGCCGCCGAGGGGAGCGAGCTGAGAAGAATCGGCGTCGGCTATCGCAACCGAGGCCGTGGCGCGACCTCGACGGGTCATCACGTTCAGATCGCGGCTGGGACCCGCCACCTCGCACGTGGTCTCGGCGCCACCGTCGAAGCCGAACGGCTGTCGAACGCCGAATCGGTGGCGCCGCCCGTCGACGGTCAACGCCATCCATTCGCCCTCCACCAGGACGATCGTCCGGTCGATACCGGCGAACGTGGAGAACGGGCCGCCCGCCTCGACCTCTGCGATGGAGATCCGCCAGTCGAAATCATTGAGGTCGCTCCGCGCAGGCGAGGACGCGACCTCGTAGGTGACCCCACCGCCGTTGCGCCACGGCATCCGCCGGTGCTGCTGGAAACGAAGGACCCGCAACGCCGTCATCCGTGCGCAGCGTAGGCGAACGACCACACCCCCGTTGGCCACGTGGGCCGCCGCCTCGCGGATGAGCGCCCTCAGCGCAACCACGGGCGGCGCGCGACCAGCGACCTATCCCGCCCCCGCTGCCGACCGGTACTGCTCGGCGGCCGCCAGAATCGCCTGCGACACGGCGTCCGCGGCGGGGGTAAGCTCGCGGTCGCGGTTGCGGGCCAGGACCACGCGGCGTGCCGGCAGGAGTGGGCCGGCGGCGATCACGGTGATCTCTGGGTCAGGCAGGTCGATGGCCAGCCGCGGCAGGACGGCAACTCCGAGCCCGCGTCGAACCAGGCGCTGGACGGTGTTGCTGTCGTCGGTGCGCAGGGTGACCAGTGGCTCGTGACCGTGACTTCGCAGGAGCGCCTCGATGGCGAACGGCGGGTGTTGCCAGGAGATCAGCGGCAACTCGGCGAGCTGGGCGGCTGATGGCAACCGCGGCGGGCCGCCTGCCTGCGCGGCGGCGATGTAGACGTAGGGGTCGCTGAGCAGCTCGCAGATGGTGAACGGCCCGTCGAACGGCAGCAGTCCCAGCGCGAGGTCGGTCTGGCCCGCGGCCAGCCGCGACGGCTGATCGGCGTGTCCGACGTCGTCGAGGGACACCTCGATGGCGGGATGCGTCGCGCGGAGAATCTGCAACGCGGTGGGCAGCAGATGGCGGCTGGCGGAGGGGAACGTACCGAGCGAGACGACCCCCGCTCGCCCGGCGGCGAGCGCGGCGAGATCGGCCTCCGCGGCGTGGATCTGGTCAACGATCCGCCGGGCGTGGCGCATGACCTGTTCGCCGGCGGGGGTCAGCGTCACCGGGCGCCGGCCGCCTGGCCGATCGAGAAGGCGGGTGCCGGCGATGCGCTCCAGCGCCGAGATCTGCAGGCTGATCGCGGACTGGCTGTAGCCGAGCTGAGCACCCGCGCCGACAAACGACCGCGTCTGCGCGACGGCGTGCAGGGCCGCCAGATGGCGCACTTCGACGCCGAGCCATTGTCGAGGTTCACTCATCGCACTCATGAGAAAGACAAGTTTGCCGAATCGCTCGGCGATCGTGATGCTTGCCCGCGTGCCACCCCGCCTCCCCGCCCTCCTGGCCGAGCCGCCCAGAGCGACGTCGCCTCTGTGGCTCACCGGCGGGTCGGTGTTCGACGGGACGGGAGCGCCGCCGCGCCGTGGGATCTCGGTCCACGTCGTCGAGGGCAGGATCGCGGCGCTCGCCGCCGCAGGAGAGCCACCGCCCGAGGGCGCGACGGTCGTCGAGCTGGCGGGGCGCACGCTGCTGCCCGGGCTGATCGATGCCCATGCCCACGTCAAGGCCGACTTTCCCGTGCCCGACCCCGGCGCCGAGCCGCTGCTGGGCGGCGCGACCCCGCACTTCGTCGCCGCCGACCTGCAGGAGATCCTGCGGCGCGGCATCACCACCGTGCGTGACGTGGGCTCCTACGGGGAGCTCGTGTTCGCGGCGCGCCAGGCGATGCGCTACGGAGCGTTCCTCGGTCCGCGGCTGCTGACGTGCGGCCGGATCGTCTCGGCAACCTCACCGGGCGCGCGGTTCTTCGACGGGATGTATCGCGAGGCCGACGGCCCCGACGAGATCCGCAAGGCGGTGCGGGAGCAGCTGCGAGACGGGGCGGACTTCATCAAGGTGATGACGACCGGCGCACGGTCGGTGGAGCTGGAGGATCCCGACCCCGCGCAACTCACCCGGGAGGAGATCGCCGCTCTCGTCTCGGAGGCTCACCGCCAGGGCTATCGCACGGCCGCCCACTGCGAAGGACTCGCCGGCACCGAGCTGGCGATCACCGAGGGAATCGACACGATCGAGCACGGGATGTACCTCCACCAGCGTCCCGATCTGCTCGAGCGAATGGCCGCCAACGATCAGACCCTGGTGCCGACCCTCTCGTGCTTCTACGGCGTCGCCGGACGTGCGCATGCGATCGGGCTCGACGCAGCGACCGCGGCGACGAGCATCGCGAGCCCCGCCCGGTACATGCCCCGCGCCGGTCACACGGCCCCATGTTGGTCACCGCTGCTGGTCGAGCTCGCCCACCACAACCTCATCCAGGCCGACCTCACCCTGCGAGCCGCCAGGTCCGCGGGCGTTCGCATCGCGGCCGGTCACGATTGGCATCCGAGCTGGGACCACGCGCTGGAGATCCGCCGGCTGATCGCCCACGGTCTCACGCCCGGCGAGGCGCTCTCGGCCGCCACCCAACATGGCGCACAGGCACTGGGAATCGGCGCTCAGGTGGGAACTGTCGAGGTTGGCAAGCTCGCCGACCTGGTGATCGTCGACGGCGACCCGCTCGCCGACCCCGCCCTGCTCAGTGACCGCGACCAGATCTGGCTGGTCCTCCAATCCGGGCGCGCGGTCGCCGGCTCCGCCCTGGAGCGCGCGGTCGGCTGAAAGCACCGGCGCCGTCGACGCCTACACCCGGCTGAAGACACCTGGATCGCGCTCTGAGCCGACGTCCGGTCAGCTCACCGGCGGCGGACTGCCCTCTGCGCTTGCCGGAAGCGCGGGATCCCACTGACAGACGGCGCAGGCATGCCGGAACGCCGAGCGGGCGAACACCAGCGCCGTCTGGTGTGGGTCGGGGCTGGCGCAGACGTCGCTCCAGTCGAGGACGAACTCACCGAGCTCGCCATCCCATCGCGCCACGTCGGGCGCAAGCGTCGCCTGCGCCAGACCCTCCACGGCGGGATGGGCGTAGGCGTAGAACGCAGCCTTCGGATACCGCGGATCTCCGGGCCACCATCCCACGGCGACCTCCTGGGAATCCATCGCGTTGCGCATGATGAAGTCGGCCGACGGCGGTTGCGCCGGCGATCCGGAGAACAGGCTCACGGCGAGGTCGAACGAGCCCCACCATGCGTTGACGGGCGTGGAGCGGCCGCGATACGGGGCACGGAACGCCGCCAGGACCAGCGCCGCTCGCCCGGCCGCGGCGAAGTAGCGCTCTACGGCCGCAGCGTCATAGACGGCATGCTCGACGTCCTCGTCAAGCGGCGTCGTCCACCACACCTCCTGCGGCGTCGGATCGATCGTGACCGGACCGGCCAGCTCCATGACCGCCGCCAGCACCTCGCGGGTCACCTCCCCCACCGATCGGTTCGGCGTCAGTCGGATCCTCCGGCTCGCACCCCGGCTGTGCTCGACGAAGACCTCGTGCGCGTGAAGATCGAACCCGAGCACGATCGCGCCGGAGCGATCCGGCGCCGGCAGCGCCACGGTCTCCCAGCCGCGGGCCGTGATCCGCAGCGCGGCATGCTGAAGCTGCGGCTCAGGCTCGGCCAGGACCGCCGCCAGCTTCCCCAGCACCTGAGAATGCGCGTGCAGCGTGTCGCACGTCCCACGCCATTCGCCGTAGTCGACCCGGACCCACCCGTCAGCCATCTGCAACCACCCTCCGGTTGTCTGGAACCTGAGCACGCATCGTCGCGCACCGAGCATTGCGAAGCTGTCAAGCGCCCGCAGTCGCGTCCCGGTCGCCGGCCACGGCGTAGTCACCACGCCCGTCGGCCGAGTCGGCGGGTGCCTAGGCTGAGGCCGTGTCCGTCACGACCAGCGCCGCGATCCTGCTTGCGGTCGCGTGGACGACCCTGACGAACATCGCCTATCAACGCCAGCACGACGCCGCCGCGGCCCTTCCGAGCCTCTCGATGCGGCGTCCGATCGAGTCGCTGCGCCGGCTGATCGGCGACCGGACCTGGATCTTGGGGTTCGCCCTGGAGACCGGCGGCTTCGCGTTCTACGCGTGCGCGGTCGGGCTCGGCTCGCTCGCACTCGTCCAGACGATCGGGGCAGGTGGGATTGGGGTGCTTGCCTGGCTGTCGGCCCGGGTGAGCGGCCGGCGCCTGTCCCGACGGCATCTGATCGGGGTGAACATCTCGGTGCTCGGGCTCGCCGCACTCGGCATCTCGCTGGCACACGGAGCCGGCGCGGGCGCCAGGGGCCGGACCGCGGCGATCCTGGCCTGGATGGCTGCGTGTGCGCTCGCCGCGGTGATCGTGCTGGCGATCGGCCGGCTGCGCGGCGGCGTGGCAGTCAGCGAGGGCATCGCCGGTGGACTGTTCTCCTCGATCGGCGACCTCTCGACCAAGCTGGCCACCCAGGGCGGCGTGCGCCTCGCGTTCATCGTCACCGTCGCGCTCGGCTACGTCGTCGGCACGGGACTGCTGCAGCTGGGCTATCAGCGCGGCGAGACGCTCACCGTCGCCGGGATCGGAACGCTGTTCACCAACGCGGTGCCGATCATCGCCGGCACGGTACTGCTCGCCGAGCCTGTCCCCGGTGGGATATTCGGAGTGCTGCGCGTGGGGGCGTTCTGCGCGGTGGTCGCGGGAGCGATTCTGCTGGCCTCCTCCGAGGCCGCGCCGGCGACGGCCCAGTGACCCTCACCTGGGGTCGGCGAGGACGACGTCCTCAGACGCCGCGCGTTGCGCGCCGCATCATCGCCGCGGCGAGCGGTCCGAGATCGGCGAGCGGAGGCTCGCCATCGCTCGTCCCAGGGCCGAAGCTGCGGACCAGATCGTGCAGCGACCTGGTGCCGGACCCCAGCTGGGCGACCCGGTCGCGGAGATCGACCGCCTGGGCGGCGACATACAACTCGGTCGCTGCGACGTGGATCGAGAGCTGGATCTGCTGATCGAGCCGTCGTGCGGCGACCGGCGTAGGGATGATCCGGTCCTCGATTCCCTCGGCCACCGAGGTGGTTGGGGTCTCGAGCGTGGCGGGCATCGCGAGCATCCTGACCTCGGCGGCGGCAGCGGCAGCTCCGTAGACGACGATCGCGAGCCCGTCTGAGCTGGATGAGTCGTCCTGGCGCAGTCCTGTCGGCAGGCCGCTGAACGCCGAATGGACCAGCTTCTGGGATCGCTCGCAGGAGGCGGTGACCACGTGGGCGATCGCCAGGCGGAGATGGTCGAGCGCGATGCCATAGGGGGTGGAGTCGAAGTTCCCGTTCGACAACGCTCGGCCGTCGCGGGTGATGCACGGGTTGTCGTGTGAGGATCCGATCTCGGCCTCGACGATCTCGGTGGCGTATTCCAGCGCGACTCGCGCGGCGGCGTGGGTCTGCGGCACGACGCGCATCGTCAGCGGATCCTGCAGCTGGCGATGGAGGTCGCCGGAGAGCAGCGTGCCACCTTCCAGGAGAGCCCGCATCCGGTCGATGGACTGTGCGAGCCCCGGGATCGGCCGAGCGCGGGCGACATCGGGGTCGAGCGCCTGAACGTTGCCGAGCATCCCCTCGAAGGTGAGCGCCGCCGACTGGTCAAAGCAGTCGAGCAGGGCTCCGACCTGTGACACGGCAAGGGCGGCGGAGCCGATGGAGAACGCGTTGGAGTTGACGAACGCCAGCGCCTCCTTGGCGTCGGGTCGCCAGGGCTTCAAACCGAGGCGGTTCAGTTCGCCCGCCCAGTCACCCCACCCCGTCAGCGCCTCCGCGATATCGGCCAGCGGCCCGAGGTCGGACTGGCCCAGCGATCCGGTGGTCCGCGCCCGCGGTCGCAGACCGGCGTTGAGGGCGGCGACGATCAGATCGGCGAGCGCCAGGCTGACCCCGGCATGGCCCTGCGCGAACCCCGCGACCTGCGCCAGGAGCGTGGCTCGGATCGTCGAGTCGTCGACGGTTGGACCGGTACCGGTCCGATGCGAGAGCAGCAGCCGCCAGTTGAACTCCGGCTGCGCATCGACGGCGACCCGGACGCGCTTGAGCGCTCCGACCCCGGTTGTGAGGCCGTACACAGGCCGGTTGGCCGCCAGCAGCCGGTCAACCGCATCTCGCGCCTGCTCGATGCGGGCACGTGCCGGGTCCGACAGGCGCACGGCGCGGCCGTCATGGGCGACCGCCACCACAGCCTCAAGGCTGAGGCCTCGGTCGACCTCGATCGGCCCTTCGTCGGCACCGATCACCTCAGCCGGTTGGTGGCCATGCCGACCGTGAACATGAACGGGAGCATCCCGATGAACTCGACGGCGAGCTTGCGGCGAAGCAAATAGGTCATGTCAGTTGTCCCCCGACGAGAGCGCGAGCGGGCTGACGCGATCTTCGACCCGGGAGGGCGGAAACCTGCCGGGCGTCAGGCTAGGCTGACCGCCATCATCCAGCGCCCCCGCCGGAAGGGACCGATCGAACCCCATGCCATCGCTCCAGCTGTTCGCTCTCCCGGCCTACCCCGCAGGCGTCAAGCGTGCGCTGGCCACCCAGCTCGGCGACACCTACGCCACGATCATGGAGACGCCGCTGCGGACCATCACGGTGGCGATCCCGGACACGGGAGCCGACGGCGTCTGGCGATGCGGTGAGGAGGGCGCCGAACCGGCTGCGCTGCTGATGTGCGACATCCGGAGCGGGCGCTCGGTGGAGCGCCGAGCGCGGCTCGCCCGCCAGCTGATCGCCGATTGCCATGCGATCGCCGGCATCGACCCCGAACGCATCAAGATCGAGTTCACCCAGCACACCGGCGATGAGATGTACCACGCCCATCTCGGTGGGTTCAACACCGACTGGCGCCCGGGCGAGACCACCTGACAGGCGCTCGGATCGGCGAGACCCGAGAGGGTGCAGAAGCCCACGGCTCACACCAAGCGCACGCTGACGCTCAGGCTGCCGCAGCACCCGGTCGTCATCATCACGACATATGGATGAGCACGAGCTCTACGGGGTACCTCGGGAACGGTTCATCGCGGAACGCAACGCGCTGGCCAAGGCACTGCGGGCGGACGGCCGCCGCGAGGAAGCAGCCGGCGTCGCGGCGCTCCGCAAGCCGTCGGTGGCGGCGGCAACGGTCAATCAACTGGTCCGCGATGAGTCCGACCGGCTTGCGGCGCTCCTGCAAGCCGGCGACGCGCTGCGCACCGCCCAGGACCGGATGCTGTCCGGGGACGGGACCGCGGAGGAGCTGCGCGGAGCCGTCGACGCGGAGCGCGCCGCGGTCGACGCGCTGGTGTCGGTCGCGGCACACCAGGGAATGAGCCCCTCGGTCTCCGACCGCGTCGCCGCCACCCTGCACGCGGCGGCGCTCGACGAGGAGGCACGCGGCCGCGTGTCCGGCGGCCGGCTCGTCGAGGAGTTGCAACACGTGGGGTTCGGGGCCGGGTCCCTGTCGGCCGGTCCGGCCACGGCCAAGCCGGCGAGCGCTCAGCCCCCCGGCGAGCCGGCCCGGCGCCGGCAGGCCGACGCGACATCACCGTCGCGCGCCGAGGCCAAGGGCGAGCAGGAGCGCGAGCAGGCCGAGCAACGCCGTGCCGCCGAGGAGCGAAAGCTCGCCCGTCACGCCGAGCGTGAAACCAGACGTCGCCTCGACGCCGCGGAGCGGGCGCTTGCCAACGCCGAGCAGCACCACTCGAGGATGCGCGCGGAGCTCCAGGACGCGGAGGACAAGCTCGAGGCGGCGCGGGCGGAGGCGACGGCCGCCTCCGCTGCGCACGATGCGGCACAACAGGCGCTCGGCGCGCTGCCGCCGGCGACCCGCCGGTAGCCTTCGCCGGCATGTTCGATCACGTTGGAATCCGCAACGCAGACCTCGCGGCCTCCGAGCGCTTCTACCGCGCCGTCCTCAGTGTCCTGGGTGTCCAGCCGAGTTACGCCGGGACCGACATGGTGGGGTGGGAGGACTGGTGGATCGGAGCGATCGACGGCGAGCATCCGCTGACGCGCGGACTCCACGTCGGCTTGCGCGCGCGTGACCGAGCGCAGGTCGACGCGTTCTGGCAGGCCGGGATCGACGCGGGCTATGACAGCGACGGCGAGCCCGGGCCACGCGCGCAATATGACCCGACCTACTACGGCGCGTTCCTGCTGGACCCCGACGGCAACAGCGTTGAGGCCGTCCACTACGACCGTGAACACGCCGTGCCGGTCGGGCACGTCGACCACCTGTGGCTCCGCGTGCGTGACCCGCAGGCCTCGCGTCGCTTCTACACGGCGATCGCCCCGCACGCCGGGCTGCGCCTGACCCACGACCAGCCAGACCGCGTGCAGCTGTCAGGCCGGGACCACAGCCTCTCGCTCGTCCGCGACGAGCGGCCGCTCACCGAGCACGTGCACCTTGCGTTCACCGCGCAGGAGAACGCCGCGGTGGACGCCTTCCACGCCGCGGCGCTGGCGGCCGGCTACGAGGACCATGGCGCGCCCGGCGAGCGCCCCCAGTACCACCCCGGCTATTACGGCGCGTTCGTGCTCGACCCGGACGGGCACAACATCGAGGTCGTCAACCACAACGACGGTTAGAGGTCCGCGAGGACCTCACCGCCGACGTCGATACGGCCCGCCGCAAGCGCGGAGCGGTACGCAGGCTGGTTGTCGGCGTGGATCGTCCCGAACAACCATTGGTCGTCGGGCTGAGGAACGCCACGCGCGAGCAGGATGCTGAGAGCGGCGCCGTAACCGCGACCGCAGAACCCGGGCGCGAGGACGAGCTCGACGACCTCGCTGCCGCGGCAGCCTGACGCGACGCCGGGACGGGCGGCGAGTATCCCCGCGGGCTCGCCGGCGACGTGAACCGACCACGCCGTTTCCGCGTCGATCAACTCGGCGAGGTCGGCGGCCGGCTCGGGACGGGCCTGGACGCGATGCTCGGGCGCCGTGGTCGAGCCGTTGCGACCGGACGGCGCCACCTTTCGGTCAGCTACCGTCGACCAATGGCCTGGATCTGCATCCGTCGGAGGGCTGCACCGGTGGTCGTGGGCCTGCTGGCCGTCCTGCTCGTGCTCGCGCCAGGTGCGGCTGGGAGCCGGCTCGGGAGAATGACGCCGCTGCGTGGGCAACCGCTCGAGCGCAGCTACGTGGGCGCCCAGAGCCAGCTCAATGCGGCCGGCCTGCAACCGGACCTCGGCCACTCGCAGATCCGAGGACCCTTCCGGCGTCCTCCCGCGGCGCCCGTGACCGGCGGCCCGACCTCGGTCTCCGTCGACACGACGCACCCGGGCGCCGTGGTCAGCCCGGGTCTCTTCGGCAGCGACTTCCTGGCGCCGTTCGGTGGCATGGGCAGCTTCGATGCGGGCTCCGGCAGCTTCTGGCCGTCGTTCACCACGCAGCTGACCTCCGCGGTGGGAGCGGGATCGCTGCGCTTCCCCGGTGGGATCACCGCGCAGAGCTATCAGTGGATGCGAGCGATCGGCCCACAGTCCCAGCGCAGCGAGAATCCCGTCGGCCCGACCGGCGGCCCCAGTCCGTCGAGCGTCGGCCCGGACGAGTTCGGCCGGCTTCTCGACATCACCGGCGCCGCCGGAGTGGTCGACGTCGACTTCGCCACGGGCACCGCCGCCGAAGCGGCCGACCTCGTGCATTACATGACCGACCCGCAGGGGACGAGCACGTGGGCACAGCAGCGTGCCTCCAACGGCCACCCTGCGCCCTACAACGTGCCCTACTGGGAGGTCGGTAACGAGGAGCTGACGCCCGATTACTGGCGGTCGGGAACGACCGTGAGCGCCGGCACGCCTCCGGCGGGCGCCAACCCGTGCCCAACCGTCGCCACCTGCGAATACATCTACGGCGGCACGACGGCGTTCAGCGGCCAGCGGGTGGTGCTGGCCGCCGACCGTCGCAGCTCGGCCGCCGCATCGACCGGCGCGGCCGGCCAGACCTTCCAAGTCGCCTATCCACCTGTTGCCGGCTCGGCCACGGTCGACGTCAACGGCAGCGCCTGGACCCTGGTGTCGTCACTGAGCACCGCGGGGTCCTCGGCGCAGGACTACACCCTCGATCCCTCGACGGGGACGATCACGTTCGGCAACAACAGCCACGGCGCCATCCCGCCGGGCGGGGCGGTGGTGACCGCCAGCTATCACTCGGGCCCGCACGACGGCTTCACCCAGTTCTACAGCGCGATGAAGCAGGCCGACCCCGCGATCCAGGTGTGCTCGTCGGACACGACGCAGAACTTCCTCGACGCGATGGGCACCACTCAGCCGTATGACTGTCTGCAGGACCACCCCTACGTCGGCTCGGGGAACATCTCGCCGTCGCTGGGGCTCGACCAGTACGAGTCTCAGGTGATGGCGGTTCCGGACGTCGAGGACACAGCGGTGCAGGCCCTCCAGTCCGCCGCCGACCGGGACGCGGGTCGTCACATCCCGCTCGTGCTCAGCGAGTACGGGCAGCTGCTCGACTCCACCCCGGAGCCGCTCGACGCGCCGTACTTCCTCAACTCGCTCGACGAGGCGGTGCTCAACGCCAGCCAGCTCGCCGACTGGATCCGGCTCGGCGTCCCGGTCGCCGATCGTCAGCTGCTCGCCGCCGAGCTACCCGACGCCTCGGCGGTGACCGCGGGCCTTCCGGGCGCCGCGCCGTTCGCGGTCACCGGCGCGATCAGCACCCCGGGCCCTCAGACCGTGGTGCAGCCCACCGGCGAGTTCCTCGCCCTGATGAAGCCCCTGGCGGGAGGGAGCCTGCTCAACACAACGGTCAGCGGGAACCCGACGCTCGCCGGCGGGACCCCCAGCGGCGATCTGGCGACGGTGTCGTCGGCCACCGCGAGCGGCGTGCAGCTCGTGGTCATCAACCGCAGCCCGTCCGCCGACGTCTCCTCCGGTGTCACGTTCACCGGCGTGACCGGCTCCGCGACGGCTACGGTCACCACGCTGGACGGTCCCTCGCCCCTCAGTGACAACTCAAGCCAGTCCCCCGATACCGTCTCCACCACCACCGCCGAGGCGACGGTGTCCGACGGCTCGACGAACGTCATGTTCCCGGCACACTCGATCTCGCTCATCACCCTGCCCGGCGTCTGAGACCATTGCGTCTCGCTCGTGTCTGCCGCGGGCAGCCGGTCCCCATCGTCCAATCACAGTGAGGATTCCCACGTGACGTTCTCAGCTGACCGACGCGGTCTCCGACTCGGAGCGCTCGCCCTCCCGCTCGTCGCCGCGGGTGCAGTCGTGGCGCCCGCCTCTGCCGACGGCCATCCCGCGCACACGGCCTCTGCACCTCCCGCCTGCTCCACGTCCCAGCTGGTGCCGTTCATCAGTGCCGAGAACGGCGCGGCCGGCACGATCTACATGACGTTGACGTTCGCCAACGTCGGTTCGGCGTGCACCCTGCGTGGCTTCCCCGGTGTCCAGGCCGTCGCCCGCAACGGCAGCAGCCTGGGCAACGCGGCCCGCATCACCGCGGGCACGACGGTCAAGACGATCACCTTGAAGGCGGCTCGCGCCGGCAACTTCCCGCGGGCCACAGCGACCCTCGGGGTCGTCGACGCGGGCGCACTGCCGAACTGCAAGCGGGTGGCCGCGGTCGCGTTGAAGGTCACCCCTCCGAACCAGCGGTCGTTCAAGACGGTGCCGCTGCCGTTTGTCGCATGTAGCCACGGCCCGTCGGTGCTCAACATCCGCCCGGTCAAGGGCTGAGGCCGGATGAGCTCTCGTCCGGTGACAGGCGGCTGCCCGGAGATCACACACGCGGCGAGGGCGAGCTCTGAGTGTCGCTCCTCAGACCGCAGCGGATAATCCTCAGTCGTGGCCGACCGCGCTGACATGGACCTCGAGACGATCCGCGCCGAGCTGGAGGAGATCCGCGACCGGCACCGGGATCGGGTGGCGGCGCTCGCCAAACGGCCCGAGCTGGGCACCGCGCAGGGGTTCGGCAAGCGAATCGGCGACGGGACCACCGAGGCGGTGAGCCGGCTCACCGACATCGGCGTGGGCGACTCGTTGGAGCGCGCCCTCGCCCGGACCGAGCGCGCGCTGTCCAAGCTCGACGAGGGCAGCTACGGGGTCTGCGACGTCTGCGGCGAGCAGATCTCGCCCGGCCGCATGCGAGCGCTCCCCGACGGTGTCCTGTGCGTGAGCTGCGCGGCGTCCGAGCGCCGAGCCCCGCCGCCACGCCGCCGATGAGGGGGTCCGCCCGGGCGATGGCGGTCGCCTCGTGGCGCGATGTGATGTGATGGCCCCCGTGGGGTCACAACGACTTGGGAGGACGGGCCATGCCATTCGTGACGGTCGGAACGGAGAACGGCGCCGACATCGAGATCCACTTCACCGATCGCGGGTCCGGGAAGCCGATCGTGTTGATCCATGGGTATCCGCTGGATGGCAACTCGTGGGAGCGCCAGGAGCATGCCCTGCTCGATGAGGGCTATCGGTGCATCGCCTATGACCGGCGTGGCTTCGGCCGGTCCAGCCGGCCCGCCGTCGGCTTCGACTACGACACGTTCGCGGCCGACCTGAAAGCGCTACTGGATCACCTTGCGCTCGAGGAGGATGTCGTGCTCGCCGGGTTCTCGATGGGGACCGGCGAGGTCACTCGCTACCTGGGCAACTATGGGTCGGCCGGCGTGAGCAAGGCCGTCCTGCTCGGCGTCATCCCGCCGTTCCTGCGGCAAACCGACGAGAACCCCAAGGGCGTGCCGATCGCCGTCTTCGAGGGGATCAAGCAGGCGATCGTCGCCGACCGCTACGCCTACTTCGACGACTTCTTCGCCAACTTCTACAACACGGACGCCCTGGCGCCGGAGCGGATCGGGGATGCCGCGCTGCGCGCCAGCTTCAACGTCGCCGCCGCCGCCGGCGCCTACGCGTCCTACTGGTGCGTCGATACCTGGCTGACCGACTTCCGCGACGACCTGCCGAAGATCGATGTGCCGACGCTCGTTCTGCACGGGACCGCGGACCGGATCCTGCCCTTCGAGTCGACCGCCGCCCGGCTCCGAGACGAGCAGCTCATCGCTGACCTCACCGTGATCGAGATCCCCGACGGGCCACACAACATCGGCTGGACCTTCCCGGAGCTGGTCAACCCGGCGCTCCTGGAATTCCTCGCACGCTGAGCACGAGATCTCGATCATGGACATCACGGAATACCGGAGCTACGACGCACTCGGTCTGGCCGAGCTGGTCAAGGCCGGGGAGGTGAGCGCCGCCGAGCTGCTGGCGCTCGCCCGCCAGCGAGCCGAGGCCGTCAATCCCCGCATCAACGCGATCGTTCGTGAGATGCGTCCTGAGGCCGACACGCGCGCCGCCGGGGCGCTGACCGGCCCGTTCGCTGGGGTGCCCTTCCTGGTCAAGGATCTCGCCCAGGACTACGCCGGCGTCCCGACGAGCTCCGGCTGCCGCGCCCGAGCTTCACTGCCGGTGACCGAGCACGCGACCGTGGTCCGGCGCTGGCTGGACTCCGGGCTGGTCATCTTCGGCAAGACCAACTGCCCGGAGTTCGGCGCCAAGGGCATCACCGAGCCGGACCTGTTCGGACCGGCCCGGAACCCGTGGGCGCTGGGGCGCACGCCGGGCGGCTCCTCGGGAGGGTCCGCGGCTGCGGTCGCCGCGGGGATCGTCCCCGCGGCCGGCGCGAACGACGGCGGTGGCTCGACGCGGATTCCCGCCGCGTGCTGCGGGCTGGTGGGGCTCAAGCCCGGTCGAGGGCTGCTCCCGATGGGGCCTGCGGAGGGGGAGGTCATGCACGGGGCGGCGGTTCAGGGCGTGGTCACCCGCACGGTTCGTGACACCGCCGCGATGCTCGATGTGCTGGCCGGCGGCGAACCGGCGGGGCCATACCAGCCGGCGATGCCGTCCAGACCGCTTGCCGACGAGGTCGGCGCCGACCCGGGTCGCCTCCGGATCGGCGTGCGCGTCCCCACCGAGATCACGCCCGATCCCGACCCGGAGGCGCGCGCCGCCGTCGCCGACACCGTCCGGGCCCTGGGTGAGCTCGGGCACTCGGTGGAGATCCTGACCGCCGCTCCCTACGACGACGCGCGGCTGGCGAAGGACTTTCTGCTGTGCTGGTTCGTCCACGTCGCGTGGGAGGTGGCGGAAGCGCGGCGGGCCTCCGGCGCGGGCGATGAGGGCTTTGAGCAGGACACGCTGATCATGGCCGCGCTCGGCCGGGCCACCAGTGGCGTGGACTACCTCGCATCGGTGCAGCGCCGCCACGAGCACACGCGGCGGCTCACGACGTTCTTTGAGACCTACGACCTGCTGCTGACGCCGACGCTGGCCAAGCCGCCGCCGTTCATCGGGGAGTTCGAGCTGCCGGCCCCGCTGCAGCGGGTCGCCGACGCGCTGCTCAAGACCAGGACCGCGCGTCTGCTGTCGTTGACCAAGATCGTCGACGACATGGTCGACCAGAACCTCGGCTGGGTGCCGTACACCCAGCTCGCCAACCTCACCGGTCGCCCGGCGATCTCCCTGCCGCTGCACTGGACCGCCGACGGCGTGCCGATGGGTGTGCAGTTCGTCGCGCCGCTGGCGGGCGAGGGGCGGTTGATCCGGCTCGCCGCTCAGCTGGAGCAGGCGCTTCCCTGGCGAGACCGCCGCCCGGCCCTCTGACCCCGCGCCGCCACCCAGCCCCGGCGGGGCTCACCGTGCGTCCCATGCCAGATGCGGAGCGCCATCAACATCGGCGTCATGTGATCGCTCGACTTCTCGCGCAACGGGAGATGACCGGTCCCGCTAGGCGGCCGCTCGGTGCGGGAGCCCGACCACGTGCTCCAGCCAGGCGCGGAACAGGTCACGCGCCAGGCCGACCGAGTCGGCCTCGTGGCGGCGCAGGTCCTCGACCAGCGGCCGCAGCGCATCGGCTCCGAGCGTCGCGCGCAGACTGTCGGCGTAGGCGGGCACCGCTCCCCACTCCGTCGCCAGGGCGGCGTCAACCTCGAGGTGAAACTGCAGGCCGTAGGCGCGGTTGAAGACGAACGCCTGGTGGGCGTAGGCGTCGGAGCGCGCGAGCCAGACGGCATCCTCGGGCAACTCGAACGTGTCGCCATGCCATTGCAGCGCCTTGAACTGCGGGGGGAGCGTCGCGCCCACCGGGTCGGTCCCGGCCTCGCGCGTCGCAAACACCGGCAGGACGCCGACCTCGGGCTCTCCGCCGGGGTAGACCTGGGCGCCGAGGCTGGCGGCCAGAAGCTGCGCTCCCAGGCACACTCCCCAATAGGGCGTCCCGGCACGCACCGCATCAGCGATGAGCTCACGTTCGGCGACCAGCCACGGGAAGCGGTCGTCCTCGTATGCGCCCATCGGTCCTCCCATGGCGACGATCCCGGCGTAGCGACGCCAGTCCGGGAGCGGATCGCCTTGAGCGACCATGACCCGGTCGATCTGGACACCCCAGTCCAGCATCTCGTCCTCGTAGGCGGCAGGTGGCTCGCACGCGATGTGCTGGAGTACGAGCAGCTCCGAGCCCGGCATGCGCGCGTTGGACCGGCCGTCGTTCGGATCGGTCATCGCGGTGCGCCATCCAGCCCGGCGGCGAGCTCGGCGAGTGCGTGGCTGAGGTCCACCGCCGGCCTCCATCCCCAGCCGCGCGCCCGCTCTGCGAGGAGCCGGCCGGTCCACCCCGGCCCCTCCTCCCAGATCGGATCGACCCCGAGCGCCGCGGTGACCGTGCCCACGTAGTCGCGCTGGGTGGCCCGCGGGGCGGCGACATTGACCGCGACGCATCCCCCGCGGATCGGCCCGCTGCCGCCGTCAGCAGCGTCGGCCACCGCGCCGAGGGCCAGGTCCGCGGCCAGCGACGCCAGGTCTGCGACATGCACCCAGGCGAAGGTCCGGTCGCCGACGGCTCGGCGCTCGCGCTCATCGGTGCGCATCTCCTCCGGGACCAGCGTGTTCCAGGTCGAGGTCGGACCGGGTCCGAGGATCGCCGGCGGCCGGAGCAGGACCCGGGTGATGCCCTCCACATCGGCGAGCGCCACGTCGGCGTTGCGCTTGGTCACCGAGTAGTCATCGGCGTCATCGGCGACCAGGGGTGAGGACTCATCGACGTCCCCCATTTCCGGCGAGCGGTCATACACCGAGGCGGTCGAGACGTGGATCAGCCGCCCCACGCCCGCGGACGCCGCGGCCCGGGCGAGGGCAAGCGTGCCCTCCACCCCGACGCGCTGCTGCGTTGCGCGATCGCTCTCCATCGGGTGCACGGTGGTCACCACCGAGGCCGCGCCGGACACCACCGAGCCGGCGAGCTCAGAATCGGCGAAGTCGCCGACGACCTCCGTCACCCCTGGGGCTTCGGGCGCGGTGCCGGTTCGCCTGACGATCGCCCGCACCTCCGCGCCACGCTCGGCGAGCACCTGGCAGACGCGAGCCCCGACGAAGCCGTTGGCTCCGCTGACAACGACGACATGTGAAGTTGAGCCCATGGACTCACTCTTGCACGAATCGCCCGTCCGGAGACTCGTCGCCCGAGGCGTGAGCCGGTCAGGTGGCGTGGCTCTCGACGAACGAGACGATGGTCGACGTGACCGCTCGATGCTCGACGTCGTTGAGCAGGTCGTGCAGGCAGTCGAACTCGACCAGCCGGGCGTTGGGCAGCTCTGCCGCGATGGCGCGAGCGTCCTGGACCTCGACGAGCGGGTCGCGGGTGCCGTGCACGAGCAGGATGGGAAGCTCGGCCGGCAGCGGCGTCTGGCGCAGGACGGCCGCCGACGCGGGGATCACGGTGCCGACCGAAGTGCCGTGTCGCGCGCTGGTGAACGCGAGCGGATCGTTCTCCATCTCGTCGACGTAGAACGGATCGGTCGCGCAGTCACCGATCGAGAGCGCGAGCTCCTGATCGGCCGGTGTATGAGCACACCAGGCGGCCATCGCCGGACCGAATGCGGTCGCCGAGAGGATGAGACCGTTGATCGCCGGCTGTCTCGTGGCCACCAGCGTCGCCGCGACCGATGTACCGAGCGAATGGCCGATGAGGAAGATCGGCCGCCGAGCACCGTCGCCGGCCGCCAGATCGAGCAGGCGGGCTCCGTGCTCGACCAGCGCATCGAGGCTCCCGGCATCTCCCCGCTCCCCGTAGGTGAGGCCGTGGCCGATCTCATCCAGCGCCCAGAGATCGATGTTCTCAGCAGTGAGGCGATTGCCCAGCCGGTGATACATGCCGGAGTGCTCGCCGAACCCGTGCAACAGGACCAGCGAGGCCCGCGGATCGGCCGCTCGCCACGCCTTGTAGTACACCGCGCCGTCGACTCCGTCGAAGAAGGGCATGAGCTCGCCGGCACCTTACCCGGCGCGGGCAAGGCAGGACTTGAACGGCCACCTCGGTCTGTGCGAACCTGCGCCCTCACAATCGGTGGCTGAGAGGGTTAGAAAGACGTTCCTCGACCTGCTGGCGGGCGGTCATTCGTCGACCCTGATGAAGCTCGTCGCGTGGCCGGTGGCGGTCTCGAGCAACGGTACCCGCCTCGCGGCAGAGAGCGCCGCCTGTGGCGTCGTGTGGCCGGTCAGCGTCAACCTGTCCACGCGCAAGGTCGTCCATCAGTTCCCCACCAGCTTTGCTCCCGACGGAATCTCACCATCGGGTGGGTCGATGCTCATCTCCGGCGCCAAGCCGTCCGGCGACTGCGGCGGCCCGCGAAGTGTCATCGAGACCGTTCCATTCTCCGGTGGCCAGCCCACGTTCGTCGCCTATGGCACCGATCCGAGCTGGGCGGACAGCCGGGCGTCGGGCGTTCAGCCGTAGGAGTCGTCTACGCGGGACCGCTCGCGTGCAAGGATCTGCATGTGGGCTCGGCGCAGACCCTCAGCCAGCGCGACCGGCGGATCGTCGCGGCGTGGGCCGCGGACTGCGCCGAACGGGTCCTCGGGCTGTTCGAGGCCGTCGCCCCCGATGATCGACGACCGCGTGACTCGATCGCGCGAACGCGAGCCTTCGCGCGTGGCGAGCTCGACATCGCGCAGGAGATCCGCCGCCGGTTCGTCGGCGCGGACGCGGCTCGTGGCGTGAGCTCTCCGGCGGCGGCAGCCGCCGCCCGAGCCGCGGGGCAGGCGGCAGCCGTCGCCCACATGGGCGCCCACGCATTGGGGGCGGCCGCGTATGGGGCCAAGGCGGCCGGCCTGGCCGCGTCCGACCCGGCAGCAGCGATCGACGCGGAGATCCGGTGGCAGCTGGATCACCTCTCGCCGACCGCGCGCCGCGCGCTCCGCATGCTCCCGCCCGTGGGCGAGAACCGATCCGGGCCGCTCGGACCCGGGTTGCTGGCATCGGGTCTGCTGGGGACGATCATCCGTGACCTGCAGGAGTTCATCGCGAAACCGGATGTGGAGGTCGCGACCGGCCCTCGCCGCTGACCGCCGCCCTGCGTACGCGCAACCTCTGGGTTGCGCTAACGTACCGGCGATGGCGACTCTGATCTTCGTCCACGGCGCATGCGTCAACGACGCTGCGTGGTGGTGGAACAAGATGACCGCCCCGCTCGCCGAGCGCGGGATCTCGACGGTCGCCGTGAGGCTGCCCAGGGTCCGCCGCCTCTTCCTCCAGGACTGCGACGAGACGACGACCACGCAGGCGCTGTCCCGGCTCACGCGGCAGTCGCTGGCGCCGTTCGGCCAGGCGCCTCGCGAGATCGCGTGGCGCCGCAAGCCGACGACATACATCGTCTGCACCGAGGACCTCGCGACCCCTGCGCAGGCGCAGAGGCAGCGCGTCAAGGGCGATACCCTGGCGGTCGATTTCCCGGCAGGGCATCACCCGTTTCTCTCCCAGCCCGAGGCGTTCGCGCGGTGCCTCGCCACAGTCGTCCGCGCTCTGCAGCCGTCGCACTCGTGACCGCTGTGCCGACCTTCTGAGTTCGGAGCATCGGGCGGACCGACTGCGCCCACCGATGAGTTTGCGGGCGTGCCATGGTCCTAGGACCATGACCGATACCAGAACCCTCATCACCGGTGTGGACTTCGTCTGCATCCCCGCTCAGGACTTCGACGCGATGACCGCCTTCTACGGCGAGACGCTCGGCCTGCCATTCGTCAAGCGCTGGGGAGACCGCGCCGGCGCCGAGTATCAGGCCGGAAACGTGACGTTGGCGATCGTCCGCACCGAGGACTTCGGCGCAACGTTCTCCTCCAACGCGATGCCGATCGCGTTGCAGGTTGAGGACGTCGCCGAGGCCCGCCGGCGGCTCGAGGCCGAGGGCGTCCGGTTTGTCACCGACACGTTCGACTCAGGTGTCTGCTGGCAGGCGATCTGCGTGGATCCCGACGGCAACCAGCTGTCGCTGCACCACCGGTATGCGCCGACGGAGGAGTAGGGAAGCAGCGGCGTCGTCCACCGCTGCTCCGCGCTCGCGCCGTCAGGGTGACGAGCTCGCCTACTTGGCGGCGAGCCGGCGCCGCGCCTTCTGCACGGACGGCAGCGCCGCCTTCGCGCGGGCGAGCGGACGTGCCCGGATATCGACCGACGCCGGCTTGGCGGCGATCTCGATCTCCTCGCCGGTCGCGGGATTGCGACCCATGCGCTTCTTCTGAGCGGGCTTGACCCGCACCGTCATCTGCACGAGCCCGCCGATCCGGACCTTCTGGGCGTTGCCGATCTCCTCGAGGATGACCTCGTCGAGTGCGGCGATCGCGCGCTTGGCGTCGGCCTTGCTCAGCTCGGCACGCTCGGCAACGGCGGCAATGATTTGCGTCTGTGTGAGAGCCACGGTGTCCTCCTCGAAACAGGTTGTTTCGCGGCATTGAACTCCGGGGGCCGGATGACATGACCTCGGCCGTCCCGCAACGGCCGAGGCAGATGCATGTCAGAACGAGCTCAACGGGACTCCGCTCATGCGCCCACAGCAAGCCCGACGGCGCTGGCCATCCCCCGTTCGGCTTCCTTCGGCGACCCGTGGTACTGCTCGCCGAAGCCCATCGAGAAGGGGTCGGGGAAGATGTCCTCGACGCCCGCCTCGATCCCGTCGAGGATCCGAGCGGCGACCTCCGCTGGAGCCGTCTTGGCGAACTGGGGCGGGAGGTCACGCGTCATCTCGGTGTCCACCGGCCCGGGATAGGCGCCATGGACCGAGACCCCTCGCCCGGCCAGGATCGCACGAGCCGCCTGGGTGATCGAGTGCTGCGCGGCCTTGGAGGCGCTGTAGGTCGGCTGAATCGGAATGCTGGACAGTCCGACCACGGAGCCGACGTTGACCAGCGTGCCGCCGTTGTGCGCGAGGACGTCGGCGAAGCTCTGCACCATCCGCAGCGTGCCGAAGTAGTTGACCTCCATCTCGCGGCGGGCGACGTCGACGATCCGCTCGTCGACCAGATCCGTCGGCTCGAACACCCCCGCGTTGTTGACCAGCAGATCGATGTCCCCGGCCGCGCGAACGGCGGCCGCTACCTGGGCGGGGTTGGTGACGTCCAGAGGGAGCCTCACGACCCTGGCGCCCCACCGCTCCTGCGCCTCCGCGAGCGAGCGCGTGTCGCGCGCCGCCGCGTAGACCTTCTGTGCGCCGCGCGCCAGCAGCGCCTCGGTGAGCGCGCGGCCGATCCCGCGATTGGCTCCAGTCACGAGCGCGAGCGTGCCCTTGATGGTTCTTGCTGCCATGGTTCTGTCCTCCGATTCGGTTGGTGTGGTCAGTTGGCCGCCTGCGTGGCGACCAGGTCAGCGAGTACCTGCCAGCGCGGGCCGCGGCTCAGCGCCAGTCGATGGGACGGCCGCTTCACCGCTCGACGGGCGACGGCGGACGAGCGTGAGAATCGCCGGCAGCGCGATCAGTGCGATTGCCCCGAGAACCCAGCACGCCTGTGTGTATCCGCCGGTGAGTGCGGAGCGGGCGGGGACGCCGGAGTGCAGCAGCGCCGAGGTGTGTCCGGCCGCGACGCTCGAGGCGATCGCTACGCCGATCGCGCCACCGAGCTGTTGTGAGGTGGTCAGCAGCCCGGACGCGACGCCCGCACGCGACTGCTCGACGCCCGCCAGCGCCGCGACCGAGATCGGAATGAACGCGAATGCGGTGCCGGCCCCGGCGACGAAGAACGGGCCCGCCAGGTCACCGAGGAAGTGACCGTGAACCGGCACCCTGGCCATCCACATGATCCCGATGCCGATCAACCCCATCCCGATCGCCATCACCAGCCTGGCGCCGCGACGGGTGACCAGCCACTGTGACAGGCCGGCGAACGCGATCGAGGTGACCGACGCCGCAAGCCACGCCGCACCGGTCTGCAGCGCGCTGTAGTGCAGTACCAGTTGCATGTACAGCGTGCCGACGAACACGAATGCGTAGAAGCTGCCGCCGAGCAGCAGCCCGGCCACGTTCGCCCCCGCCACCGTGGGCAGGCGGAAGATCGACAACGGCAGAATCGGCGAGACCGCGCGGGTCTCGACGACCAGGAACGCGGCGAGGAGCGCCACCGCCGCCGCCAGCAACGCGATGGTGCGGGGAGCGCCCCATCCGTACTGCGGGGCCTGCGAGATCGCGTCGACGAGGAGCACGAGGCCGCCCGTCCCGAGCGTCGCGCCCAGGATGTCGAACCGCCGGTGCGCCGTCTCCAGGCGGCTCTCGGGCACCAGTCGAGGCGCCAGGAGGAGTGCGCCGATCCCGATCGGGACGTTGACCAGGAAGATGGAGTGCCATCCGGCGTATCGGGTGAGCAGCCCACCGGCGATCAGTCCCGTGGTCCCGGCGGTCGCGCCGAGCCCGCCCCAGACCCCGAGAGCCTTGTTGCGCTCGGCGCCCTCCTGGAACATGTCCATCACGATCGAGAGCGCGGCCGGCAGCATGAGCGCTCCGCCGAGCCCCTGCAGGGCGCGCCCCGCGATCAGGAACCCGTCACTGCCGGCGAGTCCGCATGCCAGCGACGCCGCGGTGAACAGCGCCAGTCCGGCCATCATGATCCGCCGGCGCCCGAGCAGGTCCGCCGCGCGGCCGCCGAGCAGCAGAAAGCCGCCGAGGGCGAGCGCATACGCGGTGACGACCCACTGCAGGCTGACCGCATCGAGGTGCAGATGACGTCCGATCGTGGGCAGCGAGACATTCACGATCGTGAAATCGACGATTGTCATGAAGTAGGACACCGCCAGCAGCGCGAACGCGCGCCACCGGTGAATGCCCGGGGTGGTGTGAGTCATTTCCGTCTCTCCCGTGGCTGGTCTGTGGTTGTGCTCCTAGAGACACCAGCTACGTGCGGCACGGACCGGTCACCCTGACAATCGGTCACTTTCCCGATGGCGGTGACACGTCGGCGCGATCTAAGGTGAGGCGCCGATGGTCAAGGCAATCGTCACCGGAGCGGCGCGAGGCATCGGCGCTGCCATCGCAGATCGACTTGCCCGCGACGGCGCGGCGGTCGCCTATCTCGACGTCATCGAGGAGGTCGCCGCCACCGCGGAGAGAGCGCGTGCACAGGGGGCCCGGGCGATCGCCAGGATCATCGACGTCAGCGACGAGCGCGCGGTCGATGCGGTCATCCCCGAGGTCGCCGGCGAGCTCGAGGGCCTGAACGTCCTCGTCAACTGTGCAGGGATCGGCGGAGTGACCGCCCCGGTCGTCGACCTCTCGCCCACCGACTTTCGCAACACGCTCGATGTCAACCTGGTCGGCACGTTTCTCATGTCCCGTGCGTTCGGGCGAGCTCTGGCAGGCTCCGGCGGGGGCGCGATCGTCAACCTCGGCTCGCTGTTCGGCCAGCAGGGAGTCGCCAACGACGCCGCGTACTGCGCCTCCAAGGGCGCGATCGCGACCCTCACCCACACGCTCGCCCACGAGCTCGGGCCCGCCGGCATTCGGGTCAACACGATCGCGCCCGGGTTCATCGAGGTGGGGATGCACCTCGAATGGCTCCAGGACGTGGCGCAACGCCACGATGGCACCGTGAAGGACGAGATCGACGCCGAGCGCCAGACCGTGCCGCTGCGCCGGTTGGGAACCCCCGACGACATCGCCGGGACGGTCGCCTGGCTCGTCTCGGCCGACTCGTCCTACGTGACGGGGCAGACCATCGCCGTCAACGGCGGCGTGCTGATGTCCTAGCTCCCTTCGGGCCGCCTATTCTCGAAGGGATGGCCGAGGCGACGCTGGGCGAGCTCACGCTGCAGGACGAGCAGCGGCTGCGCCGCAGGGCTCGCCGGCTCCAGAAGGGCAACGAGCAGGCCCGCGCGCGCTTTGACAAGCAGCTCGCCGAGGCACAGGCCCGGCTGCAGCGCAGGCGCGCCTCGGTCCCTGAGGTCTCCTATCCGGCGCAGCTCCCGGTCTCCGCCCGCCACGACGACCTGCTTGCCGCCATTCGTGACCACCAGGTCGTGGTCGTCGCCGGGGAGACCGGCTCGGGCAAGACGACGCAGCTGCCCAAGCTCTGCCTGGAGCTCGGGCGTGGTGTGTTCGGGACGATCGCCCACACCCAGCCGCGACGGATCGCGGCGCGCACCGTGGCGCAGCGAATCGCCGATGAGCTCGACGTCGCCCTCGGCGGGCCGGTCGGCTACGCGGTGCGCTTCGACGACCGCGGCTCCGAGGACACCCTGGTCCGCGTCGTCACCGACGGCCTGCTGCTCGCCGAGATCCGCCGCGATCCGCTCCTGCGCCGCTACGACACGGTGATCGTCGATGAGGCGCATGAGCGGTCGCTGAACATCGACTTCCTGCTCGGCTGCCTGCATCGCATCCTGCCTCGGCGCCCCGATCTCAAGTTGATCATCACCAGCGCGACGATCGACCCCGAGCGGTTCAGCGAGCACTTCGGAGGCGCCCCGATCGTCGAGGTCTCGGGCCGGACCTACCCGGTCGAGGTGCGCTACCGGCCACCAGCCGAGGAACAGGAACTGCTCGACGCGCTCGCCGACGTCGTCGAGGAGCTGCTCGCCGAGCGCGACGGGGACGTGCTGGCGTTCTTCTCCGGCGAACGGGAGATCCGCGACGCCGCGGAGCTGTTGAGTGGACGGCTGGGGCCGCGCGTCGAGATCCTGCCGCTGTACTCACGGCTCGCGGCCGCAGATCAGCAGAAGGTCTTCAGGCGTGGGCGGGCCGGCGCCGATTCCCGGCGCCGGGTCGTGCTGGCGACCAACGTGGCCGAGACGTCGCTCACCGTTCCCGGCATCCGCTTCGTCGTCGATACCGGCCTGGCTCGGATCTCGCGCTACAGCGCACGGCTGAAGGTCCAGCGGCTGCCCGTCGAGCCGATCTCACGCGCGTCCGCGGATCAGCGCAAGGGCCGCTGCGGCCGCCTGGCCGACGGGATCTGCGTCCGGCTCTACTCCGAGGACGACTTCAACGCGCGGCCTGAGTTCACCGACCCCGAGGTGCTGCGCACCAACCTCGCAAGCGTGATCCTGCAGATGGCGGCGCTCGAGCTGGGGGAGATCGAGCAGTTCCCCTTCCTGGAGCCTCCCGACCGTCGTCAGGTCCGTGACGGCGTCGCGCTGCTGCACGAGCTCCGTGCGCTCGATCCGTCGGCCGACGAGGCGCTCACGCCGCTTGGCCGCAACCTCGCCCGGCTCCCGATCGACCCGCGCCTGGGTCGCATGGTGCTCGAGGCCGACAAGCGCGGCTGCGCCCGCGAGGTGGCCGTCATCGCCGCGGCCCTGTCGATCCAGGACCCGCGGGAGCGCCCGGTCGAGCAGCGTGGCCAGGCTGACCAGCTCCACGCACGGTTCACCGATGAGTCCTCGGACTTCCTCGGGTACCTGAACCTATGGCGCCACCTGCGCTCGCTGGAGGAGGAGCTGTCGCGCTCTCAGTTCCGCAGGCGCTGCAAGGCCGAGTTCCTGCACTACCTGCGTATCCGTGAATGGCAGGACCTCGTCGCCCAGCTCCAGGACGCCGCGCGCGAAGTCGGGCTGACCCTCAACGAGACGCCCGCGGACGGGCCGGAGATCCACACCGCGCTGCTCTCGGGCCTGCTCTCGCATCTCGGGCTCAAGGACCGTGCCACGCGCGAGTACACCGGCGCGCGCGGGGCGAGGTTTGCGATCTTCCCGGGCTCGGTGCTGGCGCGCCGTGGCCCGTCGTGGGTGATGGTCGCCGAGCTCGTCGAGACGACCCGGCTGTGGGGCCGGACCGCCGCCGCGGTCGAGGTCAAACAGGTGGAGGCGCTCGCCGAGCACCTCGTCAAGCGCTCCTACGGCGAGCCGCGGTGGGATCGCCGCCGGGCGGCGGTGGTCGCGCCCGAGCGGGTGACGCTGTACGGGCTGCCGATCGTCGAGTCCCGAACCGTGCAATACGGCCGCATCGACCCCGTCGTGGCGCGCGAGGTGTTCATCCGCCGCGCGCTGGTGGAGGACGATTGGGACGAGCGCCACGCGTTCATGCGTGAGAACCAGCGCCGAGTGGAGAAGGTGGAGGCGCTGGAGGCGCGGGCGCGCCGGCGGGATCTGCTCGCCGGCGAGGCGAGACGGGCCTCGTTCTTCGACGCGCGCATCCCGGCCGATGTCATCAGCGGGCGCCACTTCGACCGCTGGTGGAAGGAGGCGCGGCAGACGGAGCCGTCACTGCTCGACTACCCGATGGACATGCTGATCGAGGGCGAGGTCGCCGCCGACGACGCCGACCGGCCCGGACTGTGGAGGCAGGGTTCGCTCGAGCTTGCGCTCTCCTACCGCTTCGATCCCGGCTCCGCGGCGGACGGCGTCACCGCCCACGTGCCGCTCGCAATGCTGGGCGCGCTCCGGGAGATCGGCTTTGAGTGGCTGGTCCCCGCGTTTCGCACCGAGCTCGTCGTCACTCTGCTGCGCACGCTGCCCAAGCGGCTGCGCACGCCCCTGGTTCCGATCCCCGATACCACCGCCGCGCTGCTGGCCGAGATCGCTCCGCGGTCCGGCCCGCTGCTCCAGGTGCTCGCCGCGGCGATCGAACGGCTCTACGGAGTGCGGATCGGTCCGGATGACTGGTCGCTGGACGCGCTCCCCGCGCACCTGCGGATGACGTTCTCGGTGGAGGACGACGACGGGACGGTGCTCGCCTCCGGCCGGTCACTCGGCGCGCTGCGCGACGAGCTGCGCCCCGCGCTGGCGGTCCGCCTGGAGCAGGCGATGCCCTCCCTGGCCCGGCACGGGATGCGCGACTTCGACGTCGACGCGGTTCCCCGCGTCGTCGACCTCCCCGGTGGACTGCGCGGGTTCCCGGCGCTCGTCGACGAAGGCGACGCGGTCGGGATCCGGGTCTGTGAGACCGCCGGTGAGCAGGCGGTGTCGATGATTCGCGGGACCCGGCGGCTGCTGCGGCTCACCGTGCCCTCGCCGCGACGGTGGGTCACCGAACAGCTCGGCGCGCAACTGACCCTTGCGCTCGCCGCCGCTCCGCACGGGAACCTGGACGCTGCGATCGAGGATGCGACAAGCGCCGCGCTGGACGAGCTGATCGGTAGCGGCGGCGGGCCGGCCTGGGATCGGCAGGCGTTCATGGGACTCCGCGAGCATGTCCGCGGTGAGCTTCGGCCGGCGACGCTCGATGCGCTGAGAGCACTCGGCCGGATCCTCGACGCCGCTCAGGCGGTCCGCGAACAGCTCGACACCCTCCCGGCGAGTGTCGCCTTCGCCGCGGCGCGGGAGGACGTCGCGCGGCAGCTCGGCCGGCTGGTCTATCCCGGGATGATGGCGGCGGCCGGGCGCGCGCGGCTGGACGACATCGAGCGCTACCTCCGCGCCGCCGTCCAGCGGCTGCAGCGGCTGCCGGCCAACTTCGTCGTCGACGGCAGGCGGATGGCCGAGATCCACGAGCTCGAGCACGCCGCCGCGGGACGCAGCGACGTGATCTGGCTGCTTGAGGAGGTGCGCGTCGCGCAGTTCGCTCCCGGGCCGCACGTCCGGCGGGGGGCCACGGTCAAGCACGTCCGTGACGCGCTGGCCGGCTCCGGACGTTGAGCAGCAGCTGCGAGGATTGCCGCATGGACGACTACATGGCGATCAACCGCGCCAACTGGGACGAGCGCGCCCCGGTGCACGCGACTTCGCCCGACTACGCGGTCGAGCGGTTCGTCCGGGATCCCGAATTCCTCTCAGGAGTGGTGAGCTTCGATCGTCCGCGCCTCGGCGATATCGACGGGCTGACCGGCGTGCACCTGCAGTGTCACATCGGGACCGACACGATCTCGCTGGCGCGCCTCGGCGCCTCGATGACCGGCCTCGACTTCTCCGCCGAGGCTCTCGTGCAGGCCCGCGCGCTGGCCGAGCGAACCGGGTCGCCCACGCAGTTCGTCGAGGCCGACCTGTATCGCGCGCTCGACGTCCTGCCCGCTGAGTCGTTCGACCTGGTCTACACCGGGATCGGGGCGCTGTGCTGGCTGCCCGACATCACGCGGTGGGCCGAGATCGTCGCCACGCTGCTGCGTCCCGGCGGTCGCCTGTTCATCCGCGAGCTGCATCCCATGCTCGCGACGCTCGACGAGGAGCGGGATGAGCTGCTCGTGGTCAAGGACGCATATTTCGCCAGAAGCGAGCCGAACATCTGGACGGGCGGAGGGACCTACGTCGAGACCGACCACGTGTTCGCCACCACGACGAGCGTCGAGTGGAGCCACGGCCTCGGCGAGACCGTCACCGCGCTGCTGGAGCACGGCCTGCGGGTCACCCAGCTCGCCGAGCACGACAGCGTGCCCTGGCCGGCGCTGCCCTCCCAGATGACCTGCGACGACCAAGGCGAGTGGCGGCTGACCGAGCGGCCCTGGCGCCTGGCGGCCAGCTTCACGCTCGAGGCGTTCCGCGCCTAGCCGGGGCGATGCGAATGACACGCCTGTTTCATATCGCGCTGCGCGGCGACTGGGAGCAGGCGCGCCAGACCGGCAGCTATCGCGTCTCGACACTCGGCAGGGGGCTCGATGAGGTCGGTTACATCCACCTCTCGTTTGCCCACCAGGTCAAGACAGTCGCCGACACCTGGTACCGCGATGCGGGTGACCTGCTGCTGTTGGAGCTCGACCCCGATCGACTCAGAGCACCGGTGCGCGTCGAGGCCGCGGACACGGCCGCGTCCGGCACCGCGGAGCGCTTTCCCCACCTCTACGGCGAGATCACGCCCGACGCCGTCATCGCCGCCGATCGGTTCGTCGCCGGGCCCGACGGATTCAACGGCCCGTTTGAGTAGGGCCGGGCGAGCTCACCGGCGGCAGCCGAGCAGGTCGCGTCCCAACGCGTAGGCCTCGCGCAGGTTCCCGCCCCGGTAGGCGACCGCCGCCACGCGCTCCAGCCCCTCGTCCCCATTGACCGCCACCGTGTTCTCCAGCACTCCGAACAGCGGCAGGTCCGACATGGAATCGCCGTAGGCGACGCAATCGCTGCGCGTGAGGCCGTGTGCGATCCGCTCCTGCTCGGCCAGGCGGACCTTGTCGGCGGGCTCGAGGATCCCGGCCGGATCAACCGCCTGCGTGAACGGCAGTGCGGGAAAGCGGGACGCGGCGACCACGTCGATGCCGAACTCGAGCAGATGCTCCGCGAAGAAGCCGGGAGACATTGTGATCAGCATCGAGCGCTCGCCCCGCTGTGCGATGTCACTGCACACATCGGTGATGCCGTCGATCCACGGCGACGCGCTCACCACCTCCGCCACCAGCTCCGGGCTCAACTCGGCCCAGAGCGCCCGCATCTCCATCGCGAACTCGGCCGCGGTGATCCGCTCCCCCGCAAATCCGGCCTCCAGATCGGCCAGCGGCGCGAGCCGATCCAGCCGCCGGGAGAGCTCGATCGACGCGGTCGTGCCCCGCAGCAGCGTCCCGTCCATGTCGAAGACGTGCAGCGCGGTCATCGGCGGTGACGCTATCGGCTGGCGCCGATCAGGCGACCGCGTCGCTCGAGTGCGAGCGGAGCGTTGCACGATCGGGGCTCGATGGGCGCCCTTTTTGTCCCCGCATGCTTACCTGCCATGTCGTGACCCCTCACATCGAAGTCGCTCCGTGACCAGGACCGACGCAGCGTCGCGCGTGATCGCCGCGTCCCCCGACCGCGTCTATGCGGCCCTGGTCGATCCCGACGCGCTGGCCACGTGGCTGCCGCCCAACGGCATGACGGGCAGGTTCGAGCGGTTCGACGCCCGGCCCGGCGGGTCCTACCGGCTCGTCCTCACCTACGAGGACGCGTCACTGTCGCCGGGCAAGTCGACCGCGGATTCGGACATCGTCGACGTCCGCTTCCTCGAACTCGTCGACGGCGTGCGGCTCGCCCAGGCCGTGGACTTCGTCTCCGACGACCCCGCCAACGCCGGCACCATGACCCTGACCTGGGAACTGACCGCCGTCGACACCGGAACCCAGGTCGACATCCGCGCCGACGACGTCCCTGACGGCATCTCGGCCGAAGACCACGCCGCGGGCCTCTCCTCCTCACTGGCGAACCTCGCCGCGTACCTCACCCGGTAGCCGGGGGCGAAAACCGACACGATCGGGGCGCGGATCGGGGAACGATCACCCGCGGTGTCAAAGCTGCTCGTGCCGTCGCGATGCGGGGAAGGTTATTCGTCCTCACGACCGATAAAGCTCCCCACACTGCGAGCAGCGGCCGCTCCCGCATCCACCCTGTCCCAGCGCTCAGAGCAACGCCAGCGCCCGGTCGATGGCGGGCTCCGGCAGCGAACCGCAGCCGATCACCAGCCCCGGCGCCGCCGCGCCGGTGTAGCTGTGCAGCGACAGCCCCTCCAGGCCGACTCCCCGGCGCGCGCTGACCGTCAGCAGCGTCGCCTCGTCAAGGTCGCCCGGGAGATCGACGAGCAGGAACATCCCGTCGGCGTCCGGGCGCACCCGCCAGCTCGGGTGATGCTCGGCGAGTGACCGAACCAGCGCCTCGCGCCGGCGCGCGTAGCGGCCGCGCATCCGCCGAAGGTGGCGCTCGAACTCCCCGCGGGAGATGAAGTCCGCCAGCGCGAGCTGCCCGGAGACCTCGGATCCGGCGTCCTCGATCGCCTTCGCCGAGATCAGCGCCCATGACATCCACGAGGGCGGCGCCATCCAGCCGAGCCGCATCCCGGGGGTCAGCCGCTTGCTCGCCGAGCCGATGTACAGCACGCGGTCGGGCGCCAGGCCCTGAAGCGCGCCGACCTGTCCCTGGCAGAGCTCGGCGTCGTAGTCGTCCTCGACGATCAGCCGATCGCCGCGCTCGGCCCACTCGATCAGGCGCGCTCGCCGGGCCGCGCTCAGCACGACGCCGGAGGGGAACTGGTGCGCGGGCGTGACGACGACCACCTCCGCATCGCTGGCGTAAAGATCGTCGACGGAGATGCCCTCCCCGTCGACGGCGACCGCCGCGACCTCCAGTCCGGCCTCCTCGACGATCAGTCGCTGGGCATGCCAGCCCGGCTCCTCCAGCGCCACCCGCTCGATCCCGGCCGCCCGCAGCCACCGGCAGGTGAGCGAGAGGCCCTGCCGGAAGCCCGTGCAGACCACCAGGTGCTCGGCGTCGGCGGCCGCCCCGCGAGCGCGTCGCAGATAGTCGGCCAGCGCCTCTCGCAGCGACGGCTCGCCGCGAGGATCGCCGTATCCGACGGCGTCGAGCGGCGCCTCGCGCCAGGCGCTGCGCACCGACCGCAGCCAGCGCTCGCGCGGGAAGCCGAGCAGATCGGGCAGCCCTGGGGTGAGGTCATAGGCGAAGCGCTCGATCAGCGCCGGCGCGGCCGGCCGCGGCGCGTGGGCGCGGACGCCCTCGGCGACGCGCACCGGGGCACCCTGGCGGGTCTGCAGGTAGCCCTCGGCGACGAGCTGCTCGTAGGCGGCGGTGACGACACCGCGGGAGATGCCGAGCTCGGCCGCCAGCGCCCGGCTGGACGGCAGCCGTGCCCCGGCCTGAAGCCGGCCCTCGCGCACGGCGTCACGGAGCGCGCGCTCAAGCTGCTCGTGGAGGGCGACGCCACCGCGGCGGACCGAGAGCAGCACGTCAACTGGCCCTGATCGCCTGCTCATAACTGGCACTGTACTCCGGGCCAGCTGGCCAATACGGTGGCAGACATGCACAAGATCACGGTCATCGGAGGCGGCGTTGCGGGCCTCACCGCGGCCATCACCTGCGCCGAGCAGGGCGCCGAAGTCGAGCTGTATGAGGCGAGCAACTCGCTCGGCGGGCGCGCCCGCAGCGACGCGGGTCCTTACAAGACGAACCTCGGACCTCACGCGATCTACAAGGGCGGCGCGCTGTGGACCTGGCTGAGCGAGCGCAGTCTGCTGCCGCCGGTCGCGCGGCCGCAGCTGACCGGCGTGCGCTTTCACTACGAGGGTTCGATCCACCGCACGCCGCCGCTCAGCCTGATCCCGCCGGGGCTGCGCCTGCGCGGCCGGCTGGCGCCCAGCGAGCAGGACTTCCGATCCTGGGTCGCCGACCACTCCGATGAGCGCACGGCGGCGATGCTCTCAGGCCTCGCCGGCGTCTACACCTTCCACCACGACCCGGGCGAGCTGTCGGCGGCGTTCGTCTGGGAGCGCACCCAGCGCCTGCTGCTCGACCCCAAGATCGCGGCCCGGTTCCCGGTCGGCGGCTGGGGCATGATGGTCGACTCGATGGAGCGCCACGCACGCTCACTCGGGGTGCGGATCATCACCGGCGAGCGCGTCACCGCGGTGGGAGACGGCACGACGATCGTCGCCCTGGAGCTCAGCCAGGCGCGGGAGCTGCTGGGCGACCCGGAGCTGCACTGGCCCAGCGGTCACACCCTGTGCCTCGATCTGGCGTTGCAGCGCCGTCGCGACGATCCATGGGTCGTCTCGGATCTGGCCGGCTCGGGCTGGATCGAGCGCTACTCGGCCAACGACCGGACGCTGGCACCGAGCGGCGAGGAACTCGTCCAGGCGCAGATGCCGGTCAAGCCCGGCGAGAGCGCCGACGCGGCCTGCGCGCGCCTGGAGCAGTTGCTCGACAAGTCGTTCGCCGGCTGGCGCGACCGGGTCACGTTCCGCCGCCGCCAGGTGATGGACGGCCGCACGGGCGCGCTCGACATGCCGGGCTCGACCTGGCGCGACCGCCCCGCGATCGACCGCGGCAACGGCGTCTTCCTGTGCGGCGATCAGGTCGCGGCCCCCGGATGCCTGGCCGAGGTCTCGTTCGCCAGCGCCTTCGAGGCCGCCCGAATGGCGGTGGCCGCGGCCACGCCTCGGGCGGTCAGCGCCGCCTGACCGCGCCGGCTGACCGCGCCGGCTGACCGCGCCGGCTGAGCGCGCCGGCTGAGCGCGGTCAGGCAGCTCCGTCCTCGTCCGCGAACGTCGCGATGTCAGTGGCTATCGCGCGCCGGGGCTGTTGGCCACCCCCAGGATGCGCGGGGCGACCGGACGCCAGTGAGCATCGGCGGGAAATCCAAAGCCCCGGCACCACTGCAGGATGAACCCGGCGTCGGTGATCGCCCTCAGTGTGTCCCGGTCGGTCTGGCAGCCGCCCATGATTCGAGACCAGAGCGGGTTGACCAGCCGCTGCCACCGAGCAAAGCCCGCCCGGCGGGAGCGGACGTGCTCGTAGAAGCGCAGTTCGCCGTCCGGACGCAGGACGCGCCGGAACTCGGCCAGCGCCGCGGCCTGATCAGGTACCGAGCACAGCACACCGCAGACCGCCAGCACGTCGGCGGAGCCGGTTGGGAGCTCGAGCGCGGCCGCGGTGCCCCCGATCACCCGTGTCGGCATCGGCGCATCGCGCGCGGCCGACTCGGCGCGGCGGCGCAGATACGGCTCCGGCTCGACGGCGATCAGCTGTCCGACGGTGGGCGGATAGTGCTCGAAGCTGATTCCGTTGCCGGCGCCGACCTCGACCACGGTCCCCTGCGAGCCGGCGAGCAGCTCACGCCGCAGCTGCGCCTCGCCGGTCCCCCGGTCTCGGCCGCAGTACAGGTCGAAGAAGCGAGCGAACAGTGGCCGGTTGCGCTGCTCGGGCATCTGCCGAAACGCGACGCGAGCGCCGGGACGCCTAGACCGCGGTCTCGGCCTGAGCGACGTCCGCCGGCCGCAGCGTGAAGTACATCGCCGCGTGGTCGGCGTCGACCCCGACGCGGACCTGCCACGGAGCGGCGCGCGCGCATAGCCTGGCGGCCCGGTTGACCGCAGCCCCGAGGTAGTCCAGCTCGCCGTAGGGAACCCGCGTCACCGGTCCGACCGTCGCCCCGGCACGGAGTGCGAGGGGACTGGACTCCCGCATCGCGATCATCGCGCGGTAGATGCAGGTGAGCGCCGCGGTCGAGTTGTCGGCGGCCAGCATCGCGCCGTCGCCGGTCCACTTCACGATCACCACGCCCGCCCCGGCGGCCGCGCGCTCAACGGCCCGCCGCATCCCGAGGTAGACCTCGACGCCGGCCGCGTCACCATGCTCGTCCGTGTACGCCGAGTAGCCGCAGCAGTCGACGAAGGCGATCGTCTTGCTCTCCATGACGGTCGCCACAAGGTACCGGCGAGCGCGGATTCCTCCAACCAACGCTCTGTCTCAACTCCGCGGCCAGCCGCGGTCCTCCCGGTCAGGGGGAGCGCCGGCGCAGGCGAATCGGCCCGCGGCGGGCGTCACCCCTGGCCCGAGGGGACAGATTCGGCGATCCGGCGGGGCTCAAGCTCCGGCGGCGGTTCGCCCACGCGCTATCGAGACGCCTTCTTGGCCGCGCTCCGCGCCTTCCCGACGGCGTTGCGCGCCTTTCCCTTGCCCTCCTCGGCGATTCCGCGGGCAGCAGTCCCGGAGCGTCCCGTCTCCCGGCCCGCGTTCTTCTTCGACTTGCCCTTCAGCTCCTCGGTCTTGCCCTTGATCCGCTGCAGACGGTCGGCCATGAGAGTCCTCCTCGCTGGTGCAATGAGTCAGTCCCCGTTCATCTACCCCAGCGGGTCCGGGCGGACTCACTGCGAGGGTGAGGAAGTCGGTTCCGCTCATCGCCGGCATTCGCTGGTCGGAGACGATCAGCGCGACGTGGTCGCCGCGCCGGCGGAGCTCCTCGAGCAACTGGAGGGCGTCGTCGCCCGAGCCTGCGCGCATGACGCGGTAGCGCTCGCCGAACTTGCGGCGCAGGTCCCGCGCGACCGCGGCGAGCACGGCGGGCTCGTCATGCAAGTGCTGCCCCCACCGTCGGACCACTCCTGACACGGCAGGGTGGCTCACGCGCGGGCAGAAACGACAGCTGAGACGTCATTTCTGCCCGCGCGTCGGTCGGCCAGCCCGCGCGTGGGCAGATACGGCGGCTGAGACGCCGTCGTGTCCCGCGCACCGGCGGCGGGCGTCGCTCGCCAGCGGCGCGACAGCGTCCGCGGCGAGCACAACCACCCACGCGCCGATCCCCGCAGACCCGCCAGGGGAGAACTGGTCGCCACGACAACCGCACCGCCCACGCACCCCCGGCGACCGCGGCAAGTGGGCAGAAAGTCCCGCCCCGGCCTCCCCCGGGCCTCAGGGGCCGTTCAAGACTCCCCATTTGGCGCGAGGTCGTGCACACGAAGTGGGCCCGACCTCACCGCGAAATAGCGTGCCGGGGCGACTGGCAGTCAAGCAGCGCCACCACCGCCACACGGACGCCAACGGCGTGCCGGCGCTGCTTGACGGCCGGCGACTCGGTGCGCTACCTCGCGAACGCCACGAACAACCACCCCTACGCGGTGCGCGGATCAGGGCGCGGGCTCACTCGTGCCCGTGGGGCGCCCACAGGCCACGCACGTGACCGATGTGGCGGCGCATGATCTCCTCGGTGCGCGCGGCGTCGCCGTCGGCAAGCGCATCGAGGATCTCCAGGTGCTCCTCGGCGGAGCTGAGCAGCCGGTGCTGCTGGACGAGCTCGGACAGCCCGTACAGCCGGGTCTGGGAGCGCAGCTCGCTGATGAAGTCGACGAGGCGGCGGTTGCCGGCGAGCTCGAGCAGGGCGAAGTGGAAGAGGCGGTCAGACTCGATGTAGGCGATCAGGTCGTCGCGCTTGGCAGCGCGGACGATGTCCTCGGCGAGCGGGCGCACCTCCTCGATCTGGTCGCGGTCGATCACTCCGGCCAACCGGGCGATCGTCGGGACCTCGATCAGGATCCGCAGCTCGGTGATGTCATCGAGGTGGCGGTCGGTGACCTCGGTGACGCGGAAGCCCTTGTTGCGGACCGACTCGACCAGGCCCTCTTTGGTGAGGTCCAGCAGCGCCTCGCGGACGGGCGTCGCCGAGACGCCGAAGCGCGCCGCCAGCGAGGGCGCGGAGTAGACGGTCCCTGGCTGCATCTCGCCCGAGACCACGGCGGCGCGCAGCGCGTTGCCCACCTGCTCGCGCAGGCTCTGGCGTTCGACGAGCGGCTCGACGGTGATCGCGGCCGCGGCGTCACGCGGTGCGGCAATCGCTCGAGCGGCGCGGTCGGTGGACGGAGTCACGAGGCAAGAGGGTAGGGAACGGTCACAGGATGAAGCCCGCCGGGAACGGATCGGTGGGGTCGAGCATGTACTGGGCGGTCCCCGTCACCCACGCCCGTCCCGTGATCGTCGGGATCACCGCGGGACCGCCGTCGACGCTCGTCTCCTCGACCAGCCGTCCGGTGAAGCGGGTCCCGATGAACGACTCGTTGATGAACTCG
This sequence comes from uncultured Solirubrobacteraceae bacterium, assembly GCA_963744685.1. Lineage (GTDB taxonomy): Bacteria > Actinomycetota > Thermoleophilia > Solirubrobacterales > Solirubrobacteraceae > Palsa-465. Next base: position 278,598 of record CAVUUL010000001.1, on the reverse strand, counting down.
TCGCCCAGCGCCAGCTCGCCACGGGCATGCAGCTGCGCCATCCGGGCCGAGGTGCCGGTCCCGCACGGCGAACGGTCAAACCATCCGGGGTGGATCGCCATCGCATGGCGTGAGAGACGAGCGTCGGACCCCGGCGCGAGGAACTGGACGTGATGGCAGCCGCGGATCGTGGGGTCCTCGGGGTGAACCGGCTCGCCCTGCTCGTTGATCGCCGCGGCGACCCGCATCCCGACATCGAGGATCTCCTGACCGCGCGAGCGGTCGAACGGGAGCCCGACCTGCTCGATTCCGACGATCGCGTAGAAGTTGCCGCCGAAGGCAAGGTCGAGCGTCACCGTGCCGATGCCGGGTACGTCGACCACGCGGTCAAGCGCGACCGAGAACGCGGGCACGTTGCGGATCGTCACCGCGGTGGCGGCGCCGTCGGTCACCTGCACCTCGGCGATGACAAGCCCCGCGGGCGTGTCCAGGCGGATGCGGGTGACCGGCTCGGTGACCTCCACCATCCCCGTCTCGACGAGCACCGTCGCCACCCCGATCGTGCCGTGACCGCACATCGGCAGACACCCGGAGACCTCGATGTACAGCACGCCCCAGTCGGCGTCGGCGCGAGTCGGAGGCTGCAGGATCGCGCCGCTCATCGCGGCGTGACCGCGCGGCTCGTTCATCAGCAGCTGCCGGATCTGGTCGAGGTGCTCCAGGAAGTAGACGCGCCGCTGCGCCATCGTCTGCCCGGGAATCGGCGCGACGCCGCCCACGATCACCCGAGTGGGCATCCCCTCGGTGTGCGAGTCGACGGCGGCAAAGACGCGGCGCGCGCGCATCTATCGATCGCTCCGCGTCACTACCGGGAGCCCACCTTCATCGCGGCATCGGTGGCCGTGCGGATCGCCTCCAGCTGCTCGTCGGTGAGGGTCTGGCGCGGCTCACGGCAGGGTCCCCCATGTCGGCCCGCCATGTCCATCGAGAGCTTGATCGCCTGGACGAACTCTGTCTTCGAGTCCCAGCGCAGAAGCGGATGCATCATCTTGTACAGCGGCAGCGCGCGCTCGAGGTCGTGGTCCCGGCAGGCCTCGTAGAGCTCAACGCAGGTCGCCGGGAACGCGTTGGGATAGCCCGCGATCCAACCCTTGGCCCCGGCGAGCATGAGCTCGAGCAGCACGTCGTCGGCTCCGACGATCAGGTCGAGCTCGGGTGCCAGCTCGGCAAGCCGGTAGCCGCGGCGGACGTCGCCGGAGAACTCCTTGACCGCCACGATGCTGCCCTGCTCGTGCAGCTCGGCGAGGATCTCGGGAGTGAGGTCGACCTTGGTGTCGATCGGGTTGTTGTAGGCGACGATCGGCAGGCCGACCTTCGCCACCTCCGCGTAGTGAGCGAGAACCGCACGATGATCGGCGCGGTAGGCGTTCGGCGGCAGAAGCAGGACACCGTCGGCCCCGGCCTCGGCGGCCTGCTCGGCCCAGGCGCGTGACTCTCGTGCCCCGTAGGCCGCGACGCCGGGGATCACGCTGAACCCCTCCGGGGCGGCTTGCACGGCGGTGCGAACGACCGCCGCGCGCTCATCATCGGTCAGGACCTGGTACTCGCCGAGCGAGCCGTTCGGCGTCGCGCCATCGCAGCCGTTGGCGGCGAGCCACGTGATGTGCTCGGCGAGGCGCTCAAGGTCGATCTCCAGCTGGTCGTCGTACGGCGTCGCCGTTGCGACGAGCACCCCATGCCATGGCTTCATGGTGCAAGGCCCCTTCTTTCGGACTTGATGGCACCGTCGGGATCCGCGGTGCGATGTGACATATTACACTGCTGGGCGTCGGGATCCTGGGCGGCGAGTATGCCCAGCGCAACCGGCTGGGCGAGCGGTCGCCGGGAGATGTCGCGCAGCTCATCGGCGCTCACCGCGCGGTCCTGTAGAGCGGCGGTCAGCGACGCGACCGCCGGACCGCAGATGCGTCCCTGACACCACCCCATTCCGGGCCGCGCCAGCAGCTTCACCGCGCGCACATCGCGCGCCCCGAGAGCGACCGCGGCGCATACCTCCCCGACGGTGACCTCCTCGCAGCGGCAGATCTCAGTTGCGGGATCCACCCAGCTGCGCCAGCCGCCGGGAACCGGATGGGCCGTGGCCAGGGTCCGGGCGAAACCGCGCAGCCGCCGGCGCTCCCGCCGGGCGCGGGCGCCGGCTGCAGAGCCGAGCGGCCGGGAGCGGCCCAGCGCCCCCGCGATCGCATCTCCCGCGATCGCGCCCTCGGCGACGGCCAGGTCAGCGCCGCCGACGCCGGTCGGCTCCCCCGCGGCGTACACGCCCTCGACGCTCGTGCGCTGGTGGGAGTCGGTCTCGGCCACGAGCGAGCCGCCTGCGTCCAGGCGCGTGCTGGCGCCGAGGCCGAGCAGCAACTCGAGCTGTGCCACGAAGCCGAATCCGACCGCGAGCGTGTCGCAGTCCAGCCGTCGCCCGCGTCCGGGCCGGATCTGCCAGGACCGGTCGATCGCCTCCACGCTGACCGAGCGCACGCGGTCGGTGCCGTGAGCGCGCACGACCGCATGGCCGGTGAGGTACGGCACGCGGTGGCGGGCGAGCGAGGCGGCGTATCCGGCCCCCTCCGCGAGCTTCTCGGGCACCGCGGCGACAGCACGAAGTTCACGCGCGTACGCGCGCGCGACTCCCGCCTCGATGACCGCCACCACCCGGGCTCCGGAGCGCAGCAGGCCGTCGGCGACCGACAGCAGGAACGGACCGGTGCCGGCGACGACGACTCGCCGCCCGGGCGCCACGTGGCTGCCCTTCAGCAGAGCCTGCGCGCCGCCGACCGCCATCACCCCGGGCAGCGTCCACCCCGGGAACGGGACATGACGATCGTGCGCGCCGGTGGCGACGAGGACGGTGCGAGCGCCGAGGGTCCGCGCAGCCGGGTCACGCTCTCCCGCGGTCGCCCGCACCGTGAACCCGCCCGTTTCGCGCTGCACCTGCCAGACCGCATGCTCGGGCAGGTACTCGATCTGGCCCGCATCGCGGTGTCCGTCGAAGCGGTCGCGCAACGCGGTGAACGTCCGCCATCCGTGGTGCACGCCGCCGGGCGCCGGACCGAGTGACGGGTCGGCGTGGCGCCAGTACTGGCCGCCGGGCCGGGCGCCGAGATCGAGCACCGCCACCCGGCACCCCGCGTCGGCCGCGGTGACCGCGCCCGACAGGCCGGCGGGGCCGGCGCCGATGACCGCCAGGTCGACGGCCGCATGCTCAGACACGCGCGCCGTCCTCGGCGGTGGTGATGCGGTCGCCGGGGCGCGCGGTCGCCAGGCAGGCGCGCACCGGCCGGTCGCCGTTGACCGACACCAGACAGTCGAAGCACACCCCGATGCCGCAGAAGAGACCGCGACGCGCCCCGTCGCGCCGGGTGACGCGCCAGGCGTCGATGCCGGCCTCGATCAGCGCCGCCGCGATCGTCTCCCCAGCGCGGCACTCGACGGCACGGTCGTCGACCGTGATCTGGAAGGTGTCGCTCATCGGGTGGCCTCGCCGAAGCGCTCCGGCGCGAACGGCGCCAGTGGGAGCTCCGGCGCCGTGCCGGTGGCGCATTGGGCGATGAGCCGTCCGGTGGCCGGGGCGAGCCCTATCCCGGCGCCTTCGTGGCCGCAGGCGTGCAGCAGGCCGGGTGCGCGCGGATCGGGCCCGATCACGGGCAGGTGATCAGGGCAGTACGGACGAAAGCCGCGGTAGGTGCGCAACGCGCGGACGCGCTCGAGCATCGGGAACAGGCGCATCGCCTGGCGGGCCAGCCGCGCCAGCACCGCCGTGGAGATCGTCGAGTCGAAGCCGACCCGCTCCCGGCTGGCGCCGATGAGCACCGTCCCGCTCCTGGTGCCCTCCACGACGGCCGAGGTCTCCAGTCCCTCGGCCGAGCTGGCGACATCGGCGACGTACGCCGCGTCGTAGACCTTGTGGCGGATCACCGTGCCGAGCGGCTCGGTCACCAGGATGAAGCCGCGGCGCGGCAGGATCGGGACGTGCACGCCGGCGAGCGCCGCGGTCTGGGAGGCCCAGGCTCCGGTGGCGTTGACGACGGCGCCCGCCGAGATCTCGCCGGTGGCGGTGACCACCCCGGTGACTCGCTCGCCCACTCGGCGCAGCGCGGTGACCGGCTCGCCGAGGCGCACCTGCGCGCCCCGCGCCCGAGCGGCCGCGAGCAGGTGCGCGGCGGCGAGCATCGGCTGGACCTGCATGTCCTGGGGATACAGGATGGCACCGGGCAGGTCCTCGGCGAGCGCCGGCTCGAGCTCACGCAGCCGCTGGCCCCCGACGGTCTCGGTCTGCACCCCGGCCGCCGCCTGGCCTTCGGCGAGCGCGCGCAGAGTGCGGAGCGCCTCGGGGTTGGGCGCGACGACCAGGCCGCCCTTGAGCTCGAGCTCGGCAGGCCCGGACACCGTGGCGTCCAGCTCTCGCCACAGCCGATCGGAGAGCAGGGCCAGTTCGAGCTCGGCGCCCGGCGCCTTGTCGGAGACCAGGATGTTCCCCTCGCCGGCGCCCGTGGTCCCGGAGGCGACCGAGCCGCGGTCCAGCACGGTCACGCTGAGCCGGGCCTCGGCCAGGTAGTACGCGCAGGCAGCGCCGACGGCTCCCGCGCCGATCACGACGACGTCGCAGGTGGGCGTGATCGGGCTCATCCCGGCGGGCCTGCGTCGACGATGGCGCGCGCGGCGTCCAGCGACTCGCGCCACGGCAGGACGCGTAGCCACCACGTCGCCCCCGCCTCGCGCCACCCCGCCCAGTCCTCGTCGCCGGCGGCGATGAGATCGAACCCGGCAAGCCCGGAGGGCCGGTGGCGGGCGATCTCGGCGAGCAGCTCATCGGCCTGGTCGGGCTGGAGTCCGAAGGGAAACACACCGTCGAGTGTCGCGGCCCGGCGGACGGGACGACCTGCGACCCGCTCGGTCGCACCCCAGATCGGGACCCGCGTCTGGACCGGCGGCGGCAGGATCGCGACCCCGTCGACGCGGTGGTGGACCCCGGAGTGGCTGACCGGCCGGCCGGTCCACGCAGCGCGGATGATGCCCAGGCCCTCGTCGAGCAGGTCGCCGCGGACCCGCGGGTCCGGCTCCTCGCTGAAGGCGTGGAACTCCGGACCGCTGCTCACGCCGAGCCCAACGCCCAGCACCATCCGGCCACCGCTGAGATGGTCGAGCGTCGCCACCTCCCGAGCGACGTTCCACGGCCGCCGCCGGGCCAGGGGAGTCACGAGCGGGCCGAGGCGCAACCGCTCGGTAGCCACGGCGGCGACCGCAAGCGCGATCCACGGATCGCACATCGCAAAGGAGCCCTCTTCGCGGGCGACGTGGTCCCACACGAAGAATCCTGACCAGCCGCTGCGCTCCGCCGCCGCGGCGAGCTCGCCGATCGCCGCCGGTTCGGCGAACGGTCCGAAGTTCGGGACGTGCAGCCCGAACCTCATGGGCTGACCAGATGGCGCCCGAACCACTCCACGACGCGCCGGCGCTGGTCGGCGAGATGCTCGGGCTCGACCGTCTGGTGGCCCTCGCGGGGATAGACGACCATCTCGGTGGGGACGCCCGCGGCACGCAGCGTGTAATGCAGCTCGTGCGCCTGACCGACCGGGACGCACTGATCCTGCTCGCCGTGGAGGATCAGGGTCGGCGCGGCGTGCGCGTCGATGGCGACGATCGGCGAGCGCTTGAGGTAGTCGACCCCGGCGGTGTGCGGAGTGCCCTGGAGCAGGAAGTCGTAGAACGCGTTGTTGTTGGCGGTCCCGCGACAGCTCAGCAGGTTCGTCACTCCGGCGATGACCACGCCGCAGGCGAACACGTCGGGCCGGGAGACGGCCCACGCGGTGAGGTAGCCGCCGTAGCTGGCCCCGATCGCCCCCGCCCGGCCCGGGGCGACCAGGCCGGTCCCGGCGCAATGGCGCACGCCGGCGACGATGTCGCTCATCTCCGCGCCCGCCGGGTCGGACAGGTTCAGGCGGCTGAACGTCTGGCCCCGGCCCACGCCGCCGCGCGGGTTGGGCATGAGCACGGCAAACCCGGCCGCGGTGAGAACCTCGGCCCAGGTCATCGTCCACGCATGGTGAAAGGCGATGCTGGGGCCACCGTGGATGTCGACGACGAGCGGCGGCGGCGCTCCGTTGACCTGGCGCGGCAGAACGAGCAGCCCCTCGATCTCCAGTCCGTCCTCACCGCTCCAGCGAACCTCACGCACGTCGATCTGGCGCTCGCCGGCGTCGAGGTTGAGCGACGACCACGCTGCCGGAGGCGCGGCCGGGCGCAGCCGCACGACCTCGGGCGGCGCCTCCGGGCTGGAGCGGACGGTGAGCACCTCCTCGGCGTTGAGCGGAACGACCGCCGGGTGCCAGCGGGAGTTCACGCAGCCGGCGTCCTCGTGGTGGATCACCGGCGCGGAGCCGTTCTCGGTCCAGCCCCAGGCGGTTCCCAGATGGTCCCAGCCGGCGAACCACAGCCTGCCGGTCTCGTCCGACGACAGCCAGGTGACGTCGATTCCGATCTCAACCGGCTCCGGCGCCGCATGGGCGTCGCGCAGCGCGAGGACCCGCACGTCGCCGGCGAGCAGCCCGCGATCGCTCGCCCAGCCCTCGACGAACCAGACGCGCTCGCCCGAGCCGTCGACCACCGGTGAGGACAGCTGCCAGTCGGAGCGATGCAGGATCCGCGGCGGCTGGGTGGGGTCGGTCGACAGGTGCGCAAGGTACGGCCGATACCAGCCGTCCTCACGGGGGTCGTCGCTGCAGACCGCGACGATTCCGTCGCCCGGGACCGCGGCAAACTCCCAGACCGTCATCCCGGAGGGGCTGAGCGAGACCGGATCCGCTCCGTCGGGGTCCAGGCGCCACAGGCGCCGCCATCCGACCCCGGTGCTGATCACGATCGGATCCTCGCCGGCGCCCGGAAGCGGCCGGCCGGAGGTGAGCGACGCCGAGTCGGCCCCCGGCTCGGCGGCGAGCGCGAGCAGGCTGTCGCCGGTCCACTCCAGCGCCTCGACGTATCCGGGCAGCGTGACCTCGACGGCGGCGGACCCGTCACCGGGGGCCGCGGCGACGATCCGGACGCGGCTGCCGTCGTCGTCCTGGCAGCCGAACGCCAGACGGATCCCGTCGGGGGAGAACGCGAGGTTCGTCGCGGGCACGGTCTCCTCGATCCGCTGCGGCCGCTGCGCCAATGGCCCCCACCAGATGCCGGTGGCCTGAGTGCGTCCGTCGCCGCGGGGTCCGACGACGAACGCAGCCGTGGCGCTCGTCCGGGCCACGGCGATCCGGTCGGGGTGCTCGACCTCGCTCAAGGTTCCCTCCTTCGTGGTCAGTGGACCCGGACCCGTGGGTCCAGGACCGCGTAGCAGATATCGACGAGCAGGTTGGCGATGACGATGAACGCCGCGCCGAGCATGACGATGCCGATGATCACCGGCAGGTCCTGCTGGGTGACCGACTGCACCGCGAGCTGACCGAGTCCCGGCAGCCCGAAGACGTTCTCGGTGATCACCGCGCCGCCGAGCAGGACGCCGATGTCGATCCCGAGCTGGGTGACGACCGAGGTGAGCGCGGCTCGCAACGCGTGGCGGTAGGTGACGGTTCGCTCAGGTACGCCCTTGGCGCGCGCGGTGCGGATGTAGTCCTCGCTGAGGGCGTCGAGCATCCCCGCCCGGGTCAGCCGCGTGTAGGTGGCGGCCGTCGTGAGGGCGACCGCGATCCACGGGAGGATGAGATGGCGCGCCCACTCGTACGGATTGCTGATCGACACGTAGCCGCTGCCCGGGAAGAACGTGAAGCCGGCGAGGTGCAGGCGGAAGAACAACAGGTAGAGCAGGATCAGCCCGAGCAGGAACGCGGGCACCGCGTAGAACACCACCGCGAAGAACGTCGCCGTCCGGTCGATGAACGAGCGCGGGTGGGTTGCCGCCAGGACCCCGGTGGTGATGCCGATCGCCAGCCACAGGACAGCGCCTCCGAGGGTCAGCGACAGGTCGATCTCGATACGGCTGCCGATCAGATGGGTGACCGGCTCGGAGTTGTAGAACGAGTAGCCGAGGTTGCCGTGCAGCAGCCGCCCCAGGAAGCTTCCGTACTGGTCGAGGATCGGGCGGTTGAGACCGAGGCGACGCGTCACCGCGGCCACGGTGGCGGGCGTCGCCTCGCGCCCGGCGAGCTTCTGGGCGACATCGTGAGGGGCGACGAAGAACAGCGCGAACACCGCGATGCTCACGATCCACAGGATGACCACGCCGGCGATCACCCGTCTGACGAGGAAGCGGATCACCGTCTGCGCCTGCCTCTGCGCCGCGGGCGCTTGGCCATGCTGCGCAGCAGGCGCTGGCCGCGTGGATCGAGCGCGTCGCGCAGCGAGTCACCGAGCAGGTTGAAGGCGAGCGTGGTGAGCAGCAGCGCGGCGCCCGGGAAGACGATGTACCACCAGGCCACCTGGTAGTAGTTGGTCGACTCCGAGAGCATGTCTCCCCAGCTCGGGGTCGGCGGGATGACGCCGAGGCCCAGGAACGAGAGCGTCGCCTCGAACGCGATGCCCGCCGGGATCAACAGCGTCGTGTAGACGATCAGCGGCGCGGTGAGGTTGGGGAGGATCTCCAGGAGCATGATCCGCGGCGCGCGCGCACCTCCGGCCCGCGCCGCCTCGATGTACTCCTTCTCCCGGATCGAGAGGGTCAGCCCGCGCACGATGCGCCCCACCGCCGCCCAGGAGAAGAACGCGATCACGATGATGATCACCGACAGGCTCGGACCGACCACTGAGACCAGCGCGATCGCCGCCAGGACGAACGGGAACGAGAGCACCAGGTCCATCAACCGCGACAGCAGCGTGTCGACGAGTCCGCCGTAGAAGCCGGCCACCATGCCGATGGTCGTGCCGACCACGACCGCGCTGACGCTCGAGGTGATGCCGACCAGCAGTGACACCCGCGCGCCGTAGATGACGCGGATGAAGATGTCGCGACCGAGCGAGTCGGTCCCGAACCAGAACGTCGAGTCCGGCGCGTGCGGCAACCCCTTGGGGCTGAGCCCGGTGTTGAGGTTCTGGTGGTCGGGCGTGTGGCCGGTGAGGTGGGCGATCACTCCGGCGAAGATCGCCGCGAGCACGAGCACCACGATGAACGCGACGGAGACCATCGCGACCGGGTCATGGCGCAGCCGGTGTGCCGCCAGCGACCACGGGCCTCGCGCGGCGTGCTCGTCGGCCGCGCCCTCGGCGTCCTGCAGCGGCGTCTCGACGGGAGGCAGCGCTGTCGTCACACCTGCACCGCTTCGTTGACCCGGAAGTGGCAGGCGGTCAGGTGGCTCGGATCGAAGGACTCGGGGTCGAGCTCGGGGGCGACCGTCGTGCAGCGGTCCTGACAGTTGGGGCAGCGCGGATGAAAGCGACACGCCTGGGGCGGGCTCACCGGCGAGGGGACGTCGCCGGTCACCACGATGCGGCGTCGGGCGCGGGCACGGTCGGGATCAGGCACCGACGCGGCCGACAGCAGCGCCGCGGAGTAAGGATGGCGCGGGCGCCGGTACAGCTGCTGGGCGGCGCTCAGCTCCACGATCTGGCCGAGGTACATGACCGCGACCCGGTCAGAGACATGCTCGACCACCCCGAGGTCGTGGGAGATGAACACGCAGGTGAGGCCGAGCTCGTCGCGCAGGTCCTGGAGCAGGTTGATCACCTGCGCCTGCACCGAGACGTCAAGTGCCGACACCGGCTCGTCGCAGATGAGCAGGCGCGGCTCGACCGCGAGCGCGCGGGCGATCCCGATCCGCTGGCGCTGGCCTCCGGAGAACTCGGACGGGTAGCGCTCGTAATGCTCGGGATTGAGACCGACGAGCTCCATCAGCTCCTTGACCCGCCGGTCCCGATCGGACTTGGTGCCGATGCGGTGGACGTGGAGCGGTTCGGCGATGATCGAGCCGACCCGCCGGCGAGGGTTCAACGAGCCGTACGGGTCCTGGAAGACGACCTGGATCTCCCGGCGGATCTCACGGAGCTCGCGGCTCGACATCGCGGTCATGTCCCGGCCGTCGTAGCTGATCTGCCCGCCGGTGAGCGGTTGCAGGCCGGCCATGCAGCGCGCGAGCGTCGACTTGCCGCAGCCGGTCTCACCGACCAGCCCGAGCGTCTCCCCGCTGCGGACGGTGAGGTCGACGCCGTCGACCGCGTGAACGACCGGGCGCCCGCGGGTGGGGACGAATGCGTTGCCGCCGACCGGGAAGTGCTTGACCACACCGGTGAGCTCCATCAGCGGTGGCGCGACCGGGCTCTCGCGCGCTGCGGGGCGCGCGGCCGTCATCGACGCGGGCGCATCGGCAGCCTGCTGGTCCGCGGCGCGGTCGGTCGGCAGCCAGCATGCCGACTGGTGAGCGGCGGAGCCGACCGCGCGCAGCGGCGGGTCCTCGCCGCAGCGGTCGAACACGTGTGAGCAGCGCGGGGCGAACGCGCAGCCGGCGGGCTCGCGCAGCATGCTCGGCGGCTGGCCGGGGATCGCGGGCAACCGCCCGCCGGTACGGCCTGCGACGGGGATCGAGCGCAGCAGCCCACGGGTGTAGGGATGGTGTGGTTCGTAGTAGGCGGCGCGGCGCTCGGCGAGCTCGACCGGCCGGCCGGCGTACATGACCATCACGTCGTCGGCGAGGTCGGCGACGACCCCGAGGTCGTGGGTGATGAGGATCAGCGAGGTGCCGAGCTCGTGTTGGAGCTTGACCAGCAGCTCGAGCACCTGGGCCTGGACGGTCGCGTCAAGCGCGGTGGTCGGCTCGTCGGCGATGATCAGCGCGGGGTCCAGGGCCAGCGCCATGGCGATCATCACCCGCTGGCGCATCCCCCCGGAGAACTGGTGGGGATAGTCGTCGAGCCGCTCCTCCGGGCGTGGGATCCCGACCATGCCGAGCAGCTCGGCCGATCGACGTCGTGCGGCCTGGCGGCCGATGTCGGTGTGCACGCGCAGCGCCTCGGCGACCTGGCGCCCGATGCGGTAGAGCGGATGCAGGCTGGTCAGCGGATCCTGGAACACCATCGAGATCCGCCGGCCGCGGATCACACGCAGGTCCTCCGCCTCGAGCGCGAGCAGATCCTGGCCCTCGAAGTGCGCGGTGCCGGTGACCGACGCCTCGGGCACCAGCCCGAGCAGCGACTGCGCGGTCGCGCTCTTGCCCGATCCCGACTCGCCGACGATCCCCAGCGTCTTGCCGGGCTCGACCGAGAACGATGCGCCCCGGACCGCGTGAACCGTGCCCGCTTCGGTCTCGAAGCGGACGTGTAGGTCTCGCACCGACAGCAGGGCGGTCCCCGTTTCGGGCAACGGCGCGCTCAGCTGTTGCACCAGGCCTCGACGTCGTCCGCGGTGATCGGCAGCCGCCGGCTCAGTACCTCGTGACCGTCCTCGGTGATGAGCACATCGTCCTCCACCCGGACCCCGATTCCGCGCAGCCCCTCCGGGACGAGCTCGTCGTTGGCCTGGAAGTACAGCCCGGGTTCGACCGTCAGAATCATGCCGGGCTCGAGCGTGCCATCGATGTACCGCTCGCGCCGGGCCTTGGAGCAGTCGTGGACATCGAGGCCGAGGTGATGACCAGGGGAGCACAGCGTCCAGCGCCGGTGCAGGCCGCAGTCGGGGGCCAGCGACTCGTCCGGGCTGACCCCGAGCACGCCCAGCTCGGCGAGCCCGCCGGCCAGAACGCGCGCGCTGGCGTCGTAGTAATCGCGAAAGCGCGCCCCGGGCCGCAGCGTCTCTATGGCGGCGCGCTCGGCCTCGGACACGTATTCGTAGATCCGGCGCTGCACCGGACTGAAGCGACCGCCCACCGGCCAGGTCCGGGTGAGATCGCCGGTGTAGAGCGAGTTCACCTCGACCCCGGCGTCCAGCAGCACGAGCTGGTCGGCTGCGATCGTCCCGTCGTTGCTGTTCCAGTGCAGGGTGGTGGCGTGCGCGCCTCCAGCGGCGATCGGGTGATATCCGGGTCCGTTGCCGTCACGGCGCGCCCGTGAGACGAACGCGTTCTCCACCTCGCGCTCGCCGACCTCGGCGCGGCCGCGCATCATCGTGCGGACATCTCCGAAGGCGTCGATCGTGATCTCGATCGCCTGGCGCAGCTGTTCGAGCTCCCAGTCGTCCTTGATCAGCCGCAGCTCGGAGATGAGCCCTGCGAGCCGGCGTGCCTGCTCGGGGGCGGTCGCCGGCAACCCGGAGAGCGCCGGCTCGGCGGGTCCGCTGACGAGCGCCTCCGCGAGCTCGCCCAGGCGGGGTCCGAGCTCGGCGATCGGCCGGCAGCTGACCCCGAACACCTCGGCGCGAGCGTCGAGCGATGGCCGAGGCCCGACCCAGAGCTCACCGTTTGCCGCGTCGTCGTAGAACTCCTTGGTCTCACGGCCCGACGGGGGCTCGAGGTACAGCACGTCGCCGGCGGCAGAGCCGGGGTCGAGCACGAGCACGCCCCCGGCCGTCTGATCGCCCGTCAGATAGACGTAGTCGCTGGCCGCCCGGATCGGATGGGCGACGTCGTCGTTGCGAACCGGCGCCCTCCCTGAGGTGACGATCGCCGGTGCACCGGCCGCGAGCGCCGCCCGCAGCGCATCCCGCCGCCGGCGCAATACACCGGCCGGCGGCGCGGGCGCCAGGGGCGGGGCGGCAAGTGCGCCCCACCCCCCGGCCATCGACGACACCAGACGCTCGGAGTAGGGGTCGTTGAAGCTCCACTCCGCGAACGCGTCGGCGACTCCGTCCACCGGCACGGTCCCACTCACTTCGACAGCCAGACGTTGGCGGGGTCGCAGTTGAGGTCGGGCCACCAGAACGAGCAGTTGTGAACCTGGCTGGAGTGGTAGACCGCCCACTTGAGGTCGAACAGCGGGATGATCGCGGCGTCCTTCATCGCGAAGGTGTTGGCGGCCTGCCACCACTTCGCCGCCGTCGCCAGCGACGGCGCTGCCAGCGCCTTGGCGACGTCGCTGTTGACCGTCGGTGACGTATAGCCACCGAAATCGTTGGAACCCGGGCCGGGCTGGGTGAGCAGCGGCACGATCGTCGAGCGACCGTTGTTGCCAAACCAGTCCGGGACCCATCCAGGAGGCGCGATGTCCCATACGTCTCGCTTTGACGTCGCCGGGTTCTCCAGGTACTTGCCGTAGAAGTCCGACTGCGTCGCGGGCACGAGCTTGACCTTGAAGCCCGCCGCCCCAAGGCTCGCCTGCATCGACTGCGCCTCGGCGGGCATCGGATCGGTCGTGGAGTACAGCAGCTTGATGGTCAGGCCATGCGGATGGCCGGACTGCGCCAGCAGCTTCTTGGCCGCCGCCGGGTTGCCACCGCCGGTGTTCTGCGGGAACGGGTTGAGGTTGTTCACATACCCGACATTGCCCGGCAGGACGACCTGACTGGTCACCTTGGCGATCGAGGTACCGCCGTTGAGCTGCACCAGCGCGTTCTTGTTGACCGCGACCGCCACCGCCTCACGAACCAGCTTGTTCTTCATCGGCCCCGCGTACTGGTTGAGCGCAAGGTAGATGCCGAGGTCGACGTAACCGCTGCCCGTCGGCCCGATCACCAGGTTGGCGTCATGGGATGACTGCAGTCCCGGCAGGGACTGCGCGGGCGGCTGGACGTCCCACTCCATGTCGCCGGTACCGGCCTGGAGCTGCTGCTGGACGCTGGCTGCGGTCAGCCCCTCGGTGATCTTGATGTTGTCGACATACGCCTTGACCCACGGGTCGGTGGATGCCTTCCACGCCGGATTGCGCGCGAGTGCGATCGAGCGCGTCGCCTGGTAGCTGGTGATCTCGTACGGACCGTCGGACAGCGTGTGCGCCCGCAACTGCGCGCTATCGGGGACGTACTTGCCGTACTCCACCGGACGGGCCGAGCTGAAGCCGAGCGCGAGGATGTTGAGGAAATCGCTCGCCGGGCTCAGCAGGTGGAAGGTGACGGTGAGCGGCCCCTTGGCCGCGACGCCGGCAAGCGAGTGCCCGGCCGCGTAGGCATCGATCGCCGCGGCGGACGGCTTGACATTGGCAAAGGCCGCGCAGTAGGCCTTCATCCCGACGATCGTGTTGGTGTAGTAACCCGGCGCGCCGACCGGCGAGGCGGGGTTGCACAGCATCTTGAACTCACGCACGAAATCCGCGGCTGTCACCTGTCGCGCCGGCGAGGTGTTCCAGTCCACGCCCTTGCGGATGTGCACGGTGACCGTCTTGCCACCGTCGGTGATCCCACCATTACCGGTCGTCGGGATCGTGGTGGCGATGTCCGGGACGATCTTGGGGGGCGCCGGCGAGTTCGTCGGAGCGGGATAGGTGAACAGCTGGCGCGTCCAGAGCCGCTCGAGGTTGGTGCTCACCGTGTAGTAGGCACTGACGGTGTCGAGATTGAAGATGTCGCTCTGCCCGAGCATCGTCAGGGTCCCACCACGCTGCGGCGTACCGGATGAGCCCGAGGAGCCCGTCGAGGTGCCGGCCCCGCCTCCCGACGTGCCGACGGTGGCGGTGCTCCCTCCGCCGCATCCTGCAACTGCGACCGCCGCAATCGCGGCAGCGGCAGCCCACAACGAACGTCGACCCGACATTTCTCCTCCTCCGACTTGGGTGCGGCGCCAATAATATGTCACACGTCACGCGGCGTCAACGCGTAGGTCCGGGATCGGCGCATCGCCCCGCTGTGCAAGCATCGGAGGCCATGAGCTCGGTCCGCCAGGCGCACTTCACGGTCTTCCTCACGCCGAGCGGGTACCACGAGTCGGGCTGGCGGGTGCAGGACGACGACCCGGTCCAGGCCGCGGGAACCGAGAGCTTCTTCGCCGCCACCGCGCTGGCCGAGCGCGGGCTGCTCGACGCGGCGTTCATCGCCGACTCGAACGCGATCGCCGTCTTCCGGGCGGCGTTCTTCCCGCAGGTCCGCTACGACCCGATCACCCTGATGGCGGCGCTCGGGATGAGCAGCCGGCGGATCGGGCTGGTGGGGACGGCGACGACGACCTACAACGCCCCATACGACCTCGCGCGCCGGCTGGCGACCGCCGACCACGTCACCGGAGGTCGGGTCGGCTGGAACATCGTGACCACCTACAACCGCGACGCCGCGCTCAACTACGGGCTCGACGCCCATCCCGAGCACGACGACCGCTACGCGCGCGCGGCCGAGTTCGTCGAGGTGACGCGCCGCCTGTGGGACAGCTGGCGCGAGGACGCGATCGTCGGCGACCGCACGACCGGCGTCTGGGCCGACACCGGCCGCTTTCATCCCGCGGACTTCCACGGCGAGTACTACGACGTCGCCGGAGCGCTGTCGGTGCCGCGCCCGCCCCAGGGCCACCCGGTGCTCGCCCAGGCCGGATCCTCCCCCGCGGGCATCGAGCTCGCCGGCAAGGTGGCCGACGTGGTGTTCACGCCCCAGCCGAACGTCGAGGCGGGGCTGGAGTTCCGGGAGAAGATCGACGCGGCCGCGTTGCGTCACGGCCGTCCGGCCGGCTCGGTGCGCATCCTCCCGGGTCTGGCGTTCGTGCTCGGCAGCACCGAGGCCGAGGCGGCCGAGCGCCGGCGCGCGCTTGAGGAGAGCGTCGACCCGGACCTGCGCTGGCGCAACCTCGCGCACAATGCGGGCCTCGATCAGGACCTGATCGACCCGGCCAGGCCGCTCAGCGAGGAGGTCGCCGCGACCGCGGAGAAGACGAGCTTCGCGCAGGTGATCATCGGCCGCGCGCTCGAGTCGGGGCGCCCGTTCGGCGAGATCGCCCAGACGGTCACCGGGCTTCCGGGCGGCCTCGAGTTCACGGGCGCGCCTGAGCAGATGGCCGACCTGATCGAGGATTGGGTGACGCGCGGCGGGTGCGACGGGTTCACGCTGCAGCCCACCACCTCGCCGCTGTCACTCGAGCTGTTCGTCGATCACGTCGTCCCGATCCTGCAGCGCCGCGGGTTGCACCGGCGCGAGTACACCGGCACGACCCTACGTGATCACCTCGGTCTCGCCCGGCCGGAGCCGGGCGCCGCTCAGACCGCCTGAGCGCTCAGGCCCAGCGGCTTGGCCCGCCCCGGCTTCCCGTCGACCAGCGCGCGCGGCGCGAGAACGTCATCCGCCAGAGCAGGAACACGATCGGGATGATCAGGAAGAACGGGTGATGACCGTGATGCCAGGCCGCGGACGAGGCCGCCATCAGGACGAAGAGCAGCGCGATCAGCGGCAGCAGAATCCGGGGCCGCGATCCGCCCCGGCGCGCCGGGTGTCGCTCGAGCGGCTCCTGCTTGCGGGGAAGGTCGGAGACGAGCGCGCCGAGCTCGCCGAACGTCTTGGCGTCGTAACAGCGATCCAGGCGCTGCTGGAACTCGTTGAGGTCGAGCCGGCCCTCTGCGTGGCTGGTGCGGAGCTCATCGGCGATCTGTTCACGGTCCGCGTCGGCGGCGCGCAGATGCGAGTCACGACCGGCGATGCGACCCCGGATGGACGGGGTGCTCATGGAGCCTCCTTCGATGTGATCGGGTGGTGTTTCTCCGAGGTTGCGGCCTGCTCGGCCGCGATCCGTCGTCGATCACTCAACGATATATCGAGACTGTTCGCCTGTCAAGAGCGCTCAGACGCTGTGGTGTCCGGCGACTTGATCAGCTTCATCGTGATGTGGGAGTCCAGGCCACGGATCGCCGGTGCGTTGCCCAGGCCGGTGGAGATGAACGTCTCGTAGCTCTCGATGCTGTCGGTGGCGACCCGCAGCAGATAGTCGGGCAGCCCGAACATGCGCCGGATCTCGATCACCTCGTCGAGCGCGGCCACGGCCGCCTCGAACGCCTCGAACGTCGCCCGGTCCTTGCGGGTGAGGTCGACGTTGACGAGCACCTCGAACCCGCGGCCGAGCGCCGCCGGGTTGATCCGCGCCGTGTAGCCGAGGATCACGCCGTCGCTCTCCAGGCGCTTGACCCGGCGCAGACATGGGGCCGGGGTGAGGCCGACGCGGTCGGCCAGCTCGACGTTGGAAAGCCGCCCGTCGCGCTGGAGCTCCGCAATGATCCTGCGATCAGTGGCGTCCATTGCGGAGATCATTGCGCAAATCAGCGATGAATGCGACGGATTTACTCTCGCGTTGCGGGCGATTCTCCCTACTCTGTTGCTGTGAGCACGACCAGCGCCGCCTCCACCCCCACGCCGGCGGCGCGTTCGCCCCGGGACGCGCTGCCCGAGCAGTGGGAGATCGTCCGCGCCGCCGCTGGGATCGCGCTCTACGCCGCGGCGTTCGGCTTCACCTTCGGCGCGGTCGCGACGGCGGCCGGGCTCGGCACGCTGCAGGTGGTCGGATTGAGCGTGGTGCTCTTCTCCGGCGCGTCGCAATTCGCGCTCGTCGGCGTGCTCGCGGTCGGCGGCCCGGCCGTGGCGGCGCTCTCGGCGGCGTTGCTGCTCGGCGCCCGCAACGCCTTCTACGGCCTCCCCCTCACCCCGATCCTGCGCCCGCGGGGCCTCAGGCGGCTGCTGACCGCTCACTTCGTGATCGACGAGACGACCGCGATGACGATCGCCCAGCGGACGCCGCGCGCGGGTCGCTTCGCGTTCTGGGCGACCGGCCTCGGGCTCTTTGCGCTCTGGAACCTCGGCACGCTTTCCGGCGCGCTGATCGGCGGCGGGATCAACACGTCGGCGCTCGGTCTTGACGCGGCGGCCCCGGCGATCTTCCTGGCCCTGCTCTGGCCCCAGCTGTCCCGCCGCCGGGGTCGCGCGGTGGCCCTGGGCGCGGTCCTGGTGACGCTCTCGCTGGTGACGATCGCGCCCGCCGGGGTGCCGACGATCGCCGCGGCGGGGGTCGCCGTGGTCGCTGGGCTGGTCCCGGAGCGCGGACGGGGGGACGCGGCTCGTCCGGGCGGGCCTTCCGACGGGCCTTCGGGCGGTCGCCGGGACGGGCGGGTCGAGCTGGGCGGCGGTGGATCCGAGGAGGCCGGATGAGCCTGTGGGTGACCATCATGGCCGCGTCGGTCGGCTGCTACGGGCTCAAGCTCGCCGGAGTCTCGCTGCCCGAATCCGTGCTCGCCGATCCGCGGGTCCAGCGCGTCGCAGGACTGCTTCCGGTCGCGATGCTGAGCGCGCTGGTGGCGGGCGGGCTGTTCGCATCCGGCCGTCACTACGCGGTCGACTGGCGGCTGATCGCCGGGGTGGGCGCCGGCGCGATCGCCCTGTGGCGCGGGCGCTCGCTGGTCGTCGTGTTCCTGATCGCGATCGCGGTGACCGCGCTGCTGCGCGCGGTCAGCTGATCTGATCGGTCGGTGAACGCATCCACAGCGCGACCAGGCCGAGCTGGACGAGCGCATCGAGCAGGTAGACGGGCGAGATCCTGCGTCGGGCGACGTAGAAGATGTCGATCGCGCCCAGCAATGCTGTGAGGCTCTCAGCCATCCGGCAACGCCTCGGCGGCCGCCTCCAGACGATGCTGCTCGAGCTGCTCGAGCTGTCGCTTTGCGCGCTGCTCCAGGGCGTCGAGATCGAACCGCTCGAGCTCCGGCATCCGCGGCCGCAGATGCTGGAGGGTTCTCCAGCCGGTCAGCTTGCCACGCACCCCCAGCGTGAGCCCCTCCAGCTCGATCAACCGGCTGAGCGGCGAATAGCCGGTCAGCCGCCCGTTGAACTTGAGGCGCCCGACCTTCTCCGCCGTCCACCCGAGCGCCACCTTCACCGGGTCGACGCGGATGCCGACCGCCTCCATGATCCGGATCAGGGAGTCACGGTCCTCGTCGATCTCCCGCGCGAGTGTCTGCAGGAACGGTCCGTGGGAGGATCCGCGATTGCTGGCCGCCGTCCGCCGGGCCAGCTCCCGGCCCGCGGTGGCGCCCGTCAGGTGGTCGTTGAGGTAGATAGCGAGAAGCATCTGTCGGGCTGAGGTACCCGGTCGGCGACCAGCGACGCATCGGCGGCGGGTCGCTCGCGGACAGCGCGTTCGCGCAGGGTGCGTTCGGAGTGGGCGGCGACGCGGATCCGGCCGTTGCTGTACGGGGTGCCGCCCTGCCTGAGTCGCTGCAGGACGGCGATCCATGCACAGCAGGAGCGCTCGAGCAGCCAGACCGGCGCCAGCGCGGTCGCCGCGGGGCCGAAGAAGCGCGCACCGCCCGCGAGCCTGCGTCCGCGCTCCGCGAGCGCCATGGCGACCGCGCTGGCGCCGACCCAGGGACGGGCGCCGTAGCGAGGGGTCAACCCGATCAGGGTCGGAAGGATCGCGAGCCAGATCGCCATCCGGCCCGGCATCGCGAAATCGTCGTAGGCCTGGCGCACGCGCTGCCCGAAGAAGTGGCGGACGTCGGGTGGAACCCGGCTGACGTACAGATCCGGCGGCGAGATCTCGGAGCCGCCGTGCGCGCGGATCGTGCGGATGAGCTCGAGGTTCTCGAACAGGACATCGCCGTCGTACCCGCCGGCGGCGTGCAGAGTCGAGCGCCGCACGGCCAGCGTCCCGGGGAAGTCGGCGCCCACGGTCGCACGGTTGAGCAGGCTGCGCGCCGTGTCCCATGAGGCATGCCACGACACGGGGGAGAAGTAGTTCTGCGGCCGTACCAGGTCGTGTCCGGCGAGCAGCGCGACCGTCCGCATCAGCGACGCCGGGTCGTAGCGCACGTCGTCGTCGGCGATCACGATGCGTTCGTGACGGGCGAGATCGATGCCGGTGAGCACTCCGGCGACCTTGCCGTTGAGCGACGAGCGAGCAGGGTCTGGCTCCTCCAGGCGGGCGGACCCACGCCAGAGTTGCGCGTTGGCGGCGCGGATCTCCCCGGGGGACCCGTCGACGACGATGATGTCCTCACACCACTCGGCGAGCCGGTCAAGGTATGCGCCGAGGTCGATTGCCAAGTCCCGGTCGCCTGCCGAGAGCCGGACCGGCAGCACGTATGAGAACTCCCGATCGGGGTCGCCCATTCTCACACGGTGGGGGTGAGCGGCTGACCCTGCAGCAGCGAGGTCTCCCCTCGGCGCCAGCTCTCGAGAAGGTGCTCCGCCCACAGCGCCTCGACCGTGAGCAGCGCCCGCGCGCCGAACAGGATGTCGGGCCCCAGCTCCGGCTCGGCGCGCGCCAGGCCGTCGGCGAGGTCCCAGGTGGCGATCGATTCGTGGACCGCGTCGGCTTCGACGTGCTCGTCGTAGAACAGCGTGGTCTCCCGTCCGAACCCGAGCCGTCGCAACCCGTCTCCGTAGCGGCGATTGGGCATCGAGGAGGTCATCTCGAACGTCGCCAGATGCCCGACGAGCGAGCCCCGCAGGCGGCGATGCAGACCGAACCATGACATGAGATTCACCGTCGCCAGGGTGATGCCGGGCAGGATGGCCAGGTACGCGCCATAGGTGTCATCCAGCCCCAGCGTCCGCATCGTGTTCGCGAACAGCGTCGAGTGCATCCGCTCCGGCCGCCCGCCCCCATACTCGTCGGACTGCACCTCGACCAGCGCCGCCTTGGCAGGCCCGGTCAGTCGCGGGATCACCCACGAGTGCGGGTCCGCCTCCTTGAGCTGGTACGCGGAGCGGTGGATGACGTGCTCTCGGACCTGAGCGCTCGTCGCCTGAGTCTGGGCGTAGCGCGAGAGCGGCGGTCCATCGTCCTCTCGCACGTAGGTCTGCAACGCCTCACCCACCGAGTCGACCGGGCCGCAGTCGTCTCCCACAACCGCTCGCAGCGCCTGCTCGAACTCGGCTTCCAGCGCCGCGCGGAACGTGAGCACGACCGGCGACCATTCCATCTCGCTCGGCACCCCCGCGATCGCCGAGTAGTGCAGCTCGTAGCAGAGGTAGAGGGCCATCTGCAGATCGTGGTCGTGCAGGACGGACGTGTCACCACCGGGCTGGCCCTCGCCCGACTGCACGGTCGCGCCGCCGGCGAGCAGGTCATACAGCGCCTCCGTCCAGCGACCGCGCACCGGCGGCAACACGATCACCCGGTCGCGTGTCGACGTCGCGCTCAACCGGTCGGCCCATCTTCCGTACGCGGGAGCGCGCTGGTCACAGGACCCTCCGGCTCCGATCCGGCGCGGAATCCGATCAGCTGATGGGTTCCGTCGCAGAACGGACGCGTCTGAGACCGGCCGCACCGGCAGAGGGCGATCGGGCTGCGTGTGAGCTCGACCCGCCGGCCGAGATGGTCGCGCAGCTCGACCGGTCCTCGCACCAGATAAGGCCCATCGGGGGAGGGCACGACGACCACGGGTTCGTTCATGCGCCACCCACTACCCGAGGAATCGCTTCTGACACATCCCGCGGTTGGCAGGATGGAGCACCGGGTCGAACGGGTAGCTCCGGTACATGGCTCCTCGCAACGCGCGCGAGCTCGTGCAGGCGCTTGGTCACACGATCGCCGACGAGCGCGTGCTCCGCGCGGTCGCCGAGGTGCCACGCGACCTGTTCGTCCCATCCGAGCGCCGCGGCTCGGCCTGGGATGACGAGGCGCTGCCGATCGCGGCCGGCCAGACGATCTCCCAGCCGACCGTCGTGTGCCGGATGTGCGAGCTGCTGGCGCTGACCGGCGATGAGACCGTGCTCGACGTCGGCACCGGCTCGGGCTACCACGCCGCCGTGCTGAGCAGGCTCGCGGCGCACGTCTACTCGATCGAGCGCCATGCTGAGCTGACCGACGGCGCGCGCCGCGCCCTCGCCCGGGCGGGGATCGACAACGTCACGCTCGTCATCGGCGACGGAACCCGCGGCTACCCGGAGGCGGCGCCCTACCGGGCGATCAACGTCGCCGCGCGCACCGAGCAACCGCCGCCCGCGCTCGTCGACCAGCTCGCGGTGGGCGGCCGGCTGGTGATCCCGCTGGGCACCGACGGCCAGCACCTGATGCGTCTGACCCGTAACGGCGGGACCGTCGAGCGCGAGCAGTTCGAGAAGGTCAGCTTCGTTCCGCTCGTCGGGGAGTAGGCGGGGGCGCGCGCGGGTCCGGGAGCGGCGCGGCGGGTCGGCTCGGTCGGCGCAACGGATCTCGCACTCATCGCAGGGGCCGACCCCGGGCGCGGGATCAGTTCGGGTGGGCGAAGAGAAACGCGCTCGTGCCGGCCGCAGCCTCGCTGGAGGCGAGACCCATGTCGCCGCCCCGAGATCCTGGCCCGAAGCCGCTCCCACCCCCCACGAATTCCCGGAAAACGCGGACAAACTTGATTCGATCAAGAAAAGCCGTCAGAGTTGTCGGCGGATG
The DNA here is from genome assembly GCA_963744685.1 of uncultured Solirubrobacteraceae bacterium. Lineage (GTDB taxonomy): Bacteria > Actinomycetota > Thermoleophilia > Solirubrobacterales > Solirubrobacteraceae > Palsa-465. Next base: position 256,462 of record CAVUUL010000001.1, on the reverse strand, counting down.
ACCGATCGCGTCAACGAGATGGCGTTGCGCGGCGCGGATCTGCGCGTCACGCGTCCGCGTCTGGCCGTGATGGCGGCGCTTGAGCGGCGCCCGCACGCCGAGACCAGCACGATCATCGAGCTCGTCCGGGAGGATCACTCCGACGTCTCGCACCAGGCTGTCTACGACATCCTGGCCGCGCTCACGTCGGCCGGACTGGTGCGCCGGATCCAGCCGCTGGGGTCCGTGGCGCGCTACGAGGCGCGCGTCGGCGACAACCATCACCATGTCGTGTGCCGCCGCTGCGGCGAGGTCGCCGATGTCGACTGCGCCGTCGGCGAGGCGCCGTGCCTCGCGCCGCTCGACGATCACGCCTACGTGATCGACGAGGCGGAGGTCATCTACTGGGGCGTCTGCCCCGATTGCCAGGAGCCCGCGCGTCCCGTGAGGGCGCTCGAGCCCACCGAACCAGAAACCCGAGAGGAGTCCCGTGTCCGACGTGGCCGATAACCGCGATGCCGTCGTAGGCGAGATGAACGAGCCGAGCGCTCCCGAGCAGTGTCCGGTGGCTCATCGCAGCCTCACAGATCCGCTCCAGGGGGACGCCAACCAGGAGTGGTGGCCCAATCGCCTCAACCTCAAGATCCTGGCCAAGAACCCCGCGGTCGCCAATCCGCTGGGGGACGACTTCGACTATGCCGAGGCGTTCAAGAGCCTTGACCTGGCGGCCGTCAAGGCCGACATCGCCGAGGTCCTCACCACCTCCAAGGACTGGTGGCCCGCGGACTTCGGCCACTACGGCCCGCTGATGGTCCGGATGGCGTGGCACAGCGCCGGTACCTACCGGGTCCGTGACGGCCGTGGCGGCGCCGGCTCGGGACAGCAGCGGTTCGCCCCGCTCAATTCCTGGCCGGACAACGTCAGCCTCGACAAGGCGCGCCGGCTGATGTGGCCGGTCAAGCAGAAGTACGGTCGCGCGCTCTCGTGGGCCGATCTGATCGTGCTCACCGGCAACGTCGCGCTGGAGACGATGGGCTTTGAGACCTTCGGGTTCGCCGGCGGGCGCGTCGACGACTGGGAGTCCGCCGACGACGTGTACTGGGGCCCGGAGACCGAGTGGCTCACCGACGAGCGCTTCGACGGCAACCGGCAGCTGCGCCCGCCGTTCGGTGCCGCGGAGATGGGACTGATCTACGTCAACCCGGAAGGGCCGAACGGCAACCCCGATCCGGTCGCCGCCGGTCATGACATCCGCCAGACGTTCAGCAACATGGCGATGGACGACGAGGAGACCGTTGCGCTCATCGCGGGCGGCCACGCGTTCGGCAAGACCCACGGTGCCGGACCGGCGGAGAACAACGGCCCGGAGCCCGAGGCCGCGCCGATGGAGCAGATGGGACTGGGCTGGAAGAACAGCTACAAGTCGGGCAAGGGACCGGACACGATCACCTCGGGGATCGAGATCACCTGGACGCAGACGCCGACCCAGTGGTCCAACCACTTCCTGGAGAACCTCTACAACTACGAGTGGGAGCTGGAGAAGAGCCCGGCGGGCGCCAACCAGTGGATCGCCAAGGACGCCGACGACGTCATCCCCGACGCCTACCACGGGCCCAAGCACCGCCCGCGGATGCTCACCACCGACCTGGCGCTGCGCTATGACCCGATCTACGGGCCCATCTCCCGCCGCTTCAAGGACAACCCGGAGGAGTTCGCCGACGCGTTCGCCCGCGCCTGGTACAAGCTGACCCACCGCGACATGGGTCCGGTCAGCCGCTACCTCGGTCCCGAGGTCCCCAGCGAGGAGCTCCTCTGGCAGGACCCGCTGCCCCCAGCGCCGGTGCAGGTGATCGGCGACGCCGAGATCGCGCAGCTCAAGCAGCAGATCCTCGCCTCAGGGCTGGCCGTGTCGCAGCTCGTCGGCGCCGCGTGGGCGGCGGCCTCGTCGTTCCGCGGCTCGGACAAGCGCGGCGGCGCCAACGGCGGCCGTATCCGCCTGGAGCCTCAGCGCAGCTGGGAGGTGAACAACCCGGCCGACCTGGCGACCGTGCTCTCCAAGCTGGAGGAGATCCAGCAGGCGAGCTCGACGCCGGTCTCGATCGCCGACCTCGTCGTCCTCGGCGGGTGCGCCGCGGTCGAGAAGGCGGCCGCCGACGCAGGCGTCCCGGTGTCGGTGCCGTTCACCCCGGGCCGGGTCGACGCCTCCCAGGAGCAGACCGACGTCGAGTCGTTCGGGTACCTGGCGCCGCGGGCCGACGGGTTCCGCAACTACATCGCCGAGGGCAACCGGCTCCCCGCCGAGTACCTGCTCATCGACCGGGCGAACCTGCTCACCCTCAGCGCGCCGGAGATGACGGTCCTGGTTGGTGGCCTGCGCGTGCTCGGCGCCAACCACGACGGCTCGTCGCTCGGCGTGCTCACCTCGACCCCGGGGGTGTTGACGAACGACTTCTTCGTCAACCTGCTGCACCTCGACACCACCTGGGTGCCGGCGACGCCGGACTCAAGCGCGTTCACCGGACGGGGTCCGAACGGCGAGACGTGGACCGGCAGCCGCGCCGACCTCGTGTTCGGCTCCAACTCGGAGCTGCGCGCGGTCGCCGAGGTCTACGCCTCAGACGACGCGAAGGAGCAGTTCGTGCGCGACTTCGTCGCCGCGTGGGACAAGGTCATGAACCTCGACCGGTTCGACCTGGCCTAGGCGTCATCAACCGCGACTGGCTTGGCCTGAGCCAGTCCTCCGCCAGTGCCGGGCGCCCCTGATCCCCAGGGTCGCCCGGCGCCGGCCGCGGTTGGAGGCAACTAGCCTCGATCTGCGTGAGCCCACTGCCCAGGTTCCTCTCGCGCCGGCCGCCGCTGATCGCTCCTCCCGAGGTGGCCGGCCGGCCCGGGCTTGCCTTCGGCATCGCCGTCGGCTCCGAGCGCGCCGGCTGGACGGTGACCGCCTACGGCGCTGACGGCCGGCGACTCGGCCGCCCGCTCAAGGGGCTCTCGGACCCGGCGGCCACGACGCTCACGGCGACCGTCGAGGCAATCGCCGACGGCGCCGACCGGTCGCGCCTGGCGACTGCCTGGGTCGATGCGTGCCGGACCAGCGTCACCAACGCCGAGGTCCTCACCGGGTTCACCGACGCGGCGGCGCGGATCGCGGCGGGCGTGGCCACGGCCGCGGAGTAGCCCGGCGACTCAGCGCTTGCCGGCCGCGAGGACGGCTGCCGCGAGCCCCTTCGCCGCCTTGGCGTGGGCGAGCTGCGGCGTGAGGTGCAGCGCGTCCTCGTCGAAGCGCAGCAACGAGTACGGCGACTGCGCGGTCGTGACCTTGGCGCCACGGCGGGCGTCGGGCGACAGGATCAGCGCCCCGGTACGTGCCGGATGACCGGTCGCGGCTCCGCTGCGGGTGAACGCGATCACGAGCGCGCCATCGTGCTTGTAGGCGGCCGAGCGCAGGATCTTGGGGACCCACGACTTCAGGAACGCGTTCTCGGCGGTGAGGCCCGACGGGCTTGTGGCGGGGCAGCCGTCCGGGGTCGTCGGGGTGGCCGGGGTGGTCGGGGTGGCCGGGGCCGTCGCAGTGGTCGGCGAGGCCGGCGTCGTCTCGGTGGTGCTCGCCACGGCCGGGGTCGTGTCGGTCGTGACCGTGGTCGCGCTCGGCGTCGTCGCCGTCGAGGTGGTCGTCGTGGTGGCGGTGGCCGTCGTCGGGTCGCCGTCGGCACACGCGTCCGGGGCGACATACGCGAACGCGGGTGACTTGGCGGGATGGGCGAGCGCCGCGGGCAGCTTGCTGAGGTCGACGTCGTCGCCGGCGCAGTCTCCGAGGTCGAGCAGCGAGTGGAAGTAGATGAACGGGTTGTGGCGGGTGTCGTAGCCGGCCTGCGCACCGGTGGGCAGCACGTTGTCGACAGCGCCGGAGTTTGGATGCACGCAGGTCTCCTTCCCCATGTCCGCGACGTAGGCGCCCCACGTCGCTCCCGAGGCGGTGACCTGATCGCCGATCGTCAGGGCGGTGTCCGGATAGACGCATCCCGTGCCCGGCACGATGCCCGCCTGGTTGGCCACCGCCGCGGTCGGGAAGTCGACGTAGGAGGCGCAGCCCAGCCTGGTGTCGCGATTGGGCGCCTGGCCGCTCACCGCTGCCAGCTCATCGGCCAGCTCGCCGGCCCCGAGTGAGTGGTAGTTGGTGAGCAGCGTGCCCTTGTGGATGAGCGAGTGCAGCGCGGTGAGCGTCGACCCGTGGCCGAACGCGGCTGCGTACTTCGGCGCCGAGAGCATGATCTCGAACACGTGCTTGAGCTTGGGCACGTCGGACTTCGTCGTCTGGGAGTGCGTAGAGCTGGAGGTCGTCGACGTCTGGGTCGTCGCGGTCGTCGACCCCACGGCCGAGCTTCCGGAGGCGGAGGCCGGCGTCGAGCTTGCGCTGCCGCCCGAGAAGGACCCACCACCGCTGGAGAACGACCCGCCGCCCGAGCCACCGACGTTGGAAGCGCCGCTCCCTGATCCGCCACCGGCCGACGAGCTGGCGCCCGCGTGGGAGGCGGCGGGGGTCGTCGCCGATGCCGTCGTGACCGTCGGCAGCGCGTGCGGCTTGTCGCGCAGCGCAGCCAGCGCGGCCATCTGGGCGGGCGTGCGCCCGCCGCTGCCGTGCAGGATCACGAACGTCGCGGCAGCCGAGACGACCGCGATCATCATCAGCGCGGAGCGGCTGAAGCGGATCTGGGGCAGACGGCGCATCGCTCAGGCGACTCGCTGCTCCAGGGGCGAGGCGCACTGCGAGCAGAACGCCGCGCCGCGCGCATGGGCCAGGCCGCAGCTCGGGCAGTGGCCGCCGATCGAGCGGTCGCCGCTGTCGAGCAGGTAGCCCAGTTGCGCGAGCTCGATGTCGATCCGTTGCAGCGCCGCGGCCTTCTCGATCAGCACTTCGAGCGTGATGTGGTCACGGACCGCCATCTCGTAGAACAGGCCGCCGAGCTCGGACTGCATCAGCGCAAAGCGCTCGGTGAGCCGCTCGCGCTGCGCGAGCAGCTCAGCGCTCGGCGAGGCGGTCTCGCCGGCCGGTGCGGACGTGACCGTGGGCGCAGGCGTTCGGCCGAGCAGCTTCACGGGACCACCACCGTTCCCGGCAGGTTCTGCTGCGAGTTCACGTAGTTCTTTCCCTTCGAGCTCTGCACCTTCTTGGTCGCCTTGGCACCGGCGTTCTTCTGTGCTTGGGTCGGCGCGGTCGAGATCGCGGTGCCGCCCGGAATGCTCGTGCTCCTGCTCTGGGTGACGTGCTTGGCGCCCTTGGCGTGCGAGTGCTTCTTCGATCCGGCCGCGTTCCCGCGCTGCTGGGCGTTCCCGGCGTCCGCGCTCGTGGTGGCGCCTGCGCTCGTGGCGGTGGTGCCGGCGCTCGTCGAGGTTGCGGCGTCCGCGTTGGCAGCCTGGCGCTCGAGCACGAGCGCGTGGATGAGCTTTGCGTTCCCGTTGTTGGAGGAGCGCTCGGCGACGACGCCGACGGCCGCCGCCACCGGCACGAGTGCCAGCGCGACCGCCAGCCCGAGGCCGCGGCTGCGGGCCGCCGTCTGGCGCACCGGTCGAGCGACCGTCGCTGAACGGGTTGAGCGGGAGCGCGCGGTCAGCTCGCTCAGGTACCGCGCGGCCGGATCCTCGACGTGGCGGCGGTGGGCACCGCACACCACGCAGTAGCGCTGCTCCTCGTCGACGGGCGCCGAGCACTCGTCGCACTGCGTCGGCACGCTCGGGGCCGCGTGGATCGCGGTCACGGCGGTCTGTGGATCGTGCTCGTGGTCAGGCGAACTCACGATTGCCTCCTCAATGGACGATGGTGGGAAGCGCGGCGACGCTCAGTCGCGCGTGTTGAAGGGAGCCCTGGATCGGGACACGAAGCGACAGGGACCGCTGCGTGCCGAGGTGGGGGACGATCAACTGGCCGGCGGCGACCGCCCGGCGACCGCGCCGGGCGACCGCGTACACGGGCATCTGGTACTGGGGCACCGATGTGTTGTTGCGCAGCGTGACTGTCAGCCAGGTCCGCCCACGCGCGCCGGCGTGGGTAGCGGTGACGTGAACCCCGATCGCCGGAGCCGTGGCCGTCGCGGACACCACCGGCGCGGGGTGGGCGCCGACCAACGCGAACGGACGCGCGCCGAGAGGCACCGGGTGGGGCGTGGCGAACACCCAGGTGACCGAGCTGCCGGCCGCGATGCGCGGCAGGTGGGCGTCGAAGTAGGAGAGCTCCTGGCCGGAATGGGAGTTGAGGTAGACGCGGCGATCGCCGTGCTCACGCACCCCGACGGAGATCGGCAGATCAGTGACGGCATGCGCACCGGGATTGCGCACGTCGACCACGAACGTGTGCGTCCCGGGCGTGGACAGCATCGACACGTCGCTGACCTCGACCGCCGAGCCGGCGGCGCGGACGACGGTCTTCTGCTCCGCGGCGCGGATGCGCGCGGAGTTCAGCTGCAGGCGGGCCGCCTCGTCCTGGGTGGTCGAGCAGCCGGCGAGTGTCAGCACGGCTCCCACCCCGGCCAGGCCGGCGCGGGCCCGTCGCGGCGTGCGTCGGCGATCAACCGAACGCACCACTGATGTAGTCCCGTGTCCGTTGCTGGCGCGGGTTGCCGAACAGCGCGCCGGAGCTGCCGTATTCGACGAGCTCGCCGAGGTACATGAACCCGACGTGGTCGGCGATCCGGAACGCCTGCTGGAGGTTGTGGGTGACGATCACGATCGCCACCTCCTCGCGCAGCTTGACCACCAGATCCTCGATCACCTTGGTCGACTGCGGATCGAGCGCCGAGCAGGGCTCGTCGAGCAACAGCACCTCGGGGCGCGCCGCCAGCGCGCGTGCGATGCACAGCCGCTGCTGCTGGCCGCCGGACAGCCGCAGCGCGGGATGGTCGAGGTTGTCCTTGACCTCCTCCAGCAGGCCCGCCCGCGCGAGGGCATCCTCGACGGCGGGCCGCAGCGCCGCCTTGCGCGGGCGCCGGCGAGCCTGCTCGCGCAGCACGTACGCCAGGTTGTCGAAGATCGACATCGGGAACGGGTTGGGCTGCTGGAAGACCATCGTCACCCGCCGCCGCAGCGCGGTCGGCTCCAGCGTGGCGATGTCGGTGCCGTCGAGCGTGATCCGGCCGCTCAGCGATGCGGCGCGGGTCAGCTCGGTGAGCCGGTTGAGCGACCGCAGCAGAGTGGTCTTGCCACACCCGGAGGGGCCGATGAGCGCGAGCACCTCACCCTGGCGGATCGGCAGCGACACCGATCGCACCGCCGCCTTGTGGCCGTAGGCGATCGACACCTCGTCGACGTGCATCCGGTCGATCGTCGGCACGATCTCGCGGTCGGTGCGCTTGGTGGTGACCAGCGGCGTGCCGTTCTGTGTCGGAGCGTGCGCCACGTCGGGGGCCGGGACCGGCGCCACCTGGCGGCCGGCCGGCCAGGACTTGAGCGTCGTCCCCGGCGTGAGCCGGCGGACGGGCGGTGGTTGTCTTGACTCCATCTGGCTCAGCTCCATCGAAGCTCCCTTGAGCGGCGGGCGAAGATGTCGACGATCAGGTTGAGCGCGAGCACGACCAGCAGGAGCACGAACGCGGCGGCGTAGGCGAGTTGGGCGTGGTTCAGATCGCCGGTCGGCGCGTTGTCGTAGATGTAGCTCGTCATCGTCGAGCCCGTCCCGCGCAGAGTCCCGAGCAGCGGCACGTGACCGACGCCCTGAAAGGCGCCGGTGTCCCCCATCAGCAGCAGGATGATCGTGGTGTCGCCGATCGTGTGACCGAAGCCGAGCATCGAGCCGGTGATCACCGACGGGCGGACGGACGGCAGCAGAACGCGCCGGATCGTGGCGATCTTGCTCTTGCCAAGCGCGTAGGACGCCTCGCGCACGTGGTTGGGGATCGCCAGCAGCCCTTCGCGCACCGTCGCCACGACGTAGGGCAGCGCCACGAACAGCAGCATGAAGCCGGCGGCGAGGCACGACTTTCCGAACACGACCCCCGCGTTGGTCGCCGACAGGAAGCCGAGGAACTTCGATTGGAAGATGAGCAGGCCGAAGAGCGCGAGGACGATCGACGGCGTGCCGGCGAGCATCTCGACCGTTGACTCGACGAGCCGCGCCAGCGCTCTGGGCCGTCCGTACTCCACCAGCCACACCGCGACGCCGACTCCGACCGGACCGGCGAGCGAGAGCGAGAGCACCCCGACGATGAGCGTCCCGAGCAGCGGATCGAGGAAGCCGCCGCTGCCGGCCTGCGTGTTGGCGACCTTGGGGTTGGTCCAGATCAGGTTCGGATGCAGGTAGCGGATGCCCTGGATCGCGAGGAAGACCACGATCGCGATCGCGATCACGCAGAACAGGACGCCGAGCACCCACGCCAGCGCCAGGCCAAGGCGGTCGGTGAGCCGCCACGAGCTGCTCGACTCCCGCGGGCCGCGCCGGCCGCCCGCGTTGCGCGGCGCCGGTGACGGAGCGGGCATCCCGGCAACGGTCGGGCTGGTCATACGGTGCCGCCGACGTTGAAGTTGCGCTTCTGGGGCTGCTTCGCCGCCCAGCCCGACAGCGACAGCGCCAGCGCAGAGACGAGCAGCACCGCGGCGAACGCGAACAGCGTCTGCTTCATCGGCGCCGAGGTGATCTCGTCCTTGTACTGCAGGATCGAGGCCGCAACGCCGCGGGACGGCTCGACGAAGAAGATCAGCCCGTCGGCCGGATTGGGGGCGAACGCAGCGGTGCCGCCGACCATCACGAGCATCACCGACTCGCCGAGCGCGCGGGCGGTCGCCAGGACGGTGCCGGCGATGAGTGCCGGCCGCGCGGACATCACCGCGATCTTCCAGAAAGTGCGCCAGCGGTTGACGCCGAGTGCCAGCGAGCCCTCCAGCCAGTTGCGCGGAACCGACCTCAGGCCCTCCGCGAAGATCGCGATCATGATCGGCGAGATCATCACCGTGAGGATCACGACGGCGGCCAGCAGGCTGTATCCGCTCAGCGAGATCACCGGCGTCACCGACGCCTTCTCGGACTGTGAGATGAGGTGGTTGCCGATGAACGGCACCACCACGAGCACGCCGACCAGCCCGTAGATGACCGACGGCACGCTGGCCAGCAGCCTGATCACCGGCTCGAGTACCCGCTGCAGCCATCCGGGCGCGAACTCGACCATGAAGACCGCGACGAACAGCGAGCACACGAATGAGAACACGACCGAGATTCCGGTGGTGAGGATCGTGCTCCACACGATCGGCCACGCCCGCACCAGGAGGTTGGAGCGCTGGTTGTTGTCGCCGGCGGTGAAGATCGCCTGCAGCTGCTGATCGACGTTGCCGCCGGTCCCGAACCAATGCAGGCCGTTGTGCGAGAACGACGGCCACGCCTCCTTGAGGATGAAAGCGAGCATCGCCAGGAGCACGAGCACCACCAGGCAGACGAGCGCGCCGAGCCCGAGCTCGGCGCGCTTGTCCTGGTCGATTCCGGGCTCCTCGTATTCGAGGAACTCCTCATCCATGAATGGCTCCCCGATGTCAATCCCTGACCGAATCGGAACCTACCTGTGGTTGAACGCCGCGACGGCGCCGGCCCGGTTGATGACCTGGCCCGCGGTCTTGCTGGTGCGGACCCACTCCAGGAACTTGATCACCTGGCGGTTGGTCTTCCCGGTCGGGACGACGCCCCAGTCGTAGCGGTACAGCGGATAGGTCTCCTTGCGGATGTTCGTCGCCGTGCAGCTCACACCGTTGACCGAGACCTTCTTCACCGGCGAGCCGGAGTGGGCCAGGCCGACGTACCCGATCGAGTTCGGGTCCTTGCCGATCCCGATCTGGACCAGACCATCGGAGGTGTCCTGCGCCACGTTGGAGGCCTGCGTGGCGCCGCCGAGCACCGAGGACTGGAAGAACGTGTACTGCCCAGCGGCCGAGTTACGGCCGATCGGGTCAATCGTCGTCGACAGGCTCGAGCCACCGACCTGGCCCCAGTTGGTGTCGACCCCGAGGAATACGTTCTTCAGGTCCGTCATCGAGATGTTGGTCAGCGAATTGGACCTGTTGACGCCGATGCATAGGCCGTCCAGGAACAACTTCACGTACGTCGTGCCGGCATCCGAGGGCAGCGGCGGGCGGGTGTTGATGGCGAACTGCGAGCGTCCCGCCTGCACGTCCTTGACGCCGGCGTTGCCGCCGTCGGCGATGTACTTGAAATGGATCGACTTGTTGATCGAGCTGTACTCCTTGAACAGCTCGAGCATGTACGGCTGGGCCGCGCTGGAGCCCGAGCCGGTCAGCGTGGTCGCGCTTGCGACAGCCGGCACCGCGAACATCGTCATCGTCAATCCTGCGGCGGCCAGCGTCTTCACCGGCGCCTTCCGGAATCGTGTCCTCACGTGGTTCCTCTTTCTCGTGTGGGGTCGCTCAGCGAGCTGAGCTCTTGGCCCCGGCCGTGGTCTGCTTCTTGGAGCCCGATTGCTTCGAGCTCGTGGACTTCCTGGTTGACGCCTTGCTCCTGGCCGGCACGGGTGCGGTGCTCGGCACCGACGGGCAGGCCTTCGACTCGCGGAGGGCGAACGGCCCGTCCTGCGCGCCGCTCCAGTCGGTCACGATCAGCTGCACCCGCGCGGTCGCAATCGCCGGTGTCCCGGGGCGAAGCGTCTTGCCCTTCGCCGGAGTCGGGAGGTGCTTGCAGTAGGTCTGCCCGAGCTGGATCGAGCCGTCGGTGTAGTAGCCGCCGGTGATCTCCGACAGGTAGGTCCCGGTGTTGCAGTTGATGCCGTTGGAGGGCTGGGCCCCCTCGCACGTCACCGTCTCGGTCGGGCTCGGGGTCCGGTTGTCGGTCTCGAGGATCAGCGGCGAGGGCGCGAAGTCCTGGATCGCCGAGCCACCGTCGCCGGACTGGTAGGCGATGATCGTGTACGCGACGATCCCGCCGTTGCACGTGAAGCTGTAGTCGAGCAGCCCGGTCTCGCTGGCCTTCTTGGCGCCAGAGTCGGGCTTGAGGCTCCCCGAGCAGCTCGTGAACGAGGCCGGCGTGATCGTCGCCGCACTGGACGTCGCCGGAACCGCGCACGCGCCGGCACCGACGCACATCGTCATCAGCGCAGCTCGCCTCAGCGCGCCGCGGGACAGTCGATTGCCCAACTCATCCTCCTGTGTGGTTGTTCGTCCGGGGGTCCGGGCCGGTCGCGCGGGCCGCAGGCCGGCTCTCGTTCCCAGCGTCCCGCAGGTGCCGCAGTTGCTGTGTCGTCCAAAGCGCATTATTTCCATGTCTTTAATTGACTTTGCGCTTCGCGACAGGCTGCGCGTCGGATGACCCACCCGGTCGCACACTCCCCTCTGCGCTCTACTGCATTAACTCTAGTGACTTTGTCAAGTAACTGACGAAGCGCGGTTTGAGCAGCCGGGTCTCGGGGGATCGCGGGCCTGCTGGGTCGGGGCGGCTACTCGGCGTCCGCTTGCACGCGGGCGTCCTTCGCCCGCGACGTCTCCAGCAACCCGTGCTGGAACGCGAGCATCGCCGCCGTGCGCTCCGGGTCGCCGGCGGCGAGGATCCGCATCGCCAGCAGCCCGGCGTTGCGGGCGTTGCCGATGCCGACGGTCGCCACGGGCACGCCCGCGGGCATCTGCACGATCGACAGCAACGAGTCCATGCCGTCGAGGTGGGCGAGCGCCACCGGGACGCCGATCACCGGCAGCGGCGTGGCGGACGCGAGCATCCCCGGCAGATGCGCGGCGCCACCCGCGCCCGCGATGATCACTCGCAACCCGCGCTCGTGGGCGCGTGTCCCGTACTCGATCATGTCCCGCGGCGCACGGTGGGCGGAGACGACGCGGATCTCGTGGGCGACGCCGAACTCGTCAAGCGCCTCGGCCGCGGCGCGCATCGTCTTCAGGTCGGAGTCCGAGCCCATCACGATGCCCACCTCGGCCGGCCGCTCTGCGCTCACGACGTCCCCTCGAGGATCCTGGCGGCGCGCCACGCGGTCTGGCGGGCGGCGGCGCGATCTCTGCCGAGCGCGGTCACGTGGCCGAGCTTACGGCCCGGGCGGGCCTGCTTGCCGTACAGGTGGATATGCGCTCCACCGACATCCAGTGCCTCGCGCAGCCGGGACCGCGGGTCCGAGCCATCGGCCGGGCCGATCACGTTGACGGTGACCGCGGCGGGGGCGCGCAGCCGGGTCTCCCCCAGCGGCCAGTCGAGCGCCGCGCGCAGGTGCTGCTCGAACTGCGAGGTGACGGTCGCCTCGATCGTGTGGTGTCCGGAGTTGTGCGGGCGAAGCGCCAGTTCGTTGACCAGCAGCCCCTCCGGGGTGAGGAACAGCTCGACCGCGGCGATGCCGGTGGCGCCGATGTGGGCGATGATGCCGCGGGCCAGCTCGCACGCCTGCAACGCGTGCTGATCGCTGATGTCCGCGGGGCAGATGAGCTCGCGAAGCATCGCGTCGCGCTGGATGGTCTCCACGACGGGGTAGGTGACCATCGTCCCGCCGGAGGTCCGCGCCACCTGGACGGCGAGCTCGCACTCGATGGCGAGCGCGGGCTCCAGCAGCGCCCCCCCGGGCAGCTCGGCGAGGTAGGCGGCGCCTTCCGACTCGGTCGTCGCCACCACCACGCCGCGGCCGTCATACCCACCGCGCGGCGCCTTCATCACGACAGGCCAGCCGTAGCCGGCGGCGAACTCCATCAGGTCGATCGCGGTGCGGGCGTGGGCGAACGGCGGGACGGGGAATCCGGCAGCAGCCAGTCCGCGGCGCTGGTGGAGCTTGTCCTGGGCGAAGAGCTTGGCGCGGGCCGGTGGAACGAGCCGGTGGCCGGCGCGCTCCAGCGCGGTGAGGTGTGCGGGGTCGACCCCCTCGAACTCGAAGGTCACGACGTCGACCTCGGCGGCGAATGCCTCGAGCACCGCGAGGTCGTGGTGGTCGCCCACGCGCGCCCGCGCGCCGGCTCTGACCGCCGCGTCCCCGGTGGAGGACGCGAGCACGGTCATGTCGAGGTCGAGTGCGATCGCCGCCTCGAGATCCATCCGCGCGAGCTGCCCGGCCCCGAGGATGCCCAAGTGCGCCCCCGGCTGCGCCTCCGGCGGTCGGTCGTTGGCGGGCTGGAGCACGGCGTCAGCCTACGCGGCCAAACGATCTCACGATTTTAACGCTTTGCCTAAATAGGTTCATACGAATTTGTTATATTTGGTCAGCACGGTTGACCTGATGATGAATCGAGAAGAGCTGACCAATCTGATCGCCGACGGACGGCGTCGCAAGCTGGACGATGCGACGCTTGCCGACGCGATCCTGTCGCTCGCCGAAACCGACGCGACCTGGGCCAAGGCTCTCAGCCACCCCGCCCGCGGAGGCATCATCCGCTTGATGCGCAGCAACGGCACGCTCAGCCCGGTCGTGGCAGCCCGCGAGCTCGGCCAGTCGGTCGGTGCTCTCGCCTACCACTTCCGCCAGCTGCACAAGCTCGGCTTCATCGAGATCTGCGACGAGATCCCCCGCCGCGGAGCGACCGAGCACGTCTACCAGCTGTGCGCGCCGACCGTCGCCCTGGCGGCGGAACCGGCCTAAGCCGCTCCCTCCGACCCGCCGGCCTGAGCCTCGCGCACGATCGCGCGGGTCTCGAGCAGCAGGTGCGAGAGCTTCTCGTAGCGCTCGTCGCCGAGCAGCTCGCGCAGACGTTCAACGAGCTCACGCTCGCGCGCGAGGCCGACCTCCGCCATCGCCCGGCCGTCGTCGGTGACGAACAGGCCGACGCCCCGGCCCGAGCCCAGGCGCCGTTCGAGCAGGCCGAGCTTCTCCAGCCGCGCGGCGACCTGGCTGATCGCCTGCTGGGACTTCGGCATGCGCCGGGACATCTCCGCGATCGTGACGCCCGGTTCGGCGAGCACCGCGGCGAGCATGCCGCTGGAGGCGAGCGTCAGCGGCGTTCCGGCGAGCGCGGACTCCCCCATCGACTCGATGTATGTCGTCGTCTCCCAGAGGAGGTCGTTGAGCTGATCGCGATGCGCGAGCGGGGGCTCAACGGCCTGCGGCGCCGCGGGATCGGTCGTGTCGTCCATCCCGGTGGAGGATAACCCACTGCACAAGTCCTTGTATCTACAAGCTCTTGTTCTCACAAGCTCTTGTGCTAGGCTCGGCCGCATGGTCTTCTCTCCTCCTTCAGAACCACGCAAGAAGCTGACGCTCCTTGCGGTCTGCCTCGGCACCTTCATGCTGCTGGTCGACCTGACGATCGTCGTCGTCGCCCTGCCGGCGATCCGCGGCGCATTCCACACGAGCTTCTCGGACATCCAGTGGACGATCGACGCCTACTCGCTGTCGCTCGCCGCGCTGCTGCTCCCGACCGGGTCGCTCGCCGACATCCTCGGCCGGCGGCGCGTGTTCGCTCTCGGCCTGCTCATCTTCACCGTTGGCTCTCTGCTGTGCGGAATCGCCGGCTCGGGCACCGAGCTCGTGGTCTTCCGCGCGCTGCAGGGCATCGGCGGTGCGACGATCTTCGCCACCTCGCTGGCGCTGCTGGCGCAGACCTTCCACGGGCGCGAGCGCGGCATGGCGTTCGGGATCTGGGGCGCCGTCGTCACCCTGGCCGGCGCGCTGGGCCCGGTCCTCGGGGGTCTGCTCACGACCGAGCTCTCCTGGCGCTGGATCTTCTTCGTCAACCTCCCGTTCGGGGCGATCGCGATCCTCGTCACCCTGATCGGGGTCAAGGAGTTCCGCCCGCCGCACTCGCGCCGGATCGACGTCCCCGGCTTCGCGGTGTTCACGCTCGGGCTGGTCGCGCTCGTCTACGGCCTGATCGAGTCAGATCGCGCGGGGTGGGGCTCGACGCGGGTGATCATCTCGTTGGCGATCGCGGCGGCGGCGCTCGGGACGTTCCCGATCCTCGAGCGCGCGCGCCGGGAGCCGATGTTCGACCTCACGCTGCTGCGCAAGCCGACGTTCGTCGGCGGCCTCGCTGCCGCCTTCGGGATGAACGGCTCGCTCTACGCGATGCTTCTGTACCTCGTCATCTACCTCCAGGACGGCCTGCACGAGTCAGCGCTCGGCGCCGGTGCGCGGCTCGTCGTGATCACGGCCGGCTCGATGCTGACGGCGGTCCCCGCCGGCCGCCTGTCGGAGAAGATCCCGGTCCGCTGGCTGATCGGCCCCGGGCTGTTGCTCGTCGGCGTCGGCATGCTGCTCATGCGCGGGATCGGGCCGGGCTCCTCGTGGACGCACCTGATCCTCGGCTTCGCGGTCGCCGGCGCCGGCAGCGGCATGGTCAACCCGCCGCTGGCCTCCACCGCGGTCGGCGTCGTCGCCCCCCAGGACGCGGGCATGGCGTCGGGCATCAACACGACGTTCCGCCAGATCGGGATCGCCACCGCGGTGGCGGCGCTCGGCTCGATCTTCGCCGGCCGGATGAGCGGCGCGACCCCGGCGACGCTCACCGCGCACTACGCCGCGGCGCTGGACACGTTGCTGCTGGTGGGCGCGCTGGTGGCACTCGTGGCGGGGGCGCTGGCGATCGTGCTCATCCGCCAGCGCGACTTCCACCCGCAGGGCGGGGCCGCGGAGGACCGGGCGCCCGCCGCGCGAGACCGGGCGGCGGCGGTCGCCGGCTAGGACTCGTACTCGTAGAAGCCGCGGCCGGCCTTGCGGCCGTGGTGGCCGGAGACGACCATCCGCTTGAGCAGCGGCGGCGGCGCGTACTCCGGCCGCTTGAACTCCTCATAGAGCGAGTCACAGACCGCGTACAGCACGTCCAGGCCGATGAAGTCACACAGCGTCAACGGCCCCATCGGATGCCCGCACCCCAGCCGCATCCCCTCGTCGATGTCCTCGCGGGTGGCGAAGCCGTCCTCATACATCCGGACCGCTGCCATCAGGTACGGCACGAGCAGCATGTTGACGATGAACCCCGAGCGATCCTTGGTCTGGATCGGCCGTTTGCCGATCCCCGACGCGAACCCCTCGGCGACCGCGATCGTCTCCTGCGCGGTGTCGAGCGCGACCACGACCTCCACCAGCTTCATCACCGGCACCGGTGAGAAGAAGTGCAGCCCCAGCACCCGGTCGGGATGCCGCGTCCACGAGCCGATCTCCGCGATCGGGATGGAGGACGTGTTCGACGCCAGGAATCGAGCGTCGGGCAACCGCTCGTCGAGCATCTTGAACAGCTTGCCCTTCACGCGTGGATCCTCGACGACCGCCTCCATCACGCCGTCGACGCCGTCCAGATCCTCAAGCGAGGTCGTGTAGGCGATCCGGCCCTTGAGCGTCTCGGCCTGGTCGGCGCTCATCTTCCCGCGCGAGACCGCGCGATCGGTCGACTGCGCCAGACGCGAGCGCGAACGCACCAGCGGCGCCTCCTCAGGCTCGTACACGGTCACGTCGACACCAGCAGCCGCACACGACTCCGCGATGCCGGACCCCATGAAGCCTGCGCCGACGATCGCTACTCGAGATATCTCCATCGGTCTCTCCTTCTGCACTTAATCTGATCGAATTGATCCTGAAGTCTCGCTGCCCCCGCGCGGCCGGGCGACGGCGGTTTCAGCCATTCCAGACAACTGGCCCGGCGGTGAGCACGTGGCTGCCGAGCGGGCGGCCGAGGACCTCCTGCACATCACGGCCGACGGCAAGCAACGCCTCCAGGTCGACGCCGGTCTCGACGCCCATCTCATGCAGCATCGAGATGAGGTCCTCGGTGGCGATGTTGCCGGTCGCACCCGGCGGGAACGGGCAGCCCCCGAGCTCGCCGAAGCTCGCGTCGAAGCTCGTCACGCCCGCCTCGAGCGCCGCCAGCACGTTGGCCAGGCCCTGACCGCGGGTGTTGTGGAAGTGTCCGTTGAGCTCGACGCCGGGCAGGCGCTCCAGCGCGGCGGTGAAGAACTCCCCCACCTGTCGCGGGTTTGCCATCCCGGTCGTGTCGCCGAAGCTCACCTCGCGCGCCCCCGCTTCGGCCAGGCGCTCGGCCAGCTCGTAGACGCGCTCGGGCGAGACGTGGCCCTCATAGGGGCAACCGAACGCGGTCGAGATCGAGGCCACCGGGCGTAGGCCCTCGCGCGCGATCACCCCGAGCAGCTCGGTGATCGCCTCCAGCGATTCGGCGACCGACCGGTTGACGTTGTGACGGTTGTGCGACTCCGAGGCGCTGAGGAACAGGATGACCTCGTCGAGCTTCCGGCGGTGCGCCAGGGCGCCCTCCAGGCCGCGGCGGTTGGGGACGAGCACCGCGGTGCTGACGCCATCGGGGATGTCGATTCGCGACAGCACCTCGGCGGCGTCGGAGAGCTGGGGGACGACCTCGGGCCGCACGAAGCTCGTGACCTCGACACGCGGCAGACCGGTGCGCGCAAGCGCGTCGATCAGGCGGATCTTGTCGTCGGTGGGGATCTGCTCGGGCTCGTTCTGGAAGCCGTCGCGCGGCCCCACTTCGCGGATCAGGACCCTGTCAGGAAGCGCGGAGGTCATGGCGTGAGCATATGTCTCCGCTTCGCCGGATAGATTGTGCGCCTTGATGATGAATTCGCGCATTTCCTCGCTGGCCTGTGCCGCCGTTCTCGGCGGGTTGGTCCTCGCCGGCTGCGGGACGCCGAAGAAGACCGCGTCAGCCCCGGTCAAGGCGACCGGCAAGGCCTGCACGCCGGCCAAGCTCGCCACGCATTCCAAGGGCGTGCTGACCGTCGCCACCGACTCGCCCGCGTATCCGCCCTACTTCGAGCACAACAACCCGAAGAACGGCGAGGGCTTCGAGAGCGCCGTCGCCTACGCGGTGGCCAAGAAGCTCGGCTACGCACAGGACAAGCTCAAGTGGGTTGTCGAGCCGTTCGACTCCTCCTACGCCCCCGGGCCGAAGTCCTTCGACTTCGACATCAACGAGATCTCGATCACGCCCGCGCGCGCGAAGGTCGTCACCTTCTCCACGCCCTACTACACAAACCCGCAGGGGATCCTGGTCAAGGCGAACTCGCCGCTCGCCCACGCGACGTCGCTGGCAGCGTTCAAGAAGGCGAAGATCGGCGTGCAGATCGGCACCACGTCCCTGTCGGCGGTGCAGTCGGCGATCAAGCCGAGCAACCAGCCCGACGTGTTCAACACGTCCAACGACGTCGTCAACGCGTTCAAGATCGGCCGCGTCAACGCGATCATCGTCGACCTCGCCACCGGCTTCCAGCTCACCTCCGAGCTGAAGGGCTCGACGATCGCCGGGCAGTTCAATGCCGCCGGCGGAGACCGCTGGGGCATGCTGATGGCCCAGGGCGATCCGATCGCCGGCTGCGTCGACCGCGCCGTGGGGGCACTGCGCGCCAACGGGACTCTCGCCGCGCTGTCCAAGCGGTGGATCGCGTCGGCCGCAAAGGTCCCCGTGCTCCACTAGGTCCGTGGAAGCCGACGCTCCCCTGACCACTCGTCAGGACCGAGAAGCGGCCCGCCGCGTGCGGCGCCGGCGCGCGATCACCATCTCGTCGGTCTCCACGATCGTCGTGCTGGGCGGCCTGGCCGCGCTGATCCTCACCTCCCCGGGCTGGCCATCGGTGCGCAGGACGTTTCTGTCCAGCTCGAGCTTCGGCCACTCGATCGGTCACGTCGCCGAGGGGTTCTGGCTCGACGCGCGGATGTTCCTCATCGTCGAGGTGGCGGTGCTGGTGGTCGGGCTGGTGATCGCCTTGATCCGCGTCATCGATTTGCCGGCCCTGTTCCCGTTGAAGATCCTCGCCGTCGTGTTCGTGGACGTGATGCGCGGCGTGCCGACGATCCTCGTGGTCTACCTGATCGGGTTCGGGCTGCCCGCGCTCCAGCTCACCGGGGTTCCGTCGAGTGCGGTCGTGCTGGGCGGTCTGGCGCTCGGCTTGTGTTACTCGGCGTACGTGAGCGAGGTGTTCCGGGCCGGCATCGAGTCGGTCCACCCGAGCCAGGGCGCGGCGGCGCTCGCGCTCGGCCTCACCCGCGGTCAGGCGCTGCGTCATGTGATCGTCCCGCAGGCGGTGCGGCGGGTCGTCCCGCCGCTGCTCAACGACTTCATCTCGCTGCAGAAGGACGTGGCCCTCGTCTCGATCATCGGGCCGCAGGAGGCGTTCCGCGTCGCGCAGATCTTCGCCGCCGCAAACTTCAACTACACCCCGCTGATCGCCGCCGCACTGCTCTACCTGTGCGTGACGATCCCGTTGACGCGGTTCGTCGACCATCTGCAGATCCGGTCACTGCGTGAGCGCGGCGGGCTGCTCGCGCTGGGGCCCCGTTGAGCTTGTCGGACTCCAGCGGTGCGGCCGTCCTGGAGCTGCGGGGGGTCACGAAGACCTACGGCGATCGCCCGGTGCTGCGCGGGATCGATCTGGTGCTCCATGAGCACCGGGCGGTCGCCCTGATCGGCGCGAGCGGGTCGGGCAAGTCGACGCTGATGCGTTGCGTCGACCTTCTGGAGGAGATCGACGACGGCGACATCCTGCTCGACGGCGAGCCGATGACGGTCCCGGGCCGCAACCCGGTGCCGTTCCGGCGGCGGCTCGGCTTCGTGTTTCAGGCCTACAACCTCTTCCCGCACATGAACGTGATGCAGAACGTCGTGCTCGGGGCGGTCAGGGCCGGCGGCATGAAACCCGGCGACGCCCGCGAGCGCGGCCTTTCGCTGCTCGACCGCTTCGGCCTGCGCGACCGCGCGCAGGACTATCCCGACCGGCTCTCCGGCGGCCAGCAGCAGCGGGTGGCGATCGTGCGCGCGCTCGTCACCCAGCCGCGCGCCCTGCTGCTCGACGAGGTGACCAGTGCTCTGGACCCCGAGCTGGTCGGCGAGGTGCTCGGCGTCATCCGCGAGCTCAAGCAGGAGGGCATGACGATGCTGATCGCGACCCACGAGATGGGCTTCGCCCGCGACGTCGCCGACGAGGTCTGCTACCTCCAGGACGGCCGGATCGTGGAGCGCGGCAAGCCCGAGCAGATGTTCACCACACCCCAGAGCGCCGACACCCAGCGGTTCCTGTCGCGGTTGCTGCAGAGGGGCTGAGCTCGCGCAGCCCACGCGCGGGCAGAAGTGACATCTGGGACGTCAGTTCTGCCCGCCCACCGCGCGTGCGATCCAGACGAGAACCTGTTCGGATTGTTCGTGAAGCACCCGCCAGGTGACGTGCAGGACCTGGTAGCCCTGTGCGGTGAGCTCGTTATGGCGCTCGCGGTCGCGGTGAAACGACGCCGGCCCGCTGTGGAACTCCCACGAGTCGTATTCGACGACCACGCGCTGCGCGCGCCACAGGAGGTCCGGCACCGGGCCGTTAGGCCCCAGCGGGACGTTGCACTCGGGGATCGGGAGTCCGCTTGCGCGGATCAGCTCGAGCAGTCGCCGCTCTGCCTCCGACCACGCCTCGGCCGACGGCCGCTCGGGATCGAGCAGGGCGCTCACCCGTCTCGCCCCCGGCCGACCCTTCGCGCGGGCCACCGCCGAGATCAGCGCGGGGCGAGTCGCCAACCGAAGCCCCCGGTCGAGCAGCGACTCCAGTCGCGGATCGTCGAGACCCGGGCTGAGGTCGAGCACCGTGCGGGCGACCGCGGTACACGGCAGCCGGCCGACCTTCGTGCGGTCGGCGCGGCCGATCTCAGCGGCGCGGTGGACCCGGAGCCCCGGGCGCCGCCGGCTCCGGTCCCCGACCACGATCAGCTCGACCGGGGACGGTTGCCCGTCGGTCAAGCCGTGCAACCAGGCAGCGCTCCAGTGCGAGAGAAGTGCGGTCGGGCCGCACGCCAGGAGCGCCGCATGCTCGGGCGCCAACCGCGGCCGCGCACCGGGCGGCGCAATCGAGAAGACCGCTTGGTGGACTCGGTGCAACCTTCCCATCGCGACCGCCGGAGCCACGGAGCTCGGAGCCACCCCGAGCTCGAGCAGTTGCATGCGCGTGATCATCGTGGCCTGGCGCCCCGCCAGCTCGGCGATCTCACGGTACGGCCATCGGCGACCCTTCATATACGGAAGAGTCCGTAGCCGTTCCATGTCCACCCCCCCGTGCGCGGGCAGAAGAGACATCCCACACGTCATTCCGTCCCGTGCGCATGTGGCCATACAAGCGCCCGGGCAGGAGTGACATCCCAGACGTCATTTCTGCCCGCGCGCTGAGAAGGCCGTCCCGCGCACGCCCGACCGACTCAGCCCGTCCGGACCCCCGGGGGACAGCCGATCGCCTCGCGCAGGTCGACCGCCAGGTCGGCCGGGTCCTCGATGCCGCACGACAGCCGCACCAGGTCGGCGGGGACGGCGGCGTCGGAGCCCTCGACCGACTGGTGGGTCATCGCCTGGGGCACCTCGATCAGGGACTCGACGCCGCCGAGCGACTCAGCCAGTGTGAACAGGCGAGTGCGTGCCACGATCCCGAGGGCGTCGGGGTGGCGAAAGGAGACCATGCCGCTGAAGCCCGGCCAGCGGACGTCGGAGACGTCCTTGCAGCCGCGCAGCATCTCGACGACCGCCTCGGCGCTGCGCGCGTGCGCGGCCATCCGCAACGCGAGGGTCCGGATCCCGCGGTGTACGAGGAAGCAGTCGAACGGTCCGGGCACCGCGCCGACCGAGTTCTGGACGAAGCGCAGCCGCTCGTACCACTCCTCCGAGCGCGTGACCACGACACCGCCCACCACGTCGGAGTGACCGCCCAGGTACTTGGTGGTCGAGTGCACGACGAAGTCCGCGCCGAGCTCCAACGGCCGCTGGTTGACGGGGGTGGCGAACGTGTTGTCGACCGCCACCAGCGCGCTGCCCGACCGCCCCACTACGCCGGCGATATCGACGACATCCAAAAGCGGGTTGGTCGGCGTCTCCACCCAGATCAGCCGGGTGGAGTCCCGCACGGCGCCTGACACCGCGTCGAGGTCGCGCTGACCGACAAGCGTGTAATCCAGGCCCCAGCGGCTGAACACCTTGTCGACGAGCCGGTAGGTCCCGCCGTAGAGATCGCCGGGCATGACGACGTGCGAGCCGGTCTCGCACACGATCGTCAGCAGGGCGTGCTCGGCGGCCAGGCCCGACGAGAAGCAGACCGCCATCCCGCCCTCCAGCTCCCCCAGCGCCTGCTCGAGCGCAAAGCGGGTCGGGTTGGCCGACCGCGAGTAGTCGTAATCGCCGACGAACGCGCCCGGACGCTCCTGCGCGTAGGTGGAGGTCTGGTGGATCGCGGGGATGACGGAGCGAAACGAGGGGTCGGGCTCCAGACCCGCGTGAACCACGCGAGTCGCAAACGACGACTCCGATGAGCTCATGAGGCGAGCGCCTCGAGCAGGTCCGCGCGGGTGACCAGACCCTCGGCCGGCCGGCTCGGGTCGGCTCCGCGCACGAGCAGTGCCTGCTGCTCACCCGCCAGCAGTTCCACCGCCTCGCGCACCGGGTCCTCCGCGGAGACCGATGCGAACGGCGGTTCCATCACCGCGCCGATCTCGGCGTCGAGCAGCCCGGGGTCGGCAGCGGCGTGCTTCAACAGCCCACGCTCACCGATCGCCCCCACCACCTTGGTCACGTCCTCAGAGCTGACCACCGGCAGCTGGGAGACGCGGTGCTCGTGCAGCAGCGAGATCGCCTCGCGGACCCGGTAGTGCGGCTGGACGGTGACGAGCGCCGGCAGCTCGCCGGCCTCGCGCTTGCGGCGCAGCACGTCACCGACGGTGAGGTGGCCCGACCGCGAGATGAAGCCGTACTGGCGCATCCACGCGTCGGAGTAGACCTTCGACAGGTAGGCGCGGCCGCCGTCGGGCAGGATGACCACGACCATCGCGCGGGGGTCGCCGATCTCGGCGCCGACCTGCAGCGCAGCGTGGAGCGCCATCCCGCCGGACGGGCCGGCGAGGATCCCCTCGGTGTGGGCCAGGCGCCGTGTGGTGAGGAACGCGTCGCGGTCGGACACGGTGATCCACCGGCTGACCGAAGCCGGGTCAAACGCCGAGGGCCAGAAGTCCTCGCCGACACCCTCCACGAGGTACGGATGGACGTTGGCCTCGCCGCCGGAGTAGATCGAGCCGTCCGGGTCGGCGCCGATCACCACGAGGTCGGGCTTGCGCTCGCGCAGGTAGCGCACGGTGCCCGTCGCGGTGCCGCCGGTGCCGACGCCGAGCACGAGGTGCGTGATGCCGCCCCCGGTCTGCTCCCAGAGCTCCGGGCCGGTCGTCTCGTAGTGGGCCTGCGGGTTGGCCTTGTTGTGGTATTGGTTGGGCTGGAAGGCGCCCGGGATCTCAGCGGTCAGCCGGTCGGCGACGTTGTAGTAGGCGCGCGGCGAATCAGGTGGGACATCGGTCGGGCAGAGCACGACCTCGGCACCCAGCGCACGCAGCAGGTCGCCCTTCTCAGACGCGACCTTGTCGGGCATGACCGCCATCACGCGGTAACCCTTCAATCGAGCCGCGATCGCCAGGCCGGTACCGGTGTTGCCAGACGTCGGTTCGACGATCGTCCCGCCCGGTCGCAGCTTGCCGTCGCGCTCGGCGGCCTCGATCAACGCCACCGCGACGCGGTCCTTGATCGAGCCACCCGGATTGAAGACCTCGAGCTTGGCGACCAGCTGTGGGCGGAGCCCGGCGCCGATCCGCGAGAGGCGGACCAGCGGCGTGTTGCCGATGGTGTCGAGGATCGATTCCCCGATCACGGTGGTCACGGTCGTCATGTCCCGACGGTAACGCATCGCTGTCACAGGATTGGCACAGCTTGCGGGTGACGCTCAGTTGCTCCGAGGCTCCAACGTCGCCCAGAACGCGCACTGGTGCTCATCGGCGAACTGCGTCGAGGAGGCCGCGGTCCGCGTCGGGCGCAGCTGCAGGACGCGCGGGTCGCCCGGAGCCATACGGGGCCAGGGGACCTGGCCGGTGACGGACGGGTCGCCGGTGGCGGCGAACCGGCCCCAATACCGGTCCATCCGATCGCCGAGCGCCAGCTCGGTGGGGGTCAGCGGCCGCTCGGCGAGGCTGTAGCTGAACAGGTAGGCCAGCTCGGCGGCGTGGGCGTTGGACATGTCGATGCCTGGAGGTTGGAAGCCGAGCAGGGTCGGCGACGTCGGATCGTCGAACTCCTCCTCGTAGGTCGGCACCTGGGCCGCGGTCTCCAGGCCCATCCAGTAGCTGTAGCAAGCGGTCTGGGAGTCGGTGTCGACCGCGGCGAGCGCGTAGAACGGCGCCCGGTAGCGGCTGAGCGGATAGTGCGCCAGCACGGCGGTTGCGTGACCACCCCACTCGGCACGGACCGCCGCGACGTATTGGGCGGACGTCAGGTCCGGCTGACCGATCTCGAAGAGCTTCGCCTCATCCCGGGTGGTTCCGATGATGAGCGGCACCTTGTTCCAGTGGCCGGTGCGAATCGCGCGCGCGGGGACGACCGGCAGCGCCCGCGTGCCGGTGACCTCGTTGCCCAGCGGGTAGAGCTGAGCGGCGGATACGAGCCGGCTGGTCGAGA
Source organism: uncultured Solirubrobacteraceae bacterium (assembly GCA_963744685.1). Classification (GTDB taxonomy): domain Bacteria; phylum Actinomycetota; class Thermoleophilia; order Solirubrobacterales; family Solirubrobacteraceae; genus Palsa-465. Next base: position 232,117 of record CAVUUL010000001.1, on the reverse strand, counting down.
CCGCGCGCAGGCATCGCGCGACCTCGCTGAGAGCCGAGCAGCCGACCGCACGGGCGAACTCGCGACTCAAGACCTCCGCGGTGGCGGGCGGGTAGGGCGTCCGGTACGTGCACGGGCCACTCTGGAGGATCGCGCGCTGGAACAGGCCCCTGGCCAGCGGCGTGCTCAGCAGGTCGCAGACCGCCTCCGAGCCCGCCGACTGGCCGTCGATCGTCACCCGGTGGGGATCTCCGCCAAACGCGGCGATGTTCCGTCGCACCCAGCGCAGCGCCCGAAGCTGGTCCAGAAGCCCGTCGTTGCCCACGCCGGCGCGCCCACCGAACCCGGGAAGTGCGAGCCAGCCGTCAGGGCCCAGCCGGTAGTTGATCGAGACCATCAGCGCGTTGGTGAGCCGGGCGAATCGCTGGCCGCCGAAGAGGATCCCGCTGCCCTGCACGTTTCCCCCGCCGTGGATGTAGAACAACACCGGCAGACGCCGGCCAGGCTGCGCGTCCGCGGGCGCGTAGACGTCGAGATGCAGGCAGTCCTCGCTCGTCGGGGTGCCGCGCGGAATCGACGGCGGATTGAACTCCCACTGCACGCACGCCGGACCGAGGTCCGTCGCCGCTCGCACCCCGCGCCAACCGACCGGCGGCGCCGGTGGCGCGAACCGCAATCGCCCGACGGGAGGCATCGCGTACGGAACGTCCAGGAACTCCTGGACCCCGTCGGCGAAGCGACCACGGAGCGTGCCCTGAGCGACATGCACGGTCGGCTGCGAGGCGGCTGCCCGCAGACCGTGGGCGCAGGCCGCCGTCGTGGCGGCGACGACCACCGCGACCATCGCCAGCCCGACTCGGATGATCCTGCTCCTCACAGTCATCGAGAGACCAGGGTGCCACCAACGGCCGCGTAGGATCACCCCGATGGGCCCGCTCCAAGGGGTGAGAGTCGTCGAGTTCGCCGGCATCGGCCCTGGCCCGTTCGGGGCGATGGTGCTGTCGGACCTGGGCGCGGAGGTGCTGCGGATCACGCGACCGGGAGTGCCGACGCTGCTCTCGGAGGAGGGCGCCGACCTGCTGTCGGCCGGCCGCGCCGAGCTGGCGCTCGACCTCAAGGACCCGGCCGCGGTGGCCACCGTGCTTCAGATCGTCCAACGCGCCGACGCGCTGATCGACCCGTTCCGCCCCGGCGTGATGGAACGCAACGGCCTCGGTCCCGACACCGCGCTGGCCCGCAACCCGCGCCTGGTGTACGCGCGGATGACCGGCTACGGGCAGCACGGTCCGATGGCGCAGCGGGCCGGCCACGACATCAACTACATCTCGCTCACCGGCGCGCTGGGCGCGAGCGCACGCCAGGGCGAGCGGCCGCTGTTCCCGCTCAATCTGCTCGGCGACTTCGGCGGCGGCGGGATGCTGCTCGCGCTCGGCATCGTCAGCGCGGTGCTGCACGCCCGGGCCAGCGGCGAGGGGCAGGTGATCGACGTCGCGATGGTCGACGGCGCCGCGTTGCTGACCACGATGATCCAGGGGCTGCGTCAGGCCGGGATGTGGAGCGAGGTCGCGGGGACGAACCTGCTCGATTCCGGCGCGCCGTTCTACGAGGTCTATGAGACCTCCGACGGCCGGCACATGGCCGTCGGTGCGCTCGAGCCGCAGTTCCACGCTCGGCTGGTGGCGCTGCTCGGGATCCCGCCGGAGGAGATGGTCCAGTGGGATCGCGAGCGCTGGCCGGAGCACCGGGCGCGCCTGGCCGAGACGTTCGCCGGCCGGACCCGCGACGAGTGGACCGAGCTGTTCGCCGACGAGGACGCGTGCGTCACCCCGGTCCTCGGCCTGCATGAGGCCGCCGGCCATCCGCACGCGCTCGCCCGCGGCGCATTCGTCAACGCGCCCCAGAGCACGGAGCGCACCAGGCCTGCCCCAGCCCCCCGCTTCGCGGCCACGCCGGCACAGGTCGGGGGAGAACCCCAATCCCCCGAGTCGCTGCTGGAGGGCTGGGGCGTCACCGCCACGCCCGCCGAGAGCGCCAGCGATTAGCCTGCGGCTCATGCGAACCGCCGCACGCCTCGATGGACTGGGCACGACCGTGTTCACCGAGATGACCGCCCTGGCGGAGCGCACCGGCGCCATCAACCTCGGGCAGGGCTTCCCCGACGTCGACGGTCCGTCGGAGGCGATCGAAGCGGTCGTCACGGCGCTTCGCTCCGGCCGCGCCAATCAGTACGCGCCCCTGCCCGGCGTGCCGTCGCTGCGTGAAGCGGTGTTCGCCCACCAGCGCGACTGCTATGGCCTGGACCCGGAGGACCTGATCGTCACCTTCGGCGCCACCGAGGCGATCGCCGCGGCGGTGCTCGGCCTGTGCGACCCGGGCGACGAGGTCGTGGTGCTGGAGCCGCTGTACGACTCCTACGCCGCGACGATCACGTTCGCGGGCGCCGTGCGGCGAACCGTCCCGCTGCGTCCGCCCGAGTTCCGGCTCACGGAGGATGCGCTCCATGATGCGATCACGGGCGGCGCCGGCCGGGCGCGGCTGCTGCTGCTCAACTCGCCGCACAACCCGACCGGTCGCGTGCTGGACCGCGAAGAGCTGGCGTTCGTGGCACGGGCGTGCACCGAGCATGACCTCGTCTGCGTCTCAGATGAGGTCTACGAGCACCTCGTGTTCGACGGCGAGCACGTTCCTCCGGCGACGCTGCCGGGGATGGCGCAGCGCACGCTGACGATCTCGAGCGTCGGCAAGTCGTTCTCGTTCACGGGATGGAAGATCGGCTGGGCGTCGGGCCCGTCCGAGCTCGTGGCGGCCACCCGCATGGCCAAGCAGTTCCTCACCTTCAGCGGCGGCACGCCGCTGCAGCACGGAGCGGCGGCGGCCCTGACGCTCCCGCGCAGCGTGCTCGCCGGCCTGGCGACCGAACTGCGCGAGGCGCGTGATCATCTCTGCGATGGGTTGCGCGCGGCCGGCCTGGAGCCGTTCGTCCCGCAGGGGACCTACTTCGTCAACGCAGACGTCGGCACCGACGCCGTGAGGTTCTGCCGCGAGCTGCCTGAGCGCGCCGGGGTGGTGGCGATCCCGACGGGCACCTTCTACGACGACAAGCACCTCGCCCCGACTCTCGTGCGCTTTGCGTTCTGCAAGCGCCCGGAGGTGATCGCCGAGGCGGCGCGTCGCCTCGCCGCGCTGTAGTGCCTGCGACGCACTCCCTCAGAACGGGTATACGTTTCCCTTGCAACCCCCCGGGTCAGCGGCGGCCCACGGAGCGAAAGGTGCCGGATGGCAGATGAACTTGAAGAGCGGATGGTGGAGGTCAACCTGCCGACGCTGTCCGCCGACGCCAACCACCGTCTCACCGAGGCGCTGCGCGACGTGATCGGCGCCGACCGCGTCAGGGTCCCCGCCGACCGGCCCCGGCCCAGTCAGGGCGATCGCCCGAAGCGCGGTCCGCTTGAGCGGATGACGACCGTGAAGGCGATCGGCGTCGGCCTGCTCGCGGTCGCCGCCTGTGTCGCGCTCATCATCCTCACGTGGGCCGGCGGCCACTGGGTCGTGACCGGTCTGGCGTTCCTGGTTCTCCTCGCTGCCCTGGCCCTCGTGACCTACTCCATCATCGCGCTCTCGTCGGTTCCGGAGACCCCGGATCCAGGGCTCGTCGCGCTTCTCACCGAGGAGGGGATCCATGACCCCGAGGTGCGTTTCTCGGAGATCGTCATGGAATTCACGCCAGAGACCGGCGACGACGAGGAGCGTCGCACCGATGTCCTGGACGACCCCGCCCGAGCGACGGCCGAGCAGGCGGAGGCGCTGACCGCGACCGGCGGGCCCACCGAGTCCGGCGCGGATACCGAGGACACGTAGCACCGAAGCTCGTGCGCCGCGCAGCCCTCACCGGGATCCTTGCCACGCTGACGGCCATTGCCGCGCCCGGTGTCGCTCTCGGATCCGGCATGCCCGGCAACGGCGGCAGCTTCGAGCTCACAGCCCACAGCCCGAAGGCCGCCGAGCACTACGCGCCTACGTTCACCGGAAACGGGCTGCTGGGTGTGCGCGTCCCCGCCGCCGGTCAGGGATATGCGGGCGGCACCGTTCCCGCCGACTCCGAGCTGGCGGGGTTCTACGCCCACCCGAGCCACGCCACCGCCCCCGAGCGGGTCCAGCAACGCGCCAACCTGCCCACGTGGTCGACCCTGTCGCTGACGGTCGCGGGGCGCTCGTTCAGCGCAAGCCGCCGATCGACGGCCGGCTATCGCCAGTCGCTCGATCTGCGGACGGGCGTGATCACCACCCGCGCGCGCTGGACTGCGCCCGGCGGACGCGTCACCGATCTCGCCTACCGGGTGCTCACCGACCGCGCCCGGGAGAACGTGGGCCTTGTGCGGCTGTCGTTCACCCCGCGCTGGTCGGGCACCGCGACGGTCACCGACGCGATCGACGGGACCGCCGACACCGCCGTGGCCAAGGGGCTGCCGGTGCTCACCCATGAGGTGAGCCGCAGCTGGGACCTCCCGGGACGCCAGGACAATCTCACCGTCGCGGCGGTCGGCACGGGAATCCAGGCTGCGCTCTCCAGCGTGCTCGTGCCCGACCCGTCGATCACTGCCCCCAGCACGCAGGCCGACCAGCGCGCCGCGCAGAGCATCGGCCAGAGGATCAGCTTCCCGGTGCAGAGCGGGCATACGTACACGCTCACCAAGTACGTCGGGGTACTGGCGGCCCAGCCGAACTCGGCGATGGCGACAAGCGCCGCGGCGATCGCGTCCGGTGCCGCGGTCACCGGATGGAAGGCGCTGCTCGCGGCAAACCATGCCGCCTGGGCCGGGATGTGGCGAGGGCGGATCGATGTCGCCGGCGATCGCACGCTCGCCACCGACGTGAACGCCTCGGAGTTCTACCTGTGGTCGAGCACGCGTTCGAACCAGGACTGGTCGATCTCCCCCGCCGGCCTGTCCTCCAACGGGTATGACGGGCACATCTTCTGGGATGCGGAGACCTGGATGTTCCCGTCACTGCTCGCCCAGCATCCCCAACTCGCGTCGGCGATGGACGCCTACCGCTTCGACCGACTCACCGAGGCCCGCGCCCACGCCCGCGCGACCGGCGGTCGGGGCGCGCGCTTTCCGTGGGAGAGCGCGCTCGACGGCACCGAGCAGATCCCGCCCCCGCCGTCGGTCAACAGCGAGGGGCTCTACGAGCAGCACATCACCGCCGACATCGCACTCGCGCAGTGGCAGTACTACCTGGCGACCGGCGACCGCGCCTGGCTGGCGCATCGCGGATGGCCCGTCATCGAAGGTGCCGCGACCTTCTGGGCCTCCCGGGCGGTCCGGGTGCTCGGCGGCGACGTCATCCGTCACGTGACCGGACCCGACGAGGAGAACCCCGACGTCTCCGATGAGGCCTACACCCAGGTCGCAGCGGCGGCGACGCTGCGCGACGCGATCGCGGCGGCCCGTCGCACGGGCCATACCCCGCCGCCCGGCTGGGCGAAGATCGCGGCCGGGCTCGAGCGCATGGTTCCCGTCCGCGGCGGGGTCAATCCCGAGTTCGCCGGCTACCGCGGGCAGCTGGTCAAGCAGGCCGACGTCACGCTGCTCGCCTACCCGTGGAACTTCCGCTCCTCGGTCGGCGTCGAGCGCAACGACCTCTCCTACTACGTCCCGCGCACCGACCCGGGCGGGCCGTCAATGGACGACGCGCTCAGCGTGATCGAGTCCGCCCAGCTGACACCCCGCAGCTGCCAGGCGTTCGTCTACACCGAGCGCAGCTTCGAGCCCTACATCCGCGACGTGTTCCACCAGTTCTCAGAGACCCGCACCGGTGGGGCGTTCACGTTCATGACGGGGATCGGCGGCTTCCTGCAGGAGTTCCTGTACGGCTATTCGGGGATGCGCTGGGACGGTGGCGCAGTCCACCTCGCCCCGGGGCTGTCGGGCCCGATCACTTCGGTCACGCTGCATGATCTGCACTGGCACGGCCGCACGTTCACCCTCACGATCCACCGCGCCCGCGCGACGGTGACACTCCGGCAGGGCGCGCCGCTGCCCGTGACGACACCCGCGGGTCGCCGGACCGCGCGGATCGGCACGCCGCTGTCGATCAGGACGCTGGCGGCGCACCGGCCGGCGAGCGCGGACACGCTGCGCTGCGGCGCGGCGAGGGCGACGAGCTCCGCTCCGGGCGCACCCCCGCTGGCCGCCGTTGACGGGAGCTCGGCGACCGACTGGCAGCCCGCCTCGGTGCCCGCGACGCTCGGCGCCCCGGTCGGTCCGCCGGCGCGGCGCATCTCAGAGATCACGGTCCGCTGGGGACAGATGTGGCCAGCTGTGGTCACTCCCAACGTGCACCCCAAGCCCGGTCCGGTGCAGACGCTGCGCGCTCGCCGCTACATCGTCCAGGCGCGCTCCGACGGCCGGTGGCGCGAGGTGGCGCGCGTGACCTCAGACAGCCGGCGCACGGTCGACGTGATCCGGTTGCGCGCGATTCGGGCCAGCGCGGTGCGTATCCGGCTGCTGTCGGGGACCGGCGTGCGCACGGTGAAGACCAAGACCGCGCCCTCCACCCCGGTGCTGCCGATGGTCCAGGAGCTCAGCGCGAGCTGAGCACCCTCGCCGGCGTGCGTCAGGCCGTGAACATCTCCCGCAGCGTCGTCTTCCTGAACTTGCCGGTCGCGGTGCGGGGGATCTCGTCGATGAACTCGAAGCGATCGGGCAGCTGCCACTTCGCGTACTCGGTGGCGAGGTGATCGCGCAGTGCCGACTCGTCGGGCGAAGCGCCCTGGCGCAGGACGACCGCGGCGAGGGGGCGCTCGCCCCACCGGTCGTCGGGGATCGCGATCACCGCCGCCTCCGCGACGTCGGGGTGGGCCATCAACCGGTTCTCCAGGTCGACGGAGGAGATCCACTCACCACCGGACTTCACGAGGTCCTTGGAGCGGTCGCAGATCCGGATCGAGCCGCGCTGGTCGATGGTGACGATGTCGCCGGTCTTGAACCATCCGTCGTCGGTGAAGCGGTCGGCGCCCGCCCCGCCGAGATAGCCGCGCGCCACCCACGGGCCTCGCACCTCGAGCTCGCCCATGGCTGCGTCGTCCCACGGGATCATCCCGCCGTCGTCGCCGCGCCCGCGGATCTCGACGAACGGCAGGGCGACCCCCTGGCGGGCGCGATCGGCATATCGCTCGGCGTCGGGCGCGCCGTCGAGCTCCCGGGGAAGCCGCGACACGCTTCCGACCGGCGAGGTCTCGGTCAGACCCCAGGCATGGACGACGGTGAGGCCGTGGCGATCGAAGCCCTCGATCAGGCTCGGCGGCGCGGCCGAGCCGCCGACCAGCAGCGCGCCGAGCTGCGACAGGTCCCAGCGGTCGGGCTCCTTGTCCAGCGCGTCGAGGATCGCCATCCACACCGTCGGCACCCCGGCGGTGATCGTCACGTGCTCGTCGGCGAGCAGCTGCAGCAGCGATTCGGCGTCGAGCCGCGGGCCTGGGAGCGCGAGTCCTGAGCCGATCAGCGCGGCGCTGTAGATCAGCCCCCAGGCGTTGGCGTGGAACATCGGCACGACCGGCAGCACGAGATCGCGCGACGACAGGCCTTTGGCATCGGGCAGCGCGACCACGAGCGAATGGAGCACGAGCGAGCGATGGGAATAGACGACGCCCTTCGGCCGCCCAGTGGTGCCCGACGTGTAACAGATGGCCCCGGCCGCGCGCTCCTGCGCCGCCGGCCACTCCATCGGCTCGGCATCGGCGAGCAGCGCCTCGTAGTCCAGCAGTCCGTCCGGGAGTGCCTCATCCGATCGCCGCACGACGATCACGTGGTCGAACGACCGCGCATCCGCGATCGAGCGGTACACGTCGAGCAGGGACTCGTCGACGATCACCGCCCGATCCTCCGCGTCGTTGACGATGAAGCTCAGCTCGTCCGGATGCAGCCGCGGGTTCAGCGTGTGGAGAACCGCGCCCATCGATGGCAGGGCGAAGTACGCCTCCAGATGCTCGGGCTGGTTCCACATGATCGTCGCCACCGGATCCCCCGCTCCGATGCCGAGCTCGGCCAGCGCGGCGGCCAGGCACCGGGCTCGCCGAGCGCAGGCACCGAACGTCGTGCGTCCGATCGTCCCGTCCGGCCGCCGGAAGACGACCCCACGACCGGGATAGAACGTCTCGGCGCGTTCGGCGACGTAGGTCACCGTGAGCGGGAAGTCGTCCATCATCAACCCTTCGCGCATTGCTCTCTCCCGATTCGCGTGGTGCGGTCGCTGCCGCTGCGCCAGCGTACCGCCGCGATTGTCGCTCGGCGAGGGCGGGCATGCAGAGACGATCGACCCGACGAAAGGCCCGGACACCCCCGATGAGCACCGATCACGACGCGCAGACCACCGCCCTCGCCGAGCTCGCCGTGCGGCTCGGCGCCAACGTCCAGCCTGGCCAGATCGTCTCGATCTCCTCCGAACCCGGCAAGGAGGACCTCACCCGGGCGATCGCGGAGGCCGCGTATCGCGCCGGCGCCAAGTTCGTCGACCTGAGCGTCTTCGACGTGCACCTCAAGCGCGCCCGGCTGCAACACGCCGATCGTGACTCACTCGGATACGTGCCGCCGTGGATCGGCCAGCGGACACTGGCGCTCGGCGACGCCCACGCGGCGCGGATCTCGCTCTCCGGTCCGGCCGCACCGCACGCGCTCGACGACGTCGACCCGAAGCTGATCGGGCTCGACATGCTGCCGCGTATCCCCGAGTCGATGACCGTCGTCAACGACCGCACCACGAACTGGACGATCGTGCCCGCGCCGACACGGGATTGGGCGATGCTCGTTCACCCGCGGCTGGAGCCGGCCGCGGCGCTCGACCGGCTGTGGGCGGAGATCTCACACGTGTGCCGGCTCGACGAGCCGGACCCGAGCGCCGCCTGGAAGCAGCGCTTCGACCAGCTGATCCGAGTCGCCGAGACGCTCACCGACCGGCGGTTGGATGCGATCCACCTCGAAGGCCCGGGGACTGACCTGCGCGTCGGGCTGCTGCCTTCCAGCCACTGGATCGCGGCCAGCATGCAGACCGTGGACGGCGTGACGCATCACGCCAACCTGCCCAGCGAGGAGGTGTTCACCACGCCCGATCCCGAGCGCGTCGAGGGCACCGTGACCGCCACCAAGCCGCTGTTCACCTCCGGGACGACGATCTCGGGGCTGCGCGTCGAATTCGAGGGCGGCCGGGCGATGCGCATCGACGCGGACGAGGGCGAGGAGGTCGTGCGCGGCCTCGCCGAACGCGACGAGGGTGCGTCGCGCCTCGGCGAGCTGGCGCTCGTCGATCGCGAGGGGCGGATCGGACCGCTGGGGACCGTGTTCTACGACACGCTGCTCGACGAGAACGCCGCCAGCCACATCGCGCTCGGCGGCGGCTATCAGTCCGGCGTCGACGACGACGGCGACCGGGCTCGCGTCAACCGGTCCCAGATCCACATCGACTTCATGATCGGCTCCGACGAGGTGGCGGTCACCGGTGTCGAGCGCGACGGGACCCGGGTGCCGCTGCTGCGTGACGGGCGCTGGCAGATCTGAGCGACGGGCGGGCGACCGGACGGGCCGAGTCCCGCTACCCTCCGTCGGCCCGGAGAGGTGCCGGAGCGGCTGAACGGGCGCGACTGGAAATCGCGTGACGGGGCTATACCTCGTCCGGGGGTTCGAATCCCCCCCTCTCCGTTTGAACCCCGGGAAAAGATAACCCCGGTCTTCACAAGTTTCCTGAAACCGGTCTAAAGCAAACCGGTACGACCAGATGATTCAGGGGTATGAGCTGGACAGTCGTCCGCGTACTGATGAACCGGTTAAAGCCTGTTGCGCCGTCGTCGATGCTCCCGTAAGATCATCGCCCCGGACAAAGGGTGTCCGAAGGGATGAGTACGTCAGGATGACAAAGAACTCATGAATCAGCGAAGCGCGCTCAAACTGGTCTCCGGGGGACGGGATACTCCCGAGACATACCGATGGTTTTGCGGCCATTGCGCCGCCCCGTCGCCCGGCGGTGCCGCACCGCCGCCGACCGCTCGGGTCTGCACCCGATGCGGCCTCGGCCTGTTGCTGGAGACCCGCGATGACGCCGTGCCCGACCCGCGGGATGCGTTCCTCGTCGTCGACTCGCGCCTGCTGGTCCAGGCGATGTCACGCGAGGCCCAGACTCTGCTGGGGCTCGCGGAGGAGGACGCCGTCGACCGCCCGGTATCCGAGCTGCTCGTCCCCGCGGACGCCGAGGGCGAGCGCAGCGGACTGGCAGCGGCGATCGCGGAGGCCTCGGCAGGCGACGAGTCCGATGGTCGCGCCTACGTCCGCCCGTGGAACACGTTCGGCGTGCGCATGCGCGCCCGGATAGCGACCTGCGGCCCGCCGCGCGCCGCGTTGATCGTGCTCGACACCGGGCGCGGACCGTCGCTGCGGGCGATCCCCGGCGAGCGGGTCGACGAGCCCCGTCTGGGGACCGTCACCGCACTGCGCCGGCGCCGCCGCTAACGGCAGCGACGAGGCCTGCAGCGCCGGCGCGCCCGTCGCCGGTCAACGCCGGTCCGGTCAACGCCGGTCCGGTCAACGCCGGTCCGGTCAGCGTCGGTCGCCCGCGGGCGGCAGCACCTCCGGCGCGCCCGCGGCGACGAGCGCCGCCGGCATCCGCACCGAGCCGTCGGCCTGCTGGCCGTTCTCGAGCAGCGCGACGATCGTCCGCCCGACGGCGACCGCCGTCCCGTTGAGGGTCGCCAGATGGGCTGGGCGACCGTCCGCCGGCCGGAAGCGGATGTCGAGGCGGCGCGCCTGGAAGTCGGTCGTGTTCGAGCATGAGGTGAGCTCGCGGTATCGCTCCTGGCCGGGCAGCCAGGCTTCGAGGTCGTACTTCATCGCCGCGGAGGCGCCGAGGTCGTCGACCGCGATCGCCACCACGCGATAGGGGATCTCCAGATCGCCCATGATCGACTCCTCGATGGCGAGGATCCGCTGGTGCTCCTCCTCGGCCAGGTCTGGCTCGACGAAGCTGAACATCTCGACCTTGTCGAACTGGTGCACGCGGAAGATGCCCCGCGTGTCCTTGCCCGCCGCGCCGGCCTCACGGCGAAAGCAGCTGGAGAACCCGGCGTAGCGCAGCGGGAGCTGGTCGGCCGGGATGATCTCGTCGCGGTGCAGCGAGGCGAGAGCCACCTCGGAGGTGCCGACGAGGTAGAGATCGTCCTCGGGGACGGAGTAGATCTGCTGCTCGGTGTCGGGCAGCATGCCGGTGCCGTACAGAGCCTCCTCGCGAACGAGCACCGGCGGGATCACGGGCGTCAGACCCTGCGCGGTGACCTTGGTCATCGCATAGCGCACGAGCGCCAGTTCCAGCAGCGCGAGATCGCCCATCAGATAGGCGAAGCGCGAGCCCGACAGCCGCGCGCCGCGCTCCATGTCGATGCGCCAGCCCGCGAGCTCGAGGTGATCACGGCCGGTCTTCGTCGCCTCCCCCACCTCGCGGATCACGGTGTCCTGCGCCGGGGCGTCGGCGGTCGGCAGGTTGGGCAGACCCAGCAGCGCCTGGTCGCGTTCGGCCTTGACCGCGGACTCGGCATCGCTGGTCGCCCGGCCGCGGCGGGCCAGCTCGGCAAGCTGCTCGCGCTGCTCGGGGGTCGGCGCTCCGCGCAGCGACTTGCTCGTCTGGTTCTGCTCGGCGCGCAGCGACTCCAGCTCGGTGGTGAGCCCGCGCCAGCGCTCGTCGAGCTCGAGCAGGTGATCGATCTGCTCGGCGGCGGCGGGACCGCGACGCTCAAGCGCGGCGCGGACGCCGTCTGGGTCGGAGCGGATGAGTCGGATGTCGAGCATCGAGCCAGTATGACGAGGCCCGGAGCCGAAGCCTGGTGAGCTTCGCCAGGCCCTTGCCACCCCCAGACTCGATCTGGTACGGTCCGCTCTGGAAACGTTCTCAGATAACGATTCCAGATACGGAAGCGGCAGGAGGAGGAGAGGAAATGGAGAGAGAGACCGCCGGCCCCCCAGACGGGTCCGACGAGACCGCTGCCGGCGGCCGATCAGCGGCTCCCGGCGCATCGGCGACCCCCGGCTCGGCTCCGGCAGCCGGCGAGCCGGCGACCCCGTCCGCATCATCCACCCCCGCGACGACAACCGCGGTGAACGAACCGCCCCGCGTCGCCGCGGTGAACGAACCGCCCCGCGTCGAGATCCGCAACGTGACCAAGCGCTACGGCAGCCTGCACGCGCTCCGGGGCGTCGACCTCTCGCTGCGCACCGGCGAGATCGTCGGCCTCGTCGGCGACAACGGCGCCGGCAAGTCGACGCTCGTCAACATCATCTCAGGGGCGCTGCAGCCGACCTCCGGCGAAGTGCTGATCGACGGCGAGCACGTCGCGCTCAAGTCTCCGATCGACGCCCGCCGCGCCGGGATCGAGACCGTCTACCAGGACCTGGCGCTCGCGCCCGATCTCAGCATCTGGCAGAACATGTTCCTCGGCCGCGAGGAGACCGTGCCCGGCCCGCTCGGCAAGCTCGGCTGGCTGGACCGCGGCAAGATGAGCCGCAAGAGCGCCAAGGATCTCGAGCAGACGAAGATCCGCATCCCCTCGGCCGCCAGCCGGGTCGGGCGCCTCTCGGGCGGCCAGCGCCAGGCGGTCGCGGTCGGCCGCGCCGTCGCCTGGGGCTCACGCGTGGTGCTGATGGACGAGCCGACCGCTGCGCTCGGCGTCGAGCAGCAGGAGAAGGTCGGCGAGCTGATCGGGACCGTCGCGTCAAGCGGCACCCCCGTCCTGCTGATCAGTCACAACCTTCCGCAGGTCTACGCCATCTGCACGCGCGTCGCGGTCCTCTTCCACGGCCAGATCGTGGCCGACCTCAAGCCATCAGAGGTCGAGATCGACGAGATCGTCGGCTGGATCACCGGCTCGTCGCTGATCGCCAAGGGGATGGCCAAATGACCTCCGGGACCGAACCGACCGAGATGGTCTCCGCCGAACCGCCCGCCGCGCGCGAGCCCGACGAGTCCGTCCCCTTCTTCCAGCGCTTCATGGAGCGCGTCGGGCCGTTCTGGACACTCGGCGTGCTCATCCTGCTGATCGTCGTCTTCGGCATCCTCGCGCCCTCGCTCTATTCCAAGGCCGCGTGGCTGTCGACCTCCAACTACGCGGTCGAGTACCTGATCCTCGCGATCGGCGAGACGTTCGTGATCGTCACCTCGGGCATCGACCTGTCGGTCGGAGCGACGCTCGGGTTCTCGGGGATGCTCGGCGCGCAGGTCATGGAGCACATGCTCGGGGCCCACGACAGCGGCGCAGTGGTCGCGATCCTCGGCATCGCGGTGATGCTGGCCAGCGGAGTGGCGATCGGCGTGCTCAACGGGCTGCTCATCACCCGGATCAAGCTGCCGCCGTTCATCGTCACGCTGGGCACGCTCACAGCGATCACCGGCGCCACGGACCTGCTCAACAACGCAACCGAGATCACGACGCTGCCGAACTTCGTGACCAACCTGGGCAGCGACTCGATCCTGAACGGGTGGCTCCCGCTCCCGGTGCTGATCAGCCTGATCATCGCGGTCCTGTTCGGCCTGATCCTCGCGCGCACCCGGTTCGGGTTGCGCACGTACGCCATTGGCTCAAACGAGATCGCCACCCGCCGCGCCGGCGTCCGGGTGGATCGCCACCTGGTGTACGTCTACGCGATCGCCGGCCTGCTCGGCGCCGTCGCCGGCCTGATGGTGACCGCCAACTTCTCGGCCGCGTCCCCCGTCGCGGGCCAGAACGACGAGCTCTACGCGATCGCCGCCGTCGTGATCGGTGGCGCCTCCATCTTCGGCGGCCGCGGAACGATCTTCGGCACGGTGATCGGGACCGCGATCCTGTCGATCCTCACCACCGGCCTCGTGCTCATCAACCTGCAGACCTTCTGGCAGCAGGTGGCGATCGGCGCCGTCGTGATCATCGCCGTCGCCGTCGACCGGGTCCGGACCAAGGCCGGGACCGACTGATGTACGGGACCACGAAACCCCCACTCGCAGTACGCACCAAAGGAGAGAGGAGCACTATGTCACGCACACTGATGGCCGCCGCGAGGCGTCGGGGTCTGCCCGTCGCAGTCGCCGGCGTCGCCGCCCTCGGGGTGGCAGCCTGCGGCTCGAGCAAGAAGTCCTCGAGCGGCTCGTCCGGCAACAGCGGGTCCTCCGGATCTGCCACCACCTCGGGCTCGTCAGGTTCCTCGAGCTCGGGCAAGCACTTCACCATCGCGCTCGTGCCGGGCCTGACCACCGACCCGTTCTACATCACGATGCATGCCGGCGCGGCCAAGGAGGCCGCCAAGCTCGGCGTCAAGCTGACCTGGCAGGGCGGGACGACGTTCAGCCCCACCACCCAGCTGCCGGTCGTCAACACGCTGCTGGCCCAGAAGCCCAGCGCGCTGCTGATCGCGCCGACCGACGTCAACGCGCTCAAGTCCCCCATCCAGAAGTTCACCAGCGCCAACATCCCGGTGATCGCCGTCGACACGACGATCAACGACACGAGCCTGCTCACCTCCCAGATCACCTCGAACAACTTCCAGGGCGGCGAGGTGGCGGCCGAGACGATCGCCAAGCTCGCCCACGACAAGGGCCAGGTTGCGGTCGACAACGTCAACCCCGGCGTCTCGACCACCGACGCGCGCCAGGCCGGCTTCCTGGCGGGCATCAAGAAGTTCCCCAACATGACGGTCGTCGCCAAGGAGTACAACCAGGACTCGGCGACCACCGCCGAGAGCCAGGTGCGCAACCTGATCCTCGCCCACCCCGGCCTGGTCGGCGTGTTCGGCACCAACCTGTACGGCGCCCAGGGCGCCGGGCAGGCGGTCGACGCTGCCGGCAAGAAGGGCAAGGTGTTCGTCGCCGGCTACGACGCCGAGCCCGCCGAGACCAAGCTGCTGAAGCAGGGCGTGGTCAACATCCTCGTCATCCAGCAGCCCGCCGTCGAGGGGATGGACGCGGTCAAGTACGCCTACGACAAGCTCACGGGCAAGGCCTCCCAGATCCCGAAGAAGACGCTCGTCCCGAACGTCGTCGCCACCACCGCGACGGCCTCCAGCCCGAACGTTTCGAAGTACTTCTACCTGTCGTCGTTCTCGGGTTAGAAGAAGACCTCCCCGCCCACCACTGCCCTGCCCGATGCACGTTGACATTCATCGGGTACGGGCGGTGGTGGTCGCCGGGCCGCCGGCATCGGGCAAGACGACGCTCGCTGCCGCGCTGGCCCGTGCCCTTCATCACGCCTTCCTCGATCTGGACATCGTCACCGCACCCATGACCCGCGCCGCCCTTGCACTCGCCTGCGCCGACGAGACCGCGCTCGACGGCGAGCTCGGCGCCCGGCTGCGGGACGCACGCTATGGCGCGCTGCTCGACACCGCCGCCGCCAACCTCGGCGTCGGCCTCGGGGTCGTGCTGAGCGGGCCGTTCACGCGCGAGCGCGCGGAGGCCACGCGCTGGGACGCGCTGCGCGAGCGGCTGGGCTGTCCGGACGCCGCCCTCATCTGCCTCGAGCTCGCCGAGCCGCTGCGCCGGCAGCGGATGCAGGCCCGCGACGCCCCCCGCGACCGCGCCAAGCTGGCTGCCGCCCGCGCCACCGACGCCGGCCAGGCGCCCGCACCGGTGGCCGAAGGCGCCATTCGGCTTGACGCATCCGCTGCTCCGAGCGCGCTCCTGGAGGCGGCGCTCACCTCACTGGCCGACGATGCTGGGAACGTCTCTCGACCTGAGCTCGAACCACCTTCCCCGCGGCCATGCTGATCGTCAACCCCAACTTCACCGTCGATCGCACGATCCCGCTCGGGGAGCTCGTGCCCGGCGACGTGATCCGCACCGGCCGCGCCGCGGTCACGCTCGGCGGCAAGGGCATCAACGTCGCTCGCGTCGGCCGGGCCTTCGGCGACCGCGCCCCGGTCCTCGGCTTCCTCCCGCGGGAGAGCCGCGCGACGCTCGACTCGCTGGCCGGCGCCGAGGGGGTCGAGCTCTCGGGCGTCGAGGTCGCCGGTGCGCTGCGCGGCGCCGCGATCCTGATCGAGTCCGCGGGACGAATCACCGTGCTCAACGAGCCGGGCCCGGAGGTGGGAGAATCCGCGTGGGCGGCGCTGCTCGAGATGATCGAACGGACAGCCGCCGAGCACCAGACCGTCGTATGCGCGGGCAGCCTTCCGCCGGGGTCGCCCGTCGACGCATATGCGCGCGTCGTGGCTGCCGCTCACCGCGCCGGCGCCCGCGCCGTCGTCGACGCCTCCGGCGACGTGTTGCGCGCCACGCTTTCGGCCGCGCCCGACGTCGTCTCCCCGAACCTCGCCGAAGCGGAGTCGCTGATCTCCGGGCGGCTGGTGGAGGGCGTGGAGCCCGCCGGCGCTGATGTGCCCGAGCGAGCACAGCGTGCCGCCGAGGACCTGCTCGCTCAGGGCGCTCGCCACGCGATCGTGAGCACCGGCAGCCGCGGCGCCGCGGCCGCGGGCGGCGGCGGGGACGCGATCTTCCTGCCCGCCCCGCAGGTCAACGTCGTCAACCCGATCGGCGCCGGTGACTCGCTGGTCGGTGGCTTGGTCCACGCGCTTGAGCGGGGCCGCGACTGGCCCTCCGCCGCCGGCTTCGCGCTGGCAACCGCATCGGCCTCCTGCGAGCAGGAGCTGGCGGGCGGCCTCGACCCGGCACGCGCTCGCGAGCTCGACCGCGGGAGCGTCAATGCCTGAGAAGACGACGATGCGCGACGTGGCGCGCGCCGCCCGGGTGTCGGTGACCACCGTCTCGCGCGTGATCAACGACGACCCGTACGTCGCCGAGGAGACCTCGCTGCGCGTCCGCGAGGCGATCAAGGATCTCGACTACCGAATCAACCCGCTTGCCCGCTCGCTGCGCACCGGCTCCGACGAGGCGGTCGGCCTGGTGGTGGAGACGATCGGTGACCCGTTCTTCTCCTCGGTGATCGACGCGGTCGAGGAAGCCGCGCGCACCGCCGGGCTGTTCCTGCTGATCGCCAGTGCGGGTGAGAACGCCGAGCAGGAGCGCGCCGTCGTCACCGGCCTGCTCAACCGGTCGGTCGCGGGGCTGCTGATCGTGCCCTGCCACCTCGGCTACCGCAGCGAGCGACTGCCGATCGGCCCTGACGGCGTGCCGGTGGTGTTCATCGACCGCCCCTCCCCGGGCATCGAGGCCGACACGGTGATGATCGACAACGCCGCCAACGCGCGGATGGCCACCGAGCACCTGATCGCCCATCGCCATCGCCGGATCGGCTTCGCGGGAACCGAGGTCAGTCGTTACCCGGTCAGCGAGCGGCTCACCGGCTTCCGCGCCGCGCTGGAGGCCCATGGCCTGCAGTTCTCCCGCCAGGATGTCGTCGACCTGCACCACCGCGGCCACGAGACCGAGACGCATCTGCTCGATGCCGTGCTCGGGGCGCCCGACCCCGTGACCGCGCTCATCACCGCCAACGCGACCGCATCGCAGGCGGTGGTGCGTGAGATGCACCGGATCGGCCGCACCGACGTCGCCGTGGTGAGCTTCGACGACTTCCCGATGGCCGATGCGCTTGACCCGGCGATCACCGTCGCCCTCCAGGATCCAGTAGAGATGGGCACGCGCGCGTTCGAACTGCTGCTCGGCCGCATCCGCGGCGACGGCGGCCCGCCGAACCGGCTCGTGCTGCCCACCACGTTCATCGAACGCGGGTCCGGCGAGCTGTCCCCCTCTGACCACCCTGAACGAACCACCACAGGAGCATGACCTGATGTCTGACACCCGAACCGACCTGGCCGCCGGCCTGGAGGCGATCGCCGGCCCCGACGGCACCTTCGCGATCGTCGCGATGGACCAGCGCAACACGCTGCGCCGGATGCTGACCGCCGTCGAGCGCCCCACCGACGCCGAGACGATCCGCGCCTTCAAAGTGGACGTGACCGAGGCGCTCAGCCCCGGGGCGAGCGGCATCCTGCTCGATCCGGACTTCGGCGTCCCCGCCGTCCACGAGGCCGGAGCGCTGGCGAGCGGCTGCGGCATGCTGATCGCCGCCGAGCCGCCGGAGCGCACCTCCTGGCAGGGGGAGCCGCGCGCCGGCCTGGAGGGCGGCAAGACCGCCGCCGAGGTCCGGGCGCTGGGCGGCGACGCGGTCAAGCTGCTGGTCCAGATGCGACCGGATCGCCCGCACAAGAGCGGCGACCCCGATCTCGTCGCGGAGGTCGTCGAGGTCGTGCGCACCGTCGTGGAGGACTGCGCGGCGGTTGGGATCCCATCGGTGATCGAGACGCTGCTCTATGCGCTTCCCGGTGAGGAGCCGCTCACGCCGCGGCGGCGGGCGGAGCTGATCACCGAGTCCGCACGGATCCTCTCCGAGGTGAAGCCCGACCTGCTCAAGCTGGAGTATCCGAGCGACGCCGCGGGCTGCCGTGCGGTCGGCGAGGCGGTCACCGTGCCCTGGGCGATGCTCTCGGCGGGCATGGACTTCGAGCCGTTTCTTGAGGCGATCACCAACGCCTGCAACGAGGGCGGCGCCTCCGGCTTCATCGCCGGACGCGTCTACTGGAAGGAAGCGGTGGCGCTCGACGGCGAGGAGCGGCGCGCGTTCCTGTCGGGTACCGCGCGCTCCCGGCTGGATCGCTCGCTGGAGGCGATGGCCGGCCACGCCCGCCCCTGGACCGAGGCCGCAGCCGCCTGATGACGAACTCCCGCGCGCTGCTCGTCGGCGTCGACGTCGGCACCTCCCGGACGAAGGCCGGGATCGTCGATCTGGACGGTCGAGAGCTTGCGCGCGCGTCGGTGCCGACCCAGTGGCGGGCCTGCGAGACCGGTGGCGACACCTCCGGCGCCGTGCTCTCCGCCGGCGTGCGGGAGGCGGTCAAGGCCGCGCTCGCCCAGGGGCCGGCGGGCGAGGTCATCGCGCTCGGGGTGACCTCCTTCGCCGAAACGGTGATCGTCGTCGACGGGCACGGCGAGGAGGTCGCGCCGGCGATCGGCTGGTATGACACGCGAGCGGCGGGCGACCATCGCGCGCTGGCCGATGCGTTCGGCGCCGAGCGGCGCACCGGCCTGGCCCACGACGCCATCCCGTCGCTGGCGATGCTGCATTGGCTGTCGGCCCACGACCGGCAGGCGATCCTCCGGGCGCGTCACGTGCTGTCGATCTCCGAGTGGATCGTGCGCGACCTCGGCGGCGCGACCGCCGCCGAGCCGTCGCTCGCCTCCCGCACCGGGGCGCTCGATATCGCAGACCGCGTCTGGTGGCCCGAGGCGATCGCCTGGTCGGGAGTCTCCCCGGACGCGTTCGCGCCGTTGCGTCAGGCCGGTGGCGCCTGGGGTGCGATCCGGGACGGGATCGACGGGCTCGAGTCGATCGCCGGCGCGACGCTCACCGCCGCCGGACACGACCACCTGGTGGCGGCGGTGGGATCAGGGCTCACCTCGACCGGCCAGGTGATGGACTCGTGCGGAACCGCGGAGGCGCTGCTGCGTCCCGTCCCCGCCGATCCTGACATCGACCTGGTCGCGGTCGTCGCCCGTGGTGTCAACTGCGGGTGGCACGTCCTCCCGGACGTCTACAACCTGATCGTCGGCCTGCGGCTGGGACTGGATCTGGCGCCCCTGCTCGGACGGCTGGGGAGCGCCAGCAGCGGCGGGCGGACCCCGCTCGACTCCGACGCGCTCGCCTGGCTGCAGTCCGGCGAGTCCTCGTCGTCGGCGGCGGTGGGCGACGCGGCGCGCTCATGGGCTGCGGCGATGCGCGGCTCGGTGGACGCCGCATCCCGCGCGCTCTCGGAGCTGCGCGACCTCGGCGGCCCGATCGACGAGGTGCTGATCGGCGGCGGCTGGGCGGCCAACCCGGTGCTCCAGGCGCTCAAGCAGAGCGCCTTCCCCCGCCCCGCCTATCCCCAGGTCGCCGAACCCGGCGTGCGCGGCGCCGCCCTGCTGGCCGGCCAGGCCGCCGGGGCGTTCGCCGGCGCGGGCGACTTCCCCGCACCCCCTCTTCAACGAATCCCCGACGCTCAGGAGATCCCAGTCCCATGACGATCGTCAGCCCCGCCACGGCCACCCTGCCGCCCGTCCATTCCGTGGCCGGCGCCGGCAAGCGATACCGGCTCGGCCGGATCTTCGGCGACGACGGTCGCTCGGTCGTGCTCCCCGTCGATCACGGCACGATGCTCGGGCGGGTGGCGGGCCTGGAGGACCCGGTCGGGCTCGTCGAGCGGTTCATGGACCTCGATCTCGACGGTTTCCTGCTCGGCCCCGGGGTGGTCGCCCGCACCGCGGAGCTGTTCGCCCATCGTGGCGCACCGGCTCGGCTGCTGACGATCGACACCTACTGGCGCGGAACCGACCGCGCCGAGCATGTGCTGATGACGACGCTCGAGCGCGCCGCCGTGCTGGGCGTCGACGCGGTCAAGATCCTGATGCCATGGGACGTGCCCCCGGTCGAGCGGGCCGCTCGGTCAGCGCTGATCGGCGAGGTGATCGCGGCCGCCGACCCGCTCGGGATTCCGGTGATGGTGGAGCCGATCGTGCTGCGCGCGCCGCGCGGTGATGACGCGGCGGCGATCGAGGGCGACGGCTGCCGCATGGCCGCCGAGCTCGGAGCCGACATCATCAAGATCATGTATCCGGACGATCCCGAGCTGCTCGCCGCCTGGTGCCAGGAGGTCCAGGTGCCCGTGGTGATCCTCGGCGGACCGGCTCAGGGGACGATCGACGACCTGTGCGACATGGTCACGGCCGCGGTGGCCGCCGGCGCGCGCGGGATCACGATCGGCCGGCGCGTCTGGCAGCGCCCGGTGCAGGAGGCCGCCGAGGTCCTCTCCCGGCTGTCGGCGATCGTCCACGACGGGTCGGCGGCGGCATGATCGGGCGACGCGCCCGCGGTGAGCGCTAGAGCGATGGCCCTGCACGTATCGACCGAGAGCTGGCTGGAGCTGCCCGCCCACCGCGCGTGGGCGCGAAGGCACGTCGCCGAGCTGCTGCGGTTCTTCTCGGCGAGCGTCGATCCCGAGGGGCGCTTCCGCGAGCTCGACGACGACGGGCGGATCCTGCCGATGGGCTGCCCGCCGGTCCGACCACCGCGCCAGCAGCTGCTCACCGTGACCCGGATCGTCCACTGCTACGCCGTCGGCGAGATGCTCGGCATCCCGCGATGCTCCGCGATCGTCGACCGGGGCCTTGAGACCCTCTGGCGCGATCACCGCGACGAGGCTCATGGCGGCGGGTACCTGCAGGCGATCGGCCTCGACGGGCAGCCCGGCGACACGACGAAGGCCGCCTACGGCCACGCGCACGTGCTGCTGGCGGCCTCCGCGGGCCGCGCCGCCGGCCACGCGCTCGCCGGGCCGCTGTTCGACGACGTGGCGGCCGTGATCGACGCCCACCTCTGGCGCGAGGACGAGGGCGCGATCGTCGAGGACCACGATCGCGACTGGCGACCGCTCGAGGACTACCGCGGCGCGAACTCCAACATGCACATGTGCGAGGCGCTCCTGGCGGCCGCCGAGGTCTCAGGAGATGTCGTGTTCGCCGAGCGGGCGGAAGCGATCGCCCGCACGTTCATCGACGGCCACGCCCGCAGCGGAGACTGGCTGCTGCCCGAGCACTACGACGGCCGCTTTGAGCCGCTGCGCGACTACAACCGCGATCGGATCGACGACGCGTTCCGGCCCTACGGAGCGACGATCGGTCACTCGCTGGAATGGGCCCGCCTCACCGTCGGCTGCGCGCAGGCGACCGGGACGGTGACGGGCTCCTGGCAGCTGGAGGCGGCCGAGGCGCTGTTCGCCCGGGGCGTGCGAGACGGCTGGGATCAGAAGCACGGCGGCCTCTGGTACACGGTCGACTGGGACGGGCGCCCGGTCAACTCCGACCACTACTGGTGGCCGGTCGCCGAGGGCATCCAGACGTGCGCCACGCTCCTGCGGCACACCGGCCGCCCCGTCTATGAGGAGTGGTACCGCCGGCTCTGGGAGTTCGCGGCGGAGTTTCTCATCGACGAGGCGCGCGGCGGCTGGTACCCGCAGCTGACCGCCGAGAACGCCCGCACCGAGAACCCCTGGTACGGCAAGCCCGACGTCTATCACGTGCTCCAGGCCTTTCTGGCGCCTCTGCTGCCGGCTGCGCCGTCGTTGGTGGGGGCGGTGAGACGAGGGCGCGAGGTGGCCTGACGCGCGGGGTCTGTGGGGTGGGTGGCTCGGTGGTGGTCGTCCGAGGGACGCCCCGTGGGGCGCTGCGCACCTCAACGGCGGAAAGTGACCAGGGAGCCCCCGCGCGCCGGGGGGGTTTATCGCACTCGCGCGGCCCCGTGGCCTGGCGTGTGGGTGATTGGTGCTGTGGGGCGGGCGGGTTGCCGCCCGGGCGGCCGCGGGGGTCGGCGAGTGGGTAATGCTGCTCGCCCGGGCGGCGAGCACAATTGCGCACCCGGGACCGGCGACGGCGACGAGTGGGTGATCCGCTTCGACTGGCGGACAGTTCCTCGCACACGCCACCGCGGCTGCCAGCGAGTGGGTGATCCATCCAGGCCCGGGCGCCCGATCGCCCACTCGCCAGCCTGGCCGCCTCAGCGTGGGAGAAAGGCGCCGCCCCGTCCCGTCACGCAGCCGAGGATGTGTCCGAAAACCACCCGCTCCGGGGGAAAATGCTGCAAATCCCACACACCCCGCGCCCCCGCCCCCACTCTCACTCGTTGCCCGAGTCCGGGAACCCGGACTCATTGCCAAACAGCGCGTCGAGCGGCGGCAGTCAAGCAGCGCCACCCACCCCCCACGGACGACCCGCCAACGCCGGTCGCTGCTTGACGGCCGACGACCGGCGCGCTACCGAGCGCTGACGCGCAACGGCGGCGGCACGCTACCGAGCGACACTGGCCGGAGCCCGGCTCAGCCGCCCGACGAGGCGGTGTAGTTCGGCGACGCGACGTCGGTGGTCTTCAGACCCGCGGTGTTCGCCGGCAGATGGCCGATCGGCTTGTCGAAGCAGGTCGGCGCTCCGGGACTGGTCGTGGCCTGCTTGCCGGCGTACCTGGAGACGAACTCGGCGACGTCGACGGCGTCGTGGCCGACGACGATGTTCTGCGGCATGTACTGACCGGAGAAGCCGCCGTTCTCGATGGCGTAGAGGACGCGGGCGATCGGGCGCTCGCAGCGCTGGTCGAAGTCCGGGCCGCTGTTGCCCTGCGCGGTGCGGATGTTGGCCGCGGAGCCGTGGGTGCCGGCGGCGGCAAGCGTGTGACAGCCCGCGCAGCGCTGGGAGAACAGAACCGCGCCGTGGTAGAGGTCGCCCTGGGCGGGCGCATTCGCCTGCTTGGGCACGTCGATGCGCTGCGTGCCGCAGGCCGAGATGCACAGTGCGGCGACGAGCGCCATCGGCACCAGCGCGAGTTTCAGGTGGCGACGACTCATCAGCGGCGCACATCATAAACGCCACCTACAGACGGACGAGCCGCCGTGGGTGTCTCACAACGGACACCGAGGCCCCAAAAAGGATCCGCGCCTGGCGCGCAGAATCTGTTCAGCATCCCCGGCGCCGACTGTGTGGCGCCCGCTCCCGATTCACGCGCGGGCGTCCTCCTACGGCGGCAACCAGAGGTGTCGGCGTCGGGGACATCCTTTCGCCAGAATGGCGCCCATGGCCGGAGAGACCGCACCTGAGCTCTTCCGCGAGGTCTTCGGCCGATTCGCCACCGGGGTGGCGGTGATCACCAGCACGGGATCGGCGGGAAGCGGCGGGATGACCGCGAACGCGATCTGCTCGCTGTCGCTCGATCCACTGCTCGCGCTCGTGTGCTTCGAGAACCGCGCCCGGACGCTGCCGATCGTGCGCGAGGCCGGCCGCTTCGCGGTCAACCTCCTGTCCGCCTCCCAGGAGCGGCTCGCGGGCGTGTTCGCGTCCAAGCTCCCGGAGGCCGAGAAGCTGGACGGAGTCGCCCACCACCTGCGTGACGGGGTCCCGGTGCTCGATGGTGTGCTCGCCTGGGCCACCTGCGACCTCGAGGAGCTGATCGCCGGGGGCGACCACACGATCGCCATCGGCCGCGTCTGCTCGCTCGGCCTGGCGGAGGTCGAGGGGACCCAGCCGCTGCTCTGGTACGCGGGGACGTATCGACAGCTCGCGTCCCACGCGGACGTCTGAGCGCTCCGCCGGCCTCAGCCGGTCATCGCGGCACGCACGACGAGCACCGTCATCACGATCGCCGCCAGCACCATCACCCCGAGCTCGCGCTGGACGATCATCTGCACCACGACGCGCTGCTCTGACTCGGGCAGCTTCCCGACCGCGGCCGCGTTCTCGAAGCCACGCGCGTCGAGGATCATCTGCGCGGAGGAGATCCGCAGCTGCTCGGCGACGAACGAGACCAGGATCGGCACCACGCCGTAGATGATGTGCAGCCCCGAGGACCGGTGGTGGGGACTGATCTCGTAGATCCCCCCGAGCACCGCCTCGAGCACGAGCAGCCCCTGCGCGGTCCGCAGCAGCCACCAGAACTGCCGGGCGCGCGGGTTGCGATACCAGGCCCAGATGCCGAACAGCGCCGCCGCGGCGGTCGCCGCGAGGCATCCGGAACCCACGACGATGTGGACGATCTTCATGTTCGTTGGAGCTTCCCAGCGCCGATCCCACAATCCGGCTCGACGCATTTCGCACTAAGTGACACGGTGTTACAAGGGGTCCTAAAGGGGTGATATAAGGAAGCTGTGATCCGAAGCTACCTGCCGGCGATCGTGTTCCTCGTCCTGGGTGGGGCAGTGGGCTCGTTGTTCGGAGTCCTCAACCTGCTGACCGGCGTCCGGAACCAGCGGCGCCACCACAGCAAGTTCTCCCCCTACGAGTGCGGTCTTCCCTCGGAGATCCAGCGGGGTTTCCGCTTCGGGATCAGCTTCTACCTGATCGCGATGCTGTTCATCCTGTTCGACATCGAGGTCATCTTCATCTATCCGATCGCGGTTCAGCTGCGCGCGTTCGGCGGGTTTGCGCTCGGCGAGACGATCACGTTCGTCGTCCTGCTCACGATCGCGTTCATCTACGTCTGGCGGCGAGGAGCCCTCGAATGGAAGTAAAACGCGAGCTCCTGGGGCCGACGGTCCCCGGAATGAATCCGGCGCAGGACTTCCGGGCGCGCCAGCTCGCCGCCCGCGACATGCTCCGCGGCGACCTGGAGGGCGAGGCGCTCGAGCAGTACGTCGCCGACAGCGTGCTCACCACGACCGTCGACAAGGCGGTCGCCTGGGCCCGCGGCAACTCCTTCTTCCCGCTCACGTTCGGCCTCGCCTGCTGCGCGATGGAGTGGATGCACGTGATCGCCAGCCGCGTCGATCTCGCGCGCTTCGGCTGGGAGGCCTCGCGCGCCTCGCCGCGTCAGGCCGACCTGATCATCCTCTCCGGCCGCGTGTCGGTGAAGATGGCGCCGGTGGTGCGCCGCATCTGGGATCAGATGCTCGAGCCCAAGTACGCGATCTCGATGGGCGCGTGCTGCTCCTCGACCGGCGTCTTCAACAACTACGCGCTCGTCGCCTCGGACAAGTTCATGCCGATCGACGTGCACGTCCCGGGCTGCCCGCCCCGCCCGGAGGCGGTCGCCCACGGGATCATCCGGCTGCGCGAGAAGGTCCAGTCGACCGACAAGCCCGGCTGGCGCGAGCGCTACGACGCGCTCGGCACCGAGGAGATCCTCACGCCAGAGATCATCGCGCGCCAGAGCGCCGCGGACTCGGCGATCGGCGTGTTCCCCGGAGGGGACACCGCAGGTGCCTGACGCAACCGGTCTGGAGCTGATCGCGCACGAGTTGCGAGACGCGAACGCCGAGGCGATCCTCGGCACCGAGTACGCGCACGACCGCCCGGTCCTGCTCGTCGCGCCCAGGCACCTGCCGAGCGTCATCAAGACGCTGATGGACAAGGGCTATACGTTCATCCCGTCGGTGCACGGCGTGGACTACTACCCCGAGGACGAGCCCCGGCTGGGCGTCGTCTACGAGATGATGGACATGCGCGAGGTCGACCGCATCTCAGTGAAGGTGCGCGTCTCAAGCGTTGATCCGCGCGTCCCGTCGATTGTCGACCTCTTCCCCGGAGCCAACTGGGACGAGCGCGAGGTCTACGACATGTTCGGCGTCGTCTTCGACGGGCACCCGGACATGCGCCGGATCCTCATGCCCGAGGACTTCGAGGGCCATCCCCAGCGCCGCGACTATCCGATCGGCGGCGAGCCGGTGCTGTTCACCTACAACGAAGAGACGAACTACGGCAAATGGCAGTAGAGCTCGACACCTCCGAATACCGCAGGCGCGAGGAGTCCGTCTCCTACTCGGTCGAGTCCGCCGGCATGGGCGAGACCCATGAACTGCTGACGATCAACATCGGCCCCCACCACCCGGCCACGCACGGGGTGCTGCGGCTGCTGGCCACGCTCGAGGGCGAGGTCGTGCGCGACTGCAAGCCGATCATCGGCTACCTGCACACCGGCATCGAGAAGACCGCCGAGGACAAGGCCTACTGGAAGGTCATCCCGGTCATCGAGCGGATGGACTACATGTCCTACTACTTCAACGCGATGGCGTACTGCGGCGCTGTCGAGAAGCTGCTCGGGATCGAGGTGCCCCCGCGCGCCCAGTACCTGCGGGTCATCCACATGGAGCTCAACCGGATCGCCTCGCACCTGTTGTGGCTCGGCACCAGCGCGCTCGATCTCGGCGCGATCTCGATGTTCTGGTACTGCCTGCGCGAGAAGGAGACGATCCTCGACCTGTTCGAGATGTCCAGCGGCCAACGCATGCACACGCGCTACTTCCAGGTCGGCGGCGTGATGGAGGACATCCCCCGCGGCTTCGCGCCCAAGCTCCGGAAGTTCCTCGACGAGATGCCGGGCCGGGCCGACCAATACGCCGACCTGCTGGAGAAGAACCAGATCGTGTTCGAGCGGCTGCATGAGACATGCGTCGTCGACGAGCAGACGCTGCTCAAGCTCGGCATCACCGGTCCGCTCCTGCGCGCCACCGGCAACCCCTGGGACCTGCGCAAGGCGGCGCCGTACTCCAGCTACGACCACTTCGACTTCAAGATCCCGGTGGGGACCGTCGGCGACAACTACGACCGCTACCGCGTGCGCCAGGCCGAACTGTACGAGTCGACCAAGATCATCAGCCAGGCGCTCGAGGGGCTGCCCGAAGGTCCGCACATCACGACGGATCGCAAGGTCGCGCTGCCCCCACGCCATGAGCTCGCGACCTCGATGGAGGCGCTGATCCACCACTTCAAGCTCGTCACCGAGGGCTTCCGGGTCCCGCCGGGCGAGGCCTACCACGCGATCGAGTCACCGCGCGGCGAGCTCGGCTGCTTCGTGCGCGCCGACGGCTCCGCCAAGCCCGCCCGGGTGCACATGCGCGACCCGAGCTTCCACAACATGCAGTGCCTCGAGCCGATGGTCGAGGACGCCTACGTCGCCGACCTGATCGCGGCACTCGCGATGCTCGACCCGATCATCGGGGGGGTCGATCGATGAAGATCGAACCGTCCCCCCGCACCCGCTGAGAACCATGCCGCCCATTCCCGTTCCCCGCTTCGCCCACGGCAGCCGCGTCCCCGGCTGGGACGACGCCGTCGACCTCACCAAGGATCCGGCGACCATCCCCGACCCGGCGACCACGCCGGTCCCTGAAGGGCTGCGCCGCGACATCGAGGCCGCGATGGCCAAGTACCCGGACCGCCGCTCGGCGGCGATCCCGGCGCTGCACGCCGCGCAGGCGATCCATGGCTGGTGCTCGCCGGAGGCGATCGACCAGGCCGCCTGCGTCATGCAGCTCACGCCCGCCTATCTGCAGGCGGTGGCGACGTTCTACGACATGTTCGAGACGACGCCGCGGCCGATCCACCACGACGTCTACGTCTGCACCAACATCAGCTGCTCGCTGCTCGGCGGCGATGAGATGCTCGACGCGCTGATCGGCGCCGCGGGCGGCGACGACCTCATCCACGTGCGCTCGTTCGAGTGCCTGGGCGCCTGCGACATCGCCCCGATGGCATCCATCGACGGCGAGTTCGTCGGGCCGCTCATCGAGGAGGACGCGGCCAAGATCGTCGAGGACATCCGCGCCGGCCACCCGGTGCTCGAGTCCAAGCAGCTGCGCTTCCGACGCTGCGTCGACGACGGCTCAGATCCCGGCCAGACGCCCTCCGCCCCCCCGCAGGAGTTCGTCGCGCCCACCGACGCGCGGCGCGCCGACACCGCCGGCCTGACGAGCGCCGACCGCGCCGAGGACCGCCCCGGCCCCAGCGCCGCGATCGAGACCACTCCCGAGCTCCCCCCCGAGGAGTAACCCCATGCCCAAGCTCCTATTCGACAACATCGACGAGCCCGGCCTCAACACGCTCGAGGTCTACCGGCGCCGCGGCGGCTATGAGTCGCTGAAGGCGGCGCTGGCGATGTCGCGCGAGGACCTCGTGGCGACGATCATGGACTCCAACATCCGCGGCCGCGGCGGAGCGGGCTTCCCGGCTGGACGCAAGATCTCCTTCCTGCCCAAGGGCGAGATGCAGAAGTACCTGGTCTGCAACGCCGACGAGTCCGAGCCCGGCACCTTCAAGGACCGCGAGCTCATGCAGAAGAGCCCGCACATGCTGGTTGAGGGGATGATGATCGCGGCCTACGCGGGCAACATCTCCAAGACCTTCATCTACATCCGCGGCGAGTACCAGATGCAGGCCGAGATCCTCGAGGCGGCGATCGCCGAGGCTGCCGGCGCAGGCTTGGTGGGCGAGGACATCCTCGGCACCGGCAACAACATCTCGCTCGTCCTGCACCGGGGCGCCGGCGCGTACATCTGCGGCGAGGAGACCGGGCTGCTCGACTCCCTGGAGGGTAAGCGGGGCAACCCGCGCTTGAAGCCCCCGTTTCCCGCGATCGAGGGCCTGTACAACGGGCCGACGCTGATCAACAACGTGGAGACGCTCGCCACGCTGCCCGCGATCGTGAAGATGAGCGGCGCCGAGTACGCCAAGCTCGGCGTGGAGAACTCGACCGGGACCAAGCTGATCTCGATCTCGGGCGACGTCAAGCGTCCGGGCAACTACGAGATCGAGCTGGGGATCCCCTCGCGCGAGATCATCTACGGCCTCGCCGGCGGCCCACCGAGCGGCAGGCCCGTGAAGTTCTGGTTCCCCGGCGGGTCGAGCTCGCCGGTGCTCACCGGCGACGATCTCGACCTCGGCTATGACTTCGACACGATGGCCAAGGCCGGGACGATGCTCGGCTCTGGCGCGATCATCGTCGCCGACGAGTCGCGCCGTGTCCTGGACACGATGCTGAAGGTCGCGAAGTTCTACGCGCACGAGTCGTGCGGCAAGTGCGTCCCGTGCCGCGAGGGCACCAACTGGACCCACAAGATGGTCCAGCGGATCTACACCGGCCAGGCCACGCCGATGGACCTCGACATCATGGCCTCCGTCCAGACCCAGATCATCGGCAACTGCCTGTGCGTGCTCGGCGACGCGATGGCGATGCCGATCGGCTCGATGGTCGAGAAGTTCCGCCCCGAGCTCGAGGCCGAGATCGAAGCCGCGCGCCAGCGGAACTTCGGTAACGAGGCCGCGGACATCGTGGCGCTCGGCGTCGCCGACGAGCTCGCCGGTCCGCTCCCGGTCCACTGACCCTCGTTCGGGTCCCGCCCCCACCCCCAACACGCTCACCCGTCCCGCCTACTAGTCTCACGCCCGCCCTGACGCCATGCCCCGCCCTCAGCAGAACACCATCACGCTGACCATCGACGGTCGTGAGATCGAGGCGATCGAGGGGTCGATGCTCGTCGACGCCGCCAAGCAGGGCGACGTCGAGATCCCCTACTTCTGCTACGAGCCCAAGCTCGGCGAACCGGTCGGCGCCTGCCGCATGTGCCTGGTCGAGATCGAGGGCATCCCCAAGCTCCAGACCTCGTGCTCGACGCCGGTCAAGGACGGCATGGTCGTCCACACCCAGACCGATCGCGTCCGCGAGGCCCAGAACGCCGTCGTCGAGTTCCTGCTGATCAACCATCCGCTCGACTGCCCGGTCTGTGACAAGGGCGGCGAGTGCCCGCTGCAGGACATCACGTTTGGCTGGGGCCGCGGGATCTCGCGGATGGTCGAGCCCAAGCGCCACTTCCAGAAGCCGCTGGCGCTGTCGCCGCTGGTGGCGATCGACCGCGAGCGCTGCATCCTCTGCTACCGCTGCGTGCGCTTCTCCCAGGAGATCGCCGAGGACTATCAGCTGATCTTCACCGAGCGCGGCGCCCACACCTACGTCGGCACCCACGACGGCCACCCGTACGTCGCGCCGTTCAGCGGCAACATCATCGAGCTGTGCCCGGTCGGCGCGCTCACCTCCCAGCCCTACCGCTTCCGCGCGCGGCCATGGGACATCGAGAGCGCCGGCAGCATCTGCACGCTGTGCCCGGCGCAGTGCAACGTGTCCTTCACCGTCCGTGACGAGCGCGCGATGCGGGTGCTCTCGCGAGACCACGAGGGCAACGAGGGCGTCGACGACGGCTGGCTTTGCGACAAGGGCCGCTTCGCCTACCAGGCGATCCACTCCGATGACCGGATCACCCGGCCGCTCGTGCGTGACGGCGACGAGCTTCGCGAGGTCTCGTGGGAGCGCGCGATGGAGACCGCCCGAGGCTTGGCCAAGCACTCGGGCCGGACCGGCGCGCTGGTCGGCGGCGGCGTCTCCAACGAGGAGGGCTTCCTGCTGCAGAAGGTCCTCCGCGAGGGCCTGGGCTCCAACGACATCGACTCGCGCGGCGGGGGCGAGATCTCCGCGGTCAGCGCCCGCGCGCTGGCGGCTCCCGAGCTGCAGGCCTCGGTGCCCGACATCGAGTTCGCTCACACCGTGCTGCTGCTCGGCGTGGACCCGCTGGAGGACGCTCCGATCCTGGATCTGCGGATCCGCAAGGGCGTGCGCCGCAACGGCGTGACGCTCGCGGTGGCCACCGCCCGGCCCACCCACCTGGAGCGCAACGCCACCCACATCGCGCGCTATGCGCCCGGTCGCGAGTTGGAGTTCCTCGATGCGCTGGATCGCACGCTCACCGGCGATGACGACCCGACCCGGCCGGTCGGCCAGACCGTCACCGACCTGGCCACCCAGCTGCGCGAGGGCGGCGAGGACGTCGTGATCCTCTACAGCGAGCGGCTCGCCGAGCCCGCCGCGGCGCTGGTCGCGAAGATCGCCGGCAGCCTCGGCCTGGCCGGGCGTGCCGGAGCCGGTGTGATCGCGATTCCGGCCGGCGCCAACGGCCGCGGGCTGCGCGAGGCAGGCGCCGTCCCCGACTCCGGGCCGGGCTACGCCCCCATCACCGAGTCCGGGCGCTCCGCCGCCGAGATCGCCCAAGCAGCCGTCGACGGTGAGGTCACCGCGCTGTGGCTGGTCCAGACCGATCCGGTCCGGGACCTGGAGAACCGCGAGCTCTGGAATCGCGCGCTGCAGTCCGCCGGCCTGGTCGTGGCTCACGCCTCGGTGCTCACCGAAGGACTGCGCGATCACGCCAACGTCATCTTCCCCGCCGAGTCCCACGCCGAGAAGGAAGGGACGGTCGTGCACCCCGACGGCCGCCTGCAGCGGCTGCGGATCGCGATCCAGCATCCCGGCGAGGTTCGCCCCGGATGGCACGCGATCGCCGAGCTCGGCGCAGCGTGCGGGCTGGAGCTGCCGCTCCGCCGGTCGGCGGACATCTTCGAGGAGCTCGTCGCCGCCGTTCCGTTCTACGCCGGGCTGACGCTCGACGAGATCGGTGGAACCGGGGTGCGCTGGCCCGAGCGCGCCGCCGCGTCCGCGCTCGCCTCCGGCGGCGGATTTGCGCCGCTCCCCGCCACCAGTACCACGTTCGCGCCCGAGGCGACCAATGGCCGTCTCGCGTTCGGCACCTACCGGCCGCTCTGGGCTTCGCCCGAGGTCGAGATCTCGCCCGCGCTTCAGTACCTCGTCCCGCGCCAGTCGGTCGAGCTCTCCCCCGCCGACGCCTCCCTGCGCGGGATCGCCGACGGCGAGGAGGTCGTCGTCTCCCAGAACGGCACCCGCCTGACCGCGACGGCGGTGATTCGCTCGAGCATCCCGGACGGCGCCGCGTTCCTCGCCGACGGGATCGCCGACGGCAGCGCCAACGCGCTCACCGGGCGCCTGATCGAGGTGGTGAAGGTCGGATGAGTCCGGTCCTTGCCAACGTCAACTACTTCGAGCCCTGGTGGGTTCAGATCATCAAGGCGCTGATCATCTTCGGGATCATCTTCGCCGTCCTGCCGATCCTGATCATCTACGAGCGCAAGCTGATGGGCCGGATGCAGAACCGCTACGGGCCCAACCGCGTCGGCCCGTTCGGCCTGCTGCAGCCGCTCGCCGAGATCGTCAAGTTCGCCACCAAGGAGCCGTTCCGCCCGACCACGTCGATCGGATTCCTGTTCCGGATCGCGCCGATGGTGGCGATCCTCACCGCGGTCACCTCGCTGGCGATCATCCCGTTCGGCGACGTCCAGCGCGTCCTCGGACAAGAGGTCGGTCTGTACGGGATCGACGTCTCGGTCGGGCCGCTGTTCGTGTTCGCATTCGGCGGGATCGCCTTCTACGGAATCATGCTCGGCGGCTGGGCCTCGGGCTCGAAGTATTCGTTCCTGGGCGCGATGCGCGGCGCCGCCCAGTTGATCTCCTACGAGGTCTCCCAGGGCCTGGCGCTGGTCGGCGTGATCATCACCAGCGGCACGCTGTCACTGACCGGGATCGTCCGCGCACAGGCCGGCATGTGGTACTTCATCCCACAGCTCGCGGGCTTCCTGATCTTCATGGCGGCCTCGTTCGCCGAGACCAACCGCGCGCCGTTCGACGTCGTCGAGGGCGACTCCGAGATCGTCGGCGGCTATTTCACCGAGTACGGCGGCACCGCGTTCGTCGCCTACCTGTTCGCCGAGTACACGAACATGATCGTCGTCTCCGGCATGGCGACGACGCTGTTCCTCGGCGGCTGGCTGATGCCATTCGGGATCCATCCCCCCGGCTGGGTCGACCCGATCGTCGTGCTGGCGAAGATGTTCCTCGTCTTCACGTTCTTCATCTGGGTGCGCACCACGCTGCCGCGGCTGCGGTACGACCAGCTGATGTCGTTCGGCTGGAAGATCCTCCTACCCCTGGCGACGCTCAACATGCTCGTCACCGCGATCGTCGTGGTCGCAAAGTAAGGAAGGACTGAGATTCCCATGACTCCCTATGACCCCAGCTCCGACGTCGTCGAGGTCTTTCGCGCGCCCAAGCCCGGCGCCGCGCGCGGCCTCTACCGCACATTCGGCGAGACGTTGCGTGGCCTGAAGACCACGTTCGTGCGGATCCCCGAGGGCGTGACGACGATCCAGTACCCCGAGCAGAAGACGCCGGTCTACCCGCGCTACCGCGGCCGCCACAAGCTGCACCGCTTCGAGGACAGCGGCCTGGAGAAGTGCGTGGGCTGCTCGCTGTGCGCGGCCGCCTGCCCGGCGGACTGCATCCGCGTCGTCGCCGCCGAGAACACCTCCGAGAACCGTGTCTCGGCCGGAGAACGCTATGCGGCGGTCTACGAGATCAATCTCAGCCGCTGCATCTTCTGCGGCTATTGCGAGGTCGCGTGCCCGTTTGACGCGATCACCATGGGCCACGACTACGAGATGTCGGACTACACCCGCTCGGACCTCATCTTCACCAAGGAGATGCTGCTCGCCGAGCCGATCGAGCGCACTCCGCTGCGGCGCGAGGGCGAGTAGGCCGGCGAGGACGTTCGATGTCGCAGGTCATCTTCTTCATCGCGGCGATCGGCGCGCTCACGGGCGCGATCGGCGTCGTCATGGTGCGAAACCCGTTCTACGCGGTGCTGTCGCTGGTCTGCCACCTGATCAGCCTGGCGGCGCTGTTCCTGCTGCTGCGCGCCCAGTTCGTCGCCGCCGCCCAGGTCGTCGTGTACGCGGGTGCGGTGATGGTGCTCTACGTGTTCGTCGTCGCCTACGTCGGCGACCTCGACGAGCCGCTGCACCGGCCCGGCGGCGCGCTGAAGGTGCTGGCGCCGCTGTTCGGGCTGTGCGTCGCCGTCGAGCTGTTCTTCGCGGTGCTCGGCACGGCGCTGAAGGGGATCGGCACCGCGGGCGCCCACTTCACGCTGGTGTTCGGGACCCCGGCGCAGATCGGCAGTGCGTTTCTGACGACATACCTTTTCCCGTTCGAGGTCGCCTCGCTGCTTCTGATGGTCGCCGCAGTCGGAGCGATCGTCCTCGCTCGCCGGCGTCGGGGCCTGGACGACGACGGCATCGACGAAGAGCTGCGCACTCGCCTGCGCCCGGCCTACACCGGCACGATGGCCGAGTCGATCGGCGTGCCCGCACGCACGCCGCAGCCGCCCTCGCAGGTCGAGATCCGCGCCGGTGAGCCCGTCCCCGCGACCGGCGGCACGGGCGGCGCCACCGACATCGAGCCCGACCCGCGCGAACGCAACCAGAGGGGCTGGTAGGCGTGGACATCGGATGGTACCTCGCGGTCTCGGTCCTCATCTTCAGCATCGGCGCTGTCGGCGTGCTGATCCGCCCCAACCCGATGGTGATCCTGCTCTGCCTGGAGCTGATGCTCAACGCCGCCAACCTCGCGCTGGTCGCCTTCAGCCGCATGTGGGGCGGCGTCGGCGGGCAGGTGTTCGCCCTGATCGTGATGGTCGTCGCCGCCTGTGAGGTCACAGTCGGCCTCGGCCTGATCGTGGCCATCTACCGGCGCCAGATGGCGATCGACGTCGACGAGCTGAACGAACTACGTGGCTGATCGCACCCCCCACCCCGATCGGGTCCCCACCCCCACCCC
The DNA here is from genome assembly GCA_963744685.1 of uncultured Solirubrobacteraceae bacterium. Lineage (GTDB taxonomy): Bacteria > Actinomycetota > Thermoleophilia > Solirubrobacterales > Solirubrobacteraceae > Palsa-465. Next base: position 197,328 of record CAVUUL010000001.1, on the reverse strand, counting down.
CATCACCGGATGAGCACTGTCTCCTACGGCTGGCTGATCGTCGGATTCCCGCTGATCGGCACGACGCTCATCGGCCTCGGCTACAAGCGCCTGGGCCCGCTCGCCGGCTGGCTGGCCTCGGGCGCGATCGCGCTGTCGTTCGTCGCCTCGGTGATCTGCCTGATCTCGATGCTCGGACTGCCCGCGCATTCGCGCGAGCTGACCTCATCGCTGTGGAACTACGACGTCGGGTTCGGCCTCGACGCCAAGCTCGGGATCCTGGTCGATCCGCTGTCGCTGTTCATGTGCCTGGTCGTCTCCGGGGTCTCGACGCTCATTCACATCTACTCGATCGCGTATCTGAAGTCCGACGAGGGCCGCTCGCGCTTCTTCGCCTACCTGAACTTCTTCGTCTTCTCGATGCTCGTGCTCGTCCTGGCGGGCAACTTCCTGCTGCTGATCGTCGGTTGGGCGTTCGTCGGCGCCGCTTCCTACCTGCTGATCTCCTTCTGGTACCGGCGTACCACCGCGACCAAGGCGGGCATCAAGGCGTTCGTGATCAACGTGCTCGGCGATGTCGGGCTCGTGCTCGGCACGTTCTTCATCATCCGCCACACCCACTCGCTGTCGTTACTGACCACCTTCGCGGCCGCTCCGCACGTCTTCCATCACAACTCGACCGACCTGGTGGCGGGCTGCCTGCTGCTGCTCGTCGGCGCGTTCGCCAAGTCCGCCCAGGTCCCGCTGCACACCTGGCTCCCGGACGCGATGGAGGGCCCGACCCCGGTCTCCGCCCTGATCCACGCCGCGACGATGGTGACCGCCGGCGTGTACCTGATCGCGCGCATGCACCCGCTCTTCCAGATCGCGGTCACCGCCGCCGACGTCGGCGCGATCATCGGCTGCCTGACGCTCGTGATCGCCGCGACGATCGCGGTCGTGCAGACCGATCTGAAGCGCGTCATCGCCTACTCGACGATGTCCCAGATCGGCTACATGGTGATGGGCGTCTCCGTCGGCGCCTACTCCGCGGGTCTGTTCCACCTCATGACCCACGCCTTCTTCAAGGCGCTGCTGTTCATGGCGGCCGGCTCGATCATCTCCGCGATGGGCGGCGAGCAGTCGCTGGACAAGATGGGCGGCTTCCGCAAGGCGATGCCGTTCACCTTCGCCTGCTTCATCATCGGCGGCCTCGCGCTGTCGGGCCTGCCGCCGTTCTCGGGCTGGCTGTCCAAGGACGACATCCTCGGCTACACGCTGCACCGCGGCGGCGGGTTCGTCGTGCTCGCCATCTTCGGCTACCTCGGCGCGCTGATGACCGGCATCTACACGTTCCGGATGATCTTCCGCGCCTTCTGGGGCGATCCGTGCCCGGAGGCCGAGGAGCTCATCCACGGCCACCTGCACCACGCCGAGCATCCGTTCAACCCGGGCACCGGCGAGATCGAGGACACCGAGGTCGGGTTCCCCGGCCCCGACCACGCGGTCGCCGAGCAGAACGGGACGATGCGCTTCGCGATGGCGGTCCTCGCCGTGCTCGCGGTGATCGGCGGCTTCCTGCAGATCCCGGGCGTCGACGACAAGATCACCCAGTTCCTGGCGCCGACCTTCGCCGCCGATCCGCTCTACACCCATGACCCGTCCAACGGGACCGCATGGATCGGCCTGATCGTCGGCGCGTTGATCGCCATCGCCGGGATTTCGATCGCCTACCGCCTCTATGTGCTCAAGCCCGGCACGAGCGCGCGGCTGCAGGCGCGGGCCGGAGCGCTGCACACCTTCCTGTACAACAAGTGGTACTTCGATGAGCTGATCGACCTGCTGGTCGTGCGCCCCGCGCTGTTCGCCGGCCGCTTCATCGGCTCGACGGTGGAGAACGGCGTCATCAACGGCGGCGTCACCGGCAGCGCCACCGGCGCGGCCCGTGCGCTGTCGGCGATCGTGCGCCGCGGCCAGACCGGCTTTCTGCGCTACTACGTGGCGCTGATGATGGTCGGCATCGGCGGGATGGCCCTCTACTTCCTCGTGCAGACGACATGACACTCTCGATCCTCATCTGGCTGCCGCTGTTCGTCGGGCTGCTCGGCGCGTTCGTGCCGCGCGAGCTCGTCTCGCGCCTGGCGCTGCTCGGCTCGCTGATCACCCTCGCGATCGCGATCTCGTTCATCGCCCGCTTCCACAGCGGGACCGCCGGCCTGCAGTTCGTGACCGATCAGGTGTGGATCGGCGCGCTCGGCATCCACTACAAGCTCGGCCTCGACGGGCTCAACGTGCTGCTCGTCCTGATCACCACGATCGTGTTCAGCGCGGCGCTGATCTGGAGCGCCTCTCGCGACTGGGAGCGGAGCCGGATCTACTACTTCAACTTCCTGCTCGCGGAGTCCGGGGTGCTCGGCGCGTTCTGCTCCCAGGACCTCGCGCTGTTCATCATCTTCTTCGACCTGATGCTGATCCCGTTCTACTTCCTGTCGGGGATGTGGGGCGGCGAGAACCGGGTCGCGGCGACGACCAAGCTGGTCATCTACACGCTCGTCGGCTCGTTCTTCATGCTCGTCGGAGCGATCGCGACCGGCGTGCTCTCCGCCTCCCAGCACGGCAGCGGCCTCAACTTCACGTTCAGCGCGCTGCAGGCCCACCCGCTGTCGCACACCTCCCAGATCTGGATCTTCCTGTGCTTCGCGATCGCGTTCCTGGTCAAGATGCCGCTCGTCCCGTTCCACGGCTGGCTGCGCGACGGGTACAAGGCGATGCCGATCCCGGCGGTCGCCGTGTTCTCGGCGATCCTCTCCAAGGTCGCGGCCTACGGGTTCCTGCGGGTCGTGCTGCCGCTGTTTCCCTACGCGTCCGTCCACTTCCAGGTTCTGATGCTGCTGATCGCGCTCGCGTCGATCATCTGGGGCACGCTGGTGGCGATCACCCAGCCCGACGCCCGGCTCGTCGTCGCCTACTCGTCGGTCGCCCAGCTCGGCTTCATCATCCTCGGAATCTTCTCGCTGGGGCCGGCCGGCGCCAACGCGGCGCTGCTGCAGATGGCCAACCACGCACTGGTCACCGTCCCGCTGTTCTTCATCGTCGCCTGCGCGGCGGCCCGCTCCGGCGGATCCGAGAAGCTCGCCGACATGGGCGGGATCGCATTCAAGGCTCCCGTGCTGGCCACGCTCGCGCTGATCGTCGCGTTCGCCACGCTGGCGATCCCCGGCTCCTCGAACTTCGTCGGAGAGTTCGGCATCCTGTTCGGCACGTTCAACTCGAAGATGCCGATCGCGATCATCGCCTCGCTCGGCGTCGTCGGCGCCTCCGCCTACGCGATCCGTCTGTTCATCCTGTCGATGCACAACCGGGTCGGCCCGAAGGTCAACTCGTTCGAGATCGGCCGCGGCGAGGCGCTGGCGATCGTGCCGATGGTGCTCGTCATCCTCGTGTTCGCCTTCTATCCCCAGTTCGGGCTGAGCCGCTCGCAGACGTCGGTCGCCCGATCGGTCGCCGCCAGCGCGGCGCAGAGCGGGCACCGGACGCTTGAAGCCTCTCGGATCAGCACACAGCCATGAATTTCCTTCTCGCCACCGCCACCCACTTCCACGGCCCGCACATCGACTACGCGTCGCTGATGCCGTTCCTGATCCTCGGGGGCAGCGCGATGATCGTGCTGCTGCTCGGGATCCTCGGCGGCGCCTCCGCCGAGCCGATGCGCGCGCGGCTGGTGCCGTCTGCGACGGTGCTCGCGCTGGTGGCATCGATCGTGGTCGAGATCACGCGCTTTGACCATCCGATGACGATCGTCGCCGGGGCCCTGCGGGTCGACCAGATGGCGCTGATCCTCGACATCCTGTTCGCCGTCACCGCGATCGCCTGCGTCGTCCTCTCGCTGCGTGGGCGCGCCCCGCGCAGCGCGGGCCACGGCGAGTACTACGCGCTGCTGCTGTTCAGCGTGATGGGCATGGCGGTGCTCGTCTCCTCGATCGACATCGTGACCCTGTTCCTCGGCTTCGAGCTGCTGTCGATCCCGCTCTATGTCCTGTGTGCCTCGGAGTTCTTCCGGGAGGGCTCGCTGGAGTCAGGCCTGAAGTACCTGGTGATCGGGTCCGTCGGCTCGGCCACCCTGCTCTACGGGCTCGCGCTCATCTACGGCGCGACCGGCCACACGGACTTCGCCGGCATCGCCAATGCGATCAACAACGGCGAGCTGGGCAACGGGCTGATGGGAGACCCGATGCTGCTCACCGGCGTCGGCCTCACGCTCGTCGGCTTCGCCTTCAAGGCGTCGGTGGCCCCGTTCCACCAGTGGACCCCGGACGTCTACGAGGGCGCCCCGACACCGATCACCGCGTTCATGGCCGTCGCCACCAAAGCCGCGGCGCTGGGCGTGATCCTTCGCTTCTTCGACGTCGCGGCGCTGCCGATCCAGAACGACTGGGCGCCCGCGATGGCCACGATCGCCGCGATCACGATCATCGTCGGCAACGTCGGCGCGCTCTCGCAGTCGTCGATGAAGCGGATGCTCGGCTACTCCGGAGTGGCTCAGGCCGGCTACATGCTGGCGGGCGTGCTCGTCGCCACCCAGCTCGGGGTCGACGCGACGATCTTCTACCTGATCGCCTACCTGCTGGCGAACATGGCGGCGTTCGCGGTGATCGTCGCGGTCCAGAACGAGCGGGCCGACGGCGACGAGCTGTCCGGGCTGGCCGGCCTCGGCGCCCGCAACCCGTGGCTCGCCTGGCCGATGACGATCGCGATGTTCTCGCTCTCCGGCATCCCCGGCACGATCGGCTTCATCGGCAAGTTCCAGCTGATCCACGCGCTCGTCGACGGGTCATACACCTGGTTGGCCATCGTCCTGGTGGTCGGCTCGATGATCTCGCTCGGCTACTACCTGCGGGTGATCGCGGCGATCTGGATGCGCACTGCGAGCCCCTCCCCCGGCCCGGGCCTGCTCGGGCGGCTGATGCCGTTCAACCTGCCCGCCATGGGCGGCGGCTCGCCGGAGGCCGATGCCGAGCCCGGCGCCGCCGGCGCCACCGCCGCCGCGAGCGGGTGGTCCCTGCCGTCGGCGGAGGTCGCGTTCGTGGCGATCGTGTTCGCCGCCGCGACGATCGGCTTCGGGGTCTTCCCCTCGATCGTCTTCCACCTGGCCGACCACGCCGGCCGGGCGTTCACCGGACTGTTCTAGCGGCCGGCGGCGCTGCGCCGCCGGGGTGGCTAGGGTCTCTCGCCGTGTCGGTCACTGCCCCCTGCTCACTGGTCCTCAACACGCTGATCGACGTGCTACCCGACGATCGCGTGGTGACCCGCGAGGGTGACCACCTGATCGTGCGCTCGCCGTCGAACCCGGGCCATTGGGAGGGCAACATGCTGCTCTTCGACGATGCCCCGGCGCCCGGGGATCGCCTGCGCTGGGAGGCGGCGTTCGATGGGGCGTTCGCAGACGAGCCGCGTGTCCGGCACCGCACGTTTCACTGGGATCGCGCCGATGGTGAGGAGGGGGCCGCGGTGGCGGAGTTCGCCGACCACGGCTACCGCCTGGAGCGCGATGTCGGGCTGATCGCTTCGCCGGAGGAGATCACAGCGCATCCGAAGGCCAACCGCGACGTGGAGATCCGCGCGCTTGATCCGGCGCCCGGCCACGACGAGCCGCTGTGGGAGGGCGCGATCGCCGTGTCGTTGGCCAACAACGCCGAGGATCCCTCGCCGGATGTCGACTACGAGCCGTTCGTCCGCGCCCGCCAGCAGGAGCGCCGCGCCCTCTTCAGCGCCGGCCGCGGCGCCTGGTACGTCGCACTCGACTCCGCCGATGGCTCGGTCGTGGCCTGCTGCGGCGTGATCGCCACCGGATCCCGGGGGCGCTTCCAGGCGGTCGACACCGCCCCTCGCCACCGCCGCCGCGGCATCGCCCGCCGGCTCGTCCACGACGTGGCGCAGGACGCCGCCGCGCGCTTCAGCCTGGACCGCCTCGTGATCGTCGCCGACGCCGAGTATCACGCGCTGGGGATCTACGAATCGCTCGGGTTTCGCCCGCGCGAGCGGCTGTGCAGCGCCTGGCGCGCCCCGGCGGACTGAGGGCGGGCACGGGCGCCCGGTACGATCCGGTGATCGCTTTCGCGAGCCACAACTGATCGAAGTTCGCGTCGCCTCTCGCGCAGGGCCGCTGTGCCCTGCGCCTCGATGCCGTGGCGTTCTGCGCCCGGCGGCCGGGTTCCGGCCGCCCGCAGTGCACTGACCATCGAGCGAAGGACAGATCAATGGATAAGCAGGAGATGTATGCGCCCGGCGCGCCGTGCTGGGTCGACACCTGGCAGCCGGATCCTCGTGCCGCGACGCGGTTCTACGGGGCCCTGCTCGGCTGGCGATTCGACGAGCCCGCGGTGGTGGCCGAGACCGGAACCGGAACCGGGCCCGGGACCAGGACCGGGACCCGGACCAGCGGCGAATACCACACCGGGCGGCTGGACGGCCGCCGCGTGGCCGGGGTCGGACAGGGGCCGGCGGGAACGGGCGCGGTGTGGACGACATCGATCCGCGTCGAGCAGTTGGAGGCGGCGTTGGTCCGCGTTCAGGCGTCCGGCGGCACCCGCCTCGTGGGACCGGTGAGCATCGGCTCTGACGGACGGCTCGCGATGATCGCCGATCCCGAGGGCGTCGGATTGGCGTTGTGGGAAGCCGGCGAGCGGGTCGGCGCCGAGCTGTCGCGGGTACCGGGCACGTGGGCGATGAGCTCGCTGCACACCACCGACCCGGAGCGAGCTGCGGCGTTCTACCGCGGATTGTTCGGCTGGACGCTCGAGGAGGCGGCAGGCGCGCCGTTCTCGCAGTGGCAACTCGACGGCGAGCTCGTCGCGGTGATGACCGCGACGGACGGGACGTCGGTGCCGGCGCACTGGAGCGTCAACATCGCGGTGAGCGATGTCGACGCAGCCTGCCACAGCGCCTCGGAGCTCGGGGGCACCGTGCTGATGGCGCCGTTCGGAGGCGCCGGGATGCGCAATGCCGTCGTCGCGGACCCACAGGGCGGCGTGATCGCCGTGAGCTCACCGGCCCGGTGAGCTTCAGCGGGGCGGCCACGATCGTGGCCGCCCCGCCCGCGGCGTCAGTTGTCGGCGTAGAGCAGCGACCCGGGTGTGTCGAGCTGCTCACCGGTCTCGAGCAACGTCTTCAGGCCGGAGAGGATCATCGGCCAGCCGCCGTACAGCTGTGCGTTGGCTGACTCGGGCAACTGGTCGTGGGTGACCGTCAGCCGGCAGGATGTCCCCACGGGCTCGATCTCCCACGTGACCCGCGTCGTCCCCTGCGCCTTCACGTCCTCGCCCCAGAGCGCATCGAAGCTCTGCACCAGCAGGCGCGGCGCGTCGACCTCCAGGTTGGTTCCGGAGGCCATGTCGAACTTGCCGGGAATGCCGGAGTTGTACTCGGATCCCACCGTCCAGTCGGAATGGGTCTCGACCCCGAAGCTGTACTTCGCACGCTGCCCGGGATCGGTGATCGCCTCCCAGACCCGCTCGGGAGTCGCCTTGATGAACACCTCGAACACCGCCGTGCCGTTCGCCACCGGCGCGGTTCCCTCTGCCCACGAGACCGTCTTCACAGCTTGCATCGTCTCGACCTCCAGGTCGCTCTTGAGCCGGCTGAGCGAGGCCGCCCACGGCTCTGCGTATTTGCTCACCCAGCGGTCGTGGGCGAGCCTGATCGGGACCGTGTTCAGGTAGTGGAGCTTCTCCCGGCCGCGTCGCTTGGTCACCACGAGCCCGGCGTCCTCGAGCACCGACAGATGCTTCATCACCCCGAACCGCGTCATGTCGACGCGTCCCTCGAGTGCGCTCAGCGTCTGCCCATCCTCGCGATACAGCTCATCGAGCAGACCGCGGCGGGTGGGATCGGCGAGCGCCTTGAACACCTTGTCCATGGCCGAGACTATAGGTGACCTTTTGGTCACATGTCAAGCGGCAATGCTCAGCGCGGCGGAACCTGCTGCAGCGACCAGCGATTGCCGTCCGGGTCCGAGAAGAACACGAACCGTCCCCACGGCATCTCCTGGACGTCGGAGACCTCGATCCCGCGCTTGGTCAGCTCGGCGTGCGCCTCCTCCGCCTTCTCGATCACCAGATTCGCGCCGGCGAAGCTCCCGGGCGTCGCCTCGGTGACCCCCTTCCCGATCGTGATCGAGCACGCCGACCCAGGCGGAGTCAGCTGCACGAACCGGATCTCGTCGGACACCACCACGTCCACGTCGGCGTTGAACCCGACCTGCACATAGAACGCCTTGGCGCGGTCGACGTCGGACACGGGGACGGCCACCAACTCGAGCTTCAGATCCATCTGCTTGTCTCCTTCGGCTGTGGTTTCTGGGGTGATCCTTCCAGGGGTTGCGGACCGTTTTTGTCCGCTTTGTCTTGGGGTGGAGTGCTGGGGGTGCGTGTGGGCGTGGGTGGTCGCTTGTGGGGTTCGCGATGTGGCATGCCGTGAGGTCGGGCCCACTTCGTGTGCACGACCTCGCACCAACGGGGACTCTGGGGCGACGCTTTTCGCCCACTCGCGACCGGGTCCGGGACGGGGTGGGTGATCTTCTCCGTGAGGCGCACCAGGTCACCCACACGGGCTTGGAGGGTGCGGTGTGTGGGTGAAAGTCTCCGCGTCTGGCGCGCCCGGAGCGCCGAATCGCCCCTGTCGTCGCGGGCGTGGCGACCCAAAAGGGCCGATCGAGGCGCCATACGCGCCCAAATCGGCCAAATCACCTCCCAGCAACGCCCCTCGGACGCCAGGCACCAGTCCAAGTGCGGGGCGCACCTGTGCGACCCGATCATTGCCCATAGCGCGGCGAGGCGACGGCAGTCAAGCAGCGCCACCCGCCCCGCACGGACGCCGAGGAACTACGGGCGCTGCTTGACGGCCGACGACCCGGCGCGCTATCCCCCGACGCCCCAGGGCCACCAAACTCGCGAACGCCCAGGGTCACCACCCAGGCTCACCGCAACGTCGCGTACCGCCGGTTCACCGCCAGCACCGCCAACCCGAACAACCCCACCGCATAGGCCACGCAGATCAGGATCGGGACGACCGTGTCGCCCTGCCCGTCGCCGGCCTGCTCGAGCAGCCGCTGCGCCCCCCACCAGGGCATGAACCGGTCCACGATGTTCGATGTCTGCAGGGTGAGCTCGACCCCGACCACCCCGATCAGGATGAGGACGGACTCCAGCTCATTGGGCACCAGCGCGCCGACTGCGAGCCCGAACGGCACCGCACAGGCGGTGACCAGGAACACCCCGCCGATCAACTCCAGCGGCGAGGCCGGATTTGACCCGAGCTCGATGACGCCCGCGAACACGAGAGCGACCATGAAGCCGAGTCCCTCGAGCAGCAGCAGCCGCCCCAGCAGCAGCTCGCGCGGCCGGTAGCCCGCGAGGACCAGCCGGCTGTCGAGCCGCCGCGAGGTGAGCGCACAGAAGATCGAGGCCCCAGAGACCGAGAAGGCCATCGCGATCCCGCCGAGCACCGGGGCATAGGAGCTGTTGGACCGCGACGAGAAGTAGAAGGCGAGCGGCAGGATCGTGAGCAGACCGAGTGCCGTGCCGCGACGGACCAGCTCGCGCGCGGCCATCTCGGCCGGCAGCAGGATGTGCATCGCCCAGTGGCGGCGGATCATGTGCGCGCCTTGAGCTCGACCACCCGATCGACGAGGTCGAGGTCCTGGAGCATGTGGGTGACGACGACCACCGCTATGCCCTGCGCGCTCCAGCTCGCGACGTGGTCCCAGAAGTTCATGTAGGAGCCATGGTCGAAACCCTGGTAGGGCTCGTCGAGCAGCAGCACCTGGGCGCCGCCGAGCAGCGCGAGCGCCAGGTTGAGCTTCTGCTGTGAACCGCCGGACAGATGCCGCACCTGGGCGCGCTCGCCCGTGGGGAAGCCGAACTCGGCGAGCAGCTCGCGGCCGCGGCGGACGCCCTCCGTGCGCCCCAGGCCGAGCGCGGGGCTGAACAGGGCGAGGTGCTCATCGGCGGTGAGCAGGTCATGCAGGCCCGGGATCTGCGGGCAATAGCCGACGCGCCCGTCGACGCGGAGCGTGCCGGCCTGCGGGGTGAGCAGCCGCGCGCAGATGCGCATGAGGGTCGACTTGCCGGCTCCGTTCTCGCCGGTCAGCGCGACGCGCTCCCCGGGCTCGACGACGAGCGAGACGTCCTGCAGAATCACGCGATCGCCATAGCGATGGCAGATCCCGCGCGCTTGCAGCACGGGCGTGCCGATCGGTTGTGCAGTGGTCTCGGTGCGCGCGCTCGTGGCCACGGGAACTGCCTTCAGACGGTAGACGTTTTTTCCGGTGTTCCGGCAGGGGTAGAACACGATTCATGGCAACTGAACATGAGGAACATCCCGGCAAGGAAGGCCTACCGGGCAAGCAGGGGCAGAACGGCGAAGAGCAGGAGCCGACGGAGCCGACCAAACGGCGCCCGGCAGAGGACGAGTCCGGCGACGAAGAGTCCGGCGGCGAGTCGGGCGAGGGCTCGCAGTCGACCGGCAACCCCGATAGCGCCGGCTGACTCCGGCGTCGAGGTCAGGCAGAGGCGACGGCGGCGACGGACTCGACCGTCGCGCCCGGCTGGCCGCGCGAGAAGACGAGCACCCCGTCGTCGACCGACTTGCGCGTGAATTCGTAGCGGTCGATCGGGTAGTTCTGTCGCAGCTTCCACGGCCGCACCGACCCCTGGTCGGGAAGCTCCGCCAGCGCGCGCAGGACGTAGCCGGACATCAGGTCGATCACCGGCTCGCGCGTGATCCCCGGCGGGTCCAGCGGGGGACGACAGGAGGTGTAGCCGTTCGCGTCCATGTAGGTGAGCACGCGGCAGACGTATTCGCTGGTCAGGTCGGCCTTCAGCGTCCAGGAGGCGTTGGTGTACCCGATGGCGAACGAGAAGTTGGGGACGCCGGAGAGCATCGAGCCACGGTAGGCGATGGCTTCCCCGACCTTCACGGGCTCACCGTCGATTGAGAGAGACATGCCGCCCATCGCCTTCAGCCGCAGCCCGGTCGCGGTGACGATGATGTCGGCGGGAAGCTGTTCACCGCTCTCCAGCTCGATGCCGCTCGGCGTGAACCGGGCGATCTGGTCGGTCACGATCGATGCGGTGCCGTCCTTCACTGCCTTGAACAGGTCGCCGTCTGGCGAGATGCACATGCGCTGGGTCCACGGGTCGTAGCTCGGCCGCAGATGGCGGTCGACATCGAACCCGGGCGGCAGTTGCCCGACCGCGCCCTTGCGGATGATCGCCCGGGCCTGTCGCGGGAAGCGGCGGCAGAACCAGTACCAGACCGCCTGGGTGGCGACGTTCTTGGCGCGGATCGTCGTGTACGCGGCATGCTCGGGCAGCCAGCGGCGCAGAACGCCGGCGATCGGATCGGTGCCGGGAAGCGAGATCAGATAGGAGGGCGATCGCTGGAGCATCGTCACGTGCGCGGCATCGGCGGCCATCGCGGGAACGAGCGTGATCGCGGTCGCCCCTGACCCGATGACGATCACGCGCTTGCCGGCGTAGTCGAGATCCTCCGGCCAGTGCTGCGGGTGAATGATGCGGCCGGTGAACTCCTCCTGCGCGGGGAACTGCGGCGCGTAGCCGTTCTCGTAGTCGTAGTAGCCACAGCAGGTGAGCAGGAACGAGCAGGCGAGCGTCACACGCTCGCCATCGGCGCGCTCCACCTCGACCGTCCAGCGAGCGTCACGTTCAGACCAGTCGGCCGCGACCACCCGGTGACCAAACCGGACTCGTTCGGTGATGCCGTAGCGCTCGGCGGTCTCCCGGACATAGTTGAGGATCGAGGGGCCGTCGGCGATCGCCCGCGGGTCCTTCCAGGGCGAGAACGCGTATCCGAGCGTATGCATGTCGGAGTCCGAGCGGATCCCGGGATAGCGGAACAGGTCCCAGGTCCCACCGATCGAGTCTCGGGCCTCCAGGATGGCGAACGTCTTCTGCGGCAGCGAGCGCCGCAGGTGACAGCCGGCACCGATCCCGGACAGGCCGGCGCCGATGATCAGGACGTCGAGAGTCTCCTCTGTAGGCGTGGTACGCATGCGTATCACGGACTGTAAGGGGCCGGTCAACCCCTCAGGGAGAGCTGCGTCACACGACCTCCGAGTCGAGGTCTACGATCGTCCGTCCCGTGGAGTATCCGGCCGACATTCTCTCCGCCGGCGAGCGCGCGCTGCTCGCCCCGCACGTGACCAATCTCGATCGGCCCGTGTTCGCGCTCGTCGGCCTGCCCGAGACGGTCAAGGGCGCGCTGTTCGCGCGATATTCGCGCTACCCCGGGACGCTGCGGCGACTGATGATCGACGAGTTCGCCGAAGATCTCGCGGCGGCGGGCGCGGGAGGATCCGACGCGCCCGACGGGGGCCGTGCCGCCCAGCTCTATGAGCGGATCTTCCTTGGCTACGGCGACGACTCCGTGGCCCAGCTCGGTGGCGCGCACGTGGCGTGTGAGTGGGTCTCCAACATCCTCACCAAGATCCTGCAGCGCCCCAGGCTCGCCGCCTACCTCGAGCAGTCGACGCGGTACATCGCCTACGACACCCCGATGGAAGGCGATCGGTTCCGCTACTACCGCGATCCGGAGCTCGGCCGCGAATACACGGCCGCGATGGACTCCCTGTTCGAGACCTACGCCGCGGCGCTCCCCGTCGTCAGCGCGTGGGCGGAGGAGGCCTACCCGATCGCCGAGGGCGAATCCCCGGCCGCGCACGCGCGCGCGATCAAGGCCAAGGCGCTTGACCTGCTGCGTGGACTGCTTCCCGCGGCCTCGCTGTCCCACATGGGGATCTATGCCACCGGCCAGACCTACGAGCAGCTGATCCTGCACCTGCTCGCCCATCCGCTTCCGGAGGCGAGGGCCTACGGGACCATGATCCTGCGCGAGCTGCAGCCGGTGATCGGGAGCTTCCTCACGCGCGTGGAGCGTCCGGACAGGGGCGGGCGCTGGATCGACTACCTCGGCGAACGCGCCGCCGCAGGGGGGCGCTGGGCGGACCGACTCGGGCTCGGCGGTCGGCCGGGCGAGGACGACACCCGCCACGGTCCGTCGGTGCGCCTGCTGCACGTCGACGGCTCAGAACAGGATCTGCTGACCGCCCTGTTGTTCGAGTCGGCGGGCGCCGCGGAGGAGGACACCCGCGCCGCCATCGAACAGCTCTCGGACCCCGAGCGCGCCGCGATGCTCGCCGACCTGGTTGGTGAGCGCGAGAACCGCCGCCACCGCCCGGGACGTGGCTTTGAGGCGGTGCGCTACCGATTTGAGATCGTCGCCGACTACGGAGCCTTCCGTGATCTGCAGCGCCACCGGATGCTCACCGTGCAGTGGCAGCCGCTCACGCCCGACCTCGGCGCCGATGTCCCAGAACAGGTCGTCGAGGCGGGCGCCGGAGAGGGGTATCAGCGCGCGCTGGAGACCTCGGCCGCCGCCTACGAGCGGCTGCGCGACGCCGGTCACGCCGCCGAGGCCCCCTACGCGCTGTGCCTCGGCTACCGGATGCGCTTCGTGCTCGACCTCAACGCCCGCGAGGCGATGCAGCTGATCGAACTGCGCTCCGGACGTGAGGGCCACCCGAGCTATCGCGCCGTCGCTCACGAGATGCATGCACTGATCGCCGACGAGCACCCGTCGATAGCGGCCGCGATGCGGCACGTCGACACCGAGACCGAGCCCCGTCTGGAGCGGATCCTCTCCGAAATGCGCACGCAGGCGCGTGCTACGGTTGCGCGGCCTTCGTGACATGCGGAGGTGACGGAGAGTCAGCGAAGTTCGGTGAAAGTCCGACGCTGTCCCGCAACGGTCACGCCCCGCTCACGCTGAGACGGGGATGAGCCCGGTCGCCTGACTCTCGCGTCCCACGTTTCAGCCTCGGAGACGGCCAACCGTGCGCACCTCGCCGCTCCGCGGGACGCTTCGAAGGAGGGCGTGACGATGAGCGCGAGCAGGTATCGGCGGTGGGGGATCGCCCCGCGCCGCGCGCATCTCCTCTCGGCGACCATCGTCGGCATCGCGCTGTGGGCGGGCGGCCCCGGGCTCGGTCGCGCCTCGGCCGCGCCGCTCCGGACCTGCACCCCCACCCACGGCACCGTCGTCGTCGTCGACTTCGCACATTGGGGAGGCCCGATCGTGCGGGGTTGCGGAGTCGGCCAGCCCACCGGCTTCGCCCTGCTGCACGCTGCCGGCTTCACCACGGCTGGCGACGAGCACGATGGGCCGGCTGTCGTCTGCCGCCTGGGCGACTCTGCGTTTCATCACGGCACGCAGTACCCGACGCCCAAGCAGGATCACTGCGTCCAGACGCCTCCGACTACGGGCTATTGGGCCTATTGGGTTGCACCGGCGGGGACGAACCACTGGGCCTACAGCCCGCTCGGCGCGCTCGGCGACGTGCCGAAGCCCGGGGAGGTCGAGCTGTGGATCTTCGGTGCCACCAACGTGGCAGGCACCCAGGGCACAGGCATGCCGACGTTCAGCCCTGCGACGTTGCGGGCCCACGCCCACGATCGCCCTCACACGTCGACCACCGCCACGACGCACACATCGACACCGACGTCGACGACCCGGACGACCACGACCACAGCACCACGAACCTCCACGACCCGAGCCACGACGACCCGAGCCACGACGACCCGAGCCACGACGAGCACGCCCACGACGAGCCGGGCCACCGCGACGACGACAACCCACCGGAGCGCCTCGCCGCCACGGCACGCGCGCCGTCAGCGAGTCACCCACCAGCACCGCCCTACTCGCGATCACACGGTGCCCCTGGCGCAGAGCACCGCCACCACCCGGATCGGCGGCGCGAAGGTGGTCACCGCGCGACCGGCCAGCCGGCGCGCGTCGACAGGCTCGTCGGCCCCATTGATCATCGGCGCCGCGCTCGCTGTCCTGCTGTGCGTGGGCGCCGCCCGGGCGGCCTGGCGACATCGCCACGAGGAATGAGCCTGCTCGAGCATGCACGGGGCCGCGGTGCCGGGCTGGACGCCCGGCGGGTGCCGCGCGAATTGCATCCGATCGCGTGGTGGCTGTGGGCGATCGGCCTCGTCGTCGCGGTCAACCGCACGACCAACCCGCTGTTGCTGCTGCTCACCCTCTCGGTGCTCGGGTTCGTCGTCGCCAGCCGGCGTGGGAGCGCACCGTGGGCCCGGGCGTTTCGCTACTACGTGATGCTCGCCGGCTGCGTGATCGTGCTGCGGCTGGTGTTCCGCACGGTCTTTCCCTCTGGGGTCACGCCCACCGACCACATCCTCTTCCGCCTGCCTCGCCTCCCGACGCCCTCGTGGTACTCAGGCGTGCAACTCGGCGGGCCGGTCACGCTCGAGGCGACACTGTCGGCACTGGTCGACGGTCTACGCCTCGGGACGATGCTGTGCTGCATCGGCGCCGCCAACGCGCTCGCCAACCCCAAGCGCGCGCTCCGCATGCTCCCCGGGGCGCTCTACGAGCTGGGAATGGCGGTCGCCGTGGCGGTGACGCTCGCCCCGCAACTCATCGAGAGCGTCCAGCGAGTCGCCCGGGCGCGCCGTCTGCGCGGCGGCAGCGGTCGCGGGCGCAAGGCGCTGCGTTCGATCGCCATCCCGGTGCTCTCCGACGCGCTCGGACGCTCGCTGATGCTCGCCGCGGCGATGGACTCGCGCGGATATGGGCGCAGCAGCGCAGCGTCACCGCAGGCGCGGCGGTTGACCGGCACGCTGATGCTCAGCGGACTGGCGGGACTCTGCATCGGCGCCTATGGACTCCTCGACCCCACTGCACCGCGGGCGCTGGGCGCACCCGCACTCCTCGCCGGCGCGGTCGTCTGCTGCGCCGGGCTCGCGCTCGGGGGTCGTCGTGTCACCCGCACCCGCTACCGGCCGGATCCGTGGCGGGCCCCTGAGTGGGCAGTCGCATTGTGTGGGATGGTCTGCGCGGCACTCCTCTACGTGAGCGCCGGCGAGAACGCCGCCTCGGTCGACCCGACGTTCTATCCCCTGCGGTTCCCGACCCTGCCGGTGCTCCCCACGATCGCGATACTGATCGCCGCCCTGCCGGCCTTTGCCGCGCCGCCCCCGGTCCGCACCCGGCGCCGCGTGACCCCGGACGAGACCGCCCCTGAGCCGGCGACCCGGACGGAGCTCGTCGCGTGATCGAGTTCGACCGGGTCACCGTGACCTACCCCGACCTGACCACCCCGGTCCTGGCGGATGTGACGCTGCGCGTGGACGAGGGAGAGCTCTGCCTGGTCGTCGGCCGCACCGGCTCGGGCAAGTCGACGCTGCTCGGCGCCGTGAACGGTTTGGTTCCCCACTTCACCGGCGGGACACTCGCGGGAACGGTCACCGTCGCCGGCCGGAGCACCGCGGAACACCGCCCGCGGGAGCTCGCGGACGTCGTCGGCGTGGTGCTCCAGGATCCGCTGGCGGGCTTCGTCGCCGACACGGTCGAGGAAGAGCTCGCCTACGGGATGGAGCAGCTCGCCCTGGCGCCCGACGTGATGCGCAAGCGCGTCGAGGAGACGCTCGACCTGCTCGGGCTCGCCGAGCTGCGCGGTCGCGCGCTGCGCGAGCTCTCCGGAGGTCAGCAGCAGCGCGTCGCAATCGGCGCCGTCCTGACCGCCCACCCGCGGGTGCTGGTGCTCGACGAGCCGACCTCCGCGCTGGACCCAACCGCCGCCGAGGAGACGCTCGCGGCGATCACCCGCCTCGTTCACGATCTCGGACTGACGGTGCTGATGGCCGAACATCGCCTCGAGCGGGTCATCCAGCACGCCGACAAGGTCATTCACGTTCCCGGGGACGGAAGCGCGGCGGCCGGCCCGGCCGCCGAGATGCTGGCCTCGGCGAGTGTCGCCGCGCCGATCGTCGAGCTCGCACGGACCGCGGAGTGGTCGCCGCTCCCGCTCTCCGTGCGCGACGCCAGACGTCGCGCCGTGGAGCTCCGGACGCGGCTCACCGACCGCCCGCCGTATCCGGCACACGCGCCGGCGACGACCGGCGAGGAGGCGTTGCGCGCCCGCGGCATCGTCGTCCGCTACGGCGATCTGGTCGCGGTGGCGAGCGTCGACGTACGGCTCGCAGCAGGCGAGATCGCCGCGCTGATGGGCCGCAACGGCTCGGGCAAGTCCTCGTTGCTGTGGGCGCTTCAGGGGTCCGGGCGCCGCCAGGCGGGCGACGTCGCGGTCGGCGGCCGGGATCCGGGAAAGGTCTCCTCCGCGACGGCCCGCCGGCTGGTCGGGCTCGTCCCGCAGACGGCGGCCGACCTGCTGTACCTGCCGTCGGTCGGCGCCGAGCTCACCCAGGCCGACCGGGAGTCCGCGGAGGTGAGCGCGCCGAGCGCGCGCGAGCTGCTTGACCGGATCGCGCCGGGGATCGCCGACGCGAGTGACCCCGGCGACCTCTCCGAGGGCCAGCGCCTGAGCCTCGTCCTCGCCGTGCAGCTCCGGGCGTCACCGGGTGTGATCCTGCTCGATGAGCCGACACGCGGTCTCGACTATGGAGCCAAGCGCGCCCTGGCAGTCGTGCTCGACGAGTTTGCGCGCGAAGGCAGGTCGATCGTGATCAGCACCCACGATGTCGAGTTCGTCGCCGCGGCGAGTGACCGGGTGATGGTGATGGCGCAGGGCGAGATCGTCGCCGACGGGCCGACCCCGGAGATCGTCGTCGCCTCCCCCGCCTTCGCGCCGCAGGTCGCGAAGATCCTCGCTCCGCTCCCGTACCTGACGGTCGAGCAGGTGCTCGGCGGCCTGACCGCGGGGGTGCCGCGGTGAGCCTGCACGCCGCCGGTCTCACGACACCTCGCGAGGCGCGGGCGATCCGCATGCACGCGCGTTCGATCATCGCCGCCACGGTTGCCACGGTGCTCGGGCTGGCCTGCTTCGTGTGGCCGTTCGTGCTCGAGCCCGGCCGGTTCGGGACGCGCTACACGCCGCCCATCATGTTCGGCCTGACGCTCGTGCTCGTGCTCGCGGTGGTCTTCGCCGAGATCGCCGACGGCGGCGTCGACGCAAAGGCGATCGCGATGCTGGGCGTGCTGTCGGCGGTCGACGCCGGCCTGCGGCCGCTCGGCGCCGGCACCGCCGGGTTCGAGACGGTCTTCTTCATGCTCGTGTTCGCCGGGCGGGTATTCGGTCCGGGTTTCGGGTTCGCGCTGGGCTGCACGTCGCTGTTCGCCTCCGCGGTCATCACCGGAGGCGTCGGGCCGTGGATGCCCTACCAGATGTTCGCGAGCGCCTGGATCGGGCTGTTCGCCGGACTTTTGCCCCCATGCCGCGGCAAGCGTGAGATCGCCCTGCTCGCGCTCTACGGCGTACTCGCGGGCTACTTCTACGGCTTCATGCTCAACCTGCAGTTCTGGCCCTTCAGCGTCGATCCCGGGAGCTCCATCTCCTACCTGCCGGGCGCCTCGTTCGCCGTGCAGTGGCACCGGTACCTCGTGTTCGACGCCACCACCTCGCTCGGCTGGGACACCGGGCGCGCGATCACCGACCTCATCTGCATCGTGCTGCTCGGCCCGGGGGTGCTCCATGTGCTGCGGCGGGCGTCACGCCGGGCCCGGTTTGAGGCGCCTGTGGTGTTCGAGGCAGCGGCGCGGAGCGGCGTGGGAACTTCCGACACATGATCAGCGCCTGGCGCTCAGCTGTGTCACACAGTTCCGTCCGGCGCCGGGGCTAGGTTTCGACGGCCTCGCAATACCGAGGTGTGTGGGGGACAGCGAAGTCCGGTGAAAGTCCGGCACTGTCCCGCAACGGTGAAGCCTTCTCTTCGTGTGGTGGTCTGGCGCTCGCATGCCAAGGACCTCCGCGAGGCGAGGGACGAGTCCGGTCGCCTGGCCTCCCACGCTCTGTGTGAACGCCCTCGGAGCAGGGGCGGCAGACGACGGCGTGCGCAAATCCGAGGCGTGGCCGGCGAACCCGTCCTCCTCCGAATCGACCGGAGAGATGGATATGGAGACTGCCGCCGCACCCGTACCACCCGCCGCCCACGACACCGGCCCCGGAGCCGACACCCGTACCTACGAGCTGGGAGGGCGTCGCTTCGTCCTGGACCGCACCAAGGCCGAACGGGCGCTCGCCGCCAAGCGAGTCGTGGGCGGCCGGGAGACGATGACGTTCAACCTGCTGCCGCTCAAGTACGGCTGGGCGTACGAGCTGTACCGCACGATGAAGGCCAACCACTGGGAGCCCGAGGACATCCAGATGGCCAGGGACATCGAGCAGTGGCGGGACCGGCGAGCGCTCACCGACATCGATCGCTGGATCGTGCGGATGGCGATCGGCTACTTCTCGGCCGCCGAGGGGATCGTGGGCGACAACGTCATCCACGTCGTACGGGAGCTGGTCACCGCGTCGGAGCTCAAGCTCGTGCTCGGCCGCCACGCGCACGAGGAGAACATCCACGCCGACTCGCTGCTCTACATGATCGCGTCGCTCGGGATCGACCCGCACGAGTGCGAGGCGATGTTCGCCGACATCCCGACGATCGTCGACAAGAACCGCTTCGTCACCGAGGTCTCACGCGAGCTGCGGCGCGACCTGGAAATGACCGACCCGGCGGCCCAGCAGCTGCTCGTGCGCAACATCTTCGTCTTCGGCCAGTGCATGGAGGGCACCCAGTTCTACGGGCTCTTCGGGATGATCCTCTCGCTCTATCGCCAGGCGAAGCTGACCGGGATCGGGACGATGTTCCGCTACACGCTGCGGGACGAGTCAAACCACATCGAGCTGTTCCGCCGTCTGCTGTCCGAGCTCGTCGCCGAGAACCCGGAGATCTGGACGCCGGCGTTCCGCGCCGAGCTGCGCGAGCTGATGTCGGAGGCGGTCGCTCTGGAGAAGCGCTTCATCGCCGACTGCCTGCCGACGGAGGGTGTCGGGCTGTCCGACGAGGATTTCTCCCAGTACATCGACTTCATCGCCGACCGCCGGCTGACCGGCTGCCGCCTGGAGCCATTGCACGCCGACGGGGTCGAGAACCCGCTGCCGTGGCTGGCCGAGCTGATGGACGTCCGCAAGGAACAGAACTTCTTCGAGGGGCGCGTCACCGAGTACCAGAAGGCCTCCTCGCTGCAGCTCGTCGACGACGACGAGCTCTGACCGGCCCTCCACCTTCCGACGATCGAGAGAGAACCGAGATGCTGATCGACTTCGACGAGATCCACCACGACCTCGAGCTCAAGCGGGCGGCCGCCACCCCGCTGCCTGCCGACGCCGGCTGGGGCGTCGATATCACCGCCGCGCTGGCCGCCGGGGGGCTCACCGGCCCCGAGCTGGCGCTCGTCGAGGAGGACGGCGGCGAACGCCCGCTCACCACCCACGACATCGCCCGGCCGCTCGCCGACGCGCTCACGACACTCGCCGTCGCCGCCCAGGAGCCCGGCGCCGACACCGCCGCCGCTCGCGCGATCCTGCGCGCCGCGACGCTCGAGGTCTCCGCGCGCCTGCGAGCCGCCGCCGCCGACGGCGCGCGCTCCATCACCGCGCACGACCTGTCCACGCTCGCCGAGGCAGCGCTGATCGCGGCAGGCCATTTCGAGGTCGCCAAGGCGCTCGTGCTGCGTCGCGCGCTCCCGCCGGCGGGCCATGACCGCGCCACCCGTCAGGGCGATCCGCCGCGCCTGATCCGGCGATCGGGCGAGGTCGCCGACTGGCAGCCCGGCAAGATCGAGACCGCGATCCGCAAGGCGTTCCTGTCGCTGTCGCTGGACTCGGCTCGGGCGCCCTCGCTGGCGGCGCGGGCCGACGAGCGCGCGCGGGCGCTCGGGCTCGCCTACGTACCGATCGAGACGGTGCAGGACATCGTCCAGGAGGAGCTCATGCTCGCCGGCCACATGCGCGTGGCCGAGCGCTACATCGTCTACCGGGCCGAGCGGGCGCTGCTGCGCGCGCAGCAGCAGCGCGCCCAGGGTCCGTCCCGTCCTCTGCCGCCGCCGATCCCCGTCCTCGGCGCCGACGGGCGCGAGGTCGAGTGGACCGGCGAGGATCTCCGCCGGCGTATCTCATTCGCCGGCACCGGGCTGGAGCTCGGGCTCGACGAGGAGGCGCTCGAGCGGGAGTTGCGCCGGGCGATCCGACCGGGCGTCGCCTGCGACGACCTGCGCCGCCTGATCGTGCTCAACGCCAAGGCGCTCGTCGAGCGCGACAGCGACTACTCGCGTTTCGCCGGGCGGATCCTGCTCACGTTCGTCTACGAGGAGACGCTCGGGTGGGACATCGTCCGTGACGGGCCGAGCGTGCTCGCCGAGTTCCATCGCCGTGGGCTGGGCGAGACGCTCGCCCTCGGGGCGCGAATCGGCCGGATCGACCCGCGGCTGCTCGAGTATGCGCAGGAGCCGCTCGCCGCGGCGCTGGACCCGAGCGCCGACCTCGATCTCGACTTCCTCGCGCTGCAGACGCTGTATGACCGCTACCTGATCGTCGACAAGACCGGCGAGCGCCCGCGGCGGATCGAGGCCCCGCAGCTGTTCTGGATGCGCGTCGCGATGGGTGTCTGCCTCGGTGAGCCGGCCGACGGGACCCGCCCCCGCGAAGACCGGGTCGCCGAGCTCTACGCGATGTACCGGGAGCGGCGCTTCTGCTCCTCGACGCCGACGCTGTTCAACGCCGGCACCCCCCACTCACAGCTCTCCTCCTGCTACCTGTACACGATCCAGGACACGCTCACCTCGATCGTCGGGCGGGGTATCGCCGAGAACGCGATGTGCTCGAAGTGGGCTGGCGGGCTCGGCGGCTCCTGGACCGCGGTACGCGGGACCGGGTCCCACATCGAGTCCACCAACGGCGAGAGCCAGGGCGTCGTCCCGTTCCTGAAGCTCCACAACGACCAGCTCGTGGCCGTCAACCAGGGCGGCAAGCGCGCCGGTTCGGGTTGCGCCTACCTCGAGGTCTGGCACAACGACATCCTCGAGTTCCTGCAGCTGCGTCGCAACACCGGCGACGAGCGGCGGCGCACCCACGACATGAACACCGCCTGCTGGATCCCCGACCTGTTCATGCAGCGGATGGAGGCACGGGCCGGCTGGACGCTGTTCCGTTCCAGCGACGTCCCTGATCTGCACGAGACCTATGGCAGCGCGTTCGCCGGCTGCTACGAGGAGTACGAGCGCCGGGCGCAGGCCGGCGAGATCTTCGGCGAGACGATGCCGGCGATCGAGCTGTGGAAGCAGATGCTGAAGATGCTGTTCGAGACCGGGCATCCGTGGCTGACGTTCAAGGACCCGTGCAACCTGCGCTCGCCCCAGGACCACGCGGGTGTCATCCACTCCTCGAATCTGTGCACCGAGATCACGCTGAACACGAGCGCGGAGGAGACCGCGGTCTGCAACCTCGGCTCGATCGTGCTTGACCGGCATCTCACCGTCGACGGCGCGCTCGATCACCCACGCCTGAGGGAGACCATCCGCGTCGCGGTACGTGCGCTCGACGACGTGATCGACGTGAACTTCTACCCCACCGAGCCGGCGCGGACGGCGAACCTCCGCCACCGCCCGGTCGGACTCGGGGTGATGGGGCTGCAGTACGCGCTGTACCGCAAGCGCCTCGCCTTCGACTCGCCGGAGGCGATGGCGTTCTCCGACGAGGCGACGGAGGCGATCGCGTACTACGCGTATGAGGCGTCGAGTGATCTGGCGGCCGAGCGTGGCGCCTACCCGTCCTACGCCGGATCGAAGTGGGACCGAGGGTTGCTGCCGCAGGACACGCTCGCGCTTCTGGAGGCCGAGCGCGGCGATCCGCTCGACGTCGATCGCTCGGGCCGCATGGACTGGGAGCCGTTGCGCGCGAAGATCGCGGCCCAGGGCATGCGCAACTCCAACGTCATCGCGATCGCCCCCACCGCGACGATCTCGAACATCACCGGGACCTCGCCGTGCATCGAGCCGATGTACAAGAACCTGTTCGCCAAGTCGAACCTGTCCGGCGACTTCGTCGTGCTCAACCCGTACCTGGTCGCCGACCTCAAAAAGGCCGGGCTGTGGAGCGCGGAGCTTGCGACCGAGCTCAAGGCGCGTGAGGGTGATCTCACCGAGATCGACCTGATCCCGGCCGAGCTCCGTGACCGATACCGCACCGCGTTCCAGATCCCCGCGGAGGCGTTGATCGAGGCGGCCGCGCGCCGCCAGAAATGGATCGACCAGTCGCAGTCGCTCAACCTGTTCCTCGCGCGGCCGGACATGAAGGCGATGAGCCACATGTACCGCGCGGCGTGGCGGGCGGGTCTGAAGACGACCTACTACCTGCGCACGCTCGGCGCCAGCGCGATCGAGAAGGCGACTGTCGCAGCGCTGGCCCCGAGCCAGGAGCCGGCGCCCGCCGCCGAGGCCCTCGCGTGCTCGATCGAGGCGATGCGCACCGGCGAGGAGTGCGAGGCCTGCCAATAGCGATGAGGCCCTCGGGAGCGCGCCTGGCCCTAGATTTCCAGGCGTGCTCGCCCGCCCCCGACGCCAGGCCGCCCTCGCGATCACCGCCGCGGCTGCCTCGATTGCTGTCGCGGGATGCGGCAGCAAACCCGCGACCCGGGCCTCCGTGATCGCCCGCGCGAACGCGATCTGTGCCACTGCCAGCCGCGCGCTGGCCAACCTCCCAGCGGCGACCGGCACGTCCGGAACCACGGTCGACCTGGTCAGGGCCGCGCCGATCGTCTCCCACGAGGCGAGGGCGCTGAGCGCGCTGCCTCGCCCGGCAGCCGAACGCGCGGCCCTCGACCGCTTCATCGCCGGCGAATCCGCGCTCGCAGCCGGCTATCGCCGCCTGGCGGCTCTGCAACGGAGGGGAGACGGCGCGGGCGTCCAGAGCGGCCTGAGCGCGCTCGGTCGCATCGATCCGGGGGCGGCCGCGCGCGCCTATGGGCTTGCTCAATGCGGGGCCACCCCCGCAACTGTCCGTTGAGCCGTCGGGGCACATGCACAGGCAGTGCCCAGGCGCGCGGAGTTATAGTGCGCCAATGCTCCCCATCCGTTCAACGCGCCGACGCACCCGTGCCGGCGCGCATTCTGGGCGCGGCGCGGCTCTCCGTCGCCTGATTGCCCCGCTCGCGGTGCTCACCGCGGCCGTCACCCTGCTCACGCCGACCCTGGCAAGCGCCGATTCCTCGTCGACCCTGACCGTCGTGGGCACCAGCGACGTCAGCGATTCCGGGCTGATCCAGAACGTGATCCAGCCCGCATTCCAGGCGGCGTATCCCCAGTACACCTTCAAGTACATCGGCACCGCGACGGGTACCGCCATCACCGACGCCGAGACCGGCTCGGTCGGCGCGAGCGCGCTCATTGTCCACGCGGCCTCGCTCGAGAACCAGTTCGTCGCCGGCGGCTACTCCTACGAGCAGTACGGCCGTGCGCTCTGGACCAACGACTTCGTCCTCGCGGGGCCGTCGGCCGATCCCGCCGGCCTCGGCGCCAACGCGGCCAACAACGTCGCCCAAGCGTTCGCCGACGTGGCGGCCGCGGGCATCGCGGGCAAGGCCGAATTCGTCTCTCGCGGCGGCACACCTGGAACGACCGTCGAGGAGCATCAGATCTGGGCACTCGCCGCCCAGAACAATCTCGAGCCCGCCGGGCTCGTGCTGTGCGCCGTGAACGCCGCCAACGGAGGCGGTGACACGCCGATCGCCGCCAGCGCCGGCGTCGCCAACGGCCAGCCCTGCCCGAACAGCGGCGCGCTACCCACCGGCTCGGCGCTGCCGTCCTGGTATGCGGCCACCGGTCTGACCCAAGGCCCGAACGTCGTCGCCGCGAACGCCTGCAGCGGCTTCTCAAGCGGCGCCAACTCGTGCTACGTGTTCACCGACCGCGGAACGTACGACTACCTGCAGTCGGGGACCGACCCGGCCGGGGCCGTGCCCAACCTCGCGATCCTCACTCAGAACAACAGCGCCACCGCGCCGGGCGGCCAGGACACGCTGGTCAACTACTTCCACGGCTACATAATCAACCCCGCGAAGCCGGGACAGACGGTCAACCTCCCCGCGGCTCAGGATTTCCTGAACCTGATCACATCGCCGACGATCCAGGCCCAGCTCGCGAGCTACCTGGCGAGCTCGGCCGGCGGTGCGCCGTTCGCGGCGGATGCCTCGCCGCTGATCACCACGACCAAGCCGCTCCCGAGGCACTACACCGCATCCAAGCCGCTCGACATCTCGGGCACCGTCGCCAACGCCCAGCCGGGGTACCCGGCTCCCGGCGGCGTCGTCGTGACGCTCAATCACGTCGCCGGAAGCGTCAGCGTCCCGGTCGCGACCGCGAAGACGAGCAAGACCGGCGCGTTCACCATGAAGGTGACACTGCCTTCGAACGGGTCCTACACGTTCAGCACACCGCAGTTCAGCCAGATCGAGAACGCCACCCTCGACCCGGTCTACGGCGACACCCTGTCGCCCGCGGTGACGAGCGCTTCGAAGGTCTCGGTCCGGGGGGTCGTCTCCTCCCTGAACGCAAGCTCGCTCGGCGGGCGCGCGCTGGTCACCGGCGCGGTGTCGCCGTCGTCGGGCCACGTCAAGGGCACGGTCACCGTCTATGCCCGCAAAGCCGGCTCAAAGGCCAAGTACCGCAAGCTGACCGCCGTGAAGCTGGGCCCCGCGGACGGCCGGTTCGTGACCGTGGTCGCCACCAAGCCGGGCCGCTGGCAGCTCAAGGCGTTCTTCTCCGACCGGGGGACCGTCCAGACCTCGGCCGGGCGCACCGCAACCGTGACGGTCGCCGCGGCCTCCCAGGCCCGCATCACTGAGGCCGGCGGTTCGGTGAGCAAGAACGGGACCCTGACCACCCACGTGCATCTCTCGCCGAAGGCGGCAAAGGGCGCGAAGGTCTCGCTGGTGGTCATCAAGCTGAGCGGCGCGGGAGCACCGCATCGCTCGACGCTCGACTCGGTGACGGTTCACGCCGGTACTCACGCGGTCAACCTTCACGGACACCTCAAGGGCAGCGGCCATTGGGCGGTGCTCCAGTCCTACCAGGCACCCGGTACCGGGACCGCGTGGACGCATGCCGTCGGGCGCGTGACGATCAAGGCCAAGACGAAGACAACGAAGTGAATCGACGGCTGACGGCGGCCGCCGTTCTCGCCGGAGCGCTGAGCGGCGCTCCGGCGGCGGCCGCAGACACCGCCGTGGTCAACGCGACGGTGTTCACCGGCGCCTCGGGCACCGCTGCGGCCCGCACGGTCACCCTGTCGACGCTCGACGCCTGTCCGCCCTATGCCGGACCGGACGCACTCAGCCTGTATCCGGGCGGATCGACCGACACGCTCCCGGCGGGCACCACTTGGACGCTGGCCGAGATCCTGCAATGCGGGCTCTCGATCCCGCTGAGCAACCTCAACGCGGTGGAGGTCCTGCGCCCGGACGGCGCCGCCCAGGTGCCGCTGTCGCCCGCCGCGCTCATCGACCCCTCGCAATACGCCGACCCGGCCGCCCCGGGAGCGCTCCCGGTGATCTCCAACAACGGCGGCCAGGCGCAGAACACCTATACGCGACCGTGGCGCGGTGGCAGCGACGAGAACGGCCGAGACCAGGTGACGGCCTCAGGCCCGGTCGGGGTGGTCGTCTACGAGAACACCGCGCCGCTGAGCGTCAACATCGCGACGCACACGCTGCGGCGCGGGACCGACCGCGAGCGAGTCGGGCTCAGCGCGACCGTCCAGACCACCGCGGGGACGAGCGTGCCCGCGGGCGGGCTCGCCTGGCAATGGACGGTCTCCACGGGCGCAAACTCGACCGCGACGACGCCCACGGTGACGATCCCGCGGGGAACCGCAACCGTCACCGTGCTCGTCAGCGACGCCGCAGCAGGCAGTGGAGGGACCGCGAGCGTCGCGCTGACCTACAAGCCCATGCGCTCCAGGAAGGCCCACTCGGGTGGCGGCGGCCACGGCACGGTGCACTCGACGACGGGACTCGGGTCCGGCCGCCGTCAGCACCGTCACAACAGCGGGAGCCCCCATGGGCAGGGCCGCACCACCGGGACGACCACCACGACCTCGACCACGACGCCCGCCGGCACCACCACGGCATCTCCGAGCCCGACGACAACCCCGGCATCCGCCACCGCGCCCGCCACCCTCTCGACCACGAGCCCACCGCCCGCCACCACGAGCGCCACCACGCCGTCCGTCCCGCCTCCGCCGCGTACCGACCACCGCACGGCCCATCACGCCAGCGCGTCCGGCGCTCTCGTGCACGGGGAACTCCTCGCCGATGTGGTCCCGCTGGACGCCTCGCAGAGCCCACTCACGCGCCCGCTGCTCGCCTCCCAGGGCGCCACGGTCGCCTCCGCTGCCCCGACCGCAGGCCTCACCATCCCGGCCGGGGTGATCGGCGGGGCCCTCGTCCTGGGCCTCCTCGCACTCGGCGGCGCGCGCGAGCAACGTCGCCGTTCCCCTAGGCTGCACCGCTGAACGCCGCCGCCCTGCGGCCGACCCCACCTTTCGACGTGCCGGTCCCGTACGCCCTTTCCAGCCACTCCGTCGACGACGCGATCTTTCGCGTGGCCAGCGTGCTCGAGGTGCCGGTGCTCGTCTTGGCTCTGCTGGCGCTCGCGCTGGTCATCTACGAGCTGGGCGGGTTCCTGGTCGAGCTGCGCAACCGCCGCAGCCGCCGTTTCACCGGCCTGCTGGCCGACGCCGACCGCGCTCGTGAGGCGCTCAACGACGGCAAGACCGAGGAGGCACTCGCCGCCGTCGTCGGCTGTGCTCGCAGCGCGCCGATGCGCGCGACGCTGACGTTCATCGTCCAGCACGCCCGCTCGATCCGAGCGGAGCCAGAGCTCAACAAGGCGCTCGCCGACTTCGACCTCGACTCTCAGCGCCGGCTGGGACGCACCCGGATGCTCGTCCGCTTCGGCCCGGCACTCGGGCTGATGGGGACGCTCATCCCGCTCTCCCCCGCGCTCACCGGGTTGGCCAGCGGCGATACCGCGCAGCTCAGCCACGACCTGCGCGTCGCCTTCAGCGTCACCGTGCTCGGGCTGCTGATCGGCGCCGTCGCGTACGCGCTCTCGCTCTCACGCGACCGGATGTACAGTCAGGATCTCTCCGACCTGCAGTACCTGGCCGCCGTCGTGAGCGACCCACGCACCGCATGATCTCGGTCACCCCTCACGCCCGCTCCCGCGACGACCGCTCCGGCGATCCGCTCGACGGCCTGGTCAACCTGTTCGACCTCGGGATCGTGCTGGCGGTCGCGTTCCTGCTCGCCGCGCTCTCGTCCCTGCACCTCGGAGCCGCGATCACTAAGCATGGCCTGCGGCAGATCCGCAGCCGGGAGATCACCCTCGCCCCCGGCCAGAAGGTGACGACGCTCCCGGCGCGAGGTGCGCGCACGCTCGGACGCGGGGAGAAGGTCGGCTCCGTATACCGGCTCCGAGACGGAAGGCTCGTCTACGTGCAGAGCGCCTCGAAGTAGTGGGCTTCCTCTGGCATCAGCTGCGCGAGGCCGTGCCGCTGATCTGGGGCGGGCACGGCGACATCATGCGCCTCGGCTGGGTCACCATCCGGCTCGCGCTGGTCGCGACCGCCATCGCCTCGGTGATCGGCATCCCGCTCGGTTGCGCCATCGGGATCGGGCGCTTCCGCGGCCGGCGGGCGGCGCACGCGATCGCCAACGCCAGTCTCGCCGTCCCGTCGGTGATCGTCGGCATCGTGGTGCTCGTCCTGCTCCTGCCACACGGGGCGCTGGGTGGCCTGCAGATCGAGTTCACCCTCAAGGGGGTCTACATCGCCCAGACGCTGCTCGCGATGCCGTACACGGTGGCGCTCACCGCCGCGGCTGTGAACGGACTCCCGCCCGGCTTGCTCGACCAGGCGCGAGCGCTCGGCGCGCGGCGTCGGCAGCTCGCCGGGCTCGCGCTGCGCGAGGCCCGCATCGGGGTGATGGCGGCCGTGATCGCCGCACTGGGGACGGCGCTGTCCGAAGTGGGAGCCGTGGTGATCGTGGGCGGCAACATCCAGAACCACGACCAGACGCTCGCCTCGGCGGTCCTGCAGCAGACAACCGACTACACCGACTATCCAAACGCGCTCGCCATCGCGATCGTGCTGCTCGCCCTGATCGGCGCACTGATGGGCGCGCTGACCGTCCTCGGCCAACGCAACGACGCGCTGCGGCTGCGGCTGCGCACCCGCTGACAATGGCGCTGCTATGGAACGAGCTGCGGACGGCGGTGTCCCTGATCGCCCATGGCGACCCGTACCTCGTGCAGGTGATCTGGTTCACGATCCAGGTCGCGGCGATCTCAACCGCCGTGGCGAGCGTGATCGGCGTGCCGCTCGGGCTCTTCATCGGCCTCGGCCGGTTCCGCGGGCGGGAAGCGCTGCGCATCCTCGCCAATGCGAGCATGGGCCTGCCACCGGTGGTCGTCGGGCTGGTGCTGTTTCTCCTGTTCGTGCCCGCAGGGCCGCTCGGGTCACTGCACCTGAACGCCACCCGCACCGGCGTCATCGTCGCCCAATCGGTGCTCGCACTGCCTTATACGATCGCGCTCACGACTGCTGCGGTGCGGGCCCTCCCGGGTGGGCTTTCCGACCAGGCGCGACTGCTGGGGGCAGGTGGCGGCCAGCTCGCCGTCCTCGCACTGCGTGAGGCCCGGGTCGGCGTGATGGCCGGAGTGATCGCGGCGCTGGCCACCGCGCTCTCGGAGGTCGCGGCAATCGTCATCGTCGGCGGCAACGTCTACGGCTATGACCAGACGCTCGCCAGTGCGGCCCTGTTCGCCTCCAACGCCGCGATGTACGCCGAGGCGCTCGCCATCGGGATCGTGCTGCTCGCGCTCATCCTGCTGCTGATCGGCGGGCTCTCGCTGCTCGGGCAGTTCGGCGGAGGGATCCGGTTGAGACTCGGTCCGCCGTCGTGAGCACCCCGCTGCTGGAGTGCCGTGGGGTGACCGTCACCCTCGGCCGCCGGGAGATCCTGCACGCCATCGACCTCGAGCTCCGTGCCGGAGAGGTGGTGGCGCTGCTCGGACCCAACGGCGCGGGCAAGTCGACGTTGCTCGGCGCGCTTGCGGGCTCCGTCGCCCCGGTGACCGGTTCGATCCGGCGCCATGGCCGGGTGGCGGTTGCGCTGCAGTCACCCGACCTGGCCCGGCGCTCGGTGCTGTCGAACGTCACCGCGGGGCTCGCCTGGTGGGGAGTGCCGCGGGCCGAGCGCCGAGACCGGGCACTCGAGGCGTTGACGACACTGGGCGCCGGGCATCTGGCGCGCCGTCAGGCGGGCGAGCTCTCCGGCGGCGAGCGGCGGCGCGTTCACCTCGCGCGGGCGATCGCGGTGCGGCCCGACGTGCTGATGCTCGACGAGCCGTTCGCCGGCCTGGACGGGAGCGCCCGCTCGGATCTGCTGGGCGACGTCGCGGGGGTACTGCGCGATCCGGATCGCGCGACGCTCGTCGTCGTCCATGACCGCGCTGAGGCGTGGGCGCTGGCGGACCGCATGCTCGTCCTGATCGACGGCTCGCTGCTCGCCGCCGGGACCCCCGGGGAGCTGCTCTCGTCACCGCCGAGCGCGGCGGTCGCCCGGTTCCTCGGCTACGACGGTGAGCTTCTCGACGGGTCCGAGGTCCTGCTGACCCGGCCTGCACACGTGGCGCTCGACGTGGAGGGGCGGTTGCGGGCAACCGTGACCCGGGTCATCCCGACCGAGGACGGCGCGCGGGTGGAGCTGGCGCTGGACCACGGGAGGCTGAGCGCGACCGTGGACGGCCCGCCCCCCGCCGCCGGATCGAGCGTCGGGGTCTCGCTGCGAGGTGGTGTGCGCTTCCCGGCTTGACCCGCGGCGCGCCCCGCCGTCAGGTGACGGCCAGATCGCCGACGCGCGTGACCGCGCCGTAGAGCTCGGGGCGGCGGTCGCCGAAGGAGTCGGCCAGCTCGGTGAAGCGCTTGTCGCGCGCCCGGGCGAGGTTCAGGTCGGCGTAGAGAGCGCGCTGGCCCCGGCCGTCGCCGGACCAGTTCTGCTCGGCGACCGCCCAGCCGTCCGCATCGACGATCGCCGCGCCGCCCGTCCACGCCTGACCGCGCTCCACACCGGTCCGGTCTGCACATGCGATCGCCATGTGGTTGATCCGCGCGGTGCCCATCGCGACCAGGACCTCCGCGGGACGCTCGCCCGACGGCCGCTCCATCAGCGGCCAGTTGGTCGGCACGAGCAGCAGGTCTGTCCCCGCCAGCGCGACCGTCCGCGTCAGCTCCGGGAACTCAAGGTCATAACAGACCATGACCGAGACGCGGCCGACGGATGTCTCGAGCACCGGCGGCAGCGCATCGCCGGGCGTGAACCACAGCTTCTCCTGGTCCCAGAGGTGCAGCTTGCGATAGACCGCGCGCACGCCGCCAGGGTCGATCACGACCGCGCTGTTGTATGTGTTCCCGTCATCGCCGCGCTCACAGAATCCGGCTGCGAGCACAATCCCGTGTCGCGCGGCCGCGGCGGACCACTCACCGATCAGCGGATCATCGGGGGCAATCGCAAGCGAGGCCGCCTCCTCGGCGGACTCGAACATGTAGCCCGAGCTGGTCAGCTCGGGAAGCACGACGACCTGCGCCCCGCCGGCCACCGCCTCCTCGATCGCGTCGAGCGACAGCTTGCGGTTGTACCCCGGATCTGCGATCCGCGGCTCGAGCTGTTGGACGCACACGCGCGTCTGTGAGGTGGCAGCCATCCGCCGACGTTATCCCCGCCGGCAGGGGCGGTCAAGACACCGGGAACTGGTCTCGAGGGATGGGGCGAACCCTGAACGGTGAGCCCCGCCCGACCACATTGTTAGAATTGTCACGTTCTCATGAACGTTGCCGACGGAGTGCTGATCGGGCTGGTGCTGGCGTTCGGACTGCGCCTCATCTGGAGCTCGGCGCGCATGGGGCGGCCGAGCCTGCCGTGGCCATTTGGGCGGTTCAGCCGCGATCCCGGCGAGGCGCACGGCATGCAGTCGGCGCTGCACGCGGCCACCGCGACGCTTCCACACCTCCGTCGCGGCCTCGACGTCGTGTCCGCCACGGAGGCGCTGCCGCACCTGCGCGCACTGACCGGTGCGGCGGCGATCGCGCTCGCCAACACCGACACCGTGCTGGCGATCGACGGCGAGGGCCGTGAGCAGGTCCGCCCCGGGGACGTGCTCACCCGGCTGCTCGCCCGCACGCATGACGACGGAGTGCGCGTCGTGCCCCGGCTGGTTTCCTCAGACCCGGACTGCCCGCTGCACGCTGCCGCGCTCGCGCCACTCGTGGTTGGTGGCCGGCGGGTGGGGACGCTGATTGCGTTCTACCGCGCAATCGGGCGCCCGTCGGAGGACGAGTTGCGTGTGGTCGCCGAGGCCGCGAGCCTGGTCTGTGCGCAGGTGGAGCTGTCGGTGCTCGCCGAGCAGGAGCGCCGTCTGGCGCAGGCCGAGCTGCGCGCGCTGCGCGCCCAGATCTCGCCGCACTTCCTCTACAACGCGCTGGCGGCGGTCGCCGGCAACATCCACGAGGACCCCGAGGCGGCGCGGGAGCAGCTGATCGACTTCGCCGAGTTCACCCGGTACCTGTTCCGCGACGGTCGCGCGTACGTCTCGCTCGCAGAGGAGGTGGAGCACGTCATGCGCTACCTGCGACTGGAGCAGGCGCGGTTCCCGGGCGCGCTCGAGTGCCGCGTCGAGATCGACCCGGCCGCCCGTGACGCGGTCGTACCGACGATGTCGCTGCAGCCACTGGCCGAGAACGCCATCCGGCATGGCGTCCGCCGGCCGGGCGGCGGAACGATCACGATCCGCGCGATCACCGCCGGGGATCACGTCGAGCTGTCGGTCACCGACGACGGCGTCGGGTTCGTCCTCGAGATCCAGGACCTTCAGCGGTCCGCGGCGGGCGGCGGCATCGGTCTGGCGAATGTCGACGGCAGACTGCGCAGCACGTTCGGGGAGCAGTACAGGCTGCGGGTGAGCTCGTCGCCCGGCGCCGGCACCACGGTCACCATCATCGTTCCGCGGCCGACGGCGCACACCCTGGGAATGGCGGCGTGACCGCGACGGGCCTGCGAATCCTCGCCGTCGACGACGAGCCTCGCGCGCTGGCTGATCTCGAGCGCCTGCTGCGTGCGATGCCCGAGGTCTCCGGCGTGGAATGCGCGGACGCGGGTGCCGAGGCGCTGCGACGGGTCGCCGCCTCGAGCTTTGACGCCGTATTCCTCGACGTCCGCATCCCCGGGCTCGACGGTCTGGAGCTCGCCCGGGTGCTGCGGCGGTTCGCGGCCGCGCCCGAGCTCGTGTTCGTCAGCGCCCACGACGACGCGGCGGTCGAGGCGTTCGAGCTGCGTGCGCTGGACTATCTGCGCAAGCCGGTGGCGCGGGCGCGGGTGTCCGAGGCGGTGCAGCGGGTGGCGCTGGCCCGTGCCGCTCGGGCGGCGGACTCCGCAGGCCACCCGGACGAGCCGATGGCGACGACCGCCCGGGACATCGAACGTGCCCACGACGTCGTAGCGGTCTCTCCACTGCACGGCGACGGGACACGATTGCTCGAACGCGCGGAGATCCAGTACGCGAGCTCCTACGGCGATTTCGTGCACGTCGTCACGGCCAGCTCGCGCTTCCTGCTGCGCTCGACCCTCTCGGAGGTCGAACGCCGGTGGGCGCCCTACGGCTTCGTGAGAGTGCACCGTCAGTTCCTCGCCAACCTCCACCAGGCGGTCGAGCTGCGGCCTCAGGTGGGAGGCACCGCGGAGCTGGTGTTCACCGACGGCGCAACGGTCCCGGTCGCGCGGCGGCACACCGCCGAGCTCGCGCGCCGGCTGAGCATCTAGCTCCCGCGCCGCCTCTCTTCCATTCCCCTTCGACAACTGTTACGGGATTGCGATGGCTCGCGGTCAAGGTGATCGTCATGAACGACGATCTCCCACCCACTCAGCGCAGCCGCCGCGCCGCCGCGAGGGAGAAGCTGGCGGCACGCCGACAGCGGGCCCGCGCGATCCGTCGCCGGGTCGCGGGCATGTCGCTGGCGACATTCCTGGCCGCCAGCGGTGCCGTGTTCGTGCAGCTGGTCACCGGCCACGACCCGGCACTCGGCCACACCACCCACACGACGACCGTGGCCGCCGCCGGGTCCTCGACCGGGACCACGACCCACCACCACCGCGCCGCCTCCAGCTCGAGTGACTCCTCAGGTGCGACCAAGGACTCGGGTTCCACCCAGGACTCGGGCTCGGCGAGCGCCTCGCACTCGACTTCACAGTCCAGCAGCACGGCGGCGGCATCTCCGAGCGCCGTCACGACGAGCGCGTCATGAGCGACGAATCGATCACTCGCTTCGCCTGCTTTGGAGGAAGCTGCGGCGTCCTCGTCTCCGGCCGCGGCCCTGCCGGCGATGCCGGCCAGGCGACCTCACTGGTCCGCGGCCGGATGCTCGAGTGGCATGACCAGTTCACACGCTTCGAGGACGACTCGGAGCTCTCAGAGCTCAACCGGGACCCGCGCGACACCGTCCCCGCCTCGGCGATGATGGTGCGTCTGGTGCGCGCCGCGATTCACGCGGCGCGGCTCACCGGCGGGCTGGTCGATCCGACGCTGCTCGGCGAGCTCGAAGCCGCCGGCTACCGGCGCTCGCTCGGAGTGCTCGGCGGACCGACCGGGGTCGAGATCCGGCAGGCGCTGGGAGCCGCCCCGGCGCGGCGCGCCGCGATGCCGCGGCCCGACGCCCGCTGGCGTGACATCAGCGTCGATGAGCGCGCGGGCACGATCACGCGTCCCCCGGGTCTGCGGATCGACCTGGGCGGCACCGCCAAGGGCGCGTTCGGCGACCTGCTGGCGACCGTCCTCGCCGGCCATGACAGCTTCGCGGTCGATGCGGCCGGCGATGTGCGCTTCGGCGGCCGCAACACGCTGGCGCGCCCGATCGCGATCGCCGCGCCGGTGGGCGGCGCGATCCTGCACACATTCGAACTGCACCAGGGGGCCGCGGCGACGAGCGGCATCGGACGCCGCGCCTGGAGCGACGCGGAGGGCCGGGTCGGGCATCACCTGCTTGACCCGGCCACCGGTCAGCCGGCGTTCACCGGGCTCGTACAGGTCACCGCCCTGGCGACGACCGGCGTCGAGGCCGAGTTGCGGGCCAAGGCCGCCCTCCTCTCCGGCCCGGCACGCGCGGCGGAGTGGCTGCCCGACGGCGGCGCGACGATCGACGACGTCGGCGTGGTCACCGTGTTCGCGCCGTCCGCTGCACTCACCGAGTCCCCACGGGTCAAGGTCGGCGCGTGAGCCTGACCACCCACTGGTTCTGGATCCTCTCGCGAGGAGCCGGCACCGCCGCGCTCGTGCTGGCGGCCACCTCGATCTCCTATGGCCTGGTGATGGCCGGCCGGATGAAGCGAGGCGGCGCGACCGACCGCCGGACCTACCACGAGGCACTCGCTCTCTCGACGCTCGTCGCGATCGTGGTGCACGGGCTGGTGCTGCTCGGCGATCCGTTCCTGCACCCCAACCTCGCAGACGTGACGGTGCCGTTCGTCTCCTCCTACAAGACGGTCTGGACGTCGATGGGGATCGTCGCGGGCTGGATGATCGTGGCGATCGGGCTCTCCTTCTACTTCCGTGACCGGATCGGCCGCGCCCGCTACGCGATCATCCACCGGCTGGTGATCGCCGCATGGGTGCTCGGACTGATCCACGCGTTCTTCGAGGGCACCGACGCCGGAACGGTGTGGTTCATCGGGACCGTCGTGGTGTCGACCGCTCCGGTGACGGTGCTGCTGGCGATGCGGATCACCGGGCGGACGCTGCCCGAGCGGGCCGGGCGGCCGGAGCGGGCCGGGCGGAGCGAGCGGGCCGGGCGGGGCGCGCGATCCGAGCGGGGCGAGCGGTCCGAGCGGGGCGAGCGGGGCGAGCGCCGAACCCGCGCCGCGGTCGAGTCAGGCGCCACGGCCCGCTGACGTTGGTCGTTTCCCAGACCACCTGTCTGGAAAACGACCATCCCATCGCGGGCGACCCGGGAGTCACGGCGCGCCGGTGGGTAGCAGCACCGCATGTCCGATCGAATCTGGTTCATCACGGGCGCGTCGCGTGGCCTCGGCCGCTCGTTCGCGCAAGCCGCACTGGCGGCGGGCGACCGCGTCGCCGCCACCGCCCGCGACACGTCGTCGCTGGACGATCTCGCCGCCGAGCACGGGGACGCGCTGCTGGCGGTCGAGCTCGACGTCACCGACCGCGACGCCTGCTTCACCGCCGTTCAGAGCGCCCACGAGCACTTCGGGCGCCTCGACGTCGTCGTCAACAACGCCGGCTACGGCATGGCCGGAACGATCGAGGAGCTCACCGAGTCGCAGGCGCGACGGCAGGTGGAGGTGAACCTGTTCGGCGCGTTGTGGATCACCCAGGCGGCGCTGCCGATCCTCCGCGAGCAGGGGTCGGGCTGGATCGTCCAGGTCTCCTCGATCGGCGGGCTCGCCGCCTTCCCGCTCACCGGGATCTACCACGCGAGCAAGTGGGCGCTGGAGGGGTTCTCCGAGACCCTGCGCCAGGAGGTCGAGCCGTTCGGGATCCGGGTGCTGATGGTCGAGCCGAGCGGCTTTCGGACCGACTGGGCGGGGTCGTCGATGGATCGCACCGAGCCGATCGCGGCCTACGACGCGATCGAGGCGATCGCCTCGCGCCGCGCGTCCCAGCGCGAGGAGAACAACGGCCAGCAGCCGGGCAACCCCGAGCTCGCCGCCCAGGCACTGCTGCAAACCCTCGACCGCGAGGACCCCCCGTTCCGGCTGCTGCTGGGCAACGTCGCCTATGACGTGGCGATCGACCGCTACGAGTCACGCCTCAAGGAGTTCCGCGCGGGCGAGCAGACCGCGCGCGGCGCCGACGACCGCTGACCCGGCGCAGGTGTCTCGATTTTCCCCCGGAGCGGGGGAAAATCGAGACCGCGTGCCCAGCTGCCGCAGCGGATCAGCTCTCGGCGGCCTGCTCCTCCTTGATCTTGCCCTCGAGCTGAGCCATCACGTCGGGGTCGCGCAGCGTGGTGACGTCGCCCAAGGCGCGTCCCTCGGCGATGTCGCGCAGCAGCCGGCGCATGATCTTGCCCGAGCGGGTCTTGGGCAGGTCGTCGGCCCAGATGATCCGCTTGGGCCGCGCGAACTTCCCGATCCGCTCGGCGACCCGGCCGCGGATCTCCTCGACGAGCTCGTCTGAGCCGGCCAGATCGCCCTCGAGCGTGACGAACGCGCAGATCGCCTGGCCGGTGTCCTCGTCGGTCTGGCCGATCACCGCCGACTCCGCCACCTTGCCGTGGGAGACGATCGCGGACTCGACCTCGGCGGTGGACAGCCGGTGCCCGGAGACGTTGACCACGTCGTCGATACGACCGATGATCCAGAAGTAGCCGTCCTCGTCCTTGCGTGCGGCATCGCCGACGAGGTAGGTCTCCTTGCCGAACTTTGAGAAGTACGTCTCGACGAAGCGGTCGTCCTCCTTGTAGAGCGTGCGCAGCATCGAGGGCCACGGGCGGGTGAGCACCAGCAGCCCCTGGCCATCCTCCAGCGGCTTGCCCTCACGCTCGTCCACCACCTCCGCGGCGACACCCGGGAACGACCGCGTCGCCGAGCCCGGCTTGGTCGAAACGATCCCGGGCAGCGGCGTGATCATGATCGCGCCGGTCTCGGTCTGCCACCAGGTGTCGACGATCGGGCAGTTGCCGCCGCCGATCACCTCGTGGTACCAGAGCCACGCCTTCGGGTTGATCGGCTCCCCGACCGTGCCGAGCAGCCGCAGCGAACTGAGGTCGAACTTCTCGATGTGCTCGGTCCCCCACTTCATGAACGCGCGGATCGCGGTCGGCGCGCAATAGAGCAGGTTGACCTTGTATTTCTCGACGAGCTCCCACCAGATGCCCTTGTGGGGGTAGTCGGGCGCGCCCTCCCACATGACGCTCGTCGTGCCGTTGGCGAGCGGCCCGTAGACGATGTAGGAGTGGCCGGTGATCCAACCCACATCGGCCGCGCACCAGTACACGTCGGACTCCGGCTTGAGGTCGAAGACCGCGCGGTGAGTGGCACTGGCGCCGGTCAGGTAGCCGCCGGTGGTGTGCAGCACGCCCTTGGGCTTGGCGGTGGAGCCGCTGGTGTAGAGCACGAAGAGCGGATGCTCGGCGTCGAGCTGCTCGGGCGCGCACTCGGGATCGGCGGCCTCGCAGATCTCGTGGTACCAGACGTCGCGCCCCTCCTTCATCTGACAGTCGGTGCCCGTCGACTTGATGACGATGATGTTCTTGAGGGTGTCCAACCCGTCCATCACGGCATCGACCTGGTCCTTGATCGGGGCCGTCTTGCCCTTGCGGCGCGCGCCGTCGACGGTGACCAGCGCCTTGGCCTCGGAGAACTCCATCCGCTCCTTGACCGAGTCGGCCGAGAAACCCCCGAAGACGACGTTGTGGATCGCGCCGATGCGCGCGCAGGCGAGCATTGCGACCGCGACCTCGGTGATCATCGGGATGAAGATCCCGACGACGTCGCCCTTCCCCACGCCGAGATCCTTCAGCGCGTTGGCGAACCGCTGGACGTCGCGGTGAAGATCGGCGTAGGTGACCTCCTTGGTCTCCCCGTCCTCGCCGTGCCAGTGGTACGCCACGCGGTCGCCGTTGCCGGCCTCGACGTGCCGGTCCACGCAGTTGTAGGACGCGTTGAGCGTGCCGTCCTCAAACCACTTGTAGAACGGCGGGTTGGAGTCGTTGAGATCCTTGGTCGGCTCCTTGAACCAGGAGAGCTCCTTGGCCTGGCTGACCCACCAGCCCCTCCAGTCCTCCTCCGCCTCCTCGTAGATCTTGGGATCGCTCAGGTTGGCATTCGCGACGAACGACTCTGACGGGTCGAACGTCTCGATGCTCAGCATCTCCTCGAGTTTCGCCTCGAGCGTCGAAGCCGTGTCTGCCATCCCGCACTCTCCTCTGTCGAAGTTGCCTCGCCTGAGACGTGGCCGGAGACGCCGGCGCCAGCGCCGGCGTCCCTTGCCGCTCAGTAGTGTCCTACCCTGCCACGCTCAATGCGAGCGGTGTCCTTCCTGGTCAGTCGCCGAGCGGGATGACCGGAAGTACGGTCCGTCCCCAGGTCGCGTTGATGACCACGGCGAATCCGGTGTACCAGGCAGCGATAGCGGTCGCCAGGCCGAGGTATCCGCCGATGTGAATCGTCGAGGCGGATCCACCGGAGTTCCCGATCCCCAGGAACACGAAGGTGATCGTGAGGAGCAGCAACACGGTCGCGACGGCCGCCGTCGTCCGCAGCGCGGCGATCGTGAGGAAGCCGGTGAAGATCGCCCACGCCCATAGGTAGAGCCCGAGCGCAGAATTCACCTCATCCGGCGCGATCTTCGCCAGGTCGAACGACACCAGGAAGAAGAACGAGATCCAGAAGGCTCCGAATGAGCCGAACGCGAGCGTTCCGAACGTGTTGCCGTTTCGGAACTCCCACATGCCGGCGAGCAACTGCGCGATTCCTCCATACGCGAGCGCGAGGCCGAGCACGACCGGCAGGCCCTTCGAAAAACTGACGAGGTTGGCGTTCATCATGCTGAGCACGAACGTTGTGAGCGCGAATCCGCAGAGTCCGAGCGGCGCCGGATCCGCCAGCGCCCAAGTACCGCCGTGCACGATCGTCGGGTCCTCGCCGGCAGGGGCGATATTTGCCTCGCGCGGTGGCAGATTGCCTGCTTCCATCTCTCCTCCTTCGATAGGCGGTGTGAAGCCGCGAGGAGAGTGCTCGTTCGCTCGGCGCCCCGCAAGACGCCAATCGACGAGCGGCACCGAAAACCAGTCGAACGGCCGGTTCGGGCCGCTCGACGGTGGCCGCTCAGCGGCGGCGCTTGCGCTTGCGCTTGCGGTTGGCGTTGGCCGCCGCTGATTGACCGCCCGACGCAGTGCCCGCTTCCGCCGCCTTCTCAGGCGCCGGCGCGTCGCTCACGGGCTTGCGGTGATCACCGCGCTTGCGGGAGGCACGGCGGTCGCGTGCGGCTTCGGCGTCGGACATCCGGCGAGCGCGCATCTCCGCGGACGATGGCCAGGCCTCGGCCTGCCCGGTCCTCCATGCCGCGGGCACGCCGTCCGGCCAGCGCCCGGCGAACAGCATCGCGAGCGCGAGCAGCCAGAACAGCTGGACGATCGGGATCGCGGTGATGGGGAACAGGAAGAGGGCACCGGCGAGCATCCCTACGTAGCCCATGAACTTCGGCAGCAGCCCGACGCGCATCGACTGCAGGGAGACCAGGACGAAGCTCACCGCGATGAGCAGTGCGCCCAGCTGGCCGAGGATCTTGCACAGGGCGATCACGCCGCTGGACTCCAGCCGGTTGGCCTGGTCGTAGGTCTGGGCGCCGGACGAGACGAACTCCGTGGCGATGTGCGCGAAGGCGAGGACGTAGACGATGCCGGTCACCGCGGCGATGACGACGCCGATTCCGGTGAGGATCGGCAGGTAGGTCAACGACTTGGTGGCTCGAGACCGGGTGCAGCGCCACAGGTACCAGAGCGTGATCCCGAAGGAGATCTCCGCCAGCGAGTTCAAGATCGTGGCGAAGATGTCGTAACTGGCGCGGTGATTCTCGGTGATCAGATTGAGCGTCAACTCGCTGACCGGGCTGTGCGGCCCCATCAGCCCGATGATCGACGCGATGATCAGCAGCAGGCCTCCCGCCGCTGCAAACACGATCTGGCGCGGGCGCTGGCGGGATTCGAAGACGAGCTGTTCCTCTGGGGTCATGGCCGAGCAATGCTACGCGGCCGCGGGGCGTAGCGAACCGCTCTTCATCAACCCCTCAAAACAACGAGCATGGGCGAGCTACCATGAGCCCCATGGAAGGAAGCGGCTTCGGCGGAATGTTCGGCGACCCCGACGATCTGCAGCGCCGGCTCGGTGAGTTCGCCGAGCAGATGCAGGGCGCTCAGAAACTCGCGTGGGCCGACAACGCGATCAAACTCGCGGTCGATCTCACGATGGCGGCGATCAACCGCGTCAACATCCAGGGCACGACGGAGCAGCAGACCGAGCAGTTGCGCTCGGTGATGGCGATCGTCTTTCCCGAAGCAGTGACGCTCGTGCGCGAGGCGCGCGAGGGCCTGCAGTAAACCCCCCGTCCCGCCGCTCATGGTTCGCGGACGTCGTTGGTCGCTGCTTGCCGCCCTCGTGGGCTCGCTCGCGCTCGTCACCGGACTCTCCGCCTGCGGCGGGTCTGGCAAGTCGGGTACCACAGCGAGCATCGCCAAGCACACGAGGACGCACACGTCGGGCACCGCGAGCACCGGCGCGACGAACACCACGACGGTCGGGACGGCGACCTCCCCCGAGGGCGGCGTCACGACGACTGTGCGGTCCGCCACCACGACGACCTCCGACACGGGATCGGGATCTGGCTCAGGCGGCGCCGGCCTCAGCGGCGGGCCACCACCACCACGACCACCACCACCACCACGACGACGACATCGAGCTCCTGCACCGGCCAGGACTGCCAGAACGGCAGCCCGACGGTCCCGGGCAGCGTGCCGCCGGTGAACGGCAAGTGCCGCTCCGGCTACGTCTACGTGGCCGCCCAGGACGGCGGTCCTGCCCTGTGCATCCCACTGCAGACAGCGACGACTCCCGCGACCGCGACCCAGTAGCGCCTCGCCCGCTGGCGGACCTCGCGCCGTCGCTCGACGATCTGGTCGACCGCGCGGCCGAGTTGCGTGCGACCGCTCCGGCGAACCGGCGGCTGCTGCTCGGCATCGCCGGGGCGCCCGGGGTCGGCAAGACGACTCTCGCCGACGCGCTCGTCGCCGAGCTCGGTGCGTTCGGGATCGCCACCGCGCACGTTCCGATGGACGGCTTCCACCTGGCCGATGTCGCGCTGCAGCAGCTCGGACGACGTGACCGCAAGGGCGCGCCGGACACGTTCGACGCCGGCGGCTACGCGGCACTGCTCATGCGGCTGTCCGGCGGCGAGGAGGTATGGGCACCCGCGTTCGAGCGCGATCTCGAGCAGCCGCTCGCCCAGGCGATCCACATCGGCCGCGACGTGGAGGTCATCGTCAGCGAGGGCAACTACCTGCTGCTGCACGCGCCGCAGTGGCGCGCGGTGCGCCGCTGGTTCGACGAGGTGTGGTTCTGCGCGCTCGACGACGAACTGCGCCGCGA
This sequence comes from uncultured Solirubrobacteraceae bacterium, assembly GCA_963744685.1. Taxonomy (GTDB): domain Bacteria; phylum Actinomycetota; class Thermoleophilia; order Solirubrobacterales; family Solirubrobacteraceae; genus Palsa-465. The sequence continues at coordinate 155,281 of CAVUUL010000001.1, read as the reverse complement.
GCGCCTGATCGCGCGACACATCGAGTTCGGCAAGGACCACGACGAGGCGCGCGACTGGGTGCTGCGCGTCGACGAGGCGAACGCCCGCGCGGTGGCCGGCGGCGCGGCGGACGCCGACCTGCTGATCGACCTCTCCTGCTGAGCGGCTACGCGGCGAGCGCCCCGAGCACGAGCTCGTCGTGCTGGGCGGGCTTGACCTTGCGCAGAACGTCCTTGATCACGCCGTCGGGGCCGATCACGAACGTCGTGCGCTCGTTGCCCATATAGGTGCGGCCGTACATCGACTTCTCGACCCACACGCCGTAGGACTCGGCGACCGCGTGGTCCTCATCGCCGAGCAGCGGGAAACCGAGCGAGTACTTGTCATCGAACTTGGCGATCTTCTTGGGCGCATCCGGCGATACGCCGAGCACCACCGCGCCCGCGGACTCGTAGTCGGAGCGATGATCGCGCACGCCGCACGCCTGCGTCGTGCAACCGGGCGTGTCGGCCTTGGGGTAGAAATACAGGACGACGTTCTTGCCCGTGAACGAGGAGAGGGTCACGGGGTCGCCGCTCTGGTCGGGCAGCGTGAAATCGGGAGCGGAATCGCCGGGGTTCAGAGTCATGGCCGCAGCCTAGTGCGACGCCACCGCGGCGCGCCGCCGAGCGCCCGCACCCACCGGTGCGAGCGCGACGGCGACGGACCTCGGCGCCGTGCTCACTTCTTCTTGGTTGCCGTCCTCACCGTCACGCGGCCGATCGCGCGGGTCCAGACGGTTCCGGACTTCGGGGCCGTGTAGGACTCGAGCAGCGCCCAGCGACCGCCGCCCTTCAGGCTTGCGTGGAGCGTGACCAGGCGCGTCGCCCGGCTGGGCTTGACCGTGTCGAGCACGCGGGAGGCAGCGTTGCCCGAGCCGTTGAGCGCGACGGCCACGAGGCGGACCGTCGAACCCTTGGCGGCCTTCGGATACAGCGCGACGCGGGCGGTCAGACGTCCGCTGTTGCTCACCGAGGCGCCGCGTCCCGCGATGAGGGCCTTGGGGGCGGCCGACACCGTCACGGTCGTCCTGGCCGCCGCCGAGGTCACGATGGTGCCCGGATCGGCGAAATAGGACTCAAGCTGCCAGCGCCCCGCGGGCAGCTCGGCGAGCGCCGCGAAGCGGCCGTCGCTCGATGCCAGCGTCGTCGCCGCCACCTTGCGGTAGGACGCTCCCTTGACACCGATCCGGCGGGCGTACACCGTCACCTTGCCGCTCACGTGACCGCTCGAAGGCCCGACTGCGCCGGTGACCAGCGCAGCGCCTCCGAGCGCGGTCGCGCTCAGGCCAGTGATCGCGCCGCGCACCCCGATGTACGACGACTCGGTGGCCGCCGGGGCGAGAATGTCCCCGAACGCCGGACTCAGCGTCGGCAGCTCGACCTGGGAGAACTGCGGGGTGGTCAGGGCGTAGGACCCCTTGGTCAGAAGCCGTGTCGTGATCTTGAACGCGCCGGTCGAGCTGGTCTTGGCGCTGGCCACCGGGAACGACATGTCGCCCGACAGCCGGCGCAGGGTCACGACGACGCCGCCCACCGGCGGATATCCCGCCAGTCCGGTGGTGACCGTGCCGGAGACCGTGAGCGGTCCCGATGCGGTGAACGTCGCCGGCAGCGCCTTCGTGGTGATCACCGGCGCGGCGCCCGCGGTATAGGGATTTCCTCCGTAGGACCCGGCGAGGTAGGTGCCGATCGCCGTCTGGATCGGCGCCGAGGTGATCAGGTTGACGAAGAACTGTGCCGCGTTGAGGTTGACCGTCGCGCCCGGCTTGGTCGGATTGATGATGTAGGCGTGGAAGTTGCTGACCAGCGCGTCCGCGCCCCCCGGAGCGGACGCCGCGTTGTTCAGGGTGAGGAGCCCCAGGTTCGTGATCGTGCCCGCCGAATCGGTCCCCGAGATGAGGTAGTCGAACGTCCCGCTGTCGGTGAACGCGTAGCAGGAGTTCGCTCCGCTCGGGTAGCCGGCGCATGCGTTCGCCGCCTGCACGTTCGCACCCTGGCTGAGTCCGGTCGCCGCGTACCAGGACGGCACCTGCTTGGAGCTGGGCGACGCGCCGCTGTTCGGGCACGCCGTCCCGTTGGCGACGCCGGTGCTGGCGGCGATCGGCGCGTCCCCGCCCCCGTTGGCCGCACTGACCGTGCAGAGGTTCAGCCCCGCGGGCGCCAGGCCGCTGGAGGCGACCAGCGCCCAGATTCCGTGCTCCGCGATGGTCGCCTCGGATGACCCGCCGCGGGAGACGAACTCGGCCTTGCCGGCGATTCCCGCCGCTGCCACATCGGCGAACGCCTGCGCGATGTTGTGGGCTGCATTCGCCTTGACCCCGGCAGGGTCGGTGGCGCCGGGTCCCGCGAACACGAAGTCGTTGGAGAACAGCGCACGGCCGGCAGGCTCGTAGGAGTAACCGGACGCGATGAACTGGCTCTCCAGCGTCGGGTTCGCGCTGATCAACACGCTCGGCCCACCGGACTCGGCGGCGGTGATGGCTGCTTGGGAGGACGTGCTGCTGACGAACTTGAACGCGTACTGCGGATAGTTGCCCTCAAACGCAGAGGCGATCACATGCGACATGAGACCGGAGTCGTTGACCTCGCTGGTCCCCACGACGGTGAACGTCGACGAGGTGTCAGCGCGAGCCAAGCTCGGAGCGAGCAGCATCGACGCGGCGACGAGCGTCGCGACAGGGGTGAGCCATCGGTGGAGACGGGCGATCCGAGGGTGACGGGCGCCGGCGCGAGTCCTTCCGCGCACTGAACGGGTGCTTTGCATCCGCGCAATATAGCCGTAAATCGATCGATCTGGTTGACTTTAACCAGACTGGCGTACCCACGCTCCTCTCGACCGAAACCAGTTCGGGGGTATCGCCCGCCGGGAAAGGGCGGGCGCGGGCGACCGGCGGCGCGCCACCCGCAGAGTCGCGATGCGGTAGCCGAGCAACTGCTGAAAGTGGCGTGCTCCGCGGGTCATCCGATAGGCAGCGTCGCTGTTGATCAGTAAAAGCCCACAGTGGCCGCAGAGACGCTCAACGATCGCGGCGTGCAGAAGCCACCGGGCGTAGCGCGCTTCGGCGACGAGCCCGTGCAACAGCGCGACGTTGTCGTCGACGGACACGATCGAGCCGCCGACGACCTCGCCTTCGCGGCTGCGCACCGTCCAGTGCTCCACCGGCCCAGGCGAGAGATGCGCCGCCCGGGAGTCGACCGGCCCGGGTCGCCACATCGCGACCTCGCTCACGTGCGCCGTCAGCCCCGCGCGCCGCGCATGGGTGAGGTTGGTGCGGATGGCCTGGCGGTGGCGGCCGCGCAGGTAGTCGGAGAAGTGGGCAGGGAGCGGCAGGACGCCCTGAGCGTGACGGTACCTCGCGCGACCCCGGTCGCGGATCGCCAGGTGTTCGCCGATCATCCGCCCGCCCGGGGAATCGGTCAGCGCGACCGACACGGCGGGGATCCGCACTCGGTATCCGAATTGCGGCAGCGTCCCTCGCCAGATCCGTAGCCAGGTTGCGCGCGGGCCTGATCCCTCGATCCAGGAGCGCTCCTCCTCAGCCCGGCATGCCAACTCCAGCGCGGCGCTTCCGTAGCCGGTGTCCGTCGCGCGCAGGATGCCGAGGAAATCGTCGAGTGTGCTCACGGTGGCGAGAGGTCCCTTGAATCAGATCGACCTCAGCGATCGATTAAGTTCACATCACCTTCGCCCCCGGCCGCCCCGAACACTAGTCGCGCACCGGTGAGAGTGTGCTGAGGTCTCGGCAGAGGCCGTCGGCCCGCTCAGAAAGGGGGGCCCTGGATGCGCACCACGCCGGGCGGCCAGGCGACCGAGGGGTCGGCTGCACGCCACATGGCGCACAGCGGCCACCGGACCGGCCCGGAAGGCTGCTGCACCCACACGGGATCATCGATCGGGAAATATCCCCACCGCGTGTAGAGCTCGACCAGGTGCGGCTCGCAGAGCAGCAGCCGACGCGGGATGCCCGTCTGCGCGGTCCGCTCGCGGATGCGCTGCATGATCGGCGTGGCGAGTCCGGCGCCGCGGCGGTCGTGGCGGACGATGAGCGCGCCCAGGCCGATCACCTCGAAGCGGCCGTAGCCGTCGACCTCGACCTCCACGCGCGACCAGCCGCCCGCGGCCACGAGCGTCCCCTCGGAGTCGCGGATCCCGATGTGATGGTCCTTGGCGCGGAACTCCAGGCCGGCGCACGTTCCGCCGAACGGCTCATGCTCGCCCTCGACCAGCTGAGCCCAGTCACGCATCGACAACCGACCGAGCTCCACGACCTGCAGCTGTGCGGGATCCATTCCCATCCTTTGCCCGTTGCACCAATCCCTGGGTCGACGGAGAGTATCGGTTGTCCCGCGGCCCACCAAGCGTCGCCGGAGCGGCCTATTTGAGCAGGCGGGACAACCTGCGGTCCTTGAGCAGCTTGCCCTCGGTCTGACACGTCGGGCAGTAACACATGACGTAGTCCTCGTAGAAGACCGCCTCTATCTCGTCGCCGCAGCGCGGGCACGGCTCGCCGTTGCGCCGGTGAACGGTGAGCGGCATGGGGAGCTTGTCGGGAACCGGCAGCTGCAGGGTCTCCTCGTAGTGCGAAATCGCGCGACCGAGCTCGGCGATGATCGCCTCGCGCAGTCGTGTGGCCTCCTCCTCGCTGAGCTCAGACCCGCGCTTGAACGGCGACAGCATCGCCTTGTGGAGGATCTCGTCGACCCATGAGCGCCCGATGCCGGCGATCACCCGCTGGTCACGGAGCTGACCGTGCAGTGGACGCGGCGCCTTCAGGACCGGGCCGAGCGGCGGCGGGTCTGGCCATGCCTCGGGCCCCAGCGTGGAGAGTTGCTCGTCGCCGTCGAGCTCGGCGTCGCGGTACACCTTCACCCACGCGGCCTGCTTGGTGCCGAACTCCCGCAGGCGCAGCTCGCGGCCGTCATCCAGGCGGACCAGCACCCGCGAGGTGCGATCGCGCAGCGACGCCCTCGTGTCGAACAGCTGCAGCCGGCCTGCCGACATGAGATGCACGAGCATCGAGAGCCCCGCGTCGGTTCCGATCACGAACAGCTTGCCGCGGCGGGTGATCCCGGTCAGGGTCGTCCCCTCGATCGCCGAGATCGGCGGGTCGAACGAGCGCAGCGCGTTGATGCCCGGTGTGAGCACGGACTCGACCCGGGCGCCCTTGACCGCGGCGCCGATCAGACGGGCGGTGATCTCGACCTCGGGTAGCTCGGGCATCGTCACCGATAACGCTACTGCGAATCGGGCCTTGGACATGAGCGCTGCGGCGATAGCCTGCCGTGGCCATGAGCGCCGAGCTCGCCTGCGACGACATCGTCCGCACCCACGCCGAAGCCGCGGGCAACGAGCGCGAGCCGCTGCTCGTGATCGAGCCGCTGCTCGGGTTCCTGGCCGGCGCCGGACTGGAAGCCCCCGGCGCTCTCACCGCCGCGCCGATCGGCGACGGGCACTCCAACGTGACCTTCGCGCTCTCCACCGGGGTGGTTCTGCGCCGCCCGCCACGCGGGCCCCTGCCGCCCAGCGCTCACGACGTCCTGCGCGAGGCGCGGCTGCTGCGCGCGTTGGAGGCCACCGCGGTGCGCACCCCGCGCGTGCTCGCCGAGTGCTCAGACCTCGACGTGATCGGCGCGCCGTTCTACATCATGGAGCTGATCGACGGAGCGGTCATCACCACGACGATCCCGGAGGCGCTGCGCTCAAGCGCCGACCATGAGCGGATCGCCACCGAGCTCATCGACGCCCTCGTGGAGCTGCACGCGGTCGACTGGACCGCGCTCGATCTCGACGGGTTCGGCCGGCCGAGCGGATACCTGGAGCGCCAGCTGCGCCGCTTCGGCGGCCTGTGGGAGCACAACCGGACGCGCGAGGTGCCCGAGGTCGCCGAGGTGGGGCGGTGGTTGGCCGACAACCTGCCCGCCGAGCAGCCGGCGCGGATCGTCCACGGTGACTACCGGCTGGGCAATGTGATGTTCGGCACCCGCGCGCCGGCCAGCCTGATCTCGATCTTCGACTGGGAGATGGCGACGATCGGCGACCCACTCGCCGACGTCGGCTACATGCTCTCGCACTGGCGCGAGCGCAACGATCCGCCGAGCCGCTTCAGCCTCCAGATCGTCACCGAAGGCGACGGCTTCCCCGATCGCCGCGGGCTGGTCGAGCTCTACGCGCGGCGATCCGGCCGCCCGGTGGAGCAGCTGGACTGGTACATCGTGCTCGCGGTCTGGAAGTCGGTCGTGTTCATGGAGGGCAACTACCGGCGGGCCGTGTCGGGCGCCACCGACGACCCGTACCTGAAGTCGTTCGGCGAGGGCGTGGTCGAGCTCGCCCGCCGCGCGCTCCAGGTCACCCGCGAGGGGTTCTGAGCGCTGAACGGCCGCGGCCCGGCCGGCCGCGCGAGGCGACCGACCGGGCCGGGGAAGCCGGGGTGCAGCGAGAGCGACTAGCCCAGGCTGTTGGCCACCGTCTTGTCGCGACTAAGCACGACCCGGGGCAGCGGCGCGAAGTCCAGGGAAGGACCGGAGTGCTGGCCGGTGGTCAGCGCGTAGTTGATGAACGACTTCAGCAGGGAGGCCTGCTTGTTGCCGCTGCGCGGGACGATCGCGTAGGTGAAGGTCGAGATCGGGTAGGCGATCTTGGCCGACTTCGACGGATCGACGATGTGCAGCGCGTTGCTGGAGGGCACCCGCTTGACGGTCGAGGCAGCGCTCTCGATGTTCGACAGGTTGGGGTACTCGTAGTTGCCGGCGTTGTTCTGAACGGCCGCCGCGTTGAGGCGCTGGCTGATCAGGTACGACACGGCGATGTAGGCGATGCCACCCTTGGTCTGCTGCAGCAGCGCGGCGACCCCGGAGTTGCCCTTGGCCGAGACGCCGGTCGGGAACTGGACCGAGGTCGCGTAGTTGACCCTGCTGCTCCAGGTCTTGGAGACGTCGGTCAGGTAGTTGGTGAACGCGTAGGTGTCACCTGATCCGTCCGAGCGGAAGATCGGGGTGATCTTGAGGTTCGGCAGGTGCAGGCTGGGATTGCTGCGCCTGATCGCGGGGCTGTTCCACGTCTTGATGCTGCCGAGGTAGATGCCGGCGATCTCCGAGCCCGTGAGGCGGAGCTTGTGGCCGACGCCCGGGACGTTGTAGCCGACGCCGGTCGCCGACAGCGCCCACGGGATCTGGGTGCAGCCATTGCACGCCTGGGCCTGCGCAGAGGTCAGCGGCGCGTCGGAGGCGCCGAAGTCGACCGTGCGCTGCGAGATGTCGGTGATGCCCGTACCCGACCCGACGGCCGAGTAGTTGACCGTGTTGCCGGTCCTGGCATCAAAGCCCTGAGCCCACTCCTGCTCGAAGGGAGCGACCAGAGTGGAGCCGGCGCCGTTCAGGGTGAGCCCGGAGGCCATGGCGTTGGACGCCAGTCCGCCGAAGCCGGCCACCGACGAGGCGACCGCCGCGACGGAGAGCACGTGGCGGCGTGAGAACGCGAAGTTCAAGGTGAGTGCCCTTTCTAGGTGTGGGATGAACGCTCGACGGCCCGGCCGGTACGTCGGCGCAGCGCAAGCATGGGCGCTCCCGGCTCCCCGGTTGTGTCCGAGTTGTAATCGCCGCTTGGACATCTTGTGACCGTGGTGTCGACACCGCGCGATCGGTGATGGCGTTTTCTACGCTGCCGCGGCGATGTCCATTCAGACCACACCTGCGCCAACCGCGTCAGATCGCCGCCGCGTCGGGCTCGAGGGATCGCTCGGCGACCGCGTGATGCGCGGTCTGTGCATCGCCGGGTCGCTGATCGTCGGTCTGGTCCTGATCGACGTCATCTACCAGATCGTCAGCGGCGCCTCGCCCGCGATCTCCCAGCTCGGACTGGGATTCCTCGTCCACACGGCGTGGGCGCCGAACCTCAAGCACTTCGGCGCGCTCCCGATGTTGTACGGCACCGGGGTCGTCTCGGCGATGGCGCTGATCATCGCCGTCCCGGTCTCGCTGGCGATCGCGCTGTACCTCAGCATGTTCGCGCCCAAGGTCGTGCGCGCCGTGGTCGGCCCGCTGATCGAGCTGCTGGCGGCGATCCCGAGCGTCATACTCGGGTTCTTCGGGATCATCGTGCTCGCGCCACTGGTTCAGCGCATCGAGCCGGGGCTGCACTCCGCGTTCGGGTTCCTCGGGATCTTCGGTCCGGGACAGACCACCGGCCTGTCGATCTTCACCGCCGGGCTGCTCGTGACGGTGATGGTGATCCCGATCATCGCGTCACTGAGCCGCGACCTCTTCCTCAGCGTCCCCCGCGAGCTGCGCGACGGTGCGGAGGCACTCGGTGCCACTCAGTGGGAGGTGATCCGCGGAGTCGTGTTCCCGACGACGTTCTCCGGGGTGAGCGCCGCGGTGATGCTCGGACTCGGCCGAGCGCTGGGCGAGGCGATTGCGGTCGCCTCGGTGATCGGCGGCGGCGAGAACATCAGCAAGTCGCTGTTCACGCCCGGCAACACCTTCGCCGCCCGGATCACGCTCGAGATCCAGTACATCGAGAACAACCTGCAGCGAGCCTCCCTGTTCTATCTCGCGGTCATCCTGCTCGCGATGAGCCTCACCGTGAACCTCCTCGCTCGAGCCGTCGCCCGCCGCTACGACGTCCACCGATCCGTTGTCTGAGCTGACCACCTTCGACCCGCCGCCGTTTGACCCGACCGCGCCGCTCAGCGCGACCGGCAACCTGCGCCGCCGCCAATGGGTGAGTCGGTTCGTCGTCGCAGGCGCGACCGCCGCCGCCGTCGCCGCGGTCGCGGTGCTCGGGATCGTCACCTACACGGTCATCCATCGCGGCGCCGGATCGCTGACACTCGGCTTCCTGGTCCACGACCCGCCCCAGTACGGCGGGCCCGGCGGCGGGATCGCGAGCGCGATCATCGGCAGCGCGGTGATCGTGGCTCTCGGGGCGATCGTCGCGGTACCGCTCGGCGTCCTGTGCGCGCTCTACCTCGTCGAGTTCGCCGGCCCCCGGTCCCGGCCCGGGCAGGTGCTCCAGCTCGCGATCGACATGATGCAGGGCCTGCCGACGATCGTCATCGGGCTGTTCATCCTGGGCCTCGTGGTGCTGCCCCAGCACGCCGACTCCGGTCTAGCGGCGTCGTTGGCGCTGGCGATCATCATGCTGCCGCTCATCGCGCGGACCACGCAGGAGGTGCTGCGGACGGTTCCGCAGGGCCTGCGCGACGCCTCCGACGCCCTGGGCGTCGATCGCTGGCGGGCGATCCTCACGGTGATCCTGCCCAGCGCGTCCAGCGGAATCCTCACCGGAACGATCCTCGCCATCGCCCGCGCCGCCGGCGAAACCGCGCCCGTGCTGGTCGTCGACGGCACGTTCTCAAACAAGACGACGCTCGATATGTTCGGCCATGCCGTGCCCAACCTGCCGGTCCTGATCTGGGAGCTCATCGAGTCCCCGACCGCGAGCGGCCTGCAGCGCGCGTGGGGCGCATCGCTCATCCTGCTCGCACTGATCCTGATCGCCAATATCGGGGCGCGCCTGTTGCTCGCCCGAAACCGCAAAAGGATGGGACTGTGACCCCGGAGTTCCTGGATCCCGCGATCGAGCCGATCAAGCTGGCGAAGACCGGACCGGGGCTGCCGCCCCGAGTGCGGTTGCGCCCGGTCACCGAGCCGCCGACCGTGGCACCGCTGGCGCGGCAGGCCGGCCTCGACCACTCCGCGACGCGGCAGGTCGTCTTCGACATCCGGGACATGTCGGTGTACTACGGCGACAAGCCCGCCCTCGATCACGTGACGATGCCGATCTATCGCAACGTCGTCACCGCGGTGATCGGACCCTCGGGATGCGGTAAGTCGACGTTCATCCGCTCGCTGAACCGGATGAACGACTCGATCCCCGGGTTCCGGGTCGGCGGCCAGGTGCTCTACCACGGCCACGACGTCTACGCCAAGGCGACCAACCGCGTCGAGGTCCGGCGCCGTATCGGCATGGTCTTTCAGAAGCCCAACCCGTTCCCGAAGTCGATCTACGACAACATCGCCTGGGCGCCGCGCAACCTCGGCATGAAGGGCAACATGGATGAGCGCGTCGAGCGGGCGCTGCGCAACGCCGCGATCTGGGACGAGGTGAAGGACCGGCTGAAGTCCAGCGCCCTGTCGCTCTCCGGCGGTCAGCAGCAGCGCCTGTGCATCGCGCGATCGATCGCGACCGAACCCGACGTGCTGCTGCTCGACGAGCCCGCGTCGGCGCTCGACCCGATCGCGACGGCCTCGATCGAGGAGCTGTTGCACCGGCTCAAGGCCCGGTACACGATCGTGATCGTGACCCACAACATGCAGCAGGCCGCGCGCGTCGCCGATCGCACCGCCTTCTTCTCGCTGGACCCGATCGACCGCGTCGGCACGCTCGTGGAGTACGCCTCGACCGACACGATCTTCTCCCACCCGGCCGACACTCGCACGCGCGACTACGTCACCGGGCGCTTCGGTTAGTCCGCCCCCGGACGCTCGCCCACCACCACGCGGAGCCCGACATCGAGCTCCGCGAGCCTCCGCAGATGGCCATGGCGCTGGTCCCATGCGCCCGACCGCAGGTCCTCGTCGACGGCGGCGACCGCGCGGGTGACCACCTCAGGCTCCATGCGCGCGAACCCCGATGTGGCCGCCCGTGCGGCGGGGTCGAGGACGCGCTCAGGATGCGCCCAGAACGCGCCGAACGTCCAATCCGGGGTGTCCGCCGGGACCGGCACGGTGTGCACCCGCGTCGTCCCGCCGAGCCAGGCACGCAACTCATCGATCCCCGGGAAGATCTGCCGATCGAGCTCGGCGACCTCGGGTAGATAGTCGGCCGGGAGCCACATCCGGCCGCAGACCTGGGCGTCGAAGGTGACGATCACGACCGGTCCGCGGGTGACGCGCCGCAGCTCCCGCACTCCGCGCTCACGGCCGTCATCCCAGTGATGGACGGTGATCACCGCCATCGCCGCGTCAACCGACTGGTCCCTGAGCGGCAGGTTCCGGGCGTCGGCGCGGATCGCCGGCGCGAGCTCACGCGGCCGCTGGGCCGCCATCACATCGCTGGGCTCCACTGCGATCACGTGCCGGTCACGCGGCTCGTAGGAACCGGCGCCCGCCCCGACGTTCAGGACCGTGCGGGCGTCACCGAGCGCGCCGTGGATGAGGGCTCGAAGCGCCGGATCCTCATGGCGCCGGGCAGCGTACCCCGTGCCGATGGTGTCGTAGCGCGGCGCTGAGGTGCCCATCGGCGGCGAGTCTAGGCGCGGGCGCTGGGCCACCGCTGCGCGCGTGCGGGCGATGACCCACCCACCGCGTCAGCGGCGGGCGCGTGCGGGATTTGAGTCGCCGCGTCGTCGACCCGCGCTCGCGCGCGGGCGGCAAGAGGCCTGCTCAGTGACCGTGGGGCTCGGGCGAGACCAGCACCGGCCGGCCGGCGTGCTGCAGGACCGCGTGGGAGGTCGAGCCCAGGAGCGCGGTGCGGATCGTTCCGCGCCCGCGGGTCCCGCAGACGATCAGGCCCGCGTCGACCTCGTTGGCCACGTCGATGATCGCCTGCCAGACAGGGCCGTCGGCCTGCTCGACGCGCGCCTCGGCCTCGAGGCCGATTCCGCGCGCCCGGGTGGCGCCCTCCTCGGCCGCTTCACGCGCGGCGTCGCGTTCCTGGTCGTCGACCTCCGACTCGTCCTCCAGTGCGAACACGCCGAAGCCGCCGGTCTCGGTGAGCCGGGCGGTGAGCGGCTGCCAGACCGTGAGCACGATCGCGGAGCGGGAGGTGAGCATTCCCGCGACGGACGCGAGCGCGCGCCGCGACTCGTCGGACCCGTCGTAGCAGAAGAGGGTGGACTGTTCAGGAGTGGGCATACGGCGGACGCTAGCGCCACCGCGGGGGGACGATCACGGGCGGCTGCCCGCGGACAGACCGGTCAGTGCGTCGCGCCGACGGAGTCGGAGCGAACCTGAGCCAGCAGGGGCTGACCGCACTGCCAGCAGAACGAAGCGCCGGTGCTGTGGGGCGACCCGCAGTTGGAGCACGCGCCGGCCATTCCGGTCTCCTCGAGCTTGAGGATCCGTTCGACCTCCTGCAGCTCGGCATCTGCCTCCTGCAGCGCGGCGGCGCGGCGGACGATCACGTCAACGCGGATCTGATCCCGGACGGCCATCTCGTACACGAGCCCGCCGAGATCCCACTGCAGCTCGGCGACGGTGGCGTTGAGCTGGTTACGACGGCGGCGCAGGTCGAAGTTGCGATCGTCCTCGAGCTTGGTCCGGGAGGTCAGCGGCGGCGCCGCGGTCTTCGGCGCGGGCCGGCCGGACAGGGAATCGTCGGTGCTCGACACGGCTCGCTTCTACTGCCCGAAGAACGAGCCGTCGAACTTCTTGGTCTTCTTGTTGAACCCGGGCTTGTTACACGAGGAGCCCGAGCACTTCTGGCCGACCTTCGTGTTGGCGGGCGGCGTGTTGTTCCCGCCGAGCGTCTTCGCCGCGGCGTTGGACTCGGCGTTCGCCGTCTTCTTGGAAGCCGTCGAGTTCGACCCGCGCGGCTTGGACTTGTGCGAGCCGGACGTGCTCTTTCCCGAGGAGCTCGGTGTCGTGGCGGTTGTGGACGAGGACGATCCGGCCGAGCCGCCGCCGCCGGTGTTGACGACCTTGATCACCGGCGGGGCTGACGCGACGGGCCTGGTGTTGTTGCTCTTGGTGGCCGCGTTGCCGATGAGAAATCCCACCAGCAGCGCCAGCAGCAGCGTGCCGACGCCGGCGATGAGCGTCGTCGGCGAGCCGAACCGCGGGCTCCCGGAGCCTCTCCGTCCCGAGCTGGACGAGATCGTGGTGGTGACCTCCGTCACCGCGCCGGCCTGTGGGAGCGAGAAGCGGGGCGCGCCGCGGCGCTCGCCGCAGATGACGCAATAGCGCTGATCGCTCAACAGCGTCGCGCCGCAGTTGACGCAGCGATCCCCGACCGAGGAGGCGACGAGCGTGTCGGTCGGGGTGCCGTCGGCGACGGCCGTCGCCGAAGCGAACGGCTGGGTGTCCCCCTCGCGCCCGTTCTCTTGGAAGTCGGTGGTCATACCGAGTCCGAGCGTACGGCCGCAGCTACCGGCTGATGTAACCAAGGTGTGAAGGGGCCGGCGGCCCTGGTGCGCGCCCCGCCGGTGACCCGTTAGCAAGATGTTCACAACCGCGGGCCGGGTCCAGATGACACTAGTTCGCCGTCATGACGTCGTCCGAGTCCCCCACACCGACTCCGTCGGGTATCGAGCACTGCCTGGTGTGCGGCGAGCTCCTCGCTCACGACCAGCGCTATTGCGTGCACTGCGGCACCAGGCGAGGGTTGCTGCCGACCCCGATCGCGGCGTCGCTGCGGGAGATGGCAGGGCGCGGAACCTATCCGCTGAAGGACGCTGAGGCGCCTGAACCAGTCTCCCTCGAGCCGGAGCCCCGGCGTTCCACGGACATCTTCCCGATCGCGCGAGCCGCAGCGGTCTCGATCCTCCTGATGCTCGGGCTCGGCGCGGTATTCGGTGCCTCGCTACGCCCCGGGGGTGTGGCGCAGCTCGCCCGCGACGTCGTCGTAATCGTCCACCACCCCGCGCCGGCGCCCATCACGGTGGCGAGCACCCCGGCACCCTCATCCTCAACTGGAGGCGGAGGGTCGAGCGGCGGCGGGTCCTCGAGTGGCGGCGGGAACGCCTCGAGCAGCGTGGCCGCCTCCGGCGGCTCCGGCGGCGGGTCCGGCACCGGCGGCTCGAGCGGATCTGGCTCGGGCAGCGGCTCAGGCTCGGGCAGCGGTTCAGGCTCAGGCGCGCCGACCGGTCCCCAGCCCGCCACCAAGCTGCCGCCGATCGGACATGTGTGGGAGATCGTGCTGTCCGGCCAGGGGTACGCGCAGTCGTTCGGGACGACCAAGGGACACAAGTACCTCTCCAAGACACTCGCCGACCAGGGCGAGTTGATCACCCAGTACGACGCGGTGGCGACTTCGCAGCTGGCCAACGAGGTCGCGCTGATCAGCGGCCAGGGCCCGACCGAACAGACGATCACCAACTGCCCGGCCTATTCCGACATCACACCCGGGACGACCGGGAAGCTCGGACAGGTGCTCGGCACCGGCTGCCTGTACCCGGCGTCGACCGAGACGCTCGGCCAGCAGCTCCAGATCGACGGACTGAAATGGCGGGCCTACATCCAGGGCATCGGCAGCTCGGCCCAGCGACACCCGGTCACGGCCACCGGCACCGGCACCACGACGACGACCCCGTCGCCGACGACCCCCGTCCCGCCCTCGACGGCGCCCACGACGGCGACCACGACGAGCACCACCTCGGCGAGCGCCCCGCTGATCGACACGAGCACTGCCGCCGGCTGCCCCCATCCCGCCCAGGACGCCGCCGACGGCGCGCAGGCGGTCACGGGCAAGGACGGCTACGTCACCTGGAAGAACCCTTGGGTCTACTTCCACTCGGCCGTCGACCAGAACGCCTCGTGCGCCAAGAGCGACGTGGGCCTCACCCGGCTGGCCAAGGACCTGCGCAAGGACAGCACGACGCCCGCGTTCTCCTACATCGCCCCTGACCCGTGCGACGACGGCTCGGCCGCGCCGTGTCGCCCTGGCGCCAAGGGCGGCCTCGCCCGCGCCGACGCGTTCCTGCACAAGGTCGTCCCTGAGATCGAGCGCTCGACGGCCTACAAGACCGACGGGCTGATCCTGATCACGTTCGATGAGGCGCAGCAATCGGGGCCGGATTGGAGCACCGCGAGCTGCTGCGGGCAGCCGTCATTCCCCAACCTCCCCTCGACCACGACGCCGACCACCACGACGACACCCACGACCACCGCGCCCACCACGACGCCGGGCACGACCACACCGGTCCCAACCACGCCAAGCACGACGACCCCGGGGACGACGACGCCCGGGACGACCACGACGGGGACGACCGCGGCCACGACGCCCGCCGGGTGCCCGAGCGCGACGGGTACGACGTCGACCACCTCAACGACGCCGACGACGCCCACGGTCCCCACCACGCCCACCATCCCGACGACGAGCACGACCGGCACCACTGCCTATTGCACCCCCGCGGTCACGGGAGACCCGCCCGGAGGCGGGCAGGTCGGCCTGTTGATGATCTCGCCCTACATCAAGCCGCACACGCTCAACACCATCGAGACCTACAACCACTTCTCGCTGCTGAAGAGCGTCGAGACCCTGTTCGGCTTGCCCCATCTCGGCTACACGGCAGACAAGCAGGTTCCGGCGTTCATCCCCTCGCTGTTCCTGTCGCAGAAGCGCTAAATGTCGCCGGGCGAGCACCCCGCCGTCACAGGTCGTCAACCCCGAGGTCACCAAATGTTCACCGCGACGACCCATTTGGTCGTAACACTCCGGCCCGCAGCATCACACGTTCCTCACCCTCAGGAGATAGCTTGAAGCGCATCGTGTTCACGGGCGCTGCCGTGGCAGCCCTGTTCACCGCCGGGATCCCCACCGCCGCCATGGCGGCCTCCCCGGCTCATCAGACCAAGAAGAAGACGGCGACGACCAAGACCGTGACCACGCACGTGTCCTGCAAGCTCTCGTTGACCACCGTCGCCCCTCCCGGTTCCTCCGGCGTCACCGCCGGCGACACCGCCGGTTCCAACTTCGGCAACTCGACCTGCTCGTCCTCGCGTCCCGGCGTCGCCCGTCAGGTGTTCGCGGTCGACACCGCCGGGGACATGAACGGCAAGATCCAGCAGTGGTTCGCCACGGGGAGCCTCTACGGCACCTTCCAGCTGACCGCCGCCAGCCTCACAGGTCCGCCGACCGCCGGCTCGTTCGGCAAGGCGAAGTACGCCGGCACGGTGAAGCTCACCGGCGCCAGCGGGATGATGAAGGGCATCAGCGGCACCGGCACGATGGCGTGCTACACGCCGGACTCCCTGCACTTCACCTGCATCGAGAAGCTCACCCTGTCGCAGACGGTCACGGGGACCGCCACCACGTCCAAGAGCAAGAAGAAGTCCTGATCCTCCCCGGGCTCGCCGGGCGCCTCCGCAAGAGGCGCCCGGTGAGAGTCAGGTTCCGTCAGTCCCGGGACCCGCGGCCGTACAGGAAGCCGAAGAAGCGGCGCAGCAGGGTCGTCGTCCGGCGCGAGTACGGGAAGTTCCACAGTTCGCGCTTGAGCGCGAACCGCGTCACGTACAGCGACTGCACCTGCGTGTACTTGCGGATGCCGCCCGCGCCGTGCCGGGTGCCGATCCCCGACGTCTTCCAGCCGCCCATCGGCAGGTTGAGCGACAGGTAATGCGTCTGGGTGTCGTTGACCGATACGACCCCGGCCTGCATCCGGCGGGCGAGCGCTTCGCCGCGGCCGACGTCACGTGTCCACACACTCGCCGCCAGGCCGTAGGGAGAGTCGTTGGCGAGCCGCAGACCCTCCTCGGCGCTGTCGACCCGCATGATCGGCAGGGTCGGGCCAAACGTCTCGTCGGTCATGCACTTCATCGTGTGGTCGACGTCGACGAGCACGGTCGGCTCGAAGAAGCGACCGGGCTGCGCGTGGCCGTGGCCGCCGGTGAGGACCCTCGCTCCCTTGCTCACCGCGTCGTCGACGTGGTCGGAGACGATGTCGAGCTGCGGTCCGAAGATGACCGCACCGACATCGACCGTGCCCACCTCGGCGGGCGGACCCTGGCGCAAGCCCGAGACGATCTTGGTCACCCGCTCCACGAACGCGTCGTACACGGGCGCCTCGACGTAGCAGCGCTCGGTCGAGATGCACACCTGACCGGCGTTGCACATGGAGGACCACGCGGCGGCGTTGGCGGCACGCTCGATGTCCGCATCGGCACAGACGAGCATCGGATCCTTACCGCCGAGCTCCAGCCAGCAGGGGATGAGACGCTCGGCCGCGGCCTTCATCACCGCGGTGCCGGTTCGCGAGGACCCCGTGAACATCACGCAGTCGACCTCCGCGATCAGCGCGGCACCGGTCGAGCCATCTCCGGTCGCAACCTGGAAGACGTCCTTCGGCAACCCGCACTCCTCGAGCATCTCGGCCATCAGGAACGAGGAGAGCGGCGTCACCTCCGACGGCTTGAGGATCACCGCGTTGCCGGCCATCATCGCCGGGATGCAATCCCCGAAGGAGTTGACGATCGGGTAGTTCCACGGGCCGATCACGCCGACGACGCCGTGGGGCGCGTAGCGCAGCGTGAGCTTCTTGCCCAGGGCGGCCGGCGACGCCCACGAGGAGACCTTCTCGTCGGCGAGGTAGCCCTTGGCGTGCGACGCCCAGAAGCCCAGCGCCGAGACCGTGTAGGTCAGATCGGTGAGCTGGGCGTCCTCTCGCGTCTTGCCGGACTCCTGGACGACGGTGTCCATCACGCGGTCGGCGTTGTCGATCATCCACTTCTGGGCGCGCCGCATGAACCGGCCGCGCTCGTCGAAGCCGAGCGCGTCCCATTCAGGCTGCGCCCGCCGCGCGCGGGCTGCGAGCTCCGAGAGCTGGGCGGCGCCGAGCACCGGCACGGTCGTGATCTGCTCGCCGGTCGCGGGGTTGTCGACCGCAATCGTCTCGAGGCCGTCGAGCGGGCCGAGCTCGGGCGCACCGCGAGGCGGCACCGCGGGCCCGGCCGTGGCCTCGACGCTCACGACGGATCCAGCTGGATCGACTCGATCGACGGCGGCTCGACCGGACGGTCACGAGCGCCGGTCGGCAGCTGCTCGATCGCATCGACGGCGTCCATGCCGGCAGTCACCTGTCCGAACACGGTGTGCTTGCCATCGAGCCACGGAGCCGCGTCGATGGTGACGATGAAGAACTGCGAGCCGTTCGTGTTGGGGCCGGCATTGGCCATCGCCAGCGCGCCCCGGACGACCTTGTGGGAGTTGAACTCGTCCTCGAACGTGTAGCCCGGGCCACCGGTGCCGGTTCCCTCCGGACAGCCGCCCTGGATCATGAAGTCAGGGATCACCCGGTGGAAGATCAGCCCGTCGTAGAAGCCGTCGCCGGCAAGGGTGCGGAAGTTCTCGACCGTCTTGGGCGCGTCGTCGTCGAACAGTTCGAGCTCGATCGTGCCCAGGGTTGTGTTCATGTTGGCTGTGCTCATGCCCCGACAGTACCCAAGGTCGGGGAAGACGGACCCGCCCACCCATCAGGTCCGCCTCACCCGACCCCGTGGTCAGTTGTTGGCCGCGGTGGCGATCGCGTTGATCGCCGAGAGGCCGGTCACCGACTGCACCGACTGGCCGCTGGGCAGCGTCGAGGTGCAGGCGACAGTCGAGGTCCCGGCCGCGCCCGCGAGCTGCATCGGGATCATCGTGCTCGTGGTGTCGCCGGCGGTCCCGTCCGTGTGCAGGCTGACCGTGTCAGACGTCGTCGAGGCGCCGACGGTGAACGTGCACTTGATGGTGGCCGTCGCCTGGTTGGCCCCGCTGGTCGCGACGAGCTTGGTGTTGGCGAAGCCGAGGTAGCTCGGGCCGGTGGGCAGCGCGACCGTGCCGGTCGTCGCCGCGGTGGCGCTGAGCGTCGTCGCTGCCGCCGTGGCGCTGGAGCCATACTCCTGGGGAGCGGTCGCGTTGCAGGTGACCGCGCCCTTGTTGTTGACGCTGGCGAACGCCGAGCCGGCCGGGCACGTGCCCTTGACGCGCTCCTGCATCTGGTTGATGTTCGAGCGCACCGATCCAACGGCGCCGGGCTGGATGTCCTTGTATGAGACCGAGTCGTGGGCGAGCTTGGAGTTGACGACGCCGCCGTCGGCCAGCCGGACCTTGCCGACCGAGTTGGGCGCGATCTTGGCGTAGGTGACGGCGCCGTTGCGAATCTGGCTGGTGCCGATCAGGCCGGTGGCAGCGGCGCCGACACCGCCCATCGACATGAACAGGGCGGCCGATGAGACGACAAGCGCCGCGGAAGGGCGGCGGCTGGTCAACGATCGAAGTGACACGAGGGTGGACCTCCACTGGTTGGGCGCCCGCGGGAAAGCGGGCCGGACGTCGCCGGCCGCAAAGGCCGGTCACGTATCCTCCAACCCGATCCGCACCCGGAAGTCGCGGTATGCCCTCAGCGCTGACGCCGAGCTGACGTGCGCGCACGGAGTCGTGCAGCGCGGCGCTCTTCGCGGCTTCAGTCGGCGGCGAGCTCGAAGCGGAGCTCGTGGCCCCGGACCTTCGTGCCCGTGGCGCGCTCGACGACCTGCTCGGCCTCGGAGCGCGGCACCTCGGCGAACGCGAGGCGCTCGAGCATGCGCACGTTGCGCACCGCCTCGCCGTCGACGCCGGTGGCGGTGATGGCGTGGATGATGTCCGAGGGCTCAAGGCCGGCTGCGCGGCCCCCGGAGACGAACACGACCCGTCCGGGCCCTCCGTTGACGGTGGCACGCTCGGCGTCATGAGGCTTGGTGTGGCGGCGCGGCTTGGCCGCGGGTGCGGTCGGGGCGACGTGCGCGTCCTTGACCCACGGGGAGAGCTTGACTCCGGCGTGGTTCTCGATCGCCTGGATGTCGCGATCCTGGCGGCGCTCGTAGAAGGTGATCGCGCGGCCCGAGCGCCCGACCCGGCCGGTACGGCCGATGCGGTGGACGTACACGTCGGGCGAGGTCGGCACGTCGTAGTTGATGACGTGCGAGATGCCTGAGATGTCCAGGCCGCGGGAGGCGACGTCGGTGGCGACCAGCAGCGGCACGTGGCCGGCCTTGAACGAGATCATCACGCCGTCGCGGGCGCCCTGGCTCATGTCGCCGTGCAGCGCACGGACGTTCATCCCGCGGTCACGCAGGGTGCGGAACAGCTGGTCACAGCGGATCTTGGTGCGCACGAAGATCAGCGCCTGCTCGGGGCGCTCGGCCTCCAGCACGGTGATCAGCGCGTCGGTCTTGTCGCGGGGAGCGACCTCAAGCGCGAACTGCTCGACGGTGTCGACGGTGAGCGTGTCGGCCTTGACCTTGACCGTCACCGGGTCGTAGAGGTACTGGTCGGCCAGCCGGCGGATCTCAGGAGGCATCGTCGCGCTGAACAGCGCGGTCTGGCGACTGGACGGGGTCAGCGCGAGGATCTTCTCCACGTCCTCCAGGAAGCCCAGGTCGAGCATCTCGTCGGCCTCGTCGAGCACGACGAAACGACAGGCATGCAGCATCAGCGAGTGACGGCTGATCAGGTCCTTGACCCGGCCCACGGTCCCGACCACGACCTGGCCGCCCGCGCGCAGCTGGGCCTGCTGGCTGCGGATCGGCGCGCCGCCGAAGACCGCGACCACGTCGACCCCCTTGGCCTTGCCATACGCGCGCAGCGCCTGGGTCACCTGAATGCAGAGCTCACGCGTCGGCGTGAGCACGAGGCCCTGGACGTCGTCCTCGTCGGGGTCGACGTACTGGAGCATCGGCAGCCCGAAGGCCGCGGTCTTGCCCGACCCGGTCTGGGCCTGGCCGATCACATCGAGCCCTTCGAGGAGCGGCGGGATCCCCTGCTCCTGGATCGGGCTCGGAGAGTCGTAGCCGACGTCCCTGAGGGCGTCGAGCAGTGTGGGCTCGAGGCCCAGGTCGGCAAACGTCGTCATGAGCGCCTCAGGTTAGACGGCGCGCGGCGTTCTCGGTGTCGCCGTTCTCAGGTCATTCACGTGCGCGGGTGAGCGTTCGGTCGCTGGGCGGGCTGACGCGACCGAGCGGGCGAGCCCCGCCGACGCCGCTACTGGATCGATCGACGACTCAGCCGAAGGCGGCGTTGATGGCGCCGCGCCCGGCCCTGGCGAACTCGCCGAGGCTGAAGGTGCCGGCGTCGAGGATCTCACGGGCGGCGCTCACCAGTGCGCCGTAGGCAGTGAACGCAAACGCCCCGCCGACCGACACGCGGCGCACACCGAGGTCCGCCAGCTCCCCCACCGGCGGCACTCCGGGCAGGATCAGCACGCTGAGCGGCGCGTCGATGCTCGAGAGCACCGCCCGGATCTGGTCGGCGCTCGCCAACCCGGGCGCGAACAGCACGTCGGCTCCGGCCGCGGCGAAGCCCTGCAGCCGAGCGATGGTGTCATCGAGGTCGTCAACGTCGCGGATCAGGTTCTCGGCGCGCGCGGTGATCACGAACTCCCCCGCCGCGGCCTCGACCGCCGCACGGACGCGCTCGACGGCGAGCTCACGCTCGTAGATCTCGCTGCCGCTCCAGTCCTCCACCGAGCCGCCGGCCAGACCGGTCGCGGCGGCCGCTGCGATCGTCTCAGCGACCCCCTCGGGGGTGTCGGCGAAGCAGTTCTCAAGGTCGGCCGACACCGGGATCTCGACCGCCGCGGCCAACTCGGCGCCGTGGCTGATCGCGATCTCGCGGTCGATGGTGCCGTCCAGGCGCCCAAGCGCAGCGGCGCAGCCGCTGCTCGTGGTGGCGATCGCGCGGAAGCCGAGGTGCTCGAGCAGCCGGGCGGACCCGACGTCCCAGGCGTTGGCCATCACGAACAGCTCGTCGGCCTGGTGCAGAGCCCGGAAACGATCGGTTGCGCTCATGCGCGGCACCCTATCGCCCCGGCCTCACGCCGCCCGGAGCTCCTGATCGAGCCGGATCGAGAAGTGCTCGGCGAGCCCGGCATGGCCGGCGTCGGAGATGTCCAGTGCCCGCCCATCGGCGCGGCGCGCGATCCAGCCGAGCCCGAGCATCCGGTCCAGCAGCCCCCGTCCCGCGCCGCCCGCCAGGTGATGTGCCTGCTCGGACCAGTCGACGCAGTAGCGGACGACCGCGCGGCGGGGCGGGATCATGACTCCGAAGCGGTCGAGGAAGGCCGCCCCGCCGGGGGTGATCTCGTAGTCGACCTCGTGCCCGTACGACGACAGGCGATCAGACCCGGCGTCGCCGGGATGAAACTGCCCGTCGCCGCCGTCGATCAGCCGGCGCTCGAGCAGGCTCTGCATGATCGCCACGCCGAGCCGGCCCGCGATGTGGTCGTAACAGGTACGGGCCTCCCGCAGCGCCCGGGCGCGGGTGTCCTCGCGCAGCGAGCGGATCTCGGCCGCCGGGGCGAGGGTCGCCATCGTCTCCAGCAGCCTGCCCACCTCCGGCCCTGAGAGCCGGTAGTAGCGATGCCGGCCGTGCGGCTCCACGGTGAGGAAGCCGGCATCGACGAGCTTGCCCAGATGAGAGCTCGCCGTGGCGGGCGACACGCCCGCCTCGGCGGCGAGCCGGCTCGCCGGCAGCGCACGGCCGTCGTCGAGCGCCAGCAGCATCCGGCAGCGACCCGGATCGGCGAGGAGGCGGGCCACCGCGGAGAGATCGGCATCGCCACGGCTGGTCATGTCCACGACGGTACCGCGGGGATACTTCGAGCACCGTCGAAGCGTTGCCTGCCTACGGTCGGTGCCGATGTCAGTCAGGAAACAGAGCAGTCGGCTCGACCGCGGACTGGTCGCGGCCACCAGCCTCGGATTCGCTGTCGTCCAGCTCGACGTCAGCGTGGTCAACGTGGCGATCCGGCCGATCTCCGACTCGCTCGGCGGAGGCGTCAGCGCGCTCCAATGGGTCGTCGGCGCCTACACGATCACGTTCGCGGCGCTGATCCTCACCTGCGGAGCACTGGGGGATCGGATCGGTGCGCGGCGGGTCTACGTCGCCGGCTTCGCGCTGCTCACGCTCGCATCGATGGCCTGCGGCGCCGCGCCGGGCATCGGCGCGCTGATCGCGCTCGCGCTGCGCTACGCCGAGGAGACCCCGCGGGCGGCCGGCCGGTCGATCGACCTCTCGGGCCAGCTGACCGCGATCGTCGCGCTGTCAGCGCTCGCCGGCTCGCTGATCGAGGGCGGCGTTCACGGCGACGGCAGCGCGCTGGTGCTCGCGGGGTTCGCCTGCGCGATCGCCTCCGGCGCGGCGTTCGTGCTGATCGAGCGACGCCGCCGGGAGCCGATGCTCCCGCCGAGCCTCTTCCGGATCGCGGCCTTCCGATCGGCCGCGCTGATCGGGGTCGTGATCAACGTCGCCTTCTACGGCCTGATCTTCGTGCTCAGCCTGTTCTTCCAGCGCGCCCAGGGGATGTCGCCGCTGCACGCGGGTCTGGCGTTCGCGCCGATGACCGCGGTGGTGTTCGCGGTGAACATCTTCGCCGGGCGCCACAGCTCCGGGCGAGCGGCGCGGCCACTGGTGATGTTCGGGGCGGTGTGCCTGGCCCTCGGCTCCCTCGGCCTGCTCGGCGCGGGTGCACACTCCTCCTACCTCGCGCTGGTCGCACAGTTGGTCGCCATCGGCGCCGGACTGGGGCTGATCGTCCCCATCATCACCGCGGCGCTCCTCGGATCGGTCGAGCCGGGCCGCGCGGGCGTCGCCGCGGGAACGCTCAACAGCGCGCGCCAGAGCGGGTCGGTGATCGGGGTCGCGGTGTGCGGCTCGCTCACCGCCCAGGGCCTGGTCACCGGCCTGCACGACTCGCTGCTGCTGTGCGCCGCGGTGGGCGTGACGGTGGTGGCGCTGGCGCGAGGGCTGCGGCCGTCGAACTGAGCGCGCCCCTCGGTTCGGGTGGGTCAGATAGCGGGCGTGAGCAGGCCGTCGAGGTGGACCGAGCCCTTGCGGGCATCCCGCACGCCGAATGCGATTGCGCGGTCCTCGGCCGGCGCGGCTTCGGCAAACGCGACCTTGGCCGGGAGCAGGATCGGCTTCCTGAAGGCCACCGCGACGGTGTACGCGTCCGGCAGCTGGCGCCCGAGCTGCGCCAGACAGCGGGCCTTGGTCCACATCCCGTGCGCGATCGCGGACGGGAAGCCGAACAGCTTCGCCGACAGCGGGTGGACATGGATCGGATTCATGTCACCTGACACCGACCCGTAGCGGCGACCGAGGTCGCCGGGCAGCCGCCAGAGCGCCGACCGCGGCAGCCCGGAGCTGTCGGGCGGGCTCTGGGGCGCCTGCAACGAGTCGTCGCGGCGACCGCGCGCGAGGTTCAGGGAGGACTCCTCCCACACCTTCTCCGGACCGGCCCACGCCTGGCTGTGCAACGTGAACTGGCGACCGCGCGGATGGGGAGACAGTGGCGTCGCCCACACCCGGAGTGACAGACGCTCGCTGGCGCGGATCGGCCGGTACTGGACGATTCGGTTGGCGATGTGGACCAGGCCGATCGCCGGAACGGGAAACGTGCCGGCGGTGATCAGCGAGAGGTGCAGCGGGAACGCGAGCATGTGCGGGAACGTCGCCGGGAGCACATCGGAGACGTCGAATCCGCACAGGCGGTCATAGGCGGCCAGCCGGTCGCGATCGACCCGCTGGTCGGCGAGGACGAGCGCTCGCTCGCGGACCGCGCCACCTCCGCCGCCGACGAACGGCAGCGCCGCGGCGCCCGGCACCATCGTCAGTCCCGCGCGCGCGAACAAGCGGGTCATCGACGGAGTGCCGTGCAGCACCTGCTCGCTTCGCGCCATCGCTCAGGCTCCGATCAGCGACTGTCCACATACGCGGACGACGTTGCCGGTCACGCCTGCCGACGCCGGCCACGCGAACCATCCGATCGTCTCGGCGACGTCGATCGGCAGCCCGCCCTGGGACAGGCTGTTCATCCTCCGCCCGGCCTCGCGCGGGCCGAAGGGCATGGCTGCGGTCATCGGGGTCTCGATGAACCCGGGGGCCACCGCGTTGATCGTGATCCCCCGCTTGGCCAGCACCGGCGCCTGGACCTCGACGAACCCGATCAGTCCGGCCTTGGAGGCCGCGTAATTCGTCTGGCCGGCGGCGCCCGCGATCCCGTTCATCGAGGACAGGCAGATGACCCGCCCGCCGCGGCGCAGCGCCTCACGGTCCAGCAGCTCGGCGGTGATCCGCTGCGGCGCGATCAGGTTGATCCCGAGCACCAGCGACCACTGCTCCTCGGTCATGCGCCCGATCGTCTTGTCCCGGGT
Organism: uncultured Solirubrobacteraceae bacterium; assembly: GCA_963744685.1. Classification (GTDB taxonomy): domain Bacteria; phylum Actinomycetota; class Thermoleophilia; order Solirubrobacterales; family Solirubrobacteraceae; genus Palsa-465. The sequence goes on along the minus strand of CAVUUL010000001.1, from coordinate 130,432 downwards.
CACGCCCGCGTTGTGCACCACTATGTCGACGCCCCCGTGCTCGGCGAGCAGGTGCTCCGCGATCCGCGCGGGCGCGTCGTCAGCGGTCACATCGACAGTGAGCGACGAGCCGGCGATCGCCTCCGCGACGGCCTGGAGATCGGCGGCCATCGGCTCGATGTCGAGGCAGACGACATGTGCGCCATCGCGGCTGAGCACCTCCGCGATCGCCGCCCCGATCCCGCGGGCTGCACCGGTGACGAGCGCCACCTTGCCTTTCAGCGGCGTGGGCCACTCAAACGCGCCGGGAGCCGCCACCCGCTTGCCGACCCGGATCACCTGGCCGGAGACGTAGGCAGACCGCGGCGAGAGCAGGAACCGGAGCGTCGAGTCGAGCTGATCCTCCGCGCCCGGGGCGACGTACACGAGCTGCGCGGTGGCGCCGCGACGCGCCTCCTTGCCGAGCGAGCGGACCAGACCCTCGAGCGCACGCTGGGCGACGGCCGCGTCCGGAGTCTCGGCCGTCGCGGGCGGCGTGCCGAGCACGACGATCCGGCCACTCGCACTGACCCGGCGCGCGCTCTCGTGAAAGAACGCGTATGCGGCCTCCAGGTGCTCGGCGGACTGCAGTCCGCTCGCGTCGAGCACGAGCGCCTTGAAGCGCTGCGCCGGCGGCGCGTCCTCGGGGTCGAAGATCGGCGCCGACGACTCGGCGAGCGGCGCGTCGGCGGTCCGCATGAGCTCGGCGCCCGCTGCGGCGAGCGTCTCCAACGCGGCGGCGGCGAGCCTCGGGGGACGGGCGACGTCCGGACACGGAGCGCCCAGCAGGACGGTCCCCGAGATCACCGGCTGACCGGGCCTGTAGCGATCGAGGATCGGTGGCGCCGGCAGACCGACCTGGCCGGCGATGATCTTCCCGACCGGCGTGTTGACGAGCTGCTGGTAGCGGTCAGGCATTGTGGGGGCCCTCCAGGATCGCGGTCACACCGAGGCCGCCGGCTGCGCAGACGGAGATCAGCCCGCGCGACGGGCCGTCGATCTCCGACAGCGCCTTGGCGAGCGCTGCGACGATCCGGCCGCCGGTGGCCCCGAACGGGTGCCCTGCCCCGAGCGAGCCGCCGTGGACGTTGAGCTTGGCGCGGTCGATCGCACCCAGCGGCTCGGCGCGCCGGAGCTTGTCGGCGCAGAACCGGGCGTCCTCCCATGCCTTCAGCGTGCACAGGACCTGGGCCGCGAATGCCTCATGGATCTCGTAGACGTCAAAGTCCTGCAGCGCCAGGCCTACCCGGTCGAGCATCACTCCCATCGCGTAGGCGGGGGCCATCAGCAACCCCTCGCCCTTGTGGACGTGATCGACCGCCGCGGTCTGGCCGGTCGAGAAGTAGGCGAGCACCGGGAGATCGTGCGCCTTGGCCCACTCCTCGGAGGCCAGCAGCACCGCTGATGCGCCGTCGGACAGCGGCGTCGAGTTGCCGGCGGTCATCGTGCCCTCCGGGCCTCCGAACACCGGCTTGAGCTTGGCCAGCTTCTCCATGCTCGAGTCCGGTCGCAGGTTCTGGTCTCGCTCCAAGCCGAGAAACGGGACGACGAGGTCGTCCATCCAGCCGCTCTCGTAGGCGGCGGCGAGCTTGTGGTGGCTCTGGACCGTGAGCTCGTCCTGCTCCTCGCGGCCGATCCCCCACTGCTCGGCCATGATCGCCGTGTGCTCGCCCATCGACATTCCGGTGCGCGGCTCGGCGTTGCGCGGGATCTCAGGCAGCAGCCCCTTGGGGCGCAGATGGGTGAGCGCCTTAAGGCGGTCGACGTTGGATTTCGCGCGGTTCGCCGCCAGCAGCGTCTGACGCAGGTCCTCGCCCAGCGCGAGCGGCGCGTCGGAGGTGGTGTCGACGCCGCCCGCGATGCCGCAGTCGATCTGACCGAGCGCGATCTTGTTGGCGACCAGGATCGTCGCCTCCAGGCCGGTCCCGCACGCCTGCTGGACGTCATAGGCGGGAGTCTCGGGCGCCAGCCGTGAGCCCAGCACCGACTCGCGCGTGAGATTGAAGTCTCGGCTGTGCTTGAGCACCGCGCCCGCTGCGACCTCACCGAGCGTCTCCCCTCCCAGCCCGAATTTGGCGCTCAGGTTGTCGAGCGTCGCCGTGAGCATGTCCTGATTGGAGGCCCGGGCATACGGTCCGTTCTGACGGGCGAACGGGATTCGGCTGCCACCGAGAACGGCCACTCGGCGGGGAGTATCGGTCATCGCGTGGTCTCCTACGGTCGGGTAGCTACGGCACCGTAGCTTACCTTCGCGGGGGATCGTCTGACCGTGAGGCCGGTCACGCGGTGAGCGTCAGTCGCGCGGACGCGTCGCAGTCGTGAACGCGCCTTTCGCGGTGCCGCGGCGCACGAGTGCGGGAGCGAGGATTCGCAGGGCAGCGAGCACCGCGTACGGGCGCGGAACGTAGACCTCGGCGCGCGGCCGGCGCCCTCCCCAGCCGGCAGCTCGAAGGTTCGCCTCGGCGGCGGCCTCGGGGCGCGCGACGATCCAGCGCGTCCGCCGGCTGGCGAGCAGCTCCTCGGCGGGGAACCCCTCGGTCTGGACGAATCCGGGCAAGACGAGCCCGACGTGAATGCCATGCGCCCCCTCCTCGGCCTGGAGGGAGTCGCTCCACCCGGCGAGCGCGAACTTCGCGGCCGAGTACCCGCCGGCCCCCGGACGACCGATCCGGGCCGCGGTCGAGGCGACGTTGACGATCGAGACCGGGTTGCCGGCGGCCTTGGCCCCGGGGTCGCGGGCGGCGGTCTCGCGCAGGAGCGGGAGCAGCGCCTCGGTCAGCCGCACGGGCGCCTCCAGATCGATCAGCAGATGGCGCGCGACGTTCTCCCAGCCGCTCTCGGCGAACGTCCCGGGCCAGCGCGCGCCGGCGTTGTTGACGAGCAGATGAAGCTCGCCGTGCTCGCGGCGGACGATCTCGGCGATCCTCACGTTGCTCTCGGGGTCGGCGAGGTCGGCGGCGATCACCGTCGCGCCACCGAGCTGTTCGGCGAGCGACCGCAGCCGACCCTCACGCCGCGCGACCAGGACGAGCCGCGTCTGACCATCGGCGGCCAGGGCGCGGGCAGTCGCCTCCCCGATCCCGGCGGAGGCCCCGGTGACGAGCGCGACGCGGGCAGCCATTCCGCGGGCAGCCTACCTGCGAACCGACCTGATCGCGCTTCCGTCCGAACTCCCTGGCGGTGGCGCTCCCACCAGGCGGGCGGAGACCAAAATCCCGCTCCGGACCGCGACGCGGACCCTGCGTCTCGCGGTGGCAGATCCGCGACGGCTCATCGCGGAGGCACTCGCTCTTGCGGTCCTCGGCGAGCCGACGTTCGAGATCGTCGCCACCCTCTGGGGCGACATCGAGCCGCGGGCGGTCGCCGACAGATCACCCGACATGATCCTGCCGGGCGTCGGCGCCGTCGGGGCGAGGGCGCTCGCGCTGATCGACGCCCTCAGCCGGGCCGCTCCTCGGCCGAGATCGTCCTCGTCGCCGACGCTCCAACGCGCCGGCTGCTCGGCGCCGTGCTCGAGCGCTCGCGCGGCGGCCGCGCGGTAGTACCGCGGGTCGTCGCGGTTGTTCGTGGGGTTCGCGAGGTAGCGCACCCGGCGTCGGCCGTCAAGCAGCGCCCGCAGTTCGTTGGGCTCCGTGTGGGGTTTGTGGCGTGGCGCTGCTGTGACTGCCGTCGCCGTGCGCGCTACTGGGCAATGAGCTCGAGCCCACTCCGTGTGCACGACCTCGTGCCAAAGGGGGACTCTTGAACGGCCTCCTGGTGCCGGGCGGCGTCAGGGGCGGCACTTTCTCCCCACTCGCCGCGATCACCAGGGGTGCATGGGCGATGTTGTTGTCCTGGCGATCGGTTCTGCCCACACGCGCCCGGGCGGGTCGGTGCGTGGGTGGTTTTGCTCACCGCGGCCGCCCTCGCGCCGGTGGCGGGTGGCGGGCGGCGAGCGGTGGCGGCGGCGGCGCGTGGGACGTTGCGGCGTCCCAGCCGCCGTCACACCCCACGCGCGCCTGGCCAACCGGCGCGTGGGGCACCACGGCATCCCAGCCGCCGTCGCAGCCCACGCACCGACCGCCCCTGCCGTGTCAGCAGTGGTCCCCCGAGTGGGGGCAGCACTTGTGCGCCCCCATCACTGCCAATAGCGCGGCGGGGCGACGGCAGTCAAGCAGCGCCACACCCGATCAGGGCAACCCCGCAGCGTGCGGGCGCTGCTTGACGACGGCGACACGACGCGCTACCTCGCGAACGCCACGCCACACCGAGCGCGCCGTGCGCCATCCAACATTCATCCTCAACTCAAGGGTTAGTGTGGCCGCCCCCAACCACGGTCATGCGGCTGATCATGCCGACCCAGGGGCATCACTACCTGATGCTCCGGGGCCGGTCGATCCGCGCACGGTGACGCGGATCAAGGGGTTGCACCTGATCGGCTGATCGAGGCAGTTCTCCACAACCCCATTCTGGAGAGGGCCCGCCACGGCGGGCCCTCTCTCTTCGTGATCACTCAATCGGTCCCGCGCGACAGCGTCTGGTTGGACTCCGATCCCGCCGGGCGGACGAATGCCGAGGCGCCGTGGCTGCCCTCGTAGACGACCACGCAGTACTCATGCGGCAGTCCGCCATCGGTCGCGGTCGCGCATTCGCGGTAGACCGAGCCCGCCAGGACGACGTAGCTGTCGAGGGACCCGGCATCGGCACGGAAGCGGGCCGGAGCGTGGTCGCCGATCCAGGCCGCCGCCTGCACGGCCGCGTCGCGCAACGTCGCCCGGGCCTGCACGATCTCGGGGTGATGGAGCGCGCCGACAACCGCGAATCCGGCGCTGACAAGCAGGATGCAGGCCGTGCCGGCATAGTCGCGGGCGATCGCCTTGGGCAGGTCCCGGCGCCAGGCTCGCAGCGCCCGGCCGAAGACCGGGCCGAGCACGACGACACAGAGCAGATTGAGCAGTAGCCCCAGGAGAATCCCGGCGACCACGTTCTCGGATCCCCCGGCCGGCGGCAGGACGTGCCCGATCACGCCGTCGGCAGCCGCGAGCAGAACGAACGACGGCCACATCCAGGCACCCAGCAGACGCCAGCGCATCCGGACCAGCCACCTCAGGTCCATGGACCAAGAGTAGGGGCCGGAACCTCTAACCTTGTCGCCACCGGCGCGGCCGATGGGAGATCCCTGCGACGCGCCCGTCCACCAGACCGCCACCGCGGAGATCCCGTGTGGCCTGAGCGCAGACGAGGGAGACATTCGAATATGGCGATGGCCGACACCGCCCCACCCGCGGGCACCGCACAGGCGGACGCGCCGCAGGTTGCAGCGCCCGATGGCGTAGTCAGCGCCGGCGAGGCGCACCTCACCCAGGAGGACCGGATCGCGCTGTTGCGCGCAATGCTCCAGATGCGGGGCATCGAAGAGCGGGCGATGAGCCTGTACCGCCAGGGCAAGGTCCCGGGCTCCTTCTACGACGGATACGGCCAGGAGGCCGTCTCGGCCGGCGCGGCGTTCGCAATGGCCGCCGAGGACCGGCTGTGCATCCTGCACCGTGACCTCGCCGCCCACCTGATCCGCGGCGTGACCCCGACCCGGATCTTCAGCCAGTACATGGGCCGCGCCGCGGGCATCACCCGCGGGCGCGACGGCAACGTGCACTTCGGCGACAAGGACCTCGGCTGCGTCGGGATGGTCTCGATGCTCCCCGACATGATGCTCGTCGCCACCGGGATGGCGATGGCGTTCAAGATCCGCGGCGAAGCGCGTTGCGCGCTGACGTGGTTCGGCGACGGCTCGACCTCGCGCGGGGACTTCCACGAGGCGATGAACTGGGCCGGCGTCCAGAAGCTGCCGGTCGTGTTCATCCTGGAGAACAACCAGTACGCGTACTCCACGCCGCTGGACAAGCAGTTCGCGGTCGACCCGGTGCGCCGTGCCGAGGCCTACGGCTTTGAGGGTGTCTCCGTCGACGGCAACGACGCCGAGGCGATGTTCGAGGCCACGCGCGCCGCGCGGGCACGAGCGGTCGCCGGCGACGGGCCGACGCTGATCGAGGCGGTGACCATGCGCATGCACGGCCACGCCGCCCATGACGACATGAAGTACGTCCCCGCCGAGCAGGTCCAGGAATGGAAGCAGCGCGACCCGATCGAACGCCAGGAGAAGCGCCTGGCCGAGCTGGGAGTTGACGTCGAGGCGATCCGGGCCGAGGTCGCCGCCGAGCTTGACGCGGCGGTCACCGACGCGCTCACCGGCCCGATGCCGGCCCCCGACGATGTGCTCGACGGCGTCTTCTGCAGCGGCGAGCCGACGTCACTGTCCGACGGTCACGCCCCGTGGAGCGGGTTCGCGCAGGGGGGTGGTCGCTGATGGCGACGATGACCTACCTGCAGGCGATCTCCTCGGCGCTGCGCGACGAGATGCGCGCCGACGATCGCGTGATGGTGATGGGCGAGGACATCGGTGTCTTCGGCGGTGCCTTCAAGGTGACCGACGGGATGATCGAGGAGTTCGGGCCCGACCGGGTGATGGACACGCCGCTGGCCGAGTCCGCGATCATCGGCTGCGCGGTCGGAGCCGCCGTCGTCGGGCTGCGGCCGGTGTGTGAGATGCAGTTCTCGGACTTCATCTCCTGCGGCTTTGACCAGCTCGTCAACGTCGCGGGCAAGATGCACTACCGCCAGGGTCTGGCGGTGCCGATCACGGTGCGGCTGCCGAGCGGCGGTGGGTTCTCCGGCGGCCCGTTCCACTCCCAGAACCCCGAGGCGCTGTTCATGCACTCGCCCGGGATCAAGGTGGTCGCACCGTCGACCGCCGAGGACGCGAAGGGGCTGCTGCACTCCGCGATGCATGACCCCAACCCGGTCTGCTTCATGGAGCACAAGCACCTCTACCGCCGGGTCAAGGGCGACGTGCGCGAGGGGGTCTTCGAGACGCCGTTCACCGCGCGGGTCGCACGGCCGGGCAGCGACATGGTCGTGATCGCCTACGGCGCGATGGTCGACATCGCCCTGCGGGCAACCGAGGATCTGGAGGGCGCGTCGATCGAGGTGCTGGACCTGCGCTCGCTCGTGCCGCTCGACGAGGACGCCATCCTCGACTCGGTGGCGCGCTGCTCGAAGGTCGTGATCGTCGACGAGGCGAACATGACCTGTGCGGCGGGCGCCCAGGTGGCGGCGCTGATCGCCGAGAAGGGGTTCGAGGATCTCGACGGGCCGGTCATGCGCGTGGCCACGCCGGATGTCCCGATCCCGTTCTCGCCGCCGCTGGAGCAGGCCGTCCTGCCCGGCGTCGACCGCGTGAAGGAGGCATGCCGTGAGCTCCTCGCCTACTGAAACGACAGCCGCCCTCGTCGACATCACCATGCCCCAGATGGGGGTATCGGTCGCCGAGGGAACGATCGTCGCCTGGCGCGTCGAGGTCGGGGACCGGGTGGCGGCCGACCAGACCATCTGCGATATCTCGACCGACAAGATCGAGACCGAGGTTCCCGCACCGACGGCCGGGATCGTCGCCGAGATCCTCGTCGAGGTCGAACAGACCGTCGAGGTGGGCGTCGTACTCGCGCGGCTCGCCGTGGGTGAGGGCGCGGTGGTGCCGGCCGGCCCCCCGGCGACACCGGCGACGGCGGCCCCGGAGTCGGCCCCGGCTGCTGAGCCGACGCCGGCTGCGACCGCCGAGCCGGCGCCGGCCGCGGCGGCCGCGGCCGCCCCGGCACCGCCGTCCACCGCCATCGCTGCGCGCGGGAACGGCAACGGTCGCCGCTACTCGCCGGTGGTGCAGCGGATCGCCGCCGAGCACAACGTCGACCTGTCGACGGTGACCGGTACCGGCCGCGGCGGACGCGTGCGCAAGCAGGACGTGCTCGCGGTCGTCAGCGGCGAGGGCGCGGTCGCCGATCCACCGCTGCACATCGAGAGCCCCTACCGGCCTGACCCGCCCGCCCCGGCTGCGCCAGGCGCCCCAGCGGCAGCGGCTATGGCGGGAACCGGCGACGGGCTCTCCCGGATGCGCCGCCAGATCGGCCAGCACATGAAGCGGTCGCTGGAGGTGGCGGCGACGTGCACGACGTGGGCCGAAGCCGACCTGACGCGCGTCGAGAAGGCCCGCAGGACGCTCGGCGTCACCGCGCTGGCGTTCATCGCGCGGGCGACGGTCGAGGCGCTGCGGGAGTACCCCGCGCTCAACGCCTGGCTCGACGGCGAGGACTACACCCGCCACGCCGACGTCAACCTGGGGATCGCGGTCTCGCTGGGCGAGGACGGGCTGATCGTCCCGGTCATCCACCGCGCGCAGGAGCTCTCGGTCGAGGGTCTGGCCGCCCGTATCCGCGAGCTCGCCGGAAAGGCGCGCGCGCGGCAGCTGAGCAACGACGACGTGAGCGGCGGAACGTTCACGATCACCGCGCCCGGCCAGTTCGGCTCGATCATGGCCACGCCGGTGATCAACCAGCCGCAGGTGGGGATCCTCGACTTCGAGGCGGTCGTCAAGCGTCCGGTGGTGGTGACCGACGACGACGGCAACGACTCGATCGCGATCCGGTCGATGACGATCCTCGGCCTGAGCTGGGACCACCGCGCGCTCGACGGCGCGCTCTCCGCGCAGTTCCTGTCCGCCGTGAGCCGGCGGCTGGAGTGCGTCAGCAGCTGAGCGCACCCTGGGCACGATCGACACACCGAACCCGCATCGGCGCTCGCTGTGTCGATCCGTCCCGGCCCCCGGGATCGATCGACACGGCCGGCGCGGTCGGGGGGATCGTGTGTCGATCGTTCCCACCAGGCCGGGCGCACCGCGACAGGAGTAGCCTGCCCGCCGGGATGAGAGCTGCACGGTTCGCACGGTACGTCGCGGGTCCCGCGATCGCCGCACTGGTGCTCGCCTCGGGCGCGGGCGCCGCGCGCGCAGGCGCCACTCACGCCGCCGGCCGGCCCACGACGCCCACGGGCGCGTCCGCCACCGTCGCGCCCAGCGCCCACGGCGGCGCGGAGCAGGCCTACGCGGTCGGGCTGCGCCCCCACGCTCGAGCCCGGCTGGTGGCGCGAGGCGGCAAGACGCTTCAGACCGCACGGGTCGACGCCCAGGGCGGCGTCCTGTTCCGCAGAGTCCACCCCGGCCGCGGCGACCGGATCACGAGCGGCACCTGGCGCTCGCCCTCGCTCGACGTACTCAGCGACCGCGCGGCGCCGCCCACGAAGAAGATCGACGACCAGTCGATCCACGCCGGCTACGGCTACCTGACCGTCCGCGACGGCACCAAGCTCGCGATCGACGTCCATCTCCCCCACACCGTCCCCGCGAGCTCGCTGCTCACCGGCGGCCTGCCCGAGAACGCGTCGATCGTCAAGGCCACCAAGCCCTACCCGACGCTGATCGAGTACTCCGGGTACGGGTACGCCAATCCCAAGGGCCCGGTGAACGGGATTGCCGACCTGGCCAACCTGCTCGGGTTCGCCGTCGTCGACGTCTCGATGCGCGGCACCGGGTGCTCGGGCGGTGCGTTTGACTACTTCGACCGCGACGAGAGCCTCGACGGCTACGACGCGATCGAGACGATCGCCCACCAGCCATGGGTGCTCGACCACAAGGTCGGGATGCTCGGCATCTCCTACGGCGGCATCAGCCAGCTGTTCACCGCCGCCACCGATCCGCCGGCCCTGGAGGCGATCGCGCCGCTCTCTCCGATCGACTCGACGATCACCACGCTGTATCCCGGCGGGGACCTCAACACCGGGTTCGCCGGCACCTGGGCGACCCAGCGGGTGCAGGACGCCGAGCCGTTCTCCCGCACCGCCGACCAGTCCTACGCCCGGGCGCGGATCCGCCAGGGCGACCAGATCTGCCGTTCCAATCAGGCGCTGCACGGCGAGGCGGTGAACCTCACGCGCGAGATCACCCAGCAGCGCTACTTCCACCCCGGGTTCGACAACCCGCTGGATCCGGTCACGTTCGTGCACCGGATCCATGCGGCGACGTTCCTCGCCTGCCAGTTCACCGATGAGGAGACCGGCGGTCATTGCCCCGACCTCGCCGAGGACTTCACCGGCACCCGCCGCAGGTGGTTCTACTTCCAGAACGGCACCCACACCGACTCACTGGATCCGGAGACGCTGGTGCGGCTGGTCGACTTCTACGAGCTGTACGTGGCGCACCGACGACCGGTCCTCAACGTCGAGGTGCTGCCCGGGGACGTGATGCAGACCGGGATGGACGCGGCGCTCAAGCTGTTCGGGCCGACCCTGCTCAAGCTGGTGATGGGGATTCAGAACGGGGCGCTCAACGACGTCCCCGCCGACCCCGTGGAGACCGCGCCGAGCTACCACGCCGCCCGCACCCTGTTCAACCAGACGCCCGAGGTGACGATCGGCTTCGACAACGGCGCGGCGGCCGGCAACACGCCTGGGATCCCGCTGCCGGCGTTCACCGCCGGCGCCGCGAGCTTCCCGATTCCCGGCACCGAGGCCGGGTCGTGGTACCTGGCCCCCGGCGGCGCGCTCAGCACCGTGCCGGGCACGGCGGGCAGCGACTCGTTCACCTATCGCGCCGCGGAGGGCTCGGCCACCGACTGGCACGGCCACAACGACGGCCCCGGCGGGCTCTGGGGGCTGCATCCCACTTACGACTGGGTCTCGCCCGCGGCGGGCCAGGCCGCCTCGTTCGTGACCGCGCCGCTCACCGAGAACACGGTCGTGGTCGGAGCCGGCACGGTGAGCCTGTGGGTCAAGGCGACCAAGCCGGCCGTCGACCTCCAGGCAACGATCACCGAGGTCCGGCCGGACGGCAGCGAGGTCTACGTCCAGAACGGCTATCTGCGCGGCGACGACAGCGCGCTCATCAAGGGCTCGACGCCGCTGCAATCCAAGCTTTCGCTGCGCCGCTCGCAGCTACGCCCGCTGTCTCCGGATCGCTGGACGCATGTGATCATCCCGCTCTACTACGAGGGACACGCCTACCGGGCGGGTTCGCGGATCCGCGTGATCATCTCCTCGATCGGCGGCAACCAGCCGCTGTGGTCCTTCGCGGATCCCACCTCCCGCGGGACCGCGCAGGTGACGCTCGGGTATTCGGCGACGATGAACTCGGCGCTCACCCTCCCGGTCGTCCCGTCGATCAGCGTGCCGACCCCGCTGCCGGCCGATTGCGGTTCGCTGCGCGGCGAGCCGTGCCGGGCCTACCAGCCGCTGGTCAACGTCGGCAGTTAGCTCGATTGGCCCTCAGGCCGCCGTCGGAGGGATCGCGACGGGGGTCGCTACGACTTTCGGCTTCCTGCTCAAGGACGTCAAGCCCGCCGACCTGGTCCAGGCGATCCGCGTGGTCGCCGCCGGCGATGCGCTGCTCGCCCCGTCGGTCACCCGTCGGCTGCTCGACGGTTTGCCACCACGCTGCCGGTGGGCAGGCGCGACCTCCAGGCGCTGTCCGGGCTGACGCTGCGTGAGACGGAGGTCCTGCGGCTCTTGCCGGCGGCCTCTCCAACGCCGAGATCGCCGCCAAGCTGGTGATCAGCGAGGCGACCGTGAAGACCCACTCTCCTCGATCCTGCGCAAGCTCGGCCTGCGCGACCGAGTCCAGGCGGTGATCCTCGCCTACGACGCCGGGCTCGCCGGGCCGCGCTAGGCGGTGTGCCAGCCCTCCTCGCCGTGTGACCACGCGACGCCGGTCGAGCGCACGTAGAAGCCGTCGTCGGTGCCGTCCTCGCTGGGCCAGATGCCGATCTTGTCGCTGTCGGGATAGACCGACACGGCCGGCGCGCGCCGAGCGGAGAACATGAGGACCCGGCATGGCACCTCACCACGGTTGGCGACCTTGTGCGCCCCCGCGGCACCCGCCGCAAAGCGCACCAGCTGACCGGCCGCGACCGCCCGCTCACCGTCGGGCGTCCGGATCGCCGCCTCGCCGGCGACGACGAGCAGCCATTCCTCGACGTACTCGTAGTGGTAGGGGCACGACGCACCGCCCGGTGCGATGTCGAAGACGAACGCGGAGGTCTCACCGGAGCCGGCCAGCCCGGCGATGTCGATCCGGCCGTCGATCGGTCCAGCCTCGAAGATGTTCACGGTCTCATTCACGACGGCTGACCTCCCAGTGCAGCTGCTTCGATTGACCCGGTGATTCTGGCTGTGCGCCGGACCGCCCGTCTACCCTCGGGGCCATGGACCGCACGCGTCCGGAGCTGTGGGTCGTCCAGCTGGGCGAGATCGCCTATCTGGAGGCGCTTGCGCTGCAGGAGCGCGTTCGCGACGCCCGGCAGGCGGACCTGGTGCCTGACGTGATGCTGCTGCTGGAGCATCCCCGCGTCTACACGCGCGGGCGGCGATCAGCCCCGGGCGAGCTGTCGATGGGCGAGGAGTGGTACCGCTCCCAGGGAATAGAGATCGTCGAGGTCAACCGCGGCGGCAAGATCACCTACCACGGACCCGGTCAGCTCGTGGGCTACCCGATCGTCGCAGTCGACGACGTCGTGGAGTACGTGCGGACGCTCGAGCGTGGACTGGTGCAGGCGCTCGCGCAGCAGGGAGTCCAGGCACGAGCCCGTCCGCAGGACGGCCCGGACTACACCGGGGTGTGGGTGCAGGAGCGCAAGATCGCGTCGATCGGCGTCCACGTCGCGCGCGGGGTGACCACGCACGGCTTCGCGGTCAACGTCGACAACGACCTCGCGCCATTCGGCTGGGTGGTCGCCTGCGGGCTGCCCGACGTGGCGATGACCTCGATCGCCGCCGAGGGCGGGACGGCCGCCGAGGACCTGATGCGCTGTTTCCGCCGCCGCACCGCCTTCGCGGTGGCCGAGGCACTCGGGCGCCGCCAGCGGATCGTCTCACTCGAGCGCCTGGAGCAGGCGCTCGGCGCGGCCGCCGTCGCCTGAGCCGCACGCTCGACGAACGGCGCGAGAGCCGGGCGCGGTGGCCCGGGCCGGGTTTTCCGATTTCGTCGGGTCGATGACGCGCGGAGCGATGCTTTCGACGAAACCGTCGCTCTCCGACGAAATCGTCGGTCGCGTCCGCTGCCGCGAGATGTTCCCGACGTTTTCAGCCGGGCGGCGAATGGCCGCGGATTTCGTGGCGGCCATCACCCACCACATTTCGTGGCGCCGATCACCCACCCCAGGGTCGAAGTCGCCGGTGAGGCGGATGGCGCCTGATTCATCCCACGCGTCGCGCTCAGGAGCATGGCCGTCACGAATGCCGGAGCGAGGCCCGGCCGGGCCCCCGCCGCGGCCAGCCATGGCCGCTCAACGGCGGCGCTACCCCGCGCGGGCCAGCAGCAGCAGCGTCGCGTAGGCGACCTCGATCGTCCCTCCGGCCGCCTCGATGACCTCGACGATCCCGTCGAAGAGGCGCTCGCGCACGGCGGGCTCCAGCCCGATGTGGTCGCCGTAGCTGCCGAGCAGGTCGACATAGCCCTGGGCGCTGTAGTTCACAGACCAGGCGGCCAGCTTGCCCTGCTGATCGCCGAAGGCGCCGGAGCCGTTCGTCTCCCGCACCCATTCGGCGGCCAAAGCGCCAGGGTCGGGCTCGACCGGGCACATCGGGCCCATCTCGGCCAGCGGAGCGCCGCTGCTCGCGTAGATCTCGTCCAGTGCCGGACGCAGCTCGGTGCGGCGCCACAACGGCCAGGTCGAGAGGACGGCCAGGGTCCCCCCGGCGGCGATCGACCGCGCCGCGACCTGGAAGCAGGTCGCCGGGTCAAGCCAGTGCCACGACGTGGCAGCGTAGATCAGCCCGAAGCGACCCTCGCCCAGCTGCGCGGTCTCGAACTCTCCGACCTCGGCACGCGCATCCAGCCCGGCGTCGGCGAACTTGTCGTTGGCGATCCGCACCATCTCGGGGCTGGGCTCCAGCGCGATCACGCTCAGGCCGCGCGTGGCGAACTGGACCGTCGCCTGACCGGTGCCGGCGCCGACGTCCAGGGCGGGCAGCAGCGGGTCGGGGCTTCCGTAGTCGAGCACGGCGTCGATGAGCTCGTCGGGGTAGCCGGGCCGTATGCGGTCGTACTGCGAGGCGATCTGACCGAACCGCAGGCGGTTCTCGTCAGGAGCGGTGAGGAGAGCGGATTCAGAAGTCACCCCCCGTCAGTCGGCGGCGAGCAACCACGCTTGAGGATCGTGAAAGCAGTCACACACCTCGGCCGGACCCGCACGGCGTCCCGCCCGGCCGCCGGTCAGGGCAGGATCAGGTGACTGTCGCCGAACTCGTGCCAGAGATAGTGCTGCTCGACGGCGCTCGCGTAGCAGCGCTCGATGAACGACTCCCCGGCCAGCGCCTCCAGGATCTGCAGATGCGAGGCGAGCGGCTCATGCCAGCCGGTGATCATCCCGCTGACCGCGTGCAGGCCTCGATCGCCGGAGACGACGAGGTTCGTCCAACCGCTCGCGGGCGTAACGGTGCCGTCGGGCGCGGCCACGGTCTCAAGCGCTCGGATCACCGTCGTGCCGACCGCGATCACCCGGCCTCCCCAGCCGCGGACCGCGTTCACGAGCCGCGCGGTGGCCGGCGGAACCTCGTAGGGCTCGGGATAGGGCGGCTCGTGGCGCTCGGGAGACGACACCCCGGTGTGGAGCACGATCGGCGCCAGCAGCACGCCGCCAGCCATCAGGCGGGTGATCAGCTGGGCCGTGAACGGCCGTCCGGCGCTCGGCATCTCCGCGCTTCCCGCCACCGTCGCATAGGCGGTCTGGTAGGCGCTCAGCGGCCAGCGTCCGGGCACGTAGTCGTACCTGATCGGGCGACCGTGCTGGCGCAGGTAGCGGTGCAACGGCTCCGCGAGGGAGACCCGGGCGAGCCACAGCCGGTCGCTGCCCGCGTACGGGGCGAGCAGCTCGACGCTCCCGTGCCCGGGCAGCAGCAGGCGCTCGCCGCCCCGACCGGCCCCGAGCGGGCTCTCACCGCCGGCGCTGCGCAGCTCGATCACGTGCAGGTCGTCACCGGCTTCGCCGGGGGCGCGAGTGGCGAACCGGACCTCGATCCGATCACCGGCGCGACTCGCGGCCACCGCCGCCGGCAGGGTCGCCGACGTGTTGACGACGAGCAGGTCGCCCGGCAGCAGGTGGGCGGGCAGATGACGAAAGCGGGTGTGGACGATCTCGCCGGTGGAGCGGCTGGCGACCATCAGCCGCACCTCGTCGCGGACCAGGCCGCGCGCCTCGGGCGGCTCGCTGGCCTCAAGCGCGGGCGCCAGATCGAATGCGAGCGCGCTCACCCCGCCACCCCCACCAGGTCACGCGCCCGGTAGCGGCCGCTCGGGCAGGCCTGCTCGATCAGCGCCAGGATCCCCGGAACGCTCTCCTCCGGCGGCGGCCGGTCAGAGATGTCCTCACCGGGAAACGCCTCCTGGTGCATCCGCGTCCGCATGTCGCCGGGGTCGACCGTGTAGACGCGCAGCTCGGGGCGCTCGGCGGCCAGCACGGCGCCGAGCTGCTCGAGCGCGGCCTTGGAGGATCCGTAGCCGCCCCAGCCCGGATAGGGCTCGACGGCCGCGTCGGAGGTCACGTTGATCACGATTCCGCTCTCCATGCGCGGCAGTGCGAGCTGGATGAGAGCGAGGGGCGCGAGCAGATTGACCTGCAGCACCGACTCGAGCGCGCTCAGCGGATAGTCGGCGAGCGCGGGCTGCGGGCTGGGACCGAGGATGCTCGCGTTATTGACGAGCAGGTCGATCCGCTCGCCCGCGGCCTCCACCAGCGCGCCCAGGTGCCAGGTGTCGCAGACGTCGCCCGCGACCGTCCGAACCTGGGTGAGCTCACGCAGATCCGCGGCGGCGCGCTCCAGATCCTCCACTCCGCGCGCATCGATCACCAGCCGCCAGCCGTCGGCGGCGAGCCGGCGGGCGAGCGCGAGTCCGAGCCCACGAGAGGCGCCAGTGATGATGGCGACCCGATCGCCGCTCATCGCCGATCACCATCCGGAGCGGACCCGGCCGCGCCGCGGATGCGGTCGTAGTTGAGCCGCATGAGCGCGACCACGTCCTCGATGTCCGCTTCACCGGCGATCGCACGTGCCGCAGGGCCCTGTCGATCGGGGAACACGGGGTGCGGCCCGATCCGTCCCTGGGCGTACAGGTCGAGCCAGAGCTCCTTCGGAAAGAAGAAGTGGGCGGCGTGATCGCCGTGGAGATGTCCGATCTCATGGCGCCCCACCCGGAACCCGAACTCGCCGCGGCGACCCCAACCCGCCTCCACTCCCGGCCACGCCCTGACCTCGTCGGTGATCCGCTCGCTTGCTGTCCTGGACGGCCTCGCCGTCACGTTCCACGCTGGCATCTGCGCCTCCTCACCATCTGTGTTTTCGACATGCCGGCAGACTACAAGTTCAAGTGAACTTGAAGTCAAGTGGAAATTGTGGTTTTCTCCTCCCCATGGCGGAACTGCTCAAGATCGGCGAGGTGTCACGGCGCAGCGGCGTGGCCTCCTCGGCGCTGCGCTTCTACGAGGAGCGCGGCCTGATCACCTCCACCCGCGAGGGGTCGGGCCACCGCTGCTACCCGCGGATGGTGCTGCGGCGGATCGCGTTCATCGTGTTCGCACAGCGGATCGGGCTGACCCTCGACGAGATCGCCGTGGAGCTGGCAAAGCTCCCCGGGGATCGCGCCCCGACCCGCCGTGACTGGTCACGGCTGTCGGCGCAGTGGACGGCGAGGATCGATCAGCGAATCGCCGAGCTCGAACGGCTCAAGTCCGGGCTGACGGAGTGCATCGGCTGCGGATGCCTGTCCTTCGGGCGATGCGCCCTCTCCAACCCCAATGACCGCGCGGCCTCGCGCGGACCAGGCGCGCGCTTCTGGATCGGCGACCCGCCCGCGGCCTGAGCGCAGGTCCGCGCGCGCACCACCTCATCCCTGCTCAACACGGCCTCGATACCCTGTATCCATGGCAGAACGCGAGCATCGGACACGGTCGCGCGCCAATCCGGGCGGCATGGACGTCCTGACCGTCATCGGTTCTGACGTCGAGCCGTTCCGCGGGCGCAAGCCGCCGTGGTTCAAAGTGCCGGCCCCGGGCGGCACTCGCTACCGCGAGTTGCAGCAGATGATCACGGAGGAGAACCTCCACACGGTCTGCCAGGAGGCCGCCTGCCCGAACATCGGCGAGTGCTGGCAGCGGGGCACCGCCACGTTCATGATCCTCGGTGACACCTGCACCCGCCGATGCGGGTTCTGCAACGTGCAGACCGGCAAGCCGACCTGGAACGACCCTCTGGAGCCCGCCCGCGTCGCACGCAGCGTCGCGCGCATGGGGTTGCGCCACGCGGTGATCACGAGCGTCGACCGCGACGACCTGCCCGACTACGGCGCCTCCGCATTCGTCGGCGTCATCCGCCAGATCCGCCGGCAGGCGCCGCGCTGCAAGATCGAGGTGCTCACGCCCGACTTCCGCGGCGCCGAGATGCCCCTTGCCAAGGTGATCGCCGAGCGCCCGGACGTGTTCAACCACAACGTGGAGGTCGTTCCACGGCTGTACCCCGTCGCCCGCCGAGGCTCGACCTGGGAGCGCTCGACCCGCGTCCTGCGCAACGCCAAGGAGCTCGGCGGCGATGAGGTCACGACCAAGTCCGGGCTGATGGTCGGCCTGGGCGAATCGTTTGACGAGATGGTGGACGCGCTCGGCCAGCTGCGTGAGAGCCACGTCCAGGTGCTCACCGTCGGCCAGTATCTGCGCCCCACCGAGCGCCACCTGCCGATCGTGCGCTACTGGCACCCGGACGAGTTCACGGCGCTCGAGAAGGCCGCCTACGAGCTCGGCTTCCGCCATGTCGCGGCCGGCCCGCTGGTGCGCTCCAGCTACCACGCCGACCAGCACATCGTGCAGGACGAACCAGGGGTCGGACCGCTCGCGGAGGCGCTCTCCGCATGAGCCCCCGCCGCCGACGAACACTGCTCATCCTGCTCGCCGCCGGCGCGCTCACACTGCTGCTCGCCCCCGACGCGCTCGCCTCGGCGGGCGGCGGGTCGAGCGGCTTCAGTGGCGGCGGAGGCGGCGGCGGGGGCCACAGCGGCTTCGCGCTGTACCTGATCTTCGACCTGCTGATCCACATCGCGCTGCTCGGTCACGGCCTCGGAGCGCTGGTGCTGATCGCGGCCGCGCTCGGTTACCTGTTCTACAAGCGCGTCATGCCGCGGATGAGCGATGACTGGCAGGCGCGCGCCGCCAAACGCGGCGGGCGACGCAGCCGCCGCGGCCCGTCCCAGCGCGAGCGCCGCGTCGAGCTTGCCGCGGCCGAAGCCGCCGACTCAGACCCAGCCTGGGCCGCCGACGAGGTGCGCACCGCCGCCGCCAAGCTGTTCATGGACATCCAGCTGGCCTGGGACGCCGATGACCGCGGCCGGCTGCACCAGCTCGTCGGGGGCGACCTGATGCGCGAGTGGGATCTGCGCATGGACGACTTCGACCGCCGCGGCTGGCGCAACCACGTTCAGGTCCTCGGCGAGCCCACGGTCGAGCTCGTCGGGCTCAACCATCGCGGCGACGAGGCGACCGATCGAGTCATCGTGCGCATCGACGCGCGGATGAAGGACTACGTGGTCGACCGCCACGGACGCCATCTCAAGCGCAACGGCCGCCTGGGCGAGACCACCCGCGTCCGCGAGTTCTGGAGCCTCGGCCGCAGCGGCGGTCGCTGGAAGCTGATCTCGATCGAGGAGAACCGGGAGGGCGCGCACGCGCTGGACGAGCAGATCGTCGCCACCCCGTGGGCCGACGAGCGCAGCCTGCGCGACGCGGCGCTCGTGGAGGGCGCGGTGGCCGACGCGGCACCCAAGGGCACCAGCCCGGCCGAGCTGGCATCCGTCTCCTATGAGGGCAATGCGCAGGCCGCGGCCAACGACCTCAGCCTCGCCGACGGCCGCTTCTCTCCCGACATCCTCGAGGTCGCCGCCCGCCGCGCCGTCCAGGCGTGGGCGGAGGCGATCGACGGTCCTGACGCGGCGCTGGACGCGATCGCCACGACGCGGGCCAAGCGCGAGCTGCTCTACGCCGGGGACACGAGCGGGTCGCTGCGGATGGTCGTGCGCGGCCCCACCATCAAGCGCATCCGGATCGTCGCGCTTGACCCGGCGGCCGAGCCCGCGACGATGACGATCGAGGTCGACCTCTCGGGCCGCCGGTACCTGGAGAACCGCGACACCGCC
The DNA here is from genome assembly GCA_963744685.1 of uncultured Solirubrobacteraceae bacterium. Taxonomy (GTDB): domain Bacteria; phylum Actinomycetota; class Thermoleophilia; order Solirubrobacterales; family Solirubrobacteraceae; genus Palsa-465. The sequence goes on along the minus strand of CAVUUL010000001.1, from coordinate 111,324 downwards.
GGTGTCGTCGCAGGCAGCCGCACCCGGACGCAGAGCTTCACCGAGCGGTGGACGCTCAGCCTCACCGATGACGAGCGCCAGCCGTGGCGGATCACCTCCGCGGGCGCGCCGGTCGGCCTCGCCTGATCGACCCCGACGCCCGTCGCGCAGCCATTCGCCCGTGGTCCGCGTCGCGCTGCTGCTGATCACGATCGCACTCACCGCGGCGATCGCGGCCGCCACGGTGAGCGACATCGCCGACCATGGCGTCTCGTGGCTCGACATCGCCGCGCTGCTCGTCGTGCTCCTGTTCGCGACCGGGATCTGCGGCTCGCTGTGGGAGACGATTCGCCGGCGACGCCGGCGGTAGCCGCCTGCCGGCGGCGGGTAGGGTGGGCGCGTGTCGGTCGTCGACGTGATCGCCGCCAAGCGGGACGGGAATCCGATCAGCGAAGAGGATCTGCGCGATCTGGTGCTGGGCTACGCCCGTGACGCTGTCCCGGACTACCAGATGGCCGCCTTCCTGATGGCCGGCCGGCTGCGTGGCTTCGACGACAACGAGGCGGCCGTGCTCACCCAGGCGATGCTCGACTCTGGCGACCGGATCGACCTCTCCAGTCTGAGCGGGCCGACCGTCGACAAGCATTCAACCGGGGGCGTCGCCGACGGGACGACGCTCGTGGTGGCACCGCTGGCCGCTGCCCTCGGCATGCAGGTGCTCAAGCTCTCCGGCCGCGGGCTGGGCCACACCGGCGGTACGCTTGACAAGCTCGAGGCGATCCCCGGGATGCGCGTCGCGCTTACGACCGCAGAGCTGATGGACCAGGTCGAACGGATCGGCGTCGCGGTCGGCGCACAGACGGCCGACCTCGTCCCCGCCGACCGCAAGATGTACGCGCTGCGCGACGTCACCGCCACCGTCGATGAGCCGGCGCTGATTGCGTCCTCGGTGATGTCCAAGAAGCTCGCCGGGGGCGCGGCCCACATCCTGCTCGACGTCAAGACCGGCGCGGGCGCGTTCATGGTCGACCCCGACGATGCCCGGCACCTTGCCGAGCTATGCGTCGCGATCGGCGAGCGCGCCGGGCGGCGGACCGCCGCGCTCATCACCGACATGAGCCAGCCGCTCGGGGCGTGGGTGGGCAACGCGGTGGAGATCGTCGAAGCGGTCGAGGTGCTCCGCGGCGAGCGCACGGGCAGGCTCGCCGATCTGTGCCTGGAGCTGACCGGCCGGCTCGCCGCGCTGGCCGGTCTGACGGCCGACGCCGAGCAGGGCGTCGCCCGCGCTCGCGAGGCGATGGAGAGCGGTGCCGGCCTCGAGCGCTTTCAGCAGTTCATCGAGGCCCAGGGCGGCGACCCGCGGGTCGTGGATGACCTCTCGCTCCTCCCGCAGGCTCCCGTCGAGCTGGCGGTCGAGCCAGGCCGCGGCGGCTACCTCGCCGCGATCGAGCCGGTGGCGATAGGGCGCGCGGCGGCAGCGCTCGGCGCCGGACGGCAGCGGCTCGAGGACGAGATCGACGCCGCAGTCGGAATCGAGCTCTGCGCCCAGGTCGGAGACGAGCTGCGCAGCGGACAACCGGTCGCCCGGATCCTCGCCCGTTCAGACGCCGACGCGGAGCGCGCCGCACACCGCGTCCAAGCGGCGCTCACCATCGACGACGCGCCGGCGCAGGCTCCGCCGCTCATTCATCGCGTGATAGCGGCGAGCTCGTCATGAGCGAGTCCGCGCGCAGCGAGCAGCTGGAGACCCTCGGGGTCGCGCCCATCCCCGACCGGCGGCGCACGATGACCCCGTGGCGAGTGTTCGTGGTGTGGACGATGGCCTCGGCCTCGGCACTCACGCCGATCCTGGGGCAGCTGCTGTTCAACTTCGGCCTCGTGTGGCTGATCGTCGCCGTCGTCGTCGCGTGGCTGCTCGCGTTCATCCCCGCAGGCCTGTTCTCCGAGATGGGTCGGGAGATCCCGCTCACCGCGCTGATCGTCGCCCGCCGCACCTACGGACAGGCCGGCGCATTCATATTCAGCGTCCTCTTCACCGTCGTCAACATCGGCTTCTTTGGGCTCAACACCGCGGTTGCGGGCGGGCTGCTCGCCTCGCTGGCGCACTCGAGCTCTGCCACGCCCTGGACATGGCTGGTCGGCCTGCTGCAGACCGCCGCGGTCCTCGTCGGCATGCGCTTCCTCGAACCGTTCTACCGCTATACCGCGCTGGTGTTCGTCGTCTGCTACGGGGTGCTGGTCGCCTATCTCCTCTCCGACTACCACCTCAGCGTGCCCACCGCACAGGGGGCACTGCATTGGGGTCCGGCGCTGACCACGATCCTGGGGCTCTCGATCCTCGCCTGGACCTACAAGCTCTCGACGGTCACCCGCTTCGCCCGGCCCCGTGGCCGCGATGAGGGCACGACGCCCGCATGGTTCCTCGCCGCGTCGGTCGGGATCATGCTCGCCGTGCTCCTCCTCGGGGTCGTCGGGATGTTCTCCCAGGAGGGGACGCACAACTGGAACGTGGCACTGCTCGGAACCAAGCACTCCTGGGTCGGCACGATCGCGGCGATCGGGGTGGTGCTCGCGATCATCCACACCAACGCGATGAACCTCTATCCCTCGACGATCGACCTGCTCGTCGCGGCGAACACGCTCCTGCCCGCGCGTCGGTGGCAGCAGCCGGCCGGCACGCTCGTGCTCGGAGTCCTCTCCACCCTGCTGGCGGTGGCCGGGATCCTCAACCACATCTCGAGCTTCATTGATTCGATCGGCGATGCGCTGTTCCCGTTCACGTTCATCATGCTCGTCGACTGGATCTACGTCCAGCGCCGCGCCACACCCGCGGAGGCGTTCTTCCGGACGCCGCGCTCGTGGCCCGAGTGGCTCTCGCTGCCGGCCGGGATCGCGTTCTCGATCGGCTGCGCGTTCTCGATCTGGTTCGGCGACATCGCCCCCAGCTGGTGGGTGAACCAGATCCCGACCCCGTTCGTGGGCGCGCTGATCAGCGGTGGGCTCTACGCGCTCCTCGCGGCGCGACCCGCTTGGCTCGGCGCGCTGCTGCCGGCCGCCTCCCCGGTCGGCACACGCACCGACGGGGCAGAGATGGGCTGGGACCGGAGCGGCCCGTGACCGAAGCGGAGGCGCCCGACCCCGGGCCGCTGCGCTTCGGCACGGCCGGGCTGCGGGCACCGATGGGTCCCGGGCCGGGTCGCATGAACCGGGAGGCGGTGCGCCGGGCCAGCGCGGGGCTCGCGGAATTCGTGGTGCGCCGGCGTCGCCAGGCAGGCGCGGGCGGCGATGGCGTGGTGCTCGTCGGATATGACGCACGCCATTGCTCGGCCGAGTTCGCCCGCGACGCCGCGGCTGTGTTCGCCGGAGCGGGTCTCCGCGGCCTGCTGATCGACGGCCCGGTCCCGACGCCGTTGCTCGCCCATCACGCTCGCGCTCTGGGCGCCGACACGGCGGTGATGGTGACCGCGAGCCACAACCCGGCGACCGACAATGGCTACAAGGTCTACGGCGCCGACGCGATTCAGATCGTTCCCCCCGACGACGAGCAGATCTCGGCGCTGATCGAAGCGGTCGGCCCAGACGAGACGATCGTGCTCGGCACACCCACGCCGGTCGCCGCCGAGACAGTGGTCGCGCGGTACCTCGACCAGGTCGTCCCGGCCGCTCTCGCGCACGTGTCCCCCGAGCGCTCGCTGAGCGTCGTCTACACGCCGGTGCACGGCGTTGGCGCGGCGACACTGCAGCGCGCCTTCGCGGCCGCGGGCTTCACGCCGCCGGCGCTCGTCGCCGAGCAGGCTGAGCCGGACCCGGATTTCCCGACCGCACCCAAGCCAAACCCCGAGGAGCCCGGCGTCCTGGATCTGGCGTTGCGCGACGCCCGCGCGGCCGGCGCGGATGTCGTGCTCGCCAACGACCCCGACGCCGACCGGCTCGCAGTCGCGGTCCCCTGGGCCGGGGCGGACGGAGGCTGGCGGATGCTCACCGGCGACGAGGTCGGCGCGCTGCTCGCCGACGAGCTGCTCGCGCACGTCGACGACCCGGACGGCCGGCTGCTGGTGACGACGGTCGTCTCCAGCTCGATGCTCGCCCTCCAGGCGCGGGCGGCAGGCGCGCACGCCGTGCAGACATTGACCGGCTTCAAATGGATCATGCACGCAAACCGGCCGGGCACGTCGCTGCTGTTCGGCTACGAGCAGGCCCTGGGATACGGCGTCACCGACCTCGTGCTCGATAAGGACGGGATCTCGGCCGCGCTCGCGATGGCGGCGATCTGTGCCCGCGCCCGGGCGCAGGGATCAACCGTGCGGGCGCGTCTCGACGCGCTCGCCGAGCGGTTCGGGCTGCACGCCACCGCGGAGCGTTCGCTGGCGCTCGGCGGCGGCGGCGGTGACGACGCGATCGGCCGGCTGCTGTCGGCGCCACCGGTCGCTCTCGTGGGGCGGGCGGTGACGGCGATCGACGATCTCGCCCGCGGGACCCGAGCCGCCGGCGACGGCTCCGTTGCGCGCCTGGCTCTGCCACTATCGAGCGGCGTCGTCGTCCACGCAGGTGAGGAGGTGCGGCTCGCGGTGCGCCCCAGCGGCACAGAACCCAAGCTGAAGCTGTATCTGCAGGTCGTGCTCCCGGTCTCACCCGGGCAAGCGGATGAAGCGCGGGCGCGAGCGGCAGCGATGCTCGACGCGCTCGGGCGCGAGACAGAGGAGCTGATCGGCCGATGAGCCCACAACCGAGCGCCGCCCAGGTGGCGGCGATGATCGACCACACGCTGCTCGCTCCCGAGGCGAGCGACCAGGACGTCGAGGCGCTGTGCCGGGAGGCGGTCCAGCTCGGCGTGTGCGCCGCGTGCGTGTCCGCGGCCCGCGTTCCCGCGGCCGCGCGGGCCCTCGACGGCTCGCCGGTGCGACTCGCCGCCGTCGTCGGATTTCCCTCGGGCGCCCACCTGGCGTCGGTCAAGGCCGACGAGGCCTCGCGCGCGCTCGCCGACGGCGCAAGCGAGCTCGACATGGTGATCGACCTCGCCTACGCGGTCGTCGGTGACTGGGCGATGATCGGCGAGGAGATCGCCGCCGTGCGCGCCGCCGCCCCCGCGCCGGTCGTGCTCAAGGTGATCATCGAGTCCGCCGCGCTGAGCGACGAGCAGATCGACGCCGCATGCGCCGCCTCGGTCCAGGCGGGCGCGGACTTCGTGAAGACCTCGACCGGCTTTCATACCTCCGGAGGTGCGAGCGAGGCCGCGGTCGCTCGGATGGCGTCCGACGTCGCCGCCGCCGGACTCGGTGTGAAGGCATCGGGCGGGATACGCACCGCCGCTCAGGCGCTGGCGATGATCGACGCCGGCGCGACCCGTCTGGGCATGTCCAAGACCGCCCAGGTCCTCGAGGAGCTCCGAGCCGCGTCGTGAGCTCGGTCACGGCCCGGCGGTCGTGCGGTATGTAGAGAACGGTGGCGCGTCTCTCAGACCGATCCCGTTGGAGCGACGAGGAGCTGCTTGCGGCGATCGCCGCCTGCGACGATCGCGCCTCCAGCGCGTTCTACCGCCGCCACCTACGGGCGGTGCTCTCCTGGTTGATGCAGCGCACCGGAGATCCCGAGCTGGCCGCCGATCTCACCGCCGAGGTGTTCGCGGCGGCGATGCTCGCCGCGGTGCGCTACCGGCCCCAGCACGCCTCGGCGGAGGCTTGGCTGACCGGGATCGCGCGCAACGTGCTCGGGCACAGTGCGCGCCGTGGGCGCGTGGATGCGCGGGCGCGGCGCCGGCTCGGTGTGGGCACGCTGCACATCGACGACCACGACATCGAACGGGTCCACGAGATGATCGACGCTCACCGCACCGACGTCGCGCGCCACCTGGCGCGGCTCCCGGTCGACGAACGTGACGCGGTCCGCGCGCGCATCGTCGACGAGCGTGACTACGGCGAGATCGCCCTCGCGCTCGGCTGCTCGGAGCTCGTCGTGCGCAAGCGCGTCAGCCGCGGATTGGCCCGGATGCGAGCGGAGCTCGCCCGATGAGCGACGACGACTACTTCGAGCGGCTCGACTCCGAGCTCGCAGGACTGGTCCGCCGGGCCGCGCATCTGGAGGGACCTGGCGCGCGCATGCGGCGCTGCGCCTGGATCGCGCGCCGCGCCACCCTCGCGCTGATCGTGGTCGTCACGCTCGCGGTGACGCTGATCAGCGAGTTTCCCTCGTCGGCGAGCGGTGCGGGACCGCGGAGCCCGGTCGCCACCGTCGGGGTCTGACCGATGGCGCGCAGAGCCAGGCGCAAGACCCGGTCGGCTCTCGGGTCCATCATCGAAGTCGTGGTCACGATCGGGATCGCGATCGGGCTGGCCTTCATCGTCCAGGCGTTCCTGATCAAGCCCTACAAGATCCCCACCACGTCGATGGTCCCGACGCTCGACGTCGGCCAGCGAATCCTCGTCTGGCGGCTGGACACGCACCCGAAGGTCGGCGACATCGTCGTCTTCCATCCTCCGGTCGCGGCCACGTTCTCCGGCGAGCAATGCGGCGATCCACGGCAGGGCCCCGGCCACCCCGCGCCATGTGACAGCCACTCCGCTGCGATGTCGGGCCAGGCGTTCGTCAAGCGGGTCGTGGGGATCGGGGGTGACCATCTGACCATCCGCGATGGCCACGTGTTCCGCAACGGAGTGCAGGAGAGAGGCAGGTACATCCAGCCCTGCCCGACGGCGTCGGTCTGCACGTATTCGCAGTCGATCATCGTGCCTGCGGGCGAGTACTACATGATGGGCGACAACCGCGGAATCTCCGACGACAGCCGCTTCTGGGGCCCGGTCCCGCAACGGTGGATCATCGGCGCCGCGATTGCCACCTACTGGCCGCTGGATCGCATCGGGATCATCTAGCCGGGGCGGCCCGGAGCGGCGAGGCCCGGGTGAATCCCGCCCGCCAGGCCGAGGGTCTGCGCGACCCGCTCCAGCTGCGCGATCAGCTGGCCGCGTTGCCGGTCCGAGAGCGAGGCGGCGAGGTCATCGTCGAGCCCGGGGATGACCCGCTCGGCCCTGGCGGCGATCTCCCGCCCCTCCGCAGTGAGCCGGATCTCGAATACCCGGCGGTCCGCGGCGCCGCGGTGGCGGCGGACCCAACCCGCCTCCTCCAGCTGGTCGATCAGTCCCACCATCACGTTGCGGTGAATGGACAACGCATCCGCCAGCTGCTGTTGGGCGATGCCGTCGTCATGCCCGAGGTGGCTGAGCACCGCGAATGCGCGTGGGGAGATCCCCAGCGGCGCCAGTCGCTCGGCGAACAGGCGGGCCGTCTGAGCCCCCACCTGGGAGAGCAGGAAACCCAGAGAGTGGGCGTACTCGGGTGTCTCCACGCGAGACAGCTTACCCGAGTGTGACTATCACTAGGAGTGATGATATACGGTGCGGTGCCTGCGGCGATCCTGCGCCGGCGCCTCAGCCCTGCAGCCCCAGCTCGACCCAGCGCTCGAGCTGCTCACGGGTGGCGACGGCCTCGGACTCGACGCGCAGCCAACCCGCCATCTCCCGCCCGCGCATCACCATCCGGCTGACGTGCGGCTCCTTGACGAGATCCTCGGCCTGCTCGGGCTCGACCGGGATCAGGATGCCGCCGCCGTTGCCGGCGGCGATCGCCATCCGGCCGTCGACCATGAAGGCCAGCCCGCCGAACATCCGCTTCTCGATGACGTCCCGCGACGCCGGGATCAGCTCCCGGATGCGGTCGGCGAGCTCCTGGTCGTACGCCATCGCGGGCAGCCTACCCCGGATGGGAGCGTCAGAGAAAGCGGACCATCTGATGCCAGGTCCGTGAGGGGTCCCGCGTCAGCCGGCGCACCGCACGCTGGATCTCGACCGCCGCCACGGCGGCCTAGGCGCGCAGCGCGGACTCGATCAGGTCGAAGCGGCCGTAGGACCAGAGGTCGGCGACGCGTTGGTCGACGTCCTCGGGGGTGATCGCCTGCAGAGCCTCGGTGCCGAACCGCTGCACGGTGTAGGAGGCCAGCGAGGTGCCGTAGGCCATCGCGTTGCGCAGCACGTTGTCGTCGAACGTCCCTCCCGCATGGGATGCGATGAACCCCACGAACCCGCCGGCGAACGTGTCGCCGGCGCCGGTCGGGTCGACGACGAGCTCAAGCGGATACGCCGGCAGCGAGAAGTAGGTGTCGGCGGTGATGAGCGTGGCGCCGTGTGCGCCCTGCTTGGCGACGATGATCGACGGGCCCCAGCCGAGGATCTCCCGGGCGGCCGTGTAGACGGTCGGCTTTCCCGTCAACTGGCGCAGCTCCTCGTCGTTGAGCAGCAGGCAGTCGACGCGGCCGATGATGTCCACGAGTTGATCTCTGGCGATGTCGATCCACAGGTTCATCGAGTCCAGCGCGACGAACTCCGCGCGCTCGCACTGCTCACGGACCTGGAGCTGCAGGCCGGGCTGGATGTTGGCCAGGAACAGGACCTCCGCCTCGCGTGAACCCTGCGACAGCTTGGGCTCGAAGTGCTCGAACACGCCCAGCTGCGTGTCGAGCGTGTCGCGGGTGTCCATGTTGTCGTGGTAGCGGCCGCTCCAGAAGAACGACTTTCCCCCGGCGATGTGCTCGACGTCGTCGACGTTGGCCCCGCGGGTCCGCAGCACGGCCATCTCCCCCTCGCCGAAGTCGTCGCCGACCGGGCCGACCAGGTTGACCTGGTCGAACATCGAGGCCGACAGCGAGAAGAAGGTGGCGGCGCCGCCCAGCATGCGATCCCGGGAGCCGTAGGGGGTCTCGACGGCGTCGAAGGCGATTGATCCGACAACGGTGATGCTCACGGCGGCGCAGGTTACGACACCGCGGCTCGTTCCGTGTCGGCTATATATGACTAAATTGATCGACAATGTGGTGCTTGCGTGCGGGTCGACCGCCGACAGCCCATCCCCTGCAACCCCCCGAGGACCAACATGGATTCACGCATCAGCAGTCGTGCACGGCGGGTGGCCGCCACCGCGGCTCTCCTCGTCGCGACGATCCCCGCGACCGCCGCGGCGGCCGCCCGTCCCCACGCGGCAACCCCGACGGCGCCGCCGCCGGTCACCGTGCTCAGCAATGGACACGCGTTGAGCGCCAATGACGTCTTCATCACCCCGACCAGCGATGCCGCCCAGACGCAGGCCGAGTACGCCAACGGCGCGGAGATCCTCGATCGGGCGGGCAGGAAGGTCTGGTGGCACGCCGCGCCGGCGGGTGACAGCGACGCCGACCTGCGCATGCAGCGCTACGAGGGCAAGCCGGTTCTCACGTTCTGGGAGGGCATGGGCCTCGGCGGGCTCTCCGACGGGACCGACTACATCCTCGACCAGCATTACAAGACGGTCGCGACGGTTCGCGCCGGCGCCGGTCTCACCACCGACGGCCACGAGTTCCTGCTCGCGCCTCACGGCCGTGCCTGGATCATCTCCTACGACACCGCGACCGCCGACCTCAGCTCGATCGGCGGGCCGTCGGACCAGGCCGTGATCGACGGGATCATCCAGGAGGTCGACGTGAAGACCGGCAAGGTCCTGTTCTCGTGGAACTCCGCCGACCACGTGCCCTACTCGCAGAGCGAGCAACCGCTCCCGACCGCGGCCAGCACGCCGTGGGACTGGTTTCACGCCAACGCGGTCAAGCTCGGCCCGGACGGCTCGATCCTGATCGACGCGCGTGACACGTGGACGACGTACGACGTCAGCCGCAAGACCGGCCAGATCAACTGGCAGCTCGGCGGCAAGGCCTCCACGTTCACCCTCCAGGCGGCCCCCGGCCAGACGCTGAACGCGGCCGGCGACATCTTCGCCTGGCAGCACGATCCGGAGTGGATCGGCAACGACACGCTGACGATCTTCGACAACGAGGCGGCGGGAGCGGCGAACACCGGGGCCGGCGTGACATCCGAGCTGGGCTACAGCCGCGTGGTCACCATCAAGCTCGATCCGAGCACGAAGGTCGCGACGCTGGTCGCCTCCGACAACCAGGGCGAAGGCGGCCTGGCCTCGTCCCAGGGCAACGGACAGCGCCTACCGGGCGGTGGCGAATTCGTCGGCTGGGGGATCCTCAACTCGGTCTCGCAGTTCAACGCGGCCGGCACGCTCGTGTGGAACGCCGACTTCCCGATCGGCGTCAACACGTACCGCGCCTACCTGCAACCGTGGGGCGGCAGCGCTCACTGAACGCTCACGGGTGATGGCATCATCCGCTGGATGCTGCGTGTGATGCCGACCGTCGGCGCCGAGGTGCTCATCGACCACCTCGGCGCCACCGAGCACGGCGTCGTGCAGCGCGTGGACGCGGAGGAACGCGCGCTGCTCGTCGCCACCGAGCACGGCGAGGTGGAGCGATTCGTGCTCAACCGGGCCACGGCGCGCTTCACCGCCGGCGGGGCACTCACCGGGGCCCGTCTGAGGTTTCCCGGCGCGGAGTGACCCCGGGCGGCGGCGCGTGGTGGGGGCGTGCTGCCGTCAGATCTGGCGGCGGCGGTTGCGTGGTCGCTGTACGCCTCGGGCCTCGGCTACGTCGGCGGAGCGGCGTTTGAGCACAACCTGTGGATCCCGTTGCTGATCTCCGCCGGCGCGAGCATTGTCGTGGCGCTGCTGGGCGAACTGCTGCGGCGCCGGCTCAGCCGGCGGTCGGGCTAGGAGACGAGCACCTCGGCGTCGTGACGAGGCGTCTCGGTGATCGCGCGGCGAAGCACGGGCTCGGGGCCTGGACGGACTGGCGAGATGTGCGCGCGGGCGGCGAGCTCATGCAGCACCGTCTCCATCTCGAACTGCGCGAATGCCGCGCCAAGACAACGCCGGACGCCTCCGCCGAACGGGATCCAGGTGTAGGTGCCGGGGGCCCGGCCGAGGAATCGCTCGGGGTCGAAGCGCTCAGGGTCGGGGTAGACGTCGGGGCGGCGGTTGACCAGGTAGAGAGCGGGGACGAGCACCGTGCCCGCTGGCAGGTCGTACCCGCCGACCGTGAACGGCGCGGCGAGCACGCGTTGAACGACGGAGATCACCGGCCGCAGCCGCAGCGTCTCCTGCACCACCGCCGAGACGTACTCGGTGCCGGTGCCCGCACGCGCCTCCTCGGCCAGCCGAGCCAGGACCTCGGGGTGCCGCGCCAGCCGCTCCCCTGCCCACGCGAGCGCGTTGGCGGTCGTCTCGTGGCCGGCTACCAGCAGGGTGATCAGCTCGTCGCGAAGCTCACCATCACTCATCGGCGCGCCGTCCTCGTGGCGGGCCGAGAGCAGCATGGACATGATGTCGGCCCCGGACTCGGAGCCGTCACCGCCCGCCCGTCGGCGCTCTGCGATCTCCGCGTACAACAGCCGGTCCACCGGGTCGCGCCGGCGACGGAAGGGCCCGAATCGAGCCAGCCGCTCCGGGCCGAGGATCACGAACAGCGAGCCCCAGCGCGGATCGGTGCCCATCGCAAGCAGCCGCCGGATCGCGTGTCGAAGCTGCTCTGTCCGGGCCGGATCGCTGACGCCGAGCACCGCATGCAGGATCACCTCGAGCGTGAGCGCCTGCATGCGCGGCCGAAGCCGCTGAGGCTCGCCGCGCGGCCAGCGCTCGATTTCATCTCTGGCGATCGAGGCGATCAGCTCGCGGTAATCGGCCATCCGCCGGCCGTGGAACGCGGGGAGCATCAGCTTGCGCTGTCGTAGATGGGCGCGGCCGTCGAGCAGCAGCACCGAGTCCGGCCCGAGCACCGGCTCGAGGATCCGGTTGCCCTCCCCCGCCCGCGCGATCTCCGGATCGGCTTTGAACACCGTCTCGATGTCGCGCGGATCGGAGAGCACCACCCAGGTGCCCTGCCCGGCGATCTTGAGGGTGAACGTGTCGCCGAACCTGCGTGAGCACTGGCCGAGCATCCATTGGGCCCGGCGCACCCAGAGCGCGGTCTGCAGCGCCACCCCCATCCTCGGGCCGGGAGGGAGGGTGGGCGAAGGAGACTGCGCGGCGGACGTCGAGGGCTGAGTCATCTGAGGATTGGTATACCGGCTGAGACGACCCACGTCCTAGAGTCGCCGTCGGTGAGCGAGACGCACCCCACCCGCCCCGAGCTCATCGGCTCCCTCGGGATGACGGCGAGCACGCACTGGCTCGCCACCGCGACCGCGATGGGCGTGCTGGAGCGGGGCGGCAACGCGTTCGATGCGGCCGCCGCCGGCGGATTCGTGCTTCAGGTCGTCGAGCCGCACCTGAACGGTCCCGCCGGCGAGGTGCCGATCATCCTGTGGAGCGAGTCCGAGCGCCAGGTCCACGTCGTCTGCGGGCAGGGAGTCGCGCCGGCGACGGCGACACCGGAGGCGATGCGCGCGCTCGGGGTCGATCTGATCCCCGGGACCGGACTGCTGCCGGCGACCGTCCCCGGGTCGTTCGGCGGCTGGACGCTGATGCTCGAGCGGTTTGGCAGCTGGGAGCTCGCCGACGTGCTCGAGGCCGCCATCGGCTACTGCCGGAACGGGTTCCCGGCGCTCGCGCGGGTGTCGGCCACGATCGCCGGGGTCGCGGAGATGTTCCTGGCGAGCTGGCCGACCTCGGCTGCCGCCTGGCTGACCGGCGCCGGCGGCAGCGCGCCCGGCGGCGGGGCCGGTGGCGGCGGGGCCGGTGGCGGCGGGGCCGGTGGCGGCGGCGTGCCCGCCGCGGGATCGCGGCTCACCAACCACGGGCTGGCCGCCACGTATGAGCGGATCCTCTCCGAGGCCGCGGCCAACGGCTCGACCCGCGAGTCGCGGATCGCCGCCGCGCGCGACGCCTGGTACCGCGGGTTCGTTGCGGAGGAGATCGACCGCTTCTGCGGGCTGGCGGTGCCCGACGGCACGGGCGCCGCGCACGCCGGGATGCTCACCGGGCAGGACATGGCGGCCTGGCAGCCCACGTTCGAGTCGCCGGTCACCTACGACTACGCGGGCGTCACCGTGTGCAAGACCGGCGCCTGGGGACAGGGGCCGGTGTTCCTGCAGCAGCTCTCGCTGCTCGAGGGATTCGATCTCGGTTCGGCGGGTTTCCTGTCGGCCGACTGGATCCACCTGATCACCGAGAGCTCGAAGCTCGCGTTCGCCGATCGCGAGGCGTGGTACGGCGACTCGCCGCTCGTGGCCGATACCGTGGCGGCGCTGCTCGATCCTCGATACGCCGCCGAGCGCCGGACCCTGATCGGCGAGCAGGCGAGCCTCGATCTCCGTCCCGGCTCGATCGGTGGGGTCGCGCCCCGCCTGCCCACATTGGCCGCGGGCGGCTCGCTGGAGCAGACCGCGGGCGTCGGCGAGCCCACGCTGGAACCCGACCCCGGCGCGCGCGGCGACACCTGCCACATCGACGTCGTCGACCGCTTCGGCAACATGGTCTCCGCGACGCCCAGCGGCGGCTGGCTGCAGAGCTCGCCCCACATCCCCTCGCTCGGCTTCTGCCTGGGGACCCGAGGGCAGATGTTCGCCCTCGACGAGGGCACCGCGAACACGCTCGCGCCGCGTCGCCGTCCCCGGACCACGCTCTCACCGAACCTCGCGCTGCGCGACGGCGAGCCGTGGATGGCGTTCGGCACGCCGGGCGGCGACCAGCAGGACCAGTGGTCACTGTCACTGTTCCTGAACCTCGTGCACGCCGGTCTGAACCTGCAGGAGGCGATCGACGCGCCGGCCTTCCACAACGACCACTTCCCCAGCTCGTTCTTTCCCCGCGAGGCCAACCCCGGCCAGCTCATCGTCGAGGGCCGGATCGAGCCATCGGTCGTCGAGGAACTGCGCCGCCGGGGGCACCGCGTCGTCGCGGTGGAGCCGTGGCGGCTGGGTCGGCTGAGCGCGGTCGCGCGGTCCGGAGGGTTCCTCCGCGCCGCCGCCAACGCTCGCGGGTCGCAGGGCTACGCCGCTGGTCGCTGAGCGGCTGAGGCTGACGCCGAGCGGTCAGCGCGCCGAGGCGTTCGACACCTGGCCGGCGGACTGGCTGATGAGCAGCGCGACCGCCTGGGTCCGGGTCCGGCATCCCAGCTTCTGCACCGCGTTGCGCACGTGCGTGCGGACGGTCTCGGTGGAGAGGAACAGCTGAGCGGCGATCTCGGCGCCCGAGAAGCCCTCGGCGAGCATCGCGAGGATCTCCCGCTCGCGCGGGCTGAGCAGCGCCGTGCCGCCGCGCGGCGCACGGCGGGGCGGCTCGGGCATGCGGGCATCGGCGAGAGGGTCGACGTACCGGCGGCCGCCGATCACCGCGCGGAGCGCCTGCATGAGCGTGGTGGGAGCGCTTGACTTCAGCACGAGCCCGGGCGCGCCGACGCCGGCGACCGCACCGAGCGCCATGCGGTCACGTCCCGCGAAGATGATCACCGGCGCCTCGGGCCGCTCGGCGAGGAGCTCGGTGAGCATCGGCGCGGTCGGCGCGTCCTCCAGGAGCGTCTCGACGAGCGCGACGTCGTAGCGACGGCGCCGGAGCAGGCCGGCCGCCTCGGCCACGGTGGCCGCCACACCCGCCACTCGGAATCCGGCCTCCCGGAGCGTCAACTCGGTGCCACGGCGGACAGCCAGCTGGTCGTCCGCGATCAGAACTTCGGGAATGCCGCCAGGCATGCCGGCTCATGATCGCAAGAAAATTGCGATGCGTCTACCTCAAGTCGGGGATGGTTGGGTGGCCGGGGTTGGCCGAAAAGGCAGTGAGCACTCGAACTTGAGTCTCCCCGCGACTTCCTGGACCAGGGTATGAAGGGTCGTCGCGAGCCCGCAACGCAAGGTGGATCCGACATGGGTGGAACTGCACTAAAGGAGCGCACCGGCCGGCTTTCGGCTGAGGAAGCGCTCCAGCTATGGACCAAGTACAAAGCCACTGGCGATCCCGCCCTGCGCGACCGCCTGGTTCTGACCTTCGCCCCGATGGTGAAGTACATCGTCTACCGCAAGGTCCGGGAGATGCCGGCCCGTTGCGAGGTGGATGACTTCATCTCGTGCGGCCTTGAGGCGCTCATCCGGTCGATCGACCGCTACGACCCGGAGCGGGGCGCCACGCTCGAGCAGTTCGCCTGGACCCGCATCCATGGCGCGGTGCTCGACGAGCTGCGCCGCAACGACTGGGCACCGCGCTCGCTGCGTCGCTGGGACCGTGAGGTCACCAAGGCCCGCGACCAGTTCATCGGGCTCTACAGCCGTAAGCCGACCCGTGACGAGCTGGCCGAGGCGATGGGCGTCCCGGTGGAGGAGCTCGTGCGCCGTCAGGACGAGCTCGCCCGCTCGCAGGTCGGCTCGCTCAACACGCTTGTGCACTCCGACGAGGACGCGGCGATCGAGCGCATCGACACGCTCGCCTCCTTCGACCGTGAGAGCAACCCCGAGGACTCCGCGATGGCGACGATCGCCAAAGAGCGCTTCCGGGAGGCCTTCGACTGCCTCGCTCCCCGTGAGCGCAAGGTCGCGGTGCTGCTCTACGTCTACAACCTCACCCTGCGTGAGATCGGCGAGATCCTCGGCGTCACCGAGAGCCGGGTCTGCCAGCTGCACTCGCAGATCCTGAAGAACCTGCGCCGCAAGCTCGAGGCCGACGAGCAGCTGTTCAGCTTCGTCGTCTGAGCCACGCCTGCGTCCGACGGCGGTCGACATCGGGTCGCGTTCCACCTCGCGACCCGCCCCCCGGCCGCCCGACCCAACTCCCTGGTCCTGAGGTCTACTCCCCGTCAGCCGGCGGGGAGTTCGTCTTTCCGGGCACCGGACGGCCCAGCTCCGGGATCGCACCCTCCGGCAGCGTGGCGGACGCGGCCGCCTGCACGGCTGCCTCGTTCTGGGCCTTGATCTCGAGCCACAGCTCTTCGCGATAGACGCGCACCGACCGCGGCGCGTCGATCCCGAGACGCACGATCTGGCCGCTCACCTCGATCACCGAGACGAAGATGTCATCGCCCACGACGATGCGCTCGCCGCGACGTCGCGTGATGTTGAGCATCCACACAGTATGGCGATCCGGCCGCCCACGGGCGGCCTCCGGTGGCCGAGCGGAGGCCGACGCGCCTCCTCACGCCCACTCCGGGCGCCTGACGCGTCGTAGAACCGCAAAGCACGCCCAGAGTGCCTCGCGCGCGGGTCTCCGCGCGCACTCTGGGCGCCTCAAGCGGCGTAGAACCGCAAACGACGCCCAGAGTCCCGAAGCGCGGACCTCCAGGACGCCCGGCACGCCGCTGCGAACGCGAAAAACTGTCCCTCACGGACAGTTTTTGAAGAAAGGTCTCGGAACCCCGTGTCGGAGCCCCGCCCAGGACCAAGCCGCCGTCCCAGAAGGCATCCCCCGGCGCCGGCGGCCCGGCCGCTGCCTCTCGAACGCCGGGATGAAAAGCAGGCTCAGGCGGCCGACTCGTGCCCGAGCGCCTCTGCGAACAGCGGGGCGCGCAGGTCGGCTGAGGCCACCTGGTTGATCACCTGGTGGCCGCGGCCGTCACGGATGAGGATCGGGGCCTTCTGGTTGGCCGTGAACTCCTCCAGCGAGGAGGCGGCCACAACCGTCACGTAGACGTCGACGGCGGTCTCGCCGTCGTAGCCGATCCGCTCGACGTCGTCGTCGGTGAGCTCCACCTCGAACTCCGAGAAGAAGCGGTGGGGCTCGGTGACCGGCAGCGACAGCGAGGGGTTGTCGATGCAGTGCAGCCACATCAGGGGGCTGCCCGGCTGGCTGGTGAGCAGCGCGAACTGGCGTCCCTCAAGGCCGATCAGGCCCTCCGGGAACTCGATCACGGTGGAGGGGTCGATCTCGACGCGCCCGAATCGCGGGCTCTCGACGGTGAGGGTCATGCCTGTTGAATACCCGATTGCGCTCGACAACGTCGTCAGTTGAGGAAGTCCATCAGCGAGCTCTGCACGATCGACGCCCCGGCCTTGAGTGCGGCGGTGAAAGCCGCCTCCTCGTTGGAGTAGGTCGTCATCGTGGTCGCCATGTTCGCACCAATGTCGTTGGTGAGGTCGGACGTGACGCTCGTCTGCATGTCGGAGATCGTGCCGGCGGCCATGGTCATCTGGTCGCTGGTCGAGCCGAGCTGGGTCTGGAGCGTGCTGAGCGAGTTGAGGCTGCTCTGCAGATTCGAGAGGTCGGTCGAGTTCAGCGCCGAGGTCCCGGTGCCGCTCGTCAGCTGGTTGGCGATGCTGGTCAGCTGCGAGATCAACCCGTTGGAGGAGTTCGTACCGAGCACGCCGGAGATGTCGACGGACACGGTCGCGGTCGAACTGGGACCGATCTGGCGCGTCACCATCGTGTTGCTGCCCTGGTAGTTGCCGCTGGAGTCGTAGGGCGGGGTCGTCGTCGAAGTCCCGCTGAACACGTACTGGCCGTTGTACTGGCTGCCGGCGGTCGACTGGATGCTGGAGACGATCTGGTTGATCTCCGCGCCGATGTTCGCCAGGTCGCTCGGATTCATGGAGCCGTTGCCGGCCTCCGTGACGAGTTCCTGGGCACGCTGCACCTGAGACTGGATCGAGCTCAGAGCGGTGGTCGCCGTCTGGGTCCAGGCCGAGCCGTCGGTGATGTTGTTGTTGTAATCGTTGAGCTGGCTGAGCTGACCGTTCAGCTGGACGGCCAGCGCGGCGCCGTACGGGTTGTCGGAGGGCTCGTTGATCGACTTGCCGGTCGACAGCTCCTGCTCGGTGTTGGCCAGCGCGGTCTGCGACTGGTTGATCTCCCCGAGGATCTGATTGGTCGTCATCAGAGTGGTGATGCGGTTGAAGGTCATAGCCCGGCGCCTCCGACGCTCGTGATGAGGGTCTGAATAACACTCTGCATCGTGTTCATGACACGGGCGGAGGCCTGGTAACCCTGCTGGTAGGTGATCAGGTTCGTCATCTCCTGGTCGAGCGAGACGCCCGAGACGGACTGACGCTCGTTGGAGATGTTGGTGAGCAGCGACGACGCGGTGGTGGCCGAGTCGGTCGCCTGGCTGACGGTGTTGCCGACCTGGCTGACGAACGTCGCCAGCTTGTTGGTGGCGTCGGTGTTCGTCGCGTAGACGGCGTTGTCGGTGGCGTTCGACAGTCCTGCCAGCGTGGCGCTCGTCACCGCGGAGTTGACGGCGATGTTCGCCGCGGTGATCGTGCTCGAGCCGTCACTGGTGGTGAAGAAGCCCGTGCCAGAAGCCGTGTTGATGTCACTGGCGACACCGGAGGCAAGCGTGTCGAGCTCGGACTGCATCTGAGCCAGCGGCGCGTTCGGATCCGAGGCGTTGGTGTCGGCCAGCTGGGCCAGCGCGCCGATCGCCCCCCCGATCGAGGTCAGGTCGGTGGACGCCGGAAGCGTCACCGCGGCCGACGCGCTCGGCACGGTGGTGCCATTGCCACCGTCGACCAGCGGCGAGGAGCCGACCGGCGTAGCGGGCGTCGTCGAGGTATTCATCAGCGTGATGGTGTCCGACCCGTTCTTCTGCTGGGTCACCTGGATGTTGGCCAGCGCCGAGAGCTTGCCGATCACGGAGGCACGCTGGTCCTGCAGCGAGTTCGACGACAGACCGGAGGCGCTGGTGGCGGCGATCTGGACGTTGAGCTGCGCGATGTCGGTGGCGTACTGCTGAAGCTCTCCACCCGAGCCGGCGAGCGAGGTGACCTCGGCTCCGGCCTGGCTCTGCAGCGTCGAGATCTGCTGGGAGGCGGCGTTCAGCTGCTGGGCGAGCGTCTGGCCCTGCTCGAGGACCGTCGTGCCCTGGGTCGGGTTCTGGTTGGAGGCAAGCGTCTGCCACGAGGAGTAGAAGTTGCTGATGGCCGCCTGCAGCCCCGAGGTGGAGGACGTGTTGAGGTTGTCCTCGGTGTCGGTCAGCTGGTTGGACAGCGTGGTGTAGTACGACGAATTCGCGTTCGCGGTCCAGTACTGCCCGTCGATGAACGCGTCATCGTTACGGGTGATCGACTGGACCGCGACACCAGTCCCGAGCTCCACCGGCGGGTTGTTGCCCTCACCGGTGAAGAACGTCAGCGATGGGTTGGTGACGAGGTTGACACTCTCGTCTGCATAGTCCGGGTTGGACGCATTCGAGATGTTCTCGCTCGTGGTATCGATGCCGGCCTGCATGGCTTCAAGGCCCGAGAGTGCGGTGCCCAGTCCGGCATATGTGGGGATCGTCACGGTCAGACCTCCAGGTCAAGGACGCGGTGGGATGTGGTGAGCTTGGTGCTCGCCCTGCGGGCCTGGCCCGCGGCGCCGTACCCAAGGCTGTGGTCGACGTCGGCGAGTGCAAAGAGGTGATCGAGAAAGGCCAGCTGGTGGGACATGAGGCCGCGGTTGGTCTCGTGCTCGCGGCGGATCGCACGCAGCAGCTCGCGCAGTGACGCGCTGCGCTCCCGCAGCGCCTCGCCGGTCTCGTCGTCGAGGATTCCGCACAGCCGCGCCAGCGTGACGTCGGCGGGCTCGATCCCGAGCCGGCCGCCGGCCCGCGCGAGCAGGCCGGACCGCTCACTCTCGATCGCGGCGCGGCGCTCGAGCTCGGCCTGCATCAGGCCGGCCAGCGCGACCACCTTGTGGACCGCCCGGGCACGGATCGCACCGCCCTGCTCCAGGACGATCGACAGCAGGCGTCGCGCGGACACCAGCTGGACGTCGAGGTGGGCGAGCACGTCGGCGCCGAGGCCGCG
Source organism: uncultured Solirubrobacteraceae bacterium (assembly GCA_963744685.1). GTDB lineage: Bacteria > Actinomycetota > Thermoleophilia > Solirubrobacterales > Solirubrobacteraceae > Palsa-465. Next base: position 91,783 of record CAVUUL010000001.1, on the reverse strand, counting down.
GTCGGAGGAGAGTGAGTGGGAGAGAGCGGTCATTTGGCGTGGATCGCGAGAGTGTGGTCGATCGATTCGGCGAGCTGCATGGCCAGGCCACCCGCACCGCCCGAGGACATGACGCCCTGGGTGAGCGCCGAGGAGAGCAGCGAGGAGTACGGGCCCGCGGCGGTTGCCGAGGAGCCGTCACTGGAGTCGCCGGAGGAATCTGAGGAGCCGCTCGAGCCGCCGCTGAGCGTGGCCGTCAACTGCTGGGTGAGCTGGTTGACGAACACCTGCTCGAAGCCGAGGCCCTCGGCGTACGCGGCCTTGGCCGTCTTGTCGCCGTGCTGGATGGCGTACGGCTCGTTGGCGTAGTCGGTGGCCGGCAGGCCGGAGACGGAGGAGAGAGCGCTCATCGCGATCAGCCCCCTGACTTCAGCTGGTTGGCGATCTGGAGCATCTGTGACTGGTACTGGACGGCCTGGCTGTCCATCGAGTAGTTCTGCTGGGTCGTCATCATGGTCGCCATCTCCTGTGCCATGTTCACGTTGGACCCTTCCAGGTAACCCTGGTGGATGGCGACGCCGGTGGCGGGCTTCGCCGCGCCGCTGGCGGCGGTCACGCTGAAGGTGCTGTCGCCGTTGGCCAGCAGCTGGCCCGGAGCGGGCACGGTGACGAGGCCGATCTTGCCCAGCGACTTGCTGCCGAGCGTGACCGAGCCGTCCTGCGCGATCTTGACGTTCGCGGGATCGGTGCCGGTCGGGATCGTGATCGACGGGACCAGCGGGTCACCGTTGGCATCGGTGAGCTGGCCCTTGTTGTTGGTCTGCAGCGCACCGTCGCGCGTCAGGCCGGTCTGCCCGTTGGGTCGCTGGACCTGCAGGAATGCGTCGCCTTCGATTCCGACATCGAGCGGGCGCTGGGTGTTGGCCAGCGCGCCCTCGGTCGTGTCACGGCCGACGATCGACGCCTGCGCGCCGGCGCCGGTGGCGACGGTCGAGCCCGAGGAGACGCCGCCGCTGGAGTACAGAAGATCCTCGAAGCCGACGTTGGCCGACTCGTAGCCGGGCGTGTCCATGTTGGACAGGTCGTTCGAGATCGCGTTGATCTGCGTCTGCTGTGCCTCCATGCCGGAAGCCGCTGCGTAAAGACCTTGAAGCATCTATCAACCTCCCGGCACGGAGCCGGTGTTCTGGGCGTTTTCCTGCATCGTCCGATCGATCGATTGGATCGCACTCTGGCCGGCCTGGTAGGAGCGGAGCGAGGCGATCATGTCGGTCATCGTCGAGATCGAGTCGACGCCGGATTGCTCGAGTTCGTCGGAGCGCACGATTCCGGAGCCACGACCCGCCGCGGTGCCGGTGAACAGGTTGTTCCCCTGCTCGGTGGCATTGGACAGGTTGAAGACGCCGAGGCTTGTCGGGCTCACCTTGCCGTTGGTCGGCGTGATCGGCTGACCGCTCTGGGAGAGAACCTGGTCGCCGCTGGCGTCGATGAGCTGGTTCTGGTTGTTCAGGCTGAAGCGGCCGTCCTGCGTGTAACGCACGCCCTGGGGGGTGCGCACCGCGAAGAAGCCGTCGCCCTGGATTCCGAAATCGAGCGCCTGCCCGGTCTGCTGCAGGGGTACCGCCGCGGTGTTAGTGACGGTCTTGGCGATGTCGACACCCGCGTCGATGGTCCCGATCGCGTTCCCGTTGGTGGTGTTCTGGAGCAGCAGCGAGTCAAAGCTGCGCTGCTCGGAGAGCTGGGGCTTGTAGCCGGGCGTGGACCCGTTGGCCAGGTCGTTGGAGAGCTCGTTCTGGCGGGTTTGCTCGGCGAGCATGCCCTGAGCTGCGATGGCGAGACCGATGTCCATATGGGCCAGGTCGTCGGCGCGTCCAGCCGATCCTTGAGCGAGGAGAGTCGCGACGGGAGGCGTTCGATCGCGCGGGTGCGCGCGAAGAGCGTGGTGGCTGCCCGGCCGGGCACTGCCGCCGGCCATCGCGACTCAACTTCGCGCCTAGAACGCCGATGACATGCGTGATCCCTCGATCCCAAAGGTTGACGCATGGCGCTTCGGCTCACCGGCAGCACCCACACCGACGAACCAGTTCACATCGATCCCGAGACGGTCACCGCCGCCCTCGTCGCCCGCGGGCGCGCCGCGCTCGGTGCCGGTGACTTCGGCGGCTTTCAGCAGATCCTCGCCGAGGCGAGCGAGCTGGCAGAGCCCCAGCATCGCTACCGAACGCAACTGCTCGTGCTCGAGCAGGGTCTCCTGCACGCGCGCAGCGCCACGGACTCCGCGGCGGTGCGCACGTTCGTCGCGGTGGCCGAGGGTGCGCTCACGATCCTCGATCACGAGCCGAGCGAGCCGGTGCTGCTCCTCTACGCGGGCCTTGCCTGTTACGAGCTGTGGGCACTGGAGGGCGCACGCGCGCTGTTCGGCGCCGCCGCGCGCCTGGACCCGAGCCTTCCTGACCTCACCCGCAACCGCGAGGAGCTTGCGCGAAGGCTGCGCAGTCATCGCCCCAACCGGCCGCTGCACGCCTCGGTGCCCGGCCTCGTGCGCCGTGCGCGGGGGATCTCCGGCCGCGCCCGGGCGGCCACCGGGCTGACCATCAGCCTGTGCATGATCGTCAAGGACGAGGAGCAGATGCTCCCCCGCTGCCTTGAGGCCGCCCGGCCCGCCGTCGACGAGATCATCGTGGTGGACACCGGTTCGACCGACGCGACGATGGAGATCGCCCGCTCGTTCGGAGCGCGCGTGATCGAGCAGCCGTGGACGGGCTCGTTCGCCGAGCCCCGCAACGTCTCCTTCGACGCGGCGACCTCGGACTGGATCATCTACCTGGACGCGGACGAGGTCCTGGTGGCCGAGGACGTCGAGCGTCTGCGCGAGCTCACCGGCCAGACCTGGCGCGAGGCTTTCCATCTGATCGAGACGAGCTTCGTCGGGGAGCTGGGCGACGGCGCCGCGATCGTGAACACCGCGCTGCGCGTGTTCCGCAACCGGCCCCAGTACCGCTTCTCGGGCACGATCCACGAGCAGATCTACAAGACGCTGCCCAGCGACGTCCCGGGCCGCGTCGGCCACAGCTCGGTTCGCATCGAGCACTACGGCTACCTGGAGGACACGCGGGCGGTCAAGGACAAGTCGACGCGCAACCTCTCCCTGCTGCTCGAGGAGCGCAACTCCGGCGCACCGGCGACCCCGTTCCTGCACTTCAACCTCGGCTGCGAGTACGCCGCCGCGGGCGACACCGCCAAGGCGACCAGCGAGCTCTCGAGCGCCTGGGACCTGATCGTCGCCGCCGGCGAGGTGCACAGCACCTTCTACGCGCCGTCGCTGCTGTCCACGCTGATCCGCGCGCTGCGCCTGAGCGGCCGGCAGGCCGAGGCCATCAGGTTCGCCGAGACGGGCCTTTCGCACTTCCCCACCTACACCGACCTGCTGCTCGAGCAGGCCGCCGCCCACCTCGACCTCGGCGAGGCCGACGCTGCGCAGGCGAACTTCGAGCGCTGCGTCGCGCAGGGCGACGCCCCGGCCAGCTTCGGCGGACTCGTCGGCAGCGGGACCTACCTGCCGCGCCTGGCACTCGCCAAGCTCGCACTTGACCGCGGCGACGCGGACGCGGCGGTCAGGCACCTGGACTGGTCGATCGACAACCACCCCGGGTACCTCGGCGTCGCCGCACTGTATGTGAGCGCGCGCCGCCGGCAGGGCGCATCGCCGAAGGAGATCCTCGCTGAGCTCGAGACCCGTCTTGAGCCGTTGACGGCCGCCGCCCGGATCGCGGTGGCCCGCGCCTTCACCCGCGCCGGCGCCCCCGGCGCCGCCGTCGCCCAGTACGACGCCGTCCTTGACCAGGGCGACGCCAAGCGTGAGAGCTCTGTCCGCGTCGCGCTGGCGGAGATCCTGCTCGCTCACGGGGAGTGGGCCCGGGCCGCCGCAGCCGTCGCCCCGATCGGCGATGACGATCCCTATGCGGCACTTGCCTGCCGGATCGAGACCGCGGCGCGGCTCGCCGCAGGCGAACCCGAGGCCGCGCGCGCCGCGCGCCGGCGGGCCCCGGTCGTCGGCCTCGGCCACGGTGAGCGGGAGCTGCTCGACGCCTGGATCGAGGCCGCCGCCGGCGAGCCCGTTCGCCAGGGTCTGAGCGTGGCGAGCGTGCCGCTGCTGGCGACCCTGCTGGAGTTCATGTTCCGCGCCCGTGCCCAGCAGCCCTACGCGCAGCTGCGCGCCCTGCTGGACGGATCGCATCTGGACGCCCGCGAGCGCGCTCAGCTGGTCGCCGAGATCCACCTGCGCCACGGTGACCCGGCCGGCGCCGCCGCTCAGTGGCTCGCCGTCTGCGCCGAGGCGCCGGACGCACGCGCTCGCTTCGGCCTCGCTCAGGTCGCGGCCGCGACCGGGGCTCACGAGGACGCGATCCTGTTCGCCGAGGCGGCGCTGGAGCTCGACCCATCCTTCGCCGGGCCGAGTGAGCTGATCGCGCTCGTGCGTCGTATGGCGGCCGGCACGCCCGCGTGAGTTTGGACGGATGATCGAACCGGCTTCAAGTTCGGCCCGGGCGCGAACGATTACCCGGAGTACACGGCACGGCGGTCCGATCCGGACCACCGTCCGCCGTCTTCGAGCAATCAACGAGCGCCATGAGCATCAACCCGATCTCCACCGACCTCACGCACGCGTTCTCCCGGAGCGTCCGGGATGCCCGGAGCGCGAACCCGGAACCAACGCCCACGGCCGCCTCGGCCGCGGACTCGGTGACGCTCGGCACGATCCCGAGCGTGCCGCCCCAGGAGGTCTTCGCCGCGATGCTCACCGCCGCGCGGGCCGCCGACGAGCTGGCCGCCTCCGGGATGTCGCTTCACTTCAGCGCCGAGGAGGCCACCGGCCTCTCGATCCATCTGACCAACCTCGACGGGACCGTGCTCGGCGCGGTGTCACCGAGCACCGTGCTGTCCGTCGCCTCCGGCGGCGCCCTGGACTGACCCCCATCTGGAGCTGACCGTGTCAACGACCTCATCCACCGGCCCGACGACCTCGTCCAACTTTCAGCTGAGCACGCTCACCGGAAGCTCGACGCCTCAGATCACCGGCATCTCCTCCGGCCTGAACACCAACCAGCTCATCGAAGAGCTGATGTCGATCAAGCAGCAGCCGCTGACCAACCTGGAGAACGAGCAGGGGATGCTCAACGCTCGTAACACGGAGCTCGAGACGCTCCAGAGCGAGCTCCAGACGGTCCAGACCGATGCCATGGGACTGTTCGATCCGAGCCTGTACGACCCGTCCCAGACGGTCACCTCAAGCAATTCCGGGGCCGTCGGAGCTGCCATCAGCGGCAGCACCGGCGCGGTCGAGGGCGGCTACCAGGTCTCGGTCACCCAGCTCGCGCAGGCGGCACAGCGCACGTTCAGCTTCAGCTCCCCCACGAGCGACACGGCGATCACCATCGACGGCGCCGCGATGACGATCACCGCCGGCGAGTCCGCCACGAGCTTCGCCCAGTCGATCAACAACGACTCGAACCTTGACGTCTACGCGACGGCGACCCAGTCGGGCAACATCGTCTTCTCCGACCGGGCGACCGGCGACCAGAGCGCGGCCAATCCGCCCTACATCCAGATCACCGGCGCCGGGACCGCGCTGACCGAGATCACCGCGGACGCCAAGCCCGGCCAGAACGCGTTGTACTCGATCGACAGCGGGGCCACCCAGAGCTCGGCGTCGGACACCGTCGCCGACGCCATCCCAGGCGTGACGCTCACGCTTTCGGCCCTCACCGGGTCTTCGCCGGTCACCGTCAACGTCTCACCGCCGACGGTGAGCGCGACCAAGGTCTCCAGCGCGCTGCAGCAGTTCATCACCGACTACAACAAGGCGATCACCGACGTCCAGAGGCAGCTGTCGACCACGCCGTCGGATGCCAACGGCACCGAGACCGGCACGCTGTACAACGACCAGAACCTCAAGAACCTGCTCACGTCGATGCGCTCCGCGATGTACGCAACGATCTCGGGGATCAGCGGCGGCGGGCTGAGCACGATGCTCGACATCGGGATCAGCACCGGAGCGACGACGGGGACCGGCACGGAGTCGGCGTCGGCGCTCGCCGGTGATCTGACGCTCAACACCACCACGTTGACGAACGCGATCTCCGCCAATCCCGAGGCGGTACAGCAGCTGCTCGGCGGGTGGGCCAACAACTTCTCCACGATTGTGGGCGGGGAGGTGGATGCCGGCGGGACGCTGAGCCAGCGGATCAACGGCAACACCAACCAGGTCCACACCCTGGGCAATCAGATCAACACGATGCAGGCTGCTCTGACCGACCAGGAAAACCAGCTCGTCCAGCAGTTCGCAGCAATGGAAAAGGCACTCTCGTCCAACAGCTCGGAAAGCAGTTGGCTCACCCAGCAGATCAACTCCCTCGGATGACATGACCTCATACGCCTCCGCCTCATCCGGCGCATACCGCGCCAACGCCGTGCTCACCGCCTCCTCGCCGCAGCTCATCGTGATGCTGTACGACGGCGCGCGTCGCTTCCTGCACCAGGCGGGCGTCGCGATGTCCGAGCGCGATATCGCCACAGCCCACAACAGGCTGCGCAACGCAGAGCACATCCTGCGTCATCTGCGCAACACGCTCGATATGAGCCAGGGCCAGATCCCCGCGAACCTCTCGTCGATCTACACCTTCTCACTGCGCCAGTGCCAGAAGGCCCGCTTCGAGCAGAACCCGAAGCTGCTGGAGCAGGTCAGCGAACTGCTCGGCCAGCTGCGCAGCTCCTGGGCGACGATCGCCAACCAGCACGACGCCGCTCAGAGCGCAGGTGCCGAGCGCGGGCCTGTCGCAGTGCTCGCCGGATGAGCCGCTTCGACTCTCCCGCGGCGCCCTACGAGGCGCTGGAGGCGGTCATCCGCCGCGAGCTCGAGCTCGTCGGGACGCGTGACTTCCAGCGGCTGTCCTCGCTCAAGCGCGAACGTGCCGCAATCGTCAAGCTGATCGCGCCCGTTGCGCCGCCGCCCGAAGCGCGTGCGGCGCTCGAGCGCTGCCTGGCCCTGCAGGGCCAGATCGCGGCCGAGCTCGGCCGCGTCCGGAGCGCCATCGTGCGCGATCTGGCGCGTGTGCGCCAGGCGCATCGCGCCGCCGCGGGCTATGCGCCCGCCCGCGCCCCGCACCGGCGGATCGTCACCTCCGCCTAGTGCCGCCGGCGAGGGGTTCGCGGCTCGGTCTGAGCCGCGAATCCTGACCTCGGGCCCTCAAGGATCCGGCCCTTCGGCCGAGTATCCAATCGACCTGCAAGGAGCGGGTTCCAAGAGTGCCCACGGAGGGCCGGTCCGCGACCAATTGACCGAATGTCACTCCTTGATACGACACAGGTGTCCCTCGAATCCGCGATGCGCGGGTCGATGCTGGACCAGACATATCTGGCGAACAATCTCGCCAACGCCGACACGCCTGGCTTTCAGGCGCAGACGGTCAACTTCCAGGGAGAACTGGATTCGGCCATGCAGACCGGCCAGTCCCCCAGCTCTGTGAACTTCACGGCAGCCGCCGAGGGCGGGGTCAACTCCGCCGATGGCAACGGCGTCGACGCCGAGCAGACCTCGGCGCAGATCTCCGAGAACGGGCTGCTCTATCAGGACCTGTCCCAGGTCGCCGCGGCGCGCGAGCAGATCATGCTCACCGCGATCGGGCAAGGGAAGTAACCGATGAGCTTCTTCGACTCCCTCAACATCTCCGCCAGCGGGCTCACCGCCGAGCGGATGCGGATGAACGTCACGTCCGAGAACCTCGCGAACGCCGAGACGACCCAGGGTCCGGGCGGCCAGCCCTATCAGCGCCAGGAGGTCGAGCTGCAGTCCGTCGGGGGCGAGTTCAGCACCTCGCTCGCCCAGGCGATGGGCAACTCGACGGCGCCTCCCGGCGGCGTCGAGGTCGCGGGGATCGTCGGCGACAAGACACCCGATCAGCTTGTGTACGACCCGGGCGCTCCGGGCGCGAACAAGGCGGGCTACGTCCGCATGCCGAACGTGAACTCGGTCACCGAGATGACGGACCTCATCGACGAGTCGGACACCTATCAGTCCGACGTGACGGCGATGAGCACCTCGAAAACCATGTACTCCGACACGCTGGAGCTGCTCAAATGATTCCCGCAATCTCCGGCGTCTCCGCGCTCGGATCCGCCGCCTCGCTCGGCTCGGTCGGCTCGATCGGGTCCACCGCCTCGGTCGCCCAGCCGGCGAAGACCGGCTCGGCGAGCTTCGGCTCCGCGCTCTCCAGCGCGGTCAACGGCCTCGAGCAGACCCAGAACACCGCGTCGACCGCTGCGCAGGGCCTGGCCACGGGCACGATCAGCGATCCGACCACCGCCGTGACCGCCGTGGAGAACGCGTCGCTGGCCATGGATGTCGCCTCCCAGATCCAGAACAAGTTGGTCTCCGCAGAGACGACTCTGTTCCAGCTTCAGGTCTAGCTGAGTTCTGCCGATGGGGTCAGTAATGGACCTGGTGAGACGTCTGTCGCCGAAGGGCTGGGCGATGGTCGGCGGTGCCTTTGCGGCTGCCGTCGTCTTCATCGTGCTCGTCATGCACTTCGCCTCCACGCCGAGCTACTCGACGCTGGAGACGGGCATCGACCCCTCCCAGACCGGCAAGATCACCTCGACCCTGTCGACGCAGGGCATCCCATACCAGCTTCAGAACGGCGGCACCGCAGTCGCCGTGGAGTCGGGCAAGACCGCGCAGGCGCGCGTCGCGCTCGCCAGCGCCGGCCTGCTCAGCGGCGGCTCCCAGCCCGGCTTCTCGCTGCTCGACAAGCAGTCGCTGGGGCAGTCCAACTTCCAGCAGCAGGTCACCTACGAGCGCGCGCTCGAGGGCCAGCTGGCATCGACGATCGAGACGATCAACGGCGTCTCCTCCGCACAGGTCAACCTGGTGATCCCCAACAGCCAGGATCAGCTCTTCTCCGACCAGAGCCAGGCGGCGACCGCCTCGGTGCTGCTCTCAGGCACCTCGAGCCTGCAGCCGGGTGCGGTCCGAGGGATCGCCAACCTCGTGGCGTCCAGCGTCCCCGGGCTGTCGGTCAACAAGGTGACGATCACCGCCGGAAGCGGTGCCGAGCTGTGGCCGTCCAACTCGTCGGGCACCTCGGGCGGCGGGCTTCCCGCCGAGGAATCCGCCGAGCAGAAGTACGACTCCTCGATGTCGTCCGAGGTCGAGGCGATGCTCGCCCAGACGCTCGGCGTCGGCAAGGCCCAGGTCGTCGTCAACGCGACCCTCAACGCCAACCGCGCGACCCAGGAGTCGCTCATCTACGGCAAGAAGGGCACCGCACTGAACGCCGCGACCTCCAAGCAGACGCTCAAGGGCAGCGGCACCAGCGCCGGCGGCACCTCCGGCACGACGAGCAACATCCCGGCGTACGCCGCCGGCAACGGCTCGGGCGGCTCGAGCAACTACAAGAACGCCACCAATCACACGCAGTACGGGGTCGACAAGACGATCACCCACTCGGTGATCGCCCCAGGCGCGATCCAGCGCCAGAGCGTGTCGGTGCTCGTCAACTCCTCGGTCCCCGCCTCGGAGCTGAAGACGATCAAGAGCGCGGTGGCCAACGCAGTCGGGCTCAGCGCCAAGCGCGGCGACCAGATCTCGGTCTCGCAGCTGAAGTTCGCGCCGGTGAGCACGACGACAGTCAAGCCGGCTGCCGCCAACCCGATGATGAAGTACGGCAAGTACGGCGCACTCGGCCTGGGCGCCATCGTGTTCCTCTTCTTCATGATGCGCGCCATCAAGAAGCGCGAGAAGGACTCCTTCGGCCAGCCCAAGTGGCTCTCCGAGCTGGAGTCCCCGCGGCCGCTGGCTGCGCTGGAGGCCTCCACACCAGTCGAGGTCAGCTCGCTGCAGCCACATGTCGGCATCGCTCGAAAGCAGATCGAAGACCTCGTCTCACGTGATCCCGATCTCGTCGCTCAGCACCTGCGCGCCTGGATGGCAGAGGAGTAATCGCTGATGGCGGTTGAGCTCTACAACCCGCCTCCGGGCAGCTCCCTCGCGCCCGCAAAGCGCGGCGCCGCGCCGCTGCCGGCCAACATCAAGGGCCGGCGCAAGGCCGCCGTGCTGCTCGTCTCGCTCGGCGCCGAGCGTGCCGCCGAGGTGTTCAGTCGCATGAACGAGCAGGAGATCGAAGAGCTGTCGCTCGAGATGGCCAACATGCGGATGCTCGAGCCCGCCATCGCGGACTCGGTGCTGGAGGAGATGGCCGCGACCGTCGAGGCGTTCGACGCGGTCACCGCCGGGGGCGTCGACTACGCGCGCGAGGTGCTCGAGCGCGCGCTCGGCCCCGAGCGCGCCGCCGAGATCGTCGGCCGGCTGTCGACGGTCATCGAGAAGCGCCCGTTCGAGTTCCTGCGCCGCACCCCGGCCGAGCAGATCGCCACCTTCCTGCGCAGCGAATCCCCGCAGACGATCGCGCTGGTGATCGCCAACCTGCACACGACGCTTGCCGCCCAGGTGCTCTGCTGCCTGGACCAGACCGCCCAGCCCGACATCGCGCTGCGAATCGCGCGGATGGCGGAGACCAACCCGCAGGTCGTCCAGCAGGTGGAGGACGTCATGCGCCAGAAGCTCGCCAGCGTCGTCGCCCAGGAGTACACCGGCGCGGGCGGGGTCAAGTCACTGGCCGAGATCCTCAACCAGTCCGACCGTTCCACCGAGCGCAACGTGCTCGAGCAGCTCACCGAGGCAGACGCCGAGCTGAGCGCCGAGGTGCGCCGACTGCTGTTCGTCTTCGAGGACATCGTCAAGCTCGACGACCGCTCGATCCAGCTCATCCTCCGCGAGACCGACCAGAAAGATCTGGCACTCGCCCTGCGAGGCGTCAACGACGACGTCAAGACCAAGGTCCTGTCCAACATGTCCGAACGCGGCGCCCAGATGCTCGCCGAGGAGATGGAGTACCAGCCGCCTCAGCGCAAGCGCGACATCGAGTCGGCACAGGGCAAGGTCGTGGCAGTCGTTCGCAGCCTCGAGGAAGCCGGAACCGTCGTCCTCGCCCGCGGCGAGGACGAGGCAGTCATCTAGAGCGCGGACGCTCAAGTTCCCCCGTCCGATTGACGACTACTCCCCATGGGAATCTGCGTCCGGACAAGCGGGTCCGGATGCCCGCAAACGCAAGGAGCAGGCAGCACAAATGTCCACGGAGAACCAGTCCCACCAACTAGTCGTGTTCAGCCTCGGTGGCGAGCACTACGCCCTGCCGATCCAGCAGGTTCAGGAGATCATTCGCTACAGCGAGCCTCGTTCGGTCGCCTCGCCGGCCGACTGGCTGCGCGGCGTCATCAGCCTGCGCGGCCGGATCGTCCCGGTGTATGACGTCGCCGCCCGCATCGGGGTGCGCACCGAGGTCTCTGAGCAGAGCAAGATCGTGATCGCCGAGATCGGCACCGAGACCGCCGGAGTCATCGTCGACTCCGTCGAGGAGGTCCTGACCGTCAGCGAGGACCAGATCTCCGCCGCGCCGACCGCCGACAGCTCGCTGATCCAGGCGATCATCCGCGTGGAGGGCCGACTCGTCGCGCTGCTCACGCTGGACTGCCTGTTCCCGGCGGCCGAATTGCCCGCCGCCGCATGACCCTCGCGGCCTCGGCATCGCCCCGCCCGCGCGTTGTCGTCGCCGACGACAGCGCGCTGATGCGCCGGCTCGTCGGCGACGTGCTCACGCGCGGCGGCTTCGATGTCGTCGCCAACGCCCGTGACGGTGACGAGGCGCTCAAGGAGTGCCGCCGTCACCGTCCCGACGCGATGACGCTCGATCTCTCGATGCCCGGCATGGGAGGGATCGACGTCCTCAAGGCGCTGCGCGGCGAGAGCCTCGACCTGCCCGTCGTGGTCGTCTCGGCGTTCTCGCCCGCTCAGGGCGCGTACGCGGTCGACGCCCTTGCCGAGGGAGCCTTCGAGCTCGTCACCAAGCCGACCAGCCTCGCCGACGCTCCGGTGTTCGAGCAGACGCTGCTCGGCCGGGTCACGCTCGCCGTGACCTCCCGTCGCCAGGCCGCTGCGCTGCGGCTCGCCGCCAGGCCCCGAACGCTCACCCCCTCATGGTCTCGGCTGGCCGGGACCGCGGCCGCCCCGGGCGCTCCGGCCCAGGCGCCGGTGCGGCGCCCGTCCGCCCGCGGAGCGAAGGTGGTCCTGATCGCGATCTCCACCGGCGGCCCCAAGGCGCTCGCCGCGCTGCTACCACAGCTCCCCTCCCCGCTCGGGCTCGGCACGATGATCGTGCAGCACATGCCCGCGGGCTTCACCGCTTCGCTCGCCGACCGCCTGGACCGCGCCAGCACGCTCACCGTCAAGGAGGCTTCCGGCGCCGAGACGCTCGACCCCGGCGTCGTGCTGCTCGCCCCGGGCGGCAGGCACCTGCGCATGGACGACAGCGGCAGGACGCAGCTGTCCGACGACGAGCCGATCGGCGGACTGCGCCCGCGCGCCGACCTGACGATCGAGGACGCCGCTCGCCGCCACGGCGACCGGCTGCTGCTCGTCGTCATGACCGGCATGGGTCAGGACGGCCTGCGCGGGGCCGAGGCCGTCAGGCGCCACGGCGGCCGGATCCTCGCCGAGGCCGAGGAGACCTGCACCGTCTATGGCATGCCGCGTGCGGTCGCCGAGGCCGGCCTGGTCGACCGCGTCGAGCCGCTGCACGCGCTCGCCGGCGCGATCGCCGAGGAGGCCGGGTCGTGAGCCTCACCGCCGGCACCGGCGTCGCCGCTTCGCGCGCGGGCGCGACCGACGACTACGTCGTCTTCTGCGAGGGCCTTCGCCGGATCTGCGGCGTCGACCTGACCCAATACCGCCGCCCGCAGATGGAGCGCCGCCTGCGCACCTTCTTCAGCCGGCTCGGGATCAAGGATCTCGCCGAGACGCTGCCGATGCTCCGTGCCGACAGCGAGCTGCTCGACAACCTGCTCGACCGGGCGACGATCAACGTCTCCCAGCTGTGGCGCCATCCCGCGCAGATCACCCACCTCGAGCAGAGCGTGCTCCCCGAGCTCGCCTCCGCGACCGGGCGGGTCCGGATCTGGAGCGCCGGGTGCTCCTACGGCGCCGAGGCCTACACGATCGCGGCCGTCTGTCGCACCTCCATCCCGAACGCGACGGTGTCGATCCTCGGCACCGACATCGATCGCCGGATGGTGGAGCGCGCCCAGGCCGGACGCTTCTCCGCCGACGACGCCCGCACCGTGCCGGAGCCGACGATGCGGGCGGCGTTCGACCGCGTCACCGACGGCTGGCAGGCACACGAGAACCTTCGGCGCATGATGCGCTTCGAGGTCGGCGACCTGCTGCGCACGCAGACGCGGCCTGACAGCCATGACCTCGTCGTCTGCCGCAACACCGTCATCTACTTCTCCGAGCCCGTGCGTGACGCGCTGCACGAGCGGCTCGCCGCATCCCTGCGCCCTGGCGGCTATCTGCTCGTCGGTGCGACCGAGCGCGTCGCAAACGCGACCTCACTCGGTCTGACCCCCACCGCACCGTTCTTCTACCGCAAGGACTGATGATGGACACCTCTGAGTACATGCCGATGTTCCTGGCCGAGGCCGAGGAGCACCTCCAGGAACTCAACCTTGCGGTCGTCAGCCTCGAGGAGGATCCCCATGATCGTGAGAAGGTCGACACGATCTTCCGCATCGCGCACTCGCTGAAGGGCATGAGCGCCACGATGGGGTTCGAGTCGATCGCGACGCTCACGCATGAGATGGAGGACGTCTTCGAGCTGCTGCGCCAACGGGAGCGCGCTCTGTCGCGAGAGGCCGTCGACACCGTCCTCGCGTGCCTGGACGCCCTCGGTGGCGCGGTGGAGTCGATCGAGTCGGTCGGCACCGAGGAGCTTGACCCGTCGGCCCTGATCACCCGCCTGCGCAGCCTGGTCCACGCCCGCACCCCGGATCAGGAGATCGAGCGCGCCGGTGGGCGCATCGTCCCCGATCTGTCGGCGGTGCTCGACGACGGCGTCCGGGTCCTCCACGTCCGTGCCACTCTCAGCCCGACGGTGCTGATGCCCAGCGTTCGCGCTCACATGGTGCTCGCCGCCCTCGGCGAGCACGGAGAGATGCTCGGCTCCGCGCCGACGCCCGACGGGGTTGAGCAGTTCGACGGCCATCTGATCGAGGCGTGGGTCGCCTGCGAGCACGAGGAAGACGCGATCCTCGCCACTGTCGCCGGCATCTCCGACGTGGTCGGCGCCGAGGTCGACGAGGTCGCCAACCCGGCGGCCGCCGCCGCGGCCCGGACCTCACCGGCCGAGGAGCCCGCGCCAGCCGCCGGCGCGTCTGAGATCCAGGCTGTTGAGGCCGACGAGGCAGCGGACGCCGCTGATGAGGACGGGGTCGCGCCTGCCGGCGAGTCGCGCCCGGCTCCCGTCAGCGCCGGCCCGGCCGCCCCGCGCCAGGCCGCCGCGGCCCGGCCGGCCAACGGCGGCTCACGGACCGTGCGCGTCGACGCCGAGCGGCTGGATGCGCTGATGCACTCGATGGGCGAGCTCGTCATCCACCGCACTGCGCTCGAGGCGATCGCCTCGCGTTTGGACACCGCTGAGCTGCACCAGGCGATGCAGGAGCTCACCCGCAGCTCCCAGGCGCTGCAGGCGATGGTCATGCAGGTCCGCATGATCCCCGTCGACGTCGTCTTCCTGCGCTTCCCGCGGCTCGTACGAGACCTCTCGACCAAGCTCGGCAAAGAGGTCCACCTCGAGCTGATCGGCTCCGAGACCGAGCTGGACCGCACGGTCGTCGATGCGCTCGGCGATCCGCTCGTCCACCTGGTGCGCAACTCGCTCGACCATGGCCTGGAGCCCTCCGACGAGCGTCGCGCCGCCGGCAAGCCGACCGAGGGCACGCTGCAGATCGCCGCGCGCCACGCCGGAGGCTCCGTGGTGATCGAGGTGCGCGACGACGGGCGCGGCATCGATCCCGCGGTCGTCGCTCGCAAGGCCGCCAAGTCCGGCCTGCTCGACCCCTCGGCCGTCGACGACATCGACATGGCCGGGGCCGTCGAGCTGCTGTTCGCCCCCGGCTTCTCCACCGCCGAGACCACCAGCGACATCTCCGGCCGCGGCGTCGGGATGGACGCGGTCCGCGCGAAGATCCGCGAGCTCGGCGGCGAGGTCATCGTGGAATCGGTCCACGGTCAGGGCACGACCGCCCAGATCCGCCTGCCGCTCACGCTGGCGATCGTCAACGGCCTGCACGTCGAGGTCAGCGGCGGTCCCTACGCGATCCCGCTGGATCGCATCGAGCGCACGCTGCGGCTGGCCGAGCATCCGGTGCAGTCCGTCGCGGGCGAGCAGCTGCTCGTGCTCGACGAGGGCGTGCTTCCGCTGCTCGACGGCTCACGCGTGTTCGGCCGCGAGCCGCGACAGCACGACTTCGCCGTCATCGTCCGCAGCCGCGAGCAGCGGATGGCGCTTGCCGTCGATGAGCTCGTCGGCCAGCGCGAGTTCGTCACGCGCCCCCTTCCCGGGGCGGTTTCCGGCGGGGAGCCCGTGTCGGGCGGCACCGCCCTGCCCGATGGCCGGATCGCGCTGATCGTCGATTGCGACGCGCTCTCCCCGACGGGCCCGCAGCGCACAGCCATCTCAGCAAACGTTGACCTCGCCGCGCCGGCCTCTGCCGCCGTCGTCGCCTGAACCCATCGGAGCTCCCCGTGACCATCAGCCTGAACGACTCACAGCTCGACGCCCTCCGGGAGCTGGCCAACATCGCCTCCGGCGGTGCCGCAGGCGCGCTGTCACAGATGCTGGCCCGCGATGTCGACATCTCGGTTCCGCGTGCGCTCGCGCTGCCGATCGCTGATGCGATCGAAGCGTGCGGCAACCCCGAGGACGAGGTCACCGCGGTCCTGATCGGGGTCGCCGGCGACTTCGGCGGCCAGGTGCTGCTGCTCATCCCGCCCGACCAGGGCGATCGCATCTGCGAGATGCTGGGCGTCGAGCCCGGCAGCGAGGTCGGCGACTCGGCGCTGCGCGAGATCGGCAACATCCTGGGCACCTCGTATCTGAATGGCCTGGCCGCTATGACCGGCCTCGACCTGATGCCGTGCCCGCCGCTGCTGCAGAACGACATGGTCGGCGCGCTGGTGGCATCACTGATGACGCAGGTCGCCGGCGACGAGGATCTCGCGCTGCTGCTCGACTCCGAGCTGACCATCGGCGGCGAGGACTGCGCAATCGGCTTCATGCTGCTGCCGACCACTGGTGGGATCGACGGGCTCCTGGTGCCGCTCGGTCTCGGCCCCGCCGTGAGCTGAACCCGGGATGACGCATGCACGCATCGGAGAGATCGTTGTCTCACGCAATCCCGACGATGAGCTGGTGGCCCTCGGCCTCGGCTCGTGCATCGGTGTGGTCATGATCGACGAGAAGGCACAGATCGCCGGGCTCGCCCACGTGATGCTGCCCGAATCGGGGGGCGAGCGTGCGACCCAGGGCAAGTTCGCCGACACGGCGGTCCCGGCGCTGGTGTCGCAGATGCTCGCGCTCGGCGCGGTCCGCGGCCGTATGCGCGTCGCCATCGCCGGTGGCGCCGCGATGTTCGGCACCGGCGGACAGCTGGAGATCGGCGCGCGCAACGCCGCCGCGGTCCGCTCGGCGCTGAGCGCCGCGGGCGTGCCCTGCCACGCCGCGGACATCGGGGGCACGCAGGGCCGCACCGTGCGGATCGCCGTCGGCGCCGGCAAGGCGACCGTGCGGATCGCGGGCGGCGCCGAGGTTGAACTTCTTCCGACCGCCGCTGCTACGTCTGCCATGAGGAGGGCAGCCTGATGGAAGTGCTTGAACAAGATCGCATCGCCGCGCTGGTCGAGGCGGCCAAGGACGGACAGCTGCCTGAGGCAGAGGCGCCATCGGGCCGGCGCTCGGGACGCGTGCGCACCGTCGACTTCTCGCGTCCGACGAAGTTCGGCGCCGACCACCAGCGCGGGCTCAACCGCGCGATCGACACCTTCTGCCAGACCGCCAACACGCGTCTGTCCTCCGAGCTGCGCTGGCCGCTGGAGCTCGAGCCGCTCGGCACCGCCCAGCTGACCTGGACGGCCACCCAGGGCCAGATCGCGCCCAATTCACTGCTGGCCGTGCTCGAGATCGACCCGCTCGGAACGCGGATCGTGCTCGCCGTCGAGCAGTCGTTCGTGATCGTGTGCCTGGAGTGCATGCTCGGCGGCGCTCCTGACCGCCCGAGCCGCGGCCGGCGCCTCACCGAGATCGACTGGTCGCTCGCCCACAGCCTGTTCGACTCGCTGGTGGCGCCGCTGTCGATGGCCTGGAAGGAGCTGGGCGGCGTGACGCTGAAGGTGGTCGAGCTCGACGCGCACGACGCCAGCCAGATCGCCTCCGTCAGCGAGCCGACGTTCAGCACGCAGATCGAGGTCAAGATCAACCAGCAGTCCTACTCGCTGGGGCTGCTTCTGCCCTGGGCGGCGATCGAGCCGATCGAGCGCAAGATCTCCGGCCGCGAGGAGGGCGAGCGCGAGGCGGCCCACTCGACGCCGCTTCAGGACCCGCTCGGCAACGTGCCGGTGGCCGTCCGCGCCGAAGTCGCTCACGTGCAGATGGCGGTCCGAGACATCCTTGCGCTCGGTCCGGGCAGCACGATCCACTTCGAGGCTCCGGCAGCGGACGGCATCGAGCTGTACGCCGACTCCATACCGCTCGCCCGGGCACGCGCCGGCCGTCAGGGACTCCGGCGCGCGGTCCAGCTCAGCGGCTTCTTCGAGGAGGGTGAGCGAAGCAGGACGACTTACGCCGCCGACTTTCAAGCGAGGCCGGATGGCGAGGGGAGGCGATCAGCGTGAGCGGGGCGGTCAACCAGCGCGAGGCGCTTCTGCGCCTGGGAGCGTCGACCGCCGAGGCGATCGCCCAGGTGCTTGAGATGTTCGCGCCCGGCGCGGTCGAACGCGGCGAGGTCTCGGTCCTTGAGGGCAGCGAGTCGCCGTTCGGATCGGTCGAGCCCGGCACCGTCGCGGCCGGCGTCTCCTACGTCGATGGCGTCACCGGCGCCAACGTCTTCCTCGCCCCTCAGGCGAGCGCCCGCACGCTCGCCGAGCGGATGGGTGCGGGGGAGAACGCCGAGGAGGGCGCCCCGCTCACCGAGCTCGAGCTGTCCGCGGTGTCGGAGGCCGCCAACCAGATGATGGCCGCCGCGGCGGGCGCCGTCGGCGTCGTGCTGGGCCAGGAGATCGAGATCTCCCCCCCGCAGACGCGAGCGATCGACAGCGCCGCCCAGGCAGACGAGATGTTCGGGTCGGCTCCCTACGCGACCGCGACCACGTTCCTGGTCGGCGGCGCGCCGTGCCGGCTGATCCAGCTGGTGCCCAGCGCGTTCGTGACGCGCGTCGGGCAGGCGATGAACGAGTTCGCAGGTGATGAGGGCGCCGTGCCGGGGACCTCGTCCCCCGATCAGGGCGGCCCGCGCGATGTCGAGGAGACGCTGCGCGGCATCACGATGCGCGTGTGGGCCGAGCTCGGCCGCACCAAGCTGCCGCTCTCGGACACGCTGACCCTGCCGCTCGGCGCGGTCGTGGAGCTAGACAGGCACGCCGATGCGCCGGTCGACCTGTACGTGAACGGACTGCGCTTCGCTCAAGGGACGCTCATGGTCGACGACAACGGCCATTGGACGATCCGCCTGACTGAGATGGAGAGCTGGGAGCCCGCCGCCCCGGCACTCACGAACTGAACCTACCCACACAAGGAGTACCGAGAAAAATGGCAAGAGTTCTTGTAGTCGACGATGCAGCATTCATGCGCAAGGTCGTCAGCGACGCGCTCACCTCCGGTGGCCACGAGGTCATCGGCCAGGCCGAGAACGGCGCGGAGGCTGTCGCGCAGTACACCGCGCTGCGCCCCGAGCTGACCACGCTGGATATCACCATGCCCGAGAAGGACGGATTGGAGGCCCTCGCCGAGATCATCGCGATCGATCCGGGCGCCAAGATCCTGATGTGCTCGGCCCTCGGCCAGGAGAGCAAGGTCATCGAGTCGATCAAGCTCGGCGCCAAGGACTTCGTGGTCAAGCCGTTCCAGCCCGAGGGCCTGCTCGCGGCCGTCGGCAAGGCCCTCGGCTAGCCGAGCGGACGTTTCACCAGCGTTGCAGTATCGGTCGGCCCCCAGCCCTCTGCGGCGCGGGAGCCGACCGAACGCCCTCCTGACCAAGGCGGAGCCGGGCTCCGCCGCCGAGGGCGTCTCCCGGTTGCTGAGGGCCGCGTGTGGGCGGCCCTCAAGCACATTCGGTCTCGCGGCTCGTCGCGCGCTTCAAGGTCGCTACCTGACGCCGAGGGGCCTCCCGCAGCGCGGGAAACCCCTGCAACCGGCATCGACAGACTCAAGCAACACACATCCCGGGCCGATAACCCGGGATGTGTGCTCTGGGTGGGCACGCACTGACCCCCTCGATCCCTCGGAGAT
Source organism: uncultured Solirubrobacteraceae bacterium (assembly GCA_963744685.1). Lineage (GTDB taxonomy): Bacteria > Actinomycetota > Thermoleophilia > Solirubrobacterales > Solirubrobacteraceae > Palsa-465. The sequence continues at coordinate 72,353 of CAVUUL010000001.1, read as the reverse complement.
CCGCCGTGCCCCATACCGCAGAAGTCGTCTCCCCGTTCAATTTCGAGCCGCTGGAGCCTCCGACGGTGCGCGGGCAGGATGCGCTGGCCGCCGCAATGGAGGAGGCCGACGCCATCCGTGAGACCGCACGTGCCCAGGGCGAGGCCGAGGGCCGCGCTCAGGCCGAGCGCGCCGTCCGCGCCCAGTTCGAGGACGCTCTGTTGCTCATCGCCGAGGCGCACGGAGCGCTCGACGAGCTGCGCAACGAATATCTGCATGCGTTGAGCTCCGACGCCGTCGCCCTCGGGCTTCGCCTCGCCGAGCAGATCGTCGCCGGCGCGATCTCGGTCGCCCCCGAGCGACTGGTCGATGTCGCCGAGCTGATGCTGCGCCGGCTGGCCGATCGCCGTCAGGTGACGCTGATCGTCAACCCCGGCGAGCTCGACGTGCTCTCCGCGGCCGTCACCCGGCTGCGCTCGGAGCTCGGCGGGATCGATCACCTCGGGGTTCAGGCCGACCGGCGCGTCAGCCGTGGCAGCGTGATCGCGCGCACCGACGACGGAGAGATCGACGCGACGATCGAGGCCCAGCTGGAGCGGGCCCGTGAGATCGTCGCCGCCGAGCTCGGACGGACCGTCGCGTGAGCACGCTCGCAGAAGCCTTCACCTCCGAGACGATCGCCCAGGTCTCACGTCGGCTCGCCGACGAGGACCTCGCCCGCCGCCGCGGCCGTGTCCGCGATCTCATCGGCTTGATCATCGAGACGAGCGGACTGTCAGTCGAGATGGGCGAGATCTGCCTGGTCGGCGAGGATCGCGACGGCCGTGCAGCCGTCCCGACCGAGGTCGTCGGCTTCCGCGGCGGCCGCACCCTGCTGATGCCGCTCGGCGAGCTGCGCGGCATCGGCCCGGGCACGCTCGTGCGCGCCACCGGCCGGCCGTTCGAGGCGCCGGTCGGCGAGGGTCTGCTCGGTCGTGTGATCGACGGCCTGGGCACGCCGCTGGACGAGTACGGAGACCTCTCCGACGCCGCGCGCCGCAGCGCCGAGGCCTCCCCGCCCGACGCGCTCTCGCGTCCGCGCATCTGCGAGCGGGTCGGACTCGGAGTCCGTGCGCTGGACACCCTGGTTCCCTGCGGCATCGGCCAGCGCCTCGGCATCTTCGCCGGCTCGGGCGTCGGCAAGTCTTCGCTGCTGGGCATGATCGCCCGCTCCACGACCGCCGACGTCAACGTCATCGCGCTCGTCGGCGAGCGTGGTCGTGAGGTCCGGGAGTTCATCGAGCGCGACCTCGGCGACGCTCTCGCCCATTCGGTCGTGATCGTCGCCACCTCCGACCAGCCGGCGCTCGTCCGCATCCAGGCGGCGTTCACGGCGACCGCGATCGCCGAGCATTTCCGTGATCAGGGCAAGAACGTGATGCTGATGATGGATTCGGTGACGCGCTTTGCGATGGCCCAGCGCGAGGTCGGTCTGGCGATCGGCGAGCCGCCCGCCACCCGCGGCTACACCCCCTCCGTGTTCGCGCTGCTGCCGCGTCTGCTCGAGCGCGCCGGAACCTCGCCGCGAGGAGCGATCACCGGTCTCTACACCGTGCTCGTCGACGGCGACGACATGAACGAGCCGATCGCCGACGCGGTCCGCTCGATCCTCGACGGCCACATCGTCCTCACGCGCTCGCTGGCGCACGCGGGCCACTATCCCGCCATCGACGTCCTGCAGTCGGTCTCCCGTCTGATCGGCGAGATCACCACCGAGGAGGTGCGCGGGGCCGGCCAGCGACTGCGGTCAGCGCTGGCGGTCTATCGCGAGAAAGAGGATCTGATCTCGATCGGGGCCTACCAGTCGGGCACCGATCCGCTGCTCGACTCCGCGGTGGCGCTGCGTCCGCGCATTGACGCCTTCCTGCGCCAGCGGGTCGAAGAGGCGAGCACGCTCGACGAGGCCGACGCTGCGCTCGTGGCCCTCGCCTCCGAGATCGTGGTGCCGGAGATCGCGTCGCCGCTGTCCGCGGCGCCCGTCGACACCGACGCTGAGCCGGCGAGCAGGCCCGCGCCCGCCGCGCGGCCGGCGATCGCGCTCGCGCCGTCCGGTGATGGCCCGGCCATCCCGGGCCTGTCGCTCGCCTGACAGCTTCCCGGCCGGGATGGACGGACGCCCGCTGCACGCCTCGGCGTGGCGTTCACGGCGTGTCGACGAGCTCGCCCATGCCTCCGAGCAGCCGGCCGGTCTCGTGGGGCGCCAGCGGCCTGCGACTCCTCGACGGTCTAGCGATCGTCGATCAGGTAGGCGAGCTCGGTCTCCCAGCGAGAGGGGTCCGGCTCGGCCGACGGATCGGTCAGGTAGCGCTCGACGCGCCCACCCCAGGTCGAACCGTGCTCCTTGCGCCAGCGGACGGCGTGTTCCTCGGCCCAGTCCTGGAGAGCGGCGTTGGCGTCGATCAGTCCGTCGTAGGAACCGACGTGGAGCATGACCACGTACCGGCCGGCGGGCAACTCGCCGGCGCGGACGCGGTCGTCGGTGGCCACATCGCCCTCCATCGGGACCGCCAGCTCGATGTCGAGCTCGGCGTCCATGTCGATCCGCAGGTAGCGGATGAACGGTGCGCCGCCCGGGGCGAGCCCGCACGCCGCCAGCCAGCCGAACAGCTCGGGGAAGCCGCGGTCGATCGCTGCCGCCAGGGTCTGCATCGTCACCGTCTCCGAGATCGCGAGGTACGACTCGGCGGGCCGGTCCTCGATGTGCGGCTCGTGCTCAGGCATCCAAGTGCTCCTCTCGCATCCGTTGGCTCTGGAACCTGAGACCCGCGCGAGCTCCCAAACTCATCGGTGGGTGTCGATGGGCAGGGGGCGGCCACGTCACCTGACGCGGTGATAGGTCAACGAGAGCTCGCCGAGATCCCCGGCCTCGTGATGGACCAGCGACCACTTGGTGGCCGGCAGCCCGTCCTCGAACAGCCGCTCTCCCGCCCCGCCGATCTCCGGGCTGATCATGATGTGGAGCCGGTCGATCTGGTCGGCGGCCAGCAGCGCCTTCATCACGGTCGGGCTGCTGTTGACCAGGATGTCTCCGTCGCCCTCGCTGCGCAGCCGGGCGACGACGTCGGCCGCCGGCCCGTTCACCACGCGGGTGCGCGGCCACGGCGCGTCGGTCACGGTGGTGGAGAGAATCACCTTGTCGGTGTCGCGCAGCCACGCGGCGTACCCCCGGTCCCGCGCATCGGCGCGCTCGTCGTCGGCGACGGGCGGCCAGTAGCTCATGAAGCCCTCGGCGTTGCGACGGCCGATCACCGCCGTGCTCGCGCCCTGGTGCAGGCGGGCGAGGTGGTCACGAGCGACCTCGGTGACCGCGTAGGGGACGATCGCGCTCAGGTCTGCGGGGCCGCCGGGCCCGTTGTAGCGCCCATCGAGGGTGAGATTGAGGTTGGCCCGGACGCTGCGTTGCGCGGTGGTCATGAGAGTGCGTCCCTTCGGTTGTCGGGTTGTGGTTGCGAGGTGCGCGGCGATGCCTCCACCGCGGCGACCAGGTTGTCGAGGACCTGGCCCCAGCCGGCGGGGATCCCGGCGATGAACGGGACGGCCTCGACGGTCGTGTCGGTGATCCCCATCTCGACTCGCAGCCGGGTTCGATGCCCGTCGGCGGCGAGCCTCACGTCGTAGTGGCCGGTGAACGAGATCGCGCCGGCGGCGTCGAGCACCGACAGCTCGAACGCGAGGTGCTCGGGCGCGGTCGCGTCGTGGACCTTGCCCTCGCTGCGATATGTCCCGTCCATGTCGCGGTAGACGAGCAGCGCCCGTCCCCCGGGCCGGGGCTCGAGCGTGCACTCGGTCACCGTCAACGAGGGCGGCGCCCACCAGCCCGCCAGCAGGTCGGGCTCGACCCAGTGGCGCCAGACCAGGTCGCGCGACGCGTCGATCTCGCGCTCGAAGGAGAACGTGCGCCCGTCGGCCCACCGCTCCCGGTCGGCGGCCGCGGTCTCCGCTTCGATCGCGGCGTGATAGCGGGCGATCACGTCACGGCTGCCTGAGTGGGCCCCGCTTGACTGCACCAGCTGGTGGATCCGGCGCTCCAGCGCCTGCAGCGGCGCCGGCTCGATCGCGTAGACGCGGCGCTGGGCGAGCGGGGTGACGGTGACCAGGCCGGCCCGGGCGAGCGTCTGGAGGTGCTTGGTCGTCTGCGGCTGGCGCAGCCCGGTCAGCTCAGCGAGCTCGCCGACCGTGCGCGGGCGCTCGGCGAGCAGCTCGACGATCCGCCAGCGCGCCGGATCTCCCAGAGCCGATGCGAGGTTGTCCATGCATCGGAGTATTCACTACTACGACTATTCTTGTCAAGGAATATTTGCCTGTTCACAGTCCGCCGAGAAGCTCGCGCAGCGTTCGGGTGTAGCCGTCGAGCGCCCTGCGCCCGGGAGCGGTGAGCGTGATCGATGTCTTCGAGGCCCGTCCGTTTCCGCTCGTCTCGGTCTCCAGGTAGCCGGCGTCCTCCAGCTTGCGCATGTGGGTGATCAGATTGCCCGGGGTGAGCTCGAGCATCTCCTGCAGGCGGGTGAACGACAGCGCGTCGCCCGGCGGCAGCGCAGCGAGCGTTGCCACGATCCGCAGCCGGGCGGGCGCGTGAATCACGGGATCGAGGGAGTCGGTACCCATCCGGATGGACTTACCGCCACTGGACGAACAGGCTTCTGCGGCCCGTCGCCGCGGCGAAGCCGACGACCCCGAGGCAGAGGCCGATCCCCGCCGCCAGCCACGCTCCACTGGGGCCGACGAACAGCGCCACCAGGCCCGCGATGACCACGACGAGCGCCGATCCCAGCTGAGGCCAATCCTCCTTACCCACCGCAAGGCCGACGATCGTGGTGCCGATGATGATCAGCGGCCCCGCGGCCGGGATGACCCCGTAGACGATCGCGTGGCTCGCGCCGTAGTGCCTCATCGCGCCCTGGATCATCGGGCTGCCGAGGTAGGAGAGCAGGATGGCCAGGCCCTGGAGCCGCTCCTGGCGCAACGACGGGCCGCTCACGCCCTTGCGAGCGCGCTGATAGGTCTTCGCCGACAGCGCGATCGACACCGCCACCGCCGCGTACACCAACCCGACGACCCCGAGGCTCGGCCCCGAGTACGGATGCTGATTGCGCGTGGAGAGATACAGCGCGATGTACGCGCCGAGGATGATCAGCCCCATCACCGCGGTGACCAGCGGCAAGGAGTGATCGGAAAAAGCTTGCGGTGGGAGATCATGGAGCGGTGCTGGGCATCTGACGCAACTCCTGGTTGCGTCAGATGCCCAGCTGACCCGGAGGCGGAATGTTTTGCGCACTCACCGCACCCTCCGACGCTGCGTGGGTCATGTGGAGCGCCTCACGGAGAAGATCACCCAAGCCGTCCCGGATTCGGTCGCGTGGGGGCGAAAAGCGCCGCCCCAGAGTCTCATTTGGCGCGAGGTCGTGCACACGAAGTGGGCCCGACCTCACTGCCCAGTAGCGCGCACGGCGCCGGCAGTCACAGCAGCGCCACCCACCCCACACGGACGACCCACAGCTGCGGGCGCTGCTTGACGGCCGACGACGGGGCGCGCTACCTCGCGAACGCCGACACAACCGACCCGCAAAAGCCCGAAAACGCCCACCCGAAACCGATGACTGGACCAAACGGCCAGATATCCGGACCGGTGTTCAGGGACCGCTGCGGATGGGCCGAAATCCGCAGCATGCTCAACCCCGCCATCTTCTCCCTTCAGGGCAAATATCGCCTTGTGACCCGCTCAGACTTCGACGGCCTTGTCTGCGCTGCGCTCCTGAAGGAGCTTGGCGTGCTCGAGGACATCCTCTTCGTTCACCCGAAGGACGTCCAGGATGGCCTGGTCGAGCTGACCGATCGCGACATCACGACCAACCTTCCCTACCGGCCGGAGGTGGCGCTGTCGTTCGACCATCACTCCTCCGAGGTCGAGCGGGTCAAGGAGGATCAGCCCAACCGGGTCATGGTCTCCGGCGCGTACTCGGCCGCTCGAGTGGTGTACGACTACTTCGGCGCACAGGCGACGTTCCCGGGCGTGAGCAAGCTGATGATGGCGGCCGTCGACCGCGCCGACGCGGCGCGGCTCTCGCTTCAGGACGTGCTGCACCCGCAGGGCTGGATCCTGTTGAGCTTCCTGATGGACCCGCGCACCGGCCTCGGCCGCTTCCGCGAGTTCCGCATCTCCAACTACCAGCTGATGATGCAGCTGATCGACAGCTGCCTGGACATGACGATCAGCGACATCCTCGCCTCGCCCGACGTCGCCGAGCGCGTCGCCCTGTACGAGGATCACGCCGAGGCGGCTCGCGAGCAGTTGCTGCGCTGCTCGACCGTGCATGGCCGGACCGTGGTGCTCGATCTCCGCAACGAGGAGATCATCCACCCGACCAACCGCTTCATGCTCTACGCGCTGTTCCCCGAGTGCCGGGTCTCGATCCACGTGCTCTGGGGCCTGCGCCAGCAGAACACGGTGTTCGCGGTCGGCCGCTCGATCCTCGACCGCGCCTCCCGCGTCGACATCGGCTCGCTGATGCTGAGCAAGGGCGGCGGTGGCCACGAGGCGGCCGGCACCTGCCAGATCGAGAACGATCAGGCCGAGACCGTGCTGGCCGGGCTGGTCGCCGAGATCGAGGGCGACCACGTTCCGAGCATCGCCGCCTGAGCCACAGCAGGCGCCGGCCCACGGGTGCCGGCGCATCGGTTCTCGGTCGTCCGTCGAGAGGAGAAACCTCCCGACTGGACGGAAGACGACGCCCCATCACTTGAGTTCCTTGGGGCCTGGTCGATAACGGGGACGTGAGCGGTCCCTCGTTTCGCTTTTCTCTGGAACGCGTGCGTGCCCTGCGCGAGCGCGCAGAAGACGCTGCCCGTGAGGCCCTGGCCCGTGCGATCAAGGATCATCGCCGGACGCAGGTCGCCATGGAGCAGGCCGCCCAGGCCGTGCTGGAAGCACGCGACTTCCAGCTGCAGGCGGCCGATTCGCCCGTCGGCGTCGACCAACTTCTCGCCCGCCAGGCCTACCTGGAGCGGTCCGAGCGCAACCACCGGGCCTCACTCGACGCGCTCAACCGCTCGGAAGTGGTCGTCGACCAGCACCGTCACAAGCTCACCGAGGCGGCGCGCGACCGGCAGGCGCTGGAGAAGCTGAAGGACCATCGTCGCCTCGACTTCGAGCGCGAGCAGGCGCGACAGGAGAGCATCGTGCTCGACGAGGTCGCTCTGAACAACTTCCGCCGCCGGGACGCCGCATGATCGGCCTGCCGCACGCGATGGCCGAGACCGCGACGCCCGCGGCGCCCGCCGCCAAGACCACGGCGGGCGACTCCACGACTTCGCCGACCGCGCACCAGGGGTTCGCGGCCGCGCTCGGCCACGAGGTCACGCGCACCCACGAGGAACACCGCGACTCCCCGGCACCCGGGCGCTCCACGCCTCGCAGCACGGCGCGGTCGGCCACGGCGGCGCACACCAAGCACGCGGACGGCGGCTCCGCGCCTCCGGCCACCCCGCTTGCCTCGCTGTCGGCGACCGCCGTCCCACTCACCGCCACCACCCAGCCCTCGGCCGCGGCCACCGCCACGAGCGCCGCCTCGCAGGCCTCAGCCGTCTCTGCAGCCACCACGCCGGCTGCGGCCACCATGCCGGCCGCCACACCCAACGGCGCCGCGCCCACCGACGGAGGGTCAGCGACCACGCCGGCAGCGACCGGTCCCCAGTCCGCTGCGCTCCAGCAGGTGGCGAGCGCTGGGCCGGCGGCCACCGGAACCGCCTCCGCTCCGGCCGCCGACGCGGCCACAGCCGCTCCGGGCGCCGCCTCCGCAGACCCGACGTCCGCCACGCCGGCGGACTCCGGCGCGTCGCCGCAGACCCCCGCGGCCGCCGCGGTCGCACCGACGCCCGACTCGACCGCGGCGACGCCCACCGGCGCGGCGGCCCCAACCGGCCCGGGCGCGAGCCCCCCACCGGCCTCCACGGGCCCCGCGCCGATCTCCACGAGCTCCGCCCCGACGAGCGCGTCCACCCCGGCGCCGACGCCCGTTGCGCCCACGACGGCGACCACAGCCCCTTCCTCCACGAGCGACGCGACCGCCACCGCCACGAACGCCACCGCAACGGCGGCCACGCTCGGCGCAGCCCAGTCCTCACCGGCGAGCACCGCTTCGAACCCGAAGGGCCAAGCCTGGGCCGCCAGCACCACAGCCGCCACCGCGACCGCGTCGCTCACCGCGACGCCCGCCCCGGCCGGTCAGGCCACCACCGGTGGCAACACGTCCTCGGACTCCGGCGCCGGCAACTCGGCGAACAGGGCCCGCCCCGACCTGGGCGCGGCTGCCGGCCGCACCGCCGGACGCGACGCCGGCGCGGTCGCCACCAGCGGCACCCAACCGGCGACCACCACCGCGCCCGCCGCGGCGACAACCGGCGTGAACGTCCTCGCCGCCGCCGCACCCGTCTCGCCGACCACCACGAGCGCAAGCACCTCCGCCACGTCGGTGCCGGTCTCACTCGGCGACGCCGCCGAGGCGGTTGAGGCGACGATCACGATGGCGGCGAAGGGCGCGGGCGTCACCACCGCGCGCATCGAGCTCTCGCCCGAGACGCTCGGCGACATCCAGATCCACCTTCGGCACACCGCCGACGGCATCGTCGCGCGCGTGATCACGGCCCATCCGGAGGCCGCCCGGACGCTTCAGGCGGGCAGCGAGGACCTCAAGCGCTCGCTCGAGCAGAACGGCACGGCGCTGCTGCGCCTGGACATCTCGACCTCCGGCCGCGGTGACCGTGAGCCCGCAGCCCAGCAGGACAGCTCGTCGGGCGGCGCGATCGGCGCCGACGACGAGGAACCGACCACCGGACCCACTTCCAACGAACGCGTCGCGGACCTTTCCGGCTCCGCGCTCGTCAACGTGCTCGCCTGACGGCGCGCCCGGAACCCAGGAGAAACCAATGAGCGTTTCCGCACCCAGCACAGCCAACAGCACCATCGGACCGACCCAGCCGAGCGGGACCGCATCGAGCGTCGCCGGCTCGCTGAAGGAGGGCGACTTCCTGAATCTGATGATGGATCAGATGAAGAACCAGGATCCGCTCAACCCGTCGGATCCGACGCAGTACATGAGCGAGCTCGCCAGCTTCAGCTCGCTGGACGAGCAGATCCAGATCCAGGAGTCCTCCTCGCAGAGCGCCTCCAACCAGGCGGCGTCCTCGGCGCTGCAGATGCTCGGCCAGAACGTGAACTACACCGACTCCAACGGCAACTCGGGCTCCGGCGCGGTCACCGCGGTCGACTTCACCTCCTCGGGCCCGACGCTGACCATCGGCGGCACCAGCGGGATCCCGCTGTCGGAGGTCACCAGTGCCACGACCGGCACCACGACGAGCTCGCAGGGCTCCTGAACCACCACCTTCAACTCTTCTCTCTCTCCACTGACGTACGAAAGGAAGTGATGTCCCGATGATGGAAGCGATGGGCGCCGCGATCAGCGGCCTCGAGGCACAGCAGACGATGCTGAACACCACCGCCTCAAACCTGGCCAACGTCGACACGATCGGCTACAAGTCGCAGGGCACGTCGTTCGTCGACGCGCTCTCGCAGACGATCGCGGGCGGCTCCAGCCAGACCAACCAGAACGCCGGCACGGATCCCGAGCAGGTCGGCCTGGGCGTCTCGGTCGGTGCGATCGAGAACAACATGAGCCAGGGCGCCGATCAGTCGACCGGCATCGCGACCGACCTCGCGATCCAAGGCCAGGGCTTCTTCCAGGTCGCCAACTCCACGGCGCCGACCGGTGGTCCGAACGCCGAGCAGCAGACCGGCGGCGACGGCGGCCCGACGGGCGTGCTGACCAACAACGGCTCGCCGGCGATCGACTCCACCTCGATCGCCTACACCCGCGCGGGCAACTTCAAGGTCAGCTCGCAGGGTTACCTGGTGACCCAGGGCGGCCAGTACGTGCTCGGCCAGGCCGGCCCCGCCTCCGGCGCGTCGGCGAGCTCGAGCTCGAACACCGGCGTCCCGATCCAGATCCCGACCGGCGCCACGGACGTCGCGATCAGCTCCACCGGCGAGGTCACGTACAGCTACAACAACACCCAGTACACCGCGGGGTACCTGCAGATGGCGACGTTCAACAACAACGCCGGTCTCTCACGGGACGGCTCGTCGCTGTGGAGCGCCACGACGGCGTCCGGCACGGCGAGCGTCGCCACCCCGGGTGTCGGAGGCATCGGCGGGCTGCAGTCCGGCGAGCTCGAGTCCTCCAACGTCGACATGGCGACGGAGTTCGCCAACATGATCGACGCGCAGAACGGCTACGAGGCCGACTCGAAGGTGATCACGACGGCCGATCACATGCTGCAGACGCTGGTGCAGATGCCGCAGTAGTTCCGGTCCCGGCGCGGGCGGCGGCGGCGCAGCCGTCGCCCGCCCGCGCCAGATCCGGCCGCCCTGAGCGCCACCTCCACCAACTTCCCGAGGACCACAACGATGATCACCCTTCACCGGCTTGGACATGTGCTGGAAGCCTTCCAGCTCAACTCGGAGCTGATCCTGACCATCGAGGCCACGCCCGACACGGTCATCACGCTCACCAACGGTCACAAGGTCGTCGTTGCCGAGACGCCCGAGCGAGTCGCCGCGGAGGTGCGCACACAGCGCATCGCGGTACTCGCCGGAGCCATGGACCTTCGCGGGGCGCTGCGCGCCTCCGGCCAGCCCATACGCAAACGCGCCGCGCTCCTTCCGGACCGCCCGGAGGGCGCCGAGGTCACTCCCCTCCACCTTTCGTCCAGCGATCAAGCCGCCCGTTCCTGAAGTTCTGGCCCCTCCGGCCGATTGAACGTTTGAGATGAAAGCCGCCACCGCAATCGGAATCGCTGTCGCCGCCGGCGGCATCCTGATGAGCGGGATCATGGGCGGGGTCTCACCGGCCTCGTTCATCGACATCCCCGCTCTGCTGATCGTTCTCGGAGGAACGTGCGGAGTGACGCTCGCCTCCGTAGGCATGGACGGGTTCAAGCGCATCCCCACCCTCTACAAGATCGCGTTCGGCCCACCGGAGCTCGATGTGACCGGCCGCGTCCAGCAGCTCGTCGGCTTCGCCGAGCAGGCCCGCCGCGAGGGCCTGCTAGCGCTCGACGCCCAGACCAAGGACATCGAGGACGACTTCACCCGCAAGGGGATGCAGCTCGTCGTCGACGGCTCGGACCCCGAGCTCGTCGCCGAGGTCCTGGAGGCCGAGATCGAGGGCATGCAGGCCCGCCATCATGAGGGCGCCGCGCCGTTCGAGAAGGCCGGCGGCTTCGCCCCGACGATGGGAATCATCGGAACCGTCATGGGCCTCGTGCACGTGTTGTCCAATCTTTCCGCGCCCTCGACGCTCGGCCCGGCGATCTCCTCGGCGTTCATCGCAACGCTGATGGGCGTCAGCTCGGCCAACGTCGTCTACCTGCCGGTCGCCAACCGCCTCAAAGCGCTCGACAAGCAGGAGACCGAGCTGCGCAACCTCACGCTCGAGGGGATCCTGGCTGTCCAGGCCGGCGACAACCCCCGCGTCGTGGCCGAGAAGCTCGGCTCGTTCGTCCCGCCCGCCGAGCGCGGTGGCGAGGACGAGGTCGGCAGCCCCGCGGTCGACATCCCGCAGCAGGAGGCCGCCTGATGTCGTCCGCACGCCGCGGCGGCCGGCGCAAGCGCGGCGGTCCCGCCAGGGAACCGGAGAACGAGGAGCGCTGGCTGCTCACCTACGCCGACATGCTCACGCTCATGTTCGCGCTCTTCATGGTCCTCTTCTCGATCTCCTCGGTGAACATCTCCAAGTTCAAGACCCTGCAGGAGTCGCTGAAGTCCGCGTTCTCGGGCTCGATCCTGTCGGGTGGTCATTCGATCATGCAGTCGGGCTCTGAGTCGACGAGCAAGCACACGCCGGCCACCTCGCCGGTCCCGTCGATCATCCCGATCACGCCGAATGTGCCCAAGCTCCAGAACACGAACGCCCAGCAGATCGGCAACGCGATGGTGAGCGCCTCCGGCACCGTCGCCGAGCAGAAGTCCTTCGAGGCGCTCAAGCGCCGCCTGGACGCGTATTCGCGCTCGCACGGCTTCTCGCAGTCGGTGGTCACGAACATCACCAAGCAGGGCCTGGTCGTCCGCGTGCTCACCGACAACCTGCTCTTCACCTCCGGGTCGGCGACGCTGAAGGCGACCGGCGATCCGCTCCTGAACGAGCTCGCCCACCTGCTCAACATTGATCGTAAGAATCCGATCACGGTCGAAGGCTTCACGGACAACGTGCCGATCCATACGGCGCAGTTCCCCACCAACTGGCAGCTGTCGGCTTCCCGTTCGGTGAACGTCCTGCTCTACCTGACCGCCCATGGCGTCGACCGGGGCCGCCTCAATGCGGCCGGCTACGCCGACCTGCACCCCATCGCGCCCAACACGACGTCGACCGGCCGCGCCCGTAACCGGCGCGTCGACATCGTCCTCGACCGCGATTATCCCGCCCCCTCCTAGCCCGACACCACCATGAAAAGCAAGAAAGTCCTCATCCCCCTCGTCCTCCTGCTCGTCATCGGTGGCGTCGGCGCCAAGATGTTCCTTCTGCCCAAGAAGGCCAAGGCCAAGCCGATCGTCACCGGCACGATCTACGTCCTGCCCAAGCAGTTCGAGCTGAACCTCACCGACGGCAAGTACGCCACCATGACGGTCGCTCTGCTGCTGGCGCCCGGTCAGAGCACCGGCGCGACGGCCGCCAACGCCGACGCGACCACCCCGGCCGGCAACGGCACGCTGGTGCAGGAGCCGATCATCCGCGCGATCGTCACCAGCGACGTCACCAACGACTCCTCGAAGGTCCTGCTGACCGGCGCGGGCCGGGCGACGCTTCAGAAGGAGATCCTGCACGGCATCAAGACGCAGACCGACGTGAAGGTCACGAAGGTCTACTTCACCGACCTCGCGATCCAGTAGGAGCAGCGATGACCCCCGATCTCGATCTTCCCCAGCTCAACGACGAGAACGCCGAGCCGCGCGAGCGCACCGACCTTCGCCGGCTGTCCGCCGTCCCGATCGACCTGTCGGTCGAGGTCGGACGGACCCGGATGACGGTCGGCGAGACGCTCGAGCTCCGTGAGGGCTCGGTGATCACGCTCGACCGCATGGCCGACGAGCCGGTCGACGTGCTCGTCAACGGCACCCCGATCGCCCGCGGCGAGGTCGTCGTCATCGACGAGCAGTTCGGCCTGCGGCTCACGCACATCCTCAGCGACGAGCCCGCCGCTGTCGCCGAGCCGCCCGCCCCCGCGGCGGACGCCGCGTAACGCCCGGGCCTGCCCCGCTGCCCCACGGCTCCCGCACGGTCTGACCGCGCGGGAGCACTCGTGCAAGTTCCCCTCAAGCATCCGGGAGTTTGAGCCGATCAAAAGGGTGACTTTCCCTCGAAGTCACCCCCTCGATGCGGTCTGCTTCCACGATCTTCGGTGGCGCCATTGCGACCGGCGCCCTTGCCCTCGGGTTTCCCGCGGCTGCGCTTGCAGCTTCCGGGAGCGGCGAGAGCACCCCGCTGCGTCTCTCCACGACGGCGGCTCACCACAGCTCCTCGATGGGTGGCGGCAGCATCCTGCGCACGATCCTCGCTCTGGTGATCGTCGTCGGGCTGATCTACGGGATCGCCCGCGTGCTCAAGAAGGTCAAGGGCGGCGGCCAGCGCGCAACGGGTGACGGCCTGCAGCACCTGGCCACGCTCCCGCTGGCGCAGGGCCGATCCGTCGCGCTGGTTCGCTCCGGCTCCGACGTCGTCCTGGTCGGCATCTCGGAGTCCGGCGTGACCCCGATCAAGGTCTACACCGAGGCCGAGGCCCTGATGAACGGCATCGCGCTTCCGGCCGGCGACCCCGCCGAGCCCGCGCTGCTGGAGGCGGGCGAGCGCAGGCCCGCTCAGAACTTCATGGACGTCCTGCGGCGGATGACGGTGAGGGTGTGATCAACGCGGTCTCGATCGGGGGGGTCCACTCCTCCAACTCGGTCCAGCTGCTGCTGCTGATCGGGAGCCTGTCACTGATCCCCGCGGTGCTGTTCACCGTCACCGGGTTCACCCGCATCCTGATCGTGCTCGGCTTCATCCGGACCGCGATGGGCACGACGACCACGCCGCCGAACCAGGTGCTGGTCGGCGTCGCGCTCTTCCTGACTCTCTTCGTGATGCATCCGACGATCGATCAGATCAAGAACGATGCCTATGAGCCGCTGATCCACCACAAGATCAGCACCACGGTCGCGCTCGAGCGCGCTCAGGAACCGCTGCGCGAGTTCATGTTCAACCAGGTCAAGCCAGAGGACCTGTCCCTGTTCATCTCGATGTCGAAGATCAAGCCGGTCCCGAGCACCCGCAAGGGCGTGCCGACCTACGTGCTGATCCCCGCCTTCATCCTGTCCGAGCTGAAGACGTCCTTCGCGATCGGCTTCTTGATCTTCCTGCCGTTCCTGATCATCGACCTGATCGTCTCCTCGACGCTGATGAGCGTGGGGATGATGATGCTGCCCCCGACGTTCATCTCGCTGCCGTTCAAGATCCTGCTGTTCGTCCTGGTCGGCGGCTGGGACCTGATCACCCGAGCGCTCGTCACGAGCTTCCACGGCTGATGAATCAGGACACAGTCATCAACCTCGCCACCCAGGCGATGACCCTCGCCGTCGAGGTCGCCGGACCGATGCTGCTCGCCGGCCTGGTGATCGGGCTCGTCATCTCGATCTTCCAGGCGGTCACCTCGATCCAGGAGCAGACGCTCACCTTCATCCCGAAGATCATCGCGCTGGCGGTGATCATCGTCGTGCTCGGGCCGTGGATGCTGCGCCAGATCGTCGACTACACCGAGAACCTGTACCAGTCGATCCCGACGCTGATCTCAGGCGCATGACCCAGTCTGTCTTCAACGGCCTCATGCATGCGATCGGCCCGGGCCACGTGTTCGGGTTCTTCCTCGTGCTGGCTCGGATCACCCCGCTGTTCGTGGTCGCGCCGCTGTTCAGCTCGCAGATGGTCCCGGCACAGGTCAAGACCGTCGTCGCCGTCGCGCTGTCGATGGGGATGACCCCGATCGCGATGCACGGGCAGACGATGCCGACCGACCCGCTGATGATCGCGGCGCTGTTCGTCACCAACGCCCTCACCGGCCTCGGCTTCTCGCTGGCGGTCAGCGTCGTCTTCGCCGCCGTCAACTCGGCGGGCGCGCTGCTGGACGTGATCGCCGGTTTCTCCTACGGCCAGCTCATCAACCCCTTCGACGGCAGCCAGGGCGGCACCCTGACCAACATCTACTCGATGGTCGGCCTCGCGCTGTTCATCGCGATCGGCGGCGACGCCTGGATGCTGCGCGGAATCGAGCACACCCTCGTGCTGGTGCCGCTCACCGGCGCGCCGAACATCAGCTCGCTGGCCGCCGGCATCGACCAGGCCGCCGGGACGATCTTCGTCTCCGCCCTGGAGCTCGCCGCGCCGGCACTCGTCGCGCTGCTGGTCACCGACATCGCGTTCGGTCTGGTCAGCCGCGTCATGCCCCAGCTCAACATCTTCGCCGTCGGCTTCCCGATGAAGATCGGGGTCGCGCTGCTCATCGTCGGCGCGACGATGCCGTTCCTCGGCGGCTTCCTCTCCAACCAGGTCGGTGCCGCGGTCTCCACGGCACTGCAGGCAATCTGATGGCCGGCACGGACAAGACAGAGAAACCGACTGCCAAGCGCCGCGGCGAGGCGCGGGACAAAGGCCAGGTCGCGCGCTCGGTCGAGCTCTCCGGCGGCGCCACGCTCGTCGGCGGCCTGATCGGGGTCATCGCCTTCGGGCCCAAGATCGTGTCCAACGCCGGCGAGGCGATGACCGCGATCTGGGGCCAGATCTCCAACGGCAGCGCCGTGACCTCGGCCTCCGGTCTGCACGGCCTTGAGCAGCTCGCGCTCAACGTCGTCCTGAAGACGGTCGCTCCGATCGCCGGGATCTGCATGGCCGTCGGCGTGCTCGTCAATGTCGCCCAGGTCGGGTTCAAGCCGAAGATGAAGGCGATCACCCCAGAGTTCACTCGCCTCAACCCGGCCCAGGGAGCGAAGCGGCTCTTCGGAAAGCGCGCGGGATTCGAAGCCGGGAAGTCCCTGGCCAAGGTCACGGTCGTCGCCGGCGCCGCGGCCCTGTCGCTGATCCCGATGATCACCCACCTCACGACCGGCGTCGGGGCGTCTCCGGCCGCGCTCGGGTCGCTGATGTTCTCCGGGGCGAAGTCGATCGCGATCCGCGTCGTCGCCGTCTACATCCTGATCGCGATCGCCGACTACATCTGGCAGAAGCGGCAGTTCGAGCAGGGCCTGAAGATGACCAAGCAGGAGATCAAGGACGAGTCGCGCAACCAGGACCTCCCGCCCGAGGTCAAGTCCGCGATCCGCCGCCGCCGGATTCTCGCCGCCCGCGCCCGCATGATGGCCGCGGTGCCGAAGGCCGACGTGGTCGTCACCAACCCGACTCACTACGCGGTCGCACTCGTCTACGACGGAACCAAGCCGGCGCCGATCGTGGTCGCCAAGGGCAAGAACCTGATCGCCGCCCAGATCCGCAAGATCGCCACCGAGAACGGCGTGCCGATCGTGCCCGACCCGCCGCTGGCCCGGTCGCTGCACGCAAGCGTCGAGATCGACCAGATGATTCCCGCCGAGCTGTATGCGGCTGTCGCCCAGCTGCTCGCCCACGTCTACCGGATGGCCGGCCGTAAGGCCGCCGCCAGGAAGGCCGCGGCCTGATGGACAACATGCTGCGCAGAGTCCTCGCTCACACCGACATGCTCGCCGCGATCGGCGTCGTGGTGGTCATCTGCATGCTGATCATCCCGCTGCCCCCGGTCCTGCTGGACATGTTGATCACGCTCAACATCTCCGTCGCGCTCGCGATCGTGGTGGCGACGATGTACCTCAAGTCGGCGCTCGAGTTCTCCTCGTTCCCCTCCCTGCTGCTGCTGATGACGATGTTCCGCTTGGCGATCAACGTCTCGGTGACGCGCCAGGTCCTGCTCAAGGGCGACGCCGGCTCGGTGGTCAAGGACTTCGGGCAGTTCGTCGTCGGCGGCAACGTCGTGATCGGCCTGGTGATCTTCGTGATCCTCGTCGTGATCCAGTTCGTCGTGGTCACCAACGGCGCCGGCCGCGTGGCCGAGGTCGCCGCCCGCTTCACCCTGGACGCGATGCCCGGCAAGCAGATGGCGATCGACGCCGACCTCAACGCCGGGTTGATCACCGACGACCAAGCCCGCGAGCGCCGCAGGCTGATCTCCCGCGAGGCCGACTTCCACGGCTCGATGGACGGTGCCTCGAAGTTCGTCAAGGGCGACGCGATGGCCGCGGCGGTCATGGTCGTGATCAACCTGCTCGGCGGCATCATCGTCGGAGTGGTGCAGCACCACATGGCGTTCGGCAAGGCGACTCACACCTACTCGCTGCTCACCGTCGGCGACGGCCTCACCGAGCAGATCCCGGCGCTGCTGATCTCGGTGGGGATGGGCATCATCGTCACCCGCTCGGGCTCGGACGACCGTGATCTCGGCGCCGAGATCACCAGTCAGATCCTCGGACAGAAGAAGGCGCCGCTGGTCGCCGGCGGAGCGATCATGGCCTTCGCGATGGTGCCGGGTCTGCCGAAGATCCCGTTCATCCTGATCGGCGGAATGTTCTTCGCGATCGGCTGGGCGCTGCGCAAGGACGGGATCGAGGCATTTCAGCCTGCCGCCGCGCTCGCCGCCGTCCTGCCGGCTGCCGGCTCGGTCAAGGAGCTCGAGCCGAAGGTCGCGGCGCACGACGAGGTGCTCAAGGGCCTGCCGATCGACCCTCTGGAGCTCGGCATCGGCTTCGGCCTGGTGCCGATGGTCGACCGCGGCTCGGGCGGCACGCTCGTGCGCAGGATCTCTCTCATCCGCCGCCAGATCGCCTCCGAGCTCGGCATGGTGATTCCATCTGTCCGTATCCACGACGAGATCGACCTCGATTCCCACGAGTACGTCGTCAAGGTCCGTGGCGCGGTGGTCACGCGCGGGCGGATCGTCGCCGGGCACAAGCTGGCGATGAACCCGGGCGACGCGTTCGGCACGCTGTCGGGGATCCCGACCACCGAGCCGGCCTTCGGCCTGCCGGCGGTGTGGATCGCCGACGCGCAGCAGTCCGAGGCGGAGGCGTTCGGCTACACCGTCGTCGACGGCGAGTCGGTGATCATCACCCACCTCACCGAGACGATCCGCCGCCACGCCGCCGAGCTGCTCACCCGCCAGGACGTGCGCGCCCTGCTCGACCAGCTCAAGGAGTCCAACGAGGCGGTCGTCACCGAGGTCGTCCCGGACGTGCTCTCGCTCGGCGAGCTGCAGCGCGTCCTTCAGCGACTGCTCGCCGAGGGCGTGTCGATCCGCGACCTGGGGACGATCACCGAGGCCGTCGGCGACAAGGCGCGGATCACCCGCGACCCGAGCCTGCTCGCCGAGTACGCCCGACATGCGCTCGGCCGCTCGATCATCGCCCCGCTGCTGGACGGCGAGACGTTGCATTCGCTCACGCTCGACCCCGCGGTCGAGCAGGAGGTCGCCGCCGGGATCAGCCAGACCGCCGAGGGCGAGGTGCTGGCGCTGGATCCCGCACGCGCCCAGGCACTGGTCAAGGCGATCCGCGCTGCGTCCGATGAAGCTGCTGGACGGGGTATCGCCAAGCCGGCGCTGCTCTGCTCGGCGCGCGTGCGCCGCCACCTGCGCCGCATGCTGGAGTCCACCGTGCCCCAGCTGCCGGTCTGCTCGTACAACGAGATCTCGCCCGGGATCACCGTCGACACCGTAGGAGTCATCCGCACATGAACAACCCCGCCGACAGCACCCCCACCGAGACCGACACCCGCCCGGGCGAGGTTCGCACCTACCGCGGGCGCACGGTCGAGGAGCTGATCCCCCGGATCCGGGCCGAGCTCGGCCCCGGCGCGATGATCCTGCGTGAGCGACAGGGCCTCACCGGCGGCGTCGGCGGCTTCTTCGCCAAGCGCTGCGTCGAGATCGATGCGCAGGCCGCGCCGCGCCTGTCGGTGTACGCCGACGACGAGGCCGAGGCCACGTTCGCCCAAGCGCCGGGCCAGCCGACGCCCGATCCGTTCGCGGGCTTCGCCGCGCGCCTGGAGCAGGCCGCCAACGACGCGTTCGCCACCTCTGCGATGGGCGATCCCTTCGGTCCGGCCACCGCTGCGGCACCCGCGCCCGCGCCCGCGATGCCGACTCCCGTCCCCGCCTCCGCTGCCCCTGCGGGCCCGGCCCCGGCCCCGGCCGCCGCGGCAAGCACCGCCGCTGCCCCTGCCGCCCCGGCCCCGGCCGCCGCGGCCCCGGCGCCCCCGGCTCCGGCCACCCCGGCGCCCACTCCGGCCCCCGCTCCGGCGCAGCCCGCGATCGCAGCGATGCGCGCCCCCGCGGCTCCCCTGCCGGCGGCCGCGATGCCTGCCATAACGGCTCCGGTCACCCCGCCGGCCACAAGCTTCATCGCGTTCGACGAGCTCGACGGCGACGACGAGCCCGAGCCCGAGCGTGAGCTGATCCCCGCCGGCGTGTTCAGCGCCGAAGCGATCGAGCCCGAGGCGACGGAGCTGACCGTGCCGATCCTGCTCGACGTGGCCCCGGCCACGCCCGACGCCGAGTCCGTGTTCCGGCCGCGTCCGCTCGGGGACGAGGCTCCGGCGATGTCGTCGGTCTTCCGGCAGGTCGTCGACGCGCCCGCGCCGATGACCGCCGAGCCGGGTGAGGTCATGGGCCTGCACGGCCGGTTGACCGCCCACGGCATCAGCAACGCGCTCGCCGACCAGCTGATGATGGGCGCCGTCGGCGCCGCGGGCGTCGATGACGAGTCGATGCTGATGGTCGCCGCACAGGCCGCCCTGGCCGCGATGCTGCCGCAGGCGCCCCAGCTCCCGGTCGACGGTGGCGTCATAGCGGTCGTCGGCGCCGCCGGCAGCGGCAAGACCCGGACCGTTGCAGCGCTGGCCACCGCCTACGCCCGCGCCGGCCACAGCGTCACCGTCGCCCGCCTCGGCGGCGCGGATCACGAGGATGAGCTCGGTGAACTGCTCGAGGGCGCAGCGGTCGAGCTCGTCCCCGCGATGAAGACCAAGGCCACGGTGCGCGCGGTCAACGCCGCCCGCGAGGAGGACCTCGTGATCCTCGACACGCCCTCGACGGCGCCCGGTGACGAGACCTCACGCGAGTCGCTCGCCGGCACGCTCGCCCGCTTCTCTCCCGACTCGGTCCTCCTGTGCGCCCCCGCGACGTTCACCCAGCGGGCGCTCGGTCACCTCGTCGACCATCACGCCAAGCTGGAGATCGACGGGCTGATCGCCACCCACGGCGACCAGGCGGGGATGCTCGGCACGGTTGCCGAACTCTCGATCGAGACCCGCATCCCGCTCGGCCACGCACACTCCGGCCTCGACCTCACCAGTGCCATCTCGATCCTCGACCCCGGCGTGATCGCCACTGATTTGCTGCGATGAGCCTGGTGCCTGAACCCAACGCGACGGTCATTCCGCAGCCGGCGGGCCACCGCGGCACGCTGTGGACCGCTGACGGCGTGGAGCTGCCCGTGCAGACCTACGAGCACGACCACGAGGTCGTGCTCGTCGTGCTGACCGAGATCGAGCAGCCGCCGGTCGGCGAGGAGAGCGACGCGACCCTTGAGTACACCTCGGTGCGGGGCATCATCCGCCTGCACGGCGAGGCGGTGTTCCAGGACTCCTCGCTCATCCGCTTTCGCGCCGACGGCGATCCCGAGGTCATCCAGCGACGCCAGTTCGTGCGCGTGCACGCTTCGCGCGAGGTGACGATCGACGGCCCGCCGCTGCATGCGCCGCGCCTGACCCAGACGGTCGACATAAGCGGGGGCGGCATGCTCGTGTCCGGCGCCGGCCACCTCCGGATCGGCGACGTCGTGCGCTTCGAGGTTCGCTTCGGCGATTCCGAGGAGTCCGCCGAGGGTGTGGCACGCGTCGTGCGGGTGGACGCAAACGGCCGTCGCGGTCTGCGCTTTGAGTCGATCGAAGAGGACGACCGCCAGCGCCTGATCCGCTACGTCTTCGAGCTCATGCGCGCCGCCCGCGCCAAGACCCGTGGGGACCTGATCTGATGGCCACCACCCGTGAAGAGGCCACCGAGCGCGGCAAGAAGAAGGCCGACACCAATGCCAAGCAGCGCCAGGCCAAGTCCGGCAAGGACAAGAAGGGCAAGGGCAAGGGCAAGGCCGACAGCGCCGACGGCGGCCGTCCGAGCGTCGCCAACCACCCGCGAGCCCGCGCGTCCGTACGCCGGATCAAGGGCATCGGCGGTCTGCTCGGCTTCGGCATCACGGCCTATCTGGCGCACAGCGCGGGCCTGTCGGTCACGAGCATGCTCGCGCGCGCGCTGCTCGTCGGCATCGGCGCCTATCTGATCGCCTGGGCATGCGCGGTCGCTGTCTGGCGCCAGATCGTGCTCGCCGAGCTGCGCATGATCTTCGACCTGCACCAGGAGCACGTCCGCGCGCTCCGCGGTGGCACATCCACTGGCGACGCGAACGCGTCGGCGGGCAGTTCCGCGAGCGCAGGCGGCTCCTGACCTAACCCCGGTGGGCGTGGACCATGGACGCGATCGAGCCGATCCTGCCGCACTCGTCGATCCTCCCCGAGGTGCGCGCCGCCGAGCGCTCTGCCCCGATCCACCGCGATGGCCATCAGGGCGACGGCGCCTACGGCGAGCAGCGTCGCCGCCGTCAGGAGGAGGAGGCCGTCGAGCTCGACGTGGAGGGCGTCGAGGACTCTGAAGAGGCGGACGCGGACGGGTCGGTGAGCGTCCTTGAGCTGCCGGCGCCCCGCCTGGTCGACTTCACGGCCGACGGGGATCTCGCGCCTGCGCTGCATCGCGTCGATCTCATCGATGACGATGAGCCCGATGGCCCGGCTCATCAGATCGACCTGAGTGCGTGACTGCACTCTCCCTGAGTGCGTAGCTTTCCGCAGACCCGTCACTGTGTGTGACACCGCCGCGCGTGCCACGCGGCAAATCGCTGCAAAAGCAACCGATTCGGGTCTGTGTCCAGGGTTTCTGGACACTCCGGAAAACATGTTCAAGTCATCTCGTGGAGGGCCGATAACCGGAGGGACCGGCCGCAAGGAGCAGCCGGGGGACTAAACCCGACCGCACCATGGAGGTGTAACAGTGTCCCTTTCGATTCTCACCAACGTCTCGGCGATGCAGACCGAGCAGAACCTGCTCAACTCGAGCAACGCCGTGGCGACCGCCGAGCAGCGCCTGTCTTCGGGCCTGCGCATCAACTCGGCCGCCGACGACGCCGCCGGCTACGCGATCTCCGAGGGTCTGACCTCTCAGATCAACGGCCTCGGCATGGCCGCCGACAACACCAACGACGCCGTCTCGATGGTTCAGACCGCGTCGAGCTCGCTGAGCAACGTGCAGGACATGCTTCAGCGTGTCTACGAGCTGGGTGTGCAGTACAACAACGGCTCGAACTCCACCACGGACAAGGCCGACATCCAGGACGAGGTCAACCAGCTCACCCAGGAGATCGACCGTCAGCAGTCGTCGTCGAACTTCAACGGCATCAACCTGCTCAGCGGCTCCGCCGGCTCGAGCGGCACGGTGACGTTCCAGGTCGGCGCCAACAGCGGTGACACCCTGTCGGTGACGTTCTCGAACATCGAGAACACCACGCTGACGACCGGGTTTTCCTGGAGCAACGCATCCACGGGTGGCCAGGTCTTCGACCTGAGCTCCTCCACTGCGCTGACGAATCTGAGCTCGGCGATCAACGCCATCTCGTCCTACGCGGCCGAGCTGGGCGCGGTCCAGAACCGCCTGCAGTACACGTCGGATCAGATCTCCGCGACGTCCACCAACCTGTCATCCACCAACAGCCAGATCACTGATGTGAACATGGCTCAGGAGATGACGACCTTGACCCAGCAGCAGGTGCTGGAGCAGGCCGGTACTGCGATGCTCTCTCAGGCGCAGAGCCAGCCCCAGATGATCCTCAAGCTCCTCCAGGGCTGATCACTCGGGCTCTAGCCCACAGTTTCGCTGAGACCCGCCGCCGCAAGGCGGCGGGGCCCAGCGTCAACAACTCGCCCGCGGCAGCACGGCTGTCACCGCGAGAACAACAGCCCCGTTCCACCCAGGTCGCACAGCGGGGCTCACATCCACATATCCGATCCATCGAGGGAACGGTTGGGACGAGGCGGGCTGCTTGCAGTCCGCCTCGTCTCGTTTAAGGGATTCCGGCCAGTTGCCGACTACGTGGTTGCGCGACCTATGAGCTACACCGACGCCATCAGTCAGATCTCCGCCGCCGAGGCGCAGATCGGCCAGATCCAGCAGCAGCTTGCGAGCCTGCAGACGGCATTCTCGCCGACGGCAGGCCCCTCCTCCTCCTCCTCGACGACCAGCTCCTCGGGCATGTCCTCGGCGGGCCTGGCGGGCGGCACCTCCTCCTCCGACCCCTCGGCTGCCGGATCCTCGAGCTTCACCAACCTCCTCACCAACGCCGTCGGCTCGACCGGCGCCACCGGGTCGAGCACGCTGCCATCGGCGACCGGAACCATGCTCACCTCCGGCCAGCGCCAGTTCGCCTCGCGGCTGGCGGCCGACACGGGACTGGACCCCGGGGTCGTCTCGGCCTGGCTGCTCGCCGAGGAGTCGGGCGGCGCGGCGGTCTCGCGCCAGAGCGCGAACAACAACGACTGGCTGAACATCGGCTACACCGACTCCGCGACCTACGGCTCGAGCGACTCGATCTGGTCGAGCCCGACGACCGCGGCGGACGCTACCGCTGGGTGGCTGAAGGGACAGAACACGATCCCCGGCTACGGCACCGCGAGCAGCGGCATCCAGGCGATCCTGCAGACCGCCGGCCAGGACCCGTCGGCCCAGATCTCCGCGCTGCAGAGCTCCGGGTGGGCCTCCAGCGGCTACCCGGACCTCACCTCGCTGTACTCCCAGGTCTCCGGTTCATGAGCGCCGGGTGCGCCGGCACCCCGCGCGTGACGCTCGGGATTGCGACCTACAACCGAGACACATACCTCGGCGAGGCGATCACCAGCTGCCTAACGCAGGATTACGAGTCGCTGGAGGTGCTCGTGGTCATGGACGGCACGACGAATCCGGCGATCGAGCAGGTGCTGGACGATTTCCACGATCCCCGTCTGCGCGTCGTCCGCCACGATGGCAACCGCGGGATCGCGGCCGCATATAACACCTTTGTCAGCGAGGGTCGCGGCGAGCTGATCGCCATGCTCGGCGACGACGACGTGTCTCTGCCGGGACGGATCCGCCGACAGGTCGAGGTCTTCGACCGCTTCCCCGACACCGGCGTGGTGCACGGCGACGCGAAGGTGATCGACGCGATAGGCCGCCACACTGGGAGCTGGGGAAGTGCCGATTTCACCTCGCGCGCGCTCATCGCCGACATGTGGCGCAGTCACAACCACATCGTCGACCCAACCCGGATGGTGCACCGCCGCGTCTACGAGACGGCCGGCGGCTACGACGACCGCTATCCGCTGGCCAACGACATGGACTTCTGGCTGCGCGCCGCCGAACGGTTCCGCTTCCGTCATCTCGCGGGCGAGCCCCTGGTGGCGGTCCGCCGCCACGACGACAACGGCTCAGGGCAGGAGCATCGCGCGCGCGAGATCGCCGACGTCGAGCGGGCGCTCGAGTCGTCACTTGAGCGGATGGGGCTGCGCGAGCTCGTACCCGAGCTCGACTGGCCGGTCCTCGAGCCCGCCGAGGGCGAGCGCCAGGCGCTGCTGCGCCTGGCCGACGCCGTCACCCGCCGGCAGCTTCCGCTTCCCGGACTGGGTGAGCGACTTCGCTCGCGCGCCGCCGAGATCCCGGCACCCGCTCCGCGGACGGCGACCCGCGGACGACTGCTCATGACCTCGTTCGGCTTCAATGACAGCGGCGGAGGCACGACCGTGCCCCGGCTGGCCGCCAAGGAGCTCGCGCGCCGGGGCTGGGACGTGACCGTCTTCTACGCGGCAACCGCACCGACCGCGTCCGGCGTGCCGTACGAGATCACCGAGACCGTGAACGACGGCGTGCGTCTGATCGGCGTCCATAACCGGGCCCACGGCCTGTTCGATCACGGCCATCCCGAGCGCGAGATCGACGACCCACCGGTCACGAGCGCGTTCGAATCGCTGTTGGACCAATGGCGGCCCGACGTCGTGCACTTCCACAACCTGCACAACCTCGGCGCGGCGCTGATCGACCGAGCCGCCACCCGTGGGATCCCCGCGCACTTCACCACGCACAACTACTGGCTGATCTGCCCGCGGGCCTACCTGATGGACAACACGGGTGCCATCTGCGCGGGGCCCGGCGACGGAAGCCGCTGCGCCGAGTGCGTCGGCTCGGCCAACACCGTCGGCCATGAACGACGGCTCGCGTCGATCCGCGCCAGCGCGGAGCGCGGCTTCACGCGGATCCTGGCGGTCTCCGATGCGGTCAAGCACGCCCTCGTCGGAGCCGGCTACTCGCCGGAGGGGATCGACGTGGTCCGCCAGGCGATGCCCCACGACGCCGAGATCTGGGAGCAGGTCGGCCGCGACCGGCCGCGCGGGCGCGTCGGAGAGCGGCTCGCCATCGGGTTCCTCGGCTCGGCGCTGCCTCACAAGGGGCCACAACTGCTCGTGCAGGCCGCTCAGCTGATGCAGGCCGAGGTCGACGTGCGCATCTTCGGCGAGATCCCCCCGGTGTTCGCAAAGACGCTCGAGCGACTGGATCGCCGCGGCCGCGTATCGCTTGAGGGCGCATTCGCCCCCAGCGAGATCGGCACGCTGCTCAGCGGCGTCGACGCGGTCGTGCTGCCCTCGATGTGGTGGGACTGCGCGCCGCTGGCCGCCGCGGAGTGCCTGGCCGCACGGACACCGCTCGTCGTGCCGCGGCTCGGTGGCCTGCCGGAGGCGATCCGCGACGGTGTCGATGGCCTGACCTTCGAGGGGCTTGACGCGGCGGACCTCGCCCGCGCACTTGATCGTCTGGCCGGCGAAGCGGGTCTGCTGGAGCAACTGCAGGCGGGGATCGAGGCGCCGCGCGCGTTCTCCGCGTATGTCGACGAGCTCGAGGCGCGCTATGAGAACCGCGCGGTCGCACCGTCGGAAAACCCCTCCGCGCGGTCGGCGCCGGCGGTGCGCTGGCAGGGCGACCATGGCCTGCCGACCAGCCTCTCGATCATCAACGACCGCGTCAGCGCTCGCCTGCCGGGCGACGTGCAGCGGGTCTCGATGGGCGGCATCGCGCTCGACGGCCCGCTCCCCCATCCTGCCGACGTCGAGGTCCGCCACCAGTGGCCGCCCGACCTCTCCCCCGCCCGGTCCGGGCGACTCGCTGTCATCCAGCCGTGGGAGTTCGGCGCGATCCCGTCCAGCTGGCTGCCCCAGCTGCACGCCAACGTCGACGAGCTGTGGGTGCCCAGCGAGTACGTCCGCTCGATGTACCTCGAGGCCGGCCTCGATCCCGAGCGGGTGTTCGTCATCCCCAACGGAGTCGACCCGGAGCGTTTCTCTCCGAGTGCTCAGCCGCCGCCCGAGGGCCGGGGAACGCGGTTCCTGTTCGTCGGGGGCCTGGTGGGCCGCAAGGGTCCGGACATCCTCTTCAACGCGTTCACCACGGCGTTCGCCGGCCGCGACGATGTGACCCTGGTGGTCAAGGACTTCGGTGCCGACGGCATCTATCAGGCCGGCGACCGGGGACCGTTCCGCGATCACGCCGCGGCCGGGCTGCTGCCCAGGATCGAGCTGATCGACGGAACCCTGTCCGAGGACGAGATCGTCGAGCTGTACCGCTGCAGCGACGTGTTCGTCGCGCCCTACCGCGGCGAGGGCTTCTGCATGCCGGCGCTCGAGGCGATGGCCTGCGGCCTGCCGGTCATCACCACCGCCGGCGGACCGACCGACGAGTTCGTCCCCGAGGCCGCGGGCTGGCGGATCGCATCACGCCGGCGAGAGTTCCCCGAGCGGAGGGTGTCCACGCTCGAGACCGTCGCACAGCCATGGATGCTCGAACCGGACTTGAACGATCTCGTGCGATGCCTGCGTGACGCGGAGTCCGCGGCGCCAGAGGATCGCCGCGCCCGCGGCGCTTACGCTCGCCAAGCCGCCCTCGCCTTCTCCTGGGATGCGGTCGCGGCACGGTACAGCGAGCGGATCGTCGCTCTCGCCGCGACCGCTGCGCGCACGCCGGTGGATCCCCATCCAATGCAGGGCCAGGTCGCGGTGCGACTGCTGGCGACGCCCGCCTGGCGCGGTGAGGACCGCCTCGCGGAGCTGCTCGCGGTCTGGGCCGAACTGACTGACCGGGGCACCAGCGCGTGCCTCTACCTCCTGGCGGACCCGTCCACTGACGGCGCGCCCGAGGACCTGGAAGAGAAGGTGCTCGGCGCAGCTGCCGTTGCCGGGACCGACCTCGAGAGCTGCGCGGATATCGACGTCGTGATGGAACCGGCACGTCCCGGCCGCGACGCCGCCATCCACGCGGCGACCGACGTTTATCTCCCTCTGCATCCAGGCTGCTCCGGCCACGAGCGGATCGCTCGCCGGTCGGGCTCTGCGATCTACTCGCCCGACCGCGACGGCGTCGCTCAGGCGATCTCGGCAGCCAAGTCGAGCGATGCGGCGTGGATCTCGAGCCCCGCGTAGGGGTTCGCCGCGCCCGCTGCCGATCCGACCGCGCCGTCGTCCGGCGCTGTGCCCGGGCTGCCCAGGCGCGCATGTGCGCGGGCGGCCAGCAGTCGCCGGGCGGGAGTCGTGACGGGCTCGTCGATGACCTGGATGTCGCATCCCTCGGAGGCGAGCGCCTCATCGCTCTCGACGAGCTCGACCAGCGGGCGCAGGTCCGCGCCCATCGGCGCGAGCACCACCAGCGAGTCGTCGTTGGACCCGGCCGTCTGGCGCGCATAGGCAGTGAGCGACCCCGGGTTCGCCACGGCCTCGGCGAGTGACACCAGGGTGACCCGGGACCGGGTTTCAAGCGCGATCAGAGGGGGCCCGGCAGGCGTTGCCGCCTGCTCGCGCATGAGCGCCACGTCGAGCTCCACGGCCACAGCGCCGTCGAAAGGATCGGCGGCGAAGCGGCGGACAAGCTCGCGACTCGCCGGCGTGCCGGCGGGAAGCGGGGCGGCCGCCGGCGGTGGCGCCAGCAACAGCTCGCGGACCGGGCCGTGGAACCCGGCCGCGGCCACCGTGACACCCCAGCGCCAGGCACCGAGCGCGGCGCGGAGATCCTCGGAGCTGACCGACGCGTCGGCGGCGAGATGAGCCATCATCCACCGCCGCCACGGCAGCTCGCCGCGCTGGATCTTCAGCTGGGCGGCCTGATCGCTGCCGAGCGACATGTTCGCGCCATGGGATCGATAGTGGTTGGCGCTTACCGGATCGAACTGGATCTCGGCGACGGCGGCGACACAGGCCCCGATCCGCCAGTCCGGGTATGCGGTCTCCGTGCCCATGGGCAGGATCGCGGGAAGCAGCTCACTCCGGAACGTGGTAGCTCCACCGGAGACGAAGTTTCGGCCGAGCAGCGCGCCGAGGGCACGGCCGTCGATCGGCGGCAGCGGCTGGCGGCTCATGAACGATCGTTCGGTGACCGTCCCGTGGGCGTCGGTGACCTCCATGTCGCCATGCACGAGGCCAAGGAGGGGATGGCGCCGCAGGATCGCGACATGGCGAGCCAGGCGGTCGCGCGGCCAGGTGTCGTCGGCGTCGAGCAATGCGACGAACTCGCCGTTGACTTCACGCAGGCCGCGCTCGACGGCTGCGGTGAGACCTCCGTTGGGCTGGCGGATCACCCGAACACGATCGGCGTAGCGGGCGAGGACGTCCGGCGTCTCGTCCGGCGAGCCGTCGTCGATGACGATCACCTCGATCGGCCCGCCGGGATCGACTTGGTCAAGGGCGCTGTCGAGCGCCGCGGGCAGGTAGCGGGCGAGATTGAACGCGGGAACGACGACCGAGACCAGCGGAGCGGCCATCACGCCGGCACGGGGACGGCGATCGCTCGCGCGAGCTCGTCGAGCTGGTCCTCGTCGATCCGCTCGAAGCTCCCGTATGCGCGACGAGACAGGACCATGTCGACGACGACCGGCGCGGTCGGCCCCGCGACGAGGTCTGCCGCTTCGTCCCCGCTCAGACCGGCGGCGTCGACCGCGGCGATCAGCGGACCGGGGTCGGCATCGTCGGGGAGCACGATGTGGAGGCTGGCGTTGCTCGCCGCGCTCACGACGGATCCGTACGCCGCCAGCAGCTCGGGCGCTTGAACAAGCTCATCGGCGAACGCGAGCACGACGACTCGACGGGCTGACTCCGGGTCACACTCGATCGACGTCGAGACAGGCTCGAGCGGCCGCCTGCGTTCCCGCAAGAGCCGCTGGTAGGCCGCGAGCAGGCGGTCGGTGACCACTTCGGGGGCGAAGTCCTGACGGATGCGGGCGGCGGCGCGCGCTCCACTGCTCATCCACTGCGGATCAGAGATCGCGTCGGCGGCCTGCTCGGCAAACGCTGCGGGGTCGGCGATGTCCAGTGCGAGCAGTCCATCCTCGGGGCTGACCCACGAAGCGGTGCCGACTCGATCCGACGTGATGACAGGCACACCGGACGAAAGCGCTTCGAAGATCGTCAGCGGCGAGTTGTCAAACCGAGACGCAAGGATCGCCACGTCGGTCTGGGCCAGCACCGCGCGTAGGGTCGCGACATCCGCGTGCGGAAGGTAGGTGATGTCGTCAAGGCCGAGCTGGCGCTGAAGCGGCTCAAGGACACGCGCCCGATAGCCGCCGTTGTCACGACCGAGCATCGTCAGCTTGACGTCGAGACCGCGCGCGCGGGCGGCCGCCACCGCCCGGAGCGCAAGCTCGGGGTTCTTTCGGACCTCGAGGCGGCCATAGAACAGCACCTGGATCGGACCGCCGGTGCGGGGCCGGCGCATGACCGGGAACTGATCGGCATCGAACAGGTACGGCATGAGCTCGACCGGTCGCATGCGGTCTCCGAGATAGCTCCGCGTCGTGTCGATCAGCAGCTGGCTGGGGCCAAGCAGCAGATCGGCTCGCTCCATCGCCGCCATCTCGAGCGCGTGCCAGGCATGATCGGGCGGGCTCATCACATATCCGGGCTCGCAGTCCCAGCAGACCTTCATCGTGGAGTGCAGCCACACGACGAGCGCCGTTTCCGGACGAGGAGCGAGATGCAGCGCCTCGCCTCGATAGTCGGGCGTTTCGACGATGTCGAAACGGACAGTGGCATCGAGCTCGGCGAACCGTGCCGCGGCAATGAAGCTCCAGACCGGGATCTCCAGATACGCGAGCGGGCCGGGGACTCCAAGCGTCGGCTCCGGTACCTCGTGAACGACAACGCCATGGTCGTCGCGCGTAGACGGCTGGTCACCCGGCGCTCGGGTGATGACGTGGACCTCAACGCCTCGTGCCGCGAGGCGCTGCGCCTGCATCTGAACCGCGCGCGGGATCCCGCCCGGAACCTGAGGGGGGTAGTCCTTGGTGATCAGGCAGATGCCGCGAATCGGCAGTTCGCTCCGCGCCACTGACACCGCTTGCGGCGAAGTTGGCACAGCAACCGGCAGCGCGCCCGGCGCGGCGGCTGAGATGGCCGCCCGGTCGCCGGCCAGTACCGCCTCCGCCCAGCGGCGCTGGCCGTCGCTGTAGAGCCGGGGATGCTTGAGCGCAATCCGCGCTTTGATCTCGGCGTCGCGCTCGAGGTGACCGGCGTAGACGCCCCGGTCGTGCTGGCGGTGGTGCCAACGCGCGCCTGCCACGCGAACCCCCTGCCAACCGTGCTCGATCATGCCGACCCAGAAGTCCCAGTCCTCATAGCCGATTTCGGTGTCAAATCCGCCGACCTGCTCGAACGCGGCTCTGCGGAACATCGAGCTCACGCCCAGGAAGTTGCAGTCAAGCTCGGTCCGAGCGTCCCATGGCGGCGGGCAGTTGGTCTCGTCGATGCCGTCGCCGAACAGGTGAAGATCTCCGTAGGCAATACCCGCGCGCGGATCCGCGTCCAGGGCGGCAGCACATGCCGCGAGGTAGCTCGCGTCGAGATGATCGTCGGCGTCCAGGCACACCACGTAGGCACCCCGACCGGCGGCGACGCCGGCATTGCGAGTCGCTCCCGGCGAGCCGGAATGCGCCAGCTCCAACAGCTGCAGCGGCGCACCGGGGTTGGCCTCGATCAGCGCGCGTGCGATCTGGACCGAGTCATCGGTGCTGCCGTCATCGGCGATGATGACCTCCCAGCCGCCCGCGGTCTGCGCGAGCACGCTGGCCACCGCCTGCTCGAGATGGCGCCCGTAGTTGAAACAGGGAATCACGACCGTGATCTGCGGCATGTCGGTATTCCGGTCGGCGGGCATGGTGATCAGCCGGCGAGTACCGGTGACGGTGCCGTGTCGTGGATCGGGGCTGCCCGGCGCACCTTGAGCAGGACGGAAGCCGACGTTCGCAGGATGTCGCCGGCCATCTCGGCCGCGTCCTCCTCGATCGTGCGCTGCTGGCCCTCGATGCTCGAACGTTCCTTGAAGTGCACTGCCACGGGCTCCCGCACGTGGCTGATAGCGGCGCCGGTGGCCTGCACACGCCGCCACAGGTTCCAGTCGCCCGGCTCGCCGACCAGCCAGGCGTGCGGGTCATAGCGCATGTGGCCGAGCCGGCTCGTGTAGGCGACGGTGGCGTGAACGATCTCGCCGTAGGCGAGCGGTGCGCTGCCGAGCAGGCGCCAGTCGCCATCGGGGTACTCGGTCATCGCCTGGCCATAGGTGAAGTCGGCGCCCGCGCGCAGCTCGGCAACGAGCCTGCGCACGTGGGTATGGGTGAACGCGTCGTCGTGATCCAGCGGCGCTATCACCGCCCCCCGGGCCTCGTCGAGGAGCCGGTTGACCGCCCACGTACCAGCGGTCTGCCAGAAGGACTCACGCCGCGTCGGATAGAGCGGACGCTTCTCGACCTCGAGGTAGCGCACACGACGGTCTCCGACGGCGCCGACCGCCTGCCGCACGTGCGGCTGAGGACCATCGCTGCAGACGAGAACCTCGAGGTTGCGCCAATCCTGATGCAGCGCAGACGCGATCGCGCGGTCGATCAACGGCTCGGTGATCCCCCAGGTCGGAATTCGCACCGTGACCAGCGGTTCACCGGAGAGATCGACCGTCCGCCGGACAAGCGACTCGCGATCGGCCTCGGCTCGGAGCGAGTCGACCAGCTGCTTGGCCCACCGCGCCTGGGCGATGATCGCCTCCGCGGTCTCGGGCGCTGGCTGCGGCCTCAGCCCCAGCCGAGCCACCAGCTCATCGGCGCTGCCGACCGGCTCTGCGTCATCCGGAAGCGGGACACCATCCTCCACCAGCGCGACGGCCGCGAATGGCACATCGCCGGCCACGTGCTCGCAGGCGAAGGCGACCAGCGAGCGCAGCGTGGACGGGTCGACATCCGCCTCGCGCGCGTCGAGGTAGAGCGTGACCGGGCTCTCCTCCGCAACGAGCGCGATGTAACTGCTCAGTGCCGGCAGCCAGCCGAGCGGGTCGGCCCAGGAGCCAGGACGCAGCACGAGCGACGAGGCGCTGGGCTTGGACGCGGAGTAGCCGGCAGAGGCAGCCGCGGGCGTGGGCGCGGGGGCCACCAGCGACCGCGCCGCCGTTGTCCGCCGGGAGCTCGAGATGTCCCACGCACCAGAGCGATCACGCCCCGCCACCGATCCGCAGCTGCCGCACACGAGGGTTTGTTGATTGCGAGTGAGCGACGCGCTCGTGCAGGCCGGGCAGCGCACAGCGGCGACGCCGGCGGTCGCGGCGAGCGAGTCCGGCGTGACGATCGCGGCGCGAGCGACGGTCCGCTCGAGCAGGTATCCGCCGCGATAGGTCTCACCGAACCGGGCGTGGGTGAGCAACTCGACCCACTGGGGACGGTCGCGCTCCCACTCTCGCGCCGCGCGGTCTGCGAGTTCCGGGAGCATGTCGGCCAGCACGGTGAGACCGGCGACCAGGCCGTTGGTGAGCGCGAGCTCACGGGTTTGAAAGCCGTCCAGTCCCGTGGCCCAGCTCATGATCTCAGGGCCGGTCGGCAGACCATGCTCGTCATGCTCCGACAGCCAGTCGGGCACGCCCCGCCCGGCCTTGGTGAAGGAGTCCCGAAGGACGGACTCGACCCAGGTTCCGCTGTCTGAGGGACAGGCGACGAATGCGCGGCGCGCGCTGACGCGTGCGAGCTCGGCGACGAACGCCGCACGGTCGCCTGGCGGTACGTGCTCGAGCACGTCGAGGCAGATGACCGTGTCAAACGCGGCGTCCTCAAACGGGAGCGGGCCCGGGCGGTTGCGAAAGCCGACCATGCTCGGAGCGAGCGACACTCCACCGAAGTCGATGTCGACCCCGGCGAAGACGGCGTGCGGTGCCACCACCGAGAGACCGTGCGGGCCGCAGCCGACATCGAGCACGCTCTCGCGCAGCTCCCCGTCGGCGCTGAGGTCAAGCTCGGTAATGACCGCCGCATAGCGAGCCAGCCAGTTGAGCATCTAGCGTCCGAGCGCCTGGTCGACGAGTGCCACCAGGCGCGTCGTCTGGCGCGGGCCCAGCGTGTTGGCCATCGGGAGACAGACCATGCGGGCGGCGAGCTGATCGGTGACATCGAGCGTGCTGTGCAGAAGCGCCGCAGCGAAGGCCGGGTGGCGGTGCAGCGGCGGATCGAACCCCGGGCGGACTTCGATCCGAAGCCGGTCCGCAACCTCCAGGACGCGCGCGCGCTCCGCGGGTCCGGACACGAGCAGCGGCAGCACCTGCCAGGTCGAGCGTTCGCATCCCTGCTGATAGGTCAACCCGTCTGAGCGCAACGCAGTCCGCAGATCGGCCGCCGTCCCGCGGCGGCGCGCCATCAGCTCGTCGAAGCGGTCGAGCATCGCCAGCGCGGTAGCGGCGTGCAGCTCGGACATCTTCGCGTTGAGACCGGGGAAGAGGCTCGTGTGGGTCTGGGGGTCGAGCCCGAAGTTGATGAACCGCCTCAGGCGCGAGCCCAGTTCGCGGTCAGGAGTCGTGATCGCCCCGCCTTCGCCGATCGCGAACGGCTTGGTCGCGTGAAAGGAGAAGACCTCGGTTTCCCCCTGGGCGCCGAGTGGCCGGCCATCATCGTCGGTGGCACCGAAGCCGGCGGCCGAATCGATCACCAGTGGCACGTCGTGGGCCGAGCACGCGCTACGCCAGCCTGCGCGGACGTGATGCGGCGCCGCCGTCCCGAACGTCGAGGCGCCCATGACGCCGGCGACCCGCCCGCGATGCCTCCCGAGTGCGTCCTGCAGACCCGCGGGGTCCATCTGCCAGGAGTCGACGTCGACATCGACGAACAGCGGCTCGTAGCCCGCAAGCACGATCGCGCAGGCCGATGCGGTGAACGTGAGCGACGGCACCGCGATCAGACGCCGGCGCCGCGACGGTGCTCCGCACATTTCCCGCAGCGCGGCGATCAACCCGAGTGTGCAGTTGGCGACCGGAACGCAGGTGACCTCTCCGACGCGAGCGGCGAGCCGGTCGGCCAGACGCTCGTGACATGGGCCGCCGTTGGAGTAGAAGCGGGCATCCTCGGAGAGCGCGTAGTAGCGGGCCACGTCGGACAGCGGCGGCAACTCCGGCCGCTGGTAACGCAGGATCTCGTCGTCACCGAAGTCAAGACCGGTGAGACTCTCCGGGGTCGCGGTAGTTGCCGAGATCGTGTTGACGCGTGCAGTCATCCAAATCCATGCGCGTATCACGCGCTCGAGGGGATGACCCGGTTATCGGCAGCGCCGGAGGGGGCTTGAGCACCCTGCCGGGCTCAGCGCGACCGTGCGGGAATGCCGACCACCGTCGTCCCGGGGTCCACGTCGCGCGTGACGACCGCCCCGGCACCGACGACCGCGCCGTCGCCGATCCGCAGCGGGGCATCGTATTGACCGTCGACGGTCACCGCGCCGGTGCCGAGGTATGCGCCCCGACCGATCTCGACCTTGCCCGAGACGTGCACACCGGGCGCGAGCGTGGCGAACTCCCCCAGCACCACGTCGTGGCCCACCGTGCAATGGAGGTTCACCTGGACGTGACTGCGGATGGCGATGTCTGTGGTGAGGGTGCAGCCAGCACAGATGACCGCGCCGTCCTCGACGGTGATGTGAGCCGGATCCACCCGGCTTGACGGATGCACGAGGGGAGGTGCGGGCCGGAGCCCCACCGCCTGCGCACGATCAGCCAACCGCTCACGGAGATTCGGATCGCCCACGGCCACCACGAACACCTCGGCCTTTGCGGCCATCTCCTGCAGCGAGAGGACCTGGCGGCCGTTCACGGTGCGATCGTGGTCGAGCTCGTCGATGAACCCTGCCAGTCGGAATCCGGCGCCGTCCCAGGTTGCCGTCTGCGCCCACACCGCCACCTCGCGCGCGAAGCCGCTGGCCCCAAAGATCGCAAGTTCCAGGACGCGCGAGCTCACGCGGTCACTCTAACCCCGGCCGCGAATCTACAGGCCCTGGGGATGCAGAACCCGGTTGAACGAGGCCAGGTAGGCCTGCGAGGGCCGGTCGATCTTCTCGACGCCGCCACCGCCGCCCCAGGCGCCGTGGCCGCCGCCGGATTCGTAGAACTGACCGCCGATGTCGATGATCACGTGGTCGTTGCTCATCCCCGCGTCGGTGCGGTCGTAGATCGTCACGTACTGACCGGGCCCGTTCTCGATGCCGGGCTGGCTGGGAAGCGTCTGGGTGTCCTGCGGGGCGCTGAGGAAGCCGCCCGCGTGCAGCACGGCGGAGACGAACCCGGAGCAGTCGTAGCCGGCCTGCGGTCCGAAGTCGCTGTGGCCGCCGCCCCACACGTAGGGCTTGCCGAGCAGCGAGTTGGCCTCGGTGACCATCGCCTGGACCTGTGCGGAGGCGTTCGGGGAGGTCGCGCCGGTGGTCGCCAGGCCGGTGGTCGCCGGGCCTGTCGTCGGGGTCGTCCCGGTGGCGCCGGTCGTTCCCGTGGCCGAGGAGCCGGTGAGGGCGGAGAGAAGAGTGTCCGAGAGACCGGTGCCGGTCAGGCTCGAGCCTCCGGTGGAGGGGTCGGCGCCGTTGATGGCGCTCGTCTGGTTGGCGGCGAGCATGTTGGCGAACTGGGCGGAGCCCGAGCCCGTGGTCAGGCCCGCGCCGCCGCTGGAGCTCGCTGTCGAGCCGACGCCGCCGGAGGAGAGCGTGGTGGCGAACGCGCTCGGGTCTTCGAGCTGCTGCTGCATGCTGAGAATCTGATCGATCTGACCGATCGCCGCGTCGAGGGACATCAAACTCTTCATCGGCCGCCGGCTGGGACCCTTGAGCGGTCGTCACCCGTCAGACCAGCGGCCAGTTCGACCTCTACCCTGGCCCCTCGTGCTGTCCGCCTCGGAGATCCTCACCCACGCCCGACGCATCACCGCCGACGGCTACGAGCTCTGGCTGGCCTCCAACGGCGACGTGCTGCGCACGCTGGACCTCGCCCTGGGCGCCGGCGGTGAGCAGGCGGTGGCGCTCACGCCGCTGGACTTCCTCGGGCCCTACGAGCGGGCCTGGAAGCTGGAGGACCTGATGCGCACCTACAACGTGCTCAACGCCACCGCATTCGGCGCCAAGGGGATCCCGCTGCAGAACTGGGTGATGATCGACCTCGGCCTGCTCCCCTCGGGATTCCTGCTCATCACGCTGCCCCGCGAGGCGGCCGAGCATGCGCTCACCGACCCGGCCCGCTCGATCCACCAGCGCGAGCGGATCGCGGGCGTGCTCCCGGCGGTGCTCGCCGAAGCCGACCGCCTCGGGTACGACGGCCCGATCCCCATCGCGGGCTATTGCGCGTCGCCGACCCCGGACCGCAGCGCGTGGGTCGGCTGGTCGCTGTGCTCCGCGATCCCCGGGCTGGGGACCGTGGCCAAGGGGCTGGGGCTGCTCGCCTACGGAGCACGCACGCTCACCGGGGTGGCCCAGTTCTACGACCCCGCGCTGCGAGTGCACCGCAAGTTCGGGCCGATGCGGCTGCTGGCGGCGGTGCTCGATCTGCACCCGGTTCATCACACGATGGCCTACCGCACCGATGTGTTCGGCGCCGAGGATGCGGCACACGCCGAGCCGACGCTGCTGCTTGACCCGCGTGACCTCGACGCCCAGTGGGCCCTGCAGCAGCGGTTGGACGCCGGAACCCACGAGTACTTCATCCTGTCCCCCGGCCTGGTCGAGGACCGGGTCCCGATCCTGGAGCGCTCCATCTGATGCCCGGACGCGACTGCGTGCTCGCCTTCTCAGGCGGCCTTGACACCTCATACGCCCTCGCCGTGCTCGTCGACCGCGGCGATCGCGTCACCACGGTCACGGTCAACACCGGCGGGTTTCCCGACGAGGAGCTCGAGGCGATCGCGGCGCGCGCGACGGAACTGGGCGCCGTGGAGCACGTCGTCGTCGACGGGCGCGCCCGGCTGTACGAGGAGTTCGTCTCGGACATCCTGCGGGCCAACTATCTGCGCGGCGGCGTCTATCCGTCGTGCGTGGGCGTGGAGCGGATGCTCCAGGCCGAGGAGGTCGTCAAGGTCGCGCTCGACCGCGGCGCGCAGGTGATCGCGCACGGGTCGACGGGCGCGGGCAACGACCACGTGCGCTTTGACGCGGTGGTCAAGGCGATGGCGCCCCGGATGGAGATCGCCGGCCTGATCCGCGACGAGGCGCACACCCGCGAGGAGGAGCGTGACTTCCTGCGCGCCCGCGGGATCCCGGTCTCCGACATCACCGCGGAGTACTCGTTCAACTTCGGGATCCTCGGCACGACGATCGGCGGCGGCGAGACCTACGGCTCCTGGGAGTACCTGCCCGAGGAGGCATGGCCGACGACGGTCGCGATCGCCGACGCGCCCGACGAGCCGGTCGACCTGGTGATCGGGTTCGCCCGGGGGCTGCCGGTCGGGTTCGACGTGGCGAGCGGTCCGGTCCCCGACGCATACGGGGCGGGAGCGATCGGGGTCGCGGGCTACGACGTGCTGGCGATGCTCAACCGGATCGGCGCCTTCCACGGGTTCGGGCGGGGGATTCACACCGGGCAGACGATCATGGGGATCGTCGGCCGCCTCGGCTTCGAGGCGCCGGGGATGCTGTTGCTGATCCGGGCCCACCAGGAGCTCGAGCGGCTCGTGCTCACGCTCGCGCAGCAGAACCTCAAGGCGGCGCTCGGGACGCAGTTCGGCGACATGCTCCACGAGGGGCGCTACTACGACGGCGTGCTCGACGACATCCGCGCACTGCTGCGCAGCGCCTCGCGCCGCGTCGACGGCGAGGTCCGCGTGCGGCTGCATCGCGGCTCGGCGGTGATGCTCGGCTGTCGCTCCGAGCACTCGCTGCTCGATGCCGGCCGCGCGCTGGGCTCGACCTACGGGCATGGTTCATCGTTGTGGACGGGCGAGGAGGCGCGGTCGTTCGCGCACATCTACGCCGTCGCCGGCATGCTCGCGCGCGCCGGCGCCGAGGACTCCTGACCCCGCAGGAGGGCGTTCGTGTCGCCGCAGCACGCGAGCCGCTGTTGCGGGGAGCTTTGTTCGACCTCAGGCCGAACACCTTCCCCGCGTCGCACGCTCAGCCCGTGCCGGCCTCGGCGACGATCGCGCACAGCAGCGCCTCGAGCGTCCGCAGCTGGGACGCGTCGATCGACTCGCTGAACTGGTGGGCGTCACGGCCCCCGCTGGCGAGGGCGACGACGTCGGTCGCGCCGGCCAGGTAGTTGGCCTCGAGCGTCGCATGGGCCTCGGCGACGGCGAAGCGGGCGTCGGGCACCCGCTCGCAGGCGCCGCGCGCCAGCGCCAGCGCGCGCGAGTCCGGCGCTCCGGGGAACGGGGGGACGCCGCGCT
The DNA here is from genome assembly GCA_963744685.1 of uncultured Solirubrobacteraceae bacterium. Taxonomy (GTDB): domain Bacteria; phylum Actinomycetota; class Thermoleophilia; order Solirubrobacterales; family Solirubrobacteraceae; genus Palsa-465. The sequence continues at coordinate 33,427 of CAVUUL010000001.1, read as the reverse complement.
CTCGGTCATGCCACTCATAGCTCGCCCCATGGGCCGCGCACGCGCTCGCGACTGCGCGCTCCAGCCCCGCTCGCGCCTGCTCGATCGCCTCCTCGCTGTAGCCGCGCACCTCGCCGCGCAGCATGACCATGTCAGGCACCGAGTTGGTGGGCGTCGTCTCGATCGCCTCCCAGACCGCGTCGCGCCCGCCGTCTGCACCGAGACGATCGAGTACCGCTCCACCGGCGATCGCCGCTATCGAGGCACTCCCGCCGCCCTCCAGGCGCCCGAGCTCCATCGCCGTGATCGCCTCGGCGGCGACCGCGATCGCCGAGATCCCGGCGCCGGGGTTGGCCGCGGCGTGCGCCGCGCGGCCGTGCACGAGCACGCTGAACACCTGCTGGCCGAGCGCCCGCGTGATCACGGTCCCGATCGCCGAGGAGCCGTCGACCGAGAACGCGCAGTCGATCTCGGAGACCAGCGCGGGGTCGAGCAGCGAGATGCCCATCAACCCCGCCTCCTCCCGGCAGGTGAATGCGCCGAGAACCGTCGGCCGGCGAGCCGGGTCGGCCTCCGTCGCCGCCCATCGAAGTGTGCGCATGACGGCCGCGACCGCGGATTTGTTGTCGGCGCCGAGGATCGTCTCGCCCATCGAGCGGATGACTCCGTCGGAGTCGGCCCGCGGCCTGACCGGTTCGGCGCCCGACTCGACGGTGTCCATGTGGGCGACGAACAGCAGCACCGGCGCGCCGGCAACACCGGGGACCCGCGCGATCAGATTGCCGCACTCCGACTGGTTGACCGCGCCGGCCGCGTCAAACGCGGACTGCACGCCCACGGCGCCCAGCCATTCACGGATCGCCTCGCCAACCGCACGCTCGCGCCCGCTCGGGGACGGGATCGCGACCAGCTCACAGAACAGCTGATCGACAGGGGCGCCGAGGCTCAGCACCCGCCGAACTTAGCTGTTATCAGCAATCGCTTCCCACAACCGCCGGATCGGCTGGCCCGCCTGCCAGGCACGGATGTCCTGCACCACCTGGCCGTACATCACCCGCATCGCGGACTCCGAGACGTATCCGAGGTGCGGCAGGAGCACCGCGCCGTCGATCTCGGTCAGCGGGTCGCCGGCGGCGAGCGGCTCGTGGTCGTAGACGTCGAGCCCGGCCCCGATCCGGCCGGCGCGCAGCGCCTGCACCAGCGCATCGTGGTCGACGATCGGCCCCCGCGACGTGTTGATCAGCGTCGCCCCGGGCTTCATCGCCTCAAGCTCGGCGGCGCCGATCAGCCCCCGCGAGCGCTCGGACAGGACGAGATGGACCGACAGCCAATCGGACTGCGCGAACAGCTGGTCGCGCCCCACGAGCCGGGCGCCGACACCGGCGGCCCGCTCGGCGGTGAGGTTCTGGCTCCACGCGATCACCTCCATCCCGAACGCTCGCGCGGGGCCGACCATCTGCGCGCCGAGCCGCCCGAGGCCGAGCAGTCCGAGCGTCGCCCCGGACAGGTTGACCGGCAGATCGGTCTGCCAGCGGCCGGCGCGCAGCGCGCGATCCTCGACGGTCACGCGCTTGGCGGTGGCCAGGATGAGCGCCCAGGCGACCTCGATCGTGCTGGAGACCCCCGCGCCGCCGGGGTCATGCTCGGTGCCGCACACCACCACCCCACGCGAGTGCAGGTACGCCACGTCCAGCGAGGCGTTGCGCATCCCGGTGGTGACCACCAGCCGGAGCTCCGGAAGCTGGGCGAGCACCTCGGCGGAGAAGCTGGTGCGTTCGCGCATGAGCACGAGAACCTGGAAAGCGCCGAGCGTTCGTGGCAGACCCTCCTGCTCGATCGGCTCGGCGAAGAACTCGACCCTGACGCCGTCGCCGAGCGAGGACCAGTCGGCCCACTCGTGTGCTCGGCCCTGGTAGTCGTCGAGAACGGCGACGCGTGTCACGGGCGCCGATGTTCTCAGAGACGGCCCAACCGGGGAGCGCGCCCCTGCGCGCGCTCCCCGAGGGCCTCGCTTCCGATCAGCCGACCGTCGTCGAGGTCCCGGCCTCCCGGGTGAGGTCGGGCCCGAGCGCCGCCGTGGCGTGGATCGTGGCGTTGATGTTCGGCGAATCCGCCGGCGGGGTCACCGTGAACTGCGCGGTGAGCGCCGTCCCGGGCGCGACGTCGGTGAACGACGTCGGTCCGACTGCAGTCGCCGTCCACCCCTGCGGCAGCTGCAGCGCCAGCTTTGCCTGCGGCAGCGTCTCGGTGCCCGAGGCCGAGAGGTTGACGGTCACCGTCGAGGGCGCGCCCGGCGTCATCGTCGATGGCACGTCCAGCGACACCTCGCGCGACCCGGGGGTCGTCGCCAGGGTGAAGCTCCCCTGCAGCGGCAGGTCGGCGAGCGCCGAGGAGTCCCCGACGTCGACGCCGTAGGTTCCGGCGCTCTGCGTCCATCCGTTGGCGCTGGTGTCCCACCACTGCTCCTGGAGCGGCGTGACCTTGAACGTCACCTGCGTCGACTGGCCCGCGGCGAGCGTCACCCGCTTGTAGCCCGCGAGCTGGCGGGGCGGCTCTCCCGCCCCCGCCGGATCGGCGAGGTACAGCTGGGCGACGTCGGAGCCGGCCCGGGAGCCGGTGTTCGTCACCGTCGCGGTCACGGTTGCGTCCGCGCCGGCCTGCGGCGGCGCCTGGACCTGCAGCTCGCTGTACTTGAACGACGTGTAGGACAGGCCGTAGCCGAACGGGAACAGCGGCGTGATGTTCTTCGCGTCGTACCACCGGTAGCCGATGTCCAGGCCTTCGGAGAACTGGACCTGGCCGTTGACGCCGGGGAACTGCGCCGGAGTGCTCGCCGGGACCTGGGAGAGGCTCTGCGGGAACGTGACCGGCAGATGGCCGCTCGGGTTCACCTTGCCGAACAGGACGTTGGCCAGCGCTGTCCCGTTCGTCTCCCCGGGGTAGAACGCGTCGAGCACCGCGCTGACCGAGCCGAGCCACGGCATCGTGACCGGCGCGCCCGCGTCGATCACGACGACCGTGTGCGGGTTGGCCGCCGCGACCTTCGAGATCAGCTCGTCCTGGGCCGACGGCAGGGCGAGCCGCAGCCGGTCGGCGGCCTCGGTCTCGGTGTCGTCGGAGACGACGACGACCGCGGTCTGTGCGGACTTCGCCGCCTTCACCGCCTGATCGATGCCGGGCGCGAGCGCCGACGGTGTGCCCCAGGTGAACGCAGACGAGGCACCGTTGATCCCGATCGCGTACTGCGTCCCCTTGGTGAGCCGGACCGCCACCGAGTAGACGTTGCGCGGCGGGGTGCCGGGGTTGTCGAGGATCTGCTTGCCGTTCAGCGTGAGGTAGGTGGACGTGTAACACGTGCACGGGTTGGTCACCGCGAACACATAGGTGCCGGTCTCCGGCGCGGTGAGCGTGCCCGAGTAGCTGCCTCCGAACCCCGTCGGCGCATACGCCGGGGAGAGATCCGAGACCGCCGGCAGCGACCCGTCGGTCGGCAGACCCTGGGTGTAGGAGAGGTGGGTGCCGCCCTTCACGGCGCTCTCCAGCCCCTGGAGCGGGCTGACCGTCTTGGACGGCACGACCTGCGCCGAACCGCCGCCCCCGTCGGTCGGGCTGGCCTGGGCCGACGGGCCGATCACCGCAATGTTCCCGCCGTTTTTGGCGGCCAGCGGCAGCGTCGAGCCGGCGTTCTTCAGAAGCGTCGTGCCGGCCTCGGCGACCTGGGTGGACACAGCGACGTGCGCCGGACTGGTGACGACACTCGAGGTGTTGCCGGTCGGCGGGTCGTTGAACAGGTTGAAGCGGAACATCTCATACAGCTCGCGTGAGATCGCGGTGTTCAGATACGCGCGCGGGATCGTGCCGTTCTGGATGGCGGTCGCAAGCGCCTGCCCGAAGTTGGAGTTGAACGGCTGCTCCTGGTCGGTGCCGTCCAGGATCCCGGTGGTCGAGTGCAGCGCGCCGTAGTCGGAGGTGATGAACCCCGGGAAGTTCCAATCCTGCTTGAGGACGTCGTTCTCCAGGTAGTCGCTCTGGCAGGCGTACTGCTCCTGCTGCGCGCTGGCTACCGGCGCGTCGGGAATCTGGAACGAGGAGTAGGAGCACATCAGCGAGGCGGGGTCCGCCTCGTGGACGACCGTGCTGAACGCCTTGAGGTAGATCTCCTGCAGCGTCCGCTCGGCCATGACCTGGTCGTCCTGCGGCGTGTTGCGGTAGGTCTCCTGGTTGTAATCGTCGTAGTGCTTGAGCTGGTCCATGTCGCCGGTGGCCTGCAGGCCGTCGACCTCCGCGGTGCCGAGATCACCGGTCAGGTAGGGATCCTCGCTGTAGGACTCAAACGAGCGGCCCCAACGGGGGTCGCGGTCCAGGTTGATCGTCGGGCCGAGGTCGACCGCGGCGCCCTTGCCCCATTCCTCTGAGCCGACGACCGCGCCGTAGCGGCGCGCCAGCGAATTGGAGAACGTCGCGGCGAGCGTGACGCCCGCCGGTAGCTGGGTGACGCCGGTCAGGCCGTCGCCGACGCCGTTGGGACCGTCCTCCTCACCGAGCTGAGGGATGCACAGGCGCGTTATCGCCGGCTCGAAGAAGACGTAGGGCTCGCTCGTGCCGTGACCCTCGACGAGGTTGATCTCGTCGCCGAGGGTCATCTGCGACATGACCTGTGAGACCCGGGTCTCGATCGGCTCGGAGTTGTTGAGCCAGGGGCAGCCGGCGGTGGCGCCCGTCACGGCCGCCGGACGTGACCTGGGGTTGTGGCTGGTGGTGGCGCGAGCGCCGGCGGCGGCAGGCAGCGCGGCGCCGGCCATGCACGCCGCAGCGGCCGAGGCCGCGAGCGTGGCGCGGATGCGTTGGTCCATCGTCTCTCCCTTGTGAGCGTGCGCGCGGCGGTCCTGCATTCGCCCGCCGCGCCGCAATGCGTACCCGTGGTGACGGGACCCGAAACGCGCGCGCGTCGGGGCGCAGCCAGAGCGTCGTCGCAGAGGTTGTGTGACCGCTCAGGAACCGCGACGAAACGTCAGATTCCGCGCAGCATGCCGCCGTCGACGGCCAGCGCCGTGCCGGTGATGAACGCGGCGCGATCGGAGCACAGGAAGGCGGCCGCGGCGGCCATCTCCTGGGGGCGGCCGAGCCGGCCGGCGGGAACGTTGCGAGAGGCGATCTCCTCCGCGGCCTCCAGCGAGCCGTAGAGATGAGCGAGGCGCTCGGTGGCGATCTGTCCGGTGAGCAGCGTGTTGACCGTGACCCCGTCGCCCGCCACCACCGTCGCGAGCGTCTTGTAGGCGGCCAGCGCCGCCGATCGCTCCGCGTTGGAGAGCGTGAGCACCGGGATCGGCTCGCGTACCGACGTCGACGCGATCCCCACCACCCTCCCCCAGCAGCGCTCGCGCATCCCCGGCACGACGAGGCCGAGCAGCGTCATCGGCGACTCGACGAGCGACCGGTGCGCGGCGGCCCATTGGCCGGCGGTGAATCCGAGCGGGTCCTCGCCCGACGGCGGGCCGCCGGTGTTTGTGACCAGGATGTCGATCGGGCCGATCTCGGCGGTGACCGACTCGATCAGCGCAGCCGCCCCATCCAGGTCGTTGGAGTCCCAGCCGTACCCCGCCGCCGCGCCGATCTCGGCCGCGATGGCAGCGGTGCGCGTCGAGTCCCGGGCGGTGATCACGACCCGGGCGCCCTCGGCGATCAGCTCCTCGGCGACCGCGCGACCGATCCCCTGCGTGGCGCCGCCGACGAGCGCGACGCGGCCTGAGATCCCGAGATCCATCAGCCGCGGCGGCCGGAGGCGTTCTGGGCCAGGCGGTCAGTCATCCGCGGGCGGCCGCGCGAACACGATTCGCTTGAGCTCGTCGCGGGTCTGACCGGAGAGTCGCATGGCCGTCTGGAACCCCTCGCGACCGACGTCGCCGGAGTCCAGCGCCCGACGCAGCTCGTCCAGCCGCGGCCGCTCCTCATCGGAGACCTGATCCGGGCTGCCGTCGACGAGGATCAGGTGGCGGGGCCGGCGCGCGGCGTGCGCGGGGCGCACGAACCGCTCGCGGTTCTCCTCCTCCAGTCCCTCGACGGGAACCACGATCGACTGACGGGCGCCGAGGCGTTTGTGGACGGCGGCGTCGAGCAGCTCGGCGGCCTTGTCCTCCAGGCTGTCCTCCGCGACCCGACCCTGCAGCAGGGCACGGACCTTGGCCAGTGACAGCACCACGCCGCGCTCCTCCACCACCCGGTCGGCGAACCTGTCCAGGCCGACCGCGACAGGTCCGGCGATGATCACGATCGACCCGGGCGAGTAGCGCATCCGGTCGGTCGGGCGCAGGACGCGGCACTTCTCGGAGATGTCGACGGGACGCGGGGCCGCGCCGTCGCGGCGCGGGCGCTCCGAGGACCAGCCCGTGCGTTCATCGGCGCCGATCTTGACGCTGCGTGTGGAGGGGTTCTCGGACATGTCCCCATCATCGCCGACCGGGCGGCATTCTGCACCCCTGGTCCGGAATCTGTGCGAGCGCGGACCGGGACGCTCGTCCGGGCGGGGCAGCGGGGCGGGTGCAGGCCGGGTCGCCGTGCGGGGCGGCACTAGGGTGCCGGGGATGGTCGGCCCCCGCCAACCGGCGCCTGCCGCGCCGGCTGCCTCGCGCCGGCCGAGTCCGCGCCTGCTCGTCGCGGGAATCGCGCTGCTCGCGGTCAACCTGCGCCCGGCGGTCGTGGCGGTCTCGCCGCTGACCTCCCGGATCCGATCCGGAACCGGTCTCAGTCCGGCGGGGGTCAGCCTGCTCACCACCCTGCCGCTGGTGTGCTTCGGCCTGTTCGCGCTCGTGGCGCCGCGGCTGGGCCGGCGGATCGGTCTCGAGCGCGCGCTCGCGGTCGCCATCACGATGCTCATCGGCGGGATCGCGCTGCGGCTGATCGCGGGCGACGGCCCGTTGTTCGCCGGGTCCGCCCTGGTCGGCGCCGGGATCGCGATCGAGAACGTGCTCCTGTCGGGCCTGGTCAAGCGCGACCTGGCTCACCGAACCGGGCTGATGATGGGCCTCTACTCGGTGATGCTGTCTGCGGGCGCGACCGCCGCCGCGGGCCTCACCGTCCCGCTCGGCGACGGCCTGCGCATCGGCTGGCGCGGGGCGCTCGCGCTCTGGGGGATCCCGGCTGCGGTGGCCGCCCTGGTGTGGATCCCAGTCGCGCTGCGCGGCCGCACACCACCCGCGGACTCCCCGGGCCACATGCTCGCGGCCACCATCTGGCGCTCCCGGCTGGCCTGGTGGGTGGCCGCCTACATGGCCTGCCAGTCGCTCATCTTCTACTCGCTCAACGCCTGGCTGCCGACCCTGCTGCAGGACCACGGCGAGAGCGCCACCACCGCCGGCGGAATGCTCGCCGTCTTCAACTTCACCGGGATCGCCGCGGCGCTGACCGTGCCGTCATGGGCGACGCGGCTGCGCTCTCAGCGGGGTCCGACCTCGGTCACCGCTGGCGCGTTCCTGATCGGGCTGGCCGGCCTCCTGGTCGCCCCGCGCGCGGGCGCGTGGGCCTGGATGGTCGTGCTGGGCGTGGCCCAGGGCGCGGGGATCAGCCTCGGCCTGACCCTATTCGTCCTGCGCACTCGAAGCGCCCCGGCCAGCGCCGAGCTCTCCGGAATGGCCCAGACGGTCGGCTACCTGATCGCCGCGCTGGGGCCGCTGTCGGTGGGCATCCTGCATGGCCTGGAGGGCGGCTGGACGGCCGGCCTCGTCGAACTGCTGGCCGTCGCGGCGCTGCTGGCGGTCGCCGGCTGGGCGGTGGGAGCGGACCGGTCGGTCGAGGGGACCGTGACAGCGCAGGGCGGCGAGCGGGTCGTGGCCGGCGGCGGCTGAGCGCCCGCGCGGGCCCGGGCCCGGGCCCGGCGACCCGTCCGCCCCCGCCCGCAGTCCTAGGCGTGGCCGTTGCGCGCGCCGCCATCCGCGTGGTGGCAGCCGGCCCCCGAGGGCGGGATGTCGAGGGTCGGGTTGCGGTCGAAGAAGCCGACCGGCTGGAGGCTGAAGCCGGCCTTGGTCATCGGCATGATCGGCCAGTCCTCGGGGCGCACGAAGTGGGTGACGCCGATCGTGTACCAGAGCACCACGTCCTCGCCCTCCAGGGCGCGGTCGGTGCTCCAGACCGGCAGGCCGTCGGGTTCGGCGCGGCCGTAGGGATACGCACCCGCCGGGAAGCGCTCGGAGGCCTGGTAGGGGGTGACCCATAGCGTGTGCGCGGCGAAGCCGGCGCGCCGGGCGACGCTCGAGTCCGGCTGGGCCAGGAGGGTCGAGGTCCCGTGACCGGGGACGAGGCGGTAGGCGGTGGGCCGTCCGTGGGCGCCGATCCGCCCGCTGCTCACCGTCCACACGCGCGCCGCGCCGTCGTCGGCCTCGCGCCGGGCCTCGCTCTCCGAGCGCAGCGGCGTGACCACGGGGGTGAAGGCGTTGCCCAGCGGGTTCTCCGGGCCGGTCGGGACCGCGGCGGCCTGCACCTCGGCGACCGAGTTGGCGGTGCCGTCGACGTCGAGGTCGAGACGGAAGCAGAAGAGATGCTGATGGTGGGGCGCCGCCAGGCCGTCGTCGACCGGGTTGGAGCCGGTGGGCGCCCGGTCGGGGGCGACGGCGATCGTCGAGACGATGCCGTGCAGCTGCACCTCGACCTCGATCGTGCCGTCCAGGCCGAGGTACCAGCGGAACGCGTACTCGTAGTTGCCGACGGTCGCCATCGCGTTGACGACGAAGCGACGGCCGCGGCGGATCTCGACGTGGCCGGTCGCGTGGTCGGTGTGCTTCCAGAGGATCCCGGCGTCCTCCTCGTGCAGGCAGATGGCGTTGGCGATCCGCTGCGCCTCGCCGCGATGGTCCGACAGCCAGGCGTCGAGATATGTGATCTCCCCCAGACAGTCGCAGCCGAGCTCCAACGAGTTGATGGAGGACCCCAGGCCATATTCGCCGGCGTCGAAGTAGGTGCGCCAGTTGTGCATCGGATCGCTCTCGCCGTACGGGACGATCATCTCCGGGCAGGAGCCACGGTGCAGCACGGGCCGCCCGTCGTAGCGCACGTCGTGCAGCACGAGGCCCTCCTGGGGGTCGATCGCGGGCACGAACGTCCAGCGATGCCAGCGCACCTCGCCACCCTCGACGACGAACGACACGCCCTCGGGCTGGGTGATGGAGAACGGACGCAGGTCCCCGCGCGGCGCCACGACGCCGGCCCGATAGTCGCCGTCGGCACCCGGAATCGGCCGTGACTCGCCCTCCTCGATCTCGAGCACGCGGTGCGCGTCGAGGTCCACGAACGCGATCAGGTGCTCGATCGGCCGCGCGTAGGCGTTGTCGGTCGGATCCTTCTTCAGATACGCGACCGCCCGGCCGAAGCGATGGCCCGTCTCCAACTGGTGGCCGAACCAGCCGCTCGGCAGCACGTCGATCTGCACCAGCGACAGGTCCTCCACGCCCCGCGCGCGCAGCGCCTGCTGCACCCTCGCGTCGCGCAGCACGCACTCGCCCGCCTGCGCGTAGTCCTCGGGCGTGATCGGCGGCAGCGCGCCCGCCACCGGGTCACGCGACACGACCTCACCGCTTCCCAGCTCGACGACGACCTCCTCGATCCCGGTCTCCCCGGCGAGGACGACGAACGCCTCCCGCGGCGGGGCCGCCGCCGCACCATCGCGCCAGGCGAGGTACGCCGCCTTGTCAGGCTCGCGCCGCGCGCAACTCACAACGCGGGAGCCCTCTGCGCCGGTGAGCGCGGAGCGGGTGGCGAGCCGCAGCTCGTCCGCCGTCATCGGTGCGAAGGGGTGCAGGGTGAGCGTGGGCGCGTGGGGCATCAGTGGATGATCGCGGTTCGAAGCCCCTCGGTGAATCGCGATCGACGACGCCACGGATCGCCGACGGCGATGGAGCAGGCCTCCTTCACAACTTCTGTACGTCGCCTAGGAGGTTCTTGATGCCGCGTTGACGGCGGCGGACCGAGGATCAACGCATGGACATTGTCGCAGTCATTCTCGGAGTGCTCGCCTTCGCGCTGCTCTACGCATTGCTCGAGGGGATCGACCGCATATGAGCGGCGCTGACCTTTTCGGGCTGATCGTCTCGGCGATCGTCTGTCTCTATCTCCTCTACGCACTGCTGCGCGGAGAGAGGTTCTGATGACCGTCTTCGGCTGGATCACCATCTTTGGGTTCGCAGCGATCCTCACCGCGCTCGCCATCCCCCTCGGCCGCTACATGGGGGCCGTGTACACGGACGGTCACACGTGGCTCGACCCCGTCCTCGGACCGGTCGAGCGCCTGCTGTACCGCGGCTTCGGTGCCGACCCCGACCAGGGTCAGGACTGGAAGGCCTACGCCAAGTCACTGCTGTGGTTCTCGCTGGCGGGCTGGGTGCTGCTGTACATCATCCTGCGCACCCAGACGTTCTGGGACTTCACCGGCCTGAACCCACTGCACTACCACTCCGCGCCGTGGAATGTGACGTTCAACACGACGTCCTCGTTCCTCACCAACACCAACTGGCAGTACTACGGCGGCGAGACCACGATGAGCTACTTCAGCCAGATGGCGGGGCTCACCGTGCAGAACTTCGTCTCCGCGGCGGTCGGCATGGTCGTCGCGGTCGCCCTGGTCCGCGCCATCGCCTCGCGCAGCGGGAGGTCGCTGGGCAACTTCTGGCGCGACATCGTCCGCACCTGCCTCTACATCCTTCTCCCGCTGTCGGCCGTCGTCGCGCTCGTCCTCGTCTTCCAGGGGTCGATCCAGAACTTCACGACGTATCTGTTCGCACACGGTCTGACCAGCGGCGGCGCGCAGCACATCGCGATGGGACCTGTCGCCTCCCAGGAGGCGATCAAGATGCTCGGCACCAACGGCGGCGGGTTCTTCAACGTGAACTCCGCCCACCCGTTCGAGAATCCGACAGGCTTCACCAACCTCGTCGAGATGCTGGCGGTGCTCGTCATCCCGGCTGCGCTCGTCTTCATGTTCGGCCGAATGGTGGGCGCCCAGCGCCAGGGATACGCGATCTACGCGACGATGATGGTGATGTTCCTGGGCGCCGTGATCGTCTGTTACATCGCGGAGGCGCACGGGTCTCCGGCCCAGCACGCCGCGCACATCGATACCGCACTCACCCACGGAGCCGACGGCGGAAACCTGGAGGGCAAGGAACAGCGCTTCGGCATCGCCGGCTCAGCGCTGTTCGACGTCGTCACCACGGTCACGTCGTGCGGTGCGGTCAACAGCGCCATCGAGTCCTTCACCGGCATCGGAGGCGCGATCCCGTTCGCCAACCTCTCGGCGTCAGAGACGATCTTCGGCGGCGTCGGCACGGGCCTGTACTCGATGCTGCTCTACGTCCTGCTCGCCGTCTTCCTCGGTGGCCTGATGGTGGGGCGCACGCCCGAGTACCTGGGCAAGAAGATCGAGGCGCGTGAGATCAAGCTCGTCGCCATCGGCCTGCTGCTCACGCCACTCGCCGCGCTCTTCTCGACGGCGCTGGCTGTCGCCTCAAGCGCCGGCCGGGCATCGGTCTCCGCGGTCGGCAGAGGCCCGCAGGGGTTCTCGGAGACCCTTTACGCCTACCTCTCCCAGGCCAACAACAACGGCTCCGCGTTCGCCGGCTACACAGGCTTCATCCAGCCCAATGCCGGCAACCTGGGCTCGCACGGCGTGAGCTTCGCCGACCTGCTCGGCGGCTTCACGATGCTGTTCGCCCGCTACGGCCCGATCCTGTTCACCCTCGGGGTCGCCGGGTTGCTCGCCGGCAAGCGCGTCAGCCCACCGGGCCTCGGCACGATGCGGACCGACAACCCCACGTTCGTGGTGCTGCTGATCGGCGTGATCATCCTCGTCGGCGCGCTGACCTTCTTCCCCGCTCTGCTCCTCGGACCAATCGTCCAGGGCCTCACCGGACACCTCTACTAGAGACGATCACTGATGAGAAAAGACATCCGCACAGCCGTCACCGCGATCCTCGGACTGACACTCATGCTCGGGATCCTGTACCCGCTGGTCATCACCGGTATTGCCCAGGGCGTGTTTCCCGGCAACGCGAGCGGCCAGCTCGTGTACGACCGCGGAAAGCTGGTTGGCTCCAAGCTGATCGGCCAGCAGTTCACCGACCTGGTGTACACGAAGTCCGGCAAGGTGAAGCTGGACGCCGGGGAGCCGGTGACCGTCCCTGACAAGCGCTACTTCCAGACACGGCCGTCCGGCACGGTCCCGGCGGACAATGGGGCTGCCACGACGTTTGCCAACTATGGCCCCAACGACAAGGTGACCGAGCGGGCGATCGCCGCCAACGCGAGCGCGTACCTGTCACTGAACCGGCCCTACGACACGTCGTTGACCCTGTCGCAGGTCCCGGTGGACGCCGTCGACACCTCGGCCTCCGGCATCGACCCGGACATCTCACCGGCCAACGCGGCGATCCAGGCCCATCGCATCGCCGCGGTCCGCCACCTGCCGCTCTCCACCGTGATGACGCTCGTGCATCGATTCACCGGAGGGCGTGGCCTCGGGTTCTCCGGAGAGCCGTCGGTGAACGTGCTGGAACTCAACCGCGCGCTCGATCGGGCGCACGCCTAAGGACACGTCATGAGCACCGCCACCACCGACACTCCCCCCACCCCCCCGGTGCCCTCCGGCCGCCGGCGCCAGTCCGCATCGCTGTTCTCGGGCGAGCTGATGCGCGGTGCGCTGATCGACAGCCTGGTCAAGCTCGATCCCCGCGTTCAGATCCGCAACCCGGTGATGTTCGTCGTCGAGATCGGCGCGCTGATCACCTCGGTCACGTGGGTGCTGCAGCTTGCCGGTGACGACACGCTGTCCGGCGGCCAGCCCGGGTGGTACTCGCTGGTGATCGCGATCTGGTTGTGGTTGACCGTGATCTTCGCCAACCTCGCCGAGGCGTTCGCCGAGGGCCGCGGACGCGCGCAGGCCGACACGCTTCGCTCGATGCGCAAGGACACGGTCGCGACCCTTCGCGACGGCACCCAGAGACCGGCCGCGGAGCTGTCCAGGGGCGATGTCGTCGTCGTGCCCGCCGGTGAGCTGATCCCGGGTGACGGCACGGTGATCGAGGGCATCGCTTCAGTCGACGAGTCGGCGATCACCGGCGAGTCAGCGCCGGTCATCCGCGAGTCCGGCGGCGACCGCTCGGCGGTCACCGGCGGCACCCGTGTGCTCTCCGACGTGATCGTGGTCGAGATCACCCAGGAACCCGGTCAATCGTTCATGGACCGCATGATCGCGCTGGTCGAAGGCGCCGAACGGCGCAAGACCCCGAACGAGATCGCGCTCAACATCCTGCTGGCGGGGCTGACGCTGATCTTCATGATCGTGGTGGCCACGCTGCGCCCGTTCGGCCTGTTCGCCCACACCAACATCTCGGACACGAGCCTCATCTCGCTGCTCGTGGCGCTGATCCCGACGACGATCGGCGCGCTGCTGTCGGCGATCGGCATCGCGGGCATGGACCGGCTGGTGCGCCGCAACGTGCTCGCGCTCTCCGGCCGCGCGGTCGAGGCGTCGGGCGACGTCGACGTGCTGCTCCTGGACAAGACGGGCACGATCACGATCGGCAACCGCCTGGCCTCCGAGTTCGTGCCCATGCCCGGCGTCAACGAGACCGAGCTCGCCGAGGTCGCGCAGCTCTCCTCGCTGGCCGACGAGACCCCCGAGGGCCGATCGATCGTGGTACTCGCCAAGCAGTACGGCATCCGTGATCGCGACCTGAACGGAAACGCCGAATTCGTCCCGTTCACCGCACAGACGCGGATGAGCGGCGTCGACATCGACGGCCATCAGCTCCGCAAGGGCGCCGGTGATGCCGTGATCGACTTCATCACCAAGCAGGGCGGCCGCCCGCCCGAGGAACTGCGCGCCGCGCTGGATCGGATCGGCCGTGAGGGCGGCACCCCGCTCGCAGTCTCACGTGACAGCCAGGTGCTGGGCGTGATCTATCTGAAGGACACGGTCAAGGAGGGGATGCGACAGCGCTTCGACCAGCTGCGCGCGATGGGCATCCGCACGATCATGATCACCGGAGACAACCGCCTCACCGCGGCCAAGATCGCCGAGGAGGCGGGCGTCGACGACTTCCTGGCCGAGGCCACTCCCGAGAACAAGCTGGCCCTGATCAAGGAGCACCAGGCCCAAGGGCGGATGGTCGCGATGACCGGCGATGGCACCAACGACGCCCCGGCACTCGCCCAGGCGGACGTCGGCGTGGCGATGAACACGGGCACCCAGGCCGCGCGCGAAGCCGGGAACATGGTCGACCTCGACTCCAACCCGACGAAGCTCATCGAGATCGTCGAGGTCGGCAAGCAGCTGCTCATCACCCGCGGAGCGCTCACCACGTTCTCCATCGCCAACGACGTGGCCAAGTACTTCGCGATCCTGCCGGCCATCTTCCTGTTCACCTGGTCGGCCAAGGCGGGGGCCCAGGGGCCGCTGCACATCCTGAACATCATGCACCTCGGTACGCAGCGGTCGGCGATCATCTCGGCCATCGTGTTCAACGCGATCGTGATCCCGATGCTGATCCCGATCTCGCTGAAGGGCGTCTCCTACCGGCCCGTCGGCGCCCCCTCGCTGCTGCGCCGCAACCTGCTCATCTACGGCCTGGGCGGCCTGATCGCGCCGTTCGTCGGAATCTGGCTGATCGACCTGGTCGTCCACAACGTCCTCGGCGCATGAGCGATGGCCCCTCCCGAGGTCACCACAAGATCTTCCTCGGGATGGCGGCCGGGGTGGGCAAGACATACCGCATGCTCCAGGAGGGGCAAGCCGAGCTCGAGGCGGGGCGCGACGTGGTGATCGGCTACCTCGAACCCCACGGTCGCGCCGAGACGACCGCGCAGGCGGCCGGGCTCGAGGCCGTCCCCCGGCGGGAGATCACGTACCGCGAGACGGTCCTCACCGAGATGGACCTCGAGGCGGTCCTGCGCCGCGCGCCCGAGCTGTGCCTGATCGACGAGCTGGCACACACCAACGCGCCCGGCGTCGAGCACGAGAAGCGCTACGAGGATGTCGAGGCCGTGCTGGAGGCGGGAATCGACGTGTTCTCGACGGTCAACGTCCAGCACCTGGAATCGCTGTCGGATCAGATCGCCGACCTCACGGGCACCCGCGTGCGCGAGACCCTCCCGGATCGGGTGCTCGCTGATGCCTCGGAGGTGATGCTGCTCGACATCACGCCGGGGGCGCTGCGCGAACGGCTGCGCAGCGGCAAGGTGTACCCGGCCGAGCGCATCGAGACCGCGCTGGTCAACTTCTTCACCCCCGCCAACCTCACCGCGCTGCGCGAGGTCTCGCTGCGCCAGGTCGCAGAGGGGATCGAGGCGCAACGCAATCCGCACGGGGCGCTCACCGAACCGCCCCCGGCCGAGGCGCGCCCCGGACACGAGCGGGTGATCGACAGCGCCGCGCCGTGGGCGATCGGGGAGCGGCTGCTCGCGCTCGTCACCCCGCAGCCCGCCTCTCAGCGGATCGTCCGCCGCGCGTGGCGCTCCGCCCAGCGACTCGGTGCCGAGCTGGACGTGCTCTGGGTGGCCGGCGACGAGCCCGACTCCGAGCAGTCCGAGCAGCTAGGCGCGCTGCGCAAGCTGTGCAGCGTGCTCGGCGCCCACCTGCTCGTGGAGTACGGCGACGATGTGGCGGTCGTCGCCCAGCGGGTCGCCCGCGAGCGCGGGACCACATATGTGCTGATCGGCACCCCGGGTCCTCGCTCGATGCTGCAGCGCGCTCGGACACCGTTACCCGACCGCCTGCTACGTCTGCTTCCGGGCGTCGACCTGCGGATCGTCGCCGACCGCAGCCGGCGAGAGGAGCAGGAGCGATGAAGACCCCCTGGCGTACCCCCGTGACTCCGGTGGGCAACGACGGGCCGGTGGCCGAGGCGCGGCGGATCCTGTTCCCGTTCATCGCCAGCGCGCTCTCGAGCCGGGCGCTGGACGCGGCGCTGCGCCTCGCCCGCGCGGAGGGGGCCGTGCTGATTCCGGCGTTCCTCGCCCAGGTCCCGCGCTGGCTTCCGCTCGACTGTCCCCTGCCGCGCCAGGCGGGCGCCGCGGTGGCAACCCAGGAGGCGATCGAGCAGCGCGCGGCCCAGTTCGGCGTCGCGGTCGACGCCCGGCTGGAGCGCGGACGGACCGCCCGGCACGGCCTGATGCGCGCGATCGAGTGCGAGCGCTACGAGCAGATCGTGATCGCGGCCGCGGCCCCGGGGGCAGCGGGGTTCGACCCCGAGGACGTCGCCTGGCTGCTCGCCCACGCACCCGGCGAGATCGTCGTCGTCAGGCCCGACCGCGCGGACGATCTGCTGGAGGTCGACGCCGAGCAGCCCGCCGAGACCCGCGGGCCGACGGTCGCGGTGCCCGCGGCGTTCAGCTGATCAGAATGGTGTGGCCGCGCGGACGATCGCCGAAGTGGACGCAGTTGACACGCAGACGGCTGACGGGTGTCTCGGCTCCGGGATCATAGATGCCGTTAGCTGGATGCAGTTGAAGCGGCGGACGCCCGCCGGTCGCCGAGGCGCTCAGAGCGGAGTGAGCCGCTCGCCGAAGCGCTCCTCGACCCGGGCAAGGCGCCAGTAGCAGAGCGCGCCCGCCCAGACGAGCACGAACAGGCCCACGATCACGAAGCCGAGCAGGTTGATGTCGATCGACTCCCACC
Organism: uncultured Solirubrobacteraceae bacterium; assembly: GCA_963744685.1. Lineage (GTDB taxonomy): Bacteria > Actinomycetota > Thermoleophilia > Solirubrobacterales > Solirubrobacteraceae > Palsa-465. The sequence continues at coordinate 16,791 of CAVUUL010000001.1, read as the reverse complement.
AGCTCCAGAAGGGGCCGCTGAGGTCGAGCTTCTGTGCAACCAGTCCGCTGAGCTCGATGGTGCCGATCGCAAACGCGACCGCGACCGAGAGTCCGGTGATGGCAAGGTTGTAGAAGACCTTGCGGACCGGCGTGGAGAACGCCCATCCGTAGGCGACGTTCATGAACGCGCCGTCGATCGTGTCGGCGAGGCACATGCCGCCGGCGAACAGCAGAGGCAGGCTGAGCACCGCGTAGAACGGCAGCCCCGCCGCACCCGCCGTGCCGGCGACGACGAGCAGCGCGACCTCGGTGGCGGTGTCGAAGCCGAGCCCGAACAGGACGCCCACCGGATACAGCTGCCGCGGCGAGGTGACGGCTCGGCCCACACGGCCCAGGATGCGGTTGAACAACCCCCGCTCGGCAAGCCGGCGCTCCAGCGCCTCCTCGTCGAAACGGCCGGTGCGCATCTCGCGGAAGATCGCGACGATGCCCGCCAGGGTCACGACGTTGAGCGCCGCGATCAGGTAGAGGAACGAGCCGGACACGAGCGTCCCCAGCCAGCCCGTCACCGCATGCAGTGACGAGCCCGAGTCCCGCACCGGGCCGGCCAGGGACCGCAGACCGAGTGCGAGCAGGAACGAGAGCGTGAACACGATCGTCGAATGACCGAGCGAGAACCAGAAGCCGGCGCTCAGCGGGCGGCGGCCCTGGTGCATCAACTTGCGGGTCGTGTTGTCGATCGCCGCGATGTGGTCGGCGTCGAAGGCGTGGCGCAGCCCGAGCGTCCAGGCCGTGATCCCGAGCCCGACGGTGAACACGCCGGACGCGCCGAGCGCGTAGCGGTGAGGTGCGACCAGCCCGAGGATGATCCCGAAGCCGGCCGCGTGCAGCGCGACGATCACCGCGGCCATCGCCAGGACCGTGCGCTTCTCCCCGACGCTGAGCGAGCGCCAGAACGCCAGAAGCCTGCCGCGTCGCGTGGATCCGGAGCCGCTCATCGAATCGATCGACTGTAGATGGCGGCGGCGACCGCGGCCTGGCCGAACGAGATCCCGCCGTCGTTCGGTGGCAGGCGCTCGGGCACGAGCACGCGCAGCCCGGCGCGGTGCAGCCGGTCGGCGACCGACTGCAGCAGCCAGCGGTTCTGAAACACGCCACCGCTCAGCACCGCGGTGCCCGTCCCGGCGGCGCGCGCAGTCCGTTCGAGCGCCAGCGCGGTTGCGCGGGCGAGCGCCTCGTGCACGCCCGCGGCAAGCGCGGGGACGTCGACATCACGCTCGAGATCGAGCGCCACCGCGCGGACGAGCGCCCGGGGATCGAGCACGAGCAGACCGTCCCGCGCGGTGAGCTCCAGTTCGTAGCCAACGCGTTCCGTGGCCGCCCACGCGGCGGCTTCCAGCGCGATCGCCGTCTGCCCCTCGAAGGTCACCTCTGCGCCGAGGCCGCACAGCGCGCCGATCGCATCGAGCAACCGCCCGACGCTCGTGGTCACCGGGGAGAGCTCGGGGCGGGCGGCAATGGACCGCACCGCTTCCCACCGCCCACAGGCAACGACGTGCCTCAGGCGTCGCGGCACCGGACGGTCATCGGCAAACGCCTCCTGCAGCCACGCCGCCGCCATTCGCCATGGCTGCCGGACGGCCGCCGTGCCGCCCGGCATCCGCACCCGCCACAGGTGACCGTCGCGCGCGAAGCCGCCCAGCCCGCCGCTCAGCAGCTCGCCGCCCCACACCGTGCCGTCGGTGCCCAGCCCGGTGCCGTCGTAGATCGCGCCGACCGCCGGCTCGGTCACGCCGTGCTCGGCCAGGCAGGCGGCGAGGTGGGCGTGGTGGTGCTGGACCGCGAGATGCTCGATCCCGTCGCGCTGAAGCGCGTAGCCGGTGGACAGGTAGTCCGGGTGCAGGTCATGGACGATCCGCTCGGGCGCCACCGCGAACAGTCGCTCGAAATGAGCGATGCCGTCCCGGAAGGCACGCAGCGTCTCGTAATGCTCGAGGTCGCCGATGTGGTGCCCGACCCACGCGTGCTCCCCCGCGGCCAGGCAGAAGGTCGACTTCTGCTCGGCGCCGCAGGCGAGGATCGGAGGCTCGGCGGCGATCGGAAGCGCGAGCGAGGACGGAACGTATCCGCGCGAGCGCCGCAACATCACCGTCCGGCGACCGGCGGGCAGGGTCGCGACGCGCAACACCGAATCGTCGGTGCGCGTCTGGATCGGCCGGTCGTGGAGCAGAAACAGGTCGGCGATCGCTGCCAGACGTGAGAGCGCGTCCTCGTCGGTGAACGCGATCGGGTCATCGGAGACGTTTCCGCTGGTCATCACCAGCGGGTGATCCACATCGCCGGTGAGCCGCGCAAGATCGTCGAGCAGCAGCTCGTGCAGCGGCGCCGAGGCGAGCATCACGCCGAGCTCGGGCAGTCCGGGCGCGACGGCGGGTGCCACCGCGGGCGCGACCGCGTCGTGTGCCGCTCGCCGCGCGGCGAGCACGATCGGGCGGGCCGCGCTGGTCAGCAGCGCCTCCTGCTGAGCATCGAGCGCCACGAGCGAGCGCGCGGCGGCGACCGACCCGACGAGCAGGGCGAACGGCTTGTCCTCGCGATGCTTGCGGGAGCGCAGGGCGGCGACCGCCGGCTGGTGACGCGCGTCGCAGGCGAGGTGAAAGCCGCCGACCGACTTGATCGCGACGATCGCGCCCTCGTGCAACCGGCGGGCGACGAACTCGACCGCGTCGCGGGCGCCGCCGAGGTCGGTGACGGGCGTCCCATCGGGCACGGCCAGCCGCAGGCGCGGCCCGCAGGCGGGGCACGCGTTGGGCTGAGCATGGAAGCGCCGGTCCAGCGGGTCGCCGTACTCACCGGCGCACTGCGCGCACATCGTGAATGCGGCCATCGTCGTCAGCGGCCGGTCGTAGGGGACGCCGGTGACGATCGTAAAGCGCGGGCCGCAGTTGGTGCAGTTGATGAACGGATAGCGGTAGCGCCGGTCGCCGGGGTCTCGCAGCTCGCCCAGGCAGTCCGCGCACGGCGCGCTGTCAGCGGCGACCGGCGGCGCGACCGACGAGTCGTGGCGCGCGCTCGCGAGGATGCGAAAGCCGCGCTCATCCGCAGCCGCGACCGGCTGATGGCTGATCTGCTCGACGACCGCCAGCGGCGGCGCATCGGTGCGCAGCTCACCGACGAAGCGCTCGATCGCCGCGGCGGCACCCTCGACCTCGAGCAGCACGCCGCGCTCGTCGTTGAGCACCCAGCCCGCCAGGTCGTGCGCGTGCGCGAGCCGGAACACGAACGGGCGAAAGCCGACGCCCTGCACCGTGCCGCTGACTCGAATGCGCAGCCGCAGTCGCTCGAGCGTGCTCACGCGACCAGCTCGCGCAAGAGGTGGTAGACGGTTGCCTGCGCCTCCTGGATACGTGGGATGTACGGCGACGGGCTGACGATCACATGGTCGGCGAGCCCCTCGGCGGCGACTCTCCCGCCGTCGTATCCGACGAGCGCGATCGTCTGCAGACCGCGGCGGCGCGCCTCGGCGAGCGCGTCGAGAACCGACAGTGAGTTGCCGCTCGTCGACAGGGCGAGCACCGTGTCGCCGGGCCGGCCGTGGGCGATGATCTGACGGGCGAAGATCGCCTCGGAGCCGATGTCGTTCGCCAGCGCGGTGAGGATTGCGCTGTCGGCCACCAGGTCAATGGCGGCCCGACCGGGCCACCCATAGCCCGGCGGCGGTGACAGGAAGTCGGCGACCACGTCGGTCGCATCGGTGGCCGAGCCACCGTTGCCGAGCGCGAGCACCCGCCCGCCCGCGTCCAGCCCCCGGCGGAGCGCCGCGGCGGCCTCGGCGAGCGTCTCACGCGCGCCCGCCAGCGTGGCGGCACGCAGCTCAACCACGTCGGCGAACTTGATCTGGGCCGACGCCGCGACGTCGGCCAGCACCGCATCGAGGTCGGACTCGCCCTCGGAGAGGAACGGGTAGAGAAAGCTCGAGGCCCCGGCGTCGTGCACGCGACGCTCCGTGCGACCCTGCAGCAGACCGCGATGCTCGAAGAACACGTGGACGAGCTCCCACAGCACGTGGTAGGCGGTCTCGACCAGCTCCTGGCGCACGAACGGGTCGGCGGCCGGCGGCTCGAGCTCCACCTCGGCGCCGAGCGGAGCGAACGCGATGGTGAGCGCTCCGCTGTCTCGGGCAACCGCGACCGCCCGGCGTACCCGGTCGTCGGCCGCGTCGGGCTCGCCGAACGCCATCACGATGTCATCCGCGGCGACGGTCAACGCCAGCTCTCGCTCCAGCGCAGCGCCGTCGCCGGTGAGACCGATGGCGGGCAGCGCCCGCTTGCCGACGATCACCGGATGGACGAACTCGACGGTGACGTGGCGGACGTCGGAGCGGGCCGCGGGCTCGGTGCCGATCGCGACCAGCCGGCCACCGCGGGCGAAGCGCTCAGCCATGTGGTGACAGAGCTCGGCCAGCCGCGGCGCCTGAGAGGCGAAGAACTCATGACCGGCCCGGCGCCGTTGCTCCAGGCGCGTCTCGGTGAGCTCGGCGACGGCCGTCGCGCCCATCACAGCACGGCGGGCGCCCGCGCCGCGAGCGCGGACAGCCACTCGCGCAGCTCCTCGACCCCCTCCCCCGTCCGAGCGCTCGTGAGCATCCGCCGGGCCTGCGGGTTGACGGCGTCGAGGTGATAGATGAGCTTGTCGAGGTCGAAGTCGAGGTGCGCCAGCAGGTCGATCTTGTTGATCACCACCAGCTCGCACGCACGGAACATGAGCGGGTACTTCAGCGGCTTGTCCTCACCTTCGGTGACCGAGCACACCATCGCGCGGGCGTCCTCACCGACGCGGAACTCGGCCGGGCAGACGAGGTTGCCGACGTTCTCTATGACGAGCAGCTCGATCTCGGACAGCGGGAGCTGGTAGATCGCCGAGCGCACCATGTTCGCGTCGAGGTGGCACTCGCCGCCGAAACCGCCCGCGGTGTTGAGCTGCACCACCGGCACGTGGCGATCGGCGAGGCGGTCGGCGTCCAGCGACCCCTGCACGTCTCCCTCGAGCACCCCAACACGCGCGCCGCCCGGCAGCGGCTCGGCGAGCGCGGCTTCGAGCAGCGAGGTCTTGCCGGCGCCGGGCGCGCTCATCAGGTTGAGCACCGCGACGTCCTCGCGATCGAAGTCGGCGCGGTTGGCGCGGGCGATCGTGTTGTTGGCGTCGAGCGCGTCCTCGACGATCCTCACCCTGGTGCGATGCATGCGGTCTCCTCCTGTTCGACCTCGATGTAGTCGACCTCCAGCTCCTGCCCGGCGATGATCGCGACCTCGGCCCCGCCGCACGCCGGACACCGGAAGGCGGGGATGATCGGCGACCAGCAGGTATCACAGGCGCGACAGCGCAGCTCGGTCTCGACCTCGACGAGGCGCAGCTCCGCGTCCTCGCAGGCGGTATCCCGGGCGACGATCGCGAAGTAGAACTCCAGCGAGGAGGGCACGACCTGGCGCATCGCCCCGGTGCGCACCGCGACGCTCGTCACCCGCCGGCCGGCCGCATGGCGCAGGGCGGTGTCGAGCACGGCGCCGGCTACCGACAGCTCATGCACGCGCGGCTCCGGGGGCCGACAGCTCGGACTGCAGCTCCGACGCGGTCTCCAGCACGACATCCGCCCCCCGCCCGAGCGCGCCGGCGACGGGGTCGGAGAGACCGAAGCCGACGTCGGTGATCTCCTCAGGCTCGCATGCGATCACCACCACGCGGCCCGGCCAGCCGCCGACGTACTTGACGAAGCGCAGGACGTTCAGCGGGTCCATGCCATGTGGGTCGAGCGCCTGGCCGTCCTCGATCGAACCGTCGACGTCCTCGGCGGTGGGCTCCATCACGTACAGAGTCCCCGGAGCCTCCCCCTGGCGCGACGCGTCGACCAGGATCAGCGCGTCGTAGCCGCGCATCGCCTCATAGGCGAGGTCCAGGCCGCTCGTGCCGAAGTCGGCGAGGTGGACGCCGGCCGGCGGCGCCCCACGCTCGCGCAACACGCGGACCACCTCCGAGCCGAACCCGTCGTCGTGCAGCCAGGTGTTGCCGATGCCGGCGACGAGCACCTGCGGGATCCTTGCCGTTGTCATGGAAGCGCCACCTCGTGGACGAAGAAGAACAGGTAGCGGCCGGTCTCTCGCAGGAGGTCCTGACCGGGGACGTCGTCGACGGTGATCGCAAGCTGGACGCGATCGTCGGAGTCGATGTAGATGCGCTCGACGGTGGCGCGCCGCCCGTCGAGCATGCGGTCGTAGGGGTCGCGGTCGACCCCGGGACGGAGCAAGACCGTGTCGCCGAGGCAGACACGCCGGCCGTCGACGTCTGTCGCCCGCTCGCCCTTGATCTCGGAGTCGTCGTCCGGCATCGCCGCCCTGCGTGATTCGGCGATCGCCGTGCTGTCGGAGAGGCCACTGTGCAGCGCCATGATCTCCTCGGGACCGAGCGCCAGCGCCCGCTCGAGCATGTCTCCGACGAGTTGGTCGCCGGCCCGGGCGGCCGCGCGCTCGGGCTCTCCGAGCGTGTGGACGTGGAGGACGAGCGCCTCCTCGATCTCGGTGTTGTCAAACAGGTTGCCGTAGCTGCCGGGCGCAAGCCGCGGGTGGTCCGGGAGCACGATCCCGGCGCCGAGCACCGCCTCGTCGGCGGTGCCGGCGAGCACCGGCCAGATGTTCACGCTGCGCAGGCCCGCCTCGAGCGGGGAGACGAACCGCCCGCCCGAGATCTCGACGACGAGGTGCACCGAGATCAGCGAGGAGGCGAGCGCACCGGCACGGTCGAGCCTCGCCGCAACCCTGGCTGTGTTGTGCACGCAGGCGCGGACTCGAATGTGACCGGAGGTGTCGGGTGGCTCGGAGCGGAGGGTCAACCGGCCGCCGGGGATCGCGGTGGTTGTCCGCTCCCCGATCCCGACCGGCCCGAGCACGGCGCTGTGCTCGTCCGCCCGGTGGCGCTTCCCGCTCGGAGCGAGCCAGCGCAACGTCGCCGTGAGATCGGCCGGGGCGCTTGGGTCAGCGACGGCGAGCGCTTCCAGCCGCGCATGATCGTGGGCCCCCTCGCACTCGGCGGCATACGCAGGCGGGTAGACGATCCCGAACGGCGTCGGCGTCGCGTTCTTGGTCGCCTCGGGCGTGTAGGGGTACAGCGCGTAGCCCTCGTACAGCAGCGAGGAGACGAGGCCGTCGAGGGTTGCGTCCATCAGCCGGCCCCCAGCAACTCGCCCAGCACGCCGTCGATCGTGGCCAGGCCTCGCTCGGCCCGCAGCGCGTGCAGCCGCGCGAGCGTGTCATCGCCGACGCGCACCCACCCGCCGCCCGGGTAGTGCTCGGCGATCATCGCCCGCCAGGCGCTGACCGCCAGCTCGTAGCGCGCTGTCGTCGACCAGGAGATCGGGGTCATCTGCAGGCGGCCGTCGCCGTCGCGGTAGAAGACGTTGCCGTTGAAATGGAAGGAGAGCGGTACGACGCCGTCCTGTAGCGCGTAGAAGTACTTCGCGGCGGCCACCTCGAGGTCGTAGGTACAGGGGACCTCGATGCCGAACGGCGCCTCCCCGGTGAACCCGGGCACGGTGACCGCGACGCGCGCCCACGCGAGGCCCGATGTCGACGGCGCCCAGCGCTCCGGCGGGCCGAACAGCTCGGCCAGGCGCTCGCGGGTCGCCGGGTCATACCCGCGCCTCGCCGGGTCGATCATCACCTGGACCGACAGCGCGATCGACTGCACGGGGATCGCGTCGGGCTCGCGGACGAGCGCCTCGAAACGCATCGTCGGCGCGGCGGCGAAAGCCACGTGGGCGGCGCCGGTGATCTCCAGCGTGGGGGCTGGGATCGAGGCGGCGCGGGTGTCGCTCGCGGGTTCCGGGCTCATGCGGCGACCACCCCGTCCGGCGGAGGAGTCGCCGCCCTGCGGACGCGTTCGAAGAACTCCGGCACGGCCTCGGCGAGCGCGTCGCCCCCGCTGATCCCCTCCCACCGCGTGCGAATCAGCCCGACGAGCTCGTAGCAGCGGTCGATCGGCAGAATCGCGTACTGGGGTGGGTCGGACAGGCGGTTGGCGACCAGTGCCTCGCCGTCGGCGTCGAGCCGGGTGAGCACCGGGTTGGCCGCCACGAGCGCGTCCCACGTCTCGAGCGGGAGCTCGGACTCGGTGGCGCCCGCGGGGCTGGGATAGAAACCCACGACCGTCCCCGACACGCTCGAGCGCATGAAGAACGCCAGGCCGATCGGGATCTGCAACGAGGCCCAGGTCGCCTCGTCGCACTGAAAGCCCTCCAGCCACAGCGAGCGCATCCCGGTCGGCCGGTAGTGGGCATCGCCGGAGTGCAGCGCCCAGCACGCTTCACAGGCGCACACGATCCGCCGTTCGACGAGGTGCAACAGGTGGCGGTGATCGTCGGGCACGGACGTGCGGCAGAGGTCACAGCGCTCCTCGGCGACCCTGGCAGGGCCGTCGCGCGCGGCCGCCCCGGCGCGGGCGAGCGCCCGCAGCCTGGCGACCGCGTCCCCGTTGGCGCTCATCGCGCCGGCGATCCGCTCGGCCCCACGATCGGCAGGCAGATCGGCTCCTGGCTGAGCCCGGCGGCTGCGCGCGCGAGCTCGCCGTCTGCCATCGGCAGCGCCATGCCGGTGATCTGCGAGACCGTGGGGTGGGCTGGGTCCGAGTCGTCCAGGACGCCACCGACCTCGATCCCGGTGAGGTCCGGGCAGTGCTCCTCGAGCGCCCGGGTGATCGCTGTCTCGAGTGTGGCGCGCGAGGCGCTGCAGCCGTGGCAGCTGCCCTGCAGCGTCAGTCGCGCCACCGCATCGTCGGTGAGCTCGACCAGCTCGACGTCGCCGCCGTGGGACTCCATGTAGGGGCGCACCGTCTCCAGCGCCTCCAGCACCCGCTCGCGCAGTCCGACCGGATACAGGTCGTGGATCAACAGCAGGCTGGAGACCGCGCCGTCCTGGGTGAGCTCGTCAAGGATCGTCGCGCCGGCCTCGCGCGACTCCCGGATGACGGCGATGATCCGCTCCAGCCCGTCGCCGTACATCGCGATCACCGCGGAGACGAGCTCCTCGGCCAGCTCCCGCGCTCGCGGGTCTGGGAGCCCCTCGACCCGCGCCGAGAGCTCCTCGACTCGCGCGAGCAGCTCGGCCGGCGGGGCCACGGCGGGGGCGGCCATCAGGCGAACGCGGTCGGCGTGTGCATCACCTTGCGGACCCGTCCACCGCCGGTGTACATGTGCACGCCGCACGGCAGACACGGGTCGAACGAGCGCACCGCGCGCATGATGTCGATCCCCTTGAAGTTGTCCGGGCCGTTCTCCTCGAAGATCGGCGTGTTCTGCACGGCGTCCTCGTAGGGCCCGGGCGTTCCGTAGGTATCGCGCGGGGACGCGTTCCAGGGGGTCGGCGGGTAGGGCTGGTAGTTGGCGATCTTGCCCTCCCGGATCACCATGTGATGCGAGAGGACGCCGCGTGCCGCCTCGTGGAAGCCGCAGCTCACCGCGGACTCAGGGACCGTGAACTCCTTCCAGCTCTTGGTTCGGCCGGCGCGGACCTCCTTGAGCGCCCGCTCCAGGCAATGCAGCCCGACGAGCGCCGAGTAGGCCTGGTGGTAGGACCGCGCGCGGTCGCGCTCGACGGCGTTGGACTTCTCCGGGACCCTCCACTCGAGCTCCATCTCGGGCAGCGATGCCGACTTCGGCAGCACCATCTGGATCGAGTCACCGGTCGCCTTCAGGTAGCCGAAGTCAACGATCCCCGCCTTGGCGGTCACCCATTGCCGGGCGAACGGGCCGCCTCCGGTGTCACAGCACACATGGGTGTCGGTGCGCTTGTCGTACATGCGCGGTGAGACGACCCAGGTGTACTTGTCGGCGAAGTCGCGCTTCTGGGGTCGCGGCAGCGTCTGTTTATTCCACGGGTGGTGCTTGTCGACGGGGTTGCCGAGCGGATCCCGGTCGACCAGTGTCGTCTCGCGGTCCCAGTCGTCGAAGTAGGAGGAGCCGAGCAGGATCCGGATCATCAGGTTGATCTCGACCAGATCGGTCGAGACGAGCTCGCCGTTGATGGCGACGCCGGGGGTGATGTAGCGCCGCCGGCCCCAGTCGGTCATCGTCCTGTAGTCGTAGTCGACGTAGTCAGGATCGTCGAAGGACCCCCAGCAGACGAGGTTGGTGTCTCGGTAGCCGACCATGTCGTAGCCCGGCATCTCGGTGAGGAAGAAGTCGTACAGGTCGTCGTGCATCGGAACGGTCCGCTTGACGTAGTCCATGTACCGCATCAGCCGCACGTAGTAGTCGGTCAGGGTCTGGTGGGTGATGTCGGCGCTGCAGCCGCCCGGCATTATCGTGGATGGGTGCGTGTGCCGGCCGCCGAACAGGCAGTACATCTCCCGTGTGTACCGGGCGACCTGCAGCGTCTCCAGGTAGAACGAGCCGGTGAACGGGTTGAGCGCCCGCATGATGTCGGCGATCGTCTTGTAGCCATGAATGTCGGAGTGCGCCGCTGACGTCTTCTCCGCAGTCGCGAGCAGCGACGGGTTGGTGTCCTTGACCATCTGCTCGCAGAAGTCCACGTTCGCCATGCAGTCGTTGAAGATCGCGTGATCGAACATGTAGTCGGCGGACTCGGCGAGGTTGAACGCGAGGTCGCCCAGCGGTGGTGGCTTGACCGAGTAGGCCATGTTCTGGTTCAGGCAGGAGCAGGTGCAGTGGTTGTCACCACAGATGCCACAGATGCGACTGGTGATGAAGTGACTGTCGCGCGGGTCGATCCCCTTCATGAAGATGTCGAAGCCCCGGAAGACCATCGAAGTGCTGTAGCACTTGTTGACCCTCCGGTTGGAGAAGTCGATCTCGGTGTGGATCCCCAGGCTCCCGACGATGCGGGTGATCGGGTCCCACGACATCTCTTTGACGATGACCTTCTGCTCGGTGGCGGACACTGTCTCTCTTCCTCTCGTGAGGCTGCGTGCGTGGTCAGGTCCCGGCGGGGCTACCAGCGCTTCTGGTAGCCAGTGGTGAGGGCCGGCCCTCGCTTGCGCCACTCCGGCTCGATGTCGTACTTGGTCTTGATGTTGCGCTCGCGGAAGAACTTGAAGATCGGCCCGTAGCTGAAGCGCTCCAGGTCGGCGGCACGCGCGCCCCACGCGTCAGGCTCCATGAACGGCATGTACTTGTCGGGGAAGCCCGGCATCGTGCAGGCCATGCAGATACCGCCGACGTTCGGGCAGCCTCCGATTCCGTTGACCCACCCGCGGACCGGGACGTTGCACTTGACCACCGGCCCCTTGCAGCCGAGCTTGACCAGGCAGCGGTGGTCGGAGCCGTATTCGGTGGCGAACTGGCCCTCCTCGACGAAGCCCGCGCGGTTGCAGCCCTCACGGACGGTACGGCCGAACAGCCACTTCGGCCGTAGCTGCTCGTCGAGCTCGGGAGCCGGCGCCAGGCCCGCCAGGTGGAAGACGAGGTACATCAGGACCTCGGTCATGTTGTCGGGCTGGGCGGGACAGCCGGGGATGCAGATCACGGGCAGGTTCGCCTTGGAGCGCCACTTCCAGCCGAGGTAGTCCGGGACGCCCATCGCGCCCGTGGGGTTGTTCTTCATCGCCGGGATGCCGCCGTAGGTCGCGCAGGTGCCGACCGCGACGACCGCCGCCGCCTTGGGCGCGAGCCGGTCGATCCACTCGTTGACGGTGATCGGCTGGTCGGTCCGCGGGTCGATCCCGAACCCGGTCCAGAATCCGTCGCCGCTCACCTGCTCGTTGCCCAGCGAACCCTCGACCACCAGCACGAACGGATCGAGCTTGCCCTGCTCGGCGTCGAACCACGCCTGAATGAACTCCTGCCCGTTCTCAAAGGCGACCACCCCGTTGTGAACCACGACCCGCGGCATGCCCGGGATCACGCCCTGGATGATGTCCTCGAGGCTCGGATTGGTGGCCGCCGTCATCGCCACCGAGTCGCCCTCGCACGACTGGCCGGCGGTGATCCACAGCACGTGCGCGGTCACCGCCTCGGTCGCCGCCTGATTGGGGATGAACTCGGTCGGGGTGGCCATGGGTGTCCTCTCTCGCAGTGGGTCGATCGGGGGTGGCTTCAGCAGATCCTGGGCAGCGGGTCGCCGACGAGCAGATCCATCACCCGGCGCCCGCCGAACGCGGTGGCGACGAGCACCATCCCCGGCGGCTCCGCGGTGACCTCGCCGATCACCGCGGCCTGCTCGCACCCCGGGACGGCACGGAGCGCGGCCAGCGCGTCGTCCTGCGCCTGCGGGGTGACGAAGGCGACCAGGCGCCCCTCGTTGGCGACGTACATCGGGTCGATCCCGAGCAGCTCGGAGGCGGCGGCCACCATTGGCTGCACCGGGACCTCCGCTTCGTGCACGAGGACGCCGACGTGCGAGGCTCGCGCGAGCTCGTTGAGCACGGACGCCACCCCGCCTCGGGTGGCGTCTCGCAGGCAATGCAGTTCGCGCCCGGCGACGGAGAGCAGCGCGTCGACCGCGGGCCACAGGCAGCACGTGTCAGATTCGATCTCGGCGTCGAGTTCGAACTGACCGCGTGCCAGCATGATCGCGGTGCCGTGCTCGGCGATCGGCCCAGAGACGATGATCCGATCGCCGGCTCGCAGCTGCTGCGGCGCCAGCCGGGCGCGGGGGTCGACGGTCCCGACCCCGGTCGTGCAGATGTACATCCCGTCGGCCAGGCCGCGCTGGACGACCTTCGTGTCACCTCCGACGATCTCGACGGTGGCGACCTCGGCGGCTCGCGCGATCGCCTCGATCTCACCGCGAAGCGTGTCCGCCTCCAGGCCCTCCTCCAGGATCAGCGAGACGGTCAGCGCGCTCGCCCGTGACCCCGCCATCGCCAGGTCGTTGACGGTCCCGTTGACGGCGAGCTCGCCGATCGAGCCGCCGGGGAACCGCAGCGGCGAGACGACGAAGCTGTCCGAGGTCATGACGACCTCCGGGGCGTGGCCGCCGAGCGCCACCCGCCCCGCGTCACCGAGTTGGGCCAGCGCGCTGCCGCCGAACGCCGGGACGAGCAGCCCTTCGATCAGGGTCTGGGTGGCCTTGCCGCCCGCGCCGTGCGCGAGCGTGATGTGCTCGTCGCGAAAGCGCGGGCGCTTGGAGCGCGCTGTCTCGATCAGCTCGAGCACCCGCTCCTCCCGGCGCGTGCGCCCCGGCGTCGCCCCTCGCACCAGGTCGCTCACACGGCCTCCTTCTGGCGTGCGTAGCGGCCGAAGTTGTAGTACGCGGCACACGCGCCCTCGGGCGAGACCATGCAGGTACCGATCGCGTGCTCGGGCGTGCAGCCGGTGCCGAACACCTTGCACTCCCAGGGCTTGATAACTCCTTTGAGCACCTCGCCGCACTGGCACGCCTTCGGATCCGCGACGCGGACACCGGGCGTACTGAAGCGCCTTTCGGCATCGAAGTCCGCATATGCGTCGCTGAGCCGCAGCGCCGACTGCGAGATGAAGCCCAGTCCGCGCCACTCGAAATGCGGTCGCAGCTCGAAGACCTCGGCCATCACCTCCAGTGCACGCAGGTTCCCCTCGTCGGGGACGACGCGCCGGTACTGGTTCTCCACCTCGCAGCGACCGTCGCGCAGTTGGCGCAGGATCATCAGGATCGACTGCAGGATGTCCAGCGGCTCAAAGCCGGAGATGACGACCGGCCTGCCGTAGTCGGCCGGGATGAACCCCAGCGGCCGCGCCCCGACGACGGTGCAGACGTGACCTGGGCCGAGGAAGCCGTCGAGCCGCAGATCGGGCGACTCCAGCAGCGCGCGCAGCGGCGGGACGATCGTCACGTGGTTGCAGACGCACGAGAAGTTCGAGATCCCTTCGCGCTTGGCCCGCTTGAGGGTGAGCGCGGTCGACGGCGCCGTCGTCTCGAAGCCGATCGCGAAGAACACCACCTGGCGGTCGGGGTTCTCCCGCGCGATCCGCAGCGCGTCCAGCGGCGAGTACACCATCCGGACGTCGGCCCCCTCCGCCTTTGCCTCCAGCAGCGTCTGACGCGAGCCGGGGACACGCAGCATGTCGCCGAAGCAGGTGAGGATCACATCGTCGTGCCCGGCGATGGCGATTCCGTCGTCGACACGGCCCATCGGGATCACGCACACCGGGCACCCGGGGCCGTGGACGAGCTCGACGTTGGGCGGCAGCAGGTCGTCGACCCCGTACTTGTAGATCGAGTGGGTGTGCCCCCCGCACACCTCCATCACCTTGTAGTGGCGCCCCGGGTCGACCGCCGCCAGGATCTCGCCGGCCAGGGCCTGGCCCAGGGCGGCGTCGCGGTATTCGTCGACGAACCTCACCGACCGCCCCCCGGCAGGGCGATTGCGGTGCCCGCGTGGGCGAGCACGCGGTCGGCGGGACGAACCGGAGCCACCAGCGTGACATCGACGGTCTCACAGCGGCCTTCGTCGTCGACGCACATCGCCAGCGCGCCGTCATGGTCGAGCTCGACGACGGTCATCTCGACCGCGATGTCACCGCAGGTGATGCAGTGCTGTCCCTCCTCGCCGCTCATTCGATCAGGCTCGCCTTCAGCTCCTCGAGCTCCTGCTCGTAGTCGGCCCCCATCTCCTGCAGCAGCGCCAGCGTGGCGTGGGCCTCCTCCTCGTCGACCTTCGACAGCGCGAAGCCGACATGGATCAGGACCCAGTCGCCCGGCTGCGCGCCGTCGCCGTCATCGGCGAGCAGGCTGACGTTGATGTTGCGGCGCACGCCGACGACGTCGACCTTGGCGATCTGGTTGAGCTCGTCGACAAGCTCGATCACCTGCCCAGGGATTGCGAGACACATGAGAGCGACGGTCTACTCCTCGCGCACGGGATCTGGCGGTCGGGCGTAACGCGGGTGACGGTAATCAGGATTACGGTGAGCCGGGGCCGAGTGACCGGATTGCGGCGAGCGGTGCCTCCCGAGCGTATGCTCACCCCAGGAGAGGCTGACCCTTCCAGTGATCGCCGAGGTGGCGTGACGGATACACCACGCCCGCATGCAGGTGGAGACGCACCGGCGGGGGCCGCGGACGGCGGCCTGCCCCGGATCGGTCGCGCGTCCGAGCGCAGCACCGGGTCGCTGCGCTATCTCCTCGACCTCGACTCCGAGCTCGCCGACAGCCTCGACGTCGGCGTCCGGCTCGCCGCCCGGCGGATGACCGCCGCGGTCGTGTTCGCGGCCGGTATCGGCGAGCTCGACCTCAACCGGCACCTGCGTGAGATCGGCCGCGGACCCGGGATCCTGATCGTCGAAGGCGTGCTCGCGATCAACGTCACCGTCGGGGATCGGGTCGCGTCCGAACTGCTCGGCGCGGGCGATCTGCTCGAGCCGAACACGTGCGAGCCCGACGAGATGTTCACCTGTTCCACCGGGTGGCGGGTGCTCGTCCCGGCGCGGCTGGCGGTGCTCGATGCCCCCTTCGCCGAGCGCGTGGCGCGCTGGCCGCACCTCACCCAGGTGCTGCTCGCCCGAGCCGAACGGCGGACCCACAACCTCAACGTGCAGCGGGCGATCACCTGCCAGCCCAGGCTGGAGATCCGCCTGGCGCTGCTGCTGCTGCATCTCGCCTCGCGCTGGGGTCACGTCGAGCCTGGCGGCGTGCGGCTCACGCTGCCGCTCACCCATCAGCTGCTCGGCCGGCTCGTCGGCGCCGAGCGACCGTCGGTCTCGCACGCGCTCGCACGTCTCGCCCGCTCGGGTCTGGTCACCGGCGCCGGCGACGAGTGGCACCTCCACGCGCGCGTCGACGAGCGCTTCGACGCGATGCTCGAGGACGTGCCCGCGGGGGTCGCCCCGCTGCACGCGTAGCGCCGGGCCGGGATGCCGGGGGCCGGGATGCCCGGGCCGGGATGGGTAGCCTTGGGTGTGTCGATGCCCGTCCAGGTCGTCTTCCGCTGCGACATCTGCGGCGCCACTCCCGACCGCCCGACCCAGGGCGCGCTCGAGCGCTCGCTGCGCGAGCTGGCGTTCGGTGAGTACCTGGACATTCACCCCGGCCGCTGGCTGCTGTGGCTCGGCGGCGGACCGCTCGGGCGCCGGCGCTACGCGTGCGCCGAGCATCGCGGTGAGCTCACCGCGGATGTGCGCGAGCACTACGGAACGATCGCCGCTCACCCGTGGAAGCGACCACCCTACCCGACGACGCTGCGCTCCGCCGACACCGAGCGTGCGATCCGCGCCGGCGGGCTCAGCGCGCGATCGCGCTGGGCGCTCGGTTGACCCCCTCCCGCGCCGGCGGAGATTGATCGATGCTTCTTATGGGTGGCATCGAATACCCGTCTTTGACTTCTAGGCGCGGGTTCCTATCATTTGCAGCGCAGTACCTCTCCTCCCTCGAGCGCGCCCCGAGTCCGGCCTCATATCCCGCCGGTACCGGGGCGCTCTCACTTTAAGCGCCAAAGTCCGGCGCGCTTCCTTTAATCCTCCTGATGGTCGGACGCTTCGCGCCCTCCCCCACGGGCCCGCTTCACCTCGGCAGCCTGCGCACCGCGCTCGCCGCGTGGCTGTTCGCGCGGGCGGCCGGCTCGCGGTTCCTGGTCCGGGTCGAGGACCTCGACCCACAGCGCTCCCGCCCCGAGTGGGAGCAGGACCAGCTTGGCGATCTGCGCGCGCTCGGCATCGACTGGGATGGCACGCCGGTGCGCCAGTCCGAGCGGTTCGGCCTGTATGAGACCGCCCTCGCCGAGCTCGAGCGGGCGGGCCGGCTCTACCCGTGCTTCTGCACCCGCGCCGAGATCCGGGCCGCCGCGTCGGCCCCGCATGGCGATCTGCCCGAGGGGGCGTACCCGGGGACCT